>JAUPFL010000003.1 GCA_030562215.1 Peribacillus frigoritolerans | reverse complement strand
CAATCATCATCATATTTTCGTTTTTGAAAGTAAGCCCGTCTCTGCTTTTTAACTCCATCAAGGAGCACTTGGGATTCAATAGGGTTTGCTTTTACATGGATCATAAGTTTTTGCACTTTTGTATGCGATGGTATTAAAATGTGAGTATGCCATCCTTAATAAATTATAGTAAACTTCATCATAGCTAACTTCATAGGGATGAGTTTTTCTGAATAAATGGATTATTTTACATCAGGCAGCGCGTGGCAGCGAAATCCGAACAGCCATAACTTAATAGAAAGTTCTACATCTTCATGTCCCCAAGTTTTAAATCCCGTTTCAAATCCGCCCACATCTTCAAACACTCTTTTTGGGATAATAAAACATCCTCCGGGTAATACGGCAGTTTCAAAGAGGCCATTTTGTTTAGAGTTCCATTTGATTCTAAGGTTTGACTTTAAGGTCTGACCATAGCCAATGAAATCGGAATTGCCAAACGAAGCGATTGCTGGGGTTACTGCATCAGATTTTCCTGTAAGCAGGGGCTCTACAATATGATCGATCCATAAATCTTCAAACTGTAAATGGGCATCGCAAAAAATCAGGAATTCTCCCGAAGCTTTCGTTGCTCCTAAATTTCGTGCGTTTGCAGCTCCTATGCCATCTGTTTCAAAAAGTTTAACCTGGTTTGCGTGATTATACGTTTTAAGAAAATCGCAGCAATCATCTGATGATCCATCGTTTATAATAATCACTTCGAAGGGATAATTTGTATCAACAGAAAATAATGAATCGAGAGTGTTTTTCACATTTTCCCCTTCATTTTTGGCTGGAAAAATTATTGAAATTAAAGGATGATTTTTCATTTCATTTATCTCTCCTTTTGTAACGATTTTTTCATTATTAAGAAAAATTCAAGGACTGTGATATTAATTTTAAACGGGGGATTATCACAATCCTTGATCTTTCGGTTGAAAGTGGTAATTAAGTTTTTGTTATAGTTCAATGAGTTAAAGTGAGTGTATATATACTCTAAATATAGGTTTTTATTGACGCTTTCTAAAATTCTTAAAGGGATCAATCGCTGTTTTTGAGCTCCAGAATGTAAATTATATAAAGGATGATTTTTATAAAACATATCTAATGAAAATGAATCTGTATTAGAGTTTTTAAATTTAGTATCTTGGTAATCTTTTTTCTGATACGATGACATGATCCCGGAATTATAATTTTGTTGTGCTCTATCAATTTCTGTGTAACTCGGTTTATTTAGGGTAAAGTGTGTTTGACAATGTGATGTTTGCATATTAAAATTTTGGGTTGTATTTTTTGTTGGTTTGTTTCATTCGAGAATCGAAACGCACTTGGTTGATTAATTACTTCTTTGTTATTTGGCGAATTGAAATTTCCCATATTAACACGAGTATTTCCAACTTGTTGTTGTATTCCATTATTATTGAAAGGTTTTTCCATTTTTCCCGTTGCTTGCTTATGATTTTTTCTCGTTGTTTTATATATCTTGTTCGTTCATCTTTATCATGTCTTTCTTTTTCTTTTTGATCATTTACTGTTTTATTCATAATTTCTATTTTTTGTAAATAATTAATTTCTTTATCTGTTAAATCTGTTATGGATTCGGTTAAGTTCTTAATTTCCAGTTGATGTTGACTTTCATTTTCCTTTAAATTGATAATCGTCTTTTCTAAATTATCAATCTCCGCTTTATATTTATTTTCTTGCTCTGAAACAAGGGCAATCGTTTTATTTAAATGATCGATTTCTTGTTGTTGTTGATTTTCATTTTCCTTAAAATTTATAATCATTTGTTCTAGGTTTTCAATCTCGGCATTATATCTATTTTTTGCTCCGAAACAAAAGCGATCGTTTGATTTAACTGATCGATTTCCTGTTGACGTTGATTTTCATTTTCCTTTAGATTGTTAATCGTCTTTTCTAAATTATCAATCTCCGCTTTATATTTATTTTCTTGCTCCGAAACAAGAGCAATCGATTGATTTAACTGATCGATTTCTTGTTGATGTTGACTTTCATTTTCCTTTAAATTGATAATCGTCTGTTCTAAATATTCAATCTCGGCTTTATATTTATTTTCTTGCTCCGAAACAAGAGCAATCGTTTGATTTAACTGATCGATTTCTTGTTGATGGTTATCTTCATTTTTCTTGAAATTAATAAGCATTTGCTCCAGGTTTTCAATCTCGGCTTTATATTTATTTTCTTGCCCTGAAAAAGAGCAATCGATTGATTTAATTGTTCGATTTCTTGTTGATGGTTATCTTCATTTTCTTTAAAATCAATAATCATTTGCCCTAGGTTTTCAATCTCGGCTTTATATTTATTTTCCTGTTCGGATAGGTGGTCGATGGTTTGGGTATAATTTTCAATTTCCTGTTTAAATTTGTCGATAACTTGTATATGATGATTTTCCTTTTCGGAAAGTTCAATCATGGCTTTTTCTAATTTTTCAATCTCCAATTTATATTTATTTTCTTGTTGGGATACAACGCTAATCGTTTGATTTAGCTGATCGATTTCTTGTTGATGGTAGTTCTCATTTTCCTTTAAATCTATAATCATCTGTTCTAAATTTGCAATTTCCACGTTATATTGACTTTCCTGTTCCGATAGTTGGCCGATCATTTGAGTATAATTTTCAATTTCCTGTTTAAAGTTGTCGATAACTTGTTTCTGCTTTTCTTCCTTTTCGGAAAGTTCGATCATGGCTTTTTCTAAACTTTCAATCTCGGCTTTATATTTATTTTCCTGTTGGGATACAAGGGCAATCGTTTGATTTAACTGATCGATTTCTTGTTGATGGTAGTTCTCTTTATCCTTTAGGTCGGAAATCATCTGTTCCAAATTCTCAATGTTCACTTTGTAATGACTTTCCTGTTCGGTTAGGTGGTCGATCGTTTGATTATATTTTTCAATTTCCTGTTTAAAGTTTTCGATGACTTGTATATGATGATTTTCCTTTTTGGAAAGTTCAATCATGGCTTTTTCTAAGTTTTCAATCTCCACTTTATATTTATTTTCTTGTTGGGGTACAGCGTTAATCGATTGATTTAACTGATCGATTTCTTGTTGATGGTAGTTTTCTTTTTCCTTTAAATCTATAATCAACTGTTCTAAATTTGCAATGTCCAGCTTATATAGACTTTCCTGTTCCGATAGGTGGTCGATCATTTGAGTATAATTTTCATTTTCCTGTTTAAAGTTTTCGATAACTTGTTTCTGCTGCTTTTCCTTTTCGGAAAGTTCAATCATGGCTTTTTCTAAGCTTTCAATCTCCACTTTATATTTATTTTCTTGTTGGGATACAGCGCTAATCGTTTGATTTAACTGATTGATTTCTTGTTGATGGCTGTTCTCTTTTTCCTTTAGCTCGGAAATCAACTGTTCCAAATTCTCAATGTTCACTTTATATTGACTTTCCTGTTCGGATAGGCGGTCGATCGTTTGAGTATAATTTTCAATTTCCTGTTTAAACTTGTCGATAATCTGTATATGATGCTTTTCCTTTTCAGAAAGCTCGAACATGGCTTTCTCTAAATTTTCAATCTCCACTATATATTTATTTTTTTGTTGGGATACATCGCTGATCGTTTGATTTAACTGATCGATTTCTTGTTGATGGTAGTGCTCTTTTTCATTTAGCTCGGAAATCATCTGTTCTAAATTTGCAATGTCCACCTTAAATTGACTTTCCTTTTCGGAAAGGTGGCCGATTATTTGAGTATAATTTTCAATTTTATGTTTAAAGCTTTCGATAACTTGTTTCTGCTGCTCTTCCTTTTCGGAAAGCTCGATCATGGCCTTTTCTAAACTTTCAATCTCCGCTTTATATTTATTTTCTTGTTCAGATACAACACTAATCGTTTGATTTAACTGATTGATTTCTTGTTGATGGTAGTGCTCTTTTTCCCTTAGATCGGTAATCACCTGTTCCAAATTCTCAATATTCACTTTATATTGACTTTCCTGTTCGGATAGCTGGCCAATCTTAGAAATGTAATTATCAATTTCATGTTTATATTTTTTATATCTTTTTTATGTTGCTCTTCCTTATCTGAAAGTGCTTTTTCAAACTTATTAATCTCCACTTTATATTGCTTTTCTTGATCGTATAAAAGATCAATGGTTTTAGTAAGCTGATTCATTTCATTTATATAATTCATTTCTTTTTCGTTGAGAGAATTAATGGTTCCTTTTAACTCTTGAATTTCATTTTTGAAAATATTTTGCTCGTGAAAATAAAACATAACTTTTTCAACTAATTTCTCAATCTCTAAATTTATGCTTTGTACATCTAAATTAGTTATTTTTTTATTTACTGGAGCAAGAAGTGATTTCACCTCTTTAAGCCCATCCGCCATTTTTTGAAAACCATCATGGCTTTTAAATTCCTCATTTTTAACATTTTGTTTTTGAGCAGACTCATATTCTTGAACTTTCTTTTGAAGAGAAGCAATTTCACTTTGTAATAATTTATTCTTATCTCCAAGAGTTTTTATGTCATTTTTTTCTTTTCGTCGTTTGTTTTGGTTTCCTTAAAGTACTGTAGTTCGGCCTTATATTTCTTAATTTCTTCTTCCAATTTCTGAACTTTGGTTTCTGCATTCTTCCTTTCATGTTCCTTCCGATTGATTAGGTCTTGATATGTTCTTTGTTCATTTATCATTTCTTCATTTTGTTTTATTAATTTTCTTATTTTCTTTTTACTATAATCGACTTCGTATTCATTGACTTTTGATTTGTATAGGGAAAGTTCAGATCTAAGATGAATGATCATTTGCTGAAGTTGAACTGGAGTTATTTTATTCAATTTACTTTTTTGTATTTCATTGCCTTTTTCATCATCTGTGTACAAAATAACCACTCCTTATTTTTGATCACGTGTGACAGGCGGCAATCTCCGGCCATTACTAATAAGGAATCAATTAGACAGGATGAGATTGAGCGACTGTAAATGACCAAGAAGTTCCTATGCGGAGATGTTTATCAAGATTTTTATGGGTGTGGAGTACCGTTCGTGAGAGTGTTGTATTGCTTCAAGATTAGGAACACAGTGACATCCAAATCATTGAAGGGGTAAGGTAAACAAAAGAAAATTCCTCCTCATAAAATGATCATCTTGACCGAATAATCTTTGATTTCAATTTTTCAATATTCATGTGACTGGTTTTAATCAAATACTGATCCCTTTATAAATGATTCCATAATAGTTATATGTACCGTATTTCAAATTGGTGATTATATTTATCCCCTTTTTGATTCCCTCATAAAATCCTTAAGAATTTACATGGATGGAGGCACTGCATTTCCTTTTAATATTGTATATACAAACTTACACAAGCAATTAGAGTCTGCTAAGTGTATTCTTTATCATTTCTTCATTACTCTTACATATTATAAATATTGGGTGGTATAAGGGTTGTGAGAAAAGAGCCGTACGGTATTATTAATCCTTTTGAATAGTAAATCTGTTACCAGGATTAACATAAAGGGGGATACATAAATGGATATTAAAGTAGAAGTTGGGGATAAAAGGGCAGGAGCCATCCCCTATGAGTCTCTCCCAGCATTTACTTATCTTTTCAGGGAATTGGGTTTTGATGTGCAGCCAGATACTGAAAATAAGAAGGTACAGTTAAGTTCTGCATTGCATGGTAAAAGAATTGTCATTTCCTCCGACTATGATGTTAAATATAACACCTTTAGAAAGCACCTTCTAGAAAGGAAGGTGCTGGAGTATATTCAAACTTTCCTATCTGCATGTGGGGCAAAGGTGATACTTATAGATGAAAAGGAGGAATCAGAAAAGGCTGATTTTCATGTATACTTTTCACTCTTTGAAATTCCAGGAATAAAAGAGCCCATTCTTGAATTAATCCATAATTCGAAATCAGCTAATAAAAAGTTATTGGATATTTTTCATTATGAATGTACAAGAACTGGAACAAAATTTAAATCTAATGAGGTAGTCAGAAGCGCAAATAACCCTTTTATCAATATACAGATTATGTATCCTCTTATTAAGGGTGAAGATTTTTGGGAAAAACTTGGTGAGAAATATGCGATGTCGATAACAATAGGAATATTGGCTAGATTTCACGAAAGTTCGCCTTTATCTGTTTTGTCATTAGTTCCAATTGAAATTTTCTCAAACATGTTTGTTCATTCTGAAAATACTGAGATAAATTTAGAGCCTGCCATGCAAAAAGAAAAAAGGTTACCAGAAAAGAAAAAGTTTTTATTAAAGAAACCAACTATTACTGAAAGAAAAGAAGCGGAAGTGTTTTTAGATTATCATATTTTTATTGAAGAACTTGAAGAACGTAACAAAATCAAGCTTATTGGAAATCTTCATATTAAAAATATAGGTACGGAAATTTTGCGGAATCCAGTTATCTGCTTGCGTTCCAGCCCTTCAGAAAGTATAAAAATATCTGGGCAAATATTGCCTCCCAATGTTGCCGAAACTTTAGGGGTAATGAAAAATGAAGAAACAAAAGGGTGGAAATATATGAATGATGAATGGTTTGAGAAAATGGAGAGGGGTGAAACCTGGATATGTCCAATTCAATCTAAAATTATAAACCCTAGGCAAACAGAATCTTTAACTAACTTACAAATAAGCGTCCTTCAACCTGAAGAAAACAGCAATATTCGTGTAGAGGCTTTTGTGTTTTTTAAAGAACAAGATCTGGAAATCAGTTCAAGCAATCAAATTTCCTTATTATTAACGAAGAAACAATAAGGTAAAGGTTTAATGGCAGAGCATACCGGGGGTGGAAGTGGGGTGGTTGATGGGAATTATCACTATGAGAAATCCTTATTAGATAATATGAAAGTGATAGAATTATTGGACCAAGCGATAAAACAGAATAAAGGCTTTTCTCTTGCTCGTTTTGGAATCGGAGAAATAAGCTATTTAAGCTATCCAGCCAATGGATTATTTGTACAGGAATTCAAACGCTATGTATCTTATGCGGGAGTATCCAATGCACCCGAGATAATAAGGAGGGAATTGGTCAAGTCATTGCGGGATACTGATATTGCTGGTTTGATAGCTCCTTGGCGGCTGGATCCTTGGGCAAAACAAACCCGAACTGTACTTCAACAACTGAAGTTCATGCCTTCGAAAGCTTGTTGTGCTTGGATCATGCAGAGCCTCTTGGACGAGGGGACATTATGGCCCTGGCTGAGTAATAAGAAGGTTTTTCTTGTTGGACGCCGTTCAAAAGAAGCAGAAATCGTTTTTAAAGAACAAGGCGTACAAATTACTGGCAGTATAGATTTAAATGGGTATGAAGAGTTAAATAGAGTACAAAATGAGCTACAGTCTGATCAGGAATGGGAAATAGCGTTAATTTCCGCCGGGATCCCGGCAACCATTTTAGCTCCAAGAATTGCAAAATTGACCCAGAAGGTTGCCATTGATTTCGGTCATGCCCTTGATATGATTATTGATGGAAAAGAATACAAACTTTCCGACCTAGTAAAAAAGTGGAATGATCAGTTTTCCTAAATAGGAATACAAAAACTAATTTAATCATTATAGGGAAATAAAGAAAAAAATAATACTCGCAGATTCAACCTTGAATTCATAAGGAAGAGGTGCGAGTATCTTATTTACTAAATTCAGTTTACGACTTTTAATTGTATCGGAAAGACTTTTTTCCTGTTAATTGGAAACATTTTAATTCAGGGGTCGAGTTTGCAAAAGAAATAATAAGGTGACCTACCTCTGGGTAGTTATTTAAAGTAATATCTCCTTCTGACGGATAAGCAGCATCTGTTGGGTGGGAATGGTAGATGCCAATAAAGTCTTCATTCCTCCTATCGATAAGTTCAAATACATGACGAATTTGATCTAAATCCATCGAGTAGGAAAAGGAGCTCCTATTGACATTTTCCATTGGCCAAATTGTTTCTGCAATCCCATTTTCCCCTGAAAGCAGTCCACATGCTTCAATAGGAAGCTCTCGTTTGCAATGAGAAATCATTTTTTGCCTAACATGATTGGTCATGTAAAAAGTACCGAATGTTAAACCTGGATCATTTGTTTTTCCACAGCAACCTTTTGCTCGTACTGGCCGAACCTGGAGGGCGGAGGGAGTGATTAACTGATGTTGTTGGGACTGCGGGTTAGGCATTCCTAATTTTCTTCTTACTTTACGTCTTAGCTTATCAGATGCCATTTTTTTCTCTCCTTTTATAGGTATGCTCTATAAATATGAAAACATGAATCTTTATGTAACCTAATAATTAATAAATGGGTGGCCTAAAATGTGGGATACATTTACTAAGAGTTGAAGTAAATGATGGAATTAGACTTACCCAAGTTTCTTTACAAAAAAAACCGAGAGATGAATATCCCTCGGGTTTTTAGTATTATACAGGGAAACGTTCGCAATCTCCTACTTCAACCTCTAATGCAGGGTTAGCTGCATCTGTCAGAGCAATAGTAACAGTTGAAGTTGCACCAGTTATTAAAAGTGTAGCAGCATCTCCTAAAGGATCAGCATCAGTTAGAGTTAGTGTGAATGTCGCATTTTCTGGTACACCTCCGGCTGGTGTTATTATACCGGTACCAGTTGCAGTAAGCCCAGTTACTAATCCAGTAACAGGATCTGTAACACATGTAGGCTGGTTAAAGTCATTGGCTGTAAACGTGAAGCTTTGGTCAATATCAGCATCTGGGGTTCCAGTTGGAGTAGGAGTAGGTCCTAATGTATCGATGTAGGTAACTTGAATCCTGCTACCAGAAAGGGTACATTGGTCACAAACTAGAGCAGTCAAATCTAAGTTTCCTGTTGTTGGACCTCCTAGACCGTCCTCAAATACAAGGATGGATGCTTCGCCAGTAAAGTCTGCTGAACCTTGGCAGTCGCAGTTCAATGTAGGGAAGAAGGTTGGGCATTGTTGCGGGAATCGTGGTGTTGGGCACACGACCCCTTCTTCTTGAATTGGGATGACAGGACGTGGTCCACAGAACTTAGCCTCGACTTCTAGCTTAACCTCAGCCTCAACTTGAACATCTTTACACATGGTCACATCAAGTACAACCATATCACCAAGCATTTGATTTAAAACAACTGTACATTGAACATCGAAAATATTACAGTTGATTTCTGTTCCCTCTGGGAAACATAGGATTACTTCATCCATGAAACTAACAGGTACTACGAAATTACAACCTGGTAGTGGTTCTCCATTGCAAAAGAATTGAACGCGGATATGGACATGGAAGGCAAGGGAAACAATTTGGGCCCCTGGAACACTAGGAATGTTAGCTGGAATGGCTCCGATAAAATCACAGCTTCGTGTACCAACTACTTCCGAACAAGTAGCTGTTATGGTGTTACCATCATGACGTGCATCTTCAATTGCTGCAAAGCATTCCTCAGGTATTTGAACTTTATTGCGATCACGATTTGTTAGAACAACCCAGTCATATACTTTTGTAACACGAATACATTCAGGTCCGATGGGGTTCGGTACCACTTGTCGGCCCTGAATAGATTTGACGTTCCTTTTTTCATCAAACATCTTTCCCTTCAGTATCAGGTTTTGAACACATTAACATACTATGGGGATATCTTTTTATGGGTACATTTTTCTTAGAAAATGGGCTAATAAAATTTTATGGATTTATAAATGTATATTTATATAATCAAAATCCAAATCATAAAATATGAAAAGAAAGATTAGGAGGTGAATAGGTGTTGGCTATCGAATGGCTTGATTTTTTTATTTTAATATTGGCTACCTTCCGGTTAACTCATTTAATTGTATTTGACGAAATCACTTCATTCATCAGAAAACCTTTCTTGACTGCCACCATCCAAGAAAATGCCTCAGGACAACTGGAGGAAATCATTGAAATAAAAGGATCAGGACTTCGTTATTTCATTGGTTCGCTTTTAAGTTGTTATTGGTGTGTAGGGTTTTGGTGTTCCCTCATTACTGTACTTACTTATTATTATTTTCCTGCTGTTTTTCCAATCATAGTGGTCTTTGCTGTTGCTGGAGCTGCCGCTTTTATTGAATCAAAAACATGAAAGTGTCGGGGAGACAAATAAAAGCATAATGAACTTTATGTAATTTGATATTCAGAATAATAATATATGCTGAACATCATAAAAGTGCTTCATGGACAGAGAGGCTTATATATTCTTAGGTTTTAGATCAAAATCAATCTAAAACTGTTGTAGATTGATAGCAAGTACAAGAGAGGAATTAATTTTTATTGTTAAGCATCAGGGAAGCACGATTGATTAAAATCCATTCGATACGAATGGATTTTTTTTATAATAATAGGAATTGAAATGGAAATATAAATTGGAGTAAAACTTCAATAAAAAAAGTTGTCGGCCGAAATCATGCAGGTGAGCCGATTATTAGGCATGTGATGACGAAGAAATCTTTAGCCAGTTTGACCTGCTGAAAACAGGGATAAAACCTGTTCTTGGAACACAGTATCTCCTGTAAAACATGCTTGAACTCTCCATACAAAAGATGAAGATAGATTAATATTAAAAGGTATCAAGTACAGGGAATTCTCAGGAAGGTACTTATCGCCACTTGATTCCAAGCTACCTGAAATCCCCGAAGCTCTAAACTTCCTCAAGGAACTTGTTGAAGCAGGGAAGTTAAAAGCGGTCATTGACAGATGTTATGCGTTTGAAGAATTAGTTCAAGCCCATAGGTATCTAGAGAAAGGACGCAAGAAGGGAAATGCGTAATAACTATGGAATATAATAGATAATCCTGCTGAAACAACCAAGCACTTATAAAGCTAAGGGGTGTGTTCTTAATTATAAAGTCAGCAGGTATACTGGTTGACCTTTTTAAAAATGGAAGAGGCATTTCGTAAGGTTGTTATTGAGGTGCGTTTTGGAACGAAATAGATCTAGTTATAGCAAAGGGAGTGGAAAAATGTTTCCGATTTTAGAAACAAAACGGTTGGTCCTGAGAGAAATGGCTGAAGGTGATGCAGCAGATATATTAAAATGTTTTTCCAATCCAGATGTATTAAGATATTATGGGCAAACTCCATTAACAAATACAGATCAGGTGAAGAAATTGATTAAGAAGTTTTCAAAGAATTTTGAAGAACGACATGGAATCAAATGGGGAATTGAATTGAAAGGGAAGGATGGCATCATTGGAACGATTGGATTTCAAGAATGGTCTCAAGAACATAAAAGAGCAGAACTGAGCTATGCGCTTTTCCCAAAATATTGGGGTAACGGTTATGCAACAGAAGCTGTCAGTAAGGTGATTTCTTATGGTTTTAAAGAGCTTGAATTAACGCGCATTGGAGCAATTGTTTTTATCGAAAATAAAGCATCCAATAAGTTGTTGACAAATTTAGGTTTCAAAAAAGAAGGGATATTGAGAAATTATTTGTACCAAAATGATGTTTCATTTGATACTTATCTATACTCTCTTTTACGGTAAAGCTTAAAGGTTTGCCAAGGAAAATGATAGGTTCACAGACATAGGTGTTTTTGAGATGCAAAAATGGAAATTAAGATATATATTTAAAAATTCATGGTTTTCCTGTAAGATAACAATATATAAAAACCCTGTCGACTTGTCGACTTACTTAGAATACGTGAGGAAAAAATAAATTATGGAATTAGAAAAAAGTGTTGAAAAAAGTTGGAGCAATCAACAAAACATAGGCTTAACAGCATATTTAAAGAAAATGAAGGGCGAAGCTAGAGAAAAGGACAGAATTGATTATATAGATTCCATTGTTTCAGCTATAGGTGGGCTCATTGCAATAATCATTATTAGTTTTATAGCTGTTTATTTAGGATATCCTATGGCATTAGCTCCTCTTGGGGCGAGCTGTGTCATTGTTTTTGGTGCCCATAAAAGTCTCTTGTCACAACCCCGTAATGTTATTGGAGGACATATAATCTCCACAACGATAGCTCTTATCATTTGGAGCATCTTTGGTAAAAGCTTATTCATTATCGGCCTAGTATTGGCCATTGTATTAATTATAATGACTCTTACAAAAACTGTTCATCCTCCTGCAGCAGCTAGTGCCCTTGTTTCGGTCAATTCTCAAGTTGGTTGGGGATTCCTGACTTCAATTATTATAGGTACCTTCTTATTAGTTTTTATATCGATGATTTATAATAATTTATTTCAAACAAGACAATATCCAAAACACTGGTTATGAAATTTATATCACATACTTTTATATGTGACTGTTTTATGGGTCATCGCTTATTGAGCTAACTGCCTCACTTCAGTAAGCAGGGAGCTGCTTTTTTAAAAAGAGTTGATTATCCATCTTTTTACATAAAAATGCCGTATGATAATGATTTGCTAAAGCCTTTATGGGCAGTGGTAAAATCCCTGTAAAAAAGGTGAATGTTCATGTCTGGACCAGTAATAGAAGATTCTTATAATCGACAATACAATCGAAGAAAATCTTTTATCTTTATTAATAAGAGAGATTCCGATTATTGACGAAATTGTCTTGGTTCAAACTAAGTAGTTACCTAAAAATTATCCATTAAATTAAATTCATAAAAGGCATTCGGAATGAATTATTTCCGAATGCCTTTTGTCAATAAAATGAGGCAATAGGGAATCGCTGTTATAGACGCATTTTTTGCTGTCAGGACCCCTTTTATAACCTATTAATAACGACCGGTGTTCGCAGAAATAATGAGAGCCCCACTTGAAGAATAAATACCTGCTTTGGCCACAGCATTATATGGATCTAAATTCCAAAATTGTGCAGTATAACAGGACGTCTGACCTATCATTATACAACCGTTACCACCGGAACTAGCACAACTTGTAAATGCTCTCTTGGTCGTGCCATTAAAACTATCCATCCAAACATTTGCATAATAATCGTACGGAGCAGCCGAATAAAACTTTAAGTATCCCCAAGCCGTATGACAATACGCACTTCCTTTTAGGTGAACATATCCAATTTTCACACCGTTTTTATAAATATATTCTGTTTCATAAGCGATTGGACTTTTATTCACACAGCCTGTTGAATAAGGATTTGTATTTATCATAGGATAGGGCATAAGTTTTATTCGTGGGTGCAATCGCAAAAAACAGTCCAAAAACAAGTGTTACTGCCAAGCCAATATTTAATAATTTTTTTATAATATACTCTCCCTTTTCCTTCTTCTAGAACTTAACATACAAAAATTGGTGTTTCCATGTACTTTGGAACCAATTACCACCTGTATAAATTTCACCATTTTATGGGTATTCACCTAGTTAAGGGAAAGTACCCCATTCCCATTAAACAAAGGCAAATACGAAAAACGATAACAAAGTGAATACTGGCCATAGGCCTTTTTTGATTTATTAATATATAAATTACATGGTGGTTATATTTTATTAATAATATAAAGTTACTATTTTAATTGGAAATTACTATAAAAATTTTAAAATAAGGAGGATTTTTGTGTTTTTGTAAAATGATTACATGTTTTAAGGGGCTAAACGATAAGTAGGAGGAATTGATTTTGAAAGCGAAAAATAAATTTGCTGCAATGTTGACAGTTGTAACGGTAGGATTAACAACTTCTTTATCAAGTGTACAAGCATACTCGGAGTCTTCAAATTTAGATAATAAACGTAAGCCGGAGCTCGTTTTTCCTGTAATCAGTGATGTACATATTGATGATGGATCAACTGCTGATATGAACAAGTTTAAAACAGCCATGGATCAATTAAACAAAGCAGCGCCTAAACAGGATGCTTTTGTTGTCGTTGGGGATTTAACGGACTATGGATACGCTACTGAATATGATAAGTTCTTCTCCATTTATAATGAGAAGAAACAAGGTGATGTTCAATCCATGTTTACAATGGGAAACCATGATTATTGGAATGGACTTTCCGTTGAAAAAGCACAAGATCGTTTTCTTGAGAAAACAGGAATGGATTCCCTTTACTATCATAAAAAAGTAAATGGATATGATTTTATTACGTTAAGTCCAGAAAATGGGAATACCCATGGTTTATATTCTGTTAATCAAATTAACTGGCTAGGTGAAAAGTTAGCTGGAGCAGAAAAAGAGAATCCGGACCAACCAATCTTTGTTTTTCTTCATCAACACATTAAAGACACTGTGTATGGAAGTGACTTGTGGGGAACTCAGGAAAACAAAGAACTTTTATATGATACATTAAAGAAACATCCACAAGTTATTACATTTTCAGGGCATTCTCATTATCCACTTGAAGACCCCAGAACGATTCATCAAAAAGACTTTACGTCTGTTGGCACGTCTTCTGTAAGTTATTTGGAATTAGAACCGGGTAAACTTCAAGGGTTTCATCCAGAAGGATATAGGGATATTAGTCAAGGAATGCTTGTAGAAGTTTATAATAATGAAGTTGTCATTAAAAAACGTGACTTTCATAAAGACGATTGGACAGGAAAACCATGGGTAATAAAAAATCCTTCTAAAAAAATAAATTTAAATATACAGACGACCGAGATCAGTTGCCACCGTCTTTTGCAGTTACAGACAAGGCTTCGATTGTAAAAGAAAAATCGACACTAAGAAGTTTAAATGTAACATTTCCTCAGGCAAAAGATAACGTGCTCGTACATTCTTATCACATTACGGCCAAAAACAAGGAAACAGGGGAGCTAGACGCAGACTTCACCGCATTTTCTGAATTCTATTATGATCCTGTGCCCAAGAATATAGAGTTCCCGGTAGCTGGACTTAAGCCAGGTACTGATTATGAAATTAAAGTACAAGCACTGGATTCATTTAACAATAGCAGTAAAAAGGTGTTATTGGCTGGTGGTCAGACAAAAGCATTGGAAATGGTCTCAGCACAAGCTTCTCCTTCTTTAGTAACGACAGGAGAATCAACTACACTCCAAGTGAAGATGAAAAGTTTTGGAAATGGCAGTGTGAAAGGGAAAATTAAAGTTGATGCACCTGAAGGATGGAGTGTGGAGCAAAATGAACTTGAGTATGAGCTTTCAGGATCTGAAGAAAAATATTGCAAATAAAAGCTACACCTAGTAAGGAAAGTTCCGGTTCATCACAATTCACGATCAGTGCTTACGAGGACGGCCAAATAATCGGCTCCAAGAATATAAATGTATTCGTCAACATGATGCTTGGAGAAAGTTTTGACCAATTAGAGTCTGCATTAAAGCCAGCAGTGAATGAAAACATTCCAAGTTCCATTCTCGGTTGGAGCCATACAGCTCCTAACGGCTGGTCGGTTACAAATAGCTCGAATATGCCAGCTGGTACAGAGGAGTGGCAAGGTTGGAGCTTTACAACAAAGGACTTTTGGACAAAGGCAGAAGACCAAGATCGGAACAAATTTGAGCTTGGCCAAGGTGTTATAGCTGTAGCGGATCCTGATGAATGGGATGATAACGGTTCACCAGCATCAAAAGGCTTTTTGATAGTACATTAACTTCCCCTTCTGTAAAAGTTGATGGTGCAAAAGATCTATTCTTAGGATTTGCATCTCACTATAAACAAGAAGGAACGCAAACAGCTGAAGTAACGGCTATCTTTGATAATGGGGTAAAACAACAAGTTCTAGTTTATGACAAAAAAGCTGCTTCTGATAATAAAAATGGACATGTTTTGAATAAGTATGAAGTTAAATCGATTAAGGTTCCTGAAGGTGCATCTTCTATTAAATTACAATGGAGAATGCATAATGCGAAAAATAATTGGTTTTGGTCGATTGACGATATTAGATTGGATGACCAAATGATCGTCTCACCAAATTAATGAGAAGAACAGATGAGCATTTCTTAAAATTTGTATAAGTAAAGAGCGGACTTTCCCTATGGAGGAAGTTCGCTTTTTCTCTATGTCTCACAAACTCTGGTCAAATAGTAAACTATTAAACCTTCATGGTCTTTTCCGTGTGCTTGATAAAGGTTTCGCTAAATTAATTTCGTATCTTTGTGAAGATAATAAATGCTGAAGTGCAGCTTTATATAATTCTTGGATAATTTATAAATAATTTCATTATTATAAAAGGTAGGTTAAAAAATATTTTAACAAAAACAAGCTTAGCAGTGACCCCGCTAGACGCTTGCTTTGATGCGGCTTGGCAGACAGTCGGCGGAAAGGGAGCGGATTTCTGAAATCAAGGGAACGTTTTTAAATAAAAAACTGTAGGCAAAACTGAATAAGGAATTGGTTTTACTGTATGATTTTTGTTTTAAATGAACTGAAAACCCAATGGATTGAAGAAATATGCGACACTCCTGCCGAAAAACTGGCTACCCGAGACCCAACAGACGCTTGCTTTGATGCGGCTTGGCAGACAGTCGGCGGAAAGGGAGCGGATTTTTGAAATCAAGCTGGAGTGTTTTTAAATAAAAAACTGTAGACCGAAAATGAATTAGGATTTTTCTATGTATTTTAGAAAATTTTAAGATTTGTGTGATATGTTTTTTAAGTTCAAAGAAAAATTATCATGCATATGCAGGAACAGCAGATAAACGGTGAACTTTTCTATATAAGAGAAAACGAGAGATCAAACGGGGTGAACATATTTGTCAATTAAAATGAGGTTTCTGTTGTCCTACGTTGGCGTAATTCTTATTTCCATCACTTTATTTTTAGCAGCTGGATTTTTACTTATTTTTGCAATAACAGGTGATGTAAAATCGATAGAGCATTTATATAAAAACTCTTATCTCCAAAAACCTTTGACTGCAGTAGAAGAAAGTGTGTTTCTCGATTTAAAGCTTTTGGCAAAAAATAACCCTGAGCAGCTTCTAAACGAAGAACAGCTGAAGAAGCTTGAACATAGAGATATTAAGATTGTCGTTAGAAAAGGTAATAACATTGAGTATGCGTCCCCCGCACTTGATAAGCTAGGTTTGGTTCAATCACTTCCCATTTTCGAAGAAACGAACATCAATACACGGGACACAATCAAAATGAAAGACTCTTTTTCACATATGTGAAGTTTGATTTTTATTTTTCGGATAAAAGTGAAGGAAGTATTTTTGTAATGAGAAAGGCAAGTTCCTATGCCGAGCTGACTCGGGAGTCATTTCCCATTTTATTCGCTCTATTGTTATTACTGTTTGTAATGATTATTGGACTTTTAAATTATTTAGTTTCAAGAAGCATCATCAAACCTATCTCAATACTTAAAGAGGGAGCAGAGAGGATAAAATCAGGAGATTTAAACTTTGAAATCAAAGCGGCTTCGAATGATGAAATCGGACAATTGAATAGGGAATTTGAGGAAATGAGAAAAAAGTTAAAAGAGTCCGTAAACCTTCAGCTTCAGTATGAGGAAAATCGCAAAGAACTACTTTCCAATATTTCTCATGATTTGAAGACACCTATCACTTCGATTATGGGATATGTTGAGGGGATAAAAGACGGAGTAGCAAACACCCCACAGAAAATGGACAAGTATTTATCGACGGTATACCTAAAAGCAAAAGATATGGATTCATTGATAGATGAATTGTTTTTATTTTCCAAGCTGGATTTAAAAAAGGAACTATTCACTTTTGAGACGGTCAGACTAGATAAATATTTGAAAGACTACGTAGAAGAACTTCAATTGGATTTACTTCAACAAGGAATCCAGATTGACCTTCAACAGCTGAATAAACCGATATACGTAACGGCGGATAGAGAGAAACTGAAACGCGTATTGGCCAACCTGATCAGCAATTGTGTAAAGTATATGAATAAAGATGAAAAACACATTTCCATTTCTCTGCATGAAGGACTATATGATGTAGTAGTACAAGTCACAGATAATGGCTATGGAATAGAATCTTCTGCTTTGCCTTATATTTTTAACCGCTTTTATCGTGCTGAGCAATCTAGAAATTCCCTGACAGGCGGAAGTGGTTTAGGACTTGCGATCGCAAAAAAATTATCGACGAGCATGGAGGGGATATCTGGGCTACCAGTGAGATAGGAATAGGTACAAGTGTCTTCTTTTCCATAAAGAAAGGTGAGGAAATGTGAAAAAGATATTACTTATTGAAGACGAAGTCAGTATTGCTGAATTACAAAGGGACTATTTGGAAATTAGTGATTTTAGTGTCGATATTCAACATACTGGTGATACAGGTCTCCAACAGGCACTTCAAGGAAATTATCATTTAATCATTTTGGACATCATGCTTCCAGGGTTGAATGGATTTGAGATATGCAAACAAATACGTGCAGTCAAGAATATCCCGATTTTGCTTGTATCCGCGAAAAAGGAAGATATTGATAAAATTCGGGGGCTTGGACTAGGGGCAGATGATTATATTACAAAGCCCTTTAGTCCAAGTGAACTAGTTGCAAGAGTGAAAGCACACTTAGCGCGTTATGAACGTTTATCAGGAAGTCACCCCAAATCTAATTCAATCTATGTCCATGGAATTTCAATAGATAAGTCAGCACGCAGGGTTCACATAAACGGGGAGGTGGTCCCGTTTACAACAAAGGAATTCGATACTTTAGTGTTTTTTGTCATGCATCCGAATCAAGTATTAAGCAAAGAGCAGCTTTATGAAAATATTTGGGGTTTGGAATCGGCTGCAGATGTTTCGACTGTCACTGTCCATATCAGGAAACTACGTGAAAAAATTGAAAGAAATCCTGCCCATCCTAAATTTTTGGAAACCGTTTGGGGAGCAGGGTATCGCTTTAATGTTTAAATAGAGTGTTTTATGGCCCGTCACGAAGGTGACGGGATTTTTTATAAACATTAAGAAACTTTATGAATAAGTTAATCATTTTTTAAGAAATTGTTTAGAGGGAGTTTAATATTAGGCACTAATATAATGGAGACGGATTGAGAAAGGATGGTGTGTTTCATGTGGAGACGGCTAACGATTGTCATCGGATGCCTATTCATCCTTCAAGGGTGTGTCTTAGATAGCGAAAGAGAGCCAAAAAAACAACAAAGGGGTCAGGAAAGGGAATGAATGAACTACTGATTCAAGCAGTAGAACGAAAAGAAACGGAAAGAATAAGAAGTTTGATTGAGCAAGGTGCAAATATTAATACACAGGATTCGGTGGGGCGAACCGCCACTATGATTGCGACCTATAACAACGACGTAGAGTCTGCAAAAATCCTTATTGAAGCGGGTGCAGACGTCAACATTCAGGATGACATGAAAAATAGCCCCTTCTTGTATGCAGGTGCTGAAGGTTATCTAGATATACTTAAACTTGCAATTGAAGCAGGCGCAGACCCGTCTATAACCAACCGTTATGGAGGAACGGCTTTAATCCCTGCTTCGGAACATGGATATGTAGAGGTTATTAAAGAACTCCTAACTAAAACTGATATTGATGTGAATCATGAAAATGATCTCGGTTGGACAGCTTTGCTAGAAGCTATCATTTTAAATAATGGTGATGGAAAACAGCAGCGAACAGTCCAATTGTTAATAGATCATGGGGCAGGTGTCAACATTCCTGATAATAATAATGTGACCCCTTTACACCATGCCCGAGAAAAAGGATTTAAAGAGATTGAACAGATTATACTAACAGCTGGAGCAAAATAACCAGATCGCTGATACTTTCAATTTGTAATGTCAATTGGCTTGGCTTACTAATTAATTAAAACCACAATATGATATGAGGAGACGAAAAAATGAACAAAAAAGCAAAAATTTCATCATCTATATTACTTGGATTAACATTGGCCCTAACAGGATGTAACACAAACGCACAAGAAAATCATAGTGCCCAGAAGCAGGAACAAACTGCCAAAGAAAGTAAACAAGAAAACAAGTTAACAGCAGGACAGGAATTGACTAAAATTCTTAGTAGCACGAATTGGCAAGGTACAAAAGTTTATGATAAGAATAATAATGACTTAACAAAGGAGAATGCTAACTTTATTGGACTCGCGAAATATGACAGTGAAACATCCAGATATGAATTTTTTGATAAAAATACAAAAGAAAGTCGTGGAGATAAGGGAACTTTCTTTATTACCAATCGGAAGATGCGAGTGTTAATTTCAGAATCGATGGGTTACCAGGCCGTTGTTGAAATAACAGAACTGAATAAGGATATGTTCACCTATAAAAGAATGGGTAAAGATGCTAAGGGTAATGACGTAGAGGTGTTTGTTGATCATATTCCTTATACTGAAACAGAACTTTCCTTTACAGATCCAGACAAAGATTTGGAAACTTACACAGGGGACGTAGAAACAGATGTTGATGGAGATAAAATTTTATCAAGCACCCCATGGCAAGGAACAGTGGCATTGGATGAAAAGGGAAATGATGTATCAAGCTATAACTCGAATTATTTAGGTCTAGCAAAATATGATGAAAAAACAAATAAGTATGAATTTTTTGATGCTAAAACCGGTGAAAGCCGTGGTGATTACGGCTATTACGATGTAGTTCACGGAAATAAGATAAGAGCCCATGTTTCACTAGGGGAAAATAAATATGGCGCAGTTCTTGAACTTACAGAGCTTAATGAAAATAAATTCACTTATAAACGAATCGGTAAAGATAAAGAGGGAAAAGATATAACGATAACAGTAGAACATATACCTTATGAAGGTGATTTGAAACTAAAATCAACTAAGTAAAATATTAAAAAAGGGATTTTGCATTAATAGCAAAATCCCTTTCTTAATATAGTAATAGAATGGTGGTTCAAGATGTTTAAGCGTTAAACCGTTCAACAGATGTTTCCAGGTCATTAGCAAGCTTTACCATCGAAGAGGTGGAGAGGGAAATGTCCTCCATTGATTTCGCTTGTTGATCTGTTGATTGTGCCACTTGCTTTGAAGCCACTGCAGTTTCCCTTGTCAATCCTGCAAAATCTTCTATCGAAGCATTGATTTCCTGAGAACTTGCTGCCATTTGCTCTGTAATGGCTGATATTTCTTGAATCTGATCACTAACATGCTCAAAAGATTTTATAGTCTGTTTAAAAGTTTCTCTTGTATTCAGCACAAATTTTGTCCCTTCCTCTACCTCTTTAGTTCCAGTTTCCATCATTTTCACTGATTCATTTATGATGGATTTAAAATGAAGTAGAGACTCTTGAATATTGATTGCAGATTCCTTCGTACCTACTGCCAATTTCCGTACCTCGTTCGATACCACCGCAAAACCTTTACCTTGTTCACCGGCTCTAGCAGCTTCAATGGCCGCATTTAGGGATAGCAGGTTGGTTTGCTCGGCAATTCCTGTAATTAAATGTACAATATTCACAATCTCATTTGCTTGTTCGTCCAAATTCTTTATTTTTGAACTTGTTTGCCGCATCACATCTTTTACTTGCAGAATTTGATTTGAGAGTTCATTTATATCTTCATTTCCAATGGACATCCTAGTTGAAACATGATTTGTCTGTTCGCTGACTTCTGAAGAAGCTTCGGCAATTCTTTGTATACCTATAGTTATTTCCTCGATGACCCTCGATGATTCTTCACTTCTGTGCAATTGTACTTCCGCAGCTCCTGCAACTTGCTGAATCCCATTAACGATATATTGCGTGGAAGTATCCATTTCTTTAATTTTGTGTTCGATATCACTTGATGATTCCAATAGCTGGAATGATGAGCTTTTCATGGAGTTGACGATCATAGTTGTATTGGTGATCATTTCCTCAAAGGATTTAACTAAAACTTTGATTTCGTCGTTTCCCTTAACCCTTGTGTTGCTAATCAGTTTATTGGCTGTTAATAAATCTCCATTTGAAATTTCCTTTGCAGCCAAGCTGACCTTGAGAAGCGGGCTTAACTTCCTAGTCAAGAACCATATTAAGGCCCCCACCACAATCGCCATTAAGATTACATTGATTATTATCGTCAGGGGAAGGATGCCACCCAGAACCTTGCTGGCCGTAGCATCGACTTTGCTGGCATCAATATCCACCCCTAGAATACCAATAACCTCGTTTCCTTTCTTTATGGGAACAAAAACGGATAAATAGTCACCATATTCAGGATCATGAATGATGGAAGTGGTAGAAACCTTTCCCTTCATGACGCTTTCTACATCCTGAAATGAAGTAGCGGTTGTGGGCGTTAAAATGGGAGATGCTTTTTTATCTCCCTTACCCATTCCGTCTACAAGAATATGGACTTTTTCGCTATTTTCGTTAATCCCCAATGTATATACATATAATGCTCCAGTTTTTTGTCTATAATCATTTAACTGCCCGCGTATCTCCCAATATGTAGAGGTTTCGGATTGATTACTTAAAAAATCAGCATAAGATGTTGGATTTATTCCTTGAGAGATGTTGCTTGCTATGTCTAAGCTGCTCATGGCGATTGTTTTCTCAACTGTATCATTTGTACTTTTATACATTAATAGTAAACTTCCAATCAATGTAATGATCATGCCTGTCAAAAGAACAAAACCTATTTTCGTACTGAGTTTATTCATCTTTGTTTATTCCTTCCCCGTGTTATATATTAACCATAATTTATATATCGGTAATAATTAAATATATTTAATGAGATCTTTTAAAACCTTCGGAAGGAGTTTTTATGGCTTTATTCTTTAACCAGTTGTAAGGGGGGGCGTAATGAATGTATTTTAAGGAAAACCTGAAATTATTTGATTTTTTCTATCCTATAAATATCCTAGTATAGTAATAAACGAATTTCATCTTTCCCTTCTCATTCAATAAATCTCATGAATGCCAATCCTGTAAATATTAATTAGTGAAATAGGGTAATTGTTAAATTGTTATAAAATTCAAAAAATGGTTTGACATTAGTAAAAATGGAAGCTTATAATCAACGTAAGATTTCAAATATAAAAACTGGGTTTTATATTATAGAACAAATTACCTTTTATTTTATTAAAGTAATCGTTTAAAAGTTGAATCAACTTGTGAAAACGTAATTAGAGGTGAATTGTTTTTTCCTTACTCCGAATAAAACAAGAACAGAGTTTTATATTATAAAACAATTTGTTTTTTGCTTATACAAGGGTGAGGAGAAGTTTTTAAGATTAGCCATAATGATAACGCTTACAAAAAATGGGGAGGGTTTTTATTGAAAAAAGAAAGCTTTTTGTATTTTCCACAAGCTTAACTCTTGCAATGGCATTCCTTTTATCAGGATGTAGTGGAAGTGAAGGAGAAAAAACCAGTGGATCTGGAGTAGAAAAGAAAACTATTAAAGTGGCACATTATTTTGCTGAAAATCATCCTCAAAACATTGCTTTGAAAGAAAAATTCAAAAAAGTGGTTGAAAAGGAGAGTAATGGTGAACTAGAGGTTCGGATTTATGCGAACAGTACATTAGGTGCAGAAAAAGAATTTTATGACGGCGTCAGAAACGGAACAATCGAAATGGGTGTCCCTGGGCTTATTATGCAGTCGGACATTCCTAAAATGGGTGTTCCGGAATGGCCCTTCCTATTTAGGGATTACGATCATGTAAAGAAGGTATTGAATGGACCTATCGGAGAGGAATTGACAGAAGAGCTTGATCCAAAGCATGGAGTGACACCGCTTGCATGGAGTGCAAACGGATTTAGGATGTTTTCGAGTAATCGCCAAATTAAGAGTATGAAAGATTTTGACGGACTTCGACTCAGAATGCCGAACATCCCGAATTACATAAAATTAGGTGAATCATTGGGGGCAAACGTTAGCCCATTGCCTATTTCAGAAGTTTTTACCGCACTTGAACAAAAGGTTGTTGATGCCCAGGACAATCCCATTGCCACGCTGAGATCCTCGGGGTGGAATGAAGTTCAAAGTGATGTACTGGAATCCAAGCATATGTTCAGCCCCAATATTTACATTATCAATAGCAAATTCTACAAAGGGCTAACAAAGGAGCAACAAAAAATCATTCAAAAAGCAGCAAAGGAGTCGGCAGCATATGAGTTTGATTTGATGGAAAAAAGTTATGAAGATGACAAAGCATATCTAATGGATAATGGAATCAAATTCACTAAGCCTGACGAAGACTTTTCACAAAAAATGTTAAAAGCATCTCAACCTGTTTATGATGAAGTCTTTGAGAAAAATGACTGGGCGGAGGAGCTGGTCGGAAAAATAAAAGCAGAATGAAGAAGGCGCTCTAGATAGGAAGGGGAGATGTATAGGTGAATAAAATATCCAGAATCATGGAGAATTCGTTGAACATTATTATGGCAGTTGCTTTAGCAATAATGGTCGTACTCGTGTTTGGTAATGTAGTTCTTCGTTATTACTTTAATTCAGGAATTACTTGGTCAGAAGAAATGTCAAGGTATCTCTTTATTTGGTTGACGTTCCTTGGCGCCATCGGAGCTTTCAAAAACAAAGAACACTTAGGTGTCGATATGGTCATCAAACGGCTCCCGAATAAGATGAAAAAAGTGGTTCTTGTTATTAGTGATTTGATGATGTTATTCGTTCTTATTCTGATCTTGGATGGCAGCTGGAAAATGACATTGATAAACATTGATAGTACTGCACCGGCCACTGGCATGCCACTGGCATTTGTATATGGGACAGGTATTCTTGTGAGTGTTTCAATGGGCAGCATGATCATTTTCAATTTGTATCGGGTTTTCTTCAATAAAATTAAAGACGATGAATTGGTGATGATAAGTGAGTCAGAAGAGCTAATTTCTCTCCATGCTGATGAATTCGCTTCAGATATTAGGATCGGTAAGGAGGAGAAACAGGGATGATAGGTGTATTTGTCGGATCTTTACTGGGAGCCATGGGACTTGGAATACCGATTGCCTTTGCCTTACTTGTAAGTAGCGTAGTGTTAATGTATTTCCTTGGTATTTTTGATAGTCAAATAATCGCACAAAATCTAATCAGTGGCGCCGATAACTTCCCTCTAATGGCCATACCGTTCTTTATGCTGGCAGGAGAGGCGATGAATAGGGGCGGATTATCACGGCGTATCGTTGAGATGGCAATGAACTTGGTTGGCCATATCAAGGGAGGCCTAGGCTACGTTGCGATCATAGCGAGTGTGCTGTTTGCGAGTTTATCAGGATCTGCTGTTGCCGATACTGCAGCGCTTGGGGCTATATTAATTCCAATGATGGTGAAGTCCGGTTATGATGTGAACCGATCAAGTGGATTGATTGCATCAGGTGGTATCATTGCCCCGATCATTCCGCCAAGTATTGGCTTTATCATTTTTGGTGTCGCGAGTGGTGTGTCCATTACAAAGCTTTTTATGGCAGGAATCGTTCCAGGAATTTTACTGGCGGTTGGACTTACGGTTACCTGGGCCATTGTCGCACGAAAAGATAAAGTCGCCGTTAACCCCCGAGCTTCAACAAAAGAAATACTTACTTCACTTCGTCAAGGCATTTGGGCTCTATTCCTGCCCGTCATTATCATTGGTGGATTGAAATTCGGTTTATTTACACCGACTGAAGCGGCAGTGGTGGCGGCAGTCTACGCAATTTTTGTCGGTCTTGTAATCTATCGTGAAATGAAAGTGAAAGATTTGTATGAGGTCTTTGTACATGCAGGAAAAATGACGAGTGTTGTCATGTTTCTGGTCGCTGCAGCTCTCGTATCATCCTGGCTGATAACTGTAGCCGATTTACCTGGTCAGGTAATTGGATTACTGGAGCCATTTATGGAGCATCCATTCCTTCTATTAATAATGATAAACTTATTGGTTATCGTTGTTGGAACCGCTATGGATATGACGCCGACAATCCTTATTCTAACACCTGTCTTGATGCCTTTGGTGGTCGCTGCAGGGATTGATCCCGTTTACTTTGGTGTCCTGTTTATCCTGAATAATGCCATCGGTTTACTTACACCACCGGTCGGAACCGTGTTAAATGTCATGTGCGGCATAAGTAAGATCAGTATGGAAGAAATCATGAAGGGGATTTGGCCTTTCTTGCTTGTGGAAGTAATTGTATTGATCTTGTTGATTTTGTTTCCTTCCATAGTGCTGGTTCCTCTAGAATGGTTTACCTCCTAACGGAATTAAACAAATATTTGGGTCTGTATCCTGGTATTCATCTTATTTTATAGGAGGAAAATGAAAATGAATAAATTGTTCAAACGTTTGGCGGTTGGAGTTTTACTGCCTTCAGTACTACTATTAAGCGCTTGCGGAAGCGGACAAAATGAAAGCGCCACAGCTGATGGTATACAGGAAAGAACGATTAAAGCAGGAATCGGAAATAGTAAAATGCACCCACAAGGGCAGGGGATGGAAAAATTTAAAGAACTCCTTGAAGAAAAAGCGGCGGGAAAATGAAAGTCAAAAACTTTTTGATGCCACCCTTGGAGATGATCAGAAAATGACAGAAGCACTTCAAGGCGGTTTACAGGAAGTAACAGTACCTTCAACTTCTCCACTTGTCGGTATGATTAAGGAATTTGGAATTTATGATTTCCCATTTGTCTTTAATAATGAAGAGGAAGCTTATACAGTACTTGATGGTGCAGTAGGCCAAAAGCTTTTGGATAAATTACCGGAACATGATTTAGTAGGTTTGGGATACTGGGAAAACGGGTTCCGAAACTTAACCAACAGCAAACACCCTGTTAAAACGGCTGAGGATTTCAAAGGACTTAAACTTCGTACCATGCAAAATGAAGTGCATTTAGATGCATTTTCCAAGTTGGGTGTTAATCCATCGCCGATGGCTTTCTCTGAAGTATTCACTGCTTTGGAAACAGGCACTGTTGATGGTCAGGAGAACCCACTCGCAACGATTCAAACGCAAAAATATAATGAAGTGCAGGAATACTTAAGTCTTACAAATCATGTTTATACACCATTTGTATTCCTTGTAAGTAAAAAGTTCTGGGATGACCTTTCAGAACAAGAGCAAAAAATCATGAGTGAGGCCGCACAGGAGGCTGGAAAGTATCAACGGGAAGTTAACCAAAAAGAAAATGAAAAAGCACTTAAGTATCTAAAAGAAGAAGGAATGAAAATCAATGAAGTAGAGCCGGAAGAAATGGAAAAAATGAAGAAAGCCATCCAACCAGTGACGGATGAATATGCTCAGAAATTTGGACAAGATCTAGTAAAAGAAATGATGAGCGAAGTTGAAAAAGTACGCGGTAAATAATCCATTCTGTCTGGAGGAACGAAAATGGATATCATCTCTGAACTATTAAGTGAAATCAAATTACCGAAAATGGTCAAAGTGAGGCAGAAATTTCGTACCCCACAAATCGCTGATGTAGCTGGTGAGGTGGAGAAAGTGATTAAGGAAGCAGGTGTCTTATCAAGAATAAAAGATAATGACAGGGTGGCAATTGCAGTAGGCAGCAGGGGGTAGCGGACCTTCCTACTTTAGTAAGAGAAACGGTGGCTGCCGTTATGGAGGCTGGCGGCAATCCTTTCATCGTACCTGCAATGGGAAGCCATGGTGGTGCCACGGCGGAAGGGCAAATCGATGTGTTGCTTCAGCTGGGTATTTCAGAAGAGGCGGTTGGAGCGCCAATCAGGTCATCGATGGAAGTTATTAAACTGGATGAATTGCCAAATGGCCTCCCTGTCTATATTGATAAGCTTGCATATGAATCCGATAAAATCATAGTCATTAATCGGATAAAACCGCATACGGCATTTCGCGGACCAGTTGAAAGCGGACTTATGAAAATGATTACAATCGGTTTAGGCAAGCAAAAGGGAGCCGAAGCTGCACATGCATACAGCTTTAAGTATATGGCCGAACATGTCCCTGAAATGGCGAAGATTTCCTTGTCAAAAGCTCCTATCATATTTGGTCTCGCGACGATTGAAAATGCTTATGATAAACCAGCGAAAATCGTCGCAGTCCCAGCAGAGGAACTGGGGGAAGTGGAGCCGGGACTATTGCTTGAAGCAAAATCATTGATGCCGAAAATACATTTCGATTCGATGGACGTACTTATTGTAAATGAACTCGGAAAGGACATTTCGGGGGATGGAATGGACCCGAATATAACGGGTAACTTCGCCACACCATATGCTACCGGGGGCCAGACGTTAAACGGACCGTTGTACTCGGACTTACTGAAAAAACTCACGGTAATGCAAACGGCATCGGCATGGCAGATATGACGACAAAAGCCGTCATGAATGAAATAGAATGGGAAAAAGGGTATGCAAATGCACTCACCAGCACAGTAACAGATGTAGTAAAGCTCCCGATGTTTTTGGATACGCAGGAATTGGCTGTAAAAGCTGCCATCAAAACGTGCAATGCCTTCGATTTGAATAAAGTGAGAGTAGTAAGAATTAAAAACACTCTTGAAATCGGTGAAATTTGGATTTCTGAAAGCATGATGGAAGAAGCTTTAAAAATTAAAGATATAGAGATCTTGTCAGACCCAGAAGAATTGGTACTGGACTAAAACTGATCTTTATAGAACGGAAGAATTCATTTGAAACCAGAAAAGGAGTGCTGAAATGACACACCTATATCCCCTCATTGATAACGAAATAAACCCTTACCGCGATAATGTACAGGGAAAAGCAAATGAACCCATTACGGTTGCGGGGCTGTTGGACCGCTCGAAGCTGACGCTTGGAGCCACATATGAAGGGGCAAGCCTGATTGGACGCTTGAAGAAATTTATTTGCGGCTAGAAAGGAATGCCCCGCGTATCGCAATTATCGGTGGCTCGTCCGATCACCCGGCCCATATAATGGATTACCAAACGTCGGCACGGGCAGCAATCCGCATCTGGCAAAACGGCGGCGTGCCGTTTCATTTCTCGACACCGGTAATGTGTGATGGCACTGCGCAAAACAATCAAGGAATGAGTTACTCTCTCCAGAGCCGAAACGCAGTTGCACAAATGGTTGTCAACCAGCTAGAAGCTCACAGTTATCATGGTGCATTTGTCATTCAAGGGTGTGATAAGCAGCCTCTTGGTGTTGTAAGTGCACTAGCACATGTTGATCGAGTTCGCCGCAACCGAGGTGAAGCACCATTTTTCGCAACATTCGCACCTGCTCACGTTTTAGAAGGCGGTTCGATTCCAGAAGACGTGATTGAAGAATTGGAAACTCTTGCGAAAAATGCGGAAAGTAAAGGCGCAGCCGATGTAGCCATTGATTTACGAGATACGATGGCATATATATTGCAATGTTCATCCAATACTGCATTCCAGGGCGTGTTTGAACGGGCCTATGAACGAGGAATATTGACGAAGGAACAGCATAAATATTTTGAAATGAGACTTGCAGTCGCAACATGTGACGGGCAGGGAGGTGTATGTGCCTTCAATGGTACGGGGAATAGTTCACGTCATTTAGTGGCAGGCATGGGTCTCGTCCATCCAGCCGTTGAGCTGTTAACCGATCCTCCAACACAACGCCAGATTAACTCTGTACTTGATAGTTTTGCCGGCATGATAAACGAAGAGCGCTACGGCGTGGCCAACATTGTCGCTGCGAACATAAAAAATGCAATCCGCATTCACAGCGCTTCGGGTGGTTCTACTAACTTAATGATGCATATTGTCGCAGGCATGCTTTATGCGGGATACAAATTCAGTTTATGGGACCTTGACCGCATTCACCATTTACATCCAATTCCTGACTTATTTGATTACAGTTTGACAGAAGGTAGGGACATTTATTCACTTGCAATGCAGTGTTGCAGCGGGACAAGCAGGGGAATGGAAACACTTTTTATGAACTCATTGAGAATGGTGTACCAATGGATCAGGATGCACCGACTGTCGCCGCAAAAACTTGGAAAGAACGTCTTTCGATTACAAAAAGCCTAAAAGCGGTTAATGTAAAGGAAAATCAGGTGATTTTATCCAGCCCACGCCGTGGATTCAGTGGTGTTGATGTATTAAAAGGAAACTTTTTGAAAGCGCCGTTGTAAAAATCAGCGGAATGCCGACACCACAGCTTGACCAATTCGATGATAAACTGGCATTTGTCCTTTATTACGAAAATGAAGATGATGCAAATAAAAGCCTGCTCGATTCTAATCTGCTTTCAAAGATAAAAGAGCAAAAGCTATTCGGACATAATCTATTGCTCGAATCTCTTAAATACAACAATGAGCCTGAATGGTCGCTTCTAAAAACTGCTACCTATGGGGAGTTATTTGACAGGATGGTTGAAGAAGGCACATTGAAAATTGCGGTTATTATCTCAGGACAGGGGCCAGTGGCATTTGGAATGCCGGAAATGTTTACACCAATGCAACACATCAATGCAAATCGTGTTATGAAAAAATCGCTACAATCATAAGCGACGGCCGCTATTCAGGAGTCACATATGGTGCTGCTATAGGACATATGACACCGGAATCGTATGAAGGTGGCGGAATTGGTTTACTTAAATCAGGGGATGTAATTCACCTTCAACTTCGTGATCGACGGATTGATTTAGTCGATGCTACTCAACTTCATTCAGGAAAGGTTGTTCATGATTTTACTGATCATTTAAAAAAGAAAGACAATCATTAGCAGCTGAACGCAAGCAACGGATGAAAGCTAGACAAAAAATGGTTGCGGCCAGCAACAGGATGTTAGGACATACAGATGCAGCAAATGGTGTGGTTCCAATCGCTGTCATTGAGGATGCAGTACTTGATTACGAACAGGATATTTTTCTCCAAGGAAAAAAGTAGAAATAAAGTGAGGAATGCTCGTCAAAAATCCGATAATATAAAGGTAGACAGAATAATTAAAGGAGTGAGGAACGATGCCTATCATCCAATCGGTGGAGCGTGCCTTGAAAATATTGGATTTATTTGATGAGCGTGAGCGCGAACTAACTATCACGGAGATAAGTAAACGAATGAATTTACATAAAAGTACGGTTCATTCACTTTTAAAAACCTTACAGGAGCATCACTATATTTCACAAGGTGAAGAAAATGGAAAATACTCGCTGGGATTAAAGTTATTGGAGAGGGAAGCGTTGTTGTGACCCATCTCGATTTGCGCAACGTAGCCAGAAAACATCTTGAATGGGTTTCAGCAACAACGAATTTAACGCTGCACCTTGTCATATTGGACGGGCAGGAAGGTGTCTATATCGATAAAGTGGAAGGTACTGGGGTAACGGTCCTGTATTCCCGTATTGGCCGGCGTGTTCCAATTCATACAAGTGCAGTTGGCAAATCTCTTGTTGCAACGAAAACAGATAGTGAACTGGATTTGCTCTTGGAAGGCTATGATTATACGGGACCGACAGAAAGATCGATTAGATCCAAGGAGCAGTTTTTGGTAGAAATCGAAAAAGTACGCATTAATGGGTATTCAATGGATAATGAAGAAAATGAACCGGGCATTTTCTGTCTTGCCGTACCGATAAAAGATTATTCAGGAAAGGTAATCGCTGCAATGAGTGTATCGATGCCTGCTTCGAAAGTAAACGAAGAAACACATGAGTATTATGTACGTCTCTTAAAGGAATGCAGCAGTAAAATTTCGCAGGAGCTCGGTTATGAATATCAAAAAATATAAAAAGAGGTCTGCCATTAGGAGGAACTAGCAAATGAGAATTATTCGCTATGTAAATGAAAACAAAAAACAACTTGCTGCCGTGACAAACGAAAACAATGTGGTGGACCTTCCATTTATGGATTTTATGTCGTTGATTTCAACGGCACGCCATGAAAACAGAACTGCGTTTGACATTGTAAAACAAATTGTCGCCGAAGGGGAAAAGCAGCCATTGGAAGGTCTTCAATTAACTACGCCTATCGACGCACCGGAAGTATGGGCATCTGGCGTTACGTATAAGAAAAGCAAGGAAGCACGTAACTACGAAGCTACGCAAGGGAAGCTGGACCGCCAAACTTTCTATGACAAAGTTTATGATGCAGTGCGTCCTGAGATTTTCTTTAAATCGACTGCAGCAAGAACCGTAGGCCCGAATGACCCGGTATACTTGCGTTCAGATTCAAAGTGGCAAATTCCGGAGCCTGAGCTTGGTCTTGTCATCGATAAAAAGGGAACGGTACTCGGATATATCGCAGGTAATGACATGAGCTGCCGTGATATTGAAGGTGAAAATCCGCTTTATCTCCCACAGGCAAAAGTTTGGAAAAACTCTTGTTCCATTGGACCGGCCATCTTGTTAAAAGAGGCTGTTCAGGATCCATATGAGCTTAAAATCATGTGCCGGATTTTTCGAAATGAAGAAAAAGTATTTGAAGGTGAAGCGAAAGTAAACCAATTGAAACGAAAATTGGAAGAGCTTGTCGACTATTTAGTTTTAGATAACACTATTTTTGATGGATCGGTTTTACTTACAGGTACATGCGTGGTTCCGCCAAATGAATTTACATTGAAAGGCGATGACCGGATTGAAATCGAAATACCAGGGATTGGGGTATTAAACAACCCGGTTATCCAAAGTAAAGCAGTTCAAACCATTTAAGGGGTGACAAAATGAGCGAATATAAAACACTTTACTTAAGTAGGAAAGATAGTGTAGCTGTCGCTTTATCCGAAATCCCTGCAAATACATCAGTTGTTGTGAAGTCAGACCTTGAAGAACTTGTCGTACCCATTCTTGAACCGATTCGTTTTGGGCATAAGTTCGCAGTCAAAGCCATCGAACAAGGAGAAGACATAATTAAATATGGGGAAGTCATAGGTGCAGCCTCAGCTTTTATTCCCGCTGGTGCACATGTTCATGTACACAATTTAGAAGGCAAAAGAGGAAGAGGTGACAAAATTGCTGAATGAAAAAGTGCAGTTTTGGGGCTACCGTCGTCCTGATGGCCGCGTCGGTGTACGGAATCACGTACTGATTTTGCCAACGATAACATGTGCAACTCAAACAGCACAGCGCGTCACAGAATTGGTGAGCGGAACCGTCACATTCATTCATCAGCATGGCTGTGCGCAAGTGGGCACTGATTATGATCAAACGGCCAGAACCTATGCAGGGATGGGAATGAATCCAAATGTATATGGTGTCATAGTACTCGGGCTTGGCTGTGAGACACATCAGGCGCACCGTATTGGGGATGAAATTGCCAAATGCGGTAAGCCAGTGGAAACTGTATCGATCCAGGATCATGGCGGCACTCTTCAAACAATTGCCGAAGTATCTAAAATTGCGGTCAAAATGGTCCAGGATGCCTCGATGGTGCAACGGGAATTATGTGATTTTAGCGAGCTGATTGTCGGCACAGAATGCGGTGGGTCGGATGCATGCTCCGGCTTATCGGCGAACCCGGCAGTCGGACGTACAAGCGATTTGGTAGTTCAGCAAGGGGAACCGCAATATTAGCGGAAACGACTGAACTCATCGGTGCAGAGCATTTGATCGCAAACAGGGCGGCAAACGACCAGGTAGCAAAAAAGCTTATGCGGTTATTAAAATGATGGAAGACCGCTCGATTCAAATGGGCGTAGACATCCGCACCGGAAATCCAAGTCCGGGAAACATTGAGGGAGGTCTCAGCTCACTAGAAGAAAAATCCCTGGGTGCAGCGACAAAATCAGGTACAACAAGATTGGAAGAAGTCATTGATTATGCCCAGGTGCCCACAAAAAAAGGGCTAGTATGGATGGATACGCCTGGCCATGACATTGAGCAATTGACAGGCATGGTCGCAGGCGGAGCCCAAATCGTTCTCTTTACTAGTGGAAGAGGCACGCCAACAGGTTCTCCTATTTCACCCGTCATTAAAATCTCAACTAATACACCAATGTTTGACAAGATGAATGAAAATATGGATCTAAATGCTGGTACGATTGTCGATGGATTAGAAACCGTTGATGAAGTGGGCAGGCGCATTATGGAAGAAATTCAACACGTTTCAAACGGAAAACTAACAAAAGCGGAGATATTAAAGCAGCATGACTTTGGTATTTGGAGAATTGGACCGACATTCTAAAACGTAAAAGGAGCTAATGATTATGATATCAACTACATTTGCAACGAAAACATATAAAAATTTCATTAATAATGAGTGGGTGAATGCATCTTCTGGAAATACAATCGAAAGTATTAATCCTGCGGACAAAGAGCCGGTTGGCTACGTACAAAGCTCAACCGAAGATGACTTGAACAAAGCTGTAGCTGCAGCGCACAAGGCAAAAAGGGATTGGCGCAGGCTCGGGCAATCTGCACGTGGACAAATCCTTTATAAAACGGCCAATATATTGGAAGAAAATCTGGATGAAATTGCTGAAACCATGACTCGCGAAATGGGTAAAACGTTACCGGAAGCAAAGGGTGAAACGGCACGAGGTGTTGCAATCCTGCGTTACTATGCTGGGGAAGGGATGCGGAAAGACGGGGATGTTATACCATCATCCGATAAAGATGCCCTAATGTTTACGAAACGAACCCCCTAGGTGTTGTAGGGATAATCACACCTTGGAATTTCCCTGTTGCAATACCGATCTGGAAAATGGCTCCAGCTCTTGTGTATGGCAATACAATCGTATGGAAACCTGCTACGGAGGGAGCCGTTACAGCTGCGAAAGTCATGGAATGCTTTACCAAAGCAGGCTTCCCTGAGGGTGTTGTGAATTTTATTACCGGTAAAGGGTCGATCATCGGTCAAGGACTCATCGATCATCCGCTTTTGAATGCGATCACATTTACCGGTTCTGAAAGTGTCGGTCAGAGCGTCGCAAAATCAGCTTCCGCCCGCGGCATAAAATATCAGCTTGAAATGGGTGGAAAAAATCCAGTCATCGTAACGAAAGATGCAAACATCGACCAAGCTGTCGAGGCGGTCATCAGCGGTGGATTTCGTTCTTCCGGCCAGAAATGCACAGCTTCAAGTCGTGTTGTTGTTGAATCATCGGTCTATGATGTTTTTAAGCAAAAACTGGTAGAAGCAGCAGCGAAAATAACGGTTGGCAACGGCCTTCAAGATGGAGTTTGGATGGGCCCCTGTGCAAGCGAAAGTCAGTTCAATACGGTGACGCAGTACATTGAAAAAGGCAAGCAGGAGGGCGCAAAACTCATATATGGCGGGGAGATATTAACTGGCGGAGACTATGGTAGGGGCTTTTTCATCACACCAGCGATTTTTGAAGACGTGACGTCCGAAATGGAGATTGCACAGGCAGAAATTTTTGGACCAGTTATCGCGCTTATGAAAGCAACCGATCTTGTTGAAGCGATTAACTTGGCAAATAATACGAAATACGGATTGAGTGCATCAATCTTCACATCAAATATTAGCTCAATTTTGGATTTCATTGATGAAATTGAAGCAGGTCTTGTCCGCATTAACGCTGAAAGCGCGGGCGTAGAGTTGCAAGCCCCATTCGGGGGTATGAAAGCATCGAGCACGGGTTCGCGAGAGCAAGGTGAAGCGGCGAAAGAATTTTATACAGCCATAAAAACGGTTTTTATTAAAGGTTCTTAACTAGAGTAAGAGAGGTTTCCAAAATCTCTCTTTCTTCCAAAAAATTTATGCGAGGTGCTTGATGAAAATCATAAAAATATCTTTATACAAAGTTCCACCCCGCTGGCTGTTTTTAAAGATCGATACGGATGAAGGCATTTCCGGCTGGGGAGAGCCTGTCGTGGAAGGGCGAGCTGAAACGGTTAAAGCAGCAGTTAACGAATTGACCGATTATTTGATCGGAAGAAATCCAAACGATATTGAAGACATCTGGCAAACGCTATATCGAGGTGGATTTTACCGTGGGGGCCAATTTTAATGAGTGCCATTTCCGGAATTGAACAGGCACTATGGGATATAAAAGGAAAATACTTCAATATCCCTGTATACCAAATGCTCGGCGGCAAAGCACGTCAAAAAATTAAAGTGTACTCATGGGTCGGAGGAGACCGACCTATGGATGTAGTTGCTGCCGCAAAGAAAAACAGAAGAAGGGATTCCTTGCAGTCAAAATGAACGCATCAGAAGAAATGAATTACATAGATAGCTTTTCAAAAGTGGAAGCGGTCATCGAACGCGTTGCTTCAATTAGGGAAGCGGTTGGCAAAGACTTTGGCATCGGTGTGGATTTTCACGGGAGGATTCATAAAACGATGGCAAAGGTGATTGTGAAAGAACTCGAACCATACCGTCCAATGTTCATTGAAGAACCGGTGCTCCCGGAAAACAATGAAGCACTTCGTGAGATTGCCTGGCATACTACGTGTCCCATTGCAACGGGTGAAAGGATGTATACGCGCTGGGGCTTTAAGCAACTACTTCAGGATGGTTATGTCGATATAATTCAGCCGGATCTGTCTCATACAGGTGGTATTTTAGAAGGAAAAAAATTGCCGCAATGGCGGAAGCGTATGATGTAGCGATTGCGCCGCACTGCCCGCTCGGTCCGATGACTCTTGCTTCATCCATTCATTTGGACGCAACGACACCAAATTTCATTATTCAGGAGCAAAGCCTTGGTATTCATTACAACGAAGGCATGGACATCCTCGATTATATGAAAAATCCAGAATTATTCGACTATGAAGATGGTTATGTGAACATTCCGGATAATCCGGGTCTCGGGGTGGAAATCGATGAGGAGAAAGTGATGCAGGCAGCAGAGACCGGACATGATTGGAAAAACCCAATTTGGCGTAATGAAGATGGGAGTATCGCTGAATGGTAATAAAAGGAGGGGAAATAATGGACTTTCATGGCATCATTCCACCGGTAGTCACCTTATTTGATGAAACGGGGAACTTGGATATGGAGTTGAACAGAAGGTATATCGACCTATTAATCTCACGGAATATTGACGGTATTTTGTTAATGGGTAGTTCAGGTGAGTTCTCATCACTTACAACGGAAGAAAGGAAATTATATGTACGTGAAATGTTAAAGCACATTAATGGACGAGTGCCAGTTATGGTCGGCGTTGGGCATACCGCATTAAAAGAGGTGCAAGAACTGACTTCATATGCAGAAGAGCATGGAGCGAACGGCGTTCTGGTAGTAAACCCATATTACTGGAAGCTGTCTGACGAGCAATTATATCGACATTTCTCCAGCGTAGCGAATCATACTAATCTGCAAGTATTCATTTATAACATCCCGCTCTTGACCGGACAAAATTTATCAATCGAATTGATTAAAAAATTAGCCCAAGATCATTCAAACATTGCAGGTATTAAAGAGACGGTCAGTGATTTCGGCCACCTTCGTCAAGTGCTGGCGGAAGTGAAGAAAGTTCGCAGTGATTTCAGAGTCTTCTCCGCGTTTGACGAGCATTTGCTTCCGGCTCAAATGATTGGTGCAGCGGGAAGCATTAATGGAAGCGCTGTCTTTGCCCCGGAAATATCCGTACATTTATATGAATCGTATCATAAAGGGGATCTCGCTGAAGCACAGAAAAATCATCAAATGATTTCAAAACTGATGGATGTGTACAATTACGGTCCGACATTTTTTACAGCCATGAAAGAAGCGGTTCATCAGCGCTGGTTTGACGTTGCGGCTGGACACCGTGCCCCATGCGATGTATACCCTGATGATTTGAGTGACAAAGTAGCTGCTCTTTTAAAAATATAAATATGAAAGAAGGCGTCCAAAAATGAAAGAATCACGCGACTTGCTCGAAAAATTAGGCTACCCATCAACTGATCTTAAAGAACTTCCTACATCAACGAAAACATTTCCGGACGGTGCTCAATACCGCGTTGAACTGCCAAGTGTAGAAGGTCCAGCGGCACTAAAAGAAACATTGAAAGAAATTGACCGACTCGGTTTGACCATTCACCGAATATCTCAGGGCAGCGGCATCATGCTTCAAACGGATGAAGAGATTAAAGAAATGTGTGAAATGACAGCAGAGCGCGGCATGGAGCTCAGTTTGTTTGTCGGTCCCAGGGGTTCATGGGATGTCAGCGCAGGACCGCTTACGCCAGGAGGAAAATCCCAGGGAATCCGCCATGAAGGATCCGACCAGCTTGTTTATGCCATGGAAGACTTGAAAAGAGGAGCTGCACTTGGTCTTCGCGGTGCGTTGGTTGCGGATGAAGGACTCCTCCTTTTAACGAAAGAAATGAAAAAATTCGGACAGCTTCCGGAAGACTTTGTTGTAAAAGTATCGGTTCAAATGGGTTCATCCAATCCAGTATCCGTTAAATTAATGGAAGACATCGGAGCGGATACCTATAACGTACCACCTGCATTAACGCTGCCTAAACTTGCAGCAATCCGGCAATCAATAAACATTCCAATTGATTTATACGTTGAAGTTCCGGATACCTTCGGCGGTTTTCTTCGCTATTATGAAATACCGGAAATTATCCGTGTATTGGCGCCTGTATATATCAAATTCGGTCTTCGTAATCACCCGGATGTATACCCATCAGGGAAACAATGGGAAAGTACGAACATCTCACTCGCTCAAGAACGTGTACGTCGTGCCGCAATTGGTATTCAAATGATCGAACGATATTTTCCAGAAGCCAGAACATCGAAACTCGGTGCAGAAGGACTCGGTATTGCAAAAATTGAAAAGGCAGCAGCGAAATAGATGTCTGGTATTACAAGAAAGGAGTTGAGCCCAAATGCCCTTTAAAATATTATTAACGGATTACGAATTTGACCATTTGAAATATGAAGAAGAGATTTTTCAAAAAAGCGGTCTGGAAATCGATTTCATCAAAGCGCAATGCAAAACTGAAGAAGAAGTAACGGAGCAGGCAAAAGAAGTGGATGCAATTTTAAATCAATATGCTCCTATTTCACGGCGAGTCATCGAGTCGCTTGAAAACACCAAAATCATTTCCCGCTATGGGGTTGGCGTCAATACAATTGATCTCAATGCGGCTAAAGAAAAGGGGATTACTGTCGCCAATGTACCGGATTATGGCATGGAAGAAGTATCGAATCATGCATTGGCACTTTTACTTTCGTCGGCGCGGAAAGTGACACTGTTAAATAAGGAAGTGAAAAAAGGTAACTGGGACTTCAAAGTGTGTGTCCCGATTCACCGTTTTAACGAACAAACGGTTGGGGTTCTAGGCTTTGGCCGGATTCCGCGCCGTTTCATTGAAAAGGTGAAACCGCTCGGTTTTAAAACCGCTGCTTATGACCCTTTCGTATCGGCGGCAGACATGGCTGCTGTAGGGGTTCAAAAAATGGATCTCGACGAAATTATAGGCGAAGCCGATTATTTGTCGATCCATGTGCCCTTAATTGATGATACATACCACCTGATCAATGAGGAGCGCCTTAAACAGATGAAGAGAAATGCGGTCATCATTAACACGGCACGTGGACCGATAATCGATGAAAAAGCACTTTCTGATGCACTTGAAAAAGGGATCATTGCAGGTGCAGCACTTGATGTGACAGAAAATGAGCCGGTCCGAATCGATAGCCCGCTACTCACAATGGACAATGTCATCATTACGCCGCACAGCGCCTGGTATTCTGAGGAAGCGATGGTTGAACTTCGTCAAAAAGCAGCAAGAAATATCATTCAGGTCTTAAAAGGGAAAAAACACCATACGCATTAACCTAAGAAAGGGGAAAAATATGAAAATAGCAACTTTTTCCGTGCAAACCGAACAGCACATCGGTCTTGTTCAAGATGATCAAATTATCAGCTTAACGGCTCTCGGTCCAGAAGAATTTCCTGCTTGCATGAAAAAATTCATAGAACGAAGCAGCGAGTTACGCACACGTGCTGAACAGTTAATCGAGCAACGGATGAATGAGGATGCTATATTCAAACCGTCAGAAGTGAAAATCCTGCCGCCAATCGCAAAGCCGGATAAAATCATTTGCGTAGGACTTAACTATTTTGATCATTGCAAGGAAACGGGGATGGAACCGCCTGTTTCGCCAGTCATTTTTTCAAAATATTCGAATGCGATTGCAGGTCATAATGATGCGATTGAAATCCCAATTAATTCAAACGAGGTCGACTTTGAAGCAGAACTTGCGTTTGTCATTGGAAGAGAAGCGAAACATGTATCAGAAGATGAGGCAATTGAATACGTCTTTGGCTATACAATTATAAATGATATAAGTGCGCGAGATTTGCAATTTCAGGACGGGCAGTGGTCAAGGGGCAAAACGGCAGACACATTTGCTCCATTAGGTCCTGTTATCGTTACACATGATGAAGTGGGCGATCCCCACAAACTAGCGATTAAGCTTGAATTAAACGGTGAAATTATGCAGGATTCAAATACAAGCAACCTAATTTTTACGGTTCCGAAAATCATATCATTTTTATCACAGTCCATGACACTAATGCCTGGTGATTTGATTGCAACTGGTACGCCACCTGGCGTTGGAATGGGGCGGAATCCGAAAATCTGGTTGAAAAATGGTGACCGGATAAACATTAGCATTGAGAAGATCGGCACGCTTTCTAATTACGTAAAAGCATGATAAGAGAAAGAGGATGATGATATGGATGTTGTAACCATCGGTGAAACAATGACAGTGTTTACCCCGAATGAAGAAGGCCCACTTCGCCACGCCCGATCGTTTTCAATGAAGTTTGGCGGTGCGGAATCCAATGTTGCAATCGGGTTAAGCCGACTCGGTCATAGGTCACGCTGGATAAGCCGTCTCGGCGAGGATGAATTTGGAGATGCCATGCAATCGTTTATTCGCGGAGAAGGCGTTGATGTGTCATATGTAACTCGTGACCCTGATGCACCTACCGGGGTTTTTTTTAAAGAATTCAGACGGCTGAATGATACTAGAGTTTATTATTACCGGAAAGACTCGGCAGCTAGCAAAATGACAGCAGAATTACTATCGGAAATTGCCATTCAAGACGCCGCTTATCTCCATATTACCGGGATTACCCCTGCACTGGGGAATTCGTGTCAGTCGCTCTTGGATAAAGCAATCCGCATTGCTAAAGAAACCGGAACAAAAATCGTCTTCGATCCGAATATTCGTTTGAAAATATGGGGTGATGAAAATGAAGCACGTCACATCATAACAAAGTACGCCTCGGAAAGTGATATCGTCATGCCTGGGGTGACCGAAGCTGAATTTTTATACGGTTCCCATTCTCCGGAAGATTTTGTCGATCACTTCCATGAACTCGGTGTCGAAACAGTCTTACTTAAATTGGGCAAAGAAGGCTGTTTAATTTCTGCCCCGTCTGTACCGAAAACATACGTTCCTGGATTCTTTGTTGAACGGGTCGTTGATCCCATCGGTGCTGGGGATGCTTTTGCATCCGGTGTACTTTCAGGCATGCTGGATGGCCTGCCGCTAGATGAAGCCGTAAGACGTGGAAATGCCATGGGAGCAATGGTTACGATGGTAAATGGCGATGTGGAGGGTTTGCCGGTCCGTGCAGACCTCAATTTGTTCATGAGTGGCGTCACAGATGATGTAACGAGGTAGAAAGGTGGAAAAAATGACTAAACTAGAAGAGCTTAAACATGGGAAGCTGGTAGCCGTCATTCGCGGTGCACGCCCCGATCAAATTATACCAATCGCTCGAGCCTTGAAAGAAGGAGGCATCCGAACTCTCGAAATTACAGTAGAAACACCCAAAGTGTGCCGTTTAATTGATAGAGTAAAAGAGGAGTTCGGTGATGATATAATTGCGGGTGCCGGAACAGTATTGGATCCTGAAACGGCCCGTGCGGTCATCATGGCGGGAGCGGAATTCATCTTTTCTCCAACCGTCAATGTCCAAACGATTAAAATGGCGAAACGCTATGGCGTTATTAGTATCCCTGGGGCACTCACACCAACCGAAATATTGACTGCTTATGAGCATGGAGCTGACATTATCAAAGTTTTTCCGGCAGATGCACTTGGTGTTAGCTATTTTAATAATCTTAAAGGGCCGCTTCCTCACATCCCTCTAATGCCAACTGGCGGGGTCAACCTTGACAACCTCGCTTCTTTTTTAAGGCAGGGGCCATCGCGGCGGGACTTGGTGGTTCATTGATCAATCCCGCGAAATTGAATACAGGTGAAGATTACGACAGGCTGGCAGAAACGGCAAAAAAATTCTCAGCTATCGTACAAAGCTAAAGTCGTCCGTCGCTTATATGATTACCAGTTCAATAAGAGCCGGAAATGAAAGTAAGACTGTGATATTTCCTCCTTTTCAATCTTTTTGTGGTCCATCAAGGGTGTTATTGCTTGTGGACAGTGGGATAAATTCAGACAAACCAGAAAGGGGAAAAGTGCTATGTTACTAGAAAAGTACAGAAATCTGCAGGGTATTCTCCAAAAAATGGAGTCGGTTGTGGTCGCTTTTTCAGGAGGGGTGGACAGCACGTTTTTGCTTAAGGTCGCTATCGATACTTTGGGTTATGAAAATGTGTTAGCCATTACAGCAGATTCGGAAACCTATCCATCGAGTGAGTTAAAAGAAGCCCTTATGCTATCAAAATGGATTGGTGCCAAACATCATGTCATTCAAACTTCGGAGTTAGCCATCCCTGGATACACTGTAAATGATCAAAATCGCTGTTATTTTTGTAAAAGTAGTTTATTTGACAACCTGCTTCCTATTCTTGAAGAATATGAATTCAATAATATTATTTATGGGGTTATTGCTGATGATGCTAACGAATTTCGTCCAGGCATGAAAGCAGCTAAAGAAAAAGGAATCAGGGGACCACTTCTAGAAGCCGATTTATTCAAAGAAGAAATAAGAGTATTATCCAAGGAAGCCGGATTGCCAACCTGGAATAAACCGTCATTTGCTTGCCTGTCATCACGTATTGCATACGGCGATATCATTACAAAGGAAAAATTGACGAAAGTGGATAAGTCAGAGTCTTACTTAAAATCATTGGATATTCACCAAGTAAGAGTCAGGACGCAAGAGGATACTGCCAGAATTGAGGTTGAACCCATTGATATGCCGCGAGTGCTTCAATACCATGTGGCGATCACAGAACGACTAAAGCAATTTGGTTATAAATATGTATCAATGGATCTCACTGGATATATAAGCGGAAGTATGAATATAGCTCTTAAAAAGGAAGAAATGTCATGATTGACGATATTTTGGAGCAGGTTCAAAATGGTTCATTGACAGCAGTGGAGGCCAAGAAAAAACTTGAATCATATGAAAATTTAGGGTTTGTAAAAATAGATCATCATCGTAAAAGGAGACAAGGATTTCCCGAAATTGTGTTTGGAGAAGGTAAAACTGCCGAACAGATTCTAACGATTGTCCAATCGCTGCGGATAAGGAATGATTCTGTTCTTGTGACTCGCATTTCCCTGGAAAAAGCAGTATTTGTACAAAATGTATGTAGTGATTTTGAGTATAACGAGATTGCACGGACACTTGCTTGGGTTAAAGAAAAGCCGAAATCCATCGGGGCATATATTGCAATAGTATGCGCCGGGACATCAGATTTGGCCGTTGCTGAAGAAGCAGCCGTGACGGCCGAAACTCTAGGTATTCCCGTCAGGCGTATATACGATGTAGGCGTTGCCGGGCTTCATCGCCTCCTTGATAATATAGACGAGATAAGAAGTGCTACCGTATCAGTTTGTGTCGCGGGGATGGAAGGGGCACTTCCGAGTGTTTTAGGAGGGCTTGTCACGAATCCAATTATTGCTGTGCCGACAAGTATCGGTTACGGTGCGAATTTTAACGGTTTATCTGCACTTTTATCAATGCTCAATTCATGCGCATCAGGTGTAAGTGTGGTGAACATCGATAATGGATTTGGTGCAGCATACAATGCAGCGCTTATTTACAAACTTGTACATGAAAAGGAGATCAATGATGATGAGGACATTATATTTTGACTGCTTTTCCGGCATAAGCGGAGATATGGTAATTGGAGCGTTGATCGATGCAGGTGCAGACCCTTTACAAATGGAAAAAGAGTTAAAAAAGCTGAACATGGATGAAGAATATACTCTGTCTTGGAGGAAGGTCGTCAAAAATGGCATTACGAGTACTAAATTTGATGTCATTCTTACCAGTAAATCAGAGCAACCATTTGATCACAGCCACAGTCATGAACACGAACACAGCCACGTTCATGAACACAGCCATAGCCACAATCAAGGACACGAACACAGCCACGCTCATGAACACAGCCATAGCCATGTGCTTCATCACCATCATGACAGCCGTACTTACAAACAAATAGTGGAGGCAATCAAAGTCGCAAACTTTAATGAATCGGTAACGAACATGTCACTCGCCATTTTCAAGAAGATTGGTGAAGCGGAAGGGCGTATACACGGGCTTCCACTGGAAAAAGTACACTTTCACGAAGTAGGAGCGGTAGATTCGATAATAGATATAATCGGTACAGCGATTTTAATTGATCAGATAGGTATTGAATCGGTTCAGTCATCAGCCATTCCAACGGGATCTGGACATATACATATTGATCACGGCATATATCCGGTTCCTGCTCCTGCCACGCTTGAAATATTAAAAGGGGTACCGATTGCCTCTAACGTTATTCGTTCTGAATTAGCAACGCCGACTGGTGCTGCCATAGCTTCGGCTTTAGCTGAAACATTCGGCTCGCTTCCAGCCATGACTGTCGAATCGATTGGCTATGGTGCCGGCACAAAAACATTTGAAAATCATCCGAACGTCCTTCGCGTTATCATAGGAGAGACTCAATGAACCGCCCGCCTGATCATGAGCATCTTGATGAACAAATGGTGAAAATGGAAGTGAATCTAGATGATATTTCCGGTGAATGGCTTGGCCATGTAATGGATTTGTTGTTCGAATCAGGAGCAAATGATGTATTTTATACGCCAATCTATATGAAAAAATCGGCCGGGGGTGTTATTGCAGCTTCTCTGCTCACAACAGTTGATTTCAAAAAATTAAGAAGGTATTATTTTCTGAAACGACGACTCTCGGGATACGCTACTATCCGCTTACCGTGCACAGGCTTGAACGATCTTTTTTACAAGTACATACACAATGGGGGAAGTGACGATAAAGGGAGGGTTCCATGAAGGCTTATCCATACAGCAGGCACCTGAATATGAAGATTGCCGTAAAATTGCCGTACAGAACAATATACCTCTTAAAAGGGTGTATGAAGAAGTTTGGAAGTGTCTCGGGGAGGTCGAAGAGAAATGAGTTTGGTGTCGATTCTTACATTAGGATTCCTATTGGGGATAAAGCATTCGTTAGAACCGGATCATGTAATTGCAGTAGCAACCACGGCAGGAAATACGAAAAATTATCACGTTCCACTCTAACGGGGTGTATTGGGGAATAGGCCATACATGTACGCTGTTTCTAATAGGTATGCTATTCATTTGGATGAAAGGGGAAATTCCAGTTTCGTTAAGCATGACGTTGGAATTCGGCGTTGGTATTATGCTCGTTATGCTAGGGGCGAGAAGTTTATTTAAAGCTTGCCCTGATATCACGAGCGACAAAGATAGATTTCGGCCTTTTTTGGTGTCTGCTTTAATTGGTTTCGTCCATGGTCTCGCGGGCAGTGCCGCAATGGTCATTCTAACGATGTCGACCGTAACCGGTATAGGCGAAGGATCCATCTATATCATTATATTTGGCGCAGGGACAATTATTGGCATGCTGTGCTTTACAACTATACTAGGCATACCGTTCGCTTTGAATGGAAAGGACATCGTTTTAAACCGAATCTTCATCAAACTGGCGGGAGCTATAAGTTTTGCATTCGGACTGTATTATATATACAAATTGGGTGTAACAGAAGGCTTGTTTGCGCTCTGGGCTAATTGATTTATTTTAAGCATGTCTGGAAGAATCTTAGGCTGTCTAAACGCATAGACAGTCTCTTTTTTATATAAATTCATCAAACCAATCCGGCAATATGACTACTAGGAGGTTCCTCTGAAAGAAAAGGGCCCTAACTGACAGAAAAGCTTGTCTTTACAGGCACTTCAATGGACATGTCCATGCAATTTTGGGGGTATTTTGGAACGGTTATGAATCTCCCATTATTATTCTGCAATTATTTATTTGTAGTTGGGTTGGGGCTGGACAATAAAAATAAGACCCCATGACAAGCCATTTTTAAGAATGGCAGTGTCGTAGGATCTCTTAGCTTTTTACATAGAAAGTCAAGAAATCTAGGTTTTGCTCCGGCCCTAGGCAGATAAACGTTTGTTTTTCCTTTGGAGAATCCATATTTCAATTGCACCAGAGCCAAGCAATACTCCTGAAACAATGAAGATAAGTCCGATGAAATGTGCAGGAACAAGGGCTTCATTGAGGAAAAATGCTGCCCCTAACAAAGAGAATAAAGTGTTTAAGTTAAGAAATATGGAAGATTCGGCTGCTCCTACTTTACCAATGGCATAATTATAGCTCATGTGCCCGAGGGCAGTGGCAAAAATAGCGGAGAAAAAGAAAGCTCCCCAGATGGATGGCGGTGCCGTTGCCAGTGAAGATAAGCCCTCTGGTTCCTTCCATAAGCTGATGGCAAAAAGAATAAAAGACCCGATAAGCATCATGTAGCCGGTTAGTAATCGTGGATCCATTGTTTTTGAGGCTTTATTAATAAGTATGAAACTCAATGCCTGTGAAAGAATGGAAAGCAAAATATCCACATCCCCAAGATTAATAGAATGAAGTCCTCCGCTTCCTGCCATAACGGTAAAACTCACACCGAGTGCACCGCAGATAAAGCCAAGAAGCCTGATTAACGTGGGTTTTTTTTCGAAAGAAAATCATGGTCAAGATGACAGTCAATATTGGTCCCATGCCCAAAATCAGTCCAGCATTCGAGGCGGAAGTCTTCGTCAATCCCTCCGCTAAAAAATAATGATGAAAAACCACACTCAAAAGCGCTCCTCCAAAAACGTAGAAAAGTTCACTTTTTTAGGAAGGCGTATTAGTCCAAAGAAGAAAAGGATAATAATGACTATAAGAGAAGCAGTAAAAATTCTCATAGAAGTTATCGTTACGGGCTGCGTATTGGCAACTAAAATTTTAATAACTGAGACATTTAACCCCCATGTAATCATTATTCCGGTAAGTAAGATGTATATTCTCAAAAAACTCATTCCAAACAACCTTTCAAACTTATTTAACAATTGATATATTATACAACTTTCTCCAAATTAATAGCAAAGAGTAAATTTGATTGAAAGCCCTCGGGGGAAAAATCAGAAACTCTCAATCATTAATAAAGAAGGGGTAAACAGTGCCTTCTGTTTTTCCGTAATATGGTTTTTTATGATATATTTTGCTCAAATTTAATATGGAAAAATATATCAAATGAAAATAAAATTATAAATTTTCAAACTTTTCTATTGTTTTTGATAGGGTTTTCATTTACAATTTCCTTATGATTTACCAAACCGGTTTAGTAAATAACTAAATCGATTTAGCTAACAAGCATAATGAAAGTGATATGATCAAATGTTTTTGTTTTTATTTGTGATTGTTCGAAAGAAGGAGGTACTGTATTGTCATCAAAATATGGTGTTTTAACGCTGGGCGACGCCATGATTACGCTAAATCCGGAAGAGACAGGACCTTTAAGATTCGTTAACCGTTTTGAGCGAAAAGTAGGAGGCGCTGAACTGAATTTTGCGATTGGTTGTGCAAGGCTTGGCATGCGGGCAAAATGGATAAGCCGTTTAGGTAAGGATGAGTTCGGTAAAGTTATTTATAATTTCGCTCGTGGAGAAGGCGTGGACATGAGTGATGTTGCCTATGTAAATGGATATCCAACATCTCTCAACTTTAAAGAAATTAGGGAGGATGGTTCCGGAAAGACATTTTATTACCGCTATCAATCTCCCATCTTAACTTTAGAGCCGGGAGATATAACAGAGAAGATGTTTGAAGAGATTGATATAGTCCACCTTACTGGAGTATTTTTGGCTATAGATCCGAAAAATGTGTATATTGCCAAGAGGGTAATGGAAATTGCAAAACAAAAAAATATACCTGTTTCTTTTGATCCGAATATCCGCTTAAAGCTATGGTCCATCGAGGAAGCAAGATCAGTTTATTATGATATTTTTCCAAATGTTGATATTTTGCTTACAGGTTTAGATGAAATAAGATTGATCATCGGTACTGACTCAAAAGAATCTTTAGCGGAATTTGCAAAGGTGAATGCTATTGATCAGCTTGTCATTAAGGACGGGAAACATGGTTCAAAACTATATACCAAAAGTGAATGGCATGACAAAGAAGCCTTCCCTGTTATACCTGTAGATACTGTTGGTGCGGGAGATGGTTATGATGCCGGTTATATTTACGGATACCTTAATGGCTTTTCGATTGATGAAAGATTGGCATTCGCAAATGGTGTAGGAGCTCTTGTCACCACTGTTGCAGGGGACAATGAAGGATTACCATATTTGGATGAAGTAATGCCTTTCATACAGAATGAGACTGTAATAGAAAGATAGATGGCTGAAAGAAATGAGGGGAGAAAATGGCAACAGTAACGATACAAGCCGAGGAAGCAAAACGATTAGTCATACAACAGCTGACCAAAGTGGGTTTGAATGAAGAAAATGCCGGAAAAATTGCGGAAGTATTGGTTCATGCCGATCTCAGAAATGTCAATTCCCATGGTGTTTTGCGAACAGAGCATTATGTGAACCGTTTACAGGCAGGAGGTATAAATCCCGATGCCCAGATTTCCTTCCAAAAGACAGGGCCCGTTACCGGTGTAGTTGATGGGGATGATGGATTTGGGCATGTGATTAGTGACGTGGCCATGGACCATGCAATCGAAATGGCTAGAGATAATGGCGTTGGAATGGTGACTGCTTTTAATAGCAGCCATTGCGGAGCACTAAGCTATTTCGTTCAAAAAGCCGCTGATGCAAAGTTGATTGGCATCGCGATGTCACATACGGATAAAATCGTGGTCCCGTTCGGGGGAAAAACATCATTTCTTGGTACCAACCCAATCGCTTACGGAGTTCCTGCTAAAACGAAGAAGCCCTTTATTCTTGATATGGCAACATCCAATGTTGCATTGGGGAAAATTCTCCAGGCACGCGAAGAGGAAAGGAAATCCCTGAAGGATGGGGTGTTGATGAAAATGGAGCTGCGGTCACAGATCCGAATAAAGTCGTTTCCCTTTCCACTTTCGGAGGCCCAAAAGGCTATGGTCTATCGGTAATTGTAGATGTGTTTTCTGGATTATTGGCCGGTGCGGCATTTGGCCCGCACATTGGCAAAATGTATGACGATCTTGATAAGAAACGGAAGCTGGGACATTATTTTTGTGTAATTAATCCTTCGTTCTTTACGGATACTGATATATTTTTAGAGCAAATGGATCAAATGATCGAAGAGCTGCAACAGGTTGAACCTGCTCCAGGGTTTGATCGCGTATATGTACCGGGTGAGATTGAACAAATCAATGAAGAAAAAAACCTGAAACAAGGTATTACGATTGCATCAAGTGTTTATGAATTTCTTACAAAGTAGGTGGCAGAAATGAAAGCGGTTCAAGTACGGAAAGCTCATGAACTTATCATACAAGAAGTGGAAAAACCACGGATTTCGAACTCGACGGATGTCCTTGTAAAAGTAAAAAGAGTCGGGATTTGTGGATCGGATATGCATATTTACCATGGTACGAATCCTCTTGCTACGCTGCCGCGAGTCGTTGGGCATGAAGTAGCGGGGAAGTTGTGAAGATAGGACAAGGCGTCGAGGGAATAAAAGTCGGGGACCACGTTGTTATTGAGCCCATCAATTATTGCGGGAAGTGTTACGCCTGCCGCAAGGGCCGTCAAAATGTTTGTGAAAAACTGTCCGTTTTTGGCGTACATGAAGATGGTGGGATGAGAGAATGGTTCGTCCTTCCCGAGAAACAATTGCATGTTGTGGATTCCTCTTTAGATTGGGAAGAAATAGTATTGGCTGAGCCATACACCATCGGCGCACAGGCCGTTTGGAGAGGCGAAGTGGAGGAAGGGGAAACGGTGCTTATCCAGGGAGCTGGGCCTATTGGGATTTGCATATTAAAGATGGCAAAGCTTCAAGGAGCATCAGTGATGATAACGGATTTAAGTGATGAGCGTTTGGAATTCGCTAAAGAAAGCGGCGCCGATATCACCGTCCATGCGGGAAAAGAAGATGTTCAAAAAAGGGTGGAAGAATGGACGAATGGAGAAGGGGCCAACGTTGTCATTGATGCAGTATGCTTGCCGATGACATTTGAATTGTCCTTTGATGTCGTATCAACGGCGGGCCGGATTGTAGTACTCGGTTTTGATGAACGTCCTTCATCGATTTCCCAACTACCAATCACTAAAAAGGAAGTATCGGTTAAAGGTTCTAGATTGCAAACTAATCAGTTCCCAAAAGTGGTTAAACTTTTAAATGAAGGAAAACTCAGACATGAAGGTTTAGTTACCCATACATTTTCGCTCGATGATATCCAGGAAGCATTTAATTTTGTGGAGAATCATCCCGAACAAGTTCGAAAAGCGATCATCGTTTTTAATTAAGGGGGCAGGAGTTATGGATAAACATTCAATCATTCATCGAATAAAGGAAACGAAAGTTGTAGCTGTTATCCGGGGACGGGATGCGAATGAGGCGGCACTACTGTCCAAAGCAGCTGTGGAAGGCGGTGTTCGGGCAATAGAATTGACTTATACAACACCGGTAATTGAAGATGCTTTCAAAGAACTGCAGAATACGGATGCACTCTTAGGAGCAGGATCGGTACTTGATTCTGAAACGGCTCGACATGCGATTTTAGCTGGTGCCAATTTTATCGTCAGTCCCTATTTTGTCAGTGGTGTAGCCGAACTTTGTAATCGATACGGCATTCCCTATATGCCTGGTTGCATGACAATTAAAGAAATGGCAACGGCAACGGAAGCAGGTTGTGATGTTTTGAAGTTATTTCCGGCAAACCATTTTGAACCTTCTTTCATCAAGTCGGTCAATGGTCCACTGCCTAATGTAAGAATCATGCCAACCGGCGGAATTAATTTGGATAACATGAAGGACTGGCTGAATGCAGGCGCGGTAGCAATCGGGATCGGCAGTGACTTGAACAAAGCCTATATAAATGGCGGCCATGAAGCAGCAGTGGAATTAAGCGGAAAATACCTGCAAAAGATTGCGGAATGACGGAGGTGCATGATGAACATTACTTTTAGATGGTACGGGAAAGACAATGATACAGTTACATTGGAGCACATTAAACAGATTCCTGGAGTGAAAGGGATTGTCTGGGCACTACACCAAAAACCTGTTGGAGAGGTATGGGAAAAGGAAGAAATTAAAGAAGAAATCGAGTATATCCAATCATTTGGTTTTCACACGGATGTAGTAGAAAGTGTAAATGTCCATGAATCGATTAAATTGGGTAACGAAGATCGCATGATATATATAGAGAAATACAAAGAGACGATCCGAAATCTTTCGGAAGCTGGAGGAAAGTCATTTGTTATAACTTCATGCCGATCTTTGATTGGACTCGAACGGAAATGTTCCATCCTTTGGAAGATGGCTCAACTGCCCTATTTTATGAAAAGGCGAAAGTGGATACGTTAGAACCGCAAGATTTGATTCGTACTGTGACGGAAGCTTCAGATTTAACTTTACCAGGTTGGGAACCAGAAAAGATGGATCGGATTTCTGAATTATTCGAAGCTTACAAAACTGTCGACGAGGAGCAGCTATGGGAGAATCTTGAAATATTCCTAAAAGAAATATTACCTGTTGCAGAGGCTTGCGGCATTAAAATGGCTATTCATCCGGATGATCCGCCGTGGTCCATTTTTGGATTGCCAAGAATCATCACCGGAGAACCGAGCTATGAAAAACTGATCTCGATTTCGGATTCACCATCGAATGCGTTTACTATGTGTACAGGATCGATGGGGGCAAATCCTGAAAATGATATGGTCCAAGTGGCTAAAAAGTATGCAAACCGTTCTCCTTTCTCCCATATACGAAATGTGAAGATTTATGAAAATGGTGACTTTGTGGAAACATCCCATCATACCCAGGATGGATCCATCAATATACAGGGCGTCGTGGAAGAATTGAATAAGCAAAATTATTCTGGCTATGTCAGGCCGGATCATGGCCGCCATATATGGGGTGAAGATTGCCGTCCAGGTTACGGTTTATATGACCGAGCATTGGGAATCATGTATTTGCTTGGATTATGGGATGCATATGAAGCTGGTAAATCAGGTGGGGTATCATGATTCCCATCCATGAAAACTTATCGAACAGGGTAGCGGTGATCACTGGAGGCAGCGGAGTTTTATGTTCCAAAATGGCTGTGGAATTGGCTCGTCATGGTGTCAGGATAGCTATATTGAACAGAACGGCCGAAAAAGGGCAAGAAGTGGTTGAACTCATTGAACAAACAGGGGGCACTGCAATATCCATTGCGGCAGACGTTTTGGATAGAGCCTCATTGGATAATGCAAGAGGGAAAATAATAGAAACATTCGGAAGAGTGGATCTATTAATAAATGGAGCGGGAGGTAATCATCCTGATGCCATTACAGTTCCAGAGAAATATGGGGAAGAAGCAGATGGGAAATCCTTTTTTGATTTGGATGAAAATGGTTTCTCCCAAGTTTTTGCCAGTAATTTCACCGGTACATTTTTGGCCAGTCAGGTTTTTGGGAAAGAATTATTGCAAGTGGAAGCCCCAGTTATCGTAAATGTATCTTCCATGAGCGCCTACGCTCCAATGACTAAAGTGCCGGCATACAGCGCTGCCAAAGCTTCGATAAATAATTTTACGATGTGGATGGCTGTTCATTTTGCCGAAGCAGGTTTACGGGTGAATGCCATTGCTCCAGGATTCTTTTTGACGAAGCAAAATCGGGATCTCCTGCTTAATGAAGATGGCAGCTTTACAGCAAGGTCTAATAAAATCATTAATTCAACACCCATGAAGCGTTTTGGGCAGCCGGAAGATTTACTTGGTACCATGCTTTGGCTCGTTGATGAATCCTACTCGGGCTTTGTCACGGGAATTACGGTACCGGTCGATGGTGGTTTCATGGCATACTCAGGCGTCTGAATTCAGGTCCAATAAAAAGGCAAACAAGTGACCGTGATTAAATTAGTTCCATGGTATGGGAAATTGACTTTTTACTGCATCAGAAGGTGATTGTAAAGCTTTACTTATTATAATAGAATATTCCTTATATATCTAAGCCATTTTTGTTAGGCAGAGAATTGAAATCACACGATAGGAATGAATGAAATGAAAACCATTACAATTACTGATGTCGCCAATCACGCGAAAGTATCAAAAAGCACAGTTTCCCAATACCTGAACAAACGCTACGAATATATGAGTGAAAAAACCAGGAAAAAAATAGAAGAAACAATAGAAGAGTTAAACTATCAGCCTAATATAATAGCGCGCAGTTTAAAACAAAAGTCCACTTTTACCGTTGGGGTAGTGGTTGCCAATATCCTTCACACGTTTTCAACGCAAGTTATTAGAGCGATAGAAAACTACTTTTATGAACAAGGGTTCCATATTATCGTATGCAATGCAGATGACAACCCTGAAAAGGAAAAGAATTATATTGAAATGCTAAGAGCTAAACAAGTGGATGGGATCATCATTTTTCCCACAGGGGACAACCTTGATTTATATCAACGTATGAAGAGTGATCAATTCCCGATTGTTTTCATGGATAGGACGATCCAGGAATTGAATATTGCTACAGTCATGCTCGATAACCACCTTGCTTCCAAGTTGGCGATCGATCGGTTTATTGAAAAGGGTCTTGAACACATTGCAATCATAACCACTTCAATAATACGCGATATCAGTCCTCGAATCGAACGGATTCAAGGGTACAAGGATTCACTCGCGTCACATGGGATACCATTTAATTCTGAATATATTAAAACCGTGAATGCTGACGAAATTCCGCTTGCGCTTTCAGAATTTTTCGAATTGGAAAAGCCGCCTCAAGCCATATTGGCAGGAAATGATATCGTACTTAATGAAGTATTGCGTTACATGAAACAGCATGAAATCAATATACCTGATGACATAGCGGTCATAGGAATCGATGATGTACCATATGCCAGTTTCTATACACCGACCATCACAACGGTTAATCAGCCAGCCATTGAAATGGCCAACTTGGCAGCGGAGTTACTGCTTAGTCAAATTAATAAAACAGGAAATGAGGATACAAGCGTGCATCGCTTGAAACCGACTTTGCTTTCAAGGAATTCTTGCTAGAAACGGTTGTAAGATTCCTGTGAAAAAGAAAGCGCTTTTTTACGGGAATTCTAAACCGATTTAGTTAAAGGTCATATAGGCTTTACTCTTGGTTATTAAATGGAAACGTTTCCAAAAATGCAGCTGCATTTACAGAAATTATAGGGGGTACTTTATGTTTTCGAATGGTAGAGGAATGGTTATCGTATTCTTGTTCTTGGCAGGGGTAATAAATTATCTAGACCGATCTGCACTGTCCATTGCAGCTCCGTTCATCCAAGATGATTTATCTTTAACAGCAACACAGATGGGAATTATCTTTAGTAGCTTTTCAGTTGGTTATGCCATATTTAACTTCCTTGGAGGAATGGCGTCAGATAAATGGGGAGCAAAGCTCACGCTTTTCGTGGCGATGATCGTTTGGTCTGTATTCAGCGGTGCACTTGTACTTGCTGTCGGTTTTGCCAGTATGATAGTCATCCGCATCCTGTTTGGGATGGGCGAAGGTCCTCTTTCGGCAACCATCAATAAAATGGTGAATAACTGGTTCCCGTCAAATCAACGGGCATCAGTCGTTGGTTTGACGAATAGCGGGACGCCGCTTGGTGGCGCCATTGCAGGTCCGATAGTTGGATTTATTGCCATCTCATATGGATGGAGAGTTTCTTTCATTGCCATAATGATAATTGGTCTTATATGGGCGATTTGCTGGTGGAAGTTTGTTAAAGAAAAACCAGAAGAGTCAAAAGAACAGAAACATACGGGAAAATCTTATGTAGCGGCAACATCGGAAGGGAAATTGAAATTCACGTTTTATTTAAAACAAAAAACGGTTTTATTTACAGCTCTAGCCTTTTTTTCTTACAACTACATTCTCTTCTTTTTCTTAACTTGGTTCCCAAGTTATTTGGTCGATGCACGCGGCCTAAGTGTAGAAAATATGAGTATCATTACAGTGATTCCTTGGATTTTTGGATTCATCGGACTTGCTTTGGGTGGATTCGTGTCGGATTTCTTCTATAAAAAATTCGCTCAAAAAGGTGTTTTATTCTCACGCAAGCTTGTGCTTGTAACATGTTTGTTCTTATCGGCGGTATGTATCGGTTTTGCCGGACTTGTATCCACAACGATCAGTGCAGTAACGCTTGTCGCACTTTCCGTCTTCTTCCTTTATTTGACTGGTGCCATTTACTGGGCAATCGTCAACGATGTTGTCGACCCTGGTAATGTTGGATCTGTTGGAGGTTTTATGCATTTCTTGGCAAATACAGCAGGAATCATCGGACCGACGTTAACAGGTTACATTGTCGATACCTCAGGCACATACACAGTTGCATTCTTGCTTGCAGGTGGATTGGCAGTTGTTGCATCGCTTGCGGTCATCCGTTTTGTACGACCGATAGTCAAGCCTGCGTAATAGATTGTTAGAATGGAAGTGTCTCCCTAAAGAAATATCAAGGGAAGACACTTCCATTTTTATGACTTAAAATTTTTCATGTTTATAGGCATGCCTAGCGGATCCGATTTTCTTTTCGAAATGTAGCTGGTGTCTTTTCAGTGTATTTCTTAAAGGTACGATAAAATTGCGGCATGCTTTCAAAACCACACATTTCGGCAATATGGGCAATGGTGTGTGATTCGTTTCCAGTAAAAGTTCCTTTGCCTTGATGATCCTTTTCGTGTTTAGATACACGACTAACCCAATTCCAGTCGTTTCCTTAAAAACCCTGCTGAAATGAGCGGGACTGACCAATGCTTTTTGTGCAAGTATCGTCAGCGTTAATGGTTCATCCATATGTTCATTAATATAGATTAAAATATCCTTGATCCATTCTGAACTATAGCTATTGCCCTCGGATAAATCTTGTTTGCCATTTATCCGGGTACGGTATAAATCAAGTATGATTTGATGAACGGTCAGCAAACAAGCATGCCTCGAGCCCATCAATTGGTTAGTTGTTTCTTGCAGGATGAGTTGCAGCTGTTCCTCCATCTTTACTTGTTTCTTTTGCGGCAATGATATTTTATAATTCTTACTCTTTTTGTCAGATCAAACAAATGTAAATATGAAAAAGAATCATCAACCATATCTTTATATATTAATGTAGGACTGACAAAGATAATGGTGGAAGTAACAGGGTCGTCCTTATTCGGTAATGCCCTATGAATGGTATTATTCGGGATCAGGAATACATCCCCTTGCTGCATATCATAAAACACATCACCGATAAAAAGGTCCCTTTACCATTATAAACATAAACAATTTCATAATGATCATGCATATGATCGGACAATTCATTCTGGGGACTTTTCGTATCTTGATAGACAAAAGAAAATGGGAAGAGTAAATCATGATTTAATGAATTATGGATTTTTTTCATTTGTTCATCTCCTGAAAGTATAATACAACAAGAATGAGTATGTTTACAGCAAAAATCGCAATTTATATTTCAAAAATTGATGTTAAAATTTATATAGATTTAAAAATGAAAGGGCTTTCGGAATGAAGTGACATTTGGTTCTGGACGCCTTACTCATGATAAGGAGGGACAAAATGAATAAATTTGTTCAATTGCATTCAAATGATGATGTTGTTATTTCCTTGGAGGGAATTCATAAAGGACAGAGCCTCCAGATTCAAACAGAAGACAGGGGAATGATCCATATCAAAGCAAATGACGACATTCCCAAAGGGCATAAGATGTTAGTGAAACCGGTTAAACGAGGGGAGGACGTAATCAAATTTGGCTACTCGATCGGAAAAGCTAATGAAGATATCTCCATTGGAGATTGATTCACACCCATAATCTAGCATCCGGTTTGCAGGGTATATTGGATTATTCCTATCAACCTAGCATTCAAGATACAAAAGAGCAAAGTCAAAATCATACCTTCCAAGGATATATCCGTGAAAATGGGGAAGTGGGTATCCGGAATGAAATCTGGATCATCAATACGGTAGGTTGCATCAATAAAACATGTGAACTTCTCGCTAAAATGGGCAATGAGCAGTTTAAAGATCGTCAAATCGATGGGGTTCATCACTTTTCCCATCCCTACGGTTGTTCTCAATTGGGAGATGATTTGACCCATACGCAGAAACTATTGGCAGCATTGGCTCAACACCCAAATGCAGCAGGGGTTTTAGTTGTAGGATTAGGGTGTGAGAACAATCAAATCGAATCATTTAAAGAAGTCATAGGTGAATTTCCTCCTAATCGGATTAAATTTTTAAAAGCCCAGGAAGTTCAAGATGAACTGGAGAGCGGCTTACGTATATTGGGGAATTAGTGGAATATGCGGAAGGGTTCGTACGCCGGAACGTACCGGTTTCAAAGTTGAAAATCGGCTTGAAATGCGGAGGTTCCGATGGTTTTTCAGGCATTACAGCAAATCCGCTGGTTGGTGCGGTTTCCGACCTTATTGTAGAAAATGGAGGGACCACGATATTGACAGAGGTGCCTGAGATGTTTGGAGCGGAAACGATATTGATGAACAGGGCAAGAGATGAAGAGACCTTTAATAAAATCGTTGGCCTTATTAATGATTTCAAACAGTATTTCATTCGCCATGATCAAGAAATCTATGAAAACCCTTCACCTGGAAACAAGGAAGGCGGCATAAGTACATTGGAGGAAAAATCACTTGGATGCACACAAAAAGGGGGCCATGCCACTGTAGTGGATGTAAGACCATATGGAGAACGAGTGGTGAAGCATGGTTTGAATTTAATCAATTCCCCTGGAAATGATTTGATTTCGGTGACGGCTTTGGCAGCAGCGGGCGCACATATCGTTCTATTCACTACGGGAAGAGGAACACCATTTGGTGGACCGGTGCCAACTGTAAAAATAGCTACGAATTCGGAATTAGCCGATCGTAAAAAGCACTGGATTGATTATAATGCCGGGCGGTTGATTGAAGGCCAAGAGATCGAGGAATTAAAGGAAGAGTTATTCCAATACATTCTTGAGCTTTCATCCGGTAAAAAGAAAACGAATAATGAAAAATTCGGATATAGGGAGATAAGCATCTTTAAAGAAGGTGTCATTCTTTAATAGTACACGGTTTCTATAAAGTTATAAAAAAGGAGTGTATTCAGTGAAAAGTATCGTTTGTGAACAACCTTTTGAATTTAAGATGATCGAATCGGAAAAACCTTTTCCAAACTCAGGGGAAGCTTTGATTCGTGTGCGGCGTATAGGGATTTGCGGTACGGATATTCATGCCTATGGAGGTAATCAGCCCTTTTTTAGCTATCCTCGAATACTTGGTCATGAATTATCCGGCTTTATTGAGTCCATACCGGAAAATGAATCAGGGCTTAAAGTCGGGGATCAGGTATCGATCATCCCCTATATGGAATGTGGAAAATGCCTGGCTTGCAGAAGTGGAAAAACGAACTGCTGTACGGATATGAAAGTGTTGGGTGTACATGCTGAAGGAGGCATGAGTGAGTGGATTACGGTTCCTTATAATCATTTGGTGAGAACAGAGGGTCTCACACTTGATCAATCCGCAATGATAGAGCCTTTAAGTATAGGGGCTCACGCAGTTAGGCGAGCTGCTATTCATAAAGGGGAATTTGCGCTAGTAATTGGTGCTGGTCCAATTGGTTTGGGAGTCATGGCATTCGCTAAAGAACAGGGTGCGAAGGTGATCGCAATGGATGTAAATGATGAACGCCTTGCATTTGCTTGCAAATGGGCAAATGTCGATCATACTTTGAACGTTATGGAGAATCCACTGGAGAAATTAGCCCAATTGACGAATGGAGATATGCCAAGCGCGGTATTTGATGCGACTGGTAATGCTAAGTCAATGATAGACTCATTTAAATATCCTGCTCACGGCGGAAGATTGATTTATGTAGGTTTAGTTAAAGCGGATATTACCTTTAATGATCCTGAATTCCACAGTAAAGAGCTTACATTAATGGGAAGCCGTAATGCAACAAAGGATGACTTTGATTATGTCGTGAATACGCTGAAGAATGACAAACTGGATATGAGCCAGTTTATTACACACCGCACACATATGGATGAAATGATCAATCAGTTTGAAGGGTGGTTAACTCCTGAAGCTAAAGTGATCAAGGCTATTGTCGAATTATAAGCATTAGGTATGCTGTTAAATCGTACTCTGAATTGGATATTTCAATAAGAAAGGAGTTCCTTGATCATGAACATAAATAATAGTCAACTAAAGCGTCTAAGTAAAGATACAAAAGCTGTCCAATATTCACATATGATGGATTTTCCCATAAAAGTATTGCAAATTGGGGAGGGGAATTTTCTTCGAGGCTTTTTTGATTGGATGATTTATGAATGTAATAAACAAGGTCATTTCAAGGGAAGCATTGCAGTTACCCAGCCTCGGCCCGCCGGAAAAGGGAAAATAGAGGAAGTAAAGCGGCAAGATGGACTGTATACATTAATGTTACGTGGTTTTCACCAAGGGGAGAAAGTGGAACATACAGAGATCATTTCCGTTTTTTCGAAGGCAATTGATCCATATGAAGAATGGATGGAATTTTTAGCACTAGCAGAAAATCCTGAATTGGAATTTGTAGTTTCCAACACGACTGAAGCAGGGATTAAATATCAGCCGATTCCTTTGGTAGAAGGAAAGCCGATTGAATCTTTTCCAGGAAAACTGACTGCTTTTTTTGTATCATCGCTATCTTCATTTCAATGGAAAAGCGAAAAAGGACTGATCATGCTTCCATGTGAGCTTTTAGAGAGAAATGGTGATTCATTGAAGCGATGTGTTCTTAAGCATAGCAGGGATTGGGATTTACCAAAGTCATTCATTGAGTGGTTGGACCGGGACAACCTCTTCCTTAACTCGCTGGTAGACCGTATCGTTACAGGATTCCCAGCCAATGAGTCGGAAAAACTATTTGCGGCATGGGGATATAAGGATGCTCTGCTAAATACGGCAGAACCCTACCATTTATGGGCTATTGAAGGTGACATTTGTATTGATCAACGTCTTCCTTTACAAAAATCCGGGTTGAATGTGCGTTGGGTAAAAGATTTAACGCCTTATCAAATGAGGAAGGTACGGATACTTAATGGTTCACATACCTTGTTGGCTCCTTTAGGGATTTTATCTGGATTGGAAGAAGTAAAACAGGCAATCGATCATCCGGAATTCAACCAATTTCTGAGCAATGCCATCGAAAAGGAAATAATTCCTTCATTACCTTTTGATCAAAATGAGATGATGCTATATGGGGAAAGTGTTCTTGAGCGATTTAAGAATCCTTTTGTACATCACCTCCTGGCCGATATTTCGCTGAATAGCATTTCGAAGTTCAAGGTTCGTCTCCTGCCTACCTTAGAGGAATATCATAGGGCGAAAGGCAGGCTGCCCGACTGTATCGTACGAGGTTTTTCGGGCCTGATCCGATTTTACAAGGTTAATGAAATGAAGGGGAGTTATCTTGGTAAAAGCTTTGCGGGTAAAGACTATGTCGTTGAAGACGATATAAAGACAATTGAATTTTTCAGTGAACAATGGCTTAGTTATGAGAATGGGGAAATCCCGCTTAGACAATTGATAGAAGCGACCTTAAGTAATCAATATCTTTGGGGGAAGGATTTGAGCGATATCCCGAACCTTGGAAACGAATTATGCCAATATCTAGAAGGGATGATTGACTGAAATTATCCTTTAAAAGGATTTAGGCAAGATTAATTTCATGAATATTCTCCCTATCTCTTATTTTTTCTTTATTTTATTTGTATTTTTGGTATACTGAATTAGTGATATTTTTTCTTGGTAGTTTCCTAATGGAAAAATATTAAAGAATTACATATTCTTTATTCCCGTGAAGGGGAGTAGCGTCAGGGATAACCTGAAATAAAGTCGTCATTACGTGGGAATCCCACCGGCTTTATTGGCCTAATTCATTTAGTGCTTAGCGAGACCTTTGCCATATTTGGCAGAGGTCTCTTTATTTTTGTAAAAGGGAGGAAATTGTGTTGGATTTTTTAACAGGTGAATTCATTTCAGGACTTTTAGCGATCATTATGATAGATTTGGTTCTAGCCGGTGATAATGCGATCCTTATTGGATTGGCTGCAAGAAAGCTTCCAAAAGAACAGCAAAAAAGGTGATAATATGGGGAGCGGTCGGGGCAATAGTGATAAGGATCATCGCAACGCTGCTGGTTGTTTGGCTATTAGAGGTGCCAGGACTGCATTTAATAGGGGGATTACTCCTCGTATGGATTGCTTATAAGCTCCTTATCGATGAAGAAGAACATGATGTGAAGCCTGCAGACTCGATGTGGGCTGCTATAAAAACTATCATTATTGCGGATGCATTGATGGGATTGGACAATGTCCTAGCTGTTGCAGGTGCTTCTCATGGTAATTTCACTTTAGTGGTAATCGGTTTACTTGTATCAATTCCAGTAGTGATGTATGGAAGCACTTTGATCCTGAAACTGATCGAACGCTTCCCAGTCATCATAATAATAGGTGCGGGAATACTAGGCTGGACTTCTGCTAAAATGATCGTAGCTGAACCCTTCATGCACGACTACTTTACAAATCCCTTCATTAAATATGGATTTGAAGCAATAGTGGTGATTGGAATCCTGGTAGCCGGAACTTCAAGACAGAAAAATATCGAAAAAGAAAAAGCAAACAGAGAAAAAATGCAAATCGAACGTAATGGATGATGGATACAAAAAGACCTTTCAAAAATGAAAGGTCTTTTCTTTTATCTAAGCCCTATAAGTTACAAAACAAGAAAAAGGTGCACCAAAGTCCGCACTTTGGTACACCTTTTGCGATTATTAAAGGGAACGATAACATGCATTTCAATCACGATATCTGAGCCGAATGATCATATGCAGCGTTCACTCTTTTTTAATTTAAGTTAATCCAGACACTTTTGACTTCCGTATAATTATCCAAAGCATAACTGCCCATTTCCCGACCGATTCCACTTTGTTTATACCCGCCAAATGGAGAAGCTGCATCAAAGGCGTTATAGCAGTTTACCCAAACTGTACCTGCTTTTAATTCATTAGCCACATAATGGGCTTTTTTACATCTTGTGTCCATAAACCTGCAGCCAATCCATATTCTGAGTTATTTGCACGGTTTATCACATCATCCAAATCATCAAAAGGCATGGCAGCTACAACAGGACCGAAGATTTCTTCTTTAGCGATTGTCATTTCATCTTCAACGCCTGCAAATATTGTAGGTGTTACAAAATAACCCTCTCCTTGTCCGTAATTGCCCCCGGTAACCACCTCAGCTCCTTCAGACTTTCCTTTTTCAATATAACTGCCCACTCTCTCCAATTGTTCACTGGAAACCAAAGGCCCTATCTGGGTAGTTGGATCAAGACCCGCCCCTTGTTTAATGTTTTTTGCATGGGACACTAAGTCAGCCACCACGTTGTCATAGGATTTCTTTTGAATGTACAGGCGGGAACCGGCACAGCATACTTGTCCTTGATTGAACATGATGCCCATTAATGCACCGGGAATGGCTTTGCTCATATCTGCATCCGGTAGAATGATATTAGGTGATTTACCGCCTAATTCCAACGAGATTTTTTCACAGTTCCCGAAGCTTGGCGCATGATCATTTTTCCTACTGAGGTTGAACCGGTAAAGGCAATTTTATCGACTTCTGGATGGTCTACAAGAGGTGACCCTGCTGTTTCACCAAATCCAGGTATGACATTGAGAACGCCAGGAGGAAAACCTGCTTCAAGCGCCAATTGACCTAAATATAATGCTGAAAGCGGTGTTTGCTCCGCTGGTTTTAAAACGATCGTACATCCAGTTGCAAGGGCTGCGCCTAATTTCCATGCGGCCATAAGTAGAGGGAAATTCCAAGGGATGATTTGTCCTACCACTCCAACCGCTTCATGACGGGTATAATTGAAGTAATTCCCAGCAACAGGTATTGTTTGTCCTACTATCTTAGTGGTCCATCCAGCATAATAACGGAAGTGTTCGATTGCAAGGGGACATCGGCATTAGTGGTTTCGCCAATTGGCTTGCCATTATCCAGGGTATCCAATTGTGCTAACGCCTCTTTATGTTCCTCCATGAGGTCCGCTAGTTTATAAATGAGGCGACTGCGTTCCGATGCACTCATTTTTTTCAAGGACCGTTGTCGAAAGCCGTACGGGCTGCTTTGACCGCTTTATCTACATCTTCCGGACCTGCTTCACTTACAACCGCTAAAACCTTGCCGTTTGAAGGATCGAGAGTCTCAAAAGTTTTTCCTGAAGCAGCTTCCACCAATTCCCCATTTATCAAAAGCTTTTTAGTGCCTTTCAAGAATTCTTGCACCCGTGGATTAAGTTTAATTGTTTGTTCCATGTATAATACCCCTTTTCATTTGGATTTTAAGTTCTATATCTGTTTGGACAATGGCTCTAAGTAAAAGGATCAGGCATACTATTATGTTTTTTTTATACAATTCCCTTTGACAGGCTTGCAGCAATTCTGAATCTCTTTTAAATCTGGATTACTTGATTTCTTTCCCCCTTTATCAAAAGGAATCAATTTCTCGACATGTAATTATGCAAGACTTATGCCATAAACAAAAAACCGATGAAATCAGCTAAAGAAGATGGTAGAGGGATATGGGAAGATGCCTTACTGTTCCATATTGGAGCAGGCAGGTGTTCCAATATGGAACAAAAAAAGTTTAGTAGTTCCCTTTAGGCTGTTTTCATTTTGGTGAATATCTGAATTTTCTGTTATAATTAAATAGAATGAACGAACCCTGAATGCTCTGAAGCTTTGAATCACATAGAGTTTAAATGAAATTGAATAAAAAACAGAAGCCGATTTACTGGATTATACATACGGGAGGATTATTCAATGTCTGTTAATATAAGCGCGGATAAAGGAACCATACCGGCATTTATTCAAGAATCATGGCAGCGGTGCATTTCGAAGGGACTTCAGCCAAGCATGATGGATAAGGAAGATATGCTTGGTGCATTTGAGTTGGCTGAATACCACGATCGATATGCGGAACTCCTGTACCATTCTTCTCCCATTTTAGAAGAAGTTTATCACTCGATTAATGGTTTGGAGTCCATTTTATTACTTGCTGCTCCTGAAGGATATATCATCGAAACAGTTGGGGATCCAGCCTTCATCCGACATGCAGATAATGTTTCCCTAAGGAAAGGGGCCAATTGGCTAGAGGAATCAAAAGGAACAAATGCAATAGGAACAGCCATTGTGGAGAAAAACCCTGTATTGATTCATGGCAGTCAGCACTTTCATCAGGATAACCATTTCCTTACTTGTGCCGCATCGCCCATTTATCACCCAGATGGGCACCTGCTTGGTGTTTTGAACTTAAGCAGTCATCAACAGAATTATCATCCTTTTTCCATTAGCTTAGTTCAGAGGGTGGCTGATAGCATCAAACAATCACTCTTATTGTCCCATACACAAAAAAGGGAGAAAAACCTTTATTTTATATATGATTCATACCCTGATCCGTTAATTACCCTTGATAAAGAGGGGAAGGTTACAGATCTTAATTCAGCGGCGTCACATGTTATCGGCACACTGGAAAAACCGGTATCGAATATTGTATCAGGAATAGACCCACTTGTTTTAGAACAGAGAGTTTCAATTAAAGACCAGGAGTTCTTGGTTCAAACCCTTGGCAAAAATATAGAACATCAATCATCCGTGATCGTGCGGTTAAAAAAACAGAAATTGATTGATGGATTAACAACTAATCGTTATCAATTTACCGATATAATAAGTAATGATCCGCAAATGAATCAAACCATATCCATTGCTAAAAGAGCTTCAGCGCTTGATATCAGCCTCCTAATCACTGGTGAAAGCGGAACGGGAAAAGAACTTTTCGCTCAATCCATTCATGGGCATAGCTTAAGAAGTGATAAGCCATTCATCGCCATCAATTGCAGCGCAATTCCTGAAAACTTATTGGAAAGTGAGTTATTTGGTTATGAAAAGGGTGCCTTTACTGGAGCAAAAAGCGGCGGGCATAAGGGGAAGTTCGAAGCTGCAGATGGCGGAACCTTGTTTTTGGATGAAATCGGGGACATGCCGCTTCAAGCTCAAGCGACTCTGCTCCGTGTGCTTCAGGAACGATGCGTGACGTGTCGGCGGACATGCTTCCATTCCAATCGATGTTAGGGTCATTGCTGCCACCAACAAAGACTTACAAAAAGAAATTGAAGCTGGAGAATTCCGTGCAGATCTATTTTTCCGCCTTTGTGGATTATCTTTAAAACTTCCAAATCTGAGGAGTCGTAAAGATTTATTGCTGTTAGCAGAATACATTTTAGCGGATTTACCTTATAAGAGCGAACATACCGAACTAACTGACGAAGCTAAAACATTCATTTTGGAATATTCTTGGCCGGGAAATTTCCGTGAATTGCAAAACGTGCTCGGACAGGCTGCATTCCTAGCTGATAATGGCCCGATTACAAGAGACTTGTTTGTTGCACTTTGTCCTGTTTCTTTCATTACAAATGAGGAAGGGGCAAATGCCGATCGAGAACCAAGAAATTTTCAAGAACAAGAAACCCAACTTATTCGACATGCATTGGAACGAACAAATGGAAATATCAGTAACGCCGCGAAACAACTCGACATCGGCCGAAATACGCTTTATAGAAAAATGAAAAAATATGGAATCAACTTTCAAAGGTAATAGTTTCTTAGTATATAAAAAAGATGAATGATGAGTTTGTTTTTTAAAATCTCAGATTCCCGACCTGATTTGGTCGGTTCTTTGTTATTGCAAGTAACTATCATACCTTGTCTCCTTATAAGCTATATTTCACCTGAAAAACAATGAATAATGAAGTGCAGGAAATCAAAATCTCATTTAGAATGATGTTATTGATATAGTATCTAAAATTCCGTAAGGGGATGTGTGGTCAATAGTATGGAGTTGTCATCTGAACATAAGAAGTATAAACATGTATTGATTCAATATTTGGAAGAAAATGAATCTGTGTTTTTAAATGAATGGAACGAGACTATTAAGATCAATGAAATAGACCCCTACAAAGAAAAGGTTAAAGAAAATGGTTATGGGATGTACTCACTGGTCATCCAAACGTTCAAGGAGGTACTGTCTGAAGATGTGCTGATAAAATTGGCTTACCAGGTTGCAAAAGAACGTCTAGAAGCAAATATCAACATTGGGGATTTTCTTTATAATATCAATTTGGGTAGAAATATCATAATCAGAAATCTCTTTGGGGCAAATGTCCCAATTAATTATATGCAGAAATTCATTAATGACATCAACTTGCACTTTGATACGTTCAGCTACCATGCAGTAACGAGATATACGAATCTTACAAATGAAGTGATTGAGGAAAAAAAGTCTTATATTAGTGAAAACCACAAAGATAAATTAGCGGTACTCGGTCAGATATCATCAAGCTTTGTACATGAGTTCCGAAACCCTCTTACAGCTATCATGGGTTTCAATAAATTACTGAAGAGGAGAACCCGGGCTTAAAATATTTGGATATCATTGATTATGAGTTAAATCAGCTGAATTTCAGGATAACCCAATTCCTCCATACCTCTAAATCAGATTTTAATGAGGAACAAAGAGAGGAAATTTCAGTGTTAAAGTTAATTGAAGAAATACAAGAACTGACATATGCAAATATTGTGGATGCCAGTGTTAATGTGGAAATAGATATTTATCCAAACTTCGTCATGACAGCGAGCAAGGATGGGTTAAAACAAGTGTTCTTGAATCTATTTATAAATTCGATTGATGCCTTAAAGGATAAGGAACATCCAAGAATTTTGAGGATTAACTCTTTAATTGAGGCGAATGAAAGAATTATTAGAATTTCAAATAATGGACCGGCCATTGCCAGTGAATTGATCGAATCTATTTTTGAACCCTTTGTCACAACGAAAGAGTTAGGAACGGGAATTGGGTTATACGTATGTAAAAAGATCATTGAAAGTAATGATGGATATATGAATTGTGACTCCAATGAAAATTCAACCACATTCAGCATCCATTTCCCTAAAGTACAGGATGAATTTATAAGGGTTTAATACATATCATATAGTGACTTTACATTTAGCATTATATACATATCGATATTTTTCGAAGCATATACGCAAATCTTTGATTAATAGGGAAGGGCATTCCGGCTCTGCCGGTATTTTACATTAAACCATTCTCACTGAAAATAAATATATGGAAGATGCCAAGAAATCATAATTTGGTTTTTAGCATCTTCTTTTTATCTCTGTTATTTTTTAGTATGTATATTTGTCGAAATGAAAAAAGAAAACAGTTAAATTGTCATTTTTTAATTCGATTGTGAATCAAAAAGGGTCAATAATTAGTATATGAATCAATAAATATATTTATGATGCAATAATGAATCGTTTTGGATTCATAAAAGCGTTAAACCGTAATAAAATAACTATCCTTTTTTTGGCATGGATATTGCTTTTATATATATGTATAAAATTTTAGTGAGAGAGGGTGCTTTTATAAAAAAGAATAGTGAGGTAAAGAAAGAATAGAGCTGGGTAACTATATTTTTACATAAAAGGACTTCACTCAACAAAAAGCGAAAGTGCAAAATCAACAAGGTCATTGTACTTTCCGTGTATTTAGTTGAGGGGCTGATGTAGTAAAGAGGGAGTATAAATAGAAAAGCATTACGGTTAATAGAATATTCGCTGTGCAATATACATATAACGATTGTGAATTTGACCTAATTAAAACTATTGATGAAACGGGGATAGGACTGTAAACATTGTTTTTGAATGAAAGATTTCTACTAGGTTACCCTTGAGTAGTGGTTTACTGCTTACAAAACGGTAAATTGACAGTTTTAAAGGATGGTGACAATAGTGGCACTTCAAACAAATGAATTGAAACATGGTCTCAAGACCAGGCACGTCACAATGATTTCTATTGGCGGGGTAATTGGGGCAGGACTATTTATCGGAAGCGGAACAATAATTGATTCAGCAGGACCTGGTGCTATTTTATCTTATATAATCGCAGGATTGATGATTGTGCTTATTATGCGTATGCTGGGTGAAATGGCTGTGGTAAATCCTGATAGCGGATCCTTTTCAACATATGCACATCAAGCATTCGGTCCTTGGGCCGGTTACACGATCGGCTGGTTATACTGGTTCAACTGGGTAATCATCATTGCCATTGAAACTACGTTATTAGGTACTATGATTCATGATTGGTTTCCTGGTATACCTATGTGGGCTGCCAGTCTATCTTTCCCTATATTAATGATGATTACGAATATCTATTCAGTCAAAGCTTATGGGGAATTTGAATACTGGTTAGCTTTCATGAAAGTGGCTGCCATTGTAATATTCCTCATCCTGGGTGCCGCCATGATATTTGGATTTGTTCCGGGATTTGATTCACCAGGCCTTTCAAACATTACTGGAGATGGAGGATTTTTACCAAAAGGTTTTCTGCCTGTCCTTCTTAGTGTGATATTCATTACTTTCTCTTTATCGGGAAGTGAGGTAGCTGCCATTGCTGCAGGAGAGTCTGAAAACCCTGAAAAAATATTATTAGAGCCATAAACAGTGTTGTATGGCGTCTCCTTCTTTTCTTTGTTGGTTCAGTGACCGTGTTGGTTCTCGTAATTCCCCAAGGGGCAGAAGATTTACTGAAAACCCCCTATGCAAGCGTATTTGACATGGCAGGCCTGCCGGCAGCGGGTCAAATCATGAATATCGTAATCTTCACTTCATTGCTTTCTGTTTTGAATTCAGGACTATATACAAGCTCTCGTATGTTATATTCTTTATCAAAAAAGGTGATGCACCGAAAATCCTTTCCCGAGTGAATAAGCGGGAATCCCGATTTGGGCGTTAATGGCAAGTGTTTTCTTTGCTTATGTGTTCACGACTTTTAAATTTGTTTCTCCAGATAAATTGTTTGCTTTTCTCGCAAACAGCTCTGGAGGAGTCACGATGATCATGTATATCTTTATCGCCTTTTCTCATCTATATTTACGGAAAAAGACGGAAAAAGAAAATCCGGGGACACTCAAAGTGAAAATGTGGCTTTTCCCTTATTTAACCTACGCGACCATTGCCGTATTATTTATTATATTCGTTGCTCAGGCGTTTATTGATTCCATGAGAATGCAATTCTTTCTTACAACCCTTCTCACGATTCTAGTTATTGGGTCATACTTTTTGTTTTATCATAAGAAAAACGTAATTACTCCTGAACAAGAAGGAAACCTAAAAAAATTCACGTTAAGTAAGGGCAAGGGATGTAGTCGTTTTTGTCCGATTATAGAAAGAAATGATTGACTATTCAAACAAAAAGGCTGCTCTTAGTGGGCAGCTTTTTTCTGCTTCCTTTTATGGGGGCATTTAAGCTTGATTGTAACCGTGACTGCCATCCCCTCTGAACAATTATGATACTCATTCATTTGCAACTTTGAAATCCTTTGCTAGAATATAATCTATAGAAAAGATTAGGAGTGGTGACTGTGGCTGAAACTCCAGCTGAAGATTTGATTCATTATATTGCACCAAAAGGAGAGTATGTCCCTTTTTTAGATGATACGGACTATATCGCTAAAGGATTGGAATGGAAATTATTCACTGCCCGTTCGGTTAAAAGGGAACTATTATATAAAAGCGGCAGTTTTCAAGCAAAAGTCAAATTGGCAGGTTATGAACAATATGGAAATGGTCTTGACACTATAGTCGTTGAATTTGAAAATGGTAAGCTTAGCTGCATTCACCCTTCTTATTTAAAGGAAATGCAAAGCTCCAGTTTCGGAAAAGAATTGTTGAGTGGACCGGTTTCCGAAACATCCGCAGATTCAAATGATACTGATCAGGTGATGGAAGCACCAATTACGGAAAACTCCAATCAGCTAAATGAAGAACCCAAAAAAGCAAAAACCAAAACTAAAAAGACGACAGCAAAACCTAAGTTGGACTTGCCTGCGGAGAAAGTGCATTTCACCGCGACTGTCAAGGAGTTCACTGCGAAAATGAACCATTTCACTGGAGAAGAAGATGAAGTCATACTCTTGGAGAATGTCAAAGTGACAACGGAGCCTGAATTGACTATTGGCGATGCTTGGTGTGGATATAGCAAGACATTAAAAAAGCTGAGCTCGAAGAAGGAGACGCAATCGAATTTGATGGAAAAGTGGTCGACAAAAAATACAATAAAGAAATACGCTATAAAGTGAATAATCCATCTAAGTTAGTGAAAAAGGAAGGATAATGCTTGAAGTTATTGGATGATATGGAGTAAGCCGCAGCTTACTCCTTTTTTGTTGCAGTATTCAGTCTTCTAAAGAAATGAATGCTTTTCATTGTGAACTTATTAGAATAGATGCGTCCACTCCTGGAATATATTCGTTTGTGGGATATACAACTTATAACCATTCTCCAATCGTATAGGTTGGGGTTTGAGTTTTGTGGTTTCATATTTTCCAGTGTTGGGGATAATACATTATGATAATGAATTAATAAAAAGATTAGGGGGGATTTTTAGATGAAAGAATTATTTCGGTTATTGAAACAAGGTAATAAATCGGCGTTCATTGCTGCCTGTGTGAATAGTATCATCGCTGTGCTAAAGGGGATTGCCTATTTCATGACGGGGAATGTCGCTATGTTTGCTGAAACTTTACATACTTTGGGCGATGCTGCGAATCAGTTTTTCGTCTTCATTGGTTCCGCACTTAGTAAAAAGTCACCAACTGATCGATTCCCAGATGGTTTTGGACGTTTGGTTAACCTTGTATTACTAGGGGCAGTATTGGTTGTCGGGATCATGTCCTATGAAACGATTAAAGAAGGGTTCCATCACATTTTGCATCCTGCAGAATCAACTGGTATCCTTATTAACTTGTCCGTCCTTTCGTTAGCGGTTGTGCTGGAATCATATGTATTATTTAAAGCGATGAAAGAAGTGGTACATGAGACTGGAATCGAAGCTAAAGGAGCAGCCGTCATATTCAAGAGCTTCTCTGGTTTAAAAAGGGCAAAACCGGCGACGAAATTAGTATTCATGGAAGATATGGTAGCGACCGGTGGCGGAGTACTCGCGATAATTGCCATTTTATTAGCAAACTTCACACCTTTCATCCAAGCGGAAGGAGTTGCTTCCGTCATGATCGGTCTCGGAATGTTCTATGTTGTTGGAAGGGTTTTTCTTGACAATGCTGCAGGTGCTCTAGGGGAAGCCGATATTGAAATGCGGCAAAAAATCGGAACGATGGTCATGGATGATCCAGATGTAAGGGATATACAGAAACTGGCCGTAATAAAAGAAGGGAAGATTTTCATGTTGAACTTGAAGTTGAACTTGATCCCCATATTTCAATCGAACAGGCGGACGACATAAAAGATCGGCTGTTTAATCAGATTTTCAAGGAAAGAGGGGTAACGGATGTCATTATAGAATTTGATGAAAATGATGGTGTCCCAAAATGGGAAGGTCAGATAAAAAAAGAATTGAATGAAATGAAAAAAGACAGGGAGTAGAAATAATGGCAGAATGCTAAGTGTCATGATCAGGATATTTGTTTGATTATAAAATCATGACACTGATGTTAATGCCTGTTTAATTCATCACGTACTTTCCTTGGGTATGCATTATAAGCTATCATGGACTTAGTTACATAAAGAAGGATTATGGAAGGGTGAATAAGAATGGAGAAACAAGATATTAAGCTAGTTGCACTTGATATGGATGGAACGCTTCTCAATAAGGCTGGAGAGATATCTGACGAAAATCGGAGAGCGATAAAAGAAGCCGAAAATCAAGGGGTTTTTGTGGTATTGAGCACAGGAAGATCCTATGCGACATGCAGTGATTTTGCAAAGTCAATGGAACTTCAATCATACCTCATTACAGTAAACGGAAGCGAAATTTACGATAATCAAGGAAAACTGGTGGAAAGGAATATCGTCGATAGTGAATCCATACAATGGATGTGGGAATTAAGCCAAAAACATGGTACACATTTTTGGGCAATTAGCTGCGATAATATTTACAGGGCTGAAATGCCTGAAAAAATCCATGATTCGCAATGGCTTAAATTCGGTTTTGATACAAATGATGAAAACATCCGCCAAATCATCATGGATGAACTGGTATCAAAAGGAACCTTTGAAATAAGCAATTCAAGCCCGACGAATATTGAAGTGAATGCCATGGGCGTCAATAAAGCGAAAGCGATAAAGCTCGTATGTTCATTGCTCGATATTACCATGGATAATGTTATGGCAGTGGGTGACAGCCTTAATGACCTTGCGATGATTTCCGAAGCAAAAGTGGGTGTGGCAATGGGAAACGCCCAGGAAATCGTGAAAGAAAAAGCAGATTGGATTACAGCGACAAATGAAGAAGATGGTGTGGCTAAGGCCATTCGTAAATGGGTGCTTTCAAATTGAATCGACACTGTATATGGGACGTATTCCATATACAGTTTTTTTGAAATGGAGCTGCATGACCATTAAATTTTAGCTGCTGAATTAATTTCTTGAAAATTGTGTCTTTTAGAAGTATGATAATCTAGTAGTGTTATATTTTGGTAATATATTAATTATGGGAGGTTTAAGGATGACTAGTAGTTTGCCTGAACAGTGGTGGAATCAATTATCTTTACCAGTTATCTCAGCACCTATGTTTTTAATATCCGGTCCTGAGTTAGTGAAAGAATGCTGTTTGAATGGGGTGATCGGCTCTTTTCCAGCACCGAATGCGCGGCCGATAGAGGTCCTGGATCAATGGATGGGTGATATAAACGACACATTGATTGCAGCAAAGGATAAGGAACCAGGCTCAAAGATAGCTCCATGGGCAATGAATATGGTTGTTCACCGTACATATAGCCGGCTTGAAGAAGAGTTGGAATTGGTCAAAAAACATCAGCCTCCCATCGTCATTACATCATTAGGTTCCCCAAAACATGTGGTGGATGTCGTACATAGCTATGGCGGGTTGGTCTTTTCGGATGTCAGCTCTGTGGATTTTGCAAAAAAGCTGCGGAGTCAGGTGTGGACGGATTGATCTTGGTTGCAGCGGGAGCAGGCGGTCATGCTGGTGAGATAAATAGCTTTGCTTTCGTGGACAGCGTAAGGACATTCTGGGACGGAATCATTTTGCTTGCCGGATCCATCAGTACTGGTCACAGTATCTTGGCAGCTCAGGCGGCAGGAGCGGATCTTGCTTATATGGGTACTCGTTTTATCGTGGCGAAAGAGAGCAGGGCAAATGATGAATATCGTGAAATGCTTGTCGATTCTGACCATGATGACATCATTTTGACTGATGCATTTTCAGGCGTTAATTGTAATATGCTTAAACCGAGCATCAGAAAGGAAGGATTGGACCCAGAACAATTGGCCAAAAAAGAAAAAGTCGATTTTGACAGCATGTCCAAATCATCTGAATCTAAAGCGTGGCGTGATATTTGGTCAGCAGGTCATGGTGTAGGTGCGATTAAAAAAATAGATACCGCTGCAGGCATCATAAAACAATTAGAAAAAGAATATCAGGAGTCTTTGAAGAAACTGACCGGGCAGGCGGAAAAATTAAAAGGAATTATATCAAAATGATATGAAAGCGCTTCATTTAGTTATGCTAATATAGCTAAAAAAAGGGTATCCATAATGGATACCCTTTTTTTATGTAATATCAGAGCTAATTCATGATAAAGTCTTAATCAGCTTAAAAGGCAATCTAAATAGGTTTTAACGTTAAAAACAGTAAATATAGGATGTAAGACTGTGAAAAAATATTGATAAAAAGAAGGATAAATGTTATATTATTTTCGTGATAATGACTAAATGAACAATTTGGTCATAAATTATTGATTGTTTAAAAAGTAATATGTATTTAGGTGAAGATGAAGAATGTTAAATATTTATTGCAAAAGCAATAGACTTAATTGTATTCTTCAATCCGTTCTCACCGAGATAGATTAAATAAGCGGCATATTCGTCGTATAGGAGGGCTTGGTAGGCGTGTTAAAATCTTTAAAGGGTGAATTTTTAGCGATAATAAAACATCCTATGATACTCATTTCCATAATAGGGATCATACTGATACCTTTATTATATAGCGGCACGTTCCTGTGGGCATTTTGGGATCCATATGGTAAGGTGGACCAATTGCCTGTAGCCATTGTCAATTTGGATGAGGGTGCGGAGTTCAATGAAAAGGAACTCACAATAGGAAAAGATTTAGTCAAGGAGTTAAAGGAAAAGAAGGATTTCGATTGGCATTTCGTCAGTCAAGAAGAAGCTAATGAAGGACTGGAAAATCAAGATTATTACATGAAAATAGAAATTCCGAAAAACTTTTCGAAGAATGCAACGACCCTTCAGGAGGACAATCCGAAAAAACTTGACTTAATTTATACATCCAATGAAGGGTTCAACTATATATCGACTAAAATAGGTGACGCAGCTTCGGAGAGAATCAAAGGGGAGGTTTCGTCAGCCGTTACGAAAACCTATGCTGAGTCAATGTTCGACAATTTGAACGAAGTGGCTGACGGACTCAAAAGTGCCAGTGATGGAGCTGGAGAATTGAAAGACGGAACGGATACAGTGAAAAACGGCTCCAGTGAACTTGGTGAAGGGATTATCTCAGCTAAAGAAGGTTCCAAAAAAGTGGATGAAGGAATTGATTCCCTTCATTCAGGTTCTGTCGAAATCCATGAAAACCTGGAAAAATTAGCTGAAAAATCAATGACCTTTTCAAATGGGGTCGGTTCTGCAGCTGCAGGATCAAAGGAACTTAATCAAGGGTTACAACAGTTCAGCTCTGGTGTTGGGCAAATGAAAGATGGCCAATCCGAGCTTTTGCAAGGAGCAAAGAAATCCGAAGCGGGAACTGGTGAATTGGCCTCTGGATTGCAGCAGTCATTAGAGGGCTTCAATCAAATAGAAGAAAAGCTGCCCGCTTTGACTGAAGGGGCAAATGGTGTAGCTTCTGGTGCCGCTCAGCTTTCAGGTTCATTGTCTGAATGGAGCGCAGCATCGAACGAAGCAAAAGCGGGGGCAGCTGAAGTTTCCGTAGGTTTGGATGAGGTTATTTCAGGGTTGAAACAACAATCTGAAGCTACGGATGATCCTGCAGAGAAAGAGCGTTTGGAGGGAGTGATTTCTTCTCTAACCCGCATCAGTGAAGGTAGTAAAGGGGTATCTGAAGGAGTAGGGAAACTATCGGCAAGTGCAACCGAAATTGCTAAAGGCTCAAATAGCCTTAGTGATGGGGCAAATCAGTTAGGTGAAGGCACAAGTGCGTTAAGCGGCGGTTTCACGCAATTGAAGCAAGCTCAGGATAAACTCGCCAACGGGGCGAATGAACTGAAAAATGGACAAGGTCAATTGGTGTCTGGTTTGACAACATTTGGCGATAGTATAGATTCAGCGCAGAGTGGCCTTGGACAATTAACAGAAGGCAGCAATAACTTGGTAAGCGGGCTTAATCAGCTTGAAGATGGCTCCAAGCAATTATCAAGTGGTACCTCACAGATTTCCGAAGGTTCGAAAGGTCTGGTTACAGGAACGGATAAGTTGAAGGAAGGTTCATCCAGCCTTACTAGCGGTATGGGAGAACTGGCGAATGGAGCCATCAAGTTACAAGATGGAATCGCCAAACTTTCAGATGGATCTGCAGAATTACATGACGAATTGAATGATGGGGCAAACGAAGCAGGCAAGATAAAATCCAATGAAGAAATATATGACATGTTTGCAAGCCCAGTTAAAGTGGATAAATTACCAATTAATAATGTACCGAACTATGGCACTAGTTTTGCACCATATTTAATTTCATTAAGTTTATTTATCGGGGCTATCGTTCTGACGATCATTTTCCCGTTAAGAGATCCTGCTGTTAAACCTGCGAGTGGATTTAGCTGGTTTATTAGTAAATACAGCGTCATGGCACTCATAGGAATCTGTCAAGCCATATTGGTGGACTCGATTTTAATTTTAGGTCTTGGAATCAATGTTACGAGCCTGCCGCTGTTTTTTGCAGTAAGCATTCTTGCTAGCTGCACATTCATGGCAATCATTCAGTTCCTGGGTTCAGCCTTTGACAATCCAGGCCGGTTCATAGCATTATTGATTTTGATTCTTCAACTGACCAGCAGTGGCGGAACATTCCCAAATGAATTAGTTCCTGGCTTCTTGCAAGGATTCACACCGTTCCTACCGATGACTTATTCCATTAATGCTTTTCGTGCTGTCATCTCGACAGGAGATTATAGCTTCATCTGGCATAATCTTGCCATATTGGCCATATTCCTCGTCGCAGCATTAATATTATCACTTCTTTACTTTATTATCCGGTATAAGAAAATGAACGGCGCAATAAATGAAAAACAGGAAGAAGCAACTGTATAATGATCAAAAAACAGCGACCCAGACGGGTCGCTGTTTTTTTAAAATATCAGGTAATAAGTGAAATGCAGGAAAATAAAAGTGCCTCAAAAATTATAACCATCATAAAGATATGCATTCCTGTTCCATGGAAAGGGCAGCCTTTTGTTTGTGACAAAACATTGATGCACCATGAACAATAAGTAATTATTTAAACGGCTATACTCTTGTCTTTTGAGAAGCAGGGGCATATTTCTTCATTGGATTTTTTGCAATGACTTCCTTTAAATAAGGAAGGCCAGAAGGTCCTGGTTTTCTCATAAGTTCCATTAGGTAAGATATATCGTCCATAGCCCTGTGTGTTTGAAAATTGGTGATATTATGTCCCTGCAGTAATGTTAAGAGTTTACTATTCTCAAATCCATATTGCTTCCAAGGTACATTCCGCATCGTACAGAACCACTTTTGATCATTGATTTCCGGATACATTTGGTAGAGAAAACTTCTATCGAAAGATGCATTATGTGCGAAAATCGAATCGGTACGGGCAATGAAGGATTTAATTTTTTCATCGTGAAAACTTTTTCCTTCTACGGCGCTGTATGGAATTCCGTGAATTCTGTATGCTTGATCATAATTCCTTCTTGCTCCATATGAGAGAGGCTCCCTTAAAAATGATTCTTGATCGATAAAATTAATGATTTCCCCTGTTTCACTGCTGTATGTAAATAGTATAAGGGCAAGCTCGATAATTTCATCTGAAGAGGGACGTAAACCCGTTGTTTCTACGTCAAGCACTAAACCTAATCTATTAGACAATTTTTTTCCTCCAGTTGAGTTACATTCTTCTATTATAGCTGACATAGAATGGCTATTGAAAGTATAATGATCGCTTTAATGATTTGAAATTGATTGAAGGTAAGGGTGAATTAACGACACTAAAAAAGATAGAGATTCCTTTTTTAAAGGAATTTCTACCTTTCATGTTCATATGCAGTGCATAATGCTTTCCAATTCTTGTTCGGCAATTTGTACGAATTCTTCGTTTTTTTGAAGGCTGAAAATGTTCTTCGATTGCTTTATATAGTGCAGTCCTTCTTCAGGTTGTTGCAGTTGTACCAGATTCCTTCCAGTTAAGAGATGGAGTTCCGCATATAAATATAATGATTCTATCGAATTACAGATGTTGATTCCTTTAAGAGTATAATTTAATGATTCCTGAAAAAATGAAGTTCAGTCAATGTTTGTGCTAATCCATGAATGATCTTCACGATAATGGTACCTTCTTGATTCACATGGGGAATATTCTCGATAAATTCCAGTGCTTCATTGAAGATGGTGATGGCCTCTTCATAATTCTTCGTTTTAAAATGGATGATCCCGATACTATTTAAAACTTCTATTTCCTGTTGATGAAGTATGACCCGTTTACCCATGGTAATCTGAATGGCCTCATTCAATAATTCTATAGCCTTTTGTTTGTCATTGTACAAATAAAAAAAGAGATACCTTCATGCCATTTTAAGAATTGATAAAATGATATCGATTTTTCCGGTGCAGTTGCCATTTCTTTTTGGACGATTTCATAAATTGCTTCATAATTGCGTGTCCGTTTGTATTTGTTAATCAAAAGTTTAATGGTTTCTATGTAATTATAAATCGGTTCATTTTTGGTAGTGAAGAAATACGGCAGGTCAACTTTAAGTTTATCCGCAAAAAGTGCCAATTCATCAATGGTTGGAGAAGTGATGCTTCTTTCATAATCTGACAGGGCATTAGGTTCACATATATCCTTAGCCAGTTCTTCTCTTGTAAGATTTTGTTTTATTCGTAATTCGTTGATAACAGAGCCAACCTCTATTTTCATTACAATTGCCCCTTTGTACCTATGTCTAGAATTCTATTTTAACATAATTTAATTTTTATCAGTAAGATTATTGAAAGATAGTATCATATAACTACTTTACGTGTATACCTTGGGTTCCATCCAACTAAGTAATAATCAAGAACGTTTTCTTATTGAAGTGATCAAACTAAAATGACGTCTTTTCGATATAAAGTGAGGAAGGTATATAATCACGGATAATAGCAATCATTAGACTTGAAATATAAGAATGAATAAAAAGAGGCGGCAATCTGCCGCCTCTAACGTTTTTAATTTCCAATGAAATGCTGGGTCCAATAGTGGGCGTATTTCCCTCCTGTAACATGCCCAATTCCAATATGCGTATAGTTCTTGTTAAGGATATTGGTCTTATGTCCGGGGCTGTTCATCCATGATTTCATGACAGCATCCGCACTAGGTTGACCTGCTGCGATATTTTCCCCTGCGTAATTGTAACTGACCCCAAAGGATTTCATCATTTCGAAAGGCGATCCATAACTGGGGCTTGTATGATTGAAATAATTATTATCCCGCATATCCTCAGATTTTAGAATTGCTACGTTGGATACGGCTGCATCCATTTTAAGTGATGGAAGGCCCGATTTTGCCCGTTCTTCGTTCACTAAACTTAGGACCTGTTGTTCAACAGATTGACTTTCTTCGCGATTAACCGTGGTATTGGATGCGGGAAGATTTATGGTTTGTCCAATTCGAATTTGATTTGCATCGTTTATAGCGGAGTTCAATTTAAGTAGTTCGTCAATGCTGACATCATATTCAGAAGCGATTTTCGTTAAGGTATCTCCTTTTGCCACCTCGTAAGTATTGGCTCCCAAGGCAACTTTTGGAGATAAAAGGGATAGCGTCAGTGCTGTTAAAAGGATGATTTTCTTCATTTTGATTCCTCCTAGTAGAATATCTGGATTGGAAGTATAGTATCCTATAAAAATAGTTTTGTGTAAAATTAGCTCATTCTCATTTTTTATCCGAATAGGAAAAAGGTATCGTAGGAGAACATATACTATACGGGTCCATATAACTTGGCAGTTTATATGGTAACTCAAAATCATAGGGCTTTTTGATAAATTGGAAGGAGGATTCACTGTAAAAAAGAATCATTTTACGTTTGCGGGCCATGTTTGTCAGGGTAAATAATAAGTACATCAAAACGATATAGTTATATGTAACTAAAAATGATGGGAATAATAAATTATCTCAAGGGTGGAGCTGTATGGATTTAAAGTCTGGGGAAGTGTTTTGGAAAGATACATTTGAAGCTAAAAAATATCCAATGTTGGAAGAGTATCTTTCATGTGATGTTTGGTTCATCGGGGGCACACTGTGCCTATTTTTTGGCAGAGACTGGCCTGAATGTCGTCCTGATCGATAAACAGGATATAAGTGAAGGGAGTACGGTTGCGTATACTGGACTTTTACAGTATTCAAATGATAAAACATTAACTTCCCTCATTCATAGTATTGGAGAAGAAGCTGGGACACGGCATGTTCAGCTTTGTTTGGACGCCATTCGACACTTTTAGAACGAGGTTGTTCCAAGTTTGATTTTAAAAATTAGAAAAAGCTTATACTATGCATCCAATAAGAAGGATGTTTCTAAGCTTAAAGAAGAATATAGTAATCTAAAATCCCGCAATTTCCCTGTTGAATATTATACTGCATATTAACCGGAAATTTTCGTTTCCGAAAGCAGAAGCGCTGGTTACAGGTAATGTTGCTGAAATCAATCCTTATAAACATGCACACTTATTGATTGAAAAGGCTGTTTTGAAAGGCGTACGTGTCTATACAAATTCGAAAATCAATGGAAAGATATTAAAAGAGAATCAAACCCAGCTATTTACCGAAACCGGTCATACGGTACATGCACAGGCGGTCATCTTCGCAACTGGGTATGAATCCCAAGAAGAAGTGGAGGATAAAAATGCAGTGATTCTCAGTTCATATGCCATCGCAACGAATCAAATGGGCGATGAAGCTAAATGGCATGATAATATGATGATTCTCTAAAACGGCACGGCCTTATTTATATGCAAGAAAAACTCCTGAGAATCAAATTAACATAGGTGGTCTTGATGAATCAACTGGTAATCTAGATAAAAGGGATTCAATGATTTTGAATTATAGAAGCAGCTTGTCAATTTGTTTCCAGAATTAGAAAATCGGGTATGTGCTGATTATTATTGGGGAGCTTTTTTTGGTGAGACCCATGATGGTTTACCGACAATAGGAATGTATCCGAACCATCCTAATTTCTATTTCTTATTAGGTTATGGCGGGAATGGGACGGTTTACAGTGTCATCCTTTACCAAATCATCAGGATTTGATTTCAAAAGGAGGAAATGAGGACTCGGCATTTTATGTTAAGGAAAGGAATTTTTCAAAAAGTATTATACATTAAGACAGGTATCTCTTCTTCATAAATAGAATAAAGTAGACAGCTGAATATACCGGGGGATTCTTCGATGTGGTTTAAGGAATTGGAGACTGAAAGGCTGCGTTTAGTCGAAATAGGTCACCATCATGCTGAGAGTCTGTTTGAAATTCTCTCTAAAGATGAAGTGACCAAATATGATGGGATAGAAAGTTTAACTTTAGTTGAAGATGCCCGCCGCTTAATCGACTCGTTTAAAAGTGCTTATATAAACAAACGTGGGATGCGGTGGGGAGTCATTTTAAAGGATTCAGGCAAATTCATCGGTACTGTTGGCCTGCATCAATTGAGCCTTGCGAACAAACGCACCGAAATAGGATATGAAATCCATCCTGAATATTGGAGGAATCATTTTACGTCGGAAGCTGTCAACGAAGTATTGCGCTATTGCTTTGAAGAATTGAGACTGAACAGAATCGCAGCTTTAACTTTCAAGGATAATATTCCATCCAGAAACCTTTTGAAGAAATTTGGATTCAAAGAGGAAGGCAGTCTCCGAAGTTATCTATTTCTTCGCGAACAGTCGCATGATGCGCTGGTATTTTCCTTGTTGAGTACTGAGTATTGCCAGTTACGACATCAAAGTGTTCAGGGATCATATAGATTGTAGTTTGGTATATAACATTGCAGCTGGCGGATAGTGCCAGTTTTTTTATTTGCAGATGATTTTATATCAGTAAAGGACAATATACATAATTTTCATGTTAAAATGATATGCGAATTCATTAATCGTCCGGATGGACATAAAAAGGAGAAAATCATAGTGAAGATATTATTTCCGTTGCTTGCGGTCCTGGGCGGAATCACCATAGCCATACAAGGACAAATCAATGGTGGGTTAGGGAAAAAAGTGGGGGTTATTGAAGCTTCTTTCATTTCGTTTGGAATCGGGACACTTGCTTTATTATTTATTGTTTTGTTTGCGGGGAATGGAAATATTTCCGCTGTCGCGTCTGTACCTAAATGGCAATTGATCGGTGGACTGTTAGGGGCTATTTATGTCATTGTGATAGTATTGGTCGTCCCTCAGATTGGTGTGGCACCGGCTTTGGTCGGGGTTATAGCAGGCCAGATATTAATTGGGGCAGTCATTGACCATTTCGGTTTATTTGAGGGATACGCATCCCATTGGATGCCAAAAAGGTGGCCGGAATTTGTTTGCTTTTCGTGTCATTATATTTATTTAATCATAAATGAGGAAGGGTCATTTTTCATTGGATTTGACGCGTTCAAAAAGATGAGAAACCGGAATATCTCTATTCCTATATAGTTAATATCCATTATTCGGCAGTTGATTAAATAGAACTCTATATTTTATTGAGGTAATGCATTATCCTACTAAAATATATAATTGAAACAGGGATGGTTTCTAGGATAGTTGTCTTAGTAACCAACCTGATGTGAATTATTAGAATATTTAGAAATAAATAGACGAGAGAACCTATATGAATACTGATATAGAAGTGTTTGGAAAAATCACTGGAAGTCGGAAGTCCTTTTTACATAAAATGAGTGATCATTTCTTTTTACCTAGCATCTAGATCGAATTGATTAGCAATTAATTACTATATTGTGAAAAAGTACTCATCGGTTTATTGATTTTTTGATTTATTCGTAATATACTTAAAATTCAACATCTTTAATTCGAGGTATAGTATCCTTAGCGAGGTTGAAATGAAGGTGACTTTTAACTAGTAAACTGCATTAATTGCTTTTTTAGGTAGAAATTCAGATTTATGCAAACGGTTCGCTAATTGTTTTGGGTGAATTCCTGCAATGAATGCTTCTAACTTTCCTCGCTGACATTATATGTACTATACGGAAGATTAATAGGTGTTAGAAGGATAATCTCTTAAATGGGAATATTCTAAGAAAGATCAAAGATGAGGGGGAATATTTTTTGAAAAAGTCTAAATTTTCAGTGCTTGCTATTCTTATGGCCATCATGCTAATGCTTGCGGCATGCAACGGCGGTTCGAAGGAAACTTCGAATGAAAAAGAAGGCGGCTCGGGTGACTCATCCGGATCAAAAGTATTAAACGTAAACAATTCAAGTGAACCTGGTTCGCTTCACCCTGCCAATGCTCAAGGAACTCATGAATCATGGATCCTTGAACACACGTTCGAGGGACTGACAAAGAAAACGGAAGAAGGCAAAATCGTACCTGGTTCTGCAGAATCATGGGAAATCAGTGAAGATGGATTGACTTGGACATTCAAATTGAAAGATGGTTTGAAATGGTCAAATGGAGATCCGCTTACAGCCAATGACTTCGAATATGCTTGGAAATATGCTTTGAAACCGGAAACAGCTGCTGATTATGCTTACCAACTTTATTACCTTAAAGGCGGGGAAGCATACAACAGTAAGAAAGGGAAGGAAGAGGACGTGGGCGTAAAAGCGACAGACGAACATACGCTGGTGGTTACTTTGGAACAGCCTACACCATATTTCCTTGACTTGACTTCTTTCTATACTTTCTATCCAATCAATAAAAAGGTACAGGAAGAAAATCCAAAATGGGCTTTGGATGCAAAAACACACGTATCGAACGGTCCGTTCAAATTAACGGAGTGGAAACATAAAGAAAGCCTGAAAATCGAAAAGAATGAAAATTACTACGATAAAGATAAAATCAAATTGGACGCGGTTAACTTTGCTCTAATTGAAGATGAAAATACAGCATGGCAAATGTATCAGAGTGGCGAATTGGATATCGCTTATCCGCTGCCAGTGGACGTCCAAGGTCAATTGGTTAATTCAGGAGACAAAGAATTCAAAAATGGCGCAGAACTTGCCGTTTACTATTACAACTTTAATACGGAAGTAAAACCTTTCAACAATGCAAAAGTTAGGAAAGCGCTTTCGATGGCTATCGAACGTAAAAAATTACCGAAAATGTTGCTCAAGGCGGTCAAAAGCCTGCCTATGGAGTAATCCCGCCGGGCATTCCTGATGCAACTGGAGATTTCCAGGAAAATACAGGTAACCTATTTGAAGAAAACTTTGCCGAAGCCAAGAAATTGTTAAAAGAAGGTCTTGCTGAAGAAGGCATGAAAGAATTACCTGAGTTTTCAATTTTGTATAACACTTTAGATACTCATAAGAAAATTGCTGAAGCTGTTCAAGGAATGTGGCGCGATAATCTGGGTGTTGAAGTGACACTTGAAAATGCAGAATTCCAGGTTAAGCTTGATCGTGAAAAAGCTGGCGACTTTGAAATTTCCCGGGCAGGATGGGTTGGTGACTATGTTGACCCAATGACTTTCATGCTTTGGGAAACGGACGGTGCCTATAATGATGCAAATTGGTCTAACAAAGAATATGATGGTTTATTAAAACAGGCAAAATCCACAATGGATCCAAAAGAACGCATGGCTGCTTTACATAAAGCAGAAGAAGTTCTGATCGAAGAAATGCCGATCCTTCCGATTTACTTCTATACAAAACCATATATGGTTAAATCGAATGTTACTGGAGTTTTTGCTCCAATTAACGCATATCCGAACTTTATATACGCGGATAAAAAGTAAAGGAAGGATAAAAGTGAAATGGGAGGTATGTCCGATTAAGGACATACCCCATTTTTCAATTGCGAATTTGAATATTTCATGAATTCATTTCCGTTTTCAACTTCTTAGAAAATCGATGATTGGGGTGATTACCATGTTGAGATATACATTAAACCGTTTTAAATGGGCGATTATTACTTTATGGGCTGTTATTACATTAACGTTCATCATAATGCATACGATTCCGGGAAATCCATTTGCGAAAGAAGGAGCCATGCCTCCTGCTGTATATGAAAACCTTCAAGTCCACTATGGGTTGGACAAACCGTTGTTGACCCAATATGGGAATTATTTATTGGAAGTCGTTCAATTTGATTTTGGTCCTTCATTGAAATCCTCATCCATTTCCGTGAATGATTACATTTTGAAGGGATTTCCAGTGTCCTTGCACTTAGGGGCACAAGCACTGGTGATTGCCATCTTCTTTGGGCTGATATTAGGTGTCGTGGCTTCACTGAAAAGAAATAAATGGCCCGACTATTTATCAATGGTCATTGCCATCGTTGGGATTTCCGTTCCTAACTTTATCCTGGCAACTATTTTAATCAATTATTTTGCGATTCAATGGAATATATTCCCTGTTGCTACATGGGCGACATGGCAGCATACCATTTTACCATCCATTGCCCTTTCGATGATGCCGCTTGCTTTCATCGCGAGATTGATGCGGACAAGCATGCTGGAAGTAATGGGGCAGGATTACATTTTAACAGCGAAGGCCAAAGGATTGAAACGGAGCGGTGTCATAATTAAACATGCGATTCGGAATGCGTTATTGCCGATTATCACGATTCTGGGCATCCTTACGGCTAATATCGTGACAGGAAGCTTCATCATTGAACGTATTTTTGGTATTCCGGGCATGGGAGATATGTTCGTAAAGGGAATATCCAACAGAGACTACCCGGTCATTCTTGGTTCCACAATTGTGTATAGTGCGGTGCTTATCCTATTGATATTCATAGTTGATATAGCCTATACGTTGATTGATCCTAGAATAAAAGTGACGGGGAGAAGAAATAATGGCAGATAAAGTGCATTTAACCGAAGATATGTTCCAACCCGCTGAAGGCAACTTTAAGGAAGCCGAAAAAATAGCCAGACCTACTGTTTCATATTGGTCTGACGTCTGGCGTCGTTTTAAAGAAAATAAGCTGGCGATGACGGGATTCATTCTTATAATCCTCTTGGTCTTGATGGCGATTTTTGGTCCGTATATTAACGGATATACTTATTATGGACAAGATTTCGAGAAAAAGAATCTTAGCCCAAATAGCGAGCATTGGTTTGGAACGGATTCATCAGGAAGGGATCTATTTACGCGAGCTTGGTATGGTGCGAGAATATCCTTGTTCATTGGATTGATGGCAGCGCTGATCGACTTTTTAATAGGGGTCCTTTATGGGGGATTTCAGCCATTCGCGGTGGACGCACGGATAATATCATGATGCGGTTTGCTGAGGTAATCTATGCGATCCCATACTTATTGATGGTTATCTTGATGATGGTCGTATTAAAGCCTGGTATTCTGCCGATCATCATTGCGATGTCGATTACGGGGTGGATTCCAATGGCGCGACTGGTACGGGGACAGGTTTTACAGCTGAAAGAGAATGAATATATCCATGCTGCAACAATCTCTGGAGCCAATACGAGCTGGACTTTAAGAAAACACATGATTCCAAATACAATGGGGCCGATCCTTGTCAATTTAACATTGACTGTACCCACTGCTATTTTTGCCGAAGCTACACTTAGCTTTTTGGGGTTGGGAGTGCCGGCGCCTCAGGCAAGTTGGGGAACATTGACAAGTGATGCCCTGGGAAGCATTTTGGTAGGAAACTTCTACCAACTTTTAATCCCTGCAATATTGATTTCCTTAACGATGTTCGCGTTCAATGTGGCGGGTGACGGATTACAGGATGCCCTAGATCCAAAACTAAGGAAATAAATGAGTCCTAACATCTAACATAAAGATTTGAAATTACTAGAATAGGAGGGACGATGATGGAGAATCTTTTAGAAGTCAACGATTTACAAATCACCTTCCATACTTATGCAGGAAAAGTGCAAGCGGTTCGCGGTGTGAACTTTGAAGTGAAAAAGGGGAAGCCGTTGCCATTGTTGGGGAGTCCGGATGCGGCAAAAGTGTTACAGCGAAATCTATCATGAGATTATTGGAAACACCTCCAGCAGAGTATGGAAAAGGGTCGATAAATTTTGGCGGTAAAAACCTTCTTAAAATGAGTGAAACGGAAATGCAGAAGATTCGCGGAAATGAAATCAGCATGATTTTCCAGGATCCGATGACTTCGCTCAATCCGACAACAAAAATCGGCAGCCAGATCATGGAAGGTATTTTAAAGCATAATAAAAACATGTCCCGAAATGATGCATACGAACGGGCGTTGGAAACGCTCAAACTGGTAGGTATTCCTCAGCCGGAAAAAAGGATGCAGCAATATCCTCATGAGTTTTCAGGTGGGATGCGCCAAAGGGCGATGATAGCTATGGCCCTTGCTTGTGAACCGAAATTGCTGATTGCCGATGAACCTACAACAGCATTGGATGTAACGATACAAGCGCAAATTTTGGAACTGATGAAAGATATCCAACGAAGAATGGATACTTCCATCATTTTGATCACTCATGATTTAGGTGTGGTTGCGGAAACTTGTGAACGGGTAGTCGTCATGTATGCAGGCAAGGTCGTGGAAACGGGTACGGTAGAAGCTATATTTTCAAACCCGCAGCATCCATATACAAGAGGTCTGCTTAAAACGGTGCCAAGGCTGGATATGGAAAAAACGGCTCCATTGGTTCCGATTATCGGATCACCACCGGATTTATTGGATCCGCCAAAAGGATGCCCATTTTATCCAAGATGTGAGTCAGCAATGAAAGTGTGTAAAGACCATGATCCGGAGCTGGAAGTAGTGGGAGAAGGTCAGACAGCCGCATGCTGGCTGCACCACCCAATGGCAAAGGCAGCACAGGTACAAGAACCTACTAATGTATAAAGGAGGAGAACCAATGGTTTCACTGAAAAATAAGGCCGTAAAAGTAAAGACAGACAACGAAAATTCTCCTCTTGTTGAAATAAAGAATCTGAAGAAGCATTTTCCTATTGGTTCTCAATCGCTGAAAGCGGTAGATGGTTTGGATCTCAAAATCTACCCAGGGGAAACTGTCGGTCTTGTAGGGGAAAGCGGTTGCGGTAAGTCGACTGCAGGTCGTACGATCACTCGGCTTTATGAACCGACAGATGGAGAAGTCCTCTTTCAGGGGAAAAATATTTTCGATTACAAACCCGGGGAAATGTCACATATCCGCCGTGAAATACAAATGATTTTCCAAGATCCCTACGCATCCTTGAACCCAAGGATGAAGGTGGAGGAATTGATTGGGGAACCACTTGCCATTCATGGGATATCAAAAGGTAAAGAGCGAAGAAAACGGGTGGAAGACCTGTTAAAGCTCGTTGGTTTAAGTCCGGAACATATCACTCGTTTTCCGCATGAATTCAGTGGTGGACAACGCCAGCGTATTGGAATTGCAAGGGCGTTGGCATTAAATCCTAAATTCATCGTTTGTGATGAACCAATCTCTGCCTTGGATGTTTCGATACAGGCCCAAGTGGTCAACTTATTAAAAGAGCTGCAAAAAGAAATGGGATTGACTTATTTGTTCATCGCGCATGATTTATCGATGGTCAAGTATATTTCAGACCGCATTTTAGTCATGTACCTTGGGAAAATGATGGAACTTTCGGATAGTGATTCTTTAACGAAAGATCCGCTACACCCATACACACAGGCCTTGCTATCCGCAGTGCCGATACCAGACCCGACTATTAAACGGAAAGAATCGTACTTAAAGGCGATGTACCAAGTCCGATCAATCCGCCGAGCGGTTGTGTATTCCGGACTCGCTGCCCTAAAGCGATGGAGATATGCTCCAGTGCTGTACCTGAATGGAAAGAACAAAAACCAGGGCATTTCGTTGCTTGTCATTTATATTGGTAAACAAAAAAACCAGTTGCATATGCGACTGGTCTTTTTTTACACATTTAAGTAAAATATTTTTAGAAAAGAGTGATTATCCTTCAGATTTAAATTAATAATCAGCATGTCAAAATAAATAACTAGGAATCTGAAAATAAAACATATAATATGTAATTATATGTAAAAATCAAATTCCGTTGAATGTTTCAATTTGTGAGAGAAGGAGGGAATGTTATTGTATTCCACGATAACTAGTGAAATCGTCGATCGTATCATGATTGTTACCCTTAATCGTCCTGAGAGAATGAATGCTTTCAATGAAAAGATGTGTGAGGAGATGATTCGCGCTTTTAATGAAGCGGATGAAAATGATGACGTACGAGCCGTCATATTAACTGGTGCTGGGGATGCTTTTTGTGCCGGAATGGATTTGGAAAAAGGTGCAGAAACGTTTATGGATCACACTCCTTTGGTTGAATATCGCGATGCAGGGGGTATGTTGTCATTACGGATTTTTGAGATGAAGAAACCTATGATAGCGGCCATTAATGGAGAGGCAGTCGGGATCGGGATAACTATGACTTTACCCATGGACATCAGAATTGCTTCAACAGATGCAAAAATGGGTTTTGTATTTGCAAGGCGGGGGATAACGATGGAGGCATGCAGCGGCTGGTTCCTACCTAGGCTTGTCGGAATGGGAAAAGCTTCCGAATGGATTTTTACCGGCAGGATGATTACGGCCAGTGAAGCATATGAGGGAAGGTTGGTAAACAAGATCGTCGAGCCAGACGAATTGATGTCTGCTGCAATGGAAATTGCGACAGACATTGCGGAAAATACATCTTCCGTCTCTGTGACGTTATCCAGGCAGTTAATGTGGTCAATGCTCGGTGCAAACCATCCTGTTGAATCCCACAAAATAGAATCGAAAATGATTCATTGGACCGGAAAACAAGCTGATGCATTAGAAGGGATCAAAGCTTTTCTCGAAAAAGGAAAGCTGATTTCAAAATGAAAAGCAGCACTGATATGCCTCCGTTTTATCCATGGGGAACGGATCGAACATATGAAGCGGATAAGAAATGAATGAATGGTGAGGTCGAAATCCAGGGCTTCGGAAGTGCGCGATAATTTTTACTTTTCGGATAAATTAGGTTTCTTTTCTTAGTGTGTTATACTAGGTTTACCATTTACTAAACTTGTTTCATGTTCCCTATTCCCTGTGAATAGGGTTTTTTTATGATTGCTATTTCAATCAAAAAAAACAGACCCTACAAGTAGGGTCCGTTATATATTGTATTTAAAATTACGCTTTTTGAACGTTAGTAGCTTGGGGTCCACGTTGACCTTGCTCAACTTCAAAAGTAACTTCTTGACCTTCGTCTAATGATTTGAATCCTTCGCTTTGGATAGCTGAGAAATGTACGAATACATCGTCTCCGTTTTCGCGTTCGATGAAGCCAAATCCTTTTTCTGCGTTAAACCATTTTACTTTACCTTGTTCCATTGTTGTTGCCTCCTAGTGTGAATCCACACATTGTGTTACTACCCTTGCTCAATCATTAGACGAAAAGTTTTTCACTTATCAATCTTCCCGAACAAAAATAATTCTTTTTAAATATAACAGATAATGTCGGAATCTGCAAGCTTACAAGGGAAGATTATTTATGTACACAGACCATGAACATTTCTTAATACCCTTTTTTGTAATCAAGTAAATTTGTTGAAGGTGTTTTACCTTTTAAATAGTTCTTTAAATTCGGGATGAAAATATCCTGAATTAGCCTTTGGTCGTAAAATTCCGTATTTCCGGATGTGTGCGGCGAGATGATTACATTGCTCAACTCCCATAATGGGCTATTCTCAGGAAGGGGCTCCGTTTCAAACACATCAAGACCAGCACCTGCAATATCTTTGTCCTTAAGCGCTTGAATCAATTCGTTTTGAATGACGAGGTTTCCCCTTCCTATATTAATGAAAAAGCGGAGTGCTTCATTAACTTGAATTCCTTTTTGCCAAACATATTCCTTGTTTCTGGGGTTAAAGGTAATGTCACGACAATATAATCACACCTAGGAAGAAGGTCATTCAATTGTTTTTGTGTGAACATCTCATCGACAAATTCTTCTGATTTACCGGAATGGCGCATTCCCAATACGGTCATGCCAAAAGCCTTGGAAATTTTTGCGGTTTCCTTTCCGATTTTTCCGACACCGATGATTCCGATGGTCTTTTCATGAATTTCCTGCTTCATATGTGCATGATGCCAGGTCTTTGTCTGTTGTTGCTTAATATATGTATCTACTTTTCTTGTTAAGGCAAGCATTAACGCGAAAATAGTTTCTGAAATGGGATACGCATGAACGCCGTTTGCAGTTGTAATCTGAACATTCTTTTGTTCTAAATTTGCAAGGGGTAAGGCATTCACTCCGGCGCTCCATGTCTGGATCCATTTAACATCGCTTGCATCAATCAATACAGACATTTCCGCTTTCCAGCCTGCGATCACTTCTGCATCGGCAATATGATCTCTCCATTTTTCCGGAGATCTTCCAGTGATAACAGTCCACTCGGGGATCAATTCTTGGATCTTCTGTAATAAGAGCTCATTCAAATTTTGGCTAATTACGAGTTTTCTTTTTGACATAATTATCCCCCTGTGCATTTTTCTGAATTATACGTAAGTTTCGATAATATTTCAATTGGGAAAGCGATTGCTTAACAACCTTGCTATAATACTAATAATCAATGGAATGGGGTGTAATCATGAAAGTGAAAGAAATATATGGACAGCTGCCTACTATAGAATCAAAACGTTTGGTCATGAGGAAAGTCACCATGAATGATGCCGAAGACATGTTCGCTTATGCATCCAACAGTGAAGTTTCCCGTTACGTCACATGGGAAGCCCATCGTTCCCTATGTGATACTAAAGATTTTATCCGATTTATCCTACAAAATTATGAGGATAAGAAAATCGCTCCATGGGGCATAGAACACAAGGAAAGCGGTAAGTTGATTGGTACTATTGATTTTGTTTCATGGCAGGTTGATCATCATAGTGCAGAAATTGGGTATGTGCTTGCACCCGAATATTGGGGGAGTGGATATATGACGGAGGCAGCTCAAAAGATAATCGCCTTTGGCTTCGAAAATATGAACCTAGTTCGAATACAAGCACGGTGCTTTGTTGAAAATTCAGGTTCAGAGCGAGTCATGCAAAAGGCTGGTATGTCTTTTGAGGGAATCATAAGAAAAGGAATGTTTGTTAAGGGAAAGCATCAAGACCTAAAGCTATATTCCATTATAAAGTGATGGCTGAAGTCAGCTGTTTAAAGGGAAAGTAATAAGGAAGCATACATCGGTTGTGAAAGCCTGAATTGCTGATCAAGATTATTATGAATATGGGAAAATCAAAAACAAACAATATGTGCAAATATTGAATCAAAAACTATACAAAACGTCTAATGTAAAAAGTCGATGTGAAAAATATAATGAAACTATGAAATCGTGTTGAAATGGAGGGTTTATTAAATGACAGTTATCAATGATGTAGAAACGTTGAAAAATTATATCGGTGGCAAATGGGTGGATTCCACAACTTCGAAACATGAACAAGTGCCTAATCCGGCAACAGGAGAAGCGTTGGCAATCGTACCCCTTTCAACAAAGGAAGATGTAAACCAAGCGGTGCAGGTTGCTAAAAAGGCGTATAAAGAATGGAAAAAGGTCGCCGTTCCAAAAAGAGCTCGCTACTTATTCCGTTACCAGCAATTATTGATAGAACACTGGGATGAGCTTGCAAAGCTGGTCACTATCGAAAACGGAAAAAGCTATACAGAAGCATACGGTGAGGTTCAGCGAGGGATTGAATGCGTGGAGTTCGCAGCAGGTGCGCCTACCTTGATGATGGGCAGCCAGCTTCCTGATATTTCCCCAGGCATTGAATCTGGCATGTATCGTTATCCAATGGGTGTCGTTGCCGGGATCACGCCGTTCAATTTCCCGATGATGGTGCCATGTTGGATGTTCCCGCTGGCAATAGCTTGTGGAAATACGTTTATATTAAAACCTTCAGAACGGACACCGCTGTTAGCCAACCGTCTTGTGGAACTATTGACACAAGCTGGTGTTCCGGATGGTGTTGTCAATATTGTCCATGGTGCCCACGATGTCGTGAATGGGATTATGGAACATGAAGACATTAAAGCGGTATCATTTGTGGGATCCCAGCCTGTCGCAGAGTATGTATACAAAACGGCAGCTGCCAATAAAAAACGTGTCCAGGCTTTATCGGGAGCGAAAAATCATTCGATCGTCATGCCTGATGCAGATTTGGATAATGCGGTAACGAACATAACGAATGCAGCTTTCGGATCTGCAGGCGAGCGCTGCATGGCTGCGTCAGTGGTTGTTGCTGTAGGTGAAGTGGGAGATACGCTCGTTGAGAAATTAAAGGCTGCAGCGGATAACATCAAGATTGGAAATGGAATGGATAAGGACGTTTTCCTGGGACCAGTAATCCGTGATACTCATAAAAGAGAACAGAACAATATATTGAAATTGGGGAAAAAGAAGGAGCTGTCCTCATTCGTGACGGCAGGAATGAAGGCGATCAGGAAAAAGGCTATTACGTTGGACCGACATTATTTGATCATGTTAAAACAAACATGAAAATATGGAGTGATGAAATTTTTGCTCCTGTCTTATCCATAGTACGAGTTAATACTCTTGAAGAAGCAATTGAATTGACCAATCAATCCGAATTTGCCAATGGTGCCTGCCTCTATACGGATAGTGCAAAAGCCATTCGGGAATTTCGCGAAGAAATTGATGCAGGGATGCTTGGTATTAACCTTGGGGTACCTGCGCCAATGGCATTCTTTCCATTTTCCGGATATAAGAGTTCGTTTTATGGAGACCTTCATGCCAATGGGAAAGACGGCGTGGAATTTTACACTAGAAAGAAAATGTTAACGGCAAGATACTGATAGGAAAAAGGGGGTCGGCGCAAATTGTGGTCGGCCTTCCTTTATACATCAATTTAGGAGGAGTGTAGCTTATGCAGGTTGAAAAACAGGGTCAGGATCTTAAAGCGATGGATGGTAAATATGTGTGGCATCATATGAAAGGGGCTGAACCCACCCCTGGGGCAATGGTGATTAAAAACGGGCAAGGAGCATGGATTACGGATGTTGATGGGAATCGTTTCCTTGATGGGATGTCAGGTTTATGGTGTGTCAACGTTGGTTATGGCCGCACGGAACTGGCTGAAGCAGCTTACGAGCAGTTGAAGGAACTTCCTTTTGCCCCATTAACGAATAGCCACATCCCGGCTATTAAGCTAGCAGAGAAATTAAATGAGTGGCTTGGTGGGGATTATGTGATTTTCTTCTCGAACAGCGGTTCAGAAGCGAATGAGACGGCATTTAAAATTGCACGGCAGTATCATCAGCAAAAAGGTGAACATGGACGTTATAAATTCATTTCCCGTTATCGCGGCTATCATGGAAATTCAATGGGAGCCCTATCGGCAACCGGGCAGGCGCAGCGAAAGTATAAATATGAACCTCTCGCCCCAGGATTTCTTCATGTATCACCGCCAGATTCTTACCGAAATCCAGAGGATGAAAGCGGTGAAAAAAGTGCGGCGGAAATTGAACGTACCATTACTTGGGAGCTGAGCGAAACGGTGGCTGCGGTCATCATGGAACCAATCATCACTGGCGGCGGAATTTTGATGCCGCCCGATGGATATATGAAACGTGTCAAAGAAATTTGTGAGAAAAATGGTGTCCTTCTCATTTCGGATGAGGTCATTTGCGGGTTTGGCCGTACTGGTAAGAAATTCGGATTTATGAACTATGATGTAAAACCAGACATCGTAACAATGGCTAAAGGAATCACGAGCGCTTATTTGCCATTATCCGCTACAGCCGTCAAACGTGAAATTTATGAAGCGTATATTGGCTCAGACGTTTATGACCGCTTTCGGCATGTAAATACATTTGGCGGCAATCCGGCTGCCTGTGCCGTCGCTTTGAAGAATATTGAAATATATGAAAATGAAAAACTAATAGAACGGTCCAAGGAGTTAGGGCTACGCTTTCTGCAAGAGTTTGAAGAAATCAAATCTCATCCCAATGTTGGGGATATACGTGGGAAAGGTTTGTTGGTAGGCATTGAACTAGTGGAAGATAAACTGACAAAACAACCGATCGAAATTTCTAAAATCAATAAAGTGATTGCATCATGCAAAGAAAAGGGGCTGATCATAGGTAAAAATGGCGATACAGTAGCTGGTTTCAATAATGTCCTGACTCTTGCTCCCCCACTTAGTATAACGGAAGAGGATTTTTCATTCATCATAACGACGGTAAAGCGAACGCTAGCAGAACTATGAAAATAAGGATTAAAACCTGAATATTCAATCAAATTCATTATGTACCAGTTGATACACTGCTTTTTAAATGAGACAGCTGCGTTCAGTTTTAGCACCGTTCAGAACTTTGAACGGTGCTTTTTCTATGATCAAGGAAGAATAAGCGTTAAAGGAATCTAGTATGAATTAAAGGCAACGTTTTGAAATCGTTTTCCTTGCTTAGTTATAGCAGATGTTCGAAAATGGAATGATAAGGAGTGGTAGAAAATCATTATTAACCGGCAGAAGAGGTGAGGGACATGAATAATGAAGATATAACAAAAAAACTAACATTACATATCCCTGAAATTTTAGGGAGTGGGAATTTTTCAAAGTATGCTGTATTGGTACCGCTTATAGAGAAAGAAGATGGAATTCATGTTCTTTTCGAAGAGCGTTCACACAAACTGAGGAGGCAGCCGGGGGATATATGTTTTCCGGGCGGGAAAATAGACAAGCTGGATCATGATGAACAGGCGGCTGCCCTAAGGGAAACATATGAGGAACTTAATTTGCGGAAAGAAGATATCGATAATGTCTTTCCAATCGATTATTTGGTATCTCCATTTGGGATGATCGTCTATCCTTATGCAGGATTTGTTCGTAACCATCAACGGATAGTACCTAATCCAGCCGAGGTAGAAACCATTTTTACGGTCCCGCTATCCTTTTTCATGGAAAAACCGCCAGAAATTTACCATGTCGAATATAAAGTGGAACCGCATGAAAACTTCCCCATGATTTAGTCGTTGGCGGGGAGAACTATAAATGGCAGCCGAAACAGATGGAAGAATATTTTTACTTATATAATGGCAGGGTAATCTGGGGAATGACGGCAAAAATCCTTACCCATTTTATTGAAATTCTTCGTTAGACCCTTCTAAAGCACCTTTTTTTTCGGTCTATTTCTATTAAGCTTTTATTATGGTAAAAGTTAGGTTTTTAATAGAAACGGGGGATGAGTGGATGAAGTATAGTTTTGAAGTACTTGAAAAAGAACGGGAAATGGCAATGGCTGCACTGGTCAACTTCAATGAAAACCGCGAATACTATGATGAAACCAAAGATCAGGAACTTAAGCTAGCATACTACAAAGATGGTTCCTTGGACCGGGAAGGAATGAAGGACCTACTTGTGGCAACCCATAAAAACCAGCTGAACTACTCACCGCATCGTCATGTTTACCCATGGGTGGACTTACAGGAAAATGGCCATCTGAAAAGTCTGTATTCCGGTAAAGGGATGGATCCAGTACAAGTGATTGAGGAAGATATCCGTATACTGGATGTATTGTCAAGAGGTATTGAATCAACAAATTCGGAGAACATTCTCCTTAATTGTGAACATGTTGTGCCTCAATCATGGTTCGATAAAAAAGAACCGATGAGGGGGGATTTGCATCATTTGTTCGCCTGTGAACCAACGTGTAATAGCAGCCGGAGTAACTATCCATACCATGATTTTGAGGAGTATATCCCTGAAAGATCGGCTGCCGATATAAAAGTGGGTTGCGGGAAATCAGAAGAAGGTAAATTCGAGCCTGAATACGGAAAAGGAATCGTGGCGAGGGCAACTTTGTATTTTTTACTCAGATATGAGGGAATCATCGATAGCGGCAAAATCGACCTGGCACTCCTTTTGGAATGGCATAGGCTTTTTCCCGTCAGCACATATGAAAAACATAGAAACCTCGCTATACATGAAATGCAGGGTAATCGTAACCCATATATAGATTTTCCCGAAATGGCGGAGAAATGGAATTAAAGAAGGATATAAAAAAGAGGATTGAAGCTGTAGTACAAGCTTCAATCCTTTTTTATTATGGATTATAAGAATTTTACGCAAACAGGGAAGGGAACTTGAACATCTTTTTGCAATAATGTTAATTTTCCGTCATGTTCATTCCGGGCATATAGTGTCAAGTTTCCTGATTGTTCATTAGAAGCGATCAGGAATTTTCCGCTAGGGTCCAATGAAAAATCACGTGGCCAATGTCCTTCGGTTGAAACCAGTTCCACGAATGCCAGTTTGCCTGTTTCTTGATTGATTTGGTAAACGGCAATACTATCATGTCCTCGGTTTGCGGCATATATGAATTGCCCGTCATCAGAAATATGAATGGCGCTTCCTTGGTTATTTTCCTTGAAATCTTCCGGGACGGTCCGTACCGTTTGTAATTCAGAAAAACTTCCGGTTTGACTATCGAAGCTCAAAACAATGACTTCTGGTACAAGTTCTGCCATGACATACGCATATTTTCCGTTTGGGTGAAAGGTCAAATGCCGTGGTCCGCTGCCGGGAGCAACAGATAAGCTGTTTACTTCTTTCAAAACCCCATTATGTATTTTATATGTAATTACTTTATCTATTCCCAGGTCGACTACAGCAATGAACCTTTCATCCGGCGTGAAACCAGCGAAGTGAGTGTGTGCTTTTTCCTGACGTTCAACATTCGGTCCTTGACCTTCATGTTGAACAGTGGATGATACAGGCAAAGGGGTCGCATCGTCATGAAGCGGGTATGATTCAATCACGCCTTCTCCATAACTGGAAGTGATCAAGACCTGCTTCTTGCTGTCGACACTTATATGGCAGGAAGAGCCATTTGGTGTCAGTTGTTTGCCCAAGAAGGTAAGCTCACCTGAATCTTCATTAATTGAATAGGCTGAAACTCCGCCGCTGCCCGCTTCTTTTAAAATGGCGTAAAGATTCTTTTTGTCCTGGCTGATGGCGACATAAGTCGGATCGGTCAATTCTGCTGCAAGAACCGGTGTGCTGAGTTTTCCTTCTGCTGTATCTAAAGTAAATCGGTAAATACCTTCGCTGTTTCCTTTTGTGTAAGTGCCTATGTATCCAATAATGTTCTGTTGATCATGTTTTGCCATATTTATCTCCTCCAAGAAAGATTTGTGTTTATTTTTATTTTAACATAGATGAAATCCATATATCCTTTTCCCGGTTTATGTTGAGTTGGAACCTTTTTCTTTTAGAAATTTTTGGGGTGATAAGAAAAAAACCCGACTAGGGTTCAAATTAAATCGACTGGCTTTGAGGCTTCGATGGAAATATGCCTAAACTCAGAAACGGAAAATAAACCCTGATCCGTCAGTTTGATTTCAGGGATGACAGGTAACGCCAAGAATGCAAGTGTAAGAAAAGGGTTGAAATGACTGTTAGCACCGAGTTTCAATAGGGCTTCATCGATTTTTTTCAATGAATGAACCACATCCATATAATTACGCTCACTCATCAATCCAGCTATTGGAAGCGGAAGGGAAGCGAGTATTTCCCCATTTTGGATTACAGTCAATCCACCCTGCATTTTTTGATTTCCTTAGCTGCCAGCAGCATATCCTGATCATTCGTACCGGCAATGATCAAATTATGTGAATCATGGGCTACTGTCGTGGCAATTGCACCTGATTTCAAACCGAGCCCTTTGACGATTCCCAGACCCATTCGTTTGGTCATATGATGCCGTTCAATAACAGCAAGTTTTAGATGATCAACATGTTCGGAGAACTGAAATAGACCATTATGATTAAGTGTGACCGATTCAATCGAATGCTTTGTAATCAAGCTGTTTGGAGTTATCTCAATAATATTAGCGAACTCAGTTTTTAAAGGTATCGCGAAATCTTCCTCGGTTATTTCATGAAAATGAACAGAGCGCTTCAACCCGTCATCAATAACCTCTTTCTCATCAGCTGGAAAGTTAAGCAAACGATTATTTTGAACCATAAGGTTTCCATCTTTAAAGACCGAGTGGATGATGACTGAATCAAGATCATCCAATAGAAGGAAGTCTGCCTTGTATCCAGGTGCAATTGCACCTTGTTCCTTTAAACCAAAGCATTCTGCTGCATTAATGGTCGCCATTTGAATGGCGGTAATTGGCGGACACCAGTCTTTATGGAAAGTCTAACGTTGTTATCGATACTCCCCTCAGATACAATATCGTCAAGGTGCCGGTCATCGGTGACGAATAAACAACGGCGGAAATTCTGCTCATTAATAACTGGAATCAGGTTAATTAAGTCTTTGGCGACGGTGCCTTCCCTGATCATAAGATACATTCCTTTACGCAGTCTTACTTTTGCCTCTTCCGCTGTAGTGCATTCATGATCCGTTTTAATGCCTGCACTCAGATAAACATCGAGCTGTTGTTCGGATAATCCAGCTGCATGGCCATCGATGCTTTTGCCAAGTCTGTTTGCATCGTATATTTTTTGCAGCGTATCCTCATCTGTATGTGAAACGGCTGGGAAATTCATTACTTCGGCTAAACCAAGCACTCTCGGGTTTTGATAAAAGGAAATTAAATCTTCACTTCTTAAGACCGCACCAGAATGTTCAAACTCCGTAGCAGGCACACAAGAGGGCATCATGAAGTAAAAGTCAAAAGGAAGTTGATCGGATTGTTCGATCATATATTCCATGCCCTTTTACCAGAAACATTGGCAATTTCATGAGGATCTGCAACGACGCAGGTCACACCATGTAAAAGTAGGATTTTTGCGAGTTCATAAGGCCTGACCATCGATGATTCTATATGAACATGGCCATCAATGAAGGAAGGGGATACGAATCTTCCTGCAGCATCGATTTCCGAAATACCTTCATAACGCCCAATTCCAGCAAAGTAACCATCGGCGATCGCAATGTCGCCTGTATAGACATCACCATTGAAAACATCTATGATTTGCCCGTTCTTAATGACGCAATCCGCAGGTGTTCTTCCTGTTGCAACGTCAATTCTCCTTTTAAGCAAGTTTTTTTCATATTCATAACCCCTTTGGCAATATATAACCGGTTAATATTTCACTTTTTCAGTATTGGTTTCCCATGTTCGGAAGGGTAAATCGTGGTCATTAAAAGACAATTGTTTCATTTTAATTGTGCGATTTTCCATTGGCAGGGCAAGTTCTTGGTATATAAAGTGATCATCAAAGCCAATAAGTGCAGCGTCTTCTTTAGTGCATGCGTAATAAATGGCTTTTGGACGTGCCCAATAAATAGCACCGATGCACATGGGGCATGGTTCGCAGCTAGTGTATATTTCACAATCTGTAAGCTGGAAGCTGTCGAGATTCCTGCATGCATCACGAATCGCCTGTACTTCGGCGTGCGCTGTAGGATCGTTGGCCGTTGTTACATTATTACATCCTCTGCCTACGACTTTGCCATCTTTTACGATTATAGCACCAAAAGGTCCTCCGTTCTTCGCCAGTACATTTTCATATGCAAGCCGAACAGCCATCTCCATGAATTTTACATCCACTAAAAAACACCCCTTCATATAGTAATAACCCCAAAAGTGTTAATGTTACGTTTTTTAACGTAAATATAATAAACAATATACCATATGCAATCAGAAATGGAATATTGTTTTCTGAAAATAAAGAAAAATCATTTTATGTTAGAATATATGACGTGCACTTTAAAGTGGTTTAAAAGAATTTTTACAAATAATTATAAAACTGATATTGTTAGAAGAAAATCATTAAAATTATGAAGGTGATATGCATGGGTTTTTTGGGAGTTCTTTTACCGATATTCGGTATATTTGTTTTAGGGTTCATCGGTCAGAAAAAGTTTAAACTTGATACAAAATCGATTTCCACGATGGCATTATATTTAATGTCACCTTTTCTTGTATTCCGGACTTTTTATTCCGCAGAATTTACGATTAATTATTTTTACCTGTTCTTATTCACGATAGTACTTTGCCTATCTCTCATACTGGTAGTCTACATAATATCTTTTTTCGCAATTATACAGTCACTGAAACAAGCGGCATGATATTGGCATCGGCTTTCATGAATAACGGGAATTACGGAACACCCGTCATTTTCCTGTTATTCGGAGCCGCAGGACTCGATTATGCAATCATCCTTATGGTGGGACAGCAGTTAGTGATGTGCACGATTGGCATATACTTCGCAGCAAAGGGCAGTCCGGAAGGTAACGGAGTTCAAACAGCAATTAAAGCGGTATGCCGGATGCCAATTGTTTATGGAGCTATAGCAGGTACAGTATTTCAGTTCGTGAACATACCTTTAAGCAATTCGGTTATGGAAGCTATTAACCTTGTTGCAAACGCAGCGATCCCAACAATCATGATTACATTGGGAATGCAGCTGGCCAACATCTCCCTGAAAAAATTGCCTATCGAAAGCTATCAGTTTCGCTTCTTCTTAAACTTGCCGTTTCACCAGCAATAGCCTTCCTGTTATCACTTGCCTTGCCAGTGGGTGAAATGGTCAGGCATATCATGATCATCGTAGCTGCCATGCCAACGGCGGCCAACACTACGATGTATGCGCTCCAATTCAATACGGAGCCTGAATTCGTTTCAAGTGCTACGTTCATTAGTACATCATTAAGCCTGGTTACGCTTCCAATCATCTTTTTCTTCGTATTATAGAAGATTATGATTCTAATTATGTGGGCAAACTTATTATAAACACGAATCGGAGGTTTTCTATCTAATAAACTCGATCCGGCCAAATTATAAGCATGGCCCTTGATTACCAAATCTTGGGATAGATTCCCACCGCGGTTAATGAACTTATGGTCTTGCATTTAGGTGTTATTAAAAATGATATTCAACAATTTCATTTAATATTAAAGAGTGAGCTTGTTAAACAGGCGTTTTTTTAAATGCCTTTATTTGATTGGAGGGGTTTTGTGTTCCAGACTGAAATTAAACTGATTAATACTGGAAAGATTGATGCCATACTAAAGGAAATCGTGCTGAAAACCTATGAAGAAGCACTGGAAGAAAAACTCTTGCTTTGCATGGAGTGCGGAGATGTCGATTTTTATATCGTGTATTCAAATAATGAGGAGCTTCAAGATGCGATTAATGAAAACTTTGAAATTGATGAATATGGCGAAATCATGAAAATAGATGAACATCAGGAACTTATGGATGATTTATTCGATTATTTCTTAATCATACATAAGGAAAGTGATTTGTTTGATTTTTTCCAGCAGGTCGATATACCCACAATGGGGAAATTCGTGAATCGGATACGGATATGCTGGCGCCAAAGGGTTTATATTCAGCTCCGTTTGAAGATGCGATAAAGGAATGATGAAAAAGACAGCAATTGCTGTCTTTTTGTATTCTTTAAACCTTATTCAGCTTTCGGGAAATAACTGGCTTTTTACAAAAAGAGGGAATTTTTCCAAGGGGATATCAGTTTAAATTTATCATTTTTATGAAATATAGCAATAATATCATGAAATATGATATCGTTTGTAACAATTTAAAGTTTATATGGTAATTTTAAGAAATGTTATATATAATAAAAAATGTGAATATTGAATATATTATTTAAATTACTAGTTTAAAATAACAATTAAAATGGTCGCTTCACTATCAATATTGAAATATTGGGAAATAATATTGGAAGAAAGGATTATACATAAGATTTGATTCGAGTTAAGAGAATGCTATATTTACGCTTTTAGAATTCTGATAATTGTAAATTTTCAGTTTTACAAGAATGATTATGGGCGGGGTGCTAATTTATGATAGTTTTTGACCGAGTGAATAAGTATTATGGGGATTTCCATGTATTGAAAGAAATTAATCTTACAATCAAGAAAGGGGAAGTGGTAGTGGTCATCGGGCCGTCCGGATCAGGGAAAAGTACCCTGCTTCGATGCATTAATCGTCTAGAGACCATTTCGGAAGGATCCCTTTCAATAAATGGTTTAAATGTAGCGGATAAAAAAACGGACATAAACAAACTTCGTCGGAATATCGGCATGGTTTTCCAGCATTTTCACTTGTATCCCCATAAAACCGTGCTCGAGAATATCATGCTTGCTCCCAGGAAGGTTCTGGGGCAATCCGAAGAGGAAGCGAAAAAGGTTGCACTGAAGTATCTGGACAAAGTGGGGATTGGAGATAAAGCAAATTCATTTCCTTCCCAGCTTTCAGGTGGACAGCAGCAACGGGTTGCGATTGCCAGAGGTTTGGCAATGGGACCCGAAATCATGCTTTTTGATGAACCTACCTCAGCCTTGGATCCGGAAATGATTGGCGAGGTACTGGATGTAATGAAAGCACTTGCCCATGAAGGGATGACGATGGTGGTGGTTACGCACGAAATGGGATTTGCCCGTGAAGTAGCGGATCGAATCGTATTCATGGACGAAGGCAGGGTTTTAGAAGAGGCATCACCGGCTGAGTTTTACGCCAATCCTCGTGAAGAGAGGGCTCGTTTATTCCTTAGCCGTATATTAAATCATTAAATAAAAAACAGGGGTGAATTTCATGTTGAAGAAAAAGAAATGGTTAAAATTATCTTTGCTATCATTACTGGCTGTCATTTTATTAGCTGGATGCGGCGGGGGAATGATTCCGACAAAGCTGAAGAGGGTGGAGGTAAAGGTAAGGAAGAAGATGTTCTCGCACAAGTGAAGGAAAAGGATAAGATCGTTTTTGGGGTGAAAAATGATACAAGGCTATTCGGATTGAAGAATCCTAGTACTGGAGAGGTAGAAGGCTTTGATATTGATATTGCCAAAGCCCTTGCAGCAGAAATCCTTGGTGATGAGAATAAAGTTGAATTTAAAGAAGTGACTTCTAAAACTAGGATGGCCTTATTGAATAATGGTGATATCGACGCAATTGTAGCAACTATGACAATCACGGAAGATCGTAAAAAGAAGTTGACTTCACTGATGTCTACTTCGACGCCGGACAATCTCTGTTAGTCAAAAAGGGCAGCGATATCAAGGGTATTGATAGTTTAAAAGGGAAAAAGGTATTGGCCGTCAAGGGCTCTACTTCTTCCATAAATATCCGTGAAAAGGCTCCTGAAGCACAAGTGCTGGAATTTGAAAACTATTCCGAAGCGTTCGCTGCACTTAAATCCGGACAAGGGGATGCACTGACTACGGATGATTCCATCCTTTATGGAATGGCAGATGAAGATCCAAGTTATGAGCTTGTTGGTGGTACATTTACGGAAGAGCCTTATGGAATTGCCGTGAAAAAGGAAATGCTGAATTTGTTGAAGAGTTGAATAAAGCCCTTAAGTCACTTAAAGATTCAGGCAAGTACGACGAAATTCATGATAAATGGATTAAACATTAAACATTTTAGCAAATGTATATGGGCAGCTGGCCTTGAATGACATTTGAACATTTGTCTGTGAGGATGAGCGTTTTGCTCATCCTTACTAGTTAAAGGAGTTGTATGCCGTGCTTGATTTCTCCATTTTAACAGAGAATCTGGATATGTATTTATTAGGCTTTAAAAATACGATCATGTCGAGTTTGGTCGCGTTGGTAGCGAGTTTGATTCTTGGTGTGCTAATTGCCATCATGCGGATTGCGCCAATAAAGCCGTTAAACTGGCTGGGTACCGTCTATGTCGAGTTCATTCGGAACATACCGTTATTGATCATTACCTTTTTTCTCTTCTCGGTCTTAAACTAAGCGGTCTATACGCAGGGACATTAGCATTGACCATTTACACTTCATCTTTCATTGCTGAGGCAATTCGGGCAGGCATACTTTCCGTGCCAAAGGGTCAAATGGAAGCTGCCCGTTCTTCAGGTCTGACATATGGGCAGGCCATGAGGCTCGTCATACTGCCGCAGGCAGTTAAAATAGTTATTCCTCCTTTAGGGAACCAATTTATCAATCTAGTAAAGAATTCTTCCATTTTAGCCGTCGTTGCAGGACTCGACCTTATGTACCACGGGGATTTGATTTCTTCAAGGACATTTGTCGTGTTTGATGTGTACATTTTTGTTGCAGCGTTTTACTTAATACTTACCATTCCTTTAAGTTTTGGCGTTGGTTATTTGGAAAAACGTCTGGCTAAGAGTAATTGAGGGAGGTATAAGATATGGATTTTGCAGGTGCCTATACACCAGATAATCTTAAGTTTTTATTAGAAGGATTTTGGGTAACGCTCCAGGTAGCATTTATATCCATTATTCTAAGTTTCATTATTGGCGGGCTTGTAGGTATAATCAGATACGCAAAAGTGCCGGTGTTATCACAAATATTAGCTTTAATTGTAGAAACGGTACGTAATTTACCTCTGTTATTAATAATATTTTTTACGTATTTTGCTTTGCCTGAGATACGGATTAAACTGGAAATCATACCAGCAGCCATTGTTGCCTTGACAATTTTCGAATCAGCCATGCTTTCTGAAGTCATCCGAAGTGGGCTAAAATCCATTGATAAAGGCCAAATGGAAGCTGCCCGTTCATCAGGCTTGAGCTATACACAGGCATTGATACATATTATTCTGCCCCAAGCGCTGCGCCGCATGGTTCCTCCCATTGTCAGCCAATTCATTTCTTTATTAAAGGATACCTCTTTAGCTGTTGTCATCTCTTTACCGGAGCTGACTCATCATGGTCAAATCATATATGGACAAAGTCAAAAGTATTTAATACCGATTTTGATCCTGGTGGCGCTCATGTATTTCATAGTTAACTATAGCCTTTCTTTGGTAGCCCAGAGACTTGAATTGAAACGCACCTAAAAAAACGACTCAGAAATGAGTCGTTTTCTACTTGACTGGGAGGTTCGGAAGTGTCTCACACCAAATCATAAAACAAGACTTGGTTTACTCCATGATTTTTTATATATATTAAATGGACGGAACCGCTAGTAGATTAAAGAAATTTGCGACACTCCTGCCGAATTACTGGCTAGCCAAGACCCCGCCAGACGCTTGCTTTGATGAGGCTTGGCAGACAGTAGGAAAGGGAGTGGATTTCTGAAATCACCTGGAATGTAATTTAAGAAAAAACCGTGGGCTGGAATCACCTTGAACCAAGCACAATTCGATGTTATCCTTTATGTTTTTTAATTGTTTTATGAAAGCCCCAATATATTGAAGAGCTTGGCAGACCGCTGGTTGAAAGGGAGGGGCTTCTGGAATCAACTGGAATATTAGTGATGAATGTGTAACAAAAAATGAATCTTTTGCTTTTAATAACCGTATATATAAAGGAAGAAAGAAGGTGGGATATATGTCGGAAGTTAAAAGAAACAATAGCAAAGCGATTGTATCATTGATCATGGGGGTATTATCCCTGTTTATTCCATTCATCGGCATCATATTAGGTATTCTAGGGTTAATATTTGCATCGAAGAGTAAACAAGAAATTAAGCTTACTGGTGAATCTGGAAATGGTTTAGTGACAGCTGGAAAAGTGTGCAGCATAATTGGAATAATCTTGAATGTTCTCATGATACTGATTTTCCTGGTGTTTTTTATTTCGTAGTTAATACGGACATATCAACCTATTGAATGAATGTATTAACTTGACAAACAAAGAAAAGTAAATTAAACCTATATAAAATGGAAATTCATGTTATAATTATTATAAAAACCTAAATATTGTATGAAGGGATGATATTTTGACCATTCAAATCTTTGAGTACCCAGCCGTATTCTATTATGAGAAGCACCCGTTGATTATCGACTCTTTTTCCGTTCAAGTTTGTTTCCCGGATTTTAGGCGAGAAGGAATTATTTCTTCCGTTAGCGGCAAAAATCGGTTAGATGCCTTAGCTTGTGCTCAAGAACTGTTGGAATCCATGGTCGAACATTTTATTCACGATAAAAAAACAATCCCGGATGCTAGCGAAATGGAAAAGGTGAATCTGGATCGGGGAATTAATATATGCGAGGCTGCACCCTTCAGGATTGAAATAGAAAATATCACATACGAAAAATAAAAAAACCTTTCCGGTTAAAGGACAAGGTTTTTATTTTGGATTTCCTGAAATTCAATGAACAATTTGTAACCCGGAATGTCAGACCAGTACATAGTAAGGTGAAGTCGAAGGTGATAATGATACCACTGCATAAAATATAAAGAACCATCATTTCCTGTAAAAGGAAAGATGGTTTTTTGTTTCGCTAAAATTTTTCCCTTTAATTATTTTTTTATTTTTGGAGAAAGGATATTGCGTTCTTTATAACGAATAGGTATAGTATAGGTAACATAGGTAAAAAGTATCAATAGTTATATATTTTGGAGGTGTATGTGTGAAATATTATATAGCATCAGACGAAAAAAATTTGAAGCAAGTTAAATCATTGATCAAGAAATTGACTTCAAAAGGGTTTACTTGTGTGAATGACTTGAATTTAATTACAAATGATGAGAAAAACCAAATAACGGACGGCATTGGAGATTATGAAAAAAGGGGATTGAGGAAGCCGATTTCATGCTGATTTTCCTAACGGCAGGAAAAGGTAATCTATATGAGCTTGGATATGCTTTATCTTTAAATAAGAAAATTATTGTGTATTCGCCTGAGAAAGACAATTATCATATTAATAAAAAATCAATATTTCATAATCTGCCCGAGGTAACAATCTGCAGCGGGACCTTTTATAAGCTGGTTAAGTTGATACATACGCTTTCTCCCGAAGAATCTGAAAAAGGTTCATTGAATCTTAAATAAATGTCAAATGTAAAATTTTAAGGATACCCACTAATAAAATTTCTTTTGACCGAAGTGTTTAATGAATTAAAAATGAGGGTAAAGACCATTAAAAAAGGGAGAGGACTGTTTTGGCCATTATTGATATCGACCAATTATTGTTAGCCACTGAAGCGATAGCAGAAGAGTCAGTTCCATTCCATCTTGATACATTTGACATCGATCAACTTTTAGATAAAACGGATAATTGGAATTGGTAAGGAAAAGCATGCCCAAAGAGGATATGCTTTTTTTATAGAGAAAATAACCTGATTGCCTGTATAAAAATAATACAAGTAATCAGGCAAGTGAGGATATTTTAATGAAGTGGATAAAGTTAATACTTGCGTCCTTTTACGAATCCTAAAATCACAAACATCGAGATGGTGCCGATAACAAAAATTGATTTAATTGTTGTTACGAGAATATCATCGTACATTTGTATTACCTCCTTGTATGTAATGACAGTGCGATTATGATTAGCTGTTGATGTATAAATTATAACATAAAGTTAATAACTGATGGTGGAAAATTAAAGCCGATATGGGTAATAATGTATAGGTTGTACAGTTAAAACATAAAAAAGATATCCTCTAATCAGTGGATATCGGTGAGAAAATTATTTAAGTCCTAGTGCTTTTTTTGTTTTTGGTCCGACGATACCATCAGAAGTAAGTTTTTGGACTTTTGGAATTTCTTCACAGCCGCTTCGGTGTTTTTTCCAAATGACCCATCTACTCCTTTAGTGCTATATCCAAGTTTAGTTAATCTTTTTTGTAGTTCGATTACTTGGGGGCCACTGCTTCCTTTCTTCAGGGTGGCGGTTGAATTTACCGGCAGGCTCACAGATCCGCTTACTTTATATCCATTCGTGGCAGCTATGTTGGCAAATGATTTATTCGAACTGGCAATCAAGACTACGGTGTTCATTCTCACCCTATCGTAAAGCCATTGAACATCATCGTTATACATACGAATACAGCCTGCACTTATATATTTCCCGATGGTTGTGGGATCATTATTGCCGTGTATTGCGTACGTATTACCTGGTGTATTCCTTGCATTGATCCCCAGCCACCTTTTACCTAGAGGGTTTTTTGGGTCTCCACCTCTAATGTTGCCTTTATAATAGGGACGATTCACAATCTTTGTCACTACTTTGAACTTTCCTTCAGGAGTGTAGGAAGCTTTCTTACCTGTCGCCACGATGAATACCCTCACCAATTTATCATTTTCGTAATAGGCAAGCTGATTATTGGTTTTATTGATGATAATCAGTTGTCTTGCTGCCGCACCTGAAGTATTACTGAACCCCAAAAACTAAAGGCGAAAATCAATACAAATACAATTAATTTTTTTCATGTTTTTCCCCGTCCCTCATTTAAGCAACCTACATTTACACATATACTATCCTATGCATGAAGTGAGGCTAAAGTGACATTTTTTAAAATAAGGGTAGACTAATTAACTATGGGAAAAGTCAAACTTGGACCAAATTCTACTTTTATGCATGCTTAAAGAATGATGGGCACTATTTTTGGTCATATTACATACATTATTGAAGTGAAAGTGGAGGTGGGAAAGAATTGTCACGCCTAAACGTGGAGGACTATCTAGAACAAGGCATCCATGGTCCAAAAGAAATCAAGCCTGGTGAACGAAGGGAATTTTTGGGCACATTACGGGAGCGGGTCGTAATCGTCCTAAAAAAAAAGTCTTTGAAACGAATGTATATCCGGAGATAGAGCAATTGATGAAGCAGTATCCCCGTTCAAATTTGTTTTTAAATGGTCAGATGGACTATCAATATTTAGGGAAATATATAAAATTGGCAATGAGTCATAATATTCCGTACAAAATTGTCCTAAACAAAGATCATAACTCCGATTTGGGTCTGGTATTAGCAGAAAATAATGCCATAAACAAAGAAGAAATTTATATCGAGAAGAAAAATCATGTACAGCAAGTCATCAAAAAGAAAAGCTTCACAGCGTTTTTCAAACGCTGTGTTAATTATTTAAAAAACGTTGATACAACCATCAACGTTTTTAATTTTGTCTATAAAAGGGGGCGGAATGGTCTATCCCAACCATGATAGTAAGACTAGGTTTTCCTCAAATTCCCTTTCTTTAGAGTTTGTCTACAGTCTGAAACGATGATAGAGTGATTTTTGTATTTATTTTTAAGCACTCTTTTAATTAAGTAAGTAGACAACCTTTCCTGTTTAAGTAACCCTATTTCGTAACCTGTAAAACTTCCTGAAATTACCTATTATCGTTTTTACTACGGAATAAGTGGGGATAGCGATTAAAATGCCAGTGAATCCGTATATTGATCCAGCAGCGAGCAGCAATAAGATAATGGTAAGTGGGTGAATGTTAAGCCGTTTTCCCATAATATTCGGTGTAACCAAGTGCCCCTCGAGCTGTTGAACAACGACAAGGACAATGAGTACTTTCACTGCCAGCCCAATGTCTTGCTGTAAGGCAATGAGAAGGGCGGGGATGATGCTTATTAGTGGACCAAGGAATGGTACAACGGTAAAAATCATGGCGAATAAGGCTAATACGAGTGCATAGTCGAGACCGATAATAAGGTAGCCAACATACATCAAGGTCCCAATGACGATTGATATGATGAATTGACCGATAATATAAGTGGAAAGTGCTTTATCGACGTCTTTTAAAATCTTGTTTCCCTCTGTTTCTACATCGTTCGGTATATATTTTAATAGAAATGGCCGTAATTTTTCTCCATCCTTCAAGAAATAGAATAGAATGAATGGTGTAATCACCAATACCGTTAAGACACTAGTGATCGTGGAAAAAATGGTATGGACATTCACGATGAGTTTTTCCGAATAATCTTTCAGATGCGTTACCGCTTTTTCTTTCAACTCTTCCATATTTACCATGCCAAAATCATTTTTTTCAATCATGACTTCAGATTCCTTAGAGAATTCCTTGACTTTGCTGGGGAGGTTTTCAGATAATTTTTGAAATTGGTCCACGATTACAGGACTTCCAAAGTAACTTACCATCCCAATCATGCTAAATATAATCAAAAACACGGTGAAGATGCTAGCTGACCTCGGGATAAATTCAGTTAACAAGTTAACGACCGGCCGTAGGATATAGTATAAAAGCCCAGCCACAATAATTGGGAAAAAAATGGAAGCGATGACTTTTTGTAGCGGCAGTAGAACATAGTCAATCTTACCTAGTAAAAAAATAATTAAAATGATCAAAATGATCCCGCAAGCATATTTGAAAAACGGTTTATTGATCCACAAGACAATCCCCCTAATTCCATCTCTTACTTAATTCCCTGATTTAGCTTAATGTTAAACTAAATAACTTGTTCAAATGTTTGGTGCAAAACATTTTATAAGAATGAACGATTATCATTCAACTTTAATTAGATTGTGCTGTTACAATTTTTATTCATAAAAGGAATACTACCTGAACACATGTTCATAAAGCTGGAGTTCGTATTTTTTAAACATTTTTGGAATTCCAATAGCTATAGCCGCAAAAAAAACGAAGTTAATATATGGAAAGCAAAACAAGACTCTCACCGTAAAATGAAGGACATATTTAAAAAATATATCGACCACATTGACGTTTACATGTCTTTACGGAACTAAGTCGATAATAAGGTCCGCCTACTAGGATTGCACCGTCAATTGCATTTCCCGGGACTGCTGCGTTTAAGAACTGCTCACAACTGCTCCGGCAAAGAATCTGGTTGAGATGACCTAATCCATATATTATTCGAATGCCATAGTTCAAAAAGCACCGATACGGCCATAAACAAATTAAAAAAAGGCATCATCAAGGGAAGTTTACTTGATAATGCCTTTTTTAAAGGTTTTAAATTAGATATTTTACTTAATGTGTTCGTTGCGCCTTGTTTCTGTTCTCTTTGCATTTTTTTGATGTCCAGACGCAACCAGATGGAGATGGCGAATGCTATCGCAATTAATGCTGCGAAAACGTAGAATACCGGGATGTAACTATTCGTACTTTCCCTGATTGCAGTAACCAACATCGGGCCGCAAACCCCGCCTAGAGACCATGTAGTTAAAAGATAACCGTGGATGGCCCCAATTTCCTTAGTTCCAAATAAATCCCCGGCAAATGCAGGGAGATTTGAAAATCCCCCTCCATAACAACTAACGACCAGCAAGATGAGTCCTTGGAACAATAGTGTATTTGTAGTCGTTGGAAGTAAAAGGAACGCTCCGATTTGAATGATGAAGAAAATGATGAAAACATTTGGTCGGCCAATATAATCAGATGCTGCTGCCCAGCCAAGTCTTCCTCCGCCATTAAAGATTCCCATGATACCGACTAATGTTGCTGCACCTGCTACTGACAGCCCGACAACGTCTTGAGCCATAGGAGAAGCAACCGAAATCATCATGATCCCTGCACTTGTGTTGATCAATTTCATGGACCATAACATCCAGAAGTGTTTAGTTTTAACCGCTTCTTTTGCAGTTAATTGCCTTAGGTCTTTCTTTAGTTCTTTCTTACCGGACTCAATATCTTTCTTCATTCCTTCAGGCAGCCAGTTGGCTTTTGGAGGTGCAATATAGGATGCTCCTAAGAACATCAGTATGAAATAGCCTGCGCCTAAAATATAATATGTAGTATAAATGCCAACTGATTCCATAAGGCTTGCAGCGACTGGGGCTGTAATGAGAGCTCCGGCACCGAAACCTAATACTGCCATTCCTGTTGCCAATCCCCTGCGATCTGGGAACCATTTGACTAAAGTGGATACTGGTGAAATGTACCCGATCCCCATACCAAGTCCACTTAAAACCCCATAAGTCAATAGGTAGAGCGGAAGTGAATCGACCATTACTGCTAAACCGGAACCGGCTTGTCCTAAACCGAATAATACCGCAGCGACCATAGCTGACTTTCGTGGTCCATTTTTTTCTACGAATTTACCAAAGAAGGCAGCAGAAGTTCCTGCAAGCGCCATCATTATTGTGAATGCTAATGTTACTTCAGTCTCAGACCACCCCATAGTCTCAACTAATGGTTTTTTGTAAACGCTATATGCATATGCACCACCAATGGATAGGTGAATGGCGATGGCAGATAAAGCGATTAACCATCTGTTTTTTGTCATGTTGTTACCCCTTTTCGTCAAAAATAAGAAAGTTGCATGCGTTTTATCTATAATATAGCGTTTTGCATGCGTTTTATCTATCTTGTGGGATAAGTATATAAGATTATTATTTAGTAGTAAACTACTAAATTGAATTTCATGAAAAAATTCCCTCTATATTCCATTGGATTAAATTTGGGAATGGCACTAAGAAAAACAATTTAATGAATCAGGATAAAATGTTATATTTCCTAGTCTTTTGAATATACATAAAAGCTTATATAGGGTTTCAGCTCTAAGTGCTATGGAGAAGCTGTGATCACCAACCTGTTGAACATCTTTTTATTTTCGATCTTCCAGGTTAGAAAAAGGAAACGAAAAGATTTACTTAAGGTACCATGATGGAATAACCAGAATTATTCTCATTGGCTTTATTGTAATCACTTTGTTAAAATTAACCTTATATTCAGGATTTCAAGATATCTTAGCAAACGATGGAATTGATATTTTTGAGAAGTTTCAGGAATAATTGATTCTTTTTCAGGAATCATAGTCTGGATATCAAAAAAATCCCATTTATTTTAAAAAAATTCGGAAAATTTAGTCTTAAAGGCTTGAACTATGATTCCTGATAGGAGTAAACTAATTAAAGATAGATTTTATGGAAGTGAAATCTTGTAAATTTAATCAACAAGGGGTTTTGGTAATGAAGGAACATGACATGCAAATCACGCTTAGTACAACAAAGAAAGAAAAACCACAAGCGGAACAGCTTGAGTTCGGTAAGCAGTTTACCGATCATATGTTTATTATGGATTACACACAAGGGCAAGGGTGGCATGATCCAAGAATTGTTCCTTATCAACCGCTCTCATTAGAGCCGTCAGCTATGATTTTTCACTATGGTCAATCCGTTTTTGAAGGATTGAAGGCATATGCAACACCAGAGGATGAAATTATCTTATTCCGTCCGGAAAAGAATTTCCAACGCTTAAATAGTTCAAATAGCCGATTATGCATACCGGATATCGACGTTGATTTTGCGTTGAAGGCCTTAAAGACTTTAATTAGCGTTGATAAGGACTGGATTCCCCAGGCAGAAGGGACATCATTATATATCAGGCCATTCATTATAGCTACTGAGCCTTATCTGGGAGTTTCTCCATCGGAGAAATATCAGTTCATCATCATCATGTCACCAGTGGGTTCGTATTATAAAGAAGGCATTCATCCCGTTAAAATTGCAGTGGAGTCAGCTTTCACACGTGCAGTTAATGGAGGTACAGGTGAAGCCAAAACGGGCGGTAATTATGCATCGAGCCTAAAAGCCCAGGAAGTATCCGAAAAGATGGGTTATGCCCAAGTTCTATGGTTGGACGGAGTGGAGAAAAAGTATATCGAAGAAGTTGGAAGCATGAATGTTTTCTTTAAAATTAATGGTGAAATCATCACTCCAGCTTTAAATGGAAGTATCCTTCCTGGTATTACTCGTGATTCCATTATTGAATTGCTGAAACATTGGGGTCTTCCGTGTCGGAAAGACGCATCTCGATGGAGGAAGTTCATGAAGCCCATAAATTAGGTCAATTGGAAGAAGCCTTTGGAACGGGTACAGCCGCAGTAATATCACCAATTGGTGAATTTTTGTGGAATGGTGAAAAAATGATTGTTCAAAGCGGGGAAACTGGCGAACTTTCCAGAAAGCTTTATGATACACTGACAGGTGTCCAAACAGGTAAAGTTGCAGATGAGTTGAACTGGACTACGAAAGTTGAAGAAAAAGTGACTCTATGACTTAAACAAAAAAAACCTTCTTTGAAGGTTTTTTTGTTTTCACATAATCATTTTGTGCCTTATGGCAACAGCGACGGCCTCGGTCCGGTGATTCACTCCCAATTTCCTGATAGCAGAAGAAATATGATCTCTGACAGTAAATTCACTAACGCTCATTTCATGTGCCATTTGCTTTAATCCCATCCCATTGGCTAAATATTGAAGGACCTCCACTTCACGCTTGCTTAGAAGGTAAGTGGGAGGGGCGGAATCAAATGTTGAACTGACAGCCAGTTTCAAATAATGGGAAAGCTTCATTAAATCATTTTTGGTAACTGGCTCGTTGGCGTGAATTGGATCAACCAACACTAAACCGATGGCCAAGTCATTCACAATTATCGGAATGATTGCCAATGAAGAGATGGAAAATCTTTTAACGTATTTTGCAGGGATGGAGGATTTCGCATGTTGGATGGTTAAGTATATGGGTTTGTTATGGATGACTGCTTGGTGGATGGGGTATATATCATGAATATTTTCTCTAACATTATGTAATGAAAAGGTATCTTCACTTGTACATGCACATATTCCTTCACCCATTCCTGTTAAACATGAGTAACTGAATAAAGATGCTCGTTGAAATGAAAAAAAATCCACACAGCCTTTCACGATCATTTGTGATTTATTTGCCATATCTTTTTGTTGGGAAATCTTTTTTACATGATTCATCAGAGTTTCCTCAAGCATTCGACTTTATTCCTCCCTACATTTTCAGTACTAGGATAAATGCTACTAATATCTTACAATATAATGAAAACTCTTACAAATTAAAAAAATCCTTAGAGATTCAAAAAGTTCAAAGTTCATAATTTCAAGGAGGCATTACCATGAAAAGAAAGAGTTTAACGACCACCAGCAGAAGTTTTAGAGAAGATACCCTACCATTTAAACTTTACCAAAAGGCAAAGAAATTCGGTATATGGAATCCTCGAGATATTGATTTCAGCCAGGATAAAGAAGATTGGAAGTCATTTACTGATATTGAAAGGGAAGTGTTATTACGGATCATTTCCCTTTTTCAAGGCGGGAAGAAGCCGTGACTTTGGATTTGCTGCCGCTCATAATGACGATAGCCAAAGAAGGCCGGATCGAAGAAGAAATGTACTTAACGACATTTCTGTTCGAGGAAGCGAAGCATATGGAGTTCTTTCGTTATACATTAGATCAAATTGGTGAAACGGGTGATTTGACGGTTTATCACTCAGACACTTATAAATCGATTTTTTATGAAATATTGCCTGAAACGATGGAGAAGCTTTTAACCGATCAATCCCCAGAAGCATTGGCAGAAGCAGCCACTGTTTATAATATGTTTACCGAAGGCGTCCTTGCAGAAACTGGATATTTCGGGTTCTATCAGACTCTCGAAGCTAATAAAATGATGCCTGGTTTATTAAAAGGTGTGGGTCTTTTGAAGAAGGATGAATCACGCCATATTGCATATGGGACTTTCCTGCTGCAGCGAATCATCAGTGAACATCCACATATCTTTAAACAGGTTGAAAAGAGGATGGAGGAACTTTCACCACTGGCCATCACTTTAAATACGGAAGGATATGATCGGTTAGGAAATCCTTTTGGTAATGACCAACAAGCTGTATTGAATTTTACACTGAAACAATTATCAGTGCGGATGGAGATATTAGCCAGGGCAAAAGGGAAGGGGATTGAAGAGATCTATCAAAGTAACGAAAAGGAATATGGGATTTTGTAATGCCGAAATAAGATACAAGCATACTGGTAGGTTTATATTTATTAATGAATGGCCATCAGGAAATGTAAGCAATGTGAACTATCCTTAACTGCGAATATAGACTATTAAATCTGGGGTGAAACTTTATGAAGGTAAATGCTCATTCGAATTTTTGGTTAAGGTCTTCTGTTTACAGTGGCACTAACACTCGTTCACTCATTCCGGGCCTATTCAATGGTCTGGGGGCAAAAAGGATTCTACTCGTGAGTGATGCGGGCTTGGAGAATGCAGGCGTCGTTCAACAAGTTGTCGAAACTTTTGAACAGCAGAAAGCCAAAGCTGAAATAGTTGGACAGTTTCTGGGTGTTACACAAGACGCAGCGAGTAAATGTGTAAACGAAGCATTGAAATATGCACGCGAAGTTCATGCCGATGCCATACTTGCCATTGGCGGAGGGAGTGTCATCGATACCGCAAAAGCATTGAAATACGGATTATATAAAGGAATTACGGATATAAAGGATTCAATACCAAGCGGTTTTCTGTATGAGGGTTTTCCAAAAGCACAATCCATGAATATCCCGCATATTTCCGTAGCCACAACAGCAGGAACCGGTTCCGAAGTATCCCCGATCGCAGTCATATATAATGAACATAAAAAAGTCAAAATGAATATATACAATGTTTTTTAAGTTCGGATGTTGCCATTCTAGATCCCGATTTAACAGTCGGACTGCCATCTGACATTACGGCGTATACTGGTGCCGATGCATTGACACATGCAATTGAAGCGATCATTTCACCTGCAGCGACATCAATAACCGATGCATATGCATATCAGGCCATTCGAGTTATTGAAAGAAATTTACCGAGGGCCGTAAAGGACGGAACGAATATTGAGGCTAGAATGGAAATGCTGCATGGAAGCATGATGGGAATCACTGCATTTTGCAGTGCATTGAATGCGATTCCGGTTCATAACTTTGCCCACGCATACGGGGCGTTATTCCGTATTCCGCATGGATTGGCCAATGCCGTATTACTACCGGTCGTCATGGAATCAACCCCCGATTTATATCTTCCAAAGATCCATTTGTTAGCCGAAGCCTTTAGTGTAAAAATACAGGATGAAGATTCAAAAGGGATCTTAGCGAAAGTGGTAGAAAAGCTCCGTGTATTTCTATCTGATCTTGGGCTGCCCTCCGACTTCAGCGCCTATGGAATTAACCAGTCGGATATGGAAAGAATTCTGAAAGCAGTCGTGACGGATCCAGCTGCCGCTAATTACCCGATGTCAGAGGAATTAATAATGTCAGTTGTTTCAAGAGTTTCACCCGTGAGAATTAATTGACACTAAAAAAGCCAGCCTGTAAAGGTTGGCTTTTTTGCGTTTTAACGTGTTAAATTCCATAATTTTTCATTCAAACAGTTCGTTTCGATATTATGATTTTTTGAAGGAGCAATATCAACAGTGATAGACTCTGTTTAATGCTTTTTTCCTAAGTTTTCCTGTGCCATCTTTATAAGTTCCTTCACCATGCCTCCGCCTAACTTTCCGCCTATTTTTCCATTTTGCTTGGATGTCAGTTCACCGTTATAGTCTTTTTTAAGCGGTACGCCAATTTCTTTCGCTACTTCAAACTTTGCCTCTTCGGGATTCGTTGTACCAGCGACTTTGGCTTTTAAATCATCAAGACCTTTTCGTGCTTCAGATACTAAAATTTTCCTTCTCCTTGCCATTTAGCAACACTCCTCCTTTTTTCTTAGGTTATCCTAATGTAAAGAAAATGATTAACCTGCAGATCGAATGTTTTTTTATTGGAATCCAGCGATTATATAGGATGAACCTGATTGAATTGATTTGCCATTCTAAGAAGAAGTTTTAGTTTATTTAAAGCGGGTAACATATAATAAAACGATTTAAGGAGAAAAATGATGCTGACAGCTAATTCAAGTTTGTTAACAAAAGAAGATATGACAAATCCCGATCGAGTGCCGCAATGGCTAATCAAGGAATATCAAACATTCCATGATACAGTGACCGATAAAACCTTTCCTTGTTATTTTGGTATGAAAGCTGAAAATAAAGGGAACTCCGTTATGCTTATATCACACAGAAAGATTGGTCCAATCTACCAAAAGCAGTGGAAAGCTTTCTTGATTTATTTCAGGAACCACCATATATAAGGCACGGCCTTTTCGTCTTTATGGAGCCTGAATCAATAGAGGGTGATATAGAATTTTACCGTAAAAGGTTTTGGGATATCCTGCAATACCTACATAAAGCGGATGAAAAACCTTGGCCAATTGAAAAGCCGAAAGATCCCGATCATTATTTATGGGACTATCATTTTGCAGGGGAACCAATCTTTGTCTTTGGTAATGCACCTGCTTATAAACAGCGTAAAACTCGCGATTTAGGAAATAGCCTTGTCCTTGGATTCCAACCCCGGATGATCTTTGAAGGCTTGGAAGGAACGGAAAAAGGCGGAATCATGTCGCGTGAAAAGGTCCGGGAACGAGTGGAGAAATGGGATAATCTTCCGAAACATCCTGATATCAGTCACTTTGGCGATGTAAATCATAATGAATGGAAACAATTTTTCATAGGGGATGATATAGAACCGATAACAGGTAAGTGTCCCTTCCATCATAAAGAGTTAACTTAACCGTGAGCAAATCGCTCGCGGTTTTTTCGCTTCTTACTTAGGAAGCGGCGGAGATAAAAAATCCAGGCGCTGAAAATTAAAAAACATAATCCTTGCCTTATTGGATTTTCGGTTTTATAATGTGAAAGTACCAATTGCAGTTAATTCGAGATATATGGATTAAATGCTATTTTTATAAAAACATACAAAATGAACAATTGGGGGAACAAAGATGTCTAAAGTATTGTTTGTTAAATCAAATGACCGCCCAGCGGATCAAGCTATTAGTGTCAAAATGTATGAAACGTTTTTGAACGCATATAAGGAAGCAAATAGTAACGATGAAATAACTGAATTGGATTTATTTAAACTGAACTTGCCTTACTACGGAAACACTGCAATCACTGCCCTATATAAACGCAACCAAGGCATGGAATTGACTGAAGAAGAAGTGGAGATTGCCGATATCGTGCAACAATACTTGAATCAATTCCTTGCTGCGGATAAAGTGGTATTTGCCTTCCCGCTCTGGAACGCAACGGTTCCGGCACCATTGGTAACTTATATTTCTTACCTTGCCCAAGCGGGAACAACATTCAAATATACAGCTGAAGGCCCTGTCGGCTTAGCTGGAGGTAAAAAAGTGGCTTTACTTAATGCGCGTGGATCCGATTATGCATTGCCTGGTATGGATGCTGGCGAAATGGCAGAGAAATATGTAACGATGAATTTAAACTTATGGGGCATAAAAAACCCGGAAACAGTCGTAATCGAGGGACATAATCAGTACCCAGATCGCTCACAGGATATCGTTGCAGAAGGATTGGCGAAAGTTGCTGAAACTGCAGCAAAATTCTAATTTTAAAAAGGAAAACCAGTATGTATTTTTAGCATACTGGTTTTTCTATGCAGATTTTTCTGAAAGTCGATTATAATAAAGGGTAAGCTATAAGCATGAAAGGAAGTGCAGACGATATGCAAACGTTTAAATCACGCGACGAAATAAAAATAGAAGAAACATGGAATTTAAAGGATATTTACGAAGATCAGGGTAATTGGGATAAAGATTATCAAGAAGTCCTGAAGATGACAGAAAAGTTAAAAACTTACGATGGGCATATTAAATCAGCTCAAGATTTGTTCGAGTATTTACGATTAAGTGAGGAACTTGGGTACATTTATAATAAGCTATATGTATTTGCCATGCTGCAAGCGGATCTGGATACGCGGGTAACCTCATCACAAGCATTGCTGGATCGAGCTGGTAAGTTAGGGCAGAAAATAAGCAATGCTTCTGCATTTTTCATGCCGTTTCTTTTGAGCCTGGAAGAACACACATTAAAAGGGTACATAAATGAAATAGAGGGTTTGAAATATTTTGAGGAGGATCTACTGGATTCCTTCCGCTATAAAGCCCATGTATTAACGAAAGAACAGGAAGAGGTGCTTTCCCAAATAGGCGAAGCCTTTTCAGCTCCACAAAAAACGTTCGGGATGATCAACAATGCTGATATAAAGTTTGGGGAAGTTACGAATGAAGACGGCGAGAGGGTAGAGCTGACGCGAGGAATGTATTCCAAATTGATTGAAGATGATGATCGCGATAAAAGAAAAGAGGCCTATTTCGCATATTATCAGCCATATGTACAATTGAAGAATACAATCGCTTCCACACTTTCCACGGCAATCAAAAATAATGTGAATCTTTCAAAACTAAGAAATTATCCATCTGCCTTGAAAAATCCTTATTTGGAGATCAAGTTCCAAAAGAGGTATATGATAATTTGATTATGTCTACTAAGCAAAATATTGGCCCCATGCATAAATACATTCATTTAAGAAAAAATTGCTGGGTGTAGAAGAATTGCGTGCTTATGATTTAAGTGTACCATTAGTCGAAGGGGCTAAAGAGGAGATTTCTTACGATGATGGTTTTTCCTTAATGTTGGAGGCACTGAAACCTCTTGGCGAAGAGTATATAACGATCCTTAAAACCTTTAAGGAAAACAGATATATCGACGTCAGGGAAACACCTGGAAAACGTTCAGGTGCTTACAATTTAGGACTTTATGGTGTTCACCCTTTCATCTTATTAAATCACCGTGATGATTTAGACAGCGTATTTACACTTGCACATGAATCCGGACATGGCATGCATTCATACTATAGCTCAAAATACCAACCGCAAATAAGTGCTGGATATTCCATTTTTGTCGCTGAAGTTGCTTCCACTGTGAATGAAATCCTTTTGATTCGCCATTTAATTAAGACAACAAAAGACGTTCAGAAGAAAAAACATTTACTTAACCATTTCATAGATAGTTTTAAAGGAACATTCTTCACACAAGTGATGTTTGCGGAGTTCGAAAAGATTGTACATGAAAAAGCTGAAAATGATGAACCTCTAAATGCCGAGGTTTTTAATACAGCCTATGAATCGATATTTCGTGCATATAATGGAGATGAAATAATTTTCGATGAAGAAGTGAAGTATGGCTGGTCTCGCATCCCACACTTTTATCGTCCATTTTATGTTTACAAATATGCTACTGGTTACGTTTCAGCCATTACGATCGCTGATAAGATCCTTTCTGGGGACAAAAAACACTTGAAAGTTATTTGACCTTCTTGAAAAGCGGGAGTTCCGATTTCCCATTGGAGCTTCTTAAGAAAACAGGCGTAGATTTAACTAAACCTGATCCAATCGAAAATGCAATGAAGATTTTCAGTGATCTCGTCGACCAATTCACTGAGTTGACAGAAGGCTAATCTAAACCATTTCTTCCAAAAGAGCCCATGGTATGATGTTATAAAAAATGCTATAGTTAAAACATTGGCGTAGGAAAGGCCCAATCAATTTGATTGGGCCTTATTTTATATGCAAAAGAAACAGGTAATTCGCGAAAAAAGTGATGATGACAGCGTTATTTTCAACATCGGAGCCTAGCCAATGGGCCAGTTTCTTTGTACTACAATGGCATATTTTGTGAGGAAAGTGAAAAATGAATTCGACAGTAAATTATATAAAAGAATGGCAGCAGGCACTTCAACTTGAAATCCTGCATTTGAAAAATATGGCAGCACAAAATACTTGGTTTCGAACGGCCATCTGCTTACAAGTGAAGGTTCCTTCAACTATTATTTTGAAACAGGTTCATCGGTAAAAATCCCTGTCGGTTCCCTCGTTCGATTGGAATGGGGAGGGATTAAACAGGATGGAAGGATCCTCTCATCGGAAGGGAAAAGTATAATCATTGTTTTTGATCGTTCGTTAGGCGATATCATCGGTGAAGCCTTTTTATACCATGATCCCTGGGAATTGCTGGAGCAATTGAACATCCGCTTGGATGAAATCAAGAGAAGTAAAAGGAAAAGGCTTCGGATCAAGCGCCTGATGGATCCGTCCATGCCGCAAAAACATCCTTTAACTGAAAAACAAAGCAGTGTGAAAGAATTATATGCCCGCTCGAAGTTCAATCCTGTCACTTTTGTTTGGGGACCCCCTGGAACAGGAAAAACCTATACATTGGCTCGTACAGTAGCCAATCATTATTTACAAGCTAAAAAAGTTCTGGTTTTGTCCCATAGCAACCAGGCAGTCGATGTTTTGATGGCTGAAATTTCATCATTCATTAAAAAGAAGGATCGTTTCAAAGAAGGCGATGTGCTTCGCTATGGATCTCAAATCGGTGAATCACTAGCTATCCATGATGATATTGTTACGGGGGAATTATTAGGTAAACATGAACCGACATTAATTAAAGAAAAAGAAGAGCTTGGCGAAGAGAAACGTCTATTAAAATATGACTTGGCAGGGTCCTTCAGTAAAAGGGATACAGATCAATTAATTGAGATAGAGAAAAAGCTGGCCAAAGTCTTGGAGAAAATCCGCCAAAAAGAGATTCAATTCGTAAAAGAAGCAAAAGTCATCGGGACGACCTTAGCTAAAGCAGCAAATGACGAAACGGTTTATCAAAAGGAGTATGATCTGGTCATCTTGGACGAAGCGAGTATGGCTTACGTACCTCAAGTGGCTTTTGCTGCGGCGTTAGCCAAGCATATTATCGTTTGTGGTGATTTCAAACAATTGCCACCCATTGCTTCGGCTCGTGATTCCCTCGTGAAACTATGGCTGAAGGAAGACATATTTCATCGGGCCGGTGTCGCCCAGTCTGTTGAAGAAGGAGAACTCCATCCCCATTTATTCCTATTAAAGGAACAGCGCCGCATGCATCCGGATATTTCAGCATTCACTAATCGTGTCGTCTATAACAATTTTGTTGGCGATCATAAAAGTGTTGCGACTAGCAGGGAGGGCATAATGCTGGCGGAACCGTTTGCCAATAGGGCAGCGGCACTTCTCGATACTAGCTTTGCAGGGGAATATTGCATCACTGAACGGACCTCCCACTCAAGAATGAATTTATGGCAATTGCTTTTATCTTTTCAGCTGATTCATGAAGCTTATGTGGGCGGGTCAAGGTCAATTGGTTATGTCGCACCATATCGGGCTCAGGCAGAATTGATGGAAAAACTATTGGATGACTTATATGAAAAAGAACGGCAAACGGCGGATATCATCGCTGCAACTGTACATCGTTTCCAGGGAAGTGAACGTGAAATGATGATCTTTGACACTGTTGATAGTTATCCGCAAAACAGGGCTGGAATGTTATTGACAGGGAGAGAAAGTGAAAGGCTGATTAACGTGGCCATAACAAGGACTAAGGGTAAGTTCGTACATGTATGTGACACTTCGTTTGTTAACAAACACGTTTATCGCAGTAAAACACTTCGTCAGCTTGTCGATCATCAAATTCAAAATGATCAGATTGTATCAAAGAAAGACATTGGAAAATGGGTTAACCACCAGCACCCGAAATTGCGATGGATGCATGCCCGTAAATTGGGGGATTTTCAGGAAGATATTGAATCAACAAAACATGGGATCGTTATCGCTGTACCGGATTTGAACAGTTTGTCGGAAGAATGGCAGCAATATTTAATAAAACGGAATCCAGCAGTGAAATTGACGATCATATCAGCAAAAAGAAACCCTGATATCAACCCGGATCATTTTATTTGTTCACCTATTTCCTTTTCCTTTATCATCTTTGATAATCGAGTTATCTGGCTAGGTTTGCCCGTAGAGTCCAATAATCGGGTTCATCCCCCATTTATAGCGGCTCGTTTGGATTCACAAATAATGGCGGATGAATTACTATCTCAATTCAAAAAAGTGAATAGCTCCTGAAGAGCCCTTAAAAGGGCTTTTCTTTTTAACATATATCCTTAAAAAGACCTCGATAGAATAAGCGACGATTACTTCAGTCCCTTACGTCATTGATATATTGAAACAAACACCTCGTTAGAATATACTAATTACTTATACTCCCCAATTTGGATTCATCTCCTTATATTTTTTGCCAAAGGCTGCAAACTAAAATAACAAAGCAAGCGTTTCAGGCGACTTTCGACTAGTTATGTTTTACCATTATGTTACGAAAGCCAAGAAAGGAGGTAACAAAATGAAATTGAGCATTTTGGATCAATCCCCAATTGCATCCGGACAATCAGCACAAGAAGCTTTGCTGGCTTCACTTCAACTAGCGCAAGAAGGAGATAGACTGGGTTATAGCAGAATCTGGTTTACTGAACATCATGATCTGCCGGGATTGGCCTGTTCCGTTCCAGAGGTTTTGATAAGCTATATTGGTGCACAAACAAAAAATATCCGGATTGGATCAGGGGCAGTGCTGCTTCCACATTATAAGCCATACCGAATAGCAGAGACGTATAATATGCTAGCCACTCTTTTTCCAGGCCGGATTGATATAGGAATGGGACGTGCTCCTGGTGGATCTGCCGAAGCCACGATGGCCTTATCCGATAATTTTCTTCAGAATGTTTACAAAATGCCCGAACTTGTTCAAGAACTGCTGAATTTTATTAGAGATGAATTTCCGAATGAACATCCGTTTTCAAATGTCTCTGCTGCTCCTATCCCAATGGTATCACCTGAACCATGGATATTGGGAACAAGCGGAAAAAGTGCAAAACTTGCCGCTGAGAATGGCACTGCATACGCCTTTGGTGAATTCATGAGTGAAAATGATGGCGTGCAGAGTTTTCACCAGTACCGTGAGCACTTTCAAACAAAAGGGTTACTCAAAGCACCTAAAACGATTGTTACGGTATCGGCCATTTGTGCTGAAACGGAAGAATATGCGAAAGAAATCGCCCTCAGCAACACCCTATGGAAGATTCAAAGTGGACATGGGGCAATGAAGCAGGTTCCAAGTATAGAAGAGGTAAGGAATCATGAATGGACTGAAAAAGAAAAAACACAGATGGAAACCATGCATAAAAAATTGATCTTTGGTACCCCTTCACAAGTTAAGGATCGCCTATTGGAGATTCAGGAGAAATATCAAGCAGATGAAATCATGCTGATAACCATCACTCATAAGTTGGAGGATCGGCTTAATTCGTTTCGATTGATTGCCAGGGAAATCCTTAACAGTTAATCCCCTCGAGCATTTTGTGTGCATTTTGCGTGTATTTTCTATATGATGGCTTTGCGTCCAATTTATCATAATTGAAAGAAAGAAGATGAAGATATGAATGCTGATCAACATGCAAAAAAACTTAGCGACATTTCTTTTTCCGTTCTGGACCTAGCTTCTATTGTTGAGGGTGGTACAGTTTCGGGAGCTTTTAAAAATACAGTAGATTTAGCCAAGCATGTGGAGCAATGGAATTATAACCGGTTCTGGGTTGCAGAACACCATAGCATGCCTGGGATTGCAAGCTCTGCAACGTCAGTGCTTATAGGCTATGTGGCAGGAAAAACGGAAAGCATTCGCGTGGGTTCTGGCGGCATAATGCTGCCGAATCATGCCCCGCTCGTTATTGCAGAACAATTTGGAACATTGGAAGCAATGTATCCTGGTAGAATAGATTTGGGACTTGGGCGAGCTCCGGGAAGCGACCAATATACGGCCATGGCACTCAGGGGTGATGTACGTAATAACGGTCAGGATTTTCCTGAACAATTGGCGCAGCTCCGTAGTTATTTGGATGCGGATTCTAAACATAATCGTGTGCGTGCCATCCCTGGGGAAGGACAGGACATTCCCATTTGGCTGCTTGGTTCAAGCGGCTTCAGTGCAGCATTATCAGCTCAGCTGGGATTGCCATTTTCATTTGCAAGCCATTTTTCCCCTGAAAATACCCAACCAGCTTTAGCTCGTTACCGTAATAATTTCCAACCATCCGACGTTCTCGATAAACCTTATGTCATGGTTGGTGTCAATGTTTTTGCAGCCGATTCTTCGGAAGAAGCACAAAGGATTGCTACATCTTATCAACAGCAATTCTTGAATTTGATCCGTAATACACCAGGACAACTTGCTCCTCCAGTTGATACGATGGAAGGCCTTTGGACAGAATATGAAAAGGCCATTGTCATGAAACAACTTAATGCCTCCATTATAGGAAACCCGGAAGAGGTAAAAGAGCAGTTGCAGACCTTTTTAGATGAAACCCAGGCGGATGAAATGATTATAAACTCTGCCATTTATGATCAGGATGCACGCCTTCGTTCTTATGAAATCATTGCAGAGGTTACTGGAATGAAATAAGTGTCAAAGAATGAGCTTGCAGATTCCGTGTCTGCAAGCTTTTTTGTAAAATACATACCGATTTACTTTATAAACAAAGTTAGGAGAGAGTAATGAAACGAGAAGATCCTTTATCCTTAATATTTCACTTCACAGATAAACAAGGTGACAGCAGGCCTCTATATTTTGCGAACCCGAAAAAAGTGATCACCGCCCATTCAATTGAGGATGTCCTTCCCCAATTCCAAAAAGTCCAGGAAGCGATCGAACAGGGGCATTATGCAGCGGGATATGTTTCTTATGAAGCGGCACCTGCTTTTGAAAAATCTTTTAAAGTAAAAGATGGAGCCCAAATGCCATTATTATGGTTCGGGATTTTTGATAAACCGGAAGAGGAAATACCTGAAAAAATGACCGGGGCATTTAATTTAGCTGAATGGCAATCAGAAACGGATTCAAATACCTATCGTTCCGGATTTCAAAGAATAAAATCAGAAATCAAGAAAGGCAATACATATCAAGTCAATTATACGATGCGTTTGCAATCCCAGTTCGAAGGAGATGACTTCGCTTTTTTGAACGTTTGAAGAGAGCTCAACGCTCGAACTATAGTGCCTATTTGAATGTGGGTACACATCGAATCCTATCGGCTTCACCCGAGTTGTTTTTCGTTGGGAAGATGGTCAGCTGATTACCCGGCCAATGAAGGGGACGGTAAAACGGGGAACGACACTGAAATTGGATCAGCTCAATGCAGAATGGTTAGCAGCCTCGGAAAAGAATCAAGCCGAAAATTACATGATTGTGGATCTGCTCAGAAATGATTTGGGAATGATTGCGGAACCAGGAAGTGTCGAGGTTCCACAGCTTAAGGCAATTGAAAAATATCCGACCGTTTGGCAAATGACATCCACGATTACAGCCGATACGAATCCAGGAACAACAATCATTGATATATTCAAGGCCCTTTTTCCTTGTGGATCGATAACAGGGGCGCCTAAAATTAAAACGATGGAGATCATCGCTGATATCGAGAATTCACCACGTGAAGTTTATTGCGGTGCAATCGGGTTCATCACTCCTGAATCCGAAGCCGTTTTTAATGTGCCGATTCGTACGGTCGTGATCGATAAGGAAACAGGGAAAGCCGAGTATGGGGTAGGCGGGGGATCACTTGGGATTCCGAGTTATCGGAAGAATATGACGAAGCCTTTTTAAAAGCCAAATTATTGACTGTGGAAAGGCCTGCTTACAAACTATTGGAATCGATAAAGCTCAGCGATGGCGAATATTATTTGTTGAATGATCATATCGACCGGATGAAACAATCCGCTGAGTACTTCGATTACCGATTCTCTGAATTACATCTTAGAGATCGGCTCCAAAAGTATGCGGAATTAAACCAAGGGGCGTTGCAAAAGGTAAGGGTATTACTACAAGAAAATGGTGAAATTGAAGTCTCCGGACAACCAATCAAGCCCCTTGATCCAGAATTTACGGCCATATTGGCTGAAGCTCCAATATCAAGTGCAAATCCATTTCTATTTCATAAAACCACCAATCGTGATGTATATGAAGGCTTTCAAATGAATAATCCCGACTTCCAGGATATTCTGCTTTGGAATGAAGAAGGATTCATCACGGAATTCACGAATGGAAATGTAGTGGTGAAGATAAATGGTGACCTCTATACCCCCCGGTGGAAGCAGGTCTGCTTGCTGGAACATTTCGTCAAGAATTGATCAGGAAGAAGGAAATCAAGGAAAAACCCATTTCAAAAGCTGACCTCAATAACGCTGAGGAAATTTGGTTCATTAATAGTGTGCGAGGGAAATTAAAAGTGGATTTAACTTTCTAAGCTGATTATTCGTAAAAAGTGAAAATTGTAATCTTTATTGCAGTTTGTTGAGATATAGTAGATGATGAATACTACTTTCCGGGAGGGACTGCTGTGGAGATGCATAAAATCGCAGGTTTATCGATTATCGAATGGAAAGCGCAAGATCCTATACTTACTAATTTGATGGAAATGAATGAAGTATTCTGGACGAATCCGCATTACGGTAACAAACAAGAAAATCCAATCGTCCAAGCTGAACAAGTTAAATCGGCTGAAGAAAGATTAAATAGATTCGCCAATTATATAATTAAAGCATTTCCAGAAACCGAACCAATGAAGGGGATCATTGAATCACCACTAGTCGAGATTCCATTTATGCAAAAAAACTTGGAAAAATCCTATGGAACTAAAATGGCTGGGAAACTTTTGCTGAAATGTGACAGTCATTTACCTATATCTGGTTCCATCAAGGCACGCGGAGGTATTTATGAGGTCTTAAAACGTGCTGAGGAAATAGCAATGAAGCATGGTGGTTTAAAGCGGACTGATAATTATGGAGTACTTGCGAATGATGAATATAAGGAGCTTTTTTCAAAATATTCGATTGCTGTCGGTTCAACCGGCAATTTAGGAATGAGTATTGGAATAATAAGCGCTAAGCTGGGATTTAAAGTAACGGTCCATATGTCTGCAGATGCCAAGCAGTGGAAAAAGGATAAATTAACAAGTCTTGGTGTCGTTGTAAAGGAATATGATGATGATTATAGTAAAGCTGTAGAAGAAGGCCGTAAAGAAGCATCATTTGATCCAAATTGCCATTTTATTGATGATGAAAATTCGGTGGATTTGCTGCTGGGATATGCAACGGCTGCAACTCGCCTGAAGAAACAACTGAAAGATATGTCCATTACAGTAGACGAAGATCACCCTTTGTTTGTGTACTTACCATGCGGAGTCGGCGGCGGGCCCGGCGGCATAACATATGGGCTCAAGTTAGCCTTTGAAGATGATGTACATTGTTTTTTTGCAGAGCCGACACATTCACCATGCATGACGCTCGGATTGATGACAGGACTTCATGACAAAGTCTCGGTGAAGGACTTTGGTATCGATAATAAGACGGAAGCGGACGGTCTTGCCGTCGGAAGGCCTTCAGCATTGGTTTCCAGTATGATGACGAACATGTTAAGCGGCAGCTATACCATAGAGGATAGAAGGTTATTCGAACTGCTCAGGGAAATGGCAGAGACGGAAGGTCATTATTTAGAGCCATCTGCCCTAGCAGGAGCATTTGGTCCGATACAACTTTTGTCAGCTCCTGGAGGAAGGGAATACCTTATGGGTCAAAAACTGCTGGATAAAATGAACCGGTCCACACATATCATCTGGGCGACCGGCGGGAGCATGGTACCGAAGGATATGATGGAACAGTATTTATCTAAAAGCTAAAAAAATCCCACAAAAGTGAAATTCTCAGACTGCAGGCAAACTCGAAGGAAAGCGAGTTTGCCTGCAGATTTTATTTAAAAACCGTCTCAGTTATCTTCAGCCGAAGCAGTCTGTCGTCCTAAAACGTGCTTTATTCGACCATCCAGGAATTTTTTGACCGTCAACGCATTATTCGGATTCCGGAACATACATGTTGCGGTACACATTATGATTCCCTTTCGGTAGACGTCAAGCCAAAAACTCCTCACTGCAAGCATCAAACGGGGCCTTGGACCCAGACATTCAGTGGGAGTGACGCAAATTTCTTCATTTCACTCAAACTAAAGAAGTTCACGTCAGTGAACTTCTTTTTCTTTATAAACCCCATGAATTCAATAAAAGGTGAATAGCTTTTTCCAATTCGGATTCAGGAATCCCTGCAAAGCCCAATATGATTTTTGGAGAGTGTTCCTCAATTTTTTCGATTGAATATGTCGATAGTCCATAAATTTTAATATGATTTTCCTTTGCCTTTTGAATAAGTGTCTGTTCATCCATGCCGTTCTTAACGATGAGGACGATATGCAATCCTGACCGTTCACCAATGATCTTTATTTGTTGATGGGGTTTAAACAGATCGATCACTTTATCCAACTTGCGACGGTAAACTTTCCGCATGCGATTCAAATGCTTTTCGAAATCCCCTTCCTTCATGAACTGTGTCAACACATGTTGATCAATCCGAGAAACGGTTGAATGGTAAAAAGACAATTCCTGTTGATGCATTTGTAACAATGGAGCGGGAAGAACCATATAACTGATCCGAATTGATGGCATCAATGATTTGGAAAATGACCCTAAATAAATCACCTTATCACCAGCATCCATACTTTGTAAGGAAGGAATTGTTTTTCCACTATAACGAAATTCACTATCATAATCGTCTTCGATAATATAGCGGTTTGCTGCACCTTGAGCCCAGTTCAACAATCGCGTCCGTCTGTTAACGGATAGGATCGTCCCATTGGGGAAGTGATGTGAGGGTGTGACATACACGACGTCGATCTTTGAATCTTCAATTTGGTTCACCTTTACGCCTTCTTCATCAATTTGCAGTGGATGGACTTCATTTGGGTAGCTGCGTAAAATCCGGTGAATCAAGTGGTATCCAGGATCTTCAACACCATAGATCGCATTTTTATCGAAAAGAAGGACAAGCTGCTGCAATAAGATTTCCATTCCTGCACCAATGATGATCTGTTCGGGAACGCATTGTACACCACGTGCATGATACAAATAATGGGCGATTTCACATCGTAATTCATATTCCCCTTGATTATCCCCTAGTAAAAGAAGATCTTGATGCGATTCATCGATTTTGCTTTTCATGTATTTTCTCCATTTTTCAAATGGGAAGTGTTCCGTGTCAATTTGACTGGGATGAAAATGATACAGCAATTCCCCTTCTTTATGATTGCTTTTTTCCAAGGATACTTGGCTAGTTTGTGTATATTCCAAATCCTCGAATGTTTGAATATAGTACCCTTTTCTTGGTATGACTTCTACGTATCCCTCAGCAGTCAATTGTTCATATGCAGTCTCGACAGTATTTTGACTTATTTGAAGGAACTCTGCCAATTTCCGTTTGGAAGGGAGCTTCGTGCCGAAAAGAAGACGGCCATCTATGATTTCTTTTTTAATATGTGAATATAATTGTTCATACAAAGGTACTTCACTTAACCGATTTAAATCACAAGAAAGCATATTCATTTTGTTTCCACCTTTTAGAGAAATTTATTGCTGACACCATTAAATTTATTAAAACTGACACTTTCAATGCGGTCAACTATTTTTATACTAAATCTAACAAATCTAAAAAATGCAAATATTAGGGGAAGAGAAATGGAAAAATTATTAGGTACTGACACAGTAAAAAGAGGAATGGCACAAATGCAAAAGGGTGGCGTAATTATGGACGTCATTAACGCAGAACAAGCAAAAATCGCAGAAGCATCAGGTGCTGTCGCTGTCATGGCATTGGAAAGGGTTCCTTCCGACATCCGTGCGGCTGGCGGGGTAGCTAGAATGGCAGATCCGCGAATTGTCGAGGAAGTAATGAATGCAGTGTCCATCCCGGTCATGGCTAAAGCAAGGATCGGTCACATTGTTGAATCAAGGGTCCTTGAATCCATGGGAGTCGATTATATCGATGAAAGTGAAGTGCTGACTCCTGCTGATGAAGAATACCACATTCTAAAAAGTGATTTCACAGTACCTTTCGTTTGTGGCTGCCGTGATTTAGGCGAAGCTGCACGCCGTATTGGTGAAGGAGCATCAATGCTTCGTACAAAAGGAGAACCAGGTACGGGTAATATTGTGGAAGCTGTGCGTCATATGAGAAAGGTACAGTCACAAATTCGTAAAGTGAGCATCATGAGTGATGATGAATTAATGACAGAGGCAAAAAATATTGGAGCCCCATTTGAAATTCTAAGAGAAATCAAACGCACAGGTAAATTGCCTGTAGTTAACTTTGCAGCTGGCGGAATTGCTACTCCAGCAGATGCAGCATTGATGATGGAATTGGGAGCAGATGGCGTTTTCGTTGGGTCCGGTATTTTTAAATCTGAAAATCCGGAAAAATTCGCATCAGCAATCGTTCAAGCGACTACATATTTCACCGATTATGAGTTGATTGGCAAGTTGTCCAAAGAATTGGGCAGTGCAATGAAAGGCATTGATATTTCTAAACTAGCTCCGGCAGAACGGATGCAGGAACGTGGATGGTAATATGATAACGATCGGTGTTTTAGGATTACAGGGAGCGGTTGAAGAACACTTGAACCAAATCAAAGCTGCCGGCGAGCAAGCGATTATAGTAAAAAACCGGAACAGTTGCGGGAAATCGATGGCTTGATCATTCCAGGCGGAGAAAGCACGACGATGAGGAAGCTAATGGATCGTTATGGATTTATGGAACCGGTCAAAACTTTCTTCGAAGGTAAAAAACCTATTTTCGGTACATGTGCTGGGATGGTATTGGCGGCCAATGAATTGACTGGCGATGAGGAGGCCTATCTCGGACTAATGGACATTTCCGTGAAAAGGAACGGATTTGGGCGTCAACGGGAAAGTTTCGAGGCTGACCTATCCATCAAAGGAATGGAAGACCCTTATAAGGCAGTATTCATCCGGGCGCCATTTGCTGATGAAGTTGGAGAAGGTGTAGAAGTATTGGCTGTTTATGAAGAGAATGTAGTGGCTGCGAGACAAGACCATGTCCTCGTAAGTGCATTTCATCCAGAATTAACAGGTGATGGTCGCTTCCTTCAACTTTTCATTGAAATGGTGAAGACATCCGTAAGTAAGGTCGAATTGAAAACCTGCTAAACAAATGAAGCTGTCCTATTAATAGGACAGCTTTACTTTTGAAAGCTCAAAACTCTATAAAAATACATATTGCTTGAATTTACTATTCTTCACTTTTATAATAATAAGTAAGTGATCACTTACTTATTTGAAAGGGGAATGTATATGACAGCAAGAGTTGCAATTATTACAGGGGAGCAAGCGGTATAGGCCGAGCCACATGCCTGAAATTCGCAGCAAAAAGGGGACAAGGTCGTTGTTGCGGATTTTAATGAAGAAATGGGTCGGGAAACCGTTGATCAGATAACAGCTAATGGCGGAGTGGCCATTTATGTTAAAACGGATGTTTCTAAGCAGGAAGATGTTGAATCGTTAATCAATAAAGCAGTGGAAACATACGGAAGGCTCGATATCATGTTTAATAATGCCGGCATTGGTGCGGGCGGTATGATCCTAGACCAAGATATGGAAGGTTACTACAAAACGATTGGAGTGAACCAGCACGGAGTGGCCTTTGGAATCATGGCAGCAGGACGGAAAATGAAGGAACTGGGTAACAAGGGAGTCATTATAAATACCGCTTCTGTGTTTGGCTACTTAGCTTCACATGGGACTTTTGCCTATCAGGCGACTAAAGGCGCTGTAAGAATGATGACACAGACAGCAGCTTTGGAATTGGGTGCTTATGGCATACGCGTTGTGGGCATTGCGCCGGGCGGGGTTGACACTCCTATCATACAAGGTTATAAAGACATGGGAATCATCAATAAATTGAATGCAAGTCAAATGCGCGGTGTATTAATTAAGCCAGAAGCCATTGCAAATGCCGTCTATCTATTATCGTTAGAGGAAGCGGATGCGATCAATGGAAGTGTAGTCATGGTCGATGATGGCTATGCATCTTTTAAGTGATATTCATAAATAGAAAACATTGTCCCAACCAGACGATGTTTTCTATTTATGATATATGGGAATATTGAATTCTAATAGATCAAAGGTAATATTGACCGATTGATACCAGCGATATATCATGGGAAATAGATGGGTGAAACCGGTCTTATCTTTATAAAAGAAGGTTGATATTTTTGAAAAAGGGCAGCAAACCAAAGAACGAATCATAAATGTAGCCCGGACTCTTTTTGCCACTAAAGGTTTTGACATGACAAGAACGAATGAAATTGCCTCTGCATGCAATGTTTCCGAAGCTACTATTTACAAATACTTTGACAGCAAAAAAGAATTGCTTTTGGCTACAATTACCCCTAATGAAAAAGAGGAATCCGAAGATGGGGCTAGCCATCTATCCACGGATGATCTAGTGGAGAATCATGTTACCACCATGATAAAAAAATTCTTGAAAATAAAGAACAGTTTTCGATATTATTTAGGGAAACACAATTCGATCAAGATATTTCAAAGCAATATGTAGATCAGATTTTCAAGCCAAATGCCAGGCATATTGAAATACAGAAGAGAATAGATAGCGGAGAGATACAATATATCTCTGATATTATTTTATTTAATGTAGGGATCATTTCTTTCACATTGGCTTTATCTACACATTATGAGATCCATCAACAAAAAAAGAGCCATATTTTACTTCTGAACGAATTAAGAGCATTGCTCAACTTTTGGTATATGGTATTCATGGGAAACAGAATCATACATAATGAAACGGTCATATTTAAGGGCATGAGCATCAAGCCGTAAATATGACCGTTTCTTTTTTCATTAAGAGTAGATGTCCAGAGTGTAAGATTTGACTTATATTTTTCAGACAATTACGATAAATGTATACTTCACGAAATGCTTTAAGAAAATTTTATCTGGAAATCATGTAACATTGGAGGGTATCAAATGAGCGATATCGTGATTTTATCAGGAAGTCCGGCTATTCCATCAAGAACGGACATTTCACTAAAACATATTCAATCATTAGTCGAAAATGCAGGATTTACTACAGCTTATTTCTCGATTACGGATTTCACAGCAGATGATTTATTCCAAGGGAAATATAATAGCGAGGATATCTCAAAGCTTTCAGAGAGAATTCAAGCAGCCAGAGGAGTCATTATAGGTTCACCGGTTTATAAGGCTTCTTATACAGGTGTATTGAAAGCCTTGATTGATTTGCTGCCAGAAGGTGCTTTTAAGGGTAAGCCGGTGCTGCCAATCATGATTGGTGGAAGTAACAGGCATCTATTGGCGATTGACTATGCGCTTAAACCATTAATTTCAATATTAAAAGGCGAGCCGCTGCAGGGGATTTATTTTGTTGATAAGGAAATAGATAAACAGAATCCAGAAAACCCGATCAATGATTTGCATTTAATTGATCGCGTCCAGAGTCAGGTTCAAGAATTTGTAGAAGCGATACAGTTAAGAAATTAATGACTTAAATAAATTAATTCCTTCTATAAAAAGACTGAACCCTAGAAATTTTTTTAGAATAACACGAGTCAATAATAGGCCTATTAATGAAAATAGACTCATTTTTTGGAGACTTTATCTAAAAAGACGAGTCTATTTTCGTATTTATATGAACATAAAATCATAAATTGAATAGAGTGTATAAAAATAACAGTTCATCCATAATATTAAACCAAGTTATTTTATAAGAAAACTCCATTGACAAGGATTAAATATATGTTAATATTTAAAATAATAAAACTTATCCAGAGCGACGGAGGGAATTGGCCCTTTGAAGTCCAGCAACCTGCATGATGGATGCAAGGTGCTACCTCCAACAAAATGTTGATCATTTTGGAAGATAAGGTAAAGATATTTACCTTGCGATCTTTCCATCATGGAAAGATTTTTGTTTTTTGTGAAAATTTTAGGCAGACCATAACAATGTAAGGTTGTATGGAATTATATAAATCTAAGAAATTTAAAATAAAATATTCGCGGATTTTCTTAAAGGAGGAACTGGTTTGGATAAAGAGAATCAGCTTGAAGAAATTTTTGAACGACTTCAAGAAATGCTTACTTCAATGAAATATGGATCCATTACACTTATTGTCCAGGATGGTAAAATCATTCAAATGGAAAGAAATGAAAAACTAAGAATTAAATAAGGTATCTGCTGACTAGAAAAACTAGAGGCGGGTTTAACTGATATAAAGAGAGTATTGGTTAGATTCGTCTCTTTTTTCCTAGATTCAAATAACCCGGGGAATATTACAACGGGAATTGATCAACAGTTACTCTAACCTGAGACAGCAAGTTTTTAGAGGGGGCTACAAAGTTGGCTGCATTAATAAACTATGAAAATTTCAATACAGGGGACTTCCCTGTATTTCCTGAAGGCAGTGAGACAAAAGGTGCTTTGGAAGTTCTGCAATGGGCGAATGACCATTACGGAGACAAACTGATTTATGCTTGCAGTTTTGGTATTGAAGGCATCGTGCTTACGGATTTATTGGCGAAGGTCAATCCTTCGGCAAAAATAGTTTTTCTTGATACAGATGTCCATTTTGAGGAAACTTACCAATTGATCGAGGAAGTGAAGAAGCGATATCCGAAGCTTTTGATCGAAATGAAGAAACCTGACTTGACGCTTGAGGAACAAGCGGCGGAATATGGCGATGAATTATGGCTTAGAGATTCCAATAAGTGCTGTAACATCCGTAAAATCATTCCGCTTACTGATGTGCTTTCAAAAGCAACAGCCTGGCTTTCGGGACTGCGGAGGAGCAATCCGAAACAAGGGCTAAGACCGAGTATATCAATAAGGATAATAAGTTCAAATCAGTTAAAATATGCCCACTCATACATTGGACATGGAAAGATGTTTGGCGCTATGCCCACAAAAATGGACTTCCATATAATGTCCTGCATGATAATGGATATCCGAGCATTGGATGTAAAACGTGTACTGCACCTGCCTTCAATGCAGATGATTTACGGTCAGGCCGTTGGCAAGGAGCTCAAAAAACGGAATGCGGATTGCATTTATCTTAAATAAATAGAAACCATAGGGGGAAATTAGCATGACAATCAGTATACCGCACGGAGGAACATTAATCGATCTTTGGGAACCAAAATATGATTTTAGTAAAATAACGAAGTCAATCGAAATCGATGAAATTGCTTTAAGCGATCTTGAATTGATAGGCACTGGTGCCTACAGCCCGATTAAAGGATTCTTTACAAAAAGTGACTATGATACAGTGGTAAAGGATATGAGGCTTAGCAGCGGACATGTATGGAGCATCCCGATTACGCTGCCTTTGACCGAAGATACTGCAGGAAGCCTCACTATAGGTGAAGAAGTAACATTAACCCATGAAGGTGAAACATACGGGGTTCTCTCCGTTTCCGATATTTACACTCCAGATAAGCAATTGGAAGCGACATTGGTATATCAAACAGATGATGAGAAGCATCCTGGAGTGAAAAATTTATATAACCGCGGGGATGTATATGTCGGCGGGGAAATAAAGTTGATCAAGAGAATAGAGCGTCCGCTATTTCAAGCTCATTATTTGGACCCAGTCGAGACAAGGAAGGCTTTCGCTGAAAAAGGATGGGAAACGGTTGTCGGTTTCCAAACGAGGAACCCTGTTCACCGTGCACATGAATATATTCAAAAGACAGCATTGGAGATCGTCGACGGCTTATTCTTAAATCCTCTCGTTGGTGCCACTAAATCAGATGACATTCCGGCAGATGTAAGAATGGAAAGCTATAAAGTGCTGCTTGATAAATATTATCCTAAGGATCGCGTCTCCCTTGCAGTTTTCCCTGCTGCCATGCGTTATGCAGGACCTAGAGAAGCCATTTTCCATGCGATGGTCCGTAAAAATTATGGTTGCACCCATTTTATCGTCGGACGTGATCATGCGGGTGTGGGCGATTATTATGGCACATACGATGCTCAAAAAATCTTCGGGAACTTTAACGCAGATGAGTTAGGAATCACGCTATTATTCTTTGAACATAGTTTTTACTGTAAAGCATGTGGCAATATGGCTTCCGCTAAAACTTGTCCGCATGGCAAGGAAGACCATGTCATCCTGTCTGGAACGAAGGTAAGGGAAATGTTGCGTAATGGAGAAATTCCTCCAGCAACCTTTAGCCGTAAGGAAGTCATTGAGGTGTTGATCGAAGGTCTTAAAAAAAATGAAGTTTATAACTGATTGGACATAAATGGAAGGGTCACATGAAGAGGGGGATTATCAAATGAGTAAAAGTACGAATGTCACATGGCATGAGACGTCATTGACCAAGGAGCACCGACGGAAGCAGAACGGGCATGAAAGCACGGTTCTATGGTTTACAGGACTATCGGGGTCCGGAAAATCAACGATTGCAAACGCGGTCGCTAAAGAGTTATACAATCGGAATATTCGAAGTTATGTTTTGGATGGTGATAATATCCGCCACGGCTTAAATAAAGATTTAGGTTTTTCTGAAGAGGATAGAACGGAGAATATTAGACGGATCGGTGAGGTATCCAAGTTATTCGTGGATAGTGGGCAGTTCGTATTGACCGCTTTCATATCACCTTTCAGGGCAGATCGGCAGATTGTACGTGATTTACTCGAAGAAGGGGAGTTTATTGAAGTATACATAAAGTGTCCGATCGAAGAGTGCGAAGTGCGTGATCCAAAAGGGCTTTATGACAAGGCCCGTAAAGGCATCATTAAAGATTTTACCGGAATCGACTCTCCATACGAAGAACCTGAACAACCGGAAATCATTTTAGAATCCGACCAATACAGCATTGAAGAGTGCGTTGAACAGGTAATCGGCTATTTGACAGCAAAGAAAGCGATTTAATCAAGGAGGAAATGTAATGGTTTACGAAAAATTTTGGTCGGAAAATCCACTAATCGCTAAAAATAAAACGGAAATCTGGAAATTGGAAAAAGACGGCTTGAAGATATTTGATGATATTCCACATTACGCAGCAAATGGTTTTGATTCCATCCCTAAAGAGAAATGGGATATGTTCAAATGGGCAGGTCTATACCTGCAACGGCCTAAAGAAGCTGGTTATTGGATGATGCGAGTCGTTATTCCCGGAGGTATCCTGACTTATGATCAACAAATAACTCTAGCTAACATCGCTAAAGATTACGGGAGGGATGTATATGACATTACAACCCGTCAAGCCATTCAATTCCACTGGCTGACCATCGAACAAGTCCCGGATATCTTGAATCGTTTGGAAAAGGTTGGATTGACTACGGCTGGTGCTTGTGGTGATATAACACGTAATATCATCGGTAATGCACTGGCAGGCATCGATCCTGATGAACTTTTTGATACACGCGAGGTACTTTATGATGTATTTGAGTATTTCCGCCTTAACGAAGACTATTCGAACCTTCCGAGGAAATATAAAATGTCCATAAGTGCCAATATCCATAATGCTTCAAATGCTGAAATCAACTGTGTTTCATTCAATCCAGCCACTAAAGTAATTGATGGGGTAACGGAAGTTGGTTTTCATGTTAAAGTAGGCGGGGGCTTTCCTCCGTCCCGATGCTGGCAGAGGAACTTGATTTATTCATTTTACCTGAAAAAACAGTGGAAGTGGCGGCCGCCATCACGAAGATATTCCGCGACTTTGGGTACCGTGAAAAACGTCATCGCTCGCGTTTGAAATTCCTTGTCGCTGACTGGGGTCCTGAACAATTCAAGGAAAAATTGCTGGAATACACCGGTCCGCTTCCTGAAAAGGGAGAAAGTGCGGTGAAGGGATGGAATGCAGGGTATTTCTACGGCATCCATAAACAAAAGCAAGATGGTCTGAACTATGTTGGAGTCAACATACCAGTTGGTCGTCTAAATCCAGACGAAGTGATTGAGTTTGCCGAACTTGCAAAAAATATGGAAATGGTGAAATCCGTAACTGTAATTCTCAAAATCTAATCATCCCCAATGTGCCTGATGCTAAACTTGAGGAATTAAAGCAGGAAGCCATCTTCGAAAGGTTTCCATATCAACCAAAGAAATTCATTGGTTATTCCGTTTCTTGTACAGGCATCGAGTATTGCAACCTGGCGCTCGTGGAAACGAAAAACCGAATGAGGACCATTTCTGAATCACTGGACAAGGAAATTGAACTCGATGTACCTGTAAGGATGCATATGGTCGGCTGTCCGAATAATTGCGGTCAAAGAGCCATCGCCGAAATAGGGCTGCAAGGCATAAAAATGAAAAACCAGGATAAAAAGATGGTCGAGGCTTTTGAAATATACGTTGGAGGAACGCTGAATGAGGGCGGGAAGTTCAATGAAAAACTTAAAGGAAAAGTCGAAGCTGAACAGCTCCATCAAGTTTTGAAAGAAATGATCCTATTTTTCAAAGAAACAAAACTTCTATCCGAAACCTTCCTCGATTTTGTGGAAAGGGTAGGGATAGACGAATTACAACGTAAACTTGATGATATATTAGCGAAAGTGGCCGTTTAATTGGGGAAGGTAAGCATTCCATGAATCTATACCGTTTTGAAGTCACTATCAAGGAAAAACCAATTCATGTCATCATTGTTGCCGATTCAGATGAAAAGGCGTTTGAACTTGTTGATATCGAGCTGGAAAAGCATTATTTGAAAATGCCTGAAGTGGATGACATCTCACTATATGAAAAAAGGAAAATTAAAAATGGAGCAGGTTTCGTTTTATCGGAATTCGAAACAATTCTCTAAGGGAAGGCAGGATGCAAAAATGGGGAAAGTATATCTAGTAGGAGCCGGTCCCGGAGATCCAGATTTAATTACATTAAAAGGATTAAAATGCATCCAAGAAGCTGATGTCATTTTATATGATCGACTTGTCAATAAAGAACTTTTGAATCATGCAAAAGACGGTGTCGAGCTGATTAATTGTGGTAAACTGCCGGATTATCATTTGTTGCAGCAGGATACCATCAATCGGTTCCTCGTTAAATATGCAAAAAAGGGAAAAATAGTCACCCGCTTGAAAGGCGGCGATCCATTCGTCTTTGGAAGAGGCGGTGAGGAAGCGGAAGCCCTTGCCAAAAGTGGGGTGAGCTTTGAAATCGTACCAGGAATTACGTCTGGAATCGCCGCTGCAGCCTATGCGGGAATTCCAGTTACACATAGGGACCATGCTTCATCATTTGCAATTGTTACCGGTCATCGGAAAAAAGATGAAGAGGATAATATCAAGTGGGAATCCCTTGCAAAAGGAATCGATACATTAGCCATTTATATGGGTGTTAAAAACCTGCCATATATTCAAGGAAAACTTTTGGAACATGGAAAAAGCCCAGAGACTCCGGTAGCCCTTATTCATTGGGGTACATTAACAACGCAAAAAACAGTTGTCAGTACGTTGGCTAAAGTAGTGGAAACCGCCAATAACGAACAAATTTCGAACCCTTGCATGATAGTCGTGGGAGATGTCGTCAATTTACGGGAAAAAATCAAATGGTTTGAAGGAAAACAAACCGAAAATTTGTTGGCGAATGAGGCCTTTTAATGGAAGCCATTTTATATATTTGCCATGGCAGCCGTGTTAAAGAAGCTTCAGCCCAAGCCATTGATTTTATTAAAGTTTGTATGCAAGCACAGCCCTATTCCATTCAAGAGTATTGCTTCTTGGAATTGGAAACCCCTACGATTGAAGAGGCCTACGAACGATGCATCCAAAAAGGTGCGACGAGAATATTGGCCATTCCAGTTCTATTGCTGACAGCTGTACATGCAAAACATGATATTCCAGTCATATTGAATAAAATGAAAGAACGGTATCCTGCCGTTGACTTGAAATACGGAAGGCCTATTGGTGTCAGTGAGAAAATGGTTGACATTTTAGTGGAACGGTTGGAGGAAACAAATGTAAGTGTTACGGAGGATTCCTTGGTTTTATTGGTTGGAAGGGGCAGCAGTGATCCCGACGTGAAAAGGGATTTGTCTCGATTGGCCGATTTGCTAAGGAACAGGTTTCCTAAAATCCGGGTGCAAGAGTGTTATTTGACAGCTGCCACACCAAGCTTTGGAGAAGCATTGGAATTTGCAGAGGGATCTCGATCAAACCAAGTATTTATCATTCCTTACCTATTGTTTACCGGTCTCTTAATGCAGTCGATTGAAAATAGTATAAAAAAGATCCAAAAAAGGGGAAGCAAAAAATCATACTTTGCCGATATTTAGGTTATCACCCAAAGATTGAACAAGCAATATCGGAACGAATTCATGAAGTGAGTGGGGAGGGAGCCTATGTATCCAATTACGCTTAATATCGAGAACAGAAAGTGTGTCATCATCGGCGGTGGTAAAATAGCTTACTTTAAAGCGGGCCCCTTATTGGAAGCTGGTGCTGAAGTTACCGTCGTAAGCCCCGAGATATGCACGGGTTTTCAACTGTTGGAGAAAGAAGGTAAGATTCGGGTCTTACTTAAAGAAGTGGAAGAAACTGACTATAAAGATGCATTTTTAATCATTGTTGCTACCAATTCTACTGAAGTAAATGAACGAGTTTACGAGAACGTATCCGAAAGTCAGTTGGTTAACGTAATCAGCAATCATGAGTTGGGTAATTTTCATATACCGGCCACATTGAATAGAGGCATGCTTTCCATAAGTGTTTCTACCAATGGAGCAAGTCCAACGCTCGCAAAAAAATACGGAATGACCTAGGTAAAGTATATGATGAATCATATGAAGAATACCTTGAATTCCTTTTTGAAGCAAGAATGATTATAAAGAATGGTTCATTTTCAAAAGAAGAAAAGTCTAAATTATTGAAAGATTCAATCGAGGATATTTATAAATATTCCTTAAAAGAAAGATATCGTTTTTTAGCTAGGCTTTTACCAGTAGAAGCTGAAGAAAATATATCATTGGGCTGATCAGAAAAACTGAAGGCACCTAACCAACATGTCATTTCATTTTGGTTAGGTGCCTCTTTGTTTCTTAAAGGAAATCTAAATGATTTATACAGGCAAACGGTACCATCGGGTCGATGATATAGGTTCTATTTTAGTGAAAAAGGGGAATGTCATGAAAAAAGTTAATCGTTTTGGCCTTTATCGGGTTTTTAGCCCAATTAATCGATGGTTCGCTTGGAATGGGGTATGGAGTGAGTTCCACGTCCTTATTGTTGACATTCGGGATTGCCCCTGCAGTAGCATCAGCATCCGTTCATTTATCGGAAGTAGTGACCACAGCAGTATCCGGAGCTTCACATATAAAGTTTGGGAACGTGGATAAAAATATGGTCTATCGCTTGATCATTCCAGGTTCTGTTGGTGCATTTGTAGGTGCATGTTTCCTGAGCAACCTGCCAGCCGAATTAGCAAAACCGTATATTGCCATATTTTTATTTGGTCTTGGTGTATACGTTTTATTCCGCTTTTTATTTATTTTTAAACCGTCAAAGGAAAATGAAACCGTAAGGCCATTGACCGCAAAACAATCCATTCCGTTAGGTCTTTTTGCAGGCTTTTGTGATGCAACAGGCGGTGGCGGTTGGGGACCGATTGCAACGCCCGTTTTATTGTCAAAAAAGGCATGACGGCGAGAAAAGCCGTAGGGACTGTAGATACGAGTGAATTTGCCATTGCTTTCTTCGGTAGTCTTGGTTTTATCATTTCGCTTGGATGGGAAGCTGTCAATTGGCTTTGGGTCATTGCGTTGATAATTGGTGGAGTGGTTGCAGCACCAATTGCTGCCTGGCTCGTCAGGATGCTTCCTGCTCAATTAATGGGTGTTTTAGTGGGTGGTTTCATTATATTAATTAATGTAAGAACATTATTAGCTACATGGATTCCGATTGAAGCCCATATATACATCTATACTGGCATTGTAATTATATGGCTTTCTGGGATTCTTCTTACCATCAATAAGATGTCCAATGCGAGAAAACATGATCATATCGAACACCGGCAGAATGTTTCCTGATTCCCGAGTTTGAAAGAGTGAATTTACACAAGAAGCATATTCTGTTGCGTAACATAAAAAACTCGTAGGTATTTATGTACCTACGAGTAAAGTCATTTGCCAAATGGAATTCCGACTATTAAGTTGCTGCGGTTTTAATAATGGATCTTGATCCTATTTAATTGATTCATTTATTTCCTGGACCCATTTATCAATCTGTTTAATAAACGAGAGACTTATCCCTCCAATATCTATGTAGTTTATCTCTAACAAAGAATCAATAGTTCCCCATTACTATAGTCAGCCATCGTGAGAGATTTGAATAATTTTAGAACAGAAGCAGAACCATTAATTTATGGACTTTTTCTGTTCAAATGAGTGAATTGCAACTTTCATATAATATAAAAGGAGGAAATATTTCTTTTACTCTATCGAATTTAAATCCTGCCTGTTTGAACATCGGAATTTGATTGATGTAGGCTTATTCACCGTCCCGATATTCCCGAGATTTCCCCAGAAATAACGGGTCTTTCGCCATTGCTTCCCAAACCTTCCCCGTACCTACAATTGTTCTGCAGTGCACTATCACATTTTTTGTTGCGAGTGAAATGAATGAGCTCTTTCTTACTTGAAAATTGGAGGCACGCAGCCACATTCTAAATGTCCTTTAGCTGTCTGTCATTTCCAATAATGAGTACATGAAAATTGCGGATATCCTTTAATTTTAGATCCCTGCAAGCTTTGAAAAACATGCAGACTTTTGCTTGATGCCAGGGCATGGGAAAAATCAATTATCGATTCTATTTACTGGAATATTCTTTGGGGAAATTCACTAACTGCCACCGTGGCATCCTTTTAATCCGATTTATGGTAGTTTGCCCCGTGTAGAGTGAAGGCGAACGTAATGTTTTAGGAGCAAGAGGTCTTCAATATTCAATTTGACAGGTCATCATCCATATTATGGAGTCATCAACGTTCATTCTTTTTAAACCGTATTTAGTTTTTAAAGGTAGTTAAATATTTTTCAGTTTTGTACAATGATTAAATAGCAAATTTGAAAAGGAGTTTTAAAATGGAAGGCATCTCTGATCATTTAAAGGAAAATTTGGATATATTGTTCGTAGGTTTCAATCCAAGCATTCGTTCAGGCGAGACTGGTCATCATTATGCGAATCCAAACAATCGCTTTTGGAAAATCCTCTTCGAGTCCGGGCTGACACCGCGGAAATATGAACCAACTGAAGACTCGTCATTGCTGGATTTAGGTTATGGTTTTACCAATATCGTTTCCAGGCCTACAAAAGGAGCGGACGAAATCACTAAAGAAGAGTACATAAAAGGAAGGAAGCTATTAAAAAGGAAAATTGAAAAGTATAAACCTAAACTTGTCTGTTTTGTAGGCAAGGGTGTCTATCAGGAATATCGTCAATTACGAAAACTCTCTTGGGGGCTGCAACCAGTACCTTCATCGAATGAGACCATGGAATTCGTTGCCCCTTCTTCCAGCGGTTTAGTTAGAATGCCGATAGAAGATATCATCGAAATATATAGTGAGTTGCCAATTCTGCTTGGTCAGCTGAAAAGCAATTGAAGGAACTTATTAAAACAAGGGTGGAATATATGAGTCAGGATAGTGCTGAATGGAAAAACGATGGCTTTCCGAGGTTAATGTTGGTGAAGGCTTTTGGCAAGTATAAAGGATAGTATACCTACTTTATTGGGATACCTAAGTAACGGTTTTGCTGCAGGGGTCGTCGATAGGGACTTCGATTGTAACTTTCATACTTAGAGTCGTTCCTTTGGTGCTGCTTAGTAAAATGCATTCCTGAATGGGGCATCGATTGGCGTGCTTTTCTTGATGATATTACGAAATTTCTTTTAATAATTACTAAACATTTTAATGATAGGCCGATATAACCAGTAATGGATTTCCGTTACTGGGTTTTTATTTCCCAAGAAGGATATTTCAATTTAGGCAAATGACGCATTTTAATGAACATTGGAAGCTTGATTATCAAAAAGGGCAGTAATTACATAAACTAAGGTGAATGTACTTCTGAAAAATTGTTTTGGTTAGCTGAATTGAAAGCGCTTCTAATTGAAAATGAAATAACAAACGTTTAGAAAATGGGAGTCTGTCAACAATGGGAATAAGCAAATAACTATGGAGGTGCTCAATTAATGAATGTGAATGGTGCACTAGAGGTTCTTGATCGCATGCGGCTGCCTAATGGCGCATATACGGCAAGCGTTTCCGATGATTATAATTATGTCTGGATAAGGGATGTCGTTTATACAGTAATGCCTTTTATAAATGATCCATCCAATCGTTACGAGAAAGCATATCATGCTTTATTCGACTTATTTCAATCCTATGAGTGGAAGATAGATATTCATACGGAACAGAAACCCCAGTTTCTATTTGAACATATCCATGCAAGGTATTCCATTGAGCTTAAAGAACTGCCCGATGAGTGGGGCCATGCCCAGAATGATGCGATAGGGGCCTTTTTATGGGGTGTCGGTGAAGGATATAGGCATGGTAAAAAGGTGATGAGAAATCAACGTGATTTACAAATTGTTCAAAAGTTGGTCAATTACTTGGAATGCCTGCAATATTGGCAGGCGGAAGATAACGGGATGTGGGAAGAAAATATAGAAATCCACGCTTCAAGCATAGGTGCATGTGTTGCTGGTTTGAATTCAGTCAAAATGCTGGTCAACGTCAAGGATGAACTGATTAAAAAGGGAGAAGAAGCCCTTCGTTTCTTGCTTCCAAGGGAAAGTTATTCAAAAGAGACGGATTTAGCCCTTTTATCCTTAATTTATCCTTATCGGCTGGTAGACCGTGAAATAGCACTTAAAATATTGAAGAATGTCACAGAGCGCCTTGAAAGAACAAATGGTTGCATTAGATATGAAAAGGACCTTTATTATAATGACGGTCAAGAAGCGGAATGGTGTTTCGGGCTTCCGTGGTTGGGCTTATGCTACCTTGAACTTGGCATGATGAACAAAGTTAAGGAATATATAGAAAAAACGAAAATGATCATACCGGATAATTGGGAAGTACCCGAATTATATATAGGGGGCAGTAATATTCCAAACAAGAATACTCCTTTGGCATGGTCAGTATCATTGTCCTATTTATTTTTGACGAAGACTTCCATGATTCGAACTGAACAAATAACATGAAGCATTCATACATGATACCTTAGAGCTCTTTCCAATAAATGGGGAGAGCTTTTATTGGTATAATAATATTTTTACAATAAATGTATATTTTCCTCAAAAAAATGTTTTAATTTACAAAAAACGGCTATTTATAACAATATCTTCACCTCCATTTGAAGGATTAATATCATTTTCATCGAATATATATAATAACTGGGGAAGGATGGGTAAAATACTATCGAGTTAATACTGATGGAGGGGTTTTATTGAGTACAATTATTGACCAGCTACAAGAGATTTATCCAAGCGATTTCGATTTGTATTTGTTTCATGAAGGAACCCTTTATGAAAGCTATAAAATGCTTGGGGCACACATTGTAACATCATTAGGTAAAGAAGGAGTACGCTTCGCCGTTTGGGCCCCCATGCCAAGCAAGTTTCAGTAGTCGGTAATTTTAATAATTGGGACGGAAAAGATCATGCGATGAAACGGATCGAGCGATCAGGTATCTGGGTGTTGTTCGTACCAGGACTACAAGAAGGGGAACTCTATAAATACGAAATACATACACCCGAAATAAACGAATCCTAAAAGCCGATCCATATGCCTTTTATTCGGAAGTCAGACCAAATACAGCCTCGGTCATCAAAAGGCTGGATAATTTTGAATGGCAAGATTCGAAGTGGATAGCTGATAGGAAAAAGGAAAATATTTATCATAAACCCATGTCCATTTATGAAGTGCACCCAGGAACATGGAAACAGAAAGAAGATGGCGAGTTTTATTCGTACCGTGAATTGGCTGATAGATTGATTGATTATGTGATTGATAATAGTTTTACACATATTGAAATCATGGCCATAATGGAACACCCATTTGATAAATCGTGGGGATACCAAGTCACGGGCTATTATTCCGTAACCAGCCGGTACGGCTCACCGGAAGATTTTAAATATTTAATTAACCTTTGCCACCAAAAGGGCATAGGGGTAATCCTTGACTGGGTTCCCGCCCATTTTTGTAAAGACGCGCATGGACTTTCCCGTTTTGATGGTACTCCTCTCTATGAACCAATTGATAACACTAGAGCAGATCGCCCGTTATGGGGGACATACAACTTTGATTTTACAAAACCAGAAGTAATCAGTTTCCTTATATCAAATGTAATGTTTTGGATGGATGTATACCATATTGATGGGGTCCGTGTCGATGCGGTATCGTCGATGGTTTACTTAAATCATGATAATCCATTGCCGGTCAAGCTGAAAAACCAGTTTGGCGGTGAGGAAAACCTGGAAGCCATACAATTTTTACAAAAACTTAACGAAGTGGTTTTCAAGAGGTATCCCAATGCATTAATGATGGCTGAAGAAGCAACAGACCGGCCACTTATAACTTCTCCTACCGATATAGGCGGCCTAGGCTTTAATTATAAATGGAATATGGGATGGACCAACGATATCCTTCGTTATATGAAACTTGAAACAAATGAAAGGCCATATCATCATAACCTCTTAACATTTTCATTTTTCTATGCTTTTTCAGAAAATTTCGTCTTGCCCTTTTCACATGATGAAGTGGTTCATGGCAAGAAGTCATTATTGAATAAGATGCCAGGTGACTATTGGCAGAAGTTTGCGAATTTACGGTTACTCTTTGGGTATTTCATGACGCATCCTGGAAAAAAGCTGCTATTCATGGGAGGTGAATTTGGCCAGTTCATAGAATGGAAAGATGAGGAACAATTGGATTGGCTGCTTTTGGAATATGAATCCCACGAAAAGCTGGCATATTACTTCCGTACCCTTCAGGATTTTTATAGGCAAACTTCCTCCCTTTGGAGACTGGATCATGTCCAGGAGGGTTTTGAATGGATCGATCCGAACAATAGTGAACAGAGTATCATTACCTTTATGAGAAAAGGTAAACGTAAAGGCGATTATTGCATTATTGTCTGTAATTTTTCTGCACAGGCTCATGCTCAGTATCAAATAGGTGTACCATCCCAAGGCAAATATATAGAAGTTTTCAGCAGTGATTCAGAAGCTTTCGGAGGATCGGGTCAGATCAATGAAGAACCCATTAATGTCAAAAAGGAACCATACCATAATCAACCATTCAGCATGGAAATAACTGTACCTCCATTAGGCATTTCTATTTTTATGAAGCAAACAAAAAAAGACGGGGAGAGTGACCGAATAATGGGAGCGAAAAAATGGATAGCAATGTTATTGGCAGGAGGCCAGGGTTCAAGGTTAGGTGAATTGACGATCGGTTTGGCAAAACCGGCTGTTCCCTTTGGCGGTAAATATAGAATCATCGATTTTCCATTAAGTAACTGCACTCATTCTGGTATAGATACGGTTGGGGTACTGACCCAATACCAGCCATTGATTCTAAATGATTATGTTGGTAATGGCAAAGCTTGGGACCTTGATTTGGATGTTGGCGGAGTTTCCGTACTTCCCCCTTATCAAGGGAAAGAAGGTGGTGAATGGTATAAAGGGACGGCAAACGCTGTTTATCAAAATATCCAATACATTGATAACTATGATCCGGAACATGTACTGATCCTCTCTGGTGACCATATTTATAAAATGGATTACAGTAAGATGCTGGATTATCACATCGAAAAAAATGCAGAGGCAACAATAGCTGTCATTCAAGTGCCGTGGCAGGAAGCAAGTCGTTTCGGAATCATGAATACCAATGATGAGGATAAAGTCACACAATTTGATGAAAAACCAAAGTATCCAAAAAGTAACCTCGCTTCCATGGGAGTTTACCTTTTCAATTGGAAAACCCTAAGACGGTATTTGATAAATGATGAAAAGGATGAAAATTCCTCCAATGATTTTGGCAGCAACATCATTCCAAAGATGCTTGAAGATCGAAAAAAGCTATATGCTTATCGTTTTAATGATTATTGGAAAGATGTTGGAACGGTCGAAAGCCTTTGGCAGGCACATATGGACTTATTGGAGGATACGCCAAATTTCCAGTTGGATGATCAGCAATGGAAAATTTTTGCCCGTAATGCAAACCATCCACCGCAATATATATCACCGGATGCCGAGGTCAGTCAGTCGCTTATCAATGAAGGGTGCATGATACATGGGAACATTGAACATTCGGTTTTATCCTATAATGTACAGGTGGGCTATGGGTCAACCATAAAAGATTCAGTCATCATGCCTAATGTCACGATTGGTGAAAACGTTCATATAGAAAGAAGCATCATAGCCAGTAATTGTGTTATAGAAGATGGTGCCGTAGTTGGCAACTCAGCGGTTACATCCGATATTACCTTAATTGGTGAAAATCAGACCATTATCAATCCAAACAAAAAAAGATCACTCTTAACTAGAAAAAGGGGAAGATGCTATGGAAAATGTGTTGGGTATTATTAACTTAATCAATGAAAGACAACATTTAAAAGATCTGACTGCTCACCGTAATGTAGCATCTGTGCCATTTGGTGGACGCTACCGTTTGATTGACTTTACTATGTCGAATCTCATTAATGCAGATGTATCAAAAGTAGCCGTTTTTCCTAAAGAAAAGTATCTCTCAGTTATGGATCATCTTGGCTCAGGTAAAGAATGGAACTTAGATCGGCGTTCAGGAGGCTTATACATCTTGCCCCTATCCATCCGGATGAAACGGTAACAGGCGATATGAAGCAATTCTATGATCATCTCAGCTTTTTCGAACGAGCAGAGGCAGATACTGTCATCATTTCCCCTGGAAGCCATGTATGCAAATTGGATTTTAATGAAGTGCTTGATTATCACAAAAAACATAAAGCGGATATCACGGTGGTATATAAGGATTATGTAGGGAATTGATTGAAAAACCAATCTATCACACCTGCTCGGTGGATTCGGATGAAGACATAACCGACATTAGTTTTTATACCATCCCTAGACCTGGTGACCATGTTTGTCTAGAAACCTTCATCATAAGTAAAACGCTATTGGTGAACTTGATCAAAAGTTGTGTTGCCAGTGGGGAATATGACTTTTGAAAGACGCTGTGAAAGCAAATCTGCATCGTTTTACCGTTAAAGGCTATAACTTTACTGGAGATATGCCATTCATCCATTCCATTGAAAGCTTTCATGCCAGTAATATGAATTTCCTGAACCCATCGGTAATCCGTTCCTTCTTCGGGGATACTTGGGATGTTTATACAAAAATCAAACATGAGGCACCGACCAAATATTCAAGTTCTTCGAAGGTTACCAATTCATTGATAGCCAACGGTTGTGATATTGAAGGGATTGTCGAAAACAGTATACTCTTCCGTGGGGTAAAGGTGAAAAAGGGTGCGATAATAAGAAATAGCATCATCATGCAAAAAGGCGTGATTGAAGAAGGAGCCATCGTTGAAAATATCATAACTGATAAAGAAGTGAGAATTACTAGTGAAAAATCAGTTATTGGTTTAAAACAGCCTACTGTAATAAAAAAAGCGGAAGTAATTTAATAGAGGAGGTGCGGCAATGAATGTTGTATTTGCTGCTTCAGAATGCGCCCCTTTTATAAAAACGGGAGGGCTCGGAGACGTTATAGGCGCGCTCCCGAAAGCGCTGAAAAAACAGGGAGTCCATGTAAGTGTCATCCTTCCTAAATATGGGGATCTTCCTAACCAATTCAAACAGGAATTGGAACATATGACGAGTATTGAAGTTCCTGTTGGTTGGCGCCAGCAATTTTGCGGCATCGAAAAACTTGTTGCTAACGGAATTACATATTATTTTCTGGATAATGAATATTATTTCAAAAGGCATGGTAGTTATGGTTTCTTTGACGATGGCGAAAGGTTCGCCTTCTTTTCCCGTGCAATTTTAGAGGCATTACCCTATTTAGAAGAAAAACCGGATGTCATACACTGCCATGATTGGCAAACGGGCCTTGTCAGCGTTTTGATGAAAGCCCATTATCATAACCATCCATTCTATCAGGATATTAAAACGATATTTACCATACATAATTTACGCTATCAAGGAGTTTACCCTAAAGCTGTATTAGCTGAATTACTCGATTTGAGTGAATTATATTTTAATATCGATGGTCTTGAATTTCATGGGAATGTAAGTTATTTGAAAGCCGGCCTAGCTTTTTCTAACATCGTCACAACTGTAAGCCCAAGTTATGCGGAAGAAATTCAGAGTCCTTATTTTGGGGAAAACCTGGATGGGTTTTTACGAAAGAGAAATGGTGACCTTAAAGGGATTATCAACGGAATTGATTATGAGGAATATAATCCTGCAGCAGATGAACATCTTGCTGTTCCATTCGATTCTTATGCGGATAAGATGGAGAATAAACGTCAGCTACAGGAATCGTTGGATCTTCCTGTCAATGAGGACGTCCCTGTTCTATCAATGGTAACGAGGCTAGTTGATCAAAAAGGAATAGATCTTATTCTCCATGTTTTTCATGAAATTATGAGCCAGGGAGTTCAATTCATTCTTTTAGGTACGGGTGATGAGCAATATGAATCGGCATTTCGTCATTTAGCTGACCAATATCCAAATCAGGTTTCAGTCAATACATATTTTGATGAGGGTTTGGCAAGAAGGATATATGCAGGTTCTGATTTATTCCTGATGCCGTCACAATTCGAACCATGTGGTATCGGCCAACTCTTGGCATTGCGTTATGGTACGCTGCCTTTAGTGAGGGAAACTGGCGGACTTCGTGATACGGTCATACCTTATAATCAATTTACCGGTGAAGGTAACGGCTTCAGTTTTACGAATTATAATGCACACGATATGCTGCATACAATTGAGCAATCTGTAGGTCTGTACAAATTCCAGCCGAAAAGATGGAGGAAAATGGCCGAAAATGCAATGAAGTTAGACTTCAGTTGGACATCATCTTCTTTAAAGTATATTGAGCTGTATGAAAGTTTGATTCCTGTCATGAAGTGAATTGGATAGGTAATACACAAAGCACTTGCGAACATTGTTTTCGTAAGTGTTTTGTTTCTTTTACCATCAAATATGGGTATATGTTATTTATATATAAAATATTGCTGCGTAGGAGAATGAAAAAGATGAAAAGAAGAAGAATGGAAATTGTATTTTTATTTATTTTAATCGCTTCAGTTTATATGATCCTGTTCACTCAAGTTAGCTTCGACGTGAAGCTATTTTTTATTGGATTATATATTTTGGTCATGTTTATTACCCTATTTTCACTCATGCTCGAAAATAGATTTGCCCACGAGACACTTTTATGGATGTATGTGCTTTTGTTTTTCCCGGTATTTGGATATGTATTTTATCTATTCTCAGGTCAGCTCTATTTAAAGGGGTATTTATTCCGAAGTAAAAGGAAAAAAGATCGCGAAGAATGGAAGAGTCTTGTCACACAGGTATCATCTCCAGATTTATCGTTCTTGAATGATCATCAGCGATCATTCGCAGCTTTTGCCAAAAATGCATCTGAGACCACCATTAGTACATCATCGGAAACGGAAGTATTGAAAAATGGCAACGAAACGTTTACAGAAATCATAAAACAGTTAAAAAAAGCTGAGAAATTCATCCATATTGAATATTACATTTTTCGTTCCGACAGGCTTGGTACTGAAATTATAGATATCCTTATTGAAAAAGCAAAAAATGGTGTGGAAGTTTTATTCATTTTTGATGCCGCCGGCAGTTTAAGCCTATCAAATAATGAAGTTAAACGGATGAAAAATGCAGGGATAAAAGCCTATCCATTTTCACCATTAAAACATGGTTTTTCAATCAAAAATTTAATTTCAGAAATCACCGTAAAATCATCATCATAGATGGGGAAGTTGGCTTTGTAGGAGGTTTAAACGTAGGAGAGGAATATTTAGGCCGAAATAAAAACATTGGTTTTTGGAGAGATACACATATGGTCCTTAAAGGTGAAGCGGTATATATGCTTCATACTGTTTTCCTCTTGGATTGGGAATATGTCAGCGGGGAAGATGTATTGCAAGAACGTCCAGAATTCAAGAATAAAGTGGTACAAGGGGATGGAGCTGTCCAGGTGGTAGCAAGCGGACCTGATACACAACAGGGAATCATGAGTGATTTTTACTATTCACTTATCACGAACGCCACAAAATCAATTTGGATCGCAAGTCCATACTTCGTACCGAATCAAGCGATTAAAGCAGCAATTAAACATGCCGCAATTAAGGGGATACAAGTTAGGCTTATGGTTCCGGCAGTAAATGATGGGTTTTTAACCCAATACGGGAGTCGCTCCTATTTCGGTGAGCTGCTTCAATTCGGCGTTGAGGTATACTCATATAAAAAGGTTTTCTACATCAGAAACTTATTATCGTAGATGGTGATATGGCTTCCATAGGGACGGCAAACATGGATATGAGGAGTTTCCATCTGAATTTTGAAGTGAATGTCTTTCTTATGGGCAGCCGTACCATTGAAGATCTCATCATTCATTACAAAGAGGATATGATGGACAGTGACAAACTGGATCCTATCGGGTATAACGATCGTGGTTTACTGGAACGTTCAAAAGAATCATTTGCCAGATTGTTTTCGAATGTACTCTAATGGGAAAAAAAGCAGATAAATAGTATAGTTGAAATGTAAAGAAATTAATTGGCCATAAGGAGAATTTAAGAGAATATGAAATTGGTTTCCTGGAATGTAAATGGAATTAGGGCTTGTGTTAAAAAAGGATTTTTAGATTACTTTAAAGATGTGGATGCAGATATTTTTTGCCTTCAAGAAACTAAGCTTCAAGAAGGGCAGATTTCACTTGAGTTGGAAGGTTACCATCAATATTGGAATTATGCACTGAAAAAGGATATTCAGGTACAGCCATTTTCACGAAGGAAAAACCGCTTTCTGTGAAATATGGTGTAGGAGATCTGGATGAGGAGCCGGAAGGCAGGATCATAACACTGGAATTCGAGGGTTTTTATATGGTGAATGTTTATACCCCCAATGCAAAAAGGGATTTATCAAGGCTGAATTACCGTCTCGAATGGGAAGATGAGATGATAGGATATCTTAAGGATCTGGACTTGGTGAAGCCGGTTATCTTTTGTGGGGATCTTAATGTCGCCCATCAGGAAATCGACTTGAAAAACCCAAAACCCAATATTGGGAATTCCGGTTTTACAACTGAAGAACGTGGAAAGATGACTGAATTACTTGATTCAGGGTTTATCGATACATTTCGCCATTTTTATCCAGACCAGGAAGGGGCCTATACTTGGTGGTCATATATGGCAAAAGTTAGGGAGCGGAATATCGGGTGGAGAATCGATTATTTCATTGTTTCAAAACGTCTGGCGAAATCTTTAATAGAGGCTGACATGCACTGCGATGTCATGGGCAGCGATCATTGCCCGGTCGTCTTGGAAACAAACCTCTAAATGGAATAAATCCGGTTAAATGGGGATAATAATGGTTATCCATATTCAACAGGAGGTTCAATTATGAACACATTTATCGTGGGCTTTCATCAAGAAGATAATGTAGACAGCATGCAAGTGCAAAAATTGACGTCGGCTGAGTTTGAAAAAGCGACATCACGCGGTTTTCGCAGGTTATTTGAACTGGATACAAATATCGGTTATTTTGTATTTTTGATGCTGAAGATGATGAGGGTGATTTATCCCATCTAGTTTTACAGTATGAAGAAGATAATCAGGATCCTAGTGATTGTTACTCCTTTACTAAAAATGATTTTTATGAGTTCATGGCACTTTATTTACAAGGGATGGATGAAGTGGAAGTGGAGGATGAAGAAGAGGATGACAATGAAGAGTACGGGCCAATCCACCATCTTGCCCATTTGATGTTTCATATTGTTGAAGAAGGAAAATCCGTTAAGCCTTAATGGCCGAGCAATGAAATGATAGGTACTTGTGAGCTTTGTGACAGGGATGAGATATAACTGACCATCCATCATTTAACCGATAGCCTATCTCTGTAAATCTTGTCACAAACAGATTCACGCATTGCATTCAAACCGAGAGCTGGCCATCCGACTCAATACCGTACTTTTGTAAAAGATGATGAAGCATAAAAAAATACGTAAAGTTGATTAAAAAACAACCGGTAACGAGGGCAGTGAAGATTAGAAAATCAAAACGAAATAAGCAAAAGCCCATCTTTTTAAGATGGGCTTTTGCTTTTCATTCAGCTTGCTTTATTTTTCAACCGATCCAATAAAAATCCACCTTTAAAATAACGTGGTTCATATGAAATGATGAAAGCCTTAGGTTCAAACTTTTCAACGGTTGCTATCAATTCTTGTTCCCGATTGCGTTTTGTCAAGATTTCCATACGATAACGGTTGCTATCCCTGCCCTCGCCCGTATAAAGAGTTACACCAAATCCGTTGTTCCTCAATGTGTCTACCAAATGTTCATTTTTGGTTTGAGTATTAACGGTTACATTAATAAAACCGATGGCAAGTTTTTGCTCAATTTTCGTACCAAAAATTATTCCGATTCCAAAACCGACCGCATATACAACCATGGCGAGTATGCTTTGGTCACCGCCAAATACTAGGGATAATCCAAAAACGTAAATTAACATTTCTGCGATACCCAGTATCGAGGCAAGAATGGTAATATTTTTACTAAGAAAATGGTTCGCAATGTGTAAATCGGAACATAAATAAGTTGTAATAGTAGAATCAGAAGTATTTCTTTCACTTGAGCACCTCACCAAAATCTTCAGTTTGATAGACGTAACTTGGGGATTGTTCATTCCATAAGTAACACCTTCCATAATCTAACCACATCATAATAGGGGAATTCAATGGGGAATATTATGTATTTTTTGTGTCATTTCCATGGATACAGAAATAAAATTCTATAAGATTTTTCAATATTCTTTTTTTGTTAATTTGGTATCATTATCCTTATTAATTCATATGGGGGAATGATGATGTTTAATTATGATGGTCGGATATTCAAAGCTAAAGTCAATTCTGAAAATGGAGAGGTGTCAGGAAATACTACCTTCCATTATTCACAAGACGGCTCAATTCTTTCTGCAAGTTATCAGGGGGAGAGATTGTTAAAGGGACTTTAATAGGGCTTGTCAATCTGGATGGAACTCTGGAATTCAGGTATAATCATATCAATGAAAAAGGGGAAATTAGAGGAGGCAGCTGTCTTTCCACCCCTGAAATGCTGCCTGATGGAAGGATACGCTTGCATGAAAGATGGAAATGGTCAGATCTCGAACGGACTGAAGGACATTCCATCATAGAAGAAGTGAAAAAATAATAATCTACTTAGAGGGGTTTGAGGACAATTACTACTATTTGTTTAGTGCGGCATGGTCAAACAGAGTGGAATGCACTAGGGAAGCTGCAAGGTCAGACTGATATTCCTTTAAATGAACTCGGAAAGATACAGGCACGGCAATGTGGTGAATTTTTGTCAAAAGATGATTGGGATGTAATTATTTCAAGCCCTCTAAAGAGGGCAAGGGAGACGGCGGATATCATTTCGCACTATATTGAAGTCCCGGTTATTGAAAAAATGGAATTCATTGAAAAGAATTTTGGCGTCGCTGAAGGAATGACAGCAGCGGAAAGGAAGTCTGCATTCAGGGATAAAGATTATCCTGGTCAGGAAAATCAGGAATCTTTACGAAACAGGCTGATGAATGGGCTCCAGGAAATTCAAAAGGAGTATCCTGAGAAGAAAGTTATACTTGTAGCACATGGAGCCGTCATTCATTTTATTTTACGCTTGATGTCAAACGAGTCAATCGTATCCAACGAAATGCGCTTGTTCAATGCATGTTTGAGTACGATTAGATTTGAAGTTGATTCTTGGATAATTGATGATTTCAATCAAGTAAATCATTTATCTTAGTCCTATTAAGCTAGGTTAGAGTTAAAAAAGGATATGGTTGACTGAGGAGCTAATTATAGAAAGAAGGAAATCATGACTAAGAAGACGGCATTGATATTAGGCGCTACTGGTGTGGTAGGCACCCAGTTGGTTAAAGAGCTAAGCAACAGCAAAATCTATAGTGAAATCCATTTGTTGACAAGAAGAGAAATGAAACTCACTTATCCCAAATGCATAGGACATGTTGTGGATTTCGATAATTTATCCAAGTATGCCCATTTGTTCAAAGTCACCGATGTTTTCATTTGTTTGGGTACAACGATTAAAAAGGCTAAAACGAAGGAAGCCTTTCGTAAAGTGGATTATGACTATGTAATTGAAGCAGCTAAAATGGCAAAGACATCCAATGTTGATAAATTACTCGTCATAACGGCCATGGGAGCCAATTCCAAATCAAAGTTCTTCTACAGTCGCGTTAAGGGTGATGTTGAAGGAACACTACAACACCTGGAATTGAATGCAGTACATATTTTCCGCCCTTCCTTACTTCTTGGAGAACGCAAGGAATTCAGGGCGGGAGAAAAGATTTCTGGGCTGCTAAGTACTTTTGCAAAATTTGTATTTGTGGGCCCTTTACGCCCATATCGTGCAATAGAAGCAAACAAAGTAGCTGCTGCGATGTACGCTGCAGCCCAAGCGACGGCAAAAGGATATCATTTTTATGATTCTGCTGAAATAGAGGAACTTGCCCAAAGGGTTACTATTATTTATTGAAACGAGCCCCAGTAGGCTCGTTTTTTTATTTAAAAGAAATTTTGATCCTCTCTTAAAAGGAAAAAGGAACATATGAACATTTCAACTAAAAAAAGGAAATGGAGTGGAATAGAGGTGGAGAACCAGAAGGACATGGTAAAAAGCTAGACCAATAGGATTAAGTTGCTTCTATTAGCTGAGTTAGCTCAATGAGAAAACCGGGCAAAAAAACCCCGGTCTTTTTTGAGAATTTTTCTGTTAAAGTTTATAGTTCTTTAGACAATTTATCAATCGCTTCTTGTTCTGATGGAACAAAATATACATTGTTCCCTTTATTACACTCATAAAGGGAAATCTTTCGTAAGATGAAAAATCCCCTATGATTAATTTGGTAGTTAGCAAATTTTTGAAGGATCCCTCCTGCAAGTTTTGTAGTAAGCTTAAAAAAATCTTCTGAAATTGCTTCTTTATACCCCAGCTGCGCTGCTACATAATCTGGCCCAATTATTGGATCAGAAAGTACTGTGTGTTCCTTTCAGAATGCTATCTATATAAAGAAGCTCAAGACACATTATAATTTCACAAATTGATTTACAGACTTCCTTCTTTATAAAGATTTTTAAATTTGAGGAAATAGGGGCCAAAGGATTACTATTGATTATTGAAACATGCCTGCAAAAGCCGAGGTTTCAGACTGTAGTCAAACTCGAAGAAAAGCCAGTTTGCCCGCAGTTTTCATTTATAAACGTTTCCGTTGATTGGAGCGAGTGTTCGAGACTCCTGCGGGAAAAACGAGTCCAATGGAGACCCCACTCGCGTAAGGAGTTCCGAGGAGGCTCCCGGACCGCAAGCGGAAAGCGAGCCGAGGGCCTGGAGTGGATATCAACGTTCTAATTTTCCGGGTGAAACTTGATTGTAGAGGTGATTTCCACTACAATTTGTAGTGGGAGGTGGGAAAGGATGAATATTAAAAATTTTAAATATGATGAAGTTGGACTGAATCGTTTCTTTGGTCCATTGGAAGCTAATATCATGGAATATTTATGGGATAAAGATGAACAAAGCATTAAAGCGGTTCAACAATCATTGGAACTTGACAAACCTATCAATTTCAACACGGTAATGACCGTCATGAATCGTTTAGTTGAAAAAGGCTTTCTTGAAAAGAGGTCTGAAGGAAGGCTTTCATTATTTCGCCCGGTGCAGTCCAAAGAGGAGTTTTTAGAAGAGCAGTCAAAGAAACTGACTGAGAACTTGCTGGATGAATTTGGTGGGGCGGTCATAAGCCATATGCTGGATGCCATGAAAGACGCTGACCAAGGTTTAATTGAAAAATTGGAACAAAAAATTCAATCGTTAAAAAAGGATAAATTATAATGTGGAAGAGAAAGTCTTATTTTTTGATAAGCCTGAGTCTTTTAATTGCCTGTGTAGTATGGTGCCAAATGGGAGCGTTTTTAGTACACATCTTTTTTGGTGTGAATATAAAAGCTAATTTTTTAAAATTTTGTTTTAGTTTATTCAAGGAAGATTCAGTATACTACTTTGTGGTCGTCACACTGCTCAGTATAATAATATCCTATAGTATATTAAGCACCTTTCTTAAAGTTACAGAGCAATATTTCTTATCCAGAAGGTTTAAACAAAAGCTTTTTCTTTCAAAAAACATTGATATGACAAAAAATATAAATGAAACATTCAAACGGGTCAACAATGATATCTTAGTTGTGAACGCTGAACAGCCTCTTGCGTTTACACTTGGTTTCAGGCGCCCTTTCATTGTGTTCAGTACTGGTTTAATTCGATTACTGGACTTTGATGAACTAGAAGCGGTAGTGGAGCATGAAGCCTTTCACCAAAAGAAATATGATCCATTGGTAATCTTTATTTTACAGTTGATTTCAGATGCGTTATGGTTTGTCCCGCTGGCAAAATGGTGTCATAAAAATTACAAAATAATAAGTGAATTATCAGCCGACGAAAATGCGATTAATAAAATGGGGACCGAATTAGGTATAAGTGCCGCTTTATTGAAGTTAATTAAACATGGTTGCACTGATAAATCCTCTCCTGTCCTTGTTCATTTCTCGAATGAATCAGTTAACTATAGACTTCAGCAATTAATTGATCCCAATAAAACAATTCCTTTAAGGGCTGAAACTACCACGATTTTTGTTTCTATTTATGTTTTGGTTATATTGTTAGGAATGACTATAGTGATTGTCTGATGACTTTCACTTGATTTTATTACCACATTACACTACACTTTGTAGTGTAAAATAAAAAAAGGAGATGTGTCATGAATAAACAAGAAATCGGTACCTTTTTATTAAGAGTTATGTTGGGAATTTCATTTTTCTTGCATGGTCTGTCAAAATTCAAAGGTGGATTGGATAACACTTCAGGATGGTTTCAAAGTATAGGAATTCCGGGATTCATGGCCTATGTAGTCGGTTTTATTGAATTGGTTGGAGGAATTGCTTTAATAATTGGTCTTGGTACAAGAATAATTTCTGCTCTCCTTGTATTCATCATGGCTGGTGCAATTGTTTATGTGAAATTCCCAGCAGGTTTTTTGGGGAATGGAGAAGGCTCAGGGTACGAACTGGATCTCGTTCTTATGATTATCGCATTTCACCTACTATTGAATGGAAGCCGATTCCTATCTATAGACTCTAAGTTACCAAACCTTAAAAAAGCACAAGATTCAGAAATGATAGCAAGTTAATTAGATTTAAACGAAATCAAAATAAATTAAACACTTTTTAAACAGTCTTGAGGTATGATACCGGTAATCTTTTGGGATCATACCTTTTTCATTTCACCTTGTTCTTGTTTGAAATGCTTCTTGGATTTTAAAAACCGATAATAAACAAAATCAAATTTTGGTGATAAATAGTAGTTTTCCTGAATGGATCATCGTGAAATACCTTGACAAACAAACCACCTTGGAAATTTCAATTCAACGTTAACAAAAAAATTTGAAGTTTTCAGTAGATTTTCATTGACGAACACGTGTTCTGTGTTATAGAATACAATCATGGGTAATAATGGTATAGTGATTATTGCCATTGTCAGTTCATAAGGAAGCTTGGAAATTTCCCGAGCTAAAAAAAAATCAAAGCAAAAGGAGTTATTTAATTATGACCATGCGATTATCTCCATATTTAATGATGAACGGAAAAGCGAAGGAAGCGATCCAATTTTACGAAGAAGCATTGGATGCAAAAGTCCTTTTTAATCAAACTTTTGGGGAAATGCCAGAAAACCCTGAATTTCCTCTGCCAGAAGAAGCAAAGGGTCTTGTGGCACACGCAATGTTAAAGGTTGGGGAAACGGACCTCATGTTTTCCGATACGTTTCCAGGTCAAACCAGTCAGTCTGGAGATCAAGTCACGATCTGTATTTCAATAAACGATATTGAAAAATCAAAACGAATCTTTGAAACTTTGTCTCAAGGCGGAGAAGTGAAAATGCCGCTGCAGGAAGCTTTTTTCAGCCCCGCTTATGGGATTGTAACAGACAAATTCGGTGTAACCTTTCAAGTTTATACAGAGGGTCAACAATAATTTTCCCTAGTTAAATAATAACAGCTGCTACCTTGGTTACTTTTAGTTGCAACTGTATTTTGTTGAATAAATAAAACCCAATTTCTCATTTATATCACTGAGAGATTGGGATTTTTAATATTAGTATATATGATATCTCATCGCATTTACTATGCTGCCAAAGTTCACTCCACACGGTAGCATAGTATGTAAGGTGATTTGACGTCTATGTAATATGGCATTCAGAAAAGTTCCAAATACCCCTTTCTGCGTATTCTTCACACTGTCCCTTGACCATGGATTCCATTTGAAAGTATTTATATTGCTCCTAATAACCAACTCCACCATGGATATCATGATTACATGGTTACCGATAATTTTTTCTGGTTCCACACTTTAACTTTGATATCTTATCGTTATCTCTCTGTGATATTCGTCATATATTCTTCATCTGTTTGTTCTTTGTTTAGAATATGGCTATGCTATTATTTAAAACATTGGCAGTCATATTAGCCGCATAGTGTATAAAAAATATTCCTTTTAATAGGCTAATCATTCGAAGTGGCATTTCATTGCGTAATAAGGGGGAAGGGGAACAACGTGAACACAGATCAAGCTTTCGACCTGTTAAAGGATGCAGGAGTATCAGAAAGCAGCAGCATACAAACTGTTAGACGCTGGCTTCGTGAAGGTAAGATTAAATATGAGGGAGGAAGCGTGAATAGAAAAACCGGATACATAATGGATGACACAGACCAAGCATTTGAAATGTTAAAAGATGCAGGAATAACAGAAAGTAATAGCATACAGACTGTAAGGCGCTGGCTTCAAGAAGGTAAGATTAAAAATGCGGGCAACGGAAAGAGGAGCACTGTATACATAAGCGATGAAACAGCTTCAAAGCTGGCTATAAATGATTTTATAGATAAAAACAAGGACGAAATCATACACCGATTAAAATTGAAAATACAAGCTCAAGATAAGCATATAGAAGGAATCGAAGAACTTCATGAGACTGCAAAAAGAATATTGATTCAGCAAAGGGATATGTTCAAAAAGGAAGTTGCCATACTAAAGAATGAGAAAAGTGAATTGCAAAATGAAACTAAGGATTTATTGAAAGAAAATATTGAATTACGTAATGAATTGATAAAATTAAAAGAAAACATCAGAAACAATTACAATATGGACTCCGCTGCTCAATCAAATGATTATAGTAAAAAGTTAGGGCTTTCTAAAATGGCGAGCAATAAAGAAGTGTTGGCTGAATATAAAGGGTTATTAAAAATAACTCATCCAGACCATAATGGCAACGCAAAGGTTTTTCATTACATAAAGACTGATTACGATGATTTTAGAAAGAGCATCAAAGGTAAATGAATAGTGATTAAATACAAACAAAGTATTTTTTTATCAAACTTAAAAATTCTAGGCAATAGTATATTTTGAAACGAATTGATTGTTTAGGGTAAAGACCTCCCGGAAATTTTGGACTTCAAGGGAACATTCTTATTCTGACTTTTTCGTGTGGACATTTTAAATAAAACAGATTCCAAATGAACAATAGGTGCCATAGTTTATTTGGCACCTAATATTGAGGCTTATAAAGTCTATCGTTTACACATTATAAGAGATTTTTTTGTCTCCTCATCCATTGTGTTGCAACCCATTTTTCACCAGTGATAACTGGCGCTCCACCATGTAAAGTTAGTTCGTTTAGGTTATTATCGTTGTAGAAATATTCGAAGTACACTGCCATTCCCTTACTCGGTGACACTGAAAAATTCAGTTTCGGAAAAAAGTTTCCCCACCATGCTCCACATCATTTAAGTACAAGATGATTGTGCTAATTCTATTATTTTTGCTGCTATACTTGAAGATGTAAAAAATCAAAATGAGCTTTATACTCTTGTCCTGGAGTGTATTTAAGAATTTGAATACCTTCTCCATGTTCAATGGGTATATTCATGATTGTTGATATCCTTTTTCAATTTTGGTAATGATGTCATATTCATTTTCTTGAAAAAACATGCTGCTGCTTGTTCTTAATTCATTTACTTCGTGCGTAACCCCAATTTTGGAACGATGCATTTTGTCTTTTGACAATTCAATAAGTCCGTCACATTCTTCGTCACTCAAAACGTTTCCTAAAACTACAATTAGAGGTTCTTCTAGTCTAGCAATTACATTAATTTCTCTGTCTTCCGTTTTGATTTTATTTCCATTATGATTAAAAATAGTTTGTTCTTTACTTATTTTATTATCCACTGTCAACTTTCATCGACTCCCAAAAGAATGAATTTTCTGAACCATTAGTTTAACTTATCTCTGTAAGCGTTTTCCTATTTTGATTATACCATGAACATTGTTATATAACTGTTTCTTATTTCCGCTACCCGCTAACAATGCTTCGTATCATGAGGTCGACCAGTAAAAATTACTGGATGAACTGGCGCTTGACTATAGCAAACTTTAATCTTTTACATAAAATATAGTAAGCACACACTATGAACCAGTCTCTTTGTATAGATTTGTATTTTCACTAAAATCCCCTTTTATTATAGAAGGGCTTTTACAAAAACTGTTTTTATTAAGCTATTCCTTCAACCCTATAAATCATTAATGGAAGACGTTTACTTTCAGAATGTGTCACAATGATAAAGGGGCAGAGGTTCGTCACCAATTATCATCAATACGGAGCTGTTCAAGAATCTTAGAGATAAAGAAACAAAGGATAAAAAGTAATAGTACGATAGGGTATGTAAAGGAGTGATGTAAAGTGGAGGACTTTAAATCCATCTGTGTTACTGAAGGAATTAAAAAAGTAAATGTAATAAAAAATCCAACGTCGTTTTCGCTGATTGGAAAGGGGGCGCAAGGGGCCGTTTTTAAAATTTCTTCAGACAAATGTGTGAAAATTTGTGCAAAACCAGAATATGCGGCTAAAGAGGGTAATGTATTAAAAATTGCACAGGAGTCTCCCACTATTCCACGGCTTTATGAGGTGGGGCATAACTATATTATTATGGAATATCTTGAAGGGCCAACTTTATTTCAATATTTAGAATCTGGAGGGATCCTATCCGAAAAATTGATGAGGCAAATTCTTTTTTGTGCTAAAAGAAATGAAGCGTTTAAAGTTTACCAGATTGGATGCCGATTTGCGCCACATTATTGTAACTAAGGGAGAGGAATTAAAAGTAATAGATCATTATAGCTCCTATACAAGGATTCGAAACAGGCCAGAGTTGATATTCAAAGGTTTAAAAAAGTTGGGTCTATTACCATTGTTTTTGGAAGAATTAAAAGAATTGGATCCCGAATCCTATATGGAATGGAAAGATTTATAAATAAAAAAGTAACTCCTTTAAAGCAAACAAGGAGTTACTTTTTTCTGTGGAAGAAACCAGCGTTATTTTGGATTGCTATGATGCTGGATGATACGTTCAACGATATCAGGCAATTTATTTTTCTGTTCTAAAAGAAACTTGTAGAGGGCTTCTCTATCCTTCGTTTTCACTTTCCACTCTTTAGGGATGGATTCGATCACTTGATAGATCGATTTGTTCGGCAATTTCACTATTTTTTCTATAAACGATGTAAGCTCTTTGTGATCATCGAGAAGAGAGAAGGCCCATTTATAAAAAGGCCAATGGTAGTTATATACCGGTGTTTCACTTAGCGTTTGAGCAGACCATTGGTAGCGCCCTGGAAAAACTCTGCCATGATCAATCATATGGACATAATAGCCGCCATCACTGAGATTTTCCAAAATGACATTCATCGTACCACGGTCAGAGTTATTCACCCATTGGTCGAATACCGTTATACCGGCAAGCATATCTCGGTTTTTAACATCCGTCTTAGTGGGAGGATTTTCTCTAACATTCTCGAAAACTGTACTGTTTTTAATAAAAACACAGCCATATTGGTATCCAGAACTATAGTTGTGTTTAGTCGATTGTAATTCAGGAGTTTTCTTTATGAATTCTTCCGGTATATATACAAGATCAAATGGGATAACGGGAAGGGAAAGGAGCTCTGCCAATTTGCCGATAAGGTATTCATTGACCACTTCCTTTCTCTTCCTTTCTTAGTATCGAACCACTTCACGACATATTCTTTACCATCGCTGAAAAGAATGACATGTGCAGTTCCCCCCTTAATGTTTGTACATATCGAACTGGATATTTTGTCATATCACTTTGTCTCCTTTAAAAATATTTGTCTAGCTCTTTTTCATTTTCACCTTAGCTTTTTTATTAACCATATTGCTTCTGTATTGATTGATGAAATTGGTAATAAGGTTTGATAAATGACTTTTTCTGTTCTAAAAGGAATTTGTACTGTGCTTCACTTTCCTTCTTCGAGACTCCGCACTTTACAGGGATGGATTGGGTAACTTCATAGTTAATTTGTTCTGGAAGGGATAAAATTTTTTATCCAAATGATGTTCATTTAGCATGGAGGAGGCCCCCATGGGTACGTTTGTCGATAAAGGATTCAGTTTCTGAGAAAGCGTTTTTGCAGACCACTGAGTCCACTAGGAAAAAATGTTAGGATAAAAAAGCCGCCTTTACTAAGCTGAATTAGAAGGAAAATGTTTATGGTTTAATCGATTTTATTCACCTAAAGATCGAATACCACCAATCGGCAAGCATATTGTGATTTTCTTACGTCTTTGATGCAAAAGCTTTAAATATTTCATCTAGTACAATACTGCTTTCGATAAATAAACACATAGATTGGCATCCTGAACTTAATTTGTTAGGAATATACTTATGATTGCGTCTTGGGTATACACTAGTCCGAAGGGGACAAAAGGGAAGGGAAGGAACATTGCTAATATACTGCTCGCATACTCAATTACTAGTTCATTTCACTACATACTTTTTACTGTCGCAAAAATAATGTCATGTAGCGTTCCACCAATTAATTTTTTTTACGAACTCAACTGGAATTTTGGACTGAACCATTGTTTCCAATCAATTAACTTCGTTATTTTTTTCTATTAAGCTGTATAGCCTTTGTTGTTCGATGATTTGTTTATTTAAATCAAAATTTTCATCAATTACCTGTCTTGCACTTCTGGTATATCTCTTCCATACTCTTGGATGACTAAGGAAATATTTTATACCTTGAGCCAATTTTAAATCATCTTTCTCAGGAACTAGGTATCCTGTTTTTTTATGCTCAATCAATTCCGGGATCCCTCCGTGAAAGGTGGAGATGACTGGTAAACCGCTTGCCATGGCTTCTTTTAATGCATTTGGTATCCCTTCTACATCGCCATCTTCGCCCGTTTCACTGGCAAGGCAAAAGAGATGGGCATCACTTAATTCCTTGGAAATTTGGTTAGAATCCATTGGCCCCCTAAGAAAAACATGCTCGTTTAAGTGGTTTTCATCAATGAAAACTCTTATCTTCTCTTCATCTTCACCTGTCCCAATGATGTGTAGTGTCGTTCTTGGGTATTCCTGATGAATCCGTTGAAAAGCCTTCAAAAGCGTAAGAAATCCTTTTTCTCGACAAGTCTGGCTACGGACAAGATTCGATTTCTCCTTCCTTAGGTAGGGTACGTTGCACAAATGGGTATAAATCTAAATCCAGCCCCCCATATAGTACATGTATTTTATCTTCTTTAAATCCTAATTTTTTTAATTCATCTGCAAGAAAATGGCAAACTGAAAAACAAGCAGCCCCATGTTTTACTAAATTTTGATATCGGAGGACATTTTTGCGAAATCTCTTATATGTTTGCGTGGAAGAATCACGTCCTCGAAAATGTACAACCAAAGGAATATCATACTCTATAGCTGTTGGTAAAATATCGATGGAATGTTTCCCTTGATGAGCGTGAATCGCGACGACATTTTGCTCCTTAAAGAAGGCTCCAAGGTCTTGAATTTCGTTCAAATTATAATAATGTTCAAACTGAAATTGAACATTGTTACAATTTGGGTAAGGTCCTATAACAATAGGACGATATTGATCCAACATAATGATTTGATTGTACATAAATCCTTGATTTATTTTTATAGGTTCCCTAATGTAAAAAGCGATTGTCTTCACTATTTCAATCCCTTTCTTCTCTCTAAAATCAAATTTTCGATAAAACTTTGAAATATTTGTCGATCTCGTTCAGATAGATCTTTCGGAAAAGCGGACCATTTAAAAAATTGTACTTTTTGTATTTCTATATCATCAGGTTTTAAATCTCCGCTGAGTATTTCTTCGGTTACGTAAGCAATGTTGACTGGAAAGTATTGATCACCATTAGGCAGCTCCGTAAAATAGTCCTTCCCTGAAAAAACGCCAATTAATTGAAGGTTGCCGATGTTAATTCCTGTTTCCTCCAAAATTTCACGTCTGCATGCTTCTTCAGCAGATTCTCCTAATTCGATGAAGCCGCCTGGCAATTTCCACACTTTTTCGGATTGTACCATCAGAAAACGGCTGTTCTGATCGATAACCAAAACGGTGACTCCAGTAAGTATCAAAGCTCTAGTTCCAACGAGAGCACGTAAATCTTCAATGTATCCCATCTCAAGTCTCCTTCTGATCATTTCGTTACTGGTTAATGCTCTTTTATAGTAAATGCAAAATAGAAGAGATTCGAAACGGACAAGTACATATATTTGTTTGTTTTTTGTAAAGTTCTTAATTGTATGTGCATGAGCATAGGACACTGAATAAACGCTGGGAAAAGCTTTCCTTAAGAGAATAATGCATCAATTGCTAATATCTCGTACTTAAGAAGCCAGGAAAAGAAGGTATGACTTAATTTTGTGAAAAAGTGTTATTAACCTAAAGCAACTAATCGATGATTTCATATTATAGATATTATGGTTGTCCAAAAGTAGAAAAGAGGTGGTAGATTAGATGAATGATTTTAAATTAATAAAGGTTGAAAGAATAGAAAAGAACGGTAAAAAGGAACTTCTTATTCATAATCCGACCACATTAAAACTAATTGGGGCAGGAAGTCAAGGTGCAGTTTTTCAGCTTGATGAAGATATTTGCGTGAAAATTTATGTCAATCCCAATGCAGCAACAAAAGAGGGGAAAGCACTTGAAGCAGCGAAGGAAACCCATATTGTTCCGAGGTTATATGAAGTCGGACCAAACTATGTAATTATGGAATATTTAAAAGGTCCCAATCTAAAAGATTATTTGAAAGGAAAGCAAGATATTCCCGAATCGTTTACAGAACAAATCATAATGATTCGAAAGGAACTAAAGAGAGTTGGATTTATTAGAATCAAGACCTCAATCGGACATTTTGTTGTAACAAAGGGAAATGTGCTGAAAGCCATCGATCATTCAGATGGCCTCACAATGAATGATCCATATAATCCAAAGATGTTTCGTGATCTAAAGAAATTGGGGTTATTGGATACATTCCTGAAACAAGCAAAGAAAATCGATCCTGAAGAGTATGAAGAATGGCAGAAAAACATCGACTTCAATGCGATATAAATGAGAATATGCGAAATTGGATGCTTCAAAGAATTAAAGCGGCCCAGTATCGCAAAAAATGCATGATGATTCCTACAAAACCAATGATGCTGTACAAGCAGGGAAACTTAAAGAGGAAAGTCGAACCCTTAACGTAAAGGGGTTCGACTTTTTAGTTTGGAATTCTCCCAGACTATAAAATTTGCGAAATGGGCGGAAAAGCATCATAACACCCATTCGCAAAAGTGCATGTTCGGCAGTTATAAGTACAAATTACAATATTCGTAAAATCATTTTTACAACCAGATAACGATTTTCCAAGATAAAGTGGTTTTTTTGATTTTTTTTGGAAGATGGTATAAGTTTAACGTCTACACATGACAAACGCTCAGTCATTAAAAGGCTTGTTGAATAACTATAGAAAGAATGGTGATAGTTGTTTATCTATAAAGATCTCTGTCTATGCAAATAAGAAAATCGGAAACCTCATGTATGGTTTCCTAACTAAAAAGAGGTGAATCACTTTCAAACATCCCTAAATTGGACACCAACCATTTCGATTAAGACTGCTTAGACTGGACCATTCTTTGGGCTTCCATTACTCTTGAAGAATCAGACCTCGCTCCCAGCATCAATGCTTAAGTCAGAAAGCTTCAAGTGTTTTAAGGAGAAACCAACTAATAACTTCATTGATTACGGTGGATCAGTTGTTGTCCTTGCTTTAACTTTCACGGCAACCAGCTTAACCTTCCTGTTGTCCGAGTAGCATTTTGAAAATGACGAGTCAAGGAACTTACCGAAACCCAGGTATGTTAGGTGCTACTCCTACGTTTACTACCAATGTGGACAATACAATAAAAAATCAAGACCATTGCTGTAATTATAATCGGAACGGCAACGGCAGCACATTCATGTCAACAACAACACTAGGAAATGGTGAAATAACTATCTCCGATTGTCCTTATACTGATTCTGCAACGAAAGCGATTTACTAGAAACATAAAAGGTGAATGCAATGTCAATTGAGAAGACGATTTTCCAACTACACAAAATGTAATTCAAGTGTGCCTCCATAACCAATAAATAGTGAAAAGGGTGGGAACCTAATGGGTAAATATGATCAAACAGATAATCACAGGGAAGACAATAAGAAGAAATATAGCCATATATTGGAAAACATTCAAGTCCAACTCCAACTCCAAGAAAAACAACAGAAGGAGCTTCAGGTTCAACTTCAGAATCAGTTAATTAAACAACAAAATGATACTTTAAATAAAATCTTACAAGAAATAACGAAGATTTCACAACCACTGGAAAAAATTCAAGACCAACTCCAACTTCAAGAAAAACAACAGAAGGAACTTCAGGTTCAACTTCAGGATAAATTATCTAAACAACAAGATGAGCATTTAGATAAAGTCTTACACGAAATATCGAAGCGTTCACAACCACTAGAAAACATTCAAGTCCAACTCCAAACCCAAGAAGAACAACAGAAGGAACTTCAGATTCAACTTCAGAATCAGTTAATTAAACAACAAGATCAAACTTCAAATAAAATCTTACAAGAAATAACGAAGATTTCACAACCACAACCCCTCTTATTAAAATCGCCTTTTAGCATAATCGATTCCCTTGATTTAGATGTAGAAAAAAAGGCGCAAATTGCGATGTTTATAGCTAATAGCAGTAGTGGTAATAAAAATGAAGATGAGACTAAATAAAGAAGAGGCTGTTAAAGCCTCTTCTTCTTTATTTGAATACAAGTTTATTTCCATTGAAGGTCGATTTCAACAGTATTTACCATTAATATCCGTAAAATGTGCATTCTAAATTATTTAAGACTCTTCAAAAGGTAAAGAAACCAACTTCAAAGATATCGAAGTAGTGGGTGTAGGCGTGTTCCTGCAGAAATCGAAACACTTGCGTCGAGGGCTCCCATGGGAACTAGCCGATGGTTGCTAACGGAATGATTCATCAGAATTGTATCCAATATGCCAAGTTTTGCTCTTCATGTACGGAGAAAGTAATAGTGTTGCATTGCCCTCTACAAGGATGATAAGAATTGTTGCTTTAGGAGTAGTTAATCATATTCTATAAACTATATCCATTCAACATAGATCGTAGCTCTTAAAAAACCTCCCCTTTTTATGTGAAAATCCCCCCCTCAAAAGCATGAATACAGACCATCATACATTATGATCTAAAGGGGAGCGGAACGGATTAGTCACTAAAACTGGACCTGCGATACCCATTATATAAATCTAAGAAATTGTTTCTCTCATTTCTGACAGCTGGAGTTTTTCATAGAAAGAAAAAAGGAAATCGTTTAGTCAACTGAATCGCAAAAAAGCTCAACAGTGGTTTATCCGAACCGTATATCGACCATTACAGCAAAACCATGGTAACTCCATTACATAAAAAGTGTAATGGAGTTTTTAATTTGGAACTAACCCACAAGTTGCGGCCTCGGCCACAGCCGGTTTGGGATTCTTACATGCATAAAGCCTACTGGTCCCTTAAATAAAAAAGGACTAATTGGGCTACTAACTAGACCGGAAGTTGTCCTATTGCATATAAAGGATTAATGAATGACAAAAGGGAGGCAGCTTATGAAAATCCGAAAGGCCATTATTCCGGCCGCAGGTCTAGGGACCCGATTTTTGCCTGCAACTAAAGCTCAGGCTAAGGAAATGCTGCCGATTGTTGATAAACCAACGATTCAATATATTGTTGAGGAAGCAGTAGCTTCAGGTATAGAGGAAATTATTATCATAATCGGTAGAGGTAAAAGATCAATAGAGGATCATTTTGATAAATCCTATGAGTTGGAAGATGCACTTTTAAGAAAAAATCAGCTCGATATTTTAGAGGAAGTTCAGAAAATATCTAGTTTGGCAAATATCTATTATGTCCGCCAAAAGGAACCGATGGGGCTGGGACATGCAATACTCTGTGCTAAAAGCTTCATTGGAAATGAACCTTTTGCCGTTTTATTAGGGGATGACATCGTTATGTCTAAAACACCTTGTCTGAAACAAATCATCAGTGTTTTTGAGTATTGCAACAGTTCCGTCGTAGCTGTTCAGAATGTTCCAGAAAAGGATGTCAGTAAATATGGAATTATTAAGCCAAAAGGGACAATGATTGAGCCAAACCTTTTTCATATCGATTCTTTGGTGGAAAAACCGAAAAGGGAAGAGGCTCCTTCCAGATATGCGATAATGGGGCGTTATGTTTTTAGACCTGAAATTTTTGACACACTATCAAAGCTTCCGGTTGGACATGGCAATGAATTACAACTTACTGATGCCATAAATGAGCTAAATAAGCAGCAGGCCGTATTAGCATATAACTTTGAGGGAAACCGATATGATATTGGTGATAAAGTTGGTTTCATTAAGGCAACAATAGACTTTGCTTTGCGCAGGGATGATATAAGAGACGAGGTACTTTCCTATTTAAGGGATGTAAATAAGAAAGAAGACCTTCAAATTATAAAGAGAGAGCCTGAATAATATGAAAATAGCTGTTTTGGGTACAGGTTATGTCGGGCTGTCCACTGGTGTCTGTTTGTCAGAAATAGGTCATAACGTCATTTGTATCGATACAGATGAACAGAAAATTAAAAGTCTACGTAAAGGGATTTCTCCAATATATGAACCGGGTCTGGAGAATTTGCTTGCTCAAAATGCTGCAGCGGGTAGACTGCTATTTACTACATCTCATCGAGAAGCGCTAAATGGTGCCGAGATTATCATCATTGCCGTAGGAACACCGCAAATGGAGGATGGGGGAGCAGATTTATCTTATATTGTGCAAGCCGCGAAGGATATTGCTGCGAACCTGGTACAGAGTTCAGTAGTCGTTATAAAGAGTACCGTGCCTGTTGGTACGAATGATTATATTAAAAGCATTATTGAAGAACATTGTAACGAAAGTGTCAATTTTAATATGGTTTCAAATCCAGAATTTTTAAGACAAGGGTCAGCCGTCATGGATACGATGCAAGCAGATCGAATCATCATCGGTTCTGAAAATGATGAGGCTGCTAAGAAAGTACAAGAAATGTATCGTCCGTTAAATGTACCATTTATACTAACAAGCATTCGAAGTGCGGAAATGATTAAGTATGCATCTAATGCCTTTTTGGCGACTAAGATTAGCTTTATCAATGAAGTTGCCAATTTATGCGGAGTAGTAGGTGCAGATGTTAAAGATGTAGCAAAGGGAATGGGAAAAGATAAAAGGATCGGAGAAGCTTTTTTACAGCCCGGCATTGGTTATGGAGGGTCTTGTTTTCCAAAGGATGTTAAAGCGTTGCTTCATACTGCCAAGTTAAATGGAGTTCAGTTTTCCCTGTTAAAAGAAACAGTTGCAATCAATGATTTTCAGCAGGAAATCCTAGTAACGAAAGCGATAAATCGCTTGGGGGATTTAAAAGGGAAAAAGGTTGCAATGCTTGGTCTCGCTTTCAAGCCAGAGACAGACGACATGAGGGAAGCGCCATCAATCAAAATTGCACGTTCATTAACCAAACTTGGAGCAGAAGTGGTAGCTTATGATCCGGTTGCAATAGATAATGCGAAGAACATATTAGGGGATACAATCAGATTTGCCAGCTCAGTCCGAGAAGCGGCAGTGAATGCGGATGCTGTATTTATTGTTACCGAATGGAATGAGTTTAGACATTTAGATCTGGAAACATTGGTGAACACAATGAGTCAACCGCTTGTTTTTGATGGGAGAAATTGTCTTGAAGAAGATCGAATCAGAGCGTGCAAGAAAATTGAATATTACCCAATAGGTAGACCAGCAATTTTTATTGGCAAGACATAAAGAGAAAAATGTTTTCAAAACACTTCAGTAGATCAAACATGATTTTTTGAAAACGTATAATAGGTTTAAACTGGCGATGCAGCACCTTTGATAGTTCTTGGGTGCTTTTTTATATTTCTTAAATAGAAGAAAAATCTTTAGCGACTATTTAAAAACCTTAGATCAACATCAACTATTAACATGTTGTATTTATTATCATTGTTTGCAAATGAACTTGTGTCATGGCACTTACTTCAATCCAATTGTATTAGGCAAACGCATACTCACTGCCATTTAGCTTTACTGTATGTTATTAGTCCATGCGTACCTATACAATCCTGCATAATATACTTGAAACGGTCCAGGAAATTTGCTTACTATGCATGAAAGGAGAACATTTACTTGCACACAGTTATGCATTTGAATTTAAGAGTTGATCCGACCCAATATATCTCACAGATTAGAGAAGTTCCTGATTATGATTATATTCATATGGTACGACAACCTAAGTATATGATAGATCTTTCCCTTTTAAATGAGAAGGTTCATTATCTCAATGAAGTTTTCTCCCCAAAAGAATATGTGAAAAGAAATAATATCTCCCTATTACATGCTCACCATGGCCAATTAGGGATGTTATTACTTCCTTTTAAAGAGGAAACAAACCTTCCGTTGGTAACAAGTATTAGAGGCAGGGATGCAACCCTTGCTAATCAGCCCATTGGGTATTTAGATAACATGAGAATGCTATTTGATCGAGGTGACCGTTTTTTTCCAGTTTGTCAGTATTTAGCAGATAGGTTAATTGCTTGGGGTTGTCCTTCAGAAAAAATTAGAGTGCTATATGGGGGCGTTGACCTTGACGAATTCAAATACCGGGCTCCACATAAAGGGGACACTCAAAACATTTTATCCATCGGCAGGTTGGTGGAAAAAAAGGACATCATATCTTAATGCAAGCTTTCCAAAAAATCAGAGGGAAATTTCCAAATGCAACCTTGACGATTATCGGAAGAGGAGAGCTTGAAGAATATCTCATTTCATTGGCAAATCAACTTAATTTAGGAGACTCTTTTCGTTTATTAAATCATCTCCCTAAAGATCAAGTACGAGAACAAATGACCAATGCAGATATATTTTGCGCCGCGAGCTTAGAAGCTGCCAATGGAGATGTAGAAGGGATACCTAATACATTAAAAGAAGCTATGGCGATTGGGGTACCTGTGATTTCGACCAATCATGCCGGCATCCCTGAATTAATAACAAATAACAAAGAAGGGGTTTTAGTACAAGAAAACAATGTAGATGATCTGGCAGATGCTCTTGAATTCATGCTAACTAACAGGGGATTTGGGAAACATATACAGTAGCGGCTCGTCAAAAAGTAGAACAAAACTTTAACCTCGTCCAACAACTTCAACAACAAGCTGAATTTTATGATGAACTTGTAGCCCCTTATAAAGTAGGTAAACGATATTTAGTAACACATCGCCAAATAGATAAAAAAATCCTTAAGGAGGCTCCACAGCCTCAACAGCAAGGTAAGTATGATGGCGAAACAACAGCCCCTAGAAAAAAGCCGAATTAGCCAGAAAAGCCCTTATTTATATGCAACAGCTACAACAGCTTCAAGGGCATCAAGAACTTCCACAGCTGCAACAGTTACCGCAGCTTCAACAGCAGACTAAAGATAAAGTTAAAGATGAACTTGTAGCATCTAATAAAAATGAAAAAAAAGCTAAAATCCAACCGAGAGCTAAAGTTAATGATGAAAAAATAGCTTATCATAAAAAAGAAAAAAAGGCTCTCAAAGCCGAAAAAGTCAAAAAAGCCCTTTATAAAATTCAAAAGTTACAACAGAAGGCCCTAGATGAGCAGTTTGGAGGAGATCATGGAGGATTTTAAAACCATTACTGTCACCAAAGGTGAAAAATCTTTGGAAATTCACAATCCGACTAGCTATTCGCTGATTGGAATGGGTGCTCAAGGTGCAGTGTTTCAACTTTCAGATGATAGATGTGTAAAAATCTATTCAGACCCAGTACAAGCGAGAATGGAGGAAGAAGCTCTCGAAGCTGGAAAACATCTACCCTTTATGCCTGTGGTATATGATACAGGACCAAACTATATAGTCATGGAATATTTTAATGCCCCGACCTTAAAAGAATATCTGAGAAATTGTACGTATATCCCTGATTCTATAGTAAAGAAACTTCTCTATATATTAAAGGAATTAAAACAAGCAAAGTTCACCATGATAGATGCCCCCTACGCCATATTTTTGTCGTTGGCAATGAGGAACTGAAGGTGATTGACCATGTTAATTCCTTTAAAAGGATGCATCCTGTACCATTAAAATTATTAAGAGATTTAAAAATAATCCTTTTAAAGGACTCGTTCCTAGATCAAGTGAAAAAGCTTGAACCGGACACCTTCAATGAGTGGGAGGATTATTTCAATCAAAATAGTTTGGACTTTAGAAACATTCCAGTCCTCTCAGGAGGGTCAGGTAATGGAGTGAAAGTGGATAGCGCTATAACACAAACACTTATTGGAAAAGGGCATCAAGGTGCTGTTTATCGAGTTTCTGAAGAGACATGCGTCAAACTTTACGGAAAAACTGAACATGCAAATCAGGAAAAAATGGTTCTTTTATCAAGTCAAGACTTGCCTTTTATCCCGAAAGTCTTTGAAACAGGACCAAATTATATATTAATGGAATATCTATCAGGACCAGATTTAAATACGTTTCTTAAAAAACAATCTGTACTTTCCAAGGAAATAACAAAACGAATACTCTATATATTAAAAACAATGGAAAAATCAGGTTTCAAACAAATTGATGCCCCATTACGGCATATTATTGTAACCAAGAATGGTTTTAAATTAGTCGACCATGTGTACTCGTTTTCACGTGAACAAAAAAGACCTCTCGAGTTATTTAAGGACCTGCGAGAAAGAAATTTTTTAGATGCCTTTTTTAGAACAAGTGAAGGCGATAGATCCTGGTACGTATGCTGAATGGACAAAAACACCAATCCCATTAGATGAAAATGAAAATACCCTTGTATAGTCATGGTTATGTAACTGGAACCTCATGAAAAAAATGTAAAAAGGTTTTACGCCTAAAAAGGAACATATCAAAACCGGTGATGATTTCGTTTACACCGGTTTCCAGGATGGTAGCTTAAACTCACTTACGTAAGTGCTAGTTCACAGCGGGTATAAGAGTGAAAAACTCTTGAGACTTAAAGCGAAAAGGATTCATTTCATTGGTGGGTTACGAATAAAACGTATGTCTCTCCAATGAAAATTTTGAGTTTAGCTCCTCTTTTTATCCGCCTTAATGAATTTTGTTCTGTTGGTGTAAAGGATCGAAAGAATCAATGTATAAATAATGATTAGTAAGTGTTCCGGAAAGGTGTCAAAATCCTAATGTAATAGAAAGGATTGGAATTAATGCTATGAACATTTTAGTAACAGGGGCAGCAGGATTTATTGGTTTCCATTTAACACAACGTTTGTTAGCCCTAGATCACAATGTTATTGGAGTAGACAATATTAATGATTATTATGATGTTTTTTTAAAAAACAATCGACTGAAGATATTAGAAGAAAACCCTGATTTTGAATTCCACAAAATGGATTTGTCAAATAAAGAAAAATTAAATCAATTATTTAAAGACAGAACCATTGATATAGTCATCAACTTAGCAGCTCAGGCTGGAGTACGTTATAGCATAGACAACCCGGATTCTTATGTTAATTCCAACCTGGTTGGGTTTGTAAATATCTTAGAGGTTTGTCGACACAATAACGTCAAGCACTTAATTTATGCATCCTCTAGTTCTGTATATGGCGCAAATACTAATATCCCCTTCTCAACCAAAGACCCAGTGGATCATCCAGTAAGTTTATACGCTGCCACTAAAAAGTCTAATGAATTAATGGCTCATACTTATAGTCATTTATATAATATTCCAACCACAGGACTCCGTTTCTTTACGGTGTATGGTCCTTGGGGAGACCTGATATGGCTTATTATTCCTTTACTAAAAATATAATTGAAGGAAAAACAATAAAGGTTTTTAATAATGGAGATATGAGAAGAGACTTCACTTATATTGATGATATTGTTGAAGGAATAGTCCGATTACTTGATAAACCACCGGTTCATAATATTGGATGGGATAGAGCTAACCCTGATTCAAGTTCAAGCTATGCCCCGTACAAAATTTATAATATCGGTAACAATAAACCCATAAAATTAATGGATTTCATTAACACATTAGAGAAACTAATTGGCAAAAAGGCAAAAATAGAATTATTACCAATGCAACCGGGAGATGTTAAAGAGACATATGCAGATATTGCCGATTTGCATGCTGATGTGGGGTTCCATCCTTCAACAACAATAGAAGAAGGTTTAACTCATTTTGTAAATTGGTACAAAAAGTACAATAAATAAGGAAAAAGAAGTAGTGAATTTTAAAATGGGATATTAATGGATAAAAAAAGATGGAATCTCTGCTTGTTGTCAAACTACAATGTTGCATAATGAAAAAATATAATATGGTATAGGTGAAGTTCCAATAACATTTCAAACCATTAAACGATCCACCCTCAACTTAGCTGTCATAGACACCATTTTTTTTATGAAATCTGAAAATCGAAAATGTCTATTCGGTATTAGTAGATTTGAAGTGTATATGACAGTACTGTTCAATATATTAAAAGTTTAATGTATAAAGACCCAAAATCAAAAGAAATGGGTAAATGGACGAATTGCATGCAAGTAAAAAACATTAATTAAAAATTTTATAAGTAATTAAAGGAGAGAAAACTCCATTGGAAGTTCTTAATGAGTATGATTTGTCAGATTTTCTCATGACATCCCTTAAACGAAATTCTACAAAAGATCCTTTATTCAAATTAAATCCTCTGTTTGAAAACTACTTTAAAGTTTGTTCTGAAGACCTACCATACAAATACATTTATAAAGCCGATTCTATGTTCCCACATGAATTTCACAAGCAAGTGAAACAAATTGTAGAACAAAGAAATCTGAAAAAATCAGGAAATTATCATGAACTTTTAGCAGAACGTGAAAAGAGCAAATATGAATTTCTTGTTAAAGGGACTGAGGTGGGATGAAAACCATTGCTTATTTTGTAAGTGAAAACATTAAAACACACCAACGTTTTATATATAATCAAATCGTAAAAATAACTAACTATCGCTCAATCGTAATCGGCCCATTCGACAATACCGACCGTTCAGAATTCCCCTTTGAAAACTACTATAATATAAACAAAATTAAAGATCTAAAAAAGTTCTTCGAAGAACAAGATATCATAGCCATTCATGCTCATCACGGATCACACGGACAAGAGATTTTACCTGTATGTGAAAAATATAATATTCCTTTGATTGTTAGCATTAGAGGACGAGATGGTTCGGCCAGACCGGAAATTTTCGAAAAAAATGCTAAGCGATATTCAGCATTAAATAAGCATGGTGCATACTATTACCCTGTATGCCAATATCTTGCAGAAGGATTAAGAAGGTTAGGAATTCCGGCTAAAAATATGCATGTATTATATGGTGGTATCGAATTAGATCTTTTCCCCTATTCTAACCGCACTCTTCCTATAGAAGGCGAAATAAGAGTCCTATCTGTAGGTAGACTTGTAGACAAAAAAGGATTTGTTACTCTTATAAAAGCATTTAAACGCATTTATACACAATATCCAAATGCTAGACTGCATATTATTGGAGCAGGTGAAGATGAGAAAAAAATTAAATCCGCCATTACAGAATATAACCTTAAAGATGTTGTGATTCTTAAAGGAGCTATGGATTCAAAACAGGTTTCGAACGAATTGAAAAAAGCTCATATCTTCTGTCTTGCAAGTCAAACAGCTAAAAATGGTGATATCGAAGGCATTCCTAATGCCTTAAAAGAAGCAATGGCTAGCGGTTTACCTGTCGTTTCCACTCGACACGCGGGAATCCCCGAATTAATTGAACACCAGAGAACAGGATACCTAGCTCCAGAAAAAAATGATATCGAATTAGCGAAAGGCATACAATTCTTTTTAGAAAATCCAGATATTTGGAACGACTATACGGAAAAAGCACGGAAAGTAATTGAAGAAAAATTTGATGTCAATAAACAAATTATTGAGCAACAAAGACTATATTCTCTTGTTAATACAACGAAAGTGGAAACGGAACCAAAAAAGAAAACGAAAGCGGAAACGGAAAAGAAAAAGAAAAAGGAAAAGAAAAAGGAAAAGTATACGCAAATGGTAACAGAAAAGAAAACGAAAACGAATACGCAAACAAAAACGAAAAAGAAAAGGAAAGCGGAAACGGAAACGGAAACAATAAAGAAATCGAAAACGGAAAAGAAAAAAGAAAAAATAAATCAAGTAGGGAGTAAGTGAAGAAACAGGTATAACGATTGGTGGATTACAATTTCTAAAAGCTTTATCCTCTTCTTCCAAAGAAGTAATGAAGAATAAATGACACTCTTCCAAAGTACTGGTTGGGAAAATGAATAGATCGTAACCAACAAGCTTTGGAGGTAGTGCATTTGGTACACCCTCCGTTACAGGATGAACAAATACTAAAGGAAGCTATGCTTTAGGAACGATGGCTTTTAGATTTCATATTCAATTGATAGCTTGTAATGTGTACTACGATCAAAAAGAAAAATGCCGGACGAAGAGAAAAAACATACAGGCAGGAAGGAGCTGTATTTTCATGGACTGGAAGTCTTTATATACTATTTGGACAAGTTATCCCAATTTAAATAATGAAATGCGTTTAATGCTTGAAGAAATGAAGGATGATGAAATATCACTTGAAGACGCCTTTTATAAAAATTTGGAATTCGGGACAGGTGGTATGCGAGGGGAAATTGGTCCAGGTACGAATAGGATGAACATTTATACCGTACGAAAAGCGACTGTAGGGCTTGCTGAATATATTCAATCGTTTGGAAACGAGGCAAAATCCAGAGGAGTCGTAATTGCTTACGATTCAAGACATAAGTCTCCCGAATTTGCATTGGAAGCAGCCAAGACTTTGGCAACAAAGGGAATTAAGGCTTATTTATTTGATGAATTACGGCCTACCCCACAGCTCTCTTTTTCGGTACGTAAGCTGAGTGCATTTGCCGGTATCGTCATTACAGCAAGCCATAATCCGCGTGAATATAATGGGTATAAAGTGTATGGTTCAGACGGGGCACAGCTACTTCCTGAAGCGGCGGATCAGGTCATTGAATACGTGAACGCGATTGAAAGTGAGCTTTCCATTGTAGTGGAGGAAGAAGAAGTCTTAAAGGACAGAGGGCTCATTCAAATCATTGGGGAGGAGCTGGATACGGCTTATAATGAGCATTTGCTCACTATTCCGGAAAATTCAAAGTTGGCAGATGAAATCGATGTAAAGCTCGTGTTTACACCGCTTCATGGTACAGCCAATAAATCAGTAAAACGCGCTTTGCATGATCTAGGCTATCGAAATGTCCAAATTGTTAAAGAACAGGAAATACCTGATGCTAATTTTCCTACTGTTAAAGTGCCTAATCCAGAGGAACATGCTGCTTTTGAACTGGCCATTGCGCTTGGAAACCGTATTAATGCTGATTTATTGATTGCCACCGACCCGGATGCGGATAGGCTCGGAATTAGCGTGAAGAATAATGCTGGAGATTATGTCGTATTAACAGGCAACCAAACAGGCGCTCTCTTTTTAGATTATTTAATTTCACAAAAACAAAAGAAAGGGAGCCTTCCTCATAATGGAGTAGTATTAAAGACCATCGTGACTTCGGAAATAGGACGGGCGATTTCTGAGAAAAATGGTTTAAAAACCGTAGATGTTTTAACTGGATTTAAATACATTGCTGAAAAAATCAATGAATACCACACAAGTGGAGAACATTCTTTCCTGTTTGGCTATGAAGAAAGCTATGGATATTTAATCAAAGATTTTGCTCGGGATAAGGATGCCATCCAGGCTACTATTCTGGCAGTGGAAGTCTGTGCCTATTACAAAAAGCAAGGTAAAACGATGTACGAAGGTTTACTGGATGTTTTCAATAAATATGGATATTACTTGGAAGATTTACGGTCGTTGACTTTAAAAGGAATTGAAGGTGCCAAGCAAATTCAGGCGATTCTCAATGAATTCCGGGAAAATCCACCAGCTCAAATCTCTGGTAAACAAGTAGTGGTACAAGAGGATTATCTCAGCAGTAAAAAATACATGTTTGGGCCAAATAGGGAAGAGGACATCAAGCTCCCAAAGTCGAACGTTTTAAAATACTTTCTTGAAGATGGGACATGGGTATGTTTACGACCTTCCGGAACAGAACCTAAAATTAAATTTTATTTCGGTGTTCAAGGAAGCTCGATGAAGGAAGCTCAGAAGAAATTATCAAGCGTTACGAAAGACTTCATGAGAAGTATCAATAAAAGGCTTTAAAGAAGAACTTTCATTCAGAGATTTTCGTAAAAAACCAGGGTCAGCATTCATTATGTAAAGAAATGCTGACCCTTTTTTGTCCATCAATGGATTAGTGCTCCATTCTAAATCTAGCACCTAGCCTTTCAGTATCAAAAATACCCTTCTTAGAAAATAAGATCTCAATTTGGTCGTCTTTAGCCCTTAGTGGCTGAAGGGGTATATCCAAACATGGGTAGGGTACCGGGGGCTTATGCGGATATGTATGACTATTCGACACCAATTGGAATATTGAGCATATAATATACTATTCCAATCCACCAAATCCCCCTATGATAGTAGCCTTGCTGATACCGTATGACGTTACGTAGTACAGTTGTACAGGCCCTAGGATGGACCTTATGAAGGTGCTAAATAGGGTGGATTTTTTTAGGATCCTCATCGGGGCTCATGTTGAGGCGTTTCCCAATGAGAAAAGCCTTGAAAAGTGAATAAAATATGAAGTCTTAAAAAGTAAAACAAGAACATTTAACATAATACATAATCGAACATTCAAACAAAAAAACTGCTTTTGTTAACTAGGGCATAGTAATGTTATAAAGGTATATATTATATAGCGTGGAACCCCGAACGGGTTCCTTACGGTGTCTCTAACACTTTCCCGGGGACTTGCCGAAATCAATTTAAGAACTAAAGTATCCGTTACTCAGTCCTTCGAGGTGCTATTCGGACAGCAGGTTTGCTTGATTCATTACAGTTATTCCAACCATATAGGACGCTAACGTAATCCATTTAATGGGCATATGAGGTTTGAGAAATGATTACAAAGGAATAAAGCACGGCAACCGCGGCTGGACATTAAGTGAACCCTTCATCGGTAGAAAAGAGAACTTTGTTTATCGGCGTAATAGGAATGCGGTATAACAAGGTGCTGTGGTCACAAGAGGCATGTCCTTTAATGAAACGCCATTAATTTCATATACGAAATTGCCTAATTTGATTTTTGCACCTTCAAGTACATTTTTAATTTGATCATGCTTTTTAGCTCGTTCATCAATAATACTTCTGCGATATGGAACAGGCTCTCGCATTCATGAAAGGCTCAAAAAAACAGCTGTGCTTTTATATACAGTTGCTGTGATTATCGAAAACAGAGTATTAAATTTAAAAGCCATAGAATAAAGTATTAGAAGCGAAATGCAGCTTGTTTAGTTATTATTTCATCTGTACTCGTTTTATCTCCAACTTTCTTTTTATTATTTATAAGCAGAGCAGGAAAGTTGATGACTTTTAAAAAGGAGTTAATAAGATAGAAACTTTCTTTTTTCGAAAAACGTCTATTCCCTGCGAAGGTGAGTGAACATGAAAAATAGAATTAAAACAAAAATGATAAAAATACTCAGTGGAAACAAGGTAACTAGATTAAATGTTCAAGTTGCAGATACTCAAAAAAAAAGAGAAAAGGGCTTGATGTTTGTTAGCAAATTACCGGAAAATGAGGGGATGTTATTTGTGTTTTCAGAAGAAATATATGGTGGCTTTTGGATGAAAAACACATTTATTCCTTTATCTATTGCTTTTCTTGATTCATATGGGAAAATTCTAAAAATACTTGATATGGAGCCTTGTATAGAGGAATATTGCCCTACGTATGATCCGGGACTTTATTATTATTATGCGATTGAAATGAATCTTGGATGGTTTGAAAAGAATCAAATAAAAGAAGGGGACTATGTAAAGTTTAATTGAATTTATATCACCTTACCTCTCGTTCTTAGAGGTGGATTTTTAAAAATGGGTATTTATTATGTTAATGATACTAGTAAAATTGTGAATAATTTTATTTAAACTCAAAAGGTGTTTTACTTCATTACCGGGAGCTGTTCAGCAGTTTCTTTTCTTATACAACAAGAGAGGCAGGTTTCTTGAAGAAGGAATATCTATATTTAGATCATAATGAGGATAAAATAACCAAAATAATTGTAAGTGCTGTTTATATGAAACAATTTGTTTGGGGATATTTGTTATATTAACTTTTGGTATTTCTCCGTTATTAACAAATGCTACACCTATGCCCTTGTAGTAGTGGAACCGCACCATAAGTAATGAGGTTTTTAAATCATGCCAAGCTAAATGCATATCGTCATTCAGAATTCAAAAGAAAATTTGACAGGATGAGTATTAAATTTAAATCGGAGCGGTAAAGAAATTTCTCCAAATGATCTATTGCTATGTATGAAAAATTGTTCTAAATGTGGTATTACATTTTTAATAGTTTAATATAATGAAGTAGATGAATAATAAAAGAAAACCGTACTTAAATGTTCGGTTTTCTTTTTGATTATTGATGTTTATATACTAATCGCCTTAATAAAATTTCCAATGGACCATACAGATTATTTTTTTCTAATAAAGTCGCCAAAACGACAGAAAGGGCCCAAATTCCTACTGCTAACATAGCAGCTATACCATTACTCACACGCCCTCCTAAATCAAGTGCTACTGGTGATAGAAATAGAACAAGCATTGTCTCATTCCAAACATAAAAAGTTAATGAACGTTTCCCTAAAGCCATTAAAGAATGGCTAATGAACCCAGGATTTTTTAACCTTGCCCCAATCCATCCAAAAATGGCGGCATAGGCTAGTCCTCCGGCGATTCCTGTTAACATGTGCAGTCCGGATATTAAACCTGCTATAAAGAACCTAGGGTGCCACACGCTCCCTATAAAGGATAAAGGCAACGCTCCTAGGAATGAGACAGTCAACCCAATAATAGTTATGAAATAAAGTGTTCTTAAATGCTGTTCAGGCTTTGTTAATAACTGATATCTAGCAATCCACATTCCAGCCAAAACGGAAGGAAGAATGGGGAACATTAAATGAATCATGATAGGAATGATAGGGAAAGAAATCAGGGATTTCATTGTTATGCTTAAGTATGTGTCTGTGGCTGAAACCTCTGGAGCAAAACCATAACTTCCGATTTCTTGCATGTTGAAGCCCCATATTATAGGGGTAAAAAGACAATATAATAAAGTAATAATAGTTAACGTTCGCATTAGTGCTTTGATTTCACGTGTTAATAGCCAGCTAAAGAGTATCCCTGCTAAACCGTACGCCATTAATATATCTTGACCGCCTATGAAAACCGCTAAAATGATCCCAAATAAAATCAAATACCAGGAACGTCGCCGTATCGTTTTTAAGGCATCTTTTTTTCTTTTACCTTTAGAGATTTGACTTTCGAATGAGAGTACTAAGCCATACCCAAATATTACGGCAAACATCGCTCTGGCCCGGTTATCAATAAAGAACATGCCAAAAAGATTCACGACTTGATCAAAAAAGTTTATACTTTCCGCCCTTTGCATGATCCCAGGTTCAGAGTTGTACAAATATAGCGGCGCATGTGCGAGGGCAATGAGCAGCAACATAGCACCTCTTGCTAGATCTAATGAAACGGCACGTGTTTTTCCTTTTGCTATACTATTGTTTAGCAGAACGGACATACTGATCTTCTCCTTGGGATTTAAGAAATACCCCAGTTTATTCAAATCTTTACATAATGTTTGTTTTTGTATCTTAATCCCGAATGTCATTCGAATTGGATACAATATTGAATTTAGACTTGATCTGCGTCGTTCATCCCCTAATTTTACCTAGGCTATATTACTGTTTATTAGGATCTTGTTCAACCCATGGTAAGCCATGCAGCAAGAAAGGATCTTTCATTGAGGTTCGTACTTTTCTCTTATGCTGGCTTCTTTTGTTTCTGGTCTAAGCGATGACTTAGGAAAGTTAGAAGACTTGCCAAGATAGCAATCAGCCCGCCTACCAATGTTACACTCATCAAATTTCCCTGATGGTATACAATTCCGCCTAATGCGGAACCAAAGGCGATACCGACATTGCTTGCCACTGGCATCAGTGAAGCAGCCAGTCCTGTAGCTTTAGGTTGATAAATACCGGCCAGGTCTATCAAATAAAGCTGGGTAGATGTTGTTAAAAGGATGGCCATTAATGACATCAAGCTAATGTTAACCAAGCCAAAGATAAAATTATCTGTCGACCAATATAAACTGATCAGAACAACTGCTTGGACGAGGAAGACAAACCTAAGGCGCCCGATGGCATTGTAGCTGGCAATTTTACCAGCGAGTATGTTGCTGAAAATGGAAATAAATCCGTAGCCAAACAAGATCCAACTGATTGAACCACTTGGTGCTTCCATTCCTTTCAGGATCGGAACAAGATACGTATAAACGGCATACGTCGCTCCAAATCCAAGCGATGGGATGAAAAAAGCCATTAAGATTCGTGGGTGTGTTAACAAAGAAAATTGATCACGCATTGAACTGCGAAATGGACTGTGCATAGTAGGCAAAATGAAGAAAGATGCCAAAAAAGCAATTCCACCGAGAAAAGTCGTTAACAGGAAGGTTGCATTCCAGTCATACCTTTCAGCGATGACAGTGCCAATTGGTACTCCGATCACGTTTGCAAGAGTAAAACCACCGAAAACGAATGATATAGCAAGTCCACGTTTTGCGATGGGCATGTTTTCACTGGCAACAATCATGGCAAGAGAAATTAAAACTCCTGTTGCAATCGCAGTCATCATCCGAAGTGCAAGGAGCATGATGTAGGTCGTCGAAATCACGCACAAAGCATTCAGGATGATGAACGAACCTATCAAAAACAACATCCATTTCCGTTTTGGAAAATGGCTTGTTGCCGACATCACAAGCGGTGTGGCAATGGCAAACGTAATGGCAAACGCAGAAACGAGTGTGCCTGCTTTTGCATTTGTTATATGGAGACTCGAGGAAATGTCGGTTAAGATCCCGACGATAACAAATTCGCTTGTCCCGAGAACAAATGTTAATAAAGTAAGTGTTAAGATGAGCAGCCAATGCCGCTTGGTTAATTCTGTGGTGTGCATAAATACCTCTTTCCAAGATGAATGTAAAAGTGTCACAGGGTGGAAAAACAATCAAACTATCATACCATAAAACATTTTTATGAGGAAAACCCTTGCATAGTTATCGTTGATTATTTCCTGCTAAAAAAGCTTGTACCTGAATCATTCACTAATTTTACCGTAACCTGTTATGTTAGAAAACAAAAAAGAATTTTAAACGGATTAATAAGGAAAAGCATAAGGGTAACAAGTTAATAAAAATTTAATACTCTATATCAGGGAGAAGACATAAATCAAACAAGAAGGATGGGATCCTGATGGTTGATGAAAAAAAACGGGAACAATGGAAAAAGAAAGTTATGGATAATCTGAAGAGGGAAGCTGCCAAAAATATCATAGCAATAACGGGAGACCTAGCAAAATTAGATGCTAAAGTCAATAATACTTACACTGTATACATCAAGGATGGAAGGATGATAAAGAAACAAACAAATGGGAAGTGTGTTGTCATTAATGGAAAAACGATAAAATAGTTGTATAGCGTAAAAAATACTCTGGGATGAGATATTCTCCAGAGTATTTTTTTGTACTAGGCAGCAGTAGCTAGGCATCTATTTTCAAAGCAACAAAACAAAAATAAGAAAACTTGGCAAAAACAGTTTGACAATGATAATCATTATCACATAAAATACTAATTGAAAATGATTATCAATTTCGATTAGTTCTCTTCATGTTAATAAAAAGATTTCCGAATTTCAAAAGGTGGGACCAGGAAAAAATTAAAAAATGAGTCAACCCAACAGAATAGACGGTAACTCTGCCATAAAACAGACTGACCGACAAAGAAGCAAGATTGAAGAAGAATTCAAAAAAACTGAATGTGAGTGAAGGAGGAGCACCTATGGATAAAAATTTTACAATATTAGAACCTTTTCAGTATGAAGTAAGCTGCTGCTGTCCGGGTCAAAGGCACCAACATATAATTGAGTTTCTTCAAGGAGATGTTTGGACAATTACAAACGAACGGAAGTACATTGATTGCCTAGGATGGCACTTTTTAATAGTTGTCAACAACGAGTTTCAGTTTTTTTTGCACGTGGAGGATATCGAGGAACTGTATTCCAAGGGCAGCATTTGCTCCATTTTGGATTTGAACCTAAAAATTAACCATTTGAGTTTTAAAGTAAACGAAGCACTCGATGCACATGATAGGGAGTCATTTCTTTCATTTGCCGATGAACTGAGCAACGTACAAAAAATAAAGAATAAAATGAACTCTGCAGATGTACATGCTTTTTAAGAAAACAAGTTTCATGTACTTATAACATAAAAACAATAAATCGTTCGAGTTGTTGGAAGGGGAACTTATCATGTCTAAAATCATTATAATTTTTGCCAGTATGAGTGGAAATACAGAAGAAATGGCGAATGCCATTGCAGAAGGAATCACAGAAATCAGTGATATGAGTATCGAAAAGATAGATATAATGGATGGTCCTGAAGCTTCCATACTTGGAGATTACGATGGGATCATATTAGGAGCATATATGTGGGGAGACGGAGAATTACCGGATGATTTTTTAGACTTTTATGAGGAAATGGATCATATTGATCTAACAGGAAAGAAAGCTGCGGTGTTTGGTTCCTGTGATTCATCTTACCTACAATATGGTGCAGCCGTAGATATTTTGACCGAAAAATTACGGGAACAGGGTGCTGTTATTGTCCTGGAAGGGTTAAAAGTAGAATTAACCCCAGATGATGAGGATATCAAAAACTGCCAAAATTTCGGAAGGGAATTTATAAAGAATAGTTTTGTCACTTCAATATAGAATTTGAAATTTTATGAGGAAAGAGAGATGAAGGGAATGATCGGTAAGGAACATCGGATTTCCATTGCTACTTTAACTAATTACCATTTACAAGATTTTATAAGGTGTCCTTATCAATTTTACTTTTTTCATATAGAAGGAAAATCACAACTCAATCGGGTTGGAGGAAGATGGTTCAATTTGTGGTTAGCCAAGTTGTAAGTCGATATTATAAACTTCCCCAATAAGTCAGACGACTAAGAAGGTTTAGGAGTTGATACATACGAAGAAATGAATCTTTTATTTAATAATATGATTTCGGTATTTTGTGAAAAGGCATTTGGTCAATTACCGGAAGGAATAGAGATGTTATCGCTTATGGAAGGTAATATAGAAACTTATATTTCCAGCCATGAATGATGTTTTGAATGGATTGGAATACCTCGGCATAATCAAGAATCTTTTACAAGAACCAAAAAGTATTTGAATAAACGGATTCCTTAACAGTTTGCAAAAGCTGCTCTTATCAAAAAAGAAGTTATGAAGGATTTAATATAAACCAAGAAAGATTTAATAGTCAATAATTGGTTTAGAAAACTTGGAATCATTGTCTGTATTATTAGGAATTACGGTTAAAGAGAAAAGAAACGTTACTAGATTTTGCCTAATTAACAGAATCAGAGAAAATCCTTCCAAAAGGTTTTTTGAGGGTTATTGGGCATGGCCCAAAATAGTAATCGTAAGGATATGCCATTAGGTGGTTTATTGCTTTAACAGAGGCTGTTAAAGCAATCAGATTAGAGTGTGAAAAGCAATCTTGTCTAATTATTAAATATTTATATTCCAAGAATAACCTCGACAGAATATATGATAAAACCAAATGCAAGGCAGTTAAGTAATAAACAAATATTTTAAAATGGTAAAAAATAGATTTTTAAAAGGGAATTCAAAACTTTTGTTGAACATGAATATTGTGGAACATTTTATCTGTTTGGTATTGTAATCGTTTACATCATGACCTTCAACATATTTAACTTGATCATGGCAGTGATTATAAGTACAAAATCATTAGAGAATGGAGGTTAACCCATGGCTAGCACGATGGCAATAAATAAAGATGATTCCCGTTCCTTCCTAACGGAAGAACATTTATTATTTAAACAATCAATTCGTGAATTTCTCGCCAAGGAGGCTGTCCCCTTTTATGATCAATGGGAAAAAGAGGGGGAAATACCTTGCTCGTTTTGGAAAAAGATAGGAGAAAATGGATTTTTATGTCCATGGATTGAAGTGGAATTCGGTGGTATAGGAGCAGATTTTGGATATTCAGTTGTGCTGGCAGAGGAATTGGAGATGGTTGGATCAGCCTTAGGAGGAATATCAATTCATTCTGACGTTGTAGCCCCTTATATTGCCTCATTCGGAACAATAGATCAAAAACAAAAATATTTACCAAAGTTCATTACTGGAGAAATGATTTCTGCCTTTGCATTGACAGAGCCGGAAATGGGATCGGAATTGGCTGATATTCAAACCACAGCCATCAAGAAAAATGGGTATTATATTGTCAATGGAGCCAAAACGTTTGTTTCAAATGGCTTTAAAGCTGACTTCATGATAGTAGCATGCAAAACAGATCTTAATGCTGTTCCTCCCAAGGACGGAATCAGTTTACTGCTCATTGATAAAGATACACCAGGGTTATCACCGGGAAGAAAGCTTAGTAAATCAGAACAGGGAAGCTCAGGCACAGCTGAACTATTTTTCGATGATGCTTCAGTTCCAGTTGGCAACCTCCTTGGGGAGGAAGGAAGGGCCTTTCATATATCATGCAAAAAATGCAGCAGGAAAGACTAATGTGTGCAATCAGGTCTTTAATGGCAGCGAAAGACATGCTTCACTTAACGATGAATTTTATAAAAAGACAAAAAGCGTTTGATAAGAAAATAAGTAAATTTAAGAATGCACAGTTTACCATTGCTGAAATAGCGACAGATATTCATCTGGGAAGAACGTTTATTGATGGGTTGATCTGTAAACATATGACTGGGGAGAATATCATAACTGAAGTATCGATGGCTAAACAATGGATAACGGAGATGTCTAAGCGAATATCTGATAAGTGCATGCAGTTACATGATGGTTACGGTAGTATGAGTGACGATAAAATTGCCCGGCGTCATCGGGACATTCCTTTGTCAACATTCTTTACAGGGACAGATGAAACCATAAAAACCCTGATTGCTAAGAATATAGGGTTTTAATTCATCTTTAATACTATATAGCTATCAACTGCCTCAGTTAAAACGGGGCAGTTTTTTTACCATTTTTTCAAAATAAATACAATGAACTAGTTATTATAAAAAAATGTTTATACAGTTTACCTTATGGGTACAAGAGACTGTGCAAATGAAAAATTAATATTTTTGTAAAATTTGTAATTGTATGCGAATGATGGAGGTGCTTTTTATGTTAAAAATCGAAAATGTATCGAAAATCTATAAGGGAGGAAAGAAAGCTGTAAAAATATATCATTGGATATTAAAAAAGGGGAGTTCATTTGCTTCATTGGTCCGAGTGGATGTGGAAAGACAACAACAATGAAAATGATTAACCGTCTTATCGAACCATCTGAAGGGAAGATACTTATTAATGGAGAAAATATTTTGGATAAAGACCCAGTTGAGCTAAGAAGACAGATCGGGTACGTTATCCAGCAAATCGGACTTTTCCCTCACATGACTATTCTTGAAAATATCACCCTCGTTCCAAAACTTCTTAAATGGAATGAACAGAAGAAAAAGGAACGCGCACTGGAATTGCTTAAGCTTGTCGATATGGGACCCGAATACCTGGAAAGGTATCCCTACGAATTAAGCGGCGGGCAGCAACAAAGGATAGGCGTTCTCAGAGCACTCGCTTCCAATCCTCCACTCATTTTAATGGATGAACCTTTTGGCGCACTAGATCCAATCACCCGCGATGCCCTTCAGGAGGAATTTAAAAATCTGCAGCGCACACTTGATAAAACAATCGTTTTTGTTACGCATGATATGGATGAAGCCATTAAGCTAGCCGACAAGATCGTCATCTTAAAGGCTGGTGAAATCGTCCAAGTGGGAACACCGGATGAAATCCTCAGAAACCCAGCCAATGAGTTTGTTGAAGAATTCATCGGTAAAGATCGTTTGCTTCAAACAAGACCCAATGTTGAGTTGGTTGAACAAATCATGAGTCGAAATCCAATATCCATTACAGAGGAAAAATCCCTTACCGATGCTATTGCGATAATGCGCGAGAAAAGGGTCGATTCTTTACTTGTGGTCGATGAGCAAAATGTTTTGAAAGGGTTCGTAGATGTTGAAACGATCAGTGAATACCGAAAAAAAGCTAAATTTATCAGCGAAGTCATCAATACTGATGTCTATTCAGTGAAACAGGATACTTTAATCCGCGATTCCGTTCAAAAGATTTTAAAACGAGGTTTCAAATATGTGCCTGTAGTTGACCAGAATAAACATTTGGTCGGAATTGTCACTAGGGCTACATTGGTCGACATCGTATATGACAGCATTTGGGGAGAGGAAGAAAATCAAGTGGCAGAAATAGTAGAAATGTTTTAGGAGGTATATGAGATGGAAACAATGCTCGATTTTTTACAAACGAACTCGCAAGAATTGATATATAAAGCATGGGAGCACTTATATATTTCCATGATCGCTGTTTTCATTGGAATAATAGTCGCTGTACCACTTGGGATTATGTTGACGCGAATGAAAAGGAGCGCATCGATTATAAT
>JAUPFL010000002.1 GCA_030562215.1 Peribacillus frigoritolerans | reverse complement strand
AATGAAACAAACCAACAAAAAATACAACCCAAAATTTTAATATGCAAACATCACATTGTCAAACACACTTTACCCTAAATAAACCGAGTTACACAGAAATTGATAGAGCACAACAAAATTATAATTCCGGGATCATGTCATCGTATCAGAAAAAAGATTACCAAGATACTAAATTTAAAAAACTCTAATACAGATTCATTTTCATTAGATATGTTTTATAAAATCATCCTTTATATAATTTACATTCTGGAGCTCAAAAAACAGCGATTGATCCCTTTAAGAATTTTAGAAAGCGTCAATAAAAACCTATATTTAGAGTATATATACACTCACTTTAACTCATTGAACTATAACAAAAACTTAATTACCACTTTCAACCGAAAGATCAAGGATTGTGATAATCCCCGTTTAAAATTAATATCACAGTCCTTGAATTTTTCTTAATAATGAAAAATCGTTACAAAAGGAGAGATAAATGAAATGAAAAAATCATCCTTTAATTTCAATAATTTTTTCCAGCCAAAAATGAAGGGGAAAATGTGAAAAACACTCTCGATTCATTATTTTCTGTTGATACAAATTATCCCTTCGAAGTGATTATTATAAACGATGGATCATCAGATGATTGCTGCGATTTTCTTAAAACGTATAATCACGCAAACCAGGTTAAACTTTTTGAAACAGATGGCATAGGAGCTGCAAACGCACGAAATTTAGGAGCAACGAAAGCTTCGGGAGAATTCCTGATTTTTTGCGATGCCCATTTACAGTTTGAAGATTTATGGATCGATCATATTGTAGAGCCCCTGCTTACAGGAAAATCTGATGCAGTAACCCCAGCAATCGCTTCGTTTGGCAATTCCGATTTCATTGGCTATGGTCAGACCTTAAAGTCAAACCTTAGAATCAAATGGAACTCTAAACAAAATGGCCTCTTTGAAACTGCCGTATTACCCGGAGGATGTTTTATTATCCCAAAAAGAGTGTTTGAAGATGTGGGCGGATTTGAAACGGGATTTAAAACTTGGGGACATGAAGATGTAGAACTTTCTATTAAGTTATGGCTGTTCGATTTCGCTGCCACGCGCTGCCTGATGTAAAAATAATCCATTTATTCAGAAAAACTCATCCCTATGAAGTTAGCTATGATGAAGTTTACTATAATTTATTAAGGATGGCATACTCACATTTTAATACTCATCGCATACAAAAGTGCAAAAAACTTATGATCCATGTAAAAGCAAACCCTATTGAATCCCAAGTGCTCCTTGATGGAGTTAAAAAGCAGAGACGGGCTTACTTTCAAAAACGAAAATATGATGATGATTGGTACTTTGCCAAATTCAATATAGTTTTCTAGATTTTACAGATCGTCCTTTCAAATCATGTCGTTTTTTTAATTCCTTTCTAAATTAACAAAATGATGAAAGGTGAGAATGTAAATGAAAGAGCTATTTACAAACATTTATAAGAAAAACAGGTGGAGAAATTCTGAGTCTGTATCTGGTACGGGTTCAACACTTACTCAAACCAAAACACTCATTCAGGAATTACCAAGCATAATAAAACAACTTCAGATAAAAAAAATGATAGATGCACCATGTGGTGATTTTAATTGGATGAAAGAAATATACAAAAATACAGAATTATATATTGGGATTGATATCGTCGATGAGATAATAAAAAGAAATAAAAAAAATATCCATTAAACAATGTACAGTTTTTTCATATGGACATTACAAAAGATCGTCTACCTACAGGTGATTTAATCCTCTGTAGAGATTGTCTCGTACATTTTAGTTTTTCTGATATTCATTCAGCTTTAAACAATTTTAAAGCAAGCCAGTCGAGGTATTTATTAACGACTACATTTACAAACCATTTGTGTAATCATGAAATAAGAACAGGAAGCTGGCGCCCTCTTAATCTAGAGATTGAGCCATTCAACTTTCCAAAACCTATCTTGATTATTAATGAGAATTGTACGGAAGGAGAAATGAATTTTGCTGATAAATCACTAGCTTTATGGGATATGAATCTAATCAATTTTTAAAATTTATATTTCTACTTCCGCTTACGCATGATATTATCCCCTTAGTTAGACTGTATAAAAAGCCCTTGAAATAACATGGATGTTAAACAACTGCTTGGATAGATCTTATTTTGCCTAAAAAAGGGGATACATATCAATTTTTTCCAAGGAATTTAAGAGACAGGTTGTATAAAGTTATTTGTATAATGAGGGTATCCAACTGATTGGTGCGGAAATATTAAAATACAGACGGCTTTTCGGACTTAAGCTGGATAAAGCACTGTACCTAACAAAGGCATAACTAAACCCCTTGTAAGGACTTCCTCATATGCACCCGATAGGATAGTAGTTGTGCCTTTTGGTTAGCCTTCCCCTTTTTTCTTCATGCCCCCATTCTGCCACCTTAGCAGAATGGGGGCATGTCTTCAACGAAGCCATATTCATACATTTTTCACAGTAAAAGCTATGTTCAAAAAACAATGATTTAATACCTATTTCTTTAGGGTCAAACTGGCTGAAAACTTCTTGTGCATCATACGTTTCATAATAGTTTCCTACCCCAGCATGATCACGGCCGACAAAAAGTGTGTACAACCATAATTCTTTCGAACAAGCGCATGAAAGACCGCTTCCCTTGAGCCGGCATAACGCATAGCGGTTGTATAAATTGCAAGTTGGACCCGGTCCAATTGATAGTAATATTTTAATAAAATTTGATAGCTCTCCATCCGGACATCTGCTGGTATACATCCTTTTTCGTTTCACCCACAAGAGGATTCACTATTCATGTGCCCGATACACTGGATTTCTGGTTTGAAATCCGTCTACAGTACTCCAACCTAATTCGTTGAACATTTTTTCTAAGTTTCGTTTGGACTCAAATAAAATTCTTCAAATCGTTTATGTGAAGGCCTATTCACTTGAAAAATAGGCCCAGCAATATAGATGTCCCCTTGCTCAAATAGCTTTTTGACCCCAGAGTGGTTAGAATCTATTGTTTTATAAACGAGTCTAGCTTCTTCCTGTATATCGTATTCAAACATTTCTTCTATCTGAATGACCCCACACAGTTCTCCTCATCACTGTATAGAGCCACTTCATCCCCCACATTTATACTCTTCGCATCTGCCTTTGTAACAGGAAGAGTAACCGGAAGCGTCCATGGTAATCCGTTTGCCAGATGCATATATTTTTAGACGCTCTGGTAAACTTTTTCCCCCATAAATCCAATAAGTGGACTAACCCCGCCATTTGACATCATTTCCATATCCGAAATAATCCATTTTGAGATATACAAGGATGAAAGGGATTTTCACTTTTCCAAATATTCTTTTCGATCAATTCCTGTTAATTCACGATTAATCAACTTGCCTCCATGTGGTTCAATGATGATTCTTTGAACATCCATATATAACACCTCAATCATTTGTACATTCATTTGTCACTTTTTCATGCCTAAATATGGACATCCCCTAAATGCCCATTATTTTTTAAGAAGTTCATGATCTGCATCGCACATTCTTCAATAGAATATTGACTGGTTTCAGGGTTTACCGGTTCTTCATAAGGGATCCCTGTGAATTGAGTAATTTCTCCAATTCCAGCTTTCTTATATAACCCTTTGGGATCTCGTTTCTCACAGGCTTCTAAAGGACATTTTACATATATCTCAAGAAATTCACCCTGTTTTACCTTTTTTCTGACATCTTCTCGGTCACTAAGGCGAAATAAACGTGGCTAATACTACAATCCCGCTATCGACAAAAATTTTGGCCACTTCCCTATGCGGCGTATATTTTCCTTGCGATCTTCAGAACTAAAACCAAGGTCTTCATTTAATCCATTCCGTAAATTATCACCATCCAATATATGTCGAGATCCCCTTTTCATGAAGTCTTCCATCGACCATATTCACTATGGTTGACTTACATGAACCTGATAAACATGTAAACCAAAGAATCAAGCTTTTATGTCCATGTAAAGCTTGCCTAAGTTCTTTTGTAATATAAAATGAATGATGATGGATGTACTCATCTTGACCCATATAATCTCCCCTTTATTCTTAAGTTATGGAACAGGATTTTTGTTATTTCGGATGGCATGGACTAAAGAAACTGTCCAGCCAATTAATATGAGTATATAAATAACGAGAGACCAATTATCAAGAAACGTCCAAGTGTTAATCAACGTTCGTGCATTGGTCAAAATAATAAATCCCCTACGAGGACTCCCAATAAATAAGATGGCAATTTAGTAACGATCCAGGCAGCGATGGGTGCGGCAATAATTCCCCCTGCCATAAGTGCAATTACCCAAAACCAATTCACTTCCTGCCAACCTAATGCAATAAGAAACCCCAGCGTTGCAGAAACAGCAACAGCAAACTCACTCGTATCCACCGTACCAACCACTTTTCTAGCAGGAACACCTTTTTGAGATAAAAGGACTGGAGTTGTAATCGGGCCCCACCCTCCCCCACCGGTGGCATCTGCAAATCCAGCTATTAACCCCAAAACGATTGATTTTTTTCTTGATATATTAATTGATTTTCTTTCATTTCTTGTTTTAGAAATATTTAAAAAACGAAAAAGTACATACACGCCAAGAATAAATAAAAAGATCGAAATATAGGGTCTTACTACATTTCCTGGTAAATTACTCAAAAACACGCCCCTACAAATGCCCCAATTGAACCAGGAATGATTAATTTTAAAAGCGCTTGACGATCAACGTTCCCGAATTTCATATGAGATATACCAGAAGCAGCAGTAGTCACTACCTCGGATAGATGTACGGATGCAGAAGCCACTGCAGGGGCAATTCCAAATGTCAACAACAGCGATGTTGAAGTAACCCCATATGCCATACCTAATGATCCATCAATTAACTGAGCCAAAAAACCGATAAATGCAAATATGATGAGTTTTCTCATGTTCCCCTCCTATAAAAAGATTCCTTTTTTTATTAAAAGTGACCTTCTATATTCGTATAGAGATCTTGTTGCATTGTAGACAATCCAAAACACTTTGCAAACGGATGCTCGTCTTTTATTGATTTAAGTAATACCTAACAATAACATTACTTTTTCTGGACCTAAAAGTCATATTCGAAAAAAAGGAAACAACCACATATTAATAAGATGGAGATTAATTTCTATAAGATATGCAAAAACATCCTTACTTGCTATATACGTATAAGTCAAAAAATCCACTTTACCGCTTCCAGGGTATGTTCAACCATTCTAGAAATCATCAGTCTAAATAATACTTAATTTCCAATTTCCTAACCTGAAAGTAAAACGGATTTATTCTATTAAAATAGGAAAAGCCCTTGTTAAGACACAAGGACTTCAACTTTAGCAAAACAAGGCTAGTTACATATTCAGTCTGAATAATTATTTTTTTCTGAGTTTTAACATTAATTGCCTCATTTTAGCTTGGTGTCGATTAATAACGAGGAAAGTTTCTTTTTTGATACTAACTGCATGCTTATTCGAGCCCATTTGAGGATGAACCCTATAAAGTAATAAAGGTTGAGACAAAAACTGTATGTCAAATTTTTGTACGATCCTTATCCATAAATCATAATCGTGAGTATATCGAAGTGTTTCATCAAACACTCCAATTAGATCAAATATCTTCCTATTAATCATTACGGTGCAGCCATTAATAATATTTCCCCTGATCATTGTTTTAATTATTTCAAATTTATTAGGCAGGTGTATACCCAGGCTAGGAGTGGTAATTTCCCCATTTTCATTTATACAATAATAAGAAGTATAACTAAATAAAGCTCGATTTTTATTCATAAAGTCTAATTGAACTTCTGTTTTCTCAGGGTAAAAGATGTCATCTGAACTAAGCCAGCAAAAATAGTCACCAGTCGCATTTTTGATGCCCATATTTAAGGCGCTTGCTGTTCCACCGTTTCCCTTTTCAATGTATTTAATTTTATCTAGATACGGTGTGATTTTTTCCGAATATTTTGTAGAGCCGTCATTCACAACAATAATTTCAATATTTTTATATGTTTGATTCATCAAACTTTCCAATGCTTCATCAATGTAGGGACAATTATAAAACGGAACAACAATGGATACTTTCTTCACATTCGCCCTCCTTCAAAGATCAAAGTTCCTAAAAACCCTTAAATAGAAGCAGATCCCTACTCGTAATATATGAGAATGGTTTAATAATAGTATAGGCTTAAGGGTTTTCTGAAAAATTACCTCCTTACAAGTAAGGCAATATTAACAAAGATCATACTTTTAATTTACTGCTTGATTATCTTCTGTCTCCTTTCTGTTATATATTCCAAAACTTGGATAATGTACATATGTTGATAAAGGCTTTCCACCTTTTATTGCGAGCTAAGTACTGAATTATATGTATATTAGTAGTTCCACCTATTTTGAAAAGGAAAACGGCGGTACAGCCAGCGTTCTTAATTTAAGGAGCATGAATACTTCAGGTGAATACTTTGCCAGGCTAAGCTCAGATGACCATTTTAATGAAGATAAAGTTTCCAAACAAATAACTTTTATGAGAAAACAATTCCTATATTAGCTACACAAACTATTCATTTGATGCATCTAGGGCCGTATTGCACAAAGAAGCAGCCATCCACTCCCCATACACAATTGACTCCTTAAAAAATTTACGTAAGGGATGTAATGTCAATGGCTGTACTGTAATGATGAAAATGGATTTATTTTCAAAGTTAGGCCTTTTTGAAGGGGTTATTTTTTTAGTGAATTTAGTTGAACCATCATTAACGACAATCACTTCTATATCTGGATAGGCCTGATTTAATGCGCTTTCAATGGGCTGGTCCACAAAGAGCAATTAAAGACAGGAATAGATAAGTTATATCAGGACCACAAAAGGAATATACATAAACATCAATCATGTTTTCAAATTATGTTAAGTATATTTTTATGAAATGTGAGGAAATATCTTTGAAATGTGAAGGTAACTTAAGGGGGTAAGATAGCAAATGAACATTCTATTTGTCTACTATTATCCAAGCGGGGTGTAGAAACATTAGCACGTCAGAGAAGTTATGCATTAAAAAAACATGGAGTGAATTTTCATTTTTTATATTATAGAAAAGGTCCTGGACTTCAGAATATCGAAGAGACACCAACTTTTATAACGGATACCAATAAAGGAATTCAGGCGGTTATAACGAAAGGGAATTATGATGTTATTATTGTTTGCTCTGACCATTCACTTCTACCTCGAATTAGGAACATGAACTTTAAAGGCAAACTTATTTATGAGGTACAAGGTCTAGGTTCATTTGCCGATGCAAAAAAATGGCTAGAAAGAGCACAGCCATATGTCAATAAAAATGCAGACGTCATTCTTTTTCCTAGAGCTCCCCATTTAATCAATTTAATTTACACATATTATCCATCAATCAGGAAATATTCATTTCATAATTGTATTGATACTGATTTATTTACGCATAAAACAAGAGGTCCTTCGGAACCTAATCCGATTATTGGTTGGGTAGGCAGAATAGAAGAAAATAAAAACTGGAAAGGATTTTTAGAAATTGGTTATGAAATGGTTAAAATTAATTCTTCAATAAAATTATGGATGTTTATAGATGCCACGTTGACCCATCCGGATCAAGGACAACAATTCGATGATATGCTCACAAAATATCAATTAAATGATAATCTTAAAATCTTTAATAATATCCCCCATCAAAAAATGGCGGAATATTACTCCATAATAGGTGATTCAGGAGGATTTTTATGTTCTACATCAAAAGTTGAAGGATTTGGTTTTGCGATAGTCGAAGCCATGAGTTGTCGATGTCCTGTACTTACAACGGATTCAGATGGTATCAAGAGTTTTATTTTTCACAATAAAACAGGGAAAATATATCCACATGATAATTTACAACTAGCTGCAACAGAAGCTCAAAGTTTATTATTTGATAATTTAGTTAGGGAAAAAATATGCTTAAACGCACAGAAACATATTCATACACATTTTAACCCTGATACTTATGCAAATAATTTTTTAAATATGCTAAAGGACTTGGGAGTGTATAAAGCTTAAAGCCTATTTCAAAATACTCCTTTATAAACTGGTATAAAATGTCCACCCTGATTTGAAGATGGGTGGACACTATTAGGTTTTCTAAACAACATTGATAAATATGGTCCTAATATTAAAAATCCACTATTATCTTCCTTAGCTTGTCTGAACCATTCCAGAAAAATTCATACTATCTATAAGAAAATGAATTGTCCAAAAAAGTAGGTGCACCTTATACCCATAGATGATTGTAATTTCAAGCTGCATCATAAAGCCGGTCTTTATTTAGTCCAATTTAAACCACAAATAAAAAAGGTTTTAAATGTTGAATCCAGAGGTATTACAAAATACGGCAGTTCTTTTGTGGTAATTTCAAATTTGCCACATCAACGATAAATATATCGCAAGTGATTAGCTATATGTATCATATGTTTCATATCCTCCAATGAAAAATCCCTCTCTTTCGTAAGTTATTTCCCTAATAAAACAATCCACCAAGGTGTGATCCTAGAATATTCTAAGAAAAGTGGTTAAATATTGTCATGATACATTATGCTATTAAACAATATTATTGTGTTTTAGGTGAATTCCTAGCAAAAAGAAATGAGGAAGATATTTTAAATGCCTTGGTTATACTTGCGGTTTAGCAGTTAAGAATCAAACGATGTTTATTGGGCAAAGTGTGATTAGAAAAATCTAGCGGTTTTAATAAAAACACTCGAACCTATTGCTAGATTGCGGGATTTATTTTCATGATATCTTACGAATCTTTCATCTTTTATCCATATACAGTCTGAAGAAATACAGTAGACATATATTTTTCTGTTGATAAAATGGCCATTTACCAGCCCTTTTTAAGCGTTCTGGTCTGTTTAAAAGATAACCTTGTACTAAAACAGTGGAGGAATTGAGGAATCTAGATTAACAAATTTGACCTTCACTGGTTGGGTGGGTCTGACCCCACCTACCGGACGGTTTTCAATCTGTCGGGTTGACGAAATGGCCATTCATTTATCCCTTCTATACTTAAAGTGTGAAACTCATTAGGTTAAATCTGGGAACGGTTCTTTTCTCTTTAATTAAGCGTAAATCTAATGGAGCAACTTTTTAATACAGGCAACGATAGACACTTTGGCAGGTTGTCCTTCTAATTTTTCTTATCCATAGAATTCTCTAAGCTTTTTGTACCTTGAACGTCTAATTCCACTTAATATGCCAAGAGTGAATGACGTAGCCTGCTAATCTCTTTTAGTAATACAATTAATTGTTGCCGTAAACTTACCCGATGAGTGAACACTTCGATCTATTCCAGCGAAGGCAAATAGTTTTCGGATGATTAAACCGATGGATTTCACCAATCTCAGAGATAATCGTGGCTACGCGTTTTCTCCTATACCGGAAATTGTTTGGATTATCTTATACTCTTCCATTTCAATCGCCAGGGCCACTATCAGATCTTCAAAATCAGAATGGTGTCCCTGGTTGAAAAAACAACTCAATTTACATACGAAGATTGATTACGTGAACTTCATACCCTTTTTCGGAATGGATTTCGAGATGCGAAGTCCATTATTTTTTCACTTTTACCCATACCCATTTGACCCGATGATCTAAAACTGAACTCTATAACACACTCTGCTAGTCTACTTTCTCCGGCTGTTAATACCGGATATGCCTTTAACAACTATAAAGAAAAACTTGATCTAAAATAGTGTGAAACTGAAGTTTAGCTTCCACATACATATTTGTTACGCTTTCCCAGAAGGTCTAAAAGCTGAATTCCTCTAATTTTATGAGGTCAAATTCCTCTTTATAATACAATGCAACTGGGTACGCATCGATCACGTCTGCTTTTACCTTTCCTAAACTGGTCTTCTTTGCCTGATTAGAAATAGTAAGATATATAGAATCCCTTTTTACTCCAGGTATTGAATAAAGGGAGAATGGTAATGCCCTGTAATTCTAAAATGATTATAGGCATCTACCTTGTCACCTCTTCGATCTCTTTTAGAATGTCTAAAAAAATGATTTAATTCTTTTTTGATGTGCTTCATTGAAAAGCTCTTCCCATACGTTTTTGATTGAATATTTGTATCTGCCTTTGAATTCAGGGTTTATTTTTTTTTACGATAAAAATAAAGAATATCCTCTAAGGATGACTTCAATGAAAAAGCTGGTTTCCAACCTAATTTCAAGATTTCCACTGGTAAGATTTCAACCCTGCCTTCCTCCTGATCCTTTACTTTAGACTTTATTTCAAAGTCAATAGTTGTTAAGGCTCTAAAACCAGTGATCACTTCTCCTAAAGAGTGGCTATTCCCAGAAGCAATATCATAGATTTCCCCTGGTTTCCCCTGGGTTAAAATAATTTCATATGCATTTACCGCATCTCTTACATCTACAAAATCCCGTTTTGCTTGAAGATTACTCACTTCAAGTACTTTTTCAGCTTTATTTTCTTCCATATCGACTATTTTTTTGCAAATATGGAACAAACACCATTTGATATTCCGGGACCAATCAAGTTTGAGGGCTTAGCAATTACGATATTCATGTTGTAGAGTACTCCCCATGATTGGGCAATAAGTACTTGTAGAGTTTTACTTAAACTATAAGGGTGTGTTAGGGTTGCAATATTTTGAGGGTCAAATTCCAGGGCTGAACCGACTGTAACCACTTTACAGGCTGGATTTTCTTGCCTTAGTGCCTCAATTAAATATAGGGTTGACATTGCATTTGCTTCCAGAGAAGAAACAGGATCAATCCATGATGTTCCTACATGGTTTTGCCCTGCTAAATGAAGAAGATAATCAGGTTTCACCTTCTTTATTAACTTACTTACATTTTCCTTATTTGTTAGATCACATATCTCTGTCTGAACTTTATCATTTACGAAACTCTTTCTAGTCACTGCAGTTACAGCATAACCTGCGTTAACAAAGTGATTACACGCATGCTGACCTGTGAATCCGCTTGCCCCCGTAATTAACAATTTAGGAATCTGACTCATTACTTTTCCATCCAGCTTTTTAATTCTTTAAGCATTTGTTCATAAGGGGGAATCTGATAATAAAAATCGTTCCTTGTATTTTTTATTGTTCGATCCAGTACCATATGTGAATCAGGTAAAATCTCAACATCTGTTTTATTAAAGATCCTCTTTATTAATTTCAATAGATTATATTTTGACACTTTATTCTCACAACCTAAATGATATAAGCCAGTTACTTTATTCTCAATCAATACTTCAATGGCTTTAGCCAATTCCAGCGTTGTTACACCATTCCAAAGCACTTTTTCATATCCTTTAATTTCTCCCTTTTGCTTCATGAACCAAAGAAATAATCCAATTCCATCTTCTTTTAGTTCCGGGCCTATTATGGAGGTTCGTATAGTCAAATGTTTTTGACTAATGATTTCTCCCAAGTGCTTTGATTGGCCATAAATTGTGGTACTATCAGGGATATCGTCCTCGGTATAATCCCCTTTTACACCTGAAAATACACAATCTGTACTGATATGAATCAATTTCCCATTATTGCGTTCGGTCAATTTAACAAGCTGATGGGGAAAAACACTATTAACCTGAAAAGCGAGTTTCGTATTATCACTTGCATGCTCATTTAAAATGCCGATACAATTAATCGTAATGTCAGGTTTAACTTTATCCATGATTTCCTCTAGACTTGTTAAATCGGTTACATCCAGATATAGGCCCTTTTTATCATTTATATCCCTTGACGTATAAGTCACCTGATACTTCGGGTCCTGTGTGAAATACTCCTTTATTACATGGCCTGCCATCCCTTGTCCACCAAGGACTAATACCTTCATGTTAAATAAAGCCCCCATTCTTTAACATTTCCTCAATCTGGGCTTTATTCATTAGTCCTGTGCCTGAGTTATAGTCTTCTAAACTAACAGGCTGGTAATTAGCGTAATGTTCTTTAATCCCATCTATGTGAATGGCAGGAAGTATTACATAATATTCATCATCATAAGCGATTGCCGTTGTACTTTCATATTCTGATAGCAGGATCTCATGGAGTTTTTCACCAGGACGGATGCCAAGGACTTCTACACCTACATTTGTTTTATTGGATGCTTTCATCAACACTTCAGCTAAGTCTATAATTTTACAGGACGGCATTTTCATTACGAATATTTCTCCACCAATGCTTTCAAAGGTTGCTTTAAATACCAATTTAATCGCTTCTTCAATGGTTAAAAAGAATCTCGTCATGTTTAGGTCCGTTATGCCGATTTTTCCTTTTTCTTTGATTTGCTTTTTAAATACATGGATGACGCTTCCATTTGTTCCTAAAACATTTCCGCCTCGGATGCAGACGAATCTAGTTTTCGTGTTTAATGTATTAGCATGGATGATCAATCTTTCTGCCATCGCCTTTGAAAGGCCGTAAAAGTTAGATGGATTTGAAGCTTTGTCTGTAGAAATGTTCACAACTGAATGAACATTACAACTTATAGCAGCTTCTATGACATTCTGTGTTCCAATTACGTTCGTCTTTAATGCTTCAATGGGCTGATCTTCACAAACAGGCACATGCTTTAATGCAGCCAAATGAAAAATATAATCAACACCTTGGCATGCTTCCACTAGAGCTTCCTTCTCTTTTACATCCCCGATTATGAAATGTAATTTCGGATTGTTATCAAATTCCTGCTTCATTGTAAATTGATTGGACTCATTTCTTGAAAAAATACGTATTTCACTTGGTTCATACTCAAGAAGCTGCCTAACCAATTCATATCCCCATGAGCCTGTTCCACCTGTCACTAAAATGGTTTGATTCTTAATCAATTTCATGGCCTCCCAGTATTATTTTAAGTACTTTATCTGATACGTTTTTATGGTCGTAGCCTTCTGGAAAAGTCCATTCCTTTTGCTGGTTAACCATAACCTTCACACAATTGACGATTTGTTTAGCGTTAATTCCAGATAATATATTGCTGCCCGACTCAATGGTTTCTGGCCTTTCAGTTGTTTTTCGTATCGTAACGGTCGGTACATGGAACAAACAGCATTCCTCTTGAACGGTTCCACTATCGGTCAGCACACAAAAAGCGTTTTTTTCAAGCTTTACGAAATCAAAGAAACCAAATGGCTCATGAAATTCAATTAATGGATGCACTTCTAATTTGGGACTGAGTTCAATGCGGATTTTGTCCGGGGATGTAAACTGCATATGATTCTTTTTTGATAGGTATCGGCAACTGAATTAATGCCTTTCATAATTTCCAGCAATCGGTACTCATGGTCAACATTTTCAGAACGATGGGCTGTAACGAGGAAATAATCCTCCTTATCCAGATTCAATTTTTTCAAAATTACACTTTGCTCAATCTCATTGTTGTAATGGTTCAAAACCTCGTAAATTGGGTTTCCCGATAAATATATTCTTTTACTTGGGATACCTTCATTCAAAAGATTCTCTTTACTTTGAGGAGTATAAGGTAAATTAAAGCTTGAAACAGCATCAATAATACGACGATTTTTTTCTTCAGGCACTTCCAAGTCAAAACAACGATTTCCTGCTTCCATATGAATGACGGGGATGCCCATCCTTTCTGCTAAGATAGAGCTGAGCCCAGAGTTTGTATCACCTAACACTAATACCTTGTCAGGCTTTTCATTTAAAAAAATGGTCTCTAATTTTTTAAATATGGCTGCTAGCTGTTCACCGAGAGTTTGCTGTTGGTTCAGCAAGACATAATCGGGTTTCCTTACCTGTAACTGTTGGAAGAATATTTCACTTAAGGTTGAGGTGAAATTTTGTCCAGTGTGCACTAGAATATGTGAATCGGCATATTGATCCAGTTTCTTTATGATTAGACTTAATCTGATAATTTCAGGTCGAGTCCCTAAAATAGTCATTACTTTCACGATTTACACTCCTTAATCTTTTCTGGTTTATGGCCCCACCGTCTACCCTTATTGTATGCACAGCCAATTCTATTGTTATAGGCTAATCTATTAGATTTCGCCTCAATTTGACCGGATAACCGATTAATAAGCCGCCATTCCCGCGCAACCTGTGTTTATTAAAAGACTTTTATTCCTTATTGAAATATTAATTAGACATTATGTTATACCGAAATCAATATTGATTGAACTCCTTTCCGTTCTATTAAAAAAGCTATATGTCCTTGTGAGGACATATAGCTTTTCATCATTTTTGGAATTGTAATTGATGCAGATTGGCAAAAATGCCCCCTGCTTAAGTAAGTCATCGTGACCGCCTTCTTCAGCAATTCCTTCTTCCGTAACAACCACGATCTTGTCAGCGTTTCGAATGGTTGCCAATCGGTGTGCGATGATTAACGTAGTTCTGTTTTCAGCTAGTTCCGTAAGAGCCTGCTGAATGATTCTTTCCGTCTCCGTATCGAGTGCAGAAGTTGCCTCATCGAGAATTAATATTGGCGGATTCTTCAAAAACATCCTTGCTATTGCAATTCGTTGTTTTTGTCCTCCGGATAATTTCAAGCCGCGTTCACCTATTTGAGTTTCATAGCCTTCCGGAAGTCCTTCAATGAAAGTCTCCAAATGGGCTTTCCTTGCGGCTTCTTGAATTTGTTCATCCGATGCGTCAAGCATTCCGTATGCAATGTTCTCTTTAACTGTTCCTGTGAAAAGGAATACATCTTGCTGGACTATCCCAATTTGTGAACGCAATGACTTTTTCGTCATCTCACGAATATCAATTCCATCAATGGATATTGAACCGGCCTTAACATCATAAAAACGTGGGATCAAAGAACATATGGTCGTTTTCCCAGCTCCTGAAGGCCCGACAAAAGCGATGGTTTCACCAGCTTTAACTGTTAGATCAATACCTTTTAAAACTGGCTTTTTGTCTTCATAGTTAAAAGAAACGTCTTTAAAGGAAATATCCCCTAAAAGGGTGGTCACCTCAATTGCATCCTTTTTATCCACGACATCTGGCGCGACATCCAGAAGTTCCGTAAAACGCTTAAAGCCGGCCATCCCTTTTGGATAGAGTTCCATCAACGCACTGATTTTGTCAATCGGCTTAAATAATACGTTTACATATAAGACGAATGCAACCAGTTCCCCATAAGAGAGCTGCCCATGAAAAGTTAGCCAAGCTCCAATCACCAACACGGCAAGGGTCATAAACCTCGTCATCATGTAAATGCCTGATAAGCTAAAGGACATAACCTTATATCCTAGTAGTTTCGCTTTACGGAATCTGCGATTATTAGTAGCAAATCTTTTCATTTCATATGTTTCATTAGTAAAGGATTGTACAACCCTCACTCCAGAGACGCTATCTTCCACACGGGCATTTACATCCGCAACCTCTGTATACATTTTCTTCCACGCATTATTCATCTTCAAATTACTTATGACAATCAATAACACGAGGAACGGTAAAATACAAACCGATACGAGTGCCAGTTTCACATTGATTGTCAACATAATCCAAAATGCACCTATAAAAGTCATGAAGGCAATGAATAAATCTTCGGGACCATGGTGAGCAAGTTCACCAATATCGAACAGATCATTGGTTATGCGGCTCATGATATGGCCGGTTTTCGTGTTATCAAAAAACGAAAAGATTGTTTCTGCACATGCTCAAATAATTCCTCACGCATATCAGTCTCGATATTTATACCTAATTTGTGACCCCAATACCCTACGATGAACTGTAAGAAGGTACTAATGATATAAAGCAGGAACAAACCGGCACTTACCGAAACAATTGCAGACCAATCGTCGCCAGGCAGCAGTGTATCAATAAACCACTGAACAGCTAACGGAAATGCAAGTTCAAGAACAGCCACGACCACTGCACTGAAGAAATCAATAATGAATAACCGCTTATGCGGCAGGTAATATGAAGCAAAACGTCGAATCATCAAATTTTTCTCCTTTTTTACATATATTAAGGAGTATAATTCCATATTCAATATTCAGCAAGCATTTCAGAACCCCCATGCTCATATTTGGTAAATTCATTATATAAAACACCCCAACCCGGCACATGCAATCTATTGAATTACAGAGTGAATACAGTGTAAAAAAATAACCATTCTAAATATCCATGAACTTTATTTTAGAAAAAGGTTGGTATGAATGAAAAACTAGTCGTTTCGATACCTGTGGAAACCAGTTGTGTTTGTATATTTAATAATAGATGAAAGTCGTCATTTTTATAGAAAGGAATTTGGTCTCAGTTGACTGCGCGCTCTTAAAAGATCCATTTCGAAAATGGTTTAATGATGAAAGATAGGAAAAATTCTCAGATTAAAAAGATTTTCCATACCTACATCTAATTCCTGTATGCTTACTTAACTTAACTTCTTCTTTTATCTAGTCAAAGTTCAATAGATGGAGCAGAGTTCATCTGGATGACTTCTTTCTCCAAGCACAGAGTATTCCCTGCATGAAAATTATCAACACCTTCGCCGACTTGACACCTGCCAAGTGGCATCCAATAATTAGAGATAATTGATAAGGAATAGCTTGCTTCGTAATGCCTTCTCTAATTTTCCAGTCTATAGAGTTAGTTGCTGCTTAATTAACATATTCAAGATTTCATCAGCAGAAAAAACAGGAGTTGGAAGATTGATTTCTTCCAACTCCTCTTCATACCGCCAAATCATGATTTATTCACCTTGTGTGCCGAGAAATTAGGTAAAACCTCTTCACCTAATTCATGAATCACTTCTTCAGCAGGTCTCTTACTATCTAACAATGCAAAGAAAAGATGATTTACGCCTATTTCTTTATAGATATTTAACAGATCAATTAAAGCGTTACGTCCAATCCGGAAGCCCAGCATGTATAGGAGTTGGGCCATTGTTTGGATTTTCAGATAATTCAAGATGCATAGGCTGAGAGAAGGGCTTGAATAAGCCGGTATGATAGTAATCTACTAATTCTCTCCACTGCTTAATAGATAAGTCTTTTTGGAAACAAATTTTAAATGGTCGCCATCTCTTTTGCTACACGCAAAGGGTGACGAAGAGATAACACGACAGCTGAAGTCCCTAGTGTAATCTCTTTTGCAGTTTAACTATATAAAGTGCCAAAGTTAGTAATTTTTTATTGAATATCACATGAAGGTATTTTCGTTTACTTTATGTCACTAGACTTTTTAGTAAGATGATCTTCGATTCTTTTACAAAATTCCTATTCCAGTTAACTTAGCAGAAATTCGTCTTTCTTGTTCTAGAGGTTGTTTTAGCTACGACTTATTGTATTCTAGTGGCAAACTGTTGCACTTCTTTCTTCATCCTAAAACTAAATTGCTTATCTAGTGCTTCTAATGCAGAAGCAATTAGGGTCATGAAGTCATAATTTTTTTGGGTTAAGATTATTTATTATGATTTGCATACTCCCAATGCGATCCACGATAAAAAAGGAGCCTTGGTTTTTTATGTTTCAAGGCCCGTCGAACAATATTGCTTCTGTTAAAAGTTGTACAACCAAACAATGGTAATAAATATATAACTTCTGTTCACCGCCTGCACCCATTCTTTCTATTTGATAATCCAAATATTATTATTTATAAACTCCCAATTCTGCGGGAATTCCAAACCAATCTGCCAATAAGTTGCACCTATCAGTTCATATGCATCAATCAGTTCATATTTTGCACTTATCGATCGTATATCTTCAAACCAAACGACATGATTCGAATTCTCTCTTCGATAGGAATAGGAAGGTGAAGCCGCTGCGGTGTCAAAAGTTATTTCAGTACCAGTTGCAATGGCAAGATTTTGGGCATTTTGAGCTGATAAAGCTTTCGTCTCGTGGCTCGGTACTTTCCAATCGTATCCATACATAGGAAATGCCGACTGCAGTTTATATTCAGGGATATTCAACAAAGCATAACGAAGAACCTCTCTCATCCACCAAAGTGGGGAAATGGGTTCAGGCGGTCCAGTTGGATACCCATAGTCAATGGTCATCACGGCAACAAGGTCGGCTGCCTCTCCGATTCCCCGATAATCATGCCCGCCTACAATTCGATTATCAGGATTATCCGCTGTTTTTGCATGTACGTTCACATGCAGGATCAGTTCGTTCAACCCCTCTTTTAATTCTTTTAAAAAAGCACATAATCGGAACGCCTGGCAGGTGGGATGAATTCGATGTCCATACTGACACCCCCATAGCCTTTCTCCCTAACGAAATTCAGCATACTATTGATTAAATTCGTTCTGTATTCTGAACTAGCAAGGACATCACCAGCCAAATCAGCATCAAAATCACCATCTTGAAAGTTTCGGATCATCAGAAGCGGGGTCACCCCTGTCTGTTCGCATTTCGCGATAAGAGGGAGATCATCCCCATCTACGTATGCATTTCCTTCCCTTGTAAACGAATAAGCCACAATGGCTAAATAGGATAATTTATCACCATTCTGCTCAAGTGTTTCAAATACTACTCCACCTGAAGTCGGGAAGGCAAAACCCAGCGTAATCAATTGATTTTTGTATGGTGACGGTATCAAAATTTCCGTACCGACTTTTAGCGAGTTTGCATAGATTCCTGTGTTTGCCTCCATGATTGCCGCTGCACTCGTACCAAAACGACTGCCGATTTTAGTGAGGGTATCCTGACTTTTAATTAGATACCTTCGATTCACCGATTTTTCATTAGGTATATACAATGCCAAACCAGGAACCAAAGCTGTTGATTCCAATCCGTTGACTTCAATTATCCTCGATGGGGCAACTTTATTATTCGAGGCAATTTCCCAAAGGCTGTCACCTTTTTTCACAATAATGATCGTCATTCAAAACCCTCCAAACTCCCTCCAAAAAAGTTTATGTTATTCAGGTTATGGGATAGAACGAATTATCACATTTCCTCAAGATGATATCCTGGTTTTTTAGCCGTTATTTTAAATGGAATAAAGGAGCACTAAAAAAGAGGCTGTCCAAAGGGACAACCCCACGCTATAAGCCATCAGTTGATTTTTCGATTCATATTCTCTTATACATCAAAGTAAATTCTTAATGTCGTAGAACTTCCCATTCTCCAAATCTTCCGCTTCAAGCAGCTGCAAAAGTTTATTTGCCACAAATTCGGGGCTTCTTAATAAGCCCTTCTCTTTATATTCATGAAATTTGTCTCGATCGGCAAAGTCCCGTTCATCCGCTGACCGGATTGTCCCTTGCATCTCAGTATCCATTACACCTGGTGAAAAAGATATGAGAGACGTAGGAAAAGACGTTTTATCCTGTTCCAACCCTGCAACCCGTGTGAACATCTCCAACCCCGCCTTAGTACTGCAATAGGCCGACCAGCCATGATAAGGGTTTTTTGCTGCTCCTGAAGATATGTTGACCATTACCTTCTTTCTGTTCCAGTCCTTTGTCTGTTTAATGAATTCATCAGCCAATACGATGGGTGCCATGAAGTTCACCCGCATGCTTGTTTCCAAATCTACTATACCAAGGTTTCCTACCGGCTTTATCGGTTCAATGACACCTGCATTATTAATGAAATAAATGTCACTTGTATCTTCGACAGCAGCAAGAATCTCATTGACTAAGGAAGGTAACTTTTCAGTTTCATTCAAGTCCAGCGAAATAAATGTAAGTTTCGTCCCGGACCGGTCAGCCATCCGCTGCATTTCAGGATGGGCTGTACGGGAAACTATAATGCAATGATCACTCGTCTGCAAACACCCTTTGGCGATGGCAGCACCTAAACCTTTTGAAGCTCCTGTGATTATAAACGTTTTCACGGCTTTTCCCCTTTTCTGGATATTAACTATTGTACCAAAATGGAGTTCGGAATGGTCTCACCACAAACCGTGATTTTAATATAGGACTTGGTTATACTTTATGGTTTTTTTACTGCTTTATGAAATCAGGCTCCGTACCTGTTTTAAAATTGCAGGAAGCCTCAATTATTGAGTTTGAGACAAAAGAAGTTCAATCTAAATTAAAGCAAGTTGATTGGAGCGGGTGTGCGAGACTCCTGCGGGAAAAGCGCGCCCAAAGGAGACCCCGCAGGCGCAAAGGCGCCGAGGGCGGACCTGCGGAAAGCGAGATCCTGGAGAGGGAATCAACGATTTTTACAAACTCAAATAATAACAATTGTCTACAACTGAAAGGGAGCGGATTTCTGAAATCAAGCTCTGTACTATTTTTAAATAAAAAAACTGCAGGCAAACTCGATTTCCCGGATTGTCTACAGTCTGAGCGGATCATGTAGGAATGGTCCGCTTATTTAATAAATTATAATATCGGTGATACCAGCCTTGCGATGGACTCTTTAAAACGAATCCACTTTGAACGCTTTTCAAACTCTTCAATTGTAAGCTGCCTGCATACTTCGACATCCTTATAAAAAATCCTTGTCAGTGTTCCGGCCATTCCTTCATCATAAATGAAGGCATTGACTTCAAAGTTCAATTTAAAACTACGGACATCAATGTTAGCTGTCCCCACCGAGGTGACCTCTTCGTCCACCACGATCATCTTCGCATGAATAAAGCCGTTATCATAGATGTATATCTTAGCTCCCGCTCTCAATAACTGCCCTGCATTGAAAGTTGTTGCCCAATAAACGAAAAGATGATCAGGTTTATTTGGAATCATGATTTTTACATCTAACCCTGATAAGCTGGCAATCCTGAGTGCATCCAATAAACTTGCATCCGGTATGAAGTAAGGTGTTTGAATGAGAATCGATTTCTTTGCTGATGAAATTAATTTAATATAGCCGTTTTTAATTTGTTCCCATTCAGAATCCGGCCCACTTGTCACTATTTGCAAATCTATATTCCCTTGAGGCTCTACAATAGGAAATAATGAGGCTGATATGTTATATCATGATGCTTTGATGCCTGATTCCAATCCAGGATAAACCGTGTTTGAATGGCTTTGACAGCCGAACCCTTTATTCGCAGGTGTGTATCACGCCAATAACCGAATTTTGGATTAAGCCCTAAATATTCATCACCAACATTAAAGCCTCCAACATACCCTACTTTTCCATCTATGATGACGAGCTTTCGATGGTTACGGAAATTCAGTCGTAAATTTATAAATTTTAATTTGGATGGAAAGAATGCCTCCACTCGTCCTCCAGCCTGCCTAAATTCCCTGAAGAAACGTTTCGTCATCCCTCTAGAACCTAGCTCGTCATAAAGCAGCCGAACTTTGACGCCTTCATTCGCTTTTTTAGTCAAAGCTTCAATGAATCGTTTACCCAGGCCGTCCCTTTGAATGATGTAATATTGTATATGTATATGGTTTTCGGCCGCTTCAATATCTTTAAAAAGCTGGTCAAACTTATTTTTCCTTCCGTAAAAATATCGACTTGATTATCTTCAGTAAGCACGGCATCATTATTCCGGAGATGCATATAAATCAAGTCACGATAATTACTCGAAGAAGCATTTCGAAAAGGAAAACGATTCGTTGAAAGCTCTTCCATCTGTTTATCAATTATTTCTTCGATCCCGATCTTCTTCTTATCCTCCCATTGGAATAAGTGTGCGTGCCTTAAACTTGTTCCAAAAAGCAGATATAAAATAAAACCGACTACAGGCAAAAAATATAAAACCAATAACCAAGCCCAGGTCGTGCTCGCTTCCCTTCTTTCAAAAAATATGACAATCGTGGCAAATAAAATATTTAGAATGATGACGAGGCCGAGCAAAACCGATGTAACATGCGTAAATTCCATAGCATACCCTCACTAAATTTTTATCCCTTTAAGGATACCATGCAAATTCTTTATATCAAAGGATTTGCTTATCAGAAATGAAAACAGAGAATTCACAAAAATGGACCTCATCTTATAGAGGCCCATTTAAAAAATCCATCCACCCCGGACACTAAAATTTCTCGGATTGCCCAGGTTGTCTAATAATCATTGTCTTAAAAATTCCTATATAACAATAATATAACTGCTTACCGGCTTTTCACCAATAAATTCACAGCTTCTTTCACTAGCTCTTCGGGATTCTTTTCTCCGGATTCATTAGCCTCCCGGACGCATTCTACAAGATTGGAACTTACTATTACCCCAATTGTCCTATCGATTGCAGATCTGGTTGCAGATAACTGCGTTACTACATCCCTGCAATCTTTATTATCCTCCATCATTTTCAATATCCCACGAAGCTGTCCTTCAATTCGCTTCACTCTATTTTTAACCTGCTTATCATATTCCATGTGAGGCCTCCTACCCTACCTATTACTTATGAATCCTATCCAGACATCCATCATAAAACCCATTCAGTCGAAATGAAGGCTTGATAAAAATCTTACAATTTATAATACATACCACTTAGGTATAATTGTCAAGTGCCAATATCCAATAAAACTCCAATATGTATTCCTATTTTTGTACAAGGAGACTTTGTGCAACTGCCTCAGAAAACTCGATCGTCATTTGAGGAACGTAGGTTTTTAACAAAGCATTGACGATAGGGGCTTTGGCGCCTTTTGCCGTAATCGCCAGGCAGCCAGTCATTTTAGTCTGTCCATTTCCGTATTGTTCTGCTAAAAAATAGCCATGCCCATCAAATTTTTCATTTAATCCCTTAAGCTTAAATGTTACCTTATCGGGTTCAATCCATTCCAATATATTCACTTCAAGTTTAATTTTCTTCTTCATTAATCCCAAATCGCTTTTAAACTCCCAAATAAGTGTCCACTCATTTATCATCTCATGATTGATATATCCTGGGACTAGAGGTGCCCAACGATCTATGACGCTGACAAACCCCCATACCGTTTTTTTGGAAACAGGTAATATGATACTATGCACACCTTCTGACACAGCAATTCCCCCTTAATCATTCTATTTACATCTTTTTAATGTATGGCTGAACAATATTGAATAGAACGGTACGATTAGATTCTTGAAATAAAATTCTCCCGTTGAATAGCATAGAATCAGCCCTCTGCAATAAAGGGACGATCCTTTTTTATTACTGGGCCTCAGACTTTAGACAAACTCGATACAAATTTAGAATGCCTACATTTTTATTGAGGGAGTGTAAAATATGAGCGTTGCTTAAAATTCAGATTGAACCCCTTGGGTCTACAAACTCAGACCCAGCTTAATTGCTGGGTCTTTTTTTATGAAAAGATTATTCTCCCATATCTTTTTCAGTTTCTTCATTTTCTACAATTAAAGTAGGTTCAGGATCAGAATAACTTATTAATCTGGTGCAAATTCAACCGTATACATATTCAATCTTGGATTTGGGTCAATCCAGGCGCTTTCAAACACGAAGACCACTTTATAATTTACGTAATCGGTATAAGTGACATAGTAATTCCCTTCTTGTTCCACTTCACTTACCGGTTCACCAATCAATTCCTTCAACATGGATAAATGAATGGTTTGCAATTGGGGATCAAAATCATCAATGGCGGTAATCGTTTTTCTCCCTGTTGAACCGTCATAGAGGAATCGGACATTCCGGCTCCAATAATTGGCTGCAACGGTACTTAAATCTTCCGGTGCACCCCAGGCTTTTTCCACTTTCTTCAACGAATCACCTACAGAAAATGGTCCACTGCTAATGGATTGTTGGGATTCGTAGGCTAAACCCATGATTTGCCGAATCAAAAGGTCTGGCGTGGATTGCGATGATATTGAATCTGTTGAAGCACAAGCAGCCTGCCCACTAAACATGAGAAATGCGAGCATTAGAAATGTAACGCTTCGGATAAAACGATTCACTTGTTTCAAAATATCCTCCCTTTCCATATTGAAATGACTGATTACATTATCTTAACAATCTTAAAAAAGATGAAAAATTGCGCATGTCATTCCATTTGGTTTTTACCATTACTATTCATATTCATTGGAACTTTGGACACATACCATTCGTTCAGAAAAAAATTTAGATCTAAAACTGATACCAAAAAGGACTCAGTCAGTTAACTTGACGTCAATGGCTCCTTATTCGTCCGAATGGGCACAAAAAATGTTGACAGCGTTTTCTTATGAAGATAGTATAATTATTACAAGTTAACGATGGTGGAGATTTGGAGACTCATGCTTTAATAGGACCTTTTAAACAAAAAGGTTACTATTTGGGTATGGGTTTTTTATGTGTCATCATCATACTTTACTTAATTAGGTTCAAAAATATCATATTTAGGAGGAATTGGATGCTCAAATTATTTAAGCCAGCTCTACCAGTTGAAAGATTACCGGAAGGAAAAATAGATTCTGAATATAAAAACTCAGATTACAAGTTTTCATCGGTATCTTCATTGGTTATGCAGCGTATTATTTAATTCGTAAAAACTTTTCCATGGCGATGCCATATTTAAAGGAGGAAGGCTTTACAACTGGAGAGCTGGGTCTTGCATTATCAGCTATCTCGATTTCATATGGGATAAGTAAGTTTGTAATGGGAACCGTGTCAGACCGAAGTAACGCGAGGTATTTCTTGCCAGTAGGTTTGATACTTGCTGGAATCGTCAGCTTACTTATGGGACTTGTTCCATTCTTCACATCATCGGTTACAATCATGTTTATCATGTTATTCATTAATGGGTGGTTTCAAGGGATGGGCTGGCCACCATCAGGGAGAGTCCTTGTTCACTGGTTCAGTGTAAGTGAAAGAGGAGGGAAAACGGCAATATGGAATGTTGCCCACAACGTGGGTGGTGGCTTAATGGCTCCACTGGCAATTGCAGGTGTTTCCATCTTTGCAACATTTATGGGTTCTTCATATGCAGGTTATGAAGGGATTTTTATACTACCTGCTCTTGTTGCCATATTAATAGCAATCATATCATTTATCTTAATACGTGATACACCACAATCAGTCGGATTGCCACCGATTGAAGAGTATCGTAATGATTTTCCAAATAAAATGAAAAAAACATTTGAAACAGAACTGACAACAAAAGAGATATTATTTAAATATGTATTAAATAACAAATGGGTCTGGGCGATTGCGATTGCAAACATCTTTGTTTATTTCGTCCGTTATGGGGTACTTGATTGGGCACCAACCTATTTAAGCGAAGAAAAAGGCTTCAACATGGACGAGTCCAGTACGGCTTATTTCTTATACGAATGGGCAGGCATTCCCGGTACTTTATTATGCGGCTATATCTCTGATAAAGTTTTTAAAGGACGGCGGGGACCGGCGGGGGTTGTCTTTATGCTAGGAGTATTAATCGCAGTCCTTGTTTACTGGTTTAACCCTGCAGGCAACCCAATGATTGATATTATATCCCTAATTGCGATTGGATTCTTAATTTATGGACCTGTAATGTTAATAGGTCTGCAAGCACTGGATTTAGTTCCTAAAAAAGCTGCAGGCACTGCAGCAGGACTGACTGGCTTATTTGGATATTTAGGTGGATCTGTAGCTGCTAATGCTATTATGGGATATGTAGTTGACTTTGCAGGCTGGAATGCAGGTTTTACATTAATTACGATTTCTTGTGTACTGGCAGTAGTGGTATTTGCATTTACATGGAATGTTCGAGGACAGGAAGTAGTAAAGGGCTAACACAGGCATATTATTGAGCTCAAGCTTCCCAATCCCCCTAGATATATTCTAAGGGGGATTGGTTTTCCATGAATAGTTTAACCCCTCCATGATTAGATCGGTAAAAATGACTGAATATTCAGTCCTCTATACCCATAAGCAGCTTACGGACGGTTGGTTGACATACCATAAATGTATAAAAAAATGACTATGCCTTTATACCAACGGTCCTAAAGGCATAGTCATTATATCAAAAATCATAATGATTAATGTTTACTACCAATATACTGGTTATTGCCGATCAAAAGAGAAGCTCCCGCTATTCCGGGTTTTGTCATCTCATAAGGATTTAGAATCAGATCCAATTCCTCTTCTGTCAACACATCATATTGTAAACAAAGTTCGCGAACTGATTTCCCTTTCAATATCGCTTCACGGGCAATACGTGAAACCACTTCGTACCCAAGATGCGGATTGACTGCTGTAATCACTCCAACACTTTGTTCGACATAATCTTTTAAATGTTGCTCATTAGCCTCAATGCCTTCTAAACAATAATCTGTAAAGACATTGAAAGCATTGTTCATAATGCTGATTGATTGCAACAAATTGAATACAAGCACTGGCTCCATTACGTTCAACTCTAGTTGTCCTGCTTCTGATGCTAAGCAAATCGTATTATCGTTCCCGATCACTTGGAAAGCGACTTGATTAATTAATTCCGGCATTACTGGATTTACTTTTCCTGGCATGATGGATGAACCTGGTTGGCGGGCTGGAAGTGTGATTTCTCCTAATCCCGCTCTCGGACCTGAAGCCATCAAACGTAAATCATTAGCAATTTTAGACATATTCATCATACATACTTTCAATGAGGCTGACACTTCAGTATATGCATCCGTATTTTGGGTTGCATCTACTAAATGCTCTGCTCCTACAAGCGGCAAGTTACTGATTTCAGCTAAATATGTAACAACATTTTCAATGTAACGCGGATCTGCGTTCAATCCCGTTCCCACTGCTGTTGCTCCCATATTCACTTCATATAAATGTTGACGTGATTGACTGATTCGTTTTATATCCCGGTCCAACACGCGACTGTAAGCCTCAAATTCTTGACCAAGGCGAATCGGCACTGCGTCCTGAAGATGTGTGCGTCCCATTTTGATAACATGATCAAATTGTTTTGCTTTATCCTTTAAAACCCCACTCATCTTGGTCATTGTTTGTAACAATTGCTCCAAAAGTCGTAGTGTTGATAAATGAATGGCAGTTGGGAATACGTCATTTGTTGATTGTGACATGTTAACATGGCTATTTGGACTAACATGCACATAATCACCTTTGTTGTGCCCCAAAAGTTCTAACGCACGGTTGGCAACGATTTCATTAATGTTCATATTCATCGAAGTACCCGCACCGCCTTGAATTGGGTCAACGATGAAATATTCATGCCACTTTCCATCGATCACTTCTTCAGAAGCTTTGACGATAGCGCTTCCAATACCATCATATAACCGTTTGGTATCCATATTCGCTAAAGCGGCCGCTTTTTTAATCATGGCTAGTGCACGAATCATTTCTTCATTGACTTTGTAACCGGTAATCGGAAAATTTTCTACTGCGCGTAAAGTTTGTATTCCATAATAAACATCTGCCGGAATTTCCTTTTCCCCAAGAAAGTCTTTCTCGATTCGGTATGTTCTCTCTTCTATCAACATTTCCTCTTGCCCCTTTGTTTGTTCTAGAATGTAATGTCCTCTGCAATCGGTGTTTCCATCATTTCCTTCACTTTTTTAGGATCCCGCGTCTTAGCTAATATCCACATCAGCTTCGGAACGATGGCTTCTGTATTCATATTTCTGGAACGAATGATGACATTCTTGTTCACTTTCCGTCCCACTTCGTAAATATCCATATCTTCCCCTCTCTTCTAAACATTGGGTAGTGATGACTACGGATATTCCACATTGTACTAACTCATTCAATTTCTCTAAAATATTTCTTCCTTGGAATGGAATACCACCGCTTCCATAACTTTCAATTACGATTCCCCGACAATGATTTTTCAGAAAATCAAAGAATTCAGGCTTAATACCGGGATGCAGCTTGACCAATGCAACTTCAGTACATAGGGAAGCATCTAACTTAGCTTCCTTATTCTTTGGTGAATGAACTGGCTTTAGATACTCAATTTTATCTTTGAATATGGTAGCAATATAAGGATAGTTAATACTTTCAAACGAATCATAGCTTTTCGTTCTCAATTTAATGGCCCTCGTACCCTGAATGACTCTGCCGTCAAAAACAACATATACTCCTCCAATATCTTCACAAGCAAACCGAATCGCATCAGAGATATTTCTTTTGGCATCTGTCTTTTTAAAGGCAATTGGGATCTGAGAACCTGTAATGACGATTGGTTTCCCTAAATCTTGTAACATATATGAGAGCGCAGCTGAAGTGTAAGCCATTGTATCTGTTCCATGAGTAATCACAAAGCCATCGTAATCTTGGTAGTGCTCATGGATGGATTGTGCCATTTCTGTCCAATCTTCCGGCTGCATATTTGTACTATCAATATTCATCAAAGGCTTACTATCAATCTGACATAGTAAATCCAATCCCGGTAGGTGACCTAAAATTTCGTCAGCTTTCATTTCTGGAACTAGTCCATTTTTTCCTTCTAACGATGCAATTGTACCACCTGTAGTAATCAACATCAACTTCTTCATTTTTGATTTCAACTTTTCCAATATACTACCCCTAAAAGCCTCCCTGTTTCACTATCACTCTAATCATCTCAGAAAAGGTTGTTTTCGCTGTAAATGTACATGTTACGCGTACACCACATGTTATTATAGTCATGTTTCATAGTGAAATCAAGCTAAAGTTATTCATTACGCGTACACTTTTTTCAAAATGATGTTATAATGGATTTATATAAAAGGAGAGTAATAATAATGATTTTAAAAAGATTGACTACATTAAGGAAGGCCAAAAGGTGGTCTTTGCAATATACTGCTGACAGACTCGGTATCGCCAAGAGTACCTATGCAGGTTACGAATCGGGCCACCGCCGCCCTTCATTAGAAACGATTAATTTATTGGCAGGCTTATATGATACATCCACTGATTACATTCTAGGCCGAGTGGATTATCCATATAAGGATATTAACACAGAGTCACCTCAAGTAATGGAATTAACGGATTTATCAGATATGGAGCTAGCTGTCGATGGAATCTCTCTTTCTGAAGAGGAAACGATTCAATTTATCGCTTTTATTAGAGCTAAACGAGAAGTGGAAATCAATCGCGATAAACAAAATGAAACATAGCAGACATTGAGTTTAAGACTTGTATTTGGGGAACGAACAGTACTTTATCAGCAGGTTCTTATACTACCTGGCATGTTTATTAAAACCGTAAAACACCGCGACTTTCACCAATTAGATAAGTCGGTTCTGATCAATCGTTAAGTTCGCCCTTTTTGACGCTGCACGAAACGATTTCTGGACGACAAGAGAATATACTAATAATGCCCCTTGTTTAGAAATTTAAGTTTTATTAACTATATAGAAGAAAGTCGGCTTATTAAAAGGTCATCCATCTTCATTATTCTGTTTTCTTCTTTAACTTATTTGCTTTTCCATCAAGGGAAATTTGATTTCAGTTTAATCTCCGATTTTACCTCTTGGTTTATTTGCAATGAAAGAAAAAACCATGGCACAGCTCATGGTTTTCCCCCGTATAAAACTGAAAATCAAGCCCAAAACAAGATGCAACATGAAGTTGAGGTTATGTCTTTAATTCATGTGCTTATATTATTGGAAATTTAATAATCCCCTTAAAGAAATGGAAAATTGCTCAATATAATGTCTCAACAAATATACTGCACCTCAATATATTAAGGCATCTCAATATATTAAGGCATTTCATCTTCTTTTTCCCGATTTTTGAAAGCCTCATGTGTGACAATATCCTCAATCTGTTCATACTGGCGACTGTGTTCCTTCTCTTCGCTAATTCTATTATTGGGTAAATTTCCTGGATGTCCTTTTTCTTTGTGATTAAAATTTTTACCACGGCTCATAACTCATTCTCTCCTTTCTATTCATTGTTTGTATAGTTTTCCCAAGCACGAAAAAATATGATTTAATTTCTCTTTTTACTGTTTTGCAGCAGGGTGGATTACAACCTTTTCAAATAACTCGAATCTGAAAAAAGAGCCCCAAAAAGAACAGGAACCGCCAGATTATGACGCTTCCTGTTCTTTTTGTTTATAGGTTTACCCACTACTTACATAATTAATAAAAACATTTTTGATGACAAAGAATGGCTAGGAGGATGTTACCACGGAAGGTCGCCACTTTCTTGAAATGTCTGCAATATGATCAGGCGCCGTTCTGCAACATCCCCCAATTATATTTGCCCCCGCATGGTGCCATTCTTCAGATTTCAGGTCGAGCCTGTTACATGATTCTTGACCATGCCATGTTTTAGTTTCTGGATTATATGATTCACCGGAATTCGGATAAACGATAATTGGTTTATGCGTGTTTGCACGCAACACCTGTATGGCTTCCGTGATAATTGATACTGGTGCACAGTTGATGCCAATTGCGGCAATTTGCTCACTGTCCCCAAACAATCTGGTACAGTCCTCCAGCAATGTACCGTCACTTATCGCTTTTTCATTTTTCAAAGAAAAGGATAGCCAAGCGTAAACTTCTGGATAATCTTTCAATAATGAATGTAATACTTTTGCTTCTTGCAGGGAAGGAATCGTTTCAAATGCTAAAATGTCAGCTCCTGCTTCAATCAAAGCTGATATTCGCGAGCGATGAAATGCCGCTAACGTTTCATCTGAAACACCATAGTTCCCTACATACTCTGACCCATCTGCAAGATAAGCCCCATAAGGTCCAACTGATGCAGCAACCAATGGCTTAGGTCTAATCGTTTGATATTCTTCCTTCCAAAATTCATCTCTTGCTTTTCTTGCAAGTAAAACCGTTTTCCGGATTAGATCCAATGCCTCTTTTTCTTGTATTCCGCGGAGGGCGAAACCTTCAACTGTTGCTTGGTAGCTTGCCGTTATCGCACAGTCAGCACCAGCTCGAAAGTAGTCAGAGTGAACCTGGTAAATCACTTCTGGATTTTCAAGTAATACTCGTGCAGACCACAGGGGATCGTCCAAATCACACCCATGCCTTTCAAGCTCTGTAGCTAAAGCCCCGTCCAAAATCATGACTGAATGACCTCGTAAAATTGCTTCAATTGGGTTAATTTTATTCTTCATGGTCTACTCCTCTTTTCTTTATGGTTTGTGTCAGATAATAACTTCCATAGCAAAACAAAATAAACGGAATGCCACAATATAGTGCAATTCTTTGTGTAGGATCAAATGCAATTCCTATGCATGAAGCAAGACATAGCATAAATGAAACGATTGGTACGAATGGATATAATGGTGTATGATAAGCCAAATCATTAATTGAGTTTCCTTCGTTTATATATCGTCTGCGAAATAGAAACTGTGCCGCGCTAATACTCATCCAAACTATAACCACAGCTAGTCCAGAAATGGAAACAAGCACTATGTATACAGTATCCGGCGCAATAATACTCGAGAAAAGTGCTAATACACCGCCCAACATACTGAAAAGGACTGCATTCAACGGAACACCCCGTTTTGTCAATTTTGCAAATATTGGGGAAATAGTTTTCTTATCTGCAAGTGACCAAAGCATCCTGGATGAGGCATATAGTCCTGAGTTTGCAGCGGACAAAATGGCCGTCAATATAACAAAGTTCATAATATCCGCTGCATATGGCACTCCAATTCGTTCTAGAACGGCAACAAAGGGGCTCTCTAATACGCTTGCATCCGAAACAGGCAATAATGCGGATAATACAACGATGGTTCCTACAAAAAAGATAATCAATCTCCATAATGTCATACGGATTGCCTTTGGTATCGTTTTTCAGGATTCACAGTTTCCCCAGCTGCAATTCCGATTAATTCAGTTCCAGAAAATGCAAAATTCACCGCGAGCATCGTCATTAGAATGGCAAAGGCACCATTTGGAAATAAACCAGCACTTGTAAAATTGGAAAATAACGGAGCTGATTGTGCGTTAATTATTGGAATAAAACCTACCATTGCCGCAGCTCCCAGAATAATAAATATTACGATAGCGAATACCTTTATAGACGCAAACCAGAATTCGGATTCAGCGAAAAACTTAACGGTCCATGCATTTAATGCCAAGACCAAAATGGCAAATAGAGCACTCCATATCCAGACACTGATTGATGGAAACCATCTCTGCATCAACAATCCTGCAGCCGTGAATTCCGAACCTAGTGCAACAGTCCAGGTTAGCCAATACAACCAGGCTACTGTATACCCTGTCCCTGGTCCGATGTATTTGGCTGCGTAACTATGAAACGCACCTGACTCGGGCATATGCACTGACAGTTCACCTAGACATAGCATGACAAGATATACCACTAATGCACCAATCAGATATGAAAGGATGGTGCCAAACGGACCAGCCTGGTGAATCGTATAACCCGAACTTAAGAATAAACCAGTACCAATCACCCCGCCAAGCGATAGCATTATTATATGCCGTGCTTGCATTTGCCTTTGAAAATCATGCTTCCTTTTGTTCTCCATTCTTACTCTCCTTAATCTTGAATCCAGAAAAAACGAAAACGCACTCTAAAAAGAGTGCGTTACTGACAAATAAACACGTACGGTCTTATCTATCAAGGTTTCACCCCCTGGAATTAGCACAGTGTCTTTGTGGACCTGCTGCTGAGGTTTCATAGGGCCAGTCCCTCCACCTCTCTGGATAAGAAATTATTTTTTATAACTTTATCAATCTATAAAAAAATTGTCAAGTTTTGTTTCGTAGTGTAAAGACTTCCATTTAATTACTAATGTTCATGGCGCCTGCGTCATTAATATTAAAATGATTGCTTACTTTTGGAACTTTCGCGTAATAAAAATTGCAAATAAAGCTAACCGGGATCATATTGGTTTTTAAAAAATGACGACATCTTATAAGATGTCGCCATTTTTATCTTTTTCCTTAAGGACGTTCTATTTCAAATAATTCCCCTAGTTTTGTATAGGTATGACCTGCTAATCTTGCTACAGGTTTTAGCTCATTCTGATCAATTCGGCCATTATGGTAAATATCTTGCTCTATATGATAGCAGACTATTTTCCCTATCAGTAAATCACAACCAGGTTCATTCTTGGAACCTGCCAATGGTATCGATTGCTCTAATGTACATTCAAAACGTACCTTCGCTTCTAGCAATCCTGGTACGGATACCTTATCACTAACAGTCGGCGTGAAATTAGTAAGACCCAATTCACTTTCGTCAGATGGGAGTTCCTTTGCCGTTCGATTTGCATCAGCAACATTATTTTCATCAGTGATATGAACAACGAATTCACCTGTTTGAATTGCATTACGGGCTGTGTCCTTTGAAACTCCTTTTTTCCGTTGAACAGAAATGGAAATCATCGGAGGGTTTGAACTAACTATGTTAAAAAAGCTGAACGGCGCTATATTGATCGTACCGGTTTCAGATTGTGTCGTAACCAGCGCAATAGGTCTAGGTATAATGCTTCCAGTCAAAAACTTATAATTATCCCGTTCAGTCAGACTTTCAGGATTAACAGAAATCATCTTCATTCCCTCCATTCTTATAAAAATTTCTTTTGAAACCAGGAACCTGCTGCCTCAACCTCTGAACGTGTTAACTGATGACCGTGATTTTCCCACTGAACTTCAACTGTAGCGCCAGCTTGCAGTAAAAGTTGATTAAGTTCATCAGTTTCTGCTGCCGGGCAAATCGGATCGTTTTTTCCTGCAGCAATAAATACAGGAATATGCGAGAGGAAGGCAAAGCGATCCCTCGTCTAGGAACCATTGGATGATGAAGAATCGCTCCTTGTAATGCCCCCTCGTAATGGAACAGCAAACTTGCCGCTATATTTGCACCATTGGAATAACCTAATGCCACCACTCTGTCACGGTCGAAGTCATATTTTCCGGACGCCAATTCCAAGAAGTCATAAAGTTCCTTCGTTCGGAAGATCAAATCCTCTTCATCAAAAACCCCTTCAGCTAACCGTCGGAAATAACGAGGCATTCCGTTTTCAAGTACATTTCCCCGTACGCTCAATATGGATGAACCAGGTGAAACCATTTCCGATAATGGCAAGAGATCTGTTTCCGTTCCTCCAGTGCCATGTAAAAGCAATAGTAACGGAGCTTCTGGATTACTTCCTTTTTGAAAAATATGTTTCATCATTTATCCTCCTCTAGTACTCTCGGCACTGCCGGCAGTAACGTTTTTCCATAACTTCCCGTTTTTCTTCCAACCATGGCGGCAGCATTAATTTACTGCCCATCGTTTCCTTCGTTTCATCATGAGCAAAGCCAGGTGGATCTGTGGCAACTTCAAAGAGTATGCCTCCATCTTCCCTGAAATAAATGGCATCGAAGTATTGACGGTCTGTAAAGGGTGTCACACCATAGCCATGGTTACCGATATGCTCCCTCCATTCTTTATGATCTTCATTATCGCTCGCACGCCATGCAATGTGATGGACAGTTCCCACTCCGATTTTACCATTTGGTAAAACCGTTTTTTTAACATCGATCAAATTTCCAATATCCGATGTGGATCTGAAGCGGATGAAATCTCCCTCTTCCCCAATCTTTTGCAGGCCCATCACTTCCACTAATAGTTCCATCGTTTTGATCGGTTTTGACGTCAATAATACAGCACCGCCGAATCCCTTGACCGCCTTATCAGCTGGTACACCGCCGAATGACCACTCGCTATTTTTACCTTCTTTACGCTCAACCAGTTCAAGTTGCAAACCATGTGGGTCTTGGAATTCCAGATATTCCTCACCGAAACGTGAAACCTTTTCAAAGTCTATGTTAAACTTATCCAAACGCTTTTCCCAGAAGCCAATTGATCCCTCCGGAACGGCATACGTTGTAATCCCCACTTGTCCGGAGCCAATTGTCCCTCGGTATGCCTCAGGCCAAGGAAAGAAAGTGATGATAGTGCCCGGTGAACCGGATTCATCTCCGAAATATAAATGGTAGGTACCTGGATCATCAAAATTAACGGTTTTTTCACCATACGCATTCCCAATACTCCAGCATAAAAATCCACATTCTCTTGAGGGTTGCCTACAATTGCGGTTATATGATGTATTCCTGCATTTTGCTTTTGCATGCCGATTACTTCCTTTCCGGTTAATTAATTAGTTGACTTTGTATTCAGTGGTTTTAAATTCGCTTCAATATCCTTTCTTTTCGATTCCAAAAAGGTGGCAGAGCAAGGTTCTCACCTAGGTGCTGCTCAGCTTCATCCACTTCAAAACCAGGTCCATCAGTAGCTAGTTCAAATAATATGCCATTCGGCTCCCTAAAATAGAGTGAACGGAAATAAAAGCGGTCCACATATCCAGAGTTCACGAATTTCGATTCACTAATTTTTTCTACCCATTTTCTCAATTCTTCTTCAGTATCCACCCGGAAGGCAACATGGTGTACTCCACCTCTCCCCAACCTTTCCCGAGGTATGTCATTCCTTTCTTCAATATGGAGTTCCGCTCCTGTCCCCCCTCACCCGTCTCATAAACGACTATCGGATTTTGCCCCCTGATTGTCGATGGGTATGTGCCTGATTTCCTGAACCCCAATACCTTGATAAGAACACTTTCTGTTTGTGCAATATTGGGTACTGTAAGTTTTACTGGCCCTAATCCAAGGATGGAAAACTCTTTCGGTACTGGGCTGCCATCCCACGGAAATCCTCCTTGAACGCCGTTATTATCCTGATCGGAAACCAGAAGAAGCCTCTGCCCTTCAGGATCTTTAAAAGAAAGCACCTTTCTTTCAAAACGGCTCGATATATCCTCATGCTCAATATTGAATTCCACAAACCGTTTTTTCCAATATCCTAGCGCTTCATCATCCCTCACCCTTAAAGAAATTTCTGAAATGCTATTGTTTCCCTCATGAGTGCGGGCAGCATTTGGAATTTCAAAAAACGTCAATTCCGTTCCCGGTGAACCAATTTGATCTCCATAAAATAAGTGATACACACGAACATCATCTTGATTCACCGTTTTTTTGATTAATCGCATTCCTAAGACTTTTGTGTAGAATTCAAAGTTATTTCCCGCTTTTGCTGTAATCGCCGAAACATGATGTAATCCTTTTAATTCCATCCGTACCACTCCTATCTTTATAAATCTCCCCTTAAGGAGATGAAAAAATCCGCAAATAATATCTCGAATTCAAGGTATTCAACCTAACATAATACTTTTAATGCAAATATCTTGATTTAAAGATAAACGACAGGGATAAAATTGTCAACCATTTTCATTCAAATAATTTCACCCGGATTCACTTATTATAAAATAAAAAATTCAGGTCAAAATAAATCGGTATAAGAATGGAGGTGTGATATATGGTTAAAGATTTTTTTAGCGCAATTGAAGATAGACGCTCTTATTATTCCCTTAGCAAGGAACATGTTGTTCCTGATAAAAGGATTAAAGAAGTTATCGATCATGCCGTTCAATACTCCCCTTCCGCTTTCAACTCCCAAAGTGCAAGAGTGATTGTATTAACTGGTCAAAGCCACGACCAATTATGGCATATCACGAAAGAAACATTAAGAAAAGCAGTCGGTGACAAAGATTTTAAAAAACGGAAGAAAAAATGAGGTCATTTATAAATGGGTATGGAACGGTTTTATTCTTTGAAGACCAGGCCATAATAAATAGGCTCCAAGAAAAATACAAAACGTATGCCGAAAATTTTCAGATTTGGTCGAACCAATCCTCTGCCATTTTACAATTTGTGGTATGGACTTCCTTGGAAATTGAGGGGTTCGGTGCGAGCCTTCAGCATTATAATCCTTTAATCGATGACGAAGTGAGAAAGAAATGGGATATATCACGCGATTGGAAACTTATCGCCCAGATGCCCTTTGGAAAACCCACTGCAGAACCTGGCGATAAAGACTTCTCACCACTTGAAGAACGTGTGAACTATTATCATTGATACAATAGGGGCTGGCTCTACATGACGAGCCAGCCCTTTCATTTATTTGGCTTTAGTAATCCGGAAATGTTGCAAAAAATTTTGAAAATACCAATGACGCAAAGCCTATATTCTCTATAACCGGCATGATTTTTATATCTTCACTGGCTTTCAACACGTACATTTCACATCCCCCTAGTAATCTTTATTGTATTGGTGAAGAACGCCCTGGCAGCCATTCCTTCAAATAATATGGGAGTATACCGGAATATTGTTTAGCAGCATGTCCACTTTTCAGTAAGCTATATGTCTTATCCTTACATGTTAAATGCTCCATTACCGGATATATCATTTCCTGTGGGACCAGTCGATCATACTTACTTGCTATGACCAAAACACTCGCATCAATTTTCGATAGCTTCGCCTTTTTTCCCCTTACCTTAAAACCACCATTAACCAAGCTATTTTTTATCAATAAATCCTTGGTTATTTGTTTTTGCGGCTGCTCCTGATAAAGGTACATGCCCATTAGCCCAAGCATTGAAGCGACGCCAATTTTGAACGTATTTCTCATCATCCGCTTGATTCAATAAAGATAAATAGGGTGATATATAGACGGGCGATGTAATTAACCGGATTCCATATTTAACTGCACTGGCTGGTATCGTTTGATAAATATCTATTGTCTCGTCAAAATCCGCTGTTCCTTCTTTCAACGCTTTTTGCCATTGATCAAAAAATTCTGAGGCACTGAAATCCACCGGGGTCACGGAAAGAATCAAATTCTTGATCGGCTCGTCTGCAATCGCAGCATATATTGCGGCTATTGTACCGCCGAGGCAAAACCCCATCACTGTAATTTCTGATGCTCCAGCGTGGCGTAATGCACGCTGCACTCCTTTTTGAATATAATCGACGATATAATCTTCGATCGATATTTCACCATCTTCAAATCCGGGGCTTCCAAAATCAAGCAAATATACATCAAAACCTTCATTTACAAAAGATTCAATTAAACTATTCCCTGGGGACAAATCAAGAATCAACGGAGTATTGATTAGTGAATATATAAGAAAAACCGGTACATCATATTTTTTATGTGCTGACGGATAAAACCAAAGCGTTGATTTGTTTTTTCCACACCGCTATTTTCGGCGTCAGTCCCATTTCAGGCATTGGCTGATTGGGAATATCCAATAAATGTTGCCATTTAGTTTTGGATTCAGATTGATTTTTCGGCACTTTCCGCTTAGACATTTGAATTCCCCTGTCCAACTGAATCGAACTCAGGCAACTTTGAGCTTAACAATAAGGAGTTATTCATAAAATCAGATATCCTTTTTTTACTCCCTTCCATTTCATTGGATGCCAACCTTGATTTCTTTTTCATACTGCGGGATGAATTGGCATTGCCGTTATTGCGACTTGAAGATTTACCTCCGGCATTCCGCCCCTTATCCTCAACAAGTGTAGAAACCAACTCTTCTAACCTATCAATTTTTTCTTCGAGTTGGATGACTAATTTCGCTAAACTCGCCACATCTCTTTTTGTTGGGTAATTCATGATGATGGACATTCTTTCTGAGGCTTCCTGCAGCCTATTTATTCTTGGAACCTGCATTTGTGCATTATCGCTCACTCTTTCAATTAATTCGCGATTATTCAGCAGATTTTGAATTTTACTATTCAGCTGCTGCTCTTTTTGTGTGCCTAGTAATTTAAGCCCTTTATAAAAATTGGATTTTTCCGTCATATATTCCTTCCTTCCTTTCTTCTTCGTTTACACTAATGCCGATATTCCCCGTCAATGATCATAATATGACCCACCATATAGTCAGAAGCCTGTGAGGCTAAAAATACGGCGGCACCCTTCAAATCATCTTCATCGCCAAACCTGCCAGCCGGAGTTTTACCTAATATGTCATAGTTAGACTTTTCAAGAATTTTCTTTGTGATTTTAGTCGGGAAAAATCCAGGTGCTATTGCATTGACTTGGATGCCGTATCTAGCAAGTTTAACCCCTAAATCCTTGGTCATTGTGATGATGGCACCCTTACTGGTGTTATAAGCAATCGTATCCAAAAGCTCAGGAAATGTCCCGCCAAGACCTGTCACCGATGCAATATTTATGATTTTTCCGGAATTTTGCTGCTTCATGACCTTTGCTACAGCCTGTGAAAACAGGAATGTACCTGTAACGTTAACATTCAATACTTTTTCCCACTTATCCTTGGGAAGATCCAAAAGCGGACCTGACCAGGACGTACCGCTATTATTGACAAGAATATCGATCGTGCCGAATTGAGCAACCGTTTCCTGAACGACATGTTCAATGGCACTCACATCCGTGATATCACATTCAAAGGCAACGGCATTAACACCCATCGATTGCAAGTCTTCACATACCTCCTTACATACAGGTAGATTTCGTGAAGCGATGACTATATTTGCGCCAGCTTCTCCCAACGCCATGGCGATCTGTTTGCCCAGTCCTCTGCCGCCGCCGGTAATGATAGCCGTTTTATTAGTCAAATCGAACATATTACTCAGTGTAGTCAACTTTTCAGCCCTTCCTTAATGAAGTATTATTTATATAAAACCGTCTATATCATTATAGAAAAGCCTATCCAATATTGTGCTTAAAATAGCCTAATGCCTCTGCCTTTTGTTTTCATTAACATGTATCCCCATATATCAATAAGAATGCTTCTGTCAGTTGAGCATACTGGAAACGTAATTCGGCAGGACGGTAATTTATTTGATCGATTCATACCTTAGCTCGACACAGCGGTAGACTTTTCGACCGGTTCCACAATTTTTCATCTTTCTGGCGGATTATACGGCCGTTTCAAAACTCAGCGGATCGCTGGAATATTTGACTGAGTGAGCAAAATCGGATACTTAACCTGTTTTGTCGTTTACACTATAGAATAGTAAGGAGGTTAAAAAATGACGATACATCACTTTCATTTAACTGCGGAGTGGCCCGGCGGCAGAAATGATATCGGCACGATTCACTCAGGGAATCTTCAAACACAGATAAGTATTCCTACGGAAATGGACGGACCAGGGATTGGTACCAATCCCGATGAAATGCTGCTTGGGGCTGCATCAACCTGCTATATCATTACCTATGCTGCCATGTTAGAGCGAGCCCATATAGAAAAAGAGAGCTTGACCATGCAATCGGAAGCGTTAGTGGATGTTACGAATGGTGTATTCACCTACAAGAAAATCATTCATCGCCCTGCACTTATATTAGTGCCGGGCACTTCTGAAAAAACGGCTGAAAAAGCGAGGAAACTTGCAGAAAAAGCTGAAACTTCATGTATGATTTCCAGAGCGATCAAAGGTAATGTAGCGGTGGAATTGATTGCTACAATTTCCATAGCACAGTAACCTTGAAAACAGAAAAAGTGCCTAACCCTATATCGGTTTAGGCACTTTTTGAACTATTGAATGGTGTTCACTTTATTTTCAACCTCGCGGCACACTTCATCAGCCGTTAAACCATTTGCCTCAATGATAGACGCTTTTAATGAAGTATCGCTTATACCCATCACATTACTATCCAAACCTGTTACCACACAACAATCCACATTTTTTGCGTCAGCTTCTTGTTTAATTTCCACAACATCAAAACCTTTTTCACGAAGTGCTTCCTGAATATTCGTTAATGATTCTTCAACACCGATTTTTGACATCAACACACACCTCCTCTACCTTCTAACCTGTCCTTTTCACCCTCAATATATGTATAGGATGCAAAGGAAATAGGAAAGTAATACCGAGGTGATAAACATGAATGGAAAAAACAAGAAAGATGCTTCACAAACTCGTTTAGGTTCTTCTCAGGTAGAGGGGCAAGGTACCACTACAAAAGAAACCGGGTCCTTCACTCAACCCTCTTCACTTAAAAAGCAAAAGCGTTCCTGATAAAAGAGAATCCTAAATCAACCTTGTAATCCCGACCATTATACGCAAAAAAAACGCTTGGCTTATCCGCCAAGCGTTTTCCACTGCATGATCCTGTGTTGCTTTACTTTGACGTTCAGGGTCTTCTCTTACATATTTTGCTTTCTGATTTCCTCTTGGATCTTTAGATCATTCAATTGATCTCCATCTATTGTTTTTGAATCCATTTTTCCTTTATCGGCTCCATCTGGGTTTAAATCACTTGCCCTTAAATTATTATTGGTAGCTGCTTGCTCGTTCCATTTGGTCATCATGATCTCCTCCTCAGTCCTTTATCCTTCCCAAACCAAAGAATATTCATGAATACACCCCATCATTTATTGCAAAGATAGAAATGGAGGTGGTTTTATTGGAACCAAACAAACCCGGCAATAAGAATGTACCGGATTTTAAAGAGTTGAACGATCGTATCATCAGAGAAGCATCACAGAGTCCCCGTTTGGTGATTAAAACAAATTTGGATGCAAAGAATGTAAATGATGAGAACCCTTATACAGATCGCATTAATAGTGAAGGATTTGCTGATTTTTTTGAGGAATAAAACAAAACCGGCTTAATAGGCCGGTTAATTTTAAAAATATTTTTTCTTCCAAAAAATGAATGCCGTCGTCCCTGCCAAAGTGATGGCAATTAATAATGTAAAAATGAAAGCAAACCGATTATGTTCAAATGGCAGCTCAACATTCATTCCGTAAAAACTTGCCACCATCGTCGGCAGCGTTAATATGATGGTCACTGATGTTAGAAACTTCATGGCATTATTGACATTATTGGAAATGATCGAAGCGAACGCATCCATCATGCCGCTTAGAATGGAAAGATACACTTCTGCCATTTCTATAGCCTGGGCATTTTCGATGATTACATCCTCAAGCAATTCTTTATCTTCTTCATACATTTTCAAATAATTAAAACGGAGGATCTTATCAAGTACTACACGATTGGATTTCAATGATGTCGTAAAATAAACCAGGCTTTTTTCCAAAGCAAGGAAAGTGTATAATTCTTTATTTTTCATTGACTGATGCAACTCACGTTCGGCTTCATTAGTCATCTTGTTAATCTGTTTCAGGTAACGTAAATAATAGGATGAAATCTCGAATAATAATTGTAAAGCAAACCTCGTTTTCTTATTGGTGAAAAAACCTTTGATCTTATTGTTTTTGAAATTCGCCAATATCGGTGTTTCTTTCAAAGATACCGTAATGAAACAGTCTTTGGTAAAGATCATTCCTATGGGAATCGTTTCAAAGATCGGTAAGTCGGCTTCGTCCCTGGTCAAATATGGGAAGTCGACAATAATTAAAACATTATCATCCTCTTTTTCGATTCGGGGCCTTTCCTCATCATCCAGTGGATCTTTCATGAAATTGACCGGTAACTTCAAAGTCGTGCATATATATTCTATTTCAGTTTCTGTGGGCGCGACAATGTTCACCCAGGAACCTTTTGTCATTTCCTCGATATTTTTCAGGTGACGGTTATCATCCGTCTTGTAGATTTCAATCATTTTTTGACCTCCTCTTCTATAGAGAAAGCCTTATTTACCTTCTTCGAGCAGATACTCAGGGAGAATAACAGTCTCGACTACTAGCATCATATTGGCTTCCTCTTGCTTTCTGGGTTCAGGATCATAAGAACTGCTGCTCACTCGTATCCACTTCCTTTCGATTCTTTAATCTTAATCCTTATTCATTTAAAGCACAATAAAGAATTTAATACCTTGAATCCTTATCTGGAATTCACAATAATCTGACTTTTCTCGATTAAAGAAGAAAATATCTACAAAAAAACGCTTGGGTATCCCCAAGCGAGTCTGATTACTTTATCCATGCTTAGCATTATTATAATAGTGAACACCATACATGGCGCCTTCATCCACCATTTTATTGTCATCATGATCATATGGATCAGGGTGACCTGCCTTTTCAATTACAGGATTTATCTCTGAAGCCGTCCTATTCCAAAAGCCTACCGTTTTTGCTTTTGCATTGGACCACATGTCCTTCACTTTTCCTCTGTTCGTTTTATTTGATAAAAATGAGACTCCGGCAACTCCGACTCCTAGTAATACGACGTTTCTTCCTAATGCCATCATTACCTTCCCCCTTATTTTTTTGGCTTGATATACATATACCCAACTCCAGTTAATGTAAACCTTTATTTATATGGAGGAATTTGATAAAAGAAATTAGGTTTCATTATTTCATTGTTATATGGCTGATGAAAGACGTGTGTCGTGGCTGGAGACACCGGTGGTATTAACCAAGTCCAATCCCCCGTTACTTTCCGGTCATAAGTGGCTTCTTTTTCTTCGAATTTCTTGAATTGTTTAGCTGCTGTATGGTGATCAACAATGCTGACTCCGTGTTTTTATACGAATGAAGGACTGCTTCATTCAGTTCGATAAGGGCTCGATCTTTCCATAAACTCGAATCACGTTTAATATCCAAACCCATCCTCTCCCCGATTGCCGGCAGCATATTGTAGCGTTCTTCATCAGCAAGATTCCTGGCACCGATTTCCGTTCCCATGTACCACCCATTAAATGGTGCAGCTGAATAAGTAATACCGCCAATTTCCAACCTCATACCAGATATGATTGGAACCGCATACCATTTTATTTTAAGATCTTTGAACCATGTCAGTTCAGGGTGGGTGATTTGAACTTCTTTAACGAGGCTTTCAGGTATCTCATGAAAACTTGGGGTCTTTCCGTCCACTTGGACTACAAGAGGTAAAATATCGAAAGGTCCGAATTTCCCTCCCCATCCTAATTCCATACATTGCTTGGTGAATTCTATTGAACTTGAATCGCCGATTACGCCATGTTCCGTCTCGTATCCAGCATAACGAATAAGCTGATGATTCCAAATATCCACTTTTTGATCATGATCTTTCTGTTTGAAAATTGTAATCACAGGCCTGATATTCCCATTATTCGTAGCATATTCGATATGCTCAAAGAGGACCGATACAATTTCTTCTTCGCTTTGAATCATCCTTTTATCAATCACCCTCAGTGATTCCCAAAAAAAGCGCCCAATGCAACGATTGCTATTCCGCCAAGCTAATTTAGCACCATAAACCAACTCTTCATATGTATGTTCATATCTGCCTGTTTCATTAATTTCCTTTTTAATTTGTTCGATCCTGCCATTTATGTCCTCTTCCGTTTTCAATAATTCCGGATAACTTGTCCTGATAAAGGATACGGCCTCTTGCAGTAAATCACTCATCTTTCCCACGGATCCTTCCATTTGCAAAACTTTGACTTCAATATTAAAATAACATATTTTTTATGGTATCTCTAAAGAACACATTTTTTAAAAGCGCACTTTTTTTAAAATGTGGCAAATCCGAGGCGGAATACTTTTCATGATACTTAAAGTAAGCTCATGAATTTCTTATACTAATAACATCTCTAGTAACTAAATAATTTTCGGTAAAGTTGTTACATATGAGGTAAATGCCTTATAATATATTAATAATGAGGTGATATGATGAATAATACGACACTTTGTCCACGATTTGAAAAAGGAATGCAAATCTTGAGTAAACGCTGGACTGGATTGATTGTCAATCAATTACTTAATGGCCCTCAACGGTTTTGTAATATTGAATCTGCATTCCCTATAAGCGGCAGGATTCTTTCTGAACGTTTAAAGGACTTGGAAATTGAAGGCATTGTCAAAAGGGACGTATATCCGGAGACACCGGTCAGGATTGAATATTCTTTAACTGAAAAAGGCAAGGCTCTTGCACCGGTAATGAACGAAATTCAAAATTGGGCACAAGAATGGCTCGAACCAATACAGAATCAATGATATAGGCATTAAAGAAAGGGAGGAAGATCTGCCAGCTGCGGACTTCCTCCTTTTTTGTTTAAACTCAAGCGACTAGTGGTATATTTTTTACAGATAGAATAACACTAGGTTTATTCCAAATTTATGGGCGGTGAATTCATGAAACAAGCAGATTGCATTATTATTGGTGGAGGTATAGCCGGGATTCAGGCAGCCATCCAGCTCGGAAGATATAAACATGGTATTATCGTCATTGATTCTGCTCAAGGCCGCTCTTCCATTGCCAAGGCTTACCATAACATTCTTGGGTGGCCGGATGGGGTAAGCGGTAAACAATTAAGGGCGCTTGGCAGACAGCACGCTGAAAAATTCGGTGTCGAATTCTTGGATGATACAGTGACATCTCTTGAAAAAAGCAGGACAAGTTTTTTATCCAAACAAAAAATGACAGGGAATATCAAGCAAAAATGATTTTTCTTGGTACAGGCATTACCGATAACATTCCTCCAATCAAAAACATCTATTCAACTCTTGGAACATCCACATATATATGCCCTGACTGTGATGGGTATGAGATCACGGATAAGCAAACCGTTGTTCTTGGAGGTGGAAATGCGGGTGCAGGCATGGCGCTTACTCTATTATATTGGTCAAAAGATATCATTTACGTAAACCATTTGAAATCAAAAATTGATGATGAGTATAGGGAAAAGTTAAAGGCAAACCACATTCCCGTAATTGAAGAGGAAGTTTGCGAGGTTCATGTCGATGCCCAACAGCAGTTAACGGGCATACAATTAGGATCTGGTAAAATTATCAAAGCTGAAAAGGCATTCACGGCGTTTAAAGGGAACAAACTTAATAATGACCTAGCCTTACAATTAGGTGTGCAAGTCAATGAAAACAATCATGTCGTGATTCATCCCCGGACTAAAGAAACGAATATTAAAGGAGTCTGGGCCGGCGGCGACCTCGTTGCCCATTCCGAACAAGTCACCATTTCTATGGGGGATGGTACCCAAGCAGCCATATGGATTCATAAGAGGCTGTTAGGCCAGCCACTTCCTTATGATTGACGGCTTGCTGGAAAATTAAAAGGCGACCTGTTCAACAGGCCGCCTCATTTTGTACGCATAAGGAGTTCTATCTGAATTAAAACAAAGTTGATTGAAACGGAAGGTACGAGATTCCTGCGGGGAAAGCGAGTTCCATACGTTCCAATCAACGTTCAAATTGTACAAGTCCTAATAAAACTGTAGTTTGTCTATAGTCTGAAGCGACCCGTATTCATAAACTATTCCTCTTTAGCCTTCAATACAAATCTACATTCGATTCCTTCCCTTAAAAACTTTAACCAAAATGAGAATGACCGCGATGATAAGCAAGATATGTATAAAGCCTGCAGCCACTTTAAAGACTAAACCAAGAACCCATAATAATATTATTACACCAATAATCGTCCAAATCATGATAATCCCCCTTTCTTCCCTTTTTAAGGATTTTTTATTAATAAGAAGTTACAACAAAATTCCCACTTACATTTAAAATACCCATATCTTTCTCTAACAAACCTTCACCTTATTTTTTACATAAAACTGTAAATGCTGTAAATGATAATAAAGAAATAAGGAATCTTCCATATTGGAAATCATTCACCATAAGGAAGGGACTATCAGGTTTTAAAGGTTCTAGAGTTCTTCAATAAGGCAGAAAAAACAAAAAGAAGGAGTCGTTCATTCATGAAAAAGTTTTTAGTCATCTGTTTAACAGCTTGCTCCCTATTCTTAGTCAACCTTAATCATCCGGCTGCACATGAAAATAAAGCAAAGACGGAAAGTGTTCAATTCACTGATGCTCAAAAATCGGAAATCGCCAAGATTCAAAAGCAGTTACTCGCTGACAAAAAAGATATTGATTGAAAAATATGTCGAGTATGGCGCACTTTCGAAAGAAGAAGCCGATAAAATGGTTTCACATTTTGAAAAACATTATAAAATGATGGAAGAAAATAATTTCCAAATTCCGCCGCACCGTCCACATACACGACACATGCAGAAGTAATTGTAAGTTTCGTGCCTATATAGCCTGATAATCCGACCTGATAAAAAGGCCGGATTATTTTCATTTCTTTCGTCCTTGATAAATAAACATTACGCGTTTACCATTTACTAAAGGATTTATATTTCTCTTTAGCGAAATACATAACTATGAGAAATGAAAGGGTGAAAAGGATGAACAAAATAGGTATAACAGCAAGAGACTTATTTCACTTGAAATCAGTGACCGATCCAAAGCTATCACCGGATGGCAGCATGGCGGTTTATGTCCAAACCAGAATAGATGAAAAAACGGAAAAATACATTTCCAATCTGTTTATGTTCAGCCTGATTACGAATGAAACAAAGCAATGGACATTTGGGGATAATCGTGATACATCACCAGCCTGGTCCCCCGACGGCAAGCATATCGCCTTTATATCAGATAGATCAGGAAAAAAACAAGTCCACATCATTGGGAGCATCGGTGGGGAAGCTCGCCAGGTCACCCATTTCGTTAACGGCGCATCAAAGCCTATTTGGTCTCCCTGTTCCGCCAAGTTGCTGCTTTCTACCGGGTTAAAGGAAGGCGAAAACCTTAATACGGTCAAGGAAAATGATCTATCCAAAGAAGTTAATAGGTATGAACGGATCAAGTATAAATGGGATGGGAGAGGCTATTTTGATCAGTTATATCAGCAGCTTGTAATTGTGGACATTTTTAAGGAAGAATTCACATTGCTAACGGAAAACAATATTGATCATCTTCCGAATGCATGGTCTCCAGACGGACAGCATATTGCATTCATAAGCGGGGATGCAGAAAGAAGTGATGATGAACTTTTTTCAGATATTTTCATCATGGACCTTGATACGAAATCTTTAGAGAAAATAACGGATAGTACAGGTTTCTTTAGAGATCCTAAATGGTCTCCAAATGGCGAATATCTATCTTTCATTGGCCATAATAAAGAATTTGCCGGTGCCACCTTTTCCAATATCTGGTTATACTCCATTTTCGATCAAACGACTCAATGTTTGACCGACGGATGGGACGTCCAAATTGAGATTCCGCAATTGGGGATTTCCAAATCGGAGCCGTCGACCCAGGTATATTGTGGACAAACGATAGCCAAGGTTTTTACTTTTTAATAAGTGATTATGGAAATACCGGAGTGTATTATGGTTCGATTGAAGGTGCTATGTATCCATCAATCCTTGACCCGCAGCATATATACGGCCTGACTATAGACCCCGAAAGCCACCGTGCTGTCGTGGCCATCAGTACACCTGTTCATCCTGGTGATCTCTTTGCTTATAACCTTACCAATGGTGATAAGGAACAAATCAGTTTTGTTAATGAGGATTTTTGAAGGATAAACATTTGTCCACGGCTGAACCCATTACTTTTCCATCTGTCGATGGACTTAACATTCACGGCTGGATCATGAGACCGACCGGTTTTAATGGTAATCAAAAATATCCGCTCATTTTGGAAATCCACGGCGGACCGCATATGATGTATGCAAATACCTATGTTCATGAATTCCAGACCTTGGCTAATGAAGGGTATACTGTATTGTTCACAAACCCGCGCGGTAGTGTAGGATATGGCCAAGACTTCGTAAATGCCTGCAGGGGCGATTATGGAGGCATGGATTATAAGGACTTAATGGCTGGAGTTGATCACGTTTTAGCTACGTATGATTTTATAGACCATGAAAATTTAGGGGTATCCGGAGGAAGTTATGGAGGATTCATGACTAATTGGATCATCGGACATACCAACCGCTTCAAGGCGGCTGTTTCTCAGCGTTGCATTAGTAACTGGCTAAGTTTTTATGGGGTCAGCGACATTGGCTATTATTTTACTGAGTGGGAAGTTGGCGGCGATATCGTTAACTCTGCTGAAAAGCTATGGCAGCACTCTCCATTAAAATATGTTTCCAATGTGAATACCCCTTTACTTTTACTTCACGGAGAAAAGGACTTCCGCTGTCCCATTGAACAGAGTGAGCAATTTTTCGTCGCTTTAAAACGGCAAAAAAAGAAGTAGTACTTGTTTCCTTCCCAAATGAAACTCATGAGGTATCGCGAAGCGGATCTCCAAAAATGCGACTGCAACATGTTGAGGAAATCAAAGGATGGTTCAATAAGTATCTTTAAAAACCAAAACTCTGTTAGCAAAAGCTAACAGAGTTTTGGTTTTTAGTGTTGAATTTGATCTCTGTCCTCGGAAATTGAACTTAAAGCATTTCCCGCCATTGAATTAGTCTGTTGGTGTACAGCAAGATCACCCAATGCCACGACTCCGACCAGCTTGTCATTCTCAATGATAGGGAGCCTTCTGATTTGTTCGGTAGCCATTAGCTCCTCTGCTTCCTCCACTGACATATCAGGCGTGCCTGTTACAAGATTGGTGGAAATGACATCGGTAATTCTAGTCGAATTCGGCTTTTTCTCGGCAACACAGCGAATGACGATATCCCTGTCTGTAATAACACCGATTAAATGGTTATTCTCCAATACAGGAATGACACCAACATCATCATTCTTCATTTTGACTGCTGCTTCATATATATTATCTTCCGCAGTGCAACAGTCCACGTTTGTTGTCATGATATCTCTTAAATTAGTCACGGATATCCCTCCATTTTTCATATGTTGCTTGTTTATTTTTGACTTCTTTAGAGAAATTATTCATCAAACACGTTCACCCTTCATTCTACATATTTCCCATGATCCGGTTTAGCTAATGAATCGAATTCCTTTGCAAGCTTCGCTAAACCCATTTCCAGTTCTTTCCCTTCAATAGGATACCCGTGCCCCGTTATGGCAACAGTCGGCTTTAGACTTTCCAATAGCCTTACCGATTCTTTGGCAATCTCCCAGTCGGTTGTTAAATACCGCGGTGGTCCTGCTATTTCTTTCTCCTGGGTGATAACCTTGTATAGGGAATCTTGCCTGACATTCACAAAGGCATCACCAACAATCAAACTTCGGTCACTTTCTCGGAAAAGTGAAATATGTCCTTTCGAATGGCCAGGAGTGTGAACCCATTGCCAATCACTAAGCCCGGGAACACTATGGTCATCAGGCAATGGCTGAACTTTTTCATCAAGGTTGATTCCCTCATTCGGAAATATCCATGAGATTTTTGCGACCATCCCCCTTCAACAGTGGGATCCGGTTCGGGATAATTTTCCTGTCCCGTTAAATAAGGCATTTCTTTAATGTGGGCATAAACAGGAGCCTTCCAATAATCCATTAACTCAATCAGTGCACCAACATGATCGAAATGTCCATGTGTCAAAATAATCGCAGAAGGTGGTTTTTGCGGTCCGTATATTTCTTCTGCAGTTTTCTTTATTGCCTCTGCTGAACGCGGCATCCCTGCATCTATCAATACCCATTCATCATCTTTGGGTGACCCTACAAAAACCACATTAACGATTTGGACGGACAAACAATATATATCCTCATTTACTATCTGTATATCTCCACTGGAAACTGAAGTCATTGGCATGAATTTTTCATTCAAATGATTATCATCCATTTTTAACCCTCCTAATTTGAACATACTGTTTTTTAAAGGATACCCTGTACGAGAAAATAAAAAACAACCTATAATTTATATAGGCTGTTTCACAATGTAAACAAATTCGAAAGCGAGTTTGCATACAGTATTTTTTAAAAGTTGCAGATGATTTCAGGAATCCGCTCCCTTTCCGCCGACTGTCCGCCAAGCGTCTTTGAGGGCTTGGCTAGCCAGTTAAACCGATTTTAATCATGGGTACGAAACATCCGAACCAATTATGTCCAACAAACTGAATCAACATATAATTTATATAGGCTGTTTCTCAGTACACATCCCTCCGGGTAAATACCGTAAAAGATACGACTAAAGCCAGCGCCCACCAAACGAACAGAGTAATGACGGAGGATAATAAAGTCATCCCTTCTATTGGTGGAGCCGTTCCGCTAATATAAGCGGTCAATTTCAAATTCACCATAAAGAAATATTTCGCTGATTCCCATGAGGAAACCATATTGTTCAATATAGCCCCGGAAATCAATGCAGCCAGCATGATGCCCATGCCTGCAGGGGTGCTTCTCACTAAAACCGAAAGCATGAAAGAAAGGGTCCCTACAACAACCGCCACCAGCCAGACAAGTCCCAAATCCATCAATAGGAATTTCCATTGTTCCACTAACCTTACATGACTGACATCCACGTCAGCCCCGTTCAATTCGAATCCGGTTATTATGGGGGCCCCCATCCTTGATATCCGAAAACGATACCTGATAAAAGGTAAGATAATAAGGCTGTCATCGCCACGATAATCGAAACCGATAATAATAATGTTACATATTTGCTCAATAAGATTTTCCAGCGCTCCACTGGCCGTGTCAGCAGAAGCTTGATCGTCCCTTGACTATTTTCGGAAGAAACCATATCACTAGCCACAATCATGATTAACAGCGGAATGAACAAATCGATTGCATTTTCCAAAAACATGCGTGTAAAAGTGGCTGCGCCTGGTTCTGAGGGTTGATATTATGATCGAGGTAATATTGCTGCTGCTTCAGACTAACTTGAAGCTGTTCACGCCACTCATCGAGCATCCTATTTGAGCCCAATCGATTTTGAGTATCAATGATTTGCTGCTGAAGAGCTGCACGCCAATCATCAGTTCCCAACTTCTCCCGCTGCTCTTCCACTTGTTTATATTGGGCATATGTAAACATCAGCACTAAAATTCCAACGATGATACCGATTATGATTAACCGTTTCTTTGCCAATAACTTCATCATTTCATTTTGGACCAAGTTATTCAATGCCTGCACCTCCGACACCGGTAACTTGCAAAAACAATTCTTCCAATCCCGGGAGCTTTCGATTCATTTCATGCACCCTCACGCCTGCTTGGATAAGAGCAGCATTCCATTCAGGTGTCTTGAGTTCATCATGGGCTGTAATGATATATTTTTGATCAATGGTAATTTCGGTGAAGCCGCTAAGAATTTCCGCCCCCTTTTGAATAGGTTCCACTCGCCAAAATATCCGCTCCTGCGTGGATAATAAGCTTTCCACTGTATCCGTTTTGATAATTTCCCCACCTTTAATAATTGAGACCCGGTCACAAAGTTGCTGTATTTCACCTAATAAGTGTGAAGAAACCAGAACGCTCATCCCTTCTTCTTCAGCCAACTTTCTGATGAATTGCCGCATTTCACGGATTCCGGCAGGATCTAGCCCGTTAGTCGGTTCATCCAAAATCAACAGTTTAGGGCTGTTCAGCATTGCCTGCGCGATTCCTAAACGTTGCCTCATTCCTAACGAATAGGTCTTCACTTTATCGTGAATTCTCGCTTGCAAACCGACGAGTTCAACAACCTCGATCATTCTTGTTTCATCAACTTCAGGTAACATTCTTGCAAAGTGGAGCAAATTATCCCACCCGCTCAAAAATGGATATAACTCTGGATTTTCAACGATGCAGCCCATTTGCTTCATTGCCTTCGTAAATTCCCGACGAACATCATACCCGCATATATGGATGGAACCCGAGGTTGGCTTAATCAAACCGACCAACATGCGGATCGTCGTCGTCTTGCCTGCCCCATTCGGTCCTAAAAAGCCGAAAACCTCACCTTCATTCAGTTCAAAATCAATTCCTTTAATAATTTCCCTTGTGCCAATCCTTTTTTCAAGTCCCTGACAGTCAATGTCACCTGTTTCATCGTTCCACATCCTCCCATTTTATTAAAGGAGCAACTCTATCAGCAATTAAACGATATCCCTTCTTATTAGGGTGAAATTTATCTGAATACAAATACTCATTTACCGACAATTGAAATAAATCAAAAGTTGGAACGAAAATTGCATTTTCATAAAGAGCCACGACTTCCGCCGTTTCATTATTCCAGTCCCGTACGATGCGGTTCGTATCAAAGTCTTCATCCAAATCTATAAACGGATTATACAGCCCAAGCAACAAAATGGTAGCTTTATCATTGACTTTATTGATATCTTTAAAAATTTCATGTAAATTTCCCAAGAAATTCTTTTGTGAAACAGTAATGGCTTCATGATCATATTCAAGCAGGGTTTTGCCTTTTTGAAATAAATCGTTACCCCCGATTGTAACTAAAATAACATTAGCTGCCTGGATTTGACGCTTCACTTCCGGTTGTTTCACTTGCTGTACCAATTCTTTAGACACTTGTCCATTGATTCCGAGGTTATGAATGATTGGTTTTCTTTTTGTATTCACTCTTTAAATCTTCAATAACAAGTCCAACGTAGCCTTTCCCTGTTTCATCACCTGTGCCACGTGTCAATGAATCGCCTATCGCCACTACCGTAAAATCATCGGGAAGATCATTTTTTTAATGGGTGTTTCTTCAATCACTTCCGTATCAGAAGTTTTCTTTCCATAATGGTCCATAATCGCCCATCCAAGACAAAATAAAAAAACAGGCCGATAAAAGCTGATACGATGGTAGTAGCCAACACATTTGGTTTGCTCAAAAACACTCACCCTTCCATTCATTCTCTATCTTCCATTAAATCATATTATTTCCAAAAATAAAAAACTGATTGTTCTGGTTAAAAATCCCAATAGTTAAAAGCATTTCCTTTATAAACTTACAGATAAATTACAAAAGAGGTTCTATCTAAATTTTATAATAAAGTTGATTGGAGCGGGTTTTCAAGACTCCTGCGTGAAAAGCGTTTCCTAGGGAGAATAGGCACTGCGGAAAGCGAGTGCCTTACGTTTTTCAACGAGTTTATCTACTGAAGGAAAAAATGAATCCGATTCGGCCTTTTAAAAATTGTTCAATCTGCTTGAACATTTAGCATGCCTTCTCTCAAACTTTCAGATAGAGTATAAAAAAAGACCTCTTCACCATGAAAGGTTAAGAGGTCACTCGCTATATTTCCATCATTTTCCAATTATACCTATGGGGTTCCCCATAGCTTTTAAATTTTTTCTAACCTCATGAGCCATATTGTAAGCAGCATCCCGATCAGCGTGAGTAAACCATAAAATAAATAGACCGCATATATTCCTGATTTATCCAAGATTATTCCGCCGCTGAAGGTACTGAACCAATTACCCAATCCATTGCCAATGGCAGAATAAAGCGTTATTGCTGTTACTGTAATTCGTACAGGGACAACTTTCCTGATATATTGTAAAGCTGCAGGAATGAATAAGCCAAGTGAAAACCCTTGAATGATCGAAGACACATATACGGTAGCCAAACTTGGTTCGGTAAAGTACAGAACCCAGCGGACCAATGAGGCCGTTCCAGCCAATAAGGTAATTGGCAGCAAGCCTATTTTATGAATCCAAGTACCTGCAATTCTCATAAAGGGGATTTCCGATAATACAGCTAAAAGAAACGCGATGCCAATTCCTGTATATGTTCCTCCCCTTGCCTCTACAAACAAACCATAGTATACATTATTTGCAAGATTAGGACCAAAAAGCAAGAACGTTATAGCAAGAAAGATAAGAAATCGTTTCATGGTGATCAATTCTTTCATTCCACCGAAAAGCTTCACCTTTTCCCCAGGTGGCTCTTCAGGCAAACGAAGAGCCAGACTAGCCGCAATCAAAAGGCCGAAGAAAAAGGCATAAAATATCACGGAAGGACCCATGAAGGATTCTGATAATTTTCCCATTACAAAAACGGCCACACCGTAACCAAGTGATCCGAATAAACGGATTTTCCCATAATTCGATTTGATTTTCATTGTATATTGAAGGGTGATGCTATCTGAAACTGGTATTATCGCACTTTGAAAAATAGCCAAAGCGACAGCGACGGATACTATGAGTAAATAGTGATCGAACAGCAAGTAGCCTAAACCGAATACACCAGCAAGCAACGATGTCATTGCCAGTATTTTTGCCGGTCTCCCGCTCCAATCACAGACAATTCCCCAAAAAGGTTGAAAAACGATCATCACTATCGGTCCAACAGACATGATCGTACCTATCTCAATACCGGACAAACCTGCCTCATTGGCCAAATAAACACTTAATAGCGGTGTTAAACTTCCCACTGCAAAAAATGAAAAAAGGTAAAATACCTTCAAGCTAATATTGACTTGCTTTTGTTTTTCCAAATCCAGTTCCCCCATGCAGACATCTGCTACCAAATTGTTGATTTTTTTCATTGCTTCCTATTGGGCTAAATAGGGAGCACAATATTAAAGACTGTACCTTTATTGACCTCGCTCTCGACAAAGACATATCCCAAATGGCTTTCTATGATTTTAAAGCTGATCATTAAACCTAACCCATTACCAGATTTTTTCGTTGTGAAAAATGGTTCTCCCAGTCTCTTAAGCTGCTCCGGCGGTATCCCAATTCCTGTGTCGGTAATGGATATTTGCACTTTATCCTCTTTAAGTTCCGTAATGACTTTTATGAACCCACCGTCAGGCATAGCTTCCATACCATTTTTAATGAAGTTCAATATGACTTGTTTTAATCGATTCTCATCACAACGAACGAAGATCTCTTCGACATTACAATCCGAAATCAGCGTGATGTTCTTCTTCCTGGCTTCAAACTCCGTCAAAGATACAACATTTTGAATGATCGGCACAAGATTTTTCGTTTCCAATATCAAGGCCTGTGGTTTGGCCAATTGTAAGAACTCTTCAACTATCTCATTCACACGATTGATTTCGTCCATGATTATTTCCAGATATTCTTGTTTGCTTTCGTCCGTTTCATCCAATTGCAAAAATTCCGTATACCCTTTCATGGAGGTCAGCGGATTCCGTATTTCATGTGCCACTCCAGCAGCAAGCTGACCGACAGCGGCTAATTTATCCTGCCGATGGAGCATCTCTTCCGATTGTTTACGCTCAGTTATATCATATCTAAGTGCCAGAAACTGAAATGGCTTTCCTTCTTCGTTGAAAAATGGAACAATTGTTGTATCCACCCAATAAAAACTGCCGTCTTTCGCCTTGTTTCTAATTTCACCCTTCCAAACTTTCCGTTCATGGACGGTCTTCCACATATGTTCAAAGAATTCCTTTGAGTGATATCCTGAATTAACTATCTTATGTGTATGACCTATCAATTCACCTCTCCCATAACCGGAAACCTCCGTAAACTTTTCATTAACTTCCATAATGATACCTTTATTATCGGTAATCGCCACAATCAAGGATTGGTTGATTGCATATTGCATATCCTCCAGTTCCTTGATTGACCCCTTTAAAGCATGTTCTGCTTTTTTACGACTGGAAATATCCGAACGGATGGAAATATATTGATATGGTTTACCCTTTTTCATAAATGGAACGATAGTTGTATCCACCCAATAAACATTACCATCTTTAGCCCGGTTGCATATTTCACCATGCCATGTTTGCCCTTGGCTGATCGTTAGCCATAGGTCAGTGAAAAATTCTTTTGGATGATAACCAGAATTAATGATGGAATGATTTTTCCCTATTAGTTCATGTTTTTCATATTGTGATATTTCCAGGAATTTTTCGTTAACATATGTAATGATTCCTTTTGCATCCGTGATGGCGACGATCGCCGATTGATCTAAAGCATAACGGATATCGCTCACAGTATTATCACTTTTTGCCAACCGCCGGCCCACGATCGTACTTGAAGCGATCAAGCTGGCAAGAATGAATAATGAAACGAAGCATGTAAGATAAAGCATAAATGGAGTAAGTGGAACAAATTCACCCGTTTCGTTTTTCGCGTTCATCGGTAACACTCTTAAAAAAGATAATAGCCTTCAATGATTGCCCCGCTCATCAAGAGAGTACTGACTGGCTTTAGCGAGGATTGACTTAGTTTATTAAAATAAAATAATATTGCAAGTGCTGCTACAAATAAAATAAAGATGCTGAAAAGCGTACTGAAGACCGACAATGGGCTAAAGTGCAAAGAGTGGTTTAAAGAAGATGTTCCCATTATATAGTTGGATAAAATGGCCATCGTAAACATGAAGCCGCAAAAAACGATTTGCAGCACTTGTGTTTTATAGGAAATGGCCAATAATCCAACCCCTGCGAGAGCGATCGCTAATGCTAACGAAAAAATTATTGTAGAAAAGTTGTATGCTGCCATTCCTGAATTATCGAGGGTGAATATGACCACAAAATTAAGCGTCCAGATAGCCACTCCCATAGAGCAGCTGCTCCCTATATACACTAGGCGTTTATATCTCTTTATCGTCAGTAAAGTTGTCAGTAAATCCAACGCCGTATAACAAGCCATTATTATCAAAAGCGCTGCAATCATAAAGAGAACAGGATTTGATGCCACAATTGATTGTTCCATTTTTTTACTTGATCACCTCAAACGTTCTATTCTCCTATATTGTAATGGAAATTCATAGTACCTCAAAGGTTTTTTATTTCCTTACTCCAATATATTTACACATTGATTCTTTCCGTGCACCCCATATCTCAAGAAAATGCAGGTTTCTTTCATAAAATCAATAAAATTAGAAATACTATTGTTTTGTATGGAGTAGAATATGAATACATGGTAATGACAAGCATTCACAATACTGCTTCATCATTACAGGACATTATCAATAATACCAATAATTCTTGACTAATATATTAATCAAGAATGTTAATTCCTTTATTTAATTATACCTATAGGTTTATAATTAAATAGAACCTATATAGAGAGAAGGAGTGGGGGGCATGATTATGTCAGACCTGGCAGGTGCAAGTACAACAGAAATTATGCAAAAAGAAGACCCAGCATAAAAAATTAACACTGAGGCAAATTTTACAGAGGGGTCTATTAATTACAATCGGTGCTGTTTTGATGGCTGTCGGCCTCGAGATTTTTTTAGTGCCGAATAACGTAATCGACGGGGCATAACGGGTATATCGATTATGTTATCTTACATCACTGGATGGAAGCTTGGAATCTTTCTATTCACTTTGAATCTTCCTTTCTTTTTTATCGGTTATAAACAAATCGGCAAAACCTTCGCATTATCTACCCTTTATGGAATTTTAGTCCTTTCCATTACCACTACATTGCTTCATCATGTACCAGCTTTCACTCAAGATATCCTCCTAGCGTCCGCTTTCGGCGGAATGATTCTTGGCATTGGTGTTGGAATGGTCATTCGATATGGCGGCTCATTGGATGGTACAGAAATACTTGCTATACTCGCTAGTAAGAAGCTCCCTTTTTCCGTTGGTGAGATTGTCATGTTTTTCAATTTATTCATCCTTGGCAGTGCGGGCTTCGTATTCTCTTGGGATCGTGCCATGTATTCGATCATAGCTTACTTCGTGGCATATAAAACGATGGATATCGTCATCGCAGGTTTGGACGAATCCAAATTTGTCTGGATTATCAGTGATGAATTTAATGATATCGGTGATGCCATAATGAATCGCCTTGGACGGGGCGTAACCTTTTAGCTGGCGAAGGTGCTTATTCTGGTGATGATAAAAAAGTAATCTTTTGTGTAATAAACAGGCTTGAGGAAGCTAAACTTAAAGAGATAGTCAAAAGCTTCGATCCATCTGCATTTCTTGCCGTTGGGGATATCGCGGAAGTTCGAGGCGGTCGATTCAAGAAAAAAGATATCCACTAATCATCCATCTGCTTTTTGCTTCATCCAATTGGCAGAAAGATAAAAAAGCTGAAGGGAATCCCCTTCAGCTTTTTTTATAGCCTTAATAGTTTCTTGGATTGTTAATTGCTTGAAGCATTCTGGTGCCGGGTTTCATCTCGCTGCTACATAACGGACAAACGTGTTCATCATTACTTGTAAAGTTATCGCGAATCCAACCTTTGCAATCTTCTGATGTACATTCCCACACCTTTGTTTCTTCAGGAATGATTTCTTCCGTATTATTTCTTCTATACATATATCTCACTCCTTAGAATTGAATTGACTCCGTCCTGCATAACAGATCACAAGCCATAAAGATAAAAGAAGAATAGATGGCGTTTAATCTAAATTGTGAGTAAATAACCATTCGCAAATCTAAGTATGATTATTGTTCTTTCAACCAAACTTTTTGAATGGTAAGAACTTGAGATTACGGCATGAATTTTTCATATCTCAGTACCCATTATATCATATATATGCTTTATATATTTGAGGAAAGATTCTAAAAAAGAAAGTATTCCCCAAAATGAAACACAGTCCCTGACTTACCCTTCAAGATAATTGAGACTGCGCTGTTTAAGAATCCATTCCATATGGTTCTTCCTGCTCGTTCGATGAATTTCAAAGTGAAGCGAGCATGAGAGTAATTTTTAATGCCAAAACCTAAAACAATGAAAGCCCTGCCTCTCTCCCATCCATACGGTTCCTAGACCGTGCCTGCGAGAATCAGATAAAAGCTTGTAAGTACATGTTTATTAATTAAAACCGTCCGTAATTCCAATTGGGTAGATTAAATTCCAAAAGACAAATGGTACATAGAAGTAAGTTAATGAAGAACAGAAATGGATCGAGGAAAATACTTGATGATAACATGTATTTCTTTTTTCTAGATGTGTTTAACTTGTTTCTACTTCATCATGAAAATGATGAAAAATTATTTCATTAATAAAAATGTTACTTGAAATTACCCTCCAGTGCATTCTTTTCATAACACTGAAATTCAATGATACCATACATATCTTTATATGTAAAGCATTAATCCAGGATGAAAACACTCCTCCATACTTCCTTCTTAAAATGAAAATAAAGAGGCTATGATTCACCTCTTTTATTTAAACGCGTTATACTCATTTTCGATTTTTGGAAGCTCCCTGATTTCCTCAACCAATTGACTTCCACACATTGGGCAATCATAGTTTTCCGAGGCAAAATCTTTTCTCATCCAACCATTACAATCTGCTGCTCCGCACGCATATACTATCGTATCTTCCATAACTATTTCTGGTTCCTCTGAATTCTTTTTACCAAAATACATGAGCAACCTCCTCATTTTTATAAAGACTCTGATTAAAGGAGCGAAATTTCACCTTTTTATCATTCCTAGTATACGCATTAAACCAAATTCTTATTTATTCAATGATGAAATTATCCAAAAAACCTTAACGCGTTTCGTTTTCCAGCCCTGCTTTAACCAAGATCGCTTTAATCATAAAGTAGGAAATATGCTCTGGCAGAGCTTCTTTAAGTGGTTTCAATTTTTCAGAACCCAATTGTTTCGCAGTTTCCAAAACAAGATCAAACTCTTTATCCAAGAAAATCTCATCCCATTTAATATCCAAGTGTTCTTCTGCACACTTTAATAAATGATTTTCAATTGAAATGGAAGACAGCCCTCTCAATGCCCCTATTTCCTTTATTGATTTGCCTTCCTGATATAAGCGATAGCTTTCTAAGTGAGATGGTTTAGTTGTTCGCTTTACCGTTTCCTTTGTAACCATAGTATTCGTTTCTAATTCAGGATGTGCCTGTACATACTTGGAAATACCTTGTAAGAATAAATTTCCGAAGCGTTCGAATTTCTGCATGCCTACCCCTTTGACTTCCAGGAATTCCTCTTCCGTCTTCGGCAGTTTGACAGCCATATCCTTCAAAGATGCATCGGAAAAAATAATGAATGGAGGTACATTTTCCTTGCTTGCCAATTCTTTTCTTAACTGTCTCAGCTCTTCGAACAACCCATGATCCGCGCTGATGCTGCTTACTTTTTTATTTCCTTACGCAGGACTTTTTTCTGTCCCAATAGCACTTCCCTGCCAGCATTGGTAACCTTGAGTACCGGAAACTGGCCGCCTGTCATTTCTATATACTGTTTTGCTGTCAGGAAATCAATGAAATCACCTACATCCTTCGCAGATTGATCATTGATGATTCCATAGGTTGAAAGCTTCTGGAATCCGAACTCTTCAATTTTTTTATTGCGTGATCCCGTAAGCACTTGGGAAATCATCGTTTTACCGAATCGCTCCCCCATTCGCAACATGCATGAAAGGACCATCTGTGCCTGTGTGGTTACTTCAACAGAGTCACGCTTATCTGTACAATTTTCGCAATGACCGCAATCTTCGGGGTTTTCTTCTCCAAAGTATCTAAGAATGAAGGCTTGTAAACATCCTTCAGTAAAACAATAATCCTTCATTCTGTTCAATTTCTTCAATTCCTGGGATTGCCACTCCTGCGAGGGATTTGATTGATCAATCAAGAAACGCTGTATCTGCATATCCTGAGGGGAATATAAGAGGATACATTCACTATCCAATCCATCCCTGCCTGCACGGCCCGCTTCCTGATAATAACTCTCCATGTTCTTTGGAGTTTGGTAATGGATGACGTATCTAACATTCGACTTATCGATTCCCATCCCGAAGGCAGATGTCGCTACCATCAAGGGAACGTCATCCCGAATGAATTGGTCTTGCTGTTCCGACCGTTCTTGTTCATTCATGCCAGCATGGTACCGACCTGTTTTGAATCCGGCTTTAATAAGCTTGGCATACAAGGAATCGACTTCTTTCCTGGTGGCTGCATATATGATACCCGATTCATTTTTGTTTTTCTCCAAATAGCGCATTAAAAACCGTCCGCGATTTTCTTCTTTCACAACGGAAAAGAACAGGTTATCTCTGGAAAACCCCGTGGATACAGTATGTTGTACAGATATTCCGAGCGACTGACATATATCATCGGTCACATGCGGTGTAGCTGTTGCCGTTAATGCCAGTACAGTCGGAGCAGAAGGCATGTTTTTCAATAAGGTTTTGATTTTTAAGTAGCTTGGCCTGAAGTCATGACCCCATTGAGATATACAGTGGGCCTCATCAATGGCAACCAATGAAATTTCCACATTAAATAGATCCTGTTGAAATGCAGGATTCTCCAAACGTTCAGGTGCCACATAAACCAGCTTATATCTACCGTGCTTAATATCGTTCATTCTATTGGATGATTCTAACCCAGAAATGGAGCTATTAAGAAACGTGGCATCAATTCCATTTTGTTCGAGGGCATCTACTTGGTCTTTCATCAAGGAAATAAGCGGGGAAATAACGAGTGTTACACCTGGTAACAGAAGGGCTGGAATTTGGTAACATATTGATTTACCTCCGCCGGTAGGCATGATGCCCGCTGTGTTTATTCCTCCCAGCACCTGTTCGATAATCTGTTCCTGACCTTTTCGGAATGACTCATAACCAAAGTATTCTTGTAAATAAGCACGTGCTTTTTCCATCAATTTACTACTCCCCTATTTATTATGATCATTTCTTCCATTGTACCTGCTTTTCCCATCAACCTAAAGGACAAAAAAGCAGACACATTATGTATGTGTCTGCTTTTTAAATATATTAACATGTTTTGCATGGTTAAATTAATTCAGGATTTGCACTTTAACGTTTTTAACGCCCCAATTCACGGCATCCTGTTCGTTTGGAACAAATATGTCCACTCTATTCCCTTTGATGGCACTGCCTGTATCGGCTGCCGTCGCGTAGCCATAACCTTCAACATAAACCTTTGATCCTAGTGGAATGACTGAAGGGTCCACGGCAATCACTTTTGCATCAGGATTAGCTTTCAAGTCCACTCCTGTAGCTGTTGTACCGCTGCAGCCATGACAATCAGCCGTATAGGCGGTTGCACTGACAGTGATCTCTTTTCCAGACTCTGCTTGATCTTGGGATTCATTGTTTGTGTCTGCTGGTTCCGATTGTTCAACCTGCTTTGTTTGTTCTGCTGGCTTGGATTGTTCAACTGGCTTGGATTCTTCTGCTTGTTCCGATTGTTGTACTGGTGCAGCTTGCCCAGATTTCTGCGCAGGCTCTACACTTGCAGCTTCGACTTTGTTAGCTGCCGGTTTAATGACCAGTTCTTGACCAGGATGGATTATATCTGAATTTAAACCGTTCCAAGATTTAATATCATTTACCGCTACATCATATTTGTCTCCAATATCCGATAATGTGTCCCCTGACTTTACTTCATAATGCTCCTCTTGAGAAATATGTATGGTTTCTCCGGCATAAATCGCGTCTGAAGACAAATCGTTCCAAGACTTAATATCTTCTACTGATACTTTATATGTTTGAGATATCCCCCATAATGTGTCTCCATCTTTCACTTTGACATCTTCTGCTTGTACCGGAATTGTAAATGCACCGGATATAGCAGCGGCTGCCGCTAACGATAAGATTGATTTTTTCATATGTTGTTACCTCCTTGTGAGCTGCTTTATAAGCTACGAGTTAAATCTTAACATAGTTTTTTTCTATACAAAGAACAAACAGATAAAGAATAGATGACAAACATCACAGTAAGATAACGGGACTATAACAAGATTTTATAATATTCTGAAAAAACATCTTTTTCCAGATAATTTCCTTTCCAGGCCAGAGAAGTCATATTATGCATTACCCAGGCATAAAAATTAAAGGCTATATCTTTACAAAGGAGGTATTTTTTGTGACTCGCGAAAAAACTTTTACCTTAGTTAAGTCATATAAACCTTTCCATAGTAAATTCGATCCATGTCCGCCGATTGGGAGAAAGTTTTATAGGACACCTCCTAATTTGTATATTAATTTTCAACCGCCTAATATGGAGCAGTTCACACCGGAAGAAGCTTTGAAATACGGTACACTTTGGAAATTCTTTTATGATTTTTATGATAATCCATATCGGGAAAGGGAGACGTAAATGAATAAGAAACTGGATGACGAATATTATCAGTTGCTTGAACAAATACAGGCTGCCGATTTCGTACTTGTCGAGTTGACTCTTTATTTGGATACACATCCTAACGACCAGCAGGCTTTACAGCAATTCAATCAATTTCATGAATACTCCAAACAACTGAAATCGGTTTTTGAGCCTAAATATGGTCCATTATTGGGATTTGGAAACAGTCCAGGCGGTGAAAATAAATGGGAATGGGGCCAAGGCCCTTGGCCATGGCAGGTATAAGGAGAGATGAGCTATGTGGGTTTATGAAAAGAAGCTGCAATATCCAGTTAAAGTAAGAGACTGTAATCCTCGATTGGCTAAATATTTAATAGAACAATACGGTGGTGCTGATGGTGAGTTGGCTGCAGCACTTCGTTACTTAAATCAACGATATACAATTCCGGATAAAGTGATTGGCCTGCTGACGGATATCGGAACGGAAGAATTTGCCCATCTCGAAATGATCGCAACGATGATTTATAAGCTTACAAAAGATGCCACACCTCAGCAGATGGCTGCCGCCGGGCTAGGGGACCATTATGTTAATCATGATCATGCCCTTTATTATCATGACGCAGCGGGGAATCCATGGACCGCCACTTATATCCAAGCCAAAGGAGATCCGATTGCAGATTTATATGAAGATATCGCCGCTGAAGAGAAGGCCAGAGCAACCTACCAATGGTTGATTGATATCTCGGATGATCCTGATATCAATGATTCACTCAGGTTTTTGCGCGAGAGGGAAATTGTCCATTCGATGAGGTTCAGGAAGCTGTGGAGATTTTAAAAGAAGAAAAAGGTAAAAAGAAGTTTTTTTAATGAAATAAAAAGGCAGCGGAGAATATCCACTGCCTTTTTTCATTTACGGTCTGAAGAATAAGTCCAGCCATCTTCCTGATAAATCTTTTCTTCTTTCATCAGTTTGCCTAGAGCACGCTTGAACGCTCCCTTGCTTAAACCGAAGTGAAACTTGATATCATCAGGTGGCGTTTTGTCACCATAAGGCATTGCACCGCCGCGATTCATTAAATAATTGAAAATGACATCAGCATCTTCCTCCATTAAATCTTGTTTAAAGGGGATTAAAGAAACGTTAAGCGTTCCATCTTCTTTACTATCAATGACGCGCCCTTCAACCAATTCACCAAGACGGGGCTCATCCTTGCGTTCACTTTCGTGAATAAAACAGCGGTACCCTTCCTGTGAAATAAAGAAAGATCCAACCATAAGCAATCGATAGACATTTCCCTTAATACTGGTGTTACGGACTCCTTTTAAAGGGGCTGTCACTGCAATCTCCTGAATGACATCTTCCGTTGCAAGTTTACCAAACAGGCGATCATGACGATCTGTCTTCAGGGATACATATAGACGATCGCCAACATCGGGCCATAATCGATCTATATTCGGAAGGTCGTCCAGGGATACAAGAATATCTTTGGAAAGACCGATGTCCACAAAAACACCAAGCTTCCTTTTCACATTGACAACTTCCGCCCAGCCATACTGATCAATCTGAATTTCGGGTATCTTCATTGTCGCTGTCAGCCTTGCTTGTTTGTCATGGTAGATGAACACAGTTACTTCATCGCCAATCTCAAGTTCCGTTCCTTCATTCATTTCATTATGATGAAGTAAGACATCTTCTGAACCATCCGTTAAAAACCATCCGAAATCAGCCTTACGTTCCACTTCTAACTCTACAGCCATGCCGGCCTGAATTTTTTGCATGTATAAAAATCCTCCTGTAACTTACCTTTACCTACAATTGTACCCAATTATTTATATTTCCAACATATTTGAATTTATCATTTTTTTGTTGTTCTGTATACCTATAATGTTTTTTTATTTTTTAACCATTGTTTTCTTCATGGAATGCCTGCGGAACCAGAATATGTCCTTGTTTACCGTTACTTAATAAGATGCATGATCACTTTAGATAATTGGCTCGGTTTATACGGTTTAACTAAATAATCGTTAGCTCCCAAGGAAATCCCCTTCTCCCTTTCGTCAAGTGCGGTCGATACAAAAACGGGAATCTCATTCAAGTCAGCGGATCCTTTTAATTCCCTCAGGATCGTCCAGCCGTCCATCTCCCCCTCCATTTGACCAGCCATTTCAGCACTCCATGTTTCCCATGGCAAGTCAATCATTTGCCCAGGAAATGAACCTGTTTTAAAAATATCGCAAAATGGCTGATTGACCTGAATGATTTTCTTTCCTAATCAATCCCTTCCTGAATAGTGTTCAGGATGCCCTGATTCAGCCTCCTATTCTCTTCCGCCTGTTCGTAAAGCTTGATCTTGTCAAGCCACGTTGAAATTTGCTTAGCCACGTTTCGCATTCTTCCGCTCCCTGATCGGTAAACCGGGTTCCATACCTGCTGGAAACCATGATGGCATCCACTTCTTTATACGTGGATATAACGGGAAGATATAAAATCATAACTGTAATTCTTATTTTCGTGGTACCCTTTCCCAGCCACACCTTTTTCTCTATTTATAGTGAAGGGTTTCTTCTCTTCAGGAAGACGATGATTCAAATCGCTGTGGATATTATTCCGGAATTGCCATACGCCATTTTCCGAAATTCCGAATGATGAGGAGAATTTATCATAAAGTTTACTTATTTACCTGACTTATCTTCTAAACCCGTGATTTTAAAGTCTGGTATTTCGATGATATAATTTAATGATCAACTGAAAGGAAAAATAAAACATTCATGACAAAAAATTATATTACACGTCCACCGAGACTTCCCAATGGGATACCGAAATTCGGGAGACCATTGTAGAAAATGGCTTTTACTATATCACTCTTGAAGAAACCGCTTTTTATCCCGAAGGGGGCGGTCAGCCAGCAGATACTGGTAAAATAGAAGGAATCTCCGTTCTTGACGTTATAAAAGACAATGAAGGAAAGCTTCTTCATAAGATGGAGAGACGGCCAGATTCAGAAATCGTCCACTGTGAACTTGATTGGTCCCGCCGCTTCGATCATATGCAACAGCATAGCGGCCAGCATCTACTCTCTGCTGTCTGCAGGGAACTATTTGACTCTAATACGGTAAGCTTTCACCTTGGAAAGGAATATTTAACGATCGATATAATGTCAGGATTTCATTGGACTGAAGTACATACGGCTGCTGCTGAAAAGCTAGTTAATCAATATATCATCGAGAATCGCGAAATACTTATCTATTACGTGACAAACGAGGAATTACAGACACTTCCTGTCGTCAAAATGCCTAAAGTGTCTGAGAATATCCGTATTGTTGAGATAGCAGGAATTGAATATAACCCTTGCGGCGGAACCCATGTAGGTCGTACCGGTGAGATTGGCTTAATAAAAATTTATAAAACGGAGAAGCAGAAAGAACTTACCCGTCTCTACTTTAAGTGCGGCTTCAGGGCATTGAACGATTATTCCGAAAGTCTAGATATCCTTTCCGCATTATCGAATAAATTCAATACCGGACGTACAGAGATCCTGAATAGGGTGGAGAAACTTGAAAATGACTATAAGCAGCTGCTATCGGCAAATGAAAACTTAAAACTTGAAAATGCAAATTTTCTTGCTGACTCCCTGCTTGCAGAAAATGGAGGGGGATTCATCTCTCATATTTTCGAAGATAGCTCAATGAAAGAACTGCTTTACCTTGCAGGTACGATTGTAAAAAAAGAAAAGGTTACCGTATTATTAGCATCGCGTAAGGAGCAAAAGGTCATACTCTCGCACAGCGGGGACAACCCCTTTCATTGCGGACAATATTTCAAAGCGGAACTGGGCTCCTATAATGGAAAAGGCGGAGGGAACGAACGGACTGCACAAGCAGGTTTTGCGTCACAAAATGACTTAATTGCATTTTACCAATACTCAGTTGAAAAATTAGGCCAAAATCCTGGTGCATAAAACCGATCCGTAATATGGCATTTGTGATGAACCTGGAAATCATGACTTCTGGGAATGAGAAAAGAGAGGACAAAGTCTTTAAACTGAAGAGAGGACAAATTCATGTCCTCTCTTTTTTATTCTTCTATTTTCAATTTCCCAATCCCGTGTTCTTCAATATGAAGATGATATTTTTCCTCGAGTTCCATGATACGTTTAAACGCTTCCTCCTGATTGCATTCATGGTTTTCCGACTCCTCGGAGAACTCTATTCTAGCCAAATGGTAGGCAAGCTTATCCCTGAACACTCCATCTTCATACTCATTTATGACTGTATGAAGTTGATCCTCCAATTCCCTGCTCAGATCATAAATTTCGTACTCCTTCACAAACTGTACTCCATCCATGCCGAAATCTTTGGCAAAGGAATTGAGATACTGTTCCATCTCACTGAATTCTTTATTATCTTCAGTTTCGGAAGCAACCCAATATCCGTACTGAACCATTTTGAATAATGTTTCATACTGTTTCTTGGTAAAATTGATTTTCATTGACGATACTCCTTTTCCGGTTTCCTTACAACAAAAAGAATAAACCGCAATGGATTAAAAGTCCAATGCGGTTCATTCTCAATCCAATATTTCCGTTACAGAAAAATATGCCGCTTTTTCCGTATCTACGACATAATGGCAATCGCCTTTAACTAAATTATAATAACGGTGCTTTTGAATATTTGAAATCATTTGAGTTGAGTCATCGCCTTCAACTTCATGCTCTAGTTCTTTGCCGCCCGGAAAATAAAAACCAACTTTCAATTTCATCTTTCTCATCCTTCCCTTCATCTGGTTGATCACTCTTTTATTTCTTAACCTTTCTCATGCAGTTATAAACATAAATAAAATGCTTATTCACTTTTTCCATGATATTCTAGGGGAAAATATGAAAATCAGAAGGTGTTTTTTATGAAGCTAAGGAAAGCCATGGAAGAAGATGTAGATGGAATAGCAATTGTACATATAAAAAGCTGGAAAACAACTTATAAAGGAATCCTCCCGGATCAATATTTGTCTTCCTTGAATCTGGAAGCCAAAAAGAAAAACTGGCTAAGAAATTTAAAGATGCTGCATAATTTCACCTTTGTGGCGGAAAACGCCAATGGGGAAATCATCGGTTTCGCTGCAGGGGGACCAGAACAAATGAATGATCCTCATTTTCAAGGTGAAGTATATGCCATTTATTTTTTAAAAGAATATCAACGACAGGGACTAGGCCGAAAAATGATAAAAACGGTCATACATGAGCTTATGAAATTGGAACATAAGAATTTAATAATCTGGGCATTAAAGGATAATCCTTCATGCGGTTTTTACAAAGCCCTTGGCGGTCAAGTGATAGCTGAAAAAACCGTTAAAATGGCAGGCATAGAGCTTATCGAAGTCGGTTTCGGATGGGAAGATATTCGAGATATCCTTTTGCATCTGTGAGCATTTCACGAGGAGGGTGGTTACATTCCACCCTACCCCTTTCATGTCTCACTAAGGAAAGCATTTTTATCTTTACCTAAAAAATAAAGCCTGTGCAATGGCCTTGTCATTGTTACATACAGCAATTTGATATCAAGTTCATTTCCATGGCAATACGCTTCTTCGAGGGATATTGCAAATACGACATCGAATTCGAGACCTTTGGCTTGATAGGAAGGAACAATCAACGTTTTATCTTTAGGGATGGTTCCCGCTTCATCTATTAAATGAAAGCCTTGGTGGAATCCACTTAGTTTCTCGTTAGCCAGTTTGCAATCTTTCATCGTTTTGGCAATAACGGCAAATGTTTTAAAACCTTCTCCTTTAAGGCTTGCGATAAGTTCGATCAGTTCTTCTTCCCACCCTTCCTTTTCAATGGAAATGAATTCTGGATCCTTGCCATGACGGACTACAGGTTCAACTTCCGGGAAATCGTATGTTAACAACTGAAGTATTTCATTAGCTTGTTTCATAATTTCAACAGTTGTTCTGTAGCTTTTTTGTAATTCAGTATACGTCGCCCGAGGGAAAATACGACTGTGAACCTCTTCCCATGTTTGAAGTCCGCGGTATGAATGGATGCCTTGTGCAAGATCGCCTACAAGTGTGAACATATCGGTGTCCACTGCCGTCTTTAGGGCCTGTAACTGCATGAAGCTATAATCCTGTGCCTCATCAATGACGACATTTTTTGCTTTGTTATCTTTATCGACACCAAAAAGCCGCTCCTGTAGATATAATAATGCTCCTAAGTCCTCCATCTCATAACTATTAGCAGAAAATAATTTATGATTGTACTCACATAAAACATTGGCATCTTCAACAGTAAGCTTACCGTTGCTGTAAGAGGCGAGACGCCCCGGATCTTGGTATAATTCCTGATAGTACTCCAGGAGATCTTTACTTTTGAATTGCTTAAAATACCCTTTTACCGAAGAACGGATCGCCTTTTGGATCTGTCCTATCCTTTCCTCTTTTTTATCGAGGCATTTTGTAACAAATTCCTTGCGAATGACTGGATCGATATTCTTATAGAGCGCCTTCTCGATTTTGGCATCATAAAGATCAACAACACGTTCAAGCATTATTTTCTTTTTTAATTTCACTTCATTTTGTAAAATGGCCTTCAGTTTGTCCAGCCTGCTGTATAACGGTAAATACCAATAATCCTCTTCCAATAATCTAATGAACTTCTTAGCGGAATAGAGGCGATATTTATCACAATAAAAATCAGCATCCGGATGAAATCCCCTGAAAATATCCTTTACATATTCGTCCAATATATATTTAAAGGCAGGGGATCCCTTCAGACCTGATATCCAGACGGCTGAATTAATTTCTTCATCATCCTTTTCCAGCAATCGCGTTAATTTATCATCCGCTACAAGCTTCACTTGCTTTCCTATCGCTGCCTGAACATATTCGGAAAACGTGAATTGTTTTACCTTTTCGACACCCAATTCAGGTAAAGCTTCAGATATGTAATCAATGAACACCCGGCTCGGAGCAAGAATCATTAATTGTCGCGGATCGAACAAATCTTTATAATGATAAATGAAATAAGAGATCCTATGTAAAGCGATTGTGGTTTTACCACTGCCCGCTGCACCCTGGACAATGATAGGTTTATTCAAATCTGCCCGAATGATTTTATTCTGTTCTTCCTGGATCGTGGTAATGATATCTGTCAATCGATTGCTGGAACTTTTCGAAAGGGACTCCTGCAACAGTTCATCCGTTGTTGTCAAATCAATGTCCCTTATCTCCTCCAAAACCCCTTCTTCTATCATTAGCTGTCTTTTTAAAGTGATGTTACCGCTGAACGTCTCCCCTTCCGCTTCATATTCTATTTCACCAATCCGTCCCTCATAATACAGATTTGCAATCGGTGAACGCCAATCGACGATGATCTGTTCCTGGCTTTCCCTCTGATAAAGCGATGTTTTTCCGAAATAAAGGACTTCACCTCTATCACCGTCATTCCTTACAAAATCCACTCTTGCAAAGTAGGGTTTTTTACTTGCTTTGCGTAAACTTTCAAGTTCGGTTTTAGACATCTCAAAAAAGTTTGCCGTCGTCAGCAACTGTGAATATAAGGCTGATTCAGACCAATCGGCATCACCAAATGCTTCTTGCATATTCCGCTGAAATTGATCTTTGCTTGTTTCTGATGTTTTGATGACTACATCGATATAACGTTTCGTAAAATCCAGCCGCTCTCGTTCCTGTTCAAAATCAGGGTGATTCCCCAATAAAATCACTTCCCCTTTCTTGTGTATTTATCAAACTTATTAAGGTGCCGATCCTAGGACGAAATGGACATTCATACTATCAGAAAAGCCAATGGTTGACAAATTTGGAGACATAGAATTATATAGTTGCAATTTACATAACCTGATATTTCATATAATTCGAAGAATACACTATATATTCCAGATTGTTATGCAGGAACATTCAAAATGCCTGGTTATGCCTTTCTTCTGCACTTGTCATCAACTCTTAACATAAATAACGCTAATTTAATATTTTATTGGAAACTCACATTATATACTTAAATTACAATTACATAACTTTTTTAAGAAAGTGGGTTCCGTCATGGAAATAAATGAAAGACAACCAATGCTATCCCCTAAATTAATCCATGAACTTGAAATTTTATCATTCAAAACGAATATGCCTGTTTCTGAATTACTGGAAATATCTGTAGTGTCACTGCTGGAAAAAGTGAATAATACCAAAGAACTCAATGTTGGACTTAATAATAAAGAAATGATTTTAAAAAATAAAATAATCATTAATCAAAATAAAGAGGTTTTGAATAACAAAAGCACTTGACCATAAAGGTTAAGTGCTTTTGTGGATCCTAATTGCCACTGTATAGATGGAATAGATATTCTATCGTGGTTTCCAATGTAATATTCATCCCTTAAGATGTCATTTATGCGCCAATAAAGTAGTCAGCTAAATTCCCTTCATATTAAAAAATCTTCTCGGTTTGAATCTGTAATTTCGAATAAAAAAAGCAGCTATTAAGCTGCTTATCCATCATTCATGGTTTATTTGATGTCACGTATGTACCTGCTATGAAATCATGTATCGCTCTATGGTCTTTCCTTATGCCGACCATGAATGCACTAACAATAAACCCTATCCCTAATGTAATGGCATAAACCAATGCAGCAACTAAATACCTCAATAGCATAGTGCCTATGCCTAATTTTTTGCCGTCCATCCTTACTATGCGTATTCCCATAATCCTTTTACCAACTGTATAGCCATACCATAATATAGGGACAATCAGCATGTAAAGAAAGTCGAAGAACGTTGAAAAGTTTTCATTTTCCCACTCACCGGTAATCAACCCGAAAATTATCGCTAATGGTAAAGATACTATTATGCCATCCAAAAATCCTGCAAATAAACGTTTCCAAAAGCCTACTGAATCGCTCATTATATGACCCTCCTGTTGCGTTAGTTACAGTTACCTATATTACCAATTATAATGTTGCTGCGTAATGAGTCTTTATGCCCGTATTTTTTTCGTCAACAAGAAAAACAACTACATTATTGGTGACAATTTATAAACAAAATTAAATCCTTGTGTAATTTTTTGCTTATAAACGTTTGTTTTTGCTAATCTGCCTTTAATTTTCCTAAGAAATAAGATACAATTTAAATGATGCACAGTTTAAAACATACAAGATCGTAAACTGCTGTTTGTGTGAATCAGCGTAAAACTAATGAAACAAAGTGTTGGACACGTTGAAACAAAAGTATTTTGGAGGAATGTAAATAAATGATTACAGTAAATAATGTTGGTTTACGCTATGGCGATCGTAAACTGTTTGAAGATGTTAATATAAAATTCACGCCTGGTAACTGCTATGGCCTGATTGGTGCGAATGGTGCGGGTAAATCCACTTTCTTAAAAATCCTTTCCGGTGAAATTGAAGCGCAATCCGGTGATGTCCATATGGGGCCTGGCGAACGCCTTGCCGTTTTAAAACAAGATCACTTCGCTTATGAAGAGGAAGAAGTCCTTAAAGTTGTCATAATGGGACATGAAAGATTATATGAAGTCATGCAAGAAAAAGATGCCATATATATGAAGGAAAACTTCACGGACGAAGACGGAATGAAGGCGGCCGAACTTGAAGGTGAATTTGCCGAGTTAAACGGCTGGGAAGCTGAACCTGAAGCTTCAATCCTCTTAAAAGGCCTTGGCATTGCAGAAGACCTGCATACGAAGAAAATGGCTGAATTGAACGGTGGCGACAAAGTTAAAGTATTGCTTGCCCAGGCATTATTCGGTAAACCGGATGTTCTTTTACTGGATGAGCCTACCAACCACTTGGACTTAAAAGCGATCAAATGGCTGGAAGAATTCTTGATCAACTTTGAAAACACTGTTATCGTAGTTTCCCATGACCGTTACTTCCTTAACAAAGTTTGTACACATATCGCGGATCTTGATTTCGGTAAAATCAAGGTTTATATCGGTAACTATGACTTCTGGTATGAATCAAGCCAGCTTGCCCTTAAACTGACTCAAGATGCCAATAAGAAAAAAGAAGAAAAAATCAAAGAACTTCAAAATTTCATCGCTCGATTCAGCGCCAATGCATCCAAATCGAGCCAGGCGACATCGCGTAAGAAATTATTGGACAAAATCAGCTTGGATGACATTGAGCCATCTTCGCGCCGCTATCCTTATGTCGGCTTTACGCCTGATCGTGAAATCGGGAACGACCTGCTTCGTGTGGATGGAATCTCGAAAACGATCGATGGCGTAAAAATATTGGATAACGTCAGCTTCACGATGAATAAAGGCGACAAGATTGCATTTGTCGGTAAAGATGAGATTGCTAAAACAACTATGTTCAAAATCTTGGCAGGTGAAATCGAACCGGATAGCGGCTCATTCAAATGGGGCGTTACGACTTCTCAGGCATACTTCCCTAAGGATAATGCTGAATTCTTTGAAGGTGTCGATTTAAATCTTGTCGACTGGCTCCGTCAATATTCTCCTAATGACCAGAGCGAAAGCTTCCTGCGCGGCTTCTTGGGCAGAATGTTATTCTCTGGCGATGAAGTCACGAAAAAGGCAAGTGTACTTTCAGGGGGCGAAAAAGTCCGCTGTATGCTTTCCAAAATGATGTTAAGCGGTTCGAACGTCCTTATGCTTGATGAACCTACTAACCATCTGGACTTAGAGTCGATTACCGCATTGAACAACGGTTTGATCAGCTTTAAAGGATCTATGATCTTTTCATCTCATGATCATCAGTTCATCCAAACTATAGCGAACCGAATCATTGAACTTACACCAAAAGGTACAGTCGATAAGCAAATGAGTTATGATGAGTACCTTGAAAATGGTGAATTGCAAAAACAAGTGGCTGAAATGTACAAATAATCCTTTTTTTCTGATAGCACATCCTTATTGGATGTGCTTTTTTTCGTTCCTTATTTTTGCTACCTGCCTCTATTTCATACCTTTAACGCATTGAAGGTATAAAAAACACGCTGCAATAAATATAATAATATTCCCCTAAGATGAACACTGAATAATGTCATCGATAAAAAGGTATATTGGTAAGGAAGGAGTGAGTTAGAATTGGATGGTCATACAGTGAAAAATATATTTGATGATACAGGATACCTTTTTTTATATGATAAATTCAGTTATCAATTTTATGTGTCCGGATTGTTCGATTTAGTGGATCAAGAAAAAATAATCTCGGATTTTTTAAATACTTATGGCTTCGATGATAAAAATCCTCTCTTTTTTGACGACTTTTCCTTTTACTTTAATTGCTTTCATTATTCCCACCAAAAACAAAAGATGATGAATTACTTAAGAACCGACTATGACGAACATATTTGTTAAGTATAAATGATCAAATAAACTGATCATGCCTTTTATAAGCGAAAACTATTTAAAAAAGGTAAGAGCATATAAGTGCGCTTACCTTCCTTCATTTTATTTTTTCCCTGTTATTCTTCCTTGCTTGCTGCCATATTCATGTTCGCTTCGGCTCGCTTGATTCGCGCTCGACGGTAGCTATATCGGCATCCCTCTTCACCTGTGTAATCCTTGGCTTTCCGAGCGAATCAAGGTATCCATTTTTATCCTGTTTATGAGTCCCATTTTAGATAAGTCCTGCGAGGCTACCCTCTGTACTTCCTGGGAAAACTTTTCCGGTTTTTATAAATTTCCTCGACTCTCTTACGGGAGAAATCAAAGAATTTATATATGGTATATGGAGTATCCACTAAACCCAAGTGTTTCTGGGAGCAATAATAGCTAAAATTGTATCTTAAAGAAATAAATTTTTTATGTATCAATACCGACTCTACCATCCGTAGGACTTCTTAGTATCGTAACCTATTGGTTGAACTATAAAAGCCAGTCCCTAAAAAAGAACTGGCACCTTTCTCTATTACATTCTTTTTGCTCCTAAATACCTTTTTTTCCAATAACTATTATCCATGGAGGAAATGCTGACACCATTTGATGAGGAGCTGTGTATGAATTGATTGCCACCGATATAAATACCAGCATGTGAGGCACCAGGTTTATAGGTTTCATAAAAGACCAAATCACCAACTTGTGGTTTGGACACCTTCGTCCCCTTTTATATATTTCCGATACCGTTCTTGGTAATGTGACATTTGCGCCTTTATCGAAAGCGTATTTTAGGAATCCGCTGCAATCAAAACCTTTTGGTGTAGTTCCACCCCATACATACCGTACATTCAAATGTTTTTTGCTTCATTCACTATCGCAGAAGATTTATTGCTTGTTTTATTTTTATTAGCTCCTTTGGATGTCTGCTTTTTTACCCCAAAGCTTTATATGTATTCGGGCCTACAATACCATCAGCTTTTAAGCCTTTACTTTTTTGGAACTTTACGACTGCACTTTTAGTAACGGTCCCAAAATATTTAGTTGTATTTTTACTCTTAAAATATTCTTTTTTCTTTAGAACCTCTTGTAATTGTTTTACTTCTGTATGAGTCATTCCACTTTTTAATGTACGATCGCCCAATGCAGCACTACTAACCAACGGATTTGATAGCAACAATCCAGACACAACAAAAGATGCTATAATTTTTTTCATTTTCTCCCCCGATTAAATCTCTTTTTTATAATTCTATCATCTTTAAGTGACACATATATTTACCTAATTTTACATTTTCATTACAAAATTATACATAAAGTGTGCGTAAAATACAAAATAACTAAAATATCCCTCACACTCCCGACCCGTTCGTAAAAGTGTACTTTTACGAACGGGTTTCTGTATATTACGAATGGATATAACTGTAAATCTCAAACGGGGACAATCGTTAATTTTTGTTGCGGCATAGGAAAAGCACCTCCTTTGATTGATACAAGTATCGTACCAGGAGGTGCGCGTATTTAATATGCGTTGTTTAAATTGGCTTACCTTTAACCGTAGTATAAGGCCCACTATCTAACTGTTTAGGCTTAAAGATATAAGTAGTTATCCCCTATCCTCCAAAACCCAGTACGAGTGAGTGGCTAACTTTTATTCGTAGGGAATCCCACCCGATATATGCCACGACCTATGCCCGATCGCTCTGAAAGGCCCCGGATCCTGATCTTAACTAGCAGCCGAAATGATGTGAAATTATCGGCCTATTTAACACTTTAATACAATAACTCTGGAAACTTCAGTTGAGCGGGGTCCTGACCTTAATTTTATATTTTGTTTGAGAAGTATAATTTTCGCCTGCTAAAAGAAGAATATCTCCAAAGCCTTCAAACTCAATCGCTCCTGGAGCAGCTTGGGTTTCAAACGTTATTCCGCCGTGTTGAATTAATTTTTCTCCGTGCATAAGTGGGACACCTTTCACAAAGTTTGCAGTGTAAATGACAACCGCAGGCTCTTCTGTGTATACCTCGACTGTTATTTTCTGGTCAGGACTAATTAATTTGGCTGCAGTTTGATGAAGCCCTGAGCACGTAAGGAAGAATGGATGATCGATTCCTTGAACCTTTTTAACTTCTGCGTCAACGGCTTCAAAGGTTGTTTTTAATTTCTTCGGGGTTCGAAAATCATAAGGCGTGCCAATTGTGCTTCGTTTTTCCCCAGTTACCGTGGTATCTTCATTTACTGGTGCAAATTCTTCAGAAGAGATTTGTAAGTAATGATCATCGATCGGATTGCTGGGATGCCCTGTTAAGTTAAAATAGACGTGATTGGTCGGATTAAAAATTGTGTCTTTATCACTTTTTGCTTGATAGCTCACTGACCAAATATTTAAGTTGTCTAATGTATAAGTCACACTTACTTTCAAATTCCCAGGAAAACCATTCTCGCCATCAGGTGAGTGGGTTGAAAAAATGATCGATGCACTTTCATCCGTTTCCTTCACTTCATAATCCCAGATTTTTTCATCGAATCCAGGGTTGCCACCGTGTAATGTATTCCCCAATTGATCTACAGAGGTATGGTAACGTGATTCACCAATTGAAAATTCGCCATTTTTTATTCTTCCAGCGACTCTTCCTATTGTTGCTCCATAATATGTTTCTTTTTTGTAATCCTCAATCGAGTCAAATCCCAATACGATATTTTTACGACCCGATTCCGTTAAGACGAAAAGATTGACGATTCTTGCACCAAAGTTTGTAACTTCTATTCTTACTCCATGATCATTTTCTATAGTAAAAGCAAGACTTCATTTCCAAACGAGCTTTGTGATACTTTCACTTTTTTCGGCTCCTTTCCCTATTAAGTTCCCTTCATATAAATGAAAGCTAACCACCATGAATTGCACTAAAAGTTCAGCAAACATTTTTAATAGTTAAATAGCCCGAAGTAGCAAGAAAGGAATCATATGAGTAAATCAACATGTTCATGATGTGTATGTGTAGATCATAATTACAGAAGTATTTTCCCTTATGCCCCCCTGATTTAAAATGCTGCTTAACTCTTCTATTTGCGCATAGCTCTTTGAATTCCGCTCCAAACCTTAATAGGTCTATTTTAAGCACTTTTCCCCTTGGATTGTCTACTTTCTCCAATCTTTTCAATTTCCTCCAAAGTATGACCTCTAGTTTCAGGAACGCATGTCCGGATAAATAAAACACCAAGTAAACAAATAGCACCGAAGATTGCAAAAACGGCTTCTTGAGACATCGAAGCGGTCATGATTGGAAATAGCAATCCAACCAAGAAAGAACCAATCCAGTTAAATGATGAAGCTACTCCTGACGCCCGCCCGCGAATTACAAGCGGGAAAATTTCTCCAACTAAGACCCAAGTTAAAGGAGCCCACGTGAATGAATAAAGTGCAACATAGATACTTAAAAGACAACCATCATCATCGGATTTGCATTAGGAATTAATAAATTCAATATTGCCGGCAAAATAAAGGATAGCCCCATAATAGTTCCGCCTATTGTTAATAAAGTACGGCGATTAAATTTATCAGCAATCATTAGGAATATTAATGAACCTAGTACGAGAATAACCCCTTGAATAATTGGCCACATCAATACTGAGCTGGCTTCATGCCCTGTTGCTTTTTCCACAATCATAGGAATATAATAAAAAATTGCGTTTGCTCCCTGGAACTGTTGAAACGCCGCAACACCCACACCAGCAATTACTAAATAACGGTATTTATAACTTAAAAAGGGTACCCCATGATGCTTTTTGATTTACCTTTGCTTCCTCTTTAACAGTCTCTTGTATTTGGGTTATTTCAGAATCAATTTGTTCTTTGTTCGAGCGAATATAGCCCAACACTTTACGAGCTTCATCAATTTTATTGTTCTTAATTAAAAAACGTGGTGATTCGGGTAACCTGGACACTCCAATAAATAAGATCAAAGCAGGTACGGCAGCCAAACTAAGCATCAACCGCCATGCCATTGTTCCTGGTAAGTCTTTCAATAAATAAGCGACAATGTACGAAAGCAACATTCCAGAGACAATCATTGTTTGATTAATTCCTGACAGACGTCCACGTAAACGTGCAGGCGCCATTTCCGACATATAGGCTGGGACCAACGCAGAAGCGGCTCCAACAGCCAACCCTAATAAAATCCGAGCAACAATCATAAATAGGATCCCATTATGAGGGGATATTCCTGCCAAAATGGATCCAACAGCAAAAATGATAGAAGATATTAAAATCATTTTGCGCCGTCCTAAACGATCAGAAAGTTGGCCGGCCAGGGCACCTCCAAAAATAGCTCCAAACATCAACGAAGAGGTAATCCAGCCAATAGCACCAGGGTTGTTTTGAAGGTTCCAATCATGTTGCAGAAAAGGCAAAGCACCCGTCATAACGCCGATATCATAACCGAAGAGAATGCCTCCAAAAGCCCCAAAAAATAAATGAATCCACTTGAGATTTTCTTTTCATTAACCATTTAAGTTCCCCCTAAAGGTTTTAAAATTATATTTTAAAAATCCCACTACTAAAAGTTATTTATTAGGATGAAATCTGTGTCATTCTGCTATTAAAACGCTTTCATCTTTTCCCTGAAAACCACGAACACGCTTACGAATAAGGGATCATCCTAATGGTTCCTATTTCCAGTCTACAACGTCTGGATTACCTATTTTTCCCCTCCAAGGAAGCAGAGCCTCCTTGGAGGGAAGAGACATTACTTAATAACTACGTATTCCAAGCCAACAAGTTTTGCATAGGTTATGATTTGGTCTGTCGTTAAATTCAATGACACAACTGTATGGTGACCGCCACCATTCTCAAGCCATGCTTTCACTCCATCTTGGAAGTTTGGCTTCACTTCCCAAAGTACTCTGGCCACTGGAAGGTTTGGTGCTGGAACTGTTGGCTCGAATGCAGAAACTTCATTAATCAAAAGTTTATAGTTTGTACCAAAGTCAGCCATGGAAACAACGACACCGTCTCCTGCTTTGCCGTCGAATACTAAACGTGCTGGATCTTCACGATCACCTATACCTAATGGGGATACGACAATTTTTGGTTTGTTACTTGCTAAAGATGGGTCGACTTCAAGCATATGTGATTGGAGGATCGATTCTTGTCCAGCAGCTAGTTCATATGTGTAATCTTCCATAAAGCCAGTTGATTGGTTATGGCTCATCACTTTCAGTAAGCGATCAAGTGCTGCCGTCTTCCAATCTCCTTCACCCGCAAAGCCATATCCTTGTGCCATCAAACGTTGGACGGCAAGACCAGGAAGTTGTTTCATCCCATATAAATCTTCGAAGTTCGTTGTGAAGGCCGTGTAACCACCATCATCAAGGAAACGTTTAATCGCAATTTCATAGCTTGCCTGTACCTTTACGCTTTTCTCCCAATCTTCCCTGCTGTAGGTACCATAAAAAAATTCATATTGGCCTTCGTATTCTGCAAATAAAGCATCAATTTCTTCATCAGTAACCTCATTTATATATTGGACAAGGTCTCCGATTCCAAAATAGTCAACAGTCCACCCAAATTGGATTTGCGCTTCAACCTTATCCCCTTCGGTTACTCCAACGTTACGCATGTTGTCTCCAAAGCGAGCGACCTTAATGTTGAAGCTTTCGTTATAAGCAACCGCTACGTCCATCCATTGAGCAATTTGCTGTCGCACTTCAGGGCGCTCCCAATAACCTACAACAACTTTATTTTGTTTTTTCAATCGGGCATTGATAAAACCATATTCACGGTCACCATGAGCGGATTGGTTTAGGTTCATAAAGTCCATATCAATCGTTGCCCAAGGAATACTTTCATTGAATTGTGTAGCTAAATGAAGCAATGGTTTTTGTAATAATTTTGTTCCACGAATCCACATTTTTGCAGGTGAGAAAGTATGCATCCAAGTGATGACACCGGCAACTTCGTTACGATAGTTGACTTCTTTCATGATGCTTGTGATTTTATCTGCACTAACAGCTAAATCTTGCAATACAAGTGGATAAGGTAAAATACCGCTTTCATTTAATGCATCGGTTATCGTTTGTGCATGCGCCTTGACCTCTGCTAACGCTTTTCCCCCATATAGATGTTGTGATCCTACGACAAACCAAAATTCCTTTTTTTCTGTTGTTAACATAATAAGCCTCTTTTCTTTATCTAATGGTTTGATAATTTGACAGAGTTGACCTTACTTTTGACCGTAATAAGCATATTTTCCATGTTTTCGTAAATAGTGTTTATCCAAAATATTTTGTGGTAATTCTTTTGCAAAATGATTTAATTCCCGTGTAAATAAATTCATTTTCGAAACTTCATCCAACACCACACTATTCATTACGGCGGATTTTGCATCTTTGCCCCAAGTAAACGGACCATGACCATGAAGTAAGACACCAGGAACGGCTAAAATGTCTAACCCACGTTCTTCAAATGTTTCGATGATTAACTTCCCAGTCTCCACTTCGTACCCACGATCAATCTCCTCTTGTGTTAGGTGGCGGGCACATGGGACGGATCCATAAAATGTGTCTGCATGAGTGGTCCCCATCGCTGGAACATCAAGGCCTGCTTGAGCCCAGATTGTCGCCCAAGTTGAATGAGTATGCACAATGCCGCCGATTTCTTGGTAATACTTATAAAGTACTGCGTGAGTCGCTGTATCTGATGAAGGCCTCAACTCTCCTTCAACTACATTGCCATCTAAATCAACAACAACCATATCGCTGGCTTTCATCGTTTCGTAATCAACACCACTAGGTTTGATAACAAATAAACCACTTTCACGATCAATGGCACTCGCATTTCCCCATGTATATTTCACAAGTCCATATTTAGGCAAGTCCAAATTTGCTTGAAATACCTCTTCTTTCAGTTGTTCTAACAAGTCAATCCCTCCAGTTTTCCACTCATAACATCAAATTGTCAACTGCGGCCTGCTCAATCACTAAACCCTTCCTGTATCTTTCAATAAATGCTTCAAATCCTTTAACATCTACTTGATCAGGATAAATTTCTTGCCCATCAACCTCTTCGAATACTTTTTTGTCGAGGAAGTCTTCTAAACTTTCTTTTTGACCTTTATTCATCATGTAAGATGCAAGAATCGCCATTCCCCACGCTCCGCCTTCTCCTGCTGTTGACATAACTGTTACTGGAGTATTCATTGCAGCGGCAACAATTTTTTGTCCAACAAGAGGGGTTTTAAATAAACCACCGTGAGCCAAAAATACGATCAATTGCAACATTTTCTTCTTTTGTCAAAATTCCCATTCCGATTTTCAATGCACCGAAAGCAGTAAAAAGGTGAGTCCGCATAAAGTTTGCTAAATTGAATTGACTCTCAGGCGAGCGAACAAATAATGGTCGCCCTTTTTCTAATCCTGTGATATTTTCACCTGAGAAATAACCGTAGCTAAGCAAACCGCCACCATCTGGATCCGCTTCCAAAGCTTTATTCAACATTACTTCAAATAATTTATTTGTATCAACCTTTTGTCCCATTGCCTCAGAAAATTCTCGGAACAATCCCAGCCAAGCATTGAGATCACTTGAACAGTTATTCGCGTGAACCATTCCAACTGGACTTCCGTTTGGTGTAGTTACCAAATCAATTTCTGGATATACTTTTGAAAGTTCTTTCTCGAGTACAATCATGGCAAAAACGGAAGTTCCTACTGAGATGTTTCCGGTACGTTTCCTCACACTATTCGTAGCAATCATTCCAGTTCCGGCATCGCCTTCCGGTGGGCAAATCGGAGTGCCTGGTTGTAAATTTCTTGATCTATCCAGGATTTTCGCTCCAATTTCGGTTAATTCACCCGCTTGCTCGCCTGAAATGTAGACTTTAGGAAGAATCTCTTTTAGCTTCCAAGGATAACCTTTCGTCGCAATTAAATCGTCAAATTGCTTGACCATTGACTCATTGTAATCTTGCGTTGATTCATCAATCGGGAACATGCCTGAAGCATCTCCAATGCCAATTGCTTTATTACCAGTCAATAACCAGTGAATGTATCCAGCCAAAGTAGTAATACAATCAATGCGAGGCAAATGTTTCTCTTCATTTAATATTGCTTGATAAAGGTGAGCAATACTCCATCGTTCAGGGATATTAAATTGAAATAGATTAGTTAATTCTTTTGCTGCAACACCAGTTGTTGAGTTACGCCAAGTTCGAAACGGAACTAGTAGCTCCCTGTACTGTCAAAAGCCATATACCCGTGCATCATTGCAGAAAATCCAATAGAACCTATTTTTCGAATTGTAATTCCGTAATTCCGTTCAACTTCTTGCTTCATTTCACTATAAGCTGTTTGCAGACCAGTGATAATATCCACTAAGTTGTACGTCCAAATTCCTTCTTCCAAGAAGTTTTCCCACTCATAACTTCCAGATGCGATAGTTTCATAACGATTATCAATCAACACCGCTTTAATACGTGTGGATCCAAATTCGATTCCAAGTGAAGTTTCTCCTTCGGTAATCGCATGTTTAATTTTCACTCGATTCATTTGCACGTTAATCCCCTCCTGACAGCGCTTTCAATAAAAGGAGGCGCTTAAATATATTAACAACCATATTATATTTTTTGTACGTACATTTGTCAACAATATATATTATTTATACTTACAACTTTCAAACGAAATACTCCATCCTCACCTTAAAGTTAGTAAATTAGTAATAAAGGAATTTATGCGACATGAAACCTAAAGGTAAATAAGAGGAATCTATAACTTTTCTAAAATTTATACAAAAAAATAAGGTGATTTGTTTTAATTTACTCGAAATTATGTTAAAATATGTCCGCACAAATATTTCAAACAAATAAATTAGAATGCAAACAACTATGAAAGAAGTGAGGTTTAATGAAACCAAAGTATCAGGTAATCATTGATGATTTAAAAAATAAAATCCTTACAGGTGAATATAGTGTAGGGGAACAAATACCTACTGAATCCGTCATGCAAGAAATGTATAACGTCAGCCGCCACACTGTACGAAAGTCCATTTTAGAATTATCAAACGAGGGATTCTTAAGAAGTGAAAAAGGATCTGGCACATATGTTAGTAACCAATATCAATCAAAATCTGGTGGCAATTCCAAAAATAAAACGATAGGTGTAATCACGACCTACATTTCTGATTACATTTTCCCTTCCATTATCCGCGGAATTGAAAGAAGATTGAATGAAGATAATTATTCGTTACTATTAGCCAGTACAAATAATGATGTCGAACAAGAAAAAAAAGCCTTGGAAATGATGTTGTCATTTGGCGTGGATGGTTTGATCATTGAACCTACAAAAAGCAATCTATACAATCCCAACATCGGTTACTACCTATCGTTTAAGGAACAAGAGGTTCCATTCATCATGATCAACGCTTATTATGAAGAATTAGAGGTTCCTTTCTTTTGCCTAGATGATGTGCAGTCAAGCTACCTCGCAACAAAAGAATTGATTTCAAAAGGACACACCCAAATTGGACTCATTTCGAAAATGGATGATTTACAAGGAAAGTATCGAATGAAGGGATATATAAAAGCACTTGGAGAAGCCAAATTACGCTTTCAACCAGAGCAATTGCTTTCGTATACTACAGAAACGAAGCTAGACCTATACACGAACTTGAAAGGGTTCCTAGATGAAAATGGAGACGTGTTGACTGCCATTGTTTGCTATAACGACGAGGTAGGGTTGGAAGTAGCAAATGTATGCAGACAACTTGATATTTCTATTCCCGAACAATTATCAATTATTGGCCAGGACAATTCTTATATTGCGAAAAATGCTAATATCAAACTAACGACATTGACACACCCACAAGAACAAATGGGACATGATGCAGCTGATTGGGTCATTAAGAAATTACAGGGTAAGAAGGATTTACCAAACGAAACCTATTATCAACCAGTGTTAATTGAAGGAGAAACTGTCAAAGAGTTAGATATACAATAATCTTAGTGTGTGATGCCTGTAGGTTCCATTCCTACAATGGCTGCCTCCAGTTTATTAAGTCTTTGAAGCTTATCCATCCATTTTAATAAACCAGCAAATCCATTTTCATTATTTTTAATTGCAAGTGGATCTACGACTACAACTCCACGGAAATTCACGGCTCCAGCCTCATGTAATTGTTGGGCGATATCCACCCCAACAATAAGGTGTTTACCGGAAATTCTCTCGATTAGTTGATTTGTTTACCTTGCATTTTAAACTTCATATTAGGGTTCCTCCTAGAGTTAGAGTGGTGTCTTACTCATATCTTACTGGAGCCCTATTTTTTTCAATGCTGAAGTATAACGAACTGAAGGAATGCTAACCTGCCCCGTTTTGTTCCATAGAAAAAGGCTGCCTCAGCAACCTCCCTTTTTAAAGTAAGACCTATTAGTTCAGTAAGGATTCTTGGAATTATTTTAATTAAACATTATATCTAAGGGAATTAACTGTTGCAAACCAAATGAGGTGGCTAAACGAGCAGAAGAAATTGCTTAATCGCCAATTATGGCTAACGTAACCCACAACGAGGAAAATATCTACATTGAAAACGTAGGTGAACAAGATGGAACAGGTACAATCCTTCCCCTTGATTAACCAAGTAAAAAACAAAGTGTGTCTGTGACCAGCTTAAAAGAACAGTAATTTGTCAATATTTCCTCGATACATGTTAAGATTAAGTTCATTGACCATCTTCTTTAAAAATCTATCCCTTTGTTTACATCTACGCTATATCTCTTTGCCATCCCTTTGCCGGGTGATTCTACTATTACTGAAGTTGCTTATCAAGTTGGTTTTAATAGTACAAGCTATTATATTAAAGAACGATGAAGACTAAATCTTATATATATCCTCTTCGTTTGGTAGAGAAGAAATCGCTCCTACCTTCGTACACACGACGGCACCTACTTTATTTGCAAAAAGAATGATCTCTTTAAGTTTACTAAAATCACTAAAAATTGTGTCATAGGACTCAAGATTTGCAAATTGAAATAAAGCAGCACCGACAAATGCATCACCAGCACCAGTTGAGTCAATTGAATTTACTTCGACGCTGTTTATTACACTCATTCCACTTCCATTTGAAAGAAGAGTGCCTTCCCATCCAAGGGTAACAGCCACTATTTTTACCCCTAAATGATGGAGCATTGCTATTCCATCATATTTATCCATTTTTCCCGTGATTAGCTCCAGCTCTGCTTCGCTTACTTTTACAAAGTCAGCCATTGATATACCCTTTCTAGCAAAACTAATAAATTCAGCCACTCTATTTTTCCATAAATCATGTCGGAAGTTAGGGTCAAACGATAGAAATATCCCCCTATTTTGCGCAAATTCCATTGCCTTTAAATAAGTTGTTTTAAAAGGGTTTTCCAGAAATGCAGTTGCAGATCCAAAGTGAATGATCTTAGCACCACTTAATCTATCCAGGTATAAGTTATCCTCTGTTAAATTTCGATCCGCTCCTCTATTGAATACAAAATCCCTTTCACCATTTGCTTGTAAAGAAACAAATGCTAAAGTAGTTGGTGCTAAATCGTCAGTAACAATCATCGATGTATCAACCCCTACCTCTTTTATCGTTTCTATTAAAAATAGTCCAAATGGGTCATTTCCTACTTTTCCAATTAGACTCGCTTCCCCACCTAGCTTTGAAATAGTAGCTGCGACATTCGCTGGTGCACCCCGGCTTTCTTTAGAAAATGATTACCTTCTATTAAATTAACATCAATATCTGTACAATAAAAATCGATCAAAAGCTCCCCAACGCATATGACTGCGCGGTTTGTTTTATTCATTTACATTACACTCTCCATTCTTTTGATTTAGGTAAAATGAAAGGCTATCGATCATTTTCGACAGCCTTCATAAACTCTTACCTATCAACCCCTCTTTAATAGGATTGAAATTTAGTCTTTATCTTTTCCATATACTCTTTAAAGGGTATATTTTCAAAGACTTTAATGTAACTTCTCCACCCTTACTATAAATTTGCAATCCTTTACTTGATGGATCCGGGAAAATTTGGTCAGAAATAACCGTTTCACCTTTGTTTCCAAACACTTCTACAGCAGATCGGTCAATGAAAATATGCATTTTCACCGTCCCATTTAATGCATTCAACGGTCCGTCATGCTTACCAACTACATTGTTCCCATAATCAAAGCTTCCTGAACTTGAACGGTCTACGAATAACTGTTTGGCGGCAACATCATAGCCAATAGTCGTATATTCAGTTGCTCCTTTACGAACTTGAAAGCCGAATTCAGTTGCTTTTATATCATCTACATCAAACTCAGCTATCATTTCAAATGTATCTTCTGATAGTTTAGATAGGAGATTACTTTCACCAGATATGACTTTATTTTTATATGAAATTTTTTCACTCTTATCTCGAATGGTTTTTAAAGAAACTGGTGTTTGTTTTAAACGTAAACCTTCATCTGTCTGAGTTAACTCCATCTTTCTTGGCAATGTCGTTGAACTTCTCCAAGTCGAAGTTGGTGTATTATTTGCATATTGCCAATTACTCATCCAGCCAATCCAATATTTTTCGCCATTCTTACCTTCAATTCCGCTCCAATCTACTGCGGCATAATAATCTGCCCCGTAGTCAGTCCATAACACTTGATCGGAAGGATTTTCATTTTTAAACGTTTTCCCGTCAAAGGTACCTACAAAATATTGCATACCTGACCCGCCTGCAGGAGCGCCATCATTAATGCTTACCTGTAGTACCCATTTTGTTTTTGAAGGGTCACCATCAATTGGTAATTCGATTAGAGTAGGACATTCCCAAATTCCTCCGTTACTACCATGAGTAGAAGGTATCCACTCTCCAGAAACAGCAGACCAGTCTGTAAGGATGCCGCTTTCTTTTGAATCGTCTTTCTCAGGCTCTTTGACAACTTGGTCTACTTCATTTGGCATGGCCCCTTCATTATAAACATTAACATCATCCATGTTTAAATGACCCCAACCACCTGTAGCTTGATCTACAGCTTTAATATATAACACTTCTCCAATGTATTTCGAAGCATCCCAGACGTATTTTTGATATTTTTCTTCTTTAAATTTGGTATTGGCTTGTCGAATTAATTCTTGATCATCAGAGGCTCTCACTAACGAAACATAGCGGTTGTTGATATCATTACCACCACCCAACAGAAAGTTGATTTCTCCAGAGCCATCTAGTTTAAAATATGAGGAGTGCAGTTCACCTGTTGCGTCATCTCCCTTTTGAAGATCAGTAAACCCCCATAAGTGGTAGTTTCCTTGGTGGCCGAAATCCCTCCCCCAGTATGATGGTACATTTGTCACATGATCTTTTGTGAAAGCATTACCTTCGATTGTACTCCACCCAGTTAGATCACCTGTCTCAAAATCATGATTAGTAATTTCCTTCTCATTTGTCATGATGTTCTTACCAACTTTAACATCTTGGAATATCGTGGATGAATTCCAAACATTTAAGCCAAAATGCCCTGATGAAAAAGTTGAATCATTTACATCATGAATGAGATTACCATCTAAAGAAATTTTAATATTTTTTCCATGAGTGCTTGCTTTTAAATGGTACCTTTTATCTGTATCTAGATTTATTGTTTTTTCAGCTAAAATGGATATGTCTCCATTTTCGATTTTCATGATTTTTATTGTATCGTTTAAAGCATCGATATTCGCCATATAACCGTTTGTTGCATTAGGATCTGCACGAAAAACGAGCGAGCCAGCTCCTTTGCCACCTTTTTCCCCAGATATCTCAATGTTTGCTTCATAAAAAAGTTATCCCCTGTTTGACCACTCATTACAAAAGCGTCCCCCGTAGAGGTTCCACTTTTTCCATCCATCGTGCTCTCCCAGCTTCCGTTTACATCTGACCATTTTGATAAATTGGTTTCAAAGTTAGATGTATTCTTGAACTCCACATTTCGAAAGGCAACTGTTGAATTCCACGCTGACAATCCATAGTATCCATAATCGAATTCTATATCTGTTTTTTTATAACTGATTGATCGTTTACAGAGACTTGAATTTGATCCCCATCTGTTTCCACCTTCACATGGTAGGTAGTTGAAGTTTTGAGGGTAAAAGGTTTTCTCATAATTACCTCGTTTGTTCCATCTACATTCTTACTTAATGTTATGACATCGTTTTTGGCATCTAAGCTCGCAACATAGCCGTTCTTTGCACTCCTATCTGACCGAAAAACTAAACCGCCTGCCCCTTCTCTCCCATTCTTCTCATTAAGGGTAATATCTCCCTCATAGCTAAATGATTCACCTGTCTGGGATGACATGGTATAAGAAGTTCTGTCTAAGCTATTTGCTTGTATTCCACCATCTTCGCCGAATTCACTTGCATACTCCCATTCTTTTAAATTTGGTGAGGTATAAAACATAATCTTATCCTTAGCCGCTAACGACATAACCCACTGGTTTGATTCTTCATGCCAAAATACTTTAGGATCGCGCCAATCTTGTATAGGAGGGTCTGGCATTACGGGATTCCCTTTATATTTTTCCCAAGTTCTTCCTTTATCTAGGCTATACGCTATACTTTGGACTTGCTTATCCCCTGCATGCGTAAAGATGGCAACCATTGCTTCTTTTCCAAAGCCAGCTGTATTGTTCCAATCAATAACAGCACTCCCCGAGAAAATCTGACCGTTTTCATCCGGCGATAAAGCAATCGGCAAATGCTCCCAATGAACAAGATCTTTACTGACAGCATGCCCCCAATGCATCGGTCCCCATGTCGTTCCATACGGATGATATTGATAAAACAAATGATATTCACCTTTATAAAAAACCATACCATTCGGATCATTCATCCAGTTAGCTTCAGGAGAAAAATGAAATTGATTACGGTATGGTTCATTATAATACCCAGGGTCTTCTGCATATGCACTATTCAATGGTAAACAAGTGACAGTTGAACATAATAGAAGAATACTAATAATCCTCTTCACTTTTATTTCACATCCCTTTTTTAAAATCTAAACTGACATGTGATCGTTATGCTGGACTATTTCCGCGCAATCGATCTAATAAAACGGCTGCTACAATAACTCCACCTTTTACAACTAACTGCCAATAATAGTTGACATCCATTAGAGTTAACCCATTACTGATTACACCCATAATTAAAACCCCAATAATCGTTCCTATTATTTTCCCTTTTCCACCTGTTAAACTTGTTCCTCCTAGAATAACAGCAGCAATTGCGTCTAATTCATACATTTGACCAGCAGTCGGCTGTCCAGAAAACAACCTTCCCGCTAAAACGACTCCTCCTAAACCAGCTAGTAAACCACTAATCGAATACACATTGATTAAAGACTTTTCAACCTTAATTCCAGTTAACCGAGCTGCCTCTTCATTGCCACCAATCGCATAAATATGACGACCAAACATCGTATATTTAAGAACAAAAAACATCACAACATATACTAAAGACATGATATAAATAGGAGTGGGGATTCCAAAAATACTTCCACCACCGATGAATTTAAATGTTTCGTTTTGTAAAACAATTGGATAACCACCACTAATGACATAAGCGAGTCCACGAACATATGTGAAGCTGCCTAGTGTAACAATAAATGCTGGTAACTTTGCTTTGGCTGTGAGAAATCCATTAATCAGTCCTACTGCATACCCTACTAGTACGCCTGATAACATCGCAATAATAGGATTAACTCCTGCCGAAGAGACCATGACTGAGATAACGCCAGATAGAGCAACTGTTGCACCAACTGATAAATCAATACCACCAGTTAAAATAACAATTGTCATCCCAGCAGCTAAAATAGCAATAATAGAAACTTGTTTTAATACATTCAATAAATTGGCTGTATCTAAAAAATTTGGTGCTGTAAATGAAAGTACTACACACAATAATAATAAAATCATGATCATGCCAAGCCTATTCCATAAAGAATAAAGGACATTTCCTATATTTAGGCGTTGTGAATGTGTAATAGTTTGCGTATTCCCTCTCATTTCTCTCTCCCCCTTTGGTAGCCAAACGCATAATTGTTTCCTGTGTAGCTTCTACCTTCGAAAGCTCGCCTGTTAACCTTCCTTCACTCATGACAAGTATTCGATCACTTACTCCCAATACTTCAGGAAGTTCAGATGATATCATTAAAACGGCCAATCCTTCATCTGCAAGCTTTGAAACAATCTTGTGGATTTCAGTCTTGGCACCTATATCAACCCCTCGTGTTGGCTCATCAAGTAGTAATACCTTTGGTGCAATTGATAGCCACCTAGCAATCACTACCTTTTGTTGATTCCCACCACTTAAGTTTGATACTTGCTGTTCTGGGGAAGCTATTTTTATATTTAAGTCTTCAATATATTGGTTAGCGCTTTCATTTGCTTGCTTCCAACTAACAATTCCTGCTTTAGCGTGTTTTTCAATTCAGCCATTATGATGTTCTCTTTTACGGACATTGATAAAAATAACCCTTGTTCTTTCCTGCTTTCAGGTACATGTGCAATCCTATTAGCAATAGCATCTATTGCGGATTTGATTCTAACAGAATGACCATCAACCAATATTTCGCCGCTTTTCAACTCGGACAAACCGAAAATAGCCCTAACCAATTCTGTTCTACCAGCTCCAACAAGCCCCGCTAAACCAACAATTTCACCTGGGTAAATTTTTAAAGATACATTCTTTACAATCGTGTTATCAGAAACATTTTTCAATTCAAGTACAGGTTTAACTCCCCTTTGATTTTTTGCACCAAAAGCTTTTGACCGATTAAACAAGTCCTTTAAATCCCGTCCTACCATCAGCTTTACGAGATGATCAGGATTTGTCTCTTCAATCGGCCCGCTTGCAATCCATTCGCCGTCACGTAATACAGTGAACCTATTAGAAATTTTAAAGATTTCTTCCATTCTGTGAGATATATATACAATAGCAACTCCCTGCTTTTTCAAATCATCAATAATTTCAAACAGCTTTTTTATTTCTTTATCTGTTAAAGATGCGGTTGGTTCATCCATTATGAGTACCTCTGCATTAAAGGATAATGCTCGAGCGATCTCAACCATTTGTTGTTGAGCAACACTTAATGTCGAAACCAATTGGCGTGGATTTAGATTCGATCCCATTGAATCTAACACCTCTTGGGCACGTTCATGGACCTCATTCCATTTCACCATTCCTAAACCATTTCTAGGAAAGGTCGAACCCATTAAGATATTTTCACTTATTGTTAAATTAGGAGAAAGGTTTAGCTCCTGATGAATAACACTAATTCTTTTGTTCCTTGCATCAGTAGGGTCCTTCCATAAAATTGGTTGACCTTTTAAGTAGATTTTCCCACCATTGTCATCAGGTGTATGAATGCCTGCGAGGATTTTCATGAAAGTTGACTTCCCAGCGCCATTCTCTCCCATTAATGCATGTACTTCACCTGGATAAAGTTCAATTCTCACATTGTTCAATACGGTTACACTTGAGAACGTTTTACTAATCCCTTCCATATTCAACACTGGCTTTTTTAGACTTTGTTGGCCTTTAAGGGACATTTCATTGACAGCCATACCTTTATCTCACCCCTTATATTGATTTGAAGAGGCTGATGAAAGGAGGAATCCTTATCAGCCTATTTATTGAAAGAGGCTTACCAACCTTGGTAAGAATCTAATGTATCTTGAGTTACAATCTCAACTGGAACTTTAATAAGCTCCTCAACTTCTTCACCATTTTTCACTTTCATTCCGATTTCAACAGCTTTTTTGATCATGTTACTAGGTGACTGAGCTGAAGTTGCAAAAATTGTACTTCCTTCCTTTGCCATTGCTTCTGTGGCTTCAGGAGCACCGTCTACTCCGACAATGAAAAATTCATCTTTACGATTCGCTTGCTCTTGAGCAATTTCAACACCAATTGCTTCTGGATCATTAATCGCAAATACAGCGTCAATAGAGCCCGATGAATTAGCTTGTAAAATACTTTCCATCACCGTTAATGCCTTTTCGCGATTCCCTTCTCCATTTTGTTTCGCAATTACTTTAATTTCGGAATCCTTTATTGCATCTTCAAATCCTTGAATACGATCAGATACAGCCGAAACAGGAGGTCCATCAATAATAACTATTTTTCCTTTTCCACCTAATTGTTCAACCACATATTCTCCGGCTAGTTTACCAGCTTGATAGTTGTCTGAAGTAACAGTGGCATCGACACCGCCTTCTGCATTAGTATCTACAGCAATCACTGGAATATCAGCAGCTTTGGCCTGTTGAACAGCTGCCGCAATTCCTTTTGTATCAACAGCATTTAAAAGAATAATATCTACCTTTTTCGTAATAAAGTTTTCAATTTGAGCTGCTTGTTTTGCTAAATCATATTCAGCGCTTTCAACTAGTACTTCAGCACCTAATTCTTTTCCTGCTTCTTCAGCACCTTTACCCATGGAGACGAAGAAAGGGTTTGCTAAACTACCCACCGCTACACCGATCGTTAATTGTTTATTACCTTCTTGTCCTTCGTTACCTTCTGTTGATCCATTTGATGATTCACCAGCCCCACTACATGCCGTCATCGCTGCAATTACGAACGCCAAAACTAGTATTCCAAGTACCCTTACATATTTCACCATATTAATCCCCCTAGTTATTGAAGATGAAAATAATTAGCTACAGAACGAGAAATTGTTACCGCTTTCAATTCCTTAAACTAGATCACCTCCTTAAATGAATATTTTTGGTTGAAATAATGGTGATATGGTTGATTTTGATAGTTTTCACATTTACATCTCAATTGAATGATAACGCTTTCATCTTTTGGATAACAATATAATTACCTTTTACACATTAGAATTACAATTGAATGAATTTGATTGTTTTTGGTTTATTTTGATTGATTTTGATTATATTAAAACTGTTTATGATTGTCAATAGTTCCAATTTTCCCAAAAAATATATTAATAACATAAAATATTAAACTTTCAAATGGGATGTTTAATACATGGAGCAGATTTACTCTCATTGTTAATTGGCCACATTACAATAAATCAAGCATTCTTTATTATATTGATACAACAAAGGGGAAAATCCCCAAAAAATAATTTCAGAATCTCCTAAAAAAAGCCGGTATTCTAATGTCTGAATCAGACAGTTTGAATACCAGCTTTCCTTCAACGATAGCAAATTTAGTTTTTAGTCCCTCACAATAATTATCTCCGTTTTCTCCTTATATTTTCCTAACGTTATTGTACCTTCTTCATTCGTAATAACTTTTGTCTGGTTTAAATCTGCAAACTTAGAAAATGATACTTCTCCAAATTTTGTATGATCTGCTAATACAAAGGCCTCACGTGACAAAAAAATGGCTCTTTCTTTCATTTGCGCCTCTTCTGGATCTGGGGTAGTCAATCCAAAATTATAATGAATAGCGTTCGTACCCATGAAACACTTATCAAATCTGTATTTTTTATACTTTCGTATGCATAACGTCCAACTGTTGCTTTGGTAATCTTTTTAACAAATCCACCAATAAAATATGTACATATATCATTTTCAAGTAATGCATCTAAATGATCAATTCCGTTTGTAATGACAACGATATCTTTTTGTCTTAAATGTTTGATCATTTGATACGTTGTTGTTCCAGCATCAAGATAAACACAGTCGCCGTCCAAAATTAGTTCTGCCGCAAATTTTGCTATCTTAGCTTTTTCCCCAAGGTTCTGCGTTATTTTCTCAAACACACTTGGTTCGTCTCGTTTACTATGTAAAAGTGAAGCTCCACCATGTACACGTTTTAAGTAGTTCTGCTTTTCTAATTGATCTAGATCACGACGCAAAGTAGATTCTGAAGTATTTGTTAATTCTACTAGCTCATGAATCTTAACATTCTTCTTTTCTTTTAATAGCTTTAAAATTAATTGATGCCGTTCCGTAATAAGCATGATATTGCCTCCCCGTATTACACTTCAATTTAAATGTTCTTCGTGTATTCTAGTTTATTAATTTTAGTATATAGAATTTTGCAGTGACATGTAAGAACCTATTAGGGGTACCCCCATAAGAAAAAGGAGCTTTGATCAGCACCTGGCAATGAAGTAACGCACCTGTTTGTTGAATAAACAATTTAAAATCCATTACCCTGGAATATTATTCTCATTAATTCAACGGCCATAAAGTAAACTAAACCAACATATATACTAAGACCTAAAGCTAATTTTCTCCAAAGTCCTTTCTCACTGAGAAAAGAGAAGAGAAAGATATAATGATTCCACATATCATCACTACACGAAAAGTTGTTACTCCAGGATCAATTACTTGTATTATAGTTCCAGCAAAGAAACAAATAATCAAGATAATTTAAAGTAAACGAAATAACCCCTAAATATTTTTTCATGATTAACCACCATTCTCCTCTAAATCATTTTACCAAATTGTAGTAAATATGAATTTTTTATTATTGGATTATCTTCCCCCTTTAGTTGTATAAAAAAAGAGCTGTTAATTACAGCTCTCTAAAAACTAAAGTTTTTTATGTACCATAAGCATACATTTTACGATTACCCCCCCAAGATTTTATTTCATATACCATAATGAAGAAGAATGGAAAAAAATAAGAGACTGTCTAATCAAGAAAGGATACTACCATCCATAGAGGAAATGCTTACACCATTTGATGGGGAGCTTTGTATTACCACCTATATAAATACCAGCATATGAGGCACCAGGTTTATTAAAGCCGACACCATAAAAAGTACAGTGTCGGCTTTTCATTTACACATTCTATCTTGTTCTACATAATATCGAAGAGTTCAAAAAAGACGTGGATATAACATAAGGCAAAAATTCTGGTCAAAGCGAAGATATAGTTGTCGAATTTGCGGCAAATGCTTAGGTAGGTGCAGTGGAATGGTGGCTAAAAAATGGCATGCCTTATCCACCGCAGGAAATGGCAAAAAAGTAGGGGAACTTTTAGAAAGGAACTTATAATTATAGGAAGTTTTTCAGTTTCAACGCAGATTGTGAAGGAATGTACTTAAGCTAAGCGTGCTTTTTCTTCAATAAAGTCTTCGAAACGATTTTCCGCAATCGGGTGCGATTGTTGAATATATCCCAATCTCTCAGTGAAATGAGAAATTGGGATATAATTATTTATAAGCTACTCCCCTCTTGTTGAATAAGAGTTATAACCTAGAAATCCAGTTATCTACCCTTGAAAATGTGAACAGAACCACTAAGAGATACACCAAGAACTGATACCAGGCCCGCTTTCTTCCCTTGATCTATACTTCTTGCCATAATATACAACACAGCTGGTCCAGGTATTATTAACAATGTAGCAGCAGTAATTACAAATAGCCAAAGATTTGAAAACTCCATAAAAAGCAACTCCTTGTTGTATTTTTCACATGATTTGATTGGGTTCCTCCTTGAAGGGGAGCTTTAACTGCTCATTTGGAAAAGGAAGCTGTTCCAACTATTTCATAATGAGCTCTTGTCTTTGTAAGGAATGGTTTTGACTTACCTTGCTTTCTCTTAAAAAGTGATAAACACCATTTTTGATTTTTGGGGTGCCACCTTTACAATCATTTTAATAACCCTTTCCGTTGCTCACGCATCCACTGAGCAACTTGAATTTCCCCTTGTTCATTTGATTTTTCAAGCTCTGTAATAATCGCTTTGTAATCGGTGTCATTACGATTTTGACTCATTTTGGCTGCAGCTTGACTGGATGTGATTTCGATTTCAAAGCCAACTATTCCTTTCATTTCACTCTTAAGCAACTCTGGGTCAAACGTTTCCCAGGTCCGACCATTTTCGCGGTGAGACTCATAGTGATTAAGCATAGTATCCAAGGAGGAAATCAGCTCGTCTTCAGTGATTACACGTGCTGATCCATACGCATGTACAGCTAGATAGTCCCATGTAGGAACCTCTTCGCACTGATACCAACTTGATGAAATGTAAGCGTGCTGCCCTTGAAAAATCAGTAACACATCACTATTATTGTCTAAAGTTTTTTTTGCATGTTTCCGTATGCAATGTGGCCAGTCGCATAGATTTTCCCGCCATCTTCCCGAATTTCCAAAGGAATATGCGTTGCCATGGGACGATGTTCATCAACAGTAATCAATAAGGCAAACGGGTTAGACTTCATGAGTTGTACTGCCTCTTCATTTTTCATACGATATTGCTTAGGAATGTACACAATGATCATCCTTTCAACTTGTATTAAAGTTTTTAAAAATATAAGCATTAAAAATAAATATCCGATAAAAAAATATTATTATACAATTTGACACAAAAAAAGGTACAATAATGAACAAATATACATGTCAGAGGGAATGCAAATGAATAATACCATTTTTACTTTTAATGATAACTCCCCAAAATACAAACAAATCTACGAGAAATTTAAATCATATATTGAACAAGGAGACATTTTGGCGAATGAGCAATTACCCTCCATTCGTCAACTTGCAGATTCCTTACATGTAAGCCGTAATACGACTTTACTGGCATATGAGCAACTTGTTGCTGAAGGGTATATTCGTGGAGAGGGCAGAAAAGGCTATTTTGCAAATGAGTTAGAACCCCTAATATTTCAGGAGCCATTAATCTCTTATAATAAAAAGCAGACTGAGTCCAAGAAATCTCCGGTAGTTAATTTCAGGGCAGATGCCGTTGATCAAACACATTTTCCATTGAAAATATGGAGGAGAATTGCTAATCAAGTATTAACATTACAGGATAGCTTTCGATACGGGGAACCATTTGGGGAAGAATGCCTGCGCGAACAAATCTCCACATATTTATTCCAATCACGCGGAGTGAAAACAAATGCAAATGCAATTATTATCGGAAGCAGTACCCAACAAATGCTTGTATACCTTGGGCATATACTGAAGGATGAATTCCAGAGTATTATAGTTGAAGACCCTGGTTATGACGGTGCTAGGGAAGCTTTTCAATTCCATCGTTTTATGTTTGAAACTTTGCCGGTTTATGAAACAGGTGCTGAACTTTCACAATTAGAACAAATGAAATCACGATTAATCTATGTAACCCCTTCCCATCAAAGTCCAATTGGAGTAAGCATGTCTATTCAACAACGGCAATTGCTTATACATTGGGTTAACAAGATTCGTGGATATATTATTGAAGACGATTATGATAGTGAATTTCGCTATACACAAAAACCATTTCCTGCTCTTGCCTCCATTGATTCAGCAAGAGTCATTTATTTAGGAAATTTCTCGAAGTCCTTTCTTCCAGGAATTCGTTTAAGTTATATGGTCTTGCCACAGCCATTATTAAATCGTTTTAAAAATCAGTTTCATCATTTTGAAGCTACTACCTCCCTGCTTAGCCAGCTTACAATGGCTAAACTTATGGAAGAGGGAGATTGGAGTCGACATATTAAACGAATGCGCCTTGTTTATAAAAGAAAAATGCAGCACCTAGTATCCACATTAAAAGAGCAATTCGCTCAAAATATATCAATTATTGGTGAACAATCTGGTTTGTACGTATTAGTCAAAGTACATCTGAAGCATTCAGAAGAATGGTTAATTCAACAAGCTTCCTTTCATGGCGTTACAGTGTATCCTACATCCCTCTACTTCATTAAAAATAACACCGAAGGACCAATGGTTAAATTAGGTTTCAGTAATCTTTCCGCCGATGAAATTGATGTGGGTGTGAAACTCTTAAAGAAGGCATGGTTAAAAGAATAACTCCACAATTCTTTGAACAAACGAATTGTAGCTGTTTTATTGAACAAAAATAATCCTCATAGGGACCTAATAGGAAATCTCTAGCCTTATTAGTTATTGGATTTGGAGCGAGCTTCACATTTTATCCAATGCAATGGAAACACTTCCTATGGGGACAGCTTATGGAATATGGGCGGGAATTGGTGCGTCAGGTGGAGCAGTATTTGGAATGATTTTATACAGAATCTAAAGATTGGAAGGGCTAGTTATTATTTGGCTGGTATTAATTGCAGCTTTAGGTCTAAAACTTGTTTCTTAATAAATAAATTGAAGGATAATTTTAAGCCTAATTTCCATATGAAATTAGGCTTAATTATTTAACAAATCTACATAGTAGTTGAACAAGACAAAGTCGGATAACTTTTATTTTTGTAGATTTTTCTTCATAAGAGATGCTACTTCTAAATTATCTTGTTGAGAAGTGTTTTCTAGATGCTTAATGATTATTTCTTGACGTTCAACAGGGTGATTTTGACTTAATTTAGCTTTCGCTTCAATTTTTGTGATTTTTATTTTAAATGCTACAATCCCTTTACTCATTCCTTCGATAAATCTGGAATCTATATCGTTTAAATTGTATGTGCTTTTTTGGACTTTCATATTTGTTCACCATATCATTCAGGGAATCGAATATGACTTTTTGATCTTCGACAATCTCCATCTTTCCATATAAATGGATCGAAACATAATTCCAAGTAGGAACTGCCATCGTTGTTTCATACCAAGACGGAGATATATAACAGTGAGGACCTTGGAAAACCGCAAGAACTTGTTGGTATTCTATATCCTTCCATTGTTCGTTTGGGCGGGCAAAATGACCATATAAAGCACTTTCAACTTTATTTAATATGAGTGGAAGATGGGTAGCGTACGGTTCCCCATTGTGTTGAGAATATAAAGTGGCAAAGCTGTACTTTTCGATAAAATCATAAATTATTTCTTCATCCTTGAGTTGAAAATGTTTAGGTATATACATGATTTACCTCCTCCTTAATAAAGCCTTTGTACTTTGCGGCTATCTCCAATTTTTAAAAACTAAGTATTATATGAGATATTTTATTATGTAAACTGACATCTAAAAAGGTACAATTATTAATAATTCTACGTGTCAACCCTTTTGGATCTTCTCTGCGGATATAGCCTGTATATGATAGTAATAATGAAAGTTCATTGATTTCACCTTTTATTTTGATGTATATAAACTTACATTTAGTGAATTAATTACGTTTAAAAAAAATAACTTCAGCCGTATAAGGACCTATACCTCAATTTGAAGCAGTAATTAAACGTGATTTCTGTTTAACCGGGCCCGACAGGTTATCCAACATCATAGTGAGTTATTTATGAACCAAAATAACAGATAGCTAATGGTGTTTTTTAATTGTACCCAGCAATCAGGCCAAATTATGGAATAATTCCTTCAAATAAAGTAACTTTAAAACTAGATTATTATATTGGAAGCAAACAGATAGCCAATAATTATTTTCATTAGAAAGGATTGAATAGTATCGAATTAAGACATTTAGAATATTTTTTAATGGTCAGTAAAGAACTACATTTTACAAAAGCTGCTGAAAAATTAGGAATTTCGCAACCAACTTTAAGCCATCAAATTAAAATGCTTGAACAAGATGTAGGCTATGCACTTTTTAACCGTATTGGTAAGAAGATTGAACTTACTAAGGTGGGAGAAATTGTACAACAAGAAGCATTGAATATTCAAAATTCCTTACAAAGTATTTCTTCTCAAATTAAAGCACTAACAAAAGTAGAAATCGGGGAATTGAAAATTGCTGTGTTACCAGGAGAAATAACTGATTTGGTAACTACTTTGTGTATTAAATTTAACCAATTATATCCGAACATTAGAGTGCTTATTCAAAGTACGGATCAAGTGGAAAAAGCTGTTATAGAGAATCAAGCTGATTTTGGTATTGGTTTTGAATTCAATCGTTATGATATGTTGCTGGTGACGAAGTTGTATGAAGAAGAATTTTACCTGATTAGTAATCAAAGTAATGGAGAGCAGAAGGTTTCATTTTCCGATGTTTTAGACAGTTCTCTTATATTATTTCCAAATATCCATCAATGCAGAAAAATGCTTGATAAAACGAGTCTTGAGGTTGGCAGGCAGATGGAACCTATTGTCGAAACGTCTAGCATTGAATCTATCTTGAAGCTGGTTCGAAATGGGGTTGGCCGCAGTTTTGTTTCGCGTACATTATATGAATTTTATGATACAGAGGATTTATTTTTCCAACGTATTGAAAAACCAACTTTGACTAGAGCTGTTTATCTCGTGATGAAAAAGAATCGTTTTATCAATTATGCAGCACGTAAGTATATTAAGTTATTAATATGTGAAATCGAAAGGCTGCGTTTTCATACAGAAAAAGATGAGATAGCTTCTTTGAAAAGTTCTATATTATAGTTTTTATCTATTATTATCATAGAAATGAATGAATAGATAAATGATAAATTCTCTTTACAATGAATACAAGTTCATGAAGATGAGAACTATCAAATTGTAAAGGGGATTTTCAATTATGTTTCAAGAAGTAGCAGGTATTAAAATTCCAGATTCTCGATTGGCTAAAGAAGCCGCAGATCTTTTACGCGAGCATGGGGACGACTTGTTGTGGAATCATTCAAATCGTGTATTTTTATTTGGTGCAGTCAACGGAAAAAAACGGAGCAAAATTATGATTTAGAGTTGCTATATGTTAGTGCATTATTCCATGATTTAGGCTTAACAAAAAAGTTCAGTAGTCCAGATTTACGATTTGAAGTCGACGGTGCAAATGCAGCGAAAAGCTTTTACAGCAGTATCAAATTCCGGATGAGTCGATTCGTCTTGTATGGGATGCTATTGCGTTACATACGACACCTGGCGTTGCAGAACATAAAGAGTCTGAAGTGGCACTACTCTTTTCAGGTGTTGGTTTAGATGTGATGGGAGATGGCTTTGAACAATTCCCTGACGACTTGCGTGAAGAAATTATAAAAGCCTTCCCACGTAACAATTTCAAGAAGGACATTATTCCAGCGTTTTATGAGGGCTTTAAGCATAAGCCAGAAACTACTTTTGGCAATATGAAGGAAGATATTATTGAATATTTTAGACCGGAATATAAAAATAAAAATTTCTGTGATTGTATTTTGCATTCACCATGGACAGAATAGAGTACAAAAGTGACAGAAAGTTTGTACAAAAAGGTTATATCGACCAAGGTAGCTACTAACTTAATTAAAATGTCCATCGCAGGAGTATGGGTGGTTTTTGGCCAAAAAAGATTGATTAATTTGCATGAATCTATGCTGATTCTTGGTGAAAAAATGAAGCACACGAAAGGCCGGAGTGACGAAAAATCCTGGCTGCCTAGATGAAACTTGGTATTGAACGTGAAGGACTCACACAATCAATGCGCGTCCTTCATTTAATTGAATAATTAGCTGAAGCTGCCCGGAACGGATTATTAATTTCTTCATATTATAGGCTTTTATTAAAAAACAAAAAATAAACAACCAATTAGGTTTCTCCCTTGGTTGTTTATTTTTATTCCCCTGTATTTGAAACAGTAACATTCCACTTTTTAAATTCTATTCTAACCTGAAATAAAAATCGGTTAAGACTTTCTATCCTGCCAAACGGATGACTTCCTGCAAGACACCTATCGGAAGCTTGCGGGAAACATCCACAAGCTTATATTCTTAAAGCCGTAAAGTAACTTCCCCTACTGTTAAGATTAATATTTAAATGCCTGAATTCCGCTCTCTCCTTTTGCCCCATCCAGTCCAACGGGTATAGTTAACGGGGTCATTCACACGCACATATATATTGAGAGAAGCCGCTCCCTCTTCATTCAATAGAATATTGCACGGAACTTTAAGCGCTTCTACAGGAAAAAGCTCTGGAGCTGGAAGTCCCCCCACAAATGAAATGACTTCTGGTCTTTCTGTTACTTTTACTATCTCACGGGTCTCAGAAGATGAAACTAGACGAGCTCACTTTCCATTTGTAAACAATCCTTCCTTGAAACTTCGATATTTTTAACTTTAATCTCTATTTTATTTGAATATCCAGTCATCCTTCCGTTAAGCTAATCATTACTACTGCTTTCATGATTAGAGACTTGCCCCTATATACATTGCACCAATGCCAAACGCACTTAAATAGCCTTTGCTGCATTGAGCAAAGGCTTACCTTTTTGACGAGTTTCTTCTATATAATAAAACTAAAAATAAAAATCCCGCCAAGCAATTTCGTTTTTCTTCAACCCTTTTTTAAAAAACAACCCTCTATTTCTGCACTTTTTCCTTATTTCTTAACTTCTCCACTTTTTCGGGAGTGAGGGTGATGTCCCGGACAGGGGAAACTCTTCCCCACTCATCCTTGTGAACGATGTGTTTTCGTTCAAATTTGGTCGGAGTATCTATACCTGCGGCAGCTGCAAGGTTAAATAGCCCCTCGCGGAGGGAAATCACGTAATTGGCGACTCGGTATTGTTTTTCCTCAATAACCAGACCTTCCTGCAACTTTGAATCAGTTGTGGCTACTCCAGCAGGGCAATGGTTTGTATGGCAGATTTCAGCCATGATGCAGCCAACGCTAATCATAAAACCGCGGGCTATATTGACTAAATCTGCCCCCATCGCTAAAGCGACCGCCACTTTATCTGGAGAAGTCAGCTTGCCTGATGCAATCAGCTTGACCCTGTTACGTACACCATATTTTTTAACATCTCATCTACAAGTGGCAAGGCTGACATTATTGGGAGTCCGACTGCATCTGCAAGCTCCTGATAGGTTGCCCCAGTTCCGCCTTCTCCGCCATCCACCGTGATAAAATCCGGCCCTTTACCTGTATCTCTAATGGTTTTCGTCATTTCCTCAAGTGCATCAAGATCCCCCACAACAATTTTGATACCGACAGGCTTTCCGCCTACATCCCTCATTCTTTCCACAAATTCGAACAATTCATTAAAATTCTTGAATTCATAGAACCGGTTAGGGCTATTGATCGTTTGGCCAGGCTCTACCAATCGGATTTGGGCAATTTCTTCTGTCACCTTTTGTCCTTCAATATGCCCACCTCTGATTTTGGCACCTTGTGCCAGCTTAATTTCAAATGCCTTTACTTGCTCGATTCCACTTTTCTTCTTGAATTCTTCCCAGGAGAACTCCCCACCTGGTGTCCTTACTCCAAACAGTCCCGGACCGATTTGCATCATGATGTCGGGATTTCCGGAAAGATGATATTTGGAAAGACCACCTTCACCAGTATTCATCCATGTTCCTCCTGCAAGCCCTAAACCTCTCGACAGTGCAGTGATGGCATTCTCACCGAGCGCACCGTAGCTCATTGCAGATTGTCCTACGAGCCCCTTTAATTTAAAGGGATTCCGGCATGTTTCCCTCCGATTATGACAGCATCCTCGTCTCGTAAAAGTACGGTTCTATTTGTCTATCTTCCCGCTTCTCCTTTCTGGTCAATAGACCTTCCTCATCTACTTCATATACCTTTGTATTGATTTTTGGCTATTATCTATTCTCAATTCTTCCCGGAGATTGGGAAACATACTATTTCGAATATAGTATCCAGCCTCATTGAAGTCACGTTCCGATCCAAATCCGATTAAACGCTCCTTATATTTTCCTGCTTTTACAACATCCTCGAATTCCTTTCTTGAGAAAGGGGTGCCTTCATTATTATTTTCAAATAAATACTGCCTAAGTTCAGGACCTATTTGCTCTGTCATGTATCTAATTCTGCCGATAAGGGGAAATTCCTCAGGATTGAATGTTGTTTTTGTGTATCATCCTTTCGGTAAAAGTACGCTGCGGCCGCAACTGTCCCTAAAACGGCAGATCCTTTTAAAACTGTAGGAAGGTAATTTTTCAACTTGGACATTTTATCACCCTTTGCTTCTTATTTTTTGTGCGAGTTACTCGAGTCATCTATAATCTTTGGAGTGCTTCATCAATCAGAATTTCTCCAGAAGTTACATGGAACGTTTTATTAAATACTTCTTTAGTATCCAGCGCTTTTACCAACACAGAAGCAATATCCTCTTTTGGTATCTCGCCTTTGTCATGCAGAATTGATGTTCCAGCTTCAACTTTACCTATTCCCGGCTTATCCACAGGCATACTTGTCCGTATAACCGTATATGTAAGCTTTTCCTGTCTTAATAGCTCTTCTGAGTGGTACTTGACATCATTTGTACTGGAATCTAAGTTCTCCATTTCTTTTGCTCGCATGGTATTCATCAGAACAAAGCGCTTCACCCCATGTTTCTTAGCAGCCTCAACTGAGTCTATTACTGACTGATGGTCAACCAGTATTGGTTTGCCCTCCCCAGTCCGAGGACTGGCGCTACTCAGGTAGATTACTGCTTCACAGCCCGAAAAAGCACTGGAAAAATCCCTACTTTCCAAAGAAACTACATCTCTTGCTCCAAGTTTAACCATTTCCTCCACTTTATTTTCTGCTCCCACCAGTGCTACCGGGCTATGGTGCCTGTCTGCCAGCTGTTTTACAACGTGCTCTCCGGTCATGTCCTCTGTTCCTATTACTAGAACTCTCATTTTAATACCTCCCTGCTAGTTTCATAATATATATTTACCACTTTAAAGTTTAATGAAACAATTAAGCGTCTTCTGCCGTATCGTTAATTTTAACGATTCTTTGATAGTTAATTATTAGGGAAGCCCATTTCTTCAGTGGAAGCAATTAGACTTTTTTACTTATATTGAACGTACGTAATCTCAAAATTTATAATCTGACATCCATTATTACTGAAACTGTACGAACTAGATTAGTGATCGGAATAACGAAACCTGCTCTTGTGAAGTAAATTGGGTTTAATGGGGCTAATTAAAGAAAACTTTATATTAAAGAAGATTATTTCCTGGAGAAACAAAACCTAAAATTATCTCTTATAAATATTAATTTTTTCATACATTCCATAGTTAATCGCACCCAAACTTTCTTACGAACACCATATTGATAAATTCCACACGAAGGATACTGGCCATCTATAAAGTATAAAAACTATATTTATCAATCCGGAAATGCGGAGCCCCATTTTTTTCAATACTGAAAAATTACTAACTGCAGGAAGGCTAAACTGACCAGCTTTCCATATATAAAAAAGAACCTCTAGTAAAATACTAAAGATTCGGGATTAATAAATATATTGTAATATTAATATGTTAAATGAAAGCATTTAAATTAATATATTTCCATAATACGAGATAAACGAATAGAGAAAATCTTTTGATTTTCATCCTTTAAGGAAAGGGTTTGTTCATTAAGGTTAAGTTTATGCAATTGACCCTTACATGTTTTTAATACTCCTTCTTTATAATAAATGATGGTTGTTATACCCTTTTTTTCAACGATTTCAAGATCATCTGATTATCTCCTTTCTGTCTATTCAATTATTTATTAAATTTGTATGATAAGTGGTGCAATACTATGAATCAATTAGGATATGTATATTATATAACGAAAACGGTAAGCGTTTTCATTATTGTTGTGAACAATTTGTGAAAGTTTGAACATTAGAATATTTTAGGAAAATCAGATAGCCTAGGAAATAGTAAAATCAATAATAAAAAATGAATATTAAGTGAATTGACTTTTAGACTGAAAATTACTTAACGTATAATATCTGGGTTATCGGTCAACAACTAGATGGGAAGATCACCATTTTGCAAAAAACTATAAATAATCAATCTATATCAAACGGTACATTTAAACGATCGCTCCCATTACAGTACGTCATGATCATCCGCCACCAATAAGAAGAAATCCGGTCTTATAATAAGATTGTAGCGTATACACAAAATTATACTGGCTTTAATCCATTTTCTTTAAATACGACTATTGAACAAGATATCAAAAGACGACTAAGCGTTTCTATAAGAAAGCTTTGCCGTCTTTTTGTTTGAGAAGTGTACTTTTAAACAGAATTGAATTGAAAAGTATCAAAAGAATATTAATTATACTTGGTATCATCTTAAAACGATCCAATATAAAACTTATTACTTCATTACCTTATATAAACAGTTTGTGGGAATATTCTAATAAATAATTGTAAATTGCTCTAATTCCTGAAACTTTGATATCGACTACACGTTGATTGACAAGCTTGTCTTAGATACTAATAGATTCCGCCTAAAGGTATTTCTAAAAGGAAGAAAACAACCCTTCTTCTTTGAATCGCCATTATTCCATCTCCTTCAGCTTCGTCCACAATGTCGTCCGACTAATCCCAAGGAATTTCGCCAACTTTGCTTGGTCATATCCAGACGTCATGTCTAGTTTCCTGATAATCTGGTTTTCCATTTCTGCCAAAGTACCTTTTTCCACCGTAATAAACTTCTCCCCTACTTGTTGCTTATCCATTATTTGCTCATGTAAGAGGTCGATAACTACATCCACCGGATTATTAACACTTTGAGTTAGCACAACACATCTTTGTATTAAGTTTTTTAATTCTCGAACATTTCCAGACCAATGATATTGTTGGAGAAGATGCAACCAGGATTCCGGTAAATTAGCTTGCAGATCATGGGTTCTGTCGATTTCCTCTAGAAATCTTTTGGCCAATAGCGGAATATCCTCGAATCGCTCACTTAGCGATGGAAGAAGGAGTGTGAGAGCGTTAAGACGGTAGTAGAGATCTTCCCGGAATTGCCCCTGCTCAATAGACTGCAGTAGATTACGATTCGTGGCGGCGATAATACGAACATCTACGGGAATCACTCGATCGCCGCCTATACGCATTACCTCTCGATTCTGCAACACACGTAAGAGCCGGGCTTGCAATACCACGCTCAGTTCCCCAATTTCGTCCAAGAAAATTGTCCCTCTATGAGCAAGCTCAAACAGACCTGACTTCCCTCCCTTACGCGCCTCCGGTGAAGGCTCCTCTTCATAACCAAACAGTTCGCTCTCTACTAGGTTATCAGGAAGGGCGGCACAGTTTATTGCGACAAATGGTCCTTTTTGCTCTACGACTCGCTTGATGAATTGAGTGCGCGAATAATTTCTTACCTGTACCACTCTCCCCTGTAAGCAAAACCGTAAAATCTGTTTTGGCAAACTGAATTCCACGATCCACCACTTTCTGAAATGCCGAGGTACAACCAATGAGATCATTGAACTTGTATCGGGCAACGAGTCCCTTGTCATGGATTTTTTACGAATTTTCCCTTCTAAAGTCTGAATATGACTAGCTGTCTGAAAGCTTACTACCATGTTTCCTCGACCTAAAAGGCGACGATTAACCAAAATATTGATGCAGTTGAGGTCCATTAAATCTTCCTCTAATTCACTATCTTCCACTAGCAAGGGTCCTAACACAGGATGCTTTTCAAACTCTTGACGTTTTAGACCAATGACATCTTTAGCATTTATGTTCAACAATTTTTCAGCAGCTGGGTTAAAAATGATGATGGAGGAGTCCCCATTAATTGAGATTACACCATCTGTAGATAGTTTCAAAATGGTATTGCTACGTCTGATAATCTCCTGTTTCTGCCTAGCCTTAATCTGTTCGTTTTGATTAATCCCTAACAAGTTTATCGTTTGTTTAAGGGTCTCTCGAAGTGTTTCACGCTAGATTTCTACAATCACACCTCTCATTCCCAAATGCTGAGCCAACTCAATAATTCTTCCAAAGGACACAACAGTGTTATAGCCTTGCCGCTTGGCATGGAGGGTTTGCCGTATCCACCCAAATCGATTGGTATAAAAAAAGGCGTAATCTCTAAGTTGGCAATACGGGCGAAGTGTTGAAGATCATCTGCCTTTTTATCTTTCCTAGGATAAATGACAGCCAGCTGGCCACCGAATTCCCGAGCTTTATAAAAGGCCTAGCAAATCTTAACTCGAAATGTCGATACTGATGCATGGTAACGATACCGTATAGTGTGGTTGAAACGGCAAAAGAGAACGATTTGAGTCCCTATCATTATCTTCGCTATTTGTTTGAAACGCTACCAAATATGGATCTTACGAATAAAAAAGAAATAGATAAAGTCTTGCCGTGGTCATCTAGTTTACCCTCTGCATGCAGAGTACCGATAAAAAGGGAAGCAAACAAAACATAGTCCCGAAATACACCATCCATGTAGTATTTGGGGGCTACTTGACGTTTACCTTTATAGCGAATTTACTTAAAATAAGGAACCTTTTTCAAAGCCACACAAACTGGAACGGCAACGATAATTCCTAATATATTTTGAACGAGATCTCCAGGTATCGAAGCTAAAGGTGCAATCCAATTACCGTATAGAATCCCTTCACCAATATAATAAACAGCTATCATAAATGGAATGGAAACGATTGTTGCTATTACATTGAAAGCAATGCTAGTACCGTTGCGACCCTTTGACCAAGCGATTTTACCAACTATATATCCTTGCAAACCACGCGCCACAATGGTGATAGGTGCCCACAATGCCCACCCTCCAACTATATCAAATAACCCCATTCCTATCGCACCAGCAAGAGCTGCTTTTTAGGACCAAATAAAATAGATGCAATAAAAAGCATAGCTGTTCCTAGATGAACTAACCCTCCATTTGCGGCAATTGGCAGTTTAATATTCAAAAAGAAAGTAGATAGGAACACAAGTGCAATCAACATTGCGTTAATAATTAAATCCATAGTATTTTGACTTGACCTTGAATAACTTTGTGTATTTTGCATATCTGTAAACCTTCCTAACTAGAATTTTCCTATGATTTTAGCAAAAGACTGGTGTCTTTAAAAGTGTCAATTTATTAAAAAACTATGAGGTCAGTTGATAAAAAATACAGATATTATACGTATTGAAAAGAGAGAGGAGATGACTGTTTTTAGCTGATTTATGATAAGATAAATAAAGTTTAAAGTGGATAGGCCATATGGAGGTTATTATGAAAAAGTTGCTGTACTACAGGATTTATCATCTTTTGGAAAATGTTCATTAACAGCTGCAATTCCGGTTCTTTCGGTCATGGGCGTGCAGGCATGCCCTTTACCAACGGCCATATTGACTGCGCAAACCGGATATCCAAGTTTTTTTGTGAAGATTTTACATCCAAAATGAAATACTTCATAGAAGAATGGAGCAAGCTTAATGTAACCTTTGATGGAATCTATACCGGCTTCGTTACTGGTGAAGAGCAAATTAATAATATTTTCCATTTTTTAGATAAATTTTATACAAAAGAAACCATTTTACTTGTTGATCCAGTAATGGGGGATATAGGAGAAGTCTATAAACTTTTTACCGATGAATTACTGGTACTTATGAGAGAACTGGTGAAGCGTGCAGATGTCATTACACCAAATGTTACAGAGTGCTGTTTATTAGCCGGATTGTCTTATGAAAAGCTGCATAGCTATTCAAACGAAGAGGACTATATTAAAGCGATAGAAGAAGCCGGGAATATGTTGCAGCAAGAAACGGGGGCTCAGGTTATCATCACTGGAATGAATCCACCGTCAGCAGATTCAGAGAAGCAGTTTATCGGAAATATGTATTTGGACGGAAGTAGAACCTATTATAGTGCGACGCAGTATAACGGTGAAAGCTATTCAGGTACTGGTGATTTATTTGCATCTGTGATTATGGGAAGCATGATGCGTGGAGAGAACCTAGAAAAATCCGTACAGCTCGCAGTGGCATTCCTGACAGAGGCTATCAATGATTCCTCCTTGGAGCAAATTCCTAAAGTAGAAGGAGTTAACTTCGAAAAATATTTACGAATGTTATTATGAATGCTTTAAAAAATGGAAAAAATAGAGTAACAAAAGCTCGGCTTTTTGACTAACCGAGCTTTTTGTATAAATCAAATAGTACTTATATTTTTGCCGAATATTGTAAAAAATCTCACTTAAATAATAAGGAAACCTTTTATTTACAGTTTTCTTATTTAAGTGATTTTTTCCAATAAGTGTATGGTCCATTACTTTTCAGAATTGCATTATTCGGTACCTGTTTAATTATAAGTAGGAGATTAAGTATATCAACTGATGATGCCATTGAGTTTAGAATTATCAAAAATTCCAGTGGCGGTGTTAATAGTCCAAATACACCTAATATTAATGGGAAAATTATTGAAATAATCATGAAGGGAGCAATTGTAATGAAGATATACCTTGATTTTAAAACCTCTTCTTCCGTTATCACAAAACCCCCGAAAAGAGTAAGTCCTACATATGTTTTTTCTGATTTAATAAAATTAGGAATGAAAATCAAATGAAGTAATTCGTGAAGTATTAAAAGGAAGACTAGCAAAAAAATAATACCTAGGTTAATTGTTATTGATATTGAACTTGATGTCAGTCCAAAGTCGCTTAAAGAAATATTGGAAAAGATATTTATTAGCCCAATAGAGATAATGGCAGCGACAATCATTAAAGGGATAGATAACAAAATAGCACTTATTAAATTCTTAGGTTCTTTCATCGGAACCCATCCATTTTTAATTAGGTCCAAATGTAAACGTTGGTACTTTTTGGTAATTTGTTTACTATTTTCATTAAAATCCACCACTCATACCTTAATTCAAGAAAATTGCGTACCTACCTTACCTAATAGTTTAATTAACAGCCTCCACATTCACTTCTACATTTTTTAATTCGCGTTATGTAAATTTTCATCTTATAAATTCAACATACTCACCCAACACTACACTTTGAACTTTCCATCCTGCCTCATTGAATATACCCTCCATTTGCCCACCAGGTGCTTTTTAAATAGTTATAGAAAGCATCATACTTGTTCAGATTTCACCTCCGTAATATAGCCTCTTTATCAAGCTACCTCTGATTACTGTATAACTTGATTATACAAAAATAGAAATGGGTAAACACCTTTTTACATTTCCTTTAAATAAAAATGATATGATAACAATGTATTACCACTATAGGGAGATTCCATGAAAAAAGTTATCAACGTAGTAGCTGCCATTATTGAAAACGAGGAACATGAAATACTTTGTGCTTTACGCTCTCAATTAAACTTCAAAAAATTCAATCTATTTTTCCACATGGGCCCCTCATTCCTCAAATAATTTCCATACCCCTATTTATCCTTTTGTTTATAACAAAAAACTCTTACTCGTCACATATCAAGTAAGTGTTGAAATAGGTTTTTATCTTTCGCAAGCATATCCATCTTTATCACGCCCCATTTTTGCTTGATAAGTTAGATGTGATTTAGTTACTCCATTTGGATAGACTTTTATCGGTTCTGGTGCAAAAATTATTTGATAGAGACATAGAACCTACACGGATTGTTCAATGACAGGTTATGATGTAATTCCAAGCAATTGATGTATGAATCCTACTTCATTTTGTTCAGACTCCACCTGTGGGTGAAGTTGTAATTTTTCATCATATGCAAACTTATTTGTAGTTGTAGGAAATTTATATATTCTATCGATATTAATGTTAAAATACAAATATTCATATTTTTACCTTATTCTTACCTTATGGATGCTACTACTTCGTAGCAACCGTTTGTATGAACCAATTCTATATGTGTTTATTTGAACTATCGCACTTAACAGCCTAGAGTTCTGTTTAAAGTGGAGAATTCCTTCGAACATCAGCTGACCGGGTTAGCGGTTTTAAGAACATAAAGCTTCTCTCTTTGTAATTAAAATTATGCTCTTTTTCTTTCATTGATTAGAGGTGTTGAAAAAAGTGGAGATTAATAATTAGTTGTTAAACAAAATAAGAATGGCAAATTTCATACGGTTAAATTTGTATTAAACCGAGATAATAATATTACTAAAAATTGGGCTAATTTGGAAAGGAAAGGTAATAAATATATCTTTAATATTGTGATTTACAAGATTGATCCGGAAAAAGCTGTGTTTTCTAATAAAACGGTAAAATCACCTGACCCAGAGTTCTATTACAATGCGTTTTTGTCAGAAAAGGTATTTAATTTAATATTAAAATCTAAAGATTTTACACAGTACCGAGAAAAATACAATATAAAATTTGATTTAAAGAAAGTATATGACACTAAGCAAATAACAGAGCGAGAGGAGAACCTTAAGAATCTTATTAAAGTAGCATTAGAAAGATATAAATACATTGATGCGATTTGCAATTCTGGGGAATATCGTTAATCAGGCTAAATCTAGGAATGCTTCTTTTCTCTTTAATAAAGCGTAAATCCAATGAAGTAACTTATTCATACAGGAACGATTGACACTTTGGCCGGTTTTCCTTCTGATTTTTTCTTTTCATAGAAGGCTTAAGTTTTTTGTTCCTTGAACTTCTTATGCCGCATAGTACGGCAAGATACAGAGAATGACGTATCTGCTCGAACCTCTTTTAAAATACTATTAATGGTTGCCGTAAACTTACCCCATGAGTGAACACTTGGTTCTCCAGCGAAGGCAACCAGTTTTTTCGGATGATTAAACCGATTGATTTCACCAATTTCAGAGATAATCGTGGCTGCGTTTTTTCTCGGATACCGGGAATCGATTGGATGATCTTATATTCATCCAATTCATTTGCCAGGGCCACTATACGATCTTCCAAATCAGAGAGGTGTCTGGTAATGAAAAGCAACTCAATATACATACGAAGATTGATTACGTGACTTTCATACACGCTTTTTTGAAGTGGATTTCGAGATGTGGAGTACATTGTTTTTTGCTTTTCCCCATGCCCATTCACATATTCGCCGCTTAATTCTTTGACCGAATTACCCGAGTGATAAAGATCTGCAATAGTCTTCTTGAATTCATTATTATATTTTTTACCTGTATTTTTACGTTCCAAGACGGACACATCCTCTCAAAAATCATTGTAAGGACTTAACTAAAATGTGTCCATGAAACTATACTAACTCCAGAAGTAACTATTTCAAAAAGACTAAACACAGTCGGTTAAAGTAAAGAACTTTAATTTAACATAATTTTAACCGCAACACAGAAATTCTGTGTTGCGGTTTTTTTATAAGTAATATAATGCAAGTTTGAAAATACCGTGATACAAGATAAATAGTGGATTTTATTGAAGAAAAAACTCATTTGTTAATCCCCCAACAATCTGTATTGTTCTGATTCAATCTCTATAGCGTCTCTAGTATAAGATTGTATTTTGATATATGCATAATCCTCAGGTTTTAAGTTCATTTTTCTGACTGATAACTTTGCAAAATCAGAATCATGCGTACTAATTATTACTTGTCTATTATCTATTAATATTAGATTAGCAATAACATCTATAAAAGAATATGCATTAATATTATCTGAATTTTGGAAAGGATCATCAATGCCTATAACATTTAACTTACTCCAATTCTGAGATTTATTTAATGCTAAGAATATACTCATTGCTAATATTATGGATTGTGCTGCACTTAAAGTGAGACTAGCATTTATAGACTCATTAATATTTTCATCAAAAACTTCGTATTCCAATTCCTTATCATTCATAAGTACAAATAACTCATTTTTCTTTGTCATTAAATTAATATAATTAAAATAAGAATGAGGAGAAATTTGTCTGAAGTAATTATTTATTGTAAATGATAATCCTCCCAAGTATTGATTAATTAAAGAACTCTGAACTTCAGTATGGTATGTTATAAGATTTTTTAATTGTTCATCCATAATTAAATATTGATCAAGTTGCTTTTGGTGACCTGTTTTTACACTATGTTGGCTGCACCTTATGACTATGGGGCAGCGCCAGGAAAATGCGGGTTTACAACGTTAAGCTGTTCCAGGAAGTGGATATCGTTGGTGCAGCAACGATAAATGTGTTTAGACAAGTTATACGAGACACTAGTAAGCCTTGTTTCAGGTAATATTGACCCCATAGCAACAGCTAAACCCTATTGATACAAGGGATTCTATCTTAACGTTATAAATTGTCAAAATCCTGACGTTACCCTACATAAATTTTAGTAAAAATAGATTTAAAATGACCGAAGATACTTGACTGCGGTCTCAGCATATATCTCGGCAGATTCTATTAAGTTCTCCACTGAAACCTGCTCATCGTACCCATGGATGGTGTATTCCAGCCCAGGACCGTAAAGGACGGTATCAATGCTATGGTGCCGGAAGTGACTGGCATCACTTGAACCAAGCAAAAGTACGCTGAAGACGGGTTCCTCCATTCCGAGGACACGCTGGATTCCCAGTTCCATGGCCCTCACAATTGGACGATTCTCTAAGGTCCAATTCGGGTCAGTGCATGGTTCCATTGGCTCTACAACCGCACCTGGCGCTGCAGCAATAACAAGATTCCTGGCGACATCAAGTAGAAACTCGGACTTCATACCGAATGGAACCCGGGTATCCACTTTAATGATACACTTGTCTGCGACAACGTTCACATTTGTCCCGCCCTGGATTACACCTGGATTGTAAGAGGGTCGATAAAGTAACTGTGACAATAAGGGATTTCCCGGATACTGAGATAGGAGCCACTCAGTATTGTACAAAAGTTGACAAGGCTCTGCCGGAGGAGTTACCTTAAGCTCCCATAGCTTCGTTAGTGCTTCGACCGCGGCTGCCCCTCTTCGTATGGCGGAGATTCCATAAAGCGGGTGTAGGCTACCATGATCTGTCTGACCTGGTATGATCACCTGCATCCATGCCTTGCCCTTTTCGCCGGCATTCGGATGGTAGGGGTCCGTTGGTTCACCAATCAGGCAAGCATCACCCTTAATCAATCCTTGTTCCAGGAGCGAGGCCACCTCCATGCCGCCAGTCTCTTCATCCGGAGAGGCAATAACTCCCAGGCTACCTTTCAAATTAAGAGTGGGGGCGAACTCCTGAAGTAGTCCAGCCACAAAAACCAGTGATGCCAAGCCTCCTTTCATATCGGAGGCTCCCTCCCCAAAAGCATACCCGCTCTGACTTCTCCTGAGAAAGGATCGAAGGTCCAATGTGAACGATCGCCTGCAGGTACGACATCTGTATGTCCACAAAATAGGAGCCGTGGACCAGGTACCCTTGTTAAGGGAGCATCACAGACCACGGTAACCAGCGCATTTTCGCTACGGCGGTGTTCGGTAATCAAGAACCCTTTTGATGCTAGGTATCGGCTAATATGGCGCCCCATTTCTGCTGACTGCTTCTTAAACTCGGGCGATGGATTTTCAGATGGAATTCGAATAAATGAAGCAGCAAGTTCGACTAATTCCTGTTGCCTTGACCTTATCAACTGCCGGATTAATTTGGTACTCATATAAATACATCCCCTCCATGTCCGGCATTACCCGCATTATTTCTATACTATTCTATGTGCTGTTCCTAGATCATATTTCTGGGGATAAAGGTGAGGAAATATTTGATACGTGTTAAAGTCGCGCTCAATGCTATAGGGAAACTTAATAAGCCAAAGATGCATAAAGAAAGAGCTGCATTAAAGACAGCTCCGATTCTTATTTCACAATCTTTCTTGTCCAAAATGATATTTTCCTTTTTAACTGTTACTTTAAACGTTAGTTACTTAAGGAAAAAAATTATTGTATTATGTACAGCAAAATGTTGCCTTTTTTGTGGCATCTTCGGGAATAAAAACTTTATTATCCTTTATTTCGTATGGGATATCATTTTCCTTTAATTTTTTTGTGTCAACAGTCTCAACAGTATCTCCCCATTGTACATATTCTCCAGAATAGTTTTTTTGACAACCACAAATTATTGTTAAAATAGTAATTAACGTAAAATACCTCATAAGTACCTTCATTATTTTAACTCCTTTAGACTTTTTCGCAGAATTTCGTAGCTGATGCACCCGTTAGCTAAAAATCCAATTTATTTATCATTATCTAAATTCATCATCAAGAAAAGACTTTTTATTTTCTTTAATTCCATACTTATTTTCAAGAAATTGACGAGTTTTGGAACAAATAATAACTTAGGCACTCCTCCAAGGTTTTTTCAGACCTTCATGAGTGTCCCCTTACTTACCAATTATTGAACTGTTTATTCCTTTCCTTACTGCTGTTTCGATAACTATATATAGAATAAATAATCCAATAAAGCCGTAAAAAATTGAAAGTATAATCCCCATAATTTTAGCTCTCCTAATAAAATTCATTAATTTAATGTTACCATAAATTAGTAAAAGTGGTTAAGCTATTAACATAGCTCTTCTTCAAGTACCTGCCCCGTTAGTGCCATAAGAAAAAGGCTGCCTCAGCAACCTCTCTTATTGAAATAAAGCACCCGTTTAAAAACACCGAACTTACTTTTCTTAACGAAAAAAAGAGCATTAAACCTATGTTTAATACTCCTTCTCAGCTATTTAAATCGTAACTTAATCAAAAAATGAAAAATAACGTCTAAAGTGACATTTACCCAATCCACTGCTTTACTCGGTGAATCCGGCGAGTCACCAGCCAATCCAAAAGAAAAACAAAGAGCAAAGATACTCCTACCAATGGAAATATAATACTAAAAATTACAATAATCAAAGCTAAACCTTTTTCCATCTTGAAATTCTTTGGTTGAGGAGGTGCACCTAGTTTGTTGTTAGGTTTTCGTTTCCACCACATCAAAATCCCTGTAACAACGATGAGCACGATTCCTATACAGATGATGAGCCCCACAATTTGATTTATCAAGCCAAGCTCGGCTCCAATGTGAAGATAATATCCCGTGGTAATGGCCTTTCCTAGAAGACCATAATCCTTGTATCGAGAATCGCTTAGTACTTTCCCATTGTATTGATCGATATGTAATGTAGCTTCATCTGTAGATTTGGGAAGGAAAACCTGTACAGTGTAGACTCCTTTTGGAGCATCAGGGAAGTACACATCATACCCCGGATATAATTTCCGGGATTCAGCAATCCTTACGATCTCATCGATGGAAATAGAGGAAACATTCCCTTTTGCCGGTTCGGTCGACTTCGGTGTTTCTCCCCATACAGGGGCTGGAATTCCCGTACCTGTGTTTGTCCCTATTTGTTGGACTTGCTGCCCCCAAATCCAGTCCAAGGTAAACCGGTCAAGATTAAAAAAACAATACCCAATGACATGAGAAAGCCCGTCATTGCATGAATATCCCGCCAAAAGGCTCGCTTGCCCCGTTTTTGCCGGAGAATCAACCTTTTGAATACCCCCTTTCGATCCTTGGGCCTCCAGAGATACATGCCGGTGATTGAGAGAATCAAGCCCCAACACACTGCAAGTTCTATCAGTAGATCGCCAACTTTACCTACCATCAATTGACCATGCAACTTCTCTATTTTAGCCATGAATCGATCGGCATCATCTAGTTCTCCAACGATTTTGCCATTATAGGGATTGACAAAAACCGTTAGTGATTTATTACCATCAAGAATCCCCACTTCTGAAGATCGATTTCCTTCAACACCAGGCTTGTATCGTGTGAATTGACCATCTGGATGAGATTCTTTTACTTTCTCAAATTGTTTGGAAGCTGGCAACTTCTGACCTTCTGCTTGAACATAGTAATAATTTTTATATAGGAGTGACTCGATCTCAGGCTTGAATAGATAAATACCTCCAGTTATTGCCAAAAGAATCAGAAATGGAGCGAATACCATCCCAGCGTAAAAATGCCACCTCCAAATGGCTCCAGACAAGGAGTTTACGGTCCTACGTTCGTTATTTAGGACAATATTCAAATTGATATCTCCTTTCTTTCCGTCTTTTTTTGATATTTGATATAACGGGGTCATACCAGCAAAGTGTTGGCGGTATAAAAATGACAAAAAAAATGGGGTATCACTTATTTATATCTTTATTACTTAGTTTAGCTATATTTTCCATGCTTTTTGCTTTTTTTCTTGTCATTAAACGCTTATAAAGTGGATAGCCCACCATATAATACCCGGAAAATGATAGTAGAATGAGAGATAAACCTGCGAATGTTAGTGCACTGTATCTATACCAATTACCAAAGAAGGATCCATCATGCAAAGTAATGAGGAAAGTTGAGTAATCTGGGTTTGTAGATAATACTTTTCCGGTACTCGCATCGATTTGAACACCTTGGCTGTTATTAAAGCGAATCTGGTAAACATTTGCACTTGGTCTATATTCTATTCTAAAGATATCTTCTACCGATGTTACACCTGGAAGCCCCTGAGACGTGGCAATGGACACCACCTTATCCATAGGTATCGATTGACTTGGACTTGCCTCTTTCCCCGTCCTTAACTCATCAGCCACTCCGAGTGGTATCATATAAACAAGCAAGAGGCCTGTGACTGCTATGAACATAAAAAAAACAGATAAAATTAATCCTGCCCATTTATGTACTTTTCGACTTAATTGATATAACTTTACAGCATTTGACACTTTTCCTTCACCCCTATTTTGAAATTGTTTAAACCCCTTTATAAAGGCACTAGAGAACAAAACATTAACAGAAATCCTAAACAGTACGGAGAGACAATTTGCCTCTTGCTAAATAGAGCATGTTGCCTTTCTTTCTTCAAGTAAACGCAATTTGTTGTGGCCCAATTGATTTCCGTCAAGGTCGATTAAAAAGAGATTTTTTTCAAGTTTCTTTGCTTCTTTCATCAAGTGGTTTTTATACTACTGTAGCTATAGTTCCAAACCGAAACTGTTGACCTGTTCACCGAACTCATCGGAACACTCGACTATGAAACCGGTGATCATTTTTTGCATAGATGAAGAACAGTATCACGCGAAGTTGATTCGACTTTATTAGAAGAGCATCAACTTCGCTTAGAACTGTTGATTTTACTTTAATTAAATCTGATTGAGGGATTGTGGAAAGGCTCAAATCAGATGTTGTTTATAATGTGTTCTATCAGTCAATGAAATCTCGAAAAATGTACAGGCTTTTAACCATCAGCTCAATCAAGTGCCTGAAAAATATTGAACGGTTATGCTCTAGAAGTTAAAGTTTAAGTGGATTTGGATATGTTATTCAACTTTTCTCTTAGTTGAAGCGCATTCTTTACCTCTTTTATACTCTTCCTCCCAGTAATCGGCATTCTTAATCCCCAAAGCTTTGGGATCAAATACCGGGTCTAGTATCCCTTGCTTTTTCTGATTTTCATAGTCTTTCAAAGTAATTAATGCAGGTTTGGCGAGTATTAAAATCGCAATAATATTTAGCCACACCGTAATCCCTAAACCAGCATCTCCTAATGCCCAGGCTAAGGTGGCTTCATTAGCAGCACCATAGATAGATGCGGCTATAATAACAAATTTTAATATTAACATTGGCCAGCTACTGTTTTTACCACGGGTTAAGTAAGCGATATTTGTTTCAGCTATATAGTAATAAGCCATAATCGTCGTAAAAGCGAAGAAGAATAAAGCAACAGCCACAAATCCTGCACCAAATCCAGGGAATACACTGTCAATAGCAGCCTGAGTAAACCCAGGACCTACTTCGACTTCTGGTAAGTTATTTACCAGACGAGTGCCATCCGCTGTTTCTGTATTGTACATCCCGGTAAATAGAATCATAAATGCTGTTGCAGAGCACACAAATAATGTATCAATATAAACAGAAAAAGCTTGAACTAATCCTTGTTGTGCCGGGTGCGACACTTCAGCAGCTGCCGCCGGATGTGCCCCTGTTCCTTGGCCTGCTTCATTTGAATAAAGTCCACGTTTTACTCCCCATAAAATCGCCATTCCAATCATTCCGCCAAACATAGAATCCATGGCAAAAGCACTCCTAAAAATTAGAGAAAATATCGCTGGGACTGCTGTAATATTCATGGCTATGATAACGAGAGCTAACAGGATATAACCCAAAGCCATAAACGGAACGATGATTGTAGCAGCAGTAGCAATTCTTTTAACCCCACCAAATATAATAATAGCTAATAAAAGACCAATAACTATTCCGGTTATATTCTTATCAATTCCAAATGCAGTATCGATCCCTAGCGCTATCGAATTTGACTGAACACCCGGCATAAGAATGGCAAGCGCAACAAGCATTGCTAAAGCAAAGGCAACTGCGAACCATTTCCAGCCAATTCCCTTTTCAATATAATAAGCTGGACCACCACGATATTGCCCATCTTGCTTTACCTTATAAATCTGTGCAAGAGTAGATTCAATATATGCACTAGATGCACCAATGAAAGCAATAACCCACATCCAAAAAACAGCGCCTGGTCCGCCGAAAAAAATAGCTGTTGCTACACCAGCGATATTCCCAGTTCCAACTCGGCCTGAAAGTGCTATAGATAAAGCTTGGAAAGATGACACTCCTGCTTCCGAACTTTTCCCTTGAAACATAACCCTTAACATTTCCTTAATTTGTCTGACCTGGACAAAACGTGTTAAAATTGAAAAAAATAACCCAACACCCATTAACGCATAAATAACAGGAGTACTCCACAACAATCCATTTAATCCATTAACGAACTCTTCCATAAATAATCCCCCCTCGTATTGTTCTTTAAAAATCTATAAAAAACTAGCCATATAAAAAGAAAAAAGTAAGCGCTTTCAAATTAATTTAGTTTTAAAAACTCAAATCTTCCCCGGCTGAAGCCGACAAACGCATTACCATAAATTTTTTCACCTCTTTAATTGTTAAGGACTCGCCCGTCACACAATCATTTCCTACACCCCCTCATTCTTTTTTAAAACAATAAAAAGGAGGCCATATTGACAGACGGATCCCGTCATCAATACAGCCCCTATTTTCACTATATAACTATAGGCTTTTAATTATTAAAATGTGGTCTTTTTTTGCAACTCCATTTAACCAACTTTTCCTTTTCCATACGCCAAATCATTAGCGTTCGCTCGCTTGTTAATGAGGATTCTTCCTCTTTTTCTGCAAACGCGTAAATGATTGCCTAGTGTTCGATGCTTCTGTCAAAATCAATTTTTAATTTTATGAATTAACTAATAACTCATCTCATTGTACGCGGAAACATACTGTTCAGTCAATATTTTTTTATCCAATCCATACGGACCATGATTATTAACTTTCTTAAAAGTTTAAATTTGGTCATAAATATATATGCACTTTTCTCACGACCAAAATAGGAATTGACCATCACCTTGTGAAAGCTTTATGCAAAGCCCTAGATGAAAAAGTCTCATTTATTTTCCATGTTTTGAATTTTACCTTGGTCAACCCCTGTCTCCTAAAAGACCATTATTGAAATAAATTCATAATATCATTGACAGTGTTTACTTAACATATTAAAATTCTTTATATGTCAACTCGTTATACAACCAGGTTTACATAAGGGGAGGAAGCACGATGAAGGAGCGTCATGAGAAGTTAAGAATGATGATGGTTACAGCTTTATTTGCAGCAATTATAGGAATACTTGCCCAAATTACAATTCCACTGCCATTAGTACCGATTACAGGACAGACTCTAGCTGTTGGACTGGCAGCAACGATACTGGGTTCACGTTATGGAACCTCTTCCGTTTTATTATATCTGTTCATAGGGGCAGCGGGAGTACCGGTTTTCGCTGAAATGTCAGGAGGGCTGGCTAAGATATTCGGTCCTACTGGCGGTTATTTATTATCCTATATCCCGACAGTATATATAACTGGCCTGATATTGAAAAAACCCGTTTCTCAGTCGCAATGGCTTTCCTTGCAAATACAATCGGGATGATAATTACTTTGGTCATCGGTACGGTTTGGTTAAAATATATGAGTTCATTATCTTGGCCAGTGGCATTTGCCAGCGGTTTTGCACCATTTATAATCGTAGGCGTTTTAAAGGCATTCCTTGCATCTTGGCTTGGCATAACAATCCGTTCAAGGTTAGCGTCGGCTAATATGCTGCCAAAAGAAATGCACCACTATCGCAATGATGGGTAAATGAAGAAAAGGGTACCGCAAGCGGTACCCTTTTCTTCATTCCAGAACACTACAAAAAAGACTCTTAAAAAAGAATCTTTTTGCAAGTATTTATTGCGGTCCTATCCCCATAAGTCCGAATATGAATAGCAAATGTATATTATCCCCTTTGCTAACCGTAACCATTTTACTATAGGAACAGTAATTTGACAACTATTGACGGCACATATGAACTTGCAGAATATAGAGTAATGGATTTTAGTTACTTATTATTCACTTGATATTCTTTTTCGTACCATCTTCGAAAACGACCTCTAAATCAAATTCCTGATAGTCATCCTTCAAATTAAATGCTTTTGTCACTTCTTGAATGACTTCCTCATCTGATGAATCTTTGGTGAATGTCAATTTTTCTAGAATCGGGGTCAATTCTTTCATTGCTTCATCACCGTGAACTTCGTGTTTGTTAAGTTTGTCCTCGATCGAAGCTTCTGTTTGAGCTCCCATTGTATCATATTCAGCTTCGTATTCGTTATCATTGCCGGTATAATCCACTTCTAATTGAAAATCCTTATATGTGAAAGGCAGTTTTTCATTATTATCCGTACCTGTTTCAGGATTATTTTCCGCTTGATTTTCATTTTCCTGAACCGGCGGGTTTTTCACTTCATCGTTTTCTTCGCCGCATCCAGCCAAAACAAGCAAAGCGGCAAACGGCACTGATAATATTTTGATTGATCTTCTCATTAGTTTTTCCTCCTTTAGTCTGTATACCTTAATTATTTCCTAATAGGGGTCATTTAAAACCTCAACCAATCTCTCAGATACATCAAATCGACCAAGTGATCATAGTGGAAGGATATAAAACAATACTGCAAAAAGTGTGTGACAGTTCCCCCAAGCACGAATACATGCCAAACCGCGTGATGGAACGGAAAACCGCGCCAAACATAAAAGATGGCTCCAAACGTATAAAGCAATCCCCCTGCAATCAGTAACTGGATACCAGCTGAAGGCATCGTTGCTGTAAGTGGCCCCCAAACGATAACGATCATCCACCCCATTGCAATATAGAGAATCGTCGAAAGGAAAAGGAATTTTTTCACATAGAAAGCTTTGAAAACGACGCCAATGATTGCAACTCCCCAAATGATACCTAGCAGTGTCCAGCCTAGTGACCCTTTGATCACAAGAAGCATGATGGGCGTGTATGTTCCAGCAATGAATATATATATGGCCGAATGATCAAAGATTTCAAATATATCCTTTGTTTTCCCTCTGGAAAACTATGCACTAAAGTGGAAGAGACGTATAAAAGAAGCATGGAAACACCATATATGACTGAAATGACTACATTCCAAGGCGATCCTGTTTGAGCTGAGTATATGATTAAAAACACAAGTGCAGCAATACTCAACAAAACGCCGACACCGTGGGTTATCGCATTGACTACTTCTTCTTTTTTGTATAAACATGTGTATTAGCCATGTTACAGCTCCTTAATTCCGGATTATTTTTTTAGTATTCCCCTAAAGTATACATCAGATCTTCCGAGCATTATAGAAAAGTGAATATTAACTTGATTGACAGTCACTAATTAGACTATTATCTAATTAGATGATAATCTAATTATGAGGGGGACAAAAGTGCAATTAGAAAAATTGGTAGCTTTCCACAAAACGATTGGTGATGTGACAAGGATTAGGATTATATCCATCCTGGCAAACGGACCAAAACACGGACAGGCACTTGCGGGAATATTAAAATTGACGGCCCCAACCATTTCACACCATTTAACGAAATTGAAAGACATTAATTTAGTGAGGGATCGGAGGGAAAAAATACGGTATATTATTTTTTGAATGAAGATGTCCTGAAGCATTATTCGTCAGCATTACCTAAAATGGTTTCAACTAAGGGGACTCCAATCAAATGGAAAGTCAAAAGCTGAATTTAGAACACAAAAAGATCCTTGAGAACTTTTTTACTCCAGATGGTCGACTAAAAAACCATACCAGCACAGAGAAAAAGAAAATGATCGTTCTTCATCATATTGCACGCCTGTTGGAGAAGGGACGAAAATATCCGGAAAAAGAACTGAATGAATTCATCCAGTCTTTCCATGATGATTATGCAACGATACGACGTGAACTCATTATCGGAAGCATCATGTACCGTGAAAACAGCATTTATGAACTGAATCCCCGCGAAATGTGGGCTGATATCGTTTAACAAAAAAACCGGCTCCCCATTTGAAAGCCGGTTTTTAATATTTTTAATATGCAGTTTATATGGCAAAATGGTGGCCGCCGATAATTTTTATTACTTCTAATTGTTTCATCCATTCGCTGTCCGAAATACTGGGATTCCAAAAATACAAGGCATCATTTGTGTAGCCATGAATGGCCAATGCTTCATTGACAGCTCTCTTGGCATCATTTCCTGCTGGTTTGTTTATACTGCCATCACCAACAGGCGAGAATTGGTTTTTTTGATAAATCACTTCCCGGACCGTATCAGGGAATTCATTGCTATCAAGGCGATTCAAAACAACTCCTGCCACCTCGACCTTTCCTCTGTATGGTTCCCCTTTGGCTTCTGCATGCACAAGCCTTGCTAATAATTCTTTATCTTTTTCATTCATTACATGTGGAATAATCAATGTTTTACCAGGTTCGGCAACATTATTTACATTATTATTGACTTTTTTAACTTACCGATTGGAACACCGTGCTGCTTTGCAATATCCCATATCGATTCACCTTGTTTAATGACATGTTTGGTTGCCCCATCAGAAGCTTCACTTGTCGTTCCCTTAGGAAAAGCTATACCAAGTACGATGACACTTAGAGTCATTATCACGGATATTAATACTGATAATTTCATCCTGTTACCTCCTCGTTAAGCACCTTCCTAGGATAACAGACCATATGGGAGAAAACAGTGCTAAATTTTTTCCAAGGAAATGAAGGAAAAATTTTCAGGGTCAATTCAATCTTCGGAATTTTAATGATTCCCACTCTTCCCGAAGCATTCCCATTCTGATTGAATCATAATAATAACCATCATGATAACGGCATTTTCTCATTCTTCCCTCTACTTGCATGCCAACCTTTTTTCCAACTGCGATCATACGTTCATTACCTGACCAAGTTGTAAGTCCAACCCGCTCAATCTCCAGGTTTTCGAATAAATAGCCAATGAATATCATTAATGCTTCTGTTCCATGACCGCCATTCCAATACTTGGGATCAAAAATAGTAATTCCGATTTCAAGCCATCGTGAAGGTTCATGTTCCCAGTAATATACAACAGAACCTATAATTTGATCGTTTTTTTCCATTAATAGCTCGGAATAAGCCCCGATTTTCTCATCATAGGTTTTATGCTTCGTTTCTTTATCGATAAACGTATGGAAATCAATGAGTTCAAGGGGCTGATAAGGTGCATCCCACTTTTTCCATTCTGGATCGGCTTCGCCATATTTCAGGCTCCATAAACGTTTTAAATCGGCTTGTTTAACATTCCTTAATTTGACTTTGCTTCCTTCAATCCAAACATCGTCCAATCCGCTTCCACCCACCTCATCCTTGAAGTACCTTCCATTTTACTGGTCGACACATAATTTAATAAAATATTGCCTTTCTCTGGGACCATCGAATTCACAAAAATATACACCCTGCCAAGTACCAAGGACTAAGCTCCCTTTATGGATGATCACCTGTTGTGAAGAACCAACCGTACTTGATTTCAAATGGGCAGCCGTGTTCCCTTCCATATGTAAATCCAATGTATGATTCCATGGGTATTGCTCATCCAGTCTTCTTAATATATCCTTTTTGACATCGGGATCAGCATTTTCATTAATCGTGATTCCTGCTGTCGTATGTGGACAATATATAAGAGCTATCCCCTCTTGAATCCCATTTTCCTTGATGAATGCCTGCACTTCTATCGTTACATCAATCATATCATCCCTTTTCGTCGTTTTTAAGGTATTTTTCTTCAGCATCTACATTCACTCCTTTTGTTCATTTTAATACTCCTTTACCCATAAACATTACATTCATGCTTTCTTAAACCATTCATGACTAAAACATAAGAAATCTTATCGATGACAATTAAAAAAATAATATATCCTTATTGTTTTTTGTTTTAAAATTGGATATATGAGGAAATAGATAGGTTGCAAGCTGAACTTCATTTTTAAGTCAATCGACCATTACCAATTAGCATCTCCTAATAATACCGAGGACCAATCAAGGAAGTTTTCACTGAGATATTAATGTTCCGGGAAGTGAAAAAGCCTTCGTCATTAAGTTCCAATGGCGGGTTATGGTTTGAATCGGGATCGATAAAAAATTCATGTCGGAACAGAGGATAATTTCATTCCCTCAAGAAAAGCGCATCCAGCACTTGAAGTGGAAAATCTCATTGAATTTAAACAACATTTAATGACTAAGCATATTTCTTTTACAGAAGACGAGAGGTTGCCCGAGGCGAACCGCATATATTTATCCGATCACTTCGGCAACCGGATCGAAATTTTGGAATGGAAATATTAAAAAGCGGGTCCATTTTTCTCGGACCCGCTTTTGTAGTATATTTATTTTTGTTTCTTTTTCCAGAATCCCAATATTAAAGCGGTAATGAGGGACCCTATTAAAATCGCCAGCAAATAGCGGAAAGGATGGTTGACTAGGGGGATGACGAATATTCCCCCATGTGGCGCTGGCAATGTTACACTAAAAGCCATTGACAGCGCTCCTGCCGTCGCTGCCCCAACAACACTGCTGACGATAACCCGCAATGGATCCGCCGCCGCAAAAGGAATGGCTCTCTGTAATGAACGAAGCACCCATGAAGTAATTAGTGAAACCGGATTTCCTTTCCATTTCACTGAATTTACTTTTAAAGAATGTAGTTGCAAATGCAATTCCAAGAGGAGGAACCATTCCACCAGCCATAACTGCAGCATGCGGTCCGAAACTTGATGCCTCAATGGCTGCAATCCCAAAAGTGAATGCCGCTTTATTTAAGGGGCCTCCCATATCCACAGCCATCATACCGCCAAGAATCAAGCCAAGGAATATTGCGTTCGTGCCTGATAAGCCCTGGAGCCAATTGGTCAGTCCCGTGTTAATTGCGGTTACTGGTTCATTTACGAGAAATACCATGATAAACCCTGTAATTAACATCCCGAATACAGGATAGAGTAAAACCGGTTTAATGCCATCGAGTGTTTGCGGTAACTTGGAAAACAATTTTCTTAATAGTAAGACGACATAACCTGCAAGGAAACCGGCAATCAGTCCGCCAAGAAAACCGGCATTAGCCTGTGCTGCCAATAATCCCCCTACCATACCAGGGGCAAAACCTGGACGGTCGGCTATACTTGAAGCGATGAATCCAGCTAGTACAGGGACAAGCAAGAAGAAGGCACCATTTCCCCGCCAATATCACTTAATGCTTTGGCAATGGGATTATATTCCGGATTTGCCGGATCTGCTGCCTCGATTCCAAAAAAGAAGGAAAGCGCAATCAAGATACCGCCCCCGACGACAAATGGAAGCATATTACTTACACCATTCATCAAGTGCTTGTAAATCCCCAATCCACCTTTAGCTGAATCACCTTCATCACTTTTATCATTTCCAGTTCCATTGTAAACAGGTGCATCCTGATTCACGGCTCTTGTTAACAGTTCCTCGGTCTTCCGGATCCCATGGGCAACAGGGACAATGATGACATGTTTGCCATTAAAACGGTCCATTTCCACCTGCTTATCAGCTGCAACGATAATCGCATCCGCCTCATCAATTTCTGCGGCCGTTAAACCATTTTTGATTCCTGTGGAACCATTTGTTTCCACTTTGAAATCGATTCCCATTTCCTTCGCTTTGGCCTTTAACGCATCTGCAGCCATATAAGTATGGGCAATTCCTGTTGGACAAGCTGTAACGGCAAGGATTTTACCTCCTTTATTGTTACCGCTGGCACCAGTACTCGATTGCTGCTCTTCACTTTCTTCTTCATAAGCCTCCATTTCTTTTTGATTGATTATCTCCAACACTTCCTCACCAGAAGAAGCAGAAATCAATCGGGCCCTGAATTTATCATCCATCAGTAACGAAGAAAGCCGGGAAAGTGTTTCCAAGTGATCTGCATTCGCTCCTTCACTTGCTGCAATCATAAAGAACAAATGAGCTGGCTGCCCATCAAGCGATTCATAATCCACACCACTGACCGATTTTCCGAAACAGATGGCAGGTATCTTTACAGCATTTGTTTTTGCGTGCGGTATGGCTATCCCTTCACCAATCCCTGTTGTGCTTTGCTCTTCACGTTTTAAGATGGCAGCTTTGAAACCATCCACATCATTTAACCTGCCTGCCTCGGCTAACTTTCCTGATAGTTCATCAATGACTGCTTGCTTTGTAACACTTTGCAGATCGATTATGATTGTATCCAATTTTAACAAGTCTGTAATTTTCATAGAGTCAGCCTCCTGTTAGTTGATTGATAGCAATTTGCGGTAATAACTCTTCAATTTTATCCAATGTACCGAGATCGGATGAAAAGGCTGTAGCACTTCCTGCTGCAAGGCTGAATCGGAAAGCAGATAGAATATCCCCTTTCCTTTCATATGTCCCGATGAAACCTGCTACCATGGAATCACCGGCACCCACTGAGTTGATGACGTTCCCTTTTGGAACATTTGCGGAATATGATTCTCCACCGGAGCAAAGCACGGCACCCTGTCCCGCCATTGAAACAATAACGTTTTGTGCTCCTGCTTCAACCAATTTAGCGCCATATTCCCTTGCATCATCAACCGTACTTATTTCGGTGGAAAAAAGCTCACCCAGCTCATGATGATTGGGCTTGATTAAAAATGGCCGGTGCGGAAGGACATTCAGTAATTCCTTGCCACTCGTATCCACCACCACTTTTATGCCGTTATGGGAACAGGTTCTTGCCATGGCTTCGTATACATCGGAAGGAACGCTTGGAGGGATGCTTCCTGACAAAATGAGGATATCATCATTATTCAACTGTTCAATCTGACTGAATAATTGTTGATAATTCCCTTTTGAAATGACTGGCCCTTGGCTATTAATTTCGGTCTCAAGCCCTGTTTTCAATTTAATGTTTATTCTTGTATCTCCAGCTATTTCTGTAAAGTCCGTGAAAATCTCTTCCTGTCTTAAAAACCTTTTTACAAATTCACCTGTTTGTCCACCGATGAATCCTAACGCTGTCGTATTATTTCCCAGCCTTTTTTAGCACTCGGGAAACATTGATCCCTTTCCCTCCAGGGAATTTTGCATCATAACTGGTTCGATTCACCTTGCCCATTTGAAAACTCTCCACCTCGACCAGGTAATCGATGGATGGGTTAAGTGTCACTGTATAAATCATTAAATGGTCACGACCTTTATCTTTGGATTTTTTTGAAGTTGAGCAACAGCCTCTTCATCATTGCTGTCAGTAAGGATTATGGCATCGCTTACATCTGCCACCTTAGCGAAAGTGGCTTCATTCAGTTTTGAACTGTCAGCAAGCACGTAGGTTTCGTTAGAGAGGCGTAATGCCATCTTCTTCAGCAGGGCTTCTTCCGGGTCGGGTGTTGTGAAACCCAAATCTTGATGGATGCCGTTCATTCCCAAAAAACATTTATCAAAACGGTATTCATTCAAAAACTGCACAGCATTGCTTCCTATAACCGCATTTGTCGAAAATTTTATCGTTCCGCCAACTAACACTGTTTTGATTTCCAATTCGATGAGTTTTGGAATATGCATAAGACCATTTGTCAGCACCGTTATATTTTTATCCTTTAAATAAGGGATCATTTCGGCAGTTGTCGTGCCTGCATCAAGATATATACAATCATTTTTCTCTATGAATGAAGCCGCCAGCTTTGCTATAAGTTGTTTTTCAGCTCTTGCTTTATATTGCTTTTCCATAGTTGTTGGTTCAAGGCCTTTTCTTTGAAGTAAAGAGGCCCCGCCATGCACGCGTTTCAAGAGCTTCATTTCTTCGAGTTGCACTAAATCTCTCCGAATGGTCGACTCCGAGGCTTGTAACTGATCTACAAGCTCCTGCAGCTTTACCGTTCCTTGTTCTTTAAGGATCGATAAGATGAACTCATGCCTTTCAGTTGTCAACAATTCGCCCACCTCACTTTAATATCATCATCATATATGAAAACGAAGGAATAATCAATCATAAACGTTTAAAAATATTCAAATTCATTCATCATTACCTTCAAAACCATTCATTCGAAAAAAACTTTTGAATCCCATTATCTTTTTTCTATGAAAATATCCTTTCAGTTCTTCACAAAAAAAAACCCCCATGTCAAGATGACAGGGGGTTCGTATTATTTTATTAACCTTGAAGTAAAAGTTGTTCTGGATCTTCAAGCATATCTTTGATGGCCACTAAGAAACCTACAGCTTCTTTTCCGTCTACGATACGGTGATCATAAGATAATGCAAGGTACATCATTGGTCTGTTTTCGATTTGATCTCCAACAGCGATTGGACGAGTCTTGATTGTATGCATGCCCAAAATCCCAACTTGAGGGGCATTCAAGATTGGTGTAGATAATAGGGAACCGAAAGTCCCTCCGTTTGTGATGGTAAAAGTACCACCTGATAAATCTGAAAGTCCCAGTTTGTTGTTACGCGCTTTAACAGCTAAATCCGAAATGTTCTTCTCGATTTCAGCAAAGCTTTTGCGGTCGGCATCCCTTACAACCGGAACGACAAGACCTTCATCAGTGGATACTGCTACACCGATATCGTAAAAGTTCTTTTTCAGGATATGGTCGCCTTGGATTTCAGCATTCAATAACGGATATTTTTTCAATGCGCCAATGACCGCTTTAGTGAAGAATGACATGAAACCAAGTTTAACATCATTTGTTTTCACGAAAGAATCCTTATGGCGATTACGCAATTCCATGACTGCAGAAAGATCTACTTCGTTAAAAGTAGTAAGCATGGCTGCTTCTGATTGTACTTGAACTAGACGTTTGGCAATGGTTTGACGACGGCGTGTCATCTTAACCACTTCAATGCGGTCATCATTCACTTCAACTGGAGCGGCTGCTTGTTTAGGTGCAGCTGCTTGTTTTGGAGCTGCAGCAGGTGCTGCAGGTGCATTAGTTGCTGCTTCTACGTCTTGTACACGTACACGACCTAGTGGATCTGCTACAGGCACTTGAGTCAAGTCAATTCCTTTTTCACGAGCCAATTTCCTTGCAGCTGGTGATGCAATAACTTGTTGAGTGGATGATGCTTCTTTCGCTTCTGCTTTAGGAGCCTCTTTAACAGGAGCCGCTTGTTCAGCCTTAACTGGTTCTGCTTTAGCTTCTTCAACCTTAGGAGCTTCCGCTTTTGGAGCTGCTGCAGCTGATCCATTTTCATCAACGATGGCGATAGCCTGTCCAACTTGGACAGTATCGCCTTCTTCTGCTAAATGTTCCGAAAGTGTACCAGTATAATCTGAAATGATTTCAACGTTCACTTTATCCGTTTCAAGTTCAAGGACATATTCTCCTTTTTCAACGTGATCACCGGGTTGTTTTAACCATTGCGCAATAGATCCTTCAGAAATTGATTCTGCTAATTCAGGTACTTTTACTTCAGCCATTTTATTTCTCCCCCTCATTATTGCGTGTAATTGCTTGAGTCATAATCCGTTGTTGTTCATTTTTATGGACAAGTGGATCTCCCTCAGCCGGGCTTGATCTGCGCTTCCTTCCTATATATGTTACTGAAAGATTGCCAGGAGCCGCTGCATTCAGGCGAGGTTCAACAAATGTCCAAGCACCCATGTTTTTAGGTTCTTCTTGAGCCCAGAAGATTTCTTTAAGATTTGTATATTTTTTCAGGGCTTCTTGAACTCCAGTGAATGGGAATGGGTAAATTTCCTCGATACTGATGATTTGCAACCAATCCGTATTTTTTTCAGTTGCCGCTTTTTCACGAAGTTCAACCGCCAATTTACCTGTTGCAAAAACAATGCGTTCAACCGATTTAGGTTTCTTGCCCAAAGCTTTGGTTTCTACGAATGATTCAAAAGCACCTTCACTGAATTCTTCTGCTGTAGAAGCCATCACTTGATTACGAAGCATACTCTTCGGTGTCATGATGACAAGCGGACGCACTTGCTCTTGATCCAAAATCTTAGCTTGTCTTCTAAGGATATGGAAGTATTGAGCTGCCGAACTTAAGTTGGCGACTGTCCAGTTGTTTTCAGCTGCTAATTGAAGGAAGCGTTCCAGTCGTGCACTTGAGTGCTCTGGTCCTTGTCCTTCATAACCGTGTGGAAGCAGCATGACAAGACCTGATTTTTGACCCCATTTTGCACGGCCTGCCGCGATGAATTGGTCAAAGATCACTTGTGCTGTATTAGCGAAGTCACCGAATTGGCCTTCCCATAATACAAGTGTCTCAGGTGCAAAAACATTATAACCATATTCATAAGCCAGAACTGCCGTTTCAGTAAGCGGGCTGTTATGAACAGCGAATGAAGCTTTGGCAGTTTCAAGTGTGTGAAGTGGTGAATATGTTTTTCCATTAACACTATCATGTAACATGATATTACGTTGTGCGAATGTTCCACGCTCTGAATCTTGTCCTGTCAAACGGATTGGCGTGCCGTCACTCAAAATCGATGCAAAAGCCAATGTCTCGGCATGTGCCCAATCGATTTTTCCGTCTGGACCAAAGGAATCCAAGCGACGTGATAAAATCTTTCCTAATTTTTTATTAGGAGTGAATCCTTCCGGCCACTTGACAAGCTCTTCGTTGATTGTAACAAGTTCTTGTTTCGGAACTGCCGTTTCAATGGCTGGAAGTCCTTTTTCAATAATCCCAGGAGGATTACACTCTTTGGAAGCTTCCGGTTTATTTCCGGAAATTTTCGCATATGCATCTGCAAGCCTTGTATCCACTTGCTCAGCAATCGCTTTAACTTCAGCTTCAGTGAACTCGCCGGATTCGATAAGTTTTTTCCATAAAGCTCTTTTACGGTTGGATGCTTATGGATTAATGCATACATTTCAGGTTGAGTCACCAATGGCTCATCCATTTCGTTATGGCCGAAACGTCTGTAACCGATCAGGTCGATCAAGAAATCCTTGTTGTATTTTTCACGATATAGGGTAGCAAGGTTCACAGCAGCCATACATGCTTCTGGATCATCTGCATTTACATGCACGATCGGCACTTCAAAGCCTTTTGCCAAATCACTAGCATATAAGGTTGAACGTGAATCTTCACTTTCCGTTGTAAAACCGATCATATTATTGGCGATGATATGGATTGCGCCGCCAACTTGATAACCGCGTAAACGGCTTAAGTTAAACGTTTCAGGTACAATTCCTTCACCTGGGAATGCAGCATCACCATGAATCAGGATTGCAAGAGATTTGGAAATGTCTTGCACCGGGAATCCTTTTTCCGTACGGTCTTCTTGAGCCGCACGAGAATACCCTTCCACGATTGGACCGACTACTTCCAAGTGACTTGGGTTATTGGCAAGTGTAATCCTTGCTTTTTGTATATTAGCTTTAGTAATCTGTTTGTCCAGACCTAAATGGTATTTAACATCACCTGTCCATCCATTGTTGATGCCTGTCGAACCTTCGGAAGGAACCAAATCTTTATTCGGTGAATGTTGGAATTCAGAGAAAATGACCTCATAAGGCTTTCCTAATACATGTGCAAGCACATTCAAACGGCCACGGTGAGCCATGGCAATATTCACATTACCCGTTCCGTTTTGGACAGTTTGTGAAATCATTTCATCTAAAATCGGAACCATAGCATCCAGTCCTTCAATTGAGAAACGTTTTTGCCCTACATATGTGCGGTGAAGGAATTTCTCGAAACCTTCTACTTCATTCAATCGTTTAAGTAATAGTTCTCTTTTCTCTTTTCCCACTTCCGGGAACATGTTTCCAGATTCGACCATATCAGTAAGCCATTGCTTTTCATCCAAGTCATTAACATGATGAAATTCAAAGGCTATCGTTTTTGTATAGAGTTGTTTTAGGTATTGTACGGCTTCGTATCCGTCTTTCACGTCTTCAGGTGATTCCGGACAAATGAAGTCAGCCGGTATTTTCCTTAAATCATCTGCAGTCAAGCCATATTTTTCAAAGTGAATTTGTTCAGTGTCCAGAGCTTCTTCTTTTAAAGGATAAATATTTGCAGCAAGATGCCCGTATGCACGGATATTTTCAGCTAACTTCACTGCAGACATAATTTTCTTCATTGGAAGAACTTCTCCAGTTTGTACAGTTGATGCACTTACAGTCGTTGTTTCTGCCGATACATCGAATGAAGGAGGACCTGCTACTTCAAAAAAGTTTTTCAGTTCCGGATCCACTTCTTCCGGGTTGGCTAGAAATAAATCGTATTGCTCCATGACATACCCAAGGTTCGGACCTGAAAAAGCTTTCCAGTGGTCTAATACCTTAGAATCATTGATGGTCATTTTGTAAACCCCCAAATTTTTCTCATAATTTTTTTCATTCCGTTTTATCCATCCCCAAATTTCTTTCTTCTAATTTTCCCCAAATATATGATTTATATAAGATATATAATAAATAACTTTGGTTATTGAATAATAAAATTTTAAAGGATAAAACGTTTTCAGATGTTATATTAACATGTTTTTGTCGAAATATCCAAAGGTTAAACCACTTTATACAACCTTTTTTCAACTATATTTCTGCTTAATTCGTCAAAAATCGCTTTTAACTGTCTTTTTTGCTCATTTAAGTCTTTTTTCGCTTAAAAAAGATTTTTGTATTTTTGTATAATGATTATTTTTCAGGTAAATTTAACTAGTTTGAAAACCCTTTCACCTCACTCAAACTTCCAAGCTGTTAAACTCAGATTGCCATATTGATAGCTCCTATGCAAAAGAGTCGCTTTTTTGTTGTCATCCCCTGACCCCATTGCGATGACCAATGGAATGAAATGCTCTTTGGAAGGCACAGCCTCTGTACTGTAAGGGGCAATATTTTCATAATTGAACAAAGATTGCAAATCCCATTTCATGATTTTCTCTTCGACCCAATTCTCAAACTCGATTGCCCATCCTTCTGCAACATGCATGTCTTTCTGAATATGGGTGAAATTATGGACAATTCCACCGCTTCCTATGATCAGTACATTACTTTCCTTTAATTCCCTCAACGCTTTCCCAATTTCATACTGCTTGTCCAATGGCAGCGCAGGGCTTATGGACATGGATACGGTCGGGATATTTGCTTCGGGATACATGATATGCAAAAGCCCCCATGCTCCATGATCCAGGGGGCGCCTTTCATCAAGTTCCCCCAATACATCTATCCTGGACAATAAGGTTAAAATTCTATCTGACAGCTCAAGGCATCCCCTGGCAGGATAGGTTACCTGAAATATTTCTTCAGGAAATCCTGCAAAATCATAAATGACTTCATGCTTCCCCACTGCAGAAATCATTTGATCTTCATTTTCCCAATGCGCTGACAAAATAACGATGGCAGCAGGTTTCTTCATAGTTTGCATATAATCCTTCAAAAAGAGGTATAGCTATTCTTTTCCAAAGCTAATAGCGGTGTTCCGTGTGATAAAAACAATGATGGCATCATAGAGACGATAAATCCTTTCGCATTGTAATCTCAATATCCTATACCTTAATCTACTATAGTTAAACTATGTGTTCATCAATTAAATTGCATTTTTGGCGTTGTCTCATCAATAGTATCAAAGGTATATCCTTCTTTTTTAAGGAATTCAATTATATCAGGCAATGCTTTCACTGTATTTTTCATACTATTGATATCATGCAATAAGATATTAACATGCTTTTGATTTTTCGTCCCTTTTTGTACAGCTGTAATGATTTGTTGTTCACTTATTGACGGACTGAAACCATCTGTCGAGTCAATGGACCAATCAATGTAAATATACCCCTTTTCCTTTAGTTGTTGAAGGATTCCATTGATGATTGGTTTCGTTGACGCCTGATGCCGCAGACGATTATTCGAGCCTCCGGGAAGGCGCACAATACGGCTTTTTATCCCATACTCCTCTTGCAGCATGGTTTCAAGCCTATTCAAATCTTGAAAGAAACTCTCAGTTGACCGATAAACGATGGAATAATCATGTGTATATGAATGAAGGGCAATCGAATGACCGCGGGATATCATTTCCTGATAACATTCCTTTGCGTATGGTTCTTCGTTACCTTTAACGAAAAATGTGGCCTTAACATGATAGCGGTCCAAAATATCCAATATCTCCATGGTATTCAAAGATGGTCCGTCATCGAAAGTCAAATAAGCGATTTTCTGATTCGCCTTACTTTTTAGGAGCGGTGTCATCTCTTCAGGAACCACTGCATGTACATGAATATTCTGCACATCCACATCAAACAAAATAATAATGAAAGAACTCGCCATGAAAAGAATTAATTTTAGCATCTTCTTCATAGGTGTTGCATCCCCTTCCTTTTGACCATTAAGGTGTACCAGTTAAGGGGTTTCATGCGCAATAAGGCAGCGGTAAAAAATACCGCTGCCTTTATTAAATGAAGTTATCGATCGACATTAAAGTAACGTGCTTCAGGATGTGCAAAAACAATGGCTGAAACGGAAGCCTCAGGTTCCATCATGTATCCCTCAGTCAATTCCACACCAATATCTTGAGGTTGCAACAGGCGGAATAGCTTCTCCTGGTCTTCCAGATTAGGGCAAGCAGGATAACCAAATGAAAACCTTTGCCCGGTGTACTTAGCGGCAAACCGCTCTTTCATGGACATATCAATCGGATCGCTTATACCTAAATCATCCCGCATCAATTGATGAATTCTTTCCGCGAACCCTTCGGCTGTTTCGAGAGCAAGTGATTGAAGGGCGTGATTTTTTAAGAAATCACCTTCAAGCTTCAGTTTTTCTGCCCATTTCCTGATGCCTTTTCCGGCAGTGACCAGGAAGAAACCAACATAATCCATTTGCCCGGATGAGATCGGTTTAGCGAAGTCCGCTAAACAAAGATGCGGATTCGTATCTTGCCGGGGAAAGTCGAAAGTTTCCAAAACCTCATGATGATTGTCCGGGTTATATATAAATAGCTTATCTCCTTCGCTTTGAGCAGGGAAAAATTGATAAACCGCATTCAAACCATAATCCGGTTCCATCTTTAGGAATTCGATCAATTCATCAACGAGATCATTGAGCTGCACTGCTTTTTCATTCCCTTGCTTTAGCAACTCGGAAACTTTGCCTTTTAACCCCAAATGATGACCAATCAGCATTTGCCTATTTATATATGGCTGGACGACATCCAATGGATAGTTTTTCAGGACGTGACGTTTGATGTCACGCGGTTTTTGAACAGGAGCATCGCTTAAAGGAGCCGCTGTGGACTGCTTACGAACAGGTTTTTCCATCGTGGCAGCAATGGCGGCATTCGCTTTCGATCTTTCTCGTTTCTCGACCAACTCTTCCAAGTAGAGCCCTTTTTTGTCAGCGTCATGTAAAATATTCGTTACAGCCAAACCATCCATCGCATCTTTGGAATATAAAACCGGCCCTTCATATTCAGGTGATATTTTAAAATCGGTGAATTTACGGGATAATGCTGCCCCTCCAACTAAAATTGGGGTATCTATTCCCGCTTGCCTTAAATCCTGAGCGGTTAAAACCATTTGCTGTGCAGATTTGACAAGTAACCCAGATAGGCCAATGATGGTTGGCTCATGTTTTCGAACCTCTTCAATGATTTGTTGCGGTGCGACCTTTATTCCCAAATCAATGACTTCATAGCCATTATTGGATAGGATGATATCCACTAGGTTTTTCCCGATATCATGCACATCTCCCTTGACAGTCGCCAACAGGATTTTCCCTTTCTTAGCACTATCTTCAGAGTTTTCCATAAGTGGCTCAAGGTGAGCTACAGCCGCCTTCATCGCTTCAGCACTCTGAAGCACCTCCGCGACAATAAGTTGGTTGTCATTGAACAGCCGACCCACTTCACTCATCCCATCCATCAATGGTCCATTGATGATTTCCAGTGGTGTATCACCTCGCTCAATCGCTTCATTTAAATCATCAACCAATCCTTCTTTCGTTCCTTCGATAATATAGTTACCTAGACGTTCGTCCAATGGCAGGATCACACCATTATCCTTCTTCTCCGCTTTTTTCCACGATAAAATTCGGTAAAAATCGCTAAAGTTTCAGTTGAAGTCTCAAACAGGAGTGCCTCAGCCAATTTCACTTCCTCTTCCGGTATCAAAGCGAAACGTTCAAGTTTTTCTGTATTAACGATAGCATAATCAAGACCCGCTTTTGTGCAATGGTAAAGGAAAACGGCATTTAATATTTCCTTCCCCTCGCCGGCAGACCGAAAGAAACGTTAGAAATCCCAAGTATCGTTAGGCATTCCGGAAACTTTTCTTTAATCGCCTTTATTCCATTCACCGTCTCCAATGCAGATCCAATATATTGTTCATCCCCTGTGCCTACAGGAAATACCAGCGGATCAAAAATGATGTCACTTTTGTTTAGACCGTACTTATTAACGAGCAAATCCACAGACCGTGTAGCCACTTCCAATTTCCGTTCAGCATCGACGGCCATCCCAATTTCATCAATGGTTCCGACGACAACGGCAGCACCATATTGATGGACTAAGGGGACTATTTTTTCAAAGCGCTCTTCACCATCTTCAAGGTTTATGGAATTAATGATCGATTTTCCTTGTGAACGTTTTAATGCTTGTTCAAGTACCGCTTCATCCGTAGTATCGATGACCAATGGGACTTTCACTTTTTGACGACCTCTTCTACAAATTCCTTCATGTCGCCAAGTTCATCCCCATCAGGATCAGCAAGACAGATATCAATGACATGGGCGCCTTTTTTTACTTGGTTACGTGCAATTTCGGCAGCTGGCTCGTAATGCTTTCCACGTATCAGCTCCTTGAATTTTCGGGAACCGATAACATTCGTTCTCTCCCCTACGAATAACGGACGCATTGAATCATCATAAATTAGCGGCTCTATGCCTGATACGGCATGGCCATGGGCAGTTTCCGTAATTGTACGGGGCTTCATGCCTTCGAGTACCCTGGAAAGTTCTTTAATATGTTCTGGTGTCGTACCACAACATCCGCCAATGATATTGACCCATCCCTTATCGGCAAATTGCTTCATTTTCTCTGCCAGGGAAGTAGGTGATTCGTGATAGTGACCTTCTTCATCAGGGAGCCCGGCATTCGGATAACAGCTGATGGCGCTATTTGATATATCTGCAAGTGTCCTGATATGGTCTATCATGAATTCTGGCCCTGTTGCACAATTTAGGCCGACAGCAACGGGATTCATATGTTCAACCGATAAATAAAAAGCTTCTATGGACTGGCCAGCAAGTGTCGTTCCCATCGGTTCGATCGTTCCTGATATGATGACAGGCACATCTCTTCCCGTTTTAGCGAATGCTGCCTTGATTCCAGAAAAGGCAGCCTTGACATTAAGCATATCCTGACAGGTTTCCACCAATAGCAAGTCTACACCGCCATCCAAGAGACCCAGTGCCTGTTCTTCATAAGAATCGGTTAATATATCAAAAGTCGTTCCCCCGTTACGGAAAGCGTTTTTGTAGTGGGGCCCATCGAGCCAGCCACATACCTTGGCCATTCATCATTTGAATACTTCTCACAAGCTTTAACGGCAAGCTCAGCTGAAATTTTATTTAGCTTGTAGGCGATCGTGCTTATTTGGTATTCCTCAAGAACGATGCTGGTCGCTCCGAAGGTGTTTGTTTCAATGATGTCTGCACCCGCTGCTAAATATTTTTCATGAATGGATTGGATGATTTCCGGTTGCGTCAGTGATAAATACTCATTGCAGCCCTCGAATTGTTCCCCGCCAAAATCCCCAGCCGTTAAATTCTCCGCTTGAAGCATCGTTCCCATCGCTCCGTCAAGAAGGAGAATCTTAGAATTTAACTGATCTTGAATCGCTTTTTTATTCATGTACTGCCACCTCTGATGTCTGTTTACTATCGACTTTTCTAATATATTTCGTTAGTTCCGCCGTCATTTCATAGCGAAGGAACGGAGTGATTAAATAAATCCCCTTGAATTTTTCCCTTGCCGCGTCCACAAGTTCCCGCGCAATATTCACCCCTTCAATCCTTGACTTTACAGGATCATCCCCCGCTAAAGCCATGGCCCTTCTAACATTATCAGGCAATTTGATGCCTGGGATCTCATTATGGATGAATTCGGCGTTCCGAGTGCTTGTCAAGGGCATGATACCGATGAAAATCGGGGTTTCTAAATGCTTTGTAGCTTCATATACTTCTTCGATCTGCTCCACGGAATAAATTGGCTGTGTCAAAAAGGATTGAGCACCGCAGGCAATCTTCTTTTCCATTCTCAGTACGGCTTTATCCAGATATTTCACATTGGGATTAAAAGCTGCCGCAATTTTAAAATTTGCCCGCTGGCCCAAACTTTGACCGGAATAGGAAAGGCCTTCATTAAATTGTTTGACCATACTTATCAGGTCAAAGGAAGATAAATCATAAACCGAAGTGGCACCCGGGAAGTCCCCAATTTTTGAAGGGTCTCCGGTGATGATCAATATTTCGTTCAGCCCCACTGTCTGCAGACCCATTAAATGTGACTGCAGGCCAATCAAATTTCGATCACGGCATGTTATATGCACCATCGGCTTTATATTCAATTGGTTCTTCAGTAAATTAGCCAGTGCATCATTCGATATCCTCGGGAGGCTAGTGAATTATCCGCTAATGTAATGGAATCGACCCCTGCTTTTTTCAAAACCTCAGCACCAGTCATGAAGCTCTCTATTCCCAGCTTTTTCGGTGGATCAAGCTCAACAAGAATCGTCCTTTCTGTTTTGGCTTTTTCGTAAAGGGAAGTTCCAATTCCCTATCGTTCACTTCAATTATTTCTATTTCGCGGGATTTCGTAAATTTCTCTTTCACGGGAGCCAAACTTCCAATTGCATTCTTTACAGCTTGAATATGCAGTGGAGTCGTTCCGCAGCACCCTCCTATGATCACGGCACCTTGCTCACGAAGTTCCAGGGAACTAGAACCGAAATATTCCGGCACAGCTTTATAAACGAGCCTTCCATCGACATAATCCGGCAGGCTTGCGTTAGGGTAAATGGCAATCGCTGCTTGCTTTGGCAAACTCACTTCTTCCAAGGCCCGAATCATATGATGTGGACCGAGACGGCAATTCACACCAACCACATCGGCACCCAATTGCTCGAGTTTTTGAAAGGCTTCATTTAAATGGATTCCATTTTGAAGATTACCTAGTTCATGCATCGAGACATTTGCGATGATCGGCAGTCCAGTTTCATTTTTAACGATTTGCAGGACGGTTTCCAGTTCTTCCAGGTCATAAAATGTTTCCAAGAGAATCCCATCAGGGTTTTCCATCAACAGACTGTATAGCTGTTCACGAAAACCGCGTTTTATCTCTTCCATGCTTAAATCCGATTTCCTGATACTCCGCTGTGCCCCTATGGTACCGAAGACGTATGCCTTTCCTTTTGCCGCTTTTTTAGCGAGAATGACTCCCTGGCGATTGATTCTGCTCACTTCATCTTCAAGTCCATACCGTTTCAATTTATTGAAATTGGCTCCGTATGTATTCGATTGAAGGATATCTGCACCAGCTTCCAGATAGGCACGGTGGATGGACTCTATTTGATCTGGGTTCGTGCAGTTTAATTCCTCATAACATTGATCGATGCCATTAGAGTAAAGCAAGGTCCCCATTGCCCCTTCCCCAACCAGCATTCTTTCTTTCAATTCTTTACGAAAATTCATCATTACACCCTCTCTCAAAAACATTCCTGTTTTTGTCGTAGTCTATGAGTATGAGAGAAAAAGAAAAAAAACCTTCTCAAAGAAGAAGGTTTTTTGAAACATTCTCCTCATCTATCAAGCTCTGCTTGCTGGATTTAGCACCTTTGCCTAAGCTGGTTGCTGAGGTTTCTTCGGGCCAGTCCCTCCACCTCTCTCGATAAGATCCATTTATATAATTTTCACAAGATTTCAAAATTTGATTATACTTAATTTACATTAATAATCTGTCAATTTCAATACCTGATCGACATTTTTTTCACTTTTGCAAAAATCATTCAATCTTTTGCAGCTTGAACCCTCTTCAAGATCCTTTGTTTCCAGTCTTCCGCTAACGAGTCTAGTGTAAGTAAAGCCTTAGCGCCTTCCAGCCCATCTCGTTTATGAAGGATGACCTCTGATGCATAATGAACTGAAATTTTTTTCTTGCAAACGGTCTATTAGCACGATCTCGTTTTGTTTATTTATCGTTCCTTCTTTAAGTACTCTTGCAAAATAACCAGTGAAACTCGTTTTCAGCACGAGTTCCAAAAACTTAGGTTCTTGATTGAAGTGGGAAATGGTCGAACAAGGTATCCTCCCTGGTTAATTTGAACAATCACATCTCCTATTTGGTAAATATCGCCGATATACGTTGTTTCTTCCCTCATCCCCGCTATGGTTAAATTTTCACCGAATGCAGGGATATCCAGCTTTTTAGAGAATTTTCCATTCCATAATGAATAATGCTCAAATGGGTAAAAGCACAAAGCCCGATCAGGACCTCCATGGAACTTTACATTACCCACACCATCACCCATTATGCCTGCTTTAGTCACTGTCAGATTATCCTGTGCTTGTTTATCCATGGCTGAAAAGATATCGATATTTGAAAAAGTTTCATGTTTCGGCTTCCCCGCATGAAGTGATTTGATTTTTCCATTTTCCATTTTGCATCTTCCATTCATAATTAATTTATATCATCTTATATGTATAAATTATACTAAAAATCCATTTTATTCAGTAGCTTTTTTATGTATATGAAATGAAAAAGCCACATGGGCCGTTAAATGGGCGAAATATCATTGATTTCAGAAAAATTCATAGGTTAGTTTCAGTAATTTTGTTGCTATTTCAGAATTAAATATGGTAGAATATGAACACAATATATAGTCGAAAACTACAACCGTTCGCCTATATGTTGATTTTCACGATTGAATTCCTCATTGTCGCTCTTTAGGGAGCGAATTTTTTTTGCTTTCGTTTACTTCCACTTTTTTCTTTTAATCCCATTCAATTTCTTGCGTCGTGATTGACTTAACTATTCGTACCTTCCTTCCTCACTGTCAGGTCCCTATCATTTCCTTATTAGAAGCCTGATTCCTTGCTAAAACATGCAGAAAGCCGAGCGACATCATGCGTCTTCCGCTCAGCTTCCTGTTTAAGCTTGTTTCTTTTTTTTCGGTGCCGCTTTCTTTCGCGTCGTCTTTTTCTTTTCCGGTTCATCATGTTTCGTACGGTCTATGGATGCCTGTAATGCCTCCATTAAATCGGTTACATTGTTGGAAACTGGTTCTTTAGTTTTGGCTGTAATCGTCGTCTGTCCCGTTTTCTTTGATTCAATCAATTCTAGTAACGCGGTTCGATAGTCATCGGTGTATTTGGTCGGATCGAAAGTAGTCGTTAATTGATCTATCAATAATACGGCAGTATCGATTTCTTTTTTACAATGGTATCATTGGCAGGGATATTCGGAACATCCGCTGTGGAGCGGACTTCATCCGGATAATGAATCGTTTCCATAACCAAGGTATCATCAACGACTCGGATTACCGCCATTTGCTCTTTAGAGCGAATGATGATTTTCGCCAAACCTACCTTATTCGATTCCTTGAGGGCCTGCCTCAAAAGGGAATAAGCTTTTATTCCCCGTCATTTGGGGACATGTAATAACTCCGGTTAAAATAAATGGGATCTATTTCTTCAATTTTAACGAAATCCACGATTTCCACGGCTTTTTCTTCGTTTTGTTTTTTCAGTTGTTCTAGTTCATTGTCTTCCAATACAACAAACTTTCCCTTTGTATACTCAAAAGCGCGGACTATATCATCCTTCCCCACTTCTTTCTCGCATACCGGACAAACCTTTTCGTATTTAATCGGTGAATGGCATTCCTTATGCAACGTCCTCAAAGATATATCCTTATCCTCCGTTGCAGCATGAAGTTTGATCGGAATGTTCACCAAACCGAATGATATGCTCCCCTTCCACATCGTATGCATATTCGTCACCTCATAACTTATTTTTAATGAGAAGAACAATTTTATTATTCCCCTTTGCTCAAAAAAAACCGAAAAAACAATTGCCAACTCTAACACTACGTTTTTTTGGCAAAATAATGTTATCAATTATTTGCGGAGGTAAATACAAAAATGAAACCGATGCTGCCTACCTATTACCCTGAAGCCCCCAAATCCAACGATTGGCGTTATGAAGTCAAATATGACGGCTTTAGGGCTATTTTAACGATAGACACCGATACCATAAGCATTTCGAGTCGGAATGAAAAGGAGTTATCAACTCAATTCCCAGAAATCATTGCTTACATCAAAGATCTGGACCTGGAAGATTATCTCCCGCTTCAGTTAGATGGAGAATTGGTCTGGCTTACCAATCAGGCGAAAGCGGACTTTTTCAAATACAGTGGAGAGGGCGCCTAGGGAAACAATCCTTAATTTCAGAAAATGCCCGTTTTTCCCCATGTCGGTTTATAGCGTTTGACCTGCTTCGCATCAGCGGAAAAGACGTAGCAGCTAAACCAATGGTGGAACGAAGGGAATTGATGTTGAATATGGGGGAAAACTCGGTCTTCCTATGCCTCCTGATCCCAACGATAAGGCATTGATACAATTAATTGAGAGTTTTGACGTTTTGGATAATGCTTTGAAGAAGGTCACCCTGTTAGATGGCGAAGGTGTTGTCGCCAAGGAAATTCGGGGTGTTTGGCAAGAAGGAAGACGTACAACAACTTGGATTAAGGTGAAAAATTGGAAGACCGTTTCTTGTTTCATTACAGCATTGCATAAAGAAAATGGTTATGTTTCCCTCGCAGTTTTCAAAGAAGGTGCCGTAACGAAAATCGGAAGTGTCAAAAATGGACTGAGTGCTCGAGATAAAAGTATATTGCATCAATTGATCAAGCAAAATGCATCAGATGAAGACTCACAATTTTTTTATATCCATCCATCCATTTGCATTGAAGTTCAATTCTTACACGTATATGAGGAAAATGAATTACGTGAACCCCAGTTTTCGCAATGGCTTTTACAAACGTCTCCCGACGAATGTACCTGGGAGAAATTCGTGCTAGGGCAATATACATTTCCAGATACTGTACAAATAACTTCAAGGGATAAACCGCTTTGGATAACAGGAGATAAACAGGTGGTAAAAGTTGAATACCTTCATTATTTACGGGAGGTTTCAGCTTTCTTCTTACCCTTCTTGAAGGATAAGCTTCTTACAACGATCCGCTATCCTCATGGCACTTTGGATAAAGAAAGGTTTTTCCAAAAAAACAAACCTGATTATGCGCCGGACTTTATTAAAACGTTCATGGATGAGGATATCGAGTATATGCTGTGTAACGATATTGAAACCCTTCTTTGGTTTGGTAATCAACTTGCATTGGAATTTCATGCCCCATTTCAGAAAGCCGGTAAAACAAGACCCGACGAAATCGTCCTGGACTTGGATCCTCCTTCCATCGAATATTTCTCCTTTGCGGTAAAGGCTGCACAGGAAATAAAAAAGGTGATGGAATCATTAAGGATTAAAGCTTTTGTAAAAACTTCAGGTAACAAAGGACTGCAAATTCACATCCCTCTGCCTGAAGACAGATTTACTTATCAGGATACACGCATATTCACTGACTTTCTGGGTGACTACTTAACAAGTTCCAATCCGAATGATTTTACAACGGAAAGAATGAAAATAAATCGGCATAATCGACTTTACTTGGACTTTGTGCAGCATAGTGAAGGAAAAACCATCATTTTGCCTTATTCCCCACGGGGAAATTCTTTCGCTGGTGTAGCTACACCTTTGTTTTGGGAGGAAGTGAACGAAAGTCTCCAGTTAAAGGATTTTACGATTGAAACCATACCAAACAGAATAAAAAGGAGCGGGTGTGCATTTATGGATTACCGACTGGTGGATAATGGACCAGCCTTTTTGGAAGTATTGTCGTTCCTTAAACAAAAAAAGACCCATAACTAATTGGTAAAATGGAAAGGTGCCTCCGAGGACTCTCTTTCCGCTGGCAGGCTTTGATTTGATGCGGCTTGGCAGATAGTCGGCGGAAATGGAGCGGTTTTCTGAAATCCACGAATTTATAAAAAAACTGCAGGCAAACTCGCTTTTTTCGAATTCGCCTGCAGTTTAAAAATTTCTTTATAATTTTGTTTTCAAATAACCTTGCACTTCATCCTGCAGCTTGGCATATAAGCTTGTTTCCAATTCAAAATCCTCTTTTTCAAGCATTTCAAATTTTTCAGGCTGATCTAAGTCAATTTCAATCGATACCTTGAATTCATAGGTTGCATTCCCGATTAAATCAATTGAATACGTTTGGCTTTCTTCATCATGGTGGACCACGCATTTAACTTTTCCGCCGTTATTGTAGACAGATATTTCACTTTCCAACTCATTTATCCCAACAGAGCATGTTACTAGGCTAGAAGCCGACATCGCCGTTCCACATGCATTCGTGAAGCCTACTCCACGTTCGAATGTCCGCACATAAATGCTCCCTGGTTCCAACTCTTTCACAAAGCTGACATTGACACCATCAGGGAAAAGCTCATTCGGTTGATTGACCTTTGTTGAAAGTTTTTCCTGCAAATCACTTTGTAAAACATCACTATCGACAAGTGAGATCAAATGTGGATTAGGAACCGCCAATGCCGAAAATAATAGGGTATCATGCAGTTCCGGTAATGATTCGTTTTGCAGCTGTTCTTTAGCCAATACAAGAGGTAGATCCCTCACATTAAAACTTACCGGGGAAATTTCCACCTTGAAAGTCGGAATCCCCTCATAAATATCTTCCGTTTTTTCGACGAGCAGATTTGCCTTCATGGTTTCCACGATCATTTTATCGAGCCCAAGAACGTCATTCGCGTAACGTGCAACACAGCGAAGTCCATTGCCGCACATCGAGGCTTCCGATCCATCCGCATTAAAGACACGCATCCGGCAATCAGCATTTTCACTTTTCATTACGAACAAAATACCATCCGCTCCAAGCCTTTCCCTATTGCATAGGGCCTTCGCGAAATTTTTCCGCTCTTCTTCAGTAAACGTCAGGGTCGTAGTCAATTCATCAATGATCAAGAAATCATTTCCTGAACCATGGCTTTTTAAACCTTCAATAATCATCCTGTCACATCCTCTAATATGCTGCTTGTCATTTATCATTTTTTTAATATTCTATATCATAGCATTTTCAAGATGGATGTGTCATCGCGTAAATCACAATTAATCCATTTTTTCGACGAAAAACCCAATAAGAAAAGCGGTTGGAATAAGAATTAACTCATACCAACCGCTCTTTTGAATTATTAACCGATCATACCGATGATGAAATAGACGATAAACATTCCGGCACTTACATACATCGGTGCTGACACTTCTCTCGCTTTTCCGGTTACAAGCTTCAAGAACGGGTACAGGATGAAACCGAATGCCATTCCATCGGCAATACTGTAAGTGAAAGGAATGATCGTAATGATCATGATTGCAGGTATGCTCTCGGTTAAATCGCTGAAATCCAGCTTTTTTATATTTCCGAGCATTAAAATGCCAATGATAATTAAGATGGGGGCAATGGCGCTATCAGGGATTACTTTAATCACCGGTATAAATAGCAGTGATAGAATGAATAGCACGCCCGTCACCACCGAAGTAAAACCTGTCCTGCCTCCTGATGCGATTCCTGCTGCCGTTTCAACTGTAGCAACGGTAGGACTCGAACCGAATATACCTGAAAACAGAACGGACACACTTGTCGCCTGCAGCGACTTTTTATAGGCATCCTGGCGGTTTATGCTGTCTACATGCCCGTGCACAAGACCAATGTTTTCAAAAACAAGAACCATCGTCATCGCAAATACACTTATCCAGAATTCAATCCGGTTCGCTTCCAAGAACGATAATGAAAAGAAGAGATCGCCGTAGGAAGCTGTGTTTACGCCTGAAAAATGGATTTCCGATAGTTGAACCGTTCCGAACCAATAGGCAATGAGGCTGCCAGCCAGGATGGTAATCATGAAATTACCTGGGACATTCTTGATGAACAGCGTGATTGCCAGTAAAAAGGTCAACACCGTTGCACACACCGCTGGATCGCTTAAATCTCCCAGTGCGACGATTGATGAGGAACCTCTTGTGATTATCCCGCCCTTTTCAAGTCCGATCAGCATCAAGAATAAGCCAAGACCGACAGATATGGCTTCTTTTATCGAACCTGGAATCGAATCACTGATTAACTTAGAGTATTTTGTAAAAGCGATGATTACAAAAATTACCCCGAGATAAAAACAGCACCAAGAGCCGATTGCCAAGATAGACCCATTCCTTGAACCATGGTATAAGCAAATAAGGCATTAACGCCCATTCCTGGAACGAGAAGGATTGGGACATTCGCCCAAAGCCCTATCATGATACAGCTTAAAGCTGATAAAAGAATCGTGGCAATCACTGCACCATTAATCGGTATGCCCGCTTCCGATAAAATCAGGGAATTCACGATGAGGATATAGACTATCGTAAAATAGCCGACCACTCCAGCAAGGATTTCACGTTTTCCATTCGTTCCATAGTCGGAAAAATGAAAAAACGTTTCCAAGTTTAATTTCTTCATGTTGTATCCTTATTAAATTTATCCCTCGCCCACCCGTTTGTATTAGTGACAAACTACACTTGGCGATTTTAACAAAAAAAGGATAAAAATAAATAGTAATGATAAAAATTTGAAAAAACTGCCGGAAATGATCCCGACAGCCTCGAAGAATATATTATTTTTGTACTTCCGAATACCCATCGACTACCAATTCCAGCTTCCCTGTATCAGGCGAAATGATTAGACCATGTACAGGAATGTTTTTAGGGATCAAAGGATGTCCTTTAATCACTTCCACGCTGTTCTTACAACTTTCATAAACATCATCGAATCCGCGAAGCCAACTGCGGATATCGATTCCTGCAGCCCCCAGTGTATCGATGGTGCTCTTTGGTATATCACGTTCTATCATCTTGTCCATTACAGAATCGGCATCGACTGATGCCATCCCGCAGTCATGGTGAGGTATGACCAATACTTCATCTGCCTTTAGCTCATAAATAGCAACAAGGATACTCCGCATGACACTTCCGAATGGGTGGGAGACGATTGCCCCGGCAGTCTTCAGGATTTTGACATCGCCATTTTTGACATTCAAGGATTTTGGCAATAGTTCAACGAGCCGAGTGTCCATACAGCTTATGATGACCATACGTTTCTCAGGAAACTTATCCGTTCTATACTTTACATATTCACCTTTTTCAACAAACTGTTCATTATAATCAAGAATCTCATTAAGTAAACTCATAATTACCACCTTTTTAATATGTATTATCAATCTATGTATCTCTCTAATATTATATCAAATATTTAAAAGATTTGCTAAAGGGTAATCATAGTCAATTTGAACGATGATTCAGTGTGGCTGCACAGAACCCAAATACGATGATTTTAGGAATTTCAGCAACATTTGATGAAAAAGATAGTATGGGTGTATTTGTCTTGAATCGTGTCCCCCACTCCAAAGGCATCCAGCCTTCTTGGTATGAAACGATCTTTTCCCCGTCTTTTGTGACAATCTCGAAAGAATTCACACTTCCCGGCGTTTCAATCGGCATCCATTCCGTACCGTCTTCCTTATAGATCATTCCATTGATCTTCACGAATGACGGATTTTCTTGATACGATCCAATAATGCCGCCCCGATCATCCATGATCGTCATTTTATTGAAAAGCCCCTTTTGATATGGTACTTAGCCAGCAACCGCCCCTCATGGTCCACCAGTTCATACCTCTTCGCCAATAGCATCGACAAGAAATTGGGAAGCATCCACATGAACCACTTCATATTCAAATCCCGTACCTCGCCCATTAGTGACCCATCAGGCGCAAAGAGAAGCAGTCGCAATGTCGGTGCCGGCATAAAAGTCAATAAAACATGTTCATTTTTTAATAACCCGGTATTCGTCCCGATGTGTTGATCAGGCAATTCCTTCATTCTATTTTCATATATACGATGGCTGACAAATTGGGCAATGCTAAAGAAAATAAAAGGAAACGTTATCAATAATATATTGCCCGGTATCATCGCAAAAATATGGCAAATGAAAAATACAACAGCCAAAAGAAGAGATATCCAAGAAGCATGAAAATTTGAATTGCTCGTTTTCTGATAATATTCACGTATATTCATATCCCGCTCTGCTGCTCACTCCTTACAAAAAAGATTACCGCCTTTAGGGCTGCCATTGATTAGCAGTACCAAAACCCGCCCGGCATCTGCTTCCTGAAAGTGCATGGAAGCAGTTATCATAATACTTTATTCGCTTTAATGTGATCTATTCCCTTTTTAATGAAAGGTAATTCCCAACACGGTTCATATAAAAAGGACTCCGAATTGATCGGAATCCTATTGTAGACAAAATGGGGTTCTACCTAATTTTAGAACAAGACCAGATTATCCTTAATGTTTTTTACTGCATTCCTTATTGGATTAAGAAAAATTTGCGACACTCCTGCCGAATACTGGCTAGGCGAGGAGGATTGCAGGCTGTCGGCGGATAGGGAGCGGATTCCTGAAATCCACTGGAACGTTTTCTAAATAAAAAAACTGCAGACAAACTCGCTTTTCCTCGAGTTTGTCTACAGTCTGAAAGGATTCCGAATGGAACGGAATCCTTTTACCTCATTCTATAATACCCTGAAGATCAATGGGAACCTATAATCCGTTCCTTCATAAGCCCTAACAGCAGCAATGATGGTGAATACGACTAAAGCTATCCCGATAACCGGCAATAGCAAGAAACCAACCAATACTATAGTGAGTATCCCTGCGATTATTGAATATACAGTGTAGGAAATGAAAAATTCAAGTATTCCCTTCCGTGATAATCCACAAATTGTGACGAGTCCTTCTTCAATAACCAAATCACCAAAGGACCGATAAATGCTGTAAAAAAGCTGATCACATAAATAAGGGCAGCAAACACTCTTTCATCTTTAGTAGGCATAGTGTCTTCTCCTCCTTTCTCATATGAATAATTACGAATCAAATCAAAAATAGTTTCATTTTTCCTCTCATTATATTCGAAAGAAGGTAAATCTGGACTGCCTTATCTTGATTTAACCAATAAAATCCGGACATGTTCATCCGTCTTGTGCATACAGTTTAAATAATGGATTGTCCTATACCTTCTAGAATGGAGTGATGTTTTTTGCTGAATGAATTTCAAGCCTTCATCCTTGGGATCATTCAAGGCTTGACTGAGTTTTTACCTATTTCAAGCACTGGACATTTATATTTAGGACGGCATATTTTCCACCTTGACGAGGCCGGCATTTTTCTGGATACCATGCTCCACATCGGAACCTTGCTGGCGTTATTGGTCGTCTATAAGAATGACATAATTGCCATTTTGAAAAACCCTTTTTCCAAAATGACCCTGCTTCTCATTGCTGGGACGATACCTGCAGTTATTGCCGGCATTTTACTCGGTGATTGGTTTGATGGCCTTTCAAAAACAGGTGTGACCATAGGCTGGGAATTTTTAGCGACCGGACTGATCTTATGGGTAGCCGACGGAGTAAGAAAAGGCGGCAAATCCCTTAATGAAATTTCGATTAAAGATGCGCTGATCATCGGTACCTTCCAAGCTGCTGCCATCATGCCTGCTCTTTCGCGCTCCGGCTTAACGATAGCCGCAGGCCTCTTCTGCAAACTGGATAGGGCCACCGCAGCCTATTTTTCCTTTTTGCTTTCCATTCCTGCCATTACGGGTGGCATCGTATTTCAGATGAAACCGATCTTTACAGGAGAAGTAGAACGGCTTCCACTCACTGCACTATTCGTCGGGACCCTATCAGCAGCAATCTTTGGTTATATAGCCGTAGTATGGATGATCGATTTCTTAAAAAAGCGTTCACTCAAAATATTCTCCATTTATGTATGGGCCCTCGGCGCAATCATTTTATTCATGCAATTTACAGGTGAATTTTAAAGAAAAAGGGGGAGAAAAATCAGTTTTTCATGGAAGGATGCAGGCGTTTGCCTAAAGATTTCTCCCTTCAAAAAAAGTTGAAATTTGACGAAAAAAAGGCAAAAAACCTATTCCCAAACCGTTTTTTTTTAGTATTATACCTTCGTAAGGTTCTTTAGATTTGCATATTTTCTGACAATAAAAATAGGGAAGGCAAATGGTGCGCCACCGGTTTCCGGTTCTAGTGGGTTCGATTCCCACCCCGAAATTTTTTGATGAACGACTTAAAAAATTTCGAGGGTGGGCAGCGACTACGCATAAGAACTGCCCTCAAACGGAGGGACGGAAATGTTAAAAAAGAGAGATTTCACAGATTGTTTTTCTCTTTATGAACAAATGACGCATCCAGATGTCTTCCCTTTCGTGCGCCATAAGGTAGATTCATATGAAGAATATGTTTTCATTACTAAGCAAACGATCGAAGCCGAAGATGCTGGGCAACTCATTTCACGAACAATCTTGGATGAATGGGAAAATCCCATCGGTTGTATTTCTTTATACGATATTGAAAATGGTGCAGGTTTCTTAGGCACATGGCTTGGCAAGCCTTATCATGGAAAAGGATATAATGCCATCGCAAAAGACGCTTTCTTCAAAGAGCTTTTTTCGAGCTCGGTTTGGAAACGGTCTTCATGCGTATTCGCAAAAAATATCCGCTCCATAAAAGCTGCTGAAAAGCTTCCCTATGCCGTCAATGCCAACGAAACAAGAAAATCCCTTTATGATCAGATCAATCATGAAGGAGATATCTACGATTTGTATGAAATCCCTAAAGATTTATACACCTTTCATATCCTTAGACAGCATGATGATGACGAACAGCAGTTACTTGAAGCATAGAGCGAAGAACATTTCAGCAGGGCTTTGTTCATCTTTTCATATAATGGCCGGAGCTTCCAAACCTGGAAAGCTCTTTTTTCCAGTTTCACAGGATGTTTAACATAGATTGCTGCAAATCCCTATTCTTTTTAGGGATATTTTTTTATAATGAATACAATTGACCAATTCAATAATATATTCAAAGCGTCATTGAAAGGACTTAATCATGAAAAAAACATTTGCTTTTATCGTGCAGCTTATCTTCCTGCTCATCATTTGCAAGCTTGGCTATTATTTAGCCAATTTACTTCATTTACCTATTCCAGGCAACGTCATCGGCATGATTCTGTTATTCGGTTTATTACAGACGAAGGTCATAAAAGTCGAATGGATTGAACTTACATCAGGATTTTTGGTAAAGCACCTAGCCTTTTTCTTCATTCCCATTTCAATCAGTTTAATGACCATGGGATGGCTTTTCATTGAATTCGGTTTGCCATTGGCACTTACATTGGGAATCAGCCTGATATTCGGATTCATCGTTTCAGCTTGGACCGTTCAGAAGCTATCCCATAGAGGAGAGGTTAAGCAGCATGACAGCGCTCATCACAACATATAGCATCTTGATAACCATCCTTGCCTATATCATTGGAAGGAAAATATATGCTAAACATCCATCACCTTTTACGACGCCCGTATTTTTCAGTACGGTTACAATTATTCTCGTACTGCTGATCAGCGGGTTGGACTTCGAGGATTATTCACCAGGAAAAGACATCATCACCTATTTCCTGGGACCAGCTACCGTTGCTTTGGCCGTACCACTTTATAAAAATAGAAAAATAATCGTTAAATATGCAATGCCGGCAATTAGCGGCATGATTTTTGGTCTTCTTGTCACTTTGATCCTTGCCTTCGCCATCGCTAAAGCATTTTCACTTCCGCAATTCATATTCCAAGGATTGGCGGTTAAATCCATTACAGTGCCCATCGCGGTTGAAATCACGGAACTTTATGGTGGAAATTCCAATATATCAGCTGCCTTCGTCATTTTAACAGGGGTGCTGGGTACGATGATCGCTCCAAAAATGATGGATAAACTAAACATTACGATGCCCTTCGCACGCGGTATCGCTTATGGTACGATCGCTCATGGTCTAGGAACGGCTCAAGCTGCCCAGGAAAGTGAGTTTACCGGGGCTGTCGCAGGTGCGGCAATGGCTATCGCAGGTATCCTTATTTCCTGTTTCTTTCCTTTTATAAGTAATTTCCTTTAAAAGAACCGCAACGTTAACGACGTTGCGGTTCTTTTTATGATTTACCTTTTTTGCAGATCCTCGTATAAACGCCTTAGAATATAAGTTTTATACAGCTCCAGCTTTCTTTTTTCAATTGGATGATAGCTAATCCCTGCGGCTTTTAGCTGCTGAATGAACCATCCTTTGGAATATTCATAAGCCATACTACCCCCTCCTCTGTTCGAAAAGATATGCTGCATAGAGGGGAATGATACTTATTTTTTTGCTGCCATTACTTGAAGCAGTAATTCATACATTTCAGCTGCCGTTTTGAATGGGCGTTTTTGACGCATTTTCTCTTGATATTCATCCGATTGTTTCAATAAATCCGCTAATGTAGCATTAAAAATCCGATCATTCAGCTCTTCTTCTTGGATGACTTTACAAAAACCCTGTTTTTCAAAGCTTGATGCATTCAGGATTTGATCTCCACGGGATGCATTGGCACTTAGAGGGATAAGCAACATCGGCTTTTGCAAACCAAGGAATTCAAAGATAGAATTTGAACCAGCCCTTGACACAACGACATCAGCAGCCGCCAAAAGATCGAATAATTCTTCGTGCACGAATTCAAAAGGAGCATATCCCCTTTGTTTCAATTCGGTTTTCACATTTCCCTTCCCGCAAATGTGAATAATCTGATAATCCTTTAATAAGGCATCAAGGTTATCTGTAATTAAATTATTGATTTTAACGGCCCCAAGGCTTCCGCCCATAACGAGTAATACCGGTTTTTTATTCGTGAATCCACAAAATGCCTTTCCAGCAGAAGCGTTTCCAGTAAAAATCCCATCGCGCAATACAGCGCCAAGATACATGGCCTTCTCTTTCGGAAGATTTTTTCCGTTTCCTGGAAGGTAGTGAAAATTTTCGATGCAAGTGGCATCGCGATCTTATTAGCCAGACCAGGCGTATAATCCGATTCATGTATCGCAATCGGAATCCTCAGCATCCTGCCTGCCAAAACGACTGGAACCGAAACGAAACCACCTTTAGAAAAAATGAAATCGGGCTTGGTCTTTTTTAATATTTTTCGTGCATCAAAAATCCCTTTTATGACACGGAAAGGGTCTTTCATATTTTCAACAGATAGATAACGTCGGAATTTCCCAACGGAAATCGTTTCATAACGGACCTCGGGAAATTCCGTTTCGATGATACTTTTTCAATGCCTTTTTTGAACCAATATAAGTAACATCCCAATCATGCTTTAAAAATTCCGGGATGATTGCTGCATTAACAGATACATGACCGGCAGAACCGCCTCCGGTAAATACTATTTTCTTAGTCAATATTTCCACCTTCCAAACTTAAAAATCACTTTGCATCCATATTACCATATATCCTTGCCATTAATAACTTGAAAAAGTATTCAGTGACCCGTAAAACCCCCATGATGTATGTAATCATCGATTATTTTTCCTTTTTCAGCATGAATATATTATAATCTTAGTATTCTACAATACTACAAGATACAATGGAGGAGTAATACATTGCAAGAAGTTTCTGAATCACTTAATCAATTTGATGGAATCGAAGCCTGGACCAAATTAGGAATTTCCATAGGCATTTTTCTAATCTTCCTTTTGCTTCGGAAAGTATTTACTACATATATATTCAAGTTCTTTCTACGGATTGCAGAAAAACGTAAAGTTGAATTTGCCGCCAACTTAATGCTCGCTTTAGAACAGCCGGTAAGATGGCTTATCGTTTTGATTGGTGTTATCATTTCACTGCACTACTTTCCGATCGACTCACCTTCGGTTGAACTCAGATCGAAAATATACAGATCGTTTTTTGTCTTCTTATTCTTTTGGACGATTTTCAATATCAGTTCGATCTTAACTATATTATTTCCGAAATTAGTAAGTAAATTCGGACTTGAAGTCGATCAAATCGTCATGCCGTTCTTTACGAAAATCATAAAATTGATCATCATTGCTTTTGGTGCCTCCATCATCGCGGAAGAATGGGGATTTAATGTCGATGGATTTGTTGCAGGGCTTGGTTTGGGTGGATTGGCTTTCGCACTTGCCGCTAAAGATACCGTCAGCAATTTCTTTGGGGGTATCGTCATCGTTACCGAAAAACCTTTTACCATAGGAGATTGGGTCAAAACTCCAAGTGTGGAGGGAACCATTGAAGACATCACATTCCGAAGTACCAAAGTCCGGACTTTTGCCCAAGCTTTAGTTACAGTCCCGAATGCGACCCTTTCGAATGAACCGATCATCAACTGGTCCAAGATGGGCAAAAGACAGATTGCCTTCCATTTGGGTGTTAATGTCACGACACCAAAAGAAAAATTGGAAAATGTCATTAAAGAAATTGAAAGAATGCTCATTGATCATCCTGAAGTACATCCGGAAACGATTTTGGTTAAGTTTGATGAGTTCAGTCATTCCGGTTTCAACCTTTACCTATATTTCTTCACGAAAGCAACGGACTTTGGAGGATATTTATCAATCAAAGAAGATGTGAACTTTAAAATAATGGAGATATTGGAACAGGAAGGTGTACAAATTGCCATTCCTTCACAGGCATTCATTCTTCAAAAAGACTCAGGTATGGAAGCCATGAATGATTTTGAATCCATGCGCGACTGACGACTCCTACGGGAAGAGCGCGTCCAAGGGAGACCCCACAGGCGGCAAAAGCGCCGAGGAGGCTCCGGGACCGCCCGCGGAAAGCGAGTGCCTGCAGTGGAAAGCAACGTTCATATTTTATCACTGCCTAAACAAATGTAAGCAATCTTAATTACATATCGAGTTTGTCTATAGTCTGAGACTTGCCCTAAACGGCAAGTCTTTTTTTAGCTTCAAATAAAAACTCTTAAAACATCACATGCTTATGTGATATAATTCTTTCATTGTGTTGAAAATTCCAAATATTGATATTGAGGTACTTTGATGAATCAGACTTATACTAAATCACAAAAGATCCGCCTGTTATTTTATATATTGATACCTATCCTGATCACCCAAATCAGCATGTATGCCATGACTTTTTTGATGTGATGATGTCGGGGCAATACAGCACTCAGGACGTTGCTGGCGTCTCCATCGGCAGTTCGCTATGGACACCCGTGTACACGGGGCTGAGCGGGATATTGATTGCCTTAACACCGGTAGTTTCACAGCTGGTGGGTTCCAGGCAGTCTAAATCCGTTTCCTATTCCGTGATGCAGGCCATTTATTTAGCTGTAGCCTTAGCCTTGTTCATTTTAATCATTGGAGCGTTTTCTTTGAACCCCGTATTGAATGCCATGGACCTTGAAGATAGTGTCCACATGGTTGCCCATGATTATTTGATCGCCCTTTCACTCGGTATCATTCCTTTATTCATTTATAATGCGTTGAGGGCTTTCATCGATGCTCTGGGGCAAACTAGGATTTCCATGATCATCACCTTATGTGCGCTCCCGGTAAACGTCCTTTTTAATTACCTGTTAATATACGGGAAGTTTGGATTCCCTGAACTTGGCGGTGTCGGTTCCGGGTACGCCACTGCCATTACGTATTGGTTAATAGCCCTGGTGGCCATCCTGGTTGTAATAAAAATAAACCCATTTTCGACATATCAGGTTTTCACTGAATTTTTCCGGGTTTCCTGGAAAGAATGGAGGGCCTTATTATTGATTGGGGTACCCATCGGGCTGGCTATTTTCTTTGAAACAAGCATTTTTTCGGCAGTCACACTTTTGATGAGTAAGTATGATACCGTGACGATTGCATCGCATCAGATTGCCATGAATTTTGCGTCACTGCTTTATATGATACCGCTAAGTATCTCCATGGCATTGACGATCGTCATTGGATTTGAAATTGGGGCAGCCCGTTATAAAGATGCCAAAGAGTATAGCTGGATTGGCATTTCGATGGCCTTGACGATGTCACTCGTTTTGTCGACCATCCTCTTCCTCTTCCGTGAACCTGTGGCCTCTTTATACACTAAAGATCACGAAGTAATGATGCTGACATCACATTTTTTAATATATGCCATCTTCTTTCAGATATCGGACGCCCTGCAGGCACCTATTCAGGGTATTTTACGTGGATATAAAGATGTAAATGTCACATTTGCAATGTCACTGGTCTCCTACTGGATTCTCGGGCTTCCGATTGGCTATTTCTTTGCACAATATACGGATATGGGAGCCTTTGGGTATTGGATCGGCTTAATTTCCGGCTTGGCTCTCGGAGCTATAGGCTTGGCTGCTCGCTTACGGTTCATTCAGCAAGTAAAATATAAAAAAAGGCGTAAAAAAGTGGGGCTGGATTACACCGGCCTCGCTTTTTTCATTCTGAATTCAAATTCTAAACCACTAGGCTTTATATATTTTCCCAAGAACATCCTTACCGCCTGTTACCGGTATGATACTCCCGGTAATGAAATCTGATTTTTCATCACATAGGAACGTGATGACCCTCGCTATATCTTCCCCCGTACCCGGTCTTCCGACTGGAACCGTTTCATCCTTTGCTGCTCTCGCGACCCTAATTTCCTCCTCTTTCCAATCACCAATGATATCACCAGGACAAACCATATTCACGGTGATCCCATGTGTAGCTTCTTCGGCAGCTAAAGTTCTTGTCAAGGAAGTCAAGCCACTCTTTGCAGCAGCAAAAGCAGAACGATAGATCCAACCTGGTGCAGTTTCACACCGTTCAAATCCCAATGTAATGACCCTACCCCAGTTTCTGCTGCGCATTTGTGGAATAAGTTCCTTCGCAAAATAGAAAAATCCATTTAAATTTCCGTCCATGATGTACTTCCATTCATCGCTGCCATATTCAGTCATCGGTTTACGATCATGCATATATGGCCCTGCGTTATGAATGAAGACATCAACACGGCCAAATTCCTCCGAAATCTTTTGCAAAATATTCCGGCAATCTTCCTCACTTGACGAGTCACCTTGAATCGCAATTGCCTTAACATGGTACATTTCCTGTAATTCATCCACTAATGCTAAAGCTGCCTTTTTACTTTTTCGATAAGTAATGATAATGGACATTCCATTATCCGCGAGTGAAGACGCCATCCTTTTGCCGATACCCGTTGCTCCACCAGTAATAAAAGCTACTTTTTCATCCACAGGCTTACCCTCTTTATCTAATGGATTTTACTTAATTATACATAAGTTTATTCCATTTTCTATAATTTAGTAATTATAAAAAAGAACCTCTGGGCTTTAGCTGCATAAAATATAACAAATAAACCTGTCAGACCATAAGCAGGAGAGAGGAATTCAATATGTTTCCCTGAATTCACTTTTTTCTTTTAAGAATAACCCGAACCAAAAGGAATTCATGAAAAATATGCAGCAAAGTGATGTTCAATCTTTCATTGAAAAGGTATTTTCACAAGTGATCCCTGACAATATGCAAGGTATGATGAACCAAAATGATGGCGGCTCACAAAAAGTAAATGCCAGATCTGAACATTCTTTACATGCCGAAGTATTTGAAACCCACTTATATGTCTTCGTAAGAATTCCAATAGAAGATGAATCCTGGCTAAAGAAAATGAAACTTTACCATACATCTAACCAATCCATCATCGAGGGAATTCCTGAAGAATCAGATCGGCATGTCATAACACTCCCTGCACCTGTCAAGAAAAAAGGGGCATCAGCCCAATATAAAGAATCAACATTGGAAATTCGTCTTCAAAAAAGTTTCAATACACAATATTCAGAAATCGATGTATCCGAAATTTAAGTGGCTTCACCGGGACCTCACTGATGTTATGGTGCGGTTCCAGTTATTTCTTGGTTCAATTCTTTTTAGATTTGGGTATATTATAGAGAACCAATCGATGTCACAATTATATTTTTTCCATGGAATGGAATGATCCATTCTCGCAAAAAAGCGCACCCCATGTTAATGGGATGCACTTTTCTATTAATCTATTATTTTCCGATGAATTGTTGAGTCCAGTAGTTACCAGATTCTACGTAACCTACTCCGATATGAGTAAAGCTAGAATTCATGATGTTTTCACGGTGTCCTTGGCTATTCATCCAAGCTTGTACCACTTCTTCAGGTGTTTGTTGACCTTGTGCGATGTTTTCGCCAGCTGTTTTATAGCTGATTCCGAATTGTTTCATCATATCGAAAGGTGAACCGTAAGTTGGGCTATTGTGATCAAAGTAGTTTTTATCTTTCATGTCTTGAGACTTGATACGTGCAACTTTGCTCAATTCAGTGTCGATTTTAAGAGCTGCCAAACCTTGTTTTTCACGTTCTGCATTCGTTAATTTAACAACTTCTTGTTCAAACGCACTTAATTCAGAGCTTGTCTCTTGTTTTTCATCAGTTGATTTATTAGGTGTCACTTCTGGTGCTGCAGGTTTTGCTGCTGGTTTTGATTGGTTCGTTGTTCCAGCTTCTTGTTGAACTGGTTTTTGAACTGGTTTTTGAACTGGTTTTTGAACTGGTTTTTGAACTGGTTTTTGTTGTGCCTGCGCTGCAGGTATAGTGATATTGTATTTAGCTAGGTATTGGTTAAGGACTTTTTGCATATCCTCTTTATTCGTAGTTTTATAAGTTACTTGTTTCACTGTATCACAGTTGGCTGCTTCAGCTTGGTTAGCTCCTACTCCTGTGAATATAATAGCTGCAGCCGCTGCTGCTGACATAATCATTTTCTTTTTCATTCGTATTTCCTCCTGTGATGTTCATTTTTTGTTGTGCTTTGCTTCTGGAATTATCATAACATGCATTTTTTGTAATAAAGGCACCATCAATTTCCATCAAATTCACAGGATGCGAATGAAAATATATTTATGATCCAAGTTTCAGAGAAAACAAGCAGAAATGCTTTAACTATCTATGTTTCTGCCAATAGTATAAATACTCATATTTTTCCAGTAATTATTTGTCAATGGTAGTTACATAGAACCATTTCCATGGAATACTAATAACTTTTAGTTGACATATCGCTTCCAACCGAAATATTATGACTTTCTTTACTTTTATGTTACAAATTTTTCGGTTTCACTTCGACATTTCTTTATTTTCCCCTATCATCTTGAATATTTTCCCAAATAAAAAACAATCCGGATTTAAGCCCGAATTGTTTTGATTTTAATGGTACATTCATCATTTCATTTCTTCATCATTCATCTCGTCCATTTCTTTTTTTCCGCCATTTTGTTCGGGAGTGCTTGGTTTACCTATGACGAATTCTTTCTTTGGCATGTTGTGCATGTCCCTTGCCGTGACGTGGGCATATACATAATAGGTTCCTTCTTCATCAAAAGCCTTTTCCAGTTCATATATACCGTTCCCTTTATGTTTTACTGCTATCTTGTCATGGTCATCGCTATTCGCAAGCCAAATTTCAAAACTGACATCATCCGCATCTGTCACGACTTCGTCCCCATATGTTACTTTTGCCTGAAATTTCACAGGCTCATTCACTTTACCCTGAGTTGGATCGACAGCTAAATCGACATTTAACATTTTCGGAATTTCCTCTTTCTTGCCGCATCCAGCCAAAAAAATTAACGCCATGCAAAATAACATGATTTTTTTCATTTGAACGTTTCCCCTTTTTATGAATTCCATTCTTCTTTTATATTCGGCAGGATGACCCTGACTGTTGTTCCCCTTTTTTCCTTGCTTTCTATTTCGATTTTACCATTTTGTAATTCCACCAATTTTTTGACAATGGACAGTCCAAGCCCTGAACCGCCATCAAAACGGCTGCGTGCCTTGTTCACACGGTAAAAACGATTCATGATATACGGCAGATCCGCTTCCGGAATCCCGTTGCCCGTGTCAGTTACCAGCAGTTCGCAATCATCTTTATGCTGAATTAGGGTAATATGGATTGCCCCTCCAGGATCCGTATACTGAATGGCATTATCAAAAATGTTATGTAGGATCTGTTCCATCCTTCCTTCATCCCCAAAAATAATCGGGTCTGGATCCAGGTCTAGCTTTAAGCCCAATTGTTTTTCCTTTATTATCGGTTCATATTTCACAAGTACGTCTTCAATGAATTGCGCATAGGCAATCGGGGTTTTATTTAACAAGAATGGAGCACTTTCCATTTTTGATAAGTCCATAAGATCTCCCACAAGCCGCTGCAGCCTAAGAGCCTCCCTTGAAATGAGTTGAAGGTATTTCCGTTGCTCTTCATCATTTTTCACGACACCATCCAATATGGCCTGCGTATAGCCCTTTACGTAACTAAGCGGGGTTCTGAGCTCATGTGCAACATTTTCTAGAAATTCTTTTTTCTTTCTTCTTCCAAATGGATGGAATTGGCCATATCATTAAAGGCTATTGCCAGTTTACCTATCTCATCATGACTCCTTACCTCGACCTGTATGTCATAATCCCCTCTGAGACACGATGGGCTGCAGTCTCGATTTCCTTAATCGGACTGACTAGCTTTTTCAACCATTTAGTAGTAAACAAAATCGCGACAATCAAAAATAATAGAACCGCTGCCAACCATCTTGCAGCAAATTCCTTAAATAAGACCGTAATGGAATCTACAGGAATATATGTATAGATGATGCCTTCGAGACGATTTTCGTCAATCAGGGGTATGATCGCCGCTACGATGTTCTTTTCAAACCTTTTCTCATATCCCTCTTTTTCAACGGCTTTCCCATCTAAAAGCATTTGCCGTTCTTCTTCAGAAATAAGGGTATCATAATTGATTTCAAAAGGCAGACATGCACTCAATTCCCTGGGATTATTGACGACAAAGACTTCGCTGTCGTTCTTACTGTTAAACCATTCAACTTTTTGCTTAAAGTCTTCGCTGATTTCACCGCCGGAATAATCCGCCCCTAGCAATGATGCTTCATTGACTAAATCCGTTTTAAGCTTCTCCACATATAGATTTTTATAATAATATTGGGAAAGGGAGTAAGCGAACAGCACGGAAAGGATGATGGCGGTGATAATGGTGAGCCATAATTTAAAAGAAAGGGTTCGCCATTTATAGATCATTTCTTTTCCTCTATCTTATAACCGATTCCCCAGACGGTTTGAATGTAATCGGCCGCTCTTAATTTCATTCGTAACGTTTTAATATGGGTATCCACAGTACGTAAAGATCCTCCATACTCACCGCTCCATACATTTTCAAGCAGTTGTTCACGGCTGAGTGCCTGGCTTTTATGACGCATGAGGAATAAAAGCAATTCGAATTCTTTCAAGGTTAAATTGATTGGCTTCCCTTCCACTAAAACCGTTCTGGATTGTAAGTTCAAGCTAATTTTACCGAATCGGACATGGTTTTGATTCTCTTCATTCAATGATAATTTCCCTGTCCTTCGCAATACCGCTTCGACCCTTGCGACCAATTCTCCTGGATTGAACGGTTTGACGATATAATCGTCGCCGCCAAGCTTCAGCCCTTTCACCTTATCCCATTCTTCACCTTTCGCACTGACAAATATCACAGGGATCTCCCCAATTTCACGAATTTCTTCACAAACGGAGAAACCGTCCATACCTGGCATCATGATATCCAATAGGATTAAATCCACTTCCTCTGTTTCAACCATGCTTATAGCTTCTTTTCCATTCGCAGCTTGAAGGCATCGATAACCTGAGTTCAGCAAATACATTTCAACTAGATTTCGCATATCTTCTTCATCATCCACGACTAAAATGGTGTAAACATGCATGTCATCTACTCCCTCAACATCAATTGGAATGGACCTTCGCCGACTTTGATCGTTTTTTTAACCTCGACTGTTTCAGCATCCATTACATACACTTCATCACTATCATACCCCGCCACGACCACATCTTCGTTAAAGTTCGCCATTTCAAAGGGGTTGACGCCGACCACTTTGCTTTTGACTTCCTCATATTGATCATTCAATTTATATAAGGAGCTAGTCCCATGACTAAGGACAAATATTCCTTCATCATTTTCCAGGAACTTTATCGGCATGGTTGGGGCCTTAAGCTTTTTCTTCAACTCTCCCGTTTTTGCCGAATAAATATATAGATCTTCTTCCACTTGATCCCCATCACCGTGTCCTCCAATCCATATTTCATCCTTTTCTTCCCTTAATAATGTGCCTGTGCTGGAACTATGTACGGGAAATTCGAAATCGACCTTTTTCGTTTCAAGATTTATCACCGAACATTTGGTATCACCAAAATTAATAACATACAATCGATTCGCTTGCTCTCCTTGAAGAACGGTCAAGGGGCTTTTACCAACCTTGACAATATCCTGTTCCTCCCCATCAGCATTCAAAAATAAATGGAGTGATTCGATTGATTGACCGCCACGATGCTTTTTCCATCACGTAACAACTGCATATTGACGATCCCTTTCCCAATTTCCCAACTGTTTATCAGTTTTCCAGCGGATAAAGAATACACTTGGACTTTCTCCATCTCTTTTCCATAAAGCAGGATAGTATCATTGTCTGCCAGGAGCAGGGCCCCGGTAAATGGTTCTGAAATATCCCACTTTGCAAAAGGATGATAGTTTTCATCTATGAAAGTCAGTGAGGTATCCCTGATATTGACAGTCGCCAGGAAAGATTGACTTTTGTTGATTTTAGTAAATGCATTACCGCTATTACACCCCGTAAGCAGTACGATGGCAAGAAGAAGCCCAATGCCCCACTTCATAATTTTAAGCTCCTTATTCATTAAATATCTATTTTTTAAAGATTTTAACAATGATTTGTGAAAAAGTATGAAGCATAAAAGAATATTTGCTAACAAGCATCCATATCACACTCGGAAATCATAATCTTTCCAATTCAGTGATATAGGCAATGACAATCGCATTTTTCATTTCTTCCGAAAGCGAAGATTCCATCACGCGTTTAATAGACAGGTAAAATTTCTCCAATACTGGTTTTCGGGCACGTGGATGGGAATTTTCATCCAAAAGCTCTCTGCGGATGAGTTCCGACAACACTTCCCTTCCACCTCCATCGGCCACCTTACGATTGTTCCATATGCTTAAATAAGCCACCAGTAATTCTTCTTGCCTGACATTTTCTTTCATAGTATCCCTTCCATCCGTTACTAATTTATACATATTAATGTTCAAGTTTGTAAAGACTATCTTAATAATAAGATATCACGCTTTTTATAATCCAAAAAAGGAGTGAGTATAATGTCTCAAGTATACCGCTGTCCGAATTGCCGGACAAATAAATCTCGCTTCAATCTCATTCAGCAAGTGGCAACCCCCATTAAAAGGATCCCCAATCCGGTGAGATTGTTGAACAATATTCGAACGATTCCCTTCAGCCATTCCATCTAGCATATAATGGTCCTGAAGTTCGGGTTCAATGTGCCGCTTGCGGATTGATAGAAGACGAAAAGACATTTGCCGCCTTTGAATGCAACAATAAAAATGGTCAGACCCATTTAGGGGTCTGACCATTTTCTCAATCTTTTCCTACTGACATCTTAGCCCGGTCTATGGCAATTGGAATGGCTTTTCCATCCTCATATCCTTCATCCAATAGTGCATTCGCGATTTCTATAGCCTTTTCCCTTACATCTTTATCTAGATTCTTCATCGAGTTTGGGTAATCGTTCTTATTCCATGGCACTAATACCGCCTCCTTGATAAGAAAGTCTTCTTTTATGTTCCCCTTCTTTAATGGGCGGTAAACGTTTATCGGGCCGCTTTCGCTTCCAAAGCTTTCAACTGAGCGATCAACATTTCCTTATCCAACTTTTCCCCGATGATGACGATATTCAATGGCATTTTCATCATTTCATTCATATACATCGGCATTCCGTAGGAGTATTGGAATAAATGGGGGTATTGTGAATGTGTAAAGGAAATATATCCTTTCATTCGATAGACCGTTTCCGGTAGGGCCCTAAGCCACTGTTCAAAGTCGGTTTGTGCCACAGCACCTTCAAATGTATGAACGATTGCAGTTAAATGCAAATGGTCATGTACATCAAGCTTTTGATGGCCATTATGCCTTTTTCTTTGCATTTGCTGCAATGTTGCCAAGGAAACGGCTGCATACTCCGTCAATAAGCATACAGCATCAGTATTCAGCGCCTGTATCGTATATATCAGCTGTGCGGCCTCCATCTCACTTACTAAATCCGCTTTATTCAATAGTATGAAATCAGCATGGTGGATTTGCTCTGCAAGCAACTGTCGAAGCTGAGGAGACAGTTCCTCCCGATCGCGCCACCTTAATAAATCGACAACCGTGATGATCCCTTTATACTCCAGCCTTTTGGCGAAAATCGGCGACATGATGCCATCCAATACTTCAACTGGATGAGCTGCGCCCGTCGTTTCAATATAAACCGCATCCAGTTCATTTTCGGTTAGCAACTCATGAAGCTGAACCTCCAGTTTATCTTGAATTGTGCAGCAGATGCACCCGTCAAACAACTCCTTCAGAGGCACCCCATCACCAATGAGTCCGCTGTCTACCGATACACTGCCGAGCTCATTTAAAAGCACTGCCACTTTTCTGCCCGCTTCACTTTCCTGTTTTAAAATATTTCGAAGAAGCGTCGTTTTCCCGCTGCCGAGAAAGCCGCCCAATATGTACACTTCGGTCGTTTTCATTCTTATCTGCTCCTATAATCCGGTTAAATTCGATTCCGTTAAATTTTATCATACTTACCTTACTAAATCACTTGCCGTATCCACATAAAAAACCAGCCCTTAAGCTGGTTTTTCGAAATTGATTCATGCTTGAACTTCGTCTTTTTCGTAAATCGGCACCCATCCTGCAGCTGTTACGAAAATCCGGACAGCAACAGTTTTCCTATCTTCCGCGAGCGTGAAATAATGTCTTGTTGATTCTGGTACACTAATAAGATCTCCTGGATTAAGACGTACATCAAACCACTGTTTATCATTGCCTTCAATGGCAAAGATACTCGTTCCGCCTGCTATGAAACGCACTTCATCATCTTCGTGGTGGTGTTCCTGCTTAAAGTTTTCAAGCATTTGGTCCAAGTTCGGATTTGCATCGGATAATGTTATGATATCATGGGCTTTATAGCCTCTTCTTTCAGAGATTTCCGCTATCTCCGATTGGAATGTTACAAGGATTTCCTCCTTGTCAGCATCTGTTAGATCGTATTTTTCCACAAGGTGGTCAGGTAATTTAGAAATGTCCCATTGCTCATAAATAACCCCTTGAGTTTCTAAAAACCCTTTTACCTGTTCACCGTTTTCAATAACCTCGTTTGTTTCATGGAATCTGATCGTCGCCATCATTCATTCCTCCTCTATGAGTGTTTATCTTAAAGAACCTGCAAACGCCTTTTGTTGATTAAGTAACAGTTGATATTGAAATAAAAATTCGCAAGCTTCAAGTATTCTTTTTGCTTCGAGTCCGCTTTTGCCCCAAACCGTAATACCATGATTGCGTATCAGCACAGCGCCAGAGTCTTCTTCGACATGTGGCTTGAACTTATCGGATAACAGCGGAATGTCAGCGTGATTATATATGATTGGAATCCGAAGCTCCGAATCTTCATCCCACCGCCCGGTCGCTTTAATGATTTCATGATTACGAAAGGAAACTTGGCCTTCATCTCCGTATAATTCCGATATCACATTATTTTCAACTGTATGGACATGAAGTACACAGTTCGCATTTGTTTTCCGGTAAATGACTGTATGAAGTAAAGTTTCGGCCGATGGTCTTAGATTCGTTTCTTCAACTGGTTTTCCTTTTAAATCCACCAGTAAAAAGTCCGAATCCGATTGCTTCCTTTTATCCTTACCGCTTGCGGTAATATAAAAGAAAGAGCTTTTGGGCTCGCGGATTGACAAATTCCCGCTAGTTCCCATAAACCAATCCCTTGCGGCCAGTTCAGCTTTAATATCTGCCAACTCCTGCCATTCTTTAGAATGAGTGTTCACGCTTTAACCGCCTCCTGCTGCTTTAAAATGTCAATTACATCAAAAAATGTTTCAAATCCTTGATGTGGAATTCCTTCCCTATCGCATTTTTCAAGCAGAATGTCACGGGCTATGACAAAATCAGCCTGTTTTGCCGCCTCAAAATCCGTTACTGAATCTCCAATAACGAGTTTAAAATCTTCCGAACCCGCAATTTCCCTCATAATGGATGGCTTGCAGCAACCGCAATCATTATTACATTGATCATCACAAGTATGCGGCCACTCAATATAAATCTTATCCTTATCAAAAAATGCATGGTTGCAATAAACGGACTCTGTTGGCAAGATATCATTTAATAGGGGGCAATGAAAAAATCCATGCCCCCGCTTACAATATATAAAGGGATATTGGCTTGTTTCGTATACTCAACGAATTCATAAAACCCTGGGCGAATGCCGGCCGTTTTTCTTACATATTGGATGATATCATCCTTCAAGCCGCTATCAAGCAGGGAGAACATATCCCCAACTCCTGAAGATATACTGATTTTTTGCTGAAGGACACCGTCTTTCAACGCTTCCCATTCAGGAGGCGCAAATTTCTTCATGATGGAAATGATATTATCTGTGTTGGTGATCGTTCCGTCAAAATCACAAAAGATGATCGGTCTCATTATTTCTTATAGGCCTCCCCATAACACAAGAGCTTTTTTTAGTGTTTCTTCCTCAGCCGCCGCTTCAGAAAGTTCCTTTCCTGCTAGAACGGCTTCCACAGCAGAACGGAAAGCCTTGGCACCGCCCTCTGCTCCGTCAGGGTGCCCGTGAATTCCGCCTCCGGCATTAATCACACTATCGAGCCCAAAATCCTTGATGAGGTCCGGAACCATGCCCGGATGAATGCCTGCAGAAGGAACAGGAAAGGCTTTTTCCATGAAAGTTCATTTTTTGTCAGAGCTTCAGCAATCGCCAAGGTCTCCGTTTTTTCAAGTGCGACATTTCCATAAGGAGAAGGGAACAAGGATAAATCCGCACCTGATAACCTTACTAATTTACCAAGCAATAATGGATAGCCGATACCATAAAATGATGAGGATGCCAATGCCCCGCTATATGCGGGGTGCGCCATGATCGGCAGCTTGATACGATCATGTTCACTCAAGGCCTGCATTACATCCAAACCATATGTATGAACGTTGAACAATAAAGCATCTGCCCCTGCTTCAGCCGCTTGCTCTGCCTTATCCAATAATTCAAATGTTTTCCCTGATAGATTGACAGCATATAATGTTCGGTGGCCAGTGGTTTCATAGACTTCATTCAATATTCTTTTTCCCGTTTTTATTCTATCGAAAAATGGAGTCAGTTCCTGGTCGAAGAGGATCTCATCATCTTTAACTAGGTCGACACCTCCCAATGCTTGTTGCCTCAGTTGCTCATTATGAAATGTTAGGTCTCTTCCTAATACACCTTTAAAGATGCTCATCACCAAGGGCCGGTTAAAAACGCCAACCTTTTCCCTTATGCCCTCAATGCCAAATTGCGGCCCTGGAAAAGCTTTTTGAATATCACCGACAAAATCCAAGTCGATCAGTTTTATTTCACCATCCAATGAAAGTTTGCCGAAGACCGTCGTGAGGATTGCAGGTAAATCATTAGAGAAATTCCCTGCCGGATAGGCAATTTTGATCAGCGAACGGTATACTTTCCGATTAAAGTAGCTGTTTGCCCTCTCTTCTTCAGATAGTGGTGTCACCGATACGACGCGTCCCTTATGTTTTTCCAGTTGTTTCTGAACCAAATGCGGCAGGCCCGTCCATGTCCCGACAGTCAAACCCAAGGCAATGCTTTCTGCTTTTTCTCATGGTTTCCATTAAAGTCATGAATTAAATAAGTAGCGACTATCTCGCTCATCTGATCACTCCTATAACACGTTAGTAAACCCTCGATGTCATTAACCTGAAATGGTCTCAAAATGGCAAAAGCCCCTTCATAAAGAAGAGGCTTTAAAAAGCCATCTTCTTATCTCCCAGCCCATTGGCTGCAAGAATTAGCACCGTGCCTTGTGGATTTCAAGAAAATCCGGCGGAAGGATTCCGCCCCATTTTACAATGGAATTACGGTCGGTTGCTGGGCTTCATAGGGCTAGTCCCTCCACCTGCTCAAAATAAGAAAACGCTGATATATAAGTTGCATTCAAGTATCGAAAGATTAAGAATTTATTTTGTATTCTGACAGGTAATCCCTACTTTGTCAATAAGTTTTAACTATTTAAATGTGTATAAATCAGATATCTTATTGCATTAAAATAAGTTTAATGTTCGTATCCGTTCCACAGCCTCTTGCAGCCGTTCTTCCGAAGTCAGTAGCCCTACCCTGACGTAACCTTCGCCAAATTCACCGAAACCATTCCCTGCGGCAACAGCTACATGGGCATGCGTTAATAAATAGTCCGCAAAACTCTCGGACGTAAAACCTCCAGGTACTTTGAGCCAGGCAAAAACGATGCCGCAGGCGCTTTGACATCCCAGCCGATTGCCCTCAATCCCTCAATGAAAACATTCCTTCGCCCCTCGTACATCTTCACTAACTGCTCTACACAGCTCTGTGAATCAAGTAAAGCGCTTGCCGCAGCTTCCTGTATCGCCGGGAAGAGACTCACATAAAGATGGTCTTGTAATAGTTCAAGAGCTTCTATTACACTCTTATTGCCCACTGCGAAGCCGACTCTCCACCCTGCCATATTGTATGTTTTCGATAGAGTGTATATTTCAACTCCTACATCCTTCGCTCCCTCCGCCTGGAGAAAGCTTTTCGGTTTTTTTCCGTCGAATCCTATTGCCCCATAGGCGAAATCATGGACCACACAAATTGAATGTTCTTTTGCAAAGGAGACGGTTTCATCAAAGAAACTTTCAGTGGCAGAAGCGCCTGTGGGATTATTCGGATAATTCAAGAACATCATTTTGGCTTTATCAAGAACTTCTTTATGTATGTCATCGTATTTCGGAAGAAAATCATTTTCTTCTGTCAAGGGCATCAGTTCGGTCTTTGCCTGGGCTAAAACAACACCGGAAAGATAATCCGGATAGCCGGGATCTGGAACAAGGATCGTATCACCTGGATTCAATAAACACTGCGGCAGTTCGACAAGACCCGCCTTTCCCCCGAAGAGAATCGCCACTTCACTATTCGGATCCAGCTTGACACCGTATTCTCGTTCATAAAAGACGGCAGCAGCATCTTTTAAATATTGATGTCCCCGGAATGGCGAATATTTATGATTAGTCGTTTTTCAGCTGCAGACTGCAAACTTTTGACGATATGTTCCGGCGTCGGCTGATCAGGGTTTCCCTGGCCTAAATTAATGACATCATGTCCTTGCTCCGTGATCGCATTGACTTTTGCGACCAGTGAAGCAAAAAACTGCTTGGGCAGGTCCTGAAGCAGTCCGGATTTTTCGAATTGCACCATTTATACACCTTCTCTGAAATTTCTTGAAATTCTAGTCACAAATGATATATGTTTATCGTAGTCTTGTAAAGCATTTTTTACATATGGGGGTTTTAAACGATGAAGTGGAAAATAGCTTGTATTCAAATGGATATAGCCTTCGGTCAACCAGATATCAATTTTCAGGTTGCAGAACAATGGATGGAAAAAGCAGCTCGGTCCGAACCCGATATCGTCATATTACCAGAGCTTTGGACAACCGGATACGATTTGACCAGGCTGAATGAGATTGCAGACCAAGAGGCAGAAAAAACGATTGAATTTCTTAAAACACAGGCACAGAAACACCGGATTCACATCATCGGCGGTTCCATTGCGAAAAAAACAAGCAAGGGAATCTATAACACCATGCTCATCATCGATAAACACGGAAAGCTCATTAAAGAATATGATAAGCTTCACTTATTTCAATTAATGGATGAACACCATTTCCTGCAGCCAGGTGAAAAAGATGGTTTATTTACTCTTGATGAAAAAATATGTGCCGGGTTCGTTTGTTATGACATTCGTTTCCCTGAATGGCAGCGAGCCCATACCGTTCAAGGCGCGGAAGTTCTATTCGTTACGGCTGAATGGCCAAAGCCGAGACTCGATCACTGGAGAGCCTTATTAATAAGCCGTGCCATCGAGAACCAAGCCTATGTTGTAGCCGTTAATCGTACAGGTTCGGATATCAATAATATATTTGCGGGTCATTCCTTGATTATTGATCCATGGGGGAATATCGTAAGTGAAGCCGGAGAAGGAGACGAACTCTTGACAGGCACCTTGGACTTCAAAAAAGTTACGGATGCACGCAACAAAATACCTGTATTCGAAGATCGCCGACCTGATTTTTATTAATTTACCCATTGACAAACTATTTAAAAAGTTGATATTATTTTCCCGAAGATTAAAATTTCAGAAAACATTTACTCTTATCAAGAGCAGGCTGAGGGATAAAGGCCCTATGAAGCCCAGCAACCGACTGTAATACCATTGTGAAATGGGGCGGATCCTCCGCCGGATTATTAAATCCACAGAGCACGGTGCTAATTCCACCAGAATTCATTTTCTGGAAGATAAGAGGTCCGAAGCCAAAACTTCTGCCTCTTTCTATATGAAAGAGGCTTTTTTATTCTTATTTTGAATCTGGAGGGGAAAAGAATGACTCAAAACCATTCAAATTTTAAGAGATTGACAAACGAAACAGCTATAACCCTTGCAAAAAAACTTGGGTTGGTCAATGCGGATGCAAGTTTGAAATGTAATGAAATCGGCGATGGAAACTTAAATTATGTTTTTCATATTACAGACACGGTCACAAACAAAGGACTAATAATCAAACAAGCGGTCCCTTATGCCAAGGTACTTGGTGAAAGCTGGCCGCTGACACTGAAAAGGGCAGCCATTGAAGCGAATGCGCTGATTCATTTCAGAAGTTATTGCCCCGAATTCGTACCGCAAGTCTATTATTCGGATGAACAGCTTGCCATTACAGTAATGGAGGATTTATCGCACTTGAAAATCGTTAGAACTGGTTTGATTGATGGCGATTCATATCCATTGCTTTCACAGCATATTGGTGAGTATGTTGCGAAGACGGCATTTTATACATCAGATTATCATTTAGAACCCTCTGCGAAAAAGGAGGTGGCCCGACATTTCACGAATCCCGAACTCTGCAAAATCACTGAGGTCTTTATTTTCACGGATCCATTTTTTGAGGAACTCCCGGGAGATTTCGAGGTGGAATTGACAGGTGCCGCCCAAAAAATATGGAATGATCAAGAAGTGATACTTGAGGTCGCCAAACTGAAACAAAGCTTTGAAACCGAGCAGGAAGCCTTGCTTCATGGAGATTTACATACTGGAAGTATATTTGCAAGTGAAACCGAAACAAAGGTTATTGATCCGGAATTCGCTTCTTATGGGCCAGTTGGTTTTGACCTTGGTCAATACACCGCCAACCTTCTCTTTCAGGCAGTAACACGCAATGGCGCCGGAAAGGAAGAGATTTTCACGCTCCTTCATGAATTTTGGAATGCCTTTGAAGAAACTTACACCGAATTATGGGAAGGCCAAAATAAAAGCCCATTTCGCCATGTGAAAGGTTATCTGCCTTATTTACTGACAAAATTCAAAAAAGATGCATTCGGTTTTGCAGGCTGCGAACTGATTCGGCGAACCATTGGCCTTTCCCATGTAGCCGATTTAAACGTCATTGAAGATAAAGAAACAAGGATCGCTGCCAAAACGGCAACATTGGAAATTGGTTCTTTTTTAATTAAAAAACGGGAGGAATTGGATGTTCCAACTATAATTGAAGCGTTGAAGCAACGTACACTGCCATCTTACTCAACCATTTAAAAGGAGACCTGCACATGACTACACTAGCACCCTTACCATATTCGGTACAATGGGATGATACCCATATTACATTATTAAATCAACAAGCCCTTCCTTCCATAACTGAATTTATTGAACTTCATTCTGTTGATGATGTATATGACAGCATTTTGACATTAAAAGTTCGCGGTGCCCCAGCAATTGGACTGACGGCAGCATTTGGTGTTGCACTTGGTGCCAAACAGGAAACAACCGCTGAATTAGGGGAATTCAAGAAAAACGTAACGAGGCATATTGAAAAACTCGCATCTTCCCGGCCAACTGCAGTCAACCTTTTTTGGGCGTTAAGGAGGATGGAGAACACCTTGCAGGCTGCGCAAAGCATTTCAACTGCCAAGGAAGCACTTGTATCGGAGGCTAAAGCCATCTTTGCTGAAGATGAAGAAATGTGCAGGAAAATCGGGGAACATGGTTTATCCCTATTCACTAAAGGAGATTCCATTCTTACGCATTGCAATGCTGGGGGAATCGCTACAGCTCGGTATGGCACAGCCTTGGCTCCCTTCCACCTGGCTAAAGAAAGGGACTTTCCGCTAAAAGTGTATGCATGTGAAACCAGGCCTGTCCTGCAAGGGGCGCGTTTGACGGCTTGGGAATTGATGCAAGCGGGGGTTGATGTCACCTTAATTTCTGATAATATGGCTGCCCATACAATTCACCAGAAACGAATAAATGGAATTATCGTCGGGGCCGACAGGATTGCGGCCAATGGAGATACAGCAAATAAAATCGGGACATTGGGATTGGCCATATTAGCCAAGCACTTTGGTATCCCCTTTTATGTAGCCGCACCATCAAGCACATTCGACCTTTCTATCGAATCCGGCACATCCATCCCGATTGAAGAGCGGAATGAAGCGGAAATCACCTTCATTCAAGGTATAAGGATCGCTCCGGAAAACGTGAAGACTTTCAATCCAGCCTTTGATGTTACACCGAATCACCTAATTACAAGCATCATTACCGAAAACGGAATCATAACACCTGATTTCTTCAAAAACATTCCGCATTTTGTTAATTGATCCAGGTTCCTTTATTGGTGATAAAAAACGAGAAGGATTTCGTATCCCTCTCGTTTTTTAAATAATTATTCTTGCGAGGTCTATAATACAATAATTAAATCCGAACACTTTCGATAATAAAATGGACTTCCAAAATTCTTATTATTTTGCAAAGAACTCCTGAAGTGCTTTTTTATTTTTAGTGTAGTCCATTTCCAAAACGGCTCCGGACTGGGGATATATTTCATCTTTAAAGCTTCCTTCCACTGGAACCCTTAAGGTTTCGACGGTGTCCGGGGTATGGAAGACGGCTTTTGGACCCATTTCCATTATTGTTTTCAGACCAATATCTGTATCCAAGTACGAGAGCCCTTGTTCTATGATACCAGGAAGGGCTGCCATCCCTTCGAAGGATGAGATTTGATTTATAAACGCTGTTTTTAATTGAACCATAACTTCTTGTTGACGCTCTACCCTTCCAAAATCACTTTCATCGTCATGTCTAAAACGGACATATTTCAATAATTCCTCACCGTGTAGAACATTTTTACCGACGCTTGCTTGGATGCTCATATCATCAATGATTTCCTGATCCACGTTCACCGCCACCCCCCCAGGGGCAAGTAAATCGACCATCTTCACAAATCCCTGGAAGTCGATTACCGCTACATGATCGACCTTGACATCAAAGTTTTCCCGTATGGTTTTCTTGAGTAATTCCCCTCCACCATAATAATAAGCAGCATTTATTTTGTTATATCCTGATTTATTCCCGGGGATTTTCACATAACTATCACGCATAATGGAAGCCAGCTTCAGTTTCTCCTGCTCAGGAAAGTATTTTGCTAGGATAATCGCATCTGACCGAGATTTTTGCTCTCCCCTTGTGTCAACACCTATTAACAGAAATGTTTTCTCGCTTTCCTGGTTCTCTTCATTGATTAGTTTTTTTCCGTACCTTCATTTCCATTTTGTTTGGGTAAAGGGGCATAGGTACAGCCTGCCAGAATCAAGATCAAGAGATATATGAACAATACCTTTTCTTTCATTACCTCACCTCATTGGAAAATTACCCCTATTCTCTGCCTAATGTTGGAATCCTATGCATGAAAACGACAAAAAAGCCTGCCAACGATAATCGTTGGCAGGCTTTTCGGGCAATATCATTTATTTTATTTCTTTCTTTAATACTTCTACCGCTTTTTTCACTTGTGTGTCGTTCTTAAGGATTTTCTCGCGGATGACCTGCATCAATTTAACGGTAGTATCATCCTTAATGGTGCCGGTTTCTTTAATTTTTGTTCCCTTTGGAATGCTATGACAGCATTCGTGGTTGCTTCATCAAAGAATCCATCTACCTTACCTGGATCATGGCCTGCTTCCTTCAGCATCTCTTCAGCCGCTTTCACTTCACTCGAAGAATCGGATGCTTTCAATTCCTTATCGGGCGAAATGTACGGAAGGCTCGCATAATCAGGAAGCTTCACAGTAATATCCGGCTTGATCCCTTTTTTATGAATCCAATTGCCTTCAGGAGTCAACCATTTAGCTGCGGTATATTTGAAGTTAGATCCATCTTTGAAGTCTTGGGCAGTCTGCACTGTCCCTTTCCCAAATGACTTGACACCGATCAATGGAATGTCCGCAGATTCACTGACAGCCGCTGCAACGATTTCAGAAGCACTGGCACTTCCATCATCAATCAACACGACTACCGGGATTTTCAGTTCTCCATCATTCTCCGATTTATATACTTCTTTTTCCCGCTGCGATCCTCAACTTGAAGGACCACTTTCCCATTAGGTATGAACAGGCTTGCCATTTCTATTGCTTGTTCAAGCAGTCCCCCGGGTTTCCCCTCAAATCCAATACGAGACCCTTCATGTCCTTCTTGGACATTTCCTCAAGCGCCGTTTTCAGCTCTTGGACTGTATGTTCGGAAAAACTGGTCACTTGAATTTTTGCAACTCCATCATCAAGCATTTCCGCATAAACCGTCTCAATCGGAATTGTGTCCCGTTTAATGGTCAGCTCAATCGGTTCCGACTCACCAGCTCTTGAAATGGATAGATCAACTTTCGTACCCTTCTCGCCCCTGATTTTCAGGACAGCTTCAGAAGAGCTCAGTCCTTCAACACTTTTACCATCCACACTTAATATAATGTCATTCGGTTTTACCCCAGCTTTTTCTGCCGGGGACCCTTTTATTGGTGAGACCACCATTATTTGTCCATCCTGCTCCTGAATCTCAGCACCGATTCCTTCAAAAGATGAAGAGATGCTCTCATGGAAACTCGACGCTTCCTTTTTATCCATATAAGCAGAGTACGGATCATCCAATGATTCGATCATTCCATTAATTGCCCCGTCAACCAGTTTTTCTTCATCAATCTCTTCATAATAGTTATCTTTTATCGTATCGTATGTAGAATACAGCTTTTCAAATTCCGAATGCTTATCCGGTGCTAATGACTCTACTTTTTCATCTCCAAAGGTCAAGGCTATTGTAGTAATCCCTGCAGTTAGAAATATGACTAAGAAAATCCCCATAATGAACGTAAACTTCTTTATTTTAATGAATTTCCCTGCCTCTTTTGGCTGTTTTTGATTTTCTTCTTCCACTGAAGCCTCACCACTTTCATTCTTCATGACGATATAAACGATTTCATTCCTATTTTATCAGCTTTCAAGCCAATCGAAAAATAATAGTTATCAAAAATAACAACTTATGACCATATGTATTTTTTTAGCAAACGTCAAATCAGGGAAAATGGTCCAAGGAAAACAGGCATCTCCTGACATTACAAAAATGCGGATACCATGGAACAAATGAGCCTGTATCCAACTGCCATTATACAGCATCACTTATTCCTGGTCACCCGCCTGTCATTTACATCCAATTATCAGTCCTGGATAGCTGCTTCCAATGCCACTTCAACCATTTCGTTGAAAGTTGACTGGCGCTCTTCCGACGACGTCTCCTCACCGGTTAAAATGTGATCGGAAATGGTCAATACAGATAAAGCTTGGCGGCCAAATTTAGCAGCAAGCGTGTAAAGGGCAGCTGATTCCATTTCTATCGCAAGGATTTGGTATTTTGCCCATTTTTCCAATTCACTATTATCGTTATAAAACTGATCGGCCGTAAATACATTACCGACCTTCAATTGCAAGCCCTTAGCCGTGCCGACGTCATAAGCTTTTCTAAGTAATTCGAAATCCGCGGTCGGGGCAAAGTCCACCCCGCCGAAAGTCATGCGGTTCATTTGGGAATCGGTGGAAGCACTCATTGCAAGGATCACATCCCTGACTTTTACATCTTTTTGAATCGCTCCTGCAGTTCCAACACGAATCAGCTTCTGGACATTATAGCTATTCATCAATTCATTTACGTAAATCGAAATGGATGGGACACCCATGCCTGTACCTTGTACAGAAATTCGTTTTCCTTTATATGTCCCTGTATATCCAAACATGTTACGAACTTCATTATAAAGTTTAGCATCCTCTAAAAATGTTTCAGCAATATATTTTGCACGCAACGGGTCCCCAGGAAGTAAGACCGTTTCCGCAATTTCATTCTCTTTTGCACCAATATGTACGCTCATACGACTATGTCCTCCTTAACTTGTGGTTGAAATGATATTCAAAAACTACTATACCATATCAACCACAAGTTAGGAAAATCGAACCTTATCTGGAACTTGAAAAAATGGAAATCAGGAAAAAGACTTTTGGCACCCTTCCTAAATCGCAAACAAAACGGCGGTGGTCCGCCGTCTTTTTTAAATGGTTAATGAAATTAAGGGAAAGGAAGCTGCTAACCGTCTTATGACAGGTTACTCTTCGACTTCTTCATCAATTATGCATTTTTCAAGAAGATATTCGAATGTGATGTCAGCAAGATCTTCAACTTCAGCTTCTGTTGGAAGATAGCCCCGTCTTATCAATTCTTGAAAAAAGAATTCCGCTATCTCTTCTGTATCAATAAAAACCTCAATTTCTCGCAAATCATCGCCCCCTTATTTAAAGGTCTATGAATGTGTAGAGACAAATATACCACTAAGGCATCCCATAATGGAAAAACATATGAAGGGCCTATAGTTATCAAGTTCCATTCGTGTTCTATTTGTATGGATACTTCTATAGGGAATTTGGAAATTGCCCTTTAAAAGTTTGGGATACCTTTCACTTCGTTTGCTTCTTTTTATGATCTGGATAAATTTCCTCTGCAGCTTTTTCAATTTTAGCAAGGGCGATTTTCATGATGTGACGATATTCATCATCGCCAAAATGTTCGTAGAGCTTACAATAATCATTATATAAATCCAACAGTCCATCAATCATTTCCTTTTTTTCATCTTTTGTCATTGTCATTTCTCGCTCACCTTTACCAGGGTTGTTTTGTTTAGCAATGATAGCAAGCTCATTTTTCTTTTGAGGAAGGAGCAGACCCAATTTTTTAATGATTCCATCTGCCCGTTTGGCATCGGCAATCAAAGTCAGTTCTTCTTCATGAGCTTCAAGCCATTCACCATCAGAGATTCTTGATAACTCATAGATTACATCCTCCCAGGCATTTTCCTTATAGCGCCAAATTTCCGTTCGATAGCCGATAATCTTGAAATAATCCTGTTCATATCCATCCACTTGGACCAAGTCACCTAATAAATATTTATATTCAATATCGATTTGTTCTTTCGGATAAAGGATTTCTCCTTCATATTCATTTATCGATTGCAATGTTTTTCGATATAAAGACCTTCACTATAGTTCACTTCATACACATAAGCACCATCGAGAAATTTCACATCGGTTATATTCCCGACTGTCCCATACATTGTTATTACGACTGTATCGCCTAATTTAAATTTCGGCTGTTTTTTTGCCCATAAGAGACATCCCCCAATATGGTCCTTATCGTTTGATTAGTAAATTATATGCACAAACAAACATGGAGGTTAATGGAAATAAGAGGGCATTTTGCTCATTTAGCTAATTAACCGGCCCATTTATTAAAGGGCACTACAAACAAAAAAACCGCCTCATTTAATGAGACGGTTCGTAGTGGGGATTGTGAGCGTCACTTTCGTTCCTTCGTCACGGACGCTCTCAATTTGGAATTTCCCTTTTAATTCCTCCATTATTTGTATGCATGTCGCTACACCTAATCCGTTTCCATCCGGTTTGGTGGTATAAAAGGGCATACCGATATTTTTTAAATTCTCGGGACTGATGCCTTTTCCATCATCGCTGATCACTAATCTTATATATTGGGACACGGAATTGTGATGTAGTTCAATCCGCCCCTTTTCTTCAATGGCTTCACAAGCATTATTCAAGACATTCAAGAGAACCTGCCTTAACCGGTTCCTGTCTGAATAAACAATGACGGATTGTGTCACCCCATTAATTAGTCTTACATGAGAACTCGGAATTGAGGAAGTATAAGTATCTATAATTTCATCAAGGAAATCCTTTAAATCGATTTTCTCCCATTCCAGTTGATGCGGTTTTGCCAAATCAAGAAGTTGTGTCACAAATACATTGACCCTATCCACTTCATGAAGCATGACATCGCTATATTTTTCTATCAATGATTTATCATGATCCTGGCTCTTCAATAATTGGAAAAAGCCCTTTATTGTCGTCAACGGGTTCCTGATTTCATGGGCGACACCGGCAGCAAGCTGGCCAACATATTTCAATTTTTCCGTACGGACGATTTCCCTCTCACGATCTTCAATCGTTTCCATCATTCTTAGAAAAGCAAGGTTCAATTTTTCCATTTCCTCGAAGCTTCTATTGTCGGAAATGATGAATTCCTTTCCTCCTATGAAATCCTCTGTCGCTCCGACAAGTTCTTGAACTGGCCGTACGAGGGTCTTTGTTAGTAAATAGACAGCCAGAATGATAGAAACAAAAACGATGCTGTAGATTGTCAGGTACCGTGTTAATAGGTCATTCAAAGGTTGAAATACCTGCTTCTTATCAGCACCCACAACAACAAACCATTTATTCTCTGTTTGTGCTATCGTATGGACAGGCTGGATGGAATATATTTTTTCCCATTCTCTTCACTGTACAATTCATCCGATAACGACGCTCCCATCAGCTTATCTTTCGTTAATCCCATTTCTTTCAAGGCAGAATCCTGCATAATGCCATGTGGGTCTTTTTTCGAAATCATGATGCCTTCTTGATTGATCATAAAAAGTTCACTGGGTATTTATCGCTAATTTCATTAGCCTTTTTCTCCATCATCTCCCAAAGCCCTTCCAATCGGAAAGCTGTGGATACGACTCGATCATTTTCCCGAATGATCATATACCGGCGCACTCAAAGCTATTATAGGTTCTGCGAAAGCCCGGGTTTTATAAACATCAGAAAGGAATTCATGACCTTCTATGGCCTCTTTGAACCATATTCTCTTCGCAAGGTTATCCCCGATCATTTTATTGGATGTATCTGCAATGACATTGCCTTCCATATCCAAATGCAAGACACCGTAATAATTTCCTTTTGCATCGATAAACTTTTTAAGTTCATCAGACTTCTCTTCTTTTGAGTAGCCAGGATTGATGATTGCCGAATTTACACTCATTAACTTCACATCACTGATCCGTTCGTTCAAATAGCTGTATGTTTCATTTACAATATTCAGTGAACCTGCATTCAGAGCATTTTTTGCTTCCTTCTCAAGCAGGGACCGTTGTGATCCATAGGATATGATTCCCAGTACCAGAAGAGGAACACTTGCAATAAGTAAAGAATAAAGCAAAATTCGGGTTTGAAGGCTTTTAAACATCCTTCCGATTCCTCCCTATTCCTGATCTCCCAATAGGAGCCCTTCTTCTATTTGGACATACTGTTCCCACGCTTGATCGAAAACTGACATACTTTCGAGATAGTCTGCATTCAATTCTAAATAACTGCTCAATTCATTATAATCAGTCGATTGTTTTGGGAAGCCATGATCCTCATAGGCATGATTGGCAAATTTAGTGATTGCATCAATTTCCTTTGGTTGTCGAAATTTCATTAAATATAAATAAAATGGTCTCATGATGTCGAACCCCCCTAAAATAACTATGATTTCTGCTTTAATATATCGGAAACTTTCGCTTCCGTCCACTTTTTTAAAAAACAATTTGGTTTTTTCTTCCTCATCTTATGAAATCCACGACTTTTCAACACAAATGCATTCGTTAAATTACGAACTACACTTAAATATCGTACCATTCCATATTGATTACATCCTTTTAAGAATTTTTTTACATGATTCGATAAAGGAAACGAAGTGCTTCAATATTATTATTATTTAATCTACCTCTTCACTCAAAACCAATTCCCATAATAAAAAACGCGGAGCATGTTCAAGCATGCAGGTTGAAGGAAAGTGGAATTTCTCCAAAAAACTTGTTAGCCCATTACCCGCATGCCATCATTTTCTGAAATGGAAAAACCCCTTCATTTAAGATAGAAATAGTGGTTTACACTGTACTATCTAAAATGAAGGGGATTTATTCATTTATGGGAAAGTAACCTAAAAGTCAAAGTAATTACGTTTCAACAGCCTTTTCATGTTCATTAGCTCACTGTACTTCGTTTGTTTTTCAAGCTTTTTCGAATCAATTAAAAATAGTTGATTTTCAATTTCCTTCACTATTTCATCACTTTGAAAAAAGCATCGCAACTCTCACAATGAGATGAAGGGGTTTCCGTAATTTCAACCGCCCTCGTACCATCCGGCAGTTCCCAATATACAGTCCCCATTACTGATGCAAGCTTCCCTTTCTCACACCATGGACACGTCTCCATTTTATTCATCCCCCTTAGGAGTGCTCTTTTTTTGCTGTGCCTGGAATTTCTTTTCTTTTAACAGATCTCGCTTTTCACGTTTGTTTTTCAATGAAGCATGCTCTGGGTTGGTCACGTACTTTTCCCGTCGGTTCATTCGCTTCAGCCCTTCAGGCACTAAATTGAATTGCTTGTCGTTCATTAAACCAGATACACCTATATCTGACTGTTTTTCTTCCATATCGGGATATACCCCTTTGAAATAATCATCTGCAAGTCCTGGTGTATATTGCTCAGGTTCAGGATATGTGGTTATCACGCCTTCAAAATTGCGCAGCACCGTTTTTGTTGGGGATTGTGAAAGGATATAATTCGGCTGCAGTGTGATTTTCCCTCCCCTCCTGGCGCGTCGACGACGAAGGTAGGTACTGCATACCCGGATGTATGGCCTCGGAGCCCCTCGATGATTTCAATCCCTTTTGAAATGGGAGCCCTGAAATGACCGATCCCTTCCGAGAGATCGCACTGATAGATATAGTAAGGGCGGACACGGATTTTAACAAGATCATGCATCAGCTTTTTCATGATGGCGACACTGTCATTTATCCCCGCTAAAATAACTGCCTGGTTGCCCACAGGTACACCTGCATCGGCAAGCATCTCACATGCTTTCTTTGACTCCTCGGTAATTTCTATCGAGGTATTGAAATGAGTATTCAGCCAAACCGGGTGATATTTTTTAAAATGGTACATAAATTTTCAGTGATTCTTTGAGGAAAAACAACCGGTGCCCGGGTACCTATCCTGATTATTTCAACATGAGGAATTTCCCTTAAGTTTTTGAGGATATATTCAAGGATTGTGTCATTGATCAGTAATCCATCCCCGCCGGAAATAAGGACATCACGAACTGCCGGTGTGTCACGTATATATCCGATTGCAGCGTCCAATTGTTTTTTGGCACGCCCATGCCAATTTGGCCTGAAAAACGTCTTCGCGTACAATAACGGCAGTACATGGAACATTGATTCGTCACCAAAAAAGAACGCGATCCGGATATCTATGGGTCAGTCCCGGTACAGGGGAGTCCTCATCCTCATGTAAGGGGTCTTCCATGTCATATTTGGTTTTATGCATTTCTTCCGAGATTGGGACCGATTGCATTCTGATAGGACACCTTGGGTCATCTTTATTCATTAACGAAGCATAGTATGGGGTGATATTCAATGGTATGGTTTTGGTGGAAATCCTCACACCTTCCTCTTCATCCGGAGTCAGGTTTATCACTTTTTTCAAATCATCAACTGTTCGGATCGTATTCGTAAGCTGCCACAGCCAGTTGTTCCATTGTTCTTCGGTTACATCTTTCCATAGCTCTATATCTTTCCAATTGCGATCTGGCTTATATAAGTCAAATAACATGGTTATACCTCCTGAGTTATGATAGTAGTATTAAATGCAAGAAGGGTGCCAAAATGACCCCAAAATCCGAATGCCCATAAAAAAAACCGGACTGCAGGCTGCATCCGGATTTTTCCATCAAATATGTTTCTTTATTTTATATTGCAAGGTCTGTCTTGGAATTTGCAATAGCTTCGATGCCTGGAGAACGTTACCATTCGTTTGAAGAAGGGCCTCGGTAATCAATTTTGTTTCCATCTCAATCATGGCCTCACGTAGCGGAAGGATCTTTTCTGATGGGGTGCGCTTCTTTAAAAACTGGGGCAAATCCTCAAGATTCAAAACATCATTCTCCGTATGGTTCATCATGAATTCTATCGTATGTTTAAGCTCCCTTACATTTCCTGGCCAGTGATATTTCCGAAAAAAACCTTCGTCTCCTCATCCATGCCTTTTATCGACAGTCCTAATTTACTGTTAAATATTGATATGAAATGTTCAGAAAGAAGCTCTATATCATCAATCCTCTCCCTTAACGGAGGCAGCTCGTAGCTCAATACGTTCAATCGGTAAAATAAATCCGGCCTTAGCCTGTTTTCCGATACGGCCTTTTTCGGATCAATATTCATCGCTGCCATGATCCTGACATTCACCTGTACACTCTTTGTGCCACCTATCCTCCTGATGAACCCATCTTCAAGCACACGCAGAAGCTTTGCCTGCAAGTCAATCGGCATCGATTGCAATTCATCCAAAAACAAGGTTCCGCCGTTGGCTAATTCAAACAATCCCTGTCGTTCCACAGCACCAGTGTAGCTTCCTTTTGCCGTACCGAATAGAAGCGATTCCAGTAAACTTTCTGGAAGGGCCGCACAATTTTGCGCGATGAAAGGTTCTTTACTGCGGTTCGAATCCTGGTGGATGCTTTGAACAAAAAGCTCTTTTCCTACACCGCTTTCCCCATAAACCAATACCGATGAGGAGGAACGGGCAGCCTTTTTACCTTGTGATATCAAACCTTTAAACCCAGGATCACTTGTCAGGATTTCAGCGAAAGAATACAATCCGCCGTTCCCAGGCGTTTTCCTTTCAGGACTTTTGATCGTCTTGAGCGAGCTTTCCAGATCAGCTAACCTTTCGGATAATTGCTTCAAGCTTGAATAATCCTTTGCAATTTCTATTGCACCTATCATAAACCCATCGACATATATGGGGAGCGTAGTATTTAGCGTCTCAATGATACGTCCATGAGCATTTACATATGATTGACTATAGTTATAGATTGGTTTTTCAGATTTAATGACCCGGAGTAAGGTCGATGATTTGTGATTCAACGAAGGGAATGCTTCAAGCAACGGTTTCCCAAGCACCTCACTTCTTTTCATCCCATCATGATTGGCCGCCACTCCGTTATAAAAGATGGTCTGTCCTTTTGGATCTATTACATGAATGCCTTCATCAATGGTTTCTAATATCGCTTCCAACACTTCACTTGTATTAAAAAATTCACTTGGCAAGATATCCCTCCTCAAGACCTTCTTGCTAGATGTATATGAGGAAATGCCAAAAACTAGTCATGAACCCGCCTAAAAATGAGCATTCAACAAAAATTTTTCACCCAAAGGTTCATATCTTCGAGTTTATCAAAGATATAACAATTATTAGCCAAACGTCCGCGGTACGAGTATCCATGCTGATGCAATGCAGCATTCATGCCGAATGAGAGCGACCGGGCAATCGAATAGATGCAATAAATGCCATGTGAAATAAGATAGTCTTCAAGCGAGGATATCAAGTGTTTCATCAAGCCGAACTGCCGATGTTCCGGCAATGTCGCACAATCAGTGATTTCTGCATTATGGTAAAAGGAATTAATTTCTGCAGAAGCAGCACTGACGATCCTCTCTTCATGGACATAAATATAAAAAACCGTTCCCATTTCCATACACTTTTTCACATATATCGGATCATTCATCGGTGTGGGATACACTTCGAAAACCTTCCCATACAATTGTGCCAGCTGAAGTGCATCTGTAACTTCAGCTTTACGGCCTTGGTAGGCTGACGGCGGATCATCCAGTCCAGATTTAATCGGCAGCCTCTGAACATCGGTAAGGATTTGATCTTCCTTTTCCCATTCAGCACTGTTGCGCCTTTCATTACGGTTATATTTAACAAGGAAGAAACAATCGCTTCCCAAAAAGAATTTATCGATGCTTCCTTCATATAGAAATCCCTGAGCAAGCAATGCCATAACGTTTTCCTTACGGGACTTGAAGATGATTTTTTCTGCTGATATGCTTTTAGCCACTTCCAAAGATTCCTCCACGCATTCTTGAAAATGCCCTAGATAATCATCAACCCTGATTCGCTTATTAAAATGGTCGATCGAAATATGTATGGTGCACCTTGGCTTTTGAATTCTTTTTTCGATGATTCCAGCCTCCATTTGTCCCGCTCCTTTCACATCTTCGAAAATTGTTGCGAAAGGCCTGATCCTTCCTGGGATCAGACCTTGGGAAAAATGATTATTCCTGGTCCACCCCACACCATTCAATAATGGTCAATGCGATGATTTCCGCAACCTCCATCATTTTATCCACCTCTATATATTCGTTCGAATCATGGGCCATCTTCGTTTCCCCTGGTCCAAACACAACAACGGGGTAGAACCAACCGATGAAAGATAACCTCCATCCGTCGCCCAAGGGGACGCTTCGACAAGCGGTTCTTCCCCGACCACTTTTTCATAGTATGTGCCAATTGTCTTCATGAGCGGGTGATTTATTTCGAGATTGCCAGGCAGCCATCTGGCTCCAAACCATTCTAATTCAATAGGTCTTTCTTTGAACCATGCATCACTCTCGTTTAAAGCATCTATTCGCTCCTTCAGCGATTTTTGTGCCTCTTCCATGGTTTCTGTCGGCGCGATGCCGAATCTACCTTCCAGGACGGCTGTATCCGGCACGGAGGACGGCCAATTCCCGCTTTGAATGCTACCAATGTTGATCGGAATGGGGATAGGGACATTTTTATAGAGTGAATGACAGAGTGACTCATTCCGTTCTTGTTCAAGTATCTTGATTTCTTTCATTACACCAACCGCTTTATCTATTGCACTGACTCCTTCATACCTAGTGCCTCCATGTGCAGACTTTCCTTTTATTCTCAGTCGAAACCACATCGAACCTTGCTGTAATGGGAATAGTTTCATGTTTGTAGGTTCCGGAATGATTGCACCATCAGCTTTATACCCGCGTATGACTGCCGCAAGTGTGCCGGCACCACCGCTTTCCTCTTCAATCACACTCTGAAATATCAAATCTCCCTTCAATTGGATTCCAGATTCGACGATCGCTTCAATGGCCAGCAATAAAGATACACTGCCGCCTTTCATATCCGTCGTTCCCCGCCCGAAAACTTTCCCGTCAATCAACTTGCCGCTATAGGGTTCATCGTGCCATGCTGAATGATCTCCTTCAGGAACTACATCAATATGTCCGTTTAAAATAAGGGATTTCCCCTTGCCTGTTCCTCTTTTAATGGCGACAAGGTTCGGATTTCCTTTAAAATCCCTGCGGTCGCAATAAAAATGGGGATGTTTTCTTAATTGTTCATCCCCGATTTCCCAAAGATCTATTTCCAGACCAAGTTGTCTGCACTTCTCGACCACTATTGCTTGTGCACTTCCTTCTTGGCCCCTTTTGCTCGGTTCCTGAACCAGTTTTTGTAAAAGCTGAACCCCATTCATCCGATGTTCATTCAACCATGTTCTTATTTTTTCCTCATACATATCCATTCTCCTCTCTCATTCTTTTAAATTGTGGATGTTTTCAGAGACGGTAAACGAGGCTTCTGTCCGATCCCTGATTTCCTGAATGCTGGACGTATCAAATACATCAGTTAATTGGAGGCCCTCCGAAGTTACGGAAAACACGCCTAATTCGGTGATGATCATATGTACGCATTTTTTGGCAGTTAACGGCAATGTACATGTTTTGACTAATTTAGACATGCCCGCTTTATCGTTATGTTCCATCAAGACAATGACCTTTTTTGCCTTTGCAGCCAGTTCCATTGCACCGCCCATGCCTGGCACCCGCTTTCCCGGAACAATCCAATTAGCGAGATCCCCTTCTTGACTTACTTGAAGGGCTCCTAGAATCGTGATATCCACCCTGCCACGCCGTATCATTCCAAATGCAACAGTACTGTCGCAGTAAGAAGCCCCGGCCCTAATGGTGATCGGCAGTCCCCCAGCATTGCAAAGATGCGCATCTTCCTTCCCCGTTTCAGGAGTACTGCCAATTCCCACAAGGCCATTTTCTGCATGAAACATAACTTTATGATCATTCAAAAGATGATTCGGTACAAGTGATGGAATGCCAATTCCCAAATTGACCAGCATCCCATCGCTTATTTCTGCGGCTGCCCGTTTCGCTATTCTGTTTCTATCTCCGGTTCCCAAACCCATTTCCAATCGACTCCTTTTGATGGGATGATATAATCCACAAAGGCACCCGGTACAATGATGTTCTCAGGATCCAAAGTGCCAAGCGGAACGATTTGCATGACTTCGACTATAGTGATTTGTCCGGCCGCAGCAACGATTGGATTCGTATTCCTGGCACTTTTATCGAATATAAGATTTCCATAAGGATCTGCCATTTCTGCGTAAACAATGGCGATATCTGCAGTTAATGCCGATTCCACAAGATAATTTTTCTTACCTAGCTTTACGGTTTGCTTGCCGTCCCGGACGATATCAGCCTCAATTCCAATATCGGTCAATATCCCGCCGAGTCCCATCCCTCCGGCCCGGATGCGTTCGACAAGTGTCCCTTGCGGAGAGAACTCCACTTCAAGTTCTCCATTGTTCATTAATAGTCCGGCATTTGGATTGGAACCGATATGGGAAACGATGACTTTTTCGCCCGGCGCTGGGTTACCAGTTTTCCGATTCCGATATCGGGGAAACCTGTATCGTTTCCAATCAAGGTTAAATCCTTAATACCTGATTCCAAAATCAGATTGATCAATCCCGGAGGTGTCCCTATGCCACCGAAGCCCCCAAACAGGATGGATTGTTTATCTTTAAAATGATGACGGACATCTTCCAAACGACAAATCTTCTTGAATGTATTTTCCACCACTATGACTCACTTCCTTGTGGTGATGATCGTTTACCTATCGATTCATTAAATTGACCAAAGGTTATATCGACCCTCATTAACAATTCAGCACACTCCTCTTCCGATATCGTTAGCGGCGGGGAGATGATGATCGCTGCCCCGGTTACACCGTCAAGGCCAGCAGCTGCGGGATAAAGAAGTATTCCATTCCTCATTCCCAATTCAATGATTTCATTGGTCACATCTGCCTCCTTCGGAAATGGGGCCTTCGTTACTTTATCCAGGACAAATTCGATGCCAATCAATAGACCTCTCCCGCGTATATCACCGATAAAGGAATACTTCCCTGCCAACTTTTTCAGGCCCCTGATCAAGTAATTCCCTCTGTCGGCTGATTTTTCAACAAGTTCATACCTTTCGACATATTCTAAAACGGCCAAAGATACCGCACAAGATAACGGATTTGCACTTAAGGTATGGCCTCCTATAATGGACTTCGAGCCTTTCATTATGGGTTCCATCACGTTTTTGGTCATTACTGCTGCCGCTATTGGGGTATATCCCCCACTCATACCTTTACCTAATGTTACGATATCAGGTTCCACATCCCAATATTCGGAAGCAAGCATCTTACCGGTACGTCCAAATCCGGTCATTACTTCATCAGCAATGAACAAAATATCATTCTCTTCGCAGATTTTCTTGAGTTTTTTAAAATAACCGTCAGGAGGAACAATGGCCCCTCCGGCTGCACCGATTACAGGTTCTGCAATGAAAGCCGCTATATTTTCACTGCCAATGCGCCGGATTGATGCTTCCAATTCCGAAGCACAGGCCATTCCGCACGTATGTTGGTCAAGTTGAAGTGGACATCGGTAACAATATGGAGGAGAAACAGAAGGATATGATTCAAGCAAAGGAGTAAATCGTTCCCGGCGAATCGGATGTCCAGACATCGAAAGAGCTCCCATCGTGATGCCATGGTAGCTCATCCATCTCGAAATGATTTTCTGTTTCTTTGGCTTCCCTTTTTCCTGCCAATGCTGAATGGCAATTTTCAATGCCGTTTCAGTCGCCTCGGAGCCGCTGTTTACAAAAAAGCAGTATGTCAGTTCCCCTTTGGTCAATTCTGCAATTTTTCCGGCAAGTTTCTCTGCAGCATCGCTGGTAAATTGGGAACGATACACAAATGAAACCTGTTTAGCCTGTTTTACCATCGCCTCAATGATTTCCTTGACTCCATGGCCAATATTGGCTGTAACAGCACCGGAAGAAGCATCAAGGTAATCCTTTCCATTTTTATCGTATAAAAACACTCCCTGACCATGACTGATAGTCGGGTAGGCTCCTCCCAGGACCGGTTTGATCAATGAAGACTGCTCCATAAGCCCACACACTCCTTCTCTTTAAAAACAAATGCAATATAGTAAAGTGTATGTCCAGATGAAGGCAATCTTGCTAAGGAAATTGGCCTAAGCATGTATACGGATAAATTTCTCAGGTTCCATGGGTGACCTTCCAAAAATGGCGACAAAAAAGTGTATCCGCGAGAGATACACTTTTTTCTTACAATGCGCTATTTAGTTTTTCTTCACGAATGGATTCCAAAAAACTTTCATCCTTTAAAACAGCCAACACATTTTTATAAAAAGCAGTTTTATCGATAATTGAAGTATGTACATATTCATACTCTTTTAAAGACGGATGACGCAAAACATTTTTCATGCAGGAATGACAAACTTTTTTAGTTCCTAACTTATAGTAGTTCAAGTTACTTGCATCCCCATTAGAAGTGTCTTCGTTGCAAACGGAACATGTATGGCTCACACGGCCTTTTTATTATACTCGGCCAAAGCCCCTTCTAATCGAATGGATGCTGGAATTGTTAATAACACATAATCACCTTTTCTATTTTAAATCTCTTAGTATTATATCAGAAAAATAAAGAATTTGAACTATTAGACTCATATTCCCTAATAATGCTTGTAAAACAGGACAATTTTCAGGGCTGACAAGAGGAAAGCCCCCTTAATATACACCATAATGCAAACCATAATCATACATATCCCTAACAGATTAAAACACCGTCCATTTTTTGAACGGCGTCTTCAAACTGTTCATGGATGGATCTGGATCGTCGCTTTTCCGTTCTTCACCTTCATTATTGCTTTTGAACCAACCGGCACAGTTACAAATGGATGAACATGACCAAAGTTGGCATTAGCGATCACTGGTATGCCATTTATCTCCTTTTTGGCGGCGATGATTTCCTCCAAAGCATAGTCAGTCATTCCTGAATCCTTTTGGAAACGGCCAATGACGATTCCTTTAATCCCACTTGCACCAGGCTGATGGAGCAAGGATTGTAAATCCCGGTCAAAACTGAATGGATGGCTTTCTTCGTCATCTTCTATGAAAAGGATACTGTCCTTTAAAGATGGCATGTACTCTGTACCTTGTAATAGATTGAGTGTACAAAGATTTCCCCCAATGATTGTCCCGGCAGCTTCACCTTCCTGAATGACCTTGTATCCAGCATTCGGGTGGAAAGTTCGGTCATCCTGTTCCAAATGCCAAGAATCATCACTCCACGTTTCACTTGGATCGAGATAAAAGCCTTCACTTTCAATTACAGCCTTTTTAAAATATTCCATCGTATATTCCAGACCAGCCTTCATCCCAAACGTCGAGAAATGAGGACCTGAATATGTAGTTAAGCCTGTTTTATTATATATGGCCAATAAAATTGCGGTTATATCACTATACCCCATCAACACTTTTGGATTTTCCTTAATCAAATCATAGTCGATATACCGTAACAATTGGTTAGCGTTATACCCCCGATGGCTGTAAAAATCCCCTTAACATTCGGATCCCTGAACGCATCATGCAAATCCTCGATCCGGTCTTCGATCGAATTCGAGAAAAAGTCATCATGGAACAGGACCGTTTTACCATATGTCACTTTAAAACCAAGCTCAGTCAATCTTTCTTCTGCCAATCTGCGTTGTTCCCCTTTGACAATCGCCAAGCTTCTTGAAGGAGCAATTACTCGAATTTCATCCCCTGCTTGCAAACGGGAAGGTTTCATATCTTTATCCCCCTAAATTAATTACATTCTGTCGTTATTTTAGCAGAAATGGTTAACAAAGAAAACCAAATGCCTTGCCGTATGTCATTCACCCGGCTTGTTTTCCTCATCATTGGAATTCCCCCGTCATTCCCAATGAACTGATAACAGGATTGGAAAAAGGAATGGCTGTGTATCGCCTAATCCCATGATTACATGGACTTATCCATGACTATTCAGTCAACAACCATGGAACCAGAGAGGTCCACTGTCAAACCACCAATTTCCATACATAAAGAAAAGACCAGCTTTTTCAACTGGTCTTTGGGTTATTGTATTAGCAGCAGAATGAAGCACCGATGATAATCAATAGAATGAACAAGACAACGATTAAAGCGAAGCCTGATCCAAAGCCACAGCAACCGCCGCCGCCGTATCCACCGCCACCATATCCGTACCCTGGTCCTGCAACATTTCCACCATATCCGTACATTAAGTTTCACTCCTTTTAGAATTCTGTTTTCTCTTTACACCTTACCATATGTCGATACGCCCGCCTTGGTCTGTGCATTTGCCTATTTTTCTGGATTTAAGAAAAAACTTCAATCAACACCATCTTCAGCGGTAATCATTTCAATGGCTGAAATACCTCGAGTAGCCATGAAAAATGTCAAAAGTTTATTGTGTTACTTTAAAATTGGGATATAATAAGGAAAAAACAATTCTTAGCCTCTTTAAGCTATCTCATACCTACATGGATACATAAAAGGCAATACGGGGGAACATAATTGAAAACGAACGCAAAATCCTTCATCCCTTTCGCTGCAATCGCCACGATCCTTCTTATCAGCTATATCCTTCAAAAAGTTCCTAAAACATATGGATCAGATGATTCGATAAATGTTTATCAAAAATTCCAGTCAGGCCAGCCCATTCAGTATCTCGTCATTGGTGACAGCATCGGAAGAGGATCAGGAGCTGAAAAGCCTAATCAAACATGGTTCAAACAGTTAGAAAAAGAATGAATGATGTTAATGATATTCCTTTACACGGTGACTACGTGGTCCAAAGCGGTTCAACTGCTTTTGAAGGCTTATTCAAGCTTTCCCAAAGAAGGGAGCATGATCATAAAGATCTGATTTTCTTCGTTTTTGGTGAAAATGACCGCAAATATATGAATGTCGATGATTTTACGACATATGAAGCGTTAATGAGAAAGGCAAAACGGCTCCACCCTAATGCTGAGTTATTCACAATAACAGAGAGTTCCTTGAAATATGAGGAATTTGCGTCAGCCATCGGCCTTTTATCCAAACATTACGGTGCAACAAATGTGGATATGCGACCCATATTCAAAGATTCAGGATATACGGAAAAACAATTGACCAGAGATTTGGTACATCCAAATGGGCTGGGGTATAAATTATATGCAAATGCCATATATGAACGGTTCCTGGATAACATCAAACAAAAGAAGGTTGTTGCAGGCCTTCCAACTAAGCTGCATACCCGTTCTGGATTTGAATTATCGGAAATTGACCGCTATGAAAAAATGAGCGGTTTCCGTCCAATGGGTGGCTATTACACTAGTAGTGAAAAGGGCAGTGTGATTGAATATACCTTCAAAGGAAGTATGCTTGGAGTGAAACTGCTTAGAAGTCCCGATGGCGGGGAAGTGAATGTTTGGATCGATGGAAATGAAATCACGACTTTGAATACATGGTGGCCATTTGCCCGTGAAAGATATTTATTTGTCACAAATGGCCTTCGTCCCGGATCACATACTGTCCGTTTTGAGGTGACTGGCAGGACTAAAGCAATGGACCTTACCGCCAATCCATATGTCCGGATCGCGTCAATCATCACAGATTGAATATTATCCAATAAATTACCCCTATCATTATTTGATAGGGGTTTTCCATCAATCAAAAAGCTTTTTGTATTCTCCGTATCCCTCTTTTTCAAGATCTTGGAGCGGGATGAACCTTAATGATGCAGAATTGATGCAATAGCGTAATCCTGTCGGTCCCGGCCCATCATTGAAAACATGTCCCAGATGTGAATCGGCAGTTTTTGAGCGAACCTCGATCCTTCTCATACCATAACTCGTATCGAGGTTTTCCACCACTTCCTCTTCTTTAAGCGGTTTAGTGAAGCTTGGCCAACCGCAGCCTGAATCGAACTTTTCCCTTGAAGTGAAAAGAGGATTACCTGAAACGATATCCACATATAATCCTTCTTCCTTCAAATTCCAATATTCATTGTTAAAGGCTGGTTCCGTTCCATTGTTTTGCGTTACTTCATATTGAATCGGAGTGAGTTCCTTTTTTAATTCTTCTTTACTTTTCATTTTTTTCCCCCAGTGATGTTGTATAAATGCTTTACGTCCTGAGCCAATCGAATATCTTTCATAATGCTCTGGTTGCTTTTTATAATAATGCTGGTGGTATGTCTCGGCTGGATAAAACGTTTTAGCCGGTATAATCGGAGTTACGATCGGTCCGGAAAATTTCCCGCTTGCCTGCAGCTTTGCTTTGGATGCTTCAGCAATTTCACGTTGGTTTTCGTCATGATAAAAAATGGCCGTTTGATAAGAACTTCCCCTGTCATAAAATTGCCCGCCAGCATCTGTCGGGTCAATTTGCTGCCAGAATAACTCGATTATCTTCCCATATGGAAATACGTTTGGATCAAAGGTGATCTGAACAGCTTCATAATGTCCCGTGGTTTCCGAACAAACTTCTTTGTACGTGGGATTTTCCGTAGTCCCGCCTGTATAGCCAGAGATAACGGATTCGATGCCAGGCTGTTCATCGAATGGTTCCACCATGCACCAGAAACATCCACCTGCGAATGTTGCTTTCTCTAATTGCTTTGTCAAATGAAAATCCTCCTTTTTACAAACAATCCATTGAATGCATTTTAACGTTTTTATTTATCCCTGTAAAATAATATGCCGATCAAGCCTTTTTACGAAAATGTTCCCTTCCTTTTTTAAAAGGAGGCACACGCCCAAGCATAATTACATATGTTAAAAACATAATGGAAAAATGAGAGGTGCTGGAAATGAGCGATAAACAATCATATCCACAAAAATCGGGAACATATGATTTACTATCGTCTTATAATAAAAACGGCGATCCGCAATTGCATGCTTATTATTACCATAAACATTTGAAAAGTCCCGAAAAATCAACACAACAATTGAGATATGAACAAATGAATGTCCTACTGCCTGCACAAGTTCGCTTTTTACATGCTGCCCCAACAGCTCACTCATTTGATGTTTATGTAAATGAAATGCGTTTCCTCAAAAATTTCTCATATAAAGAGAGCAATGGTTATTTACCGCTTCCCCTGGCAAGTACCAATTGGATATATACCGCAGCGGGCAAAACATCTCGCCTCTATTAAGCTGTAAAGTGGCACTCGAAATCGGGGCTTCCTATACCATTGCTCTAGCACCTACCGTGGCTAATGAATCGTTGAAACTGCTACCTTTCGAGGATAATCCATCTGTTCCCCAAATGAAGCAAAGGTCCGATTCATCCAGCTTTCACATGATTTACTCTCGGTGGACATTGCCGTCAAAGGTGGAGATGTCGTTTTTGATCAACTCCATTTCAGGAAAGCAAGCGCATATCTTAATATTCATCCTATGATCGTAGACTTCGAAGTGAGGATAGCTGGAACAAAAGAGATTGCACTTCCTTTGCCAAACAAGGCCTTCCAAGAAAATACTCCCTCAACCATTTATATAATCGGATCGAATCGGGAATCATCCTCACTAGAAACCCTAACGCTCTCCCCATAAATGGATAAAAAACCAGGATGCACCGTTCCTGGTTTTTATCCATTTATTCACTATCACTGTAATGATGATGGGATGGTCAATAAAAATGAAATGTCATCATTTTCTAGATCGAATTCTTTCGCCTTCACCCTAATATCGCTTTTCAGTTCCATATCCTGTAATGACACATAAATACTTTCGTCATTGGGGCTTATACTAACCCAATCCGGCATATTATAACGCTCATTAATTAAATTCATTACATATGAAACAGGAAGGTTCATTTTACCGACAGCAATTGATTTTTGCTTAAGGATCAAATCCCCATTCTTTTGGGCAATTGGTTCAAAAGTCAATTTCATTTCCACTTCACGGTTGAAAAATGGCATTGTTCCGTATAGCTCCACCTCATCCGTTAAATACACTTCGTAGTGAATGGATCCAGTCAACCCTTCTTTATCCAGATACTGGTTGATTAATCTTGTCAAATCTTCCCGATTCGTGTGAATTTGAAATTGGATATCTTCTTCGTGGCTTACTTTGGGTATCAGCTCTTTATCTTTAGTCGGCAGATTAACTAAAATCGTTACAAACAAGATGACCAGGATGTTTAAGGCTAATAGGGAAATAAACAAAGTCTTCCATTTGACATTTGTCATTCTTGGTCATCATCTCCTTTGGCACTCGCTTCCAATGTGTCCTTTCCGATAGTGGTAATATCCATATCATTATAGATTCTTGTCGCGATTAATTCATATCCGCGGTCATTTGGGTGAAAATAATCCTCGGCATACAGCAAATCTTCTTCGGAATTCTCGAAAATGTCTGCTATTTCAATAAAATAGGCTGAATCATATTCTTCAATGATCTCTTTTCCACTTTCATTCCATTCATTCATGATCATATCAAGTTCATAAAAATCCCCGAACCATTTGGAAAATGGATTATAGACGCCTACAAGGTAAATTTGTGCAGAATCATTTTCGGAACGAACCTTATCGAGTATCTGCCTTAATCTTTTTCATACCCTATTTTTGCAGATTCAAACTGATTCAGCTCCAAGTTGGAGAAATTCTGTTTAAAGACCTTCATGATATCATTTCCACCGATTGTGACGACAATCGAGTCAGCTTGCTTTATGTCTTCTTTAATCCTAGTCTTATCCAGTCTTTTCAATAGTTGGTCGGTCCTATTTCCACGTATGCCATGATTAATCATCTCAACGGAAGTAATCGATGGTTCTTTTTCCAGCTTATTTTGTAAATAAGGCAGATACCCGCCATTATCTTTACTATCACCGACACCTTGAGTCAAGGAGTCGCCAATTGACACGATTTTCACAGGGTCCGGAAAAAAGCTGGCAGGAATGGTTTCCTTTTTACTCAGCTCAACTATGCTTTTCTGCTGAACAGATGGCTGATTTGAGGCTGTTTCACTTTGGCTGCAGCCTGAAATCCAAACTAGGCATATGAAAAGACAGGTGATTTTGTACCTCATGACCCTCACCTTCCTACCCATATATTATATCATGCAGGAAACGAAAGATTGCAAACAATATACCTTCATTGTACTTCCAGAATTGAGCATTCCTTACTATACAATATGAAAAATGCAGGGAATTAAAGCTAGTCCTATAAAAATTAGCATGTACTGAGCATGTAAAATCATTCTTCACTACCGCTGTTTCTTCAAAAACTTATTGCTCATTTTCACATCGTTAAAGCCTTATAATAAAGGATGGAAAAACAGAAAGAACAGGTCATTAAACCTGTTCAATAATTCTGTAAAATTTTAATATGCTTAATGATTTCATCAAAGGGAATATCCTGCAGACCTGTATAATCCATGATGATCTTTCCTTCTTGATCAATCAGAAAAAAGCTGGTCCCATGGATCACCTGATCCTCTGCTTCTGGTTTTTTGACGATCGTTTTAAAGTTATCCAATGCAAACTGCTCGATTTCTTCCTGTCCATAACCGGTCAGAAAGTGCCAGTTGCCGTAATCCACATTAAATTGGTCACCAAACTTTTTTAAAACATCAGGTTTGTCAATTTCCGGGTCCACGGAAAATGAAACGAACTCTACATCCTTAATACCTTCATCCTTCAATTGCTGCTGCAGCTTCGTCATATTCGAAGTCATGGGGAGACAGACCGTCTCACAGCTTGTGAATATAAAATCCGCTACCCAAACCTTTCCTTTTAGATCGCTTTTTGAGAAAGGTTTCCCCTCCTGATCGATATAACTGAAATCTTCAAGGTCCCAATTTTTAGCATCAGGTACACCATTGGAACCGCATGCTGTCAACAGCAATAAAATTGATGCTCCCATAGCTGCCATAAGCAATTGCAGCTTTCTCATCCCTACCCCGTCCTTTATGTATAAAATATTCTGTTACTTCATTTATTCTAACAGACCAATCGGAATGAGAACAGCAACTATTACTACGGATTAAAGACAAATGTAAAAGTGACAAAACCGCCGCAAACGCAGTTTCATTTGGTATATCCTTATCAGTCCCAATAATACATGATCGCCATGGCGCCTTCACCTGTATGGGTGCTGACAACGGCAGTCGTTGCTTCTATCTTTATGTCTTGATATCCTGTTAAGTCTGCAATGGCTTGGCGGACCTTATCCGCTATTTCAAGGCCATTCGCATGTACAAATCCGATTCCTCTAATTTTTTTGCCTTGAGTATCTTCTTTGAATTTCTTGATGATGAACTTCACGACCTGTGACTGGCTCTAGCTTTGGATACAGGATTCAGTACACCCTCTTCAAGAAGTGCAATCGGCTTTATGTGAAGCAATGAACCGATAAAAGCAGAAACTTTGCCAATCCTTCCACCCTTAACGAGGTTATCAAGTGTTTCTATTACAATGATTAAACTTGACTGCTTTTTAATATGTTCCAACCTTTCAATTATTTCAGCTACGGATTTCCCTTCCCTCGCCATCTTCGCTGCCTCGATCACCTGAAATGACATCGCTTTTGAAATGAATTTCGAGTCATGAACAGTAACCTTCGTTTCAGACATACTAGCGGCGCTTTCCGCTGAGCGAACTGTGCCGCTCATTCCACCTGTCATATGTATGGAAATAATCTCGCTGCCGTCTTTTCCGAGTTCATCATATACCTCCACAAAGGTACCTACGGCTGGTTGTGAGCTTTTTGGCAGTTCTTTTGACTGGTTCATCCTTTTCAAGAATTCTTCTTGTTCGATTTCAACCTTATCCAAAAAGTCTCCCCATCTATATAGATCGATAAAGGGACCATTGTAATATCATAAAATTCCAGTTCCTCTGGTGTCATATCTACGGTCGAGTCTGTTACTATCTTTACTTTATTCATCATTACACATCCCTAAATTAACATATCTATTGTATTATACCTATTCAAGGTAAGCATTCAAACCAAAGGTATTCTTTTTCTACTGAAGTGATACTTATTTTTTGAAATGAGTACACAAAAAAGACCGTTCCATGAGCTAACTTGAACACCCCTGCCGATTCATTCGATACTGCATGGCATTCGTGTCCTCCCTTTTAACGGAGAAGTTAGCTTTGGAACAGTCCGCATTAAGCATTATTGAGTAAACTTCCAAAAAAAGCTTGTTATAAACGGGCCATTTGAGTACGGATGCTAAATAATGCTTAAATGAGTAATTTTCTTTATGGTCTTTATTGGCAAAAACCTTCTTAACAAATATTTCCAAACGCACGGTCAACATAAAAAATTCGGATCACTAGGCAGTAAGACAGGTATTTCTGAAATTGTGACCTTATGTCCAAAACAATCTTTGAATTCCAAGCATTTGAACATCAAAATATCAATCCTCATTTTTAACCGATTGCTTACATTATACACAAAAATTCAAAAGTATAAATATTCAAATGTGTAAAAAAACAGAGAAATCTGAATGATCTTCATAAAAAAAGACCCATAAGGGCAAAATGCCATTATGGGCTTCTTCTTATAAACCTTCCTCGTAGGTGTCTTCCCGCAAGCTTTCACGTTTCACCCTTCGTTTATAGACGACTTTTGATAAAGAAATGCTGATTTCGTATAATAACAGCAATGGAACCATCACCATAAAGTCTGACATAAAGTCAGGCGGCGTAATCGATATCGCTATGACAACCAGTACAAAGTATGCATACTTCCTTAATTTTTGAAGCACATAAGGATTTATGATGCCAAGGGAGGTCAAAAACATGGTAACGACAGGAAGCTCGAATAAAACAGCAAAAGGTATCGTCATATTAAATACGAATGAAAAGTACTTATCAGCTGTAAAACTGGTTATGAACATCCCATCACCCAATTCAATCAAAAATTGAAGAATGGTCGGGAAGATGACAAAATAACCGAAAGCAAGCCCTCCGATAAAAAGCAGGAAAAGTGCTGGAATATAGGCAAGGGTCGCCCTCACTTCATTTGGCATCAAAGCGGGTTTAACGAATAACCAGATTTGCAGGGCAATTACCGGTATCGTTGCAGCAATGGCTACGACACCTGCAAGCATGAAGTAAATCCAAATAATATCACTCGGTCCCAATACCATCAGGTCAAAATCGAGATCTTTCACGAACCAATTATAAATCTCCTCAACATAAATAAAACTGGCGATAAAAAAGATGACAAAAGCAACAGCTGTAATGATGAGCCGTTTTCTCAATTCATCGAGATGATCGATGATATTTAATTCTTTATCTTCCAAAGTTGATCACGCCTTCATCTGAAAATCCGTATCTTTGTTACAGCATAAAGGCGCAAGACGATTGCATCTTACGCCCAGCATTCAATCATTCATGATTTTTTTGTTGTAGCTTCTTATCTTCTTCATAATCACCTTTTGTTAAATCACTCGTGGATTTTTTAAACTCACGAAGCGTTTGTCCAAAAGCACGGCCAATTTCTGGAAGTTTCTTCGGACCAAAGATAATTAAAGCCAATATTAAGATGAGAATTAGACCAGGTACTCCAATGTTCGACATGGATACATCCCCTTTGGTGTTGTAATTAGACCTACTCCGATTATAATACCATTTCCAACCAATTGAAAGGGAACTGGCAATTCGTCATAGAATGGTAACAATTATCGACAGTATGCCCATATACGACTTGGCCGGCAGAAAAAATGTAAAAACATAGGTATTATTCTATCCTAATTTAACATTTTGTCCATGATTAAATCAATAAGTGAAATAAATTACTGTCTTTATTGACCTCTACGAAAGAGAATCCTTTCTTGTTCATCCTTTGAATGAGCCCTTCATAATCATTTTTATCTTTTAGCTCAATACCAACCAGGGCCGGCCCGCTTTCTTTATTATTTTTCTTCGTATATTCAAAGCGGCTTATATCATCATTCGGTCCTAACACCTCATCAAGGAATTCCCTTAACGCGCCAGCACGTTGTGGAAAATTCACGATGAAATAATAAAGCAGCCCTTCATATAATAAGGATTTCTCCTTAATTTCCTGCATACGCCCAATGTCGTTATTCCCTCCGCTGACCATGCAAACAACCGTTTTGCCTTTGATTTGTTCTTTATATAAATCCAACGCGGCTACAGATATAGCCCCTGCCGGTTCAGCGACAATCGCATGCTGATTATATAAATCGAGAATCGTCGTACAGATTTGGCCTGAAGGTACGACAACGATATCTTCCAGGTTTTCCTTACAAAGCTGATATGTCAACTGTCCCACACACTTGACAGCTGCTCCGTCAACGAATGTATCTATGTTTTCGAGTTCAGAAACTTTTCCTTCCTTGAAAGAGTATTCCATCGAAGCAGCACCTTGCGGCTCAACTCCAATGCATTTCGTATTTGGGGAAACCGATTTGAAATAGCTCGATACTCCGGCCATTAAACCGCCCCCCCATAGCGGCGAATACATAGTCGATTCCATCTTCACAATCATTCAGGATTTCTACAGCCGTTGTACCCTGCCCGGCGATCACCTTTTCATCGTCAAATGGATGGATAAAAGAACGCTCTTCTTTTTCACAACATTCCATCGCCATGGCAAATGCATCATCGAATGTATCCCCGATAAGGATAATCTCCACATTATCCCTGCCGAATAGCTGAACTTGATCGACTTTTTGCCTTGGAGTTGTAGCAGGCATATAAATTTTCCCGTGAATACCCAATTGGCTGCAAGAAAAAGCAACACCTTGTGCATGGTTTCCTGCACTGGCACAAACGACTCCGTTCTTCGTCTCTTCCTCGGTCAGGCTTTTCATTTTATAGTAAGCCCCTCTTAATTTAAAGGAACGTACGTGTTGTAAGTCCTCGCGTTTTAAATAAACATTACAATCATATTTTTCAGAGAGCCTCTGATTTTTTTGTAAAGGAGTATGTAAAACGATTTCTTTCAGTTCTCTATAGGCAATTAGAATATCTTCCAATTGAATCCCCCTATTCTTAGATGCAGTCTGATTCATAACAATCCCTCATTTCCTTTCTGATGAATTCAATCATTATAGCACTTTACTGTTATTAATGTAATTGATTTTTCTAAAAATTCTTTCTTTTGTTTGTCCCATACCAAAAAAATCCGATTATGGACATTTCCCCATAATCGGATTAGCACTTTATTTTTTTGTAGAATAATAAAATCATGTGCATATCGATTTTTTCATCGATGCTGCCTGGGTTTGAGGAGATTTCATCCCATTCATTTTCATCAATCTCGGGAAAGAAAGTATCACCTTCAAAGGTTTCATGGATTTCCGTTATATACAGGCGGTCGGTAAAAGGAAGGATTTCCTTGAAGATTTCGGCTCCGCCAATCACGAAGACTTCCTCATCATGGTTGTCAGCGAACATTTTGATTTGTGCAATATCATGTAATACTACGCAGCCTTCCGCTTTAAATTCCTGATTGCGGGTGACGATGACATTTTCGCGGCCAGGCAGGACCCTGCCGATCGATTCAAATGTTTTTCGGCCCATGACGATCGGATGGCCCATCGTCACTTTTTTAAAGTACTGCAAATCTGCCGGTAAATGCCATGGAAGTTTATTGTTATTACCAATCACACGGTTTTGATCCATAGCCACTATCAACGATATCATATGCTAACCTCACCTTTTATATGGGGATGGGCTTCATAATTTTCCAAAACGAAGTCCTCGAAGCTAAAATCAAAGATATTTTTCACTTCTGGATTGATTTTCATGATTGGCAATGGTTTCGGGTCACGAGTCAACTGCAGTTCCACTTGTTCAAGGTGGTTAGAGTAGATGTGGACATCCCCGAAAGTATGTACAAATTCGCCAACTTCCAAATCACACACCTGGGCGATCATCATCGTTAAAAGCGCATACGAAGCTATATTAAAAGGAACACCTAAAAAGACGTCCGCCGAACGTTGGTATAGCTGGCATGAAAGCTTGCCATCAGCGACATAGAATTGAAAGAAAGCATGGCAAGGCGGTAAGGCCATTTCATCCAGTTCCCCAACATTCCAAGCACTGACTATCAATCTTCTTGAATTTGGATTCGTCTTGATTTGTTCGATCAATTCACTGATTTGGTCGATTTGCCTTCCATCCGCCGTTCCCCAAGAACGCCATTGATGTCCATAAATCGGACCTAATTCCCCCTTTTCATCCGCCCATTCATTCCATATGCGCACACTGTTTTCCTGAAGATACCCAACGTTTGTATCACCCTTCAAAAACCATAATAGTTCATGGATAATCGCTTTTAAACTAACCTTTTTCGTTGTAAGTACAGGGAATCCTTCTTTTAAATTGAATCTCATTTGATATCCAAAGGTACTGATCGTCCCTGTTCCCGTACGATCACCTTTTTGCGTTCCATTTTCGAGTACATGCTTACATAAATCTAAATATTGCTTCATGATAAACCACCTTTTCTACTTTCATTCACCTTATTTTAACGTATTATTGCCCAATGTTTAATCTAATTGTTTAATAAAATTATAAGTCTCGGGTGCTTTTTGTCTAAGCAATTGATTTTGTTCATTGTTCACATAAAACATGGCAAACGTTTCTGCAAAGTATTCCTCAGGGTAATTGGAAAAATACGTAATCCCAGGAAACAGCCCGTCCACTTCCTTACCCCAAATCTTCAAATAATCCATGTCTTCACGGATTCCATCAAATACTATATTATCAATTGAATGCCCCAGCTCATGCAGTTCCAAATTAACGGAGCCATGCCCGCTTCCCTTGTCACTCGCTCCGATTTTAACCAATACCGTATGTGATCCGCCCATACCAGGCACATCATCCCAAGTTGTTTCTTTATTCAAATAACCACGCGGAGTTTTCCCCTTTAATTTGGCCGCGGATTGATTTTCTGTTATATCACCATCGAATAGTTTGATCCTCACACCACTTTCCGCTGTTTTCACCAAAAGTGAATGAGGCAGTTCATTAATGGTTCCCGCAATTTTAAGTGCTTCCCTTTCATCGTACTCCTCTTCTGGAAATAAAAATATTCTTTGCAATTCTTTATTCCCCTTAAAAAGTTCAGCTTGTCTTAATAGGTTATCTTTGGGTAAATTCCGCCATTTTACCCCATCATCCTTCGCTAATGAATAGGAGAGCATGGAGAGTAAAAAAACAAACAATGCAAATATGGATAACCACCATTTCTTCCTTTTCACACTCTTCTCCCCTTTCTTCACTCCTCATTTATCGTTAAGAAAATATATGTTATTTAATATCTCTAAACCTTTTATACTATTATATTAGTATAACATATTGCCCTAATGTAAAAACTCTATGTTTTTTTGGTAATTTGGGTTTCAATTCATGATGAGAAGAACCATTGATCCGCGTTTTTCATATATCAACAATATATAATTGTAAAAGGTTTAAGGTGATCGCATGGAAACCAATAATAAAAAGTCATCTTGAATGAGGAACGTGAACTTGCTGAAGAAGTCCTTGATATTTACAGTTTAAAAGTGTTTATCATTCTCGACCTTTTTCTTTTCTCCATTTTATTGGGCATACTGCTGCATCCGCTCCTGTCGTCTCCCCTGGCTTAACTTTTTATTTCCTTTGCTTTTTTCACTACATTTACCGCCCTCCTTCAAATATTTGATATTTTCCAAAAATAAAGCTGACATCATTTTTGATGTCAGCTTTATTTTTGGGCTTGTATTAAATTTTGACGTTGATTTCCACTTCAGGCACTCGCTTTCCGCGGGCGGTCCGGGAGCCTCCTCGGCGCACTTGCGCCTGTGGGGTCTCCCTTGGACTCACTATTCCCGCAGGAGTCTCGCACCTTCAGCTTCCATCAACTTTGTTTTACCTTTTAGATAGAACCACTTTTGTCTACAAACTGAAGCACAGTTCTTTAAACTGTGTTCTTCCTCATTTTCTTTATTAATTTATTGTACTAAAGCTCACCGTTAATTATATGAACTTCCTTTAATTTTCCGAACGGGTTTCAGTAAAAAATGTAGTTGAAATGGTGTTGAAGAAGAAAATGCATTTCACCTTCAATTTTTACTTTATATTATAATTATGAGTTGATTTCCGAAATCCGCTCCCTTTCCGCCGACTGTCTGCCAAGCCTCGTCAAAGCAAGCGTCTGTGGGGTCTCGGCTAGCCAGCTATTCGGTAGGAGTGTCGCGAATTCCTTCCCTTCAATGAGGGTTTCATCCATATAAAAAAGTAATACAAGTTTGTTTAATCGCCAGTCTGTATACAGACAATTTAGAAGAAAAGCGAGTTAGCCCAACAAAAAGCTGGCATCATATTGATGCCAGCTTTTTAAATAGTCTCAGCCATGTTCCTTGAGCTTTTTCATTTTCTTCAAATGAAACACGATTGTAGTGCCGAAAATCAGTAAAATAAAAGTAAAAAAGATTGCAGGGGGATTTCGATCCCTGCAACTGCCATCAACATTTTAATAGCAATGAATCCGATAAGGACATATGCGGCGGTTTCCAATTCTGGAACCTTATCTATCAATTTAAGAAATACCCCGGCCACTCCCCGCATCATCAAGACTCCAATCATTCCGCCTGTCAAAAGGACCCAGACTTTTTCACTCACCCCGAATGCGGCCAAGACACTATCGACGGAAAATGCTATATCCATTAATTCCACAGCCGCAACCGTTCCCCATAATGTACCAAACATACGGATCAAGATGCTATTTTTACTCATTCCTTGAATATCTTCATCAGCTTGTTTTTTTCTTTTATCCCTAAAGTATTTAAATGAGAGCCAACCAAGGTAGGCTGCTCCAATCACCTTCACCCACAAAGCTTAATGAGGAAAACACCGATTCCAATCGCTATAAATCGAAAAGCATAAGCACCTAATAAACCGTAAAACAGTGCTTTTTCCGTTGTTTTTCAGGAAGATGCCTTACCATTACAGCCAATACCAGTGCGTTGTCCGCTGATAGCAATCCTTCCATTAATACAAGTGTCCCGATCAAACCCCAGCTCACCGGGTCGGATAAAACCTCCACCCACATATGCCAGTCAAAAAATTGAGCATACGTTTGCACGATGTTATTTAACAACTCTGACATGATAAAGACTCCTCTGCTACTATAACAGCAAAATTAGAAAACCTTTTAAAATTACATTGTTCCCAGTTATGATATAAACTTACTTTAATTTTAAACACAAAATAAATACGTTGCATGACAACGTATCATTCGATCCTTATTAGAGTATCATTCCATTTCATCTTACTCTTACACTTAAATAAAATCAACGAAACCAACCGCTATGAGAGCCTTTGTTTACTCGTCCACTCTGGCGGCGTATTTTTATCCCAATAAATTTTCCCGATATTATAATGGGTGGCAAATGAATCATGATAGGTATGATAATGAAAATCGAACCAATACCCTTCCAGCGGGGATTTTCCTGCCTGACATGGAATCTGATGATATCCTTGCCGCTGTTTGAATCATAAATATGAAATATTTTCTCGGCCCTGCCCGCACTCGGCTGTTCAGTGATGGTTAATTGCTGTAATTTTTCATCTGGAAATTGTGCAGCCATATCTGCAATGGCTTCTTCCATTTTTGGTAATATAGCCATTTTGAATTCATCGCCAATTTTAGGATTGATCTTATCGCCAAATTTCATAAATGCATTTTCCTCTGCCTTATTCAGGATATCCGATAAAAACTCTTCCCGGTTGAATTCCTCTTCAAGTTCATTCGAATTCTGCGAAGGAAGATAAGCTAATCCCTCTTCTTCCACTAACCCTTTTTTAGTATCCTTTAGCGAATCGGCTTCCGCTAACCACGCCAGATCTGTAGGAGTAACAAGACCAAACGTTAAAACGGATACTAAAATGACGAGACTTTTCCTGAACCAAACCGCTGCTTTCAACTCACACTCCCCCTCCTTTTTTGTATTGTCTTTATATTTAGTATACTTTTATTTTTTGGTAATTACGAATATATAGTTACCCATGTTTTAAAAATCAAAAAAAAGGATAAATACCTATATAAACTTTTATCAAGCCTAACTTTGTAAATAAAAATCAACATTTTTCATTTTAATGAAGGATTTTGACGATATTTGGAGAAATTAATTAGATTCAAGTCTTTTTAAGGAGGGGTCTTATATGGCTTCGACTGCCATGGTGGCTTTATGTCTTGTAACATTAGCATTTTTCGTATATTTATCATTTGCTGATTAAGAATAAATGAATACCTACGAAAAATCTCCTTGTCATTTTTCTACAATGACAAGGTTTTCTTTTCACTAAAAACATAAGCCTTCCTTTTGGCAGATAAAAGGACTGAATAATGGAGGAATCATTTTGGAAAACAACAAGGAAAACATAAAAGATAATGATTACAAAAGGGAAACTGCGAAAGGGAACGCCGGAATGGTCGTTACCGCTCATCCCGTAGCTACTTCCATAGGGGAAAAAATATTACGTGAAGGTGGAAATGCTGTCGATGCGTCCGTCGCGATCCAATTTGCCCTAAATGTTGTTGAACCAATGATGACTGGTATCGGCGGCAGTGGTTTTCTTATGGTATATAACGCAAAAGATAAGGAAACGAAAATATACGACGGCCATGTAAGGGCACCTAAAGCCGCTCATCGAGACATGTTTCTTAATGAAAAAGGGGAAGTCATCCCATTTAAAGAAAGATCTATCAAAGCAACAGCGGTTGGCATTCCTGGAATACTGAAAGCTATGGATGAAGCACTCGCCGAATATGGCAGCAAGCCCTTAGCTGAACTTATCGAACCATCCATTGAATTTGCAGAAAAAGGAGTTCCCGTCAATTGGGTCCTATGCGATGCTCTTAAAAATTTTGAATACCGATTGGGCGATGAAGCGCGTAAGTTTTTCATCCCCAACGGAAAACCCTATCAGGATGGCGATTTGCTGATTAAAGAAAATTTGGCTAATACCTATCGGATTTTACAACGTGAAGGAATTTCCGCTTTTTATGAAGGTGAAATCGGAGAGGGCATCATTTCCTGTATACAGGAACTTGGAGGGTTCATGGAGCTTTCTGATTTAAAGGACTATAAAGCTACTATCGATGTACCAATGTATGGGACTTATAAGGATTATTTAATTGCTTCATCAAATGCCCCAAGTGCTGGCGGATTCACTGTCATCCAAATCCTGAAAATATTGGAAAGCTTCCATATAGAACAATATGACGTCCGGTCTTGGGAAAAATATTATTTAATAGCAGAAGCGATGCGTCTGGCATTTACAGATAAAAAAGCATTTCTCGCTGATCCAGAATTTGCCGAATTGCCATTAGCGGGTCTCATGCATGATGAGTATATAGCTAAACGCCGCTCATTCATTAATTTCAAAACAAGAAATAATGCCATTGACTTCGGAAACCCTTGGATTTATGATTCCGTGCAACAAAGGGAAGTCATTCCGCAACCTAATGAAGAAGATATCAGTGAAACGACACACTTCACTGTCCGTGACAGATGGGGCAATATCGCAGCATGCACTTCTACAGTGGAACATCCATTCGGATCAGGCATCATGGTTTCCGACTATGGTTTCATGCTGAATAACGAACTGACTGATTTCGATTCCATTCCAGGCGGCATGAATGAAGTGCAGCCCAATAAACGCCCAGTCAGCTGTAAAAGCCCGACCATCATCTTTAAAGACGGTGAGCCGATCTTGACGTTAGGTTCACCAGGAGGACCAACCATCATCAGTTCAGTCTTACAAACGATCATTAATGTACTCGATATGAAAATGGATTTGAAAGCAGCCATCGAAGAACCTAGAATTTTCACTCCGATGGGCCCTCATATTGAATGGGAACCTGGAATGGATATGACTAGCAAAGGCCACTTGAAGCAATGGGCTTCGCCTTTAATGAAGTTCCCCATTCCATAGGGAATGTCCAAGCGATTCAAATAAACCCCGATGGCTCGAACTATGGTGCTGCCGATTCAAGCCGAGAAGGCTGTGCCATGGGTCTGGACGAAACAGATTATAAATCGTGATCACTGGATGGAGATAAAGCCAAAATGGAATTTGGATGTTTTTCTTTTTATTACCTCAAATCCAAATTCCTCAAAGCGGGAGCTGCGAAAATGGTCTTTCAACACGACTCTCTTGCGCGCAACCCGCTTGGCTTCTTTCATTATTTCCTTAGATAAATCCTTACCTTCCGCAAAATGAGTCAATCCCCTGATTCCATTCGATTCCTGAATCGTTTCTTCAAACATGGGATCGAAATATACGACATCAAAATGATTTTCCGGCAATGTTTTCAAAATTTCGTAATGATCACCTTGCCTGACCTCTATTCTTCTCATCGCAGAAATCATATTTTCTTCTGCATCCTCCCATGTCTTCAATCCATGGTCCACGAGCAAGGCTAAATATTGATTTCCTTCCAACCCTACAACCTGCCCATATTCACCCACTGCGAAACTTGCGACAATCGCATCAGAGCCCAATCCCAAGGTACAATCAAGCACAGCGTTCCCTTCATTTATATCTCCGGCAATGAGAAATGGATCACTCTCTCCGCGCATCATTCTCTTTATACGGATCATCGCTAGGTTCGGGTGGAAAAAGAATGGTTCTTTTTCCTGGTATCTGTATAACTCCATCCGCTTTTTACCAAAAACAAGGCAATCTTCTTCATTCTGTTCCGTTTGGATCTCTCCCACCGATCGTTTTCTTCTGGCTATATAGGGATTTGCAATTCTTCAGCTAACCTTTTGGCTAATATCATCGTTTCTTTATCGGCTCTTCCAACTGTTGTGACAAACATGATTCCTACCCCTTCATACTCTCTTAAATTTGAAAAGAATGCCCTGTTTCCAGGACATTCCGCTTGGATTACTTATTTACTTGACTGAACGCTGCCAATAAATTTTCCATGATAGCTTCCATTGGCTGTCCTTCTATATCATGGCGTGGAATGAAATGTACGACCTCTTTGTCCTTTAAAAGAGCCATGGATGGTGAAGAGGGTTCTATTCCATCGAAGTATTCGCGCATTTTAGCTGTCGCTTCCTTATCTTGGCCGGCGAATACAGTTACCAAATGATCTGGCTTATTGTCTGCTTGCAGTACGGCTTGAGTAGCAGCTGGACGGGCTAACCCGGCAGCACATCCGCAAACTGAATTCACGACCACAAGTGTCGTACCTTCTACCGATTCCATGAAGTTTTCAACCGCTTCAGCGGATTCCAACTCATCAAAACCTGCCTGCACCAGTTCCGCACGCATTGGTTTCACCATTTGTTTCATATATTCATCATATGCCATCGACATAAAAAACCTCCTTGGTTACAATTCTTCAATTAGTATAATGATACTATATTCTTGAGTGTATATGCAAAAATGACGCTTAAAGATTTGTAAAATTTCATTGTTCTTCACAAAGAAACATGGTGACAGAATCCACTTTCATTCTGCCACCATGTTTTAGTCTTCCTTTTAACTTAAACTTTCATAACTCCGCCTGAGCTGGCATTCGTCACAAGTTTGGAATAACGTGCTAAATAGCCTGTCCTGACCTTTGACTCGAAGCCTTTCCAATTGGCTTTGCGCTTTTCGAATTCTTCATCGGAAATTTCCAATTGGATTTTACGATTATTCAAATCCAATTCGATGATATCTCCATCTTCAACAAAGGCAATCGGGCCTCCCTCAGCTGCTTCGGGGGATATATGTCCAATGCTGATGCCTCGAGATGCGCCTGAAAAGCGGCCATCAGTGATCAAACCGACTTTCGCTCCAAGTCCCCTCCCGACGATTTGGGAAGTGGGTGCCAACATTTCCGGCATACCCGGACCGCCTTTAGGTCCTTCGTAACGAATGACCACTACATCTCCTTCTTTAACCTTTCCAGTGATGATTCCGGAAAGTGCATCTTCCTGGGAATCGAAACAAATGGCAGGACCCCTGTGGTAGCCACCAACTGATGCGTCAACGGCCCCCACTTTTACGATGGAGCCTTGAGGAGCAAGGTTTCCAAACAATACCGCAAGCCCGCCACGCTCAGAATGCGGATTATCTAACGGATGGATTACATCCTTGTCCAATATTTCACAACCGGCAACATTTTCGCGGAGCGTTTTACCTGAGACAGAAAGGCAATCTCCATTAAATGCACCAGGTTTTTTGAGTAACTCATTAATGACGGCACTTACACCACCGGCATTATGTACATCTTCAATATGATAATCGGATGCCGGTGCAATTTTCGCTAGATGCGGTACGCGGTTAGCTATTTCATTTATGCGTTCCATCGGATATTCAAAACCTGCTTCGTGTGCCAATGCAAGTGTATGAAGAACGGTGTTTGTTGAACCGCCCATCGCCATATCCAAGGCAAATGCGTTATCAATTGCATCAATCGTCACGATATCACGGGGCTTGATATCCTGTTTGATTATCTCCATCAACTGTTTAGCGGATTTTTTAACGAATTCCTTACGTTCTTCGGCTACCGCCAAAATCGTTCCATTTCCCGGAAGCGCAAGTCCTAAGCCTTCAGCCAGGCAGTTCATGGAGTTTGCAGTGAACATTCCTGAACAAGAACCGCAAGTAGGACAGGCAACTTGCTCGATTTCCTGCAAATCTTCTTCATTGATATTACCTGCTTGATAAGCTCCCACCCCTTCAAAAACGGATGTTAATGAAAGAGATTTACCGTTTTTGTCTTTACCTGCTTTCATGGGTCCGCCGCTTACGAATATTGTTGGAATGTTGACACGAAGTGCTCCCATCATCATTCCCGGAGTTATCTTGTCACAGTTTGGGATGCAAACCATACCGTCAAACCAATGTGCCGATACAACAGTTTCCACGGAATCTGCGATGATTTCTCGGCTTGGCAAAGAATAGCGCATACCAATATGACCCATCGCAATTCCATCGTCTACCCCGATCGTATTAAATTCGAAAGGAACACCGCCTGCTTCGCGAATCGCTTCCTTCACTATTTTTCCAAATTCCTGAAGGTGGACATGACCTGGAACGATATCGATGTATGAATTACAAACCGCGATGAACGGTTTACCGAAATCTTCTTCTTTAACCCCTGCAGCCCGCAACAGACTTCTATGTGGAGCTCGATCGACCCCTTTTGTAATCATGTCACTTCTCATATTTGATGTAGACATTTGTTGTACCCCAATTTCCACTAAATGTTTAATGATTCAGAATAATATAATTTTTAGTATACTCTAAAAATTCTAACATATTTATCTACAAATGCAACCATTCTACACTAAATATCTACAAAAATCATTTTACTAAAATAATAGAGATCAAATTTATATCCTAATATCTTCTGTATATGGAAAGTTAGCCATTTTGAATGGTTTGTAATTCGACCTAGAGGAACCAATGTCAGATGACTTGAAGATTCGCTTCAAAAATAAAAAGGCATGCGGATGATATAATCCGCATGCCTTTTGCCTGGGTCATTTCAAATCACTTGTCATTCGCTTGTCTTGATTCTGTCATTTGCTTCCAAACCGAACCTTTTGCTTCTTCCCCATTTTCTATACGGTCTATGGCCATCTTGACCTGAAGTGCCACTTCGAATTCAGGGTCCTGTTCCGCTTGCTTAAGATAAGGGAGGGTCGTTTCATTTCCCAGTTCGTATAAAAACATCGCCGCCCGCCATCTAACCAATTTATTTTTATCCGAAAGTGATCGAGACATTTCTCCCATCGCTTCTTCAAAGCCAAGATCTGATAAACAATCACCAGCCGTCCGTCTTACCGCTGCACTTTTATCTTTCAATGCTTTATACAAGCTCGGAAGCACTTTTCTATCTTCGATCATACCCAAGTAAACTACCGCGAGCCTTCGAATGGAGACCTTACTGTCGGAGAGTGCCATATCCAATACTGGAATATCATCAACCGTTGGATCTTCCATTTGTTCTAAAGCCTGATAACGCTTTTCCCAGCTTTCGTCATTCAGCATTTCTGCAGTCAATTTAATTTTTGGACGTTTCAAAATTGCTTCCTTCGTATCCACCGTTTCTTTTGCAGCTGCTACTAGCCGATTAATTCGATCTTCCGGATAAGCTGCAATCAGCTCATCCGATACTTCCCTCACGATATCTTCCATATCACCATATCTTACGCCATAATCCTTCCATTTTCGAAGCAGGACTACATTGTCATCTTCTTTTTGGGCAGCGGCAATGCCCTTTATGAAATAATCCGGTAAGGCAAAACGTTTTTCGTGCTGACTATCACTTGCTTTAATTTGCATCGGAATGCCCTTGAATTGTTGAATGGCAACAGTTACTTCACCGTAATGTTCATTTAATGCCGTTTGTTGATTTTGTTCCTCCGTTTTTTCCCCAAAGACCTGACGGATTTGGACCAGGATATCTTTCCAATCATATTTCGCATTTCGCTCAACGGCTAAGAAGTCCGCAACATGATAGACCCCTTTCACTCCCTCGATCGTAAATAAATCCCTTATCAGCTTGGGGGCTTGGTCAGCTTGATCTTTCTTATAATTATTGCTTTTACCAGCCAATAGCTCTTCAGTTAAATTGATTTTCATTGTATTCGGACTGGGTGTTGGTTCTATCGATTTAATTTTCAATGCATTTCTCTCCTTTTACAAGACGTTTCCATGTACTAGATATTATCACATCGACAACAGATTCTCATGCAATTGAGATTGGCACAAAAAAGACTGATCCAAGTTTGCTCCCTTGGACCAGTCACCTCGCTCATTCTTCTTCCAATTTTTCCGCTAAATACGTCCATCTTTCCATCAAATGGTCTAATTTATCCGTTAGTTCCTTTTCTTCTTCAAGAAGCAGGCGGACTTTTTCAAAATCGCTTCCCGCTGCTGACATTTCTGATGTTATGTCTTTAAGGCGCAGCTCGGCCCGTTCCATGTTCCCTTCTACCTCTTCCCATTCCTTACTTTCCGCATAGGTCAGTTTTTTCTTTTTCTTTTCGGTCCGGTTCATCTGAGGTTCCGGTGCTTTTACTGGCTCGGCCTCTTCCGTCTTTTCTTCCAAGAATTCTGAATAAGAGCCATAATAGAAGTCAATGTCACCTTTATTCTTGAAAACAAGAAGCTGATGGCACGTTTTATCTAAGAAATACCTATCATGTGAAACAGTAATGACTACACCTGAAAACGTTTCTAAATAATCCTCCAGAACGGTCAAGGTTTGCGTGTCCAAATCATTCGTCGGTTCATCCAAAAGCAGGACATTAGGTGCCGACATCAATATGTTTAGGAGATATAATCGCCTTTTCTCCCCACCGGACAGCTTGCGAATTGGCGTCCCATGCGATCCCATTGGAAACAAGAACCTTTCAAGCATCTGTGCAGCCGATATGAAACTACCATCTTTAAGGGCGATTGAATCCGCCGTTTCCCGAATATACTCTATCATGCGCAAATTCTCATCCATATCGACGCTTTCTTGCGTATAGTACCCTATTTTCACGGTTTGCCCTTTTTCCAGGTTTCCTTCATCTATGGATTCCCGTCCTGCCAGGATATTTAACAAGGTTGACTTTCCACTGCCATTATTACCGACGATTCCAATTCGATCACCTGGTTTGAATAGGAAGGAAAAATGGTTGATGATGGTTCGATCACCGAAGGATTTAGAAACACCCTGCATTTCAAGTACCTTTTTCCCAAGACGGGCACCGCTTAATTCCATTTCCAGGTTCTCGGTTTTCTGCTTATCCTTTACACCTGATTCCAATGTTTCGAAGCGTTGGATCCTCGCCTTTGTTTCGTTGTACGGGCCTTTGCACCTTTACGGATCCAGGCCAGTTCTTTTTTGAATAGACTTTCCTTTTTCGTTCTTTCAGCCGATTCATTCTCTTCACGAATGGCCTTTGATTCTAAATAATCCGCATAGTTTCCTTTGTATTCGAAAAGCTGCGTCTGGGCAATTTCCCAAATCTTATTGGACACACGATCAAGGAAATAACGATCATGGGTTACAAATAAAACGGACTTTTGATATTTCCCTAAATATTCTTCAAGCCAAGTGATGCTTTCAAAATCGAGATGGTTCGTAGGCTCGTCCAAAATAAGTAAATCAGGGGTCTCAATCAAGGTTTTTGCCAGGGCCGCACGTTTTTTTGGCCGCCTGACAGTTCCCCAATTTCCTTGAATGATCAGGAAGACCAAGCTTGGTCAATATCGTTCTGGCATTGGCACTTGTATCCCAGGCGCCAAGCGTGTCCATATCCTGTTGCTGTTTTAACAAACGGTCCTGTATCGCGCTATTCTGCGGATCTACCTGGAGTTGAACGAGCGTCTTTTCATACTCTTTAATCAACGAAAATACAGGAGTTGAACTTTCATACATATATTCCATGATCGTCAATTTCTCATCAAAATGCGGATCTTGGGATAGATAGAAATCGTATAATCATTCGGATGATCCTTCGTTCCTAAATCACTGTCTTCCAACCCTGCGATGATATTCAATAATGTCGATTTGCCCGTGCCGTTTATCCCAACGATCCCGATTTTTTCCCTTCGGTAATGGAAAAGAGACATCTTTAAAAAGCAGCTTTTTCCCCTTGGGTTTTCATTACATGTTCCATGCTAAAAACTTTCATAATCGTACATCCCATTCCTTATTAAATTCCTTTAAAAAGCCTACCATATATTCATGCCTTTCACTTGCAATCTTCTTTGCTGTACAAGTATTAAGCATATCTTGCAAGCGCAATAATTTTTCATGAAAGTGATGAATGGAAGAGCTTTTGCCATTCCTGTATTCCTTCTTGGTCATGTTTTCCCTTATTGGCAATGAAGGATCATACATAAGCTGTCCCTTTTTTCCGCCAAATGCAAATGTCCTGGCTATGCCAATGGCACCAATTGCATCCAAGCGGTCCGCATCCTGAACAATTTCAGCCTCGGTCGAAGGAAGCTCCAACTGCCCTGAACTATACGAAATTGTATTAATGATCTGTTTGATGGCCTCAACACTATCTATATCCAACTTTATTTCATCAAACCAAGCATCAAGCTTTTTCCAACCTCCATCGGCTTCCTGGTTTAATTTATCATCAGGGATATCATGAAGCAGAGCCGCCAATTCAATGATGAACTCATTTCCTTTTCGTTCTTCTTTTGCAATATGTAAAGCCAGCTTACGAACACGATCGATATGGAACCAATCATGGCCGCTGGCATCAGAATTCAATTGGTCATATACATACTTCTCCGTTAACTCAATTATCGTTTGTTTCATTTCACCACTCCATGTCCTTTCTATTTTACCATGGTTTTCAATAATGGTGTGCTTTAATCTTCATTGAACCAACTGATACCAATCGTCTGTTCACCGGTATGCACCCCGATGGCACTCCCAAGTGGGGATACATGGGTCAACACATGAGGAAATTCTTCGGAAATCATCTTTTTCCATCTTTGTGCCTGCTCCGACACTGCGCCATATAATATGGTGCACTCTTTTTACTTTTCCCGCTTCGACTGATCTGCGAAAATCCGTGAAGATCTGTTTTTCCGCTTTTTTAAGGTTCCGGGGTTTAGATTTAGTATGGAGCAAACCATTTTCGATTGAAATGATGGGTTTAAAGCTCAATAGGCTTCCTAGAATATACTGTGCGTTTGTTAACCTGCCGCTTCGATGCAGCTGATCTAAAGACCCTATTAATACATAGGTTTCATGGTTATCCGCATACATTCTCGTTTTGACGAAAGCCTCATTGATGGAATCGCCATTATCAATATAATGCATGAGCCGTTTCAAGATTAATAGCATTGGAAAGGAAATAAGTAAAGTATCAAAAACGTCAACAGGGATCGTAACCATTTGTGCAGCTTGCCTGCTCGCAGATACGGTCCCGCTCAATTCACTTGAAAGATGTACGGCTATGATTCGATCATAGCGTTTTTCAAGCTCCTTATATAACTCCTGGAATCTGCCGACAGAGGGCTGTGACGTTGTGGCGGTGATTTTTTCCTCACTCATTCGCCGGTATAATTCCTCAGGTAAAAGGTCGACACCATCTTCATATTCCTTCCCATCCATGATGACGACCATTGGAACGACATATACATGTTCATTCAATGATAATTCTTCATCTAAAGTTCCCGTACTATCTGTTACCCATGCAATTCGTTCCATGGTTTCCCCCCTCATTTGTTTTTTCTATTATATTCAATATCCCAACCATCTGTCCCCTTTTAAAAACGGATGCATTCAATAAATATCTTACCTCAAAAAAGAGCCCAACAGAATCTTCCGTTGGACTCGATATCATACTTCATAATAATTTTTTATATCTTCTTCCATTTCCAGAGGTTTTGTTTTAGGCGCAAACCGGCTGACGATATTTCCATTACGATCAATCAAGAACTTTGTAAAATTCCATTTTATCGATTTGGACCCCATCACTCCAGGCGCATTTTCAGTCAGATAGCTGAATAAGGGATGGGCTTCCTTTCCTTTGACATTCACTTTTGCAAACATCGGGAATGTTACACCATGATTCAATTTGCAGTATGAATCGATTTCAAGGTCATCACCAGGCTCTGATTCAAAAACTGATTACACGGAAACCCAAGAACGACTACCCCATCCTCTTTATACTGCACATACAGACTTTGCAAATCATCATACTGTGGCGAAAAACCGCATTTGCTTGCGGTATTCACTATAATCATCACTTTCCCTTTATATTCCTCAAGCGAGATGGATTCGCCATTGATTTTTTTGACTTCAAATTCGTAAATGGACATGTATGATCTCTCCCTTTAGTATGATGATTCATTTTAACGTATTTAAAGGTAGGTTTACCAACTTTTATCCCTTTCCTATCATCCCGGAATCTTCACTGCTTGGATGGATTGAATCAAATACTCTACCATGTCTTCCAAATCATCCATTTGCTCTTCTCTTACAAGCCTTCCAAATGAAATTTTATATAAAGATGAAGTAATGGGTTGCATTTTTTTACTGATCGTTTCGCTGGTCGTCACTGAAATGATTCTCTGATCTCCCCAAATTTTTTCCAGGTCACTCAACAATTGTTCAACATTCACTTCATCAAGCTTTTTGGGAAAAGAAATGAATATATCGACCGTGCAGCCCGAATGCGTATCATCAATAGCTGCATCGAGTAACTCCGAACTTAGGTTCTGTAGGGAAGCGTGTAACTCGATGGCACCGCTAATCGAAATAGGCGCCATTGTTTTTTTCAATTCCATCTCGATCTTATATGATCTGGACATGGTTGAGAGATTCACGACATCATCACGGTTTATGACCAATATATCTCCAATGAAGTCACGATCGTAAACCGCTCCTTCCAAAACCACTTTCATGTTTTCAAATGCTGTAGGATCAAACAATCTCCAAACCCCTCTCCAACTTAAAAGTTTATGTATTCATGATCTTCCCATTTTACCATTCCCAGGCCATTTCCTTCGGGAATTACAAGAATTTATTAAAATAGCTTTTCTATTCAATAATTTTCTATATAATTAAAATATTATGATTTTTGAAGAAGGAGGCTAATCATGCCAATCAGAATTCCGGAACAACTGCCAGCAAGGGAAATTTTAGAACAGGAAAATATCTTCGTAATGGATGAGGAAAGAGCGACCAACCAGGAAATCCGTCCATTGAATATATTAATTTTAAACCTAATGCCAGAGAAAGAAAAAACGGAGGCACAGCTACTGCGTTTTCTTGGCAATACTCCCATTCAAGTAAATATATCATTCCTGCGCTTGAGCACGCATGAATCAAAAAACACAAGTAAATTTCATTTGGATCAATTTTACAAATCATTCAATGAAATTCGCACGAAGAAATATGACGGCATGATCATTACAGGTGCTCCAGTAGAAAAGCTGGAATTTTCAGACGTTAATTATTGGGAAGAACTGCAGAATATCATGAACTGGTCAAGCGAAAATGTCACATCCACCCTACATATCTGTTGGGGGCACAAGCTGCCCTGTACCATCATTATGGAATAGGCAAATACGAACTTCCAGAGAAATGCTTCGGCGTATACACCCATGAGGTCCTTGAACAGAATGAAAATCTAGTCCGCGGATTCGATGATTATTTTATGGCCCCACATTCACGCTACACGGATATTGACTATCAAAAATTAGTTAACCATCCTGAATTGAAGGTTCTCGCACAGTCCGATCAAGCTGGGGTATTGATCGCTGCTTCGGTTGATGGAAAAAGAATTATGGTTACCGGCCATTTCGAGTATGATGCAGATACCCTAGGGGAAGAATACAGGCGCGATAGGGAGCGCGGGATCAATACGCAACTCCCTGAAAATTACTTTCCTGATGACGATCCGACCAAGATGCCTCTTCACCGCTGGAAAAGCCATTGCAGCCTGATGTTCTCGAATTGGCTGAACTATTATGTCTACCAATCAACCCCTTATGAGTGGGATTGAAAGGGTAAGAAAAAGAAGCTTTCACTTTGAAGTGAATCGCTTTTTATCGCAGATACATCCGAGTATCATGGGAAACAACCTGAGTTCTGACTCAGGTTGTTTGTTTCATGATTCCTTATTACCGAAATATACCTCTTCAAAAGGCTGGACGACCACAAATCCATGACCTTCGAATTTCATTTGAACGGATTCGCCGCTTCCCCTTCCAAAAACGACTTCAATGAAACATCCGTTACGAATTCAGGCTGCAATTCCCCTGACCAAGCTACTGTGGCATTCGGGTCCGTATAGACCGGATTCCCCGGTTCCACCATTAAAGTAAGCGGCTCATAATGGGAAGTGAATGCGACCATCCCTCTCCCCTCAAGCCTTACGTTGAACAATCCCCCGCCAATAACCCGGCAATGCGCCGCATCATTTTTATATCCCATTGAATCCCCGGCTCAAATGCGAGTAAGTCATTACCGTTAACACAGATCGATTCACCATTTAATTGCAAAATTGAAATCTTCTTCCCTTGATCCGCGACGTATAACTTGCCGCTTCCGGTGGCTTTCATCAAGGATGCACCCTCACCGGTTAAGGCTTTTTTAAAGAGTTTACCAAGACCATGCTCCAATATACCTTCCCGCTCGAATTTAATGTCGCCGCGATAAGATACCATCGTCCCCATTTTCGCCCAGATCTGCTTTTCCAAATTAATTTCCAGAATTCGTTCTGTTTCAAGTTCGAATAAACCTTGCCCTTTATCCTGCTGTTTCGTCTTTTCAACGAATTGATCGATTTGATACTTCTCCATCACTGCCCCACCTCTTTTTGAAGGAGGAAGAGCCACATGAACGATACAGCTTGCTTTAATTCCTTTGAAAAATGTTCCAGCTTTGTATAGTCCACCCCTCTTTTTGCAACGCCGGTATCAGCCACTGCCTTCCATCCCGTTTCTAAAGCCATTTTTTCAAATTCCCACGGCTGCATGGTATTCATGATGACTTCATCTCCCAATAACCGATGGAAACTGAATTTTTTCGCGGCTCAGCTGTTGGACCGAGTATTCCAAAACAGACATAACCTCCTGGCTTTATTACGCGTTGAATTTCCTTCATCACCGTTAATGGTTCACCCGTATATTCCAAAGAATTTATGACCATTGCCGCATCCATTTCTTCATCTTCGAATGGAAGATTATAAAAATCCCCTTGAAGGAAAGAAAGTCCTGGTTGTTGAGCGGTTTTCCCCTTTGCAAATTCAATCATCACATTGGATAAATCAACTCCGGTTACTTCAAATCCCGCTTCGGCCAATTTCAAAGAACCAACTCCATCTCCACAGCCTATGTCAGCCACCTTCACTCCCGAAGGTACATATTCAGAAAAGAAAGGAATGATGTTTTTCCGGCTCCCCGTTTCCCACATTTCTTGTGAATTCTTCACCCACATTGGTGCAAAAACATCCCATTCCTTTTTCGACTCTTTATGCCATGTATGTAAATTCATCAGGAATTCCCCCTCCCCTTTTAACCCCTAACTAAATAATAACCTGAGAAAATTTCTCCCGAATCATAATACCAGGGCTTCTTTATAGCTATTCTGCTCATAATCAAAAATCCTCTTTTAAAACGTCGATCCCTTTTACACCTTATTTGTAAAACGAACAATGACCGGTTCAAGAAAACGGATGTTTTTCAAAAACATAAAAAAAACTGCCAGCGGCAGCTTATTTTGAATTTTCTTCATTTCTTTTTGTATCTTTCGTAAATCCTCGACACGGTCAGGAGATTCTTCAAAGAATTCAACCAGGTCTCCAATCCTATCGATGGCATTCCAACTAAGGTGGTGTTCAATCCCCTCTACATCCTGGTAAATATTTTCTTCCTTGACCCCAATCAACCTTAGCATCTGCTCTAAAAGTTCATGACGGTATACGAGCCTTTTACCAACTTTTTTCCCATTTGCAGTTAAAACGAGACCCCGGTACTTTTCATATATCAAATATTTTTCCTGATCAAGTTTTTGAACCATTTTTGTAACAGAAGATGGGTGGACGGAAAGATTTTCGGCAATATCGGAAACTCTTGCATATCCTTTTTCTTCAATAAGTAAATAAATTTGTTCTATGTAATCCTCCATGCTCGGTGTAGGCATTCGGAATCCTCCCATTCAAACGCATATCTAAAAATTTTTACTATATAAACGACCCCGAAACAAGAAGATATAAGTCTCAGGGCGCCTTTAATGACGTTTCTTCTTAAGTTTGCTTGACGTTTTGTTCTGTTGGGAATGTAAAACTGATCTTTTTTCAGCATCGGACCAAGATAAAATGGCATCAAAGGTCTTTTCCCCTTTCTTAAAACCGCTTATCAAATCCGTTTCGCCGCTTGCCAACAGCTTTTTTATATTTGCTTGACTAATTTTCTTATTAAGGATTTTTTTGGAGATAGTGAAGTTACACTTTGTTTTTTGATAACTTACACATCCATAGAATTCCCCTTTATCGACAATCTTTGAACCGCATAGTTTACAGCTGCCCACAGATGCGGAACTTCTCTTTTAGAGCCGCTCCGTTGAATCGACTCGGTGTCCAGCCCTTGAAAATCCCAGCTTTCCGATGATTCCACTGCATCGCTGATGATTTTTGCTGACATCCTTTTAACAGCTTCCATAAAGCCTCCAGCTGAAGCCTTACCTTCACCGATTTCCCTTAAGCGCTGTTCCCATTTGGCTGTCATCTCGGGTGAAGCAAGGATTTTCTCCCCAATCGCAGTAATCAGCACTTTCCCTTTGTCTGTCGCAAACACCTGGTTCTTTTTGACATTGATGTATTTACGGTCTTTGAGCATAGTAATGATGCCAGCCCGAGTTGCTTCGGTTCCGAGACCCTCGGTTTTCATCAGCACTTTTTCTAACTCTTCATTATCCAGATGCTTTCCGGCAGTTTTCATCAAAGTGATCAGCTGACCTTCTGTATAACGCTTAGGAGGCTGGGTTTTTCCTTCTTTCACCTTTATGTTTGCGACCTTTCCAGTATCCCCTTTGGAAACGGACGGCAAAATGATATCATCATCATCCTTTTCATTATTTTGGAAAATTACTTTGCGCCATCCCTCTTGAATCTGCTGCTTACCTTTAGAAATGAATTCTGCCCGCTTATCGACAAGCGTTTTAATGGTGGTGTAATCGAAAATGGCTTTCTCATAATGGGCCGCAATCAACCGGCGGACCACCAAGTCATATATATTCCGTTCTTCAGCAGAAAGCCGCTTTGGGTCGGTTACCTGCTCCGTCGGAATAATGGCATAGTGATCAGTCACCTTCTTTTCATTTACAAACCGTTTATTATTCATGATGTTAGGTTGTGGCAAAGGAAACAGTGATTCATATTCTGAAAATCCGCTTAGTTTTTGCAAAATATCCGGAAATGTTTCGGCTTCCCCTTCCGTCACATAATTGGAATCTGAACGCGGGTAAGAAACGATCCCTTTTTGATATAAACTTTGAACTATATCAAGCGTCTGTTTCGGTGAATATTTATAAATCTTGTTAACTGTCGCTTGCAATGACGATAGATTAAATAACAAAGGCGGCTGAAATTCTTTCCTTTCAGTATCCATTTCAGCTATTTCAGCTTCCTTCCCCTTGCAAAAGGCGGCAATTTTATCAGCCATTTCTTTTGTCTTGATTCTCGGGTCATTGTTCTGCTGCCATTTTCCCTGATATTTCTTTCCATCCATCTTGAAGTCAGCGAACACTTCCCAGAACGGTTCAGACTTGAATTGCTCAATTTCCATTTCCCGCTTCACAATCAAGGCGAGAGTCGGTGTCTGAACCCTTCCAGCTGAAAACACATCCGAAACGCCCCTTTGTTTCAATAAAATACTATACGCCCTCGACGCATTCATACCCACAACCCAGTCCGCGCAAGCTCTCGTATACGCTTCATAATAAAGCGGCCTGGTTTTTTCCTCGCTCTTCAGATTTTGGAATCCCTCATAAATCGCCTTTGGGGTCAAAGAGGAAATCCATAAACGTTTCATCGGTTTATTGACATTGCATAAGTTAACGATGTTGCGTACAATCAATTCTCCTTCACGCCCGGCATCACCTGCATGAATGATTTCATCGACTTCCGGTTTCCTAAGCAAAGTCTTCACAACATTGAATTGCTTTGCCTTTTGTCTGGTCACTTCATATTGAAATTTCTCAGGAATCATCGGCAACGTTTCCATCGACCATTTTTTCCATTTTGAATGATAAGTTTCTGGCGAAACGAGTTGACATAAATGCCCGACGGCCCAAGTTACATAAGCTCCATCGGGAAAAAGTTCATTCGGCATGATTTCTATATAGCCTTGCTGTTTCTTCGTTTTAAATTGAGCCGCTAGCGTTGAACCTTGATCTGGTTTCTCCGCAATGATTAGCTTCATGATCATCTTCACCTAATCCGTTACAAAATATCTTTCCCCTATCATTATACCTTAATTATCACAATCGGCTAGATATGACTTCGTTTTTACTGGAAACATGAAATGATTGCTTATTTCAGGCTGATGATGAAATCTGTCTTAAAGATTAATAGGCAAAAAGAGATTGGCTAATGGTTCGTCAGCATAGATTAGAGGGAATTGAGCTATATACAAAAACAACAAGTACAATGTTGAATGTTCCTTTTCTTGCCTTCCTTTTGTAAGACGAAAATGAAGAAATTAAATTTTTTGATATTATTAATACAAAAGCTAAAGGAATTGGATCATCATTAAGCAGAAATTTGAAAAGAAACAACGATAATCTTAACTGGATTGCAACACAGCTAATTATTGAACCTAACAGCCCCTTGTATAATAAAGGAACGTTAATTGTCAAAAGAACTAAAGAAAAGCATATTAAAATGTATATAACTTTCTTTTGTTATTAATTAAAAATACAAAGATTAGCCGAATTACCTAAGGAAAAAATACTTAATATAACTCTTACTTATTTTAATTGTATAAAAGAGTTGTTACCTGTTGAATGTAGTGATTATAAGCAATATAGACTAACTCATATAGTCTGTTTAAATGCTTTTGCTATAGCCGGCAATAAAATTATTCCTTCAAATTATAATTTTGTTTCTAATCAGTTAAACATTAAAGAAGTAAATAAAGGAATGAGCTGTATAAGGATATTTGATTGGTATAGTGAAGGAACATTGAAATATCTAAAAGGTGCTAGTGGTTCTGAAACTCTTAGCTAATAGACATCATTGCATCTGTAGAAAAATGATTCTTGGATCCCTCATTTTCAAATATCAAAATGGCCGAAAAAAATCAAATTGATTTTTCGGCCATTTTTTGATTCCTTATTCTTAGGAGGGAACTTTCCAGCTCAGTTCATGTATGTATTGCGCTAAAGTATCTGTTAAAAAAAGAATCAACTGTACTTTGAAATAAAGATTGATCAAAAGGTCCTCCTGACCCCTCATATTAGCGTAAATAAATACAATCCATTTTGAAAAGAGATTGATCAAAAAGGGTTCTTTTCTAGTGATTTAGTATACAGTTTTTATAAAATAGTTAGTGTCATTATAGAACTAAACCAGCTAATAGGATGTCAGTATCTTTCTTTTATATTAAAGAATTAAAAATAGTCGGTTCAAGCGATGGTTATGATTATAGAAAACACTCAGAATGGTATTTAAACAGCGTAAAAGAGACTGGCTCCCTTTTAAAAAAGATATTCGAAAGTAAAATAACCAAACAAGAAATATGCCGATGTTTTGAGGAATTGAGTGAAGGGAGAATTAATCCCTTGAAAATCTTGATTGAATATTAATAGACTTACAACATAGTTCGACTACACAACGCTAATTGAAATAAACTGTCCCTTTAGTTAAGAAAAAAGCCACCAAATGGCAGCTCCGACACTCCACTAACGCACCCGTTAGCCATCCATGAATCGCCAAAATCGGCATTTCACCACAAAGAATGAAAATGGTTAGGAAGTGTCAATACTGATACTTAATCCAGTCATCCCTAATCTATAGACTAATTAATTAACGTTCTCCTCTTTTTTAAAACGATTGAGCAGGGTCTTCTTAAGTATTGTCATTTTTCATTTTTAAAGAAATTTATTTTCTTGGTAGTTTAAGTGCAACCCTTCACATTCTAATTTTTTTGTTATCACAAAGAAAAAAATTGACACATTACTGTTTATGAAAGCATACTGTTATTAACAGTAACTTGTTACCGAAAAAATTTTTCACATTAAAATTAGGAGGTTATATATTTCATGAAACATACAGGGAGACATACAGGTGCATTTCTATTGCTGTTTTTAACAGAGGGAGATAACTATGGAGGGAAACTTCTGAAAAAATGTGAGGAAGAGCTTCCCATCAATCCAATTGATAGTGCCATATTATATCGCACACTAAAAAAATTAGAGGAAGAAGGCGCTGTTGAGTCTTATCTGGATACATCTGATCGAGATAAACCGATAAGGATGTACAAAATCACTACAGTTGGAAGAAGAAAATTAGAAGATTTTCAAATAGATATTGAAGAAAAAATTAAAAATTTAGAGTTTTTCCAAGAGAAATATAAAGAATGGAAGGCTCAAAATAATGATTAATGGAATTATTCTATATACTATAGCCATTATTTATTTAGGTATTTCTTTTACAAAAGATAAATATAAAACAAAGGCGGCCTTATTAAGTTCATGGAAAATGTTTCACAATGTTTTACCGGATTTATTAGCTATTATGCTTTTTGTTGGGCTCGCATTATCTTTATTGACGCCGTCCCTTATTTCTTCAATTATTGGCGAAAATTCTGGCTTACTAGGCATCATTTATTCAACACTCATTGGCTCAATTGCTTTAGTTCCAAGCTTTATCGTCTTTCCTCTCGGACATACATTAGTTCAAAATGGTGCTGCTCTTCCACAAGTAGCGGTATTAATGTCGACATTAATGTCTGTAGGACTTACAACTTTATCTATGGAACAAAAAACTTTTGGACGAAGTTTTGCTTATGCACGAAATATTTCTGCCATAATAATGTCTCTTCTATTTGCTTTGATTATTTGGGTGGTGATGACTTGAAAAAACTAAAAAGATATCGGTTCTTTTTCATTTTATTATTAGGGCTTCTTCTTATTGCATTTATGAATCAAGCTATCGCTATGACAACAGTTCAATTAACTGGTAAAAGTATTTTGGATATGTTATTCCTACTTCCTCCTATATTTATATTAGTGGGATTATTGGATCAATGGATAAAGAAAGAATCACTCATTCGATATATGGGTGAAAAATCAGGTATATACGGTGTCTTCTTCACCTTATCATTAGCAACAGTAGCTGCGGGCCCTCTTTATATAGCCTTTCCAATTGCAGTACTTTTATTGAAAAAAGGAGCCAGTGTCCGCTATATAGTGTTTTTCTTAGGAGCTTGGTCAACAGTGAAATTGCCAGTTCTAGTATATGAATTCACTTCATTTGGTCCTAAATTTACACTTATTCACATTTGTTTTGGCCTCGTGTTTTACTATTTAACAGGAATTCTTTTTGAAAAAATTTATGGTCAACAAAAGTTGTTAAAGGCTGATATAACTAAGGAGATATAGATTCAAATCAATAAGTCTTTTAGCCCCTCAATCCCAGATTCTTATGTAGCTGTAGCTTTTTTAATTTATAATATTCCATTAGGAGCCGGACTTTTTATTGAAAAACACTAGGGAAATAAGTTGAAAATATCTCGAGATTATTCACTTGTCGCTGCTGGACTTGGTTCTAGAATTGTTCATGAATACCATCATTTTTAGTTAACCCTTCACTTACAACGGACTACTTTATGAAGCAAAAGATTAGAGGATGCAGTATGTACTGTATCCCCTTTTTAATTCCCTTATTAAATTAACCTGGACCTTTAGTTCCATAAAAGGCTGCCTCAGCAACCTGCCTTATTGTAGAGTTGACGCAAACTGTGCAACAGCATACTCCACCAACAGCGATTCAAATCGTTTATGTAAATTAAGATGGTAATGATGCGACTGCTGACGGTAGTGAATGTTTTCCATTCTTGACAGTTACTGCAGCAATGGCATCTATCACAGATGCTTCTCCAATTAAACGCTATGCTATTTCTATTGGACCTGGTAATTATACAGAACCATTAATTCATCTAAAGGCAAACGTTCAATTGGTTGGAACGAGTACTTTGTTAACTCGCTTAAATATCCCATTTGATTTTACTCAGAAATAGTCCCAGGCATGGAAACATTAGCTTTCCTGATGGTACACTACCGTTTTATGGATAATTTTCACCACTCAAATTCAGGATTTCCCGACTACAAAAACCCTTAGCTTTATCCTCTTTATGGAGGAAGCTAAGGGTATACTCTATATAACAACTATTTTAAAACTGAGATGGAATCAACATTTACCTCCGTAGAAGTTTTACGGGCAACAGGATCTGCCTGACCAGTCCATTCAATAGATAATACGTGCTTACCTGCAGTTAGTCCTGTTTTACTGAAGATTTCTTCTTTATACTTAGGAGTAGCAGCATGCAAGCTATAATTTGCTGATTTTCCGTCCAATGTCACTTTTACAATTCCTTGTTTGTCATTTTTTATAGCTTTATAGGATATTCCTGTACCATTAAACACAATTTTCACAGTTGTACCGGTTTGGTTTGTACTTGTGTATGAGCTTGCCGATGCACTTCCATCGGATATTTTATTCCATGTTCCTTCATATCCAAAATATTTACTCGTATTTTCATATGTTCCTGCTCCAATGCCTTCTGTAACAGAAAGAGTGTATTTTCCAGCTCCACTAAAAGCGTGGGCATTCAAATAATATGTGCCTGTTTTAGGAGCTGTAAAAGTAAAGGACTCCTTGGATGAATTTGTAATTTCTGAATGTGCTACAATGCCGTTGCTCGAATTTACAGTCTTTGTAGTGTCGTTATATAAATATAAATCAAAATCCGTCCCGGAATCACCTGTTAGTGTAGCCTTCACCTTTTCCCCTTTTAATAGTTTAATAGAATAAACATCATTTTTATCTTTACTTGCATCAAGTGAAGTACTGATACTCCCTCCTTTCCAAGTAATACCAGGAATATCAGAATCCACCTCGAAATTAACTGCTCTCCCTGCATTCACAAGTCCTCCCGTAACAACTTTTCCTGTTAATGAAGACAGCTTCGTAGTGGTTCTCAAGATAGCATCCTTGATTTGAACGGGAGTATATGATGAATGTGCGCTTTTACTAACGCTGCTACTCCTGTAACATGCGGGGTAGCCATGGATGTTCCATCAAGATATTCATAAGCCTTAGAATAGTCTCCTTCCACACTTGGGGTTGTACTTAAAATACCTTCACCAGGAGCAGCGACATCTACGCTTTTTGCACCGTAGTTAGAAAAATATGAAAGATTTCCTGTATTGTTAATAGAGGCTACAGAAAGAATATTAGGCAAATCATATGCAGCTGGATACATTGGACTTGTATCCGAGTTCTCTGCAGAGTTACCTGCCGCAGCTATAAATAAGGTACCTGAGTTTTTAATAGCATCCTTTAATGCTTGTGAATTTTCTCCTCCACCCCATGAGTTATTCAAAATCTTTACACCTTTTACCTTAGCATATTCAATGGCAGCGATCGCATCAGATTCGTACCCTCCATATGGTCCGATAAACTTGAGAGGCATAATTTTTACATTTGGAGCAATACCGGTAACTCCAATTTTATTTGCTTTTGCAGCTATTGTTCCTGCAACATGAGTTCCGTGGAAGTCTTCCTCTCCTCGAATGAACAATTTATTATTTTTATCATAAAAATTCCAGCCGTTTACATCGTCTATATATCCATTTTTATCATTATCGATTCCATCGTTAGGAATTTCTTCAGTGTTTACCCAAATTCTATCTTTTAATTCTGGGTGATTAATTTCGATTCCTGTATCAATCACTCCAATAACAAGAGAGGAACTGCCCTTTGTATTAGCCCATGCTGCTTCCGCACTTATATCAATACCTTTTTTACCAACTTGCCCTAATATTTCCTGTCCAGTATTTTTAAGTCCCCATAGTTCGTTATATAGGGGATCTGTAACTGCTGTCGGTTGATATACATAGTTTGGCTCTACATACTCAACATTAGAAGAAGCGTTAAGTTCTTTTAACACATCTGCCATCTTTTTATTTTTGGAAAATTTCATTACATGTGTTCCTTCTTTATTCAATTCTTTTGCATTTGTTAAACCTAAAGTAGTGCTCAGGGATCCTAGACTTTTTATGGAGTAATTCTTTTTAAATTTTACGATAACCTCATTTTCTTTATACTTCTTTGGTTTGTTATTATTAAAATAAGTAAGGATTTCCCTTTTTTAACTTCGCTACTATCTACTTTTATAATCTCCTCTTGTATGTTTCCTTCTACCTTTTTCTCATGTTTAACAACTTGAGGAGTATTCGTAGAAGTGGCAGCAAATGTTGTTGTCCCCCCAAATAATAATCCTACAGCTCCGCATATACCTATTATCTTTTTTGGTATTCTCATTCTCTAATCTCCCTCAGTTTTTTTTTTTTGCATGATAATAATTTGTTAAGAACAAAAACCTCCAATATCCATTTATTAGATATTTAATTCTCTCGCCAAAAAAGGATCAAATTCAGTGTTTTTCAAATAGAGAATAACTAAATTTTTCCTTTTCTGGTGTTTTTTAACAACTATCCACTAGTTTAATAGATGTGAATTAAATATTCAAGTGTTCATTTAGAAAAAAATGTATATTAATAAGGTGAACGAATAAATAGAAAGGGCATGTTTTGAAAAAGATGAATCAAAACATGCCCTTATAATATTAAACTGGATTATTCTTATAAAAAAATCATTTTTTTGTGTTCCTTAATCAACTAACGCACCCGATACTTGAATTAGAAATTTAATTAGCTTTTCTTGGTCTTCTTAAAAAATAAATAACCTAAAACACCTAAAATTAATGCTATACCTCCGAAAACAATAACTTGATATATAATATCCCCTAACATGACCTGTTCCTCCTATTCTAAAAAAACATTTCCCTAATCTATATACGACATTTTTCCTAAAAAGGTTTAAACTGGTACCTTCACTCTAAAAGTCTTATTAAACTAAACTGCCCCGTTAGTGCCATAAGAACCAAACCGCTGATACCATACACTGGTTTGGTTTTTTTAGCTACTTCCTGAAATTACAATTATGTTAACTAGTTTTGTATGAAGTATGCACCAAAATATTAATAAGGTAAGAATTCATTTATGGATTTATGTGGTAAAATACAACAAATAAAGAAAGGGTATTGTGCATTTTCATTTGTTGAAATTGGACATCCCTTATAAAAAGGAGAAATTAGATGTCTAAAAAATATTAATTACTTTTTTATTAATGTTATTGATACTATCAGCTTGTGGCTCCAAAACACAAAATTCTACTACTGAGAGTGTTAATTCACAAGCTGAAACAGTTAAGAACGACGATAAAATATTTTTGAGCAAACATATTGATGATACAGGTGTTAAGGCGGCAATTAAACTAGGACATGGCCAAGTTCTTGATCAAACATTTTATGATAAAAAACATGACATAACATTGCATTTTAACAGGGTGTTGACGGATGAAAAGGAAACAAAACTGTTACTGACCTATCAAAGTGAAAAAACAAATTTAAAAAACATTATATCGACCTTTTTGAGGGTGTAAGTTCAATCTACTTGATTGTTGGAGATGAACGAAAGAAGTTAGACAATGTAGGATGGGGAAGTAACTATTACGATAGTAAAGAAAACAAGATGGCTGAAGCCTTATCCTTTGAATCAATCAAAAAATATGAAGGCCAAGACATTCGTTTAGAAATCGAAAATTTGACAATTTGGAATGACAGTGGGAGGGACAGTTTACAAACGACATGGCCACTCGATTTTAAACTCGATCAATCTGCCGTCTCAAAAGAGAAACCGTAGAAATAAATAGAGAATTCACGTTTGAAAACGAAACATACAAGATTAAGCAGATAGAGTTTTCAGCATTTGAAACAAGAGTAGTTGTTACTGGGTCTGACACAAAACTCCTAAAAGATGAAAGTGGAATGCAATACAGAGTAATGAGCAAATTAGAAGATAAATTTCTTAATGCAAGGAAAGTTGATAAAGAATACGGTTATATCGTTGATGATAAAAAATCTGGTGTATTCTTGAAATCTGCTGGTGAAAAAGTTGATCCAGTTTTTAGTAAGTGTGAAGTAGAGGGCGCAGAGGACGAATATATTATGATTTTTGCTCCGGTTAAGGATCGCCAAGATAGTATTCTTGAAGTTGGTGATGATATTAAAATACCATTAACTAAATAGGCACTAAGAAAGGGTCTTCGATTTGAAGATCCTTTTTCAATGCTTATGTTAACTATTCTCTTACATGTAAGATTACTGTACACCAATTAGTACAGTTAGTAGACGCTTAAAATCACCCTTTAAATAATTTTAAAGTTAAAAAACACGATTAGCTATTTGCTAGTTCATCTCTTTCACTTTAGCGTAAATAGTGGAACGTGGAACGCCAGTCATTTTAGCTATATCATTAACGCTTAAACTGTTAAATTCTCTTTTATCATACAGATTTAACGCCTTCTTAACGACCTTCTCGTCCTTCCCTTTACGTCCCATATGTTTACCCTGTGCCTTAGCCCTTTTACGTCCCTCAGTGGTTCCATCTTTAATTAGATCACGTTCAAACTCAGCAATAGCCCCAGCATAGTAAACATTAGCTTTCCTGATGGTGCACTAAAATCAATCTGTTCTTTGATGATTACTAAAGCTATTCCACGTTCTTCTAAATCCAAAGCAATCTTTTGTAAATCAAATGTACTCCTAGCTAGTCTGTCTATTTTGTAAACAACCAGCTTGTCACCTTCCCTTAAATAGTCCAACGCCTTAATCAGGTCCTCACGATCACTTTTAGCACCACTTTGTTTCTAAAGAGGTTCCACACTGCCATGCTTTAGAGTGTGACTTCACTTTTTAATTGGATGATTTTAAGGAAGAAATGAGAAATATTTAACCGCACAGTACGAATAAACGGTGTACTAATTACACTAAACTACTCCTTAGCTTCATAAGAAAAAGAACTTCCTTAAAGACAGCTCCGATTGATCTTTTCAACTAACGCACCCGATAGAACCATGATTTGTTTATATTTTTTGGGGGTCTCTTCCAAAACAAAAATATTATTTTCCATTTTCAGCCTCCTCTGACATGTTCATTTGTTCATAATTGTATCTTTTTAAATGTCATATTGCATTATAAAATATCTTATATCGATACCATCAAATTCAAAGGCTTAATTAAGGAGGAAATACAATGCTACCAATTGTAAAAATAATGAAATCAGATTCAGAAATACTGTCTACTTTTAGCACTTTTAAACAACTACGACCACATTTAACTGAAGATAAATTCATAGGGAAAATTAGACGATTGCAGGATAATTATGGTTTTAACTTAGTTGCAGTTATTGAAAATGATGAAGTTAAAGCAGCTGCTGGATATAGGATTACTGAATCTCTAGCTTGGGGAAATTATTTCTATGTAGATGATTTGATTACAGATGAAAAAAGCCGTCAAAAAGGATATGCAAAAATTTTATGGGATTGGCTAATAAGTCAAGCAAAGGAAAATGATTGTGAACAATTTCATTTAGATTCTGGTGTTCATAGACATGATGCACATAGATTTTACCTCAAAGGTGGATTAGATATTACTTGTCATCATTTTCAAATGTCTCTTTAACAAACGGAATGCTTACTTGAAGAAGTAACAGAATGGAGGAACCAACAGTATGTTTGATGAATTGGTAGGCGGGGAATTCGAATCGTTCCTATGGAAAGGAATCAAATACAATGTTTATATGAAGCTGAAAAGACTTGACTTGGAATCATTTACTGAAAACAAGATGATATGAAGTATTTTGTAGAGGAAGCATTATACAAAAAAGAAAAGATACCATTACAACTGAAGTTGTTGAGAGCAGCACGAGATAGTCTAGTTATTGGAATCAAGTAAATTTAAAAAAGCTACTATTTTGAGTTAGCTTTTTTATTTTTATCATGCAAAATATCATCTAAAGTAACACCCACCCCCTCTACCATTATGAATATATTACCAATTATAGATAAAAATTGTTTTTCACAACTATCCTGCCCCTATAGTTCCATAAGAAAAAGCTGCCTTAAAGACAGCTCCAATCTTCAGCTAACGCCTCCGTTCATTAAGAAAAGCACCGTCTCCAATTTTTTCAAAATGCCCACCGTTAACTAAATAGGAATTCTTAAAAACCTTGAGGACTGATCTCTAAGCTAATTATTTATTTCGAACCCGTTCACAAAGTATCCAATTGTTTCAAGCTCTTCTTCATTTAGCTCTCTGTTTAGCTGGAGTTGATAAGAGTTCTTTATATCTTCAAAGCGTCCCTCATATTTATCTGTCAAGGTGGCTACAGTCCTTAATAGTATTGCTTCTTTCTGATATTCATCCTTCGATATCGGCTTCCAATGGGATAGGACGTAGATTTCAGCATCAAATTGATCGATTGTGTCCAATAATTGAATCGTACTTTGAGTCGTATAATTCCTTTTGTTTGAATAGATATCTGCATAAATAGAGTCGCCAAGGAATAGTATTTTTTCTTCTTTGATATAGACAATGATAGAGTCTGGGGAATGATTGCCACCTACATGCTGCAAAAGACATGATACTCCTCCAAGATCAAGCTCCATTCTCTGTTCAAAGGCTAAATCTGGTAATGATATAATAATATTCCTTTCACTTCCAAATTCTTTTTTGATTGCATTGGCACAAAATTCAATTTCCAATCCCGATTTCACTCGTTCTTCTAAAGCAGAATCTGTCCATTCGTACGTAACAAGGTTCTTAATTTTAGCTTTCGTTTGAATAGAAGCAACAGACAGCATATTCAAAGCAGACAAACCAAAGATATGATCCCAGTGCCAATGTGTAAGCACAACGATGTTTGGAAGTGGAATACCTTGTTCTTTAAGCTCTTTAAGAAAACAATTAGCATGTGCTTCTGAATTTCCTGCATCAATCATTAACGATCTGTTATCTCCAACCACTACACCTAGAATAGGTCTATCCGTTTCTGAAACAGGTGTTTGATACCAACACCGATTGCTGATTTTTTCCAAAGTTTGCATATACTTTCCCCCTAAAGATGCTATCCTTCAGTAATTCCATAAGTATCTTAATAAACCCTTTGTCGCCTTTTTAAACGTATATGCTTTTATTTCGTGGTTACTGCAAATGATGAAAACGTACCCAACGCTTTTATGAGATGGGAACTACATCTGGAGAGTTGTCCAATTATTCAATATAATGTATAAAATGATTTCCCGATTCGAAAAAAGCTACAGTACAACTTATTAATATTTTAACAATTGTGCCCTTTTTACCGTACAGTGGACTACTTTATTTTGGCAACCCTTCGAGGAAGGTGGCTTCATAACCGAGCTGAAATTTTCTTGACCTAATTATAAAAAACCTTAATAAATAAAGGAGAATACATAATTGCTATACTAGTCTCCTTTTTCTTTTAGTGAACGAACGCACCCGTTAATTCATTAGGAAAAGCGAAACTTATTCCAGCATCACGCCCTATTCTGGAATACTTAGATCGTGGAACGGGTTCAAAAGTTCAAATAGATTAATTATTGTTAAGTCCTAATTGCTTGATAATCCATTTTGTACGCTCTTGATAGGCAGAATCGCAACTCGTAAACAGATGATCAGTTTTATACCAAGAAATTTCCTTTGGTGAACTTGCAACAGAATAGAATGCATCTGCTTGATGTTTTGGTACAAATTCGTCATCATGAACAAATTGAAATAACAGTGATGCAGGAGTAGCTTTATTTATATAATGAATTGCATCTAATGGTTCCAATTCTGAAATGAATTTATTAAACTGCTCTCTTGAAAGCTTGGCACGAATTAATGTCGCTAATGGATGGTCACTCGTTTTATGCCACTCAGACACACTAGATAATCCAGCCATTAAAACATATGATTTAATACGTTCTTCGATGCCAGCGAGAACTCCACCCCAAGTAGCCCCCAAACTATGTCCAATATAGGCAAGACGATTTATATCAATATTTTCTAAACTACAAAGAAGGTCAACTCCCTTTGAATGTCAATAACTGTCTGAGTATATTGTCCAATATTAGTTATTGTCTCTACCGTGAGATTTAACATCTGTTCCTCAGATAAATCTTTTGGATAAACGTTTCGCATGGCAGGTGCAGCGATTAAAAGAGAAACTATGCCTTTTAAAGCTAAAGCTTTAGCTTCTGACAAAAATGTCGTTCGGTTGCCTTGACCTGGATGCATAAAAACAACTGATGGGAAAGGTCCGTCTGTTTTTGGAACGACAAGATATGCGGGTACTTTACCACCATACGGACTTAAATAAGACACATCTCTAACCGTATAACCATCCTTTTCAATATACGAAGATTCCTCGAAATCTAACGACAAAGAACGCTCATAATCAAGCAACTAATAACACTCTCCTTGGACTTCTAAGCATTTTTATCAATATTACCACAATTCACCTTTTTGTTTTGTGAAATATTTAATAATACTTTTTTAAACTTTCTACCCGTTCAATAAGCCTTATTCCATTAAATGGCCCAGTTGTTGAATGAAGATCAAATAGCATTCTTCACCTATCCTGCCCCGTTAGTGCCATAAGAAGAAGGCTGCCTCAGCAACCTGCCTTATTGAAGTAAAGCACTTATAAACAAGGCTAAATTTTTCTCGATTAAGAAAATGACAAAAAAAAGATCTAGTGCAAATGACTAGATTCTCTTTTTAATATCTTCCCTTATTGATTCAATGATAGTACCTGATAAATTTGCTGGAAGAGATGAACCATCCTCAAAACCCATGCATTTATCATTTCAAGATCTTCTTTTTTTAAAGTAATGCTATAATCTTTATCATTGTGAGTAAAGTCAGCTGTAACCGATTCTTCACCATTAAACTCGTCATCAATAATCATATTTTTTATTTCATATGGTTTCACGATGTAATCTCCTTTTTAACATTCTTTTTTATAGAATTGGCCTTATATGATTGTTTATTCATTTTTTTCACGTCAAATCAAAAAACGAAGGGCTATTTTCAGAAGAGAAAGCATGTCGATTCGCCAAGTGCACTGTAAATGTCCTCTTCCTGGCTTCTTATAAACCAAACAACAATAAAACAAGTGTTACTCACTGATCAAAGTAAGCAACACTTGTCATAAAAAACAACCTAATTATTTTTAGGATTCCTCATCCCCATTATCAAAAAATGAATCAAATCCACCGTCAAAATCCTCAGTTGCTTCTTCAAACATTTCCTCAATATCAAAACCTTCCATCATCTCAGTAAATAACATAGTCCCTAAAACACCCACTGCTAACCCACCAACCATTCCAGGGATAGCGTTTCCCATTTGGGAGGAGCGACCATGAGGGTGGTTGGTGGAATAAGAGAACGGCTGTGTAAAAGCGTAAGGCTGATCAATAGCTTCCGATATATATTTTCCAAAAAGTTTATGAAGATCGGCTTCTTGCTCAAGAACTTTTTGATTTAAATGAAACTCACGTTTTGCTTCAATTTCCTTGTAGCCGCTTTTACAGTCAACTTCCATCCAGACGCGGATACCTGATTCTTCATTGGCAAACCGCAATTCAACTTCATTTACTTGTCCCATGAATTGTTCAGTGGGGAAAAAGCAAATTCCTGTCCATATTGATCGAGTTTACCTGAGTCCGCTGTCTCGCGAAAACCTAATTGAGCCATTGCATTAAAAATGGATGTGATAGATTCCTGGGATTGGATGACTAACCGGTCTACATCTTTGCGGTCGACACCGCCCTCAATATCAAGATGTGTATCCAGATAGTATGAGACATATCCCCTTGAAATAGGTATATTCGTAGGTATGAGGTAATGAAAAGGAATGACCTTACGTTCTTTGGGGTGAATACAATCTCGATTAACTAATGGTATATGTGCAACTTCCTTAGTAACGCTTCCTTGTTTTAATACCACATTCATCATCAACCGGACAGTCAATTGATTGATTTTCTGTTCAACCTCACCACCCTGGATTACTACCTGCCCTTGAATGCTTTCTCCAGCTTGGTAATTACCCTTGTCACATTGTAAATCTACAGTTGCAGCTCCTTTTCCTAAGCTCGCTAAGATTTTTTTAACATACGTCCTCTTCCCTTCGTGAAACCTCTATTAGAATTTATATGTAAAATGGGGCCTAATAAGAAATCTAATGAAATCCATTTGTATTTCATTAGATTTCTAAATTATCCCTGATAGTATTACGTCAAAAAATGAAAATAGTTTCAAATAAATTACCGCAGTAAGTGATCTTCTTTGAAAATGGAGTTCTTCATCTGTTGATGGATTATTGGCCTTTATTATTCTTGAAATAGGGGAAAAACCAATGGATGTCACACCGACCGAATACAACAAGCAAGTTAGGTTCCCTCATTGAAAGAAGTTTATATAATGCATTGTGATGAATGGTAATTATTCAATTGAATGCGCTTACATTCAAACGACCAAAAATGCATGCGCCTGCATTTATATGAGCATAAACAGCTTCCCAACAGATCCGATCTTAATTACCTTACTGGGCGAAAGGTATATTCCTATCTAAAAATATAGAAATAACCGACTTCCTTATTATATAAGAGATATAAAAACCATTCACAATTTCTGGATTAAGGATTGTAATTCCTCTTGAAGGTTTCCTTTTGAAAGAGCAGATTGCAGAATTTCATGAACAGTATTTAAGGAAATTTGTAGTTTTTCTTCACCTAATGTAGTTAAACGTGTGTAAATACCTCGTCGATCATCTTCACATATTTGCCTTTGTAATACGCCGCAGCTTTTTGCTTCTAGCCTGACTACCAGCCTAGATATAGCACTTTGACTTAATCCTACCATATCTTGTAATTGTTGCAGCCTCAATTGTTTATCGCTTGTTTTGGATAAAAAGTAAAGAACGTAAAATTCTTTTAACGAAAGGTTATGATTTTTTTGCAAAGCACTTTCCAGCTCATTCGTGATGCCCATTTGAATATTTGTTATAGAGAGCCAATTATCTAAATACTTCTTTTCTTGGTTGTTTTTCATGCTCATTCCACCCTGTTCTACCCTATATAATTAAAATATGGCACTTTAATTGTATCATCATGCATTTAAAAGGTTCTAAAATACTCCATAAAAAATAATTTTACCAAAGCCAAACTTTAATGGCCAAACCTTATTTGAAAAAGCACGTGACAAATTGGCCGTTTCCATGAATGTTATATTGTTCTTTTCATTTTAGACGAGTTTCTTCTTTTTGTCTAAAATTGAGTTATTCCATAAAAAAACAGTCAAAATGACTGTCTTTTTTCATGAATGGAGTGTGACTGAACAGGATCCTATTTCATTTCCGCCCCAGTTTAGTGAAAGCTTGTCTAGATCTGAAAGAGGACCGACACCACTTGGAGTACCGGTAAAAATTATATCTCCCTTTCCGAGCCCAAAATGCTCTGCTGTAAATTCTATAATGGTTTGCAAATCAAAAAGTAAATCTTTAATATTTCCGACTTGTACACGCTCTCCATTTTTTAAAAGGGAAAAATCCAATTGTTCACATGCTTCGACACCTGGAAACGGAATAAAATCACTAACAACTGCCGAATTTTTGAATCCTTTAGCCAAAAGCCAAGGATGCTGTTTTTGTTTTAACTGTGATTGAACATCTCTAAGTGTTAAATCTAACCCAATGGCCATGGAATCTACTATTTCATCTACTTTCATTCCTGATTCGAATTGTTTTGCGATATGTATGACAAGTTCAGTTTCAAAGTGAACGGAACCCTGATTACCCGGCAACGTAATTGACTGACCATTTGCTTCCACGAGCGAATGAGTCGGTTTTGAAAATAAAAAAGGGGAAGTTGGAATTTCATTATTCAGCTCTTTTGCATGCAAGGCATAGTTTCGGCCTACACAATAGATATTTTTAATGTCTTTCATCATAAAACCCACTCTTTTCTTTTAAGGAATAAATATTTAAATGATAGTGAAGTAGGTGGAAATTCCCTACTCAAGACAAACTGTTAATAGAAAAAAAAACATCCGATTTAAGTATATTTTATATTTTTCTGACTTTTTATACAATGATTAATATATTTTCCTGTTCGAACGATGTAAGGTCAGTCTGGATTTTAACAGAATGAATGGTTACAGTTATCTTTTCCTTTACTTATGGTCAAATAATTATAACGAATAAGAAGAATGGCAAAAAAGAAAATTTTTCTCGTCCATAGTGGAAAACGAACCGGATGTGGTGCCTTCTCTTCTTTTTCTTTAAAAAGTATCTTAACATCAATAAGACTAGTTGTTATAAAACACACAAAACACCCCCATATTAATCGGATGGTGTTCAATATCGTTGTTTAAGTTTAGTTGATGCCCTATTTTTTGATAACAATGGATAATTTATAGTTCGCATGGTTGTTTAAGTCTCCCAAAAATTCGTCTAATGCTTCATTAGATGGAAATTTACATTCGAGAAGATAACAACCATCTCCACTGATTTTATAGTTATTTATGATATATTGATTCTGTGTTTTTATGAACGTCAAATAAGGTTGATGATGAGTGCTTTGTATAATGATTGTAATAAAAGCATGTATGAAACACCCTAATTTCACTTGATTTACTTGAATGGTATACCCCTCAATCACTCCATTATCCTCTAATTTGGCAACTCTAGCTGCAGCTGCTTGACCAGTCAAATGGACCTTCTCCCCCAATTCTTTCATCGTGATTCGACTGTTTTGGAAAGTTCATGCAAGATACCCTTATCCGTATTATCTAACATTTATTCAAATCCTTTCAATTATCAAGCCAAATGGCCAAAAGACTTGATTTTATATATGTATTTGGTAATTGGCCATAGTATAAACTATATGCAGATCAAAGAAAAGGAGAGATAAAGATGAATATAAAACAAATTAGAAATGCCACGCTCGTTGTCGAATATGCAGGTAAAAAGTTTTTAATAGATCCGATGTTAGCTGAGAAAGGTACGTACCCACCTTTCCCAAATTCATTAAGACAAGATCAATTTAATCCTTTAGTTAGTTTACCAACATCCATTGAAAATATCATTCATGATATAGATGCCGTCATTGTCACTCACCTTCATCTGGATCACTTTGATGATGTGGCCAAAGAAGTATTGCCGAAAGATATCAAAATGTTTGTTCAAAATGAAGAAGATGCTACAGAAGTTGAAAAAGCTGGTTTCAAAAATGTAGAAGTATTACAAGGAGAAACAGTATACGAGGGTATCCAATTAATCAAAACAAAAGGAGAGCACGGAAGAGGGAAATATTAAAACTTGCTGGTGTAGTATGTGGGGTGGTCTTCAAACACTCAAATGAAAAAACGTTATATATAGCAGGAGATACGGTATGGTATGACGCAGTTCAAGAAGTTATCGCTACAAATAAACCAGAAATCATTGTTGTAAATGGTGGAGATAATCAATTCATTGAAGGCGGTTCTCTCGTCATGGGGAAAGAGGATATCTATGAAGCGAACAAGGCTGCCCCGAACGCCCAAATTATTGTGAGCCACATGGAAGCTGTCAATCACTGGACATTATCAAAAAAGAATTAAAAAGCTTTATTGATGAAAAGGGAATTTCCTCTAATGTATTAGTACCAGAAGATGGCGAATCCTACACATTTTTATTGTAAAACTGACAAACATGGTGGTTTTCATTAAAAGAGGGTAGCGATTATCAACTCATTTGAAACAAAAAGGAATTAGTGACTCGTCTAATCTAGTCCATTTAGCTAATCAAGGACCCTAAGTGGGTCTTTTTTAGCTTCTTCATATATCTAAAAATATCATTCTATCCTCTACCTTCGCTATCATAGAAGGGTTTGATAACCTCACTACAAGCTATTCCATCAAAAGGGAATTCCAAAGGGAACCATTAGCAGTAAAAAATCATACTCCTTAATTAGAGGAATTTACCTGATTGGTGTGAAGTAAGAATTACTTAGATATTTCAATTTCATCATGACAAAAAAAGAGCCAACAAGCTGTTGACTCTTTGATTTAAAAAGTAGAAGCTAAATCTTTTGATCGTGCTATAGCCTTTTCTTTAATCTCTTGTGCTTTATCAGGCATTGCTGCATGTCCTTCAACGAATACACCTTCAAAGGAAGGCACTCCGAAGAATTGCATTATGATACTTAGATATCGGTGACCCATTTCCATTTCAGCTGCCGGTCCTTCTGAATAAATACCGCCACGAGCTTGAATATGCAAGGCTTTCTTATCAGTTAAAAGACCAACTGGGCCTTGTTCGGTGTATTTAAATGATTTACCTGCAACAGCTACGGAATCAATATATGCTTTCAAAACTGGCGGGAATGAAAAATTCCATAAAGGCGTTACAAATATATATTTATCGGCAGCTATAAATTGCTCACATAACTCTGAGAGTCGACTGACTTTTGCTTTCTCTTCCGACGAGAGTTCTTCAAAACCCTTTCCAGCTTGAAGTTTCCCCAACCACTGAAAACATCTACATCAATTTCAGGAATGTTTTCTTTATAAAGGTCAATATTCACAATTTCATGGCTGGGATTTACTTCTTTATAAGTGTCAATAAATGCTTTTCCAACGGCCATACTGTAAGATTGTTTGTCATCATGAGGATGAGCCGTGATGTACAATACCTTTGTCATTCAGTATCTTCCCTTTCTTTTTACATATTTGAACATTTTAGTTTGTCTTGGGAATTCAACATTTATACATTTACTCGAACTAAGATATCTGGTAATTGATATGAATTAAATTAAATCCGTAAAATAGAAATTTGTTTTCGAAGGGTATTTTTAAGGAGTATAAATCTTCTTTCATTTGTGAGAAAGAGTATGAATTTTGGATATGATAAAAATAAGACAATCCGGTTCACTTTAGGAGGCCTAAGAATATGACGAATTCAATAAAATTTGATCTGCACACTCACCATGAACGCTGTGGACATGCTATCGGCACAATTGAGGATTATGTAAAGCAAGCCATTGAATACGGCTTGCAATATATTGGGATTTCCGATCATTCTCCATATTTCTATAGTGAGGACGACCATCTCTACCCGACTATTGCAATGGCAAAAAGTGAACTTGTCCCTTATATTGAGGAAGTACTTCGTTTAAAAAAGAAGTATGAAGATAAAATTCACGTGCTATTAGGAATGGAAAGTGATTTCTTCCCTGATCACATTGATGTCTACCGTGATCAATATCTTTTACACCCTTTTGACTACATAATTGGATCAGTTCATTATGTTCAAGACATTAGCATTTTTAAAAGAGGGCGTTGGAATGGCTTGACCGATAAAGAACAGTCAAGAATAAAGGATGAATACTATAATTTAATACAGCAATCTGCAAAAAGCGGAGTATTCCAAATCTTAGGCCATATTGATGCAATGAAAGGTTTTTATCCAGCCTTTTCTTCCATTGAGACTGACAGTATTGAAAAAACGTTAAAAATCATTAGTCAAGAAGATATCGCCATTGAGATCAATACTTCTGGTAAAACAAAAGATTGCGGAGGATGGTATCCAGCTGATGACATTTTAGAACGAGCTCTTTTCTATAATGTGAAAGTAACATTTGGATCAGATTCGCATACACCTAAACGTATTGGCGATGATTTTGAACTAGTTAAGAAAAGACTAAAGGAAATCGGCTTTTCCGAGTGGGCTTACTTTGTTAACAAGCAAAGGATTCTCACTCCACTTTAGCCTTCCAGTCAATTGAACTGGACCAATCACTAGAGCGTCCTGTAACAATGTGTATTCAGGTATGGAATGATTTTTTTCACTCCTTTTGCTACTAAGAAGGCCTAAGAACAAAAAATAATTCGTGGATAAGGATCGATAATGATCCTGCTTGGAATTTCATTACACCCCTCATCTGAAAAAGAATCGGTACCAATCTTTTTTACGAACATAAAATAATCATTATACATTCTATAATAAAAATTTTAGCTCGATTGCTTACAAGTTCTTCCCGTTCACTTCACTAATGCAAGTCATCGCCATATTTTTTAGCATAAAATCAAAATATTCAGGGAATTAATAACTTACCATTCGTTAATCTTATTAAAAGGAGTTGATTTGGGTATGATTGATAACCCATTGCATAAAGAGAATGACGAAACCCCTGCAGAGTTAGTTGAAGGTGCTATCAACTCTTCTATAGCGCGATCCGAAGCCCCTCCAATAACTCAGTCAAAAGATCCTGAATTCGAACTTTTCGGTACAGGATTAAATGGGTACCCATATTAATTCAAACTTCCTTATTCAAGATACCTTCAGAACAATGGGAATGGTATTAGAGGATCTGGAATCAAGACCTACATTATAAATACCTATAAAAATAGAAGAGCACATATTGGTATGTGCTCTCCTTTTATTAAATTCAAGCGCCCTTTTTGGATTAAAGCTGGTGTACCCAAATAATAATAATTAACGTTATGATCTAAAGATATACACCATTATCAAAATCGAATGTTACGCCTGTATAACGCTTGGCTCTATCTGAAGCGCAATCTCGGCCCGTTCAAAACGCTTGCTCGCGAGACAGAACCAAACCATATGCCGCTCGATTTCTATGTTGATCAGTAAGATTTCTTGAACAAAAACAAAATGGTAAAAATCGGACTTGGTCGGCGTTTCGTCCTTCTGCAGTCTGCGGCTTTTCGCTTGGAAGTCCGATGAACTTCTCCATGGTTATTGCGATTTACGCCTCAATTTAGAAGGATCTTGGAATTCCGTTGCGGTTTCCTGGCAAGCCGGGTGCTTACGATACCTCATGGAGTTGACAGATCGCGAAGGCAACAGAGCGTGATGCCAATCAAGTGTTTAACATAACAAACGGCGATCTATTCCGTTTAAATGAATTATCGCCAAAGATCGCTAACTACTTCGGCTTGGGGCCGCGCCTCCGCTGCAGATGTCACTGGACATTGTCATGATGAACAAGGAGCAGCTTTGGAACAAAATGGTCGAGAATCTAAGGCTTGCTCTCGTAAACGCAAAGATCATCCCATATACCTAATGCCGGCCTTATATTAGGTCGGCTTCTTATATATTTCGTACGTTATCAAGCTGCCGGTTTGCGAGAACTACATTCCCCGTACTTTTTCCCTAAATGCGAATCTCCCAACCACTCCTCGGCTCCCTTTGTCGAATATTCCGACATAAATCACTGGTCGACATCGGAGTATGGACCATAGCATTAAATTCCTTCGTTGAACATTATATCTGCAAGCAAGCTATTACGCTGTCCTGCCCCCTTTCATTGAATAATTTTTAATTCCATTTCTTACGAATAATCCCTTCTCTTAATGCCTTATCTCATACTTTTAATCGTGAAACCAGCTTGTTTTAAAGGTTGGTATATTCTTCAATCGTTCGTTTAGAGAAATGAATCAACCTATACATGAATAATATCCAAATTATATACAAAATATAAAAAGATTAAAGGTTTAGCCTTTAGTAAATATAATGAAGGAGACTTTTAAAATGACACAAAAACAACAATATCAGCAAGCTATCAATGCGGCTCAACAAGCCAAACAGGCTATACAATCTGCCCAAGCTAATGATAATCCACAACTATTCCAACAAGCACAGCAACAGCTTGAAGAAGCTCAACAACAACTTCAAGAAGTTCAACAGTCTTGGTTCTAATCTCATGCGTAATGTAACGTTATGCATCAAAATAAATAACATCACGAATAAAGAAGAGCGATTAGTGAAAAACATTAGCATTGTCATAGACTTCTTGGAGCCATTCACGATATGCATGTCGGGGATTTTTTTTCGTGTCTACCCTAATATTTGACTTAAAAATATGCCTTGCTATTGGTCTATGCAGGCAAAAGCAAAATTGATTTCATTTCGACGTTTTTTCCTCTATTCGTACAAGAACCATATAAGATTCCTCGTCTATCTCACTGATTTCTACTGATGGCCTGACTCTGTTTTACCTTCTTCTACCAAACCATGGGCTATTACAAAAAATATAGATCATCTCATATGCCGTTTATTTAATTTAGAGTTAAAGGGAATCCTTCTCTTTTTGGATTCCCTTTAGAAAAAATGTGCATTTATTTGGCTTTGTAAGGCAGCTCGTGTTTCACACTTTCATCGCATTAATTAATAGGCCTAACTCATCTGATCGCTGCAGCCCTGTCTGTTTAGTTTCCCGAGTTCGCCTCGTTAACCGGCGGCTGTACTTGAACCTTGTCCCCAATTTCAATGGTCAGCAAATCCTCACCTACTAAAACAGCTCCTTCATATGTTTTTTTGTTCTTTCGAGCAAATCAGCTTTTTCTTCTGTTAGTCCTCCCAATAATACAATATGTGAGTACACGGCAAGTTTTGGTTGTATTTGGCTAAAGACTTTACCTGCTTCCTCCGGTGTAGTGTGAAGATCAAGTATATTGGCTATTGATTCCGATTCATTATCAGGTCTTTGCCGCTGCAACCTCATGAATAACCACATCAGCACCTTTGGCAAATTTAATTAGATTTTCATTATAGCGGGTATCACCTGAGATAACTACTGAATGTCCTTTGTAATTAACCCGATAACCGAAAGCAGGCTCAATTGATTTATGGTCTACTTTGAAGGCTATTACTTCAATTCCGTTTTTCTTATAGACAATGCCCTCCTTGATATCATTTGCCGTAATACTTGCACCTTCAACGTTGCCATTTCCAGAGTCATCCCTTGCATCCAAATCGGCTTTAAATGCTTTATTCATATGTAACATCATTTTCTCGGTTCCCTTAGGACCCCAAATGTTAAATGCTTGCTCTCTTTTCCTCCTGTCGGTAAAGAACCTGTAAGCCATACGTCCGGTATGCCGATTGTATGATCCGAATGCAAATGAGTAAGAAATAACTTATCAACACTGCCTGGTAACATATTCGCTTTATATAATTGTAAAGCAGTTCCGCGCCCAGCATCAAAGAGGAGTTTTTCATCACCAATTTCTACAAGAGTAGCTGGACCGGAGCGGGAGGTACTTAATAGAGGGGAACCTGTTCCTAATAAAGTTACTTTAAAGTCCGGTTGCTTTACGGCAGTTTGGCCAAAAGAAGGTAGAAATATTGATATTGATAGAATTATGGAAACTACCAACAATAAACCAAAAGAAGTATTCCTTATTCTTTTCTTCACTAACAAAAACCTCCTATCAGATAATTTGACTTTACAAAAGGAAAACCTATATTCGTTTTTAATATAAAACATCGTTTCAAAAATAAATGCACAAACTAAATATTACAATATTTATAATATTCAGTCAATAATGCTAATTAAAATTATGGATGTTGTTTCAAGCTTCCATCAAGACTAGAGGTCTCAATTCGGGAAAGGAGCTGAAAATAATCTTAGTGAATATTGGATCAATGGTTCATACTAATTAAAAAATATCTGTTAAAGAAGGAGTTTATATGCCAAACAAAAAAATAAAAACCAGGTTGATAAATTAAACAACTACGTAATGGAAGTGGATACAGATGTCAATGAAGATCCTAATCGGGAAAAATTATTAGATGAATCAGTTGATGCTTTTCTAAAATCGAAAGAAGGACGGGAATATTAGGGGCGAATTGTGGTCGCTAATTTCTTGTTTAAGAAATGCTTTTATTCTAATTCAAACGGGCCCCTCATGAAGCTTTTGAGCGGCCCTTTTATATCTTAGTGCACTAAAGCTCCCCATTAGTTGAAAATGACGATACAATGTTAGTGGAATGATTATATTCGAAAAAAGGAGGTTCGTTTCTATGAATATTTTAATTTTGGGTGCAACTGGACGAGTTGGGGGTCAATTAGTTACTTATGGTCTGCAGGACAGGCACCATGTTACTGTTTTAGTTCGCACTCCAGAGAAGATTGGAATAAACAATGCCAATTTAACCATTATTCAAGGTAATGTTTTAAATAAAGATGATATCGTACGTGCCATGCATGGAATTGATGTAGTGATTAGTGCACTGAATACTGATGGGACAACCACTTTATCAGCAAGTATGCCACTAATTATCGAAGCAATGGAAAACGAAGGTATACAACGAATTATAACCATTGGAACGGCAGGTATCCTGCAAAGTAGAACAACCCCACAATCACTGCGTTATCAGTCAAATGAATCAAGGCAGAAGTCTACCCGTGCAGCGAAGGAACATCATGTAGTTTTCGACTTGCTAAAACAATCAACACTTCAATGGACGATTGTCTGCCCAACGTATTTGCCGGATGGAGAAAGAGTTGGTACATATCGTGTAGAAGGTGATTTTTTGCCGCAGGATGGCGTTAAAATATCAGTTCCGGATACAGCAGAATTTGCATTTAGCCAAATAAAAAGTAACGATTATTTAAAATCACGTGTAGGTATCGCCTACTAAGAATTCCAAAAAGCATTAATCCCCTTCGAAAAAGTTTGTTGAACCGAATAGAAAGCCGGTTCAATTTTCGTAAATGAACAATGTCAGGTGAACCATTGCCAAGAATATTTTCCGGTTTCTTTTGGGCGAAGATTTTGCCTGTACCTTGTTCATGGACTTTCTATTCCAATGTCTATATTTCCTTTCCAAAAATAGCCACATTCTGCCGATCAGGAGCAAACACTTTCCCGTTCCATTTCAATACGGTCTGTACAAATCCCAGTGAGTCGGCATTGTACCTACCTACGATCCTCTGATACGCTTCGAGCTCATATATGCCATCCCTATTGTAATCAACCGGATATAACCCAGATAAAGGATTGACCCATCCTTCTATAGGGGCCTTCAATACACCATCCTTGTTATAAATTTCAGATAAATATTCCTTATCCTTATAAGTAAGGTCAATTATGTACCTTTCTTTTAGGTAATGGCTGATCACCTTTACTTTGTATCGGTTTTCATAATTAACATCGAATTTAAAGGTTTCGTTGAATGTATCTGAATTAAAAATGGTCATGAGTTGACCGTTAAGGTAGGAAAAAACATACGCATAAATGGAACCGCCGCTTCCTCCTGTATCAATGACCACTAAAATGTCATCCCTCTTATTACCTGTAAAATCACCAAGAAAAAGCGTTGGATTATATCCTGCGTTATTTTTCATGGGAACTTGTTCATATTGATTAGTCCTCCCATTTTGGATAACCAAAGTTATATTCCTCCAAAAGGGGCTATCAGGGGTTTTGATTGCAGTAAGAAAAACATTGTCCCTTGTCCCGTCCCCATCAATATCGCCTTGTTTTGAGGTCACTATGACTGATCTGTTGGAGTTCATTTGTCTTGAAAGAACGGTTTCGAGGTTCAATTGCATGTCTTGCAGTTCTTGCTTTGAAGGATAAGGATTTTGAAACGACAAGGCGTTATCAATCGTTTGCAGTGCTTCATTTGTTAAACCGGCCCTACTTTGGGCCTCAGCCAAACAGTACCAATAATAAGGGTGATTCGTTTCTTGTATTTTTGTGTAATAGTAATGAATCGCTTTTCTGATGTCATACGTATCCAACTTCATCCCACCTGTCTCTTTATTATCCATAAAGAATTATATGCGGGAATTTTGTGAATAGCCTTGAGTGCATATCTATTGCTGGTAACAACAATATTGCCCTTTTCAAATATAGCGTCATAATTATGAAGGATTTCAGGCATACTACCTTTTTATAAACATATTCGCTTGCATATATTTATTTAATTTGCTATGATAACTGACGAACGTTCGTTAAATTATGAGGTGATATTATTGAAAAGTAATGAAATTAAGGAAGCCGCTCTAAAATATTTCACGATTCATGGTTATGAAGGAGCGTCGCTTTCTCAAATAGCTGAAGAAGTCGGCATGAAAAAGCAATCCATTTACGCTCATTTTAAAGGCAAGGATGATCTTTTTCTCCAAGTTTTACGTGATGCGAAAGAGACGGAGCTATCTTCGAAACACCAATATTTCAATAAAATGGATTCAAAAAATCCTGAAAAAGATTTATACGGATTCCTTCAATTGGTCATTGACCTTTTCCAAAAAAATGAGCATATAAAGTTTTGGCTGCGTATGTCCTTTTTCCGCCAGCGCATCTTGAAAAAGAAATCGGGCAGGAAGTGATAGATATCGAGGAAAAGGTGCAGGCGATCCTGGAATGTAAATTCCAGGATTGGATCAATGCCAAATTAATCGTCGAAGATGAAGCCATAACGCCGACCTATGCATTCTTAGGAGTCGTGGATTCCATTTTGCTTGAACTTGTATACGGCAATGATGAGAAACGGCTTAAGGATAAATTAGCAGCCTCTTGGAAAGTGTTTTGGAGGGGTATTTCACAAAAATGATTCACAAAGAAAGTGGTGTTAAAACATGAATAAACCAATTAAAGAACAAAAGGCGGTATTAATTATTCTTCTAAGCAATATATTCATTGCTTTTCTGGGAATTGGACTGATCATTCCCGTTATGCCGTCATTTATGAATATCATGCATTTATCAGGAAGCACGATGGGCTATCTGGTTGCCGTTTTTGCGGTTTCACAGCTTGTTATGTCTCCATTCGCAGGTCGTTGGGTTGACCGTTACGGCAGAAAGAAAATCATCATCATCGGCTTATTCCTTTTTGGTGTTTCAGAATTAATCTTCGGTGTAGGGACAAACGTGTCGGTGTTTTATTTATCAAGGATCCTAGGCGGAATCAGTGCTGCCTTTATCATGCCAGGTGTTACTGCATATGTTGCGGATATTACATCCGTTCAAGAAAGGCCAAAAGCAATGGGCTATATTTCAGCCGCCATTAGCTTGGGCTTCATAATAGGACCAGGAATCGGTGGCTTTGTTGCAGAATATGGTATACGCTTGCCCTTCTTCCTTGCGGCGGCCATTGCTTTTATAGCATGCCTTTCATCAATATTCATTTTAAAAGAGCCGATGACAAAGGAACAGCTTGCAAAAGTTTCTGCTAATACAAAGCAAACAAACTTTATGGGCGATTTAAAAAATCACTGAATCCGGTTTATTTTATTGCGTTCATCATTGTATTTGTACTCGCTTTTGGTTTATCAGCCTATGAAACTGTTTTTAGCCTATTTTCTGATCATAAATTCGGCTTCACGCCGAAGGATATTGCAATTATCATTACAATAAGCTCTATTTTTGGAGTTGTTGTGCAAGTCTTCATGTTTGGAAAACTGGTAGATATTCTCGGCGAAAAGAAGCTTATCCAATTATGTTTAATCGTCGGTGCCATTTTTGCGGTAGCATCCACTATGATTTCCAGCTTTTTGGCAGTACTAGTGGTAACTTGCTTCATCTTCCTTGCATTTGACCTGCTTCGTCCGGCATTGACGACATTTTTATCAAAAGCTGCCGGTAAAGAACAAGGATTCGTTGCTGGAATGAACTCCACCTATACGAGCTTAGGGAATATCGCCGGGCCATCCATGGGAGGATTGCTTTTTGACGTAAACATCCATTACCCTTACCTTTTCGCTGCCGTCATTATCGTCATTGGGCTTGGTATTACAGTTATTTGGAAAGAAAACCGATTGACAGAAAGCCTGGCGAATAATTAAGGTCCCGGATTGTTATTCTCCTCCTATCTGGAAAATTCTCAAACTTTAAAAATGATATTCTACTAAAAACCCCCTTGCCCATATTGGGCAAGGGGGTTTTTAGTAATCTTTAAGAACGTGATTCTTACTACCATTTTATTTTTGCTCATGATGACCGCTCCAAATTGATTTTGAATTTATACCGATCAGCCCGGAAGACAGATCTGACAACCTCAAGTAGTTGATTGGTATCAAGGGTACTTCTCCGTTCTATCAGAAATACAGGGGAACCTTCGGCTACCCCGAGCATTTGTGCCTCTTTTTTTGAGCGATGGCGGCTTCAATTACTTGTATGCCATGCTGGATTTTCAAGCCAAACTTTTTTCAACATAATCATGAATGGCACTTACGGCTATTTCTTCCGTAAGATCCAGGGCAAGACCTTTAGGGATGTATAGCCTTTCATATGCCATCGGCAACCGATCAGCAAGCCTTACACGTTCCAGTTCGAAAATAGGAGTTCCTGCTTCAACCTCAAGCTTTGCAGCAAGTTCATGATCTGCATTGACCTCTGTAAAACTGATAACTCGTGTACTTGGTTTAAGTCCACTTGAAATCATATCCTCTGTAAAGTTTGTCAAACCTTGCAAGGACGGCTCCGACTTTTGTTCGGCAACGAATGTTCCTTTTCCGCACTGCCTATATAAATAACCGCCATTTACGAGGTTAGAAATGGCCTGTCTCACCGTCATCCTGCTTATGCCATACTTTTCAGTGTATTCTTTTTCTGAAGGAATCATCTCTCCTGGCACCAATTCAAGACTTTGAATCGCTCCTTTAATCTCCTCTAGGTGGAATGGCGATGTACATAGTTGGATTAATGTCCGGAATGTGCAGTTAATTTGCAGTTTGAATTTTAAATTAGGGAAATTATTTGCCAATGCGATAAAGGAGGTTTGTCATAAAGCTGGATTTCCCATTAATAAACTTGATCTTATTGGATCCCATGGACAAACCATTTACCACCAGCCTTTAAAAGAACAAAATTATATACCCTCCACTTTGCAAATTGGGGAAGCGGCAGTAATTGCTCACGATACAAACACAGTTGTAATCTCTAATTTTCGTACGATGGACATGGCTGCTGGGGGACAAGGAGCCCCTCTCGTTCCTTTTACCGAATACATTCTTTATAGAAGTGAAGCAAAGGGAAGATTACTCCAAAACATAGGTGGCATTGGAAATGTAACCGTTTTACCCAAGCAAGCATCTCTGAATGACATGTACGCTTTTGATACAGGTCCTGGGAATATGATCATTGATGAAGTATGCCGCCAATTGTACAATATAAGCTATGACGAAGGTGGTAACATAGCCAAACAAGGACAAATTAATGACGAACTTTTATCTTATTTTATGAGTCATCCATATATTATGAGCCCCCGCCAAAATCAACGGGCAGGGAATTGTTTGGCAAGCAATATGCAGTAAAACTATTAAAGATGTTTGAATCGCTTCCAAACCAAGATATTTTAGTTACAGTAACGATGTTTACAGCAAAGTCCATTGTCGAGAACTACCGAAATTTCATCTTTCCAAAAACCAATATTGAAGAAGTGATCATTGGCGGCGGCGGCAGCTATAACAAAACGTTATTAAATATGATTCAATTACTGCTTGGAGATTCTATTCAAGTCTTGACTCAAGAAGAGTTGGGATACTCTTCTGAAGCGAAAGAAGCGGTGGCCTTTGCATTACTTGCAAATGAGACTTTCCATGGTAATACAAGTAACGTTCCCAAGGCTACCGGTGCTGACTTCGATGTCATCCTTGGAAACATGACCTTTCCTCCTTCATATCTGAAGGGATGTATAGATGCTTTTTAACCATTGAAAAGAGTGGAAGGCACATCGTTATTTGATAGGCCTTCCACTCTTTTTTGCCTGAAGAATCATGGCGGACTCTTCTCTTTTATTTACTGGCCAAGCTGCATGGAGACATACTTCACTTCTAAATATTCATCCATGCCGTAGTGTCCCCCTTCCCTGCCTATACCGCTTTCCTTCATGCCTCCAAATGGTGCTTGGGCTGTGGATGGGGCACTGTCATTAATACCGACAATCCCATATTCAAGACCATCCGTATAGGCAACTGCCCTATTTAATGACTCGGTATACACATAAGCTGCCAAGCCAAAATTCGTGTTATTGGCTCGATCTATAGCTTCTTGATCGGTTTTGAATGTACTGACTGGCGCAATTGGCCCAAACGTTTCTTCCTGCATGCACAGCATATCATCCGTTACATTGGAAAGTATGGCCGGTGCTATAAAATGGCCTTGTTTTTCATCGACTTTTGAGGTGTGGATGATTGCCCCCTTATTTGCAGCATCCTCCAATTGAAGCTAACTTTTTTCACTGCGGCTCCATCTATCAATGGACCAAGATCGGTTCCTTCCATTCCATTTCCAACCTTCAAAGTTAAAACGGCTTCTTTAAAAGCTTTTAAAAACGGCTGTTCAATTGTCTCATGAACGAATATCCTGTTCGCACAAATACATGTTTGTCCAGCATTCCTGAATTTCGATTGAATCAAACCGTTAACTGCTTCTTCGATATTCGCATCCTCTGAAATGATGAACGGGGCCAATCCACCGAGTTCAAGCGAGACTTTTTTACTGTTTCTGCCGCCTTTTTCATTAGATGTTTCCCTACAGGAGTGGAGCCGGTAAATGTGATCTTCTTAACACGTGAATCATTCATCCACACGTCTGATACATCTCCCGGTTTTGTGTAGTTACAATATTTATCACACCAGCCGGAATTCCTGCTTCATGAGCACTTTCAACCAATAGCAAAGCGGTCAAAGGCGTTTGTTCCGCGGGTTTGATGACCACGGTACATCCCGATGCAAGAGCTGGCGCCACTTTTCTCGTGATCATGGCAGCAGGAAAATTCCACGGGGTAATGGCAGCAACGACACCGACTGCCTGCTTTTGCACTAAAATACGCTTTGATGCAACGGAAGCTGGTATGATTTCCCCATAGTTGCGCTTTGCTTCTTCAGCGAACCATTTCACGAAACTTGAGGCATATTTCATTTCACCTTTTGCTTCTGCCAATGGCTTACCTTGTTCCAGTGTCATGATCGTTGCGATTTCATCCAGCCTGTTCTCAATGATCGTGTACCACTTCTCAAGTAATTCCGCCCTATGGTATGCACTGGTTTTCGACCAAGTCAGAAAAGCAGCTTGAGCTGCATCAACAGCAGCCTCTGCCTCTTTTTCGTTAGCATCCGGAACATAGCCCACAGGCTCCAATGTTGCTGGATTTTCCACTACAAAATGATTTTCTGTATGAATAGGTGCGCCGTTTATATAAATTGGCCATTTTTCCACTACTTTTTCATGATGCTTTAATCTCCTCTTCTTCTCCATGATCTGTAAAAGTCTTATCATTCTCTCCTTTGAAAAAGTCCTTGCCATATAATAAGGCACATAATAGAATTCCTGCTGCAAACGCCATGCCAGCACCTTTTATAACAAGGATGGCAGCAACGACACCTGCAATTCCAAGGTCGCGTTGGCTCTTCGCCTGCATCACGCCAACTCGTACGCTAACATATCCTTGAACCAAAAGCGTCAAGGCCAAGGCGACACCGAGAATTGGTTCCACCAGGCTGACTACCGGCAATAAGAATAACCCTGTATTCGTACCCCAACGGAACGAGCCGGCACCGCCGAAGAAAGAATTCATGGCTTTCTTGCCATTCTTGAACCGTTCCACAACCACGACCTGCATGGCTGCCCACAACGGACCGCACATTGTTATATCAGGTCCGATAAAACTCATGATCACATTTCGGCCGCCAAAAATTAAATGAGCTCTGTTTGGGTTATAGTCCACTTTTTCATCTTCCCTGACCTCATCGGATTCAGAAAGCAGCGCTTTTGTTTTGAGCACATCCCCGAATACGACTAAATAAGTAGCAAAAACAGCTGGAATCGCACTTAAAAAGAAGGTCAAGGCAGGAAAACCTAAACCGAAAACAGTATAGTCTGACCAAAGCGTAGCAAAATCCGGACTGCTGAATCCCCATTGGATATCAGGCCATTTCGCTTCTCCAAAAATTGGGGCTACAAAGACTGCGAGCAAAATTGCCGGCAATATCCCTAAATTGCCTATGAATACCCAAACTTTATTTCGCATTTTCAATTTTCCAAAACTTTTCGAAAAAAGCAGATAAAAGGCAAAGCCGATACAAATGCTTATTGTATAAGGAAATAAATCAAACTTGCCACCCGCTTCAAAAATGGAAACGACAGCACCAATACCCGCTCCTAAAATAATGCCTGATTTGATTGCATTCGGCACTAATCGCACGACCTTACTGGCAAGTCCGGTCATTCCCAGCAATATCGATAAAATACCTAATGTTAATTGAAACGCAACGAGTGCATAAACCCGATCAGGCCCCTCCGGAAATTGCCCGACGAACAATACAAGCAATGGAACCGCAGGTGTAATCCAACCTGGTATAACCGGGTCCCCGAGTAAATGATGCGCCAAGTATAATAATCCATTCAAGATAACGACGGCTAGAGCCACATCAAAAGGCATACCCAGGTGGTCTGCAAGCAGTGTTATCGCTCCAAGGTCCACTGCACACATCAATAATCCTTGAACGTAGTCAGGCCACTCAAAACGATAATGGACAAATGGGAGTCTAATCTTAAAAGGTCCCGCAGATATATACGATGTCTCTTCTCCGTAGCGACGGTTTTTCCATTTCATATTGTTTCCTCCACTTAAGAACCATAGGCTGAACGGTATATTTTTTCGATATCCCGAACGTTTAATGCACGGGGATTATTACGGAGTAAACGGACTTGTTTGATGGCTTCGGCAGCCATTTCACTTAAAGCCGATTCAGGAATCTCAAATTCACTTAGTGACTGTGGTATATCAACATAACGACATATTCTGGTCATCGCTTCTATAGCTTTATCCGCTGCCTCATCCTCATTTAAATGATTGACTTTCTCTCCAAGTGCTTCAGCAATGTCGCGGAACCTTTCCAAACATGCAATTTTATTCCACTTCATGACAAATGGCAGTAACAATGAATTGCTAACCCCATGTGATAAATGGAAGCGGCCTCCAAGCGGATAAGCTAAGGCATGAACAGCTCCAACCCCGGCATTTCCAAAAGCTAACCCTGCCATTAGGCTTCCGGTGATCATGGCTTCCCGTGCTTCCAGATTATCTGGCGCAGCATAAGCCTTTGGTAAATGTACAGCGATTAACTTCATGGCCCCAATTGCCAAGGCATCTGTAACAGGCGAAGCAAATTTGGAAATATAGGCCTCGACCGCATGAACTAGTGCATCCACTCCGCTCGCAGCAGTCACACTTGGCGGGCAAGTCAGCGTCATGACGGGTGATACAATCGCTACATCCGGTAAAAGATACGAACTTACAATTCCCTTCTTTACCTGTTCTTTTTTGTCCGATAAAATCGAAATATTCGTCACTTCTGACCCGGTCCCTGCCGTCGTCGGTATGGCTATTAAAGGTAGGCCTGGAACTTCAATCAAGTTCGTACCAAAATAGGTCTCGATGCTACCCGAATTCGTAGCCATGACGGAAGAGGCTTTCGCAATATCCATCGCACTTCCTCCGCCTACCGCAATCAGTCCATCATGATTTCCATCCCTGATTGACCGTACACAAAGCTCAACGATTTCAATTTCAGGTTCTGGATTCACATCCGAAAAAATACCATATGCTGATGGAAGTAAATCCTCAACCTTTTGCACAACCCCGGCACCCACTAAAACTTTATCTGTAACTATCAACGGATTCTTCATCCCTAATCGCGTAACCTCATCAGTCAGCTGCTGCAAAGAATCTGCTCCTGTCACCAATTTGTTAGCCATAGAAAATATAGAAATATTCATGGTTATCTCCCCTTTCATGTTTTTACTAATGCAGGAATCATGCCAAAGTGAAAACGCTTAATTTATAAGGGGGATAACCTTTTTATCATAGGTAACAGCATAACTAATGAGTAGAAATCAAATCAAAAAAACTAATTCGATTCGTTTTCTAATCGAATGTGAAATTTTTTCATTTTTTGCACCAAAGCGCTTTGACTGATATCCAAAGAGATGGCCGCAGCCCTTGTGGTCCCATATTTTTTCATCGCATTCAGGATCAGTGAATGTTCCAGCTCGGAAACGGCCTCCTTCAAAGAATGTTTTGTAGTTTTTCTTGATAAGACCGGCTGGATGAAAGATGGTAAATTAGGTAAATCAATCGTATCATCATAAGTCGTGACGACCAGTCGCTCCGCAAGACTCGCAAGCTCACGTATATTACCAGGCCACGAATAGTTCGTCAGCCATTCATAGCATTCCGGTGTCATCTTTTTCTTTTCATTATATTTTTCATTGAATTTTTTCAAATACATTTCTAAAAGTGGTATCGTTTCTTCCTTTCGCTGTCGTAAAGGAGGGACTTCAAAGGAAACGATATTAAGCCGGTAATAAAGATCTTCGCGGAAAGATCCTTCTTGCACGAGGGAGGCCAGATCGCGATGGGTGGCTGTAATTAACCTGACATCGACCTCTTTCATTTCGGTGGAACCCACTCTCATGAACTTGTTTTCTTCTACCACTTTCAAAAGTTTCACCTGTAACTCTAAAGGTAAATCCCCAATTTCGTCCAAAAATAACGTGCCACCATTCACTTTCTCAAAAATCCCCATTTTCCCATTCTTAAGGGATCCGGTAAATGCCCCTGGTTCATATCCAAAAGTTCAGATTCCACCAAGTTCGCTGGGATGGCTCCGCAATTTATTTCAAGGAAAATTTTTTCCTTCCTGGAGCTTTTGGCATGTATGTACTTGGCGATTAAACTCTTCCCTACTCCCGTTTCCCCCTGTAACAAGATCTTCGCATCCGTTTTAGCTACTTTATCAGCCAGTTTGAATAAAGGCGTTGTAGAAGGACCAATGATAATTTCCTGTAAATTCACCTGTTCCGAGCCAGGCAATAATTGAGAAATAGGTTGGAAAGATAATTTTTGGCTGTCAATCGTATACTTCATCCGGATTAATTCAGTAATATCCCTAACACTATTTATGACAAATATGACTTCATTCTGTGGCGATAGAATAGGTGTGGCCGATACGATAATCTTTCTTCCATTTCGAATTCTTTGTGTCAAAGTAACTTGATTCTTCGTTCGAATAGAATCCAATGAAGCTGAAACGGATATCATACCTTGCTCAATTAAATAACTCATCGGTTTTCCGATGATTTCCTCTTCTCTTATTCCAGTAATACGCTGATAAGCTTGATTGATAAATAATGTCGTTCCATCACCATCCGTGATATACACGCCATCATACAGGGCATTAAATACAACCCTGCATAAATCACTCTCAAAGAATGCTTGAAACTGTTCATATGGTATTGAGTAATTCCGCAAATTCTGCAGCGGTGCATTCACAGTAATGAAATGAGAAATAGGCTTCGTTAAATCACTCTGCTGCACTGCCGCAGATAAAGCCTCTATTGTCAAAAAACCGATGAAATTTTCTGAATCATCCAAAACTTCCACTTCAGTGCTTCCGATGGGGAAACATGATATTGCTTCCTCCACTGTCATATCGGAATAAAACTTAGTCATCAATATCCACTCCCTGACTGGTCTTTACTATTTGATAGAGCACTTCCTCCTTGATTGAAGACTTTTTGAAAGTTCTGGCGGCTCCCTAGTCTTTTCAAATTAAAGAAGGCAATGAACTTATTAACTTATATTGTGAGCATTATGTAATGTTCATTTCTTTTTAATGATACTATGTACTACATCCAAAGACACCAACATTAAGTGATACAGCGGCAAGAACATATTTAATCCCCATATGCTCCTTCTGACTTAAAAGCGAAAAAAGCATTGGTATGACACTTTTTCATACCAATGCACTTTTCAAATTCACTTTCTATCATCACAGGGGCTTTTGTACATAAGAAATAAGCATGCGAAATGGCTGAATACCTTGACTCTCAGTTATATAAGTTTAGAAACAACTACTTTACCTTCTTTTTGAATACTTTAAGAGGTTTCTAGACAGTTTGAAAAAAACCTAATCCGTATTTGGATTAGGTTTCCGACTGTAGACAAACTCGATGAAAACTCAGTTTGCCTTGAAAAAGTTGCAGCTGTTTCAGATATCCGCTCCCTTTCCGCCGACTGTCTGCCAAGCCTCCTCAGCGCAAGCGCCTGTGGGGTCTCGGCTATCCAGTAATTCGGCAGGAGTGTCGCAAATCTCTTCAATCCATTAAGGATTACAGAAAAAAACATAGGGGTAACATAGTCTTGTTTTATAATCATGGTTCGCGGGGTGGGACCAATCCGATCTCCCTTTTGTCAAAAAATTGAAGGAACCTCAAGACTGTAGACGAAGTGGAAAAAAGAGCGAGTTTCCCTTCAATATTTCTTAAAAGTTCCAGTTGATTAGAATGGAAGGTACGAGACTCCTGCGGGAAAAGCGTGGCCTAGGGAGACCCCACAGGCGAACTGCCGAGGAGGCTCCCGGACCGCCCGCGGAAAGCGAGTGCCTTACGTTTCAATCATTACACATAACCCTTTCAGGAAATCGGCTCCCTTTCCGCCGACTGTCTGCCAAGCCTCTTCAAAGCAAGCGCCTATGGGGTCTCGCCTAGCCAGTATTTCGGCAGGAGTGTCGCAAATCTCTTCAATCCAATGAGGATTACAGTAAAAAAACATTCTCTCTATTCGGACTCCAAACCCCATTTTGTCGCCAAACTGAAACTTAATCCGTATTTGGATTAGTTTTTTTGGTTTGATTAAAGAAAGTAATTTGCTTCCTTTCTAATCATATGCTTAATTTGGAAACCAGCCGACCGGTTTTACATCGAGATTAATGTTGATTTGTTTAATTTCTTGGTATTCGTCCAAGCCGTATTTTCCTAAACTGCGTCCAATCCCACTCTGTTTGTAACCGCCCCATGGCGCCTCTACATATGTTGGATGATAATCATTTACCCATGTAATGCCTGCACGTACTTTCTTGATCACACGCAATCCTTTTGCACCATCGTTAGTGAAGACACCGCCAGCAAGACCGTAGTCTGTATCATTTGCAAGTTTAATAGCTTCATCTTCACCTTTAAACTTTTGAATGACAACGACAGGACCGAAGATTTCCTCTTGGACGATGCGCATGTCAGGTGTTACATCGGTGAAGACAGTCGGTGCAATGAAGTACCCTTTGTCAAGACCGTCATCAACAAGACGGTAACCGCCTGCCGCAAGCGTCGCACCTTCCTGTTTCCCGATTTCAATATAGTTCAAAATGCTATTCAGTTGCGCTTCACTGACAATTGCCCCCATGTTGCTGTCTTCTGCAAGTCCAGGTCCAACCTTGATTTTATTTGCGCGTTCAACATAGCGTTTTACATATTCATCATAAATACTTTCTTCAACTAGAATTCGGCTGCCTGATGAACAAACTTGGCCGGCACCGAAGAAGGTGCCAAATAATCCGTAATCGACGGCTGTCTCTAAATCTGCATCTGCAAAAACGATATTAGGTGATTTACCGCCTAGCTCAAGGGAAATTTTCTTTAAGTTGCCCGCTGCCGCCTTCATGATTGAGCGGCCAACATCCGTACTTCCTGTAAATGAAACAATGTCAACATCGTTGCTTTCCGCAATGGTTTGACCGACAACAGTGCCGCGGCCCATCACCATATTAGCCACACCTTTTGGGATGCCTACTTCCTCCAGGATTTCGAATAATTTCATAGCTGTTACAGGTGTCACTTCAGCCGGTTTATATACAATGGTGTTACCTGCCGCAAGGGCCGGTGCGATTTTCCAGACACTCATTAGAAGAGGAAATTCCAAGGTACAATCAAACCTGCTACACCCACTGGCTCACGAACAACCATCGCTTGCACGGGAGCGGGAACTTGATAGGTTTCCCCTTCTGGATGAAGGACCAAACCAGCGTAGTAACGGAAACACGCGGCGGCATCGGCAATATCGAAACCTGCCTCTGCTTTAAGTTTCCCGTTGTCCATTGTTTCAAGAATCGTTAACTCTTCGGCACGTTCATCAATTTTATCAGCGATTTTATATAGGTAGGAAGCACGCTCCTGTGCTGTTAGGCCTGACCAGATTCCACTTTCAAAGGCTGCCTTCGCTACTGAGATTGCCCTTTCTGTATCTTCTTTGGTGGCACGCGGTGCTTTTGCAATGATTTCCTGTGTTGCAGGATTGATTACCGGGATTACTTCATTTGAAGATGAGGCCTGCCACTTACCGCCGATATAATTTTTTAAGCTCTAATACTGCCGTTTCTAAAATTGTCATGTTTCATTCCTCCGGTTTTCATTATTTTTTATTAATCTGTATGGAATTTAATCGTTACAATTTTAAGACCAGTCTTTCGTCCTTCGCACGTGAGCAGCATGTCAGGATTGACTTCCGTGTTTGACGGTTTTCTTCGCTAAGGAAATAATCACGGTGATCCACTTCACCTTCTGCAACATCCACCTCACAACTTCCGCACCCGCCAACTTTACAAGAATAAGGCGCATCGATTCCTTCCTTAAAAGCGCATCAAGCAGTGTTTCACCCTCATGAACGCGGATGGACCGATCGCTGTCTGTAAGGTCGACGATGAAAGGATCTCGCGCCCCATCATTTTTTTGTCGCAAATAATTCGAAGTGGATCGCATGTTCCGGATAACCATAGGAACTGGCAGCTTTTCGATACTCTTGCACCATCTCGATTGGTCCGCAAAAATAGACATGCGTTCCAATGCGATGATCCATCATTGTCTCGGGCATCATTCTGCGTTTGTCTTCTGCCTGCGAAAAATAAAAGGTGCATTGATCAGGGTATTTGGCTTTCAGCAGATCATAAAAAGCACATAACTCCGGAGTGCGTGCTGCATAATGGAGTTCGAAGGTTTGCCCTTCGGCGGCCATGTCTTCCATCATTGCCAGAAATGGGGTTATGCCGATTCCAGCTGCATAAAAGCATGATGCTTAGCTCGAAAGCTGAGAGGGAAGTTATTTCTAGGAAAACTGACTTCCAACCTGGAATCTACCTTTACATGATCATGCCAGAAAGCCGAACCTCCGCGTGATGCCTCATCACGCCGAATGGAAATTGTATATTTATTACGGTCCCTTGGATTGCTGATAAGGGAGTACTCTCTCTCGAAAATAATCTTATCCCCAGCCGGCATGTAAGTAGTCAAATGCGAACCGCCTGTAAATGCAGGCAACGGCTTTCCATCAACTGGAATCAACTCGAACTGTTTCACGAATGGAGTTTCTTGAATGATCTTGTTTACTTTCATTTGAATATTTCCTACTACCCGCATGATGATCAGCTCCCTACTTCTTCTTTTCCGATCGGGATGAATGGGTAACCAATATAACCTTCCCGTACGATTGAATAAAAAGGACCTATTTCAAGACTGGCTCTGCAATGGTCACATTCTGCAATTTCTGCTTCTTCTTTGACTTCCGACACTTCGAAACATTTCATGCAATATACGTATCGTCGTTTAGGCCCGATAATCACCGTCTGGATCTCAGCTTCAGATAGACCAGCCTCCACTCCGAGCGAGAAGATCATTACGGCATTGTTCCATGCAGCCGCAATATAAAATTGGGTGCCCATCTTTTGTGACAAGATGACTCTCTTAATCTCCTCTTTATCTTCCATTCCGTTAATCGATAGGCATTCAACAGGCACTGTACCTGCGATTTCAGAAGTGAAACTTTTCGCCTGATCATATCCGGCTTGATCGGAAATGACGACAAACTTTCTTCGATCATTCCGGGGGTAAATTTATTTACGATCGTAATGGATTTATCAAACAATACTGGACTATTGTACAAGGCCCTATCCTCCTACTTATTGTTTTTCTTCGCTTTTTTGTTTTCATCAATACTCCTCAAATATTCGACCGATTGTGGAAGGAATGGGGCAATTCCTTTGTATTCAGCCATTGGTCCGGGAATATCCTGCAGTACGCTATATGTCAGATCAAACCACTCCTTGCGCAATGCCAAATCCTCCAGTGGCAGGAATTGAGTATTCAATACGAATAGAATGGCATTGCTTCGTGGCATGCGATAGAATTTTTGTTCTTCAACACGCAAACGAACAAGTTTACCTGCATTTTCCGGAGTTATTTCAGAACGTTGCGGTCCCCAGACATCCATCGTTTCATAGTTGACATCCCAACGGTCTGCCATCAGATTCCAGTTGATGCGTGTCCATGGCTTACCTGGCTCGATGGATAACAAAAACTTACGAACACGCTCTGCCAGTTCATCTCCCTTCCGCGATACAAATGGAACAGGTGCATGGATTTCATCAAAGGACATGCCTTTATTCCAGTTAGCCGAGAAGAGTGCGGCGTATGAAACTTGCCCCACTTCCAAATAGAAATTACTATCGCGATGAACCATTAAAACAAAATCATTATGGAAATGGCGGCCAATATAATCAAGCGGCTCATATGGAAGCGTACTGGCATCGCCATACACGAATGAATTGGTTTCCCCGAAAATGTGGTTCTTGAAAGTCCATTTGTCCCCATCTTTACTGACCTCGAAATGCTCCGGATAGCGATCAGCTGCCATGTCGATCAGCATTTCCAATACTTCCCATTGCATTTCCATTGTGTGTGGAAAAGATTGAAACCTAATATGCGGCTGTTCTTGAAGGAGACGACGCTTCGTTTCCACTTGGAGTTTGTATTCTGGTGTAACTTCAATACAGTTAATGTTTGAGAGTCTTTTCAAATCGTTTGAATAGCGATAGTTACCTGAAGTGAATGGAAATGGGAATGTATCTAAATCAGTTGTTTTGAAATCTAAACTTTGTGTAAACATTGAACAATCTCCTCTCGTTCCCTAGATTCTTTAAAGTGCATTTTTTCATTTAGCTTCCTTTAATTCAACAGGTGGACGCTCCATGTCAACTTCAAAACGGAAAATGTATTTAGATGAAACATAATAAGTGACTAAAGCGACAAAGTATGTTGGAATTCCGGCAGCCGTATAAAGGAAAAAATCACTTGCTTCAAAAGTCAATGGATTATAGAGTGCCCAGTAAACGATCGTTCCAATGACCACCGTGAGCACGGCAGACGGGTTAATGCCTTTCCAATAGGTATAAGAGCCTTGTGTGTCATACAAATCCCTTATTGAAATGCGTTGGCGCTTTACAAAAAAGTAATCTGCAACGACAATGCCGCCAAGTACAGCCATAATGAAGGAAATGACAGCAATGAATGAGCCAAATGCATCATAGAACGTTGAGCTTAGAAGTAAGAATATAGTCGGTACGGTCGTTCCCATCGCAATCATCCATGATTTTTCGGAAATACAGTTTTAAAGCTGACAGCTTGTGAGTACATAAGGAAAATGGCTGCCCCGACATTCCCTACCGAAAGTAAAATCAAGCCAATGAAGCCGCCCCAACTTCCTGCGATGGAAAACATCCAGTCAGAAGGATTAAGTGAACCAGCGACTAATGCAGCAAGGGCCCCAACTAAAGCAGCGATACAGACGATGATTCCATAGCTGTAGAATCCAGCTTTAAATGCGCCTCCTTCCGTTTTGGACAAACGGCTGTATTGGCCAAGATACGGAAGCCATGAAAAGCCAAGACCGATATTTAATTCCAGGGCTGTCGCGAATGAACGAGAAGTCGTTTCAAAGGGTTCAGAAGGAAGTATATGAGCAACTTTCGTGAATCCCTGTCCAAACAAGACAATTGCGAGAAGGCCAAACATGAGAACCATAAAAACCGGCACGGCCACTGCGGTATATTTTTGAATCGCTACCGGTCCCCTCACGGTTACAAGAAATGCACAGATAAAGAGTAAAATCGAGAAAAACGGCGCCCCCATTGCTTGGCTTGAAAAAATGGCGGGCATACCCAACCAATTAGCAGCCTCTGCCAACGCCTGGCCGGACATAAAGAGCGCAATTGAAATGTAACCGAGAGTTAAAATAAGAAAAACAAAGAAAAAGATATTGGATCCTAAATACCCTAGTGAACTTCGAAACCCTACAAAAGTGTCTATGCCATAACGCGCAAAATAAAGGGTAATGGGAACAATCAACAGCATAGGGAAGGCGTTACCGAATAAAATCGCTGCAAGTGACTGCTTCGCGTCAAGCATTGTACCTGTATATCCGCCAGTCAACAGCCCAAAAGATGAGAGGCCAATAACAACTTGAACTAAAATTAAATCCCGTAGGTTAAAAATCCGGTCGTTTTTACTTGCCGGTAAGAACCCAAAGGCCACATCCTTTGAAATGGAGGAATTCTCTTTGCTCACACGCTTCTCTCCCAACTATTAAAATAATGATTGTATGGCTTGGAATAAGGCTGTCATTGTTCTTGGTGACCTAAACAACATTTCAGACAAATGAATAGATTAGGTAGGCGATGATTAAAATCATGAAAAAAATAGAACCTGTCGCGTCACTCCATTTCATTTTTTCGATTTTCACGGCATCTTCCTGCTCATACGCATTGATCCGCTCATTCAAATCTGAATATAGATTTTTAATAAAGGGATCTTCAGAATTGATATTCTGTTGGAACTGATTCTCTTTATTCAAAATCGCTTCTCCCTCCTTTGCAATCATGCTTTCTAGTCCCTTCTCTTAACTTATTGCAATAACCATGCCAATCAGAAAACACCGTGCTAACAGGGTTTTCAAAAGGAAGAATATTCATTTTTGAAACTATTGAACAATTGTGAAATTTCTGTAATATAAAACTAGGAAGTTAAATGAAAGGCAGGTAGACATAAATGGATCACTTCACCTCTGCACTCTTGTCTATTTACGATCAGCTTATTGTGACAGATAAAAATGGCACCATCCTGAAATTGACCGGAACAGTGAATACCTTATTCCATACAGTCAAATCCGCTAATGTCGGTGGTTCCATCAAGGATGTTGAACAAGATTTATTTTCTACAAGCTTGGCAGATGAGATAATGGGCAAAAATGAGAAAAGATCTTTCATGCAGACCTCATGGCAAGGGCATGAGCTGCTGATGACGGCATACCCGATTGAATCCGGTGCATGGGTCTGGGCTTTCAAAGAAATTAAAGATTCCTATCCAGATACATCAAGGGGACAATCGGGACCATTATTGGAATCGAAGAAGCCAACTTTTCCATTTGTGATCCGCAGTAAACCGATGCTTGATGTTCTGCATAAGATGCAAATGGTTTGTGATGTCAGCGCAACCGTCCTTTTATTGGGGGAATCCGGTGTAGGAAAGGAAATAGCCGCCAGGGCCATTCATAATATGGGTAACAGAAGCGACGGGCCATTTATACCTGTCAATTGCGGCGCCATCCCGGAAAACTTGATTGAAAGCGAATTGTTTGGCTATGTAGAAGGGGCATTTACCAGCGCACGAAAAGACGGCGCAAAGGGAAAATTCACACTGGCCCATAAAGGTATCTTATTCTTGGATGAAGTGGGCGAGTTACCGCTTAACGTTCAGGTAAAGCTGCTTCGTGTCCTTCAGGAACGCGTTGTCACTCCAATTGGAAGTACGACCTCACACCCTGTTGATATTCAAGTAATTGCCGCAACGAATAAATCGCTCGAAAAAATGGTGAAAAAAGGTGAATTCCGAGAAGACTTATATTATCGCCTTCATGTCGTGCCAATCCATCTTCCGCCGCTCAGGAATCGTGTAGATGAGATCCCCCACCTGGTTCAATTTTTTTACAAAAGTACAATACACTGTACAATCGAAAGATAGCTTTCACCCCGGATGCAACCGACTTGCTTTGTATCTATCAATGGCCCGGTAACGTGCGCGAACTTGAAAATACAGTTGAGAGACTTGTAATTACTAGCGGAATACCGGAAGTGGATGTTGCTTTGGTTAAAGAAGTGCTTCCATTTAAAGGGCCCAAACCCACATCACTACCTGTCATCGATTTCCTAATGCCTTTGCAGGAAGCAATTGACCTTGTGGAGGAACAACTCATCAATATGGCGATGGAACAATATAAATCATTGAAACTAGCGGCAAAGGTATTGGAAGTCAGCCAGCCGACGATGAGCAGGAAATATAAAAAATTACGAAATAAAATGGAAGAGGCAAGCTTTTCCCCAGTGGATAAACGGGCCATTTTAGAAGAACAAATAAACCAGCGGCTTCGATCCATTGCCGTTGTAACCGCAGCTATCATTCCAGCTGAAGAGGTTATCAGTCTACAAAAAAATATGAACCGGCAAACTTCCTTTTCCCAGAAATTAAAACAAAAACTTACCATGATTCAAGAAAAGGAAGGCGTAATTGAATGGGTCTTTATATTTATCATGACGGAGGATGGACGTCTGATTCACCTCGTTGCAGATAAAGGCTTTGTAATTGAACCGGGGAAGAATATATGGGTCCCCGGAAATGGTCAATGTCGCTTACCAGGCGTTTAATGGTAAAGCAGGTGTTACCCCCATTTACGAAGACAGGTACGGTGAGTGGAAAACAAGCTTTGCGCCAATCATTGATGATGACGGCAATATCGTAGCTATTGTCGGATGTGATTACAGCAAAGCCTATTTCAATTCAGAAATGCAACGTCTCCGTAAGCAACTCAACATACATGTTTGATTTCAGAACTTGGGTAAAAAAGAAAAGCTGATTACAGTAGCCGTTTTGAACGGGCTTCTGCAGTCAGCTTTTTCGTTATTAACAAACCATATATACATCATGAACGTTATGAAGGAATTAAAATGGCAGTAAGCTTATATAGGCTTATTGTATCCTGTTCCCCCATAACCTCCCTTAAAAAGGAAACGGTTAAGAGGATTTGGCAGAGCATATGGATATTACAATGCTTTTAGGGAACAACCCAAAGACTTATTCCCATAATACAAATGAGTGCTATAAGCCTTTTGCCATGAAATCTATATAATTTTCTCTTTGTTTTCTCTTTTTTTCACCAAAAAATAAGCAGTAATCAAGGCTGTAATGGGAATTATTAGGGCTACTCCTGTTCCAGCACAAAATATAGTGATCATTTCAGCACTGAATATTTTTGAGTTTACGATTTCTCCAACAGAATAGGATAAATCTTTAAACCATATAAGCAATGCCAAATAGCCTCCAAAGAAAGCAAAAAAGAGTGTATTCGTAGATGTTCCTAAGATATCTCTCCCAATACTTAATCCAAATGTGAATAATTCTTTCTTACTAATGGATGGACGGTGATGATACATTTCTCGCATGGGAGATGCAATGGCCATGGCTGTATCGATAATCGCTCCAATAGTACTCATAATAATTACAGAAGCTCCAATTTTAACAAAATCCACCCCAATATAAAGGGAAAAGACGCTGAGCTCTTCTATTTCTTCTTCACCGAAACCTTGTATCATCGCATTTTCCGTCACAATGACAATAAAAAAGAGTACAATAACAATCGTGATAATAGTAGAAATGAATGCTGTTTTTGTTGTACTATTCACTTCGTTAATAAAAAATAAATTAATATAACTAATCACCGTACATGCAATCAATGTTACGATATACGGATCAATATTTGGATTAGTCATAAAAATGATGGTGAAAAGTAACACACCAAAGTTTAGGAACAAAGCAAAAAAGGAACGTGCCCCTTTTTTCCGCCAATCAAGATCATTAATATAAATAGTATAAACGCTAGCAACACTAATACATTCATTATCTTTCCCTCTTTCGATTAATGAAAAAAATAGAGACATATAGTCCGATTGGGATAGTTAACACGATTCCGATACCACCAGCTAGGGCACGGGCCAATTCCAATGTGAGGTTCATGGAAAGGGTAAATCCCAATGCAGAATCATTTTTCAAATACAAAATAATCATAGGAATGGAGCCACTTATATAGGCAAAGAACAAAATATTTGTCATGGTTCCCATTATGTCTTTTCCAATCTCTAATCCTGAAGTTTTAAGTGCTTTTACTGATATGTGGTTATTCTTTTCATACAACCCGAAAATCGAAGAAGACATGGTAATGGCTATATCCATGACAGCTCCTAAAGAACCGATAAATAACCCTGCCAAAAACACCATTTTATAAGGACGGGTGATAAATTGCATCTCTTCATATCGAAGGCCCTTTTCGGACGTTAACCACATAACAAGATAAGCAATGAGCAGAGATAAAAATGTCCCTAACAATGTCGCAATAACAGCTGCATATGTTTTTTCATTAAAACCATTAACGAGTAAAAGGGAAAAAACCGTAAATAGTATGATGCTTATACTGCATATCAAAACCAAACCAATGTTTGATGTATTCAAATAAAAATCTAATGCATATGACAATAATATGGCATTGACTGCCAAACTAATAATTGAAAGCAGGCCTTGTTTTTTTCCAACGATAAGTAATGTCAAGATAAAAACCCATGCTACGATCAACACAAATTTATCCCGTTTTACGTCTTTTATGGTTCCAGTCAACTCTGAATTTCCTTTTGTCTTCGTATCAATCGAAACAAATAAATCATTTCAATTCGATATTCTTGATCAAAAGCTCCGGATGAGGAATATTCATTCTTTAGATGAATAAGTTTTCCTTTTTCTTCTCCATTTTGTAATTCGGCTATTATACTCTGGGTAAATAGTCGATCTTCATTTTGATACATATCATTCAATTCAGTTGTATTTTCCAGATTTGTTTTAATGACTTTGGCTATTGGACGTTCATAGAATGAATAATTGTGATGAACAAAGAAAACAGATAAGACAAAACAAAGTGCTATGACGGCGTACAAAGAAACATGCTTGTATCCCATTTTTTTAAATTTATTTACGATAACATTCAAAATAAAACCTCCAAATATCGGGTGGGCAAAAAAGGCAGGGAGGAGCCAGAATTGACTGACTCCACCCCGCCTTACTAGTATTTGATTTATTTATCTTATCATGAATGGATTTGGTTTGCGAAAACAAAGTCCGATTTACCTTCTTAACGTCTCCCCGGTAAAATGGGAAAGATATTGAGGTGACATCAGGGAAAAAGGAGAGATCACAATGCGAATCATGAAGACACCCTTACTAGTAACAATCCGCTGACACAATCCTATTCACGCATAAATAGACATGGAATTTTTACCAGAGATGTTTTGTCTTAACTCTTTTATTGTCTACACTTTGTACTCCGTACATATTTACAAACCACCACTTTGTGTAAATATTAAAAATTAAAATATTCTAGCGAGGTCTATAGCTAAATATATAATAATTACTTGTCACTATTAGGGCTAGCGTCACGAAAATGCGAAGTTACAATGTTAAGGAAAATTACAATATAAAAAGCCCAATTTCTCACCACATAAATTGAGAAATTAGGCTTCTTATAAAGCGCCTGATGCTAAAAAACAAGGAAATACATCACCTGTTAAATGCTTAACTACTCTTCACCGTAGCTCTCTGAACTGCATTTTTTAAATTTAACCTCACTTAAAATAAGAAAAAAGTATATTTCAGTTTTTTAATCGTTATATTGCAACGAGCTCTCAACTATATTTAATATAGTTATTCTACATTGAAGAATATCTTCTCGTACCATATATCCGATGACTTTATCTATTTCTCACTTTTGATTAGAAAAAAACTGATACCTTCCTTTTTAATTTTATAGTTTTTAAAAGGTGTTCCTGAAAGGATATCTGCACTTGTAGGAATTCCATAAGCGGCTTCTATACTTAGAGTAAAAGCAAGATGTTTGAGAAATGATGCCAAGCGACTGGTACTTCTCGCGTAAGGAGACCACCAGTCTAAAGTTTGTATAAAAATGCGCTGTGAACAGGTAGAATGATCACAAAATAATTCTCTTGAACGAACATGTGGAAACACCTGTATTGATAAAATAGTTACGTCCTGAATGATGCACCAGTATACGGGGAACCAAAATTAAATCGTTGTTGACAAATAGCGTTTATTCACTTTTATCATCATTATAATTATCAGTTTTTAATAGTAATGTCTTCAATTACTTTCTCGAAAATGTTTACACTTCTCTCCCAAGTCCATTTTTCTGCTTCTTTTTCTCCCGACTTTGCTAATCGGGTTCTTAATGGCTCATCTTGAATCAAACGAAGAATATCCTGACCAAGTCGGTTTTCATAACGATAGGATATGAGTGCATTATCTTCGTGGCGACAATAATCTATATTTCCTCCATTAAAAGTTGTGACCAATGCTGCACCACATTTCATTGCTTCTAAACCGGGAATGGATGCAGAATCATAAATCGAAGAATTGACGAAAATATCCGTGTGATTCAAGTGATAGTTTAATTCCTCATCATTACCGGGTGTAAAAAACCTGAATCTATTAGTGTTTTTTAGACTTATAAGAATGGGTGAATCATAAAATTCATCTGGAGGAGAGATTAAATTGATTATCACATTGGGATGTTCAGTTTTCACTAATTCTAATTGGCTAATCAGATATTCTTGCTCACGGTGCCAAGAAAAGCCACCTTCTGGTTTCCGAACAATAGCTGATATTTGTAAAGGATCATTCGGAACACGGATGTGTAGGTTTTTAAATGTGGAACTGATTCCTACAGGAACTATATGGCCTTTAATTCCATGATTCAAGTAAATAAGCTGCTGCTGATTTTGTGACAACACAATGAGATGCTTAGTCAGATAATAACCCGGAAAAGAAACATCATTATTTGGAAGAAAGGTTGGCTCATAACATAAGCTAAGCCGAACATGAATACCTTTTCCTTTTTGGCTAGCTGCATGTGCAGAGGGAACAGAAAGATAAAAATTAGAAATGATTACATCACTTTTAGGATAATCTATTTCTTCTACTGTATAATCTGTTTTGGTACGAACTAATTTGCAATTAACCTCATAATCGACTTTTCCCTGTGGAGGCATCAAAATTGTGACATCATGTCCCCTTTGTACCAGACCATTAATAATTTCAGCAAGCATGCGCTGGGCTCCACCCCGACATAATGTGAGGATCGGGAAAGTGAATTTCATTTTAATAACTCCTTTTCAATCAATTCTTCTATCTTTTTATCATGTTTTTTCTGAACCATAAGAATCTCATGGGGAATGACTTGTTCATATTTTTTTGATCCCATTTCAGAATGAACACGATACATGACAAGCGGTTCTTGAAAATAATAAAAATGATAGTTTGGCAGTATGCGTAACCATAAATCGTAATCATGTGTATAAGGGAGTGAGGTATCAAAAACCCCCACTTCCTCAAATATTTTCATCTTTAACATCACGGTACATCCGTTGATAATGCATCCTTTTCGCATTGTTTCAAGGAACTTGATCCTTGTCGGCATACTTATCCCTGCTGGTTCACTGATAATTTTGTTATCAGTATCGATTAAGAAATAATTCCCATAACAGAAATCCGCTTTTCTCTCTTTCATAAAAGTAAGCTGGTTTTCTACCTTAAACCTATCATACAGATCATCGGAGCTTAGCCAAGTAAAATATTCTCCAGTTGCATTTTTTATCCCCATATTTAATGCACTTGCCGTCCCGCCATTCCCTTTCTTAATATAACGAACCTTATTTAAATAAGGATTGATTTTCTCGCTGTACCTGGTTGACCCATCGTCCACAACAATAACCTGAATATTCTGGTAACTTTGGTTTAAAGCACTTTCAATAGCTTGATCGACATAAGGGCAATTATAAAAGGGAATTACAATCGATACCTTTGGATTTCCATCCATCCTAAATACCTCCTTTTCGTTAAATACGTTTAGATCATAAATAAAAAGGCTATAAACCTATTTTTAAGGGCGTGCAAATTCTTAACCGTACAACTTATGCTTACTAGTTATTTATCCAATCCTTTTTTATGAATTTTTCATAAGAATGTTATTACCACATAGTTAAGAAGTTTGTTAATATTCAATTCCTTACTCTCCATATAGCATATTCAACTTCTTTAAGAATAGAATAGACAAAAACCTATATCTTCTTTATATAAAGCAGTCTATCTTTATATGTGCATTTTAATCTTTTTGAAGGAGTTGAATCAATGGCAGAAAAAAACTGAACTACCCTGCTTTTTATGAACTCTGTACCAAAAAGTGGTACTCATTTATTGAAAGATATCCTCCAAGGAATGCCAGGTGTATCTCATGATCCAAAAATGAATTTTATGAAGGGCACTCTTGCCAACTTAAAAATCATTATTTTAAGTTAAGTCATTTGAAACCCATTGAATTCGCAGTTGGACATGTATCCTACTCACCCGAATGGCTTTCTATGCTGAAGAGATTGAACATGAAACATATAGCAGGGACCTCGATGTGGTTGATCTTTCGTTTATTTCATTATTGAGAAATACACTTATCATCCACTTTATGAGCATTTATCAAAGGGAGCTAAGGATCAAAAACAAAGGTATTTGGAAAAGTAAACAGGAAGCTTCCAATCTATAAAACCATAGATCTTTCATTCTAAAACAAATGTGCGAATGTGTCTTTTTTGTTTTCATGGACTGGAAATTAATCGAAGTAAGATTGATTATTGTGAGCAATTACTTTAAATGCCGTTCCGACGGTGTTTTGCGTGTTTATAAGAGAAAAATAATCTACTTTATTATAATCAATCATTAACAAAAAGTGATAAAGTTATGGGTATTAGTCCTGCCTAAAAAAGACGGGGTGTTTTATTTGGCAGTCCGCTATATGATGAAAGGTGGAGCTACAGATCGAAAAAGCCAAACATATACTCGTTCAGGAACATCCAAAGTCCGAAATGGATTGGTTTTTTCTCAGGCTGTAATTGGTGGAAGGATAGTGAAAATGCGTAGAACTTATTGTTTTATTTTGAATAAAATAGCCTATAAGGAGGCATATTGATGTTAAATATATTAGTTTTAGACTATGATTTCTCACACTCTATTATAAGAATTCGTTTTATCTATGGAATGAATTAAAAAAACTAACCAATTGTGTGCTCTTAACTCCTACACAGTATGATCCGGCCATAAAGTTAGATGAGATAGTAGAAATGTGTCCATTCAAGCCAGATTTTATTATAATAAACGAGTTCCTTAATTTTCATCATGACTGGAGCATGAAAGGTCTGGAAAAAGTAAATATTCCTATTGGTTATTTGCCACACGATATAGATGCGTCTGTAGATATTAGGAGGGAATACTTGCATCAAAACAAAATAAGCTTGATATTCCCATTATATAAAAGTAGTTTTCTAAGACTCTATCCTGAATTCGCGGATAAACTACGCTGGCTCCCACACCATGTAAATACAGAAATATTTAAAGATTATAATTTGGTGAAAGATATGGATGCGTTATTAATTGGTCGTGTTAAACAGTCTTATTATTCTTTGCGCAAAAAATATTACAAAAAATGGACGGTCATCCTGGCTTCGTCCACTTTGTTCATCCATCTGACCAAGATTCATCCAAAGTTTCATGGGTAGAAGGTGAAGAATACGCCAGATTAATTAATCGATCAAAAATATTTTTTAGTTGTTGCTCCACGCTCAAATATCCACTTTTAAAATATTTTGAAACATTAGGTTGTCGAACTTTACTTTTAGCAGACACATGCTCAGATTTAACGGAACTAGGTTTTAGTCCTGGTGAGCACTTCATAGATATTAACGAACACAATTTTTACGAGAAGTTTATTTACTATATAAACAATGAAACAGAACGTAATCGAATAGCAACAAACGGTTATAATTTTATAAGAAGCCATCATACTTCTACGATAAGAGCACAACAACTTGTCTCTTACATTAATGCATTTCTAGGGCGTAATGGTTAGATAATGAGTATGATACTTGGAATCATTGTATCGTCCCCATCAAGCTAATATTAACGAAGGAGTACAATTATTCATTTTTTTATATTGCAATCTTTCACGAATTCTAACCGATGTGTGGCTCTGCTAAACAGGCGCACTCTTATCTTCTTCAAGGATCCTCTCGATAAATGCCAAATGCCCGAAATGGATCTTTGACCGGGCAGGCCCGTTCCTATTGCCTAGTGTAATTGGGGATTTCTGCATCCGCAAGTAGCTTCCGAACCGTCTGTCTTTCTATTTTCAGTTGTATGCTTAGTTTTCGTATAGATGACCTGATCATCCCCTGTCAAGTATATATTAGAAAAAAGCGATGCTGCCAGCGTGTGCCGATTCTCAATCGGTGCAAGCTACTTGAGTTTATCCTAAAAATCGCTGGCACTTATAAAAGTAAATGTAATCTTGAATGGCTTGATGCATCTCGGATTGTGACTTAATCTGGTGAAGATACATCTTCCCTGTTTTGAAATGCGAAAAGAAGGATTCGATACATGCGTTACCCAGGCAGGTTGTTTTGCGAGAGTGGCTGCCTCTCGTTGAATTCTTCTAATCGTTGGTTGAGACGTGTACTGGAAGCACTGGTCCACTTAATGATCTTGCATTACGAAAGTTATTTTTGGACATACCGTCACACCTCATATTTTGTATACTTTCTATTCAGTTTGGCATTTATCCATAATGAAATAATGATCACACTCTGGTTACATCGTGGTCACACCCTTCCGAAAACTATCGGAGACCAGAGTGCGTTTTTATTATAAAAAATTTGTATAAAACCTTGTTACAAAGACCACTCAAGAAAGGCTCTAACACACTGTACATCTTTATTTATCTTTTCTTTCTAGAAGTAAACAGCACTCCACATGTGTTGTTTGTGGTAACATAATTTATTACAATTTAATTCTTTCTTTTTTGGCAGTCTACGTACATGGTTCATCCTAAACAATCCTTGTTTTTAAGGAAAAAAACTACGACATCAGCTGTAGTGAGATTTATTGGTGGAGGCGGAGCACATCGTACCCAATACAAAAACCTCATTTACATATGGTACAGTTCACCACCATTAACCTTAAATCATTTACCTCCTAATATATTGTTAATTACAATTCTTCCTCAACACTCTGGCACTTTAATGGAATTTAGAAGAATAATTGTTCTCTTCTGATTTCGCTCTAATTGGTTAACAACCAGCCATACCGTAATTAAGAATTGGCTGAATGGATTATCCTCTGGAGACGATCTTATGTGAAAAACTAAGGGCAATACTACAATCGTATAATGTATTGCCCTTAAATTTGTATAATTATCGTTTAATAAAATAATGAATGTTTCAAAATACAAAGAAGATCCTCATAAATCTAGTATCTCTCCTTTTTTAGGCGGGAGATGCATGTTGGATTTCTAGTAGTTTGACGACTTCCATCGCTCTAACTTTGGAATTCCTTAGTAAAAAACTAACAATAAATTTAAAAACAATTTCATATTTTCCATCAAATGATTTTGAACAAATTTTTGCATTTCTATCGTAGTAATATTTTGAGTGAATTCACCATTTAAATAACAAAGACTACAATATTTATTACTTTTGCTACTGTCTTTTTTGAGTTCCTCCACCTAATTCATCTTTAGAAAGCGGCTTTCCGCAATTCTGACATGTTTTAATTGACTTCATTATAAATTCTCCTACACTATTGTGTGGAGTAGGCTGAAGTTTGGTCGAATTGTACTCAGCAGATTTAACGATCGATGGAACTGCTTACAGGTACGAATCAACTGTAACTGTGCAGCATCCTCTAATGAATGCTGCACTATTGAAGTATGTTTTCTTTTAGTTTTACGATTCATCTCCAAGTAACTTGTTAACACAATACTTCAACGTTAAATCCTCCAGGCGCTTCTACGTAGAAAGTATATCTGTGTAAGTGTTGTGGAGGTTTTACCTTGAATCCATCATCCTTCAACCGCTGATTGATCCTATCAACTTGTTCTTCATTTTCTTGTATGAATCCTACATGAAAAGTCTTGGGGTATTGTACATTGCTTCCTTTCATTAGTGTCAATATGGAACCATCATCATCTTTCATTGCGGCGAACCCATCTCCTCTACTTCCTGCACATGTCAATCCAAAATATGTTTCTAAAAACTCACGTGAAGTTGTAACATCATTAACTGTTAAATTTATGTGATTGATTTTCATTACTTCCCCCTATTCTTTTTCCGTCTCCATCCGGTAAGGTAGTTAGTTTTTCATATGCTTTCCCTCAGCATCATTAGAAAAGCGTTCCTGTTTAATAGAATTCTTATCACCCAATCTGCTGAAGCTTTTCCAGAAGGTAGTCGAGGCGGTAAAATTGTGAGGCACATCCTTGTACTACACCCATTTCCATTACTTGCTGAAGTCCCTCGACTGAAGCGAATCGAGAACGCATGATAAGTTTTGTCTTACCCTCGTGTTCAACAAACGTCAACGTTACCAGTGTAACTGGCATACCGTCGGCTGCGCTGCCTTCTTCATCTGCAAACATGTCCGTGAAGACAATCTTCTCCGGTACGATTATTTCTTGATAAACAGCTTTACCCCAAGATTCTTGGCCATAAAATTCATCTTGGGTTTCATCTGTGCACCGCATGCAATAATGCCATACACCGTCAGGCTTAAAATTAAACTCCCGATTTTCCGTTTGCCATCCACTCGGTCCCCACCATCCAGCCAAGTGCTCAGAATTTGAAAATGCTTTAAAAACATGTTCCCGCGGCCCGTCAAATATACGCTCCATGACAAGATCCCGCCCCTCTACGCTCGTTGTGATGTTATTAGTCACTTTGTTATCAGACATTTCAATTCCTCCTTCCTATTTTGTAAGATATTCATTCTACTTCGTCACAATGTCAGTATTTTCCTCTCGATTCAGTAAATAATCATCCAAGTGACCGCAGCTACAAGAAAAAGGTCAACCAGTAAAGTAAACTGTACCCTATAGAGTAGACACTAAAAAAAGGTCTGCTCTGTAGGGTACTTTTATGTATAATGAAAAAAATGGGAGAATCGGAGAACAATTAAATGCCAAAAAAACTCTTTACTGAGAAAGAAATACAAATACTATCTAATAATCCATATGTTAAATCTATAAGTTCAAAGGGTGTTACATATACAGACGAATTTAAGAGGATTTTTATAGCTGAAAATGAAAATGGTAAGTTGCCAAGGCAGATTTTCGAGGAAAATGGTTTTAATATTGAAGTCATAGGTATTGTCAGAGTACAAAGGGCAGCCTCCAGATGGCGTACTGCTTATAAAAAATCAGGAGTATTGGGACTTAGGGATACGCGTAGTGATAATTCAGGAGACCAACTCAGAAGGAGCTTTCTCTAGAAGAAAAGAATGCTAGATTAGAAGCACAAAATCAATTGTTGAGAGCTGAGAATGAGTTACTAAAAAAGTTAGGCATGATGGAAAGGGGGATGAAGAAAAACGAGTAAAAGTCTCTGCTGAACAGAGGTTTCTTTTAATACGTTCAGTAATAGAAAAGTATCTACTTAAAAATATGGTGAGTTTCTTATGGGAAATTGCGGGAGTTTCTCGCTCTGGTTTTTATAACTACTTTTCTTCACAAGCTCAGGAAAGAAGAGAGCGAAGAGAAGAAAAAGACTTGATACTTAAAGAAAATATTTTAAATGCTTTTCATTTTAAACGCCGCAAAAAAGGTGCACGCCAGATTAGATGACGTTAGAAGGACAGTTTCGAATTACATATAACTTGAAGCGAATCCGAAGGATTATGAGGAAATACAAGATTGTTTGTCCTATTAGAAGAACCAACCCTTATCAGAAGATGTTGAAAGCCACTCAAGAACACACCATTCTGCCGAACTTATTAAACCGAGAGTTTAAACAAGCAATTCCAGGAAAAGTATTACTTACTGATATTACATATTTATATTATGACAATAGACAAAAGGCTTATTTATCCACGATTAAAGATAGTTCAACGAATGAAATACTTGCCTATAATGTGTCTAGCCGAATGACATTAGATTTAGCTACAGATACATTAGTAAAGTTAACGAAGAATAAACGAGTAAAGTTTGCCAAAGGGGCCTTTATTCACTCTGATCAAGGAGTACACTATACTAGTCCCACTTTTCAGAAACGCGTAAAAAACTAGGACTTGGGCAATCCATGTCTAGAAGAGGGAACTGTTGGGATAACGCTCCCCTAGAGTCCTTCTTTGGTCATTTCAAAGATGAAGCATATATTAAACCTTGTAATACTATAGAAGAACTTAAAAGGAAATAAGAAGTTATATGACGTACTATAACAATTTCAGATATCAATGGAACTTAAAGAAGATGACTCCTGTTCAATACAGAAATCACCTTCTCCAAGTGGCATAACCTTTTTAAAAATGTCCTTTACATAGGGTACAGTTTAAAGACTGGCTAACCTTTTAATACGAAGGAGCATCGATATAGCACTCTATTACAATATTTTTTCATTTTCAAAGTTAGTATTCGACTCCACTTTCTTAGCCAATTTAAATTTATAGAATAATATACAGGCTACCAAAAATCCTATTCCATAAAACAGACCAACTCGTTGAGTAGGGTCAAAGGCAAGGAATACTAAAATCAGCAAACAAAAGCCTAAACAAAACAACGGGACAAATGGGTAAAATGGTACTATGTATTGTAAGTCTTCCGTTTTACCACCCGCTTTAATAAATTTCTTTCTAAACATATATTGTGATAAAGCAATTCCCATCCATGAGATCGTTACGGAAATACCGGCTATGGACATAAGTATCACGAACACAGTATCCGCCGCAATGAAGCTAGTCAATAACGAGAGAAGCGAAAAGCATATCGTAAAAAGAAGGGCATTCAAAGGCACTTTCCTTTTGGACAATAGACCAAACACCTTTGGCGCCATCCCATCATGGGCCATTGACCAAAGCAACCTTGTAGATGCATAAAGACATGAATTCCCCACTGAAAGAATGGCTGTCAAAATAATGAAATTCATGATACCTGCTGCATAAGGAATCCCCGCAATCTTCATCAAAGTTACAAAAGGACTTTCCAATAAACCTAATTCCGAAGAAGGGAATATGGCGGAAAGGATGATAATGGACGAAATGTAAAAAACGATGATTCTAAATAATACGTTTCGAATGGCTTTAGGGATGTTTTCTTCAGGTTTTTCACTTTCACCTGCCGCTATTCCTATTAGTTCTGAGCCTTGATAAGAAAATATTACATTCATCATTGTCACAAAGATAATTGTAATGCCGCCTGCCGGAAAAAGACCGGAAGGAGCCAAATTCTCGAAGAATGGGGTCGGACGATCAGATAAAGAGACAAAACCAAAGATACCAGCGATTCCAATCAAGATAAACAAAATCACTGCAACGATTTTTATTCCAGCGAACCAATATTCCGCCTCTGCAAAACCTCTTGTCGTTAATGCATTCAATGTAAATAAAAGCACTATGAATGCAGCACACCAAATCCAGGTAGGACTATGGGGGAACCATTGTTTCATCAATATTCCTGCTGCCGTAAATTCAACTCCTGCAGTTGCGGCTGAACCTACGAAATACATCCATCCTAGAGAGAAGCCGGCAGAAGGCCCAATATATTCGGTAGCATACTTTTGGAATGATCCTGTAACCGGCATATGAACGGCTAGCTCGCCCAGGCAAACCATGACCATATACAAAATAAGACCGCCGGCTAGGTAACCGACCAAGGCACCTCCTGGCCCCGCTTGGTTAATTGTATAGCCTGCATTTAAAAAAGGCCTGTACCAATTACGCCGCCAAGTGAAAGCATAAATAAATGGCGTCTTTTCATTGAGCGTTGCAGCTGATCATTATTCTCCAGTCCATACCCCATATAATCACGTCCTTATTTTATCTATTAAGCATATGCCTTCTCCCAAACCAACTTAGAACCTCAATGAAAGACAACTAAGGCCGCCATCTTGTTTTTGAAATTCTGACATTTCCACTTCAATCACTGTGTATCCCAAATCTTCAATTTTTTTCTTTGTACCCTCAAATCCTTTAGGGACAATAACGCAATCGTTCATTCTGACGCAGTTACCGGAATATTCTTCTTCCTGTTTTACGGTTATTTGATTGAAGCTAGTAAAAGCCTCGTGATTAATGAATTCCCCAGCCACTAATAAATTATTGTCTCCCAGGTAATTGACGCCCGTTTTTAAATGAAAGAATTTCTTAAGGGGAATGATGGTCGTGCCATAACCATATTTGCCCATAATATCTTTGAACTGCAGAGCACCAGCTTCATTTGTTCTAGTTGAAAGGCCAACATAGAAGTGATCTTCAACTTGCATTACATCTCCGCCATCTAACATACCTGGAGATTGAATATATTCGATTGTGTCATAAAAGTCCTTTAAAACTTCTTTCATTTCATTAATCTCACCATTCCGGCTTTCTGCACCAGGATTGGTTACAAGGGCACACTTTGGCGTCAACACTGCGGTATCTTCCACAAACGTGGAATCAGGGTATCTCTCATCCGATTCGAGAACGGTCACTTTCACACCGCAGCGTTTTAATGCTTCTACATAAGCCTCGTGTTGTACAAGCGCTTTTTCATAATCCGGGTTTCCTAAATCCGATGTTGTTAATCCATTTACAAAACTTTTTCCAATCTTTCTTACAATCGCGTGATTAAACATATATATTCCTCCTGAATAGGTAGCTTATTTTTTAAAAATTCGGTAAATTAACCTTTTTTACTGTTCAAGCAGCTGCTTAACTATGACAAAAGCGAGAGAAGAGGCAACCGAAAGCCTTTCTTAACTATAATGGGTGTCCCTTCTGAGCCCATGCTTTCTCAATTATTTTGATGACCGCATAATTTATCCGCTATTCCTACAAAATATCTTACTCCATACCCTAAAGCCTTCTCATCGATTTTAAATTTAGGATGGTGCAAAGGATAAGCTTTTCCAAACTCATTATCATGGACGCCTAGAAATTGCATGGAAGAGGGAACGATTTCGGAAAAAGCCGAAAAATCTTCTGTCCCAAACATAGGATCATCAACCTGGATGATATTATTTTCTTCAAAAATCCCCTCCATGACCGTTCTTGAAATATCAACGGCAGCTTTATCATTTACCACTGCTGGATACCCTAAATACCAAGTGACTTCACATTTTGCCCCATGCGCTTCTGAAATCCCCTTAACGATTTGCTCTAGATACTCCCTTGCTTTCACTCGGCTATCAGAGTACAAGGAACGAATGGTGCCACCGATTTCTGCATATTCAGGTATGACATTGAGCGCACTTCCGGAATGGAACTGGGTGACTGAAATGACAGGTGTCCTAAGAGCTGAAATTTTTCTGGAAACGATATGTTGAATATTCGTCGTGATTTCTGCACCAATGATAAGCGGATCTACCGTTAATTCCGGAGTCGACGCATGACCGCCCTGACCAATAATTTTAATTTCAAAATCATCGGCTGCTGCACAAAATACCCCTTCCCTTAAACATATTGTTCCTGTTCGTTCATAAGGAGTAACATGCAGTGCGAATGCATAATCCACTCCTTCCATGACCCCTTTTTCACCAATTCCTGAGCTCCTCCTGGCAGAACTTCTTCGGCGTGTTGGAAAATAAACCTGATTTCCCCATTAATTGCATCTTTTTTGCCAGAGAGGACTTTAGCAGCACCTAATAACATCGCAGCATGTGCATCATGTCCGCAAGCATGCATAACCCCAGGATTTTTTGATTTATATTCAATATCTGCTTCCTCTTCAATCGGGAGTGCATCAATATCTGCACGAAAGGAAATGGTATTCGATTTTCGGGGTGATTTTTCAGCTCCTTTGAGAACCGCTAAAACGCTCGTTTCGGTAGGTCTTGTCACTTCTAATCCTGTAAAGGTTTTTAATTTCCTATAGATGAATTCGGAAGTCTGGTGCTCCTGATACGAGAGCTCCGGATTTTCATGAAAATGACGCCTCCATGAAATCACTTCATCCACAACTGTCTCCTCTATTGTCTTCAACATAAATGCCTCCTCCATCCAATAGTGCCAATATTCCGATTTTTAATCTTTAAAAAGGGCCATACTGTATGCTTTGAGCAATGATCAAAAAGATAATCGCTATCGCAACCTGAATCAAAAGATAGGGAAATACCCATTTTACCCATTTGGTAAATGATATGCCTGCCACTGCCAGTCCAGCCAATAGCACTCCAGAAGTCGGAAATATCATATTCGATATCCCATCCCCTAATTGGAAAGCTAAAACTGCCGTTTGTCTTGTCACACCCATTATATCCGCTAATGGAGCCATGATCGGCATCGTCAATGCTGCTTGTCCACTTCCGGATGGAACAATGAAGTTAAGGAATAATTGGACAATGAACATTCCGATTGCATTTATGGCGGGAGGAAGCTGCTCAACCAATCCTGCAGCATAATATAAAATAGTATCAAGCAATCCGCCACTTGTAATGATGACCAAGATTGTCTGCGCAACGCCTATTATCAATGCCCCTGAAACCATATCGCCTGCTCCCGAAATAAAACCATTAGCCATCTTGGACGGAGTTAAGCCTCCAATTAGGCCCATTATGATCCCGCTTAATAAAAACAAGCCGCCAATTTCACTTATATACCATCCTAATTTAATAACTCCATATACTAATAGAATGAAATTCACCAATAAAATAATTAAAGCAGCGCAATGTCTTTTGCTCATCCTAAAGTTTTTATCAAGGTGTGCATGTTCTTCACGCCTGAATTTCCCATACTCCCCAGTTCAGGGTTTCTTTTAACCTTCATGGCATGGAAATAGATGTACAATACTGTAACGACATAAAACACCGCAAGAAGAGCGATTCGCAATCCCATTCCCGAATACATGGGCAATTCAGCAATGCTTTGGGCAACTCCAACATTAAATGGGTTCGTAATGCCCGAAATGAATCCAGTCGCCAATGTTCCAAGGATGACGATCGCAAAACCAGTAAGTGCATCAAAGCCTAATGCAATCGTCATCGGAACAATGATTGCGATATAAACTAATGCATCTTCAGCAGACCCGATCAGTGTCCCTAACGATGCGAAGATTAATACCATCAACGGAATAAGCAATTTCTCTTTTGTTCCGAATCGGACAGCCACAAACTTAATGAAAGAATCCAGTGCCCCTGTTGCCTGCATGATTCCCAGTGCTCCGCCAAACAAAAAGACGAACAAGATTATTGACGCTCCTTCAATCATCCCTGCGTGAATACTGCTGAACATTTCCAATAATCCCACTGGTGTTGATTCAACGAATTCAAAAGAAGCAGGATCGACTACACTTCGGCCATCCTTTTCAATTCTCTCATATTGGCCAGCTGGTAAGATATATGTTAAAACCGTCACTATTACAATTACGATAAACATTAATACAAAAGGATTAATCCCATTTTCTGGTAACTGCGTTAGTTGGTTAAGTGGCTTATTATTCGGATTAAGCGGCTCGGAAGTGATTTGACCACCAGGCAGGTCATTCATATAAATACCCCCAGTTAAAGTTTTATACTTTTAATCCAGTTCTCCTGTCGGACCATCACTTCTCTACCAAACACTTAAACATACTCTTTATTAACTTTTCCAGCATAACCGGCGTATGGACGAAGGCGCTATCGATGTGAAGGCGCTCAGTACGCTGGTGTGCATCCTTGCCGAACGGACCCACATTAAGTACGGGTGCCTGAAGTTTTTGCATATCGGCAAAAGGAATGCTGTAAGTATCGCCCCAGACTGGTGTATTTTTTTCAAAAGCCGTCCAGCCATCGGACTCATCACTATATTGAACATAGCTTAAATCGCAAAGGCCATTAAAATAATGAATTTGGCTGACTTCACAATCAAGCAATCTGGCAGTTTCCTTCATTAATTTCACAGATTTGATGATCAGCGGATCATCGGACGTATTGACGGCTGGATAATATGGCGGTGCGAACAGCAATACAATGGCGGGTGAAAGCTCCTGACATTGTATCATCAATTTTTCAGCGATCCGCACTGATTTTTCCCGCTCATCCAAATCGGTGTTTCCTTTAACTTCACTCTTTATTTCCTCAACAAACCTCCCGCCAAATTTACCCTCGGCATATGAAAGTAACTTTTCATAGCGCAACACTTGTACTTCGCCTACACCTTCAATTTGTTTACGCAGACAAAGCTCTTTATAAGATTCATTGCATTTCATCGCTGCTTCGTTTGCAACCTGCTCGAATAGATCCATTATTTCTGCAGCTGTTCTTTTCATGATGAACACATTATAAAGCGCTGCTGCCCGATAAGGTGTCTGTGTTGAATATTGTAGTTTTAGATCTTTTTGCTGAAGCGATACTGGTAAAGGTGTTTCCTCGCCAAGGTCACTTTCCAGAAAAAGAGTGTTCCACTCCATGAGCTGCGTGAGGAACGAGGCTATATAGTTAGCCGTTATGCCCTTTAATGGCTCACCTACATGAGTTTCTTTCCCATAAAAAAGGGCAGCCGGCATGATTTTCCCCAAAGTTCCGGAATAAATATAATGTCTATTATCGCCCGGTTTCTGTGAAAAGGACGGTTCACTATTAAAAAACATTTTATAGGAAAGGTCATATTTATCACGTAAAGTCACAAGTTCTTTAACTGCAGCCCTCATTCCCGCAGAATTCACTTCCTCATCTGGAACCGTTAACAGCAGGAGATTGATCGGCCATTGTTCGATGCTTGCCTTTTCGATGATAGCCATATGAAGGGCAAGCCCCATTTTCATATCCATCGTTCCTCTGCCAAACAAGTACTTTCCTGATTCCAGATCAATGCGAGCTTCATCCGGCAGTTCATCTTTCCTGTCATGAAGTTTTTTCGTGAGCTCCTCTGGTTGAAATGCAAGAGACTCAAGATCACCGTATTCTTCAGTATGAACCGTATCAAAATGGCTAATTAATACAACAGTCTCCTTGCTATCGGGATGTTTATAAAAGGCATTGACAAAATTCCTTCCTAAATCTGCCTCGTGAAGCGATAAGTATGCCGGATTCCTTTTAAAATAATCAAGCTCCCTTAATTTCTCTTGTACCTTATAAGGGAACATCCGCTCCCCTGTTGTAAGAGAACGGCTTTCCCAGCTAACAAGTTCACACAACAAAGCACGGAGCGTTTCTGGAGTACCCCATAGTAATTGACTCATTCCAATCCCCCTTCATCATTATTTGCACGCACCACCGGGCAGGTTAAACAGGTAGGACCGCCAGTGCCTTTGAAACTGATTTCAGTCCCTTTGTACTCATAAACTGTTGCTCCCGCATCAATAAGCCTTTGCTTCGTGTAAGCGTTACCAGAAGATATCACGCAAACCCGCGGAGCGATGGCAAGCACATTACAACCCAAGTTCAAGTACTCATCAACCGGCACTTCGATAAGCTGAATGCCTCGTTCAATAAGCAGTTTTCTGAAAAAGACAGGCATAAGACGGGAATGAACTACCGCTAAATCATGGTCGACCATACTGATGAAAGACATAAGATGGAGACACTCTTCCTCTCCTTGATCATGCGGAAGCTGAACTACGATGAATTCATCCACAAGATGTGCGGTCATTTCCTTTAATTGCCGAATGGCTTCAGCGTTTGTACGATAACCATGTCCGACAACCAAGGTCTTATCATCAAGCCAAACGATATCACCGCCATCCGCGACCGCATCACCCGTTAAATACCCAATGATCGGGATGTTCTTTTCCTTACAAAATTCCTTGTATACATTCGCTTCAGGCTGCCTCGATTCTTTCCCGGACTTTAAAATGATTGCCCCTTGGCTTGTGAATTTGACCGGGTCATGCGCATATAAGGAATCAATGCCGACTACCGAAGATGCCGGCAAATACTCGATATTTGGAACATATTTCTCCAAAATGGAAATAAAGTCACGATACTCCGTTAGCGCTTCGTTGAAATCTGGCTCTTCCAGAAAGTTGAAGTTCCGCCATGTTTGGCTTAAATGTTCTTGACTAATAAAAGCTTCTTTTGGATGTTTTACAATGACACGTTCCAATGGTTTGTACATGGACGAACAATATGTCACTGCCTCCCCTCCTTTTCCGCATATCGGAAAACGTTTCCGCTAATAGGAATTTTTTCTTTTATTATAAATTTAGTTTTGTTATAATGTCAATATGTTTTAAATTTTCAAATAAATTAATTCTTCATTTAACTTGGATTGAAAGATAGGTGGTTTGTTTATGCAATCAATTGACCGTGCAATGAACGTTATAAAGGTGCTGGTATCCAATTCATCGGAAAACTGGCTGTCAATTACGGAACTTTCCCAAGAATGTGATCTTCCTGTCAGCTCCATGCATCGTTTGTTAAAAGCAATGTCCTTGCATGGATTAATTCGACAGGACGGGCAATCCAAACTATATGGTTTGGGGAATATTTGGCTCGAATATGGTTTACGTATGTATGACAAAATGGATTACATTAGCCAAATAAGGCCTGAACTGGAAAGGCTGATGAACAAAGTGGAAGAAAGCGTCTATCTTAGCCAACCAGTCGGGATGGAATCACTCGTAATCGAAAGAATCGACAGTGAAAAAGCCAAATCCGGGTTTATGACCAGCTTGGCTCACGAGTACCTATGCATATCGGCGCTGCCAATAAAGCGATGCTCGCCTATATGCCATATAATCAAACAAAAAAATCGTGGATACTCTTCTGCCACCTCAAGAAAGAGCAGCTTTTTGGGATATATTGCAAGAGACTAAAATGAAGGGACATGGAATCAGTCACAGTGAAAGAACAGAGGGAACATGTTCTGTTGCCGTGCCGATATTGAACCATTTTGGGGAAGTTCACGGTGCGGTGAGCATTGGTTTTGTCAGCTTTAACCTGACAGATGAAAGACTTGATTTCCTCATTAAGAATGTGATGGAAACTGGCAATAGGGTTTCTGCAAAATTGGGGTATAGGGGAACATGAAAATAAGAGAGAGCAGTGGAGGGTTATCGGATAAGCCGAAAAAGAAGATGAATCATTTCATCTTCTTTTCGTTTATATATCAATCGCTGCCGGTCACGAATAAATCTTCCTGAAATAGGCGAGGACCTCGCCGGCCACCACTGGTTCGCCCTCCAATACCTCCAATGATTCTATTTTCCCGCTTACACCAATATCAATGATTTCCACACTTCCATCTGCCTTCTTAACCTGAAATAATTGTTCCCATTCGTAAAATCTGGAGTTTTTGGATATTGAAATTTTTTCAATCCTGCCATCACAAGGGCTAAGAATCACATCGACGTACATTTATATCATTCCTTCCTTCAGTATTCTTCAAAATGAAATGGGGTTTGTAAAACTAACTTGAGAAAGTTTTGGAACTCAGATATATCTTCTTGTTCAATGCCAAGGGTCGGAGCCCAGTATTGATCTAAATTAATATCATTGGCACAAAGCAGGATCATTCTTCCGCTTTGCATGGAAGTCACCATTGCTTTACCGAAAAACTGGGCCGAATATACAATGGTCACATCATATCGATAATCTTGTGACAATAAGCAATAATGATGAATGGCCTGGTTTTCTTTACTTTCGGAAAGAATATCAAAATTCAACGGATTGCCTCCTTTCTTGTAAGCCCTAAATTCGTTCAGAACCTGACCCAGCCCCGAAGCTGGGATGCTTCTGCTATTTTGCGAATCCCTTCAATATATGCAGCCACTTTCATGTTCACGGAATATTTTTGGGAAGTATGGTAGACATTCAAAAAGCTGGCCGTTATCTTTTCCTTCAAACGTTCATCTACAAGCTCTTCCGTCCAGTAATAACCTTGGTTGTTCTGGCACCATTCAAAATACGAGACTATCACCCCTCCTGAATTCGCCAAAATATCCGGGACTAGCACTATACCTTTAGCATCGAGAATTTTGATCGCTTCCTTTGTCGTCGGCCCATTTGCTGCTTCAATCAGGATTTCACATCTCAGTCGTTTTGCATTATCCTTATTCACCACTCCGCTAATAGCTGCGGGAATCAGCACATCACACTCTTTTTCCAATAATTCCTGATTGGATAATGAATCTTTGTATAAGTTCGAAACGACCCCAAAAGAGTCCCTGTTCTCCAAAAGGTAAGGAATGTCCAATCCATTCGGATCATATAAACCTCCAAGCTCATCCGCTATTCCGACAACTTTGGCCCCCATTTCATGTAAATACAATGCTAAATGACTGCCAACATTCCCGAATCCCTGGATGATTACCCGCATGCCTTCAATAGGAATCCCCTTTAAATCACATATCATTTGAAGTGTATATAATACTCCCTTGGAAGTGGCCTTTTCCCTGCCCTTCGATCCTCCTAATCTCAGAGGCTTTCCTGTAATGAAGCCTGGTGAATCGAATTCCCTGATGTGATCATATTCATCCAGCATCCAGGCCATGATTTGTGAATTCGTATACATATCAGGTGCCGGAATATCTTTTGTAGGGCCCACTATTTGACTTACTGCCCTGACATACCCTCTGCTTAATCGTTCAAGCTCAGATGAACTCATCTGTCTGGGATCACACACAATGCCGCCTTTTGCCCCTCCATATGGAAGATCGGTTATTCCGCATTTCAAGCTCATCCATCCGGCCAATGCCTTAACTTCTTCAGGAGTGACATCCGGGTGAAACCGAATCCCCCTTTGGTAGGACCGGCTGCATCATTATGTTGAGCCCGATACCCTTGAAACATCCTTGTCTCGCCATTATCCATTTGAATAGGAATACAGACTTCCAGAAAACGCATTGGCGCTTTTAGAAAATCAAAAACCTGATCTGGATAGTCCAAAACTTCAATCGCTTCTTTTAAGATATCCTGGAATTCTTGCAGCGGATTATCCAATTGACGTTTTTCAATAACCTTAATTTTCTCTGTCATTTTAGCACCTCACTTTTATTCTTATTACTTATTAAGCAACTTTCATGCCAGCTTTGAGGATACAGTACGGATGGCAATACACCGCCATTTGATCACACATACAATCATCAGGATATATGTATTAATTCATAAGCAATTCAGGTTTGCATATGTAACAAGTGATGATTAAATACATAGAAAAAAACGCATCCTTTTAGGATGCGTCAGTCGGTGACAAACTAGATGACGCCTACTTTCGCTGTGATGAACTTAAAGAAGAAGGACAACTGGAGTTGGCAAAGGGGCCGAGGTCAACCATTCCCTATACCTGCTTCATTCAAATAAAAAACCAAAAAGGTTTTGGAATGAAACGATTCCAAAACCTTTTTGGCTACAAACTGACTCATTCTTATCGGATGAGTTTTTACTTGCAAAGTCTCATAGCTGAATTTCTTCAACTTGGTATTGGGGCGGAGCCTTCCGGAATGCCTTTGTGATATATAAAAGATAACAAAAACCAATAATGAACCAACTTGTCCCCATTATTAGGGAACTTGCCTCAAGGTTGATCCATAGAATGCCAATTGCTATAGCTCCAATTAAAGGCATTATTAAGTATTGAATACACCCCTTTATCGTTCGGTGCTTCTTTTCCCGAATGATAAAATGGCTGATCACTGACAGATTTACAAAGGTAAATGCCATTAATGCACCAAAGTTGATCAGTGACGTGGCTGTCACTAGATCAAAGAATAAAGCCGACATTGAAATGACTCCAACTATGAGTACATTAATGGCTGGTGTTTTCCACTTAGGATGAATAAATCCAATCCATTTTTCCGGAAACACTTTATCACGCCCCATAACATACAAAAGGCGGGAAACGCTGGCATGCGATGCTAGTCCCGAGGCTAGCGTATTGACGAAAGTCGTACAAAGAAAAATGGATTGAAATAGCTTCCCACCTACATAAAGGGCGATTTCCGGTAATGCAGCATCCGGTTCCTTAAAACGGGAAATATCCGGGAAAAAGAGCTGAATAAAGAAAGATGCGGTAATGAAGATGATTCCACCCCAAAGTGCAGTTAAAAATATCGCTTTTGGAATCGTTTTTTCGGATCCGGCGTTTCCTCAGATAGTGTCGTTACCGCATCAAATCCCAAAAAGGAAAAACAAAGGATCGTGGCCCCGGTAATTATTGCCGAAAAGTCCATTCCTTCATTTACGAAAGGCGTTATCGTAAACACTTCTCCTGTACCTTCGCCATCATTTAACCCTTGGACAACAAGAATGATGAACACTGCCATGATGGCAATCTGAATTAAAACAAATAGCGCATTAAAGTTAGCAAGTACATTGACGCTACGGAGATTGAGTATGGTGACGATTGCTACGAATAATACTACCCAAATCCATGTAGGAACTCCTGGAAATAATGCTGTCAGATAAATTTTGGTTAACAATGCATTTACCATAGGTAAAAACAAATAGTCTAACAGCGAAGACCATCCTACAAGGAATCCTAAATGCGGGTTCATGGCCTTTTGCGTATAAGTGTAAGCAGAACCTGCAGCAGGAAAAACCTTTACAAGTTTTCCATAGCTTGCAGCTGTAAAAAGCATCCCCACCAATGCAACGATATAGGCAGTCGGCACATGGCCGCCCGTAATCCCAGATACAATGCCAAATGTATCAAATACGACCATGGGTGTCATATATGCTAACCCCATCATAACGATTTGCCATAATTTCAGTGATCTTTTCAATGTAACTTCATTTTCCACCTATCATTCCTCCTTGAAACCGCTTTCAAACTAGTAGGTTCAATTTCTTAACTAGAATAATCCCCATGCCTCCCTCTTTTTTAAAAGTTTTACCTGTATACCTTCATGCAAATTCTGTGCCATATGATTAAGATTTACTTCAAAAAATGAAATAAGCCAAAAACGCTACTTAATTCCTGTATTTTTAACGGCAAATGATTGATTCATAGATATGATGTCTTTCAGCAACTCTTATTTGGCGATTCAATTCCCCATAAATTATTCTTCTTTGCATACCCCAAGCCAATGTTTTTGATTAACCCCCCATAAAATCACTTACTGTAACTTGGCATGATAATTGCATAATAAATATTCTATAGGAATTCACCTATATGAGTTTCAAAACAATAATAGTTATAAGAAAATGGAGGAATAGAAAAAATGAAATATCCTTTATCCCCTGATGTAATGCCAGAGTTTTGTACCACCGGATCATTTATGCGCTTACCTTCTTCAAGAGAAAATGCCAAATTGGCAGTTATAGGTATGCCTTTTGATACAGCTGCTTCATTCAGGGTAGGAGCCCGGTTTGCTCCACAGGCAGTCCGCCAGGCATCGATGACTTTGTTTCCTTATCATCCCATTCACAAGGTATTTCCGTTTGACGAATGCAATGCAATTGATATTGGGGATGTTTCGGTGATTCCCCATAATATACATCGAAGCTATGAGTTAATAGAAAAAGCTATGGCAGACTTGATGAAAAACGGCATCATTCCAATAGGCATCGGAGGAGATCATTCAGTAACATTGGCTAATCTAAGAGCTGCCGCAAAAATACACGGTCCTGTTGCACTTCTTCATTTTGATTCACATACAGATACTTGGGATACTTATTATGATGAAAAATACTGGCATGGTTCCCCGTTTATCCGTGCATATGAGGAAGGCTTGCTCCAAACAGATAAAGTTTTCCAGATTGGCATAAGAGGTACGCTCAATCATCCTGGAGATATAGATTCCAGTACGGATCTAGGCTACAATGTAATAACTACGCCCGAGCTGAAGAAAAGAGGGATTGAAGACGTCGTGAAGGAAGTCAAGAAAACCATTGGGGATACACCATGTTTCTTGACCTTTGATATTGATTTTGTCGATCCATCCTGTGCTCCTGGAACTGGCACCTTGGAGGTCGGCGGTCTAAATAGCTTTGAAACCCTGGAGATGATACGCTCACTGCAAGGATTCAACTTTATTGGGTTCGACCTGGTGGAAGTCCTCCCACCGTACGATCCAACACAAATTACATCATTATTGGCAGCCACCATCATTCATGACTTTGCCAGTTTAGTAGCCTTACGACTAAAAGAAGAACAAAAAAAGGAGAATTCAGCCGAAAAAGTTTATAGGAGCAAACACCGACAATTAATGAAGGGACATTTCAGGTCCAAACTGTAATCGTTCAAAAGGCATCTGCTATCAGTGAAAGCAGATGCCTTTTTTTCTATGTAATCTTTATTCTTGTCCTGCTATTTCCACTATAAATCATTTCATATAACAAGTTCGTACTTCTATCGGTGTGGAAAAATAAAAAACACATCCCTCTGAAAATGGGATGTGTCATCATTTTATTCGTCTGCTTCTGCCCCAGGACGATTGGTTTGTGTTGGCAGGGTGTCCCAAAAGCTTGCATCAACAGTTTCAATTGAATCATCGGCAAGAGCTCTTACAGCTGCATCCAAAGTGGTTACTGTTTGCTTAATTAGATAGCCATTACTTTTTTGCCCAAGCGCTACTGACTCGACATTGTGGTCCGACATACCTCGCATCTCAAAGAGCAGTGTGGCAATATCATAACGGACGGCTGCACCATTACGGCCTATATTTTCTCCAGAACCGCCATCATACCTACCAATATGTCCCCAACCAGATGGTTCAATGGAGTTATATACGACAGCACCCAGTTTTTTTGATGCTTCTAACACTTCAGGCTTTACGTTAGCGTTTGTTGGATAAAGAATTGAACCTGAAACAAGTTCACCATATGTTTCGCTTAACGTCCCTTGATGATGTAAATCTATCATGTAATCTATATCGTATTTCGCGAATACATTTTCGTGTAAAGCCTTTACCTCTACTTGCATGGAATCAGTTTTTTATCATGCTCACGGTTTAAGTCGATTCCATTTGCATTTGCCCGTGTTAGATGTCGATCACCTTTTGCTAAATAGTCATCAAGAGGGAAATTAACATCTCCCATGGCCCCATCTGCATTTAGCATGGGAATGATCAGTATATTAACATTTTCCAAAATACCTTTAGTCTTGTTCGTGCCTAGATGTTTAATGAATTCGAGAGCACCCTCTGTAGTCAGTTGTTCATTTCCATGCTGTTGAGTTAAAAATAGTATTGTAGGATTCTTAGGATTTGAAATGTACTTCGCCAGGTAAATATCCCTCCCTTTTACCGTTTCCCCGATTACTTCCAGTGCCAGCCTTTCTTGTTTAGCGTCCTGCGTTTCAAGATAGCTTACCAGGCTTTCATATGTATGAAGATTTGAAGTTGTCACTTGACCATTTCCAGCACTTGGACCATTACCAACCGCTCCGACTGGTAGTGAAAAAGCCGTTACTGCACTTAACGTCATTAAACTAGATAATGAAACTGCTAGAACTTTCTTTTTTAAATTCAATAAAAACCCTCCTTATCAAATATGATAACCATAAAAAAATAACTATTACTACTATTCTGACATTTTTAACACTTTGTGTTAATAGTGAAAAATGACTATGTTTCCAAATAGTTTTCTTCTACACAATATAACTTGAAGGGAATTACTTCTACAAAGGCGATATTCAAAAAACACTTTCTGGTTGCTGAAACCGATCATGAAGGAAAACCAGGCGGATTTCCGTCTGGTTACTTCAATCCAATCTATACTGGAAGTTGATAAAAATCATTTCCTCACTCAATTTTTGTTATTGCCTGCCCTCCGTCAGTGGAATTGACTCGTATTCTTCCGGATTGATTTTATATACAGAGCCGTCAGTAACTCCATCAATAATTCCATATAACCCTCTTTCAACCGCTTTAATAAGGATGCCTTTTTTCTTTTGTCCAAAAGACTGTGTTTGACCTCTTACTTCAAAGAGTACTGTCCCACTTCCGTTTAAAGCAAAGGCACCTAAAGCCGTTCCAGGAAGGTTTTGGTTTTGCGGATATAAGGATATATTCCCATATGGTGAATTACCTTGTTCTTTCATAGCATTATATACCGCCACATTCAATTGTCTGGAAAAATCATAATTATAGTTTTTGGCATATTTGGCATAATCTTGTCCTGAAGACGAGCTTGGATCAGGAACAAATTGAGCGGAAATCGAGTAAGTGACTAAATCATCCGTTCCATCAACTTCATAATAGGGAGCTTGGTGATGCAAGTCCACAAAAATCTCCACCTTTCCGAATTGCTTCAGTAGAGACTTGTAAACATCACGTGTTGTTTGTGATTCGGGTGTTATGAACCAACCAGGGGTGGATGATTTTCCAGGGAAGTCTTTAGCTTGGGGAATATAATTTAAATCAGGATTAAAGTCACGATTGACATCGAAACCAGGTTTCGACTCATAATCAAATGATTCATTTTTGTATGTATAATAGTTCCAAGATGGATTCGCTCCTGCTAACTGTGGAAACTGCTTCGCGACCTCTGCCCATGTCATATCATTTCCCCGACGGTCCAATTCAGCAGCATCGGGATTCATTTTAGGCAAAGCGACCAGGGTAATTTCTTTACGAATTTTCTCCGCTTCAGGAGAATTGGTCCCCAAAAACTTCAAGACATTCAAGATGGCATCCGTACCAGTTTTCTCATTTCCATGGATCTCACTTTGAATTAAAACGACTTTGTCGCCTGTTCCCACGGTTGCTTTGTAGATTTCTCTATTTCTATTGGAATATCCAGCTACATCCACTTTTACTTTACCTTGACTATCACTCGCAATTTGTTCCAGCTTTTTCCCTAGTTCATTATGATCTGTAAAACCTGAAACCGAATAAGTTTGTTGAATGGGTGTTCCCGGGGATGTTTCATTGGCTGCAAATGTTGGTGTCGCAATACTCGCCGATAGAATGGCAACTCCTAGAGTCGAAATAACTTTCCTGTTTTTCATAATACAACAATCACTCCCTTAAAATATTTTTCTATCTCATTATACAAAATGAAAAAGTAGAAATATGTTGGAATTTGATGTCGTATTATGGCTATTTTATGATGCGGGCACCTGCTTTAACTATAAGTTGGGTGCAAAAAATGCATATTTTCCCACAACAACGATCCCCGACATTGTTATCTCGGATCGTTGTTGCCGAATGCCTTTAACCATATATATATTGGCTATGCATTTAGTCGAATTGATGATTTGTACTATAACATCACATTACGTTATAATAAAAGAAAAAAATAAGAGAAAGGGGAAAATATGAAACTCAACACTCATAGTTCTACACCTTTATACATGCAATTAAAACAATCGATTATCGAAGATATTAACAAAGGAATATACTCTCCTGGCGAAAGATTACCTACCGAAACAGAATTATGTGACATATATGGGGTAAGTCGCATTACTGTTAGAAAAGCGGTTTTGGACTTAGTGGAAGAGGGTCTTCTAATACGCCAACAAGGAAAGGGAACATTTGTCCAATATCCTAAAGTAAAAAGGGAACTTTTTGCTGTTAATGGTCATGCTGAATATATGTCAGAATTAGGAAGATACCTCAAACTAAAATCCTTTCATTTGGGATCATACCCGCACCGGCTAATATTTCTAAATCCTTGGAGATTACTCCTGAAAATGATGTTCTTGAATTACAACGGATCTTATACTATGATAATCAACCTCTCACCTTAGAAATTTCTCATTATTCCTTAAAGGTCCTGCCTAATTTAAATCAACATGTCCATAACTCCGTTTCCATGTATGACATCATAAAGCATAAATATAATATAACTCCTGTTCATAACACGAAACTTTTAAATATGGTATTGGCAAATGCAGATGAAGCAAAATTTTTAGAGTGCGAAGTGGGAGATCCCCTTTTCAAAGTGGAGAAAGTGGCATACGACGCAAAGAAGCAGCCCATCCATTCCTCCTTCTTATATTATCCTGCCAATCGCGTGACCTTTACGATTGATAGTTCCATATCGCAAGAAAAAGGTAACGAATCCCCTCCTAATCCGGGATCTCGTTACCTTTTTCCATCTATAAATCATGTTAAACCAGCATATGGTCAGGAATATATTCTTTACCATACCCAAAAGCTCCATAATCCTGACAGGTTTGGGAGGCAGCTAAAGCTCCTTTTGTAATGCTTTTTTACATCTTGCCCTTGGACATACGATGAGAGAAAACCAGCAATAAATGAATCTCCCGCCCCCAATGTATCTATAACTTTAGTTTGGATAATAGCTTGTTCATATAATTGATTTTCAATTGATAAGAGTGCTCCCTTTTCCCCACGAGTAACACATACCACTTTTGAGCCGAACGAATGCACCTTTTGAATCAGTGCATGGCACTCTGCAGTGTTTAAATTACTTCCTGAAAAAATGCATATGTCACATACGGACAAACTTTTTGTAAATAGTGATCCTTTTGATTTGTCGAAAAATCAAAAGAAATGTCAATGAGTTGGCTTAATTTTTGGAGGTTATGCTCTATATGGCTATAAACACTTGTATGTAGAAGGTCGTGTTGCCGAATATAATCCAGATCCTTGTCATTCAGTACAATTCCCAATATGGATTGAATACCCCCTCTATTGGAACCAATAAATATTCGGTCCCCGTCCTTATCCAACGCGACCACTGCCATACCATTCTCTCCTACTGCTTGTCTTACTCTACTAATCTCTATCTTTTCCTTTTGCAATACCTCTAACACATAGTCTGCCGCCCCATCATTTCCTACAATGCCAATATATGAAGATTGCTCATCATTTAAACGATTAAACATTACTGCCACGTTTAATGAATTGCCGCCGGGATATATCTTTCCTTGGTCTTTATAAAAATCCACTACATTATCTCCTACTCCAATTAACTTCATGCCGGTTCCTCCTGTTATCATTTTACACTTCCACTGGCAATTCCACGGATAAAATACTTCTGCATGAATAAAAATAAAATGACGATAGGCGCCGCTGAAATCGTTAATCCTGAAAGCAACACTCCCCAATCGGTTTGCAATGCATCTCGGAATTGCATTAAACCGGCAGGTATCGTACGTAAACTATCATCGTCTATAAAGATGATAGCGAACATGAATTCATTCCATGTATAGTAAGCTGTTAAAATTACCGTCGTTAATAAAATAGGCTTACTCATGGGAATGAAAATTCTAAAAAGGATTCCAAGGTTTGTGCATCCATCCAGCCGGGCAGCCTCTTCCAATTCTTTCGGAATGGACAGGAAGTAGGCCCGAATCAACAAGATGGTTAGCGGAATTCTGTATGCTACATAAGGTAAGATTAACGCCCAATGGGTGTTATATATCCCTAGCTTCTGAATTATATTATACAAAGGGATCAGGCTTACTTGGGGAGATAGCATCAAACCGCCTAAGCATATGACCAAAATGAAAGCCTTTCCACGAAAATCAAAGCGAGATAATCCGTATGCACCTAACGCACTTACTAAAACCGTTAGAATACAAGTCATGCCAGTAACCATGACACTATTTAAAAAGTAGGAAGAAATCCCACTATTCCAAGCTGTAACATAATTTTCAAACAACCATGTATGAGGAAATGACCAACTATGGTTGAAAATTTCCTCTGTGCTTTTGAAAGAACTGATGACCATCCATAATAAGGGATAAGCAACAACAAGAAAGTAGGCAATCAAACCTGCATAAACAAGCGCTATTCTCATATTATAGGCTTTTCTTTTCCTTACATACTTTAGATTTTCCCAACTAATTCCGGTACTCTGATCGTTGATTTAGGCATCTCCATTATTAGTCCTCCTTTCCTGTTTTAAATATTTTCATTTGAACAAGAGAAATAAGTAACGTAATAATTAAGATAACCGTTGCAATGGCAGAAGCATAACCCATCATATCTTTTGAAAAAGCCGTTTTATATAAATAGGTACTCAGGACTTCCGAAGAAGTTCCCGGTCCCCCTCCGGTTAGGATATATGGCTCATTAAACACAGTAAAGGCACCTGTCAATGTTAATATTACGGCTACAAATGTCATTTCCTTGGTTGCTGGAACCGTAATGTGAAAAAACGTCTTTATTTTATTCGCTCCATCCATTTCAGCTGCTTCATATAGTTCAGGTGAAATTTTTTGAATGGATACGATATATAACATCGCTATATAACCAATTGATTGCCACTGTGAGACAGCAATGACTGCATAGATTGCCGTTTCACTATCACCCAACCATGGCAGTGCTAAATTACTCAATCCAATCATTTTAAGAAACTGATTTAACAATCCTACTTCCGGGTTGTAAAAAATGAAAACAGCAATGCGATGACTGTCATTGAAACGACGACTGGTAAAAAATAGACTGTTCGAAATATAGGTGAAAATTTACGGATTAATTTATCTTCTAAAACAGCTGCAACAATTAACCCTCCAAAAACCTGGAAAATAATTGAAATGACTGCATAAAGGATATTATTTTTTAAAGCTTCATAAAATACGGGATCTTTAAATAATGTAAAGTAGTTATCCATCCCTACAAATACTTTATCTGGTGAAAATGTACTCCAATTATACATACTATCGCCAATATTCTGGAAAATGGGGATATAAACTAGCAATAAAAAAACTAAGGCTGGAAGAAGATATAGATAAGGTACAAATTTATCGAGTTTTATCATTAAAATATCACTCCCTTAATAAAACGGAAAAATGTTTTCCCTTATTTCCCCGCTTCAAATCTAACAGTATCAGCAGCTTTTTGAACATCACGCATAATTTGTTTAGGTGTTTTATCTCCATTTAACATCATTTGTGTTCCTGTTAAATAGGCATCTGCAATACGTGCATCAATGCTCATGTCAAACCATGGGGCCATTTCTTTTGCGTTTAATATACTTTGAACCGCTTCCAGCTGTTCTGGGGAAGAATTATTTTCATTCACCGTACCTTTAACTGCACTATACTTCCCCACATCAGTGACTAGTTTTTCCCCCATATTTTTAGTGGTTAGAAACTTTAAAAACTCCATCGCTTCTTTGGGATGCTTTGTCTTGGAAGAAATCATGAAGCCTTCAGGCGATCCCGTTAGATTTGTTTGATTACCCTTTCCGCCTTCTACCTCAGGAAAGTTAAACATTCCAAGTTCAAACTTAGTGGGTCCAAATAACATGATCTCTGCCGTTTCTGCATAAAACATAGGTGCTTTACCATTTGAAAATTGCTGCCTTGCATATTCATGATCTATTGAATTAGTATTCTTATTAAAATAAGGTAACAACTCTTGGAATTTCTCAAGCGCTTTTATGTAGTCGTCATCCTTGAATTTTCCGGTTTTTCGATTATAATCCATTGCCAGAACTTCCGGACTAACCAGACGTTGATTCAATGTGCCCACATAATGGGAAATTGTCCAAGTATCTTGACTGCCGAATTGAAGAGCTGTGTAGTTATTCTTTTTAACACTTTTAATACATCGATAAATTCATTCCAGGTTTTAGGTGGGTGTATGTTCAATCCTTCGAAGACATCCTTGTTATAGAAAAACATTTTCCCATCCATTGTTAGGGGGACACCATATACCTTATTATTAAATGTATATGGTTTGACTTGGGATGGAACGAGTTGAGAAGACCATGTCGGGTCGTTTTTATAAAAAGAAGTTAAATCCAAAGCTTTATTGCCTCGCACAAACTGACTTGCAAATTCATCACTCCATGAAAAATAAATATCAGGTGGATTATTTGTACCAGTCATTACTTTAATTTTGTCTTTATACGAATCGTTTAGCACTGCTTCGGTTTTAATATGGATATCGGGGTTTTGTTTTTCAAATTCTTTTACAACTTCATTAAAGTAAGTTTTTTCAGGTTCCTTTGGCCACCTATGGAAAAATGTTAATGTAGTATTTCCAACATCTGATTCTGAAGATGTTCTTTCACCAGAACATCCCCCAAGCATTAAAGATAGACTTAAAAATGATGCGAATATGAGTTTTGTTTTGCTCATGAATACCCTCCTTTTTATAAATGCTTTTATCATCAGGAAATTATACTATAATGTTATAAAACATTATAGTATAATTCGTAAATAAAATATACAGAATATTAAGTTTTCTTCAACTGTCAGTATTCTACTTTCCACATATAACGCCTTTTGCTTAAGGGATGATTACGCGCTTCCGCTAATTCTTCTGCATATTGACGTAATACTCGATTTAAGATAAGCGGTGCAATATATCCTTTTACTTCTTCATCAATTCCATCAAGATCATACTGTTTTGCATCTAACACCGTTAGCTTTTTACCATACCGCTGAGAAAAAGATAATGCTCTTTCTTCCAACGGTCTTGTTTCATCCAATCCCAATAGAATGATAAACGGTACATTTTCGTCAATAATTTCGAATGGTCCATGGAAGTACTCACCAGCATGAATGGCATGTGAGTGTATCCATTGCATTTCCATTAAGATACAAATGCTGAAAGAATAGGCTGTCCCATAGTTTGAACCACTTGCCATTGTATAGATAACAGGTTCTTTTGCATGAGATTGCGCGAATACCTTGGCTTGAGAAGCTTCTTGCTCCAGGGCTTTTTCATACACTGGCTGTAAGTTCTCTAAACTTGATACTAGTTTTCCAAACTTTTCATTGTTTTCCGCTATATGAAGTACACCAAAAACTAATTGATATAAAACACTGAGGTTTGTATCGAAGGCGTTTACACCGTTCCCCCAGTCATATTTAATATAAAGGTCCGCATTTTGGGCTAATGGTGATGCTGGTTCGTTCGTTAATGCCACTGTAAACGCACCTTTACTTTTTGCAAACTTAGCCGCTTCAGCTGTTTCAGGGGTTGTTCCAGACATAGAGCATAAAATTACTAAAGTTTCTTTCCCTAGTTGTTGCGGATTGCGATGTATAAACTCATTTGAACTATACAGATCGGAAGTTATATTTTTAGCTTCACGATCCAGTATATACTTAGCTGAATACATAATCGCAGAAGAGCCCCCACATGCTACCAAATAAATATTGTTAATTTTCCTCCCCTTTAATTGATCCAATACTGTTTTTACATTACTTTTTACATTAATAACCGATTTACTCATTTTCCCACTCCTTTAATATTTGATATACAACATTATGTAATGTTATATATTGTTATATTAAATCATCAACTTTCTTTAGTCAATGAATTTGTCAGAATATTTTATTTACTCCCTTCCTTGAATCAGTTAGCTGCTGAATTGCCCATCAATTTTCATGACGTCCACTAGAACATCAAATATGGTGCAACCCCTTCTTACTTTTTTCTAATTTTCCCAACCATTAATAATAACAATGGCAGAATAAAACAAATCGTTAAGGATAATGGTGTCCAAGCTGTAGCCATGAAGTTTTGATAATGCACGATATCGGGATGCGAAAAGATGGTAAAAGTGAGAATTAGAAAAGCTAATGGGAATAGAAGTATTTTGTAATTTTGCATACCCAGCAATTGAGCTAGTCCCAGGGCGAGTCCATAAAAGCATATGGTCAACTTAAAATACTCTGTAAAAACCCAAATGAAGGCCACAATGACCTCGACCCTTTCAAAAAAATCACCAATGCTTATCATCATTCCCAGTTTATAAGAAGGGTAAGTTAACCTTGCTGTATTATCAGCACCCAATACAAGGATACTGAAAACGATCACTAAGAATAGAACGCCGCCACCTAATATAGTCCCTAAATAAAAGTTTTTCTTTATTTCAGCCTTTTCATTTACATATGGGGTGATCATTAAAAAGAAAACAAGCTGAACATAAGGCAGTGCTAATGAGTGATATGATCCCCTCACTATCGGTTTCATGCCTTCTTCAAATACAGGTTGCATATTTTCGATTTTGATATCCGGGATAAGAAATACGAATAATATGAAAAGCAGCAGTACAAGCCAAGGAAAAAAGATTAATGCAGTCCTGCAGATAACTTCCAATCCTAGCCGTGCACCAAATAAGCTTGTTAATATAAACAAGATCATAATCATTTCCATAGGTGTCTCAACCAGAACCTGTGTTGAAAAAAATTCCCAATTTCACTAAGTAACGCAGAAGAAAGGTAATATAAATAAAATAGGAATAGCAGGGCCGAGATTTTTCCGATCCATTTCCCAAATATTTTTTCATTAACTTCTATATAAGTCATGGATGGGTAGAGCGAGGCGAGCCGGATAAATAAGAAAACGAAACATAATCCGATGAGAGTAGCGATAATATAGGCAATCCAGCCATCCTGTTTTGCTAATGAAACAAGTACGGAAGGTAAAGTAAGTATCGCTCCTCCTATGGTGAATATGATGACCATTATAAGAAATTCACCAGAGCTGATTTTTCCTTTTTCGAGCATATTCGATACCCCCTAGGATAAAATACGATCCATGAAATGAGCGAGTGGACTATATATTTTCGTTATCCAGTCTATAGGAGTAGGAATGGTAATATCCTTGATAATTAAAATATTTAACGTCATGCCAAGTAATAGTAATAAAATAAAAATGACAATTTCCTTCCAGCATTTTTTTTTAATAAGAGGAGGTATTTCGAAAAATGAAATAATAGCTCCAGTACACACTGTTCCAATAATTGCCCACATTGATCTTTACTCCTCGATTTCTTTTTGAAAGGATTCTGATATCGTTCCTAAATTGCGAATCTTTGCTTTAACCGTTACATTCACGTCTAAATTTGCGAATTCTTGCTCCCAATTTCCTTCTAAACGTTTCCATGCTTCAGGATCGGTTCTATGAATTTCGTCACCGAAACCGAAGATGTCACTTTGATACTTCTTTTGAAGCGTTTTTATCGATCCTTCTATTTTAGCTTTAATATCTTTTTCGTATCTTTTATTCAATTCTTCGATTTTTTCGGGTTTAGATAAATCGATCGTGCATTCTACCTCACCTATACTCCCTTCTGAGGTGACATTTATATCAATTTTCGGATTTCCTTTTTCCATTTTCCCCTTGATTTTCGTTTTTGAACTAGTCGTGTTAACCGTAATTTGGTCACCTTCACATGGAATATTTACCGCAGTGGACTTAACATGATCTGTAATGTAACTAACACCTTTACTATCGTTCCTGTTTAACCAGCCGACAAGTTTATCCTTCTTGAATACTCCAAGATAATCCAAACGCAAGCCGGATTTCGGGGAAATATTTTGTGCATTCGTAACATTGCTTCCTGATTCGGGATCACCATAAACGTAAATCCCCGTTAGCATGGCCTGTCTACCTTTACTGACGATACTGCTGACCAGCTCATCCAAAGTGACCGTCCTTGTCGGCGCCCATCTTCTCTCTGAATTTTCCAAGGAATCAAACACTTTATTTGCCGGTATTTTTTCAAGAGCCGTTTGAACATTAAGCGTATCATAAGCAGTTGAACCCTTCGCAACGGTCATATAGAAATCGGAACGCAACTCCTTCTGCCGGGAAAGGACATCCAGAGGTTTTGCAATTCCTGCCCTGGCCATTTCCTCACCAAAGACAATTTCACGAAGATGTGCGACATATAACCTTCTTGGTATATCAGTTGATAGGCTTCTAATTGCTTCAGCAATGGTTTTACCACTTTTCCTGAAGGTTACAACTTCCGTACGGCCGGACCTGGCATCACCTGCCAGCTCACTCGAATTTAGAACTTGGACGCTGACAAGATACCCATCTTCCGTTTTATCAATTCCCATGGCAGTAACGATGGCAAGTTCATTCAACTCAATGCTGCTCCAACAGCCGGATAAACAAATTATAGGTAACATTAAAAATACCTTTAGCATTTTTTTCATCGTAAAACCCTCATAATCCCATCAATTTTATCTAGGTGGTTTCGGAGAACTGACATCTCCTCTGTCTGTATCATTTTTACTGATCAATCGAGGCCGCTTTACTAATGACCAATGTGGCATACGAATGATGTTGTCTTTTTGATCTTGTAAAATGAATGGTGCATTTGGAGCTAAATATGGTAAACCAAAAGATCGTAAGCTATTTAAATGCAAGACCATCACGATCAGCCCCAAAATGATCCCGTATAATCCAAATGTAGCTGCAAGGATCATGAACAAGAAACGAAGCATCCGAAAAGCAATGGCCATACTATTGGATGGAAACACAAAACTACTGATGGCTGTTAATGCGACGATGATAACCATCGTTGCTGAAACGAACCCTGCTTCGACAGCAGCCTGCCCAATAACTAATGCACCAACGATGGAAATGGATGAACCGATTGCCCTAGGCATCCTCACACCTGCCTCACGCAAAATTTCAAACACTACCTCCATCAGCATCGCCTCCACAAAAGCAGGAAAAGGAACTCCCTCTCGTTGTGAGGCTAGACTTATGAGTAATGGAGTAGGAAGCATTTCTTGATGAAAAGTCGAGACAGCTACATAAAGTGACGGTGTAAGCAAAGCAAGGAAAAAGGATAAATACCGTAATACTCGAATTAATGTTGCAATGTCTGCCCGTTGATAATAGTCTTCACTCGACTGGAAAAAATGCACCATCAGTGCTGGAACGATAAGGACAAACGGCGTTCCGTCAACCAGTATCGCAATCCTTCCTTCTAAAATGGCAGCGGCTACAGCATCAGGACGTTCCGTATTATAAATGGTTGGAAATGGAGTGTATACTTCATCCTGAATAAGCTCTTCAATGTATCCACTCTCAAGAATCGCATCTATATTGATTCGATTTAACCGGCTTTGCAATTCTGAAACCGTTTTATCATTGGCAACACCTTTTAAATACATAATCGCAACGTCCGTTTGCGTTTTTTCTCCAATCTGCTTTGTTTCAAGCCATAGGCTAGGATCTTTTATTCTCCGTCGTATTAAAGCAGTATTTGTCCGCAGCGTTTCAGTAAACCCATCCTTTGGTCCTCTTACTACTGTTTGGGAGGAAGGTTCTTGAACCCCGCGATCGACCCAATTTCTCGAACCGAGTGCCATTCCTTTAGTGGAGCCGTCCAATAATAACATCGTGTCTCCCGATAAAACATGGTTAAAAAACTTTTGAAAATCAGTTATTTCCACTATTTCCCCTATAGGCAGAGTATGTGATTTTATCATTTCAAAACAATCAGGGATCTCCACGTCCAAGTCAGAGTTCCGAATTTCAACCATCAAAGTGTCGAGGATTAAATCTTGGATGGAAGCTGAATCCGTTAATCCATCTGTGTAAACGATGCCTAACTTAATTTCCCCATTTTTACCTGCTTGAAAATCCCTTATAATTATGTCTGAACTATTTCCTAACGTTTTCTTAATATGATCAAAATTATATTGAAGATCGGAGGATATAAGTTTGGTTTGATGATTCTTTGAGTCTTTACTTCTGTTTTGAGCATTTTGAACTGGATTTTGGCTTTGATTTTTAGTTTTGCTGGAGTTTGGATTTCCGCTTTGATTTAGCTCTTCTTGTTGTTTTTTATTTTTCACTGATTGTTTATCTTCAATTAACTTCCTCAATGGGATAGGAACTCGAGATTTCAATGCTAACCCCCTCATAACCATAAGCTAGTTAAAATTATGTTTTCACCTTGGCTGCAATTATATCCATCTAAGTAAAATAAATTGCAATTAATAAAGAGCTAAATCATTGTAGACATGATAATTTTTTTCTCCAACAATCACGCTCCATTCATCGATAATTTAATTAAAGGTTGCTGAAGGTGGCTCGGATATTAACTTTCTGTACCTAAACTATTTTCCAGAGAATTCAAAACATGATAAATACAAACCACTTTCCGCCATCTTTGCAAACTCTGACACTATTTGTCTTTTGGAGTCAGATCAGCAGGTATAATTCGGCATAAAAAGGATTATCTTAGTATCAATTGCAGGCAGTTTACGATGAAAATACTTAAGGTAATTTGGATGTTAATTTTCTTTTAATCCCAACTTTCTTGCCTATGGCGACAGTTGCCTCATCTAATCGTTTATAGGCATCCTGCAGTACAATCTAAATCAAATTCATTGAAAGTCATGTTTAAAAGTATCCTATGAGTAAATGCATAGATTGCCAATATTCGCATAATCTATTATCGGACTAAATTGACAGAAAACAGGATGGTTAGGGGCAAAAAAGAAAAAACTCTGCAGACCTCCACAGAGTTTTTAAAAGCTTTCAACCAATTTTTGGATGGCAGGGCACCATTCCCTTAGATTAGGTGCATAGAACTTTTTTCCTTTAACTTGTTCAGATATATGTTTCATCCCAAGTTTCTTAATACCTGGTTTCCTACTTAACTTCATGTTTTACCCCAATTTTCCCCACACTCTTGAAGTCGCAAAATTCCATCTCTGGTATATATATACGAAAAAAGGCTACACCCAATAGATACCGTCTCCATCCTAAAAAATTGTACATTTATGGATGTCAAAGGGCCGAATTCAAGATTCCAATGTAATATATTCAGCTCCTTGTTCTTTCGCCCATTTATGTATATAACTGAGCAGATTATATCCAAGGCCACTAGGACGATGATTTACATCAGTAACCAAATCTTGTACATAAACATAGCGTTCATTATATGAATCTTCGCGCCAGCTAATACCTGCTAATGCTACGATGCTTGTATCATGATATAAAGCAAATAACTGTTTACCCTCCTTACGCATATCATTTAATAAATCTAGATATTCCTTTAAAGTCAAATCAGTACGTAACTGACTCAATATAGGATATGCCTGTAAAAATTGATGTTCAACAGTTAACTCTACTATATTTTCCACTGGTATTTTCATGCTAATACTCTCCTAACCTTTTTAAGTTTAATTGCTTCGCCGCCCTTTACGAACCCTGTTTATCTTCCTGACATATAAACCTGTCCAATTTGCTTACAAGGGCTTAAATGTTTTTCAATGATTGTGTGTCTAACAGTTTCCATTCCTTTCTCCATAAATTAGATATACCAATAAATCATATGCAAGGATCGTGCCATACCGAAGGAAATATACTACTTATAATACTAGTGCAATTAATATGCTTAAAAATTCATTCCTAACATTCACTAAACTCTAACCAATAACAAATCAGAAATTTAAAAACCTTCTCTTGGACAGGAGTTCGAAGATTGTATAGTGAAGCTACATCAGGAAAAAGCCATAAAAAAATTGAGAAGAACGTAACGGGATGGATTGTTGAAGAAAGGCAATTGATTTCTGTGTGAATAACTTGAACATGAATAGCCAAAAATAAGGAGTATTAAAAAGGAAGGAACCAATAGGTGAATAATAATGCCTGGTAGTTTCAAAATTTCATCACATCAATTGATGATTTTAATCCTTTTGTACTCGGTAGGAACGGTTATTTTACATACCCCTTCTCCTTTAGCTGGTTTTGCAAAGCAGGATGCGTGGCTTGCTGCATTATTTGGAACAGGAATCGCATTGATTTTTGTCTGGTTTTACATCAGGGTTGGAAATTTATATCCTGATCTCGTTCTAGATCAAATAAATGAAAAGGTTTTCGGTAAGTTAGTCGGAAAGATCATCAATCTCACATTTTTTATCTGGTCCTTTTCCACTGCTGCCGAGAGCACTTATTATGTGGGGAATTTCATTGAAACTTTTTGGATGCCGGATACCCCGCTTTTAGCTTTAAATATATTGTTAGCAGCAGTGGTGATCTTTACAGTTCGCCTTGGTATGGAAACTTTTACACGCACGTTGGAAATATTCTTCATACCCGTATTAATATTACTGACTGTTTTTTGATTTCCATCATTCCTCAAGCAAATATCCAAAACATTCAGCCGATATTTGAAGATGGAGCCAAACCTGTCATAAGGGCGACACTTTTTTATGTCAGTGTGTTCACGCTGTCCCCTGTTATGTTCTTAATGATTTTCCCTTCAAAAGTCAATGAAAGGAAAAAAGGGGGAAAAGCTTTTTATATTGGCACTTTGATCGGAGGAATCATTTTAATTCTGGTAATCATGCTGGATATCTTGGTTCTTGGTCCCGATAACACAGCAAGAAATATCGCTCAAAGTTATACGATGGCAAAAAAAATAAATGTAGGGAATTTCCTAATGCGGATTGAAGCTATTATTGCCACGATTTGGATCTTTACAACCTATACCAGGACGGTTATGTATTTTTATGTATCGGTTGTTGTATTTTCAAACATATTTAATATAAAAGATTATCGCCCCTTTACTACAGCTTTAGGGATGATAATGGTTTTTTATTCATTGATTGTTTTTCCGACGGTCCCATCATCCGGGGAATTCAATAAGAATATATGGTTATTCTATGCATCGACTTATGGTCTGGCCATGCCTTTATTATTGTTTATTACGGCTAAATTTAAAGTCATCATTAAAAAGCTCCATCATAGCCAACAATGATAATACTTAAGTGAGTTGGGGAATTTAAAAAAGAACATCATAAAAATACCCTAAAAATTCAATTTTGAAGGATTCCATCTGGCTGAATTGGATATGATCGTAATGAATATTTACGAATGAGGTGAGTATATTGAAACATAAAATAATCATTATTTTTAGTCTGGTTTTTATTGTATTCATGACAGGTTTACTCATCTTTTACCTCAAAAAGATGATTCTTCCCGATGGATGGTAGCTCTTGGGGAATATTGGTAAGTGCTATACCCATTTCATTACTGTTTGTAAAAAATAATCCCTTTAACATTCCAATCATAATCGGTTATTATGTTTTTGTTTTCTGTACGACATTTTTAGGGTCCATCGCAAATTTTTATGTTGATTTTAAATGGTGGGACTCTGGACTTCACTTCTACAAAGGTATTTTCGTGGGTTTTGTTGGGATTGCTCTTTATAAACTATACATCCCTCAAAAAGCGAGAAAAGATGTTTCAAGGTGGGTCATTTTCCTTTTTGTTCTCTCACTTTCAGTCACTTCCACTGTTTTTTGGGAAATATATGAGTTCGCAGGAGATCTCACTTTTACTCATACCATGCAGCGAGGCGGTAACAAAGATACCATGTACGATATAATTTTCGGTCTAACCGGCGGCCTGCTCATTTCCATTTATTCTAGTGTACAAAAATTAAAATTATGATGATTTGTTGAGGTAATCATATGAATCGTAAGCTAGTTATTTCATTAAGTTTGGTGTATGTACTTTTCATGGCAGCTTTATCTATTTATTACTTTACAGCCGATGAAACTTTCAAATCACTGGTTTCGATAGGCGGTGTGGTATGTGGGGCAATTCCCCTTTTACTGGCCCTATTTACCAAGCTTCAATTCAATTTGCCAATTATCATTTCCTATTTAATCTTCTTATTCGGTTCACAATTTTTAGGATCTATTTTAGGTTGGTATGGACTGGGGTGGTGGGACACATTTTTGCATTTACTAAGTGGTTCCCTTCTTGCTTTTACGGGAATTGCTTTATATGAACGATTGGTATACAGAGATGCAGGCAAAGAGATATCCCCTTGGTTCATCTTTTTGTTTACCCTCTCTTTCTCAGCACTTGGAGGCGTCATATGGGAGATTTACGAATTTAGTTCTGATCAATTATTCGGAATGACACTACAAGGCGGGGGAAATAAAGATACAATGATCGATTTAATCGCGGATACGATTGGAGGACTTATCATTGCAGTGTGGGCCGGTGTACGGACAAAGATTAAGTTAAAGAAACTATAAAAAACGTTCCAGTTGATTTCAGAAACCCGCTCCCTTTCCGCCGACTGGCTGCCAAGCCTCCTCGACGCAAAAGTCTCCGGGGTCTCGGTCAATCCAGTGGGGGAACAGTAAAAAGAAATCATTCCCTCGGTAAAATCGTGAAAGGGGTCCGGGATGAGACCGTACCCCTTTCGTAGACAAACTGAAACGACCATCTTATCGATGGTCGTTTTCATGTTCATTTAAATATGATGGAAATTATTTTTTCCGTCGTCATCGCACTGTCCACCACATATGTTCCAGGTCTTAATCCGTTGGCCTTGCCTTTCTTTTCAACCGCGTCGGAAAACTCATTGGCATTTTTAATGACTTTTGCTTTTTGCAGGGTTTTACCCACATCGATGCTTGTCGAGCCTTTAGACACAGTAAGAACAGTACGGTATATGATTTTTTCTGTTGGTTCTTTTACCGTTTCTTTTTCCGCCTCCGCCTTATCTTTAACAGACTGTGCTTCAGCAATCTGATCTTCCCATTCTTTTTCGGAATGGATGACATACCCTTCTGAAGCTAGAGACTCTTTCATTTCATCTTCCGATAGTTTCTCGGATGTGCCGGTCGCTTCACCTTGACCAAAGAAGTACACTGCTCCGCATAAGCCTGCTGCAACAACAAGGCCTCCGGCAAAGCTGCGCATTGATTTAGATGTCATTGGCCACATTTCTCCTTTCATTCGTCGTTTTCATGTAAGGAGTAAGCATCCGTTCTATTTCTTCTTCTGGCTGTTTTGTCTTCAGTGCGATGCTTTCAAATGAATAGCCTCGCTTATGTAGGTCGAGTACCTCACGTAACATGTTTCGCTTTTCGGAAGACATTGCTAGAATGCCTGCCTCTTGCACCGTAATTTCAGCATCTATCTCGATGTTCCTGATTTTTTCCTGTAATACATTCATTTCATCTCCAAAAGTGCTGGCAATCTGCTCCAATTGACTGTCCACTTTTACAGAATCCTTTTTAATAAACGATAAAATGAACAGTAATACTGCTGCAGCAAACAAAATGATCAGAGCCCATTCCATCATTCTATGTCCCTCCTTAATCTTTGAATCTATTATCTCGCTTTCTAATTATATATGGATTTGTTCCAAAACTCGATTTAAAAGTACTAAATGCCACAATAGTCACGAATTTATGACAAGAAAAGGCGCGAAAAGGCCATCCATAATTATTAATAATCAAAAAACGAAAAATACAGCTTCCATTTAAGGACCATTTTACCATAATCCATTCATCATTTATACCAATGTTAGCATATTAAGGCAACATACTGTAATAACGCTGTCTAACTAGGTGATTCAAACGTATAAATGGCATTCTTATTCACATCACTGCTTGTACTTTCCCTTTAAAAAGTCCAAGGGTTATATTAAATGACAAACACGTTTCCGAACGATAAGATATATATTATTAGGTTCCTTTTCCTGTTTCATTTAATAGGTACGAATTTTCAGTGCCATTGATTTATTGGATACATGCAAGATAATAAGGAGGAAGCAATGAATATCAAATTAAATAATATACCGGGTTTCATGCAAGACGATATCGAACAACTTCAATCAAAATTGGCCCCCTTGTTGAAGAAAAATATGAAATACGGTTTTTTTCGACGGTGATGATAGGCTTTTCCATCATTAATCTTTTTTCTATTATTTAAGAACGACTCTTTACCCATCTCGAAAATCGCACTCGGAATCTATGCATTGGTGGGAGCTGTGGGATTTGCCTTATTAAAAGAAAATAAACACAACCAAAGAGAAATAGTGAAAATGAGTCAAAAATATATGTTGGAGAGAATCAAACAAAGCAGCTATTTAACAGATGCCCGAAAAAGTAATTACTTTAAAAGAGTTAATGAGCATCCGCTTACTGCCATGAATGTTTTTTTGAGTTTCTTGCTGAAGAACAACAATGGAAGAACAAATCCTCACACCCGGAATAATATCTGTTGAAATAAGCAATAAAATTAGCACTAAAAAACAACTCAACCAGTGTGATCCGGTAAACTGCCGAATCACACTGGTTGGTTGCTAGACTATTGAAATCAAAAAATTGTCTGGATCACGTTTCTTTTTTAAGTACATTCAAATTGTCAGCTCAGTTGTTAGTTCTGAAGCTTTTCATCAATGAGTTCATGAAAATAGACTGCAGCATGCTCAGTTGGAGAAAAGATACCATTTGTAAAAGCCTCGGAACTTAATCCTTTTTGCAATTTTTCCACCAGTTCAAAATCTTCCTGCCGTACTTGATCAACAAATTTAAAATATTCTTCTTTTTCTATGGTTGTTTTTTCATCCAGGGAGTAATCACGATAAATACCTAACGACGTCACAGCATCAACAGGAATTACTTGAATGGTATTCACATTCCCGTCTCCTGGATAAACGTTAATCATCATATTTGGCCATACCCAATAAAATCGCGCTTGGTCCCCTTCGCCATTCTTGCTTGCTGTCATATATTGATAGGTGAATTTGTCGTGGGTCGTTGTGCAAAAGTTTGATAAATCAAAGGATTTTGCAAAGCCAGGATGAGCAATGGAACAATGATCACATTCAAGGTAATTGTCAACAACGGCTTTCCAATTAGCTTTTACTACACGGCGGGTTTCCCTGACTAGTTTCAGTGAATCAAAGAAGGGATACTCTTTCATTTCCTCTAAGAATTCCTGATATGCTTCTGCCATAGAAGGTGCATTTTTGTCAAGATTGACAAAAATCATGGCATTCTGAACTTCTAAGCGAATGGATTTCATACAGCTGTGTATTCCCAGTTCATTCGTTTTAAAATTAGGTGCTCTATGCACACTTCCGTCTAGTTTGAACGTCCATCCATGGTATCCGCATTGTAAAATTTTCTTATTTCCTTTATCGGAGTTTTCTACTTTCATTCCGCGATGGGGGCAAATATTGTAGAAAGCACGCAGTTCACCATCGGTACCGTGAGAAACGATAATAGGCTCTCCGGCGATATCTAATGTCATGAAATCACCTACCTTTTCGACTTGGCTTGCATGCCCGGCCAATATCCAACTCTTTCTGAAGATTTTTTTACTTTCTTCATTGAATACCTCTGGATCGACATACCGTGAATAAGGCAGTGTAGGGCTGAACTGTACATTTTCTTTCGTGGACATATTGAAATCCCCTCCTGTTTTTGATCTAATTTAATAGTTTAAAAAACGTTTAGTACAATTTTAGTTATACCCGATCCATATAGACTGTCTTGACTTCTGTATAGAATTCAACTGCACTCTTCCCTTGTTCACGGCTGCCTGCACTTGAATTTTTACATCCGCCAAATGGCATTTGCGGTTCGGTTCCTGCTGTTTCCGAATTGACATGAACAAGACCCACTTCAACATCTTCAATAAACCGTTGAGCCGAAGTTAAATTATTCGTACAAATGGCTGCGCTCAATCCATACTCTGTATCATTTGCCATCTTAACTGCTTCCTCATAATTTCCGGCCTTAAAAAGGGCGATGACTGGTCCAAAGATTTCTTCACGTGCAATGCGGGCATGTTGAGGAACATTTTCAAAGATAGCCGGCCTGACATAAAAACCATTCGCCAATTCCTCTTCTGCCGGAATCTCTCCTCCGCACAAAAGTGTAGCTTCTGATTTCCCAACATCAATCATTTCAAGCACGCCATCGCGTTGTGATTTAGATACAGCGGGACCGATATATGTTTCTTCGTTGAGCGGGTTGCCCACTTTTAATTCTTTCGTACGAGCCACCAGAAGTTCCCGGAATCCTTCATAAATTCCTTCCTCCACAATCACGCGGCTAGTGGCTGTGCACTTTTGCCCTGTGGATTTAAAAGCTCCGCCTATGGCTATTTCCACTGCTTTTTCAAGATCAGCATCAGCCAGGACGACGAGCGGGTTTTTCCCTCCCATTTCCACTTGCACTTTCTTACCATGTTCAATGGCTTGTTTTTGAATTTGCTGACCCACTTGATTCGAGCCCGTAAAAGATATAGCCTTCACATCAGGATGTTCCACTAATACAGCACCAATGACGGAACCCCTTCCGAATACACAATTGATGACACCAGGCGGTAAACCCGCTTCATCAAATGCTTTTATCACATGATAGACAGACTTAGGTGTAAGATCAGCCGGTTTAATCACGACTGTATTCCCGTAAATCAGGGCCGGCGCCAATTTCCATACAGGGATGGCGATAGGAAAATTCCATGGTGTGATCAAACCCACCGGACCGAGCGGTGTACGGGTAGTGTATAAAAATGTATTGGCATTAGCTGAAGGAATTACTTCCCCTAGTGGCTGCCGAGCTTCAGCAGCATAATATTCAAGTATGCTGGCAGCCCGAGTGGCTTCCCCCATCCCTTCAAAGAATGTTTTCCCTTCTTCCTTTATCAAATCTTGACCTACTTCCTGTATACTCTTTTTCAAAATATCAGCTGCTTTTTGCAAGTATGAAGCACGTTGCTGAAACGACAGTTTTTTCCAGTATGGGAATGCATTTTTTGCGGCTGCCACTGCATCTTGTAAATCAGCTGCCGCACTAGATGGAAATTCTCCTAAATTTTCACCATCATGTGGACTAAGATTTTCTTTATACTCCCCTGTAGTGGGTTCTTTCCATTTTCCATTTATATAATTTAAGTAACGCATATCATTTCCTCCGTATTCTATTCTACTTCTCTAAATTATAGGTTTGCTTTTAACTCGAAACTTCTAGATGAACGACCGTTTTCTTTTTTCTGGCATATAAAATACTATTGAATAAAATCATTGGTCTGTTCATTTGTTAATGCTGGAACCTCGACGTTCCTTCTCGCATATCTAAAATAGTAAAATATATAACAAGCAACGACGAAACCCAATCCCCAATACAACGAAGTTCGCTGTGTCGGATCATAAGCGGTGAACACGAAAATACCTAGACACATCGTGATGCAGAGAATCGGGGCAAACGGGAAAAAAGGTACTCTAAACTTGAGATTTTCAACCTTTCCGCCTGCTCTGATATACTGCTTACGGAATCTGTACTGTGCGAACGCAATCGCCATCCAAGTAAGCACCCCTCCGACCCCGCTTATGGAAAGTAGCACAACGAATAACGTTTCTTCGGCTACTACACTAGTAAGTAGCGACAGCAAAGCAAAGACCATGGTTACGAGCAAGGCGTTAAAAGGTACACCGCGCCGATTAAGCTTTCCAAATGCAGAATGCGCCATACCATTTTGAGAAAGGGAGAAAAGGATCCTGGTACAAGCAAACAGACCCGTGTTCCCAACAGAGAGGACCGCAGTCAAAATTACAAAATTCATAATGTCGGCTGCATAAGGAATTCCAACCATTTCAAACACGGTGACAAATGGGCTTTCCAGTACCCCAACTTCTTGCCAAGGAACGATAGCCGATAGAACAAAGATTGCTAGTACATAGAAAAGCAGCACACGTATTACAATGTTTCGAATCGCTCTCGGAATGCTTTGCTGCGGGTTTTCCGTCTCTCCTGCTGCAACACCCATGATTTCCGATCCCTGGAATGCATATACGACTGTCATCATCGATATGAATACACCCGTGAATCCTGTAGGGAATAGTCCATCACCTATAAAATTGGAAAATAATGGAGCGGGTTGTGCATCCTCCATATGAATCAATCCAAACATCGCTGCCGCACCGATAATTATGAAGAGAATGACGGCAAGTACTTTAATCCCGGAGAACCAATACTCTGTCTCTGCGAAACTCCTCGTAGTTAATGCATTTATAGTGAATAAAAGTACCGTAAATATCACACACCATATCCATACTGGTATATCGGGAAACCATCTAGTCATGAGCAAACCAGCCGCTACAAATTCCAAGCCTACGTAAAGTGCCCAGCTCAGCCAGTAAATCCAGCCAATGACAAAACCAGTGGCGGGTCCAATAAATTTCGTTGCATGGACCTGAAAGGAACCGGACACCGGCATCACTACCGATAATTCGCCGAGACAAATCATCGCCAAGTACATTAATAAACCACCCACCAAATAGGCAACAATCGCTCCTGTGGGACCAGCTTCACCGATTGCATATCCTGATCCCAGGAAAAGACCTGTTCCAATTACCCCACCTAATGAGAGCATGAATAAATGTCTGCTCTTCATTGAACGCTGTAATTCTTTTGGCTGATTTTCATGTTCTGTTTGCATGAATTCCCCCCTTTTCTGATCGATAAACTGCCTAAGCACCTTTATGGTTAACACAAGTTAACGAGAGTTCCCCGATAACGCTTCGGTTGGCTCTTCATATTCCGGCAAGTCGCTGATTGTCGGTTTAAATATTTCATAAGCTACTTCTCTTTGATATTTATTTTCGTTTTTAGCTTGTTTAAACAAGTGATACGTATTTTTCCTGCATAGTTTTTCAATATCATCAACGACAGCTTGTGGATTTGGTTTTACTAGTCCGAAAATAATCGCATCATAAAATCTTATCGCACCCAGGTTGGCAACGAAATCATTGACAACATCAATTCCTCTTTGTTTTATGATTGCGTCTCCCTCGGAAGAAAGGGGAATGTTTGCCGCCTCCACAATCAAACTCGCTTTTACGCTTTTAGCATTGGATATGTGGATGACATCCTCCAGTGCGGACGGAATTAATATGTCGCAATCAATGTCGAGCCATTCCGTGTTGGGCCTTACATCATAACTCGGTTCAAAAAGGCTTTATCCATTTCTCCGTACATATTCTTATGATAAATAAGCTTTTGGACATCTAATCCTTCTTCGCACGTTACCAAAAGAGCTGCATCAGAAATTCCCACAACTTTATAACCTAACTGGGACATTTTCAATGCACAGCTTGCTCCTACACAGCCGAACCCTTGAATGACAACTCTCGCTCCAGCTTTCCCGCTTTTAAATTTCCATGCCTCATCTGCGGAAAATGCCACACCATAGCCTGTTACGACATCGTTTAAAAACAACCCGTCGATTTTTGTCGTCAACAGTTCATCGAAGTCTTTTATCCCCGCAGAACATCCGGATTCTGCTTCATTGATTTCGTTAGAGGGATATCAATGCCAAATTCATTGAATATTTTCAGCACATCTTCATATTTGGTGCCTAAATCACTGCCTAAAGATACCCCTATATCTATATAAGGCATCATCGCAATCAGAAATCTTCTTAACACTGCATATGCGTCTGGCGCTTTATAATCATAGGCAATGCCCGCTTTACAACCGCCAGTCGTCTCAGACTCACAGGCTACATACTTATAAGCCATTGCCTCGGCCAACCTTTCGACCTCTTCTCTTGTAACCGTTGGGTGCATTCTTGTACCGCCGCCTGTGTATCCTTTTACAAAGTTATGAACGACCAGCCAGCCTTTAGCATCTGTTTCAGTATCATTCCATTCCACAACTAAATATGGTTTTGACAACTATGAAACCTCCTTTAATGGCTTACTTTTATTGGTTTCCGTTAACTTCCAATGTTAATTGTTCGACAATAGCTTTTCGTGTACTTCCTTCTTGTCCTGACCTACGGATAGAATCTTTGGATTGACTGCAACTTCGATTACAGCCGGCAGCCCTGAATTAATCGCCCGTTGCAGCGCTGGCGCAAAATCGCTATTTTTTCAACCTTTTCACCATGTGCCCCAAATAAGCGGGCCAATTCGCCAAAATCAGGATTAAATAAGTCAGTTCCAACGACCCGGTTTGGAAAATGCCTTTCTTGATGTGCTCGAATTGTTCCGTAAATATTGTTGTTAACAACAATTGATATGGTAGGAATTTTATACCTTACTGCGGTTTCAATCTCTTGGAGAGTCATCATAAAGCCGCCATCTCCTGAAACAGAAACTACATGTTTGTGCGGCTGCGCCAGCTTTGCCCCAATAGCAGCAGGCAGTCCATATCCCATCGCACCCGACGTTGGCCCGACGTATGTGTTTTCTTGTTCAAAACGATAATATCTTGATAGCCATCCAAAAAAGTTGCCTGCATCATTTGTAATGATGGTATCCTTCGGCAGGCAGACAGCTAGATCATGCATCAATCCGTCCATATCCACGAAATCTTCTGAGTAGTCGGCCTTTGTTTCAGAAAATTCTAAATATTTATCATGCAATTCTTTCAAATGATCGCTTGAAATTAAAGATTCAGATTCTGGCGCCTGCAGTGCTTGTTCCAAAAAGCTCTTGGCATCTGCTTCAATGGCAAGAGAAGGAGCATACACTTTACCAAAAATATCGGGACAAATATCCACATGAATCAGCTTTGAATTTTTTTAGAAAGCAAGGTGTAATCTTGTGTTCCTACTTGAGAGAATCGTGTCCCTAATGCCAAAACTACATCTGCTTCCCGGATCGCATCAAGTAAATATTGAGGTGTCCCAAACCCAAGCCATCCTGTATAGCAAGGATGTGAGTTCGGAAACGCGTCAAATCGACGGAAGGCTGTAACGACAGGAAGTTTCATTGCCTCCACAAACTGTACAAGCAACCTGTTGGCCTTAGCATGAATCACACCTCCGCCAGCAATCAATACGGGGCGCTCCGCATTTCGTATCATATCCATCGCCTGCTTCACATCTTCCATATGTGGTTGAGGAGGAAGCGAGCGATAAGAAGGATTTATGTTCAACTCTGCCTCATCTTCTAACATGTCATGCGGCAAAGCCACTAATACAGGGCCCGGACGCCCCGATCGCGCAATATGGAAAGCCCGTTGCAATAATTCCGGGACTCTTTCCACACGATCGATCTCTACCGTCCATTTACATAAATGACTGAAAAACCCAGTCAAATTCACTTCCTGGAATGCTTCCTTTTCTTTAAAAGGGCGTTCGACTTGGCCAATAAGCGCAACCAAAGGGGTTGAATCTTGAGCAGCAGTATGAATGCCGATAGCTAAGTTTGTAGCACCCACTCCACGCGTTGCCATACAGACCCCTACCTCTCCTGAAGCCTTGGCATACCCTTCCGCCATAAAAGAGGCACCTCCTTCATGCCTGGCGGAAATAAGTTCTATTTCAGGATGTTGATATAGTGCATCCATAACACTAAGATAACTTTCACCTGGTACACAAAAGGCTTTTTCACCCCTTCTTTAGCCATTACTTCTACGACTGCTCTTCCTCCACTGACTTTCATAATCAAGCCTCCCGCTCTCAAAAACGTGTTTTTATTCTAGTAATTTATGATTATATTAATTTTGGACTCTATTTCCCACTGTCATTTAACAAGCTTTTCCATTCCCGAAGCCTGTTTATTATCTTCTTTCATCCCGATTGAAGTTTTTCGTGTAACGGCACTCACTCCCAAAGTTACTGCAATGTTGATGAATAATACAGCCAACCCTACATCAAGATCTTGTATTACTTGCGGCAGGGATGGAAATAATGTAGCAAGTGTCGTACCTGATTCAGTCGAGTATATGACAATTAGAATTCCAACGATCATTCCGGCAAAAGCTCCTTGAACGGTGACAGGATTCTTTTTCCACAAGCTGAAAAATAGCGCTGGAAACAACTGTGCCATGAAGCTATATGCCATAAGATACAACGTAAAAATTGACTCCCCGCCGTTGAACGTAAAATATAGAGTCACTATAGAAATGACAGGTACTAACATCCTGCTCAATCTTTGAAGCTGGTCATCTGATGTATTCGGCTTCCACACCTTATATACATTTTTGGAAAGTATCGTGGCCGTAGCCGTCAACACGAGTGAACTGGGAATAAGGGCGGCCATTGCCCCTGATGCTCCAATAACTCCAACAAACCAGGGATCAAATGATATCTTCGCCATTTTAAATAAAGCTAAATCTGCTTCTGCTCCCTGTAAATTCGGGATTTGGAGAATCGCAGAAAAACCAATAAATAACGAAAAAATGATGATTACTTGATAAATTGGCATAACCCCAGCATTCCAACGAAGTGATTTTGGACTTTTTGCAGAGAACACTCCCGCTAACATATGTGGAAACATATAGAATGCCAGTGCTGTCATGATCGTAGCTGAAATAAACCAAGAGATACTCAAACCTTGTTCCGGGAAAATCAAAAATCCTTGTTTTGCTGTATCGATTGCTTCAAACATCGGCTGTATACCACCGTAATAATGAAGTGGAAAATAAACCCCCATAAAGACGACAACAGTCAGAATCATGATATCTTTAATGACCGCGGTCCACGCTACTCCATGCATCCCTGAAGCTGTTACATAAATTGTGATCGCAATTACACTAACAACTATAGCTACATTCGGCGAAATGGACCCATAGGAGGCTTCCGATACGATTATTCCTAACCCTTTCAACTGCATGATCAAATATGGAATAATTGAAATGACACTAATTACCGCCACAAGAACACCTAAAGCAGGACTGTTGTACTTTTTGTCATAAAAATCAGATTGAGAAATGACATTATTTTTTTGGCATATCTCCAAATAGGCGGCAACAGCCAATAGGCGATTACAAAATAGAAGCAATTAAAAGCGTATAAGGCTGGAGGCATACCAGATCTATAAGCTCCGCCGCTTGCCCCCAAAAACGTATATGTCGTAAACATTTCACCTGCTATCAAGAAGAAGAGCAATAAGCTGCCGAAACCTCTTCCCCCTATAGCCCATTGTTCCAAACTCATATTTTTACCTTTTCGAGCTTGAAGCCCTAACCAAATACACAGAACCAGAAAGAAAAGGATAACGAGCAGGGCTTCATTCATCAGTCTTCTTCCTCCTCGGTTGCAGGATCAAGTTTATTAGCAATTATTAAAAACACGGATGTAAGACAAACCCATAATATAGCCCAAAAAAGAACAAATGGCATGCCTAATACATAAGGTTCAATTCGATTGATAACCACTAGCGAGCCAAGTGCCGGTATTGCACTTATCACATAGATTATTTTCTTCATTTGTTCACCATCCTTATCAACAAATGCCAAACTTGAACCTTCTGGAATTTTTCCGAAAAAAACAGATAATTATTTCTATTTCATTACATTGGCAGCCTTTTAGTTAAGGGCTCATTTACAGCCCAATTCGGTTTCACGCCAGTAAGAACTTGTTCCACTTGCATTGCTGCATGTACTGCCATGCGTATCGAACCTTCCTTCGTCAATGCCGCATTATGAGGACTGACAATCACATTATCCAATTTAAAAAGGGGGTTCCATTTATCAGGAGGTTCAACCTCAAATACGTCTATTCCAGCACCAGCAATCTCCCCGCTTGCAAAGCATTTACTAAATCAGCTTCCTTCACCACACCGCCTCTGGAAGCGTTTACAAAATAGGAGGAAGGTTTCATCCAGGAAAGCTCACGGCATCCAATTATTCCTTTTGTTGTTTTCGTTAACGGCAGATGTAGACTAATTACATCAGAGTTCCTGAATACCCATTCTAAATCTGTTGCTATCTCCAACTCCGAATTCGTGCAGGCTGTAACATAGGGGTCGTAGCCAATTACTTTCATATCAAAGCCTTTGGAAGCCTTTTTCGCCAGTATTCTGCCGATTCTCCCTAGTCCAATAATCCCCAAAGTCTTGCCTTCCAAGTCCATGCCGAAAAGTTGATTACGGATAGCAAAATTCCCGCTGCGCAGCTCTTTGTCAGCCAAGCTTAAGTTTTTGGACAATGATAAAATTAATGCCATTACATGTTCAGCTACAGAATTTGCATTTGCCTCTGGGGTATTTGTTACATAAATGCCACGCTCTGTAGCGGCTTCGATATCAATATTATCCAAGCCCACTCCATACTTGGCTATTACTTTGAGGTTTTCGGCTGCTGTAATGACTTCTTTATTTATCACAGCCGTTGATCTCGTTAGTACTGCATCACAATCTTTGATTTCTTCCATAATAATTTTTTGCGACAGATCTGACCCTACTTTAACCTTATAGCCTTTTTCTACTAAATAACGTTTCCCCTCTTTCTCAATATCTTGAGGAATATACACTAAATGACTCACATTGCCACCAGCCTTTCATGTTAACCTTGAAGGAAAAATCTTTCCTACACCATTGTATATATACAATTATTGTGCCAACATAAAAACATCAGTTTATTCAAGAAAGAAGCCCATTAGTTCTCAAACTAAGACATAAATAAAGTTAACAAAATGTTTCAATATGAATTAATTAGTTTCATTACGTTTCAATTTGTTTCAATATTCAGATTTTTCATCTTTCTCCATAAAGTCGTGCGGCTCATCCCTAACTCAAAGGCAGCTTTTCCTTTGTTAAAATTCACCTTTATTAACGTTTGGACAATTCTTTCACGCTCGGATAAATGTATCCCAGGTGACAAATCCATCTCTTCGTCTTGTTCAGATAACAGTATTTTCTTTTTACTTTTATTCGGAAAATACATTTCGATATCGTACACATCAATCAATTTGTTCTTATAAAGAGCGCATAATCGCTCACAAAAATTTTGCAATTGGCGAATATTCCCTTCCCAATTCCCTTCACTTAGCTTTTTCATGGCAGTATCCGTAATCTTGATTTGTTTTTGATCCGACTGACCTTTCCGAATAAAGGCATTCACCAATAACGGAATATCCTCTCTGCGTTCCCGAAGCGGAGGCAATACAAGGTCCAGCACGCTCAAGCGATAATACAGATCCTCCCGAAAGTCATTGCTCTTTACCATTTGCATGAGGTCTTTGTTCGTTGCCGACACTATTCTCACATCAACCGGGATTACTTTATCATCACCGATGCGCATGATTTCACGCTCTTGCAGGACACGTAGCAGCCGGCTTTGCATTTTTGGGGAGATTTCTCCTATTTCATCTAAAAAAATCGTACCTCTATGAGCCAGTTCAAAAAATCCTTGCTTTCCGCCTTTCATGGCTCCCGTGAAAGCTCCTTCTGCATATCCGAAAAGCTCACTTTCCAATAAATTTTCGGGAAGCGCAGCGCAATTAATGGCAACAAACGGGTTATTTTTCCGGTTGCTATGATTATGTATGCTTTGGGCGAATATTTCCTTGCCTGTACCAGTTTCTCCAATTATAAGAATGTTTGAATCCACTTCACTATAACGTTGAGCTGTTTCAATCTTCCTCTTAATTTCCGAACTCCGGTACAATATATCATCAAATGTGTACTTAGCCACATGTCCGCGTGAATGAAGCTTTCTAAAGAACTTTCCTTCCATCTCCTGAATCCGTGTAACATCTTGAAAGGCGACCATATCCCCCACTTTTTTTACCCTTTAAAAATATCCCAACCTTTTTTACCGATAATTGAATGGATTGGTAAGCAACGGTATCTTTTTCGTATTCATCGTCGCTTAAAAGCATATTACGAAATTTCCCGGGCTTTATTATATCGTTTACAGAATTTCCAATTAAGCTCCCCTTGAAATGGATAATATCTCCTGAGCCGCCGTATTAAATACGGATATCTGTCCTTTTAAATCTGTTGCAATGACCCCTTCATAGGCATAATTAAGAATCGTTTGGTAACGCTTGGTCTTCTCCTGTTCCCTTCTGCTGACAAGAGCCACTCTTTTCGCCTCAATCAACGCCTGCCGAAATGATTCCTTTCCAGTGTCAACAAGAATGGCTCCCAACCCTATCTCTTCAGCATATTTACAGGTGCTTAAACCACTTAACACAACCTCACAGCCATCTCTGGCGGCTAAATCCACTAGACTGACGGAGGACTCGATATCATTTAATATATAGGACTGAATTGGCAAATCCACGATATCCGAAAGGTTTTCCACGCCATAAATCATATTTAACGCTCCTATAACTGCCACTTTTTTACTGCCAAAACGTGCCTTGCAATCATACAGGGAACGAATGAGGTCAATTCCTTGTACAGGTATATCAACGATAGGAATGAATTCATTGCATTCTTTTAATAGTTTCGTGATTAATCCCCTTGAGATGATTACATCAGCATCCAGCTTCAACTTCCCAATCTTATCGGCATCCTCAACTACTTCCTCTAAAACAAACTTCACTGAACCGTTATCATTGTTTTCCGATTCTTCCAACTTGTTGAACTCCTCAAATCTTTCAAAAGCATCCGTAATATACCCTTTTCGGGGAACAACTAGTTTAATTTTAATCAAAACACCCACCTCCAACGTAAAATCATTTTGGTTTATTGGAAATACTAGCAACCTGTTAATCTAGCTCCGGTCATAAAAGAAGGACGAGATATAATAAAGTTTGCCAAGAATGCCGTCAAAGTTTTCATTCAAAGCCGAGATTAGAAAAGTAAAAACCATAATACCCTTGAGACTTTCTAAAAAAGTAATTCTGTATTTTATTAATATTTCATATTTTACTATGAAAAATAAAAACCCTGTTACCCTGGGTTTTTAAAGGATTTCAATTGATATTAATTATAATTATTACAAAAATAATAAACATTCAAATCATATCATTAAAACTTACTTTTCATCACTAGAATACGATTTTTCACATTAACATCAGTATAATGATTCTTAATAAAATCCTCATTAATTTCTTAAAGTGGCAGTGTCATCTACTTCATTTTCCATAATTCCCCTTCCTCTCACGCTAACAGGACTATATTCCTTTTATTCTTCATACAAATGTAGAATTCCTTTTGATTTTATAGTTACTGACAATAAAATTAGTCTACAAACATATTAACCCCGTCCAAGAAATACTGAACGGGGTTTTTCAATAAATAATAATGTTGAGTTTTTGCGGGCTTGAGCTCAGTTGTCAAACTTCGTAAATCTGTTCATTCAAGTGGCTTTACTTACGAACTTAAAAAGGATCGGCGATGACAAGGATTTTCCCTGCCTTAATATCCTCCACATATTGATCGACTTCGGCTTCCTCCAGTCCAATGTCCAATAATGGCTTTCTTAATCCGCCTGCTCCCGATGCTGCTCCGGCTGCTGCTCCCCAAAAGTGGTGAAAATCGGTCCTGCTGCCAATATCGGACCTATTCCTGGTACGGCCAATGCACTCATTCCAATAAGCAGGCCTGTCAATCCGACAGCTCCGCCGGCTGCTGCCCCAGCTACTAATCCATCAGTCTTTGCCGGGCTGACTTCCTCGGCTTCATTTGGTAATTTATCAATGTTTTTTGCCACTACTGATATTTGATCGGATGTATATCCTTGTTCCTTTAAATTTTCGACTGCTGAAGTCGCTTCATTTTCAGTTTCATATATTGCTATAAACCTCTTGTCCATGGTATCTGCTCCTTTAAAAGTAATGTATTATACAATACCCTTAATTGAGTTTTAATAACCTACCATGAAAGAAATGAATTTCATTCCCGGATTTGCCCCTGGCCATAAATGAAGTACTTGCTTGATGTTAATGCAGGTAAACCCATTGGTCCACGCGCATGCAGCTTTTGTGTGGAAATGCCGATTTCTGCGCCATAACCGAATTCAAAGCCGTCGGTAAAACGGGTGGAAGCATTGTGATAAACTGCTGCGGCATCCACTTTATTCAAAAATGCGGAAGCATTTTGTTCATCCCTCGTTAGGATTGCTTCAGAATGCTTTGTACCGTAGCGGTTAATATGTTCAATCGCATCGAATACGCCTTTTACAGTTTTCACGCTGATTTTTAAAGCGAGGTACTCAGTTGACCAATCTTCCTCCGTAGCCGTTTTCGCTCTCGGAAAGGCGCTGCAAACCGCTTCATCTCCATATACTTCAATACCCTTTTCATCAAGGAGTTCCAAAATGCGCACTCCATTTTCTTCAAACCATTTTTCATGAATCAGAAGCCCTTCGATAGCATTGCATACGGATGGACGCTGAGTTTTACCGTTTAGGACAATTTTCTCGACCATCGTGATATCTGCGGTCTGATCGATGAAGATATGGCAATTGCCTGCACCTGTTTCAAGGACGGGAACAGTGGACTCCTTAATGACCGTTTCAATTAAATTCTTTCCGCCGCGCGGAATCAGGACATCTAAATAGTCATTAAGATGAAAAAGTTCCTTAGCGGTTTCACGATTCGTATCCTCGATCAACTGAACAGCTTCTACAGGAATTTCCGTATTCTCTAATGCCTTATGAATGGAAGAGACTAGTGCGATATTGGAGTTTTTAGCTGACGAGCTGCCTCTTAATAGGACGGCATTCCCCGTTTTCAAGGATAATGTAGCTGCATCGATGGTCACATTCGGCCTTGCTTCATAAATCATCCCGATTACCCCGATCGGCACCCGTAACTTTTTAATCAATAAACCATTTTCTTTTTCGATCGTCTCCAATTGTTCCCCAATTGGATCATTTAATTCGATTAGAAGCATAATGGCCGCTGCCATGTCATCAATACGGTTACCATTCAACATAATTCGATCTAATGTAGACTCACTGAAGCCTTTTTCCTGCCTTCTTCCAGATCCTTTTGGTTTTCCTTTATCAAAAAATCTTTATCGATGATAAGTTGCTTAGCAATTTTTTCAAGTGCCTCATTCTTCTTTTCCGTACTCAATCCGATTAGCTGATAACTGGCTTTTTTGGCTTCCTTTCCTTTCGCCGTCACTTCACTCATTTCTAAATGCCCCCTTATCTTTCATGAAAATTGATTTTTTATGCTTTCACCCATTTATCACGATGGATCACTTCTATGGAAGTGATCACAAGCTCGGATGTCCTCTTTCCCATTGCCTGTTTTAATTCTTCGTCGGAATAAAGGACCTCACCCCTCCCTAATAATCCATTTGCACCAAAGACTTCGACAACATCCCCCTTATTGAATGCTCCTTTAATTTCATAAATCCCAGCTGGCAACAGACTGCTGCCATTTGAAACCAGAGCCCTTTCGGCACCTTCATCAACGAAAATTTTTCCGGAAACTTGTGAATGAAGGGATATCCATTGTTTGTTTTTCGTTACCGTCGCCATGTCTTCATTCCCTATATACGTGCCATCACCATTGCCTTCAAGGATCGTTAAAAGTTTATCACTCCCCAAACCAGATCCGATGAATACTTTCACCCCTAGAGACAATGCAGTTTGTGCTGCAATCAGCTTCGATTTCATACCCCGGTTCCGACATTAGATCCTGCACCTTCTGCCATTTGCAGTAAATCCGCCGTTACTTCGGATAATTCATCAAATCGTTTCGCCCCCGGATTTGTCTGTGGATTGGAATCATAGAGCCCATTAATGTCCGTTAATATGATCAAGTTCGTCGCGTGGACCAACCCGCTTACTAAGGCGGATAGCATATCATTATCACCAAAAGTCAACTCCTCGACCGATACTGTATCATTTTCATTTATAATCGGAAGGATGCCGCGTTCAAGCAATTCCATCAATGTCGCATATGCATTTTTATATCTATCTTTTTTCGAGAAATCTTTCCTTGTTAATAAAATCTGTGCCGGAACGATTCCAAAATTCCCTAATTGTTCCATATATGATTGAATCAATAGGCTTTGCCCTACCGCTGCAGCAGCTTGTTTTCCTTTGAGAGTGACAGGTCTCGTAGGGTAGCCGAGCTTGCGAAAACCTGTCGCTACCGCACCTGATGAAACAAGGACAACTTCATGTCCCGCTTTCCTTAATGCTGCCACTGCCTGGATATGATCGGAAAATTTGTTTTGGTCGATTTCACCTTGTGTGTTGGTCAAAGAACTACTTCCTATCTTTACAACGATGCGTTTCTTTTCCATCGATTACTTCCTCCAATAAATATCTAAGACATGAAAAAAGCCCTTTTCATCCTCGAAATAAGGACGAAAAGGGCTGCTCTCCGTGGTACCACCTTCATTGAATGCAAGTTCATGCATTCCACTTTGCCTGATAACGCCAGGATTTGCGCCTATGTTTTGCATAGGACTCAAGAAGCAGGTTCTGCGCTTTCCTGTCGCGGGTCTTCCAGCAATTGACGCCGCTCTCTGTCACAGTGATTCTCGCATACTAATCTTCTCTCAACGTTCATTGTTTTAATATAGTATGCAAAATTATCTGCTTAATGTCAATAACATTCCTGCGATGAATGAACCTTATAACGCAATTGCCGGGCCGAAGAACTCATAATGAATTTTATCCGTATCTATCCCCAATTCTTTCAGGTAAGTGATGATCGCCTTCATGAAAGGAACAGGGCCACACACATAATAATCAGCTTCAGGTTTAATAAAACTGCTCAATAATTCCTTATCAATATACCCTTCCTTTTCAAAATTCGGCAGCTTCTTGTCATCCTCACTCGGATTTTTAAAGACAAAGGATAATTGATAGTTGGTAAGCTTGTGGGCTAGTTCTGTCAGTTCCATTCTGAACGGCTGTAAATTGCCATTATCGGTCGCATGAATGAATTGTACATCACGCTCAGGTGTTTGTTCAGCTACCGCATGAACCATGCTCATGAAAGGCGTTATGCCAACGCCTCCGCTCAAGAATACTGCCGGTGTTCGTTTTTCCAAATCGATGGTAAAATCTCCTGCAGGAGCCGTTACCTCAATACTGTCACCCATCTGAATGGATTCATGCAAGTAGTTAGAGACCCTTCCATCAGGAGAGGTTCCCGGCTTTTCTTTTTTAACGGAAATCCGGAAATAATCTTTTCCTGGAACATCAGACAAACTATACTGACGGTTGAATAAATAGCGTTCACCCGGTATCTCGATCCGAACAGTAATATATTGTCCTGGTAGAAATGCCGGAACCTTATCTCCATCTGATGGCTTTAAATAAAAGGAAGTGATTACGTCACTTTCCCGTACTTTTTCCACCACTGTGAATCGTTTGAAATCAGACCATCCACCGGCCTGACTGGAAGCTTCGTCGTACATTTCTTTTTCGATGCTAATGAAGACATCCGCAATGACTCCATATGCCTCTCCCCAGGCTTGAAGGATTTCTTCTGTAGCCGAATCTTGTAACACTTCCTTGATTGCACCTAATAGATATTCTCCAACAATGGGATAATGTTCGGCTTTAACTGCAAGACTTCTATGTTTTTGTGCTATTTGCTTCACGACAGGTATTATCGTTTCAAGTTGATCTATATATTTAGCTGCTGCCAAAACCGTGTTGGCAAGTGCAGTTTGCTGGCGCCCCTTTTTTTGATTGGCATGATTAAAAACATTTAATAATTCAGGATGTGCTTCGAAAAGATTTTTATAGAATACAGTTGTGATAGTTGTACCATGCACTTCTAATACAGGTACGGTTGATTTGATAACATCGATAGTTTTCTGGGATAGCATAGGTAAACCCCTTTTCATAAACAAGTATTTTAAATACATGTTTATATTAGAACTTAAATGCGTTAAAAGCAATATTTTTTATACATCTTTTTCAAATAATAAGTTTTCATGTTTATAAAATGTTCACATTTATGATATAGTCAAATGGGGATAGAATGTGAGGCGATAAACATGAGGTTGACGAGTTATTCCGATTACTCACTTAGAGTGTTGATTTACCTGGCTACCCACGACCAAAGCAAATTATCAAATATTAAAGAGATTTCTGAAGTCTATCAACTGTCTAAAAATCATTTGATGAAGATTGTTCATAATCTTGGAAAATTAGGCTATATTGAGACGATTCGTGGAAGAAATGGCGGTTTTCGGCTTGCAAAATCACCCGCTGAAATAAATGTAGGGGAACTGGTACGGCGAACCGAAGAGGATTTTTACTTAGTGGAATGTTTTAAAGATCACGATAACTGTGTGATTTCTCCCGTTTGTTCATTGAAATTTGTCCTTAACAATGCCTTGGATGCTTTTCTAAAGGTCCTTGATCAATATACGATTGCAGACTTCAGCGAAAATAAAGTGATGCTCAAAACCTATTTCGATTCGGTAAAGCAGAATGACGAAGAGCCCGATTTATTATAATCGGGCTCTTTTTCCATTAACCGATGATTCGTTTAATCTGCCATTCTTTTTCCATTCGCAAATCTATGATCTCTGTACTGGTTTTCAATAAAACCTTAAGGGGATTGTAGGGATTGATCATGATGATCGTCCCAAATTGTCCATTGGTAAGCATGACTTCTTTTCCGACCAAAGTGGACATTAATCGGCTAACCAACACCAGCAGGATTTCTGGATTGAATTTACTGAACATATCACTGTTCATTTGCTCAATCACCTTATAAAACGGCATGGCCTGATGATATACACGATTTGAAGACATCGCATGGAATACGTCGGCTATAGCGACGATTTTCGCATGATGATGGATTTCATTCGCACCCAGTCCAAGTGGATAGCCTTGCCCATCTTCCCGTTCATGGTGCTGGAGGGCTGTTAATGCAATCGATGGGGGATTCCAGGGATATTTTTAAGTAATTCATACCCATAAATGACATGGCGTTTCATTTCTTCATATTCTGCCTCAGTCAGTTTTCCCGGTTTTTCCAATATACTCTCCGAAATCCTTGTTTTACCCACGTCATGCAGTATGGCTGCCAATGCCAGGGCTGAAAGGTTTTCTTTAGATAATCCAAGCTTCATCCCCAGATAAGTGGAAATGATCCCGACACCGATATTATGCCTATACGTGTACTCGTTATTTGCTTGCATCTCATCGAAAAGGTAATAAATATCAGGATTCATTGCAGCTTCTGCAATGACTGGTGCAACTTTTGCTTTAATCAATTCAAACTTTTCAAGCTGTATTTTTCCTTCTTTACGTATTTCTTGAAAGATGTTTTTCATTTGAAGAGAAGCTTCGTTGATTCTTTCATGAATCTTTACGTTAGGTTGTGCATGATCTACCGTTAAAGGAGATGAACCTTTTTTCAATTCTTCCATTATAAAATCAATTTCAGGTATGGTAATAGGCGGTTTGGCATTATTTAGCTTCCCTCTTCTAGTTTTCATTGCTCTCACACTTTTCTCTATTTTTTACCTATAATACCATATCCTTCATTAGCTTGTATCTTAATGAAACCACTTTTGGGCACTTAAGATCGGTCACTAAGTTCATTGCCCAGCTGTTTTAATTTTTCACCAACCGTACATTCTGAAATACAGAACTGATGGGCATATGTACGCCCCTTCTCTTTTCGAAAATGCTTTCTTAAAAAACAATCTTGGCAAAATGAAATGAGGACATCTTCCACTTCTTCATATATTTTTTTCCTGTTCATTGTTGTTATGGCTCCTTTGACCCAGCAATTTCTATTTTGCTGAAAATGGCTTTTCCCTGCAGTGCAAGTGTGGCCAGGCGATCGGCTTCCTGGTTTTCCTTTCGAGAAATCGGCTTGCAGACTGGAATGATCTTTAATTTATCCAGTTTCGCTTCAATGCGGTCCAGCCATTTATTTAAGTTTTCTTCCATACAGGGCCATTCACCGGAGAGTTGATTTAAGACAACGAGAGAATCCCCTTTAAAGACACAGCTTTGATGGTGGATTCCAAGATCCTCCATCTGCCTGACCGCTTCATGAAAGGCCGCATATTCAGCTTCATTATTGGATTCGAATTGCTCCAATTTCACATTGGTGCGCAACCGCCAGAACTTCTTTCCTTGACGAAAATAAATGGCAACACCAATTCCTGCCACTTTTTCATCTTTTTGAAAACCTCCATCAAAAAAACCGTCACATCCTGCGGTTCTTCTTCAACTTCCGTCAGGAGTTTCTTTAGCTCCTTCTTGGTCCATGTTGTATCGAATTCATCCTTGAATTCCACTTCTTTCAGCTTTCCCGCCTTTTCAAGATCTTCCGTAATGACCAGTGCAGTCCCGGCATCAAGCCAATCCGAAACGAAATCGGCAGATGGTTTTTTTGAAGCATGATATGTCCATTGCATAATTACCTTCAACATTTCCAGCTCCTTATCCATTCACGATCCATAATGAACAGCTTACAATTTTCATACCTTTTTCTCGTCATACCCTTTATAATATATTGTAAGCATTTGAATCACTCTTTTTAATTATAGTTCCCATATCAGCCTGAAATTCTCATGTTTCAATCTTAATTTTATATATCGAACATTTTAATAGTTAAACTCGAGGAGGAGCACATATTGATCGAAGTGTATATTGATGGTGCCAGTGCGGGCAATCCCGGTCCGAGCGGCGCAGGAGTTTTCATAAATAATAACGGTGTGGTCGAGAGGCATTCCTTTCCGCTTGGCAATATGGAAAACCATGAAGCGGAGTTCCATGCCTTAATCAAAGCATTGGAGATTTGTGTTGCCAATAAGTATCAAATCGTTTCTTTTCGTACGGACTCCCAAGCCATCAACCAGGCCATTGAAAAAAGATTTGCCAAAAATAAGTATGCCCTTTTGCTGGAACGGGCGTTAAAGCTTTCCGACGAACTTGATTTATTTTTCATGAAATGGATTCCAAATATCGAAAATAAGTCCGCGGATGAGTTGGCGCGACGGGCCATTCGATTGAATAAGGCTGAGGAAATTCATGAACAAGACAGCTGATTTTTCATTATTATTCGTTGTATTCATCTGGGGCGTAACTTTTGTCATGGTTCAAAATGCGCTATCTTTTCTTGACCCCTTCACGTTTAATGCCGTCCGTTTCTTCATGGCGTTCGTATTCTTGCTCATCCCTTATATATCGACTCTACACAAAAAGGGGAAAAACTGGAATAAGGGCCTTATTATAGCTGGGTTTCATATTGGGGTTTGGCTTTTTCTGGGCTATGGGCTTCAAACGATCGGATTGAATTATACAACGCCTGCGAAGACAGGCTTTATAACAGGATTAAGTGTTGTCATGGTACCTGTTTTTTCCCTGCTGCTATTAAAACATAGGCTTTCCCGCAATACAATAATAGGTGTCGCAGCCGCAACCATCGGGCTTTATTTAATGACTTTCGCTGACCGGTCCAATTTGAATATCGGTGATTTACTGGTATTTTTATGTGCAATCAGTTTTGCCATGCAAATCATAACTACCGCTAAATATGCCAAGACCCTTCCCGCTTTACCGCTGACGCTGATTCAGGTTTCCACCGTATCTTTATTATCATTTGTTTCAGCCTTCATTTTCAAAGAGAATCATTCCGTCATCTTCAGCTCGGAGGTTATGTTACAGAAGGATGTATGGACTGCTTTATTGGTTACGGCAGCCCTTGCCACGGCGTTCGCCTTTTTCGCACAAACCTTCTTCCAAGCCTATACGACACCTACAAGAGTGGCGCTGATCTTTTCAATGGAACCGGTTTTTGCTGCGTTATCCTCATACATATTGATAGGGGAAAAATTGACTTCCGCTTCCATCATCGGCTGCGCATTCATTTTCTTGGGAATGATATTTGCAGAACTGCCTGTTAAGAAAAAGAAACCGGTGACACAGGAGTTTTCTTGAAAAGGCCAATAAAATAAATCGGACTTCCAGTTATGAAGTCCGATTTATTTAAGCAGCCCCTGTTCTTTTGCAAACGATACCGCAGCACTACGCGTTTCAATGCCATTTTGTTTTAAGTTTTCCAAAAAGGAGATATAAAAGCTGCCATCAAAATTCTTTTGTACCTTCAAAGTCAATTCTATTGCTGCATTGACTAAAACATCACTTGCATCCGTGTAGCGCTTACCAAAATAAATAAAACCAATCGCGTCATTACCAAAAGTGAACCCCTTACCCTCTAAAAAACTAACATACTCTTCAGTTGATTTCGCCACTTCTGCATCCACTCCATACTTCTTGCCTTATTTTTATCTTACCGTATATCAAAGATTTTGACTATCCATTTTTCGACAAAAAACTCACCGTACAAAATAAAGGAGCTCCCATTTAGGAGCTCCGATTGTTTGATTAGATCATTCGCAGTAAAGTCCTGAATTCATGATCTCTAGCCAGATTTTTGACCTTCTCGCGGTCAAACTGATAGACGGCATCATCCAAAGGACATGAAATTGGTACATCACATTTTATTTCTGCTAGCTTTCTGGATAAATGAAGCATATCGACGGCGGATTCAATTTTAGCCCGTTGCCCATTCGTCAATGAAGCAACATTTTCAAGAATGCCTTCGATACTTTGATACTGTATCAATAATTTCAATGCTGTCTTCTCCCCGATTCCTTTAACTCCGGGATAGTTATCAGCTGTATCACCCATTAAAGCTTTTAAATCGATCATTTGCCTTGGCGTGATCCCTTTCCATTCAAAAAAGCTATCGGGATTATGCACCTCATAGTTACCATACCCTTTTTTAACAATAGTACGGAAATGTTTTCATCTATTAACTGAAGCATATCTTGATCGCCAGTCAATATACCCACTCGGCTATGCTGTGCAGATGCCTTGGCAATTGTCCCGATACAGTCATCCGCCTCATATCCAGAGAGCCCTATGTTAGGGATATCGAATGCTTCAACCGCTTTTTTCGCTAAGTCGAATTGAGGGATCATTTCGACTGGAGCTTCTGATCGATTCGCCTTGTATCCATCAAATAATTCATTTCTGAAAGTCTTGCTGCCCATATCCCAACACACCGCTACATGACTGGGTGAAAAGTGATTCACCGCCGTCAGCATATGCTTCAAAAAACCCTGAACGGCATTGGTCGGGACGCCTTTGGAGTTAATCATGAATTGGCCAGTAACGGCCGTTGCATAAAAAGCTCTAAATAAAAGCGCCATCCCATCGACAAGCATAAAGGAAGGATGCTGCTCATTTTCTTTCATTAACACATTATCACCTCTATCATGATGTACTTCCATTTTAACATAACTGTCCCCTTTTTTAAGGATCGTTTAATTGGAAATAATATTATTCAATTGGATTATCATCATACGAGATCCAGTCACTGAAACTGCCAATATAAATCTTCACATCTTTAAAGCCCGCTTCTTTCAAGGCGATATAATTGGGTGAAGCCGTTACACCTGAACCACAGTACACAATGATTTCCTTATCTTTACCGATACCCGTGAAATTCGACTGAAGATCTTCCTTCTTTTTTAAAATAGCCATTTTCCAAAACGTTCGTCCACACCTTATTTACTGCACCAGGTATATGGCCGGCTTTTTTATCAATTGGCTCCTCGATTCCCTCGTAGCGCTTAGATTCCCTTGAATCCATTAAAACGATATCGTCAGGTCTATTCATAGTGTAATCCTTCACTTTTCGAAAAGATGCAAAAACGGACTCATTTATATCGATATGATATTCTGTTGGCATATAATTCATTTGATTCGAGTCAATCGGATAGCCCGCATCCCTCCAGGCGCGATATCCCCGTTTAGAACAAATACATTCTGATGCCCAAGGTAGCTGAGCAACCAGACAAACCTGGAAGCAAAAGAACCTTCCCCACCATCATAAGCAATAAGTACCGTATCATTATTGATTCCATTTGATTCCAGTTTATCTTTGAAGGTTTTCAGGTCAGGAAGAGGATGTCTTCCGCCATGTTCTTGAATCTGACCCGATAAGTCCTTTTCAAGGTCGAAATAAACAGCGCCTGAAATATGGTCTTTTTGGTATTCATTATACCCTGCATCAGGAAAACCTAGCTGAAAGCGGCAATCACAAATTCGGATATCTCTAGAATTCAACAACGGCAGCAGTTCTTCTTTTTCGATTATGAAACTCATTCTGAATAACCCCCTATTCCAAAATGGCCCAAATTAATTCATTAAGCTCCATTTCCATGTTCTTGCCTTGATGTAGCCTAGTTATCTCATTCTTTATGGAAAGTGATTTCCCTTCTATTAGCGAAAGATTATTTTCACTTTCAATGTTGCTTATACATTCTTCCATTTGTTTTGCTTTAAATATCCGGGTCATCCTGTTTTTCATTCCTTGATCAATTGAAACCAAATCAAGTAATTCCCATACCGATAATGGTGGCAGCGAACCCCGTTGGATGATATATTCCAGTATTAAATACGAACGGTACACTTGTATCCATATTTTTAGCTCTTTTCTTTCCGAATCCATTGTTTTTGTCAATTGTTGAAGATTGTCGCCCATCATCCGATGGTAATGGTGCCCCAGTGCCTTTTTGGAATAGCAATCCGCTATCAAACCTTTCATCTTCCTATAATAATCAGGATGGGTTATCAACTTGATAGGAGACTGAAACAATTCAAATAGAGCAGGATTACTCTTTAAGGTAAGACGGGATGATTTAAATAGATCCCAGCCTTCCATGTCAAATAGGCCTTCTTTCACTTGAATGACTTCAACTGGCAGACTCAAGCTCAGGTATGATCGCTTATCATTACGAACATATATAAACCGAACATCGTAATCCGATTGGACCGATGATAAACCAAAAGAATGGCTGCCAGTAACAGCAGCCATCAATATGGTTATATCCTCTTTCTTTTCCAGGTATCTCAATCGGGAAATAAGGTTTTCTTTCATGAATGAACCCCGTTTCTATTTCGAATGCATTTTAGCCAATTCCGCTACCGCATTTTCATAATACGGCAAATCAACCGTTTCCTCCAATGCTGCACGTAAACCTGCAAAGATATCCGATACTTCCGTCTTAAATTCTTTTTGAATTGCGAGTAACTCTTGATCGAGGACTTCATTATACATTTCGAAAATCCTCTCTCCCTGTTCTTTTACATATAAAAGGGCAGGTTCATCCAAACGCTTCTGAAGCCCTTCGCTCATTTTCGCTTTTTCATTTTTTTCAAAAAAGATTTTGGATTCTTAAATAATGCCAATTCCTTTTTGAATTCCCCCGTATCCAATTGGGCAAAAGCTCCTGTAAATTCCAGGGACTCCCTCTCATTCGGTTCATATGGCTGTAATGAAAGGGTTCTTCTTATTTTTTGGATTTGCTGAAGCAAACTGCTCTGTTTCTCATGCAGTAATTTATTTACGAACATTTCCGTCCTTAAAGCCGTTGCCCGCATTTCCTGGGCAAGGTCAAAGCCTAACGCATCCAATAAGTTCTTCATCGATTGCTTGAGGATGATTTTCAGATCGCCTCCATCATCTTTTAAAACAGCTGGATTGAACGATTCTTTGAAGAAATCATTAAACCGGAAGAAGACCCGTTGTTTACTATAGAAAGTCAATTCGTCTATCTCTTTTTTCAACCGTTGCTTTTCGGCATCCCCTTTAATTACTGAAAGGAGTTCCGAAATGGCCTGTGACTCATGGGAAAGGGTCTCCAGGGCATTTCGTTTCGCTTTTTCATCCTGCCTGGAAGCTGTAATTACATCTCTTAGCAGTTCTTCGGTTCTTTTTACAGCCGCTTGAGCCGATTCAATTGCAAGTCCAGTTAAATCGTTTTCTATGAAAGAATCGAATTGGCCTTGGAATTCCATGATTCCGCTATTTGGAAGGAATGAATGCTTAAACGAACCAGGCGTTTGTTTTTCCATCAACGCCCCCTTACTCGTAAGCGGGAACAGTTTTGGAAAACGGATTCCGAATCCATTCAATTGATCTGTGACATAATCCATCACTTCGTCCAATTCGTCAGTCGTTTGTGCCAGGTCGACGGCATTGACGATGAAAAACATCTTATCCATAGCGAAAGAATCTTTCACACGTCCAAGCTGTATCAGGAACTCCCTGTCTGCCCGTGAAAATGGGTGATTATAATAGGTCACAAATAGGATGGCGTCCGAATTCTTAATATATTCGAAAGCTGCTCCTGTATGTCGTGCATTTATCGAATCGGCCCCAGGAGTGTCAACAAGGACCATCCCCTGCTTTGTCATTTCACAGTCATAACGCAATTCAATCAGATCAACAAGACATGACTTGGATTCTTCTGCAGCAAAACGTTTAAATCCTTCAAGGTCTACCGTAACCACATTTCCTAAATCATTCTGGTACTCGGGAAGCCCTTGATGAAACGCCCTAAGAAACGATAAATGCGTTTTACCCTTATCAACTTCCCCCGCCTTCGCAATGATTTGCCCTGCTAGTTGAAGAGCTTCATCTAGAGTCTTGGCCGATTTATCAAAAGCTGCCAACGCCAGGCTTACATCTTCCAACAGCATCGCTTCCGTCTTTAATTTGACGGTTGCCGTTCCATGTGGATGCTCAGCGTCCGAAGACATGATTTTGTTGATTGCGGCAGTTGTCGGATTTGGTGATACAGGAAGGACGCTTTCTCCCATCAACGCATTGGCAAAGGAAGATTTTCCCGCACTGAATGCACCGAAGAGGGCAACCGTGAACGTCTGTTGTTCCAAGCGATTTGCCTTCTCTTTCAATTCTTTATAAAGTGATTGAAACCCTCTCAGAGGTTGGATCAGCTTGGCCGCCTGTTTTAGACTCGTTGCAGTTTCCATCAGCTTTTCTTTTCCGCGTAAATCAGTAGCATCAGATGAAGAAACGGTCACGGTAGGTACAGTTTCCTTGATTTCTTTAACATGATCCGTTTCAGGTTGTTCGTTGACGGACCTAGAATTACTTTCATTATCGGTATTCATGATTTTGACTGTAATATTTTTTCCTCTTCATTCCATTGCGTTAACAGCATATCGATATCGCGCTCATCGACTAATGATTCAGTTTGATGGGCGATGGCCTCTAAACGTTCCGTTTGGTACTGGATTTCCGCGTTCATTGCAGCAGTAACTTTAAGAGCTTCCGCAAATTCAGAAAAACCTTCAAGTTCCTTATCGATGGATATAGACTGCTGTTCCACCATTCCATCCATAACGGTAACCATATCATTCAAAAATCCTTCTGATACATCACGTGCTTTCTTTTTGATGGCCGATGCCAAATCATTCGTATAGTTTAAAACGTATTCACCCGTAATATCGACTTGAGGCTTCAAAGAGTTTTTTATGTAAGATTCCGTTACCTCGATCTGAAGTGCCTGAGCCTTACTTTCAAGCGTTGAATCATGGATTTCCGCTTGATTAAGCGTTTTAACCGCCAGTTCTTTAAGATGCCATTCAAGCTGGGTTTTTACCTTTTCTTGCAGATCGCTCAAGAACGCCTTGATCCGTGCCTCACGTTCGGCATCCGTTTTTTTCTTCGCAAATAATAGACCCATTTTAAAGTCCGGCTGAGCCGATTCCAAGAAAGATTTACCTAGGTCCCGTGTAGCCGCGGGCATGATGTATGCACCTTTCAAAATGGTTTCTAATGCATCAGCATATTGGACCTTGATTTCCCCTATGCGTCCAGTTAATGATTTTTTTCTTTCAATAGGCTGTCCACCTGATTCGTCAGGTGCATTCTTTCTTCATGAGGAAGTTCTGATAATACTTCAAAATCATCGGCATGTTCCTCTTCATACTGCTCCTTCAGCCAATTAAGATGCCTTTCGACAAGGGCATTAGCCGATTGCATGATGGCATCTTTCCCATCATTCAAACCTTTGCCCGCCATTTCATATATGAATTGCTTGACCACTTCTATTTCATTTTCGCTATTGTTCAAGTCTCTTACGGATGTATAAAAAATACCATCAGGATATACATTCCAGTTCGCAAATGCTTCAGAAACAGAAAGCTTGAAGTCTTGAAAGCCAAGCTCGTTCTCATCATGCTTATCGATCATATTGATAATTAAGTATGTCGGTTTTTCAGCCTCTAACAATTCTTTCGTGAATAGGAAGTTCACTTCTGATTGGACGTGATTGTAGTCCATGACATAAAAGACGACATCAGCTAGATGCAAGGCGGATTCCGTAGAAACTCTATGTGCATCGTCTGTCGAATCGATTCCTGGCGTATCCATGATCGCACATGAATCCGGCAGTGAAAAATCATTGGAACTTATCGTTATTGCCGATACTGAATCTCCATCCTTGGCAAATTTCTTGACCTCTTTAAAATCATAAGGTGCAGGAAATAAGACTGGTGGCTGATGATGGTAAAAGACTTTGGCATAGTCTTCCCCTTTTTGTACTTTTACCGTATTTGCACTAGTTGGAATCGGACTTGAAGGCAAAACTTGATCACCAAGGAGAAAGTTGATCATACTAGATTTCCCCGCGGAAAAATGCCCGCAAAAAGCAATGATGAACTCCTCTTTATTCACTTTCATGATTAACTGTTTCATTTTATCTGCATTGCCTGTATCACCTGCCGATTGAAATTTCTCATACATGGCAGTCAAAATCCCCAATTTGGACTGTTGCTTTAATGTTTCTTGAATCATGAATCCATACCCCTTAATCTATCTTCATTTTGATATTCTTATTGTAAACGATTTCGTTTGTTATTCATACCGTCAGCTTTATTTTTACTATATGAATCATTACTTGCCATGTTCAAAAAAAAAACCACCAATTGGTGGATTCATGCAGTTTGATCATATTGACTTCGAATGCAAAAAAAAAAAAAAAAACCAGGATTTTTACCTGGTTGTTGGGGCGGGGTTAAAAGCAGCTCGGTTTTCCATTGGTGACTCGGTATAAGGTTTTACTGCCTTTGCCGGTTTTTGAATATTAGCCAATACATATTTCATCACAAAACCATATGTAGCGATTGTCAATAAAATGAATACCCAAACCATTACCAACACCATCCTCTTATATATTGATTAGCTTTTAGTTTTTAGTTTTAAAATAAATTATAGAAATCCGAATGAGAATAATTTTCATCTTCATTTAGAATCTTATCACGAACGATAATCATTTTCAATAAGTAATTAAATTTTTTTATTATTTTCCCTTAAAAACCGTAGAATATTCCGTATGTTCCTTTAATGCCTTCTCCTCCAGTGGGATTCTTACCGTCATCATCCAAACATTCAATAAACTAAAGATGATAGCAGTATAATATGCATTGAATAATAAGGAAATAACTAAAATCTCAGTTGCCACTATGATATAGTTCGGATGTCTAAAAAATTTATAAGGACCTTTAATGACTACATCGGCATCAGGAACCACTATGATTTTTGTATTCCAATGTTTTCCCAATGAACGGATTACCCAAATCCTGCCTGACTGCATAATTAGAAAAAGGGTCAGCCAAATTGGCCAAAGTCCAGACATATCCCTTTCAAGCGCGACCACTTCAATAATGAGAACGATAAAAAACTAAGATGCATTAGAACCATCCATCTGTAATGGGACTTACCGTATTCTACTGCTCCTTCAGATTTCAGCTGTATTTCATTTTGTTTGGCGATATATAATTCAACAAGGCGCTGTATAGCGATCAAGATAATGAAAATGGCGAAGATCATCACTTCCACCTCATTAACACAAGTTCAGATGAAAACCCAGGCCCTAATGCAGCAGCCAGGCCCACCTCACCTTTATTCCCGCCCCGCTGCATGAACCTCTCCAGAACGTACAAAATAGTTGCTGAGGACATATTGCCAAATTCACGCAATACGCCCATTGACTCTGCCGTCATGCTTTCATCGAACCCGAGGGCTTCGTGATAAGCATCAATTACTTTCTTGCCTCCAGGATGGGCGATGAAATCTTTTATATCGTTTAGATCGAAACCATTCTCCATTAAGAACTCTTGGACATTCGGTTTAAGCCAATCCTTGATGATTGTAGGGATATCTTTCGAAAAGATGACGTATAACCCTTGATCTTTAACATCCCAACCCATTACATCCAATGAATCCGGCATAAGCGTCGATTGCGAATCCAAAAATTGCAAATGTCTTACTTTTTTGAAAACTGTTCATGCGGCACTTCATCACCGCAAACCAAAATACAGCTTACCCCGTCGGAAAATAAGGAAGTTCCAATTAAATTGCTTTTGGAGATATCATTCCTTTGAAATGTCAGACTGCATAACTCCACGCTTAAAACAATGACCTTCGCATTAGGGTATGCTTTGCAATATTCAAAAGCACGCGATAGGCCACTCGCTCCCCCTGCACAGCCAAGCCCCCAAATCGGAATCCTTTTAGTATGCGGGCTAAATGGAAGTTCATTCATTATCCTGGCATCAATGGTCGGGGTGGCAATCCCCGTGCTTGAGATAAAAAAAGAAAGCATCTAGCTCGTTTGCCTGCAGTTCTTCTTTTAAAAATTCTGTGTTGGCTAAGCATTTTTCTATTGCTTCTTTCCCAAACTTTACTGCCTGCTGTATATATAAATCATTCCGATCGGCAAAAGAATGATCCTCTTTAAACCAATCGAGATCATTTGAAAAATAACGATTTTTCACTTGTCCATTCTTAAATGCCTTTAGTAACCGTTCTATATTCTTAAATGATGCTCCAAATATTTCTCTCGAAAATTCCATGATTTTTTCCTGTGAAAGTAAATGTGGGAGCTTTACATGTGATGCAGATAATAAATACGGCATGATTCCACCCCTAATTATTCATGATATGGTTAATATACCCACCAGGATATCAATTATGCTTTATAGCTAAATGGTTATATTTATAGGCATTTAATAATATTTTTCTTTTTTTCTAAAAAAATGGGTAAAAAAACCTATAAGAGAACATAACCATACAAGCGAAGGAACATCTCCCACGGATATCACCTATCATGCCAATAATGACGCTAATGGATTCCTGTTCGAAAGGCTGTCTTATGAGGTACGGCTTTTGAATGTCCAAAAGAAAAAGGAATAACGGACTTAATGATTGAGGGTACAAACGGATGGATGAGTAAAATAGATGAAAGCATGTTTGGCATGCCGTTAGAAGGTGAAAAGCTTGAATCTTTTGCAGCAGTATTCGGCAGCATGCTTGCCGGTAACATTGCCACCTCTTTAACAGAAACAAAGCATTGATTGATATTCCACCGCCAAACGTCATTGGGGGCACTAGCAAAATGAATGGGTTCCATGAAGCAATCCAGCAATCCATTTACCCATTTCATTAAAAGCGTGGGTACCCTTCATATCATCTTAATGATCGAATTGTATTCACGATATTATAAAACCCCTTACCTATAATCGGTAAGGGGGCGCTTTCAGTCTTCTTTCTTCACTGAAGATTGATTTTGCACTTGTATAATGATATTTTGAAACTCCTCTTTTCCACACACACTGCACCTATACTCCTGACTTAGTATGGTCCGGCAATGAATACAATATTTTTCTCCATCCCTATCACTACTTTCCTGAACATATACTATCAATATATTCAAAAAGTGAAGAGAGTTTCCTTTTATCTGACAAAACTCCAATTTCATTATTAATGATATGCTTCTGCCTAAACGAAAAAATGCCCAAAATCCTCATCACCAGAGGATTTTGGGCGTGTAAACGGGTGAATCTATCAAGATTACGAATCTATTTTTAATCAAGCTACATTTTGCCCTTCAATACGCGCTTCCTTCACTTTCCCTTTTGTAGGGACGATGTTAAAGACGATATTCAAGAAAATGGCTGTCAAACTTCCGGCTACAATACCATTTTCCGTTAAGATTTGAAAGCTTTCCGGAATTTGTGCAAATAGCTCAGGAACGACGGTCACCCCAAGTCCCATCCCTACTGAACAAGCGATGATCAATAAATTTTCTTGAGAAGCAAAATCCACTTTGCTCAACATCTTAATTCCAGCGGCAATTACCATCCCGAACATCGCAACCATTGCACCGCCAAGTACGGATGAAGGGATAATTGTCGTAAATGCACCGATTTTTGGAACAAATCCAATGAAAATGAGAATGCCCGCTGTTGTGTATATGACATTCCTTGTTTTAATGCCCGACAATTGAATCAAACCGACATTTTGTGAAAATGCCGTATACGGAAACGAATTGAACAAGCCGCCAATCATGATGGCCAGACCTTCAGCACGATATCCGCGAGCTAGGTCGTCTTCTGAAATCTCTTTGTCCGTGATTTCACCAAGAGCATAATAAACACCAGTCGATTCCACCAAGCTGACGATCGCCACCAATGTCATTGTAATGATTGCCGTGACGTTGAATGTCGGAGTTCCAAAGTAGAAAAAATGTGGCATATGCAGCCAATTGGCACTGACAACCGAGCTAAAATCCACTTTTCCAAGGAAGAAGGCTGCAAAGGTTCCGACTAACAGCCCCAATAAAATAGAAATGGAGCGGACAAATCCCGTCGAGAATTTATACATGAATATGATGAATAACAAAGTTCCAAAACCAAGAGCTACGTTGTTCAAGTCTCCGAAATCAGCAGCTCCCTGGCCTCCACCGAGGTTGTTGATGGCAACAGGAATGAGCGTAATGCCAATAATCAAAACGACCGATCCAGTGACAATGGGCGGAAGAACCTCGCCAGTTTTCCGAAGAACTTACTTATGATAATGACGATTAAACCCGACGCCAAAATAGATCCATAAATGGAATTGATTCCATATTGCGTACCAATTGCAATCATCGGGCTAACTGCTGTGAATGTGCAGCCCAGGACGACCGGAAGCCCAATTCCAAAGAATTTATTTTTCCACACTTGCAATAAAGTTGCTATCCCGCACATCAAAATGTCTATCGAAACTAAATAAGTTAACTGCGCTGCAGTCAATCCCAGCGCCCCACCGACTATCAAGGGAATGACGACTGCACCGGCATACATGGCAAGAACATGTTGTAATCCTAATGAAGCAACTTTTAATGGTGATTGATTAGACATTGACTGCTGCTCCTTCCTTTTCATCGGCGAACGTTATCTCACCGAATTTCAACTCAGCAATTCGTGCAAGTGATTCCACTTGGAAACCTTGTTCCCTAAGATCCTTACCACCACTTTGGAATGCTTTTTCAATCACGATGCCGATTCCGGCCACTTCTGCTCCAACCTGCTTACAGATTTCCACCAAGCCCCGGGCAGCCTGTCCGACAGCAAGGAAGTCATCGATGATCAAAACCTTATCTCCAGCTTCAATATATTTATTGGATACGGTTATGGTATTGGTTTCTTTTTTTGTATAGGAATGAACGGACGCCGTCACTAAATCATTTGTTAAAGTAAGTGATTTACGTTTACGGGCAAAAATGAGCGGAACTTCCAATTCCAGGGCAGCCATCAAACCAGGCCCAATGCCTGAAGATTCAATCGTCAGCACTTTCGTTATTTCCTTTTGTTCGAAACGTTTAACGAATTCTTTACCAATTTCTTTCATTAGCATAGGATCCATTTGATGATTTAAGAATGAATCTACTTTTAAAATGTCTTCCGATAAAGCTTGACCCTCGGACAAGATTTTTTCCTTTAAAAGTTGCATGAAGGTTCCTCCCAATCTTGAATGTATTACCCATAAACCATGCAATTATTTCCCGGCATATAAAAAAGCCCAAGAAACATTGCGGCACTTTTTTGGAGTGAAGCAATACTTCTTGGGCATGAATGAAAAAATGAATCAGCAAAAGCCTTCATTTACGCAACAAGATCTATTACTCACCCATAGTCGAATTATTTACGGTAATCCGGTAGAAACTTGCAGGCCATATCCCTGCTATTATACGAGTGAAACTTTATATTTATTAATATATGAATTATAACAATGCTGGCTCTATTTGAAAAGTAATTTTCGATAAAAAAACCGAACTTTCATTCAAAAAATTAAATCATCATTCGTATTATTAGAAAATTGCGAAATCACAAGCATAAGTAACATGGGATATTCCCATTAAAAACCCCCCACTTCATATAACTTTTTCTGGCATTTTGCACCCATAAAAAAGAAGAAGGCTTTGACATTAAATGCAAGTCCTTCTTCCTTTGATTCATTTGATTTTATAAACTTCTTTATATTTATTTTCAAGATACTTTATTAAATACTGAACATTCAGGCCTTCCCCTGTCGTTTCTTTCAAAATCTCCATAGGTTTTTTGGTTTTTCCGTATTTATGTATCTTTTCATTAAGCCATTCCCTGATTGGCGCTATATTATCTGCTTCCAACAGTCCATCAAAATCAGGCAAATCTTTAAGCATAGCTTGCTTGATTTGGGCTGCATACATATATCCCAATGCATAAGAAGGGAAATAACCAAAGCTGCCATCTGCCCAGTGTACATCTTGCAACACGCCCATGGCATCATTTTCAGGAACAATTCCCAAATAATCCTTGTATTTTTCATTCCAGACTTCCGGTAAATCCTTCACTTCAAGTTCTCCATTAAAGAGAGCCTTTTCCAGTTCATACCGAATCATAATATGTAGAGGATACGTCAGTTCATCTGCTTCAATACGGATGAACGATGGTTTCGATTCGTTTATGCCCCGGTAAAATTCATCCAGCGTCACGTCATTGAATTGTTCGGGGGCATATTCTTTTAATAAGGAGAATTTATTTTTCCAGAAGCTATGGTTCCGTCCAATGAAGTTTTCGAAAAACAAAGATTGTGATTCATGGATTCCCATGGATGTCCCGCAATCAAGAAGTGTTCCGGTTAACTCTTTGGCGATATTCTGCTCATAAATGGCATGTCCACATTCATGGATGGTACCAAAGATTGCACCCCTAAAATCACTTTCATCGTATCGGGTCGTCACCCGGACATCGCCCCTATTCATTCTTATTTCAAAAGGGTGAACTGTTTCATCCAGCCTGCCAGCCTTGAAATCGTATCCTAGCTGTTTTAATATTTCCAAGTTGAGTTTATGCTGTTTTTCTTTTGGAAATTCTTTATAAAGGAACACTGTTTCAGGTTTATGTTCGCTTTTTGAAATCTGTTTTACCAAAGGGACGATGCTCGACCGAAGGTCACTGAATACGCTGTCAAGTATATCTACAGTCATGCCTGGTTCATACATATCCAAAAGGGTATTATATTTCGTCCCTTCATATCCCCAGTACTCTACGAACCTACGTGTATAAGCTACAATTTGCTCCAGATAAGGTTGAAATAAAGAAAAATCAGCTTTTTCCCTTGCCTCTTCCCATGCACTTTCAGAACGCGATTGTAAAATGACGAATTCCTTATATTCGTTTGCAGGAATTTTCTTATTCCTTTCAAACTCTTTCTTACACTCTTGCACCATTTTATTAGTAGTTTCACTAAGAGAGGCCTTCTCCATCGAAAGTTCTGCAATGAAGGATTCCATTTCTTTACTTGTGCTCATATTAAACACTTCGGAGGAAAGGACGCCGATAACTTCGGAACGCTGCTCAACTCCCTTTTTCGGTGCACCTGTACGCAAATCCCAAAAAATTAACGCGAGTGCTTCATTATACGCCGAGATTTTCTTTACATACTCTTTAAACTCTTTTTCCATCAGATCGATACCCTTTTTTGTCATATTCACTGCTCCTTCCAACTACACTTTACCATATTATACAAAAATCATTCATATCAGAACCACTCCGATTAATAAATTAAAATAAAATAAGAGCCAAGGGGCGCCTTGGCTCTTTTTTTGGATAGGATTTAGTTAAAGCGTTACAGGAAGAATGGATACAATCTTCTCTTTCACCTGTTCCGAAAGATCCTTATCAATCAAAATCTGGACTGTCCCCGAATCATTGCTCGTCCTGATCAAACGCCCTATTCCCTGGCGCAATCGAAGGAGCATGTAAGGAAGGTCCACTTCTTCAAATGGGTCGTTAACCGAATTGCGTTTTGCCTCGAAAACTGGATCGCGTGGCGGGAATGGCAGGGAGTGTATCACAACATTTTGTAGTGAAGGTCCTGGAACATCAAGCCCTTCCCATAAATGATAGGAGAAAAGGACAGATTGCTCATCCTCTTGGAACTTCTTAACAAGCTCGCTGATTTCCGCTTCCCCTTCAAAATAAAATGGATAAGAAGATATTGGGCAGTTTTCCTTGAACCAATGCAATTCTTCTTTTGACTGGAACAACACTAGTGTTCGACCTTCATTTTCCTCAATTGTCTTCATCGTATATTGAAGTTTAGCCAATTGATCTCCATTTCCGAAGGCAGGCATGTTCATTTTCATGACTTCATCGTAATCAAATGGTGATTCAACGGAGAAGCTGTCATACTTTTCTATCCCTAAACTATCTGCAATATATTGGAATGATTTATTATCCGATAATGTAGCCGATGAAAAAATGTAAGGGATTTTTTTAGAGAATACCTGTTCAGACAAAATATCCTGTACGAGTCTTGGCATGATGACCAATGTTTTGGTCATTTCATTTTCTTCAAACCAGGATACGGCCTGTTCATCCTTTACAAATAGAGATAGGGAGTAGCCCAGCTGCTCTAAATATTCTTCCGTCACTTTTAAATCATAATCATTGATCGTGTACATTTCCGCTTCAAAAACCAGGTTCTCCTCTAACTCTTCAACCTTTTTGTGAAGCTTATGGGCAAAGCTTGTTATTTCTTTGGACATTGGGATTTCATAACGATTAGATCCGCTGACATGTATCGCTTTTTCATCCAACAAATCAAAAAATTCTTCATTGATATCAATTAAATCCTCAATGATGTATAAGGTTTCTTCACGAACCTGATTGGCTGTAAGCAATTCTAAAACCGAGGCAAGGGTTTGTTCCCCAACTTTATAAGTTAAAGCCTTTTGAGCAGCAAATTCCAGTAAGTGACCTTCATCAAAGACAACGCAGCTATGATCAGGCAGCAATGGTAGCTGTCCTTCACGCTTACGCTTTTCCTTAGTCCATACATGCTCCATGAAGAAGTCATGTGAACAAATGATCAAATCACTTGATTTTCGATAGTGGTCCCGTGAAAGGGTTTGCCCACACCGATGGCGTTTATCACAAGTAAAACAGTTTTGGAGTTGATCCCAGCCAACTTTAGACCAGTCTTCATCATTTAAATATGGGTATTGCTTACGGTCCCCATATGCTGTATAGGCGTTCATGGATGAGTTATCATGGACAAACTTGGGAAGTTCATCATAGAGCTGATCTATTCCCTCTGAATCCTCATGATTCACTGCGTAATCCAACTTCTTAAGACATACATATTGATCGTGATATTTGGCAAGCCGAACATCCACTTCAATACCTAAAGCATTCTTGATTTTTTGGATGTCGCCTTCCTCTTTGACAAGCTGTTCAATCAACGTTTCATCTGCACACGAAATAATTGCCGGTTTATTCGTATATCTCGCATAACAAATCGCATATAGTAAATAGACCAATGTCTTACCGGTCCCTACCCCTGCTTCAGCAAAACTTACATTCTTTTTCCTTAAAGGCTTTTTCTAACTGAAAAGCCATGAAGATTTGTTCGTCACGCAGCTCAAATCCTTTTTCGGGAAGAATATCGTAAAAAACATCACCGATCCATTCTGAAAGCTTATCGTAAAAAGAATCTTCCTTTGTTACCGAAAAAGGCAGTGTTTTAAGCATCCTGGTCTCCCCTTTTATCTATCATCAGTATATAGAATCCGAATCATTATAATCTTAGGCAAAAGTATATTATCCTTTATTTCACATTAATAGTCAAGGTATTTACCAACCATTAGAAAATGAAACGTATTATGTATGTTTTTCTATGTATGCTGCCTGGTTGCCCAATTCGTAAAATAAAAGACAGGCTCCAAAAGAGAGCCTGTCTGTAAATAATATAGGGTTGAATTAAGCTTTGTTTACGTTTGATGCTTGTGGTCCACGTTGACCTTGTTCTACATCAAATGTAACATCTTGGCCTTCTTCAAGTGTTTTGAAACCTTCGCCTTGGATAGCTGAGAAATGTACGAATACATCGTCTCCACCTTCACGTTCGATGAATCCAAAACCTTTTTCTGCGTTAAACCATTTTACTTTACCTTGTTCCATTTTTGTTGCCTCCTAGTGTGTTCTCCACACATTATATTACTATCCTTGCTCAAAAGAATATTAAGGTATTCCTTAAATCTGAACAAAAATAATTCATTATTAGAATAACAGAAAAGGAAATGATAAGCAAGACTGGAACCTATTATGAATAAATCGTCCTGAGTAGCAAAATCCTCCGTTATATTCTACCTACTTATTCACCTTGAGGCTGTCTTGGCGGCCTTTTCCCCCAATATTGATAAAGGTCCGCACGGATGAAACCATTGAACAATTTCCTTTTTTTCGTTGCAGGCTTACCGTAATGCTGTTCGAAGTCAGGATTCGAGGTAATCATGTATACTGACCATGTATCAAGCTTCTTGAAGGCCTGGCCCATTTCTCTATACATCTGCTCAACCGCTTTTTTCTCACCAAGACGTTCTCCATAAGGCGGGTTCCCGACAATGACACCATACTCTTTCCTGGTCGAGATATCCCTCACCTGCATTTGTTTGAATTCAATCAAATCACCAAGACCGGCTTCAAAACTATTCGCTTTAGCTATATCGACCATTCGATGGTCAATATCACAACCGGTTATGTCCAGGTACTGATCATAATCGGCTAAATCTTCAGCCTCGATCCGTGCTTCATCCCAAACCTTGCTGTCCATCCATGACCAAGTTTCAGATACGAATTCCCTGTTAAACCCAGGTGCTATATTCTGTCCAATTAAGGCCGCCTCGATGGGAATCGTTCCAGATCCACAAAATGGATCTATGAAAGGTTTATCCGGTTTCCAATTGGTCAGCATGATTAACGCAGCCGCCAATGTTTCTTTAAGGGGTGCCTCCCCTGCCCGGTTCGATATCCCCGTTTATGCAAACCTGCACCTGAAGTGTCTATGGTAAGTGTCACAACATCTTTTAAAATAGACACTTCAATTTTAAACAAAGGACCAGTCTCTGCAAACCAAGACACTTGCTTATATTTACTTTTCAATCTATCAACAATCGCCTTTTTGACAATAGCCTGACAATCAGGGACACTGTAAAGCTTTGACTTGACGGATTTTCCACTCACGGGGAACTCGACATCGGCTGATAAGTAATCTTCCCAATTCAATGCCTTTGTTTTTTCAAACAACTCATCAAATGAATATGCTTTAAATTCAGCGACTTTTATTTTCACCCTATCGGCACTGCGCAGCCATAAATTAGAGCGGGCAATGGCTGATTGGTCCCCTTTATAGGTAATTTTACCATTTTCAACTTGACAATCGTAACCAAGATCCCGAACCTCCTTGGCAACAATTGATTCCAATCCCATTGCTGATGTTGCGATAATATCGAATTGTTTCATTAACTCTGCACCTTCTTTCCATTAATCCAAATCAATGGCACCTTTTCCGAATTTCTTCATTTATGTATTTAAGAATCAGGCATTGATTTTTTACATGTAAACCTTATTTAAAAGGTCCACCGCCTTTTTATATTGTAGTTAGAATTCTTCATTGTTTGCCTAGCTTATATCATGATCATATAGCGGGAACATTTATTAACTACCATGAAGTAACGCTTTATTCAATTATCACTGCATCTTAAGATACACGTTGCAACTATATGATTGAAATCACAACCAATTATGTATGATCCTCATCCATTATCCTGTGATTTGAAGTTATCTGGCTTGTTACCTTCATTTTAGGGCTAACAGAAGAGTTAAGGAACCTTTATAAATAGGATACCCAGAATCAAGGAAATGCTTAACATTCCAACACTATTTTTAAAAACGTTTCCGTCGGCCCTCATTCAAGCCATTTTCTTTCCTCTTGACCCTCTTCGAATGGAATGAAAAACTTGCCAAGTTCTAAGTTTAACACAGCGGTGTTTAAGAATACGAAAAATAATTGGAAATGCCCAATTTTTTTATAAATAGGGCAATCTCCATAAACAAAAACTCCCCTTTAAAAAGGAGAGTTGTGCTTTTGGTGTAATATGATAACGTTTTGTAAGCCATGTTTTGTTCCTCAGTACTGCAAGCGACTCGCGTCTCGTACTTCGGCGGTAATCATCTATCTACAGAAGCATGTGCTTCTGTCCTTCTCCTCGTTCATTTCCAAGGAAGAAAGCGCCCCTACCATTAATTTGGGTTTCTCGCTCGTGGGGTTTACCTCGTTCCACCCTTTACATTTCTGTAAAGGCTACGTCACTGTGGCACTTTTATAGGTATTCATGCCATATCCAAAAGGACTTAGGCATTTTCCCAGCCGTCAGCAATCCAAGATTGCTGCCCAAGCTTATTTTTTCGCCAGGCACGAACACTACGGACATCGCAGTCCGTGCGAGCATGGACTTTCCTCTACTGCATAAATGCAGCAGCAATTACCCAAACGTTAACATAACATAATTGATTATACTCCATTATTCATGAAAACACAATACCAAAATAATTTTCACTTTTACAATGCAAAACCTCAGTCAAAAAGCTTGTTACCAAAAACGTGCTTTTCCAAGTTGGATAACCGTTTTAGGATGTCAAAATTAGTGGTTCCCGGAGTGGCACTTGGAGCAGGTTGATTTGGACGTTTTGTACTCTCTTCGGCTTGTTTTTTCAATTTAAGATTTTCTTGTTTAAGATCTTCAATTTCCTGATGGAACACTTCATAATCTTTAATGATCAGATCCAGGAATTGATCCACATCTTCAGGTTTATAACCGCGCATGGCTGTTTTAAAATCTTTTTCAAGAATATCTTTAGCCGTTAATTTTATCTTATCGGATAGCATAAGACTTCACCTCAATACTTTCGCCAATACAATCGACTTTTTATTATTTTTTCAAATCTGTTTGGGTTTGTCAATGAAACACCTTTTTGTATGCTTACTGTTTCAGTGAACGATATGTATTCCCATTAAATCTGTATCTAAATTTCATAATAATATGAATATGCTTTAGAAACAACTTTTAATCCATAATTATTTTAACTCCGTCATTCTTCGGACCAGCTCGCTTCTTCCGCAGCCAGTTGCAGATCATCAAAGTTTATCTGAAAGATGGGGTATGGCTGTGTTTCGGCTTTTTCATCGCCTCGAAATATGGATATCGGGCTGACCCTTCTTTTTCGGCTTCGAAAATGATGAGCATGGCATCGCTTTTATGGACCATGTACCTATTTTTGATTTTAAGCTGTTCAGGCCCTTCATAAGGTTTGTTGAAAATGGACTCAACAAAATCTGCACGGGCCAATATGGATCGGTAAAACTCTTGATTCGTCTCGTTCCATGACTCTTCCTGTTTCAGGAAAGGAGTAAGCACCCCTAATTTAAGCTGATGATAATCTTCCTGTAATTCGAAAACCACTTCGGCACCCCATAATTCCGTACCCAACTGACCTGAGATGATCACCCATTCCAGCCCATCTTCCACCAATGGCAGGAGACGCTGTTTCATCGCTTTTTTATATATTTTACGGCTTCATGGTCATTTTTGAATATCCCGAATTCAAAAGCTTTGTAGCCCGTCATATACAAAACCTTCATTGCATAGTCAATCTCCCTTTTAACATGTTATGTAAGAAAACAAGGGCTTAATAAGCCCTTATTTTTTAGTATCCGAAATGCCTAGGTGGACAGCATGGGTTTTGCGGCGGCCTTCCACATATCAAGTGTTGATTATAGCACTCATTCACCACGGATTGAGTATGTGGGAAATAATGCTTAAACGTGTTCACATGTTTATTGACATTTGTAGTATGTGATGGATGAACGACAGGAATCACTGTGTTCGATACATTCGTATTGACATATTGCTGTGTTGGAGAGACTTGCGCTGGGGCAACTTGAGATGGAGATGTTTGTGTTGGGCCATATTGCGCTGGAGACACAGCCATCGGACTAAAGGCTCCCATTACGTTAGAGTTTTTACCGGTTGACGCTCCCATTACGTTGTTGGGGTGTTTACCGGTTGATGCGCCCATTACTCCAGGTGCGTTCCCGTATGCTCCCATTACATTGTCGGATGCGCCCATTACATTGTTGGATACTCCCATTACATTGTTGGATGCGCCCATTACATTGTTGGATGCGCCCATTACATTGTTGGATGCGCCCATTACATGGGGTTTATTTCCTCCACAATTACGAAAATACATTTATAATACGTCCCCTTTCATCATGATAAGTTTAGCCTTACCATTACAGACTATGAAAAAAGGGGATACGTGTACTGATGAAATGACCTAATTATACAGAATATGTATAAAACGATGTATGGCTGTCGATAAGTACACTATTTATATTAATGCTATCTTCAAATGTACAGAGGATAATTTTCTACAAAAAGGAATAGAGACTGTCTTTTAATGAAGTAAATAAAACAATCGTTAAACAAAGGACAACAAAAAATAGAAATAAAGTCGTTTTATACATTTCTCCGCTCCGCTTTCACCTTAATTTTATTTGATGTAAAGGTATGAAATGAACGCTTGGAATTTCACCCTCAACTCTTTCCATTTTACACACAATAGTTGAAGGCTACAATAATTGTATACATATTTTTTATTTTCAGCCTTTTGCACTAAAAGACCATTCTCATTCCTTTATTTTATACAGAAATATCCTTTGAATCCTCTTTCATTTCAAGCCGCCGAATCCTCTTTTCCAATTCCAATTGTTTTTTCCCGGAGCGATCCCTTCCCTTACCATCTCTTGATGGGCGATCATTGAACATTTTAGAGCTTGACCGACTTCCTTAAATTGATGTTCGTATAATTTTGCACATTCAATCTGTGCCTGTATCCTTATTTGCACATTCCCTTTTAAGGCGACATCCTTCCAAATCTCCAAAGCTTCATTGAATTGTTTTAGCCTCTTTTTCTGGAAGGCTAAAGCATGGCCAGCCATTATCCGATCTTCCTGACTGCCCGCTTCCAATATTTTTTGATATGTCTCTACTGACTCCTCTTTTTTCCCAAATAATCGAGCCACCGTGCAATTTCCATGGACTCTTCCGTATATCCATCGATTTGGAGGATTTTTCGGGACAAATGAATATACAATGTGATCAGGGATAAGATATCCAATTCATTATGCTTCATGATCCCAAACAGAATTTCCGGATTCTTCCTCTCAACAAAATCAAAATAAATCATCGGCGCCAAATATCCAGGAATATCATCTTCTCTATGTACACCTAGAATATCTGTTTCGACCGCTGATAATTTCACTCGCTCCAATTTGTTTCTCCAAAGGCGTCTTGAAGCATGATACAAATCGAAATGTCCGAACTCCGGTAATTTTGGTACATGTTCTTTTATCAAGGTATGTCTTGTTTTTAGCTGGGGCCAATCAAAGGATTTACCATTATATGTGACAAGCGTTTCGTAATTAATATTTTCAAGAAAGCTTTGATAAAGCGGGATTTCACTTCCGGGCTGTGGAAGGATATGTTGTTTCACGACAACTTCTTCACCTTCTAAATACGCATAACCAAGTAAAAAAATGGTATTGCCCGCTCCGCCTCCAAGGCCTGTCGTTTCCGTATCGAAGAAAAACAGATCTTCACTTTTAACGCCCCTGGCGGAGAGTGGATGCTCCAGTGAAGTTTGATTCCACTCTTTTACGACCTTTTTCAGTTCGGAAAATGCATATAACCCGTGTTTGTGATTTATAGGGTAGCGGACTTCCCTAATGAAACAATAGTCACCATCGAAATGAAAGGAAACGGTATCGTTCTCCAGCCACTTTTCAAAGTAGGGAATTTCTTCATTCTCTTTCTGGTCATTCACTTGTATAGGAGAAGGATGTTTCCCTAGGTTCATATGGGTTTTCATACGGTTTAATTTATTTTTTAAAGACATAAAATTACACCTCTTTTCACTTATCACTACTACCTATTAATGTTTTTGCTTACAAAATTGACCTAATAATTGTTTGGCATCACTCTTGGCTGTTTTCGTTGCGGATTCCGTACCGATACAGGAAGGACAGCCGCTTTCACATGTGCAATTTTCGATCATTGATATTGTTTCCAGCAGGATGACTTCAGAGTTTTCATATACTTTATCACTTAACCCTATGCCACCCGGATAACTATCATAGATGAAAATGGTCGGTTTTTCATTATGCGCTGCCTTAACCTGCGGATACACATGAATATCATGCGGATCGCACATGACATATAGCGGAATCATGTAATTTAGAGCATGGGAGGCACCTATCATTCCTTGTTCTATTCGATTTTCGTCCCAATTGAATATATCAGGATTCATGGAAAGCATGGCCGAACTCGTATGCAGTTCCATCTCCGGGAGACTGATTGGCCCTGAACCAATATTTTCATGAGTTTCGAATTTGATTTTCTTGAAGATCGTAGGCATTGCCCGAATTGCGACATCACCAAAAGCAGCTGCTGTGGAAGCGAAAGTTCGCTGTTTATCCACTTCCAATACAGACAACTGAACAGCAAGGTTAGCATCCGTATAATAGTCCACATTGACTTCACGTACATAAGCTTTCTTTTCATCCCAATCAAGTTCTTCCACCTGAAATTGAATTCCCTGGTGCAAATAAATGGCTTCATCGTGAAGAAGGGTCATTGCACTGAACGTATCCATTTCCCCGATGACCCTATTAACCGGTGCATTCGTTTGGTCGATGATCACGACATTTTCCTGTGCTGCTGAACGCAGGCTGATATTGCTTGCGGGAAAAGCATCATTCATCCAATGCCATCTGTCCCCATTCAGGTGTAAGACCCTTTCTTCTGTAAGGAATTCAAGAACATCCATAATCTCTGTTTCCCCAAAGGTATCGCCTTTTTTAAATGGCAGTTCATATGCTGCACATTTTACATGATCAACCAAGATCAAAAGATTATCCGGATTGATTCTTGCCGTTTCTGGATTTCTGGTAAAGAAATAATCGGGATGCTGTACGATATATTGATCAAGGGCACTGGAACTGCCGACCATTATGATCAACGCTTCCCCATGCCTTCTTCCTGCCCTTCCCGCCTGTTGCCAGGCACTCGATATGGATCCAGGGTAACCAGTCATTATGCAAACCTGAAGCTGGCCGATATCGACACCCAACTCAAGTGCATTTGTGGAAACCACTCCATAAATGGAACCATCCCTGAGGCCTTGTTCAATTTCCCTACGCTGTGTTGGCAGATATCCACCGCGATAGCCCCTGATCGATTTTGGCCCCAATTGCTTTGACACAAGCTCCTGTAAATATGTCAATAGAATTTCCACACGAACCCTGCTTCGCGCAAAAACGATGGTTTGAATTTTATTTTTCAAAAATTCATTTGCCAGCTTCCTGACCTCCAAAACCGCACTCCTTCGTATGTTCAGCGGTTTATTGACTATTGGGGGATTGTAAAACACAAAATGCTTTTTCCCACTCGGGGCTCCGTTATTATCGATAAGGACCATTTGTTTTTCCGTAAGCTCTTCTGCCAACTCTTTTGGGTTATTGATCGTAGCGGAAGTACAGATGAATACAGGGTCGCTTCCATAAAAATTACAAATCCTTTTTAGCCTTCTTATGACGTTGGCTGTATGACTTCCGAAAACGCCGCGGTAAATATGGAGTTCATCGATGACCACATACTTCAAGTTTTCAAACAAAGAGACCCATTTCGTATGATGGGGCAAGATTCCGGAATGGAGCATATCAGGATTGGTGATCACGATATGCCCTGCCTGGCGGATTTTTTGCCTGATATTTGAAGGTGTGTCCCCGTCGTATGTATAACTATTTATCTCAGCATCCATTTCATGGATCATTTCATTCAATTCGCTTTTTTGATCATAGCTTAGCGCTTTTGTCGGAAAAATATAAAGCGCCCTGGTTTTTTCATCTTCCAGTATTTTTTGAAGGACCGGCAAATTATAGCATAATGTTTTACCAGAAGCTGTAGGCGTGACCGCTACAAGGCTATTGCCACTGACAGCAGCATCAAATGCAGTTGCCTGATGGGTATACAACCCATTTATCCCCCGTATTTCAAGAGCATGCTTGATTTTATCATCCATTGCATCGGGAAAAGGAACATGTTTTGCCTCTTTTGCTTCAATTACTTGCCAATGTACTATATTATCTTTAAAGTTTTCATTTGTTTTTAGATCCTTGATGATTTCTTGTAAATTTTTTCGCAGTTTCATTTAACCACCTCATACTCCTATTCTACCGAATGAACGTTCTATGCAAAAGGGAAACTATTTCCTATTCAAAAAAAAAAAGCTGGAAACGTCAAGATCTCGTTTCCAGCCCGGTCATTTTTTCATTAATTCTTCTCGACAAAGCGAATGATTTCTTCGATTAGTCTTCCTGGAGCTTCCAACATTCCCATATGGCCACTGCCCTTAAGTATAACTTCATTGATATGGCTTCCTTTTACAGAAAAAGTTTTTCAACGGGAATCACCTTATCCTGTTCACCTGCTACCAAAAGGACAGGCAACTTCGTATCTTTGAGAACATGATTTCTGTCTATTCTGTTCCTCATGGCATGTAAAGATCCTATCGCACCAATTTCACTTGTTTTATATCCAATTTCCTTTGTATGCTCAATATTGGGATCATCTGAATTAGCAAAAAGCTTTGGTATAAGTCCGTCAATGAAAGCAGGGATTCCCTCACTTTCGATTTTCTCGACAGATTTTAAGCGCCCTGCCTTTCCAGACTCATCGTCTGGGAAAGCGGTGGAATGTACCAATGAAAAACCAGACAATTTCCCAGGAAACCTTTCTGCGAATGCCAAGGTGATATATCCCCCAAGCGAATGTCCAAACATATATACCTGTCCGATTTCCAGTTCTTCCAAAAATGACGCAATATCAGCAGCCATATCTTCAATCGAGAAAGATGCCCCTATTTCCTCACTTGCACCATGTCCCCGTAAATCAACGGCAATAACCCTGTATTCTTCCTTTAATCCACCAATGATGTCACTCCAATATTCATGGCTTCCGCAAAATCCATGGATAAACAACAATGTTTCATTACCTTTCCCGGTATCTATGTAGGAAAGTTTGCTATCTGTCATATTAAACCCTCATTTCCTTTATTAATCATTCAGTAACGTTATTCCCTATGCACCTGTATCTGAAACCCAACAGTGGATTCACATTTCTTCATTCCTCACATAGCTTATAGGCAAAGGAATTTTTTAGAAAGGAGCACCGTGATGACCTCTTCTGAAAAAAATAATAATCGGAATCGAATAGAACCCTTTTCCCATTTCATAAACAAAATGGATCGGCTGTTTTCCGAAAGGCCCCCAAAGGCATGCTGAAATCCCTTGACGATTTCTTCGGTTCGGCGAAAGAACGCAGCTTTCCGGTTGATATTCACGAAACGCATTCAGAATATATCCTTACTGCCACCTTGCCCGGAATTGCACGCAGCCAAATATCAATTGATGTACTGGCCCATGCAGTAACCATATCTGCAAACCATGTAGATAGAAACCATAAAAATCAAGGATTGTTCCAAAAGGAAGTTTCAGCCGGTACTTTTTCAAGAACCATTTCTTTTCCAAAACCGATTGATGAAGCAAAAGTGACCGCTCGACATCGCGATGGCATCCTCACGCTTCACCTACCCAAAATCAGAGGGAATCGGATTGAAATCCATTAGGCATGAATAAAAGCAGACTTAAAAAAGTGGCTGGTCACTTGTAAGTCTGCTTTTCCTTTATTCACAACCATCTATGCTTTAAAGAAGCCCCTACTCCTTTGACCATTGAAGATACTTGAGAAACTGTATTCATCATTTGTCCAGCTGTGTTCATCATCTTCGTTATATCCATGGAGCCATCTTGTGTTTTGAATTGATTCATGACCGATTTAAAACCCGATGGCTGGGGTTTTTGCATGAATTGCTGCTTAGGATATGGATTATGAGCCTGCTGCTGACTTTGCGGAGGCCTTTTAGCTGGCTGTAACGGATTAGCGAACGGACTAAAAGCTTGCGGTGGAAGATTGGACTGGATTGGCTGCATTTGTGTCATTGGCTGCATTACACTGTTGCCCGGATAAGCTCCCACAGGCATCGCTTGCTGCTGGACTGGTTGGAATGGGTGATAGGCCGCCTGCTGATAAGGATCATGATATGGCGTCATATAGCCCCTGTATCCTGGTGATGATATGGATACATAAATGGTTGTTCAAGATTATGATTATTTGGCGGAGGATACGGCATAGGCTGTTGGTATCCTCCCCAATTTTCCGGCATTGATTGAGGAAACTGTCCTTGATTTGGGGAGATTTGGTTATAACCGGATCTCATCATGTCAATGAGCCCTCCTCTTTTTTCATTACATGGTTCTGATAATATATGAAAAAAGAGATAATAAAGTGTAGGTGTTTTTATGATAAAATCCGATCGATTTCCGTTTTTACATTATTAAGGATGAATTCAATCGACTGGACATGGCTTTTAAATCGCTTATAACTTGTTTTAGGAAAAAATGCCTGAACGGCCACATCGGAAAGGTTATGGGCGGTTTGTTCGATTTGCTCGGGGAAAAGATGCCTAAATTCGGTTTCTTTCATCCACTCCTTCATTCCGGTTTCCCATTCGATGCATACGGCCCTGACCTGATCTGCAAACGGCTTTACTTCCGAAAAGAAATCCATTTCCTTTCCTTCCTTCCGTACACCTTCATAAATATCATCCGCTTGGTCCGTATATTTAATTAATTGTTCTGTTAATAGCTGCAGTTTTTCTTTTTGCACAATATATTCCTCCGTACATTTGTTTCCCTTAGTATAATCCAGTTCTTTATAAAATGATATTCCTGCGGATTATACGTGCAATTCAGTGAAAACCTTGTGTTTTATAATTGTTTTTTCCGGAATAATGGAAAAGGAATGGTTCACACCTTCAGCATTCACCCAATAATCCTCGGCTTTCTCAATGGCTTCCTGGGCTTCATTAACTAATGTATATTGCTCCGCCCATAGTTTACACCGCACTGTATTTACAGTTTCCCCATATGAAATTTCCAAACGATCCAGGCTGGTACTGATCTCAGCTATCATCCTTAATATCTCTTCTGTTGCGACACTTTTATTGACCATGCTGATCCCTCCCATTCTTTACCTGTACTATTCTTTTTTTATCTGAAAGCCCTTCATGACTGACAAAACTAGAAGCGAATCGGCAAAGAAAGTGTAATTCACTTAATTTATTATGCCCTTCGACAACAATGGCAGAATGAAGAATGAAGTTTTAAACAAGAATACAGACAGGAGGTGATTTTATGCAGTCGAATGAAAGCAGACAGCAAAAAAACGAAAAACGACAAAAGCCGCCCACTAAAAAGGCAGGAATGGGAAACCCGAAACTTAGTGGAGAAAACCGCCCTCTACGTAAGACATAAATGCTGAACGATAAACAGGGAAGGCTTCATCGACGCCTTCCCTGTTTCCTATTATAAAATCCATTTTTTGATTATTGCTGCCGTATGCAGCTGCTTTTGTTTATGATCATACCATTCGGTCAAATGCGGGTCTTCTTCCCATTTGGGTTCAATGAACCATTTCTTTTTAACCTTTTTTTCATATCCCATTGCTCTGTTTCCCCTGCTTGATGATGAATCAATGGATATACTCCCCTCAGCATCGGGGTTTCATGGTACCTAGGCTTTTTCGATATTGTTCATAATCATATCTGGCACCCGTTGGTTCAGTCCTGCAGGAAAATTCATAAAATAGCGGAAATAAATCTTCAGAAAATAAAAGCCCAGCCAATCTTTTCCCCAATTCAATCCTTTTATCGATATTCCTAAAATGCGAAACGGACGAGCCATACAGTTCTCCATTGCAAGTAGGAAATAAAACGGTGCTAAAATGCATCCAGTCCTGCAGGAAAAATAATAGAGAATGAAAAACGAATGATTGCTTTTTTAATAACCGGTTCTTCAATGATGTTTTGTTCATTTATGATAAGCGCAGTGACTAATTTTTCACGATTTCCATGTTTCCAAAAGGAATACCATTCGTTCTTCATGAATTTGGTAATAAAAAAATGATGACATAAGTGAAACAATGGACGCCCATACTTCGTCGAATAATGATAGAGAAGCAATTGCGGATACGCATCTTGGAATATTCTCCAGTTGGCTTCTTCATACGTTAGGAATAAGTGATGCCTGTATTTAAGGCCAAGTAAATCGGAAAACCAAATCCCTTCAAGATCACACATATTCCAGCCTGCATTCCTGGAAACCATCCCAGCTAAAAAAGACCATTGTATTTCTGGATGGAGTCTGAAAAATTGTTCATATGCTTTTGTTCTTGATATATTATCCCTATTCCCTTTTGCAGTTTGGGCTTTTATGGATTGGAGCAATTGCTTTTCCGTCTTTAACATTCGCATCTAGCCTTTCTATAGCGATGAATTGTGACATATAGTTGTACATAAATCCTATCGTTCTAAGAAACAATTCTTTTTATTCACATTTTGGATTCTTTTTTGCTAATATAGATAAGTGAAAAAAGGAGGGGTAAAAGTGGCATTTCATTATCCCAACGGACGAAGATTTGTACCGCAGGCTATGGAAGAAAAGAAAAGTCCACTAAAAAAAATCAGTTACAGCAACCGGGGAAAAACATTGGAAGACGATTTGAACGAAACCAATCAGTATTATTTAGCACACGGCATTGCCGTCATCCATAAAAAACCGACACCCATTCAAATTGTCGATGTCCACTATCCGAAAAGAAGTGCTGCTGTCATTAAAGAAGCTTATTTCAAACAAGCATCGACCACCGATTATAATGGTGTTTATAAAGGAAAGTACATTGATTTTGAGGCAAAGGAAACGAAAAACAGCAGTTCGTTCCCGCTGAAGAATTTTCATGACCATCAAATTGAACATATGAAGCATATCGTTCAGCATGACGGAATTGCGTTTGTCATCATCCGGTTTTCCGCAATGGATGATATATATCTAATGAGTTCCGAACAACTGAGTTTTTATTGGAAGAGAATGAAAGAAGGCGGACGCAAATCTATAACTCTTCAAGAGGTTGAAAACAGTTCACGAAAGATTACTCTTGGCTTTCAACCGAGAATTGACTATATTAAAGTAGTAGATTCGCTCATCTCAGAAAATTTTTAGTTTTTAGAAAGGCAGGTTAGCTGTAATGGCTGAAAAATATAATACTAGAGAAGAACGCCGAAAGCAGGGGCAGACTCAAAAAAAGGGACAGAAGAATGGTCCTAAAAAGCCAACCAATATGCTTAAGCGGATTTTCCTTATACTTGTTACAATCGGAATAATTGGCCTGGTTGCCGGAGGAGCAGCAATGGCTTACTTTATAAGCGACGCTCCAGAACTTGACGAAAAGCTTTTGAAAGATCCGGTCACATCCAAGATTCTCGATGAAAATGGTAAATTGCTTGCTGAAATCGGAAAGGAAAACCGGGATTATGTAAATTATGAAGACATACCCGATCTTGTCGAAGAAGCTTTCCTGGCAACGGAAGATTCCCGCTTTTATGAGCACCACGGGGTCGATTTCTTACGTCTGGGCAGTGCCGTCATAGCCAACTTCAAAAACGGATTCGGCTCAGAGGGTGCAAGTACATTGACCCAGCAGGTCATCAAGCGTTCTTATTTAACGCCTGATAAGACCATTAAAAGGAAAGTCCAGGAAATGTGGCTATCCATACAGCTTGAAAGAAAATATACAAAAGAAGAAATTTTCGAAATGTATGTGAATAAGATTTTCTTTGCAAACCGTGCCAACGGGATCTTAACTGCATCGCAAACTTATTATGGAAAAGATCTTAACGAATTGAAATTGAACGAAGCGGCCATGCTTGTAGGATTACCGCAAAGCCCGAGCAGGTATGACCCGTATAAATACCCTGAACGTGCGAAGGAACGCCGTGATATTGTCCTGCACTTAATGAATAAACATGGATATATCACTGAAACGGAAATGAAAAATGCACAAAGCATCGATATAACAGAAGGACTTCAAGAAATCGATAAGAGCCAAATCGATACCACCGCATACGATGCATTCATCGATTTGGTAATTGAGGAAGTCGGAGATATGGGTGACTATAACGTATTTACCGATGGTTTGGAAATCCAAACGACCATTGATAAAGATGCCCAAGAATATGTTTATAACATGTTGAACAGTGATGAAATCATCAATTATCCAAGTGAAGATCTCCAAGCCGGTGTCACATTACTCGATACAGAAACCGGTGAAATTAAAGCAGTGGGCGGCGGAAGGAACACGACGGTTAAACGTGGCTGGAATTATGCAACGGATGCCAAGCGATCACCTGGTTCTACCATTAAGCCGATTCTGGATTACGGTCCTGCCGTGGAATATTTAAATTGGTCCACCTACCACCAAATCAAGGATGAGGAATACACTTACAGTAATGGAACACCGCTTAAAAATGCTTCCGGACGACATTATGGCACTGTAACGACTCGCGAAGCACTGGCACGGTCATTAAATATTCCTGCCTTAAAAACGCTTCAAGCAGTCGGCTTGGACCGGGCACGTGATTTTGCCACTGATCTTGGCATTCCTTTCGACAAGGAAATTACCGAATCGGCAGCATTGGGGGGCGGTAAGGATGTCTCTACGCTTGAACTTGCCGGTGCATACAGTTCATTCGGAAACAATGGTATTTATAATGAACCGCATAGTGTGAAAAAGATTGTTTTACGTGATAAAACAACCATCAAAAACAAGACGGAATCAAAACCGGTCATGAAAGATTCGACAGCTTTCATCGTGACGGACATGTTGAAAAGCGTCATGAAAGAAGCTTATGGAACAGGAAGGTTAGCCAATATACCTAGCCTCCCGGTAGCCGGTAAGACCGGGTCAACCAATTTCACGCCTGAACAGCGTGCAAAGAACAACATCCCATCTTCCGGTGTAAAGGACAGCTGGATGGCAGGTTATACAACCAATTATACAGTCGCAGTTTGGGCTGGTTATGATAATGCATCTGGTGAGAAAATGGAATATCTGGGTGAATCATCTCAAAGAATCCCTAAATACATCTTTAAGAATTTAATGGAACATATGGCCCAATCAAAAGAAACGAAAGACTTTGATCAACCTGACAGTGTTGTGAAGGTCGGAGTCATCAAAGGTTCGAATCCAGCTGTTAAAGCCAATGAATATACACCAAGCAGTAAAATCACTTATGAATATTATGTTAAAGGTCACGAGCCTACACAAGTGACGACAGAATATGAAAAAATCGACTCTCCTGGCATTAACGCTTCTTACAACCAGGAAAGCAATGAAATCAATCTATCATGGTCATATCCTAAAGGTAATGGGAATACCCAATTCGAGGTTAAGATGTCCGTTGACGGCGGAGCACAGAGCGTATTGAAAAAATCGAAGGATACTAGTTTAACGATCCCTAATCCAACACCTGGAAGTAAATATACTTTCTCAGTGGTAGCTCTAGTGGATAACCAACAAAGTGATCCTGCAAGTACATCTGTCAAAATACCTGCTGTAGCGGAAGTCCCTGAGGATACTGAGGACGTGGAAATTGAAGATCCGGCCGAAGGTGAGGATACGGAACAAGAAACCCCTCCTGAAGGCGAAGAAGATAAACAAGATGAAGACAAAAATAACAATGCCGAAAACGGTAATAACGACAATAATGGCAATAACGGCAATAACGGCAATGGCAACAATGATAATAATGGTAATGGTAATGGTAATGGTAATGGTAATGGTAATGGCAATGGTAATGGCAATGGCAATGGCAATGGCAACAACACGGATGACGGAAATGGCAATAAGGGTGATGAGGACGTCGAAGGCGGGGATGATACCACTGACCCTGGTACGGTAGAAGAGGAAAAACCAGTCGAGACCCCTGATCCCGACCCTAACCCGGACCCAGATCCAAACAAAGATACGGAATAAATATATATAAAGATTGACTTAAAAAAACGTCTAAGCTTTTGGCTTAGACGTTTTTTTGGCTGTTCTTATTTTTGATCATGAACTTCACATATTGTTTTTCAAATTCCCGGAACAACTCACTAAGCTGTCTATAAGAATGAAAAAAGCGGGTCTTGCAAGGATGAAGGAAAGCCTTTCATCCATGTTCACCGGAATATTGTTAAAGGATTGTATGTGGAAGCGGAAATCATTCAATACCACTGGCTTCCCATGCATCCAGAAGACTGCGGTTAAAAATAAACCGATCCCCTGCTTCACGAGTCCCAAAGTCTGTCCCGCTTTTCGCTCAGAAAATAGCAAACTGCATTCCGAATCAATTCCCTTCCATCTCTCCAGCAGTTCCTTTACATGCATTGCCCCCTTTGTCCAAGGAGCATATGCCTCAACATTATTATAATAAAGTAACTCATACGGGAAAGCCTCGAATGGAATCGTTTCACTCCAACCTGCATATCGTTCTTTTTCCAAGATGGTTTCCTTTTCAGGAAAAAACAAATGATGATCCAATTCTTCAGGGACTTTTAATGATATGGGCTGTGTCAATTGGCTTCTTTCCTTTTCATTCTTTTTTTCCTTCACGGCATAATTCGAGAAGCGGGCAGGTTTCACATCTTGGTGACTGTGCCTTGCAATGATAGCGTCCAAAGAATATCAGGCGGTGATGCGTAACGGACCATTCATCCTTTGGTATCTTAGCCATCAACGTTTTCTCAACATCGAGGACACTATCCTTCCAACGGCATAAACCCAAGCGCTTGGAAACACGCTCTACATGGGTATCCACAGCGATCGCTGGCACATCAAAAGCAACAGAAACGACCACATTCGCCGTCTTTCTGCCAACGCCAGGCAATTTAACAAGCTCATCACGATCTCTCGGAACTTCCTTACCGTATTCTTCGATCAGCATGCGCGACAGCTTTTGTATATTCTTAGCCTTGTTACGAAACAAACCGATTGAGCGAATGTCATTTTCCAACTCTTCTATCGGAACGCTTATGTAATCCTCAGGCGTTTTATATTTCTGAAATAAATCCTTCGTCACTTTATTGACTAATACATCCGTACACTGAGCTGACAGGGCAACAGCAACCACCAATTCAAATGGATTGGAGTGATTCAGCTCACAATGGGCATCCGGAAACATTTCACCCATCGTATCCAGACAATATCGAATTTGAGCTTTATTCAACATATTGGTTCTCCTTCAATTTACATTACTGCTCGAGCCAATTATAGAAAGGCACATCTTTCAATGGTTGTGCAGTTTCCATCTTTCGGTCCCTCTTTTGATGAACTCTAAATTTTTGTCCTTGCTCCCTTGCCTGTTCCAAGGTTTTAATTCCATTCTTTTTCCACTCGAATAAAATTCGATCAATATATCGGAAATTCAATTTTCCGGAAATGACAGACTCCCTCAGAGCTGACTTAATGATTTCAGGTTGATGGTCATCCTCCATCCACATTGCCAATGTCTCACATTCAAATGGAGATAAAGGGCGGCCGAACTCCTGTTCAAAAATCGTATAAAGGCTCTCCCCGCTTTTTGATTTCAGCAGACTCTGACTGTTTCAAAGTTTTCAAGAAACAGTCCATCATTTTTTCATAAAGTGGAGACAACGAATATTTTTCCTGGCCGATTTCTTGGCTCCCCTCAACCACCATTTCCACAAATCCCCTTTGGACCAAGCGCTGGATCAAAAATAGACATTCCGTTTCCTGCAATGTCATTCGGTCAGAAAGTTGGGATGGTGCAGGGAAATGGTTACCTTTATCGATGAAGCTTTGCAATTGTAATAATAGGACCATTTCTTGTTCATTCAGTCCCATTGTACTATAGTTAGTCAACAAAAAGGATGGAATCGTTATCGTTCCTTCCTTAAACCACGCATATAAATGTTCTTTATTCATGTTTTTGGACACCTCTGATTTAGTATAACATGAATACGGCTCTCCGAATAAGTTTATAATTTTAACAAAAAACGGTTATCTGCCAAAAATGGCAAGATAACCGCTTCATTACGGAATCAAGGATATAATCGATTTAATAAACGTGGGAACGGGATGGTTTCACGGACATGCTCGACTCCACTGATCCATGCTACGGTGCGTTCTAATCCCAAACCGAAGCCTGAATGCGGTACAGATCCATATTTTCTTAATTCCATATACCACTTGTAAGCATCTTCGCTCAAGCCATGCTCATTGATTCTCTGTTCAAGCAATTCCTGATCATGAATCCGCTCTGAACCGCCAATTATTTCTCCATATCCTTCCGGAGCGATCAAATCGGCACAAAGAACGACTTCTTCCCTGTCAGGATCTGGCTGCATATAAAAAGGTTTGATTTTGGTTGGGTAATGAGTTATGAAAACGGGCTTATCATAACTTTCCGCTATCGCAGTTTCATGCGGAGCTCCAAAATCATCACCCCATTGAATATCATCAAATCCTTGTTCATGAAGGAACTTAATGGCTTCATCATATGTAATACGCGGGAAAGGAGCTTGGATTTGTTCAAGCTTCGCTGTATCACGGCCAAGTGTATTCAACTCAAGCTGACAGTTTTCCAATACGGATTGAATGATGGAAGAAACGAATTTCTCCTGGACCTCCAGGTTTTCTTTAAATTCGATAAAAGCCATTTCTGGTTCAATCATCCAGAACTCGATTAAGTGTCGTCTTGTTTTCGATTTTTCTGCCCTGAAGGTAGGACCAAAGGAAAATACCTTCCCAAGTGCCATGGCAGCCGCTTCCATATAGAGCTGACCACTTTGTGAAAGGTAAGCATCCTCATCAAAGTATTTAGTCGCGAACAATTCACTCGTTCCCTCTGGTGCGCTTCCAGTTAAAATTGGGGGATCCACTTTAACGAAACCTTCTTCATTAAAGAATTCATATGTAGCACGGATTATTTCATTCCGGATTTTCATGACTGCATGCTGCCGTTTTGAACGCAGCCACAAATGGCGGTTATCCATTAAAAATTCAGGACCATGCGCTTTAGGTGTAATTGGATAATCCAATGATTCATGAATGATTTCAATATCTTTCACCTGTAACTCAAAACCGAACGGCGAGCGTTCATCCTTTTGAATGACACCTGTTACATACAAGGATGACTCTTGCGAAACCGATTTCGCACGAGCGAAAATCTCTTCACCCACTTCAGCTTTCACGACCACCCCTTGAATAAAACCGGAGCCATCACGTATTTGAAGGAAAGCAATTTTCCCACTGGACCGTTTGCTGGCAAGCCAGCCTCCAATGGTTACTTCTTGATCGACGAATTTGCTAGCATCTTTTATTGTAATTTTCACGGAATTTACCTCCAAAAATAACTTAACTTACTAATGAATTTACTCTACTTATTATACCCATAGCCCTGCTTACAAGCAAATAAATCAATTGAAGCGGAGGTTCCATGCCTTTTATATCATTCTTAATATGTTTTTGTTGTGTATTCACCAAATTGCATGGTAGATTACTATTCACTAACGCCCATGCTCTTATTACAGCAAAATCATCCCGGTATATGTTATCGATCGACATTTTCCATTTCCTAACAAATGATTGAATCCAATCAACGAATGGTAATCAATTTCGCCTTTAACAGGGTTTCAAATGATGCATATAATTGAAAAGCACTTTTAGGGTTTCTTATTTGGCAGGAAAGCAGCTCTTCAAGTCTTTTGATCCGATAGCGTAAACCACTCATTGAAATGTTCAATTCTTTCATACTGCATTCAAGATTTCCACCGCATTGGAGAAATACATAAAGCGTTTTCAATAATTCATTCATTTTGGGGTCATCTTCCATCAATAAAGGACCCAGCATTTTCTCAGCTTTTTTCAGTACCGCCGGATTACTCCCAGTATGCATTAAAATGGATAAAAGATCGACTTCTTCAAATTTGATAATATCCCGAGTTCCTTCATTCATATTCAAAGCGGTTAAAGCTTCTTGAAAAACCTCGTGAGCCCGTTCCAATTCATCACTTATTGTACCAAGTCCCATTTTAAAGTTATATCCGCTGAAAACAGTATATAAATGATCGATGCATTCCTTGGTTCGGAATTGGAATTCATTCCCTGGACTCAACGGTATAAGCAATACGATATTGCCATCCCTTAATGCTGTTAAGACGACTTGATTCCGCTTTTTAAAGAAACTATAAATCTCTTCGATGATTTTCTGCTGAATGAAATAGTCATTCTCTGTCCCCCGATCGGAGGAAAAACGGTAGCCCAGCACCGCAATTGTGAAAAGATGATCCAATGAAGCGTCTAAATACAGGCTTTTTTTGATAATTTCTTCTTTAGAAGTAAACTCCCCATTTAATATTTGTTCAAGAAATAAGCCTTTTACCCTTTCAAGCGCTTCAAAACTGCTTTTCTCATTTAAGAGGAATAAGGAACCAGTCATGGACACCCTCTCAAGGATCATTCGATTGATTTCCAGGTTCGTTTTACCTGCAACTCGATCAGGTTGCACGAAGGCACAATAGCCGTATGTTTTATTTTGTAATGTAATGGGAGTATAAAGCAGCTCCATCCCATCTTTCACGATTCTTCCGGTCTCCAAAATGACAGGACCATTTTCCCTCATTAGTTTAAGCTGATTCCTGACATCCTCTGCCTTCAATTTGTGAAACCCAGCATGATAAACCTGATCGTTATTGAAATTCTCCATCAACAAAGGTATTTTTGTTTTCTGATAAACCATCCTCACTAGCGATTGAAGGCTTCTTCCGTTAATCAACTCTTCTGTCAGCAAATTATGAATATCCATCACTGTTGACAAACTATTGCGTTCCTCCAGCAGCTTTTCATATGTTACGGCAAGCTCTTGAACAATCGGTTTGGTTTTATAATATTTCAACTCATCCTGAATCTCCATGCCCCATAAATGTATCGATTTACCTTCGTATCTGCATTCTGAATGCCCTGCTCCCTTACAGGCGCTTTCCTTAAAAATTACTTCATGACCGCAGACCGTTGAATAAAATCCACTTGCATAACCCGTCAATGTATAACAGACTGGCTTTTCCGCGATTCCAGTCTGGGTGATATGTTCCTCTGCCTCATAGGAATTCACCCAAACCCCTTCCACCTTTACAGAGTGTACATCGGCTCGACCATCCATCGATAATTCCAGTTTCGTCGTATTGACTTTTGTATAACCTTGCAGCATATGTAATATGGGGCCTTGTCTCAATATCTCCTTTACCGTTGTCAAATTCCCTTTTAGTGCCTTTTTAGCATCATTGACTCCGATATTCCAGCCATAACGTATTAAAAAAGACTTCATTCTTTCAAATCCAATATTCTCGATCAGGTCCTTTCTTAAAGTACCGAAAATTGAAGAGGAGGTCAGGATCATCCTCTCATCATTTAAATGAATTTCACCTTCATCATTCTTAAGATTCAAAAGATTCGTCATGATTCCCCCGGCTTTCCTTTTACATAATATTATACTTTTTCCACACCTTACCTATCAAGATAAATGTAAACGCATTCATATCATGCAGTGGCGGAAAAACCGGTGGGGTCGATACATACCATTCTTTTCACGTTTTCTTAAACAGTTTAATTCATTCGGAGCTGAATCAAATCATTAATGCCTTCATCTTCATTTATCCACTTATCATTTGTCCAGCCATTAAGGTCATAATCGTCCATTGCCAAGTCCACAAAAGCTTTGAATTTATCCGATTGTCCATTAGAATCAGCCATTTTCATGGTTTCAAGCCTAATATTTTCATGGTTACCCGCATAATTGATTTCATATAACTCATTCCTGCCACCAAATTCCGTTCCGATGGAATCCCAGATAAGTTTCATCAGTTTTACCCTTTCCACTGCCGAAACCCCACCTGAACCCTTATAATATTTATCGAGATACGGACGGACCTCAGGGTTTAAAAAATCCTTGGAGCTTGATGGGAGTTGAATGAGATTACCTGCTACAACCTGTTCAAATATCTGTTTCACCTTTGGCCAAACCAAAGGTGCGAACACCCTATAAGCAGTTGCATATGTGCTATTGGGCAGAACAGTGCCATTCGGCCCTTCCATCGGGTCTGTAGCCATCGCTGTCGAGATTGCCCAAAACATATTCCTGTAAGCAAGCACTTCCCCGATATTGGCCTGCACTCCCCTAAATTGATTCGTTCCTGCCATTTCCGTAGCCTTCATCAGAAGCCCAGCCATAAAGTCCAATTTCACCGCATAGCGTGTGCAGCCATGAAATGTATATCGATTCATCCACCCAGTCTTGGATCTAAATCCATTTGCAATTTCCACATTATTATAGGCGAATACATTCTCCCACGGCACGAATACATGATCAAGGACGATGACTGCGTCATTTTCGTCGAACCGGCTAGAAAGCGGGTAATCGAAAGGAGTGCCTGTCTTGGCAGCCGTTTCTTCAAAAGACTGTCTGCTGATCATTTTTAATCCTGGCGCATTCATCGGCACAAAGAAAATCAAGGCATGGCTTCTATCACCTTCCCCAAGATCGACAGGAGAATAATTCGCGACGAAATTATAATTCGTAAGTGCTGCAGAGGTTCCGACCATTTTGGCTCCGCTTACAATTATTCCATCATCCCGCTCTTCCACCGTACGTACAAATACCTCTTTATTTTCATGTAGCGGTTTATTCCTGTCCATTGCCGGATTTATAATTGTATGGTTACAGAAAGGAACGTCCCTTGTGGTTTTTTCATACCATCTTTTCGCATTATCCTCAAACCCCTTATAAAAATCGCTATACGGTCCCAATGATCCTGTAAATGCAGCTTTGTAATCAGGGGTACGACCCATGAAACCATAGCTTAACTTAGACCATTGTGCTATGGCATCCCTTGCTTCAAGCAGCTCTGTTGCGTTCTTTGAGGCCTTGAAGAACTTATGGGTAGTATGACCTTCATCTGTCTTAGCCGTTAAAATCCGTGCAGTATCCGGATCATGAAGAGCATCATATAGCTGGGCAATTGACCTGGCAGAATTGCGATATGCTGGGTGCGTCGTCACATCATCTACCTTATCACCGTTCAAGAATACCCTTCGTCCATCTCGTAAACTTTCTAAATACTCTTTGCCATTCATCATCGGAACATCCCCCATTCACATCTTTCAATTTGAATTCCTAGCTTCATACTAACTAAATGTTCAAGGCATTTTTCTGTTGAAACTCATCTTTTTTCTAACATTTTTTGTCTAATTATACTGAATAATCTAAATATGTTGAACTTAAACAAAAAATCATATACGATATCATATATGATTAATTATAAATTCAAGGGGTGGGTGTCCATGGCAAAAGCAAGAGTGAAACTTCAAAAGTCAGATTATTCGGAAGAAATGGAAATACTGTCGAACCGCTATATATTAATGAACGGTGATAAGTATGAGGTATCACAAATCAAGTTGGATAACCCTATTTCAGGAACGGTATATGGAGCATTATTAAACTATAAAGGATCATTGGAAGCATTGAAGGGTAAGGTCGACCATCCTCCTTATAATGAACCTCCTAAAGGGCCGATACTTTATATTAAACCCAGAAACACGTTTTCTTTTTTCAAATCCAGTTCCCCTTCCAACCGGCGTACCTGAATTGGAAATCGGGGCCGCACTTGGAATAGTAATCAGTAAAACGGCCACAAGAGTCAAGAAAGAAAAAGCATCGGATTATATAGAAGGTTTTACGATCGCCAATGATATTAGCATTCCGCATGAAAGCGTTTTCCGTCCTGCTATCCGCCATAAAGCCCGTGATGGATTTTGCCCGATCGGTCCATGGGTCGTATCCAAGGATTCCATCTCCAACCCCGATTCTTTAGGAATTCGTGTATATATTAATGGAGAGCTACGACAAGAAAATTCAACTTCAAATCTAATTCGCTCCATATCCCGCCTTATTGAAGATGTAACGGACTTCATGACTTTGAGTACGGGTGACGTCCTTCTAGTTGGAGTTCCTGAGAATGCACCGCTGGCCAAAGCAGATGATCATGTCAGGATAGAAATAGACGAAATCGGTTATTTGGAAAATAAGATCATTTCCGAGGAAAAATTATCACTGGAGGGGATTTTATGAAGAGAGCACGTGTAGCCTATGCAGGTGCTGTACATCCAGCAAGTGAATATTATGGCCAGCTGCAATTGGCGGATGGCCGGCTTGTCAAAGAGCAAGACGTTGTCTGGCTTCCCCGGTGGAACCACGAACTGTCTTCGCGCTTGGCTTGAATTATGCAGACCATGCGAAGGAACTTGCTTTTAAAGCCCCGGAAGAACCCCTTGCGTTCTTAAAAGGTCCCAATACATTCATCGGCCACCGGGGACAGACAAGACGGCCTGCTGATGCAGCTTATATGCATTATGAATGTGAACTGGCAGTCGTCATAGGTAAAAAGGCGAAGAACATAAAAAGGAAGAAGCCTTTAAGTATGTAAGTGGATATACGATTGCAAATGATTATGCAATACGGGATTACCTGGAGAATTACTACCGACCTAACTTAAAGGTCAAAAATCGCGATACCTGCACCCCCATTGGTCCTTGGCTCGTCGATGCCGAAGATATTCCAGATCCTTCGAATCTTGCTATCAAAACTTACGTCAACGGAAAATTGACTCAGCAAGGCAACACGAAAGACATGATTTTCAGCATTGCAGATTTAATTGAATATTTCAGCAGCTTCATGACATTGAGTCCAGGCGATATCATATTGACAGGTACACCTGAAGGCTTGGCGGATACTGCTGTAGGCGATGAAATCATCACTGAAATTGAAGGCATCGGAAAACTCGTTAGCACAATAGTAGGTGACGATATATTTACAGAAGGCGAAGATCGGCCGCATCTAAAAATCCACAAATAAAGGAAGGGACTAATCATATGCCTCATATTATTATTGAATATACGGATAATATCAAAGATGAAATCCAGATTGACGGCTTATTAAAGAAGGTGAATGATGTACTGATATCCTATCCTTCCATCTTTCCAATTGGCGGCATTCGATCCCGGGCCATCGAATTGAAGCATTATCGTGTTGCCGATGGTACAGAGGATGATGCCTTTGTTCATGCCATACTAAAAATTGGAGCTGGACGCGAGAACAGTGATAAAACCAAGGTATGTGACCATCTATTCGAAACGATGGAGTCCCATTTGGCACCCCTCTTTTCAAAAAGATTTCTTGCCCTCTCTATGGAACTTACGGAATTCAGTGATTTTGGCACATATAAAAAGAATAATATCCATGATCGATATAATAAATGAACAAGATTTCATATTTAAAGGCCTTCCACATCATCGGGAAGGCCTTTAAATTAGGCTCTTTCATAAAGATTGTTGTTTTTAAAACGAAACTATTTAAGATTGATTGGAGCGGAAGTGTGAGACTCCTGCGGGAGCAGCGGGACAGGTGAGACCCCACAGGCGTTTACGCCGAGGAGGCTCACCGCCCGCCCCGCGGAAAGCGAGCATCTGGAGGGGAAATCAACCACACCTCACTACTTGGTAAATAGCAACAAAGTATGTGAAAACAGCCTTAAATTAAAATCTTTTGCCACTGCTACCTGGCTCAGTTGATTTCTGCAAGGTTTTCAGTACGGTTCAAGAACTCTTTGACACGGTCCACATATTCCTGTTTATCATATCCGTTATATAAAGCGCTTGCCATACGGACCGGATCCCCAAAAAGAATCTTTCGTACAGCGTTTGCCTGGATCCAAATGAACTCATGCATACATCCCATGCGAGACGATACAATTTAACCCTGTCATACGCTCCACCATTCGCGGCTTGAAGATATTTATCCAAATCCGGTCGAAGCTCCGAATTGAAATCAGCTTCATTTGGTATCGCCATTAAGCCACTAGCTCCAAGAAGCTGCATTATTTCACTGAATCTAGGGTAGATCTTCGGATAATAATTCCGGGCTATGTTTAACGGTGTGAAATCGGGAGTCATCATTCCCCACTTATCCACTTTTGCGTTTGCCTCCGAAGCTGTAATGAAAGCCTTTACCGTTTCAAGCGCTATGATGACTTCCGAGATTTTCTCCTGAACATGCTGGTATTGCCCGATATTGATGGTTTCCACCATAAGCTGCAAGATCCCCAGAATGAACTCGGTTTTGGCGATATTCTTCGATACCACCTGATGGGTCATATGAACAACTGCATTGCTTTCATTATAGGCCTGGTTGCAAATGCTGACATCCCCATATGCAAATACCCGATTCCAAGGTACGACTACATCATCAAAAACGATAATCGTATCCATCTCCTCAAATCTTGAACCAAGGGGATGGTCAAAATGTGATTTGCCATAGTCGAATGATTCACGACAGATGAATTTCAACCCTGGTGTATTATTTGGTATGGAGAATGCGAATGCATAAGGGTTTTCTTCTTCTGATTGTTTTAGCAATGTTGAAGGGAAAACCATGATTTCATCCGTGATTCCTCCTTGTGTAGCTAATAATCTGGCACCCTTTATAATAAGTCCTTCTGAATTCTTGCCTGCAATCCGTGCAGCGATGTAAGGATCCGGAAGCTTTGCGGCACTAACTCCCCTATTAACCTGGGGTTGAATCAGGGTATGTGTCAACGACAAATCCTTTTCCCGGCAGAGCTCATAATAATCTTTCATATTTTTGGCAAATGCCGAATCCTGAGTGCCGAACATATCAGCTGCAGTACCGTACGCCATCATCCCACTGTTGATATAGTCAGGGGAACGTCCCATCATTCCATTATTATGTCTTGCCCATTCTTGAATCATTTTCCTCCTTTTTTTCAAGGTCTTCCTTAGTCCGCGGCTGCATGAATGAGGTCCCTACTCTTTCGTTTGAGGTTGGTGAAATATAAGTCATGATGTCATTTTTTGCGGAATCATGCTGCAAATCATATAATTCGGCCTGTGTTTTCATGACCCCTTTAAAAGCTGGGTGTTGACTGATCTTATCTTTTACTTGCTCCCCGTTGATCCATACATTCGCCTTTGCTTTGTCCACCCTATCGATATATTCTTTACCTGTTTTAGCCGGCATGCTTACATCCCCCTTAGTATCAATGTAAAGAAGCGCTTACAATTTAATAAATTCCAAATATTGAATTAATTCCTATAACAAAATATACCATGTGTTATGATATATATATAATACTTAAAAAATTCAATATGTATATGTTAATCATATGTATGAGGTGTATATAATGGACATCCGGCAGTTAAAATATTTTGTGACGATCGTACAGGAAGAACAAGTAACCAAAGCCGCAAAAAAATTACATATGGCGCAACCGCCTCTTAGCCAGCAACTTAAATTAATGGAAATGGAAATCGGTGAAAAACTTTTCGATCGGAATGGAAAGAAACTTGAACTCACTGAAACTGGCAAGGTCCTTTATAAAAAAGCTGAAGCTCTATTAAACCAGTTTGAAGAATCACTACTGGAAGTGAAGGAAGTCAGTAAAGGGGTAAAGGGCACTCTTTCCATAGGGTCAGTAAAAACTTGCTTTTCTTACATTCCGCAAAGGATAAGGACCTTTAGAGATAAATACCCTGACATACGTTTCAAGTTAATGGAAGGTGATACGTTCCGTTTGACAGAAGGCTTAATAAACAGGGAAATCGAGTTGGCCATTGTACGGCTTCCTATTAACGGTAAGGAATTCTCATCGATTAACCTTCCGCCGGAAGATTTTGTGCTTGTCACCCCAAAAGATTGGGATATCCCAGACTCCATCGAATTCAAACAAATTAAAGAATATCCCCTCTTATTGCTGCATAGGGTAAGCGGTCAAGGTACTTACGAACTTATAGTGGATGAATGCTTCAGACATGGATTCGAACCTACGATTGTATGTGAATGTCCTGATGCTGCAATGATCTTATCTTTAGTGAAGGAAGGAATAGGCGCTACCATCATGCCACGTACCACATCCAAATCGTTTTCAACCCAGGGGATAAAAATAGTCGAATTGATAGATTGTGAAGTACAATCGGAAGCCGCTCTTATTTGGCTCGAAGAACGCTACCTTTCCAAAGGAGCCGTCAAATTCCTGGAAACATTTTCTGAATGAATGGCCAGTTATCCTTGAATATTAGTGCATCAGTACTTCTTTTAATTTTATTTGGTACTTGTTGGAATCTCCTTATCCATTGAAAAGAAAAAAGCAACTCATCAGGAGATGGCCGCTTTTTCAAATCCATTCACAAGTGCGATGACCCGCGCTTTATTTATAGGCATGCTTTTACATCATTCAATGTCGCAAAACACCCTTAACATCATGACCGGTATTGGACTTTACCAGGATTTCATTATAATTATCTTTTGTAACCGTTTTCAAACCAGCCCTGCGATTACCGATCAGGGCACCTAAATAGCATGCGAGGAATCCAAGCGGAATGGAAATGATTCCTGGTGAATTCAAAGGGAAAATTGGGTCACCTGTCATAATGGTGACTCCGGGAACCGGGTTCCAGACATTTGGACTTAGGGCCACGAGCAAAAGTGTACCAAAAAGACCTGTCATCATGCCGACTATTGCTCCGGTTTTATTGAATTTTTTCCAATAGATCGTAAGGAGGATTACTGGCAAATTCGAACTGGCGGCCAATGTAAAGGCAATCGATGCCAGAAACGCTACATTGAATTCCTGAAGACCTAATGATAAAACAATCGCAAGTGCTGTCACACCAATGGAAGCCCATCTAGCCATCGTCATTTGCTGTTTTTCCGTCGCTTTTCCATCTTTTAATATTTCATTATAAAAATCATGTGAAAATGCCGTAGCACCTGTTAAAACGATTCCCGCAACTACTGCGAGTATCGTTGCGAAGGAAACGGCCGCAATAAATGCGAATAAGATATCCCCGCCCACAAGTTGTGCCAATAAAGGTGCAGCCATGTTACCCGCTGGATTAGCGGCCATGATATTCGATGTTCCAACCAACTTCGCAGCACCGAATCCGAGAAAAATGACCATGATATGAAAAGCACCCATAATCCACATCACCCAAACAACCGACTTTCTTGCCACTCGTGCATTCGGGACAGTCAAAAAACGTATTAAAATGTGAGGTAGACCTGCCGTTCCCAGAATCAGGCCCAGTGACAAGGAAGCTGCATCCCACCCACTGGCATACTTAATACCTGCCTTCAGGTAATCTGCACCCATGGGTGTTGCTGTTTTCATTTCCGTGAAAATTCCGATGAAACTAAAATTCAGCTTCCACATGACGATCATGAATAATATAAACACACCGCCTATCAGCAGGATGGCTTTAATGATCTGCACCCAGCTCGTCGCCGTCATCCCCCAAATAGAACAAATACCAACATTACAATACCTACGATGATGACAGAGGTATTATACGGAATGTCTAAAAGCAATTTAAATAAAGCACCTGCTGCAACAAGTTGCCCCAGCATGTACATGACTGATATCACCAGGGTATTAAAAGCGGTCACTCCCCTGACCTGTTTATATTTGAACCTGGTAGTCACCATATCGGCCAATGTGTATTTCCCTAAGTTCCTTAATGGTTCAGCCACCAGGAATAGCACGACAAGAAATGAAACAAGTGCTCCATACATCAGGAAAAACCCATCATACCCCGTTAAGGAAAATGCCCCAATCAACCCTAAAAACGTGGAAGCCGACATAAAGTCCCCGGCCAATGCAAGTCCATTTTGCCTAGCGGTCAACCCGCCTCCAGCCGTATAAAAAGAGCCTGCCGTTTTAGTTTTTTTGGAAGCGAAATACGTGATGAAAAGCGTACCTATCGACATTAGCGTAAAGAGAATAATAACTGTCCAATTCATGATTCAAAGCCCTTCTTTCTCGATGATTTCTTTTATCTGTTCATCGATTCTTTCTGATTTCCGTACATATACGCTGCAAACCCATACAGACATAACCGTAATGGAGATACCGTACACCCACGCCCATGTTATGTCCCCAATGAAAGGGTGATCCAGGATATCTGTGTAAAAAACCAGGAAAGGCAAAAGCATGGAATATCCCATAAAGAAAATCGTAAAAGGGATGACGAATTTCCTTTTATCGGAAAGCATATTCTGAAACTCTTTGGAGGCAACAATTTTTTCATAATCCACTAGATTAGTTTGTTCCGATTCTTCAAGTTTTTTTCCAACCGAACCATCTCTTCGCACCTCTTCTGATATTTATTTTTCCAAGGACGGTACCAGTATTATAGAGCCTCTCCAATGTCAGCCGCTTTCTTCCATGGCACATATCCCCCGGCCTCCCAAAATCCCAACAAACTATTCTGCACAAAGAGGGTCTAAAACCAATTACTAAGCTTTCCGTACTCCTTTTGTATAACTGATGACACCTTACAAATAGGGCAGCAGTAAGCTCCCACTGCTGCCCTGTCCCTGACCATATCTTTTAGAATGCTTGCACCTTCGCTATAGACTTGGCTCGCATATCCTTCATCTGTTTCGACTTCTTTATACTTTCACTTTTCCATTTGATATGAATCTTCTTTCCTTTCAAAGGAAGAGATTCATTGAAATGTAGATGCCAACTCCCTTGAAATGATCCGTCCATTATTTGATGGGCAATTCCCTCATGAACATTTCCTTCGGTTTGGATTTCGATTAAATACACGCCGGGCGGGGGTGTCAGGAATGCTCCCGATAATGTAACGATGACGTGTTGACTATCCTTGGAGTTGATTATCCCTTGACTTTCAAAATATGAGCCAAGGTATGCCGGGATATATGCAAACCGACCTTCCGTAATCAAGTTTCTAAGCTTGGTGGAACTAACTTTTTCATGATCAATTTCAAATTTCTTCATTTCCGTCACTTCAAAAAATCGCTTACCTTCGATTTTCAACGTTTCCATATTCCCTTCCCCTTTATGCCCATAGCGGAAATCGAATCCAGCCACGGCATGTTTGCATTTAAATCCACATAGATAATCCTCGATAAAGCCTGAAGGTGAAAGATGGGCAAATGCGGAATCGAAGTTCACGACTATCAAGGTTTCTACACCTAAATCCTGCATTATTTTTGCTTTTTTGCTCTAAAGGAGTAATGTATGTTTGGGGCGTTTGATCGTTTCCAATGATTTGCTTTGGATGTGGAAAAAAAGTCATGACTGCCAATTTCAAATCTTGCTGAATGGCAATCCTTTTGGCTAGATTTATCAATTCTTGATGGCCTAGATGAACTCCGTCGAAAAATCCAAGAGCCAGCACACACGGTTCTGCTTCTGCTGTATATATACTGGAAAGTGGGTGCTGAACATGAATGATATCCAAATTCATCTTCCTTCCTTTGCTTCTTGAAAGCTTCCATTATAAACGCAGTAAACGGAACTTCCATAATCCAGCATTCTTCCATCAACTATTCACCAGTTGTACTGGCGCCCTATCGAAAAGACCATGAGAATCGATGTATGTTTTGCCGAAACGTTCGATCATTCATCCTAAACCCCACTTCTTTTTAGATGATGAATTCTGGCTTGCTTTTTGCCAGGATCGGTTCTTTAAGCGGGACTTCTTCTCCTGATATTATATCAAGTACAGAAGATGCCTCATCAAACCATGAATCCGGAGCTTTGGCTCCCCAGAATGTCTGGCGTCTTGGATCATTCAAATCCCAATGAATCGGTTCGGTATCCGGGTCAGATGTTAAGTAGTCCCCATTGTATAATTCGATCCTGTGACCGTCCGGGTCTCTTAAATATAGGAAGAATGCATTGGATAGGCCATGCCTTCCTGGTCCGCGTTCGATGGACTCTGCATATCCAAGTGATGCCAGTACATCACAGGCATGGATAAGTGCAAGCGGGTCAGGCAGAAAGAAGCCTACATGATGAAGTCTTGGGCCGATACCGTTCATGAATGCCTGGTCATGGACCGTTTGCTTTCTATGTAGCCACGTTGCCCATAATTTGCCCGACTCATCCACTGTATCTTCCGAGCAGGCAAAACCTAATTCTTTCACATAAAAATCGGAGGCTTTTTGCACATTTGGTACACAACAATTCACATGATCGATTCTTTGGACCCTCGAACCCCTATGCATATCGAATCGTTGCAGCAATCTCTCGGCTTTATCCATTTTGTAAAAAAACTCCACTGGCAATCCTGAAATATCCTGAACTCGCAGCGACTTGCCCAGTGCATGCTGTGTTCCTTCCTGCATCCACTTCATTTTCATTCCCTTGGACAGGAAGAAAGATTCCAACCCTTCAAGGTCTTCCTCTTTTTCAACCTTGTATCCTATTGCTTCAACGCTTGGCTTTTCTGCCTTTTGCAAAATAAGCGAATGATGATGCGCTTCCTCTAAACCACGTAAATATATGTGATCATTCGTTCTTTCCGTTTCAATAAAACCTAAAGCATCCACATAAAAGGCTCTTGATTTATCTAAATCTGTTACATTAAGTATCGTTCTCGCAACACGAATAATAGAAAAATTCATAGTATTCTCCCCTTCTTTAATGAAACCCGGATTATTTTTCAGCAGAAGAAACGGCATTTTGTTTTACGTCTCCAAATTTTGGAATATGATGTTCTCCAATTGCCACGTGGATGACTTGTGTTTCCGTATAGAATTCAAAGCTATAATGGCCACCTTCACGTCCTACCCCACTATATTTCGATCCTCCAAATGGAATCCTCAAATCCCTAACATTTTGGGAATTCACCCAAACCATCCCACTATCGACAGCTTGAGCAAACCTATGTCCACGTTTCATATCATTGGTCCATACATAAGCAGCTAGCCCATACTTTACATCATTGGCCATTCTCAGCACTTCCTCTTCAGCCTTGAAAGGAATGACTGCCATGACGGGACCAAAAATCTCTTCCTGTGCCACCGTCATATCATTTGTACAGTTCAAGAGAAGCGTCGGGGCAATATAATTCCCTTGCTTGAACGCACTTGGGATGGCACCGCTTACAATCTCTGCCCCTTCATCTTTTGCTATATCCAGATAACGGGAGACATTATTATAATGGTTACGATGGATCAGCGGTCCGATTTCCGTGTCTGGATCCATTGGGTTTCCAATTTTGATATTATGAACACGTTCCTTCAATTCTGCAACGAACTGGTCTATTATCGATTCATGGACAAATAATCTGGAATTGGCTGTGCAGCGCTCCCCATTGAATGAATAAATTCCCCATACCACTGAATCCAGGGCCTTTTCTAAATCGGCATCTTCAAAAATGACCGCTGGTGATTTACCTCCAAGTTCCATGGAAAAGCGTTTCATTGTATCTGCACCATTTTTAATGATTTCAGCACCGGTTGTCGTTTCTCCGGTAAAAGATATCAATTGGACTTCAGGGTGGGCAACCAAGGACGCCCCTGCTGTCTCCCCAAAGCCATGAACGATATTGAATACACCTTTTGGCAGACCGGATTGATCGATGATTTGTGCTAATTTATTGGCAGTCAATGGAGACCACTCTGCCGGTTTAAGGACACATGTATTACCTGTAGCCAGGGCCGGGGCTATCTTCCATGTTTCTAACATGAAAGGCGCATTCAAGGAGTGATTAATCCTGCCACCCCTATCGGTTTATGAATTGTATAATTGATGAAAGTGTCATCCACTTGATATGACTCTCCTATTAGCCTGCTTTTCACCATTTCAGAATAAAAACGGAAATTCTCCGCTCCCCTTGCCGCTTGTTTTTTTGTCTGGCTAATCGGCAACCCTGTATCAAGTGATTCCAAAAAGGAAATTTCTTCGGCATTTTCTTCAATTAAATCAGCAATCCTATTAATGTACTTCAATCTTTCTTCCACTTTCATCGTTCTCCATGGGCCATTATCGAATGCAGCTCTTGCAGCAGCGACCGCTTGATCAATATCCTCTTTAAACCCTTCTGCCACATTATTGATTGCTTGATTATTAAAAGGGCTAAGATTTTCAAATGTTTTTCCTGAGATACCATCGACAAATTGACCATTGATGTAATGCTTCACATCTTGCACGGGAAAAGTTTGCATGATAAATCCTCCTTTAAAAATTAATTCGGGAAGATGACAATAATCGTTTGGATTTGCGCAATCTTCCCAATCTAGCAATTATGACTGGATTTTTTGGTCAATCAACCCGTATGATTGAAGGGTTTCACGCAGTTCTTTTTCCAATGGTTCCGAAGGAGGTCCCATAGGCGGCCTTAATGCGGGATTGATTTTCCCCATCATACCCATCGCAGCTTTTAATGGTCCTGGATTGGTTTCTTTAAACAAAACATCATTCAATGGCATTAATTTGTAATGGAGGTCAAGTGCCTTATCCACATCACCCTCCACCCAATGGTTATAAATTTCCGCCACTTCTTTAGGAGTGATATTAGCAGTAGCACTTATATGTCCTGCCCCTCCAATAGCCAACATTGGATAGCATAATAATTCAATGCCCGAATATAAGAGAAAATCCCTTCCGCAATTCAATAAGACACGGTTCACATGTTCGAAATCTTTATTTGATTCTTTTACACCAATAATATTTTCACAATCTTCAGCAAGACGTGCCAATGTCTTCACTTCTAAATTCGTCGCCGTTCTACCGGGAATGTTATAAACGATCAGCGGGATATCAACAGCATCGGCGACCGTTTTAAAATGATTGTAAAGTGCCTGTTGATTCGGTTTATTGTAATAAGGAACGATGACCAGAGCAGCATCCGCGCCCATTTCCTGTGCCCTTTTTGTCAAATGTAACGTTTCTTTCTGATTGGCAGATCCCGTGCCTGGTGCAACTGGAACACGGGCTTTTGCTGCTTTTATTGCCGTTTCCATCACTAATTCCCGTTCCTCAATCGTTAGTGAACTCGGCTCGCCGGTTGTCCCGCATACCGAGATTCCATGGGAACCGCTTTCAATATGCCAGTTTACTAGATTTTCTATAGCCTTTACATCTACTTCCATCTTGTCATCAAACGGAGTGATAACGGGAGCGATGGATCCTCTTAAACGACTTTTGATTTCCTCGTACATTTTTTCTACCACCTTTTTTATTATTTGAATATTCCGAATAATTTAAGTGAAAAAATCGGCTTTGCTTTTATCAATAATCGATCGACTATTATAAAACAAAGCCTGGGTCATCAAAGTGCCTGATCTTGATTAGTTTCCGCCCTCTGCTTGAAAGTGCTGATGGCATTCAGTTTATGCTTTCTCACCAATGATTCAATTTCTTCAAAAGATGCTTTTTCCTTTAGAAGCTTTATGATGCTTTCATGTTCGCGAATCGATTGGACTGCGCGTTGCGGCACCATGGTGAACATGGACTTTCTGACTCTATTCATTCTTTGTTGCGCCTGTTTAATTTCCTCCTTTAAAAAGGAATTTCCGCACTTTTCATAAATTTCCGCATGGAAACTTTCGTTTAATTTACCAAACAGCTCTAATTCAAAGTTATGGAGGGCTTTTTCCATTTCTTTGTTTAAATTAATTAGATTTTCAAAATCATGATCATTCATCGTTAAAGAACTGAGGGCAGCTGCATATCCTTCAAGCAAAGATAAAACAGAAAGAGTTTCAATGTATTCGCTCTCATTTATGCTTGTTACCACCGCTCCACTATAAGGCTTATATTGAATAAGGCCGTCAGATTCCAGTTGCCTGATCGCTTCCCTGACAGGAATCGGACTTAAACTAAGTTCTTTTGCCGTTTGATCGATAATGATCCGCTGTCCAGAACCATATGTTCCATCCAAAATTAATTTACGAAGGTGCTCATAAGCTATTTGCTTTTTGCTGGGGTTTTTGTTTTTCTCTTCCATATTTTCATCATATATGAAATCATATATGATTGCAATCGATTTTTATTAAAAATCATATATGATTTTTCTTCACAAGCTTGTTTTGCATATATTAATGATCTATTCCTCTGAATTGGCTTAATGTAACAAATAATACGGTAGTCTACCTTTCCTTTACAATTGTGAAGTGAGCTAAAATTCTTGTCCCGCCTTCTTCCCGAAGTACCATATCGAAATATAATCCAACTAAAAAAACCTGCAGACCCTGATGTAGCCAGGCAGTCTGCAGGTTATAAAAAATTAGGCCATTTTTGATTTAACGAATGAATGTATTCTTTCAACGGCTGCTTCCAGCAGCTCCAGTGAAGTTGCATAAGAGAGTCTGATGTTATCAGGTGCACCAAACCCTGAACCTGGAATAACGGCCACTTGAGCTTCTTCAAGCAACGCAGTCGTAAAATCTTCGACATTGCTGTACCCTGTTAATTCAACTGCACGTTTAACGTTCGGGAATAAATAAAATGCCCCTTGTGGTTTAATGCAGCTTACGCCTGGAATTTCAACCAATTTATCATAGATTTTATTCAAACGGCCTTCAAATGCTTGACGCATTTCCTCAACAGGCTCCTGGGTACCTTCATAAGCCGCAATCGCACCATATTGAGCGGTTGTGGTTGGGTTGGATGTGCTATGGCTGGCGAGGTTCGCCATTGCTTTAATGATGGACTCATCACCGACTGCATAACCTATTCTCCAGCCAGTCATCGAATGCGATTTGGAAACACCATTGATGATGATCGTTTGCTTTTTCAATTCAGGTGAAATCTCTGCAATGGATGTATGTTTAGCATTTCCATAAACCAATTTTTCGTAAATTTCGTCGGAAACGATCAAGATATCATGAGCCAGGCAAACTTCCCCGATAGCCGCCAATTCTTCCCTGGAATAAAGCATGCCCGTTGGATTGCTTGGAGAGTTGATGATAACCGCTTTCGTTTTATCGGTAATTGCCTGTTCTAATTGTTCTTTCGTGATTTTATATTGATTTTCTTCCGTACCGACTATATAAACCGGCTTACCGTCAGCAAGCTTGATTTGTTCAGGATAGCTCACCCAATATGGTATCGGAACAATGACTTCATCTTCTTCATCCAGGATAGCTTGAAACAATGTGTACAGCGAGTGCTTTGCACCTGAGCCAACTGCAATTTCAGACGGTTTGTAATCCAAGCCTTGATCACGCTTCAATTTAGCCGCAATTGCTTCTTTTAGCTTCGGCAGACCAGCGGATGGCGTGTATTTAGTTTGACCTTCATTCATGGAAAGAAGTGCTGCATCTATGATATGTTTGGGCGTATTATAGTCTGGTTCACCAGCACCCAAACCAATTATATCTAAACCTTGTGCCTTAAGTTCCTTTGCTTTTGCCGTAATGGCCAATGTTGTTGATGGCGTTAATGACTGAACGCGGTTCGCTAATTTCATTTTAAATTAATCCTCCATTCTAAATGCTTCGATAGTACTTTAGCCATTCCCCAGTTTTAAAATCATAATAGTCATAGTTAAAACGCTCGGATTCATCAAGATACGTTACTTCCCAGAGCGGAACGTTCTTTTCCATGCCTAGCTTAACCGAAATGATTTTTTGGGGATTAAGCTTTTCATTGACAATGTTCAAGATCTCTTTTTTTGATTTACCATCTTTATAGTTTTCCACTACTATTTCTTTCTTCTTGTCCTCAGGAAGCCAGACTATTTTTTTAGTCCCTTTTTCCCCCTTACCAATGATGACGGAGTATGAATCCTGCCCATTATAAAGGTAGAATTCTTCCATTGTCACAAGGCCGCCTTCTTCCTTTGCCTTTTTAAAAGCCTCATTACCAGCCTCTTTTTTTAGGCTGCAACGCTTTAATGTATGCCCCGCTGACAAATCCGATAAAACAAAGGACTAGGATAGAAGCAATAATCAACCATTTTTTCAAAGCTGCTTTTCCTTCTTTCTATGTACGATAAATTGTAAATATCGCTTTTTCTTGATCTTGGGAATCAATGCAAGACCGAACATTAAGTCATCTTTTTTCAATGTTCGATTCAAAGAATCCACAATCTTATACAGATCAGGAGAATGTTGCAACCTGACTGTTGAAATTACTTCGATTTTACTTTCCATGAAAACGCCCCTCCATTTTAATAAATTGTCAACAACCACTGGTATGAATAGGATTTGAAGGCTTTACCACCTATCACATTATACCAGTTCAAAGATTATTTTTCTTTATAAATTCATAAAAATTCCTGGATTAATGAATAATCAAGATTCTTTAAATCCACTCTTCTATCATTTCAGCCATTTCTGATATTGAGGCTTGGTGCCAGTCCACTTCCGGAATGGCCTTTTGAAATTCAGGTCCATATTTGGCTGTGATGATACGGCGATCAAGTATAACCAAAATCCCTTTATCTTCTGGAGTGCGTATAAGCCTGCCGAAACCTTGGCGGAACCTTAATAGGGCTTCAGGTAAAGAATACGCAGAGAATGGATTGCGCCCTTGCTTCTCGAGAAGTTGGCATTTTGCAGCTGTCACTGGTTCATCCGGTGGCGAAAAAGGCAGCCTGACAATGATTAAACAAGATAAATCCTCGCCTGGGATATCGACGCCCTCCCATAGGCTGGTTGTCCCAAACAGGACCGCTTTCTCGAAATTTTGGAAATTCCTGAGCAGCCTCATCCGGCTTCCGCCAGAAATCCCTTGTGCAAACAGGGTGAACTCATCCAGAACGCCGCTGTCTTTGACGGAATGATAGGTTGCCCGCAGCATTTCATGCGAGGTGAATAATACCATCATTCTCCCTTTCGCTGCCTGAGCGGCAGCAATAATATGGTTTGCCGCGGTTTCGGAAAATTCCTCCACCGATAAACAATTGATATCTGGTAAATCATTTGGAACCAGTACTTTTACGAGTTCCTTATAAGGAAAGGGTGATGGAAAACTTGCTGTCTGCATTGGCTCATTCTCTAAACCAAGTTGCTCTTTAAAATACTTAAAAGAATCCTTCACCACAAGGGTTGCCGATGTCATGACCACACTTTTTTGGCGCCCGAAATAGGAATCCCATAGCCGTTTACTGCCTGAAATCGGCTGAACCGTCAAAGTCACCCCATGCTGAGGTGCCGCATTCGTATAATCAAGCCAATAAATATTTTCATCATGGGGCTTGATGAAAAACTCATGCAAGGAGTCCCTGGTATCCTGTAAATGTCCAAGCAGCACCTCGATATCATTCAAGTGAAATAATGAGTTTTTCCCTAAGGGGACTCATCATCCAATAAAAGAGCCAATCTTTTCTCTAACTCCGTGATGATGTATCCTAATAAATCCACCAATCGCTCAGCGACAAGAATCGCTTTACTCCATCTTCCATCATCTATTTTGAATGAAAGCCGTTTTGGACTCATGGAACGTGAAAGTTTTTCAGCCTGATTGGAAATGTAATAAAAAAGCTGTTCGAATTCATACGAAAAATCACTAAGCTTTTGATCTAATTCATGCGAAGACTTCCCATTCATCAGTCCGCTATTTAAGAGCATCCTGTCCAATTTATATAATAATTGCTTTTGATCTGATGTCCCTAGTCTGTTCAAAACCGTCTTCACCGAAATGTAATTAAGCCTGCTCCCAAGCTGTTTTGATGCAGCCTGTTCCAAATGGTGTGCTTCATCGAGAACTAAATACCCTTTTTTGGAATCAAGGCGTCTTCTGTAAGCAGATCCGTCATTAAAAATGAATGGTTAGTAATGATGATATCCGCCTTTGCAGCTGTTCTTTTGCCCTTTCAAAAAAATCCAATTCAAGCCAGGGCTGTTTTAAACCGGCGTATGTAAGACCATCACTTTGAAGCCTATTCCAAAATAGCTGACCGCCGCTTGTAAGATTCAATTCATCTTTATCACCTGTTACGGTTTCAGTTAGCCAAACCAATATCTGCATTTTCGTTAAGGCCGTTTCATAATTATCTTCCTTCTCACGCAAAGCCCTTTCGAACTTTGCCAAGCTCAAATAATTGCTTCTCCCCTTCAGTAAAACAGCTTGAAAGGTAAAAGGAAGGATTTTCTTAAGCTTAGGAACCTCATTTTGAAGAAGTTGATCCTGTAGCTGAAGCGTATACGTCGAAACGACGACAGGAGTTTGATGTTTTTTGCAAAATAAACGGCCGGAAGCAGATAACCTATGGATTTTCCAATACCTGTTCCAGCTTCAATGATTGCATCCTGGCTGGTTTCGAAGGAATTGTGAATCATGTTCATCATATCAAGTTGTCCGCTTCTTGCTTCAAATGAAGGGAATGCATTTTGAAGCATGGCTATTTTTCCTCATCATCGAGCGGGAAATTCGACTCCGTGTCTTTATGATCACCTTCGTCCTCGGCCTTTTTAAACGCAAGGCCCCTATAAGTAATTAGATCAGATGAATGGACTTCTGCTTTAGCAAGTTTGCTTGCAATGCAAGCATCTATTAATTCGGAAACCTCACTTTGTAAGGAATAAGATAATCGATGTAACTGTTTAAGTGTCATGACTGGAAGATTCATCAGCTTTTTTTCAATTCCAACAATAATAACGCGGTGGCATATGCATCACTATCCGCTTGATGGGGCCTGGAATGATCTAGGTTTTCTTCTTTAGCCAGCTGGTGCAGCTTATATCCATCGGATGTTGGTTTTAATATTTTCGCCAACTCCACTGTATCAAGGGTGGAACCATAAAACGGCTCAAACCCGCATCGTACTAGTTCTTCCTGTAAAAAGATAAATCAAATAAAACATTATGGGCAACAAAACAAGCCCCTTCAATAAGCCGGGCAATATTTTCTGCAACATCTTCAAAGTCAGGTGCATTTTTTACCGTCTCGTTGCTTATTCCGGTCAATTCTTCAATAAACAAGGAAATTTCCTGTCCAGGATGGATGAATGTCGAGTATTCATCCACAATTTGGTCATTTTCAATGACCACTCCAGCAAATTGAATAATCCTATCTCCTTTTTTCGGAGAATTCCCTGTTGTTTCCAAATCAACCACTACATATCGTTGCATCATGAATTGTACACCTCAAACTTCGCTTTCTCCACTTCCTGATGGAATTCTCTTATCTTTTTTATACCATAATAATCGTAATAAAGGAAACAAGCCGTACATCAATAGACGAAAAGGGCCGGCACAATTATGCATGATTCATGCACATGTGCCGGCCCTCCGCTTACATGATTGTAGCTGCAGGTTCGTTTGAAATCAGATCAATGATTTTGTTGTTTTCATCCATGATTGCAACTTTTGGTTTATGATCTCCCAGTTTATCCTCAGAAACCATCACATAAGAAATGATTATCACGACATCATCCGGCTGCACCAGTCTAGCTGCCGCTCCATTCAAACACACGACACCGCTACCCCGTTCACCTGCAATCACATACGTTTCAAGCCGTGCACCATTATTATTATTAACGATGGCGACTTTTTCATTAGGCAGAATACCCACCGCATCAATTATATCCTCATCAATCGTAATGCTGCCTACATAATTCAAATTAGCTTCAGTTACACGTGCACGGTGGATTTTTCCATTCATCATCGTTCGAAACATCTCAATTCCCCCTGATCTTATGAATTATTCTACATATAAGGTGATATTATCAATTAGTCTTGCATGCTTGAACTTTACAGCCATTGCAATGATGATGTTTCCTGCCAGCGATTCAAGTGGTTTAAGTTCCGGGTATTGATAGACTTCAATATAGTCGATCACTCCACTTGTGTGGGCAGTAATATGTTCACTCACTAGAGCCGTGACGGTTGCTGTATTTCTTTCACCTGATTCCACCGCCTCTTTGGCCTTTAATAAACTTTGGTACAGCTCTTTAGCCTCCATGCGTTCTTGATCTGATAGGTTCACATTTCGCGAGCTCTTCGCTAACCCATCTTCTTCGCGTACGGTATCTACAGCAACAAGCTGGATGGGGAAATTGAAGTCTTTGATCAGTCCATCTATCACGGCGACTTGCTGGGCATCCTTCTTACCAAAGTAAGCTCTATCAGGGAGGATGATATTGAAGAATTTCGTTAAGACAGTCGCTACACCATCAAAGTGTCCAGGCCTTTGTCTCCCGCATAAAACATCCGTCCTGCTTTGGACAACAACTTTCACAGATGGTTCTTCACCGTACATTTCATGGACTGTTGGATAGAAGAGATAATCCACTCCGCCATTGGCTGCGACATCTTCATCCCGTTCCAAATCCCGCGGATATGTTTCAAAATCCTCATTAGGTCCAAATTGCATCGGATTCACAAAAATACTCAAGACCACAATATCATTTTCTTTACGGGCCTTTTCCAAGAGGGTTGCATGCCCCTCATGCAAAAACCCCATTGTCGCTACATAGCCAATGCTTTTGTGATTGTTTTTTCCTCTCTAAGTGCCAATTGCAAATCAGCTGCTGATGTAAAAGTTTTCATCTTTTCCCTCCGTAAAGTTCAGAAAGCTGCTCATCCTTCATCGTGAATGTATGTTCTTCCGAAGGAAAATCTTTAGATTTCACTTCATTCACAAAGCTTGTAATCGATTGGCCAATCAGTTCATTTGCATCTCCATAAACCTTTACGAATTTTGCAAGCCGGTCTACCCCATACTTGATGACATCATGGTAAACGAGGACTTGACCATCCGTTTCTGCGCCTGCCCCAATTCCAATGGTTGGAATTTTGAGGTTCCGTGTAACGAGTTCCCCCACTTGATATGGAACACATTCAAAAACTACTAGCATCGCCCCCGCCTCTTGACATTTTTTCGCATCTTCCAATAGCTGTGCTGCACTTTCAGCATCTTTTCCTTGCACTTTATATCCGCCCAGGACGCCGACGGATTGAGGAGTCAAACCAAGATGGGCAACAACCGGGATGCCCGCCTTGGTCAATGCTGATATTTTTTCAACAACATCATCCGCACCCTCGAGCTTCACGGCATCCGCATGACCTTCCTGCATGATCCGGGCTGCATTCTTGAGTGTTTCATCCATAGATAGGTGATAACTCATAAAGGGCATATCCGTCACGACAAATGTGTTTGGTGCCCCGCGTTTTACTGCCTTTGTATGATGGATCATGTCATTCACTGTAACTGGAATCGTTGAGTCATATCCCAATACGACCATTCCTAAAGAATCACCGACTAAAATCATGTCTACACCTGATTGTTCGGCTAATTTTGCTGAAGGGTAATCATAAGCCGTCAGCATGACAATCTTCTCTTGATTTTGTTTCATTTTCAAAAAATCTCCGGACAATTTCATTACGTTTCCTCCTTTTGATGGAGGAGATGAAAACATCAGCGAAAACTGGTGTCTATACATTCATGCGCAAAAAAGGACTGACTAAAAAAGTATCTGTTTAGCTACGAAAAATGGCATGAACAGCCACAATTCGATCAATAAACAGCACTTAACTTTTTAGTCAATCCCTTTGTTTCATCAGAAGTTTCATCCCTCCGTCCCCGTCCAGTTCTCTGGATCAAGGCAGATTTTCAAATGATTTGGTATTTATGGGGGTGCAGTTCACATGAGATACTGCCCACTTGCATTATATCAAGCCAAATAGATAATTTCTATTTAATTTTCACGAATGTGACAAAAATCTACTGAATTTCAATATCTGCAGAATATATCGAATGTACGGTTCCTTTTTCGTCTTCAAGCAGTAAAACGCCTGAATCCGTTATACCCAATGCTTTTCCAACAATCGTGGCATTAACGGTATTGGCTTTGATTACCTGTCCAAGACTGATCGCATAACTCTCCCATAAATCCTTTATAGGCATGAACCCTTGATCTAAATAGAGTTCGTACAGATTTTCCAGACGAAACAATGCTCGTTGAATGACTTTGGACCTTGAAACCGTCCCTCCACTTTCTAAGAGAAGGGAAGAAGCTTTTTCCTGCAGTTCTACAGGAAAATCCTCCAATTGCTGATTGATATTCATTCCAATTCCGATAATGACAGAATGGATTCTATCTGACTCCGCCTGCATCTCCGTCAGGATGCCCACCACTTTCTTGCGGTTCACCAAAATATCATTCGGCCACTTTATTTGAGGCTTTAAATCAGTGGTATCCTCTATAGCCTGAGCCACAGCGACCGCTGCCAATAATGTAAGTTGCGGAGCCTCATGAATCGGGATTTTCGGTCTTAGGATGAGACTCATCCATATGCCGCTGAACTTTGGGGAATGCCAAGATCTCATTAGCCTTCCTTTTCCGGATACCTGCTCCTCGGCAACGACGAGGGTTCCCTCCTGAACTCCTTCATTTGCCAGCTGATGCGCAATTTTTTGAGTGGATTCTACAGTTTCCTGATAATGGATCATCTTGCCGATCGTTTTTGTTTCCAAGCCAAGTTGTATTTCGCTTTCGGAGACTTTTTCAGGCGCTGATATGATTCTGTAGCCTTTTTTCCTTACGGCTTCTACACTATAACCTTCACTGCGCAGGTCTTCTATATGCTTCCAGACAGCTGTGCGCGAACAGCCAATGTATTCAGCAATTTCCTGACCGGATATAAACGCACCATCCGCTTTTGAGAGAGCTTCCATCAGCTTTGATCTTAACTCAGATTGCATTTCACCAGCCACCTCTTTATTTCTTCTTTATCATTTCTTAATTCTTCATTCAAGACAGCATTCAATATTTTTTCCAAGTATTCTTTGACCCATGGACCTGGCTTTTCTTGATGCCAATTCAATAAATCCGTCCCCGTAACGGCAAGATCCGACATTTGCTTTATAATAAGTTCATTGTAGCGTTGGTGTGCATTCTCTTCAGCATCCGATACATTACCGCCAGTCAGTGCAGCCCTGACTTTAGCAGCTTGAACCGTTACGCCATGACCTGCCTGAAATACATCGATGGCTGATGGTTCTTTTTCTTCACCATCTGTATTGTACGTTGAACGTTTCTAATGGTTTTCAATGGCAGCTTCCATGCTCTCAAAGCCTCTTCCATTTCTTGATCCTTTGTGTGAACCATGATGATAGACCATATTTCAGCCGCTTTCAGCTGCTGAAGCGGCAGGTTCAGTAAGTCCATTAGATGATTTTTTTATTTGAGAATAGAGGCAGGTATTGATATAATCCGCTTTCCAGCAAGAGTGAGAAAGCCTTTATCTTATGGGAGCCTGCCGCTAGCTTCTCAAATTCAACCAGGATTCTTTCGACAGCGATTTCACTGATGTTCTGGGCGTTCTCTTTAAGGGAATCAAAGGTTTCTTGATCCAGTTCAAAATCAAGTTGACTGACGAACCTTAAAGCACGCATCATTCTCAATGCATCCTCATGAAACCTTTCATGCGGGTTACCGACCGAGATAATCCTTTTTTTGTGCCAAATCGCGCCTACCATTAAATGGATCGATGATCTTTCCGGTCCTATCCATTGCTATTGCATTCATGGTAAAATCTCTTCTTTGCAAATCCTCAGTCAAAGAACGGACAAATTTTACGGCATCGGGTCTGCGAAAGTCCGAATACCCGCTTTCCGTTCTAAACGTCGTAATTTCATATGTACCCGTATCCGTAATGACAAGCACTGTACCGTGGTCGATTCCGATATCAGCCGTATTAGGAAAAATCCTTTTGATTTCCTGGGGTGTTGCGGAAGTAGCGATGTCCACATCGTTTATGGGCCTGCCAAGGATATAATCCCTTACAGAGCCGCCAACGAAATAAGCCTCGTATCCTGCTTCTTCAATCAATTCCAGAATGGGTACTGATTTCAAGAATAACCGATCCATCAGCATCTCCTCCCTATTCCATGGATTTACCTTCAAGTGCTTGAATGTAGATGGCTTCATACTCTGACATAATAGTATCACTGTGAAATTCAGTATTGGCCCTTTCCAGCGCAGCTTCAGAAAAGCGTTTATGTAAAATCGGGTCGCTTAAAAGTCCAATCGCTTTTTCAGCAACCATTTTGACATCTCCCAATTCACAAATATAACCTGTCTCCCCATCAACGATGACTTCAGGAATTCCCCGATATTCGTCCCGATACAAGGAACTCCACATGCCATCGCCTCGAGCAGCACAAGCCCGAAGCTCTCTTTTTCCGATAACAGGAATATCAAATCACTGATTGAATATAATTCTGCAAGGTTATCCTGCTTACCAAGGAACAAGACCGAATCATCGATTCCAAGATCTTTAGCCAATTTCAATACGGTTGTCACTTCCGGCCCGTCTCCTACGAGCAGAAGCTTTGCAGGCATTTTCTTTTGAGTTAAATAAAACGCCTGGATGACGTCTTTCACCCGCTTGACCGAACGGAAATTCGAAACATGTATGATCACTTTTTCATCTTCCCTGATTCCGTATTCATCTTTAAGGTAATCTGAATTGGATTTATGGTATTCTCTTTCATCAATAAAATTATAAACGGTTTTGATTTCCTTATCCGGCGCGATTAATTCGTGCGTTTGCTGGACAAGGGAATTAGATACTCCTGTAACGACATCTGATTGCTCAATGCCGAATTTAATCAAATTGGTCAATGAGGGATCATGGCCCAATACGGTTATATCCGTACCATGCAGTGTGGTTACGATCTTCACTTCATTACCTGACATCTGCTTTGCAAGGATCGCACAAACTGCATGTGGAATTGCATAATGAACGTGGAGGATATCTAATTTCTCCCGTTTTACTACATCCGCCATCTTGCTCGCAAGCGCCAGGTCATATGGTGGATATTGAAAGACTGAATATGAGTTAACTTCAACCTGGTGATAAAAAATATTACAGTACATCTTATTCAAGCGAAAAGGGATGCTCGAAGAAATGAAATGTATTTCATGTCCTTTTTCTGCAAGCATCTTACCTAATTCAGTTGCTACGACACCAGAACCCCCAACTGTAGGGTAACAGGTAATTCCAATTTTTAATTTCATAAGATTATTTTTCTCCTAACAAGTCGGCATCGATCAGTAACGGTTTTTTTGTCTTGAATCCCTCCGCAAAGGCGACTCCCACTTCTTTTCCGAACATCCGCTCCCGTGCCTCTACAGTCTCGATATAGCCATTAACTAACGGTGTTTCTACAGATACTTGACTTTTTTCGAATTGGCTGCCATATGCCCTAAGGCTATCCAGCTTTTTCGATATTGTAGAAGTGATGTCCACGACGAAGTCCGGTTTGTGAAACCCATTGATCATATAATAGTACATATTTTGGACACGATGAGAATCCAGGCCTTCTTCTTCCATATACTTTCTTACTCCTGCCGAAAAAACTGCTTCCTCGACTAACTTGGCACAGTTACCATGATCGGGATGGCGATCTTCCAAAAATGGTGCAAATACAAGTGCAGGTTTATATTGGCGAATGACCGTAATGATTTGATTTATGTATTCCGCCTTCATGTATAGTCCCCTGTCGGGTAGACCAAGGAAATCCTCTTCACCCCAAGGATTTCAGCAGCCTTATCCGCTTCCTCTTGCCGCAATGGAACGGTTCCATTGGATGACATTTCAGCTTTTGTCAAATCACAAATGACAATTTCCCTTCCTTGTTGTACATATTTAGCGATCGTGCCACCCATACCGATTTCAACATCATCCGCATGTGCCCCGAAAGCCAGGATATCTATGTTACTTTTGTTTATCATTTATCTCACCTTGTTTTTGCCGTAGTTTTAGCCAGTCCATATACCCATGTTTCAAACCTTGTATCAGCACTTCTGCAGTGCCCATATTTGTTGCCAAGGGAATTTCATATACATCTGATAGGCGTATAAGCGCCGATACATCAGGTTCATGTGGCTGTGCTGTCAAAGGATCGCGGAAAAATAGGACCATGTCCATTTCTCCGCGTGCAATCATTGCACCTATTTCCTGATCACCGCCAAGAGGTCCTGAATGAAAACGATGGACTGGCAGTGATACTTCTTCGATGATTCGTTTCCCAGTCGTACCTGTTGCAAATAATTCATGCTGCTCAAATACATCTTTATAGGCTGTCACAAATTGAATGATATCTTCCTTTTTCATATCATGGGCAATTAAGGCAATTTTCATCGTAAATCCTCCTGATCCCTATTCAATAATATTTTCCAAGCCGTATACAAGAACATCCAATTTCATGACGGTATCGACAGCAAGTTTGACTCCTGACATGAAGGAAGCTCGATTAAAGGAATCATGCCGAACCGTCAATAGCTCTCCATCACTTCCGAAAAGCACTTGTTGATGGGCAACGAGTCCCGGTAGCCGGACACTGTGGATATGCATGCCATCTATATTTGCACCTCTTGCCCCCTGGATCGTTTCTTTTTCATTGGGGTGCCCTTGTTGTTTTGTTTCACGTACCGCTGCAATCATGTCTGCCGTTTTGGAAGCAGTTCCAGAAGGTGCATCCAGCTTTTGATCATGGTGCATTTCTATGATTTCCACATCCGGGAAATACTTTGCGGCCATTTGGGAAAACTTCATCATCAAAATGGCTCCAATTGCAAAGTTTGGCGCGATGATGCAACCAATGCCCTTTTCTTTTGTCAATGAATCCAGCTTTGCTAAATCTTCCTTTGTAAAACCAGTCGTTCCCACTACAGGGCGGATGCCATGATTTAGTGCCGTTTCGGTATGGAACATGCCCACTTCCGGTGTGGTCAAATCGATCAATACGTCTGCCTCTACGGAAGAAAAGCATTCATTTATATCAGAAAAAACAGGTGCTTCAATACCGTGAAAACCTTCTATTGCGGAAAGGCTTTCCCCGTTATGCTTGCGATCTATGACAGCTGCCAATTCAAACCCTTCTGTCCTGTGTACAAGCTTCACCGCTTCATTTCCCATTCTGCCACGTGGACCTGCTACAATCACTTTCACTTTACTCATCTTTACCTTCCTCCTCCATTTTCTCTTCTTTTCTTGTCCATCTATCTTTATCGCGGGTTGTAAACTTTTCCATGACCAAATCATGCGCGTTTTGAAGGTCAATCCCTAAAGAATTGGCAAAACAAATCAACACAAAAAGCATGTCCCCCAATTCCGCTTCAATGGTATTCTCTTCCTCCGTTGCCTTCTTTGGTTTTTCACCATGGTAATGATTGACTTCCCTAGCCAATTCCCCAAGTTCTTCAGACATGCGGGCGAGCATGGCCAGAGGGCTGAAATATCCTTCTTTAAATTGTCCTATGTATTGGTCGACTTCCGCTTGCATTTGTTGGATCGTCTTTTGCTTTTCCATATGAGTCACCCATTCTTGATTTTCGTTTTCAAACATCATACCTTCTCCATGTTAGCTAAAAGTGAAACAGATGACAACAGATACGTTCGCGAATCAAAATTGCCCATAGTTGGTTAATTAGTTATAATAAGTAAATTAATGCTATGCAAACCGTTGGAGGTATGGGACATGCTTTTGGGCTTAAAATTAAAAAATATCATATTCATCCTTTTTGGGGCTGGAATATTCGCATTTGGCCTCGTGCATTTTAATATGCAGAACAACTTGGCCGAAGGCGGATTCACCGGTCTTACCTTGATTATATATCAACTTATCGGGATAAATCCTTCTTATTCTAATTTGATTTTGAATATTCCCTTATTTTTAATAGGGTGGAAATATTTAGGTCGTACATCTTTCTTATATACGATCATCGGAACGGTTGGCCTCTCCGTTTGGCTATGGGTTTTCGAGAGATATGAAATTGAAATCAATCTCGGTAACGATTTGATGCTTGTGGCATTGTTTGCCGGGGTGTCGGTTGGTGTCGGGCTGGGCATCATTTTTCGTTACGGCGGTACAACAGGCGGAGTGGATATCATTGCGCGTTTTGCCCATCGTTACTTAGGGATGGGCATGGGACGGACCATGTTCATCTTTGATGCCGTCGTCATTGGCCTATCCATCCTTACCTACCTGGATTACCGGGAAGCGATGTACACCCTCGTTGCCGTTTTTATAGGTGCCAGAGTGATCGACTTTATGCAAGAAGGAGCCTATGCTGCTAGAGGTGCAATGATCATTAGTGATAAAAACAAGGAAATTGCTGAAAAAATCATGAATGATATGGAGCGGGGCGTAACTGTATTAAGGGGATATGGGTCATTTACACGCAATGACCGCGAAGTCCTCTATTGTGTTGTTGGCAAAAATGAGTTAGTCCGCTTAAAAATGCCATAACTTCTGTGGACCCTCATGCATTTGTATCAGTAAGTGAAGTTCATGACGTATTGGGTGAGGGCTTTACCCTTGATGAGAACAAGAATCCCATTGAAAGGTAATCCATTGATTTGTGGCATACCGATGGAATGCAATCCTTATGAATGTTGCCCTGTCTAACTGAATTTTATTAGCGATGTGCAACAAATACCCTTAAAAATGAAAAAGGACCCCATCCAAGATGGTGTCCTTTTTCAAATTAATCTTCTTCCCTCATTCCTGTATACATGAGCAGAAGACGAACTAATTCCAGTACGGCTACAAGAGCGGCAGCAACATAAGTCATCGCAGCGGCACTTAATACTTTTTTCGTTTCCCGTTCTTCATCATTCCGGATGACCCCAGCGGAAACGAGTTGATCCATCGCCCGAGAAGAGGCATTGAATTCAACCGGCAGGGTTATCACTTGGAACAATACAGCGGCTGCCATAAATACGATACCCGCCAATAGCAACCCAGGAAGTGAAGCTAACATCCCGATTAAAATCAAAATCCAAGATATGTTAGAGCCAAAATTAGCTACCGGTACTAATGCATGTCGGAAACGCAAGAATGCATAGGCTTCTTTATCTTGAATCGCATGTCCAACTTCATGGGCTGCAACCGCTACACCGGCAACTGAATGGCCGTGATAGTTATCCGTTGATAAACGCACCGTTTTATCCCTTGGGTCATAATGGTCCGAGAGCATTCCAGGTGTCTCTTCGACCCTGACATTGAACAGTCCATTTTGATCTAAAATGGCCCGAGCAGTCTCAGCACCACTCATACCGGAAGAGGCCGATACCTTTGAATATTTTTTATACGTGCTTTTCACTTTCATTTGTGCATAAATCGGGATTAAAATGATAATCGCCAAATAAATGAAATACATGGTATCCTCCTATAACTAGTATTACCCTTAATTCTATGGATTGAAGGCAACCGTGTCAAATATAGTGTTCTCTTCCCCTGTCTTTTTAATCATTATGTTCTTTCCTTGGTTTTCCCTATCACCTTTATATTTTCTCCAGCCTACATAAGAAAGCGTCATGATGATGATTGAGCCTGTCGATATGATGACCCACCAAAGGGAAGGATCTGCATCATCTTCCCCCATATCATCAAAAATGGAGGTTAGTTCGTTTTGCAACGCATCCAGTTCCTTTTGACTATCCCCATCATTGATTACCTCCGGACGGTATTGGTTGATGTATTGAATCCTCGTGTCCAGTTGTTGCATCGTTTCTTTGGAAAGGTCGACTTTCAAGCTTGGATATATCATTTCATATTGTGATAGGAATAAGTTCAATTGGCTATTGAAGGTAATTGTGTCTTGGTTGATCGCGGCATTCTTTGTCTGCTGGAAAGAATTCATCATTTGATCCTCCATCTCTGTCCAGAGGGGCTGATGGGTAGACTTGACCGCATCAACAACAAGCCGGAACTTTGTAACAGAATTAACCTTTTCGGAATCACCCTTGTTCATATCCTTTATTGTCATCAACGCCTCATTATGAGCTACGGTGATAATTCGAAGTTCGTCCATGTCAAGGATCTGCTCTTTCGCTGTCTCTTTTAAAAACCGGTCAGAAAAAAACGTCAGCATCTTTTCCGAATCTCCATATCGCTTCAACTTGGTCATTTCCAAGGCTCTATCGGAAATGTTATCTAATTGCTCCAAACTTGAAGAGGATTCTGCATAGACAGGGAAATGTAAGACGACAAATAAAACAGCAATGGTTAATATGAATTTTTTAACATGCTACTCGTCCCTCCTCATATCTCTACTAAAACGATATGAAAGAAAAAACATGAGTAGACCTCGTTCAACATAAAAAAGTTAACCCTGCTTTTACAAAGCTGTATTTAGAGTTAACTTTTTAATGGATGATGGATAGGGTGATTCGCTTTTTCTATATCCAAAGTACCAGCCGACAAAAATGGATAGTATACTGAGCCAAAAAGTGAAATAACCTATCGAATTCATATATACCAATAAATCACGATAAATTGGCATCATTTCAAAAACATAATCGATTATGTCATTATGTATGGTCCAAATACCTGCCACTATCAAATGCCAAGGTTTTATTCGATAAAATGGTGCATATAATACCCCTTGTATCGCCATCCCCAAATGAGAAGCCATTAACATATAACCTTCCCATGGCAATGAACCTGTTGTCACGAAGGTCATAAAATTCATTACAACTGCCCATATTCCATATTTGAATAGTGTTATAATCGCCAACGCTTCCATAAGTCCGAAATTCCTTTTTAACAGGAACCCCAATAAAACAAAGACAAAGAACAGGCTAGCTGTCGGGCTGTCCGGTACAAATGCCAAAAAAATCGCCGGAGTGTTTTCCAATTGACTGCCGTACCAATAATATCCATAGGCAGTACCGAATATATTTATTAATAATAACAAAGCTAGCATTTGCCGATTTGCAAGCCAACTGTAAATAACATTCATTCTTTTACCCTCACTTATCATTCTCAAGTATATTCATTTTACAGGCCATCAACCAGAAAACCAAGTATCCATTTCAATTTCTTCTCATTTACGCTTCAATTTACCAATAAAAAAGCCGACAACCGTAGTCGTCAGCTTCATTTGCAGCATTTGAAAGAAAATGCTGTTGATGGCTATATTACTTTGTCGATAAACCAGATACAAATTCTGCTAATGTTGCCAATTCTTCATCTGTACCTTTGAACATGCCAGCTGGCATGGCACCTGGCCTTTGACTGCGATTTTAGAGATTTCTTCTGGACTCAAGCCAGTGTCAATTAAGCTTGGCGCTCCTGCTCCACCAGTTAACTCTGCTCCGTGACAGCTAATACAGCCACTGGAATCCATCAGTTTATACCCATCGCTCTCTTTATCAATGTCTGCACCTTCCACGATCGCTCCTTGTTTCTTGGAAGCTTCCCAATCGTGGTGGGCTGCAGACTCCCATGTTAAATAGAAAACGCCGGCAATTGCCAATAGCATGAAGCCTACAGCAAAAGGACGTTTTGCCGGGCTCCGCTCTGGACCACGATCTAAAAAAGGTGCCAAGAGCAACGCTCCGAAAGCCAAACCAGGTATTACTAGAGCCCCGATTGCATTATAAGGACCTGAAGCATAAGTATACTTAAGTAATTGGTAAAGGAATAGGAAATACCAGTCTGGCAGCGGAATATACGCTGTATCTGTAGGATCTGCTATCCTTTCCAGTGGTGACGGATGTGCGATTGTCAGGCAAAGATAACCTACAAGAAATACAGCTCCTACCATCCATTCTTTTAAAAGGAAATTAGGCCAAAATGCTTCTGTTTTCCCAGGATATTCTGAATAATCTTTCGGAATATTCGGTTTACGGTCCGCGGAGATACGCGAGTCACCTACGAATTTCATACCTTTCCCACGATGCATTGAACAATTCCCCTCCTTTATGAAAAGGTTTTTTGGTTCTTGGTTCACCATTCTTTTATAGTGGACCTGAAATACCTTGTTTTCGGATCATCAGGAAATGAGCCGCTAGTAAAGCAAATAATGCTGCAGGCAGGAAGAATACATGAATTGCAAAGAATCGTGTCAATGTCTGTGCTCCAACGATGGTTGGATCTCCTGCGATCAATGTCTTGAGTGCCGGTCCCATCAACGGTACCGATTCGACAATTGTCAAAGTAACTTTCGTTGCGAATAGCGCTTTCATATCCCATGGCAATAAATAACCAGTCAAGCCTAATGCCAGCATGATGAAGAAAATCAATACGCCGACCATCCAGTTCAATTCACGCGGTTTTTTGTAAGCTCCCTGGAAGAAGACACGAAGAGTATGTAAAAACATCATAACGATAACTAGACTTGCTCCCCAGTGATGCATACCACGGACAATTTGACCGAAGGCAACTTCATTTTGCAAATAATAAACAGATTCCCAAGCATTTTTAATGTCCGGGACATAGTACATCGTCAAGAACATACCTGACAAGATTTGGATGACCGTAATAAAGAAAGTTAACCCACCAAAACAATATACGAATGCAGAAAAATGATGTGCGGGGTTAACATGTTCAGGAACCTCATGGTCAGCAATATCCCGCCATAACGGCGTAATATCTAAACGCTCGTCCACCCAGTCATATAACTTTGTTAGCAATGTTTACGCCTCCCCATGCGGTTTTAGTTGACCCAAATAAAGTATTCCATCTTTTTCTTTCGTGTCAAAGACATCCAATGGTGAAACCGGTGGTGTCCCCTTCACATTCATCCCATCTTTCGTATACCTGCCGTAATGGCAAGGACAGAAAAATTGATTCGGATTAGTCTTATCCGTATTCCACCCTACCGTACAGCCTAAATGTTTACAGATTGGAGATAATGCAACGATCTTACCATCGTCCGTTTTGTAAACCCAAGCTGTATTCGTTTCTTCAGACTCATACCACCCATCGACCTGTTTAAAACTAAAGTCGACACGGGTTGGTTCGGTAGTCAGTTCACCTACCTTCTGCTTAGTTGCAACGTAATCCCCGCCTTTATCAGCTGATAATACAGGATCAATTGCAAACCTAACCATAGGCATCAACATACCGGCCGCCATAAATCCACCAACGCCAGTAAGTGTGTAATTAAGGAATTGACGTCGTGAAACATTATGCTTGCTCATGCGTTTTCCCCCCCTCTATTACTATACTGAGAGCCCAAAGGACCAATAAATAGCGACACTATAAAACTAGGACATTTCCATGATATCTCAATAATTTACCAAGGTCAATATTTGTAAAACCCAAAAGGTGGCAACTATGTGTCAAATTATGCGAAAAATCCTACTTTTTTTCATTTTTCCAATTATAAGAGAAAATATCAAGGATTTGGAGAACTTGCTGGTTTATCATTTCCCTTGCTTGTTCAATTTCAAGCCCCTCCAAGGGAATGGCCGGAATCCATACTAAATTATTTTCTAATTCCCGCTCTTCCTTTTTCCACTCGAAATCCGATGTAAGAAGGAAAACATGCTCGAATTTATTTTCTTTCACTTCATTGACCCAACCCTTTAACCGTTCAACCTTATCCATTTCATCACTAAAATAATGAAATGTCGGCAATAAAAGAATTCTTCCTTTCATCTGCTTTTCAATTTCCAAGCTTAAAATGGTAAGAAATTCATTCATTGAGCCCGTTTGCTTCATTTGCCCTTTAAAAGATAAGGGAACCAAAGGTATCAAAACGGTATCCACATACTCTTTTGACTGCATATACATGTCAAGATCTTTTGCTGTCCACTTCATGTTTTTCTTCACTCCCGATTTTTTGAATCAACTCCTTATCATTTTACCATTATTTTTATAACATCTTTACCATATACCCATAGTCTTTACAAAAATGTGGATTTTATCAATGTTTTATAAAAAAAGGTTCTGTTAAATGTTAATGTTGAAATTTAAATATTAAATAGGGAAACCCCTTTTATCAGGCTTGCCCCTATTATTGTTAAACTACAGGTGCGATTGTTTAACTAGATAACTTAATCTTCTTTCACAACTTTTAACTTTTCAGGAAGAACAGCAATCAATTCATCCATATTTTTCAATTGGTTTGTTACCAAATAGGTAGAGGGGATATCGTATTCCAATTTACAAAAAGTTGTAGATTCATTCATATTCAACTTTACGCCGTCCTCATGGTCAAACCTTTCACCAAATGTTACAGTATTCTGATTTGAAATTATAAAGAGATGAAATGGAATAAGGGATTTAAAAATAATTTCAGATAGTTGATTTTTATCTCTAACCTCGACACTAAAAATCAATATATCGAAATGGATTTCTCCATATTCGGTCATTCTATATGCTGTTTTTGAGGGACGGACTTATGCGTATAAATTACCCCAAGTTTATCTAACTGGTCTCTCATTCCATCAACATCCCAGTCATACCATTCAAAGGTAATAAAACAACGGAAACTGATTTAAGCTGGAGAAAAATAGGATAAAGAATTCCTCAATCCCAATGTCTTCTGCATCAATTTCGTATACTGTCTTAGGTGAAGGATTAACCAAAAAGTCGTGTTCTTGATTAAAAGAATACACTTGTTCTCTAATATATATTTCCACTTTACCACTCCAAATGTACTTCGTTAGTCGAATATGGACTACAAATTGAATTTTGACAAGCGTAAACTATCATAAGTATCTGTCATTTCAAATACAAAGGATTTTAATAAAAATCCTTTGATATTATGTCTCGTACTTTCGTTACTACGACTATCAATAAACAAGAACCAAGCGAGGTAATTGTCGAGGTATTTTGTAGCCAATACGAGAATGGAGACCATTGACATTTTGAATGTGATATGAGCCTTTGAGAAGGTACTTACCATCAGTGGATTTAATTCTATAATGTTCTAATCCTTTTTCTTTCGCATACGTTTTATAGGCTCTCCAAGCATCTGTTACAAGTACGTTGTCAGCGGTTAACTTAGAACCAATCATTTTATCTACTTTATCTTTCACAACTCACCCCATACAAGCAACTTTAGAAACAGTTGCTTTGGTACGGTCTCTGGCAACAAGAACGCAAACTTGTTCGTGGCTGATACCTCTATGTTTAGATTTTCCGCCACGCTTTCGAGGTTTTCGGTCTGTAATGCCTCGTTTTCCTTTTTCAGAGTATAGGAAATAGGTCTCGTCAATTTCAACGATACCTTCAAAATGTTCAAAATCCATTTGTTTGAGAGCGTTTAGCAACTTGTGTCTCCAATAGAAAAGTGTAACCCAAGTAACCCCTACAATTTCAGCCGATTTTCGTAGGGAATAACCTTTAAACATACATTCAACAAATGTAATCCACTCGTCTCCTTTTCGGGTGCGATATAAAACAGTGTTAGTCGTATCAGTAAAGGTTTTACTACAACATTTACAACGATAACGTTGGCGACCATTATATTTTCCGAACCGAACAACGTGTTCAGATTCACAATGAGGGCATACAAACCCTTCTTTGAAACGAGTTTCTCTCATTTCGTTGATTAGACGACCACCGACAGAGGAAGAAGGCTGAACATAGCGTTTTACCCATTGATATACTTGTTCTTTTTTCGTATGTGGTAATTTATCAATGTGCTTTAGTAAATTGCTAAACACTTTGCTCATTTTTCGTTACCCCCCCCGAATACTTGTTCTTATATCCATAATACTAAGAATTCGAATTCGGGTAAGTATCAAATAATCAACATTTTGCTTTAACAGAGCCTAAAAAATAAAAACCTTTCCTGATTACGGAAAGGTCAATTTATTTCATCCAAGTACTTTCAATTGATTCAATTGTTCGGTTAAATTCTTAAATGCTTGTTCATCATGCTTATCAAGTGCTTCATCGATTTCCTTAAGCAGTCGGTCCCTTTGAAAATACAACATGCTTCTTTCTAAAAATTGTTCAGCAAGCAGCTGATCTTTTTCATTCGATGCCGTCGATTTCGGCATGAAGGGATTGTGCTCGAGTACCGCTGCATATTGATAAGAAGAGTAAGACGATTTAAAATTGAGCTGAATATAAATGTCTTCATCCCGATTCAAACGGATATCATGAAAAGATTTCTCTGCATCGGTCGTCATGATATTGGACTTATAGAACCTGAAAGGGACTTCATCCACACAATGTGTCGACATAATCAGTCCACGTGGGCAATATTGTGCATTTTCTACAAAATGAACCTTTTTCATTAGTTGATCATGACTCATTAGATAATTCAATATCCATACGCATTCTCTTCGTTTCAGTTGATAATGATTTAAAAACCACCGAATAAAATCCTTCTTCTCATTCACAGAAACAGGGGCAGCCACCATGAATTCCCTCCTCTGTCTTGATTTAGTTTTGTTTCACTTATCTACATTTCATCTGTGCTTTCACCTAGCCGCTCCAAAATCATTGCATACTCATCATTAGCCGGGTTCATCTCAAGCAGCTTATTAAATACTTCTCTAGATGTGGCTCTGTCTCCTTCTTCAATTAAAAAGAAACCATAATCTTCAAGGAAATCTTGATTGCTCTTGAATGAATTATATGCTTTATGATAGCTGATTAATGACTCTTTAAATTGTTCGGTATGCTGATAAGATACAGCCGCTATCCATTCAAACTGCGGATCATCCTCTCCATATCGCCTTACACCAATACACTCCAATACATCTTCATACCTTTCTTGGTGCATATACAATTTCAAAAGGGTGAGTGCAGCTTCCAGATATCCCGGATCAATGGCAAGTGCTTCTTTAAATAGATTTTCCGCCTCTTCGTCAAGTCCGCTTTTCAAGGCTATTTTTCCACCGAAGAAGTAAAGTTCCTTATTGAATTCATCAGCCTTGATTCCTTCTTTGACCGTTTTCAAGGCATTTTCCAGATCTTCAAGATGTTCATAACTCTTTGCCAGGTACAAATATAGAGAATGATATTCATGATCCAATTCTTTCATTTCAATAAACTTTCGTACGGCTGTCTCATAAAGACCTGCCTGAAAAGCTGTAAATGCATATTCGAATAGAGTGTTGATTTCAAGTCCATCCTTTAAGGCCTTTTCAAAGTGCGGAAGGGCCTCCTCGAACTTCCCTGAACTGCTTAATGCTTCAGCAAGCCTCTGATTGACATTAACACCAGCGATTTCTTGTTCCTGTTCCAAAACCTTTATGTAATTTGCAATGGCTTCCTGATCCCTTCCTTGATGAAAGAACAGTTCAGCTAGTGCAAAATCAATGATGATCTCATCTGGAAGCATTTCCTTGGCCTGCAGTAATTTCCGTTCGCTGACCTCATCCATCCCCTGTAATTGATAAAGGTCCGCTTCCAAAAGCAAAGCACTTGGATATACTTCATCATCTGCACTTACTTTTTCAAGCATCAGCATCGCTTCATCTTCCTGGTCCATGTCAATCAGGATTTCCGCCAACGAAACAATCAATTCTCCTTCATCGGGATAGAGTTGCAGCAGATGTTCAAAAAGATCCTTTGCCTCTTCAGCAAAACCAAGCTGGAGCATTTCTTCGGCCAGCAATAAAATGTCCTCTGCTGACTCTGATGATTTAATTCGATTTATATGTTTAAGAGCTTCTGTTAATTCCCCTTTTTTTAAATGCTGTATAACTTGTTCCACTGTGTTCATTGTTGAATCCTTCCTTTTGCATGATAGACTTGGTCCCTAGTCATACACACTCACGCCATAATGTAACATATTCTGCCATTAAGCACAAAATACCCAGTAATCGCGAGATGCATAGTAAACAGTATTCATTAGTTTACCATACTGTAGCCTTGTATTCCATTGATGAAGTCCCCTCCATTCTCATTAAAAAAGGTTACTAGTTAATTCTCCACGCTACGGTAAATCTCCTTTTTGATCATGAACCCCTTTTTCATTATTTTCATGATCAATACAGGTCCAAAAAAGCCCTGATGTTAGCGCTTTCAATGCTTTTAAGCATTTAAAAAAAGTTTACAGACCAAATAAGGTATGTAAACTTTTTTTATTTACTTTATCAATTGCGTCAAATGTCCAAAAAATTGTGGATATGATACATCGATGGCATCAGGGTCGGCAAGTTCCACTTCCCCATCCGTTATCAAAGCCGCTACAGCAAGCATCATCCCGATACGATGATCTCCATGGCTTGTGACCATTCCTCCATTCAGGGCTTTACGACCTTTGATGATCAATCCGTCTGCTGTCGGGGTTATATCTGCCCCCAGGACGGAAAGCTCATTTGCAACAGTATCAATTCGATTCGTCTCTTTCACTTTTAGTTCTGCTGCATCCTTGATCGTGGTTATCCCTTCAGCCTGTGTCGCCAGAAGTGCAATTACCGGTATTTCATCGATGAGACGGGGGATTAGATCACCGCTGATGGTCGTTCCTTTTAGCTGGGAGCTTCTGACCGTGATGTCTCCTGCTGGTTCACCCTCGCTCGTCTTCTTCTCTATCGTGATATCCGCCCCCATCGACTTCATGACTTCGATGATTCCAGTCCTTGTCGAATTAAGGCCCACATTCTTTAACACCACTTCACTATTTTCCGTAATCGCTGCAGCCACCATGAAGAAAGCCGCCGAAGAAATATCACCCGGCACATGGATGTTCGTCCCTTTGAAAACTTGATTTCCACTCACTTTAATCGTTTGACCGTCCTTTTCGATTTTCCCGCCAAACTCCTGGATCATTCGTTCTGTATGATCACGGGTCTCTTCCGGTTCGATAATGATCGTTTCACCTTCTGCCTGTAAACCAGCCAAGATTATCGCAGATTTCACCTGTGCACTGGCTACAGGCAATTCATAGCGAAACCCTTGTAATTTGCCTCCTCTTATGGCGAGGGGGTATATTCGGCTCCTTTTCGGCCATCAATGATTGCTCCCATCTGACGAAGAGGGTTGACTACCCGGGTCATTGGACGTTTGGCTATCGATTCGTCACCTGCCAAAACGGCTGAAAAATCCTGTCCTGCCAATATGCCCATCATTAACCTGATCGTGGTACCAGAATTTCCGACATCCAGTACTGATTCAGGTTCCTTTAATCCATTAAAACCTTTGCCTTCAATTTTGACATGCTGGCCATCTTGTTCAATATGGACTCCAAGTTGCTTAAAACAAGAAATCGTACTTAAACAATCGGCTCCTGGAAGAAAATTAGTGACTGTCGTTTCTCCTTCGGCAAGGGCTCCAAACATTATCGAACGATGGGAGATCGACTTATCTCCAGGTATGGCAATCGAACCACGTAATGTTTGGATGTTCGTTTGTAATTTTTTTAGTATTCATAAAACCATCCTCCCTATCAATATTATGCCAGGATCGTTTCATAATCTGTATGTCTTGAAATACACTCCGCAGCTTTTATGCGATCAACATCCGTTTGGAAGCTGATGACCAGCACACCGTATATCTCTTCCCTGGTTTCAATGATCCTTATGTTTGTGATGCTGATACCTTCTTGTGCCAAATATCCGGTAATCTCAGAAATTATTCCGGCATAATCCGGTATATCGATATATAAATCATAAAACGCTGGTATGGCGCCTTTCGCATGTGTTGGCAAATCATCCCTGAAAATCTTGGCATCGGTAAAGAATCGAAGGATTTCTTCACTATCTTCATTCGCAACCAGACCTTTTATATGCTCCATTTCATTCAGCCAATCATTCATTAATTCAAGTAGCACATCCCGGTTATGTAACAAAATGTCACGCCACATTTCCGGACTGCTTGAAGCGATTCTTGTAATATCTCGGAATCCGCCTGCTGCGAGCCTTGAAATCAACTTGTTTTCCTTACTGTAATTTTCTGCCTGCTTAACGAGCCCCGATGCGACAATATGCGGAAAATGACTAATGACCCCAGTCAGCTTATCATGTGTGGCAGGACTAACAATGAGAAAGTTAGCTCTTGTCCCTTGCAGCCACCCTTTCAGCTGCTCAACTTTTTCTTCTTTGATGGAATCCCCGGGAGTAAGCAAATAAAATGCATGTTCGAATAAATGCAATTTGGCTGCTGCAGCGCCGCTTTTATGGGAACCAGCCATAGGGTGCCCCCGATGAAGGCCACCCCTTTATCTAACAATGGTTGCGCTGCCTTAACGACTGTATCCTTCGTACTTCCTGCATCAGATATGAGGACATCACTTTTTAAATCCATATCAGCCAATTGCGCTAAAATCTTCACGGTTTCATTGACAGGCACAGCAAGTAGAATCAAATCAGCTTCACATGCTCCCGCTTCCAAAGATGATACAGAATCATCAATGATCCCCAATAGCATCGATAGTTGAATATTCTTTTCACTTAGGTCCATACCAACAATCACGGCTTCAGGATGTGCATGGCGTACAGCCATGGCCAGTGATCCTCCTATTAGACCTAAACCTATTACAAAAACCTTACCCTTCACTCTTCTCTCCCCGCATCTTTTATGCTCCTCTAGGTTTGATGAAACGTTAAAGCAGCGAATCAGAAGGTGCCTCAACTTCATTCAAAAAAGTTTTAATAGCATTGATCATTCCTTCATTTTCTTCCGTAGAACCAATCGTTACCCTTAGGCTGTTAGGAAAACCGAAAGATTTCCCCGACCTTGCGATATAGCCGCGCTCAAGCAAATATTGAAACACCACATCTGCATCCTGTTTAAAATGGATAAAGATGAAATTACCTTGTGACGGGTAATAAGCCAAATTTTCCTCATTGCAAAAATCATAGTATTGCTTGAGTCCTTTTTGATTTTCTTCCTTGCATTTTTCAATGAAGGCTTGATCTTCCAAAGCGACGATAGCAATATTCTGTGCAAATGTGTTCACATTGAATGGTTCCCGGGACGGATCTAGTTTCTGAATAATATCCTCATCCGCCAAACCGTACCCAACCCTAAAACTGGCAAGTCCATAAATTTTTGAGAAAGTCCGAGTATGATCAAATTTTTATATTTATTAATCCATTGATTCGTTCTGGGGTAATCCTCAGCCGTTGCATATTCACAATAAGCTTCATCCAAAACGATAAGAACATCTTCCGGCACTTTTTCGATGAACGATAATAAATCCTGTTCCGAAATGTATTTACCTGTTGGATTATTTGGAGTACAAAGCCAGACAACCGCTGTTTTATCATCTATTACTTTAAGCATTCCTTCTAAATCATGAGCACCGTCAATATGAGGAACTTCCCTGATTTCCGCGCCTTCTAGCGTGGCATTATGGCGATACTGCGAAAAAGTTCCTGTTGCCATGACCGTATTCTTTCCAGCCCCCAATAGACTCCTTGAGATGATTTGAATGTTCTCATCAGATCCATTTCCAAAAATAAGCTGAGTTTCTTTCACACCTGTATGTTTTGCAACAGCTTCCCTAAGCAACGTTGCATATCCATCTGGATAGATTGCAAACGAATGGGTTGAATTCCTAACGGACTCCTTGACCTTTTCCGAACAGCCAAAAGGATTTTCATTTGAAGCTAATTTCGTGATTTTTTCCAACCCGTATAATTTTTTCACTTCATCAGTGGATTTTCCCGGTTGATAAGACTTCAAGGAAAGGACCGCTTCATTCCATTTCATGTCAATCACCTCTATTTTTTTATCACTTTAAAGTAAGAAAGTGTGAGAATAGTATATCATATTCATAGATTTATAATCATCTTATATCTGCTTTGTCAAATCTGGCCGTAATACCGTAGCCCCGGCCTGGTATACATGCTGTATCTCTTTTTGAGATTTTGTCGTATTTAAGTGGATCATGACCCGGATGCAAAATGGCAAGGAATTGCTTACCGGTATTTCTTTCATGCATGTAACCGGTACATAAGTCCAGCCTTCGAATTTCCTCAAGGCTTTGGCAGGGAAGACAGAACGAATCTCTTCCGTAGCAGAAAAAAATACAGAAGCTACCATATCCGGATCAATTTCGTTGACCTGAATGATTTCGCCCATCAACTTTTCAACAGCGGAAATCACTTCCATTTCTGTGTCTCTTTCTACTGTAGTGGCACCCCTTATTCCTCTAATCACACATAGTCCCCTTCTCCTGAACTCTATATCATATCCGCCATTTCCTCTATCAGCTCAGAGTCGGCTATATCCATTAATAGCGGTGACCCCACTTCGGTTAGCAGGACAAAGGTAGCTGCATCATTGACCGATTTTTTGTCCGTTTTCATTAATTCAAGCAGCATCGCATGTTCAAGTCTTGTTGGAATGGTTATTTGATAACCTAAAGAAGAAACCCAGTCAATAAACTCATCTAGTTTAAAATCGAGATCGGCTTTCTTTCTGCTTAATTTAAGAGCATATACCATCCCGATTAAAATCGATTCCCCATGCGTAAAGTTTCCGTATCCCATTGAACCTTCCACTGCATGTCCAAGCGTATGACCAAAATTCAAAAAAGCACGAATGCCATTTTCCTTCTCATCCTCTTCGACAATTTTAGCTTTAATGCCAATCCCTTTTGTAATCATTGTTAGGAATTGCTCATCCGTTATATCATTCAAATCAACAATATTCGACTTTAACCATAGATAAAACTCATTATCTGCTATCAAGGAATGTTTAATGACTTCTGCAAAACCTGACCTTAATTCTTTAAGTGGCAGAGTTTTTAAAAATTCCAGATCGTAAATGACCGCTTCAGGCTGATGAAAGGCCCCAATCATATTTTTCCCTAGCGGGTGATTGATGGCAACCTTGCCGCCCACTGCACTATCGTGGGCGAGCAAAGTCGTCGGAACCTGTATAAATGGAATCCCTCTCATAAAAGTAGCTGCAACGAATCCAGCCAAGTCACCGACTGCCCCACCGCCTAGGGCAATAATCAATGACTTGCGATTAATCTGCTGGGATAAGCAGAAGCTTTGGCATTCATAAAACACATCGAATGTTTTAGCATGCTCCCCTTCTGGCACTACATGATGCAAGACCGGTTTTCCGTCTTGATCAGGGCGTCCTTCACAGTCTGCAAATGAAGGGCCGCCACTTTCTCATCAGTTATGATTAGAATCTTGTTTAAATGATTTAATTCATGCGTTATTAATTCTGGCAATTCATTTATCGCCTTCTTGCCAATTAAAACCGGATATTGCTTGGAAGCCGTTTTTATTTGGATGGATTCCATGATTTAAAACCCCTTTACTTCTTCCCGATATGATCTTATGTATGCTGCTAATTGCTCATAACGATCTGAAGGGAATTGATCAACGATGGCAGCCGCCAGTTCCCATGCCACTACCGCCTCAGCAACTACTGCTGCTGCAGGAACCGCACAACTATCGGAACGCTCGACACTTGCTTCAAACACTTCCTTCGTATCAATATCAACACTTTTCAAAGGTTTATATAAAGTAGGGATCGGCTTCATCACACCGCGTACAACAATCGGCATTCCAGTTGTCATACCGCCTTCAAAACCGCCAAGGCGATTGGTTTTCCGGTAATAACCCTGTTCTTCGTCCCAAGCGATTTCATCATGGACATCACTGCCGAATAGATGGGCCGCTTCAAATCCAAGACCTATTTCCACACCTTTAAATGCATTGATGCTCATAATTGCTGCGGCCAGTTTTGCATCAAGCTTACGGTCATAATGCACATAACTTCCCACACCCACCGGCATTCCTTCTACAATGACTTCGACGATTCCGCCGATGGAATCTCCTTTTTGCTTCGCTTCATCAATTGCATCCTTCATCTGCTGCTCCACGTTTTTGTCAAAACATCTAACTGAAGATTCTTCTGTTACTTGTTGCAATTGCTGAATATTTTCATATTTTGGCGGTTCTGCCTTCACTCCGCCAATTTCCAAAACATGCGATGCCACTTCTATTCCCAATAAAGACAATAGTTTTTTAGCGACAGCACCTGCTGCCACCCTTACAGTCGTTTCACGGGCTGAAGAGCGTTCCAGAACATTTCTCAAATCGCGGTGCCCATATTTAATCCCGCCGTTCAAGTCTGCATGACCAGGACGAGGACGGGTGATTTTACGTTTAATTTCTTCAGCTTCCTCTTCTGAAAGCCCTTCACTACCCATAATCTTTGTCCAATGCTTCCAGTCATCGTTCTCAACGACCAAAGCAACCGGTGAACCGAGTGTGTAGCCATGTCTGATTCCCGAAGAAATAAAAGCCTGATCTTTCTCGATCTGCATCCTTCTTCCACGTCCATGCCCTTTTTGCCTGCGTCCCAATTCTTGATTGATATCCTCATTCGAAATCGGCATTCCTGCCGGTAATCCTTCAATGATAGTAGTCAGCTGCGGACCATGTGATTCTCCCGCTGTTAAATATCTCATCTTCCAGCCCCTTTTAGCACTTTAAAGTGTATATGTATCAATATACCACAATTTTATGAAATGTGGGTATATGTAAAACGTAAAAACCATATTGTTTGAATTTAATCACTTTTCACTCTATTTTACAAGTACTTAAATATTTTCGATATAGTTTATCTTCCAAATTAGAGGTTCTACTGGCTTTGCTATTACTGTACAAACGAAAAGGACTGAATGCCCATGAGCAGAATCAGTCCTTTTTTAAAAGTATTTACTTTTTCTTATAAAAAATGTGTCGATCGTTTCAAATTGATATTTTCCAGGGGTGAATATTTGCTCTGTACTTCCTACAAAAAATCCCGCCGCTACTTAGTGATGCACTGAATTTTTCATATAATAAATTTTTGGCTTCTTCAGTGAAATAAATTAACACATTGCGGCAAACGATTAAATCGAACCCCTGTTCAAATCGATCAGCGAGAAGGTTTTGCTTTTTAAATGTTACCCTTCTCTTGATTTCATCATCGACATGATAAAAATCCGCTTTTTTTCAAAGTATTTCCTTTTGATTTCTTCAGGCACTTCATTTAAGGAACGTTCAGGATACATCCCCAATTCCGCCCGCGCCAACACATTTTCATCCAGATCCGTCGCCAATATCTCTATCTGGCTAAGTGGAACCAGATTGGATAATATCATTGCAAGCGTGTATGGTTCCTCGCCGGTTGAACAGGCCGCACTCCAAATTTTCAACTTTTTTTGCTTGCTAATAACTCAGGAAGGATTTTCCGCTCCAACACTTCCCATCTTTTCGCATTTCTATAAAATTCGGAAACATTGATTGTCATTCTATCCAAAAACTCATTTAAAACTCCAGGATTGGTTTGAATGCCTTTATAGTATTCACGAAATGAATGATACCCTCTTTTTTCATATAGAGATGTCAGCCGCCTTTTCATTTGCCCTTCCTTATATAATGCCAAATCAATGCCTGTCAACATTTTGATATTACGGATAAACTCTTCATATTCTTGAGGCATTCCCACGACTCCCCTGCACATAATTATTTTAAGTGGCCCTTCCCTTTATATATCGGAGAGCACCATATTTTCTTTAAACTAAAATAATTCCTTACCTTGCCGGGAAGCTAAAAAGCAATACAAAAAAGCGGGTTCCATCGCATTATGACGATGGAACCCGCTTCTTATAAAGTGATGAGTATTAATTAATAAACCCACTCGTTTACAAGTTTAGAATACTCAACAAGTTCTTCTTCTTTGAAGAATAAACCGATTTCACGTACAGCGCTTTCAGCTGAATCAGATCCGTGAATGATGTTTTTGCCAACAGTTACGGCAAAATCGCCACGAATTGTTGCTGCTGCTGCATCTTTAGGGTTAGTAGCACCCATCATTTGACGTGCAGTTGCGATTACGTTTTCACCTTCCCAAACCATTGCGAAGACAGGACCTGAAGTAATGAAGTCCACTAATTCGCCAAAGAAAGGACGTTCTTTGTGCTCGCCATAATGTTGCTCAGCCAATTCTTGAGAAATGACCATTAATTTTGCTCCTGCAAGAAGGAAGCCTTTCTTTTCGAAACGGGAAACGATTTCACCGATTAAATTGCGTTGAACGCCGTCAGGCTTAACCATTAAAAATGTTCTTTCCATGAATGTCACTCCTAATATGTATCATTGTTATTTGCCTATATAAGGCAATACTTTTAGAATATTACCATTGTTTGATGAGTTTCGCAACTCCCATTATCAAAACTTTCTTTTTCCGATATTTTTCGCGATATCCGATAAAGTTTTTCTAGCTTTAATGGCAGGAAGACCTTTCAACTCAGTAAAAGCCTTTTCTAAATACATATCACTGATCCTCGCTGCTTGTTCAATGGCACCGGAAGTTTTTATCGCATCGATTATATGGGACATTTCGTCTTTTGGCGTATCTTCCCGAACAGTTTCGATAAGCTTTTTTAACTTTGGATCTTCCATAGCGATCAATACGGGTAAAGTGATATTACCTTGAATCAAATCACTGCCGGCCGGTTTCCCAAGCTCTTCTTCCGACGCCGTAAAATCCAATATATCATCGGTGATTTGATAGGACATACCGACATAATATCCGAATTTAAATAGCTTTTGGTGAATCCTCTCTTCAACGCCTGCTGAAATGGCTCCCAACTGGCAGCTGGACGCAATGAGCAATGCCGTTTTCCGTTTGATCCTCCTAAAGTATATCCGCCAATTCTGTTCGAAATTGTACTTATCTTTTATTTGTTCAATTTCCCCAAGACATAGTTCAACCATTGTATCAGCGAGAATTTGATGCGCTAGCGGAGATTCGATAACCGCCATCATTTCCAGTGCACGAGCAAAAATGAAGTCGCCTGTGTACATGGCGACACGATTATCCCATTTCGACTTAATGGTAGCGGATCCCCTGCGTAAATCCGCATCATCCACAACATCATCATGTACAAGGGAAGCCGTATGGATCAGTTCCAAAGTCGCTGCGACATGCTTTACGACATGAATATCATAGTTGCCAAACTTCGCACCCAATAGGACGAATACCGGACGGATCCGTTTTCCACCGGATTGCAGTAAATGCAGGGAAGCTTCCCTTAAAACCGTGGAATCCGCTTCAATTGCGGCTTCCAGTTCTTTTTCTATTAATTGCAAATCTGCATTCAAAAATGAATACATCATTTTAAATTTCATACATTCCACCCAGCTTTGTCCATTGCTATTCTGCTTATTTTGAAGGCTTGTACCCGAAATGTGTTGCTGCTACCCCACCGAAATGGGCTTTATAACTGACATTTTCCATTCCTGCCTGCTTAAACATGTTTTCAAGCTTTTTCATGCCTGGGAAATCTCGAGCTGATTCCTGCAGCCATGAGTATTCACTATAGCTTTTTGCGAATAATTTGCCGAACATGGGCATGATGAAACGGAAATAAAAATAATAGCCCTGTTTAAAGCCTAGCATCGTTGGCTGTGACGTATCCAGGCAAACGACCATACCACCCGGCTTGGCTACACGGTTTAACTCTTTAAGCACTTTCATGTAATCAGGGACATTCCGCAGCCCGAAACCGATCGTGACATAGTCAAAGCTATTATCCTCAAAAGGAAGTTCCATTGCATTCCCATGCATTAGGGAAATTTGATCCAGATTGAGTTCCTTCACCTTTTGTTCGCCGATTTTCAGCATGTTTTTACTAAAATCCAGACCAACAACCTTTCCTTCTGGTCCGACTTCATTAGCAAGGGCAATGGTCCAGTCCGCTGTTCCACAGCATACATCCAGTGCATGGGCGCCTTTTGGGACATTCATGATGGCCATTGTAGCCTTCCGCCATTTAAGATGCTGTTTAAAGCTGATGAGGGAATTCATCTTGTCATAATTTCCGTAAATCTTTTCAAAGACATGATGAACTTTTTGCTCTTTAGACTGCTCCATGATTCACCCTTCTTTCACATATGAATTAATACTCTCTGTTTGTTCCAAGATGGACTTCACTCTTTCCAGTAGTTCATCATCCAACTTTGCCAGCTTCCGCATCGAGCGCTCTACGGATTGCCTGGCATCCCTCAGGCACTTGTCGAATTGGGTGCGTACCTGCTCTTCCTTTTCCGAAATGGGAATATCCCCACCAATCGAGTCATCAAAAGGCATTTCCCTTAGGGCATCAAAAACTATTGATTGCCCCGACTTCATATAACTGCTCTTCTCGGCATGCAACCGTTTTAAAAGCAGCAGGTCTTCCGATATTTCTATCCAGGCAGGCTCATTATAGTAATCCGCCAGTTTATGAATAAGTGAAGCCTCGATCGCTTTTACCGTCATTAAAAGCGTTGGTACATCATGAATGGACCCTTGTTGGTAAAGAATGATTTTATTATCATTTATTTTTTTATCGCACTTGAAAGTATTCGGATCATATCAACATTACCTACACTGGCAAGCCCTTGATAATATAAGCCACTATAGTAATCACCGGCAAGCACTTGTAATTGACGATTTTTCAATACCTCGGGTGACTCGATCCCTTCACCCGAATTCGAGACGATTTCATGGGTATCCAGAGCTATTTGCACTAACATGGTTGAAATGATGTATTGATTCCGTTTTTCGCTTTTAACGTCCAAATCGTTAAACAATCCCCAAAGCAATATCAGTTTATCTTCGTCCAAGCTTGGCTTTTGTATATACTTCAATAAATATGGATGTTGAGCTTTCGTTTCTATTAATCGTTTTAATTGCCTTATGTCGTCCGTTATGTTTAACAATTGAGATCACCCTTGCATCCCCGAAAGATAATTTTTTCATACATATTGGTTTCTGTCTGTGTAAAATACACATTATTATACCATAAAAACAATCAGATGAAATGGTCAACGTTTATAAAATGAAACTTCCAAAAATAAGGAAATCATCGACTTTTGCTCTTCAAAAAATGGATGCGGGAAATTTACAGCTTGTTAAACGCGATATCAGATGATTGATTTACTAATTAACCAAGCATTGAGAAGCTATCATTTGTCAGGTGAATTCTTTTTGGAATCACTTTCTATCTCTCCGAATGGAGTATAGACCTTTGCATGGCCCCTGATTTTAATTGCCGAGGTATGCTCCGTGAATTGTGCGATCATCACCTCTCCTGAGTCCAGTTTTTCGGAGTGATGAAACTTGGTGTCCGTTCCCCTTGTCAACCCGATGACATTCACACTATCCTCAATGGCTTTGATTACGATAAAATCATTCAGAATCTTTTTTCATTCATTTTTTCCTGCCCCCATGTCCTTAGTCTTTAATGAACGCCAGAACTTCAGCTCTAGTACGATGATCTTTCGCAAACGTTCCCCTTACAGCTGAAGTCACTGTTTTAGATCCGGGTTTTTTACACCTCGCATGGTCATGCACATATGTTCAGCCTCTACTACAACCATTACACCATGAGGCTCGAGCTTTTCCATTATCGAGTCTGCAACAGTAGAAGTGATACGCTCTTGAAGTTGCGGACGCTTCGATACAGCCTCAACCGCCCGTGCCAATTTACTTAAGCCAGTCACTTTTCCGTTTTTCGGAATATATGCTACATGGGCTTTCCCGTAAAAAGGGACTAAATGATGTTCACATACCGAGTAAAACGGAATATCCTTTACTAGTACGAGTTCTTCATGGTCCTCTCCAAAAACAGTATCGAAATATTCCTTAGGATCTTGGTTAAGTCCAGAAAAAATTTCTTCATACATTCTGGCTACACGGGCAGGAGTATCCAGCAGTCCTTCCCTCGTCGGGTCTTCCCCTACAGCCTCGAGAAGCATTTTAACCGCTTCTTCTAATTTGGCATGATCAACATTAGCCATTATTTGTACCTCCTAAAAAATCAATAATATTATGTATTCAGATAAAAAAACCAAAGCGCGTTGCACCCGGAAATCCATAATTGCAATTATCAAAGCGAACCATTACCCCATAGATTGAAGCCCATTAAAGGCAGTTTCGCCGGAAACGGTTTCGAATGGTTATTTCCTTGTGACAGATTTACCATCTGAAGCGTTCTAAAATATTCACTGTCTTTTATATTATCACAGATGGAAATTAAGAAGCAAAAAAAGGGCCGCGTTTTCACGCGGCCCTTTTCGGTTAAGCACCCGTATGTAATGGTAGAATTACTTCACTGCATCTTTCAGCGCTTTACCGGGTTTGAAAGCTGGCACTTTGCTAGCTGCAATTTCGATTTCGTCACCAGTTTGTGGGTTACGGCCTTTACGAGCCGCACGTTCACGAACTTCAAAGTTACCAAAACCAATCAATTGGACTTTATCACCGTTTTTTAGAGCTTCTAAGATTGTATCAAAAACAGCATCAACAGCTTTTGTGGCGTCTTTCTTAGAAATTTCAGTTGCTGTAACAACTTCATTAATTAATTCTGTTTTGTTCATGCCATTCACCTCCTCCCAAAAGGAATCTTTATAAAAAATCATTATTACAACACTATAATAGTGATTTGATATTAGTTTCGGTCGAAAAAATTTCATTCCCTGATAATCAGGGATTACCAAGCCGGTTTAATTTCCAAATAATTCATCCGAAAATTTATAAATAGGTTGAAATCGCTGTTATAACGCGTTTTCTGTATGTAGATTATCACAAATCCTATAAGCTTAGCAAGGGAATTCAAAAAATAATGGGAATCTTTTCATTAATAATTGTATATATTATAAATTTTGTCTTTCGCTATTCATCATTTCCCTTTTTTATAGAAATTAAACTTATTATATTGCTGAAAATCGCTTAACCACAGGGTTTTTTCAAGATTATACTAAAAAACAGGAGATTATTTCAAATATTAGCGTCCATAAATGATATTTTTCTTGCGATCCTGCGTTTCTTCCATGTAAAAAGACCAATCCATAAATGGAGTTGGTCCAGCCTTAAACGTTTTCTATAAGATGATGGCAATCAATCCGCCACTGCCCTCATTAATAATCCTCTCCAGTGTTTCTTTCAATTTATAGCGCGCATTGTCTGGCATCATCGCTAATTTCACCTGTATGCCTTCCCTAACGTAAGAACTTAGGCTTCTTCCAAAAATATCGGAGTTCCAAATGGAAAGTGGATTGTCTTCGAAATCCTGCATCAGATACCGGACTAATTCCTCACTTTGCTTTTCCGTACCGATGATTGGCGAGAATTCGGATTCGACATCGACCTTGATCATATGGATGGAAGGAGCCACTGCTTTTAGCCTGACACCGAATCTGGCCCCCTGACGGATGATTTCCGGTTCATCAAGACTCATATCGTTAAGGGATGGGGCTGCGACACCATATCCAGTTTGTTTAACCATCCTCAACGCATCGGCCACCTGATCATATTCTGCTTTCGCATACGCAAAGTCCTGCATCAAAGATAGCAGATGATCCTTGCCCCGAATCTCTACACCTACAATTTCCTTCAGAATATCATCATAGAGTTCATCAGGGGCATATAGGTCTATTTCTGCAACGCCCTGCCCCATCTCAATGCCTGCAAGAGCGGCACGGTCAATGAACTCGAATTCATTGAAATGACCGACTACACGATCAACATCCCTCAATCGTTTAATGTCCTTGACGGTCTCTTTAACCGCTTCCTGGTAACTTTCCCTTAACCAATGATCCTCCCGCAGAACCATTACCCAGCTCGGGAGATTAACATTGACCTCGAGAACAGGGAATTCGTACAGGGCCTCGCGCAGTACGCTATAAACATCCGATTCCCGCATTCCTTCGACACTCATGGCCAATACGGGGATATCATACTTTTCCTGCAAGGATTCCCTCAGTGCTACCGTATTCGGGTGGTGAGGCTGAACGGAATTGACAATCATGATAAACGGCTTGCCAACCTCCTTCAATTCTTCGACGACCCTTTCCTCGGCCTCTAAATAATCACTTCGCGGGATTTCTCCTATCGACCCATCCGTCGTAACGACTACGCCTAATGTGGAATGATCCTGAATTACTTTGCGAGTACCGATCTCTGCAGCTTCATTGAACGGAATCGGCTCTTCATACCAAGGCGTGTGAATCATGCGGGGACCATTTTCATCTTCATACCCTTTTGCCCCGGGTATTGTATAACCGACACAATCGACTAAACGGATGTTCACGTCGAGACCTTCAGCTACTTGAATCGATGCTGCCTGGTTCGGTACGAATTTGGGTTCCGTCGTCATGATCGTCTTTCCGGCAGCACTTTGAGGCAGTTCATCCTGTGCCCTGGCACGGTCCGCCTCTGACGGTATATTCGGAATGACGACCAGTTCCATGAATTTTTTAATAAATGTGGATTTACCAGTCCTGACGGCACCGACCACCCCCAAGTATATATCGCCACCGGTCCGTTCAGCTATATCTTTAAAAATATCTACCTTTTCCAAGGTATCCCCTCCCGAATTAGAGTTTTGGGATTTCGTTTATCCATTTGCATTTATTTAGGACAATATATATCTATGATGTTGTCCTAAAAATTTATTCCATTTATTTCCCTGGTTCAATCCCTTCCTCCACCAGAAATTTTTATATAAGGGTTGTTATTTTAAAAGTAAGATGAAATAAAGATAAAAGAAATAACCCTTCCCCTACAATATATTTTGCAGAAGAAGGGTTATGCCTATTTTGTAAGAAATATTGGTGTTTTTGTTTTTTCATCAATTGTATATGGTAATGAATAGGCAGGGACGAACTCCGAACTCTGCACCAGCAGTTCCCGGATATCTTCACCTTGCTTGATTTCCCCCTTATGCTTCTTCAATGCCTCAAGTAAATCAGGGGTATAATCAACAAAAATGCTGCCTTGACCATCGACTACAAGGTATAAGTCTTTTTGTGAAAATGGACTCGTGACCGTCGGAGCTTCCTTCAGCCCCATTTTTTCATAATCAAGCGTGAAGACATTATCGGATAACCTTTCCTTAAATGGCGGGTATCCATTGCTTTGCTGATAAGCAGTCAATCTCAAGGAAACATCCTGAATCTTCTGGGCCATCCTGACATCCAACAGCTTTACAGTCGGGTCCTTTTCAACATTAACGAGGATGTATTGAAAAACGCCCCCTGATTCAAAGGCATTGTCCGGCGGTTCAGCCATATACCTAGGCGAAATCTTAGAAAATTTTATGACATATTTTTGATAAATCGGTGTACCTGCATCTTTTGTAACTATGGGCAGTATGCCGCCTTCATCTTTCTGAAATTGATCCACTGCACTTTGGACGGATTGTATTTGCTCTTTATAAGGCAGTTGGTTTTGCATTTTTTGCTTCTCCGGATATAAGCAGCCAGATAATGATACAGAGATGCATAATAAACATAATATTTTGAAAAAATTTCTCATCATTTCTCCTCACCTATCAAGTGGTTGGCCCGCTAAGAACAACGATAAGGATGATCAAACCGGCCAGAATCATAAGTATGTATGCGATAATTGCTGTCAAGACTCTCCAAAAACCTTTTAATTTATAGCGGCTTAAGTAGATTAAAAATATTGAGATAACCATAAAGCCCATAGCTATAAAGGATATCCACATTTTTTGCAGAGCAGGTGTCATATCTTCATCACTCCTTTTTCCAGAAATTATTATAACATACCAAATTACGTTAAAGGAATTAAATCCTTGTCCAATCTGTGTAATTCCCGTTTTCATTGCTCATTTTCGCTAAAAAAATTCTGAGGTGCAGCAATATAACGAGGAATATATAAGTAATTCCCATACTACCTCCAGACAACAAAAAAACAGCCCAAAGGCTGTTTTTCTGCTCACTTAAATTAAGATTGAAGCGTCGGCAAGACTTCTTTAAACGCTTTAATGACTGTATCGACTTCATCCAGCTGAATGGTCAAAGACGGCTCGATCCTGATTGTTTTGGAATTAATAAGCGTACCTGCCACTAAGATGCCTTTATCAAAAAGGGCTTTTGAGAATTCATACCCCACTTCATCTTTATGGAACTCAATACCAATCATTAATCCTTGGCCGCGGATTTCCAAGACCTTATCTTTGTGCTCAGCAGCCACTTCCCTTAACCCATTTAAGAAGTATTCACCAACTTCTGCAGCACGCTGCGGTAAGTTTTCTTCCAAAAGTACATCGATCGTAGCAATGGCCGCAGCACAAGCTAGTGGATTTCCTCCAAATGTCGTAGTGTGCATGAATGGATTGTCGAACCAGCTTTTAAATACTTTCTCATTGGCTACCACAGCCCCTGCAGGCATTACTCCGCCGCCGAATGCTTTCGCTAAACAAATAATGTCCGGAACAACATCATATAGCTCAGAAGCGAACATTTTACCTGTCCGTCCCATTCCTGTTTGCACCTCATCCAAGATCAATAACGCATCATATTCGTCACATAATGCCCGAACCTGCTTTAAATAATCTTGCGGAGGAAGGATGACCCCTCCTTCACCTTGAATAGGCTCCAACAGTACAGCAGCAACATCTTCACCGACCAATGCACAACTTTCAAACGTTTTTCTCATCATATCCACATCACCGAATGGTACATGGCGCACACCTGGTACCAACGGGATGAACGGTTTTCTGAACATGCCCTTTGCCGTTGCCGATAGGGAACCAAGGCTTTTCCCATGAAATGATTTTGTCGTGGAAATGATCGTGTATCGGTCACTGTACATTTTAGCCAGCTTAAGTGCAGCTTCCACGCTCTCGGTACCGCTGTTCGTAAAGAATGAGTATTTTAGATCACCCGGTGTGATTTCGGCAAGGATCTTGGCAAGCATTGCACGTAATGGATCAAGTAAGTCCTGGCTATGAAGGGCTTGCCTTTGTAACTGATCGGTTACTGCCTTTACTACTTTAGGGTTACGATGGCCAACATTATAAATACCAAACCCACCTAAACAATCAATATATTTTTTTCCATTTACATCCGTAAAACAGGAATCTTGATCAGACCACTCCACCGAAGCGAATTGTGTGTCTTTAGTGACCGTCTTCCGATATTCCAAAAACCCAGGGTTTACATGGTTACGGAAATTCTCGACAGTTTCTTTTGTCACCCACTGCGCATCTTCTTTTGAAATTTCTTTTTGCTCGATTAATTGAAGCACTTTTTTAATATAATCTTGGGTTGCTGATTGGTTAGCTTGAGTGTTTTTACTTTCTACATTAATTGACATTTTATAATCTCCTTTTTTTATAGCTTTAGTTAATTGGTTAATTAAGATTGCTTGTTCTATGAAACTTTGATGCTTACCTCCCTTTTTTCTTATACTTACTAATCAAGCAAGAACCATGCCAAGTTAATTAACCAATAAAATCGCCTTTTCTTTGATAAATCCCTTAAAAGCTATGCAATTGTGCATATCGTTATTTCACTTTGCATAAACAACCTTGGAAATCATTAAAAAGCTTCCCAAAAGCTCTCATAAAAATAAAAGCCGTTGACAAGTGATTTTTATCACTCGGCAACGGCTTTTATTCAAAATGCATTTTTTCAATTTTCTTACTCTGTTCAGCTAACACTTTTTGATACTTCCTGCTCACTGACGATTGACTTATCCCAAGCGCTTTAGCCGCTTTGGTCGTTGTTTTATACTGTTTCATGGCAAGCATGATCAATTGCTCTTCAACATGATCCTGTGCTTCCTGCAGCGGGAGAATTCTCGTAATGATGGGTTTCGTTTGTTTAAAGTCACTGCCCACAGGTATGAACCTTTGAATGAAGTCAGCATCGATCATTTCTTCATCTGCAGAAACGACCAATCTTTCAATCATGTTCTGCAACTCACGAATGTTCCCTGGCCAGGTATAGACTTCCAGTATATTTAATGCATCGGGGAAAAGTGGTAATTCCGCTGATACCTTTCATTCAATTTTTGGAGGAAATGAAAGGCTAGCGGCGGTATATCCTCCGGCCTTTCCCTTAATGGGGGCACATGAATGGGTATGACGTTCAATCGATAGAATAAATCTTCTCTGAACGTGCCCATCTCGACCATTTTTTCCAGACTCTTATTCGTGGCCGCAACAATTTGAACATCAATGGAAATGGGTGTAGTGCTGCCAATCGGAATCACTTCCTGTTCCTGGAGCACCCTCAGCAGCTTCACTTGCAGATGTATGGGCATGTCACCCACTTCATCAAGGAATAAAACACCTTTATTGGCCTGCTGAAAGTATCCTACCTTCCCATTTTTATCAGCTCCTGTAAAGGAACCCTTCGTATAACCAAACAATTCACTTTCAAGGAGGTTTTCCGGAATCGCCCCGCAATTTATCTTCAGGAAAGGTTGTTTAGATCGCCTGCCCATTTTATGAATGGCTTCAGCTATCACTTCTTTACCTACTCCCGACTCCCCATTGATTAATACAGTTGATGAAAAATGTGCGATTTTCTTGACTTGGCTGATTATCTGCTCCATTTTAGGACTTGCAAAAACCAACTCTTTATAAAATTGATCCTGTTTTTTGAAAGAGTCCAGTTCTTTCCTCATTTCATTTAATTCCGATTTCAATTGTGTCGTTTCCGTTATATCCCTAGATGCAATGACTATTCGATCTATATCCCCTTTTTCATTGAACACAGGGGTGCCTACGGAAAGGACTTTCTTATTCATTTTAGTATCTTGGACAATTGATACTTTCTTTTTTTTGTTCAAGGACTAACCGGGTGACCGAAGGATTAAAAATCCCTTCATCTTCTAATTGCAAGAGATTCTTCCCGATATAATCTTTTAAATCCTTCCCCCAGAAACCTGAGATGATGCTGTCACTATAGCGCAGCAGCTCTCCTTTTTGATTGACTACAAGTATTTCATCATAGATATTCGCTAAAATGGCATTCAAGTCTTTGTTCGAGCTTTTTATCAATTCTATTTCCATGGCCATTTCCTCAACCATCGGTAAATCCTGAACGATGATGATCAGGCCTTCGACTTCTTTTTCATGGTTCAGAATCGGGCTATAGTCGACAAGCACACTCATGACATCAGTAATCTCCAGCTGATTCAGAATACTGCTCCCGCTGGCAAACACGCTATGTATATGCTGCTTATTGAAGATGTTCGCAGCAGGTTCATTAAGGACTTGTTCAGAAGGCTTTTTTATCATCTTCAAGCCTGATTCATTGAAGTTCACGATATTTCTTTCTTTATCAGCAACAAATATCCCCATGGGAATGGAGGTTAATATAACATTTAGCAGGTCTAAATTTTGTTTGCTGTCCTGCTTGAATAATTCAGCTAATACATCTTCCCTTTTTACATAACCGGTTAGGAGGCCATCATCCGTTTTTATCAGTACGATAGGTTCACCGATAATTTGAAACAGATGCGGCAAGGAAATGTTAGGGTGCAATTTACAGACATTATCAATCGAAAAAGCATACTGTAAAAGCTGATCGACTGTCGTGATTTTTTCATTTAACGGGAGGTCATCCATGCGGATATACGCAAACACTTGATTTTCCTTCATAAGAAAGAAGAAAGGTTCCTGTATCTCATGAATTTTTTGGTCTGAAAATGTAGGCTGATCAATTGTTATAGTTATGAATGGTCTAATTTTATCATCCGGAATAGATAACACAGTTTCACTCTCCTTTTGTAACCTAACCTATATTTTATCACAATTCCGAATTGCAAGATAAAAAATAAGAGGCACCTTTACTCATATCCAGCATTTACCTTTATTCGTACCACAACAAAAGGGTCCTTTAACGGACCCTTTTGATCTAAAAACCTGGTATGCAGCTTAGACTTATTTTATAAAGGACCGTTCACCTTATCTTATAAATTCTAATCAGGTTTGCTATACAGATGGGACAGCTCCCGCCATGCCGTCATTATGGCCTCATGCCTGTTTGCAAAGTTTTAGGAGCCAAGGGTATATATATGCTTCCAATGCTTCTGCCCCGTCACTTTTCATTATTCATTCCCCGTATGTAATTTCACAGTTAGATAAAAACGATGAATATGACCATCAAAAACTAGGCGACGACGTTAGCATCTGCTTTCGGAGCCATTTTCCTAACCATGACATCGAGAACCGTCACAATAGTCAGTAAATTAAGAGAAGGAATGCCTTTCCATAACTGTACGCTGTGTAAAGCATCACCATATAAGCGAGCCAGAAAGCTCCCGGGAACCATACTAAGCGACATATGTGCTGAATACACATTGCTGACGCCATGAACGGAAAATTGAACAACAGGCATGAGCATGAATGACCTCTTCATTTTCTCATCGGCCGTTTAACACTCTTCCTCATTTAATGAATACAGTAGATTAGATTCACTGTGCTTTTTCAAAATGGAATAGCGGAGGGGATTCCGTAAACCATTTTGTCCGATACAGAAGATAACCAATCCCAATTAGCGCCCAGACTATTCCTAAAATCAAGGAACTCATCTCGAGATTAAGCCAAAGGATGAAGACCGAAGCCGCGCCTAAAACCGGGGACAGAATAGTTGAAAGAAAACCTTTAATCGTTCTGAAGCTTTTGTTTCTTATTGAATGGACGATTACGCAAATATTCACGAAGGTAAATGCAATTAAAGCCCCAAAGTTTATGAGAGAAGTGGCCGTAACCAAATCAAGGAATAAGGCAACCAGTGATATCGAACCGACAAAAATGACATTAAAGAATGGCGTATTGTATTTGGGGTGGACAAACCCAAATAGTTTTTTCGGGATCATTTGGTCACGTCCCATTACATATAGCAATCTAGAAACACTAGCGTGAGATGCAAGTCCGGAGGCAAGGGTACCGCATAATGTTCCTGCAAGAAAGAAAGCCTGAAATAACTTCCCGCCCACGAAAAGGGCAATTTCCGGAGAAGCTGCTTCAGGATCGCTAAAACGGGAAACATCCGGGAAAAATAACTGTGTAAAGAATGATGCCGTCACAAATAAGACCCCTCCGATAAGGGCAGTCAAAAAGATGGCCCGGGGACCGTTTTGGATGGATTCGGTGTTTCTTCCGATAAAGTAGTGACTGCGTCAAACCCCAAAAAAGAAAAACAAAGGATTGTAGCACCAGTTATGAGGGTCGAAATTTCCATATCGGGCCCGATGAATGGCTGAACCGACAAGACTTCTCCAGTCCCCTCTCCCCCCATGACTCCTTTAACGACAAGTGCCCCAAAAATGACGATGACCAACATTTGAAAAAAAACAAGGAAGCTATTAAAGTTGGCTGCAAGATTAACATTGAATAAGTTAATGACTGTCATTAAAAGGACAAATGCCACCACCCATATCCAGGGATAAACTTCCGGAAAAAGAGCAGTTAAGTATATTTTTGTTAAAATGCCGTTCACCATCGGTAAAAATAAATAATCAAGTAACGACGACCACCCGACAAGGAAGCCTAAATGTGGACTGATCGTTTTTTGTGTGTAAGTATAGGATGAACCTGCCTGCGGATATATCTTCACCATTTTTCCATAGCTGGCTGCTGTAAACAACATTGCTAAAAGAGCAATGACATAAGCGGTTGGCACATGCCCCCCGTTTTTCGGAAACTATCCCGAATGTATCAAAAACAACCATCGGCGTCATATATCCAACACCGAGCAATACGATATGCCATAAGTTTAAAGACCTTTTTAGATTACCTGTTTGCATGTATCATTCCCCTTCCTCTTTAAGCGAGAAAAGTTAACAAACTTTTCTCGCCTCCCATAGAATTTTTTGGTCATATTACACTTCGCAATTTTCATACCAAAAAAAAAATAGTCGATTTTCAACAAAAAACAAGGAAATATGTAGAATGATTTATGCAAAATTGAATAACCTATTCAATTATTCATAAATAAAAAAGAGAACAGATGATTTTTGCCCATAAAAAAAAGCAGAAGATATTTAGATATCTTCTGCTCATTTGACTAAATCCCCGTGCCGAGGTCAAATTACTAGTTTACTTTCGTTGCATTGTATGCTGATAAACGGCAAGGCGCATCATCAAATGCCTAATTTAATGAAATTCTTTTATGAAAATCAACAGAATGGAGGTTAATCCTGCTGCCTGCTATCCAATATGTTAAAAAGTTCTTCCATCTCATTCGTTTTTGAACGATTCATCAAAAGGTCAACTGCCTTTTTCACTTCTTCCCCATTGAATAAAACATCGTACAGGGCTTCGGTGATTGGCATATTCACTTCGTACTTTTGGGCTAGTTGATAGGCGGCTTTAGTGGTTCTGACACCTTCAACGACCATACCCATGTTTTCCAAAACTTCTTCAAGCTTTTGCCCTTTACCAAGCATATTTCCAGCTCTCCAATTACGGGAATGAACGCTTGTACAAGTGACGATCAAGTCGCCAATCCCAGCTAAACCTGAAAACGTTAGCGGGTTAGCCCCCATGGCCACCCCTAGACGGGATATTTCAGCCAATCCTCGAGTCATTAATGCAGCCTTGGCATTATCTCCATAGCCTAAACCATCCGTAATGCCGGCAGCCAAAGCAATGATGTTCTTCAAAGCCCCTCCGATTTCAACACCAATCAAGTCAGGATTTGTATATACACGGAAATTATTATTGATAAAGATGTCCTGAACCCTTTCGGCAGCTTTCATATTCTTTGAAGAAACGGCAACTGTTGTCGGGTGACGCAGACTGACTTCTTCTGCATGGCTCGGTCCTGAAAGAACCACTATATCCTTAAGCCATTCAGACGAAGAGACTTCTTCAATCATTTCCGATATACGAAGCAGGGAATCAGGTTCAATTCCCTTACTCACATGAACGATCGTCAATGGTTTATCATGAGCCTCTTTAATCTGACCAAGCACTTCCCTGTAGGCTTTGGTCGGCACCGCCAAAATAATTATTTCAATCCCGGCCAATGCTTCCTTAAGGGAAGAATAACCTTTAATCCCCGAAGGCAATTCAATCCCAGGCAAGTATTTTTCATTCGTATGATTTTGATTGATTTCATTGATTTGATTCTGATTATGTCCCCATAATCTCACTTCATGCTGGTTATCAGCGATTACAAGCGCTAAAGCAGTCCCCCAGCTCCCAGCTCCAATCACAGCGATACTTTCTTTTTCTTTTACCACGGTATAACCACCTTTACTATTTTCTCTGGCGTCCAAAAATTCGTATTGGTGTTCCTTCAAAACCAAAGGCATCCCTAATTCGATTTTCTAAAAATCTCTCATATGAAAAATGCAATAACTCCGGATCGTTAACGAATACGACGAAAGTTGGCGGCTTGATCGCTACCTGAGTCGTATAATAAATTTTCAAACGGTTGCCATTATGAGTCGGTGTCGGATTCATCGCAACGGCATCCATGACCACTTCATTCAAGACATTTGTCTGAACCCGGATAGCATGATTCTCACTAGCCTGATCAATGACAGGTATTAAGGTATGTGTCCGTTTTTTCGTTAAGGCAGACAGATAAATGATTGGCGCATAATCCAAGAACAGGAAATGGGCACGGATCTTTTCTTCAAAATCCTTCATCGTTTTTTCATCTTTCTCGATGGCATCCCACTTATTGACGACGATGATGACCGCCCTACCCGCTTCATGGGCATATCCTGCAATTTTCTTATCCTGCTCACGAATTCCTTCTTCAGCGTTCAGGACTACAAGAACAACGTCTGAACGTTCAATTGCCCTTAATGCACGTAGTACGCTATATTTTTCCGTGCTTTCATACACTTTGCCTTTTTTCCGCATCCCTGCTGTATCAATAATGACATACTCTTTGCCATTGTACTTATACGGGGAGTCAATCGCGTCACGAGTCGTACCTTCAATATCACTGACAATGACACGTTCTTCACCTAACAATGCATTGACCAGAGAGGATTTACCTACGTTCGGTCTTCCAATCAAACTGAATTTAATGACATCATCAGCATAATCCGGGCCGTCAAATTTAGGGAAATGTTTGGCCGCTTCATCCAGAAGGTCACCAAGACCAAGTCCATGAGACCCGGAGATCGGGAATGGATCGCCAAAACCTAACGCATAGAAATCATAAATTTGATCTTTCATTTCTGGGTTATCGACTTTATTTACTGCAAGGACAACCGGCTTTCTGGATTTATAGAGTATCTTTGCGACCTCTTCATCAGCAGCCGTTACACCTTCACGACCATTCGTCATAAAAATTATCACATCAGCTTCGTCAATGGCAATTTCAGCCTGCTGGCGAATTTGTTCTAGGAACGGCTCGTCACCGATATCAATTCCACCTGTATCAATAATGTTGAAATCATGTGTCAACCATTCACCCGAACTATAAATCCTGTCCCGAGTCACTCCTGGAACGTCTTCAACAATCGAAACCCGTTCTCCAACTATTCTATTAAAGATTGTCGATTTTCCCACGTTCGGACGACCGACTATCGCAATTACCGGTTTTGGCATTGCTATTCACCCTTTCTGCTACTATATCTCTGTCAAAGTCACGAAATTCATGAATGCATTTATTACGGTTGCTTTGCATTATTGATTTTCATAATTTCCTTTTAAAGGAAAAGGCTGTATCCATCATCATTTAAAGGAATCTTTCATCAGTAAGAAAAATCCCGACTGATTTTCAGTTAGACTCATCAGGTATTCACGGGCAGTTTGTCCACTTGACGCCCCGGTTCCTAAGGTGACATGAAGCTGAACACCCCTGCATGCTAAAACTTGATTATAAACAGCCCAAAAAAATGAAGAAAGCTTCGGCTTACGGCTTCCTTTTTAATTGTTTAGAGCATTTTACGATTTATCTACAGACCTCTAACTATCCTATAGTAACAAATTTCTCGCCAATCAACAATGATTGTATGAATAAAAGCCTTCCAATTCCAATTGGTTCGATTAATACTTCTGCCTTTTGATAAATCAGCTAATACTCCATACTAATTTTCTCCATACTCATTGATTAAAATTCTCTTTTCCTTGTTTTGATAAAAATCTCGATTGGGATATTGAATAAATGTATTGGCCAACCAGTTCCAACATTCTCCACAGTATGTTTGCACCCAAAACCAACACGGCATTATCATGCCATGCGTAAGCAAGCGCAACATAAGGTAAAGAGTGGTAAGCAAGTAATCCGGAATATATGATATCTCCCATCAGCATCCCAATTAAAAGGACGAACAATCGATGTTTCCAATTTTTAAAAAGTAATAATATAAGATAATTCAGGAAAATACACAAAAGATAAGACGGTTTCATTATGAGCCATATCGGATCAAGTAAAGAAAAAAGTTGAAAACTGGCATAAGCGAGAGTGATAATAAGACTTCCGCTGATCAGTTCCATCATCTTGATGATTGATTTCTTCCTAATATATACACACAATATAAGGAAGAGATACGGGCCGCTCAAATGTACGGAAACCAATGGAACCTCCAGTTTATAGCCCGCCAATACCATAACGGCTAATAGATGAAAAAGAAAATCAAAACGAAAGGGAACCGTTTTCGGAATAAAATACATGACAATGACCCAAACTATCCATGAAATCCAATAAAATATAATTCCATCCATGCAGCGTCCCCCTTTTAGGAACATTATGGCTTGTTTATTCAAAGTATAAACGTAAAGCACGGCATTTAATGAGGAAAAACTTCCCCCTATCATTTAAAAAGGAGGTGTGAACATGGGAAAAGATCGGCAAGAGAAGAAATTGAAAGAAAGTAAACGGGTGGAGTCCGACAGGGACCAATCACTGGGTCATAAAGGGGCAACAAGAATGGAAAGCCCTGAAGTGGCACGAAAAAGGAATAGTTAAGTCTATCCATGAACAAAAAGGAAGCATCTCAATTCGTTTCGATTGAGATGCTTCCTTTTTGTGGTCATTCATTTAGCATACGCCGAACAATCAATGCCTCTTTGAGATAACCAATGGTAGGTATTTCCTTTGATGACTAATTTGGATTTCCTTAGCTCTGATATATTACCGCACCCGAGTGCTGTCATGATGACCTTCAAATCTTCATGTATGTAATGTATTTCTTTAATCAATTGTTCCAAGCCAAACTCTTTATAGAGCTTGAGGAAATGTCCGGCCAATCCGACGCCTTTCGCTCCTAATGCCAGGCTTTTTGTAATTTCCAAAGGGCTTTGGATGCCACCCGACCCAATGACTGAAAGCTGTGGTGAAACATTTACTGCTTCGACAATCGAAGCGGCTGTCGGTATGCCCCATTCATTAAAATATCCGAGTATTTTTGCTCGTCTTTCATTCTCGATTTTAGCAAAATTCGTTCCGCCAAACCCGCCTACATCAATGATTGAAACACCCACGGAATGTAATTGCTTTACCGTTTCCATACTCATCCCAAATCCAACTTCTTTTACGATGACAGGAATTCCGATCGTTTTGTTGATTTTTTCTATTCTCGAAAGGGTACCCGCAAAATCCCTGTCCCCTTCAGGCATCGTCAATTCCTGGATGACGTTAATATGAATCTGAAGGGCATTGGCCCCGATCATTTCGCTTGCCCGCTTAGCCTGTTCGACTGTTGCTTCACCACCGAGATTACCAATCAACACACCATCAGGATTTTCCTTCCTTACAACTTTAAAAGAAGCTTGCTGGCTAGGATCCTTGATGGCTGCCATTTGCGATCCTACCGCCATGGCGATTCCCGTTTCCCTTGCAGCAATGGCTAGGTCACCATTCAATTTTTCCGTTTCAGTGCCTCCGCCTCCGGTCATGGCATTTATAAAAATTGGCGAACTTAATTCAAGTTCGCCAACTTCTGCTGTGAGGTTCACATTATTCAAGGAAATACCTGGTAAGCTTTGGTGAATAAACGAAATATCTTCTAGTCCGGTTTGATGCTGCTGTCCTGTCTTTAGCGCAAATTCTATATGATCTAATTTTCGTTGTTTTCTCTCCAAGGCCATCACCATTATTATCTTATTTTAGTTTTTTCAATTGATCACCGATCATTTCACCTAGCTGAAAACCCTTCGATTCTTCAGGCATCTCATAATCTGATGTGTTGTAATTGGATTGAGGTTCTTCAAGTTCCTTGATGCTCAATGATAAACGTTGATCCGTTTCATTGACTTCCAGCACTTTCACTTCGACAGACTGCCCTTCTTTAAGTACTTCTTGCGGAGTGGCAATATGCTTGTGTGAAATTTGTGATATATGGACAAGCCCTTCTACCCCTGGAAAAATTTCCACGAATGCACCGAAAGAAACAAGGCGTTTGACGATACCTTCCAGTGTAGAGCCTTTGGCCGCTTTTTCTGCAATTCCTGCCCAAGGTCCAGGAAGGGTATCCTTGATGGAAAGTGAAATCCTTTCATTATCACGATCGATGGATAGCACTTTCACCTGCACCTTATCCCCTTCGGAAACGACATCGGATGCCTTGTCGACATGCTGATGGGAAAGCTGGGAAATGTGGACAAGGCCGTCTACGCCACCAATATCCACGAACGCACCAAAATCGGTAATCCTTTGGACCACACCCTCAAGCACTTGCCCGCTTTCAATCTTATCCAAGACGTTTGCTTTTTGCTTTTCCTTTTGGTCCTGGACCACTGCCCGATGTGAGAGGATTAAGCGATTTTTGTCTTTCTCAAGCTCAACGATCTTGAATGTTAAAGTTTTGTTTTTGTAATCAGAAAAGTCTTCAACGAAATAGTCTTCTACTAGAGAAGCTGGAACAAAACCACGTACGCCTAGATCTACGACAAGCCCGCCTTTGACGACATCTTTAACTTCAGCCTCAAATACGTCTCCATTTTCAAATTTCAATTCCAGGTCATCCCATGCCTTAAGAGCGTCAATTTTACGTTTTGATAGAATGAGAGCTTCTTCTTCGACTTTAATGACTTCCAGCTCCAATGCATCACCTTCCGAAACGGCATCTGACGCCTTTTCGACATGCAGGCTTGAAAGCTCACTGATGGGTATGATTCCATCAGTCTTGCTGTTTTCCACATCGACAATGACCTGTTTTTCTTCTACCTTTGAAACGGTTGCTTTAACTTGATCCCCAACTTTGTAATTGTTCACTTCTACTTGGTTCATATCTTCTGTCATTACTAACTCCTCCTTAACCCATGACTGATCAGCAAATTTCCTCTTCATCGGCCACATATTTTATTTAAAGTGGTTCAATAAAAACACTTTCCTAATAAAGATAAAAACAGTTTTTTAGAGTAATAAAGTCATATTCCTTTTCATCGGCAATAAAGGAACAATACCCTTATTTTATAAATTCTAACAAAATCAGAAAATTGTCAAGTATGAAGGACTATTTATGCTCGGAAATCAATTTCCCAATATGCTCCATGATGATCTTGGTGGCTTCATCGGCTGATATTTTCTGTTCACGATATTCGGTGAAATTTATTGGAGGACCGTAAACGACCTTCAATGGACGTAAAAATTTATATGGGCCGATGATTGCACACGGTATGATAACGGCATCAGACCGCAATGCGAAAAATCCGGCACCCGCCAAACCTTCTCCCAATTCACCGGTCTTGCTTCTGGTTCCCTCGGGAAACAGACCAATCGCCTTGCCCTCCTTCAAAAGCTTTAAGCCTTTTCTAAGGGATTCCCGATCGCTATTACCGCGTTTCACGGGAAATGCATTTACTCTTGGTAATATACCCTTTAAAACAGGTGCATGAAACAACTCTTCTTTCGCCATGAAATGAATATCCCTTGGAGACGTCATGCCAACTACGGGCGGATCCAAATTATCAATGTGATTGGCACAGATCAATACCCCGCCCTCTTTAGGGATATGTTCCTTTCCAAGTGCTTTAACCCTAAACGAAGGCGTTAAAACGCCTTTTACGATGTTCTTGGCAAATGTGTAAAAATCCAATGTCATCTTTTCCTCTCTTCTATTAAAGACATGATACTTTCTGCGACTTCCTGAATCGATAAAGAGGTCGTATCGATTTCGATAGCATCCGCTGCCTTTTTCAATGGCGAAACCTCGCGTTCGAGTCCAGCTTGTCCCTTGTTGCGATTTCTTTCCTTAATTTTTCGATATCCGATGGAAAACCTTTCAATATATTTTCCTGATGCCTCCGCTGTGCCCTTTCATCCACAGAAGCGATTAGAAATACCTTTACTTCGGCGTTTGGTAACACATGCGTACCTATGTCCCTGCCATCCATGACGACACCGCCATTTTCACCAAAGATTTGCTGCCTGCGAACCAATTCCTCCCTGATGCTCCGGTGCTTTGCCACTTCCGAAACGGAACCGGTCACTTCATTGTTCCTGATTTGGGCTGTCACGTCCTCGTTATCCAAGAACACCAACTGGCCATTTTCACTTGGTCTTAATTCGATCTCCGTATTGATGAGAACTTCTGATAATGCTTGTTCATCATCCAGGCGAATCTTTTGATTAAGGGCCTTATAGGTAATGGCCCTGTACATTGCACCTGTATCCACATATATGTAATTGAACTTTTCTGCAACAATTTTAGCAACCGTGCTTTTTCCAGCAGCAGCTGGTCCATCGATTGCGACTGATAATTTTTTTTCATAAATCCTCCCAAGAATCCTACAATCATGCTGATTATTTAGTACCCTTTCATTTTATCACAACTAGCGGGAAAATCATTAATAAAAGGGATGTGTAGGTTCAAAATCACCTTCGTTCTTTTTTTGACCTCTACAGCCATCAAAAGTTATCCTTTTATTGAAAATCTTCTTACAAAAAAAGCGGATCACCGCTTCACTTATTAGTCCCATTGAATGTTTCAATGATTTTCGTATAATTATTGCTGGTAACACCTTCATACCTCGAGAGCTTGGTCAAATCAAAGATTTGATCCTCCATGCTCAAAAGGAACTGGAAAAAAATAAGCAGGCCAATTGGATGATGATCACTTTAATTAATAGTCTTTCAAATGTTTTCATATAAGCCGCACCCTCCATCTGTTTATATTAGCAGTATGGATGGAATCGCCGTTTTTCATTCAATCATGTTAAACATGCAAGCCTTTTTTCTTTAAGTCCACCTGCTTTTCAAATATAAATCTCATTAATGTCTTTACATCATTTTTTGAAGGTTCAAGAAACTGGACGTGCAGCAGCATATTTCCATGCTCTTTTTCCGTTACGCGAATGACTTTGCTTTTTAACCTTAAATAATGAATCCCACCTGATTTTAACGTAAGCGCCATCCACAGGTATAATTGCGAAACTGATTGGATGTTAGTGCCTTTCAAAAGCCTTATGGAAGCTCCGCCTGCGCTGATATCCTCCGTTAATGCACGAAAAGGGGTAAACTCGGAATGTTCTGGATGAATGGCCGTATCCAAGGTTATATCCAGGCGCACGTATTGCCTCCGTTGGATTTTAACAAACGTTTCTGCTTCGGGCAGCAATAGTTGCATCATGGGTATTCTTCCTTTCACTTTTCCAAGCACTTCAGAATCGAATACATAAACAGCCTGCTCTTCATTGGAAAATGTGACATTGAACTGTGTCCCATCCATGAGGAATGCAATTTTCCCAGTTCCTACATCGATGGGATAGTCCGTATAGACACAACCCGTTCCCATTTCTACAACCATACAATTGAACTTTTCCTTCTGTGATGTGTATTTCGGCTCGAGCATTAATATATCACCAATTTTAAACATCGTCTTCCACGTCCTTTTTGAAAAACTGCATAATATTACCCATTAATTTCCCCATTTATTCCAAGTGATCATTAAGTTATTATGTCACGAAATAAGAAAAAGGGAAAGTGACTAAGCACATTTCCCTACAACTTATGATTCATGATTGTTTAAATTAAATTCTCGTATACCGGTTCGGAATTCTTTAATTTTTCCACCTTTTCTTCTTGACCGGTATCTGCATTAATGAAAATACGGTAGGTATCGTCTTTAATCGTACCGAGAAATTCATAACAAAGAACTTCTTCACCAATATCATTGGTAATTAACGCCTTTCCTTCTTCCATTATTTTTACATTACTGTTGATTTTATCCTTAGCTTCTTTCTCGGATATGTTCGGATTCCCTATTTCCCTGGTTTTGTGTGATTTTAAATACTCATCAGCTGAAAACCCTATAACGGATCCATCATCCAATGCGATTTTGACCTTGACTGAATCTGGATAAATCTTGACCCCATTTTCCGATGTCACGAAATTCAATAATGCGATATTATCGTATTGAGCACTTTCAAATAATTCAAGTGAACTAAAATCATGTTCCTTTAAAAAAGCTTCGGCTTTTGTATAGGCTTGATTCAAATCAATATTTGTTTTGTTCACATCCCTATTATTGATATACCAAATAGGGTAACCGCCTTTTTTGGTCAAATCCATATTCAGTTCAGTATCGGAGTCTTTATCGAGGATGCTCACGCTATAAAATCCATAATCGGAACCTTTTCCGTTTTCTTCCACGTTCACCTTCAAATTTTTGCTTTTTGAGTGTGCATAGTTTTTTGCAGTCTCGATTGCTTCTTCCTTCGTAATGGTTTCACCTTGCAAATTTTTGAAGTTTTCATCCCTCTGTTGTGCAGAAGTAAAAGTCGGATTCATCTCATTCGTTTCCCCGTACCCTGATACTTTTTCTCTACCGTCTTTAAACCATCAATGATCGTGTTATCCGAATTTTCTTTCCCTGATGCAAGAGCCATTTCGACATCCATCCATCTTAAATTGTTTTTAAGGACTAGATACTGCACTTTCCTTAACTCGCCCTGGATGTCTCCTGCCTGTGTGTACAAGGATTGCAGAGTCGCATATTCCTTATCATTCAATGGTTCTTTTTCAAGGTCACGTACCGCTGTTTTATAACTGAAATCCGCAATTTTTGATAAAAATTCCTCTGTCTTGTTAAAAGGAAGCAGGGTCAATGGCAACTGCCCGACATCACTTTGGGCTTCGGAAGTGATACGCCAAACATCTGTTAACGCCGGACTTAATGAATACCGTGAATTCATGGCCAAAGTACTGCCGACCTTATCGTGCAATAAATCCACTTGATAGCTTAAATCATGAAAGGCTCGCTGATACGTATTTTCCGCGTTGATTAATACAGCATTTTTTCCTTATGTTCTTGATAACCCCAGAATGCAGTTCCCGCAACAACTACAACAAGCAGGGCAATCACTATATTCCTGATCATTTCCCTTCACCTCTTTACTTACAAAAGATATGTTTTCCGATTCTTTTAATTTGTTCCCTTGACCAGATCCATTTGCTTGTTGCCGTATCGGGATTAAAGTAATATTCTGCATTACCGCTTGATCCCACCCATTGATAGCATCCACCACGGCTTCTTTCGCCCTTTCGTTCGGTGTAAGCCAAATCTGTCCATCCGCAACAGCCGTAAACGCCCCAGGTTCAAAAATCACTCCCGAAATGGTATTAGGAAATGCAGCACTTTCCACCCTATTCAGGATTACTGCTGCAACGGCAACCTGACCTGTATATGGCTCCCCTCGCGCCTCTCCATAAACGGCATTGGCCATCAGCTGTATATCGTTTTGAGAATAACCTCCTGGAAGATTGGCTGATGTCGTTGTTTTGGGAGGGGCCTTTCCGGAAGCAGTCCCTCCATTTCCTTTCGCTTTTACCTGTTGTTCAATGGGGACTCCCCCATAATAGGTGAAATCGTTTCCTTTATTGATCTGCTCATGAACAAATGCTTTATTGAAATTAGACGCATTCGTCAACTTCTGTTTTGTTGTTGTCCCTGCCAAACCATCGATTGGAAGCCCGAAATCTTGTTGAAAGTTTCGAAGTGCCCAATAAGTGCCCCATCCATAGGCTCCATCAATCTTTCCCTTATAGTAACCGATGTTTTGCAGGCGTGCCTGCAGTTCAATTACATCATCTCCAACCGCACCTTTTTGAATGACTTGGCCCGAAAAGGCATTTGTTCTTGTTTCCGGGTAAATTCCGAAACATATAGTTATACACGAAAACAGCAAAAGCCATTTCCATTTTGACGAAATTCCTTTCATCAAAAACACTCCTCTTTTCTTGAATTAATGTAATTCTATTTTCTTCTTTACTGGCTTTTTTATTCCAAACATAAAAAAAACGGAGCGGGCAAAATATGCCAGCACTCCGTTTTTAATAGTATTCGTCATTTGCTAAGGTAGTGATTTTGTGAAAGTTTTTCTGCGTGAAAGTCAGACAACAAACGTGCTTTCTTTACTTTTTTCATGCCTAACCACCATAGATAAATCATGAATGGCATAATAAAGTACACCCAAAATCTTTGGGAAACTAAAATATAATCATAAACCCCATGTAATGAAATGGGTATGATCAATGCCAACAATAAATAGACCTTATTATTCGAAGGCGAAAACTTCGCCTTACCCAAATAATATCCCATGATCACTCCGAACAAAGCGTGACTGGATACAGGGAGAACGGCCCTGAGAAAAGCGTGTTCCACTCCGTTGGCCAGCAGGTACAAAATATTCTCCATTGTGGCAAATCCAAGGGAGACTGCAGCTCCGTAAACAATCCCATCATATGGCTCATCGAATGCCACATGCTGATAAATAACATAAATGAGTATGAACCACTTGAAGAATTCCTCAAGCAGTGCAGCCCATAAAAAAGCATTTGCTAAATCAGTATTCAAGATTTGTTCGGTTTCGAGTACATACTGTATGAACATAATCGGCAATACAAGAAAAACACCGAATAAAAATGTTTTGACCACAACCGATATCGGTTCGGTTTCATATTGATCTTTCAAATAGAAATAGCTTAGTAGCGCCAATCCTGGCGCGATAGCCGCTGCAAACATGACCAGCATTAGCTGACCCTCTTTTCATCTTCGTTTCCTTAATCGTACCATGGAATGAAGAAAAACTGAATCCAAGAATCAACTCTTCCAAATTTTATTTAATCCTTCAGTACTTAAAGAAGGTCTCATCTATTGTGTTTTCGCTTGCCAGCATGACAGCTAACTTAATTCGTGCCTTCTTGCTGTCATAATCAGCGCCTAATATCACACCGCGTTGTTTTAAATCAAATGCGCTGCCTTCATAATCATAAGCTGGGTACACTTTTCCTTCTTCTGCACTTGTAGTCATGATGATCGTTATTCCTTTATCGAGTGCAGCTTGTATGGAAGTTACCATTACAGGGGTAACTTGTCCCCTACCTACACCCTCGAGCACGATGCCTTTCGCACCGTTTGCAACCGCAGCATCAATAAAGAGGCCGTCAGCGCCTGTATGGCACTTGATGATATCCACCCTTGGGATGCGATTCTGAATATCATAACACTCCCTATGTAAAGGTTTTTGATAGATGCTCACGACATCATTATCAATTATCCCCAAATATCCATAGCCAAAAGATTCGAACCCCTGTAAATTGGAAGCATGAACTTTTTTGACATACTTTGCTGAATAGATCCGCTCATTAAAAACGACCACTACCCCAACATCCCTAATAAGATCACTCGCAGCGCATAATATCGAATTCCTTAGATTGGAATATACATCGGTGCCCACCTCTTGAGGAGAGCGTTGGGAGCCGGTCAATACGATTGGACGTTGATCTTTACTCGTGACATCAAGGAAATATGCCGTTTCTTCAAGTGTATCCGTACCGTGGGTCACGACGATTCCCGTAACTTCAGGATCCTCCAATTCCTTTTGTATGGCTGATTTAAGCTGCTGCATTTTTTCAAAGGACATGGACATGCTTGAAATCTGGAAAAGATCAACCACTTTAACCTCGATATCGCTGGGCAATTCGCAAAGGGATGCCAACTCATGGCCAGTCAATGCGCCAGAGGCCAACATACCATTCGCAGTTTCTTTACTGGCAATAGTCCCACCAGTCGTTATTAATGATATTTTTTCCATACGGTAACAGCTCCTCATTTATATAATTCACTTTTCTTTAACAGCTAAATGATAGGCAATCAATCCACCATGAAACCTGCCGTTCTCTATGAAGATTTCGTTCGCATTATTTCCGGCTGCCAGAACCCCTGCAATATAAAGACCTTTAACGTTCGTTTCCATCGTTTCCTCGTTATATGCAGGCCTTCCAGTCTCCTTATCAATAGTAATGCCCATTGAAGCTAAAAAGGAATGGTCAGGATGGTAACCAGTCATTGCAAACACAAAATCATTTTTAATGACTTTTTCCTCATCACCTACATGATAGACGACGCTGTCTTCCGTTATCCTGTCGACATTCGCATTAAATTCCATTTTGATCGTTCCATTGCGGACTAATGATTCGAATTCCGGAAGAATCCAAGGTTTGATACTTGGAGAGTAATCCGATCCTCTATAAAGGACTGAAACCCTTGCTCCTGATTTGACCAATTCCAGAGCTGCATCCACACTTGAGTTTTTGCCACCGATGACTGCAACATCACAATTATAGTAGGGATGTCCCTCCTTGAAGTAATGAAACACTTTAGGGAGCTGTTCACCCGGTATGCACATATAGTTAGGATGATCATAGTATCCGGTCGATATGATCACATGCAGAGCTGCATAGTCCCCTTTCGATGTCTTGACCAAAAACTTCCCATCTTCTCCTTTCTCCACTTTTTCCACTTTTTCGAATTTATTGACCCGCAATTCTTTCCTTCTGACTACTTCCCTATAATAGGCTAGCGCCTGATTGCGGACCGGTTTACGGTTTTCGATTATAAAAGCGACATCACCAATCTCCAGTTTTTCACTCGAACTGAAAAAAGTTTGATGTGTCGGATAACGGTAAATGGAATCAACCACATTTCCTTTTTCAATGATCAGGGACTGTATTCCCACTTCTTTAAGAGCGATCGCAGCAGCCAATCCACAAGGGCCCCCACCTATGATAATGACTTCTTCAACATTCATCTTTTTCCACTGCCTTTCCATGCACTATGTAATACGTTCGTCTAAAAATAAAAACTCCTATCAATACATGATAGGAGTTTTTATAAATCATTTCAATGATAAAGCAATGAACATGATTTTTAACTATATGTTGATACTGATTTGAATCCTTTTAGATCCAGCCACGGAAGCGGGAAGCTTCAGCCATTTTTCTTACGCCAATCATATAAGCCGCCAGTCGCATATCAACGCGTCTTGATTGTGCAAGTTCATAAATGTTATTGAAAGATTTCACAAGGATTTTTTCCAGCTTTTCGTCCACTTCTTCTTCAGACCAGTAATAACCTTGATTATTTTGTACCCATTCGAAGTAAGAAACCGTTACACCGCCAGCAGAAGCAAGCACATCAGGAACAAGAAGGATTCCGCGATCCGTTAGGATTTGTGTCGCTTCAATTGTTGTCGGTCCGTTAGCTGCCTCGACAACGATCGATGCTTTGATATCAGCAGCATTTTCTTCAGTGATTTGGTTTTCAATTGCAGCCGGGACTAAAATATCACATTCCAATTCAAGCAGTTCTTTATTTGAAATTGTGCTTTTAAACAATTTCGTTACGGTTCCGAAACTATCTCTCCGATCGAGAAGATAATCGATATCCAATCCTTCAGGATCATGAAGTGCACCGTATGCATCCGAAATTCCAATAACTTTAGCACCTGCGTCATGCATGAACTTAGCTAAGAAACTACCTGCGTTACCAAAACCTTGAATGACGACCCGCGCCCCTTTAATATCGATCCCGCGTTTCTTGGCAGCTTCATTGATACAAATCGTTACACCCTTAGCAGTTGCTGATTCACGGCCATGAGAACCACCAAGCACTAGCGGTTTACCCGTAATGAATCCTGGTGAGTTGAATTCATCCATACGGCTGTATTCATCCATCATCCAAGCCATGATTTGAGAATTTGTAAATACATCAGGTGCCGGGATATCTTTAGTCGGCCCCACGATTTGGCTAATTGCTCGAACGTAGCCCCGGCTCAGTCTTTCAAGCTCACGGAATGACATATTACGAGGATCACAAACGATACCGCCTTTACCCCCGCCGTATGGCAAATCTACGATGCCGCATTTCAAACTCATCCAAATGGATAATGCCTTCACTTCACGTTCCGTTACATTAGGGTGAAAACGGATACCACCTTTTGTAGGCCCAACAGCATCGTTATGCTGTGCACGGTAACCCGTGAAAATTTTAACCGAGCCATCATCCATGCGGACAGGTATCTTCACCGTCAATAAACGCAAAGGTTCCTTCAACAGTTCAAAAACTTCTTCCGGGTAACCCAGCTTATCCAAAGCTTTATGTATTACAGTTTGGGTTGACCTCAGTACGTCGTGTTTTTCTTCTTCATTTACATGGCTATTGCCTTTTGCCGATTCCATTAAAAGTACCTCCTAGAAAATCTCATCCATATATAAAATTATAATGTACAAATAGTCCTCTTCATGTGCTAGTATACACCTTCGTTACATTTATGCAAGAGTAAAAATGGGAATTTAAAAGTTGGAAATATTCTAAAAATGAAAACGTTATCATATCAACTGCTTTCTTACACTTTTACCCTATATCTTCTTCGGCCGAAAGTTGAGACAAAAAAGGCAAACCACATTTTTTACCATAATGTGGCTGCCTGGACTCATTTGTTTTACATCAGCTAAAATGTGTGAGCAAAACATGTATCGCTTCATTTTCGATTATACATGTTCCATATTCATTGATGCGGCTGAGTGTCAATGTAGATGCATGGCCATACTCAGCCGCTAAAGATATGACCGTGTCATAAGTCGTGTCTTTTACATTTTCGATAAGTAAATAGTATCTACCCTCAAAATGATAAAGGGTACTTTTAAGCAAACCTTGAAAAGATAATCTATGAGATAATTGGACGATATCTTCAAAGTCATCGAAAACATACAGAATATGGGGAAAGTCATCAATCTTCACCTGTAAATCCAAGAATTCCTCTTCGTCTGCCAATAATTCCTCTTCTTCCTTTGTCACAATGATTATCAACCCTTGCGCAGGCAAGGAGAAAATTTCGATTGCAATGGAGCCACTCATTTTAAAGCTGAGTTCTTCGCACGCTTCTTCGACCATATCCTGAAATAGCTTGTGGACCTTCAAGGAATTCCCTAAAATATCTTCTTTCGTTATGCCTCTATCAATTAAATCATCAAGGGTCAAAAAAATCTTGATTTTATTATTAGTTAATCGTTCCAGCTTCATAAAAAATGCCCCCTGGTTACCATCTTCATACATCATATGAAGCCTTGGTCGCAGGGTGCATATCCATTATTTCTCCTAAGAGGGCCGCAGCTAACCTTTCAGCCACTCCTCCCATTTCATTTGCGTGTCCCCCATTAAGACTCCGCTGAAGGCAGTTCGGTCTTCTTCAGAAATAAGGCTGAGGGCCGCACCGCCAAGACCCACCTTCAAATCCGGGAAATCCTTTGTTAACGCTTCAACCAGCTTAAATGTTTCAGCAAGATTCTCTGTCAGTGAACATGACATGAATAGGTAAGAGGGCTTTATGATGTTTAAAACGGTGAAAAGGTCCTTATCAGCAATGGATTCTCCTAAATAAATGGTTTCATACCCTTTCCGCTTTAAAAAAATGGTAAAGATTAATAGTCCAAATTCATGTTTTTCACCGGGAGCACAAACGGTAAGGGCTTTCGGAAGAAAACCATTAGTCGGAATTGTATGCATAACTGAACTGATCCTGGATTTTATTATGTTCGACGCAAAGTGTTCATGAGCGGAAGTAATTTCTCCCCTTTCCCACTTATCCCCAATCCGAACCAATATTGAACCGAGTACATCCACTATGGTTTGTTCGATTGTATACATACTGAATGCTTGACCTATCAGCATATGGGCTTTATTTTCATTGAAATTCAATAGAGCTTCGATTAATTCATCCGATAACTTAATCGCTTGCTCATCCTTACGGTTCGTTTCTGGAACTCCAGGCTCAGAGCGCCAGTACTTTCGAGAAGTGAAACGGCTTGGCTTATAGTAAAACCTTGCTTTGTTTTATTAATGAGCCACTTAAGGATTTGCAGATGTTTTTCAGTATACAGCCGGTGCCCCGATTCATTCCTGACAGGTTCGATGAATTTATAGCGCCTTTCCCATGCCCTAAGGGTTCCCGACTGAATGTCCAGCAGTTTTGAAACTGCCTTTATATTATATTTACCTTCTTGCATGGTTTTACAAGGCCTCCAATAACTGTACGATCATTTGATGAAATTATGGTGGATTTTTCAAGGTCTTAAAATAGCGGTATTCTCGATAAAAAGCAGCTTAATAGGTTTTTTCCACAGCTTCGCCTATTTCAGTCTCTGTACCCCTTTTCAGGGTGAAGAGGTGCGTTTCCGGCTTAGCTTCAAGCCTTAAAGGCACTGCGCTTGTCCCATAGCCATTACTCGTCATATATATACAGTCCTCCTCTTTTTTAATGCTTCCGATCTGATAGGGCCCGAATCCGAATATGCGAATCTGCCCGCCATGGGTGTGACCTGACAGGACAAGACTAATATGGTGTTCCGGAGTCAACTGTTTCTTGACCAAAGGATTATGGCTCACCAAAATCCGGAAATCCTCATTCCCGCAATCCGACAGGGCAAGGTCAAGCCTATCACGTTCTTCCGATATATCATCAATGCCCAGAAGAGCGATTTGGCTGCCATTTTGAGACTCAAAAGAAACAGCTGTATTATCAAGGATCTTCACACCATGTTTCAAAAGAGTTGCATCCAGTTCATGGAAGTCTCCTTCATAATCATTATTACCCCAAACAAAATAAAGGGGACCTAGTTCTTTTAGTTTCAATATATTTTTTCCACACGTTCTAAGGGGACCCCGCTTTCCCTAATGTCACCGCCGATAATCACCAAATCTGCCTTGTCACGTGTTTCCTCGATCAATTTATCCGCAACGATCCGCCGATGAATATCGGATATAAAAAAAATCCGCACATCGCCAAAGCCTTCAGGGAAGTCTTTGAAATATAGGTCTTGGGAAATCACCCTAACTTGCATAGCCGTACGCCACATGTAAAAGATCGTGGCAAATGACAGCAGAATGATGATTAAAAATAATCCAGATAACCATAACATCTTAGTTAAACCTTCTTTCCATCCTTATCCAAACGTACTTTCATATAACCATAAAACGATATTACCCGCAATTAAATATGATTTAACGCATTCATCATTTATTTTCATGATATAAGTTAATATCATAATTCTTCTTCATCATTTCAAAAACCTTATGGCGATTTTTCCATTCTTCCTCTTTTTCCCACAATTGCTTACTTTTATTGATGATTTCACAGCGTAGCAGTTGAAACTCCTTTTCAGCTTTATCTAGCTTTTTTTAATTAAAACCATATATCCATATAGACCAATCGCCGCCGCCAAATAAAGGAAATGGCTAAAATGGTCGACGAAAACACTAAACATACTGAAAAAGGAATAGGAATAGGGTACAACGATATAAAAATAAAGATAAATCATAAAAAGGGCAGCAACAATCATGGTTGCCCATAAGCTTTGAAGGTGCTTCTTTTTAAGTGCCTCGAATTTTCTCTTCCGATCCACGACATTTTGCAGCATTTGTTTTGTTGCTTGATCCGTTTTCTCATCCAATAAAATGATTGTCGATTCCATCGCATTTCCTCCTCTGCTCTTACAAATCATGATATGAAAGAGTAGAGGAAAAAATGATAATGTACCTGTCACGTTTGCCTTCATACTTAACCAAGTCAAACAATTTTAAAAACACCCTGCCTATAAAGACAGAGTGCCATCGTTATTTCTTGATCGGAATTTTCAATACCTGACCTTTGGAGATTTCATTGCCATTCAGCCCATTCCACTCCTTGATCAGAGCAATCCCTTCCTGTGATTTGTAGTAATTCATCGAAATGCGAAATAGTGTTTCTTCACCTTGAACAGTATGTAAGACAACTTTGTATCCCTCTTTATCCGGTTTCGCGGCTTGAACATTTTCGGCAGCCTTTTTCTTTTCTGCTGCTGCCTTCTTTGCTTTTTCGTCAGCTATTTGCTGTGCTTTGGCTTTTTCCTCAGCTTCTTGCTGCGCTTTGGCCTTTTCCTCAGCTTCTTGCTGCGCCTTGGCCTTTTCCTCAGCTTCTTGCTGTGCTTTGGCTTTTTCCTCGGCTTCTTGCTGCGCTTTGGCCTTTTCCTCGGCTTCTTGTTGCGCTTTGGCCTTTTCTTCAGCTTCTTCTTTTTCCTTCTCCGCTTCAGCCTTTGCCGACTCTTTTTCCTTTAAACCCTCTGCCGTTGCTGTAGTGGGAATCGATTCTTTATCTTCCTCTTTTAAGACTACTTGGTCACTTTCATTAACAGGTAAAGGCCTATCCTGAAGATATGTATAAAGGCTGTAAAATCCAATTGGGAGCAAAATAAAAAATAACGCTAATAATTGTATCATTGGAAGTTTAATCTTCACTTTACTTTTTTCTTTTTATTCTGGTGGACTTTGCTCCGCTTCGGCAATGATGACTTAGCCTTCTGACGTTCAATTCGCGAACGTAGTTCACCAGCCTGATCATTTTCTTTTTCATTCTTTTGCACCCGGCTCATACAAGTCACCCCTTTCTTGCTAAACCCTCTTTGCTTTTTGTTCCTGATTATAATGCCAAGGATAAAGTCAATCAAAAAGTGGGCCGTTATCGTCACGATGATATTATTAGTCATTTCAAATAAAAAACCGATAAAGAAGCTCAAAACCAAAACATTTAAAAATAAAAACCAATTAAAAAGGTAACGATAATGAACGGCTGCAAAAATGAGGCTCGTAAGAAGCAAACCAAAATGTGTTTGCAACACTCCACGGAATAATACTTCTTCACTTACCGCTACCACTAAAGCTACGATAAAAATCATCGGGAAAGACAAATTACTGAAAATGCGTTCGTTAATACCGCCATCATCCTGATAGGAAGATGGTGTCACTTTCATAAGCAATATGTCAAATAACACGACAATGACTCCAGCGGGAATTCCAATCAGCAAAATATTCAGGTCATCAAAGATAAATAAGTCGAAAAAAGCAGAACGGTCTTTAAATAAAATAATACCTAAAAAGATGGCTAACGTTAAGAGAATAATTTGTGTAAGAAACAAATTATATAGCAACTGTTTATCCGTAAGTTGTTTAATTAATTCAGCTTGCTTATTTTTCATTGCCATTTTCCTTCTTTAATAAGATATAAGCCAATTCCTTTTTCCAATTGGAAAAGGAATTGACCGGATCCACCTTGACTTCCGGCCATACAACAGCCATTTTTTCGGCATCCATCCCACAGATATCACAGCAGATGGGGTTCACTTCCCGATGCTTTTCTCCAAAGTAGTCCAGTATCCCTAAACGGCGACATTCCTGTGCATATATCCAATGAAGGAATTTATGCAGCTTTTCTTGATTCCTGGATTTCCTCTTTTGACAATACTCTTTCATCCCTGCCACTTGATTCTGATTATTGCCAGTTATGAACTGGGTAAAAAACGGAGCTGGATTTCGTTCAACGAAAAGGATTGCGACAGCTGTTCTTTTTCTGAAAGGGTAAAATTCGCAAGATTCTTTTGTGTAGCATTAAGGAAAGAACATACACCATCGATTTGCGAATCCGTAGGCAACTGTTGCTCCATCAAATGCAGGGGAAGCCCTTCATCCCCTTCGCTATATAATAAGACAGCCACACTTTGTTTCCGATCTCGTCCCGCCCTGCCTATCTCCTGCAGATATGCTTCCATCGTGGACGGGATATGAAAATGGATAACATATCTGACATCCGATTTATTCACACCCATTCCAAAAGCACTTGTTGCGCATATAATTTTCAACTGGCCGGAAATGAATTGCTGCTGAATGAGCATCCTTTGTTCCTGTTCCATTCCGCCGTGATAATAATTGACACTATCAATCCCGTTATCCTGTAAAAAACCAGCGACCGATTCCGCCACTTTTTTAGAGGAAAAATAAATGATTCCGCTTCCGGTAAATTTCCTGACAAGCTCCAGCACACGGGCTAGCTTCTCATCGTAGCTGAACATTCGCTCGACAATAATGGCAATATTTTCACGATCTACGGATGAGACCATTTCCTTGACCTGTCCAATGTTGAGTTTGACAACGATGTCCCTCCGGACCTCATCGGTTGCAGTTGCTGTCAGGGCAAGAGTCAACGGATTGTTCAGTTCACGCCTCACTTCCCCTAAATTCAAATAATCCGGACGGAAATCGTACCCCCATTGTGAAATGCAGTGTGCTTCGTCTATGACGAACAAACCTATTTCTATGGATTTCAAGGATTTTATCACATCATCGATGCTCAGCATTTCAGGAGATAAAAAGATGAAACGATAACTATGTAACCTATCGAAAGCTTTCCTTTTTTGATTAAGCGTCAAAAAAGAGTTGAGGGTCAATACACTTTTTTCGCCACTCATCTTCAGCTGATCTGCTTGATCCTGCATTAAAGATAATAACGGGGAGACAATTAGGACAGTCTTATTTAAAAGATAAGCCGGCAGCTGATAACATAATGATTTACCTGATCCGGTCGGGAGCATCGCTAAGGTATGACGGCCGGTCATCAATGATTCAACCACTTCCTTTTGACCAGGACGGAATTCATCAAATCCGAATTTTTCTTTGAGGACTCGTTCTATGTTCATCATCTCTCACCTATTTTCGCAAGTACAAGTCTTATTTGGAAAAAGCTTATTTGTTTATTATCGACCATCTGCTTGATAGCTTTAAGCTTTTTCGTACCAAGTTCCTTAATAGCTTCAGCAATTTCCCTCTCATCCTCGATTGTCACATATTCGGAAATCGGAAAATCTTTTTCCGATAAAACAATTTCTACGAGGTGATCTTCGATGGTGTTGACTTTCAATCTGCGGATTTCAGCTATTTCACCGAGATTTTTCCCTTCCTGGATGTATCGTAAAGTAGTCTTTGTAGATTGTGTCAAATGAGGATTACCACTTCTTTTCCAATCATTGGTTAATGAGGACAAGAGATGGTAATCCTTTCCCGTTTCCATTTCTGCAAGCATTTGATGCAATGAGTCAAGGAATGTATAGCGAACATACTCTTCTTCTACATCTTTCCTTTTTGCAATCTGTTCAAACGTAAGTCCAATCCTGTTTATCCCTGTTATTTTCAAAATGAAAATGTCTCGTTTCATATCACTTTGATTTTCTAAAGGGATATCAGTTCATCATATAGATGTTGGGCAATCAACGCTCGATCCTGACGATTGGCATGTAAAAATTCCTTTACGAAGAATTGGATTTTGGGATTTCGTTGTATCGGATAAAAACGTCTTTCATTGTGGACAATATGGGATATGGTTTGAATGAGTAAGTTTAACCTCCCCAGAAAACAGGGGTGATATTGTGATACTTCCAACCATTTAAATACGCCGGAAAAGGATGACTTTTAAAGTAATCGTCCAACATTCCCTCTCCTTGCATACTAATTTCATATGCATCTGGTTTATCCGTTAAATTAATCAAGTCATGCTTAAGTAAATGTTCAATGTTTTGATTTAATTGCTGACGGGTAAATCGAGGTATTGTCCCAAAAATATCCGTTAACCCGAATAAGTGGGCATCTTGGATTGTTTGTGACGATTTCTTACCTTGCAGCATATGGTATATAGCATAAATGGAGCGCTCACCTTGAAATTTTTTTATCGCATATAGAATGATGGCCTGTAGATAATTATTCATGGGACTCACATCCTTGTTTCATTTATCCAATAAACCCATTGTAACAAAAAACTGCAAAAACCGCCGTTATTATTGATGAATACAACGGAAATTATGTGACTAAATGACGAAACATGGAAGGAACCAAGTTAATTGTTTCGATGTTTTTCGTTGACATTCAGCTACATGATAGTTATTATCAATACAATTTCTATTGAAAAGTTTGGCATTCGGTCTTACAATAAGAAAGAGATAATAATCTGAAATAAAAAGATTATCAGTTGTTAATCAACTTAGGAGGGGTTATATTCATGGCTAAATTTACTATTGTGGATAAAGAAACATGCATTGCTTGTGGGGCTTGCGGAGCAGCGGCACCAGATATATATGATTATGATGACGAAGGGATTGCATTTGTTACCCTTGACGATAACGAGGGAATCGTTGAAATTCCAGATGTACTTATAGACGACATGATGGATGCATTTGAAGGATGCCCAACGGATTCCATTAAAGTTGCTGACGAGGCATTTGACGGAGATGCACTAAAATTCGAATAAAGGTACAAGCCATTTTCAATCGAGAATGGCTTTTCTTTTGGTCAATGTCGCATTACAACTTCTCATACCAAAAAACAGACATAAAAACAACCGGATATGGATATCCGGTTGTTTTTTTATTTCTATCGTCAATGCCATTAAGCATTTTTATATAAGGTTTGCTTATTGATCCATGTCTGTAATTTAATGAACAGCAACATGAATACAGATGTGATGAGCACGCCTTTAATCACGTTGAAAGGCAAGATTGCCGTCGTAACGAACTTTCTTGACTCGGGCGCTGACATGGCATCCCATCCCATAAAGAAGGTATAAGCCGGTAAAAAAACAAAATAGTTTAAAACGCTCATGAATACTGCCATGGAGACTGTTCCCGCAAGTAAGGCGAACGTCATCCCTTTTTTGAATTGATTTTCTGAAATACATAATAAGTTGGCAACACAAACAGTATTCCGGCTATAAAGTTAGCGATATGCCCCACAGGCACAGCAGTCAAGGTCCCTGTCATGACTAAATCCAATAGGTTTTTAATGAACTCGACTAGAATTCCAGCCATCGGACCAAAAATCAATGCCGCCATCAGTGCTGGGATGTCGCTAAAATCAACATTGAGAAAAGACGGGAATCCTGGAAACGGGAAATTTAAAAGCATCAATAAATAAGAAATGCTTCCCATCATGGCAAGAGTGACCGTTTTTTTCACTTTGTTCTTTTTCATAGTTCTCTCTCCTTCTTTTCCGATCTACCTGAAAAAGAGGTTAGGGTTCCAAAATATGTTGATGCTCAATAAAAAACCTTTAATTCCAATAGAATTAAAGGGATAAATTAAAGGTTACATCAAACAAACGTTCAGCAAATAACTGTTGAAACGCACTCAGGAACCTCCATCTTCTCCCATCCAGACTATACTGTCGGCTTTGGAATCACACCAAATCCTGCCTTGTAAGGCTCGCGGGCTTAGAAGAAGAAATTCCTTCATCACCGCCGGTGGGGAATTGCGCCCCGCCCCGAAGATAGACCTATAAAATTTTTATACTTTCCATTATATCTGAAATACCTTTTTTTGATAGCATTTTTTCTCATTTGATGCATTTAGGAAGAATATCGAACGCAGTGAACGGCTGAAAAAAAATGCCGGATTTACACTATGTCAATTCGAAAATTTTTCGCAAAAGAAGATGAAGCTATTTATATCGCGACATTAAACAAATGATCAGATGAAAATCTTTTGTTTAAGCGCTTTCATTCAGATAAGCCAAATTGACATAATCAGCATTTCAATTGTAAAATTAACTGAAATTTAAGATAATTTTTCCTAGGAAGGTGTTTAGACGTGTATCGGATTTTAGTAGCAGACGCCATTAAACCAGAAGGACTCGGACCGCTTTCAGTGGCACCCAATATTCATCTCATTCAGAAGACCGTAGAGGAAGCTGCAAACGAACTTGATCAGATCGATGCAATTCTCGTGAGAAGTGCAACAAAGGTTTCGGAAGATTTAATGAACCGTATGCCGCAGTTAAAAATTATAGCACGCGCTGGTGTCGGAGTTGATAACATAGACATCCCCGCGGCGACAAAACGCGGGATTGTCGTGGTTAATGCACCTGACGGCAACACCATTTCAACAGCTGAACATACATTCGCGATGATGGCTTCATTAATGCGCCACATTCCACAAGCTTATGCTTCACTGAAAAATGGGGAGTGGAAACGTTCTTCATATACGGGAACTGAACTTCGTGGTAAGACATTAGGCATAGTTGGCTTTGGACGTATCGGAGGGGAAATTGCCAAACGTGCTAAAGTGTTTGGCATGGATGTCATTGTCTATGACCCGTTCCTGACTGTCGATCGTGCAAAGAAAATGTCCGTAACGGCCCTGCCGTTAGATGAATTGCTTCCTAAAGCAGACATCATTACTGTTCATACACCACTAACGAATGAAACTAGAGGATTAATTAATAAAGAAAAACTGCTTACCTGTAAAAAAGGGGTTTATGTACTGAACTGCGCCCGTGGTGGAATTCTAGACGAAGATGATTTATATGAAATGTTAGTTGAAGGGCATGTTGCAGGGGCGGCACTGGACGTTTTCGTCGAAGAACCTCCACTTGGCCATAAACTGCTTGAACTGGATAGCGTCATTGCTACACCGCATCTAGGTGCTTCCACGAAAGAAGCCCAATTAAATGTCGCCGTACAGGTTGCCCAAGAAGTATTGACCTATTTCGAAGGAAATCCAGTCTCAAGTTCAATCAACCTTCCAGCCATATCTAAAGAAGTATTTGAAAAGGTACAGCCATTCCATCAACTTGTTCAGCAAATGGGATCCATTGCTTCTCAGTGCTTGAATGAAGGAATTCAGGAAATCTCCGTTACATATGCAGGAGAATCTTTGGATTTCGATACAGCGATTCTTACAAAAAGTCTAATCTCTGGCTTTTTAAGATCAAGAGTTGATGCATCAGTCAATGAAGTGAATGCCTTATTGATTGCAAAAGAGCGTGGCATAACCGTTGGTGAAAAAATCTCTACGGACTCTTTAGGTTACTCGAATTTGATCAGCCTTAAAGTAAAAGGTGACAACCGTGAATTAACAATAAGTGGGACGTATATCGAAAATTACGGTTCTCGTATTGTAAGTTTTAATGGTTTCAAAATCGACTTTCATCCGGAATCGAATTTACTTTATATCCAGCATACCGATAAACCTGGTGTAATCGGTAACGTAGGTAAGGTCCTGGGTGATCACGGTGTGAATATCGCCACCATGCAGGTTGGCCGAAAAAAGCTGGCGGGGAAGCCATCATGGTTTTGAGCTTCGATTTACCATTAGAAGACAACATGAAACAGTTTTTAATGGAAACAGAAGAAATTACATTCATGGCCCGTATTTCATTATAAGAAGAAAAAAGTGCCCGTCAGCGCGGGCACTTTTTCTGTTAGTGCAAGAGGGAATTTACCAACCGTAGGCAGGATGTTCATAACACACCATCATATGGCACCCCCCCTCATTTAGTATTTAGCTCCTGTTTTAATTTACTTGGTTCGGTGCTTCGGGCACCAATATGTCTTCAGTTAAATTCAGCTGGCCAACCTCTTCAATAGGAGCATTTTCAAACTTCACTTTTTCAAAACCAAAGTCCTTAGCTATGAAGAGTATGGCTTCTAAAGCTTGAAGGGTTTCCTCACTATTTTCAATAGCAGCTTGATCTGATAGGTGAATGATCACAAGGTCTCCATTAGAGCTTATCCTTTCCCATTTCAGGTCATGCGGGATTGCAGGTGAAATTCCCTCGATGTCCGCCTCCCCTTTTCCAGCTTGCAGCGCCTCCTCAAAGTCCCGATAACCCATATTACTTGGAACAAGGAACCTTGGAGTGGACTCATCCCTTTGGTAAAGAAGGTATGTGCGATTTTTTGATGAGGTATATCCACCTCCTTTAAATATCCCGCATGCGCAAACCTGGCACCTTGCTTACCCTCTGTGGAAAATGTCATTTTCTCTATATTATTATAGGAAAGCGTTTCTTCCATCGAATGAAGAAACAGTGTATCTTCATCCAATAGTTGGCTTTTTTCCGGAAAGTCAATATGAGCAGTGGTTGTATCGTTTCCTTGGCTAATCTTTATATCAAGTGGAAAATAGTCAGATAGCCCATATTGCGCTTCATCGATATCGGACATTTGATTAACTAACTGATTCAGTGTATCACTTTCATTATAATGTTTGAGTTTAATTGAAATGGGAACGATGAAATTCATTTGATCATCTGGGACGCCCATCGTAATGATCGATGCATTTTTAAGGTCCTCTTGATAGATCGCTTGTTCAAATGTTTTATCCTTTTCCCCTTTTCGGGGTTCCATTTCTGAAAACTTGTCTTTGGATTCGATTTTCGCTTGGTTACTCGAAAACTCTTGATTTTCCTGTTTATCTTCTGAAAGATTTTCTTTGTTACTTGCATCCTGACGTTCAAGATCTGCCATTTCGTTACTTTCAGATAGAGATAATTTCCCACTGCTGCCACTGCCTTCTCGATTTGTCGTTCCTTTTTTTTCAATAATTAACGATGATGCCAAAACAACCATCAAGAATAAGGAGGCGACACCCGCAAATAGAGGTATCCAGTGTTTCTTTTTCTTTTTATCATGTATTCTCGCAAATACCTCTGCCTTGGTTCGGTCATCTTTTAATTTCGGAAGCTCGCGTAGCATGTCTTCAATTTCGCTTTCTTTCCAACGGGATCTTCTCAATGCGGTGGCCCTCCTTTCCTGATAAATCTTCCATCAACTTTTTAATCGCCTTCAAAGCACGGTGCTGGGTCGTTTTTACCTTACTTTCACTCCAATTCAATACTTCAGAAGTTTCCGTAATGGACAATCCCTGAATGTATCGTAAAATGATGACGGATCTTTGATTCGTGGTACACCGGTTTAAGCATTGATAGATATCTTGGATTTCATCGTTCTTGATTGCCACTTCTTCGGGAATGGGCTCTTCATCTTTTAGCAATTGCCTATCCCAATCAAAATTGGGAAAGATTTTGTCTTTCCACCCTTTTTGTTTGCGAAAGTGATCAATCGTCACATTTCTTGCAATCGAATACATCCACGTTTTTTCACTGCTTTTTCCTTCGAAGCGTTCATAGGCCTTCATCACCCGGATATAGACCTCCTGAACAAGGTCTTCAGCGGTTTCTCGATTTTTAGTCATATAAAAAATGAATTGATATATTTCCTGATGATATTTTTCATAAAGATCGTGGAAAACGGAATCCTTCATTTCCCCACATCCGTTCATAAATATAGTCGTCAATCCTAAACAAAAGTTACATACTTCGGCTTTAATCTTATTATAAAATTCCGTTAATTTCCACATTTCAGGGACCTCTTATTTTGTTTCCTAAAAAAACAAAGACAAGTTGGAAAGAGCTCCAATTGCCTTTGTCTTCTCAGTTCCTTATGAAACAAGATTTTTTGGCAAGCCACCCGTCATTCATTCTGCATTTTCCATAATTCGAGGCAGAATAATACTGAACGTCGTCCCTTTATTAGGTAAACTGTTTACCGAAATGTAGCCGTCATGGGCATTGATGATATTTTTTACGATTGCCAAACCTAATCCTGTACCCGAGCGGCCGCGGGTCCTTGCTTTATCCGCTTTATAAAACCTCTCGAATACAAAAGGCAAATCTTCTTCGGGAATTCCAGATCCAGAGTCCCTCACATCAATGATCAGACCCCTTCGATCACTTGTCCTCTGAATGACATCAATGTTACCGCCTGGAGGAGTATGACGAATCGCATTATCAATTAAATTAGTCAAAACCTGTTCAATACGGTCCGGATCGAAATGCCATTGAATTTGATCATCTTGCAGGTTGGCTGATATTGTAATCCCTTTTTCTTTAGCCAGCCCAGAGAACTTACTTGTAATCCTCTTTAAATAAGGAGAAATAGGTACACATTCATAACTAAGATTCATTTTACCCGATTCCAATTTAGCTAGATCGAGAAGATCATTGACTAAACGTCCCATTCTCAAAGATTCATCATAGATGATGCGGGCCATCTCCACCTTTTCCTCTTCACTGCTCGCAATGTCATCTACAATCGCTTCACTATATCCTTGCAACATTGAAATCGGCGTCCTTAACTCATGGGAGACATTCGCTATGAAATCAGTCCTAAGTTTGTCCATACGTCTTTCATCACTCATATCCCTTATGATGGCCACCGCTCCCCGAATATTGTCGCCATTTGTATATAGCGGACTGACAATCAATCCCCAATTACGGCCCTGCAAGGTAATTTCACCGACTTGTTCCTTATCGAAGGACTCTGATTCATCAAAAAGATTCATCAAAACCAAAGGGACATTCACATTATCTTCCCGGTTATAGCCCTTTTCAAAGTACCAGGATTGCAGAAACCTTTCCGCTGGCGGATTCGTTTCAAGAATTGTGCCATCTTTATTGAAGGTAATGACGCCATCTGCCATACTGCTAAGTATGCTTGAGAGATGTTCCTTTTCCTGGCTGAGTGCATTCATATTGAATTTTAGTTGCTTCCTCATCTGATTAAATGCTATGGCCAGCTCACCGATTTCATCTTGGGTCAGTATTGGAACCTTTGTATCAAATTTCCCCGGGCAATCGCTAGGCGGCTTCCTCATCTTCACCAATGGGGCATTGATTCTTGTGGATAAAAAGAAAGCAAAAATCGTTGTCAAAATAATGGCGATGCCTGCTGCCAATAAAATGAACTGCGTAGTGGATTTTGTGGTTTCTTCCATGGACTCCAACGATTGAAATAGGAACACTTCATCCTGTTCCCCATTCAATTCAAGTGGAATGCCTACCACGATTGCGGACAAACCCTCGTTTCCCGCATCATCGGAAAGCGCCATTTCCTTTTTTACAGTCTTTCTTTCCGTAAAAACCTTGAGCAAGTCGGAATCATTTTTAATGAGTTCCGGCGTGATTTCATACTCATTATCTCCTCCGATGGATGAGAAAACCATTTTGTCATCATTAAGAATGACCATTTTCGTTTCATTGCCTATTAATTCCGAAGCTATTTGTAAAACCTCATTGCTGGATCCCTGATGTTCATTGGTTACCTTAATGATTTGTTCAGCCGTTTTGGTTAAATCATTTTCAATATTTTCAATTTGGAAATTCTCAAAGAATTCGACCAGCAGAACGGTTAAAACAATTAATACAAACGACACGAGCAATAGGATCGTTGCCCATAGCTTCCCTACAACACTGCCCCATAGCATCAGTCATTAATGACTTCGAACTTGTAACCTACACCCCAAACGGTCACAATCATCTTTGCTGCGTTTTCGGATATGCGGTTTAATTTTTCACGCAAGCGTTTAACATGCGTGTCTACAGTTCGAAGATCTCCAAAGAATTCATAGTGCCATACTTCCTTTAACAATTGTTCTCGGTCGAAAACCTTATCTGGGGATTTCGCCAAGAAATATAACAATTCATATTCTTTTGGTGTTAATGAAACCTCTTTGTTATCAGCAAGTACACGGTGGGCATCATTATCTATTGTTAGATGTGAGAAGACGATCACATCTTTTGCCGTCGTTTCCGTTTGCATGTAACCTGTGCTTGAAGATCGACGCAATAAAGCTTTAACCCTTAACACGACTTCACGGGGACTGAACGGCTTTACGATATAATCATCTGTCCCCACTTCGAAGCCTTGAACGCGATTCACTTCTTCCCCTTTAGCCGTCAGCATGATAATCGGAGTCGTTTTCTTTTCCCTTAATTCACGGCAAACTTCGATTCCATCTTTACCAGGCATCATAATATCCAATAAAATTAAATCATAATCATTTTCAAGGGCTTTTGTTAAAGCCATATCTCCATTTTCAGCTTCATCGATTATATATTCTTCTCTTTCCAAATACATCTTTAGCAGCCGGCGGATTCTTTCCTCATCATCCACCACGAGAATTTTAATAGCATTATACATTATGTAATCAGCCTCCTATCATATATTCTACAAAATGAATACTTCCATGACTAATACTTTTTCCTTACATAATACGATAAAGGGCCAATTTCGCATGGCTTCCATGAACCTTTCACCATTTTGTCACAAAAAAGGACTTTGACCGCTCATTAAGAATTGATAAGTGCTATTTCACCAAAATATTCCCATTAAAAGGGATGAAGGAAAAAAGGGATCATTCTCTAGAAAAATCGATAAGCAAACTCCTCGACGTTTCTATCAAAAGACCCCCTTCATCCAATATTACAATACAGAATCAAGCATATGAATGCAAACCAGCAATAACAAGATTAACGAATATCAGGTTAAACATTATGATGGCAAAACCGATGACGGCAAGCCAAGCCGATTTTTCCCCTTGCCACCCCTTTGACATCCGCAGATGCAAGAAAGCCGCATAAAACAACCAAGTAACCAGTGCCCAAACCTCTTTTGGATCCCAGCCCCAGAATCGTGTCCAGGCCACTTGAGCCCAGATCATTGCAAAAATTAGGGCACCGAGTGTAAAGATCGGAAAACCGATAAGGACCGAACGATAACTAATCTCGTCCAATAAATTCAAATTCACATTTTTAACGATCGGTTTAATCAATGCTGCCACTCTTTTGCGAGCAATCAACCTTATTAAACCATACAGGACGAGTCCCATGCCGAATGACCAAAGAACAGTATTCAGTTTCTTGGCATTGATCAGTGCAGGCATCTCCACCAGTGGTTCAAATCGATCCCCTCGATGAGTTTCCCTTCATTGGGACCTACCAACGCCGGTAGGTTGAATTCCTGTTTGACCTCCGCACCTTTTTTATCGACCCAATCAAAATTCGCCTTATAATCCATGGCGGCAAAAGAAGAAGTGATGATGACGAAACCGATGGTGCAGACTAATGTGAACATGATGACTTCAAGCCAGAACGTTCTTTTGCTTGATTTTGTCTGATCAACGAATTTGATTAAATAAATGATGGCAGTAACGAAACTTATGGCAAGGATCGACTGTCCTGCCGCTGCAGTCGTTACATGAATATGTAGCCAATCGCTCTGCAAAGCAGGGATGAGTGGCGAAATTTCTGTAGGGAACATACTTGCATAAGCGATTATCAATAATGCAATCGGTAAAGCGAAAAGCCCAAGGGCAGGTGTTTTATAAAGAAAATAAATTAATATGAAAGCACCGACCAGCATCATTCCGAAAAAGGTCGTAAATTCAAACAGGTTACTTACCGGGGCATGGCCGGCAGCAATCCATCTGGTGATGAAATACCCAATTTGTGCCGCAAACCCGAGAATGGTGATGAAAATGCCCAGTTTTGCCCATTTGTTTTGTTTCTTTTCCTCCGCACCGTGTTTATCCTTGATCGATCCCCCGAATAAAAAGGTAGCGATCAGATATAAAATGAAAGCTGCATATAAAAGGTTACTGCTTAATTCAGCCATTTAATACTTCCCCTTACTAGACTCCTCTTCAAGTTGATCCATTGGTTCGGAAAGTGATGTTGATTCTATCGCTTGTTTTATATCTCTTTTAATGCCGTGCCAGTTTTTGTTTGTATGGCCGGCCAAAAGTATCCCATCATCTTTCCTCTTAATCCATATACGCCGGTGATTCCAATATGACCCTTGGACAACGCCGATCATGAAGATGATTCCACCCGTGAATAGGATCCAAAGCGTTAAATCCTTCCTGACGGTCAAAGCCGTGACATCTTGGGTTTCCACACCATTAAAAGCCATTTTATAAGTGTTTTCCCCTAAAGGCTCCACAGTTTCCTTAATCGCTACGAAACTGACTTCACCCTCTGGCTTATCCGGAGTATGCATTTTAAAGATAAATGCTGGATTATTCGGAATCTTCGATATCGTTCTAGGTTCGCCTTTTTCATCGAACTCGAAATCGGGGAAGTAACTGATCAAATCAACGGAATATCCTTCTTTCAACTCGTATTTCTTTTGAGGGTTGTTCAAATCAACCTTTAAGCTTCCATATTTCTCTTCGGTTTTTTTATTTATCAAATTAAAAGCCATCGTACTGAGCTCATCCAGCTTATAGTCTACTTGGTAGAGGGCATAATGATCATGTTTCAGAGGTTCATTGACTTTGATTTTATAATCTTTAAGCTTATCAAGGTCCACTTTTTCCCCCGGTAAGGTATCTCCCTTGCGCTCATAGAGCGTAACATCGGATTGATATGTTTTTGCGATCGTTCCGGTTTTATCAATTGCAGCACTGTACTGCTTATCTTCTTCACTCTCTTTATCATACACCTCTAAGGTAAATTCATTATTCTGAAGGTAGTATTCACCATTTGTACCCGGGATTTCTTTTCTCTCTCTCTTCACGCAGCCAAAGTACTTTGTCGATATACATCCCAGGGACGGAACGTAATAATGCCCCAATTAAGAAAATGATAAGTCCAATATGATTTACATAGGGTCCCCAACGTGAAAAACGACCCTTTTCGGCAAGTATATGACCGTTTTCCTCTCGAATATGATAACGCTGCCTTTTTAGTCTATCCTTTACTTCTTCAAGGTTTATATCTTGGTCTTCAAGCTTTGTCTCCCCATAAATCCGCTGACGTTTCATGAAGCCGTCATGACGTGTGACCCCTTGTTTTTTTAACGATCGATATAATGGAAAGAACCGGTCGATACTGGCAATCAATAGTGATATGCCCAGCATGCCTATGATAATCAAATACCACCATGAACTATACAAGTTATGAAACCCGAGTTCATAATACACCATTCCGAACCAGCCGTATTCCAGTTCATAATGCTCTGCAGGCGTAGCAGTTGAAGGGATGTACATTTCCTGGGGTAAAATCGTCCCGATTGCTGAAGCGATCAAGGCAATGACAATGAGCGTCACCCCGACCTTAACGGAAGAAAAGAAGTTCCATATTTTATCGATGATCGTTTTTTATATGTTTGTGAACGCCTGGCACTTCCTTCATATCTCATATCAATAAGCTTGTTCTCTTTTTCGTTATCAAGCACCATACCGCATTTACCACAAATCTTTGTGCCAAACGGATTTACATGACCACAATCGCATTTTACTTCTTTCATGTCAAAAACTCCCCAATATCATGGTTTAATTCTCTCCATATGCTTTTGGATGCTCTCTTCTGTCAAAGCTCCGGTGATGATATCTATCACTTTCCCTCTTTATCAACCAAAAAGGAGACAGGCAATATATCCACGCGATAAGCATTTTCCACTTCCCTACCTTTATCGATCATGACAGGAAAGGTAAGATCATGCTTTGTAATGAAATTATTGACAGCATAGTCAGATTCCCCGACATTAACCGCCAATATCTCAACGCCCTGGTCTTTAAAGTTTTTATATTGATTTTCCATATAAGGCATTTCATATTCACACGGCTTGCAATATGTACCCCAAAAGTTCAGGAAGACGCCTTTTCCCTTGTAATCGGAAAGTTTATGCTCTTTACCTTCCATATCAGTCAAGACGAAATTGGGTGCATCGGATCCTTTTCTCAGGCTTTCATTCTTATCTTTAGTGAAGTTCGTATAAAGGGCAAACACTAAAGCTGCACCTAAAAGCAGGAGAATGATGGTTCTGCTAATTAGGCGTCGCTTCTTTTTATCCATAGAAATCCTCCTAAGGCCACACTAAATTTAACCATACCATTATACCATTTAACGCCATGTCCTTTATATTTACATTTCTGAAGGTTTTGTGACATTCTTTCCCGATTCATGAAGGAAAAGGTATTTACAGGTTGTTTTCCACCACCCATTCTTCCAGGGGAAGAATGGGGTAGTGGTTTCAACCCATCAATACAGGAAAAATACTCGCTTACATTCTCCTCTGTTTAGGCTCGGTCGTTGCTAAAGTCCGCATTAATTTAACTTCATGTGGAGTCAGCTCACGGGAATCCCCTGCAGTCAAACCGTCCAAGGTCAAGAAACCATATTGTTCCCTCTTCAATTTAATGACGGGATGGCCAATTGCTTCGAACATCCTGCGGACTTGCCTGTTCCTGCCCTCATGTATTGTGATTTCAACTATGGCCGTTTCCTTTTTCTTGTCGGTAGACAATACCCTCGTCTTAGCAGGAGCAGTCTTGCCATCCTCCAACTTGATACCCTTATCCAGCTTTTTCAAGCTTTCACGCAAAGGCATCCCTTTCACTTTTGCCACATACACTTTATCCACTTCATGCTTCGGATGCATTAACGTGTTAGCAAATTCCCCGTCATTGGTTAAAATCAACAAACCCGAAGTATCGTAATCCAAGCGGCCAACTGGATAAATCCGTTCATGGATGTAAGGGAAAAGTCCGTTACGACTTTTCTGTTCTTATCATCAGAAACAGCCGAAATGACGCCGCGCGGTTTATAGAATAGGAAATAAACCGGAGCTTCTTTTTCAAGCGGGACTTCATTAACCTCAACCTTATCATTAGGCCCCACTTTCACACCTAATTCCTTCACTACTTTGCCGTTGACTTTTACCTTACCTTCTAAAATCAACTCTTCTGCTTTACGGCGGGAAGCCAGTCCAGCATGTGCTATCACCTTTTGTAATCGTTCCATCTATCTTCACCCCATAGTATAATCATTCGTTTGTTATTGTCTATACATACACAATCATACAATTATTACATATCGAGAGGCAAAAACAAAAGGTTTTTCGTGATTAAGAGCTTTTCTTTTATTATTACACCAATAATGGGACGGTTAAATGGGTTGGTTTCCATAATGAGTGTAACATAGCTTATTTTTCCATACAAAAAAATGTTTCTTTTGAAGAAAGTTTGAATGCATCTTAATGATGGAGGGCTACTTTTAAGAAAAAGACAAAAAAAGAAATGGAATCTTCCATTTCCCTAACTTTTAATTCATACCGAAAACCAGTGTGACGACGATAACGGCAGCTATGATTCCGATCAAGTCTGCCAAAAGACCGACCTTAAGGGCATCACCCATTTTTTTGATCCCGACGGCTCCAAAATAAACGGTCAATACATAGAAGGTGGTATCCGTACTTCCCTGAATAGTGGCAGCCAAGCGGCCAATAAAGGAATCCGGTCCATAAACAGATATCAGGTCGCTGGTTATTCCTAAAGCGGCTGTTCCGGATATTGGTCTAATAATCGCAAGGGGTAAAACCTCAGACGGAAAATGAAGAAGGGAAAGCAAGGGGTGCAGTGATTGTACAATGAAATCCAAGGCCCCTGATGCCCTAAATACCGAAATCGCCACAAGCATCCCTACCAGGAAAGGGATGAGGAAAAGGACATGCTGATTCCTTCTTTTCCCCCTCTACGAAGGTCTCATAGGTGGGAACTCTCTTCAATGTGCCGTACAGTAATATACCTAGGATCAAAATCGGTATCATCCAAATTGAAATGGTGGTCATCCAGTGCAACATCCTATTCCCTCCCGCTCCTCTTTCTCCTGTAATAAAAATATCGATCTATCGCGATTCCTCCAACGGCAGAAATGGCCGTTGCTATTATGGTCGGAAAAACGATGTCCGTCGGGGAGTGGGCATCGTAGTTCATTCGGATCGCAATGACAGTAGTTGGAATCAACGTTACGCTTGAAGTATTGATTGCTAAAAAGTGACCATCGAGCGGCTGACCGTTGCTTTTCCTCCATTTAGTTTCTTTAGCTGTTCCATGGCTTTTATACCAAGAGGCGTAGCTGCATTCCCCAATCCGAATGTATTTGCCATCATATTGGAAAGTATATACCCCATAGCGGGATGATTAGGTGGCACTTCAGGGAATAGCCATCTCATGAACGGCTTGAACAAGTTGGATAGTTTATCTAACAGCCCCGATTCCTCAGCGATTTTCATCAAACCCAGCCAAAAGACAAGTATGCTCATTAGTCCCAGGCAAAGGGTGACCGCTTCCTTTGCGCTGACAAATAGAGCTTCATTCACCTGATCCATCGTTCCATTAATCATGCCAAAGACGATACCGATCACAAACATCCCGACCCAAATGTAATTAACCATTGCGTCCGATTCCCAATACCGCTTCAAATACTTCAGCCCATGAAGATTGGAATGATTGTTGCTTGAAGCTTTCTTTTGATTCCCCATAAAAAATTGAACGAGTGCCTATTTTCTTTCCATCGAGATAGATGGATGCTCTGCCGACCACTTCCGGGATTTTCCTTTTATCTTTCCAAGCATTCCGGGGCTTCAACAATTTCATTTTCACATTGACCAATTCTCTCTCTTCCTTTGTTAGTGGATACGAAAAATCATTTTTAATGTAGACATGTCCTTTATATATTTTATTTTTCATGTTTTCCACCATGCCTGCGGGTAAAATTTCTGTAGGCGTATAATCCTTAAAGGCGGATTCGTACATTTGAATATGATCATTCCAATCATCCGGACCATTTAATGTCACAGCAATCAGGTCAAGCTCGTTTTTTGTTGCCGTCGTGACCAAGGTACGTTTTGCTAGTTTGGTATACCCTGTTTTCCCCCTGTGCAATACTCATATAATTGTGTAAGTAGGCGATTTTTGTTCTTCCATACATAATCCCATTGTTCTGTGGAATTAGGTGCCCTGTGTTCCTTTGTGCCGGCAATCTTTACATACGTTTCATTTTGCATGGCATAACGAGTGAGAATGGCCATATCATATGCGGTTGAATAATGGTTCTTCGTATTATCCAAACCATGTGGATTTGAAAAATGGGTATTTTTCATCCCTATTTCTTCCGCCTTTTGATTCATCATCCAGACGAATCCATCCAGGCTTCCGCCAACCTTTTCACTGATTGCGACTGCTGCATCATTACCAGAACGAAGCATCAAGCCATATACCAAATCTTCGAGCTTAATTCTTTCTCCTACTTTTAAGTAAAGGGAAGATCCCTCCGTCCCGAAGGCATTGCTGCTCACCTTCACTGTCTCATCCATTTGTCCCGATTCAATAGCCAAGATAGCCGTCATTATTTTCGTAATGCTTGCTATGCGATTCTTTTTCATGAGCATTCACTTCATAAATGACCCTTCCGCTATCCTCATCCATTAAAATCGCGCTATGGGCACTTACGGATACATTTGCATTGGCACTTTCTACAGGTGCCATTAAAGACAAAAGGAGAATGACGATACACAAACTCGATAACCCTTTATATAGAAAACGCATGAGTGCCCCCTCGTCTCTTTACTTGTTTTTGTACAAGTTTATGCAAAGGGACAAGGGTTATGAATAAAAGAATCTAATCCTTCATGATATCTACTGATTTTCAAGGGAAAAATCCCATAAAAAAAATCGATAGGGACCCCTATCGATTTAGTGTTCTATTATACTAATAATGCAGCGATTTCATCAATTTTCTTAGCTCCGAATACCACTTGTTCATCATTGATGATCATGGCCGGCACGCTCATGACTTTATATTTCTTCTTGATTTCCTGGAAATTGCTTATATCGACCATTTCAGCTTCAACGTTAGGGTTTTCAATCGCTATGCGCTGTGCACCCACTACAACGTCTGGACAGTAGTGACATGCCAATGAAACCATGACCTTAATGTTCGCTTTTTTACTGATTCCCTTAATTGAATTCAATACGACTGAGTCCAATGCTTGACCAGGTCCAGCCAGGTTATAGATGGCCAAAATGAAGGAATTCAACTCATGGCCGCCTGGTACACCGTGGTATTTAACGCCACTGTATTCACCATTCGAATTTAAGAGGGAAACGACAGGGAACTTATCTGCATTGATTTTTTCTTCAATTTCCGTATTTTCACCTTTGTTGTATAACTCAAGATGAAGCTTATCTCCTAATTCCGCAACATCCAACAGGAAGTCTCGCAATTCGACTGATTTTGGCAAACTTTCATCGACTATGGACACCAATGTAACGTCGCTCTCCATCTTGCCGAAGATTCCCTTTAATTGGCCACGTAACGCATCACTTAATAAAGCGCTCTTGCCTGCTGGGACAGCGGCCTGTTCTTTTTCGCCGGTTTTTCAACTTCAGGTTCATCTTTGATTCCTAGGCGATCCTTTTCTTCTTCAATATATTTCCCGGCATCCGTTGCTGCAATCGCTCCATCAGATACAGCTGTGATAATCTGGCGCAAGGATTTTGGCCTTAGGTCGCCCGCCGCATAGACACCATTCACATTAGTCTTCATATCATCATCGGTTAAAATGTAACCAGCATCATCCATTTCGATATGGCCCTTGAATATCTCTGTCTTCGGCTCGTAACCTATGAAAACGAATACTCCAAACGTATTGTCTTCTTCCTTCGCCTTATATTCAAATTCTTCTTTAGTAACGTTATTGATGAAACGTGCACTTTGAATCATCCCGTCTCCATGAACCCCAAGGATTTCCGTATTGAATTTCACTTCAATCTTATCATTTGCCATTACTTTATCAACAATGGACGGGGCACACGAGAAGCTTGATTCTCGGGCGATGATTGTAACTTTTGTAGCAAAACGTGTCAGGAATATTGCTTCTTCAGCGGCTGCATATCCTGCACCGATAACGAAAACTTCCAACCCTTCAAAGAATTCACCATCACATGTTGAACAATAAGCTACACCGCGGCCAGTGAATTCCTCTTCACCTGGAAAACCCAGCGTCCTTGGAGAAGCACCCGTCGCAATGATGACGGCGCGTGCATGGTAGTCCCCGCCAAGGGTTTTTACGACTTTCACCTCACCAGAGAAATCCACGCCCGTTACATCAGCTTTAGCGAATTCAACGCCAAAATCTTCGTTTTGAAGCTTCATTTCTTCAACTAATCTAGGGCCCGATATATGACGGATACCAGGGTAATTGGCTATTTCCGATGTAGTGGCAGCTTGTCCTCCGCCAGTTCCTTTTTCAAGAATTATTGTCTTTAACTTGGCTCTTCCAGCATAAACGCCGGCTGAGAGGCCTGCAGGACCGCCACCAATAATTAATAAATCATATATTTTTTTCATCTTTTGTGCTCCTTGCTGAATGATAATACGTACTAAACTGTTATTTTGAAAAACAAAAGGCACTTATTTTAGGTAAGTGCCTTTTGTCATTGATCTTGTCGGACGAATTGTCCCAGTAATCGTAATCAAAGCTGGTTATGTCCATTGATTGAAGAAATGGACCATCCCATAAATATTAAAGTTTACCTACTAGGTCCAGGCTTGGTTCAAGAGTATCTTCACCTGGAGTCCATTTTGCAGGGCAAACTTTATCCCCATGTTCCGCTACGAATTGTGCAGCTTGAACTTTTCTTACAAGTTCTTCAGCATTGCGGCCAATTCCTAAGTCATTAATTTCGTATGCTTTAATTTGTCCTTCTGGATTTACGATGAAAGTTCCACGTAGAGCCAATCCATCTTCTTCAATCAAAACACCGAATTGACGGGATAAAACGTTAGCTGGGTCAGCTAACATTGGATATTGGATTTTACCGATTGTATCAGTAGCATCAGCCCATCCTTTGTGGCTGAAATGAGTATCTGTTGAAACTGAGTAAACTTCACAACCAATTTCCTTGAATGTTTCATAGTTATCTTGAAGATCAGCTAATTCAGTTGGACATACGAAAGAGAAGTCAGCTGGATAGAAAAAGAATACTGCCCATTTTCCTTTAACATCTTCAAGTGTAACTTCCTTGAATTCTCCTGCATGGTAAGCTTGTACTTTAAAATCTTCAACTTGTTTATTGATCAATGACATAATAAATTCCTCCAATAGCTATTTTTTTATCTGCTCCTGTTTATAATAATTATTAAATAGAAACTAGTCAATAAATATACCTTAATAATTTTTAAGTTCACAAATTGGTCACAGTTTTTATATTAATATAAATTAATTATTATTAAAAACCCATAATACTTCAAAGTAGCATTTTCAACACAGTTCCAATGTTATTTCAAGGATTCAAATAAGACACATACTCATTATTTCGTTAGATGATATCCTCTCCTTTTCAATCTAATAATAATATCCAAATGAGAATCATAAGTCGCTTTAAAATAAAATCTTCTGGTCTCCCTTCATATCTTTCCCATATTCCCCCTAAAAAATTCGTGTTACAAAATTTTAGGCAAAAAAAACGAACCTTCACGGCTCGTATATTTGTAATGTTCTCCATAGACATTTCTATAATTAATCAGTTATTGCTTTTTCCAAATAAGCTTTTTCGCTTCGGTGAATCTTACGGCTGTTTTCGGCCAGTTTACAACGTCCCACCATTTGTCCACATAGGCAGCACGATTATTTTTATATTGCAGGTAATAAGCATGTTCCCATACATCAAGAACAAGGATTGGGATCGTATCCCACTGGGTCAAAACCATGTGCAATTCCGATTGAAGTATTTCTAGCCGCCGTGCACGCGGGGCCCAGACTAAAATCGCCCAGCCAACACCTTCTACTTGTTTAGCAGCCTCACTAAAATGACTTTTAAAAGCTGCAAAGCTTCCAAAATCCTTCTCAATCTGTTTAAGTAAATCGCCCCTTGGCTGTCCGCCCCCTCCCGGAACCATCACTTCCCAGAACAGCGTATGGAGATAATGGCCTGATCCATGAAAGGCCGCTTCCTTTTCCCAATGTTTCAACAAGGAAAAATCATTCGTTTCTCTCGCTTTTTTCATCATCAATTCCGCTTTATTCAAACCATCGACATATGCTTGATGATGCTTATCATGGTGCAGATACATGATTTCCCTTGAAATCGTCGGTTCCAGCGCATCATAGGCATAAGGTAACGGCGGTAGCGTATGCTTCCCAATCGGTACTGATTGCCTTTCCTGTATATTGAATTCCCTAGCGAGTTCTTCAATTTCCTCGTAGACCCGAGCCATCTCTTCTTCAATCAGGACCATATCCTCATAATCCATTTCTTCCTCATCCATATTCTTTGCCAACTCGGAAAGCCGTTCAATATTTGACAGCAATGGCGAATCGGTGAAGTCGATCACATTCCATCACTCCATCTACCCAATCACTTACCTCTTTAGCATAGTCTCTTACCTCAGACATCTTGCAACCTCCTCTTAACCTTTATGCACATAAATCATCAAAGTATTTTATGTTTCGATTAAGCGGAGATTCCATTTATAGCTAAAAAAAACAGCAAGGCTTATTAAGCCTTGCTGTTTCATTATCTTGACTGCAACATTTTCGTCCGGTAATCCGTTTCATAAAACTCCAATTCTTCACGCATGGTCTGGAATCCACTTTCCACGGCCTTCAGAATGGAAATTATACTGTCAGGTACACTTTGGTGAAATTTAATCGAGTTTTTTCCTGTATAGGCAGATCTGCTGTCCTCAAACCACCGATCTGATTTTGGGGAAAAGTATTCTTCGATACATTGATGATAAACTCTATAAAGCGTCTTTTCAGCTGCAGCTTTATTGAAAACATCATTTTTCAGAACGATTTGGCAAGCCTCCAAGCCCTCTTCACAACTTACAAGCATTCTTCTTAAACTGGAAAGGATCCCTTTATAATAGGTTTCATCCCCGCTTTTTTCCTCTTGCAGCTTAGAATAGGTCGTCTCATTTATAAATTCTTCCAGTTGAGCCACTGTCGTTTCTAAAAGCCCTTTACATCTTCAAGCTGAGATTTTACCAATGTATTCCCCAACCGTGAACCCTCCTCAAATTGATTAAGATTGAATATAATAGTCAACATGTGATTCTATATCATATGGTTTAGCTTGGTCAATAGATATAAACACTTTCTCCAATTTTTCAAAATCTATATTTTCGAAATAACCAGCCAGCTCTTTTTCTGCATTTATATATATTCGTTTTCGGTTAACCAGGCTCGGGTCTTTGAGTAGACAGACCATGGCAATGATATCAGCCATATAAATATCTCTGTTAGGGCTTTTGAATATGGGATTGGCGGGATATGGGGTCCAACGAGAGACCATCTCATCAAAATAGCGGAGATACAGTACATTCAGCGTCTTTTCTTCTCCATCCTTTATGTATTGTATAACGGATCGATTAAAGAAGTCCTCAGGTGAATTCGACTTTTCCTTTTCAAGCCCAAATCCATTGCATGCTACAATTCGCACCCGCAATCCCCCGCATTCATTTTTTTCTATATTATCACAATTCAAAGAAAAATGTTATTCGATTGTTTGTTGAAATTTTTCAAAAAAACAGATCGGCTTCACCGCTTTCAAAGCTATCATCCGAATTATCGGCGAGGGGCGGTAATTCATCTATGGAATTCAGGCCGAAGTAATCCAAAAACTCTTTTGTTGTCCCATATAAATAAGCCCGGCCCGAGCCTTCAGCACGTCCGACCTCTTTAATTAAGACTTTAGTGACAAGTGTATGAATGGGGCGTTCGGTTTTCACTCCGCGTATTTCATCAATTTCAGCTCTAGTAATCGGCTGTTTATAGGCAATGATTGCGAGTGTTTCCAATGCCGCCTGGGACAAGCCTTGAGTGTTTGATGTTTCGACTAATCTTTTCAAGTAATCCGAGTGCTCTTTCTTTGTCGTCATTTGATAAACACCAGCTATTTCGACCACCTGAATCCCGCGTACATCAGATATATATTCTTCCTTCAAACTTTCAACGATGTCCGTTGCTTGATATTCCGTAATTTCAGGACAGAGGCAATTTGTTTGACGGAGAGCCCTTCATCTCCGGCAGCAAACAATAATGCCTCTAGAATCCCTTTCCAATTAATAACTTCCAACTGGTTCTACACCTTCCTTAGCAGCAATCATGATTTCCGAAAAGTTATCTTCCTGTTCAACGATGATTTCATTAAGTTTCATCAGCTCCAGTACCGCCATGAAAGTGATGACGATATGCTCTTTAACCGGGAGCGAAAACAGTTCAAAAAAACTTTTCTTCCCTTTAATTGATTGTAAGTCAATCATGATTTCATCCATTCGTTTCTCTATCGATATCTCTTGTTTCGTTACTTTCGTGTAAAGCGGCTTTTGAATTTTTTGCCTTCGCAGCAGTTTTTGCAAAGCCCCCAACATATCGTATAGACTTATATTCAACTCTTGTTTATCACTTTCCGCTTCTTTAACATAAACAGATAAATCACTTGGGGGTTTGGTGAACATCAAGCTTCTTTCTTCTTCCATCCCTTTAAATTCTTCGGCTGCATTTTTATACTTTTTATATTCTAATAGTTTTTCCACAAGCTCATCCCGCGGATCTTCCTCAAATATTTCCCCATCTTCATCAATCATTTGTTCATCTTCATGCTTTGAAGCAGCATTTTACTCTTGATGGCAAGCAATGTTGCAGCCATCACCAGATATTCGCTGGCCACATCCAATTCCAGATGCTGCATCGTATGGATGTAACCTAGGTATTGATCTGTAATATCAGCCATCGGAATATCGTAGATGTCTATTTCCAGGCGATTGATCAAATGCAGGAGTAAATCCATCGGACCTTCGAAAGCGTCAATTTTTATATTATAACCCATTAAATTACCTCATTTAAATCTAATTGGCCGATATAGACCTATTTCTTTTACTAATCAAGTATAGTGGATTGCCGCCCTTTATCCAAATAATAATTTACTGTCCTAAGAAAAGTTTTTATTAGGGATTACCGTCAAATGGGTCATTGCCCAATCACATTCCGAAATCCAACATAACCTAGAAATGTAAGAATAGTAGAACAAAGGAGGTACTCATTATGGGTGCAGGTGGTTTTGGAAACGGCGGCGGATTCGCGTTTATTGTAGTATTGTTCATTTTATTAGTTATCGTCGGTGCTTCTTGGTGTTAATGGAAGACTGATGAATCAAGCTGATTGCCTTGCAATCAGCTTTCCTTATTTTCCAAGAAAAAATTCTATGCTAAACTTAGTGAGTATACATAGCGGATGTTAAGCTATTAGAAAATGGCTTTTTGTCTTATTTTAGATGATTCCATCAAACCAAAGGGGTGCTCCTATTGACTTACGCGGAAGACTACCTTTCTTTCCTTGTCCATTTCCATGGTTCCAGGGATTACTTTGAATGTCATGAAATCCTTGAAGAATATTGGAAGGAAACCGCACCAAAAGAGCGTGACTCTCATTGGGTAGGGCTCATTCAAATTGCGGTTGCCCTGTATCATGATCGCAGGGGAAACAAAAAAGGGGCTGCAAGGACCCTGTCTAAAGCCCTGGCAAATCTCCATCTTAAAAAGGCCGAGCTCCTGAAGTTGGGACTCGATCCAGAACGCCTGTTCAAATTGCTCGGGGATACCCTTGAGCGAATGTTATCACAAAAGCCATATAAAAGCATCAATCTTCCGATAGCGGATCAATGCTTGATCGAAAAATGCCAGTCCATGTGTTTCCAAGAAGGGTACATATGGGGTGCGGATAGCGACATGGCCAATACATCGATAGTTGATAAGCACCTAATGCGTGACCGTTCGGATGTCATTTCAGAAAGGGCTCGACAGCTTTCCCCTTCGAAAAACAAGAATGGAGGACCGCCCTTAAGCGCGGTCCTCCATTCTTGCTTTCATATTCAGAAATCTTCACACTTATCAAGAAAGCTTTCCGTAAACTCATTTGCTTTTAATTCTTTGTCAGGATATTGCTCCTTGATGGCCCTGACCATCGTTTTACCGATACCTTGCTTCCGGAAGGATGGATTTACAGATATATGTTGTATCTCAATGTGGTTTGAAGAGACTTCTATCCCGATCAAGCCCGTAATCTCTTCATCTTTCCATAAGAACAGCTGTAGGTTTTCATCCGTTTCATAATTCTTCATCGTATTCCGAAGCGTTTTTATCTCTTTTTCATTTGGCATGAAAGATAATAATCCCATGGCAAACTTCTCATAACTTTTCTTATACTTAATCAACATAATATCCCTCGTTACTAAATAACGTTTTTATTATCTTCCTGTTTTCCAATTAATTTGCTTTGAATAATAATTCTCACATATAACATTTACATCATACATAAAAACCTCGTTCGTTTCAACATCACTTTCAGCACTTGATTTATCGATGTGCTATGTGCTAAGCGATAAACAGCCAGTATACGATTCCCCACATCAAAGCGATAATAAGCATCATAAGTAAAAGAGTCTTATTACTTTTCCTCATCCCATACCCCTTTATGAATGGTCCAAATATTTAAATAACGAATTCATTCTACTATAACTTAACACAATCTGACAAATATCCTTGCAATCTTGCTTCGATTTTACTACATTGGTAAAGTGATCTAGGTTCATAGAGTGCCATTTTAAGTATAAAAGACAAAGATGCACCCAACTTCTTCGTTAAAATGAACGTAGCTATCTTGGCTATATAAATTTTTTTCAGGAGAATATGTATCTTTTTATCCTTTGTTTCGTCAAATACTATGAATCTGATTTAAAGTGCCGCCCTTTTATTGAAAGATTCCCAATTCAGCAGGAAAAGTTAAGGAGGATTATCATGAAAAAAATGAATAAATGGGTCATTGTAACCATTTTATTATGTCTATTATTGCCATATAAGGCTTTTGCAGATGCAGCTGTTGGTGAAATGATCGTCACACTTGGTGAGAATTTGACAAATGAACAAAAAAATATGATTTTATCAGAAATGAAAGCGCCAAATGATGTTGAGGTTTTAACGGTTACAAATGCGGAGGAACATGAATACTTAGGAGACTATATCGCTAGCCGTCTGATCGGTACAAAAGCGATTTCATCTTCTGCGATTACTTTGGAGGAAAAAGGTACCGGACTTAAACTGGAATCGAAAAACATTAACTGGGTTTCCGATGAAATGTATATCAATGCACTGGCTACTGCCGGAGTAAAGGATGCTACCGTCTATGTCACAGCACCTATACCCGTTTCCGGTACAGCGGCTTTGACAGGAGTCATTAAAGCCTATGAAATCTCTGCCGACAAGAAGATTCCTGAAGATGTGAAACAGGCAGCGAATGAAGAAATGGTGAAAACAGCAAAATTGGGTGACGAAATCGGTACAGAAGAAGCCTCTGCACTTGTTACGAAAATCAAAGAGGAAATGGCTGCAAATCCACCAGCCAATACTGAAGAGGTCCGCGAGGTTGTCGAGTCTTCAGCAAAAGACCTTGGAATCGCCTTAAATGAAGATCAAGTTCAAAGTTTAATTGATTTATTCAATAAGCTAAAAGAATTGGATATTGATTGGAACGCTGTCGGTGATCAGCTGACTGCAGCTAAAGATAAACTTTCCAATTTTCTTGAATCCGAAGAGGGTCAATCATTTCTGGATAAATTGAAAGAAGTTTTCAGTAGTTTAATAGACGCGATCAAGTCACTTTTCAGCTGAATGAAATAAAAAAGGATGGCCAATGCCATCCTTTTTCTATTCTTTATTGACGACTGCGGCTTCATGAAGGGCCAAATCCAAATGGATAAGATCTTCGTAAGTCTCGCGTTTGATGACCAACCGGGCTTCTCCGTTTTCGGCAAAGACGACTGCCGGTCTCGGAATCCGATTGTAATTATTCGACATGGAATATCCATATGCGCCTGTACAAAATACCGCCAAGACATCACCGCGGCCGGCTTTTGGCAATGGTAAATCCCAAATCAACATATCTCCGCTTTCACAGCATTTGCCTGCAATGGACACTGTCTCTTCTACAGGGTCAAGTGGCCGGTTTGCAAGAATGGCATCATATTTCGCTTCGTAAAGAGCGGGACGTAGATTATCACTCATGCCCCCATCTACGGCAATATATTTACGGACATTAGGAACTTCCTTTTCAGAACCGACCTTGTACAGTGTCACACCAGCGTCCCCGACCAATGAACGGCCAGGTTCTATCCAGATTTCAGGCATCACTAAATCTGAATCAGCAATCAGGTTCTGCACTTCCCTAACGATCTCCTCAACATATTGAGACGCCGGTAGCGGGTCGTCCTCTTCTGTATACCGAATCCCGAATCCCCCTCCGAGATTCAATACCTTTGGTTGAAACCCTACCGAACCGTGCCAATCACTCAGCTTGCCGATAATTTTTGGGCTGCCAGCAGGAAACCGGTCGTTTGAAAGATCTGGGAACCGATATGGCAGTGCAATCCCAGCACTTCCAGAAATTCGCTTTTAAGCGCTTGTCGAAGGGCAGCTTCGGCCTGGCCGTTAATAAGATCAAAACCAAATTTCGAATCTTCTTGCCCTGTCAAAATATAATCATGCGTATGGGCTTCGATACCTGGTGTTACACGGAGAAGGATTTTCACCTTTTGTTCACGGTTTGTACAAATTTCTTCCAACAGTGTCAACTCTGAAAAATTATCGACTACTATACAGCCAATGTCATAATCCAAAGCCATATGTAGCTCTTCTTCACTTTTGTTATTTCCATGGAAGTGAATCCGTTCTGTTGGGAAATTTGCCTTAATTGCCGTATATAATTCTCCCGCTGAGACAACATCAAGGGAAAGTCCCTCTTGCTCAGCCAACTGGATCATGGCAATCGAAGAAAAGGCCTTACTAGCGTAAGCGACTTGTGCTGAAATCCCCAATTCCTCAAAAGTTCTCTTGAACCCTCTCGCCCGTTCGCGAATTAGCTCTACATCATAAACATATAATGGTGTACCAAATTGTTCGATCAATTCGATCGTGTCCACTCCGCCAATCTCCAGATGTCCACGTTCATTGACACCACCGGTTCCGTACAAATGCATGATAGCCTCACCTTCCTGACTTAAAACTAAATATTAATAAGAAATGAGGCAGCCTCAAATAAAGATACCCTGCTGTAAAAGGTCCTCTATATGAACAAGCCTCATCCGAATCAATTATCCCATGTAAATATTGTTCTCTATGACTGCTTAGTGGTTCGAAGGGAAAGACAGATTGGTTTAAACTCCAAAGAGTCATGGTAGCTTTTTCTCTTTGTGAAGCCTAACTTTATCGCTTTATCCGAATAAAAATAAATTACCACAACTTTTCGACAACATCAACCTTTAGATTTTCTCGGCTGCCTATATAAATCCTGGGGATGTACAATGCTCGGACGTTCTATAGAACCTGGATAAGGTCTTCTAAATATTATATGTGACAAGGCCTTCGGCTGAAATGGGAGAAGCGGCCATAAATAAGGCGTATTTAAGGTTTTTATACTAGTGAGCATGATCAAATAGAGTGTGATGCCTATAACTAAGCCAGGCACTTTAAATAAAGCGACCAACACTATCAGTACTAAACGGGAAATTTTATTCGCAACCCCCAATTCTAAACTCGGAGTGACAAATGTACCGATTGTCGCTACAGAAGCGTAGAGAACCACTTCAGGTACAAATAGGCCAACATCTATCGCTATTTGTCCTATCAAAACCGCCGCAACCAAGCCCATTGCCGTGGAAAGCGGGGTCGGGGTATGAACGGCTGCCATCCTTAAAAATTCTATGCCTATATCGGAAATGAAGATTTGGACCACTATGGGTATATGCGTTTTTCATTCGGCCCGATATACTCGAACTTTTCCGGCAGGAGGGAAGGCTCTAAACAAAACAATAACCAAATCGGCAGCAAGAATAATGAAACGAAAATCCCGAGAAACCGTACCCAGCGCACCAAGGTCCCAACGGCAGGTGCCTGCCGATATTCCTCAGCGTGTTGCATGTGATGAAAAAGGGTGGACGGGGTAATGATGACACTCGGTGAAGTATCCACATAAATGAGGACATGCCCCTCAAGCAAATGCGTTGCCGCCACATCAGCCCGTTCCGTGTATCTGACAAGCGGGTAGGGGTTATACCTTTGCTTTACGATGAACTCTTCGATCGTTTTATCAGACATCGTTATGCCATCAACCTCAATACTATTCAATTCCTTACGAACGATTTCTATTAAATCCGGATCGGCAATATCTTTAATGTAGCCGATGGATATATCGGATTTCGATCGTTCCCCTACATGCAACATTTCGAAACGTAATCTTTCATCCCGGATTCTTCGTCTGGTTATCGCTGTGTTAATGATGATATTCTCGACAAAACCATCCCTTGATCCACGGACGACTTTTTCCGTATCGGGTTCTACTGGCTGTCTCCCGGGATAACTCCTGACATCCACTACCAATCCTATTGGTTTACCATCAACAACAACGACTATTAAACCGGATAATACCTGATCAACAAGCTCATCCATCGTCTTTATTTCCTGAACGGATTGGTGTACGAGTAAGTCTTTGACTACATCAAAAACTTTAGTAGACACGATATCGGCATTTTTGTTATGAATAAGAGAATCAAGGATATCAATGATATACTCTGTATCCGTCAGCCCGTTTATATAGTAAATATGCACATCTTTTCTTAAGACCTTTATCCTTCTTACTCCTAAGTCAAAGCTGACGCCCAGACCTACTTTCTCTTCCATGTACGCGTCAACTTCCGCTACCCTACTCGGAATCGGCATCATGTTTTGAGGTTTTTCTGAAGTCATCATGACCACTCCTTTCCAATATGATTTCCACCGCTAGCTTCGTTATCGGTGCTCCTCTTTAAAATCGTCCTGATGGGACATTTTTCCGATATCCCCTATCCCAACTACTATGGGAACATGTAATTGATCGATGCAATACACAGTATCACCTGTTATCTTGCCCAGTTCAAATTCCTCGGCGCCGTATTTATCAACCCCGTTCGGTGTCAAATTACCATCACGGTCAATACAGATATCCACCTTGGTCCATTCTTCCCTTCTAGTCTTTGATGCGACCGCTATCACGCCAAGGACATCAATATCAGGGTGTCCGGCAACTACCTTCATTGCCTGTTCGCCTGATCCTTCTCCTATAAAACCGCTATCATCAAACATGACCAATACAGGATCATGCTTCGCCTTTTTATTAATTCAACTAACTCCAAGCCCGTATATCGTGATGGATTACCTTGGGACATGGAGATACATCTTCCCCCTATTTCCTTGGCTACATGCTCGACAGCCCGTTTCGCATACTCATCTCCATCCGTAATCAATATCACTTTTCGTTTGGTCACCATCTTGGGCCTACCTTTCATCATCAGGAATAGTTACCTCATACACTTATAAATCGACAAAATAAATCCATTGGAATAATGATCCGGCTATTTTTCCCAATACGAGTGCCATTAACAGATAAATGATCTTCTCTTGAATTCCGATTCGTTTTGAAAGAACCGGAAATACATTCAGGACTTCAGTTAAGGCAGCAGCAAGCATCCCATTAAATATCCCGTCAGCCAAACCGATCGGAATTAATAGAAAATGCGGGAGGGAAAGTTCCGTTTCCTGTAATCCTAACCATGTTCCTGCGACAACTCCGGCAATGATGGCTCCTTCGTAGTAATGAATCATTTTCATTGTCTTTGTCAGCTGAGTCAGTCTTGGAATCACCCCAAGTACAGTTAAAAACGCTACAAAACCGGCACCTGTCGCAAAACCCCCGGCTAAACCGACAAAGATTCCGAAGATGATTTTACCGGTCATCAAGGTGGCGCACGTTTTCCTTATTTTCATTCATGATTACATAACGGTCCAAATCCTGCTGATAGTTGAACATTTCAACCTCGAGCGGACTAGGTTCCTCATTGAAGCGTTTTTTAAAGAAATGATTAAAAAATAGAATCATGCCCATACCAAGGCCGAAGCTATATGGGATTTGGATCAATAACGGCTTATCTTCCACTTTTCCCGTTATTATAGTAAAGATTTTTTGATGCACTTCCCCCATGCTCACATCCACATGAAAATTCATGATCGTCATCCCGCCTCCGACAAATAACAAAAACCAAACTAAGGCGAATGACAGGTATGACATTTTCTTTTTCGAGAGGATGATTTCGATGATCGTTTGGGAGGGGCCGAATGTTTCCACTTCAATAGTCGGATCCACCTTGCGGATGGCCATGATAACTTGAGCCAAATCAATGACAATAATATTCTTATCTTCCTTCTTGACCGTTAATAATATGATTTCTTCAATTTTGGTAATCACTTCTTCAGGCCCGATTATCCTTGCAATATCTTTTATCCTCACCGTTTGATTTCCCTTTGCTTGTACACGGTTCCTCATCCTGATATATACAACTGCCATTATCATCACATCCCGACCTTTTATTTCCTTATGCTAGTAGTATGGATTGGAAGCAGTTTGAAAATGCAGGAAGTGAACCATGTCCAAATATTACTAATTTGAAAACAAAAAAAGACACGCTGCAATGACAGCATGTCTTTTTGGTTTACATTCATCTATTAATGAGTGGGGAAGAAAATCAGCTGAACCAAAAATATCAATCCAAAAATATAAATGAGCGGGTGTACTGATTTTCCTTTTCCACTGAATACCTTCATTAGGGGATATGTGATGAACCCAATTGCAATCCCTGTAGATATACTTGAAGTAAGCGGCATCGTTAAAATGATTGCAAATGCCGGAAATGCCTCATCGAAAATTTTCCAATTGACTTTAGCCAGCCCTTCCATCATGAAACATCCCACGATGATCAAAACGGGAGCTGTGATTGCTTGAACTGAAGAAATTGCCGATATCAATGGAGAAAAGAAAATCGATACAGCAAACAAGATTGCCACGACAGTAGCGGTTAATCCCGTACGTCCGCCTGCGGCCACTCCCGTGCTTGATTCCACATAGGCAGTCGATGGGCTTGTACCAAACATCGAGCCGACTGTAGTCGCAATCGCATCACCTAAAAAGGCTTTCTTGGCACGAGGGATTTTCCCATCCTTCGTTAGTCCTGCCTGTTCTGTCACGCCAATCAAGGTACCTGTCGTATCGAAGATCGTCACGAGTAAAAAGGCGAAAACGATTGAATATAAAGAATTCGTGAAGACCCCAGCGATATCGATATCGAAAAATACCGGTGTTGGTGGTACAGATAAGACCCCATCGAAGTTGAGCAAACCGATAAAGTAGCCAATGATTGCCGTAACGATCATACCAATGAAAATTGCCCCTTTTATATTACGGGCCATAAAAATCAAGGTAATGAATAAGCCTGCTAACGCTAAAACGGTTCCAGGCTGATGCAAATCGCCAAGCGTCACCATCGTTGATTCATTAGGCACTACGATTCCAGCATTTTTCAATCCGATAAACGCAATGAATAAACCAATTCCGGATGTGATGCCATATTTCAATGAGTTAGGGATCGCATCAATTATCATTTTACGCAAGCTAGTCACGCTAATTAATAGAAATAGCAAACCAGCAATGAAAACCGTACCGAATACGGTCTGGTATGAAAGGCCCTGTGCCCCCACCACGCTGGCAAAATAAGCATTCAAACCCATCCCTGGTGCTATCGCAATCGGGTATTTTGCAACGAGCCCCATGATAAGGGTACCAATCACCGCTGATATGACCGTTGCCATGAAAACTTGTTCAAATGGAATTCCGATTGAAGACAATAAAGCCGGATTCACAATGAGGATATAAACCATAGTTAAAAATGTCGTAACACCCGCCATGACTTCTGTACGGACATCCGTCCCATTTTCTTTCAGGGAGAAAAACTTTTCCATAAACATATTTTTAGACCTCCAGATCTAAAGGAATCACCGACAACCGTTTGCACGAAAATACAAGGTGTCCTAATATTGTACTGCATCGACGTTTTTCCTGATCATTATTCATTGAAAGAAAGATAAAAAACGAATGAGAAACGCGACCTTTACTATAATATTCGTTTTTATTCCTAAATTCAACTAAAAATTCGACCCCATCCATATTTTCATCTTAAGTCACTTTTACTTTTTCCTAAAATCAATATTTATTTTCAGCGCAATAAAAAAACCACATGAATCACTGATTCATGTGGTTTTTCATTTGCTGAAGAATCTTCTTTTCCAGCCTTGACACCTGAACTTGGGAAATACCAAGCCTTGCCGCCACTTCCGATTGCGTCTGATCTTTATAATACCTCAGGAAAACAATCAGCCTTTCACGTTCATTCAATTCATGTATGGCTTCTTTCAAAGCGATTTGATCGAACCAGGATGTTTCATTATGGTCGGCAATCTGGTCAAGAAGGGTAATCGGATCTCCATCATTTTCATAAACCGTTTCATGGATGGATGAAGGGCTCCTGCTAGCTTCTTGGGCCATGATGATTTCCTCTGGCGACAGCTCTAGATGTTCCGCCAATTCATTGACAGTCGGAACACGGCCATACGTCTTTGAAAGTTCCTCTTTGGCCCGGCGGATTTTATTCGCCATTTCCTTTAATGACCGGCTTACCTTAACCGTTCCGTCATCACGGATAAAACGTTGGATTTCACCAATGATCATAGGCACAGCATACGTTGAGAATTTCACTTCAAACGATAAGTCAAATTTATCCACGGACTTCAACAGACCTATACAGCCTATTTGATAAAGGTCATCCGGTTCGTAACCTCGATTGAGGAATCTTTGCACTACTGACCATACAAGCCTCAGATTGCTATTGACAATCAAATTCCTTGCATCTTGGTCACCGCTCTGGCTGCGTTGGATTAAACTCCGCAATTCCTCATCTTTTAAATGGGGCTGGCCTTTCTTGCTCTTCTCGTTTTTAACCTCCACATCCATATGCAAGTCTCCCTTAATTGCACAAAGCTCTGCTTGTAGTTAAGTGCTTTTTTAATCGAATGATCGTGCCTTCGCCCTTATGGGAAATTATATTGATTTCATCCATGAAGTTTTCCATGATGGTGAATCCCATACCGGAACGTTCAAGTTCGGGTTTTGTCGTAAATAACGGCTGTTTAGCCTCCTCGACGTCTTCAATGCCCAGTCCTTCATCCCGGATGGTCAATTCCACAGTATCGCCTTCGATGACCACTGAAATGTAGACCCAACCTTCAGGATCACTCTCATACCCATGGATAATCGAATTCGTAACGGCTTCTGACACGACGGTCTTGATCTCTGTCAATTCATCCATCGTCGGGTCCAATTGGGCAATGAATGCCGCAACCGTTACCCTGGCAAAAGATTCATTTTGGCTAAGTGCAGAAAATTTCGTTTCCATTTTATTTTTCATATTAGGCAACCCCCAGTCTTTGCAAAGCGTTTTTTTCGGATAGTTCCATTTTAACAATTTTAAACAACCCTGACATCTCAAATAATCGCTTTACTGCTGGAGAAATTGCACAGACCACCATTTCACCTTGCTTTTTGTTTACCTGCTTATAACGACCCAAAATAACTCCGAGCCCTGAACTGTCCATAAAATCCAATTCTTCCATGTTAAGGATGATATGCTTGATATTATGCTTTTGAATGGCTGCCTCTGCCTGATTTTTCAATTTTTCTGCTGTATGATGATCTAAATCACCTTTGAGACGAATGCACAATACGCGGTTTTTCGCCTCCATATTAATCGTAAGACTCATTATATACAGCCTCCTTCACTGTCTTATAAAGAGTCAAATTCTCTTTTTCACCTGCCGATTCCTCCTTACTAGCAAAACTAGTGGAGTTTCGCCTAAATTAGTACGATTAACAGGCAATGCGACAATTTATTCTATTTCGCCTGGGTAAACATGCCGAAAGCCCGTTTATACAATTGCCACCAGCTGGCATTATCAACAGTTTCCTTCGCAACAATCGGAGATTCGACATACACCTTACCGTTTTTCTTCAATTCAAGCGTACCAATCTCATCACCTTTTTTAATCGGGGCATCCAAATCTTTATCAAGCGTGATTTTTTTGTAAAATCCTTTGCCGTTCCGTTTTTGGCTGTCAAAACTGAAATAGGTTCACTTGTGACGCCTACCACGGATTTCTTTTGTCCTTTACTTACCTTGGCTTCACCTAACACCTCACCGCGTTTATAAATAGGGTATGTGATGTATTGTGAAAATGCATAATCTAACATCTTGGTGACCTGAGCGTTTCGTTCCTTTGGAGAAACGGCTCCGAAAACGACGGCAATGACACGCATATTCCCTTTTTTAGCAGTCGCTGTCAAACAATATTTCGCTTCATTGGTGAATCCTGTCTTCAGTCCATCGACCCCAGGATAAAATTTCACTAATCTATTTGTGTTGACTAGCCAGAATTTCTTTTCGGTATTTTCACGGAGATAATCTTCATATGTACCCGTGAACCTTGTAATCGTATCGTATTTCAATAATTCCTTCGCCATGATCGACATATCATGTGCCGAACTGTAATGATCTTTAACAGGAAGTCCCGTTGCGTTTTGGAACTTTGTATTTTTCAACCCGAGGTCTTTCACCTTTTTGTTCATTTTCCTGACAAACTCTTCTTCCGATCCAGCTAAACGTTCAGCCATCGCCACCGATGCATCATTCGCCGAACCAATCGAGATCCCCTTAAGCATTTGTTCTGTGGTCATTTCTTCACCTGGCTCGAGGAAGATCTGGGAACCGCCCATCGACGCTGCATACTCACTAGTCCTGATTTTCTCCTTCATGCTAAGTTCGCCTTTATCGATCGCTTCCATTATCAGCAGCATCGTCATGATTTTCGTCATGCTTGCCGGTGAAAGACGATCGTCTGCATTTTTATCATAGAGAACAGTACCTGTATCCCGTTCAATCAAAATAGCGGATTTAGCATTTGCCGCCAATTCGACTCCTTTTTCTTCAGCTGCTTTTGTATGCGGGATGTTAAAACCCAATGCTACCAAAACGGTTAAAAATACAGAAAGAATCCGCTTCATCTCCATACCCTCCAATCTTTATATTTTTTATTTTTTCCATTAAACCCATTTTTATACAAATAAAGATGAATTTTGAACATATACTGGATATAGGGTAACAAAGTGAACCAAATTAAAAGGGGATGCGCATGGGCATCCCCTTTTAAAAATCCAATGGGATAAACGTAAAAAGGCCGCTCAAAAGTGCGGCCTTTTTTGGATAATGTTTATTCCATGATCTCTTTATAGATCAATGTAGGTTTTTCTACTTTCTCTTTTGAAATCGTAATGCTTTCATACAATTTTTCTTTTACCTTTGAAACATCTTCGAAATTGCTGTAAATCGTCACAAGTGATTCACCTTTTGCCACGGTTTCCCCGATTTTTTTACGAAGTACCAGTCCGACTGCCAAATCAATCTCTGATTCTTTTGTCGCCCGCCCGGCTCCTAATAGCATGGCTGCCGTTCCTACTTCATCAGCGATGATTTCCGATACATATCCGTCCTCTTTCGCTTCCAGCTCGAATGTATGAGAAGCCTGCGGTAGTTTTTCCGGCTGATCTACAACCGAACCATCGCCTCCCTGCGCCTCCAGGAAAATCTTGAATGAGTTAAGTGCAGAACCATCCTTGATCGCATTTTCCAGCAAGGTTCTTGCTTCTTCCAGCGAGCTTGCCTTTTTGGCAAGGTATACCATATGGCTTCCTAGTGTTAAAGAAAGTTCCGTTAAATCTTCCGGTCCCTCTCCTTTAAGCGTATCGATGGCTTCCTTCACTTCTAAAGCATTTCCGATTGCATAACCCAACGGTTGGCTCATATCGGAAATGACAGCCATCGTGTTTCGTCCCACATTGTTACCAATGCTAACCATTGCATGCGCCAACTCTTCGGAATCTTCGAGAGTTTTCATGAAAGCGCCCGCTCCCGTTTTAACATCAAGTACGATTGCATCAGCACCCGCGGCGATTTTCTTACTCATGATCGAGCCAGCAATCAAACCGATACTGTTAACGGTACCCGTAACATCGCGCAATGCATATAACTTTTTGTCGGCCGGAGTCAGGTTACCACTTTGCCCAATGACAGCTATCTTATTTTTATTTACAAGTCGGATGAACTCGTCATTTTCTATTTCGACATGAAATCCTTTTACAGACTCCAACTTATCGATCGTTCCGCCTGTATGGCCAAGACCGCGTCCTGACATCTTTGCCACTGGAACACCTACAGCAGCAACCAATGGCCCAAGCACTAGAGTTGTGGTATCACCAACACCGCCTGTTGAATGTTTATCGACCTTGATTCCTTCAACCATCGATAAATCAATTTGATCTCCTGATTCGACCATTGCCATGGTTAGATCAGCACGTTCCTGCTCATTCATGCCTTTGAAATAAACAGCCATTGACCAAGCGCTCATTTGGTAATCCGGAATCGATCCATCGGTAAACCCTTTGATGATGAACTGTATTTCTTCTGTAGTAAGAGCCTTTCCATCACGCTTTTTCTCGATTAAATCTACCATTCTCATATTAGAATCCCCGCTTTTTGAAGACACCGCTTCTCTTTAGGTGTACTTGTATTTTTTGGTTCGTTTTATATGTCTTTAACGATTTGCTTAACAAATTCAAGAAAACTGCTTTTCACTTTTTCAGTCGTTTCAATTACCTCTTCATGTGACAAAGGCTGATCAAGAATGCCTGCGGCCATATTGGTAAGGCATGAGATTCCGAGCACCTTCATTCCGCTATGCCTTGCTACGATCACTTCCGGAACTGTCGACATACCAACTGCATCCCCGCCAAGGATCCTTGCCATTTTCACTTCTGCCGGTGTCTCATAGGTCGGTCCTGTATTTCCGATATAGACACCTTCTTTAATATCCAATCCTAGTGAAGCCGCTATTTTTTTGGCTTGCGTCCTAAGGTCTTTATTATAAGCTTCCGACATATCAGGGAATCTAGGGCCAAAACGCTCTTCATTAGGACCAATCAATGGGTTTGCCCCCATTAAATTAATATGATCCGTAATGAGCATCAAGTCACCTGGTTCATAGCTTTCATTAACGCTTCCGGCAGCATTCGTTACGATTAACGTCTCAACACCAAGAAGTTTCATTACACGGACAGGAAAAGTGACCTTCTCCATGGAATAACCCTCATAAAAATGGAAACGTCCTTGCATCGCTACAACTTTTTTGCCACTTAAATGTCCAATGACAAGCTGTCCAGCGTGTCCTTCAACAGTCGATACCGGGAATTCCGGGATTTCGTGGTAAGGAATCGTTATCGGATTTTCAATTTCATCCGCCAATACTCCAAGTCCGGAACCAAGAATCAGTCCTATCTCCGGAGAGCCTTCCATTTTACTTTTTATGAATGACGCAGCAGTCTCTATTTTATTAAACATTTATTTATTCTCCCCTAAATTTAGATCGCCCAATATATTTTTTCCGAAGGCAGGCATTTTCACATCAAAATTAGCAGCGACCGTCGCCCCAATATCAGCAAAAGTATCTCTTATCGGGAGTTCGGCACCTTCTGTAAATCGTTTGGAATAGACTAATAATGGTACATATTCACGTGTGTGATCGGTTCCTTCATGGACCGGATCATTCCCGTGGTCTGCGGTGATGATCAATAAATCATCCTCTTTCAGTTTTTCAAGGACTTCCGGCATCCGAGCATCGAATTCTTCCAATGCCTTTCCGTATCCCTCTGGATCGCGGCGGTGACCGTATAAAGCATCAAAGTCGACTAGATTAAGGAAACTTAACCCTTTGAAATCCTGTTCTACCGTTTGGATTAATTTATCCATTCCATCCATATTGGATACGGTCCTTAATGATTCAGTCACACCTTCCCCATCAAAGATATCCGAGATCTTCCCTATTGCAAGCACATCATAACCAGAATCTTTCAATTCATCCATTACTGTCCGGTCAAACGGCTTTAATGCATAATCATGACGGTTAGGCGTTCTTTTGAAGTTGCCCGGTTCACCTGTGAACGGTCTGGCAATGACGCGTCCAACCTTGAACTCATCAGCCATTGTCACTTCACGGGCAATTTCACAAATCTTGTATAATTCGTCTATCGGGACGATATCTTCATGTGCAGCAATCTGTAATACGGAATCAGCCGATGTATATACAATCAGCGCACCCGTTTTCATATGTTCCTCGCCAAGCCTCTCAATGATTTCCGTGCCGCTTGCCGGGACGTTCCCAATAATTCCCCGACCCATCTTCGCCTCGAGTTCATTGACTAATAATTCCGGGAAACCATCTGGAAATACACGGAATGGAGTCGATATATTCAAACCCATGATTTCCCAATGTCCAGTCATCGTATCTTTTCCTGTAGAGGCTTCCTTCATTTTCGTATAGTATGCGAGAGGTTGCTGAGCTTTATCAATTCCCTTGATTTCACGAATATTGCCTAAACCCAATTTTGCGAGGGTCGGCATGTTCAATCCATTCATTTTTCTGCGATATGGCCGAGTGTATCCGCACCTTTATCGCCGAATAAATCTGCATCAGGTGCTTCGCCAATCCCAACTGAATCCATAACTATTACAAATATTCGTTTAAATGCTGAATTCCCTTTCATGAGTCATTCCTCCTAAAATAGTAAATCACTTTTTATACTCTCTATAATACCCTTATTCTGCTCAGTTACTCTTCTTTTAAATGAAATCGCAAGAACGTCAGAAGTCTGACCTCTCTACATTGTAAACGATTACCATGATAGAGACAAATAATATATTTCGGAATGAAACAAAGTGCCAAAAGATGTGCGTTAGATCATCAGCAGCACTTATATCAGCCTAATCGACAAAGAAAAAAGGCTGCTCCTTCAACTGCCTCGCAGTTAAATTCACAACCTTTCTACCATTCTACTATTCCTTTAAGCTCGCGGATGGAATTTTGAATAGACATCCTTGATCCGTACGTTCGTAATATGTGTATAAATTTGAGTTGTCGATATATCCGCATGACCGAGCATTTCTTGGACGGCACGTAAATCAGCCCCATTCATCAATAGATGTGTCGCGAAAGAATGTCTGAGTGTATGCGGTGTAATTTCTTTTTCAATTTGTGCCGATTTTACAAGTTTTTTAAAATCTTCCAAAAGCCCTGCCTTGTCAGCCTATTTCCATGATGATTCAAAAAAGTGAATCTGTCCTGTGCTTGGGACTGGCCATTTTCCCCCGGGAACTTTCCATATAATGTTCAATCGCACTCAATGCAGTTTGTCCAATCGGAATGATCCTCTCTTTATTTCCTTTCCCTACACAACGGACAAAACCCATCGATGCATGGACATCACTCACATCCATGGATATCAACTCACTGACACGCATACCCGTCGCATACATCAGTTCCAGCATTGCCTTATCGCGTAATCCGTATTCATCCATTTTCTTCGGGGCTTCCAATAGTGCTTCAACCTCTTCCATGCTTAATACCTTTGGAAGGCTTCGTTCCGGTTTTGGCGTTTCTATATGTATGGACGGATCTTGATCGGTTACTTTTTCCCTTAGAAGAAATTGATGAAAAGACCGAATGGAAGCTATATGACGCGCTACCGTCTTCGATGATTTCCCTTGATCCTTCAAATGCACGAGAAAATGCAGGATGTTCACCCGCCGTGAATCATTCCAATCCCCAATGGTTTCAACATCTTTCAGATAGCTCCAATATGATCTTAAGTCACGCTCATACGAGACGAGCGTATTATTGGCAAGGCCTTTTTCAATGGTTAAAAAATGAATGAAATCCCTAATTTGATTCTCCATATTCATTACTCCCCGTTTAAATAAAACAACATTAGGCGTTCAAGCCATGCATCATCACCCGTATCAACAGCCTTCGATACTTTTACAGCCATGCCTTTCGGTTCATCATAACGATGATAATTTTGATATTCCTGATTCAACCATACCATTCCTATATAAAAAGAACAGTGAAGCTAACAAAGAGAATCATCACTTTAGCCGTGTGCAAAATAAGCGATAATGATGTTTTCATCCTTTCCCTCCCATTCGGCCCTTTGTATCAATCTATGCCCAACAGGACAAGTTTTATACATGTTTCGGAAAGGAGAAAGCAAAAACAGCTCTCACTTGAGAAAACAGGCTTTTAAAATGCAGAAAACCTTCTCCATTAAATGGAAAAGGCCCGACTTCATTCACCCTAATTTTCTTCTTTGTCATGACATCGATGACAAATGCCATGAAAGGTTAATCTATGGTCTTTTATCTTGAAGTTCCAGTCGCGTTCCACAATGTCTTCTACGTCTTCAAGTAAGTCTTCCTGGATCTCATCTACCGCACCACATTCCACACAAACAAGATGATGATGGAAATGCGCAGCTCCTTCTTGTCTTAAATCATAACGGGAAACCCCGTCTCCAAAGTTAATTTTATCTACTATCTTCAATTCAGTCAGCAACTCTAGCGTACGGTAAACTGTTGCCAATCCAATTTCCGGCGACTTTTCTTTGACAAGGAGGTAAACGTCTTCTGCGCTTAAATGATCCTCTTCATGCTCCAGTAAAACGCGGACGGTCGCTTCTCGCTGAGGCGTTAATTTGTAGCTGGACGAGTGTAACTGCTTTTTTATCCTATCAATTCTGTTTTCTATTTCCATACCTAATATTCCCTCCCGCGCCGCTATCTTATCCATTATATCAAAAGAGGGAAACTGTCAAAATAGATTTCTTGTTAAAGATAAAAAAATTTGCGGGAACGGTATATTTCCATCAATGACCCAATAAACTTACGACATTTTTCATTAAAGAAGGGGATAGGTACGCTTCAAATGCAGCTGCCGCAATCAAAAATACCCCCGACAAAACCAATGAGAAAATATACCGTGAAATTATCGGCTTCAGCGGTTCACGAACCTGCTTAAGGAAAATCCGGCTGATCATTTTCATTGATAACGAGACTGCAAGAACGGTTATTACGATGAATATCGGGACGATGAAAATATTTTGGGGCAGAATAGCGACAAACGATAATAAGAACCCGCTCCATCCCATTTGATTGACTAAAAAGCCTACCGTGAATCCAACAACCATCCCTTTTATAAATAACAAAACCAGGATGACAGGCAAACCGATGACCGATATTCCGAGAATCCAGATGACCCCTATATATTTTATATTATGCATAATACTTTGGCTGAACATATCATGCGAAGATGCAAATTCACCTTTGGATACTTGTCCGAAAAATTGCGATAAATAATAGAACAAGTCTTCCTTTTGGGTAAAGCTCAAGCTATTCACCAATATTGCCCCAAAAATGACACCCATCAAAAAAGCACAGTGATAAAGACATATAATGAGGAATGTTCGTTAATATGTTTCATTACGGCATTTTGTACGACAGATTTTTTTTCATCTTTCATCCTCCCAACTCCGCTTACTAGAATCTATGTTTTCACTCTTTCATTTATGCTAAGAAAACTTTCCCCATCAGCCGAACACCTTGAACCCAATCCATGTTATAATTTTCCATACCAATGAGATGGAGGCAGGATATGAAACCTATATTAATGGATTTTCCCGAAAAAATTGAAACCCCACGATTATATCTAAGACCTTGTCAGCCTGGCGATGGCCTGGACCTTTACGAAGCCATTGTCCATTCTAAACCTGAATTGCAACAGTGGCTGCCGTTTGCCCATCAAGATGTTTCTTTGGAAACCTCTGAACAGAACGTTCTTAAGGCCTTTGCGGACTTCATTTTAAAAGAGGATATCAGACTCCATATTTATAGGAAAGAAGACGATCAATTCATCGGCTCCACTGGTCTGCACCGAATTAACTGGGATATCCCTAAATTCGAAATTGGCTATTGGATTGATACGAGATTCAGTAAACTAGGCTACATAACGGAGACCGTGGAAAAGTTAACCAAATTCGCCTTTTACCATTACGGCGCAAAACGGGTCGAAATTCGCTGTGATCCTAATAATATTGCCAGCAAACGGATTCCCGAGAAGCTGGGATTTACCCTTGAAGGAATTTTGCGTAATGACTGCCTTAGTGCAGACGGAAAGGAAGTGCGGGACACCTCCATTTATGCAAAAACTACAAATTAAAAAAAGTCCTGGCAGATCTCATCTGTCAGGACTTTTTCAGTTAATTCCTTTTTGATCTTTCCGTACTTTCCTCCGCCCCCCACTTCAAAAGAAAGCGTCCCTTTTCTGGCAGAATCGATGTAGACCGCCAATTTTTCAGGAACGATTTCCATTAGCTGTTCAAGCGTAACTTCATGAAGGATATTCATCTCTGTTCCAAATGCCACCAGCAGTTTTTCCATGGATTTAGGTCCAAGTCCCGGTATGAAATCTAGTGGTACTTGATGGATATACGGCGGCCTTTCCTTTCCGTTTCTCCCGTCCATCTCGGAAATGGAGAGTTCTTCAATCCTGGACGATACCCCTTTAATAATGGATTTATTACCACACTCAGGACATTGTTCACTATCCCTCAATACCTGATGTAAACACCCTGAACATACGGTTTGATGATACTTTCCCAATAAGGGGTTCAATCCATAATTAACGGTCACCTTGCGATTCCCTGTTTCTTTAAGGGCTTTTGCCAACTCATTGAAACTTGGTTCTTCAAGCAGGACTTTTTGATATTCACGAGCGATTTTCCCAAGCGAATGCGCATCGGAATTTGTTACGAATACATAGGAGTCCAACTCCTCGATATCCTTGACCATTTCTGTATCTGAACTTAAACCAAGTTCGATGGCATCAATTAGCTTCGGATCGAATACTTCTGTCAGACTGGATCGCACCCCTTTTCCATATAAGCTTTTAAATGGGGTGAAAACATGTGCCGGGATAAACAGGCCGCCCAGTGACTTCACGATTTTTTGCAGCGTTCTTCCATCGCAATAAATCCTTTGGGAGCTCAAGGTGATATTTTTAACATGTCCGCTCATCCATGAGGAGAATTCCTTCATCGCTTTTAAAGTGGGAAAATAGGCGAGGACATGGATCGGTCCATTACAATTCTGATCATAAATTTCAATCTCCGAGCCCGGAATGATGGTTGTATTCTTGTATTGAAGTCCGCCTTCAATCTTTTCCGTGATTTCGCCATCCAGAATCCCCGCTTCGATCTCTTCGATAATTTCAGGAGAATGGCAATCGATTATCCCGATTAGATCAAGGCCCTTCCTTTCACTTGCCACTTGCAGCACATTGCTGAAGGTTAACGTTTTAGCACCTGTTATTTTCACGGCCCTTCCGCTTCTCGTTCTGCCTATATGGATATGCAGGTCAGCGTAATACTCTTTCATTTATGATGTCATCGCCTTTTTCAATTGCAGATACTGAACTGCATATGCCGTTTTGGCATCCTGGATCTTCCCTTCATCCATATAAGTTTGGGCTTCCTCCAACGTGAGTTCAAGCATCTCGACAAATTCATCTTCATCCAGTGGTGCCGCATTTTCTTTCTTTTTCAAATTGTGGGCCACATACATGTGGACCAATTCATCGGCGAAACCTGGGGATGTATAGAAGGATATGATGTGCTCCATTTTTTCACAATCATAACCTGTCTCCTCTTCCAGCTCCCGTTTAGCCGACAGAACCGGTTCTTCGCCTTTTTCCAGCTTCCCTGCAGGAATTTCCACCAAGCTTCTCTCCAGCGCTTTACGGTACTGTTCAACCATGATGATCTTATTTTCTGACGTGAGAGCTATGATGGCAACCGCTCCCGGATGCTTGATTATTTCACGTTTACCCGTTTTCCCATCAGGAAGCTCTACATCATCCACTTGCAGGCTGATTACTTTTCCTGTGAAGATTTTTTCCGAAGACAGCGTTTTTTCTTCAAATTTTTTCATCCTGACCACTCCTCTGTTCTAATTGCAGCATGTTTCCTCATACATTTTACCATAATAAAGATGGAGGGCGATTTAATGAAAGTTTACGTATTGGAAAAAAGCGTTACTTTATCCGGAAAGAGCTGGGAAATCCTTCAAAAACTAAAACAATTACAAAATCAATATGTTTATGTCAATGATTGGATTGCCGACATACACGATCAGGTGCCGCCCACTCCTTTAAAACGGATCAAGTGAATTCTTTGAGTGAAATGGATTTCTCCTTTACAATGAATGTAAAGGGAGTGGATAACATGAAAAACGCAGACTAGGAAATTCTGACTTGCTAGTTTCTGAAATCGGGCTTGGATGCATGTCATTGGGGACTATTGAAAATCAGGCATCCGAAATCATACAGGCCGCTTTAGATGAAGGAATCAATTATTTTGATACTGCCGATTTATATGATTTCGGTATGAATGAAGAAATCGTCGGAAAGAATTTAAAATCGGTCCGCGATAAGGTATACATAGCCACCAAGGTTGGAAACCGCTGGAATGAAAATAAAGATTCCTGGAGCTGGGATCCATCTGGCGCTCATATTAAAACGGCAGTAAAAGATAGCTTAAAGCGATTGGGAACTGATTATATTGATCTTTATCAGTTACATGGCGGCACCACTTCAGACAATATCGAAGAAACGGTAGAAGCATTTGAAGATTTGAAAAAGAAGGCTATATCCGATATTATGGAATTTCCTCGATTCGTCCGAATGTCATCAAGGAATTCACTGAAAAGTCTGAGCTTGATTCCGTGATGATGCAATTTAATCTACTCGACCGCCGCCCAGAAGAGTGGCTGTCCCTTTTGGCCAGCAAACAGATCAGCATGATCGCCCGTGGCCCCTTGCCAAAGGGCTGCTCAGTGAAAAAATGCTTGAAAAAGCAAATGAGGATGGATACCTTGACTATAGCTATCACGAACTTAAAGATTTGCTTCCGCAAATAAAGGACAAACTTTCCGATAGGAAGTTGAATGAAACGGCAATTCAATATGTATTGTCCCATCAAAGCGTCGCTACCGTTGTTCCAGGAGCAAGCTCGGTACAGCAGCTCCGTGATAACTGCCAGGCCGCTAACAGCCCTTCACTGTCCAAAACTGAGTTGGATATCCTGAAGCGGTTGACCAAAGTGAATAAATATGAAAGTCACCGTAATTAATAAATATGTCAGGATGAACCTTTAGGCTGCACTGTCTCCGTTTAACCAACGGGATAGTCAGCCTTTTTCCGTTCCACCTTTTTTTCACCATACTTCTTCTTTACCGATTTCAAGTTCCGATCATTCTAATTCCTTTCAAAACCAATTAAACGGTTTTAAACATTTCATTGGACATCCTAAAATTAATATTGTAAAATTCAATTGTGCACAATTAAAAATAAAAAGGTAAGGGAGAAAAAATGATGACAAAAACATTATTTACAACGTCTGTAACAGTTGATGGCGGCAGAGAAGGAACGGCAATTTCTGCTGACGGCAACTTCACGGTTGATATTGCGATGCCTGGAACGCCTAGGGCTAAACAGATGCCTGAAGCATCTAATCCGGAACAGCTTTTTGCAGCTGGTTATGCTGCATGTTTTGATAGTGCTTTGCAATCAGTTGGTAAAATTGAACGCGTTTCTTTCGATTCCAAAGTCACCGCAAGCGTCAGTCTATTGATGGGTGAGATGCATCAGTATAGCTTGGCTGTAACTTTGGCTGTGAAGGGCTCCGGGGTCGACAAGGAGACATTCGAAACCCTTGTTCATAAAGCGCATCAAATGTGTCCTTATTCAAAAGCAATCAATGGCAATGTCGATGTCGCCTTTGAAATAGATGTAGACTAGTCCAACAAAAAGACGCTTGGGGTTACCAAGCGTCTTTTTGTTGGGCTTGTACAAATTTTGACGTTGATTTCCACTTCAGGCACTCGCTTTCCGCGGGCGGTCCGGGAGCCTCCTCGGCGCACTTGCGCCTGTGGGGTCTCCCTTCCTTGGACTCGCTATTCCCGCAGGAGTCTCGCACCTTCCGTTCCAATCAACTATGTTTAAAATTTCAGATAGAACTCCTTTTTGCCTACAGTCTTTTTGGGTTTTAAAATAGAACTATTAAAACTTGAGGCGATGAGCATGCTTTCGAAACATAATTCTAATCAGCGAGATCAACTTGAAATAATTACTTTAGATCAACTGGTGCCGGCGAATTATTTAATTCGTAAAATGGAGGCTTCCGTTGACTTCACTTTCATTTATGACTTGGTGATAGATATGTATTCAGAGGTAGGGCGCCCAAGTATTGATCCAGTTATCTTAGTTAAACTGACATTCATTCAATATACCTTCGGTATTCGTTCCATGCGTAAAACGATTGAAGAAGTTGAAACAAATATGGCTTACCGTTGGTTCTTAGGCTATGGTTTCCATGATAAAGTACCTCATTTCTCAACGTTCGGGAAAAATTATGAGCGACACTTTAAAGATACAGACCTGTTTGAACAGATTTTCTATCGCATCTTAATGACAGCTGCTGAAAGAAAGTTAATAAGTGCTAAACACATATTTGTCGATTCCACACATGTGAAAGCCAATGCGAATAAGCGTAAATTTGAAAAGAAAATCGTACGCAAAGAAACACGAGCATATCAAGGACGTCTTCAAGATGAAATAAATCAAGATCGTGAAAACCATGGAAAGAAGCCTTTTCCACCAGATAAATTTGATAAGGAAGAAACCAAAGTAATTAAAGAAAGTACTACGGATCCTGAGAGTGGCTACTATGTGAAAGATGAACGAACAAAACAGTTTGCCATTCATTCCATGCGGCCGCAGACCGCAACGGTTTTGTATTGGGAACGATTGTAACACCTGGTAATACACATGACAGTCATATTTTGGAGCCACTTGTTGAGCAAGTGATTGAGAGGGTTGGAAAACCAGAAGCAGTTGCCGCAGATGCAACTTATACAACACCAGTGATTACAAGCTACCTATTTAACAAAGAAATCACACCTGCTTTACCTATACACGTCCTCGTACAAAAGAAGGATTCTTTCGCAAACATGACCATGTTTACGATGAACACTTCGATTGTTATCTTTAACCCTTCGGGAGAAACTTTAAAGTACTCAACAACAAATAAAGAGGGCTATCGCGAGTACAAATCGCCAAAACAAATTTGTGCAACATGCTCATTTTTATCACGGTGTACTGAAAGCAAAGACTATCAAAAAGTAGTGACACGGCATATCTGGCAAGCATATGTGGAAGAAGCAGATCATCTGCGTCATCATCAAGATGTAAAACCTATATATGCGAAACGCAATGAAACGATTGAGCGTGTATTCGCAGATGCAAAAGAAAAGCATGGTATGCGTTGGACTACTTTAAGGGGACTTAAAAAATTGTCGATGCAAGCGATGCTTACTTTCGCTGCCATTAATTTAAAGAAGATGGCCACTTGGACATGGAAAGGTCCTAAAATGGCTTAACATAGTGGCTCGAAGAGCCCAAATCTCTTATCCTTTGGTCAAAATTTCAAGGGAATTTTAAAAGGGGTTCGGAATTTTTAAATTCCGAACCCCTTTGTCTACAAACTGAGACGCTTGGGGTTACCAAGCGTCTTTTCTTCACTAAAACTAAAATTGCTGTAATGTTTTCAATAGTTGGAGCAGCGAAGCTTTTAAATCCTCAACCACCCTCTTATCCTCACCCGACATAGCCGAAATGCGATCGGGAATGAAACAGGCCTCTTCCTGTAAACCAAGTCCCTTTTCCGTCAACTTAATCATGACAGACCGTTCATCTTCAGTTGAACGTTCACGGACAATCAAGCCATTCTGCTCCATTCGTTTCAACATGGGGGTAAGCGTTCCTGAGTCGAGGGCAAGGAGCTCCCCAAGTTTTTTTACTGTAAGTGTATCCTGTTCCCATAATAGAAGCAAAACAAGATATTGAGGATATGTCACTTCAAGTTTATCAAGCAGCGGTTTATATTTCTTCGTCATTTCCCGCGAACTTGCATAAAGCAGGAAACATAATTGGTCTTCCAGTACTTTTTCTATTTTACTTTGCATCATATCACCAGCTAATAGTAGTCCATCCGATATGCAATCATATCGAACTTATCTTTAATATAATCGTTATACTTTATAAAATAAAGGAATATCAGCAAGGAATAAATCTTCCTGAACGGAAAAAGGGAGCCAGCCCTTTTAAAACTTTAACTGCTCCCTGTTCTTCATTTATAGTTCTTCCAGTTCAGATTGCTTTCACCCAATAGTTCTTCGAATGATTTATTCTTCTCCCGCCGCTTTCTTTCTTCACGTTTTTTTTCTTCTTCCGCTGCCCTTTTCTCTTGTTCAGCCTCATTAAGTTCTTTTTTGCTTTTGACGAAGCTGGGACATGATATCTTGATTGATCATATCACCGAGTTTCAATGAAGATGAATCTTTATCTTGGTTTTTGCTTTGATTTTGTTTTCGCGGCTGTTTCTTTTTCATCCTTAAAACCTCCTGGCCATTTATGAAATTATTATATCATGACTGCCGTTTTCCTCATCATGGTTTTCAAACAGTGTTTTCCCTTTTCCCTCATGGTAAAATAAAGAAAATCAACCGAGGAGGACCTTTCATGAAGAAATGGTGGTTTACACTGGCTGGAATCCTATCGTATATCATCGGCGTCGGCATTTATTTTTCCAATCGGATCATGTACATGAAAAAGAAGGAAGATGATTTTATCCAGAATCGTGAAATCATGGCTAAACGCCTGATCACGGAGGATTTTGATAATCTGCCTAAATCGGAAATTTGGGTATCGTCACCATCAGGATATTCCTTGAAATGCTTGTTTATCGAACCGCATGACACCAAAAAGTGGGTGGTCATTTCTCATGGTGTGACGGAGAACAAAGTCAATTCGATCAAGTACATGAACATTTTTCTTAAGCGGGGCTTCAATGCGATCATTTATGACCACCGCCGGCATGGGGATTCCGGTGGCAAGACGAGCAGTTATGGACATTATGAAAAATTCGACCTGAAGGCCGTAATCGATGAATTGAAAAGACGTAAAGGTCCCGACCTTCATATTGGCATTCATGGAGAATCCATGGGGGCCGTAACCCTGCTTTTATATGCCGGAATGCTTGAAGATGGCGCTGATTTTTATATTGCCGACTGTCCATTTTCAAACTTCGAGGATCAGATCAAACACCAGCTCAAGCATGAAGTTCCATTTCCTTCTTGGACCGTGTTTCCGCTTGGGCGTACGTTCATCAAACTCCGTGACGGATATTGGACCAATGAAGTGTCCCCAATCGATTATATGAAAAATATCCGAAAACCCGTGCTTTTCATCCATAGTGAAAATGACAGTTTTATTCCCGCTTCCATGACAGCGGAATTATATGCAGCAAAAAGAGGGCCCAAAGCAGCTGTACATCGCTAAAAAAGGGGCCCACGCTCAATCTTATAATGAAAATCCAAAAGAATATGAAGATCAAATCGATCAGTTTCTAAAACTTGTCTGAGAAGAAAAGAGAGGGTATCCAAAATCCCCTCTTTTGCTTTTAGTTAGATTTTATTAAAAAAGCTCATCCTCGGATTTAAGATTTGATTCGGACTTTTTAATTGAAAGCTGTTCGCTTCCGGAACAAAGTCTATTTTCATGACTTCATCAAGAAAAATCATTTTTGATTTCTCAACATATAGGGGGATTCCGTTCGTTTCCACTTTTTCAGTACCTTCTTCAGGTTCGTTGACCCACCATAGCGCCGTCACACCACTTACCACGCAGCCACAGCCATCAGTATCATATTTCAACTGTAAATATCCTTCTTGTCCCTGTACCTTACCGGCTACTTTCTCAGCCGCTGTTTCCGTCCATTCAATATACATGATTGCTGCCTCCCGGTGTCTTTGCATTCCTCCATTATAAACGATAAAAACGTTTCTGTTAACGAAACTGCCTGCTTCCTTTTGCAAGATCAGCCCTCACGAAAATCACTTTCCTCATGGACCGTTCTAACCAATGCCGATTCTCTTATGCCACGTCGTTCCTTTCATCACGATGCCGTTTCGAAAATGAAAGGCTGTCCCTTGGGAACAGCCCTTCCGCTCATCATTCCATTATCCTTACATCCGCTATATCGGAAAGCCTGATATAGTGAGCCTGCTCAAACCGATCAACGATATGAAGCTTTTGGGTGAGCTCATTATAATAATGGATCCTGCCGATTAACAGCTGATACCGGTTTCCTTCATAATGAGCAATCGTGACATCCTTTCTTTCCTCCATCGCTTCCCCCATCACCGCATTCATTTCTTCCAGTTGCTGTTCATCCAGGATGCGCTTCGTTTCATAGCCATCCTCCACCACCCAATCCCGCAGCATCTTCACATGTTCCGGCAACATCATCGATGTCCATTTGATACGGCCGCGATCACGAATCATTCTTTTTCCTCCTTTCAAAGTCAACCTTACGCCTTATGCCCGCCAAGCAGCTTGCTTCGGTGAACGGCTGTACCTGCTTCTGTATACGAAACTGCACGCAATAACGATTTGGCTCCATATTTGTGGCGGATTCGATCAACCGTGTAACTCAATTCCCGCTTCTTCCAGCGCGAAGCATCAAATAAAGTCAGCTGCATTTCGTTATCATCTACAATATTCGAGAGTCTGACCTCTATGCTTCGAACCGTTTTTTGCTTATAGTTCTCATGAAAAAGCTCCAGGCAAACTTTATATAACTCCAGCGTAATGTTGGTCGGCTCGTTAATCGAACGCGAACGATGGAAACCTCCGCCAAACTCATCCTTGCTGTAACCAATGCCTAGGCTCACCGTCCTTCCTGCCTTACGATGGGTGCGTGCCCTTCTTCCAACTTCTTCGCAAATTTCCAGCATGACCTGCTTTATCTCATGTTCCTCCTTATAATCCCGCAGCAGGATTTGACTTTTGCCGAAGCTGACCTGCCCTTCGATGATCGCTGCCCCCATATCGGATAAATCTATTCCCCAGGCATGGTGGTAAAGCTGATTGCCCATAATTCCAAACTTCGCTTCAAGTAATTCAAGATCATAATTGGCAAGCTGCCCAACCGTAAATATACCCATTCCATGAAGGGTTTTTTCTACGCGCCTGCCGATCCCCCACATTTCACGCAGCGGGGAAATCGGCCAAAGTTTGCTTGGTACATCCTCATACTGCCATTCCGCAATCCCTTTATGTTTGGCTTCCAAATCAAGGCAAAGTTTTGCCATAAGCATGTTCGGTCCAATTCCAATGGCACAGGGGAGCTGTAATTCCCGTTCAATTTCATCTTTTATCTTTTCAGCTATCATGCGGGCATCTCCCCATAAAGAAGCGGCACCATCGACTTTCACAAAACTTTCGTCCACACTATATACGTGAATCGCTTCTTTGGGCACATAACGGTTGAACAAGCGGGTGATTTCCGTCGAGACCCTTAAATAAGTCGCCATTTTAGGTTCAACGACGACAATCCTCGGATCATTCGGAATCTCGAACATCCGCGAACCTGTCTTGATGCCAAATTCCTTCTTCATCTTTGGAGAAGCTGCAAGCACAATGCTCCCTGTCCTCTTCAAATCACCAACCACCGCCAGATAACAATCAAGCGGGTCCAGCCCAAGCATGACCGCTGAACAGCTTGCATAAAAACTTTTCATATCGATACACATAATTGATTGTTTCGGCATCGTCCCATAATCCATCATCTCTTCACCCTAACAAGAATATACGTTCGCTTTATTATATTCATAACTCTAACCGAATATACGTTCTTATTCAATGGAAGTTTTCATACAAATTTCTACTTTTTATTGTAATTTCCTTGAAAAATATAATAGATACTAAAAATGGGTGAAATTCCAAATTTAAACTCAGTATCCAAATAGTTTTTTTGAAAAAGATCAATTGGTAGCTTGATTAATATCCAATAGGTCCATATACTCAGTTTTTTTAACTTTCCCCACCCTTTTCAACAGGCTTTCGTCTGTTTAAAATCCAGTCTTAATGCTCATTTTTTGTAATGAAAATGTAACGAAAATTATGTCTAATTGTCATAATGGTATTGTAGGATAATATTGTTAAGAAATAATAGAAAGATAGATAGAGAGGAAATGAAAATTATGAAGAAATGGATCGCTTCAGCTGCTGTTGCATCTGCCATGATGCTAACCCCACTGCAAGCCTTTGCCAATATTGGAGACCAAACCCTCAGACCCGGAATGACACATAGTGATGTCAAACAACTACAACAACTATTAAAAACCAAAGGTTATTTCACATATTCAGGTTCACTGACTACATATTACGGCACCTATTCTGTATCCGCAGTAAAAAAATTCCAAAAAGCCAAAGGGTTGACTGCCGACGGAATTGCCGGCCGCAACACATTTAATGCGCTTGGTGTTTATAATGTCAATAATACTAGCTTGATCAGCTATGCAAAAACCTTAATAGGCAAACCCTACAAATGGGGCGGAACAACACCAACTGGATTTGACTGCTCAGGCTTCGTCTATTACGTATTCCAGAAATCACAAGGGATTACCTTACCGCGTACAACATCCTTGCTCTATTCCAATACGGGTTTAAAAGTATCTTCACCAGCTAAGGGTGATCTTGTATTCTTTGATACTTCTTCTGGAAGAACAGGAGTATCCCATGTTGGGATCTATATCGGAAATGGTCAATTCATCAGTGCTACGTCTTCTAAAGGAATAACCATCACGGATATGGATAATTCTTATTGGAAACCAAAATATTTAGGTGCAAAAACTTTATAAAATCCAGTGATATCCCATAAAACAACCGGACAGAATTCGAAGTGAATCAGTCCGGTTGTTTTATTTTATATATAATATTTCATCCGTTAAATCCTCAACTGTCACAATGAATGAAGAATCCAAGTTGGAACGATTCATCATTTCGATATTATAAACATGCTCTGAGGGTAAATGGACGACTTCGAGAACCATGAATCGCTGGCTTTCCGCTTTGCTGACATGATCGAGAGCAGCAGTGACCGCCCTTTGTTCGGCTAAGCTGATTTCATCCGTCAAAACAAGAATCATTTTTGCTTCCGCTTTCCCAGGAAATGATTTCTTCACCCCGCCCCGGTGCCACGGTTTCACTTTCATCCCGATTTCCAGGTCGGAATAATCGAGGTCATTACCATGTTGATCTTGAATATATGTATCATTGGTCACCTTATAGTACGTCCCTTTAATCAAAACCCTTTTATCGTCAAGATCCGTAATGAAACCTTGTTCCCCTTTATCAATGGGTTCATCCATGTTCCAATCGGGGGATTGACAGCTACCCAGAATAAAGGCGACGAATATATATATATAAAGGTTTACAATCATCTTCATGAAAATCCCTCCTAATAGAAATAGACGGATTCCCCATGAAATAGTTACCAATTCAAATGAAAACTTCGGTTATTTCAAAAAAGGGAATGTCATCGACATTCCCCTTTACCTAATATTAGACCATCTTTGACCTGTCCGGCATCGAAAGTATAGCCTACTTTTTTAAAAATGCTTTTTTCCTAATGTTTCGGTGATCTTCGGAAACATGTTATACCATTTCCCAGCTAAATTCATCCAGCCAGGGAGATTGATTTCCCTCTTATTGGTCAGCATCGCCGCTACGATTTTAGCAGCGACATCTCCAGGCTTAAGCATGAATTTTTCAACGTTCTTTAAGTATGCACCTGATTCATCCGCAATATTAAAGAAATTCGTTTCTATAGGGCCAGGATTGACGGTGGTCACAAAAACATGATCTTCCATCAGCTCGAGCCGAAGTGCGTTTGAATAGCCAAGAACTGCGAACTTGGTAGAAGAGTACAATGTTGATTTAGGAGTGGCGATTTTACCGGCCTGTGAAGCGATATTGATGATATGCCCCGATTTTCTCTGCTTCATATACGGTAAAACCAGCTTTGTGCAGGCCATTAGCCCAATGACGTTGACAGCAAACATTGCTTTCGTTTCATTTAATTCCGTATCCTGCGCTTCTTTAAACGTGCCGAAACCCGCATTGTTTACCAACACATCCACTTCACCTATTTGCTCATGGATGTCATTAAAAACATTTGTCACCTGATCAGTGTCTGCAACGTCAAGCTTATAGGCATATGCATCAATCCCATATTGGGTGATCAGTTCATTCTTTAACAGAAGTAATTTATCCATGCTTCTGGCCAAGAGGACGAGACGTCCTCCCTGTTTTGCACTTTGAATGGCAACTTCCTTGCCAATCCCTCCGGAAGCACCGGTAATAACAATAACTTTACCTTGCAACTTATTCAAAAAAAGCGGCCTCCTTACGAACATTAAGCGATTGAATACAGAATGACCCCTGATTGGATTTCTGTTTGAACTTCACCCAAGTCTTCTAAATAGTCCAGCTGACCTACCGTTTCCGAAAGTGTCAGTCCCACTTCCTGAAGGTATACTTTCGGAAACAGCTGCTGACACACTTCAAAGGCAGATAAAGGCTTATCTTGAAGCATGCTTTTCACCTGCATGGCACGGTTATGCTGCCGCTCGAATCTATATTGAATCAAGTCGGCAACCGCATCTCCTTCCACCTCAGATCCATGTCCGGAGTAAACTGTGGATATGGGAAAATCCAATAATTTCTGAAGTGATGCATTATATTGCAGTAACGGGCGAGGCCTCATGCCTCCGGGAAGTAAAGGTGGTTCCATTAATGGGTTAGGTGAAATCTTGGCAAGCAAGTGATCGCCAGCGATCATGATCCCGTCACTTTCCCGGTAAAAGGATAAATGGCTTTGCGCATGACCCGGAGTCTCGATCACTTTCCAGCCTGGAAGACCAGGAAGCTCATCTCCCTCAGCCAAATATCCATGCAGCTTCCGTTCACTAAGGAAACCGATTTCGTCTCGGTTATGGATCAGTTTATTTTTCAGCTCTTCTGCCACTCCGAACTTTTTGGCATAATCAAGGAAAAAACGATTATGGGTTTCAAGAAAATCATCACTGATAGTAAGCCAGCGCTGGTTGTTTTTGTGTCCATAAACCGGGATTTCCTTTTCAAAGAAATCGAGTGCACCAGCATGATCGGGATGATGATGTGTTAAAATGATTTGTTCGATATCAGTCAGTTTCAGACCTAAATCCCCAAGCCCGTTAGTCAAGGCTTCCTTTGATCGTTTTGTTTTCACTCCAGTATCGATTAACGTTAAAGCATCCCCTTTAACTACATAAACATTCACATCACCCACTGCAAACGGCGTGGGCAAAGCAATTTTTGCAATATCTCCATTCCAATTCGCCATAATCTTTTCCACCTTAGAATAATTATATTTATATAAATCTTTTTATACGCTAACCAGGATTCTAAGTATAGTTATCATGTATAATTACCATTTTACATGTATTTTTAATTACTGTCATTATTTTCACATAATTCATGTCTATTTTTTATCGTCCATGCATATATTATCATTGACAGAGTACTGATATATCCTTCATAATCACAAGTAATTAAAGACGGCATGGCTTTGATTAAGGCCAAGTAAATTATTGATGGCGTAAAGAGAGTGAAGCTCGGAAAGTGCTGAAAGGCTTCATCGCCCCCTCATTATTGAACCTACCTTATGAGCCTTCAGGAAAACCTGACGTAATTCCCGCGTTAGAGGATTCAAGTGCAGCTTTTCTGTTTATTTATTACGGAAAGGTTGAACAAAGGTGGTACCACGGAAGCTAGACCTTTCGTCCTTTATTGGATGAGGGGTCTTTTTGTTTTTCAAAAAAGGCCGAAAATTTAAAAGAAAAAGGAGCGGGAAATATGAAAAAAATCGCGTTTATCGGAGCTGGATCGATGGCAGAGGCAATCATTTCGGGGCTGGTGACCCAACAGGTAATTGAACCAGAAAATATTTTTGTAACCAATAAATCAAACGATGATCGGTTCGTTTATTTAAAGGACCAATATGGTGTTACTGCAACAAGATCGCTGCAGCTATTAGTACAGGATGCAGACCTTGTCGTACTGGCGGTGAAACCGAAAGATATTTTAGAAACGATGCAATCAATAAAAGAATACATCCGTGAAGAAATGCAGTTCATTTCCGTTGTTGCCGGTGTTCATACAACTAGCTTGGAAGGAATCGCCAACAAGCGGTTTTCGATCGTCCGTGCCATGCCTAATACATCAGCAGCTGTAGGAAAATCAGCAACGGCCCTTGCGGCTAACTGTCATACGAAAGACTCGCAATTACAAACGGCGATTACCCTTTTTGAAACGGTAGGTACGGTGGCAGTGGTCGATGAAACCCAGCTAGATGCGGTAACAGGCTTATCAGGCAGCGGTCCTGCTTATATTTATTACTTGGTCGAGGCATTGGAAAAATCGGCAGAAAAAATAGGTCTCGATTCCGAAACCGCTAAGCAATTGATTCTTCAGACACTTATGGGCGCAGCCGACATGTTACAGAAATCACCTAAAACGCCTGCCGTACTAAGAAAGGAAGTAACTTCACCAGGCGGAACGACTGAAGCAGGTCTGAAAGCACTACAAGCACATCAAGTGGAAGATGCATTCATTGCCTGTGTACAAGAAGCGACAGAGCAATCAAAGCGAATGGGCAATCAAATAAGTAAAGAACTAGCCAAATATGTAGTTTCGCAGTAGCCGCAAGATGATGACCGGCTGTTGTGCCTGGCCACTCCTACGGCAATGGCCAGGCAACAGCCCTTTTTATGATCCAGACATCTTATAAAGGGTAAACCTTCTGAAGTGAGCGTTACTTTATAATCAGGATATCATTTTCATCGAAACTCCAATCCTTCGAATACGCAACCTCCCAATAGTAACCATCAGGGTCTGAAAAATATCCGCTGTATCCTCCCCAAAAAACATCCTGAGGTGATTTCTCGATTGTTCCCCCAGACTTTTCAGCCTTGTTGATCACTTCATCCACTTCTTCAATCGATTTAGCATTATAAGCGAGCGTAAGACCCGGGAAACCATTTTTCTTAGGCGGTTCTATCTCATCAATGTCTTTTGCCAGTTCCTCTAAAGGATACAAAGCAAGTTTCGTTCCGGCATTATTAAAAAAAACGATTGCGGGATCGTCCTCTTTAATCAATGTACGGAATCCCAACCCGTCCCGGTAAAACCTTAATGATTCAGTAATATCCCTGACACCTAAAGTTATAATGTTGATCCTGTTCATGCTAGCCCTCCTTCTTCCATGTTTTAGGGTAAATTCGACATCTGGATCACTTTTCCCTTTTTAGCTTGATTGACCACCATCCACACCATAACAATTGCTTCTAAAAGAATTTGCAAAAAGCTTCACAGGGGATTCACCTTGGATTGCTCCTCATGCAAATTACGTAGGAATTCCACTTTCTTTGCCGAATGAATACATGTTTTGTCATCTGTAAAGGAATTCCCCCATACTTATCGAATTCAAAACCAAAAGGGGAATCTCGATGAATACAAGTGCAGTTGCCCGGTTACTGAATGTTTCCCATAGTACGATTCAACGCTGGGTCACCCAATTGAACATGGAAGTAGAACGGAATCAGCTTGGCCACTACCAGTTTTCGGATGAAGACATTGCATTATTGAGAAAAGTTCAAGATCAGCTGAACGAGGGCATCATTCTCCAAAAGGTCAGCATCTCAGAGAATAAGATTAGAAAAGCAACCATCCAGAAACACTCCGAACCGAATAAAGAACATGATCAACTGCTTGAACGGGTCATCAGGCTTGAAAATGGCCTGAAAACAAAAGCGGACGATGTTGTATCCTATCAGCTTTTACAGCACAGAAGTGAAATGGAAGAAATGCACAAACTCGTTAAGAAACTCGAAGCCCGTATCGAAGCGTTAGAAACACCAACGGGTCAGCACTTTGATTATTACCTCGCGGCTGAAGAAGCTGCTGCCACTAAAAAGACGAAAAAAGGCCATTCATAAAAATGATTTTTGGAAACAGAAAGAACGATAGTTCATCATGGAGCACAGCCGACAGCGATTGACATCTTTTATCAAGATCGTTCATGAGCACCCCGCGGTAACCATTTTAGTTATGCAAAGCATTTCTTCAGTAATAGGACCTGATATTATTAATTACCCCAAAACAAAAGGCCCTGACCCAAATCTCACCTGGGTCGGGCCTTTTTCATCATCTTAAATCAACACTGCACGGTCATTGATCATTTTTTCGCCTTTGATGCGTTGGAATTCGTTAAGCAGTTTTTCGACAGTTAACTTCTGCTTTTCAGCGCCTCTGGCTTCAAAAATGATCTGACCCTTATCCATCATGATCAGGGAATTTCCAAGATCGATTGCCTGCTGCATATTATGAGTCACCATCAACGTCGTTAATTGGTTCTTTTCGACGATTTCCTTCGTCAGGTTTGTAACAAGCTCTGCCCGCGAAGGATCAAGCGCTGCAGTATGTTCATCAAGAAGCAGGATTTTAGGATCGGTGAAGGTCGCCATCAGCAATGATAGTGCCTGACGCTCCCCCCCTGACAATAATCCCACTTTTGCAGTCATCCGGTTTTCCAAGCCTAAATGAAGGGTGCCCAAACAATCTTTAAAAAGTTCTTTCCGTTTCTTTGTCACCCCAAAGCCTAAACCTCTTCTATTGGTTCTGCCATAGGCAATTGCCATATTTTCTTCAATCGTCATATGCGGTGCCGTACCCAGCATGGGATCCTGAAAAACGCGTCCAATCATTTTTGCACGGGCATGTTCTTCAATGGCCGATACGTTTTCACCATCGATGATGACTTCACCGGCATCAGGGAGAATCTTACCGGAAATCATATTCATCAAAGTCGATTTACCTGCTCCATTACTTCCGATGACTGTTACAAATTCGCCTTTTGTCATCTGTAATTCCAGATTTCCAAGAGCTAGCTTTTCATCTGGAGTTCCCTCATTGAACACTTTATAAATCTGATTTAACCGAAGCATATTCTTCCCTCCCTTTCGGTAAAGTGCCATCATGACGCATCTGTATTTCTTTAAGCCGCCTTTTCTTCCGATTTTTTCCTTTTGTTTATCGGAAATTTTTGGAATGACAAGTGCCCCGACCACAATAAGTGCCGTAATTAATTTAACATCCCCTGTTTCAAGGAATTCAACGCGAAGTGCCAAGGTTACGACGATTCGGTAAATGATCGCCCTCCAATGACCGCAAGCGTCGCACGTGCAATCGTTTTTGCTCCAAATAGAGCCTCACCGATTATGACGGATGCCAATCCGATGACAATGATTCCAATCCCCATGCCTATATCGCTAAAACCGTTATATTGGGCAACCAAGGATCCCGAAAAAGCAACAAGTGCATTTCCGATTGCTAGTCCGAGAATCTTCATGTTGCCGGTATGGGCGGAAAAACTCTTGACCATGGCTTCATTATCACCAGTCGCCCGTAAGGCAAGACCAATTTCCGTTTTTAAAAAAGCTGACATTCCTGCTTGGATGACTACAGCCACAATAAGCATAACGATTAATATGGCCCATGTTTTTGGCAGGCTGTCACCGAGACCCACGAATGATAAAAGACCATTCAACAAATTGTCCAGCCCGGTGCCAGCCCAGGCATCCTGGATATTCGTGATAATGGTTGTTTGGGAAAGCAACGGAATGTTTGATGCACCCATGATCCTCAAATTTATCGAGTAAAGCGCAATCATCATTAAGATACCTGCCAAGAGAGGATTGATTTTCCCTTTCGTATGCAGGAACCCCGTTATCGTCCCAGCGATGAACCCTGCCACCATGGCACTCAACGTGGCAACGATCGGCGAGTAACCGTTAACGATCATAATCGCGGCAACAGAGGCCCCTGTCACAAAACTGCCTTCCACTGTCATATCCGGGAAGTCGAGAATCCTGAATGTTAAATAGACACCAAGTGCCATGATCGCATAAATCATTCCCGACTCAAAAGAGTTGAATAAGGCTGAGAACATTTTTTTCTTCCTTCCCCGAACAAAAGCAGAGTTTATTTTACAAACTCAGCATCTGCTTTCCATTCTTCTTTTATTTCAACACCCATATCTTTTGCTGCTTTTTCATTGATGACCAATTTCAGTTTTTGTGGATATTGAACCGGGATATCTCCAGGTTTTTTACCATCCTTCAGGATTTCAACCGCTTTTTGCCCCGCTTCATAACCAATATCATAGTAACTGAAGCCATATGCTGCAAAACCGCCGGCATTTACGGAATCAAGCTCGCCGACAAACAATGGGATATCTTGATCTTTCGCCACGGAAATGACCGATTCCAGTGCCGAGACAACCGTATTATCAGTAATGATATAGAAAGCATCCGCTTTTCCGATTAATGATTCCGTTGCTTGTTTAACATCCGCTGAAGTCGAGACGGATGCTTCCACGACTTTCAATCCAGCTTTTTTCGCTTCCGCTTTCACATTTTTTATTTGGACGACTGAATTTTGCTCCCCTGTGTTATAAACCGTTCCAATCGTCTTGGCGCCAAGCTCTTCCGCTAGGAATTTCATTGACTTTGCAATGGCTTCAGGATGGGAATCCGTCGTACCCGTCACATTTCCGCCTGGTTTTTCCAATGAAGTGACAAGCTCCCCGCTACAGGATCGGTAACCGATGTAAAGACGATCGGAATATCCTTGGTCGCATTTAAAGCACTTAGGGCACTAGGAGTCGAATTCGCAAATATCAGATCCACTTTATCCCCAACGAAGTTATTGGCAATCGTTTGACTGTTGTTTTGGTCACCCTGTGCAATTTGAAGATCATATTTCGCATTGATGTCACCATCCTTCAACGCCGCCTGGAAGCCTTCGTATGCTTGATCCAGGGAATCATGCTGAACGATTTGTGTTACCCCAATGTTTAATGTATCCTTTCCGCTTTCATCCTTTGCCGCATCTTTTTCCTTTTCATTTCCACACCCAGCCAATAATAAACCTGCGACCAATGTCATAGCTGCAGTTGAATATAATTTCTTTTTCATATTTTCCCCCGCTTTTTCCTTATTTAAAATAATGTTTTACTAACGGTGCCAGCTTTTTTCGCTTTTATGTCCTAAATTATAATTTTAGTCCCAATTATTCCAATATATTTTTTAACTTTTTAGAATTTTTTGAGTTCTAAATGTAAAACATGAAAAAAGCTGCTGTGAAAGGTATGGTATCTTTCACAGCAGCTTTTTGAAAAATCAATGTTCGACAACCTGGCTGACAATTTCGGTCACTGTAGCACGATCAATTTTTTCTTTGCCTTCTTTTAATGCTTTCAATGTGGCTTTTGCCAATTCCAAGGGGATTTTACAGAATTGGGTGATTTCTTTCGTTTCAATCTCTCCAATATACGCATCGGCTAATGCAAGATTACGCTCCGTATGGGCAAGCATCTCGTCGAAACCCCAGCCATCCGGATAAAAATTCACACCACGTTCTGCATCTTCCTCACGGTTACGCAGGATATTGACCGTTTGGAGTCCGCGACCAAATGCGATGGCAAGTTCACGGTCCGTTTCGGTTCCATCGTACCAGTTCCACATATCGGAGAGCATGACCCCCACTAAACCTGCAACATAATAAGTGTAATCATCGAGTTCCTCTTCATTATGGATTTGCCAGTCCTTAGTAACCCATTTTGCCATGCCTTCGGCCATTTCCTTTGTTGACTCCAGTACTTTGTCTTTTGCACCAGGGGGACAAAATTCAACCCAGTCCGAAAGAAAAAGGGTCACCTCGGGCAGATCATCCTTATATGGTTCAAATAACTTTTGAAGATCATCTTCCTTGAAATTCGCATCCGGAAGCTCACTAAGGGCCTGTAACAGGGAAACCTTAATATCTGCAGGAAGACCTGGGTGGTCCTCGATCTCATCGATGGCGCGCATGCAAAGGTATGCAGCTCCAACAGCCTCTTGCAATCCCTTTGGAAGATAGCTGATTGGAATGAAAAAAGTCCGGCTTGTTTTCAGGAGAAAATCCATTGCTTTAGTATGTAGGTCACTTTTGTCAGTCATATTTACACTCCTTTAAATATCCAATGAACAATTGATTAATTATATCAAACATTGGCTTTGATTTCAGCTGCCCGATTCCTCTGAATACAAAGGAACTTTAATTGCCATCAGATCTTCACCCATGATCGTATTTGCAAAGATCGCTTTGCTTTCCTCTTTTAGCCTCACAGCATCCTCTGGAGTATACCGTGAGCTGATATGCGTAAGGATTAGATGCTTAGCTCCCGCTTTCAAAGCCGTTTCTGCAGCCTGAACGGTGGTCGAATGATAATAAGCTGATGCCATTTCAGATTCTTCCGCTGAAAATGTAGCTTCATGAACAAGGTAATCCGCCGATTCAGCAAGAATGAGCGCATTGCTGCACATTCTTGTATCACCAAGAATCGTGATGATCCGGCCTTTTTGCGGAGCACTGATATAGTCCTTCCCATTTAAGACACGGCCATCATCGAGACAGACCGTTTGTCCATTTTTCAATGCTTTAAAAAGAGGCCCCGGCTTCACTCCTTCAGAACGCAGCCGGTCGACCAGTAAGCTACCCGGCCGATCTTTTTCCACAATCCGATAACCGATGCTGTAAATGCCATGATCAAGCGTCATGGCAGTCACTGTGAATTGTTCGTCCTCAAACACTGTGCCTTCTTCTATTTCGATTATTTCCAAGGGATATTTTAAATGAGTTCCACTCACCTGTAAGCTCGTCTTAATAAATGAATCTATGCCATGTGGACCATATACGGTCAATTTATCTACTCCGCCCTGAAAAGATCTGCTGCTTAAAAAACCAGGCAGTCCGAAGATGTGGTCACCATGTAAATGGGTGATGAAGATCTTTTCAACCTTTCGCGGTTTGACCGCCGTTTTTAATATTTGATGCTGTGTCGCTTCCCCACAATCGAATAACCAAACCGTCCCTCGTTCTTCCAATAATTGAAGGGCGATTGATGTCACATTACGCGCTTTGGCCGGAACGCCAGCGCCTGTACCCAATAAAACGAAATCCACGATACTACCTCCGTTGCAAATACTTTATGACTTAACTATAGCATAACCAAGGTGCTCTTTCATTTATGACCCATTAAAACCGAAAGCAAATTAAACTTTTAATGAAATATGAGAAAAAATGCGCAAATTGATTGCTTTGAGGGAAAGCTAAACGTAAAATTAGAAATTGGTACACATACGGGAATTCCAACTTTATAGACAGATTTAACGGAAAGTTGAGGTTTTAACATGACAGAAAACAATAAACCCACAGCATTGATCATGATTTTTGGTGCTACCGGAGATTTAGCGAAAAGGAAATTGTTTCCTTCCATATATCGACTATTTCAAAAGAGAAAATCAATAAGTTCGCGGTCGTCGGAGTGGCAAGGAGGCCATTGACTAACGAGGAGTTCCAAACAAGTGTCAAGGACTCGATTCTCACGTTCGGACATGCGGAAGAAAAGGTCGACGAATTCATTTCCCATTTCCATTATCACTCCCATGACGTCTCAAGTTCAGAATCGTACTTGCAATTAAAAGACATTGCCGAACAATTAGACGGTCAATATCAATTAGAAGGAAACAGGATCTTCTATTTGGCGATGGCACCCGAGTTTTTCGGAACGATTGCCGAACAGATTAAAGCTCAAGGCCTGAGTGACACGGATGGATATAAGCGCCTGGTCATCGAGAAGCCATTTGGACACAGTTTCGAAACAGCACAAAAATTGAATGAGCAGATTCGGACTGCATTCGCTGAAGATGAAATCTACCGCATCGATCATTATTTAGGTAAAGAAATGGTCCAAAATATCGAGGTCATCCGTTTTTCCAATGCCCTATTCGAGCCGCTTTGGAATAACAGATATATATCCAACATCCAGGTTACTTCAAGCGAAACACTTGGCGTTGAAGAACGCGGACGTTATTATGAAACCAGCGGTGCCCTAAGGGATATGGTCCAAAACCATCTTCTGCAAATGGTGGCCTTGCTTGCCATGGAACCCCCGATCGCTTTGACGACAGAAGAGATTCGAAGCGAAAAAGTGCGGGCATTGCGTTCACTTCGACCAATGAAAGTAGACGAAGTCAATCAATACTTCGTCCGTGGCCAATATGGTGAAGGAACGATAGATGGACAAACACTTCCGGCCTACCGCAATGAACATAACGTAAATCCCGAATCCAACACTGAGACGTATGTTGCGGGTAAATTGATGATTGATAACTTCCGTTGGGCCGGTGTTCCTTTTTATATCCGTACCGGTAAGAGAATGGATGTCAAATCAACGAATATCGTTGTTCAATTCAAAGATATCCCCATGAATCTGTATTATAAAACGGAAGAAACGCTGAACCCGAATCTTCTCGTCATCAATATCCAGCCTGACGAAGGTATCACATTGTACTTAAATGTTAAGAAATCCGGGACGACATCCAATACAAAGCCAATGAAGCTGACCGTCTCGAACAAAGGGATCGAACACATCAATTCTCCCGAGGCATATGAAAAATTATTGTTTGACAGCATGCGCGGGGATGCTACAAACTTTACGCACTGGGACGAGGTTGCCCTCTCATGGAAGTTCGTCGATACGATTTCCAATGCATGGGAAAATACTAAAGACGAGTCTTTCCCTAACTATGAGGCGGGATCCACAGGTCCACTTGCATCCGATGAACTCCTGGCCGAAGATGGACATATTTGGTGGCAAGTCAAGAAAAACGAAAATAATGAATGAAATGAAAAAGGGATGCAGATTTGAATCTGCATCCCTCCTTCATTCATGAAACACTCTTCCTCAGCAATTTATTCCGGATAATATGAAACATTTCCTTGGACTTGGATATTCCTTCCTCTTTTTCTGAATTGAGCCAAAATGAAACACCGGATTCTAAGGCAATGAAAAATAAAAAAATGGCTACAGCCCACCAGATGATGAACATAAAGTCCTCCGCTCCTTTTCTCTCTTTCTGCCTACTGTATCCTACGGTCCGTCCATCTCTTTCAATGTTTATATTCCTTTTTCCACAGGTGTTTAAACCTAAAAAGCAAGGATGAATGTCATACATCATACTATATTTTCCCTAAAAAAGGTAAATTAATTGGAACTATTTACAACTAGTTCATTTTCACCATTTTTTCCCTTATCTAAAAAGAATGGTAAGCCCTTGAGGTTACACTAAAAAGGTCCTTAGTGACAGTATCGCTAAACCTTGGGCACAGCCGTGACAGCTGCGGGTTATGCAATGAAGCAGACCCGGGGCTCAAACAAAATGGTAGCTAATACGGTTTTTGGTTTCGGTTTGGCACATGTTGCATTAGGGGTCATTGACCTTGTAGAGCATCAGAGATAGAAAAAGCCGGTTTAAAAGGGACCCCTTTTAAGCCGGCTTGAACTTTTATTTTTCCATCCATTCGGTATGGAACGTTCCTTCTTTATCAATGCGTTGGTAAGTATGGGCTCCAAAATAGTCACGCTGAGCTTGAATCAGGTTAGCTGGCAGCGTTTCTGTACGATAGCTGTCGAAATAGGCAAGTGCCGATGACAAGCAAGGAACCGGGATTCCGTTCATCACAGCCGTTGACACTACCTCACGCAAAGCTCCTTGATAGCTTTCGACGATTCCTTGGAAGTAAGGATCTAGTAGAAGGTTGTTCAAGTTCGCTTCACGATCGTACGCTTCCTTGATTTTTTGGAGGAATTGTGCACGAATGATACATCCACCACGGAAAATCATCGCGATTTCCCCATATTGCAAGTTCCAGTCATTTTCTTCTGATGCTGCTTTCATTTGTGCAAATCCTTGTGCATATGAACAGATTTTGCTCATATAAAGTGCTTTTCGGATACTTTCAATCAAAGCCTTTTTGTCGCCTGTAAATGATTCAGCTTTTGGACCACGAAGGATTTTACTCGCTTCGACACGCTCGTCCTTGATTGCTGAAATAAACCGGGCAAACACGGATTCCGTAATGATTGGAAGCGGAACACCAAGATCTAGCGCACTTTGACTTGTCCATTTCCCTGTACCTTTTTGGCCAGCTTTATCTAAAATGACATCGACCATCGGCTTGCCGGTTTCTTCATCATATTTTTTGAAAATATCAGCAGTAATTTCAATCAAATAGCTATCAAGTTCCCCTTCATTCCATTCAGAGAAGACTTCATGGAATTCTTCGGCAGATAGTCCAAGGAGATTTTTCAGAAGGAAATAAGATTCGGAAATCAATTGCATGTCCCCGTATTCAATACCATTATGTACCATTTTCACATAATGACCTGCCCCATCCGGTCCGATATACGTGCAGCAAGCATCACCATCGACCTTAGCTGAAATGTCCTTCAAGATCGGTGCAACAAGTTCATATGCTTCTTTTTGACCTCCAGGCATGATGGAAGGACCTGTTAGAGCTCCTTCTTCGCCCCCTGACACGCCGGTACCGATGAAATGGATGCCAAGCTTGCTTAGTTCCTCATTGCGGCGCTGAGTGTCCTTGAAGAAGGTATTCCCTCCATCAATAACGATATCACCTTTATCAAGCAACGGTTTTAATTGCTCGATTGTTGCATCCGTTGCCGCTCCGGCTTTAACCATCAATAAAATTTTGCGTGGTGTTTCCAAGGAATTGACGAATTCTTCAAGCGTATAAGCGGCTGTTACGTTTTTGCCTTCCGCTTCCTTCATCATTTCGTCCGTTTTTGATCCTGAGCGATTATATACGGAAATTGAATATCCCCTGCTTTCAATATTAAACGCAAGGTTCTTGCCCATTACGGCTAGTCCGATAACGCCAATCTGCTGTTTTGTCATGATTCATCTTTCCCTTCTCTATATCTTTACACAGCTTGTACGCTATTCTTTGTCAAAAGAAGGATCATTCCTCCTGGATTGCTCAAAGAAATCTTTGCTGAAGCTAGTGTCTGTTCCAATTGAACGGTTTTTCAAGGGTAATCCCTTTTTAATAATATTTTCTCCGTACTTATTTTGCAAGTGTTCCATCGCTTCATACAGGGGTTCTTTTTCTGCATCCTCTTGAAAGGAGAAAATATCCAGTTGCTTGAAGGCCGATTCTTTTTCGATGACATCATAGGCAGTGACACCAAGAAGCCTGATTCCTTCCCCATTCCAATTTTTCATGAAGAGATCGATAGCTCCATCCAAAATATCCTTTTTTCAAAAACCGGATTTGGGACCGTTCTGCTTCTCGTTATTGTGCGACGGTCTTTGTAACGGATCGTCACACCTATTTTTTGACCAAGTAGCCGTTTATTTCTCAAACGGACGGCAACTTTCCCTGAAAGCTTTTCCAATACACCGATCAGTTCTTTTTGATTGGTGGAGTCATGCGGAAGAGTTGTCGAGTTTCCAATGCTCTTATGCTCAAAAATAGCTTCGGGATCCACTACCCTTGGGTCGATTCCATTAGCCCTATCTTTCAAACGGATGCCATTGATCCCAAGAAGCTGTTTAAGTTGACTATCATTGGCGTGTGCAAGGTCCCTGATCGTCATTATCCCGATAGATTGAAGCTTTTCCGATGTCTTATCCCCGATGCCATGCATTTCGCCCACTTGTAAAGGCCAGAGCTTTTCCGAAATGTCCCGTTTCCTTAACACGGTGATACCCATTGGTTTCTTCATATCGGAAGCAGTTTTGGCCAAAAATTTATTAGGGGCAATCCCGATGCTGCAAGGAAGATCCATCGTATTAAAAATTCTTTCCTGAATGCTATTGGCAATATCTAAAGGCGAACCCAATCCGGCGCATTCACTGATATCCAGATACCCCTCATCAATCGAAACCGGTTCAACCATCTCTGTATATTGCCTCAAAACATCGAAAATAGCCAGTGATGCCTTTCGATAGCGCTCGAAATTCGGTTTCTGAATGACTAATTGAGGACATAGTTTTTTCGCCTGCCAAATCGGCATGGTCGTTTTAACCCCGAACTTCCTCGCCTCATAGCTGCAGGTGACGATTATGCCCCTTCTCTCTTCAACATTGCCTGCAATGGCAAGCGGTTTGCCTTTCAATGAAACATCATATGACATTTCCACTGAAGCATAGAAACTATTCATGTCTACATGGAGAATGACCCTGCCATTTTTGGGATACATGTCCTTCATGCTTGACCGTCACATCCTTGTAAAAATAAAAAACACCGAAAAATAGGGGCAATAAAAAATACATTTCTATTAAGGTACCCCTATTTATCTTTGGTAACCGCGGTGAAAGATGCATCCACTCCAAGAAAAACAGCCATCATGTTTATTGATGACTGCACATATATTCCTTCAATACTTTGAACACCTTGCCTATTATGGGTGATTATTCACCTGATACTTCTTTGATGATAGTGACGACCATTTCAGCTAGCTTCGTTAATTCCTCAACTGGAATTCTTTCATTCGTAGTATGGATATCTTCATAGCCCACTGCGAGGTTGACAGTAGGGATGCCAAAGCCTGCAATGACATTTGCATCGCTTCCTCCGCCGCTTTTAACCAGCTCGCATGGACGGCCGATTTTCTCTGCTGCCTTTCTTGCGATTTCGACTACATGATCACCAGCACCATATTTAAAACCAGGATACATGACGTTAACTTCAACTTCAGCTCGTCCGCCCATTTCAATGGCTGCAGTCTCGAAAGCCTCTTTCATTTTCGCTACCTGTATTTCCATTTTTTCAGGAATCAAGGATCTTGCTTCTGCAAGGATTTCAACATGGTCACAAACAATATTGGTTTGCTGCCCCCCTGGAAACGTCCGATATTGGCTGTCGTTTCCTCATCGATTCTGCCTAATGGCATTCTAGAGATTGCTTTGGCAGCGATTGTAATGGCCGAAACGCCTTTCTCAGGAGCGACACCAGCGTGAGCAGTCTTGCCTAAAATGGTTGCTGACACTTTCGCCTGAGTAGGTGCAGCAACAACCACATTGCCCACTTTTCCATCACTATCAAGCGCAAAACCGAATTTAGCCGTTACAAGTGAGCGATCCAATGCCTTTGCCCCTACCAAGCCAGATTCTTCACCGACAGTTATGATGAATTCGATTGTTCCATGTTCGATATTCTGTTCTTTCAATACTTTAAGCGTTTCTAACATTACCGCTAATCCAGCTTTGTCATCCGCCCCTAAAATGGTCGTTCCGTCTGACACTATGTATCCATCTTTGATGGAAGGCTTGATTCCATTACCTGGTACAACCGTATCCATATGGGAGGTGAAATAGATGGTATCTACGCCTTCTTTCATTCCTTTTAAAGTACATACTAAATTCCCTGCACCATGACCGGTGATTGCTGTTGTATCATCTTCAAAAACTTCTACACCCAGTGCCCCGAATTTTTCTTTCAGCACTTTGGCGATGGCTGCTTCATTTTTCGTTTCGGAATCAATCTGCACCAATTCCATAAATTCATTAACTAAACGTTCTTCATTAATCATAAAATAAAACCTCCAAAAAAGTTTTCCTCTTTAATTATACTTCTAAAAGCGGCGCCCCGGCAAATAATGTGGCATGCTGATCCTAAAGGCCGTATTAAAAAGTGAATGATGACTTGTAAATGTTTTCTTTCAAAATGATATCTTCCCCCAGTATGGAAAAGAGCCCAAAACAGATCGTTTGGGCTTCTTGCAATGTTTGATCACAACGGGATATTTCCGTGCTTTTTCCATGGTCGAGTTTCTTTTTTGTTGCGTAGCATATCAAGAGATTGAATGATCTTAATCCTGGTTTCACGGGGATCAATAACATCATCCACCATTCCAAGACTTGCGGCAACATATGGATTGGCGAACTTCTCACGGTATTCTTCAATTTTAGCTGCCCGTGTCGCCTCCGGATCTTGGCTATTTTGAATTTCACGGGCAAAAATGATATTTGCAGCTCCAGCAGAACCCATTACAGCGATTTCAGCATTCGGCCATGCAAACGTAAGATCCGCACCGATGGATTTACTATTAAGAGCCACGTAAGCTCCTCCGTATGCTTTACGCAATATGATCGTCAATTTTGGTACTGTTGCTTCCGAATAAGCATATAGCAGCTTTGCACCGTGGCGAATGATCCCGCCATGTTCTTGTTTAACGCCCGGGAAAAAACCTGAAACATCTTCAAACGTAATAAGCGGAATGTTAAACGAGTCACAAAAACGAATAAAACGGGCAGCCTTATCTGATGAATCAATATCAAGTCCCCCAGCCAACACCTTTGGCTGGTTACAGACAAGCCCCACTGATTTCCCTTTGATCCGCGCCAAGCCGACCACTATGTTTTTCGCAAAGCCCTCTTGGACTTCCATAAAGGAATCCTCATCGACAACTTGCTCCAATACTTTCCGAACATCATATGGACGGATCCCTTCATAAGGAACTACATCCGTTAAGTCCGGCCGGTAGTCATCCCCATCATCCGCTTCCAAAACCGGCGGCTTCTCTTCATTATTTTGTGGAAGATAGCTCAGGAGACGTCTAACGTCCGCCAATACTTGCTCCTCTGATGCTCCTTTGAAATGAGCATTACCGCTAATGGTGTTATGTACAGTAGCTCCGCCCAATCCTTCGGAAGAAATCTTTTCACCTGTAACCGTTTCAATGACTTTAGGACCTGTTATGAACATTTGGCTCGTTTTTTCAACCATGAAGACAAAGTCGGTTATTGCCGGGGAATATACAGCTCCGCCTGCGCAAGGTCCCATAATAACCGAAATCTGTGGAATGACCCCTGAATAAATGGAATTCCGGTAAAATATTTGGCCATATCCGTCAAGTGAAACTACGCCTTCTTGAATACGCGCCCCACCAGAATCGTTCAAACCTATGAAAGGGGCTCCATTTTCCGCTGCCAAATCCATAACATTGGCAATTTTCAGAGCATGCATTTCACCGAGAGCACCGCCAAAAACAGTAAAATCCTGTGAAAACAGATAAATGTCGCGGCCGTTGACCTTTCCGTAACCGGTGACAACCCCTTCTCCCGGCCCTTCCTCCTTTTCCATGCCAAAATTGGTATTACGGTGTTTGATAAAAGGATTAAGCTCGATGAATGTACCTGGATCAACTAAAAGTTCAATTCTTTCCCTTGCAGTAAGTTTGCCCTTTTCATGCTGCTTATCGATTCTTTCTTCACCGCCGCCCATTTCCACTTTGCGGCGTCTGTCATATAGGTCATTGATCGTATCATATATGTCTGTCATTTCTGTTCCTCCTTTGATAATGCTTGTTCACATAGCTCATATAATACTCCCGCGGTAGACTTCGGATGAACGAAAGCAACATCCGCATTGTGCGCTCCCTTTCTTGATGAATCATCAATCATGCGCAATCCAGCTTCTTTGATTTCTTTTATTCTATCTTCGATGTCATCGACGCCAAGTGCCACATGATGAATCCCTTCACCGCGTTTTTCGATGAATTTGGCGATTGGACTTGCAGGTGACAACGCTTCCAACAACTCCAAACGGGTATTGCCTGCCAGGATGAAGGCCACTTTCACTCCTTGGCTCTCCACTGTCTCGATTCCTTCAAGTTTCAATTTCAACGTTTCCGTATAAAGCGGCAAGGCTTCATCCAGTGACTTGACGGCAATACCGATATGATCGATATTTTTAATCATCATAAAAACCCCCATGCTATGTATTATTGGAAGACTCCATTAAAATACTACTAATCTTGCATTAAAGCCTTTTAAGATTCGGAATAATATGAACATTATACTTTTACTTGTTTCTACTAAATGTTCAAGTTAAAATAAAATCAGTTAAACTGTATTAAGGAGAGAGCATATGGGAAACAAGAAAATCAGAAAGATCGTCGTGTATTTAATGCTTATCTCAATGTTATTAACGAGCTTATTATCAGGTATCGCATTTCTTTTGTAATAGACACCGTATTGGGGAGGGGAGCAAAAAGCTTCCCTCTCTTTATTTTATCGCTCCGTTTTTCTTTGCCAACGTTTTGAAATCCTCGTTCGATATGGTGATCAACACCTTAGTGCCGATGGGGACTTTTTCGTACAAACGCTCCACATCGGATTTATGCATCCGTACACAGCCATTTGAAATATATTTCCCAATCGATGATGGCTGATTCGTACCATGTATGCCGTAAATCCTCCCATCGGTATTTCGTGCATCGAATCCAATCCACCGCGACCCCAAAGGGTTCCTTGGATCGCCGCCAGGAATATTCTTTTTCCGGTAATATGGATTGACCGCTTTTACTTTGACCGTGAAAATCCCTTCTGGTGTCAGTTCCTGACTCTTTCCGGTACCGACCGGCAGAATCTCCTTGACCTCGTTATCATCAATGAACGCCATTTTATTGTTGGCTTTATTGATGATGATAAACGGATCGCCAGGCATAACCGATTGAGACTGGGCCTGTACCTGTAAAGGCCACAAAGATAGCATAAGCAACAAAGAAAGGATCCATTTCATTTGTATCAATTCCTTTACTTTTTGCTTAGTTTAAGCCAAGTGCCTCTTTTTCATTCGGTTGCCGGTCAGCTTGGGTAATCCCTTGAAGGAATGCTTCAACAATAAATAGCGCTCCATTTCCTTCATGAGCTGCAGTAATGCGGCCCTGGATTCGAACTCTTCCCGTGTCTGCGGCAGTGCCATTCCCCTAAAATGAATCTCCATTTCTTCAAGCTTCTTCAGATAAAGGATCGCCGTATTTTGTGGGTGGACGTTTTCTGCCAAATCTTCTATAAACTCAGCCACTATCCCGCTTTGCTTGACGACCAACGGAATATTCGTGACAAGGGGAAGAATTCGTTCAATTATTTCAAATTGCTTTTCACGCATTTTGAAATAATGGTAATACAGGTCTTCTTCCCTTAAAAAATGATTTTCCACGTCCCTGAAGGCAAGGCTTTTGGCTTGGTTAAGAAGATTGGCTGTTTCGGTGATTTCCTTACCATCCCATGTGTGATCATTATCCCTCAAATAGCGGACAATTCCCATCAAGATCGCACTGAAGTTCGTTTCGATGCTTTCCTGATAGGCCAGCAGTTTGTCATCGACACTGGGCATGTACAGATTCATGACAAGCGCCACTCCAACCCCAACTGCAATTAATATCGTTTCATTGATCAGCAGGGAAAAAGTGATGTCACCCGCCCCGTATAGGTGCATGATGATGACGCTGCTCGTCACGATCCCCTCATTAATCTTCAAGGCAACTGTCGTTGGAATGAAAATCAAGAGAATCAAACCTATTATCAGCGGATGAAATGCGATGAACTGAAACAATAGGGATGCATAGGCCATTGCGATCAAACAAGCTAAAAACCGGTGCCAGGAGGCATACACCGACTTCTTTTTTGTAACTTGGATGCATAAGATCGCAATGATTCCCGCAGCAGAGAAATATTCGAGATTAAGCATTTGTGCAATAATAATTGCCAGGGTGGCCCCCAAAGCAGTTTTAATCGTCCTGTATCCGATTTTAAACATTGTTATGTATCACCTGGCTCTTTCTCTATCTATTATAATACTATCAGGAATTCAGATATTTTTACAGTCCTTTACGAGTTAAATTTCCAATTTTTCTAAATACATGTACGCAAAAATACATTATAGGAAAAAATAAAAAAGGTAACTAAACGTTACCTTTTTTCACAATTATATACTATTTGCTTTAGCTTATAAAACTTTTTCCAAGAAGTCTTTTGCACGCTGGCTTTTCGGATTGGAAAAGAACTCTTCCGGAGCACTTTCCTCAACGAGCAGACCACCGTCCAGGAATAGTACTCGATCGGCCACTTCTTTGGCAAACCCCATTTCATGCGTTACGATCAGCATGGTCATCCCCGTATGTGCCAGTGATTTCATGACCTCGAGCACTTCTTTTACCATCTCGGGATCAAGCGCCGAAGTCGGCTCATCGAAAAGCATTACTTCCGGGTTCATTGCCAATGCCCGTGCAATCGCAACCCTTTGTTTTTGTCCGCCAGACAGACGATTCGGATAAGTCGACTCTTTATCGGCCAAACCGACTTTAGTCAAAAGCTCACGAGCTTGTTTTACAGCCTCGGCCTTTGATAATTTTTTCACCTTCATAGGTGCATATATCAGATTCTCCAGTACGGTTTTATGTGGAAATAAATGAAAATGCTGAAATACCATTCCGACATTTTCACGCACTTTCATGATATTGGTCTTTTTTTCAGTGATGATTTGATCTTTAAACCTGATTTGACCATCAGTTGGAGTTTCAAGCATATTGATGCAGCGCAAGAAAGTTGATTTTCCCGAACCGGATGGACCGATGATCGCTACCACTTCACCCTGTCCGATCTCGGTGCTGATTCCTTTTAAAACCTCGAGCTTACCATAATTTTTTTGAGTCCATCAATTTTAATCACTGCGTCTCATTCTCCTTTCAATCACTTTGCCTAAGATGGTGAGAATCATGACCATCACATAATAAATGAGACCGGCAAATAAAATCGGCTCGAAGAATTTATATGTCTCACCGCCGACAATATAAGAACGGCGCATGATATCCCCTAATCCAATAATTGTGACAACGGCCGATTCCTTCGTTAAGGAAATCAATTCGTTAACAAGGGATGGCAAGATATTCTTGATGGCCTGCGGAAGGATAATATTAAGCATCATCCCTGAATAGGGAACCCCAAGTGCAAGTGCAGCCTCTCGTTGGCCTTTATCGACCGCTAAAATGCCTCCCTGATAATTTCAGAGATGTATGCCGCTGAATTTAGCCCGAATGCTAAAAATGCTGCTTGGAACGCTTCGATTTGAATACCTAATATTTGTGGTGAACCAAAATAAATCAGCATTAATTGCAGTACCAAAGGGGTACCGCGAAAAATGGATGTATAAAAGTCAGCAATCCAATTCAATGGCTTGATTCTGCTGATTTTAAGTATAGATAATAATATTCCCAAAACAAATCCGATTACTGCCGCTACCGCTACAACCTTTAATGTAGTCGGTATTCCCTCCAGGATATATGGAAGGGAAGGCATAATCCTTTCAAATTCCAGATTCACTCCATTCATCCTCTCTTATGAAGGCCGTTATCTTATGGCCTTCCTCCTGCTTCATTTCATTAACAATAAAGCGCGGAAAAACGTTCAGAAGGCATACCAAATCTCTTCTGAACGCTTTTCGTCTCTCTGCATTATTCAGTTTCACTGCCACCGAACCATTTTAATATTAATTTTTCCATTTCACCATTCTCTAACATTTTTTTCAACTCGGCATTGAATTCTTCAGTTAACTTGCTTCCTTTTTGGAAAGCGATTGCCGAACCGGCATCTTGTTCACCTGACTCGATCAAATGCCCCACCAATTCTTTATTATCTTTCAAGTAGCCTTTTGCCACAGTATCTTCCATGATCACAGCGTCAAAACGTCCTGTTGACATTTCTTGAACAACCTCAGGAATACGATTCCTTTTTTCAACTTTCATCCCGATATCTTGGGATTTATTCAAGTCATTTGCCAATGTCTCCTGAATGGATGCAAGCTGTACGCCAACCGTTTTCCCTTTTAAATCTTCAACAGTTTTGATTTTACTGTCTTTTGTCGTGATGATCATGTTTTTAGCTGTATAGTAAATATCACTGAAATCGACTGATTGCTCACGTTTTTCTGTTGGAGTCATTCCGGAGATAACGAAATCGACCGATTTATTTTCCAGAGCAGGCACAAGACTATTAAAGTCAATGTCCTTCACTTGGACCTCATAACCTAATTTTTTCCGATTGCTTTAGCGATATCAATGTCAAATCCTATGATTTCATCACTTTTAGATGTTTCAACATATTCAAATGGCGGATAATCCGCAGATGTTCCCATTACCAGGACCTTTTTGTCTTCTTTGTCAGCTGTGTTCTTATCTTCTTTCTCTGATGTTCCGCATGCCGCCAAAATACCTACTAATAAAACAGAAGTAAGCAACAATGCTAACTGCTTTTTCAACTTCATTATTATTCCTCCAAAATGATATTTTCAATTCTCTTGTTATTAAATTAGGTTAGTTAAATTTCGAATAACTAATATTCATACACTAATGTGTATTTTAACACACTCTAATAATTATTCAATAATGTAAATAATAGATTCATTTTTCAGAATATTATTATAATTTTACATCTGGACTTCACTCTTTTCTCCAAAGGGAATATATCGGCTTCCCTATCTATCTTCTTTCCCAAAAGTTCCTGACTTATGCAATTTCATGAATAAAAAAAACGCCGATTTGGCGTTATCAGACTGTAGACAAATTCAAACACAAGCCAGTTTTCATATGTTTTTTTCTAAAAAATATTACTGTTGATTCCAGAAATCTGCTCCCTTTCCGCCGACTGTCTGCCAAGCCTCCTCAGCGCAAGAGCCTGTGGGGTCTCGGCTAGCCAGTTACTCGGCAGGAGTGTCGCAAATTTCTTCCTTCCATAAGCCATTAAGGATTACTGAAAAAAACATGAAGGATCACCTAGTCTTAAACTTGGTGCGGGATGTGTACAGGCTACATTTTTTTCTTTAAATTACATTTCCGCTGATTCCAGAGATCCGCTCCCTTTCCGCCGACTGTCTGCCAAGCCTCCTCAGCGCAAGAGCCTGTGGGGTCTCGGCTAGCCAGTTACTCGGCAGGAGTGTCGCAAATTTCTTCCTTTCATTAAGCCATTAAGGATTACTGAAAAAACATGAAGGATCACCTAGTCTTGTTTTAAAATCATGTTCGGGATGAGACCATTCCGAACCTCTTTTTGCCGACAACCTAAAAAAACCCGCCGGTTGGGCGGGTTTTTAGGTTGTCACTATGGCTTAAACTTCTTCGCAATATTGATCGAAGTAGTCTTGTAATTTTTCTACTACAGACATCGGGTGGTGCCCTTCAATTTCATGGCGCTCTATCATGGTGATGATTTTTCCATCCTTCAGCAATGCAAATGATGGGGATGACGGCGGATATCCTTCGAAATAATCACGGGCTTTCTCCGTCGCCTCTTTATCTTGCCCAGCAAAAACGGTTACAAGCTGATCTGGGCGTTTATCATTATGGATTGCATGAGCAGCTGCAGGTCTAGCTATTCCCCCAGCGCAGCCACAAACGGAGTTTACCATAACAAGTGTCGTTCCTTTTTGTGCAAATACTTCCTCTACTTCTTCGGGAGTGGTCAATTCTGTATATCCAGCAGTCTTTATCTCATCGCGAGCCTGTTTGACTACGTCGTTCATTAAAAAATTAAAATCCATATTCATGGCATTTGCTCCTTCCAAGTTTTCTCTTCAATCCTATCATAACAATTGCCTCTTCGTGATTCAATAAATTTACCTGTTAAAACCGCATAATCCGTTCCGTACAGGTTTAAAACGAAAAGGGAGCGGGAATTATATGTGTAACAACAAGACTTACAAAAGGATGGGGCAGGCGTGGAGAGAATCCATGCCTGCCCCATCTCATTTCTTTTTTAATTTGACTTAAATGTTTCGGTAAAAGATTGAAAGGCCTGCTTAACGGCAGCAGTGACCGTTTTATTCCCTGACATCACTTGATTCTCTAGTATAGGGAGGAGGCTCTTGACGGTTTCATTTTTATAAAACATTGTTTTAAGCTGGTGATCGATCAATGAATAAAGCCATTCCCTAGATTGCATTCTTCTCCGTTCTTGAAAAACACCCGATTCCTTGGTCATATGGGAAAATTCATTCAATACATCCCAAAGCTCAGGAATTCCTTTACCGGTTATAGCGGAACAAGTATATGCCTTTCCTGCCCACCCCTTTGTTGCTGGCTGAAGGAAATGCAAGATTCTGCTATATTCGGATTTTGTCCTAATCGCCAGCGGGATGTTCTCGCCGTCGGCTTTATTGACAACAATTCCGTCCACAAGTTCCAGAATCCCTTTTTTCATCCCTTGCAATTCATCTCCGGCACCCGTTAGGACAAGAAGCATGAAGAAGTCGACCATACTTCGGACTATAGCTTCACTCTGACCGACCCCGACAGTTTCTATCAGGATCACATCAAATCCTGCCGCTTCACAAAGCAACATCGTTTCCCTCGTTTTGCGGTGAACTCCGCCTAGAGTGCCTTCGGATGGTGAGGGTCTTATGAAGGCATCGGGGTTTCTAGCCAGTTCCTCCATCCTTGTCTTATCGCCCAGTATACTTCCGCCATTGATCGAAGAACTTGGATCGACGGCTAGAACAGCAACCTTATGGCCCCTGTCACATAAGTAGGTACCGAACGTCTCGATGAAGGTACTTTTCCCGGCACCGGGCACTCCGGAAATCCCGATGCGCAAGGAGTTCCCTGTATGAGGAAGGATGGCATGCAATAATTCCTGTGCATGATCTAAGTGGTGGGATGCATTGCTTTCAATCAATGTAATCCCTTTAGCTAGCTTGGCCCTGTCCCCTTTTATGATTCCCTCTTTAAGTTCATGGACCGGTATGTTTACATTATGTTTTTTGACGAATTTGCTTTTTGTTGGTTTGTTTTGGCTGGCTGCTAATTCCACACCTGGCTTTAATGAAGAAGCAAAACCTTCCTGATTGTTAAGATCGACCCATTCCGGCTTCTTGTCTTCACTCATTATTGGGCCACTTCCTCATATCCGAGGCGATTGTATATTTCCTGAAGCACTTTCTTTGCTGCCTGCGGAATGACCGTACCAGGTCCAAAAATGGCTGTAGCGCCATTTTCCATTAGGTAATCATAATCCTGTGCAGGGATGACGCCTCCTATGATCACTATGATGTCCTCACGGCCCAAGTTCTTCAGTTCCGCCATAAGCTGCGGCAACAATGTTTTATGGCCGGCAGCAAGCGAACTCATTCCGACTACATGCACATCATTTTCCACTGCCTGGATGGCGGTTTCTTTCGGTGTTTGGAATAATGGACCGATATCGACATCATAGCCTAAATCCGCAAACCCCGTTCCGACTACTTTAGCTCCACGATCATGACCGTCCTGACCCATTTTAGCCATTAACAAACGCGGTCTTCTTCCTTCATTTTCAAGGAACTCTTCCGTCATGCGGACAACTTCCTCAATTTCCGCTTCTTTTGAGTATGCCGAGCTATATACACCGCTGATAGAACGAATCGTTGCTTTGTGACGTCCAGCCACCTCTTCGATCGCATCGGAGATTTCACCTAATGAAGCCCGTACTCTTGCAGCTTGCACAGCCAGTTCAAGAAGGTTACCTTCGCCAGTTCTGGCAGCCATTGAAAGCGCTTGAAGAGCTTCATCCACCTTTGCCTGATCACGTTTCGCTTTTAATTCGCTCAAACGCTTAAGCTGACTTTTGCGAACTGCTGTATTATCAATCTCCAGTATTTCAATCGGATCTTCTTTTTTCAAACGATACTTATTGACGCCTACGATCGTTTCATCTTGAGAATCGATTTTAGCCTGGCGCTTTGCAGCGGCTTCCTCGATCCTCATTTTTGGAAGGCCGGTTTCAATTGCCTTCGCCATTCCTCCCAGGCCTTCGATTTCTTCTATGTGAGCCCAAGCCCGTTCGATTAATTCATTAGTGAGCGATTCTACATAGTATGAACCCGCCCATGGATCGATTACTTTTGTGATCCCGGTTTCCTCCTGCAAATATAGCTGGGTATTGCGTGCTATGCGCGCCGAGAAATCCGTTGGCAGGGCAATGGCCTCATCCAATGCGTTCGTATGCAGGGACTGTGTATGTCCAAGTGCAGCCGCATGCGCTTCAATAAGGGTCCTTGCGACATTGTTAAACGGATCCTGCTCGGAGAGACTCCAGCCGGAGGTTTGGGAATGAGTCCTCAATGCCATCGCTTTATTATTTTTCGGTTCGAATTGTTTCATCAGTTTTGACCAAATGAAACGAGCCGCCCGCATTTTCGCCACTTCCATGAAATAGTTCATTCCTACAGCCCAGAAGAATGATAAGCGTGGTGCAAATTTATCGATATCCATACCTGCTTTCATTCCGGTACGTGCATACTCAAGCCCATCCGCCAGCGTATAGGCAAGTTCAATATCAGCCGGCGCCCCCGCTTCTTGCAGATGATAACCGGAGATGGAAATGGAATTGAACTTGGGCATATATTTGGATGTATACTCAAATATATCAGCTATGATTTTCATGGACATTTCAGGCGGGTAAATATACGTATTTCGAACCATGTATTCTTTTAGGATGTCATTTTGAATCGTGCCTGAAAGCTTATCCTGTGTTACACCTTGTTCTTCAGCTGTCACGATATAAAATGCAAGGATGGGTAATACAGCGCCGTTCATCGTCATTGACACGGACATCTGATCAAGCGGAATGCCTTCGAACAGGATTTTCATGTCCAGAATGGAATCAATGGCAACTCCCGCCTTACCCACATCACCGATAACGCGTGGATGATCGGAGTCATAACCGCGGTGTGTAGCTAAATCAAAAGCAACTGAGAGCCCTTTTTGCCCCATCGCCAGATTACGTCTGTAAAACGCATTGGATTCTTCGGCAGTCGAAAAACCTGCATACTGACGTATCGTCCAAGGACGATTGACATACATCGAAGGATAAGGCCCCCTTGTAAAAGGAGCGATGCCTGGCACACTTTCCATATGCTCCAGGTCGCAAATATCTTCCTCAACATAAAGCGGTTTGATTTTTATTTGTTCATTGGTTTCAAACAGAAGATCCTCAATGTTTTTCCCAACTGCTTTTTCGGCTTCCTTTTTCCATGCTTCCGCTGTACCTTCCATCTTAGACTTAGCAGGATTTATAGCAGAAAAATCCGGTTTTTTCATTTCAGTTCACCCCTAGCTTCTGCAATAATTCCAGTAAAATGGATATTGCATTCGTTTTAACATGGATAAAATCTTTGACCCCGACTTCTCTTAGTGTTATTTCCAATTCTTCTTGCTGCTTACCGGCACTATAAATAGTGATGTCAGGGAATTGCTTTTTAATTTCTTTAATGATGATTGGCGCTAATTCCGAATAGTCACCATCACTGCCGCAAACACAATAGATTGGGAGCTTGGTCGCAGCTACATAATCGATTGCTTCCTCAACGGTTTGACATCCCTTACTGCCGATTGTTTCAATACCGCCTGCCGCCGCAAGACTGTTAACGAAATCTGCACGAGGTTTATAGGATTTGAGATTTTTCAAATTAATTAAACCGATAGCTGGAGCCGCTCCACTTAGTTCTTTAAACTTTTCACTGCGCAGCCTTATCTGTTCGAACTGAATCGATACCCGATCCAAGTCAAGTGGGGTAATGCCGACCGGCTTCTCAACTTTCATATATGACACATGGTTATCCTTTGTCGTGGTTTTAATCTTATCAGCGGGATTCGGATATACATTCGTTCCGATGATGCTTTCTTTTCTGAAAGCCGCATTTTGAACTCTTCCTTGGTGAACTTCAGCTATTTCTTTCTGAAGGGTGCCTTGTTTAATTAGCTCTAGAATCCCTCCAGCTGCTTCGATTTCAAGGAATTTTGCCCAAGCCTTTTCAGCCAATTCATCCGTTAGTTGCTCAATATACCATGAACCGCCAGCAGGATCGACCACTGTTGTGATATTTGTTTCTTCTTTTAAAATCAAGTGAATATTACGGGCAATTCTTTCTGAAAACTCATCGGTTTCACCAGTTGCGTGTGTGAATGGATGGATTTGAAGATATTGAATGCCTCCAATAGCTGCAGCAAAAGCTTGGTTCGTGGTCCGAAGAATATTGACGTGCTGATCATATAGCGTTTCTGTCAACTCGGAAGTAACGGCATGTATCGCCATTTTAAAATGGTCCGATGCTGTATCGAAAGCTTCTGCAAGACCTGCCCAAAGCCTTCTGGCAGCCCGCAGTTTAGCGATGGACATGAAGTAATTCGAATCCACAGCAAAAGAGAATACTATTTTTTCGGAAACCGAAGCAATAGAAAGCCCTTTCTTTTGCCCTTCCAATAGATATTGGACGGCTGCCGATAATCCGTAAGCTATTTCCTGTACGGCATTGGCTCCTCCATTATGGTAGACTGCCGTATTAACCAAAACTGTTTTTAAATCACTGCCTACCTTCTGATAATCCTGGATCGTCATCAGCCAGTCTGCAAAATAGTCATCCGTATCTTCTGGCAGCTGACCGCAAATGAGCCATTCTGCAATGGGATCTTCAGCAATAACGCCTGTCAATTGGGTATTTTGTGCTTCGGCAACAGCTTTGAATTGAGGGAATAATCCTTTTTGTTTCCCCTTAAGGTCAATGAAAACCGGTATTTCTTTTAATGGTATATCCTTAAACAATTTTTCAGCCCTTGCTCCATCGGAAAGCAATCGTGCAGGGTATGCCACAACATTTTGACCGCGCTTGAATGAAGCCTTCATCTTTTCATTTGCTTCTTCAGCCGTGATACCGCTTACAGGTTGAACGACAAGCCAAGGTTTTTCATGATATCCCGTTGGGGACGTTCCTCGGTGAAGGGGAAGAATCCTGGTAATTCAGCTACTTTTTCCCTTGATTCCGCCTTTTCTGTATAGAGTGGATGTAAAGTGATGCCCTCATATGTATTCGTTTTTAGCTTTTCTACACTTTTCCCTTTTAAACTTGTTTCCGCAGCTTCTTTCCACTCTTCAAAAGAAGGCTTAGGAAAGGTTATGTTTTTACATCTTTCAGTTCCATCTGTAATCGCTTTCTTATCTTCTGCCGCCTCATACGCCCTGTTCCTTCATTGGGAGAACGAACGCTCAGTCAGTTTTGGATAAGAAAACCACCCTCCCGTCAATTTGATCTGGATTATACTAACATTCTACCATAATTTTCTTGAATTTTAAGACAATAGAAATTAGCAAATCTGTTATTAGGGAAACCACTAGCCTATTTTACTCTTTATAAATCAAGTACAGCCCCAGTTCTGTATTAGAACAGCTCTTAATAAAATAATAGCAAAAATAAAATTTTTGTCGATGTTTTTCTACGGAAAAGTGAAGTACAAAAAAGAAAAGGAAGGACCTTCCGGTCTTCCTTTTCTTCATTTTAGTATATGGGAGTGTTATCTTTGGAAATCTTTTCGATGATTTCTTTAACCCTCGCGAGGAATCGACCGCATACGAGTCCGTCCAAAACACGATGATCAAGTGATAAACAGAGATTCACCATATCCCGTACTGCAATCATGTCATTTATGACCACTGGGCGTTTTACAATCGTTTCAACTTGTAAAATGGCCGCCTGTGGATGATTGATGATTCCCATGGACTGGACAGATCCGAATGAGCCAGTGTTATTAACAGTGAACGTGCCACCTTGCATATCCTCTGCTTTTAACTTACCTGACTTCACTTTTGATGCAAGTTCCTGTATTTCCCTTGCTATACCTTTTATTGATTTTTCATCTGCATTTTTAATGACCGGTACAAATAAGGCATCCTCAGTCGCAACGGCTATCGATATATTGATTTCTTTCTTTTGTATGATTTTTTCGCCGGCCCACATCGAATTCAGCTCTGGGAATTCCGTAAGGGCTTGAGCAACCGCTTTAACGAAAAAGGCAAAGTACGTTAAATTATAGCCTTCTTTTTGTTTAAAATCGGTTTTTAGATTATCACGCAACTTCACCATATTGCTTGCGTCAACTTCCACCATCGTCCAAGCATGGGGAATTTCGTGCTTACTTTTCAACATATTGGACGCAATTGCCTTACGGATGCCTGTAACCGGTATTTCCTTGTCACCAGCCGCAGTCGGCACGTTAGTTACTGGACTAGTTTGACGATTGACTTGAGGGGCGACCACTTCAGGAGCCGAATCGGATATTGCGGAAGGCTCATCCGTCTTAGGAAGATTCCCTGATTCAACAAGTTTCAGTAAATCTTTACGGGTGATCCGTCCCTCACTCCCCGTTCCTTTAACTTTTGCAAGATCGATTCCATGCTCCTGGGAAAGTTTTAACACAGCTGGCGAAAAGCGAGCTTTCCTTGATGGTTCGGCCGCTTGCTGCGCAACAGGTGCAGCAACATTTTCCTCACTATGAGAAACTTGCCCAGCATTTTCGTTATCCGTCTTTGCCGTTTCAACTTCAATCGAGCAGATGACTTCCCCTACTGCCAATGTTTGATTCTCATCCGCTTTCAATTCCTTGATGATGCCGGTGAAGGAAGAAGGAACCTCAGCATTCACTTTATCCGTCATCACTTCAGCAAGCGGATCGTATTTCGTGACATGATCCCCAGGCTTCACAAGCCATTTACTGATGGTTCCCTCTGTGACACTTTCGCCTAATTGAGGCATCTTCATTAATTCCATAGCCATAATTCGTTCCTCCTTCTTAACAGTCATTAATACTCGGCCAATTCCCTCATTGCTTTTTCCACTTTATCAGGATTCACCATAAATTGTTTTTCCATCGTAGGCGCATAAGGCATGGCAGGTACATCAGGCCCGGCCAATCGTTTTACAGGGGCATCCAAATCAAAAGGCAATGCTCGGCAATTATGGCTGCGACCTCACTCATGATGCTTCCTTCTTTATTATCTTCCGTAACGAGTAATACTTTCCCCGTTTTAGAAGCTGCTTCTATGATGGCATCCTTATCCAAAGGGTACACGGTACGCAAGTCAAGAACATGTGCAGAAATTCCATCTGCAGCTAATTTTTCTGCTGCCTGAAGGGCAAAATGCACACAAAGGCCATAGGAGATGACAGTAATGTCTTCCCCGTCCCTTTTCACATCCGCCTTGCCGATTGGAAGTACATAATCTTCAGTGGGTACCTCACCCTTGATCAAGCGGTATGCGCGTTTATGTTCAAAGAAAAGCACTGGGTCTTCATCGCGAATGGCAGCTTTAAGCAAACCCTTTACATCATACGGAGTGGAAGGCATCACGATTTTCAAGCCCGGCTGATTGGCAAAGATCGCTTCAACCGATTGCGAATGATAAAGAGCTCCATGAATCCCTCCTCCATATGGAGCACGGATTACCATAGGACAGCTCCAGTCATTATTGGAACGGTATCTGATTTTGGCTGCCTCTGAAACGATTTGGTTAATGGCAGGCATGATGAAATCAGCAAATTGCATCTCAGCTATCGGCCGAAGCCCATACATGGCGGCTCCAATTCCAACTCCTGCAATTGCAGATTCTGCAAGCGGGGTATCGATGACCCTGTCTTCACCGAATTGGTCGTATAAACCATTAGTGGCTTTAAAGACCCCACCTTTTTTCCTACATCCTCTCCCAATACGAATACACGGGAATCTCGTTCCATCTCTTCCCTCATTGCCATTGTCACGGCATCTATATAAGAAATTACTGGCATTCTATTACCCCCTTACTTTTGTGCATACACATGATTCATAGCACTTTCAGCCTTTGGATATGGAGCATTTTCAGCATAATCGGTTGCTTCGTTGACTATCTTCATTACTTCATCATTCATTTGTTTCTCAAGGTCGTCATCCATGATTCCCACTTCTTTTAAATAGGCTCCAAATGTCTTTATGGAATCCTTCGTTTTGGCTTCGGCCACTTCGTCTGCCGTTCGGTAGCTTCGGTCATCATCATCACTTGAATGAGGTGTGAGCCTGTATGAAACGGTTTCTACCAGTGTAGGGCCTTCTCCCCTTCGTGCACGGTCAGCCGCTTCTTTCACCGCTGCATACACTGCCAATGGATCATTGCCATCCACAGTTATGCCAGGCATCCCATAGCCAATCGCCCTGTCGGAAACATTTTCACACGATAGCTGTTTCGAAATAGGAACGGAAATCGCATATTTATTATTTTCACACATGAAAATGACCGGTAGCTTATGCACACCTGCAAAGTTGGCCCCTTCATGAAAATCGCCCTGATTGGATGAACCTTCCCCAAACGTTACGAATGTCACCAAATCCTTACCTTCCATCTTCCCTGCAAGGGCAATTCCAACTGCATGCGGGACCTGTGTCGTTACAGGCGATGAACCAGTGACGATCCTATTTTTCTTTGACCAAAATGACCAGGCATTTGGCGCCCGCCGGAATTGGGATCTTCCTCTTTCGCGAAACCGGAAAGCATCAAGTCTTTTGCGGTCATTCCGAAGGTAAGCACCACACCGACATCCCGATAATAAGGCAGTACATAATCCTTTTCCCGATCAAGTGCAAAAGCAGCTCCAACCTGTGCAGCTTCTTGCCCCTGGCAGGAAATCACGAAGGGAATTTTCCCGGATCGGTTTAAAAGCCACATGCGCTCATCAATTCTGCGGGACAAAAGCATTGTCCGGTACATATCTAAAACCGTTTCCTCATTTAAGCCTAATTGTTCATGACGTTTTTCTACCATCATAAAACCTCCTGACCTTATTCTTTATGAATGAATGGCACGTCCATCGACAGCAAGGGCCGCCTCTCCGATTGCTTCGGATAGACTTGGGTGCGGATGAATTGTCTTGCCTATCTCCCAAGGTGTCGCATCAAGCACTTTTGCAAGTCCAGCTTCTGAAATCATATCCGTAACATGTGGTCCGATCATATGAACGCCCAGTATATCATCCGTTTTCTTATCGGCGATGATTTTGACAAAACCATCCGCTTCCCCGAAGACAAGGGCCTTACCAACTGCACGGAATGGGAATTTCCCAATTTTAAGGTCATAGCCTTCCTCGTTTGCCTGATCTTCCGTCAAACCGACACTTGCAGCTTCAGGGCTTGAATACACACACTTTGAAATGAGCGAATAATCCAGCGGTTCCGGCTTTTGGCCTGCGATATGTTCAACGGCCGTAATACCTTCATGGGAGGCAACATGAGCCAATTGCAGACCGCCGATACAGTCACCGATCGCATAGATATGTGATTCCTTCGTTTGGAAGAAGTCATTGGTTTCAATAAAACCTTTTTCTTTCACAATTTCCGTATTTTCAAGGCCGATCCCTTCAAGATTTGCTGATCTGCCTACGGAAACCAGCATTTTTTCAGCTGTGAATTCCTCTACCGAACCTTTGACTTCAGCAGAAATGGATACTGAAACATCCGTTTTCAGGGTTTCAGGCAATACCTTGGCACCCGTAACGAACTTGACGCCTTTTTTCGTTAGGAGACGAAGCATTTCACTGGAAATATCATGGTCCTCAGTCGGGATGATTCTATCTGCATATTCCAGAACTGTCACTTCCACACCAAAATCATTGAGCATCGATGCCCATTCAATGCCGATAACTCCACCGCCTACAATCATCATTGATTTTGGCAAGCTCTCAAGCTTTAGAGCTTCATCCGATGTAAGCACCAATTCCCCATCAATCGCCAAACCGGGCAGTGTCTTCGGACGTGAACCTGTAGCAATGATGACATTCTGGGGAATGAGCATTTCATTTTCACTGCCATTATTCATTTCCACGGAAATTGTCCCAGGCATCGGTGAAAATATAGAAGGACCAAGTATACGTCCTAACCCTTCATAAACCGTTATCTTTCCTTGTTTCATCAGGTGCTGAACGCCTTTATATAGTTGATCGACCACTTTATTCTTTCTTTCCTGCACTTTAAGGAAATCTACCTTTACATCCCCGGTAACAATACCGAATTCCTCACTTTTCACTGCAGTCTGATAAACTTCCGCACTCCTTAAAAGTGCTTTCGAAGGGATACAGCCTTTATGTAGACACGTTCCGCCGAGCTTGCCTTTCTCCACGATAGCCGTTTTCAATCCTAATTGAGCAGCCCTTATTGCCGCCACATACCCGCCTGTTCCTCCTCCGAGGATAACGAGGTCAAATTCTTCAGCCAAAACCACTCCTCCTCACAAATACATACTATTAGTCACCATTTTTACTTGTCCTATGTTTATTACGTTATCCATCTTTAAAATTCCTGTGTTTATTTAAAAAACACAGGAATCTATATCTTGTAATACTACATTCATTTTCTTCCATTCAAGATATGTTTTTCATTTTGCAGGAATTGGCTCCTTGAATTCCTCATGCGGGCAATGCGCTCCTCTGCCATCCTATCAGCTGCTTTATAAGTAGGGATTTGATCACGTTTTGCAATCTCGATGACTCGTTCAATTGTATCATAAACAGTTTCCACTTTCTTAAGGGCTCTTTCCCGATTATACCCTAGAAGCTCATCGGCCACGTTTATGACTCCACCTGCATTAATTACATAATCAGGAGCATATATAATACCTTTTTCATGAATTTGATCGCCATGCACAGGTTCCTTTAATTGATTATTGGCAGCACCTGCAATGACCTTTGCCCTGATTTGATTGATTGTTTGATCATTTATGACAGCCCCTAATGCACAAGGTGCATAGATATCACAATCGACTCCATAAATTTCATCTGGATTCACTGCAGTCGCCCCAAAGGATTCAACCGCACGGGCCACACTCTCTTTATTGATATCCGTAACGATGAGCTTGGCGCCCTCCTCATGAAGATGACGGCATAAGTTATAAGAAACATTCCCGACACCTTGGACTGCAACCACCTTGCCTTCTAAAGAATCAGTTCCGAATGCCTCTTTTGCAGCAGCCTTCATACCTCGGTATACTCCATATGCCGTTACTGGGGAAGGGTTACCCGAAGAACCGAATGCAGGGGAAATCCCAGTGACAAAATCCGTCTCCTCATGAATGAGATCCATATCCTCAACCGTTGTACCTACATCTTCAGCTGTTATATAACGGCCATTCAGCCCTTGGATATACCTACCGAATGCACGGAACATTTCTTCATTTTTATCCTTACGCGGATCACCGATGATGACGGTTTTCCCCCGCCTAAATTCAAGCCGGCAGCTGCGTTCTTATATGTCATTCCTCTCGAAAGCCTTAAGGCATCTTCAATGGCTTCTTCTTCGGATGCATACGTCCACATCCTTGTGCCTCCAAGCGCAGGCCCTAATGTTGTATCATGAATGGCAATTATCGCTTTCAAACCCGATTGTTTATCCTGACAGAATAGCAGTTGCTCGTAATCATATTTCTCAAGATATTTAAAAATTTCCATAAAGGAATCCTCCCTAGATGTTTTAATGCATGTGGAGATATGAAGACACTAAATTTCTCCTCATTCTTACTTGTTCCTACGTTCATTTTAAATAAAATCCGCTACTCACATGATATTTTCCCCATGGGGAATGGTTCCCTTGAAAAACCCATGCACCTTTAAATATGCAAATAACATGCCAATAAAATACATAATGAGAGCCTTTTTATCCAAAAAAAGGACATGCTGGTTAATATGTTGGGCAACTATAGCCTATAACAAATTTAAAAAATTTCATGTTAGAAGTGGAGTCTCGCTTAAATTAAAATAAATCAGAAAATTCTGTGCAGTTTTTTTCACAGCGTGCAAATAATTGCATGCAAAAATTTTCACAGTTTTAGTTTTTCCATTTTGTAATATAGATTTCTAACTGAAATCCCCAACGCTTTTGCCGTAAGTGTTTTATTTCCCTTGTGGGTTTGGAACGCTTGCTGAATGATTTCGGCTTCATACTGGTCTATTATCTCCGATAGCGGTTTCCCCGATACGTAGCCGGATGGCTTCATTAATAATTTCTCTTGATTTATTGGAATCTCTTCGATAAAATCCGGAATATGATGGATATCAATGATCGTCTCGTTCAATTTCATGAAAATGATTGCCCGTCCTAAGATATTTTCCAGTTCTCTCACATTGCCTGGCCAGTTGTAGATTTGCATCTTATGTATAGCTGCGGCGGTAATTCCCTCAATGCTCCGTCCATACTCCTGATTGATTTTATTAATCAAATGCTCCGCCAATTCTTTCAAATCTTCTTTTCTCTTTCTTAATGGAGCAATGAAAATAGGCATGCGGTTCAGCCTGAAATATAAGTCTTCCCTGAATGATCCGTTTGCGATGGCCTGTTCAAGATTGATATTCGTAGCGGCTATGACCCGGACATTGATGGGAATCGGCTTCGTCCCCCCACTCTGATGATTTCCTTTTCTTGTAAAACCCGAAGTAATTTAGCTTGGATGTTGGCTGGTAATTCACCAATTTCGTCCAAAAAGATACTCCCTTGATTTGCCTCTTCAAAAAAACCGACCTTTCCGCCCCTGCTTGCCCCTGTAAAGGCTCCCTCATCATAACCGAACAGTTCACTTTCAAGTAATGATTCCGAGATGGCCGCACAATTTACCCGAACGAATTTATTGAACTTCCTATCGCTCGCATTATGGATGGCATGTGCAAATAACTCTTTACCAGTCCCTGATTCCCCTCTTAATAAGACAGTAGCAGGTGTTCTTGCCGATAATTTCGCCTGTTCAATGGGAAGCTTCATCTCTTCGGAAGCCCCAATTATATCATCAAAGGAATATTTAGCCTGCAATGTACGGATGATCTGCCTTGCCCGATTAAGTTCGTGGGTCAAGGCTTGAATTTCCGATACATCATGAATGACGCCAACGCTTCCTTTCAGGCACCCATCCACAATGATTGGAGCAACATTCACGATCACTTCCTTATGTTTCGGGCCGACACGCATATTGACACCACGAACAGGCTTTTTTGTCTGAAGCACTTTCATATGCATACTTTCACCTTCGTAAATATCAATGGAAGCCGGCTTACCGATCACTTGGGTCTTTGTTAAGCCAGTGATTCTTGTATATGCCGGATTGATCAAAAGACCCCTTCCTTGATCATCCACAACAGATATGGCTTCCTCACTTGATTGAATGATTGCCTGGAGCATGGTCTGTATCTCTTTTAAATCAGTGATCTGCTCCGCCAATTGTACAGCTTCCGTTTTATTCCTAAACACGGAAAAAGCCCCTATGATTTCCTTTTCGGCATTCACCAGAGGTATCCTTGTCGTTATGAGTTCCATCCCATTGCTAAGGGTGATTTCCTGATTCACTTCTTTTTGGTTCGTTTGCATCACTCTCAGCAATCCTGTTGAAGGGATGAAATCTTTGATATGTCTTCCCAAAACATCCTCGCGCTTTGTGTCAGATGCACGTTCCGCACTATCATTGAACATGATGATGAATCCTTCATGGTCAATCACCACCATCCCTTCACTGGTCGTATTAAGGATCAAGTCCATTTTTGCCGAGGTATTCTCCAATTTACTAATTAAACGGTTTTTCTCTTCAAACAACTTAGTCATAATGAGGGCGACACTTCCAGGTATGAGAATCGTTTGTTCGCCCATGTCCCTTTTTATCTTTTTATAGACAGAAGGGTCACCGGTCGTATCAAAAATGATGTCCAAATCCCACTCCAATCCCATGCTCCAATTAGTCACAGTAGGAATCCTTCGTTCCTTCGCAGCAAGCATCCCTTCAGCGGATTCATTCGTATCAGCCATACAAACAATGGAGAATACTTCACTTTCGGATAGGAGTTTCAACACGGTTGTCCCTCCCACTCCTCCCCTACTATCATGACCTTTTGCATCAGCCATCCCCCTTAAGATATAATTATCCCTTTTAATAGATCATTCCCTGCAATTTTTTTCATACTCCACACCATTTTACCATATCGGCCCCCTTTAAAAACAGCCACCACCTCCCAGTCATTATCTGGATTCCCGATACTTGACAAATAATTTATATCCTTTATCATTTTTTAAAGACGGAATTTTCGGAAGGGATTTGACCGCATGAAACGTTTAATCGCTTTTTTGATTCTTTTTATACCCGGTGCCTTTGCTGCCTATGGCATAAAAATAATGAGGGACATGGTGTTCGGTATTTTACAGCCTCCCTATCCGGTCCTTTGGCTGCAATTTTTAATAGGATTGCTCATTACGATTGGCGGAATAGCCTTTATCGCCGGCTTCGTCCTTCATCGAGATCGAAAACAAAATAAGGTCCAAAGCAGGTTCAATAAATTTTAAACGTAAAAGAAGGTGCCATGTATCGTTTGGCACCTTCTTTCTTTATCTTGATTTCAATCTTTCTCTGACCCGAACAGCAGCTTCGGGGAAATCGGTTATGATGCCGCTGCACCCCAATTTGAATAACCGCTTCATCTGGGCTTCTTCATTAATGGTATAGGGCCGTACAGGAACACCCATACTCACGGATGCTTGAATTAGTGCATCAGGGGCAGCCCGGATATTTGGGTGTATTGCACTTCCGCCTATTGCCTTGGCATATATCCACGGCATGTACAGGCCATCCCTATATAGCGGTGCCGTTTCCAATTCAGGTGCCAATTGATGGCAATTGACCAAACTGTAATGATTGAAAGAAGAAAGGATTATCCTTTCCTCCATTTCGTAAGTACGGATGAGCCGGATGACTTTCTCTTCTAAGCCTGGATACAGAAAAACCGTATTTTTCAATTCAATATTGCAAAAAAGCTGATTATCGTTAAGCCAAATAAATAGCTCTTCAAGCGTGGGAATCTTTTCTTTACCCAAATTACCCTTATGGGTTGCTGACGCATTAAGGGTTTTCAACTCCATCAAGGTCCGGTCTTTTACATACCCCGAGGCATTCGTGGTCCGATCGAGCTTTTCATCGTGGATGATGACCACTTCTCCATCTTTCGAGAGCTGGACATCCGTTTCAATTCCGTCCGCCCCGACACGGGCAGCTTCCTTGAACGCCGACATCGTATTTTCCGGATGTGTTCCTGCAGAGCCTCGATGTGCAAAGATTAAGGTCATGATGAAACGCCGCCTCTCCCAAAAATTGTTATACCCCAATTTTATGAACAGAAACAGCAAATTATTTTCATCTAGATCAATACTTTAATCAAAATGCAGGTGGTTATTTTCTGCGTAGTCACTTAATTTCTTTTCCAAGCTAATTTGTGCCGCTTTTTCAACCAAACAAAAACGCCTTTTATTTATGGGATTTGCTGCAAAATCCAATAAATAAAAGGCGTTTAATTTTTTTAACCGGCGTAAAAAGATTTGAAGTTGCCGATTAGAAAAAATCACGAAGCAACTTCTTCCTGTCCTTTACCTCCAGACGGAGAGTTCCTATTTATATTTAGCGGCTCTGGCCTTTATAAGGTCAATTGTACCCTGAGTCTTAACAACCGGTGTTTCCCCTACCCCTGTCAAGAAGCTTTATGTTCGAGGCGCAGCTTATCGGCAACCATGGCAATGAATTCGGAATTTGTAGGTTTTGCCTTTGTCATGCTTACGGTATATCCGAAAAGAGAGGATATGGATTCTATATTTCCACGGCTCCAGGCCACTTCAATCGCATGCCGGATAGCACGTTCAACACGGCTGGCCGTAGTATTGTATTTTTTGGCGATATCCGGATATAAAACTTTGGTGATCGAACCCAATAGTTCAATATCATTATATACCATGGATATGGCTTCCCTTAAATACAAATAGCCCTTAATATGTGCAGGCACTCCAATCTCGTGAATGATGCTTGTGATGCTTGCATCAAGGTTCTTCGGCTTGGATTCATTTTGGGGACGATAGCTAAATTGACTATGATTTTTTAAAACCGCCTGCCCTTTACCGCTTACCTGACGTATGTGATTGGCCAGATTTTCCATATCAAATGGTTTCAGGATAAAGTAAGACGCACCCAAATCAACTGCTTTTTTCGTTACATCTTCTTGACCAAATGCAGTAAGCATAATCACATTAGGCATGGCACCCCGTTTTACTTCACGAAGTTTTTCAAGTACACCTAACCCATCTAAATGAGGCATGATAATATCGAGGATCAATATATCCGGATCAACGCTTTCAAGCATTCCCAGGCAATCTTGACCGTTATGTGCCACCCCAATCACTTCCATGTCTTCCTGTGCAGAAATGTATTCTTCTAGAAGGCCAACAAGTTCTCTATTATCATCTACAACGCACACCTTAATTTTTTTCACGCTTGATTTCCTCCTCAACTACAATTGGTCTTTTTTCTATATGACTAAATTCTATTGTAATTGAACTTTTCGACAATGGAAACTAAATTCCTTTTATTTTTGAAAAATATAAGGAATTCAATATTATTCTCCGGATATCTCTTGTTTTCGACTTCGTTTGCTATTCGAATAAACCGTTTGTCGAAAAATCTTCATATCGTTTTCATTTTATCACATCGTTTCAAAAAAACCTCTATTTTTTGAAGAAATCAAAATTAATTCTCCCCAAAACTCAGCTAATCATAAATTTCCATTAAAAAGGGGCATCCAAAAGGATACCCGGTTTCTTAGCTTGCCTTTTCATAATTATCTTTGTCGTATATATTTATACCGGCTTCGTTTAACATCCATTCGATATGGACTCCATACCCACTTGTAGGATCATTAACGAATACATGGGTGACTGCACCGATTAATTTCCCATTTTGTATGATGGGACTTCCGCTCATACCTTGAACGATCCCACCCGTTTTTTGAAGCAATTCTTTATCCGTCACTTTTAAGACCATTCCTTTGATTGCAGGAAACTTCTGTGGTATGGAACTGACGATTTCGACATCGAATTCCTCCACTTCAGAACCATCCACCACTGTAAGGATTTTTGCTGGTCCTTCCTTTACCTCATGGGAAAGGGTGATGGGGAGCGGCTTGTCGTTAATTCCATTTTTAAAATCTTGATTTAATTTCCCAAAAATGCCAAAGGGACTATTGCGATTGATATTTCCTATTTTTTCTTTATTGGAAGAAAAGCGTGCCAATTTTTCTCCCGGATCACCATTGCTTCCTTTTTCGATGGATGTGACCGTCGATTGAACGATCTGTCCGTCCTTAACAACAATCGGCTTTTTTGTATCCATATCGGATATGACATGTCCCAATGCCCCATATTTTTTGAATCCGGGTGATAAAACGTCATTGTTCCGATGCCAGCTGCCGAATCACGGATATACAAACCCAATTTGTAGGTTCCTTCATTCTTATCTTTTAGAGGTAATAAGGTACTATGAAGCACTTCATTATCACGGTTAATGACAAGATTCAACGCCTCACCCTTTTCGCCTGCCTGCTGAACAAAAGGGGTTACATCCCCCATCTTCTTTATCGTCTGACCATTGATTTCTGTAATAATATCACCGATTTCAATTTTTGCTTTTTCTCCCGGCGATTTTTTCCCTTGCGCCGTATCAATAAGATGATGACCTACTACGAGCACCCCAAGAGTATTAAGCTTTACTCCAATGGATTGGCCTCCAGGCATGACTCTAAAGTCTTTTAACACCCTGATGTCGACCTTTTTGGCAGGCAAGCCTGCTACATCGAGTAACACTTCATTCGTACCTGGTTTCTCAGCACCAAGCGTAATCGAAGCTTGTTCATCATGAAGGGAAATTCCATCACTGGATCCCGAAGTTTTTGCAGAAACAGGCAATGATTTGGAAATACTATATTGACTTCCTTCAAATAGTACAAGATGATTTGGAATTAAAAAATATTCACGAGATGGCTGGTATAACCCTAATGTTAATAGCGAAACAAGGAGAATTCCACCGATGATCCTGTTTATCCATGTAAATTTCAATCCATTCACTCTCCTCGCTCTCTGAAACTTTATGGCTACACCTTTAATTTAGCCCTCATGACAGTCATTTATAACAGGTGCAAAAATAAAAGCTATCCGTTTTTGGATAGCTTTACAATGAATGCTTAATGTTAAGTTTAAATAATCTTCCTACCGGCCCATCAAGATGTGATCTTCATCCTTTTGGCCAGCTGAATTAATTCATTGGCATGTTGTTTCGTCAAATCCGTTATCTCCACTCCCGAAATCATCCTGCCAATTTCTTTTATTTTTTCTGTTTCAATTAATGGCTTGACCGAGGTATTCGTGCGTCCGGCCCTTACATTTTTCGCTATGAAAAGGTGAGTATCCGCCATAGCTGCCACCTGCGGCAAATGGGATATGCACAATACTTGTGATCCAGTTGCCACTTTATAGATCTTTTCGGCAATGGATTGTGCAACCCTTCCGCTCACACCTGTATCCACTTCATCAAATATAATGGACGTTATGCCTTGATGCTTGGAGAAAATGCTTTTCAAAGCCAGCATGATCCTTGACAGTTCTCCACCGGATGCGATTTTAGAAAGAGGTTTTAACGGTTCACCTGGATTGGTGGAAATATAAAATTCCATTGAATCCAGCCCTGACTGATTAATGCCCCTATCTGACAATTCATCGAAAGTATAGGCCGTTTGAAGGAAATGAGGTTCGAAAATTGTCTTTTCCATATATAAATCTTTTAATTCCTGATGAATCTTTTTGGTTAGCTGCTGAGCGAATTTCTGGCGAAGTTCAGACAGATTCTTTGCTTCGACAATTAAATCTGCCTTGATGGATTTCATTTCCTTTTCAAGCTTCGCAATATGGGTTTCCCTATTTTGCAGCTTTTCGACTTCTTCTTCAATAGCGGCCCCATATTCCAGGATTTCCTCGATAGTCCGCCCGTATTTACGCTTTAATTGATTTATTTCATTAAGTCGACTTTCAATGAATTCCACACGTTCCGTATCATAATCCAAAGAGTCCAATTGGTCCCGGATGTTTGACACGGCCTCTTCAAGCAGGAAGTAGCTATTTGAAACGGTTTCAGAGCTGTGCTTTAAACCTTCATCAAGCCCTGCCGCTTCCTCCAGATTATTCATGGCTACGGAAAGCCAATCAATTGCATGCTGCTCACCATTTAAAGCATTATAACTGGTTTGCAGCGCTTCATGGATTTTTTCGAAATTATTAATTTTCTTCCGCTCTTCCATCAATTCTTCATCTTCGCGTAATTTCAAATCAGCTTTTTGGATTTCATCGAATTGAAATTGGATCAAATCAAGGCGGTGGACCATTTGCTGTTCATTTTGGCTCAAGCCATTCAATTGTTTAGAAGCGGCTTCATAACGTTTATATAGCTTTTGGTATTCAGTGAGTGCAGATGCGATTTTTTCACCGCCGAATTGATCGAGCAGCGGAAGATGGAGTCGTTCATCCATTAATTCCTGATGTTCATGCTGTCCATGGATGTCTATCAATGTCCGCCCTATCTCCCGTAAAGTGGAAATCGTTACAAGCTTCCCATTTACCCTGCAAACGCTTTTGCCGCTCTGTGAGATATCCCTTCGAAGTATCGCCATCCCATCATTCATATCAAGGCCAAACTCTTCCGCTTTGGCAAAGACCGGGTGTTTTTCATCTTCAATTTGGAATAATCCTTCTATTTCAGCCTTCGACTCACCATGCCGAATGAACTCTGCAGAACCACGTCCCCCAACCAAAAGATGAACCGCATCTATTATGATTGACTTCCCTGCCCCTGTTTCTCCTGTCAAGACCGTCAAGCCTTTCTCAAATGAAACGGACAGGCTGTCTATGATCGCAAAATTCCTAATCGATAGTTCTGTTAACAAACTAGGTCACCTCACAACATTATTAGAGCATGTCCAAGAATTTGCCGGAAATGATCTTTGCATCTTCCTCAGAACGGCAGATAATTAAACAAGTATCGTCGCCGCCGATCGTCCCGAGTATTTCTTGCCAATTTAAATTATCAATCAATGCGCAGATTGCCTGGGCATTACCTGGTAGCATCTTCATAACCAGCAAATTGTTGGCTGAGTCAATGCGTACAAATGCATCGACAAGGATTCTCTTTAATTTTTGAAGTGGATTGAAACGTTGGTCGGCCGGCAGACTGTATTTATACCTTCCATCCGTTAAAGGAACTTTTACAAGGTGAAGCTCTTTAATATCCCTCGAAACGGTGGCTTGAGTTACATTGTATCCAGCTAATTTCAATTCTTCAACTAACTCATCCTGGGTTTCGATATCATTATTCGTTATAATGTCCCTTATTTTTATATGTCGTTGTCCTTTATTCATAAGTAGAAGCACCTCTTCTCAACTGTTGCTCATTTAATGGTAATGGTATCACTTTCATTTCTTACTAAAGCTTAGCTGCCCCAATTTGCTTCGGTATCATCAGTACGTGCAAATAGGCCGCTTTACTAAGTGGCTAATATTAATGTTATCGGATTTTTATGCAATTGTACAACTTTTTCTCTAAAATGAATACAAGTCTAATTTTTGCACTTACCTATTTTATGTAGCCACCCATATATGATTCAAGTTCATGACGCACTATGTATAGTCAAAAAGCTCCTCTAGCCAACCGTTCAGCCAAAGGAGCCCATACAAAGTTCTAGCTATTCTTTTAAATTGGGCATGGGCCTCTCCAACGATGTCATCAACCGTTTTCGAAAGCAACATCGCTCCATCTTCCTTCGACCCTTGCCAGTGTAAATGAAGTAAGAATTCAATATTTCCATCACCACCGGTAATCGGTGAAAAGGAGGCATCCTTAATATCATAGCCTTCCTTTAAAGAAAAAGAAATGATCTTATCCAACACTTGTTTATGGATTTTTGGATCACGAACAATCCCCTTTTTACCCACTTGATCCTTCCCAGCTTCGAATTGCGGTTTAACCAAGGCAACGACATCACTATTCGGGACGAGCAAGGTCTTTAGCACCGGTAAAATTAACGTAAGCGAGATGAAAGAAACATCAATGCTTGCAAAGTTTGGCATCTCCCCATCGAGATCGGCGGGTGTAACATAACGGAAATTGGTCCGTTCCATTACTTTTACCCGCTCATCCTGCCTAAGCTTCCAGGCAAGTTGATTATAGCCGACATCAAGCGCATAAGACATTATGGCGCCATTTTGCAAAGCACAATCCGTAAACCCGCCAGTTGATGATCCTATATCAAGCAGTATTTTTCCATTCACCTGTAAATCGAATTCCCTTAATGCCTTCTCAAGTTTAAGACCGCCTCTTGAAACGTAAGGCATGACTTTTCCTTTGATCGTAAATTCGAGATCGACCGGCACTTTTTCCCCCGGTTTTTCGTACCTCTCTTCATTTGCGTAGACAAGGCCTGCCATAACCATACGCTTTGCTTTTTCACGTGTATCGGCCAAGCCTTGTTCTACAAGCAATACATCCACTCTTTCTTTCATCACTTTCATATTTTCAGGCCCTTTTTTCTTTTTTGGGTGTTATCATTTTAATCTTTTTGATGGCTGTCTCAGTCGTCAAACCGATTTCTTCAAGAAGTTCATCGACACTTCCATGTTCAATGAAATAATCAGGTATCCCCATTCGATCTATAATTGCCCCATAAAATCCTTGATCATGAGCATATTCAAGAACAGAACTACCAAAACCACCTTGAAGAACCGCTTCTTCTATTGTCAAGATAGGCATTTTTTCACCTAGGAGACTGCTTAGCATGTTCTCATCCAAAGGCTTAATGAACCGGGCATTGATCACCTTAACTGAATAATCCTCTTCTCGAGCAGTTCTGCCGCTTCAAGAGCCATGGGAATCGTTGTACCGAACGTTAAGATGGCAGCATCCGTTCCTTCTTTAAGAACTTCCCACGAACCGATTGGAATCTGCTGTAATTCAGCATCCATCTCAACTCCCCAACCATTCCCACGAGGGAAACGCATGGCAATCGGACCATCATTATAGTTTAAGGCCGTATTGACCATATGCTGACCTTCGTTTTCATCTTTCGGCATCATCAACACCATATTCGGTACGTGGCGTAGGAAAGCAATGTCGAAAACGCCTTGATGCGTTTCACCATCGGAACCAACCAATCCGGCACGATCGATCCCTATGAATACGTTCAAATTCTGACGGCAAATATCATGCACCACCTGGTCATAAGCTCTTTGCAGGAAGGTTGAATATATGGCCAGGAAAGGTTTCATTTTTTGTGTTGCCAATCCGGCTGCAAAAGTTGCAGCATGCTGCTCGGCAATCCCTACATCATAGAAACGCTCTGGGAACTCTTGAGAGAAGCCCACCAATTTCGAACCTACTGGCATTGCAGGTGTTATCGCGACAATCCGTTCATCGTCACGGGCAAGCCTGCTGACAGTATCGCTTACAAGAGCGCTCCAAGCAGGACCTTTACTAGGGGATTTCACGAAATCGCCTGTCTCGATCTTGTATGGGCCTGTCCCATGCCAGTTCCCTGTTGTGTCCAACTCGGCAGGTGAATATCCCTTGCCTTTTTCGTGATGACATGCAGCAGTACGGGTCCCTTCGTTTTCTTGGCATATCTTAAATTCTCGAGCAATTCTTCATAATTATGTCCATCTACTGGCCCAAGGTATGTGAAACCGAGTTCTTCGAAAAAGATTCCTGATACCAATAAGTACTTCATGCTATCCTTCAAGCGTTCAGCTGTAGCGGCCAGTTACCACCGACTGCAGGAATTTTTTTCAAAAGCAGCTCCAATTCATCTTTTGCCCAGTTATATTTACCCGCTGTCCGCAATCTTCCCAATATCGTGTGTAAAGCACCTACGTTGGGGGCTATTGACATTTCATTATCATTGAGGATAACGATCATGTCCTTTTTTCATCACCGATATGATTCAACGCTTCAAGCGCCATTCCCCCTGTTAGGGCACCGTCCCCGATTACAGGCAAAATAAAACTGCTTTCACCTTTGATATCACGGCAGCCGCCATTCCCATTGCAGCTGAAAGGGAAGTCGAACTGTGACCGGTTTCCCAAACATCATGGGGGCTTTCAATCATTTTAGGAAAACCGCAAAGACCTTTATATTTCTTTAAGGTGTCGAACTCTCCTGCTCTGCCAGTCAGGATTTTATGGACATAGGATTGATGTCCGACATCCCATAAAATTTTATCATTCGGACTGTCGAATTCTTTATGCAAGGCTATAGTCAACTCGACGACACCTAAATTGGGACCAATGTGCCCACCGGTCACCGATAATTTTTCCACAAGGAATTTACGTACTTCCACACTTAACTCGACGAGTTCTTCATTATTCATCTTCTTCAAAAAAGAAGGGTCTTTTATAGATAGAAGATCCAAACAGGACCACTCACTTTCTGTCATTTTCGGTTGTAGGCATAAACAAAGCCTCATACAAAGAGGGCTATGGAAGACTTGACCGAAAAATTGGTTTTAAGTTAAAAATAGCCGCCAACACCCAGGTGATTTCGGCGGCTTATTATACCTATTTTATCACGTATCTCAATTAAAAAATTCATTTTGATTTTCACATATTTTTGCACAATGAGTATACCATAAAAACTCAATTGATAACAAATTTAGCCACAATCAATGGTTACGGTTCGCTATTAAATCAGTTAGTTCATTCAACAAACCCGTTTGTAAGGCTGTTTTTCCTAAAGCTGCATGGGCAAGTTCTATATGATGTTCCAACTTTTGCTTCGCCCCTTGAAGGGTAAGTAAAGAAGGATATGTGCTTTTATGATTCCCCACATCACTGCCAACCGGCTTGCCGATCAACTCGACTGACCCTTCAATATCCAGAATATCATCGCGAATTTGAAAAGCAAGCCCCAGGTGGTATGCAAAGTCACGCAAATGCAGTTGCTGTTCTTCACTCGCCCCTGCTAATATAGCACCGGAAAGGATGCTTGCAGTCAATAACTTCCCTGTTTTATGTTCATGTATATACTCCAATTCCTGAAGGGTCAGCTGTTTATTTTCACCTTCCATATCGGCAACTTGACCTCCAACCATTCCTTCGGCTCCGGCAGACTTCGCAATTTCACTTACAAGGTTCAGCTTCATTTCAGCCGTCACCTCGGGATCGATCATTTCCGTCACCAATTGAAAGCTATATGTAAGAAGCGCATCACCTGCCAGTATTGCCACCGCTTCACCGAACACTTTATGGTTCGTCGGTTTTCCACGGCGGAGATCATCATCATCCATTGCCGGAAGATCATCATGAATCAAAGAATATGTATGAATCATTTCAATGGCTGCCGCTGCAGGAATCCCCATCCTTAAGCTTTTTCCAAAGGCCTCCAGAACCGCAAAGACCAATAATGGGCGAATCCGTTTACCACCTGCCTGCAGAGAATAGATCATGGCTTCTTTGACAACTGCCGGGGCTTTAAGTTTATTGACATATTCCACGATTTCCCGTTCTATAATTGCCTTATATTCTTTAGAAAACATTTCAAAGGACGCCGTACCCATGTCATTCTTCCTCCTGTACAGCGAAGTTTTCAAGTTCCCCATCTTCGCGTAAAATTTGAGTCAACTGATCTTCAACAGCCTTAAGCTTCGAATGGCAAAGCCTTGATAAATCCATTCCTTGTTTATATATGGAGATGGCTTCTTCCAGGGGCACATCGCCTTCTTCCAACTGCTCTACAATTTTTTCGAGATTCTCCATCGCTTCTTCAAATGTAGCTTCCTGTTTTTTTGTCATGATTCAATCCGCTCCTTTATTTCTTTAATTTCACATTCAAGAGTTCCATCTTTTATCGAAACCGCTATCTTATCCCCTTTTGATACTTGCTGTGTACTTTTCACTAATGTCTCATCCTCAGCAAAAACCAATCCATAGCCCCTTTCCATGATTTTTAGTGGACTGAGGGCAGATAAAGTGGCTGTAATATGGACGAACTGCTGTGATTTTTGCCGATAGATGGCTTCCATGGCCCTCCGTAAAACCTTTGCATGCTGCTGCAATTCATCTTTCGCATTTTTTACCGCTTGTTCAGGATGCTGCTTTTTCAGGATATCGTTCAGCTGATTCAGCTCATCTCTCTTTTTCATGAAATATCGCGTGCTGGTCCTCCCTAGCCTGTCCATCGTCTTGTCTAGCTGTTCTAGCTTCTGTTCATACATTTTATGTGGGTAACGGAAGGCATAAGACCTCTCCATCCTGGTCAAGCGGGTTCGTTCAAAATTCACCGATTCTTGAATGGAGCGGGTCAATCGATTCTTGCGGTTCATCAGGCGTTCGAGTATTTCATTCAAATGAGGAACCGCTAGCTCTGCTGCACCAGTCGGTGTAGGAGCACGCATATCGGCGACAAAATCAGCAATCGTAAAGTCGGTTTCGTGACCGACCGCAGAAATTACCGGTATATCGGAATCATAAATGGATTCAGCCACTATCTCCTCATTAAAGGCCCATAGTTCCTCGATCGACCCGCCGCCCCTTCCGACAATGAGAACATCGCTTTCCGCCCTTGCGTTGGCCATGGAAATTGCCTTCGCAATCGATTTAGCGGCATTATTCCCTTGTACAAGTGCTGGATAAACGATGACCCTGGCGATTGGATATCTCCGCTTGATGGTTGTCAGGATATCTCTTAATGCAGCTCCGGTCGGCGAAGTTATGACTCCTACAGACTTTGGGTACTGCGGGATCGCCTTCTTGTGTTCGGCCAAAAACAAACCTGCCGCCTCCAGCTTTTTCTTCAGCTGTTCATAAGCAAGATATAAATCCCCCACACCATCAGGGGCCATGCTTTTCACATAAAGCTGATACTGTCCTCCCGCTTCGTATAATGATATATCGCCCTTAACAAGTACCTTCATGCCATTTTCAGGCAGGAATTTCATCCCTTTATTATTGGCGGCAAACATAACGGAGAGAAGTCGTGCCTTCTCATCCTTTAAAGTAAAATACATATGTCCGCTTGTATGTTGTTTAAAATTTGAAATTTCACCTTTTATGTATACATTTTGCAAATGGGGGTCGGCATCGAACTTCCTTTTGATGTACTTCGTTAAAGCCGACACACTCAAATATTGTTGGTTGCTCATATAATGTCTCCTTCCGATGGAAATCGGATATAAAGAAAACTCACCTATAGATTATAATTAATCCATGAATGGAAAAAAAGCGGTCTCCCGTTATTATAAAACAAGAGGTCCGCTTCTTTAAAATAATTTAACGTTTTTTTCAGCTTTTTAATGCTTGCTTGTTCTGTTCAAGTGCTTTTTGAGCAGATTTGACCGTATTCTTCATAAGCATCGTAATCGTCATGGGACCAACGCCTTTAGGAACTGGTGTAATGTATGAAGCCTTATTTTTCACTTCATCAAACGCCACATCACCGCAAAGCTTCCCTTCATCATTCCTGTTCATTCCGACGTCAATGACGATAGCGCCTTCTTTAATATGGTCACTCGTGATCGTGTCCCTCTTTCCGACCGCTGCCACAACGACATCGGCTTGCTTAGTATAATAGGCAAGATCCTTTGTCCGTGAATGACAGTATGTAACGGTTGCATTTGCATTTAAGAACAATTGTCCGGCTGGTTTTCCGACGATATTACTTCTCCCTACGATGACAACATGCTTACCTTCAAGGTCATAGTCGATATACTCAAGCATCACCATGACGCCGTATGGAGTACAAGGTAAAAATGCATCCTGTCCCGTCATCATCCGCCCAATATTAATCGGGTGGAATCCATCTACATCCTTTTCTGGGGAAATCGCTTCAATGATCGCCTTTTCCTGAATATGTCCAGGCAATGGCAGCTGTACCAATATACCATGAATGCTGTCATCCTCGTTTAATTCAGCAATGCTCTGAATTAATTCCTCCTGAGAAAGTTCCGCAGGCTTTTTTAATTAATACGGAATGCATCCCCAAGTCCTCACAGGCCTTTTGCTTATGGCGCACATAAGTTTGCGATGCTTGATTGTCACCCACCAGGATTACGGCTAAACCTGGAACGATATTTTTTCACGTAACTGTTGAACTTCCTTACTGATTTCCTGCCTAACTGACTCTGCAATTTCTTTACCATTAATGAGTTGAGCTGACATGTGTTTATTCCTCCCAAGATAATTTTGCTAAAGAAATTGCTGAGATAATCCTTGTTCAAGGCTGCAGCTTTAGCTGCCGCTTTTCACCTTTATTTTGGATAAAACGGCATTTACAAAGCTGCTCGATTGATCATCACCGAATTTCTTAGCAATTTCAATAGCTTCATTCATTGCAACACTTACAGGAACACCTTCACTGTGAACCATTTCATACACCGCGATCCGCAGTAAATTCCGATCAATGTTCGCCAGTCTTTCCAACGTCCAATTCTCTAAATTGTCCCTGATCATCCCATCGATTTGTTCACGATTTTCCGTTATCCCCATTACTAATTTTTTGAAATATTCATCAGTAGGAGCACCATCCAGTACGCTTTCCATTGCTTCTTCTGCATTCGAGTTGGCAATATCTATCTGATATAGTGCTTGAAGGGATTTTTCACGGGCTTCTCTTCTTTTCATAATCTTACTCCTTTAACATCTACTATTATATATGAAAATGCTAGAACAAACGAACATTAAATAACATTTTTTCAAAAATATTAAGATTCTCGCTATATTACTTAAAAAAACAAGCTGAATCCCACTAAATTAGAGGCCAAAAGGTTCAAGATAACAACTCAAGATTACTTTCCAATTAAACGGCCAACACAGTCCCATACTTTTTGAAAGTGTCAAAAAGCTCTTGCCTAGCTTTCATGCTCATATTTCACCTTTTACACTCTAACAGAAATCACCCTTGAATTAAAGGGAAAATTCCAGACACCGCCTTATTATGTACATTTAAATTTAATATTATAAGCAGGCTCCAAAAACGGGATATCATGGAGTTTGCATTCAAAAAAAACAAAAACCCGGCTTTTTGCCGGGTTTTTGCAGATGTGAATCAAATGAAGCCCACTTACACTTCTTGTTCGTAATCCGCTTCTTGTTTAGCGTTTTCAAACGCAATGCCCACTACATGGATGTTCACTTCGCCAGCGTCGATAGCGGTCATATTCAACAAAGCTTCACGAATGTTATCTTGCACTTCCTGAGCAACTTTCGGAATTGAAACACCAAACTTCATGACACAATAAAGCTCGACTTTGATGGATTCTCCCGTTAAGTCCACTTTAACACCTTTACCGTGGTTCTTTTTACCAAGCTTTTCAACAACACCCGTAGCGAAATTCCCGCGCATATGTGCAACACCTTCAACTTCCGATGCAGCGATACCCGCAATCACCTCTATCACCTCAGGCGCAATCTCCACTTTGCCCAGCCCACTATTATAATCATTCATTTCGAGTAATTGGCCTTCCATTTCACTCATTCAAAAGCACCTCCTGTCTTCCTTTACATTATGAGTTCATTACATCATATATTTCAAGGAATTTGGTATTAAATTCCCCGGAAACAAATTGTTCATGCTGAAGTAACTTAATATGGAAAGGAATTGTGGTACTGATCCCTTCAATGACAAACTCACCCAAGGCGCGTTTCATCTTCTCGATCGCCTCTTCCCTAGTCGGTGCATGGACAATCAATTTAGCGATCATGGAATCGTAATACGGCGGTATCGAGTACCCAGGGTATGCCGCGGAATCCACACGAACCCCGTAGCCGCCTGGCGGTAAATACATTTGAATCTTACCTGCGGAAGGCATGAAATTCTTTTCTGGATTTTCGGCATTGATCCGGCATTCGATAGACCATCCGTTATAAGTGACATCCTCTTGCGAAAGCGATAGTTTGTTGCCTGAAGCAACTTTGATCTGTTCTTTAATCAAATCCACGCCCGTTACCATTTCTGTAACTGGGTGTTCAACCTGGATACGTGTATTCATTTCCATAAAGTAGTATTTTCTATTCACATAGTCATAAATAAATTCTACTGTTCCGGCACCTGAATAGTTTACGGCAAGTGCAGCCGTTACTGCAGCCTGCCCCATTTCCGCACGTGTTTCACCATCCAACGCCGGTGACGGGGTTTCTTCAACAAGTTTTTGCAAACGTCGTTGGACCGTACAATCACGCTCACCTAAATGGATGGTGTTGCCATGATTATCTGCCATGACCTGTATTTCAACGTGACGGAAGTCCTCGATGAACTTTTCAATATACACGCCAGGATTCCCAAATGCCGTCGCGGCTTCCTGTTGCGTAATGTTAATGCCTTTAATGAGCTCTTCTTCCGTCCTTGCGACGCGGATACCTTTACCGCCTCCGCCGGCAGTAGCTTTGATGATGACTGGATAGCCCATTTCATTAGCTAAGGCTACACCCTCATCCGTATCTTTAATTATGCCTTTAGAACCTGGAACGATCGGTACACCAGCTTTGCGCATGGTTTCCCTTGCCACGTCCTTTGTTCCCATTTTATTGATGGCTTCTGGGCTGGGACCGATGAAAATGATATTGCATTCACGGCATAGCTCGGCAAAGTCGGCATTCTCAGCTAGGAATCCATAGCCTGGATGGATTGCATCGGATCCCGTTTTCTTGGCTGTGCTGATAATGTTGGTTGTATTTAAATAACTGTCTTTTGATAATTTAGGACCGATGCAATATGCTTCATCAGCAATTTGAACATGTAATGCTTCTTTATCTGCTTCTGAATAGACAGCAACAGTCTCGATTCCTAATTCCTTGCATGCCCGGATGATTCGGACAGCAATTTCCCCACGATTGGCAATTAATACCTTTTTAATCATTTAGAAACAGCTCCTCATTCCGGCTTTACTAAAAATAATGGTTGACCATATTCTACAAGCTGCCCTTCTTTTACAAGGACTTCAACGATTTCACCGCTTACTTCAGCTTCGATTTCATTGAAAAGTTTCATGGCTTCCACGATGCAGACGATGGAATCCGCCGTTACTTTATCGCCTGCTTTTACATATGCAGGTGAATCCGGTGCTGGAGATTGGTAGAATGTCCCTACCATCGGAGAAGTGATTTTATGTAAATTTTCCTGTTCAGTGACGGCAGCAGCAGGTTTTGCAGGTTCAACGGCTTTCGGCACGGCAGGGGCAGGGGCCGCTGCGGGCTTGACCTCTACAGCTGCATTGGCTTGAACAACATCTGGAGCAGCTGCTGCTTGGTGTAGTACTGTACCCGTTTCAGTTTTTTCAATTTAATTTTCGTTCCTTCATTTTCAAAAACGAATTCACTGATATTTGATTGATCGACTAGCTTAATAATTTCACGAATTTCTTGCACTTTCATTTTGTGGCACCCCTTGTCTAATTTAATATGAGTTTGTGAGGCAATAATAGTTTATGTAACCCTACCCATAGCTTATCCTACTTTGTCCAATACTGCACAAAGTAGCCGCTTTCTTTATGCGAATGCGAATAAACTGAATACAAACCTCATCTGTATTATAACAGATGTTTCACTTTCTCAAAATATTGTTTCCCTAAGAAAATTGAAAAGTTTATGACCAGCTTCTAACATCATACAATATTAGCTTATACAAATTCAATGATAGATTAATTGTTACTTATTATCCATACTTCTATCTTACACCTTTATTATAATATTGTGAATATTTTTCACCTGGGGCAGCTTAACGCTTTCTCTTGAATTTGGTATTTCTTTCCTAGAAAATCACCATAACATCCATTGTAATTACTTTTCTAGAATATTACGGATGATCATTATTACCATTTCCAATTGATTTCCTGATTCCAATTGACATAAAAAACTTTTCCTCTAAAGTTTCCAGTTTGTAAGCTAGTTAAAAAATCATAATAAAAAGCCTCCCTTTTTTATTAAGGGGGCTTTCAAACTTTTATAATGTTGAACTGTTCTGTATCAGCACTTTTTTCTGTATGTGTGTTTACTTTTCCGGTTGGAAATCGACCACTACATTTTGTGCATCGCTCACTTCTTTCCTTACGAGGCGGATAATGTTATTGGCCTCTGTTTTCGTTTGTTTATCGGCCTTGACACTCACCTTTACATCCGTTCCGTCAACCCGGACCAGTGCGGCATTGTAATCCATGGCAACAATTAAGTTTTCGATGATATTTTCTTTCACTTTCGTTTCACTTAATTGTTCAATTTTTGCATATGCCTCGTCTCTTTCTTCAGCTGATAGTTCTGTGTTACCCATCTTTGCAGTCAATTCTTCATTCAGCTTCGCCCGTTCATCTTCAATCTGCATCCTTAACGATTCGAACTCATCTCCAGATGCAATGGTTACAGAGGAACCTTCTGTATTTTTGGACGTTTCTTTTTCACTTTTATTTTCCCCTTTTGTCTCTGCTTGGTTCTCTGTTTTACTTTCTGTTTTATTTTCTTCTTGTTCCATTTGCTCTGTTGCCGTCATATCGGCGGCATTTTCTTCAGGAGCGGTTAAATAATAGACTGAAAGCACAACGACCAGACTTAGCATAGTCAATAACCAAACCGTTTGTTTTTTTAATAACATGTAGATTTTCCCCCTTATTTTTTAGGCATGACAGAAACCCTGTGACTCGGTACATCAAGTGAGCGTGTGACAGCCTCGATGATCCACTTCTTTATTTGAATGTTTTCGGCCCCTTTAGCGACTACCAGGACTCCTCGTACACTAGGTTTTTTCGTTTCCGATATGATCGGTCCTTCTTTTTCACCGCTCTTCACCAAAACTAGCTGTTCATCAACAGATGTGTCTTCGACCGTCCTTTTGCCGCCTTCCTGGTCGGTTTCTTCAGTGACTTGTTTTTGGGTGACTTTGTTTCTTTCATATACTTTTTCTCAGATGCATCGACGTAGATTACGACTTTTACATCCTGGACGCCTGCGATGGATTCTAGCGCTTCCTTCATTTCATTCTGTAGATATATTTCATAGTCTTTTGTAGTCTTGAATTCTGACTTCTTCTGACCGAATGTTTCAACATCCTCTTCTTCATCCTGCTGTTTATCATTATTGAATACAGTCGTCACTTCAGATGTTTGTCCCGTCTGATTGGTGGTTAACAAATTCCCGGCCAGCATGATTCCCGATCCCAAAAGGACAACTATTAGAGCATAGACATACAGGGAAGGCTTTTTCTCCTTAGGCTCTTTTTGGTCAGGGTCTTTATTTAATAGTTTTTGCAGCCAGGATAATGGACCTTTGTCTTTATTCAATACTCAGTCACTTCCTTTCCCCGGCGATTTCAATGATCTCTTCATCAACAGACCAACTTGTTGCTAGAAACCTTTTGACAGCATCCAGATTGGCATCATTCGAAGTGGATGGACTATCTGTATTGATATCAACCTTCGCCACTGCCTCTATCTCCGAGTTTTCCTTCCCTTCTGCCTTTTCCAATGAGATGGTTATGTTCTGCAGATCATCAACACCCGGTTCTTCCTCATTCTTGACCCCTACATCAATCGAACTAATCTTCATGTTATAATCCACCATCAGCTCCTCTTCCACTTCTGCCTGTAAGTCAACAGCCATTTGTTTTAAAATATATGCACCCTGGGTAGCTTGTATTTCTTTTTCTTCATTTCTGTCAAATTTCCTAAATCTTTTTTTTCTGATCCTCAAATTCACTGGTAGCAGCAGTGAGAATCTCATCAAAATCCTTATTAAATAATCCCAATATAGGAGTGATGATGATTGCAATCAGTAAAAGCCCGATAACCATTTTGGCATACTTCTGTAAAGCTGAATTCGGCAGAAGCATATCGATCACAGTAGCCAGCAATACAAATATGATGATGTTGGATACCCAGCCAGCTAAAAAACTCACCAAGCCCTCCTCCTTTCTAGCGAACCATCAAGGTAATGTTTCCAGAGGCGATAATTACCGTGATACTTAAAAAAACATGAGTGAAACAATGGCCAATGCAGCGAAAATATAAATCATGCTTTTACTTATAATGTCAAGGCATTTTATTACAGGTCCCCGCCCAGCGGCTGCAAAAGACTCGCTGCCAATTTATAGACAAAAGAAATCATCAAGATTTTAATTGCAGGAAATGTGGTAATGAGCAAGAGAATGATGACGCCTGACAAGCCCACTGTATTTTTCAACAGGACGGAGGCACTAATGACCGTATCCGTTGCATCGGTAAACATACGCCCTATTACCGGTATAAAGTTACCTGTCACGAATTTGGCTGTCCTGATCGTCACTCCGTCGGCTACAGCTGAGGATGCTCCCTGAACGGAGATCACACCAAGGAATATGGTCATGAATGCTCCAAGGATCCCGATGGCAAAATTACGGAGAAGTTGTGCCATCTGAGTAACTTTGTAATGATCAGTCAACGTGCTGACTATGCTTAAAATCGCTGCAAAGAATAATAACGGAAGGACGACAAACTGTATCAAGATACCGCTTGTATTCATCAAAAACATCAATACCGGATGAAAGAAGGCTGCCGATACAAGTCCGCCTGAAGCAGCTATCAATGCCAAGAGTAAAGGGATGAGCGCCATTAAAAAGGAAATCATCAAATCTATCGTATCTTTTGTATATTCAATCGCTACATGAAAACTGTTAAGTGCCAAAATGATCAGCACCATATAAACGATTGCATATGCGACCTTACTTACGGAGCTTTGCTCGAAGGCATTTTGCAAAGACTGTAGGAACATGCTGAAAACGGTTAATAAAATGAGTGATCCCAGCAGCTTTCCATTCACGAGCAGTTCATGAAAAATGAATTTTGTCATTCCCTTTATCCATTCATCAAAGGAAAATTTCTTATCGCCGCTTACAAAATCCATGAAGCTCCCTTTCTGGCTTTCCGGTAAGAACCCTCCATACTCCGTAACGATGTCATCCCAATATTGTTTGAGCTCATCGACGCCGAGCCTTTCTATTTGGGCTTGTACCAGTTCGGACTGCATGATCGGCTCTTGATCGATTTCACCATTTTCTGGATTTTCGGCAGCTTGTCCAATAGATGCATGCAAAAAAAGAGTAAAAAGAATAGTATGGATAAGTAAGGCATCCGCTGCTTCATACATTCACCTCATTGACTAGTAGGAGTAATCCATTAACTTGGGAGCATCTGTAAAATCGTTTCGATAATGACCGTCAAAATCGGAATCGCCATGGCAAGAATCAAAATTTTTCCGCTCAATTCTATTTTGGAAGCGAGCGAACCTTGCCCGGCATCTTTTGTAATTTGAGAAGCGAATTCTGCAATATAGGCAATTCCGATTATTTTTAAAATGGTTTCTAGATACACGGTATTTACATTCGCATTAACTGCTATTTTTTCTAACATTAAAATGATTTCGTATATTTTGTCAGCTAAAAAAAGAAAAATGGAGCATCCTACAAAAACGACGAGCAGAAATGCGAAATTTGGTTTTTGCTCTTTGACGATCAGTGCCAAAAAGGTGGCAACTAGGGCAATGGCCACGATTTTTATGATTTCAATCGCGAATCCCTCCCTTACTGAAATAGAAATACAGATTTAATTTTTTGAAATAAATCCTCTACTACAGAAGCAACCATGAATAAAATATAGATAAATCCGAAAAGTGTCACCCACTGGGCATATTCTTTCTTCCCAACCTGATCGAGTATCGTGTGAAGAAATGCCACAACAAGCCCCACACCCGCAATTTTAAATATGATGTCCACATCAATGCCCATTTTCATTCCTCCCACATATTCCTACATCAGCAAGATGATCAATAATAGCCCTGATAAAAAACCAAGACTTTTCATCATTTTTTCATATTTTCCCTGACGGTCGAGTGCATCGGTTTCTTCCCGTTCCAAGTGTGCCATCGTTAGCATGATTTGCTTTTGCTGATGATATTTATCGCTTTTTCCAAGCGTCTCCCCAAACTGTGAAAGAATCTCGAATTCTCCCTGTTTTAAAGCAAGGGATTGCCATATTTTCTTCAAACTATCATCCCATGCTTCTTTGACGGTGGTTTCACCTGACTCGAGTCGATTTGCAAATGTATCGAAAAAGCTGGACAAAGGTTTGGCCATCTGTTTAGAAAGTTTCCTTGCCGCTTCTTTCAAAGGTGTATGACCGAACATGATTTCAGCTTCAAGTGATTGCATGGCGACTTTCAGCTGTCTCAGTTGACGAGGCCTCATACTTAATTTTTTCGCTGCTTCAAAACCTGCCCATGTCGTTGCAATCATAATTATCGCTGCCCCTATTAACTTAAACATGCGGGTTCACACTTTCTCCCAAGAAAACGGGAACCCCGCTGCATCAAGGACTTTGTAGCTCCTCCTACCGGATTTACTTCTCTGTAATTCAATAAAACGTTCAAAGATGTTTTGCTTTAATATTTCGGCGATAAAGGTCGCTTCTTGATTTCATCAAGTGTATGGCCATGCGTGGTTATCATGAGTTTAATACCTGCGTTCACGGCTTCCAGCACAGCCTGCGTATCCGCTGCGCGGCCTATTTCATCCACGATCAATACATCCGGGGACATCGAACGGATCATCATCATCATCCCTTCCGCTTTAGGACATCCATCAAGCACATCAACCCTTGTTCCAAATTCGAGCTGCGGCACTCCATGTACACATCCGGCAATTTCTGAACGCTCGTCCACTATCCCCACCTTTTGAGGGGCAATGCCGCGTTTTTCATTACCACTGGATATCATTCTTGCAATATCACGTAATATGGTCGTTTTTCCCGTTTGCGGAGCACCGATCAACATTGTATGCTGCCATTCCCCGTCATATAAATATGAAGTGAGAGGTTCAGCTGCACCTATTTTTTCACGTGCAACCCGGATATTGAACGAGGAAATATCCCTGATCGCTTTGACCGACCCATTTTCCAGAATCACCTTGCCAGCAAGACCCACCCGATGTCCGCCCGCTATGGTTATATATCCTCGCTTTAATTCTTCCTCAAGTGTATATAACGAAAATTGACCTATCTGATTCAATAATTGATCTGCATCCGAATGGGTCACTTCATAGGAAAAGAAGTATGGTTCCCCTCCTACAATGACCTCAAGCGGCCTTCCAACCCGAATTCGCAGCTCTTCCATCTTTTCGATCATCATCGGTGTCATACCCCGGAGTTGCTCGTATAATCTTTTCGGTAAAAAAGAAAGAATCGTTTCCATTTTGACAATCCTCCTGTATACACCACTTTCAATAAAATATATGCCGACAAGCCCATAAAGATGACAGGCTATTAAAGAAACAGACTTATTATTGATTTTTCATATCTTCCTTGATCAAAAAAACCAAAAAAAGACCGAGAAATTAATCTCGGTCTACAGTCCTTTATTTAAGAAAAGTTGCAGTTGATTTCAGAAATCCAGTGAGGGTTCCACTCCAGGCACTCGCTTTCCGCGCAGTAATCTCGCACACCTGCTCCAATCAACTTTGTTTTAACTTTTAGATAGAACCCTTTTACCTAAAGTCTTTATTGTTTTAAATTAGAATTATTAAAAATTGAGGTGATAAGGATCCTTTTTAAACATGATTCTATTCAGCGAGATCAGCTTGAAATGATTACTTTAGACCACTGCTGTGGCTAGCTTGTAAAATGAAGATTTAAAGTACGCAACAACAAATAAAGAGGGCTATCGTGTGTACAATCATCCAAATCCATTTGTGCGACTCGTTCTTTTTTATGACAGTGTACAGAAAGTAAATGGCCATCAGAAAGTGGTGACACTCCATATTTGGCAAGAATATATGGAAGAAGCAGATCATCTGGGTCATCCGAAGTCTAATCCAATAAAAAATCAAAAAGGTTTCGGAATGAGACCATCCCGAAACCTTTTTGTCTACAATTCGTGACCGAGAAATTAATCTCGGCCTTCTTTCATTTATGCACGTGATACGTAAGAACCTTCACTTGTATTGATCAATAGTTTATCACCTTGGTTGATGAAGAATGGAACTTGAACCGAAAGGCCCGTCTCAAGTACGGCTGTTTTCGTGCCGCCTGAAGATGTATCGCCTTTAATCCCCGGCTCAGTCTCCGCCACTTCAAGTTCCACTGTGTTTGGAAGCTCGACACCAAGTGTTTCCGCTTGGAAAGTCATGATATGTACTTCCATATTTTCCTTAAGGAACTTAAGTTCACGTTCAATGCTTGAAGCCGGCAGCTCGATTTGGTCATACGTTTCGTTATCCATGAATACATGGCTATCTCCACTTGCATAAAGATACTGCATCTTGCGGTTTTCGATATGTGCTTTAGCAACTTTTTCACCAGCACGGAATGTTTTCTCTTGGATTGAACCCGTACGAAGGTTACGAAGTTTAGAACGTACAAAAGCTGCACCTTTACCAGGTTTAACGTGTTGGAACTCGATAACCTGCCAAATTCCATTATCTACTTCAATCGTAACACCCGTGCGAAAATCGTTTACAGAAATCATAAAATTGTCCTCCTACATGTACATGTTTACAGAATGATTAACTCTTTGGTTGAATGAGTAAGTGCTTCGTTACCGTCAATTGTAACGATCGTATCATCTTCAATCCGCACTCCGCCTACCCCCGGTAAATAAATGCCCGGTTCAACGGTAACGGCCATACCTGGTTCTAAAATGATATCAGACCTAAAGGATAATGCTGGACCTTCATGAACTTCAAGACCGATTCCATGTCCGGTCGAATGTCCAAAATACTGCCCATATCCTTTTTCTTCAATTAGATTACGAGTTAGTGCATCCGCTTCCCTGCCAGTCATACCGGGTTTGATCCCAGCCATTCCTCTCAGTTGAGCTTCTAAAACAATGTCATAAATATTAATAAGTTCTTCACTTGGCTTGCCAACCGCTAATGTCCGAGTGATGTCAGACACATACCCATTATAATATGCCCCGTAATCCAATGTGACAAAATCGCCTTTTTCGATGATTTTATCCGTAGCCACTCCATGCGGAAGTGCGGACCTTATGCCTGATGCTACAATAATATCGAAGGAAGAAGAAGTTGCCCCTTGTTTCCTCATGAAGAATTCAAGTTCATTGGATACATCCAGTTCCGAGATCCCTGGACGCAGGAAATCGAGAATATGTGTAAACGCAGCATCAGCAATAGCAGCCGCTTCCTTTAATATCTTAATCTCTGATGAAGTCTTTATCAAGCGTAAATTCTCAATAACCCCCGACACCGGCAAAAGTTGACCATCAATGGCCGCTTCATATGCTTTATATGTAGCATAAGTCAGGTGCTCTTGCTCAAAGCCCAGCTTGCCGATATTCATCGCTTTAGCCTGCTTGCCGACTTCTTCGCTGATGGTTCCTTTGTGTTGAACGATTTCATAGTCCGGTGCCTGCTTGCCCGCTTGTTCCACGTATCTGAAATCAGTGATGAATTTAGCTTCTTTTTGGGAAATAAGGACAACGCCTGCACTTCCCGTGAAGTTGGTCATGTATCGGCGGTTATATGTACTGGTGATCAATAAACCATCAATGCCCACCTTTTCCATTGAGGCTCTTAAGCGCATTAGTTTATCCATTTAATTTCTCCCCTTTGCAATCTTTGTGATCGCCTGCAACGCCAATTCATATCCGTGTATCCCCAAGCCGACAATCTGTCCCGCCGATACCGCTGCGGTCACTGATTCATGCCGAAAGCTTTCACGGGCATGGATGTTCGAAATATGCACTTCCACCACTGGAACATCGATTCCGGCTATTGCATCACGAATCGCATAGCTATAATGAGTAAAAGCTCCAGGATTAATGATAATCCCGTCGATCCCATGATCCTCTGACCAATGGAGCTTGTCGATAATCGCTCCTTCATGGTTAGTTTGAAAAGAGGTTAATTCCACATTTAACCCTTGAGCTTGCTGCATTAATTGCGCTTCCACATCCGCAAGCGTCGAGGATCCATAATGCGCAGGTTCCCGCTTCCCCAAGCGATTTAAATTCGGACCATTGATTAGTAAGATTTTTGTCATCATCAAACACCTGCTCATGTTAAAAGAATGCTTTCCATGAACATTCTATCATAATTACAAATTGTCTTACTACTTTTTTACAACCAAGTAGCAATCAGCTTTCCGATTGCTTTTCGGCCTTGTTTTTTTGACGTATATATTCCTGATGATCGTATGATATGGAAAACCCTACAAAAAGACCGTATATAATAAAAATGCATACACTTGTCATAACCGTATTTGCGGACATTTTAGTAAAGGTTGGCAAATCGATGAACATCGGTTTCAGGACAAATACCAGCAAAGCCCAGCAAACCACTCCTAAAAAATACCCGGAAAAATACCCTTCATCCTTTTAAAAAGACTATAGTATATGAAAGCGATCCCCACGGATAGAATTCCGAATACAATCATGGTCATTACCGTACCGAGCCAATGATCGATCCAGGTCATATTGGACCACGAAGTTAATATGAATTTTGGGCTAAAATCCATAAAGTTAACATAATGGGCGAAGATTCCGATAAAACTGGCTAAAGCCCCCTACAAAACCGACAGCAAGTACATTGTAGATTAACATGCTTTGATATTCCTGTTGAATTTGTCCATTTTCATTAGAAGACATATCAAACACCTCCGCTACGTAGTATGCCCTTTGTTAAATAGAACTATTTTTTTTATTGTTAGGGAGGAGAATCACTAGAGGTTTTTTGAATTATTCTGTATGATTAAATCATAAATAATCTGCTTTTTTCAGAGGAAAATACCCATCCTCTGTTGAAATTTATAATGTACACAGGATAATACGTTCCTGTAGTTCAACATTCATAAAGTAATTGCAGGGGTATTGCTTCCATTCTATATTGGAGGACCGCCTTTTAAACCCTTGTAATGCTTGATAATACACATGTTAGCACCCTTGAGAGAGCTACGTGAATAACTATTAGGTTGGTGTAGAAATGTCTGAGGTTCAAAAACCCGTTTATGGAGGGCAGGCTGTGGTGGAAGGCGTCATGTTCGGTGGCAAACATCACACAGTCACTGCGGTACGCCGCAAAGATTCGACGATTGTATATTATCATCTGCCGCGTGAATCGAAACCTGTTGTAAACCGCATAAAAAAATACCTTTTCTACGGGGTATCGTATCACTTGTACAGTCAAGTGCCACCGGTTCGAAACATCTTAACTTTTCAACTGAACAGTATGAAGAAGAAGACGGGGAAAAGCAGGAAGAGAAAAAAGAAACGAAAGAATCTTCTAAAATAAGTGTATGGCTTGGAGTTGCCGTAATCGGTGTTCTTTCCTTCCTATTCGGGAAGCTGCTTTTCACTTTGATTCCAGTCTTTCTTGCCGAATTGACAAGACCCATCTTCAGCGGCCATATGGCCCAGGTTTTAATGGAAAGCTTGTTCAAGTTGATATTATTGCTGGTATACATTTACGCAGTATCCATGACGCCTTTGATCAAGCGGGTCTTTCAGTATCACGGAGCAGAGCATAAGGTGATCAATTGCTTTGAAAGCGGAAAAGAATTGACGGTTGCAAACGTGCAGGAAAGTTCACGCCTTCATTATCGCTGTGGCAGCAGCTTTATTTTATTTACAGTCATTGTAGGTATGTTCGTCTATATGATTGTTCCGACCGATCCATTATGGCTCCGTGTCGTGGATCGCATTTTGCTTATCCCCGTCGTGCTTGGCATAGCATTCGAAGTATTGCAGTTGACCAACAAAGTAAGGGATATTCCCATCCTGCGATACCTTGGCTATCCCGGCCTTTGGCTTCAGTTATTGACAACCAAAGCCCCTACCGATGATCAAGTCGAAGTCGCATTGGCCTCATTCCAAGAACTGTTGAGGATGGAAAAAGAGACCGAAAAAGGTTTAGAATCGGATGTAATTGTGTAAAACATCTATACACATTTTGATGATGGAAAATCATATACTAACTAAATGAATGGTCTTCATTTTTTTCAAATATTTTACATGAAGAATGTTTAAAATAAGCTAAAAATGCTTATGATGCTCTTAAGGAGGTGTCTTTGTTGAAACGTTTCATATCTTTCATGATATACGGAATCATCGCCCTCGGAGTCCTCGGACTATTGAGCCGACTATTTAATGACCCGATTGGCTTTTTTAGAAACATCCTCATAATAGCCATTGTCGCAGGGATTATTTATATGATTTATACCGGATTAACAAAGGGAAAACCAGTTAAAAAAGAGCAGCAAGCATTCCGAAAGGCTGCCCGCCAATCGAAAAAAAGGCTAAAAAACCGAACTTCGAAAAAAGATAATGTGGCTAGCTTCTCTGCAGCAAAATCATCAAAGAAAATAAAATGGAGAAAGAAAACGGATAGTCACTTAACCGTCATCGAAGGGAAAAAGAATAAAAGAAAAATCGGGCTTCTTTTTAAGAGCCCGATTTTTAATAAGTCCATTTTTAAGGAATTCTTTCGTGCACTGCCTGCCCCTATTGATCAATTCACCCTTTTTTCATCATTCAGGTTGAAATCCATTGCAGAAATACCCTTCATCGGGATAAATACAATGTTATGGACGTGTTTCTTGGAAATATACCGTGCATCGTGGGCATCTTTCATCGTTTTGAATAGTGCGGAGAACAATTCAACCGCATTATCCACCTCATGCGGTTTCCATATCTCATCGACGCTTAACCGCAAGCCAATGACCGGTCTTTCCTTTCTTACATGATCTGAATTGAATAACCACATTGGAAAATTGCTTAACACACCTCCATCAACAAAAAGGAACTTGCTTTTTCCGACATTAAGTTTGACTGGCTCAAAGAAATAAGGAATGCTACAACTCATTCTTACTGCCTTTGCCACTGGAAAAGCGCCCGGATCTATTCCATAATTCGGTAAATCATCAGGCAGTACGACCAATTTCCCATTTGAAATGTCAGAGGTTATGATACGTAGTGATTTCGGTCGAACATCCTTAAAGGTGATTACATTCCTTTCGGCAAGTTTACCGGCGACCCAGGCTTCCAAAGCGTTGCCTTTATAAAGGCCCAGTTTCCAGTATAAAAGGAGCCATTTGGCAAATGGGATAGGCAAAAGACCACGCCTTTTATCCAGCAGGCCGCTTAAATCTATATCAAGAAAAAGCTTTTCCATTTCTTTTCCCGTGTACCCAGCTGCTACGAAAGCTGCAATGATGGATCCTGCACTCGTACCTGCTGTTCGATGGAATACAAATCCCTTTTCTTCTAATTCCTGCAGGGCTCCCACTAAACCATAGCCTTTAATCCCGCCTCCGGAAAAAACGCCGTCAATAATCATAGCTGCCCTCCCCTAATCCGGTCTTTACATTTCTAAGCAGGATTAGAGCGATTTATGACAGTTTTAAGAAGAATTTGCCTTGATTCAGGTAAAATACTGAATTTCCGCTTTCGGGAAGAATTCCGCAATATACCCACGAATGGTCGTTTCCAGTTCTGCGGCTTCTTCTTTTTGATAAACATATTTACCAATTCCATATCGGCCCCATTTATATTTACGCTTCGTTTCATCCAGTTCCAATTTTGTTTTCGGGTAGTTTTTTTGAATCACTTTTTTTGCTGGACCAGTAAACCGATGCTGGATTAATTCGAAAGTCAAGTCAGGGATATCCACCCCTTTTAAAGCCTCACTCAACCGTTCGAATAATTCATGGTAGCCCTCCTTCCATTCTTCATGACGGTATATTGGAGCAACGATAAAACCCAGGGGATATCCGGCACCTGCCACTTTACGTGCCGCTTCCATCCGTTCTTCGAAGCTTGAAGTCCCGGGTTCGAAATTCTTTATCACATAACGTGAATTTATACTGAAGCGAAATCTCGTTTTTCCATTATGTTCAGCATCCAACAGATGGTCGACATGATGGAATTTAGTGACGAACCTTAGAACCCCATATTCACTTTTTCCAAAATACTCTATGGCCCTTTTTAACGAATGTGTCAAATGATCAATTCCGACGATGTCCGATGTACAGGCTGCCTCAAAACGAGTAATTTCAGGCTTTCTCTCATTTATATATTTTTCGGCTGCCTCGAAAATCTCGTCAAGATTCACATATGTCCGAATATATGGCTTTGATCCGAGTGTCGTCTGTAAATAACAATAGTGACAATGCCCCATGCACCCTGTGGCAAGAGGGATGGCATATTCAGCAGATGGCTTTGAAGAATCGAATTTCAATGTTTTTCTGATACCTACCACGAGCGTCGATTTGGCGACACGATATTTTTGCAGATCATTTTCTCCAGGAAGATCCCTAATTTGGTTATGCGATGTGGTCTCACGGATTTCAATGTTCAAACCTTCGAAATTCTTTTTCAATTCCCGACCGAGCGGGTATTCCAGTGCCCTGGGCTCGATATATACTAACTGTGGCATAAATGGTTTCATTTCGATCTCCATTCTTTTTCGATTTGTTCATACTTTCAATCGAACTACACAATCTAATTCATAAGGATAGGTTTTCTTTATTCTTTTATCCTCATGATTGTTTTTACTTGGAAATTCAAAATGAAGGAGATGCGATATGACTAATAAACGAGAATTCTTGACAAATGGAATGGGGAAACAAACGATCACCGTCCAAACGGATAATAAATTTCCAAATCCAAGGAATATACCTGGAGACTCGGTCGATAAATTTTCGGTATTAAAAGATGGCAACCAATATCTAGCCGAAAAGGAAATAGGACAGCAAAATGAAAATGGTTGATTGAACAAGAAAAGAAGACCGAATTTACGATGATTCGGTCTTCTCTATTGGTATTTAATTGAACAGACTGTCACTACCCTGCATTTATGACTCTAAAAAAAGCCGTTAAGATAGCTTTGCAGCATACTTAACGACTTCCTTTCGATCAGCTTATAGCCCGCATTTCAATTGCGCTCCGCAATTCGTGCAAGTATTGCATCCGCCCATTTCCTGGACTTCACCTTTACGGCATACCGGGCAAGTGTTACCCACTTCCGAACCAATCGTAACATTCGTCGAACGCAGCTCATTTATCGTATCGACCAATACAACTTTTTTCTTTTCTTCCACATCTGTCAATTCATCCATTTCAAGCTGCTCGTCCATTTGGTTTTCTTCCGCTTTGAGCGTAAGGACCTGACTGTCACGACTGCCATCCACATATACCGTACCGCCTTTTGCTCCGCCTTTGTATAGACGTTCATATACCTTTTCAACTTGTTCGACAGTATATCCTTTTGGAGCATTGACCGTCTTGCTGATTGAGCTGTCAATCCAGCGTTGAATGATGCATTGAACATCAGCATGTGCTTCCGGAGCTAATTCCATAGCGGAAATGAACCATTTTGGAAGCTCTTCTGTATCGGCTTCTGGATGGCGGTCCAAGTATTCCTGTACAATGTCAGCCTTAACTTCAATGAATTTACCAAGACGGCCGCTGCGGAAATACGTGAAGGAGAAATATGGTTCAAGACCTGTTGATACCCCAACCATCGTTCCTGTGCTTCCCGTAGGAGCCACTGTCAATAAATGAGAGTTACGGATCCCATGTGCAGCAACACTTTCCCTGATATCTTCCGGCATTTTTTCCATAAATCCGGTTTGTGTGAAACGTGTTCTAAGCTCATTGGTTTCTTTGTCCGTTGACCCGATCAGGAACGGGAAACTGCCTTTTCTTTAGCAAGCTCCACGGAAGCCCTGTAAGCTGTAGTCGCAATCGTTTCAAACACCTTGTCCACAAGGATATTTCCTTCTTCAGAGCCATATTCCGTTTCACAGTAGATCAACAGGTCATGCAGACCCATTACACCAAGTCCAACCCGTCGCTCTCCCAGTGCCTGTTTTTTGTTTTCATCCAAGAAATAAGGAGTTGCGTCAATGACATTGTCCTGCATGCGCACACCGACTTCAACTGTCTGCTTAAGTTTCTCGAAATTAACCGTTTTGCTATCTTTATCAGCCATTTCAGCCAGATTGACAGCCGCAAGGTTACATACTGAATATGGGGCCAATGGCTGTTCTCCACAAGGGTTCGTGGCAACGACCTGTTGACCATATGCTTTGGCATTCGTCATTTCATTAGCATTATCGATAAAGAAAATACCTGGTTCGGCAGAATATGTTGCACAAATGTTTATTAAGTTCCAAAGCTCTTTAGCGCGGATTTTACGGTAAACACGGACTTTATGACCCATTTTCTCCCATTCGCGAACATCACCGACATTATGCCATTCTTCATTGTAAATGGCCATTTCTTCGGCATTATAGCTTTCAACATCAGGAAAACGCAATTCATATTCCGCATCTTGTTCCGCTGCTTCCATAAATTCCTTAGTCAGGCAAATAGAGATATTGGCTCCGGTCAGGAAATCTGAATTATGGACACTGTACGTTCCACCTGTACGGATCTTTTCCTCGGCATCCCTAATGATTTTCTCGCTGAACCCACCTTGGCCAGGAATCTCCTTATAATTGATAATCCCTTGATACATAGCCGTTTCCTGTTCCGTGTGCGGCGTGAATTTCAATTTATCCGTCGCATATTTCTTGATGGCTTCATCTTTAGTGTTTTCCACTAGGTAACGCAGGATCCTTGGATTTTGCATTTTGGAAATGATGAACTCTGCAATATCAGGATGCCAATCAGCAAGCATGATCATTTGCGCGCCTCGTCTGCTACCGCCCTGTTCAACAAGATGCGTCAGTTTTGCAATATCGTCAAGCCATGACACTGAACCCGAGGATTTTCCATTTACCCCTTTTGCCAGAGTGTTTCTTGGACGAAGTGTCGATCCGTTCGTACCCACTCCGCCGCCGCGGCTCATGATTTCCATCACTTGTTTCCTATGTTCTGAAATACCTTCGCGTGAATCCGGTACGAATGGCATTACATAGCAATTGAAATAAGTAACATCCGTATTGGAACCCGCACCGTATAATACTCGGCCTGCCGGGACGAAATTAAGGTTCTTTAATTCTTCATAGAATTTATTGAACCATTCCGTCCTTTTTCTTCCGTGGTTTCCACTGATGCCAATCCCGTTGCATTACGTTTCGCAATTTGTTCATAGTATATTTCAAGCGGCTTTTCGATTATATCCAGCGGACGGTTTACAATTCCCGTCTCCATTTCCTCCGGATTATCCAATACGCCACGGAATTCTTCATCCACCAATACCTTGGCTTTTTTGGTTTCCCAATCAATCTCAACGATGTAACCGAGACCCCTTGCCGGGAATTTCGGATCTTCCTTAATCGTCAACACGACGAAATCGCCTGCCGAGAGTGTGATTTTTTCAGTATCCTTAAAAGAATAGCGGTCAAGCATGACTAGACGGGACACTCCCTTATGCGCCATTTTCATATCAGCAGTTACAGGGTGAACCTGGGGAAATAAAGAAATATCCTTATTCAACCTTTCTAGATCAACCTTTAAAGCTTCTTTTATTACAACCGACATAATTCCCTCTCCTTTATATGTTTCAAGATCCGTTCTTGCTGCCGCAAAAATCCTTATGTAACCTTACATGTCCGTTTCGCTTAACAAGTACCCTAAATTTATCATAGCGAAACTCAAAAATCAACATATAGTGTCGCATTAAATATTTCAACTACTATATATTGTGTTTGTTTTGAATAACTTTTAAATTTGTCAAACGTTAAATCAATTAATATAGTTAGCAAAAGGGAGGAAAATGTCGATTTACGATATTTTTTCATCAGATTTCAATTAATTTGGACCTTGCTTTTTCCCCACCCCTTTCAGGGCTTATCCCTGCAAGGGATGTGTTATTTGGTCAAACAAATCTGAAAAAACTTTTTTATTATCCACTCTAATTATGCTTCCTCTATCTCATGAAATTCCATTCGTCGCTTTCATATTTGCTTTCTGCAATGGCCTTCACTTCCAGCAATTGCTTTTCGGTGAGGACGTATGGCTCTAAATCAATCGAAAGTCCTTCGGCAAAACCTTTTTCAAAAGCTTCTTTCGCTTCAGGGATGGTAATCTTTCTCCCGGCAATGTCATTTATGGCCACAGCTTTGTTTTTTAGGTTTTTTTGCATTCTTTCTTTAACCCTGTCATTTGAGAATTTAAATACGCTAAAGAGCTTATCATCATCAAGTTCAAGCAAAATGGACCCGTGCTGAAGGATGACGCCTTTTTGCCTGGTTTGAGCGCTGCCAGCGACCTTCCTGCCCTCAACGACCAGTTCATACCAGCTTGGAGCATCAAAACAAACGGAAGACCTGGGCGATTTTAAAGCCGCTTTTTCCTGATCGCTTCGAGGCACGGCAAAATAAGCATCCAATCCCAGATTCCTGAACCCCATTAATATCCCTTCAGAAATGACACGATATGCTTCAGTAACGGTAGTTGGCATTCCCGGATAGGATTCTGGAACGATTACGCTATAAGTCAATTCATGCTCGTGGAGTACCGCTCGTCCTCCTGTTGGCCTGCGAACAAAACCAAGGCCCTGCCTTTTGACCTCTTCCATATCAATTTCGGCTTCTGCCTTTTGAAAATAACCGATCGACAATGTCGCTGGATCCCAGCCGTAAAAGCGTATGATTGGCGGAATTTCCCCTTTGCTTTGCCAGTTTAACAGCGCTTCGTCCAGCGCCATGTTAAAAGCCGGTGAACAATACCCCGAATCTATAAAACCCCATTTTTCTTTAGTCATCTTTACCCCTCATTTCGATAGACTGTTTTTCAATCCCCCACAAAAAACTCACATGTAGTAGTTTAACAGACTTTAACACTCTAAAAAAAGAAAGTGCTATCAAGTCATGAAGAATTTTGATGAAAATTCTTTTTGATTATTGGGTAAAGCAATTATATAATAAAGATTGTCTGTATTCGTTAAGGTAGAAGGGAGTTTTATGTTTGGAAATATTATATACACTGCTCATCATCTTAGGAGTGGTTATTGCGTATTCACTTTTTAATTGGTACCGCCAGCGTAAAATCGTCAAAACACTAACACAGGACGAATTTATCGCTAACTACAGAAAAGTGCAGCTAATCGATGTGCGGGAACCGAATGATTTCGATAATGGTCATATCTTAGGCGCAAGAAACATCCCTATGACTCAAATGAAAACCCGCTTGGTCGAAATTAGGCCGGACAAGCCTGTATATTTGTACGCTCAAAGTGAAATCATCAGCGGCAGAGCAGCAGCCATGCTATACAAAAAAGGCTACAGGGAACTTTTTCACCTAAAGGGCGGTTTCAAGATGTGGACCGGGAAAATCAAAGCAAAGAAATAAGACCCCATCTCCGCATGGGCTCTTTTTAATTCAATAGCTCAAGTAAAAGAATGTTCCATGGTGTACTTTAATGAAATCTTACATAAACATGAAAAATCCCCGCCGGCAGGCAGGGATTTTTTCGGTTAAGCTTCTAGTCTAGGCTTGATAACGTAAAACAGGTTTTCTTGCAGCAAGAGTTTCATCAAGCCGCTTTATAACGGTTGTATGCGGAGCTTCCTGAACGATTTCCGGGGTTTCTTCCGCTTCCTTGGCAATCTGGATCATCGCATCGATGAATGCATCCAACGTTTCTTTTGACTCGGTTTCAGTCGGTTCTATCATCATTCCTTCTTCCACGTTCAACGGGAAGTAAATGGTTGGAGGATGATACCCGAAATCCAGCAATCTTTTAGCTATATCGAGAGTCCTTACCCCCAATTTCTTTTGGCGGCGTCCGCTTAATACGAATTCGTGCTTACAATGACGATTATATGGTAAGTCAAAATAAGGTTCCAACCTGCGCATCATATAATTGGCATTGATGACCGCATTTTCGGTGACAGCTTTAAGGCCATCAGGACCCATTGAACGAATGTACGTATATGCCCTCACGTTTATCCCGAAATTACCATAATAAGGTTTTACCCTGCCAATGGATTGCGGACGATCATAATCAAGAACGAATTGCTCACCTTGTTTGACTACAAGAGGTTTAGGCAAGTAAGGGATCAAGTCCGACTTCACACCTACAGGACCAGAACCCGGGCCGCCTCCGCCATGAGGGCCTGTGAATGTTTTATGGAGATTTAAGTGAACAACATCAAAGCCCATGTCACCCGGCCGTGCTTTTGATAGGACTGCATTCAGATTCGCTCCATCATAATAAAGCTTTCCACCTGCGTCATGGACAAGTTGTGCCATTTCCAAAATATTTTCTTCAAACAATCCCAATGTATTGGGGTTCGTCAGCATCAAGGCCGCCGTATCCGGACCGACAACACGCTTTAAATCTTCAAGGTCTACTAATCCATTTTCATCGGACTTCACTGTAATCGTTTCAAGTCCGGCAACAGTGGCAGAGGCAGGATTTGTACCATGTGCCGAATCAGGTACAATCACTTTCGTCCGTTCTGTATCGCCATTCGCTTCGTGAAAAGCGCGAATCATCATCAATCCTGTCCATTCACCGTGAGCACCTGCTGCAGGCTGTAATGTCACTTGGTCCATTCCGGTGATTTCCGTTAAGTGTTCCTGCAAATCAAATAATAGTCCCAATGCTCCTTGTACAGTAGCGGGATCTTGATACGGATGGATATGGGCAAAACCGTTGAAGCGTGCCACATTTTCATTTATTTTCGGATTATATTTCATCGTGCACGAACCCAGCGGATAAAAACCCGAATCCACTCCATGATTCCGTTTGGAAAGTGCTGTATAGTGACGCATGATATCCAGTTCGGACACCTCAGGAAGCTCTGCCTCTTCTTCACGGATGTAGTCGGCAGGAAGAATTTCTTCGAGCGGAATAGTTGCAACATCCATTTCTGGCAGACTGTAACCGATTCGACCGGAAGTACTGATTTCAAAAATGAGTGATTGATCTTGATTATTCATGTTGATCCCCCAATTCCTGCGCAAGTGCATCAATTTCTTCTTTTGTTCTTAGTTCAGTTACCGCAACAAGCATATGGTCTTTCAATTCAGGATAAACCGTCCCTAAATCGAAGCCGCCAATCATCCCTTTTTCAAAAAGGGTTTTATTGATTTCTGAAAACGGTGCAGGCAGTTTAATGACAAATTCATTAAACGAAGGACCTTCGAATATCACTTCCACCCCTTTTGCCATAATTGCTTTTTTCGCGTAATGCGCTTTTTGGATATTTTGCACGGCCATTTCTTTGACACCCTTTTTCCCAAGCGCGGTCATTGCAACAGAAGCTGCCAAGGCATTCAAAGCTTGATTGGAACATATGTTGGATGTGGCTTTGTCACGGCGAATGTGCTGTTCACGAGCTTGAAGCGTCAGTACAAACCCCCGTTTTCCATTTTCATCCACCGTTTGACCCACGAGTCGGCCCGGAACTTTCCGAACAAGTTTATTAGTAACGGCAAAATATCCACAATGAGGTCCACCGAATGCCGCTGGAATGCCGAATGGCTGAGCATCCCCGTTACGATATCCGCACCGAGTGCACCAGGGGATGTCAAAGCTCCCAATGCAAGCGGATTACTGGAAACGATAAACATTGACTTGACGCCATGAATGATTTCTTCCATTTCTTTCAATGGCTCGATCCGGCCAAAAAAGTTCGGATATTGCACGATCACTCCTGCAATGTCATCATTCGCCAATTCCCTTAAAGCAGCTAAATCCGTAACACCGTCTTTATAAGGAATTTCGATCACTTCCACGCGTTGCCCTTTCGCATATGTCTTCACGACTTCTCTTGATTCAGGATGTACGGTTCCTGAAATGAGAATCTTCTTCCGCCGTGTCTGTCCTGAAGCGAGCATCGCTGCTTCAGCCAGCGCCGTCCCGCCGTCATACATGGAGGAGTTAGCCACATCCATGCCCGTCAATTCACAGATCATCGTTTGATATTCAAAGATTGCTTGAAGCTCGCCCTGTGAAATTTCAGGCTGATAGGGTGTATAAGCCGTATAAAACTCAGAACGGGAAAGAACATGATCGACGATGACCGGAGCGTAATGGTCATAGACACCCGCACCAAGGAAGGAAGCATAGTTTTTAAGGTCAGCATTCTTGGCAGCAAGCCTTGATAATTCTTTCATTAACGCAGGTTCAGATTTGGCAGGCTTGATATCGTATTCTCCTTGAAAACGAACGCTTTCAGGGATATCATTGAAAAGTTCTTCCGCAGTGGATACCCCTATCGCTTCCAGCATTTCTTGTTTATCTTGCTCTGTCATGGGTAAATAACGATGTTTCATCTAATGACCATTCCCCTCTATTTACGTGGTTTTTTATAAAAAGGTGTTTGTATTATAACGGCTTTCAAACGTTTGGAACGGATTTCCACTTCGACTTCCGCATCCAGCACCGAAAATTCCTTATCGATAAGTACCAATCCAACGTTTTTCTTCAATGTTGGTGATTGGGTACCGGTCGTGACCTCGCCAATGACTTTATCACCGCTGTAGACCTTATACCCATGACGTGGAATGCCACGGTCAATCATTTCAATTCCCACAAGCTTGCGGGAAGCTCCTTTCTCCTTTTGCTCAGCAAGTACGGCTTTCCCGAAAAAATCAGCTTCCTTATCCACTTTTACTGCAAAACCAATCCCGGCTTCTATCGGGGTGATGTCCGCTGAAAGCTCCTGCCCATATAGCGGCAGTTTCGCTTCAAAACGCAGAGTATCACGAGCACCTAAACCTATCGGCTGAACCCCTCTTCCTTTCCGGCATCCATAATCGCCTTCCAAAGGGCAGGGCCATTTTTACTGTCGCTATATATCTCAAAACCATCTTCACCAGTGTATCCAGTACGGGATACCAGCGTGGAGATACCGTTAATCATGACATTTTCCTTGAACTTGAAAAATCCAATTTCGCTTAAGTCAGTATTTCCCGATAGTTTTTGTAATATCTTCTCTGCAGCTGGTCCTTGAAGTGCCAGCTGTGTATAGTCACTCGATACATTCGTAATTTGGACATCTTCCGCTAAATTAGCTTGCAGCCAATTGAAATCTTTTTCTGTATTCGCCGCATTGACCACGAGCAGATAGTCGTCCTCAGCCCTTTTATACACGATTAGATCATCAACCGTGCCTCCGTTTTCATAACACATGGCTGTATATTGGGCACCGCCCAGTTGCAGCTTTGAGATATCATTGGTCAGCATCTTCTGTAAAAAGGAAAGGCTTCCAGGACCCTTAACATCGACTTCCCCCATATGGGAAACATCGAATAACCCCGCTTTTGTTCGTACGGCTTCATGTTCGTCCTTTATACCCGAAAATTGGACAGGAAGTTCCCAGCCGCCAAAATCAATCGTTTTACCTCCGTATTCACGATAAACCTCAAATAGTGGTGTTCTTTTTAAATTGGTCAAAAAATGACCCCCTTCAGATTTTTTAATTTAATTGGCTTCATTATCAAAAGCTTCTAGTCATTACGCATCAGATATAACCTGATTCATGATGTAAAAAAGCACAAAAAAGGACAGAGAAAGCCCGTTTGAGCTTTTTCTCTGTCCTGAAACCTGAAAGTTTACCTATGTAATAGGTTTTCCCCTTTGGTGGCCGTCCCAAAACGGGCGGCGCTCTCCAGAGTTGCGTCCAATAAGAGTTCTTTTGCCTGAGAGATTCACTGCTAAGTTTGCTCCTTCGGCGCTACATCCGTAGTCTCTCCCCTTATCTTCACCCGCATATAAATGGTCTACCAATGAAGGGAAGCGAATAAATCCCCAAGCATCAGTTAAACCTTTGAGCATAAATGGAATGCATTCTCTGCCAATTCTCCTAAAACTTCAGAAACCGTTTGCTGATCTCCTTCAGTTATCTTGGATAAATTAGGAGCCTATAGCCCATACTAAGAAAACGCGAACTGCACAATCAATGTACAAACATTCTTTATAGCGATTGGAAATTGGAATTTTCTAAATATACTTATATCCTACCCTAAGAAACTTATCTCTGCAATATCTTTTGAAGAGAAATATTTTTCTTACTTCACATATGAAATGTTCGGGTTTTGACCTTATATTAAGGAAATTATGATTTAAGAGGGAGTTATTTCTATGAAAATCAATATATCCTTCAATTCTGAATGGAATGACGAGTTTCTGCAAAAGATGGAAAATGACGGTCCATGGGGAAATTGGGAGCTTTATAAGTTGGCGGTTCAAATGGAGGAAAATCTTATCATCCCTGATTTTGAAGGTTTACAGGCGCCCAAGCACCTTCCGCAGTTAACCCCGCTTCCCCATCAATTGGAAGCAGCGAAGCAAGTGGTGGAAAAGATGAATGGAAAAGCCATTTTGGCTGATGAGGTAGGGCTAGGGAAAACAATTGAAGCAGGCTTGATCCTAAAAGAGTATATGATTAGGGGCCTTGTAAAAAAGTATTGATCCTCGTTCCGGCTTCCCTTGTCTCACAATGGGCATTTGAATTGAATACCAAGTTTCATATTCCGGCAGTCGTTCAGAGAAAAGTTATGTCTGGGACTCCTGTGATGTGGTCATTTCATCCATTGATACGGCGAAACGCGCTCCACATCGAGATATCATCTTCACTCAGGAATATGACTTCATCATTATTGATGAAGCTCATAAACTTAAAAATAATAAGACGAAGAACTATGAATTCGTCCAAAATCTGAAAAAGAAATTTTGTTTACTCTGACAGCCACACCAATTCAAAATAAAGTCGAGGAGATTTTCCACCTTGTTTCATTATTGAAACCGGGCCACTTGGGAAATGCCTCACTCTTTTCGGAAAAGTATAAAGGTAAAGGCCGGAACACAATTGAAGATGAACACCTAAAGGAATTGGTCAACACTGTCATGATTCGAAACCGGCGGGCCGATACTGGCATTGAATGGACAAAACGGCATGTGGAAACCATCACCATTGAATTTTCTCCAACGGAACAAGCATTGTACGATGCTGTTTCCAAATTCAAGCCAATTTCGGATGGATCAAAAGGAAGCGCCTTTTCGGCTCTCACTCTCCAAAGGGAAGCATGCAGCAGCAGAGAGGCGGTCTTTTATACATTAAAAAATATGAGAGACAAATACGATCAGCCTTCCCCTGACTTTTTGGCAAAGCTTGATGATTTATTTTCTAAAGTGAATGAAACGGTTCAGAACTCAAAGGCTGAAAAAGCTTTGGAACTGATCAAGAAAATTGATGACAAAGTGATTATCTTTACGGAATATAGGGCGACTCAATTATATCTCCAATGGTACCTACAGCAGAACGGAATTTCTTCCGTTCCTTTCCGAGGCGGTTTTAAGCGCGGAAAGAAAGACTGGATGCGAGAATTATTCCAAAAGAATATACAGGTATTAATCGCAACAGAAGCTGGCGGGGAAGGGATAAACCTTCAGTTTTGCCATCACTTGATTAATTTTGACCTGCCATGGAACCCAATGAGGCTCGAACAGCGAATTGGACGGATTCACCGCCTTGGTCAGGAAGAAGATGTGATGATCTATAACTTTGCCACAAAAAATACAGTTGAAGAACATATACTGAAGTTACTATACGAAAAAATAAATTTATTTGAAAAAGTAATCGGTGAATTGGATGATATTCTAACCAAACTGGATATTAACAACATTGAAGAATATTTAATTGATGTGGTCGGCGAGTCCAAAACAGAGGGCGAAATGAAAATCAAGATGGATAACTTTTCATCGTTGATCCAATTCGCTCAATCAATGAAGGAAGGTGAGGTTCATGCAGCAACGGGAAATTCATGATTTTTAATAACTTTCTTTAAAGCCAATGATTGTGAAATACTGGATAATGCACAAACCCACCTTACAGTGCAATTGACGATTGAAATGGATAAAGAATTAATGAACAGACCCTTTTATTGGCATTATCTAGAAAAAACAGGTGGCGTTCCGAACCCGGCACAGATAACTTTCATTACCGATCCAGAACAAGCTCCATCCGATTTAAAGGGAGAAATGATTCATTTTGGCTCCCCTCGCCTTCACCAGATTATTCAATCAACCAAAAAGCTGGCAGGGTATACTAGACTTTTTGAGGATACTCCTCCATCAAAAGGCAGAAATAACCCTTTGTTTCCTTGGCTGACCCTGAATGTGAAAATATCCTATCAATGTGACCGTAAAAAAGATACTTTCATGTCGATCGGATTGAATTTAATCTCGGGTGAAATATTGGAAGGGTTCCACCATCGGGTTTTACCGATTAACGTCACCCCAAAAATACCGGATTACTCCTTTACACTTTCACCTCTGATCATGCCGAAGAGTGGATTGGCAAGACTGGATACATACATCAGAACCAGTTTCGAGGATGATGACCATTCCTGGGCGGAGGAAGCAATGCTGCGCTGGCAGAATGACTTGAATTTATTGGAGCATTTTTACAAGGATATGGACGAAAAAAGTGAGAGCTATTATACCGAAAAAGAAGCACTAAAAGCACAATATGAACCCAACATCAGAATATCCATCATCAACGGAGGATTATTTTACCTTTCAGATAGGGCGTTGGGATAAGTAAGAACGAAAAAAACAGATGTCCTAAGTTCAGGACATCTGTTTTACTTTTTGATCGTTTTCCTTATGAACATCGACAAAGCGAAAGGGACTATGCCAAACCAATGAGACATACCATGGTTTTTGTCCTCTTTTCTGTGACGGCGCTTTTCTTTTCGTTCTTTTTTCGTCAAATTGAAATACTCGACAAGCTGTTGCGTAAGATATTTAATATAAGCGTTTGTAGACATATATAATCATCACCCTACGCAAAGTATGTCCGATTTACGCTTTTTTTATTCCTTCACTTGTTCCCTGAACACTTGAACCTGTCACATTCCGTTATAAACGAGTCTTGATTTTGGTATTAAACAGCTTGCTTTTCTAGCCATTCTTTCACTTCCCCGCTTCTGTATCGTATTGGATGATGACCTTGCCCTCACGATCATTTTTAGTTTTGGAAGAAAACTCGATATAGACGTAAGGACCTTCATGCTTCATTAAGGAATATCGCACAACACCATTTGGATATGATATTTCCCCCTGGATGACTTTTGGGATCTCTTCGCCCCACTCTGCCGTCACATCCTTGATGGCTAGATGGACAAGGTGGTCGGCCACAAGGGATTCTTCCACTTCTTTATAAAACCTTTTATCAATGATGAACTGATCGATCATTAGTATCGTGAACATGATGAAAACACTCGCTACAATCATGACCATCGGGAAAACGACTCCTTTTTGATTATTCATCGACTTTCGATACATTCCTAAAGAAAGGATGAAATCTTCGACTGAAAGCAGTCCCTGCTTTATCCGTTATATTTATAACAATGACACTGCCATCCTTCTCGACCCGGAATTCCGAAATATTATGCAAGATGACCTCATGCCCCATACCATTCACTCGTCTTCTGACCTTATCTTCATATTGTTCTAGCGATGATATTTGTTCACCTGAAAGCAAATATAATTTATTTCCCATAACATCCTGAGCTTTGGAACTCCGGACATCCTGCTTCATTTGCATGGTAAAGACCTCCCACTCTTTAGGATGCAATTTATCAACGGCGGCCCCCACATGGGTGTGAATGATTGAAAAGAGCTGCAAAACAAAGAGGGTCGTCGTCATTAAAATCATTAAAGAAAAAGCAGTTCGATCATCGTAAAGCCATCATTTTTTCGCAGCATCACAAACGGATTCCAATTTACCCGTTCCATCTTCATAGCGTACACACCCTTCAATCATTCCCGGAAATCCCCGTTGTCCTTCCAAACCAATTCATAGCTTCTTTTTTATAAATGATTTCCTGACCAACTGCATCAATCTCCCCATCCATGAACGCCGTCAATCTTTCATATAATAAATGGTGGGCTTCTGTCCTTACGGCAATATCTTTCCGATGCGTCAATAACTCTTCAAGAATTGGTAATATGGCAAGGACCAGTAATATACAAACGGAAAATGCGGCCATCAGCTCAAGGTAGACATAACCTTTACAATTTCTCAATCCGGAACCTCCCTTTACCAATATTGAGGACCAACTTGTACTTTCCCTTTGAGGTGTCAATCATAATCGTTCCGGCTTTGGAAACATTTCCATATTGATTAAAATGAAAGCTGAACCCCAAAGTGCCACTTAAAAACTGTATATCCCCTGGTATGCTTCTCTCTAAAACAATCCCCTCCTTATAAGACGAAACGGTATAAACCTTTTTGGTATTATCAATATGGAGGTAGATCAAGGTCTCATGACTGATGGCATACTGTTGAGCATAGAAAAGATCTTCATGGAATTGTGAAAGAAATAGTCTATTTTCCATTCCTTTAGTGAAGCTAGGATATAGATTAGGACCGATTGAAATCAGGAGTACAAAAATAGCGAGGACAATAAGGGTTTCAGATAGTGTATACCCACCTTCGGAATGACGTATATTCACTTCACTCCTACTCAACGACCGTTATCTTTCCTTTACTATCCAAACTAATTTCATCCCCATTAGGGCAGGATGTCTGTTTGAGATAGCCTTGACTTTCCAATTCACCGATACTTACGGGCAGTTTAGCATTGTCGATCTCATAAGCCTGCACCTGTGCTTGGGCCATCTTCACGAAAGCTTCACAACCTTTAGACTGGATTGTGGATTGGTTCTTCGTGATATTGGGGATTGTTATAATCAAAAGGATGGATATCACCAGTAAAACAATAAGCATCTCAATTAGTGTAAAACCACGTTCATTCATCAATTTCTTTAACATATCATCATGCTCCTGAAGCATCTGCATACCAGATGACCTTCGGGCATTTTCACCTCCGGAATTAAAAAAATAAAATCCTATATACCTTCGAGCAGTGAGAACATCGGCAGCAAAACCGCCAAATAAATGGACACGATCAAAAGACCTATCAGTGAAAACATTAGAGGCTGAATGATTTTCAAGATTACATTCATTCTTTCTTCTATTTTCTCCAGTATAAATCGACTGTAATGAAGTAGCTCCGCATCAAGTCTGCCGTATTTTTGACCATTAGCAGCGACCACCGGTAAATTCCCATCAAAATATGGGAGCTCCCGAAAAATCATTTCAAGTGATCTGCCCTCGATCAGATCATCCTTGATGATATTGCAAAGTTTTTGGTAAAAAGGCTGCTGTTGATTTATCGAGAATAATTTGATGCTATCGTTAATCGATAGCCCTCCGGAAAGTAAGCCACTGAATTGGCTAGCAAAAAATAAGTTTCGTATAATTTGATGAAGGTCCCGAATATCGGAATTCCCATCAAAAGCCTTCGCTGCCTTAATGGGCACAATCGATTGAACCAAAATCGTTTGAATACATACAAGAATAGGAGCAAACCGAGTATTAAGAAGGGGAGTGCTGGAAGAATGAATGTGGAGGCTGACATTAATCTCAAGAGTGTATGCTGATCGACATCCATCGTGAAATAGATTGTCTGGAATTTGGGAAGGAGAACAGTCTGAAGAATATAAAAAACGATGCTTACAAAAAAGACTAAGAATACGGGATATACCATTAACTTTTTTACTTTATCCATATCCTCGGTTCTTTTCTTCCAATATCGCCCTCCTTCTTTCAACGCCCGTTCCAGGTCGCCATATTGTTCTCCATAAAATATATAACTTACAAGCTGCGGGTGAAAATTAAGACGGGTCAGCACTATGTGCAACGGGTAACCGTTCCTTAAATCGTCTTTAGCTTGTGTGAAGTCTTCCGCTTTCTTCTTTGATTCCTGAAACTCAAGAAAATGTAAAGCTTCCGCCAAAGGATAGCCATGATTCAATAATTCACCTAACTTCGAAATAAAGACCGCCTGCTCTTTTACCTTCCATTTACTTTTTGGTTTCATGGTATACCAGCCGTTCATATTCCTCTGAATCCACATAGCCCATCGCAACCGCTTTTCCGATTTCATCCTTTAATTGGCGGTAGCTGACCGTTGCCTTTCCTTTTTCATCTCCCATTATCCGGAGAACTTCAGCCAGGCTTTTTCCATATAGCAATTCATATACACTTGCCCTTTTATTCCTGGCAATCATTTTGCAAGCTAAAGCACTGTCCCCTTTACACGGAAGACATCGCAATTCAACCAGCCGCTGTGCTGTCACGCCAATCAAACTCTGTTCAACCTCAAGCAGGCTGACACCAAATTCCAGTAACCTGGAAATGGCGCCCTGGGCGTCCCTTGTATGCATGGTTGTCAGTATCAAATGTCCGGTTAATGCGGCACGCACTGCGATTTTGGCAGTTTCTGCATCCCTGACTTCCCCAACCATGATCACGTCTGGGTCATGCCTCAGAACTGCTTTTAGACCGACAGAATACGTAATGCCCGCCTTTTCATTGATTTGGACTTGCAATACTTTTTCGGATACATTTTCAATGGGATCTTCAAGTGTAATGATATTTCGATTGATCATCTCATGGGCATGGTGAAGCAAGGAATATAGTGTCGTGGTTTTCCCACTGCCGGTCGGGCCGGTAAATATGAGCATGCCATGGGAATGCTTCAGGAGAGCAATCAATTTTTGAACGGTGTTTGGAAATAAGGATAACTTTTCTAGAGGAAGGATATTCTGTTGGGGTATTAGGCGGATGACCAAACTTTCGAGATGGGCAGTGGGTAGAGTGGAAAGGCGGAGCCCGACCACCTGGTTAGCCAAATTGATGGTGATGGCACCACTCTGCGGCCTCCTTTTCTCCCCAATATCCATCGAGGCAAGGAACTTCAAATGAGAGATCAGCCTTTCAGCTTCAAAGAATGATAATGTTTCCTGGGGAACAAGCTTATTGTCTATCCTGAATTGGATGAGAGGTCCCTCTCCGCGAAAAAAATGTGGATATCCGATGCCGATTCCTGTATGGCACGGGTTAGTATTTTTTCTGCGGTCTTTTCAATCGATATCAATTCATTCATCACCTCCTATGTTTCTTGCTGTATTGATTCGACAATCCACGACAAATTCCTGCTTTAAAATAAAAAAAAATTTCCGAAAAAACTTCGAGAATCATCTTACATGCTCATTTTCAAATCAAGCCTTTTGGAAACAAAATTTCTTAATGCGTCTACATTATTGCCAATGACCAGATTTTTCCCGTCAATGAGAATGGGTCTTCTTTAATAACTTCGGTTCTTTTGTTAATAATTGGATGACATCAGAAAGCATCATTTCGTCAATATTAACTTGTAAGTCTTTGTAAGCTTCACTTCTTATCGCCAAGACTCATCAAGTCCTTCCGATGTCAATTCAAGAATTCTTTTTAACTCTGCTACAGTTGGAGTCTTCCTGAATAAATGTCGCTCATCGATACGAAAAGATAGTTAACTGTGCCATACTAATCACTCTCCGTTCACATTTTGTATACATTTTATAGTCTATATAATAATTGCACAATATTTGTATAACTAATGTATATATTTTTTCTTTATAAGACCGTTTTAAATGTGAACTTTTTTAAACTAAAGGATGTTTGCCTTTTCTCTTATTCCATTTTTTTCTGCCTGCATTATAATGAACATAGGTAAACTATGGAATAGCAGGAGGGTGTAATGGAACAAACGTTAAAAATAACAAACGTGTTAGCTGATCCCACCAGATATTATATATATCAGCATATTGTGAACAACCATGGTGATGTATCGGTACAGGAAATCGCCGATTCATTCAACATCCATCCAAATGTCGCCCGTCTACATTTGTCAAAACTTGAGGATGTCGATATGTTGACCTCGGATGCCCGAAAGACCGGGAAAGGCGGTCGCCCCAGCAGACTTTATCGATTATCTGACAAAGTCATACAGCTTCATTTTCCATATAGGAACTATCAGCTGCTTTCAAGGATTGCCGTCCAGACGATGATGACATTAGGGAACAAGGAAAACAGGCTCTTTATGAAACGGGAAAAGTATTCGGGGAGGAATTGATCTATCAGCAACTATCCCTGAACTCGACGTCGATTGCTCGACTTGCTTTTGCGGAAAAAGTCAACATGCTTAAAAATGCGGCTACCATTGCAGGGTTATCTCCTGAAATACAAGCAAGCGAAGAGGAAAATAAAATATACTTTCGTATCTTCAATTGCCCGTTTAAGGAAGTTACTGAAGTCGAGCCAGGAACCATCTGCTCCATGCATAATTCATTTTTAAAAGGTATGTTCGAAGCCTTGTTTGAGAATGTCAATATTGTGGAATTAGAAAATATGATGTCCAATTGTACAGCATGCTCATACCAGGCTTCGGTTCTCACATAGAAACAAAAGGCATCCTTTACATTACCTTACAATTTCATTTATAATTATTTAGAATGTACACGACTAGACATAAGGAGGGATTCGGGTGGAACGCATGTTCAGAGTATGTGGATTTTGGACAGGAATTATGGCCATTTTCTTTTATCTTGGCCATATGCATCAAACGTCTTTGCTTTTCTTTGCACAAACGATCTTTTTTGTACTTTTAAGTTATTTGAAATTATCTGAGCGCATGTATATTTATGTTTTCGGCGCCTATCTTACCGTTTTCTTTGCAGGATTTTCCTACTGGAGCGTATTTATGATGACTCCGGGTGCTTCGCATTAAGAACAAGCAATATTACATAACCCATGAATTTTGATTCATGGGTTTTTACTTGTCACCATTCAGGAAAGATCCTTACATCTTCTCCTAAATTCTTCGATTGAAGCAACACTTTGAAATGTTCACTAAATCCCCCTGGAACGATTAGCCCCCGAATTGCACGATTACGCTTTGCCGTTTTCGAGAATGGATCAGTTCCTTGATGGTCCTTCAGTTCCTCTAGTATCCCTGCTTTAAGCAAGAATTCATTTTGATGAAAAAGCCCTCGATTGGTAAGACCCTTTCTTTTTCCAATCTCGATTATTGTGTCAAAATGGATATGTGTCGTCAAATCCATATCACCAGGATACAAAAGTGCATCTTTAATCATTTGATGCCGATAATAGCCCCTCAGGCTCCCTTGAAGATGAGCTGGCTCCTTCCATTCCCTTTCGGTATAGCCATAATCAATTGTAAGGAGAATACCCGATTCGATACAGGAAACGATCTTCTCATATTCACGGACCATGTTTAGCGGAACTTCGTATCGTTGATTTTCATTTAAGGTGATTTTTCGTTCAGTAAGGTAAGATAGGATGTCAGGGTTGTCCAAAGGTACTCTCTCTTCTACCAACTCGCCTTCCTTTTCAGTGACGAATACCTCTACCAAAGATCCCTTATATTTTTCAATGACAAATACAGGCAACGCGTCGAAAAGTTCATTTGAAAAGATGATTCCATTTACATTCGTCCATTTTTCTATACTGGCAGCAGAAACTGCCTGTTTGAACATCCCTAAACGTTCTTGCTGAATCTTTCTATGAAATGGACTGCCATCCACAAGGATATAAGTCAAAGAGTCCCATAACTGCGGTTCCGTTTCTTTTATGAAAACGAGGATGTCATACGCCAGCTTACCGTCCCCAGCGCCGACCTCGATGATTCTTGGTGATACTCCACATCTTTTTATCAAATATACGAACCATCTCGCCAGTGATCTCCCAAATGCATCCCCAACATTGCCAGACGTATAAAAATCCCCTCTTGAGCCAATCTTCTCTTTTGCGCGTGCATAGTAGCCTATATTTGGCGTATATAAAACAGCATCCATATAGTCATTATAGGAAATCCTTTTTGCGGGCTTCCTGAAATCAATTCCTTCAAGTGATTTTTCAACACAATAGCCTCCGTCTCCATGGATCTTCCATCATATTGATTTCTTAATAAAATACATAAATAAGTTTTATCGACAGTCATACCCGAAAACAAATTTAAAGTTCGCAAAGTGTTCATTTTTTTATCTCGCAGTCATAAGAGTGCATCATTACAACTGAAATAAATTATGCACCTACTTCCAGAGCAGATTCAAAAAGTCATGCACACTAGGGAAGACCCCGATTTTTTATATTCAGTATAGTTCTGGAATTGACCCATTTCAATATTTTCACATTATTAAGAACTTAAAAAACAGGTGCCATATGGCACCTGTAAAAGTGATTATCTCAAAAAGGGATTAGTATTCTTTTCATCTAGAATGGTCGTTACAGGCCCATGGCCAGGAAAAACGATAGAATCATCAGAAAGTGTCAACAGCTTCGTTTCAATGCTATTTAAGAGCACTGACTCGCTACCGCCTATTAAATCGGTCCTGCCAACGCTTCCTTGGAACAGGACGTCCCCAGAAAAGAGGAGACGTTCGTCCTTCACATAATACGAAACACTCCCTGGTGAATGTCCGGGGTTTCGAATACTTCGAAAGTGAATCCTCCAATAGTAAGTTCTTGCTCATTTGCCAAGATGTGATCGGCAGGCTTCATGCGCATTGGATTTTCCGGGAACCAGTTTTGGGAACCATTCAATGCGGGATCAAGTAGCCACTTGGCCTCTTTTTCATGAATATATGCAGGGATCCCATAATGCTCCCGAATAGCATCCAGAGCACCGATATGGTCAAAATGTGCATGTGTCAATAAAATCGCTAAAGGCTTTAAATTTTTTGTTTGTATGTACTGAATGATTTTCTGTGGCTCTTCACCCGGATCGAAAATGATGCAATCCTGTCCATTGGAAACTACATAACAATTCGTTTGCAGCGGTCCTAGAGGAATTTGTGTCCATTTCATTTCCATCAACTCCAATATGATTTTCTATCTTTATCTTACACTAATTAAGCTGCTAATGTTAATCCAGTTTACTCAAGTCATAGAAGTGTCATCTATTAAACCTCGACAAATAATTGAAAAAATATTAAGATATTAACAAATGCAATCTTTTCTACATATTTTTGGTAGTTGCTTTATTCTCTGGGTATATTATTAGGGATTAGGTATTCATTACGAAAAAAGGGGGTTTTGACATGATATTAATGGTTGTTTTCGGTCTTGTGGCTATATTAGGAGTAGCAGCTGTGTTTACCTCATTAAAAAAGAGAAACTTCTTAGGATTCATTTTTGCAGCCGGCAGTGCAGTCGTGTTTGGCTGGTTCACTGTCATGACTGTCATCAACAGCGGCTTTCCTGTTGCCCATTGAAGAAAAAAGCTCGCCATCCGGCGAGCTTTTGTTTTAGGTCATCATGTTTGTTTGAACAATCTTTGTATTTGATGGGTTTTCATATCAATGATTTTCTCAAATTGATATCCATATAAGCAGAAGTTGCCATCAAGCGAACAGCTTAATGGTTCATTTTCCATGTCCTTCATCAATTCTTCTTGTGTGCCTTTTTCCCAATTTAATTTAGTTAAGGTAAACCTTCCTTCATATTGGTCCGCATCTTTTGATTCATTAGGAATAAACGTTATGAATTCCTTGTTTTTTTCAATGAAATCATAGGATGGAATGACCCAATCTGAAAAGCTTTTCAATAGTGGCACGGAAAAAGAGTGGATCGGCTTGTTTGTTGGATCATAAAATGCATATGTACCCCGATCTTGTTTTTCTGTCTCCACTTGAATAGTCATCAGCTCTTGTTTCATTTTTTTAAAGTGAATGACATCGAGCATAATGCTGTCTGCCCCATCCTCATTAAGCGCTTTTCTTTCAAGGGGAGCCGTCAAAGCAGGTTCTTCTTTGTCCCAATCCAGAAACATCAATTCATTTTCACTTGCCCATTGAGCAAAGGGCTGTGGAAAGTCCAGAGTTTCCATAGTTTGTTCATCTGGATTCAACACATAACTGCTGTATGTCCAATCTTCATAAAAACTCGATACAAACAACCGGCCATCTTTAAATGAATTCCACTCATAAGCTAATTCATAGGCTGGAATCGCCACGGAATACAGTGGATTCCCCGTTTTATCGAGTATTGTGATTGATGCTTTATCCGAAGAGGTGAAGGACGACAACAAAATATGCGTACCAGACGGACTGATCGATACTTCAGAAAACGCAAAAGCCGGCTGATAGAAAACGGAAGTATCATTCGTTTCCAAATTCCATGCCATCAACTGGGATAATTCATTACCATCCCGCTTCACAGAATATAAAATGGTTTCCGAATCCAGCCATCCAAAAATGGCTTCGATTTTTTCCGTTTCTGTGGTCGGGACCTTTAAATTGCTTACTGAAGTTTCCAGGTGGTTAGATTGGGAGTGTTCTTTTTCCGTATCATTTACGGGTTTACTAAGGTCCTTGGAAGGCTCACAAGCCGAGATAAGAAGGATAGTGGAGATAAATAATGGGACGAAACACAACATCTTACAAATGGAAAGCCGCATACAAAGTGCTGCTTTGGATACTTTAATCTCCACACACCTCCCACTTCAAAACTAAAACGCCTGGCATTTGTGAGCGAGACATTAGAAAGAGAGTAAGGATTAACCAATCGAATCCATACTCTCTTTCATTATAAAGTAAAAAAGAGAAAATGTGGCGGATAATGATCTTATATTTTTTTTGGAAGTATATTCCTTATGGGGGATGCATCACATATATAGGCCTGCCATCAAAATCTTGACAGTATCTTCATATATACCAGGCAAATGGGATAGCGGAAGCGGATTGATGCCCTTTCCCAGTTCGATTGTGAATCCCCCGCGTTTGAATTCCTGAATGAACCAATCTTTATACCCAGCATGGCTGTCAACGTATTTTACGGCCCGATATCCGCTGCGCTTTTCAAACTCCCTTGCAACATCCGCTGCCTGTTCAGGTTCATGTCCCTCATATCCCCAATAGAATTCTTTTTCCCTGGGTGTGAAGTGCAAGCACTCTTTCAAAATTCCGTCTTATTGCCAGCTCCTTCATGGCCCATGCTTCTGGTTCTGATAACGCGTTCTCTCCTGGAAAATCCCTCGGGGCAGGGGCTTTTGGAATCTTTCTACGCTTTTCAATCTCCCAATTGGCAGGATATTGATTATTCAGGTCTACACCGCGAATATTGGCTTTCCAAGCATAAAAGGCGGGATTACCATTATTTATTTTTAAAACATCAAACTTCCCCTCTGCCGCCTCCTCCCCTTTAGGACAAGGTCGACTCCATCCGGATTCACCATTGGAACCATCGAAATGGTCATATCCCGATAGAACGGCATACAATCCATTCCGCAAAGTGTACGATCATTCGTTACTGCCAGCAGAAAATCATTCAGCCATTTCATCAAAACCGCCGAAGTGATCCATTCATTAGCATGGAATGAACCGTTATAATGTATGATCTTTTCCCCTTGACCGATTCTTACCTCAAGTAGTTCTTTTCCCAACACACTCCTACCAATCGATTCAACCTTAATAAAGGGGTAATGACAAGATAGAATATCAAGATCGTCAAGAAGTGATTGATATTCGTAGGGCTTGTCGGTGACAATCACGGGATTCATCACCCGGACGGGTACGGAAAAAGGTTTTTGTCCTTCTTGATTCAATAATAATATCCCATCGATGGGCAGGTGATATTGTAAAGCGATTTCGGCAAAATCGATATCTAACCGGGACTCTTCCTGAACAATGTAACCAGGTATCTGTACTTCCATGCCATTTGGCAAAACACCGCCAGTTATGGCCGGATTGGCATCCTCAATCAAAACCCGAGGAATTTGGAACAATTGACTGTAATATGCCAAATCATCCCCGCTTCTGCTCACAACTTTCATTCAGCCTCCGCCCCTTTCATTGTTTTATCTTTATGAAGGGAAAAACAGAAAGATGTTCATGAAGTCTCACGTGTTTCATAATTGTTATGGGTACTGATTCTCCGGAAAAAAAAAAAAACCTGGATTGCGCCAGGTTTCTTTTTCAAGGTTGCTCATAAAATCGGAGCAAATCCCCGTAAATGATTTTGTCGGAGTAATCAAGCTCCTGCTTTGCCTTTTCCAAATACTTCTCACATGAATCCTTTGCAGTCGCCGCTCCGGTCTTTTTATCATAGCAGGTATCCATCGTATAGAGATAATCCTTCGTGATGAAACTGCTATCGCGAAGAACGGTGAATTCTAATTTCTCTTCGGAAAATAGATCTTTGCCGAATTCTATATAATCATCATTTTCAATCCCCAATAAATGAAGGAGAGTCGGCCTTACATCAATTTGGCCGGAAACGGTGGAAATCGTTTTTCCCTTCTGCCCGGGGACATGTATGATGAGCGGGACACGCTGAAGCTGGATGGATTCAAAAGGCGTAATTTCCTTCCCAAGGAACTGGCTCATGGCAGAGTTGTGATTTTCTGAAATCCCATAATGGTCTCCATATAGTACAATGATGGAATCCTCATATAATCCATCACGTTTCAAATCGCCGATAAACCGTTCCAAGGCTTCGTCGGTATAACGTACAGTCGGAAAATACTGATTCAATGTTTTGGAATTCGAACGGTAAGGTTCCAATGTCCGGTCTTCTTCATTCAAAGTGAATGGAAAATGATTGGTTAACGTTATGAACTTGGCATAAAAAGGCTCAGGCATCCTCTTCAAGTGAGAGATTGATTGCTTGAAGAACGATTTATCATTCAAACCCCAATTGATGGAATTCCCTTCAGACACTTTGTATTCATCACTATCATAAAACCGTTGGTACCCAAGGGAATCGTACATTATGTCACGATTCCAAAAGCTTTTATTATTGGCATGCAAGGAAGCCGTATAGTAACCTTTTTCCGTTAAGATTTCAGGGGTGGCTTTGTATTCATTTTGGGCATGAGTGAAAAATACTGCACCTCTACCTAAAGGGTAGAGGGAATTCTCAATAATGAATTCTGAATCGGATGTTTTCCCCTGGCCAGTTTGGTGATAGAAGTTATTGAAATAATAGCTCTCTTTAATGAATTGGTTCAGAAAAGGAGTGATTTCTTCCCCGTTGACAGTTTTATTGATGACAAAGCTTTGAGTGGATTCCAATGATACAAGGATCACATTTTTGCCTTTTGCCAGACCATAAAGTTCATCATTAACTTCTTTTTGATTGGCACGGACATAATTTTCAATTTCCGACAATTCACTGCCATCCGCAAGTGCACGTTGAGCTGATGATTTCGTCTGTAATATTGCATCATAGAGGTGATAATGGTAAGTACCGATATTCTTAACGAGGATTTCGCGGTCAAACGTTCTTGTCAGGAGTTCAGGACGCGCCGCTTCCGCTAAAGCTAAGTTAAAAAATGTCACTCCTAAAGCCATTAACAAAAAGAATTTACGGTCCTGGGGATTATATCGACTTTCACGGAATGTTTTTGGTTTGTATTTCAGCAGAAGCATCAAGAACAGAATATCGGCAAAATACAAAAGATCACTCCGATTGATCAATTCATGTACACTGCTTCCAAGGTCGTTCATATTGCTCGTTTGAAAAAGAACGGGAATGGTTAAAAAGTCATTGAAAAAGCGAAAAAAACAAGATTGGCAAAGAGGACGAAGGTGATGAAAAAACTCATGGTCAATAAGTATGCTTTCCTTCTATTTTCCTTTAAAAATATATTCACGCCAAGTGTAAGTAAAAGGAAACTGACAGGATTGATGAATAGTATGAACTCCTGGATCCAATTATCAATATCTATCTCAAAACTTGTTTTATAAGCGATATATGTTTTAAGCCAAAGTGAAACCAATACGACCCAAAACAATGAATATCGCTGTTTTTTGAAGACCCTTTTCAATCCTGGTCCCTCCTCATCGAAGAAGCGCTGGAGCTACAATCCAGGGCGCCTCAATAATGGGTCATGGTTCTCCCCCTTATGCAAAAGCAGGAACGGGTGCCCCCACCCCTCTAAGGGGGAACTTTTTGAAGAATCCACCTTTTTTCTTATAACCCTGATTGCCACGGGCAGCATGGGGTCACGTATTCAGTTGACTTTTAATGAGCCATGCTGCACCTATTACCCCTGCATCATTGCCTAGTGTGGCCAAGCTGATTTTCGTTGACTTACTAACCCGTTTGAATGCATACTTTCCGAAGGCAGAACGGACAGGATCAAGCAAAATGTCTCCCGCCTGTGAGACGCCCCCGCCAATGACGATTTTATCTGGATTCATGACATTCCCAACATGCGATAGTGCCAGCCCCAAGTAATTGCCCACCTTATCCACCACAGCTTTGGACAAAGGATCACCTGCTGCAGCGCATTGGAATAACAGTTTGGAAGTTACCGCATTTCCCTCGTCGACTTTTTGCTGAAGCATTGACTTTTCAACGGCGGCATTCAAGGCTTCTAAAGCCATACGGACGATTCCAGTCGCCGAAGCAACCGTTTCCAAACAACCAGTCTTGCCGCAATTGCATGGTGCCCCTCCATCCGTTACGACCGTTATATGCCCTATTTCTCCAGCAGCCCCACTGGTACCATGGACGATTTGCCCATTATGGATGATCCCGCCGCCTACACCCGTTCCCAGAGTTATACAAACGAGGTCTTTGGCACCATTACCTGCACCTTTCCACATTTCTCCCAATGCTGCCATGTTGGCATCATTATCGATCACAGCTGGAAGAGATGTCTCCACCTCCAATAAATCCTTTAAAGGATAGTCCTTCCAGCCAATATTGACCGCTTCATATATGGAACCGTTAACAAATTTCACAGGGCCGGGAGCACCCATTCCTATCCCTACTATCTTACTCTTCGGTTCATTAAGTTCCACGAGCTTCGCATCAATTGCTTTAGCTATGTTAATCGTAATGTATTTTCCCTTTTCGGAGATGTCCGTGCTGATTTCCCATTTATGAATGATCTCTCCGTATAAATTGATTAAAGCCAGTTTGGTAGTTGTACCGCCTAAATCCACACCCATCAGCCACTTTTCCATCATTCTCACCTTTTTTATCAATTTTTTTCTGTTTTTCCCTTTCAAGAGACAATTGCTGCCTGATTAAAAGAATTGCCGTTTGATAATCTTTCGTATCCATCATCTGCATCCGGTGGATTTCCCTTATTTCGGCCTCCATCAGTTCAAGCTCGGCTAAGCGATCGCCAATATAGATAAATGTGCCAAATCTTTTCAAGTATTGTTGAAGATCATAATATGTTTTCATAGTAAACCTCTTTACTCTTTTCTTTAGGAAAGTATATCGAATCAGCACCTTTGTAACAAGCGCCCATTTCCTCTTTTGATAATTTCCCCCATCCCCCTCATACATGTCCAACTGTATTCATATGATGAAATATCAAGAATTTGGACTCTTTCGATTTGATTTAACAGCTTAATGTTTTTAAACCATTCATCACGCGTGAAAACGGAGGGGAAAAATGAAAGTACAATTGAAGTATACCGTCTTTTTGGTTTTAACCACCATTTTTGTCATCCTTTATTTATCAAATCATAAACAGACAGAGGAAACCATCATTTTTTTCCCATCGATTCCTCACTCCATTTTGAACATGCTTCCACCCATCTGACACCGAAGGGTACCGGGGATTCCACCTATACCATCACTTGGAGGGTGGATTCTAAGTTGGACCAGCCTGCTTACTTACGTCAAGACGTATCGCTTTTATACAAAAATGGAAAATTGGCAGGAGCCTTAAAAAATTGGCGCCAAAATAAACAAGAACTCTCTCAGAAAGCGAAGACTAAAGAATCCGAGAGTGGGCGTTATGAAGCTGTAACGTTTCATTATGCCGAGGTTCATCCAAGTGACACAATTTTCACCAGTGCCCAGCAGCTCAGTAAAGATAAACTCTATACAGTAACGACACCGGTTTTTCAATTTTTTCACCGCCCCCTTTCAGAAGAACAGATTCAGTGGAAAAAAACGCTGGACGGCTTGACAGATCAAACGGTTCGAAATGGTTTGGAGAAAGCCGGGCAAGCCTTTCAGGTTAATCTTGATCAGTACAAAATCATCTCTTTAACAGATCTGCCTTCTAAGAAGAATCAATGGCTCGCCGCCTTCCCCAAATTCAAACGGGAAGAAATTGTGGGAAAACTATGGGAAGGACTTTATAAAAATTATGTGTTGGGAATAAAAAAGGAGGATGGATCCACTGTGAGTCCACAAGGTAGCACCATCCCCCTATTGCTTATGGCGAAGAATCAAAGTGAAATACTTGTCTTGTTTACCCTGAAAGACGGTACCCCAATCATGCTGCGTCAAAAGTTATAGTTGCTTTTCAATTTCTTCCAGTAGTTTAGTGTATGACTTATTATCCGGGGCAAGCTCTATAGCCTTATCAGCTTGCTCTTTAGCTTGATCGAATGATTCGAGATTCATGTAGACCAAGGCAAGATTGTAACGGGCTTCATGCAAATCCGGATTACTTTCAATCGCTTTTTCATAATAATCCCTAGCTTTGTATATGTCCTTTTTATCAAAAGATAAATTTCCTAGAATAAAAAGCGACAGCGGTGCATCAGGATTTGACTCCACATATTTGAATAGCATCTCTTCCGCCTTATTCTCTTCATCATCATCAATATACTTTTGAGCCAGCATTGCCATGGTATTATCATCCAAAGCTGCACTTTCCTGATGATTGAAACCAAATTGCAGCAGCAAATAGGTCAGTATTACCGTCCCGATCAGAAAAGCCAGCTGCCGAAAGATATTCCTGGATTTTGGCAGATGGACCACTCCAGCGGCCAAGAACCCTCCGATCAAACCTCCGATATGCCCTGCATTGTCAATTCCTGAAACGGTGAAACCATATATTAAGTTAATGATGATCAACACGATAACCGATGAGCCCATCGAGCGCATGAATAATTTCGGATAGACGATGCCAAAGTACAGAAGTGCCCCAAAACAGCCAAAAATGGCTCCGCTCGCTCCGGCGGAAAGATTCGGGGTCATGATGAAGCTGCCTAGAGTTCCAGCGAAACCAGCGAATATATAGATGAAAAGGAACCTGGCATTCCCGTAAATCCTTTCAACTTCAGCACCGATCAAATACAACGAAAATGTATTCATCAGTAAATGAATGAACCCAATATGGACGACCATCGGTGTAAAGAACCGCCACCATTCCCCTTGTATGATATAAGGGGAAAATTTAGCGCCAAACTCAATCAAAGTCTTGGAATTGGTGCTGCCCCCATTAAACTCCATCAAGATGAACACAGCTATTTGTACCGCCATGAATATATATGTAAAGAATGGCTTATTGGCATTTTGAAATACCTTCTGTTCTGCCTTAGCCTTTTTGACTGACTCCGAGATAGCGTCCTTCTTTACTGCAAGAACCTTTTCCTCATCTATTTCATTTTCTTCAAGAACTCGAATTGAAAGTGGTTTTTTCAAAACATGTTCAAGGTTTTGCAATGAATCCTGAAAGTTCTCACAAGTTAGAAGGAACGTGTTGACATTCGTTTTTTTAAAGGAGGCCACCCGTGAACTAAAGTCATGATCATCCACCGGGGCGAATTTACTAACATAGATACTTAATATGTTTATGGGCTTTTTGTATAATTTCCTTCTGATTCTTTCCCCATTCTGCAATGTTCGGTCGATATCGCGTTTCAGCCAATTAGCCCAATCCAAATCATGCCGGATGAGTCTTATGACTGGAAACTCCTTATTCTTATCGCTCTCAAGCCATATCTCCTGATGGTTTTCCGTGACAGTGATCATTCGATAATCATAATGGGCAGACAACTCCCTTATGGTTTCCCAAAAAAATAATCCTCTTTAAATCCCAATGCCTTCCCCACTTTCCAATGAAACTTAAGCTTCTAAAATTCCTATTCTTTAATTAAAACTATAGACGAAATCATGTAAAAAGTAAAAAAGGAGACTGTTTTTCCGCTCCTAATAAATAAAAAAGGGAACCCTGGTCAGGTTCCCTTTTTTAAGATGCCGGCATCCTCATTTGGTCTGAGTGAACATGCTTTGCATCATTTTATCCCTGAACATTGGCATATCCAAGGATTTAGTCACTAGAAATCTTCTCAGTATGCCGTTGGACAGCGCAATATTTATCAGGCGGTACCGGTTTTGGTAACCTGCATAAACAACTAAACCAACCAAGAAGATTTGAATGATTAATCGAAGCATAACAATCCCTCCTATCAGTAGTGTGATACAGGAGAGGATTTTTATGAGCTAAAAGTGATAATTAATAAACTTCTTCTTAATGGGCGTACGTGCGTATAATCCTTGATGGTGTAATGAGTTTGCCCACCGCTATATCATGTACCTCTATCGGTAGTTCATCCATTAATTGAAGCTCGTATGCAAGGGCCAATGTATCACCTCGGTAATAAGATAGGAAACGGTCATAATAACCCCTCCAAAGCCCAGGCGATACCCTTCCTTGGTAAAAGCAAGGCCGGGTACGATCAATGCGTCCAATTCCTCTTTGGAGGCCTTGGCTGTTTCAGCCACTGGTTCCAGCAACCCGTAATAAACAGACTCCAGCTGATTGAAGGACGAAATTTTTTTGAATTCCATTGTCTTATTTTTGGGATCACATTTTGGTACAGCCACTTCTTTCCCTTCGCTCCATGCTTGTTCGATGATCCGTACCGTTGGAACTTCAGGCGGAATGGAGATGGTGATGCCAATGGTTTCAGCATTTTTCCATTCCTCCAATGTAAATAAGTTTTCAGCGATTCTGTTAGATAGTTCTTCATGTTCCTCTTTAGTCAGCCCCATTAAACGGGACCTAACTTCCTGACGGAGCTTATTCTTGTTTTCTCTCATCTCTTCCGACTCCTTTAGTCTACTTCTATCATTATCTCATAATATTTGTTCATTTACGAAAATAGGTGTCGAAAATCGCCGAATCATTCGTGCATTCTGAAAATACTCACTAAAGGAAAGGGAGAAAAGAAGGGACTTAAAAAAATGCATAAAAAAAACAACAGGAAAAATCCTGTTGCTTACTTTGTTTCACGGTGAGTCGTGCTGCGTTTTTCTCTTGAGCAGTATTTTTTAAGCTCAAGACGGTCTGGATTGTTACGTTTATTTTTTTAGAAATATAGTTACGGTCTCCACATTCAGTGCAAGCTAATGTAATATTCACGCGCATTGTGTATTTCCTCCAAACATATTGACATTTTCACATAGGACTTTTCTATAATATCATTATTCAATGCGAATTGCTAGTATGTTTTTCGGGAAATCCAACATAACTTTTTTGAATTCTTAATTGTTTATGTTTTGCATCGTCAGGAGGAGCTGATTATTTATAACTTTCGCTTCTTCTTTCGTTTCAGCATGAATGACCCAAGCCACAGCTTCCACACATTCTTTCGGTAAGATTTCCGTCTCTAGTGTAAACACGCTGGTAACTTCCCCTTTGGCAAGCGGTGAATAAGCCAGGAGACCTTCTTTCAATGATTTGAAGCATCCTTCTTGATATAGGCTTCCCTTACCTTGGATGCAATATTGAGAGATGCTTTTTCCTTTCACCAATCCACCCAATAAGGCAATCGATTGAGGGGCTACATGTAAAATCGCCCGTTCATTCGGGCTGTAAAAAGCCACCGCCTGCCTTTCGAAAGCGTTTTCATAGTGAAAAACACTTTTGGCCGCTTAGTCTCGAATGAGGTATTCCTGATCGTGAACTTCGAAAAGGTCACCTGCCCTTGCGTATACGTTTGTGAAAGTGTCCGGATCTCTCCATTAGGATGACTCATCATATCTTCCTCAGGATACCAATCAAAACTCTCATCCATCCATAATCCAGCCTTTAATCCCTTACGAAATAAATCCTGGTTATCCTGCGGCATATATGCGTATAGCGAATTCATATAAATCATCCCTTCCCATTCATTATCTTTATATTACTTATCGGTAGGCGCTGACAGTGAAACTATCCACTTTAGATTCTGCACACCATTTTCTTATTAGGCACAATTATTTTCAACTATTCAAAATATTTTGTTTTTTCGATTTATTCTATCTTAATGTTAGCACTGAATTGGCTGATGGACAATAAACACATTTTGTCGAATTTTATGTATGTTATCTCTCAAAGGTTTTTTCCCCATTTTAATGCCTAATTTTTTTCTGCAACGACGGTCATAAGGCTTTTCGACAATATTTGAAATAAAACAGACAATAAATGAAGTTTACTGCCCATTTCCGAAAATATAAAAATATGAAAATCTCCATTCTTTTTAAAATATGTGTAAAATATAAGTATATTGTCGAAAATTATCTTCTGAGGTGAAAACATGGAAACACTTATCATCCTTCTTTTTCATTAGCGCTCATCCTTCTCATCATTTCTTTTTTCGGTAAAGATAAAGTTGCCAAATTAGAAGAAGATTTAGAACAGATGACACTAACATATATGCAGGATATCTACCAATTAAAGAAGAAGGTGAAGATTCTTGAAGAGGAATTCGTTATCCAGGACGACCCTGTTCCCCCTGTAAAGGATAAATCAACTGTCACTTCCAATGATATCGAACCCATTCATGATATTCTAAAAAGCCAGGTTCTATCTTTATATAGTCAAGGTCTTACTTTGGACCAGATCGCTAGACAATCCTCGTTAACGAAGGAACAAACCCTTTCAGTGATCGAGCAGCAAAGATTGCGGGGTGAATGAAAATGAACAAAGCAAGACTGCAAGGTCTTTCCTCTGGCATCATTTTTACAACAACAATCTTTGCTTGCTTTTATTATGGCACCGGAATATTCGAAGGCACCACTCCTACTGCTGAGGAAGCTAAAAAAACCGTCCAACCAAAGGATTCGGATAAAGATTTAATGGGGAAGGAAGCTTCAAAAAAGGCCCCTCCATCGTCACCTATACAATTAAAGTGAAAACGAATATGACCACAACCGAAATAGCCGATTGCCTTTCCAAGGAAAAAATCATCGATGATGCTGCTGAATTTGAAGCTTACATGAATGACCGTGATTTATCGAAAAAAATACAAATCGGCGAGTTTGTTGTTACGAATAATATGACATATAGACAATTGGCCAACACTTTGACACATTAATGAATAAGAGAGACTTTTAAATGGACTATGTCCGAGAAAAAGCCTCTCTTTTTTCAATTAATGGGGTCATTCATTCCTGCTGATATATCTCCCTCTTACCAGGAAGTAAATATTCTCGGCGATATTCGTGGTATGGTCCGCTGTCCTTTCCAAATATCGAGCAATTAGGGAAAGCTGTGTAACCTGCTGAAGGTTTTTTTCATCTGAAAGGCGAAGGAGACTTCGAATCATTTCTCCATAAAAGCGATCGACCTCATCATCCATTTCAATGATTTCCCTTGAAAGAACAACATCTTCCTTCTCAAATGCTTCTATTGAAAGTTGAATCATCTTTAATGTAATATCATGCATCTGCTTTAATGGTGTTAAAGGCAGAATAAATGGCTGGTCACCGATTCGGATCGCTGATTTGGCGATATTCACACCAAAGTCCGCCATCCTTTCAATATCCGAGGCGATTTTTATGGCAGCAATGATACGCCTTAAATCAATCGCAACCGGCTGTTGCTTAGCAATCAGTAAAATCGCAAAGTCGTTTATTTCCTCTTCCAGTAAATCAGCTATTGTATCATCATCAATGACTTCAAGAGCCTCATCTACATTATTGCTTTCCAGTGCGGCATATGATTTTGATATGGCACCTGAAGCTAAATTAGCCAACTTCACGATTTTCCCTTGTAGCTCTTTCAATTGAAGCTCGAAATTTTCACGAACGATCATTATCGCATCTCCTTTTCTCTTAACCGAAGCGTCCGGTAATGTAATCTTCTGTTCTTTTATCATTCGGATTAGAGAAGATGGTATTTGTATCAGAATATTCGATGACTTCCCCATTTAAGAAGAAGGCTGTTCTATCAGAGATACGTGCTGCCTGCTGCATGTTATGGGTAACGATGATGATGCTGAAATCCTTTTTCAGTTCCTGGACCAATTCTTCTATTTTCAAAGTGGATATCGGATCAAGGGCAGAAGTAGGTTCATCCATTAGAATGACATCTGGTTCGATTGCCAAACATCTGGCAATACAAAGGCGCTGTTGCTGTCCACCTGAAAGTCCATATGCATTTTCATGCAGACGGTCTTTCACTTCATCCCAAATGGCTGCCCCTTTTAAACTCTTTTCAACTATCTCATCAAGAATTTTTTTATTTTTAATTCCATGGATCTTTGGTCCGTATACAACATTTTCATAAATTGATTTAGGAAAAGGATTAGGCTTTTGGAAGACCATCCCCACCTGTGTCCTTAAATCTTCCACCTTATAGGACTGATCAAGGATATTCCTGTTCCTATATTTAATCTGACCTGTCGTTTTCACATCCGGGACTAGTTCTATCATTCGGTTCAATGTTTTAATGTAGGTGGATTTCCCACATCCTGAAGGCCCTATGATGGCCGTCACTTCATTTTGGTGCATATCCAGATTAATATTTTTCAAAGCATGGTTTTCACCATACCATAAATTGAGATTGGATGTTTCATACACCTTTTCCGTCAAGGCAGCTGATCCGACATTATCGATCTCGATAGCCGGTGACTCTTTTTCTCTCGTTAAGGTCATATTCATGCTTCCTTCCTCCTATCAGTATCTTTTCTGGAATTTATTTCGAATTATAACCGCTATTGAATTCATGAATATTAACAGGATGAGTAAAACGATGATTCCCGCGGCAGCAACCTGCTGGAATTCCTCCTGCGGACGAGATGTCCAATTATAGATTTGCATTGGCAGCACTGTAAATGTATCCATGACCGTTTGAGGTAAAAAGGCGATGAACATTGGTATGCCAACCACCACCAATGGCGCCGTTTCACCGATTGCCCGTGACAAAGCAAGTATCCCTCCAGTTAAAATGCCAGGTATCGCAGCAGGCAGGACCACTTTCAAAATGGTTTGCCACTTTGTTGCACCCATTCCAAACGAAGCTTCCCTTAAATCACGAGGTACGGCACGTATTGCCTCCTGGGCAGCTACTATGATGACCGGGAGAACGAGTAGGCTCATGGTCAGGCCCGCTGCCAATATGGACCGGTCCAAGGCAAGAGCACGAACGAAAACCGTTAAGCCCAGAAGTCCAAATACTATTGACGGGACACCTGCCAGATTGGAAATATTCACTTTGATAAAAGTGGTGATCCAATTCTTCCTCGCATATTCCTCTAAATAAATGGCCGTTCCAACACCGAGCAGCAGGGAAACCGGGGCCACCACTACCATCAACCATATTGAACCGATCAACGCTGCCTTTATACCAGCCTCTTCAGGTTTCCTGGAAGCGAAATTCTGAAGGAAGTCCACATTCAGACTACCAATTCCTTGAGTGAATATCCGATAAAATAAGATGGCCAATACTAGGAGGCCAACCAATGTTGCCAAGAAGAATAATCCTTTACAAATCGTGTTAACAGCCAGCCTAGCAGGCATTTTTTTTGCAACATGACTTTTGTTTATCAGTTTCATGACTTAATATTCCTCCCTGAACTTGCGAGAGATGAACTGCGCCAGTAAATTCATGACAAGCGTAAAGACGAACAGTGTCATTCCAACCGCATATATGCTGTAGTAAATCGTTGTCCCATACCCTGCATCCCCCGAACTGACCTGAACGATATAAGCGGTCATCGTTTGAATCGATGAAGTGACATCCATACTCATATTTGGGGTCGAGCCACCGGCAACACTTACAATCATGGTTTCCCCGATCGCTCTGGATAAAGCAAGAACGATGGATGCGACAATTCCAGAAATGGCTGCTGGCAATACCACTTTAATTGTCGTTTCGAGTTTCGTTGCTCCTAAAGCATACGCACCTTCTCGAATCGACTTCGGTACTGATACTAGGGCATCTTCCGACAAAGAAGCTATCATCGGCATGATCATGATACCTACAACGATTCCAGGACTCAAGGCATTGAACATGTCAAGGGAAGGAAATAAATCCCGCAAAACCGGTGTTACAAAAGTTAAGGCAAAAAAGCCATAAACGATAGTAGGAATCCCAGCTAAAACTTCTAAAATCGGCTTGATGATTCTCCGTGTTTTCTCTGATGCATATTCACTCAAGAAAATGGCTGTTGCAAGTCCTATTGGAACTGCAACCACCGCTGCTATGACTGTTATCTTCAACGTTCCAACAATAAGGGGCATAATCCCATAGGAAGGTGCAGATGCAAATGGCAGCCATTTAGCTTCCGTAAAAAATTCGACGATGGATACTCTGTCAAAAAAGATAAATGTTTCAAATATAAGGGTCAGGATGATCCCGATTGTAGTAAAAACGGAAATTGCCGCCGTAATGAACAAAAGCTTAGGTATGACTTTTTCCATATTGATTTTTTTCTTACTTTTCTTTTCCAGAATCATTTGCTGTACAGAATAGGTTTCTGTTTTTCTAAGTTCCAACTTGCATCCTCCATTTCAGACACGCAATATTTGGATTTACAAGCTGTTACCCCCGCCTTAATCGAGTCAAGGCGGGATTTCAATAGCCTGTAATATCGTTTATTTTTCCAGTTCTTTTAATTTATCAAGATCTTTCTGGTACTCTTCTTCCGGCAGGCTGATATAACCCACTTCTTCTGCAAGCTCTCCTGCATTTTCAATGATGAATTGAGTATAATCTGCGACTTGTTCTTTTTCAGCTACCGACTTATTAGCTACATATGTGTAAAGTGGACGTGACAATGGTGCATACTCCCCACTTTTAATCGTTTCATGCGTTGGCTCTACGGCACCTTTGCCGTTGTCGATGGAAATGATCTTTAACTTATCTTTATTTTCAGAGTAGTAGGCATAACCGAAGAATCCAATTGCATTTTTATCACCTTCTACACCTTGTACAAGAACGTTATCGTCTTCTGAAAGCGTAGCATTTTCCACCATTGGTTTTTCTTCAAGGATCACTTCATTGAAATAATCATATGTTCCTGAATCTGTTCCCGGAGAGTAGAATTTAATTTCTTCGTTCGGCCATTCAGGACGTATATCAGACCATTTCTTTACCTTTCCATTATCAATCCACAGTTTTTGAAGTTCTTCAACCGTTAGTGAATCTATGAAATCATTATCTTTATTGGCGACGATTGAAATACCGTCAAATGCCAGTTTCAATTCTGTATATTTAACACCCTTTTCATCAAGTAAGGCACTTTCTTCTTCTTTGACCGGGCGGGATGCATTGGCTAGGTCCGTATCACCAGCGATGAATTTCTTGAATCCCCCACCTGTTCCTGACGATCCCACTGAAACCTTCACATCAGGCTGTGTAGCCATATATTCTTCTGCAACTGCCTCCATGATCGGAAAGACCGTTGAAGAACCATCCGTGATAACTTCGCCCTTGAGTTGATTTGAAGCCGCTTCATTTCCTTTACCGCTGTTTGAAGTATCATTAGATCCACATCCAACTGCCACTGCGATTACTCCACCCATTACTGCGGTCATAGCCATAAATTTGAAACGTCTCATTTGTAAATCCCCTAAGAATTTTATATGAATATTTTGTCCTACTCTCACATCATACTTTCAGACTGTAAATTCCGTTTAAAGCATTTGTAAACATTCAGTAAATAATTGTGTGATAATTGTAAAGATGAAAAAACTGTACTGATTCCGTTCTTTAAATGCAAAAAACACGTTTCCGGTTTTACCCAAAAACGTGTTTTAACCTTTGTTTATTCATTTTCCTGGCTTTTTCTAACTTCAGCCTGGTCCTTTTGAACGTCTTTACCATTCTCCACTTTCAAATCTGTCGAGGTTTCGGTATTCTCCTTCTTAGCCCGTTCTTTTTCAATTCGAAATAAGTATCCATGATTTCTTCACCTATCTCTTTACTCATGCTATGGCCCGTATGTCCTTGGTATGCCCATGGCACAACGACCGCAAAAGCGACCTCAGGGTTTTTAGCTGGGGCATAGCCAACAAGCGTGATGTTCATCGTTTCTTGGGGCTCGCTATAATCCATCCGGTTCGGGCCATCATAGAATGCTTCCGCCGTCCCGGTTTTAGCTGCCACTGTATACGATTTTTTCCCAAAATAGGTATAAGCCGTTCCGCCTTGTTCCATGGCAACTTTCTCAAAACCGCTCTGAACACGTTCAATCCATTCGTCCTTCATATCAAGACGATTAAGGACAGTAGGTGAAACGTCTTCGGCAACAGGTCCCAATTCCTCATTATTATCAACCGGGTCGCGTATTTCCTTAACCATATGCGGCTTCATGCGGTTACCGCCATTCGCAATGGCTGAAACATATTGCACGAGCTGCATTGGCGTGTACGTATCATACTGTCCGATAGCAAGGTCAAGCAGCTTACCTGGAGATGTTTCTGAACCTTTGAATCCGCTCATTTCATTAGGAAGGTCAATACCTGTGCGGACACCCAAGCCAAACTGGGCAAATGAATTCCGCATGGTCGAAAACGCGCTTGAACTAATGTTCAAAGGTTCATTCGGCACATAATGCGCACCCGCAATATTAATTGCCGTTCTGAACATATAAACGTTCGAAGATACTTTCAATGCGGTCAAATCATTAATGTTCCCGAAGTCACTATATGAACCTTTGGCCGGTGTACCTTTTATTCTCAACTTCGTATCATAAAAGTACGTACCCGGCTGGATCGCACCTTCCTGATAACCGGTTAAAACGGTAGCGCCTTTAACCGCAGACCCCATCGTATAGGAAGTCGTGATATTTCCTAATGCGAAATCCTCAATGGAGGATTTCCCCGTTTTTGGATCCTTTTCATATTTCTTGCCAGCCATCGTCAATACTTCCCCTGTATCGGGATCCATCATGACGACAAAGGCCCTGTCCAAGAATTTGGTGTTACCCATTTTTTCTTGGCAATCAATTGCTTTTCAATGATTTCCTCTGTTGCAAGCTGTAAATCCATATCAACTGTCAATATAAGATCTTTTCCCCGCGAACCTTCAGTAATCACTTCGGAATCGACGACATTTCCTGATTTATCGGTCACATTCCTTACTTTCGCTTTCTGCCCTTGGAGGATATCTTCATATTGAGCCTCGATATAACTCTTACCTACACGGTCATTCCGGCTGTAATCACGCGCGAGGTAGTAGTTCAGACTTTCACTAGGCAACCCTTCTTCAGATGAGGAGACTTTACCCAATACAGATTTAAGTGTTTTATTATATGTATAAAAACGATCCCAATCTGTAGATATATCGACCCCTGGGAGCGAATCAAGGTTTTCACTCACCTTGGCGAATTCTTCTTTTGTTACTTCCTTGTTTTTCACAATTTGCGGGGTAAGGGCATATCCGCTTGCAAATTCCCTATAGATGGCAAGAACTTCAAGATCTTTTTCCGAAAGCTTTGTTTCTTCCTCAGTAATCCGATCAAGCTGAAGCTTATACAACTCACTTTCTTCCATTTCGCCCTCTTCCACTTTTTTTTCTTTCTTTATCGGTAATTTTTTTCTCGGCCAACTTTGGATTATTTAAAATCCAAAAATCCTTTTATCGCGCTCAGTCACTTTGTCTGTTTCCTTTTCGATCAACTTCGCGAGTTTCTCAGCCGTTTTCACCATTTCTGTTTGTTTCGTACCTTGCTTTCGTGTATATGTAATTGCATCCAGTGGTTGGTTATCGACCATAAGTTTTAGATTCCGGTCATACATTTTCCCACGGGGCACCGAATTATTCACGGTCACTTCCTCTGTTCTTTCAATCTCACGCCGGTAATCGTCACCATAAACAATCTGTACAACACCCAAGCGCAAAATTAAAGCGGAAAACAAAACAAACACTAAAAAGAAAAGAATATTCAATCTGAAAGGCACATGCGTCTTTTTCTTTTTCTTTTTATTCACACTAAGCCACACATCCTTTTTACATAGTCATAATAGTCCTATACTATTCTATAGAACATTTATATTTTTTTCTACCTTAGTGTTCTAGAAATATTAAACATCTAACTAACTTTACATAAAAAGTGACTTACGGCTCATAAATCCTAATGCCGTAAGTCCTGATATTGAAAAGAGGCCTCTATGGCCTCTTTTCAATCTTGGTCAATGATATCGATTTTCCGTACAAACCAATATATCACAGTATGCCCTGCCCCGACGATTAACAGATAAATCGGCAGTAATTGCTTTAGGTCGAATAACATGACGGAAAGTATGAATCCTGATATGGAGACAATCCTTCCAATATGAACAAACAGTTCCCGGACAACGATATATTCAATCCTCATTTCCGCTGCTTTCCAAGCCCGGCCTATAATATCATAAGTCAGTGATATATAAGGGACCAAAAGAATAGGATAAGCGGTAGCGACAATTGCCCCATAAATGAGAAGCTTCCCGAATGTGATATCGAATGCAATCAATAAGACCCCTGCATACAACAGGATTCCTCCAATAAGAATCGCCTTTTTTCGCATCGGCTGTTTTATATATCGTGAAGCAAAAAAATACGCAACGAATGATATGGCCGAATTTAACAGGCCATAGCTCCCTAAGGCAAGTTCACTATCCGTCTGAATGAAAACGGTAATCGAAATGATGAACATGAATGTGCCCTCTCGTATCCCTTGAAAAAAGTGAGCACGAGTGATCAAAAGCCAGTTCCGATTATTTTTCCGTTCCTGCAATATTCTAAAGAAGCAGTATCTGCCATGAGCAGGACGTCTTTTTAACGAAAAGCTAAGAAATACCGCAACGGAAAACAATAGCAAAGACAATCCGAATACAATGGAATATCCCGTGAATTTTTCAAGCCTCGAAATGATGAACCCTGAAAGAATCGGACCGACCATTCCCCCAACGGATGATAAAATCCCTAAAAAACCATTGAAGAAATCCCTTGTTTCCGGTTCAGTTATCTCAAAAGTCAAGACATTATAGGCAAGCCAATAAAACCCATAACCGATTCCTAACAGTCCACCAAGCAACCAAAGGAAATCCGTTGCCCGTGTGCCGACCAATAGGACCGATAAATAAAATAGGGCCAAAAAGATAACACCCAGACGCAAAACAATGATTCGGTCAACCTTTTTCGCGAGCCTGCCGGCAAAGACAAAAGTAAGCGGTTGAAAAAGCACCACGGTTAGATTATATACGGCAATATCAACAATTTGACCGGATTGTTTCCACAAGTACACATTAACGAATGTATTGGATAAAGCAATACTTAGGCTGTACAGCCCGCCAATAAACAAAAGGAGGTGCAGGTCCTTCTTCCCTCCCGCTTCACCCAACCATCTCTCTAAAATACCCATTGTTTTAACTCTCCTTTAAATTCCACTCTAGTGTTTGAAAAAACAAAAGAATTTATGTAAAAAAGGTAAAGAAAACTCTTCGACTGGCGAGACAGGATGGCGATGACAGAGAAGCAGTTGCACTTATACTGTTTTCCTTCTGAACTTGAACAATAACAGTATAAAGAAAACTCTTCGACTGGCGAGACAGGATGGCGATGGCAGAGCAGTTGCCCTAATACTGTTTGCTTAAAAGCCATTTATAATGAAACAAAAAAAAGACGGGCTCCCCTGAAAAGGGAAATCCCGTCTTTTGTTACCTGATTATAAATTATTTTGCAGCGCTGTAACGTTTTGCAACTTCATCCCAGTTTACAACATTCCAGAAAGAATTGATGTATTCAGGACGGCGGTTTTGGTAGTTTAAGTAGTAAGCATGCTCCCAAACGTCCAATCCAAGAATCGGTGTTTTGCCTTCTGATAATGGATTGTCTTGGTTAGGTGTACTTGTTACTTCCAACTCGCCATTGTTGACTGCAAGCCAAGCCCAGCCAGATCCAAAACGAGTAGTAGCCGCTTTAGCGAACTCTTCTTTAAAGCTGTCAAAGCTTCCGAATTTTGAAGTGATAGCATCCGCTAATTCACCAGTTGGTTGTCCGCCGCCGTTAGGTGAAAGGATTTCCCAGAATAAAGTGTGGTTAGCGTGTCCGCCACCATTGTTGCGTACAGCTGTACGAACAGCTTCAGGTACTGCGTCAAGGTTAGCGACGATTTCTTCTACGCTTTTGCTTAGAAGTTCTTGTTTGCCTTCAAGCGCATTGTTCAGGTTTGTCACATATGTGTTGTGATGTTTAGTGTGGTGAATGTTCATTGTTTCTTTGTCGATGTGTGGTTCTAATGCATCATATGCATACGGTAATTGTGGAAGTTCAAAAGCCATAATAAAATTCCTCCCTATGTAAGCTGTTTTTTTGAGGGCTTCAGTTCTCGAAAGATACCTAAAGCTCGCTAGCAATAGAGTATCAAATTTTTGTAACCGTTTCAAACCTTATGCCTCAATTTTTCATTTTTCGATTATATTTCCTATGAGAATACCACGAATATAAAATATCCAATCATCAGAAGCTGAATGATGCCTTTTGTGATTACGCTGCTTATAAAGCCAACAACGGAACCAAGGCCGATTTTGGAAGCAGTAACAGGGTCTTGCTTATGAACGAGGATCTCTGCCAGAAATGCCCCGATGAATGGACCTATCAGTATTCCGACAAATGGAATCACGAATGGCCCGACCAGAAGCCCAATCGTACTGCCCCAAATTCCCGCTTTCGTGCCGCCATACTTTTTGACCCCGACCATGTTGGCAATATAATCGGCCGCGAATAAAAGGATGACGAATAAAATTTGGACTGTCCAGAAAAACCAGCCAAATGGTTCAAAGGAATAAAAAGTCCATATAACAATATTCCGCCAAAGATGAACAAAACACTTGGGATGATTGGAAAAATCAGACCGACAAATCCCATTATGAACATGAGGGTGATTATTATCCAAAATAGTGTGTCCATAACTAAAACGCCCCTTTCCCTTTTCATTTATAATTTGATTTATTCTCTCCATAATTACCTCATTACTGTTGTTTGAAACCACTGAAGCTGAATACAGGTTGTTTTATTTTTCCCATATAGTTAAAATTGGTTAGGAATCTTATATAGATAGGTGCTGAAAACATTGAACATATTCAAACAACTATGGGTAAGCATATTTTCTCCTAAAGATATCGCTTCCTTTCAAAACCAAGGTATCGGGAAAACGATATTATATGTTTTCTTTATAAGTCTCATCGCATTTCTCCCTTCAGCTTTTTATTTCGGTACAATGATAGTTGACGGGATAGATGCCATGCACGAAACAGTATCCGAAGACTTACCGGCATTTGAAATCAAAAATGGCACGTTGACGACTGAAAAAGATGAGCCATTTAGCCTGAATAAAAACGGATATCAAATTTTTGTTGATGGCACGGGAACCTTGACCCCGGAAGAGGTAGCTGCAAAAGCTGATGAGGCTGTCGCGCTTTTGAAGTCTGATCTGGTGTTCGTATCCGGAGGCAATGTACAATCCTCTCCATATTCAGTTCTGGAGGGAGATAATCAGGAAATATCCAATTGGCTTGATTCAGTTGAATCTGTGCTGCCGATCATCATTCCACTGCTTCTACTTATATTATACCTGTTTACTGCTAGCGGAATCTTCATTAAAGTGACAATCCTTGCTGCTTTCGGTCTTTTTTCAAAAATGCTCTTAGCCGTCCTCTTTCCTACAGGCATCTTTGGAGAATTAGTGCATACAGCATAACTCTTGCCACCATATTCTTCACCATCATGGATGCTTTTCAAGCAATGGTACCATTCGCTTCCATCATTAGCTGGTTTGTGACATTAATGATGTTATATTTATCCATTAAAGAAACATCAGACAATAAGAATTGAGAAAAAAGATCCGGTCCCACATGGGTCCGGATCTTCTTGCTTTTGCATAAATCGGGTAATCCATGCCTTTCCCACATATGACTGCAGTCATCATTTTTTATATCTACTTAATTCGACAAAATACTCACTAAGTTATTCCTATACTTATGATTGAAATAGTATTTAAGAGGTGATAGATGTGAAGGAGAGTCATATTGATGTACAGTGGTTGTTACTTATATTGGAGGCAAAAAAGAGTGGTCTGACCCAAAAGGAAATTCGCTCCTTTCTTAGCACTCATTCAAATAATAAGGATGTTACTCAACTGAAATAAAAAATTTGAATGGCCACTCCCAGATTCCATTTGAAAATCGCCCATTTTTAGGCATATTTTTTGCCCTCTCAAGTATAGATGAATTAAAGACAAGCTTGGGAGGATGGAAAATTGAAACGGCTACTGCTTTTTATCTCATTCTGTTTCACTTTATTTATTATTTATTTTGATTTGACTACGGGTACCCTGCCGGCTTCCCATCCACCGGCCCCAACAGGCGAACGGGCCGTGCCGGCCAGCCAGCCTGCATCCGCACCATCTGCCGCTTATAAAGAAATCACCATGCAACCCGGGGATACCTTACTTTCCATCGTCGAAACGGAAAAAGGCGAATCCAATCAGCCAATCGAAACGATCATCTCTGACTTTCAAAGTTTGAATGAAGGATTGAAGCCCGAAAATATGCAGATTGGCAAAACTTATAAAATTCCCATTTATAAATAACTTTCAAATGGGGATCTGCGCCTTCACAACAATTACAAAGGGGATTTCCGAGTACCAGATATATCCTGAAATGGGAAATGCCTCATATTGAAAAAGATTATGCGTCCTATTTCCTTGTCAAGCGGTATGTACATTGATACAATATTTCAGAGAAGCAAATTAAAAATCAAAACTGATTTTTTCCTAAAGGAGAGAATTCCACTTGAGTGAAATCATACATCGCACCAAGACGCGGCCAATTAAAGTCGGAAACTTAACGATTGGCGGCAATAATGAAGTTATAGTACAAAGCATGACAACGACAAAAACACATGACGTTGAAGCAACGGTTGCAGAGATCCTTCGCCTTGAAGAAGCTGGATGTCAAATCGTACGCGTCGCCTGTCCGGATGAAAGGGCAGCTGATGCAATTTCTGAGATAAAAAAACGGATAAACATCCCTCTTGTAGTCGATATTCATTTCGATTATAAACTTGCGCTGAAGGCAATCGAAGGCGGGGCGGATAAAATCAGGATAAATCCTGGTAACATCGGACGCCGTGAAAAGGTTGAAGCAGTCGTGAAAGCTGCGAAGGCTAAAGGAATACCAATCCGGATCGGGGTCAATGCTGGTTCTCTAGAGAAGAAAATCCTCGAGAAATATGGCTTCCCGACTGCTGATGGAATGGTGGAGAGTGCTTTACACCATATCAAGATCCTGGAAGATCTGGATTTTCATGATATTATCGTTTCCATGAAAGCTTCCGATGTGAATTTAGCCATCGAGGCATATGAAAAAGCTTCAAAAGCATTCGATTATCCTTTACATCTTGGGATCACGGAATCAGGTACACTGTTCTCAGGAACCGTAAAAAGCGCTGCCGGACTAGGTGTCATCCTAAGTCAGGGTATCGGAAGCACGATCCGCGTTTCCTTAAGTGCCGATCCTGTCGAAGAGGTGAAGGTGGCAAGGGAGCTTCTAAAAGTATTCGGCCTTGCTTCCAACATGGCCACTTTAATTTCCTGCCCTACTTGCGGTCGAATCGAGATAGATTTGATTTCCATCGCCAATGAAGTTGAAGAGTACATCCAGACGGTTAAAGCACCAATCAAGGTATCAGTGCTTGGTTGTGCGGTAAACGGCCCTGGAGAAGCCCGTGAGGCTGATATCGGCATAGCCGGTGCCCGCGGTGAAGGTTTACTGTTTAGAAAAGGTCAAATCGTACGTAAAGTGCCTGAAGAGACGATGGTCGAGGAACTGAAAAAGGAAATTGACAAAATCGCTGAAGAGTACTATGAAAAACAAAGAGCTGAAGCTGCTGCAGCAGCTTTACTAAATAAATAAAACAAAGAATCCCGAATTTTCATTATCGGGATTTTTTGTTTTTAATCATTTGAAAAACCCTTTGATGCTTAAATGACATCAAAGGGTTTAATAATGCTAAAAGAACGGCAGGATGAATATGCCAACGATGATGGAAATTGCACCAATGACGATGGCCCAAGTACCCAGGTTCGATCCCCTGTTTCTGGCCACTATCCCTACAATGATACCGACAATCCCTAAAATGAAAGGCATCATGAATAACGATAAAATGGAGATGATCAATGCTATGACACCAATCGCTTTTCCTCTTGATGCCACATCCCCCAAACCATTATCCCCTGCAGGCTCGTCATCTTTATAAGCTCTGATTCGCTGAGGCGGTGTTGAAATTTCGGCAGACGTCTCTTCCTGATATCGGTTATCCATATTGGTTATGGTCCCGCGACTTTCATATCGTCTGTCATCTTCAGGTGTATCTTCATTATAATACCGCTCATGATGTTGATCATCCACAACGGTTGGTTCACTGCCCTCTTTCGCCAATTGCATTTCATCGTCAATACTGGAGTATTGATCTTTTTCCATTTGTGCATCCCTCACTTTCGTTTGTGAAGCATTTATAGTGTATGTAAAAATTGCAGGAGCCCATCGTGAAAATGGTTTCATGTCTTGGAAATAAATGCGGGTTTTTACCAAAGCTATGATGGGATATGTTACACTATTACAAGTATTGAAAATGAGGAGAGATTCATCATGAAAAAACGTTTTGGCATCGATATAGACGGGACCGTCACAAGACCTGATTCCATGGTCCCCTTTTTAAATAAAGCATTTCAGCTGAATTTAGCTTATGAAGACATTACCGAATATGACTTATTACCTTTCGTGAATGTTCCAAAAGAGGATTTCACTAAATGGTTCATTGAGACCGAGCCACTCATCTATTCCGAATCATTATTGGCTGAGGGTGCAAAAGATGTATTGGAAAAATGGACAAAACAAGCCAACCTTTATTTCATCAGTGCCAGGAGCTCCCGTTTATTGGATGTAACGAAGAATTGGTTCACGAGTAATCAAGTCCTATATGATCATATAGAGCTTGTAGGTTCACACGATAAGATTGCTGCAGCCAAAAAATTCGAAGTCGATCTATTTTTAGAGGACAAGCACGATAATGCAGTGGCGATTTCAGAAGAGTGTAAAATACCCGTAATTTTATTTAATACCCCTTACAACCAAGATCCCGTGCCTGAAAGGGTGATTCGGGTCAACAATTGGCAAGAAGCCTCTGCCTGGGTGAATCATTGGATGTCAGGGAAACCGGCAACTATAAAATGAGACAAGAAAAAACCATTGACTGAAGGTCAATGGTTTTTATGCTTCCAAAGATACGCTGCATGCGGGACAGCGTCCGTAAATTTCAAATTTATGCCCCGAAACATCGTAGTCCTTCAAGCTTTCCTGAAGTTCCTGCATCGGGCACAATTCGATTTCTTTCGTTTTTCCACAGTTCAAACAGATGAAGTGGTGATGGTGGGAAGAATGACCGCATGTAAAACGAAAATGCTTTTCCCCTTCCAACTCGGTCGCTTCAAAGATGCCCAGTTCGACAAATAATGAAAGATTTCTGTAAATCGTATCGAAGCTTAAACCTGGATAATCCTGTTTCATATTCTCCAATACATCTTTGGCCGTTAAATATTTATCGCTGGAAGAGAAAAGCTGAAGCATTTCTTCCCTCTTACCTGTATGCTTAAAACCTTTATCTTTTAAAAGTTGCATGGCAGTAGTTACGTTCAAAATACATCACCCCATCTATCTATTTTTCCACTTATCAAACAAAATTGACAAGATGAGAATTAGTACTGCTATTATTACAATGGTCCCGCCGGGAGCGAGGTCAAGGTTGTATGATAAGAATAGTCCGCCTATGACAGAAACTTCACCGAATAATACCGAATAACCAATCATCTGCTTAAAGCCCTTCGCAAAGCGGAGACTAGCTGCTACCGGGAGCGTCATGAGCGAAGAAACAAGTAATATGCCAATGATTTTCATGGAAGCGGCAATAACCAATGCGACCATGACAATAAAAATAAAATGAATCGCTTTATAAGGGATTCCAGACGCTTTGGCATGCTCTTCATCAAATGATAACAGAAATAATTCTTTATACAATAATGTGAGCATCAAGGCTACGACTAGCCCCACTGCCAAAATGACGTACAAGTCCGCCCGGCTGACGGCACTGACACTGCCGAATAAATAACCATATAAATCGGTATTGAAACCATCAGCAATGGATATGAAAATGACACTAAGACCCATGCCGCCGGACATAATGATCGGGATTGCAAGCTCTTGGTAATGCTTGTATACCCCTCTTAATTTTTCAATGAATAATGAACCACCTACAGAAAACGCCATTCCAATATAAAGTGGATTCAATCCTGCTAAAGATAGAAAGCTCTTCTGCAGCAATAAACTAAACGCGATACCAGCAAGCGCTACATGACTGAGCGCATCGGAAATCATCGACATCCGCCTTACCACGACAAAAACGCCCACTAATGGCGCAATCGCTCCGATGATGATTCCGGTCAAGAATGCGTTCTGCAAAAATTCAAATTGCAATATCCCCGATATCATTGGGCTATCCTCCAAAACATATTAATGATCATGATTTAAAAATTGGACTCCATGTCCATAAATGGACGAGAGTTCACCTTCATCCAACTCATTATATTCACAGGCATCCCCGTGAAAATGAAGCTTTTTATTCAAGCAGGCGACATGTGTGACTTTATCGGTCACAGTACCAACATCATGGGTTACTAAAATCAGGGTTATTCCTAATTTTTTATTCAACATCTCAAGCATTTCATAAAATTGGTGGACGTTTTTTGAATCAACGCCAACAGTGGGCTCATCCAATATCATCAATTCCGGCTCGCTGACCAGTGAACGGGCAATGAATACCCTCTGCTGCTGGCCTCCGGACAATTCCCCGATATTGCGGTTCTGATATTCCAGCATGTCCACTGATTCCAGAGCCTTCTTCACCTTTTGCTTATCCTCATTGCCAGCGAACTTAAATAAGCCTATTTTTTGGTCAAACCACTCTGAACCACCTCAAATACAGTGGCAGGGAATCCTGAGTTGAAGGAATTCGCCTTTTGGGAAACGAACCCGACCTTTTGCCAATCTTTAAAGCGTCGAATGTCTTCCCCGAATATTTCAATTTTCCCCTTTTGGAGCTTGAACAGACCAAGCAGCAACTTCAAAAGCGTTGATTTACCTGATCCATTCGGCCCGACGATAGCTAGGAATGCCCCTCTGGGAATTTCAAGCGAAACATGTTCAAGCACCAGATCTTTTGTATATTTGTAAGATATATCTTCAAATTTAACTATGGGGTTTACTACATTATCCAAAGAGATCACCTATTTTTTAAGAATCATTACGATTAACAATCGTTAGTATAAATCAAAGAAGTCCAGATGTAAAGAATCCGGTCCTCCGAACAAGTGCCGATATGCCCTGAATCACAAAAAAATGTTATTTGAACCAATTTCGTAATCAAACAAAGTTTCATGTTCACATACGTCTTCTTCCTTCATATGTTTTAACAAAGGAGGAGATCGTTTGAAATTATTTGAAATGATGGTCAATCATAAAATCAACAGTATACGCCCAGATGAACTGCTATCCCTTGCTAAACAGCATAAGGTTGCACTCACTCAAAAACAAGCACAGGATATTACTGCACTTCTAGCCGGTAAAAATATTAACATTTTTGATATACGTCAAAGACAGAACGTACTCGGTCAAATTACAAAAGTTGCCGGAGCAACCACGGCCAGGGAAATAGAATCCCTCTTCAACAACCTTACATCCAATTTTTAAAGATCTTAAGCCTGCTGCCGACAATCTTTATTTGAGCATACTTAATCCAAATGCAAAATGAAAGGACGATTCATCTACATATCGATGAATCGTCCCTTACTATTTATGATTATTGTTGGAATCTGATCTTTTCCAATAAATCTTCTTCAAATTGTTTATTCTTGAACATATCAATTTCAAATTTATATGGTGCCTTTTTGTCTTTTTTGTCTTCCCCTACATATGGTGTTTCCAGGATTTTCGGAACAGTGCTTAATTGCGGATGGTGGACAATATCATTCAAAGCCTTAAAACCAATATGACCGAATCCAATGTTTTCATGGCGGTCCTTACGCGTGCCGCGTTCGTTTTTGCTATCGTTTATGTGAAGTACCTTGATGCGGTCAACACCGACCACTTTATCAAATTCATTCAGGACTCCATCAAAATCCTCGATGATATTATACCCGGCATCGTGAGTATGGCAAGTATCGAAGCAAACCGATAATTTTTCATTATGGGTCACACCATCAATGATCATCGCCAGCTCTTCGAAAGACCTGCCACATTCAGAACCTTTGCCTGCCATCGTTTCAAGGGCAATCTGAACTTTATCGTCGGCAGTCAGCACTTCATTCAAACCTTCGATGATTCTCTTGATTCCCATTTCGCTGCCTGCACCAACATGCGCACCTGGATGAAGTACGATCTGCCTTGCGCCAATCGCTTCGGTCCGATCGATTTCGCTGCGTAAGAAGTTGACTCCAAGTTCGTATGTGGCTGGATTCGTGGTATTTCCTATATTAATGATATACGGAGCATGGACGACGATATCACTGATTCCATTTTCCTCCATATGCAGTCTTCCGGCTTCGATATTTAAATCCTCGATTTTTTTACGTCTTGTGTTTTGAGGGGCTCCTGTATAGATCATGAATGTGTTGGAGCCATACGAAGCCGCTTCTTGACTCGCAGCAAGAAGCATACCTTTCCCGCTCATTGAAACATGCGATCCAATCTTCAGCATCTGATTCTCCCCTATTTCTTTCTCTGTATGCGACGTTCGCGTTTTTAAAAGTTTTCCACATCTCGTTGAATTTTCTTCTTGTATCCTGGCTTGACTTTAGTTGGCTTCTTGACGTGCCTGCTCGCTTTAACATCGATTTCAGATTTTTGTTTTTTACGGTTTTTCCGTTTATTACGCTCGTCGATATCAACCCAATCACCGTTTTGGATATCGGCATCACGGAATTCGATGCCCATTTTTTCAAGGCGGTTCAATGAATCTTCATCGGAAGTATCGTAAATGGTAGTGGCAATGCCTGAATATCCTGCACGAGCCGTCCTTCCCGTCCTATGGATATAAAAATCCAAATCTGAAGGCAATTCATAGTTAATGATATGACTTACACCTTCAATATCGATTCCACGGGAAGCCAGATCGGTCGCAACGATGAATTGATACTCCAAATCATTGATTTGCTTCATCATTTTTTTACGCTCACGAGGCGTTAGATCCCCATGAATTCGGCCGACATTCAGCCCTTTTTCGATCAAAGAGTTAGCTACATGATCCGCCATTTTCTTTGTGTTCGTGAAAACAATCGCCAAATATGGATTATAACGAACGATGATGTCATGAAGTAACTGCTCTCTGTTACGGTGGCGAAGCGGTACGAGAACATGTTCGATTTTCGAAGCGGTCGCCTGCTTGGGATTCACCTGAACATACTTTGGATTCTCCATATATTTATTCAAAAACGGCTTCAATTTTTCTGGGATGGTTGCCGAAAAGACAAGCATTTGAATTTTTTCAGCCATACGTGATGCAAATAAATCGACATCTTCAATGAATCCCATGTCTAGCATAAGGTCCGCTTCATCGACTACAAGCATTTTAGCCGTATACACCTGTAATGCCTGAGCTTCAACCAAGTCCTTGATCCGGCCCGGCGTACCGATTACCAGTTGTGGCTGTGTCTTCAATTTATCTATCATTCGCTGTTTATCAGTACCACCGATGAAACAACGGACTTGAATCTGCTCATCCTCAGGGAAATGGTCAGCAATTTTCAAAGCTTCTTTGTAGATTTGGTTCGCTAACTCACGGGTTGGTGCGGAAATAATCGCTTGAACCTCATTTTTACCAGCATCAAGCCTGTTCATGATCGGCAGCAAATAGGAATGTGTCTTTCCTGTACCTGTCTGCGACTGTCCAATTAAGCTACTTCCCTTTAAAAGCGACGGAAGCACACGCTCTTGAATTTCCGTCGGCTTATCGAACCCTAAAGTACGAACCGCATCTAGAATGTAGCTTTTCAAATTAAATCGTTCAAATTGATTTTGTTTCATCAAAAAACTCCTTTATCCTGTCAGTCATTAGACATGTCCTGTTATTATAATAAATTTTACACAAAAAGCGCAAGCGCCTGGGTTGCTCGTGAAGAAAATAGGGATTGTCCCATAATGGGCAGGCCATCTACTTTTTCAATGTGACCCATATACTTAACAATAGCGCATGCGCTGAGGTTAGTTCTCTTAAAATGGACTCTTGCAAACGAAAAGCCCCTGTCCTGGTCATAGCGTATCCCCGCAGACATGGAGCTAAAAGACTACCGTTACCATCTTACCTTCTTTCCGGTTACTTCACAACTGCCCAGTCACTCTTTCCTCAAACCTTTTTTGTCGAGTTGCATAATTTATATAGAAGATTACACCAGCATATAATATTCTTAGGAGGTGAAACCTATGTTCCCAAATAGAAATCGTCAACCCGGACCCGGTTTTCCGCCACCATACGGTCGAAGGAGGCAGCAGCACCCTGCTCCATTCAGACAGTCACCGCAAATTCCCCATCCTTATCAGCAGATGCAGCGGCCTATGATTCAAAACAGACCGCAGGTGCCACAGGGGCCTCAAGGTTTCCGCGGCCCTTTCAGCCAACAGCAGCGGCAGGAAATGCCGCCAGCAAAGAAAGAAGGGTTATTGTCAAAAATACTCGGTAAGTCGAAACAAAAAGCAGCTTCTCCCAATTTGTTTGCGCCAGCTGGTTCCACTAACCAAGGTTCTTCAAGAAGCAGCGGAGGCGGTATCTTAGAAACATTAAAAAACCCCGATTCCCTTAATAATATGCTTTCCAACACGCAAAAGGTGTTGCAAGCGGCGGAACAATTCACTCCTATGGTAGAACAATACGGACCAGTGATTAAAAACCTGCCTTCCATGTGGAAAGTTTTCCGAAGCATATCATCAGCGGATGAGACCAAGGACCAGGGAGCTTCCGTTGAAAGCGAGCCCAAGGTTGGCGCACAAGAAAACAGTGAGGTAAAAACGGATTCGAAGAAAAAGAAAAAGCTATCGAAGCTAACCCCGGCGCCCCAGTTCGTACCGAAACCAAAAGGAAAAGATCGTCAGGTCCCAAGCTTTATATTTAAAGGCTATAAAAAATTTACCAATAACTGATTTTATGTAAATAGGATGTTTTGTAATATCATCTATGGTCTTATATAATAGAAAGGTATAAAAAGTGAGAGTTTCTTGCCTTGAAGGAGGACACATAGATGAAAGTGATTAAAATTTCCCCGCGCGGCTATTGTTATGGCGTTGTCGATGCCATGGTCATCGCCCGAAATGCGGCTTTAGATAAAACCTTGCCACGTCCCATTTACATTTTAGGAATGATCGTGCATACAAACATGTGACGGATGCGTTTGAAGAAGAAGGCATCATCACGTTGGACGGCAGCAACCGCAACGATATCATCGAACAGGTGGACAGCGGAACCGTCATCTTTACTGCTCACGGCGTTTCACCTGAGATTAGGAAGATCGCTGAGAAAAAGGTCTTGTGACGCTTGATGCAACATGTCCCGATGTTACCGCAACACATGACTTAATTCGGGAAAAACAAGCAGAAGGCTATCAAATCATTTATATTGGCAAAAAGGCCATCCGGAACCTGAGGGTGCTGTCGGAGTTGCTCCCGATGTCGTTCACTTGGTTCAAAAGGCTGAAGATGTGGAAGCCTTGACTTTGAATAGTGATAAGATCATTGTCACCAATCAAACAACGATGAGCCAATGGGATGTTTTGGATATCATGGATAAGGTCAAGGAAAAGTTCCCACATGCCGAAGTCCATAAGGAAATTTGTTTAGCGACACAGGTTCGCCAAGAAGCGGTTGCCGAGCAAGCTGGCGAAGCTGATGTTTTAATCGTCGTCGGAGACCCTAAGAGTAATAATTCAAACCGTCTTGCACAAGTGTCCCAAGAGATTGCCGGCACGAGAGCTTATCGGATCGCTGACATTTCCGAACTGAACCTTGAATGGCTAAAAGATGCAGAAACGGTTGCCGTCACTTCGGGGGCTTCTACACCAACTCCGATCACGAAGGAAGTCATCGCATTTCTAGAACAATATGAAGCAAATGATGAATCGACTTGGAATACCGAAAAGAAAACGCCATTGCATAAAATTTTACCAAAGATTAAAGTGAAGAAATGATTGCACAAATACAAAGGCAGCCACTAAGGCTGCCTTTTTCGTGCTATTCAAATGAAACGGAAAGGGTCTGTATTCAGACTGGATGGTATGAATTCCACATCGTAGTTCTTTTCGCGGCACATTTTTTCAAGGATTCGTGATACACCTTTTTCATCACCTTTTCAACATTGTGGCCGGGATCGACGATATTCAATCCAATCATCATCGCGTCATGGGCTGTATGGTAATACATATCACCTGTAACGTAAACATCGGCACCCTTGAATTTAGCTGTCGTAAAGTATTTATTGCCGTCTCCGCCCAGAACGGCGACTTTTTTATCGGACTTTGCAAATCTCCAACGACACGCACCTTTTCAACATCGAGTGTCCGCTTCACATGTTCGGAAAATTGTTCAAGTGTCATTTCTTCAGCAAGTACACCAATCTTTCCTAATCCAAGTGACTCCCCTTTATTCTCCAGTTTGTATATATCGTGAGCAACTTCTTCATATGGATGGGCTTTAATCATCGCAGCTAGCACTTTCTTCTCGATATTTTCCGGGAATATCGTTTCAATCCGCATTTCAGCTACTTCTTCAAGCTTTCCTTTAGAGCCGATGACCGGTTCACTGCCTTCACCTGGCAAGAAGCGTCCGGTACCTTCCCCGAAAACGAGCAATTGCTGTAATTCCCGATCGCTCCGGCCCCTGCCTTACCTAGTGCTTCCCTCACCTTTTGTTCATCGGTCTTCGGAACATATACAACCAATTTCTTAAGAGCTGTCTCATAGGTTGGAATCAATACCTCTGTGTCCTGCAATTGAAGCGCTTCGGCAAGTAAATCATTCACTCCGCCCTTAGCAACATCCAAATTGGTATGTGCAGCATAAACAGCAATATCATGTTTGATCAGCTTTTCGATGATGCGGCCTCCAGCTGTGTTTGTATCGATCCTTTTCAATGGTCGGTAAATAAGCGGATGGTGGGCGATGATCAATTCCACACCATTTTCTATCGCTTCGTCTACAACCTCTTCCAGCACATCAAGGGCAATCAGCACTTTAGTAACCGGCTTATTGAGCTGCCCGACATGCAGCCCGATCGGATCACCCTCCATTGCATAATGCTTTGGGGAGAATTGTTCAAACATTTCAATGATTTTGTGACCATTCACTGTCTTCAACCTTTAAGCACCTCCTCAATTACTGAAATTTGGGATTTTAATTCATTGCGCTTCGTTTCCAGTCCGCTTCTACCGCTTTCATCCAATTGTTCGATGATTCTCTCCAAATGTTTTTTCTCAAGCTGCCATTTTTTTATGAATATATCACTGAATTGCTCTCTTAGGAATGGACCGAAAGTGAGGCCCGCTTGCTTGTTTACCCCATATGGGCGGAGCGGGTCTCCTTTTTTGGCAATTAAGATCTCGTAGATCTTCCCATCTTCCTCTAGGATTTCCTCTCCACAAAGTTCCCAGCCGTTTTCGATTAGCCAGCTGCGAACATTCACTGCACCCACATTAGGCTGAAGGATTAGCCTTTCTGCCTTGCCGAGTTTCCTTTTCCACTTTCCAATATACTTGATATTAAAGTCCCTCCCATGCCTGCAATCGTAATGCATGTCGCTTCATCGGGATTCAATACTTCAAGCCCGTCTCCTTTACGTACCTCTATCTTGTCTCCAAGCCCCGTCATAGCCACTTGCTTGCGTGCTGACTGATAGGGTCCTTCTACTACCTCACCTGCTATGGCGCTGTCACACAAGCCGTTGGTCACCGCATAGCACGGCAAGTAAGCATGGTCTGAACCTATATCTGCAAGGATGCTTCCTTTTGGTATATGTATGGCAACACGTTCTAATCTCATCGATAGTTTTTCATGATTCACATTTATCAACTCTCTTAATTCAAATAATGTCTTACTATAATTAGTTTCCCATTCGATTATACCAAGTTCAATCGAAAAATTACAGAAAGGAGAAACAGGGCTCTTTCTATCACTGAGCGAAATAAACCTTCCATCTGGAATCTTCCTTTTCTGAATAAATGAAAAACTGACTCAAAAAGTTCGCTTTCCAACGATTTCTTGAGTCAGTTTCATGAATTATTTCAGTCCATGAATATATTCGGCCATGGCGTCAACGTTCTGTTCTTCGACTAAACCTGGTGGCATTGCACCTCGTCCATTAGTGATCACGTCTTTAACCTCGTCCACCGACAGACGATCGCCAACTCCTTTTAGAGCAGGCCCGACACCGCCTTGATAGGCGTCACCGTGACAAGAGATACAGTTTTGCTTATAAATGTCCTCAGGTGATGCTGAGGCACTTTCTGTTTCTTCTGTCTTTTCGCCGCCCTCTTTTTTCCTTAGCAAGATCTTTGGCATCACCCAAACCTTTAAACGAAAGTAAAAACATAAGTCCAATACCAAAAACCATGATAATAATAAAAGGCATTACTGGATTGCGATTCATAGTATTTCCTCCCCTATGTAGAACCTAAACTTACCATATTTAATATTATATACAAACAACTATATATTATTTTACTTGAAAAGAGTTTCAAGTAAAAGCCCAAAAATAGAAGATATTATATAATTTCTTAAAATTGTCAAAAACTTATGTATATTTCCAAACAATTTTACTTTTTCTTACATATGTTTCATAATACCCAAAAATCATTATTTAAAACCGCTGGAATCCACTTGAACTATATTAATAAAAAGTAAAGAGTAACCAGTGCTCCCAGGCATCCCGCTATGGAAAAATGGAGCAGCTTCAGTTTATTGCCCAATAAAATCCAGAAACCGCAATTAATGAATAAGAAAATATAAAGGATACCCTCTTTGCCAGGTGCCATGAATTCCGCCAAACTGACAGTTAATAAAAGCAATGATAATACCATTCCCATCAAAGCCATCTGAAAAATGATTTTCCTGCCATTTAAGCGGCGGACAGCCAGCCCAAAGACAAGGATTGAAATTGTTGTCATAAGCATTTGCATTCTTATGGTTATTTCAGTAAAATAATTCAAAAATACAATAAATGCAAAAAGGGTTCCAATCAACACCCCGGAAAAGATGCTGTTTTTTTGCTCCCGGTTTCAATCGATTTTGATGGCGGAAGTTCGCCTTGACAGTATAACGCAAGCAGGTAATTACAATATTGCTCCGGAAGCATACGACTTTCCTTCCAGGAGTTTATTTCTTGAATGATGATTTTCTTTCTCATCTCATCCATGAATCTCACATCCTCATGATGATCTTCTTTTTAACGGCTTAGCTTTTTAAAATTTGTTTCTGTTATAATTTCAGTTATATGGAAAAACCGATAACTTTTGTTCTTATTAGGATATTTTTACATCGAAATTAAAAAAGAGCCGCTCCCGAACGCTGGGCATTCAAAGAGGGCTCTGTTAAGGGCATATATATTCTATTCAAGGAAATCTTTCAAGCGTTTGCTGCGGCTTGGATGTCTCAGTTTACGTAGTGCCTTCGCTTCGATTTGACGGATACGCTCGCGGGTGACCCCAAACACTTTACCTACCTCTTCAAGAGTACGGGTGCGGCCATCATCAAGTCCAAAGCGGAGTCTCAAGACGTTCTCTTCACGGTCAGTAAGAGTATCCAAGACGTCTTCAAGCTGTTCTTTCAATAGTTCATATGCTGCATGTTCCGATGGGGAAGTCGCATCCTGATCTTCAATGAAATCACCTAAATGTGAATCGTCTTCTTCACCTATTGGCGTTTCCAATGAAACAGGCTCCTGAGCTATTTTCAAGATTTCACGAACTTTTTCAGGAGTTAAATCCATATCCTCCGCAATTTCTTCCGGTGAAGGTTCACGACCTAAATCCTGAAGAAGCTGTCTTTGGACACGAATCAATTTATTGATGGTTTCCACCATATGCACCGGTATCCGGATCGTTCTTGCTTGGTCGGCAATGGCCCGGGTTATCGCTTGGCGAATCCACCATGTTGCATACGTACTGAATTTGAATCCCTTGCGGTAATCAAATTTTTCCACAGCTTTGATAAGTCCCATATTACCTTCCTGAATCAAATCAAGGAAAAGCATTCCCCGTCCGACATAGCGCTTGGCGATACTGACAACAAGACGAAGGTTAGCTTCTGCCAAACGGCGTTTCGCTTCTTCATCTCCATCTTCAATTCTCGTCGCCAGAGAGATTTCCTCTTCTGCCGATAAAAGGTCGACCCGACCAATTTCCTTTAAATACATGCGTACCGGGTCATTAATTTTAACGCCAGGAGGAACACTTAAATCATTTAAGTCAAACTCTTCTTCTTTTGCAAGTTTCTTCTCATCTGGATCATCTTCATCTTCGTCTTCCTCACCATCAGTGAGTATTTCGACGCCGTTTTCTGCTAACACCTCATAGAACTCATCCATTTGATCGGAATCCAACTCAAAACCGCCAATCATTTCAGCGATTTTTTCTAAAGTCAAAGAGCCTCGTTTTTTACCTAGCTCTAGTAATTTTTCTTTCACCTGTTCAAGGCTAAATTCATTATCAACTTGTTTGGAACGTGCTGGTTTTTCAGCCATTAGTTCCCCTCCTTCCAGGACTTACACCTAAACGACTACAACATTTTACGCAATTTAATGATTTCCATGGCAATTTGTGCAGCAGTGACATAATCACTTCGTCTAACTGCATCTTTTTCTTCAACTTGTTTTTCTTTTATCTTTAACAACTTTTCATATTTCAACACTTGATTTATACAATCGGTCAGTTCTTTATCGGTAACTTCCTCATTCACTGACATCATTTCTATTTCCGAAACGATCCTTCTCAAGTTTGGATCCGGTAAATAAGTAAGGAAAAAGCTTGTATCCGGTTCGTGTCCATCTTCATAGAACGCATATAAATAGGTGATGATTGCCTGATGTTCATCTACATGAAAGACCGTTTGCCCAAGCAACTGCTGAATTTTGAAAGCCGTATCCCTGCTTTTTAGCATATGGGCAATCAACTTCATTTCAGCATTATGGTGAGCAGGCTTCAACTTATGCTCATATTGCAGGGCCATTTTCTTTTGGGCTGCTGGCTGCGGCAGTGTCCCCTTCTTGCGTTCCGTAAAGAACACCTGACGCTGCTGCTGTTCCAGCGCATCCAATGAAAGGAAAATTCAGAGGATAGCTGCCGGAGATAATGATCCCTCTCCACTGCATTGGGCAATCGCGAAATTTCTTTAAGGACTTCTTCGATATATTGAATTCGATCTCCTTCATTATTTACATTTTTCCCTCGACGCAAATAATGCATTTTGAATGCCATGTAGGTTAAACTGGCCCCTATTACTTCAGAAACAAAGCTTTTTCACCGAATTCCTTTATGTAGTCATCGGGGTCCATGTTATCAGGCATGAGAGCGACTTTCACGGAAAACTCGTGGTCCTGTAGCATATTAACTGCACGATTGGCAGCGTTCAATCCCGCAGAGTCCGAATCGTAGCAAATAAGTATCTGGTCAGTATTTCTTTTTAAAAGCTGGATATGCTGGTCCGTCAGGGCAGTACCCATTGTAGCGACCGCATTCTCCACACCTGCGCCAACTGCTGAAATGCAATCAGCAAAGCCTTCAAAAATGACTGCTTGTTCTTTCTTTCGTATGTGTGGTCTTGCATGATGGAAATTATATAAAGTTTTACTTTTATTAAAGATTGGCGTTTCAGGACTATTCAAATATTTGGGCTCATCGTCCCCCATCGCTCTTCCTGAAAACGCAATCGTATTTCCTTGATGATCCATAATTGGAAACATGACTCTATTTCTGAAACGGTCAAAATATGACTCGTCTTTTTCCCTGTAAATAATAAGCCCTGCCTGCTCCATGTATTCCGCTGGAAACCCGCGTTTTAAAAGAAACTTGGACACGAAGTCCCATGAATCCAAAGAGTAGCCAATTTGGAACTTTTCTATCGTCTCTTCAGTAAACCCCCGTTTAAGTAAGTATTCGAGAGCATCCTGCCCCTCTTTCGTATTAACGAGGAGATGATGATAAAACTTCCTCAGAAGGTCATGGGCTTCAACCATTTGCTGAGCGCCTGCCGGCATGTTGGAACGCTTGGAATCCTTATTGATTTCAACATCCAAAGGAACATTTCCTTTTTCAGCTAAAACTTTTGCAGATTCCACGAAGCTGTATCCTTCTATATCCATTAAGAAGGTAAAAATATTTCCGCCTGCCCCGCAACCAAAACAGTGAAAGATTTGTTTTTCCGTTGAAACGGAAAACGAGGGCGAGTTTTCACCATGAAAAGGACATAGGCCAAAGTAATTGCGCCCCTGCTTCTTCAACTGGACATACTCCCCAATTAAATCAACAATGTCAACAGCTTCACGAATTTGATTAATTTTCTCATCTTCTATACGGCCATTTATCATTTTTCCACCTTGCAATATTGGTGATAGTTTCTTATTCGATACTGTTTCTTAATTCCCTGCAATGTTCGACAATGTTTTCATAAGTTTATTTGTAAAACATGCACGATCTTCCTTTGTGAATGCTTTCGGCCCTTTCGTATGCTTACCCTGCCTGCGGAGTTTCGCCGACTGATAACGCATATCCAAGAGCATGAAAATATTCTCGTCAGTGTATTCCTTTCCCCTTGGCGAGAGGACATAAACGTTTTTAGGAAGCAGGGTCCCAGCCAAACCAATATCTGCAGTAACGACAATATCACCCTTTTTTACTGAGTTTACTATATAAAGATCTGCCGCTTCTTTGTCTGCATCGACATATACCCATTTACCTTCAGGGTTATTCATCATATTTTTATATGATGCAACAAAACAGACTTCAACATCGTGCAAACTTGCACAATGGAGGATTTCGTCTTTCACCGGGCATGCATCGGCATCGACGTGTATCGTAGGTTTATTATTCATACCTTCTAATTCTACATCTTTCTGCATAATCCTTTTTCTCCCCTAAACTTTATGAAGATATGGTGAATTTCCAGAATTGATTCAGAGCGTTCCCTCTAAAAGAGCAAACATTATTCTTCAAAGAATACCTGCTTATTTAAGTGAAAGCACCTCTTTTGCCTTGAAAAAGACCAGCCCCTCCTGAATTATACGGAACATGTCGAATTATTTTTATGATATAAACCTTGACATCTCATTAACCTTTAGTTTATTCCTTATTAATTAAGTCTAAACCTTAAGATTACTTTTTCTCACAATTTTTTATTATAGTCTATTTGACTAGAAGATGCCAACATTTAAATTCCGAATATGTTTTCATGCAAATCAATCGATTTACACTTGGAAACTAAGAGGAATTTTATGTAATTATTTTGAATTTATTCTTATTATTCCCTCATTCGGCCTTGGCATTAAAATGTGAGCTGACACATAGAGTGTCTAGCTCACATTTTGATTTTCGTTAATTTTAAGGATCAACGGTTTTTGTTTTGAAGGATATTGATTATCAAATTGGCTGTTTCTTCGACAGCTTTATTGGTTACATCAATGATTGGACAGTTCAACCTTGATATGATTGTATCAAAGTATGTCAATTCTTCTTTTATGCGCTCCACATTTGCGTAAATGGCATGATCATTGAGCCCAAGTGACTTTAATCGTTCTTTACGAATATGGTTCAGCTTTTCCGGGCTGATCTTTAAACCAATGCATTTTTCAGGAGGTACCAGGAACAGCTCTTCTGGAGGTTCCACTTCAGGCACTAAAGGTACGTTCGCCACTTTATAGCGTTTGTGTGCTAAATATTGTGATAATGGCGTTTTGGAAGTGCGTGAAACACCCACTAAGACGATATCTGCACGTAAAATTCCCCGAGGGTCACGTCCATCATCATATTTTACAGCAAATTCAATGGCTTCCACACGCTTGAAATAGTCATCATCCAGCTTTCTTACCAGACCTGGTTCATTAAGCGGCCCTTTCGGCGCCCTTTCCTGAAGGATGTCCATGAGCGGCCCTAAAATGTCATAAGCAGACAGGTTTTCTTTCTCGACCTGTGCTTTCATATACGCTCTAATAGCTGGCTTCACCAGAGTATAAGCAATGATCGCCCCATCCAGCTTAGCCAGTGATATCACTTCATCCACGTTTTGTTCATCTTCAATATACGGAATTCTCTTTATGGAAAAAGCAGATCCCGAGAACTGGCTTGCAGCGGCTTTTGTGACCAATTCCGCTGTTTCCCCTACTGAATCCGATACAACATATATAATAGAACCGTTCATATTCTCCGTCATTCCTTTTGCAAGCCCCTAATAGCCTTCATCAGCCAAAGCTACGAATGCTTTCGTAATATTGGTTTTTGTAATCCTTCCAATTACTTCATAGCCTTTTTCTGTGTCTTTAACGACCGGTAATGAGTCGATTTGTTTATCAATCAATTTTTTGGCAACATCAATCAAAAGGTCTTCTTTTGAACACATTGTAATATTGGGCATCCTAGTCATGATGATATTGACTGGAATGGAGTTAAGCTCTTGTTTCCCAATACTCGCACGCAATAAGTCTTTCCTTGATAAGACACCAACAAGCAATGCATGCTTATCGACGACGAACATCGTTCCGACATCCTCTAAAAACATCATGACGATTGCATCGTACACGGAAATGCCCTCGTCAACGACGACAGGTATCGATTGGTAGTCCCTTACATAAAGATGGTTAAGGCTATCTGTCAAAAGCTGTGTCCCTGACCTGCCTGTATAGAAATACCCCACTCTGGGCCTGGCATCAAGAAAACCTGCCATCGTTAAAATCGCTAAATCTGGACGAAGTGTCGCCCTGGTAAGGTTCAATCTATCTGCAATATGTTCTCCGGTAATCGGTCCGTTTTCTTTTACAATTTGTAAAATTTGTTCCTGACGCTTATTCAATTGGATTATAATCACCACCCCACTGCTTTCGCAGAGTAAAGTAACAAAAGTTATTCATTTAATAATTATATACTAAATTATTTAATTAGGGCATTTTTGGCCTATTTATTGATCATTTATCTTTTTAAGAAATCGGAAACCCTTATTCAAAGTGTTTCCGATACCATACATCCTTTCGATCATGTAAGGATGATTTTATTCATGGCAGCAAAACCTGCAACCAAATCACTGATTTCCTTCATTAAGGATAAACGGTTGTTGCGGATCGCTTCATCTTCTGCCATGACCATTGTATTCTCGAAATATGGCTCTATTTCCGATTGAAGCGAAACAAGCTGTTCAAACCGCTCATTCTCATCTTCAGATTCATTATAACGCTTTGCCACTTTTTGATATTTGACGTATAACGCATTTTCTTGATCATTTTCAAAGGCACCAGGGTCTACTGTCACCTTATTGTCACATTTTACGGCAATGTTCATGACCCGGCTTAAAGCTTCCATGCTTTCTTTAAAGCCTGCTTCGTCTTTTTTAGCATCCAATACATGTGCCCGTTCCACGATGGAGTGGATATAACCGATCTCATTGTGCAAAACTGCGTCAATCAAATCGTAACGGATTTGCTGTTCTTGAAGCAGGTGTTTGACACGGGCCTTAAAGAATGTGAACATATCCGCTTTAACTTCTTCAAGATCACGTTTTAAGATGCCTTTTGATTCCAGTCCTTTAAGACCTAAAGCAATAAGCTCCTCTAATGAAATATTCCATTTCTTCTCAGCTAGAATTTGGACGACACCGCTCGCCTGCCTTCTTAACGCGTAAGGATCCTGGGAACCTGTCGGAATAACGCCAATAGCGAAGAATGAAGACAAAGTATCAATTTTTTCAGCTAAACTCACTACCGCTCCAATGATTGAAGGCGGTACATTATCATCCGCATGCCTTGGCATATAATGTTCATTGATAGCCGCGGCCACTTCTTTGGCCTCCCCTTTCAAGAGAGCATATTTTTCACCCATATACCCTTGCAATTCAGGGAATTCATAAACCATGTTACTTACCAAATCGAACTTGGCAATTGCCGCTGTACGAAGCGCCATTTCTTTTTCCGCCTTTAAATTCAAAGCATCCGCAAGGGCACCGGTCACTTCAGTTACCCGGGCAGTTTTCTCGGCTAATGTACCGATTTCTTCATGATAAACGATGCTGTCAAGCTTTTTCAAAGCATCCGAAATCTCTTTTTCTGATCTTCTTTATAGAAAAATGCTGCATCCGATAAGCGGGCACGCAATACTTTTTCATTACCTTTAGAAACCTTATCCAAATGGCGGTCATCGCCGTTACGCACGGTTACAAAGTAAGCAAGCAGGTTCCCGTCCTGATCTTTAACAGGGAAATAACGTTGATGTTCCTTCATTGATGTGATAAGTACCTCTGCAGGAAGCTCAAGGAATTCTTCTTCAAAATGTCCAAATAACACCGTTGGATACTCTACCAAATTATTTACTTCTTCTAGCAGATCTTCATCGACAGGGATGATCCAGCCTTTCTCCTGTTCCAGCTCTTTAATCTGATCCAATATAACTTGCCGGCGCTTTTCTGGATCCGCCATTACATATTGTTCTTTCAGCGCATCTTCGTACCGTTCCGGCTGCTCGATGATGGCGCTGTCGCCCAAGAAACGGTGACCTTTTGTTTCACGGCCGGTTTCCACATCAGCAATGCTGAATGGCACTATTTCATTGCCGAATAAGGCAATCAGCCATTTAATCGGACGGACGAAGCGGAGCTCCTGATTGGCCCAGCGCATATTTTTCGGGAACGTCATGCCACTGATGATTTCAGCAAGCTCCGTTAAAAGCTGAACGGTCTGCTGTCCTTTTATGAATTTATTCACATGGACATATTCCACACCCTTGAGTTCTTTAAAATAAATGTCCTCTGAAGTCATGCCTTGACCCCTGACGAATCCCAATGCAGCTTTAGACCAGTTGCCTTCGCTATCCAAAGCGATTTTCTTGGCCGGACCTTTTGCTTCTTCTTCGATATCCTTTTGGGATTCTTCCACGTCCTTCACCAATACGGCCAAACGTCTTGGTGTGGAAAAAGCTTCAACCGTTCCGAATTCAATCGCTTTTTCCGTTAGCCATTGCTGCACTTTATCTGACAACTGTTTCATTGATGCTGTCACAAAACGGGCAGGCAGCTCTTCCAATCCAATCTCCAATAACAAATCACGCTTGCTCATTTGTATTCTCCCCTTTCACTTTCAGGATCGGGAAGCCTAATTTTTTCCCGCTCTTCATAGAAGGTTTTGGCAACCTTACGCGCGCTAAGTTACGGCACCGGGCTATATAACCCGTTCTTTCCGTCACCGAGATGGCACCTTTGGCATCCAAAAGGTTAAATGTATGTGAACATTTCAAAACATAATCATATGCAGGATGTACAAGTCCTTCTTCCATTTGGCGATGCGCTTCCTTTTCATACATCGTGAAAAGCTGAAACAGCATATCAAGGTCGGAGGTTTCGAACGTATATTTCGAATGTTCGTATTCCGGCTGACCGAATATATCCCGAACTGTGAATCCATCTGTCCATTCTAGGTCAAATACGTTTTCCTTATCTTGAATGTAAGAGGCGAGACGTTCGATCCCGTATGTAATTTCCACGGAAACCGGTTTACACTCAAGACCGCCCACTTGTTGGAAATAGGTAAATTGCGTGATTTCCATTCCATCAAGCCACACTTCCCAACCGAGACCGGCACACCCTAGTGATGGATTTTCCCAGTTGTCCTCCACAAAGCGAATATCATGCTCAAGCGGATTTATCCCTAAAGCGCGTAATGAATCCAAATATAACTCTTGGATATTGTCAGGCGACGGCTTCATGATCACTTGGAACTGATGATGCTGATAAAGTCGATTAGGGTTCTCACCATAACGACCGTCAGCAGGACGGCGGGAAGGTTCTACGTAAGCGACGCTCCATGGCTCCGGTCCAATGGCTCTCAGGAACGTGTATGGGCTCATCGTTCCTGCCCCTTTCTCGACATCATAAGCATTCATCAATATGCAGCCTTGTTCAGACCAATGCTTTTGTAACGTTAAAATCATATTTTGAATATTCATCGTACACCTCCAGGTTATTTAAAACGGCTTTTTTAAGATTAATGGTCGGAACTCATTACATTTTGGCAAACAAAAAACTCCCGTCCCTATGCGAAATGCATAGGGACGAGAGTATACCCGCGGTTCCACCCTAATTGCCGTTTATTAAACGGCCTCTTTTCAAAGCAACATGCTCCGGAACGCCCTTCCCTGTAAATCCATATCCCGGCTTCCACCGTCCCGGGTTCGCTTTTTATGGAGAATGACAGATACTCTTTTCCATCAACGCAATCTTCTTATTTTGATGATTAGAATTTTATACAAACTAGCATGGAATGTCAATAGTTCAGATCCTAAAACATATCTTTCATCGTATCAATCTGTTTCAGGAACTTTTTTGATTTCAAATGCAGACCGGAATATTCGTCATAATATGCATCGATTATCTTCCGCAGTTCTTTTTTCGTTTCTGGCTTGACTGAAATGTTTCCGAGCCTTGATAAATCGAAATAATAAAAAATTCGAAGCAATTTGACGGCTGCAGGTGAAATTTTATAATGATAAGGGTCTTTCCCCAGACAGCGGTGACAGATAAAGCCCGCTTCCCGAAGCGAGAAGGAGAATTCCCCTTCCGTTTCACCACATACAGCACACTGATTCAGCACTGGGTTAATCCCATTGACGGGCAGCATCTTCATTTCAAAAATGAATTTCAAAACCTCTGCGTCATATTCTTCGTTTATGTAATGCAAGGTTTGCGAAAGCAATTCATACAAATATGGATTCGGTTTCTTATCCTCGACGCTTTTATCAAGCAATTCAACAATATACGAAGCATAAGCAGTGGCAAAAAGATCCTCCCTTATGAAACGGAGTGAATCGACCATTTCGCCTTGCTGAAGACTGCCGAGTCCGGTTGATGTAGTTACAAGAAAATACCCGGAGCAAAAAAGCTGTGTGACGGCAGAAAGCCTGCTATTAGGCTTACTGGCTCCTCTAGCCATGACGCCAATTTTTCCTAGCTCACGGGTATATATAGTAATGATTTTGTTATTTTCTCCATATGCAGTACGCCTTATGACAATGCCCTCACATTTTTGGAGCATACCAAGACACCACCCATGCTCGCCAAGGCTAACCTATGAAACAGGAAAATCAATTTCTGCTAGCTCATCATTCATTCCCAAGTGTCCTTCCTGTCTCTCGACTTCTATCTCCTTAAACAGCAAATAGGTGTCCACATTACCTGTTTCAGTGAATAATTCCCAGGTAAAATCCAACATTTAAAAGCCCACCTTTCATTTTTAACTAGCAATATTAATATCCGACCATATGATTAGCTTGACCGTTTTCCAAACTTTCATGATGCGTAAATTTTGTTAATTAATACTCACTCTCATTAAAACCATAATCGCGAAGCTGGCTTGCTTTGTTACGCCAATCCTTCTGTACCTTCACCCACAGTTCCAAGAAAACTTTAGAGCCCAATAGGTTTTCGATATCCACCCTGGCACGGCTACCGACTTCTTTAAGCATTTTCCCTTGCTTTCCGATTACAATGCCTTTTTGTGAATCCCGTTCTACAACGATCGTCGCCATCACATTGATGGTGTCGCTGTTGTCCATTTTTTTAATTGAATCGATGACAACAGCCACTGAATGAGGAATTTCTTCCCGTGTCAGGTGCAGTACCTTCTCGCGGACCAATTCGGAAATGATAAAACGTTCCGGGTGGTCGGTCACTTGGTCAGCTGGATAAAACTGGGGACCTTCAGGCAGATGCTCTTTGATTTGTTCAAGCAGTGTATCCACATTATTTCCTTCAAGCGCAGAAATCGGAACGACTGCCGCAAATGGGTAAAGCTGTTGGTATTTTTCAATGATCGGAAGTAAATCATCTGGATGCATCGCATCGATTTTGTTTACAACCAAGAAAACAGGCGTTTTTACGGATTGAAGTTTTTCGATGATAAACTCGTCACCGCGTCCGTATCCTTCAGTCGCATTGATCATGAAGAGAATCAAATCGACTTCCTTCAATGTATTCGTTGCCACTTTCATCATGAAGTCACCAAGCTTATGCTTTGGTTTATGAATGCCGGGTGTATCGATGAAAATCATTTGTGAATCGTTTTGCGTAAGTACACCCTGGACCTTATTTCTTGTAGTTTGCGGTTTATCGCTCATAATGGCGATCTTTTGACCGATGACCCGATTCAGAAATGTACTCTTTCCAACATTAGGTCGTCCAATAATTGAAATGAAACCTGATTTGTAATCTTTTACTTGTTTATCGTCAAATAGTTTATCCATTTAAATCCTCCGGTGAAAAAGCTCCTGGAAGCAATTCCTGTACTGTTAGTTCTTTAATATCCCCATTTAAGTTGGTCAAAACGACCGGCATGTCCTTTTCGCACAGTTCTGAAATAACCTGCCTGCATGCCCCGCATGGAGAAACGGGACCATCGGTATCTGCCACGACTGCAAGTTTGGTGAATTTTTTATCGTTATGGGCATAAGCGCTGAATAAAGCTGTCCTTTCGGCGCAATTACACATGCTGTATGCAGCATTTTCTATATTACAACCATGATAGACCTTTCCATCAGCGGTCAAAAGGGCTGCCCCCACTTTAAATTTGGAGTAAGGCACATATGCTTTATCCCTTGCTTTTTTAGCTTCCTCAATCAATTCTTTTGTATTCAATTCACATCTTCCTTTCAAATTGAGTACCATTTCGGCAACCTACAGGCCAAACTTAGGCAAAAAGATAATCAATCCAACTATTATAGAAAATATAGCATATATGAATACAGCTCCGGCTGCAATATCTTTTGCCTGCTTGGCAAGCGGATGGATTTGATCCGTTATCAGGTCCACTACCCTTTCGATCGCAGAATTAACGAGCTCCAACGTAATCGTACCGGCTATGGCCGCCAAAATGAAAAGCCACTCCATCCCATTCAATGAGAAGTGCCAACCAAAGAATACGACGATTGCCGTTAACGCGAAATGAATCTTGATATTGCGTTCAGTCCGAACAGCCTCCAAAATTCCCTGACAGGCAAAAGAGAAACTTTTTAATAAAGGATACCTTTTTTTACCCTTCTCTTGAAAGTCCATATTCTTCCAAGATCTCCTTTTGTTTTGTGAACATCACTTTTTCATCTTCTTCATTCATGTGGTCGAATCCCAATAAATGAAGAAAACCATGCAGCGCTAAAAATCCAAGTTCCCGTTCAAATGAATGACCATATTCTTCAGCCTGCTCTTTCGTGCGTTCAATGGAAATGATGATATCCCCTAACATGCGGGGCATTTCCGCTCCGACAATTTCCACTTCGTCTTCGCCCATTTCTTCAAGCGCAAAGGAAATTACATCTGTAGCTGAATCTTTATGACGATATTCTTTATTGATTTCCTGAATCCTATCATTGTCTACAAATGTGACAGACAGCTCGGTGTCTTTTTCAATGCTTTCTTTTCTTGCCGCAAATTGCAGAATGCTTTCAACAAGCTGCTGAGCTTCCTCCGTTACTTCATTCGTTTCATCCATTAAATCGATAGCTAAAATCATTCTTTCACCTTCTGTCCTAATTTATCCGGCTCCGGATATTCAATCCTGGAGTGGAAGATACCATTCAGCGATTCACATAAGGAATGCTTCACGATACTCAATTCTCTCATAGTGATGTCACATTCATCAAATTGACCATCAGAAATCCTGTCCTGAATGATGAAACTTACCAGCTCTTCAATCTTCTCCGGAGTTGGGTGCTTCATCGATCTCACTGCAGCTTCCACACTATCCGCTATGCCGATGACGGCTACTTCCTTCATTATCGCCCTCGGCCCTGGATATCGGTAGGCCGCTTCGAGTGTGGACTCATCCTGTTTTTTTGCCTTGTGGTAGAAAAATTTCAATAATGTGGTTCCATGATGCTGCTCTGCAATATCCACAATCTCTTTCGGGAATTTGTGACTGCGCAGCATCTCCCCGCCATCTACTGCATGGGCAATGATGATATCCCTGCTCGTTTCCGGCTGCAGCCGATCATGCGGGTTCTCTTCACTCATCTGATTTTCGATGAAGAAGTGCGGCCGTTTCGTTTTACCGATATCATGGTAATAACTGCCGACCCTTGCCAGCAATCCATTCGAGCCGATGGCTTCACAAGCGGATTCCGCCAAATTGGCGACCATTACACTATGATGATATGTCCCCGGAGCCTCAATCAAGATCCTCCGCAATAGCGGATGATTGGGATTCGCGAGCTCGATAAGCTTAATCGATGATAAAATCCCGAAACCAGCCTCGAAAAACGGTAGCAGTCCCATAGTCAAAACGGCTGAACCCACTCCAGAACCCATGGCAGCAGCAGCATAATATAGGTACTCCATTCTAGTATAATGGCTGTCCATAATAAAGATGAGCGAAAAAACGAATGCCATATTGATTAAAGACAATAGCAGCCCCGCTACCAGCACCTTTGATTTGAAATTGGGCCTGGATAGAATGATGATTGCCGTCAATCCCCCGAAAATGATATACAGCCCCATCGAGAAATCCAGATTTCCAGGGGTATCACCATTAAATATAATCGTACCATACGAACCTAACAATATGATCATTGCTACCGCTAACTTATCATTCAATAATATCTTGATGAGCATCGCCGCCATGGCACCCGGGAAAATGTATTCCAGGTTCGAGTTTTTCAGGTCTGCCAGAATGCTGACCGTTTTCATGGTAGCCATTGAAAGGATAAAGACAAGACTGAAGATCAATAACTGATTGTACTTGTTATCCTTTTTGGAAATGGAATAGTAGAAATAGTAATAAAAAGCGGCAAAAGTCAGGAATATGAATAACAGCAGGCCGATATACGGGTATATGGTAGACTCCGTATTCAAGAAGCCTGCCAGTTCAAGCTGCCTATATACATCCCTGTCCACTAATTGATTTTCTTCAACGATAATCTGACCTTGAAGGATCCTGATTGGCTCCACGCTTTCAACCGCTTTCCTTCGCTGTTCCTCGGTTTTGTCCTTATCGAAAAATACATTCTGGATGATTGCCGTACGTGCAAGGGAAGTAGAGGCTTTTTCATTTCGCCGCTAATGCTCATATAACCCAATTCCTCTACTACCTTTTTCTTGGCATTTTCAACGTCACTTGCAGCGATTCGGGAGCTCATCACATTATTCACTGCCGTAATGGTTGAATCCTTCGCTATTTTCAACTCATCTTCATCCGCCTGCACTAATGCTAGGAAAACGGATTCCTCGATATTTTTATTCACTTCATCGGTCAATTTTTCTTTTAGTATGGAAACTTTTTGAGCATCCGTCTTTACGGTCTCTTTTTTATCCTCATCTTCTTTATGATCTTCATCGGTGTCCGTTTCTTTATTCACCTCAATTGCTGAATCGAAAATGGATGAAATCAGATCGACTTTATTTTTGGCATATTCTTTTTTAAAGAATAAACATCCGCAACCTGTTTTGAAATCTCTTCTTTTTCCTGTTCCGTCTTATAGGTATCTTCCACAGTCTTGGTTGAACGGATTGTTTGTTCAGCAGGCTTAAAAAGCTCTACCTGTACCCTTTCCGGCTTAACATTGGAGAACATCAAACCATACGCAAACAAACCAAGAATGATGAACAAAAGCACTTGAAAAAGCGATGGACCAACAGCCCTTTTATTTGAGTGAAAAATTTCTGGATACGATTCAAGGAAGGTCCTCCTAAAAAAATGATGTTTATTATTCTAGATATGTAAAATCATAACAGTTTTCATATGAATTTTCACCTTCGTATTGATAAATGTAAAGGTTCTGTCATTTCCTATCCACTTTTTCACCATAAAGTTTTTTATTTAGACACATCACGAAAAATCCGCCGATTGAAATGGCGGATTTTTTCTTATGACTTCGCCTGCTCGTAAGCAGTGATGATTTTGGCGACAAGCGGATGTCTTACTACATCACTTTGTTCAAAATAAACAAAGGAAAGGCCTTTAACATTCTTCAATATCTCTTCTACCCGGACAAGACCTGACTTCATACCTTTTGGAAGGTCAATCTGGGTCCGATCTCCCGTAATGACCATTTTCGATCCGAAACCAAGCCTGGTCAAGAACATCTTCATTTGGGCTTCCGTCGTATTCTGGGCTTCATCCAATATGACAAAGGCATCTTCAAGCGTACGCCCCCTCATATAAGCCAGGGGAGCTATTTCGATCGTTCCGCGCTCTATCATCCTTTGCGTCTGTTCCATCCCTAGGAGGTCATGGAGAGCGTCATACAACGGCCTTAGATAAGGATCTACCTTTTCCTTCAGATCACCAGGCAGAAAGCCAAGGCTCTCCCCTGCTTCGACGGCAGGCCGTGTCAGGATGATCCGTTTAACATGTCCATTTTTCAAAGCATTGATGGCCATCACTACAGCAAGATAGGTCTTCCCGGTTCCGGCAGGCCCAATTCCAAATACAAGATCCTGTTTCTTTATTGCCTGGATATAGTATCTCTGCCCGATTGTTTTGACTTTAATGGATTTCCCCTTAGCCGTTTTAGCGATTTCCTCATCATATAATTCACCGAAATACTCCAATGTGCCTTTTCTTGCCAATTCAATTGCATAAAGCACATCTCTGGAACTGATCGCAATTCCTTTTCTGACCACTGTCAATAATGCCTTGAGGATTTCCTCCCCATCGTTACCCGCTCGATATCCCCGGCAACACTCACCGCTTCGCCTCGGGTTATGACGGAAATGCCAAGTTCCTCTTCGAGCACTTTTACATTTGAATCTCCATTGCCCAATAAAGCGATCGCCTCATTGGGTGATTCGATTTCGAGCTTAATTACTTTCACATCATCTGCCATTCGTTAGTCTCCTTGAATGATTGGCTGTCCAATCGCTATATCTTCAATAACTTGGTAATGTATAGATAATTTTACTTTACCATTCTCCATGCTTTCGTGCAAAATTTTTTCCTCGACGATTTCATCCTCTTCGTCTAAATGTTTTTTAATTCCGCTTTAGCCATTTTCCTGCCTTCCTCCACGGCTTCTTTCTCCGTATAACTTCGTACAATATCTTCCTTGCTCCTTAAGGTCACTTGTTTATAAGAAATAGGCAATTCCCATTGAAGAAAGTGAAAAGGCCTCACTGTCGTTTCCTTTTCCTGTTTTTCATATCCCGGATCCTTGAAACCCCATACCGGAAGGGAAAAGCCCCCCATTTTCAAAAAGTGCTTGCTCGTTTCATCCCCGTTAAAAACAGAAAACTTGGTTTTTAACGGAACCTCCACTTTCGCTTTATACCACGTTTTCCCTTTTATTACTCCTTTGCGGATACAATTTCCTGTTTATCCTCTTTTCCAATCAACCCTGATACAAGAAGTTGTCCTTTTCCTACATAATCATTCACATTAACAATAGATTGTCCTTTTTCAACGAACATATCAGTGATGATCGCTTTTTTGATGCTACCAAATTCTGTGGAGATGTTTTCTCGACCTCTTTAGGCTGCCGTTTTTCCACAACCCGAAAATGATATGTCGTTCCCTTTAGCTCAACCCCCACCCATGTCAATGCACCAATCCGGTCCGACAGCTTACGCTGAATCGTATCCACATCATCAACAAAGAATTGCACTTTACCGATCTTCACGCCCATCTTGTCCAATTCTTTCCGGATGGCATGCTCGGTTGCCGGTTTGGCATCTTGAACCTCAATGCCCCATACCATATTGGAAAGCACGAATATGCAAAGCAGGAAAGCGATCATCCCCGCTAAAAACCCGCTGTTTTTCATGACTCTCTTCATCAGGAAAGGGAAACCCTTTCCCTGCATGAATTTTACTTTACAATCACTCTTACGCATGACCTGACGGAGTTTGGGGATATCCCTGATATCCATATGGAAAATCAGGGCTTCACTTCCGACACGCTTCACATCCCAGATATGAAGCCCCCTTCTCGTCAGCATATTAATCAACCGTTCTGCACCTTTTCCATAAGCCTTCACCTTTACATAGCCTGTATAATAGTTTGTCCATTGGTTTTTCATGGAGACCTCCCGGGATCATTCATTGATAAAATAAACCTTGTCAATTTTGCCTTCGAGCATGATTTCTTCCGGCAAAATCGTCTTTATGACAAAGGCATTTCCCTTTATCAGCAACTGCCCATTTTTCAGCATCAACCGTACTTCGCTGTCTGTGAAAGCCAATAAGCCACGATGGTTTTCAATATAAATATGTAATTGTCCGATCATTGTAATTCGCGGCAGGTCCATCATGACATCTTGCGGAAGGTCCATTGTTTTGGTCATAAGCTGTTTCACTTTTTTTCCCCAATTGCGTGCCATAAAAAAGAACCCCTTTCATCTCAATGTATGAAATGAAAGAGGGTTCTAGCACAAAATTATAAGTGAATGAAAGTCTATTTTTTCATGCTCATTTAATGACGGTCTAAAAAAAGCCCGGGGCTCCGAATCACCTTCTGGACCTATGAAGACTTCTCTTCGCTCTTGGCGGTCCCAGCACTTCTGACATGATGATGCCATCAATCAGCTGCTTTTTGCCAAAAGACGGTCCTTTGCGATAGACGGGACTGTTATTATCAGAAATCGTTGATGTAAGTTGGTCCGTCTTCGCTTTTTGATGCAAACGCTCTTGATCGTACTTCTGCTGTAGCCGTCTAAGCTCCGCAATCCTTTTGTTCGCTTCGTTCTTCGTCTCATCGATCACTTCTGCAGCCTGAGCTGCCTGCTGTTCGACTTTCCTTACGGGAGCAGGTGCAGGTCTTTGCTGCTGATTCCCTTGCTGCATTTCACCTTGAAGCTCCTGCATTACCTCCTGCCATTTCTTTTTCGGAGGCGTGTTAGGATCTTGAGGCTGTTTTTTCTTTCCTAACATGGACGATAAAATACCGATCAAGACAATGATAAGGAATGGGTTCTCGAGAAAGAAATCAATAAAATCTCCCATTTAAAGACCTTCCTTCCCTGACCTAATTATTATTATGGTTGTTGTTGTTATCTTTTGGATTGTCTGATATTTTACTGATGGAATCGCGCATATCCGTATCGGCCGTGATATTTTGGATATTCATATAATCCATCACTCCAAGGTTTCCGCTTTTCAGTGCATCGGCCATGGCCAATGGAACTTCCGCTTCGGATTGTACAACCTTCGCTCTCATTTCCTGAACACGGGCAACCATTTCCTGTTCAAGCGCAACAGCCATTGCACGTCGTTCTTCGGCCTTTGCCTGGGCTATTTTCTTATCGGCTTCGGCTTGGTCCGTCTGTAATATGGCCCCGATATTTTTACCGATATCCACTTCAGCGATATCAATGGATAGAATTTCGAATGCCGTTCCTGAATCCAACCCTTTCGATAAAACCGTTCTTGAAATCAAATCGGGGTTTTCCAGTACATCCGTATGCATTTTCGAAGCACCGATCGTCGATACGATCCCTTCACCTACACGGGCAATGATCGTCTCTTCACCGGCACCACCGACCAGGCGTTCAATATTGGCTCGGACCGTGATCCTTGCCTTCGCTTTCACTTCAATACCATTCATCGCCACACCAGAGATGAATGGAGTTTCGATAACTTTCGGGTTAACGCTCATTTGAACGGCTTCCAGTACATCACGGCCAGCAAGGTCAATAGCTGCACCCCGTTCGAAAGGCAGTACGATATTGGCACGTTCTGCAGCAATTAATGCATTTACCACTCGATCGACATTACCGCCTGCAAGGTAATGGCTCTCCAATTGATTCGTTGAAACATTGATTCCAGCCTTATGGGCCTTGATAAGAGGGTTGACGACCCTGCTTGGTATAACACGGCGAAGCCTCATCCCAACTAATGTAAATATGCTGATTTTGACTCCTGCCGCTAAAGCAGAAATCCATAACATTACTGGTACGAATGTGAAAAACACTGCCAATACGATGATAGCAGCAATCACTGCCAGTACAATAAATATCGTTCCTGAAGTTATCACTAAATGATTCATCCTTCCTGTATCTTTTGATTTTAATTTGAATCCGGAATTTCCCGGACGACTACCCTTGATCCTTCAACTTTAACGATAATGATTGTCGAACCTTTGGAAATAAAACTTCCTTCGGACACGACATCCACTCTTTCTTCTTTGACCAAAGCTGTACCTGAAGGCCTCAAATCTGTTAGGGCCTTCCCTTCTGCACCTAATAAATCCAAACGATTCGGATTGCTGACATATCCTTGTTCCGTTTTTGTTGCATCGGTTAATATCATTTTCCTGAAAAATTTCATCTGTTTTCCAAACACCTTTACAAGTAGGATGAATACCAAAATGGATACGGTGACCGCAATTAGCAAGGAGATCGTCATATGGACCGGATCACCTGTCGCAAGGAACAGACTCCCCACTATCGCTGTAAACCCGAGCAGCCCGATAATCCCCCTGGGATAAAAATTCAATTAGTACGAGAATGACCCCAATGATGAACATCGCTAACGATTCGTATCCGGTGATACCGGCGACAAGGTGACCATAGAAGAATAAGACAAGACTGGTGATTCCAATGACCCCGGAATTCCAAAACCAGGTGAAAACAATTCCATCACAATCCCGATTCCCGCTATCGTCAATAAAATGGGAACGACGATCGGGTTGGTCAAAAAGCGGGCAAGTTTCTCAGGAAAGCTTTCTTCGATTGACCGAATATCAGCATCTTCAACTCCAAGTATACTATACAGCTCCGCTTTCCCAGAGACGGTGCCTTCACTATATCCAGCCTTTTTTGCCTGTTCGGCTGTAAATGTCAGCAACTTCCCTTTTTCAGCTCCATATTCTGGTAGATCGATGTCAACATCCGCCATCGCCTGGGCGTATATGGGATCACGCCCATTTTGTTCAGCAGCAGTTTTCATGGCAGCCAACCAATAAGATTGCGCTTTCTTACCTGCAGCGTTCCCCGTTGAATCAATAACAGCCGCAGATCCCATGGTGGCACTCGGAACCATATAGATCTCATCTGCACTTAGAGAAATGTATGCCCCAGCAGATAAAGCCCTGTTATTGACGTAGGCAACTGTCTTGATTGGTGAATCGGACAGTAACTTTGCAATTTCCCCTGCTGCATCCACAGCACCTCCAGGGGTATTCACCTCGAAAACGACAAGATCTGCATCAGCTGCTTCAGCAGTGGTCAGTGCGCGTTCCAAAAAGGCCGAGAGCCCCTTTTCCACCGTCTCTTCAATTGGTACATGGTAAACGATCTTCTCGTTTGCAGATACCGTCGAACCCCCAAAAGAAGACATGGTGAACAGCAATCCAAATAAGAGTACAGATAAATAACGCCAAATTTTCAACGGAACGCCCCCTTTCCCGTATTAAACGCGGTAAGCGCCCCTATACCCAGGAACCTACCAATAAATTCAGCCCGGAACTAAAATTCGAATAAGGAGCAAATGAAGCAACCCTTTACCCTGTTCTTTAGTTATTACGTATGTATATGAAAAAGGTTTCAAAAAAGCAAATAAAATTAAAAGTGCCCCTATTTTCTTGGCTTCGTTTCAATAATATACGCATAAAATTCATGAAATACACAAAAACCACAGGCAAGTTGCCTGCGGTTAGGTTTCGAGTTTTAAGTTTAGAGTTTAAGATAGATGTTGTTGTACTAATTTGTTTACTAGAGAACCATCCGCTTTACCTTTAACTTTAGGCATTAAAGCTCCCATAACTCGCCCCATATCTGCTTTGGATGTTGCATTGACTTCTAAAATCGTTTGTTTAACGATTTTAGAAATGTCTTCTTCTGAAAGTTGCTGAGGCATATATGCCTCTACGTATACTAGTTCGGTGCGGACTTTATCCACGAGATCTGAACGACCTGCGTTTTCAAACTCCTGGAGGGAGTCTTTGCGTTGTTTTAATTCGCGAGAGAGCACTGTCAATTCTTCATCATCTGTTAAATCTTGTCTCTGCTTCATGGCTTCGTTTTGAATAGAAGCTTTCAGCATCCGAATAACAGATAGTTTGTCCTTTTCCTTGTTCTTCATCGCTTGTTTCATATCATTATTTAAACGCTCGAGAAGACTCATCTTTCCACCCTCTCTTAGAATTTACGTTTTCTTGCAGCTTCAGACTTTTTCTTACGTTTTACGCTTGGTTTTTCATAAAATTCACGCTTCCTAGCTTCCTGAAGCGATCCTGCTTTAGATACAGTACGTTTGAAACGACGAAGAGCATCTTCAAGCGATTCGTTTTTACGAACGACGGTTTTAGACATCTCTTTCCTCCCTCCGAAAACAACACACTAACTCAAGTTGTCAACATGTTATACATGTACTAAACAATTATAATATATCATCTTTAGCAGGTCAACCAATAAAATCAAACTTATTTTGAATATAATCATGTTATTATCATAATTTTTCACTAAACGATGATTCAACTTGCATGAAAATCCAATTTATAGCATGTCTCCCGTTGATGGGCCATAAGCTTACTAAGAGGTGACAGTCATGCATGAGCTATTTTTATTCATTTTATTCATTGCGATATTTTTGGCGGGTATGTCAGTTTTACGAATCGGACTGTTCAATATGTCCGGTGCAGCATTAAAAACTTTTCTCTCAAAGGTTACGGATAAGCCATGGAAAGGCTTCTTGGCCGGAACCATCTTTACCGGATCCTGCAGAGCAGTTCGGCGGTCATGGTCATGACGGTCGGCCTCGTTTCCGCAGGTAGCTTAACATTCCCGCAAACAATCGGGATTATTCTGGGAACGAATATCGGCTCCACCTTTACAGCAGAGTTCATGACGTTCTCTTTGGATCGTTGGATCATTCCCGGTGCCGTAAGCGGCGCTTTCCTTTGCTTCATGCCAAAAGCATTACCGAGAAGCATAGGGATGTCCCTGATCGGAATATCATCCATCTTCGCGGCGATGAGCGGTTTTAAAACGCTTTCGACACCGATTGCAGCCTATCCATCCATACAAACGCTCATCCATTACATAGAGGGCCATATGAGTTATGCCCTATTTGCCGGGATATTATTGACGGCACTCATCCACTCCAGTTCGGCAACCATCGGGATTGCCATGAGCTTTTTGATGAATGGGGAGTTATCTGTCTCCTCGGCAATCATCATCATGCTCGGATCGAATATAGGCACCTGCATCACCGGATACATGGCCAGCATCGGTTCTGGCAGACAAGCTGCCTTCACAGCTTATGCACATATTTGGCTGAACGTCATCGGGGTTGCCGCATTCCTGCCTTTTGTGGACATCCTGGAAAGGACTGCTGCCTTTTTCACCGAAAACAAAGGCACACAGCTCGCGCATGCCAGTGTCATTTTCAATATCTTGACCTCTTTGGCCGTCTTGCCATTCGCACGGCAATTCTCCAACCTCATTCTTTTGGTGCATCGGCCACTCTTAAAAAAATAAGGGCTGTCCATCTTTCTGGGCAGCTCCTGGGGAAGAATGGACATCATATATATCTGCAACAGATATAAAAGGATAAGATTGACGGGAGGGGTTTTTCAGCAAATCTTTTTATAGTTAGTTTTATGGTTTAATAAGCTCAAACCACTCAATATAACAGCAGCTAGTATCAAAACGATCAAACCTTCTTACTGACATTAGAAATAAAACGGTTATTAAAGTATTAAATACCCAAAATTCCACCATGCATTTCACCACTCATCGTAAATTGTGTTAATGATAAAGAAAATAAGACCCGATTAAACATAAGCACGTTTACTCCTGCTTGATACCCCTAAATCCGCAATAAACTTATTTTTTGAATTTATGGGTTCCAAAAATGATACGGGTCCTCTTTTTTTCATGAATGAAATAGGCGCAATGAACAAAGGCATGGACTATTACCAGTTGAATTACAATCCGATTTATATTGGAATCAATAAAAAACAGGCGGAGAAAAAATAATTCATTTTTCTCCGCCTGTTTTATTTCATGGACTTATTATAAGGTCCTTACAATATCAATAATCGGAATCAGCCGTTAAGCCCTTTACGATGGAGACACCTGCACTCGCTCCAATTCTTGTAGCACCAGCTTCAATCACTTTCTGGGCATCGCTTGTGTTGCGGACCCCGCCTGAAGCTTTGACACCGATATCCGGGCCAACCGTTTTCCTCATAAGCGTGATATCTTCAACTGTCGCTCCGCCGGTCGAAAAACCAGTTGATGTTTTCACATAATCCGAACCGGCTTTTACGGCCAATTCACATGCACGGACTTTTTCTTCATCGGTCAATAAAGAAGTTTCAATGATCACTTTTGAAAGAGCCTTACCAGTGGATGCAGCTACCACAGCACGAATATCCCGCTCTACCAATTCATCATCCTTGTCCTTCAATGCGCCGATATTGATTACCATATCGACTTCGTGAGCGCCATTGGCGATTGCATCTTTCGTTTCAAAAGCCTTGGTTTCCGGTGTATTTGCACCTAGAGGGAAGCCGATAACCGTACAAACTTTCACTTCTGAACCTTCCAAAAGTTCACTTGCATATTTCACCCAAGTTGGGTTTACGCATACTGAAGCAAAGTTATACTCTCTCGCTTCTTCGCATAATACTTTTATTTGCTCTTTGGTTGCATCTGCTTTTAATAACGTGTGGTCAATTAAACCTGCTACATTTTGTGACATTAATAAATCCTCCTCAAAAACAATCTATTACTAGTTGTACGTACCTCTCATGATACCATAGTTTATTCATTTTGACGATATATATAGTCTTTACCCGAAAGAGCGAAGAAAACACATCAAAAAAAGACAGCGATTAACCGCTGTCTTAGATATTGGATGCTTGTTGCAACGGAAAATCCTTCACGACCGTCACGAACTGACCTTCACTAAATGGATAGCCAGACTTTGTAATTTTCACTTTGACGATTTCACCGACCATTTCTTCCAAAGCCGGGAAGACGACTTTCATGTAATTATCGGTGTAGCCCTCATAAAGCCCATTTTCCAACTTCGTTTCAGGAATGACTTCCAGAACTTCCCCCTCGAATCGGGAGGCATACTCTTTTGCCAACTGATCCGACAACGTTATAAGACGGTGGACGCGTTCATTTTTGATATCTTCATCCACTTGATCTCCCATACGGGCAGCCGGAGTCCCTGTTCGTTTTGAATAAGGGAAAACATGAAGTTCGGAGAATTTATATTTTTCTATAAAGTTATATGTCTCCATGAATTCTTCCTCGGTTTCACCTGGGAAACCTACGATGACATCAGATGTAACAGCAAGTCCCGGAAGTGCAATTTTCAACTTTTCGATTCGATCACCGAAGAAATCCATCGTATATTTACGTCTCATTCGTTTTAGAACTGTATCGGAACCCGATTGGATTGGTATATGCAAATGACGTACCACTTTTTTCGAATTCGTCAGCACTTCAATGATTTCATCTGTAATTTGGCTGGCTTCAATGGATGAAATACGGATACGCTTCAGCCCATCGACTTTTTCCAAGTCCCGCAGCAGCATCGCCAAATTATAGTCTTTCAAATCGTCCCCGTAGCCGCCAGTATGAATTCCGGTAAGGACTAGCTCTTTATAGCCTGCCTCGACAAGCTGTTCAGCCTGGTGAACGACTTCTTTTGGATCGCGGGAACGCATCAAGCCACGTGCCCAAGGGATGATGCAGAAAGTGCAGAAATTATTGCAACCTTCCTGAATCTTAAGTGAAGCGCGTGTCCGGTCTGTGAAAGCAGGTACATCCAACTCTTCATAGACACGGTTTTTCATGATATTTCCTACGGCATTGATTGGTTCACGCTCTACCTTGAATTGCTCGATGTAATCAAGGAGCTTAACCCTGTCTTGTGTTCCTACAACAATATCCACACCTGGTATGGCCATGATTTCTGCCGGCGATGTCTGTGCGTAACATCCCGTTACCGCGATGACGGCATTCGGATTCTTACGAATGGCACGACGGATGACCTGACGGCTTTTCTTATCGCCAGTGTTTGTCACCGTGCATGTGTTGATGACATATACATCTGATGTATTTTCAAACTCAACACGATCATATCCCCCAGTTTTGAATAATTGCCATATAGCCTCTGTTTCATAATGATTCACTTTACAGCCTAATGTATGGAAAGCGACCGTTGCCATTTTTCATCACCTCAAAAGTTCTACATGATAAGAAACAGCGGAAAGTGCATATAAAGGTGCTGTTTCAGTTCTTAATATTCTTGGTCCAAGACCGCAAGCCATAAAACCGGCATCAGTCAGTTTATCAATTTCCTTATCTGCTAAACCACCTTCAGGCCCAAAAACGAATAGGATGGATTGCCCAGCAGTAATACCTTTCAAGACAGAAGCGAGTACAGAAGTTTCCCCCGTTTTGCCTCTTCTTCAAAAGCGATTAATTTATGATCGAAACCGGAAGCATACCCAGCTAGTTGATCTGCCGTCATCGGTTCCTTGATGGCAGGGATAACCGTGCGGTGAGATTGCTCAGCCGCCTCTTTTGAAATCTTCTGGAGCCTCTCCAATTTCTTACCTACCTTTTTGTGGTCCCATTTTACCACCGAACGAGCAGCAATAAAAGGGATAAATTCAACGGCACCCAGTTCAGTACCCTTTTGAACGATATATTCCAACTTATCCCCTTTAGGCAGACCGCTCGCAATCACAACCCTTACAGGAAGTTCCTTTTCTTCATTCTTCCATTCGGCTACAGTACCTATTACAGCATCATCAGTAATTTCTGAAATTTCCGCGATAGCTGTCATGCCATTACTTTTCACCGTGATGATCCGTTCCCCTGGTCCCATTCTCATCACCCTGGCGATATGGTGAAAATCATCACCTGATATCGTCACCGTGTTTCCATTGATATCTACTTCGTTAAGAAAATACCGTTGCACACTGCCACCTACTTCGTCTAGTCTAAAAAACTCACAGGCTAACAGTCAGGAATCCAGAATGCAAGCCGTGCAAAGATTCAAGCTAAAAAAGGTACTCTGACTATCAAAAAACCCGATAATCAGAGTAACTTTTCCAATTAAGCATTTCTTTTCGCGATTATTGCCACCCAATCTTCCATCAAGATCGTTTCCTCAACAGTGAAACCAGATGCTATAATCGCTTCCTTCACATCTTGTTTCTTAGTTTGAATGATTCCGGAAGCGATGAAATGTCCGCCAGGTTTAACGACTTTCGCTACATCATCCGTAAAACGCATGATCACTTCGGCAAGAATATTAGCCACGACGATATCCGCTTGTTCATTCACACCATCCAATAAATTGCCTTGTGACACGGACACTTTATCCTGCACGTTATTTATTTCCACGTTTTGTTTGGCTGACTGTACTGCCACTTCATCCAAATCAAGGGATTGGATTCGTTTTGCATCCAATAATGCAGCTGCAATGCTTAGAACACCAGAACCAGTTCCTACATCAACGACTAAATCCCCAGGCGATACAGTACGTTCCAGCGCTTGGATGCACATGACCGTCGTCGGGTGTGTTCCCGTTCCGAAGGCCATGCCTGGATCAAGTTCAATGATCAATTCGTCACTGCTTACTGGAGTGTAGTCTTCCCACGTTGGCACGATGGTAAAACGTTCGGATATCTTGACGGGGTTATAATATTTTTTCCAAGCCGTCGCCCACTCTTCTTCATTCACTTCACTAATTGAAACAACATTTTTTACCAAGATCTATATCAAAAGAAGGAGATTATTGATTGATTCCTTAATAGCATCAATAGTATCGCCAAGGAAGCTGTTAACTGGCAGATAAGCCTTAATGACTACACCTTCATCCGGATAATCATCTGGGTTCAAGTGGTAGATTTCGCCAAAAACATTTTCACGTTCCTTGACTAATTCTAGAGGATCCTCAATGACAACACCGCTCGCACCTGCCTCATGAAGAATATTCGAAACAGGTTCAACCGCTTCATTCGTTGTTTGGATTGCAAATTCAGACCACTTCATAATCTACCAACTCCCAATTTGTTCTTTTACTTTTATTCACCTATCTTTGAAAGCACGCTTTACTTTTGAGAAAAAGCCATCATCTTGTTCATCTACACCTTGTCCGCTGATTTCACTGAACTCACGAAGCAAGTCCTTTTGTTTTTCCGTTAATTTCTTAGGCGTGACCACTAATACGACCACATGCTGATCTCCTTGGCCATATCCTCTGACATTCGGAACCCCTTTGCCTTTTAAACGGAAACGGGTGCTCGTTTGTGTACCTGCAGGAATCTTCAGCTTCACTTTTCCATGCAGCGTCGGAACTTCTATTTCATCGCCTAATGCTGCCTGGGCAAAAGTAACCGGCATTTCACAATAAATATCATCGCCATCCCGTTCAAAGAATTCATGGCTGCGCACATGGAAGACTACATAGAGGTCTCCTGCCGGGCCGCCATTGATTCCTGGCTCGCCTTGGCCGGTTACGCGCAACTGCTGTCCATCATCAATTCCTGCTGGCACCTTGACTTGGATCTTTTTACGTTTTTGGACTTTTCCGTCGCCGCCGCATGTTGAACATTTATTAGGAATGATTTTTCCTGTTCCTTGACAATGGTGACATGCTCTCCGGTTCACAATCCTTCCGAAAGCTGTGTTTTGTTCAACATTTAATTGACCGGTTCCATGACAATGTGAACAGTTTTCCACCTTTGTACCTGGTTTGGCACCCGAACCTTTACAAGTGCCACAATTCTCTTCACGCGGAATTTCGATCTCAGTATCTTTTTCCGAATGCAGCTTCTTCAAACGAAAGTGTCATCGTATACTGTAAATCCGCTCCTTGACGCGGTGCATTAGGATCTCTCCTGCGTCCGCCGCCACCAAAGAAGCTACTGAAAATATCTTCAAAACCGCCGAAACCGCCAAAGTCCTGACCGCCAAAGCCCTGATTGGGATCTGTATGTCCGAATTGGTCATAATGGGCTTTTTTCTGTTCGTCACTCAATACTTCGTAAGCTTCCTTGATTTCCTTGAATTTATCCGCAGCATCGTCCGCTTTATTAATATCAGGGTGATATTGTTTGGAGAGCTTACGATACGCTTTTTTGATTTCATCCTTCGAAGCACTTTTCGAAAGGCCTAACACCTCATAATAATCGCGTTTACTCATATCTAAAATCCACTCCCGATTCGATTCACATAAAGGTAATATTATCACTGAACGAAGATAATAATCAACTAGAAAAGTACAAACGGCTTTAACACATTTTTGCAAATGGCATTGCCTGGCCCAATTTGCACACATTTTTCCCTAAAATCCCACGATTCCCCATCAGTGATTGCAACACTTCACGACAATGATTCCATTCACTGTAAAAAAGCCAAAGTCAAGATAACCTGACTTTGACTTTTTACAATGGCAGAAGAAATACTGCCCAATATATCAGTGTCCCGATTGGGCCACTTTTTATTTTTCTCTTCTTCGTTAACTTCAGTATATTCAGCATCAACCACATTATCGTCTTGAGCAGAATCGCCAGCACCGGCTTCGCCAGCTTGCTGAGCTTTTGCCGCTTCTTCATAAAGCTTCATTGTTAAAGCTTGAACGATTTCGTTAAGTGCATCTTTTTTCACGCGGATTTCTTCAAGCTCATTTTTCTCGATTGCAGCTTTCAGTTCATCCTTCGCTTCATTCGCTTTTGTTACTTCCGCTTCGTCCACTTTACCTTCTAGATCCTTAAGCGTTTTTTCCGTTTGGAAAACTAATTGATCAGCTTCGTTACGAAGTTCAACTTCTTCTTTACGTTGTTTATCGCTATCGGCATTTTCTTCCGCTTCACGTACCATGCGTTCGATTTCTTCATCAGAAAGGCCTGAAGAGGATTTGATGGTAATCGCTTGTTCTTTGTTCGTACCAAGATCTTTCGCACGAACGTTCACGATACCGTTTTTATCGATATCGAATGTCACTTCAACTTGCGGAACTCCACGCGGTGCCGGTGGAATGTCACTCAATTGGAAACGACCAAGAGTTTTATTATCCGCTGACATTGGACGCTCACCTTGAAGGACATGGATATCAACTGCCGTTTGATTATCAGCCGCTGTCGAGAATACTTGTGATTTACTTGTCGGGATTGTAGTATTACGGTCAATCAGTTTCGTGAATACTCCGCCCATCGTTTCAATTCCAAGTGAAAGTGGAGTTACATCAAGAAGGACAACGTCTTTAACATCCCCTGTTAATACGCCACCTTGAATTGCAGCACCCATAGCCACGACTTCATCAGGGTTTACACCTTTGCTTGGTTCTTGACCGATTTCCTTTTTGATCGCTTCAACAACCGCAGGAATACGTGTAGATCCACCGACAAGGATTACTTTGTCGATTTCAGATGCCGAAAGACCAGCATCTTTCAATGCTTGACGAGTCGGTCCCATCGTACGTTCCACAAGACCTGTAGAAAGCTCATCGAATTTAGCTCTAGTCATCGTTACATCCAAGTGAAGCGGGCCAGCTTCTCCAGCAGTGATGAACGGTAAAGAAATTTGAGTTGACGTTACGCCGGAAAGATCTTTTTTCGCTTTTTCAGCTGCATCTTTCAAACGTTGAACTGCCATTTTATCTTTTGAAAGGTCGATTCCGTTTTCTTTCTTGAATGCTTCAACTAGGTAATCGATGATTACTTGGTCGAAATCATCGCCACCCAGACGGTTGTCGCCAGCTGTTGACTTAACTTCGAAAACGCCGTCTCCAAGTTCCATGATCGACACGTCAAATGTACCGCCGCCAAGGTCGAATACAAGGATCGTTTGATCTTCTTCCGTTTTATCCAAACCGTATGCAAGTGCTGCAGCTGTCGGTTCGTTGATGATACGTTCTACTTCAAGGCCGGCAATTTGACCAGCATCCTTAGTTGCTTGACGTTCTGCATCATTGAAGTAAGCAGGTACAGTGATAACCGCTTTAGTAACTTTTTCGCCAAGATACTCTTCAGCGTATGATTTCAAGTATTGAAGGATGATTGCAGAAACTTCTTGAGGTGAGTATTCTTTTCCTTCAATTACTTCTTTATGGTTGGTACCCATATGGCGTTTAATGGAAATGATCGTGTTTGGGTTTGTGATAGCTTGGCGTTTTGCCACTTCCCCTACTTGCCTTTCTCCATTTTTGAATGCCACTACGGATGGTGTCGTACGGTTTCCTTCGGGATTCGGGATTACTTTTGGTTCCCCGCCTTCAAGTACAGATACACAAGAGTTTGTTGTACCTAAGTCAATACCAATAATCTTGCTCATAGTTTCACTACCTCCCAATTATTTATATGTAAAAATCTTATTCGTTCACTTTTACCATTGCAGGTCGAATCACACGGTCTTTAAGAAGGTATCCTTTTTGGAATTCCTCGACGACGATATTCGAACCGAAGTTTTCATCTTGAACTTGCATGACCGCTTGATGCAAACGCGGATCGAACTCTTCGCCAACCGAACTGATCGGTTCGATGCCTTCTTTAGCCAATGCATCAGTAATCGCTTTGTAGACCATTTCCATGCCAGATAGCAAGGATTTCGTTTGTTCATTTTCCGCTTCGATTTTTGTAGCTCTTTCAAAATTATCAAGAGCCTCCACTAAATCACTAGCAATACTTTGAACTCTATATTTTTGAGCCGCCTCCATATCAAGCTTGGCACGGCGTCTTGAATTATCAAAATCGGCCTGCAGACGAAGATAACGGTTATCCATTTCCTCGATTTTCGCCTCAAGTTCGGCAATCTTTTCTTGAGCCAATTGAAGTTCATCTTTTTCAACCGGACCATCGTTTTCTTCCGCTGGAATTTCTTCTTCAGCGAAAACTGCTTCTGCAGCGCTTTCCTCGATTGTTTCATTTTCCAATGTTTGTTCTTCGTTTTTATTTTCTGTCACAATCTCACCTCCCTAAAAGGGTAATACAATTTATGCTAAAGTAATATGCCAGGCCGCGGAATATACTCCTCCGCCACCTTAACAATATTACCTTTGCTACTATTTTTGATACAGTTTTGTCATCAGGGCCGTTAAATCTTTCGAGAAAAACGAAAGCAAACTGATCACTCTCGAATATTCCATTCTCGTTGGACCCAATATGGCCAATGTGCCAACTTGCTCCTGCCCGATTGAGTAGGTTGCCGTAATCAAACTGCAGTCATCGAGCACTGTGTTTTGATTTTCACGGCCGATCTTGACGTGGATGCCCGATGGATTTTGAGTAATTAGATCATAAAATCCCTGTTCCTGCTCAATCATCGATAAAAGCGTACTTACTTTAGCAATATCATGGAACTCCGGCTGCCTCAACATATTCGTTTTCCCGCCGAAAAATATTTTTCGGGCTTTGTGTCCGTCAGGGTCTCCGCAAGGATCGAGACCATCGATCCATAGTTATGAATGTGGCGGCTCAATAGAACTGCCACTTCCTTATAGATCTTATCCTTTAGATCAACTAGCGGAACATCGACCAAACGGGAATTCAAAATGTTTACCATCTTTTCAATTTCATTTATATCAAAAGAAGGCGGTAAGGAAATCATTCGATTTTCCACATGACCTGTATCCGTAATAATGATGGCTATTGCCGTTTCAGGACTTAAAGGAATGATCTGGATTTTTTTCAGCTTATGCTCATTCACTTTTGGCCCGAGTACAATTGCCGTATAATTCGTCAGTTCCGAAAGTATTTTCGCTGACTTCTGAACGATCTTTTCCAATTCATAAATTCGTTCTACAAAAACGGATTTTAATATCTTCATTTCATTCTTTTTCGGAGCTTGAGGAGAAAGTAAATGATCCACATAATATCTATACCCTTTTTCAGAGGGGATCCTACCGGAAGAAGTATGGGTTTTTCTAAAAATCCCATTTCTTCAAGATCAGACATTTCGTTGCGAATTGTGGCAGAGCTGAACGTAATTTCATCTTTCTTCGACAAGCTTCGTGACCCGACTGGCTGGGCAGAATGGATGAAATCCTCGATTATCACTTGTAGAATCAATAATTGACGATCAGTTAGCATGTATGATCACCTCTGTTAGCACTCTGTCTCATCGAGTGCTAATATACTAATAAATTATCAAATGCAGCTTATGATGTCAACAATGAAAACCGCTAATTCATCGTTAAAATAACACTGATTTCCTTCAGTCGGGATCAATCACGCCTAAAAATGTTTGGAACACTTCATTTCCTAGAAGTTTGCCCCGCTCAGTCAAGCGCACGAACCCGCCTTCCACCTTAAGCAAACCCTTTGCCGATCCTTCTTCGAGCGGTTTCCTGAAAATCTCCGTCATTTCTACAAAAATTTATTCTTGAAGATTTCCAATGAAACTCCTTCCGTTTTCCGGAGACCCAAAAACATCTCCTCTTCCATCCGTTCATGAAGCGGAACTGGGTGTTCTTCCAACACAGGCAGCTCGTTCGCCAGCAACGGAGTGATATATTTCTTCACAGGCCCATGATTGGCCACCCTTTTACCTCCAGTATAGCCATGTGCACCGGCACCAATCCCATAATACTCCACATTATCCCAATATGTCAGGTTGTGCTTGCTTTCAAACCCAGCTCGGGCAAAATTACTGATTTCATATTGATGCAGACCATGCTTCTCCATCTCTTCCATCAGCCTCTCATACATCGAAGCCTCGAGCTCCTGCGGCGGCAGGTTTAATTTACCCCTTCGCATCTGATTATAAAAAACCGTCTTCGGCTCAACGATCAGTGAGTAGCTGGAATAGTGCGGCAATTGAAGGGCAATCGCTTTATCCAGCGTATCCTTGAAATCTTCCATCGTTTGGCCCGGCAATCCATAAATCAAGTCGATGCTTATATTCGTAAAGCCAACCTCTTGAGCCAAATGAATCGTTTCATAGACTTCAGATGCCCGGTGAGTCCGGCCAATCCGCTTTAATAATTCATCATTGAAGCTTTGCACCCCAAAGCTAAGTCTATTGACCCCTGAATCATAAAGGATCTCGAGTTTTTCCCTTGAAAGATCCCCGGGATTGGCTTCGAATGTATATTCAGCTTTCATGGGATCAAAGGGGAGGGTTTCATTGATTGCTTCACATAAGAATGCAAGCTGCTTTTCATCCAGTGAGGTCGGTGTCCCTCCACCGACGAAAACCGTATCCAAACCTGCAGTCGGGTATTTGGAAAGCTGCATCACCATTTCCCTTTTCATCATCTGTAAATATTCGTCGACCGGCTGTCCCTGCAAAAATACTTTATTGAAATCACAATAGTGACAAATATGTTCACAAAATGGTATATGGAGGTAGGCGCTTTTGATCATTGTGTTCACAACCTTTTAATCGAATGAGTCGATAGAAAAAGAGGCTAGATCCCCTCTACCCTCTTTTTTCTAACTATCGTTTATTTTATTTATTTTTTGGTGTCGTATCATCCATTTTCAAAACAGCCATGAAAGCTTCTTGCGGAACTTCAACGGAACCTACTTGTTTCATCCGCTTTTTACCTTCTTTCTGTTTTTCGAGCAACTTACGTTTACGGGAAATATCGCCGCCGTAACATTTAGCCAATACGTTTTTGCGCATTGCACTAATCGAAGAACGGGCGATGATTTTTTGCCCGATCGCCGCTTGGATCGGCACTTCGAATTGTTGCCTTGGAATCAATTTCTTCAGTTTTTCAACAATGACTTTACCGCGTTCATAAGCAAAGTCCTTATGAACGATGAAACTTAAAGCATCGACAGTTTCAGAATTCAGTAAGATATCCATCTTCACAAGCTTGGACGGTTTGTAGCCGATCAACTCATAATCGAATGAAGCATAGCCTCTTGTATTGGATTTCAATTGATCGAAGAAATCATACACGATTTCCGATAATGGAATTTCATAATGAATGCTCACACGAGTCTCATCGATATATTCCATATCAATGAAGTTACCGCGTTTATTTTGACAGATTTCCATGATTGCCCCGACAAACTCCGTCGGTGCCATCATTGTCGCTTTGACGTATGGCTCCTCGACACGTTCGATCTTTTGAGCATCGGGCATATTGGACGGGTTATCCACTTGCAGGACCGTTCCGTCCGTTTGCACCACATCATAAATAACACTCGGTGCAGTGGTGATCAGATCGATTTTGAATTCACGTTCAATCCGTTCCTGGATGATTTCCATATGAAGGAGTCCAAGGAATCCGCAACGGAAACCGAAGCCCAATGCTTGCGATGATTCCGCTTCGAACTGCAGCGCTGAATCGTTCAATTCCAGTTTCTCCAATGCATCCCGTAAATCATTGAATTTCGATGCGTCAATCGGGTATAAACCGCAATATACCATCGGATTCATCTTTCTGTAACCCGGCAAGGGTTCTGTCGCACTATTCACGGCACTTGTAATCGTATCACCAACAGTCGTATCACCAACGTTTTTAATGGATGCCGTAAGAAAACCTACATCACCGACGTTCAGTTCATCCAGAAGCTGGGTCTTAGGATTGAAGACACCCAATTCGGTGACATCGAATTCCTTTCCAGTGGACATCATTTTGATTTTGTCGCCCACTTTAACCGAACCCTCAACAACACGGATATAGGCAACTACACCGCGATACGCATCAAACAGTGAATCGAAAATAAGCGCCTTGAAAGGAGCATCCGGATCACCTTTCGGAGCTGGAACCAATTCAACGACCTGTTCCAAAATCTCCTCGATTCCGATTCCGGCTTTAGCCGAAGCCAAAACTGCATCGGAAGCATCCAATCCGATCACTTCCTCGATTTCTCCGCGCACCCGTTCCGGATCTGCACTCGGCAAATCAATTTTATTGATGACCGGAATGATTTCCAGGTTGTTGTCCAAAGCTAAATACACATTTGCAAGCGTTTGGGCCTCAATTCCCTGTGCCGCATCGACAACAAGGACAGCGCCTTCACAAGCTGCAAGGCTTCGTGACACTTCATACGTAAAATCGACATGTCCCGGTGTATCAATGAGATGGAAGATGTATTCTTCTCCATCTTTCGCGTTATATTTCAATTGAATCGCATTCAATTTAATCGTAATTCCACGCTCACGCTCTAAATCCATGGAATCCAACAGCTGACTCTTCATTTCACGCTGAGTCATGGCGTTCGTTTTTTCAATGATACGATCCGCCAATGTTGATTTACCATGATCGATATGAGCGATGATGGAAAAGTTACGAATTTTTGATTGTCTTTTTAATTTTTCTTCTCTATTCATGACGTTCACTCCCACTAGTCGACACAATACACTATTTTTTATTATATCAATAGAAAATGCAAGATTCAACAGAATAGTTACAAAAGAAGCATCATTGCAGGGCAAAGGATAAAAAAGGCTGCATCCAGGATTCGGATGCAGCCTTTTGTCAGGGTACACTCAACTCATTTCATACCTAAATCATATCAATAAGTGCTTGAAAGGCACCTGATATAGTCTCTCCAAGCGTTTTGCCGATCGATGAGAAAAAGTTGAAGGCTTTCATTTCTTCAAGCTTTTCTTTTTTCGTCTCCAAATCATGACTCGTTACTTTTTCACCAAGGATATCCGCTTCCATCTCCCCTTGGTCCGATTGGTTAATGATGAATGCACTATTCAAAGAGGGATCTTCATACCCCTTCATTTTTTCATGCCGTCGTTCGCTTGCTGCATCCCGATCAGAACACCTAAAAATAATACGAGCACAATCCCTGTACATTTCAACCAAAATCGAACCATGATAAGAGAACTCCTTTCAAATTACTTCGCTTCCGATTCCCCAGTCGTTTTATCAACCGCTTTGGCATCCCAGTAAAATTCACTGAAAACATCGGTAAAGGCATCAACGGTCAAGTACATTTCCTCGAAAGTATTATCAACACCGCCAATTTCTATGAGCATGGCATTGCTTGACAAATCCTGATTGTATACTCCATTCTGCCCCGCTCCGCCTTGTTTCATAACCCCTCGTGAAATGCCAGGGTATTTTTTCTCCAAAGCTTTATGAAGCTTATTGGCAAGCGCTGCATTTTTTCGAAGTTCGGGTTATTGCCCCCGACCACGAAGGCAATCTTGGCATAATCTTTACCGCTAATGTTAATGGTCGTATCTTTTTTCGTTTAGAATCACGATGGATATCAATGATATATTCTAGATCTTTGTTGGTAGCCAACGCAGTCTGTACGGATTTCCGAGACTCTTGATAGGATTTGGCATAATTCAATCCTTTATTATTGAGATTTCCCATGATATCCGTTTTATCGAGCGATGAACCGATCCCCTTATCAGCCAAATCTTCAACCATCCGTTCCCCGAGTTTCGTAATATTGATTTTAGAATGGTAGGCTAGGTCCGGTTCGGTCACGCCCTTTAAATAAGGAAGATACGATTCCCGGTTATGGCTATGGTAAATCTCGACCACTTTCCGTCCATTGGTCGTTTGATTCGGCTGATTGGCCACTCCTTTATCCGGTTCTTCAATCTCATCCAGGTTTTGCAGGGATGCATCCCTTTCTTCATTCAGGACATCCATTGGCGGTGAGGATTCATACGGCATATTCGTATAATTCGTTCCTTCCCCAGCAACGAGGATCTCATTATCAAAAATCGAAAAGCCAGGAAGCTCCCTTCCCAGTAAACTTCGCGGGTCCTCCAATGAAATGTTGGTCGAGACTTTTATCAATTGATTCGTGATGATCGATTCCTGCTTACCTTCCGGCAGGGCATTAAAAAGATAATGATTTTCATTGGCCAGCATCGAAAACAGCATTTTTCCCGAGAATTGATTGGCTACAGTATGTACGGAGTTAGAAGATATCCGATACTCCGGTCTTAGGGAAGTCATGACCCCACTGACTGAAAAAACAAAAAGAAGCAAGGCGAGAATACCTAGAAAAGTTTTTATAATCGTTGATCCGTGAATGGCTGTTATGATTCCTGGGGAATTTCTTCTTTTCATCCTTCCACCCTCTCTATAGCTTGTCTATTAATACCTATGACTTTGCTAGAAAGGGTAGAACACCATTTTTGGGCACTGAAAGTGATTTAACGGGTATAATAGCCGGCATTATCTTGATTTATTGAATGATGCAAGGCTGCATTTAAACCATTGGCTATCAAATTGGCCATATCCTCGATGAAAACATCGACTTCTTTTGGTGTAACCATTAAATTATGACCAAGTGGCGAAAGCACCTCATAGATCAATTTCCTCTTCTCTTCATCAGGGAGGACACCTATCATTCCCAAGAAGGTTTGGCGTTCCTTTTCACCTGGCATATCCTCTTCGGTCAGCTTTGTCCGCTTTCCAAAACTGAATCCAGCAGGTGCCAGTGAACGTGATGGTCTGTCCCCTTCATTCATTTCCTTGCCAAAATGCTTCAAAATATAATCAATCGTATCGCTTGCAATCGATACGGCATCTACGACGGTAGGTATTCCAATTGCTATAACTGGAACTCCCAGTGTAGCCTGACTTAATTCTTTACGTTTATTTCCTACACCAGACCCTGGATGGATCCCTGTATCCGTAATTTGAATCGTTGCATTCACACGATCGATCGAACGGGCAGCCAATGCATCAACGACGATCAGGAAATCAGGGTTACTTTTTTCGATGACTCCTTTTATGATGTCACTCGTCTCGATTCCCGTAATCCCCATAACACCGGGGGAAATCGCACTGACCGGCCGATAGCCTTCCTTGACGGATTCAGGCTGCAATTCGAACAAATGTCTTGTGACTACAAGGTTCTCAACGACTGCAGGTCCCAGAGCATCGGGGTAACATTCCAATTACCAAGGCCGACGACCAAACAACTGCTTTCCTTGGTGATTTTATTTCTTTTCAAGAAGTAAGCCAGCTCGTTGGCGAACACCTTTTCCACCCGTTGCTGCGTATCCGTGTCCTGCTGGCGGATTCCCTGCACCTCGATGGTCAAATAACTGCCCTGTTTCTTACCGATTTCTTTTTCTCCCTCAGCCGTGACCTCGACTAAGGATACCTTCAGATCATCCACTTCTTTTTCCTTAATAATGACCCCTTCAATACGGGATACATCCACTTCCTCTACTACACCTTTATGTTCAAGGGCTATCTCCTTTGCTTCAATCGCCAAATCTGTACGAATTCCGTATTCACTAAGGTCCAAATTATTTTCCATAACGGCCTCCTGATGTTTGAATTGTATCTAATCTAGTATTTTCAATAGTCTCTCTTAAACATTCTGTCGTTTTTGCTTTTTTATTATTCATTTTTTTGGTACAATGAGTGATGACGAGATGAATTTTTTCCCGAAATTATAATTCCTTTTCGATTCTCAATCTGAAGTATTGCATATTTATGAGCAGTCTGATAGAATATCACTTGTGCTATTTGATATGGATTTGAAAAGTCGAGTTCATATAATCTCGATTTCTTTGTAGGAGGTGAACGGAATGCCAAACATTAAATCTGCTATTAAACGTGTAAAAATCAACGACAAAAAACGCGTTCATAACATTACTGTTAGATCAACTATGCGTACTACAGTGAAAAACGCTGAAGTTGCATTAGCTGGTGAAAACGTTGAAGCTGCTAAAGAAGCTCTTTTAACAGCTGCTGTGAAATTAGACAAAGCTGCATCTAAAGGATTAATCCATAAAAATGCGGCAGCCCGTAAAAAATCTCGTTTAGCGAAAAGACTTAACGCTCTTAACGCATAATGACAAAAAATTAAACGATCCAATCGGATCGTTTTTTTGTGCCGTTTTTGCATAAAAAAGGTGACAGGATATCTGCCACCTTTTTTATCATCTAATTTTTAAAAGCAGCAGCTCAAGCGTGATTGCCTTATCTGCTTGGCCGGTCTTCATTTTATAATCAGCTTCCGCTAAGTCGTTCATGATGCTCAACAACTCGCGTTCCTGGAATTTCCCCGTCTTTTCAAGTGCCAGCTTTACCCTGTAAGGATGCACCTTCAGTTGACCTGCAATTTTTTGCTGGCTATAGCCCTGACGGGAAAGCTCCTTCACTTGATACATGAGCCTGACCTGTCCTGCCATGACACTCAAGATCTTGATCGGCTCTTCATTCTGCCTGAGAAGATCGTGCAGTATCGTCATGGCACTCTCCATCTTCCGCTGTAACACATGATCAACAAGTGTGAAGATATTCTGTTCAAGGGATTTAGCGACCAGCTTTTCCACTACCTCGACTGTAATGTGTTTATCAGCTTCCGTATAAAGCACCATTTTATCCAGTTCATTCGTCAGCATCATCAGATTCGTTCCTGCAAGTTCAAGTAAAAGCTCTGTAGCCTGCTCATCTATTCGGACTGAAGAAGCTTCGACCCTCTCCTTCACCCACCCCTTTAACTCATGATCACCAAGCTTCTTCGCTTCAACGAGAACCGCCTTACGCTTCAGTTCCTTGGTGATTTTTTTCCGTTCATCCAGCTTCTCATAAGGTGCGGTCAATACGACAATAGAATATGGAACCGGGTCAGCCAAATACGCTTCCAGTCTTTTCACATTATGTTCAACTCTTGACTTCGTTTTTTCAGCTGTCAAAAAAATGGGTTTTGCATGAAAACAAGGCGCCTTTCCCCAATAAACGGAAGGGTTTCGACATCTTCAAGCGCAGTTTCAACAGGCGTCTCTTCTAAATCAAATTGAGAAAAGTTAAAATCCATCTCATCTTCGTGAAGGACATTCTCGATCAATAGCTGCTTTGTTTCATTAATTAGATAGGCTTCCGTCCCATATAACAAGTATACTGGCGCGAATTGCCCTTTTTTATACTTTTCCAAACGTCTAATACCAATAGAATCCGCCTCTTTACTATGTATTCTTCTCTAATGGTATAGGTGGATGGACCATTTGACAAGCTATAAAGGGAACTAGCCCTTAAAAGGGCTAATTCCGGATCTATATGAACACTTTCAAGAGAGGCCCGGGTAATCTTCCTTGAAAGCGGGTAGAGTATTCATGTAGAACAAATGAGCATTTTTCTTTTTCGCTTACTTTGTTTGTACTTCTATTTTGACCTCAAAATCCCAAACTATTTGTGACAACTCTTGTCAGTAAAGGAAATGAAGGAATGAAGCCTGTAGATTTTTTTTGGTAATGTTTTATACTATTAGCAGAAATAGGAGGGGTAAATAATGAACGAATTCGAAAAGAATGTTCAATCAAAAACAGATGACGTCGCTGATTCCGCTATAGGATTCATCGGTTCTTTTGTATTTTTCGCTGCCATGTTCACCATAGCTGTCGTCATTAAAGCTGTCGGATCCTGATTTCATTCATTACATGCACTTATTTTTCCTGATGGAGGCTGCCGCTGCAGTCTCTTTCTTTTTGATTTTCTATATACTATGGGAGAGTCTTCCGAAAGGTTCCACTGCTTTTGTAATACTTGTAAATAATAGAACCATCCTCGTCCGTCCTGAACACTTTTATGCCATTTCCCTCGAGATTCCCAATTACGTCTCCATGGGGGTGACCGTAGCGGTTATCTTTTCCAACTGAAATAAGCGCCGCTTTCGGCTGCAGCTGTTTAAGGAAGGGCACGGAAGAAGAAGTTTTACTGCCATGGTGACCGACCTTCAAGATAGCTGCCTGCAACTGCGGAAATGTTCTCAATAGTTCCCTTTCCCCTACTTCTCCCATATCGCCGGTCAATAACCATGACAATCCCCCAAGCTCCGTGAATAGAACTATGGATGAATCATTCTTATTTTCTTCTTTCTCAAATGGACTTAGCACAGCAAAAGGCGCTCCGCCCGCAACCCAATGGTCCCCCTTTTCAGGACAGTCATTTTCATTTTTTTATCTCTTGCCACGGATACAAAATCCATATCCCTGTATTGCTCTTCACTCCAGCCTCCAATGATGATCTCCGCAACTTTAAAATGTTCTATTAATTCTTTTGCACTCCCCATATGATCTGCATCCGGATGGGTTAAAATCAGTTTGTCCAATTGGTGGATTCCTTTACTTTTCAATAATGGAATAATGATATCATCTGCCGTGTTGAACTTCTTTCGCTTTATTGCCCATGTATCGATTGGAAATGTAATTTGTCCACCCGTATCAATCAAATAATTACCGCGATTGAAAGGCAGGATAATTAAAATGGAGTCACCTTGTCCAACGTCGATGATTTGCACTTCACCAAAAGGCGAGAACCTTTGTAAGTTATATTGCAAAAGTAAAAGGACAATTATTATTCCGCACCAGATTTTACTTTTTTCAAAGGATGCTTCCCAAGTCATGCCCAACCCTAAAAGGGAAATAACAAGTAATGACATCATGAGGAAGGGTGGCTTTCCAAACGGAATGGAGGCCAGCGGCAAATCCGATGCAGCATCCGCGGCTTGATTGCAGACTACGAAGGTGAAATTCAATAATGATATGAGAGGTTGTCCTAAGGAAGGCAGTAATAAATGAATGAGGAGGGAAATCAGTGAAAATGGCAGCAATATGATGGAATAAAGCGGAACATACAATACGTTCAGAAACACGCCAAGGAAAGATACTTCAAAAAAGTGAAAAAGCAAAATCGGAAGGGCTGCCAATTGGCAGATGGTACTGAGGATGAACAGCTGCAGCGTTTTCTTCGGATATTGAAAGAAGATGCTTGAAGACATGATAATGGAGAATGTGACCGCGAACGAAAGCTGAAAACCTATATCATAGAGCATATTAGGCCGAAAAAACAATAGTGCCATATAAGTCGAGCCGATTGCGGCTCCCGCCGAAACCCGCTTCTTGAATAGCAGAAGCAGAAAGAAAAGCATAGCCATTAAACAGGATCTCACCACTGATGGACTGGCACCTGAAAGTAACATGTAAACCGGAAGGAAGAGTAAGATGGCCACCATCATTCTTTCCCGTGTATTCCCAACCCTGATGCCGATGTAAAATAACATCCCCGTTAAAAAACTGACATGAAGACCGGAAATCGCCAGTAAATGAACCAAACCCAACCGCTGATAATTAGTAAGGTCGCCTTCATCTATATCTGTCTGGTCACCGAATATGAGAGCTGTGACAAAACCGCTCGATTCCTCAGGAAAGTGTTCTCTAATATATGAAATCCCCTTTAAGCGCAAATTACGAATCGAAACTAGAATCGAGCTTCCGCCCTCTTTGCATTCTTGAAATGAAATGGAATCCGCTTTGAATATCCAATGGATGCCTTGGCGGAAAAGATAACGCTGGTAATCGAAACTGTTTTCATTCCTGTTATCCTCCGGAATTTGCAATGTCCCTTCAGCCGGACATGATAAACCGATTCGCAGAAACTTACTCAGATTTTCCTGCTCCAATTCGGTGGTGATTTTATAACGAAGTACTAACCGTTCGCCTTTCTCACTGCCAATGAAACCTTTTAATGAATTTCCATCTATATTCGGTTGGTCGGTAAACGTGATGATAAATTGGCTTTCCGTTCCATCATAGGCAGTTTTGTTTCGGTGATCGGAGAAGGAGGCGGCCCCTAAAAATATCCCCATGATCACCAAATGAAAAGCAAGGGCCTTCACACTTAACCCCACCGAAAAATAAAGGAAACAGAGAAAAATAAGGATAATGATCAGCAGCCTTACATTTAAAAGAGAATGGGCCGTAACACCAAAGGTGGCTGAAACGGCCAGTAAGATAAGTTGTCTGGCCATGCCTGCCCTCCGTCCTATTTAATTTTCAAATATCTGATTGGCCTGTTTTTCCAGCTCCAATAAATCTTCTTTTCCCAGGCCTGTTCGTTCAAGTTGAGCTAGCAATAAGAATACAAAGTCCTTTTTTGTTTTCCATTAACATCGATGGCCCCTTTTGCTTCAACCTTCTCGGTCTTGACACCAGCCTGTTTAAATAATTCGAGGGCATATGGGTGGTTTTTGTAATCCTCGGCATAATAAACAGCCTTTATGCCAGCTTGGATGAGTGATTTACAGCACTGAAGACACGGAAAATGCGTCACATATATTTCCGCTCCATCAGTAGGCACCCCAAATTTCGCACATTGTAAAAGTGCATTCATTTCTGCATGTATCGTTCTGACACAATGATTATCAATTACATAACAGCCGTCATCAATACAATGCGTCCCTCCTGCAATGGACCCATTATATCCCCCGCAATGATTCGGTTGTCCCTGACGATGGTCGCCCCTACCGTGAGGCGTGTACATGTGCTTCTTAAAGCCAATAAATGGCTTTGTGCCATGAAATATTGATCCCAACTAATTCTGTTCATGTTGTATCCCCTTACCACTAAATGATTTTCTTCAATTTTACCCTCTTCCTGTCCATTTGTGTAGCATATTCAATCATTCATTTCACCGAAATGGAATCCCGTAACCTTTCAAACGTTTTATCGCCGATTCCCGTAACCTTCTTCAATTCATCGACCTCCTTGAATTTCCCTACCGTCTCCCTGTATTCCAGGATCGCATTCGCTTTGGATGGTCCAATTCCCGTCAAGGTTTCCAAATCTTCCAGTGTGGCTGTATTCAAGTTCACCTGTCCTCCTGACATCCCCTTAGTGACGGCATCACCAGACGACCCGACTTGTATATTCTCCAAGTTCCCTTTGTCTTCTTCACCTATTTCCGGAACATAAATGACCATTTGATCTTCGACGATTTGGGCAAAATTCACTTTATCCGTATCAGCCTTGTCCGTAAAACTGCCCGCAGCTGAAATCAAATCAATCACCCGGTCACCTGCCTGTGCAGTAAATATGCCCGGGGACTTGACCGCTCCTTTAACGTCTACTTTAATGATCTCAGCTTCCGCAGCCGACTCATTTACACTTTGTTCCATTTCAGCTTCTTTTGTAGTTACGGGAAATATATCTTCCGTATCAGCCGGACTTTCCCCTTGTTGCAAAAAAAGTAAATGCCTGCTGCCAGAAATGCCACGGCAACGCTTATCAACGTCATCTTCTTTTTTGAAATTCCTTCCATTTCTTTACCTCCTTATTGGATTTCGCACGATACTTTGTCATAGGACAGATTAAAAATACATAGTGTTTTTAGGAGAATCAATCGCTTTAAGTGAGAGGAGTTGATCGGAATTGAAGAAAATCGGTGTTATCGGAACCGGCAATATGGGTACCATTTTAATCGAGGCATGGCTGGAGGCAAAGATATTGAATCCGGCAGATCTAATCATTACAAATCGTACGCTTTCCAAAGCATTGGTGCTGAAGGAGAAACACTCGGATATCAAGGTCGCGGAAAGCGCAGCCGAAATCGTCGAACAAGCGGACTTTATTTTTCTCTGTGTAAAACCATTGCAGATTAACAGCCTATTACAAGGCATCAAACACCATATAAAAAGGGATCAGCTGGTTATTTCCATCACAAGCCCGGTTTCAGTCTCCCAGCTCGAATCGGCAGTGAATGCCCCCTGTGCCCGTTTTATCCCGAGCATAACGAACCGTGTGGGCTCAGGGGTATCGTTACTGAGTTTCAGCAAGAGCTGCAGTAAGGAGAAAGTTTCAGCTTTATTTGATTTGGCCTCCGCCATATCGGCACCGGTCATCATTGAAAATGATATCACCCGGGTAGCTTCCGATATCGTCAGCTGCGGTCCTGCCTTTTTCAGCTATTTAGCTCAAGCTTTTATTGACGCGGCTTGCCAAACGACGAAGATAGATAAAGAAACGGCTACGACTTTGACTGAGAATATGCTGGTTGGCTTAGGGGAATTGCTCGGCAAAGGGGTTTATACATTGCCGACCCTACAGGAAAAGGTTTGTGTAAAGGGTGGAATAACAGGTGAGGGGATCAAGGTTTTAGAAGCTGAAACCGGGGAAATGTTCCATCATCTTTTTCAAGCGACACATGAAAAGTTTGCAGAGGATCTTCACGAAGTTGAAAAACAGTTCGGCCATCCTTATTAATATTCGTAATCAAGATCTCGATTCCTGCTAAAAGCAAAAAAAAAGAAGAGGTCAGACCTCCACTCGTACAGACTGATGTACGAACGGGGGATCTTGACCTCTTTATCATTTACTGGCTACAAACAAGATTCTTTCGGTTTCTTTTACAAGCGGTGCTTCTTCAAAATCCGCCAGAATTTCAGAAACCTTGAAACCTGCTTGCTCCAACCAGTTTTTATATTGTTCAACCGGATAGGTCCGTTGATAATGCAACTCATCAAAACGGTCATAAAGACCGCTTTCATCGTCCCTTACGAAAAAACTTAAATCATGTTCCACACTGTAAGGTTCTTCACCCGGAAAGCAATCCCATATATAGGATACTTCTTCACCATTGACAGCAAACGTATTATCACCAAAGATTTGTTCCATTTTATAAATGGAATGGATATCAAATAGAAGCAATCCGCCATCCTTCAAATGCTCATGAACCCGGCTGAACGTCTTGACTATATCCTCTTCACCGCGAAGGTAGTTCAGCGAATCACAAAAAATCGTGACACAATCAAATTGGCCAAGTCCTTCAAGTTCTGCCATATTCTGCTGGAAAAGCGGAATCGATAATCCAAGCTTAACCGCTTTTTCATTAGCGACAAGAAGCATTTCATCAGATAAATCCACGCCGGTGACTTCGAATCCGTGCTGCGCCAATTCAACGGTCATTTCCCCGGTTCCACACGCTAAATCCAGGACTTTCCTTCCACCAACTCCATACTGTTCCAGCTTCGCCGTAAGGATCATCAGCCATTTTTCATAAGGTGCGTCCTTCATCAATTCATCGTATACATAGGCAAAGCGTTCGTAAGTCATGAAGTCAGTTCACTCTCTAGATCTTCAAAAGGTGCATCTCCCCATAAACGTTCGAGGTTATAGTAGTTTCTTTCATCTTTATGGAAAATGTGTGCCACTACATCGCCAAGATCCACAAGCACCCATTTCGCCTCGTCAAAACCTTCAAGACGCTTTACATCGATTCCTGATTCATCAGCTTTACTCTTCATTTCACGAGCTATTGCTTGTACTTGTTTTTCGGAATTACCGTGACAGATCAAAAAGTAATCCGCTACAAGGGAAATACCTTGCATGTTCAATGCCACGATATCCTCCGCTCTTTTATCATCCGCCGCTTTTGCTGCAATTACAAGAAGTTCACGTTCAGTCATTACATCTTCTCCTTCAAATTCATGATCAAATCATTATATGTCTTAAATGTGTCAGGGTAAATTGCCTGATTTCTTTTCATTAAAAAAACAACTGTATTCCTTAAAGCCTGGATGACAGCATGGTCCAAATTTTGCTTTGCTGTCTGCCTGACTTCGTCGACACCGGGAAAAGAACGTCCCGGCTCGATATAGTCAGCAAGGTATACGACTTTATCCAAAAGGCTCATGCCAACCCTGCCAGACGTGTGATAGGCAATCGCATCCAAGATTTCGGCGTCCTGAATGCCAGCTTCCTTTTTCACCAAATAAGCCCCGACAGGAGCGTGCCACAGCTCCATATTGTATTCAAGTAATGCCGGGTCCATTTTTTCAGCGATTATAATTTGCTCCATTTCTTCTTTTGGACGAAATTTTGCATAATCATGGAAAATGGCTGCCAGTTCCGCTTTTTTGACGTCGGCACCATACCGTTCAGCAAGTTCAATTGCTGACTCGACCACACCCAAGGTATGAATGTACCTGCGCTCGGTGATTTGTTCTTTGACCAGCGCCAATGCTTTCTCACGATTCATATAAACCATTCCCTTTAATATACTTCACCACTGGATCTGCTATTAAATATTTCACGGTTTTCCCCGTTCTTAACTTCCTTCGTATCATGGAAGACGAAATGAACATCTGGGGGACTTTCACCATCGTGATTGGGTATAAGGTCTTTTCATTGTATCCAGGGCGCTTCACCCCGACGAAATTGACCATATGCACCAGCTCGTCGATACGGTGCCAATTCGGTAAGTATTCAATCATATCTGCGCCAATTATGAAATAGAACTCATTGGTTGGCTCAAGTTCTTTCAGCAATTTTATCGTGTCATACGTATAAGATGTGCCTTTTCTTTCTATTTCAATACCCTCAATATAAAAAGATGGGTTTCCGGCTATCGCGTTTTCCAACATGGCCAGCCTGTCCATATCGGTTACTTCCTCCGATTTTTCCTTATGTGGGGAACGTGATTTGGCATGAACCTGATTTCATCTAGCTCAAGGGCATCCAGCACTTCATTGGCTATAATTAAATGCCCGATATGCGGAGGATTGAATGTACCGCCAAGAATTCCAATTTTTTCATAGATAGGTTCCTTAAGGTAATTTAAGTTGTTTGTTTTCTTTTGATTCTTTATACAGCACAATTGTGTTGCCGATAATCTGAACCAATTCCGCCCGTGCACCTTTTGATAAAGTAAGCCCCACATCATTGCGGTCCTCTTCACAGTTTTGCAGGATGCTGACCTTGATTAATTCACGTACTTCAAGCGCCTCACCAATTTGCTTGATGAGATTATCATTGACTCCGCCTTTACCAACTTGAAAAATTGGATTGAGGTGATGGGCCTTTGATCGTAAAAATCTTTTCTGTTTTCCTGTTAACATGTGTTACCTCCTAGTTTGTTCAAGACAATATCTGTCATTCTTGCTGTATCCGGCATAATGCCTGTCCATATCTCAAATGCGAGCGCGGCCTGGTTGATGAACATCCCCAGACCATTTTGCGTTTCGGCCCCTTTTTCCCCAGCTTCACGCAGAAGCTTGGTTTGCAGAGGGTTATAGATGATGTCACTGACAATTGCACCGGTTTTAAGCTGGTCGACCTTTAACGGTGAATGATCCAATTCAGGACTCATTCCAGAAGAAGTCGTTTGGATGATTAAATCATATTGTGATAAGCTTTCTTCCGCTTCGATAATCGAGAGTGCCTTCGATACTTTATCATATGGGCAATCAGAAACAAGCTGGGCCGCTCTTTCCTTTGTCCGGTTTGCAATATCAACTTGCTTTACCCCTTCTTTCACGAGGGTAAAATAAATCGCACGCGCAGCACCGCCCGCTCCGATCACTAACGTTTTTTAGCCTTGATGTCACCTGATATTTCATCGCATAAAGATTTGAAAAATCCTTTTCCGTCTGTATTATACCCTATAAACCGACCATTTTTGTTAACAACCGTATTTACAGCCCCGATTGCAAGGGCCAGTTCATCCACTTCATCCAGGAAAGGGATGATTGAAGTCTTATGAGGAATCGTGATGTTAAACCCTTCTATACCAAGGGCTTTCATGCCTTTCACGGCATCGTTCAAACCTTCTTTCGTCACATGAAAATGGTGATAAACCGCTTCTATATTTTCTTTTTCAAATGCATCATTATGAATGTCCGGTGACATCGAATGTGCAATTGGATCTCCCATTACCCCATATATCTTTTTCATAGTCTAGACGACCCCTATATTTAGATTAATGATTTGCGAACGATCACATTGACGCCCTTTGGAACATGTGCGACGATTTTCGCTCCTGGCTCATTGACCGTCACCCAGCCAAGACCAGAAAACACAATATCCATTTTACCATCTTTCAAGGAGAATTCATGTGGAATCAGCTTCGAAACTCCTCGATTTGTTCTGGCCGTGGAGGCGTCAGTAATTCCCCGGCATGGTTTTTATACAATTCATCGGCTTTTTCCAGTTTCGTACGGTGAATATTCAATTCATTCGAAAGGTAGCAAGTCAATGAACGCCTTCCGCCTGAAACATAGTCCAACCTGGCGAGCCCTCCGAAAAATAGCGTCTGCCCTTCATTCAGTTGGTACACTCTCGGCTTGATTTCCTTTTTCGGCATAATCACCTTGAAGTCCCGTTTGTCCACATAGTGAGCCATTTGATGATGATTAATGATTCCTGGTGTATCGATCAATGCCTGTTCATCATCCAAAGGAATTTCGATCATATCCAAAGTAGTCCCAGGGAAGTGGGAAGTCGTGATGATATCACTTTCACCGCTCACTTCTTTTATAAGACGGTTGATGAAAGTCGATTTTCCTACATTCGTACAGCCCACCACATAGACATCTTTTCCTCTGCGATACCGCTCGATCGCATCCGCCGCTTCAAGTATGTGCTTTCCCTTTTCCGCACTGACAAGCAGGACATCGACCGGGTTAAGACCCAATTCCTTGGACGATTGCCTCATCCAATTGATCAACTTGTTCGGTTTTACGGATTTAGGCAATAAATCGACCTTATTTCCGATCAGAAGAACATCATTTCTTCCTACAAATCGATGAAGGCCAGGCAGCCAGCTTCCATTGAAATCAAAAATATCGACGATTTTGACGATTAAAGAGTCGGTTTCGCCTACTTTATTCAAGATTTTCAAGAAGTCATCGTCTGTTAAGGATACATCCTGAACTTCGTTATAATGTTTCAATTTAAAGCAGCGCTGACAAACGATGCTTTCTTTTTCCAGAGCCGATTTAGGGGCAAAGCCCAACTCGTTCGGATCTTCAGTCTGGACCTTCACACCGCAGCCGATGCACACTAATTCTTGATGATTGTTCAATTTTGATCCTCCCATTCTATCATTCCTTTTCGTTTAAAAAACGCCATGATCTTTCTTTCAAAATAACGATTGATCCTTGTTCTGAATTCGTCGGTTTGTGCGACAGGGACCACTAAGATCGTATGAAATCCGCCTCTGTTCCCTCCCAATACATCCGTCAATAACTGATCGCCGATTACCACCGTTTCTTCTAATTTCAGCCCCATTGTCTTACGGGCTTTATGGAAAGCCCTTGCCATCGGTTTTCTGGCCTGGAAGATGAACGGAATGTGAAGCGGATCGGAAAAAGCCCGAACCCGATTTTCATTATTATTGGACACAATCGTCACTAAAATCCCATGTTCCCGCATATTGTCGAACCATTTGATTAAATCGGGGGTGGCAGTTGGCCTGTCCCATTCAACGAGAGTATTATCCAAATCGGTAATGACGCCCTTAATCCCTCTTTTTTCAATTCTTGAGGATCTATATTAAAAATGCTTTTAACATGTTCACTCGGCAAAAATAATTTAAGCATATTGGCACCTCTATATTTTCATTAAAATTTACCGTTTCCATCATATCGAATTTTCAGCCCACTTTCAAAAAAAATTAGGAAAGAATGGCTGACGGTAAAGAAACATCATAATGTATGTTTTCTGATATGGAAAGGCATTTTTCATTAAATAATGGGAAATTTGCAGGCAGACCAGAACCAAAGAACTAATTATTCCTAAAAGATTTCGACAAAAATTTCATTTATTCAACCTGTGGATAACTTTACTAACATTTTCCATACTGATGTGCACCATTCCGTTCATCTTGTAAACAACTTAACCACAGGTTATCCACTTTTATCTGTGGATAACAGAACGATTGTTCTCCACGTTTATTTCTGATACAGTAGGGGTACATCAAGGAAGACTTATCAATATATGCAAGTAAACACTAAATTATTCCTCGCAATCCCTACTGGAGGTGAGCAGCCCATAAGTGGCGTTCTGATGCAAAAACTATCTGATGACCTGTTGCTTGAATCCTATTTTAAAGCACAGAATTTAAAGTTGAGTACCGATTTCATCCGCCTCATAGAAACGGAAATTCATCGAAGATCCCTAACACATAAAATCCGATCCATATTTTAATATGAAATACATAGGCTGACATCAAATGTCAGCCTCTTATTTTCATTTGAAGTTAGACGGCTCTCATGAATCCGATTGTTTCACCTACACGGACATCTGCGGGAATGGATATGTTCCCTTCAAGTTCAAAACTTCCTTTTTCAAAAAGAAGCACGACTGTGGACCCAAAGCTGAAATAAGAAAATTCCTGCCCTTTTTCCAATTCATCCGATTCATCAGTAATGACGATCGAATTTATGAACATGGCCCCGACTTTCACCATTGCCAGATTTCCCGCTTCATTTTGAAGTTCAGTTATTGTCCGATAATTTTTTGATAAAGGCTCTTTTCCATATTTCATCCCCCATTTATTAACGGGATATGATTTCCTTCCAAGGGTCCAACGTTTGACTACGGAACCCTTGATTGGAGCATGGATCCTATGGTAATGACTCGGGCTTAAGTATAACACGAGATATTTGCCGCCTAAGTACTTTTCCAAAAAAGCTCATCCCCGAGCATTTCCTCCATTGAATATACCTTTCCCTTAACGACGATCTTTTTATCAGCGCGTATCTCCCCTGAATCCTCAAGAACACCGTCCACGGGACAAGCTACCGCAGACGGAACTGCCGTAATTGGCCTCGCGTCCGCCTTTAACTGCCTTGTAAATAGCTCGTGCAAATTGGTATATGCTTTTAACTCCTTACCAAATTCCTCTTGATTAAGGTTGAATGTTTTTACATAAAATAAAATTAAGGGCCTGCTCCAACGAGATTGGCTAAAGTGTTTTAATAAACCTGATGAATACTGACCATTCGTCAGTTCAATAAGAACGCGATACAAAGACTGAAACAAATAAAACCACTCCAAATTGTAAAATTATTCTAAAATCCCTTGCATAAATTGTGTTAAATAAAATATTATTATATAATAAATACTTATGTTTACTATATTTTGTTTTAATTTGTTTCATTTGAAAGGAGTGAAAAGATGTTTTTATTACACGCCCTAGATCAAACCATTAAAAAAGTGAAAGCACAAACAGCAAATATACTTACTTTAATTAATTTATCCCTTGGTGGATTTGCGATAATTGCCGTGATGCACGGCCAATTGAATTTAAGCCTGCTTTTAATCTTCCTGGCTGCCCTTGCAGATCGCTTTGACGGTATGGTTGCACGGAAATTCAACATTGAATCGGAATTGGGTAAGCAACTTGACTCCATGTGTGACATCATATCCTTTGGCGTCGCACCGGCTCTATTATTATACCAAGGAATATTGATAGAATTCGGAGCACCTGGCACACTCTTCACGGTTTTCTATATTGGCTGTGGCGCATTTCGTCTCGCCCGCTTCAATATAAGTGAAAGCAATGGATATTTTACAGGAGTGCCAATTACGGTTGCGGGCTGCATCGCTACTTTAAGTTATCTAGCCATCCCGTATTTCCATCCGGTCTTTTTCTTATCCCTCATGATTATATTATCATTACTTATGGTCAGTCCATTTAAACTGAAGAAAGTTTAATAAGAAAGCGGATGTCCTAAACCGGACATCCGCTTTTTTCGTTCATATTCCAGCCTGAACCCATCTTATGCTTTTCGGACTAATGGGTCGGTCAAACGCATGAATTCTTCTACATCCTCCATACAGGCATTAACTGCTTCTTCCCAAAAATCCCGGGTCTTTAAATCGACTCCTAAATGTTTCTCCGCCAAATCCTCGACCTTCATGGAACCGGTATCCTTTAATAGGGCGATATATTTTTCTTCGAATCCTGCAGGTTCTTTCAGGGCATTCGCGTATATGCCTAATGAGAATAAGTATCCGAATGTGTACGGAAAATTATAAAATGGCACTCCTGTAATATAAAAATGGAGCTTTGAAGCCCAGAACGTTGGATTATAATCACTCAAAGCATCGCCATAAGCTTCTTTTGTGCATCGACCATCAGTTCACTCAACCGTTCGGCACTGACATATCCTTGCTTCCTATCTTCATAAAACCTTGTTTCGAATAAGTAGCGGGCATGGATATTCATCAATAATGCCACGGAACGCTGAATTTTATCTTCTAAAAGCACCAGCTTTTCTTCCTCACTGGCCGCTTCCTTCACAGCTGCATCCGCTACGACCATTTCAGCAAAAGTGGAGGCGGTTTCAGCCACATTCATTGCATATGACCGATTCAATGGATGGATATCCCTCATCGCATAAGAATGGAATGCATGTCCCAATTCATGAGCCAATGTCGATACATTGGATGGGGTGCCCGAATACGTCATGAAAATCCTTGACTGCTTATTTAATGGAAAGCCGGTGCAAAAACCGCCTGGTCTCTTACCTGGCCTGTCCTCAGCTTCAATCCAGCTGTCTTCAAAAGCCTTTTGGGTGAAGTTCGCCAATTGAGAGCCGAACTTAGAGAATTGCTGTATGATGAAATCTGCACCTTCTTGATAATCCATTACTTTGGACTCTGCTGTAACAGCGAGCGGTGCATCCAGATCCGCCCAACTTAATTTATCCATATCCAGTAATTCCGCTTTCCTTTTTAAAAACCTCACAAGCGGTTCCTTATGATCGGCAATTACATTCCACATGCTTTCGAGGGTTTCTTTTTCATCCTCCCTATTTCAAGAGGCTCTTTCAAAATATCATCCCAGCCCCTTTTTTCATTCACACTGAGACGGAAGCCAGCCAAGTGGTTCAAAGTCCGGGCAAAAAGGTCACTTTTTTCCTCCCAAGCCTGTTCCCACGCAGTAAATAATTCTTTCCGGGCCCTTTCATCAGGATCAGAAAATTTATTCGCCGCTTGGCCAACTGAAAGCTTTTCACCCTTATAAGGGATGGTCATTGAACCGACGATCGTATCATACATTTGGCTCCAACCTTCGAAACCGTCCATGGCCAATTGGGTGATTAATGATTCTTCTTTCACGGAAAGCTTTTCCTTTGCCTTTTCCCGACGTTCATTCAATACGAATTTAATTTCATTCAATGGTTCTTTTTCGAGGATTTTTTTAAAAATGCATCATCAAGCTGTATCAACTTTTCATCCAACTTGCTTAACACCATTTTTAGTGAAGCGACTATCTTCATTTGTTTGACCCGTAGCTGTCCAGCCTTTTTATCCTGCGCATTTTGAGCTTCCAGGCATCCAATGAAAGCACCTGCCTGCGAAGATTTCATATTTGTATTTTTAAAAAGATCCAATGCCTGGATTAAACTGATTTCATCATTTCCTACCGGATTGAAATTGCTTACAAGTCGGTCTAATTCTTTTACCTCCTCGTTGATTTCATCTAAAAAAATCAGGAACTCCTTAGAAGAGCTTCCTCCTTTAAAAAAGATATCCAAATCCCATGTTAAAGAATATCCCATCCTGCATTGCCCCCTTTTTATCACTAATCCCATTATAGAGGTTAATTCAATATTTTTCTAATTAAAAGGAATTTTCAGTATTTTGTCGGAACATTTTTCTATATCCCAGATTAAAAGCATGTTATGATGAATATATTCTCGGGAAAGGGGTGGATGATTCATATGAAATTCTTTATTCACATGTCTGCCATCATCCTGCTCCTTTGGACACTGCCCATACAGTTCCACCATCATGCACAGCAGCTAACCATTGAAGAACATACCGATGTTCATCATTGGGATAAGGCCGACAAGAAACAGCCTTTCGTGCCTTCCTTTAGTTCCTGGCAGTCACTTATCGTTATTCTCATTTTCGAATTTTCCATCTTGGGCTTTCTTTATTTTCACTCTAATCTTCGGCGACGATATCTCAGTCCGGTTTTTTTCAGGCGAATTACGTAGCCTCACGCTCTGACATTTTACAAAAATAAAATGGAGGAGTGATTCATATGTGGTTTCGACTAATTATGATAGGGGTTTTTTCTTTAACCGCTTCACGTCTGTTCCTTTTTCAAGGAATCGAGATTTATCATGCATTTGCAGATTTGATCAGAAATAAATATTAAAAAAGAGTGCGGGGAAATTTCCCCGCACTCTCTTTGATTACCATTCCTATCCTTTAGCTTTCTTTTCCTTCTCTTTTTCTGCCCTGTAAAATTCATGGAACATCTTCATCAAAGCGCGTTTTTCGATCCTTGATACATAACTGCGGGAAATGCCAAGCTCTTTAGCGATTTCCCTCTGGGTTTTCTCCTTTTTCAAATCCAGTCCAAACCTGCCTACAATGACTTCCTTTTCGCGTTCATCCAAAATATCAATATACTTTTTCACCTTTTCAATTTCCATATTGAGCTGAATCGTATCGATGACATCTTCCGATTCCGATTTCAGCACATCGATTAAACTGATTTCATTACCTTCCTTATCCTGACCGATCGGATCATGCAGGGAAATATCTTTCTTCGTTTTCTTTGTCGCTCGTAAATGCATCAAAATCTCATTCTCAATGCATCGCGCCGCATATGTGGCAAGCTTCGTACCCTTACCATCCGAATAACTCTCAATGGCCTTTATCAAACCAATTGTCCCGATCGAAATCAAATCCTCTGTATCTTCGCCCGTATTCTCGAATTTCTTGACGATATGGGCAACAAGCCTGAGATTATGTTCGATCAGGATGTTGCGGGCATCACCGTCCCCTTCACTCATAAGCTTCAGATATCTCTTTTCATCCTGAGATGACAAGGGCTGGGGAAAAGCGTTGTTTTTCACATAGGAAACAAATAAGTAAAATTCTTTAATAATATAACCGACAACTGTAAGTATTCCGGGCATTGGCTTCATCCCCCGTTTCTTTGGTTTCCCTATTCATACCTATGCAACAGTGGGCTTGTTCGTGTCTGTCCCACTAAAAGAAATCAAGAAAGTGTCAAATGTTCAAACCAGCCTGGATGAATTCACAAACGAACGAAGGCAAATGTTCATATAATGATAGGGAATTTTTTAGGGAAAGGGGTTTTTACGATGGGATATAACTATGGACCATACGGATGCAGCTATGGTTATCCGGCTCCTGCGCCTTGTTATGCAGGGTCCGGTTACGGCTTTGGTTATGGCCTGTTTATTGTCCTCCTGATATTATTGCTCATTTTCGGGTTTTGGTGGTTGCCGGGATGTGGATTTGGTTATGGGGGATCAGGTCCGTGCTGCTGATTCAGGCAAAGAAAAAAAAACTCGGCCCGAGTGCCGAGTTTTCCCATTTTACATATTCATTTCTAACGTTGCAGTTCCTAGTTGATCAGCGTCAAAACCATCATGTCAACAAACCTTCAATTTATCATGTTTCCAATCGCATTTTCCGCTGTCCATATACATACAAACCATGACAATGCTGGCAATGCACCGGCAAATCCGTTAGCCGGTATCCTTCTCCTGCCAATAGCAACGCTTCTCCCCTTTTACGTAAAACAAATTCAACATTTTAACCTCCACCTTTCTTAAAATTTTTTTATGAACGGGATACCTACCTCATATGTTTTTAGAAAAAGGACGATGCTTCATCGCTTTATCTAGATGTTCTTCTCGAATCTTGTGGATTCTCTCCTGTTGCAAACATTCCTCGGCAGTCATTTTTTTCATTTTAATCGTGATTGTGAAAAAAGCATATTCAGTGTCATAATATCACCTCCTTTAAGGGAGCGGCCCAACAAAAAGGCATAAAAAGGCCGCAGAAAGTTACGTCCTCCTGCGGGTTTTTTTGAGAATATAAAAAGACCGCAGGATAAAACACTTCTCCCTGCGGCCGCTATGTCTGAATGATTAATAAAGCCAAATTGCTTTAGAAATATTCCGCTTGGCACAGGTCGAATGTTATGTGATTGTCAATTGAAACGGACCGGCTGATTGCGACGACTCCATGTAGATACAATGTCATTTTCTTCGACCTCCTTTGGAATATTTTTTATTACTTGGTAAGTATATCCACAAATTCGATATTTGTAAACGGCTTTTGCCTATTTATTTGAAAATTTCGATCTTTTTACCCACTTTCAAGAGCTTTTATTAAATGAAGGAGGCAAGAAGTATGATGAATCTGCCCCTTGATGGGCAACAACACTAGAAAAATAAAAAAACCTGATTCTTTTAAAGAATCAGGTTTGCTTCTATTGTTGTAAAGTATCCTGGTCATCCATTTCGGCCAAGATCTTCTTGTATTTTTTGGATAATGAGAAAAATACTATGGATATGCCCAGGAACATTATTGTCGCTCCCATATAGACATATGTGTCTATCATCGCTTTGTCGCCAGAGGGAAGGATGGTTCCTATATAGAAGAACGAACCCACACATAACAAAGTGATCGCAAACTGTTTAAAATCGACCATTTTCGAACGCAGCATTGACGCCGTTTGTTTTTTGCGGTTTTTCATGCCATTCCACCTTCTTTCAAGCTAATAAGATACCGATATCTCATTCTACCATATTTATTCCAAATGACAGGGTGTAAATAATGGCAGTCAGCTATGAGGCGGTCCATCCACGATTATCCTTGTAGCGCTTGTTCCAGGTCTTCCAATAAGTCTTCAACATCTTCCAGACCTACTGAAATACGAATCAACCCATCAGTTATCCCAAGTTCTGCACGACGCTCAGCCGGAATGGAAGCATGTGTCATCAAGGCCGGAATTGAAATTAAGCTCTCCACTGCCCCCAGACTTTCCGCAAGTGTAAAGAATCTCACTTTATTCAAAACGGACTCGGCCTTTTCCGCACTGCCGACATCAAATGAAACCATACCGCCGAATCCACGCGATTGTTTTTTGGCAATATCGTGATTTGGGTGGTTTTCAAGACCTGGGTAATAAATTTTCGAAACGCCTTCATGCCCGGATAGGAAACGAACGATTTGAGATGTATTTTTTCATGTTCTTCCATCCTGATTCCCAGCGTTTTAATGCCTCGCATCAGCAGCCATGAATCCTGGGGCCCTAGCACGCCTCCTGTAGAGTTTTGGATGAAATGAAGGTCATCGCCAAGCTTTTCATCATTCACCACGACAAGACCCGCTACAACATCGCTGTGTCCCCCAGGTACTTCGTTGCGCTATGAAGCACGATATCGGCTCCAAGTGAAAGCGGATTTTGCCAGTATGGCGTACTGAAGGTATTATCCACAATGGTGAGGATGCCGTTTTCTTTAGCTATTTTTGATACCTCTTCCAAATCGGTGATTTTCAATAATGGATTCGTCGGAGTTTCAATGAACAGTGCCTTCGTATTGTCCTTTATCTCTTTTTCGATCGAGTGAATGTCACTCGTATTGATGAACGTTGCTTCCACCCCGAAGCGGTTAAGCACTTTGTGATGACCCGGAAAGACCCACCATAAACGTCATCGGTCATCAATACATGATCACCATGACTGAACAGCATCATTACCGCAGTCATCGCTGCCATTCCTGATCCGAATGCGAAACCTCTTTTTCCTTCCTCGAGATCCTTGATCAATTCTTCGAGGGCATGGCGGGTTGGGTTGCCTGTGCGTGAATATTCATATCCCCGATGATTCCCCGGACCATCCTGTTTATAGGTGCTCACTTGATAAATCGGCACCGAAACCGCCCCTGTTTGTTCATCACCAAAAATGCCGCCATGGATCAATTGTGTTTTCTTTCTCATTTTACATTCCTCCCTGATAAATTTTTTGCTTAAGTATCGTTCACTTGAATCCGGAAATATGACGACGATATTCGCCCCCGGGAAGCCTTGGCCGCTTCTTTCATGGCCGCTGCAAATGCCGCACCGGAAGAACTGCCGACAAGAAGGCCTTCTTTAATCGCCAATTCCTTTACCATATGGAAAGCGTCACGATCGCTTATCGTATGGATTTGGTCAAAATACGTTTCATCCATATAAGCAGGTAAAAATTCCATCCCGATCCCCTCTGTTTTATGAGGTCCTGCTTTTCCGCCATTTAAAATCGATCCTTCTGGTTCGACAATGACCGTTTTGACAGCAGCGTTCTTTTCTTTTAAATATCGCGATGTTCCCATGAATGTCCCGCCCGTCCCGGCACCGGCAACAAACACATCCACATCGCCTTCCATCTGTTCCCATATCTCAGGTCCCAGCGTTTTATAATATGCATCAGGATTGGATGGGTTGGCGAACTGCTGGGGACAATATGATCCCGGAATTTCAGCCAGCAGCTCCTTAGCCTTGGCAATTGCTCCTGTCATTCCTTCCTCTGTCGGGGTCTGGATCACATTCGCCCCAAGGGCACGCATCAATTCCTGTTTCTCGGTACTGAATTTCTCCGGAACGCAAAATATCACGTCCACTCCACTGTTTATCGCAGCCAACGCCAAGCCGATCCCGGTATTTCCGGCAGTCGGTTCGATGATCGTCCCGCCCTTTTTCACCTTCCCTGTCTGCAACGCTTTGGCTAACAGTTCTTGGCCAAGCCGATCCTTCACACTGCCTCCCGGATTGAAGTATTCCAGTTTGGCAAAGATACGGACTTCATCCGGAAGCGGGAAATGGGTGATTTCCATCATCGGCGTTTCCCCTATCAACTCATGAATGTTTTTAAAGACTTTCATATTCGGACATCCTTTCATAGTTATCCTACCAATTTAATGAGGATTATGCAATAAAGAATGATCAGCAGAAAGGCTTCCGCTGATCACTTACCATTCATTTCATTTTTCAACCATTTTCAAAATCAGTGACGCTGAATGAAGAGCCGCAGTTTCCAGGAATTTATCAAAGGAAATATTGGACTCCTTACCTGCGATATCCGAAAGGGAACGAATGATGACAAAAGGTGTTTTGAATTGGAAGGCTACCTGTGCAATGGCTGCCGCTTCCATTTCCACCGCGTATAAACCAGAGAATTTCCCTCTGACGAATTCAACCCTGTCAGGATCATTCATGAAAGAATCCCCCGTCACGATCAACCCTTTAGCAACTTGTATATCCTCGATTTCCTTTGCTGCTTCTTCTGCGATTGCAAAAAGCTTTTCATCAGGTGTGAAAGCTGCAGGCAGCTGAGGTACTTGACCGTATTCATATCCAAAAATCGTCACATCGACATCATGGTGCCGTACTTCCGTGGATATGACCACATCCCCTACATTCAGTTCTGGATGATACCCGCCGGCAGAGCCGGTATTGATGACCGCATCCGGTTTGAATTTTTCCAACAGGATTGCAGTGGACATTGCCGCATTCACTTTACCGATACCCGATTTAAGCAAAATGACCTCGACACCATTCAGTGTGCCTGTATTGAACTCGGAACCGGCAATGGTCACCTGCTCCAAACCTTCCAATTTATCACGTAAAATCGTAACTTCTTCTTCCATTGCTCCGATTATGGCTACCTTCATTAGTAAAAACCTCTTCCTATAATTTTTCCGCCTCCATAATCCAGACAAATTGATTGCAGCGCTCGAAGTTCACTTTATATCCATTATCTTCAAGCACTTTTTCCAAAAAAGGAATCGTAGTATAATATTCCGTTTGCAAATCGTTCGCCAAATTATGAAAGCCTGCCTGCTTTGCATCTTGAATCGCTCGTTCATGCGCTTCCTTTGATTGATACATCGTATCCGCAAACACTATTTTACCACCAGTATTCAGTAACTTTCCATAGTTGACTATCGCTTTTTCTTTTTCTTCATCGGTTAAATGATGAAACGCGTACGTACTCACGATCGAATCAACCTGTTCCGGCTTCGGAAAATCAATAAAATCGCCATCTACAATTTCCGTTGTTCCGCTCAGCTTGCTTACCGCTATTTCCCTCATCGCAGGTGAAGGTTCTATTCCCGATACCTTTAGGCCTTTCTTCAAAAGCCTTTCCGTCAAATTCCCGGTACCTACTCCAAACTCCAGCACATGACCAAAAGCCCGATCTGTGACGCTGTCCAATATGCCATCATAATGTTTAAAAACCTCTTGATACTCAATATCGTGTCCACCAACGGTATCATCATACGATTTCGACCATTCTTCAAATAAATCTATAAATTCTCTGCCCATTTTTAATCACCTTTTATAATAAGATAATAAAACCTATAAGTATAGTATGAAATGAACAGAGAAACAGTTCTTGTTTTTAGGCAAATTCATTAGGTTCAGATTCTGCCAAAATGGTGTTAAACTAACAGTATCTGAATGTTGGAGGGGAACAGTCATGAGTTTTCAACTCGACTTAAACTTATTCGAAGATAAAATAGAATTTTTCGAGGCAGAAAGCATTAAGAATCTTGAAGAAAAAATTCAATCACAAATTGAAATCAATAAAGCGATCATGCTTCAGGTGGAATCCGTGTCACACCAAATGCATGTAAGTGAAGAGGGCAGACGTTTTTATAGTGCAGTCGTCCACTTTAAAGCAAAAAAATGATTACCATGAAAAACCCCCGAAAAGCGGAATTCCTTTCGGGGGTTTTTCGTTTATACATTTATGACCATTACCTTTTATCGTTTGTCTTCAGCTCTTCGACTTTTACAGGTTTCCAACCTGATCCGTCCACCCATTCAATATAAACCCGGAAGGTTTTAGGATTATCCCCTTCAGAAACGGTACCGATTGCTGTGGTGGGCGAACCGCCGTTTTGCAGCCACCATAGCTTCATGTTGCCTTCATCGATTCCAGCTCCACTTGCTATCGCCTTACTCATTTCATTCCAATCGACCGAGCCCTTTTCAAAGCTAGTAGTGTGCTCCCCGGATTGCTCCGTTCCTACTGGTTTCCAGCCCTCACTTGTATATGTAGCCGCAACATTGCCATCGCCGCTGCCTTCCACTTCCACAAGTTCGGCATCTCCTGCTTTTTCTGGATCTGCATCATCTTCAGCCTTCTCTTCTGCATCTTCCTCTGTTGCTTTACTATCTTCTTTTTCGGCATCTTCTTCTGTTGCTTCACTATCACCTACTGCGTCTTCCTTCTCTGAATCCGTTTCTTCCTCTTTGCCAGAAGGTTTGTCCACTACTTTCCCCTTTTCTGTCTCGGCGACTTGCTTTGGTTCAGTCGTGGCTTTTTTGATTCGGTGCCATCATCACTTAAGAAAATCGAGACTGCGACAATGACGATTAAAATGGAAACGATGGTGATTGCAATATTATATATTTTATTTACTTTTCTTTTTTGATCTCTCTGATTGAAACGTGAGCCCAAGGTCCATTCCTCCCTTACCATTTCTTACTGCCTCATTTTAACATGATTTAGCCAGAGATAGAAGGGAAGGGTTTCCTACACTTTTCGTCAATTCTCGCTCTTGTCCTGGTCCTTGGAGTACAGGACTTTTACAATATCTGAAAAAGAGGCGTCATGCTGGAACTGTTTTCCTTCGTTTCAAAACTTACGGTAACAAGAGCATATTGGGGATCTTTATATGGGAAGTAGCCTGCAAACCATTTATTGAGCTCCCCTTTTTCGATATTGGTCTGAGCTGTTCCAGACTTGCCGGCGACCTCCACAGGCAAATCTCTCAAGGAAGCGCCCGTCCCTTTCTCTTCCGTCACGACCTTCCTAAGAAGATGCTGCATCTTCATCGTTGTATATGGAGAAAGTGTCGCGCCGCCAATACTTTTATTGGGAAAATCGACAACGGTCGTACTATTGTTAAATTCGACCTTTGAAACGGCTTTGACCTGTTCCTTCTTGCCGCCGCGGGCAATCGTTGCCATCATATTCGCGATCGCGAGCGGTGTCGTTTGGACATCCTGCTGGCCAATTGCCGTTTTGGCAATCATTTTGGGATCTTTTTTTAAATCGTCATCATGCCAGACCTTCCCTGTTTGTTCATGATGCAACTGAGTGACTTCAGTGTGATATACGTCCCCTTGCCAGCCCGTTTCACCAACCAGCCCTAACATTTTTGCATATTTGTCCAAAAAGTCCGGATCCTTCTCTGCTATTTCCTGTGACAATTCGGCAAACGTCCTATTGCAGCTTTGGGCAAAGCTATTTTCAAAATTAAGTACGCCCAGTTCCCTTTGTTTATCCGTTTTGCCGTCTATCGTCAAATTACAATTAAATGTCCGGGTGGGACTAGCGGCTTCATAATCGATGGCCGCTGCTGCCGTGACCGTTTTAAAGACGGATCCCGGCGTTTTTTGAGTCAGCATCATATTGACGGCCCCTTCGCCATTCGGATCTTTTATATTAAGCGCCGGACGTGATACCATGGCAACGATTTCACTTTTTTCGATATCGATCAGTACGAGGCCGCCTTTTTTTATTCCGCGTTCATCGACGAGCTTCTCCGCTTTCTCCTGAATTTCTTTATCGATCGTCGTCATGACCTTCACCGGGTAAAGCGGATTTGCAGGTTCCACATATTTAACATCGACACCGAACATTGGTCCTCCGCTGGCGTCCACGTGAAAAACGAGCTTCGATTCCCCATTGGAAAGCAAGAACTCATCGAAGGTCCTTTGCAGTCCTGTATTGCCTATTTTCGTCTCAGGAGATAAGTTCATGTCCGGATAACGTTTTTCTTTTCCGCATCTGATATGTTCGTCGTCCCGATCAATTGCGCTGCAGGCGTTTGATCATGATATAATTTCTCATTCACGGCAAAGACCCCGGGAATCTTCAATTCATTGATTGCCTTCGATTGGCTGGACGTCAACTCTATCGGGTCATCACCGCCAAATACGAAAGGTTCATCCGCTTCTTCTATCGCACGTTTTAACTCCGCTTCCGATTTCCCTATTATCGAGGCCACTTCATCTATGGGCCATGTCATTTTCTTTAAAAATGGAAATAGGACGAGCGTCGGGATTTCTTCATGTGCAAGCGGTTCTCCATTTCTGTCATAAAACTTTCCGCGTCCATCATCAATCTTTAATATCTGTGAACGCTGATTCACGCTTGCTTCTAACAGGTTCACATCATGCTTTGAAAAAGATTCTGTCGATACAAGTTGGATGTAGGCAAGCCTGCCTATGAGCATCAGCATAAAAGTGGTCAAAAAAAGAGCCAGCAACCTCATTCGTTTCTTTTTCATAAAATACACCTCGGTAACCATTGTTGACGAGGTGCGAATTTTTAAACAATTATGGGAACAAATTTAACGCGGCACTTTTCCGCTAAAAAGAGGATGCCCCCAAGGACACCCTCTTTTGCATTTTATTTAGTCGATGGAAACAATCTTGACACTCATTTCGCCGCCAGGAGTCATGATCGATACCTTATCGCCGACCCTTTTCCCTATCAGGCTTTTCGCGATCGGGGAATCATTGGAGATTTTCCCTTCGAATGGGTCCGCTTCAACGCTTCCTACGATGGAATATGTTTCTTCGTCACCATTTGGAAGTTCCACGAATGTTACCGATTTTCCAAGTGAAACTGTATCTGTATCCGAATCATTGCCTTCAATGATTTTTGCATTACGGATCATGTTTTCGATTGTTGTAATACGTCCTTCAACGAAAGCCTGCTCTTCTTTTGCGGAATCGTACTCTGAGTTCTCGGAAAGGTCCCCAAAACTGCGGGCGATTTTGATTCTTTCCACCACTTCTTTACGTTTAACCGTTTTTAATTGTTCCAGTTCCTGTTCAAGCTTTAACTTACCTTCATTAGTCATTGGATATTCTTTTTCAATTGCCAAAACCCTTCACTCCTTCAAATTCTTTACAGCAAGCATTCGCTGTGACAAGTTTATGTACTATATAGTGCTTAACCTAAAACGAGTCAAAATATATAATTGCGCGACTAAAAAGTCGCGCTTCGATACTAAGAAACAATCCGTTCCTTAGTATATAAACCGACTGCGGTGAGCAGCCGGTTCGTTCTGTATCAAGAATAGAGTATTGCGTTTTCCAACATTTGTCCAGTCTTTCCCAATAAATAAATGGGATTATTTTAATAAACGGAGGAAAATGGCACCTATCATTATTTATGCTATGTTATTACAAAAAAGACTTTTGTTCAAGGATTGTTTGAATTTTTGTCACCATAAGGTCAATCGCCACATGGTTCTGACCGCCTTCTGGAATGATGATGTCGGCATAACGCTTCGTCGGTTCTATGAACTGATTATGCATCGGACGGACGACACTGATGTATTGTTCGATGACGGAATCTATGGAACGGCCGCGTTCTTTAATATCACGGGTCATCCGGCGAAGGATCCGCAGGTCTGCGTCCGTATCAACATATAGCTTCATATCCATCAGGTCTCGGAGGCGCTCATCCTCCAGTACAAGAATCCCTTCAAGGATGATGACATCCTGGGGCTCAACTGTGATGACTTCTTCCGAACGCGTATGGATCGAATAATCATAAACGGGTTTTTCTATCGTTTCATAGCGCAGCAATGCGTTAATGTGATCGATTAGCAAATCATTATCAAATGCAAGCGGATGATCATAGTTCGTTTTCAAGCGTTCTTCAAAAGGCAGATGACTTTGATCTTTATAGTAATAATCTTGTTCGATCATCAAGATGGAATGTCCTTGAAAGAATTCAAAAATGGAACGGGTAACACTTGTTTTACCTGATCCCGACCCTCCGGTAACTCCGATGACCACTGGTTTCTTTCTTGTCATGTCAATTCTCCTTCCGCATCATATTGTTCACATAAACTCTATTATCTACTTGAATGCGGACAATTTGAAGCGGATGGCGGGCTGCCTCCAGCTCCTTACCTGACTCATCCCAGATCGTACCGATTTTTTGAGTGAAATTTTCGATTTCCGGTCCAAAAAACTCCACTTCATCCCCAGGCTTGAAGAAGTTGCGTTGCTGCATGGTAACGATTTTAGTTTCCTCGTCGTAATCAAGCACCAATCCTGCGAAGTCGAAGCGAGTCTTTACGGTATGATTCCCGAACATTTGCTGTTTATACCCAGGAATTTCCCCTTCCATGAACGATGATGCCGTCTCACGGTTCGCACACTTATCAAGCTCTTCCAGCCATTCTTGTTTAATCTTGAAATTGTCCGGATCGGCACAATACGCATCAATCACTTTACGATAGACGCTGACAACCGTTGCGATATAGTGAATGGACTTCATTCTTCCTTCGACTTTCAAGCTGTCTATTCCAATTTCAATCATGCCCGGCAGTGATTCAATCAGCTTCAAGTCCTTTGGACTCATTGCGAATGGAGCATCTTCTTTATCGAATAAAGCCTTTTCCCCGTCTTGACCCAACTCATATAAATCATAATCCCAACGGCAAGACTGGCAGCAGCCGCCGCGGTTCGAATCACGCGCCGTCATATGGTTCGAAAGGGTGCAGCGTCCAGAATAGGCAATGCACATGGCCCCATGAACGAAAGCCTCGATTTCGATATCGACCTTCTCTTTCATTTCACGGATTTCATCAGCACTCGTCTCACGTGCCAAAACAACACGCTCCAAGCCTTCCTCTTTCCAATACTGAACAGCCTTCCAGTTCGATAGCGATTGCTGTGTGCTTAAATGGATCTCGACGTTCGGAGCGACCCTTTTACAAGTTTCGATGATTAATGGATCGGCGACGATGATACCATGAACCCCAGCCTCCTGAAGACCTTCCAGGTATTCATCCAGTCCATCGATATTTTCATTATGTGCGAAGATATTCGTGGTTACATATACTTTGGCACCATACTTACTAGCGAATTCGACGCCTTCCTTCATTTCCTCAAACGTGAAGTTGCCGGCATTCGAACGAAGACCATATTCCTGACCGCCAATGAACACGGCATCCGCGCCGTAATGGACGGCAATTTTTAATTTTTCCAGGTTGCCGGCCGGAGCCAGCAATTCCGGTTTTTTTACAATGACTCTCTTTCCATCAACGATCTTGAAATTTTATCAGCAATAGCATTCAAGGCTATTCCTCCTCTTTCTCTTACCCTTTTCTTTAATAAACCGATTCTTTAAAGAAGAACCCGGTATCCAACTCACGGTTATCCGGCTGAACCGCTTTGACTTTTTCAAAAAGTTCCGATTTGATATCATCATAGCGGTCAGGATCTTCAGCACATACGTCAATCGCTTCCCGATATAACTTTGTCATTTCAATGACATATTCCGGTGTTTGTAATAACCCTTCGATTTTCAGTGAATCAATTTCCGCTTCAATCAATTCCTGAAGTTCATCAATCATGCACATATCATTCGGACTCATTATATGTGTACCATTTTCATCTTCATAAATCGGGTATTTATTTTCACGTTCTTTATCATGCAAGAACATATTTCTATGTTCCTTCCGATTTTCCACTTCCAATGCCTTGCCTTGGTATTCAAAGTAATTACCTAGGAGCGTACGCTTTGATTGGAACATGCATGTCATGCCATGCACTTGCACTTCAATCTCCACTTCGGCATTTTCCTTCATTTCCACTATCTCGTCCAGACTTATCTCACGGGCAGCAACGGCACGGACAGCACCGCGTTTTCCCCAGTAATTACATGTGTACCAGTTCGTTACCGTCATCTCTGTATTCCAGTGCAGGGGCATATCAGGTGCGACGGCACGGACAGCCATCAAGACTGCGGGATCACCGAAAATGATCCGGTCGGCACCAGCCTGCTTAAGGAATGTAACATACCCTTCAAGCTCGTCCACTTTTTCATTATGAAAAATGGCGTTCATGGATACGTACACTTTCTTGCCCGCAGCATGTGCAAGCTCAATTGCCTTCTCTACATCTTCACGATTGAACTCCCCTGCCAGCCTTAGCGCATAACGTTGTTCGCCAATCACGAAGGCGTCAGCGCCAGCCTCGATGAGTTCTGTTATATGATCGACACTTGTCGGAGTCACGAGTAATTCAGGCTTTTTCATTTTTGTCACCTCTATGTTTACTAATGGCCACACCATCACCAATCGGCAAAATTACGGTATCGAAATTGGGATGGTCATGTAACCAGATGTTAAAGTCCCTGATTTTTTTGATAAGAGCTCGCTTTCTTCTCGTCATTTCCATTTCTTCAATGTTTTCGGCAACCAAGCCTTTGAATAAAACATTGTCAGTAATGATAATGCCAGCACCAGCAAGGAATGGTTCAAACAGTTCAAAGAATCGCTTGTACTGCCCTTTAGCTGCATCAACGAAGATGATATCAAACGGGCCATGTTCCATCACTTTCGGTCCCGCTTCAAGGGCATCCCCTTCAATGAGGGTGATCCTTTCCGACAGTCCCGCTTTCTTGAAGTTAGCCCTTGCCTGCTCAATACGGGCTTCATTCCGTTCAAGTGTGACGATTCGAGCTTCCGGAAGGGTCTCAGCCATCCTTATGGCCGAATAGCCAATTGCCGAACCTACTTCCAATATCGCCTTTGGCTGATGAAGCCTTAAAATCTGAAGCAGCACCTCAATTCCTTCAGGCTCCATGATCGGCACATTATTTTCCATCGCAAAATCTTCCAACTCCTTAAGCAAACCCGTACGCTCCGGAATTAAGGAATGAAGATATTGTTCTATTTTTCCGTTCAAAACGTTTCCTCCATTTATAAGGAAAACAAAAGCGCTTGGTCAGTAACATGAAAAAATTGATTGAACAATTTCTTCACAAGGAGCTGAAACAAGTATGCTTGACGATCTACATTTCCTTATCTTTCAAAATAAAACCCGGCATTCGCCGAGTTACGTCACCGATAAGAATCGGATCAAAAATTCACTTGTACTATTCTATCATAAAAACAAGGGGAAAGTAATATCTCTCCCCCTCAGTCTCATTGCATTTTTTTATTTATTTATTGGAAATATGCTCTGCCTTTTTGTTATTGTGGTCATCCAAGGTCTTGGAATAAAGGACTTCCCCTTCAGGTGTTGCCAAAAAGTACAGGTAATCCGTTTTCTCAGGTTTCAGTACCGCATCGATCGATGTCGTTCCGGCATTTGCAATCGGCCCTGGCGGCAGCCCCTTGTTCTTATACGTATTATAAGGGGATTTCACCTCAAGATCTTTGTAATACACCCTGCTCTTATGTGAACCCTTCGCATACAAAACGGTCGGATCCGTTTGAAGCGGCATATCTTCTTCAATACGATTGTAAAAGACGGACGCTATTTTTCCGCGATCGACCTGTGCCGTCGCCTCTTCTTCGACAAGCGAAGCGAAGGTCAGCATCTCGTGTACGGAATAATCGTTCTTGTTCATTTGGCTCTCGTAAGCCTGCAATGTCTCTTCGGTTTTCTTCAGCATCTCGATGACGATCGATTCCAGGGTCGGCTTTTCCTCGTAAAAGTCATACGTAGCTGGGAAAAGGTACCCTTCAAGCGGATATAAAACCTTTTCATTTTCAATTTCCGAGGTCAAGAGCTGCGGAAACTTCTCTTGCATGGAGTTAACGAACTTCTTATCATTCAATTTCTTAAAGACCTTTTTCGGATCTTCACCCGTTTTCACTGCAATGATATCGGCAATTTGAGTAAGCTGTTTTCCTTCAGGAATCGTTATCTTCATTGCAGCTTCCTTCATGAGTTTTCCGGTTTTGATGCTTGTGACGATATCTTCAATCGGCATGGAAGGTGATAATTTATACTCCCCTGCCTGAAAACCGGATTCATTGCGGAATTTAATATAATATTTGAATACACGTGCGTCCTTGATTATTCCCTGCTCTTCAAGCAGTGTGGAAATTCCGTTAACGGAAGAACCGATTGGGATTTTCACTTTCTTGATGGTGTCATCATCCGGATCGACTGGTTTCATGGCTGAGTTGATATATAAAAAGCCCACTAGACCAACTATTCCAATTAGTAAAATAAGCGAAGCTATCGTAATCATGATGATTTTACGAACCAGCTTGGCTTCTCCTTGCTGTTCTAACAATTTCATTCGGATATGTTCCTTTTTAGATAAATTTTTATCTTTTTCATCCATGTTCATTCCCCCTGCAAACTCACACCAACTACAGAATGGTTTCTAGATGATGCTTTCTCTAATTAATCTTTGCTTCGAACATTATACTAAAATCAACAAATAATTACATGTTTTTTGCAAAACTACATTCATCAATACTCTATTTATGGCAAAAATGCACTAGTTTTGTCAATATACAGGTATTATTTAATAGGAAAATAGTGATATCTATGTCTACATTTTTTGAGGGTATGTTGATTTCCACTCCAGGCACTCGCTTTCCGCGGGCGGTCCGGGAGCCTCCTCGGCTTACGCCTGCGGGGTCTCCCCTAGACGCGCTTTTCCCGCAGGAGTCTCGCACACCCGTTCCAATCAACTTTGTTTTAATTATTTACTCAACTTAAAAATTTGTTTCCTTCATGTGTTAGGCATTTCAGGCATTAATTTAAGATGAAGAAAGGTGTGGGGGAGTTGGATCATTCTTATTTTGTAGGTTGGGGGACATTGGCACTCATAAACGCCGGACTTGCTCAAGGTAAAAATAGAACGGCGCTGAATTGGTTCTTGCTATCATTATTTTTGGGCCCGTTCGCTACTTTTATGCTTTTATTCGTAAAGAAAAGATAAGGGGTTACTGGTACATAAATGAAAAACCGGCCATTATCTACAGTTTTTTATGGGTTTGTACAATTTGAACGTTGATTTCCTTTCCAGGCACCCGCTTTCCCCGCAGGAGTCTCGCTCACCCGCTCCAATCAACTTTGTTTTAAAATTTCAGGTTGAGCCTCTTTTCAAAAAAAAAAAACCGACCTAATAGGGGCCGGTTTTTTCTAATCTTATTCTTCTTCCGCTTCTTCTTGGTCAAGGAATGTATTTAACATTTCTTCGACAAGATCCCACTCTTCTTCTGTTTCGATCGGTGTAAGTTCGCCATCTTTATTATCTTCGCTCGGTACGAATGATGAAGCGTGGATTTCAATTTCTTCCTCTTCATCTTCTGCAGACATTGGATAGTAAAGTACATAAGATTTGTTGAATTTATCTGAGTCGAATGTGAAAAGGATTTCGCAAAGCTGCTCGTTTCCGTTTTCATCTACTACTGTAATGTTGTTTTCGCCGTGTTCCATTTGTATTCACCTCATATTGAATTTGTTTGTCTGTCCAAGAATCCTTGCAGAATCATGACAGCTGCCATTTTATCAATGACTTTCTTGCGTTTGCTTCGGCTCACGTCCGCCTCAAGAAGGACACGTTCAGCCGCCATAGTTGTCAACCGTTCATCCCAGAGAAACACCGGCAGCTTGAATTTATTTTCTAATCGTTTGGCGAAATCTTGGCTGATCTCGCCTCGCGGTCCAACAGTCCCATTCATGTTTTTAGGTAAACCGAGGACAATTTTAGAAACATCATGCTCTTTTATAATTTCATTGAGGCGTTTAAAGCCGAAATCATTTCCAGCTTCGTTAATTTTGATCGTTTCCAATCCTTGTGCAGTCCAACCCATCGCGTCGCTCAGGGCAACGCCGATGGTTTTTGAACCTAAATCAAGTCCCATTGTGCGCATTAGTATTCCTCTCGATGGTTCTTAAGATACGACTTAACCAATTCTTCGATGATTTCATCGCGTTCAAGCTTACGAATAATGTTTCGAGCATCCATATGGCGCGGGATGTAGGCCGGGTCACCAGATAATAGATAACCGACAATCTGGTTTATCGGGTTATAACCTTTTTCCTGAAGTGCAACATAAACTTGAGACAATACTTCTTGTACATCTCTTTCGAATGGTTCTTCGGGAAAATTAAATTTCATCGTTTTATCAAAGGAACTCATTAACATGCACCTCTCCTCAGCGTCCAGAATCCACTATTACCTACATTGTACAACACTTTCCATTGATTATGAAATCGATAAGACCCATTCTTCAACAAAATTAAGTGCTGCATCCAATTTTTCAGGGTCTTTTCCGCCTGCTTGGGCCATATCTGGACGTCCGCCACCGCCACCGCCGCAACGGGAAGCAACTTCTTTGACCAATTTACCAGCATGGAAACCGCGGTCGATGTAATCCTTGGTCACCCCGGCAATCAAATTGACTTTATCGCCTTGAGCCGAACCTAATACGATAATGACAGAATCGAGCTTTTGTTTCAAATCATCCGCCATGGCACGCAGATTATTCATGTCGGTAGCTTGAACCTTTGCCACCAATACTTGAACCCCATTTACGTCTTTTACGTTAGAAACAAGGCTGCTTGCTTCAATATTACTTAATTTTGCAGTAAGGCTTTCATTCTCGCGATGAAGATCCTTCACTTCAGCCAGTACCGTTTCAATTCTTGAAGGTACGTCTTTCAGGTTCGTTTTCAATTTAGCAGCCGCGTCTTTCAAGACACCGATTTGATCAGTCATCAATTTGTACGCCCCGGCCCCCGTTACCGCTTCTATACGGCGAGTCCCTGCACCGATGCCGCTTTCGGAAACGATTTTGAACAAGCCGATCACCGCTGTATTCGGGACGTGGACACCGCCGCAAAGCTCAAGACTGTAATCGCCTATTTGAACGACACGTACAATCTTGCCGTATTTTTCGCCGAACAAGGCCATTGCGCCCATAGCCTTCGCTTCTTCGATGTTTTTATAATCCGTATTCACTTGTAAGCTTTGCCAAATCTTTTCATTTACAATCGTTTCGATTCTTTCAATCTCTTCCGCCGTTATCTGGCCAAAATGAGAGAAATCGAAGCGAAGGCGCTCAGCCTGTACGAGTGAACCAGCCTGGTTGACATGTGTACCAAGGACATCTTTCAACGCCTGATGCAGAAGATGCGTCGCTGTATGGTTTTTCGTGATGTGGATGCGATTTTCTTGATTTACCGAAGCAACGATATTGGAATCTGCTGTTAACGTGCCTGCAGTAACTGTTACACGGTGCAGATTCTGGCCATTAGGAGCTTTTTGGACATCAAGGACATCTACCTTCACCGATTCACTGGCCATCGTTCCTATATCGGCTATTTGTCCGCCGCTTTCCGCGTAGAAAGGAGTCCTGTCCAGTATCACTTGAACTTCCTCACCTTCTTGTGCCTCCGTTACAAGCTCGCCATTTTGTATGATGGCTGCAACTTTGGCTTCGACAGCAACTTGATCATATCCGACAAATTCACTTTCAACTTTAATATCGCCCAATACCCCGCCTTGGATTTGCATGGAATCAACATCTTGACGCGCTGAACGGGCACGTTCACGCTGTGCATCCATCTCTTTTTCAAATCCAGCTTGATCGACCGTCATGCCTTCTTCCTCTGCATATTCTTCCGTTAACTCAATCGGGAAACCATATGTGTCATATAAACGGAATGCATCGCTGCCTGGAATGGTCGTATTGCCTTTTTCCTTTTCCTTTTTAATGACTTCAGAAAGGATGGACAGTCCATCATTTAGCGTTTCATGGAAACGTTCCTCTTCATTTTTGATTACTTTTGCAATGAACTCCTTATTATTGAGGACTTCAGGATAGAAATCTTTCATGATTTCACCGACGACCGTCACAAGCTCGAACATGAATGGCCGATTGATGTTGATTTGCTTAGCATATCGAACCGCTCTGCGGAGTAAACGGCGCAATACATAACCGCGGCCTTCGTTTGATGGAAGAGCCCCGTCACCTACTGCAAAGGCTACCGTACGAATATGGTCGGCAATGACCTTGAATGCAACATCTTTTTCTGAATCAACACCATATTTCACATCGGATATCTCTTCGACTGCGCGGATGATTGGCATGAATAAATCTGTATCATAGTTCGTCGCCACATCTTGAACGACGGATGCCATACGTTCAAGGCCCATCCCTGTATCGATATTTTTCTTTGGAAGCGGTGTGTAAGAACCGTCCGGATTATGGTTGAATTGAGAAAACACAAGATTCCATACTTCCAGATGACGTTCATTTTCCCCGCCTGGATATAGTTCCGGATCATTCGGATCATCGCCATACGCTGGTCCGCGGTCATAGAAAATCTCCGTATTCGGGCCGCTTGGACCTTCGCCGATATCCCAGAAATTTTCTTCCAGGCGAATGATCCTTTCGGCAGGAACACCGATTTTCTTATTCCAAAGTTCGAACGCTTCATCATCTTCAGGATGGATCGTCACAGCCAATTTATCTTTGTCGAACCCAATCCATTTTTCATCGGTCAAAAATTCCCATGCCCATGTGATGGCTTCTTCTTTGAAATATTCACCAATGGAGAAATTACCGAGCATTTCGAAAAACGTATGATGACGTGCCGTTTTCCCCACGTTTTCAATATCGTTTGTACGGATTGCCTTTTGAGCATTCGTAATCCTTGGATTTTCAGGGATCACCCGTCCATCAAAATATTTCTTTAACGTCGCCACCCCGGAATTGATCCATAGCAATGATGGATCTTCATGAGGGACCAGTGACGCACTTGGTTCGATGTTATGGCCTTTTTCACTAAAAAATCTAAATACATTTGGCGGATTTGAGCACCAGTTAAATACTTCATATATATATCCTCCTTTTAAAAAATTATGTAATTTTGAGCACACAAAAACCCCCATCCCAAAAACAGGGACGAGAGTTGACTCGCGGTACCACCCTGATTATGGACGCAGGAATTCATCCCAGGCCCATCACCTTCATAAAAGCCTTAACGCGGCATGACGGCAGGTATTAGCTGCTCTCAGGACTAGCTTTCTGCTGCTCTTCACCTGGCAGTCCCTTTCAGCCTGGGGGACCCTCTCTCTTTAGATGGACTTCAGCATACTTCATCCTTCAACGAATTATCTTATGTTATGGATTATATTCACAAGACTTTTATTTGTCAATAAGGGGCGGCTTCTTTCTAAAGTGAACGCGGGCATGAAGTACAAAAACTTTCAACACAGCCAAGATGGGAATCGAAAGGACCATGCCTGCGATACCGCCTATTTCGCCTCCGGTCAATAATGCAAGCATGATGAACAGCGGATGCATATGGAGGCTTTTACCGACTATTAGCGGTGACAGGATATTTCCCTCAAGAAATTGAAGTACAAGCACGATGACCGCGATGATCAACACCATTTTAACTGACATTGTCGCGGCGATGACCACAGCAGGAATGGCACCAATAATCGGCCCGAAATACGGAATGACATTCGTTATCCCGATTATCGCCCCCAAAAGAAGCGGATATTTCATTCCGACTATCCAGAAGAGCAGCGAGGAAATCAAACCGATCACGACACAGACGATGATTTGTCCGCGGATATAGCCGCCAAGCGACGCATCGACATCACGAACGAATGCCCGTCCCTGCTTGCGCCATTTTTTCGGGGTCATATACCATGCCATTTTTTTAAAACCGTGAAATCTTTCAAAATATAAAAAGCTATGAATGGAATCAACGCAATCAGGACGATGAAATCAATCATCTTCATTGCATACTCCATCGCCTTTTCAGGAATACGCTTCAGCCAGCCTTCGAAAAGGGTGACACCCTCTTCGAACCTTTCATGAATTCCGAACGGCCAGGCCGCCGTTTGATGATTGAGCTTATCAATCCTGCCCCGGTACTGTTCAACCAGTTCCGGCACGCTTTCCGACAGCTCGCGAACCTGGCTGACGATCACTGGAATACCTTTATAAACAGCAAAACCGATCCCCCCGAAAAACAATAAATAGATGATCGTTATCGAAAGCCAGCGACGCATCCCTTTCTCATTTAAATATTCCACTACAGGGTGCAGCAAGTAACTGATGAACGCACCGATCAAAAAAGGCAGCAGTACCGTCACACATACAGTAACGGCAGGTCCCCACATGGGCTTAAGTTTCATAAAAATATAGATGACGAAAAATAAGAGCAATAAAAAACCCAGGCGATAAAACCACTTTAGACGAATACTCACAATAAACACCTCCCGCTCATTTATTCTTCGAAAGGCGGAAGGTTTTCATACATAAAAAGAGTGCCCTCATTATCAGGACACCCATTCCTGCTATAATAATGACTTTAATCTTTTGCGTATTTTCTTCATGTTCCGTTTGATCATCTTCGAGTTCATCAAGTCCGAACCCATATTCATTAGAGTATTGCGTGAACGTCTAGCCATTGCAAACACCTCTTCCGTTAATTACATACTGAAGCGGCGGTCATTCTCCTCAAACAAATCGTCCAATGAGCTTAAACTTCCATCTTCCTCGACCTGGTGCGTATTGATGAGCCCTTCGGACAGAGTCATTTCAATAAAGCAATTCCAACAATAATATTGATTTACGCCAATCTTCCCAACATCTTTACTGCGGCAATTCGGACATTTAATTTCCAAAATGGACACCTCACTGTTCATAAACTGAAACAATGATGGTATCCTTCCCTAATGCAGGCGGCTGTTTTGATTCTATCACTGTCGACTCCGAGAAAAACCCATCCGTTGTTTCATACGCTATAATCGTGCCCATTTTTTCCTTGAAATATACATCCTGCAGTAAACCAAGTTCTTCGCCCATTTCTGAAAACAGCATGCGTCCCAATAATTCGTCCTTCGATAGGCAAATGGAATCCGCAGGCACTTTCCTGAAGGTCGAATCTTGTTGGCTGATGACGATCCCATCTGGACCGAATGAAGAAATATCGTCAAGTTTCAAATGAAAAGCTCTTTTGAACAATGCTTGCTGATGAACGACCAAGCCTGTTACCTGTCCCATTTCAGAAATTGATAAATCGTGGACCGTGCCGATTCTTTCTCCTTTGATTGTAAAAACCGGCATTCCTTTCAATAAAGAAAACGTCCGCAAGGTCATCCCGCCTTTCCGAACATTTTTATTATCTCTTTACTAATGAAAATAGATGTGCTGAAAGGTTTTCCATTGTTGGTCCAATACAGGGGCCATGCATAAAAAAAGACCGGTTTCCCGGTCAGATCCACCTGCTTCACCAGCCCCTGCTGGCACCTCCGCCACCGGAACTTCCTCCGCCGCCGCCCCGTGGACCGCCGCCGCCTCCACGGCCGCCGCCACCTCCGCGACTGATGAATATCAAAAGGATATTGATTAGCGTTTGAAGGAAAAACCCTTTAAAGAACTTGGCATCGAGGATGAATACGATGATGACAACGATGATAATGAGGAAAATCTGTAAACCTGATGGCTGAAAGGTTTCTGACTCAGGCTGGACGGAGAGATCTTGATAAAACTCGTCACCCAGGTTGTATTCTTTCGTGACATCGTTATATACGGCCTTATAGGTTTCCGTCAGGGCAACATCATATTTGCCCTCTTTCAGCGCAGGGATAGCCACATTGTCCAAAATCTGTCCAGATTTTATATCGGTAATGGCCCCTTCCAAACCGTACCCCACTTCAATACGGATTTTCTGTTCTTCCATGGCTAGCACAATAAGGACTCCATTATTCAGCTCGGCATCACCAAGTTTGAATGATCTTAACGCTTCGACCGAGTACTCCTCGATCCCGGATCCTTCCATCGAATCAACCGTCAAAACGGAAATTTGCGCTTTTGTGGCATCATCCAATCGTTTCCCAAGTTCGATGAGTTCGGATTTTCCTGATCATCCAGGACTCCGGCGAAGTCCTGAACATATATATCCCCAACTGGTTCAGGAATGTTAGGTTGTGCTGTGGCCACGTTTGCTAAACTGAACGTGAGAATGAAGAATAGCGCAAACACAGCGAGTTTTTTCATTATTTATCGCTCCCGAAATCAACCTTTGGCGTTTCTTTTTCTTGTTCGGTCACTTCAAAATATGGTTTGGCATCGAACCCGAACGCTCCTGCCATCATATTCTTCGGAAAGCGTTTAATCATCTTATTATAGTTGGTAACTTCATCATTATAGTCTTTTCGTGCTACCGTCAGCCGATTTTCCGTTCCTTCCAAACTATCCATGAGACCCTTAAAGTTCTCATTAGCCTTTAAATCCGGATAGTTCTCGACAACAACCAAAAGACGGCTCAAGGCCCCGCTCAATTCTTGATCAGCTTCAATCGCATCTTCAGTCGAATTGGCACCGGCCAGCTTCGAGCGAGCATCACTCACCGCTTTAATGGCTTCCGTTTCATGAGCGGCATAACCCTTCACCGTTTCAACAAGATTCGGAATCAAATCCGCTCTTCGTTTTAATTGGTTATCCACCTGTGACCATTTATTATCGACGTCTTCACTGGCACTAACAAGTCCGTTGTACGAAGATGCGCCATAAATGACCAGTAAAACGGCAACGACTATCCCGATTATCCACCCTTTTTTCATCAAATCCCCCTGCTCACTATAAGTTATATCCTTATTAGTTCCACCAAAACCATGAATTTTAAACAAAATATATCAAAAAGAACCTACATAAAATCATATGGCGTGACATTCTCCATCCCGATCATCGGGTCAGCATGCATAAGAATATCAAGATAACTTGCCTCTTGATGTACCTCTCCCTTTTCCACCGCCATTTCCTCTTCACTCAAAATCTCCCGCAGCTTTTCACGCAAAGTCGTTTTCCGGCGCATCTCATCATTACGCTCGATCCCTAAACGGAATGCATCTTCTTCACCACATAGGATCAAGAAATTTTTACTGCGGGTAATCGCCGTATACAATAAATTACGGCGGAGCATCCGGTAATAACTTTTCACTACAGGTAAAATGACGATCGGGAATTCGCTTCCCTGCGACTTATGGATGGAGCAGCAATATGCATGTGTAATCTGGTTCAAATCCTGTTTCGTGTAAGTCACTTCGATGCCTTCGAAAGATATGATAACTTTATCGACATGATCGGTATTTTCTTTTGCGAACAATATGGACACGATTTCCCCCATATCGCCATTAAAGACACCCTCCTCTGGCTGGTTCACCAGTTGAAGCACCTTATCTCCCGTTCTGTATATCACATCTCCGAATTTTATTTCCCGCCGCTTTTCACTCGCATTGCTATTGAACACTTCCTGAAGCATTTTATTCAGTGCATCAATCCCGGCAGGCCCTCTATACATGGGTGCAAGCACCTGTATATCCTTGGCCGTGAAGCCTTTCGTCCTGGCATTGGCTACCACTTTCTCGATTACTTGGGGGATTTGATTGGTTTGGCAGCGGATGAACGATCGATCTTCTTGCTGTTTCGTGACATCATCCGGAAGCCTTCCTTTTTTGATTTCATGGGCCAATTCAATGATCGATGACCCATCAGCTTGACGATATATATGTTCCAGACTGACAGTCGGTACACAATTCGATGCAAGCAAATCCTTTAAAACCTGCCCAGGGCCAACAGATGGCAGCTGATCTTCATCACCAACCAATATCACTTGGACATTTTCCGGCAGAGCTTTAAACAATTGATGGGCCAGCCACGTATCCACCATCGAAACCTCATCGATGATCACGATACGGCCATCCAGCTGATTATCCTCATCATGGGAAAAGCCTTCACTCCCGTTCCACCCCAGCAAACGGTGGATCGTAACTGCGGGGAGCCCAGTCGATTCGGCCATGCGTTTCGCTGCACGGCCAGTAGGAGCCGCAAGTACGAATGGAAATGGATCGCTTCCTTCTTTTTTATAATCGTTAATGTCCATGGATACACCATGCAGCTCTGCATATAGCTCAACGATGCCTTTGATGACTGTCGTCTTACCGGTACCCGGTCCCCCGTCAAGATTAACATGGGTGATTGCAGGGCTGTCTGGATCGCTTCCTTTTGGGCCGGGGCATAGGAAACATCCAGCCGCTCTTCCAGTTCCCCAAGTGCCAGCAAGAACTCCGATTCGGGGAACTGGTCCTCGTACTCGGTTTGAGCAAGCAGCCGCTTGATGTTCATCACGATTCCCTTTTCCGAATAGAATAGCGAAGGCGGATAAATTCGCTGATCCTCGACAACTATTTTCCCTTCTTGCGTCAATTCGATTATTTCCGAGGAAATGTTCGTGAACTCAATGCGATCCCGCTTATTTTCCTCCAGCAGCCGTTTGACCGCTTCCAAAAGCTGCTCGGCTTCTATGTAGATATTTCCGTCCTGAAGGCATTGGGATTCAAGCGTATACAAACACGCAGCCTTGATCCGGTCGGGATGGCTGCCGGAAATGCCCAGCTGATGCCCAAGCTCATCCGCCCGTCCAAACCCAATCCCTTCAATATCCTCTACGAGCTTATACGGATTTCCCTGAACCATCGTGATCGTATCCTGCTTATACATTTGATAGATCTTCATCGACAGCTGCGGACCGAAGCCATATTGATTCAGGGCGATCATCACCTGCTCCAGACCTTGATGCTCGACTAATGTATCATATAGGCCCTTTGCCTTCTCCCCGGATAGCTTCGATATCATCAAGTAGCGAAGGCTGAGCCAGAATTTTTGAAATGGCCTTTTCACCCAGTGTCTCAACAATGCTTTCGGCTGTTTTTTTCCCGATGCCCTTGAAAAGGTCACCTGATAAATAACTGACGATGCCTTCCTTGGATTGAGGCAGATCCTTACGAAAATGCTCTACATGAAATTGAAGCCCAAAACGCGGATGTTCCTTCATGGCCCCATAAAAAATATAGATCTCATCCTCATGCATCCTTGGAAAATAACCTGTTACGACCGCTTCCTTTTCTTCATAATTCAGATTCGTTTCATGCAAACGAATTCTTACAACCGAGTACATATTTTCTTCATTATGAAAGATCGTCACTAAATGACTTCCTTTCATGAACATTTTCTCTTCTGAAAACAAATCCAATGAATCTTGCTGGCTCAACGCTTCTCCCCACCTTTCCATGCATATGCTTTTTATTTACTCAGCATTCATTTCTTCCAACAGTTTCTTACCGTGGGCAGCAAGCATATGGTCAGGCTGTGCTTCCAAAGCCTTATCAAAATAACCCATCGCGGCTTTCGCATCCTCACGATACCCTGCAAACGCAACGCCTAAATTATAATAAGCATCCGCATGGCCCGGATCCTGTTCCACAACTAAATTCAGTTGATTGATCAATTCATCATACAATTCCGCATTAGCAAGACATAGTGCATATTGGAATCTCGCATCAACATCCTCAGGGCTCAGCTCCACCGTTCTCTGTAGATAAGGCATCGCCAATTTCGGTTGATCTAACGCCATCAATGTCAATCCAAGCATGAAGTAAGCATCGCTGTTATCCAGTCCCAAACGGATGGCCTTTTCAAACATATCCTTCGCTTCGACCAGTTTAGAATCGGATTCATAATACAAGTTTCCTAATGAATAGTAAGCCGCTGCTGCATTTTCATCCAGCTCAATCGCCTTTTTGTAAAACTTGACCGCTTTATCCGTTTCACCCACGGCAGTCAATACATTCCCAAAGTTTATGTAGGCAACAGGCTCATTCGGATTTTCCTCGATCGCTTCATTAAAAACTTTCGCCGCTTCTTCGTATTTCCCTTGCTGCATAAATTCAATTCCTTGTTGATTCTTATCCATATCCATTCACACTCCATTTTTATATTAAAAAGTATAGCATAAGCCAGTGGTCGAATTCAGGCGGTACACCCGCAATCCAAAAGAAGTCCCCAACCGCAAACACAGCTGGGGACATGCTTATTTTACCCTACGTAAGTCAGTTTTTCACCTTTTTTAAATACTTCATCAATCGTACCGCCGCCAAGGCACACTTCACCATCATAGAATACGACTGCTTGTCCTGGTGTGATCGCGCGGACTGGCTCGTCAAAGATGACTTCGACATCACCATTCTCCAAGACCTTCACCTTAACACCGCTATCGTCTTGACGGTACCTGAACTTTGCCGTACATGTAAATTCATCAGCAGGCGCATGTTCCGCTACCCAGCTGACATTCACTGCACGAAGGGAATTCGAATACAGCACATCATTATCAAAGCCTTGACACACATATAGTACATTGCGCTTCAAGTCTTTTCCCGCAACAAACCAAGGTTCGCCGCTGCCGCCAATCCCCAGGCCGTGACGCTGACCGATCGTGTAATACATCAATCCGTCATGCTTGCCCATTACCTTGCCATCCATCGTGACCATATCACCGGGCTGAGCTGGGAGGTAATTGCTTAAAACTCTTTGAAATTGCGTTCACCGATAAAACAGATCCCTGTAGAATCTTTTTTCGTTGCCGTGGCAAGGCCCGCTTCTTTCGCAATTTCACGTACTTCCTTCTTATCAATGTGTCCAAGCGGAAACATGACTTTTTCCAATTGTTCTTGAGTTAGCTGGTTCAAGAAGTACGTTTGATCTTTATTATTATCGACACCGCGAAGCATTTTGTATTCGCCATCCCGGTATTCAACCTGTGCGTAATGACCTGTAGCCACATAATCGGCACCAAGGCTTACCGCATGTTCAAGAAAAGCCTTGAACTTGATTTCCTTATTGCACATTACATCCGGATTCGGGGTACGGCCCGCTTTATACTCATCCAAGAAATAAGTGAAAACTTTATCCCAATACTGCTTTTCAAAATTGACCGCATAATAAGGGATGCCGATTTGATTACAAACGGCAATTACATCATTGTAATCTTCCGTTGCCGTACAGACTCCGTTTTCATCCGTATCATCCCAGTTCTTCATGAAAATCCCGACCACATCATAGCCTTGATTCTTCAATAGCAGGGCAGACACAGAAGAATCCACGCCTCCTGACATACCCACGACGACGCGGGTGTCCTGTGGTGCTTTTCTCATTCTGTCACCTCATTTATTTAAAGTAAGAATTATCTTCTCACTAATCTATTAACTATTTTCACGGTGGTTTCAGCCGCCTGCCTTACTTCCTCTTCCGTGTTGTTCAGACCGAAGCTGAAACGAATCGAATTCTTCGTCCGCTCCGAGTCTTTCCCGAACATCGCAACAAGCACATGCGACGGATCGATTGACCCGGCAGTACAAGCGGATCCGCTCGATACAGCAACACCTGCCAAGTCCATATTAACGAGCATCGATTCCACATTCGTACCCGGAAAACTAACATTCAGCAAATGCGGCAGCGACTGTTCCATAGATCCGTTAATTTCATATTGTACATCCGCCTCATCAAAGACGGCAAGCAATACGTCTTTAAATCGCTTGTATTGCTCCTTTTTCTTTTCCATCGTGCTTTGTGCAATTAAAACCGCTTCTGAAAAACCGGCAATTGCCGGCACACTCTCCGTACCAGCACGGCGCTTGCGTTCTTGTTCCCCGCCATATAAATGCGGATTCAGCTTCAATCCTTCACGAATGTAAAGAAAGCCGATTCCCTTGGGACCGTTGATTTTATGCGCGGAAACACTCAGCAAATCCACACCCAACTCATGAACGTCGATGGAAATCAAACCATATGCCTGAACCGCATCCGTATGGAAAATGGCTTGATGACCCTTGAGCACCTGCCCTATTTCAGCAATCGGCTGGATCGTGCCAACCTCATTATTGCCGAACATGACCGAAACCAAAATCGTGTCGTCCCTCAATGCCACCTTTAAATCGGCAATTGAAATAAGCCCCGCTTCATTCACAGGTAAATATGTGACCTCAAAGCCAGACTTCTCAAGATATTGGCAAGTATGCAAGACTGCATGATGCTCAATCTCCGTCGTGATGATGTGCTTCCCTTGTTCTTTATAAGCATTCGCAACACCAATGATCGCCGTATTATCAGCCTCGGTTCCGCCGCTCGTGAAAATGATTTCATTCCGCCCAGCACCGATGCTTGCTGCAATGCTCGCACGCGCCTCATCCAAAACATGGCGCGCCTCCCGTCCGAAAGCATGAATGCTCGACGGATTTCCGAAATCATTGCTCATGACCCTCATCATCGTATCGATCACATTCGGATGCATCGGTGAAGTCGCAGCATGATCTAAATATATTCTGTCCACTTTTTCGTCGCCTCCATTAAAAAACGCAAGCGCCTACATAATAGGCGCATTGCTAATCACTTAAATATAGTACATATAAGAATCGATTTCACCCGTATCCTTGTAGCTTGCCAAATCCATAAGCGTCGTATTATCCAATACATCCTTCACAGCATCGCGAATCCGTATCCAAAGCTGACGCTTCACCGGCTCCTCATCCTCAATTCCTTCAACTGGCGTAATCGGCCCTTCCAATACACGAATGACATCACCCGAAGTAATCTCCTGAGGATCTTTAGAAAGGACATACCCGCCATACGCACCGCGGACACTCTTCACCAACCCCGCATTACGAAGCGGCGCAATCAGCTGCTCCAAATAATGCTCCGACAGATTATGCGTCTGGGCAATCGATTTCAAACTCTTCGGGCCTTCTCCATAATGTTTTGCAAGCTCGATCATGATCGTCAAACCATAACGGCCTTTAGTAGATATCTTCATACATATACACCTCAAATTATTTATCCGTTTCTAAATTCTTTTGAAATTATAGCATATTCCCGCCGGAAATGCATTCACCCGCCCTTCCTTTGTCAAATTATCCTAATTGGAGAGGTAGGAAAAGTGAAAATAAAGAATGAAATGTAACCGATCGATGTTGGGGATAGATCGAATTATTTGCTCGGACAGCCGGATTATCGTGGGCTAGGTCGATTTATAAACCCTACAGCACAAATTAAATCCCCAAAGGGACCACCATAATAGGAAATCACCCCCTTTTACAGCATAATCAGCGCATTTCCCCATCAGTTGTGATACCTTATATAAAAAGGAGAGGTGCGCAATGAACATTAAACCGCTTGCTTTCCGGATGCGGCCTCGATCGATTGATGAGATCATCGGGCAGGAGCATCTGGTCGGTGAAGGAAAAATTATCGCAAGGATGGTGAAAGCCAAACAGCTTTCTTCCATGATCCTGTACGGTCCGCCGGGAATTGGCAAGACATCGATTGCAAGTGCGATTGCCGGAAGCACGAAGTTTGCTTTCCGGACGCTGAACGCGGTGACCAATAATAAAAGGATATGGAAATCGTTGCAGCAGAAGCTAAGATGTCCGGTAAAGTGATTCTGCTGCTTGACGAGGTTCACCGGCTCGATAAGGCGAAGCAGGATTTCCTATTGCCTTATCTTGAAAACGGGATGATCACCTTGATCGGTGCAACGACCAGCAATCCCTATCATGCCATCAATCCGGCCATAAGAAGCCGGTGCCAGATTTTCGAGCTCAAATCATTGGTAACCAATGATATAACCAAAGCGCTGGAACGGGCCCTTCATGATGAAGAGCGTGGACTTGGTGCGTATAAAACCGAGGTCAGCTTTGATGCCCTTACACATTTCGCGACTGCTTCGAACGGAGATGTCCGCAGTGCCCTTAACGCACTTGAGCTCGCCGTCATCTCCACCGAACCCGATGAGTCCGGAACCATTCATATAGATCTGCAAATTGCCGAGGAATGCATGCAGAAAAAAGCTTCTCCCATGACAAGGATGGAGATGCCCATTATGATGTTCTGTCGGCTTTCCAAAAATCAATTCGCGGCAGTGATGTGAATGCAGCCCTTCATTATTTGGGGCGCTTGGTCGAAGCCGGCGATCTTGTAAGCATTGCCCGCCGCTTGGTAGTCATCGCTTACGAAGACATAGCTCTTGCCAATCCCCAGGCTGGTCCCAGGGCCCTCGCAGCAGTCGAAGCCGCTGAACGGCTCGGTTTCCCTGAAGCCCGGATTCCACTTGCCAACTCAGTGATCGAGTTATGCCTATCACCTAAATCGAACACGGCCATTGTCGCAATTGATGCAGCTCTGTCAGACATTCGCAGCGGCCATAGTGGCGATGTACCAGATCATCTTAAAGATGCCCATTACAAAGGGGCCACAGAACTCGGCCGCGGCATCGGCTACCTTTATCCGCATGACTACGAAAATGGCTGGGTGAAGCAGCAATACTTACCGGACAAACTGCGCAGCAAAAATATTACAAACCGAAAAAGAGCGGGAAATTCGAACAAGCCCTTGCCTCGGTCTATGAAAATATCGAGAAAAGAAATAACTCCGGATCACTTCAAATCCGGAGTTTTTTATTGTGGAAAATGAAAACATTTAACATGCCTCATATAGTCAAAACCGCCTTCCCATAAACATTCATCATCTAATAATCTGCGAATGCATAACTAAATTGAGCACGACAAGAATATTGGTTTGTATACAGAAAAGTGTACAGCTATATTTCATTTAAATTAAAATCCAGTTCAATATATTGACCCTTATTCAGTTAAAAACCACCAGTAAGCCATTGTATCCAAATCATCCACATGAAGTATGTAAAACTGTAACCCAAACGCTCCGGCTAGGCCTTTCATAGTAAGGAAACGCTTAGGCTAAATTCCTTTTGAATCGCCTTGCTTGGCCAATTTTTCCCGCAGAAAAATCAGGCTGTTCGAATCTAGTAAATGGATTACAACCCTAGACTAATAGGATATGTCCATTACGAGTCTAGCGGCATGTCCCATTACAAAAGAAGGCACAACAACTCTTTGGTTGCTGTACCTATATGGTCAATCTTCGTCTTTATAGATACCCTTCGATGCTTTAATCATATTATCCAGCCACATTTTCTTAAATATATTCACACGACGAGGACTGCCATTCTCCTCACCCTCGGCTGAATTTTCAGTTTCTTCTTCTGCGGCCTCGGAAAGGATTTCATCTGAAATGCCTTCATCTGATGAGCTCTCCGTTGAACTGCTTTCATCTGATGAACTTTCCGTTGAGCTGCTTTCATCTGATGAACTTTCCGTTGAACGGCTTTCATCTGATGAACTTTCCGTTGAATCACTTTCGTACGATGAGCTTTCCGTTGAATCACTCTCGTACGGTGAGCTTTCCGTTGAATCACTCTCGTACGGTGAGCTTTCCGTTGAATCACTTTCGTACGATGAGCTTTCCGTTGAATCGCTTTCGTACGATGAGCTTTCCGTTGTATATTCCATTTATTCTTTAACCTCCAATATTTATTTATCCTTTAGGGATATCCGTACTGCATATATATGTGCCTTCTTTCTAATAGGGACTTTGCTTATCACCCATTTTAAAGGAAATCTTCTTTCTAATTTAACTATTTGTTAAAGCTGATTAGCTTTCAGTTGAACTACTTTCATCTTCTGATAAGCTCTCCGTTGAATCACCCTCGTACGATGAGCTTTCCGTTGAATCGCCCTCGACCGATGAGCTTTCCGTTGAATCGCTTTCGTACGATGAGCTTTCCGCTGAATCGCCCTCGACCGATGGGCTTTCCACTGAATCACTTTCGTATGATGAACTTTCCGTTGAATTACTTTCGTCGTATGATGAACTTTCAGTTAAATATTCCATTTATGCTTTAGCCTCCAATATTTATTTATTAATTCTTTAGGGATATCCGTATTGCATATATATGCGCCTTCTTTCTAATAGGGACTTTGCTTATCACCCATTTTGAAGTAAAAATTCATTCATTCGGAAATATTCAGGAATCCATTTTACTTGGTCAAATTCATTAGATTCAAAGTTTTTTTCTCCCTGCATCGGAATCTTTTCCGAAGCTATTTTATTATTCCTTCATTTAGCTATGATTTCCCTTTAGCCAACCGACTACCGATTTCCCACTAGATTCACGAAGACCCTCGACATTTTCCTTGGAGATGATCTCACCATCGTTAATCCGAATGAATTATCCATTGGCCCCCTAACACCCCATAAATCTTCCCCACTTCAAACATCAAGGGCAGTAAAGCTGGCTGTAAGATCATGATTACCCAAGCGCAATTTAAAAAAGCTATGCAACAATTATCTGTAATCTAAAAAAGAAATAAACACTAGGCCAAATTGCACAACCAATAACCAGAGAAGTGGAGATTTTCCGATCAGCCACTCCTTTAGCAAAAACTTTAAATGAAGAATTATTCTAGTTAAGTTTCACTAAAATATGCCAAAGGTATTATAAAATAGCAAAATATACTATTCTTTTACTATGAAATTAAATATAATAGATGAAGTGGTTACAAAAAGAGGAAGGAAGTAAACTATGAGACATGAAAAAAGAAGAAAAAGAAACGGACATGGCTGAAGATAGTTAGTATAATTGTCCTACTTTTTATACTAGCTGGAGGAGCCTTTGCTTACTCCGTATGGAATTCACTGACAAAAACCGTTGACACGATGCATACACCAATAGACCGTACCACGGATAAACGAACGAAAGACCTTGCACTCTCAGATCAGGAGCCCTTCTCGATGCTCATGCTCGGTGTCGATGAACGTGATGGCGACAAAGGCCGTTCAGATACAATGATCGTATTGACAGTCAATCCACAAAAGAAATCGGTTAAAATGCTAAGCATTCCGCGTGATACACGGACGGAGATCGTCGGTCATGGGACACAAGATAAAATCAACCATGCATTTGCCTTCGGGGGCGCGAAAATGTCCATGGATACCGTTGAAAACTTCCTGGATATCCCAATCGACTATTATATGAAGATCAATATGGAAGGCTTTAAGGATATCGTTGACGCAGTCGGCGGCGTGACCGTGCAAAACGATTTGGACTTCACATCCGATGGCATTCATTTTGCAAAAGGTTCACACACCCTTAACGGGAAAGAAGCCCTTGCCTATTCAAGAATGAGACATGACGATCCGAGTGGTGATTTCGGCCGTCAATCCAGACAACGTGCCATCATCGAAGCAGTCATTAAGGAAGGTGCAAGCCTTTCATCGCTGACAAAATATGATGATGTTTTCGATGCATTAAGTAAAAATATCCAAACGAATTTGACGTTTGATAACATGATGGACATCCAAAAGAACTACAGGGACGCAAGTAAAAGCATTACCCAATCGTCAATAAATGGCAACGGAACGAAAATCGACGGAATCTACTATTATATTGTGTCGGATCAAGAAAAAGAAAAGGTTCAATCCGAATTAAAAGAACAATTATCCATCAAATAAGAAAAAATGAAAAAGCTGTCCGGACCCGCACCCTGACAGCTTTTTCATTTTCCACATCCAATATTCTGACAAAAAACGAACACCAATTGTAGAGATTTGTTGGAATTTTTGTTGTTTATTAGGCATAAAAAGACGGTATAATCTAATATGAGCTGACAATTCCATCTTCCCCTTGCCCCTTTCATCACTTGACACTAATTATTCTTTGGACCCGGAATTCCATCAACCATCATTCATCAACTATAATAAATGATCCTAACAAAAGGAGTGGATTTAAATGAAAATCAAAGCAGGCAGCTGGGCTATGCTAAGCAAACAGGACAAAATGTTTATTCTGAAAGCCATCAGTGACCGTTCAAGAATGAAATATGTTTCATGAGAAGTAACTCTTTTCGCCATTACATGAGAGCATCGCCTCTCCCTTTTCAATAAAACGAACTTGAGCCTGAAAAAGGAGAGGAATCTATTTAAACTGAATCCCAGAGCAAACACCATTCGCCTTTTTCCTTTACGACATAGCAATTTTGTTCCAAAATAAACATCCCATAGCGAGAAATGAAGACCTGTGTAACTCTGGTATTTCATAGGCTAGTTTATGCTGCCTCCCAACCTAATCCAGACACTAGTTTTTCACTTTCATAGCATTGTGTAAAGGCTTAACATCCATATTCTATAAAAATACAAGGTGCATAATATTCCAGAATTAGAAATTGCAGCTTCGAAACGCTTTTTCGACCACTCTTCCAATGAAAAATAATACAAGCTTCTACACCAGGAGAATACTCGGCAAAAATAGCCTAATAGAATCTCACTTTTTCTCCTCCACCTCATAGAATATCATTTATTTTTTATTTATAAGGGAAAACCATAAAAAGAAGCATGTTATAGACATGCTCCTAAATTATATGTATCGAATTGAGTTCTTCAGATTCAATGGCGCCTTCTCCATCGATACAAGAAAAGAAAACAGATGATCCCAAGCAAACCGCCAAACGTGTCCAGCATGGCATCCTGCCATAAAGGGGTACGGCCACCGGTTAGTTTTTGATGCAGTTCATCTGCACTCGCATAAAAGAGGACACATAAAAGAGTCCCTGAAATCGAAAGGATTTGATTCTTTACAAAACTGCGCCAAACCCCTAACGTCAAAAAACCAAACACAAAAAGATAAAAATATGGGCACCCTTCCGAATGAAGAACTCCACAAAACCACTCACTCCAGCTGTATGGGCACTAACCTCAACCCCCCCATACATGAATGAAATGCCACTAAGCTTATCATACCAATAAGGCGTATTGAACTGCGCTAAAAAGGGGTAACGCTTTGCTCCTCATACGTCTGCGAGGAAAGAAAGAAGATGACCATTGCCCATAAAATAAGCATAATGGGGAATATGTATCTACGAATCATATACTATCAGGTTCTTCAATGATCCCGCTTAATTTCTCCTTAATCTCTTCCACAAGTTCATTTACTGTAAGATCCTGACCAGACTCTCCTTTTGCAAAAGTGTCTTTTAAAATATCAAAAAAATCCATTTGAAATTTCCACTCCAATATATAATTGAGCCACCATTTCATACTGTTATCCTAACCCTTTTTCAAAAATAAGGAATATAGCTCATTTATTTGATAATCACATATATAGTAGGAATTGGCAAGCGGAAACTCGTTTACCAATAGAGAATTCACAGAAAATTAACAATAAAAACTAAATTATTTATGTGATTTAAAGAAAACAAAAAAAGGCCGATTCCTCAGCCCCTCGACACTCCATATTATGCTTGTCCCATAAAATAAGTCATTAATGAAATCAATACTAAAATAATAGTAATATAAGTCCCAATAAAAATTTTCTTGCTTCTCTGTTTCTTTTCATAAACTTCCTCGAACGTAATGAATTTATTTTTTGTCATCAAATAATCTCCTTTTATTTTGATGGCAGCTATCTGACCTCGCCTTTTGCGAAGTCCCTTTGCTTGATCTCTATAATTAGTATCGGCACACAACCAAAAATTCTTAAGTATTATTAACTATTTTTTTAGGCTATATTTCTTGAATTTATAGAAGATTACGACCAACGCACTATGTATAAAAACTAAATTCTATCATCATCCTGTTAAATCCTGCCTAGATATCATTTTAATAATCTAAATATTAAGCGCTTACTTGATAATATTCATTATTATTTTTATCCAACCAATAAATGACAACCATAGTGGTATACTGAATAAAGTTCCCCATATTAATCCCTTTATAAAAGCATTAAGTCCATCCATAATAAGAATCCCTCTCAAATAGGTTGCATTTTTATTATTATCCCCATGTTCTTTATTTTAGATACCTTTGTAATTTCCGGGAATGGAAACAGAAAAAGAAGACTGTATAACAGCCTTCCCTAACGAAACTTTATTAATCTCTAATATCTGTTTTTCCCCTTAATGAACTCCCGCACATCTTCAATAGATAATCCTAGATTTTTTGCCTCTAAAATTAGAGCAACCCATTCTTCCCGTTCATTATTAGTTTCCATGACAAATCCCACCCAACTTGTGATAACACAGCCATCTTAGAATTAAGCCCTAGACCTGTAATTTTGCGTCCCTACTTTTCAATAGGTTTAACTTTATCAAGAATATTTCACATTATTATTAACCAAGATTAATAAATCTCTTGAATCCTATTTCCATGGTACTAAATAAACAATCTTGCCCTAAAAACATATCCCGTTAATTAAAACTATATTAATGTTAATTATACTTAAAAACGTAATAATAGTTCTTAATACTATTCGTTTTTTTATGTCATTTTTCAGCATCTTTCATCAAAAAATGACATCACAATGTAAAAACGCTGTTATATTGCGTTTTCTTTAAAACACTTTTATATAAAATAAAGATATCACCGCTCAAATTAACTCCTATTTACTATTCTGAAAAAATAACTTCCGAATTATTAATTCAGTTTTATTAATTCTCCTCAAGAAAAAAGCCAGCATTACAAACCATAAGATGGGCTGTAACCTGACTGTTCGTAAACTCTCGTAAATATTTACACACTTGATTCCATTTGGATACCTAATAAACTGCTAAACATTCCTCTTTTTCATTTGCTAACTTGTTATATTCACCGACCTGAATGATTTCTCCCTGATCCATGACCAGCACTTGATCGGCATTGCGAATCGTCGATAATCGGTGAGCTATTACGATGATGGTCATTTTTCCTTTTAATCTTTCAATAGCGGATTGAATCTTCGCTTCGTTCTCCGTATCCAAAGCACTCGTCGCTTCATCCAATACCAGGATGGACGGTTTACGTAAGATCGCTCTGGCTAACACTAGACGCTGCCTTTCCCCTCCTGACAGTCGGACACCCCGGTCACCAATTAGTGTATCCAGACCTTGTGGAAGCTTACTGACAAACTCATCAGCTGCCGCGAACTCCAAAGACTCCCATATGGATTTCTCACTTGCATCAGGGTCAATGTTCAGCAAATTTTCCCTTATTGTTGCATTAAAGAGAAATGGATCTTGCGGATATAACTTATGGACCGCCGCAGTGATAATAATCGATCATTAGTAAGGGGAATATCATCTATTCTGACTTCGCCCCTATTAGGGTGATTCAACCCCATTAATATATCTATTAGGGTGCTTTTTCCGGCACCCGATCTGCCGACAATAGCCGTCATACGGTTAGAGGGAATGTGTATGCTTATATTTTTAAGGGCATAAGTGCTCTCACTTTGATCATAACTAAAATAAACATTACGGCAATCTAACCCTCTTTTAATTTCAATAGGCATGATATTTTTATAATCGGATTCATATAACTCTCTTGCTTCTCTACATTCGTTTTGTAAATCCGACAATGCTTTAAAAGATGGAAGCGTAGATCCTATTTGCTCTAAATTTGATTGAATGCTAGTAAACCTTGGCCATAACCTTGAAAAAATAACCGTGATCAGCATTAGTTGAGCTGGCTGGGCCATGAACATCTTTATCGAAAAAAACACAAAAATGGCAATTAAAACTGAAGATACAATTTTGAAGATCATCTGGGACGTCGTATTTAAAGTCGTTAACTTGATTCTGTTTTTTTCCATTCTCTCACTTAAAGACAGAAACCAATTCAAATGAGAGTCCTCAAGTGAATTACTTTTGATATCTTTCATTCCATTAAGGTGATCAGTCATGCCCGCTAAATAGGTTTGTGTAAGCTGAAAGGTTTCCTTTCCAATAGACTGAGACTTTTTCACAAATTTCCGTGACGAAAAATAAGAATGCCCCCAAAGGCTATGATAAAACTAGTCATTGGAACAGATAAATAAAAAGCTATTCCGATTTGAATCAAAGTAAAAATAAGAGAAGATATAAACTGTAAAAATAAATTAATACCTGCGCTTACATTGAAGGTTTCATTTGTCATAATGTTGATAATATCGGATTTCCTCTTTTTAAGTAAAATCCCCAATTGACCTGCAGCAGACTTCCATACGCCTCATCCCTTAACTTTCTAACAAAACCTTGTTGGATTTTGACTCCCAAGATTGTTTGATTCCGTTTAAATACACTTTGTCCAACCATTAATAGCACATAAACACCAAGTATTAATAAAAGACTGAGCGTTTCCGGAATTCCTGTGAATAAACCATTAATCCAGCTTAAGAAAGGAACGTCATCCGTTTTTATGTCCATTACACCGCTCAATCCAATCAATGGGATCAATAACAAAATTCCTACGCCTTCTAAAAAGCCTATTAAAATCATACAAATAAGATTGATATATAATGTTTTCCCCGAATAATCATGTATTTGTTTCGTAAAAAGTAAAAGATGCTTCATTACCATATCCTCCATTTACAGGCCATATTTAACCGTTTTCTTCCATGTTACATGTGGTAAAGCGTGAAAATGGAAGGAAAGGAATTGGCTATCACTTTTCTAAAATTATTATTTAATGAAGATATAAATGAGTGTATGTGGGGTTAGTGACGCGTGGACTCCTGGTGAAAGGTTTATTTGGTTCAAATAGAATGTTTTCAGATTAACTAGATTCTTGTTCTTTCAGACCCTTAACCATGTTCTTTTAGAGAACTTAGAAACAACAGTGAACCTATCCATCACTTCAGCTCCCGTTATGTAAAAAGGTCCACTGCGCAGCCAAGCATGTGCAATGAGCCCTCCATTCTCATCTTTGGCTGTTCCTAAATAAAGAGTGCTATCAATCTCACGTTTTTCCAGCATCTTCATAGCAGCCATTGCCTTTACAAGACACTGGCTTTCCCATATGGTGTAGCGGCTCATAATATTTATAGCTCTCGATACATTTGCTAAAATCTCTTTATCCCCTATATTTAATTCATATGATGACTCTTTCATCTGTTCACCAAGTGTTGGGGCTACTTTTGAAAAGGAAATGCTTTTAAGGTAACGGGCCCAGCCTAGTTGTAAAAGGCTTCGATATACAGCAGCTTTATCTTGAAATCTAATCGAAGAAAAGTCTGAGCTTTCTTTACGATATTCATAGTTTTAGCCTCCGAGACTAAAGATTCATGATACTAGGAATGGATGCTGACTAAGCCTTGTTCCAGCAATTGACTTAAAAAGTCAGTGACATGCTCTTTACAATCGGTTTGATCGACATTGTATTGTGACTGTAATGTTGTAACTAACTCTTGAATCGTGATGGGTTCCTTCATTAACTCCCAAATTTCCCCGCCCAGTTCACCTAAATTATAATATTTACCGTTAGAAACGCTTAACATCACTTTTTCTCCATCCATGTCACTTACTATGTTTCCTGGACTTTGGCTATATTTCTTATCAAGTTGATTAATAATCATGAACTCTTACCTCCCGTTTTATTTAATACGTTTAAAATTATTTCCGATAAGTCTGGCGCCGTAAAGCGATTCGTTGGTCTACGTAATTGGAAAAACTCGATTTTCTTAATCATTTTGGCAGAAGTATTAAAATGCCAGTCCATCAATCCAGATTTTTGGATAAAAAAATTACGGTATGTATGATGATACAATTTATAAAACCTTTGAAGGGATGGTATAGGCGTAATATCTATCTCGGCATTTTCACACTTAATCAATTCAAATACACCAGCGAGCGGGAGTTGTTCGGTAATAAACTGATCTTGGACCGGAACAGCGAATTTATCTTCTCTAACAATGAGTGGCTGATAGTTATTTGAATCCATTTCAAAATGATTTAAGCTCTCCAGCCATAATTTTTGTTGTGGATATGAAGGTGTTACAATTGGAATATTTTCATCATTTAGTGTTACTGGTATGACATCATCACTCATGAGCTTATAGCCCCTTTTTAAAAAAGCTGAAGCAAGAGTCGACTTTCCAGCACCAGAATCACCAACAATTGCATATGCCTTTCCATCTATGGCCACCGCACTTCCATGTATAGGAAGAATTTTTCTTTGCATCAAAATGCCTCCCATGCATGTTCCGAGGATATAAAGACGAATCTCATCCTCTTGTGCTTCATCAATTGGACAAAATTCTATTCTATTTCCGCTTTGGATCAAGAAAATGGCCGTATTGGAAACATGAAACATGATCCAGTCTTTCTTAATGATAAAATCATCATCAGGAACTGAGTGCTCAGACCATAATGTATGTAAATCAGCTTTTTCGATAACAATATCAGCTTTATCATCCTCTATATTAATAGGAAGCAATTCGGGTAAAGCTATATCACTTGTAACGGTTAAACCATACGCTTCATATACAGTTCTTGTTTTGATACCGATCATATAAATACCCCCGTACATAAATAACGTCTCTTAATTAGACTAGCTTTAATGTATAAGTCATACCCCTATTAACTGGATAAATAGGGGCTTAGGGGAATCTAACAGACTTAGTAACGGAATAAGTTTAACTAAAAGTTATGTCACCTTTAGGTGTGTTTGATGGGAAAGCAGCATCTGTATATTCCCCTTCAGTTCCAAGCATTGTTTGATTAACATCAAGAATTTCCAATTCAGGTTTTTCCATTCCTTTTTCATAGTATTCACCTCCTTTTAATTGAATCGTTTTAAAAATCGATACACGATTAAACTCCGCATTAGGAATTTATGATCAGGATTTGTAGCAAGTTCGGGACTAGTTCCTTTTTTAATCGTTCCTAAAGCATTCTTGATTGCTTGACCATCCAGGAATTCCAAAGCTTTATCATCTGTAATCAGCTGCTCAATCTCCTCTATGAATTCACCCCATTTGGGCAGCATTCGGTGAACCCAATCAGCTCCCTGCACACCCCTGTACCGTTGGTTTAGCCTTACCTTATCAGGTAAGACATTCACTGTAGCATTCCGAATCAGGGCACGATCCATCCCATTCTGTACATATTGATCTTCCGGGAGTGATAAACAAAAGCGAATAACACGGATATCATTGGTCGGATCTCGCTTCCATAACTTGTATCGTAAGGAGAGCTTTGTGGAAAGCGTATTTCCTGCATTCCACTGAAAGATATCTTCAAAGTGCTTTTTCTTTCATTAAAAATATCAGAATTCGAATACCAGCCTGTTTCATCCATGCCGAATTCTTTAAATTTGTCATATACGCCTATTCCTTCTGCAAACCTTGGATTGATTAAGGATGGAATTTTATATGTCACGCCTTCCGGAAAGATCCGATCAATGATTGGAAAGCCGATTCTAGCAATTGCTTTCACCTTACGCAATCTAGATCCTCCGACATTTCTCCTATATTGGTCCAACTCTTGATATAGTCGAACCCACCTTAGCCTTTTTAATAGGAGGGAGTAATACTCAACGGGAATCCCCAGGAAATTGAAAAGTTCCCCCTATCTCCATTAAGCAAAACACCTATGCCGTCCTCATTCGCTTTTTCAAACATCCCTTTCAACCAGAAAGAATTTTCAAAAAACTTATAGGGCATCTCCATGATGTCAAGGAAGTCTTCCATTTCAGAAAAGGAATCTTTGCCCTTAAAGTCACAATAATGATCAATAATGCCGCCAACATGTCCTACCGTCGATTTGATGAAAGGCCGCTCATCAGCCAAAAAGTATTTAGGAGTAAAATCTTTAAAATCTTCGGGAGGTATATAACTATATGTATGTAGTGCAGTGCTTTCCCGCTGCAATTGATTCACAGCAAAGCCAACAACAGCCCCGGAATCCAACCCACCACTCAACTGGGCGCCAACTTTCCGATGAGTCCTTAACCTGGATGTAACAGCTTCCCGGAAGACACTCTGAAATGCTTCGATGTAATCTTCATTTGATTTAAGCTTTAGCTTTTCTCCCTGAGTTAAGAAGCAATATCGTTTTAAAGTCAACCTATTATTCTCTATTGTTAAGCTATGTGATGGAGGTATTTGATTTATCGTTGTGTACGGCGTTATAAAAGAATCTACTGCATCAATCATCCCCGATACGGACAAATACTCAGCAAGCCACTGCTCGTTCAACTTTTTTCAATAAAAGGGAATCTTAATAGCGGTTCCATAGTCGTACAAAAGGCAAATTTCCGAGAGTTTTGGTGAAAATAAAGAGTTCTGCTTCCTGAAAAATCCCTTGCCCCAAACAACTTCCGTTTCTTTTCGTCCCAAATGACAAAAGCAAAATCCCCTACCAAGAACTTCGGGGCATCTTCACCCCACTTATAATAAGAAAGGAGAATCAGTTCACTATCCGTCATGCCCTTTTGATTGGATGGCTTAACCTGTAACCTCTGGAACAAATCATCACGATTATCAATAATGGCATCAGCAGTAATCGTACATTGCCTTTCAAAATCATAAAGCGGGAGCTGCTCACCAACAGATTCAGGCGTGATCCATTGAGCATGACAACCGAGAAACACCTTTTCCGAATGCCACATTTGGATAGAATCAGCAGGGTACTTTTGTAAAGCCGTCATCAAATTATGGCATTGTTGAAGATTCATAGGCTCTTCATTAAAATGATAAATACCGGCTATAGCACTCATGTTTTCCCCTGATTGTTTTGTTATGTAAGTATGTAAATACTAATCTTTTCAAATCCAATGTATATATGCACAATTTAAGAGACTATTAAAATTTCAGCTTTCTCCTGCGTTGATTCATTACTTTGATGAAAATACTTCTATCATCTGATTTAAAGAATTTAACCCCGACTAATTTTAAAGGTGTCCATATTTCTTTCATTTGTAATAGAGGCATTAATATTCATCCTTTCTTAATCCAGTCAAAATAGCCACTGGATTTGACTTGTAACTTATCTCAATTTTCTCATAGTAAATAGTCCCTATTGATTAATTAGTTTGAATTATATAAATATTTAGATAGCGTAAAATGGATGATTTTTACTAATCAACTTTTTTTTTACTTATCATCTCTTTTATAATGGCTAACTATGTAATAAACTCCTAAACTGTACTTTAATAAGAATATAATGTTCTCTATAACGAATTATATAAGCTAAAATTACCATCTATTTATGACTATGTCAATAAATTTTTACTCTTACATTTTCTAACCTAATTATGGGTTTAAAGCTTTTAATCCTTATAAACTTCAAACAAATAAACGTGAAAATGACAGTTCTCTGCCTAAGAATTATTTTTCCTCAAAGAAATCAAAGACTCACATTATACTTTTTAAATAAAACGCAAACGTGGAAAATTATGATTCATTTTTTAGGAAAAACACATTTTACTATATTCTCGCCAGAGAAACCCTTTCTTTAATGTTGGTGACGTAAGGAGTATCGGAATGTCGAGAAGCATACGATTATTAAATGGCTGTTAAGGTATATCTTAACGCCTCAAATAATAGAAAAAGGCAGGGGATTTTCCCTACCAAAGTAATATCCTTGATAAATTTAATAGTGTTGCATGCCAAGAAAATATAAAATCTATTTTGCTAAAAAGAGCGGGAGAACACGTTTACAGACGGAGCTTAAAACAATGGTAGACCAAGAAAGGAACTCATCCTTTAGTTAGTATCTTTAGATAGAACCATTTTGGAATATACTCACGTAGCTTTCGCAATCATTCTCCAGGCCCATAAAAATGGCCTTAAAGGAAAATACAAAAAGCGAAGGTGCTTAGGTAGTCTCAATGTCTTTTCATCCAAAGAACTTGGATATAATAATTGCAAAATAAAGAAGAGCTTATGAAGATTTGACTTTATGGCTAATTGGTAACTTGTTAAAAAAAATGATTTCCGGATATTCGGTTTTATTAGAAGGCTAAGATACTTTTCGTATTTTGATAACTCAACTTTAGACTGGCTAAAATTAACAGGACCCATTTCTACTATGTAGAATAACGCCATTTGTGCTAATTTTCTTGTTCGCTTTTCCGAAGTTATTGATTGCATTTCATTACTGATGGGGGTTTTTAAAAGATGAGAAGCCAATAAAAAAGCTTGTCCTCTTAAAGCATGTGCTTGTTTTCCTAAATGCTGATATTGATATTTTACCAATAAGTTATTTTTTGAGAAATGATTCCTTTTCTAATCATTTGGTCAATATCAACCAACCATCGGAGTCGGAACCAACCATGCTTTGCACCATGAAAAACAAGATATAAAAAAAGATCGTCATTTCCAAAAAAAGGAACAGGGTAACTTGTAAGTTTACTACTCCTTTTTCGTTCCCATAACTCATTAAAGCTAGGTACATTCATAGGAAAAGGATGGAGTCTCGAGTGAAGTTCAATTTCAATTCTCTTTTGAGGATGAAAATATGAAACATCATGTTTTCTCCATTTATCAAATACGGAAATTTCCTCTCTTTCATATCCATTTTTCAACAAAAGGTCCCCTGCTTTTTCTACATCGGATATATGAATCAAAATATCTAGATCCTTTGAGGTTCGAAGTGATATATCCCCATAAATCTCTGCAGCAAGAACCGGGCCTTTTAAAAAAGAAGACGAATTTGATTTTCAGTAAAGATTTTACTAACGCTTTCCATTTCTCCACTTAATTTAAGCATTTGAAACATATTTTTTTGTACTCTTGATATAAGGTTTGAAAGACATGTGGAGGAACCAAAGCTTTGTTAATCTTTTTTAACTTTGAATAAAGAATGGGATAAACTCGATGATACATTGCTAGTCTTAGGAATAAATCCCAATTAATATCGTTTAACAATTCATCATTGAATGATTCTATACCGTCTTCGTTATCCATTGTTATTATTTCTAGTAAAATTACTAATTCCTTAGGTATCATTGATAAATCAAGGCTGTTATTATTACCCATTATTTCCTCCATTTATAGTTTTTTATAACAATAAAGTTACTTTTCCATCAATATAAGGTTCAATTTAATTTGCCTGCCCTATCATTTTCTATTTTTTATGTTTAACCTCCTAAATAATACACTAACAAACTCTACCATCAATTTTCTACTATTATTTGGTTAGTCAACGAATCTTTTATACTAGTGATGAGTACTTTGCTACATTACCGATATACAATTTATAGTTTTAATTATTTTATGGATCCCAGTGTAGTTAACAGCAATTAAAAGCCTTGATTGGTCGGTATAAGTGAACGACGAAAATATGATTTTGTTTTTTATACCAATCGTAGAGAAGAATACCTTTTGCATTAGGGAACCTTACATTAAAGATTTACTTCTTATATTCCGTAAATAAAGTGGTATAGGCATACCTAATGTATGATTTGGGAACTTTATTGTCTAGTTTGCATCGAGATAATTACTATTCACATCTTACAAAAAGGGGGAAGTATATATTAAAGTCCTTGAAGCTAAAGAAACTTCCAAAGTATATATATGCTTTATTGAAGTTACCCTTATATTAATATATGATAAAATATGGATGAATTCTAGAAATGAAGGTAATTACTATTTGGAGTTTACAAGGAGGGATGTTCATGAAACGCAGGAACTTGTTACGGAATATGTTAGTATTTATTTTTGCCTTCATCTTTGGTTATGCAGTAAAAAAAGATGGTGAAAATATGATATTACAACGACTCGATTCAAACATTAAAGATAAGGACAGTAATTCTGTTGTTGAAGAAATAAAGGTTCTAACAGATCAGATAACAGACATAGCGTTAAATGTAAAGAATTTTGGCGCCAAAGGTGACGGTGTAACAGACGATAGTAACGCTATTAAATCTGCGATTGCATCGCTACCAAGTACTGGTGGGTCATTAATTTTCCCTAACGGTAAGTATATACAAGGAAATGGAACTGATAATGATTGTAGCTTTATATTTATGAAAATAAACAACATAAAAATTATTGGAAATGGATCTATTATCGAGGCACATCCTAATAACCCTCCTTCCCCAAACTGTCGAGGGTTTTGGTTCGAAAATTGTAAGAATGTTAGTATTGAACATCTAACGTACAATGGTCGGCTAGACGCTAGAAATGAACCGGTAAATGATAAATCAAATATTAATCAGCAACACGCATTTGCATTCCGAGAAGGATGTCAACAAGTATCTTTAACTAATGTGACAGCTTTATACGCTATGATGGATGGCTTTAATTGCGCCGGCGGTCAAAACTACGTATTCAATAACTGTATCAGTGAATATAGTTATCGACAAGGTTTAACGATAGGAAATGCAAAAAATTTAAAATTTATAGGTGGAAGTCTTTCTAAGACTGGAAATATTAAAGGAACTTTGCCTAAATGTGGAGTTGATGTGGAGGCAGATGGGGATACCTCTGACATTGCTAATCAAGCTAGGTACCTAACTTTTGAGGGGGTACGGTTTGATGATAATGCTGGTGGTGGATTAAATATACATAACGGTGCACGTTTTGTGTCAGCTAAAAATTGCAACTTCAGTGGTACAGGTGTATTTACTATTGGTACTGCTATTCATACCCTTATAGACTCATGCATATTTTCAAATTGTTCATGTGAAGTTTTAGGGGATTTTGCAATAATCAAAGATAATTATTTTGTAAGTGATAATGGGAACTCACAAATAATTGTCCGAAAAGCGCAGGATGGAACCGGAGGCCGTTTTACAAGCATAGAAGGAAATAAATTAAATAACCAATCAGTATCTCTCGGAAAAAAATCGAGAGTGAAAATATTCATAAAAGAAGCTAACTTTGTTAAGGTTTTAGACAACCATATTTTAAATGGCGGTTCCTCAGATGCAACAGGGGATCCAGCAATACAAGTTATCAATTCAAAAGGTGCAAGCATAAAAAATAACACTTGTGTAATAGATATACCCATTGACGGTTTAGCTGTAAGAGGTTTGTCTGTAAACGGTGATGGAGTTTTGGTTGAAGGTAATATGCTTTTGGATATGAAATTGCACAAACTAATAAAGGTATTGAAACATTAAATAGTAGTGGGTCTAGTATTTTTATAAACAATGTTTCTGAAAATACAAATGGACGAACAGCAGTTTTTAATAATCAAGCTAGGAGTAAACTGAGCGGCCTTCCTACAATAATCCCTACTTTTATCGGTGGAAATACTATTTTCTCACATGGTCAAAATCCTCAAAACATAACAGAGATGGCTATTGCAGAGTACAGCTTTAAGAAAGGTGATATATGCTTTAATAATAGCATAAAATCTGGCGGTGTTATTGGCTGGGTATGTGTTGACGATGGTAAACCTGGCACGTGGGAAAAGATTGGTAATTCCTCTTAAGGAATTTTGGAATTAGATTATTAATTTTTTACTAGGTATGGAGGTTATCCGTTTTTTCATTAATTGAAAAAGATAAGAAGTTTACGGTTTTATTTCAGCTTTGATAGAACTGTTTCCTGGTTATCAAAGCATTTGAAGATCCTTTTTTTGGGGGGGGGAAGTGCTATGATGTATTTTTCAATTTGACGATCGATTGGTAATTTAAAAAGCTTAATAATAAGTCCCTTCTAGAAATGAATTAATATAATGTATGTTTATCTATACTACACTTTTGTCTTGTATCTTAATAAACTAAATTTATTTCTGATAATGGATTCTTTATAGCGGTGATCACCTCTTGTAATACGATTACATGTTTGTGGAAAATGACTGCTTTTGCTACAACGACTCCGATCACCGTTGTAGAAGCTGTTGGTCCAAGTAAATTCTCTGTTCATTAAATAATCTTTGCTCAATCCTTGGGTAAGCAATACCTTTTCACTCCAAAGGACTTCTTTTTGGAGAAGTATTACTTGTTTAAGGTAATATATATGGTTTGTCCTTCGCTCTTACCGTTGCTCAATTTCTTTTTCGAATAGCTTTTATTAGCAGTCCTCACCCGAAGCTGCTCATAAAAGCTCGTATTCTTTCAAGGACTATCATTCACTTGCTAGTCCTTTTTTCAGTTTATTCACCGAATGTATGGGATTATTACTAAAACTTTTAGAGGTAGAACAGAGATTTTTCGCCATTAATATATTCATTAGCTTTTACTGTGTCCCACACAGTACCTGACTTATACTGACTATTAGTTTGAACTAGTTCAAACAGTTGAAGACCCGGAAGCAGGTAATTGTTCCTCTCATTTATCACCATTGCTTTTACATTCCTTTTTTTGCCACGTTTAAGATTACAAAATTCACACGCAAATCTATTTTGAAGAACGAAGTTTAATAACTTCATTCACTAATTACCCTCCTATAAGAAAAACCTCCTTAATGGGAGTAGAAAAATTAACACACCTAATCATTTGTGGAACTCTATCCATATGGTGGAAAATTAGCTTAACTTTCATGAAAACTTTCAGGTTTTAAAAGAAACACATTAACGTATAGGCCCCTTAACTACTGCAAAGTAATTTTCCCACCTTGATGTTTTAAATAGCCCCTCTCCAAGTATATTTGTGCAGATATAGCTTTATGAAAGAGGTAAGGCTGCTTGGTTCTCTTCAATTTCAGCCCTTTCATGCTCGTGGATATGGGAATAATGTACCTAATTGAAACGAATGGGACGATTGGAACCATTATAACCAAAGGTCACATATTCCCATTCCCTTAACTCTTATACCTTCCAAAAATCTACTCATTCACGTTAGGCTTAACTGGATCCATAACCGGAGAAAATTTAACTTGGTTGGTCATAACCCTTTGAGTGAAATCCTCCTCCGAATACTTCTTTCAATCCAAGGATCTCTCCAATATTTCATTATGCATATTAGGTATAACTACTACTCTTTTTTACTTCCAATAGAGATAACCGATTTCGGGGCACTACTAATATCCTGAAAACCCCCTACACTACCCAATAGGAAAGTATTAAATATATTAGATTGTTTGCAAGAGTTTATTTTATACATAAGATCCTCTGCGAGAGCACCATAATTTGAATACCATTACCAACATTTTATAGTGCCCTAAAGTAAAAACATACTTATTTTTTGTTGTAAATACTTTTCCTGATAAATAATGATCAGCTTATATTTTTATTCGTTTGGAGTGTATTATGTTAATTTGTATTACCGCTATTACCTTACAAAGGTAAATTTCTCTTTTCCCCAGTATCTCCGGGTTAACTCAAATATCCAAGGAAATTTTAAAAGTAGATTTCCTCAAAAAGTAAAAAACCAGAATAAGGGGACACTTTGATTAGTGTCACTTATTCTGGTTATAGTTGATAACTTCAAAAACAGAATGCAAGACCAAATATATATCAATAAATTAAATTCTATCTAGACCTTCAACGTTTCCTACGTCTCCCTGAAGCCTATCAATAAACAGTTGTAAAAATTATCCAAAAACAATATCATCTGTATCTTTTACTAATTCTTTGACTGTTTGGCTGCAAATAAAACCTGTTCCACCAATAACTATAATCATGTATTCATATTTCGGTGGCAAAAGGGAGTAAAGAGATAATAATTGTGAGATTTTCATAAAACTAAATACTTTGTCATCAATGGTGTCACCCTTGATAATAAGCATTATCAAAGGAGTTACTTTTTATGGTAATATTTATATTATATAAGATAAAGTAATTTAAAGTTGTTAGGTTGTATTTTAGAATAGAGATATTGAAGGATTTTATAAACAGTTGTAACTTCAAAGAACAATATACTGCTCTATTTTATAACCTACTCTTTTTATTAATAAAACATATCTAAGTTTATATAACAAAATACCAAAAAGAAACAGTTATGCACAAGGCTATTACAAACGGAAACCGCTTGTTTAAAGTTGCTACTGGATAAAAACAAGCATAGGTATTAGAATCCAAGAAAATATAGCTACTCTATCTGAAAAAGCGATGAATCCCATTAATAAAAAATAAGAGTTGAATATAATATACATTTTTAATATTAGCGTGTAATTAGAATTCTCTTTTTTATAAACAAAGGAATTAATACAGAGACCGAAAATAAGAAAAATAGAACTAAAGATTAAAAAATCTATTCTATAGTTAGAACCATACAAAGCCAAAGTACTCTCACTACTATATGTTTCAAGTTGAACAAAGTGTGGGAATAATTTAAAAATAACATCACTTATTTTAAATAGGAAGCAAGTTAAACAAATCATCCAAAAGATTAAAGTAGTAGATACTTTAGTTTTATTGAAGTTAAAAAGAAACATTATTACTACAATGGGGATTGCTGAATAATGAAAAAGCCCCGTTAATATTAAATATAAATAATATTTTTTACTTTTCCCACTTTTCTCTATTAAAGTAGCTATGGCCAATAATAAAAAAGAGAGGGACAAACCATGTCTTATTATATTTCCGCCAAGTGAAATAAAAAAGGGGTAATTAATATAAATAAAAAGAATAAAAATTAAATTTTGTTTAAAAATCTTTTTTAATGCTATAGCAAATGTCCCTAAAAAAATAATATAAATTATTAGTATAAAAAGTTTAACAGGAATACCAATATTCGCAAAAAGCCATTGTAAAAACACAAAGATTTTTTCATATTTAATTAACTCAAATGAATCTTTAAGGTTTAATTGAGAAACTTGATCATAGACATTATAGTAAACCATAGTATCAGGAAAGACATCAATATCCCTTAGACCAATCCAAATACACGATAATGAAAATAAAATCATACCTATTAGAATATTGTATAATCTATTAAACAATAACGTATTGTATCTTGCAGTAGAACATGTTATTAGATTAAATAACATAGTAAAGTTTAATATTAGATAAGTCATTACTTCACCTCAGTATCTCCAAGTATCTCAAAAATAAATTATTATGGAGTAATGGCTTTTTGTAATATATCTCCATACTCATTCTGAACATGTAGGTCGGTTAAATAACTTTTATTTCTTTTTTTAAGCCAAAGTTTATCTAACTTTAAAGAAATAATGAATTTAAATGCATTTTCTTTTATTAAAGATTTTGTGATGAACTTAAATCTGTATGACTTACTTTCTTCATATTTCTGAATTACTTTTCTACTTGTTTTTAAACTGTTAATGTAATTAACTTTATTCAATTTTTAGGATCTCTATAAAAAAGTAATGGTTCATTTATATGAGCAAAATTAGAAAATTCAATAGTTCTACACCATAACTCAAAATCTTCGCACCTATGAAATCCATTATTATACATATTTTGTTTGAACCACTGAGTTTTTCCAGCCACTGTAGGGTGTATAAATACAGAATTTTCAAATACAAATCTTTTAGATTTAACTATATTTTTATTTTTTCTAATTCCCGAAATCACATTGTCTTCGTCTACAACAATTGCCTCTGCTCCAACTATATCTATTTCTTTATTTTCTATAAGAAAATCAACTTGTTTTCTTATTCTTTCAGGATGCATAATATCATCACTATCCATCCTAAAGAAGAAATCTGTTTGACATAAATTAATCATTTGATTTAATCTTGTAATCAACCCTTTATTTTTCCCATCTGTAAAAACTTTAATTCTCTCATCTTTATAACTTCTTATAATCTCTAGTGAGTTATCTGTTGATCCATCATCGATTATTATTAATTCCCAGTTTGTATAAGATTGATTTAATATTGAATTAATAGCATATTTAATTGTTTTTTCATTATTATATACCGATATCCCAACAGTCACTTTTGTTTGCAAAACATTTCCTCCTAATAATAGATTCTAAAAATAGTTACAGATACTACAATCAGAATCACTTTTACAATTAAATCTAAACTTAAATATTTTCTTTTTTGGTATTCTTTTTGCTTGATAACAAAAAAATCGATACTAAATGAATAAATCAATTGACTTAACAACCAAGAATATCCAATCGTTATAAAACCAAGACGATTGTTTAAAAGAACAAAACTAAATATAATGATAAATATAATACTTAAATTCAGAAAAGAAACTAATCGAAATTTTCCTTTGGACTGTAAAAACTCAAAATTCAAATTTGAATGTGCATTTAAACATAGACCAAAAAACAACAAGAAAAAAAGGTATAAGTTTTGAATATTAAGCAAGAAGTTGATATAAGGAACTATGATAATTGCTGCAATAAAAATAAAATTATAAATAATCCAGCTGACCTTAGTAAATTTTATTACTTTATTTAATACAAGTTCCTTTTTATCTTCATTAGCATTAAGAGCAGAAAATCTCGGATATAATACTATTCCTAAACCATTTGAAATAAACCATATTTTGCTTGCTAAATCAAATGAAGATTTATATACTCCAAGTTCTGCAAGAGAATAATTTTTATTTATTAAATATGCACCTATTGACACCACACTTACTTGTATTAGTTGTGACACCGATAAGTATAATGACTGATTTATTACTTCTTTAAATTTCCCTTTAATAAATATTGGTTTCCAAGCTGAAGCAGGTAACTTTTCCATGAATTTATTTGCATAATATAAATCAAATAATCTACGTAACAAAATAGTGATAATTAAAATTATTAAGGACTGAAAAACAACAAGACTAATAATTAGTGTTAAATGTCTTGAAATTCCAGAAAATAAATTGTACTTTGATAGTAAATTAAACTTTTCATTACCTATGTTGTACATCCTCACAATTGTTGTTGGCATTGATAATAGAAAATCCAAAATAGACAATGCAGCTATTAATCCTACTAGAAAGAAATTGTCTTCAATTGGAAAGATATAAGCTGGTATTATTGTAATGAGGATAGGAGATATTATTATCACAGAGATAGCAATCTTCAAATATATACCAACGGATAATCTTAGGATATTTATTTGTTCTTTGCTATCTTGCATTCTAGCTAATTCTCTCGTGAAAAATTTTGTGACCCCATACTCAACTATTCCGGCAAAAGAAGTGATTATTATAAAAATAGAATAAATTCCATACTTTTCAACACCAATAAAATGTAGGGCTAAGGGAATAAATGAAAATCCTAATAAACCTAGGATTACATTAGTAGAATAAACATAGGTAAGATTTTTTTGAATTTTGACATTATAGTGACCTATATTCCTTTTATTTTTGTTCTATAAAATCAGCGTTAAGATATATAAAACACAGATATTTAATTCCGGAAATAATTTTTTAAAGTCAAGCATGATATATAGTGAAATTGTATATCAAAAAATCTAATTAAAATGTTTTTTTTAATACTAAATTTCTTCGGTAGTAAATTTGGAATAAATTTTTTTGAGGTTTTTAACGAAAAAGTTTAAAGTTTTCTAATGCAACAATAGTAACTGAAATTAAAAGATACAATCCACATGCTTAAGTCCTTAGCTATAAAAACTCATAAAAGCTAAGAACTTTTGAGTATATTTTTTAATGATTTTTTTAAAAAAAGCATTATTAAACTTTTAAGAAATCATTGGTGGCAAATCCGGTAGTTCAATTATGTAAAAAGAACTTCGTAACTAGCTCAACTATAAACCTTCAACTTGATTTACAATTAACTTGTATTTACCGCTTTTTCTCTAGGAATATCATCAACTCTCTCAAATTCTACATTCATATCATTTCCAAACTTATGTTTTACTTCATCCATTAATATTGATAAATGCTCTTCCTCGAAAACATTATCAACAACTATCTTCACTAATAAATTTGTCAATGAAGTTTGGATTAATTGTGCTTTGGCAATTGAATTAGGAACATTTTTAAAAATATTCGATACATTACCTAAATAGACTTTTGCCCCTTGAGAGGTATATAAGAAATCAATTGCTCTACCTTGTATTGATTTTATCAATGGTGTCTTTATTCCACATTCACATATAATATTCTCATCCTCGAATTCCATACTATCTCCTATTTTATAACGGATTAGTGGAGTTCCATAAGTAGTAAAACTTGTAACTAGTATTTCATTTGAATCACCAGTATTTTCGATTATTCCTGATGATATATCATAATGAAGCTTTCCACATTTACACTCCCATACAAAAGGCGCCCCTTCTGAAGAAGCATATTGATCCCTAACCTTACATTTGAAAACTTTTTCAATTAATTGACGATATTCTTGGGTTACAGTTTCCGATGTAGGGAATATTACCCTAGGCACAAATTCTAAATTAAGACCTTTTCTTTGAATATAGGATGCAATATCATAAATAGAAGATATAAATCCATCAATTGATTCTGGCTTATATTTATTTAAGCTTTCAATGTAATATGGAATATTTTCTTCAGTTAAATGAAATGATGAATATACCATTTGTTTAATTGCAGCATTGTATCTCCAAAATGATTTTTGTCTTTGGTTAGGTGGTATAATATGCTTTCCATTAAATGTAGCTCTTTTCATTTTGATATTTTCAAAACCATGTAACATCTTAAAATAGTCTAGTGTTGCCATTCTTTTCTGATTATCTTCCTTTGTGTAATAAACTGTCAGTGATTTTCCAGTAGTACCACCTGTTTTAGAACCGATTCCAATATCTTTTTGAATACTTATTACATCATTGATATTTTTTCTAAGCATTTCTTTAGTTACAATCGGAAGTTTTTTTAAATCGTTTATATTTTTTAATTGGTATAGGTCTATTCCATCATACAATTTGCGATAAAAAAGACTATGTTCTGCTGAATATTTAATTAACTTTAATAATTCCTGAAATTGATATCTTTTTTGTTCTTCGTTTGAATAGTCATTAAACTTTTGAAGAAACTCTAAATGCTCATAGTACGTATTTTCAAATCTTTCTCTTTTTATTTTATACCCATATGCTGATGCCATTATATTTTGAAAAATATTGGAGATCTATCATATAAATTTTGATACTTCAAATTATCACTTCCACTATTATTTTAAAAACCACTGTTAATAAATCTAGCCATAATCTTCCTATATTTATACAAAAACTAATTATAATTTGTTTTTGTATAAGCTGAAATTTTTATTCTAAAATATTATACTTCTACCTCTATGACTAACTTGCCTATTTAGGCTGATATAATTATAGTCTCCAATATAAGTAATTCTTATATTCTGCTTCTTTTCTATTAAACATACCTTTAACATCTATTAAAACTGGCTTATCATCCAAGGACATTTTTCTAACATTATCCAAGTTTATTGATTTAAATTCTTCATGTGGTACAGCAAATATTAAAGCTTCCATATTTTTTATTTCTTCAATATCACAAGGGTTAATTCGATATTCATGCCATAAATCATCTTTATCAGCTATTGGGTCGACCACTTTAACATCGATTCCATACTCTTCTAATTCTTTTATAATGTCTATCACTTTTGTATTTCTTACATCTGGACAGTTTTCTTTGAATGTAATACCAAATATAGCTACTTTTGCACCTTTAATTTGCTTATCAGCTTTAATCAAATTTTTCACTGTATTTTCAGCAACATACTTGCCCATATCATCATTAATTTTTCTACCGGAAAGAACAATTTGAGAGTGGTATCCCATTTCTTCTGCTTTATAGGTCAGGTAATATGGGTCAACACCAATACAGTGTCCACCTACAAGACCTGGGGAGAAATTCAAGAAGTTCCACTTTGTACCAGCCGCTTCCAAAACTGATTTTGTATCTATCCCCATCTTATTAAAAATAATGGATAGCTCATTCATAAAGGCGATGTTAATATCTCTCTGAGAATTTTCAATAACCTTTGCTGCTTCTGCTACTTTAATACTTTCAGCTCTATACACCCCAGCTTCAATTATCATTTCGTAAACATTAGCAATTTCACCTAGTGACTCTTCATCCATACCAGCAACAACTTTTACAATAGTTTCAAGTCTATGTACCTTATCACCTGGATTAATTCTTTCTGAGAGTAACCAACCTTAAAGTCCACACCATATTTTAATCCTGATTCTTCTTCTAATATAGGCACACATATATCTTCTGTTACACCAGGATATACAGTCGATTCAAATACAACTATTGATCCTTTAGTAAGGTTTCTTCCAACAGTCTTACTAGCTCCAATTACAGGCTTTAAATCAGGTGTTTTGTCTGAATTTATTGGTGTTGGGACAGCAACAATATGAAACTTGCAATCTCTTAAATTCTTTTCTTCCCATGTAAGCAATGCTTTAGTCTCTTCTATCGCTGTGTTTCCAACTTCTTTAGTAACGTCAATTCCATTTAAATAATTCTGTACCTTTTCTTTTGAAATATCAAAACCGATAACATCTATAACTTTCGCAAATGATATCGCTAGTGGCATACCTACATAACCAAGTCCAATAACTGATATTTTTTCTTTTCTTTGTTTTATTTCCTCATATAAACTCATTGATTACCTTCCCTTTTACCAAAAATGTTTTATTTTATAAACCCATAGTTTTTAATATCACTTCATTAACTTTGTTGACGTCAAATTTTTCTTTGCAGATTCTGAGACTTTCTTGTCCCATTTTTTCAACTTCATCTTTATGCTCGATCATCCAAATCATTTTTTCAGCAAGTTTATTGGCGTTTTTTACAGGAACTAAGAAACCATTAGTATTATTAACTACTGTTTCTCTACAACCAGGTGCATCAGTAGTTATTATTGGTCTACCTGTAGCCATTGCTTCAAGTACACTTTTAGGTGTTCCTTCATGATAAGAAGGCAAAACATATACTGAGCATTTTTCAAGGAATGGCCTTACATCATCAGAAGATCCTAAATACTCAATTACTCCTTTATTTACGTATTCATAAATCTCATCTTCTTTAATTGCAGTTGGATTTGTATCAAAATAGCCTAATATCTGAATTCTTGCTTCAGGATTTTTTTTCTTTCACTATTTTTGCAGCTTCAATGTATTCAATTATTCCTTTATCCCTTATGATTCTTCCTACGAATAAAAATACTGGATTATCAGGAATGTTTTTTCTGTAAACTTATCTAAATTAACACCTGAGCCATTAATCATTATTATTTTATTCTTTTTTAATAAGTCCGCCTTTATTATCTCGTTACAATCATCTTTGTTTTGAAAAAAGACTTTATCGCAGACAGAAAAAGCATATTTATACTCTATTTTAAGAATATCTCTTGCAAAACTTTTTTGGCCATTATTACGAAATACAGAACCAAGCCCGCCCATTAGGGCATAAATCTCTTTTACTCCTGCGAGTTTAGCTGCTATACATCCGTAAATAATAGTTTTTGCTTGATAAGCAAAAACTTTATCTGGCTTTTCCTTTTTTATTTGTTTAAAAATTGAAAAAAAACCATTAATATCTTTTATTGGATTCGTCCCAGTACGCTCTATTCCTTTAATAGAAACATATTTTATATTGCGCTCTTTGAATTTATGTCCCCATTCTTCCACTGGTTCAGGGGCAGCTGCTATCACTTCATGGCCATTATTAATCATTGCTTTCATCATATCTTCTCTAAAATAGAACAAAGTAGGAGCGTAACTTGATAAAATCATAACTTTCATAAATGAGGCCAACTTTCATTTTTAGTGTTATTTATTCTCATAATTTTTAAACTCATTTATTTCGATTTCTATACCTTTTTCAAAATCCATAGGAGTATAATCAAAGTCTTTTGTAGCTAACTCATGACTATAAGCCCGATCCTCTCCCATCCGTAGTACTTTTTCAACTATATTTATTTTATTAAAAGATATAATTTTGATTATGCCTGCAGCATAAGAACTTAACTTTAATGAAACAGGAATAAATAATGTTTTTTATTTAATTTATCGCTTATCATAGAAAGTGCTACTTTCATGCTAATTGGCTTATCCCCCGATAAATTATATTGCTTATTAATTGTTACTTCAGGGTTCATTAAGACATTATAATATGCTTGTCCTAGATCTCTAGCATTTACAGGTTGAATTAACCCTTTCCCACTATGGATTAGTGGATATATTTTCATTTTATTTATCATTTTTATAAACTTACTCATATTATGATCACACATGTCACCATAAATCATTGTAGGTCTCAATATAGTTAAATTCAATCTGCTTTGTTTGGCCATTTCCAATACTTCTGACTCTATCTTTATATATTCAATTGAAGCATCTTTAAATTTAGAATAAATCCCCGTGGTATGTACTAAGATTGCTCTTTCTATTTTATTAGTGATGCCAGCTTGTATTATACTAGGGGAATGATGAATATTATAGATATGCATTACTGTGTGAATATCTTTCATAATTTCATTTGTGAAATTTGCGTCGTTCAAGTCACCGACCGCGATTTCAATATCAAGACCACTTCTTTTTAATAACTCAACATTACTATTTCTCCTTACAATACACCTTATCGGGCCTTTGTATTTATTTTTCACTAGTTCTTGAAGAAAATACTTACCTGTATGCCCTGTAATACCTGTAACTAATAGCATAATTCCCCCTACAATACTTTAACTATTAATTTTTTTCTTAAGTTCAGTTTTTACTTCACTACTCCCCTCTTTAACTCCTTCACTTCTAAGCACACTAAATACTGTCTTAAAAAGATCTTTGTATCAAAGGAAAGGCTCATATTTTTAACATATTCTCCATCAAAAGACGCTTTGACTTCTATGGGTAGTTCGTCCCTACCGTTTACTTGTGCCCATCCTGTAAGGCCGGGATATATATCATTAGAGCCACACTTATCTCTTTCAGCAATTAAATCATACTGATTCCATAGAGCAGGTCTAGGGCCTATAATGCTCATATCTCCTTTTAGAATATTAATAATCTGAGGTAGTTCATCAAGACTTGTTTTCCTTAAAAACTTTCCAATTTTAGTTATAAATGCATCTGGGTTCTGTAACAAATGAGTAGGCATATCCTTTGGAGTATCCGATCTCATGGTTCTAAATTTAAGTATATGAAAATACTCTTTGTTTTTTCCTACACGCTTTTGCTTGAAGAATATCGGTCCCTTAGAGTCAATTTTTATAATTACTGCTAAAATTAAAAAGATTGGCCAGAGAAAAAACATTGAAGTAAATGCAAGTATAAAGTCTAAAGACCTCTTGATAATTGGATAAACCTTCACGTAAACACCCTTTCGAAAATCTAATAAATCATTGTTTGTTAATCTTGTAATACTCTAGATACCAATCTATAAAATTACCAATACCATTTTTAATAGAAGTTTGTGGACGGAAGTTTATATCCCTAAACAAATCCTCTACATCTGCATATGTTTCAGGAACATCCCCTGCTTGTAAAGGCATGAAATCCTTCTTAGCTTCAATACCTAGTTTACTTTCGATTGCCTCAATGAAATCCATTAATTTCACTGGGTTATTATTACCAATGTTATAAACCTTATATGGTGCATAACTTGTTCCGGGGTCAGGTTTTTTTCCGTTCCATTCAAGATTCGGCTCCGGTGTTTTTAAAGTTAAACGATAAATACTTTCAACAATATCGTCAACATATGTAAAGTCTCTCATCATATTACCGTTATTAAATACCTTAATTGGTTCGCCAGTGATAATGGCTTTAGTAAATAAGAATAACGCCATATCTGGTCGGCCCCATGGACCATATACAGTAAAGAATCTTAAACCGGTAGTTGGAATACCATAAAGGTGACTATAGGTATGAGCCATCAATTCATTAGCTTTTTTGTAGCAGCATATAAACTAATTGGATGGTCTACATTATCATGTACTGAGAATGGTAAGCTTGTATTTGCGCCATATACAGAGCTTGATGATGCATAAATCAAATGACCCACTTTATGATGACGGCTACCTTCAAGAATATTAGTGAATCCTACTATATTAGATTCAATATAAGCTTGAGGATTTTCCAAACTATATCGTACCCCAGCCTGCGCAGCTAAGTTAACTACAATTTCAGGTTTGTATTTAGAAAAAACCAAATCCACCGCTTCTTTATCTTCTAATGAAGCCTTTTCAAAAGTAAAGTTTTCATGACCTTTGAGTAATCCAAGACGAGAGTATTTTAAGTTTACATCGTAATAATCATTTAAATTATCAATGCCTATTACCTTAAAACCCTCTTTTAATAAGCGATTGGAAAGATGAAAACCGATGAATCCAGCTGCACCTGTTACTAAAACTTTTTTCATTATATTGCTCCTTTTATTTTATTCATTTGAACTTCACGGATTATATATTAATTTTTTCAACTAATGTACCTTCACCAATCAGGACTACTTCTTTTAAATATGCAATAATTTCATCTCTAATGTCCTCATTTTGAAGAGCAAACTCAATCGTAGTTTTTACAAATCCAGCTTTTTCTCCAACATCATACCTTTTACCTTCAAAATCATAAGCAAAAACTTGCTGTATTTGGTTTAACTGTTGAATCGCATCCGTTAACTGAATTTCCCCACCTGCCCCAGCTTCCTGCTGGTCAAGCATACTGAAGATTTTAGGAGTAAGAATATATCTTCCCATTATTGCCAAATTGGAAGGAGCTGTTCCTAATGCTGGTTTTTCTACAAAGTTTTCAACCTGATAAAGTCGTCCATCCTGAAAAGCGGGACCTATTATACCATAGCGGTTTGTTTCTTCCATAGGTACAGATTGAACTCCGATAATTGAATTGTTTGTTTCCTCATACTGATTAATTAACTGCCTTAGGCAAGGAGTTTCACTCTGGACAATATCATCACCTAAAAGTACGGCAAATGGCTCGTCCCCAATGAATTTACGTGCACACCATACAGCGTGGCCTAATCCTTTTGGTTCCTTTTGTCTAATGTAATGGATATTAGCAAGTTTAGAAGAATATTGTACTTTATTGAGCAACTCTACTTTTCCTTTTTCCATTAGATTTTGTTCGAGCTCTGGAGCGTAATCAAAATGGTCCTCAATTGCACGTTTGCCTTTTCCAGTTACGATTATTATATCTTCTATACCTGATGCAACGGCTTCCTCCACTATGTACTGAATCGTTGGTTTATCAACGATTGGCAGCATCTCTTTTGGCATTGCTTTGGTGGCAGGCAAAAAACGAGTACCCAACCCTGCTGCAGGGATGATTGCTTTTGTGATTTTCTTCACTAATTACCCTCCTTATTTATGGCTATTTTACTACCGAGAACGTTTTGTTCTTTCTTCGATTAGCTAAATTTATCACGAATTCTTTAAGTTCTGTTATGGAAAAATCATCATAAGAGTTTAAGAGATACTGTATTTCCTCTTCCTGCTCCAGTACAGCTTTTCCTATGAAGATTTTAGGGAACACAGCTTCACTATGAACCTCTTTCTCCCTAATAGTTCTTCATACATTTTCTCACCAGGTCTGATACCAGAAAATTCGATTCCAATTTCCTCAATTGAATAACCAGATAACTGGATAAGGTTAGTTGCTAATTCAACAATCTTAACAGGTTCACCCATATCAAGAACAAAGATTTCTCCTCCTCGAGCTAGAGAACTTGCCTGAATAACCAACCTGGACGCTTCAGGTATCGTCATAAAATATCTTGTCATATCTGGATGTGTGACCGTTACTGGTCCACCGGCTTGAATTTGTTTTTTAAATAAAGGAATGACACTTCCTCTGCTGCCTAAAACATTTCCAAAGCGAACCGCAACAAATTTTGTTGTACTATTTTTTGCTAACTGCTGGATGATCATTTCTGCAATGCGCTTGGTCGATCCCATTACGTTTGTTGGATTAACGGCCTTATCTGATGAAATCATTACAAATGCACCTACACTAAAAGTATCCGCAGCTTCTGCAACATTCTTTGTACCAAAAACGTTATTCTTAACAGCTTCACGAGGGTTGTATTCCATTAGTGGAACATGTTTGTGTGCAGCAGCATGGTAAACAACATCAGGTCGATAGGTTTCCATCACTTCAAAAATTCTTTCGCGGTCCTGAATATCTGCGATGACAGGTATGATTTCAATTTGATCGTTATATAGCTTTTTCAGTTCCATCTCAATCTGATAAATACTATTTTCTCCATGGCCTAGAAGAATAAGTTTTCCGGGTGAGAATCTGCATATTTGACGGCAAATCTCGGAGCCAATTGAGCCCCCAGATCCTGTTACCAGGATGGTCTTACCTGTTACATATTCTGATATACTGGTTATATCCAATTCAACGGGTTCTCTTCCTAAAAGATCTTCCACTTCCACTTCTTTAAACTGATTAACAGCTACTTTCCCTAGCATAATATCTTCAATCATCGGCATGATTTGCGTTTTTGCATTCGTTTTCACACATTCATCAAAGATAACTTTCATTTCTTTTTTACTTAATGAAGGGATTGCAATGACAATGTTATCAATATGATATTTTTCTACCATTTCGGGGATATGTTTTGAGTTACCGACAACGGGTATTCCTAATATGTCTAGCTTATCTTTTTTGGGATCATCATCAATGAATGCTACTGGTTTAAGTTCAGTATCGTGATTATTAAGAAGTTGACGTACAACCATAGTTCCAGCAGAACCCGCCCCGATTACCAATGTGTTTCTGGTTTCCTTTTGATTATTTATCAAGCGGTCACGCAACATTCTCCACGAAAAGCGGGATCCACCAATAAGGATGACATGCATCATCCACGTCAATGCCATGGCTCTTACATAAACATCTTGAAAAACCATCAACTGGATGGCGATAACCGTGATAACCGATAGGCTGACGGCTTTGACAATGGACAGTAACTCTCCAATACTTGCATACTCCCAGGCTTTCTTATACAGTTTATAAATAGAAGCAAAAAAATGATGGCTAATTAATAGAGAGACTGACGTGACTAAAAGCGTTGGTAATTTAAATATTTCCAAATAGGGATACAAGAATAAATAACTTACATAAATGGCCGATAATACTATTAATGAATCTAATAGGGCCAAAAGTGTTAAACGTTTTCCGTAGGCCAACAACATTTCCCCTTTAATATTGTTTGTTTTCTCACTATTTAATACATATGGAAGCATTGCATTGTATTCTATTTCACATGTATTAATTTTTAAGATAAGAATGACTTATGCTGTTTATCTCCTTAGCAATTTTTCAAACGTTGAGCAGGCCAATAATCTTAATGAAAGTAATTTATCAATCTATAATGTTCATCCCATTAACTTATAAGGTAGAACTTTACATGAAGACGAAATTTTTATATTATGTAAACGTTTCCTAATGATTTACCCTTTTAAAAAATCCCTAAAATTTTCTTTTTGAACGGCACTGGTTTTTCAATAGCAGGACTTTGGCCCTTTAATAGCTGTTCTGCGTTTTCTTTGAAATAAAATGTACGTTCTATCCCATATGCTTTTGTAATTGTTTCATAGGCTTGTTGTAACGTGAACCCTCTAGAGCCTATATTATGGGCATCTGTTGCAATAAAATGAGCCAAATTATGTTCGATTATCTTTTTTGAAAATGATTGAATGCTTTTACCGAAGCTCCCGATGATACTGCCAGAGGTAATTTGAGTTAACACGCCCTCTTGGACCAATTCAAATAATAGCTTATGATTTGCTATCAATTCCTTATTTCTCTCCGGATGTACGATAATCGGTGTTATTCCTTTAAGCAGCAGCTCATATATCACTTCTTGTGTATACGTAGGAACCCTTCCCGATGGGAGCTCTAGCAGCAAATATGTACCATTATCGTCCAGTGTTAGGATTTCTTCTTTTTCAAGTGAAGTAAATATGTCTCGGTGTATTCTTACTTCTTGTCCGAGATGAATAGAAAGAGGAATATTTTCTAGTTGAAAACTCTCATTCAACCTAACTGCACGGTCAATAATGTCACTTTTAACATTTACATATTTCTCATTTAAGTGATGTGGCGTGGCAAATATATGGGTAATTCCAGCATCTACAGCTTTTCTTGCCATTTTCACGCTTTCATTCATGTCCGCGGATCCATCATCTACTCCTGGGAGAATGTGACAATGTATGTCGATCAAATTTTATACACTTCCTTTATAAAACATATAGGATAAAAGACCTAATATCCAAAAATAGGAACTATTACCCTGTTTAATAGTAGCATATAAAACTGGCATCAAACAGGGTGTTAATTTGTCGAAAATTGTTTTATTTCGTTAAGATTGATAGTAATAATAATTGCTGTTATCCGTTTCAACACCATTCAAAACGACTCCAAGCAAGGATGTATTAGCTTTCACTAAAAGCTCCTTTGCTTTTACTGCACTTTGTTTGTTTGTCTTGCCGCTCGCCACTACCATGATCACGCCATCACATTTATTGGCTACAATCTGGGAATCCGGCACTACCAAAACAGGCGGTGTATCAAAAATGATATAATCATACATTTCTTTTAATTCATCAATCGCTGTTTCTATCGATTTTGAATTTAATAATTCCGAAGGGTTAGGCGGTATTGGTCCACTCGTCAGAATTTCCAGATTATGTACATTCGTTTTCATAAGTGCTTTTTCAATGCTCATTTTCTTCGTTAGCACACTCGTAAGTCCCTCTATATTACTAAGACTAAAAGCATAATGAACGGATGGTTTCCTTAAGTCTGCATCCACAAGGACAACTTTTTTATCCTCTTGTGCCAGCACAATCGCAAGGTTTGCAGCTGTGGTCGATTTTCCGTCATTAGGCTCCGAAGAAGTTACCACAATGGTTTGTAATTCTTTATCCACTGAGGAAAATTGAATGTTCGTTCTAATTAATCGATATTGTTCAGTAATAGGTGATTTAGGATTAGTCTGTGCAATCAAATTCACCTGTTTTTTATCTTTGCTTCTCAAAAATCCCGCTTCCTTTCATACTGCTTCTTATCCTGGTTATCCTTTATTATGTACCTGTGTAATCTTTTGAATAGATCCAAGTATAGGTAATTCTAGAGTCTCTCAATATCTTCCTCATCCTTAATCGTATTATCCATATACTCCAGTAGGAATGCCAGGCCAACTCCTGCCATCAATCCGACCACCACCGCAATGGCGATATTCAATAATGGATTAGGTTTTACAGGTGTAGGATTCTCCTTAATTTCAGCTTTGGCTAGTACGCTCACATTGTCAACATTCATGATATCCTTGATTTCCTTTTGAAAAGTTTCAGAAACCGTGTTTGCTATTTCTACTGCTTTTGTAGGATTACTATCTTGAACCGTTAAAGAGAAGACCTGCGAATTTTCTTGACTGTTAATAGTAATTTTTTGGCTAAGTTGATCAACGCTTTGGTCTAGTTCAAGCTCATCAATGACCTTCTCCAAAATGGCAGGGCTTTTTATGATCACGCTGTATGTATTGATCATGTCGATATTAGATCGGATTTGAGTAGAGTCCAATTGGTTCTCCGATTGTTTCTGATTAACCAGGATCTGTGTTGAAGACTGGTAAACCGGTGTTAATAAGAAATAAGAAATCGTTCCACTAATCAAAGCGGCAATTAATGTCAGCAGCATTATTAGCTTCCTACGTTTCTTTAATGTTTTAAAAATATCTTTAATACTAATAGTTTCTTCCATTTCATCCTCCTGATATGTTAAAAATGACCTATTGCATTATACCATATATATTACCTATATTTATGTATTTTCAAGGAAAATTACATGAAACTTACAATGATAGAATACTTTTCAAATGTAAAGTAATTTTACAAAAAAGAAAGTGGTAATTCAAAGGATAAAAATTCTATTTTTTAAAATATTGCATTAATTCATATATATCACGCATTTTCCAGAATATTTTCGCCTTAATTTTTATTAAACCTAAGTATACACCACTACCATATTTTGTTAGGCGCTCGTGTAATTTAACAACATTTACAAAAACAAAAACCTAACTAAATGCCTACCAACACAGGAAAACTCATTTATATATATTATTGTGTCAAGTATTTTAGTGCCTAGTTATCATTAAAAATGAAAGGAAACTGTGTAAACTGAAAGTAATAGTTTAAATCAGTATATAATTTTATATTAATGGTTAGGTGTGATCACAATGATAGGTTACCGAGTTAAGTTGCTAAGGGAAGAAAGGAAAATGTCAATTAGTGAACTCTCCGCAAAATCCGGCGTTGCCAAATCCTATATAAGCTCACTGGAAAGAAACCTTCAAACAAACCCTACTATTTTAGTTTTGGAAAAAATCGCTAGAATCCTGTGTATAAAGGTTGATGCTCTGCTGAATGAACAAGAAAACAAGGGCATGGATGAAGAGTGGATGGAAATCATGCAGGATGTTATGGGGTCAGGTATATCGAAAGAGGAAATGCGCGAATTTATTCAGGATAGAAAGTATTGTCTTTAAGGATTAAGAAATTATGAAATCGTTTTCTTTTTGATACTTAAGGTGCAAAGCTTAAAATTATAAAGGGGGAAAGGTGGATATAACCACCTTTCCCCCTTTTACTACTTCTTCAACTTAAAATATTCCTGTAAAACCTCGAACCATATTTAATGCCCTTGATCATTGGGATGGATGTTATCATAAGTCAGGATATCAGCCAATGTCATATTTTTTTCTTTAGCTTCTTTTCTATCTCTTCTTTACTATTCATATAGTCCCGTTTATTCGTTTTAAAGACCTGTTCGGAAGCATGGATATAATCAGAATAATTCAAACCTAAACGATTCTCCATTTTACCATTTGCTACTGGGTTTGGTGAAAGTATTAGAATCTTTGCATTCGGCAGCTCTTTTTGTAACTTTGCCATGATGGTTTCCAAATCTTTTTGCGTCTGTTACAAGCTTAATGATTGATAATGATTATTTTGCAGAGCTCCAAACCTCTATTGTTGTATCTTATTACCATTACTTTATATTGTTATCTTATTTATTATAACTATTATAATTGAAGCAACATAGGGGATTCCCAATTTACGCCAAATCCCCAAACATTTAACCAAATTCAATGCTTCTAGAATTCTACCAACGGAATTATAGTTAAAAGTCACCGTCTTATAAACTTGAATGTTAGGTTAGACCAAGAACTCTCCGGTATCTGGAAGTCTTTTAAAATAAAATTATCCTATTGTTCAATGATGATTGATATAAAAATGATACTATAAGCTTTAATATCATTTTTAGGATCTTTTAGATTGACTTATATTGGACAAAAAAGAAGAGAAGTTTGTGAAAGAGAGAGGTTAGATGTACCAGTAAATAGGGTGTTTTTCTAATCTCATTTCACAAACTTTTAGTATTATGTTCCGTGAAAACTATCATTTTATTAAAATTTAACCATTTGAGTCTAGTCTCATACTTTAAACAGTTATATTGTTTGTCTTGATGGCTTCAACTGGAAGATTGTCAACATAAGCTCCAGATGGGATTGATCCATTCACTTGTTTATTTACATGAATATTATTCGAATAAATTACATTTGTTGTATTTTCACCCCTTGTGCAATAATTCCACGAACCTCTAGCGTAAAATGTATTGCTGTCTATAAAAATTTTATCTCCTCTTATAAATATACTGTATCCATCTGTTTTAAAAGAACAATTCTTTATTTTAACATTTTCACAATTACCATTTCTTAGATCAATTGACACACTTATACTGTCAATATTTTCGAAATTACACGAATCAATAACTAAGTCTTTCATAGTAGTTATATAAAGCCCATTCACACCCCTTTGGGTGTTTTCCGTTAGTTTACTAGTTAGATTCCTTATATTCACGCCTTGAAATCCTCCCACAAACATTACTGTTCCATAGCAATTATCTACACTTATTTGCTTTCCAACACCAGCATCTGAAGATTTAAATGTAATACCAATAATATTACTTAAAGTACAATTAGAGATTCTTATGTTATCGTATCCACCTATGCCAGTCCCTGACGTAGCTGTGTTATGAGAAAATATAATCTGTTTCATGTTGCAATTTTCAATAGTTATATTTCTGAAAAAACGCGGGTTAGTTTCAGTTGATTCAGTTATGAAAGAAATACCCTCATTATCTGAGCTATAGCAATCTTTTATCGTAATACCGTCACAGTTTCCAGGTCTTATATCAAAGCGAAATCCAGTAACATTGTTTTTAGTAATACATCCTTCAATAACCCTACATGTGAATATTTGGTTATCATCAGGTTCACAATGATAACCACTTTCAGGGTAAGTTCCTTTGGTATCAGAAAAAATACAGTTCTTAATATTTACATTGTCCAAGGCATTATCTGTCATACCATTTCTTGTATTCATTCTAAATGAACAGTTTTCTATGACCGCTCTTTGCGGGGAGATTGCCCTAAATAATAAACCATCAGACTGACAGTTATTTATTGAACACTTATTTATATGAATGTAACCTGTTTCTGCTAATAATGTATTTCCATAAATCCGAATACCGTGCATGCCTCCATCTTCTCTAGCAGAGGTATGCATTTGATTTTCTTTGTTTCCGTTAATAGTCACATTCTCAATATTAACAAATGAATCTTTAGGGAGTATATATTTAGAACTGTTGTGAAATCTTTACAATTTTCTTTGAGTTTGAGTTTCGTATTTTTAATCGTTATAGATTTATTAATATACAAACCATAATCTACTCTTGTTGAGCCTGCACTCGATGGTATTTTTCCCATAGCATCAGAAACAAGATAAGTTTTACCCAAGCCATCCAATGTCGCTCCTGTATCTTGCGCGAAGTTAATGGCATCTTGGAAAGCCCGTGTATCATCTGTAACGGAATCCCCAATTGCCCCGAATTTAATTGGGGAAACTACATTTATTTCAAAATTATTCATCATTATAATTTAGTCCTTATACTATTTATAGAATTTAACGTAAACCCATTTACAAAAAGTGGAAATGAACTAACGATTTCGAACGTTGATGCTTGATAACCCAATCTAACAATGTTAGCAGCTGTTGAGACCCTTAGATTACCCCTTGTATAAACACGTAAAGATTCATTATGCTGTGGCAAATTCCTATATTTCTTTTTCCACGCTAAAGTAAATATACTAATAAGCACTTTTGATAAATTGTTATATGATATACCAAAGCCATTCCCTAATCCAGCAAAAGGTTTGATTACTTTCCTAACTTTTTTCACTAACCTGCCCCCCCTAAGATCATTCATATACTATTTATATTCAAAAAATTCTTTTGATATAGTAAAGGTCTAGGGTATGTTTTTTCATTTCAAAATATACGTATTATTTTTACTCTGTATTTTTTGGTAAGCTGTTTTTTTGAACGAGAAGCTTCACTTTCTATATTTCTTCTTTTTAAGCCTGACCAATATTTCATTCAAATTTATCCACTATACAGAAAATGTCTAGAAACTGTTCATGCTACTCCCCCTACTTACATCAAAATGCCCTTAATCATGTATATATCAGCACATTTTTTAACCCCATGTAAACTATGTTATGGTTTTATTTGTTTTAAGTAATGTTATTGTATTTCCTGTTTCCTTCTCTCTTTTTCGTTGTATGACAGAAAAAAAGGATTTTTGGGAATGGTTTTTCTGTAGTATATTGGAAAAGATTTTCATTCATGCATAAGGATATACCGGAAACTCATGATTAAATGCCATGTTTGTGCAGGTACAGGTACCTACGATATTTATACAGATTGTCTTACCTATAATGCAAAAGGGTCAATAAGTAAAATTGAGTATAATAGGAGGCTTGAAGAGGGGAAATTTCAAGAATTTCGTGAATTCGCTATGTAATCCAAGAAGCAGTATTGGCTATTGCTTCTTTTTTTTGTCCTAAAACAGTTCAGTTTGCTCCTTACCTATATAGGGGATTTTATTATCAGGGGAAATACATATGGCAGCAGCAAATACTCATGTTGGATTGGCTGTACCTGATTTGGATGTTGCGACTAAATGGTCTGGTCAGAGAATGGGGTGGGTTTCACGTTATTGACAGGTCCTTTTCGTTTGATGCATGTATGGGAGTGAACATTATATGACGATCGAACTTCTTGGTGATACTGTTAAAAAGATGCGTAATGCTCATTTGATGGCGGATAATCAATTGGGGGTTGATCTTTTTTGAGCTTCTGGAGTAAAAGCCGCGATTATTCCGTTTTGTCATTTACTTTTGTCGTTTGTACTGCCTCTATTTACTGCCGGTTTCACAGAGGCTGTTTTATCTTCTACATCACTCGACTTTGATACGCACTAAATCCCATTAAGATTATTTAAGTTCAAAAAATCCAGCATTTCTGCTGGGTACTCCAAAGTATCAATCACTTAACCAAATTCAATACTTCTAGAAGTCTACTATCTGAATTATATTAAAAGTGACCTTCTTATCATCATGAATGTGATAGCTTAAACCAAAAAACTCTCCGTCATCCGGGAATTTTGTATAAAATCATCAAGTTGTTCGGAATTTAGTTTAACCATAGGTTTCTTCCTACTACATAGAGAATCATCTACCCTCTCCATTACAGTCTCTGTAAATCTACCCATAATTAACTCCTTTAATACTCATTTCCCAAATATAATATACCTTATAAATGGTAAATAAAAGGTCCTTAATCAACGAGACAGCAGCCTTCTCCTTGGCTATGCTCAGATAACTAAATAAATTATACGGTCTAACCAGTAGTCAATTTTACTTAGATTTAAGATGATCACTTAATTTTTATAGATTGTTCTCTATAACTTTAGTAAAATGAGAATGATAATTACTATCAGTTGAGGAGAATAACTATTATGGGTGTACCTTTGTTAAAAGAAGAGCTTCCGGTTGTAGATAAAATCTGGTCGCGTGATTTTATGATGATTTTCTTGGCTAACTTTTTTGTTTTTTATCCTTTCAGATGACTTCCCCGACCCTTCCGCTTTTTGTAAAGGAGCTTGGCGGAAATGAACGGTATATTGGGTTAGTTGCTGGCATGTTTTTATTTTCTGCCCTGATTGTCCGCCCTTTTGCTGGACAGGCCTTGGAAACAAAAGGCAGGCGTTTTGTTTTCCTGTTCGGACTAGCCCTTTTGGCTGTAGCGATTGGTTCGTTTGGATTTATGATGAGTATTTTCCTTCTATGTGCCATAAGGATTGTACAAGGGATTGGCTGGGGATATACGACCACGGCATCAGGTACGATTGCCTCCGATCTTATCCCAGCAAGGCGTCGGGGTGAGGGAATGGGATACTTCACTTTATCGGGGAATTTGGCGATGGCTTTTGGTCCTTCATTCGGGCTTTTCTTAGCGGATGTTTTAACCTTTCAACATTTGTTTTTATTTTGCGGTGTATTAATTCTTGCAGCTTGGATCATGGCTTCAACGATTACGTATAAAAAGTGGAACATGCTTCTGCCCCGGTAAAACCTAATAGGCTTGACATTTATGAAAAAAGCGCTGTTGCTCCGTCCGTTCTTGTTTTTTTCATTACGGTAACTTTTGGCGGGACTGCTACCTTCTTACCGCTTTATACAATCGAAAAAGGTCTGACAGGTATTCAAGGATACTTTTTCTTTACGCCTTGGCCCTTATTTTCACACGCATGTTCGCTGGAAAGATCTATGATCAAAAAGGACATCAAGCTGTCTTCATTCCATCCACTCTTTTTATCGTAGCGGCGATGCTAATGCTAGCCTGGATGCCAAGTAACATGATTCTGTATTTGGCAGCCATTTTATATGGCATTGGATTCGGTGCTGTCCAACCGGCTCTTCAAGCGTGGTCTCTTGAACACGCTGCCCGAAATCGAAAAGGCATGGCCAATGCCACTTTCTATTCCTTCTTTGATCTTGGAATCGGTTTCGGTGCCATCCTCTTCGGACAAATCGGCTATTTGTTTGGGTATATAAGCATTTACATAATGGCAGCAGTCTCTGTGGGGATTTCAATGGTGACTTACTTATGGATTTTAAGAAAAATGAAGTAATTACACATTAAAGGACATCTTTGTGGATGTTCTTTTTTTGAAAGGCTCTTTTAGTAAAGATTGTTGTTATTAAAACGAAACTATTTAAGGTTGATTGGAGCGGAAGTGCGAGACTCCTGCGGGAGCAGCGGGACAGGTGAGACCCAACAGGCGTTTACGCCGTGGAGGCTCACCGCCCGACCCGCGGAAAGCGAGCATCTGGAGGGAATTCAACCACACCACATTACTTGGTAAATGGCAACAAAGTATTCGAAAACAGCCTATTGAAAACAGTAGTGATTTTGTAGAACAGTTTATCGCATGTGCATCAGCACATTTTTTAACCCCATGTAAACTATGTTATGGTTTTATTTGTTTTAAGTAATGTTATTGTATTTCCCGTTTCCTTCTCACTTTTTCGTTGTATGATAGAAAAAAAGGAGTTTTGGGAATGATTATTCTGCAGTATATTGGAAAAGTTTTTTCATTCATGCATAAGGATATACCGGAAACTCATGTTAAATGCCATGTTTGTGCAGGTACAGGTGCCTACGATATTTATACAGATTGTCTTACCTGTAATGCAAAGGGATTGATCAGTAAAGTTGAGTATAATAGGAGGCTTGAAGAGGGTGAGATTTAAAGAATTTCATGAAGTCGATATATGTAATCAAAGAAGCAGTATTGGCTATTGCTTCTTTTTTGTGTCCCAAAACGTTGCCGTTTGTCCCTTGGAAGATATATTACTCTAGTTTGAATGTATGATGTAAATTATCGCAAATTCAAAAGACCACCATTTGGTGGCCTTCTGCAAATATATCCTTTTTTGTTCCAGGTTCCATTCAGAACAATCAAGAAGCAGAAGATTGCTTTTCAGAAATAGAAAATGCACTCTCTTCCTCTAATGGGTTATGTTCATTTTGGAAAATGATGTTTTGAATGTAGTCATAGGTATTTTCTGTATTGTGACCGCTTGTGCACTCCATTAATTTTGAGAATTGTGCAATATGGAAAGGTGATTGCGGGTTATTGTAATTGTAAACAATTTCAGAGTGCAAATCTTTGAATCTCTCTACTATGCCGCCAAAAGCGATTTCTTTCTGGAGAATGTTTGGTGCACCATATTCCACCTCTGCCAGGGCCTTGTCTTCCCAATAGAAGATTACATTACTTCCACCTGCAAACGCATAGAAAGTAATAGAAGAATAATCGGATATGACAACTTTACTGTTTAATAGAGCATCCTTTATGTCTCCTACATAAAACGATTCTTCGTATTTATCATATATATCCGGGAACTGTTCTTGAAGTATGATTCTTGATTTAGGATGGAGAATGACATTGATTTTTTTGTCTTTGTAGAACTTCTCTTTTCGGATCAATTCTAAGAATGAGAAATACCGGTCTAAATAGCTTCCAACTTCAATGCTTCCTGTGAGGTCCCATGGCCTCCATGTAAGCATAAATGTAATTTGATTTTTTCAGTTTGTTGTTCCTTGACATATAAATCAATATTAGGCAGCCCTGTTACCATCAGTTCTTTTTCCGTATAACCTGTATTTTTAAGGAATAAGTTTTTCTCAAAATTGGAATTTACGAGCATGTAATCCGGTGCAATCGGCACTTTACGGTTAAAGTAACCGCGTTCGAAAATATTGGTTGCCATACATGGTCCATGCTGCAACATTATTTTTTTATCAGTTGAAAGAACCTTTTTCTTAATTAAGTAATCGTTATCGTACAATCGGCGTTGTATATGGCCCACAAGATCGGAAGATTGAAAGCTTCTGGCTAAAAAGATGTGATAGAAAGCAAGAAAACTATTTTTCCCAACAAGGGCCCTGCCGTATTGTTGCTTAAGATTTTGGAATTCGGGGTGGCCTTTTTCTAAGATATAAACGCAGGAATCCCCCATCTTGAATGCATATTTAAACAGTTCAAAGGCAGATTCCGAAGCCCCTGCACTGAATTTTTCAAAATAGATATCGTATTTTTTTGTTTAGTGAAAAAAGGCTGATCAGATAAGCAAATCTTTCTTTAATGATAATGCTTTTGCTCATTATACTTGTCAATACGATAACGTATTGTCCTGTTATAGACTTTCGAATAAAAAGTTCATTATTCATCTGCCCCAAACGATAGGAACGGGTGTTGTACAGATAATGATTTTTATTGTATTTGTGCTTAGAGTCTGATTTAAAATTATACCAATAATCATGATCATCGTGACTGAGCTTGATAAAAATAGGCGTATTAATCTCGCTAGTGTTCACATAATGTTTATAAATTTCCTTCATTGGTATGAAAGACCAGTAGGTATGAATGAATATGGATATCTTCCCTGTCTTCATTGCAAATTTCTCTCTTATTTTGACTGGAAAGAGAAAATGCACTTTAAAATTTATGCTTTTATCGTAACCGAAAGATAAATATACGTCTTTAAACGAATAATTTCTGCTGCGCATGACCCCAACAAATAGGAAGTGAAAAAATAAAAGGAATACTAAACTTTTGAAAAACGGGCTTTTCTCTATCTTATCCAATGTTTTGTCTATCTGCAGATTTTTTTGATTTGTTTTAACGAAAGAAAGTTTGCAGTTTGTATCAACGAAGAAAATAATTCTTTCCTTAACATTTCCTTTCTTTGAAGTGATCGTTTGCAGGATTGTCATTGGTTCATATCCTGAAAGAGTAACCGTATTGTTCGTTTTTTGACTATAGACGAAATACTTCATATTATATTTTCTTTTTTTACTAATACTCTTAGTGCCATTGAAAAGGCAATAGTCATCTGCTAAAACAGGATTTCCATTTTCAAGATGACCATAAACAGTTTCTTGTTTCAAAGCTTTCCCCCATGTTTTCCGGTACTTGTAATCCTACGGCATATTTTGCCGGTACCTTTGTCACAGCCTATATTTTGAAAAAAAGACAATATACCTATGATATTATACTAGTTATACACTTCATTGTAATTATAATTTAAAAAAACTTTTAACTTTTGTTTTTTCATTCAAATAGCCGTCGTGTAACTTTCCCTTATTGTAGCCATAATCATAAACAGCCCCCAATTAGATTATTGGGGGCTGCTCCTGTTTTTCTATCACTTTTTAACTGTTACTTTTCTTGATTCGCTTACGTTTTTTGCTTTATCTTTGGCACGAATATATAGGTTCTTCCCGGCTTTTTGCTTGGGGATTCTAACCGAGAATGTACCTTTGGTCGTTGCTGTTGCAGAGCCGATCACTTTTTTGATGCTTTGATGAACACTGTGGAGTTAGCCTCTGCTTTGCCCGTTACTATTGTCGTTTTTGTCGTGACTGTGTTGACCGTCGGTTTACTTGGTGCTGTTTTGTCTGCGACGGTCACGGTTTTGATCGAGCTTATATTGCCCGCTTTATCGGTTGCTGTAACGGATAGGACTTTACCGGCCTTTTGTTTTTTGACATCGTTACGGTGAAATTCCCTGCGCTGTTGGAATTTGCTTTGCCTAGAACCGTACTGCCGGTTTTGACGGTGACGGAAGAGCTAGCTTCCGCTTTGCCGGTTACTTTTACGGTATTGTCACCCACCGCATTTACTGACGGTCTTGCAGGAGCCGTTTTATCTGCCACTTTAAATGAAACGGGTATACTTTTATTTCCCGCTTTATCGATGAGCCTAGTAGAGATGGTCGTGCCGGCTGTCTGTTTTGCGATAATCGCTGTAAACGTTTTTTCTCCATTGATCTTCACTGTGGCGAGTTGTTTTTTATCGGTATAAATGGAGACGGTCCCCGTTTTGAAATCTGCCGGGATTTTCCCATTGATCTTGGTGTCCTTATCGGATATCGCGGTCACGGCCGGTTTGGTCAGCGTCTTCATTTCCAGTGCTTTTTTGGCATTGACCCGCCCGTTTCCATAGTAAATGTCTTTCCCTTTTGTACCTAGGTCCACGGCTGAATCATAGAGGCGGTATTCGACCTCCGTTTTGTTGAGCTTGGGCTCATGGGACCAAATAAGTGCCGCTACACCCGCCACCATCGGCGTGGCCATCGATGTTCCGCTCATCCAGCCGTATTTATCATTTGGCAAGGTTGAAAGGATATCATCTCCAGGGGCCGCAATATCGACTGATGAATGATAGTTTGAATAACTGGGACGCTTGTCACTTGAGTTAGTGGCAGCAACGGAAATGACGTGGCTGAATGCAGCTGGGTACACACGCTGTACATTTTTCCCCATATCCCCTTCATTTCCGGCAGCCGCGACGATCAGTACGCCTTTTTATAGGCTTCCTGGACGGCCTTGTTCAAGGATTCCGAATAACTGGTGTCGCCTAAACTCATATTGATGATGTTTGCCTTTTGCTGAACGGCATAATGTATCGCGTCAATGATATCGGCAGTATCGGCATACTTTCCATCAAAGACGTTAATTGGCATAAGTTTAACGTTCGGAGCAACACCCGTTCCGCCTATGCCATTGTTCGCAGAACCGGCAATGATGCCGGCGATATGCGTTCCATGCGTCCCTTTTGGTACGATATGCTTCCGATTGCGTATCGTATCATAGGCATTGACGATCCTCCCTTTTAAATCTTCGTGGTTGCGATCGACGCCGTCGTCAATGATGGCCACGATCAATTCCTTCGATCCCATGGATTTTGTCCATGCTGCACCCGTACCAAGCTTTTTATGGTGCCACTGGTCTATGTAGGCTGGATCGTTCGGGCTTTCCATCTTCTTGAAAAGATAGTTTGGTTCTGCATATTCCACATTCTTCTGTTCTTCAAGCTCCTCGATCAGGTTGTCGGTCGTTTCCCCTTTAGGAACCTCCACCTTTTCTATCAACTCGTTGATCGGCTCATCGTCCGTCTCTTTATACTTGACGATGACACCATCAGATTGCGGCGTTTCTTCTGCAGATGCAGCATCTGGCTGGTAGATTGGCAGAATCATAAACAGTAATAATACCGGCAGTATGGCCTGAATAAGTTTGTGCATACAATCACTCCAAAAAATTTGATTAAGAATAGCTATCGATGAGGTTATATCATGAACCATTTCTACTATTATTCCTAACTAGATTGTATACCGACTGATATGGTTTTACTAACCTTTTTATCTAGTTAAATTAACTTATTTACACAACAAAAAAACCACTATAAAGCAGTCTCAGATTGTCGACAATATAGCGTTCTAACAAAGCGGTTGACTGTAGACAAACTTGATAATAATTGATTACTTTAAAATTTGCACTTTGATTTCCACTCCAGGCACTCGCTTTCCGCGGGCGGTCCGGGAGCCCCCTCGGCGCTTCGCGCCTGTGGGGTCTCCCCTGGACTCGCTTTTCCCGCAGGAGTCTCGTGCCTTCCGTTCCAATCAACTTCGTTTGAAAAATTCAGATAGAAGCACTTTTGTCTAATAAAGGGAGTTCCGATTGGTCTAATCCTAAACCATGATTTTAAAACAAGACTAGATTATACTTAATGTTTTTTTATGTAATCCTTATTGGATTGAAGAAATTTGCGGCACTCCTGCCGAATAAATGGCTAGCCGAGACACCGCAGCCGCTTGCTTTTATGCGGCTTGGCAGCCAGTCGGCGGAAAAGGGAGCGGATTTCTGAAGTCAACTGGATCTTTTTATAATAAGGCTTTGTTAAGTAGTATTGTTGTTTTTCAGGTATAAAATATGGGAACGTCCGATCTGGACGTTCCGGTTCTTATTCCATTAAAGCCCCTATAATCGAATAACTGTAAAGCTAATGAAGCTTTTTTAAAAGCTGCGTTTCTCCGGCCAAGCTCCTTGCATTTTACTTAGGAATACAATTTGCCCAATATGATATGCGTCGTGCATTGCTAAACTCTTCAGTTCAAGCACTAATGAATTATCTTCTCCTGGGACCTGTCTATACAAATCTTCATGTTCTGATTTTGCTAGTATTTTTCCAAGTTCACGATGAACATAAAAGTATTCTTGTTTTGTTTCCTTCCAATTTTCTATCGTCTCAGTTGGTAATCGAAATGTAGATTCATTATTTTCCGCCTGTGGTTCATTCGCTGTTTCACCAAGAAATCGCATCAGAAATCTCTTTTCATAGAAAAGTAAATGACAAACTAATTCCCAAATGGAATTCATTACCCCATCAGCTGGTTTCCAAATTGCCTGTTCAAAAGTAATGTCCTCTAGCACTTTTTCAAGTGGTGGAAACCAGTCTTCTTCATCTAAGCAGCTTGCCCATTGTTGTAACAAAAGTGTCTTTACATCCATTTTCTCTTCCCTCCAATTTAATCCCTTTAATAGATAATCCCTTTGGTCAAAATTCATTTTTGGCGTGTTGTAGATAGATCACTAATTAAGGTGTCATGCCAATTCCTTGTTCAATTAAACTGGCCCTTTATCGGAACAATGAACGCTCCATTATTTGGAATATTCTGATAACCTTAGTTTATCATAAGTTGTGTTAACTGAGAAAGAACAACTTTCTAAAACCGTTTGGTCATCGTAAAGTTATCTTTTATATGTTTGATGGTATCTAAGAATTGGAACCAGCTCAAATAATGGTCTAGATATTTAATCGCTACACCATTGAAACGCTCCATATTACTGGCTGGCCAATACCCCACAGCCGCCTACGGTGAGGAGGCTTGGCAGACAGTCGGCTGAAAGGGAGCGGATTTCTGAAATCAACTGGAACTTTTTAAAAACAAAAACTGCAGGCAAACTCGCTTTTCCTCGAGTTCATCTGCAGTCTGTAACCACTATAAAACGGTTTAATGTCCCCCTAAATAGGCATTCTTGATTTCTTCGCTTGCTGTCAGTTCCTCTGATTTGCCTGATAGGACGATTCGGCCGGTTTCGACAACATAGGCCCTGTCCGCGATGGATAGTGCTAAGTTGGCATTTTGTTCAACCAGCAGAATCGTTGTACCTGTTTTGTTGATTTCTTCGATGATATTAAAGATTTGCTTCACCAATAATGGGGCAAGTCCCATCGATGGTTCGTCCAATAACAGAAGCCGTGGCTTGGCCATGAGGGCCCTGCCCATCGCGAGCATTTGCTGTTCCCCGCCGGAAAGGGTTCCGGATTGCTGTTTCAGACGCTCTAGCAAACGCGGGAATAATTCATAGACTTTCTCCATATCCTGCTTGATGCCTGCCTTATCTTTACGTAGATATGCACCAAGCTGAAGGTTTTCTTCGACGGTCATGTTAGCAAAGACCCGCCGGCCTTCAGGGACATGGGAGATGCCCATTTTCACGATGGATTGTGCTGCCTTTCCGCCGATGGATTGCCCCTCGTATATGATCTGCCCTTGTTTTGGTTTTAATAGGCCGGAAATGCTTTTCAGCAACGTGCTTTTCCCGGCTCCGTTCGCCCCGATCAAGGTTACGATTTCGCCTTCGTTAATAGAAAGCGAGATTCCTTTCAAGGCTTGAATGTTTCCGTAATAGACGTTGATGTCCTCGATTTTTAACATTATGAAACCTCCTCGCCCAGATAGGCCTCGATGACTTTTGGATTGTTACGGATTTCCTCTGGCTTTCCTTGAGCGATCAGTTGTCCGTGATCGAGTACATATATGCGTTCGCAAACACCCATCACAAGCGGCATATCATGTTCTATCAATAATACGGTTAAATCGAATTTCTCACGGATGAGGGCAATCAGGTTCATGAGTTCGTGCGTTTCCTGGGGGTTCATCCCAGCTGCCGGTTCATCGAGCAAAAGCAGTTTCGGGTTGGCGGCAAGTGCACGGGCGATTTCCAAACGCCTTTGTTTACCATATGGCAGGTTCTTTGCCTTTTCATCCTTATATTGATCAAGGTTGAAGATCTTCAGGAACTCAATCGCTTTTTCATCCATTTCCTTTTCGCCTTTAAAATGGATCGGCATGCGGAAGATCGAACTTAAGATGCCATGCTTCGAAAGCGAATGGTAAGCCACTTTTACATTATCGATCACGGATAGTTCACTGAATAAGCGAATGTTCTGGAATGTCCGACTGATCCCTTTTTGCGTGATTTTATATGGAGGCAGTTTTCTTAAGTTCTCACCTTCCAAGGAAATAGTGCCCTCCGTCGGGACGTAAACTCCTGTCAGTAAGTTAAAGAAAGTTGTTTTTCCAGCGCCGTTCGGCCCGATCAAGCCAATTAGTTCTCCTGGATATAACTCGACGTTAACATCAGAAACGGCTTTAAGCCCTCCGAATTGGATGCCGACCGAATCGACTTTAAGCAGCGGTGTTTTTATTTTTTTCATGGCTGCTTCCTCCTTTACGTTTGAACATGGATGTTATTTCTTTTGTCCCCATTAAACCTTGCGGGCGATAGAGCATCATCACGATAAGCACAAGACTGTAGATGATCATTCGTGTTTCCGGATAATCCTGCAGGAAAGTCGTGACTACCGTCAGTAATATCGCAGCCAATACGGCACCGGAAAGACTTCCTAGACCGCCAAGTACGACAAGGATCAAAATATCAAATGATTTCAGGAATCCGAAGTTAGATGGCTGGATGATATAGAAGTTATGAGCGTAAAGCCCCCAGCGATACCGGCAAAAAAGCACCGATCGCAAAGGCGACAACTTTGTAATAGGTCGTGTTGATTCCCATCGAATCGGCAGCCGTTTCGTCCTCGCGGATCGATATGCAGGCTCTTCCGTGGGTCGAGCTAGTAAAGTTTCGGATGACTATGATCGTTACGATGACGGAAGCGAATACCCACGGCCAAGTGGTCAAATGGGAAACCTGCATGCCGCTCGCACCGCCGACATAATCGATATTCAAAAGCATGATCCGGACGATTTCCCCAAAACCCAGGGTCGCAATCGCCAGGTAGTCACCTTTTAAGCGTAAGCTTGGAATTCCGATGATCAATCCTGCCAGCGCTGACGCCAAACCGCCGACTATCAATGCCGCATAAAATGGCATTTCCAGCTTCATCGTCATGACGGCTGAAGCATAGGCACCGACTGCCAGGAATCCGGCATGTCCGATGGAGAACTGCCCGGTTATCCCGATGATCAAGTGCAGACTCGCTGCCAGAATGATATTGATCCCGATGAACATGAGCGTATTTTGATAAAAAGGATTTAGCGATCCGCCGCCGATTAACACTTGAACTACGGCGAAAAAGATCAATGATAGTGAAATCGAGAGCCAAAAACCTTTTGCTCGCTTAATTGTAGTCATTGCTTTGTCTCCCCTATACTTTTTCTTTTTTGTTTTTACCGAATAAGCCTTGTGGCATGAAAATCAAGATAAGAATCAGTACGACGAAGGCTACAGCATCACGCCATAATGAGTAACCGGCGGCACTGACCAAAGCTTCGATGACACCTAGCAATAGGCCACCGACCATCGCGCCCGGTATAATCCCGATCCCTCCAAGTACGGCGGCAACGAATGCCTTCAATCCCGGAAGCACACCCATGAGCGGCTCGATCTTAATATAGTAAATACCGAAAATGACCCCTGCTGCCCCAGCCAATGCGGAACCGATTGCAAAGGTGGCAGAAATCGTATTATCGACATTTATTCCCATCAGCTTAGCTGCATCCGCATCGAAGGAAACGGCACGCATCGCTTTTCCTATTTTTGATTTATGAACGATGATTTGAAGGATGATCATCAAGACTACAGCCACTCCAAAAATCAAAACCGATTGACTATTGATGGAAACTCCAAAAATATTGAACTTGTCTGTCGGCAATACATCATTCGGATAAGCTTCCGGCTGTGCACCGCGGACGTAGATGAATCCGTATTCGATCAAAAGGGAAACACCGATGGCAGTGATAAGTGCCGCGATACGTGTTGCGTTACGCAATGGCTTGTACGCGATACGCTCGATCAATACCCCAAACAGCGCACAGACTGTCATCGAGATTAATAGGGCTGGCACGAATGATAGATCCAGAACCGTTATCGAATAAAACCCAACGAATGAGCCGACCATGAATACATCGCCATGTGCGAAGTTTATCAATTTAACAATCCCGTAAACCATCGTATATCCGAGAGCGATAAGGGCATAAATACTTCCTAGTGAAACCCCGTTTATTAACTGTTGTATCAATTCCATGTTCGACTCTCCTTGAAAATCTAATTTTATGAGTGATTAGTCCAGACTCTAGCGACCTGGCATGCCTGAAAAATGAGAATTCGCCAGCACCTTCTTATTACTGAAGGGCCGGCGAAAGGTTTGAGTTGTTCTCCGAAATTAAGGATTGATTTTTGTGTTGAATACTTGTTTTCCTTCTTTAAATTCAAGGATGGTAGCAGATTTGATTGGATTATGTTTTTCATCCAATGTGAATGTACCCGTAACAAGCTCAAGGTCGGCCGTTTTTTCCAGCGCTTCTTTGATTTTTTCCGAATCCGCTGAACCAGCACGTTTAATCGCGTCAGCAAGGAAGTATCCTGTGTCATATCCTAGGGCATTGAATGCATCCGGGGACTTATCTTTGTACTTCGCTTTAAACGCTGACACAAAATTCTGAATTTTCTCATCAGGATCACCTGAAGAATAATGGTTCGTGATGAACGTATTATTTAGAGCTTTTGCACCGGCAATTTCAACTAGCTTAGGAGAATCCCAGCCGTCGCCGCCCATGAATGGAACGTCAAGTCCAGTTTCCCGTGCCTGCTTCACGATCAGACCAGCTTCCTCATAGTAACCAGGAAGGAAAATGAAATCAGGTTTTGCCGATTTCAAACGAGTCAATGTGGAACGGAAATCAGTATCCTTCGCAATGTAAGCTTCCTCAGCAACAATCTTTCCGCCATTTTTTTCGAATTGTTCTTTAAAGGCTGCGGCTAATCCTTTTGAATAATCACTTGCGCTGTCAATATAGATGGCTGCACTTTTCGCTTTGATTTCTTTAGTGGCGAAATTCGCAGCTACCGTCCCTTGGAACGGATCGATGAAGCTTGTCCTGAAAACGTAATCGTTCAATTTATCCTTGCTGAAAGTGATTTCAGGGCTTGTACCAGAAGGTGAGATGACCGGCACTTTATTATCTTGGGCAATCTGTACTTGTGCAATCGAGTTCGTGCTTGTCGCTGCACCTACGATCGCTGCAACCTGATCTTGTGATGTCAGCTTGATCGCTCCGCTTGTCGCTTCGGACGCTTCAGATTTATTATCGACTTTAATTAGTTTGATTTTTTACCGTCAATGCCTTCTTTATTGATTTCTGCAGTTGCAAGCTCCAAACCTTCTGCAATCGATTGTCCATATGAAGCGACACCGCCTGATAATTCAAGGTTGACACCGATCTTGATCGTATCTCCATCCCCGCTTGATTTTTCGGATGAACCAGAGCCGGAACAACCCGCTAGCACTCCCGCAGCAAGTGATAGAGAAAGGAATGCACTTGCTAATTTTTTCTTTTTCATAAATAATCCCCCCATTTTGTAATCAAGCTCTGATGCATGAATATTTATTCATGATGCTTCAGAAAAAAATTGATTAGATGAAATGTTTCAAATTAAATTAATATTTCGAAAAATAGTTTACCGCATAATTTTCATTCCGTCTATACAATAATTGCGAGAAGATTTCGGTAAATAGGATATTTTTCACAGATAGTGCTATATCATTTTTATCTTTGTATATTTTAAATATTGTGAAAACAGGCGATATAATCAGAAAAAACAGATAATTAAATTATATTGATATTGAAAACTCCTTATTTTCGGATCAAAAAATTTTATTCATTCGCTTATTTTTTCATCCTATTAATTACATTTTTACCAAAATACAAGTATAATGATAGGGAATTAAACCCAGTTTTTTCGTGCTTTTTTAGTCTTAATTCCTATATCAAAATTGAATAATACTATATTGAATGTATAAAATCATGCATGAAACCCTGTGATTTTTATCTTCCTGCATATTTTGCATAACCGATCAACAAACAAAAAAACCGCCAAACGGCGGTTCAGTGGCCTCTAAATAGGCCATTTTTATTTCTTCACTTGATGTTAGTTCCTCGGCATTGCCCGAAAGGACGATTCGGCCCGTTTCAACGACATACGCCCGATCTGCAATGGATAAGGCGAGGTTGGCGTTTTGCTCGACCAAAAGGATCGTTGTGCCGGACGCACTGATTTCTTGGATGATGTTGAATATTTGCTTTACCAGAAGCGGTGCAAGGCCCATCGAAGGTTCATCGAGCAGTAATAATCGTGGTTTCGCCATTAAAGCCCGGCCCATTGCAAGCATCTGCTGTTCGCCGCCTGAAAGCGTGCCAGCCTGCTGTTTGATTCTCTCCAGCAGTCTCGGAAATAGTTCATATACCTTTTCCATATCCTTATTGATGCCCTCTTTGCCTTTTCGCAAATAAGCCCCAAGCTCCAGGTTTTCGGCCACCGTCATGTTGGCGAAGACACGTCGTCCTTCAGGTACATGGGATATGCCCATTTTCACGATGGATTGTGCAGCTTTTCCTCCAATCGATTCGCCTTCGAACAGAACTTTTCCTTGCTTTGGTTTTAACAGACCGGAAATCGTTTTGAGCAGCGTGCTTTTTCCCGCTCCGTTCGCCCCGATCAAAGTCACGATTTCCCCCTCATTTATCTCCATGGAAACCCCTTTTAGCGCTTGGATATTGCCGTAAAAAACATTGATGTCCTCTATTTTCAGCATCAGGAAACCTCCTCCCCTAGATATGCCTCGATAACCTTTGGATCGTTGCGGATTTCTTCCGGCTTTCCGTGAGCAATAAGCTGTCCATGATCAAGGACATATATCCGTTCGCATACCCCCATGACCAGAGACATATCATGTTCGATGAGCAAAACGGTAAGGTTGAATTCCTTCCGGATAAAAGCGATGAGGTTCATTAATTCTTTTGTTTCATGAGGGTTCATCCCGGCTGCTGGTTCGTCCAGTAAAAGAAGTTTCGGATTGGCGGCAAGGGCGCGGGCGATTTCCAGCCGCCTTTGCTGTCCGTATGGAAGATTCTTCGCTTTTTCATCCTTAAAATGGTCAAGATTGAAAATCCGCAAAAATTCGAGCGCCTTTTCATCCATTTCCTTTTCCCCTGAAAAATGTCCGGGCACCCGGAATATGGAGCTTGGAATTCCATGCTTGGCAAGCGAGTGGTATGCAACCTTCACATTATCGATCACGGATAATTCACTGAAGAGGCGAATGTTTTGAAAGGTCCTCGAGATCCCTTTTCGGGTAATTTTATAAGGCGGCTGCTTATTTAGATTTTCCCCGTTCAAGGCAATCGTTCCTTCAGTAGGGACATACACACCCGTCAATAAATTGAAGAAGGTCGTTTTCCCAGCTCCATTCGGCCCAATCAGGCCTACAAGTTCCCCTGGAAATAATTCCACGTTCACATCGGACACCGCTTTCAATCCGCCAAAACGGATTCCCACCGAATCTACTTTAAGCAACGGTATTGTGGCTTCCATCCTTTTGGCCCCCTTTCGTTTTTTTATGTGTGAACAATGATGTGATTTCTCTTGTTCCCATTAAACCCTGCGGGCGGAAAATCATCATCAGGATCAGGACAAGACTGTAGATGATCATCCTCGTTTCCGGATAATCCTGAAGGAAAGTCGTCACGATCGTCAGTAAAATGGCGGCCAACACCGAACCTGAAAGACTTCCAAGCCCGCCAAGTACGACGAAAATCAGTATATCGAAGGATTTCAGGAAACCGAAATTCGATGGCTGGATAATATAAAAATTATGGGCATAGAGCGAACCGGCAATTCCGGCAAAAAAGCTCCAATGACGAAAGCCGCCACTTTATAATAGGTCGTATTGATTCCCATCGCATCAGCCGCCGTTTCATCTTCCCTTACGGATATGCATGCACGCCCGTGAGTCGAATTGGTGAAATTCCTGATGACTAAGACGGTGATCATCACAAAGGCAAAAACCCATGGCCAAGTGGTCAGGTGGGATACCTGCATCCCGCTTGCACCGCCTACATATTCAATATTCAAAAGGACGATCCGGACAATTTCCCCAAAACCGAGGGTAGCTATCGCCAGGTAATCCCCCTTCAGGCGCAAGCTGGTATCCCGATCACCATGCCCGCAACAGCGGCGATGACGCCCCCAGTCAATACAGCGATGATGAAAGGAAGTTCCAGCTTCATTGTCATGACTGCCGAAGCATAGGCCCCAACCGCTAAAAAACCTGCATGCCCGATCGAGAACTGCCCGGTTATTCCAATGATTAAATGAAGGCTCGTCGCCAGCATGATATTGATGCCGATGAACATGAGCGTGTTGATATAAAATGGATTGAGGATACCGTTTGAAATAAGGTACTGCATGATTCCGAAAAAATAAGTGCGAGCACGATCGAGAGCCAAAAACCCTTTGAATTCTTTAAAGTAGTCATCGCCATGTCTCCCCTATACTTTTTCTCTTTTATTTTTACCGAACAGTCCCTGCGGCAAGAAAATCAAAATCAAGATAAGTACGACGAAAGCCACGCCATCGCGCCATAATGAATAACCGGCTGCACTGACCAAAGCCTCGATCACCCCAAGCAGCAGACCGCCGACCATCGCTCCCGGAATGATGCCGATGCCGCCCAAGACGGCTGCAACAAATGCTTTAAGGCCAGGAAGGACACCCATCAACGGTTCGATTTTAATATAGTAGATGCCAAAAATGACACCAGCCGCACCTGCCAGGGCCGAACCTATGGCGAACGTAGCTGAAATCGTATTGTTCACATTGATTCCCATCAGCTTAGCCGCTTCGGAATCGAATGAAACGGCACGCATCGCTTTGCCGATTTTGGTTTTATGGACAACGAATTGTAGGATGATCATTAAAATGATGGATACAGATAAGATCAAAATCGATTGACTGCTGATGGAAACTCCCAATATATCGAGTTTATCCATCGGAAGGACATTATTTGGATAGGCTTCCGGCTGGGCGCCCCGGATGTAAATCAGCCCATTTTCAATCAGAAGGGAAACACCGATGGCCGTTATCAAAGCCGCAATCCGTGTTGCATTACGAAGGGGTTTATAAGCAATGCGTTCAATTAAAACGCCAAAGATGGCACAAGCGACCATCGAAATCAATAAAGCCGGGATGAAGGATAAGTCCATTACGGTAATGGCGTAAACCCTACAAATGAACCAACCATGAATACGTCGCCATGGGCGAAGTTTATGAGCTTGACGATTCCGTATACCATCGTATAGCCAAGCGCGATCAAAGCATAAATGCTTCCGAGTGAAATGCCATTTACCAATTGCTGAATCAGTTCCATATCGCACTCTCCCCGTTAAGGTGTTTTTAAGTGAATATAGAATAGGGGGACTTGCCCCTATCCACGTAAGTTATTATGGATTGATTTTTGTCTTGAATGTTTGTTTGCCATCCACATATTCCAAGATTGTCGCCGATTTGATCGGATCATGATTTTCATCAAGGTTCAGTGTTCCGGAAACTAATTGAAGATCTTTGACATCTTCCAACGCTTGTCTGATTTTTTCGGGCGAAGCATCTCCAGATCTCTTGATGGCATCTGCCAGGTAGTAGCCAGTGTCATAGCCTAGTGCGGCAAAGGCATCCGGTGTTTTATCGTATTCTTTTTCGAAGGCTGCAACGAAATCCTGGATTTTTGCATCTTCATCTTCAGGGGAATAGTGATTCGTGATATACGTATTTTTTAAAGCATCCGCTCCGGCAATTTCAACGACCTTCGGGGAATCCCAGCCGTCCCCACCCATGAATGGAAGGTCTATGCCGTCTTCACGTGCTTGTTTTAAGATCAATCCGACTTCTTCATAATAGCCAGGGAGGAAAACGAACTCAGGTTTTGCGGATTTGATACGTGTCAATGTAGAGCGGAAATCAGTATCTTTCGTTACATAAGCCTCTTCCGCCACGATTTTACCGCCCTTGGCAGTGAACGCTTCTTTAAATGCTGCGGCCAATCCTTTAGAATAATCACTTGCGCTGTCCACATAGATCGCAGCCGTCTTTGCCCCAATTTCGTCAGATGCGAAATTGGCTGCCACCGTACCTTGGAATGGGTCGATAAAGCAAGTTCTGAACACATAATCATTTAATTTTCCAGCTTTGTTGGTAATGTCGGGATTTGTTGCAGTTGGTGTGAGTAGAGGAACTTTATTATCTTGTGCGACTTGAACCTGTGCCAATGTATTCGTACTTGTTGCAGATCCGACTACAGCCACAACCTTGTCCTGGCTGACCAGTTTGATCGAACCGCTTGTAGCTTCTGCTGCATCTGATTTATTATCAACCTTAACGATTTCCAGTTTTTTACCGTCGATGCCTTCTTTATTAATCTCATCGATGGCCAGTTTCAAACCATCGGCAGCCGATTGGCCGAATGATGCCGTACCTCCGGACAATTCAAGGTTGGCCCCAATTTTAATTGTGTCACCTGATTTTGATGAACCCCGCCTGAACTGCTAGTTTTCGAGTCGCCGCTACATCCTGCCAGCGCCCCTGCAACCAATGAAAGTGATAGAAACACTCCTGCTAGCTTTTTCTTCTTCATTTGAACCCCCTTGTTTTGTGTGTTCTTTTAAAAAAACAGAATATCTGAATAAAAATAATATTCTGAAAATAGTTTATCTCATTCTTTCGACCCCGTCTATATGATATGGATAAAAAAGTTATTAAAAGAAATATCTACTATTCGACACAAAAAAACTGACCCATTATAGAGTCAGTTGTTTTTTATCAATCATTTACACGGCGAACTTCAATGTCCTTTAATATATCATTGATCACCCAGCTTGCTGCAATTAAACCCGCTACGGATGGTACGAAAGCATTAGAAGACGGAGGCATTTGGGCTTTACGGATTTTTGCCTCATCATTGCCGACTTCTTTCCGCACATCCTCACGAATGACAATAGGGCTCTCGTCGGAGAAGACAACGGGAATTCCCTTTGTTATGCCCTCTTTACGCAATCTAGTGCGAATGACCTTGGCAAGCGGATCGGTATGCGTTTTGGAGATATCGGCAATTTGAAAACGCGTCGGGTCCATCTTATTAGCGGCTCCCATGCTTGAAATCACCTTGATATTCCGTTTCAGGCATTCCTTCATCACATGCATCTTATAAATGACCGTATCCGATGCATCAATGACATAGTCCAGACCATAGCTGAAGAATTCCTCAAATGTCTCTTCTGTATAGAACATTTTAAGGGCGATGACTTCGCAGTCGGGATTGATGTCTTGAATGCGATTTTTCATCAATTCCGCTTTCGGTTGACCGACTGTTGATAATAGAGCATGGATCTGCCTGTTAACATTTGTGATGTCGACATCGTCTTTATCCACAAGAATAATACGGCCTACCCCGGTGCGTGCCAATGCTTCGGCTGAAAATGAACCAACGCCCCCTACACCCAGGACAGCAACGGTCGTATTTTTCAGAATATCGATTCCTTCCTTGCCAATTGCCAATTCATTACGTGAAAACTGATGCAGCATATATATTCAACTCCAATAAATTCTGTTCTTATTTAGCTTCCCAATTAACAATATATCATAAACATCATTTATGACAAGCGAAATATGAGCAGTCTAATCGGAATTAGTGCGCTAGGTCATTTTTGATAATTTTTGAATGACGGTTGCCAATAGCAGTGCCCTTTCCGTCAGGCTCGGAATTTCCAAATACTCCTCTTCACTATGTGCATTCCCTCCAATGGGCCCGAGTCCATCCACTGTCGCGATTCCCAAATCAGAAGTGATGGAAGCATCCGAACCTCCACCCGTGGCCGTATCCGTAATTTCGATGCCGATCTCCTTCCCAGCCTGACGAATCGTCTCTAATAGCAAGTTCGTTTTCTCATTCTTTTCCATGGGGGAACGGTCCATTTTCCCGCTCAATGTCGTTTTCGTTCCTGGAATATAGGTTTCAGCACAGATTTTTTCAGCTGCTTGAGGATGATGCCTTCCTGCCTTTTTCCGAAATCCGCACATCCACAAAAGCCGCAGCATGGGAAGCGATCGTATTGACAGCGGAACCTCCTTCAATCATGCCGACATTAACGCTGATTCCATTCTGTTGATCATTCAACCGGTGTAAGGCGATGATCTTATGAGCCAATTCTTCAATTGCACTTCGTCCCTTTTCCGGCTCGATCCCTGAATGGGCGGCCACCCCAACGATATCCACCTTAAACTGACCGCAGCCCCTTCTTGCCGTGACAAGCGAACCGTCCGTCCTTGCCGGTTCAAGAATTAACGCGAACTTCTTATTGGCTGCTTTTTCCGATATGAGTGAAGCGGACGACGGAGACCCGATCTCCTCATCACTATTAAGAATGATTTGGATATGCTTATAGCCTGTCTGCCCCGTCTGTTTCAAGCAAAGGATCGCATAAAAAGTTCAACCAAACTAGACTTCATATCCGCTACACCAGGACCGTATGCCCGATTTCCTTTCACTTTAAAAGGACGTTTTTGCGCTGTGCCCTCCGGAAAAACCGTATCCATATGGGCAACGACCAGAATATGCGGTTGATGCGCATCACGATGCTGGATGACCAGCTGATTGCCATAATTCTGTTGCTCAACGGTATTCACAATAAAATCCAGGCTTTCAAATTTCGTTTTTAAAATCGAACCAATTTCATCAATACCCTTTTTCGTATGAGAACCACTATCTATATTCACTAGCCGCTCCACTAATTGAAGCATTTCCATCCTCTTTGCATACAATAAATCTTTCAAAGCCCTCACTACTTTCTATCCTTGGCTGACTATTGCTCAACCTTACTATAATTTACGAATCTATATTGCGGAATGTTACTTAAAAGGGAATATTTGAAGTTTATTCGATGATTTTTTGGTTTTTTTGAGTTTGGGGTCTTTACCCGTGAATTGGGGCCGTTTGGCTCTTTTACTTGTGAGTTTACGCCGTTTACTCGTGAATTTGCACGATTTACTCGTGAATTAATCCATCAAGTCTATAAGCTCTATTTTTAAATTGCCCCGAATAAGGCAATTCAAGTACAGACAACATCCGTTGCATGATATCAATTGAATCTATTTGTAAAAAGTGCCGTGCTTGTTTATTCGTAATACTGGGTTTTATGAGGAGAGCAAAATCGCGCAGAGTTTGAATGTGGGCATCTTTGGAGGCGTAAGAACATTGACTGCATGACCATTTTCCCCAGTGATAGTGCATATGTAGAGCAGAGCATTCAGGACATTGAACGCTTTTTAATAGATCTTGCTCATCGATTTGATATAAATTGAGTATATCAGGGTTATGCGGAGTGTTTTTTGCAGAATCGTGTTTGAAAGTCTATTGCTTTGCCTTTGGGTTAATTGCTCAGAAGGATACTTTTCTTCAAGGGTATGAATTTTGGTGATCAGGGTTTCTTTTCCCGTGATTTTTTGAAAATGGGGGTAAAGCCTGGGGTAGTCCTGATGATGGTATTCGAGTTTGCATTGGCAATTAACGTTTCAATCGGCAGCGAGGGGAATTTGTGGAAAGTAAGCCAATCATTTAATCGGGATTTTTGCACGTCGACCTGGATTAACGGATACAGATATGCCTGTTCCTGTCCGTCCTTTGAACGAATCAATTGGGGATAGGTGCGGTCAAAATAAAGCGTTCCCGCAAAGTTTTTCACTTCAATGATGATACAGTAATTCCGGGTGATTATTAGGAAATCCATTTGAAAATAACGGCTCCCATCGTAGTCTAACCTCAAATCATGAAATACTCGATATTCTTTCGGAAGATCCTTCAACTCCTTTCCGATACTCCACTCCCCGTTAAATCCTGTACGGATTTTCCGAAAATCGTTCTTTATTCTTTCCTGTTTTGGATGATTTGCTGATAGCCTCCTGCTTAATGCCTCCAGTTTGAGCATTTTCATAGGCCTTTCACACGGTTTTAGCATCCATACATCAACTCCTTCTCCTTTAGCTTCTTTGTTAATGCCCTTTTTCCTGCCAGGATCTGAAATCAGACGTTTTACCGTAAGTTTGCTCTGATTAATTCTTGAGATTTGTAGCTTACTCGTGAGTTTGGCTCTTTTACTCGTGAATTTGCGCCATTTACTCGTGAGTTTACGCCATTTACTCGTGAATTTGCGCTATTTACTCATGAGTTTGGCTCTTTCACTCGTGAGTTCGCTATTTACTCGTGAGTTTACGCCATTTACTCGTGAATTGGGCTCTTTTACTCGTGAGTTTTCACCATTTACTCGTGAATTGGGCTCTTTCACTCGTGAGTTCGCCATTTACTCGTGAATTGGGCTCTTTTACTCGTGAGTTTACGCCATTTACTCGTGAATTGGGCTCTTTTACTCGTGAGTTTACGCCATTTACTCGTGAATTGGGCTCTTTCACTCGTGAGTTCGCCATTTACTCGTGAATTGGGCTCTTTTACTCGTGAGTTTACGCCATTTACTCGTGAGTTTAGATCATTTACTCGTGAGTTAACTATTTTAACGCACAAAAAAACCCATGTTATTTAACATGAGTTGCTTTGTAAGGTGTAAGAGTCCCAATTGTGCCGTTTACGCCTTTGTTTTGAACCCGCTCTCCGCAGGTGGGTGCTCGGTTCCTCGCGTTTGTAAGTCCTCTTCGAGGGAGGCTTTTACGCGGCCAGGAAACTAGTGCTCCCGGTAACTATAAGTGTTCGGTCAAAACTTATAGGTTAAAGAACGAACACATCAGGACTCTTACTTATTGAAAACATCATAGCATAATGCTTAACTCTGTTTCAAGAAAAAACACCTAGGTATTTTTTCATATTTTTGCCAAATGAATTATTTTTTAAGTGCAGCAAGTCTTAGGTTAAGTTCGGCCAATTGCTTGTCACTTACAGTACTCGGTGCGTCAACGAGCAGGTCGCTTGCGCTTGCTGTTTTCGGGAACGCGATGGTGTCGCGAAGGTTCGTGCGGCCTGCAAGCAGCATGACCATGCGGTCCAGTCCAAGGGCAATTCCGCCGTGTGGTGGCGTTCCGTATTCGAATGCATCCATTAGGAAGCCGAATTGTGCGTTTGCTTCTTCTTCGGAGAATCCAAGAACTTTGAACATTTTTTCCTGAACGTCGCGTTCGAATATCCGCAGTGATCCACCGCCAAGTTCGTAGCCGTTCAGTACAAGGTCATATGCTTGTGCACGGACGCTTGCTGGATCTGATTCCAATTTGTCCATGTCTTCACGGAATGGCATTGTGAATGGATGGTGTGCTGCATAGTAGCGTCCTTCTTCTTCGTCATATTCAAGTAATGGCCAGTCCGTCACCCATAGGAAGTTGAATTTGCTTTGATCGATCAAGCCTCTTTCTTTACCTAGCTTGTTACGAAGTGCTCCAAGTGCATCTGCGACTATGCCTTTCTTATCCGCCACGAATAGGATTAGATCGCCCACTTCAGCTTCCACTGCAGATACTAATTGCTCTTGGTCTTCTGCGAAGAATTTGGCGATCGGCCCTTTTACTCCGTCTTCTTCAACTTTCAGCCATGCAAGGCCTTTAGCACCGTAAATCGCTGCAAATTCAGCCAAGCCATCAATGTCTTTACGGGAATAATCCGCATTTCCGTCCTTAACGACGATCGCCTTGACTTGTCCGCCGTTTGCAACAGCACCGGTGAACACTTTGAAATCACTGTCTTTGACGATTTCGGAAACATCTTTAAGTTCCATTCCGAAGCGTGTATCCGGTTTGTCGGAACCGTAACGGCCCATCGCTTCATTGTATGTCATTCTTGGGAATGGCAGTGTTACGTCCAATCCTTTTACGTCTTTCATCACTTTAGCCATCATGTTTTCCGCGGTGTTAATGATATCTTCTTGGCTCATGAAGCTTGTTTCAATATCGATTTGCGTGAATTCAGGCTGTCTGTCAGCACGTAAGTCTTCATCACGGAAACAGCGGGCAATTTGATAATAACGTTCGAAACCCGATACCATCAATAGCTGCTTGAAGATTTGCGGTGATTGCGGAAGTGCATAGAACTCCCCTTCGTGTACACGGCTAGGCACTAAATAATCACGTGCTCCTTCAGGTGTACTTTTTGTTAAGATAGGTGTTTCGATATCAAGGAAGCCTTCACCGTCCAAGTAATCACGGATCGCTTTTGTTGTTTTGTTACGCATTTTCAACGTTTCGAACATCGCTGGACGACGCAGGTCCAAATAACGATATTTCAAGCGGATGTCTTCTGATACATCCGTTCTTTCATCAATGATGAATGGAGGGGTCTTTGCTTCGTTTAAAATAGTAACGTTTTCGGCTTGAACTTCGACGGTCCCTGTTGTTACGTTCGGATTGAAGTTGGCTTCATCACGTTTGATGACTGTCCCTTGATATCAAGGACGTATTCATTACGGATTTTTTCGGCTGTGGCCAGCGCGTCTGCCGAAATGTCCGGATTGAATACGACTTGGACGACCCCGCTTCTGTCACGTAGGTCGATGAAGATGACCCCGCCCAAATCGCGGCGTTTTTGTACCCATCCTTTTAATGTTACTTTTTCACCAATAGCTGCTTCTGTCACTTCACCATTGAAGTATGTTCTGCCAAACATGGTATTTCCCCTTTAAGCCTGTAGCTTTTTGAATTGTTCAACGAATGTAGCAAGATCCATTTGGACTTGTTCACCGGTTTCCATGAACTTCACATTGATTTTATTATTTGCCAATTCATCATCCCCGAGTGTTGCCACATATCTTGCTTCGAGGCGGTCGGCTGATTTGAATTGTGCTTTCACTTTACGGTCTTGATAGTCTTTTTCGACGGTAAAACCGGCATTCCGCAGTTGATGGGCAAGTTTGACGGTATAATCCTTGGCTGTTTCACCTAATGAAACAAGATAGCAGTCAATTCCCTTTTTGATCGGAAGCTCGATGTTTTCTGCTTGGAGGGCAGCAATCAGCCGTTCGATGCTAAGTGCAAAGCCGATTCCAGGTGTTTCCGGTCCGCCAAGTTCTTCAGCCAGCCCGTTATAACGGCCGCCGCCGCAAAGTGTAGTGATGGCGCCAAAACCTTCTGCATCACTCATGATTTCAAATGCGGTATGATTATAGTAATCCAAGCCCCGCACTAGGGTCGGATCTTCGACGAAATCGATTTCCAAATCGGTTAAGTGCTGTTTCACCTTTTCGAAATAAGTACGGGATTCATCATTTAAATATTCAATGATGGAAGGTGCCGTGTTCATCAATTCGTGATCGTGATCCTTTTTGCAATCCAGGATACGCAAAGGATTTTTTCGAGGCGGTTTTGACAATCGCCGCAAAACTCGCCGATGCGGGGTTCGAAATGTTTGATTAACGCATTGCGATGCGCTGTCCGGCTTTCCTTATCACCAAGGCTGTTGATGACAAGTTTAAGCTTTTTCAAACCCAGTTCCTTGTACAGGTTCATCGCAAGTGACAAAACCTCTGCATCGATTCCGGGATCCTTACTTCCTAAAGCTTCGATGCCGAATTGAACGAACTGGCGGAATCGACCTGCTTGCGGACGTTCGTAACGGAACATGGGCCCGATATAATAAAGCTTGACCGGTTGATTGGCCCACCCGAACATTTTGTTCTCGATATATGACCGTACAACCGATGCGGTGCCTTCCGGACGAAGGGTTAAATTCCTTTCACCGCGATCTTGAAATGAATACATCTCTTTTTGAACGATATCGGTTGTATCCCCTACACCACGCAGAAATAATTCCGTGTGCTCAAAAATCGGTGTGCGGATTTCTTTATATTGGTAACGGTGACAAATATCACGCGCTGTGTTTTCGATATACTGCCAAATTTCCGTTTGGCCAGGCAATAAATCCTGGGTACCTCTAGGGATCTGAATAGACATTTTGTGTTTCCTCCTTTAAAGCAAAGCGCCCTTTCTGATACGGCACGCTATACTGATTTTTTCCAAACAAAAAACTCCCGCCCCTTGTAACTTATATGTTACAAGGGACGAGAGTTTGGATATCCCGTGGTGCCACCCTAGTTGAAGCACAAAAAAAGTGCTCCCGCTCAAAAACAGTTAACGCCTGTTTTACGTCCATCTCCTATTAAGTGAATCCGTTCGGAGTGAAGCCTACGGAGGGTTCTTTCATTAAGTCATCATGTGGAATGCTTTCAGCCTCGGCATTTCCTCTCTTTTCATGTGTTTCTTAATTACTCTTCTCCATCATTGGTTATTGCAGTAATAAGTCTGATATTTTATAATCATACGGACGTTAACATCAAATGTCAAGGCAGACTGAGGATTTTGTCGCATTTTATTGGTTTAAATGTTTTTCAGATTTTTGATCGTCCGGACATTGACTCCGAATTCGGATGCCATTTCAACAAGGTTTGCGCTTTGTTCCTTTTGGATGAAATCGTGAAAATCGACACCAAGTACTTGATTGCCTCCGCTTAAGCTCGTTTGATCTTTTTCGCTGAATTTCATGTGGTTTCCCTCCTACAGTTATATAAGCTCTATTCTTTCCTAAAAAAATGTTTTTTGCACAGGGAAAGAGGGAAATTTTCATGGAACGAGAATACATACATATAGACATTAAAAGGGAGAGACAACTTATGAAGAAGAAATCGGGTTTATTCGGCCTGACACTGATGCTGATATTCTCAGCGATTTTCCCCGTACATTACGCTTTTGGAAAAGATGGAGGGAAAAAATCGTGACGAACCAAGTGGTCAATGTCCGTGAAGGTGCAGGTCTCAGTTTCCCTATCGTAAAAAACTGGAAAAAGGGGAATCGTATCCCATTCTGAATGAAGATGGCGACTGGATCGAAATCAGGATCGGCACCGGCAAAACAGGATGGGTTGCCAATTGGTTAGTGGAGAGACAAACGGGGTCTGATACCAATCAGGTCAAAAAGGAATCCGGACAAGGAATGGTATCAGGCAGCTCCGTCCGCGTCCGTACAGGTCCCGGCACCACATTTCAAACGGTTGGGTCCTTGAGTAAAGGAACTTTTGTTGACATCATTGAAAAGAATGAGAATTGGATAAAGGTCAAAACGGGGGATATCGAAGGCTGGGTATCATCGGACTACTTGGAGCTTCCTGCCGCATCAGGACATGCAGCGAAGAAAGATTCAACTAAAGAAAAAGAAACGAATCAATCCGTAAAAACCGGGGTAACTTTGGTGGACCGGCTCAATGTCCGTTCGGAACCATCGACAAGCAGTGCCTCGCTCGGAAAGCTGAATAAAAATACGTCAGTGACCGTTTACCGGGTTGAAAATGATTGGGCTGAAATTGATTTCCAAGGAGTCCGCGGTTGGGTGGCTGAACCTTACATACAAGTAAGCGAAGATAATGTTGATATGAAAAATGATACGGCAGGCGCCACTGCCAGGGTGACCGCCACGGGTTTAAATGTCAGGAAAGAAGCCTCGCTCTCAAGCAAGGTCATCGGTTCGGTGAACAAGGATGAGACTTACGCCGTGCTGCAAACAAAGGGAAATATGACACAGATCCGGCTCACTGGTTCAAAAAAGGGCTGGGTCGTGAGTTGGTACCTGGAAAAAGAGAATGTTGAGCAAACTGCGAAGGAAAAAAAGGTTGATGTAAAAGGAAACAAGATTACCATCATTCATGACGGCACGATACTTAGAAGTGAGCCTGATGGCAACTCGAAGATTGTGGAGCAGGCCAATGCAGGTGAAACGTTCTCCGCATCAGGTATGGAAGGTGACTGGTATTCCATTAAACTAAAGGGCGGAAAAACAGCTTATGTGGCCGGATGGATCGTGACGATCGAAGGGAATTCCGAGCAGATCCAACGACCTGGCGTTGAGAAATACCTAAAGGATAAAATCATCGTGATCGATCCCGGTCATGGCGGCAGGGATAGCGGTACAATCGGGGTCGGCGGGACACTTGAGAAAAACCTGACGATTCGAACGGCAGAATTGCTGCGTGACAAACTTCAGGCTGCAGGAGCTAAAGTGATCCTGACCAGAAGCGGAAATACCTATGTTCCACTCCCTTCCCGGGTCAGCACTTCTCATATACATAACGCGGATGCTTTCATCAGCCTCCATTATGATAGCACCAAGGACCAGATCACCAGCGGGATAACCACATACTACTATCATGACTACCAGCGTGCGTTGGCGGCTACACTGGCCAATTCACTCGGTTCCACCATGCAGGTGCCCAACCGCGGATCACGATACGGGAATTTTCATGTTACCCGTGAAAATAAACGGGTAGCTACACTCATTGAACTAGGTTATTTAAGTAATCCAGTGGAAGAATTGACATTAACATCGAATGAGTATCAAGAAAAAATCACATCGGCCATTTATAATGGCTTGGCGCGGTATTTTAAATAAGAACTAGAAAAGCCAGCTTCGAATCGAAGCTGGCTTTTCTACAAAAAACCTGCCGCAGCAGGTCATTTTTTGCTTTCAAGTATTAATGTGACGGGGCCGTCATTAGTAAGCTGAACATCCATCATGGCACCAAATTGACCTGTTTCCGTATGGACGCCTTTTTTGCGTAATTCCTCGTTGAATGCTTCATATATTTCATTCGCTTCTTCAGGACGGGCGGCGTCCATGAAGTTCGGTCGACGGCCTTTACGGCAATCGCCGTATAAGGTGAATTGTGAAACTGATAAAATCGAACCTCCCACATCCAATAGTGAGTGGTTCATCTTTTCATTTTCATCTTCAAATATTCTGAGATTGACAATCTTATCGGCCAAATACGCGGCATCATCGATGGTATCTCCATGTGTGACACCAACCAACAAGACTAGACCGCTGTCGATTTGACCGATTATTTGGTCTGCGACGATTACTTTTGCCGCTTTGGAACGTTGTAAAACAACACGCATGGCAATAAAAACTCCTTAGTTCATGATCCTTCTAACGGAATAAACATCTGAAATTTGTTTAATACGGTCGACAACCTTTTGCAAATGGGCAATGTTATGAATATAAATCGACATGTGAATGGTCGCCACTTTGTTTCTGTCGGATTTACCTGAGACCGCTGAAATGTTGGTCTTGGTTTCATTTACGGCTTGAAGAACTTCATTCAATAAGCCCCGACGGTCATAGCCGCTGATTTCAATTTCAACGATGTATTCCTTGCGTTCGTTAATCGTACTTTCCCATTCAACCGGTACAAGGCGATGATCGGCATCCCCGCTATCCAGGTTCGGGCAATCCTGTCTATGAACTGAAACTCCCCGGCCTTTGGTAATATAACCAACGATTTCGTCCCCTGGTACTGGGTTGCAACAGCGTGATAAACGGATAAGCAGGTTATCAATACCCGGTACCTGGACACCTGAGTCACGTTTTTCGATGTATTGGAGAAGGTTTTCAGATCGGCCACCGCTTCAGAAATATCCGCTTCTTGCTCGACCATTTTCTGCTTACGCCATTTTTCGGTGAGGCGGTTTGCTACCTGTAGGGCAGTTATTCCGTTATATCCGACCGCTGCATACATATCTTCTTCATTTAGGAAATTGAACTTATCTGCAACACGCCTGATATTCTCGGCAGTCAGGATTTCCTTCAGGTCGAACTCCATATCCTTGATTTCCTTTTCAACAAGCTCTTTACCTTTTTCGATATTTTCTTCCCGGCGCTGCTTCTTGAAAAATTGGCGGATCTTATTTTTCGCTTGAGATGTTTGCGTTAGTTTAAGCCAATCCTGACTCGGACCATATGAATGCTTCGATGTTAAGATTTCTATGATGTCGCCAGTTTTCAGTTTATAATCCAGCGGTACCATTTTCCCGTTCACTTTGGCACCAATCGTTTTGTTTCCGATTTCCGAGTGAATCCGGTAAGCGAAATCAATCGGGTTGGATCCTGATGGCAGTTCGATGACATCGCCTTTTGGCGTGAAAATGAATACCATATCAGAAAAAGGTCTATTTTAAGGGATTCCATGAATTCCTCGGCATTAGTCGCATCATCCTGGAATTCAAGAATTTCCCGGAACCATGTCAATTTTTCTTCCAGTGAAGGCTGTTCGCCGACATCTTTTCCCTCTTTATAAGCCCAGTGCGCGGCAACCCCGAACTCGGCAATGCGATGCATATCCGAGGTGCGGATCTGCACTTCCAGCGGATCGCCTTTCGGTCCGATCACCGTCGTATGAAGCGATTGATACATATTCGGCTTCGGCATCGCGATATAGTCTTTGAATCGGCCAGGCATCGGCTTCCAGCATGTATGGATGATCCCCAAAACGGCATAGCAATCTTTTATGCTATTGACGACGATCCGAACTGCAAGCAAATCATAAATTTCGCTGAACTGCTTATTCTGCAATGCCATTTTGCGATAAATGCTGTATATATGTTTCGGTCTGCCGGAAAGGTCAGCCTTAATGTTGACTTCCTCAACGTTTTTACGCACTTCATCAATGACTTCTTCCAGATACTTTTCACGTTCTGCACGCTTTTTCTTCATCAAGTTGACGATTCGGTAATACTGCTGAGGATTCAAATACCTTAGTGCAGTATCTTCAAGTTCCCATTTAATCGTGCTGATACCAAGACGATGGGCAAGCGGTGCGAAGATTTCCAACGTCTCGTTCGATATCCTTCGCTGCTTTTCCTGCGGCAAATGCTTCAATGTCCGCATATTATGCAGTCTGTCCGCAAGCTTGATCAAGATGACCCGTATATCCTGGGCCATCGCCACGAACATTTTCCGGTGGTTTTCCGCCTGTTGCTCCTGCTGTGATTTGTACTTGATTTTCCCTAACTTGGTCACGCCATCCACAAGCATGGCGACTTCAGGACTGAAATTTTCTTCAATATCCTTCAAAGTGATCTCCGTGTCTTCAACAACATCATGTAAAAAACCTGCCGCAATGGTTGCAGGGTCCATTTCAAGCTCAGCCAGAATGCCCGCCACTTGAATCGGATGAATAATATACGGCTCCCCCGATTTACGGAATTGTTCTCGGTGAGCATACTCTGCATACTTAAACGCTCTATGGATAAATTCAGCTTCTTCCGGCTGAAGATATAAGCTGGCCCGTTCTACAACCTGCTCGGCAGTCAATATTTGATCATTAGCCATTTAATCACCTTAACCCCACTTTAACTGCCACCGGATATGATCCGGATTGAGTATGATTGGTAGCACTTCCCTTTATTCTGCAAAACGTGACAATTTTTGCGAAAAAAATAAATCCGCTTAAACGGATAAAAGTGCAAATAAACTTATTAGCAGAAAAACTCTTTATTATTACTATTATCGAAAAAAAGGCAAGGATGTAAAGAGTTAAACGTGTATTTTATTAAGAATAGTGCATTTTTTCACTGGAAATTCGACAAAATCCAGCTAAAATGAGGAAAACAGAAAGAGAGCACCCTAATCAGAGTGCTCTCCTTTATTAAAAGCTCATTAATGTCAAGACATCATAGCCGTCTAATTTATCTTTTCCATCCAAGTCGGTCAATTCAATAAGGAAGGCAATCCCGGCTACAATTCCGCCAAGCTGTTCAACCAGTTTGATCGTCGCTTCGATTGTTCCCCCGGTAGCAAGCAAATCATCCGTAATCAGGACACGCTGTCCCGGTTTAATGGCATCTTTATGGATTGTCAATACATCCTTGCCGTATTCTAATCCATATTCGACTTTAATCGTTTCACGTGGAAGTTTTCCTTCTTTTCTCACTGGCGCAAAGCCCACTTCCAATGAGTATGCGACTGGACATCCGATAATGAATCCGCGTGCTTCCGGCCCGACCACCAAGTCGATATTTTTATCGCGAGCATACTCGACGATTTGGTCTGTTGCGTATTTATAAGCTGCGCCGTTATCCATTAATGTTGTAATATCTTTGAAGACGATACCCGGTTTTGGCCAGTCTTGCACAATTGTTACATATTGCTTTAAATCCATTGCTTTGTTTCCTCCTCAAGGTCTGTTGCCTCATGAACTAAATAATGATTGAACCAATCGAATAATTGCTGATAGGAAGAATAAACAAGCTCTTGTTCAAGCTCAAATTGCTCTTTCTTTCTTGTATACGATTCAGATTCACTTAGATCGCGTTTTTTCGCATTGGTTGTGAGCATAATTAACCCATTCTCTATTGTAACAAAATCAAGCTCAAAAACACCTTCGAAATGAAATCCACTGTATCTCTAGACCAGCCCCGATATTTGGCTAGGTCATCACCATATCTTTGCACGTCTAGCGGACCCTTTTTGGCAAGGAAGGCATAAAACCATTTAAAATGATCCCTTGTCGGCATCGTACTTAAGAAATGGTCCTGTTCATGTGAAAGGTGAGCGTAGATACGAGAAGGGTTCTTATTGGCAACCGCCCGTTTCAAATATTCCCTGGACGGCGGCATGTCCATGAATACCAAATGACCTTCGAAGCAGTCGAGCTGCTCAGCATCCAGTTCATTCTTGATAGTAACGAGATCTGGATGGTTTTGCAAAAATGGATATCTGCCATAAATATCTTCCGAGAAAATGACGATCTTCCGGTTTTGTACAGGAATGTCGGCAAGCCACTTCTCAGCCTGTCCCTTTCCGCGGTAATCGAATAACTGCCAATGGTTCACAGAGACATCCTGGACAAAGATCTGGGGCTTTTTCATATTATTCCACTCATTGATGGAGAGCTCTCCAATAACCGAAACTTCAGCGTGCGGAGCTATTTCATCGACAAAATGACCGAGACCGAAGCCAACACCGTCAAGTTTGTGTTTTCCACCATCTTCCAGCTGAACCTTCAAGTGATTTTGGTTGGCACCAATTTTGCGGACACTTGAAAGCTGTACGGAATCTATCAAAATCTTCGGCTTAGGATTCGTAACCCCAAATGGTGCCAGCAAGCTCATTTCCTGAATCGTTTGAATGGAAACTTCAGCTAAAGTCGTAGCCCCGTCCAAGTTTGTAATCGGTGTGAAGTCCTCTTCGTTCAGTTGTTCCTTCGCAATCAAGTTCATGCGGTCCCTAAGCTCCTGAACATCTTCAATTTTCAATGTCATTCCAGCAGCCATCGGATGTCCACCGAAATGAGGCAGCATTTCACGGCATTCGGAAAGACTTTGAAAAAGATCAAAACCAACGATGCTCCGAGCAGAACCTTTAGCTAATCCCTTTTCCCGGTCATAGCTCAATACGATCGTGGGCCGGTAAAAGCGTTCAACAAGTTTAGAGGCCACAATCCCCACAACTCCGGCGTTCCAGCCTTCCCTGCCGATGATGAGCACGCCATTGGACTCCGGCGGGAAGTTTTCCTCGACTTCAGCGATCGCTTCCTCCGCCATTGCTGCAACCATTTCCTGCCGCTCTTTATTGATATCATTGATTTCATTGGCAAGTTCCATTGCTTCTTCCAGACTTTCGGACATCAATAAATCAACAGCGGGATCGGCATCTCCAAGCCGCCCGACAGCATTAATCCTCGGTGCCATTGCAAAGCCGATCGATTCCTCATTCAATGCTTCCTGCTGGACATTCGCCACTTTCATTAACGCAACGAGTCCCGGGCGGCGAGTCAATCTTAATTGCTCGATGCCTTTCGCGGCAATGACTCGGTTTTCCCCTTGTAAAGGCACTAAATCCGCTATCGTGCCGATTGCCGCTATTTCAAGCAAATCCTCAGGCAATTCCCCAAGCAAGGCGTGTGCCAGCTTAAATGCGACCCCTACTCCGGCAAGGTCTTTAAATGGATAGGAACTGTCCTCAAGTTTAGGATGGATGATCGCCAATGCCTCAGGCAGTTGCGGCCCCGGTTCATGGTGATCGGTCAGAATATAATCCATGCCCAGCTCTGCGGCAAGTTTCGCTTCATCGACTGCGGAAATTCCGGTATCGACGGTTATTAATACCTTCACACCTTGCTCAGCTGCAAGGCGGAATGCCATCGGATTCGGACCATATCCTTCTGTAAACCGATTCGGGATATAAAAATCAACATCTGCCCCCAATCTCGTCAGCGCCGTCATCATCACTGTGGTCGATGTCACGCCATCCGCATCATAATCACCGAATATACGTATTTTTTCTCCATTTTGAATGGCTTCTCTTATTCTATATACTGCTTTATCCATATCCTTCAATAAAAATGGATCATGAAAAGTTTGATTTTTTACAAATAAAAACGATCGGGCGCTTTCAATCGTATCCAGGCCTCGATTCACAAGCAGGGCTGCAACCAAAGGTGTGATATGAAGCTCTTCAGCTAGTACAGCAACTTTGTTTTCATCGGCAGTTCGCAAGTTCCACCGGGTTTTTGGCTTTAACATTTATTCACCCCTCAACCTACTCATTATACAAAACGAATATACCAGTTTCAATTTTATTTTAAACTCATAATTGGCTGTAATTCCCTATTCAATAAGCTTGGTTCAACAAAAAAGAAGGCTGGCATCATGCCAGCCCCTCTCACCTATTAAACTTGTCCTTCAAGACTTTGTTTCTTTTCTTTTGCGGTATTCAGCGGACCTTTCTTCTTCAATTCCCTGATTTTCAAATCAAGCCAGAATTGGGAAGCGATCAATAGCGATGAATACACGCCGCATATTAAACCGATAAACAGGGCAATGGAGAAGTTGCGGATAGCTTCACTGCCGAAGATCATCAACGCGATAACCGTAATGAGAACGGTTAGAACCGTGTTAATGGATCTAGTCAGCGTTTGCCTGATACTGATGTTCACAATGTTTTCTAGCTCTTCTGCGGTTTTTATTTTACGGCTGAAGCGCAGGTTTTCACGAATGCGGTCAAAGGTTACGATCGTATCATTGATCGAATAACCGACGATCGTTAGAACCGCAGCAATGAAGGTGATATCCACTTCGAGCCGAGATACACTAAATATCGTGATGATGAAGAATGCATCATGTATAAGCGCAACCACGGCTGGTACAGCCATTCGCCATTCAAATCGTATCGATACATACAATATGATTCCGATTGAGGCAATCGCTAACGCTTTCATGGCATTTTTCGCAAGTTCTTTTCCTACTGTCGGTGATACGGTGCTGACATTCGGTTCTGCTCCGTAATCCTTCTTGAAATGGTCCTTCAATTCAGCAATCTCTTGCTTATCAAGGACACCGACTGTCCGAACGACAGCATTTTTATTGTCTTGTCCAGCGAGCCTGACATCCTTGATATCATCTTCGTCGATACCGACCTTTTCCATTTCGGTTTTGACTTGCTGAGTCGTCAAGACGTCTTTGGAGGCAATCTCGATTCGGGTGCCGCTCGTGAAATCAATCCCAAGATTCAATCTGAAGACGAGCAGGAAGATGATCCCGATAATGGTGACACCGATTGAAATGCCGTAAAAAACTTTCCGATGTTTCACGAAATCGATTTTATCAAAGCGTGTTGGCAATGACATTAAATCCATTTTCTCGGATAAATCGTGAATATTTTTCTTCTTCACGCCAAACCATCCTGTACGTTTGTCCAGGAACCCGCTATTCACCCACAGGCTCATGAAGAGGCGTGTACCATAAACGGCTGTAATGAAACTCATTAAGATCGAAATGATCAAAGTGGTGGCAAACCCTTTAACCGAGCTTGTTCCATAATAGAACAGTACGGCCGCAGCCAGCAGGGTCGTTAAGTTGGCATCCGTGATTGTAGCAAGTGAATTCTTGGTACCTTCTTTATAAGCTGCCTTAACCGATCTGCCAAGTTTCAATTCATCCCTGATTCGCTCATAGGTTATGATATTGGCGTCGACAGCCATCCCGACCCCTAGTACCAATGCCGCAATACCAGGCAGCGTAAGGACCGCATTCATCCAATCAAACACTAATAGCGTCAAGAAAATGTAGATGCTTAAGGTGACGACTGCAATGAATCCCGGGAAGCGATAATACACAAGCATGAAGATGAAAACAAGTGCAATTCCGATGATTCCTGCAAAAATGGTATCATTCAGTGCACCTGCACCGAATTGGGCACCTACAGAAGTGGAGTACTTTTCTTTTAAATCTACAGGCAGGGCACCAGCATCCAGAAGATCTGCCAGCTCTTTTGCTTCTTCCACCGTAAATTGACCGGTGATATACACTTTCTTCGTATTGAAAACTTCACTGACAGCTGGAGCTGAAATCATATTGTCCTGAGAAGCCGTATCTTTAATGGAATCTTTTCCTTCCTCGAAATCCAGCCAGATTGCAAGGACATTAGTCGGACTTTCCATCGAGGATATTTTTTGAGTGATTTCTTTAAACTTTTTCTCATCTTTCAGCGTGACTTCGACAACCGGTTGATTATCTTGGAACGTTTGTTTCGCGCCGCCTTCTTTCAGGTCGGCACCGGTCATCATTTCCTTATCGTTGTAATCACGGAAGGATAATTTAGCTTGTGTCGAAAGGATTTCCCGAGCGTTGTTTTGGTCTTTGACTCCGGCCAATTGAACGCGGATCCGGTCTTTCCCTTCAATTTGAATGTTAGGTTCATTAACGCCCAAAACATCGACACGCTTCAAAAGTGAGCTTACTGTAGCCTTCAAAACATCGGGGGTGATCTTTTCCCCATTCAGCGGTTTTACTTCATATAACACTTCAAAACCGCCTTGAAGATCAAGACCCAGCTTGATATCCTTTAGGATTCCTTTTGAAGTCGTCCCCATCGCTGCGAAAATCAAAAGTGCGATTAGAAAAAACGCAACGATCCTGCTTCTTTTTACCATTATGTAGTAGGCCCCTTTCTATAATACGCCTGTTCCTGAAGTTAAAAAAACTTTCATTTTTTGTTTATATGATAACTGCATACCCTTTGCTTGCTGAGAAAAAGACACAGCTTCCCATGCTTTTTCCAAAAAAGCATAACCATATCTATTATGAGTCATATACAAACAGCTGTCAATTTTAGTATATCTTTGCGTTATTCCTTCAAAAGCTCCTTCAGTTCCTCTTCGGAAAGCGGCTCGAATAGGTTCGGTGATTTATAAGCTTCGACCATTTGGAAGGTCATGAACTGATTGCTCGAAAATGTCACGATATCTGCGACAAGTTCATGAAGGTGAATGTTTTCCTGCGGGCGCTTCCATTTATTTTTGGTTAAGGTTCCCCATATGTCTTCCTCTGTTACGGCATTCAATCCGACCATTTGGAACTCCTCACGCTTGCTCTTCAAAAATGGACGCACCTTAAGATAATACCTTTGATAGGGATGATTCTTTTTTGCCATCACTTTGCCTCCAGTAAAATGATTCTCATATGAATGCGCATTTTCTTAGAAGGGTTTCTTATCATTTGTTAGAACGCAAACAAACACTTTTGTCATGCTTTGTCCAAGTACAAGCATATAGATAATTGTATAGCATAACCGCTTTTTTGAGAAGGCAGGGAGGGAGTTCAATGTCCAAATTTTTAAAAGGGACGCTGATTTTATTAATCGCAAGCCTGATTACAAGGGTTCTTGGTTTCATTAACCGTATTGTCATCGCCCGCTTCATCGGCGAAGAAGGCGTTGGTTTATATATGATGGCTTTACCGACACTCTTTCTCGTCGTGAACATAACCCAGATAGGCCTGCCAATCGCCATTTCGAAATACGTGGCCGAGGCCAATGCCAGGGGTGATGAACGAAAAATCAAGAAAATCCTTGTCGTCTCTTTGGCCTGCACCTTTACTCTATCGATGATTTTCACTCCCGCGATGCTGCTTTTCGCGCCGGTACTATCAGAATACCTATTCACTGACGAACGGACGATATGGCCGCTCATGGCGATTGCCCCAATCGTACCGATCATTGCCATTTCATCCGTACTGCGCGGTTATTTCCAAGGCAAGCAAAATATGAAGCCCTTCGCTTTCTCACAAGTTATCGAACAGGTGGCCCGAATCACTTTCATAGCCGTCCTGACCAAGGCCTTTTGCCATATGGAATCGAATATGCGGCAGCCGGGGCAATGTTTGCATCGATTATCGGTGAGCTTGTATCTCTCATCTACTTATTGACCAGCTTTAAAATAAAGAAACATTTCAAGTTCAGAAAGGGTTTCTTCAAGAATGTCAAATCCGGAAAAGGAACGTTCACCGAATTGATGGGGATCGCCCTTCCTACCACCGGAAGCAGGATGATCGGATCGGTATCGTGGTTTTTCGAACCAATAGTGGTCGCCCAGAGTTTGGCAATAGCCGGAGTCACCGCGGCCGCAGCCACAAGTCAATACGGGAGTTAACAGGGTACGCTCTGCCTTTACTCATGCTTCCTTCCTTCGTTACATCATCATTGGCGACGGCACTTGTCCCGGCAGTGAGCGAAGCCCGTACGACCGGAAACTTTTTACTCGTTGAACACAGGCTTCAACAAGCCCTGAAAATCACCTTTATCACAGGCTGTTTAGCTATCGTCATTCTGTTCATCTTTGCCGAACCAATATTACAAGTCATGTATGGATCTTCGCATGCTGCTGTTTTCATTAAATTCCTGGCACCTTTTTTCATCCTATATTACTTTCAATATCCGCTGCAATCCATGCTGCAAGCACTGGATCTTGCAAAGGCCGCAATGTTCAACAGCCTGGCTGGGAACATCCTTAAAATCGGTGTGATCTGGCTGCTGGCTTCAAAGGAAAGTTTCGGGATCATGGGAGCCGCAATCGGGATAGCTGTCGGTACGATGCTCGTCACTTTCCTGCATTTCTCAACCGTGCTGAAGGTCGTCCCTTTCACGCTTCATTTCCGCAGCTATATTTCAGCTTTGGTCCTTGCTTTAATCTCAGGATGGGGCGGTTATTATCTTTATCAATTCCCGCTCTCCTCACAGCCTATCGGCACACGGCTTTTGCTTTCCGTAACCGTCGTTATCCTGCTGTTCACATTTTTCCTGCTCATGACCGGCAGCATAAAAAAGGCCGATCTGATCAGGATTCCTGTAGTTGGCGACTTTTTGTCAAAATTGGCTTGAAATAAAATGAACCGAAGCACTCAAAGGCTTCGGTCATTTCTTCATTTCATTTTTATCAATGTAAAATTGGCCATCTATGTACCCGCAAATCGAAATCTCTTTAACCTTCGTTTCTCCATGTTCTTTTAACTGATCCAGAAGCCAAAAATGGTTTTTCCCAATTTTATCAAGATTTTTTTCCTGTATCTCTCCGTCGACAATCAGCGGGAATGGTACCTGACTTTCCGACCCTTCTTCGTCGCTTTTTTAATCACCGAGAGCCTTCCTGAAGTTTCAAGGATGGCAAATTGCACTTCGTTTATATCAATAATTCCTTGTTCACGAAGTTGGGTCAATAAGTCATCAAAATTATATCGTTGTCGCGCATCGCTTTTTCATCTATTTTCCCTTGATTAATGATGATCTGCGGCTTACCGTCCATGAAATAGCGAAATTTAACACTTTTCAATGAGGCAAATGCCAATGTAATTTGGAGAATCGCGAGGACAAACATTGGGATCGTCTGTCGGATAAACGGTTTTTCCAAATCTTCAAAGGATAGCACAGCAATGTCCCCTATCATGATGGATACCACTAAATCGAGAACACTCAGTTCCCCAACTTCCCGCTTACCCATCATTCGAAAAAGGAACCAGATGACCAGATAGATTACCGTCGTTCGAAAAATAATCCCTAGATAGATATCCACTTCAACAACACTTCCTTCATCCATAGCATGGCTTGGGAACTGAAAAATTACTCCATAATCTTTTCTAATTTTACGGGAAGCTACTTAAACCTGGTCTAAAGGTTCGATATCGGGAATATGCTTGTACAAACACATAAACAGGCTATACGTACCAGCCTTTTAAAAAGGAGGAATACCCATCGAAACTAAAAAATGAGTGTCGCCGTAATTTATGGCGTAGGCTCCATCTTTGCCATAGCGATGATTGCTAGTTTAATCGTTTCCATCCTTCTTCGTTTTACTTCACTGACGGAATCATCCCTGACATACGTGGTCATGATCGTATCCTTTTTATCGCTGTTCATTGGTGGATTCATTTCAGGAGGCAAAGGGAAGAAGCAAGGACTATTCTTGGGCGGAAGCACTGGGCTGCTTTATCTGTTGGTCGTGTTCCTTTTTCAATATTTAGGTCACGATGCCCTTTTCACCATCAAGCAATGGATATACTATGGCTGTTTTGTGATTACGGCCATGATGGGCGGCGTTCTTGGGGTCAACATGAGTTCCGACTCACGCTCCGATTAAAAAAGACAGCAAAAAACCGGGCACATGGCCCGGTTTTCGTTTGTTTTATAGGGATGTTTCTTTATTCGGTGCGCTTTCCGTAATTTCACGGATTGCCGCACGGTCAAAAGTCAGTTTTGTACCGTCTGGTGATTTAATGACGATTTGCTGTTCATCGATTGCATCGATTGTTCCGTGCATGCCGCCGATAGTAGCAACTTTATCACCTTTTTCAAACTGCTTTGCATGTTTTGCGTAGCCTTTTGGCGTTTTTGCTGCGGGCGGATCAATAAGAAATAGAACAATACGAACATTAAAATCAACGGAAGTATTTGTGTTAAATTACCCATTTAAGTATATTCACTCCTTTCGTTCATTAAAATATTTATGGAATTAGAAGTTTCTCGCATTTGGTTCATTGAAACCATACTGCTCAAAAAACTCTTCCCTAAAGTCTCCAAGGCGATCTTCTCGAATAGCTTGTCTGACCTGTTCCATCAAGTTTAACAGAAAATGAAGATTATGGTAAGTCGTAAGACGAATCCCAAAGGTTTCTTCACATTTAATTAAATGGCGGATATATGCCCGGCTATAATTCTTGCAAACATGGCAATCGCAATTTTCATCGATAGGACCGAAATCGCGTGCATACTTCGCATTTTTCACAACCAGCCGCCCATTGCTCGTCATGAGCGTACCATTACGCGCGATTCGCGTCGGCAGAACACAGTCAAACATATCAACACCGCGGAGTGCACCATCGATCAATGAGTCCGGTGAACCGACACCCATAAGATAACGTGGTTTGTCAGATGGCAGCAGCGGAGTTGTAAACTCAAGGACGCGGTTCATGATATCCTTCGGTTCCCCTACGGATAGTCCTCCAATAGCATAACCCGGGAAGTCAAGGGAGACAAGGTCTTTTGCACTTTGTTTGCGAAGATTTTCAAACTCCCCGCCTTGAACGATACCGAACAGCCCTTGGTCATTTGGACGCTCATGTGCATTCAAACAGCGTTCCGCCCAGCGTGATGTCCGTTCAACCGACTTCTTCATATACTCTTCTGTAGCCGGAAATGGCGGACATTCATCAAATGCCATCATGATATCGGAGCCAAGCGCATTTTGTATTTCCATCGCTTTTTCCGGAGATAAAAATAATTTATCGCCATTCAGATGGTTCCTGAAATGCACACCCTCTTCTTCAATTTTGCGGAACTCGCTTAAACTGAAGACTTGAAAGCCGCCTGAGTCGGTCAAAATCGCCCGATCCCAGTTCATGAACTTATGCAGTCCGCCAGCTTCCTTGATGATTTCATGTCCCGGACGCAGCCATAGGTGGTACGTATTGCTCAGGATGATGCCTGCCCCCATCTGTTTCAAATCTTCCGGGGACATCGTTTTGACAGTAGCCATCGTTCCAACCGGCATAAATGCCGGCGTTTCAAAAGAACCATGCGGCGTATGGACCCGGCCTAGCCGTGCCCCTGTCTGTTTACATGTTTTGATTAACTCATATCGTATTGCAGTCAACGCAATAACTCCCTTCAAGAGCTTCTCACTCTTATATTACTTAATTAACATTGCATCTCCAAAACTAAAGAACCTGTATTTTTCTTCCACAGCCGTTTTATAGGCATGAAGGACATTCTCCCTGCCTGCAAGTGCAGAAATAAGCATGATTAACGTCGATTTGGGCAAATGGAAGTTCGTTATCATCGCATCGATCCCTTTGAACTCATAACCAGGATAAATGAAGATGCTCGTCCAGCCATTCTCTTCCTTGAAAACCCCATCATTGCGGGACGCAATCGTTTCCAATGTCCTTGTGGACGTAGTGCCTACCGTAATGATTTTCCCGCCTTTTTCCTTCACGTCATTCAGTAATCTTGCTGTGCCTTCCGTCATTTGATAAAATTCCGAATGCATTTCGTGGCTGTCAATATCGTCGACACTTACCGGGCGGAATGTACCAAGCCCAACATGCAGCGTTATGAAGGCGATGTGGACACCCATCCCTTTAAGTTTCTCAAAAATCCTCCGTAAAATGCAGTCCAGCGGTAGGTGCCGCTGCAGATCCCCGTTCCCGCGCATATACGGTTTGATAGCGGTCCTGGTCGTCGAGTTGTTCCTTGATGTATGGAGGTAACGGCATTTCGCCAAGCTGCTCCAGTATTTCATAAAATATGCCTTCATATTTAAATTCAAGGATTCGGCCGCCATGCTCGAGTACACCTGTACAGACGGCACTCAGCTTACCATCGCCGAAAACGATCGTCGAGCCTTCTTTAATCCGTTTGGCCGGCTTCACAAGCGTTTCCCATACATCATCATGATCTTGCTTGAGCAGCAATACTTCGATTTTTGCACCCGTCCCTTCTTTACTGCCGTATAGTCGGGCCGGAAGCACTTTTGTATCATTCAACACCAGGCAATCTCCCGGTTTGATATATTCCGTGATATGGCTGAATACATCATGCTGGAGCTTACCGGTTTCTTTGTCCAGTACCATCAATCTACTTGCTTCCCTATCCTCCAAAGGAACTTGGGCAATCAGTTCCTCCGGTAAATGAAAATCAAACATATCCAATTTCATCTGTTCCACTTCCTTACGTGTCTATCAAGCTGTAATCATTATTTAAAACGGCCGATCAAATAAAAAATCGCGGACAACACAACACTGACGATGATTGATGTAACGATAGGAAAGTAAAACGTCGTATTCCCCTTTTTCAGAAAAATATCCCCCGGCAGCCTGCCGAGGTGGATATATTTCATCGCAAAACCAATCACGAATATAATCACACCCAGAATCATGACCATCTTTGGTATATTCATCATTCAGGCATCTCCATGCCGAAATGTTCATAAACAAGCTGTGTTGCCATCCGGCCTCTTGGGGTACGCTGAAGAAAACCGACTTGCAAGAGATATGGTTCATACACATCTTCGATCGTATGTGCCTCTTCGCCAATCGTTGCAGCAATCGTTTCCAGACCCACGGGCCCGCCACGGAATTTTTCAATGATCCCTTTAAGTAATTTATGGTCAATATGATCGAGTCCTAAACGGTCGACCTGCATTAATTCAAGTGCATAATCGGCAAGCTCGGCCGTTATCGTCCCATCACCGCGTACCTGGGCGAAATCCCTGACCCTCCGTAAAAGCCGATTGGCAATTCTCGGGGTTCCCCTTGACCTTCTTGCAAGTTCTGCCGCTGCTTGATCATCCATTTCCGTATCCATGATTCTTGCTGTACGGATGATGATATCAGTCAAATGGTTTTCCGTATAATATTCAAGACGGCTCAAAACGCCAAAACGGTCCCTGAGCGGTGCAGACAGTGAGCCTGCCCGTGTCGTGGCCCCTACGAGGGTGAACGGCGGCAAGTCGATCCTGATCGAACGGGCTTCCGGTCCCTTACCGACTACAATATCCAGACAGAAGTCCTCCATAGCCGGATATAGCACTTCTTCAACGACACGGGGAAGGCGGTGAATCTCATCAATGAACAATACATCACCTGGTTCAAGTGCACTCAGAATGGCCGCCAGATCTCCCGGCCGCTCAATGGCAGGACCGGAAGTCGTGCGGATATTCACACCCATTTCATTGGCGATGATGACGGCAAGCGTCGTCTTTCCAAGTCCAGGCGGTCCATATAGAAGTACATGATCGAGCGTTTCTTCACGCATCCTTGCCGCCTCGATGTATACACTCAAATTCGCTTTCACTTTATCCTGTCCGATATATTGCTTTAAGTTTTGCGGCCGCAGGCTTTGTTCAAAGGACAGTTCGTTCAAATCGGCTTCCTGATTGAATATTCTCTCCTCCATTGCGCCACTCCTTATCTTAACATCATTTGCAATGCTTTCTTAATATATTGCTCGGTCGTCATATCTTCAGCTTGCAATTTCTTGGCTACCTTTTGGACTTCCTTTTCAGAATAACCAAGAGCCTTCAATGCAAGAACGGCTTCATCCAATTCCTCCGTATAACCATTTGAACTGATTGCAGCCGTGACGCCTTCGTTAAACAAGTTGGGAAACGCATCCGGAATAATGTTCTCAAGTTTCCCTTTTAAATCGAGAATCATCTGCCGTGCCGTTTTCTTTCCGACTCCCGGGAATTTCACCAAAAACGATTCATCTTCATTTTCGATCGCCTGCACCACCTGATCAACCTGGCCTGATGCCAATATCGCTAGAGCACCTTTCGGCCCGATTCCGGTTACATTCAATAATTTTGTGAATAACGCCTTTTCTTGACGAGTCTGGAATCCGTATAACGCCACCATATCCTCACGAACATAATGATATAAGAAAACTTGGATTTCTCTCTGGTATTGAGCGGAAAAAATAAAAGGATTCGGCGTCATCACTTGATATCCGATCCCCCATTTTCCACAACTATGTATTCAGGCCCAATATAATCGACCTTGCCTTTTATATAATCATACAAATTACTTCTCTCCCTGATTTTGCTGTACCTCTCATTTTATCATAAAAAAGGGGTGTTGTTCATTAAAAGTTATTTCATACTTCGGCAAAGTCTTTTCACAAGGAATTCCGGGTTTTACTATCATCCTTAAAAACAAAGATGATTGGAACGGGGTGCAAGGTTCCTGCGGGATATACGCGTCAAAGGGAGACATTACAGGCGCAAAAGCGCCGAGGGCGGACCGCACGCTGAAAGCCAGTGCCTGCAGTGGAAGTCAACGGTCAAATGGGAATACTAAAAAAACTGTAGACAAACTCCATCATTATCGAGTTAGTCTACAGCCTGGAGGATGGGAGATCATCCCCCTAGTTTACCGAATATGGCTCATATTCTTTAATGAGCTGTTTATATTGGTCTTTATTCATGATCGGAATCCCTTTTTGCAGTTCCTCCTGCTTATATGCTTCAAGTTTACCAACGTCTATTTGGAAGAATGTATGAATGATCTTGGCGTGCTCAGGCCTTCCGATAAAAATGGATAATGTACCATCTTCCCTCATCCCAAGGTAACCATTCGCTTTTAAAAGCGGAGATATGTCATTCTCAATTTTCTTCATGACAATCTGCTCTTCATTTTGATCGACTACTTTCCATCCTTCATATTTTGCCCAAAAGTCTTCCATCGACCAAATCGTTTCTGTCAATTTCTCTTCACTTAACTCGCCATCCAGATACATACGCTGAAGAATGACCTTCCTTTCAATTGGATCATTTTCCTTTTGAACGGTTTCTTCGGCAAAAACGGTTAAGCAAAATGGCAATATGAAGAGTGTCATGAAAAATTGGATTCTAAGTTGATTAAACAATATACTCACCTCTTAAGGCGTTTACTTTTTATGTAGTTTGACCCAAATAAGGATTATTAACCAGAAAAAAATCAAAAAGAGCTGACTCCACATCGGGTCAGCCCACAAATTATTTTAAGTGATTTTCGTGAATGTTAAGGTTATCGAACAGGTCATTGGCATCCAAAATGATCATTTCCCTCGTATCGCCATCCCGAAGATTGTTATCAAGAGTCATCGTCCTGAAATAGACACCTTCATCGGTGGTTACATATAGGGTACGGCCATTGGTAAGCGGTCCGATTTCCTTCTTGATTCTTTCTTTAACATCTTTTGCTTGGCTGTAGTCATCAAGCAGCAAGGCTACCAGCATTTCATCTTTCATGATGATTGTCCTGGCATCGATAACCGGCTCCACTTTATTGGCGACACCATTTACTTTGTCGGCTAAAGAGCCTTCATAAGAATTATAATAAGATGATTTTGCCTTAAGCGGCTTACTTTCATGTCCATGGTAGTTACGGTCACTCTTACTGTACGCATCATCTTTATTGTATAAACCTTGCACCATATTCTCATAATTGATGTTGCGTACCAATGCATCTTTTTCATGGTAACCTGTATCATTCGTGATATTTTCATTTTCCGCTGTATCATTATTAGCACATCCAACCAAACTGACGGCGGCCAATACCGTACATAGCGGCTGGGCCCATTTTATTTTCTGCACCAATAACCCTCCCATTGCAATAGAATGAGCTAAATTCCGCTCATAATTAGCATGGGTGTCGAACGGGAAATGTACTCTGTAAGATACGGCCAAATACCCGTTTTAATTCCTATTAAGGGAAGAAATCCTTTTCGCCAATTTTTCATTCATCTCCATCCGCTCCGAAAAACCTTCCACGGACATTTTCCAGACCGAATGAAGCTGGGAAGAACTTTTATTAAGACGATTCCATTCACGGAAAATATCGGTAGGATAAGTTAAAGCATATAAAAAGGCCAGGTCTGACTGATACCTTTGCAATTGCGGCACTTCCCACAGCTCGTTGGCCGCATCTTCCAAATGTGGTGAAATTCGATTTGCATACTGTAAATAATCAATGCATCTCGGGGCATTTGCCATTAAGTCAAAATCGATTAAAGTCAAAGTGCCGTCCGCTCTGCGCAAGAAATTATGGTGGGCACAATCACCATGAATGATGACTTTCTTTTCCTTATCCCATAAAGACTGATTTTTATCAAACCCCTCTAGCGACCATTCCCCCATCTTATCCATTCCTTGATAATATCTTCGGAAACATATTGGCGAACATAAGAAAAATTCTTTTTAAAGAGTGATAAGCGTTCTTTCCACTTTTTAGATTGATTGAATACAGGCGCGTTAATGGAGAGATTTTCCGACACATCATGGAAGCTTTCCAGTAACTGAACGCCTTCTAAGCGGTCCTTATGATTGGAAAATCTGAATTTTTTTCTTACTCGGCGGAAAATAGTCCATGCTGCCATACCATTTCCCTTTAAATTGAAAGGGCATTAAATTCTGATGAATATAATACGTTTGATGAAATCCCTTTGTTTTAACAAAGAAGTCAATTCCCTTTGGCGATCCCATTTTTCAAAACTGTCGAATCCTTTAAGAATCATTGAATGACCCTTTTCAAAAGTTATTAAATAGACACTGCTTTGAATATGGTGGACATTCTTTGGCTTACGATTTAAATAAGAGAGGAGACGAGTGTTAAAAACACTGTCTCCTTGATGATTAATAGTCATCGCTTTCATCTACATATGTCGGGATCCCAAATGTTTCAGGCGCACGAACGCCCCCGAATTGGCCTGGCTGGCCTCCCATTTGTCCAGGTAACATTGCTTCAGGTTGCCCCCAAGCTGACCGCGCATCATGTCTGGCTGACCGCCAAATTGTCCCGGCATCACCCCTGGCTGGCCTCCGTTTTGACTGCCCATCATCCACGGCTGCCCTCCATTTTGACCGCCCATCATACCTGGCTGGCCACCGTTTTGGCCGCCCATCATCCACGGCTGACCTCCGTTTTGACCACCCATCATCCACGGCTGACCTCCGTTTTGACCGCCCATCATCTCTGGCTGACCACTGTTTTGACCGCCCACCATGCCTGGCTGGCCTCCGTTTTGGCCGCCCATCATCATTCCTGGCTGACCTCCGTTTTGGCCGCCCATCATCATACCTGGCTGACCTCCGTTTTGGCCGCCCATCATCATACCTGGCTGACCTCCGTTTTGGCCGCCCATCATCATACCTGGCTGGCCTCCATTTTGGCCGCCCATCATCATACCTGGCTGGCCTCCGTTTTGGCCGCCCATCATCCACGGTTGACCACCGTTTTGGCCGCCCATCACACCTGGCTGGCCTCCGTTTTGGCCGCCCATCATCCACGGTTGACCACCGTTTTGGCCACCCATCACACCTGGCTGGCCTCCGTTTTGGCCGCCCAGCATCATACCTGGCTGGCCTCCGTTTTGGCCGCCCATCATCATACCTGGCTGGCCTCCGTTTTGACCGCCCATCATCATACCTGGCTGGCCACCGTTTTGGCCGCCCAGCATCATACCTGGCTGGCCTCCGTTTTGGCCGCCCATCATCATACCTGGCTGGCCTCCGTTTTGACCGCCCATCATCATACCTGGCTGGCCACCGTTTTGGCCGCCCATCATCATACCTGGCTGGCCTCCGTTTTGGCCGCCCATCATCATACCTGGCTGGCCTCCGTTTTGGCCGCCCATCATCATCCCTGGCTGACCTCCGTTTTGGCCGCCCATCATCATGAATCCTTCATCTTGTTGAGGCGATTCTACTGACTCATCATCAAATTGATATTGCATCTCCATTCCCATCTGAGACTCTTTAGGTGACATCCCTGGGACCTGTTGCTGTGATTGAACGGATTGATATTGGTGATAATCCGGATGGTGATGTGCATTGGCATCCATCCCTTGGTTGCCCTGATACTGCCCCTTCACTTCCGGCCCATAAGTTCCAAGTAGCCCCTTATTACAACCGCAATCTTCCTCTTCCTCACCGGCAGTCTGGGAAAAATGCTGAGGGAAGTTTTGATTGTATGAAGGCGATTCGCCTGGTGACTCATAATCTTGTTGCATATATGAACCTGCTTGAGGTTGTTGATTCATCCCTCCATAATAATGGTGCGGAACCGGTGCGGAGGCTTGATATGGATAATATTGCTGGCTTGGTGCATACATGCTCGCCCCTTGGACAAATCCTTGATCCATCATTTGCATGTCAGGAGATTCTTCCCAAATATCAGAGCTCTCTTCCATCATTTGATAATCATGCATTTCCGGAGCTGCCTGATACCCTTGAACGCCTTGGTAAGGGGCTTGCATGCCTTGCATGTGCATATGCGCCCACGGTGGCGGTTGAATGCAATAACCGCTTCCAGGCAGGATTGGCGTTACTGGAATACAATCATCCTCCGGCTCATCATAAGCTGGCTGTACAGCTGGCTTTTTCTTCTTCTTTTAGTGACTGCAGGCTCTTCTTTTTTCTTTGGTAATGGTGGTGGTGCAGGAGGCTTTTGCACACTCATATTGGTCATGTTGACCATATAATAATTATTGACATCAATTTCCGGAATTACCGGCATCGGCACCGGCATTTCTTTTGGAACGACTTTTTGCTTTTCTTTAATGATAGGCTTTGGCTGAACGATCTGCTGCTCTTTTTTGGTTGTTGAACGATTGGCTGTTCTTTTTTGGTTGTTGAACGATTGGCTGTTCTTTTACAGGCTGTTGAAATTTTGGCTGTTCTTTTACCGGCTGTTGAATTTTCGGTTGCTCTTTTACAGGCTGTTGAAATTTCGGCTGTTCTTTTACTGCCGGTTTTTGCATAATTTGCTGCTCTTTCATAGGTGCTAGCTGAGCCTGATATGGTTGAATTTGGGATTCTTTCATTCCCTGCTGAATATTCACGTTTGGTTTACCCGTTTCTTTTATTACAGCTCCGGATGTCCCTGGTATTTTAATTTTCATTCCGGGCATCATCATGTCCGGGTTGCTCAATTGCACGTTAACTTTTTTAAGTTCTTCAAAACTTACGCCGTATTTTTTGGCGAGTTTCCAAAGTGTATCGCCTTTTTGGACTATATGAATTTTCACGCTGTTAACCCCTCCTGTGCATATGTCCATATATTCTATGAAGCAGTGGGTGAAATGCTATTATTTTTATCATGAAAACTTATGCGTGAAAAATGACTTTTATGATTGGATCAATGATTTAGGGACATGGAAGCTACTTTTTTTGGAGAAGAAATAAATGATATGACTTCTTCAAAAAGGAAATTCAAATCCATTATTGGATATTGGCCCCATTGCATTCATTCCAAGAAAAGGAGGCAATGGTTTTTTAGTTAGGAAGCCATCATGGTCTGAAACGCTTCTTTCAAGCTTCTGTCTAAACTGAAGGAAATCCGGGTATAAGAAAGTAAATGGCCTAAGGCTTTATTCAGGTACTTATCTTACATTCCTGGGGGAATCATAATGAAATGGAAAGGTAGACAGGCCAGCTCGAACGTCGAGGACAAAAGAGGCATGACCGGAAAAAGCATGGCCGGAATCGGCGGAGGGGTCGGATTGGCAATTGTCTTGATCGTGACGCTCCTTGGCGGTAATCCAAGTGATTTGCTAGGCAGCTTGAATTCTACTGAATCGAACAATGGCAGCTCTTATGTCGAAACTGATGAAGAAAAGGAACTTGCGCAGTTCGTATCTGTCGTCCTTGCAGAAACGGAGCAGGTCTGGACAGAAGAATTCCGTAAAAACGGACTGGAATATAAGGAACCTAAGCTTGTCCTGTATTCAGGTAGTGTCGAATCGGCATGCGGATGGCAGCTTCTTCGGTAGGGCCATTTTATTGTCCTGGTGACATGAAACTATATATTGATCTCAGCTTTTATCAAGAGTTGAAGCAAGAATTCCAGGCACCCGGGGATTTCGCCATGGCTTATGTCATTGCCCACGAAGTAGGACATCATGTTCAGACACTTTTAGGGACAACGGAAAAGGAAATGCCAGATCGGTCAAAGGTCGGCGAAACTGAATATAATAGGTATTCTGTCCGTCTTGAATTACAGGCCGATTATTTGGCTGGAGTTTGGGCGCATCATGCCCAAGGAGAGAATTTGCTTGAAGAAGGCGATCTTGAGGAAGCCTTGAATGCAGCAAGTGGTGTGGGAGATGACCGTATCCAAAAAAGGCACAGGGTTACGTGGTTCCAGACAGCTTCACGCACGGTACATCCGAACAGAGAAAACGGTGGTTCAATAAAGGATTTAAATCCGGTGATATGAATGAAGGCAATACATTTAAAACGAATAGCCTATAAAGGTTCTTAAAACAGTAAAATTTAAACGTTGATTGGAACGTAGGGCACTCGCTTTCCGCAGGAGCCTCGTACCTTCCGTTCCTATCAACTGCAATCTTTGACATGAAAAACTGCAAGTAAACTCGCTTTTCTTCGAATTTGTCTTCAGTCTGAAAAAGGGGGACAAGCTCCCCATAACCCTCAATAAACAACGTTCCCGCTGATTTCAGCTATATAAAACAGAAAAAATACATGAGGATAACTACGTCTGGTTTTTAAAATCAAGGAAACCCCCGTGATAAATCGTGAAAAGGAATTCGGGATAAGACCATTTCAAACCCCATTAGGTCGACTAACTGGGTGTCTTACCCCTTTTTCTTATGATCCAAAATCTTTTTTGGAAAGCACTAACTCAAACGCGTTCCAGCATTCTGTTTAAAGCCAGGATGGCATTATCCGCAATGCTCTTCTCCACTTTTATCGGATTGATGATTATACCTTCCTCAATGGATTCAAGCGCCCACAGCAGATGAGGCAGATCAATCCGGTTCATTGTAAGGCATGGACACATATTCGGATTTAGCGAGATGATGTTCTTGTCAGGATTATTGGCGATAAGTCGCTTGACAAGGTTCATTTCCGTGCCGATTGCCCAGGAACTACCTGGTTCTGCTCTTTCGATCATATTTATGATGTAAGATGTAGAACCCGCATAATCTGACAGGGCGACTACCTCACGGCGGCATTCGGGATGAACGATGATATTCATTTCAGGCTGCTCCGCTCTAAGCGTTTCAATATTCGCCGTAGTGAAATTTTCATGGACTGAACAATGTCCTTTCCAAAGAAGTACCTTCAGATCTTCCAGTTCCCCTTCATAGATCAATTCATCCTTATGCGGATCCCAAACAGCCATTTCATTCAATGGGATTCCAAGGTCAAAGGCTGTGTTCCTCCCAAGATGCTGATCGGGAAGAAAAAGGATTCTTTCTTTTTGCGAGAGGGCCCACGAGACCATCCCTTGTGCATTGGAAGAAGTCACCGTCGCCCCGCCATTTTTTCCTACAAAAGCTTTGATGGCCGCAGTGGAATTAACATAAGTTAGCGGAAGGATCGTATCACCAAATAAATCCTGAAGCTTTGACCACGCCCGTTCCGTTTGTTCAATATCCGCCATATCCGCCATGGAGCAGCCTGCACGCATGTCAGGAAGGATAACCGTCTGCCCTTCTTCCGTCAAAATATCTGCTGTTTCAGCCATGAAATGCACGCCGCAAAACACGATATAATCCGCTTCGCGATTTTGCGCGGAAAGCTGAGCCAATTGAAGTGAATCCCCCGTTGAATCCGAAAATTGAATGACTTCCTCCCGTTGATAATGATGGCCGGGGATATAAAGACGGTTCCCCAGTCGTTTCTTGATGTCATGGACCCGATTCTCCATCTCTTCCTTTGTCATCGTTTTATACTTTTCAGGCAATGTATTTCCTGCTGTTTTAGCCATCTCCAATATGTTCATTTCAATATCCCCTCACGTTCTTTGACCTTTGCGCTAATATCAAGTGCCCTGACACTGTGCGTCAAGCTGCCCAACGAAATATAATCCACCCCTGTTTCCCGATATGAGGCTAGATTGTCTAAATGGATCCCTCCAGAAGCTTCAGTTATGATGTGGGCGGGAACCAATTTAATCAGTGGCTTGATTTCTTCGGGGCTCCGGTTATCGAACATGATGATATCTGCACCGGCTTCCACTGCTTCAAGCACCTGTTGTGGTGATTCCGTTTCCACTTCCACTTTAGTGGTATGTCCCAGTTTGATTTTACCGTTTGAACCGCTTTCGTTATCGACCCAGCGAAAGAAATATGGTTGTCCTTTATCATGACTGCATCATACAGACCATTTCGGTGATTGTACGCCCCGCCGGAACGGACGGCATATTTTTCAAGCATCCGCAGTCCTGGTGTAGTTTTCCTCGTATCACAAGCTCTCGTCTTCGTCCCCGCTAAAATCATGGCAGCTTTATGAGCCTGTGTGGCAATGCCGGACATACGCTGCACTAAATTCAAAACAACACGTTCCCCTTTTAAAGAGAGGCCATATCACCGGTCATTTTCGCAAGCTGCTGTCCTTCTTCAAAAACTTCGCCTTCTTGAACAAAAACGAAAACTTCGATTTGCTCATCCAACAATGCAAATCCCGTCTTGATGACGTCCCCTCCACTAAAGACCCCGCCTTCTTTTGCGATGAATGTCAAAGTTCCTTGTTCACCTTGATCAAAAATCGTATCACTCGTTACATCGCATTCACCTATATCTTCCATTAAAAATTGTTGCAGCATCTGCTTAAGCTTCAATATATTCATATAGTCGTCTCCCTTGTCGGTTTTTCACATCCGTGCAAGCAAGGATAACCGAATTTTCAAGCCATTGGGTGTCATCTTCACTTGGATAGTCACTGCGGAAATGACCGCCCCTGCTTTCCGTCCTGGTCAATGCGGATTCGGCAATCAGCCACGCCACGATTATGGCATTGATTTTCGTTATCTCTTGTTTCGATAATGCCGTTACTTCCATTTGCAGCAATTTTTCGATATTAAAAGTCTCAAGATAATCCTTCAGTCGAGTTAAACCCGCTTCATTTCGAACGATTCCCGCTTCTTTCATTAATTTTTCCTGCAATGTCGTGAAATCAGGTAAAAAGGAAATTTGGCTGGAACTCTTGGACTGGTCTTTTTCTTCGGGTATTGACCTTGCCGGCAATTTAGCAAGGAAACGTCCTAGCGTATTTCCAAAAACCAGTCCTTCGAGAAGGGAGTTGCTTGCCAAACGGTTTGCACCATGTACACCCGTGCATGCCACTTCACCAACTGCATACAAAGAAGGTACTGAGGTCTGCCCCGATTCATCCACTTCAATCCCTCCCATTAGAAAATGGTTTCCAGGTGCAACCGGGATTTTCCCCAATTGAAGGTCCAGTCCGCTTTTTTCACATAATGAGGTCACTGTCGGAAAACGATTTTTAAAATCCTTAATCATCGAAATATCCAAAAATACCTTTTCACCGCGCTGTATATAAGAAAAAATCGTCTGTGCCACAATATGCCTTGGAGCTAGATCCTTCAAGCTATGGACATCCTCCATGATTGGCTTTCCCATTTCCGTCACTAATCTCGCACCATCCCCGCGAACCGCTTCTGATACCAGACCTTGAGCTTTGCCATTTACAAAAGCAGGGTCGGATGGAACTGTATGAATTCCATGTCACGAACTTTTGCACCGGCCTTGAATGCAAGTGCGATTCCATCACCTGAAACCGTTTGTGAATTTGAAGTGAAATGGTATAGGGAACCACAGCCGCCTGTTGCCAAAACCGTCTGTTCAGCATGATAGGTTACAAGTTCCCTGCCTTATCAAGTGTTTTGACACCTATGCAAGAATCATCTTTCCCGATGATCAACTCCACTGCAGTAACATTCTCCATCACAGTAATCGAGGATTTTTTCAAGCACCCTATAAGATGTTCCATGATGTACTTCCCGGTAGCATCCCCGTGACTATGGAGGATTCTTCGTTCACTGTGGGCGCCCTCCATGCCAAGCAATAGAGTTCCGTCATGATCATGGTCAAATCGCATACCCGATTCTATAAGTTCAGCTATAACCGAAGGTGCCTCTTCGACGAGTTTTTCCACTGCCTTCACTTTGTTATATCTCTGACCAGCCGTCAGCGTATCTTTTTATGTAGAGATACTCTGTCACGATCAGATATTGCAGCAGCAATCCCGCCCTGAGCTAAATATGAATTACCATGACGGATATTTGATTTTGTGATGAGTATCACATGCTTATGTTCACTTGCTTCCAATGCCGTTTTCAAGGCAGCAATCCCGCTGCCTATCACGATGATTTCCGCTTTTACCATTATTTCATTCCTCCTGTTTATGACAGGTGTCTTGACAACTATATTTACATATTATTAAACTATTATCAAGAGTTTTTTAAGATTAAAGGATGGAAGTGATTTCTTGATTTATTTGGATTACGCCGCTACAACCCCGATTGATGTGGAGGCTCTCGACGTATTCAGTCAAGCCTCCCGGAAGTTTTCGGGAATGCGAGCAGTTTGCATGATATTGGCTCTGAAGCGGCACGTTTATTGGATATGTCACGGCAGCAACTCGCAGAAATGCTGAACATAAAAAAGGAAGGAATCATCTTTACGAGCGGCGGATCAGAAAGCAACATGCTTGCGATAGATACATTCATCGCTTCGAAACCATCCTGGCAGAACCACTTGATTGTAAGCAAAACTGAACATGCATCTCTTGCCAATTGCGTGGCGAAGCTTGAACAAGATGGCTTCGAGGTTACCTATTTACGGCATTTGGAAGATGGCCGTGTCGATATTGAACATCTGCAGGAAAGCATGTCGGAGAAAACATGCTTAGTCATTGTGCAACATGTGAATTCGGAAATCGGGGTCATTCAACCGATTGAGCAAATAAGTGAAATCGTTCGAAAAAAACAGGCTTTTTTCATGTGGATTGTGTTCAATCATTTGCTAAATTACCGCTTGGCAAGATAGCCGCCTCATGTGATGGACTATCCGTTTCCAGTCATAAAGTTTATGGTCCAAAAGGGACTGGGGCCGTCATTTTCCCGGCCATCCATCAGTTGAAGGCTTCTGTACCCAATATCACTCATGAATATGGTTTCCGACCAGGAACAGTGGACGTCCCTGGAATAGCTTCCTTCGTAACCGCTGCTAAGAAATTGGGCGATATCATGGAAGATGAACGAAAACGGATTTCCGCACTTAGGATGCAATTGATTCAACGGCTGACGGAAAGGAAAATCAATTTTCAAATCATTGAAGCAAAAAACGAGCAATTGCCTCACATTCTGGCTCTGACCTTCGCTGGATTGCAAGGACAGTACATCATGCTGGAATTAAACCAGAAAGGATTCGCCGTTTCGACGGGAAGCGCCTGTCAAATCGGCAAACAGGATCCTTCAAAAACGATGATGGCCATTGGAAAAAGCGAAGATGAAGCCCATCAATTCGTCCGCTTTTCCTTTGGCAAAAACACGACGGCCGACGACATTCACAAGTTGGCGGACTGCATCGAAGGAATAGTTGCCATTCGATAAAACCCTCCAATCTATGTTAGAATGTTTGTAATTAAAGAGGTGAATGTTTATGGAAAGAAAGAAATTACTTGGGGAAGAAAGACGGACGAAACTCTTACATTTATTGCAAACAAGCGCAGAGCCTGTAACAGGCAGCGAGCTTTCGCAGATAACGAATGTAAGCCGGCAGGTTATCGTTGGTGACATAACCCTTCTGAAAGCGCGGAATGAACCTATCATTGCCACAAGCCAAGGCTATCTTTACTTACAAACGGGGAGCACGCAAAAGCCGGAAAGGATCATTGCTTGCCAACACGATCCTTCCCGGACCCAAGAAGAACTATATTTACTAGTGGATATCGGCATCACGGTGAAAGATGTCAAAATCGAGCACCCCGTATACGGTGACCTGACCGCTTCCATCATGGTCAGCAGCCGTAAAGAGGTCCAGCAATTCCTTTCAAGGGTGACGGCAACGAATGCATCGTTTTTATCGGAACTAACGAGCGGCATTCATCTCCATACACTGAGCGCATCATCCGAAGAACTGCTCGACGAAGCGGAGTGTGCTTTGAGGATGCCGGCATTTTAGTCGATTGAATGAACGAAAAATCCTCAAAAGCCATCTCTTTTGAGGATTTTTTTATTGGCCCTCATGCTGACTCATCATTGGAATTGCTTTCATTCGAGCTGCCATCCCCGGAGTCTTCATCTTCGTTACTTCTCAACTGCCCAATAAGACTAATGACGGAACCGACCGCCTGTACCCAGCCTCCCATCACTTGGATTAGCTCAGCATCAGATTGCTTCTCTTCCAAATAAGGATATTGATATTTTTGCAGTTCCTGCTCCTTTTTCTTGTTCTTCTTGTTCTTGATCCTTTTCTTGGTCTTTTTCTAGAATGCTATTTTTAAGTTCGGCAATTCCACCTATCGCTTGCATCGAATTCCCAATCGCCTGCAACAAATTCCCCGTAGCATTGAAGGCCTGCTCCGGTTCATCCGGATTTTCGTATGCCCCCGCCAAAGCGGTTCCACCGCCCAACGCTTGAATCAGATTGCCTTTGATGATTAATTCCTGTTTCGTTATTTCATCAAAATCAATGACTAAGCCTAAGATAACAGTCGAATTCCCGATTGCCTGTATTATATTGCCGAATTTATCCAGAGACCAGGTTTCTTCCGCGTCCGCCAATAAGGCATTACCTGTTGCTTGAAGTTCATTTCCAATCAAATCCAAGTTCTTACGAAATTCTTCGTCCAAGACATTGGATGGTGTACCAGCAACAGCTGAAATGACGGTTCCTATCGCTTGAGTCCAAGAACCGAAAGTTTCTTTGAATTGACTATCCATCTCTGCTGACCACCACCCTCTCTCTGCATTTTTGATTAAAAAGGTGCATCCACTGAATCAGTTTTCATCCAAAATCATTCTGCCTATTTCTATATTTCATAAAATGACAGCCAACCATTTTAGGAACTTGTACTTAATGGAAATACAAACCTTAACGAAAACTCACAAAAAAAATGCCCCGGGAAAACTTCCGGGGCACCTTCGTATTCATTGTATAAAACTCAGCCGATGTTGTACCTTATCATTTTTGATAAAATTTCTCAAATGATTATCGTTGCGGTACACCAGTTTGTACTTTAAAGCATGAATAGCTTCCCATGATCGAAACCGTACATCCTAAGGCCTCGAGCTCAGAGATTGCTCCTGGGATGAGGACATCGTCAAGGGACATTTCTATGTCGATGATGAAAAAGTAATTGCCTAATCCTGTTTTCATGGGTCTTGATTCAATCTTGGAAAGGTTAAGTTTCCTCCAGGAAAACGCGGAAAGCACTTGGTGCAGCTGCCCTGAGTGGTCTGCAGGCAGCTGAATCATCAAGGTCGTTTTCTTATCCCCTTCAACGGTCAAATGCCCTTCATAGTCGACTTCACTGTTGGATACGACGATAAACTTGGTATGATTATGCTCGTAATCGTGAATATTATGTTTTGCAATCGTCAAACCGTACACCTCTGCAGCCATATCATTTGCAATTGCAGCAATATTGATATCGGGATTCTCCATCACCATCTTCGCAGCGGCTGCTGTGGATGTGACATACTCATACGGAATGCCCCTTAGCTCATTATGTAGAAATTTGCGGCATTGAGCGATGGCATGGGAATGCGAATAAACCATGTCAGGTTTGAAACCAGGATATGCATGATCCGGATGCACCATATAATGCTGTTGGATTGGAATCGTGACTTCGCCTTTCATCGGCAATGTGACTTCATGGACTAAGTAATCCATCGTTATATTTACCGAACCCTCCAAAGCATTCTCGATCGGCACGAGCGCGTGATTCACTTCCCCGTCCCGAACGGCATCGAGGCAATCCGGAATCGTGTTCATCGGTATTTTTATATCATTAGGAAATAGTCGCGATACAGCTAAATCCGTGAACGTTGCTTTTGGTCCAAGAAATGCAATTTTTGATGTCATATTATAAACTCCTTTTCACGGAAAATCTATTGTTTATGTTATGCCATTTTCTGATTTTTTACAATAGTTAATCGGTAATTTCCTCTTACAAATGAAAACAGCCTGAAGACAAACCCGATAATAAATGAGTTTGTCTTCAGGCTGTTTAAGGTTTTTAAACTTTGACCGTTGATTTCCGCTCCAGGCACTCGCATTCCGCGGGCTCCCTTGGACGCACTTTTCCCGCAGGAGGCTCGTACCTTACGTTCCAATCAACTTTGTCTATTCAGCGAGATCAACTTGAAATGATTACTAGGACCCGTTGGTCTTTAGGTTACGGTTTCCATGATAAGTGCCTCACTTCTCAACGTTCGGCAAAGTGACCTCTGTTTGAACAGATTTTCTATCGTATCTTAATGATAGCTTCCGGATTATTTCGCGGTGCCACTATCGTCCCCAACACCAATCCATTACGGTCTGCGCCGCAAGAAACGAACAGGCAAACTGTTTTATTCGTTCACCTTTCACATTGCAGCCACTCTCAGGATCAATTAGACCAATTCGAAACCTTTTGTCTATAAACTGACAGCCTGTACATGTGAAATGTACAGGCTGTTTTCATGCGCCGTTACCAATGATTTCGACTTTTTCGACGAACTCCATTTTACGCAGTTTAGTAAGCAAATCATCAATATCCATCGTCATCCCACCCGTATTCAGGGATAGGGTGACATTTGCACGTCCCTGCAAAGGAATCGTTTGGTGGATGGTCATGATGTTGCAACCGGATGAGGCGACGAGCCGTAAGAGCTCCGATAGAGTACCAGAACGATCTTCGAGATAGAAGAACAGTGTAATCAGCTTTTCCTTAACAACTGTATGAAACGGAAAAACCGTGTCACGGTATTTGTAAAAAGCACTCCTGCTTAGGTCCACTCGCTGTACCGCTTCCCAAACTGATTCTGCTTTTCCCCGTTCAATCATTTCTTTTGCTTCCAGTGTTTTTTCATCGCTTCGGGAAGGACATCCTCTCGAACGAGGAAAAATTTCTGATCGGCCTTATTCAAACTCCGCACGCCTCCTTATGCCTGCCATCATGGTTTACAATCAATCAACAAATTCAAATTCATATTCAAGGATACGGACGATATCGCCATTTGTCGCACCTTTTTGGCGAAGGCCTTCGTCGACTCCGAATGAACGAAGCTGTCTCGCGAAACGACGTACGGACTCTTCACGGGTGAAGTCAGTCATTTTGAATAGACGCTCGATCTTGAATCCTGAAACGGCAAAGCTGCCATCGGATTCGCGTTCAATGTTAAATTCATCAGACTGTGATGTATGTTTATATAGAACCCGATGGATTCCAGTATTCTCTTCTTCATGATCAAGAGGGAACTCAGGCGTTTCTTCGATTTTATCAGCAATTGCATAAAGAAGCTCACGGATCCCTTCACGCGTCACGGCAGAAATCGGGAAGACTGGATAGTCTTCTTCCAGCTTTTCTTTGAATGCAGCTAAGTTATCTGCTGAGTCCGGCATATCCATTTTACTTGCAACAATGATTTGCGGACGTTCAGTCAAGCGCAGGTTATACTCTTCCAATTCTTTATTGATTGTTTGGTAGTCTTCATAAGGGTCCCGGCCTTCGAGACCAGACATATCGATTACATGAATGATTACCCTCGTTCTTTCAATATGGCGCAGGAATTGATGTCCAAGTCCCACTCCTTCTGAAGCACCTTCGATCAGACCAGGTAAATCGGCCATGACGAAGCTTCGGTGATCTTCCGTTTCCACCATTCCGAGGTTCGGTACGATCGTCGTAAAATGATATTCGGCAATTTTAGGTCTTGCTGCGGATACGACGGATAGCAAAGTGGATTTCCCTACACTTGGGAAACCAACCAAACCGACATCAGCCAACAGTTTCAATTCCATGATGATATCCCGTTCTTGGCCTGGTTCGCCATTCTCCGCGATTTCAGGTGCAGGATTGGCAGGCGTGGCAAAACGGGAATTTCCCCGGCCTCCGCGGCCACCTTTGGCGATAATGGCGCGTTGCCCGTGCTCAACTAAATCAGCAATGACTTCCTTTGTTTTATCATCAATGACAACGGTGCCAGGTGGAACCTTGATGACCATATCCTTTGCAGCAGCACCATGCATGTTTTTGGACATGCCATGCTCTCCGCGAGGTGCCTTAAAGTGACGTTGATAACGGAAATCCATTAATGTACGCAAGCCCTCTTCCACTTCAAACACGACATTGGCCCCATTACCGCCATCTCCGCCAGCAGGCCCGCCTTTAGGTATGAATTTCTCACGACGATAAGCAACTATCCCGTTACCACCGTCTCCGCCTTTTACATAGACTTTCGTTTGATCGACAAACATGCTATCACTTCCTTGTTTTCTGCAAGTCAATTCTTGCTGTATACTTCTCTAAAAGTTAATATCCATCTTAAAAAATATTTCATCCTCATTACATTCAAGAATTTCAATTGATTGCTCGGCCGTTAATGAACTTTCCAAAAACTCGATCACTGGGGATTGATCAATGAACCTGCCTTGCATATGAAATGTACAGTGCATATCGCTCACTTCTTTTTTACACATAGAAACAGCCAGTATATTTTCAAAAAACGGATCCAGGTTTTTATCCAGAATTTTGAAGAAATCGTTAGTCCAGCGATACATCAGCCCGTCCATCTCGGTTGAGCCTTCAAAAACATCAATGATTTCATATTCGCAATAAAATGATCCATTATTCCAATTCGACGTCAACAACATCTCGGTGAACTTAGGTAAATTCAAACTGGAGAGTCGTGCTTCATTCTGGGTTTCAACAATGATTTCATCAATGATGCCCTTGACACGATCAATTCTGTTCAACTCCAGATTCCCTTTGATAATTTGAATTTTATTCAGCCAGTCATGCCTGGTTTGAGGCAGAGTTTCAATAGTCGTCCAATTTTTATCCATTATTAACACCTTCAATTATGATAAAGAAACTTTTTTCAGCTCTATCATGTTGAATACTTCCATTTGTACAGTATATCAAAAAAACAACAAACAGGAAATGAAGCTCGATTCACATGCCTTCACATGAAAGCCCCCGTCCAAAAATACAGCCGCACACCCTGAGTTCTTTGGACGATGGTAGAGCCATTTGAACTAAAAAAGAGAATGGGCCTTATTTATGCACCAATTGGAGATATTATAGTTGAATTGGAGTGTCTATTTGGTTTAACCAAATCGGATGGATGAGTAATCTCGGATTTCCCCCTGAAAGTATAAGAAAGCCCGCCTATTGGCGAGCCTTTTGTAAGTCAGAGGTTGTTTTCCCTATACTAATGACTAAAGTCTCCTGCAAAATGCTGGTTCGTTCCTATAGTATAAATAAAGGGCCGGACCCCTTCATCACTATATAGCATACCATTATTAAAAATGACGCGGTATATAGTGTCTTGTAGAAGGAATCAGACCCTTTTGAGTCAGCCTCTGTTCAAAGATGCCAATTATGCTTCTTGTGCAACTGGATATACGCTTACTTTTTACGGTCACGTCCGAAACGTTCGAATTTAACAACACCGTCTACTTTAGCGTATAGAGTATCGTCTCCACCACGGCCTACGTTCTCACCAGGATAGATTTTTGTTCCGCGTTGACGGTAAAGGATAGAACCACCAGATACGAATTGACCATCTGCACGTTTAGCGCCAAGACGCTTGGAGATTGAGTCACGTCCGTTCTTTGTAGAACCTACTCCTTTTTTCGAAGCGAAGAACTGAAGATCTAATCTTAACATTTGTTCCACCTCCTATTGGTTGAGGATAATTTTCATGTATTTACCATAATCACGTTCGATCGTTTGCAGCGATATGAGCATTCCGTTCAAAAGCAGCTGAACCTTCTCTTCCGATTCCGGCGAAAGATTCCCCGGAATGACGCAGCGAAGATAGCCGCCTTCTCTCCCTTGCTCAATCTCAGGCTCTACGTCCGTTAAGGACAAGATTGCATTGACTGCCCCGAAGGAAACAGCCGATACACCTGCACAAACGATATCAGAACCTTTTTAGCAAAATTAGCATGTCCGCTTAAGGTGAACGAAGCAATCCGTTCCTGCGGAGCATCAAATACAACTTTGATCATCTAGAATCAGCCCTTACGCGTTGATTGCTTCGATAACAACTTTAGTGTATGGTTGACGATGACCTTGTTTTTTACGATTGTTTTTCTTCGCTTTGTATTTGAAAACAGTGATTTTCTTTTGCTTACCTTGTTTTTCGACAGTACCTGTTACAGTAGCGCCTTCAACTAGTGGAGCACCGACCTTCACGTCTTCGCCACCTACGAATAAAACTTTGTCAAATGTAACAGTTTCGCCTGCTTCAGCGTTTAATTTTTCAATGTAAACCGCTTCGCCAGCTGCTACTTTAATTTGTTTACCGCCAGTTTCGATAATTGCGTACATACTTGCACCTCCTTAAATGTCTCAGACTCGCCAATCACAGGCGTTTTACCGGAAAGGCAAAAGCTTAGGACCTGATGTTGAGCGGTTGTAGCACGGGTGCTACAAACATAACATTAAAATCCTAACATGAAACAGGAAAGGCTGTCAATATATTTATAACAATTCCCTCTCTTCACTGAAAAGCCCGCCCGATTTCCTGAATGCTTCCGAATCGCTTGATGGAATAGGCATTCGTCGAACCTGGGATTAAAGACAGGAATATCTTTTTAGCGATCAATTCCTCCAATGTCGGCCGATATGTTTCCTTTTCACCAAGCAGCACTTCCGCCACCGCTTTACTGACCTCCACCCAGACCGCTTCATCATCCGTCTTCCTGTGTTCCAGCAACTCACGTTCCAACCGGAAGGCCACCGTTTCCGGGCTCTCGATTTTACCGCTTCCACTGCACACAGGGCAAGACACCGTCGTCATTTCACTTAAAGATGGGGAGGTTCGCTTTCTCGTCATTTGTAAAATGCCCAGTTCCGTAAAGCCGATGACCTGGATCCGCTTCTCATCCCTCACCGCTTCCTTTTTAACGATTTCAATGATTTCCTGCTCATGCCGTGAGCTATCCATATTGATGAAATCTATCAATATGATTCCGCTGATATTCCTCAATCTCAGTTGACGGGCTACCTCTTTCGCCGCAGCCTGATTAACCGCAAACAAGGTTGCTTCCTTCGCCACCTTGCCGGTGAACTTACCTGAATTGACATCGATTACGGTGAAAGCTTCCGTTTCTTCAAAAATTAAATATCCGCCATTCTCAAGCCAAACGATTTTCTTGGCCATTTTCTCAACTTGCGCTTCCACATTCCATTCGGAAAAAATATTCTTCGGACCAGGTATATGGGATATTTCCCACTCCTTACGGTTTTCCTGTATCCACTTTTTCAACTCCCGATAAGCTTCGAAATCATCGATGGCAAGTTCCCCGGTCGCCGTTCCCGACATTTCGGAAATGATCATGTCAAGGTATGCGTCCCTCTCATAGAGAAGGGACGGGGCCTTGAGGGACGAAGCCTTGACTTCAAGCTCTTTATGAAGCTCCCGCAATCCAGTTAACCTGTCAAGGAATACCGATTCACTTTCGTTCTCCATCGAAGTGCGGACAATCAATCCCTCATCAGGATTTTTATGTTGCAAAGCCGTTTCCCGCCACTGCTTCTGAAGATCATCGTTTTTGAATTTCTTTGAAACACCAACATAATCTATTCCATGAATGTATACGAGGGAATCTGTTGAAAACTCGATCAACCCAGTCAATTTAGCCCCTTTTGTGCCCGTTTCATCCCGAGTCACCTGAACAAGCAGCTTTTCTCCCTGACGGACAAATTGACTGATGGATGCTTTCCCATCACTTTTTTTGTAAGCTGGAAAGAGGGAATCTCGTCACGGTGTAAAAAACCATTCTTCTCTGCACCATAATCAATGAAGACGGCATCCATTCCCGGTAACACCTTCGTCACTTTCCCAAGATAAATATTACCGACCGTACTGCGCTTTTGAGGCGGCATGATTTCAAGTTTACGTAAAACACCATTCTCAAGTACGGCCACTCTTTTTTCGCGTGAAGCTAGGTTCGCGATCATTTTTTCATCAAAAAAATCCTCTCCTCAATTTGAAGAAAGGATAACATATTTAATAAGAATATAATAGGTCGCCGATTTTCCCGTTTGTCATTTTCTCTGAAAAATAGGCGTGAAGAATTTCCGTTTCATCCAACGAGCCGCTCTCTTTCCCGTTTTTCATGATGATGACGGGGTGTTTACAACCGCGTTGAAACAGTTCTAGCACTTTATAAATCGGTTCTTGTGAATCCACCGATATCGGCTTAAGTTTCGCCAAATCATTCGTATGCCCGTAATGGCGCTGTAAAAGAAAGCGGATGAACGCATAATACCTCTGCCGCCATTCCATGACGAGTGAGAGACATATGAAAAAGGTGATGAGCCAGATGTTCAAATTGAGCGGATCCAGAATGATCCAGGTCAAAAAAGCCAGGACAGCGAATACTGCAGAAAAGTGAAGTGTATGCTTCTGCGCTTCCAAAAAGGTGCAGTATAGGGATACACCGATGAATAACAGCCGTCCCCCGTCCAAGGGCCAAATTGGCAGCAGATTAAAAACCAGCAGCATAAGATTCATATACAAAAAGGGCTGATACAGCTCATAGGGGATAATAGTAAAGAAATAGAGCAAAAAAGCTGCACCAATGAGCCAAACATGTTGAAGCGGACCGGCAAGCACCACCGCCAAATCCTCCTTCAAACTCTTATTTCCGTACTCCTCAGTCTCGACAGCCCCGCCAAAAGGAAGCAGCTGGATTGACTTTATCCGCCATTTGAAGTGCTGGGCACAGACAGCATGCCCCATTTCATGAATGAAGACGATGAGCAGCAGCATCATCATTTCAACGAAATGGGCAGTGAGGATGGCGATGCCAATGACAAACCACAATGTCGGGTGCACCCTGATTTTAAACAGTAATTTCCCATATTCACTCAAATGAAATCACCTTTTTTAGGATCGACGAAAGCATCATTTTCTTTTATCGCTAAATAAAATCTGCCCTTGGATCCATCTTCACTTAGTGTAACCTGTCCGACTTCATTGCCCTTTTTAACGAACTCATACAATTTCACATCAATTCCTTCCAGCTGCCCATACCAAGATTCACTTTTATTGGCATGCTGAATGACGACAGTCTTTCCGATCCCCTCCTTTTCACCGGCAAAAATGACTACCCCTTCATTGATCGCCTCGACCTTTGAGCCTTTGCTCGTTTCCAATATGATTCCCTCACCGTTCGTCTCGAAGGTTTGGGTAATCTTTGCAGAGGCAGGCATTGCATATTCTTCATTCGAATCAACAGTTTCCGTATCGGCATCATTCGGTAAAAAAGCGATTGGTTTACCAAATGCACTTTCATACCAGTTGGAGATTGAAGCGAACTGAAATTCCTTGTTCATGTTCTCCGTGACAAAACTTCTGGCAGGTTCCAGCCGCATAGAAGGGTGTTTGAACATCACCGCGACAATCAGGAACAGGCATACACTGGCAAGGATTTTAAAGAAAAAATATTCTTTCTTGAAGAGCGGATGATCTTTCTCGGAATACCCGTTATAAGAATCAATTCCATATGGTTCCTCATTGTTGATCTCCGTCCAACTGCCGCTTCCTGCCGGCTTATCATTAAACTTGCGTCTCTTGGCGATACGATTTCGGATATCTTTCCTGCGATCATCCATTCCAGATTCCCCCCTGCTCATGTCAAAGCGCTATATTACAACGTATGAGCAACTTGTCCAGACTATGACGGAGAAAAGATTTTCTTTCTGCACATCCTGAAAAAATTTTTCCCAATGAAAATCATCCGGAAACTTATGAATTTCCAAGGAAATCCGGGTATCGATTCAGAAATTCGAATAATTGAGATTGATATTGTTCCCCTGAATTTGTTATAATAAAGTGGTTTTAACATTATTGAGGGGAACATTTTTTTATGTCAATCGAAATAGGCAGCAAAGTACAAGGTAAAGTAACAGGTATCACTAATTTTGGAGCATTCGTAGAATTACCAGGAGGCTCAACAGGTCTTGTGCATATCAGTGAGGTAGCAGATAGCTATGTAAAAGACGTAAATGACCATCTTAAAGTAGGCGACCAAATTGAAGTAAAAGTGATTAGTGAGAAAGACGGAAAAACTGCCTTGTCCATCAAAAAGGCTATAGATAGACCCGAAGGGCAAACCTCTTCTTATACCAAACGCCCACCACGCCAAGGGGATAGCCGTTCTAAAGATTTTCGTTCAAAAGGTAATTTCCAACCAAAGGAAAATTTCGAAGATAAAATGGTTCGCTTTTTAAAGACTAGTGAAGAAAATTTATCGACTCTTAAACGCAGCACTGAATCAAAACGCGGCGGCAGAGGCGGAAGACGCGGATAACCCGCTGCATTTTAGCATTATAGAACAGGCAAGCCGGCATACGGCTTGCCTTTTTTATTTACATCGCACAGCATAAAAAAAGCGAGGCATCGAATGCTCCCGCTTCTTGATATGGTATATAGATTTACCGCACGCTAAAGAATTTTTTCAATTTGGACATGAAGCCCTTTGGTTCGCTGCCAATTGGAGTCAAGGGCACAGATTCACCAAGGATCCTTCTGGCAATGTTCCGATAGGCAAGCGAGACTCTATTGTCCGGATTATAGGCAATGGGTTCCTTTTTATTCGCTGCCACAATGACCTGGTCATCATCAGGAATGACTCCGATCAAATCAATCTTAAGAAAATCGGTAACTCCATCGATATCCATTTCTTCATCCTCATGAAGCAAATGGCCGCGTATCCGGTTGATGATCAATTGAGGCGGTTCAATATGCTCTTCTTTTTCAAGCAGGCCAATAATACGGTCAGCATCCCTTACAGCCGGTCTCTCTGCAGTCGTAACGATGATCGCCTTGTCTGCCCCAGCTATGGCATTCCTGAAGCCCTGTTCAATGCCTGCAGGGCAATCAATGATGACATAATCATAGTCAGGCTTCAAATCGCTTATGAGTTTCCTCATCTGCTCTTCATTCACTACTGTTTTATCACTATTTTGCGGAGCTGGAAGCAGATAAAGTAAATCCTCGAAATGTTTATCTTTAATGAGCGCCTGGTGTATTTTACAGCGCCCTTCGACAACATCGACCAAATCATAGATGATGCGATTCTCCAATCCCATGATCACATCCAAATTCCGAAGACCAATATCCGTATCAATCAAGCAAACCTTTTTGCCTAGAAGAGCTAAAGATGTTCCTAAATTGGCGGAGGTGGTCGTTTTCCCGACACCACCCTTACCGGATGTTATAACTATTGCCTCTCCCACGATTAGAGACCCCCTTCTAATCTATTTAAATTAGGTCTATATTTCTTTAAAACTTGCAGTTTTTCTATAATGATATTTTCTTCTTCATCCATGAAGGCACATTCCAAGTCATGTCCCCATTTTGTATATTGGTCAGGAGATAAATTCACTTGTCCGGCAATGCGCAGCTGGGCAGGTTTCATGACAGAGGCAGCTATGATGGCCTCATTATTCCCTTTATATCCGGCATGGGCTATTCCCTTTAGCTGTCCCATGATATATATGTTGCCACCCGCACGAACCGTTCCGTCGGGATTGACATCCCCAATTAACAGCAAGTCACCTGGAACTTCAAAAACCTGTCCCGACCTTATCACCTTGGTCACGGTCGTCACTTGGTTTTCATCTTTCCATCGTTTCGCTTCATCCTTCGTCAGGACATTCGAAATCATCTCATCTACGAAAAGCTTCTTCTTTTTATGGATGACCTCTTTAATCTTTTCTTCTTGTTGTTCATCAAGATAGCGGTTCCCTGTATGTACTTTTACGGAAATGGACGGGTCATTTTCTTGAAACTGATAGTTTGCCGAAAGCTTCACTTCTAACTCTTTCAATAATTCGGAAAATGAGCAAGAATCATCGAGATGAAGCATAAACCCGTCTTTTGTTCCCTTAATCATGACATTTTGCTGAATTCTTTTATTCATGACGTTTGTTTCACCTCAATGAAATATAATTCGACACAGGAAAACAAATTTCCTTTTTCTACGTACACGGAAAAGGGAAAATACATTTCCCGCCTGCTTCTTAAGACACAGGGACGTTATTCCGTTTCTCCTTGCAAATCAAGCATTTCAATCATTCTCTTTAAAGGATAGCAGCTGATTATAATGAATGCGAGATTCAATAATAATGTCGGGATCAATCTCCGTTCCGAAAATTCACCAAATCCCATATCTGCAAATGACAGGATGATATTCATCTGAAAGATGACAACCTCTAAAACTGCCGTGAATAAAAGCGCAGTAAGGCAGGCAACCAAAATATTATTTTGCAGGATCTTCATGCTTTTCGATATCAGATAGGCAAGAAAAGGCAGCAGGAACATGTAAATTCCAAGGATTTCCGTATATACGACATCATAAGTCAACCCAAGAATCGCCCCATAAAGCATACCCATTTTCCTGGACCCGTACATGGTCAGGAAAAAAACGAATATCATCATGAAATGGGGCACGAGGATTTTGTCGGTCCCGAATGCATCTCCAGCGAACATCTGGGCGAAGATGCTTTCAAAAACAAAAAAAACCAAGGCTATAAAAGAAAGGATGAAATATCTCACTCAGCTTCATCCTCCCCTTCACTTTCTTTCGGTACACCGTCCACTTCACGCTGAACGACCATGACATTATTAATATCATAAAAATCCGTCGAAGGTTCAATATATGCAGTCTGGTTCAATCCATATTGATCCACTTTGACATCGACAACTTTCCCGATCAGCAGACCTTTCGGAAAGATTCCTCCATAACCGGATGTGATGACCAATGAATTTTTCTTGATCTTTTTATCATATGGAATCCGTTTCATCAGCAAAAGGTTCTTCTTATCATCAAACCCTTCAATCAAGCCATATGCTTTATCATCACCTTGAACGATGGCCGAGACACGGTTGGCTTTGTCGATCGAACTTAAAAGTTGAACCGAGGCCGTGAAATCCGTCGCTGATTTCACCTTACCGACTAACCCATTGGACGTTATGACAGCCATGTTTTTTCTACCCCATTACGCTTCCCTTTATTGATCGTCAGCATTTCATGCCAGCGGTCGGGATTACGCCCAATGACCGTCGCCTGAGTGGGCGAATACTTCCGCAGGTCATCTTCTTTTTTGAGGTTATCGCGAAGTTCTTCATTTTCTTCCTTTAAATCTTGGACTTGGGTTTTCAATAATACATATTCATCCAAGCGGGCTTTCAATTTTTTGTTTTCATCGTATGTATGTTGAAGGTCTTTTAAGCCCCCTACAAAACCTGTTATACCCGATACTGGCTTATTAAACACATTTCCGACCCAGCCTGTCGTATCTTTCAGGAATTGCTCCGGCCAGGTCAACTCTTCTCTCTCCCTTAATGAAAAACCGATCAATGCCACGAGAACGATAATACTAACGAGCAAGAGAAGGAGCTTTTTATTAAAAAACTGTGGCATGGTGTTTACACCTCTATCTAAAAATTTACTCTATGGATTTAATTAAACAGCAAAACATAAGAAAAACCGGCTCAAAATTGCACCTTTTGTTGAGCCGGCCCTATTTGAGAAGTAATGCTTATCGCGAATCTCTTGATTTAGTCTTGAATAAATGAATGTGGTCCAGCGCTTTTCCCGTTCCGATCGCAACACAATCCAGCGGATTTTCAGCGATGATCACCGGCATTTGCGTTTCTTCACTGATGACTTTATCCAAATTGCGCAGCAAAGCACCCCCGCCTGTCAGTACAATGCCTCTGTCCATGATGTCAGCGGCTAATTCAGGTGGTGTTTTCTCTAAAGTGTTTTTCACGGAATCCACAATTGCAGAAACGGTGTCGCTTAATGCTTTGGATATTTCCTCAGCTGTAATTTCAATCGTTTTCGGTAATCCAGTCAATAGGTCACGGCCGCGAATTTCCATGTTTTCTACGCCTTCCGTGTCTCCAGCAGAACCAATTTCCATTTTGATCGCTTCAGCAGTACGCTCACCGATCATCAAATTATAGTTCTTACGGATGTAAACGATAATGGCATCATCCATTTCGTCACCGGCAATACGGATCGATTGGCTTGTAACGATTCCGCCAAGTGAAATGATGGCCACTTCCGTCGTTCCTCCGCCGATATCAACGACCATGCTTCCTGTAGGCTCCCAAACAGGAAGGTCCGCACCGATCGCTGCTGCAAACGGTTCTTCGATAGGATATGCGTCACGGGCCCCAGCTTGTCTAGCTGCATCGATGACTGCACGTTGCTCAACTGCCGTAATTCCAGAAGGCACACAAATCATGACATATGGCTTGTTGCCGAATACGCCCTTCTTTTGAGCTTCCTTCATATAGTACTTCATCATGGTAGCCGTCGTTTCATAATCGGCAATTACTCCATCCTTCATCGGGCGTAGGGCAACCACGTTACCAGGTGTACGGCCGATCATGTTTTTCGCATCGTTTCCGACTGCAACGATTTGCTTTGTATCTGTTTGCACAGCTACAACCGATGGTTCACGTACTGCGATGCCTTTTCCCTTCACATAGACAAGCGTATTCGCCGTTCCTAAATCAATCCCTATATCTCTAGCTCCAATTCCAAACATTATGGTATCTCCCTTTCGTAAACAAAAATGCCTTTTTATAAGTTCAAATAATAATTTGTCGTTTTTTGACAATAAGAGTTTTGAAAAAGTTTCCTCTTTTAAAAATCATAAACAATATTATATCGTATCGTCAAAAATTTTGATAGTGTCATAAATAACCTTTTTCCTTCAAGCTAACATATTTATGCTCCCCGATGATGATATGGTCCAATATTTCAATCCCGATTATTTTACCACATTCGACTAACCTTTTCGTCACTTCAATATCTTCTCTGCTGGGAGAGGGGTCTCCGGAGGGGTGGTTATGAAGACAAATGATAGAGGCAGCTGACCTTTTGAAAGCCTCTTTAAAGACCTCGCGTGGATGCACGATCGAGGCATTGAGGCTGCCGATGAATACCGTAGTTTTTTGAAGCACTTGATTTTTCGTATTTAAATAGAGACAGACGAAATGTTCCTGTGATAGAAACCGCATTTCCTCCATGCAATAATTAGCTCCATCTTCAGGGGAACGAATCACATAACGGTCTTGATCATTCAGATTGTTAATTCTCCTGCCAAGTTCGACAGAGGCCAGGATTTGTATCGCTTTTGCTTCACCAATCCCTTTAATCACGATCAGTTCTTCCACAGAAGCTTCTTTTAGCAGGCGCAGGCCCTTGAAGGAATTGATGAGCCTGCCGGATAGTTGCAGGACAGATTCTTCCCTTGAACCCGTCCTCAAAAGCAAAGCAAGCAATTCCTGATTGGAGAGGCTTCTCGGCCCGTCCTGCAGAAACCTTTCGCGCGGCCTCTCTTCTTTCGGGTAATCCCGTATTAACATTTTTTTCGCTCAATAGATCAACCCTTCCTTAAAAAAGGGAAGATGCCAGTGGAAATCAGGTTATCCTAACTCTTCCTGCATCGCTTTAAGTTCCCGGGCCAGTCTTGAGACCGGAAGCCCGACGACTGAGAAATAGTCCCCTTTGATTTGTTCGACAAGAAGAGATCCGTATCCTTGGATCCCATAGCCGCCAGCTTTGTCAAAAGGTTCCCCGCTATCCAGATAACGTTCGATTTCAGCTTCTGGCAGCTCCCAAAATGTCACTTCCGTTTTTTCTGCGAATACTCTTCGATGCTTGCCGAATAGGATGGCGACACCTGTGTATACTTCATGTGTCCGTCCTGATAACATTTCCAGCATTCTTTTTCCATCCGCCCGGCTTGCTGGCTTACCCAAAATCTCACCATCAAGGACAACAACGGTATCCGAGCCGATTACCCAGCTTTCCTGAAACTTTGCTGCGATGGCTTCCGCTTTACGGGATGCCAGTTCTTTCACCGCTGCATCAGGACACATGTTTTCATCAATACTTTCATCAACATTGGAATTCATGCTTTCAAAGGGGATTTGAAGAAATTGCAGAAGTTCTTTACGACGTGGTGATGAAGAAGCTAAAATCAATGGCTGCATAATATAAAAGTCACCTTTCTTTACATAGGAGATACATATCTATCCTATCAAATAATGGTGCAATCCACAATTATTGTTTACTAGGAATCGACAAATGCCTGTAAGTATTTCCCGGAAAATAAAAAAGGTGTCACAGATGGTTTCATATTGGGGAGCTTCTCCCATTAGGCAGCCCCCTTTTTTCTTTACTTAACTCGATATGTTTTGGTAATTCAATAAAAAATTCAGAAGACTTTCTTGAGCCTGGAATAGCTTTTCTTCATTTTTGGAAGTCTCATATTCATCAATCGACTTTGCCGCAGCAGTCAGGTCATCGTTCAACTTTGAAAACCCCGGCGATAATTTCCCCGCCTTCAGTTCATCCATGTTTTTTTCAGGGCTTCTTCGTTTACCGTCCCTGCCTTTCCACGAAGCTTTGTTGCGGATGTTTCTGCCAACGAAGCATATACGGTCTTCATCTTATCGAGGGTTTTCTCATCTTCTTGGCTTGTCCCTGCCGCTTCAAAATTGATTTCCTTCCAATATACATCTACATCATATGACTTTAAGAACAAGGCCAGCTCTTTACTTGCAGCTAGACTCTCTGCCGATCCCAAGAATAGATAATAGCTGTCTTCCATTTTGAAAATTTCAGCAGGAACCTGCTTTTCAATGATTTTCTTTTGTATTTGCCTTGCCGCATCCTCGCTGCTGAATACTCCTCCCTGTACAAGGAATGTCTTCAGCTGATTTCCCGGTTCAGTCACTGCCGCTTTTTTATCTTCAACAGTGGCTTCGGTTGGAATCGGGGTCTCGACCGAAGATACTTCGGCTTTTTCCTTTGTAATCGTTTTAACGGCGATCAAGCCAAGAATCGACCCAAAAAAAACAGCACAAATGACAGCGATCATGAATGTCTTGATTGGTCTTTTATCCGAGCTTTTCAGTGAACCGGTACCAAAACCGATGAGCTTCGGCATTTTCTTCTTTGGCGGTGAGGGAACCAATACGATCTTGTTTTCATTTGAATCCTCAGGGAGTATCCATTCGAAACTCTCATCTGTGTGTTCCTGTTCCTGCTCCTCGCTCGCCGCCTCTTGACTTTCAATCTTTTTATCGGCAAATACTTTTTCTTCCCCATTTATTTTAATCGTTACACCCTTGCTTTGTCCCGGCTTGCCCAATTTTTTTCCTCCCCTCCAGATCATTTTTTCATCCTAACATAGAGGTAAAAAAAAACAAGACTTTTGTCGTCTTGTCATTAATAGGTTTCGTCAAATTTCCCTATTCATATATGGGTAACAAAAAAGGAATTCCAGGTACTGGTACTTTCGCTTCATGAACCATTCAATTTCACCTCTCACCAATTACATATATCCCTCCATCATTTCATATACTCTTGAAGCCAAATGGGGATAGTTCCCTACTGCGCTATTGTTCAGGTGATTTTTGACAAATTCCTCTTGGATCAGGATGGCCCTTTAAGCTCATCTTAAAAATGTTACATACCAATATAAAAGGGAATCGCCCCAAAAATAAGCAGTCAATGTCCCAAAAACGATATACGGTCCGAAAGGAATAAGGGTTTTCTTTTTTTAGGATCCCGGTCTGCAACCCGATGATGCCAAGCAACGCCCCATAAAAGCACGCAAAAAGCAACGATAGCAGCACCATCTTCATTCCCAATACGAAGCCAATCACTGCAAACAGCTTGATATCACCGCCACCCATGCCCCCCTTACTCACGACAGCGATTGATAACAGCAGGCTAAAGCCAACAGCTGCCCCGACAATTGTATCCCACCAGGGCGTCAGTGGAAATGAGACTCTTAAAACGATAAAAATCACCATAAAGAAAAGCAGTATTTTATCGGGTATGAGCATATAGGCGACATCAGTGACGAAAATGATCATAAATAATGAAATCAATGTCCAGCCAACCATGAGTTCGCTCGACCAGCCAAGGAATATTGGAGCAGAGGCAAACAAAACACCGGTCAGCATTTCCACTGCTGGATAAAGGGGGAAATCCTTGCTTTACAGCCCCGGCATTTACCGACTTGCAACATATAAGAAATAACCGGTATCAACTCGAAGAATGTCAATGTACGCCCGCAAGAGGGCAGGAGGAGCGCCGATTTGCAAATGAATGACCAGCTGGAACACTTAAACCGACAACATTAAAGAATGAGCCTAAAATTAAGCCCAATACGAAGAGATAGATATGGATAGCCATCATTTATCCAAAGTGCATGAGGCTTCGATTGCCTTTCTTTGAAACCCTGATATAAAAGTCCCTTCCGCCATGTAATTAACAATTGGGTTCTTCATGATCATTCATTCCTCCCGTCATTTTATTAAGTAGATCCTACTATTCATCAATCATATTGAATTCAATATATAAACATATTTTAACAAATATACTTGGTGATTTGTTATCAATCACTCTATTGAAGTTTTTTCTTTTCAAGAGACTCTGATACCAAGAGGACCTTGAAAAAGGTCCTTTCAGGCCACTCATTAAGTTGATCATCCACTAGTTCTCTCTGCGTAGTAGAAGGAATTACAATTGGTCCACCGGATCCCATTAGGCATCTTCTCTGATTAGGAACTCCCTTACAAGTGAAAGGAAATGAAGGGACCCCGTAATGACAAGAATCTCTTTATCCCCTGTTTTCCTTCTACCTTCCGTTATTGCCGCCTGCCAATCCTTGTTTATGCTTTTATTTGGTTGACTGCATTTTTCATAAAGCGTTCTCGCATCCGCCGCCCGTTCATGGCCGAATTCGGTAATGATGATTTCCATTGCCTCCGTTTCCAGTCCATGAAGCATCTCGGAATAGTTTTTATCTTTAAATGAGCTGAATACGAATCGGTACTTATAGTCGGGGTAATGCACTTTTAGCGTTTCCTTCAGTACGTCGATGCCGGCAGGATTATGTGCACCATCAATGATCACCAATGGCTCATCCGATATTTTTTCAAAGCGTCCATCCCATTTCGCTTCCCCTATTCCTTTAAGGATGCTTTTTCATCGATATTTTCCATTCCTACTGTGACAGCTGCAATGGCCAGTGCCGCATTCTCCATTTGATGACGGCCTAGCATCCGCATTTCCACATTTTCGATGGTAATGTCGCTAAGCGAAAATGAGAAACTTTGTCCCCGTTCACTTTGCTTCAAATTGCCAACATGAAAGTCTTTACCTAGTTGGTAATAAGGTACGCCTAAAGATGACGCTTTTTCTTCAATTACTTTTGCTGGTTCCCCAGCTGTGACTCCGCTGATGACCGGCGCCCCGCTTTTAATGATGCCCGCCTTCTCAAAAGCAATTTCCCCAAGTGTGTTACCCAGGATGTTCGTATGTTCCAAAGAAATCGAGGTAATGATCGAAAGAAACGGCTGGATTACATTCGTTGTATCAAGCCTGCCTCCCAAACCCGCTTCCATCAAAACCAAATCGACTTCCTTTTTGCTAAAATAAGAGAATGCCATTGCAGTCAAAATTTCGAACTGAGTGGGACCATTCCCCTTACTGTCCATCTCATGGATGATCGGCCAAAGCTTCTGGAAGACAGCGATAAAATCCTGATCACTGATTTCATCCTCATTTATCTTCAGCTGTTCATTCATCCGTATTAAATAAGGAGAAGTGAAGGAAGCGAACCGAATCCCTTGGGCAAGCAGGATTTCTTTAATATATTGCAGTGTCGATCCTTTCCCGTTGGACCCTGCAATGTGAATATACTTTAGCGCCTTGTGCGGGTCACCTAATTCAGTTAACAATGTTTCCATCCGTGACAGGCCAAAATTCATGCCCAATTGAACTTGGCGCCGTTCAAAAAAATGATTGATTTCTTTTATGGTTGTAACCATTATCTTGGAGCCTCCTCTTTCTTTATACCGCTCTTATGCGTTAAGATTATTTTATCAATATATGAACGATTAACCTAGATGAAAGGTAGTGTTTTACCATGAAACCTTCAGATTTTCACTGTTGGATTGTCGTCAACGGCTATTTACAGCATGATAAGTTTTCCAGTTTAGCTTTGTTCATTAAAGAGGCGGCTGAAAGGAAAGATATCATGGCAACCCTTATCCGCAATTCAGATCTCATTCCCATAATCGAAAAAGGAGTGCCACTGCTTAAAGGAACCTTTGATAAGCTGCCAGATTTTGTTCTGTTCATGGATAAAGACATTCATTTAGCACGCCATTTGGAATTGCTCGGCATCCCCGTATATAACAGCAGTACAGCAATCGATATTTGCGACAGCAAAGCAAAACACATCAAGCATTAACAGGGCACGGCATACCGATGCCGAAGACCTTATTTCCCCCTTTTACGTACGAAGGGATTGAAAGGGTCAATATGGATGCTTTTATCCAAATCGGCAATGAACTTGGATATCCTCTTATCGTAAAGGAAGCATACGGTTCTTTTGGGGAACAAGTATATTTAATCCATACAAAGGATGAGTTACTAAAGACGGTTCGTAATCTTGGCCACAAACCATTTATACTCCAGGAATTCATCGAGCACAGTAAAGGTCGGGATATTCGCGTGAATGTCGTGGGCAATCAAGTCATAGCAGCGATGCAACGTCATTCCGAGCAGGACTTCCGAGCTAATATGACTGCCGGGGGCAGGCTGCACGATATATACCCACCAGTGAAGAAGCACAACTTGCCATTCGATGTGCGCAAATTCTGGGTGCCGACTTCGCTGGCGTCGATTTGTTGTTCGGTGAAGAAGGTCCGCTTTTGTGCGAAGTGAATTCCAATTCGCATTTACTGAACATTTATGAATGTACAGGCATCAACATCGCTGATAGCATGTTCGATTATATCTTGAAACAATTAGGAAAAGGAAGTGCATCTGATGAAAAGACAAGCAGGCTGGTTGATTTATAACCGTGAGGATGCCTTGAAAAATAAAGGATACATAGATTGTATGCTTAACGAAGCCAGTAAGCTTGATCTTGATTTACACTTTCACTTTCGGGAAGACCTTAGGATCGGTCATCGTTTCAGCAAGTTGTATGTGGAACATGAGACTCAGCCAATTTCATTGCCAGACTTTGCTATCGTCCGGACCATCGATCCTTTTTTTACAAAGCAACTTGAGCAACTGGGGATTGCTTGCTTTAACTCCTCCTTCGTATCGGAAATCGCGAATGACAAAGCAAAGACGCATCAATATTTGTCCTCGCTGGGGATACCAATGGCCGATACCGTATATTGTAACGGAAGGCCGAGTGCCGATGACATGGAGCTCCCATTCATTGCTAAAGAAACACGCGGCCGCAGCGGGAAACAAGTATATCTAATCGAGCATGCCGATGATCTAGCCGAACTGAATGATGGAAATTGGATAGTCCAAAAGCCTGGCTTATTCGGTAGGGATATCCGCGTTTTTGTGGTTGGTAATAAAGTGAAGGCTGCTGTACTCAGGGAATCCGCTTCCAGTTTCAAGGCAAATTATACGCTGGGCGGATCGGCTTCTCTATATGAGCTGACTGCATCTGAATTAGCCCTTGTTGAAAGAGTAATGATGCCGTTTGATTTCGGACTGGTCGGCATCGATTTCATATTTGCCGAAGATGGCAGCCTCATGCTGAACGAAATAGAGGATGTCGTCGGGAGCCGTACATTAAGTGCACTAAGTGATATGAATATCGTATGGGAGTACCTTACATTCATAAAAGAAAGAATATCCTCCAAACGGAATATTTTTCTTAAATAGCGTTTAAACAGAAAAAGGATGAACCGGCTTCAAGCTGGTTCATCCTTTTATTTTACAGTTGTTTCAGTTCATTGATCCTGTGGATTACAGAGTCGCGTTTTTCGCTATAGTCTTTTTCCTTGGCACGTTCTTCTTCGATGACGCTTGCCGGCGCCTTTTAACGAAGCCCTCGTTGCCTAATTTTTTCTGTACACGCTCAACTTCTTTATTAAGTTTGTCGAGTTCTTTTTCAAGACGTTTCACTTCTTCGTCAATATTGATCAGTCCTGTAAGCGGAAGGATTAGTTCTACGCCAGTTACGACAGCTGTCATGGCTTGAGCAGGTTCTTCGACTTCGATTCCGATCGTCAATTGTTCCGGATTACAGAAACGCTCGATATAGCTGCTGTTTTTCTGTAATGTCGCTAAGATTGCCTCATCTTTCGCTTTTAAAATCAAATTGATTTTTTTGCTTAGCGGTGTATTCACCTCAGCACGGATATTACGGACGGAGCGGATGATTTCAACAAGCAGCTTCATTTCCTCGGCTGCAGCTGTATCCGTCAACTCTTCATTCACTTCCGGCCAGGCGGCAACAGTGATGGACTCACCTTGATGCGGTAGGTTCTGCCAGATTTCTTCGGTAATGAATGGCATGAACGGGTGTAACAATCTCATTGTGTTATCCAGTACATAAGCCAAGATCGAGCGCGTCGTTTTCTTAGCCGCTTCGTCTTCTCCATATAGCGGAAGCTTCGCCATTTCAATATACCAGTCACAGAAGTCATCCCAAATGAAGTTGTAAAGCACACGGCCCACTTCACCAAACTCATAACGGTCCGCAAGTCTGGTTACGTTGGAAATCGTTTCATTCAGACGCGTCAAGATCCATTTATCGGCTACAGACTTCTCACCGCTTAAATCGATTTCGTCATAAGTCATGCCATTCATGTTCATCAAAGCAAAACGGGATGCGTTCCAAATCTTATTGGAGAAATTCCAAACTGCTTCGACTTTTTCCGTACTATAACGAAGGTCCTGGCCTGGCGAACTGCCCGTAGATAAGAAGTAACGCAGGGAATCGGCACCGTATTGATCGATGACATCCATCGGATCGACGCCATTGCCAAGCGATTTACTCATCTTGCGCCCCTGTTCGTCTCGAACCAGGCCGTGGATCAGCACATCTTCAAATGGTCGTTCACCTGTGAACTCAAGAGCTTGGAAAATCATCCGCGATACCCAGAAGAAAATGATATCATAGCCTGTCACAAGTGCCCCGGTTGGATAGTAACGTTGGAAATCGACACTGTCCTTGTCAGGCCAGCCCATAGTCGAGAACGGCCATAATGCCGAGCTGAACCATGTATCAAGGACATCTGTATCTTGTTCCCAGTTTTCAGCGTCCGCAGGCTCTTCATGACCTACATACACTTCACCTGTTTCTTTATGGTACCAGGCTGGAATGCGGTGACCCCACCAAAGCTGACGGGAAATGCACCAGTCGCGGATATTTTCCATCCAATGCAGGTACGTTTTTCGAAACGGTCCGGTACGAAATGAACTTTTCCTCATCGGTTCCTTTTTGAAGCTCAACGGATGCATCAGCCAGCGGCTGCATCTTAACGAACCATTGAGTCGAAAGATATGGTTCAACAACAGCACCGCTTCTTTCTGAATGGCCTACTGAATGAAGGTGATCTTCGATTTTGAAGAGTACTCCTTCTTCCTGAAGGTCCTTGACGATTTGTTTACGGCATTCAAAACGGTCCATGCCTTCATATTTACCGGCCTTTTCATTCATCGAGCCATCTTCATGCATGACAAGGATGCGCTCCAAATCATGACGGTTCCCGATTTCGAAGTCATTCGGGTCATGAGCCGGAGTAATTTTGACCGCGCCTGAACCGAATTCCATATCGACATAATCATCACCGACAATCGGGATTTCCCTGCCTGTAATTGGCAAGCGGACCTTTTGCCGATCAAGTGTTTATAACGGTCATCTTCAGGGTGTACGGCAACAGCAGTATCGCCAAGCATCGTTTCTGGACGGGTGGTGGCAATTTCAATTTCACCCGATCCGTCAACCAACGGATATTTCATATGGTAAAATGCGCCCTGCACATCTTTGTAAATGACCTCGATATCGGATAACGCCGTTTTCGTTGATGGATCCCAGTTGATGATGTATTCGCCGCGATAAATCAAGCCTTTGTTATAAAGCGAAACGAACACTTCACGCACTGCTTTTGAAAGCCCTTCATCTAGAGTGAAGCGTTCACGTGTATAATCAAGTCCAAGACCAAGCTTTGACCATTGTTCACGGATATGGCTTGCATATTCCTCTTTCCATTTCCATGTTTCTTCCACGAATTTTTCACGACCAAGGTCATAACGGCTTACGCCTTCCGCACGAAGTTTCTGTTCTACTTTCGCTTGAGTGGCGATACCGGCATGGTCCATGCCTGGCAACCATAAAACATCATAGCCTTGCATCCTTTTCATGCGTGTCAATATATCTTGAAGTGTCGTATCCCAAGCGTGGCCAAGATGCAGCTTACCTGTAACGTTAGGCGGCGGGATGACAATCGTATATGGTTCTTTTTTATCGTCACCCGTCGTTTCGAAAAACTTTCCATCAAGCCACCATTTGTAGCGGCCTTTCTCTATCGTCTGCGGATCATATTTAGTCGGCATAGAAATTTGGTTCTCTTCCATATCATTTCCTCCTTTTTGGGCATAAAAAAAACTTCCATCATCACAAAAGGACGAAGGAAGTTGTTCGCGGTGCCACCTTTTTTCCGAAAAAGAAAAAAATCTCTTTCGGCTCTCAAATCGGATAACGGCTCTTCACCGGCCTTCGCTACTAAGTGGTTCACGAAGACTGCTCTCGGACGACTTCAGATGCTGCTGCCTGGAAACCTCGCACCAATTTGGTTTCCTCTCTGAAAAGTGCATTTCATCTTACTATTTCCGGTCTTTGCATTGATTTATATTCATATGTAAAAACATTGAATGCATATAGTATATAGTACAAAAAACATGGGGCTCCAGTCAATCATCTTTTCGCTTACTTTCTCAGGAATCATCCCATTTGATGCATTCAAGTTCATTTTCTTTATTTTATCCACCAGGAACAGTGAATGTGACGGCTGTTTCACCTTTTTCACTGCCCACCCATAGAATATAAGAAGTCCTAAAAAGGAAGGTAATAATATGAAGCGAAGATATACTCCCTATACTTTACCGCCTTGGGTGAAAAAAATCCGCGGTGTCTGCCAGCAGTTCATCGTCCCCTTTATCGTATTCAAGGATTACGTACGCTGATTTTCCCGACATTCTTCGATATGCTCCTGCTGATCGCCTTTATTTTCCTGGCCATGTCTTTGTATTTCGACTGGATTTAATTATTCCCTTACAGCAAAAAATATATACATGACTGGAGATCATCCAATCATGTATATTTAGCTTGGGGGTGATTGTTCTTCTTTGGCAGCCTCGGCAGCAGCCTTCTTCTTCTGTTCGATTTCTTCGATTCTCATCACCATATATTCAATATTTTTCAAAGTCCAAAATTGCCGCTGCAGTTGAGTAACATTATCAAGCTCTGAACGATGGCCCCTGCCATCGGAATAACCCTTCACTAATTCCAAAGCTGATCCAGGGAATGCCAGATAACTTTGCATGAGCAGCAATTCTTCTTCTTTCAACGGAAAATAACGAAAATAGTTATATAGCCAGTCAACACAGTCATCGCATTGGACAGGATAGGTCCTGGCCGATTTAACGAGAAATGGCAGTAAATCGAAATGCGGCGGAGCCGTATTCGAATTCTCAAAATTGATGAAGTAGCCATATCCCCGCTCATCATAAACGAAATGCTTCAAAGAAACCTTTCCGTGCGTTACCACGGTTCGAACCTTTTCACTATCCTTCGTTTTTTCATACCAGGTTTCAAACTTCTTGATCGAGTACTTCAGCGCCTGTGAAATATCAGTGTAGAAAGAACAAACCGTCAGTTCGAATGGAGACATATACCACTTCTTTTCACAGCTGACAATATACTCATCCATAAAGTCCTTTTCGTTATTCCAGGCATCAAGCGTCCGCTCATAATGGGCTTCCCGTTCCTCAATATCCACTTGTATTTCCTTAACGGAAAGTGTATGCATCCGAGCAAGCTCCCTGAACATTTGCTTATGCTTTTCATCGCGCTCCCCGTCCCTTTCATCATTGAGCCAGGGCATCAGATAATACAAACGTCCATTATGAAGAACGGCGTAACGCTGATCCATCGTTTGATAAATGGGGACGATTCGATTATAGCCGCGTTGGTACAGTTTTTGAACATTTTTGATAAAATCAATGCCGTTCTGCGGTACCATGGATTTCAAGGCAAATGTACCGCGATCACTGTATACTTTTTTTACACGCCCGAAGTCCTCAATATATTGTACATACATGGCATATTCCTTCAATACGGTCTCCGTGTCCCGATCCCGATTGGCAGGCTGCTGATTCTCGTTTTCCCTCACGAGACTCACTCACTTTCTCTAAAAAAACTAAACAATCCGATTCCTCTAGCATTTAAAAAACAGGAGCAGAGCATACGCCCTGCTCTCTGTCCAGATCAATTCTTATACGCAACCGCCTTCGGTATATAAATGACTTGCCCTTCATGGACGTTCTGATTCGACTCCAATTCATTGCTGAAAAGTATCGATTGAACCGTAACATCATATCGTTGAGCCAAGTCATCAAGCGTTTCCCCCTTGCTGAACAATGCAAACCTTCATCCTTACCAGTTCTTCTTCTTGTTTCCGTCCGAATAAATCCATGATGGAAAGCTGCTTTTCATCATGATCGGCCGTTCTTTTTCATCACGTTCCGCTGCTTGTTTCCTGCCTTTGAAATTCTTAGCCTCCTTAGCTGGAGGTGCAGGTCTTTCCCTCTTTTTGAATAGATCGCTTATGGACGAATTGGATTCCTCTTCCTGCTCCACCTTCACATTCTCATTAAGGATAGGACCCGCTGTAACGGCATCTTCTTCCTGCCGGATGACATCCTCGGTTTCTAAATTTGAAACTGGGCTACTTTGATGTTTGGTTGCTTGACCTGGCTCTTCTACTACTTCTTCTTCTATAAATGTCACTCTAGGAATCTCCGTCTTCTCCGTGGAATCCTGCCTGCTTGGTTCTTCCTCCAATTTCGCCTCTCCCATGAAAGGGACCTTTTCCGTGGAGTCAGGCGGATCACCAATTACTTCTTCCTCTACAGCTTCAGCTTCTTCCTGTCTATGCACTTCCGTTTCCCATTCCTCCTCTTCAGGATATGGTGAAACGGGAATTTCAAAACGGGAGCATTATGCTGATCGCTTAAATAAATCGGTTCTTCTTCTTCTTCTTCGTTTGCTTCAGAAACCCGTTTTGCCTCTGCAGAAAAAGGCGCGTATAACTCTTCTTCCTCCTCATCACGGAAAACAGGCTGAAAATCCGGGATTGGCGGCACTGCAGCTGCATAAGGAATATATGACTCATTTTCCCCATCCGTTTCTTCCTGATCCTCCGTTTCCCCAACTTCCTGTTCAGTATCGAACCGTTCTTCCACATATGAATCATTATAGATTCCGGTTATCAAAAGGTCCGCCTGCAATTTCAAGCAGTTATGCTCTGGCATGGCATAATCAAAGCTTTGAATCGAGACATCGACCTCATCCAAAGAGGCAATCCGATTATTCGGAATCGTTATATCAACCGGAAAACGGTGTGTGAACTCATTAAGTCCATTGAGATGCCTCTCGACCTTTTGAACCGCTTTTGGCAAAAAGGTCTGCGAAAACTCCTCTTCTTCACCATTTTGCGAGTCTTTGTATTCACCGCTTAAATCCAACGAGCCTCGTATAAAAACATATTGATCACTTTCTTGAATCGACACATTTGGATCAAGGGAAATCGAATATAGCTCAGCCACTTCCTGTCCCTTCTGGAACCAAACGGATTCCTCTAAAGAAAATCGTAAATACGATTCATTTTCTTGCGACAAGACAACTCCTCCTTTCAGCTTCATGAAACGGTACCTATACCAATATCAATCTATGAAGGAAGGAAGCTGTTTATTCCTTAATTTAGTTTGCAACACTCCTTAGACATTCCCTGAACCTTTTAAAAGAAGGAGATTCAATTTTTCTAAAATTAAGCTGGATTGCATCAACCGGCTTCGACATGAAGCCATTTAATCGGCCTGCCGTCCTATTAAATCCACTTCAGCCTATTAATTCTGCTTTCTACCAATTATATCGATCTACCCCTAATTAATTCATTCTTCTACCAATCAATTCGGTTCTTCCACGTACTGATTGAATTCAAAAAAACTGGCTACCTTTCTCCAAAAGTTTTTGGAAAAATGGTAGCCAGTTCAAATTTATCAATATCGAATTTCGCGGTAGCTCATGAAGCCTTGAATCATTTCTTTAATTTGGCAAAAGCCTGTTCTGCAGCTGCAATGGTTTTTCGATATCTTCATCACTATGTGCAGTGGAAAGGAATAACCCTTCAAACTGTGACGGCGGCAAGTAGATGCCTTGATTCGCCATTTCCCTATAGTAGGAAGCAAAGAACTCTAAATCGGATGTTTTTGCTGTATCATAGTTTACTACATCTTCATTAGTAAAGAAAAGTCCAATCATGGAACCGGCACGGTTGAATGTATGGGGAACTCCGTACTTTTCCGCTGCTGCTCCAATTCCTTTTTCGAGCATATCCCCTTTTCGGGTGAACTCATCATAAGATTCTGGAGTCAATTGGCTCAGCGTTTCAAGGCCGGCCGTCATGGCAAGAGGGTTACCTGACAATGTTCCTGCCTGATAGATTGTCCCGCTCGGGGCAATTTGTTCCATGAATTCGCGCTTGCCTCCGAATGCTCCTACTGGCAAACCGCCGCCAATTACTTTCCCAAGGCAAGTCAGGTCAGGTACGATTCCAAAATAGCCTTGTGCACAATTATAGCCGACACGGAACCCTGTCATAACTTCGTCAAAGATCAATAGAGCCCCGTATTGCGTCGTCACTTCACGTAAGCCTTCGAGGAAGCCAGGTTGTGGCGGAACCACGCCCATGTTCCCTGCAACAGGTTCTACGATGATACAGGCGATGTCTTCGCCAAATTGTTCAAACGCATATTTGGTTGCAGCAAGATCATTATATGCTACGGTAATCGTATTTTTTGCAATGCCTTCCGGTACTCCAGGGCTATCCGGTAAACCTAATGTTGCAACGCCGGAACCCGCTTTGATCAGCAATGAATCGCCATGGCCATGATAGGAACCTTCGAATTTCAGGATTTTATCACGGCCTGTAATGCCTCGTGCCAGCCTTAGCGCACTCATCGTCGCTTCGGTTCCTGAAGATACCATCCGGATCATTTCAATCGAAGGCACCCGTTCAATGACCAGCTTGGCCAGTTCATTCTCAATCAGCGTAGAGGTTCCAAAGCTTGTACCTGACTCCGCTACTTTTTTCAATGATTCCACGACACGGTCATTCGTGTGACCCAGGATGAGCGGTCCCCATGAAAGAACATAGTCGATATATTCATTTCCATCGATATCATACATTTTTGAGCCTTTTCCACGCTCCATGAAAATGGGATCCATGTCCACAGATTTGAAGGCACGTACCGGGCTGTTCACGCCGCCTGGCATCAAATTTTTTGCTTCGGCAAACGCTTTTTCGATTTTTCATATGACCGCATGATTCAATCCCCTTTCAATTACAGGTTATATTTTATATCATTGATTATCTTCGTTTATCCAGCGTGCTACCTCTTTTGAAAAATACGTAATGATCAAGTCGGAACCTGCGCGTTTCAAGCCTGTCAGCATTTCCATCACTATCGCTTTTTCATCAATCCAGCCATTTTGGGCAGCAGCCTTGACCATTGAATATTCACCGCTGACATTATAGGAAACAATAGGAAGATTAAAGTTATTCTTAACGTCCCTGATGATGTCCATGTAGGAAAGGGCTGGTTTCACGATTAGGAAGTCCGCACCTTCAGCAACATCGGATTCAGCTTCACGAAACGCTTCAAGGCGATTGGCGGGATCCATCTGGTAAGTTTTCCTGTCGCCAAATTGCGGCGCACCATTCGCAGCATCACGGAATGGACCGTAAAAAGCCGAAGCATATTTCACCGCATAGGACATGATCGGAATATCTTCATAACCCGCTTCATCCAGACCTGCACGGATGGCCGCAACGAAACCGTCCATCATATTGGAAGGTGCAATGATATCTGCGCCGGCCTCTGCCTGGCTGATTGCCGTTTTGGCAAGAAGATCAAGAGAAGCGTCATTGAGGATTTTTTCCCCTTCAACGACCCCGCAATGGCCATGGCTTGTATACTCACACAGGCAAGTATCCGCTATGACAATAACTTCAGGATATTGTTTTTTAATAAAGCGGGTTGCCTCTTGCACAAGCCCGTTGTGTTGGAATGCCCCTGTTCCCTGTTCGTCTTTATCATGATCAAAAGGGACACCGAATAAAATGACTGATTTAATGCCCAGACTCACGACTTCATCCATTTCGGCCCCCAGATTATCCATGGATAGCTGATAGATACCTGGCATGGAGTTGATTTCATTTTTCACATTTTCCCCGTCGATGACGAAGATCGGATAAATCAAATCCTCTTTATGCAATTGTGTTTCACGGACTAAAGCCCTCATGCCAGCACTTGCACGCAAGCGACGGTGGCGATTGAATGGAATGTTTTTCATTTGAAAGTTCCTCCCTTTTTACTTCTTTTCAAGATGAAGCGTATTAACTCCGCAACCATGGCATCCGTCGTATAAACATCTGGACAGACATCTACGGATAGTCCATGTTTTTCAGCCGTTTTAGCGGCAATCGGCCCGATGCAGGCAATGATGATCCGGTCTATGTATGTATCCAGTTCATGGCGTTTCATGATCTGTAAAAAATGATTGACCGTCGATGAACTCGTAAAGGTCATGATGTCGATTTCATGGTTCCTTATAAGCTGCACCAGTTTTTTTCACTGCTTCGAGGAAGCACTGTATGATAAATAATCACTTCATCACAGGATGCACCGGCTTTCTTGATCGCTTCCGCAATAACCGCCCTTGCGAGATTTCCTTTTGCCAGCAACACGCGGGCCCCCGGATCAAGCAGGGTACTGAACTCCGCCACGAACCCTTCGGCAACAAATTGAGCTGGAACGAAATCCGCCTTAAATCCATGTCGTTTCAGGGCCGCTTCTGTTTTGGAGCCGATTACGGCTATTTTCGGAAGCTTCGAAGGCTGGTTTCCAGAAGCTTAAAGAAGAAATCCACCCCATTTTGACTGGTCAGAATGATCCAGTCATATGTAAGCAACTCTTCAAACCGCTGTAGGACATCTTCCATATGATCAGGAAGAGTGAACTCAAGCAATGGCACAAGAAGCGGCGTTCCGCCATTTTTTCGATCGATTCTTTTAAACCATCTGCCTGTCCTTTCCCTCTGGTGATTAATACCTGATAATCCTTAAGAGGTTGAACTGGATTCATTACTGATCAAGCTCTTCTTTTACGCGATCGATCAATTCTTTACCGCCCATTTCGCTAATTTGTTTGGCAGCAGCATGCCCAACCGCCTCGGGATCAGCACCCTCAACCATTTCTTTATATATCACCTTTCCATCCGGAGCAGCGACCAAAGCCGTCAAGGAAACGGATCCATTATCTTTTGCCACCGCAAATCCGGCAATCGGCACCTGGCATCCGCCTTCCATTTTATCCAAAAAGGCACGTTCCGCTTCAACCGTTCTTTTGGTTTTTTCACAGGTCAATTTCGCAAGTTCCGCCAGCAGTTCTTTGTCGTCTTCGCGGCATTCAATGGAAAGTGCTCCTTGTCCAACTGCCGGAATGCAAATGTCTTCATCTAAAAATTCCGTTACGATGTCCTGCTCCCATCCCATTCTTGATAGTCCGGCTGCTGCTAAAATGATAGCATCATAATCTTCCGTTTTCAGCTTATTCAGACGGGTATCGATATTACCGCGAATCCATTTAATTTCAAGGTCCGGCCTTCTAGCCAAAATTTGCGCGCCACGTCGCAGGCTGCTTGTACCTATGATGGAACCGGGCTTCAGTTCGGAAAGGGTTTCATGGTTCTTTGAAATCAAGGCATCCCGATGGTCCTCCCTCGGTGGTATGCAGCCTATCGTCAAGCCTGGAGGCAGCACTGCCGGCATATCCTTCATACTATGTACTGCCATATCAATTTCTTTATCCAACATCGCTTGTTCGATTTCTTTAACGAATAAGCCCTTTCCGCCTACCTTGGAAAGTGTTACATCAAGGATTTGGTCACCCTTAGTGACAATTTCCTTCACCTCGAACTCGTATGGGACCCCAAGTTCTTTAAGTTGAGCGATAACCCAGTTCGTTTGGGTGATCGCTAATTTACTACGTCTAGAACCGACAATTATTTTTCTCATAGTTTCCTCCTATGTATTCCAAAAGTGGAATGTTGAAAGGCTTCCGAAAAGGAAAAAGTTAATTAACACAATCATGAAAGATCCAATATTCAGAAAGGCTAGCGTCCTTCCATACATTTGTTTCCGAATTTTCAAGTATAAAAACACACTGTAAGCAATAAGCAAAATAAATGAGCCGATGATCTTCATGTCCAGCCAGGATACCCCCGGGACTTTTATATAAGCCCATTGAATCCCCAGGATAAGGGAAACCACTAATAATGGAACACCTATAACTGCGAGGACATAAGACATATGCTCGAGCTTTGTTAAATCGCCGAGTCGAAGCAGGCGTTTTCCCCACTTCTTCCGTTTCAATAAATCATATTGAATTAAGTATAAAAGTGAAAAAACGAAAGAAAGCGTGAATGCCCCATATGATAGGATGGCAAAAGTGATATGTATGAGCAATAGCTCTGAAACCAGGCGCTGTGCAAGCACTTGAGATTCTATCTGAACAGGTGCAAAGGTATGGATGGCCATAACCATGAAACCTAATACATTCGTAAAAAAGACCGTAAAATCGACTCTTAGCAAGCGGTTAATGATTAAAGATAGCGATATGAGGACCCATGCATAAAAATATAAGCCTTCAAAAATCGTCAATACCGGGAACCTTCCCGTTTTCAACACATACAGAAACAAAAAAATTGTTTGCAGTACCCAAACAATAGAAAGCAACCAGAAGGCGACCCTGTTCGCCTTCTGGTTATTATTAAGGAAATCAATAAAATATAAAAGCATACTGATGGCATACAACAAAACAGTGGCTTCATGCAATCTTGTCATTAGTAATTCCATATCTACCTCATTACTGGACAGGAACTGGATTCAATAGGGATGATTTGGAGCTGTTCCGTTCTTTTTCATCCGCAACCAGCTGGTCTTCAATCAATTCCTCTAAATGGAAGATTTTCACGAAATTATTCAATTGCTCTTTTGCATTCGGCTCATCTGCCAGCTCTTTTGCATAAAGAATCGGATCTTTCAACAGTTGGTTGATGATGCTTTTCGTATGCTTGTTCAGGACTTTTTTGTCACGTTCGCTTAAATGCGGAAGCTTTCTTTCGATGCTTTCCATCGTTTCCTTCTGTATTGATAGGGATTTTTCCCGTAAAGAAGAAATGACGGGAACCACACCAAGCAAATTAATCCATTGGTTGAAGTCCACAATTTCTGATTCGATCATCAATTCTATTTTCTCGGCAGCTTTTTTACGTTCTTCGATATTGGCTTGCACGATCCCTTCAAGATCGTCAATGTCATACAAGAAGACATTTTCCAGCTCACCCAATGTTGGATCGAGGTCACGCGGCACTGCGATATCGACCATGAAAATAGGACGGCCTTTACGAAGCTTATTGACGAATGACATCATTTCTTTTGTTACAAGAAGATCTTTTGATCCAGTTGAAGTAATCAGGATATCAGCATCCACTAAAGCGCATTGCAGCTCTTGAAGCTGTTTCGCCGTACCATTGAATCTCTCGGCCAGGTCGACCGCTTTCTGGAAGGTACGATTAATGACTGTAATGCTGTCGGCGCCATTGCTATGCAGATTTTGAATGGCCAGCTCACCCATCTTACCGGCCCCAAGAATTAAGACATTCTTGCCGTTCAGGCCACCAAAGATTTTTTTGCAAGCTCGACTGCCGCATAGCTGACGGAAACGGCATTGGTATTGATTTCGGTTTCCGAATGAGCTTTTTAGCTAATGTAAGGGCTTGCTTGAAGAGATGGTTAAAAACGGTGCCGATCGTATCTTCCTTCTGCCCTAACAAATAGCTTGAACGTACTTGTCCCAAAATCTGAGTTTCTCCCAGTATCATGGAATTCAAGCCGCAAGTAACAGAAAATAAATGCTCGGCAGCCCCATCGCCTTCATAAATGAACAGATATTTAGAAAATTCTTCTTTATCGATATTAAACCATTCCGAAAGGAATTCCTTAATATAATACCTGCTTGTATGGAGCTGGTCACCGACCGCATATATTTCCGTTCTGTTACATGTTGAAATAATAATATTTTCCAAGATGCTTTTTTATTTTTAAGAGCTTTCATTGCCTCGGCAAGTTCGGCTTCGTTAAACGATAGTTTTTCCCGAATTTCTACAGGGGCAGTTTTGTAATTTATACCAACCGCTAGAATATGCATCCTTTTGTTTTGCACCCCAAAATTTTTCATGTAAATTTATTATACCATGTACTAAAATGGATTCACGCAAATAATATGAACAGTTTATGAAAACGTATGCTACCATGAAAAGACAGCCAAAACGCCTGAATGCTACAAAAGGTGTCTAAGCGGGATTTGTAAGTTACATACATATTTCGACATTGTGTACAAAAGTACCATATCAAAAATGGCAAAAAACTTCAAGTAATCGAACTGCATAGGAGGATAAAATGAAAACGCATCGTATTTTCCCAGGAATCGTTTTAATCGGTTTCGGGCTCTATTTTTTTCTTGAACATTCCCAAATCGAAATCTTTCCAGGCTTTTTCAGCTGGCCCACTTTATTATGTATAGTTGGTGCCGCCTTCCTGATTCAGGCATATAGCGGTAATGACCATGAGTCCATCCTGCCAGGCGTCATCTTACTGGGATTCGGTTCTCACTTCCACATCGCCGAGAACCTGGAGATTTGGCCGGATAATATAGGTATCTTTATTTTAATCATCTCACTGGGATTTATTCTCCGGGCACGTAAAACAAATTCTGGAATGTTTCACGGGATGGTAATATTCATCGTCTCGATCACATTCTTATTCTATGATAAAATCACAACGTCTTTCGGGATTGTTGAAACAAGCACCGCGAACATCGAAAGGTTTTGGCCATTTGCCTTGATGGCGATCGGCATTTATTTTCTGGTTCGAAAAAAGTGAAAATTACCGATTCCATAATAAAAAGGGTATTCCAGATGCGGAATACCCTTTTCTTTTACATATATTTCTTAAGGACGCCCCATGCTTGTTCCTTACCTTCGCCTGTTTCACCAGAGAATAGAAGCAATTCATCTTCTTTTTCCATATTTAACGTTTGGCGCGTGATTTTCAAGTGTTTCTGCCATTTGCCTTTTGGAATTTTATCCGCTTTGGTGGCAATGACAATCCGGGGCAAGTCATAATGCTTCAGGAATTCATACATTGCGATATCATCCTTTGTCGGTGGATGACGCAAATCGACGATCAGAAGCGCAGCGCGGAGCTGGTCACGGGAAGTGAAGTACGTTTCGATCATCTTCCCCAAGCATCACGCTCCGTCTTGGAAACTTTTGCATAACCATAACCCGGTACATCCACAAAATGGAGTGCTTCATTTATGATATAAAAATTCAAGGTCTGCGTCTTACCCGGTTTAGAGGATGTTCGCGCCAAGTTTTTTCGATTGATCATTTTGTTGATGAAACTGGATTTCCCAACGTTGGAACGGCCTGCCAAGGCAAATTCCGGTATTGGAGTATTGGGATATTGTTCAGGCTTCACGGCACTGATGACAATATCTGAACTCGTCACTTTCATTCGTTCACACCTACCAATGCATGCTCAAGGACTTCATCGACGTGTGAAACTGGAACAAATGTTAATGCTTTACGGACACTTTCCGGGATATCATCAATATCCTTTTCGTTATTTTGCGGGATGATGATTTTCGTAAGTCCTGCGCGATGGGCCGCTAAAGATTTTTCTTTAAGCCCGCCGATCGGAAGAACCCGTCCGCGTAATGTAATTTCGCCTGTCATGCCTACCTCTTTTCTGATCGGCCTATTTGTAAGGGCCGATATTAACGCTGTTGCAATCGTGATCCCTGCAGAAGGGCCATCTTTTGGGACCGCGCCTTCGGGGACATGAATATGAATATCATATTTTTCATGGAAGTTCGCATCAATCTGAAGCTTCTCGGTTTTTGAACGGACAAAACTGAAAGCGGCCTGGGCTGACTCTTTCATTACATCGCCAAGCTTTCCTGTCAGGATCAGCTTGCCTTTACCTGGTGATAAGGAAACCTCGATTTGCAGTGTATCGCCACCTACCGACGTGTATGCTAAACCATTAGCTACACCGACTTGGTTCTCGACTTCCGCCTGTCCATAATGGAACATGGTTTTCCCTAAAAACTCCTCGACATTCTTTTCAGAAATGACGACCCGCTTTTTATCTCCGGACACGATGATTTTTGCAGTCTTCCGACAGATGCCTGCAAGCTGTCGATCCAGACTCCGAACACCCGCTTCCCGAGTATAGTAACGGATGATTTTTGTAAGAGCTTCCTCACGGATTTGCAGTTGTGTCTTCAATAAGCCATGGTTTTCAAGCTGTCTAGGCAGCAAGTGATCCTTGGCTATATGAAGTTTCTCTATCTCAGTATAACCTGCAATCGAAATGATTTCCATACGATCTCGAAGCGGGCCGGGAATCGACCCCAAATTATTCGCCGTTGCGACGAACATGACTTTAGAAAGATTGTAGGTTTCTTCAATATAATGATCACTGAAATTATGATTTTGCTCTGGATCGAGCACCTCCAGCATCGCTGCAGATGGATCTCCCTAAAGTCATTGGACATTTTATCCACTTCGTCCAGTAAAAAGACCGGATTGATCGTTCCAGCTTTTTTCATGCCTTGAATGATCCGTCCCGGCATCGCCCCTACATATGTGCGGCGATGTCCGCGGATTTCTGATTCATCGCGCACTCCACCTAAAGAAATACGGACGAAATTCCTATTCAGGGATGAAGCGATCGATTTAGCCAAGCTGGTTTTCCCGACCCCTGGCGGTCCCACCAAGCAAAGGATCGGTCCCTTCAATGATTTGGTCAATTGCTGTACGGCCAAATACTCAAGCACCCGCTCCTTCACCTTTTCCAAACCATGGTGGTCTCGGTTCAGGATTTTTTCGGCTTTATGAATATTCAAGTCATCTTTGGTCGCTTTGGTCCAAGGAAGAGAGATCAACCATTCGATATAATTGCGGATGACAGAACTCTCGGCTGAGCTCGAAGGAACTTTTTCATAACGGTCCAATTCCTTTAATGCCGTTTCTTTGATATGCTCAGGCATATCCGCTTCTTCTATCTTTTCGTTTAGGACCTCAATTTCCCCTGTTTTTCCTTCTTTATCGCCCAATTCCTTTTGGATCGCTTTCATTTGTTCTCGTAAATAATATTCCTTTTGAGTCCGTTCCATCGATCGCTTAACACGCTGGCCGATCTTTTTCTCGAGAAAAAGAACTTCTTTCTCGTTATTGATGATCTCGATTACACGGCTTAGACGCTTTTTCATATCAATGGTCTCAAGCACTTCTTGCTTCTCCTTCAATTTCAAAGGCAAATGGGAAGCGATTATATCCGCTAATCGCCCAGGCTCTTCAATATCCGAAGTGGACGAAAACGTTTCACCGGTTATTTTCTTGGACATTTTTATGTATTGTTCAAAATAATCCAGTAGAGTGCGCATTAATGCTTGATGTTCAGCATCCTTTTCATCACTGTCTTCATATATTTTAATCTTGGCACCATAATGTGTCTCATAATCGTAAAATTCAATGACTTCTGCGCGGTTCAACCCTTCCACCAACACCCGGATTGTACCATTCGGAAGCTTCAACATCTGTTTTACCTTTGTTAAAGTTCCCATTGTAAATAAATCTTCTTCACCTGGTTCGTCCAACGAAACATCTTGTTGTGTCGTCAAAAATATAAGATGGTCTTCCACCATTGCTTTCTCAAGGGCTTGTACCGATTTATCTCGGCCTACATCTAAATGAAGTACCATCGTTGGATATACAAGCAGTCCTCTAAGCGGCAGGAGGGGGACGATGATTTCTTTATCAGTCATTTCCTGACACCTCCATCTAATTAGTATCGTCGTTGTAAACTATTTACCCATGTTCTCAACCTTTTAACAATTCTATCCTATTTATATAGAAGTGTCTATTCGTTTACCTTAACACGTTTCGACTGCTATTATTATCTCCAATATTAGATAAAAAAGCACGTCGGAATGCGTGTTTATTTTTACGTCAGGATTGTCGGGAACGCCAGTATGGTCCTTAAAATGCCCCGGTTCAGTTTTTAGCCGGGGCATTTCCTTTATACACTTTCTTTTTTGATAGGTCCAAGGTTGTAAGGATTTGTTCCGACATCAATTCTTTCTTCAGTGCCTGGTCCAGCACTTCTTTCACATTCGAAACCGGAATGATTTCTATGTCCTTGATTTCAGATAGAAGCGGCTGCATGTTTTCGGCTGGGATGATTACTTTCTTAGCCCCGGCAAGTTTTGCCGCTTTGATTTTCGGAATGACACCGCCGATCGGTTTAACCCCGCCATGAATGCTTATTTCCCCAGTCATCGCCACGGTATGGTCAACAGGGATTTTATATATGGCCGAGTATATGCCTGTAGCCATTGCAATTCCTGCAGAAGGGCCATCCACTGGACTTCCGCCCGGAAAGTTCACATGGATATCGAATTGATCGGCAGGCACTCCCATCGATCGTAAAACCGTAATGACATTTTCAATCGAGCCTTTCGCCATGCTCTTACGGCGAACCGATTTGCCACTCCCGCCGCCAATACTTTCCTCCTCAACGATACCGGTAATGTTTATCGAACCTTTTTCATCAGAGGCGGCCATGACCGTAACCTCGATTTCCAGCAATGCCCCGCTGTTTGGTCCATAGACTGCAAGGCCGTTAACAAGGCCTATTTTTGAATTCGATTCTATTTTCCTGTCCATTCTTTGGGTCAGCTGGCTGCTATGGGCCATCCAATCTATATCTTCTTCCCTGATAAAAGTCCTGTTTTCATTAATTGATATTCCTGCAAGGGTCTGAATCATGTTGACCGCTTCCCTGCCATTTCGGGCATAATCCGAAATCGATTGCAAGCCTTTTTCACTGATGGTGATCCCCACTTTATCTGAGGCATTCTTAGCCACGGTGATTATTTCTTCCCGGTCAAGTTCACGGAAAAACACTTCTATGCATCTTGAACGTATCGCAGGCGCTATTTCATTTGGCGTTCTTGTAGTGGCTCCAATCAACCTAAAGTCTGCCGGCAGTCCATTTTTAAAAATATCATGGATGTGAGTGGGAATATTTTGATTTTCCTCTTGATAATAAGCACTTTCCAGAAAGACCTTACGATCCTCCAATACCTTTAACAGTTTATTCATCTGTATGGGATGAAGCTCCCTATTTCATCTATGAACAGCACGCCTCCATGAGCATTGCTGACTGCACCCTGCTTTGGCTGCGGAATGCCGGCCTGTCCCATTGCCCCGGCACCTTGGTAAATTGGATCGTGCACAGAACCAATGAGCGGATCGGCAATCCCTCGTTCATCGAACCTGGCTGTGGTGGCGTCCAATTCGACGAAAACGGCTGAATTCTTAAAAGGACTTGCCATTTTTCTTCGCCTCTTCCAAAACAAGTCTGGCAGCCGCGGTTTTCCCTACCCCAGGAGGACCGTAAATTATCACATGCTGGGGATTCGGCCCACATAAAGCAGCTTTTAAAGATTTAATCCCATCTTCTTGACCGATGATTTCATTAAATGTGCTTGGTCTAACTTTTTCTGCCAATGGCTCTGTTAACGAAATCGATCTCATCTTCCGTAACTGGTCCATCTCCTTACGTGAATCACGGTCAATGGAAACTTTTTGTGTCCGCTGGCCTTTCAATAAGTTCAAAAAATACAATCCAATAATAATCCCAAAAAACAGCTGGATAAACAACGCCAATCCTGTCCAATTCATCGTATTCCCTCCTGCACTCTCCTAGTTTGTCATTTCTGTTAGTATCTCCTTTGGAAGGGCGAAATTATCCAAGAAATTCGTGTTGAAAAATTGGCGTTTTTATCCTGAATAACAACAATTTGAGAAAAAGACAAAGAAAAAGACTGCCAGATGAACTGGCAGTCTTTCTCTTTCCTTATAAATCAAGCAGATGTTTTCTTTTCCTGTCCTTTGACGGTTGTACCGTCTTTAAGGACGAGCTTTGGAGATTCATTTTTCGAAATCGTGCTGCCTGTGATTACACATTTTGCAACATCATCACGTGAAGGCAGATCGAACATCACTTCAAGAATGATGCCTTCGATGATGGATCGCAGACCACGTGCACCAGTTTTGCGTTCAATTGCCTTTTTAGCAATTTCACTTAGCGCTTCCTGTTCGAATTCCAATTCAACATCGTCAAGCTCAAGTAGTTTTTGATATTGTTTAACAAGGGCATTTTTCGGTTGTGTAAGGATTTCAATCAAAGCAGCTTCATCCAATTGCTCAAGAGTCGCAATTACCGGAAGACGTCCGATGAATTCCGGAATTAATCCGAAACGAAGCAAGTCTTCAGGAAGGACTTTGGAAAGCAATTCTTTTTCTGCAACATCATCCTTTTTCACGTCAGAGCCAAAGCCAATGACTTTTTGACCAAGACGGCGTTTGATGATCGGTTCGATGCCATCAAAGGCACCGCCGCAGATGAACAAAATATTGGTCGTATCGATTTGGATGAATTCCTGATGTGGATGTTTACGTCCACCTTGAGGCGGAACGCTCGCAACCGTTCCTTCAAGGATTTTCAATAAAGCTTGTTGCACACCTTCACCAGACACGTCACGTGTAATAGAAGGATTTTCCGATTTACGGGCAACTTTATCGATTTCATCAATGTAAATGATGCCTTTTTCCGCTTTTTCCACATCGTAATCAGCTGCTTGGATTAATTTTAGAAGGATGTTTTCAACATCTTCCCAACATATCCAGCTTCCGTCAATGAAGTGGCATCAGCAATGGCAAAAGGAACATTCAGTAATCGTGCCAATGTTTGCGCAAGAAGGGTTTTCCCGCTTCCCGTCGGTCCGATTAGGGCGATGTTACTTTTAGAAAGTTCAACATCGTCGACTTTGCTATTGGAATTGATACGTTTATAATGGTTATAAACAGCGACAGCCAAAGATTTCTTCGCCTGTTCTTGTCCAATCACATATTCGTCAAGAATTTCACGGATTTCCATAGGTTTAGGAACATCTCTGAATTCTACTTCTTCATCAGTTCCAAGCTCTTCTTCGACGATCTCCGTACAAAGTTCTATACACTCGTCACAAATATAGACACCTGGACCAGCAACCAGTTTACGGACTTGTTCTTGTGTTTTACCGCAAAAAGAACATTTTAACTGTCCTTTTTCATCATTAAATTTAAACATGTACGTTCACCCCTTTAAATACTCTTCCAACTCTATTACATAGCGGTACCTAATCGTAAAGAAAAAACTAGGCACACATCTGCTTAAACATTCCAAAATCCCTAGTATGTTTTGCATTTTATCATGTTCTTGGAAGTTTAGTAACAAAAATGCTCACGGTCCGAGTTGTTAAATAAGTACAATAATCAATCAATATGTATTTGCCCTTTACCAGCATGCCCAAAACTTTGGATTTTTAAAAGCAGGATTTGCTGTATAAATATGTATATGCGGTATTAGAACTAATCTACACCGAAATCCCAAAAAAATCAATCAGGAAATAACCGATATTTAAAAATTACACGAATTCTCAATATGTATAAAACAAGGCACGATTACTCGCGCCTTGTTTTTTAAAGGAAATATTTTAATCTACTTATTTATAAAAATTATTTTGCGTCAACTGTTTTGCTGTTTTCTACCAAGAAGTCAATCGCTTTCTTAATTTTAAGATCGCCTTTGATTCCTTCTAAGTTTCCAAGAGCTTGTTTGATCGCGTCAACTTCCATATTGTACATAGTAGCCATTTGTGCAAGTTCAGCTTCTACATCTTCGTCAGTCGCTTCAAGTTTTTCAACTTCTGCGATTGCTTCAAGAGTTAGGCTCGTACGAACTTGCCCTTCAGCTTCTTCTTTCATTTGCGCTTTTAAAGCTTCTTCGTCTTGACCTGAGAATTGGTAGTAGAGTTCCAAATTAAGGCCTTGAGATTGAATGCGTTGAGAGAACTCATTCATCATGCGGTCAACTTCGTTTGAAATCATTGCTTCAGGAACGTCTATTTCTGCACCTTCAACAGCTTTACCAATTACAGTGTTTTGAATGAAGTTTTCTTCTTCATGTTTTTTGTCATGCTCTAATTTATGTTTTGTTTTTTCTTTAAGTTCAGCCAAAGTTTCCACTTCGTCGTCGACATCTTTCGCGAACTCATCATCCAACTCAGGAAGTTGTTTTGTTTTGATTTCGTGAATTTTCACTTTGAATACTGCTGGTTTACCCGCAAGTTCAGCAGCGTGGTATTCTTCAGGGAATGTAACTTCGATATCTTTTTCAGCGCCAGTTTCAAGACCTACAAGTTGCTCTTCGAATCCTGGAATGAAAGAGTTTGAACCGATTTCCAATGAATGGTTTTCTGAAGCTCCGCCTTCGAATGCTTCACCATCAACGAATCCTTCAAAGTCAAGAACGACCGTATCGCCTTCAGCAACTTGTCCTTCTTCTTTAACGACAAGCTCAGCTTGACGCTCCTGCAAAGTTTTCAATTCGTTTTCAACATCTTCGTCAGTTACTTCAGTATTGAATTTTTCAACTTCAACACCTTTGTAATCTCCCAATTTAACTTCAGGCTTAACTGTTACAGTCGCAGTGAAGATCAGGTTTTCGCCTTTTTCCATTTTCTCGATGTCGATTTCTGGACGATCTACAGGCTGAATTCCAGCTTCTTCGACAGCATTTGCATAAGCATCTGGAAGAATGATATCAAGCGCATCTTGGTAAAGTGATTCTACGCCGAATTTCTTTTCGAACATTTGACGTGGCATTTTACCTTTACGGAAGCCAGGTACATTTACTTGTTTCACTACTTTTTTGAAAGCTGCGTCTAAACCTTCGTTTACTTTTGCAGCGTCAACTTCAATTGTTAGTACGCCTTGATTACCTTCTTGTTTTTCCCATTTTACAGACATGTGTTTCCCTCCAAAAATCTATATACTTCAATAATAAGCATTGGATGATTATGCTTTGCAAGTGTTAACAAGTCATCCTTCAAATATACCCCCAAAATATTGGGGAAATCGTCAAAATTAGACGATTATACATTACAACCACTACATTATACCACAGGATTAATCTGTTACAACAGCAATAGCTTAAATAATAGGATAAGAAATTTCTTCAATTTCTTTTATATAGGATAGAATATCCGCAACGCTTTCCTCATCAGCACGGTAAAGGCCCGCTAAGTCCCTCACGAAAACTTCCCCGGTCATGTATTCTTCCGCCAAGGCATGGTAGGCAGCTGCCCATGCAGGCAAGCTTTCAGATCCTGGTTCAAAAGGAAACAATAAAAAAGAATGACGTTCAATCAAACTATGGACCATTTCAAATAAGCTCGGATTATCCTGACTGATTTCCTCTTCGGTCAGTCCGGTTACCTTCTTATAGAAGTCCGTCTCCTTCAAACTTTTCAATTCCTTTGGGGTGACCGACTTCGATTGATTGAATTTCCTCACCGTCAATTCCTGATTATATTCCTGGTCGATAAGGATGTTAAGGAGCATCGTTTTAAAGAAAGGATGTCCCTCATCTTTTTGTAGAAATTCTTCGATTTGAGGGATAAATGGTCGAATATTGATATTCGTGAGTTTTGAAATGACCATGAGCATCTCACTGTCCGTTTTCCCTTCAAAAAGTTCATCCTCCTGCATTTCCTCTGAAAGCTGTTGATTTTGCCTTTCCTTCTCCTCTTTTTTATCCTCAAGGGCCCTTTTGCTGAACTGAAGCATCTTTTCGAAATGTTCCTCTTTATCAAAGGGAATTTGGCTTTCTTCAAATAGCAGTTCGATCGTCGTGACCATTTCCTGATGCTCGCCTAATTGCAGCAGTACCATCAAATAAATATTGATCAGTTGAAAATAGTCGCCGATGCCTTTATTCAGCATCTCTATACACAACTCTTTTGACTCCTGGTAATACTCAAGTTCAACTAGCGAGACCACTAGCCCCATGCAAACTTCATCATTTTCGGGCTCATACTCCCTGGCTTGGCTGAAGAGCTGTGCAGCCGCTTTAAAGTTCCTGTTACCAAGCTCATCCAGTCCTTTTACAATCAGCCTTTCACCGAGATTTGGAAAGGCGATAATCTTTGTTTCTCCGGCCTTCTTTTGGTTGTTTTCATCATCCATCCTATTTTCCGCCTCACCGTTCGCTTTTTGAGAAACAGTTTAGCATGTAATAGCTGGAAACACAAAAATTTATATGGCGGATGCACGTCTTTCCTTCTTTTTCCGATAAAAAATCCCGCATCCTTTCAAATAAGAAAGGAGAACGGGAAATGACTTTTTCTATTAAATACTCGATACAGGTTTTTTTGAGATTCATAGGCTGAAATCTCTTTATCATATTGAAGCGTTATCGAAATTTCATCCCAGCCTTTAATGAGCATTTCCTTCCAATATGGATGAATTTCAAAGCTCGTTTCAAACCCTTGACCATCTTTCAATGTCTGATTGGGAAGGTCGATCGTCAACTCATAATCAGGTGCCGACACTCTCTCCATTAAATAGTTTACTTCAGTCTGGGTCAAAGCAATGGGGACCATGCCATTTTTCATGCAATTACTTTTAAAGATATCAGCATAAGACGGAGCGATGATGATATCGAATCCGTAGTCTTTCAATGACCAAGGGGCATGCTCACGGGATGAACCGCAGCCAAAATTTTCACCTGCTATTAATATGGACGTGTTTTGATTATGGGGCTGATTCAATTCAAAATCAGGACGTTCCTTTCCATTTTCATCAAAACGCCAGTTATAGAATAAAAATTCGCCAAATCCGCTTCGCTCAATCCTTTTTAAAAATTGCTTTGGAATGATTTGGTCCGTATCCACGTTTTTACGGTCAAGTGCCGCCGCTCTTCCTTTATATATAGTAATGGGTTCCATACTCTGCACCTCCGGTTAATTCGTATTCTTATTGGACTTGTTCAGTTCTTTTCAAATTCCTGATATCGACAAATTTCCCATGAATGGCGGCCGCGGCAGCCATAGCCGGACTAACCAGGTGTGTTCTTGCTCCAGCTCCTTGCCTGCCTTCAAAGTTCCGATTGCTTGTGGAGGCACAATGCTCGCCGGCCGGAACCACGTCAGGGTTCATGCTCAGGCACATGCTGCAGCCCGATTCGCGCCATTCAAAGCCCGCAGATTTGAAAATCTCATCCAACCCTTCATCTTCCGCTTGCCTTTTTACGCTTTGTGAACCGGGTACGACCATCGCCCGAACCCCTTTTTGAACAGTTTGGCCTTCGATCATTTCTGCGGCTTGCCGTAAGTCCTCAATGCGTGAATTGGTACACGATCCTATGAATACATGTTGTACGGGAATTTCCGTGATCGGCATGCCTTCCTCAAGACCCATATACTCAATGGCTCGATTCAGTTCCTTAGGATCCATGATTTCCTCTGCGAAGGTAGGTACTTTTCCGTCCACGCCACTAGCCATTCCAGGATTCGTCCCCCAGCTGACCATTGGTGAAATCAGGCTGCCATCGAGAATGATTTCTTGGTCATATACAGCATCCTCATCGCTGGAAAGTGACTTCCAGTCCTGAACACATCGCTCGAACTCTTCTCCTTTCGGCAAATATTTACGACCTTTCAAGTAAGAGAACGTTGTTTCATCAGGAGCTACCAGACCGGCTCTTGCCCCGCCTTCGATCGACATATTGCAAACCGTCATTCTTTCTTCCATTGACATATCCCGGAAAACTTCCCGCAATACTCAATGATATGTCCAGTTCCGAAATCGACGCCGAATTTAGAAATCACATATAATATGACATCTTTCGCCATCACGCCATGACCAAGCTTGCCATTAACCTCAAGCTTTAATGTTTTGGGTTTTGTTTGCCATAGGGTTTGTGTGGCCAAAACATGCTCGACCTCACTCGTACCGATTCCAAATGCTATCGAGCCAAACGCACCATGTGTAGACGTATGACTGTCTCCGCAGACAATCGTCATCCCTGGCTGTGTAAGCCTAATTCCGGCCCGATAACGTGAACGATACCTTGATCCGGGCTGTCTAAATCAGCAAGGCGGATACCGAACTCCTTACAGTTTTGCTCAAGCGCTTCTAGTTGTTTCCTTGCAATATCATCCTCGATGAAATAGCGATTAACCGTTGGCACATTATGATCCATTGTCGCGAAAGTACGATCGGGTCTCCTGACTTTGCGTCCTTTTAATCTCAATCCTTCAAATGCTTGCGGAGAGGTCACTTCATGAATATATTGAAGGTCTATATAAATTAAATCCGGTTTATTCACTTCTTCATTTACAATATGGCGATCCCATATTTTCTCTATTATCGACTTTCCCATCACTATCCCACCTCGATCAATCTTGTATTTTTTAAAAAACACGGCCTAATGTTAGGCCGTGAAAGAAGTTTATGCGTAAGCTCCCATGATGTTGGAAATGGCTTCCTGGTCTAAAAGATTTGCTTTTATTTCTGCAATCATCTCTGAGGTAGACGTAATGGTTGGTTGGCCATTTGCGATATCGCCTGTTCTCAAGCCATATTCAAGGACCGTTTCCACCGCCTGCTCAACTGCTTTCGCCTCATCTTCCAAACCAAAGGATAGACGCAGCAAGGAAGCCGCTGATAAAATCGTCCCAATCGGATTTGCCAGGTTTTTGCCCGCAATATCCGGGGCAGAGCCATGAATCGGTTCATATAGATTAGGCCCATTTGTTGATATGGAGGCGGAAGGAAGCATTCCAAGCGAGCCAGTCAATACCGAAGCTTCATCGCTTAAAATATCACCGAACATATTCTCCGTCACGATAATATCAAATTGTTTCGGGTTTTTGATCAATTGCATGGCTGCATTATCGACAAGCATATGTTCAAGGATTACATCCGGATAGTCCTTGGCAATTTCTTCAGCCGTCTCACGCCACATCCTGCTGGATTCAAGAACATTCGCTTTATCCACGGATGTTACTTTTTCTTGCGATCCGATGCTAATGAAAAAGCAAGTTCGATGATGCGCTTCATTTCGCTTTTCTGATAGAAAAGTGTATCGACGACCGCCTCTTTCCCTTCTTTTTCAACGCGCTCACTTGGCTTTCCGAAATAAAGGCCGCCAGTTAGTTCCCTGACAATCACGAAATCCACATCTTCAATGAATTCCTTTTTAAGAGGAGAAGATTCCGACAAGCTGGAATAATAGCTGATTGGACGGATGTTAGCATAAAGATTCAAATCTTTTCGGATTTTCAACAAACCTCGTTCCGGTCTTAGGTGCGCAGGCTGGTCATCCCACTTAGGTCCTCCAACGGCCCCTAATAATACCGCATCGCTGTTTTTACAAATCTCCACTGTTTCATCCGGCAGGGGTGAACCTGTGCTATCGATGGCACCTCCGCCAATCTCACCATATTGAAATTCAAAATCGTGTCCATATCTTTGGGCAACGGCTTCGAGGATTTCTACAGCGCCTCTTGTTACTTCTTTCCCGATGCCATCTCCTTGAAGCACCGCAATATTCCTTTTCATCGAAATCTCCCCTTCCTATTGTAATACTGCTTTTTCTTCCAGTTCCTTCATGATGATCACACGGTTCACAGCGTTCAAATACGCTTTGGCGGATGCTTCCAAGACGTCCTGATCAAGACCCCTGCCGCTTGTTTCCACACCGTTATAATCAATTTTCACAAAAACCTGAGCGAGTGCATCCATTCCGCCGCCCACCGATTGAATACGATAGTCCAGCAAGTTGATCTCGCTGCCCAAACATCTTTCAAGCGTGTTATATAGGGCTTCTACACTTCCTGCACCAGTAGCCGCTTCCTGGATCTCTTCATTATCGCCTTTTTCAGTGTGACCGTCGCAGTCGCCGTCTGATGGGTACCATGGGAAATCTGTAAGGAAATCATGTCATAGAAACTGATATCCGTCGCTTTCTCTTCAAGCACCAGCGCAACGATATCTTCATCCGTCATGGTCTTTTTATTATCGGCCAATTCCTTGAATTGGACGAATAATGAGTTCATTTCCTCATCCGTTACCGTAAAATTCAACTCTTGTAATCTTTCTTTGAAAGCATGGCGTCCTGAATGCTTTCCTAAAACGAGTGAATTGGACGAAACCCCGACGAGTTCAGGTGATATGATTTCATATGTCGTTTTTTCTTTTAACACGCCATCCTGGTGAATGCCGGATTCATGTGCGTATGCATTGGCACCAATAATGGCTTTATTAGCAGGAACTTGCATTCCCGTAAGGCGGCTGACCAAATCACTGGTCCTTTTAATTTCATTCAATACGAGACCCGTTTCCGCTTGATAGAAATCTTTGCGGATGTAGAGTGCCATGGCCACTTCTTCAAGTGCCACGTTTCCGGCACGTTCACCAATTCCGTTGATTGTGCCTTCGACTTGCGTAGCCCCGCCTTCGATGGCAGCCAATGAATTGGCCGTCGCCATTCCAAGATCGTCATGGCAGTGTGCGGATAAACTAACTTTATCAATAGAAGGAACATGCTCACGAAGGTATCTGAAAATGTTTCCGTACTCGATTGGAGCTGCATACCCTACAGTATCCGGGATGTTAATGACCTTGGCACCAGCTTGAATGACCGCTTCAACGATTTCAGCCAAATAGTCAAGTTCTGTACGGCTTGCATCTTCTGCAGACCATTGTACGATCGGAAAACGCGCTGCTCCGTACTTAACCATTTCAACCGACCTTTCAATCACTTGCTGCTTCGACATTTTCAACTTATATTCACGATGAATGGGCGAAGTGGCAATGAACGTATGCAATCTTGGTTCTGCACCGCCCCTTAATGAATCCCAAGCTGCATCGATATCCCCTTTTACAGCACGCGCCAGCCCTGTGACAGAGCTGTTTTTGATTTTGCGCGCGATTTCCTGTACGGAGTTGAAATCCCCTTTGGATGCTGCCGGAAAACCGGCTTCGATTATATCAACACCCAATCTTTCAAGCTGATAAGCAATTTCAAGTTTTTCGGTAAAATTCAAATTTACACCGGCGGATTGCTCCCCATCTCGAAGTGTAGTTTCGAATATATTAATTTTTCGCAACGGCTACCACTTCTTTCTCTTTTTGTTGAGGTTTTACGAATGGCATCATTTTTCTTAATTCACGGCCAACCACTTCGATTTGATGTTGGTTTTCACGATTATTGATAGCATTGAAGACCGGACGATTCGCTTGATTTTCCAAGATCCATCCTTTAGCGAACTCACCGTCTTGGATGTCTTTCAGGATCGCTTTCATTGCCTCTTTCGTAGTTTCCGTCACGACGCGTGGTCCAGAAACGAAATCTCCCCATTGAGCCGTGTCAGAAATGGAATAGCGCATGTTTTCCATACCGCCTTCATACATAAGGTCGATGATTAATTTAAGTTCATGCAAACACTCGAAATATGCTACTTCCGGTTGATATCCAGCTTCTGTCAAGGTTTCGAATCCAGCTTTCACAAGGGCAGTCAATCCGCCGCAAAGTACAGCTTGCTCTCCAAATAGATCCGTTTCCGTTTCTTCCTGGAATGTAGTTTCCAAACCGCCAGCTCTTAAAGAACCGATTCCCCGAGCGTACGCAAGTGCCAATTCTCTTGCTTCACCCGTAACATTTTGGTAGATGGCGAACAATGCCGGCACCCCTGCACCTTGTTCATATGTACGGCGTACAAGATGTCCCGGACCTTTTGGAGCGACTAATAATACATCCACGTCTGCCGGCGGAACGATTTGATTGAAATGGACGTTGAATCCGTGTGCGAACATTAACGCTTGACCTGCACGCAATACCGGTTTGATTTCTTCTTGGTATACTTTCGGCTGAGTTTCATCCGGTAATAGGTTCATGATCACGTCTGCCTGTTCAGCTGCTTCTTTCACTGTGTAAACATTAAAGCCGTCTTCCACCGCTTTATCGAAGGATTTACCTTTCCTGATTCCGATGATTACATCTACACCGCTGTCACGTAGGTTTTGTGCGTGTGCGTGTCCTTGTGAACCATATCCGATTACCGCTACCTTTTTATTGTTGAAGAAATTCTCGTTTGCTTCTGCGTTATAATATACTTTTGCCATAATAATTACATCTCCCTTTTCATCATTGTTTTTTGTTTTGGTTTTTGTTTTGGTTTTTGTTTTGGTTTTTTTATACGATTGTCGCACTCTTAGCGTGTGCAATTTGCATTCCACGCGGGATGGCGGCAGTCCCTGTCCTTGCCAATTCCTTGATGCCATATGGCTTGATCAGTTCAATGAAGGCTTCGATTTTATCCGATTCCCCTGTGATTTGAACTGTCAGGCTATCTTTGCTGACATCAATAACTGAAGCTCGGAAGGGTTCGATGACTGAATAAATCTCGGCTCGGGTTTGTGTAGTCACCATTATTTTAATGAGTGCAAGTTCCCTCGCCACAATCGATTGATTCGTAATATCATATACTTTCAAAACATCGATCTGCTTATTCAATTGCTTGGTGATCTGTTCAATGACAGCTTCGTCATCAACATCGACCACGAAGGTCATCCTTGAAATGCCATCCTGTTCGGAAGGTCCGACAGTCATGCCTTCAATGTTATAATTTCTTTTCGTGAACAGGTTCGTAATCCGATTCAGGACGCCTGGCCGGTTGTTCACTGTGAGGCTAAGAATTCCCTTCATTGATTAAACTCCTTCCATTTCATCTAGCCCTTTTCCTTGTGCTACCATCGGAAAGACATTTTCATTTTGTTTTACGCGGAAATCAATCAGCACCGGACCATCGGTCTTTAACGCTACATCCAGGCAGTTGCTTGCTTCTTCCTCCGTCGTCACCTTGTATCCCGGAATTCCATAAGCATCGGCCAATTTCACGAAATCCGGATGCGATTGAAAAATACTGTGTGAGAAACGGTTTTCATGAAAGAGTTCCTGCCACTGCCTTACCATCCCTAGCGCCCCGTTGTTGACGATGATGATTTTGATTGGCAGATTCATTTCGGCAATGACTGAAAGTTCTTGCAGGCACATCTGGAATCCGCCATCCCCCGATATGGAAAGCACCGTCGCTTTCGGATTCGCCAGTTGCGCTCCGAGAGCCGATGGTAAGCCAAAGCCCATCGTCCCCAATCCGCCGGAAGTGACCCATGAATCCGGTTTGTTAAATGGATAGTATTGAGCTGCCCACATTTGATGCTGTCCAACATCCGTCGTAACAATGGCCTCCCCATTCGTTTTTTCATGAAGCATCTGGATGACACGCTGAGGTTTCAGAACGCCTTCTTCATGGGTATAACGCAATGGGAACTTTTCATTCCATGCAGTCAGCTGTGTTGTCCATTCATCAATTTCCGGTTTCTTGCCATTTTGCGCAATCAACTCCGAGAGTGCTTCCTTGGCACTTCCGACGACTGGAATTTTTGTCGGCACATTTTTACCGATTTCCGCTGGATCAATATCGATATGGGCAACCGTTGCGTGCTGTGCGAATTTCGCTAGATTCCCAGTCAAACGATCATCGAACCTTGCACCGATATTGATTAATAGATCACATTTCGCTAACGCCATGTTTGCTGCATAGCAGCCATGCATACCACCCATTCCGATAAAGAGAGGATGTTCCGCCGGAAAGCCCCAAGACCCAATAAAGTGTGGACGACGGGAATGCCTTGCTGCTCGACATATTCCTTTAATAGATGGGAGGCCTTTGCATGCAGGACACCTGCCCCTGCAAGAATGACCGGTCTTTTCGCCCCGCTTACGGCCTCAACTAGCTTTCTGATCTGTAAGTAATTCGGCTTGGTCGTCGGCTGATAGCCCGGGAGATTCATTTCTGGCTCCTCATCCGTCGCTACACCTTTTATAATGGCCATATCCTTAGGTATATCGATTAATACTGGACCGGGCCGGCCGCTGGAAGCGATATAAAAGCTTCTTTTATAATGCGCGGAAGGTCTTCCGGCTTCCTTACCTGATAGTTATGTTTTGTGATCGGTGTAGTAATCCCCAGTACATCAGCTTCCTGGAAAGCATCCGAGCCAATTACACTGGTAGCTACCTGACCCGAAATTACCACTAGCGGTAAAGAGTCGATCATCGCATCGGCCAAACCGGTGACGATGTTCGTTGCCCCTGGACCGGATGTGACTATGACCACCCCCGGCTTGCCGGTAATCCTGGCGTATCCTTCCGCTGCATGAATGGCACCCTGTTCGTGCCTTGTCAAAATATGAAAAAGTTCTGAACTGTAAAGCTTGTCATAAATCGGCAATACAGAACCTCCCGGATAACCAAAGATGACTTCAACATTTTCCTTTTTCAATGCATCCAGCAGAAATTCGGCACCACTATAATGTGTCTTTCCACTTTTCCGATCAGCAACAACTGACTTTTGTGTCATTTCGTAAAAAACCTCCTTCGCTTTTTCACTGAATGTTTTCTTAACATTCAGAATTTTCAGCTTTTTATGCATACAAAAAAGCCTTTTCACCCCAAATGTACTTGCACTCGGCAAGTTAAAGGGGTGAAAAGGCTTGATGAGCCACTCCACGGTACCACCCTTTTTCGCATGAAACTCCATGCGCACTTTGAATAGACTACACTATTCTCTGTTTTGGTAACGGGTACTGGTACGCACCCGTTCAGCTCTACTAGTCTGACGTTCAAGCTGAAACTCCAAGGTGAGTTCATCTTTCGGGACAATACCGGCTCTCAGCTACCCGGCTCTCTGTGACTGCCTTTTTAAAAGACTACTTATCCTCTTCAATGCTTTTCGCATTATTCATATTTTTCGAAACGCTTATGTTTGATGTCTTGTATTTGTGATTATCTTACGTGTATTTCAGGTAGTAGTCAACAGGTTTTTTTAAATTTTTTGATAATTCTAAATTGAAAGATTTGTTGTATCCGCTTACATACCTATCATGGCCACATTCTGCAAAAAAGTTTTTTCAATTTTTAATTTTTAAAAACATCAGATATCCCATTAAAATCATTCATGTGATAACAAACTTCTCCACTGAAATATTCGCAAACTATCCACATGATGCCAGTCACCAGTATCGGATTTCTCAAATAGCGGATCATCCATTTTCCCTTTCAGCTTCATTTTCACTGTTCGCTGACGCCACTCTTGATACAAGATTCGTCCTTCATCCCTTTATGCAAGGATTGGCCTCCTCTGGCATAAGTCACGATTGGCTTTGATTTATTCGTTCTGCCCCGTTCATACAATTCATTTTGTTCTCGGAAACTTCGATAACCAGCCGTTATTTGAACAAATATCCCCACTTCATAAGCTAATTTCAACACTTCGAGTATCGTCTCGTTCACGACTGGATTCATACCGCTTCCCATATTTTCCTTTACACGATTCAATAGGGTTTGTAATTTGATGGCCATCCTGGCACCTCCCCTATATTAATGCGAGCATACGTAGGCGGAAAGGCTTTACTATTATTTTATTGGAGGTATGAAGATTATCTAAAAAAATGGCAAAGGGCTGAACACAGGCGATATTAATCATCCCCTAAGTCAGCCCTCTGGTTCATTTTGCCAATACATCCTCGTATTCTGCATTTTCTTCAAATTGTTTTTGAACGAACGAACATACCGGAACAATTTTCAGGTTTTCCTCCCTTGCGAATCCTATTACCTTTTCAACAAGGGAATTCCCTACCTTTTGCCCGCGAAGCTTGTCAGAAACGACGGTATGATCGACCGTGATCTCATCATCACCTGATTTAAAGAATGTAATTTCCGCTAGTTTCTCACCAGATTCTTCGACAAAAAAGAACTTTCGCCTTTTTTGATATCCACCATCTCGATGACCTCCTTTTAGTTCCTCTTTATCATATCTCACAAAATGGAAAAATAAACAAATATTTAAAACGTGATTGAAATTGAATAAAGTACTCCAAGGGTTATAAAGTTAGCATTACCCATGTGAAGTTTATTCACAATCTCATGATGGTTTATGATATTTTTTCAAGGAAGTCAAAAGACAAAACTTGATCGATTTTTCCCTTGCCGCTTATATACCCTTTCACCATGGCTAACGTGCTCAACACTGTATTTAATATAATAAAAAGGTTTTAATTATTCCATTTAGTCGACAAAAGGGGTTCGGAAAACGTATCTTTCATTAAATGATGCTCCCGAACCAACGGACCCAAAGTAGCAATACCTTCAACTCCTTAAGTAACGAAGTTGATTGTAGAGGAAGGAGCGAGACTCCTGCGGGAAGCGAGTGCCTGGACCGGAAATCAACGTCCAAATTGTAACCGCCATAAAATTACAGGCAAACTCGTTTTCTTCGAATTTATATACAGTCTGGATGATTCTTTCATAACCTGAAATACATTTTTTTAAGCTTTCGTTTTTTGTTGGCATTAAGTTAATGGAAGAAATCTTTCCGTAATGATGTAAGAATAAGTATATAATAACAGAAACTAAAAAAACTGCCCTATTTAGGTTAGGACAGTTTTAAATGAAAACAAAATATAAAATGATCATCGATAACAATATGACCATAAAAACAGCGATTAGAATTACGTGCGCACTTGAAGGCTCAAACGTCCCTTCATTGATTTGCCGTTTCTTCTGAAGATAACCGATTGTCGCCAGAACGGTAATCACAAGTCCCAATGCACACGCAAACATCCCAAGCACGATGCTGATCAAGTCAATCCAGGCATCCCGATGCACACCAATCGTAAAATGGAGGCTTGTCGCAAGAAAACCAACCCCCACTATCGCAATCACCGTCCTTATCCACGCCAAGAAGGTGCGTTCATTAGCCAGATGCTGCTGGGCATATTTCAATTGGTTTTTCTCCATGTCATCACCTTAATCGAGCGTTTTTATCAAACGTAAAATCAGTCATCTTTTCAGGAGCGAAAAGGCCCTGAACATTGACCCGACAAACATTAGCCCTGCACCGCCGAGCAATAAATATATACATAGAGTTTTATCAATAACATTCAAAGGATAAAGCAAGGCCCCCAGCGCCATGATTGCCCCTATTCCCGTTATGGTCCATCCTATTTTTTCATTCGCAACTCCTAAGATTAATTATTATTTAGTGAAGGTCCTCCACGGGTTTCCCCCTTTTTCATAGACAGGTCCCCCATTACTAGCTTAAACCATTTAAAAACTTACAACAAGTGAGATCCACCGATTATTTTTCCACAAAAAAAGAGCCACAAATGACTCCCTGTTTTGAACACGCCAAAATTCAGCCGTTCTTTTTATCCTTTTCCATATATTCTTTTATTTTTCTTTCTTCCCACTCAGACCCGAAGTTTCCTTGCGCAAGAATGGTAATTCCATGTATCAGAACACCAATCCCCCACCCTCCAAGGGGATAAAGGAACCACCAATAACCAGGATCCGTCAATAGGTTAATCGCAATCAACATGACATTCACCAATACATACACCATTAGATGAATGTAGAATGCCTTAAGGTTTTCAACCCTTTTTTCGCCCGTAGATATCCATCGCCATTTTCCATCCCAGCACCTCCTAATCCTAAACACTAAAATATATTACCATCCGCTTCCATAATACCTTATTTTTCATAAAGAAATGCATCAAAGGTAAATCGGCAGCTGGGAATCGCGGAGAATCTCTAAAGGCTACGTACAAGTCAGTTCGATTTCATTCTATTGTATCCCCGTTCTTCGTATGGCTGTATTTTTTCCAGCCACATTTCTTCAAGTTTTTTCAATTCCCGTTTAGCATCAAAAAATCCTGTTTCTTTTGGCTTCAATACCTCCAGTACCTCAAAAGAAAAAGCATCTTTCCCATATTGGTTCCACTCACCTTGCAGCACTTTATTGGTGTTTGTTCCATTTTCCAATTCAAATTGTTTCCCCTTCAACGTCTTTAAATTCCTGGTGCTTCCGATAAAGACTTTATCATTTACCGTATTTCTGATTTGGTATACACCTGCTTCAACTTTCGTTTCTTTATATAATTGCTTCAGTTCTTTTTTACGATCCATCTTTCTTGCCTCCAGTCATCATTTCTTCAGCCAATATTGGCTCCCATCAGGCTTTCTATCCAAGAATCCATATTCTATTAAATACCTTCTCAATAGGACATGATCATGATAAACGGCACCCAATATTTGATTGATTTCTTTTTCTTCGTATCTCCGCTCATTTTCAAAACGGTTCATAATTTCTTGGAGAATGATCAGCCTTTGTTTTTCCTTTGGCGGGAAAGACTTTAATTCATCCTGACTGCCTTTAGGGAAGTATTTTTTCAGCACATTCACCTTTTCATCCTCGGTAACGTTATAACGATCATCGACCATCCTTGCTTTTTGATGAAGCGGGATAAATGCCGGAGCATGTTCATCTTTACCTTTCAGAAGTTCCATCAGAGCTAAAAACAACTTAGCTTGACGCTCTTTCTCTTTCAAAACAAAACGATGGTTCCGAATGGTGGACGGACTGCCAATCCCCATTTCCTCCTGAACCTCAGCATCATTCTTCCCTTGGTAAAAAAGGCGAAGAAGGCGATTTTGATGGTCCGTGAGACCTGTAAGTTTTTTATCGAGATCAATCAAGTATTCAAAAACGGAGCTGTGTGCATGTTCAATATGAATTCGCATATACCTCTTTGCTTCATAAAGAACCCCATCTTTCGGGTATACGATCCCCTTTTCAATTGCATTACCACACAACAAACAAACATATTGATTCTCACCTTCGATGTACCCTTGTTTAAGCTCATCCTGAGATGCGCCCCAAAACATTTCAGCGTCCTTCATAAAACAAACACTTCCCTATAAAGTTTACGATATAATAAACATAATATTAATTTGTTTGTATTATGTCAATATTTTTCTGATTTATTTATAATTCCGGCAAAGCATTTGATCTTGATAGTCAGAAGGGGCTTCATATCATACAGCTGTCAGGCGAATTCGACATCCATTAATTGATTCCCAAGGGACTATGGCGATATAGTATAATGAATAATAAGCGTAATTCCCCCAATAATATGCTATATAAGCGTGAAGAAGCCATAGAGGAGGATATATTATTGAAAGATGAAAACGATGCGATTGTTCCACCAATCCACAACACCGATTTACACCAGGCATTACAACATTTACCTGAACAATTCAAGGTATCACTGCCAGAATTACGCGATACGATTGAATTACTTATACAAAATACGATGCAGCTTAGTGAAGAAGATGATAAAAGTTCACCCGTCGAAGAATTAAAGACGGCTATAATCAAAAACCGTGAAACCATTAAAAAAATCTCCAAACATTAAATAGAATTTGATATAAAAAAGGCATCCGATTATGGATGCCTTTTTTCTGTGGAGCAAATGAGATTCCTAACATAAATCCTTCGTTAGAGCTCATTAAGTATTAGCTAGGAACAAACTTAAGTATTCCTTCCAGATAAACAATTTGTTCTTTTCGTTTGCATTCCCTCAACTTGATTCTTCCTTCTTTTTCTAATTCCTTGGCCAATCGGACCACTTCAGTTCCATCTTCGGATATTTCGACTGAGAAGAAATTGCCCCGAGTGGAAGTTTGAATGAACTTGAATAGTCTATCTTTATTCATTTAAACATCTCCTTATTTATAACAAGTTCGACATAAAAGATCATCCACCTGCGACAAATATGAAATAAACTTCTTATCGTTATACGAATATTAACGTTTAAACGATGCAAATCAAAAGGCACCTTTCTTCATTCCATTCCAAATTACTTTCGTTAACTTAAACAGTTCAAAAAGAAAAAAAAAGCCAAAACCTTAGAAGGTTTTGGCTTTTTTAAGTTAGTGTCCCAGGAGAGATTCGAACTCCCGACCGACGCCTTAGAAGGGCGTTGCTCTATCCAGCTGAGCTACTGAGACGTTTATGATATAAGTTGCGGTAAAACTTATGTATTACCTTAACTGTTCCCTTAGGACACTTCTTATTATAGTAGGATATCAAAAGAAAGTCAACGGTTTTTCATAAAAAGTTTTTTTTCTTTTTTATGACCCAGGAAGCGGGGAAAAACGCTTCCTGTTCATTATACATGAAGTCATTCCATTTGATAAGCATTTCTTAGCTCCTCAACGATTTTTCCTTCAAGGTCATAATAGATGATTTCAAGTTCGTCCTTTCCGATATCCAAAATGGCATAGGTTTTCTCATTTCGTCCACGCGGCTGACGTATGCTTCCCGGGTTGATGAAGAGCTTGCCGTCAATCAATTCGGAGCCTGCAGCGTGAGAGTGACCAAAGCAAATAATATCCGCCCCTGTCTCTTCACTTTTATAAGCCAGGTTCATCAAGGTCATATTTATGTTATAGAGGTGTCCATGTGTAAGGAAGAAACGCTTGCCTGCGATGTTCTCCACAATGTCATTCGGATATGCCGAATCATAGTCACAATTCCCGCGAACGGCTAAGAACTCCGACATGTAAGGGTCATTTCTTTCCAACTCTGAATCACCGCAATGGATCATGGCTGCCACTCCTTGTTTATGACGGTCGGTTATCATGCTGATTTCATGAGTTAAGCCATGACTGTCACTCATTATTAGCACTTTCATCGTCACATACCTTCTTCCCTTTTTAGAAATAGATCAAGTTTTTCATCTAGAGCCCTCAATGCGTTGGCACGGTGGCTGATTTTGTTTTTTCCTCTTTTGTTAATTCGGCGTTTGTTTTGCCCTGTTCCTCAACATAAAAGATGGGATCATATCCAAATCCATTCGTTCCTGAAGGCTGTTCCGTAATCAAGCCTTCCATCGTTCCCGATACCGTAATCGTTTCCTGGTTGGGTGACGCGAGTGCCAAGGCGCAATAAAATCTCGCCGTCCTATCTTCTTTTGGCACGCCTTCCAGTTCCCGGAGGACTTTTTCCGTGTTCGCTTCATCACTCTTGGACTCTCCAGCATAGCGCGCAGAATATACGCCCGGACGGCCCTCCAATGCATCTACAATCAACCCGGAATCATCTGCAATGACAAAGTGGCCTAGCTGATGGGCAATGGCCTCTGCCTTCAGGATCGCATTTTCTTCAAAAGTTGTGCCTGTTTCCTCAACATCCGGAGCATCCGGTACATCGAGAAGTGTTTTGACTTCATATCCTTTAGCAGAGAATAAGCTTTCAAACTCCTTGGCTTTCCCTTTATTTTTCGTTGCAATGATTACTGTCTTCATTTTTGATTTCACCCTTTTTTATTTTATCGGCGTGAGAGCTCTTTTTTGGGCTAAGAAAGAATTTGCTGTAACTCGTTATTTGTAAAAGCCGCTTCTTCTCCAGTGCCAAACGGACGAATTCAGCTCTGCCATTCATGATAAACAACCGCCGCTGAATTTTCCAGTTAATTTAAGTCTAACACAACTCCCGCTTTTGCAATAACCCCAGAAATTGTAGTCTGACGTTTGTAATTTTCACTATGTTCAATGTGAATATCTTTATGTCATTTATTGAGGTTTTATCAAAGGAATTAATCATTTCATTATCCCACTTATTAACATGGTATCTGTATGCCTTTTCACTTATGTTAAAAAGGTCTGTATTGATTTTCTCCAATGTCTCCAATGTCTTCAAAATATCTTCCTTAATTTTCATTTCTATTTTTTTCAATTTTATTCATGTCCAAGTTATCTATATTTAGTTTCAATATACCATTTGCACTAACTTCTAAATCATATAAGGGTCTCTTATCTTGTTCCAATACAATGATTTTTGTTTTAGGTTTCAATATTTCAATACTTATTTTTTGTTTATTCAGGGAAAAAAATCATTGTCGCCTTTTTTCAACCCATTTTAAACCTATTAAATCTTGTTTACTTACGAACCCTTTGTACTGTTGCTTTGATAAAACATACCCACCATTTAACGATGGTATCTTTTTTCTTTCCCGGCCTCTGAGTAATGATGCTCATTTATTTCTATTGAAGGAATTAATATGGAACCCACCGGTTGATAAAATTTCGAAACAAGTTCACTGAATTTTAATGGGGAATGAAATAGTTTTCATTTGTAACGGTCTCTGGCCTTTGAAGAATCGAGAATAGGTTAGGAAGATTATAGAAACTTTCACTGTCAAAAACCTTTTTAATATCCTCGTTTGTAACAAATAACCATGAATTGTACCGTAATAAAGGCTCTTTTCCTACATACTCAATGAACTCCTTCATTTTCTTATTGATTACATCCCTACTTAAAATGAAGGAGTTAACATGTCCGATATAAAGAGGTAATGCTGCATTTTGTTCTAATTCACTATATGCTTCTTCTATACTTTCCCTTTACCTTTTCCAATGAGAACAGAAGATTTTTCTTGTAATGCAGCGGCTCCCTCTTGTTTCGCTATATCCGTAAAATCCAACGCTTGAAAGTATAAGATAAATTCACCCTTTTTATAATCAATCCCCTGGGCAGATCCATATGTTTGTGCTTGAATTTCCTTCATTCCCCAGCATCCAGTCGTCAAAAAGAGTTGACATCCAATAACTATAACTGCAATTAACTTTCTCATTTGTTTGAATTTATTTTCGATTTATAGTATGGGTATTAAAAAATAAGAGGCAGCTGCAGGCTGCCTCATTGTGCTATTCCTATAAATATTTAAAAACTGCCTGTGTTGACTTTCTCTGGGCGGACCACTGGTTCGGATAATTTCTTGCCTTCTTCATTAAGAACATCTGCGCTGCCCTGCACTTGCACTTCAACGCTTTCAATTCCCTTCTGTTCCGTTAAGGAAAGGACCAAGGCATCAAGGACTTCTTGTGATACCTTTTTCTCTTTAAAGCTTCCAAGGATATTTTCGTTAAAATTCAGGCTGACCTTACCTTCTGCCACTTTAGGCTCGTCAAGTAAAGCTACATCACTCATGAACCCTGTTTGCAAGTTAGAACCCGAAGGACTCTTCGTTAATTCCTGAATGACGGCTGTAACATTATCAGACACCGTTTCGCTGATCCTGCGCGTCACCGGAACATAATAGGTGTACTCCTCGTCACCGCCTACATAATAAACGGTCAGTGCTTTGGTATTGGAAATGTCGACTACGTCACTCGTATCGATATTGATTCCTGACGACCTTGAGATATTTTCATCTATCGGTGTGCCATTGACCGGCATTTCGGAAATATCTTCCCCATTGATTCTCATTTGAATTTTTTCGACCGAGTCGAATTGTGTCAGGGTCCATGTAATGGCCTGAAGGATTTTAAGTTCATCCTCTTTCTGATAGTTTTTGAACTCCGGTGAAAAGTCTGCCACAGCCACTCCGTCTTTAATGTTCACGCTTATTTGGGTATCGGCAGGAATGACCGCCCTGAATCCATTTGGAAGTTTATCCGTGACTGGTCCGTTATTGACAAGGTAATCAAGGGCCTGTTTAGCGACAGCTTCCGATTTAGGAAGTTCCAATGTCTGTGGAACCACATACCCGCTTTTATCAATTAAATATAACTCCGTCTTCACTGTTTTCGATTCTACAGCGCCTTCTTCTCCATCAGTCGCTGGCTTTTCTTCACCATTCGTTTCTGTTTCTTTTAATGAAGATTCATCCTCGACTAATGAAACATCCTTTGGCGGATCAATTTCCTTTTTCTCTTCACCGCCAAATAATCCGCAGCCCGAAAGCCAAAAAGAAGATGCCAGAATGGTCACAGCCATTGTTACTTTTGATTTATTGGACATAAAATCACTCCTAGGACAGTTTGTACTCCTATTTATACGAGCCCTAGGGGAAAATAGACCAATTATTTTTTTCTCTGATAATGGAGCTGATCAATTTGCCCGTACTGCTGCATCTTAGTCAGCTTCATTGGGATATCGGGACTTCCTGATTGGAACAATCGAATTCCATCCCCAGTATAATCGGAAGGGATGGACAGGACCATTTCACACACCTGCATTCCCCTCATGAAATCACTCACAAATTCTGCACCACCGACAAGCCAGATTCGTTCACAAACTCCATATATCCTTCTTTCCTTTTCCCGCTTCTTGAAAAGACATTGCAGGCTTTATCTTGATAGGGAAATTCTTCTGCCAAGGTATGAATCTATTGATATGTCTTATTTCCAATGATCACCGTATCGATACTATTATAGAAATCGCCGTATCCAATGTCCCCTTCCCCTTCTGTCTCTTCAAGCCAATCAATGCTTCCATCCTCTCTAGCAATATATCCATCAGGCTTGTAGCTATATGCATAACAATATGCTTTTTCATTTTTCCCCTCATAAAAAAAGACTTCCAAATGGAAGCCTTATAAGTGATCGATTTTAATTGTTTCGATGTCATTGACATGAATACCGAGCCAGCTCGACGCGATGGAACCAAACATATCTCTTGAACCGGTTGTATAAAAATGATGAACTGGACGGAGCTTGCTTTTATTGATTAATTTATAGTAATCCAAAATGACACTTGCCTCACGGGCCGTCTCCTCCCAGAGGAAATGACTTGTACTTCATCCCCCATATAGGAAGAGATTACAGGCCCCAGCAGTGGATAATGGGTACAGCCAAGGATCAGTGTATCGATCTTCGTTTTCTTCAACGGGTTCAAGGTTTGTGCCACGACCCTATTGACGATCCCCCTTGGAACTCCCCGCTTTCTACGATTGGGACAAATTTCGGGCATGCTAAACTATCTACTTTCACATCGGAATTGATGGAGGCAAGTGCATCGTCATAAGCTTTGCTTTTTACCGTACCTTCCGTACCAATAACTCCAATATGCAAGGAATCAGAAACTTTCAATGCCGCCCTTGCCCCTGGATGAATGACACCCAACACAGGAATCGGAAGTATAGCCCTGATTTCATCCAGCACAGCTGCAGTCGCTGTATTGCAAGCGATGATCAGCATTTTTATATCCTTCTTCATCAAAAACCTCGTCATTTGCCATGTGAAGGTTTGGACATCTTTTTTGTCCTCGGCCCATAAGGACATCTTGCTGTATCACCTAAGTAAATTATATTTTCATTTGGAAGCTGACGCATGACTTCTTTAGCTACTGTCAAACCGCCTACTCCTGAATCAATGATGCCTATCGGTTGTTTCAAAAACTCGCCTCATTTTTCTTTCATTTCTTGATGTAGTTTTACTAGAATCCCTTTGAGGGACATGATGTCAGATTCGCTAAAATTGACTAACACACCACTCAAGTACTGCTTCCGTTTATTAATCACTTCTTCGATTATCCGTTCACCTTCTTCAAGAAGGTGAATTCGAACCACACGCCGGTCCTTTTCATCCCTGACACGCTGGACAAGTTGATGTTTCTCCATGCGGTCAATCAAGTCCGTCGTTGTACTGAAGGCGAGAAACATCTTCGTGGACAATTCGCCAATCGTCATGTCGCCTGATTCAAAAAGCCATTGCAAAGCAACGAATTGAGGAATGGTAATTTTATAATCATGGAGAATTTCTCTTCCCCTTTGCTTAAGCCATGACGACACATAGCGCAATTCCTTCTCGATATCGGCTACATATGCCGCTTGCTTCTCTTCATCCATAAACACAGCTCCCCACTTCATGAAACTTATCATACTACCATTTTGGATGAAAGTGAAATGATTTTCAAGATTGATTGACTGGAATCATAATGAAACCCCCTTCATTAAAATAAGCAGCATCCAAAGAAGTCAAAACAACCAAGTCGTTTTGCCCTTCCTTATATGCTGCCAATGAACGGAGAAAAATTATTTATAAGGCTTACGCATTAAGAGTTAACACATTAAAGCTTAAGTTCTCCCATACGAAGGAGTTCTATGACTGCCTGCGAACGTCCTTTAACTCCAAGCTTCTGCATCGCATTCGAAATATGGTTTCGAACTGTTTTTTCGCTAATAAACAATTCACCTGCGATTTCTTTTGTTGTTTTGTCTTGTACTAGTAACTCAAATACTTCTTTTTCTCTTTTGGTGAGTAATGGCTTATGAGTGAATTCGTTCTCCTTCAAGTAATGTTACCCTCCTTGCCTTCACCAGCATAAAACCCGGAGTGGGTGTCTATTTAGTCAAGATATAGTATGTCGGCTGGGGCAATGGAGTGACTCTTTACTTGTCTAATTGGAAATATTTTCAGGAATGTTCCAGCACAGTATGCAGCATCGATCGCTTCATGTCTTCCGTCCAAGGCACCGGCTTCCCGGTGGCCTTGAAACTTGCACAATCGTCCCCCTGCCCGTTAAACAAATTGAACCATCTTGTTTGGTCCCCATATAATGTATGTCCACTGAAGAATTTCCGATATGGTCAGCTTTCACATGGATCGTCAATTGATCATTGAAAAACACCTGCTTAAGGTAATCACACTGTAAATTGGCAACAACCGGCATCTCACCGCATTCAGCCGAGGTCCACTCCTTCATGAACCCCATACTGTTGAAATACTCAATCCGAGCTTCCTCAAAATAAGTAAAAGGAATCGTGTTATTCAAGTGCCCAAACATATCGGTTTCAGAAAAACGGACCTTAATCTCATGTTTAAAAGAAAAATCATTGATCCACTCCGTTATATTATCGATATATGATATTTTGCCCATCTTGGCACACCCTTTCTGAATTGAATGACTATTCACTCATTTTATAAGAAAACAACGATATTGAAAAGTATTTTATACTTAAAACCGTTTAAATTGCTTATTGCTCACTTCATTAATCAAATCCTTCAGCCTTTGCTGGAGCCATTGCCGCAAACCATATACACTTCGATCCTAGTTATCAATCGTTCTTACTGCCATGGGACCCCAAGGTTCAAAAAAAGAGAAAAAAAGAACCCATATCATAAGATATAGGTTCTTTCATGTTCTTTATTAAACTTCATCGCTTCCGAAGAAGTTACGGAATTGTTGGATCGTAGTATCACGGTTCAACGCTGCAATCGAAGTCGTTAACGGAATGCCTTTTGGGCAAGACTGCACACAGTTTTGTGAGTTACCGCAGTTTGCAAGTCCTCCATCACCCATGATCGTATTTAAACGTTCAGCTTTGTTCATTGCACCAGTTGGATGTGCGTTGAATAAACGAACTTGTGATAATGGTTGTGGCCCCATGAAGTCTGAATTGCTGTTTACGTTCGGACAAGCTTCCAAACAAACACCGCAAGTCATACATTTAGATAACTCGTAAGCCCATTGACGTTTCTTTTCTGGCATACGCGGTCCTGGTCCAAGATTGTACGTTCCATCGATTGGAATCCATGCTTTTACCTTTTTCAATGAGTCGAACATACGGCTACGATCGACTTGCAGGTCACGAACAACAGGGAATGTACGCATTGGAGCTAGACGAACCGGCTGCTCCAATTGATCGATAAGAGCTGTACATGATTGTCTTGGTTTACCATTGATAACCATTGAACAAGCACCACATACCTCTTCAAGACAGTTCATGTCCCATGCGATTGCTGTAGTGTGCTTGCCTTGTACAGTTACTGGATTACGACGAATTTCCATTAGAGCGGAAATTACGTTCATATTCGGACGGTACGCTAATTCGAATTCCTCATCATAAGGAGCTGAATCCGGTGTATCTTGACGAGTGATTATAAAACGGACTGTTTTAGTCTCAGATTTAGTTTCAACCATTTTTTTGCTCCCCTCTTTAGTGTTTCGTAGTGTAGTCACGTTTACGCGGTGCGATCAGTGATACATCAATATCTTCATAATGGAATTCAGGTGCTTGATCCAAGCCTTTGAATGTTGCCATAGTAGTTTTCATGAATTCCTCATCATTACGTTCTGGGAAATCAGGTTTGTAATGTGCTCCGCGGCTTTCATCACGGTTTAACGCACCAATAGTGATTACACGAGCCAGTTGCATCATGTTTTGCAGCTGTCTAGTGAATGCAGCCCCTTGGTTACTCCATTTTGCCGTGTCATTGATGTTAATTTTCTTGTAACGTTCCATCAGCTCAAGAATCTTGTTATCCGTTTCTTTCAGCTTGTCATTGTAACGAACTACAGTAACATGCTGTGTCATCCACTCACCAAGTTCTTTGTGAAGGACGTACGCATTTTCGTTACCATCAAGAGACATGACTTCATTCCATTTCTCTTGTTCTTGTTTTTCGTACCCTTCATACAATGAAGAAGGAATGGATTCTGAAGTTTTATCAAGGCCTTCAATATATTTAACGGCATTCGGTCCAGCGACTGAACCACCATAGATTGCAGAAAGAAGTGAGTTAGCACCAAGACGGTTACCGCCATGTTGTGAGTAATCACACTCACCTGCAGCGAATAAACCTTTGATGTTAGTCATTTGGTCATAATCAACCCAAAGTCCGCCCATAGAATAGTGAACGGCAGGGAAAATTTTCATTGGAACTTTACGAGGATCTTCACCCATGAATTTCTCGTAGATTTCAATGATTCCGCCAAGTTTAATATCAAGTAATTTAGGATCTTTATGTGATAGATCCAGGTAAACCATGTTTTCACCATTAATGCCAAGCTTCATGTTCATGCATACGTCGAAAATTTCACGAGTCGCGATATCACGAGGTACTAGATTACCATAAGCAGGGTATTTTTCTTCAAGGAAATACCAAGGTTTTCCGTCTTTATATGTCCAGATACGTCCACCTTCACCACGAGCGGATTCACTCATTAGACGAAGTTTGTCATCGCCAGGGATTGCTGTCGGGTGAATTTGAATGAACTCACCATTTGCATAATTTACACCTTGTTGATACACGATGGAAGCTGCTGATCCTGTATTGATCATTGAGTTGGTTGATTTACCGAAAATGATTCCAGGGCCGCCGCTTGCCATGATGACTGCGTCGCCAGGGAATGATTTGATTTCCATTGAAGTCAGGTTTTGAGCTACGATACCGCGTGCTGTTTGCTCATCATCGATGACAGCTCCAAGGAATTCCCAGCCTTCATATTTCGTTACAAGGCCTTCCACTTCATAACGGCGAACCTGCTCGTCCAATGCGTAAAGTAATTGCTGACCAGTTGTTGCACCAGCGAATGCTGTACGGCTATGTTGAGTGCCACCGAAACGACGGAAATCAAGAAGACCTTCCGGAGTACGGTTGAACATTACACCCATACGGTCAAACATATGGATGATCGATGGTGCTGCTTCGCACATCGCTTTAACCGGCGGTTGGTTAGCCAAGAAATCTCCGCCATAAACTGTATCGTCGAAGTGGATATATGGAGAATCCCCTTCACCTTTTGTATTTACTGCCCCGTTGATTCCGCCTTGGGCACAAACTGAGTGAGAGCGTTTAACAGGCACTAAAGAAAATAAATCAACCTGTTGTCCCAGCTCTGCTGCTTTGATCGTAGCCATTAATCCAGCTAGACCTCCACCAACGATAACTATTTTACCTTTACCCAATTCTGTCACTCCCTTATTTCCATTAGCCAAGCTATGTTTTTCCTAATACTTATAAATGAACTCTATCTTCTTATACAAAAGCGAAAATTGCGCTGATCCCGATATAAGAAAGAAGAACGAAAACGATCAATGTAAAGTAAGTCATGATTCTTTGCGATCTTGGTGAAACTGTCAGACCCCAGCTCACAGCAAATGACCATAATCCATTAGCAAAGTGGAAGATTGCCGAGATAACACCAACAATATAGAACACAAGCATGAATGGACTAGAGAAAATATCCGCCATCATGTCAAAGTTAACTTCAGCACCCATAGCTGCTTGAATTCTAGTTGCCCATATATGCCAAACAAGGAAAATCAATGTTATGATTCCAGTTAAGCGTTGCAGCATGAACATCCAGTTACGGAAGAAACTAAATCTGCCTAAATTGTTTTTTGCTGTAAAGGCAATATAAATTCCGTACACAGCATGGAAAATGAGCGGTAGATAGATGACGACCCATTCCACCAAAATCTTCACGGGTGTAAACTCAATTAAATGAACTGCCCCATTAAATGTTTCTTCTCCTTTTGTTGCCATAAAGTTTACCGATAAATGAAAAATTAGGAATAGACCAATTGGAATTACTCCTAGAAGTGAATGAAGCCTGCGATTCCCAAACTCACGATTCTTTGCCACTAAGTGCCCCCCTTAATTTGTGAAAAATCATGCAAAGATAATCTGGTGGCTACCTTTTATCTCCGCGTGAAAATACAGTATAGAGTCAAAAAAAATCCTCTATACTTCCTTTACAATTATGTGACATGTCCATTTTACTCCTGACTTCTATGTGCGTCAAGAAAACGGATACAAGAAATCTCTTTTTCAGAATAGATTTTTTGGATTAAATTGGCTATTTTTTGTTTGTCAAGGTGATATTTTGAATAAATTTCTAATTTACCTATTAATATCTCGGTATAATTTCTCATTTTTTTCCAATTGTTATTTAAATAAATAAAAAACAGTATAATTTGCAAAAGAAATACGTTTATAATAGATTTACAGAAAGAGGCGATAAATTATGAAAAAAATATTGCTGCTGCGATAGAAGAAGAGATTCAAACTGAAGAAATTCAAACTGAAGAATTCCTGGTTCCAGCTTTCGGATACGAATTAATCAGAGAAGTTCTATTGAACGATATTCTCGGAAAAGACTCTAATCAAATCCTCTATTGGGCAGGTAAACAATTAGCAAGAAAATTCCCATTGAATGGCGATCAGGAAGTGATTGAATTTTTCCAAAGCGCTGGGTGGGGAATCTGGAAATCTTGAAGTATACGAAACACGAAATGGAATTATCCCTGACGGGTGAAATAATCAGCCGCCGCCTGGATTTACACCCTGATTGTCACTTCCAGCTTGAAGCCGGTTTCCTTGCCGAGCAGTTTACACTGCAAAAGAAATTCCTCAGCGAATCAACGGAAGAAATCAAACGCCGCGCAAAAAAGTGATATTCACCATCCAATGGGATCCCAGAGATCCAATCTAATGAGCCCTTAAAACAGACTTACCCTTTTTACCGGAAGTCTGTTTTTTATTGGACTCATGACACTTAAGCTAGCACATTTGCATGCTGACCAAGTTTAAATGCTTCATGAAGGGATTCAACCGCCTTCACCATTTCCTTTTCATTGATGACAGTCGAAACTTTAATTTCCGATGTGCTGACCATTTTCACTTGGATGCCTGTATTGGCCATCACTTCAAACATCTCGGCAGCCACTCCCGGATTGGATACCATACCAGAACCGACGATGGACACTTTGGCCAACCCGCTCTCCGTTTCAACCCGGTCGAATCCCAAGTGTTCTTTATTATTTTCCAGCACAATCAAGGCCGCTTCCGTATCTTCACTTTTTGTGGAAAAAGATAGATTGGTCGTATCCTCGGCAGTCATGCTTTGAATGATGATGTCCACATTGATCCGGTTTTTCGCAAGTGTCGTGAAGATAGTGGATAATGCACCAAGTGATTGGGGCAAACCGTATATTGTGACCCTCGTAATACTGTCTTCAAAAGCAATGCCGCGTACAATTAAGTTTTCTTCCATAGTTGCTTCCTCCTCTATGATCGTTCCTGATTCTCTCTCTCATGCTTGAACGGACTTCAAGCGGAATTTGATAATTTTTGCATATTCGACAGCCCTTGGATGAAGGACGCCCGCCCCCAGGTTGGCAAGTTCCAGCATTTCATCGTAAGAAATGGATTGGAGTTTTCGCGCGCCTTTTATGTAGCGTGGGTCCGTTGTGAAAACACCCGTTACATCCGTATAAATATCGCATCTATCCGCATTCAGCGCTGCAGCGATGGCAACCGCCGTCGTATCGGAACCGCCTCGCCCTAAGGTAGTGATTTCCCCATTTGCATCGTTACCCTGGAAACCGGCTACGACCACTATTTTCTTCTCCTGAAGCTGAGCTTGGATCCTCGTGGCATCGATGTTTAAAATCCGGGCATTCCCATGAACGGATTCCGTTTGCATGCCAGCCTGCCAGCCAGTATACGAAATGGCTTCATGTCCTTCTTCAATCAATGCCATCGTTAACAGGGAAATCGTTACCTGTTCCCCAGTGGTCAATAGCATATCCATTTCCCTCTTGCTAGGGGATCCGGAAATATCACGGGCCATGGAAACCAATTGGTCCGTTGTTTTCCCCATAGCTGAAACAACGACGACAACCTCATTTCCATTCTCCGCTTCCTCGATTACCCGATTGGCAACATTTTTGATTTTTTCTACGCTACCGACGGATGTTCCGCCGAATTTTTGAACGATTAATGCCATCCTCATGCACCCTCTCTACTTTTTAGGCAATAAAAAAAGCAATGAGAAATATCTCATTGCTGTGGTCACATACCCTAATACTGTAAACACAGTGAGATAGCTCTCCAGGGTATAAACCCTGACAATCCGCCATTTATTAAATGTCGGACCAGGAGAACAAGGTATGAGTCTTGTCTTCCTTCGGCGTCGTCCCCTTTCAAAACCTTTCATGGAAGCTCATACTTCTCCAGGTTTTTACTCTTGAATTCCGCACCTCTATCAGCACTTTTAAGTTGTCTAGTTAAAAATTCCTTTTAATCATAGCATAGAGATTCATCGGTAGCAAGATTATTCTTGTAGTTTTCTAACGATTCCCTCGGCTACCCCTTTTGGCATGCCAGCTTCCATGATTTCCTCCGCCGTTGCCTCTTTGATTTTCTTCAATGATCCAAAATGCCTTAATAATTGCTTCCTTCGCTTTTCCCCGACTCCTGGAATATCATCAAGCTGGGAGTGAACCGCATTTTTCCCGCGAAGCTGACGATGAAACGTAATCGCGAACCGGTGCACTTCATCCTGAATTCTTTGCAATAGGTAAAATTCCTGGCTCCGTGAATCAAGAGGTACGAGTTCAAGCGGATTTCCGATCATCAATTGCGAGGTCCTATGCTTTTCATCCTTAATGAGGCCTGAAAGTGGAATATCAAGGCCCAATTCATTTTCGAGAATATCCCGCACTGCTTCGACATGTCCCTTTCCGCCATCAATGATGATCAAATCCGGAAGCGGCAGCCCTTCTTTCAATACTCGTGAATATCTTCTTCTGACTACTTCACGCATCGATTCATAATCATCAGGTCCCTGGACCGTCTTGATTTTATATTTTCGGTACTCTCTTTTTCCGGCTTCCCATCAATGAACACGACTAAAGCGGAAACGGGGTCACTTCCCTGGATATTGGAGTTATCGAAAGCTTCAATTCGATGCGGCGTGTAGATACCCAGTTGTTTCCCGAGGTTTTCCACCGCATTGATCGTTCTTTCTTCATCTCTTTCAATCAAAGAGAATTTTTCCTGAAGGGCGATGGAGGCATTTTTATTCGCCAATTTAAGCATGTCTTTTTCGCTCCCCGTTTCGGATGAATCGTTTTGACACCAAGCAGCCCTTCGGCCATTTCGGCATCCACTGATTCAGGCAGCAAGATTTCCTTTGGTTTAAAGTGGTTCGTAATCTCGTAAAACTGACCGAGGAATGTAAGAAGTTCCTGTTCGGGTTCATCGTAGACCGGAAAAAGTGAAACATCCCTTTCTATCAATTTACCCTGACGGACAAAAAATACCTGAACGCACATCCAGCCTTTATCATAGGCAAAGCCAAATACATCCCTGTCGATGAAATCGGTCGTCATCATTTTCTGCTTCTCCATCGTAATATCGATGTGGGCAATCTTGTCACGGAACTCCTTGGCCCTCTCGAAATCGAGCTCTTCCGATGCCTCTAGCATTTTTTCAGTCAGTTCTTTTTTTATTTCAGTATGCCCGCCGTTCAAGAACCGGTTGATATCATCGACCATTTTTTTATATTCCTGTTCCTCTACATCATATACACATGGGGCCAGGCACTGGCCTAGGTGATAGTAGAGACAAACGCGATCAGGTAAAGTATTGCATTTCCTTAAGGGATAGATGCGGTCGAGCAATTTTTTCGTTTCGTTGGCTGCAAATGCATTCGGGTAAGGACCGAAATATTTCCCTTTGTCTTTTTTGACTTTTCGCGTAATGATGAGACGCGGGTGGCGTTCCGCTGTCAGCTTGATGAAAGGATACGTCTTATCATCCTTTAGCATGACATTATATTTTGGGTCATGTTTTTTGATTAAGTTCAACTCTAAAATAAGAGCCTCGATATTGGAAGAGGTGACGATGTATTCGAAATCCTCAATCTCATTCACGAGCCGAAATGTTTTCCCATCATGAGATCCCGTAAAATAAGAACGGACACGATTTTTCAACACCTTCGCTTTGCCTACATATATGATCGTTCCCTGACGATCTTTCATTAAATAACAACCAGGTTGATCGGGAAGAAGGGCAAGTTTATTCTTTATTTGTTGATTCATGCATTCAGCCTCCTGTTCTCCCATTTTTACAATCATTATATATCAAGATAGCGAAAAAAGCTTCAAGTCCGCAGACTTGAAGCTTTTTTTAGCTAACTTACTATTACGCGTGTTTTGCAATAAGTTCAGCAAGTGCTTCTTTAGGTTGGAAACCAACAACCTTATCAACCACTTCACCGTCTTTAAGGACGATTAATGTCGGGATGCTCATCACACCGAATTTTCCAGCTGTTTCTTGGTTTTCATCTACATCCACTTTTACGATTTTTGCTGTATCGCCAATTTCAGTATCAAGCTCTTGAAGAACAGGAGCGATCATTTTACAAGGTCCACACCATGGAGCCCAAAAATCTACAAGAACGACACCTTCTAGTATCTGTTGTGAAAGTTTGGTCAGTTGCATTTACAATAGCCATATATAATTCCTCCTCAAATTTACTCAAATAACTAAAAACAGTATAACATTGTTGCTCGAATCGATGCTAATATTTTGCTTCAGTGGTAGGATGTCCAAAAAAGAGTAAATATGCAGGCCAAAATCCTTGCCTATCTGCCCAAATAAAGGGGCAAGACATGTATCGGCTTATGCCGAATGTCTTGCCCCTCATCTGTATTATTTCTATTACGCGTTAACTTTAAGTTTTTTGAATTCTTCCGTAAGTAATGGAACGACTTCGAAAAGGTCTCCGACAATTCCATAATCAGCCACATTGAATATGTTAGCTTCCGGGTCTTTATTGATGGCAACGATAACCTTGGAGTTGGACATTCCCGCTAAATGCTGGATCGCACCGGAAATTCCGCAAGCGATATAAAGGTCAGGTGTTACGACTTTACCCGTTTGCCCGATTTGCAATGAGTAATCGCAATAGTCCGCATCACATGCTCCGCGGGAAGCTCCTACCGCTCCTCCAAGAACCTGTGCCAGTTCCTTTAATGGTTCAAAACCATCTTCACTTTTCACGCCACGGCCACCCGCGATGACTACTTTCGCTTCTGAAAGGTCGACCCCTTCACTGGCTTTTCTAACAACGTCTTTAATGATTGTCCGTAAGTCCTTAATATCCACACTTAATGTAGAAACATCACCAGAGCGGGACTCATCTTTCGCTAATGGTTCGATATTGTTCGGACGGATTGTCGCGAAAATCACGCCATCTGTAACAATTTTCTTTTCAAATGCTTTACCAGAATATATCGGACGGGTGAAAACGATATTTCCGCCTTCTTCTTCAATGGATGTAACGTCGGAGATCAATCCTGATTCAAGCTTTCCAGCCAATTTAGGTGCAAGGTCTTTTCCTAGCGCAGTATGTCCAAAGAAAATCCCTTCCGGCTTTTCCTGCTCGATGACGGCAAGCAAGCTTTGCGCATATCCATCTGAAGTATATTGTTTCAATTGATCATTTTCGACTGCAATAACCCGGTCTGCACCATACTGGATCAATTCATTACCGAAATTTTGAACACTGTCACCAACTAAAACACCAACGATTTCCCCGCCATCCGCAGCAAGCTTAGCCGCACCGATAGCTTCAAATGATACATTTCTTAGTGAACCATCACGAACTTCGCCCAATACAAGAAACTTTCTAGCCATTTATAAAAACCTCCTGTGCTTTTTTTTTTTTGTCGTGTGTTGTTGTTTTGAAAAGTACCGTATCGATTAAATCACTTTTGCTTCACTGCGTAATAATTGAACAAGCTCGCTAACTTGAGCACTGATTTCACCGTCCAAAACTTTTCCAGCTTCTTTTTTAGCAGGAAGGTAAATTTCAATCGTTTTTGTTTTTGCCTCAACATCTTCTTCTTCCAAATCCAGGTCATCCAATTCCAATTCTTCAAGCGGTTTTTTCTTCGCTTTCATGATTCCTGGCAATGAAGGATAACGTGGCTCATTTAGCCCTTGTTGAGCTGTCACCAACAATGGAAGAGATGCTTCGATCGTTTCGAGTCCCCTTCGACATCACGGATAACGCTTACATTTCCATTTTCTATGTCCAGTTTAGTAATGGTTGTAATATAAGGAATTCCCAAAATTTCGGCAACGCGTGGTCCCACTTGCCCAGAACCGCCATCGATTGCAACATTTCCTGCAATGATTAGATCGGCATTTTTATCTTTTAAGTATTCGCCTATAATTTTGGCAGTCGTGAACTGGTCGCCATTTTCTATGTCGTCTTCTATATTTATCAATACGGCTTTGTCAGCACCCATTGCCAGCGCTGTGCGTAATTGCTTTTCAGCCTCTTCCGTTCCGACAGAAATAACCGTAACTTCTCCGCCTTGTGCATCACGTACCTGGATTGCTTCTTCAACTGCGTACTCATCGTATGGATTAATGATGAATTCTGCTCCATCCTCATTAATTTTCCCGTTGGATAGTGTGATTTTTTCTTCTGTATCAAATGTTCTTTTCAGCAGTACATAAATGTTCACGATAATACCTCCCGAATGATTTGAGTTTTGAAGATTATGAATTTTATTGATATATAGTAATGTTCTACAGATTTCATCAAAATCCTGCATGATATATAAAAATAGTTATTTATGCCGAATGATCATTTCCCTTTGAATACTGCTTCCCTTTTTCAATGAAAGCGGCGATTCCTTCCTGTGCATCAGCAGTATCGAAAGCCTGGCCAAAGAGGGCGGCTTCCCTTTCCACACCTTTATGGTAGGAATCATGCTTGGAATAATTCAATAACTCAATGGCCGACTTTAATGCCAGCGGGCTTTTCTTGGCAATTTTATTGGCTAGTTCCTTAGCTTTCGGAATCAGTTCTTCATCCGTGAAGGCATGATTCGCCAATCCGCATTGCACAGCTTGGGTACCTGAAATCGGTTCACTTGTAAACAGCATTTCAGCCGCCTTTGCCATGCCTACATAACGAGGAAGACGTTGCGTCCCGGCAAACCCGGGGATTAAGCCCAACTGCAGTTCAGGCAAACCAAGTTTAGCCCTTTCGGTGACTAAACGGATGTGACAGGCCATAGCCAGCTCCAATCCCCGCCAAGCGCAGCTCCATGGATGGCTGCAATGACTGGCTTTGGAAAGGATTCGATTTTCTCAAATACAGATTGACCATTCTTGGTCAGCTTCTCGAAAGCTTTCCCGTTTTTCACTTCCGTAAACTCTTTAATGTCTGCTCCTGCAGAGAAGAATCTTCCTTCTCCATGAAGAAGGACAACCCGTACGGCTTCGTCTTTCTCAAGTTGATCGAAGGCCTGCGAAAGCTCTCCGATGATAGCCGAAGAAAGTGCATTTGCTGGTGCATGATCAATCGTTATAAAAGCGACATGATTTTCGACAGAAAGCTTAAGATATTCCATATCAATCCCTCCAGGCATGCTAGTCAAACTTTTTGAAAATTCCATATGTATCACTTCCAGTTAAAGCTAGAAGCAGAATTAACCGATTCTTTCGAGGATGGCTAGCCATCCTCTATTAAAATCGTTAACTTTTCAGGCCACAGCCGCCAATTAGCAGGCGGTGAACGTCCGGTGCAAGGTCAGGAAGCGAATACTTTTGCTCATTCATGACCCAAGTCGTCACAGTTTCATCAATCGTTCCAAAAATCATCTGCCTGGCAAGTAAATTATTTAAATCAGGCAAGAATTCGCCGTTCTCTTTTCCTTCTATAATGATCTGATCGATTAAATTTAAATACCCTCTTAACACATCATTGATTCTAAGGCGCAATTCTTTATTCGACTGTCTTAATTCCAACTGGGTGACAATTGCTAAATTCACGTCTTCTGAAAGGTTTTGAAAATGTTTTTGGATGAGCACATGCAGTTTTTCCGAAGCAGTGGTCTTTCCTTTTAGTTCTTCTTCGATCTGTTCCACAAAATAGCCCATCTTTTCATGGAATAATGATATTAAGATATCTTCTTTATTTTTAAAATAAAGATATATGGTGCCATCCGCTACGCCTGCCTGCTTGGCGATTTTGGATACTTGGGCTTGATAGTAACCGTTTTGGGCAATGACAATAACGGCCGCATCAATAATTTGATTATACTTTGGTCTGTTGCTTTTCACTGGATGTCCCCTTTCAGAAAAATGAATGAACCATCATTCATATTTCTATCATAAAATGACGGCCCTTTACTGTCAAGCAAAAACTTCTAGGTCCTGCCATTCCACTTCTGTTCATTGTACAGCCCCCATCCATAGCTTGTCCAGCTGTTTTGCAAAACGGAGCCCTCTTCCGCTGCTCCGTTAAAAGGGGGTGCTTGTTTAAGCTTCTTTTCTTTCCTCGGACATTTTTTCTTTTCTTCCTCGATAAGGACTCTTCTCAGGATCTTTCCTATCGTCGTTTTAGGAAGTTCATCCCTGAATTCATAGCTTCGCGGCACCTTATAGGAAGCCAGGTTCTTTCTCGCAAATTCATTCAATTCCTCTTCAGTGACCCTGGCATTTTTTTTCAGTACGACATAGGCCTTGACGGTCTCACCTCGATAAGGGTCAGGGATGCCAGCCACAACTACTTCCTGTATGGCCCCATGCTCGTATAGCACCTCTTCCACCTCACGTGGATATATATTGAAACCGCCCGCAATGATTGTATCCTTTTTCCTCTCTACCACATAAAAGAACCCCTGCTCATCCATATAACCCAGATCGCCAGTTAGCAGCCAGCCATTTTTAAAGGTATTTTCCGTTTCATCCGGACGGTTCCAGTAACCTTTCATTACCTGTGGTCCTTTTATGGCAATTTCGCCTATTTCATTCGGAGGAAGCTCTTCATAGGATTCCAGCGACAGAATCGCCGAGTCAGTGTCTGGCCACGGAAGTCCAACGCTCCCTTTTACACGCGGCTGATCCCAAATGAAATTAGCATGGGTCACCGGTGAGGTTTCTGAAAGTCCATAGCCTTCAACAAGCTTCCCGCCGGTAATTTTCTCAAACTGCTCTTGAACCTCTAAGGGCAATGATGCAGAACCGCTTATACAGGCATTGATGGAAGAAAGATCATATTTAGCGATATCCGGATGGTTCAAGAGACCGATATACATGGTGGGCGCTCCTGGAAACATGGTCGGTTTCTGTTTTTGGATCGTTTTAAGCGTCGCTTCGACATCGAACTTTGGCATGATGATCATCGTGTTCCCTTCCATGACGGAAAGAACCAAGACTGTAGTCATACCGTACACATGGAAGAAAGGCAGAATCGCAAGGATCCTCTCCTCACCGCGCTTATTTTTATAAAGCCATGCATTGCACATTTTCGTATTTGCCAGCAAGTTCTTATGCGTAAGCATGACCCCTTTGGGAAAGCCTGTTGTCCCGCCTGTATATTGCAAAAGGGCAAGGTCATTATCCACATCGATCGGCACAGTGACGACTTCTTCAGAGATCTTTCGTTTCATGATTTCGGAAAATAAATGATGATTCCCTTCATGCTCCACATTGATGACAATGCCGTATTGCTTTTTTGAATAAAAGGATAGATAAGATTTTTCGGAAAAGGCAAATATTCCTTGATAGCGGTTACAATTATATGTTCTATATCAGTTCTTGAAGCGACTGCTGAGACACGGGGAAACAAAATATCCATCGCTAAGATTATTTTCGCTCCGGAATCTTTCATTTGATATTCTAATTCACGTTCAGTATAGGTTGGGTTCGTTTGAACGACGACTCCGCCGGCTATCAATATCCCAAAAAGCTTATGACACCCTGTGGGCAGTTAGGAAGCATGACGGCAACGCGTTCACCTTTTTGAAGACCGATACTTTTTAAATAGGCTGCAAACTTTAAAGCAGATTCATGCACTTCCCGGAAAGTTAATTCTTTTCCCTGAAATGAATCGATACTTTATCAGGGAATTCTTCGGCCGATTCCTTCAAAAAGAATAAAGAGGTTTATCTTCGTACGACAATACAGCTGGTATCTGTTCAGGATAAATAGCTTGCCAAGGCTTATTGCTCATTTGCCCCTCCTTCTGAATATTCTCAATACTCTTTATCATTATAATACAATCGGGATTTTCTTACAATTGGCGAATTTCAGAGTCTAAAGTCCTTATGATGAGAAGCAGGCCAGCTTATATGTCCTATGCCAACCACAGGGGTAATTGGATGAAAAACAAAAAAAGGAGTGTTTCTACCCCTTTCAGTGCAGAAGAAAATTTGATCATCTTTTATGTTTTTTACTTGATTATACAATACCCTCTTTAGATTGAAGAAATTTGCGACACTCCTGCCGAATAACTGGCTAGCCGAGACCCCACAGACGCTTGCGTCGAGGAGGCTTGGCAGACAGTCGGCGGAAAGGGAGCGGATTTCCGAAACCAGATGGAGCTTTTTGGAATAAAAAATGAAGGTAAATCGTCCTTCTCTAATTTGTTCACGGATCGGGGTGGGGGCATTCCGATCCTCCTTTTCGTCTACTGAAAGGAGAGGTTCTACTCCTTAGTTTTAATTCTGTACCAATACTTATATTTTTCTTCAAACCCCAATTTTCCGTACAAGCTTAGAGCAGGTTCGTTCGTTTCTATCACCTGAAGATATGCATTTTTTGCTCCGTTTTCTTTCCCCCAATGCAATAGATTACTAATGAGTATTGCACCATTGCCTTGGTTTCGAAAGTTTTCATGGGTAATGATATTGTACAGGCCTATGTATTCGTCTTCCAAAACACCCAGTCCACTTGCTGTCACGGTTCCACCCTCATCAGTCAACGACATAAAGCATGTTTTTGGGATGATATTCCTTAACATCTTTTTCAGGATGGTTTGATCATCATCATTAAGATTACTTAGCAGGCAGAATTCTTGAAACCATTCATCATGTAAATGATCATGCTTTATGACATTGGTTTCATTCGGTGATTCCGTTTCTGCCAAATTCAATACCTGGACACTTGTTGTTCCCTCAAGGGCATACCCAGACTCTTCCAGTACACGATCCAAGTTGATAGGCATTGCCTGTGGAGTCATTTTGTACACTGCCTTATCATTCCTTGCAAAACATAATTGTTCACAATTCATAATTTTCTTTTTCACATTTTCATTCGATGTATAGATGGGGGTGATAGAATTCGCCCGTTTCGTATATCCATCCGCAAACCGGATAACCCATCCGTCATAGATTTGCGTTTGCAAGGCCGGCAAAGCATTCAGCGATAATTCTTCAATCTTCTGTATCAATTTGGACTGATCCATATTCCTCCTCCTCTCCAAAAGTCTAATTGACCATTATTATTATATCTTTTAATAGAGTTCAAATAAAAGAAGCGGCACAATGGCCGCTTCAATTAAACAATGTCATATAAATGATTCCAAACAGAAAAAAGATTCCGCAACAAACTATTAAGACTTTTGCAAGTTTCTCCACAGCTTACTCCCTCTCATGAAGGGCATTAAGAAATTCCGGCGCCGATGACAAAAGATAATGCGATTGATATGATCATCGATAGGAATCCAACTGCCCGATTATCTTTTTGTATCTCTTCATCTATTTTAAATCCAGGAGTCATAAATTCAAAAATGAAATAACCGATCAACAGCAGGACAAAACCGTATACGCCCCAGCCAATCATGGTAAGAAGCGAATTCTGATGGAGAATGGACTGTTGGAATACATAGGCGATCCCAAAAATTTTACCACCTGTTGCCAACGCGACAGAAAGGTTTCCCTGTTTGATTTCCTCCCAGTTCTTGTACTTTGTGACAAGTTCAAAAATGGCTAAAAAACAATCATGCACAGAATAACGACACTGTAACGAGCAGCTATATATACATATTCATTTTCCCACATGTTCTCCATGGTCCAACTCCCGAATGGTAACCAGCCACCCGGCTTGGCTGAATTGCCGGAGTGACCGCTTTCCTTTATTTAAATTCCACCACCGTAACACCTGTTCCGCCTTCACCAGCTTCGCCGAAGCGAATCCTTTGACAGAGCGGTGATTTTTCAAGTATTCCTGGACCCCGGACCGAAGAGCCCCCGTTCCTTTACCATGAATGATGGAGACACTCGAATAACCGGCCAAAAGAGCATCATCAACATACTTTTCCACTCTTGATATTGCATTTTCAAAGCGTTCTCCACGAAGGTCAAGTTCGACGCTAACGTGATAATCGCGGCCTTTGATTGTGGTAAGCGGCTTTGTTTCTTTTACTTTTGTGCTCTTGATGAATTCCAGGTCAGACTCCTTCACCTTCATTTTCATGATGCCGATCTGAACCTGCCATTCATTATTTGAGACCTTCTCAATCAAGTGACCTTTTTGACCAAAGCTTACGACCTTTACTTCATCTCCAGGTTTCAAGCTTTTATCAAGCGGCCTCGCAGCTTTATTTGATGTTTTTTCACTTTAGGCGCTGCTTCTTCAAGCCGCTTTTTGGCATCGATCAGTTCATGCTCTTTAACATCGGCATGCTTTTCAAGACGCAGTTTACGTAAGTCGGCAATGATCGCTTCCGCTTCCTTTTGTGCATTTTCAACGATTGCCGCTGCCTCTTTTGCTGCCTTTTCAACCATCGCATCCCGTTCTTCATGGTACTCATCAATTTGCTTTTGAAGGTCTTTATGAAGAATTTCCGCCTGCTTGAGGTGATTCTTGGCTTCCATCTCCTCTTCTTCGGCCTTCTTGCGGCTGTCTTCAAGGGACGCTATCATATTTTCAACTTTATTCGTATCCTCACCAATATGACTGCGGGCGTTGCTTATCACGTTTTCTTCCAAACCAAGGCGCTTGGAAATTTCAAACGCATTACTCCGCCCTGGTACACCGATCAAAAGTTTATAGGTGGGACTCAAGGTTTCCACATTAAATTCCACGCTTGCATTAATGACGCCTTCCCGATCATATCCATACGCTTTTAATTCCGGGTAATGTGTCGTTGCAATCACACGTGCTCCGCGCTTATACACTTCATCCAAAATGGAAATGGCCAAAGCTGCACCTTCCTGTGGATCAGTTCCCGCTCCAAGCTCATCGAATAAAACAAGACTGTCATAATCGACATGCTTAAGGATATCGACAATATTGACCATATGCGAAGAGAATGTACTTAAGCTTTGTTCAATCGACTGTTCATCGCCAATATCTGCATAAACAGAGGAAAACACAGCCGTTTCGGAACCATCCAGCGCAGGGATTTGCAGACCGGACTGGGCCATTAACGTACAAAGGCCAATCGTTTTCAGGGTAACCGTCTTACCACCTGTATTCGGACCGGTGATGACGATTGTCGTAAATTCATCACCAAGAAAAATATCATTGGCCACGACAACATCACTCGGAATGAGCGGGTGTTTCGCTTTGAATAATTTTACGCGACCCTCATTATTCAGAATCGGCTTGGATCCTTTTATCGCTTTTGCATACTTTGCCTTGGCGACAAGGAAATCGATTTGTGCAAGCACTTTGACATTATGAAGCAATTCAGGGGTGAACGCACCGACTTTTTCCGATAGTTCGACCAATATCCGTTCTATTTCCTGCGTTTCCTTCACTCGGGTTTCCTGCAGGACATTATTCAGCTGAACGATTGCTTGCGGTTCAATGAACAACGTCTGCCCTGATGATGATTGATCATGAATGATCCCGCCATATACACTGCGGTATTCCTGTTTCACCGGGATGACGAATCGGTCATTCCGGATTGTGATGATGGCATCGGATAACATTGTTGATGCATTGGAAGAACGGATCATACTTTCCAGTTTTTCCCTGACGCGGCTTTCGTTCGTCCGAATTTGGTTTCTTAGGGTACGAAGCTTGTCGCTGGCAGAATCCATCACTTCGCCATGTTCGCTTACTGCAAACGTAATTTCCTGCTGCAAATCAATCAATGGATGAAGGGAATCGATATATTCGGCTAAAAGCGGAACATCAATTTCCTGCTCTGCGAGTTCTTCGAAGAAACGGCTGAGGATCCTGCCGGCACGAATCGTACTCGCAAGTTCCATAAGTTCCATCGGTGAGAGCATTCCGCCAATCTGTGCCCTTTTTGCATGTGGACGGATATCGAAAATTCCGCCCAATGGCAAGTTACCTTTCAACCTTACGATTTTGGCTGCCTCATCTGTTTCTTCCTGCCATCTCGACACTTCTTCAAAATCCGTGGAGGGCATCAATTGCTCTGCCTTCTCTTTTCCTATGGATGAGGATGCGTGTGAGATTAATTGTTCTTTTATTTTATGAAATTCCAATGTCTTTAAAGCTTTATTATGCATGGAGTTAAAGCTCCTCCTTATTTATGGGCAAATAGTTAATCATTTCTCTTTAAAAACGCCAATAATCCATCCGTATCCCTTGCATTAAGAACCGTGGATTCTTTAATCCAGCCCTTTTTGGCTGACGAGACCCCAACAGGCATATGTTCAAGCATGTCGATGCTGTGGGCATCCGTATTGATCACGATCGGAACGCCTGCTTCCTGCGCCTTGCGCAGATGCGGAGGTGCCAAATCCAATCGGTTCGGATTCGCATTCAATTCCAAGGCAGTATTCGTTTCACGGGCCAGTTCGATCAGCATCTCTATATCCACATCATAACCGGCGCGTCTGCCGATGATCCTTCCCGTTGGATGGGCGATGATATCTACATGCGGATTATTCAGAGCCGTTTTTAAGCGCTCCATGATCGTTTCCCGAGGCTGTGAAAAGCTTGAGTGAATCGACGCGATCACCAAGTCCATCTCTGCAAGCAGCTCATCGTCATAATCAAGTGTCCCATCAGGAAGTATATCCATCTCTATCCCAGAAAGAACGGTAAAATCAGAGTATTTTTCATTAAGTTCATGGATGATCCGTTTTTGTTCACGTAAACGCTCCGCGGTCAAGCCGTTCGCCACTTTCAGATATTGCGAATGATCGGTGATGGCCATATATCGATACCCTTTTGCACGGCATGCTTCAATCATTTCTTCTATCGTATGAGCCCCATCACTCCATGTGGTATGCATATGCAGATCACCTTTAATGGCCTCTAAAGATATGAGAGGTTCATTAGCATCATAATGCTCCACTTCCGTTCCGTCTTCACGTATTTCTGGCGGAATGAATGGAAGGTCAAAATGATTATAAAATTGTTCTTCCGTTTCAAACGTCAATACATCACCGGTTTCAGTCACTTCAACCCCATATTCGCTGATTTTCTCTCCGCGATCTTTAGCAAGCTGGCGCATCCGCACATTGTGATCCTTCGAACCTGTAAAATGATGGAGTGTCGTGATGAATTCCTTATCCTTAACGATTCGGAAATCAACAGAAATATCATATTCATAATCAAGCACGACCGATACTTTTGTATCACCGGCCGCAATCACCTGTTTTATCCCTTTTAATGCAAGCAGTTGATTCTTAACCTCTTCGGGATGATCTGTCGAGATGATGAAATCGAGGTCCTTGATCGTTTCCCTCATACGCCGGATACTGCCCGCCCTGGAAGAACGGATGATGTATTCCATGTTAGCAAGTGCCGTTTCAATATCAGCCGCAATCGGCCTCATGAAGGCAAGAGGCAGCCGATCCGGCCTTGAACCCGCCTCGGCAATTGCAGACAAGATCTTCTCTTCCGTTTTTTGCCGAAACCGGCAAGTGCCGCGACCCTGCCTTCTTCACAGGCGATTTTAAGATCATTCACATCATTGACATGCAGTTCTTTATGAAGCTTGGCAATTTTCTTCCCGCCCAAGCCTTGTAGCTGCAGAAGCGGAATCAATCCTTTTGGCACCTGCTCCTGAAGCTCTTCAAGTACAGTCGATTTCCCCTCATTTATATACTCTTCGATGACGGATGCCGTTCCTTTCCCGATTCCATTCAAAGCGGTGAAATCTTCGATCTCCGACAGGCTCCGGTCATCCGTTTCCAAGGCGCCCGCTGCCTTTCGGAAAGCTGAAACCTTGAACGGGTTCTCTCCTTTTAGTTCCATATATATTGCAATCTTTTCTAATAATTTAATGATATCTTTTTTATTAATTGTCATTTAATTCACCGCCGAAAAAATTAGTAGGGTGTCCCATGTTCACTTTCTTAAAGATACCTTTCTTGGAGGTAAAGTACAAGCAGTCAGATTCTTAACTTTCGAATCAAATAGAAGGAAGATGCATGCTGCTGCATAAAAAGGGGCCTCCCCGTGTTCAAAGTATAGGAATCCAGGACTTTGAACACGGGAGGCAGGCCCTCTTATACTGACATTAAGATTGTTTTACATCATGAAACCAAAGTTCCTTCACTTGCTCGGAAAGGAACGGCGTATGTTTCACGATCGATTCTGCCAGAAATGAGCCAGTTAATGGTTTCTGGATGGAATCCATTGGCAGCATGGCAGCTATATATAATATAATAAACATGATAAGATAGACTTCGAGAAAACCCAATATCCCTCCGCCCCAGCGGTTAAGCTGCTTTAATATCGGTAGATGGGTAATGAAATTGAGCATGGATCCTATCATTTGCCAAAGAATCTTGGCAGCAAAGAAAATGATTGCAAAGGCAATTGCATTGTAATACGCCATATCAAGCCCGACTGTATCGAAAAACATATTAAGGGTCGAGGAATCACCCATCGTTGGGAACGGAATCCACAATTTCAAATTGGGAGCAAGATCTCCGTAAAATACATAGGCGACGATGAAGGCTACAATGAACCCTGTCATATGAACCGTTTGTAAAATGAAGCCACGCTTTAAACCGATTAATAAACCGATTAAAAGAATGGCCAGAATTGCTAAATCAAGCATGTACTCAGTCCTTCTCTCTCTTTAATTCCAGTTGAAGCTGGTCTAGTTCATCTTTTAATTTAATATATTCATGGATGGTATTCACGGCCGTTAGCACCGCTAGCTTGCTTGTATCCAAGTATGGATTTTTCATCCTGATTTCTCTCATTTTTTCGTCAACCATCGAAGCGACCAGGCGCATATGACTTGCGCTTTCTGTGCCGACGATTGTATATGGCTGTCCGTATATATCAACTGTTGTTTTATTTCGTTTATCGTCTGACAAAATGATGCCCCCAATCTAAACAATCCTAATTCTATCATATCATGAAGTTTTTCGTCATGAAAGAGAGTACATCGTCATTTCTTGCATTAAAATTTCAATAATTTGTCAAACGATATCGAATTCAGGAAGAAGATTACCTATTAAACAAAATGAAGTTAGGAGCTAACCCATTATGTCCCATGTAGTTTTACTTATCAGCCCTGAACAAATAAAGGCGATGAAGTCCCATTATTCTTCATCCTTGGCCGCCAAGCAGCCGCCGGGGAGCATCTTTTCCGCCAAACCGCCGCTTTGTACAGTGACGGCCTATAAATCCGGGAAGGTCCTTTTTCAAGGTAAGAATGCCGAATTAGAAGCGGTAAAATGGCAAAAAGGTTCCACTGCTGCGGCTCCAAAGAAAAAACGGCATCCTCTGCATCGGTCAACGTCCATCGATACTCGCCGCCTGCAAATATCGGAACCATGTCAGTAATTGGTTCAGACGAGGTCGGAACAGGAGACTATTTCGGCCCGATGACCGTCGTAGCCGTATATGCCAAAAAGGAGCAACTCGCTCTATTGAAGGAGCTTGGTGTCCAGGATTCCAAAAATCTGAAAGATCCACAGATCATCGACATTGCCAAACAGATTAAGGATGTAGTGCCATTCAGCCTGCTCACATGCGACAACCCGAAATATAATGCGCTCCAGGCTAAGGGAATGTCACAGGGAAAAATGAAGGCACTCCTCCAGAACCAAGCAATCAAGCACCTTATGCAAAAATCCAGCCAGAACAAGCGGAAGCCGTCCTTATTGATCAATTCGCTCAACCAGAGGTGTTTTTCAATTACCTAAAAGGCCAAGAACTATTCCAAGCTAATGCCACCTATCTATGCACAAAAGCGGAAGGGATCCACCTTGGAGTAGCAGCCGCATCCATCCTGGCCCGATATGCATTCGTCAAACGCTTTGACTTGCTGAGTGAAAAAGCCGGATTCAAAATCCCTAAAGGTGCCGGATTTGCAGTCGATGAAGCGGCCGCAAGATTGATTCACGAAAAAGGAATCGATTCATTACACGAATTCACGAAAACACATTTTGCCAACACGGAAAAAGCGAAGCGGCTATATCAACAGAAATATCAAAAATAGAAGAAAGCGGCTGATCTTCCTGAACAGCCGCCTTTTTCTCGTGAGTTTGTGCGGTTTACTCGTGAGTTTCCACCATTTACTCGTGCGTTTCCACCATTTACTCGTGAAATCCAAAAAGACAGCTCCCCATGATTCAGGGAGCTGTCTTTTTGGTTTTATCCTCTTAGTTCTGCGCCAGCTTTTTCTTTAACGGCTTCAAGCACTTTATCATGTGCTTTTGTAATGTCCTCGTCCGTTAGAGTACGTTCCGGGTCGAAGTATTTCAGTGAGTAGGCAATGGATTTCTTGCCTTCCTCCATTCTATCACCTTCGTATAAGTCGAAAATGCTCACTTCTTTCAGCAGTTTGCCACCGGCTTCTTCAATAATATCTTGAATGTCCCCGGCTTTCGTAGCTTGATCCACAACGAGCGCGATATCGCGTGTGGTTGATGGATAGCGCGGAATGGTTTGGTAAGCAATCGGCGCGACTTCTGCTTCGGCCAATGCTTTTAAGGAAAGTTCGAAAATGTATGTTTCTTTAATATCCAAGTCTTTTTGGACAGTTGGGTGCACTTGGCCGATAAAGCCAATTACTTCACCATTCAATAGAACTTCCGCTGTCCGTCCTGGATGCATGTCGTTGATTTCCGCTTGGCGGTAACTGATTTGATCAGCTAATCCAAGTGTATCGAATAATGCTTCGATCACGCCTTTGGCTACAAAGAAATCTACTGGTTTCTTTTCACCTTGCCATAGATGCGACTCCCAAAGGCCGGTGATTGCTCCAGCAATATGTTCTTTTTCTTCAGGCAGTTCTTGTTCGTCACGCTTAAAGAATACCGATCCGATTTCGTACAGTGCCAGTGAATCAATTTGGCGGGCATTGTTATATTTCACGACTTCGAGCAATTGAGGCACGATGCTTAAACGCAGCTGACTTCTTTCTTCACTCATTGGCATTGCTAACCGAATGGATTCTCTAGCTTCCAATGCGAATTGGGACGCTTTTTCCTGGCTTGTAAGTGAATAGGTCACAGCTTGATAAAGGCCTGCGCCTTCTAGTGTACGGCGTGCTTTCCGCCGTTTAATTTGATAGTCTGTCAATTGGCCTGGGGTAGCAGAACCGATTGGCAGTGTAGCGGGAATATTATCATATCCATATAAACGTGCAGCCTCTTCGACTAAATCAGCTTCAATCGTAATATCGCCACGGCGCGTCGGGACAGAGATCGTGAACGTTTCATTGTCAAGTTCCACTCCGAATTGCAGACGTTTGAAGATTGACTCCACAACTGATACGGTCATGCTTGTGCCAAGAAGTGTGTTGATTTTTTCAAGAGTGATGCTAATGACAGCAGGTTCCATTGTCAATCCATCAACCTCTGCTGCTCCTTGTAAGACTGTTCCGCCTGCATATTGTGCAATCAATTGTGCAGCACGTTCTCCAGCTTCACGAACACGGGCCGGGTCGACGCCTTTTTCAAAGCGGGCACTGGCTTCACTGCGTAATCCATGGTCCTTTGAAGCTTTGCGAACTACTGTACCTGCAAAATATGCACTTTCAAGAATGATGTTCGTCGTATCATTTTTCACTTCGGAATCCGCTCCGCCCATCACACCAGCAATCGCAACAGGCTCGCTGCCATTTGTGATCACTAAATGGTCAGGTGTCAAAGTGCGTTCCGCTTCATCCAATGTTACGATTTTTTCAGCATCCTTCGCTCTGCGGATGACGATTTCCTTTGAACCAAAGCGGTCATAATCAAAGGCATGGAGCGGTTGTCCGTATTCAAGCAAAATGTAGTTCGTGATATCCACCACATTATTATGAGGTCGGATGCCTGCAGACATCAACCTAGTTTGCATCCAAAGCGGTGAGGGTCCGATCTTAACATCCTTGATGATTTTAGCCATGTATATCGGGTTATCTTCTTTCGCTTCCACTTTGACACTGATATAATCAGTTGCTTTTTCAGCTGCCTCTTCTTTCTCGACAACCGGCCATTTCACTTCCCGGCCTAGAATGGCTCCCACTTCATATGCAACACCAAGCATGCTCAATGCGTCGGAGCGGTTTGGAGTCAGCCCAAGTTCCAGCACTTCATCACTTAAACCAAGTTCCTCCAATGCATCTCTCCCTACTTCCACATCATTAGGGAAAACGAAGATACCTGTAGCGTAATCCTTGGAAACAAGCTTGGATTCGAAGCCCAATTCTTGAAGCGAGCAAATCATCCCGTGCGATTCCTCTCCACGAAGTTTCGCTTTCTTGATTTTGAAATTACCTGGAAGGACTGCGCCAACAGTAGCGACTGCGACTTTTTGGCCTTTATCGACATTCGGTGCTCCACAGATGATCTGAACGGGATTTTCGGCCCCGATATCAACTTGGCATTTATTCAATTTATCCGCATTTGGATGCTGTTCACGTTCTAAGACATGCCCGATGACGACCCCTTTTAGCCCTTCACTTTTCTTTTCCACCCGTTCAACCTCAATGCCGCTTTTCGTGATTTTGTCAGCTAGCTCCGTCGCATTGATGCCTGAAAGGTCAACATAATCTTGTAACCATTTATATGAAACAAACATGGTAGGTCCTCCTTTTTAAAATAAAAATTTATGCTTCGTGATGGTTGAATTGTTTTAAGAATCGAACATCATTCGTATAGAAATGACGGATATCGTCCACACCGTACTTCAACATGGCAATCCGTTCCACGCCGATTCCAAATGCGAATCCAGAATATTTCTTGGAATCGAAGCCAGCCATTTCAAGGACGTTCGGACGATCCCGCCGCCAAGGACTTCGATCCAGCCTGTTTGTTTACAAACGCTGCAGCCTTTACCGCCGCAGATTTTACAAGAAATGTCCACTTCGACGGAAGGCTCCGTAAATGGGAAGAAACTTGGACGAAGACGGATTTCACGGTCTTGCCCGAATACTTTTTTCGCAAATACGTCTAGCGTTCCTTTCAGGTCGCTCATGCTGATGTTCTCATCGATGACCAAGCCTTCAATTTGCTGGAATTGATGGGAGTGTGTCGCATCATCATTATCACGGCGATATACTTTTCCTGGGCAAATGATTTTAACAGGACCTTGACCTTTATGTTTTTCCATCGTTCTGGCTTGAACAGGTGAAGTGTGAGTACGCATAAGGATTTCATCCGTGATGTAGAAGGAATCCTGCATATCACGTGCCGGATGGCTTTTTGGCAAGTTAAGTGCCTCGAAGTTGTAGTAGTCGCTTTCGACTTCAGGACCTTCTGCAACGGTATAACCCATCCCGATGAATAGGTCTTCGATTTCTTCCACGACACGTGTTAATGGGTGTAGATTCCCCTTGTTTACCGGACGTCCTGGAAGTGTGACGTCAATCGTTTCAGTTGCTAGCTTGGCATTGACTGCCGCAGTTTCAAGCGCTTTTTGTTTCTCCTCGATCTTTGTTGCGATCGCTTCCCGTACATCATTGGCTAGTGCCCCGATTTTCGGACGTTCTTCGGCAGATAATTTACCCATGCCGCGCAATACCTCAGTGATTGGCCCTTTTTTCCCTAAATAAGCAACACGGACTTCATTCAGTTCTTTTAATTCGGAAGCGGCGGCAACTTTTTGCAACGCTTCTTCCTGCAGTTCTAGTAAACGTTCCTGCATCATGTCTTCCTCCTTTATTTTCCTTTTGTAAAAATGAACACAAAAAAACCCCGATCCCTAAAGGGACGAGGTTTATGTATCGCGGTACCACCCTTATTAGTGCACAAATAAACTTCTGCACTCACTTCATTAAAAATAACGGCTCTTCACCGGAACATTTTTCAGACAATCTGTCTTCCCAATGCCAACTCGAAAGGTGAATTCACTTAAGCAGTGCCATAAAAATGCTTTCAGTCAAGGCATTTTCTCCCTGGTTATGGTTAACTTTAAGCTACTACTCTTTGTCATCGTCGTTTCATTATAAAATTCTGTTTTATTATATTATAATTCTTCGGCCGTTTCAAATCGATTTTCGTAAATGGTACATTAAAATCCCGGCAGCGATCCCCACATTCAATGATTCGCTTTTTCCGTAGATGGGAATATAGAGGTTTTTAGTCGTTTTCTCCAATAATTCCTTTGATACTCCTTGGCCTTCATTACCGACCAGCAGGGCAAATCGGGAAGACTTTTCCACTTCTTCAAATGGCGATGCCCCTTCTAATGCCGTGCCATAAACCGGTGTGCCGCTTTGATTCAGCTCATCGATGATTTCGGATAGGCTCCCTTTAATGACAGGCATATGGAAGAGGCTACCTTGCGTCGAACGGACCACTTTGGGATTATACAAGTCAGCACACCCTTCACCTAGTATGACCGCATCGATTCCAGCTGCATCCGCTGTCCTGATCATCGTTCCAATATTCCCCGGATCTTGGACGGCATCGATCAACAATAGCTTATCGGGATTGATGGATGCCATGCTCGTTGATTTCTGTTCACAAACCGCAGCAATTCCCTGCGGGGCTTCGGTATCGCAAATCGCCTTCATAATATCATTTTTCACATAAATGAGTTCTGTGCCTTCCACCTTAAAATGGGCAGGCATTTCAGTTTCTTCATTGATGATCACTTCCAAGACGATTTCTTCTTTTAAGGCTTCTTCAACTAGGTGAAAGCCCTCGACTAAATATTTACCTGTTTTATCCCGTTCTTTTTTCGTCAAAAGTTTTTCCATTGCTTAACTTGCGGGTTTTTTACGGATTCGATATATTTCAAGGGTAAACGCTCCTTTAACTTCACACTGATTTTCCTATTATAACGCAATTCACATACATATTGCATGCGAGTTTGTGAAATGCTATTAATGTCAGTCATTATGTGTTAGAGGAGGAATAATTATGAATTTAAACTTACGTAATGCGATCATCCAAAATGTATCTGGAAATTCGCAAGAGCAGCTGGAAGACACGATTGTTGATGCCATACAAAATGGCGAGGAAAAAATGCTTCCTGGATTGGGAGTATTATTCGAGGTAATCTGGCAAAATTCATCTGAGCAGGAAAAACAGGAAATGATCACTGCCCTCGAAGCAGGATTAAAAAAATAACAGCCTTCAACGGCTGTTATTTTTTGATCTCGCTTCGCCAGCCTTCAGTCCTTCGATGGAGACTTCTTCATCAAGCAGCAAGATGAATCTTTTTTGCGCTCACTTCCTCAAGCATCGCTTTTGTCTCAGCAAAAGAGTAGCCGTATTTCGTGAAAAAGCTGCGTAAATCTCCAGATCCTTCATCTGTGAAGTAGTGGAAAATTTTCAAAAAAGCGTGTCTTCCTTATCCTGATTGGCAATGATCAGTATATCCGTGTGTTCATTTCCAAGCTGCACATAATTTTTTATATCAGCTGCCACTGTCATTTGGGTGCCAGATATGCCTTTAGCTTTTAAGTCTTGAATTGCAGCAAGTAGTTCCGGATTAGAGTCAAAAACACCATATACGTTTTTTTCCATGTTTCTCCCTCTCCTTGTTACACTACTAAAAATAAAATTCCTTTGTCATTATACCTTGCGGCTTTATCAATAAACAAGCAAATAGTCTATTGAAATGAACGAGGGAACCCTCTGCCTAAAGGGTTTTTTAAAATAACGGCCTGGAAACAAACTAGATGAAAAATCGAGTTTGCTACAGTTTCTTAATGGGCTCGTACAATTTGGACGTTGATTTCCATTCCAGGCACTCGTTTTCCGCGGGCGGTCAGGGGGCTTTGCACCTCCCTCCCAATCAACTAGATAGAAATCAGATCTGAGGAATTGAAAATGATGCTTTGGGTCAGTTGGTTCTGGAACATCATTTGATGATTGCTATATTTTCCATTCCCTCTTTATCTACAAACTGAAGAACAGCCTTGTGCAGGCTGTTCTTTTTGCGTATTACAGATTGTCGGTATTGATTCGATTTTTGATATATTCATCCTGCAAGCCTTCCTCTTGCTGCCCGCTAGCCTTATTCATTGAACCTTGAGCATCAAGGGCTTTGTCAGTATCGGCAGAAAACGGTTCTGCATGTGGGTCGCTTGCAAGTGTCCCTTCATGATTCCCTGGTTTTTGCTTCTTGAATTTTTCTGTGGAATTCCCCCAGATTTCCCTTTCTTGAGCCCGCTTCGTATCCAGCTCTTCATTTTCAAAGATGTTGGCGGAATTCCCATGAAGTTCTTCGGTTCTTCCTGGCTGTGCTTCCACTTCCTCTGTTTGATAGGCATTCGCTGTTGTTTCAGGAAAAAGGTTCGGGTCCGGATTGTTCACCACCCCTGTTTTAAGCGGATTCTCTGCAGGTTCGTCCGTATCCTCCATGCGATTGGAAGTTATGCTCTCTCGTGCTGAAACGGTTTCCGATTCATCTAAAAGAATCAGATATTTTCCGGCCTCCACTTCATTTATATAAGCGGTGGCTTCACTATCGGATAGTCCTAATTCACCTAGTCGGTTCCTTATATCTTCAGAGCCCTCGTTCATGAAAAAGTGTCTCATCTTATCAATGAAGGAATCCTCGTTAGATTTAGTAACGACGTCGACATCGGGAACAGGCTTTTCATTGACGAAATCCAAATCTTCTTTCCTATCAGCCATTACCGTTATTTCCCCTTCATGGACCCCCTTTTCCTTGAGGGATTGTATAGCCTGGATCATTTCACTTTCCGTATTAAAAACACCATATAATGTTTTTCCCATGCTTCTTCCTCCTCCTATTTTTCCGATAATTCTCCTTAAGTGTATTTATACCCTGATGGGTCCTAATTAAACAAAAAGGTTTGCCTTCCTATCGAACAATCAGTCTTTAAAATCAAAAGAAACCTGCAGTTTTTAAAACTGCAGGTTTTTTCCTTCACTCTTAGAAGCGGTCGGTTCTACGTTCAGTTGCCTTTTTCTCATTCACGATCGATTCATCTGTACTATCAAGCTGGATATCTTCCTTTTTAAGAGTATCCTGAACTTGTTCCGTTTCTTGTACAGCATGTTTCTTGATGACAATTTCATCTGTGACAACCGGTTTTTTCGAAACTTCCAGTTTTTCTTCAACAACTGGGATTCGCAATGTTTCCCCATCTTCAATGCTTCCGGTTTCCAGATTTGCTTCACGTCCCGAAACCGATCTATGCTCGACTGTCACTTCTTCGTGTTCAACAGGGACATTAATCGTTTTATGCTGTTCATTGACTTCTTTGTTAATGACGACTTCTCCTGTCTGAACCCTTTCTTTGTCAATGTTCAGCTGTTCTTCCCGAAGTGTAAGCGTCCTTTCATCTTCTGGCAATTCACGGCCTCGTCCGTTGACTCCATAAACATCTTCTTTATTTAATGCATCGGTTTTTTCCGTACCATTATATAGTTGGTTGGTGGAGTTTGTATCAAGCCTTGTACCGGCAGTGTCCATTGTACCAGTCGTGAATTTATCCTTTGCCGTTCCAAGATGGCCTTCACCTTCTTCAACCAGAACCAGGACTTTTCCATTTTCTATATCAAAGACATGTTCAGCTGCATCGCTATTCGAAAGGCCTGCATTCGCCAATCTTGTTGAAAGGTCTGCCGTATCTTCCGGCATGAAGAAACGTGCCACCTTGTCCATAAATGATTCGTCATTAGGAACATTCGTCATTGTATGAACATCCGTTTCACGTTGATGGTTCGTGAAATCCAAAGTTTCTTCCTTGTCTGCGACAACCGTAATATCGTCCCCTTCAAAACCCTTTGCCTTAAGTGCATTAATTGCTTGGATCACTTCTGCATTTGATTCATATACTCCATATACTGTTTTATTCATTTTACATTCCTCCTTAGGTTTTATTGTTTCGTTTAGTGGATGCTATATATAAACAATACCCGCGATGTTCCTAAGTAAACGAGGAATCCATATTTCATTTTTGTTATATCATTTACAATTCGTTCTCAGCACAGAACGTTTTTTTAATTGAAACCCAGGCTTTACAAGGGTTTCCCCATTTATAAAGATGTAATGTTTAACCCATAAATGCCATTTCATTTACTGCTTGTAATCTTTTTTCTTCTATTATAAAGCCACAGCCTTTATTAACAGGTCCGCAATATGCACCGCTTTTGTACATTCCCCCCACGTTTTCCCTCTCGATCCCCAATTGCATTTGCAACAGACAGCCAGGGTTTGCCGTGACAACAATATCGGCCTTTGTCGATTTCATGTGCTCCATTTTAGAGTCGAGAATATTCATGGACATCTCTGATTCAACAATATTATAAATCCCAGCTGAGCCGCAGCATCGATCGGCATCCCTCATTTCCCTGAAATCGATTCCTTCTATCGATTGTAGGAGAATTCGCGGAGCCGAGGAGGTGTTCATCACATTCCGTAAGTGACAGGAATCCTGGAAAGTTACGGATTGAGCTGGCAGTTTAAGGCGAACTTTTTTCCTGAAAACGCAAATCGACAAGAATCTGGCTGATATCTTTCAACTTATTTTTAAATGCGGTTGCACGGTCGTGCCATTCCGGTTCATCTTGGAGCAGATGGTCATAATCTATGAGAAAAGCGCCACAGCCGCCTGCATTCGTAATAATATAATCAACTTCCTCAGCTTCAAAGGCTTCAATATTACGCTTGGCCAGTTGCTTTGCACCTGCTTTTTCACCACTGTGCCCATGCAGCGCCCCGCAACATGCCTGGGATTTTGGAATCACGATTTCACATCCGGCCAGCTGTAGCAGCTTTAGTGTGGCCTTGTTCGTTTCCAAAAACATCGTATCCATCAAGCATCCGGAAAAGAAAGCCACCTTTTTGAGCGGCGTTCCGATTGCAGGCAGCTCGGTTGGCCTATTTTTCATTTCTGATTTTTTCGGGACTTTCGGCAGCACTCTTTCCATGGTTGCCAAATTATCCGGAAGCATATTGAGGACTCCTGTTTTCCGGGCCACATATTGCAGGCCAGATCTCTGATAGAAGCCAAGCAAACTTGTCATGGCCTGCATTCGCTCCTGGTACGGGAATAATCCACTAAAAACGGCCTTGCGAATCGTTTTTACAGGGAAGCTATGTTTTTATTCTGCTGGATGATATCCCTTGCTTCTTCAAGAAGATGTCCATATTTCACACCTGAAGGACATACAGGCTCACAAGCCCTGCAGCCGAGGCAAAGACTCAACGAACGTTCTACATCCTCATCGGGCTCAATCACACCTTCCGCCACCGCTTTCATAAGTGCAATCCGGCCCCTTGGTGAATGGGATTCCTTCAGCCCCGATTCTATGTACGTCGGGCAGTGGGGTAAGCAAAAGCCGCAGCGCATACAATTCAACAATTCATCTTCATTCATTCTTTCCGCGAATTGAATGGCAATGGTTTCCCTTTCCTGAACTGTGGTCATGTAGAAACCACCACCCTTTTTCTCGTTTCCTTGGCAAATACCTTGCCGGGATTCATGATGTTATTGGGATCGAAAGCTCGTTTAATCGCCCTCATGGCATCAATCCCTTCTTTCTTCAGCTTCCATTCAAGATACGGGGCCTTCATCGCTCCTACACCATGTTCACCGGTAATCGTCCCGCCAAGGTCGATAGCCGCGGCAAAAATGTCGGCAAAAGCGAGCTCCACCCTCTCCATTTCCTCATGATCACGAGCGTCGGTAATGCAAGTTGGATGCAAGTTCCCATCCCCAGCATGACCGAAAGTGCAAATGTCCACGTTATGTTTGTCAGCGATCTCATTAATCGCTTTAACCATTTTGGCAATTTCCGATCTTGGAACGGTGGCATCTTCCAAGATGGTCGTCGGCTTGAGCCGTGCCAATGCGGAAAGTGCTGTCCGTCTTGCCGTTTTCAAGGCGACAGCGTCAGATTTCGTTTCGGCAATTTCCACGGAAACTGCCTTTTCCTCTAGACAGATATCGGCCATTCTTTTCATATCACGTTCCACCACTTCAGGAGGGCCATCCTGTTCAATCAGCAGGACGGCTTCCACATTGGTAGGCAAACCGATTTTCGCGAAGTCTTCAACAACGATCAATGTCGGCCGATCCAGAAATTCCAATGTAACAGGAATGATCTTATTTGAAATGATCTTGGCCACTGACTGGGCTGCAGCATCCAGATCTTGATATAAGGCAAGCATCGTCTTAGTCGTTTCCGGCATTGGGATCAGCTTTAAGGTCGCTTCCGTAACGATGCCCAAAGTCCCTTCCGATCCGACAAAAAGTTTCGTTAAATCATATCCAGCTACATCTTTGGCAAGCTTGCCCCTGTTCGAATGATATCCCCATTCGGAAGGACCACTTCAAGCCCGATGACATAATCACGGGTGACTCCATACTTTAACCCTCTCAAGCCGCCGGAGTTCTCATTAATGTTGCCGCCAATCGTGGAGATTTTCATCGAACTTGATCCGGCGGATAAAACAATCCCTTCTCTTCAACTGCGGAAATCAAGTCCAATGTGATGAGCCCAGGCTGTACGGTCGCCGTTAAGTTCTCTTCATCTATTTCAAGTAATGAATTCATTCGATTGAATAAAAGGACAAGCCCCCCTCTGTCGGGCAGGTGCCTCCGCTTAAATTCGTACCAGACCCGCGGGGAACGATCGGAACATTGTATTCGTTGCAAACTTTGACGATGGCTGCGACTTCAGCTGTGCAGCCCGGCTTAATGACAGCATCCGGCATGGCTTGAAACCCTGGCGTTGCATCATATGAATAGACTAGACATTCCACTTTCGAGTCATCGTAATTCTCCTGACCGACTATGTTAAGAAGTAGCTGCTTAACCTGCTTTGTTAACATGTACATCCTCCTCAAATAAACATAGGAAATTCGAGATTTTTTATATGATGTAAGTATAAGAAAAAAACACTCAGCCTTCTATGTATGAACATATAGAATTTAGAGCTTTTCATAGAATTAATTTGTATGTTTATCCAATACACATACTGCTAGATACATAGTGACTAAATCGGCTAGCTTCCGAGGATTCAGCCGGGTCAAATCTTCTATGCGCTTGAGCCTGTAATGGAGGGTATTGATATGGATATGCAGGGCTCTAGCGGTCTCCTTTAAAGATAGATCACATGCAAAATACATGGAAAGGGTTTTAAGCAGATCCTCATTAGGAAGTAACTCCTGAATCGTCCGGGATAAATATTCCTGTCTTGTTTCAGCGGTAACTTCATCAAGCAGGACCTCAAGTTTCAAGTCCTCGTCAAATATGATCCCCGATGAAGGAAACGCGATTTTCAAGGAACGTTCCGCTTTAAAAAACGCTGACCTGAAAGCGGTTCCTGATGCACGCGAACTAACTCCTGCACACACTTTATAACCCGAGCTCTCTTCCAGTCTTTTTTGCAGTTTACTTAATTTCTTTAATTGCTGGATTTTTGAACCGAAGAAATCGGCCATTGAAAGAATGACGAATTGGTTCCTCCCCAACGTACTGCGATGTCATTGGGATGCTGCTGTCTTATGAATATCTGAAGCGTTTTCCACACATGAGGTTCAATGATCTCCTCAGTCTTAAATTCACCAAGGGTGACGATCCGGTCTGCATGAACATCGACCCCAAGCAACTTGGCCTTCTGAAGGAAGAGATCATTGAACGTCTTCAGCTGATGCCATTCAAACACAAAGAATTCCATCAGACGTGATTGGGATTCTGCTTGTTCGATATGATAGCTTTCCTGAATGAACATCTCCGTCATTTTTTTTAAAAGTTCCGCATAGGGAGAAACATGTTTGGGGTCGCCCGTAATTCCAATGACACAAACGGCTTCCTGATTGAAGAAAATGGGCAGGTTTATCCCTGCCTTCACTCCTTTCCAACTTCGTTCATCCTGTTTATTGATGATCAATTTCTCACGATTGTTGAAAGCGTGGATGGCCCCTTCATGAAAAGATCCAATACGGCTGCCATCGGTGCTGGCGATAATCGTGCCAGCATGGTCAATAATGATGATCTCCTCATCAATCAGTTTTCGAACCTCATGCACCAATTTTCCTGCCACAGCTGCCAATTGCATGATATGTCCTCCTTTTTGAATCGACTTGAAAATATTTCGAGGCTCCCCGATGAAAAGGGAGCCTCATTCTACTTATGGAATCATCCAGGAAAGGACGCCATTTTGCAAGAAGGTAATCACACAAACTAGCAGCAATAAAAATAAGCTATGTTTGAGCGTGAATCTCAATAATTCCGATTCCCTGCCCGCCAATCCAACGGCAGCACAGGCAATCGCTATCGATTGGGGGGAAATCATCTTTCCGGTGACTCCTCCGGAAGAGTTCGCCGCCAGTGCCAGGACCGGTTCCATCCCCACTTTAAGCGCAGTCACTTTCTGCAGACTGCCAAATAAGAGGTTGGCTGATGTATCCGATCCGGTAATGAACACACCCAGCCAGCCGAGAACCGGTGCAAAGAACGGAAATAAATCACCCGATTTTGCCAGGGTCATCCCTAATGTTGTCGACATGCCTGAAGCATTCGTCACATAAGCAAAAGCGACCACGGTAGAAATCATCAAGATTGGTTTGGCTAACTCTTTCATCGCTTCAACAAAGGTGCCATAAAAGTCTTTTGCAGACATGTGTGCGATGAACTTCGTTACGATGGCGGCCAGTAAAATGGCCGTCCCGGCTGCTCCGAGCAGTTCTACTTTATAGAAAGCCGCAATCGGCAATCCATCGCTCCCGATTATCTCATTATGCAGACCTGGCACTTCGATTTGGAAGGTTAATAGTTTCCCGATTTCATTGATTCCGCCAAGCAGCACATTGTTGCCTTCATAATGTCCGGAGAGTGCCGGCTTTATTGGGTTCATCCCCCATATTGTTATGAAAAGCGTTAACAGAAGGAATGGTGACCAAGCATGGAATATCTGCCATTTCGTGTATTTTGTTTCCGCTTCGGCTGTATATAAAGGTTCGGCAGCTGCTGCCGTTTCCTCGGATGCAAAGCGAAAGATCGTTTTAGGTTTCCAGAATTTAAGGAAGATCGCCAATGCAAACAGTGACACTAACGCGGAAAGGATGTCCGGTAATTCGGGCCCAAGAAAATTCGAACTTAAGTATTGTGTGATGGCAAAGGAAATTCCAGAAACCAAAATTGCCGGCAAGACCTCAAGCGACCTTTTCCACCCAGTCATGATTAAAATGAGATAAAGCGGAATGAAAGCCGAAAGGAATGGCAATTGGCGGCCGACCATTTTGGAAATCTCCATGGCGGCTATGCCAGTAGGGCCTTCCATGGCGATGATCGGTATTCCAACCGCCCCGAATGCTACCGGAGCGGTATTCGCGATCAAGCAAATCCCGGCTGCATACAGCGGGTTAAATCCGAGACCGACCAATAGCGCGGCTGAAATGGCGACCGGTGCTCCAAATCCCGCGGCACCTTCTAAAAAGGCCCCGAAAGAAAATGCCACCAATAATGCCTGGAGGCGGCGGTCTTCCGTAAGCGAAAGCACCGAAGAACGAATGATATTGAATTGTCCGCTTTTAACAGTCATTTTGTACAAAAATACGGAAGTGATGATTATCCATCCGATTGGGAGCAGCCCATATACGGCTCCTTGTGAAGCGGACATCACGGCTTTTCCTGCAGGCATTCCATATATCAATACAGCCACTGCAAGAGCTACAAGCAGCGTGGTTACACCTGCAATGTAACCTTTCATACGTTTGATGGTAAGAGCCCAGAAAAAGTAAAGAATTGGAATGAGTGCAGCAAGAGATGATAAAACTAAATTATCGGTGATCGGCGTAAAGTTTTGTGTCCATGTCATTCATTTCGACTCCATTTTCTATAAATTTTTTAAAAAATCAGAAATCAACCGCTAATTGAAACCCCTTACATATTCAAATATTCAAAGTCATCAGATGACTTGATGAGTACTCATTAAAATTAAATGATTGAAAATATAAAATCAAGATTTTTTTTTATTTTTTGTTGATTTTTCATCCTTCTGGAAGTGTCAAAGATCATTTGTGTTATATAATATTAACCAGAGAAACTCATAGAAAATAGAGGTGCTACTACTTGGTATATAAAAAATAAAGCCGAAAAAAATTTATGAAGAAGTCAGCGATGAACTTTATGAAATGATTCGGTCAGGCAGCCTGAAACCAGGTGAACAATTGGATTCCATTCAGCAACTTGCGGAAAATTTCCAAGTCGGGCGCCCGGCCATCCGCGAAGCATTAAGTGCATTGAGTTCAATGGGTCTTATTGAAATAAAACAAGGTGAAGGAACATTCGTCAAAACCTTCGATCCCACCATCATGAACCACCCCTTGTCTGCCGCCCTTTTGATGGATCAAGACAATATCAAGCATTTACTGGAAGTTCGGAAAATCCTGGAGTCCGGTACGGCAGAAGTGGCAGCGAAGAAGAGAACGGAAGATAACCTTATCGAACTCAAGGACAGGCTTTTTGATATGGAAAAGGTATCAGATGATGAAGAGCTCAGTGATAAAGCGGATATCGCCTTCCATGTTGCCGTGGCAAACGCATCACAAAATGAGCTGCTGATTACATTGATGAATCACGTTTCGGAATTAATGACGGAAAAGATGCGTGATATCCGCCGGATTGCGCTTTATTCCGAAGAGATGACACTTAAGCAGCTTTACCAGCAGCATGTCAGGATATATGATGCAATTGTGGCACAGGATGAAGACGGAGCCCGCAGTGCCATGCTATTTCACCTTCAAAGCGTCGAGGAATCACTGGACCGGGTCATCCAAAAGAATCAGCAAAAGAATAATTGACATTCCTTTAAATTTTAAAAATACCCTATACAAAAAAGGATTAAATTGATATATTATTTTGAAAACGATTACTTCATTTAAAAAATCTTGGAAATTGGTATATTCACTTAGCCATTTCCTTTTTCCATTTTTTAGTCATCAGATGACCTGTTAACCTATTTTTAAAAAGGAGGAGTTCAGTTTGAAAGTTACTCTCTTTGCAACATGTTTAGTGGATTTGTTTCAATCCAATGTCGGCAAAGCCACAGTGGAGCTACTCGAGAGATTAGGCTGTGAGATCGATTTCCCGGAGTCCCAGATATGTTGCGGACAGCCGGCATATAATAGCGGGTATACGAAGGAATCGAAGGAAGCCATGAAAAAGATGATTAAAACATTCGCGGATGCCGAATACATCGTAACCCCTTCCGGTTCCTGTGCAGCGATGTTCAAGGAATATCCGGTTCTTTTCAAAGGCGATGCCGAATGGGAAAAGAAAGCGGCATCATTAGCGGCTAAAACATATGAATTGTCCCAATTCATCGTGGATGTCTTAAAAGTGACCGACGTCGGAGCGACCCTTAAGGGAAAGGCCACTTATCATACTTCATGCCATATGACACGGCTGCTTAAGGTGAAGGAAGCACCTGCCATTTTATTAAGCCATGTCAGGGGACTTGAAATGACACCACTTCCGGATGCCCAAAACTGCTGCGGGTTCGGGGGACATTTTCGGTTAAGATGGGTGACATTTCCGGGCAAATGGTCGAGGAAAAGGTATGCAATATTGAAGATACCGGGGCAGATTTTTTAATCGGCGGGGATGCAGGATGTTTGATGAATATCGGCGGACGGATCCAAAGGAAGGGGCAACCGGTGAAAGTGCTTCACATTGCGGAAGTCCTGAATAGTATTTAAAGAAAGCGAGGAGGGATAAACTTATGGCTATGAAAACCAGCTCTGCCAAATTTAAAGACCGGGTGGATGAAGGAATACATAATGACTTTATGCGATTGGCCGTATCCAGTGCCCAAGAACGATTACACGGACGGCGACTGACTGCCGTTGATGAATTGGGAAGCTGGGAGGATTGGCGTTCCCTTGGGGAAGAAATCCGGCAGCATGTGCTCAGTAACCTTGATTTCTATTTGCACCAGCTTGCAGAAAACGTTTCGAAAAGGGGCGGTCATGTCTTCTTCGCTGAAACCGCTGAAGAAGCAAGCGGATACATTAAGGATGTCATTGTAAAAAAGAATGCCAAAAAGGTCGTGAAATCCAAATCGATGGTCACGGAAGAGATCAATTTGAATGCAACTCTTGAGGCAGTTGGCCTCGATGTCGTTGAAACGGACCTTGGTGAATACATTTTACAAGTGGATGATCATGATCCCCCTTCCCATATAGTCGCACCTGCTCTCCATAAAAATAAAGAACAGATTAGGGACGTTTTTAAAGAAAAGCTTGCCTATACGCAAACCGAAAAACCGGAAGAGCTTACCGCCCATGTGCGGGGCATTCTGCGGAAAGATTTCTTAAGCGCCGATGTGGGCATTACCGGCTGTAATTTTGCGATTGCGGAAACGGGCTCGATCGGTTTGGTGACGAATGAAGGAAATGCCGATTTGGTCACTGCCCTCCCAAAAACGCAAATCACCGTGATGGGTATGGAACGGCTTGTACCTACATTCGATGAATTCGAAGTCCTTGTCAGCTTATTGACAAGAAGCGCTGTCGGCCAAAGATTGACCAGTTACATCACCGCACTTACCGGTCCGCGTGATGAAGATGATGTAGACGGACCCGAGGAGTTTCACCTTGTGATTGTAGATAATGGACGTTCCTCAATTTTAGGAACTGAGTTTCAATCAGTTCTTCAATGCATTCGCTGTGCTGCCTGTATAAATGTCTGCCCGGTCTATCGCCAGGTGGGCGGTCATTCATATGGTTCAATATATCCAGGACCAATTGGTGCTGTGCTTTCACCCTTACTCGGGGGATATGATGATTTCAAGGAACTGCCATATGCCTCCACTCTTTGTGCAGCATGTACAGATGCCTGTCCGGTAAAGATTCCTCTTCATGATTTATTGAGGAAGCATCGTGAAGTCATCGTAGAAAAGGAAAAAATGGCGCCGTTTTCAGAAAAGATGGCCATGAAGGCCTTCGGAATTGGTGCGGCATCGCCTATGCTTTATAAGTTCGGCTCCAAAATGGCCCCATCAGCGATGTCACCTTTTAAAACGGGGGATATCATCTCGAAAGGACCGGGACCACTCAAAACTTGGACAGAAAGCCGTGAGTTCCCTGCTCCAGGTAAAGAGAGCTTTCGGGACTGGTTCAAAAATCGGGAAAAAGGAGGGAAACCATCATGAATGGAACCATCCATAATGAAGGGGCATTTTTAAACAATATAGCCAAAAACCTGGGGCGTGCTCCTATTACGGAGGGCATCTCCGTTCCGGAATGGAAGCACGCCCCCAAAAAAGAAGTTTTGAAACATGCGACACCAAATGATCTTGTCGCAGAATTGAAAGAGCAATGTAAACGGGTGCATACTCAATTTCACGTTACCGACTCCAAGCAAGTGATGCATTGTTTAACACAGGTGATCGAGGAACTTGGAAACGGACCCTTGATCATCCCTAAGGACGATCGATTTTCCGCCTATGGGTTAGAGGGTATCTTAAAGGAAAAAGATGTCCATATATGGGATCACCAAGCCGGGAATGAAAATATCGAAAAAGCAGAAAGTGCTAACATCGGAATCACATTCAGTGAGATGACACTAGCAGAATCAGCGACCATCGTCTTGTTCAGCGACAAGGACCATGGCCGTTCCATCAGCTTCCTTCCTGCCTGCCATGTTTCCATCATTCCAAAAAGCACCATCGTTCCGCGAATGACGCAGGCTGCTGCGGCCATCCGTTCAAAAGTTGCCCGGGGCGAAGTCATTCCTTCCTGCATCAATTTCATAACAGGGCCGAGCAATTCGGCTGATATCGAAATGGACCTTGTCGTCGGCGTCCATGGACCCATCAAAGCGGTCTATATAATCGTCGAAGACAAGTAGAAATAGGAAAAAGAAAATGGAGAGGACCTAAATTAGGCCTCTCCATTTTTAACTTTCACTATATTATTCGTAAATGATCCGATCAACCGCTTCGCGATCGAGGCGTTTAATCACTTCGACAATGAGCTTAACTGCATTCTCATAATCATCCCTGTGAAGCATTGCTGCGTGTGAATGAATGTAGCGTGTGGCAATCGTGATCGCCAGAGCGGGAACACCATTTGCCGTTAAATGGATGGAGCCGGCATCCGTCCCGCCGCCTGGGATCGATTCATATTGATAAGGAATATTCATTTCATCTGCCGTATCGGTGACGAAATCGCGTAATCCCTTATGTGCCACCATAGATGAATCATAGATGACGATTTGCGGGCCTTCCCCCATCTTACTCATCGCTTCTTTATCGGTAACCCCCGGTGTATCACCAGCAATGCCTACATCGACGGCAAAACCGATATCCGGCTGAATTTTAAATGTGGATGTTTTGGAGCCACGCAGGCCGACCTCTTCTTGCACTGCGCCAATTCCATAAACGACATTAGGATGGTCGCCGTCTTTCAGCTGTTTAAGCACATCAATGGCGATTGCACAGCCAATTCGATTGTCCCAAGCTTTGGCGAGCAGCATCTTTTCATTATTCATGACCGTGAATTCAAAATATGGCACAACCATATCCCCTGGCTTTACGCCCCATTCCTTAACCTCTTCTTTGCTGGATGCACCAATATCAATAAACATATCCTTAATATCAATCGGCTTCTTCCGCGCCTCCGCTGACAGGATATGTGGCGGCTTGGAACCGATAACGCCAGTTATATCACCTTTACCTGTAACGATTGTCACGCGTTGGGCCAGCATTACCTGTGACCACCAGCCCCCAACCGGCTGAAAACGCAAAAATCCTTTATCATCAATTTGGGTGATCATGAAACCGACTTCGTCCATATGCCCGGTAACGACGATTTTCGGTCCGTTTTCATCTCCCGTTTTCTTTGCAATCAAACTGCCCAGGCCATCTGTCGATATTTCATCAGCAAATGGTGTTATGTATTCGGTCATCACTTTTCTTACTTCACTTTCATTTCCTGCAATGCCTTTAGCATCAGTTAAGTCCCGAAGCATTCTTAACGTTTCATCCAATTGAGCCATTCCCTTACCTCCCTATAACTTACATTACAAGAATAATTATACAGACAATCGATTACATAAACAATCAGTAGCCTTGCTTTTGCCTTTCGTAATTCACTTCATTTTTGCTTACATATGCTTTTTCCACATCCACTGCCGAAAATCCAAGCGACTCCCTAAATGTAAATACGCAGTAAAAACCTTTTGGAAAGATGACTCTGTCAACTGTGTGCGAAATTCACTGATGTAGCCGTAAATAGCAGTAAATTGAACCGTCAAATCCTCCCGATGCATCTTGAGGGCAGATGGAACTTCCGGCACAAATCCCCGTTCGATCCCGAGTGACAAAATGAAATGAATGCCATCCACGTATTCTGCCAAAATCGTTTCTTTATCAGAGGGTCCTTTAAGACTCCAGAATTTAAAACATCTTGTTTCATTGGCAAGCTCTCCAAGCTCCACTAAAAGAGCAAGTATCTTCCGTTCCACCAAGTCTTCAGCACCCAAATCATGCTTTGATTGTATATGCTCGTCCAAAGCTGCCTGCATTTCCATTAATTTACCTATGTTCATTTTCATCACTTCTTTCCATCGTCTTCCCTAAATTATATCAAATAAATGAAACTTATTAAAAACCCATACGTAAATTAAGGGAATCACTCTGTTTAAGGAGGTAGCTCCATGGTATTGATCATGCGGTCCATTCTTTTGGCTCTCATCATTTTCTTAATATATTCAGTCATCAAATACCTATTTAATCCGAAAAGAAAATTAGAGCTGGCACATGAACAGAAAAAATTCTTTCTGCTCGACGATACAGCCAATATACGAAAGAATTTTTTATTGACGTACAATGGGGTGATGTTTGAAGGGGAAAAGTATTTAGGGACGACGGAACGCTCCTTCGAGGTCATCTCCATCTTCATATGGCCTAAAAAAGTCGCCGGCCTGAAAGGCTTGAAGCGAAATGACTTCTTAAAAATCGAGGCAGCCATTAAAAAACAATATCCGGATGCCGTTATTGATTGGAAGAGCCCGGTTAAGGAGTTTTTACAAAAATGAAAAAATCATGCGCAATGAAGAGCCTTGAGAAAAATGGACTCAAGGCTCTATATTAATCATCTGAACGAAAAAATTCCTTCCAGGGGACGACCGTCTGCTTCTCTCTCAATAAATAGATCAATAAGGTTAAGGATAATAAAATGATGACGATAAGCGTTGGACTGAAATCTGCAATATAGTGGCCAAAAACCGTGTATACGAATGCTACAGGGAGATTGGTCATGAAGGATAGGTAAAAATAATTTTTCAGCCCTTTATTGGATTCCAATAAGCAAAGCGACAATAAGTAAAAGTGTATGAATGGTATTAGCCTCAGTACTGCAATTTGCCGGCTGTTTAGCTTTCGGTTTCCAAACAGCTTATTCTTAAGACGCAGCAGCCTATCCTTTGTTTTCGGAAATTTGCCTATCACGAAATAAAAGGCCATACTGGACAGCGTCAAACCGATTACCGAATAGATGGTTCCAAAAGCTGCCCCGAATAATACTCCGCCGGACATGCAAACCACAATGACAGGAATGAATAAAAATTGCCTTAATAAATGAAAAGTGATAAAAATCAACGGTGCAAACACGCTTCCAGATTGAACGTAGCTCATCACAAGTGTCAGTTTATCATTCATGCTCTCCCTCCAGCTACTCTTTGCTGCTTCTACAAGCATATACATTATACGGGCTACATATTACAATTGAATGAATAACTTAATCAATAAGCCTATCTGAAGAATCATCAATATAGGCAGGCCCCACTTAAAAGCGGCATGCTTCGTCTTATGGCGGAATTGCTTCATCCCCAAAAGGACCCGGTCCCCCGCCTATGACTGCCCAAAACCAAAGTGTCTTTTCGCTGATCCGGTACTCCCCATTACGCGCTTTCCTTTTGTCGATTCCCATCAAGGCAAACCCGATGATGTTTGTGATGATTATATAAGCAGCAATGAACCATACTCCTTGCATTCTCATTCCCTCCTTAAAATATGTAAAAAGCCACCCTCTTGAAAAGAGAGTGGCTGTATCAGTCAGACTTATTTGTCTAATTGTTGTTTAGCAGCAGTTGCTAATTGAGCAAAAGCTTGTTCGTCAGCAACAGCAAGATCAGCAAGCATTTTGCGGTTCACTTCGATACCAGCAAGCTTTAGACCATGCATTAAACGGCTGTATGAAAGACCGTTGATGCGTGCTGCAGCGTTGATACGAGTGATCCAAAGTTTGCGGAAATCACGTTTCTTTTGACGACGGTCACGGAAAGCATAGTTTCCTGACTTCATTACTTGTTGGTTAGCTACTTTGAAAAGAATATGTTTCGCGCCATAGTAACCTTTAGCTAATTTTATTACCTTTTTACGACGTTTGCGAGTAACAGTACCGCCTTTTACACGTGGCATGTTATTTCCTCCTATTTAACTCGATAAATCGAACTTATTTAATGTTGTCTAGCATATGACGAATACGTTTGAAGTCACCTTTGCTTACAAGGCTAGCTTTGCGAAGCTTACGCTTTTGCTTAGTAGATTTGTTAGCAAATAAATGGCTTGTGTAAGCGTTAGAACGCTTAAGTTTGCCGGATCCAGTCTTTTTGAAACGTTTAGCAGATCCGCGGTGAGTTTTCATTTTAGGCATAAGGTATTCCTCCTCATTACAAATTACTTTACAATTACTTTTCGTTTTTCGGTGCTAATATAATGAACATGCTGCGCCCGTCCATTTTTGGGTGTTGCTCGATTGTAGCCACTTCTTTACATGCTTCAGAAAAACGAACGAGTACACGTTGACCAATTTCCTTATGCGTAATGGCACGTCCTTTGAATCGGATAGAAGCTTTTACTTTATCGCCTTTTTCAAGGAATTTAATACCGTTGCGAAGCTTCGTATTGAAATCATGTTCTTCAATCGTCGGGCTCAAACGAACCTCTTTCAGACTGATGACTTTTTGATTTTTACGTGCTTCCTTGTCTTTCTTTTGCTGCTCGAAGCGGTGTTTTCCGTAGTCCATGATCCGGGCTACCGGAGGCTTTGCATTTGCAGCAACTAAAACTAGATCAAGATTTACACGAGCGGCAATTTCCAATGCTTCGAATTTCGTTTTAATTCCAAGTTGTTCTCCGTTTTGGTCAATAAGACGAACTTCACGGGCTCGGATGCCCTCGTTTACCATCGCGTCTTTACTAATAGTTAGCCACCTCCAAAGATATTGGCGAATACGAATATTTGAATAAATTCGGTCACGCTCACAACTCGCTTACAGGATATAATCATAATAAAAAAGTGTGGATGCATGTTGCACCCACACTGATAGACTCATTCAGAAAGATCCAAATAATCAAATCATGACCTGTTAACTGCATTGTTTGCGTCAACCAGGTGAGAAGCGGGTGCTTCTTCTTTTCCTCAAACACGTATTCAATTCACTTTAGAAATATATCATAAACACTGATGACTTGTCAAATGCTAATTTATTCGTTTTTCACAACAAAATTAATATTATCAGACATTCAGTTATTTGACAATACGTTTTTTAAAGTAATTTGGCCAAAAAATATTCATCATGATACTTTCCATCAAAAAACAGTGATTCCCGCTTTATTCCTTCCTTTTCAAAACCCATCTTTCGATATAAGGAAAGCGCAGGGGCGTTGTTTGCAATCACGGACAATTCCAGGCGCCTAATATCGTTTGTCCGTGCATGCTCCTCCATTTTAAGAAATAACTTCGTACCGATGCCTTTTCCTCTATCCTGTTCATTGATGCCGATGACGATTTTAGCGGAATGCCTCGTTCGGCCCATTCGATTGCCCAATAAAATTAGGTAACCATTCAACTCATCGCCACTAGCAGCAACAAGGAGAACGGAAGGGGATTTTTTTCGATTCGCTCCAATTGCTTTTCCATTTGTTTCCCCGTAGCTTTTCTTTCCCCAGGGTTAAACAGCATATACCCGGAATCTTCAACATGATTGAACAGATAAGCCAAGTTACCCGCGTCTTTCCTTGAAGCTTTTCTAATCTCCATTTATCCCACTCCCCCTTTGGTTACAGTCCATACTGACAGAAGCGATCAAATTTTAAGAGTCTTCTTTCGCCTTTTTCTTTTTCTCAATGGCGTCCCAAGAAAATAACGCTATCCAAAAAAACAGGACCGGGACGATGGCATATTGTCGATAACCATCCAATAACAATAAGATGATGATGACAAGGAATGTCGGTCCGAATAGATAAGTAAATTTCTTTTTCATGCTGCCCCTCCCTTTCATCGCTGTACATATTTTCACATGATGGTTTCATTTTATCATGCCATAATTAAAAAGAGGGACACAACTATATGTGCCCCTCTTTTTGCTGTTAACGGCTCACTTCCGCCTTAATCGCTGAAACGAAATCTTCAAAAGCGATCGTTTCGGATTTTTGTTCACCGTATTTACGTACATTCACGCTGCCTTCTTTGGCTTCATTGTCTCCAACGACCAGCATGTACGGGATTTTTTGCATTTGCGCTTCACGGATTTTGTAACCGATTTTCTCGTCACGTGTATCCAGGTCGACACGAATGCCTTGCGCTTTAAGTTTTTCCTGTACTTCTTTCGCATAATCCAAGTGCACTTCAGGTGAGACCGGGATCACTTGTGCTTGAATAGGTGCAAGCCAAGTCGGGAATGCCCCCTTGTATTCTTCTATCAAGTAAGCGACAAAACGTTCCATTGTGGAAACGACGCCGCGGTGGATAACAACCGGACGGTGCTGCTTGCCGTCCTCACCTACGTAATTAAGATCGAAACGTTCAGGAAGCAAGAAATCAAGCTGAACAGTGGAAAGCGTTTCATCTTTCCCTAAGGCAGTACGCACCTGAACATCAAGCTTAGGACCGTAGAATGCCGCTTCACCTTCCGCTTCAAAGTAATCCAGACCAAGTTCATCCATGGCGCCTTTTAACATGCTTTGCGCTTTTTCCCACATGTCATCATCATCGAAGTATTTTTCTGTATCCTGAGGATCGCGATAAGACAGACGGAATGAATAATCCTTGATATCGAAATCTTTATATACTTCCAGAACAAGGTTCACAACGCGCTTGAACTCTTCTTTGATTTGGTCGGGACGGACGAAAATATGCGCATCATTCAATGTCATCCCGCGCACACGCTGAAGGCCTGAAAGGGCACCTGACATTTCATAGCGGTGCATCAAGCCTAGCTCGGCAATCCGGATTGGCAGTTCGCGGTAGCTGTGGATGCTGTTTTTATAGACCATCATGTGATGCGGACAGTTCATCGGACGCAGGACAAGCTGTTCGTTTTCCATCTCCATGACCGGGAACATGCCGTCCTGGTAATGATCCCAATGTCCAGATGTTTTATAAAGGTCCACGCTTCCCATTACAGGTGTGTAGACATGGTCATAACCCAAACGTTCTTCCTTGTCCACAATGTATCTTTCGATTGTACGGCGAATTGTCGCGCCTTTTGGCAACCACATCGGCAGCCCTTGCCCTACTTTCTGTGAGCTCATGAACAAGTCCAATTCTTTGCCGATTTTACGATGGTCACGTTCCTTGGCTTCTTCAAGGAGACGCAGGTGTTCGGCTAAATCTTCTTTTTTATAGAAAGCCGTACCGTAAATGCGTTGAAGCATTTTATTTTTGCTATCGCCTCTCCAGTATGCTCCAGCGATGCTCAATAGCTTGAATTCTTTGATTTTCCCCGTTGATGGAACATGAATTCCACGACAAAGGTCAAAGAATTCCCCTTGCTCATAAAGCGTTACCTGCTGATCGGCAGGAATCGCATCGATCAACTCCAATTTATACTCGTCGCCGATTTCTTTAAAACGGGAAATCGCTTCATCACGACTCACTTCGATGCGGGAAATTTCCAGGTTTTCGTTGACAATTTTCTTCATTTCTTTTTCAATCAATGGAAGGTCTTCGGGAGTCAATGATTCCTCCAGATCCATATCATAGTAAAAGCCGCCCTCGATGACTGGCCCTACGCCGAATTTAGCGTTTTTGTACAAACGTTTGATTGCTTGTGCCATCAAGTGCGCTGTACTGTGACGCAATACTTCAAGAGCATCCGCTGCGTCCTGTGTGACGATTTCGATTGTACCATCTTGTTCAATCGGACGCTTCAAATCATATAATTCACCATTGAATTTTCCGGCAATGGATTTTTTCCTTAAACCAGGACTGATGGATGCAGCGATGTCTTCAGTTGTTGTGCCTTTAGCAAACTCCTTAACCGCTCCGTCAGGAAAAGATATTTTCAGTAATTCTGACATTCAGTTTCACTCCTTCTTATTTGTTCGAACAAATACAGGTTTTTGATTCCATTACAACACAAAAAGCCCGCCCCTGTATAAAACAGGGACGAGCTTAGTAATAGATATCATTAACCCGCGGTTCCACCCTCGTTCCATCTTGCTTCTCACGGCAAAATGGCACTTGTAACTTGGTAACGGCAGCTTCCCGTCAGCTCATATTCGCAGAATGCCTGCTTTCCGAGCCGAAGTTTAAAGGTGGTAAGTGTTCCATGCGAATAGGAAGCTTACAGCCTGTTGGCTCCCTCTCTGATAATCGGCGACTAGAATACCCTTGTCCTCATCATAACTTTTAGTTTTTTAATAGTATGTAGGAAATTATAATTTGTTATACGGTGAAAATCAAGGTTAATTTTCTTTTTCCACGAAAGATCATTCAAATGCTTAGTAAATGACGAAAGTGGCAAGATAGTCGCCCGTTCTTCGAAAATCCTTGAAATGGTCTGGATCAGCCCCTCTTCCTTGTCATCGGTATAGATGCACAAGTTTTCAGGAGCAATCGATAAAAGCGGGGCAAGTATCACCGTATCGAGAAAAAGTGAACTTTTGGCAAGAAGCCTCCTGTCGATCATACTATTGATTTTTGGACGGTCGAGTTTGCTGAATTTCTGATCATAGAAGTGAAAACCATCCTGGTTGACCAGGTGGAGCTTCCTTAATTTCGACTCCTGCCCATGAAGGCAATCACGGAGCGTAGCAATGAAATTTTGATAATCCTGTTCCAGCTTATATTCATCAATCGCCTTGACGACATACTTCTCCAAAGTGTGCTGAAACGATTTCAACCGGAAGGTCGTAAAAGAATCGAATGAAAAAGATACCTTTCCAGCCAAGATGCTTTGAAGTCCTTCCTCTATCAATCGTTTCTCCGTACTGAATGCTTCATCTTGATTCCTGGCTCTTTCCGCCTCGATGATCGATGATGCAATTTCAATGATGGCTTCAATTTCTTCCCGTTCCCTATAAAAAAATTTACTGACTATTATTTGCTCCAGAACAGGTAGCGTCTTTTCTTCCAATAAAAAAGAATGAAATGCATCTCGAAGCAGAATTAGCCATTCATCACCTGAAGACTCAGTCATATCCACATGCATGCCTTGTTGCGGAAGAAATCGAATATATGCTTGAAATTCTGCCCCAATGGATGGACAGAAACGAAATTCAGTAATTTCAATGCCTCTGAATCGTTTTGAAACGAAATTTGCACTACGACATCCCCCTTCCCCCTTGCTTCTTTTTTCATGTATATGGGGATGGGGACGTGTTTAGAAGTAGGATGGGCCTTGTAAAAGAAAAAAGTGACCTCCATTAAGAGACCACTTTTCTTCATCTTCTCCGATTCACGCCATCAAGCTTGACCGGCTCAGCTAAATATTGAATTCTTTCCAGTACCCTGGCCGCCTTCACTTCTTCCTTCTCACCACGCTGTGAAAAGGTCAGGTGGTTCTCCAGGCCATTCAAGTCAAAATTCGAAGTGAAAAACGTCGGCAGGTTTTCCAGCATCCTAAATTGCAAAATCGGACCAAAAACCTCATCGCGTCCCCAGCTCGTCATGGACTCCGCTCCAATATCATCCAGCATGAGGACAGGTGCCGTTTTCACCATCTCTATTTTTTCATTGACCGTATTATCACCTATCGATCCCTTAAGTTCCCTCAAGTAGTCAGGTACATAAACAATAAGGGAGGAAATTTGCCTTTCTGCAAGTTCATTGGCAATCGCACCTAATAAGTACGTTTTCCCAACACCGAATTTGCCATAAATATATAAACCTTTTTGCCTTTTACCTGGCTCATATTCCATAATGAACGACATCGCTTTACTTAAAACACCCAAGCGTTTGTTTTCATTATCCGTTTGGGTAAAGTCCTCAATGGTCGCCTTTAAAATATCCTTCGGTACATATAGGCTGCGGATCAATTTTTCCCGTTTTCGCTTTTCATCCTCTGCCAATTTCCGCGGGCATATTTCATAATGCAGGTTCAAAGCCTTCCCTTGAACCACCAATTTAGGATAATACCCTTGCATCATATTGATGCAGCCATTCAGGCTTGGACATTTATCACATTTATTGCTCTGTGAAGTGAACTCATAAAGCTTCCCCAAATTTTTATCGATCATTTCCTTCGTGACCGTCGAACTGTTGGCATTCAAAAATAACCGCACTTGTTCGTCTTCAAAAATCTCCTGTTTCAGCTTTTCATAACGCTGTTGGAATTGGTTTGTATTGGCCAATTTATTAAGGGATCTATTAATCTTTTCCATCGTTCATTTCACCTCCTGCTTTCCACTGCTTCCATATTTCCTGAAGCTCGCGTTTCTGGGCATTCAATTCAGGCTGATCTGCATTCTGCTCCTGCTGTGCTTCTTCTTTTTCTCAAGCCACTCCGGAACCACTTCTTCCCGTATCGCCTTTTTCCGGCTGCCCTTCGTAGCATTCCTGCTTCCTTGAGCCCAGTCCTGATATTTCCTATGTTCATTTTTAGCCAGTTCCATCGCCTCGACGACCGTGGACACCTTCAGCCGTGCCCAATGGCCCGCCAGCTTTTCCACATAACCCTTCGTGAACTTCATATCCGTTTTTAGCATGACATATTCAATCAAGACATTGACGACACCCGGATTCAGCTTTTGATTGATCATCACGCCCTCAACCACTTTCAAATCACCGCTTGACGGCTCTGCACCGCCAGACAATTGCATCAGCCGCTCCCTTGGAGAAATCGTCTCCAAATGACGGATTAACTCTTGTTCCTTTGTTTTCGGTTCTTCTTTTTGTGTCCGTTCACGAATTGGCTGCACCCGATTGACAAGGGAAGGCATATCGGCCTGCCGTTCGATCTGGTACCAGTCCCTTGCCGCCTTTCTAAGCATTTCCTCATCAATCTCATCATCCAATGAAACGGCATCCATGACTAGTTTTTGCATTTCCAGCGGATCAATGCCATATAAGAAAGCAAGTTTGGCAATCGTACTTTTATTTTCGGAGTACACGCCTTTTTCGGCACGATAGAGGATTTCATCCCGGCAAATAAAAGGTCAAAATCAAATAAGTCATCAAACCCCGATGGCTCGACGCCTTCCGACCGATCGATGAATTGCTGTTCAGGCAGCGGTTTCCATTCGTTTTTCGCTTCATCCGTTACATATAAAGAGTCCAAATGATCTGATGAGAATACTTCCGCAAAAGATTTAGTCACACCTTCATATTGATCTGTTAAGATATGGTCATCACAAAAGAATCTCTTTAACCGGTTGAATTGCGCTTTACCGATTTTTTGTATAAGTAAATATTCAGCATTCCATCCGTGAAAAACTGCTGGGGTGAAAGCGGCGGGTTTAACTCATAGATGAATTCCTTCGTATCATTTTTCGATTTCCTATATACATTCAACAGACCGATTCCTTCAAGTAAAAGCCGTGCTTCGTAAATATCACCTAACTTAAGGCCGATCGTATTCATTAATTGATAATGCGAGGAGGTTTCCGACCATAGCCTGTTTTCCTCCAACTCACTCCATAACGTCATATATAGGCTAATGCAGATAGGTCCAATAAGAGGTTGATATAGTCGGGTAAGTATTTTCCGATCATAATCATGAAGCAGCCCCGCAGATGAGACCAAATATGAATCCGCTGGGAGCAATTCTTGCCAATGCATTGACATCTCCATTCAAACCTTTCAAAAGATGTAGTGAAAAAGAGCCAAAGTGAATCTTCAGCTCTACTTTCTTTCTTTATTTATTAAATCTTTCAATTCATCGATAAAGACATTGATATCTTTAAATTGTCGATAGACGGATGCGAACCTTACATAGGCAACTTCATCGACTTCCGCCAGCTTGTCCATTACCATTTCGCCGACACTGTCGCTTTTCACTTCCGATATGCCCTGGTTGCGTAGTTCTTTTTCTACATAACTGGTAATTTGCTCTAGTTCTTTCAAGGGAACCGGACGTTTTTCGCAAGCCCTGATTAAGCCACGCAGGATTTTATCACGACTGAACTCTTCACGTGTCCCGCCCTTTTTCACTACAATAAGCGGTGTTTCCTCCACCTTTTCAAATGTCGTGAATCGAAAACCACATGCCTCACATTCACGGCGTCGTCGAATCGATTTACTTTCATCGACTGGCCTGGAATCGAGCACTCTTGTTCCATTATATTGACATGATGGGCATTTCATCATTATCAGCTCCGTATTTTATGTAGGACTCCCCCTATCTAATGTTCCCCAAGGAATTACTTCTCTATCTTAATCTTATATTAAAAGGAACGGCCAGTACAAGTAAAAAGTGTAACTTCCGGCAGCAGGCACTTTTTGTCCTGCCGTTTAGGCACCGTTGTCAAGGGCATTGCGCTACAAGGCAATCCTCTCCAATAAAGTGAAGCAGACTGCCGATTCATTGCATTAAAAAAGAGATGCACCCATGGCATCTCTGTGTATACATTTTTTTATAGGGCACTTATATTGGCTTTTTTCATTTGTACAGGACCTAATCCACGTGGTAATTCTATGTTTTCACGCGTTTGCGCATTCAAAGCTTCTGCAATATAATCTGCCGCAATATTCGGATCCAAGTTACCGCATGTATAGACATCAATGCTCGCATAGCCGTGTTCTGGAAAACTGTGAATCGTTAAGTGTGATTCAGAAATGATGACAACCCCGCTGACTCCTTGTGGAGCAAATTTGTGAAAGGCAACTTCTCGTACCTCTGCACCTGATTTCAAAGCAGCATCAACAAAAATCTTTTCAATTAAATCGATATTGTTCAGTTTTTCAAAGTCACAACCCCAAAGTTCAGAAATGACATGTCTACCCATTGTTTCCATAGTGTAAGCTGTTTCCATATTAAGCTTCCCCCTTACCATGATTTAAAAATAAGTTCTGATAACTACCACGGGGAAAGTTAGTCCAAAGAGGTCCTAACCCTTTAAGTAGCCATCATGCAAACCGCTTTTGAAGAAGTTCACGATTCATAGTATATATGGTTTGAATTTTTTTGCAACTCCAAATTGAATTTTTGGAAAGATAAACTTTATATGTAATGGGGATATAGCGAAGGTTCCAATGTGGAGCAAATTCTGTCTTCGGTTTATTCAGCGCCATAAAGCAGCCAGGAACTGATTGATCACTGCATTAAAAATAGCCCGCTAAAAAATTTTAGTGGGCTTAAAATGCGGACCATCTCGTAATTGAGTTTGTCTACAATTTTTTAGGATTTTAAAATTTGGAGGTTGATTGGAACGAAGGGCACTCGCTCCAATCAACTTTGTTTTAACATTAAGATAGAAACTCCTTTTGCCTTCAGTCTATTTAAGTAAAAAACCCAAGGCGATTAAAGACAGTTCAACTGACCCTGAGAGTGGCTACTATGTGAACGAACAAAGCAAGTACGCCCGTTCGTTTCATGCGGTATCAGACCGCAATGGATTTGTGTTGGGGACGATAGTAACACCTTGAAATACACATGATGGCCATATCTTAGAGCCTCTGGTTGAACAAGCGATTGGGAAAGTTGCAGTTGCTGCAGATGCAAAAGAAAAGTATGGTATGAGTTAGGTCACTATTCTCTATAACTACTTCAAATCCAAAATGGCCTGCTAAAAAATTTTAGCAGGCCCGGTTTTTTCATTTTATTTTACTGATAATTCGACTTCGGAAGTTTTTTTCAACTCGGAACCAACCAATTTTACAAGGTCCACTACACGGTTGGAGTAACCCCACTCATTATCATACCATGCAAGGACTTTCACTTTCCTGTCCCCGATCATCATCGTCGTCAACCCATCGATGATTGCAGAGTGTGGATTCGTTTTGAAATCACTGGAAACTAAAGGTTCCATCGTGAATTCCATGATTCCTTTGAGTTCATTTTCTGAAGCATCGATGAAGGCTTGGTTCACTTCATCAATCGTGACATCACGGTTTAAATCCACAACAAGATCGACTAAAGATACGTTAGGTGTCGGTACGCGTATCGCCATTCCATGAAGCTTGCCTTTTAATTGCGGCAACACTAGTGAGATGGCTTTTGCAGCTCCTGTAGTCGTAGGAATCATGCTTTCCGCAGCGGCACGGGCACGTCTCAAGTCTTTGTGCGGGTTATCGATATTATTTTGATCATTAGTATAAGAATGTATCGTTGTCATTAAACCGTTGTTTATGCCGAATTTTTCATCAAGCACTTTTGCAACCGGTCCAAGGCAATTCGTTGTACAAGATGCATTGGATATGACGAAATGCTTGTCAATTTCCAGCACTTCCTGATTAACTCCCATTACAATGGTAACGTCTTCATTTTTACCCGGGGCTGATAATATAACTCTTTTAGCTCCTGCGTCTAAATGAAGAGCCGCTTTAGAACGTTCATTGAATTTGCCAGTGGCTTCAATTACAATATCTATGTTCATCTCTTTCCAAGGCAATAGCTTTGGATCGCGGTTATTTATTAGTTTAACTCGGCGGCCATTCACTACTAGTGAATCATCTTCAGCTATAATGATACCGTCGAATTTACCATGTATCGTATCATATTTTAGTAAGTGAGCTAAAGTTTCAGCTGGATAGCTTGCATTAATGGCAACAATGTCCAAACTCTCATCTAATATGGCTTTTCGGAAAACCATTCTTCCAATTCTCCCAAATCCGTTAATCGCTATTCTTGAATTCATTGTTCGGACCCTCCAGAAATATTAGTGTTATACTTATTACCTTTCACATGTAATTAGTATAACATAATTCAGAGGAATTGTGCTAATAAAAATGCGGATTGTTCTTATTTTTTCAACATAAAAAGAAGAAACCGGGTGGTTTCTTCTTTTTTATCATGATTATATGACATACCATTCGCTAAGTATGGACTTCACTTGCCGCTTCGTTTCATTAATGTCACCATTATTATCGATGACGGCATCCGCTAAAGCCTTTTTATCGGCCAAGGGCATTTGCGAATTGATCCTGGCAAGTGCCTCCGTCTCCGAAAGACCATTCCTGTTCATTAATCGCTGCAATTGAACTTGCTCATCCACATAGATCAAAATCGTCTTATCCACCATGAATGTCAGCTTGCTTTCGAATAGGAGCGGAATATCCATGAACACCGTTTCTTCCCCTGATGATAGTGCCGCCTCCGTTTTCAGCCGCATCCAATTCCTGACGGCAGGATGCACGATGCCATTCAATAGCAATCTCTTTTCTTGATCATTAAATATGATCGACCCGAGCTTTACGCGATCTATATTCCCATCCGTCAATAAGATATCTTCACCAAATGTCTTCACAACTTGATGATAGGCTTCTTCACCAGGCTCAACGACAGCACGGGAAGCCAGATCTGCATCGACAATCGTGAATCCGAGTTCCTGTAAATAGAGGCTGACGGTGCTTTTCCCACTGGCAATGCCTCCGGTGATTCCGATGATTTGTCCCATAAGCTCCCCCTTTTATACTTATCATAACTTGAATAAACCGATAATAATCAATAGTGCACCTGGAAGAAAGGTCAAATGCTGGACAACTTTATTATTTGAAAGCAATTTCCCGCTTTGAATTCCGCTCCAAATGAAAATCGAACTCATAACAGCGATGCACCCTGCGAGGATAATCGGTGAAATCCCGATCATAGCCGCTCCAACTCCGGCCCCGAACGCATCCAGCGAAAGTGCAAACCCCAGAACAAGCGCTTCAACACCTGTTATCGTACCTGATTTATCAAAATCAGCATTCAATGGTTTTTGTAAAATATTAATGACTACCCCAAGTGATTTAATTTCAAAATTAAAGATGATTTTTTCATGATATCTATCATCTTTCAAATCTTTTTCAGGCTTAAAATACTGGTATACCATCCAGGCACCAAGAAAAATGAGGATGATGCCGCCTGTTTTTTCAGCCGCCCCGATGGATATGAGCTGACTGATGAATTGCCCGATGATCATCGCCATGCCTAAACTCAATGCAGAACAAAATGAGATGACCGCTATTGACCTTAAGGGGATTTTCATCTTTCGCATACCGAATGTCAAACCTACGCCAAATCCGTCAATACTAACTGCAAAAGCGAGAAAAATAATTTGTAGCCACATCGGAATATTACTCCTTCCCTACTCGTTGCTACCCTAGTATATGGAAGGAGCCCATCCGATGTGTTTGAAAAACATTACCTATTTTAGCGGCTGGCATGACGGGCAAATATGTGTGCCGCGTCCTGCAACAACCAGTTTTTCAAGTGGCGTGCCGCATTGTTTGCAGTTCTCGCCTTTTCGTCCATAAACATTCAGTTCCAACTGAAACATGCCGATTTGCCCTTGGGAATTAATGTATGAACGAATCGTACTTCCGCCTTTTTCCACAGCTTCACCTAATGTCGCAATGATTTCAGCATGCAATGTTTTGATTTCCTGCAACGAGAGTGAAGATGCCATTCTCTCCGGATGGATACCGGAACGGAATAACGACTCATCCACATAAATATTCCCAATCCCGACGACAACCGTTTGATCAAGGAGAACGGGCTTGATTTTCCTGTTGGTTCTTGCCAACTTCTTACTTAGCCCCTCGACAGTAAAATCTTCAGACAACGGTTCAGGCCCTAAATGCAACAGAGGCAACCGTTCAAATTCTTCCCCTTTGGCAAATAGGTGCATCGTTCCGAATTTCCGGACATCCCTGTACCGAAGTTCACTGCCATCCGTGAAAGTGAAGATCACATGGGTATGCTTATCATACGGCTCTTCTTTTGGATGGACGCCGTATTTCCCCTCCATTCTTAAATGCGAAACCATCGAATAATCATCCAAGGTGAAAATGAGGAACTTGCCCCGACGGCCTATTGCAGAAATCGTCTGCCCCCTTAAAGCATCCTGAAACTGTTCGACAGGCTCAGGTGCTTTAATGATCTTTGGCCAGAAGACGGACACTTCCTTGATCTCTTTTCCGAGTACGAGCTGCTCTAACGTTCTTCTGACTGTTTCCACTTCTGGAAGTTCTGGCATTGCAATCACCTATCTTTTATTATTTGGCATCAAACCATGTTGGCCCGAAAGCATAATCCACTTTAAGTGGCACGTTCAATTCAATGGCATTTTCCATTTCCTCCGGAACGATCACTTTAAGGATTTCGAGTTCCTCAGGAGGAGTTTCAAAAATCAATTCATCATGCACCTGTAGAAGCATTCTCGTTTTGAGCCCTTCCCTTTTCAGGCGTTTATTCATGTTTATCATCGCAAGCTTGATGATATCAGCGGCACTGCCTTGAATCGGCGTGTTCATCGCTGTCCGTTCGGCAAAACTCCTGATGTTGAAATTCCTGCTTGTTATCTCAGGTATATATCGCCTTCTTTGCATCAAAGTCGTGCTATATCCTTTTTGACGTGCCTCATGTATGCTTTCTTCCATATATTCCTGAACACCTGGAAAGCTTCTTAAATACTTCTCGATGAACTCTCCAGCTTCTTTTCTCGTGATTCCAAGACTTTGCGATAGTCCGTAATCACTTATACCATAAACGATTCCGAAATTGACCGCTTTGGCATGGCGCCTCATGTTCGAAGTGACTTGATCTGCCGATACATGGAATACATCCATGGCTGTCTTTGTATGGATGTCCATCCCGGCCTGGAATGCTTCCACCAATCCGCTGTCATTGGCGATATGCGCCAGGACGCGTAACTCGATCTGGGAGTAGTCGGCAGCAAAAATGATCCAATCCTTTTCGGAAGGAATGAAGGCCTGCCTGATTTTCCTTCCTTCTTCCAGTCTGATCGGGATATTCTGGAGATTGGGATCTGTAGAACTTAACCGGCCGGTCTGGGTCAACGCTTGGTTGAAACGGGTATGCACCTTGTCCGTTTTGCCATTGACCACTTTAAGCAACCCTTCAATATAAGTGGATTGCAACTTACCAAGCTGGCGATACAGCAGGATCTCCTTAACGATATCATGCTTGCTCTCCAGTTTCTCCAGCACATCGGCTGAAGTCGAATAACCTGTTTTGGTTTTCTTCATGACCGGAAGCTCCAACTTTTCAAACAGGATGGCCCCAAGCTGTTTAGGTGAATTGATATTGAACGCCTCTCCAGCCAATTCAAAAATTCGTGCTTCGATATTTCTTAAGCGAATGGCTAATTCCTGTCCCATGTTTTTCAGTCGGCCTATATCCACCTTGATTCCCTGCCATTCCATATTTGCCAGGATGATCGACAGTGGCAGCTCCAGTTCCGTAAATAGGTGGAACTGCTCGAACTCTTGCAGCTTATCAATCATCGGTTCTTTCAGAGAAAAGATCGCCTTCGATTTTCTGGCGATATGCTCCCTCAATTCCGCTTCCTCGGGTATTTTGCGTTTTGCACCTTTTCCATAAAAACATCATCTGTTTCAAGCCGGATAGTACCTTGAGTTTTCGTGATTTCTGCGACTTCGTCCACTGACTCTGCCGGATCCAGGATATAGGATGCCAAAAACACATCAAAATCGATGCCTTTTATTTCGACTCTCGATGACGCAGCGCCACGACCGTACGCTTCGCATCGAAAACCGTTTTCTTTTTTGTTTCATCCTCAGCCCAGGATTTAAATGCATCGGAACCCAGAGCATCATCTCCATTGAAGTAAAAATGACCTTTTTCATTACTGATGGCGATTCCTATTATATCGGCACGATGATAATTATCTTCTAAAATTTCAACATACAAGGCACTTTCATCTGCAAACATTTCCTCTGTCATTTCAGCAGTGTGCACCTCTATCTTCTCCTGTTCAAGCGGTGCGCTTTCCGTTACATCCAATTTATCGAGCAAAGTCGAAAAGCCAAGCTCCTTATAGAATGAAATGACTCGATCCTGATCCATTCCAGTGTACTCGGTCTCGTTAACTGAAACTTCAAGCGGCGCTTCCCTCGTTATCGTAGCCAGCTCTTTGCTTAATAATGCCAGGTCTTTATGTTCTTCAATTTTCTCTTTCAATTTTTGTCCGCTTACCTCATCAATCGACTGCAGCAGGTTTTCAACCGTTTCAAATTGATGCAATAATTTAAGTGCAGTCTTTTCACCAACACCCGGAATACCGGGGATATTGTCGGAGGCATCTCCCATCAGCCCTTTTAAATCAATGATTTGCAAAGGAGATAGACCGTATTTTTCATGTATATGCTTTGGAGTGTATTCCTCAATTTCTGTTATCCCCTTTTTCGTGATGGAAACCGTCGTACTAGGGGAGGATAATTGCGTTAAATCCTTATCACCGGAAATGACCTTCACTTCAAAACCATCTTTTTCCGCTTGTAAAGACAGCGTACCGATAATATCATCGGCTTCGTAGTTCTCCAGTTCATACCTTTTTATTTGAAAACAATCAAGCAGCTCCCGAATGAAAGGGAATTGCTCGGATAATTCTGGCGGCGTTTTTTGGCGCCCACCCTTATATTCTTTAAATGATGCATGTCTGAACGTCGTTTTACCCGCATCGAATGCCACAAGTATGTGTGTTGGCTTTTCTTCTTCAAGAATGCGGTTGAGCATCATTGTGAATCCGTACACGGAATTCGTATGGACCCCCTTATCATTATTCAAGAGCGGAAGCGCAAAAAACGCACGGTATGCAATGCTGTTTCCATCTATGAGTACTAACTTTTTATCCAAATCCGTCTTCCTCCAGTCATACATGTTTATGTAGTTATAGCTTCTATTAAAAAACGCAAAAAGCCGTTCATTTTCTTTCTCTATTCTACCATGAGTAGAAGCGGAAAGAAAAATGACGGCTTCAAGGTTATTTAGTATTTCCCATTAACAAGCTGGCATAAGGGGAATCAGAAGGCAGAACGATGACCGTTTGATCTCCAATCGTTTTCTTGTAGGATTCAAGAGTCCGGTATAGTTTATAGAATTCGGGATCTTTGGAAAAAGATTTATTATAGATTTTCGCTGCTTCCCCTTCTCCTTCTGCCCTGATCACTTCTGCATCAGCCTCTGCAGTAGAGAGCAATTCTTTCACTTTCCGATCAGTATCCGCAATGATACGGTTTTTCTTCGCATCACCTTTGGATAGGTATTCCTGCGCTTTCGATTCCCGCTCGGAAATCATCCTCTTGAAGACGGATGCTTCGTTTTCGGCGGGCAGGTCAGTACGCTTTATCCGGACATCCGTCAAGCTGATTCCATAACTGTCCTTTTGCAGCAGATCGTTGACTTTTTCGGTTATGCGGTCGTTTAAACTTCCCCTGGATGACTTTTCATCATTGATGATCTCATCATAATTCAGCTGGCCCAGCTCTGAACGAACTGCCGAATAGATGAACTCTTCCATTTTCGTTTCGGCATTCTCAAGTGTCCTTGCATTTGTAATCAATTTCTTCGGATCTTCTATTCTCCAAACTGCATAGTTATCGATCAGCATCCGCTTTTTATCTTTCGTATTGATTTCCGCTTCGGAAACATCAGAAGTCATCTGGTACTTCGGCAAGGTCTCGATACTCTGAATGAAAGGCACCTTCGCCTTCAATCCCGGGGTCTTATCGATCCTTACCACCTCACCGAATTGACGGACGACTTTGTATTCGCCCTCTTTGACGATATAGACATTGGTGAAGATGATTAGCAGCAGCGCGATGAAAATAATCAGGAAAATGCCGATTCTCACATACCCCTCCAATGAAAATCCCCTTTTTTCAACTCAGAGAAATCTATTATTTTTCCGCTCATTGTTTAGTGCCCCCTTCCCCTGTCGCTTTTTCTTCCGGTGCAATCCCTTTTTCGTTTCTTCTTCAGGTATAGCGGCTTCATCAGGGGCAGGAGTTTTTTCGTTTCCTCCTTTTCAAGCGAGCGAAGCGGCAAGTACTTCATTGTGTTTCCATCATCATTCATGATATAAATCTCTGCATTCGGCAATACTTCCTCAAGGGTCTCAATAATAAGACGGTCCTTCGTAATCCCCTTATTGCCTTTATACTCACTTAGTAATTTTTCAAAGACCGCTACATCTCCGCGGGCAGCTTCCGTCCGGGCAGCTTTATCCCCATTAGCCTGTGAAATGAGGGCATCTTTTTCCCCTTCCGCTTCATTCATCCGCTTATTTTCATATTTATCCGCTTCGTTGATTTTCGTATTCGCCGTTTCCCGGGCATCCGTTACATTTGTAAATGCTTTCCGCACTTCTTCATTCGGCAGCTCCACATCCTGGAGTTTAACCGCAGATATGGAAATCCCGACATCATATTTCTCCATTAGTTGCGACAATAAATCGCGTACATCCGCTTCGATTTGCGCTTTACCGGATGTAAGGGCATCATCGATTTTCGTACTGCCGATAATGCTACGTAATGCAGCTGAAGTCGTATCGTATAATATTTTTTCTGGATCATCTGCATTGTATAGATATTTTGGAGGGTCGGTAATCTTCCACTGAACCACTAGGTCGGCCAGCACAATATTTTCATCACCCGTGATCATTTTGGTCTCACTCGGGTAATCCGTCACCTCTCCATCCTCTTCCTTATATCCAAATTTAAGACTGAATGTTTCTTTGATAATTTCTCGACCGATTGAATCGGCCAAGGCAGTTTAAAGTGAAGTCCTGGTTCCGTTATCGTTTGTTCCACTTTACCAAACGTCATTATGACAGCTTGATCGGATTCATCAACCGTGTACCAGGTCGATATCGCAACTACACCTAAAATTAAAATAAGAAAGACAAGTCCTGTTATCGTATATATCCTTTTTAAGCTAACGATATGTATCACCCCTTCTTTTGCAGTTATATCTTATTTACGCAAGAAAGGGCCTAAAGTTTCATGAAAATCAAATATTTTCCTAGGAAAATAGGATAGAGGAATGGTTCCCGGGGAATATGGCCAAAATTAAAAGACAGAGACTATGCCTCTGCCTACAGATTTTTTAGGGTTTTGTACGATATTGAATGTTGATCGGAACGGAACGCAGGGTACTCGCTTTCCGCGGGCGGTCCGCCCTTTGTGCTTGTGGGGTCTCCTTGGGAAGGGCTATTCCTACGGGGAGTTTCGCTCACCTGTTCCAATCATCTATGCTTTAAAGTTTAGATTGAACTTCTACAAAATCAAACAGAGACTATGTCTCTGTCAATGTTTAACTCCTTGGATGAGGGGTTGTACAACCATTGTACCCCTGCATTATGAAGTCAGTTTTAAGGAATTGTAAAGGACATGTAAATACGAAACCCGCTACATTTTCCCTTTTAAGCTTTTATTTAAAGTGACTGTAAAAGTCGTCCCGGTTCCAGGTGTGCTTTCCACGTTGATTTTACCTTTATGGACTTCAATTATGTGCTTGACGATTGCCAATCCAATGCCAGTTCCTCCTGAATCGCGGCTCCTCGCCTTATCAATCCGGTAAAACCGTTCAAAGATCCTTGGCAGTTCTTTTTCTTCGATGCCGATCCCGTTGTCTTGAACTGTAATATCGACGGTCTGTTCATTTTCAATGATGTCAACGGTGACCTTGCCGCCATTTGGTGTATAGGTTAATGCGTTGGTAATCAAATTGATGAAAACCTGTTTGATCCTGTCAGATTCCCCTTCAATGAATACGGGTTCCGGTGATGTTTTAATTTCAAGGGATACTTCTTTTTCCTTCAGCTTGCCTATAAGCATCTCTTGTATTTCGCCAAGTACTTTCGTAATATCCACGACCCCTGCGTGTAGAACGAATTCCTGTTGCTCCATCTTGGATAAATTCAGAAGCTCCTGAATGAGTTCTTGCAGCCGGTCACTTTCTTTCAAGATAATCGATAAAAAGTGCTTTAAGGTCTTTTCGTCTTTTAGAGCCCCATCTAACAATGTTTCAGAAAAGCCTTTAATGGAAGTGATCGGAGTCCTCAATTCATGGGACACATTAGCCACGAAATCCTTCCGCATCTGCTCGAGCCTTTTCAATTCGGTGATATCATGGAAAATGAGGAGGATCCCCTTCCATTCATCATGATTCCCGATAATGGGAGCCCCGTAAATCTCAAAATGCTTACGTTCTATGGCCAGCGGTATCTTCACCTGTCGTTTTATCGTTTTTTCCGTTCGAAAGATCTCTTCGATGATGGCTATCACTTCCTGATCTTTAATGACCGAGTAATATTCCTGAAACAAAAACGTAGCGGCGTTCACATGGAAGCTTTTCTTGAATTCCCGGTTGATTAAGGTCGTATACCCTTTGCTGTCTATCAGCAAGACCCCGCTGCCGATATTTTCAACAAGTGCTTCCAAACGATCCTGATTCATTTCCCTCGCTACCTCTGTTTCCTGAAGATTCCTCGCCAATATGTTCAAGGAAGTTGTCAGCATTCCCGTTTCATCGGAATGCCGCCCGAATGTCCTGGTTCCGTAATTCCCTTTTGCCAGTTCAATGGCTGCTGTCGTCGCCTCTTCGATCGGACGGGTATAATATGAGGTGATTTTACTCGCAAGCATGAGAATGATGATCAAGGCAACCCCTAAACAAATGATCAATATTTGCCACATTTGTTTATTCACTTGATGGATGGCCTCTATTTCATTGCTATGGACGACAAATCCTTCAATCTCGCCGTCCTTTTCAACCGTCTTCCAATAATAATGGAGGTCCGATTCCCCTTCGACCACTTCATACCCTTCCCCATGCTTAAGCCCTTTTTCCAAAGTTATCTTGCGAAGGACATTGGCATGGCTTTTAAGTATTTCATTGGATGATGTCGAATCGTATAATATTTCCCTCTCGTGGAGAGAATGGTTAAATTCGAATCTAAAAGCGGTGTCAGTTTTGCCGTCTTCCCTTTTTCCAAAAAGGACTCGATCCCGCCATGCTCCTGAATATATGTAGAAATGAAAAATGTTTCGTTCTGTATACGCTCATTGAACGTTTTAATATAATAACTTTTGAACAAGTGTCCTAATAAAAAGCCCACGGCCATCAGGACGACCATCACCAATGTGATGAGGGTATATAAGAGCTTTTTACGATAGGTCGTCATTCTTTTTTAGGCTCCTCAAGCTTATACCCCAAGCCCCTTATCGTTTTAATATAAAGAGGTTTTTTTGTATCCTTCTCTATTTTTTCACGAAGATGGCTAATATGGACATCGACGATCCTTGAGTCTCCCGCGAAATCATAATTCCATACCGCACTGAGCAGTTGATCCCTTGTCAGCACTCTTCCTTTATTCTTCGCCAAATATAAAAGTAATTCAAATTCCTTTGGAGTCAATTCTAATTGCTGTTCATCAAAGAATGCTTCGTATCGTTCCGGGAACACTTTCAATTCCCCTAATTTCAAAAGACCATCTTCCTGATCCTGACTTGACTCACTTCCGTTCGATTGCAACTGGGATCTTCTTAAAATGGCTTTAATCCGGGCCACTACCTCCCTGGGACTAAATGGCTTGGTCAAGTAATCATCCGCCCCTAGTTCCAGTCCCAGCACCTTGTCAAATTCATCGTCCTTAGCTGTCAGCATCAAGATCGGTATATTGATTTTTTGCTGGCGAAGCTGCTTACATACTTCAAGCCCATCCATTTTAGGCAGCATCAAATCCAATACCACTAAATCGGGGCGCATATCCACGGCAGCCTCCAGCCCTTGTTCTCCATCCAAAGCTGTGATCACCGTATAGCCTGACTGTTCTAAATTGTACTGAAGTAAGGTAACTATTGATTGCTCATCATCCACTACGAGAATTTTCTTTGACATTAGATCCTCCTGAATTATGTATTACCCAAAAGACCAATTTCTTGGTCTACTCATCCAATTCCATTATAAAGAATATTATATGAAATTTACACATAAAAAAAACGGAAATAAAGTTATCCCTATCTTCAGCAAGGAGATTATAAGTTCAAGGCTTCTTTTGAAGCGGATTAAAAAACTGCCCGGAGTTGGAAAAAGGCCTTGGCCTTTTCTTCCATTATCCGGGCAGTCTGATCATGATCTCTTATTGAAGGACTTGCATTACTGCTTTAACTGATTCAACTGATTTTGAAAGTGCCGCTTTTTCGCCTTCAGTCAAATCAAGTTCGATGATTTGTTCAATACCGTTTGCACCAAGTACAGTCGGCACTCCAAGGTAGATCCCTTCAAATCCGTATTCACCTTCAAGATAAGCGATTGATGGAAGAACGCGACGTTGATCTTTAAGGATCGCTTCAGCCATTTCCACTAGGGATGCAGCCGGTGCATAATAGGCGCTTCCGTTTCCAAGAAGGTTTACGATTTCCCCGCCGCCAGTGCGGGTACGAGCCACTATTGCTTCTAAACGATCTTGAGGGATCAATTTTTCCAAAGGAATTCCGCCTGCATAAGAGTAACGCACAAGAGGAACCATATCGTCTCCGTGTCCGCCAAGTACGAAACCAGTTACATCTTTAACGGATAAGTTTAATTCTTGAGCTACGAAAGTGCGGAAACGAGCTGTATCAAGAACGCCTGATTGTCCGATAACGCGTTCTTTAGGGAAACCAGATTCTTTGTATACAGTGTAAGTCATTGCATCTACAGGGTTAGTTAAAACGATGATGGTTGTATTAGGGGAATGTTTAACCACTTCTTTAGTTACTGATTTCATAACTTTTTGGTTAGTTTGAACTAAGTCGTCACGGCTCATGCCGGGCTTACGGGCAATTCCGGCAGTGATGATCACTACGTCGGAGTCAGCTGTTTCTGCATAGTCGGATGTACCGATGATCTTAGCATCGAAACCTAGAACAGGTCCTGCTTCCGCCATATCAAGAGCTTTACCTTTTGTAGGGTTTTCCGCTTGCGGAATATCAACTAAAACGATATCACCAAGCTCTTTTTGAGCTGCAAGGAATGCTGCTGTAGCACCAGTGAATCCAGCACCTACCACTGTGATTTTTTACGTTTAGACATGTTATTTCCTCCTTAAAATATATAAATACTTTTGGAATACTTCTAACATCCGCTTGAAAATATATAATAAGCCTCCTGGAAAAGCAGCCTGTTCAGGCACTTTTCCAGAAAGCATATAATGAATTATTTAAGGTTTTTGATAAGCTCGTCTGCGAACTCAGAACATTTAACTTCCGTTGCACCTTCCATTAGGCGGGCAAAGTCGTATGTAACAACTTTAGAAGCGATTGTTTGTTCCACTGATTTAGTGATGCTGTTTGCAGCTTCGTTCCAACCAAGGTGCTCAAGTAAAAGAACGCCTGAAAGAAGAACTGAAGATGGGTTAACTTTATCAAGACCAGCATATTTAGGAGCCGTTCCGTGAGTTGCTTCGAAGATGGCATGTCCAGTTTCGTAGTTGATGTTTGCTCCTGGAGCGATACCGATTCCGCCAACTTGTGCAGCTAATGCATCAGAAATGTAATCTCCGTTCAAGTTCATTGTTGCAACAACATCAAACTCTTTAGGACGAGTCAGGATTTGTTGTAAGAAGATATCAGCAATGGAATCTTTAACGATGATTTTACCTTCAGCTTCAGCAGCAGATTGTGCTTTGTTAGCAGCTTCAGTGCCTTCAGCATCTTTAATTTTGTCATATTGGTTCCATGTGAACACTTTATCGGCGAATTCTTGTTCTGCAACTTCATAACCCCAAGTTTTGAATGCACCTTCAGTGAATTTCATGATGTTACCTTTATGAACAAGCGTTAATGACTTACGGCCTTCTTTGATCGCATAGTTAAGTGCAGAGCGAACAAGACGTTTTGTTCCTTCTTCGGAAATCGGTTTAATTCCGATACCTGAAGTTTCAGGGAAACGAATTTTTTGAACACCGAATTCATTTTGTAGGAATTCGATTAATTTCTTGGCTTCGTCAGAACCTTTTGCATATTCGATACCAGCATAGATGTCTTCAGTGTTTTCACGGAAGATGACCATGTCAGTGTCTTCTGGACGTTTAACTGGTGAAGGTACACCTTCAAAGTAACGTACTGGACGAAGACATACGAATAAGTCCAATACTTGACGCAATGCAACGTTCAATGAGCGGATACCGCCACCGATTGGAGTTGTAAGAGGTCCTTTAATAGCGATTAGATATTCGTTAATGACATCAAGAGTTTCTTGTGGAAGCCATTCGCCCGTTTGGTCAAATGCTTTTTGTCCAGCTAAAACTTCTTTCCATTCGATTTTCTTTTCGCCATTGTAAGCTTTTTCAACAGCTGCGTCTAAAACGCGGGATGCTGCAGCCCAGATATCAGGACCGATTCCGTCTCCCTCAATATAAGGAACGATTGGGTTGTTTGGTACGTTAAGAACACCGTTAGTAACTGTGATTTTTGGCTTTGTGTCATGTCTCTTACCTCCGATTCAAATTCAAAGGTTAGATGGCCTGCCATTTTAATGAGGCAGAACCACTAACCTTTTTTACTCACATCTATTAATTTACTACAAATTCGATGAAATAAAAAATGATTTTTCGAAAAAACTTTTAATTAGCGTTTTTCAATCGGTACATATTTTTGCATACCTGGTCCAACGTACTCTGCACGCGGACGGATAAGGCGGTTGTTTGAATATTGCTCAAGGATATGAGCGATCCAGCCTGAAGCACGGCTTACAGCAAAGATTGGTGTAAATAGGTCATGCTCGATACCTAAACTGTGGTATACGGAAGCAGAATAGAAATCCACGTTCGGCGGAAGATTTTTTTGACCTGTTACGATTTCATGAATTTTGATGGACATATCATAATATTGAGGTTGTCCAGTAAGTTCAGTCAGTTTTTGTGACATTTCTTTAAGGTGTTTAGCACGAGGATCACCTTTACGGTATACACGGTGACCAAAGCCCATGATTTTTTCTTTATTGGCTAATTTTTTCGTTGATATATGGCTCAACGTTTTCAACTGAACCAATATCTGTAAGCATTTTCATGACTTGTTCGTTGGCTCCGCCATGAAGTGGGCCTTTTAAAGCACCGATGGCAGAAGTTACGCCAGAATAGATATCAGATAATGTAGCCACACAAACGCGTGCAGTGAATGTAGAAGCGTTTAATTCATGGTCAGCATGAAGAACCAATGCCTTGTTGAATGCTTCTTCTTCGATTGCCGTTGGTTCGTTACCGCTTAACATATATAAGAAGTTAGCAGCAAAGCTTAAATCTGTACGTGGAGCAACAGCTTCTTTCCCTTGACGGATGCGAGCGAAAGTTGTTACCAATGTAGGGATTTTTGCTTGGATGCGGATTGCTTTACGATAGTTAGCGTCTTCACTCATTACATCTGCTTCTTCATCATAGAGACCAAGAAGAGATACTGCAGTGCGAAGAGCTCCCATTGGATGTACTTTATCAATTGGGTATGTTTTGAAGTGATTAACCACTTCAGCTGGAATTTCAGCATTTTCAGCAAGTTGTTTAGTTAATTCTTCTAGTTGGCTTTTGTTCGGAAGAGCTCCGTGCCATAAAAGATAGATTACTTCCTCGAATGTTGCGTTCGAAGCCAAATCATCGATGTCATAACCTACATACGTTAATGTGTCATCGATAATGGAGCTTACTGATGAAGTTGTTGCTACCACACCTTCAAGACCTTTTGTTGCTGTCATACTAAATCTCTCCTTTTCCTAGATATTCCCCTATGCCCTTGCTATTAGCGTATAAATATAGCGCTTCCAAGAAATTAGCTTTGTAAACAACCATCTATTTTTTAGCAGAAGACATACATCTTGTATTGGAAGCGTTCACAGAATATGACCCCAACAATAGTAAAATGTACGATAATCTTTAATACGAAATTCTAAAAATAATGCTTGTAGCTATTCCTAGTGAGCGCTTGCTCAATAACTACATCTTTTTTTAAGATTCCTCAAAAATATCAATGATATTCTGAATCCCATTTTTAATAAATCAGAGCAGTTACATGATTATTATAAACAATAAACACTTTTTTGGGAATGAAAAGCACTTAAAATGTGAAAAAATTATTATTTTATTAGAAAAATTAGCTACATATTCTCTTGCTTTTTTAATGCGATTCAAAACGTTTTTTAAAAAAAATGACCCAAAGCAGAATAAACGAAACATTAAATAGAAAATTTACAACCCCGGCATTGACGGACTTTTCTCCCCTTAGCCACTCGCTTCATTTAAAAAAATTGAAGATCTGCATGCATAAATAAGCAATTCCCGCCCCGATTAACGGGCCGACAGCCACTCCTTTGAATAAGGCGACCGCAAGAATCGTCCCAAATACAAGGGCAGTGGTAATGTGCGGATCGTGCGACAGGAGTGTAATCCCATTTTTTGCTATGAGCGCAACAGCTATTCCAGATGCTAGTGCAATCCAGGCATAAGGAGATTTTATCGCGTCTCCGAGTTCCTTGAAACCTATCGCCCCGTTTGCTATGGGAATGAGTACGGAGATCGTGATGATCGTGACGCCCAAGTTGATTCCTTTCGCTTCCAGGTATGGAAACACTTTAGCGTCAAGGCCAATCAGTTTCATGCTTAAAAGAAAACCCGCAGCCATGATCAGTGAGGTATTTTTCCCGAACCAACCGATTGCAGCAAGCAGAATTAAAAATACGACAGGACCGTTGATCATTATCCCTTCACCTTCTTCCTTCTGTTTTTTGTTATTTTAACATAACAAACTCCCTTGTTCCTGGGAGAAAAATGATTTAAGGGAACGATGCATCTGCGGAAAAAATCCAAGCCGAAAGATGAAAGAATCTTTCCTTTCTTTTCCATCATCGTTACAATTATAATACAAACTTAATGGTTGAAGGAGGATATGACTTGAATCCGGTATATATGTATCGTTTCATTCGCTCTTTACTGGTCGTCGGAGGGATAATTTTAGGTGGAATTGCCTTGTTTTATTTATCTAAATATACATATCCATTCATCATTGCCATGATAATCGCTTTCTTGATGAATCCCCTGGTCATTTTTTCGAAAGGAAAGGGCGGCTGCCGCGGGGTTGGCTGTATTCGTTTCCCTTTTGCTCATTTTCCTTTTATTTGCGGGTCTTATCACCTTACTGGTTACCGAAATCATTTCAGGGACCAATTACCTTGCCGGAGTCATCCCGAAACACATTGAAACCATCGTGGATTATATAGAAACATACATCGCTACCACCGTCATCCCTTTATATAATCAAATAGCTGCCATGTTCAATAATTTGGATACCGAACAGCAAGACACGATCCTCAAGAATATCCAAAATATCGGTGAATCCATCACTAACGGAGTAAGCGGCTTCATTCAAGCTTTCTTGAAGAACATCCCCACAATCATCGGGTGGTTTCCAACTACAGCAACGGCACTCCTTTTTACCCTGCTTGGCACGTTCTTCATCAGCAAGGATTGGGATACCTTTGGCCGCATGACCGGAAAAGTGTTGCCTGATAAGATATTTGCGGGTGCAAAGCGTTTATTCTGGGACCTAAAACGGGCTTTATTCGGGTTTATCCGGGCACAATTCACTCTTGTTTCATTGACGACTGTCACGATTTTAATCGGATTCCTCATTTTGGGGGTGAATTATTCAATTACCATTGCCCTGATATGCGGACTGGTCGATATCATTCCCTATTTAGGGACAGGTACGATTTTCATTCCTTGGATCATCTTTGAATTCATCGCCGGGAATACAAGTCTCGGAATCGGTTTGTCCGTCCTATACATAATCGTCGTTGTCCAGCGTCAGCTAATTGAGCCAAAAGTACTTTCTTCCAGTATTGGTTTGGATCCGCTTGCCACTCTCATCGCCTTGTTCATCGGCTTCAAATTGATCGGTTTCCTAGGTCTGATTGCAGGACCTGTCGTACTTGTCATATTCAATACACTTCAGCGTGCCAATGTCTTCAAGGCCATATGGACTTTCATCATCGGGGATACAAAAAAACCACTTAAGATAATCCAGACATCTATTAGCATTCACTCATTTCCATTTAAAAATCCGCCTCGGCTACAAGGCGGATCTTTGGTTTTACGCTAAAATTATTTTGACGTCTCGAATTGTTCTGTTTCAGTAGAACCTGCAAGTGCTGTTGTGGATGATGTTCCACCGGAAACGACTTGTGCCACTTCATCGAAGTAACCAGTTCCCACTTCACGCTGATGACGTGTTGCTGTATAGCCGTCCGGCTCACTAGCGAACTCCGCTTGTTGAAGTTCTGAGTATGCAGCCATGCCGCGATCTTTATAACCAAGAGCAAGGTTGAACATGCTATGATTCAATGAGTGGAAGCCTGCAAGTGTAACGAATTGGAATTTATAACCCAATTTACCCAATTCCACTTGATAATTGGCAATCTCCTCATCACTTAATTTCGCTTTCCAGTTAAATGATGGGGAACAATTGTAAGCAAGCAATTTGCCCGGGAACTCTGCATGGATAGCCTCGGCAAAGCGGCGAGCATCCGCTAGATTAGGTTCAGAAGTCTCACACCAGATAAGGTCGGCATATGGCGCATAAGCAAGGCCTCTTGCAATGGCTTGGTCAAGACCTGCATTCGTGCGGTAGAATCCTTCTGGAGTCCTTTCACCAGTGATGAATGGTGCATCGACCGGATCAATATTATCGGTGATCAAATCTGCAGCATCAGCATCCGTACGGGCAATCAAGATGGTCGGTGTACCCATTACATCGGCTGCCAATCGGGCGGAAACTAAATTACGTACTGCCGTTTGGGTTGGAAGAAGGACTTTACCGCCTAGGTGGCCGCACTTTTTCTCGGAAGAAAGCTGGTCTTCAAAATGAACGCCTGCCGCTCCAGCCTCGATCATGCCTTTCATTAATTCGAAGACGTTAAGGGAACCGCCAAAACCTGCTTCAGCATCCGCCACGATTGGAGCGAACCAATCGATATCATTTTTACCTTCAGCAAAGCTGATTTGGTCTGCACGCTGAAGTGTCTGATTAATGCGTTTAACAACTTGCGGCACGGAGTTGGCTGGATATAAACTTTGGTCAGGGTACATTTGCCCTGCGATGTTAGCATCTGCCGCCACTTGCCAGCCGCTTAAGTAGATTGCTTTTAAACCAGCTTTCACCTGCTGCATTGCTTGGTTACCAGTCAATGCTCCTAATGCATTGATGAAATCCTCTGTATTTAATAGATTCCATAGCTTTTCGGAACCACGGCGTGCCAATGTTTGTTCAATATCGATGGAACCTCTTAGTTTAATTACTTCTTCGGCCGTATAAGGACGTTTAATACCAGTCCACCGTGAGTCATTTTCCCAGCTTTGTTGTAATTTTTGCGCTCTCTCATTCATCATCATTTTTTCCTCCTAATTCATATTATATATTTTGAATATTAAGATAATTTTTCGTATGCCGCGTTAGTTAAGAAATCTGCAAAGTCATCCGCTTCAATCAATTGTTCAAATAGTTTAGTAGACTCTTCAAACTTTCCTGATTTGAAAGTTTCTTCCCCTACTTCCGATTTAATGACCGCCAATTCTTCTTCTTTGATTTGATGGAATAATTCCTCGGTTATTTTCCTGCCATCTTCGAGAATGCCTTTTGGATGACGGATCCATTGCCAGACTTGAGCCCTTGAAATTTCAGCGGTTGCAGCATCTTCCATTAAGTTATTGATAGGTGCCGCACCTCTGCCGCTTAACCATGAGGCGATATATTGGATGCCGACATTAATATTCGTCCTTAACCCTGCCTCTGTGATCGTTCCTTCCGGTACAGCCAGCAACTCTTGAGCTGTTACATGGACATCTTCCCGTTTCCGGAAAATTTGATTCGGTTTTGGGACGAGGAGGTCAAAAACCTCTTTTGCCGTGCTAACCATACCTGGGTGGGCGACCCATGTTCCATCATGACCGTCTCTTGCTTCGCGTTCTTTATCTGCCTTTACTTTCGCAAAAGCCTCATCGTTCTTAACCGGGTCATTTTTAACAGGAATTTGCGCGGCCATCCCGCCAATTGCAGGAGCATTACGAGTGTGACATGTTTTGATTGCCAGTAAGGAATACGCCCTCATGTTCGGGACGGTCATCGTGACCTGCTGCCGATCTGGGAAGATAACATCATCCGAGTGACGGAATTTTTTCAGGAAACTAAAGATATAATCCCAGCGGCCGCAGTTCAGGCCTGCCGAATGCTCTTTCAGCTCGTACAGAATTTCGTCCATTTCGAATGCAGCTAGAATCGTTTCTATCAAGACCGTTGCCTTGATGGTTCCTTGCGGAATTCTCAAATCGTTCTGTGCATATACGAATATTTCATTCCATAATCTTGCTTCGAGATGGCTTTCCATTTTTGGTAAGTAAAAGTATGGACCGCTTTGTTTTTCGACCAATGCTTTTGCGTTGTGGTAAAAGTACAGTCCAAAGTCAAAAATGCTGGCCGATATAGGCTGTCCATCCAATAGGACATGTTTTTCCTCCAAATGCCACCCTCGTGGCCTTACCTTTAGGACAGCTGTTCTTTCATTTAATTCATACACTTTGCCATTTGGATTTTTAAAAGAAATGGTTCCGCGGATTGCATCGCGCAGATTAAATTGGCCATCAATGCAATTCTCCCAAGTGGGTGAATTAGCATCTTCAAAGTCCGCCATGAATACATTGGCACCTGAGTTCAGGGCATTTATGATCATTTTACGATCAACAGGTCCAGTGATTTCAACCCTGCGGTCCTGCAAATCATTCGGGAGGGGCGCAATCGTCCAATCACTTTCACGAATATGCTTCGTTTCTTCAAGGAAATCAGGAAGCTTGCCTTGATTCAGTTCTTCCTGAACGCTTTTCCGCCGTTCTAGAAGTTCTGCCCTTCTACCACTGAAATGCCGTTCAATTCTTTCGATGAATTGAAGAGCTTCCGTTGTAAGTATTTGTTCATATCCTGGCTTAATGTTGCCTGTAATTTGTAAGCCTTTTGCTTCTGTAATCATGTTGCCTCTCCACATCCTTTCCAACTCTTCTATGTTATAATACAGATGTTTTATTTCCTGTTTGTATTATATAACACGTTGTATAAATTTGTCACCAGTTTTTTCTAAAAAATCTAAAAAAGATTTTTTAGCATGGAAAAGCCTGATTTACCAATGTTTCCAATGGTTAATAATTTAAAAATCCTGTTATTATACACATTTCATTCTCGTGGAAATCATCATTCAATGGTGTAACAGGCAAAATCCGCTTTACATTGAAACTCCCATTTCAATGTAAAGCAAAAAAGCACCCCCAAAAAATTGGATGCTCTTGCGGACCTTTTTCCAGACCAAAAAGGCCGCCTAAAAGCTTGAGCCTTTAGACAGCCTTATATTATTTATGCCGAATGATGGTAACTTTCCCTTTATTCATCCTGTTCATGATAAACCGGATAACAATCGGTTTGAGGAGATTCCGGGTTGGCGGAAACACAAGGATCAATCCCATGATATCCGAGATGAGCCCAGGGGACAGCAACAGCGCAGCTCCGATAAAGATACAGATTCCATCAATGATTTCATTTCCTGGCATCATTCCGTAATGAATCTGTTCCTGTGCCTTTTTCCAAGTTTCCATCCCTTGCCGTTTAGCCAAATAGGCTCCGATCAAACCTGTGGCTACAATCAGGAACAGCGTTGGCCAAAAACCAATCAGATTGCCTGACAGCAAAAGGACAATAATTTCAACGACCGGCATCGCAATGATAAACATTAAAAAATATTTCATCTACATTCCTCCTGCACAGCCCATTTCTGGTGCGGTACATCCATCTTACCTCATTGGCACGGAATCAGCCAAAATTTCGTTTTACAAAACGTTTGCATGTCCATCATAAATGACTCCACGACCTGCATCGACCGTTATTCTTTGACCCTCCGTGAAAACCTTGGTCGCGTCCTCCGCCCCAACGATGACCGGTATGCCCAATGTAACTCCTACAACAGCTGCATGGCTTGTCAAACCGCCTTCTTCCGTAATCAACGCCGCACACTTTTCAATCGCCGGCATCATTTCGCGGTCCGAACCGATCGTAACCAATACAGAGCCTTCCTTCACTTTTTCCAAAGCTTCCTTGGCATTCTTAGCTATTACCACTTCACCTTTCGCCGATTTCCTGCCGATTCCTTGAGCCTTCAAAAGAACCTCTCCTAAAACATGAATTTTCATCAAGTTAGTCGTACCTGTTTCACCTACAGGCACACCGGCTGTAATGACGACTAAATCCCCATGGGAAACTAAGCCAGAATGCAAGCTTTCATCTATTGCGGTTTGAAGCATTTCATCGGTAGTCGTCGCTTTTGGACCAATCTGCGGATAGACTCCCCATGCCAATGCAAGCCTTCTTGAAACATGATCATTGGATGTAACAGCAATGATCGGTGCTTTAGGCCGGTATTTAGAAATCATCCTTGCCGTATGACCGCTTTCTGTAGGGGTGATGATTGCCCCGGCATTCAGATTAAGCGCGGTGTGGGCAACGGATTGACCAATAGCATCAGTGACATTATGGCGGTTCACTTTGCTCCTGACTGATAATATATCCCGATAATCAAGGGCAGTTTCAGCACGTGAAGCAATGTTATGCATCGTTTGGACCGCTTCGACAGGATAGGTTCCAGCAGCCGTTTCGCCAGAAAGCATGATTGCATCCGTTCCATCAAATATGGCATTGGCCACGTCACTTGCTTCTGCACGGGTCGGCCTTGGATTACGCTGCATCGAATCGAGCATTTGTGTAGCCGTTATGACTGGTTTCCCGGCATTATTACATTTTTTGATCATTTGTTTTTGGACCAATGGCACTTCTTCTGCAGGAATTTCCACTCCCAAGTCTCCACGTGCTACCATCAAGCCATCTGAAACTTCCAAGATCTCATCAAGACGGTCCACACCCTCTTGATTTTCGATTTTAGGGATGATTTGAATATGTTCCGCTCCATTTTGCTGCAATAATTCACTTACTTCAAGCACGTCGGAAGCCCTGCGTACAAATGAAGCAGCAATGAAGTCGATACCCTGTTCGATCCCAAAAAGGATATCCTGTTCGTCTTTCTCCGTTATACCAGGCAGGTTTACCGAAACTCCTGGAACATTCACGCCTTTTTTGTTCTTAAGTGTACCGCTATTCAAGATCTTCGTATGGATTTCTTTTCTTACCTCATCTATCTTCAACACTTCAAGCCCGATCAATCCATCATCCAAAAGGATTTTAGATCCTGGGTGGACATCGTGCAGAAGCCCTTCATAGGTAATGGAGAATTTTTCAGGTGTTCCCAGGACTTCATTCATGGAAATGATGACTTCATTGCCGGCTACAAGCTCCATGGAATCATTTTCCATATTATTTGTCCGTATTTCAGGTCCTTTTTGTATCCAAAAGGATGGCAACCTGTTTACCCGTTTTTTCGCTCGCTTCTCTGATATTGCGGATTCTGGCTGCATGTTCTTCATGATTTCCATGAGAAAAGTTAAGCCGTGCTACATTCATCCCAGCCTCTATTAATTGAACCAGCTTTTCGATACTTTCACTTGCGGGGCCAATCGTACAAACAATCTTGGTTTTACGCATAGTGTCATCCTCCTTAAGGGAAACTCGCCGCCTGTCCATCTTTTGAAGGCAGGGGGCGCAGTGTTTTAGTCTTCTTTTTAATACCCATTAATAAAAAGGGATTCCAATCGGTCAATAATGATTAAATGGATAGCTCAGCGGATAATTCATACATTTTCTTGTCAATGGTATGCGGTTTAGCAAGAGCTTCGATGATATCATAATCAACAAGTTGATTTTGTTCTATTCCGACTGCCCTGCCTCCTTTTCCTTCAAGAAGCAATTCAACGGCTCTTGCCCCAAGCCGGCTAGCCAATACGCGGTCATTTGCCGAGGGAGATCCGCCGCGCTGAACATGGCCCAGGACCGTTACACGAGTTTCAAACCCTGCTTTGGCCTCAATTTTCCTGGAAATATCAACGGCACTTCCAACACCTTCAGCTACAATGATGATACTGTGCTTTTTCCCACGGTCATGTCCGCGGTTCAGCTTCCCAATCAGATCTTCTATATCATATTCATATTCAGGACAAAGAATCGTTTCAGCTCCGCCAGCCAATCCAGCCCAAAGCGCAATATCGCCGGCATCTCTTCCCATCACTTCAACCACATAAGTCCTTTCATGGGACGTGGCCGTATCCCGAATTTTATCGATGGCATCGATGACTGTATTCAGGGCCGTATCGAAACCTATCGTAAAGTCCGTACCCGGTATGTCATTATCAATCGTGCCAGGAACCCCGATACAAGGGAAGCCCCTTTCCGTTAAAGCTCTGGCCCCGCGGTAAGAACCATCGCCACCAATTATGACAATGCCCTCGATACCATGTTTATTCAATTGTTCAATCGCTTTCAGCTGGCCTTCCTCCGTCTTAAATTCCGGACAGCGAGCCGTATGTAACATCGTGCCGCCTCTATGAATGATATCCCCGACCGACCCAAGTTCAAGCTTCTTTATATTTCCATTTATCAGACCCTGATACCCATGATAAATACCGAAGACCTCCATTTCATGAAAAATTGCTTTCCGGACAACTGCTCGGACTGCCGCATTCATGCCTGGAGAATCTCCTCCACTTGTCAATACACCTATTCTTTTCATAAATGTCACCTCTCTACAGCACTAATCAATTTTAAGCTTCTTATATCATTGTACCCTTTTTCAAGCTTCAATAAGCAGTAACTGTTTCACTTATGCATACTTGATGTTATAAGCCTAACCGATTCTCATCAGAAATTGAAGTAAAATGGTGTAAAACTTTACATTCTACACACAAACCATATTCTTTCTCGTTTCGGTAATGAATACATATGCGCCCATGAAAGGATGAAAAAACGTGTTGCCCCAGGCAGCACGTTTTTCCTTTTGCAAAATGTGTTTATGAATGCTGTTCAACTTCCTTAGGTTCGCCCTCAGGTTGTTGTTTTGCAAATTCATATTCACCGATTTTCTTGAATTTCATATAACGCTGGTTGATAAGATCATCACTATTCAATGGCAACAGTTCATTGAATGAACGTTTCAGGATTTCCTTGATGGCTTCTGCCTGTGAATTCGTATCCCGATGGGCGCCGCCCTCACTTCAGGAATGATCTCATCGATGACTCCTAAGCGGTTTAAGTCGGGAGCCGTGATTTTCATCGTTTCCGCAGCCCTCTTAGCCTGAGAGGCATCCTTCCACAGCAAGGCTGCAGCCCCTTCTGGGGAAATCACGGAATATGTTGAGTTTTCAAGCATGAAAATTCGGTCTCCGACGCCAAGCGCCAATGCACCGCCGCTTCCGCCTTCACCAATGACAATACTGATGACCGGCACCTTCAGCCCTGCCATTTCGAAAAGGTTTTTCGCAATGGCTTCACTTTGCCCGCGCTCTTCAGCAGCTTTACCAGGGAAAGCTCCTTCGTATCAATGAAACAAATAATCGGCCTGTTGAACTTTTCAGCCTGTTTCATCAGACGCAAAGCTTTTCGATAGCCTTCAGGATGGGGCATGCCAAAGTTACGACGTATGTTTTCCTTCGTATCCTTCCCGCGTTGATGACCGATGACTGTCACGGCAAGTCCATCAAATTCCGCGATTCCAGAGACAATCGCTTCATCATCCCCATAATAACGATCTCCATGAAACTCGATGAAGTCATTGAATAACAGCGGAATGTAATCAAGCGTCGTCGGACGGGCTGGATGCCGGGCAATCTGAACACGATCCCACGGTTTAAGATGGTTGTAGATATCCACTTCCAGCTTCTCTAAACGCTTTTCCAATGTTTCGATTTCTGCTGTAAGGTCGACATCAGCATCCTTCGAAATTGCCTTTAGCTCTTTAATTTTATTTCTCAGGTCCGTAATGGGACGCTCGAACTCTAATTCGTAAATCATAACCACTCACCGCCCGGGGCATGGATTTTAAGGATCGTCGTCAAGGTTTCCTTCATTTCCGTACGTTTGACGACCGCATCCAATTGACCGTGCTTCAACAAGAATTCAGCCGTTTGGAAATCTTCAGGAAGCTCTTCACGAATCGTCTGCTCAATGATTCTTCGTCCCGCAAAACCAATAAGTGCTCCAGGTTCGGCTAGATTAATATCGCCAAGTGACGCGAAACTTGCCGAAACCCCGCCTGTGGTAGGATGGGTCATCATTGATATGATCAGTCCGCCTTCATTGCTGAATATCTTGAGTGCTGCACTTGTCTTTGCCATCTGCATCAAGCTCAGAACACCCTCCTGCATCCGGGCGCCGCCTGATGCCGTAAATATGATGAACGGAATCTTCAATTCACCAGCACGTTCAATGGCACGGGTAATTTTTTCTCCAACAACGGATCCCATGCTTCCCATCCGGAAATTCGAATCCATGATGGCTGTTGAAACTTGGTACCCATTGATGCTTCCGACTCCTGTGACAACCGCCTCATTAATCTTGGCTTTCTTTCTATCTTTTTCCAATTTATCTAGATAATCCGGAAAATCAAGCGGGTTAACGGAAATCATTTCTTTATCAAATTCATTAAAAGTGCCTGCGTCGAATAAAAATTCGATGCGCTCATGGGAAGACATCGGATGATGGTACCCGCAATGCAGACAGACTTTCTTGTTTTTCACCAATTCTTTTGTATACATGATTTTTTTACAGCCGGTGCACTTTGTCATGATTCCTTCTGGTACATCTTGTTTCTCCCGATCTAAAGGAACCGTTGCATATTTCTTCTTAGACTTCGCAAATAGCTCTTTAAGCAAGCTTAATCCTCCCTTTACCACCAATTATCTATTTTATGATACTTGGTACAAACTATATCAGAAATAAAATTAGTGTCGTGTAAAAAGGTGTCACTCGTCCTTCGACATATTTCTAATTCTAATAAGATACGTTTCGATGGCTTTTTCTTCATCACGTTCGAGCAAATATGTAAGAAGTGCCAGATAATCTTCTTTTTCACATTACCCTGTACCATCTCTGATGTTCTAGCATAGCTGTTGACAATGCGCCAAATTCTTTCCAGCAATCGATTGCGATTCAAAATGGCAATTCTTAAGAAGAAATCATCATCATGAAACTTATCCGCTTTGACCCAGGCCATCAATCTTTTGATGTCCTCAGCCGTAGCGAAAAAGGCGACGATCCGCAAACAGTCAATTTCAATCAGCCTTTTCGTCTCAGCCAAATCTTCTTGTACTTTTTTATCTTGCAAAAAAGGTTCCCAGAAGCTCGACTAGCCTATGCTCCTGGAAATCCCTGATAAACGTCCCTTCACCACGCCTTGTTTCTATTAATCCTAATAGCTCTAAGGCTCGCAATGCTTCACGGACAGAGGAACGGCCAACATTAAAACGATCCGATAACTCCCGTTCTGATGGGATTTTATCTCCCGGCAGGAGGCTGTCCGCTTCAATCATGCTACGTAGGCTCTCAACGACATCGAGATAAATTTTGGATGAAGAAGTACGACCTGCCAAATTAATTATTCCTCACTTTTTCCAATGATCGCTAATTTCCTTGTTTTTTCTTTAATTCCCTCGGGATCCACATTAATTCTAGCCACTCCCGTTTCCATCGCTGCCTTGGCAACAGCAGCTGCAACGGCTGGAGCTACCCTCGCATCAAATGGAGCTGGGATAACGTAGTCTTCGTTCAACTCATCTTCCTGTATTAAACCGGCAATGGCTTGTACTGCAGCAACCTTCATTTTTTCATTGATATGAGTCGCACGTACATCCAAGGCACCACGGAAAATCCCGGGGAAAGCAAGGACGTTATTGACCTGATTCGGGAAATCCGAACGGCCAGTTCCAACAACCTTGGCACCCGCTGCTTTTGCATCTTCCGGCATGATTTCCGGATCTGGATTAGCCATCGCGAAAATGATCGCATCCCGGTTCATCGAAGAAACCATTTCTTTTGTCAATGCACCTGCGGCAGAAACACCTATAAATACATCAGCGTTTTCAATGACAGATTCCAAAGGTCCTGAAACCTTATTTCGATTGGTCACTTTCGCCACTTGTTCTTTTGTATCATTCATACCTGTCGAACGGCCCTCATAAATGGCACCCTTCGTATCACACATGATGATGTCGCGAACTCCATAGTTATAAAGCAATTTAATGATGGCAATGCCCGCAGCGCCTGCTCCATTCGCTACCACTTTAATTTCTGACATTGATTTATTCACAAGTCGTAAAGCGTTCACAAGGCCCGCAACAGTAACAATGGCTGTACCGTGCTGATCATCATGGAAAACAGGAATATTCATTTCTTTCTTGAGTCGTTCTTCAATTTCAAAACAATTTGGTGCGGCTATGTCCTCTAAGTTCACTCCACCGAAAGTCGGTTCGAGTAATTTAACGGTCTCTACAATTTTGTCCACATCCGTGGTTTTTAAACAGATTGGGAAAGCGTCCACTCCGGCGAAACTTTTAAATAAAACGGCTTTTCCTTCCATGACCGGCATAGCAGCTTCCGGACCGATGTTTCCAAGTCCCAAAACAGCCGTTCCATCAGAAATGACGGCAACAGTATTCCCCCTTCATTGTATAGTCATAAACTGTTTCCGGCTTATCATAAATATCTTTACACGGTTCTGCGACACCAGGAGAATAAGCCAGGCTCAAATCTACTGCATTCCTAACCGGTACTTTCGAAACTGTTTCTAATTTTCCTTGATTCAAGCGGTGCATATGTAATGCTTCTTCTCTTAATGTCATAGTTTCACTCCTAAAACAAATTGGGTAACCCATATCTTATATGCAGAAATTATGCTGAAATCTAGTGGTCAGACCACAGCGGCCTGTTTTCAATATAACATAACTATTAAAGTTGTAAAACAGTTATTCTTTCTTGTAAACCACATTCCCTTTTCCGACCAAGTCAAATAATGCCTGCATCAATCTATCTGTAGGATTGACCCAATCCCAATAAGATAGCTGTACATAGCGGTTTTCCCTCTCGTAAAAAAGCATGACCTTGGTTTCACCGCTATGCTGCATTAAAATTTTTTTATTTTTTGCAGTGTATCCTTCGTTTGCTTGTCAGCCTCAATTTTTCAGGAATATCGTCCCGTTTTTTCCTCTTTCATCTGCTTCACTTTTTCAAGAGGGTATACGTTCCTGATCAGGAGCTGTGTTTTCCCATCCCGTTCTTCCAATGTCCCTTGCAGCATAACGAGTTGTCCATGATTCAAGTCAGCAGAGTGGTTTTTATAAACATTTGGAAAAACGACCGCTTCAATATCCCCCTCTTCATCACTGACGCTCAAGAAAGCCATCACATCGCCCTTTTTTGTCCTTATGGTTTTAACCGACGTAATGTATGCGCCAAGTAAGACTTTTGATTCCTTTTTATTGGTAGCTTCATCTATGGTCAAACAGCCGAAGTGCTGAAAAAGTTCTCTGTAGCTTGTCACCGGATGATTCGATAGATAAAGCCCCAATGCGCTTTTTTCCAATGAGAGTTTGTGCTCGATTGGGATGGGCTCGACCCGATTGTATTTCGGTTTGAGTGAAAACTCGCCATCCGAAAACATATCGAATAGGTCATCATCCGGATTAACCAATTCCGTATGATCGATCGCTACGTCCAAGCTCGCCAACAACGTTGCCCGGTCTTCACCGAATTCATCAAATGCACCTGAATGGACAAGCGCCTCCAACACTTTCCTATTTACGATTTTTCCCGAAACGCGCAAACAGAAATCGAATAAATCAGCGAACTTCTTCTGCCTCCTCGCAGCAAAGATTTCTTTTAATACAGTCCCGCCTATCCCTTTAATGGCTCCAAGGCTATAACGGATCCCTTCCTTTTCCGGTAAGAACGGGTAACCGCTCCGGTTAATTGAGGGCGACAGAACCATTATCCCTTTCTTTTTTGCTTCACGGATATATTGCGAAATCTTATCATCATTCCCGACGACCGAGGTCAGAAGTGCTGCCATGAAATATTCCGGATGGTGGGTTTTCAAGTAACCCAGCTGATAAGCGATGAAACTATATGCCACCGCATGGCTTCGGTTGAATCCATAGTTAGCGAAGCGGACAATCAAGGAATAAATCTCATCTGCCGTTTTTTCGAGTATCCTTGTTTCAATGCACCGCTCACGAAATGCTGCCGCTCTTGATCCAGAACATCCTTCTTCTTCTTCGAAACGGCACGACGGAGCAGGTCAGCCTCCCCTAATGAAAACCCGGCTAAGCGGGAGGCGATTTGCATGATTTGTTCTTGATAAACGATGACCCCGTATGTAGGCTCGAGGATATCCTTCAAATCCTCGTGCAGGTAATCAATCGGGGCAAGTCCATGTTTTCGCTCGATGAACAGCGGTATATTTTCCATCGGACCTGGACGATACAGGGCATTGACCGCGACGATATCCTCGAATCGGTTCGGTTTCAGCTTGATCAATACCTTTCGGATGCCATCCGATTCAAATTGGAACACTCCGGTTGTTTCGCCTCTCCCTAAAAGGGCCAGCGTCTCGGGGTCATCCATCGGAATATGGGACAAGTCGAGCTTTTCCCCGTTCCCTTTTTGATGTTATTTAAAATATTATCAATGAGCGTTAAATTGCGGAGTCCAAGAAAATCCATTTTAAGAAGTCCCAGTTCTTCGAGAAGGTCCATTGGATATTGAGTCAGATGGATGCCGTCATGCCCTCCCTGAATCGGGATATGCTCGGTCAGTGCCTGGTCACTGATGACGACGCCGGCGGCATGTGTCGAAGCATGGCGAGGCAGCCCTTCAAGCAATAACGCGGTTTGAAAAAGTTTTTGATTCAGGTCACTCTCATTAACGAATTCCCTGAGCCTTTTCGATTCCTTGAAAGCCTCGGGAAGCGTGATGCCCAGACGGCCTGGAATCATTTTCGATACCGCTTCCTGTTCCTTTGAATTCAGGCCGAAAACACGTCCTGTGTCCCTTAACGCAGCCTTGGCAGCCAATGTTCCGAAAGTAATGATCTGTGCTACATGAAGTTCCCCGTACTTCTTCGCGACATAGGCAATCACTTCTTCACGGCGGTTATCCGGAAAGTCAATGTCGATATCCGGCATCGAGACACGTTCCGGATTCAGGAAACGCTCGAACAGCAAGGAATGTTCGATTGGATCGACATCCGTGATCGACAGCACATAAGCGACCATCGATCCAGCGGCCGATCCCCTTCCAGGACCAGTCAGGATTTGATGGTCCTTAGCGAATTTCATGAAGTCCCAAACGATTAAAAAGTAATCGCTGAATTTCATCTTGGTGATGATATCCAATTCATATCGCAGGCGCTCTTCATATTGAATGGATGGCTCCGGCACTCTTTTCTTCAGCCCTTGGAAACAGATGGCCTCGAGCATTTCCTCGGCTGTGGCTCCATCTTCAGTAGGGTACTTAGGCAGCAGTGAACGATGAAATGGAATTTCCAGATTGCATTGCGCGGCAATATGCAGTGTATTTTCGAGTGCATCCGGTCTGTCATGGAATAGTTCTGCCATCTGAGTCCGGCTTTTCAAATAAAATTGATCGGATTCAAGAACCGTATGCGTCTCATCCGCAAGCTTGTCACCATTTCCAATTGCCAATAAAACTTCATGAGCGAGTGCATCGCTCTCGTTCAAATAATAGACTGGATTCGTCGCGACAATCTTTATCTCTAAATCTCTCGCCAACTGACTTATGGCTTCGTTACCTTTTTCCTCATCCGCAATCGAAATTCTCTGTATGGACACATAAAAGTTATCATGACCAAAAATTTGCAGAAATCGCCCGGCTGCCTGTTCGGCTTCTTCAGGATTTTCTTCTCTCAATAGCGTTTCTATTTGCCCTCTGCACCCGGTGTGATTGCAATCAAGCCCCGGGAATAGGCTTTAAGCCAATTCATTGGAATGCCTGACGGGGATTTCGTTTTTATGGCACTGCTTATTTTAAGCAGGTTTTGATATCCTTGCAGACTCTTTGCCAATAAAAGAAGTCCATGTGGCGTTTCCCGTTCATCAAGAACATCCGCAAGTATGCCGATGATCGGCTTTATACCCTGTCTCTTGCATTCTTTATAAAAATAGACCGAACCGTACATAACATTTCGATCGGTTAAGGCAAGACTTGTACAGCCGTCCGCTTTCGCTTTGGCCACAAGTTCAGTGATCTTCACCGTACTTGTCAGCAGGCTGTATCCGCTCTGAATATGGAGATGAGTATACACGTTTTTCTCCCACCTTTGTAAGGCATGTTTCTTTTCATTATAGTGTTTATTTCAAAAAAGAAAATATGTTCTCATTATCAATGGGCAATTTAACGTCCTGATTTCCTGCGACTATCATATTACCTCTGAACATCCCATATAAATGGAATAGAAGAATATCAAGCAAAAAAGGATGATGATATATGAATGAAGCCTTTGTTCCAGCCTTCCTCAACAGCTTTTTCATATCGCTTGGCGTATTGCTTGGCGGCTCGATAATCGGGGGCCTCGCCGCTTTTTTTACTGGACAAGCCCCGATGACAACTGTATTCCGGCTGTCGGACAGCCTCCGTATTTGGGCGATTGTCGCTGCGATCGGGGGTACTTTTGATATGGTCTATAATTTCGAACGCGGTATTTTCCACGGGGAAACGAAGGATATAGTCAAGCAGGTCCTATTGATACTATCTGCACTTGAGGGGCACAGACAGGGGCACTGATCATAAACTGGTTCACGCAGGAGCATATTTCACCATGAGGATCCCTCCCTATCACCGGTCTCCAACCTGGCAGCGCTTTTTGCAGGTGCCGCACTTGGCGGATTGATCAGCTGGGTGATTTTCTTTATATGCATGGTGTCCAGCAGGAGAAGCAGATCCGGACCCTTCACGAACAAAGAGAAGAGATCAAGGATTTAAACGGAAAAATCGCAATTTGGGAGCAGGATTATAAAAAATTGAACGAGAAAAACGAGGAAATCCTGACGATTCAGGAAGTGGAAGTAACGATCACGAATGAAAAATACAGTCTGGACCAGCTGAGCATTGCAGAAGCGGAGGATGTGATTGAGGACGACCTATCCTCTCTTCTCGCCAAAGATGTCGCCAGTGTCTATGACGGAAAGGTGCTTTTGAAAAAATCCATAGAAAATAAGATCGTGACCATCAATAAAAAGCGCTATCGACTTGAAGTCGTTGAAATCATGTTTTATACGAAAATGAATATAGAAATCAAACTAAAAAGGACTACTTCGTGAATGTTGAACTTAATGGGTGAATACCCACCAAATTTAAAGACCAAATCATTTGCGATTTGGTCTTTAAGTTTTTTCATTCAGCTTCCGCTTTATTCAACTCTTCCATGTCGGCAAGGATATTATCCACTTCATCCCAAGAATAGATCGAAGCCCCTGCTGCAAACGGGTGGCCTCCTCCGTTATATTTACGGGCAATCGTATTGATGATTGGTCCTTTAGAACGGAAACGGACTCTGATTTCTTGTTCTTCTTCAATGAAAAGACCCATGACTTAACATTTTTAATCGAACCGAGCGAGGAAACGAGCTGAGATGCCTCGGATGCAGAAGCATGGAATTTTTCAAGTATATCTTTCGTGATGATCATTTTCCCGTTCCATATGGAAGGATTTCAAAATGCTGCAGCACATATCCATTCAACCGGACTATGCTTTCCTCGACGTCATACATCTCCTGATATAACTGCGGGCGGGAGAACGAATAGTGAATCAGTTCACTGGCATAGGCAAATGTCTTTTCAGTCGTGCTTTGGAATAGGAAACGACCTGTATCGCCAACAATGCCTGCATATAGGAGGCGTGCCGCTTCATCACTCATCTTCAAGCCCTGTTCTTTACCGAACTGGTAAAACTCGTAAATCATTTCACTTGTGGAACTTGCCGATGTATCGACCCAACGCATATCCCCATATGGATCTTCATTAGGGTGATGATCGATCTTAATCAGCTTATCCCCCGTCGTGTACCGTGCATCACAAATCCGGTCCGTATTTGCGGTATCACAAACGATGACCAAAGCACCTTGATATGTTTCATCCGAAATCACATCGAGCCTTCTTAAGTAATTCAATGACGGTTCCTCTTTCCCGACCGTATAAATTCGCTTTTCGGGGAAAGATGCTTTCAGGATTTCCGCCAATCCCCCTGTGAACCATAAGCGTCCGGATCTGGACGGACATGACGATGGAGAATGATAGTATCATAACGCTTTATATCTGCTAATATTTCAGCTTTCATATAGATCTCCCTTAACATATGTATTATCGAGCCTTATAAAGATGATATATTTCATTTAATCAAAAAATTGCGGAAATAGGAAGACTCATCTTGTTTACTGTGGCATTCTCTTTCATTTCCCGCTACAATAAAAAGGTACATATGTTAAATTGGGGGAATTTCAAACGATGCCTATTCTTGTCACCTTGATCGTTCTTTCACTAGGGGTCTATCTGTTTTATAAACTCAAATCGGTCCGAACCAAAATGCCGATGGAGAAAAAGTGGATTTCAGGGAAGTCTTCCATTGCCCTTGGTGCGTTTGTCGCACTATTCGGAATCAATCAGCTTTTTCTATTCCACACGACCATCACTTATATCATTGCCGCCGTTTTCATTTTCGTTGGCATATTCAGTATTTGGGGCGGCTATAAAATGTATAAATTTTATTTGCCGCATGCAATCGAAGAAGCTGCAAATCAAAAAGGATAATCGAATTTCGATTATCCTTTTTATTTTTCATGATCGGTCCAGTAATTGGCAAGTCAACATCGCCTTGCCGACAAGTTTGCCTTGGTTAAACACTTCGACATCGACTTTTCCGAATTTACGTCCTACATCAAGGACACGCGGATGGATTTCAAGCGTACTGTCGATTTGGACTGGCTTGATGAAGTAGATCGTCATGTTTTCCACGACCAAGTCACCGCGCTTATAGCTTCGAAGTGCACGATTTGCCGAGTCGGTGACCAATGTCGTGAACACACCGCTTGAAATGGTACCAAGGTAATTGGTCATCTGTGGGGTGACGCCATAGTTATACACTTCCTCGCCCTTGCCACGATTCGAAGTCATCACAAGCTGGCTGGTGATCGTATCGTCGATCGTTTCGCCGACCTGGGGCTGCCTTTGACTCATTTGCAATGCCTTCAGCACATCCTGCCTGCTCACGATTCCCTTTAGGATATGACTGTCATTCACGACCGGGATTAACTCAATCCCTTCCCAAACCATCATATGTGCAGAAGATGCCACACTCATTTTGTCGCCTACGGTCATCGGGTTTTTCGTCATCACCTTATCAATGAGGGTCATCTCTTCCTGTCCGATGATATCTTTTGATGTGACCATTCCTTGAACCTTCATATTGTCATCGACAACAGGGAAACGGCTATGCCCTGATTCCTGATTCAGTTCATGCCAGGTCTGAACCCGGTCACCCACTGTCAAAAAGGTCGTTTCCTGTACGGGTGTCAAAATATCCTCCACCAGCAAGATTTCCTTTTTGATCAATTGGTCATAAATAGCCCGATTGATCATCGTTGCGACGGTAAACGTATCGTAACTCGTTGAGATCACTGGCATCTCCAATTCATCGGCTAACCTTTTAACGGGCTCTTCGGTATCGAATCCCCCGGTGATCAGTACCGCTGCACCCGCTTTTAACGCGTGCTCATGGGCCTGTGTACGGTTCCCGACGATCAGCAGGTTTCCTGCCCCTGTATATCTCATCATGGCATCCAGCTTCATCGCCCCGATGACGAATTTATTTAATGTCTTATGAAGTCCCGTTTTCCCGCCAAGAACTTGTCCGTCAACAATATTGACTACCTCTGCGAAAGTGAGCTTTTCAATATTCTCTTTTTTCTTTTCTCTCAATACGGATCGTGCCTACCCGCTCAATCGAGCTCACGTATCCCTGATTCTCCGCCTCTTTAATTGCCCGGTATGCCGTACCTTCACTAACATTCAGTGCCTTCGCAATTTGACGGACGGAAATCTTCTCGCCGACAGGGAGCCCATCGATATGTTTTAATATTTGTTCATGCTTTGTAGCCAAGCGCTTCACCCTTTTCACGGTATTCCTATTCTCCATTATAAGGTCAAAGAGCCCAGTTTATCAAACAACTACTAGTATTGGCGCAACCTTTTGTATTCCAGCTGGCGTTTTACCTTTTGTTTCTTAGAGAATATAATATGCCCGTCAAGTTTCCAGCTACCGCCAACAATGCAAACAACAGCCAGGATCCGGCAAACAGACTCTCCAGACCGCCACTTTCCAACGACAAACGCGGCACGGCATAATACAGCATCACACCGCATAAAAGCAAACACAGTAATAACCTCTGTTTCATCCAATCCCCCCTTTTTTCATCTATTCATTTTATGCCTGTAAAAGGAAAAAAGACTTGGCTGCTGAACGTGACTTTACTTTCCTATTGCCGGAATCATTTGTTAAAGGCAATACTGCAGGGAAATCTTTCATTTCGGTCGGCTCCCCTCCTCAATCCACATAAAAACGGAAGCCATGCAGGCTTCCGTTCCTTTTAAAAGTCTATTTCATCCCCGGCTTCCATGATCAGTCCATTTCCATCTTCAAGCAAGTCGATGAATTTTTCAGGATCCTGTTTAATGACAGGGAAAGTATTGTAATGAATCGGCACGACTTGTTTGGCTTGAAGGAATTTCGCTGCAAGTGCTGCATCTTCAGGGCCCATGGTGTAATTGTCGCCGATTGGCAAGAATGCCAAGTCAATCGGATGTCGTTCCCCTATCAGTTTCATATCGGAAAATACCGCTGTATCCCCTGCATGATAGATCGTTTTCCCTTCTATCGTAAGCAATACGCCAGCAGGCATTCCTAAATAAATGATTTGCCCTCTCCGTTATTGAATCCCGTTCCATGGAATGCTGGCGTCAGTTTCACTTTTCCAAAGTCGAACTCGAAAGCTCCGCCGATGCTCATCCCATGGGTCCTGACTCCTTGGGCACCCAGGTAGTCGGCAATCTCTGCAATGCCGATGACAAGCGCATCATGCCTTTTGGCCAATTCAACCGTATCACCGACGTGGTCATTATGGCCATGTGTTAAGATGATCACATCCGGTTTCACATCTTCGACCTTCAAATCGGTCAATTCGTTTCCAGTAATGAATGGATCGATTAAAATCGTTTTACCATTCGTTTCAACTTTTACAACTGCATGTCCATGAAAAGATACTTTCATTTTTGATGCTCCCTTCCCATACCCACTAATTTTATTTAAGTAGCTTTCTTAGGCCTTTCCCATTTACTATACTTTTAAATATTGCTAAGGTAATTATATCTTATTAATGGAGGTATCGTCATGAATGAACGTTTGACAGAACTACAAAATTGGCTACAGGCGAATGAGGCTGAAGCCGCTTTACTTACATCTACAGAGAGCATCTTCTATTTGAGCGGGTTTTTTAGTGATCCTCATGAAAGACTGCTGGCACTTGCCATTTTTGCAAATGCCGAACCATTCCTTGTCTGCCCGCAGATGGAAGTTCCGGATGCTAAACAGGCTGGATGGGATGGAGATATCATCGGTTACACCGACATTCAAGATCCTTGGGAAAAGTTAAGAAAGCAGTCGAAGATCGCGGTTTAACCATTCATACAATGGCCATTGAAAAAGAGCATATGAATGTGGAACGTTATGAAAAGGTCCAACAACACTTCGGAGCACCGAAGCTCGTTTCAGCAGAAGAAAAACTTCAAAGGATGCGAATGATCAAGTCGGAAGATGAAATGGTCAAAATCCGTGAAGCATGCCGCCTAGCCGACTTTGCGATTGAAGTGGGTGTCAGCGAAATTCATGAAGGTAAAACGGAAATGGAAATCCTTGCAGCGATAGAATACGAATTGAAAAAGGCCGGAGTCAGCCAAATGTCTTTTTCCACCATGGTCCTGACTGGTAAAAATGGCGCTTCCCCGCATGGCACACCAGGGAATACGAAAGTTCAGCGCGGCGACCTTGTCCTCTTTGACCTTGGCGTCGTTCATGAAGGGTATTGCTCTGATATCACTAGAACGGTTGCTTACGGAGACATCAATGATAAACAGGCAGAAATATATGAAACTGTACTTAAAGCACAAGAAGCTGCCGTTGCAGCCAGTAAACCTGGTGTATCCTGTTCCGAGATAGACTTGACTGCCAGAAACATCATCAGGAATAAAGGATACGGTGAATTCTTCCCGCACAGGCTCGGCCACGGACTTGGAATCAGCGTCCATGAGTACCCATCCTTGACTGAAACGAATTCCCTCGAACTTCAATCCGGAATGGTTTATACCATCGAACCTGGCATATATGTTCCAAATGTTGCAGGCGTCAGGATTGAAGATGATCTACTGATCACCGATACCGGCTGTGAGGTTTTGACCAAATTCCCGAAGAGCCTGCAAATCATAAAGTGATAATGCATTCATTTAATATAACAAAATCCGAATACCCCAGCCTTCATTTAAGGTGGGGGTATTTATTCAACATATTAACTAATCGGTTCGAAGTTCATACTTCATCGCTAGATCACTGCCGTCAACCCAAATGAACAGCCATTCACTATCTATTCTTATGATTCCCTCTCGGCACCGAGATAATAAACCGTAAATATTCCGTTTCTGTTGGTGACCCTAAATGCGTGATCACTTCTTCTTTTGTCTTGCCTATCAATTCATGTTCATTGATTAAGTCATCTACCAGGTACACTCTTCCTTTATCATCGTTTAACCATCTTTCAGTGGTGAACCTTGATTCAGATTCATTTACCCCTAACCTAAAAGCACAATAAATATAGAAGAGAAAAGCCTTGATATGACCATAAATCTATTTTTGATTTTTCTTTTATTTTCCTTATCGGTATATTTCCATGAAATCCATTGTAAAAATAGTAATAGAATAAATGGAAGCAGCAGTGCTGCTATACTCATTAAACTGATTGAAGCATGTACAAAATTGATGTAAAAAATATAAATGAAATAGATCAATGCATACAAAAGCACGTATAAAGATAATGCATAGTTTACGATTCTTGAAACACTCATAGAAAAAAACTCAAGTGTTACTTCCTGCCATGATTCATTACATCATAATGAGGTTGGAATCATATTGTTTCATTTGTCGATTTCCAGATCATTGGCAAAAACATTCGCTATTTTGTTACAATTGAAATCAGTTAGATTAGGTAAATCATTGTATAATAGGAATGAAATAGAAGGAGGAGATTCACTTGAATAGTATAGATTATAAAAATATTCTTGTAGCAGTGGATGGTTCGGAAGAAGCAGAGTGGGCTCTAAAAAAGGCAATCTATTTAGCAAAACTCAGTGACGCTACCCTTGTGCTCACGCATATCGTGGATACAAGGAATTTCCCTACTGTCGAAGCTTATGATATGACTATCCGTGATCACTCTGAAACCTTTGCCAATGAGCTATTGGACAAGTATAAAACGGAAGCCATTGCATCCGGGATTGTAAAGCTCCAAACAGAAGTTGCCTATGGTTCTCCCAAAGTTCAAATTCCAAGGGATTTAGCGAAAAAGCATTCGATCGATTTAATTGTATGCGGTGCAACGGGCCTTAACGCAGTAGAACGTTTCCTTATCGGGAGCGTGTCGGAAGGCATCGTTCGCCATTCTAACTGTGATGTAATGGTCGTGCGTACGAACTGATAAAAGAAAATGATATATAAAAAGCTCGTTCCCCAAATTGGTGAACGAGCTTTTTCCTATTATTCACTTACCAGTTTTTCCGCTTTTTCAATCGCCAGCAAGACTTGGGCAAAGCCTGTACCGCCCGCACTGTTACGGCGTTTAACTGCCTCATAAGGATTTAATGCATCATAAATATCTTGATCAAACAACTCGGAAGCTTCCTGGAATTGTTCAATGCTCAGGTCCACTAAATAGCAGCCATTCTGGACACAGAACAATACAAGCTTCCCGACCACTTCATGCGCCTCACGGAAAGGCATACCCTTTGAAGCCAGGTAATCAGCTAATTCCGTCGCATTCGAGAAGTCATTTTTTGTTGCTTTTTCCATTACTTCCGTTTTCACTTTCATCGTTGAAATCATGCCGGCAAATATTTTAAGTGAACCAACAATGGTCTTAACCGTATCAAAAACGCCTTCTTTATCTTCTTGCATATCTTTGTTATAAGCAAGCGGCAGTCCTTTCAAAACAGTCAATAACCCTGTTAGGTTCCCATAAACCCGTCCTGTTTTACCACGGATCAATTCCGCCATGTCAGGGTTTTTCTTTTGCGGCATGATGCTGCTTCCCGTGGAAAACGCATCATCCAATTCAATGAATTGGAATTCCTGGCTTGACCAGAGAATGATTTCTTCGCTGAAACGGGATAAATGCATCATCATTGTCGCACTGTTGCTCATGAATTCAATGGCAAAATCACGATCACTTACCGCATCAAGGCTGTTTTCGTAAATTCCCTCAAACCCCAATAGCTCCGCACTGAGGGCACGGTCAATCGGGAAAGTCGTCCCGGCTAATGCCCCAGCACCCAATGGGGGAAATGTTGATCCTTTTGAAACTCTCGGTGAAGCGCTGCTTATCACGCTCAAGCATCCAAAAATAAGCCATTAAGTGGTGGGCAAATGAAATGGGCTGTGCACGCTGCAAATGTGTATAACCCGGAATTAGTGTTTCCACATTTTTCTTGGATTGTCCCAAAATCGCTTTTTGCAAATCATTGATGAGTTCCAGAATCACTTTCGTTTGGTTCCGCATATACAGATGAAGGTCGGTTGCAACTTGGTCATTACGGCTTCTTCCTGTATGAAGCTTTCCGCCAACCGGACCGATTTCGCTTATTAGCATACTTTCCAGGTTGAGGTGGATATCCTCCATCTCAACCTTAAAAGTCAATTCACCCTTCTCAGCTTTTTCCTGTAAACTTTTCAGCCCCGCAATGATCTGATCCGCATCTTCTTCAGGTAAAATGCTGCATTGCTTTAACATGGTTACATGAGCTAAACTGCCTTGAATATCTTCAAGGACAAGTTCCTGGTCAAAGGAAATGGAAGCTCCAAATTCATCTACCCATTCTTCGGCAGATTTCGTGAATCTTCCTCCCCAAAGCTTGCTGCTCACACTGTCACCTTCTTGTTATTGACCATGCTGTTCACTTTCGTTGGAAGTCCCCATAACTTAATGAATCCAACTGCTGCATCATGATCGAATTCGTCTGCTTTTGTATAGGTAGCCAATTTTTTCGTCATATAGGGAGTACTCGGATTTTCTTCCTTCAACAATCGCATGACCTTTGAATAGTTTCACACGGACTGTACCCGTTACATTCACTTGTGTTTCTTTCAGGAATGCAGCCAAAGCTTTTTGAAGCGGAGAGAACCAAAGTCCCTCATAAATCAATTCAGTCATTTTCTTCTCGATCACCGGTTTGAAGTGAGCCAGTTCTTTTACAAGCGTGATATCTTCAAGTTCTTTGTGTGCAGCTATCAATGTCATCGCACCAGGAGCTTCATAGACTTCACGTGATTTGATTCCTACTAATCTATTTTCAACGTGATCGATACGTCCAACTCCGTGTTTGCCGGCAATTTGATTCAACTCGACGATCAGGTCAGCCAATTTATAGTTTTTATCATTCAATGTAACCGGCACACCTTGTTCAAAACCAATCTCGATGATATCGGCAGTATCTGGCGTACATTCAAGGCTTGCAGTCAAATCATATGCCTCTTCCGGCGGAGCTGCCCAAGGATCTTCCAGGATCCCGCATTCATTACTTCTTCCCCAAAGGTTTTGGTCAATCGAGAACGGGCTCGCCATGCCAATCGGAACTGGAATGCCATTTTTCGCTGCATATTCAATCTCCTCTTCACGAGACCATTTCCAGTCACGAACAGGTGCTAGAACTTGCAAATTAGGGTTCAGGGCAGAGATGGATACTTCGAAACGCACTTGGTCATTTCCTTTTCCCGTACAACCGTGCGCAACGGCTACCGCGTTTTCCGCTTCAGCCACTTCCACTAATTTCTTCGCGATCAGCGGACGTGATAAAGCCGATACCAATGGATATTTCCCTTCATACAAAGTATGCGCCTGAAGAGCCGTCAATGCGAATTCATCAGCGAATTCGTCCTTCGCATCAATTACATATGAACTTACCGCACCAACAGTGATCGCTTTTTCTTTAATGAAGTCCAAATCTTTTCCTTCTCCGACATCCAGGCAGCATGCCACAACCTCGTACCCTTGATCTTGTAACCATTTAATTGCAACGGAAGTATCCAAACCTCCGGAATATGCTAAAACAACTTTTTGATTTTCCATTTCCATCGTCCTTTCGTGTGAATAAAAATTCATCGTTTGTTATTTTTATTCAATCTATGATTAGTACTTTATCATCTTTATTAATGGAATACAAGGGGTATTTTAAAGATTTTGCTAAATAATCCGCTAATATTTTCAAGGAATTTACACATTGGCTGGTTCCGCGGGAATATAGTAAACTAGGAGTATGATAAATCGAAAAACGGAGGGCATATGAAAGAACTATTTATCTATGATGAAAGGCTCGGCATCTCAATTCCCGATTTGAATCTGGAGTGGGATGAATATACAAAAGGCGAGCAACAGCAAATACTCGTACATTGGGAGAATATCCGCGGAAGCATCCCGGACCGCATCAAGGAACTGGAATCCACGATTAACCGAAAGCAGTTTCGGCTCTCCGATGAGAGTAATTTCGCCATATCATGCCAGCTCAATTCCGAAATTGCGGAACTTGCTTCCATCATCAATGATTTATGGCTTTGGTATCGTGCCAATCAAGGCGTGACTGAAAAGATGCATAATTAAGGCCTATTCCATGCAAAAAAGCCACAGTTGAAAACTGTGGCTTTTTTGCATCCTTCTTATAAATCCTTGCGAAGTTCACCGACGACATGTCCCAATTCCGGAAGAATCAATTTATTCATCGCAAGCCGAACCGCCCCTGATGAACCTGGGGTGGAAAAAACTGCTTTGTTGTTCACGACTCCGGCAATCGCCCTGGATAGGATGGCAGCCGAACCGATATCCTCTTGATAGCTGAGCATACGAAAAATCTCGCCAAAACCGGGAATTTCCTTGGTCATCAATTCTTTGACCGCCTCGATCGTTACATCCCTTTTGGCGATGCCAGTCCCTCCATTTGTTAATATGACATCGACCGTGCCGCTTTTGCTGCCAGAAGTGATCGCATCCTGAATCGCTTTCCGTTCATCTTTAACGATTACATATTCCGTCACTTCATGACCACTCGATTTCAATAATTCCTTCATCAGTGCTCCGCTTTTATCCGTTTCTTCATCACGCGTATCGCTGACGGTTATCACCATGCAGCGAACTGCCTCCGTGACGGCTTTTTTATGATTTTTGACACTCATTCTCCATCAGCCTTCTTATTCAGTAAATAACGATATTGATAGAATTTCTGGGCAAATTCACTTACATTCCGGGTCATTTGATAATTGGATCCAGCCCCGATGGCCATGCTGATGAACGGTATGCCCCGAACCAGTTTTTTCCGGAAAACAGTAATGGATAATGCTTTCAACAGCTGCTTGAGCGGCTGTTCCATCCAGGTAGGGTTTGTCAGTTCTTCGATTCCTAAATAAAAATAGTCATCTTCTGCGGTCTGGACCTCGCGGATCAATTCTTCCCAGGCTATTCCTTGAGCCTCTTTGGCATCGCTCCTGCATTGAATACCTTAAGGGCCAGCATCATTTCAAACGGTGTATTCACCTCGACACCATAAGACATTGCAATCAGCTGTACGATCCTGACATTGATGACCGTCATGGCCGGAATATCGCTCCCCAGCAGAAGCAGGCCCCCTGATCCGCTCATCCCGCCTTGTGCAAATGAATATAAGCGATGCTTAGCGATATGCTGATTGGCTATGTAATTCAACTGATCGATCGATAAGTGATTCAAATCACTCAACGTTTCGATTTCTTCATTAAACACGCGCGCAGATGCTAAAATCCGCTCTCTTGCATCTATTTGAACTTGTGAGCTCTGAACCATTGCATGCAAATGAAAAAGCCAAGTATCAAGCTTTTCAAAAAACTGTTGTTGGACGTTTTCCGGAAGCAGGGCAAACCCCTGCTCCAACCATTTATCATACAATGCAGCCAGATCCGTCGGCTCATATTGATAAAGTTTTTCCTGCCATTCACTTATTTCATTCCAAACTTTCATTTCCCGGTTCGTGAATTCCATGCATCAAGCCTCCTATGTACAGAATTGGTGGATTCTCCCTTAAGTATACCATAGAAGGAAGCTTTTCAGAGAATAGATGATGGCGATCCAGCGTTCATGGGTATGGATTGCGCGGACATAAAATCCATGAGCAGGAGGATTCCGATGATGAAATTTGATATACTGCATTCACTGGAAAGACCCCTTACCAGAGAGATAAGGAGATCAAAAAACAGGAAGTCATGTTTTCCAAGTTTCGTTCAAAGCTATTTTCACGGTATCCCTGACAATCATGATTTCTTCATTAGTTGGGATGACCATGACTTTCACAGGGGAATAAGGTGCATTGATGAACGCTTCCTTGCCCTTGGTGCGATTGAGATCCTTTTCCCAATATACCCCCATGAATTCAAGTCCTTCCAAGATTCGCCCCTAATCGTTTGACTGTTTTCACCGATGCCCGCTGTAAAAATGATGCCGTCCACACCTCCCATTTTAGCTGAATAGGAGCCTATGTACTTGTGAATCCGGTCTGCAAATACTTTAAGTGCGAGTTCTGCCCGCTCATTTCCTTTATCCGCTTCAACTTGAATATCGCGCAGGTCGCTGGAAAATCCGGAAAGTGCTAGCATGCCGCTTTTCTTATTCAGGACATCAAGCACTTCATCTGCTGTTTTTCCCGTCTTCTCCATGATATAAGGAATCAATGCAGGGTCGATGTTCCCCGAACGCGTTCCCATGGTAACACCGGCCAATGGTGTAAATCCCATTGATGTATCAATTGATTTGCCGCCCTTTATGGCCGTAATGCTTGCACCATTCCCTAAATGGCAGGATATCAGTCGAAGCTGTTCAATTGGACGGCCAATCATTTCGGCGGCACGCTGCGATACATATTTATGTGAAGTACCATGAAACCCATACTTCCTTATTCCGTAATTTTCATAATATTCAAGAGGTAAACTGTACAAATAGGAACCTGCTGCCATCGTTTGATGGAAGGCAGTATCGAACACCGCAACCGCTGGGACATCATCAAGTATTCGCCTGAAGGCTCGGATCCCGGTGATATTGGCAGGATTATGAAGGGGCGCCAACTCGGAAAGCTTTTCGATTTGCTCTATTACGTCCTCCGTGATCAAGACCGAGTCACTGAATACCTCACCGCCATGCACCACCCGATGCCCTACACCATCTATCTCTTCAAAGGAGTCAATGATGCGATGGTCAATCAGCTTTTTCAATAAAAGCCCTACAGCCACTTCATGATTGGGTATATCCATCGTTTCAGAAACCTGTTCGCCTTCGACGCTTAAAGTGAATGCGGAATTTTTCAAGCCGATTCTTTCTACAATACCTTTTGTAATTACTTTTTCACAAGGCATCTCAAAAAGCTGAAACTTCAGTGAAGAGCTGCCCGCATTAATAGCCATGACTTTTGACATCGATCCCGCTCCTTTACTCTAAGTTAGTTCTTCAATGTTCATCTCAATGAAACGTGCAGTGTATTGTACAATCTTATCATGGCAAGCAGTTTCAACCAAATAATAATGAAAAATTGCAAATTATCACTTTTTCAACAAAAAAAAAGCCAATGCCTGCAGCATCAGCTTTCATTGACTATTTTTCCTCTTTAAACCAATCATCCATCTGTTGCATGACAGACCTTGTCGCTTCGAAATCCGACAACTTCGGAAGTTGTACGAGCAATGCCTTCTTCGGAGCTTCGATACCCTCTTTTTCTTTTGAAGGATCAGGATGCTTTTGGCAGCCGCTTCACTCTTGAACATGGAAAGCGGCAGTTGCACCATCCCTTGATATGTGTATGCTTCTTCAGGAAATCATTGAGTTTCGGAGCTTCCTCCGAGACGAACAGGTTATTCGGGACAATGAAGAATAGGTGTCCGCCATCCTTGGCGTGTTTAACACCTTGTTCAATAAACAAATGATGTGCATATGAATGGCCCTTATCGGCCTTCAATTCATATTCAACTGCACGCACATCATTCGGGTAATAACCAATCGGCAAATCACTGACCACGACATCTGAAGGATCGATGAAAAGCGGCTCCAAGCTGTCCTGATTGAAAAATTCCAGCGGGTGTTCTTGCAGGTTGGCACCTGCATAAGCTAGCCTGATCAATGTTTCATCAATCTCGACACCATATGAAGCGATGTTTTTATCAGTAAGTTGATTCATGATCGCAAATAGTAAGTTCCCCGTCCCAATGGCTGGATCGAGCATGACTATCTCTTTTTGGTCCTTGGTGAATTTACCGACTAAATAGCTGACGAACATGCCGACTGCATCAGGGGTCATATGATGATTCGGCTGGACACTCTGCTGCATGCCTTTTAAAATTGCAAGCTGATACGCTTTACGGATTGCTTCCTTCTCATATTTCTCTGGTGAAAAATCTGCATAATGCTTCGTTAACCTTTTCTTCGATACTTCACTGATTTCCTCCTGCAGGACTTTGCCTTGAAGAAATTCTCGCCCGTTTCACCCAGGGCATCCAGATACGTACATGATAGTTCACTTTGCAATATTTGAGCTGTTTCATCAAATTCATAAAATAATTGTTCAACTGGGGTAGACTTCACTTATTAATTCCTCCTGTTTGCTTCTGTCCCTATTTTAAAGGTAAGACGAAAGAGATACAAGCCGTACGTCCTGCTCATCATTCTTCGTATGTTTAACATGCTGTTTTCCGTTTTGAAAGTCCGCATATAACGAACTCGCGCGAGCAACTCTTTTTCAAAATTCAGGCGTAAATAAAAGGTATGTAGGGCTGTTGCCCTGTATTAGGTATGGTTTCTATCTAAATTTTATTACAAAGTTGATTGGAACGTAAGCCGCGAGACTCCTGCGGGAAAAGCGTGTCCAGGTGAGACCCCGCACAGGTGCATAGGCGCCGAGGAGGCTTCGGCGGACCTCCCTCGGAAAGCGAGTGCCTGGGAGCGGAAATCAACGTCCAAATTGTACAAGCCAAGAAAAAAACTATGACAAACTCGATGAAAATGATTTTGTCTGCAGTTTTTTATTACTTGGATAGGCTCAATGAATGCCCAAACAGAATATCATGCATGAGGTGGTGATTATATATGGATAATCAATATCAAAACTATCATGGGCAGGTTAATCCGATAAATCAGCAACATGATATTCAGTCAGCAGATGAATTTAACAGGCAACAACAAGGGTTTCAACAAGGGTTTCGACAAGGGTTTCGACAAGGGTATCGCCAAGGGTATCGAGAAGGATTTCGAGCAGGGCAACAAGCGGGGTTTTTCCCAGGACCAAGACAAATGCCGTCGTGGCCTAATGAAATTGACATAAAAGTTGGAACACCTAATGGTCAAGAGTGGTCTGGCAAGGTTGTTTTACCACAAAATGGTCCGACTTTCGAGCCTTGACTGAAGCCAGCATATAACTCGTCAACAGAAAAGAACTGAATCGGCCGACACTCAGAAATTAATATAACCACAACTCAATTGAAAATTAGAGCCTAAAACAACAAACATCAAAATCAACATTAAAACAAAAAACCGGGCACATTGCGCCCGGTTTCTTTGAATTCGCATCTTATTTTGCCGCTTTCGCCGCTTCGATGGCACCTTCGTAATTTGGATGGTTGGTACCTTCGCTCACATATTCCACATATGTGATTTCATCAGAGCTGTTCACAACGAATACAGAACGGGCCAATAGACGAAGTTCCTGCATGACGACACCATATGCTTCACCGAATGAAAGGTCACGGTGATCGGACAGGACTTGAACATTGTCCAAGCCGCTGGCAGCACACCAGCGTTTTTGCGCGAAAGGAAGGTCGTTACTGATCGTCAGTACTTTCACATTATCCAATTTTGCCGCTTCTTCATTGAATTTACGTGTCTGTGCATCACATACGCCTGTATCCACGGATGGAACAACGCTGATAATGCGGACAGAACCTTTGGAGTCGCTTAAAGTAACCGGTGATAAGTCATTAGCCAATACTGTAAAATCAGGTGCTTTGTCCCCAACTTTTAGTTCTTGTCCCACTAAAGTGATCGGGTTGTTTTTAAATGTAACTGAAGCCATTAATAATTCCTCCCTTTTCTGCTATATGTACAAGCATAATAATATTTGTTTTGCCGGAATTTTGCAATTAATTGAATTAGGAAATGTGAATGTTGCTTGCACATGTCCGACATCCAAGCTTTTTTGGTGTAATGGAAGACTTCAGCAAAAGAAAAACTCGGCGGATGCCGAGTCGCAATTAGAAATCTATATCCTGTTTAGGTTGTTGGTACCTCTTTACAGCTGGCTGACTGCCGCCTTGGTTTTGATTACTGCCTTGCTTTTGATTACTGTCTTTCTTGGATAGCATGGACTGTATCTTATCGACGACTTGAGGAGCTAAATCCATCATTTTTTCGAGAAGGTGCGTCCCTTCATCGAGATGAATCATTTTCACTCCATGGGAACCGACAATCAAAAAGGCAATTGGTGTTATGGAAACCCCACCGCCGCTACCGCCGCCAAAAGGCTGCTTGGAACCACCTTGCTGTCCTTGATGGTTTCCATCCATCACAAATTCGCTGCCACCGGCTGCAAAACCAAATCCCACTTTGGATACGGTTAAAATGACACTTCCATCCGGAGTTTCCACCGGATCCCCGATGATCGTGTTCACATCGACCATTTCTTTAAGATTTTCCATCGCTTCTTTCATTAAACCTTGGATTGGATGATCTGACATTTAAATTCCCTCCACTCTAGAACGATTGTTTATTGAATCACCTGATAGCTTCGCTAATTTCCTCGACTTGAAATGCGGCTTTCCGCCTTTCCAATAACGAAGCAGTTTTATTCCAGTCACCATAGCCTGCCCGATTCTGAATTGTAATATGCAGGAAATCGACGTGTTTGCCTGCCATCTCTGAAAGTCTGGTGTAATGGAATAGGAGGGCATGATCCGAAAGTTGAAATAGGTTGTCAGCAAACCAATGATGGAACCTTTAAGCGCCCAGCATGCACCAGTTAAAACACCGGTGTGTGCAGCGTTTTTAGTACCGACCTTACTATGCCAGGTGAATTTTTTGACTTGGACTTTCCCGGCGAATTGACGGACGATCTTATGAAATCCGATTATATGCTGAAGCATCTCCAGAATGTCTGCGAATCCGTCACGCAAATCTTCGGCTGTAATCTTTTTCTTTTCTTCCTTTTTTGTTTTTCCGTTCATTTCTTGCTCTTCCTTTACTACTACAGTGGTCGAGTCATCTTCCATTTTGATGACCGGAACCTTGAATGTATAGTGAAAAAGCCCATACCAAGCCGATAATTTAATATGTATTAGGTCATTCGTTTGGATACGTTTGTAATCGATGGACACTCTTACTTTAGTGAAAACAACAATAAGCAGCACCAAAATGAGGATACCTATAATCAACAAAAGCCACTTCATGCACCCACACCCCTTCAGCCTATCATTATCGGCATCTGCAAAAAAATAAACCTGCAAAAGCGAAAATCACGCTCTTACAGATTTATGAATGGAAGAAATCATCTTCTGATCAACACAACGCCCGTGTCTGCAAAGACATCATGCAAAGCCTGTTTCTTCGGTAATAGGCCTGCCAAGAGATAGCCAATCCAAGTGACCTTTGAAATATAGCGGCCAATCAGCTCCCTGAACAATATCGTACCCCATGAAATGGTTTTTTTCTCTTCCTTCAATGCAACGACTTTCAGTCCAAAAATCATCTTGCCAAGGGTTTGGTTCAAGAATTTGGTCATCAAAACAAAGTATAAGAAGAATACGACCCCGTTAAGAAGCCCTCTGCGGAGAACCAGAGGTCATCTGTCCCTTCATAAAATTTAAAGATGGGATGAATCAAAATCCGGTTCAAGCTTCCGATAACCAGTAAATCGGCTAAATAGGCCCAAAACCTCATCCAAAAACCAGCAAAATGCACTTTCTTGACTTCGTCATCATCCACTGCCTTTTTGGCTGTTGTAAATTCCTGCTGAACGGGAACCTCTTGATCTGCCATTAGATTGGATGAAGCGATTTGTTCATTATTTTCATTTCGTTCCGTCATCAATTCAGCCCCCTATTCCGCATACAAATACATTAGGCGTGGAGAATTTGAAGAGGAAAGGATTTTTGTCAAGACTGCCGTTTCCACATCATTTCCCAACATTTTTTGCGCACCCATACTGAATAATGAACCGAAGCCTACCTCATCTGTATAACGGATAACTTGAGCATCCTTTTTACCGATATCAGTTTTCATAGCGGCAATTACATCATCCAAATGGCCGAAATCATCGATAAGGTGGTTTTCTTTAGCCTGGCGTCCATCATAAATGCGTCCATCGGCAATTTCCCTTACTTCCTTCTCTGTCATACCGCGTCCGTCTGCAATGATTTTTACAAATTGATCATAGGAATTATCGATCATGTCTTGGAGTATTTCACGTTCTTCGCCTGTCATTTCCCGGGTTGGACTCATAATATCTTTGTGTGGTCCGCTTTTGATGGTTTGGAACTCAACACCATACTTCTTGGCCAATTTCTCGTAATTATACCCCTGCATGATGACTCCAAGTGAACCCGTCATCGTTTCTGGGCTTGCATAAATCTTATCGGCTGGTGCAGAAATATAATATCCGCCTGAAGCCGCCATAGACCCCATTGAAACATAGACAGGTTTTTTCACTTTCTTGATATCAAGGATCTTTTCATGAATCTCTGCACTTTCGACGACACCGCCGCCTGGAGAATTCACTCGAAGGATGATTCCTTTGATATCATCATTTTCCTCTGCCATCTTCAGCTTATCCATGAAGGCACGGTGATTGTATGTTGTTGAACTAAGTAATGAGGCTTCCCCTGTATCTTGAATCGTGCCCTCTACATCAAATACGGCAATAACATTAGTGAAATCATCGCCTTCTATGACTTCCTCGTAAAATGCACTTTCGGAAGCAAATAATTCATCAATGATATTTTCCGTATCCGCTGTAAATAGGGTAGTGGCCGCCCCTACAGCAATAGAAACAAAAAATAAAACGGCTGCGATTCCAAGTGCCGCCCAACGCTTTCCATTCATCTGTTTTCCCCCTTAAATATATGTATCCTTCTTACCATACGAACTAATAACAAAAATGTTTCATTCCATGATAAACTAAGACATATAAAATTGTAGCAAAGAATCCTCTAATTGGAAATGCATTGGTCCATTTTGCACAATTTGCATGTATCGTAAACAGGATAAAGAAAGCCCTTTCATCACCATACATACTAGGGGGAACATGATGAACACTCGAAGGAATATTTATTTTTTCCATGCTCCTAATGCAGAGATGCTAAGCAAGGTTGAATACTTGTCAGACTTGGCGAAGCAACATTCGTATGAAGTCATCCAGGATTTCACAAAAGCAAACATCATCGTAAGCATCGGTGATGACGGCACATTCCTGCAGGCAGCCCGTAAAACCGGGTTCAGGGATGATTGTTTATATGCGGGCATTTCCACCACAGGTAACTTGAATATGTATTGCGATTTCCACTTGGAAGATACGGATAAAATGATTGATGCCATGACAAGGGAGCAAATCGAGGTGCGTAAATATCCAACCATCGCTATCCAATTGGACGATCAGCCCTCCTTTTATGCCCTTAATGAGCTCAGTATCCGGTCTTCGATCACCAAAACGTTCATCATGGATATCTTCATTGATCAACTCCATTTTGAAACTTTTCGCGGGGACGGGATCATCATTGCGACTCCGACCGGAAGCACCGCCTATAATAAATCGGTCAATGGGGCCGTTGTCGATCCCCTCCTCCCTTGCTTCCAAGTGAGCGAGCTTGCTTCCATCAATAACAATACCTATCGGACCCTAGGTTCCTCATTCATCCTTAGCGGCGCCAAGACGTTGACCGTCCACCTTGAACAAAACGGACCAAGCTATCCGATCATCGGAATGGACAATGAAGCGTTAAGCATCAATCATGTCGAAAAGGTAAAGGTCCGGTTAAGCGGTAAAGTCATCAAGACCGTTAAGCTAAAAGACAATTCCTTTTGGGAAAAGGTTAAAAGGACCTTTCTCTAAACGAAATAAAGGTACCGGATATGATAACCGGTACCTTTATATATGATAAAAGTCTTTCGTATTTTGATAAAGGATTTCATAGACATCCTCAATCGGCAATCCTTTAATTGAAGCAATTTGACGTACACTGTCATGCATCATGCCGGGATGGGTCCATTTCCCATTGAAAACCCCTTCAAACGGCCATGGTCCATCCGTTTCTATCATCATCAGCTTAAGTGGGTATGCCGAAACTAATTCCTGTATTTCCCTCTCATAGCAAACATCTGGTGTAATCGAAATGCGGTAGCCCTTTTCGGCCATTCTTTCAACTGTCCGGATATCGCCTTTAAACCAATGAAAGTGTGCCTTCGTGATTTGATGCTTATCCAAAAGGTCGCAAACGATGGGTGCATCGTCATGGACGGCATGAAGGATAACCGGCTTTTCAACCTCTTTAGCTAAGGCCAGGAACCTCTCCAGTATCACTATATATGCTAAGTTATCAATATCGGGATTTTCCTGCCTTAAGTAATAGGGCAGCCCAACCTCACCTATGGCAACCATAGCTTGACTATGTTCCCGCATCCAGCTCAATAATTCGTACACTTCTTCATCACTCGGGAGGGGCTGCTCTGGATGAAAACCAAAGGCAGGCTTAATTCGTGAATCTTTGAGTGAAAGCTGATAATTGTTAATCGAAGAAGCCAAATTCATGGAAACAGTCAGTAAGGATTCCAACTGAACCTTTTCCATGTCATTCAGGATCTGCTTCCGCTTAACAACATCATATTTATCCAAATGGATATGGCTGTCGATGATTCTCAAATGTAATCGCCTCCTACTTAAGTAGTGAAAGTTGGCTTGAGTGCTGCATATAATTCTCTCTTCAAATGAAAGAACTCATCACTAAGAAGCTGTTCTTCTCTTCTTGGCCTTGAAAATGGAACTTTCACTTCTTTGATGACAGCAGCCGGTTTTGCTGATAACACATAAATTCTATCTGATAGGAAAACCGCTTCATCTATGCTGTGAGTAACAAAAAGCACCGACCTCCGATTTTCTTCCCAAACCGACAACAGCCATTTTTGCATTTGCAATCTTGTCAGTTCATCCAAGGCAGAAAAGGGTTCGTCCAGGCACATCAAGTCCTGTGGACTTAAGATACTCCGAATGAATGCGGCCCTTTGCTTCATGCCTCCAGATAATTCATGCGGATATGCTTTCTCGTACTCTTCTAAACCAGCTTTCATCAAAAGGGATTTTGCCTTTTCTTTATCTCTGATCCCAGCAATTTCACTTCCAAGCAAAACATTTTCCAATACCGTTCTCCAAGGTAAAAGGGAAGGCTGCTGAGGCATATAGCTGATATGGCCCTTTAAGCCATTTATCTTTTTACCATCCAGTGAAATGATGCCATGATCAGGCTTCAAAATGCCGCCGATCAAGTGGAACAATGTACTTTTACCGCTGCCCGATGGCCCGAGGATCGTAACGAATTCCCCATCATTCACATGGAAATTCATATTCTCTAATATATTCTGTTTATCATCGAAAGAATAGGAGACGTCTTTAATTTCGAGCTTCATCCTTTTCGCCCTCCTTTCTCTTCCAAGAAACTAAGTATTTCTCCAGGAAGGTGATGATTCCAAAAAAGATCAGGCTCATTCCCATAATGATGAAAATGGCTACAAACACCCGATCTGTCCTGAACGCTGAAGAAGCGAGAGTCATATAAACACCAATCCCCGATTTTGCCCCAAGCCATTCCGAAATAACCGCACCCATTACACTATAAGTGGCCGAAATTTTCAGGCCGGAGAAAATGAACGGGATCGAGTGAGGAAGTTCCAGCTTCCAAAATAACTGGCTTTTTCCCGCTCCCATCATCTTGAAATAATGCTTAAGCTCGTATGGTGTCTGGCGAAAACCGTCCAATGATGCAACCGCAACCGGAAAAAACATACCAGCGAAATCACGATTAACTTAGGCAGCATGCCAAAGCCAAACCAGATCACCAATAGCGGCGCCAAAACAATGATAGGTATATTTTGTGATAGTATGAGCAGAGGATAAACCGCGTCCTTTACACCTGGAAAAAGGTGCAGAATTGCCGCGATCAATAAGCCGATGCAGCTTCCAATAAAAAAACCCGACAACGCAAGCTCCGTTGTGGATAAAAGGTGTCCGTAAAGATTGCGGGACGACTCAATTCCTTCAATGAAAATGGCCGATGGAGCGGGAAGCAGCCATTCTTCGACTTTCAATAAGACTGTCACTGACTCCCATACTATCAGCAACAATAATAAAAGAAAGAAGGGAGCCCCTTCTTCCAAATTCCCCTTCCGATCATGCCCGATATTTCTCCGTTAACGTATCCATCGTGATCCCGCTTGGCTGATATAATATTTTCACTTGGGAAATGACATTCGGCGATCCTATTTCAATCATTCTTACATTCATTTTTTCTATCACGGCAAAAAGTTCGGAAAGCTCACCCTCCATTGTCGTTTCAAGCGGGTGAACCTCATACTTGACACCTGATTCTTCAATGATCTTGATTGCTTCATCGACCATAGGGATGACATTTTCCCCTTTAGGAATAATTTGTATACTAATTAATGAATTGGCCATTGTATTTCCTCCTATTTTGGTAAAAATTCATTGGTAAATGCCTTTTCAGGATCGAAATCACCTTCAAGAAGCTTATTTTCAGTCATCCACTCACTGTAATTCTTCCAAATTTCAAGCTTTTGTTCACCCCATCGCGGAGCATCATCCTGATACTTGGCTGCAAGCCACTCCTGGCTTTTCTTTACTAGTTTTGCATCAAGATCCGGTGCAGACTTAATTAACATGCCTGCTGCATCATCAGGATTCTTGATCGCATACTGGTACCCTTTCGAAGCTGCATGAACGAATGCTTTAACAGTCTCGGGATCTTCTTTTATCATCTTTTCATTTGTAGTCAAAACAGGCGTATAGTAATCAAGCTTATCAGAGTATTCGGTTAAGTAAACCATATTAAGCTTTTCATTTCGCAACTCGGCCTCAATGCCTGTCCAACCATAATAAATCCAGGCAAAATCTATATCCCTTTTAACCGAAGTGAAAAAATCCATGTCTCCTGTATTGACTATGTCCACTTTATTTACATCCGCATTTTCTTTTTCATGAGTGAATCAATTATGGCCTTTTCAACCGGAGATCCCCAGCCACCATACGTTTTCCTTCAAAATCCTTGGGAGTTTTAATGTCCTTTGCCTCAGGGGAAGCGAATCCCGAGGTATTATGCTGGATGACGGCAGCTACCGAAACAATCGGCACGCCCTGCACGCGGGCCTGCGTTATGCCCTCCTGGTAGCTCACGCCAAATTCAGATTTCCCTGAAGCGACAAGCTTATCGGCTCCAGCTTCACCTGGCATGATAATTTCCACATCAAGACCTTGATCTTTAAAATAACCTTTTTCCTTGGCTACATACAATCCAGTATGGTTTGTATTCGGTGTCCAATCGAGCACGACCGATACCTTTTTTAATTCTTCATTTTTAGATGCTTCTTCTTTTTCATTAGTTCCGCCTGCTCCGCATCCAGCCAAAAGGAACAACGAAGTTAACAGTGGTAAGAATTTATTCAAGTCATTATCCTCCTACACATCTTATAAGTTCCATATGCCGGAACATAATGGGGCTCCAGGGTCTATTCAAATACTGGATAAAAAAGCAAAAAACGCCCGAAGATGAATTCGGACGTTAACATACAAAACAGAAAATCAGTAATAATATGTTCCCTCCGCTGGCATCATCCAGATCAGGTTCAAAGAGTCAGCATCTAAAGGATGCAATCTCAGCCAGCAGTACTGGCCCCCTACATTTCTCGCACATATGAACTTTTCTCTCTCATTATATCAATTCATAGGAAAAAAGGAATACTAATTTGCTTCTTCTCACTAATTGGAAAGGTATTCCTGGCACTTTAGGATATCTAGCAAAACAGCTTTTCGAACGAAAATCATTGGAAGCCAACTAAGTCTGCCTCTTTTCATTCCAATCATTCTTGGCTGCAACGGTGGCGGACACGTTCCAAATAGTCATTTCTTTGCAAGCATTCATATAATGTGCATTACCTGTAGACATTTTTGTTTACTGGTTTTATTAAACCCTTAATTTCATAAGCAAAAGGTGGATATGATCATGATAAAGATTAATCAAAAATGGTTAGATGTCAGTCAAATCCAACCAGGTACAGCATCTGCTAAATCGCTTGAAACTCTTCAATGCTTGGCGGAAGATTCTAACGTTTTTGAATACCGGAACTTTGGGGATTTCAATTTCGAGATACAGCTGAGGAACCGAGTCATACAGGCAGCTATTGCGTTGGATAAAAGCGGTCCGGAATTTTCCACACTTGAGGAATCTCAATCCAATCAACAATATTGGCACCTTTCAAAGGATGGCACCTTTACCCTTCAGCCAGGGATTCTCCCCCATGCTGCACTCGTTGACATTTTCATGAATGGAAGGCTTTATGCCTTCGAATGCGGGACAGCGATAGTCGTCACTTTTTTAAAGGCGATTTTGGATTTAATCGGCCCTAGGAATTTCGACTATCTTTTTTCAGATCTATTTTTATATGATTGGCGCCCTCCAAGGAATATGGCTCTTATCGTTCACCAAGGAAGGGATTATTTACCAGGTGATTGCGTTTACTTCAAAAACCCTGATCACGACGAGGCAACTCCTGAATGGCAAGGTGAAAATGCGATATTATTAGGAAATGGCCTCTTTTATGGCCACGGGATCGGGATTACCACTGCACAGGGAATCATCAATGAATTGAATAGCAATAGAAAGCCGTACGCCACCATATCAGCATTCCTGACAACGCATATCATTTTCCTGGATAGTTCCTTCTATAGACAATTCCAACAAAATTTCCCCCGTGCAAAGCCCGGTAACAGTCCTGCCAGCCTTTCCGATTGTATTGTTTCTGAAATAGGTTCGAAGATATACCTCTCATGACCCTTTAGTTCCCATGCCGTAAAACCACCGGCATAAAAAATGCTTGGGGAGAGATCTCCCAAGCATTTTTTCTTTTCACGCCCCAATATTCCCTTTACCTTTGAACCTGCGTGCACTTGCCTGACCCCATTTCGTTATGGATAGTGTATAAACAGCCAAGGCTGACCATATGAACAAAAAGGCTAACAGATGTGCTTTGGTGAAACTTTCATGATAGACGAATACCCCGATCAATAAAGATAAGGTCGGAGCGATATACTGAAAAATGCCAAGCATCGATAACGGGATCTTCTCCGCCCCTTTTGCAAAATATAAAAGAGGCAATGCCGTGGCAATACCGCCGCCCACCAACAGCAAGCTTGTGCCCCCATCTGTAAAGAATTGCATTTCTGACCGGTTTATCAAGTATATCAGGTAACCCAGGGCCAGGGGCGTTACCATCATCGTTTCGAGCGTCAGCCCGATCGCCGATTCGGCCTTGATCATTTTTTGCCAGACCGTATAATCCAAAGGTCATGGCCAAAACAAGAGAGATCCACGGGATCGTACCGAAATGAATGCCAAGGATCAAGACTCCGATTCCTGCAAGCAGGAATGAAATGATTTGGGCCCCGCTCAATTTTTCTTTTAAGACTATCACTCCCAATAGTACACTGACTAGCGGATTGATATAATATCCAAGGCTCGTGTCGAGGATGCGGCCAGAGTTAACGGCCCATATGAACACTCCCCAATTAGCTGTAACAAGCAGTGAGGCCGTTAGTAATGCCGTAAAGAGTTTCGGATTTCCCATTATGTTTTTGACATAATCAAGAAACGCTTGCCATTTTTTCATGAACATCAATAAAACCAGCATGAACACGAAAGACCATAATACCCTCTGAGCTAAAATTTCTATTGCACCGACTCCCTGAAGGAACTTCCAGTAAATCGGCACAACTCCCACATCATGTAAGAAAGGGCTGCATAAATCGCCCCTTCTTTTTGTTCATCCACTTTCATAACAAGCCTTCTTTCCATTTACATTCCTTTATCTAATTCCAACTAACAATTTTGTATTTCCATTTCTTTTTTGCAACTGTTAATTTTTATCATACATGATTTTGTCATCAATGACCGTCATGACCGCCTCAGCTTTCAGGAGATCATCCGGCGCAACAGCAAAGACATCCAGATTAAACACGGTAAAATCGGCATCGTACCCTTTATTGATCACACCGCGGCGTTTTTCCTGCCCGATTGCTGCAGCACTCCCCTTGGTATACAGTGCGAAAGCCTCGTAAACGGAAAGCCTTTCACCCAAGCCATATACAGTACGGTCCTCACTGTTGATTTTCATCCTTGTGACAGCAGCATGAATGCCCAAAATCGGATTTAAGGGTTCAATGGGTGCATCCGATCCCCCCGCACAAATGATGCCCAAATTCAAATAGGTTTTCCAGGCATAGGAGAATTCCAACAGATCGGCAGGAACCTTTTCTTCCACCCACGGAAAATCGGATGGGACGAAACCCGGTTGGATATCAAAGATCACCGGCAGCTTTGCCGCCCGCTCCAATAGCTCCGGCCGGACAATCTGCGCATGGATGAGCCGGTCCCTCTGTCCCTTTTTCGGGGAAGGGCTTCAATTGCATTCAAAACATATTCAAAAGCGAGATCGCCAATCGCATGGACAGCAATCGGCATTCCGGCAGCCCTTGCTTTTTCACCCATTCCTGAAGCTCGTTTTCAGTGAATATCGCAACTCCATTCGTATTCTTTTGATCTACATAAGGTTCGCTCAACAAGGCTGTGCGTCCGCCTAAGGAGCCGTCGGTAAATATCTTCATGCTATCGAATTTGATGTATCGCGTACCTTTCTGATAGCCGCCGCCTGCTGCCAGCATTTCTTCAAACGCTTCGTGATGGACGAGTAAGTTGGCGCGAAAGGCCATTTCCCGGTCCTCGATTACCGATTTAAACGCCTGATATGTCGGCATGAAGCCATTGTAGTAATGGAGGTCCTCAGTATGTCCGCCAGTCAAACCTAGCTTATATGCGTCTTCTATGGCCTCTGTGAGCGCGTTTTCGATATACTCTTGATCAATGCCGGGAAGGCTGTCTAAAATAAGGTTCTGCGCCTGACTTTCTTTAAATAGACCATTTAAACGTCCGTCAGGATAACGGCAGATCACCCCGCCTGGAGGTTCTTTTATATCTTCTTTAATATCCGCTTCCAAAAGGGCGCGCGAATTGACCACCAAGGCATGCCGGCAGATCCTTTTCAATACGATGGGATGATCTGCCGAAATCGCGTCAAGCTCATCCCGTAATACCAATTCAGGGCTCGGCCATTCATTTTCATTCCACCCTTCGGCAACGATCCACTTTCCGGCCGGGGTCTTTAAACACTTTTCCTTCAAGGATTTCATGATCGACTCCCTGCTATCCATCAAAGAGAGGTCTAAACGAAGCAGCCTTTCACCATGCCCGACCAAATGAAGGTGACTATCCACTAACCCCGGAAGCATCGTTTGTCCTTTTAAGTCGATTTCCCTGGAAATATTGCCGGCATATTCATTTTTCAAATGGTCCAGGCTGCCGGTATCAACAATTACCCCTTTTCAGTGTATACTGCCTCCACTTGATCATTTTCTTTAATCATCGTATAAATCGACCCATTGAACCATAACGTTCCCATTCCGGCTTTACACTCCTTATTAAATGATTGTTACTGTGCAGATATGCAGTAAGTGTACCATCTCATATCACGAATTCCCATATTTATGCTTTTACCCAAGCCCTTGCCAATAAAAAAAGCCAGCCTTGGAGGCTGACGGTCATGCATTTCGATCAATTGTTGAGGAGTGCTTCTTCCCTTTTCCGTAAATCCACCCGTTTGATTTTACCTGATGTCGTTTTGGGCAGCTCTTCTAAAAATTCGATTTTCCTTGGATATTTATATGGGGCAGTCAATTCCTTCACGTGCGATTGAAGCGTCTTGATCAAGTCCTGGCTGTTCGGATCGATATCATCCATCAAGACGACATACGCCTTGACCACATTTCCCCTTATTTCATCAGGACTTGCTATAACCGCACACTCTTTAACATATGGATGCTTAACGAGTGCATCTTCCACTTCAAACGGTCCGATCGTATATCCCGAGCTGATGATGATATCATCAGAACGGCCCTCAAACCAGAAATAACCATCCTCATCCTTTTTCGCTTGATCGCCGGTGACATAATAGTCCCCACGGAATTGCTGCGATGTCCGCTCGGGATCTTTAAAATATTCTTTAAAGAGAGCAGGTGTATCGACATGTACGGCAATATCCCCCACTACGCCTGGAGAACAGGGTTTACCGGAACCATCGATGATTTCGACATGGTTGCCCGGAGTCGGTTTGCCCATGGAGCCCAATTTAATATCCATGCCTTTCGTTACACCCACCAACAGGGTATTTTCGGTCTGCCCATATCCATCACGCACTTCAATCTGGAAATGGTTTTTAAAGACCTCGTACACTTTTTGATTTAAAGGCTCTCCCGCTGATACAGCACTATGAAGATGGGATAAATCATAGTCATCAAGGTTATCCACCTTTGCAATCAATCGATACTCGGTTGGTGTGCAGCATAATGCATTCACTTTGTAGTCCTGAAGCAGCTGAAGATATTTTTTCGCCTCGAACTTACCATGATAGGCAAGGCCTGTCGCTCCTGTTCCCAGAACCGCCAGGAAAGGACTCCAGATCCACTTTTGCCACCCTGGGCCTGCAGTTGCCCAAACGACATCCGTTTCACTGATGCCGAGCCAGTTTGCAGCAGACGTTTTCAAATGGGCATAAGCCCATCCATGTGTATGGACGACCCCTTTTGGATTCCCTGTCGTTCCGGAAGTATACGATAAGAATGCCATATCCTCACTCTTCGTGTCGGCCATGGTCAGCTGATCGGATTCCTCATCTGCGAGCTCATTTAAATCCAGCCAATTTTCGATTCGTTTTCCGATTGAAAATTTCAGGAGGCTTTCCGCTCCTTCTATTTCATTCAATTCATCAGTATATTCATGATAACTGATGATTCCTTTGACATCACCATGGTTGACCCGATACTGCAAGTCCTTCGCACGAAGCATTTCAGAACAAGGTATGACAATCATGCCAATTTTCAATGCGGCTAAATACACTTGATAAGCTTCCACCAAACGAGGGATTATGATAAGGACCGTATCACCTTTACCCAGTCCTTTTTTCTTGAAAGCATTTCCAATTTTATTTGCACTTTTTAATAAATTCTCATATGTAAGTTGTTTTTTATCTCCGGTTTCGTTCTCCCAAAGTACGGCAACTTTACCTGGATCTTTTGCATAACGTTCCATTTCACTCACTAAGTTGTAATGTTCCGGAGCCAATAAGTCTTCACGCTTCATATTCTTCCCTCCAATTATGAACTCTTAGTACCTACTCATTATACAAGAGAATTCTCTAAAATTTCTATTTATTTTTACAAATAAATAAAGAGAGCAGGTGTAGGAATCCGCCCTCTTTAGCCTGTAGACAACTCAAAAGTGAGTTTGCCTGCAGTTTTTCTTTTTAAAAATTCCAGCTGATTTCTGAAATCCGCTTCCTTTCCGCCGACTGCGTGCAAAGCCTCATCAAAGCAAGCGTCTGTGGGGTCTCGGCTAACCAGTTTTTCGGCAGGAGTCTCGCAAATCTCTTCAATCCAATAAAGGTTACAGTAAAAAACAGGAAGGATAATCTAGTCTTGTTTTAAAAGCATGGCTCGGCATTAGAGCATTCCGAACCTCCGATAGTAGATAAATTCTAAGAAAGCCGAATTTGCCTGCGTTTTTCCTAAAAAACATTCCAGTAGATTGGAACGGAAGGCACGAGACTCCTGCGGGGAAACGTGTCCAAGGGAGATCCTACAGGCGCAAAGAGCGCCGAGGGTCATTCGCCCGCGGAAAGCGAGTGCCTGGAGAGGAAATCAACGTTCAATTTTACAAACCCTCAAAAAAGTTCCAGCCTATGAGGATTCATATTTTATAAAACAGGAAAAGTGGTCCAAAATTTCATTAGATCGTCAGGCCGTTTTTTGAGATACACCGCATTTTATTGGCCGTCCACGAATTAAGTCCGCAAACTAAAAGAGAGCGGGTGTTGGAACCCGCTCTCTGTAGCCATATTTATTAAATTATCTGTTGAAACCTCCGCCTAATTGTTGTTCAGCCATTTGAACAAGGCGTTTTGTGATTTCTCCACCAACTGAACCGTTAGCGCGAGATGTTGTGTCGGCACCAAGTTGTACGCCGAATTCTGTAGCGATTTCATATTTCATTTGTTGTAGAGCTTGTTCAACTCCTGGTACCAATAATTCGTTTGAGCTGTTGTTGTTTGCCATGTGTGTTTCACCTCCTTGTGATTATAGAGTGTGTTAAAACACATGGCTTCATTCGCACATTTCTATTGGTAATTACAGGATATTAGAATAAGTCTTCCAGCGCTTCTTCCTTATCGAAAGTCTGGCCAGGTTTAACCGTTATTATTTCTGTTTCGGAGACCGCTTTTTCAATCAAGGATTCAAAGTCGACAAAGCTTTCATAGTAATTGACTTTTTCACGTTTCGGTTTCGTTTTTGGGCTTGCCGGCGTAAAGACCGTACAGCAATCCTCGTACGGCAGATTGGATATTTCAAAAGTATCGAGCTCTCTTGCTATTTTGATGATTTCTGTCTTATCCATGGTAATCAGCGGACGCAGGATCGGTGTATTCGTCACCTCATTGATGGCAAACATGCTGCTCATCGTCTGGCTCGCAACCTGTCCAAGGCTTTCACCGGTGATCAGTGCCATGGCTTCTTCCTTTTCACGGATTCGATCGGCGACCCGCATCATTAAACGACGGGTTGTAGTCATTGAGTAGTTTTCCGGAATTTGTTTTTGAATCAATAATTGGATTTCCGTAAAAGGAACGATATGCACTTTCATGCTTCCATTTATTTCTGCCAGCTTGGCCGCCAAATCAATGACCTTTTGACGTGAACGTTCGCTTGTGAACGGTGGGCTGTAAAAATGGATCGCTTCCACGTCCAATCCCCGTTTCATTGAAAGGAATCCTGCAACAGGGCTATCAATCCCGCCTGAAAGCATCAGCATCGCCTTCCCGCTTGAACCGAATGGAAGACCGCCTGCCCCCTGGATGATTTCACCTGTCAAATACACGGCTTCGCGTCTCACTTCTACTAACAGGTTCAAATCAGGGTTCTTTACATCCACTTTTAAATCTTCTGTATTTCGGAGCAAATGCCCGCCGATTGCCCTGTTAATTTCATCGGTATTATATGGAAAATCCTTATCGGCGCGTTTTGTCGTGATTTTGAACGTGTTTACCTCTTCAAGAGTATGATTAAGGTAATACAATGCTGCCGTTTTCATCACTTCCAGATCACGCTCTATTTTTATTGCAGGGCTTAATGACTGGATTCCAAAAATGCCCTTCAATCGGTCAATGACCGGCCTATGGTCCGCACCGTTCAGGAGAACGTACATCCGTTCCCGATTGGCTGTAAGCACTACGCCTTCTATATCTCTTAAACTCCAGCGGATATGGGCTTTCATTTTGTCTACAAAGCCTTTACGGTTTCTTTTTTTAGTGGAGATTTCTCCATAACGGATAATTATATGATCGAATTTCATTTAGCAACCCTCATTATTTTTTCTAAATTAGCGACTATTTTCTGAATCGCCGCCAGAACTTGCTTTGCTTCTTCCATTTCATTGCCATAGGTAGTACTGATTCGGATGACGCTTTCGGAACGAGCTGAATTATGGAACATCGCATCCACCGTTTTGCTTATCGTCCTTTTTTCGAAGAACAGGCACTAGTCGTCGAAACATATATTCCTTCCGATTCAAGTGCATGCAGCAATACCTCGGATTTAAGTCCCGGAACGGAAAAATTCACAATATGGGGTGCACCCTCTTCGGGACTGTTAACCAACACCCCGTCCATTTCCTTCAAACCTTTATATAAATAAGTTTTGATTTGCTGAAGCTTATCATGATACAGCAATTGATTGTTCATACTAATACGCAAAGCCTTCGAAAGGGCGACGATTCCCGCAACATTTTCGGTGCCGCTCCTGATTTTCGTTTCCTGATTGCCACCATGGAAAAGCGGATCGACCCGAACGCCTTCACGAACATAAAGGATGCCCGTCCCCTTCAAACCGTGAACCTTGTGGCCGGAAATTGTACATAAATCCACATTGGCTTCACGCAATGATAACGAAACTTTGCCTGCTCCCTGTACATTATCGACATGAAAGAGCACGTTTGGGTATTGTTTTAACAATTTGCCCACTTCAGCAATCGGCTGAATCGAGCCAACTTCATTATTAACATGCATGACGGAAACCAAAATGGTATCTTCCCTCATTGCATCCTTAAGATCCGTTACATCAATTTGTCCAAATTCGTTAACGGGAAGATATGTGATCTCATAACCCATTCTCGTCAATGATTGGCATGCATCTTCTACTGAAGGATGTTCAATCGCTGTCGTGATTATGTGTTTGCCGTGATTTCCCTGAGAGTGGGCTGCCCCTTTAATGGCAAGATTATTTCCTTCCGTTCCCCGGAAGTGAAATATATTTCCGAACTCTTCACCTTTAATAAATCAGCAATCTGCTTTCTTCCAGCGGAAAGCAGTTTTTCGGATTGCACCCCAAGTCCATGAAGCGAAGAGGGTTCCCGAAATAGTCCGAAGTAACCTTCATGAATGATTCGATTACTTCGGGGTATGGTTTTGTTGTTGCACTATTGTCAAAATAAATCATGGGTTCACCTTCCATGTTTTTTATCTATGATGGTCACTCTACTGAATATAAGTTTCAATGTTGCTGTTGCAACTTCTAATATTAACATAATTGAATTTGAAAGAGAATGTAAAACACTGGTCCAGGGATGATAGATTCCTGCTTCTTTTTAATCCCGGGAATGTTTTAACTTTCCACCTATCTATAAAAAGAAAAAAACCCGCCATGGCGGGTTTTCAGGAAAGGACTTCTTCTATGTTCGCCCCGATTTTTCGTAAACTGCCTGGGTCGACCTTTTCTATGGCAGTGGCTGCCGTTTCCAATGCGGCTTGATATTCATAGCTTCGGAATTTCGCTTCGGCTTCCCTTAGGCTCTCGGCAACCATATCGTGACTGCTTCGATAACGATTTCCAAATTGGATCACCTTTTCGGCCAAATACATATGCTCGATCAATTCCTGGGCTTTTTCGTGGACCTTATTCACCTGTTGAACCGCTTTTTCCAAATAAATATAAACAGCGGCCATGTCCAGCGGCTTTTCTTCAAGTTTACCCTGAACGTCATCCATGCTTTCTTTGGCATCCTGAAGCACCACTTTATACTCTTCTGGAAGGCCTGGAATATTGCTTTTTGAAATTAAACGTCCAGTATCGACCATTTTGCGCTTCAATTCAGCCAGTGAATCCCTGGCATCCATTTCATCTTTTCGTAGAGCCTGTAATTTAACGGTAAAGTCTTTCTGATTTTCCTGTAATTCCTTCAGCTGTACTGCAAGCCCCTGCATCTCTTCGCTGATAAGCGAGCTTGCCATCACATTATCCTCCATTTTCAAGACGAGCAATTGATGGCGTTTAGCAATCTGGGCAATCTGCTTTTCCATTTTCCGTTGCGCATCAAGCTCATTTTCCGTCAGATGATACGTGTGTTGAACATGTATGGTTTCAACTTTAAGTTTATCGTTTTCATATTCAAGGTCACTAATCGTTTTCCTGAGAACTTCATCATTTTTCAAGATATACTGTTTTGAAAGTACTTCTTTTTCCAAAAGGTCATAAAGCACTTCGATGCTTTCGCGCATTTCTTTAATGCCTTTTTCCACTGCTTCCGTTTCGGCATTTTCCAATTGTGTTTTATAAAGATCCAGTTCTTCCTCAAGCCGTGATATCTCCTGCTCGAATTGGATATGGCTCAACAGGTACCCCTGTCCTGACATCTCCTCATAACCATCCTTCAATTCATTAAGCTGGGAATGCAGCTCGGATTGGCTATCAACCAATAATTTTGGGAGCATTTCCATTTTAACTGACAGAGCCGCCAATTTATCCTTAATGGAGAGAACAAGCTCCCTCGCATTCAAATAATTGCCGTTCACGGTCTCTTCTTCATATTTCTGAAGGATCTGCAATACTTCATCTAAGGAGCTTTCCAGCTTATCAGCCGCTTTCCCGTAATTATGTCTGTGTGCAAGCAGGGATTTCTTCAGTTGACGGTAGGATTCTTTAATATCCTCAATTTCCAATCGATTCTTTTCCTCACTGCCTACGAGTTCATTCAGTTCGTATAAGATCTTTTTGATCATTTCCTCGATTTCATTCAGCTTGACTGTAATTTTGCGCTGTACCTCTTTTGATTTGCTGAAACGGTATTTATCGACGAATTCCTCGGCATCGAATAATAGCTCTTCGACTTCGGGCATATGATCCGTAATGATGGCGTCCCATTCAATGCGCCAGTTTTCGAACATTTCCTCTGTTTCACCTGTCATGTTCAATTGTTTGACTTTAGAAAGCTCTTCCAGCACGGGGCGGTGCATGATGCTTATTTTCCAGGATTCCAGCCGATCGATTTCTTTAAAATATCTCTTTTTGAAAAAATAACCCCAAATGATGAAAATCAAAATTAATACAATTACCCCAATTATGTAATCCATGGTAAGCCCCCTGTTCTAGTCCTTACAGTCTTGCACGTTTATATATAAATTGTAAAAATGTTAAATTTAATGTTTTTATGATACCATGTTAGCAATAATTTTTGACGAGAAAAATGATTTTTTTGTAGAAAATTGCTACAAATACCTGTTTTTGGGAGGGAAGGACCATGAAAGCTGACGGTCATGTGCACACTCCGTTTTGCCCTCACGGCTCTACGGATAAATTCGATGAATATATTACGCGGGGAATCGAGCTAGGATTAAAGGAAATCACATTTACGGAACATGCTCCATTGCCACGAAATTTTCAAGATCCTACGCCTGAAAAAGACAGCGGCATGGACGCTGCCCTGCTCCTGGATTACTTTCAAGAGCTCCGCGTACTGAAAGAACGCCATAAAGACAAAATCCTGATCAAAACAGGTCTGGAGGTTGACTTTATAGAGGGGTATGAAAAAGAAACAAAAGAATTCCTCGACGAAATCGGAGAATTCCTTGATGATAGTATACTTTCCGTCCACTTCATCAAGCATCAAAACAGTTGGCATTGCATCGATTTCAGCGAAAGTGGGTTTGGTGAGATTGCCAATGAACTAGGTTCAGTGGACTCGGTTTATGCCAAATATTACGATACACTGGAAAAATCAATAGAATCTGATTTAGGCATTTATAAACCAAAACGGATCGGGCACATTACGCTTGTTCACAAATTCCAGCATCGATATCCGCCGGCATCGAGTTTTGACGAGCGTGTTTACAAGGTTCTCGAAATGATCAAGGATCAAAGATATGAACTGGATTATAATGGAGCTGGGCTTGTAAAGCCGCTATGCGGTGAACCCTACCCTCCTGAACGATTTGCAAAGCGTGCGATAGATCTCGGCATTCCGCTCATTTACGGTTCCGATGCCCATCAGGCTAAAGATTTGGGTCAGGGCCATCAGGCACTGATTGCAGGGTTTAATGGGTAACTTGTATACACTTCAGCCCCGGCCGGCTAACAGTGGCTGCAGGTCTTCGGCAATGAAAAGGGTATCTTGCAGAAAACGTCCGACTTCATTGGCATACATATTCGTGTAATAGGCTTCCTGCGGGAATACATGAAGCACATCCATCGCATAATGGGTATGCAGGACAGGGGCCGTCAATAATCCCTTCAACTGCAGCATATACATGGGAACGGAAACCTGTTGGAAACTCCTGCTCTTGATTCCTTGTTCCAAAATATATTGAAAATAAGATTTTTCCTTTGTAAAATAAGTCGAATGAATTTCGCGGTTTAAATTGGAATCGAGTGAAGATTCCCCATATATGAACCGTGCAGCAAGGAAGTTTTCCCTCTGGAAGAGAGGATATCCTTTACAAGGTTCATCAAGCAATGCTGCGGGCCTTTATGTTCAAGCAGTGTCATGTTCGTCTCAAGGACCAGGATATATTCTTCTAAATAGGAAGTGAAACAGAATTCCAGCAACCCCTGCTTATTCTTGAAATAGTAGGCAATATTGGCAGCGTTCACTTTCGCTTTATTCGCAATATCCCGTATGGATGTAGCATGATAGCCTTTTAAATGAAATAAATGCAATGCAGCTTCCACAATGGCTTGTTTCGTTGGCGTCTGGCGATTCATTCAGGCAATCCCTCGCTTTCTTTGAGACAAGTCTTGTGGACTACTTCTTCACGGAAGAGCCTGAATCCTTTAGTAAGTTCTCGACAATTTCCCAACAAAGGAGCATCATGATTAGAAAGTGCTGTAAAAATTTGAGGAAGACGGGTGAACGCTTTTGTTTAATGTCGAAATGTATCAAGGAAAAAAAGAAAAAACTATGAACTGGTCCAAAAACAACTACTTGCCTTAATCGAAGGTGAAACGAACCGGATAGCCAATTTAAGCAATGCGGCAGCTTTACTTAATCAGTTTCTCGATGAGATTAACTGGGTTGGTTTTTATTTATATGAAGAAGACCAATTAATACTAGGACCCTTCCAGGGGCTACCAGCCTGTGTCCGCATTCCAATGGGCAAGGGCGTATGCGGGACTTCAGCATCAACTGAAAAAACCCTGCGCATTGCGGATGTCCACCAATTCCCTGGACATATCGCCTGCGATGCGGCATCAAGATCTGAAATTGTCATACCGCTCATGAAGGATGGAAATTTGCTCGGTGTCCTCGATATCGACAGCCCGATAACGGACCGTTTTGACGAAATGGATCAGCAAGGACTGGAGAAATTCGCTGAAATCCTTTCCAATCACCTATAAAAGTTAAAGGGAGGCATTCCTTGCCTGCTCCCTTTATTACAGGACTCCATGTCCATGTCCCCTGCCCTTTCCTGAATTCTTCTCAATATATAACGCTTCATCAGCCCTGTTTCCTTAGCATCATTTAACCGTGAAATGCAAGGCTCCCAAATAATGCCGGAAACCATCCGTAATTTTTGGATTCATTATCTCATTATAAAATTGCATTTTTCCTGCCGCCATTCTCTATTCCTTAATTAATCACAACTGTCCTTGACTCATTGAGCAGAATATTATACAATACTCTTTGTGTAAAATATTGCAGCCTATGTGACAGCCTTTATGTTCTCATTTTGTTCCTCAATACGGAGGTGTATCTCGTAACCCTCTGCTGCTAGGGCGAAGGTACATGAAAACAAAATGGTCATGATCGTACATTCACACGGTTTTTATTTTACCAAAATAAAAACATTTAAAGGAGGAGTCATCCTATGGCTCGTTATACTGGCCCAAGCTGGAAACTATCCCGTCGTTTAGGAATTTCCCTAACAGGTACTGGTAAAGAATTAGAAAAACGCCCTTATGCTCCAGGACAACATGGTCCTAACCAACGTAGAAAAATTTCTGAATACGGAATGCAACTACAAGAGAAACAAAAACTTCGTCACATGTACGGAATCACTGAACGTCAATTCCGCACAATGTTCGACCGCGCTGGCAAACTTAAAGGTGTACATGGTGAAAACTTCATGATTCTTCTTGAATCACGTCTTGACAACCTAGTTTACCGTCTTGGTTTAGCTCGTACGCGCCGTCAAGCACGTCAACTTGTTAACCACGGTCACATCACTGTAGACGGAAGCCGCGTAGACATTCCATCTTACAAAGTGTCTCTTGGACAAACAATCGCAGTTCGTGAAAAATCACGCAACTTCTCAATCATCAAAGAATCAGTTGAAGCAACTAACTTCGTTCCTGATTTCCTTACTTTCGATGCTGAGAAATTAGAAGGTACTTTCACTCGTTTACCAGAACGTTCTGAATTGCCTGCTGAAATTAACGAAGCACTTATCGTTGAGTTCTACTCTCGTTAATAACTTCAAAGCCCCCATCCTTGGATGGGGGTTTTTTTGCACCTAAACACCTTTGCATGACAAAGCCCGGCTGAGTTTCAGCCGGGCTTTGAACAATCATTTCACTAATGTGTATTTCTTCTTGCCGCGACGAACGAGGATGAACTCCCCTTCAATCTTGGCAGCTTCCGTCACTACATATTGCAGATCGGTCACTTTCTCCCCATTTATGGAGATTGCCCCGTTCTGGATATCTTCACGGGCTTGACGCTTTGATGGCGAAATTTTCGCTTCAACGATTAAATCGACCAAACTGATATCTTCCTTGCTTTCACGTTCGAAGCTAGGGACATCTTTAAAGCCCAATTTGATTTCCGCTGCACTTAAATTCTTCACCTCACCGCTGAATAGCGCGGCAGAGATTTTGATTGCTTGGTCAAGAGCTTCCTGACCATGAATCAAACGGGTCATTTCTTCCCCTAAAGCTTTTTGCGCTTTACGCAAATGCGGTTCGTTTTGTACGGATTGCTCTAACTCTTCAATCACCTCACGAGATAGGAAAGTGAAGAATTTCAGGTATTTCACGACATCTGCATCTGCTGTATTGATCCAGAATTGGTAAAATTCATACGGAGTCGTTTTTTCCGGGTCAAGCCAAATCGCTCCGCCTTCCGTTTTACCGAATTTCGTTCCATCCGCTTTCGTTACGAGCGGGATCGTCATACCGAATGCTTTGGCATTCTCATCATTGGATTTCCTGATCATTTCAAGGCCTGTCGTAATGTTGCCCCATTGATCACTGCCGCCAATTTGCAATTTACAGTCGTAATTGCTGTATAAATGACCGAAATCAATTCCTTGTAAAATCGTGTACGCAAATTCAGTAAAGGAAATCCCTGTATCCAAGCGGGAAGCAACCGTATCTTTTGCCAGCATGTAGTTAATGCCGATGTATTTCCCGTAATCACGCAAGAACGTAACCATATCGATTTTACCTATCCAGTCATAGTTATTGACCATGACTGCACCATTTTCACCGTCGAATTCAAAGATGTGGGATAGCTGCCCTTTTATGCAGTCTGCATTATAAAGCACTTTTTCCAGCGTTTGCAGCTGACGTTCCTCTTTTTACCGCTTGGATCACCGATGAGTCCTGTCGCACCGCCCACAAGCACAAGGGGACGATGACCGTGCTGCTGGAAACGGCGCAATGTCAAGAATGGCAATAGATGTCCGATATGCATACTATCCGCAGTTGGATCGACACCACAGTATAAAGAAATTTTCTCTTTTTCCAAAAGGTTCTTAAAACCCTCTTCATCCGTTTGTTGATAAATAATCCCTCTCCACTCGAGGTCTTTAAGCAATTCCATTAAATATTCCTCCTCCATCTTAGAAAAAACCCGCAAAAAGCACACAAAAACGCCCCTTCATAAATATGAAGGGACGAATGAATTCGCGGTACCACCCAACTTGAGGACATGACATGCCCTCCGCTCAAGACGAATAACGGTCGTCAGCCGTTTCCTGCTACTAATCATTTCACAGCAAATGCTCCAGGAAGTAATTCATCATACCATTTGTACCGATTTCCACTAACCACCGGCTCTCTGAAACAGGGATAGTCTGACTACTGGGTCCTATCATCGCGATCATTTAATCATTTTATAGTTGTTAATAAACTTTTATCATACATAAGAATCCTTGTCAACATCACCCTTACAGATTATAGAAAAATAAGAAAGATGCCCTTTCCCCTACCTGTTATATGCTATAATATATGTGATTTCAGGGGGTATGATACGATGAATAATAATCAAAAAGATAGATTTCAAACAGTCTGAAGCAGCTGACCCGTTTTTTCCAAAGTGAAAAAACACATAAGAACGCACGGGTTACATACCAAGTCATTTGGAATTTAACACTGATCCTCATTATTGTCGGGATCCTAGGATTCTCATTCGCCGGCGGCGTCGGAGCCGGCTATTTCGCTGCCCTCGTCAATGATGAGCCAGTGCGCTCAAAAGAAGATTTGAAAAAGACATTTACAACTATGAAGAGACCTCTGAAGTATACTTTGCAGATGATGTATACTTGGGCAAGCTTAAGAGTGACCTTGAGCGTGAAGAAGTGTCCATCGATAAAGTTTCCGAGCATCTTAAAAATGCAGTCATCGCTACAGAAGATGAGTATTTTTATGAACATGACGGGGTTGTCCCAAAAGCCATCCTGCGTGCGATTTACCAGGAATTTTCGAATGCAACCGTCCAATCGGGGGTAGTACATTAACACAGCAGCTCATTAAAAACCAGGTCCTGACCAACGAAGTATCGTTTGAACGGAAAGCAAAAGAAATCCTTCTTGCGCTCCGGGTCGAAAAGTTCTTTGAAAAAGAAGAGATTTTGGAAACGTACTTAAACGTCTCCACTTTGGGACGAAACTCTTCAGGCCGTAACATCGCTGGGGTCGAGTCCGCCGCTGAAGGTATTTTTGGCGTGGAGGCCAAAGATCTGACACTGCCCCAATCAGCCTTTATCGCTGGATTGCCGCAAAGCCCTTTCGGATATACACCATATACCCAGAAAGGAAAATTGAAAGAAGATCAAGAGCCCGGCATCAACCGGATGAAGACCGTTTTAAAGCGGATGTATAGTAACGGATACATAACCAAAGAAGAATATGATAAAGCAAACGCATACGACATTACTAAAGACTTTATCGGCAAAACGGAGATGCCGTCGGAGAAATATCCATGGCTCACCTATGAAATCGAAAAACGCTCCATCGAAATCCTATCTGTCAGTCTGGCAAAAGAAGACGGATATGAAGAGAAAGATTTAAAGAATGATGATTTAAAAGCTCAATATCTAGCACTTGCCGATCGTAAGCTGCGTCAAAACGGCTATCAGATTTATACGACGATCGATAAAAAGATTTATGACAAGATGCAGGAAGTAACGAAAAACTATCCAAATTATGGATACGATAAAACGGCACAAGTCGTCGATCCTGATACGAAGGAAATGAAAACGGTAAGTGAGCCCGTTGAAGCAGGGGCCATTCTCATCGAAAATAAAACAGGAAAAATCATCAGTTTCGTAGGCGGCCGTGATTTCAAGCGGGAACAGACGAACCATGCAACCGCATCACTGCGATCGAACGGATCAACGATGAAGCCGCTGCTCGTATATGGCCCAGGGATCGAGTTAGGAAAGGTTTCACCTGGAAGCGTATCGGCCAACGTCCCCATTTCCATTCCTGCAGGAACAATGTGGCGTCCAGGTAACTATGGCGGCGGAAGCTATACGGGTGTAACGACAGCGCGTGAAGCACTGAAGAATTCCTATAACATCCCGGCAGCGCTCTTTTACATGAAAATAATCAACCAAGGTCCAGCTTCGTATTTGGAAAAAATGGGCTTTACAACAGTGACGAAAGAGGATTACTCTAATCCTTCCATGTCATTGGGAGCTATGTCAAAAGGTGTAACCGTTGAAGAAAACGTCAATGCATTTGGCACATTTGCCAATTCAGGGGAATTCGTCGATGCCTATATGATCGATAAAATCGTATCGAAAGATGGCGAGGTCATCTATGAACATAAAGCGAAACCAGTGGAAGTATTTTCTCCGCAAGCCGCTTACCTGACGCTTGATATGATGCGAGATGTCGTGAACAGCGGGACGGCCGCTTCGGTCAGGAACCGACTTGCATTCTCGAGTGATTGGGCAGGCAAGACCGGAACTTCACAAAACTATTGGGACGCATGGTTCGTCGCAACCAATCCCAATGTTTCATTCGGTACATGGCTCGGATATGACACACCGAAATCCTTGCAAGGGACCTATAATGGTCTTGAATATAATAAACGTAATATGTATTATTGGGCAGACCTGATCAATGCCGCATATAAAGTCGACCCTAAACTCATCGACCCCGATAAGCGATTTGAAATGCCAGGCGGAATAGTCAGCCGTTCCTTCTGTGGCGTTTCAGGACTGCTGCCTTCAAGTTCATGCCAAAAGGCCGGGCTTGTCAAATCGGACTTATTCATCGCCAAATATGCTCCATCCAGAGCGGATGATAGTTTCATAGATGGACAATATGTATCAGTCGGCAGCAAACGCTACGCAGCCCTTCCGCAAACGCCTGGTGAATTCACAAGCGGCGGGTTCATGTTGAATCCTGATTCCTTTCCAGATATCGGTTTGAAATATGTCGATGACCCGGGATCCGTGATTCCCGGAGCCGAAAAATCAGGAAATGTCGTCGGGGCGACAGCGAAATTGAATGATAATGGCAAAACACCAGATCCCCTATCCATAACGATCAGTAACGATAAGATTACATGGGGCTTGCATCATGAAGGAGATGTCGTCGGTTATCGTGTCTATAAAGACGGCAAAAAAGTGGCGAGCATCAACGCTGGGGAGAATCTTGTTTACAAAGTCGGCTCTGGCGGATCTTATTACGTAACTGCCGTCGACATTGTCGGTAAAGAATCAGCTCCTTCCCGACATGTTGAAAGCGGCGCTAAAAAGACAGGTTCAAAAGAAGATTCCACAAAAAATAAAGATGATCGCGTAAAAGATAAAATAGTTAACGAAGTTAAAAAACAGACTCAAAAGAAGAGAACGGTTCAGATAAAAATACAGATACAGATAAAGAAAAACAACCAGAGAAAGAGAAAGAGAAAGATAAACAAACAGAAACAGATAAAGAAACAGGAACGGATGAAGATAAAGAGCCAGCTCAAGACAAAGATCAAAACAAAGAGAATACAGAAAAAGAAAATCAAGAGGCCGACAAAGATCAAGGCACAGTCAATGATCAAGAGCAAGACACGGATAAAGCTGAAGAAGAGGAAGAATGACACTCTTTCTTGAACTAAAACAGGCTGTCGAGTAACCCCGACAGCCTGTTTCCTTATAATCTCCCAAAAAGGCATCCATAAGTGAATGGATGCCTTTTTCATTCTCAATAATCAGGATGACCCAGTTTCTCAATCCTCCATCGATGATAAATCACCGGTTGGCAAATCAAGTTCCCAAGCTTTCAAGACACGGCGCATGATTTTACCGCTTCTTGTTTTAGGAAGTTTATCCCTGAACTCAATTTCACGGGGTGCCGCATGTGCTGCTAGACCATGCTTTACAAATGTACGAATTTCCTCAATCAACTCATCGTTCGCTTCGTATCCGTCACGAAGAGCGATGAACGCTTTGATAATTTCCCCCGAACCGGATCCGGCTTCCCGATGACCCCCGCTTCAGCTACGGCTGGATGCTCGACCAACTTGCTTTCCACTTCGAAAGGTCCGACTCTCTCCCCTGCCGTCATGATGACATCATCAACACGGCCTTGGAACCAGAAATAACCATCTTCATCCATATATGCTGAATCTCCGGAAACATACCAATCACCTGGCATAAAGTAAGATTCATATTTCGCTTCATTCTTCCAGACTGTCTTCATCATCGAAGGCCAGCCTTTCTTGATGGCAAGGTTCCCCATCCTATGCGGCGGAAGCTCGTTCCCTTGATCATCCACTATTGCCGCTTTCACGCCAGGAATCGGTTTACCCATCGAACCCGGTTTGATTTCCAGGCAAGGATAATTGCAGATGACCTGAGCCCCGGTCTCCGTCATCCACCATGTATCATGGATCCGGTGATTGAATACCTTCATTCCCCAGCGCACCACCTCCGGGTTCAACGGTTCACCGACACTTAAAATATGTCGGAGATTGCTTAAATCGAACCGCTTAACGATTTCATCACCTGCGCCCATCAGCATCCTGAAGGCAGTCGGGGCACTATACCATACCGTGACACCAAAGTCCTCCAAGGTCTTGTACCAGGATTCAGGCTTGAACCGCCCGCCTACAATGACATTCGAGGTCCCTGTAAGCCAAGGTCCAAAAATCCCGTAAGACGTCCCTGTCACCCATCCAGGGTCCGCTGTGCACCAATACACATCCTCATCCTGCAAATCAAGGACCCATCTTGCCGTTTGATAATGCTGGATCATCGCATTATGAACATGAAGCACCCCTTTTGGTTTGCCTGTGGAACCGGAGGTATAGTGAAGGATCAGACCGTCATTCCGATCCACCCATTCAATGTCGAATTTTTTGTCGGCTTCTTTTAACTTCTTATTGAAGTGATGGTACTTTCCTTCTTCTTTTATATTTTCCCCCACCAAGAAAATATGCTTTAAATGGGGTAATTCATCCACTGGGACGCGCGGCAAAAGTTCAGGTGTCGTCACAATCACACTTGCCTCACTATCCTCAAGTCGATCCCTTATGGCGCCTTCCATGAAGGCTTCGAACAACGGCCCTACGACCGCTCCCGTTTTAATCGCACCCAACAATGCAAAATAAAGCTCCGGGGAGCGAGGCATGAAGATGAAAACACGATCACCTTTTTCCACATTGGCAATGTTCCTGAACACATTGGCCGCTTGGTTCGTATAATCTTTCATTTCCTTGAATGTATACTTTTCATTTCTTTGATCGTCTTTGTAATAAAGGGCCACTTTATTCCTTTTGTATGTTTCGACATGGCGGTCAATGGCTTCATAAGCAAGATTCACTTTACCGGTTTCAGACCAGGAGAATTCCTTTTCCGTCTCAGACCAGTCAAACTTATTGTATTTTTCATCATAATTCTTTAAATTGAAATTACCTTCCACTACTGGCAACGCTTTCACATTCATACGACAAACTCCCCTTCATTCGGCTCTATATTTTTATTATAGTATAAGAAACGAATTATCTCAATTTTTAAAATATTAAACACTTCCATATTAGGGAAATCCCTTCCTGGTGAATTTTGAAAGTTACTGGAATATTGTTATGGTCAAGGTGAATCCATATGATGGCCGGGAAAGAAGAAGCACTGTAACAAAAGCGTCTTGAACTTTCTGAATTATGCCCCTTGTTTTCATGTATAATTTATGTAAGCTTTCCATTTCGGTAAGTTTTTAAAAGCAATGAATGCGAGATTGTAAGATTACTACATAACAAGGGTGGTGAAAGAATGGAATATAGTAAGACCTTTTACACTAAGGAACTGCAGACATTAAGCGGAACGCTCATCATCGAGGGGCCGTTAAGCGGCGAAAGAATGTCTGCTTATGAGTTTCACGAAGACTTGGTCGCCTTTCGCCCTCCTGCTTTGCAGCATAAAGCGTTAATAGAGATTGCAGACTTGCCTGAGGGCAGGATCTTCATCGCCCGTGAAAATGAAACAATCGTGGGTTATGTGACTTACTTATATCCCGATCCCTTGGAGCGCTGGTCGGAAATCAAGATGGATGACCTGATTGAGCTTGGTGCAATCGAAGTCATCCCTAAATACCGGGGTGCCTCCGTCGGAAAGAACCTAATCCGCCTTTCAATGGAAGACGATTCGGTCGAAGACTTCATCATCATCACCACTGAATACTATTGGCATTGGGATTTGAAAGGGACAGGGCTGAATATTTGGGACTATCGCAAGGTCATGGAAAAAATGATGAGTGCGGGTGGCTTGGTTTACTTTGCAACAGATGATCCAGAAATCAGTTCCCATCCTGCCAACTGCCTGATGGCCCGAATTGGCAAAAGAGTCCCGCCGGAGTCCATCCAGAAGTTCGACCAATTGCGTTTTATGAATCGGTTTATGTATTAAAGAGGCGAGGAAGAGGAGGAAGGAAAATGATTATTGAAACAATAATGAATGAGGATATCATCACCCTCACTCCAACGGATACCATCCATAGCGCTGTCTTGATCATTAAGGAGAAACGAATTCGCCATATACCCATTGTCGATGACAGCTTTCAACTTGTGGGATTAGTCAGCGACCGTGATATTCGGGATGCTGCCCCTTCTATTTTCCGTACCGAAGAATACAAAAATGATTTACAAAAACCACTATCAAGCATCATGAAAACGGAAATAATCACGGGCACCCGCTGGATTTCGTGGAAGAAATCGGGGCTGTTTTTTGCGATAACAATATCAGCTGCCTTCCAATCGTAAAGGGAAGGAAGTTAGTGGGCATCATAACGGGCTCTGATTTACTTCATTCATACGTTGAGTTGACTGGAGTCAATCAGCCCGGTTCCCAAATCGAAATCAGAATCCCGGATAAGGCAGGTTCCCTTCATGATATTGCCCATATTTTCAAAAGGCGCAATACGAATATCCTGAGCACCCTTGTTTATCCTGAAAAAATGGAACCGATTATAAAATTCTTGTAATTCGTGTACAGACGATGAATCCATTTATGGTGGTGGAGGATTTGAAGAAAGAAGGCTATACCGTTTTATGGCCTAGTCTACCGGGGATTTCACATGAATGATACATCCCTTTTCGTCTATTCGGATGAACTTCTTACCTACAAATTCAACGATGAGCATCCATTCAATCAAAAACGGCTTAAACTCACGCTTGATTTATTAAAAAACACCATGCCATCAATGATGACCAAATTATCAAGCCCAGAATGGCTACCGATGCAGAATTGGAACTGATCCATGATCACCATTATGTAAACGCTGTCAGATTGGCAGGCCAGGGAAAGCTCCCCCCGAAAAGGCAGTAAATTATGGACTAGGAACAGAGGATACCCCTATCTTCCCCAACATGCACGAAGCAAGCGCCTTGCTTGTAGGCGGAACTTTGACGGCTGTGGATGCCGTCATGACCGGTCAATCCCTGCACGCACTTAATCTTGGCGGTGGCCTGCATCACGGTTTCCGTGGGAAAGCCTCAGGCTTTTGCATTTACAATGATAGTTCGGTCGCGATTAAATACCTGCAAAAGAAATATGGGGCGCGTGTCCTGTATGTCGATACCGATGCACATCACGGTGACGGAGTCCAATGGTCATTTTATGATGATCCCGATGTATGCACCTTATCCATTCATGAAACGGGGCGCTACTTATTTCCCGGCACCGGAAATATTAACGAGCGGGGCCAGGGAAAAGGCTACGGCTATTCATTCAACATCCCGGTCGATGCGTTCACTGAAGATGAATCCTGGCTCGAATGCTATAAGACTTCCTTTAAAGAGGTCATTAAATTCTTCAAACCGGATGTCATATTAACGCAAAACGGAGCCGATTCCCATTATTATGATCCGCTCACACATTTATCTGCCACCATGAAGATTTATAAGGAAATACCAAAGTTGGCACACGAAATGGCCCATAAGTATTGCGAAGGACGGTGGATTGCAGTAGGCGGCGGCGGATATGATATATGGCGCGTCGTTCCGAGGGCTTGGGCGAGGGTCTGGCTTGAAATGACGAATAAGGATATTTCAGGTCCCTTATCAAAGGAATGGCTCGATTGCTGGCAGCCTGAGTCCCCTGTTCCCCTACCGAATGAATGGGATGACATGGAGGATATATACGAACCCATTCCAAGGAAGCCTGAAATTACCGAGAAGAATGCCCTGACGCTTGAAAAGGTCCTTTATCCCATCCGGTCTTCCAAGCAAACAGCGAAAAGCAATGAACAAAGTTGACCAAAAGATCGTTGAAAAACGATCTTTTTTGGTTTGGTAATACATTGGGGGAACAAAAAGAGAGTGCCCTCGGGACACTCTCCAAACCAGTTCATTTCGTTGATTGACGGTTTTCAATCCGATGCGGCAGGATCACTTTTTCAAGACCTTCCTCCACTTGTTCTTTGTTCATCAACTTTGTAAGAAGCCTCATCGCAACCGCACCAATGTCATATAATGGTTGAACGATCGTCGTGATTTGCGGACGCACCATCAATGTCAATCTTGTGTTATCGAAGCTGATCACTTCAAAGTCTTCCGGCACATTATACCCTTTGTCCTGTGCGGCATGGACAATTCCAAGCGCCATTTCATCAGCACCGGCGATGAATGCCGTCGGTCTGTCTTCAACTTCCAGGTACTTTTCAAAAGATTCAATTCCTGAATCATATGTATAATCACCTTCAACAATATACCTTTCATCAAATGAAAGACCAGCTTCCTTCAATCCCCGTTTATATCCAGTCAATTTCATTTCATTAATCAGCGCGGAAGGGTTTCCGCTTACAAAAAGCGATATGCTTGTGGCCTTTATTAGCAAAGAAGGTCACTGCGTCGAATGCCGCCGCCTCATAATCAATATTAACCGATGGAACTTGCCCGCTTTCATCCACCGAACCTGCGAGAACGATTGGAACCGGTGAATTCTTAAACTCTTTGACATGCTCATCGGAAATGTTGCCGCCCATGAATACGATACCATCCACTTGTTTTCCAAGCATCGTATTCAGCAAATGGAACTCCTTATCTATATTCTCATCAGAACTGCTTAGAATGATATTGTATTTATACATGGTGGCTATATCTTCTATGCCCCGTGCCAATTCGGCAAAAAAGATGCTCGAGATATCCGGGATGATGACCCCGACTGTAGTCGTTTTCTTTGAAGCAAGTCCCCTTGCCACTGCATTGGGACGGTACCCTAACTTTTCAATAACATCGGAAACTTTCTTCCTTGTTGCAGGCTTTACATTTGGATTCCCGTTAACTACGCGGGAAACGGTGGCCATGGAAACATTCGCCTCACGCGCCACATCATAAATGGTTATATTATTCATTCATCCATTCCTCCATTTCTTTCATTTTCCCCATAAAAGACCCGAATTATTTCGAAAAAAATCTTTTATGCGTTTTTCTCTATAAGGAAGATTATTTTAGGAACGATCTGCCTAACAAAAAAGCAGTCCTACTCTCTTCTCAGTCAAATATTCAATACCCTATTCAAGTATAAAATTCACATAGATATCACTTTATGTATGACCCAATCTTCCGAACAGTTCTCATTCTTGTTATTTATCATACGATAGTCGAATCTTTCCTGCAATCCAATAGTGCTTATTTCGAAGCTTTTTCTGCAAAAACTAGTATTTTACCATTAAAAAAGCCCTTGCCAAGTTGGTAAGGGCCGTAAGTAGATCATTTAAAGACTTTCTTGGCTTATACAGTTACCCAGTTCAAACGTTTAATTTCATCGTAGAATTCATCAAATTGTTTGAAGTCCATTTGCTGTGCAGAATCCGATAGAGCAACGGAAGGATCTGGATGCACTTCAGCCATAACACCGTCAGCACCGATTGCAAGAGCCGCTTTAGCCGTAGGAAGCAAGAGATCGCGACGTCCAGTTGAATGGGTTACATCAACCATGACCGGTAAATGGGTTTCTTGTTTTAAAATCGGTACAGCAGAGATATCAAGTGTATTTCTTGTTGCTTTTTCGTATGTGCGGATACCGCGTTCACAAAGGATGATGTTGCCATTGCCCTGCGACATGATGTATTCCGCTGCATGAATGAACTCTTCAATCGTTGCAGCCAGTCCGCGTTTTAAGAGAACTGGTTTATTTACAGCACCTGCCGCTTTTAGCAAGTCGAAGTTTTGCATGTTGCGCGCCCCGATTTGGATGACATCGATATGATCGATTGCCGCTTCAATATCGTTGGCACTCACGATTTCACTGATGACAGCCAAGCCGTATTCATCAGCAACACGTTTAAGTATTTGTAAACCTTCCAAACCAAGTCCTTGGAAGTCATATGGAGATGTACGTGGCTTAAAGGCACCGCCGCGCATCAATTTCAAACCTTTAGCTTTAATGACTTCCGCCACCGCAGCTGTCTGTTCATAAGATTCAACGGCACATGGTCCGAAAACGAAGCTAGGGATCCCGTTACCTACCAATTCACCCTTAATGTCGATGATAGTGTCTTCAGCCTTTTGTTTTCTTGATACAAGAAGCGTTTTCTTCTGATCATCTTTTTGCAGCTCCAAGCCCAATTTAAAGATTTCTTTGAAAATATGTTTAATCGAACCAAGATCAAGCGGTCCTTGATTATTGGCTTCGATAAGATCCAGCATTGTTCTTTCACGGACCGGATCGTAACGGTTTACACCTTGTTTTTCTTTAACGCGACCAATTTCCTGTACAAGTTCAGCACGTTGATTAATAAGATGTAATAACTGAAGGTTCACATCATCCAGTTGATTACGAAGTCCATCAAGCTCTTTGTTGCTCATTACAAATCCATCCCTTCGTTTTTTAAAATAGAAATCGGTTCAGCGGACTTATACTAAAAAATCCCATCTGGATCCTCGAACATCCACCCCGATTGTTTTATCAATGAAAAATTTAGAATATTTCATGTATGATAAAATCAATTATAAATGAAGTGTCCAAAAATGTCACTATATTTTTCTTTAATAATTAAACGCTTTTAAGCATTAAAGTTATAAATGCATAAAACTAGGTGCCACTCATGCAAGAAACTGAATATTGAAACACGATCCGTTGTAGGAATTATATTGGAAATAGAACAGGAAAGCTATCATTTAATTGATAATTTCCCTCAAGATCATGGGAAAATGTTTAAATCTTCTGTCACTTGTCTGAGCCATCGAGAAATGTTTAAAGAGTCTTTGTGTAGCCAAATGAACAGGAAGGGCCTCCTAGAAAGGTTTCCCCAGGATTAAAATCCTTAGGCCCACCAATCATTGGAATAATAAGAGGCCGGACCCCCTACAAAAGGGATCCGGCCTTCAAATTCATTCTGTAATGGCCTTGCTCAATGAATCATATGTAATCCGCCAATGAGATTCATTCCAGACAGGTTTTCCACTTTTAAAAAGGATGGCCTGAGGTGATTGATGTTTGACATCAAATGTTTCTGCCACATAATTGGATAGTGGACGAGCTTCCTGGACGGCTAAATAGGCCGTTTTAAGTTGTTCGTTCCCTAAGATGTACCTCTCATATTGTTCAAATGCTTCAGCACTTACAGGGCATGTTACGCTATGCTTGAAAAGCAGGAATGTATCCTCTTTTAAAAGCTCATTGAATTGTTCTTCTGTTTCGATTTTGCTCATGACCATAAAGCAGTCTCCTTTCCTTGTTATATAAATTTTACCATCAAAAAGGCGATGAAGCCATCGAAGCACTTCACCGCCTTATTCTTCGTCCCTTAATGCCTCTTCATTCCCATTAAAGGAATCTAAGGAGTTTAATTTTTTAGTTTACTCTCTGTTTCATCAAATGCCTTTTTCGCTTCATCAAGTTTTAATTTTGCCGCATTCTTGTTTCCGCTTGTAGGATCTGCAGGATTATTTTCCGGGTCATTTCCATTAGCAAAGTTCGTTTCGACTGATACGATAGGAGCATCGGTAGTTCCGGTTACATCAATATCCTTATTGCTTGAATTCGTTGTATCATCAGCAGCGTCGCCGTTCTCTTTTCCCGTTTTCAGGCTCTTCACTTTATTGACGATATTTGAAGATTTATTGGAAACGATTTCCGTGACTGAGCTTGTTTTTTCTTTTGCCGTATCAGCAAGGACTGTACCTTTTTCCATCGCCGTTTGTCTTAATCTTTCTGTTTTCTCTGAAATGTTTCTAGCTTGTTCATTGAAGTCATTCCTTAATTCCTTGCCTGTTTTCGGAGCCATGAACAAAGCTGTAGCCGCTCCGATCATCCCGCCGATCAAGGCGCCAATCATAAAGTCCTTAGAATTGATCGAGTCGCGTTCGTCCTCATATGATTTCTGATAGTCCTTTGTCGGAAATTCTTTTTGAGTCATAATACATTCCCCTTTCAATTTTCAGTTCATTTTTATTTAACTAGATTTTATGATCTGGAACGTAAAAACCTTTTTTAGGTAAGTTATCTGTTTCCAGCGCTTCCCTTTCTAACTCTGCCCTTTCAGTTGGGGTCGGGGCTGCCTGTTTGCTTCTGGCCTTCCATTTGTCCCTGATCTCCATGGCTACATTGCTCCATTGTACAATTTGTGAGATTCTTTCTTGATTATTATCAATCTCAGCCTGCACTTTATGGGAAACCTTTTGGATGGAAGAATTAAAGCTAGAGATGGATGTACCTACATCCTTCACCGCATCCACCACCGTGTTCAGGTTTTCTGACTTTTGCTGCAAATCTTCAGCCAACGTATTCGTTTTATGTAATAACTGAGTAGTTTCGAGCGTTATGCCCTGCATTTGGCTCTCTAGTCCTGTCAGCGTCCGGGCCACACTGTCCAGGGTAGTTTGAAGTGATGTCAGTACCTTTGTTAGAAAAATAACTAGTACCAAAAAAGCTATCGCTGCAACAGCAGCACTTACGTATAAAATAATCTCCATTGGAACACCTCCGAAAAAAATCGACTTATTTAATAGCTGTTAGATATTAATTACCCCTTCCCTATTATTATAAACGTATTTATTTTTTCAATATACCCTATCAAACCCTAATCTGGAAATATTGTTGTCTGCATCCATTTCCTCCGCGAAATTCATAGGTGACACTTATGGCAGGAAATCGGGTATGATAGAAAAGATAAGTCGAATTTAAACAATGGAGGTATTTTTTATGAAAGATCCCAGAATTGGTACATTGGCCAAAAACTTAATCAATTATTCCGTGAAGCTTCAAAAAGGTGAAAGAATCTTGATCGAAAACTTTGGATTGCAGCGTGAACTTGTTAACGCACTTGTGAATGAAGCCTATGCAGCAGGTGGTTACCCATTCGTCCTGTTAAAGGATCACCAAGTGGATCGTGCCTTGCTGATGGGTGCCAAAGAAGAACAGTACAAGATGATGGGTGAGTTTGAAGCAAACGTAATGAACCAGATGGATGCTTATATCGGGCTTCGTGCCGGGGATAATATCAATGAACAATCCGATGTCCCTTCAGAGAAGATGGCGATTCATGGACAGACAATCGGTAAAGTACATAGAAATATCCGCGTGCCAAAAACAAAATGGGTCGTACTTCGCTACCCGACAAATTCCATGGCCCAATTAGCCAAAATGAGCACAGAAGCATTCGAAGACTTTTATTTCGAAGTCTGTAACCTCGACTATGGCAAAATGAGCGCAGCAATGGACAACCTTGTTGAATTGATGGATAAAACGGATAAGGTCCGCTTAACTGGGCCCGGTACGGACCTAACCTTCTCCATCAAAGACATTAAAGCCATCAAATGTGCGGGTGAGCTGAACATTCCTGACGGTGAAGTATATACGGCTCCAGTTAAAGATTCCATCAATGGAGTGATTTCGTATAATACTTCTTCCCCTTATCAGGGTTTTACTTTTGAAAACGTGAAGTTAACATTCAAGGATGGAAAAATCGTTGAAGCGGTTGCGAATGATACGGAACGCATCAACAAAATTTTTGATACTGATGAAGGCGCACGATATGTCGGTGAATTTGCAATTGGTGTAAATCCTTATATTCTACACCCGATGCAAGATATCCTCTTTGATGAAAAAATTGATGGAAGTTTTCATTTCACTCCCGGACAATGCTATGATGATGCCTATAACGGAAACCATTCAGACATTCACTGGGACCTGGTCAATATCCAGCGGCCTGAATACGGCGGCGGGGAAATCCATTTTGATGACGTCTTGATACGCAAGGACGGACGCTTCGTTTTACCGGAACTGGAAAATTTAAATCCAGAAAATTTAAAATAACATAAAAACCAATAAAAAAACGACCAACCCGCTACTAACGGATCGGTCGTTTTTTTATTTTACCTGCAGTGTATGCTCGTAGGCTGCTTGGAACTTTTGAATGTCCCCCGCACCCATGAATAACACGACACTGTTATCATGGTTTTGCAATATTGATGTTGTGTTCTCCGTAATCAGCTCGGCACCTGGAATCCTATCTTGAAGGTCTTCAATCGATAACTTTCCTTGATGTTCACGAGCAGATCCAAAAATTTCACATAAGTATACTTTGTCGGCCAAATTCAAGCTGTCGGCGAATTCGTCCAGGAATGCCTGCGTTCTCGAGAATGTATGCGGCTGGAATACCGCAACAACTTCACGCTCTGGATATTTCTGACGAGCCGAGTCAACAGTTGCAGAGATCTCGGTCGGATGGTGTGCATAATCATCAATGATGATCTGACTTCCGATTTCCTTTTCGGAGAACCGGCGTTTAACTCCGCCAAAAGTCCGCAATTGGGCTTTCACAGCTTCCGTATCCAAGTTTTCATATTTACAAAGTGCAATGACACCAAGTGCATTCAACACATTATGCTTTCCAAAAGTAGGAATTGTGAATGTATCATAGTAATTGTTCCTTACATGCACATCAAAAGTCGTGCCATCCGGAGTGACGGAAACATTTTTCGCTTGAAAATCATTTCCTTCTGCAAATCCGTAAAAAATAACCGGTACTTTCGCCTGAATATGTGGTAAATGCTCATCATCCCCGCACGCTATGATGCCTTTGTTGACCTGGAGGGCCATCGTTTGGAAAGCCTCGAACACGTCTTCGACATTGGCGTAATAATCAGGATGATCAAAATCGATATTCGTCATGATTGCATAATCCGGATAATAGGAAAGGAAATGACGGCGATATTCACATGCTTCGAATACGAAGTAATCAGAATTCACGATCCCTTTACCCGTTCCATCCCCAATCAAGAAGGATGTCGGTTTAGCGCCCCCATTACATGGGCAAGTAAGCCGGTCGTCGATGTTTTACCATGGGCTCCCGTAACCGCCACGCTAATGAAGTTTTTCATGAAATCACCTAGGAAACGGTGATAACGGATAATCGGCAAATCAAGTTCTTTTGCCTTTACGATTTCCGGATGACTATCCGAAACGCATTTCCTGCAATGATGGTCATTCCAGGTTGAATATTTTCCTCGTTGAAAGGAAGGATTTTAATCCCGGCTTTTTCTAATGCCAATTGTGTAAAAATTCTTTTTCGTAATCGGAACCCTGCACTTCAATATTCATATCATGCAGTATTTGTGCAAGAGCACTCATACCCGACCCTTTAATTCCCACAAAATGGTAAGCAGTCATAAAGCGAACCTCCACCAATCGTCTACCTGTATGACAGTATATGACGTCATCTTTTATTTGTTTTTCCATTACGAGACTTGTTAGTAACGCAATTTCTTCATAGGTTTTCAAGCTTTTATTTTCAATCATTCATCAACAAAAATCTATTATATCACTTTTTTATTCATTCATCCATGTCAGGCAGATGCCAATTTATCAAATCATTGGTTTTTCCCTCAATTAAGGTTATAAAAAAGGGTTTTCACCCTTTCACATTATATACAATTTCCTTTTATTAGGTTCTCTTAATTAACATGTAAAAATTCCAGTTCTTCTTCCGTAATCAATACATCCCTTGGCCTTGAGCCCCTGGATTCGGAAACGACTCCATGTTGCTCCATCATTTCTATTAGACGCGCTGCACGGTTATATCCGACACGGAAGCGCCTTTGGACGCTCGATGCAGATGCGGCCTGCTGGCTCACGACAAATTCACAAGCCTCGAAAAACAGTTCATCCGCTTCTTCCGTGACCTGGGCCCTGTTCAGCAAGTCTTCCTGTTCAAACAGGTATTTCGGCTGCTGCTCCAGTTTAACATGGTTGACCACTTGATCGATTTCTTCATCACTCACGAAAGTCCCTTGCAGGCGCACCGTTTTTGAAGAGCCGTTTTCAGCGAATAACATATCCCCTCTTCCCAATAGTTTTTCTGCACCGCCGCTATCGATGATTGTACGGGAGTCGACTTGTGAAGAAACCGAAAAAGCGATCCTTGTCGGGATATTTGCCTTGATCAATCCAGTTATGACATCGACTGAAGGTCTTTGAGTGGCTACAATCAAATGGATGCCGCAGGCACGGGCCTTTTGAGCAATCCGGCAAATCGCTTCCTCTACATCAGCCGGGGACATCATCATTAGATCCGCAAGCTCATCGATGATCACCAGGATATAAGGCAGCTTGCTTGAATATTGACCGGCTTTTTCCGCTTGTTCATTAAAGCGGGTGATATCACGTACACCCGCATGTACAAACAATTCATAACGTCGTTCCATCTCCTCTACAGCCCATTTCAACGCAGCCGTAGCGGCTTTTACATCGGTTATGACTGGACTGACCAAATGCGGGATCCGGTTATATGGGGCGAGCTCGACCATTTTCGGATCGATCAATAGTAACTTCAACTCCTGCGGCGTCGCTTTATACAGCAAGCTGACCAGCATGGTGTTGATACAGACACTTTTCCCCGATCCAGTTTGCCCGGCTATCAATCCATGCGGCATCTTTCTCAAATCCGTGATAATCGGCTGACCGGATATATCGAGTCCTAAAGCCACGGCAAGCGGTGATTCATGCTCTTGAAACTCAGTACTTTCCAAAACCTCACGCAAAAATACCGGTTTGCTTTTCCTGTTCGGAATCTCGATGCCGATTGTATGTTTACCCGGAATGGGCGCTTCCATCCTCATATCCTGAGCAGCAAGGCTTAATTTGATGTCATCCATCAGGTTCGTCACTTTATTCACCTTCACTCCCGGCTCCGGATGCACCTCGAAACGAGTTACTGCCGGTCCTTGAGTGACATTGACGACCTTTGCACGGACATTGAAATTTTTCAATGTCTGATCAAGTAATAATGTCTGTTCCTCGAGCCACTCATCATCATGCACAGCATAAGTGGGAGGTGTCAGCAATTCGATATTCGGAAACACATAGTATGGATTATCATCCGCTTCCACGGAGCCAAAAACTTCCGGGGCATCGCCTTGGCCACTTTCCGCTGTCTCTGTATAAACTGCTTCTTGATACCCATCTCCAGAAATGGGGGATTCCTGTTCAAGAAGCCGCTTAGGGTCGGAACCAATATTGGATTCAACTGTATTTTCAGGCACGGCGGCGGTTTCGGTGTCCATAAAGGCAGGTGTAATGTCCGAGTCCCCTCTTTCGGCATAACTCTGCTTTCCTCCGGTTTCCGTTCGGGAATGGCGGATGGTTCCGCTTGTCCTGCCTCCGTTTGGGCAGCGTCATCCATAGGCCGTTTGTCAGGTGAAACTACTGCCCTTTCCGAATCAAGGCTTTTTTTCCGGCATCATTCTATTCATGAAGCCATTTTTTCCCGATCTTGCTTAAGCATCATCACATTAAATGGGATATGTTTTTTCGGACGTTTAGGCTGCACTTCAGGTATTGCTTCAGATGGGTCACTTTCAGGCATTGTTTCTTGACTTACGGATGGTTGATTTGATTGTACAGCAACCTCCCCGGGAACCGATATCGCTTCAGGCGGAGTGTAGTCCGCCTGTTCCATGATGGATACAGCGACTTCGCGTCCAAAATCGACTTGGTCCTGTTCAATAGCCTCTTTTTCTACCTCAGGCTCAATAATGTTAGGCTCGCTTACTGCTTCTTCTGGCAGTGACTCAATGGGATTTCTTCGAAAGAAAGCGGGTATCTCCGAATCTTCCTTTTTTTCTTCCGCTTGTTCCGGTATAAGAATGGCGGGTTCTACCGTCATTGCCTCATGTGACGCACCTTTTGAGATTTCAGGGATCGATACCGGAATCTCGATATCGGGTTCTTCTTTTTTTAGGATGGGCATTTTGCTTTCCAATTCATATTCGACAATTTCTTCAGAAGGGACTATTTTTTTCCGGACGACGGAACCCGTAAATGGGTGAAGGGATTTCCGTTGGGCGGAATGGAGTATTTGACGGGACTATTTTTGAAGTTTCCTCCCTGTCGAAGCTTCTCCGTTTTGGTTCAGGATCCCTTACAGGCCTTCTCGGTGTTTCTTTGGGCACATTCTTCCCCTGTTTAGGTTCGTTGTCCTCCCTGTTTCTTTCCCTAGGCTTTCTTTTATTCTGCTCCCGGTCTGGAATGAGCGGAAACTTGAACTGGCCTTTTGGATATTGAAACAGGATTTTCGTATCCGGGTCTGGCGTCTGTGACATTTTTTCCACATTTTGATTATAAACCTTTATTTCTTCTTTCTTTGACTTCGAAAGCTTCGAAAAATCCATTTTCCTTAATGTCTCTTCATCAAGCGGTTCATCTATAATAATTTCTTCGATTTCAATAATTTCCTCTGCTTGGAACCATTTTTTCATCTTATTTAGCCATTTCAAAACTATCACTCTTTCTACATCTGTAGTTATGTAACTAATTCTACCAGTTATTTTAAAAATATCGAGAAAATTTAAGCTAAATTGGGATTAGTATCTTTTTTTATCGCATTCTTACCAACTAAACGTATTTCGCAGAACTCCTACCCTATTAAACCCCTTCTGAAATGAGTTTAAACCTATCATCGCGAAATAACATTAGCCCCTAGTCTACTATTTAAATAAAACACAGCTGTTAAATCGCGTTTACAAAGAGATTAAGTTTTCATGCTGACTTGAAAGCAGACTGGCCTATTCATTACATCATCCTTCAATGAAACCCCCGACAGCATCCAAATACCTTTCACAACCCATAAAACACCGTTCGTTAATACCGAACGGTGTTTTGTGGGTTTCTCCGTTTTTTTTGCAAACAGGGACCAAAGGGACTATATCCATTCATAAAAACTGCAAACAACCTGCGCCACTGATTTGGAAGCGATCAAAAGGGCATCTTCATCAATGTCGAATTTAGGATGGTGATTGAAATATGCCTTCTCCACCCCTTTCGGTTTACAGCCAATGTAAAAGAAGCAGCCTGGTATCTTTTCTGCATAATACGAAAAATCTTCTGAACCTGAGAAAACCGGAAATTCCACAACCTTTTTAATATCTTTATCATTCATGCTTTCCAGGCTTTTTTCACGAATCCAGTCAGTTCAGGGTCATTATATAACGGAGGGTAATCGGGCACATATGTAAGTTCGCACTGAACATCGAATTCCGTTTCTACCCCTTTGACGATCCGGTGGATTTCCTTATCGATCAGCTGTTGGGTTTCCGCTGTCATATAACGGACATCCCCTTCGATTTCTATACGATCTTTAATGACATTAAAGCTTCCTTTTCCATCGAAGGACCCGATTGTGACTACACCCATATCAAATGGGTTCAAGCGACGGCTGATTACGGTTTGTACGGCTGTCACGAAATGGGCCCCTGCCACAATGGAATCATTAGCCATATGCGGGGAGGAACCATGTCCGCCTACACCCCTTATCGCCAGTTTGAAATAGGTCCGTCCAGCCATCGAATAGCCGCCGCGATACCCGACAACCCCTGCTGGATGCGACGGAAATAAGTGGATTCCAAAAACAGCATCCAGTTCATCCAAAGCCCCTGATTCCATAATGCTTTTTGCTCCGCCTGGGGGTGTCTCTTCTGCATGTTGATGGATTATTTTGATTGTACCTGATAGGGAATCTTTCAGCTCATTGATGCAGTCTGCCAGTACTAATAAATAAGCGGTATGCCCATCGTGTCCGCAGGCATGCATGACACCTTCATTTTTGAACGGAACGGGACCTCCGCTTCTTCCGTAATCGGCAATGCATCGAAATCCGCACGGAGACCTATCGTTTTCCCAGGTTTTCCGCCTTCGATCGTTACGATGATCCCTAATCCATTTCCTATATTCGTTTGTATCGACACATCTTTCCCTTTATAAAAATCAATGATATATTGTGCCGTTTTCTCTTCTTTGAAGGATAGTTCCGGATTCTCGTGTAAGTGACGGCGGATTTGAACCATTTCCCTTTTCGGGCTTCCAGCATATCCATTAATTTGCTTTTCACGTTCACGATAATTCTCCCCCTTTGTCGGGTATGCCTTTCGTGGCCCCTGTATAGCATTTATACATCATGCCCCGTTGAATATCATTGTGGATAAACAGTGTAATAGTATAGGACCCTGCTTACAGGTCGTTACTTAGTTGCTAAACTACCGCACTACTAAAAAGGATTCTATTGGAATATTTGCTGTTCATATTTCCAATATAAGTTCTCGGATTCTTTCTTTTCTAAGAAGGTGACTACAAATTTAGTTTTATAATCTGGATCTGAAAATGAAACTTTATGATTGTGTGTCCAGCCTATTTTTCCTAATTTACTGAAAAGATGCTGTTCATCGGTATCGGTTTCTCTCATGATCCGTTCTCTTCCTATAACTTCACCGTTTCTCTTTTTGATTTCGAGAAACACATCTATATAAGAAACTTCTTGTTCACAGACAATACTGCAAGAATATTTTCTGTTAGGGCTGCTTTTCTTCGCATAAATCCACTTGTTCGCAAAGCCCAGGTTTATTATTTTTTGATGGATGGCCTTAAAATGGCCAATATCAAGATTAAGTTCCTTAGCTACTTGTTCTAAAGGTTTTTGCATAACTTCAAGTGTATATTCTTTTTTCCTTTGGTCCGTAGGCAAAGATAAAAACTCTTTCATAATCTCAGCGAAAACAGATTTATGATTAAACATAATAAACGAACCAGCGTCTAATTTGTTTATTATGTCCAAGCCTGATACACAATTAATCAGTATTCCCTTATATTCATCCGTTTTGAATTCTGGAAGCAAACGACTGTATAAAGAAGCGATACATCTTGTTTCCCTATAAAAGATTAAATTTGCCTGTCTATCCTCTGGAAAGAATAATTCAATATTTCTTATAATCGGCATAACTACCTCCGGAAAACCAATGAGAATCTTTTTATAATGCCGGAACTGCATTTACGTTTACTAAGCAAAAGGCACTTCTGTTCAATTTAAAAAATTTGCAATCAACCCATTATTATATTGGACGCTAAAACGGACAGAGTATTTTTCCAAGGGATACTCCTTCGGTGGCTCAATGCTTTGCACTCTCCCGCAGCGTTCATCCGCTTGTTCTATTGTTTTATTCCATATTTTCAAAATATTTCAATTATATTATCGCCGATTAAAAAATAAATATCAACTCCAAGAGTCATATACTCTATCAAACTTTAAAAGGACCGCTGCCAGATGCTGACACGGTCCTTTTGTGATTCAATATATTATTGTTCACGCTTTTTGTTTTTACCCATAATGAAGATGGGCTCCAGCTCATTTTCTTCGTAAAGGAATGATAGAGCCGTTATCGGAACATGACCGCTGGCAAAGAAGCTCATCGCCATTTGCGCCAGAATATCATAGCCCGTATCATTCTTCACATCGGCAATGATGATGACATCCTGATGGGGAATGGCCACAGCCATGGTCCCCTCGATCTTGTCCTTCATTTCCCGAAGCCATGATTCATTCAGGATCCTGCTGGCATCATATCCATCATTCGTGTTCAAAAAATAAAATGCATTACCTGCAACGATATCCGACTTCATTTCAGTGGAAAGGAACGGGCATTAAAAAGGGCAATTTCACGGATCCTGTCACCCTGCCAATTTTCACGTTGAATCATCTTTTCATCTATAAGACGGTAGGTTTTACCTAAATCAAGGGCATAAAAAATCCGGGTTTCAGCTGTATGCTCATCGAATAAAAATGGATTTCCTTCTTCCGATTCCATTGGAAAGGAGGTCGAGCGGATGACTGGGAAAATAAATTTCTCCTTGCCTTCCATGCTGTGTTCTTCCCCCATCACATTCAGGGCCTCTTCCACGTAATAAATAATTTCATCGATCGCCTTTTCCTGTACGTTTTCATAGTTAGCAAGTACAGGAGGCAACTCGATGGTGATTCCCTTCCCGGTCTTCACATTTTCCACCCGTAACGTATCTTGCTTGCTATCGAATTTGAATGTCCGCCCATCATCTTTTAAACGTTCCTTCAAGATATTTTTCAGCTTCGTGCTGTCCATTTTCATGACTGACCCTCCTCTTCATTGAAAAATCCCCAGCGAGAAGGGGATTTTGATTATAGTGATTGAATGAATTCCTCAATTTGTTCTTGCGTTTTACGATCCTTGCTCACGAATCTGCCTAACTCTTTACCATTATCATAGGCGATGAAACTTGGTATACCGAATACATCATTTGCCGCACACACATCGATGAATTCATCACGGTCCACATAAATGAATGTAAAGTCAGGAAATTTCGTTTCAATCTCCGGCATTATCGGTTCGATTACACGGCAATCTCCACACCATGTTGCTGAAAAAAGAAAGATATGTTTGCCTTCATTTTTCAATGCATCATATTGTTCAACGGTTTGTAAATTTTCCATTTGAATATTCCTCCTGCTCTAAATGACACCTTAGTTTTTATAATCCCATCATACCAGACTCTCCGCGAATCAACCATTAATACGGATCGGTGGAAAGGCAGGGTCATCTTATTTCTGTGGCACGGATGAAACGATTTCCATCATTTGTTTTGCATCGGTTTTTAATTGGTCTTTATCCGTTTCGGTTGTCAGCTTCACCCCGCCGATCCCCACTGCAAGCTCATACTTTTCTTTCGGTATCTCTTTGATCGAAATAAAGCCGAATTTATCATCAGTTTGAAAAGAATGCAGCACTTCAAACTGATCCTCTTGTTCCTTTATCGCCAAATATAACACGGAGCTGTCTTCTTTTTCATTTGGATTGACAAATAATATATAAATCTTATCCCCTTTTTGTAATATCAAATTATTATCATGTTCTTCCACTACTTTAAAATCCTTTGGCAGATAGACTTGAATTAGCCCTGCCTCTTGATTGGGCTGTTTTTCATCGTCACGAAAAGCCACTTCAGCAGCCTTCATTGCCTTTTCGGTTTGTCTCTCGATCCCTGAGCAGCCCACGATCAAACTGCTTATCAACAAGATAACAAGGAAATTCTTATTCGATAAAGCCATCGTCATTCCTCCAGCCGTCTCTTTAATTACCTTATGGATAATATTATCCTTATTTATGGAATTCATCCATTTTCTAAAAAACATGGTACAATGAAAGCAATTTTAATATCGAGGAGGAAAACAATGAAGTTAACCGTGTATCTTGCTGGGGAAATCCATACAAATTGGAGAAGTGAGTTGAGAGATAAGGCCGCTGCACTGAAGCTTCCATTAGAATTCGTCGGCCCGATGGAAAATCATGAACGCTCCGATAATATCGGTGAAGATATCCTCGGGGAACAGCCAAATCCTATCCTGAAGGATGCAGCCGCTTCCCAAATCAATAATTTGCGGACAGGTCTTTTGATGAAAAAGCCGATCTTGTCGTCGCTTTGTTTGGCGAGAAATATAAGCAATGGAATACTGCCATGGACGCAAGCACCGCCGTTTCCTTGGGAAAACCGCTTATTTTGATTCGCCCGGAATCCCATCACCATGCCTTAAAGGAATTATCGGAAAAGGCGAGTGTCACTGTCGAATCCGTGAACCAAGCCATGAAGGTGCTTTCTTATATATTTGAAGAAGGGCTGTAAATCCAGCACAAGTATAAAGGACTGACCATCGAACGTACGATTCACTTTGGCTTATGCCAACTGCCACTCTTTACCGTTGGGCTCTCTCCCTTCACACACTTGAAGAGGGAGTGTTCTGGCAGGAAATGATAAAAAGCTTGCAGGGGGAAATTAGATGCCTAACTCCCTGCAAGCGAAAAACGAATGAATTTTTATGGTTGAACACTATCCCTTTTTAATCGGAATCCAAATTTCGGAGTAATAGTCAGGGTTTGAAGCATCGTCATTCGCGTATACTTCCAATTCAGGGGTTCCGGCATGTTCATGACCGCTGGTTGGGAACCATTCGGAAAAAATCCGCTTCCAAGCTTGTTGCATGGCATCAGGCATAGGTCCGTGAACTTCAAATACAACCCACTTGGAAGCCGGTATCATAAGGGCTGAAAACTCTTCAGGCACTTTCCCGGCATACTCTGCACCTATCCAATAATCCATCGTTTCATTTTTTCCCACAGCCCGCTTATCGACACATACACCAAGCAAGCCATCTATTTGGCCATTGTTCAACTTCGCTAACCTATCTCCTGTTCCATTCGAATTGACTTTCTCCCACAACTTTGGAATCCCTATCAAATTCTCTTCATTAACCAAGGAAAACTCTTGCTTGATTCCAATCAATTGAAAGGAATCCCTTTCAAGGATATTGTATTTCATCGGTTTAGCCCCTTTCAGAATGACCTGTATCATCAGGCGTTCATAAAATTTCAGCTTCCCCATATACTTTCGAGCTTCGCTTGGAGATACCCCATGCTGCCTTCGAAAAGCTTTTGAGAATGCCTCGGGGGTGTCATAGCCGTACTTGTAGGCTAAATCAATGACCTTACCATTTGTGGATGAAATCTCCTGGGCAGCTAAGGTCAGTCTTCGACGCCGGATATATTCACCAATTGATATATCCGTTAAAATGGTGAAAGTCCGTTGAAAATGAAAAGCTGAGGCATTCGCCTGCCTGGAAATGCTCTCGATTGTCAGGTCCTCCAATAAGTGCTCTTCGATATAGTCGATGGCCTTTTGGATTGATTCAACCCACCCCATATCCGCTCACCCCTTATCACTATATTAGCAAGGCCGCTCAGTAAAACCCTGTCTTATTCTGCTCTGTTTTGGCAGTGTTCGTTTCCAAATCGAAGCCCGCCTTTCCATGACAGTGATTCAAAAATCCCCCTTTTTCATTTTCCGCTTATATTCGTGTTGACCGGCTAGCATCCTCATGATATGAAGGAACATTTCGCCCCTGGTGATCCGCTCATTTGTAAATACGCCTATTGCCCCTTCCTTTTTGCTAATATTCTCTTGCTTTGTGAAGGCGTCCATCACGGGGCCCAACTCTTCACCGTCCAGCAGCTTCCCGGCAACAATTCCCGGAACAGGGATTCTCGCTCCTGCAGCTACAAAGACCTCACCGTCCCTCGTGGCCATTGCACCCCAATTACACAGAAACAGCGCTTGTCCCAATTTCACGACACCGCCTCAAGTCCGATACCCATTTCGGCATCACTGTGAATCAAGCAATTCCGGGCACGAGTAATTGCCCCTCCATCGTTTCCTCGTCTGAAAAAGGCTGTTCCGGGACCCCGCTCTCCACTTGAAGCGAAATGATTTCAGCATCTTCATATACACCAAGCACGGCACTTACTTTCGCCGGATTCTTACTGCCTACTGCTATTTTCAATATAATTACCTTCCTTCTATGTAAAAAAAAAAGCTGATGGAAAAGGATCATGACAGCATCCCTTTCCATTTCAGCTTCCTCCATCAACCGTTTTTTATCAAGGTCTCGAATGTCGTTTTATCACAGGAACGAACCAATTTCCCAATCAGTTCACGTGCAGCGGCATAATCATCAATATGAATCATGGATGCATGTGTATGGATATAGCGGGAACAAATGCCAATCACCCCGCTTGGAATGCCTTCGTTTGCAATATGGACTTGCCCTGCATCCGTACCGCCCTGGGAAACGAAATATTGATACGGAATCTCATTCGACTCGGCCGTATCAAGGATGAATTCCCTCATGCCGCGATGCGTAACCATCGAACGATCAAAAATGCGGAGCAGTGCCCCTTTTCCCAGCTGGCCAAATTCACTTTTACTGCCGGACATATCGTTCGCCGGACTTGCATCCAAAGCAAAGAAAAGATCCGGCTTGATCATATGGGCTGCAGTTTGCGCACCCCGTAATCCCACTTCCTCCTGGACGGTTGCCCCGGAATATAAGACATTCGGTAACGTTTCACCTTTTAAATCTTTTAACAATTCAATCGCAAGTCCGCAGCCATAACGATTATCCCACGCTTTTGCGAGGATTTTCTTCTCATTGGCCATCGGCGTGAATGGACAAATCGGTACAATCTGCTGACCAGGCTTAATACCGATTCTCTTCACATCCTCCTTATCATCCGCCCCGATATCAATCAGCATATTTTTGATATCCATTGGTTTTGAGCGTTGCGATTCATCAAGCAAGTGGGGCGGAATCGAACCGATGACACCAATGACCGGACCGTTATCGGTTATGATCTCGACTCTTTGGGCCAAAAGCACTTGACTCCACCAGCCTCCCAGGGTCTGAAAGCGAATCATTCCATTTTCCGTTACGGAGGTGACCATGAACCCCACTTCATCCATGTGCCCGGCAACCAGTACTGTAGGCCCATCCTCATTGCCTCTTTTTAGGCCAAATATTCCGCCAAGGCGATCTTGGACGATTTCATCGGAATACTTTTCCAACTCACTCTTCATGAAACTCCGAACTGCATGTTCATTTCCCGAGGCTCCCGGTAATTCCGTCAATGTTTTAAAAAGCTCCAAAGTCTCATGATTCATTTTTCTACCCCTAACTATGTATTGTTTCTTTCTATTTTACAAAACTTAGCATCGTGTTACACTAGAAAGTTCTAATTTATCAGTTTATGGGTAAAATTTCAAATTATTAGTCAAATAAAGCGTTCTTCTGTATACTAGAAGAAGTGATTTTATAAAATGCAATGGAGGAGAAATCAATGAATTGGAAAACGTTTTTACTAGGTACTGCAGCCGGGTTCGCTGCAGGCTATGCAACAAAACAACTATTGGATCAATCAAGTAAACCTTCTCCCGATAAAGTCTTGGCCCAAGTGAAGGAAACAGTCAAAAAGGATGGAAATATATATGGCTCATGGATCTTGATGAAGCCGGAGAACTATACAAAAACGATTTGGACTATGAAGTGTACAAAGGCGGGATCACCAGGAATACAGAGGGTATACGCGAGCAATTCGAATTTGTTGCAGATGCCTCAACAGGAACGATATTGGAGCTTAATGCACAACATGATTGAAACAAAAATAAGGAGGACCGTCAAGATGACGTCCTCCTTCTTTCTTTCCTTCTTAACGCTTCCGTTTCAATTCGGCTATTATCTCCTTACCCGTTACATCCCATTTGATGGCACAGTATTGGGCATCATGGTAAAAGCTATACCAGGACCCATTTTCCAGTCCGGATTTCATCCACTTTTCCTTCGCCTCGATGGAAGTCATGGGATAATCATCATAAGCGAGGACCCAGAGGACATTCGCATGCGCGTGCGTCGGCATGATATCTGCCATGTGAATCAATCTATCCCCTCCATCTTCAATGATGATGATCGCATGTCCATCACTATGCCCCCGGTATGGATCATTTTAATGCCATCCGTAATTTCCTGCTCACCTTCAAAAGGACGTACCAGAGAAGCGACAGCCTCCCAGTTTTCTGCCCAATATGTACTTTTTGAACGAATATTCGGGTTTTTCATTTCCGCCCATTCAGTTTTGGTCGTGATGATTTCTGCACGCTCGAAAACAGGTACCCAAGTTTCTCCTTCACGTTTCGTCAATCCGCAGGCATGATCGAAATGTAGATGGGTCATTAAAATGTAATCGATATCATTTGGCTGAATCCCAAGTCTGCCAAGATCTTCGACAAGATTGATTCCTCCGTCACCCCAAAATTCCGTTTCTGCTTGTCATTCATCTTTCCATTGCCAATACCGGAATCTATAAGCATGTTCAATCCATTAGCCTGCACCAAAATCGGATCCGTACGTAACTCGATTTGGTTATTTTCGTTAACAGGATGCTTCTTGGACCAAAGCGGTTTCGGTACAACACCGAACATCGCACCGCCATCTAAGTGTGTCACACCGCCATTCAACCACGTTAATTTAATTTCCCTATTTGCATCGTTTCCATTTTACCCCTCCTCTCCCTTTAGTTTAACACCCACTTCCATATATTGAAATTGATAACAATCAAGGCATCCCCGTGAATCATAAACAAAGAAAAAAACCAGATGCTGTGCACCTGGTTTCGATCGATGATTATTGGAACATTGCTTCCAATCGGTATATCCGGTTGCCTTTACTCGAGAACTTTTCTTCATATTCAGTCATGATGTTGCCTTCAAAACTGCTGTTATGCAAATCAAGGCTTACATATTTCAAGAGCATGCCGTATTCGGAAATACTTTTCAAGGAAGATTCGAATAACCCTTGGTTATCCGTCTTGAAGTGAATCTCGCCTTTGTCTGGCAGGATGCCTTCATATACTTCGAGGAAGGTCTTATACGTTAAACGACGTTTTGCATGACGTGATTTCGGCCATGGATCAGAGAAATTCAAGTAGACGCGATCGACGTCGCCTTTTGCAAAATAGTCCCCTAAATTCGCTGCGTCAACATTCAACAGCTTTAAATTGGGAACATCCGCTTCAATCAGCAAGTCCAATGCGGCTACAATGACGCTTCCATATACTTCAATTCCAATGAAATTCACATCAGGATGGGCCTTTGCCATTTCTGTGATGAAACGGCCTTTTCCCGTACCCACTTCAATATATAACGGATTATCGTTTCCGAAAACTTCATGCCATTTACCTTTATGGCTCACTGGCTGCTGAATTACATATTGTGGAAAATCATTCAAACGGTCTTCAGCCCAAGGTTTATTTCTTAAACGCATGATGACACCCCTATTTATAATATAATCGTTCAAACCATAACACGAGTGCATGGATTCCTGCAAGTTGATTTTTACAGGAAACACCACTCTTCAAATAAAAAAACTGCCGGCCATCCAGGCGACAGTCTCTGTAGTTTTCATGTATAAAACTTTCAGCAAAACACACCATAAATAAGTGAAGGGCAGGCGAGAACCACCTGGGAATCCCTTGAATCCATGTTTAAGAAAGGAGAGGTATTATATGCCGCTTTCCCATGAACATCAAATGTCACTATTGAAAGATATATTGACCAACCATCAAACAGACTGCTGCGGATCCGTTTCTGAATGTGAACAGGTTGAAAGGCTCGTCAAATCCTTAATGATCAATATGGAAATTGACAGCAATGCGAAAACGATACTGACGGAGATTTACGAGTACAGTCAGACGGGCATCGGTACCGCCGATTTAGATGCCCATATTTCAACCCACCAGAACGACCTGTCCCAGTGGGTGGATGATATAGATCAATTCTGATCAGTTGACCATCAATAACGCTTCCAGTTTTTGCAGTAATTCATTTCTTTCCTCGTACCGCTTTCTACGATGATGCCATTGGATGGAAAGCACAAGTTGTGAAACCGTGTGCCATTTCATCCTCATCTCCAGGCCTGCGTCAAGCTTCTTGCCGTAACGGGCAAGCCATTGATTCCATTCTTCCCTTGGGACATATGAATACAGGAGTATGCCGAGGTCAATGGCCGGATCGCCTATGACCGCTCCGTCCCAATCAATCAGGAACAAACCGTCCGTTTCGGTCATGAGCCAATTATTGTGGTTCACATCACAATGACAGACGACTTTTTCGTCGCATTCAATCAACAGGAGATTGTTCTGTAAAAAATGGATGGCCTGCTTGATAATCGGAATGTCCGTAACATCCGAAGATAACCCGGTTTCTATGTCTGTAAGTATACTTTCAGGTCGTAAAGGGGATTTCCCAAGCCTTTTGAGCATGCTTAACAAAGGATCGGATTGATGAATTTTTTGAAGCAGCTTTGCGACTCTTATATTGTTCATTTCCTGCTGAGATAGCTCCCTGCCTTCCATCCAATGCTGGGCCGTAATTACATCCCCATTTTCCAGGCGTTTTGTCCACATTAACTTTGGAACAATGCCCTCAGCTGAAAGAACAGCTAAAAATGGCGATGAATTTCGTTTAAGGAAGAGCTTCTGCCCCTCTTTCTCGGCAATAAAGGCTTCTCCCGTAGCTCCTCCAGCAGGGGATATATCCCACTCCTGACCTAATAAATGTTCCAACTGGTTCACCTTCGATTTCCTCGCTTAATCATACAAATGTGGGTACGTTCACCTAGTGTATGTATTACCACTACTTTGAGTCCATGTTTTATAAAAAATCCGCCTGCTGGCGAAGCTGCATATATACTTGCATCGGGATGATACCCGCAATTAAAAACATCCTCATTTAGAGAAATAAAAAAATAGCTATTGAGCAATTAAACAATAGCCATAAATTAAATTTTAGTTGAAAAACGGTTTCTTCGTCAAGTACTATAAAACGATTATACGCATAAAACAAAAACAAATAAATCATTTCATATTTTTGTAAGGGTTATCTCCCTGTAACAAGACGCGCAAATTCTCTTTCAGAACCGCTGCAGCTACTTCGTTCCTGCCAACAATTTCCCCATCAGACTGGATTTTTACTGACCCTTCATTGTTCATTTTTATCATTTTACCAGAAAAAGAATCAACATTTTTTATGTTTAGGTGACCGCCCCATAAAACGGTGATGAAGACGGTCAATAATTTCACCAAAGGAATATCATGGACCGCAATCACGTTCAACTTGCCATCATCCAGCTTCGACATCGGTGAAATTTTCATCCCACCGCCAAAATAGGGCTGGTTCGCAATGACGATGAACCAAACCTTTTTCAAAAGATGCCGGTCTCCATCAATGATCAATTCCATGCAGCTGGGCTTGTAAGTAAATATCTTTTTTATAAAAATGAACAGATAAATTAATTTACCCGCTCTGACAAAATTAAACCATTTTTTCAGTGGGGAACGGTCCGCTTCATCGGAAATTTCAGCATCAATGCCCATTCCCAGGCTGTTCACGAAATAACCCATCTTACCATTCGTCTCGAACTGTCCAATATCAATGGCACTAAAGGCATTATCCTGAAATAAAGAAAGAGCTTCTTCCACACTCTCCGTTTTTTGAATGCCCCTTACATAATCATTGCCGGATCCAGCCGCAAGGGCGCCAATGATAGCGTGGGGGAAACCAATGGCGCCATTTATCACTTCATTAATCGTGCCATCTCCCCGACAGCGATCAATCGGGTATCATGATTCGTCCCTGATAGAATCTCCTTCGTCAATCTTAGCGCATGCCCCTTTTCCCGTGTAAAAACACCTCATGGGGAACAGCTTTTGATTTCAGTATTTTCTCGGCTTTTTCCAAACCTTCAAACTCTCTCCATTTCCAGCCAATGGATTGACAATGAAATACACCGTTTCTTTAAGGTGCGGCATGCTGATTTCCTTCCGTTTGGTTATAACCGGCTTCCCATTCAGGTCGCAGGCTGGATGTAGTTTGGCAATATTCAAGCAAAGCCTGTGCCCCTTTTAACTGCTGTGCCTTAAGAGGAGACGATATAGCCCGCATCCTTTCAAACCACTCCGGGAAGGTCCGTTTATCCAATATCGTAATATCATAAGGGGCTTCGGGATAATCGACATATCCATTCCGGGATAAAATCACCTTTTTAATCGGCATGTTCACTTCATATAGCTCAAATAACTGGGAGACGATGTTCGTCATCCGATTTGCACCAAGCAAAGGGTTGAGCACTTTTTTATCAGGATGCTTATGATGCCTGCGGACCCAGAATCGTTCACTCGAACCGATGAAAGCAGCGTCTTCTTCCGCTTCCAGAAAAGTGATGCACCAAGCATCAACAGGGGTCAATAAAATGACTTCGGCTTCAACAGGCGCATTTTTCAAAAGAAAGATAGGTTTATATAATACGAGAAACGTATCCGGAAAACGCTGCAGAAAAAGCGGAGCCTCTCATCCAAAAAGAATGATTGGTCCACAAATGACTTTTCACGAAGCGTCGAACTCCCCATTTCATTTGAAAACGAAGCAATTGATTTAAAAAATTTTGCTTTAATTCATCCAGACTGTCCGGTCGGAACGGAAATCTTAATGAAAAAACATTAGAATCTTCAATCTGGTTCGGTATCGGCAGTTCCTCTGCTTCTGACTCCTGTTTACCTGTCCGGCGGAATATGCCTTTCATCTTTTTAAACAGGCCCATTGAATCTTCCTGAGGCGGATCAAATTTGACCTGTTTTTCACTTTCAGTTTGTTCGCTATACAACCGATCTAGCTCGCCCGCATTATAAGCAGCCTTCAATTTATCCCATTGCTGTTTTTCAACCGTGCAAATTGTGTTGGATAACGATAAATATCCTGCTCATACCGGGAAATATAATCCTGCATCTTTATGAGCTGTGCCATTCGACCACCACCCATCTCTCTATTTTTGAAGGTTTATCGTGAAAATCTTCTCGTATGAAGGGGAAGCTCCAAGATGTGTTTGATATAACGCAACCTGATCTGCTTCAAAATGCTTATCCTGCAAATCCCCCATCTGGCGAACGCCCTCCAACGAAAAGGGACTATCCCCCGAATTTTCTTGCCAGCGTAATATGAGGCTTAAACGGCTTTTTATCAAGTTCAAAACCCGCTTCGATGCAAGAATTATAGACTTTCCTTTGAATGGCAAAAAGCCTTTCTTGCTGCTTGACGCCTGCCCATAGAATCCTTGGACTCTCACTCTTGCCAAACCCCCGATATCGCCGAGTTCCAAGCCGAATGAGGCCTCATTGGAAAGCTCGCTTTCCACACGCCCCAAAGCATCCTCTTTCAATGTATCGGGAGCATTGCCCAAAAATGCCATCGTAATATGATAATCGGCTGGATGCAGCCATTTCTTAAATGGAAAGTCTGTCTTTAGTTGTTCCGTAACAGCATTTAAATATGCCTTTATATCATCAGGCAATACTAAAGCAAAGAAAAAATGAGTATTCATGGTCACTTACATTCCTTCCTGTTTTCCCTTTAATTTTACCATAAATCCCATTGCATATACCTTTTCTTGGGCTCCCTAATAATTATTCCCTCCACAGGAACATTCCCAATCCACCATGCTATGAACGACGCCCCTGACGGATAATATGCAGGTCCGGGGCGTATTTTTTCGGTCTCGGCCGATTAACGGAAAATACAGCAAAAAAGGACCAAAAATCGGTCCTTCCCTGCCATTTCTTCTTTAGCTGAACAGTGTTTCGTAAAGCAGGAACAAGTTCAGTCCAATGATAAGTACAGCTATAAGCCAAGCGATGCTCGAGGTGATTTTATGGTTGACCAGGCTGCCCATGATTTTTTTATTGCTTGTAAACATGATCAATGGCACTAAGGCAAACGCGATGCCAAACGAAAGTACAACTTGGCTCATCACAAGTGCTTTGGAAGGATTCACTCCCCATAATATTATGAGCAGGGGCGGGACGGTGGTAATGACCCTTCTTAAATAAATCGGTATATGTCTTTTAATGAATCCTTGCATGACAACATCACCTGTCATTACACCAACGGATGAGCTGGATAAACCGGCAAATAATAATCCTATTCCGAAGAACATCGCGACTGATGGTCCAAGCATGGCCCCGAATTGTTGATAGGCAACATCCAAGTCCTCCACTAGTGCTCCATTCTTATGAAATAGGGCAGCTGAAACTATGACCATGGCTGCATTGATCGCACCTGCAATCAACATGGCGATGACAATGTCAATTAGCTCAAAACGATAAATCCTTTTTCTTTCCAAATCGTTTACTCCGACTATCCTACTTTGAGTCAAAGAGGAATGAAGGTATATCGCATGTGGCATAACGGTGGCTCCAAGCATACCGGCCGATAGTAAAATACTGTCCACTCCCTCGAATTTTGGAGTGAAGAGTCCTAAAACAACAGCTGAAGTGTCAGGATTTGCATAAAAAACTTGAGCGCCAAAAGCTATCACAACGACAAATATCATGACCGTGATCAGGGCTTCGAATGTCCGATAACCTCTGCGCTGGATTTCCAGAATGGCAAAGGAACCAATCGCGGCAATAAGTGCCGATGTGATTAACGGTAAGTCAAATAGTAAATAAATCCCTAGTGCCGCTCCTATGAATTCAGCTAGGTCGGTTGCCATTATAACGGCTTCGGCCTGAATCCATAATAAGAAAGATGTTTTTTCGAAAACTTTTCCCTGCATAGCTCCGGAAGGTTCTTTCCAGTGGCTATCCCCAATTTAGCTGATAGCGATTGGATTAGCACAGCCATTAAATTGGAGGCGAAGATAACCCACAATAACGTATAGCCATATTTAGATCCGGCTGTAATATTGGTCGCATAATTCCCCGGGTCAATATAAGCCACAGCTGCTATGAAGGCAGGCCCTAGATAGGGAAGCAGTTTTTTTTTCCTCTCGAAGAAGATTGATGCAACACATCGGACATAGCTATTTCTACTCCTTTTTACACGCAACTCAAATTGTTGCAATAGGTAAACTTTTTAGGTTATTAGCAAGTATATTCCTGGTTTTTGAAAATGTCAAAAGGGAGGATTGCATATGGATGTAATTGGATTCGGGGAAGGCCAACTCGCTTCCGACTATACAGATAATAAAAACCCCTTGCCAATAGTGGCAAAGGGGCATTTTACTATTTAATGGAACCGCATTGCTTCTCGATTTCCTCGGAAAACAGTTTCTGCAGTCTTTGAGTTATCGGACCGGGTTCCCCGGCTGCAATCGATTGGCCATCGATATTAATGATTGGTGTCACTTCGACGCTAGTGCTTGTATAAAGGACTTCATCGGCTGCCATCATGTCCTCGACCGTGAAGGCTTCTTCGACATAGGGAATCCCATGATCAGCGCAAAGCTTCAGCATCACCTGACGGGTAATTCCATTCAGGATCAAGTTTGTGGCCGGATGCGTTTTAAGTTGACCATCCACAACGATTGAGACATTTGACGAACTTCCCTCCGTCACCGTACCATCCCGATGCTGGATCGCTTCATCACAACCGGATTCCACCGCTTGCTGTTTAGCCATTATATTACCCAGTAGATTTAAACTCTTGATATTACAGCGCAGCCAACGTATATCCTCGGTGGTAACGGCATTGACCCCTGGCTTCATTTTGCCTGTATAAGGCATTTCCTTGGTATAGGCAACAAAGACCGGCTCTACCTCTGCAGTTGGAAAAGAATGTGTACGCGTAGACACTCCCCTTGTCAGCTGCATATAGACGATACCGTCCTTCAGTTGATCTTCAGCGATCAGCTCTTTCATGCGGGTTTTGATTTCCGCTATGGTAAAGGGAACTCTCATCTGTATCAACTTCGCACTGTCGATCAGCCGGTTCAGATGCATGTCCCCCGCAAATAATTTGCCATTATAAACCCGGATGACTTCATAGACGCCATCACCGAATTGGTATCCCCGGTCTTCAATATCTACCTTTACTTCGGACCTGCTTTTAAGGTCGCCGTTAAAAATGATTTTTCCCATGTCTTTCTCCCTCTTTGCCTCTTATTTAGCCAATTCATGAATGGCACGTGCATAAATGGACGTAGCCTTAAGCATATCTTCAATATCAATATATTCATCTTTCTGATGCGCAATGTCTTCGCTGCCAGGGAAAAGCGGGCCAAATGCAACGCCTTCTTTCAATGACCGGGCGTATGTGCCGCCGCCAATCGAAAGAAGCTCGGCTTTATCACCTGTCTCTGCCTCATAAACTTCCTGCAACGTCTTAATCAAGAAGCTTTCACTGTCCACATAATGTGGAGTTGAATGCGAATTGGTCTTCACTTTCAAATTATATGCCGCAAGCCTTTCTTCCAACGCCGCCTTTTGCTGTTCCCACTCAAACGTGACCGGATAACGCATACTGAAACCGATCGAGCTGTCACCTTGTTTAGAATATTTGAAAACGCCGGCATTGACCGTCAATTCTCCTGTTTGCTCATCCGAATAAGCGACACCTAAATTATTTCCGCGGGAATCTTCAAACAAACGATCCTTAATGAAAGTGAAGTAGGCTTTCGCATGCGGATCAAGAGTGAGATCAGCTAAAAATACGGCTAAATGCAGGCCTGCATTTCTTCCGTTTTTCGGTTCCATCGCGTGTGCCGAGACACCATTCATTTCAAGCAGCACTTGATTTTTTTGCGGAACGGCTTTGCCCCCAACGAGTATTTTTGCAGATAATCCTGATAGTTTGCCGCCACTTCAGCAGGATTGGCCGCTTCCACAATAGCCGTAGCAAAATCCGGTACCATATTCGTCCTTCGACCTGAAGAAAATTCGATGACATTCACGTCTGAGTTCGTGCCATTTCCTGCATCGGCAGGGTGGATAACCGAGAAATCCCAGATTCCTTTTTCCGCACTGATGATCGGGAAGTCAGCATCTGGTGCGAAGCCGATCGAAGGCATTTCCTCCACTTCAAAGTACCGGTCAACGCAGCGCCAGTTCGATTCTTCATCGGTTCCAATGATCATCCTCACACGTTTGTTCAAAGGTTCTCCCAGCTCCCGGACCAGCTTCATCGCATGATAGGCAGCCATCGTCGGCCCTTTATCATCGATTGCCCCACGAGCATATATGCGGCCATTGCGGATTTCAGCGCCAAACGGATCCGAACTCCAGCCATCTCCCTCAGGTACCACGTCGACATGGCATAATATCCCGATTAACTCCTCGCCTTCACCCATTTCGATGTGACCAGCGACATTATCGACATTTTTCACAGTAAAACCGTCTTTTTCGCCTAATTGAAGCATAAAATCAAGCGCTTCCTTCACCCCTTTACCGAATGGGGCCTCCTCTGTCGGATGTTCTTCATCAAGTACACTTTTTATTTTCAATAAGTTTTGTGTGTCCAGTAATAAGTCCATTTTCCGTTTTTCAACTTCTTCTCGCCAATTCAATTCACTCAAAATATGACAACTCCTCTTTATATATATATTTTTCATTTTATCACTTTTACTACCCCATTCGCCAAGCGTGGCTACCTAATCTTCGTATTCCCGCATTTTTGCTATCATCAAACTACCGATGGAATTCCTAAAATAAATAAAAAACACCCTCTTTTATTAAAAAGAGGATGATTTCATTAGACTATCGTCATTCATTATCTCTGTTACTTTTCTGTTTAGTCTTGGGATGTATAATGCTAAAAACAGGGAACGTCCTAAACTGAAAGCCAGGAATGCAAGCCATAAACCATGATTGCCATGATTGCTGACTGCTGTGAATTGGACTAATAGAAAAGCCATTAGTGCCAGAAGCATCGAGTTCCTTACTGGAACGGCTTCAGTCGCACCGGTAAACACTCCATAAAAAATGAGTCCGATAAAGGCAGTGAATGGGAATAGGACTATCCAAAGTCCATATTCATGGGCCAGTTCGATGACGCCGGGAATATCCGTGAATAGGAGAATGACCTTATCGCTGAAAAGATAGTAAGTTGCGGCAAGCATGAACGAAGCATACAAGCCCCACCGCGCCGATAGTGAGAGTGTTTTTTATATAGGTTTATATCTCTCGAACCAATCGCCTTCCCGACCAGAAGACTCGACGCATTCGCGAAGCCATCAAAGCAATAGGCCATCAGGTAATGGATTTGAATGAGTACGGCATTGGCCGCCAGGGTCTCTGTCCCGAAAGTCGCTCCCTTGGCGGTAAAAAGATTGAAAACCGTGATCAGGCAAATGGTCCTGATGAATAAATCCCTGTTGACCACCATCATTTTTTTCAGGGAAGCCCGATCGAACCCCTCCCGGAATGAAAATGAATCCGGTACGTTAACCGCTTTCCGGATCACCCACAAGCCCAGTAAAAAAGCGGAAATCTCTGATATCAATGAAGCGGCAGCAACCCCTGATACAGACCATGAAAAGCCATTTACAAAAACGAGGCATAAGATTATATTGAGCACGTTCATAAAAACTTGAATGAACAAAGACGTTTTTATCCTCGATTTCCCGATTAACCAGCCTAAGATGACATAATTCAATAGAGCAAAAGGTGCCCCCATATCCGGATGCCGAAATAATCTGCGGCAAAGGCGGAAACGTCCGATTCCGGACCGATTGCGCCTAACGACACATTCAAAATGGGCTTTTGGATCACGATAAAAAGCAGACCGATGATCGCTGCAATGAAAAAGGCCGAATCAAGGCCATCAGGGTTTGCTTTTCATCCCTTGCCCCCTCCGCTTGTGCAGCGAAGGCAGATGTACTGACCCGGAGAAAACCAAAAAGCCAATACATCGTATTAAAAATTATCGTCCCGACAGCCACCCCGCCAATATAAGCGGGATCACTCAACTTTCCAACCACAGCCGTATCCACCGCACCGAGCAATGGCGTACTCATCGTCGAAATCGTAAGCGGGATGGCCAAGGAAAGATACACTCTGTTATTCATAAAATGATGACCTCCTATGTACATAAAAGTTTTGAAAGGTTAGAATTGGAATGGCTTTATAAAACTTTGTATTTAAAGTACAAAAAGATTGCAGTATCCTATTTCAATCACAAGAATTGTACTTATGGTGCTCCCCAACATGCAAGAGATGCCTCTACAAGATTACTTGTGAAACGTTTCAAATAGAACGGGTAAAAGCCAATTAGATATTGATAATTTACGTATCAAAATTTGAAGATTGAAAGATTGATATCGCCCTGGTATCATCGAAACACCGATGACTCAAAAATTAGAAGAATCAAAAGAGTTAGTGAACCAAATGATCAAGGCAATTCCATTACAACGTTTGGGTCAGCCGGCGGATATTGCAAATGCCGTGCTTCACCTAGCATCCGATGAAGCTTCATACGTAACTGGTGCCGAGCTTGTAATCGACGGCGGATACTCAGCTCAATAATTATAGCAGGAATGGAAAATCCCGTTTCTAAAATTCAGAAACGGGATTTTCTGATTCAATAAAGAAATTTTGTAAGTTGTAATGAGTTTAAGTTAACACACCGATGAAATAGCCAAAAGTCGTAAATACCAAACACCAGCTGAATGCCCCTGCTCCTGCAAAGATAAAATACTTTCGTTTCCCCATTCCATTCATACCGGAAATGTAACTGGCGAAGTGACGGACTCCTGGGATGAAATAGGCTATGATAATGGTCCAAGGACCGTATTTATTGAACCATTTCTCCAATTTTTCCAACCTCGCGGGGGTCATTTTGATCCACTTACCATGCTTCCTCAAGAAAGGCTTCCCCACCTTTTTCCCGATGAAATAACTGACAAGCATCCCGGATATCGATCCAAGGAAACTGACAAGGAATGCTCCCTGGACATTCAAAACGGAAATGGATGACAGATAGCCGACAAAAGTCATCATGAACTCATCAGGTACCGGCAAGCCAATTATCCCAATGGCCAGCAGTCCATATATCGCAAAATAACCATAGTTTGATATTAAATCTTTTACTATATCCATCTAAAGTACTCCATCTCAGCACCCTTTATTAAAGTAATCCATTTTCTTATGCGGGCCTGGGTAACGTGATTACTTCTTTTTAATAGGATAACCTAATTTAACCCAAATGAGTTGATTTTCATAAAAAAATAGAAAAAAAGAAGAATGGACACGTTTTTTGTTGAAATACCTGTTTGGCAATGCGATTCAATGTTCCCCCTTTACGGAAATGAAAAATGGCAACAATAAAGCGGACTCGATACCTGAGTCCGCTTCTTCTTATTTCACAATCTTTATTTCATTGATCGGCCAATACACTAGATTCGCCTTGCCCACGATTTCATCGACGGAAATCGTGCCGATTTCACAACTATCCAAACTATTTTGGCGATTGTCGCCCATAAGGAACAACTGGTCATCCGGCACTGTCATGCTGCCCGTAATATCTTCGAGCTTGAAGGACTCAGTCAACGGCACTCCTGATGCCATCTGATTCTTATATTTGTCCAAGTATGGTTCTTCATAAGCTTTCCCATTAATATAAAGCGTATCGTCTTTATATTCAATATGGTCACCTGGCAGACCGATAACCCTTTTTATATAATCTTTATCTACCGTTGCATGAAAAACGACAATATCAAACCGGTCTATATTATCGATATTCGTTCCAAACTTGGTAAGTACAATTCTTTCGTGGTCTTGCAGAGTCGGCATCATTGACTCACCGTCCACGACAATCGGTGCAAAAATATACGTTCGAATTAAAAAAGCTAGAATGACTGCAATCAATATCGCTTTTATCCATGAAAAAACTTCTTTTCTTTTTTCCAATCGAAGTCCCTCTCTCTGTTTTTTATTCATGCCATTATATCATAATCCTTTAATGATCACGTCATACAAATACCCACATTTTACACATTATCAATTACTTCCATTTTTCATACTGGATATCGATGCTTTCCAACTCTATTTCCCTGCGCTGCATTTGGGTTGGACAAATCGCATTATATGTACGGACTTTCTCATTTATTTCATCAATTCGTTTCATTAATTCAGATTCAGTTCCATTCATTTTTTTCAATCTAACCAATTCGGGTAGCTCTTCCCGAATTTCTTTTTGCCATTTTATCCAAAGCGGAAGGAAGCCGGCATCCTTGGCCTTCGTCAAGAAGTTATCATATATATTTCCCGACAGCGCCGACTCCGGAAGCGGTTTTCCAAAGCCAGGATTATTCTTCAGCCCGCCTTCTCTTTCATATTCCTTAAAAATCTGATCCATCCAGTTCACATGCCCGTGTTCTTTGCCCATAAACAATCCCCCTTCAGATCACTTTCGTTACATGTTTTTACAATTATAACATTTTTATCAATATCCACTCCACCCTGTAAGGCACTTTCTACTATTATATATGCATATCTTTCAGCCAAACACATTGGAGACATTAAAAAAAGGATTCCCTAATTAGGGAATCCCTTGCCTTCTATTTAACTGTGATTTTCCTTTTTTACTTCCGCCTTGTTCTTCGATTTATCCGTAACTGTGTAAGTCAATGTATAGGTGCCTTTTTTCTTCGTATTCACAGTCCCTGTTATTTTGATCTTACTTGTTAAAGTTCCATCAAGATTATCTTTTGCGGATACGCCTGATTTAGGGTTGAATGTCGAGTTATAGGCAATGGTTTTGCTTTTGGCACCGGAAATGACCGGCTTGGTGCTGTCTACCGTAATCTTTCTTGTGACTGTCGCAGTATTTTTCGAAGAATCCGCGATTGTATACTTTAAAGTATACGTGCCTTTTTCTTCGTATTCACAGTCCCTGTTATTTTGATCTTACTTGTTAAAGTTCCATCAAGATTATCTTTTGCGGATACGCCTGATTTAGGGTTGAATGTCGAATAATAGCCAACGGTTTTACTATTGGCTCCGGAGATGACTGGCTTGGTACCATCTATCGTGATCTTTCTTGTGACTGTCGCTGCATTTTTCGATGAATCTGTGACCGTATACTTCAATGTATAGGTCCCCTTTTTCTTCGTATTGACTGTACCCGTCACTTTGATTTTACTAGTCAAATTGCCATCGGCATTATCCTTGGCACTCACGTTTGTTTTTGGATTGAATGAAGAATTAAGTTTGATGGTTTTATTCCCGGCACCTGTAATCATCGGCTTGACTTGATCATAAACGGTTATTTTCCTTGTGGCCTTGGCAACATTCCCTGCCTTGTCAGCTACCGTATAAGTCAAATTATAGGTGCCCACTTTCTTGGTATCCACCTTACCTTCCACACGCATGGCACTCGTTAAGTCACCATCTTTATCATCCTTCGCCTTTACGCCGGTTTTAGGATTGAAAGTAGAGTTGAATGGAATCGATTTACCGGCAGCACCTGAAATCACAGGCTTATTCGTATCCTTGACAATCAATAGCCGATTGGAGATGTAAGCTGATGAAACATACCCCTTAATACTCTTGTCTTCCGTTTGTACCGGGTAAAAGACAAATTTATTTCCCTTAGATTCGTGATAGTCAAAATTCCCTGTGATGATCAATCTTGTATTGGGAGTAACGGTCACTGCACCTGCCGTAGTGCTTATTTCCTTCCTGATATTCGCGCTGGATGTCGTCACCACTTTGTCTCCTGCCTTGAACCAATAAACAGAGTCATGGGTTTGATCTGTAAGTGTGTATTCAGGATTTTTAAAGACGATATTTTCAGTGCTGTCCCGATCATATTGAAAGTCCGTTGTTTTGAATGGATATTTTGCCAGTTTTGTATCATTCAAATAACTTTGGTTTTCTATCTCAGCAAAAACTTCCTCTTGGTAGGCATTCGCATTTATTTTCCCGTTTTCCTGGTAAAGAGGACTGTTCACCGGTTTAGTCCCATTGTAAGCCATGACAGGGAAATACCAATTTTCGATGATCCTGCGTCCTGCACCTTTGATCTTGGGCAAATCCCTTCTTGGATACATGCCACTCAGGACCTCGACGCCTGCCCCGATATTGTAGACTATATCATTTTCCAGCTTTTTCTGGTCATACCCGCTTTTATTTGTAAGCTGCATTAGACCGATACCGCCATCGTTGGATATAATCGGTTTTCCATCATCATTGAATTGCCTCCAATCCCCGTTTTCCTGCGTAGCCACCGCTTTTACCACTTCAGGGGGATTTCAGCCTCTATTGCCGCATTCGTCAGTAAGCAGTTGATCTGCTTATGGGAAGGATTTTCATTGGGTTGAATCTCACCGAATGATGAACACGCATTGGTTATTCCAGATTCCGCAAAAGCGTGTCCATTGAACAAACCGAGTGTTAAACAGGTCAGTGCCCCAACCTTCATTAAAGGTATCTTCATCGATCGAACTCCAGTCTATTTATATTTAAATCTATAATAATAGTAACATGGTAGACTGGTGATTGCAGGTATAAAAAGGTATATCCCCCTAAAATATCCTTGCAGCACAAAAGGAGCTTACCCGCATTTTCGGGACAGCTCCTTTGTTTTCAAATCACGCTATATATGGTGCCGGATCATACGATCACTTCCCTTTCCCTCGGCTTCCTTACAAGGCACATGATACCCGGTATGATGAAGAAGATAAGCGGCCAAACATGAAAGATCGTCAGAATGCCCGTAATGATCAATAAGATTCCGGCTCCCTTCGCTTTGCCGCCTTTTAATAGAAAGATAGCGATCAAACCGCCTGCCAAAGCAATGAACAGCGATATGATCCCCGCCCATAGTATGCCCATGAACAACTTGATTGACATATCTACCTCAGACGAGGAAAACTCAGAATCTGTCATTAATGAGTAGTCCATCATTTCTTTCAAATCGATACTATTGAGATAAACGGCCGCCATGATCGTGACGATTAAAAAAATCGCTGCGATACCCACGCCTATGATACTTAAAACGAATTCCCATGTCCGTTTCATTTCTTCGCCTCCCTGGAAAAGTCACGTATATATAATACCCAATCTGTGAAGGAATAAAAGACTTTTATTCCTTACTGTCCATTTGGTGAAGTCATCCAAATCCATTTAACATCCATCCCTGTTTTAACGCCCGCCTTCATTTATCCTTCTTTTTCAATCGTTCATTTAATTCATCTCCTTTATTTTCCAGGTTATTCATTTTTGTCATGTGCTTTATAAAGAAACGGACCGCCTTCACAACCATTACGAATAACAGAACAAGTAGGGCAAGGTAGAATAATTGCCATAAAATATCGCCAATATTAAACATGAAGTCACCCCTATCTTTGAATGTTAAACATCCATTCCGGCCAATAAAAGCAGTAAGTGAGTGCTTTTCGTACTTTCCGCGATGTCCCGTAATTAAATGATAACACGATAGGCCATAACACTGAACGCCAACAACATTTATAAGAGTTGGATAAGAAGCCACCCCCAAAGGAAATAGACCCTGTTTTTATCAGAGCCTAATAAACATTCCTATTCACGATCAAATCCACCAATTGTTCGACAGACGGTTCTTTCGGCATCATATCAGATGTAAATCCATAGTCTTTAAGTCTATTGCCGGTACTTTCCCCGATCACCCCGATGGAGGCTTGATTTAGCAGCCCTTCAACATCCACGTCTGCCTTGTTCCCATATTGCATCAGCATATCAACTGAATGCCGATTCGAAAATAGTGCCGTTCCGACAGCTTTCCCGTCCAGCATTCTCGGAAAGATATCAAGGAATCTTTCATCGACAAATTTATCGATAGATTGTATATAGTCTCCGTCCCCATGTGCCGGATCTCTTTGATCTCTGTTTCGATCTCCAACAACCAACAATGTTCCGGCTTCCGACATCTCGGATTTGAGCTCGGCCGTCAGACCCCGTTGCTGTAAAGCCTTTTTCGATTTCCTTGATAACACATATAGTTTAGAAGAAATCCGGCGGAAATCAATTGCATGTTCAGTGAGTGAATCCAAGAATCCATGAACACTTTCAGGCGAGGTGAAGAGAATTCGATCATACGAAAGAAAAGCGAGCAGCTGACTTTCTTCTATCTTCACTTTTGCCGCATTCCATTTAGGAAACTCGATGACTTCGCCGCCAAGTTCATGCAGGGCTTCCGCCAAGGAACTCTTTGCCGTCCCCGTTCGGGCCACTAAAAACCGTTGTCCATATAGCGGCTTCTTTTCGAACCATTGCAGTTTTCCCCTTAGTGAAATGATATCCCCGACCAAGGTGATCGCAGGATTGCCTAGCGACCTTTCACTTACCCGTTCGACAATATCATCCAAGGTCCCCTCGACACTTTCCTGTCTTCCATAAGTGCCCCATTGAATGACCAGTGCCGGCGTGTTGCCCGGCTTTCCATGATTGATCAAATTTTCGCGGATATATGGAAGGTTGGCCACCCCCATATAAAAGGCAACCGTATCTATACTTTTAACAAGCCCGTTCCAATCTATATCCTTCTTCGTTTGGTCATGGCCCGTCACCATTGCAAAGGAACGTCCGTAATCCCGATGCGTGACGGGGACTCCTGCGTACATGGATGCAGCAATGCTGGAAGTAACCCCCGGAATGACTTCGAATGGGATTCCCTCATCTTTCAACGATTCCGCTTCTTCCCCGACTCTTCCAAAGACGGCAGGATCACCGCCTTTCAAACGGACAACCCGATGCCCTGCCAGTGCTTTGGAAACAAGCAGCTCATTGATTTCCCCTTGGCTGATGCCAGTAGTATAAGGTGTCTTGCCACAATATATCAATTCACAATCGAAGGTGGCAGCCTCCAACAGCTTGGGATTTAGCAATCTATCATATAAAATGACGTCCGCTTTTTCAATCGCTTTTTGACCTTTTACGGTAATCAGGCCTACATCACCCGGACCTGCACCAACAAAATAGACCTTGCCCTTGGTCATGCCGCACTCTCACCCTATCTGCTTGCTATTCCCTGATAATATTTCACCAGCTCCACCATTGCACTGCCCATCCGTTGATCTTCAGGATAAATGACCCGCTCGATCCCTTCATCGATCACCACCTGCGCCGTTACCTTTCCGACCGCAAGAGCAATTACATCTGATGCAAACAGGCCGATTATCTTATCTTCCACACCTTGTTCACGGACAAATTTCATTAAATTTCGAGGCTGTGGTGCACTCGTGAACACAACCGAATCGATTTTGCCTTCAAGGATTTCTTGGATCAGCTGCTGCATCGTTTCTTTTTCAGGCGGAATATGTTCATATGGCAGGATTTCTTTATGTTCCACTTTTTGTTCATCCAACCAGTTCATCAAAAGAGGCGCCGGATCGCCGTGAAGCTGCAAAGCGACCTTTACACCTCCTGGCAGATGGCCTTCCAGATTGCGAACAAGCCCTGCCGTACTGCCATCATCATCACGGATTAATGGCTGCAGACCAAGCTTTTTCAGCATATTCACCGTTTTATAGCCCCTAGCTGCAATTTTCATAGACTGCAAGGCCTCTATGAAACGATCTCCCGCTTCCATCTTCACTGCCGTTTTATATAATAATTCCGTCCCCACTCCCGTCGTGAGAATGATCCAATCAAACTCCCCAGCCATCAACCGGGTGACATCCTCTTCCAAATGGGAATCATCAAGGAAAACCGTCCCCTGAGCCGGGCGAACGAACGGAACTCCCCAAGATTTTGAACGATTTTACTAAGTTCTTCCGTCTTCCGCGCCCCCAATAAAGCAACGGTCCTGCCATTAAGCTTACTCATCCATGTCCCTCCTATATGTACATTCAATTAAATCCATCTCACCCATTATACAAATTTTCAGTCTTCGAAACTATAAAAAACGGATTCCATATCAAAATCAATGCTTTTTCTTTCTTTTATCTTATATAAATTCAGTGGAAGGATGGAGTAGCAGCGCTTTGCTTTTTATAAGTCCCACCCTCGTCGAGCAAATACTCGTGAGTTTTGGGCTTTTACTCGTGAGTTTGGAGCAAATACTCGTGAGTTTCGGGCTTTTACTCGTGAGTTTGGAGCAAATACTCGTGAGTTTCCGGAAAAGCAAAACATGGCCTGCTTCAATTCCCTCATCTTACCTTTTCCAGTCAGTAAAAAAGCTGCCATCAGGACAGCGATTTTCACGATTTAACTTTGTTAATTCTTGTTTATCGCCCTTTGGGCAATATGCTCCTGTTCTTTTTTACAAAAACATCATATTGAGTGGTTTCATGGCGATTATGAAAGTTATCAGTGCCTAAATTCATAGGCGTTTTCGTTTTGAATTGAATCCCTTCCCTTTCCAATTTCGCAACGACCTTAAAATAATTTTCATTCCCGAATGCTGTATAAATACATGTCCAATATTTATAGGATATTAGTTTGGCAATTACTATGCATGCAATCACGAAGAATAGTATTCCAATCATTATATACACCTTTTAGCTCCCTTTCAGTTCGGACTTTTTCGAAAATCCCTCCTGTACACTATATTCTTTGTCATACATGACATTTCCTTTTTAAGTAAAAAAGGAGACCCCGGTTTCGGGCCTCCTTCTTCATATCTTCATTATTCTTCCGTCACGTTACAAGAACCGTCCGTACAAGCGCCGCCTGTTGCTGGATCATTCACGATCGTAAGCGGATTTTCCTCAGCCCATACTTTTTTAGCGTATCGAGGAACGCTTCTGTTGGCTGGGCGCCGGAGATTCCATACTTGCGGTTAATGACGAAGAATGGAACACCTGTAATACCAAGCAGGCTTCCTTCTTGCTCATTTCCCCTAACCTCTGCCGTGAATGCCGTTCCTGCCAGCATGGACTCCGTCTCGGACTTTTCAAGGCCAACCTCTTCAGCCAAACTAGCCAATGTAGCGTGATCGCCAATATGTTTGCCTTCCGTAAAGTAAGCTTTAAATAGACGTTCATTCATTTCTTTCTCTTTACCTTTTGATTCAGCAAAGTGCATCAGGCGGTGGGCATCGAACGAATTCGTTAAGACCACTTTGTCCAAATGATAATCGAGTCCCAATTCTTTAGCCTGTTGAGTCAGGTTTTGGCTGTTCGCTTCCACCTGCGCTTGGGACATTCCGTATTTCTTGGCCAGCATTTCATTTTGCGTCATGTTGATATCCCGCTCAGCCTCTGGGTTCAACTCGAAACTGCGAAATGAAACCTCTACCTGATCTTTATTTTCAAACTGCTTTAACGCCTCTTCGAATCGACGCTTTCCTATATAACAGAACGGACATTGATAATCCGACCAAATTTCCACCTTCATGTAAATACCTCCTCATTTCAAATGCAATCACATTAAGCACATTATATAATCCTGGGTATCCTCTTGCAAGGATATTACCCCAGACACTCATTTTCAAAATTGGTGAAGTCGACTTTTTTCATGAATTCTTCCAATGTATAGCCCTTTAGCAGGCGCAATGTTTCCTTTTCGGCTTCGTTCATGATCTCCTCCAAAGCCGTATCCAGCTGTTTCCCGACCTCACCGCATTCGCTCGTTTCCATACAAACAAGACATTCCGGCCGTACCGCTTGATACACATCCGCCAAAGTAAGCTGAAATGCAGGCACCTTCAAACTATAACCGCCTTCCCGTCCTTCCTTTGTTTCGACAATTCCCGCAGCTGCAAGCTGTGCCATCACCCTTCTTAAAAAAGTGGCGTGTGACTTCACCTTTAAGGCGATTGCCGAACTTGTCAGGAGCTTTTCGCTTTGTGCGAGCCAAACCAGAGAGTGAATGGCAATAGCAAACCGCGGCGGTCCAATTTGATTGTTTCGATTACCTGAAGACAAGATTATCACCCCTTACACCCTTCCATGGTAAGGCCATTATACTATGTTACGTGCTCCCGAACAAATGGCCCCTTTGACTTAATCGGTACAATCATATAGTCTGAATAGTAAATCTTTATTTCAGGAGAACTTCCATGAAGGAAAAATACCCCTATTTACTCGTCATCCTTGGTGCAATGCTGTGGGGAACGACCGGAACAGCCCAGTCATTCGCCCCCGATGGAGCCCATCCCATTGCAATAGGTGCCGTCCGCCTGGCAGTCGGCGGGGCCGCTTTATTGCTCATTGCAATCTGGCAAAAAAATTAACGCGGTACAACTGGCCAATGAAAGAAACCATCTTAGCCACGTTAGGCATGGCCTGTTACCAGCCGCTATTTTTCATGGCTGTCAGCATGACCGGAATTGCCATCGGCACCATCATTACACTTAGCAGCGCCCCCATCATCGCCGGATTCCTTGAATGGCTGTTCAGTAAAAAACGGCCATCAACAAGCTGGTGGATTGCCACAGGTTTATCGATTGCCGGATGTTTACTGCTTTTTTCCAGCCAAGGCTCAGTTACCATCGATCCAGTAGGTGCGCTGCTTGCTCTGGGGGCTGGAGCTTCTTTTACGGTATACACACTGGTCAGTAAAAGAATCCTGGATAAGCAACCTCCAGAAGCAACTGCCGCTGTCATCTTCTGTATTAGCGCCCTTCTGTTGGCACCCGCTTTATTCATACTCGATATCAGCTGGACCGGTACAATGAATGGGCTGGCCGTCAGCCTTCACCTTGGACTTCTTGCTACAGCCGCCGCCTACTTATTTTTTAATAAAGGGCTATTATCCGTTCCCTCATCAACAGCGGTTTCGCTATCACTCGCAGAGCCGCTGACAGCCGCTCTTCTCGGTGTCTTCCTTGTCGGGGAGAGCTTGGCCCCATGTCATGGATCGGGGTCGGATTACTCTTATGCGGAATCATCTCTTTGACGATTTCGCCAGGACAACGAAAAAGTCCTACATTGATGAACCAGGAGCTGTCAAAGTAAAAAAGCCAGGCTATTTTCCTGGCTTTTTCAACTTTCCTTACGAATGAATCAACTTCTCCGTTTAACCAAGTAAAACAAAAACGAAACGGCATGGTTTTGTTCATCGGCGGCAGCACGCCTGAACGCCTTTCGAATGGTTCTATCAGCCTCGCCATTTATCCCCTTTTCAAGCTGGTTAATCAACTTATCCTGCTGTCTATTCCACTCACCTTCATGCATATCATGCCCATACATGGCATAATTCCTTCCTGTTCTTTATCCCTATAGTATGAATAACAGAGAACCAGGTGCCCATCAAAATAAATGTATGCCTTCAATATGAATTTGAAGAGAATTCCCGCCGCCAACGTTTTCTGCCATTCGGCGGCGTAAACACAAGCGGAATGTATCTTATGAGGGGATATATGGCTCTAAGGCCTTTTTACATGAAAAGGATGCCTTCGCACTGGCAATTTACCTCTTTCGGCACCAATACCCGGCAAAACTTCCTTTTGCCGGGTTTTCCAATTCTACTGAATGATTTGTACATTTTCATATAAATAAGCATCTTCGGGTGCCTTTATTTTCTTCGACTCTTTTAAATCGATCACCGGTACGGGTTCCCCTTTATAGCTTCCTTTTTTTAATGTCCCTGTAATCGTATACCAATCATTCGTCTTCATTCCTTCCACGTTCCCGTTTACCATATATCCGTATAACGTCGCATCGACCACACAGCAGGACATGGAGAGGCGGGAGATGGCCATTTGTTTTTTCGTAAATGTATCCTCACGGTATATGAACCCCGAAATCTCTATTTCCTTTCCCTCGATCGTATCGAGGTTGTTCAGTAAATCATCCAGTACTTCAAAATAATTATCATCGGTTACGGAGATTTTCTCCCCATTCGCATGTTTCCCTGATTCATATGAACTTATCATCTGTGTCTGCTGCTTCGCCATCCCCCTTTTCGCCAGCACTTCCCCGCTTAATGTAAAATCGGTCAGGATGAAGCCCAGAAGAATCGGAAAGAAGAACAAACTGTATTTCAGGACCAGTGCGGACGAAGAGGACTTTCCATTCGATCCGCAATCACAATGTTGTTCACCCTGTTTTTGTTTTTTCATTCGGAGAAGGCTGATCACTAAAAAAGCAAAAAGTGCGGCCAATGCATATGGAACCATTTTGGGTGCAATCAATTTCGTTAAATATCCTGAAACATACAATTTAAAGATCATGAGACCCAATCCAAGCAGCAGTAATCCTTCAAGTCTTTGGATAAAAAAGCGTTTCATCAGAAGCCCCCTTACTGATCAATCCGCCTGCAATCAGGCATAGGCTGAAGACGACTGCGAAAATAAGCAAGACATACGTAACGACGAACCTCCGTTTAAAACAGGACATCATGATCAAAACATTTTTCAGATCCAGCATGGGACCAAATACAAGGAAACCCAGTATGGAGCCTGGCAGAAAACTATGGGAAAAGGAGGCCGCAACGAATGCATCAGCTGATGAACAGAGTGAAAGCAAAAACGCAATTCCCATCATCAACGCCGTGCCTTTTATTGGTGCCTGACCAATATCGGCCATTACGGACCGATCCATGAACACCTGAAATACACTGGCAAACAAGGCCCCGATGATAAAGTATCTGCCGACCATAAAAAATTCCTGCGAAGTATGTTCAATGAAACTTGTCCATTTACTGGACTGAATATCATGTTCATGCCCTTGTACCAGTTCCAGCTTGTCCTCTTTCACCACATCTTTAGTGCTGAATATATGAATGAATAAGCCTGCGATTATGGCCGTCAGGACACAAAGAATGATTCTTCCATAAAGAATGGCCGGATTATTTTGGAACGCATAGTAAGTTGAGCCGAACACGATGACATTCAATATTGGGGCTGTTACGAGCAAGACCACACCTGCATGGACCGGGACACCTTTTTGAATCAATCTCCGGACGACCGGGATGATTGCACATTCGCAAACCGGAATGATCAGCGCCGCCGCTATCGCGGCAAAAATGGCCGTCAGGGGTCTTTTGGGTATCATCCGCTGAATGATTTCTTCACTGATGAACAACTGGATGAACGATGAAGCAATGGCCCCCAGGAACAGGAAAGGAATCGATTCTAAAAACAATCCCAAAACACGACGAACACAGAGTGAAGCATCGGGTAATCCGAGAAATCAATGGCTTTGGGAATGAACACATCGCCTAGAAAAAGAATGCCAGCAGCAAAAACAGCAAAATCAATAACAGCACGTTTCCCGTGTAGCGTTTCAAAAGCATATTTAACCACCTCACAAATCATAATTATTACGATTTAAGTTTGGATTCGGTCTAGTATATGCTTTTGATAGGATGAACAGAACAAGAAAAAAGAGAATGGAAGACATTCCCCACCCTCATTTATTTCTTCGATATAGATCCCTGCTCTTGTAACCTTCTCCTAAAATCATTTTCATTTCCTGGCGCCGTTTCACTTGTGTCGCCTCTTGTTTTGCACTATACACGTAACGGGCCCAATCCTTCCGATACCCTGGGGTAAGTGATTGATAGAACGCAAGCAAATCAGGGGAATCCTGCAAATCTTTCTCAATTTCAGAAATCATTTCGATATAATCATCTACTGATTGGCTTGCTTTGGTAGATGGACGGTTTCTATTTTTCGAATCTTCTTTCAGTCCGACTACCGTAAAGACGTCATCCAACCCAACCATACGGGCAAACTTCAGGTCACTCGAGCCAACATAACCTTCATCATCCGCACCAAGGCCTTGCATCAGATCATCACGATGAATATATGTAGCATATTCTTTATTCCCCTTCTTCGGGTACGCCAAATAAATATAGCCGTTTTTACTCAAATGATTTTTCTCGATCACCTTATCCACGATTCTCTTTAAGGATTCCATATCCAATACAAAGGCAAATATAAGATCATAGGCACTTTCAGTAAGCTTTGTATCGTAATCCGGCAGCTCTGCTAAATAATCCGCCCCGGCTGGCTGATTCAGGACTGCCACCCGTTCATATTTATGTAAATTCAGTTTTTCAACTATTGTTTTAGCCATTGCATTCACCATCCTAGTTGATTTTTTCTACCTTCAGTTTATAAGCTTCCCATTGCGTTAGCAACTTTTCTTATTGGCAGTCTATCCAATATAATTAGCAAAAAGGCGATGCGGAAACCTTCCATCTTTTTTCATATAACCATTTCTAGGGAAATATTAACTGTGCTATAATTCAGATATCACCAATTTCATTGCCAACTTCCTAGAGTTTTTCCCCTTTAACATGATAGCAATCTCATAGAGTACCGGATGTATAGCTAAGATAAATGCCCATATCCCGGTATAGCGACGATCCCCGAGGACTGTTAACCCAATTGCAGCAGATGCATAGATTTCTACTGTTTTTTTATTGCAACAAAGCAGTCCTAATGTAATGATAAATGCAATATGTTCCATTCTGAATTTTCCGGAATGGCTAATCCTTCCCTTTGGATCCACTAAGCTTGGTTCACTAAACTTACATTTTTCGGTGCAAAAGATGAAGCCCTAGACGTCGCATTCTTGTTTTTGAAGCCTAACATACTGAGTGCAGGCATAAACTTGACTATTGTGCATAGGCATTAGGGTATCAAAGCTTCAAATACAATGCAGTCCCTAGGAAATGCATAAAGGCCTATCTTAGACCATGGTCTTTCCTATGAAATCATATTAACAATTTTACCTAAATGACGTTGTGTCATACTCCTTCAACCATCATGAATCCACTTTAAATCAGGTGTTTTTTTCCGTAGTATTTTTGCATTTGTCATGCAGTCGATATCCCTTTGTTTTTTCCTATATCAAAAAATTCAGTGATGCTTTCATATGGGGGTGTCACAAAAGGGGAGTTCTCATGAATTATATCGAGTATGATTTGCTATTTGAATCAAGAAAACAGTTAATTGAGGAAATTACGGAGTTGGATGAAAAAATGCTCCACCATAAGCCTGTGCCTGAAGTATGGAACATCGCCCAAATTTGCCATCATTTATATCTCACGGAGCAGGTTTTTACAGAAGTTATAGCAAATGGCATTCGGGAAAGGGATTTTAATAATATCATTCAAAAAAACATTTACTTCGTTACTGATAGAACAAGGAAATACTCATCCCCTGAGGTCATTACACCCTCTTCAACCCCATTTCAATTATCGGGCCTTATGGATTTGCTGGCAGAATCAAGGGATCGATTATTACAGGTTCTTTATGATATGGATTCAGATATCTTGTTAAATAGAAAGAAAGCCAAGCATCCTCTATTCGGGGACCTCTCATTGGATCAATGGATTGAGTTATTATCCTTACATGAACAAAGGCATATCAAACAGATACAAGAAATAAAGTCCGCCCTTATATAAACCTTTCATGACAATGACATCATTAGAGAATCAGCCCGAGACAACGATTTGCAAACAAATAAAGAGACCACGTCATTTTTGTGGTCTTCTTTCATGCATGCTATGAAACGAACGTGACTGTCAGGGGCTGCACCAAGTTGATAGATTGGCAGAGCCCATATTTCCCGAGCCAGCATTGTAGTATCAAGATGATACTTGTAGTTTCCTTTTGATTTGTGTTGCGAAGATTTCAAGACAGATTGCGATTATCAGGATAAAATAAGTGATTGCTCCAATTTCACTCAAGTCAAAGTAAAATCCACTTGCCATGAACATATCGAAGCCGATTCCTCCTACGCCTACCGCTGCGCCCATTGCGACCGCCACTGCAAAATTGATTTCAAAGCGCATGAAAGTCCACGAAATGATATAAGTGATCGAAGATGGAATGATGACTTGGAACACGATCTGCCACCAATTCGCACCGCTTGCTTGCAGGGCTTCTATAGCACCTTTATCAATTTCCTCGAAGGATTCCGAGTAGGCCTTCACAAGGTAACTTATGGAGTGGAACGTCATCCCTATAACTGCCGCTACACTGCCCAACCCCGCTGCAACTGCAAAAATGAGGACCCATAACACGGTAGGGACGGCTCTAATCAGGGCAACCGATCCCTTTATGATTGATCGATAGGCCCTCAATAGGAAAACAGCTTCTTCCGGATTGCCTTCAGCCTGTTTAATGGCAAGTGCAGCCAGTGATTGATCATACAAACTGCTTTCCGACATAACCTGATCAATCAATCCTCTCATCCCGGCTTCTATCTTATGCAGCTCTATGGCCGTCCCTTTTTTGACCCGTTCATACTTTAAGCGTTTGATGGATTCCTCAATCGCCTTTGTTCCGCCCTTTACTGCAACATATCCCATATAATCTCACCCCCATTTTCTCTGATTTGAGTCGTTCTCGGCAAAGCTATTAAACGATCTTGTTGATCAACAAAATACAGATCGATTCCTAACGGGAATTCTATGTTTTTTCGTTCCTTGCACCCAGCCAGGCGGAGACATTCGGGAGGCTCATGAATGATTCCTCTTGAATTCCCGGTCCTGAAAGGATCATTGCGTCCCCTTTTGTTACATCCGGTACTTCTAGAATGATCATCGCCGATTCATGAGGGTTCAATAGATTCCCTACTTTTGCTTTATTCAATGCTTCCTTTATTTGCTCGTCGGAGGCATCATGTAAAATAAAGATAAAATCCGCTTCCGGCAAATCGACAGGCTTTGAATAAGTAAGCTGATTAATCATTCTTGTCACCGCCCCCTCCGCCTTTGAAATGACCTTAAAGGACACTTCAGGGTCGAGTATCGTTCGTGCAAGCAGGATGGTCGAAGATAAGCATTCCATTTGAACATCCAACGTCCTGGCTTCCCTTTCCATAACCACTAAAGTTCCAGGTCTTGAAGTCGCCGTTACAAGCTTTCTATAAACAGTTTGTATATCATGAACTACATCCAAATTCATTGCTTTCCCCCTCTTATTGAACATCCATTGTTTCAAAGTTAACCTTGGTTCTTAAGATTGATCGATTAAGCTCTTGAAGATTTTTCTGGATATTCTTCTTCTCATTTTCTAAAACATGTGACCATAATCTTGTTTCGCCAAGATCAGCCTGATAAGCGGCATCAATGATCGCTAAACTATGTGCCAGTTCTTCCCGCTGTCCCTTAACGATACCAATCCCGATTGAATCCTTGATTTGGACCGTGCATTCTGTCACCAGCATTTCCCCTAGATAAAACAAGCTCTTTTTTGCCGTTTCCCTTGTCTTTAGCAACACAAGGGCACTCTCTGGCTTTTGAATGACGGTAACTTTATATTTCATTGCTATTTCCTTGGCAAATTCCTTCGCAATGTCCTCAGAGCCTTGAATCAAAATCTCGGTTCTTTCCCTTCTTCTCATTCCATTGGCCTCCAAATGTTTTAGATTCAAGCTAACACCTTCAATGTATCTTGTTGCCAAGTGAACGTACGTTAAGAAAGAGTAAATCTTTGTATGAAATTTGTTAAAGCCGGGCCTGCCTATTCAAATTTCGTGCTTCACTCGTGAATTCAGGGCATTTACTCGTGAGTTCCGGACTTTTACTCGTGAATTCGGGGCATTTACTCGTGAGTTTCGTATTTTTACTCGTGAATTCAGGGCATTTACTAGTGAATTCGATCGATATCTTGAATGGAAGTTTTTATATAACATATGTGAAACAATCGCTCCGATAGATTATGACCGTGTGCTCAAGGACTTGATTACTCCGTTTATCCCGGCATAATGATTGCACTTGCAAAAGTGGAATTAAACTTGAACACTGCAAAATATCCCGTTCGAAAAGAGTGGGAAAAATCACATTCAGCGTGCTCCTGCTGGATCCGAATTCTACAAAGCCACGCTGCCGGTAATATTGAAACATGGAGGTTATATCCGGACCGTCCTTTTCTATTTCAGGAAATGTTGATTTTGCTACAAAAGATGTATGAAGAGCAATCGGGAAATCGTCCATTAACCTAAGCCTGCCAATTTTAAAGACCTTGTCATCACTTTCCACCTCGAGGCTTTGAAAAATCTTCTGATCATAAGAAATTTCTTCGCAAAAAATAGTACTCGTTTGAAAGGAAAACTGGAATTCTTTCATTTTCTCGGTGAAACTGACATCTCCGGATAGTATTAACGGAATTTGTTTCTTGGTTTCCTGGACATAACTTCCCTTACCTTGCTTCGAATAGATAAAGCCTAAATCTTGAAGCTGTTCATATGCTTTCCTGACCACCATTCTTGGTACATTAAATTGATCGGCGAGTATATGCTCTGAAGGTAACTTTTTATCCAATTGAAAGGTCCCACTCTTAATTTCAGATATCAAATGATCCACTAAAAAGTTTTTTTCCGCCAACAGAAATCCCCTTTAAATATTCGATCTCCCTAATACCCTTTTTCCTTGTTACTGCCAGTGTAATGAGAAAATATGAAGCTATCATGATTTTCTTGTAAAAAAAAGTCCTGGTCAATTACCAGAACGAAAGGAAGTACTTATTTTATGAATCTTTTTCAATAGAACATCCTGCATGTTCAGTCTTTCAAATTCCAAATCCAGCATGTAAGCATGCCGCTCTCTCAGCAAAATTCCTGTTCATAGATCGATATTTTTCAATACCACATCATTAATGGCCATGCTTTTTTCCTTAATTTCAAAGCATTTACACATTCCGTTCCAGGGCTCATACTGCCAAGCCGAATCGGCTTCTCCCCATAATCCCCATGAAAATCCGAACCTCCTGTCTTAATGAGATTATATTGATCTGCAGATGAAATCGCTCTTTCCTCTTCTGCAGGACCATGATGCGGGTGAAGAACTTCAATCCCTTCAAGCCCTGCTTCTACAAGATCGGGAATAATTTCGAAGCTCCCGTATTGTCCAGGGTGAGCAAGGACCGGGACGCCTCCGGCAGCACGAATCGCCTTCACAGCCAGTATGGCATCCACATACTCCATAGGAATGAAGGCAATGCCCGGCTCTTCCCCATTTTGGCCGCGACTGAAGATTTTCTTATACAAATCTCCATAGATAGAATCCGTATACCCCGATTCCCTTAGTGCTAGCATGATATGCTGTTTATAAACGCCGGTTCCTCCCCTGAATTTAGATACCTGATCCCAAGTTATTCGATATCCTGCATGAATCAGCCGTTCCACCATTTTTTCAGAAGCTGCATTCCTTTTTTCAATCAGTGGATTACATAGATCCTCAAGTGCCTTATGACCAGGCTCAACAAAATAGCCCAAAATATGTACACGCCTTCCTCTTGCAAAGTCATAACCGGAAACTTCGATACCGGGGATGATTTCAATTCCCATTTCCTTACCCCGTTCCACCATCTCCTGCATTCTCATTGTTGTATCGTGATTCGTAATCGCTAAATGGCCAATGCTCTCCCTTTTTGCAACCTCCAATAGTTCTTCAAATGAACTGGAACCATCTGAAACGTTCGTATGACAATGTAATTCAACCTTCATGCCAATCCCCCCATTCTTATTCGTTACCCATTAACATTTTAACTTAGTGCCATGTCGGTCCCATTAAGATGATGTAAAAAAACGTAAAGGTGTAAAAGTCGTCCTGAATGGTGAAAATACTTAAGTATTTCAAGCTGTATACAAAAAATTCCAATTGATTTCAGTAAAAAACATGAAGGGTAATCTAGTTTTTTCTAAACAAACGTATCAGTTGATTGGAATGTAAGGTACGAGACTCCTGCGGGAAAAGCGTGGCATGGGAGACCCCGCAGGCGCGCGCCGAGGAGGCTCCCGGACCGCTTGCGGAAAGTGAGTGCCTGGAATGGAAATCAAAGGCAGAATTACTAACCCTCAAAAAAACGTTCGAGTTGATTTCAGAAATCCGCTCCCTTTCCGCCGACTGTCTGCCAAGCCTCCTCGACGTAAACGTCTCCGGGGTCTCGGCTAGCCCGTTATTCGGCAGGAGTGTCGCAAATTTCTTCCATCCATTAAGGAGTACAGGCAAAAACATGAAGGATAAACTAGTCTTAAACATGGTTCGAGATGAGACCGGCCTGCAGTTTTTTCTTTTAAAAAACGTCCAGTTGATTGGAACGGAAGGTACGAGACCCCTGCGGGAAAAGCGTGGCATGGGAGACCCCGCAGGCGCGCGCCGAGAGGCTCCCGCCCGCCCGCGGAAAGCGAGTGCCTGGAGTGGAAATCAACGTTCCCATATTACAAACCCACAAAAAAATGTTGGCAAACAAATATTATTTAGTTTGTAGACAAAAGGGTTCTATCTAAATAAAACAAAGATGATTGGAACGGAAGGTACGAGACTCCTGCGGGAAAAGCGTGGCATGGGAGACCCCGCAGGCGAGCGCCGAGGAGGCTCCCGCCCGCCCGCGGAAAGCAAGTGCCTGAAGTGGAAATCAACGTTCCCATTTTACAAACCCACAAAAAATGTTGGCAAACAAATATTATTTAGTTTGTAGACAAAAGGGTTCTATCTAAATAAAACAAAGGTGATTGGAACGGAAGGTACGAGACTCCTGCGGGAAAAGCGTGGCATGGGAGACCCCGCAGGCGCGCGCCGAGAGGCTCCCGCCCGCCCGCGGAAAGCGAGTGCCTGAATTGGAAATCAACGTTCCCATATTACAAACCCACAAATAAAATGTTGGCAAACAAATATTATTTAGTTTGTAGACAAAAGGGTTCTATCTAAATAAAACAAAGGTGATTGGAACGGAAGGCGCGAGACTCCTGCGGGAAAAGCGTGGCATGGGAGACCCCGCAGGCGCGCCGAGGAGGCTCCCGCCCGCCCGCGGAAAGCGAGTGCCTGAAGTGGAAATCAACGTTCCCATATTACAAACCCACAAAAAGTTTGTAGACAAAAGGGTTCTATCTAAATAAAACAAAGGTGATTGGAACGGAAGGTACGAGACTCCTGCGGGAAAAGCGTGGCATGGGAGACCCCGCAGGCGCGCGCCGAGGAGGCTCCCGCCCGCCCGCGGAAAGCGAGTGCCTGAAGTGGAAATCAACGTTCCCATATTACAAACCCACAAATAAAATCAATAAAAATTTTGACTTACTGTCAAAAATGATGTACATTACCTAATGGGCGAACAATTTTTATTGAAAAAGACAAAAATATTCGTATATAGAGGTGCATAACATGGAAAACGTGTTTGATTATGAAGATATTCAATTAATTCCTGCAAAATGTGTAGTAAATAGCCGTTCTGAGTGTGATACATCCGTTACTTTGGGCAAACATACATTCAAGTTACCTGTAGTACCTGCCAATATGCAAACAATCATTGATGAAAAGATTGCCATTTACTTGGCTGAAAACGGTTACTTTTATGTAATGCATCGTTTCGAGCCGGAAAAACGACTGACTTTCATTAAAGACATGCATTCAAGAGAATTGATCGCTTCCATCAGTGTCGGCGTTAAAGAAGAAGAATACGGATTCATCGAACAGTTATCGAATGACAACATTGTGCCTGAATACATTACGATAGATATTGCACACGGACATTCCAATGCCGTGATAAAGATGATACAGCATATTAAAAAACATTTACCTGAAAGTTTTGTCATTGCAGGAAATGTTGGAACTCCTGAAGCGGTACGTGAATTGGAACATGCCGGTGCCGATGCTACAAAGGTGGGCATTGGACCAGGGAAAGTATGCATCACTAAAATCAAGACTGGATTTGGAACGGGCGGCTGGCAACTAGCAGCACTTCGCTGGTGTGCAAAAGCGGCAAGCAAGCCTATCATAGCTGACGGCGGCATACGCACGAACGGTGATATTGCCAAATCAGTTCGATTTGGAGCTTCGATGGTCATGATCGGTTCACTATTTGCCGGACATGAAGAATCTCCAGGCCAAACGATCGAGAAAGATGGAAAGGCCTTTAAAGAATACTTTGGTTCAGCATCTGAATTCCAAAAAGGTGAAAAGAAAAACGTTGAAGGCAAAAAGATGTTTGTCGAGCACAAAGGATCTTTGGAAGATACGTTGAAGGAAATGGAACAAGATCTTCAGTCTTCCATTTCATATGCAGGTGGTACCAAGTTGGAAGCCATCAGGAATGTGGATTATGTGGTCGTTAAGAACTCAATCTTTAACGGTGACAAAGTTTATTAAGAAGTAACGTAAAAAAAGGCCTAATCAATGGATTAGGCCTTTTTAATTATACTTTTTTAACAAATTGGGATTTTAATTTCATTGCACCAAAACCATCAATCTTACAATCAATATCATGATCTCCATCAACTAGACGGATGCTTTTGACTTTAGTGCCCATTTTTAAGACGGATGAGCTCCCTTTCACTTTAAGATCCTTGATTACCGTAACGGTATCACCATCGTTCAAGGCATTTCCATTAGCATCTTTGATAACCTTCTTTTGATCACCATTTTCCGTTTCCGCTTCCACGGTCCACTCATGGGCGCATTCCGGGCAAACAAAAAGACTGCCGTCTTCGTATGTATATTCTGAATCACATGCAGGGCAATTAGGAAAATCAGGCATAAATTCACTTCCTCCATTCATTATGCCAATTTTAATATAATAATGGTTCACACACAACCAGTAGTCTATTACCTCCCCCTGTTCCTCCCTTCCTCTAGAACCTATAAAGGTTTTACTATATACTTTTAAGAAAAAGCTGGAAAGTGCGGTGAACCCATTGTTTAAACTATTATTGATAGAAGATGATACGACGTTATTCAATGAAATTAAAGATAGATTGGCGCAATGGTCTTATGATATTTACGGAATCGGCGATTTTAGTAAAGTGGTTCAGGAATTCACGGACATAAAACCTGATTTGGTCATCATTGATATACAGTTGCCGAAGTTTGACGGATTTCATTGGTGCAGAATGATCCGGGCCCATTCCAATGTTCCCATCATCTTTTTATCATCACGTGATCATCCTACCGACATGGTGATGTCCATGCAGCTTGGAGCTGATGATTTTATCCAGAAGCCTTTTCATTTCGATGTACTCATTGCGAAGATACAGGCCACCCTTCGCCGTGTCTATAATTACAATACGGAAAAGATCGAACTAAAAACCTGGTGCGGCGCCACCGTGGATTACGAGAAGAATACGGTATCGGCCGAGTCTGGCACAATCGAATTGACGAAAAATGAAATTTTCATCCTGAAAAAGCTCATTGAACAGAAAAACAAGATCGTAAGCCGCGAAGAATTGATCAACAGCTTATGGGATGACAAACGTTTCATAAGCGATAACACCCTTACAGTGAATGTGAACCGTTTACGCAAGAGGTTGGATGAACTGGGTTTAGGGCATTTTATCGAAACGAAGGTCGGACAGGGCTATATCGCCGTAGAAGAGGCAAATGAATGATCAGAAAATATCTCGTGGAAAGGTTCAGCTGGATCACATTTTACATACTTCTTCATCTATTCATTATCTTTGTCGCCTATCTTGATTCGGCCATTCCGTTGAAGCCCATACTGTATATTGCCTTTTTATCATTGCTCATGTTCAGTATGTTTTTGATATTCCGCTATAAAAAGAAACCTACTTTTATAAAAGTTTGGAATCGCGGGAAGACAACCTGGATGTTACGAATATAGCCGAACCAGAGAGCCCTTTCGAAAAAATCATAGAAAACAGCATCATTAATCAAACCGAATTATTGAAGCGATCCGCAGCAATCGGTCAAATGACTTTAGAGCAGGAGAAGGATGAATTATTATCTTGGATTCATGAGGTGAAGACGCCATTGACGGCGATGCATTTAATGATTGACCGCTTGGATGATGAATTGCTGAAATCACACTTGACTTATGAGTGGCTGCGCATTCACCTTCTTCTTGATCAGCAGCTCCATCAAAGGCGCATGCCTTTCATCGAAAATGATTTGTATATAGAGAAAACCGATTTGGAAACAATAATCATTGATGAGATTAAAACGCTGCGATCATGGTGCATTCAAAAAGGATTGGCTTCGACATACAATTGGATGTAAGCGAAGTGCTAAGTGATGCCAAATGGCTGGCCTTCATCATGAGGCAGCTCTTGACCAACTCCATTAAATACAGTGAAAACTCAGATATCATGATATATAGCCATGAACATGCCGGACAAACGGTTCTTGAAGTGCAGGATTCCGGACGGGGCATCGACCCAAAGGATTTATCCCGCATATTTGATAAAGGATTTACATCCACGACAAATCATCGTGACAATGCGGCAACCGGCATGGGTCTATATTTAACCAAGAATGCAGCCGAGTCCCTATTCATCACCATTGATGTTAAATCAGAGCTTGGAACCGGAACGACCGTCACCTTGACCTTCCCAAAAAGAAATGATTTCGTGAATATCACAAGCATGTGACAAAAGTGTCACATGCTTTTATTCTTTGTTCGTCCAAACGAAGGAAAAGAAATACATGGCCTTTTATAATGAGGATATAGAAAAAAGGAGTGTATCCAAATGAATATATTAGAAGCGAAAAAAATCCATAAAAGCTATGGTAATAAATTCAATAAACAAGAGGTATTAAAGGGTCTCGATATAAGCATACAAGAAGGTGAATTCGTAAGTATCATGGGTGCTTCAGGTTCAGGTAAAACGACTTTGCTGAATGTCCTTTCCTCGATCGATAAAGTCAGCAACGGCACCATTACGATCGATGGTAAAGAGATTTCGGGGATGAAAGAAAAGAATTTGGCCGAATTCCGTAAGAACCACTTGGGCTTCATTTTCCAGGAATATAACCTATTGGACACATTGACTGTCAAAGAAAATATCCTTTTGCCCTTATCCATCACCAAAACGCCCAATAATGAAGCGGCACAAAAGTTTGATAGCGTGGCGAAGGAACTGGGCATATATGAAGTGAAGGATAAATACCCAAATGAAATTTCCGGTGGTCAAAAACAGCGTACGTCTGCAGCACGGGCTTTCATCCATGATCCAAGCATCATTTTTGCGGATGAACCGACTGGGGCGCTTGACTCCAAATCTGCTTCCGATTTACTGAACAAACTGAGCGAAATGAATAAAAAGCGCAAAGCGACCATCATCATGGTAACCCATGATCCAGTGGCCGCCAGTTATTGCAGCCGAGTCATTTTCATTAAAGATGGACAAATCTATACTCAATTGAATAAAGGTCTAGAATCCAGACAGACCTTCTTCAAGGACATCATGAAAACACAAGGTGTATTGGGAGGGGTTCAAAATGAGCATTAATCAACTCATCTTGCGAAATCTCAAGAAGAATCTGAAGAACTATTACCTGTATGTGTTCGCCCTGGTCTTCAGTGCCTCCCTTTACTTTGCTTTTGTCACCTTGCAATATGACCCATCGCTGGATGAAGCGGAGGGTACGGTGAAAGGCGCCGCCTCCATCAAGGCTGCATCGATCCTGCTTGTTGCGATTGTTTCCATATTCCTTTTATATGCCAATAGCATTTTCATTAAAAGACGCAGTAAGGAAATCGGCTTATTCCAATTGATAGGCATGACGAAGAACAGGATATTCCGTATCCTGAGTGTGGAAAACCTGATCCTGTATTTCTGTTCCGTATTCCTGGGAATCTTTGTAGGGTTTGCCGCTTCAAAATTGATCATCATGATCCTATTTAAAATAATGGGTGTCCAGGCAATCGCGACTCTTAACTTTTCTTTTCAGCCGCTAGTGCAAACCTTGCTCGTTTTTAGCGCCATCTATCTTTTAATCATGTTGATGAATTATGCCTTCATTAAAAGGCAAACCATTCTATCATTATTTAGAGTGACTTCCATGACGGAAGGAAAAGTGAAAAAGGTTTCGATGTTCGAAATGATCATCGGGATATTCGGAATCATCCTAATCATAGCTGGCTATGTCGTTTCATCCAAATTATTCGATGGAGCTTTTACACAGATGACCGAGCTTTTTATGGCCATGATCTTCATTTTGGCAACCGTCATCATCGGTACCTACCTATTCTATAAAGGATCCGTAAGCTTCATCTTTAATATCATCCGTAAAAAGAAAAATGGCTATTTGAACATCAATGAAGTATTGTCCCTTTCATCCATCATGTTCCGGATGAAATCGAATGCGATATTATTGACGATCATCACGACCGTTTCCGCTTTGGCGATCGGCTTATTATCATTAAGCTATATCTCCTACTACTCAGCGGAGAAAATGGCACAAAGCAGTATCCCAACCGATTTTTCGATGACGGATAAGGGAGATGCAGATGCATTCAAAGAAGCTTTATCAGACAGTAAAATTGATTATGACGAAAAGGTCATAGATGTCATTCAAGTGGATGTCAACGTAAAGGAAATAATGGAAACGAGCCTCGAAGGAGTGAACTTCGATCCGGACATCATGACCGTTCCCCTAATCAGTGATGAATCCGTTAAAGGAATCAACCTCGCCGAAGATGAGACCCTTTTCAGCGGATACAGTAATATGATGGAGAAGGTCATATCCTTGAAGGATTCCGGAAAGATTGAACTAAAGGGCAAAAATGAAGTGATTCCGCAAACATATATGGGTTTGAATGATGATACCTTCCTGTCCTATTACTTCACGAATGGCGGATTGCCCGTTGCCATTGTAGACCAAACGATATTCGACCGTTTGAAAAAGGACGCCGACCCGAAAATCCAAAAAGTATCATCCGTTAATATCGGCATTGATGTGAAGGATGAAGCTGAACTTGAAAAAGCGAATGTTCTATTCAATAAAATGAATTTTAAAGAAGAACATGTGAATGAATCCCAATTGGAAATGTTCAACACACAGAAGAAGAATATGGGCCTTATCATGTTCATCGTTGGCTTCTTGGGGTTAACCTTCCTCATCACATCCGGTTGTATCCTTTATTTCAAGCAAATGGATGAAAGTGAAGGGGAAAAATCCAATTATACGATTTTAAGAAAACTCGGATTCACGCGTGGTGACTTACTCAGGGGAATCCAAGCAAAACAAATTTTCAATTTCGGCATTCCTTTAGTCGTCGGGCTGCTTCACAGTTATTTCGCAGTCCAATCAGGATGGTTCTTGTTCGGGACCGAAGTTTGGACACCGATGATCATCGTCATGGCATTATACACGGCACTGTATTCGATCTTCGGAATACTATCCGTATTTCATTACAAGAAGGTCATTAAAGAATCTCTATAATTTCGAAGATACTAAAAGCTCCAGGGCCAATGAGGCCCTGGAGCTTTTAACTGTAGAAAAATTCGAAGAAAAGTGATTTCCACTCCAGGCACTCGCTTTCCGCGGGCGGTCTTTGCGCCTGCGGGGTCTCCCCTTGGACACGCTTTTCTTAGCAGTAGTCCGTTTCAATCAAAATTTAGCAACGATCAGATTATATAAACCCCAAAGGAGTTCCAGCTGCTTTCAGAAATCGGCTCCCTTTCCATCCTGCCAAGCATCCAGCGAATCTTTGGCTAGCCAGTTATTCGGCAGGAGTGTCGCCACCCTTTCACTCCAATGGGATTCCATACATAAAAAGTAAACCATGAAGGAAATCATCATGGGTCGGGGTGAGACATTCGAACGAGCTTTCCGTTTCCCTTTAAAGTACCCCAGCCGGTTTCATCATTTCCTTGATCAATTCCCTATTGCGCTTTTTAAAGATTTCATTATGGGAAGAAACCATTCCCACTCCGTGAGCGTCAGGCTGGATATATTGTTTTGCCTTGTTTACGGCATTTGCAGCATCTTGAAAAGTGCCTGCTATCAGGTTCAATTTACCTTCATGCTTAAGGATATCCCCGGCTGCGTATATTCCATCCATCGAGGATTCACTTGCAGGAGTGCCTTCAATATAATAGTTGTCGGCAATGGCAATGTCCACTTTACTATTTCGAAGCAGCGATGTATCACGCTCATAACCATGATTGATGATGACTTCATCGATCGGTAAGTAAGAAACCTCTCCCGTTGCGTGATTCGTCAATTCAACATGTTCAATTGATCCATGATCATCGCAGGCGATCAATTTTGTAATCGTCGTATTCAAGAAACAAACAGCAGAGCTTTCCATCAATTGCCTTGCTTGTGATTCATGTCCTGCCAAACTATCTTTCCTGTATGTCAGGTACACCTTTTTGGCGATGGGCTCTAATTCATTTGCCCAGTCTATTGCAGAATTCCCGCCGCCTGAAATGATCACCGTCTTATCCTTGAATCGATTGAAGGACTTAACGGTATAGTTTAGATTGGAGACTTCAAACCTTTCTGCCCCGTCTATTTCCAACTTTTGCGGGTTCAGAATTCCGCCGCCAACCGCGACAATGATCGTCTTGAAAAGTGCATTTGACCTGAAGCCGTATGTAAAACGAAGATACCTTCTTCATTACGTGTGATTGATTCCACTTTTTCATTCAAGACGACTGTTGGATTGAATGTTAAACCTTGCTCCACTAGCTGCTCAATTAATTTTTCCCCAGTAGTGGGTGTCAGCCCTCCTACATCCCAAATCATTTTCTCTGGATAGACATGAATTTTCCCGCCTAGCCGTGGCTGGTATTCTATCAGTTTAACTTTCATTTCTCTAAGTCCGCTATAAAAAGTGGAGTAAAGGCCTGCTGGCCCTCCCCCAATAACCGTTACATCAAATAAATCTTGCTGTTCCATCTACGTCCACTCCCCGGTAATCAAGTGTGATTGATTATCATTCTCATTTAATGGTACACTCTTTTTTCATTTTTTACAATAAGCAGTCGGGTTAAAATTCAAAAAACGATTCATTCTGCACGTATGTATGAGATTGAAAAAAAGTGCAGCAATCCTTCATCCCTACTCAAGGATGAAAGATGCTGCACTTTCTTGGCACTGAATGTTAGCTTGAACGAGGTCTTTTCCCGTCTGCTATAAGAAGGTTGATGCGATCTATGAGTTCAGGTAGTTCCTCCATCGTTTTGATGGTGAAGTCTGCGCCGTTTTGCATAAAGATATCTGCCGTTTTTGTGATGAGATCTTGTTTATCTCTTTCTGGCAATCTTGTATACTCATCCAAGCTCAATCCCATCTCGGAGCTTCCGACAATGACACCGACCGACCATACCCCAGCATTCACTCCCTCTTGCATATCGGAAGTGGTGTCGCCTACCTTCACTACCTTCCATGATGCCGCTAACTTCAATTTTTCCATATTCCGATAGATCATGTAAGGATAAGGCCTTCCAATCGAATGGGTTGCATCCGGGGTTACATGAAAATCCGGGCGATATCCTTTTTTCAAAGCATTTGCCACGACGACCTCCATCATTGTATCCGTATATCCCGTTGTCGACCCAATCTTCAGGCCGCGATTCCTTAATGCTTCCACCGTCTCGATAACCCCTGGAATGGGATCTGTATAATCCGCCAATGACATCATCAGTGCCGGTTCGAATTCAGCATATAGTTTTTCAACGTCTTCCTCATTGAATGGCCTTCCGTATTGTTCTTCCCATAACGAAGATATCCTTGGCATGGTCAGCATCGCACGAATATGGTCGATTTTCAGCATGCCCATCGGAGCTCTGGCTTCCTCCATCGTCACGTCCAGTCCAGCATTCTTAAAAATATCCACAAAAACATTCACTGGTGCAAAACATCCAAAATCCACAGCTGTTCCTGCCCAATCCAAAATGATTCCCTCTACCTTATTCATACTGTCACCACTTTCATATATTTTTCTACGATCCTGCCAAGTGCCTCGATATCTTCTTCATGTATTTCGCCAATATTGCCGATTCGGAATGTATCTATGTCAGTCAGCTTTCCGGGGTAAATTACATAGCCCCTCTCTTTGATGAAATTGTAGAAGTCCCCAAAATCAAAGGTTTCAGTTGGAAAAAGGAAAGTTGTAATGATTGGCGATTGTTTATCAGGTGAGATATATGCATGAATGCCCAATTTACCCATCAGCTCTCTCAGCCTGTCATTATTATTTTTATAGCGGGCGAATCTGGCTGGAATGCCGCCTTCTTCCGATAATTCTTCCAATGCTTTAGCAAACGCGGCCACTGCATGCGTCGGAGATGTGAAACGCCATTTCCCATCCTTGTCCATCTCTTTCCACTGATCATATAAATCCAGGGACAAACTGCGGGCATTGCCTTCACAAGCCAACAATTTCTCAAGCTTTGCAATGACGAAACCAAAACCGGGGATTCCTTGAATGCATTTATTCGCGCTGCTGATCAAATAATCGATTCCGAGTTCAGGCACATTCATCTCAACTCCGCCAAAGCTGCTCATCGCATCAATGATCAGGGTTTTCCCTTGTTCCTTTGAGATCTTCGAAACCATCTCTATCGGATTTAAAATCCCTGTCGTCGTTTCACAATGAACCATTGCTAAATGTGTGATGTCACTATCATCCAGTAAAATGTTCCGGATTTCAGCCTCCTTTGGAAATTCATTGTACTCAACGCCATATTCCACATGGTTCAATCCGATGCACTCCGCCATTTTCACAATTCGTTTTCCATATGCGCCATTCGTTATGATCAGCACTTTATCGGATTTTGAAAGTGCAGTCGTCAGCACTGATTCTACAACAAACGAGCCGCTTCCTGCATAAGTACAGCCGTATATTCTCCGTTTGCAGCATATGCCAATTCAAGAAGCTGGGATCTGATTTTTTGTGTGATTTCTTTATATCATTTTCCCACGTACAGCGGTCAACAAGCATTTCCTGTTTCACCGTACTCGTAGTCGTCAGCGGTCCAGGCGTTAATAGTTTATAAGTATTCATTTTCCTTCACTCCTCACTATATTCATCATTGTGCTGATTTAAAGAATTCCTGATGCTGTTTTAATAATTCAACCGTTAGGGGCTGCTTGTATTTCTTAGGGTGGGCCGGTTTGTTCTTTTCCGTTACCTTTTCACCTTCATAAAGTGCGACCGGGTAATGTTTCAGCAATTCTTCTCTAGCATCTTTACTGATCGTTTCTGCCATTTTCATCGCTAAACTTGTTTTAGCTTCATCATCTTTATTCACGACGGCAACGGATTCCGTGTAGGAGAAATTTCCCTCAACCGGATCGACGAACTTGATCGGTAAGCCTGACTCTTTAGCCATCACGGCTTGGTAGCGTAAGCCAAAACCTGCAGCCACTTCCCCTGCTTGAACTTTATTGATTGGGCCTGAACCTGAGCTCTCAAGATGCGGACCGCTATTTGCTATTAAGTCATGGAGAACCTTTTTCCCCTCTGCGTCACCGTATTGACTGATTATTGCTTGAACTAACAGCCACCCTGTTGAAGAGTCCAGGATATTAGGAATTGAAACGAACCCTTTATATTCCGGCTTTGTTAAATCCTTAATCGAGGTAGGCATCGGCAGGCCTTTTTGTTTAAGCACTTCCGTATTCACAAAAATGGAACCGGTATTTGCCAAAATCGGCGTATAATAGGCTGGATTTTTTTCCAATGCTTCGGTGCTGAATGACAGGTCCTTGAACATGGAGTGCTGATCCTGTGCGCTTTCAATGAAATAGGAACTCATCGTCACGACATCAGCCTCGATTTCATCGCCTTCTGCCAGCAGTTTCCCTCCTAATTCAGATGTGCCTAATGATTGAAGGACATATTTCCCTTCGTATCCGGCATCTTTCAGGGAAGTCTCCATTGCTGCAGTGGCTTCTTCATCGCCATTCGTATAAATGACCACCTTTTCCTCATCCGCTTTGCCGCTGTTACGGCCCACCAATACAAATGCCAAACTTAGAGCAACTAAAGAAAGTAAGGCTATCTTGATCGTTTTAGACATAATATCCCCCTCATTAATGTTTGAATTGTCTTTTTTGATAATGATCACAAAGCAGCTTCACGGCTAGATTTGTAAAAAAGATAAGCAAAGACAGGATGAATATTTCATTGAATTTGGCAAAATGCTGAAGCTCTTTAATTTTGCTGGCCACTAATGTGGTTTGGGCCGTGACCAAAAAGATGATTCCGCTGATCGTCACCATACTATTGATGAAATAGTAGCTGAACATCTCGATTACCGTAGATGCCGAGTTAGGCAGAATGACACGATAGATTGTCCTGATCCAGCTATCCCCCAATAGATTCCCGGTGGTTTCCCAACCAGGGTTCATTTTGGATAAAGAGTTCTTCGCCATTAAATAGGGTGTTGTAAAGAAGTGGACAATGTTACATAGAATGATGATGGCAAAGGTCCCCTTCCAGCTGCTGCCGTTGAACAGCAGCAAATACGATAAGCCCAAAACCATTCCCGGTACTGTATTCGTCAACATTGAAATGACATCGATTGCCGATTTCCCCTTAAGGGGCGTCCGGACATTCAAAACCGCAGAGCTAAAGGCGATGAACGTTCCCATTACAGCCGTCATCAAGGCAACGAATAAGGAGTTTTTATAAACTGCCGTTAAATCGCTCGATTGGAATGTGTCGATAAAATGCTTTAAGGTGAACGAAAGATCGTAAGGGAAACTAGTTAAAAATGGTGCAATGAACATGACCGCAAATACAGAAAACATCCCTATTAAGACCAGCAGCGAGATACCTCCAAAACATATATCCCTCCCTTTGTGCTGTGTCAATTCTATATCGCTGAACTTGTCATAATGAAAATTAAGTTTTTCGAGATAGTTTAATAGGAAAACACTGAATACTACCGGAATGAGCATGAAAATGGCAATCACTGCACCACTATTGAAATCAGGGATTGAACCCAGCATGACTTGATACAGTTGCGTCGCAACGACGGAGTAGGTCCCGCCGACTGAAGCCGGTATCCCGAAGTCGGTGAAACTCAAGATGAAGGAAAGTACAAAAGCTCCGCCCAAAGTTCCCGACAATGGCCGTATGATCGTATTCATGAAACTTCTTATCGTTCCGTCACCCATTAATTTTGAAACGATGATGAATTTTTTATCCATGTACTTGAAGGAATTATTAATGAGAAGGAAAGCTGATGGCAATGTATAGATCACATATCCTATCAATAATCCATTAAATCCGTATATATCGAATAGATTCCTTCCAAAAATCTTCGTTATGATTCCTTGATTGCCGAAAGAGTAGATGATCGCAAACCCGAATGTGATTGTCGGAAGCAGCATCGGAACAAGGATCCCGGTTTTAATTACACTTTTTAATGGCCTATATAATCGGGTGCAATGGATGGAATAGGCCAGGAAAAAGGCTAAAACGGTCGTAATGACGGCTGTGAGCCCCGATATTTTCACGCTGTTTCCGAATGACTTCATCAACTCTGCATTTGAAAGGACCGTTAAATAATTCGAGAGATTGATTCCATCAGCCGTTTCAAAAGAACGGACGAACAATATCCCAAGCGGCAAGAAAAGAAAAGCGGCAAATAGCAGTAAGATAGGTATATAAATGACTCTCATTGCCGGTTTTACTTCAGGCATACTTTTCACCGAATAAGTTATAAATATTTTCTCTCTTGATCTCCAGTTGTTTAAGAATAAATTCCTTTACGAAATCATTGGCCGGCTGATTGATGATTTCTTGAGGCGATCCAAATTGAGAAATATTCCCTTGATTAATGATCAAAATCTTATCCGACATCGTCAAAGCCTCTTCCGGGTCATGTGTCACTATGATCGTCGTCAGCTTAAATTCGCGGGCAATGGATTTGATGCGTTCCTTTATCGATTCCTTGATCACACCATCCAGAGCACTCAGCGGCTCATCAAGTAAGAGGATCTTCGGTTTCATTACAAGAGTCCTTGCTATCGAAACCCTTTGTTTCTGGCCCCCGGATAATTCGCTGATCCTTTTTTCAAATGCGGTGATAATTCCAGGAAATCGATGTATTCCTGAAGCTCTTCCTTGGAAACGGATCCCTTCCTGTTCCTCAATCCATAAACGATATTTTCATAGGCATTCAAATGCGGGAAAAGAGCGTAATCCTGGAAAACGATATTAAATCCCCTGTCTTTCATGGGCACGTTACTCAAATCGGTATCATTGAAAATGATTTTCCCATGATTGATACCCGTCAAGCCCAAAATTATATGTAATAAAGTAGTTTTGCCGCTTCCACTTGGTCCTAATAGTGAAACGATCTCCCCGTTTTAATTTCAAGATTTATATTATCCAAAACTGATTTTCCATCGAATTGCTTGCTAATATTTTGTAGTTTTAGCAAACCGTTCACCTCCTTTAATACACCCTTAGTATAAAAGCACTTTGTAAACCGAATTTGAGATTTTTGTAAATACTCTGTAAATGTTGAACACTTTATTACTAATTTAATACTAACTTTTGACCAACTAATGATATTTTTATCATCTATATGTTGAATATGTTCACGGTAAACAGTACACTTAAAATGAATATCAGGAAGATAGATATGAAGAATAGGCGGGTGTAACTTATGCTTCCTCTTGAAAGGCAAAAGAAGATCATCGAGTTATTAACGATTAGAAAAGTTATGAAGATTGCCGAGCTTACTGAAGAAATGCAAGTTTCCATCGAAACCATCAGAAGGGATATAAACCTTCTTACAAGACAAGGAAAAATAGAAAAGATCTATGGCGGCGTTAAGCTGGTTCAATCGAAGTTTGGAGAATCGACGATAGATGAACGGATGTTCAGTCAATTGGAAGAAAAGGAAACCATCGCCCAAAAATGCAGTGAGTATATCGACGATGGTGATTGCATTTATATCGATAGTGGTTCGACAACCTATCAAATCGCTAAATATATAAAACAGAAAAAGAAACTGACTGTGATAACCAGTTCGATCCCTGTTGTAAATGAGCTCATTCATAGCGATATCGAGATATTGATCATAGGGGGGAAAGTCAGGAGAAATGAACAATCCATCGTTGCATTTGACTACTTATTCAACTTTAGTGAATTGAATATTTCAAAAGCATTCATTTGTGCGAGTGGCATAACCGTTGAAAAAGGCATATCCGACTATAATTTAGAAGAAGCGAACACACGAAAAAAATCATTGATTTATCCCAAGAAGTCTATGTTGCCGCTGACAGCACCAAGTTCGGCAAAGATGTGACAATCGGGATATCGTCACTGGATAAAATCGATTACATCATAACTGACGATCATCTGCATAAAGATTTCATCTCTTCGTTTAAAGAGACCGGCACACATTTGATTCTTTCTTAAAAGCAAGAAAAAAACGGGAACTATACAGTAGTATAGTTCCCGTTTTTCAGTTTGTAGACAAAGGGGGCCGGTGAATGCCAAATGCATTTGGAATGAAGAACGTTTTAACAAGTCTAATTTTGGCGATCACCTTCGGGAAATCAATAACTGCCGGACTAAATGTTCTGGAATCAATTGACCCATAGCAGCACATTCATCACAACGTTGATTTCCACTTCAGGCACTCGCTTTCCGCGGGCGGGCGAGAGCCTCCTCGGCACGCCTGCGGGGTCTCCCTTGCCACGCTTTTCCCGCAGGAGTCTCGTACCTTCCGTTCCTATCAACTTTGTTTTATTTTAGAACCCTTTTGTTCACAAACTAGATAATAATTATTTGCCGACAGCTTTTTTGTGGGTTTGTAATATGGGAACGTTGATTTCCACTTCAGGCACTCGCTTTCCGCGGGCGGGCGAGAGCCTCCTCGGCACGCCTGCGGGGTCTCCCTTGCCACGCTTTTCCCGCAGGAGTCTCGTACCTTCCGTTCCTATCAACTTTGTTTTATTTTAGAACCCTTTTGTTCACAAACTAGATAATAATTATTTGCCGACAGCTTTTTTGTGGGTTTGTAATATGGGAACGTTGATTTCCACTTCAGGCACTCGCTTTCCGCGGGCGGGCGGGAGCCTCCTCGGCACGCCTGCGGGGTCTCCCTTGCCACGCTTTTCCCGCAGGAGTCTCGTACCTTCCGTTCCAATCAACTGGACGTTTTTAAAGAAAAACTACAGGTTGGTCTTATTCGAACCATATTTAAGACTAGTTTATCCTTCATGTTTTTTCCTGTAATCCTTATTGGATGGAAGAAATTTGCGACACTCCTGCCGAATAACTGGCTAGCCGAGACACCGGAGACGTTTACGTCGAGGAGGCTTGGCAGACAGTCGGCGGAAAGGAGCGGGTTTCTGAAATCAACTGGAATCTTAAAAGAAAAAACTGCAGGCCAGTCTCATCTCGAACCATGTTTAAGACTAGTTTATCCTTCATGTTTTTTCCTGTACTCCTTAATGGATGGAAGAAATTTGCGACACTCCTGCCGAATAACGGGCTAGCCAAGACCCCGCAGCCGTTTACCGGCGAGGCTTGGCAGACAGTCTTCGGAAAGGGAGCGGATTTCTGAAATCAACTGGAACTTGAAATAAAAAAACTGTGTCCTCCATCAACGGAGAGTGGCCCGGTGATTCTCATAAAGTTGAACCTAGTACCTCAATTAAAATTCCTTTCATGCTGTAGGAGCCATTCCTTTCTCCATAAGCCACCCGCATAACCAGTTAATTTCCCATTTGAACCTATTATTCGATGACAAGGAATCACGATGCTTAACTTATTTCTGCCATTAGCGCTCCCTACTGCCCTAATGGCTTTTTCATTACCGATTGAAACGGCGATGTCTTTATAGGAACCCGTGTTAGCGTACAGGATTCCTGTTAAAGCGTTCCACACGTTTTTCTGGAAGATGGTCCCTTCAAGTATATAAGGAAATGTAAATTCCCTGCGTTCACCTTTGAAATACTCATCAAACTGATTCAAGCACTCCACCAAAACCTTGGGTGTTTGATCTTGCATAATATTTATCTTTGTATCCCTTTCAGCGAACATTATGGAACAGATGGCCTCATTCGTTCCTGATATCTCGATAACTCCAATCGGTGATTCATAATCTAATTTATATAATTCACTCATATAAGGATCTCTCCATTTCTGTATAGGTGGATTACACTCGTTTCTTAAGATTCATGTTGCGATATTCGCTGGGAGAACAATTTTTCAAACGGCGAAATACCTTATAAAAGTTTGAAGGGCTTTGGAAGCCCACTTCAAGGCAAATCTCAAGATTCGTTAGACTTGTGCTTGTTAGAAGGTATGAAGCTTTATCCACTCTGATTTTTTCCAAGTAGGAACGGGGGTTTCTAATGTTTCCTTTTTGAATAGCCGCTCCAGATAATAGGAGCTTACACCGACATGATTGGCAATATCCTTTAATTCAACTTTTTGATTATACTGATTTACCAAGAAAGCGATGATATCTCTTACAAGTCCCAACTGAGGGGAATCATCAACGTCCGGTTGGCATCTTTTGCAAGCACGGAAACCAGCCTTCTCGACTTCATCGATGTCATGATAGAATTTCACATTTATTTTTTTCGGCTTCCTTGACCTGCAGGAAGGGCGGCAGTATATTTTAGTTGTCTTTACTGCCGTAAAGAATAATCCGTCATATTTAGGGTCGCAAGCAATGATCTTCTCCCACATTTCTTCAAAAGAAAGATTTATAACAGCCATTATACTCCGCATCCTTTCAGGTTTTAGTTCCCATATAAATGTGAGGTGTCATTCAGCTCTACTATTCGTGCTGTATCTCGCTCTAACAATGCAATGACTTTATCGGATAGGGCATTGCCGAAACTGAGACGTTTCACGCCTAACTCTTCTAGCTCCTTACCATTCGTTAATCCGGGCAAAGATAATACATTTAGGGGAGCGCCTATGTTCAAAGTGATTTCCTTTATTTCATCATAGTTCATTAACCCAGGGACGAATATTCCGCTGGCACCACTCTCCACATACGCTTTAGCCCGTTCAACTGTTTCAAGGAAAGGATTTTCTTTTTGAAAATAAGTATCTGTTCTGGCATTGATGTAAAAACCTTCATACCCACTATAATCCAACGCTTCCCTTATTTTTAATAGTAGGCTGCAGTGTAGGGATATATCTCTTAGCCCTTTTTGTTTTTTGAACGAATCCTCAATATTGATCCCCGCTACACCGACATCTGCCGTCCTTAACACATTATCGACAATCTTTTCTGCGGTTTCACCATAGCCTGCTTCAATGTCCGCGGTGACGGGAATTTTCACATTATCCGCAATTAGTTTAATGATACCTAAATGTCTTTCAAAATCAATCAATTCACCATCAGAATAACCCAGGGAGCTGGCAATCCCCCAGCTTGTCGTTCCAATGGCCTTGAATCCTGATTTCTCGAGGATCAAGGCCGATAATAGATCCCAGGCATTCCCCAATATTAACAGGTCCTTCGAAAAGTGTAGGTCATTGAATTCCTTAATGTTAGTCATTATAGTTGCTCCTAAAATTTATTTGTTCTCATTTTAACAATCAACCCAGCTCCAATTCGTCCTCATTCTTGCTCTTATGGTCCTGTCAGACGGATCCGGACAAATAAAAAAATGCCCTTTCATACCGAGGGCATTTTCAGGATCCAATTTATTAATTTACGAAAAGATATAACTTCTTATGATATTCCTCAAATGCCTGCTGGTCCTTTTCCGTGTAGTCCATCCACTTCACTTTCTTGCATCTTTCCTCTAATCTCTCATTCAGTTCATCTTCTATTTCATTCATGAAACGAATGATTTCCCCATAAGGCATATTGAAATGACGGGCTGCTAGCCTGGGCGGAGAATGCTTTACCAGCAATCTCATGAATTGATCGACCGTGTCCGCCTTCGATGCAAGATAATCTTCTTCGTTCACGATGAATTCATACACTTGTTTTTTGACGCCAGAAAGTCTGGTCACTTCGTCGCGTAATAAAAACTCCATTAATCTTTCGTTCATATGGCTCTACCTCGAATGGTTTATATTTAAATCCTTTTAGATATATGTATGAAAAGTCTATACTGCCCAATAACTCATTATGACATCGTAACCGCAAGCCATCAAGCAATTCCTGTACCAATCAATAAAACGTAATCGTTACGATTTATTGATCACTTTAAGTAAAATAACATGTATATGCCTTAAAAGTCAACATTCATGTTGTGTGCATAGTAAGCATCCTTTATTGGCAAAATATGAACATGAACAAATGGAACAGCTCTTTATTAATTTTGTATAGGTAAAGAGAATAATTTTGTTAAAATTTGATATAATAAATGTAATATTTAGTCAATTAGTATCTTTTCCTAGAATTTGCTTTTGCAAAGGGGTAGAATGAAGCTAATGACATCTTATTTTTTCTAATGTTTCCGAGGAGTTATAGGGTGGGTATAGCAAGTACATAGTGACAGCTGAAATGCTGTCCGACATATCGGTTGTTTTCATTTGTTCAAAATAACAATGAAAAGAATAAGGAGTGATTTTTTGAAACCTTCAACAAATCGCATGTTAACCCGTATTAAATCCGTTTATATGTTCATTAGTAATAACGGTACGGTTTCTACTCAAGAGCTTGTAGAAGAATTTGGCATCACTCCTCGAACTGTGCAGCGCGATTTAAATGTCTTAGCATACAATGACCTTGTTCAAAGCCCAAGCCGAGGCCTTTGGACGACAACAAGTAAAAAGGTGAAGATGTCATCGTAAAAAGAACGACCACCCGAACAAGATCGATATGTAAAAATACTTTGAGGCGGACAATATTGTCCGCCTCATTTTTTGTATCCATATATCATTCAGTCGGCTGGCCTGCCTTTAACTGTTCAAGCTCTTCCGCTGTCAACTCACGGTATTCACCAAGCTCAAGCTCCTCATCAAGCTGTAAACTTCCCATGGAAAGACGCTTTAGGTAGACGACACGTTTGCCAACGGCCTCAAACATCCGCTTCACCTGATGGAACTTCCCTTCCATGATCGTTAGCTCGATATCCGATGTAAGACCTGATTTTAAAATGTTCAATTCTCCTGGTTTTGTTTCGTATCCATCATCCAAGGTCACGCCGTTGCGGAATGCCTCGATATCCCGTTCCGTCACTTCGCCATCAATGACCGCAAAATATGTTTTAGGGACATGTTTCTTTGGGGAAAGCAGTTGATGGGCAAGCTTTCCGTCATTCGTGATCAGCAGTAAACCTTCTGTGTCCTTATCAAGACGGCCTACAGGAAATGGCTCGAATACCGAATCTTCCGGCTCCAGGATATCGATGACCGTTTCTTGGTAGTTATCTTCCGTTGCCGACAATACGCCCGGAGGTTTATTCATCATTAAATAGATGAATTCCCTGTATTCAACCCGTTCACCATGAACCGTCACGATTTCCGCATCAGGGTCCACCTGTTCCTTCGGGTCCTTAATCGGCCTTTCATTGACCTTGACGGCGCCGGATTTCAGGAGCTTTTTCACTTCTTTCCTGCTGCCATAACCAATATTGGATAAAATCTTATCAATTCTCATCGTTTCCTCCTAAAGCCTTTTTCAGTAAAAAGCCTTGCCCACTTTAATAACAGGCAAGGCCAATATATTTTAATCGGGGATTCACCATTCAATACCCTTTTTTTACACATCAAACTTCCAGCTTATAATCCTAATTTAGCTTTTAACCGATCGATCCGGGCACCGAACAAACGATGCGCAAGTTTGCTTTTCAAGGAAAGCGCCGCATAAATGAGCGCTCCAAAAATTGCACAAACGGCCACGATCAAAATCGCCTGGAAGCGCCCTTCCGTTGTAAGCCATAGCGATAATAAACCGTTCATTCCCCAGGCAGCCAGTCCCATTATTATTGAAAAAACTGTGATCAAAACAGATCTTCTGATGGTAAGGCTATAACGATATCCAGTAAAGTAGGTAATGACATACAAATTCAGCAGCACAGCAGCCAAGTAGCCGAATGCCGTGGCATAAACGGATCCTTCCGTTTCAAACAACTTGATCAACGGGATATTCAAGCTCAATTTGATTAAAAAGCCAACTAGCAGGCTGAGCACCGTATATTTTTGCTGATTGATCCCTTGTAATACAGCCGCCGAAACGGAAAAAAGCGCAAACAAGATCGAAACGGGCGCATATGCCTTCAGGACACTGATTCCAAGTGGATCATGGCTGTAAAAGGCACTATAGATTGGATCGGCTAGCACCGACATGCCAACGACCGCTGGAATCGTAATGAACAACAAAATTTGGAAGGCTTGGTTCAGCTGACGGTTGAACTCTTTTGAATCCTCGCTTACATATGCCTTCGTCACCGAAGGAAGAAGCGCCATCGAAAACCCGGTTGCGAGCGTCATCGGAATCAAGACAAGCTTCTGGGCATATACATTCAACACCCCAAGTGCATCCTCAGCAACATGCTGCAGCCCGATGGACGACATCGCCTTATTGAAAGAAAGCAAGTCAGCCAATTGAAACATTGGCATCGCGATTCCGACAAAGATGAATGGAATCGACGAAAGAAAGATTTCTTTATAGATCTCCTTCAGGGAAATTTCCATCGTCCCCCGGTCTTTTTCATCAAGCTGTCCAAATAGGGTTTTTGTTTTTTCCAATACCAAAACAATACCACTAAACCGCCGACAGCCCCGACCGTCGCCGCGAAGGTAGCTATTTGGATGGCTCTCACTAACTCTCCATCAATGACATTCAAAACAACATACACACCGGCCAGAAGGAACACGATGCGGACAATTTGTTCGACAACCTGAGAGATGGCCGTTGGTTCCATCGCTTCATGACCTTGAAAGAAGCCGCGGATGATGCTCATGAACGGTACAAAAATCAAGGCGAAGCTGACTGCCCGTATGATCTCCGTGACATCCGCGACATCTTCCTCCTTGACTCCAAAGACTCCAGTAAACATCGGTGCCATCGTATAGAGAATCAAAAAAGCGAGAAAACCGGTGATAACCATTAATTTCAGGCTTGATTTAAATAACTTCTCACCGACGGCGTACTCCTCGAGCGCATTATACTTCGAGATGAATTTAGAAACTGCAAGCGGCATGCCTGCCGTTGCAAAGCTAATGAAAATGGTATATGGAACGTACCCATATTGATAGAGGGTAGCACCTTTATTCCCAACCATATGTTCAAATGGGATGACGTAAAATAAACCAAGAACCTTGGAAATGATCGCTCCCAGCGTTAATATAAAAGCCCCTTTTAAAAACTTAGATGACATCTAATCCCTTCCTGCCTCTGTCAGTTACGTTTCACACGCTCTTTATCTTATCATATTAAAGTATTTTTTCTATAGAAAACTACATTCAAGTTTATCGTTTTCGAAGATAATACACAAACAAATAATTCCTTTTTTTCTACATTCGCAATCTGACGGGCTATTGCTATATAATGAAGGGACTGAAAATGATAAAGTGGTGATCAATTTGAAATATGATGTAGTGGTAATTGGCGGCGGTCCTTCCGATTGATGGCAGCAATAGCTGCCGGGGAAAAAGGTGCCCATGTATTGTTAGTGGATAAAGGCGAGAAGCTTGGAAGAAAACTTGCCATATCGGGCGGCGGACGCTGCAACGTGACGAACAGGCTCTCAATCGATGAAATCATTCAGCATATCCCTGGAAACGGGCGATTTCTATACAGTGCTTTCTCAGAGTTCAATAATGAAGACATTATTCAATTCTTTGAAAAATTGGGCGTGGCTCTTAAAGAAGAGGACCATGGCCGGATGTTCCCTGTCAACGATAAAGCGCAAAGTGTCGTGGATGCCCTTCTGACGCGCCTGTCAAATTTAAAAGTAACGATCTATAAGAACTCTCCAGTTGCGGAAGTTCTCTATGAACATGGAAAAACAAGCGGTGTCCGGTTAAAAGATGGACAGGTCATTGACACGGATGCAGTCGTGATAGCAGTCGGCGGAAAATCTGTTCCCCACACCGGTTCAACCGGAGACGGCTACGCATGGGCTAAAAAGGCGGGGCATACGATTACCGAGCTGTTCCCAACTGAAGTTCCCGTACTTAGCCATGAAGCATTCATTAAAAATCGGTCACTTCAAGGTCTCGCACTTCGAGATGTTTCATTAAGTGTCCTTAACCCAAAAGGCAAGGCCCTGATCACACACAGAATGGATATGCTCTTCACCCATTTTGGCGTCTCCGGTCCAGCTGTTCTAAGATGCAGCCAATTCGTCGTGAAAGCGATGAAAAATGGAGCCTGTCGGAAGTGACCATGAAACTCGATGCCCTGCCGGACCGAAACAAGGAAGAGGTTTTTCAAGACATCATGAAGGAAATCAAAGCCGAACCGAAAAAAGCCATTAAAAACACCTTAAAAGGTTTAGTTCCTGAACGATACCTTCACTTCCTGCTTGAACGAAGCGGCATCGACCTTCAAGAACAAGGAGCGACGATATCAAATGAAAAAATCCGCCGCTTTGCAGAATTATGCAAGGACTTCCAATTCAAGGTGCATGGCACCCAGCCGCTAGAAAAAGCCTTCGTAACGGGCGGCGGCGTATCCGTCAAAGAAATACATCCAAAAGAAATGGCATCCAAGCTAATGGACGGACTTTATTTCTGCGGTGAAATTCTGGATATACACGGATATACAGGCGGTTACAATATCACATCGGCATTAGTAACCGGAAGGCTCGCCGGAATGAATGCTGCCATGTATGCCCGTTCTTAATCATAAGAGGCTGATCCGCTTGGATCAGCCTCTTTTCATGCGATTTCGCAAGTCTATTTATCCACTCGGTGTTTGTTAGGCTTTGATTCTGGCGTAGGTGCTGTTTTTTTGGCCTTCACCGTACTTTTTCGTCCGTACCCGCGCGCCTCTATTATCCGGCGTTTATGTTAAAATATTTCTGGATGATGGAGAAATGCTTCGAGATCAATGGTATTCCGTTTCGTGAATGTGATGCCTTCACTCTCGAGCATCGCCTTCTGGTGTTCTGCGGCGCGCTCCGCTTTTATGCCGATTTCACCTTTGGCATTGATCACCCGGTGCCAAGGAAGGTCATGTTTTTGCTGCTTGAATGAAGGATCCTTACGACCTGCCTTGCACCGCGCGGACTTCCTGCGAGCTGTCCAATTTGACCATATGTCATCACTTTACCGGAAGGGATCCGTTGTATGATATTAATCACCCGTTCAGTAAAACTTTCCAAATAACTCTCCCCTTTATTCTATCCGTTTGCTAAAATCGTGATTTTTTCATCGGTTATCAGGAACCCATGATGCTTGATCAAATTTCTTTTAAGCTCGGCAGGCACTCTGCAGTCATCGTATGCACAAACAGAAATCAACCCTCGTTCCTTGATCAGTTTGTCGATCCCTTTTTCATATTCCCCTATCGCTAAGCTGACTTGATCGTCATGGCCCCATTCAACATGGCCCCAAGTCCGCACGTGCTGATTGCGTTCAGTGTATGTATCGATATTTTCCAAGAAATAATTAACCATCGTCGAAGGGTGGAAGTCTCCATGAAAACAATAAAAATCAAAATTATTCATAAGATGCACTTGCTCCAATTGCTCCTCATTTAAATGAAGCTGCAATTTCTTGTACACGAAAGGAAAGATACGGTCATTTTCGACAACCAGGATATGGTCTCCCTGTTCGACACCGGCAATGATGAAAGTTGCCTCATTTTCAATGTATCTTTCCAATTCATTAAAACAGTATAAAATATGGCCGCCATCCGATTGCTGTATATTTTCTATTAGTTGTTTCATTTTTATATCCAAAATGGATCTCTCCTTTAAATACACCAGTCCGCACTATGTATTAAGTATAACTTTACCCATTATCTCCGTGTTTGTAAAATTCATAGAAAAATATAATCAGTTTTTCCTAATGTCATGTTATGATCTGGAATTTCGTTGAGTCGAATTGAGGCTGCTTTTTAGTCCACTCATAGAAAGACCAAGGCAGCCCAATTCAACAGACTCCGTTCTTCATGCATTTTCCCTTTTGATGTTCACCCCTTAAATCACGGGATAATACGGCACATAGCGCGGGTTATAATAATATGGCGGTCTCGGTCCAATAAGCGGCAATTCAAAGGTATTGGGGTTGGAGTCATATAACAACTCCACCTTTTCATCCGATTGATCGACCAATAACATCTTCACTTCTTCGCTATAATAATATGGCATATAGTGGCCTCCAAAAACTTTTTCTACCCTTCAGCATATTCGAGCCGTACGGCAACGAGCCCGTCCCCATACATGTTCTTCATGCACGGCAGATGCCTGATCATCATAAAGTAATTTGACTAAATTCTTTTTGGGAGGACCCCTCATGGCAGAAGATAAGAAAAAGAAATCATCCGGTAAAAGCTATCCCATGCGGCCGAATTATGGGAAGATCACTCGTTATCAAGACGTTCCCATCACAGTTCCGGAGCAACGCCAATTTCGCCAACCCGGTGTAGAAAAATTAATGGTGCCCAGGCCCATCATCGAAAATCCAAATTATAGGGGCAGCGGGAAATTAACAGGTAGAGTCGCATTGATAACTGGCGGAGACAGTGGGATTGGTGCTGCGGCTGCCATCGCTTTTGCTAAGGAAGGTGCAGATGTTTCCATCGCTTATTTGGATGAACATGAGGATGCCAATCGGACTAAAACGAGAATTGAAGAGCTTGGGCAACGTTGCTTACTGCTGCCTGGGGACTTAAGGGATAAGCAGCAATGCATCAATATCGTGGAAGACACCATCGAAACATTTGGAAAGCTCGATATTCTTTGTAACCACGTGGGTATTCAATTTCAGCAATTAAGCTTGCTTGATATCACGGATGAGCAATTCGATGATACCTTTAAAGTGAATATCTATTCCCACTTCTATACGACACGTGCTGCCCTTCCCCATTTAAAAGCTGGGTCCTCCATCATTAATACATCTTCTGTCGTGACGTTTAATGGGAATAAGCAACTAATTGATTATACGGCGACTAAAGGGGCCAACATTGGTTTTACCCGTGCCTTGGCAAACAGCCTTGTCGATCAAGGCATCCGGGTAAACGCCGTTGCGCCCGGAAGGTTTTGGACACCCCTCATCCCGGCAAGTTTCTCGGCAGACGAAGTGACGCAAGTCGATAATCCGATGGAGCGTCAAGGCCAGCCATTTGAACTGGCTCCCACCTTTGTCTATCTCGCCTCTGATGATTCCCGTTTTGTGACAGGACAAACACTTCATGTCAACGGCGGGGAGGCGACATCGTCCTGATTTCCACAGAATATGCCCCCTTCCCAGGAAATCCAAGACGGTAAAAAGACTACCTTTGAGTGTCAGCCTGCACGCAAGGAGGTAGTCCATTATTGATTATAGGGCCAGCCGGCCTTTATTTTTTTTATAGATGATCATTGCACTGAAACAGTAGATCTGTTCCTCTTCCTCTTCACCTGTAGTGGCGACATTATATTTGATATCGACGATTTGATTATCACGAATGTCTTCCAGGAAAAAGTTCATTTCATCCTCTAGATCCTTTTCATGCTCATAATCAAATAATTTGACTTGTATCATCGGCTCTCCCGCCCTTTTACTATAATGATAGTTATTGTGCAGGATGCCCTTTTTTCTTGATTTTTATACTTGATTTGTTTGTAAAGCGGATAATATTTTAACCACTTCATCCCCGACTTCTTCTGTGGAAGCTGCCCCGCCCATATCAGGAGTCAGCGCCTTTTTATCGACCATCGCCTGTTCGATCACGTCCAACACTTTTGCACCCCAAACTTCATGTCCGAAGAAATCGAGAATCTGACTGGCGGACCATATGGCCGCAAGTGGATTGGCGATGCCTTGATGTGCTATATCCGGGGCTGAACCATGAATCGGTTCGAACATCGAAGGATAAATCCGTTCCGGGTTTAAGTTGGCACCGGCCGCCAGTCCCATCCCGCCTGCAATGGCAGCACCCAAATCAGTTATGATATCACCAAACAAATTGGAGGTGACAACGATTTGAAACCGTTCGGGCTGTTTGACAAAATACATGCTTGCCGCATCGACCAGATAGGAATTCGTTTCCACTTCCGGATACTCCTGTCCAATTTCTTCAAAAACCTGATCCCAAAAAACCATTGAATAATTCAATGCGTTCGCCTTGCTTATGCTCGTTAGCGTCCTTCCCGTCTTACGCGCCAGTTCATAAGCATAACGGATGATCCTTTCGGTTCCTTTTCGTGAAAAGACCCCCGTCTGGAGGACGACTTCTTCCGCCTTTCCTTTAAAAAGCCAATCACCGGCACCGGAATATTCCCCTTCACTGTTTTCACGGATGACAACCATATCGATTTGGTCACGAGTCACGTCTTTTAATGGACAGGGTGCACCTTGAAGCAATTTAATGGGCCGAACATTCACATATTGGTCAAATCCCTTTCTGATCTTCAGCAGAAGTTCACGTAAGGAAATATGGTCCGGGACACCAGGATAACCGACAGCCCCAAGATACACGGCGTCAAATTTCATCAGTTGTTCCAGTCCGTCGTCGGGGAGCATTTTGCCGTGCTCAAGGTAATATTCACAGCCCCATGGAAAATAGGTGAACTGGAAAGAAAAATCCCCGGCAATTGCCGCCACTTCTTTAAGGACCTTTACACCCTCATTAATCACCTCAGGACCAATCCCGTCACCCGCAATGACCGCTATTTTATGAACATTCATTATTCAACTCTCCTTTTTCTTTATTTTCTGACTTCAGCACCCTAATTTTAACATATAACTTTTGCATTCCCGTAAGGAGAGGTCCATACAGAAAAAGGGCCCTTTCAGATGAAAGGACCCTTTTTCATGCCTTCAAATATGCGCGTCTTTCCGCATATTCACGGCATTGTGAACAAACCATGATCTTTTTCTTTCTTCATTCAAATAAGCCGTCACATTCTTGGATTTACGCTTACAAATGTAACAGGTCTTTTTGAAGAACTTCACTTAACGATGACTTCGCCGTCCCATTCAAGCATTCCGCCTACCATGTTTGCCACTTTATATCCTTGTTCCTGAAGGTAATGGCATACATTTTCACTGCGGCGTCCTGAACGGCAGATAAAAATATATTCTTTTTCTTTATCAAAATAGTCAAGGTTCGCCGATATCATTCATGCGAATATGTTTCGCGCCTTCGATCATCCCCTCTTGCACTTCTTCGTCTTCACGAACATCGACAAGTTCCATCGCTTCGCCTGCCTCAAGCTTAGCTTCCACTTCTTCAGTTGTAATGATTTTGATTTCTTCCATAATTAGCACCTCGAATTATCGTTTGATTTATCTTTTTCATTATAGCAAAATTTCCAGGTAAACATCACGTAATGGATTCGCGTATCAAATTCTCCCATGCACTGAATGAAAAAACGCCGGCGAATATAATATTCGCCGGCGTTTTAAAAATCCGTATCAATGCTTGAATCCCAGTTGATATTGTTTAGGAATCTCCGTTTTTATATTCAAAGCTTTAGATGCTTCAAGTGCCCAATAAGGGTTTCGCAACATTCCTCTGCCGACGGCGACCAAATCCGCTTCTTCATTACCAATGATTGAATTTGCAAGAATCGGATCATCTAATCGACCTACAGCAATTACCGGAATATCCAAAGCTTTTTTGATTTCCCTGGCCAACGGAGTTTGATAGCTGGCATGCGTACCAGGTCTTCCGTCTGCTCCAATCGGGCCTTCTCCTCCAGAGCTTACATGGAACATATCGACGCCTGCTTCTTTAAAGACTTGTGAAAATGCAATGCTTTCTTCAATACCATATCCGCCTTCAACGTATTCCTTTGCAGAAATGCGCATGATTAAAGGCATGTCGGCAGGCATTTCGCTTTTCACTGCTTTAATGACTTCCACTCCGAATTTAGTCAGGTCCCTTCCATATTCGTCATCACGTTTATTCGTAAGCGGTGATGTGAATTGGTGGATTAAATACCCGTGGGCACCATGTAATTCGATTACGTCAAATCCTGCTTGAACTGCCCTTCTGGCCGATGCCCGGAATTTATCGACCATTTCTTTCACTTCTTCCGTTTCTAAAGCCCTTGGTGTTTTATACGTTTCATCAAACGCAATGGCTGATGGTGCCACCGGCGTTTCCGCATCCTCCGCTTTACGGCCTGCATGGGCAATTTGCACCCCGATTTTTGCACCATATTGATGAACTTCCTTAACGATGTTGGAGAATGCCCCAATTTGATCGTCTGACCATAATCCAAGATCGCGATCCGAAATGCGACCATCAGGCTCCACATCTGTCATTTCCACTATAATTAACCCTGTGCCGCCAACTGCCCTGCTTACATAATGCTGTTGGTGCCAGTTCGTTGGTATACCATCTTTAGCTTCGACGGAGTATTGGCACATCGGCGGCATGACGATCCTATTTTTTAAGTTCAAGTTGTTTTATGCGATAAGGTGAAAATAAATCATTCATAATTTTTTATCTCCTTTTTTATATAATGCATGCACATGCATTTATATCATCCCAGTAAAACTGTGTCAACTAATCAGATTCCTGAAGCTATCATTGTAAACGCCATCGTCTGTTGATACGGCATTTCCATCCCCACCAATGCGAAGATCCAATAAAAAAGAGAAAGACGGGTATCCCGTCCCCTGACTATAGACAAACTGGAATAATTAAGATTGCCTGCATTTTTTTGAGAGAGTGTAAAATATGAACGTTGATTTCCACTCCAGGCACTCGCTTTCCGCGGGCGGTCCGGGAGCCTACTCGGCGCTCTACGCCTGTGGGGTCTCCCTTGGACGCGCTTTTCCCGCAGGAGTCTCGCCCCCTCCGTTCCAATCAACTTTGCTTAAGAATTCAGATGGAACCCCTTTTGACTACAAACTCAGACAGGTATCCCGTCCCTCTCCTGCCTTCCTACCTAATTAAAAGTCGAAATTATCAGGATCTGGACCAACACGGTGATTCTGATTCAATCCATCAATTTGGTTCATTTCCTCTTCCGTCAATTCGAAATCGAATACAGTTGAGTTTTCGACAATACGATGTTCTTTAGTGGATTTTGGAATCGTTACAATCCCATTTTGTAAATCCCAGCGTAAAATGACTTGTGCAACTGATTTGCCATGCTTGGTTGCAATGGCTTGTAAAACGTCATTATCAAGAAGTTCACCTTGCATCAAAGGAGACCATGCTTCAAGTTGTATTCCTTGTTCCTTACAGAATGCCTGAACTTCTTTTTGAGTTAAACGCGGATGGCATTCCACTTGATTGACCATCGGCTTCACTTCTGCATCTTCCATTAAATCTTTTAGATGGTGAATCTGGAAATTGCTCACACCGATCGCTTTCACTTTTCCTTCTTTATATAGAGTTTCCAGCGCTCTCCAGGCTTCTTTATATTTTCCTTCCACTGGCCAATGGATAAGATATAAATCCAGGTACTCCAAGCCAAGTTTCTTTAAGCTTTTTTCGTAAGCTGCAATTGTCGATTCATAGCCTAAATCGGCATTCCAGACTTTTGATGTTACGAATAAGTCTTCCCTTGAGATTCCAGCTTCTTTTAAGCCCTCACGGATCCCTTGTCCAACCCCTTCTTCATTTTCATAAATGGCAGCCGTATCGATGCTGCGATAACCATGTTTAATGGCCACTTTAACTGCATTTACCAGCTCCGGTCCTTCTTCCACCTTAAATACGCCCAATCCAAACCAAGGCATTTCGACGCCGTTATGCAATGTAGTTGTATCTTGTAAGTTTTTCACCATTATCACTCTACCTCCAAATGATTGTTTTTGCAGATTGTAATGCGATTAAGTATCAGTATCATTACATCCCTTCAAGGAACCTTCCATCATTCGCTGAAGGGATGCAATGATACTTATATTATTGATACTCTATACGCATAGCATGCTTTTTCTAAGATCCATCACTTTTTTAATCCTATGCTATTTTGTCCGTTCCCTTGGTACGGTCTTTACTTTCCATGGCCCGGCTCCAGCCTGTTAAAATCACTGCTGCAAACACCATGACTCCACCTATCCACGCTGTATGGATCAACCCGATCGAATCCGTTATCACCCCTCCTAAGTAGGCACCAATGGCGATACCCGCATTGAAGGCGGCAATATTGATGGCTGACGCCACGTCCACTGCACTCGGCACGAAACGCTCCGCTAACATGACGACATACACTTGAAGCCCCGGAACATTCATGAATGCAAACAATCCCATTAAAATGATCGTAATTAAACCAGCTACCTTGAACGGTGCCGTGAAAGTCAACACCACAAGTACAATGGCCTGAATAAGAAACATATAGAATAGGGCATTAATAGGATTGCGATTGGCGAATTTCCCGCCAAGGGTATTTCCTATCGCTATGGCCACTCCATATATTAACAAAATCAAGGCCACAGTTCCTTCTTTAAACCCTGTCACTTCCTGAAGTAACGGCGACAGGTACGTGAAGACAACGAATGTACCTCCATACCCTAACGCTGTAATGATGAATACTAACAGCAAACGCCCATTCGTCACCAATTTGAGTTGGTCTCGGAAAGTGGTCCGTGCCGCTTTTCTTAAATCTGATGGGACTAGGATGCCATTTCCGATGAAAGCGATCAAGCCGATTGCCACAATGATGATGAAAGCGAATCTCCAGCCGAATTGCTGACCGATGAAGGTTCCAAAAGGAACCCCGGTCACCGTTGCCACCGTCAGACCTGTAAACATGATGGCGATGGCACTCGCCCTGCGGTTTTCAGGGACCAAATCAGCGGCAATCGTAGCGCCGATTGACATGAAGATACCATGTGCAAGCGCTGAAATGACACGTGCGATCAATAATACACCGACCGTGGTTGCAGAAGCCGCTAATGCATTTCCGGCAATGAACACGACCATTATCCAAAGCAATAAAGTCTTTCGCGACATATTCGATGTCAGTGATGTCAGGATAGGTGCCCCGAACATGACCCCCAAGGCGTATAAGGACACCGTCAATCCCGCCGTTGTCACTGTAATGTGTAAATCTTTGGAAATGAGTGGTAATAACCCCACGCTGATGAACTCAGTTGTTCCAATCGCAAAGGCACTGATCGCTAAAGCCAGCAATGCCCATGTACTTCTATTTTTATTTTGAAATCATATCCTCTTCTCCTTCTTGTCATTTTGTACTATCATTGAAATTGCCTGAGCAACTTTTTTATAAATGGTACAGTGGAATTCGGTGTGCAAATGTTATTATGAGATATAATACAAATAAAAAATAGTACGTACTTTAAAGTGATATAGGCACCTTTTAGTACCTATAAAATAAGGAGAGTATGCAAATCATGCAAAAAAGAAATACAATATATCCGTTGAAGCTACACTTGAAGTAATGGGCGGAAAATGGAAATGCGTTATCCTCTGCCATCTGACCCACGGGAAAAAGCGGACTAGTGAATTGAAGCGCCTTATGCCGAACATCACCCAAAAAATGTTGACCCAACAGTTGAGGGAGTTGGAAAAGGACGGAGTCATCAATCGGATCGTTTACAACCAAGTCCCCCGAAAGTGGAATATGAACTTAGCGAGTATGGAAAAAGCCTGGAAAGTATCCTATCCGCACTATGTACATGGGGGAAAACCATATAACCAGAGTGTATGGTGATAAGTTTTCCGTTCTCGAGGAAAGTGTATTGAATGATCAATTAAAGTAATCCCAAATGAAAAAGATTAGCGCAATGGCTAATCTTTTTTTGTTTTTAAAGAATTCTTCTGATTTAACTAATAATGAAAGCTAGTCCAAATCCCCTTAAATTTAACCTTCGTAGGAGTCACCTGTTTTATTCCCCTCTTTATTTTTGGTATAATATGTAATGCCAAATCATTTAAATTTTTTATTTTGTAATCGAAGAAGTATAATGGTCTAACCAAGGAGTGACATATGAGGGTCATATTAGAATTGAAACGCATCATATTAATATTCGGGATTGCCGGAACAATCCTTTCGAACATTGTAAACGGCATATATATAAACATAGGAGTGAATCAGTATGGCTGGCCAGGCTATATTGCGATACTGCTTTTATTATTCGTCTGGTATAGAAATAAACTTCAGTTCAGTGGCTGGTATTCGGGAAAAGGGAAGGAAAAGCTTCCAAAAATGGCCTCACAAGTAATCATTATGTGTTCACTATTTTTGTTATGTGCCCCACCTGTTTTAAGTGTGCTGCAGATGATCTTTCATTAATCGGGATTCTATATCCTGGATAGAGCAGGAGTGAACGATTTGCGGAAATTGTTTAATATTGTGGTCCTCATACTCCTACTCTCTGGATTATGGTATGGATATGGTAAAGATATTCAGGAGTCTGGATTCAAAGCGGGGTTAGTGCCTTTGCATCAGATGTTCGTTCATTTATTAACGGGCCCGAGGTTACGACAGCCTTGGAAAAACTAAGCACTGGGGTCAGCAGCCTGATTGGCTCGCTGACGGAAACATTGGATAACGCTTCTGAAAAAGAATCGCAGGAAACGGAAAAAGTGAAAAAACCAGCACTGGAAGCACCTGCTGATGCATCCTTCTCAGTCCGAAATATCGAAATTGGCGACACGAAGGATGATGTGGAAAAGTTGGCTGGTGATGCTAAGCGGAATACGCTGAATGAATATGGCGTGGACTGGTTTGCCTATCACGAAAATTATCAAAACTTCTTCATGGTTGCCTACGATAACGACAATAAAGTTGTTGGGTTATATACGAACCAAGATTTGATTTCCTCAAAGGAAGGCATTAAACGCGGCACTCCCAAAGAAACCGTGACCGGGAAAATGGGGGAGCCTGTAACGAAACTGCTTAAAGGAAACGTCTATTACCAGATTCGCAGTGACAGCGGCGAATACGATATGTTTGAAATGGATAATAGCTATGTGACCATTTTTTATGACAAACATGAGAAAAATACAGTCACGGCAATCCAAATCATCGACGCAAAACTCGAAAAGCAAAAGAGCGGCTATTTTGCAGAAGCCGGCCCCGGATTAAAGAAGGGCTTTGAATATCAATTATTCGATTTGACCAATGCATCACGGGTCAATCATGATCTATCCGTGCTATCATGGGATAAACGAGTGAAGGTCACTGCACAGGATCATAGTGCAGATATGGCCGTGAATCAATACTTCAACCATACAAACCTTGAAGGAGAATCCCCTTTCGACCGGATGGAAGATGACAAAATCAATTTTCGAATGGCGGGGAAAACCTGGCTGCCGGTCAAAATAGCAGTATCTTTGCCCATGAAGGTTTAATGAATTCCATTGGACACAGGGAAAACAAATTACAGAAAGATTTTGAATCCCTCGGTGTCGGAGTTGCCTTCGATGAGGAGGATAAACCGTATTATACGGAGAACTATTTGACGAAATAAACGAAAAAGCTGTGCATGGGAAAATCCTGCACAGCTTTTTTCAGATAGGACATCCAAATGGACGCCCATGTTTTAAATCACCAAACGAATAATCCAACGACCATGGCACTTAGCAAGGAAACAGCCATCCCGCTAACCAACAGCTTCCAAACATTCCTTCCGATGATGTTCGATTTCTCATCATTGAGGATGGAATTGAATGTTCCATAGATCATGCCCACTGTACTGAAGTTGGCAAATGACGTCAAATAAGTGACAGCCACAGCGACTGTATGCGGAGGCAGTGTACTGACTTTATCCTTTAAATCGAGCAAGGCAACGAACTCATTCGTTGCAAGCTTGATTCCCATCAATTGTGCGACATACATGGCATCATGTCCAGTTAATCCAAGCAGGAATGCAAATGGACTAAAAATGACGGAGAAAATCTTTTGAATGGTCAATCCATCCACGAAGAAGCCGAAAATGCCGTTTACGCTGGCCGTTAACGCCACATAGCCGATAACCATTGCCATGATGACAAAGACCATTTTGGCCCCAACCAACATACTGTTGGAAATGGTGGAAAAGAAATCTTTACGTTCCTCTTTAGAAGGTACATAAACGACGTCTTCTTCTTTACTGACATCGACGGGATTCAGCATGTTAGCTATCAGCAATGCATTTAAGCAGTTCAAAGGTATCGCTACAAAAACATAGGTTGCCGGTACCATGGACAGGTAGGCTCCAATGATTGAACCGCTGATGCTGCTCATACTCATGATTCCAAATGTCAATAGACGCTGATCCTTAATCGCACTGAGCTGAAGGCGGAGTACGGCAAGTGCCTCGGTATTTCCCAGGAACATCATCTGAATCGAAAAGAAACTCTCAAGTTTCGGCAAACCGGAAACTTTTGAGATGAGCCATCCCACTTTATCAATGATCCAGGTAAGTATACCGAAATACGATAAAACATCAAAAAACGTGATAATGAAGATAATTGGCATCAATGCGCTGAAAAAGAAATCCACTTGTTCATTTGCCATGAGCGAAGGAAAGACAAAAGAAATCCCTTCATTCGCACATTCAATCAACCAGGTGAAGAATGAAGCGATCAGATTGATGACCCACGCCCCTATTTTTGTTGATAGCATGAACCATGTGATAAGCAATTCAAGAACCAGCAAGGTAAGAATGGCTTTCCACTTAACGTTCCTTTTATTAGGTGAACAAAGGTAAACGATGCCCATTACAACTAAAACACCTAGTATATTCAATAAGAAATACATGCTTTCATCCCCTTTGTCTATATCATTTCCCATTCGTTTTTTTATATAAAAAGCCCTCACCTTTTACACCTTCAGCCGCAGCAAGAAAGTGTGAAAAAGTGAGAGCCTTCATGAAACATATTAAATGGATCAAGCTTTTTTCAAGCGAACCAACATAAATCTGTTCATCTCTTCTATTTTCATACTTCCTTGTAGTCCGGCATTACGGCTGCCAGGTAGAAACTATCAGACCATTGTCACTGATATTATACAAGGATATTTTTTAAATAAATTTCTCAGGAAAGATATCATTTTAAATCAGTTTATTTTTAATTACAATACGTTTTAAAGTTGTTATATTAATATAAATTTTTCGAAAACAATTAAGGAAGTCTCCGAAGGGTCAATGTTGGGTAATACTTATGAAGGAGCTGGCTAAAACTATAAACGGCCCCATCTAAAGAGGTCTTTAAATAAGCTTCCCAATAGAAATAAGGACGTGAAATTTCGTGGATTTTTTTAATAGCCAGGAAACTCTTACTGCAATCCAATGGGTTTTAAGAGCCATTATTTCTTTCTTCTTCTTACTTTTTTCGGTTAAATTGATGGGGCAACGGTCCATATCGCAGTTAAGATTACTCGATTTCATAATGGCATTGATTATTGGGAACATTCTTGCCCACCCTTTATCTGACGAAAAGTTAGGTTTGAAGGGCTCAATGATAACAACCAGTGTATTGGTCATTTTATATATAATTAGTGTGTTTGCGGTCCTTAAGTGGAGCAAACTCCGAAGTTTTTTGACTCTGCCCCCTTTCCGCTTATCGAAAATGGACAAATCATTTATAAAAGCTTAGCAAGGGCCCGAATCTCCATCGATGTTTTATTATCGGAATTAAGAAAAGAAAAAGTCGAAGATATTCAAAAAGTATCCCTCGCACTATGGGAACCGGATGGTACCATTTCATTGTTTTTAGATCCTCAATATGAAGCAGTAACCCCTGCAGATATGCACCTTGCAACAAATGCCTTCACTTTTCCTAAAACGATTATTAAAGAGGGAAAGATTGATTCTAAAGAATTGCATCGGGGTGGTAAAGACGAAGTATGGCTGAAAAACAAAATCAAAATAACATATAATGCCGAAGTGAACGATATTTTATTGGCAACTCTTGATAATGACGATACCTTAAAGGTCTTTTTCTACAAATAGATTTTCAGCCAAAATAAAATCCCCTCAAGTATAGTGTTAAAGCCTACATATGAATGTAGGCTTTTTACACGTTCAACTTAAAGGGGATCAAATATATCACTTATTACTCCGACCAATTCAGTGTATTTAAGAACTTATACACATCTTCATACACCTGTTCACGTTCCTTGCCCAATGTGATAATATGGCCCGATTTTTCATACCATATCAAGTGTTTATGCTGCGTATCGACTTCATTGAAAATCGCTGTAGCACTCTCCGTATAGTCGGGATCATCCAAACGCCCTTGCAGAACAAGAGTTGGTGATGTGATTAAATCTAAATTTTCACCTGTCTCATTTATAATGTTCAACACATCTTTTAGTTGAGGCATAGGCTCTTCTTCAAGCAGCTTCACTTCTGCAGCAATTTGATCTGCATCTTTGCCCTCAAACTTCTTATAAGCCTGTGCATAACTGAGCAAGCGGTTCTTTTGCCGATCGATACTTTTTCCTTGCGTCGGAGCGCACATTGAAACTACACCTTTTACAGGCAATTCAATTCCCACTTTTAATGAGAAAACTCCTCCTAAAGAAATTCCTACAACTGCAATTTCCTCATAACCTTCTTCTTTAAGGAAATTATAGCCATTAACTACATCTTCCCACCATTCCTTTGGACCTGTTTTAGCAAGTTCCTCGGCTGATACTCCGTGCCCTCTATAAAGAGGTCCGTGGCAAGTATAGTCAAGATCATTCAAGTATTTCCCTAATTTCTTCATATCTCCTGTACTTCCGGTAAACCCGTGAAGCAGAAGAACTGCTCTCTTTCCACCTATATATGTGAATGACTCAGGTGCTTTCACTTTCATCTATCTAGGACCTTCTTTCTTTGCTCTTGTTAATAAATAGAATCTAAATGATTTTCGAAAAAAAATCAATTAATACCCCTTGAGTAGGGATTCTTCTATCCTATTCCGAATTTTCATTAAAACAATTAAATCATGTATATAGTATACTTACCACACTCTTCACAACTCATCCGTTCCGAAGCACATTTTACTATGATTAAATTAATTTAGCAATCGTCATTTAACCATTTTTTTAAAGAAAAGTAAAATGCACCTTGTGATACGATGTACAACGTATTACACTTTAAAAATGAAAAGGAGGAGATTTTATTTGGATAAAGAATTAATGAAGGGAAGCATTGACCTCCTTTTGCTCTCACTTCTTTCACAAAAAAACCTATACGGCTATGAAATCACGAAGATCTTGAAGCAAATGAGCATGGGCAAATATGAAATAAGCGAAGGCACCCTCTACCCCGCCCTTAAACGATTAGAAAAAAGAATTCATAAAAGGCCATTGGAAAGAGTCCGAATCAGGCCGCAGGAAATATTATCATGTCACCGAAAATGGCCAAACCGAACTTGATCGGAAACGCGAATGCTTTTTCTTCCTGGAAAAGTTAGTTCGGAAAAGCGCAGAGCAATTCTAAACCAAATAAAAAGCCTCCTGCACCCATTAATGGAACGGCGCAGGAAGCTTTTTTGCTGTTTTACTCGTAAAAGCGTGCTGCACACTTAATTTCGCACTGTTTAAACGTAAAATTCGTACTGCAATCATGATTTCGACACTGTTTACTCGTGAGTTTTACACTTTTACTCGTGAATTTGGGCTGTTTACTCGTGAGTTTTGCACGTTTACTCGTGAATTTGCACCGTTTACTCATGAGTTTTGCACTTTTACTCGTGAATTCGAACGTTAACAAGTGAATTACTTCAATCACGCAAAAAAAGGACCTAATTTGGTCCTTTTTTGTCTATTCCTTTATGCTTGCGATAATTGGCGCAGGAGAGCTTCATGCATTCCCCTTGAACATGCGGGCCATATTTTTCACGAAAGGCCTCGAGGCAATAGCATTTATCTTCTTCTTTTTTGGTTCCATCCATCGAGTGCATCCCTCCTGGCATTTAACTGGAGACTACACGTTTCTCCAGTTCTACGTTGATTCTTCCCAACAATACGGCACCAATGGACTGAATGATAGTTTTAACGATGATTTGGCCGATGACCGCAGCGGGTACTGCTTCCCATGGCAATATATTGGCACCCAGAGGACTTAGGCCAACCACTACAAATATCACCGAATCGAAAAATCCTCCAACGATCCCGCTGTAAAACACCCTCCAACTCATCGGGAGCTTTAAACGGGTATAAATTTCCGTATCCGCTGTTTCTGCGATCACGAAGGATAATGCGGAAGCAAACACAATCAGTAACGTATCCCCTAATAAAAATGATACACATGCAGATAAAATAAGTGCAGTGACGATGCATATATAGGTCTTCGCGCGGCCGAATTTATTCTGGACCAGATCTCGGAAGATGAAGGTTCCCCCGATGAGCAGTGTACCCATCGGGATGATGAACATGCCAAAATGTAATGGCGCAAAAGCTGCTGTAACCACATTCGCCGTGATGATGGATACTAAATACAATAAAATTCTTAACATTTCTTAATTCTCCTTATACAGAAAAAACAGCACCCTAAGAAAGAGCCCTGTTCTCCTTAGTTTTTTGAGAGGGTAGCTAGAACCTCTTCCGCCCGGGCGGATTATCATTTTCCTTATTCATCGTAGCTTGAAAGCGATTGGAAATCAAGAAGTTTCCATACCGTCGATTTTAGTATGTATTCGCGGATACCTTTTGATTTAGCCATTTACTTCAATGGCCCTCTCCCCCTTTTGCCGATTTCTGTCGCATAAAACTGCTTGACCGGATGTATATGAAAGCCGAAAATCAAAGATAGAGTCATGTACCTTATTTGGCGAGGAGAAAAAGAATGATGAAAAAAACCACATTTGTCTATCCTATTTATATCGCAACCACACCAGGGAAGCTTTGGGAAGCCTTGACGAGTGGTGAAGTCACGAAGAAATACCACTTCGGATTGCAAGTACAGTCTGACTGGCAGGAAGGGTCAGCCGTTAAATATTTGCTGGAAGATGGGCGGATTACTGATCATGGGAATGTACTTAAATGCGAGCCGCTGCACCTCCTCTCGTTTACATGGATCATGGCAGGAGACGAAACACCTCGCGAGCAGCCTACACGGGTCACTTTTGAATTACAGAAAATGGACGATTCGACTGTGAAGTTAACGCTTAGGCATGAGGAGCTTTTGGAGACAGATTTCGTAAACGATGACAATACCTTTGAAGGATTGAATAATGGATGGCCAGCCATTCTAAGTAACTTGAAGAGCTTGCTTGAAACTGGACGGACCCTGCCGCCAATATCAGTAGACTGGGATAATTAAACGGAAACTATAAAAACACATTGAAAGAGAGTTGAGTTAGTATGGATACCCAAATAATCACGAAATTTAAGGTTGTCAAGCCAACGAATGAAGTGTTTGAAGCCATTGTGAATCCTGAAAAAATCGGGAATTTCTGGTTCTCATCGAGTTCGGAAAGATGGGAACAAGGCCGGACGCCAACATTGAGATATAACGAATACGATGCTGAAGTGGTCATTCATGTATTGGAAGTAGAGGAAAATAGGAAAATCGTGTTTACGTGGGGCGGAAATGATCAAGAAACGGTAGTTACAATTACACTAAAAGAGTTGGATAAAACGAGTACAATCATTGAAGTAAACGAATCTGGATTGAGTGAAGACGACCCTGAAATAATAAACAAAATGATCGGACAAAAAGAAGGTTGGGTATATACATTAACCTGTTTAAAGGGTTATTTAGAAAATGGTGTTACTACTTTGCGAGCATCATTAGTTTTTTAATTATTAAAGGGTGCTGGTTCAGATTTTGTGTCCTTTTGATAAGGCACCCGTTAATCAATCGCCTTCTAGATGCCGATTGTCTATAAAAATCAACTAAATTTTTATACTGGAGGAGACTTAGATCTTTCGATGAATCTTTGACATGAAATTCAATCGGAAATCACTTTTAGATATATGCCCTTCGAAGCTTTTTTATAGGCTTCAATTCCCATTTTCTTGACTTTTTCAGATAAACTGGATGCTCTTACTGATTGGGTTCCTTGAATGACGGAAGGATCCATCAGGCGCATTTTATTTTTAAGATGTATATCGTATTCCAATAGATCTTCTTTCACCTTAACGTTACCATGGATCCGTTTTACCAGGTTTTGCACTTCATGGTCTTCAGTGGAGCTTAACAAGGACATGACTTCTTCATCTGTACCGAGTAGGTCATCAAGGCAAATCAGTTTTTTAGTTAAAGCCAATTTTAAGGTCTTTGCCAAGACATCATAGCCATATATATTTAGTGGATTCATGAAAAAATCAATAACTTCGCTGTAATACGTTTTCACAAACCATTCCGCCGATTCAATATTATCCAGATACATCCTTCCATTTATTATAATTACATGGTCTAGAAATTCATGAACGGATTCCAGTGTGATATGTCCATATTGATACATATCCCTGAGAGTATAATCTACCCGATCAGCACATAACTCAGGTGCTGGCTGTTCAAGCAATTCCCATTTTGATTGAAAAATGACGTTACAATCATATCCATATTCCTTCAGTATAAATGGGATTTCGGATTCCATAATGACTTGATCATATATCTTTTCATGATAATCTTCATCCTTACAATCCAGAACGAAATCAATAACATGTGAAAATGCAGTGTGGGATATGTCATGCAGCAAGCCAGCGATTTGTTCCTCTAATGAACCCCCAAGCGCTTTTATTAAAAGCATCACACCAATTGAATGGTCAAATCGTGTGACATCCCACTTCTCATTAACTAAATAACTTGCCCCGCCTTGATGTATCCCCTTCAACCTTTGGACAGGTTTGCTTACTATCAGCTCTTCAAGAACTCCCTCTACAATGTGTTTCCCATAGATACTATCCAAAACTATCAATAACTGCCGGCTCCCCCATTAGTTTACTCATTACAGGTAGGTAATTTCACTGATTTTCTTTTGTAAAGATTATTTCCCCCTTTTCATTTTCCTCATATTGCTTTTTTGCCAATTTTTTTATTTCCTCTTCATCATTCAAATCGATATCACCTGGATTGACCTCATCAATGCCCTCTATGATTATCATTTCATTTATTATTACCTGATCTCGTGGATTCACTTTTATAAAGTCTTCCACAGGTTTTGTTTTATCTTTATACGGTTTAGTTAATAAAAAATAGCCGGTCAAGACTATGAAAATTGATGCCAAAATACCGAATTTCTTTTTCATTTATTGATTCCCTCCAACGCTTCACTAATACCCTTATAATACCATATTAGGGCATTGGTGGTATAAAAATAAATCTAGCGTATATATGGTTGGTTCCCTTTTTCTATTACAGGACATTCATATTTCCTATGATTTCCCCCTTAAATAGCTGTAAATTCCTGTTTCTTGAGTTGCTATGGATATGGGAAAAGTCATGCCAACTAGTATTTAAGCTAACGTTGCGGGGAAATAATCCATCGGCAATGTTCTGCATCCCCATCTTTGCTCTCTTTTGATCAAATGGAAAAATTCAACTTAAAAAACAGCACTTTATAATTTTGTCTAATAATTGACATTTTAAAATCAGTGAGTTATCATCCTAATTAACCAGTGGTCAATAAATAAGGAGGTGACAGGATGTCGCCAAGGAAATCAGCAGGTAAAGAATTGTCCAGGGACATGGTTTTGAATGAAGCTAGAAACCTTTTTGCAACGTTAGGGTATTCGAATGTCTCAATGAGGCAATTGGCTAAATCGTTGGATTGCAGCCATGGAGCCATTTATTATCATTTTAAAAATAAGGCGGAAATATTTTATAGTTTGGTGAAAACGGATTTTTCCGTTTTAAATAATTTAATCGATGATATCATCATGTCGGAAAATGACCCTCCTGTAAAAATGGAAAAGATTTTATTGTGCTTCCTGGAGTTCGGTTTAACCCAACAGAATCATTATTCCATCATGTTCTTATCGAAGGAAAAAGAAATTCAGCAGTTACTTCAATTCGATTCTAATAAAACATACGAAAAGCTAATCCAGTCCCTGACGGACCTAACTGACAACAAACTGAATCCTGCATCCATTTGGTCGATTTTTCTTTCTCTTCACGGATTCATAACTTTTTATATTAATTCTGAACTATCTTATCAAGATGTAAAAGGTTTAGCTTATTTTCATGTAAAAAATATCACCAAGAATATCATATAATTTTTTTAATATTATTGACCAATGGTCAATTAAACTTTGGAGGTTTTAAAATGGTGAAGAAATTCCTTCATATTGAAGGACTTATGGCACTTTTAGCGGTGCTTTACATCTATTCGTTATATGAATTCAGCTGGTGGATTTTCCTTTTGTTGATTTTATCTCCTGATGTTTCCATGCTGGCCTATCTGATCAATGATCGGATTGGAGCAAAGGTATATAACTTATTCCATACTTATATCCTGTCCATCTTCATGATTTTGTTAGCCATTTTTCTAAAGTTGGATGCAATGATGATGATTGGTTTAATATGGACCGCGCATATAGGAATGGACCGCTTATTTGGATATGGCCTTAAATACACATCATCCTTCAAAGCTACACACATGCAAAGGTTGTAATAAACTTAAAAGGCAGTGTGATTTAAACATCACACTGCCTTTACTTTACACGCCCCGCTTGTTACCCCATACATAGGTATGCAGCTGGGGCAGGACTTTCACATCATTCAATTCATCATCTGCTATCACTTTATCAATTAACTCTTCGTACTTCTTCAATAGGCCGCTGATCAGTTGACGATCATCCGCCGTCCTGCTGTCGTCATTGCCGACCTGCAGATAAAAAGGAATATCCGGGTAACGCCCATGTACATGTTTGGCATATTGATAGTCTTCCTCGTTAAAGACGACGATCTTCAATGAGACATGGTATTCAGGATTTCGACCGGCAAGGTTCGAGATGATTTGGTCAAGCACCGTAAAGTCCGTGTTCATTCCAGAGCTCGGCGGCTTAGGTGAAATAGTCAGTTCATCAATATCAAGAAGCCAATCCTGCCATCGGCTCCCTTGTGTTTCGACACCTATTTTCATTTTATTTTCATGTAAGATCGCTATCAAGCCGTTTAGGTTTTTCAGCAGAGCCGGGTTTCCGCCCGATATCGTCACGAAGGAAAAACCGGAACCCCCAATTCGCTTCAGCTCATCCCATATTTCTTCGGCAGTCATCTGGACGGTATCTTCCTTACCGGTGCCATCCCAAGTAAATGCGGAATCACACCAGGAACACGAATAATCGCAGCCGGCCGTCCGAACGAACATCGTTTTTTGACCAATGACCATTCCCTCTCCTTGGATGGTCGGACCGAAGATTTCCATAACCGGGAGTTTACTCACTTTCCATCCACTCCCGTCTGGCTTCGGCATAGCTTGTCGGCGTTTCGTACAGTCGAACGAATTCGACCCTAGCACCCTCATATTCTTTTAATGAAAGGGCTTCGGCCATTTTTTCATAAATCCAGACAACCATATTTTCAGCTGTTGTATTCATGAGCGGCAGGGTTTCATTCAAATAACGGTGATCCAGGTGAATTTCGATTTCATTTTTCCATATATCCTTGATGTCCCCAAAATCTATCATCAACCCGCGTGAATCTGTATACCCGCTCAATCCGAAAATGACCTTATACGTGTGGCCATGGAGGTTCTTGCATTTCCCTTCATAGTCATGCAGATGGTGCGCCGCGTCAAAGGTGAATTCCTTACTCACGAGGACCCTCTTGTTTGTATACTTCAATTGGCTGCGCTGAATATCTTCATCTATTTTTTGGAGTTTATCCACTATCGTAAAACCGTACATCATGAAAGCACCTTCCGTCTGCCTACATAGTCATCCAGTCCTTTTTTCCGCAGATTACAAGCCGGACAATCTCCACAGCCATCGGAGATGATTCCGTTATAGCAAGTCAGGGTCTTTTCGCGGACAAAGTCGAACGCGCCAAGCTGGTCAGCAAGCTCCCATGTTTCCTCTTTATTAAGCCACATTAGCGGCGTATCAATCACGAATGACTGGTCCATGGACAAGTTCAAGGTCACATTCAACGATTTAATGAATACATCGCGGCAGTCTGGATATCCGCTGAAATCCGTTTCACAGACACCGGTGACAATATGTTTAGCGCCAATCTGACTCGCCAGCACTCCGGCAAACGAAAGGAACAGCAAATTCCTCCCTGGTACGAACGTCGACGGCAGCTCCCCTTCTTCTCCGTCCGCCACTGCGATATCACTTCTCGTCAATGCATTCGGTGCCAGTTGGTTCAGCAGCGACATGTCAAGGATATGATGGTTCACGCCCAATTCCTTTGCAATGTTTTGAGCGCATTCGATTTCCAAGCTATGCCGCTGATTATAATCGAACGTCACCGCTTCCACTTCCTCAAATCTCTCCAATGCCCAGAACAGGCACGTCGTACTGTCCTGACCTCCGCTAAACACAACCACTGCCTTTTCTTTCTTCTTCATTTCTATAAAACTCCTTTTTACGGAAAAAAACAGCACCCTAAGAATAGAGCACTGTTTCTCCTTAGTTTTTTGAGAGGGTAGCTAGAACCTCTTCCGCCTTAACGCGGAATATTATATTTTTCCAAGTCAATAGTAACTTGAAAATGATTAGAAATCAAGATGTTTATATAAAGTGAACATTAGACCTGATGGAAAATTTGGTTAACTTTTCATTGCTTAAAAATACCATAGAATATCCGATAAAAAAGAGTGAATAAAATATCGATAAAGGGGTCCATTAATTTGAAAAGCATTAAAGCAAAGGTATTGGTGGCATTTTCACTCATCATATCTTTATGTGTCATCTTAGGAGCATTCAACATTTATAGCAGCAACAAGTCACTGGTTTATTCCCAGGGTATCATCGAAAGGGAACTTCCGCTTCTTATCCAAGACGAAAAGCTGCTATATAATCTAGCACAAAGAACCGAATTAGCCCGAGCCTATATTTTATATGGCGACGAGAGTTATAAAGAAAGGTTCTTACAATATACTGAAGAAAGCCAGGTCATCCAGGAGGAACTCCTAGCCTTAAGCGATTCTGATAAAGCAAAGGGATTGATCGAGAAAAGCGTGGATTGGAGGACGATGATTGTAGAGCGGGTATTTACGCAATATGAAAAAGGAAATGAAGAACGCGCTAAAGAAATACTCAAAAATGAAGTGGCGCCAATCAGCAATGAAGTAATGGAGGGTTTCAAGGAGCTTGCTTCAAAACGCGAGGAATTGATTGTCGCTTCAGGTGAAACCGTAATCGAAAGCGGGAAATCGGTCAAGACGACAAGTATCATCCTGTCCATTGCGGCAGTCCTTATCGGCCTTGTGCTGGCGCTTGTTACTGCCAACCTCATTACCACCCCTCTCCTTAAAATCAGGGACAGGATGAAAATGGTGGCTGACGGAGAACTGAATCATGAGCCCCTGGAGCAAAAGTCATATGATGAACTGGGCGAATTAACGGTCTCCGCCAACCAAATGCAGCAAAACCTTCGTGATACGATTGAAAAAATGCTCGTTGTTTCGCAATCCGTTTCCAACCAAAGCGAGGAGCTGACTCAATCAGCAAATGAAGTGCGGCAGGGCAGCAAGCAAATAGCGACTACAATGTATGAACTTTCGGAAGGTTCAGTCACAAGCCAACCGGGCAGCTGAAATGGTTCGCATGATGGATGATTTCACCGGCAGGATCGATTTGGCCCACCTAGAAGGAGTGGATGTAGCTAAATGTTCAACCGAAATCCTTTCCTTGACCAAGGAGGGCACCGCTTTAATGCGCAGTTCGGTCCAACAGATGCAAAGTATTGATGTGATTGTCAAAAGTGCCGTAGAGCAAGTGAAAGGGCTCGATTCTCAATCACAGCAAATTTCGCAGCTTGTGCAGGTCATCAAGGATATATCCAATCAAACCAATCTATTGGCGCTGAATGCAGCCATAGAAGCCGCTCGTGCTGGTGAACATGGCAAGGGCTTTGCCGTCGTCGCCGATGAAGTGCGGAAACTCGCTGAAGAGGTCACACACTCCGTCGGGGATATCACCAATATTGTCTCCGCCATTCAAACGCGTTCAAAAACAGTCGTCCACTCCCTGGAAGATGGTTATACACAAGTTGATGAAGGCACGAAACAGATCACGCTCACTGGCCGAACCTTTGAAACAATCAATCACTCTGTCGGGAATGTAGAAATGAAAATACAGCAAATTACAGAAGAATTGAACTATATCTTCACAAATAGTAAAAAAATCAATCAGGCTATCGAAGATATCGCAGCCGTTTCTGAAGAGTCTGCGGCAGGAATCGAACAAGTCTCCGCCTCCGCTCAGCAATCCAGCTCTTCGATGGATGAAATCACGAATCATGCCAGTGAACTTGCATCTTCGGCGGAATTGCTGACTGAACAGGTTAAGAAGTTCCAATTATGACATTAGCAATTTCCCGATACGTGAATGCGGGAAATTGCTTTTTTCTCCTATTATAAGGGTTGTTTCATTTTCGTATATTCGGGTAATAAATAACTATACACAATAATGAAGCATTAAAAAGAAAATCTATTAAAAGCGGCTGGAAGTGATAATTTTCCTTTGTTTTCAGAATATTTAGTGTATAATGAATATAATTAAAGGAATATTTTAACGAAAGTAACGAATACTTCCAATACCAACAAATCCTTACCTTTCCTTTCAACACCATGCACGGGCCCATATGCTCAGTAAATATCGATTGCATGCATTCTCTCGAATCAAACCATTCACAACTTTATTCACACAAGAACATAATTTTCACTCCAAATTTATAAAAAAGGTTAAAATCAACCAATGATATGTTACTATTAAACTAAGACCTTTTAACCCCATAAGGAGGAATTCATATGAAACGTTTTTTCAAATTCATCTCAGATTTTAACGAAAGAAAAGCACTGGAACGGGAAACCGAAGAATTCTTTCGCAAAGAATACGAAAATTATATGAAGATGAATCCTGACAATCAAGGAAAAAGAAGGAGATTAGCTCCTAGACTTTATGTGATTGATGGCGGTAAAAAGGGCTCCAACCTTGAGATTTCTGACAGAAAGAAATCCAGTTAACCTGCTTCCTTCCGTAATCAGCTACCCCTGCTGTAGCTCAAGAACCACAAACGTTAAAGCTCCTAGATATACAGAGAATCGTCACCATTCCATTCGTTTACAACATATACGCCGAAAGCTCAGATGCTTCTGAGCTTTCGGTTTGTCGACAAACGGGGGCGGTACGGTCTTATCCCAGCCATGTTTTTACTGTAATCCTTATTGGAATGAAGAAATTTGCGACCTCCTACCGAATAACTGGCTAGCCGCGACACTGCAGTGGCTTGCTTTAATGAGGCTTGGCAGACAATCGGCGGAAAGGGAGCGTATTTCTGAAATCAACTGGAACGTTTTTAAAGAGAAAGATACAGTCCGAAAGCTCAGATATGCTTCTGGGCTTTTTTATTTTTTTCTTATATAAACACTATATCTATAGAAGAAACTAGGTATTTTTAAAAGAAATGGGTTAACTTTAGTTTATTTCATGTTTTAGGTAAAAGTTCAATTATAGGCCCATGGGTATTTACCAAGAGAAAAACTGGATAATATCAAAAAAAGAGATGTGTTCTTTTACTCATCTTTATCCAATTCAAAAGAGTTCAACTAATTGAGTCGTTAGATGCAATATTTCACATTGAATGACAAATGCATAAAAATTATTAAGTTTATGTCAAACAATGGGTATAAACAATTAATAAACTGTAATAAACATCACTTTTTATAAATAATTATTATTCAAATATAGTCGCTATGAATTAGGTTCAATTGCTCACAAAACTACTTTGATTCTGACCAAAATGGGTTTTTATTAAACTTTCCATAATTTAGTGTAAAAAAATTTGGATTCCTTCAGATTCCCCCATATCTTTGTACTCATAAAATATTTTATCCCATTAGATACTATTACACCCAAATATACATTTATTTGAAAAAGCTAAGTATAACTATATTACAATAGAATAATTCGCTCTTGCCTATTAAGTTTAAAATCATGTAGTGTGTATTCAGTAATTCAAATATTTGAAAAAAGAGAGGTTAAAAAATGGCACCAATATTTATTTGTGCGATCTTTTTGCTTGGTTATGGCATTTTTGAACAAAAACGCCATCAGAAGCGTCTCGACTCCATTCCAGTACGTGTGAATGTGAATGGGATTCGAGGGAAATCGACTGTAACGCGTCTAATTACAGGTGTGATCCAGGAAGCAAAATACAAAACAGTAGGTAAAACAACCGGAACATCGGCAAGGATGATCTATTGGTTTACCGACAAGGAAAAACCGATTGTACGCCGCCCTGAAGGACCCAACATAGGAGAACAACGGCGTGTAGTTAAAGAAGTTGCTGACTTAGGCACGGAAGCACTGGTTTGTGAGTGCATGGCCGTACAGCCTGACTATCAACTAATCTTCCAAAACAAAATGATCCAGGCAAACATCGGGGTCATCGTGAATGTATTGGAAGACCATATGGATGTCATGGGACCGACTTTGGATGAGGTTGCTGAAGCCTTCACTGCTACCATTCCCCATAATGGTCACTTAATAACCATCGAAAGTGAATATTTGGACTTTTTCAAGCAAATTGCCAAAGAACGCAACACAAAAGTGATCGTTGCAGACAATTCCAGAATATCGGAAGACTTCCTGCGTGAATTCGACTATATGGTATTTCCGGATAATGCATCACTGGCCTTGGCCGTTGCTGAAGCTTTGGGCATTGATGAAAAAACGGCTTTTCGCGGCATGTTGAATGCGCATCCCGATCCAGGTGCCATGCGGATCACCAAATTCGGAGATCCCATCCAGCCAACTTTCTTTGTCAATGGCTTTGCTGCAAATGATGCGTCATCGACGCTGAACATATGGGAACGTGTCAAAACGTTCGGATACAGCACAGAACCTCCTATCGTCATCATGAATTGCCGTGCCGATCGTGTGGACCGTACCGAGCAGTTTGCTAGAGATGTATTGCCTTACATAAAATCTGAAATCGTCATTGCCATTGGTGAAACCACATCACCGATTACAAGGGTATTCGAGCAAGGGAAATTGGATACTAAAGAATATTGGGATTTAGAAAACTGGTCAACTGAAGAAATCGTGTCCCGTCTCCGCCCATTGATGAAAAATCGCATCGTCTACGGTGTCGGGAATATTCACGGTGCTGCGGAACCATTAATTGAAGCATTCATGAAATCTAAAACAAAGCAAAAAGCAAGTTAAGTAGGAGGAACCTTAATGTTTGGATCGGATTTATATGTAGCCCTAGTACTGGGAGTAACGCTTAGCCTTATATTTTCAGAAAAGACGGGTGTCGTACCCGCAGGACTTATCGTGCCAGGTTATTTGGCATTAGTATTTGATCAATGGGAAATCATGCTGACCATTTTGATCATTAGTGTCGTAACTTATTTAATCGTCACTCACGGCCTTTCAAGATGGGTGATTTTATATGGAAGAAGAAAATTCGCCGCCATGATGGTGACCGGGATTTGCTTGAAACTCCTATTGGACTTAGTCTACCCCGTCATGCCCTTTGAAATATTCGAGTTTCGGGGAATTGGTATAATCGTACCTGGATTGATTGCGAATACCATACAAAGACAAGGAATGCCATTGACACTTGGCAGCACGCTTTTATTATCCGGCTTAACTTTCGGTTTAATGAACGTGTACTACCTATTCTGAGGTGCAAAAAATGAAACGGACTTTAAATGCAAAAGAAAAAACACTTATCTTTATTAAACGCACCAAGAAAAAGAATCTTAAATACACTGGAATCATACTACCTATATTACTAATCGCTTTAGTCATTACCACATGGATGGGACGGGCTGAGGAAGTGAAAACAGTCGAATTGAATTCCGATCAACCATTTACGATGACAATGGTCGGTGATGTGATGATGGGACGTTATGTTGAAGAAGTGACGGAAAAGCACGGGTACGAATACCTCTTCCGGTATATGAAGCCCTATTTTTCCAATTCGGATTATGTCAGTGGGAACTATGAACATACCGCTTTAAAAGAAGATGTATCTAACTACAAGGAAGCAGATACGCCCATCCGGTTAAACTCGAATACCAGTGGTGTGGAAGCCGTTAAAGATGCTGGCTTCTCTGTGGTGTCTTTGGCCAATAACCATATGATGGACTATGAAGAACAAGGACTTCTTGACACGATTGATGAATTCAAAAGTGCGGATATGCACTATGTTGGTGTTGGTTCGAACTCTGCGGAAGCAAAAACAGCATCGACTATGCGGATGTTAATGGCGTACGTGTCGCAACACTTGGCTTCACAGATGTTTACGGTAAGGATGCCGTGTCAAAAAATGATAAAGCCGGACTATTAAACTCCAATCCTGATTTATTATTTGAAATGATCGGCAAAGCAAAAGATGCCAAGCAAGGCAACGCAGACTTGGTTGTGGTGAATATGCACTGGGGACAAGAGTATTCGACATCTACAACCGCCCGTCAAACAGACTTGGCTAAAGCTATCATCGATGCGGGGGCTGACATCATCATCGGCCATCACCCCCACGTTCTTCAATCGTTTGATGTTTATAAAGATGGAATCATTTTCTATAGCTTAGGAAATTTCATATTCGATCAAGGCTGGACACGCACAAAGGATTCAGCCATGGTTCAATACCATTTAGCGGAAGACGGAAAAGCTACAATCGATGTTGTACCGTTGCAAATTGAAGAAGCAACACCAAGGCCAGCTACCTCTTCAATTGACAAATCACGTGTTTACCGGCAATTGACGAAGGAAACGAGTGAAAAAGTCCAGTGGTCGAAAAAAGAGGATCGCATCGAGATTACCTTGGATCACAAGAAGGTAATCGACCATAAGGCACAACGTGAACTAGAGGAAAAGGCAGCAATGGAAAAGAAAGCTGCACTGGAGAAAAAAGCTGTACAAGAGAAGAAAGCTGCACAAGAGAAAAAGGCAGTCCAAGCTAACCAACAGGAAATCCAACCCATTCAGTAAGGAACGCTTTGTCACTACTTTTAGAAGAATGAAGACACACAACTTAGAAGCTCAACGAAAAGGGGGAACAACCGATGATTAACCGTATGACGAGAAAAGTGCTCATATCCCTTAGCATACTCATATATATTGCTGGATGTTCGAAGACACCCCTATTTCTGACACGAATGATCCGATAAAGAGTAATACGGAACAATCATATGGGGTCAGTTCTTCAAACCCAATCGCAATAGATGTCGGTATGGATATATTGAAAAACGGCGGAACGGCGGCGGATGCCGCCATTGCCGTATCTTATGTATTGGGTGTAGTCGAACCTTATGGATCTGGCGTGGGTGGCGGCGGCGGTATGCTGATTGCCCCTGAATCCGGCGATCCCGAGTTTATCGATTATCGTGAATCCTCTCCAGAAGACCCGAGTTCAAGACACGATACAGGGATTCCTGGCTTGGTGGCAGGCATGCAGGTTATTAGTGATAAGTATGGGAGCGTACCAATGGCAGATCTTCTTCAGCCGGCGATAGATTTGGCTGAAGGCGGATTTGAAGTCGACGAATCGTTATCATCACGGTTAAAAGCGGCTCAGCCAAGGATATCTTCCGATGCGACTTCACTTTTTTATCCTGATGGTGATGCCATTGAACCAGGCAAAACCCTCGTCCAAGAAAGACTCGCTGAAACATTGAAGCAGATTCAAAAGGAAGGTCCTGAAGGTTTTTATAAAGGGGAAATTGCGCGGGATATTAAAAGAGAATCAGATATCGACTTGATGGATTTAAAGCGCTATGAGGTGAAAGAACGTAAGCCGGTCCAAGGAACATTTGCCGGTTATGATGTTTTTACCGCCCCTCCGCCCTTTTCAGGAATTACAGTTCTTGAAATGCTAAAGCTAGCCGAGGAAATGAACCTGGGTGATTCTTCAAGCAAATCAGCTTCTATGAAAGTCTTGGGGGCATCACGGATACTGCTTATCAAGATCGGACCGCCCATGTTGGAGATGGAATAAGTCACTCCAAGGCGGAAAAATTGCTCTCCCCATTCATTTGGATAATCTTAAAAATAAGATCAAAAGTGAAAAATGGGAAGATAAAGAATCGAATGGTTCCGAAGAACATGAAAGTACGACACACTTTGTGATAATGGACAAGAATGGCACTGTCGTTTCCGCAACAAATACGCTCAGTAACTTTTTCGGATCTGGGGATTATACGAATGGATTTTTCCTTAACGATCAATTGAAAAATTTCCGGTCCGGCTTGAACTCTCAAGAGGCATATAAACGGTCAAGAACTTTCACCGCTCCGACCATTCTCAAGAAACCAGGGCGGGAATCGATTGGGATCGGCTCACCAGGCGGTGATAGGATTCCACAAGTATTGATGCAGGTTCTTTATTCTTATACAGAAAATGAAGGCTCATTACAGGATATCGTCGACCGTAATCGGTTCGTCTTTGATGGAAAGAAGATTTATACAGAATCCAGGCTTTCGGATGAAATAATATCCGACTTGGAAGATTCAGGATATGAAGTCATTCAGAAGATTTCCCCCATGTATTATGGCGGGGTTCAAGCACTCGTTAAAAACGAGAAAAGTGGACAAATATCCGGAGCTGGGGATAAAAGAAGAAATGGAAGCTGGAAAGCTCAGCAATAAACAGGCCGTCCAGTTCCTCCTTTTCTAAATATCATATGAATTTTAGCGATGTATAAGGGGATTTTGAATATGAATATCGTAAAAAAAATAACAAGCTGGGTTATACCTGTTCTTCTTGTAGCGGCCCTGCTTGTGACAATGAATACGTTTAAACGGACAGAAACGTTAACACCCGACGAGCAAAAGAAAATAGAACAATATACGACTGTCGAAGAATAAAAAAGCTGGGGCATCCCCGCTTTTTTTATTTTGCCGTCAACGGGTATGGAAGATTAAATACACTACAGATACGGAGGATAACCATGATTGAAAATAGCTATACTGATTTTTTTGAACTACAGGAAAATGAACAAGAATACCTTGATTACCGCATCATCGTTCATCACAGGAATCCTTATATTGCAGTTCTAGCCATTCATGGCGGGAATATCGAACCAGGTACGAGCGAAGTTGCAGCCGCACTTGAGAGAGACTTTGTGCAAGCACCTACCTATTCGAAGGCCTAAAACCAAGGGGCAACCAGGTCCTCCATATAACATCCCGCTTGTTCAATGAACCGAACGGCGTTTCAATGGCAGCGAACGCTCAGACCGCCCTTTCGATCCATGGCCACTACGACGTACATAATGCGCTGGTTTACATTGGCGGAAGGAACGAACGGTATAAGAACCTTATTCAGCAATGCCTCAACAAAGCTGGATTCCAAACTGAACATGCACCGCAGCACCTTTCAGGCATGAGCGGAAACAACATCACCAACACATCCAAAACGGGTGCAGGCGTGCAATTGGAACTTTCCACAAAGCTTAGAAAAAGCTTTTTCAAAGGTGATGACTTGACCAGTAAGAATAGGGTCAATCACTGTGATCTGTTTAAACGGTTCATTACTGCCATTGAAAAAGCGACACTTGCATATAAACAGGCTGAATGAACTTCTTATTCGATGAGGCTTTCAGCTTGACCGAAGCTTTCGAATTTCTCGGCAAAATAACCTGACGAAAGGTTGGAAATATGAACGCCGGTGTTTTCCGTTGTATTGAGAAAACGGCCATCACCCAGATAAATCCCTACATGGGTCACACCTAGCCTTGTTCCTGTGTCACTAAAAAATACCAAATCCCCTGCTTTTGGATTTTCGATTTTGGGCACCAATGAGAAGTAATCCGCTGCGGAATCTCGTTTTACAGATAGGCCCTGCTCCTTCATGACCCAATAAATGAAGCCGCTGCAATCCATTCCGATCATTGGATCTTCTCCCCGAAAACATAGGTGAATCCGCGTAAAGTATATGCATACTTGATGACATCATATGCTTTATCATATGCAGCCTCCTGGTTTACATAAAACGGAAATAACGGGTTGCTGTATAGTTGAAGATACTGCCCTTGCATCAACTCATCCGTCCTTAAAGCGTTACGGCTTTTGATCGTACTCATGGAAATGCTGTAATTCTCCGATATACTATTAAGCGTTTCTCCCGATTGGACGATATGCTCTCCTTTAGGCGTGTATGTTTTGTACGCCACTTGGTATTTTGCAAAGTAATCTTCTGTAGTGGATCTCACCTGAACCGTTTCTGCACCATATCCAGAATTGACAAATTGGTTTTCGCCGACATAAATACCCGCAGTCACGACTTTTAAGCTGTCTTTTTCCAGAAAGAATATAATATCCCCTGTTTTCGGAGTGTCTGTATCCATCCCTTGCTTATAAAAACCATCTACTGTCAAACGGTCGACCGGCACATTTTGCCGGGAAAGCACCCAATGAATCAATCCGCTCGAATCAAATCCCTTTTCAGGCGTCTCCTCTCCAGCTGTCTTTTTAAACCCTATAAAAGATTTCGCATAGTTTGCAATTTTTTTACCTCTCTCCGACCATTGATAGATGGAAGGAGTATACGCCGTTTGAATGATTGTCAACTTTTGGCCCGCAAATAACTTTTCATCCGGTAAACCATTCGTTTTCATCAATTGCTCAGCCGATATATCATATGTCTTGGCAATCGATTCTACCGTCTCGCCAGTAAGTACAGTATGCACAGGATCTGCTGCCTCGGCCTTTAAGCCAGCTAAAAAAGTGAAACTAACCATGAATACCAATGTAAGTATCATACAGCTTATTATTTTTCCATTAAACATTTTAACCCTTCCTTTATACGCTGAAATATTTTTATTTATTTACGATGTTCAAGTAAATTCCATCATATGAATCTTCTATCCTATCATCCACTCAAATAAATGAGCCTTAATGCTCACCACAGCAATATTATCGGTAAAAACAATGAAACCTTTAGCCTGTTTTCACAAAAAAACCATCAGTCCGATTCAATAAAACACCTTAAACGTAAATCATTATTCCTATGCCGCTAAAGAATTTTATTGTTTTGTGCAGAATGGGTAAAGGTAGATTAGAGGAATCCCGGATATAAATGACAGATGCCCTGCAGGCAATTAAAAATATGCAGCATAGTTTGGGAGGGGAAAGGTATTTGAGGTTTGGCATAAACAGAACACATTTAGTTTGGCAAGCTCAAAAAAATGAACACGAGGATATTCTCGTTTTAAATGATATAAAAATTTTGATCGACCCATCGGACTCCCACAGAACAAACGGAAATTGATTACGAAGGCGATGGATTTTTGATCAGGAGCCTGAATCCATTGGTATCACCCATCATCTAGCAGAAGTAAATAAGGGGAAAGCTAAATGGCATTCCCCTCGTTTCTATGAATCTATCGCATAAAATAATGTGCAAGCTTCTAAATACATTATCCATTGGCTGTCGTTAACCAATCCAATCGTCCACGTTTTCCATCTAGGCAGGCTCCATGGGATCATTATTCTAGTTTCAGATTGAATCTTTGGACATGCAGCATTGGAAATAACAAAAACCGCTGTCCATTGAACAACATTAGAATATCCGTGCTACTTGTCCCATTCCTATATATTATTCCCCTTCGTAAAAAAGCATGGACAATTGACCCGTTCCTCTAAATTGTACTTTTGTACTTCTATTGATTTTGTCCACTAAAGAGGATACCCCGTTCAACTATTCACCCTTCAAAAATGGAAATCTAACAAAAAAGGGAAACCACTGTAATGGCCTCCCTTTTTGCAACGCTTGTTATTCCCTATTCTCTATCTGGAATTCCCCAGCGTATGCTCCAAATCATTTATTAACTGTGTAAGCTGCTGTGTATATTGAGCAAGTTCATTGGATGAAGCAGCTTGTTCCTCCATCGATGATGCAATTTCTTCTGATGAAGCTGTCGTTTGCTGCGATACGGCGGTGATTTCTTCTATCACTTTAATAACCGTTTCCTTTTGTTGATTGATGCTTTCAATGGATCGTGTTTCTTCCTGAATCGAATTGGATATTTTCCCGACGGACTCCTCCAGCTCTTTCATGGCTTCACTTACCGTGTTCACGGCATTTTTCTGGTCCTTGCTGATTTGATTCGTTTCATTGGTCGTTTTCAGCAATTCCTCTGTATCTGACAGAATGCTTTGGATGATTGCTTGGATGTTTTTAGTAGCTTCCTTTGAATCATCAGCCAAACTCCTTACTTCATTCGCCACGACAGCAAAACCTTTGCCGGACTCGCCTGCCCTTGCAGCTTCTATAGATGCATTCAAAGATAACAAATTGGTTTGTTCCGATATTTTCGAAATGGCATTCGTGACATCGGAAATGGTTTTTGATTTTTCCACTAGTCTTAAGCTCATGCTGGTGACTGCAGAAAACGCCATTTCTAATTTAGAGTATGACGCTTCCAAACCACTTACCTCTTGTTTCCCTGACTCTATTTTTTCAGATGCAAGTTCCAATACGGATTGGGTTTCCTTCGATTTTTTGATAACCCATCGATTTCTCCACTAAGGACCTGGATCGTGCCCGCACCATGCTCCACTTGTTCAGATTGATTCGATGCACCCGCTGCAATCTCTTCTATCGCGCGTGAAACATCTGTAATGGCCGTACTATTTTCAGCAGCTATTTGGCATAAACCGGCATTGGCATTTGTCACCGATTCCGCATTGCCGTTTACCTTCTCAACCAATCTTCTTAGTTTCCCAAGCATCGAGTTATAGCTTTTGCTTAAGTCCCCAATCTCATCATTGGATTTAATGGCAAATTCGGTCACTAAATCCCCATTCGCCGTCTTTTCTATGATTTTTTGAAGTCGGCCATGATTTTCGTTAACTTTCCTGCTAGATAAAGAGCACATACCATCCCGAGTAAGAGACCTAAAATACCTGATATCACTACGATTCTATTAATGCCATCCAGCTTGGATTGCAATATTTTGTCCGGGGTGAGCGCCAACACCTTCCAGTTCACTTCAGGGACCGTACTCAATTCACCTGTATAATCTTCACCATCCAACGTTAAGGATTGATTCGCCTTGTCGCCCCCATTATACATGTCGGTCACCCACTTGAACTCTGAATTGAATCGGTCAGTGTCCGTTATGAAATCCTCCACACCTTCTTCCAGGCCGCTTTTGTCAGGGTTCATATTCTTCCCGTCCATATCCTTCATGAATGAACTCACGATAAAACCTTGTGAATCCAATATCACCAGATTGCTGGTAGAACCCTTTTCGATGGTTGACCTCATTTTCCCGATTGTCGCAAGGTCGATATCATAACCAAGGGCCCCTGCCATTTTCCCGTCCGATAACACGGGCGTGACAACGGAAGTCATGATCATTCCCGAAACTCCATCCTTATACACATCCATCCATTTCGTTTCTGGTCTTTCGGTCAGCTGCGTATAAGTCTTAGTCTCCCTAGCATCCTGATTGAAATCCATTTGGGGCGAAGCATACAAGGAACCATCCGATCCATCCATATAATAAACGGAAATTAAATCCTCATTGTTCTTTTGAAAAGCCTCTAACGTTTTTTGGATATCCTTGATTGAATCACCCTTCTTTATCTGATTGGAAACCAGCTGTGATAATTGCTCTAGCGAATTTTCATACGTTGCCATGCTCAAATTGATTTGTGCCGCTGCATTTTGGGCCGAGCTTTTGTTGATGGACGTACTATCTTCTTTAAAAATGGAAGTCACCTTTACCCCCATTATCGAAACGGATACGACTATCGCGAGAAAAATGGATGTACATATAAATAGTAACCATTTTATCCGGAGCGATATCCTTCTCTTTACTTTTTCTTTCTTGTCAATTGATGAACTTCCCATCAATAATTTCCCCCTTTTATTTGACCTGTAAATACTCTCGCTAACATGTGTGAAAACAAAGATTCAATCTATACTCAAAATGGATCCTTCCTAAATTACGATTACTTACTTTATTTTTCCACATAAACATACTATAGACCTATACACCCCTTGTCAATCACCAACGAATGATAAATTTATGGGTCTAAAGTTTGCATTCCTTTTTCAAATAAAAAAACCCTTGGATTGTATAGAATCCAAGGGTTTCACATGGGGAATATTAGGGTCAGCAGTAAAATAAGATTTAGCGTAACGCTGCGGCTAAGCTTTCTCCGAATTCTTTTGCGCCATCCGGACCATCACCTGTTATGATATCATCATGCGCAACGACATGCTGTTTTGCATATTCAGCGGAATTGGCTTTCAATTCGTCAATTTGAACATCAACTGGGTAACAAGCAGCTTTACGTCCAGAAAGTAAACCCGTTTTCGCTACAGTAACAGAACCTGCACAAATTCCCGTTACAAGAACTTTTTGCTCATGCGCCTGTTTCAAAAAACTTTGCAATTCTTGGTTACCCCATAGATGATCGTTCGTACCTGATCCCCCAATCACTGCAACTGCATCATAATCACTGGCTGAAACTTCAGAAAAGATCACCTCTGCCAAAGCCTTGCCTTGAAAGTCACCTGTTATTTCACCTGTTTTCGTACTGGCTATCGTTACTGCCACTCCTGCATTTTCCAATACTTCTTTCGGCTGAAATAATTCATCTTCATTAAAACGTTCTGGTGGTATAATTAGTAATGCTTTTTTACTCATATATATTGCCTCCTGAATTGAATTGTCTGATCTACTCAAATTGTAACGCTGGTAATCGGCGCTGTGAAGAATGCACTTTTATGTGCGGAGGTTACCTTAAGGTTACTGGTAAAATAAAAAAGGAGCTAATGTCCATGTCAGAAACATTAAGAGATGAAATCAAAGAAAAGATCCTAAACGGCTATTATAATTGCGAAAAAGAACTTACTTTATCCATATTCAGCGGCAAATGGAAAATCGTCATTCTATGGCATCTAGGTGTAGAAGGCCCACACAGATTCAGTGAACTTCAAAGGCTTTTCCCGAAAATATCCCACAAAATCTTAACGAATCAGTTACGTGAACTAATGGAAGACGGCATCGTCCATCGGGAGGTATATCCCGAGATCCCTCCAAAAGTCGAATATTCGATGACTGACCTTGGAATGACCTTGCTGCCGATCGTTGAAATGATGTATGAGTGGGGAAAAAACAGGATGAATCAGATTAAACAAGAAATGCATGTCAGTGAAAATGATGCGAATAAATAATGCCTGACCCGAAAAAACGAAGCCAATTGTAAAATGTGAACGTTGCCTCCAGGGACTTTCTTTCCGCAGGCGGTCTTGGCGCCTGTGAGGTCTCCCTTGGACGCGCTTTTCTGGAGTCTCAAACATCCGCTCCAAATCAACTTTGTTTAAAATATTGGTTTGATGCTCCCATCCCGAACCATGATTAAGATTTGGTTATGCTAATGTTTTCTTACTGTTGAAACCCCTACTAGATTGAAGAAATTTGCGACACTCTTGCCGAAAAACTGGCTGGACGAGACACCGCAGGCGCTTGCTTTGATGCGGCTTGGCAGACAGCTGGCGGAAAGGGAGCGGATTTCTGTAATCGGCTGGAACATTTTTTAAATAAAGGCTCTTTTCGTAAAGATTGTTGTTTTTAAAACGAAACTATTTAAGGTTGATTGGAGCGGAAGGGTGAGACTCCTGCGGGAGCAGCGGGACAGGTGAGACCCTACAGGCGTTTACGCCGAGGAGGCTCACCGCCCGCCCCGCGGAAAGCGAGCATCTGGAGGGGAAATCAACCACACCGCACTACTTGGTAAATAGCAACAAAGTATGTGAAAACAGCCTAAATAAAAAACTAGACCGACATTAGAATATCTCGGTCTAGTTAATTCAAGCTGATCCTTTTCATGAAAAGGAAAGCTGATAACTAATTTTACTTTTTACGAGGCTTGGTGAATTGCTGACCAATTGCACCTATTATTAAAATGATGATCGAAATGAGACTGTAGTCCTTAAAAAGGTCGTAAATGGAATTTCCAGAAATAAGAACGCCATCGTAATCAATCGTCCTATAAGTAGAATCATTCCGATAACTACCATCCAATTAAATATTTTCCCCAATAAATCCATCTTTTCCTCCTTTGCCAATCAAATGATGACTTTCATGGTATCATCTTTCTACAAGAATAAATAACGGGCATGCTGAAAAATATCCAATTCCCTTCAGGCTCCATGACCTTCATCTTGACATGGCGTTCCGTGTACCATTACTCGGAAGCATCTTTGGAAATCGGTTTTCCGGCTTCGATCAACACTTTACTGCCCAGTAGGAAAAAACCTTGAATGAACAGCAATAAACCAGTTCCTATAAGCAGCCATTCTATTTTAATGATGTCGGATATCGGGCCGAATACAAGCATTCCCAGGGGCATCATTGAAGTCGAGATCATTCCTAAAACACCAAATACCCTCCCAAGAAGATCACCCTCGACCTTCTCCTGTAACAAGACCGTGGACGGCGTATTAAAGATGGGCATCGCCAATCCTACTACCCCCATGATGATCAAGTAAATCCAAAAAACGGGGATGATTCCAAGAGCGAAAGTACAGGCACCAATTATAAGGCTTGCAAGTGTCATCGTATGGATCTTGTTTTTAAAGCCTCCCCAGGAAGCCATGAAAATCCCGCCTAGCATCATACCGATGGCAAAGGTGATTTCTATCGCAGTCAGCCTCCAAACATCGTTCCCGAAAGAACGTGTGACCTGAAGCGGTGTAAGAAATGCAACAGGTGCGGCAAGCACGAAGAAAATGCAAAAAACATAAAGAACTTCTTAAGAAAGTCGTGATTCCTGATATAATTGAATCCTTCTTGCAAATCGGTGAAATAGCTGGTTGTTTGCTTTTGTAATGCCTTAGCATGTGCTGGAATTTTCAAAAATGCCAGCAATGTGAAGATGGCAATTGCAGCTGTAATCACATCAATGAAGAAAATGGTTTCGATTGAAGCCATCGTAAGCAGCGCGCCGCTCACCATGGGGGAAACGAGCATCACTAGCGCTTGAATGCTTCCATTTGTCCCGTTCACCTTCGTAAGCTTATCCTCTGGCACGAGTTGCGGAAGAATGGCCCCGACTGCTGGAGTCTGATTCCAGTTCCGATCGCCCGGACAGCGGACATGACGAAAAGCAGCCAAAGCTCATCGTAGCCGATTAGAAACAAGATGGCCAATATCAGCGTTGAAATGGCAATCAATGAATCCGAAAGAATGATCAGCAACTTCCGATTATAGCGGTCTGCCCATACCCCCGCGATGGGGAGAGTATAAAGGTGGGCACGAAACCACAAACGATGGATATCGTCATCATGACACCCGACTGTGTATTCAACGTGATATACCACATGATGGCATACTGAACCAAGGACGAACCAAAGAGTGATATCGTCTGACTGCCTAGAAAAAGAGTGATATTCTTTTTCCAATTGTCCTTTACTTGTTCATTTAATGATTTCATCTCTTAAACACCTCATTCTATTTTCAATATTTTTTCTTAATGCCCTAAAAAAAAACACAGGCTATCTGCCTGTGTTTAGAGTAAATGGATCAGAACCTATCTAAAGAAACCTGAGTGGAGACTATTTTCACGATAAAAAATTAATCTCCCACTGGCCTTCGGTTTGGTCAATACAATGGAGAATCAACCACTTTACACATATCCAAAATGACCCCTTGGATAGGTAAAGTAATTCTCCCCTTAATCATTCTTCTATTTTAAAGTCAACTGGAATCGTGAAAACCTTTGATCACAAAGGTTGCCCCGGCTTCAGCTGGACAGTAAAAAAAGAGGTTGAAATCGTCCCTTTTCCCACAAAATCTTAAAATGAAGGTTCCCTTAAAAATAGACAGACCATTCCCATTTACCCTGCGGACATGCAGAGCTCTTGAACGTATTCAATTAACGGTTCAAAGATTGGAAACGCAGTCTGATAAATGTCACAAGGAAAACCTCATTTCTTAAAAGTTAAAGTCATCTTAACATGGTATCAACTGGAATATCAATAAAAACTTCCTTCATGGCAAAGCATCACTTTGGCTTTGTTCTTCCGCTTCCTTATGTATCCAGATGAATGTCACATATTCCATTTAATCCATTCGCTTGACGGCGGCCGTATATTCCTTATGCCATTTCTCCCATTCATCCATTGGGAAATCCTGACGATGACCATCAAGTAAATCACTAAACATATCAAGGCAAATATGCCAGCCTGCCAAATCTTTTGCTGTATGATCATTAACTGGCGTGATGGATTCTTTCAATACTAATGAGCATCCATCCTTTTCAGGGGATACCTCGAAACGAACCCAGCCGTCCCCCCATTCAAAATCTAAAACGGCAGATTCTTGGAAGTCCCTGATCTTCATATCAAAAGATTTCCCTGACCCATCATTGAAATTGAATTTTATGGTCCCGTCTTTTCTAAGGTCCTTCATTTCCAGGTTGGACATCCACTTTTCCAGCTTATCATTCTCCGTTAATGCACCCCATACCTTTTCCACCGAATGATTGAGCAGGCGATCGAATCTTGCGATTATCCCATTACCTTCTTTTTCGATTACAGCTTGCACTAGGATTCCCCCATTCAATTCGTTACCCGATCTTATTTTTATAATAAAAAATGGTCGGATGGAATTCACCATTGGCAGATTTCGCATAATCAGGAATCCTGCCTGCCTGAATATATCCCAATGAAGTATATAGGGAGTTAGAAGGATCCCCTTCCCTTGTATCCAGGACCAATAATGTCCGCCCCTCTTGCTTGGCCCTCTTCTCAGCCTCTAGCATGAGTGAACGTCCTATGCCGTTTCTTCTATAACCAGTATGCGTCATTAATTTTGCGATTTCCGCACGATGGCCGCCGTTTTGCTTTGAACTTAAATGTAGCTGCACGCTCCCGACTATCTCACCCTGTAATTTAGCGACAAACAGAATCACATCAGGATTTATGGCACTACCCCAGTAATCAATGGCCTCAGACTGTTTCATGGGAGGTAAAAAACCTATGGACGCGCCATCATCCACCACTTGTACCAAAAGGTCGCAAAGTTCATTAAGATGGGATTCGATTGATGTTAATTGTACGATTTTCACATCGGCATTCACAGTAATCACAACCTTTCATATTCACCATCCCTGGCGCTTTGATAAAGAAGTAATATGAGCCAGATGATGTCGTCCGTGCCAAGCATAAATGCCTATATTTTCACCGACAGTCACCTTTCCTGAATCAGGATGGATGAATGTTCGGCTTAGGTCATCCGCATGAAGGCCCGATAAAAGTTTATACATTCGGATATGTATACTTTCGAGCAGTGATAGAGAAACTTCAATCGGTAAACCATAATCAGGCAGCTCAGCCCATTGCCCCTCCTCGTACGGTTTAATGACAGGACTTTCTTCCGTAAGGGCCAATTTGAAGCGAATATACGCATTCATATGACTATCAGCCACATGATGCACCACCTGGCGGACCGTCCATCCTCCAGGCCGATAAGCCGTATCAAGCTTTTCATCATCCATGTTACCTACCGCTTCACGCAGCATCCGAGGCAAAGCTTCAATCTCGTTGAGCCACCCCTCGGCTACAGCACTAGTAATTTCCCCGTCAAACTGAAACTTTCCAATCGGGTATCTTAAATCCATCTTCATTCCCCCTGATGATCAATAAAAAATGCATCTATATATATTCTTTATCGATTAAGACAAATCCTTTTTGCAGGTATACTTTGCTTTGCTCTCCTGGCTTATCATTAACCATCAGGAAATTTAATCCATATCATTAGCACGTATACTATTTCCACATTTAGCAACCATAAACAAATGAATGGCATGTGCATCAATCCAATCTTTAAACAATGGAAATGGGGATAGGATCACCTTGAAGAAAATCAGTTCGATACAAACCCTTAGCATCTTCTTTTTATCAATCGGCCTTCTTAATCACGTTATTTTGATCCCTTTCCTCCTATCCACTGGCGGAAGGGATGCTTGGTTTTTTTCTAGCCTAAATATTGGATTGATACCGATTTGGGTCTACATATTATCGAGAATAATCAAGAATATGGATAATCAATCCCTGACGGATTGGCTTGAAAATAGATTTGGAAAACACATTAAAAATATCGCTTTATTCTTTATCGTGATTTATCTGATCAGCCTTGTTTTGGCCACTACAAAGGAAACGATTGATTGGATAACTACAAGCTTTCTTTTTGAAACCCCAAGTTTAGCGATTATCATTCCGTTTACGCTGCTATGCATTTTTCTTGCCCATTCGGGCATGCGTTCCATAGCCATTTGCTCTTCTGTATTATTGCCGATTGTCGTAATTCTTGGCATTTTCGTTGCGACAGGAAATATACCGACAAAAGACTACAGCCACCTCCTTCCCCTTTTCGAGAATGGCTATTTTCATGGCATTAAAACCCTTCAATATTCTGGTTATGGCCTTGCCGAACTGATTTTAATCGTTTTTTTCAAGAAAAACTTTCGGATCAGCTCAATCTAAAGGTATTAGTATTCTTATGCCTCGGACTAATGTTTTTACTTCTTGGCCCATTAACAGCAGCACTCGCCGAATTCGGGCCGAACTTAGCCGAAGCCATGAGGTACCCCGCCTATGAACAATGGCGTCTGCTGACAATTGGTAAATATATTGAACATACAGACTTCTTTTCCATTTACCAATGGCTTGCTGGTGCCTATATCCGCGTTTCACTGGCGTTATTCTTAATAATGGAAGTCTTTAAAGGAAAAACTAATAATATGAAGCTTGGAATTCTTTTCGCTGTAGGCTTTCTTATGGTCGTCATCTCCATCGTACCATTCAGTAATTTCAAGTTCTTGCATGTAAGCCAGACATTCTACTATCCTGGCGCTTTTTATTTCCTGTTACTTCTGTCCGCCTTTTTGTTTATCGGCACTTTCATCAGATCTAAGGAGGGTAAGCAACATGCGAATGAAACGATCCAAAAATGAGCCACCCCTCTCAGAATTAACGGAGGAGACATTTCGGGAGTTATTCAGTTCAAGCTCAGATATCATGTTTGACACAATTTATATCGGAGAAACCGAAAGACCCATTCCTGTCCTTATTTTTTATTGCTCGGGTATGGCAGACATCAGTTTACTAAACGAGGGTATTTTGGAAAAGTTAAACAAAATGATGGAGTTGGGTGAGAGAATCGATGCTGAAGAATCAATCAACAAGCTAAAACCCTTGATAGACCTCAGGAAAGTAACCATCGATAGTGAATTCAATAGCGTCCAACAACTGATTTTCTCTGGGTATGCCTTATTATTCATACCCTCAGTCCAACAGTTATTTTCAATAGAATTGTCCAACGTGCCGAACCGGCAGCCCGAGGAGTCTTCTTTTGAGGTCTCGGTAAGAGGTCCAAGAGATGGGTTTGTCGAAGACATATCCACCAATACTGCTTTAATCAGAAAGCGGCTAAAAACAAAATCGCTCGCCTATGAAGACTTTATCGTTGGCAGGCGCAGTCAAACGAAAGTCGGACTGATGTACATGGATGACATCATCAATAAAGAACTCATTAAAAATGTAAGATCGAAAATCAACTCCCTTGATATAGATATATTGGTGAGCAGCCAACAATTGGAGGAATTGATCACTAACAGTAAATATAGTATATTTCCACTCACTCATTATACGAGTCGCCCTGATTTTGTAGTAGAAGCACTCAATCAAGGAAGATTCATACTAATCGTGGACGGCATGCCAACGATAATCGTGGCCCCTTCTACCTTACTATTGCAAATAAAAACCGCAGAAGATTCGAATCTTCCTTATCTATTTGTAAGCCTTGAGCGACTTCTTCGCTTTATGGGGCTTGGCATTACCGTTTTATTGCCGGGGTTTTGGATATCCCTTTCCGCTTTCAATATTGAACAGGTGCCGTTCCCGTTACTAGCCACCATAACCCTTTCAAGGCTGGGACTTCCCTTATCTGCCACGATGGAATTCATTCTCATGCTCGTTTTATTTGAATTATTCCGTGAATCCGGGGTCAGGTTACCTAAAGCGGTTGGGCAGACAGTTGCCGTTGTAGGAGGTCTAATTGTCGGTGATGCGGCGATAAGGGCTGGACTGACTTCACAAACCATGCTTGTGGTCACTGCCGTAACCTCAGTTGCATCTTATACACTTGTAAACCAGTCTTTAACAGGTGCCGTTACCGTTCTGCGAATGTTTGTGCTGTTACTAAGCTGCATTTATGGAATCTACGGCTTGATAATCGGTTTCCTTTCCATTGTCACTTTACTATCCAGGCTTGATTCATTCGGGGTTTCATATATTGGCGGAATGAACCCGCCAAGGATCACAAAAATCCTGTATTCATTCATAAAGGTGCCATGGAATTCCTTGAGCAAACGATCCATGGCAGCTAATGATAAGACCAGAAAGGGGCAGTAAGGCCATGTTCCGCATCTGTAAAATTTGGTTGACCCTACATTTAATCCTATTACTTTCAGGCTGTTGGGATGAAAAAACGATCCAGGACTTTCATTATATAACGGCCATCGGGATAGATTTCAAAGATGGGGAATACATAGTTTATACCCAACTTGTAGACTTCGCTGCGGTAGCTAAAACGGAGGCAAAGCCGACGCAAGCCCCTCCCGTATATGTAGGGAAACAAAAAGGACGGTCCATTTCGATCGCCATTAATAAACTAATGCGCAATACTCAACAGTCTCTCTATATAGGGCATGTATCCACATTTGTAATCAGTGAAAATGTTTTGAACCGGCAAAGCGCAGAAATAGTGGATTATATATACAGAAACCAATTACTCAGATACTCAGCCAATATCTTTGCCACAAAAAATTCCATGGAACAGCTTTTCTCCATTAACGGCTTTTTTAATTTGTCACCTTTATACACGACATTATATTTTCCGGATGATGTATACCGGATTAGATCATTCATCCAACCCATTACGGTCCAAAGGTATTATTCTTCCCAGCAGGAAAAAGCATCTACAACCATATTACCCTCCATTTCCTGGAACGATAAAGTTTGGAAGGAAAAAGATAAAAAGCGAAAAAGCCTCTATATGGATGGTGCATTTACCATTTACAATAAAGTGTCCCAGCCCTGGTTCTCTGAAAAAGAACTGAGCGGTGTACGCTGGTTCACTAAAAGGACCAACAAAACTCCAGTGAACATCACCATGAATAAGCAAGACATCTATGCCTCTTTTTCCCATCCGGCTCATAAAGTAAAACCTGTTCTCAAGGATGGCAAGTACAAATTCGATATTGAAATTGACGTATCCGGCAAAATACTGGGGCTTGATACCCAAATCGATATCGGGAAAATAAAACGTAAATTCGAAAGCCAAATAAAAAAGGAAATCCTATCAACGTTTAAAACAGGGCTCCAAAAGAACGCAGACCCTTTAAACCTAGGCAAAACCCTTTATATCAAAGAAACAAAATACTGGCAAAAGAATCAGATAAAAGAGCCTAAGGATTATTTAGATAAGAATTCAATACATGATATAAACGTAAAGGTACATATCCTTAACACAGGTGCTTTAGAAGCCAAACCACTGCAGTAATGAAGAAAAGAGGATTTGGTTTGGAATTTGTAGTGCCCAATATTATTTGTAATGTTAGATTCACGAGTAAATCGGCTTAATTCACGAGTATTTGTTCCATTTTCACGAGTAAATCACCCAAATTCACGAGTATTTGCTTCAAACTCACGAGTAAACGCCTTAAATGTGAGTTTGTTGCTGCATCCATGGATAAACGCTTCTATCCCATGGGGTTGCTGTTAATCTCAGGTTTAATAGCCCTCTACATGTTGAAAAAACCAGGATGGTGCCTTTTGAGCTCCATCCTGGTTTTTTGGACTGGAAAATGTAGCCCGGAATTGTCGGATTGCATGATTAAATGGTAAATTTAGAGTATTCTAACATTTGGGGGTCCATTTATGAGCATACAGAAGGCAACATTACATGAGCTGGAATCACTGACGGAACTTTTTGATTTATACAGAGTGTTTTATAAGCAAACCTCTGATCTCGGTCGTGCAAGGGAGTTTTTAAGGGAAAGGCTGACAAATGGGGAGTCTGTGGTTTTTATGGCCTTTGATGAAGGAAATCCAATTGGTTTTGTACAATTATATCCTTCTTTTTCGTCTGTGAGTATGATGCGGTCATGGGTATTGAATGATTTATTCGTGAAGGAGTCCGCCCGCAAAAAGGGTTTTGGCGAGGAGTTATTGAACGCGGCCATCGCTTTTGCACGCGAAACAGGTGCTAAAGGGGTTTCACTGGAGACAGGCAAGGATAATGTAAAAGCACAGAAACTTTATGAAAAGATTGGTTTCGCCCGTGAAACGAATCATTTTTATTATTTCACCATTTAATAAAAAAAAAGTGTAGGGAAAACCTTCCCTACACTTGGATGCTATTTATCTAGTATATCAATTATTTAGCAGATGCCATGCTGGCTTGAATTTCTTTAATTAGAAGTTCGGCACCTTCAGGGCTAAGTATTAATTTACCTTCAGCAAGTTTCATATTGTCATCGGAAACTTCACCCGTAACCTGACAAGTCATGTTTGGTTTATATTTTTGAAGGATGATGCGCTCTTGTTCTACATAAATCTCTAGAGCGTCTTTCTCATTAATTCCTAATGTTCGGCGTAGTTCAATTGGAATGACTACCCGCCCTAATTCGTCAACTTTACGTACAATACCTGTAGATTTCATTTAATTTACCCCACTAACTTTCTTGCGAATGTTGCATTTATTTATTTCGTCACCATTCGACATTATTTGCACTTCTATTAAGATACCACTACCTACCATATTCGTCAATTCTCGTATCTTCATATATTATCTGCCTCTATATGATTTTTATATAAAACATTAGTAATTCCTTCATAACACGCGTCATGACAACGTTTCTCGCTCATTTAGTTGGTACATATTGTTAATTTGAATATTAAAATGGAAACGCCTACATTCAATTCCAACAAGCATTCTTTTCATTTCATGTCGAATCATGGAGAATGAATTTCACGAGCCTAAAAGAATCCTGTTGATTTTCTTTTGCTTTTGAAGGACAATTTAAATTGATCGCTTATAATATTCCGAAAATTCATTCCGCTTTTGAAACAGTGGATATATCTGAAATTTTTTCAGAAAGCCGAAACGATTGCCATCCTTCCAGAGTCTTACTGACTCATAAAACAGATTGAGGTGAGTCAATTGCGTCCGATAATAATAGGTATTTGTTCTGCTTTCTTTTTTGCATTTACGTTTGTATTAAATCAGGCCATGGAGTTGTCTGGCGGAAGTTGGATTTGGAGTGCTTCGCTGCGTTATATCTTTATGGTGCCATTTCTGTTGTGTATCGTATTGAGCAGAAAAAACCTGCGTCCCCTTTTACAAGTGATGAGAGAAAAGCCGGGTCCTTGGCTGCTTTGGAGTTTTGTCGGATTTGGGTTATTTTATGCTCCTTTATGCTTTGCGTCCGCCTACTCACCTGGCTGGCTGATCGCCGGCACTTGGCAAATCACGATCATTTCAGGTGCTTTACTTGCGCCGCTGTTTTTTGAAAATGTCCAAACGAAAGATGGGATCGAAAGGCAAAGAGGAAAGGTTTCCGTGAAAGGCCTCCTCATGTCCATGATCATTCTGCTTGGGATCATCCTGATGCAACTGGAACATACCAAACACATTTCAATGGCCAATCTTTGGCTGGGAGTTATTCCAATCGTCATCGCTTCGTTTGCATACCCTTTGGGAAATCGCAAAATGATGGAAGTATCCGAAGGACGTTTGGATGCTTATCAGCGGGTTTTGGGAATGACTTTGGCGAGTCTGCCATTCTGGTTTTTGCTTTCCTTGTACGGTTTCTTCACAGTAGGTGCGCCGACGAAGATGCAGAGTTTTCAATCCCTTTTGGTGGCACTATTTTCTGGAGTCATCGCCACGGTCCTTTTTTTCAAGGCGACCGATTTGGTACGCGGAAATATGCAGAAATTAGCTTCAGTTGAAGCTACACAATCGATGGAAGTCCTTTTTGCCCTTGCTGGTGAATTACTATTCCTATCTTTACCGATTCCTTCTCCGTTATCGTGGTTTGGCATCTTTATCGTCATCATGGGAATGATCCTGCATAGCTATGTATCACATAAAAAGAAGGTCCATCCCGGAAACGGACAGTGAGTGCCTAAATAGCAAGTCAAAAAAGCCCCGGATAAAGTTTCGGGGCTTTTTCGATCTGAAAACAGAACATGATTACGTTCTTTTTTCCATTGACAGGTCATGATAAATTGATGATTTTTTAGAGTGGCAAAAAGCTCACCATTCATTTTTTTCATTAAACTTTTTGCAATGGATAACCCTAGTCCCATTCCTTTTTTAGTTCTTGCTGTATCCCCTGTATAAAACCTATCAAAGATTCTCTCAACATCTTGTTCAGTCATCACATCTGTTTTGTTACGAATAGTAAAGACAATGGAAGATGATTCTTCCTTTAATGATATCTCTACCGCACCACTTGCATGTTTAAGAACATTACTCACTAAATTTTCAACAACTCTTATTACTGCCGATGGATCTGCATATAACATTATCTCTTCATCAGGCATGTCGATATCCACTTGTAACTGTCGCTCATGAAACGCATCATAGTAGTTCATGAGCACTTCCCAAATACTCTGATTAAGATGGAATGTTTGAAACTGCAGCTCATAGTCCATGGATTCCACTATAGATAATTCGAAAAATTCATTGAGCAAATCTTGTAATCTTTTCGTTCGCCTTTTGACAATTCCAATATACTCTGCTCTTTCTTCTATAGTTAAGTGCTCATCTTCCAACAGCTGAATATAACCTAAAATGGAAGTTAGTGGCGTTCGCAAATCATGCGACATATTGGCAATCGCCTGCTTCAATGTCTCTTCCGTTCGCTTTTGTTCCACCTTCATCTCCATCATGGAATCAAAATAGCCATTGATTTCCACCGCCAGTTTTTCGATATCCCGATCAAAATATTCAATATCCAATTTCTTTTCTGTATATCGATAACGATAAGCTTGAAGCTGTTTCGTCATTCTTTTCATTTCTCGCTTCATGGAAAAAAGCCGGAAGAGAAAAACAATCGCTATGAACATACATAGTGCTGTTAAATGGATCATTTGCCTCCCCTTTTTTCTTACTTGATTTCTTTGCGGGAAAATACAAAGCAGCATCCTATTGCACATACGGCAAAAGTTAAAATTGGAACAATAAGCATCGTAAATAACTCTGTTTGTTCAAGTATGGCAGTAGGGATATCTTTTGTTAATTTAATGATGCTATGATCATATATCGTTTGAATGATGGGGGAGTTTTTCGAGAATATTGAAAATGCAACCTCCAGTCCGAAAGTGAACACAAATAAAAACGAAATGGTCTTTCCACTATCTGTAAAGATGAGTCCTATGAGTGTCATAAACGAAGCAAATGCCGCCCCATACAAAGCAAGTAATCCGATCATTGGAACAATACTTTCCACTACAGACATATTAGGGAATAAATGCGACCCTGATCCAAAAAATACAGTGGACACTATCCAAAGGACAAGTGGGAATAAGATAGAAATAATGATTGCACCGATCGTGAAGACTGACAGTTTTGCAAGAACGATTTCCATTCTTTTATTTCCACCGGATATCATATTTTTCATCACACCTGTTGAATAATCACTTGAAATAAAAAATCCAGCCAAAATACACGGGGCATATTTCAATACAAGTTCATTCTGATTAACAAACGCTATCACAACGTCTATTCCTTTCATCTCTCCACTAGTACCCCTAACTAGCATCTCACTGGGAGCAAGAATTCCTATTAATATAATGGTTAATGTAATAGCCCAGAAGGAGCGATCATGTTTTAGCTTATACAATTCCGCTTTTATAAGATTATTCATCGTTGCCGCCCCCAATAAGCTTTGTAAAGTATTCTTCTAAATCTTCACCCATTGGCATAAACTGCTCAATCACTGCCCCATTCGCTGCTAATGTTGTAGAAACAAGGCCTGGTTCACCTACATACTTATATAATTTGATGATTCCATCAGGCATTACTTCAAATTCTTTCGTACCTAATTCTTCTTCCAGCACTGCTACTCCTTGATGTGGCTTGTCTACTTTTATGTGTAAATAATGCTGACATTTTTCTTGTAAATCTTTCGCTGTTAACTCCTCTAATAATTTCCCATCGTGAATGATTCCATAATGAGTTGCCAATAAATTCAATTCGCTTAAGATATGACTGGAAATAAGAATCGTAATTCCTTTCTCACGGTTTAACTTTAATAGCAACTCACGGATTTCGACTACTCCCATTGGATCTAAGCCGTTTATCGGTTCATCCAAAATAAGAAATTCAGGCTCTGACAACAACGCCATCGCCAGTCCTAACCTTTGTTTCATACCTAATGAAAAATTTCTCGTTTTTTTCTTTCCTGTATGCTGCAGCCCTACAAGCGCTAACGTTTTTTCGATGCATTCTTTTCCGGGAATGCCTCTTTGCACTCGATGGACTTCCAGGTTTTGCTTAGCAGTCATATGAGGAAATAAAGCTGGCCCTTCAATAATGGTTCCGACTCTTTTTCTTGCTTCAATCAATTTTTTGGATCGATTTCGCCAAATAGTTCAATGCTTCCCTCACTTGCAAAGGCTAATCCTGCCACAAGTTTAATGAAGGTTGACTTCCCTGCTCCATTTTGACCAATGAAGCCATATATGGCACCTTTTTTGATAGATAGATTCACGTTATTTAATGCAGTGGTATGTTTATATTTTTTTGATAAACCGGATGTCCTTAATATATATTCGCTCATTTTTTTCCTCCCTTATCTGTGATTCATCATAAAATGAAAATCATAAGGGATTATAAAGAAAACCTTAAGAAAACCTTAAGTTATTTTAAGCGATATCCCATTCCCCAAATGGTTTCAATATACTCTTCATTTGGGCTCGCTTTAGCCAATTTACTTCTCAGATTACTCATATGGACGTTCACCGTATTCTCATCCCTTAAATAATCATCTCCCCAAACCGCTTCAAACACATTTGCTTTTGAAAATATTTTTTGAGGATAGGAAATAAGTAATTCTAAAATGGCGTACTCTCTTGCCGTCAGTATTACCTTAAAGTCATTTAAGATAACTATTTTCGTATCAGTATCCACTGTAATGCCTCTATACGTAAGCTGGTTCTTTTCCTCTATTCTTTTCATGGTTGAAGATCTTCTTAAATGGGCATCTATTCTTGCCATTACTTCTTCAATATCAAATGGCTTCGTAATGAAGTCATCTGCCCCTGCGCGCAAACCATTTATTTTCGTTTGCTGTTCTCCTTTTGCGGAAATAATCAAAACAGGGACATGATGATGCTCCCTGATTTTACGAAGAACTTCCTCCCCGTCCATTCCTGGCAGCATTAAATCCAACAACACCATATCCCATTTCTTTTTCTCTACGTACAATATTGCTTCCGTCCCTGAAAATGCCGGCTGAGGGACATATCCACTTTTTTCATCATATTGCAAAGCAATCCACTAATATCATTATCATCTTCAACAATTAAAATATGTACCTGTTTCTCCATAAGAGCCACCTACTTTCCCACTGCAATCTATTTTATATTAGCATTCTTTGTAAAGGTCCGAAAAATTGACCTGGATCCCCTTGCATGTTCCTCATCCGTTTACACTAACATATCTATTCTTTCATTATATCGATGTTCGTTACCTGGCAAAACATAAACTGGAAGATATTGTTTTTAAAAACCGTTCAGTTGTTTCAGATTCCTCTCCGCGCACTCGGCTAGTCAGTTTGTTGTCGCAAATTTCTTTAAACTAATGAGGGTTGCATAAAACAATATAAAATCATGAAGGATAACCTAGTCCATTTTATAATCATGGTTCGGGAAGAGGCCATTCCGAACCCCTCCGGACTATATTCAAATTCGAAGAAAAGCCAGTTTGCCTATAGTGACTCCTGCGGGAAAAGCGTGTCCAAGGGAGACCCCCAGGCGAGCGCCGAGGGCGGAACGCCCGCGGAAAGTGAGTGCCTGGGAAATCAACGATCAGATTAACAAACCCTCAAAAAACGTTCCAATGATTTCATTCCATATATATAAGTGAAAATTCATGAAGGATTACCAAGTCTTGCTTTAAGATCATGTCCCTCGATAAAATTGACGCAGTGCAACTCACTGCGCTCTGCTGTATTCAGATGAAGTGCATTTTTTGATGTTATGTTTAGTCCCCCAAGCTGCAAACGTTCCGGCACATATCCGGATATGAGGCTAAAATCGGCATGGCACTTGGCAAAACTTTTACCTTGAGTAAGTTCAAAAAGTATGTATAATGAAAAGTAATTGCATATGTCAAAGGTTTTCTAGGGTTCCGCAGTGCGTCTTATTACTGGTCTGGTCCGAGAGAAAACTCACAGCATGCTGTGTCACGGAAGGATAAAAGCCTGGGAGAAACTGTTTAACAGTTATCTCTTGGGCTTTTTGTTTTTTTGGTAAAGAATAAAATCGGAGGTGCGTCATGAGCACAAACTGGATTAAAGTATTCATTGCAGCTTTTTTTGAAGTATTTTGGGTGATTGGCTTAAAACATGCAGATGACTATTGGACTTGGTCTGGAACGGTCATTTCGATCATCATCAGTTTTTACTTGATGATAATGGCTGGCAGGAAGCTTCCTGTCGGAACGGTATATGCCGTTTTTGTCGGGATGGGTACAGCCGGGACCGTTTTTTCCGAAATCATTTTGTTTGGCGAATCCTTCAAGCTGAGCAAAACGCTATTGATCCTCCTCTTATTATCAGGGGTGATCGGCTTGAAGCTAGTGACGGATGATAAGGCGGAGAAAGGGGATGAATCATAATGGCTTGGGTCTCTTTAATCTTTGCGGGGCTATTTGAGATGTTTGGGGTTGCGATGATAAATAAATTGCACAAAGACCGGAATTGGCAATCCTTGCTGCTGTTATTCATCGGATTTGGAGCAAGTTTCCTTTTTCTTGCTTATGCCATGAAAACCTTGCCGATGGGGACGGCTTACGCGATCTGGACAGGGATCGGCGCATCAGGCGGAGCGATAATCGGGATGCTCTTATACGGGGAATCCAAAGATTGGCGCAGGGTCGTTTTTATAGCCATGGTCCTTGGCGCAGCAGTGGGATTAAAACTTGTTTCATAGGAATGATATAAAAGCATAGAGAAAAACAAAGACGGCACAATTTAGATATATCCCATCAATGTGTCGTCTTTACTTATTTATTTTCTTGCGTGAAATCATTTTATGAAAATTGAACCAGCATCCATCACAGCGGAATCTTTCCCCTTAACCTGTTTTAGCGTCGCTACTATTAGAAAGCTGACAATCACTAATAAGAGCCATGAGCTTACCTTTCCTAGATGAACGAGACTCCATGCATCGGTTTGGTTTGGATATTCCCAAGCTCCAAAGAACGTTGCGATATTTTCGGCTATCCATATAAAAAATCCGATGAGTACAAAAGAAAGTGCAATTGGCATACGATAACGAGTTCCACCAACTTCGTATGTGACCCATGCCCGCCAAAAGACGATGATGACAAGTCCAGATAACCACCAACGAACATCAATCCAATAATGGTGGGTGAAAAAATTCAAATAAATCGCAGCTGCAAGAGGGACAACGACTAAAAACGGCGGCCACTTGACCAGCTCAACCTTTAACCTCCTCCACGCCTGGCAAAGGTAACTCGCTACACTTGCGTACATGAATCCGCTATATAGAGGCACCCCAAAAATCTTGAAATACCCTTCCTCTGGGTATGTCCAGGAGCCCATGTGTACCTTGAAAAGTTCAAGAGCAAGTCCAATAAGGTGGAACAATGTGATGACCTTTAGTTCATCCCGTGTTTCAAGCCCGGAACGCAGCATCCACCACTGCATGAGAAGGCAGATGATGAGCAGCCAGTCATACCGCGGCAAAAAGGGAAGCGGCATGAATTTTGTCAAAGCCAAAGAGGCAAAAATAACGGCAGGAAACAAGCATGATAGGGCCTGCTCCCAACCAAAACGAATGAGTTGTTTTAGTGCTCTCATGATTGTTGCCTCCATTTTTTTTGGTTAAATTCATGAGTAACTCCCATTTGATGAAACCTTTCTTTTTCAATCTTGGGTGTCTTCATCATTTCTGTATTCTAAAATATCTCCGGGTTGACATTCTAAAGCCTTACAAATCGCATCCAAAGTTGTTAATCGAATCGCTTTTGCCTTGCCGTTTTTCAATATGGAAAGATTAGCCATCGTTATTCCAACCCTCTCGGAAAGTTCTGTAACACTCATTTTCCTTTTAGCCAGCATCACATCAATATTGATTATAATTGCCAAGTTATTCACCTCAGACTATTAAGTCATTTTCTGATTTTATATCGATGGCTTCTTGTAAAAGCCTTTGAAGAACAGCAGCAAAGACTGCAATCACCATTGAAGCAAAAATAACGACCATTCCGATTAATATGATACCTGGGGCGTCGTCCATTTCCGCCATGAGATAAAAGAGCGGCATGCCTGCAACATACAAGCTACTTATTGTGATTGCACAATTTTTTATAGTCTTTAAAGCTCTTACAGATAATTCCGAGAAAGCTTTGTTCTTGTCAATATAGCTTAAAAGTTTAAAGGCTTGATATAGAGCAAAGTAAAAAGGTATCGCCGATGCATACATATCGATTAAAACGAGATATTTCAAATACGCCATATCCGGATATAATTCTGCTGCAAAATTCGCTATCTCAGGCACCAAGAAGATGCACAAAGCAAGAACTGGAATTCCAATAAAAATAACAGCTATCTTTAAAAAGAGTGTTGTTCCTAGTTTCATAAAAAGCACCTCACTTATTTATTGTCCATTTAATTTTAATTTAACACAGGTTTTATCGTTTTACAATAAAACATTGTTGTTTTTTATTATATTATTATTGTTACCGAAATATCCTATTCTTTTTTAAAATAAAAAAAGCATTCCTCACTTCAAAGGAATGCTCCATGAACCATTAATTTATCACCTTCGGCTGAACCCTTATATCATCAGGATTTCCCTGATATCCTCTTCTGTAAGTGCAGATGGCGACTTGTCTCCAGGGTCGATGATTTCTTCAATGAGATGTCTCTTTTTCTCTTGGAGTTCATTCATTTTTTCTTCGATCGTCCCACGGGCAATAAGTTTGATGACTTGAACCTCATTTTTCTGCCCCATCCGGTGGGCACGGTCCGCAGCTTGTTCTTCAACTGCCGGATTCCACCAAAGGTCATATAGAATGACTGTATCGGCACCCGTCAGATTGAGACCCGTACCGCCCGCTTTCAACGAAATGAGGAATATATCCCGTTCTCCTGCATTAAACCGATTGCAGATTTCCACACGTTCCTTTGATGGGGTTTGTCCATCCAGGTAGAAAAACGGTTGTCCTTTCATGGCCAAATCCCTGCCGATAATTGTAAGCATTTTTGTAAATTGCGAGAAAATCAGCACCCGTCTTCCAGAATGCTTCGAATCCTCGACAATTTGCATCAGTTGTTCAAATTTTGCTGAACTTCCTTTATATCCGTCCACAAACAAGGCCGGGTGACAGCATATTTGCCGAAGCCGGGTCAAGCCTGCAAGGATCCTGATCCGGTTTTGCGGAGGGTGTCCTTGTCCAGGTGTTTCAGCGTATCATGCCGCAGCTTGGCCAGATAGGCGCCGTATAGTTTCTTCTGATCGGGAAGCAGTTCCATCGATTCCAGCGACTCGATTTTTCCGGTAATTCCGCTAGTACGTCTTCTTTCATTCTCCGCAGCAAAAATGGACGGATCCTGCGGGATATCTGCTTCCTTGAGAGGTTGCTATACTCCTTTAGCCCCATGAATAGTTCAGGGAATACGACGTGGAAAAGGGACCACAGCTCTTCTAGTGAATTCTCGATGGGCGTACCAGTCAACGCGAAGCGATGTGCCGCTTTTATCTTCTTGGCCGCTCGTGCCGTTTGTGTCCCCGGGTTCTTAAAGGCCTGTGCCTCATCGAAAAACACCGTATGGAAGTCCTCTTTTTCAAACGACTTGATGTCTTTCCGAAGCAATGGATAAGAGGTGATCACTACATCCACGTCCTTCACTTCTTTAAGCAGCTTCGACCTTTCCGTCTTGTCTCCATCCACGACGACGGCTTGTATATCAGGGGCGAATTTAGTGAATTCACTCAGCCAATTGTAGGTCAATGATGATGGGCAGACAATAAGCGCCGGAACCCTTTTCTTACGGATGTCAGGAAGCTCGGATAAAATGAACGTGATGCTTTGCAGTGTTTTCCCCAGACCCATATCATCAGCAAGAATCCCGCCAAAACCGTATTGGGCAAGCATTTTCATCCATTTGTAGCCGTTTTTTTGATAATCGCGCAAGATCGGGTCCAGACTATTTGGCACCACGAACTCCAAGGCCCCCGGATTCCTGATGTTATCCAAAAAATTCCGGAATGATTCTTCCATTGTGAATGTCTGGCTGTCATTAACGGAATCAAGAAGCTGGAGCCCTTTTACGATTGGCATGTTCAGCGTGCTTTCAAGGTCTACTTCCTGTACTGGCAGTGCATTCAGAAAACGATTGATTTCCTCGTATTCCCTTGTTTCAAGGAAAGCAGCGATCCATTCCTTAAACGGTAGTATTTCCTTTTTCTTCAAGCGCGGCTAAGACCTCACGTATTTGTTTATCTGGGATATTATCCATTTCAAATTTGAATTCGAGCCAATTAGTACGCTCTTTTTTATTTTCACCTTAATGCGCGGTGCAGCATTCCCACGGGAAATTCGGTTTCTTACAGCGGTCGTGGCATAGATTTGTACAAACTTTTGGAGTTTCGGGACGATGTGGTACAAAAACTCATACTCCAGCTCTTCATTATGCAAGAAATAGCCGCCGTCCGTCTTGGCAAACTGGCTATTCTCCATCAGCTTTAGTATCTCCGCCTCCTTCTCAATATCCCTTATAACCTTGAATTCCTGTTTTTCCAAAGGGTTGATCACGATATTTTCATAATGGAATTCCAGCCCAGCAAGCAGCCTGTTTTTCACTCGATCCAAGTATAGCTTTGCAACCAGCGGGGTCTTCAAAAACAATTCGGTGATGGACCTTGCTATATGGACTTCACCGAGTCTTTTCAAACCTGGCACCACTTTGTCCAGGAATAATTCCAGCTGGTCATGATGGATTGGAATTTGATTCATCCCGGAATCCTCCATCATTTGCTTTAACTCTGAAAGGCGTTGGAAATCCCCATTTTCGAGCTGAACCAATTTCCCCTCAAATAGGACCAATGTGTATGCATTCATGACGATCATCTCGTGCAGCCTTTTAATATTCAGTCGATAACCTTTGACCTCGCTTTCGGTAAAGTCAAACTGTAAAGGAAGCGGTCCGTTTGATACACGGAAGCCATTGAATGTGAGGCCGCCATAAGCAAGCTTCACCACTGGCGCTGCTTCAAGGAGGGGGACAAGCCTTCGAAAAGAAGATGGAGGCAAAAGTAATAAGTGATCGTCCAATGTATATTCAGATTTATCCGTCATGGCGTCAACATAGACTTTTTCATCCGATATAACTGTAATGAGCTCCTTAAGCACGAAATCAATTTCATTCTGAAAACAATGCAGCACCGGGTCATATATAAATGAAGGGGACACTTGGGCAGGCTTTGCTTCTTTAACTCGCTTCAGGAAATCCCTGACATTCGACACATTGAAAGAACCGATTTTCATTTCCAGTCCTAACATATATTGTTCCGTTCCCATCCATACTGGTTTACATGTAAATTCCGCTTCAAGTATCTTTCTTTTTTCAAAGTGGCGCTGATGTCCGCTTTTGCGTACAGGCTGATTATTGAAAAGGGTCATCAAGCCATCTGACAACTTCTTATTGGCTGTAGAATCAGAACCGGTTGCATGTAGACCTTCAGGAATCGTTCCATCCCGCTGATGGTCGTAAACCGATAGCAGGACGGCTGCAATATGCTGGCAATCCCTATGGAAGGAAGCTAGGGCAGGACAGCTGCATTTCGCCTGAAATCCGCCGACTGCATCCACTTCAATCGTGACATGGAAGTCTTCCTTTCCTTTAACAGATGCTTCACAACCATCATGACTGTAGCTTTCAAATGTCACTTTATTGGCACGATGAAAAGCTTCCCCTCTTTTGAAGGAGACGGCCCCGCACATGTCCTTTATGATTTTTTGATTCAATTTGATATCCAAATTGCCGTCCTCCTCCAGGGGTTTTTTTGTTGAGTGATTTTACATTCCGCTGAAAAATAAGCTCATTTTATCATCATACTATGAAATGGGATTACAGGGGTTGTAAAAAGCAAAAAGACAAACTCCCCATTCGGAGTTCATCTCTGTTTCAGCCGGGAATATGCAACATCATTGTTGTCCTTTCGCGTTGCCTTTCTTTTTTACGATAAAAGAAGCTGAACACAAGCAGTACAAGAAGAATGATGAAAAGGATAAGTTCAGCGGGGTCCTTCACCAAAAAAGGGTTAAAAGCATGTTTGATTGAATTATCCAAATCAAATCCCAATAGAATATCCATACCTAATGATATGACCACTAAAGGGATCAGAATCAAAAGCGTAATACCGAAGAATTTCATTTTTGATGAACTCCACCTTTCAGGAACTTATTTTGGTGCTGGCCTTTCTTTTTTCGATTCTTAAAAAAGGCAATGATCAAGAGAAGCAATGGAATGATCACCTGAAATGGGAGGTGGATGTATATCGGTACGGCTCCTAGCCCTTCATGGATATGTTCCGTATAGCTGCTTGCTATTATGATGGAAATCAGTAAAATGACAAAGCCAACAGGGTATGCAAGTCTGGAGGGCTGTTTAACATTGAAAACATTCGCCGTACCCGTTACCACCACATAAGTAAATACACTTATCTTGATGAACCCGCCAATCATCAACAAAAACAAGAAGTACACATCGAGACGTTCGAGAAAGCCTGCGACCTCTATGGACTGAATGAGGGTAAGAAGAGGGTATTGCGAACGTGTCGTTAGGTCCACCCCAAGTACAGCAATATTCACAGCCATAATTATCGCGAGAAAAATACCAGCTGCCGCCATGCTACTTAACCCAATTTTTTTAATCGCTTAGGTTCGTTCAAATAAGGAAAAATCATTAAAAAGACAATGATTTCGCCAAATGGAAAGAATATCGTTTTAGTCAAACCCATTTTGACCATCGCTGCTCCGCTGATTTCAAAAATGGGTTTTAAGTTGTTTAAATGAATCATGCCTGAAGCGACTATCAAAAGAAAGAAGGTCATTAAAAGTAAATTCTCCAGGATAAAGAATAGTTCCCCGTCCTCGTCAATACTTCTATCCCTTTACGGACCGTATACACCACGGCTAAAATGAATGCAGCGTTCGCAACAAATAACGGAACATGAGGATAGGCAAAAGTAAGCAGTGTTTCTCCGAAATCCCTCAGCACCCTTGCAGCAAGATAGGTGAAATAAAGGATGTATAGAAAAGCTATGATCCTTCCTAGAAATTTCCCCAATATAGTTTGTACAAATTCCGTTAACAGCTGATCAGGGTAGTAATGAGAAAGGCCATAATAAATCAAAAATAATAAAAATCCGCCTATCATTGCAATAAGGATGACCAGCCAGGCAGCCTGCTTGGCTTCACCTGCAAGCGGAACCAAAAGTGCACTGCCCATTTCAAACAGGAAAATAAGGACGAACAGCTGGTAGCCGCTGATATTTGCCTTTTCCATGAGGATGCCACTTCCTTTCCATTATTGATCTTTCTTTTTTAAATTTGAAAGAAACGGCTTATTACGTAATCCGGTACGGCGAATGAAAGTTTCTGCCTGTACATCTACTTCGAGCTTAGGAAAAGAATCATTGTCCCAATTTTGTTCCAACTTCTTCCACTCTCTAGGATGGGATTCATGCAAGATTTCACCAAATCCAAAAATATCGGATTTATTTTTTGTGCCCGAACGATCGCATCTTCCATCTCCTTCTTCAGGTCTTTTGCTAACTTCTTTTCAATATCTATCAGAACATGCGCATCGGTTAGATTCAAAGGAACATTCGCTTCCCGGATATCCCCTTCCGCACGGACCTTTACCGATATTTTAGGTTTGCCGTTTACCATTTTTGCCCCGATGTTGGTTTTTTGGCGAATAACTGAATAGGTGACTGCGTCTTTTTTACCCTCCCAATCAAGGTTTAAATTGGTATTTTCGATTCTATCCAATACCCACATTGATCCTATTGCCTTATCACCATCAAGCCAGTCAATCAATTTGCCATCTTTGAAAACACCTATCCCTGCTGCATTAGGGTTTGCCTCAATATCCGAGGACATGGTATTCTCCATTTTATCCTCTTTACCTGTGTTTCCTCTCACGGTAAAACCGCTTATTATCGGTTCTTTTCCGGTACTAAGCAGATTCTTGATCACCTCTTGAAGATTGATGCTAATACTTTTCCCCTGGGTTTTTTCAGTGGTTTCAATCGTCTTAATGACTTTCTCGGCTGATACCTTATCGATTGCCGTTAACGTTTCGACAATATCCTTGGCTTTTACACCCCGGGCAATCACGAGCCTCGTAGTTGCCCTGAATTCCGGTGAGCGCTCAAACGCATCGAAAATATCGTTGAGGCCTTCTTCTCTTGCTAATTCCTCACCTATGACAATCAGGTTTGCATGGGCAAAATACATATCTCGTGAAATCTTGGTTGAAGCGATGCTATCCAGTTCAAGCACATTATCTCCGGTTGCCCTATAAATGGAAATCGGTGGATTCGTTCCGCCGCCGCCCTGAAGAGCTCCGGCTACATTTCCTGGATTAATGGTTTGGAAAGTTCCCACTAACTTTCCTTCTTTATTTCTATCGAGTCCGACCGCCGAGACGATGGCCATTTCGTTTAACTCTGTTTTATCCCAGCAGCCTGTGGTGAATGTGGCGGCAGTCAACATCATTAAGAGCAGAATTAATCTTTTACGATTCATTGCCTTCACCTTTTTCCCGTCAGAAGTTTTCATTCCACGCGATTCAGGAGGCAGCGGTCTTTGATTATCGCCTTCCCTGATCAGATTATTTTCATTGGTCAAAAATTGCGGCCTTTCCTTGAATGCCCATATAGGTCTTCTGAAGAATGTGTCGCCCAACCCTTTCGGATTCAGAGGGGCGAGCGGTGTCATATAAGGAACTCCAAGTGAACGCAGGCTGCATAAATGGACAATAAGGATGATAAAGGCTAAAATCATCCCATAAAAACCTAAGGTGCCGGCACAAATGATGAATCCGAACCGCACAATGCGGGCAGAAATCGCTATGGCATAAGAAGGGGTTGCAAAACTGGCAATCGCCGTGATCGAGACGATGATGACCATTGCCGGTGATACGATACCAGCCTGGACGGCCGCCTGCCCAATGACCAATGCCCCGACAATGGACATGGTCGAACCGACAGCCTTTGGCATCCTAAGACTTGCTTCCCTTAATATTTCAAAGGTCATTTCCATGAGAAGCGCTTCAACGACGGCAGGCAAAGGAACCGTTTCCCTTTGGGCTGCTACAATGACCAGCAGCTTCGTTGGAATCATTTCCTGATGAAAAGTCGTGGCCGCAACATAGACAGCCGGTCCGACTATAGAAATAATGAAAACGATGATCCGTAAAAAACGTGTGGCAGAAGCAATGTCGAAGCGATTATAGTAGTCTTCGACAGATTGGAAAAACTGTACGAATATTGCCGGGGCCACCAAGACGAAAGGCGTTCCATTAACGAATATCGCCACTCTTCCTTCCAGAAGATTTCCTGCAACCATATCCGGTCTTTCTGTATGGTTAAGGGTTGGGAATGGGGTCATGACCTGGTCTTCTATCAATTGTTCAATATATCCTGATTCAAGAATGCTATCGATGTTAATTCGATTTAAGCGCTTCTTGACCTCCTCGACGATCCCTTCCTTAACGATCCCATTTATATACATGATGGATACGTCCGTTTTTGTCACCGTGCCTATTTTCATCGACTCTATCCATAAATCCGGGGTATTGATGATCCGGCGTAACATGGCGATGTTCGTTCCATTCGATTCCGTAAACCCTTCCCTAGATCCCCGGACAGTCAAATGCGTGCTTGGCTCCTGAATCGAGCGCTTCTCTCCTCCTCTTGTACTGGCAACCAGGGCGACGTTTACTCCATCAACAAAAATGATGCTGTCCCCTGATAATAATGTCAAAAATAGCTTTTCCCAGTCCGTGACCCGTTCTACGCCACCGAGGGAAACTACGTCCTCAGAGATAATTTCCAATGCTTCCAGTGGAAGTATGTTTTTTGACAGGTGAGGATTTTTCATGATTGATTCAATTATAAAGTCCGTAACGCTAGGATTATCAATCAGACCCTGCACATACAAAATAGTTGTTTTTATCTCCGGGTTTTGCCCGATTTTCAACGTTCGGATAATGATGTCGGGACTTTTTCCCGTCTTTTTCTTCACGATTTCCAGATTGGCAGAAAGGGAACTTTCAATATAATCAGGCGTTTTGCTTTTGGATTGACTTTCATCTTCCTTTTTCTTTTCACGTTGCTTCACTTGTCTCTTTTGTTTGAAAAAAGAAGCCATAGCACCGAACCTCATTCCTTTTTCGTTTCACTCATTTTGTCCAAAGCACTCCCCTTTATTCTAGGCTCATCCTTCTTCCTCCAATAAGAAAAAGGCTGTCGCAATGACAGCCTTTAAAGGTCATATTCGGTTAGGGATTGAAGTGCCGGTGATAACTTCCCAATCAACTAAACTGAGATTATACTTTGCCTTTATTCCTTCTAAAAATCAAAACAACGAAAGCGATCAATAGCAAGGCCAGTATCGCATATACGATGTTTGAATAAATGTCCATGTACCCTACAATATCTTCCCACGAAGAGCCAACAGCTGCCCCGATATTCACCAAGATGATGTTCCAAATTAATGTTCCGGATGTTGTGTAAAGGAGGAAGAGCCAAAAGCTCATATGGGACATCCCTGCTGGAATCGAGATCAAGCTTCTGATCAGCGGAACCAGCCTACAGAAAAACACGGTCCATGACCCGTATTTGTCAAACCATGAGTTTGCCTTATGAACGTCCGATACCGTTAACCGAAGAATATGGCCCCATCTTTCCACGAACTTTTCAATGACCTTCACATCAAGAAGTAAACCAATTCCATAAAGGACGACTGCTCCTGCCACTGACCCTATAGTCGCAGCAATCACGACGCCGATAACCGTCATATCCGCTTTTGTCGTCATGTAACCGCCAAAAGTAAGAATGACCTCAGACGGGATCGGCGGGAAAATATTTTCCAATGCTATTAATAGAAAGATTCCCATATACCCAAAATCATTCATGAATTCCGTAATCCAGTTTTCCATTTAATACGCTCCTAACTTTCTTGAATCAACAGCTGGCTTGTTACCTGCCGGCTGCTTATCTTGCAATAACCTTGCTCCCTTTATTAACGATCTTTGTTCTTCCGCCGGTCTTGATACCTTTGGAAAAACCAGATGGAAATCGCAATCCAACAACCGCCCGCCAAATATCCGGCAATGATATCACTAGGATAATGGACCCCCAAGTATATTCGGCTAATACCTATGGAGAGGATCATCATCATGCTGAAAAGAATCAATAGGATCCTTGCCCACCTGGCCGTAATGTGACGCCATAGCAGAAATGTAAGAATACCGTATAAAGAAAATGCATTCATGGCATGTCCACTAGGAAACTGTATCCCCCTATATCGATGAGTCGATGTAAATCGGGTCGGGCGCGTTGAAAGAATAGCTTAACCATCAAATTGAGAAGAGGTGAACCCACCATGACTGCAGTGAATAAGACTAGTTCCAAACGATGCTTCAAAACCCTATATAGGAAAAACAAAATGACCAAGGAAAGGACGATCAGGGAAGCGGTTGAACCTATGTAAGTAAAGAACTTCATGATGTCCGTCAGCAGAGGGGACTCCCATCCCTGCACCAAGGAAATCACATCTTCATCAAATTTCAGGTATTCATTTGCACTTATGGTAAATGCCATGAAACTGAACCCGATTAAAGAAAGTACACTTATTATAAAGGCAATGGTTAATTGCTGCTTTAATTTCATAATAACATCCTTTCACTGATTAAAACTGTTTCATCTGGAAATTTCTATTTTATCATATCTTCTTCATTGCATGGTGGGTGTAATTGCTTCATCGCCCGCCAACCTAATCCGGGGAACATGCCTGGGCACAAAAATTTTCTACTTTACCATACTACTCTATTCGTCATTGTCACCTCAACTTCAGGTTACTATAAGATTTCCTTTCGAACGTTTCAAGGAGTGCAGGAACATATTCGTCCCTACTAAAAAGAAAAAAACCTTATGCAGGTTAGTGCACAAGGTTTTTTCTTTTTAAATACGGCTTGCCTTAAGCGGCAGTGATGTCAAAGTTTGCCCGGTCGCTGAATCGGTAAGATTCTCTTCTAACTGGAACGATGGCACCGCTTCAATATGCTTGAATTTCTTCAGGAATGCAGTAAGCGCAATCTTTGCTTCCAGCCTGGCTAGCGGCGCTCCCAGGCAGAAATGGGGGCCATTTCCAAAGGTTAGATGTTTCTTATTATTAGGGCGGTGGATATTAAGGGTGAAGGCGTCTTCAAACATCTCTTCGTCCAAATTGGCTGCACTCATCCAAACAACCACGTTATCCCCTTCTTTCAATTCCACTCCCAATAGATCGTTATCTTCCTTTACGGTGCGATCCAATTTAATAAGATTGAATCGGAAACGGAGCATTTCTTCGACCGCCTGCGGAACTAAATCCAGGTTTTCATGTAACTCTTGATAAACTTCTTTGTCATCATATAGCAGGGAATAAAAGCTATTGGCCAATAAATGACTTGTTGTCTCGACTCCTGCCCCTAAAATCAGCATGGTCGTCCGGACAACCTCATCATCCGTAAACATTTCCCCATCCACTTCAGACTTCAATAGATCTGAGATGATATCATCCGCCGGGTTCAATCGTTTTTGCACAACAATCGGATACAAATACTGATAGTACTCTTTTGCTGCCACTTGCTTCAATTTATCTACTTCTTCTTGCTTTTCTCTATCAAAAGGGAGGAATAAGGTATCCACCCACTTCTTAAACAATAAACGATCTTTCGAGGGAACGCCCATCAAATCCGCCATGACAATGATCGGAAGCGGACTCGCCAATGATTCCACAATATCGATTTCCGTTTCCTCATCCATTTCCCCAATCAATTCATCTGCAATTTCCTGAATGCGAGGTTCCCAGTTTTGAAGACTTCTAGGTGTAAATGCAGCGGCCAGCAATGAACGGCGTTTTCTATGCTCAGGCGGATCCGATTCAGTGATTTGGATCTTTTCAGGCACAGAACCTTCATCACTATCCGTTCCAACCGATATCGTAGTCCGATTACGAACACTCGAAAAATGTTTATAATCACTGAGAACCCGCTTCACATCTTCATATTTAAAAACATTCCACGTATCCGTTCCTTCGTGATAACTCACGGGGTCATTTTCTAACATCCTTTTACACCAAGCGTACGGACTAAATTCCTCCGTCCGGGTTTTAAACCTAGTAATTTCTTTTACTGCAATAACTTCTTTCATGATACCGACTCCTCCCACTTCTAAAAAAGTTACCTAACAAAAGGACCGAATGTTCAGCATCTTCCACCGTCGATTTGTTATAGGGTCGAGACATTTTCACAAAATCCTTAAATACACATCTATTCCATTATAGGGTAAAATGCAGTATCAAACCATGCATCTTCCATACCAGCGGCCTTACATGAAATTTGCCCCACAATCCCAACACCCTTATGTAAAACTGCTTATTTTTGACAATTCCCTTTCTTTTTCTATTTTTTTATGTCTCTCAATTGATGCTAAAATCCAATTCTCCTTTTCAAATTCGGAGACAGCACTTTTCACTAAGTTATTTCAATATAGATTATTTTTATAATTACCGGAGTTTGAACCGGAATACCTCCACTGCATAGAAAACGGCTGCACATCCAGCCGTCCAGTTTGTTAAACCCTTACTGGAACGTTTTTCAAATAAAAAAACTGCAGGCAAACTCGCTTATCTTCGAGTTTACCTGCAGCTTGAACGGCTGCACGATGCTGCGGTCAATTTTTGCCCCTTTTAATCAGTTCATGCAAATCATCCATTTTCTTTTCCATGATATCCAGTCTGGTTTTACGGTGCTTGATGGAACGGAAAAGGGATACGGCCCCAACGATGATCAGGATTAGAAATAAAAGGCAAAACAATTGGTATACCAGATCCGCAATATTATACCCACTCACTATGTAATCCCCCTAAATGGCATTCTCAATATTCTATTATACACCACGTAAAATGAACAATTTAACCCTTTTAAGGGGAATCGGGAATAAAAAAACCGATAGCCATTTGCTATCGGTTGATCATTTAAGCCTCTATTTGTTGATCGTCATCTTGAGGCACAATCAATTCGTCATAGAATGCTGCCATTGTTGTTCCTGCATAAGGAATCAACCATAGTAAACCAATTCCCAGCGTGAACATGCAAAGGATGCCCCACCCGATGAAGCTTAGGTGCATAAGGAAATACTTCCATTTCAAGCCCTTCATTCTTTTTTGCTCTCTGTAATAGCTTCAAGCACCGTGTATTCAGGATGATCCTTCAATAAGAAAAATAACTGCGAATAGGCGATGGCTTTGATGATACCCGGAATGATTAATAATAATGACCATAAAAAATGAAAATAGCTTGTAAGATGGATGCCCCAATAAGCTTGAAAGAGGTTTTTCCATCTTTATAGATGGCGAACACTTCTGGAATGCCAGGATTTCCATCCCTAACTAAATTCAGGTAGTACCAAGTGGTTGAAATGGTAAGCGGGATCAAGGCAATGGAAAAGACCATGCTGAAGATATCAGACCATAACGGTGTTTCCTCCTGCATGAACCATTGTGAAAACCCACCGCTTCCGATCACTTCGACAATTAAAGGAAAAATGAGGTTGATCAAGAACAACAGCAACATAAGCGAAACAGTTACTCCCATTTACCTCCCAACGACTGAAGGGCTTTCTTCTTTAATTCTGAGATTCTCATACTCTGATTTAACTCCTCTCTTTTAAACGGCGGAATTCTGAAAGTTTCCTTTTCATTGTAAATATGGATAGATTCAGAAAAACCACTATTTATTTGATGTCTAAATCTCAATTTATATTTTAACATAATAGCTTCTAGTCGTGGGCTTAAATTCCTAGAAAGCACACACGGATAGAGTCAAGCGGTTGAACCGGTTTCGAGCAGCCATGATCAACTCCTCTCTTGCCCTTGGTACACTGGCTTGCTTGTTCCATAACAGTTTATGAAAGGGAATAAGACAATATGCCCTTCCAAATCAAAAATCCTTCACGAAACCATACCCTGTCAAGACGTAAGGCCAGCGAAGACGCATGTATTTATCTTGGTTAAAAGTCCTAACGTTAATCTAGTTCTTTTTTCCTTTTCCCTGATAGACCGGGCCACTCATTTAATCTATCCCAAAACTTTCGAACAGATTGGATAAAAATGTTAACAGGCATTTTCGTCAAAAGTAAAACGCGGATGATGGTGGGGATGGGTTATTCCCTTTTCCTTATTGCTGGGTGCCTTCTGCCGGAAAGCCGAAAAGTCCTCACCGCCAGCGTTTTTTCTTTTCAAACTTTTTCCTGGCTTTGTCAGCACCCTATATATGATCACAACAAAAAAGAGCATCCCAAAGCAGAAATCGCTTCCGCCTTTGGAATACCCTCTTTCCTATAATCAATCAGAGCCAGTTATAACAAAATCGTCTTGGAGCAAAGCTAAAGGAAGCTTTCTATTTATAGGATCCCCTGCCGAAACATTAATTTCAGTAATGTGACCACTGGCGCCTATTGAAACATCAATCAATTTTCCATCCTCCGTTTTCACTAAAAAGAGCCTCTCCCATTCATAAACATAGGAATTCTTTTGAACGTAAACTTGTTCGACGGTCCCATCCTGAGCACACTCGATGGTATGAATCGGTTTTAACACGGAATCACTCCTCCACTCTCCATTATTTGACTAAAGCTTATACCCAGCCACGGAATATCGAGGCTTCTGCCATTTTTCTGACACCCACCATATACGCTGCCAGCCTCATATCCACTTTTCTTGTCTCGGACATTTCATATACTTGATTGAATGAATTGACCAATAACTCTTTTAATTTGGTTTGGACTTCTGCATCTTCCCAATAATAACCTTGATTATTTTGAACCCATTCGAAGTAAGAAACTGTCACACCGCCTGAACTTGCCAATACATCGGGTACGAGAAGCACATTGCGTTCCGTCAAGATCTTGGTTGCCTCCAAAGTGGTAGGTCCATTCGCTGCCTCAACGACAATTTGGGCTTTGATAAGATGTGCATTTTCTTTGGTGATTTGATTGGAAATGGCAGCAGGCACTAAAATATCACAATCTTGTTCCAGAAGTTCCTGATTGGTGATTGTATGATCGAATAGTGTCGTTACCGTTCCAAAGCTATCCCTTTTATCAAGTAAGTAATCGATATCCAGACCATCCGGTTTATAGATGGCACCATATGCGTCCGATATACCAATCACTTTCGCACCTGCATCATGCATGAATTTGGCCAAAAAGCTTCCTGCGTTCCCAAACCCTTGGACGATGATGCGTGCACCTTTCAATTCTATGCCCTTACGCTTTGCCGCTTCTTCGATACAGATGGTGACACCTTGTGCTGTCGCCTTTTCCCTGCCGTGTGAACCGCCCAGTACAAGTGGCTTACCTGTAATGAAGCCAGGAGAATCGTGTTCTCTTATTCTACTGTACTCGTCCATCATCCATGCCATGATTTGTGAATTCGTATAAACATCCGGGGCCGGAATGTCTTTCGTCGGCCCCACTATTTGACTGATTGCCCGAACGTATCCACGGCTAAGCCTTTCCAATTCACCGATGGACATTTGGCGCGGATCACAGATGATGCCGCCTTTTCCTCCGCCATATGGCAGATTCACGATTCCGCATTTCAAACTCATCCACATTGAAAGTGCCTTGACTTCTTCCTCATCGACTTCAGGATGAAAACGGATTCCGCCTTTCGTCGGACCGACAGCATCGTTGTGCTGGGCACGGTATCCAGTGAAAATCTTCGTCGAATTGTCATCCATCTTAATTGGAATCCGGACGGTCAGCATCCGAAGAGGTTCCTTCAAAAGCTCGAACACTTCTTCAGAATAGCCAAGCTTATCCAGCGCCTCCTTGATTACGACCTGTGTTGAATCAAGTAAGCTGGCAGTTTCTTTTTCTTCTTTGATCGTTGTACTCAATGGAATTCACCTCATAGGTATATTAGGATAAAACTCTTTTTATGCGTTCGATTGCCCAATCCAAGTCTTCTTTTGTAATGACTAATGGCGGAGCAAAGCGGATAACTGTATCATGTGTTTCTTTACAAAGCAGTTTTTCTTCTTTAAGCTGCTCACAATAAGGTCTTGCCGCTTCTGTTAATTCGACTCCGATGAATAAGCCTCGGCCGCGGATATCTTTAATCATTGGGTTCTTGATTTCTTTTAAACTATCCATAAAGTATTGTCCAAGCTCCAATGAACGTTCCGCAAGCTTCTCTTCTTCAAGGACTTCCAATGAAGCGATGGAAACCGCACATGCCAACGGATTGCCGCCGAATGTGGAACCATGGGAACCAGGATTGAATACGCCAAGGATTTCACGGTTTGCAGCTACGCAAGAGATCGGGAAAACCCCGCCGCCCAGCGCCTTACCTAAAATGTACATATCCGGAACTACTCCATCCCAGTCAGAGGCGAACATTTTTCCTGAACGTCCAAGTCCTGACTGAATTTCATCAGAAACGAATAGGACATTATTTTCTTTACATAAGTCGTAAGCTTCTTTTAAGAATCCTTGTGGCGGTATGATGATTCCCGCTTCACCTTGAATCGGTTCGATTAAAAATCCAGCCGTTTGCGGTGTAATCGCTTCTTTCAATGCATCTAGATCGCCGTAAGGGATAAGCTTGATCCCTGGCAGCATCGGTCCAAAGCCCCTTCTATATTCCTCATCGGATGACAAGGACACCGCTGCCATCGTACGGCCATGGAAGTTTCCGATACATGCAATGATTTCAGCTTGGTTTTCTGCGATTCCCTTAACATCATAGCCCCAGCGTCTAACAGCTTTGATTGCTGTTTCAACGGCTTCAGCACCTGTATTCATTGGCAGTGCCATGTCTTTTTGCGTAATGCGTGAAACCATTTCATACCATGGTCCTAATTTATCACTATGGAATGCACGGGACGTTAATGTTACGCGATCAGCTTGTTTTTTTAATTCGTCGATGATTTTCGGATGCCTGTGGCCTTGGTTCACTGCTGAATAAGCACTAAGCATATCCATATATTTGTTGCCTTCAGGATCTTCCACCCAAACTCCTTCTGCCTTCGCAATGACGATTGGAAGTGGATTATAATTGTTTGCACCATATTGTTCTGTTTGCTCGATTAATTTTTCCGTTAAAGTTGTCATGTTGATTCCCCCTAAAATTTATAGCGTTTCAGATGTTGTTTTTCCTTGAAGGTGAAGAACTAAATAATCAGGACCGCCCGCTTTTGAATCTGTACCTGACATATTGAATCCGCCAAATGGCTGGTAACCTACAATGGCACCAGTACAGCCGCGATTGAAGTACAAGTTACCTACGTGGAAATCCTCACGCGCTTGTTCGATATGTTCAATGTTGTTCGAGATGACCGCACCCGTTAATCCATAATCCGTGTTATTGGCAATCTCGATTGCATGATTGAAATCTTTTGCCTTACAGAATGCAACCACCGGTCCGAAAATCTCTTCTTTCATGACACGTGCGTTCTCATCCACATCGGCAATGATAGTTGGCTGGATGAAGAAACCTTTTGAATTGTCTCCTTCTCCACCTGCAACAATTTTCCCTTCTTCTTTACCGATTTCAACGTAGCTCATGACTTTGTCGTAAGCTGCTTGATCGATGACAGGACCCATGAAGTTGTTTACATCCGTTGGTTCCCCGATTGTTTTTTCTTTCGTTAATTCAATGGCACGATTCAAGACTTGTTCATATACATCTTCCACTATGACGGCACGTGAACAAGCAGAACATTTTTGACCGGAGAATCCGAATGCAGAAGCGACGATTGATTGTGCCGCCAATTCCAGATCAGCCTCTTTATCAACAACGATCGTATCTTTACCGCCCATTTCAGCGATGACACGTTTTAACCAGATTTGGCCTTCCTGAACTTTTGACGCACGCTCATAAATACGGATACCGACATCACGAGATCCCGTAAAGCTGATGAAACGTGTACGAGGATGATCTACCAAGTAATCTCCTACTTCGGCACCGCTTCCTGGAATGAAGTTCACAACTCCTGCAGGCAAGCCCGCTTCTTCCAACACTTCGATGAATTTAGCTGCAATGACAGGTGTTGTACTGGCCGGTTTCAATAAAACTGTATTACCTGAAACGAGAGCAGCCGTCGTCATGCCTGCCATGATCGCAAATGGGAAGTTCCAAGGTGAGATGATGACACCGACACCAAGTGGAATATAATTGAAAGCATTGTGTTCAATCGGACGGCTTTCCACTGGCATGCCGTCTTTAAGCTTCAGCATTTGACGTGCATAGTATTCCATGAAGTCGATCGCTTCCGCTGTATCTGCATCCGCTTCATTCCAAGGCTTTCCTGCTTCTTTAACCAATAGAGCCGAGAAATAGTGTTTTCTTCTGCGAACGATCGCTGCAGCCCTGAATAAAATGTTTGCACGCACTTCCGCTTTCGTTTTTCTCCAAGTTTGGAATGTCTTATCTGCCGCTTGCATCGCTTGCTCAGCAAGATCTTTATTCGCTTTGGATACGGTTCCAATAACTTCTTCTTTATTTGCTGGGTTTACAGAGGTAATGACTTCATCAGTAAACACTTTTTCGCCATTAATGATCAGCGGATATTTCTTCCCTAGATCATTAGCTACATCATTCAATGCCGCTTGAAAAGCTTTTTTGTTTTCTTCGATTTTAAAATTAGTAAATGGTTCGTGTTTATATGGTTGGACCATTATGTCTCATCTCCCTAAAGTTTATGTTTTTACTTCTCCCTTATTAATCAAGCAAGTTCCGTGCCAACTTTTTCATTTTTTCGAAAAAATAATGTTTTTTCTTTAAAAATGCAATGAAATTCAGCACTTTAAGGGGAAAATTGACATAGTATGCCATTATTTTTTGCTCTAATCCCTATTTTTGTCGCTAAAACCTTACACTTTTTATTAATGCAAATTTCATGCCAACTAGAAAAACATAAAAAACAGCGTTTTTACACTTTTTCGCAAAATATTTTTGCACTTCCATGCAAAATAATCTTGCTGTGCAAATTTTATTTGCGCCTTTGCTTCAATTCCTCTACAATAGCCCTAAGAAAAGAAGAAAAACGGGAGGCATTCATGAATTTAGATCAAATCATTAAAATAGATGGTTTCCAATCCATCCTCTATTCGCTTGTGGATGTAATCGATACAGGGATACATATAATCGATATAAAAGGGCGGACCATTGTATATAACAAGAAAATGGCAGAAATTGAAGGAATGGATTCAGAAGAAGTGTTAGGGAAGAAGATTCACGAAATCTTTAAATTCAAGGAAGAAACGGAAAGTACATTAATAAGGGCACTTCATTCGGGTAAGACAACCGAGAACTCGAAGCAGACCTACTTCAATAATCTTGGTCAGGAAATTACAACAATCAATAATACGTTTCCGATTTTGGATCAAAAGCAAAATATCATCGGAGCAATTGAAGTGGCAAAGGATATAACAAATCTGGAAAGAATCATTAAAGATAACATCTTAAATAAGGGCGATACCAAATATACGTTTGACAGCATCATCGGAACGAGTGAAAATTTCCTGGAAGTCATAGAAAAGAGCAAGCGCTCGACCAGAACGGCATCCTCCATACTCATCGTTGGGGAAACGGGCACCGGAAAAGAGCTCTTCGCCCAAAGCATCCATAATGGCAGCAGCCGTTCGACACATCCTTTCATCAGCCAAAACTGTGCTGCCCTGCCAGATAGTCTAATTGAAGGAATACTCTTCGGCACAAAGAAAGGCGCCTTCACCGGATCGATTGAAAGGCCTGGATTATTCGAACAGGCACAGGGCGGTACCATCCTGCTAGATGAAATCAACTCATTAAATCCGAACATGCAAGCGAAATTATTACGGGCCCTTCAAGAAAGGACGATTCGCCGTGTTGGGGATACAAAGGATAAAAAAATTGACGTTAGGGTCATTGCAACGATAAATGAAGATCCGATAGATGCCATTTCAAATGATCATTTACGAAAGGATTTATACTACCGATTAAGTGTCGTTTCGTTATTCATCCCGCCGCTTCGTGAACGGAAAGAGGATATTCCTTTGCTGGCGCAATCCTTCATCGAGAAATTCAATGCGCTGTTCGAATTGAATATAGAAGGGATCAGCGAAGAGGTCTACTCGCTTTTTTATGATTACGACTGGCCCGGGAACGTAAGGGAACTTGAACATATCATTGAGGGTGCCATGAATTTAATGGAACCTGGCGATACAAAGATTGCCATCGTCCACCTTCCGGCTCTATTTAGGAAGAAAGCCCATTTGGAAGACATTCATCCCGAAAGAAAAGAGACTCATGCAAATGGAGATTTACAGGAGTCGACCTTATCTCTTGATGACTATATCGCCAATACTGAAAAGCAATACTTGGAGAAGATATTGAAGGAACATGGAATGAATATCTCCCAAGCAGCCAAGGCCCTGAATATTAGCCGCCAAAGTCTTCAATACCGTTTGAAAAAGTATCAGGTCAAATAGCACAAAGAAGGCCCCCATTACATGGAGGGCCTTCAGTTTAGCGGCGGAAAGGGAGGGGCTTTCTGAAATCTACTGGAACGTTTTTCAAATAAAAAACTGCAGGCAAACTCACTTTCTACGAATTTGTCTACAGTCTGAAGGCCCCCATGAAAATGAGAGCCTTTTTTGCTTCTATTCATTTCACTTCACCATCAGAATGCTTCAGCGGCTTTCGCAACGTTTACCAAACCATCCGCGATGATTTTTGTGTCCGGTCCGGATACTGATTATGGCCTTCAATGACCACGGTCTCCGGATTGTTGATTCCCCATAGGCCAATGATATTTTTCACTAAATTCACGGCCATTTCAGCAGAAGCCATTCCTTCTAATGCATAATCAGAACCGCGGGCATTCAATAGCATGACTTTTTATCCCCAGCATACCCGACAGGACCTTCCGCCGTATAATTGAACATTTTACCTGCTTGTGCCAAATATGAAAGATATGTGATTAACGGTGCAGGAACCGTTGAGTTCCATAGAGGGAAAGCGAATACCACTTTATCCATGGCCAGGAATTGATTTAAATATTGGTCAACCAGTTTGGCCGCATTTTCCTCTTCAGCTGTCAGTTCAAGACCTTGGTTGCGTTTATAAAGCCCGGTAATCGCCGTATTTCCATAGTAAGGAAGTTTTTCTTTAAATAAATCCAGCTCGGTCACTTCATCCGCACGGTGTGTCTCTTTATATGTTTGCAAGAATGTATCATACATTTTCGAGCTGATTGCCTGTTCTGCAGGACGATCGTTCACTTTTACGAATAATACTTTTGTCATTTTCCCATTCTCCTCTGCCGCGGTTTCTTTATTTCCAAATAATCTGCTTAAGAATCCCATTATCCTCTCACCATTGCTTTCTCTTATAATTTAGACGACTAAATGAATCTCATTGCCTGATGGATCTGTTACGGCGAAAAACCGTTCTTTTTCCGTGACTGCAGCCCCGATTCCTTTCAGTTGTTCCGTTACTTTGTTTCTCGCTTCTTCATCTGCAAAAACGAGTGTATACCAGTTTAGCCCTACACTATTTTCCTTCGGGGCAGGGGCGCCAACGCCATTCCAAGTGTTCAATCCGATGTGATGGTGATATCCGCCGGTTGAAGTAAAGAGCGCTCCTCCATATCGATTCACGACGGTAAACCCAAGACCTTGCATGTAAAACTCCTCTGTTTTACGTAAATCCGCTACATGCAGATGTATATGCCCCATTAAAGTACCTGCAGGCAGTTTGCTCCACTCACCATCGCTTTCTTTCAGCAGGTCATTCCCATCCAACGGATCCGTGCCCATTTCGACCTCCCCACCGGCCCATTTCCAATCAGTTGATGGCCGGTCAGAGTATACTTCGATGCCATTTCCATCCGGATCGGTAATGTACAGCGCTTCACTCACTTCATGATCCGCCGCTCCAAATGGATATTTCGTTTGAAGTAAATGGCGTAAAAAATCGATAAGTCGGCACGGCTTGGCAGCAACAGGGCAAAGTGATATAAGCCTGTCGTCCGCCCTTCTTTCGGAATCACATCCCTAGGCTGCTCAAGTGTCAGCAACGGGGTTTTTCCGTCTGTCGTCAAAACAGCTTGCCGGTCCGTTTTCTTCAATACTTGAAGACCGATGATTTCTTGATAAAACAGAATGGCCTTATTCAAATCCAAAACATTTATACTGACTTCGCCAACAAAAGTAATTGGTTTTTGATGAAAATTTTCCATATTGTCACATCCCTTTTTTATTGAAAATCACGTTATCCAACGAAAGAACCGTGCGGTTTGCACAAGCTAGATAGACAGACATGGCAAGCAGTGCCAAGTCCAATTCGTAACCCGCCGCTTGCCCGTTTCCTAGAAAACCAGCAGGTAATTTAGCCGTGAAAATCGCCCCCGCCATAATGACCGCAAATAGGACGGAAACGATTCGTGTTCCCAAACCCAGTATAACCGCAAGTCCTCCGATCAATTCGATTCCTGCAACGATGTACGCCAGGAAGCCAGGAATGCCAAGGCTATCGAAAAATCCTGCCGTATTTCCTATGCCTCCTTGAAACTTTGAAACGCCGTGAATGAAAAAAGTAAGACCTAAAATTACCCTTAAAAAAACTTGGGCTGCATCATTTTTATTCATGTATGAACTCTCCTTTTGTCGGTTACTTTATGTAAGTGATTATATTTTAATAAGTATATAATGTCAAGTAAGTTTATTGGAATTTCATTTTTCCCAAAATAAAAACGAATTGCCGAAGCAACTCGTTCCATGGTGTCCTATTTAAATGTACTAAATGGTTGAATTGATGATGAAGGAATCCGGCAATCGTTCTCCCGACTCCCTAGAACTCTATCTAATGAAGGAAACCATAAGGCTTCTAACCGTTGGAACTACAGGATTACTGCCCTTAGGAGCGTAAGGTGATAAGTGGCGGGTAATTCAATCAAACATCGAAATCAGTTCTTTTGTGTATGAATGGCGATCGCTGCAAAAAAGCTGTTCGTTTTCGAAAGAATCCACAATAACACCTCCCTTCATCACCATGATCCGTTGGCTCATCTCCTGTACTGCCGATAGATCATGAGAAATGAAAAAGGTAGGAAATGTCCAAAGTCTCCCGCAGCCCGCCTAACAATTTCAGCACCGCCGCTTGAGAAAGGACGTCCAGGCTTGAAGCCGGTTCATCCAATATTATAAGGGCCGGTTCAATGCTGATCGCGCGTGCAATGGTCACCCGCTGTTTTTGTCCTCCGCTTAGCTCATGCGGGTAACGTTCAGCAAAACTCTTTGGAAGCTCCACGCTTTCCAGGAGCTGACCGATAAAGTTCGCTTCACTTGTATACGTAAAATATTTCATATTGACCTGGCTGCCAAATTGAAGATATGGATCCATTAGTGAATCTTTAATCCTTAGTTTTGGATTCAAGGCAGATGCAGGATTTTGCAAAACGGCCTGGATGTTCTTGCGATAAGGTTTTAAACTGCGTTCGCTTTTGTTTTGCAGCGCGGTTCCTTCAAATAAGATGCTGCCCTTGTCAAAGGATTCAATCTGAAGGATGAGTCTTGCCAGTGTGCTTTTTCCGCAGCCGCTCTCCCCCACTAACCCGAGGCATTCCTTCCTTTCAATGCTGAAATTCACGCCCTTTAGTATTTCCACTCCGTTATCATAGGTTTTATGGACATTTCGTACTTCTAATAAACTCACCCTGACACTCCTTCAAGCTTAATTGGAATTCTCCTCAATGATGGCGATGATTGAATCAGTTTTTTCGTATAAGCATGCTGCGGATGGTTCAAAACCTGATTTTTATCACCGGTCTCAATGATGGCCCCGTCTTTCATGACCGCAATGCGATCCGCATACTTCCTGACATGGCGTAAATCATGAGTAATGAACAAGACGGCACATCCGGTTTCTTTTTGGAGCTTTGATAACAGTTGCAATACCTTAAAGGAAGATACACTGTCCAAGGCTGTAGTCGGTTCATCCGCTATCAAGATATCAGGTTCAAGTAAAAGGGCTATTGAAATGGATACGCGTTGAAGCTGCCCACCGCTTAATTGAAAAGGGTACCTGCCATAGATATCTTCATTCAGGCCCACCGAAATGAGCGCATTGACCGCTTGCTGCCGCCTTGCCTTTTTGGACAGGTTCAAATGTGTCCGTTGATATTCGTCGAAATGCTGACCGATGGTAAGGAACGGTGTGAATGAACCCTGGTAATCTTGAAAAATATAAGCAAGGCGCTTTCCGCGAATCTTCCTGATTTCAGAGGAAGATAGCGTTAAAAGATTCTTTTCCCCGTACCATATTTCCCCCTTCGCTTGGAGATTGGGTGCAAGCAGTTGGCATATTGCCATGGCCGTCATGCTTTTGCCGCTCCCGCTTTGTCCGACAAGTGCGAACCACTCACCTTCCTGCACATCTAATGAAAGATCCTTGACGATATGATTTTGCTTTCCCATGATATGCAGCTGCCTAACGGATAAAATGCTCATGATCCCACCTCCTTTTTCACATCGAATGCATCGCGTAAATAATCACCGAGTATGTTGGATAGAAGGACGACAAAAACGATGGCGAGCCCAGGGTAAATCATCAGCAACATATTGGATTGAAAGTATGGACGGGCATCATTCAGCATGGCTCCCCACTCCGGTGCCGGCGGCTGCGCCCCGAGCCCGATATATGATAAGGAAGATATGAGCAAAATGATTTTTCCTAAATCAAGGCTAGAAAGGACAAGCACGTTCCCGATCAGGTGCGGAAATAGATGCTTCCACATGATCCCAAATGAACTTAATCCATTGATTTTAGCAGCTGTGACATAATCCTTCTGACGTTCCGTGATCACCGTACTTCGCACAAGACGGGCATAATTCACCCATTTCACCAGAACGATCGCCAACAGGAGATTCTCGATTCCTGGACCTAATAGGCCACTAAGCACAATGGCAACGATCGTATCGGGGAATGCAAGAAAAGCGTCTGCAATGCGCATGAAGATCCGATCGATCAGACCTCCTTTAAAACCGGCAATCACACCGAATGGGACGCCGATGATAACAGCGGCCAACAGGGATAAGAGGCCGTAGCCAACCGTCTGCTGTGCGCCAAGCAGAAGACGCGTCAATACATCACGCCCAAGATGATCCGTCCCTAACGGATGTTCCATGCTCGCCGGCCATAGCCTTTCTCCCAGATTGACCAGGGATGGATCATGTTTCAGAATAAGAAAGGTGTAAGCCGCAACGGCAAGCACTGTAGCCATCACCGTAAATAGGACGGTCATTCTCCAGCGCCTTTTGGATTTTTCTTTGATAGCTAACTCCATTTTCCATGCTTCCTTTCCTTCAGTCTTAGCTCCGGATTTAAATAGCGATAAGATAAATCCACGGCACTATTAACCATGAATACAATGATGGCCATGACCAAAAGGTACCCTTGGATAACTGGATAATCCCGGGACCGGATCGAGTCCACGACCATCTTACCTATCCCTGGATAGGCAAAAATCACTTCGATCACGACTACACCGCCGATCAAGCTTCCAAGGCTGACACCGAATACGGTAATGACCGGGGGCAAGCTATAACGAAATGCATGTGCAAAGAATATCCGCATCTCTGAAATCCCCTTGATCGGGCAGCCCTGATGAAATCATGACTTAGGGAATCTATCAAACTCGAACGCAGCAAACGGACGTACACACTTGTGATGGCCAGCCCCAGCGTGACCGACGGCAGAATCAAAGAACGAAATCCGTCCCTGCCCATCGTTGGAAGGGCTCCCCATCGCACCGCAAATAAATCTATCAAGAGCAGCCCAAGCCAAAAGCTAGGAATGGCTGCCCCCAATAAAGAAACGGCACGGCTGAATTGATCAATCCAGCTTCCCCTGTACAAGGCAGCTAGCGAACCTAATGGAATGGCTATAACTAGCATCACAAGCAATGCGCCAACCGCCAGCTCAAGTGTGGCAGGCAGCCCGCTCATGATCATTTCCATCACAGGCTGATTCGTCAGATAGGAATGCCCGAAATCCAATCGGATAAAGTCCGCAAACCAATCGCCATACTGCACTAACAGCGGATCATTGAACCCCAATTCTTCACGGAGCTCATTGACTTGCTCGTTTGTGATCGACACATCATCCACTTGAAGTATCGAGAGGACCGGGTCGCCTGGAGCAAGCCGAACAAAAAGGAAAGAGATGAATGTAATCACAAGGACAAAAATCACGACCTCAATGAATCGGCGGACTAAGATGCGAAACATTCACTTCACATCCAATTCATTCGTCAGCATGTAGTATTCGCTTCTCGAAGTGATCCAGTTTTTAACTTTATCGGCATCATAAGCAACAAGTGTATTCGGATGTAAAATGAATGAATTATACACCTTTTCATCCACATACATCGCAATATCCTCAGCTATATCCGAGCGCTTCTCCTGTCCGACCGTTACGTTCAGCTTATCAATCAGTGACGTCAGGTGATCATCATCGGCCCCACTGAAGTTCAAGGCTCCCTTTGGATGATAAGTAGCATTTAAATAATAACCGGCATCCCCGCGCGGAGCCGTTAAATTGCTGTAGGTCGTTAAATCCCAATCGCGATTTGCTGCCATATACTCTTCAGGGATTTCTATTTGCTTGATTTTCACATCAATCCCCAACTGGCCTGCATCCGATTGAAAAACTTGGGCGATTAACGGCAGGTCTGCACGTGAACTGTATGTAAGAAGTGTAAACTTTAACGGTTTGCCGTCCTTTTGCATGACACCATTCACTTTCTTATATCCCGCCTGATCAAGAAACCCCTTAGCCGCTTCCATTCCACTCGCTTTTTCGGATAATCCGGAGCAAAAGAGAAAGTTGATGGGAATGGCCCTGTTGCCACTTCTGCATGACCATGTAAAATCGTTTCCGCTATGGATGAACGGTCGATCAAGGCATCTATCGCCTTTCGGACGTGTATGTCCTGCAATGCTTTACGTTCCAAATTCATCGTCATTTGATGTACGCGGAAAGTCGATGTCGATTCAACCTTCACACCATCCATCGCCTTTAAATTCTCCAGGCTTTCTACTTCTGGACGGAAAACAATATCGGCGTCTCCCGATTCAAGGGCAAGAGACCGTGCATTGGCATCTTCATTAAACGAAAACCTGGCTCCCTCAAGCTTTGCAGCTCCATCCCAGTAAGACTCATACCGTATTAAATCAACAGCCGTACCTGGTATGAATTTCGAAACGGCAAATGGCCCGGTTCCTATTGGCTTGTTTATATAGTCACTTTCCTTCACGTCAATAATTGAAGTATTTGGATGGACCAATTCAGAAGGAAACTCAGGAAAAGGAACCTCCGTCTTAATGGTCAGCGCATTCCCGTCCGCCTCAATCGACTCAATGCGCAAAGCATTCTTGATCGCGGGGCTATCTTTCATCGCCCTCTCCAAGGAAGCCTTGACCGCTTTGCCATCCATCGGCCTTCCATTCTGAAACGTCACACCCTCCCTTAACTCGAAGTTCCATAATTGACCATCCTTACTATCCCAGCTTTTCGCCAGCCAAGGTTCAATCGTCAAATCCTCATCATTGAGATGCACCAATGTCTCAGTGATCCCAGCCCTTAGTGACACATAACTAGTATCAACATTCGGATCAAGCGAGCTTGTCGCAAAATTAAAAAGCAAGTTCACTTCCTTCTTCCTCCCACTTGATCTTTCGCAGACTCGGTGGAACAAGCAGCCAAAAGAAAGAATGATAAACATACGATAAAAATCGATTTACATTTTCTGAACACGATATATTTCCTCCATTACCCCAACTATTTTTAATTGGCTGCCGTAAAATCGTATTGATTACGATTTAGATGGCAGCTTTACCATCATGACAAACCACGTAACACATTGCCGAATGCTTATCCGAAATCAAACTATGTACGGATCCTCGAGAGTAAACACGTATTCACGAGTAAATGTGCCAAACTCACGAGTATTTGTCCCAAATTCACGAGTATTTACTCCAAATTCACGATAAATGTGCTAAACTCACGAGTATTTGTTCCGATTTCACGAGTTTTCGCTCCAGGCTCACAAGTTTTGCTCCAAACTCGTGAGTAACAGCTCTAAATCTCGTGCAATAGCCCAAAATTTCAAGTAAATGAACCCAACTCTCGATTTATTGCACAAATCCCCTATCTTCAAGCAATTCCTAATATTTTCAGCCCTTTTTGCCAAACAAATCAAAATGGTTACGATTTATACTTTAAAAACTCTCTAGTCTTGACTGTCTTTCATTATAAAACGTCATGATTACTGTTTACAAGGTTTTTTTGTGTGTTTAAAAGATTATCTGATACCAGTTCCTTCTATTAATCTTAAGGTACGTACATTCCCCATTCAATAAAAGAAAAAGCTAACTTTGTCGCGAAAGAGAAGACAAACATAATGTATCTCACTTTTCCAGATTTATTCAGCGCTTGATGCAGACAGAAAAGAGTCCCGCTCGCATCATGACGAACGGGACTCTTAAGAGCTTTATAGCGGGATGATTCCCAATAGGACACATACCACTATCATGACAAGCGTCGATCCGCATGCCCATTTCAGGAAAGTGCGCTGCAATGCACCGAAATCTTCCCTACCATTCCAACCAATAGATAGGTAGATGGAACAAGCGGGCTTAATAGATGGACAGGAAGCCCTAATAGTGAAGCTCTGCCGATCATGGCAGGATCGATTCCATAAGCAGCTCCCGCTTTAGCAAGTAATGGGAGCACACCATAATAAAATGCATCATTAGACATGAAGAACGTAAAAGGTGCTGAGATGATGGCTGTGATGACAGCAAAATGTGCGCCCATTTGATCTGGAATATGTTGAATCAAAGAGTTTGCCATGGCATCGACCATTTCCGTACCGGCAAGGATGCCAGTGAAGACACCCGCTGCAAAAATCATCGAAATTACTGATAAAGCATTGTCCGCATAGTTTGCCACACGCTCTTTTTGATCACTGAGTTTCGGATAATTAACCGTAATCGCAATCGCGAAACCTACCATGAACAGGACTGCTGAAGGCATAAGTTCCATAATCAGCGCAACCAGCAGTGTAAGAGTCAATGCATAATTGAATATTATCAATTTAGGGCGCTTAAGATAAGCATCTTCCGTTGCAGCCGCCTGCTGTGCCATAACACGATAATCGACTTCTATGATCCCGATTCTTTTTCTTTCTTTTTGCCCAGGCAATATGCCATGAAAAGGACGAATAGGACTCCGCCGATCATCGCTGGAATGACGGGTGTGAAAACATCGGACATTTCAAGTTTTAAAGCGGTCATCACCCGTGCTGTAGGACCTCCCCAAGGAAGAAGGTTCATGACTCCAGATGACGAAACGGCAATACCGGCCAATACAAGCGGTCTCATTCCAATCCGTTTATATAGCGGAAGCATGGCTGAAATCGTAATCATATATGTGGTTGTACCATCTCCATCCAAGGAAATCAGCAAAGCCAGGACTGCCGTGCCGATGGCAATTTTCACTGGATCTCCTTTTACAACCTTAAGTATCGTATTGATGATCGGGTCAAAAACCCCAGCATCAATCAAAATTCCAAAGAAAAGGATTGCAAATAAAATCATGATTCCCGTTGGCGCAACGTCTTTGATCCCTTCCAGCGCCATCTCACCCATTTTACCTCCAAACCCGCCAATAAGTGCAAAAGCACTTGGTACTGCAATCAAAGCTATCATGGCTGAAAGTCGCCCTGTCATAATTAAAATCATAAACACTAGTATCATCAAGTATCCTAATAAAGCGAGCATATCTATCACTCCTTATCTTCTAATAAGATAAAGTGTATATGAAACCGCTTCATTTGTAAGCGTTCTCAATTTATTGTGTTTTAAAACTATTTTGTTAATTGTGTTCATTGTGTTCACGGAAGCGATTCTTCGAGGCAGAACCGAACGCCACTCCCCGGGTTGAATGGCGGGTTCCTTAAGGAAATGGTTATGATTATTAAGAAAACTTTGACTATATTTTCAATGCTGGCAAAGGCATGCTGCTGCGCATTTATTCTTCAAAAGATAGATTTGCCGGTCCATCCAAAAGGTCACAGCCGTAATCTATATTGGTCGTTGGTGTATCGTTACTGACTTCCTCGAATTCCAGTTCATCGATCCATACTTGGCCACGCCCTGAAAGAAGGACCCCGAATGAAATGATGGCACTGTTTTCGGGAACATCCAGGACAATATAATAATGGTTCCATTCCGTATCGTTGACGATGGGCCGATTCCCCATATTGTCGAATTGCAAAACATCATGAAGGGCATTATCCACCCTCATCCATAAACCACAAAATCCATCAACATCTTTTGATTTTAAAAAACCCGACAGTTTCATTCTTTTACCAAGGTAATTTTCCGCCTTGAATTGCTGCATCATCGTTGCAAATTCCTCCTTGGATTCCGCAGTGACGGATTTCAGGAATCCTGATGCCTGGCCTTTATGGAAAGTCTCCCGGTCAATTCCCATTTTATAATTGAATGGATGACTCCCGCTTAAATTCCAGCCTTTTAATAATTGTTCGTTTTTCATCGTCATTTCCTCCTTTTGCAAGGTTAATTTACTTACGAGTTTCCGATATTGCCCTGGCGGCAGGTCATAATATTTCTTGAATGAACGAGTAAAGGATTCCTGTGTTTCAAAGCGGTAATATAAAGCAATGTCGATTATTTTTTCATCCGTATAAAGCAGCATGTTCGCTGCATTGGCGATCCTTCGATATCGAATATATTCTGATACGGTCACGCCAACCTCCTTGTGAAAAATACGATGATAATGAAACTTCGAAAAACCTGCGAAACGAGCGATGTTCTCCAAGGACAATTCATCTTGTAAGCTATTCTCTATATATTCAATCGTTTTTTGGATGATGGGACTGTATCTCATTTCCGAACCTCCTTAAGAATAAGATAACAGATTAAAACATCGTTTTTTTGACATATATTGCTTTTTTATAATCTTTCAAACCATGCATGCATAAAAAACACCTCCAATCTTGAAGGTGTTTCACACTTAATTCTATTGAATTTTATAATATCTTCGCTCAGGTCTCCCCACTACCCCGTATACGACTTCCGCTTTACATTTCTTTACGGATATCAAGTATTCCAGATAGCGTCTCGCGGTTGTCCTGGAAGCTCCGATCTGTCCGCTCACTTGCTCAGCAGACAATCCGATATCGCTTGCTTCGAGTACCTCGATCACTTTCGCCAAAGTGATTTCGTCGACCCCTTTCGGCAAGGATGGCCCATCGTTCGATTCCGAAACGGAAGAACCCTTTTTCAAAATGAGATCAACAAAATCCTGATCTATTTCTTGTTTCGATTTCATCAGATGGACTTTCTTCAGATACTCTTCGATAACTTGGTTGAAGCGCTGCATCTCCACTGGTTTAATTAAATAATTCTCTACACCATAGTGAAGCGCCTTTTCAAGTTGTTCCTTATCCGTTGCCGCGGTAATCATGATGATATCCACATTCGGGAATTTTTTCCTTATGTCCGGAAGGAGGTCTGTACCAAGCTGATCTGGCATATAAACATCAAGCAAAAGCAAATCCGGGCTTTTTGTTCCAAAATCCGAAGCGTTCTTTTGGCATTGACAGCTTTTCCGACCACTTCTATTTCATCAAAGTTTTTCAAGAATTTTTCATGGATATCCGCTACACGAAAATCATCTTCTGCGATGACTGCTCTTATCTTCAGCATTCTTTCCTCCTCTCTGTTCTTTAGGAAGATACACGGTGAATATGGTGTTTCCATCCTCGCTGTGAACTTCGATGATGCCGCCCAGCTCTTTTACGACATGATCAGCATTCGAAAGTCCATAACCACTCGGACTTCCGCTGTTTTTCGAAGTGAAACCCCGATCGAAAATATGGGCGATGGCATCCTCAGGTATTCCTTTTCCGTTATCACTCACTTCAAATACCATATCATTTCCTATATCAGTGGCGAAAAATTTCACGAGCGGCTCCTCCATGCTTGAAACCGCTTCAAGTGCATTATCGATAATGTTGCCTAGTATCAAGGTTAGTTGTGACAATTTAATATGATCCGGCAGTTTCTCTAGGTAACTTTGTGCGTCTATTTCAAAGATGATCTTCTTCTCCGATGCTTTCCCTATCTTGCCAAGTAACAGGGCTTGCACTTTTGTATCCTTTATCTGTTCGAACACGACACGGTTCAGGGTATGCAATTCGGAAGTTTCGCTTTGAATCATATCGATTGCTTCATCGTACTCCCTAATTGTATCAAACCTGAAAGGACATATAGTTTATTGGTAAATTCATGGGTTTGTGCCCTTAAATCCTCTGAATGCATCTTCACTTCCGATAATGTATTGACCATTTCCTCAATTTCCGTTCGATCACGGAACGAAGCGACAACACCGCTTACCCCTTCACTATCGAAAATTGGCGTACAATTGACGATAACGGATTTGTCTTCCCATGAAATCTCCTTATCCGCTTGCGGTTCTCCGGACTTCAGCACCTCGAACAAATATTTCGAAGGAAATAGGCCATCGACGTTCAAATGGCGAACGGACTCTTTAATATCCAGTAATTTTTTCGCCGGCTGATTCATCGAGGTAATCAACCCATTTTGGTCAATGGCCAGAATCCCCTCTTTCACCGATTGAAGCACTGCATTTTTTTCTTTATATAAATTGGCGATTTCAAATGGTTCCAGCCCCAGTGTATCTTTACGTATGCTCCTTGCCAGCATATAACTGCCGATGATCGATATCATGATGGCCACTAAAGATACAACCATCTCCTTGGACAAATCCTTGAAAATTTGGGCCCGGACATCGTCCACCAAAAAACCGACGGAGACGATGCCAATTATTTTTCCATCCTCATTGAATACCGGTGACTTCCCCGAATGGAAAGACCTAGTGATCCTGCCGCTTCGGAGACATAATATTCGCCTTCCCGAATGGCCCTGCTATTGTCACCGCCTTCCATCCGCTTCCCAATTTCGGAAGCCAGCGGATGGGAATAGCGAATTCCCTCTGCATTCCCTACAACGATGAACTCAGCACCTGTTTCCCTGCGGATCTTTTCGGCAATCGGCTGGATTATGCCAGCGGGATCATCCGTTTCAAAGGCCTCTGTAACGGTAGGCATGAAGCTTATCGTCTTTGAAAGTTCCAACGCCAATTGACCTTTATCCTTCGCTATTTGCCTTCCTTCCATATAGGAAAAAGTAGTCGTCAATAACAGAATCAAAAACAGGCTCAACGATAGAACTAACCCGAGAATCTTAGTTTCCAGCGATACTTTCCTCATATTCAACAGCATCCTCTATTTTCATTTTCATTCACTAAATTTTATAGGAGCATAATGATTTTACCATTTCTATTAAATATTGAACATTGTTGGCGTTTATTTCTCAGTGTCCACGCGTGCGAATTTTCCACCTTGTATCTCCTTTCCTTAGTCAGATTGTTGACCGCTTTGGGGGACAAACAACAATAGGCATTTCTCTTAATGATGTTTTTCTTTGATTCCACCTGAAGCCGGCAACAGCCGACGAAAATGGAATAATACCAGAAACGCGCAACATTGTTTAGCCATATAAAAGTATTCCTGAACAGGCAAAACGAAATCACATCTGGATCTACGGCAAATGTTGACGCCGATTGTTTTGGGGGATAAACGCTGGCGGGGAGCTATTGGTGCTTGCGAACTCGGCGGTGGTCCCGGTCGACCTGGAAATTGAGGTAAACGAGGGAGGATGCCCGGAAAGCCGGATAGACCGGGAAACTGCCGTTCAAGAAAAGCTTGATCTTCATAATGTACGTTGGGTACATATACATGGTCATTCACCTCTATAAGATGGAATGTAATAAGTTATGATATATGGACCCAACGTTTTTGGGTTGGAAATGCAACTTATCTTAGAAAATAGGTATATATCGACGGTACTTGCAGGTTTTTCCCCGAAAATGGAAATATATCGAGGAATCTTGCTGTTTTTCTCGGAAGTAGGATTCAATATAGTAATCTCCATAAATAGAAGGTCGCATAGGATTCCCAACCGGCCCATGCTTCCGATCGTTTCAGGATTTCCGCTTTCGTTGGTTTTGCTTCCGTTTGCATGACCAGTTTCATGGAATTATGCAGCCCGACGTCATCGATGGGAAAGGCTGCTGGAAAACGCAAACAGCGCATCAAGACATAGTTCGCTGTCCACGGACCGATTCCCCGTATTTTGGTCAGCATTTTTTCAGCCTCTTTTACATCCTTTGCATTCAATAGCTTTTCTTTAGTGAGTTCCCTTCTGCAATCAGTTGAGCAACACCTATTAAATATTCACACTTCTTCACCGTCATCCTCAAATCGGCAAAATCTTCGACGGTCAATTTCGCGATTGCATCAGGCGTCGGAAACAGCCAGTATTGCTTTCCTTCGAATTCAACATATTCACCAAATCCCTCCACAAGCCTCCGTTTCAAGGTATAGGCATAAGTCAAGTTAATCTGCTGACCAAGTATTCCCCAGGCAATCGCTTCAAATAAATCAGGGATGCCCATATTTCTCAAACCGAAGAATTGGCTTACCGGCTTTTGCAATAAAGGGTCACTTTGGGCCAATTCATAAAAAGGAAGCAGATTTGTCTCAAGATCGAACCAGTGACGAACGTATTGGGATACAGCAGCCTTTACCTGATTATCCATAGGTGCTGTTCGTCCTGGAAACCGAACGGCCAGCTCCATTTCATTCATCGCACTGATTTCTATTAAAAATGTCTCGTTTTCGACATCAAGTGCTCGATAAATTTTTTGATCAACAATATCGAACAAACATTCATTGGAGGATCTTGATAAGTATTTAAGATTTTCCGAAAAACTAAACTCCTTTGGTGCATGAATCCTCAATTCAATCATGCCTTCATCATTTGATAATGTCTCTATCATCCTGCTCCCTCCTTAGCTTTATTCTAATGACAAATCGATACGCTATCTTGCTTTTTCCTCCAACCCCTTATTTTAACAGACAAATAGTCATCTCCCTAACTCGAACAATTACGTTATCTTGCTTTTATATTCTCAAAATGTTTGTATATCAGCCCTTTCTTGTATACTAAATGGAGAGGTGAATGTAGTGAATCCGAAAAAAGCAGATTTCCCGAATGAATATTGGAAAGCCATTATAGATTGTGATGCAGCATATGATGATCATTTTTTATACGGAGTGATTACGACGGGCATCTTTTGCAGGCCCTCCTGTAAATCCAGGGTGCCTAATAAGGAAAACGTGAAGATTTTCAAAAATGCCATGATGGCTTTGGAAGAAGATTTCCGGCCCTGCAAACGATGTAAACCGGAAGGACTGAATTTGCCGACAGAAGAATGGGTTGAACAAATAGCCGAATGGATCGACTCCCATTACAGCGAACCCCTCACTTTGAACAAATTGGCGGATATTTCCCACGGCAGCCCGTATCATTTACAACGATCATTCAAGCGTATGAAAGGGATATCGCCCACTGAATACATTCAGCGGCTTCGCCTTGAAAAAGCGGCTAGGCTGCTGGAAAACTCCGAGCTGCCGATAACGGAAATAGGCTTCGCTGCCGGGTTCTCTAGTACACCCTATTTCATGACGCTATTCAAAAGGAAAATGGGGAATACCCCTTCAGGATATAGGAATGCATTTCTCAAAACCCAAGCTTTGGAGCGTGAAGAAAATGAAGAATGTTAAAGAACAAACCATTGACTGGGCCATATTGCATTATGATAAGTGGCAATTATATGTGGCCAAGACGGAAAAAGGGCTTTGCTATGTAGGCTCTCCCGGTCAAACGTATGAAGAATTGAAGTCCTTGATACAAAAACGCTTTCCAATGGCGAACCTTGTTGAAAATGAAAAAGCATTAAATCCCTATCTAAAAGAACTACAAGAATATTTCGAAGGAACCAGGCAGACTTTCACTCTTCCCGCAGATGTAGAAGGCACGCCCTTTCAACAAGAAATTTGGGCAGCCCTGAATCAAATTCCCTATGGAAAAACCTGTTCCTATTCCGATATTGCCCAAATCATCCAAAGACCTGCAGCTGTTCGGGCGGTTGGTACGGCCATTGGTGCCAATCCTATTCTGATCACAGTGCCATGTCACCGGGTTATCGGAAAAAACGGGGCCATTACCGGCTACCGGGGAGGTACGGAGATGAAACAATATCTACTTCGATTGGAAGCACAAATGAAAGCGTAAGGACAATCTGACCGCAAAAAAAAAGCATCCGGCTATAAGGATGCTTTCTTTTCATTTTTGTTTTTTAGTACCAAATGGTCACCGCTTTATTATATGCATCACTATTAGGGATCGCATGTATCCCTTGGGCCTGTGCTTTGCGCGGGTCATAGTCATATACCATTGGTGTATAGCATGACGTTTGACCGATATTCACCACACCATTGCCCCCGGAACTGGAGCATGTATAGGCCTTACCATCCGTACTTCGGACGATTCTGGCATCCGCTTCATGGTTGTATACGGCGGGGCGTGTTACGGTCACTTTTGCCCAGGCGGTTTTACACACAGTGCTGAATTTCAATTCTACGTACGAATTGGAATCGATCCATTTTTTATCCTTCGTTACCGCCGAACTTGCACAACTATTATAGTATGGACTTTTTCCGTCATAGGTGTGCGTTTCGGCCAGAGCTTGATTTTTCCAAATCCAAAGTCGACTAGAAACATCGACAGTGTCATCACCATGGATAAACCTATCATTTTTAGCTTTTTATTCAATTCATTCATCCTTTCTTAAAAAATATAGATGAAGTTTTTTCCTTTTTCATTAATACCAGTCGGTTTCGCCTGCCGTATATGGCCAAAAAGCTACCGCTTTTGCTTTTCGCGGATCTAAATCATATACCATTGGTGTATAGCATGACGTTTGACCTTTATTTATTTCACCATTTCCTCCTGGAGATGCACAGCTAAATTGTTTATTATCAGTATTTCGGACAACCAAAGCCGTTGCCTCCCCATCTGTTTTAGCCGGTCTGCTAAGAGTGAGCTTTGCCCAAGCCGTTTTACAAGTTGTGCTGAATTTCAACTCCAAATTGGCGGAAGCACCGTTGGCATAAATTTTCACGGCCTTCTTCGTTACTGCGCTATTCGCACAATTATTATAGTAAGGACTTTTTCCATCATAGGTGTGTGTTTCGGCTGATGCTTTGCTCGCAAAAGAATCAAGGGAGCCAAAAACGACTAAAGAAGCAACAAAAAATGAAATGCATAAAACCACTTTTTTCATTATTTCACTCATCCCCTTAACAAAATTTATACACTGTTCATCTTACAATTTTGTAATATTCTTACAAGTGATAAATTCCCTAGTTCACGAAAAACTACATCCCCGCCTTTACGTCGCAGTCTGCCATTACCATTACAGTCCGGTATTTCTCGCTTTATCAACTGAACATCACCGAGACAAGTCATTATCCCTATGAGCCATTCAGGACAAATAAGGTAACAACTAAGGACTTATGCGTATCAAGCTGAAATAAAACGAGCCAATTGGCTGCCGTTGATCGGGAAAGATACAGGACGATGTACTTAATGTTTTTTTCAAGAAAAAAAAAACCCCGACAAAACTCGAATCGTTTTGTCAGGGCTTTATTTTCATTTAGCGAGGCTTTCTCTGATCACTCTAATGATGCTATCATAAAAGGAACGATCATCCGGAACGAACTCATCCCGTCCAGCAAATCGATCGATCATCATCCTCCGGCCTTCGTGATTCATTTCAAATCCCTACTATTCACTTTGTCCTTCGCTTCGGTCCAAAGCTCCTTCATCCTTTTTCTTTTCTCCAATTTTTCGGGTTCAAATAACCCTTATATTTAGCGGCCACTTCTTTCCCTACCAAAAGTGCTCCTGCCCAAAACATGACTTCCGCAAAGACGATCGCACCTGTTATGACCCCCGCTTTAACCGCAGTAGAAAATGGCGTAAAAGGAGCTACGACAGGAATGATCCAAGTGAGAAGGGAAATGATAAGGAACCCCATCCCTACTTTGTAAAACCTCGATTTCTTTATTTCCTTACTTTCTTTATCCAATTAAATAACCTCCGTCATGATGATTTTCATATAATTACCCCCGCCGAACATTCCACTTTCAAATATACCATTGAATCTATTCTTTTTTTATACGTTTGAATGTCCATTTCGTTTCATAAATTTGAGAAATAAAGATATTCCATTTGAGGAAAACGATTAATGAATTGACTTTACGATTTTTAATGGATTTAATATTCATATAACACTTGCATGCAGGAAAGGAAAATCCAATGTACATTGAATTCATTGCCACAACGATAGAAGATGCACTTTTAATCGAAGAATCGGGCGCAGACCGAATCGAGCTTGTCAGTTCTTTAGCCGAGGGGGATTAACTCCAAGCCACTCCCTGATAGAAGCTGCCGTCAATTCAGTGAAGATACCAGTCAACGTGATGGTAAGGCCCCATAGCCAGTCGTTTTGTTATACGCAAAAGGATTTGGAAATCATGAAAAAGATATACAAATCATTCGATCACTGGGAGCGAACGGGGTCGTATTGGGTGCATTAAATGAAAAAAATGAAATCAGTCGACCATACCTCGAAGAACTATTGTCAGTATGTGAAGGTTTGGAGATTACATTCCACCGAGCCATCGATGATACGCACGACCCAGTCATTTCAGCTGAAATGCTAGCACAATATCCAGAAATCACAACGATATTGACTTCAGGCGGGCATGGGGATTTCCCCAGCCGCATGAAAACGATTCAACAAATGAAAAGAGTCTGCGGCGACATTGCAATATTGGTTGGAAGCGGCTTAAATAAGGATAATATCCTTTCTATCCATTCCGAACTGCATACCGGTCACTATCATTTCGGTACGGCTGTTCGGAAAAATAACAGTATCATTGAAGGAGTAGCATTAGAAAAAGCTAAAGAAATCGTAAACCTGTTAAAGAAATAATGACGGAAGGGACCATTTAACTGGTCCCTTCTGTTTGTAGACAGAAGGGTTCTAACTAAATTTCAAATCAAAGTTGATGAAACGGAAGGTGCGAGACTCCTGCGGGTAAACGCGTCCAGGGGAGCCCACGCAGGCGCAAAGGCGCCGAGGGCGGACCGCCCGCGGAAAGCGATTGCCTGGTGCAACTTTCGGATTTGTCTACAGTCTGAAGGTCCCTTTTTTATGATGCAGCGCTCTTTTTTTGTAAAAATACCGAGTCCCAAAACCAAAAAAACAGTGCCGCTACTCCAAAATAAGAAGGTTGCCGGAGCAACCTTCCATCATGGAATTTCTCAATCTTGAGATTTAATTTTTGTTAGAATCCGCAAAGTGCCCCATCGCATCACACATGAATTTTGCCAATCCTTCACCATATTGGTCGATATTTTTGGTGAAGCGTTGATCATCCACGTACATTTGACCTAATCCTTTGAAAGCATCCAGCGAGTATGTGCCGAAGTTATTGTTCAAACAATCATACCATTCTTTAATGGCCTCTTGTGCCTCCTCCGACTTGGGCGAAGCATTTCGGATTGACGCAAGTTTTAAATAGATCTCTGATACAACTTTCTGTGCATCTTTGGACATGCCCGCCACTTTAGCCTTCGACTCATCGACAGCATTATCCCCCAAAGCTTGCGAGCTTCTTCTTCATATGGATTCTGACTGAAGTCAAATCCTTCAAATTTTTCTTTATTCGTCATCTGAATTTCCCCTTTCATATGCTTAATCGATTTTTCGACCGTCTTAATTAATTTATCGAGCTGACTGCGTTTCTCCAGTAACTTTTTTGATGTTGCTTTAACGCATCTTGTTTATCAAACGAAGAGCTGCTTATCATTTGTTTTATTTCCTTTAATGGCATGCCAAGTTCCCTGAAAAACAGGATTTGCTGCAACATCTCAAGATTATCATTCGAATAAAGGCGATAACCTGCCTCGGTTATTTCCTCTGGCGATAATAACCCGATTTCATCATAATAATGCAGTGTCCGCACACTAATGCCCACCAAATCGGCTAGCTCTTTCACTTTCATTGCCACTGCTTCTTACCTCCTTTCGATATCATTTACATTAAGGTATTACGCAACGTCAGAGTCAAATGGAAAAATGAAAATTTTCCGCCCAAATTTAAAAGACGATCCTTCCTAATGAAGAATCGCATGTTAGTAGAGTTCACTCTTTGTAAAAGCTTCGGATTAAAGCCAAATCTAATTACTTGGCCGCTGTTGATGTTATTTCCCATTACTCGTGAGTTTTACGCTTTTACTCGTGAGATTCCGCCTTTTACTCGTGAGTTTTACACTTTTACTCGTAAGTTTCCGCCTTTTACTCGTGAATTAAACAATTTCCTTATAAAGCGTTTGCTCTGCTTGAAAGTTCGCTTCGATCTTAGCTATCTTTCTTTCTCCAATGATTGGGAATGCTTAATGAGAGCGGTAATTTTGTCTTCGTGTCGCCTTTAGCCGAGTTAATCTGTGCTTGTGTGATGAAGAAACTTCCGGTGAGGTCGGCACCGCTTAAATCAGCGTCCCTAAAGTCTGCACCGATAAGGTCCGTCACTCTCATGTCGGCTTCCCTGAGGTCGGATGCAATAAGCAAAGCTCCTCTTAAGTTCGCTCCCCTAAGGTCAGCACCTCTCAATTTTGCACCGATCAGGTCACTTCCCCTACCTATTTTGTTCTGTTTTTTTGAATTTTTATTTTTCTTAACTGAAACCTTGGCACGTACCAGTTCACTTGTGCGCAGAAGTAAATCATTAATGATCGCTCTATGGGCTGGTACATTCAGGTCCATGATAGACTTTGGACTTTGCTTAGTGAGATATTCCGTGTCATTAAAAGCGGCCTGCAATTCTCGGTGAAGGGGTTGCGCATCTTCTAAATTCAGTGCTTCATTTAAGTAGCAAAGCATTTCATGGAGTTGTTGCATAATAGGAAAAACTTCGAACATTTCCTTTGCTGACGCTGGATTGTCCCTCCAATCTTTTCCATCATAGGTTAGTTGGGATACCTTTTGACCGGCACCGAAACATTCATATACCGTGCAGCCTTTATACCCTTTTGCTCTGAGATTTTCATGGATGCCGCAACGATAATCTGATTGCAGGTTTGAACATGGTGTACCTCCATCTTTATCAAATGCAAAATCAGCAGATTTTGCATAAGGCAAAGCTACACAGCACAAACCGAAACAATTCTCACAGTCTGCACGTAATTGATTAAGGATACTATCGTTATTCGTTAATTGATTAAACATTCTTACACTTCCTTCTATAAAACACTGGCTCTGCCTTTCTAAAATCAAAAGTTTCATACAGTATATTTTTTTGTTTTCATTTTATCAAAAAACCCAATTAATCTATATATTAACAAAATACATATAAACAAGAAATGATATTCCACTTGAAATGGCGGCTGAAATTAATCATTAGCGGGAAGCAAGTGATTTCCATAATCATGTTATAATTTATTCAAGATCACGGTACTCTAGGGGGTGTAGGCATGTATCCTTATGATGGCAGGAAAAATGGGGAGACAATAAAAGAAATGCAGTATTGCAACTTTACGTTGGATACAAATGCAGAAGGAGAAATGGACGAAATGTCTGTTCGAATCGCAAGAGTTCTTCGGCCAACGTCCAAAGAGATCATCTTTTTATGTATTGGCTCAGATCGATCCATAGGAGATTCATTCGGGCCTTTAGCAGGGACGATGCTAAGAGAACACCAAGTCCCTTATCATGTCTTCGGAACACTCGCAGAACCTGTTCACGCCCTTAATTTGAAAAGTGTTTTGAAAGAAATAAAAAAGCAATTTAAAAATCCCTTTATTTTTGGTATCGATGCTTGCTTAGGTGGTTATCATCAAATCGGTTCTATTATTCTGACAAAAGGTCCTTTTAGCCCTGGTGAAGCGATGAATAAAACCTTACCTGAATTGGGTGATTATCACCTAAAAGCCGTCGTAAATTATTTAGATCCCCTTTTGCCCAACCAATCTCTAAATGATACAAGACTGGATACTGTCATGAACCTGGCGAAGATTACCACAAGAATCATTGTTAAAAGTCTAAAATAATAGGAAAACCCCAATAAAGCTTCAGCTTTTCGGGGTAAACAATGAAATGCATAGTCTTGAAGGACACACTCCCATGATTTGCGTTTTATTCATACATATTTTTGTAAGTTCCACTTTTTTCTTTCACAATAACCTTTTTTTGAATTAACCCTACTATTCATTGATTTATCATGCTAAACCTGGGTCATTAAAGTAAATAACTTCTGAAAGAATCTTATTGCCCTGAATATTACAGAAAACATCCCTTGCTGCTTGTTCTGTTTCAAATTCATACATTACAATGCCTCTACTTTTATAGAGTGTGATGATCCACATTGAAAACCCTCCATTTTTAAAATATCGATTTGCACGATCTGCAAGATAGAGTAACCAGCCGTTTTACTAAATGACTCCCAGGATTATCGCTGCTATTGTCATGACAGTGACAGTCCCTAATGCCCATTTTACGGCAAACCGCTGTAAATCCCCGAAGTCAGTGCCAACTAAACCTATTAGCAAATGTGCTGCAGCTACCAAAGGACTCAATACGTGTATCGGCTGCCCTATTAATGAGGCGCGCCCTATTTCTGCCGCGCTAATTCCATAAGCATCAGCGGCTTGTGCGATAATGGGAAGTACGCCAAAATAGAATGCATTATTGGACATAAAGAAAGTAAAAGGGGCACTGGCATACGCAACAATAACCGGTAAAAATGGTCCAAAAGATTCCGGGATTAAAGAGACCAACGTAATGGCCATTGCATCAATCATTTTCGTTCCAGACATGATGCCGGTAAAAATCCCGGCTGCAATGACAATTGAAACGACGGCCAATGCATTTTTCGAATGAACAGCGATTCTATCCTGCTGATCTTTCAAATCAGGATAATTGACCAATAACGCGACGGCGAAAGCAATCATGAATAAAATGGTCAAAGACATAAAATCAATGATTAATGATGCCATCAGCACAATCGTTAAAATGAAGTTGAACCAGACCAATTTCGGCCTGCGATATTCACGGGAAACCGTTGTTGCCGCTAACTCGGAATTGGCCTTCGAGTTCATTTCATTTGTGTGATTATGCTGGATCTCGACTACGCCCAATCTCTTTCGTTCCCCTTTTCCCAATATAAAAGCCACGACAAGAACCCAAATAAGGCCAAATCCCATGACAGGAATCATTGGCAAGAACAATTCCGATGCGTCAAGGTTCAACGATGCCATCGCCATAGCGGAAGCTCCCCCCCACGGTGTCATATTCATTACACCCATGGATAGCATGGCTACAGTGGCTAATATTATTTTGTTCATGCCCAGGCGCTTATAAAGGGGTAAAAGCGCTGAGACAGTAATGATGTAAGTAGTTGTCCCGTCCCCATCTAATGCGACGGTCATTGAGAGAATAGCGGTACCTAAAACTATTTTTAAAGGATCTCCTTTTACTATTTTCAATATTTTGGAAATAAGAGGATCGAATAAACCGGAATCTATCATTATTCCAAAATATAAAATCGCAAACAAAATCATTATGGCTGTTGAAGCTATACCTTCAACACCCTCCTGCATCATGGGTCCCAGCTCTGTTAAAAATCCTCCAATCACTCCAAATATGATTGGAACGAGCATAATGGCCACTAGTGCCGATAGTCGCTTCGACATAATTAAATACATGAATACTGCAATCATCGAAAATCCTAAAATGGATAACATCTTCAAGCTCCCTTCTGTTTATAACCATCTTGTTTTGATAGCGCTTTCTTTAGAGACTATCATCCATTAAGCCTTATTCACATATAAAGAAAGTAATAATAGTTTTATTCATTTTTTCACGCCTGAAAACGAAAAAAATCCCATTGATGAAAACGAATTTCATCAACTGGGATTTAAATGTGTTTTATTTTATATTTTCTTTCCGGCCTTCCGATGCTTCCATACAAAACCTCAACTTCCATTTCATCACAGGAAACTAAATACTCCAGGTATCTGCGCATGGTTGAATAACTAATTCCAACGAGTCGGCCTAGTTCATCAGCGTTTAAACTGCCATTGACGTTTTGAATCTTACTTCTGACCATTTTCAGGGTATGTTTGTCTATCCCCTTGGGAAGAGAATTTATTTGGACATCATTTGCTGTATTTGAATTACTTATGGTCCGAAAAAGAGTATCCACTTTATCTTGATTTACCAAGTCGCTAGTATGCAACTGCCGTCTCGTCAGGTCGTATTGGTTGAGCGTCGCAAGAAGCTTATCGATAATGATCGGTTTTATAAGGTATCCAAAAGCCCCTCCCCTAATCGCTTCACTGACTGTTTCGGTATCGTTCGCGGCGGTGATCAGAATTACATCAATCCCCCGGTATTCCTTCCTAATTTCCCGAAGAAGGTCAATTCCATTCATATCAGGTAAAAAGATATCCAATAAAATTAAGTCCGGTTGTGCGGCATGCAATATATTCAGTGCTTGCTTGCCTGTGCTAGCTGTAGCAATGACAGTAAATTGATCTAGTTGATTCGTAAATTGTTTATATATATTCACTGCATTCTCGTCATCTTCAACAATGACAACTGTAATCGGTCCTTCGGACATTCTCACGCCTCCTTCTCTGCTTTAATATCCTTCGGGAAGACGATTGTAAATCTTGCTCCGCCCAAATAACTACGATCAATATAAATTTCACCGCTTAAAAGACCAAGGGAGTTTTTTACAATGGCCAAACCGATCCCATGATTTTCCCCATTTTTAGTCGTATAACCATCTGTAAAAATAATATCCTCCATTGCATGAGGGATACCAGGGCCGTTATCCTCGATATCAAATATAATTTCTTTTCCTAAATCCGTAAACGAAACTTTGACCTGTCCCTTATTTTTGTTCTTTTGCCGTGCTGCCTCCATCGCATTATCGATGACATTACCAATAACGGAAACCAAGTGATGGGAATCCTCAGGTTTTAATGAACTGTTTAAATTGCTTTCCTGCTCTATTTCTAAGATAACCTGCAATTCTTTTGAACGGTTTATCTTTCCAAGTAAACAGGCGGCGATTAAAGGGTCCTTTACCGATGACATAAGAAACGAAATGATATCTTGCCTCTCTCTCACTTCAGAGGAGATTATGTTCATTGCCCTATCATACTGTTTTAAACTAAGTAATCCATAAATGGTATTTAATTTATTTAAAAACTCATGATTTTGTGCCCGCATATTTTCTGAAAAGGCCTTGATTTCTGAAAATTCATCTGTTAATTGTTCAATTTCGGATACTGTTCTTATTGTTAAGACAATGCCCCTGACGTCATTATGATTTAAGATAGGGGATAAATCCAAAATGTATAGCTGTTGGCCTAAGAGTAACTTACGATTGAACTGTCCCTCTTTTGTGCTGATCACTATTTTGATGAGTTTTTCTAAATGTCCATTTACAATCCGCTTTCCAACCATAAGCTGATGATCATGAAACAATTCACGTGCTCTCTTATTCATGGAAGTAACCTGTTTTTCAATATTAATCGTAATGGTAGCATATCGGATGGCATCAAGTGTCGCTTCCCTTTCTTGAAAAAGAAAAGAAATTTCCTCAGGCTCTAAACCTAAAATAAGCTTTTTTAAGCGTCGCGCTATAAATATTGCCCAAACGATTCCTACACTGATTGGGATAAGTGACAATTGAATAATCTTCATTTTATAATTGGATAGTTGATCTTGCACATTCTCTACCAAAAACCCTACAGATGAAACACCGATAACTTCCCTTTATCATTCCAGATAGGCGCCTTAGCTTTAATCGCTGGTCCCGATATCCCATTTCCTTGATAAATAATTGCTTTGTGTTCATTGAGAACTGCATCATTACTAGTAGCCGTAGGCTTCCCGATATATTCTGGATTGGGATGGGAGTATCGTAGTCCTTTATCGTTCGCAATGGTTACATAATCGGCACCTGTTGTTTGACGAATCATTTCTGATGCGGGTTGAATCACCTTTGAGGGCTCTTCATCGTTAAATCCCTGGATGATCGTTGGATTTTGAGCCGCTAATTTGGCCACCGTCATTGCTTGCTTACCCATATGGTTTTCGACGATGTCTTCCAGCAGTGTAGAGAATAGAATGCTCACAAGTAAGGTACTGATAAAAACAACGAATATGATAAGTAATGTCATTTGAGTTAATAAGTTCACTCTAATTTTAAACATCTACATTTATGCCCTTAGCCTTTCCGTATTGATTGCTCATACTCGTATAGTAAATTAATGATTGAGACTGGGCGGGAGAAACTTTTCCTTTACAAAGTTCACCTGGTTAATAGTTCTTCCCATTCTGCAAGTGAAAGTTTTTCGGTCATATGCTTATATGCATCAGGGACTTTTATCGAACACATAAGTTCGAGACTATTGCCATCGGGATCATTGAAATAGACGGAAGCGTTTCCTTGGTTCGGACGCACAAAAGGTTCAATCGTTGTCCTTTTACCAAAAGGGACGACTTCAATTTGCAAGGATTGAAGCCAAGTTAATGCATTTTTCATATTATCATAAGTTACCCGAAAGGCGATATGCCTTAGTGAAGGGTGGTATGGAGTTTGATATTCCTTACCTTCCCATAAGCCGACCCAGCTTTTGTTTTCCTCGATCCAAAAGAAGGCAGTATCCTCATCCCTCCAAGCTAGTTTCAAGCCTATTTTCTTATAAAAATCCATAGAGATGGCCAGGTTCTTGACTGGCAAATGGGCTTCATATAAACCTTCTATCATATTACATTCTCCTTTCTCCTTTTACGTAAACGAACTCTTTTGCCGGGAAAATATCTCGCGATTATTTACTCTTAAGTCCTTTGCGACCGTCAAGCGGTCTAACTTACAGTGAAGGTCCTTTCTGTGACAGCCGCTGCCTCCCCTCTTTCCACAATTAAAAATGTCTATTATATAGAAGAAAATGGATTTAAAGGTTCCAACTATAATGGTAGAATGTTAGCTTTTGACCCGTATCCGCGCTAATTTCCTCATTAATCGAAATCCGTTCAAAACCGTTTTTCACCAAAACCTTTTGGGAGGCGATATTGTCGCTTGTCGTTTTGGCATGTATTTGAGTCACATTCAATTCCGGCGCCAGCTTCACCAAAAGCTTTAAAGCTTCGTTCGCAATCCCTTTTTGCGTAAACGCTTCACCGATTCTATAACCGACATGAGCCGTACCATTAATCGGGTCGATATCCACAAGATTAATCCTGCCGACGATTATGCCTGAACCATCCTTAATCAAATAAAAAGAGGAGATGGAATCTTCCTGTTCTTTTAATAATTCCTTATGCCTGATTCCAAACGTTCCAAAGCTATAATAATCATCTCCCCGGCCTGGGACCGTTTGCTCGAAAAACCTTCTATTATTGCATTCAAATGCAAATAACGCTTGTGCATCCCGTTCATTAAGTCTGTCAATGTATATATCCATCATTCTTTCATCCTTTCAAAAAACGCTAAGCATAAACCTGATATATCATTCAAGAAAACCAAGGGCTTATCCTTCCTGATGAATATATTTAGAATAATTTTTCATTCAACAGTCTTTAGTAGCAATCAAGTGTTTTTGTTAAAGAATCTATTTTTAATCGTTCGATTTTACCAACATACCGTCTATATCGATAACACTGTCGCATACTGACAAAATTTGATACCCTCAATACCATATCATTCCAAGTGCGATTGGAATCATCATACCGACTAACTTCTATAAAAATCCAAGGATTGTTGAGAATAAATCTTTTTACACACGTTGTATTAAGTGTAAAAGCTTTTACAAAAAAACAAGGGGAATCATGTCATGAAGTCTACTGATAAAAATTTTATAAAGCGATTGCAACGCCAAGAAGAAGACGCATTGGAATTCATAGTGGATACCTATTTGCCACTAATCAAGGGGGTCACATATAAGGTTCTCTCTCCTCTTAAGAACGACGGTGTCATGGAAGAATGCATCAATGATATTTTTCTTTCAATATGGAACCATTCAAAAAAGTTCCATGGGGATACAACAGATTTCAGAAAATGGATTTGTGCGATCGCTAAGTTTAAAGCGATTGATTATTACCGAAAAGCCATGAAGAAAATGGAGCTTACATCAGGTTACACAGAAGTAGTTCCAGAAAAATCTGCAGAAGACGAACTAATTATTCTGGAAGACAGAAAAGAACTGCTTCAGTTAATTGACCTTTTAGAACCTGTAGATCGGGATATTTTTATCATGAAGTACTTTCTTGGTTTAAAAAATGAGGATATCTCGATAAAACTCGGGTTGACCAAAGCATCAATAGACAATCGAATTTATAGGGGAAAAAAGAAGCTAAGTCAAAAAGCTACGAATCTTAAGTTAGGAGGCAGTGTCGTATGAAGGATATTTATGAATTGTTAAATGATATAGACATAGACGAAACTGAATTTAAGGAAATGGAAGTCACCGAACTAGAAAAAGCTAAAGTCAAAAGGACCCTAAAAAAATCATTAAGCACAAAGAAAAAAAATGAAACGCTGGCAAAAGAATGTTATGGCTGCTTCTATTATATTCGGGTTATCCACCGCAACGATTGGATTCTCGTTTACCGCTTCTGCTAAAAGCATTCCTTTGATAGGGGATATTTTCAGCTATTTTAGTAATGAAAACTCAGGTTTCTCCGATGATATCGAGAATGATGGAAAGGGTCTTTATAGTGATTATAAGGCCTACTCTAACGAAATTGGCTTTACCGAAGAAAGCAATGGCCTTACTTTCACGATAAATGACACCATTTATGACGGAAAAACGGTAACCATCACTTATACTATTGAAAGCGAAGAAGATTTGGGTGACGGATCATTTCTTATTCCCAGCCCGAATATAAAAGAAATGAAAGCCCAAGGAGGATCGGATGGAATTTCAAAAGTAGCTGATAAAAAATATGTAGGCTTATTAACGGTTAGTAACTTAGAAGATCTTAAAGTAGATAAGGTAAATATAGACTGGGATATAAACAAGATTAGCATTACCGACATGGATAAAGAGATAAAAGGAAATTGGAACTTTGCTTTCTCTCTAAAAGCAACGGAAAGTAACGAGAGGTTCGTCAATAAAAGTGTGAATCAACATGGTGTAAAAGTATCCGTCGAAAAACTATCGATCTCGCCAATGTCCTTTGTGGTTGATTATCATCAAGAAGTGTCCGACTCAGTCAAAAACAAATGGGATGAAGCCTATGTGAAGTTGACCATTAAAGATGACTTAGGGAATGTATACGATGGTCAAGAAAACGGAGGAAGCGGTATTGATTCTTATAATTTGAACTTCAGCAAAACATTTCAAAAAATCGATCCAGATGCTACGCAACTGATTGCGACACCACATGTAACATTACGTAATTTCACTTCAGAGAACCACGGAGAAGTAACCATAACGGAAGATGGTGAAGAAAAGGTGTCATCCTTCCCAACAAAACCAAGAAGTGCTCCAAAAGAGTTGGTATTGGATGATATCGTGATTGATTTGAAGAAATAGCAATTTTACCTACAAGAGGTATACTGAACCCTAGATCCCAGAGTGGAGAAAGGTTCATGTATACCTCTTTTTGTGACTTCTTATTCAGTCCATGAATATGGATACATACATGAATTACTTGAAAAGTCAAAAATAAATTATTTTCTTCTGGTAAAAAATCAACGGATGATGTATCATAGTCATCAGATATTCATTATTCTTATTTGGTTAATCGGAATTAGGAGGAATATATATGATTGGTTATGTGTTTTTAAATCTTGCCATAATGCTCGTTCTTTTAGGCGTTTTATTTTACATGAATAAGAAGCATATTTCCTTTACAAAAAGGGTCTTTACTGGACTTGGTTTAGGAATTGTATTCGGACTTCTTTTGCAGTATTTCTATGAACCTCAGTCAGAAGCGATCGTTAAATCGGTCGATTGGTTTAACATTGTAGGTTCCGGCTATGTCAAGTTCCTGCAAATGATCGTCATGCCGCTTGTCTTCATTTCAATCTTATCGGCATTCACTAGATTGAAACTGACTAGCAATATTGGAAAGATCAGTGTCCTGATCATCGGAATCCTGCTTGGAACGACTGCGATTGCAGCAGCTGTCGGGATCACTTCGGCAACTGTATTCAATTTGGAAGCCGTTCAAATTGAGCAAGGGGAAGCGGAGTTAAGCCGCGGGGATCAAATATCGGAAACATACGGTACGATTCAGGATAAAACGATGCCGCAGCAAATCCTTGAGTTGATTCCGTCCAATCCGTTCCTTGATTTAACGGGAGCACGTCCGACATCAACCATTTCCGTTGTAATTTTTGCTGCTTTTCTTGGGATTGCCTATTTAGGGGTCAAAAGGAAACAGCCTGAACATGCTGAGTTTTTTGCTAAAATCGTAGATACATTGCACAGCATCATCATGCGCGTAGTAACATTGATCCTGCGTTTAACACCATACGGGATCTTGGCGATCATGACGAAGACTGTAGCAACGAGTGATTTGGATGCCATCCTGAAATTGGGGAAATTCGTAGGTGCCTCTTATGTCGCCCTGATTGTCATGTTCCTCATCCATTTACTGTTGCTGACGCTTGCAGGATTGAATCCAATCGTGTATTTGAGAAAAGCTTTCCCGGTATTATCGTTTGCCTTCACTTCAAGAACAAGTGCAGGAGCTCTGCCATTGAACATCCAGACACAGAAACAACTAGGCGTGTCCGAGGGTATTGCCAACTTTGCCGGATCCTTCGGCTTGTCGATCGGTCAAAATGGCTGTGCCGGAATCTACCCGGCCATGTTAGCGGTCATGATCGCTCCAACGGTTGGAATCAACCCACTAGATCCTTCCTTTATCGCCATGTTGATTGCCATCGTGGCCATTAGCTCTTTCGGGGTTGCAGGTGTAGGTGGAGGAGCAACATTCGCTGCCATCCTCGTATTATCTGCAATGAACTTGCCAATCGCCTTGGCCGGACTGTTGATTTCCGTCGAGCCATTGATCGATATGGGAAGAACGGCTGTAAATGTCAGCGGAAGCATGACTTCCGGTATTCTAACTAGTAAAATAACGGGCGACCTTGATAAAGAACAGTTCAGCGAAGAATCATCTTTGAAAATTGAAGCTGAAATGTAACAGAAAAAAGCATCGGACTTCCTGTCATGGGAGGTTCGATGCTTTTTTACATAAGCTGTACATTCAATTCAGGCAAAATTCTTGGTACAAAAAGTTATATGGAATGATGATTGTAACCCAAGTTAAGATAAAATTCATTTTATATAAGTACATGCAAGATATTTTCTTGTTTCTTATATCTTCCCTTTATTTCTCCAACACCATTAATTGTAAGCGAATCAATGTTTTCAATGGGTTCATTCTCTAATATAAGGTGTATTTTATTTATCTTTTGAATTCCATCATCTACATGGGAAATAACCTGTTGTTGAATAAGAAAATCTTGATTGTTCATTCTTACTTTTATAAAGCTCTTATGTAAAAGTCTATCTCCTAAAGGGATGATATTCATCGGGTCAAAGGATACAGCAGTTATTTCCCTTCAATATATAGATGAATTCCTGCTTTTTTATTAAACTCTTCAAATGCTTTAATTCTCTTTTCTTTAGCAAAATTAATGACTTCCACTGTTTCAGGACTTATTTCCACATCCGCCATTGAATATTCCATATAGTCACAGGACTGCTGTTTTAATAGGTCATATAATGTATCTTCTTTATCAAAAAAACTTTCCATCCAGCCTGGTGAAAGCTCCTCCAGTAACAAACACATAAACAAACCGGAACTATAACAACTTCTTCTAATACTGGAAGTAGATTCATATTTGTTTATTAGGTGTTGTGCATACTTTTTAAAACTGAATGGTAATCAAGCGGGCTTTTTTCCGAGTAAGCCCTCAATTCGACATACCACGCAGGTCCCTCAATGGTTTCAATCAATTTTTCATATGTTAGGTACTCTTCAATCTTACCTGCTCTTTTTTCCCTTAGGCCAATGAAAGCATTAAGGTATTGTTTCTTCTTTATTAGGTTATTTTCCAACAACGCACGATAAAGGTTTGTTCGTTCCTGATTTCGTAATTCCACATTTTCTTTTGACAAAGGATATGTAATTCCCATCATTTCATCGGGAAACCGTTTTTCCTCCTTTATAAATTGATAGCCGTGAAATAATTCATGAACGAGCATTGAATACAAATCTTCATATTCCTCATAGCAATCCATATTAACAATTGCAGTGGGATATTCTTCATACATAATGATTGTGTCAGCAGTAAACTGGACATCCCACTTTAAAATATGATATGTACATGGTGGATTGTTACTGAATTTAGGATGATTGAATAGATAAACATTGCTCTTATCATATAATGCATATGCAACAAGTTCAAAACCCGGCCAATAATTTTCCAACTTTGCTTTAACCAAGTCTTCAGCAATTCGATCAAGATGAGGCATTCTTTTCCTCCCCTCCACTGTTCAATTCGATTAAAAACATAATACCATATAATTATTTAACATAAATATCCAATTTTTAATAGAAAAACAAAAGCCACAGTAACATATCAGCTCATTGGAGTGAATATTCTTACGGTGGCTTTTTTACATGTGGTCACTTTTTAATTTGCCTTGCTGCGTAATGATTGGCCTGAAAACCCGATAGCGCATGGAACGTATACTGGACGGCTGCATATACCCCACATGCAAGGAGTATTCCTGCGAGTACATCCAATACAGCATGCTGCTTTGTAAATAGCGTGGAGAGGATGATCAGTGTTCCGAATGCAGTGACACTGGCATACTCCCATTTGTGCTCTTCTTTCCGCTTATGTGCGACGATCATCATGATGAATGTGGTCAGTACATGAATGCTGGGAAGACAGTTGACTGGTTGATCATGACTATAGATGAATCGCATTAACTGGGCAAAGATATCGTGACCCACCACTTCTGGACGCGGAACTGTCGTTTGCCAAAGGCAATATACAAGAAAACAGAGAAGTTTCCCTGATATCAAACTGCCTAATCCTACGAAATAGTGCTTTCGGTCAACAAAACAATAGTAAATCAGCAATCCATAAATATACGGATACCAAAGTAAATAAGGAACGGCAAATTCCTTAATAAAGGGAATCTCCCCATCTATTATAGTCGTAACATCGACAGCATGACCTGGAGATTGATTGATGATTGAATAGATGGAACTAGTAATCACCAATAGTAATAAATAATATAACGGGTGAAAGGATAGTATGGAATTGTTTTTCATAGCTCGCTCCGGCTTTCAATATATTGTTTTTTTCCAAAGATTATTATACACCATTTTTCACTAGATTAACTCTTTAAATGTTAAAGTTAACGATTCCCATGAACTAGTAAAATGGATATCTCTTACTTTTCATCAGACTAAGAATACATGACGAAAGCCATGGCATATACCACGGCTTGTATTGAAACTTATATGCGAGAAGGCAAAAGTGATATTTCCGCCTTCTCTAGATTTTGTTATGGCGTTTTTTCCATACAAACGTTAAGGAAATGAAGATGTAGATGCAAAGTGTAATGATCGTAACGATTATGGATGTCGTGAAAATGATTCCGATCAGGATCGTTATTAAAGCGATGATCGCAGCCCAAGTCGTGTACGGGAACCATTTTACCGAATAGGCACTTGTTTTTCCGGACTGTTGTTTACGTGATTTCAAATGGGCGAAAGCAATGATCAACCAGATGAATAATACGGTATATCCCAGCGAACCCATTAGGAAATCGAAGGTCTTGCTTCCAGCAAATAAGGAAATCAGTACACCGCCATATAAAGCGGAAGTACACATTAATATTGCGGGAACAGGTACTTTCTTCTTGGATAAACGGGAAAAGATTTTCGGGATGCGGCCATCCACGGCTTGAGTATACAGAACACGCGATGAACCATACAACCCGGAGTTCATCGATGAAATGATCGCTAATAGAACAACAGCGTTCATAATATGGTCGGCACCTGGAATCCCGATCATTTGAAAGACCATTACAAACGGACTTTCCTTCACCCCGTTTACTTCGTTCCAAGGAATTAAGCTAACGATGATGAAAAAAGGGATGATATAGAAAGAAATGATCCTGACCAATGTACTGCGAACGGCTTTTGGAACCACTTTTTCAGGATTTTTCGTTTCAGCTAATGTGACCCCGATGATTTCCGTACCGCCATATGAATAGATTACCACCAGCATCGCCGTGATCAAACCTGTCGATCCATTCGGAAAGAAACCGCCATGCTCGGTCAAGTTAGAAAAACCGACGGCTGCATGATCACCAAAAGTAACGAGCAGCAACAATAATCCAGCCATGATGAACACAATGATGACCGTAATTTTAATTAAAGCAAGCCAGTACTCCGTTTCAGCAAAGACCTTTACCGACAGCAAGTTAACCGCAGTAACTAAAACCGAAACAGCTAATGCCAGGATCCAGATTGGATATCCGGGCAGCCAATATTGAATGAAAATCGCCGCAACCACTGATTCGGCCGCGATATTCAATACCCACATTTTCCAATAAATCCAATCCAGGAAATAGGCAGGATACTTTCCTAAGATCGATTGGACCAAATCCCTGAATGTTCGTGCACCGCTATTGCGGACCGCCATTTCAGCTAAACCTTGCATGATGAATAATAGGATGATGCCTCCTATCAAGTACGCAATGATTACGGAAGGGCCTGCCATATCAATGGCTGAACTGCTTCCTTTAAATAAACCTGCCCCGATGGCACCGCCTAATGCCATCATCGTAATATGCCTTGAAGTCATTGTCCTCTGTAAATTCCGTTTGTCTGTTTCCATATCCTTACCTCCCAAAAATCAAAAAAAGCATATCGTCTCTTCCTTCATAATCAAATGAAGAAAGAGACGATATGCCTTAAGCTTACCGCGGTACCACTCTTATTGGCTCTTTTTTAGAACCCTGCTTTAAAAACCTTGTAACGAAGGTCAATCGTTAAAACAAAAGAATGGAATCATTCCTATCTTTCGCTTCACCACTCCCAGGCAAGTTCAAAGTATCATTGGACTGCGTTGCACCAACCCGCAGCTCTCTTCACCGAATAATGAGCTTTTACTACTCCTGTTCATTGCGTTTCGAAAATTATATCTGAATATTTCTAATAATATCCCATACTATACGGACTCAAAGTAAATTTGTCAATAACTTTCTTAGGATAATATTTTCCAAGCAACAAATCATGGGAAATCTTGTTGAGCCAACATAACGAAAATTGTAAAATACTATATATCATTTCTGCCTTAGTAATTATTTTCTTCCGTTTAACTGCCACCCCAATGTGCCTCACTGGATGGAAAGGCAAAACCGTGACCTTCCACTCTATCCTCAGTTTCCCCTTTATTTAACCGTATATTTACTTTTATGGTATTTATATGAAGAAAATAAACCTAACGAATAACTTACTATCTGTTTGGAGGACATGATGAAAAAAACGTTAATGATTATGATTTTTTATTATCTGTTTTGGTTGGGTGTAGTAACGGTGATAAATACATGAAACTTTCTGGGGAGAGCGATCATTGGAAAGGAGAGTATGTTGCAACCGCTACCGAAGATTCGGAAAATGGAACCTATACTTTTAAATATAAAAATGTAGATAGCGATGTATTTTTCAAGACTTTGGAGATTTCAATTAATGATGGTGAAACTAAGCGGAATGAAACAAACCTTGAAGGACCAACCATTGAAATTCCAACTGCATGCAGCGGCTGTTCAGTAACTAATGAAAGTTTCCCTATACATATAACAATTAATTGGGATGGTAATGAAGAAAGCTTTACTTTAGATCAAAGTAAATAAAGAGGAGGGCGCATTCGCCCCTCTAGGCCAATTAATTTCCTTTGTTTACCAGCGCAGCTAACATCTGAAATAAGTAGCCAACGTATAGGCAATGACGAAAAGGCATCCCGCAATAACAACTAATGACACCGTTCTAATTAGCACAAATTTCTCTGGGTCACAAATTCATCCAGCCCTTCCGTTACCTAATCAAATCAATAGATTCATTAAAGCCCAGACTCCCCTAAACGTTTAAAACTCCATCCCTAACCATGAAACGGCCACCATCAGAACCCCAACGACAATCACTATAACCGGTCCTACAACAATTAATCCAAATAGCAATGAGACTACTGCGTCCAGGAAGATTCGAAATGGTCCTGCTTTTCCCTTTTGCTGCTGCGTTAATAAGTCTTCAAGATGACCGACTTTTTGCTTCAATTCCTGCAACTCTTGAATCACTTTTGTGTCTTGATCCATTAAATACCACCCTCTGCAATTAGCAATAAGTGTTAATTCTATCATTTAAACCCATTTTAAAAAAGTGAGATTTAACCTTGAAACTAAATCTATTTTAAAACTATTTTTTCAAATTCTGTCATCAGTGATACAATAACAAGGTCTGAAATCAAACCAATCCATAGAACACGTGAGGTATCATATTTTTCATGAAAGCAATACGATTATTAAAGAGTTTTAACTTTTTATATTTTGGACTGCTTGCCATTTTCATTCCGTTCCTACCAGTCTATCTGGCTGATCAAGGTTTGCGTCCAGCCCAAATTGGATTCATCGTCGGTACAGGCGGTTTTGTCACCCTCATCACCCAGCCTTTATGGGGAATGATCAGCGACAAAACAAGGACTATACGAAAAGTCCTGTTGTTACTCATCTTTTTCTCGAGCGTAATCGGTTATTTCCTCTATGATTCAAGCAGTTATCTTCAGCTTATCCTGTTTGCCATGCTGCTATATTTCTTTTTGATGCCGATCGATCCCCTGACGGAAAGCCTCAATTTTACGATGGCAGAGAAATCCGGGATCAGCTACGGCTCCATCCGGACATATGGTGCATTGGGTTATGCGGTCATATCGCTGATCACCGGCTATGTTATGTCATATTTCGGAGCGAACAGCCTTGCGTTCCTTTTTGCAGGCATAGGTTTGATCAGTTTCATTGTCAGCTGGATGATGCCTGATGCGCCCGTTTCAGGGAAACCTGTCACCTTAAGCAGTCTTAAGCATTTTTTCAGCAATAAAGAGACGCTTCTCTTTCTGTTATTGGTCTTTATCTGTGCCGTTCCAGCAAGGATGAACGATACCTTCCTTGGAGTGTATATCCGGGAACTTGGAGGAAGTGCCAAGCTTGTAGGCTTGACCTGGTTCTTAGCTGCGGGAAGTGAAATCGTTGTATTCGCCCTAAGCTTCTGGTGGCTGCGCAAAGGCAAGGAAATCATCATCATTTCGTTTGCAGCAGCGTTTTCTTTATCCGTTATTTCGTCTCTGCGTGGATTACCGATCCTCAGCTATTGGCTTATTTGCAAGTCATGCAGCTATTGACTTTCCCGATTTTCTACTCGGCGGCCATCCAATATCTGTATCGGATTGTTCCGGTGGAATGGCGTGCCACAGGCCAGACCGTACTGGCGCTGCTATTCTTCGGGGTTTCGGGAATCATTGCTTCTTATATAGGCGGGGCCATATATGGAGCATATGGCGGGAAGACCCTTTACTTGTTCATTTCCTCCATCTCCTTTATAGGAATGGTATTCGCTATGGTTCTTTATCGAATATATGGAAAGAGGCTCGATACCGCAGAGGAAGCTGTATAATCTAAAAAACGGTATAGAAAAGAGCATGTTTTGATTAAAACATGCTCTTTTTGCATTCTGTTAGCGAAATAAAGGGGCAACCGTCAACATTAGCACGGAGAAGCAAACCAAGATTGTCGTTGTCCTGTTTGAGAGTTTTACTTGTTTGCCATTTTTATAGAACCCTGAAAATTGAAGCCGGTTTTTATAGAGTACATAAAGTAATGGAAAAATTGCCATACCAACAATCCATCCGCCCGTGGTATTCTCTACGGTTATTCCAAAAATCGCATAGTTTGAATTAATGATGAACCCCATTATCATTCCAATAACGAAAATAATGGTGACGATACGCAGTAATTCTAAAAGGACCCTGAACACCATTCACCCGCTTTCTGCTTTTCAGCTGGTTATTTCCCACTGGCAACGGAATAATTACCTAAATATAACGAACTTCCGCATTTTGGTAAATAGACACTCTTTACTCTTCTTCTTGAACGAGCGAATGCTTAAATGCGTAAATCACTGCTTGCGTGCGGTCCTGCACGGCAAGCTTACTTAATATATTGCTGACATGCACTTTGGCTGTTTTCAGGGCTATGTATAGTTCATCGGCAATTTCCTGATTCGTTTTCCCTTGTGTCATCAGCAGCAAAATTTCCATTTCACGGTTTGTCAATTGATCATGAAGCTGGGTGATTTTCGGGCGACGCAGCTTTTCCATCATTTTTCCCGTCACTTCAGGTTCAAGTACGCTTTGCCCCTGGAAAGTGGAACGGACGGCTCTCGCAATCTCGCTGGCCTTTGATGTTTTCAACATATAGCTCGTCGCTCCCGCTTCCAATGCCGGGTACACTTTTTCATCATCCAGGAAGCTTGTCACAATGATGATTTTTGCTTCTGGCCATTTTTCAATAATTCGTTTCGTCGCTTCTATGCCATCCATTTCCGGCATCACCAAATCCATCAAAATGATATCCGGACGCAATTCCATTGCCAGTTCGACAGCTTTCAAGCCATTGTCCGCTTCCCCGATCACTTCGATATCCGACTGTGCGGATAAATAAGCCGATACCCCTATCCTTACCATTTCATGGTCATCGACAAATAATACTTTAATCATCATTATCACCTCCAGCATTTAATAATGGGATTTTCACTTCAAGTTTCGTTCCTTTATTCGGAACGCTTACAATTTGCATCGTCCCGCCTAATTCAACAGCCCGTTCATGCATGTTTTGCAGACCATATGATCCCGTTTTCGACTCCTCGACGTTAAAACCGATGCCGTCATCCGTTATTCGTAGAATGATCATGCCATCACGAACGATCAATAGCACTTCAAGAGAATTCGCTTTTGCATGTCTCAGTGTATTGGAAATCGATTCTTGTAAAATCCGAAACAGATGGTCCTCAATCCCCTTATCCAGAGTGACAGGCTCCATCTTCCAATTTATATCCATCGTCACTTTTTGGGCCAATTCCAAAAGAAGCTCCTTCATTCCTTCATGTAAAGATTTTCCCTTTAATGCAACAGGCCTCAAGTGAAGCAATAGCGCCCTCATCTCAAGTTGGGATTGATGGATCATTTCTTCCACTACCTTGAATTGTTTCATTTCCGTTTTTTCCATATCGGATTGTGATTCGGTGATGGCCGACATGAACATCGAAGCTGCAAACAATTGCTGGCTCACCGAATCATGCAGCTCACGCGCCAAACGGTTTCGTTCCTGGGAAACGATTTCCTGGATCTGTTTCTCCTGATCAATGGCCTTTTCATTCGCCATTTTTTGCGATAGTTTTGTCTGCTCATTGATTTGCTTATGGATCAGTTGCATCCGTTCCGCCATTTTAGCCATCTCTTGGACTGGATACGTTTCCTGTTGCAAAGGTAAGCGGCCCTGTTCAAGTAAATGCAGTCCTTCATCCACCCTTTCGAGCTGCCTCTTCCAAAACATTCCCGAAACGACTCCATAAATCAGCCCTGCCGTCATGACCAGGCTTGGCAGGAATATGACGAAGGGTAATCCCATGACCACTTTCTCCCACAATAAACTCCAGTCGGATAAAGGAAAGATGAAGAAAACCGCCGCCGGCAAGGCAAGGGAAAGAACGAAAGCAACACCAAGGGCAGTCAATATCTGCCGTGTCAGTATGCTCATATCCGCTTCACCTCTAAATCGCCAACTAAGATTGAAGTGATGATATGAACCTTGTGATCCGTTTCATTGAACCCTTCCGTTTGGTAGGAATAAATTTGATTAAAGACCCTGGATTCAAGCTTATTTTCAAAAATCCGCGCTCTGCCTGCGATGACAGAATGATGGACCCTGATTTCGATGCCATACGGTACAAGCACAGTGATATTGCCAATGATATTCCTGATGGAAATGACAGCGTCGCCTTTCGGTAGAATCGTTTTGCTTAAATCGATAACCGTATCACCGACCCCGCCCTGAACATTCACGGAATTCCATTCATATACATGTTCGGCCGTTTGTTGATGACCGAATAACTTATTTTTAAATAGATAATCGGTTTTCAGCAGCGGCTCCTTATTGATCCGTTCTTCGTCCGAATCATCATTGGTTATAATGGGACTGACCCAATCAGGATTCTTTTTGGACTGATAATATAAAAGCAATAGATAAATGAGGATCGCCATTAGGAAAAATCTAAAGACGAACATATTCAAGACGGTGATGATAAGGGAAATCAGCCCTATAAAAAATAGGATTTTCCCGATTGTCCGTTTTGTGAATTTCCTGCCTAAATAGATGCATCCTATTGAAAAAGCGATGGAAAAAAGGAGACCTCCACCCGTAAATGAAATCTCTAAAAAAGCAGGACGACTCCGATGAGAAGTATCCATCCCATATAGTCCGTCTTCATCTTGTTCAACATCGGTTCGCCTCCCCTGTATATGATCATGATATTCTTAAAAGGCACAGAAACCCGTGCCTTTTAAGAATACCATGAAATTATCTCGTTCCGACAGCCTGTTTTCCCCGCCCTCCATTCCAAAAGGCCAGGGGATGACAGCGATGCCTTACAAAACCTTTACGCTTCTTTCTGTTCCAATTCTTTTTCAAGCTGGACAATCCTGGCATCGATCGTATGCCGATTATAATCTGTATGGACCTGGTGCTCGATGCGATCGATATAATGCTCCATTTCTTCAAACATCGCTACCGGTTTGGCTTCGGAACTGCCTCCGTCCAAAACCCGGTTGATCCGGTTGTTTGCCCGGGCAATATTTTCCCTGCCCATCAGTTCCAACCGCTTTAGATGCATATCCTTCAGCTTATGTTTCATTTCTTCATATTTCCGCTCAAGTTCAGCCAACTGAACCTCTGCACTTTTATGCGCCTCTTTCAAACTTTGCGCCCGCTCTTCATAGTGCAGGCTTTCCTTGACAGCAAATTCCATTAAATCGGTTTCTCCCGACTGCTTGGCAATCTCAGCCTGATGCTTACGTTTTTCAGCTAGATTTTGCGCTTGATTATATTCACGCGTAAACTCTTCTTTCAAAAGATATTGACGTTCAAGCAGCTTACCTACCTTTTCTGTCTCCTGCTCACATTGACGCAAATATTGATTTAACATCCCAATTGGATTTTTTTGCTCCTTTTTATCCAACAAGTCGTGAAAATCAGCTGAAATCGTTTGTTTCATTCTTGAAAATAAATTACCCATTCCAATTACATCCCTTCTATTAGTTCTTATTCAACTCTTTCCACTCTCTTTCAAAATTTGAGAATGGGTCATTTTCTTTAGATGATGCACTTTCATCATTTTCATTCCATTTTTTATAAACCAGGTAAAGAACATAAGCTGCCACCAGTCCCAATATTGCCGGGATATGGGAAATAGAAACGATCAGCACGATAATGGAGACTGATCCCCACGCAATCTTCGCCCCTGTCGATTCGGACTTCATGAACTGCTTGAATCCAAAGTATAGGATCGCCAAGCAAATCGCCAGGCTGATCAATGGACCAACGTTCGCCAGTAACAGGAAAAGCGCGATCAGCCCTACAATAAATAAACCAAATTTCTTCATTGTTTTCGTCCTCCTTTCTATGTTTATATCTTATCTACTTTTACAAGTTCGTATAATGAGCCTTAGCTATATTTTCTAGTAAGACTTAAGGCGTAGACGCCGTAAGTCCGATGCTAGTGAGGGTGTTTTATTAGTGTTTGAGCAGTTTATCCGTGCATTCCGATGCTTTACTCGTGAGTTTTGGCAGTTTACTCGTGAATTCCGATGCTTTACTCGTGAGTTTTGGCAGTTTACTCGTGAATTCCGATGCTTTACTCGTGAGTTTTGAAATAAAAAAATCTTCCGATTGTATATAATCGGAAGATTTGTGAGCTGCCATTCTCATTACACATATAAGCCTTCGACGTAAACTGAAGTGATGGTTTGAGCAATTTCTTCGACTGAACTTTGATGTTCGTTTCGGACGATTTCCCACAGATACATTTCATTTGTGAAAAACCATCCTCTCGCCACAAGCTCATGGTTTAGTTCAGCTCTTGCCAGCCCATTTTGCTGTGCATAGGCGACGTCCTTTGAAATTCGCTGAATGAACTTCATGCGGATCGCTTTCCATTTATCTGAAATAATGGTTGATATCCCAATGGCCTGTTCGAAAACTTGCATCATATTGCGTTCAGCTTCTGCCATTTTCAAAAAGCATTAGCTTGTCTGTTGATGATATGTTTTGCTTCATCTTTTGATTTTGGAAAGAAAGAAGTCTCGGCAATTTCATAGAATTGCTCCATTACATTCTCCATTAATACAATTAACAGATCCTCTTTCCCTTTAAAATGAACATAGGCCGTTCCGTAGCCGATGTTTGCCCTTTTGATCATTTGGGAAATAAGCGCAGCTTGATAACCTTCTTCAAGAAATATTTCCTTTGCAGCTTCCAACAACTTTTGTCGTGTCATGATCGAGCGTAAATGCCTTTTATCCCCTACTTTGCCATTCTCCATGCTTATTCCTCCCCTTATCTTCTAGGATAAAGGATTCCATAAAATAAAAAACATTTGTTGGAATGTCCGATCCAATGTTTATAATATTCTGAATTAACTTATTGACACCATGTCATATTCTTTGGTACGATTCTCCTAGAAAATTATTTAAAAAATTAATATAGGAGGATGAATATGGTTTCTGAATATACATTGGATCACGCCAAACAAATGGATGAGAATGATACGCTTAAAGGTTTTCGAGAAGAGTTTTATTTAAAGCAGGATTCCATCTATATGGATGGAAACTCATTGGGGCTTCTTTCGAAAAGGGCTGAACGCACTCTTCTGGAGTCTTTGGAGGATTGGAAAGAGCATGGGATTGATGGGTGGACGCAAGGGAATCACCCATGGTTTTTCATGGCTGAGAAATTGGGCGCGAAGATGTCCCAATTGGTCGGAGCTTCTGCCGAGGAAGTTATTGTAACCGGCTCCACTACTGTAAATCTGCATCAGCTTGTGGCCACTTTTTATAAGCCTGAAGGAATGCGCACAAAAATTTTGGCTGATGAATTAACCTTTCCGACTGATATTTATGCTCTTCAAAGTCAGCTGCGTACACATGGATACGATCCGAAACCGATCTCATCCGCGTGAAAAGCCGGGATGGCAGATTTCTTGAAGAGGATGACATCATCGAAGCAATGACCGATGACATCGCTTTGATCATCTTGCCAACGGTCCTGTATCGCAGCGGGCAAATACTGGATATGAAACGATTGACTGCTGAAGCTCATAAAAGAGGAATTGTAATCGGATTTGACGGATGCCATTCCATCGGTGCCATCCCGCATTCATTCAGCGAATGGGATGTGGATTTTGCGTATTGGTGCAATTATAAACATTTAAATGGCGGCCCTGGCGGTGTTGGCGGTTTATATGTAAATCGAAAACATTTTGGAACGATGCCTGGATTGGCTGGATGGTTCGGCTCCAAAAAAGATAAACAATTCGATATGGAACATACCTTAACACCAGCTGAATCAGCAGGTGCGTATCAAATTGGCACGCCGCATGTATTAAGTTGTGCACCTTTGATTGGGTCTTTGGACATTTTTATAGAAGCTGGAATTGAGAATATTCGCGAAAAATCCCTGAAAATCAATCAATATTTAATGGATTTAGTCGAATTCGAATTGAAAGACATGGGATTTTTCATTGGAACTCCTAGAGAAGACATCCGCCGCGGAGGTCATGTAAGCCTCGAGCATAAAGAAGCTGCACGGATATGCAAGGCATTGAAAGAGAACGGTGTCATTCCAGATTTCCGAGCACCTAACATCATTCGTCTCGCCCCGGTTGCACTATATACTTCCTACGCAGAAGTTTGGGAAGTTGTACAAATACTCAAGAAGATCATGTCAGAAAAACAATATGAAAAATACAAGAATGAGCGTGAAGTGGTGGCATAACCTGGAATACCGCCAGATGGGGTTCACCCCTCGAATGGTTAGTTATTTAGGGCAGGATAAAATCTTATTTGATAAAAAGGAGATGAACTATGGAGAAAAACAATACTCAATTGAACTTTAAAGATGAGCCAGAAAAAGGATTAAAACGTGAGCTGAAAACAAGTCAGCTTTCCATGATCGCGATGGGCTGTGCCATCGGGACGGGGCTATTCCTTGGCAGCGGACTTGCGATTCAAGCGGCAGGACCAAGTGTATTGCTCAGTTATGCTCTTGGGGCGTTCATTGTCTTACTGTTGATGGGCTGTTTAGCCGAAATGACGGTTGCCCACCCTACTTCCGGATCTTTTGGGGCCATTGCGGAAAAGTACATGACTCCTATGGCAGGCTATCTTGTCCGCTATTCTTATTGGATTGGCAATGTTTTGGCAGTTGGGGTTGAAGTAAGTGCAGTCAGCGTATATATGAATTATTGGTTTCCGACCGTGCCGGGAATCGTATGGATTTTGTTGTTTGCAGGTGTCCTGATTTATGTAAATGCTACCAGCGTGAATACATTCGCGACATTTGAGTATTGGTTCTCCTTTATTAAAATAAGTGCCATTGTTGGTTTTATCCTTCTTGGAGCCTATGTACTATTCGGTTCATCCGAACAGCCGCATATAGGACCGGAAAACTTCGTGAATGAAGGCGGTTTTTTCCCATTCGGTTTGAAGGGGATGTGGATAGCCGTATTCATTTCTTTATTCAGCTTTCTTGGAACTGAATTGATAGCGGTTACATCAGGGGAAGCAAAAGATCCGGATGCAGCTGTCCCAAAAGCATTAAAAGCGACCGTGTTCCGTTTATCCACTTTCTATGTGCTGACAATCGGCATCATGCTGATGATCGTTCCTTGGAAAACGGCTGGGATCGAGGTAAGTCCATTCGTAAAAGTGATGGAAATCTTGAACATTCCAGGTGCATCCGGGATCATGAACTTTATTATTTTAACGGCTGCCATATCTGCCATGAACGCTCAGCTCTATGCTTCAACACGGATGATGTTTTCATTGGCACGCGGAAAACATGCACCCACCTTTTTAGGAAAGTTAAACAAAACGGGTGTTCCTACAAAAGCACTTGCTGTCTCTTCAACGGGGATTTTCATCGCTGCAGGCGTTCATGCGTTACTTCCCGGTTCATCCTATGCATTCATGATGGGGATTTCCATGTTCGGTGCTATGTTCACATGGCTCATGATCTTCATTTCCCATTTGTTCTTCAGGGTGAAATGGGATAAAACAGGCGGACGCAAGTTACCGGTAAGGATGATCGGTTTCCCCTATTTAACGATACTAGGAGCCGTTCTTCTATTCAGTTTGATGATTACGTCATGGTTTACGGATTTCAAAATCATGCTTCAATTCGGGATTCCTTGGTTACTATTTTTAGCTGTTACTTATTTTGTTTCGAAAAGAAGAAATATTAACCATAATGTAATGGAAGAATCTCTGGAAAAAAGATAGAATAGAATGACGGAATAAATAGTTTTTTGCGAAAAGTGAGGAGATTGCGGAATGAAGAATATGGATAACAATGAACAAACGATAACGGGTCTAGAGAAAGAAATTCAAACCGACTTTCAAAAATCGATGTCCTACGGAGATTACCTCCACCTTGATAAGATTTTAACCAGTCAGCATAGATGTTCCGATCATCATGATGAAATGCTATTTATCATTATCCATCAAGCAAGTGAGCTATGGATGAAGCTCATTTTACATGAGTTGACAGCAGCAACTGAGTCCATCCGCCAAAACAAGTTGGAACCTTCGTTTAAAATGCTGTCTCGCGTTTCGAGGATCCAGCAGCAATTGATCCAGTCATGGAATGTCCTTTCAACTTTAACGCCGGCTGAATACATGGAGTTCAGGGATAAACTGGGACAATCTTCCGGATTCCAATCTTATCAGAATCGTTTGATTGAATTTGCATTAGGAAACAAAAATGTCCATACGCTCTCGGTCTATCAGCACCAAACGGATTTATACGAGCAAATGCAGCAGGCTCTTCATGAGCCAAGTATTTATGACGCGGCGATCAAAGCTCTTGTGGCGCGCGGATTACCTATTGATCAAGAAGCCATCAGCAGGGATTGGTCACAAAGATATGAACCAAATGCCAGTGTAGAAGAAGCATGGCTGACAGTTTACCGCGATGTTGAGCAATATTGGGACTTATATGAGCTGGGCGAAAAGTTAGTGGACATCGGCCACCAACAGCAATTATGGCGTTTTAATCATATGACCACAGTGGAAAGGATTATTGGTAATAAGCAAGGTACTGGCGGATCATCAGGTGTAACGTATTTAAAAAGGGCACTGGATCAACACTTTTTCCCAGAACTATGGAGTCTAAGAACGAAGCTTTAAGATATTCAAGAAATAGCCAGTAGAGACGGAGGTAAAATGTATGGGGACATGGATTGATATTTCACAACGTCTGGATGATAACGTTGCAGTCTGGCCTGGAGATACACCTTTCTCTTATAAAGTCAATTGGAGTAAAGAAGAAAGCGGATCTGTCAATGTGGGTCAAATCAATATGAGTATCCATACCGGTACCCATATTGATGCACCTTTTCATTTTGATGATGATGGAAAAAGAGTGATTGATTTGGATCTCGATTTATATATGGGAAATGCACGGGTTATCCATTTACCAAACAAGACAAGCATCGGAGTTGATGAATTTTCCAATATAGATCTACAAGGCGTTACCCGTCTGTTAATTCGCACGGATGCATGGAAGGATCGAAGTGTGTTTCCACAAACCATTCCTCATATCCAGCCAGAATTAGCGGCATATCTTACAGAACACGGCGTCCGTCTTATTGGACTTGATTTACCTTCAGTAGATCCACTGGATAGTAAAGAGCTGTCCGCCCACCATGAACTTGCCGATCATGGCATTCACATTTTGGAAGGACTTGTATTAGACGGCATCGGACCGGGTAATTATGAGTTGGCAGCCCTCCCTCTTCCTTTAGTTGAAGCAGATGGAAGTCCGGTACGTGCTGTGTTGAAAAAGTTGCCCTAACGAAATTTTTTCAAAAAAACGAGCCAAATCAAAAACTGATTTGGCTTGTTTTTTTGTTGAAACATTAACTATAAAATTTATCTCCCTAATCCAAGTGCATCTATGTTATAATTTTCAGAATTCATCATTAAGAGTGGAGGTCCGAATATGGAAAACTTTTACGTGTTCATCATCATGTGCATCCTTCTCATCATCTTACCTGGTCCAGATACAGCAATAGCCACAAGGAACACCGTTACCGTGGGGACTTCGGGAGGTTTTAAAACGATGTTCGGCACGTGCTGTGCCCTGCTCATTCATACATCAGCTGCCGTGTTCGGACTTTCAGCAATCATTGTGAAATCCGCTTTATTATTTTCCATCTTCAAATATGCCGGTGCCGTTTACTTGGTATACCTAGGCTTCAAGACCCTATGGGGATTAAGGAATAAGCAAGTGGCCGCAGCGGCGGAAACGTCAGTCAAAAGTAAGTATGAAAACCAGTCATGCTTTAAGCAAGGATTCCTTACCAATCTGCTGAACCCTAAAGTGGCCGTCTTCTTTTTAACGTTTCTGCCACAGTTCGTGAATCCGGGAAATGATACGTTTTTACCGTTCCTGATCATGGGCATGACATATACCGTTTTAACTGCGTTGTGGTTTGTATTTTATATCTATCTGCTGAACCAGATCAGTGCTTTTATGAAAAAGCCTAGAACCCAAGCGATATTCGAGGGGATAACCGGGACGGTCTTGATTGGTTTCGGGATAAAGCTAGCTTTGGAAAAAGCTCATAATTAATTTGAAATGCACCCTGATTGTTAAAAAACACCTAACAATTGGAGGTGCAGTTTTTATGTAGTATATAGGGGTTTTGGTACAGCTATAGTGATTTAAGTTCGTTATAATAAAAAACCATAATTTGGATTTTTATACAAGGAGAAAATATTTTTCATCCCCTCCTTTATTATTGGTCATAAATATCCCGATAACGTTCTTATAGTTTCAGCACCATTAACGCCTTATTATCGATTTTGTATAGGACTGGGGATGAGCCCTATAATACCAAACTCATACCCCACCCAAACTTTTATATTTGTGCTCATTAGAGTTCAAGATCACTCAACATACCCATTCACGAAAAATCCAATCGTTTCGAGTTCTTCCTCAGTTAAATCCCGCTTTAATTCTTTTGCCAATTCCTGCTCCATTAAAGCCCGGTCTCCCCGATATTCGACCACCGCTCTGGCACATTCTTTCATTAGCTTTAGCTCCGCCTCCATCTCCAGTCTCGTGCGAGGCTGATCATGATGGGAGAGTATATATGTTTCGGCATCATAGGCTTCAATTTTCTTAAGAAGCAACAAAGCATGGTCAGCCGTATAATTCCATTTTTCAGCATAAAGATTGGCATAAAGGCAATCTCCCAGAAATAAGGTCTTTTCCTCCTGTATATAAATGATGCAGGAATCTTTGGCATGGTCGCCGCCAACATGTTCGATGACACAGGTTATATTGCCAAGATCGATCGTCATCGTTTTTTCAAAGATGATATCGGGCAGGGGGAGGGAAATCTCTCTATTCGTCCCATGTTCCAATTTGATTGCATCGGCACAAAAAGGAATCTCCGTCCCTTCTTCGACCCGTTGATCAAGTGCCTGATCTTCCCATGAAAGCTGCTGCATATCTTTAATGTTCGTGTATGTTTTTTCCTGACAAATCACCGGTATCCCGATATTATCCAGTCCGAATACATGGTCCCAGTGCGAATGGGTAAGAACGAGGAAATTCCCGCTTATATCATTCCGAAGCAATTCGTCCTTAAAGAGCTTTGCATGCCTGACAGAGTTACCGGCATCGATGATGAGCGTTTTCTTGTTTCCCGTCACGGCGGCAAGAACCGGGCGATCCGTTTCCTGAACTGGCGGCAGGTAGACAATATGTTTCGATAGGTGCTGTAATGTTTGCATGTTTCTGTCTCCTTTGCTCAAGTATAGCAAATTACACATGTATTCATAAGGTAATCTCCGTAAAGGCTAAAAAGACAACAATCACTGAGATTGCTGTCTTTTTAGTCATGTTTCAAATGAACCTATTCCAATATACCGTAATTTTCGAGAGGACATTTAAAAAGGTGGCTTTAAAAAAGACTCTTCCCTTTTCCGATCTTCAGGCGGTTGTATATATTTTTTATTGTCCGCAATGAGTGTACTATTTGTGATTTTTGAATCGATGGCACCTATCAACTGCGCTGCAAATCTTTCACTATCGATGACCACCATCGATTCTGTATTTAAAAAGGCAGATCGAGAATCCAAATTGTAGGAACCCACTGCACTTAATCGTTGATCATAGACAACCGATTTACCATGCAACGAATAAGGCTTTGAATATTCATAAAGCCTTGCCCCTGTCTCAACGACGCTATCCCTAAGAGCCAAGTAACCGGAAAAAGCGATCATATTCGGGGTTGATGCCGCCGAGTTGGTAAGTATGGTCCAATCAGCCTTTGAATCCAATTGCTTCGGTACATATTCCTTCAAGGCATCCGCAGGGACAATATAGGGGCTTTGGATGTATACCGATTGATTGGCGTTCGCGGCAATATCCAATAAAGATCTCCACACAATAGGGTATTTGTTGAACCGTTCGAGTGGATTATGTATGAAGGACACTTTTTTAGTAGGTGTTGTAGCCTTGCTCCAATCGACGACTGGGTTCACGAAATCGGTTTCAGTGCGCAAAGCTTTGCTGTATTTTTTCGCTAATGCCTCTCTTTCACGTTTTCCTTTTTCCGTTTGCCTTTTCGACAGGTCGGAAAATACATCGCTCGTATACGGATGGGTCCATAATTCATTCAAATAGTCCTTCATTTCAACGATTACACTATCTTTCTCCTCTTTAGCATTGAAAATGAGTACATCCCTGTCATAGACAAAATTCCTAGGCGGCTTGCTTGCTAGGTACTTATCGGCAATATTCCTCCCTCCGATGATGCCTAACTTTCCATCTACAGTGATGATCTTGTCATGAAGGCGATTATGCCAGGTCCACGGCTTAAATGGCTTAAAGGTTTCGTAATATCTTAATTCAATGTTTTCATGCGAAGCCAATGCATAACGGGCACTGCTTAATTGACCTCTGAGTCCATGAGATATTCCATCCAGAAGGATTCGGACTTTGACACCTCGGTCAGCCGCATCGATCAAGGCTCCAAGAAAAAGCTCGGTTGATTCACCTTTTCCAAAAGCATAGTAGGCGATATCGATTGAATGCTGGGCTTCCTGGATCATTCGCATTCTGGCGAGTCCCGACTCATAACCGTCTTCGAAAAGCAGGACACGATCCACGGTGGCTTCCTTCTCTCCCATATATTCACTTACCTGTTTAATCGGCCTATTTTCTTCTTTTTCTGCTTTTGGGAAAAGAACAACCGCCGTCACGACTACATAAAGAAAATATAATAGAAGAACAAGCAAAAATCCTTTAATTGCCGTTTTTACAGTCATTGAGCACTCCCCCATTAAGCGATATTTTATTACTATTCGTAATATGTAAAGACTCTATTCAACATCTGCAGTCTTGATACATCCGAATAGGTAGCGGGCGGTGCCATTTGCCAATCTGCTTGATTCCGAGCGGAACTCGGAGGATTTATTTTCCTTTTAAATGTGACAAAGTGGTGAACATGAAAGCAGTTGCATAATATGATATAGAAGGAGGGATTTCATGCTTAAACAACCTGATAGAATTAGTATCTTCAATTATTGTTTTACATTAGGGGTATCAGAGGTTTTCTTTTTATCCAGCTTTTATCTTTCCATTCTTGACGTTTCATTATTTGCGGTCGCTTTACCATTTTCCGCTGTATTTCTAATGTTCTCCTTGTACCTATTCCTTCGAACGCACAAAGCCGCAAAGACCTTACCCAACCAAGATGAACGAAGAAGGGAAATTCATGCATTCTATCATCAATCTTTCGGGATTTTCACGATCATTTTTTTCACTTTACTTTTTGTTGCTTTAGCCTTCATTCCCTTGCTGGATGACGGAGGGCATTTCTATCTTCTATATTGTTTACCGATGGCCTTGCTTTGCATGATTCCTTCGATTATTTCTTATAAAGGAATGAAATTATTCAAACTGGAAACCGGCAGGAATTTAACGAAAATCTAATTGATTTACTAAATGCTTGTTAATTCAAGATTCCAACCAGTTCTTTTAGTTGAATGTATAGGTAAAATGAGGATATAATAATAAATATAAAAAAAGACACTGGTTAAACCAGCGTCTCAATGAACAGCAAACTGCATAAAGAGCAGCGGCTTTCTGTGGTAAGTCAGTTGCTACTCGATCATGAAAGTAACCCTTTTCCTACATACATCTGGCCGGATGGTATGGAGGGGGTTACTTTTTTAATGTAACCGCGATTACTGCGACGATTAAAGAGGCGAATGAAATCATTAGCATCAGTCCGTCCATAATAGAAATCACCAGCGACACCCCCTTTCTGAAAAGGAGTGACCGCTGCCCACTATACCAAATTGCTGTCCATTTACTATTATATCTGTATTTACTTGTTATTTATAGCCAAAAACGGATGTATTTAGTCTTTTATTATATCCATGCTTTACAAAAAAAATCCCACTTAAAGTGAGAACATTCTTTGCATGTATATCCCTTTATTGTTCCACTACACGGCCATCTTTATAAATGTGGAACCACCCAATCGTTCCTGTGCCGCCTTCGTCCATCCAATCTTTATTAGCTGCTTTATAGTTGTAATATGATTTTCCTTTGCCATCTTTCACCAATCTGCCATCTCCGCTGAATACGATGTTGTTACCCAGCTTCTTCTTCCCTATCGCAATCGCGTCTTTCTCCGTGAACTGTCTTCTTTCCACCTTATTTTCATCTAAAGCGGCCCATGTCAGCGGTCCGACGATACCATCCGAAGCTAAGTTATGGTCCACTTGAAACTCCCTTACCACATTTTGTGTTTGGGTACCGAAAATCCCATCAACGCCTACATGATATTTAACATCTTTAAGGCTTTGCTGTAAATCTCTTACATAACTCGAACGTGAGCCTTTCTTGAGGGTCGGGCGTGTTTCCGCCTTCGTTTCGATTTTCTGGGTTTGAATGCCCTTTGATGCTGCGTGGGTAATTGAAGTACCCGTTCCCAAAGGGGCCAACATCAAGGCAACTGTTGGAATCATGACCAATAATTTTTTCTTCAACACATATAACCTCCATTCATATGATCACTCCTGCAGGTTTCTGACACTTTCCTTGGAGCCCATTCATTATAACGCAAGAAGTTATTTTATTGGTGTTTTATTACTTAAATTATAAAAAATGGTAAATACGATTCATGGTGTCATGTCCAAAAGTCAGCATATGATGGAAGTCCCGTTTCTTGAATAAAAACAAAATCATCCCCTAAAGGGGATGATTTTGTCTTTATTGATTTTCTGGCTGTTGATTCTGCCCTTGCATCCCTGATCCCATTCCCATCAAGTTAGTGGCAAGCGGCACCATATTCTTCATTTTCCCGCCATTTCCACTCAACATTTGATAAGTGGCAATACCTACTCCGACCGAAGCGACCACTGGTAAAATTTTATCCATGTTTGCTCTCATTTACATCACCTTATATTATATATTTTTGTTCATTTCCTGAACTCTTATATCTTGTTCAAAAAAACCCTAAAAATTCAATTGGTTTGTTACCAAAACAATTAGTAATAAAAACATGTTATATAGGGAAAATTCTTTAGGAGGATATTATGCAAGCACTCTTCGAATGAGGTGAATATTCATGCCAGTGTTAGATGTGGACGGTACTAGTTTGTATTATTCTGTTAGAGGAAAAGGGGTTCCCATTGTTTTTATTCATCCCCCTGTACTGACTAGTGTGAATTTCGAATACCAAATGGAGGAATTATCCGAAGAATTCAAAGTTATAACTTTTGATATTAGGGGTCATGGAAGAAGTGAGTATTCAAGGCAGCCAGTAACTTATCCCCTGATTATAGAAGATATCAAACAGCTGCTGGATCATTTGAAAATTAAAAAAGCAATCATATGCGGATACTCGACCGGCGGCACTATCGTATTGGAATATTTGCTGAGTTGTGCCAATAGGGCTCTAGGTGGCATTGTAATAGGCGGAATGTCTGAAGTGAGGGATACACCTTTAAAGCAAAAGATTTCTTTAGGCATATCACTTGCCAATAAAGACGCAGTTCCAATTCTTGCGCTTTCCATCTCATGGAGCAATTCAAATACCATAAAGCTGTTCAACAAAATGTTTAATGAAGCCCTAAAAGGAGATGCCCGAAATATCGAGCAGTATTACCATTATAGTTTGCATTATAACTGTACCCATCAGCTGGAGAAAATCAATCTTCCAACTTTACTGATCTATGGCAAACAATAAACCATTGTATCGCTATGCTAATTTATTGCATGAAAAGTTGCCATGTACGGAATTAAAGTTCATTGATCATGTAAAGCATCAGATCCCTACAAAAGCGGCTAATGATTTAAATGAAAGCATTAAGCATTTTATCCATACACAAACTGTTTGATTCTATCGACTGATAAATTTATTGGAGTGAAAAAATTGGGAAGAGATAAAAGTACACTGATTCATTTATTATTACTATTGCTAGTTACTGCAGTTTTTATTTGGTCAGTTATTAAGCCTGAAGGATACTTGATATGGACAATGGAAGTACTTCCTGCCGTTGTATTTCTGATTTTTGTAATGGCTGTATATAATAAATTCCGCCTCACTACATTATCCTATTTCATTATTGCCGTTCTTTCCATCACCATGTTCATCGGTGCCCATTATACGTACTCAAAAGTTCCTCTATTTGATTGGCTAAAAGATCATTACGATCTAAACCGAAACCACTATGATCGGTTTGGACATTTCCTAAAAGGTTTATTTGCGATTGTGATTAGAGAAATAGTAATACGTAAAACCCCTCTAACAAAAGGACCGTGGTTATTTGCTGTCACATTAAGTTTTGCGCTTGCGATTGGAGCCTTATATGAAATCATCGAATGGATAGGTCCCCTCATTTCAAAAGGCGGAAAAGCTTCAAAGGACTTTTTAGGAATACAGGGTGATATTTGGGATGCACAATGGGATATGGCGTTAACATTAATCGGCTCTATCCTTGTATTGTTCACCTTGTCCAAACTTCATGACAAGCTGTTGCGAAAAGTGAAAAATTGAATTAAAAAATAGTGACCTATATAGGTCACTATTTTTTAATTAGGATTTGATTGTTAATATGATGTTCCATATGTTCTAGATAATCTTTTATTAGCCACTCCAATGATTTTAGTTGATTATTCCCTATATCACAAAGATTAGATAATCTATCATTTGGTGTATTCGTTATTATATGAATGATTTGCTTATTTAAAGCACAAAAAGGTTAACGATCTCATCCAATGGTCGCTCTTGGTAATTCTGAGCTAATACCCATTGGTCTTGATTATATGTTTGTATAACATATGGCTGTTCTTCGTACTGAATCTTGATAAACCTGCTCATATTGTTCAATGCAGAATCGCATAGATGTCCTAAAATCTCTTTTGGGGACCATTTGTGTGGCATTGGTCGATGATTTAATTCTTTTTCTGTCATCCGGTTGAACTCTTCAGGTATAAAACCTATCCAATGATTGATTCCATCTATTACATTTTTCAATTTGCACTCCCCCTAAGTTGTACCTAAAGGATTTTTATTCGGCAACCAACCGGAAAATACCTCCTTCTTCAACTAACTTCATTGTTTGTTGAATATGGAAAACAACAGCATTAAATAACAGCCCCAAAAGAAAAAACCGAAATCAAAAATGGATTTCGGTTCAGACTTCAGGCAAACTTGAAGAAAAGTCAGTTTGCCTGAAGTTTTAAAAAGTGCCAGTTAATTTCAGAAAACCAATAAGGGTTTCCTAAAACAATAAAAAAACCATATAAATCGAGTTTGCTTACAGTTTTTCTTAACAAACGTTTCAGCTGATTTCAGAAATCCGCTCCCTTTCCGCCGACTGCCTGCCGAGCCTCCTCGACGCAAGCGTCTGTGGGGTCTCGACTAGCCAGTTTTTCGGCAGGAGTGTCGCATATTTCTTCAATCCATTAAGGATTACAGTAAAAAACATCAAGCCTTGTCTTAAACATGGTTTGGAATGAGTACAGCCTACAGTTTCTTCTTAACAAACGTTCCAGCTGATTTCAGAAATCCGCTCCTTTCCGCCGACTGCCTGCCGAGCCTCCTCGACGCAAGCGTCTGTGGTGTCTCGGCTAGCCAGTTTTTCGGCAGGAGTGTCGCATATTTCTTCAATCCATCAAGGATTACAGTAAAAAAACATCAAGCCTTGTCTTAAACATGGTTTGGAATGAGTACAGCCTACAGTTTCTTCTTAACAAACGTTCCAGCTGATTTCAGAAATCCGCTCCCTTTCCGCCGACTGCCTGCCGAGCCTCATCAAAGCAAGCGCCTGTGGGGTCTCGGCAAGCCAGTTTTTCGGCAGGAGTGTCGCATATTTCTTCAATCCATTAAGGATTACAGTAAAAAAACATCAAGCCTTGTCTTAAGCATGGTTTGGAATGAGTCCAGCCTACAGTTTCTTCTTAACAAACGTTCCAGCTGATTTCAGAAATCCGCTCCCTTTCCGCCGACTGTCTGCCGAGCCTCATCAAAGCAAGCGTCTGTGGGGTCTCGGCTAGCCAGTTTTTCGGCAGGAGTGTCGCATATTTCTTCAATCCATTAAGGATTACAGTAAAAAAACATCAAGCCTTGTCTTAAGCATGGTTTGGAATGAGTCCAGCCTACAGTTTCTTCTTAACAAACGTTCCAGCTGATTTCAGAAATCCGCTCCCTTTCCGCCGACTGTCTGCCGAGCCTCATCAAAGCAAGCGTCTGTGGGGTCTCGGCTAGCCAGTTTTTCGGCAGGAGTGTCGCATATTTCTTCAATCCATTAAGGATTACAGTAAAAAAACATCAAGCCTTGTCTTAAGCATGGTTTGGAATGAGTCCAGCCTACAGTTTCTTCTTAACAAACGTTCCAGCTGATTTCAGAAATCCGCTCCCTTTCCGCCGACTGCCTGCCAAGCCTCATCAAAGCAAGCGCCTGTGGGATCTCGGCAAGCCAGTTACTCGGCAGGAGTGTCACATATTTCTTCAATCCATTAAGGATTACAGTAAAAAAACATAAAGGATATCCAAGTTCACTTTAAAAATCTTGGTTCGGGGTGAGAGCAATCCGAAACTCCTTTCGAATAATTGATGGAACCGCCAGACTGTTGACGAATTGGAAAAGAGCCAGTTTCCTTACAATACTTCTTAAAACACAACTCCAGTTAATTGGAACGGAAGGTACGAGACTCCTGCGGGAAAAGCGTGTCCATGGGAGACCCCACACGCAAAGACCCCTGAGGGCGGAACTGTCCGCAGAAAGCGAGTGCCCGACGTTTCAATCAACGTTCAAATTTTGACCAATCATGATTGTACTTGCTTACTGCCCTTTTTTTCATTGATGGCTTTTTGATCGATTTTTGTATAGATGCGTTCCACTTCAATTTTGTCATGCAACAGAAGTTCACGGTTTTCCTTTAGCAGTTCAGTATAAGATTTCCTTCTCCTAGACATTTTTTAATTCACCTCTCAAGTGATTGAATTCCTTCTGCAAAACTACGATCGGAAGCTCGTATAGTTGTTTATTATATTTTTTAAAAAATCCCGAATTTCAGAAGTTCTTGTATAAGTTCCTCTTTTTTGCTTCTCCCTTTGCACTTAATTGGGTAATCATCAAGGACCCTCCTTAACAAAAATACAGACTTTTGGTATTTGGGGCTGCCTAGCATCCGATCCCACATGAAGAATCTCCACTTCTTCCTATTGCTTCCCCATATAAGGGCATGCTCTGCAAAGTCTTCGCATTTCCTCCATTGTGCGTATGTACTGCTTTCATGGTGTACTTTCAATACTCGATCATATACATCAAATCCAAATCGCATCATTTTATCGGAAAGGATATCTATCGCGGCGCAGGGTTTCGAATGGGTCAGGTCGCCGGCACCAAAGAATGCAACTTTCACTCCAGCAAAGTCCACTTGGTCAATTTCTTCATAAAACTCGTTTACTTCATACGGTAAATCTTCAAGATTCCATGTATATAAACCAATAAAGGCCAAATCAAAATCCTTTAAGGCATCAACTTCAACAGTATCCAATCTCTCCATATATACTTCACAGCCGAAAGCCTTCATTCTATTCTTTATGTGTATAGCCATTTTCTCGGTATTACCGGATAAACTGACATAACCAATGAATACCTTCATCCATATCACCTTCCTAATTGAGAATTAATTTCATTACACGTCCCACTATAAATGAAAATGATTCTCATTGTCAATTATTTACCTCCGTTAATTATATTAAACAGTCCGTCTTCATTTTAAAGATAATATAAATGTCCTATAAATCAAGTAAAAAACAAAAACATCCAGGCAAAAAGACCTATGTTTTTACAAAAAACTATGATACACTATGTAATAATTTAACTATATAGGTATATATAACATAAAAAACACCTTCTGATGATTATATCTACCTTTTTAGTTTTTGTAATAAATCCACAAATATATGATTTTATTATGGAAAATAATTATTTAGGGGCATGAGAAAAGTGCTTTTTCTATTTTTATTTTCAGTACTTTTATTCGCTAGTTTTCATAATCAAACAAAAGCAGAAGAAACAGGTCCATCTAAAGTATTAACAGAAGTAGAAGTAATAATACAAGAGGCAGAGCCAACAATAGACTTGGATTCACTACCAAATCTTGCAAACACTGATTATTCACCAAATAGGCTTTCTAATGGAAATAAATCAGTTATCACTCCATACGGACTTTCTTTCGCACGCGGAACGGTTGGCTGTTATGTCATAAGTAAATCTGCCTATTGCCCTTGGACAATACAAGTTGGTGGAGATGTAATAGCTTATAGCAATGTAAAAGTTACAATACAAAAACATCACGGATTTCTTAATGGCGGTTGGAAAAATTATAAAACTCACATTTTCAGTTATCCTATAAACCGACCAACTTCCACAATTAGAAATGAATCATCTGACCGATTGTCTACTGGAAAATACCGTGCAAAACTAGGTGGAACGTTCAGGACAGTAAAAAATGGTACTTATTCAGCCATTGCAAATGGTTATAGTTATTTTGAGGTTAAATAAAAACATACTAGGTGGGCTACTAATGGAATGGTTGAAACCTTTTGAAGCTAATAATCAGTTCGAAGACCATACAGACAGTTTTTCAGATTTCAAGATCAGAGAATTTACCCCTAATTTAAATGTCCAAAAAAATATTCACTATTAACTCAATTCTTTTTACTGTTGGGTTGCCAAGATGAAAATAGTGTTACTTCGTTATTTGTCGATACTAGAATTGATAATCAAGTCATCGAAGAAATTATTATGCATTTTGACAACACCAAGATTGTATTAGAAAACGAATTACCATCAGAAATAATGTTAAATAAGCCGAATCAAGAATCTCTCTCCTTGATCAGGTCGAGTCACATAAATCCAATAATAAAAAATTTATATGGGACAATTAGCACATCACAATATGAATGGAAACCACAAAAATCATACAAGATAATACCTGAATTTATAGAGAAATACGAAGATATGGAGTTCGATAAGGTGTTAGATTGTTTAAAAAACACATCAAAGGGGCCAATAATCTCGCTCGCCTTATACAATTGGACCTTAAAAGATTATTTAAAAGATGCTTTTGCCATTAGATATTTCGCGCATAAATGTAAAAATGCTTATTTATGGGTTGATGATTCTAATAATGTTACTACAATTCAACTGGAATTACATTAAAATACCCCTTTTATATTAAACAGTAAAAGAAAAGGTTTTATTGTTTGATAAAAGGGGTTTTTCTGTATTGTAATCAAGCCCTATTTTAAGTAGCTTGAAATGACCTTACTGTTGTAAATTCGCATTTCCCTGACAGTAAAAACGTTATTAGCAATTCCCCTTAACGTCACATTGCAAGCCCTCAAATTCATTCCGTTTATTTTTCGCTTCTTCCTTCTCAATGACTTGTGCCAACCTTTCTTTGCTGGCTAGTCCTTGAATAACTTCATCACCAATAATAAACGTCGGGACAGCCCTGATGTCTGCTTCTTCATAAGCATGTTTGAGTGCTTGTTGATGCACTTCCCGATACTTTCGTGATACTAAAGCTTCTCTAAAGGCATCTACAGGAAGCTCAACTTCACCCGCTAGTTTAATCAATACTTCAATATCTTCAATATTTTGTTCCTCTTGAAAAAACGCTGTAAATACTCTGTTGTGGAATTCGTTCCCTTTTCCGTGCTCCTTTGCAAAATGGCACCCTTCGAATGCCAAATGTGTATATGGATGCGGGGAGACATTGGGTAAACGCATATCAACCCCTAGCTTTTTCGCAGCAGGAATAATGTAAGAATCCCATGAATTCAACTTATCGGGTTCCTTCCATGGATCGATTTTGGCATATGGACTCGGACGCAATTCAAATGGCATCCATTCCACTTCTACATCCTTTTCTTTCACGATTTCGTCCAAAGGTCCTTTACCTAAAAAACAAAATGGGCAAATAAAATCAGAATACGCTTTAATTTTCACTGTCATAATATATTCCCTCACTTTACATTTTCAGTTAAACTTGTAACCGAATCAGTTACAATATAGAGCAAAAAAAATTAATATAAGAACATTGCATTCAGTTACTACACAGTCGATTGTTTCACTACCTGCTGTAATCATTTTAGTTACAGGTTGGAATAAAGTCAACCATTATTTTAAAAAAGCATGAACTAAAAAAGTTTGTAAAGAAAATGCCGCTTTCTCTACAAACTTTTTTATTAAGCTTCCTTACATCTCTATTTGTTCGCTTACGGGTTCTCTCTTTTTCCTTCTCTGTCTTTTCGATTTTTTATAGTACAGCAATTCGTATATACATGGAATGACGATAAGTGTGAGCAGTGTGGAAACAGCTAGCCCGCCAATGACAACGATCGCTAAACTTTGTGAAACCAAGCTCCCTGTTTCCGCTTTTTTATATAAAAGCGGAAGCATGGCACAAATCGTTGCTACAGCCGTCATTATGATCGGACGGAATCTTGTAGCCGTCGCTTCGACGATTGCATCACGGATGATCATTTTTTCTTCGTTTTGTTTGACCCGATCCAGAAGCACAATCGCGTTTGTCACAACAATTCCAATTAACATGAGAGCACCCAGCAGTGCTGTAATATCCACTGGAATTCTACTGATAACCAATCCTAATACCGCTCCAATAGCAGCAAAGGGCAAGGAAAATAGAATGGCGATCGGTGCTTTGATCGATTTAAATGTGATAACCATGATCAAAAAGACAATGCCGATCGATATTAACATCGTAAGGAACAAATCGGTAAAATCATCTGTCTGCTGAGCACTGGCTCCCCCGACTAAAACTTCAACATCATTCGGAATATCAAGGCCGTTGTTCTCCTTATCTCCAAATATCTCAAGATTTATTTTGCTTGCAATATCGGAAAGTTTAGTCGGATCGACCGTTGCCGTTAATTGAAGATATGTTTCTCCATCTTTATGGAACTGCGTCGTTGCACTCTCTTCACTCTTTAAAGAAGCAACCTTGGACACAGGAGCTAGACCGCCCTCTGTCATGATCGGAATGCTTTTTAAATCCTCCGGTTTTTTAGGATCCAAGATTGGTTCAAGGACGACAGGTGTCTGCTTATCCTGTAAAGTTATATTGCCGATAGGAGTTTTATTGAGCATGATACCTAATTGTTGACCGATTTGTTCTGTATTGCCTTTAGCCGGATCTACAGTGAATGAATAAATGGTTTTCTTTTCATCTTGGTTCGTTGTAACCTCTTCGATTCCTTTAATATCCTGAATACTTTCTTTGACCTTATTGGCCGTCAGTTCCAAATCTTCAACATTACTGCCGATCACATCTATCGTAATGTTCGTCTTTGATGCCCCCATCATAAATGAAGAGGCTTGGGCCGTAAGCTTCGCATCAGGATAGTTTTCTTGTTCCTTTTCCACTTTTTCCAGGATTGTATCCACATTTGCCTTATCCTTCACCAGGATGCCGAAAATCGCTTCTGTAGGTGATGCGACTTCGCCATATTGTGCCATCTCGGCAGAGTTTCCTAATTGCATGAAAATATTATCCACTTCACTCATACCCTGCATCGTTTCTTCTAGTTCAATCGCTTTTTCCTTTACTCTTTCATAGGGCTGATCATTTGGATAAGTTAATGTCACGGAGACATAGTCTGCTGAAGAATTATCAATCGCCCCTTTTGGCATGGCAAAATATGTACCAACGGAACCGGCAAACAACAGCATCGCAACAATCAGGACAACCGATTTATGATTCAGTGACCAAGTAACCAGTTTGGTAAAACGCTTGGCAGGTCGATGTTTTGGCAGCTCCGTCCTTTTCAGCAACCCTGCGCTCATTAACGGAACAACCGTCAATGCCACAATTAAAGAAGCCAGCAATGAATAAGTGACAGTCAAAGCGAAAGGCAGAAGAAACTCTTGAAGTCCTCCATTCAATAAAGCAACCGGCAAGAAAACGGCTACAGTAGTAAGGGTTGAAGCTGTTATTGCCACTCCCACCTCTTTCGTTGCATCCATCACCAATTCGACTGAAATCTTCTCCTGCTGCATTTTCCGGAAAATATTCTCAATAACAACAATACTATCGTCCACCAAGCGCCCGATCGCTACAGCGACACCGCCCAGCGTCAAAATATTCAGCGTCACTCCCGACAATGACAGTAAAAATAACGTAAAGCCAAGAGATAGCGGTATGGATACGATTGTAATGAATGTAGATCGTACATTCCGTAAAAACACCATGATTACAATCGTAGCGAATAGCGCACCCAGCAGAACTTCTTTTACCATCGTCTGAACGGAAGTCTCCACCATATCAGCTGTAGATAAATAAATGACCGATTTCTGGTCACTATACTTTTCATTAATTTCTTTTGCTACTTTTTCAACCTCTTTACTGATTGTGACAGCATTTGATTGACTGTCCTTGATAATGCTTAAATCAATGCTTTCCTTACCATTAAAACGACTGATGAGGTTACCATCATTCGCTTCTTCAACTTTTGCTATTTCTCCAAGTGTGACATTTGGAGTGACCTTTAACGCTTTTAATTTTTCAATACTTGTTAAATCCCCGATAACCTTGATGTTACTTGCCTTCCCATCAATCACTTTTTCACCTACGGCCAGAGCTGTATTCTGACCGTTAAGGACGTTCATGACATCTTGAATGGAGACTTTCTTTTTAGCCAACTCTTCATTATCCACTTTGACTGAAAGAACGGATTGGGAAACCCCAAATGTCTGTACATCCGAAACCCCTTTAATCTCTTTATAGAGAGGCTCCAATTCTTTCTTGGTAAAGTCTATATTTTCAGCTGTTATTCCATCCTTAAAAGTAACAGATACAAATGAAATGGGAATCATTGATGTATTTAACTGTGTAACAGTAGGCTTTGACATGCTTTGTGGCAATGCTACACTGCCTAAAGCCTCTTGAACGTCCAGTTTCGCTTGTTTCATATCCGATCCGGCCTCAAAGAATAGATCTACTTTTGAAAATCCATCTCCGGTGGTGGAGGATATAGAACTCTTTCCTTTAACTCCCGTAACGGCGCTTTCAATCGGTTCTGTAACTTGTGCTTCCATCGTTTTCGAATCGGTGCCCTGCCCCATTGTGATAATCGTAACTTGTGGATTATCGGCAGATGGCAAAAATTCCATCGGCAGCTTAAAATAACTGACAACTCCTATCAACAAAATAAATATGGTTACCAATAAAACGGCAGCCTTGTTTTTAAACGACCACTTAGTAAAAAACTCCACGCACTAATCACCCCTGAATAAAATTTAGAAGAAAATAATTCCATTTTCAAATCTTACCATATATTACTAATGTTGGAGTGTTAATTTTTTATTGATTTTTATATTTTTTTATGTCTCTCGATGCGGAGAACTTTTTCCACAAAAAAAGGCTGCCGCAGCAGCACCCAGTTTTTAGTCAAAAGAAGTTCTATCTTACTGTTAAAACAAAGTTGACGGGAAAAGCGAGTGCCTGGAGTGGAAATTAACGTCCAAAAATGAAGATACTCGATTATTTATATCCTTTGAAAAAAGCATAACGATAGCCGAAACCATTACCCCGATAAACAATAACGGGCCGATGCCCGAGCTATACACGAAGTATACCGTGATGTGGCGAAAAATGAGCACGACAAGAAATAGGAATAACAGGAAACACAAAACCATGATCAGAGCGGTATTTTTATTCCGGTACAAGTAACCAGCCCCATTTTAGTAGCCTTATTTACACTAAGGAATGCATCCTACGAATGCATGCTAACATCAACATTCCGTTAAGAAACAATATGCACCACACGTTTTGTACTATTCTGTATACAAATAAAAAAGGGCTGCAGCAGCAACCCGATTCTTTGTAAATCGATTGGACGAAAAAAGAAACTACATTTCCTGAAGTTCATTAACCGTTACGAACGTATACCCTTCGTTCGTTAACTCTTTTAATATCCCTTCAATCGCTTGAAGTTCTTTACCCGTATCATCATACATTGGATGCATCAGGATGATCGAACCTGGTTTTATATTTCCCTTCACATACTTCACTTTGTCAGAAGCGGTAGTGTAATAGCTATCTGGTTCCAGATTCCAGGTAATGGTCTCTCTATCATTTTTATTTAAATAATAAGGCAAACCTATGATTTTTTTCCCGTTTGGCGGCCTGACATCAATTTCACCCTTATATCCGGCGTTCTGAATTAATTTATCCGTATTCTCGATTTCCGCCTTGATATAAGAGGGCGATTTAAACACCATCCGCCTGTGGGAATACGTATGATTCCCAATCTGATGTCCCGCTTCCGCTATTTTCCCCGCTTCCTCCGGGTACTTTTCGATTTCGTTGCCGATCAGGAAGAATGTAGCTTTCACATCGTATTTATCCAACAACGGCAGGATTTGATTTACATTCTTCGATGGGCCATCATCAAAAGTCAAAGCGACCACTTTTTCTTTCGTCTCGACTTTATCCGTTAATCCTCCGAATACCTGATAGGTTCTTGAATTCATTAATTTATAAGTGCCAAGCAACAGCAGGAAAATAACCAGGATTCCCAATCCAATGAATATCAGTTTCTTTTTCATGCAAATACCTATCTTTCTATAAGTTTTTTAATCCAATGACCTATTATAGCAAATCACTGAAAAAAAACACTTATTGCTCTCTTCCAAAACTAACCGTCCACACTCACTTCACATGTATCAATTCAAAACGTTCACAAACCAGCAGCATATCTTTTTTAAAGGTGTGGCCGATTTTGTCCAGTTCTTCTTTAAAAAATTTTTCATGTGCGTCCCACCAGTATGTATATGTTCGATCGCCTTCCCCTTCTGCAATCGCAAACTCTACACTCACTTCATTCATGGGCAATACTTCGACTTTCACTGTTTGTATGATGGCCAAAGGCAAATCCTCACTGCTTAAAATAATGCTGTAATCACCAACGGATGGTAATGGTTCATTTTCTTCTTCATAAAAAACATACCCAGAGCATGTAGCCGTTTTTATCCCATCCATCACTAACTGAGCCAAAAGATCCGGATCGGCCCCGAATTGCCATGCACTGACTGGCTGGGGTTTTTCTTCTTCTTTCCCCTGCCAAAATTCATTCCAATATAATTCCGCTTTGACATTCATTTTTCTATGATTCTCCATTCTATTCTTCAGCTCCACTGAGCATCACGAAAGGTTCAATTGGTTCAACTCCAACCTATCTTCAAGCTATACTCTTTAGAAAAGCCACCAACTGTTAATTTAATCTACGCGGCAATTCTATTTCACCAGTTAACACCAACGTGATGACGATAACCCAAAATATAAAGAATGATGAGGAAAAAACCAAAGAAATGATAGAAATCACTTTTTTCTCCGTTTTCTTCAAAATTCCTATGACAGATAGGGCGATGCCGGCAACAGTAAGGAAAAATGTGATATAATCACCAGTCATGCTCCCGATATTTGCCATTCTGATAGGTGTAATAAAAACAGTAAAAAGCAAATGATTCCAATGATGAATGAAGTAAAACTAATTACACCGTACCTCTTCTGAATACAAGCTTCGTTTTCCATCGAGCTCACCCTCCATCAGTTTTCAAATCCTATATACATCTATTAATATCTCACGAATAATTTTAACATATAATGCCAGACGAATTGTTGTGCACAAAAAAAGGGGACAAAAGACCGTCTATTAAAGCTTCATTTTCATGCCTTCATGAGTGGCTTTGAACCCTAAACGCTCATAAAACCGCAGCGTTTCTTCCCGCCTTTTATCGGTCGTCAGCTGAATGATATGGCAGCCCCGCTCCTTTGCACGGTCAATCGCATATTGAATCAGCTTGCTTCCAATGCCTTTCCCCCGTTCTGAGGATGCCGTCCGAACCCCTTCGATCGTAGCTCTCCAGCCGCCTTGATGGGCAATATAAGGCGTGAACGTGATTTGCTGCACCCCAACGATTTCCTCACCAAGACAGGCAACGATCAATTCATTATTCTCATCTGCATCAATGGATTCAAATGCTTTTAGATAGCTTTCAGGAAGCGGATTTTCATATCGTTCCCTCTCCCTCCCCAATACATCATCCGCAAGCATCTGTACGATTTCACTTAAGTCTTTTGCTGTCGCATTCCTGAATGTGATCATGTTATCCCTCCTCATTTGTACTTCCGTATCACCCTGATGAAAATCGATCGTTCATTAATAACTTCTGCCAATAGTCCGGCGCTCCTCTTTTCTGGAGGAAAAATAATCACAACTGTAAAAATGATCAACAAAAAATGGACCCCCTTTAAAAGGAAGTCCGTCAAGTAAAATCATTATTAGGTAATTGGCGCAGGATTAAACAGCGCCAAATCATTAAGCAGGCCCCAATGTTCTGCCCAGGTTTTCTTTTTACCGCTGGCCACTTCCAAAATAAGGTGAAAGATTTCCCATCCCACATCCTCTATGGTCGCTTCACCAGTAGCGATAGTTCCAGCATTTATATCAATCAGATCTTTCCATTGTTCGGTCAATGTATTTCGTGTAGATACTTTGATGACGGAAGCCATTGCCAGGTTATAAGGTGTGCCTCTTCCAGTTGTAAAAACTTGAAGGTGCATACCGGAAGCTAGCTGAAGCGTTCCGCAAACAAAGTCACTAGCTGGTGTAGCTGCAAAAATCAGCCCTTTTTCCGCAGCTTTTTCACCTGGAGCCAATACGCCTGAAATGGGGCTGCTTCCGGATTTGGCAATGGAGCCTAATGATTTTTCCACTACATTGGCCAACCCGCCCTTTTTGTTTCCTGGCGAAGGATTGGCACTTCGATCGGCATCGCCTAAAGCAAGGTAGTTATCATACCAATCCATTTCCTTTATTAAAGCTCTCCCCACTTCCTCATTCACTGCACGAGGCGTTAATAGATGAATCGCATCCCGTACTTCTGTGACTTCAGAAAATAGAACGGTTGCCCCTGCCCTAACTAACAGATCCGTGGCATATCCTACTGCAGGGTTAGCTGTGACACCAGAGAATGCATCACTTCCCCCGCACTGGGTACCGATGACTAATTCGGAAACCGGAAATGTCTCCCGCTGCCGGCGGTTCAACTTGATTAAACGTTCCTCGGCCATTTCCATAATGGATTGGACCATTCCCGTAAATCCCTGCTGATCCTGAAGTGAAATGATATCTGAATCATCCCCGCTTGGATTTATTCTCATTGGAGACAGTTTTTCACACCCCAATCCAACTACCAAGGCTTCCCCGCCGAAATTCGGGTGTTTCGCTAGGTTCTGTATCGTGCGGATGGGAATGACCGCTTCCGGTGCATTGATTGCTACTCCACACCCATAATTGTGATTTATAGCGACAACATCATCAACATTGGGATACTTCGGGAGAAGCTCTTTTTTATCCGGTTCACGACGAAGTCAAGCACGCCCACTACACATTGAACGCTTGTTGTAATGCCTAATATATTCTTGGTTCCAACACTGCCATCTTCATTGCGGAACCCTTGAAATGTATATCCTTCAAGTGGCGGTAAAGTTTTGGGTATTTCATTTGCTACCGGCAATTCCTTTAAATCCGGAGAAGACGGAAGTGTCACCAGTGATTCGTCAATCCAACAGCCCTTACTGATTGATTCAGCCGCATAACCGATAACTTCCCCATAGCGTATGATGGCTTCATTCTCGACTATATCCATTAAAGCCACTTTGTGGCCTTGTGGCACCCTTTCTTTCAATTCAAGCCCACAAGGGAAAACGGTTCCTTGATCCAAGCCCCCGAATTAACCACGATGGCGACATTGTCCATCCCATTCACCTTAATATAAAGCGGTACCTCAGTCAGTTGCGTTTTCATCCACTTTACCACTCCTTCGTTCTAATAAAGCAAACAGATATCACTAAACATACACGTGCCGGTAATTTTCAGCTTTTTCCCTTATTTTACAAACACCGTTTTAATGGATGTAAAAAACTCTTTTGCTGCTTCTCCTTGTTCCCTGGAGTGGGAGCTGGAGTTTTTCATGCCGCCAAATGGCGCCTGCAATTCAACGCCTGCGCTCTCAGCGTTGACCCTGATCAATCCCGCTTCCATATCATTAACAAATGAAAGCAGATGTTTGATATCGGCTGTAAAAATCGAAGCACTTAAACCATATTCCACGCTGTTCGCAAGTTGCAGGGCTTCTTCAACTGAATCAGCTTTCAATAAGGCAATCACCGGACCAAAAATTTCTTCCTGTACAATCGTCATATCTGACGTGCAATTATCAAAAATCGTAGGTTCTACATAAAAGCCATTTGCCTGAGGACCTTCTTCAGCACGCTTCCCGCCAATTAGAAGTGTAGCGCCTTCTTCCACTCCTTTTTCTATATAGGAAAGAACCGTATTCAATTGACTTTCACTCGCACAAGGTCCCATCCATGTCCCGCTGTCCAATCCATCCCCGATGGAAATGCCTTTCGTTTCTTTCACCAGCAGCTGCTTGAACTCCTCATAAACTTCAGCTGCAACAATGACACGGCTTGTCGCGGTACATTTTTGCCCAGTTGAGCGGAACGCACCTGTAATGACTGCTTCAACAGCGAGGTTAAGATCCGCATCCGCTGCAACGATTACCGGGTTTTTCCCGCCCATTTCAAGCTGGTATTTCGCTCCTCGTGCTAACGCCGCTTGTCCAATCCTTTTCCAACGCCGTTTGAGCCGGTAAAGGTAATCCCGTTTACATCTTCGTGATCGGCGATGCCCTGACCTATGACACTGCCCGGCCCTGTGACCATATTGATAACACCTGCCGGTAAACCGGCTTCTTCAAAACACTCCATGATTTTGGCACAGGTGATGGCCGTCTCGGTGGCTGGCTTCACCACAATCGTATTCCCATATACGAGAGCAGGAGCCATCTTCCAGATTGGGATGGCGATTGGGAAATTCCAAGGTGTTATGACACCCACTACACCAAGCGGGACGCGTGTCGTGAACATAAGCGCTGAACTGTCGGTGGATGGAATGACATCCCCCACCTTACGCATTCCTTCTCCTGCATAGTATTTCAGGATCGCAATGCCGCGTGCCGTTTCCCCTTTTGTTTCAGCAAAGGTCTTTCCCATTTCCCGTGTTGCACATTCTGCGATCTCATCAATCCGCTTTTCAAGAATATGCGCTGCTTTATACAGATACTCCCCGCGCTCTGAACCAGCTAGTTTACGCCATTTTTCTTTCGCCTTTTTTGCAGCTTCCACAGCCAGGTTCAGGTCTTCCTTTATAGATTTCTGTACATATCCGACAATTGCCTGTTTATCTGCCGGGTTTGAACTTTTTTCAACTTCATTTGAAATGGAAGCAACCCATTCACCGTTAATATAGTTAAGATACGTTTTTGTTTGAACTGTAGTTATCATATATAATCCCCGCCCTTATTAAATTGATTGAATTGGTGTTTCTTTTGGAAAACGATTTACAGCATTCTCCAATATCGTTTGCATTTCTGTATAATGTTCTTTTTCCACTGGAAGAATTGGTAATCTGACTGTTTGGCCAACCGGCATTCCCATAATCTCCATACCTGCTTTAATGAGAGAAACGGCATATCCTTTTCGCTGACGGCGAATATTGTTGATTGGCATGATGACCTGTTGGTAAATTTCATTGACCGTTTCTTGATCACCACTCAAAATGCCATTATAGAATTTTCGAGAAATATGCGGGATGTAATTGGATATAGCCGATGAATATGAATCAAACCCAAGTGGAACGTAGGCCGACATGGTAACTTCCGCAAGCGGCATTCCGTTCAGCCAGCCGAAACGTTTTCCGAAGGTTTGCGTAAGGAGTCCATTCAACTCCATATTGCCCAGACCGTCCTTGACGCCGACCACCTGCGGGACCTCAGCAAGCGCTTCCAAAGTTGAAAGTGAAAATGCCACATTATCACGCTGATATACGATGGAATTTAAGTCTGTACTCTCTGCGATGGCTTTGAAATAAGCCGCCAGACCTGCCTGTTCTCCGGTAACGAGATATGGAGGTAATATTAAATAACCATCTGCCCCTTTATCCGCAGATATTCTGGCAAGTTCGAGGGACGTTTGAATATTCCCGCCTACACCTGTGTATACAGGTACTTTTCCAGCGGTGACGGATACGGCTACCTCAACCATCGCTTCATATTCCTCTTTACTTAACGATGGATATTCCGCTGCTGCACATGCCACGAAAATAGCTTCTAGTCCCTCATCTAATAAAAATTGGATATTTTGGGCGAGTGCTTGTTCATCAAGCTTATTACTCGTTGTGAATGGTGCCACGGGAAATCCCAGAATCCCTTTAGGTGCCTTGCGAATCTTATTCATTTTTATTCCCCCTTGTGTATTATTGTTTTATTGTAAGACAAATGAACCCTCTGGTCAATCGTATTTTTTTATTTTCTGAAAAATGAGGCAACACTTCATCCCTCAATAATTTCGCTTCTAATATATACAAAAAAACACGATAATGAAGGAGCTAAAATGAAAAACGATTTAAGAAAAAAGCCATTGACAAACAATTTTATTTGTCTTACCATTGGACAAAACTAAATATTAAGAATTTTCACGAAGGAGGAAACGGTTAACATTGTAAGCGGTATCAAATAATTAAATACGATTAAGGAAGTGAGTATATGAACGCTGAAGAAAAAGTTTTTCAACCATCTCCTAAACTGCCAAGTGCCCAGAAAAAAACACGCACACGATGGTTCATTGTCTTTATGCTCTTTTTGGTTACAGCCCTGAATTATGCGGATCGTGCGACGCTATCAATTGCGGGTACGGACATGTCTGGTCAGCTTGGCCTCGATTCAGTCATGATGGGTTATGTTTTCTCCGCTTTCGCTTGGTCATATGTAGCTGGACAAATTCCAGGCGGGTGGCTTTTAGACCGTTTTGGCTCGAAAAAAGTTTACTTTTGGAGTATCACGTTATGGTCTACCTTTACGCTTTTACAAGGATTTCTCGGTTTTTTCGGTTCTGCCGGAACAGCTGTCATGGTATTGTTCGGACTGCGTTTTTAGTTGGATTGGCAGAAGCCCCTTCCTTCCCGGCCAACAGCCGCATCGTTGCTACCTGGTTCCCAAGCCATGAACGCGGAACCGCTGCTGCCACTTTCAATTCCGCCCAGTATTTTGCAACCGTTCTCTTTGCACCGATCATGGGTTACATTACGTATAAATTTGGTTGGGAATACGTCTTCTTCTTTATGGGTGCTTTAGGAATCATCGTTGCTTTCATCTGGCTGAAAACGATTTATGGCCCAAAGGAACATCCTCGCATCAACAAAGCTGAGCTTGAATATATCGAAGCGGGCGGCGCTTTGGTCAATATGGATCAAACCAGTACAAATAAGGAGGAAAAGAAAGGCGTCAACTGGAATCATATTAAGCAGCTTTTATCAAACCGCATGCTGTTAGGTGTTTATCTCGGACAATATTGCATTACGACATTAACGTACTTTTTCCTGACATGGTTTCCTGTGTACCTTGTGCAAGAAAGGGGCATGACCATTCTTGAAGTTGGATTCGTCGCTTCCCTTCCCGCCATTTGCGGATTTTTTGGCGGCATTCTCGGAGGGACATTCTCGGATTTCTTGTTACGGAAGGGATTCTCATTGACTGTCGCCCGAAAAGTGCCAATTGTTGTTGGGATGATTCTCTCGATGAGCTTGGTGGCAGCAAACTATGTAGATACGGAATGGGTTGTCATTTTCGTTATGGCCCTCGCGTTTTTCGGTAAAGGATTTGGGGCACTCGGCTGGGCGGTAGTGGCCGATACCTCACCAAAGGAAATGTCCGGTGTCAGCGGCGGGCTTTTCAACACATTCGGTAACATTGCCGGCATTACAACACCGATTATCATCGGATATATCATTGCCACGACAGGGTCGTTTAATGGGGCGCTAGTCTTCGTATGTGCTAATGCTCTTGTCGCGATTTTAAGTTATTTATTCCTAGTTGGTGAAATTAAACGTGTAGAGTTAAAGTCATAGTAAACTAAATATTATGGTAGGGGGAATAATCATGAACAATCAATTGTTGAAGGATAATGTAAAAATCGGCACACCGGTAATTTCAGAAATGAGCGTCATTCCAGTTGCGGGCCATGACGGCATGCTTCTGAACTTGAGTGGTGCCCATGCTCCTTATTTCACCCGGAACATCGTCATTCTAAAAGACAATGCGGGGAATACTGGTGTAGGTGAAGTTCCTGGAGGCGAAAAAATCCGCCAGACACTCGAAGATGCCAAACAATTGGTAGTCGGCCAGTCCATTGGGGCATACAACAATATTCTAAATACCGTCCGTAAGCAGTTTGCGGACCGGGATGCTGGGGGCGCGGCCTTCAGACGTTCGATCTTCGTATTGCCATTCATGCCGTAACAGCATTGGAAGCGGCACTTCTTGATTTAGTTGGCCAATATTTAGGTGTTCCAGTCGCCGCCCTTCTCGGCGAAGGACAGCAGCGTGATAAAGTGGAAATGCTGGGCTACTTATTTTATATAGGTGACCGCAATAAAACAGATCTTGGTTATTTAAGCGAACCGGAAGCGGAAGATGACTGGATTCGCCTCCGTCATGAGGAAGCGCTGACACCCGAATCGATCGTCCGCTTGGCAGAAGCCGCCCACTCTCGCTATGGATTCAATGATTTTAAATTGAAAGGCGGGGTCTTGCGCGGGGAAGAAGAAATCGAAGCGGTGACGGCACTTGCGGAACGCTTCCCTGATGCAAGGATCACCCTTGACCCAAATGGCGGCTGGCTGCTTGAGGATGCGATTAAACTTTGCCGCGATCAACATCATGTTTTGGCTTATGCGGAAGATCCATGCGGAGCGGAAAATGGTTTTTCCGCCCGGGAAATCATGACGGAATTCAGGCGTGCAACGGGTCTTCCAACCGCTACGAATATGATTGCAACGGACTGGAGGCAAATGGGGCACTCCATTCAACTTCAATCCGTTGATATTCCTCTTGCCGATCCGCATTTTTGGACGATGCAAGGCTCCGTCCGTGTAGCTCAAATGTGTAACGACTGGGGCTTGACTTGGGGATCACACTCGAATAATCACTTTGATATTTCACTTGCCATGTTTACACACGTTGCTGCAGCCGCACCAGGTAAAATCACTGCGATCGATACCCACTGGATTTGGCAGGATGGGCAGCGTTTGACGAAAGAACCATTTAAAATTGTCGGCGGAATGGTCGATGTCCCTTCCAAACCCGGACTTGGAATTGAAGTGGATATGGAACAAATCGAGAAGGCACATCAGCTTTATAAACAAAAAGGACTTGGTGCCCGTGATGATTCAATGGCTATGCAATACTTGGTTTCAGGATGGAAGTTCAATCCAAAATCACCTTGCCTTGTCAGATGATTTTTTTCCAACAATGCGTGCGTCTCTCTCTTTAGAGCGGCGCATTTTACTTTTTTGGACATTGACCTTCCCTTCCTCACATGCAAATAAGTGTATTATATTATATAATTAGTCTTACAGTATGAATACATATCGGATTTAACAGAAAAGGGGTTACACAATGGAAGAATCGTCAAAGAAATTAGGCGTACAATCAGTACATCGCAACACTCTTTCACAACAGGTCGTGGATCAAATTGTCCATCTGCTCGTCAGCGGACAAATGAAAGCGGGCGACAAACTGCCTCCTGAAATGGAACTTATGAAAGAACTTGAAGTAAGCCGGCCTGTTTTGCGCGAGGCGCTCAGTGCGCTTGATACACTAGGGGTCATTACACGGAAAACGCGTGAAGGAACATTTTTTAACGATAAAATCGGTACACATCCATTCTCTGTCATGCTGGCGCTGGCCACTGATAATTTACCAGCGATCATCGAAGCGCGAATGGCATTGGAGTTGGGATTAGTAACAATGGCTGCCGAGAAGATCACAGACGAACAACTGGAGAAGCTGCAAGTTACGATTGACACGATTGCCAATAGTGAAGACAACGATTATGGAGAGGCCGATAAAGAATTCCACAAGATCATTGCTTTAAGTGCGAACAATCCCATTATTGAAGGCATGATCGATTCCTTATTGATCACTCATAATAAAATAAACAGCCTGATTCAATTCAGAGAACGGGAACTGACTGTGAAGTATCATAAAGCCATCTATGCGGCACTTGCAGCACATGATCCACATGAAGCATTCAGCCAAATGTACAAGCACCTTGATTACGTCCGTCAGAAAGTCCTTCAATATTCTCACGCAAATTAATAAATCGCTTGAGAGGTATCGCAGCAAGTTATTGGTTTATCCAATCATAGGGAAAGTGGATTTTTTCAGGAAACCTATTTTGCTTCCAAGATTTCAGAGTTCAACTTATCTTTTAAATCCAATTGATAGCATAATTCTTTTTGTGAAAAACTGGATAGTAGTTGAACTATCCAGCCCCCACTTATCCACTTTCGATTGAAATCACCCGATGAATCCAAAACCTTCTTCATGTAAATTGATGGCTAACCTCCCTCCCCTCCAATTAATCCACACACAAAAAAGTGCATCCCTGCTTGCTGGCAGGAATGCATGTATCAGTCACCAAGTTCTTGACCATCCTCTTTTTAATTTACGGCTTAATATGCACTCCACCCAGCATCTGCCGTGATGACAGTACCATTAACAAAACTGGAATCGTCTGAAGCAAGGAATAATGCCACTTTAGCGATTTCTTCTGGTTTGCCATTGCGTGGATTGATGGCCATGCCCAATTGTTGGCGAGAGATGCCAAACTCATTGATACTCGTCATGCTGGTACCGATATTGGTTTCAACTCCGCCTGGTGCTATTGCATTGCAGCGAATCCCTTTATTGGCATACATGAAGCCCGTGTTTTCGTGAACCCAACCACTGCATGTTTAGAGGCAGTGTATGCCGCGCCAGCTCGAGCACCGTACAAACCGCCAGCAGAAGCAATATTGATGATGACCCCTTTTTGTTTTTCTAAAAGATTGGCAAAACCTTTCTAGTCGAACGCATGACGCTTGTCGTGTTAATGGCAAAAATCCGATCCCATTTAGAATCTTCAATGTCACCGGCAGGTTCCATGCCGTCCATGATACCCGCGTTATTCACCAAAATATCCACCGTACCATACGTATTGACCGTAGTATCGATCAAATGCTGAATATCTTCCTCCACCGCCACGTTCGTTTTAATGGCAAATGCCATTCCGCCATTCGCTTTTATTTCTTCCACCGTCTCGTTCGCACCATCAAGATTTAAATCCGATACGACGACTTTAGCTCCTTCTCTAGCATAATCTATAGCAATTTGTTTCCCCATGCCTGATGCTGCGCCTGTCACTACTGCAACTTTGTCTTGTAATTTCATTTGAACTCCCCATTCATTCTAGTGAAGTGATACTTATTGTACAGATGTTCATTAACTACCTTCCTTTATAGTATAATTAGTTTCAGTAGGCTTACACAATCAGCAAATGATGTACTCGATGTTGAACAATGAACAGAAAACGGTAATTATGTTCATTAAAATTACAATAACGAACAAAGGATGAAGAAAATGACTGATAATAATACTGGGATTGATAGAAGGATCAGGAAATCCAAAATGGCTTTGAAAGAATCCCTCATATCATTAATGCAAAGTAAGGATTTCAGGGAGATATCGATTACTGACATTGTAGAACTCGCCGACCTTAATCGGGGTACATTTTATAAACACTATCAGTACAAAGAGGAACTGCTTGAAGAGGTCATGGAGGATGTGATTGCCGATTTGATCATATCGTACCGGGAACCTTATAAGAATGTCGAAACTTTCACCATCAATGAACTTACGGCTTCAGTCATTAAAATATTTGAACATGTAGCTAACCATGCAAACATTTATACCCTCATCTTAAAGTCGAATGCATGGCCTACATTACTCGAACGGATTTGTAATGAGTTAAAGAAACTTCCATTGGAGGACCTGGAAGATTACCAACCGAACCCTAAGGTCAATAAAGAACTTGCCTCCAGTTACCAAGCATATGCGATATTAGGCATGATCATCGAATGGGTCAACACTGGCTTTAAATATAGCGCTGACTATATGGCTGAGCAGTTGCTGGAAATCCTTAATAATAAATCGGTAAATGCCGTCTTTAAAATAAACCATTTAAAGCAAAAATAAGAGGGCTGCATCGGCAACCCTCCTATCGCATTAAAGCTCCTGTCCTTTGGAAAGAAATCTTTTTACCACAGACAAGAAAGCTGGTAAATTATCTTCATGGACAAAGTGTCCGGCATCCTCTATCGTCACCAATTCGCAATTCGGGATAAGCTCGGAAACTTCTTGCAATTTGTTTTGGGGAATATGGCTGGCCCCGCCCCTATAACAAGCGTCGGCATCATAATATCGGTAAGGCGCGCCCACCATTCGGGATCGGGTTCATTAAGCTGCTGTAGAATCGAAGGCACCACCTGCCAATCAAACGGCAGTGGGACAGAAGGTCTGGAAGGAACCTCCATGGGTTTATCCGAGAAAGGAGGTGGCGTGTCTTCGACAATCAACCTTGCTATCCTCGAAGGAAAAGTTTGCGAGAAAAGATAGGAAACTGTTCCCCCATGGAATGCCCCATTAGCAAAAACCTTTCCAAATCAAGCGCATCCGCAAAATGAAGCAAATCATCACACATCAATTCAAAAGTATATGTATTAGTTCTCGCACTTCCACCGTGGCCCCGTAGATCTAAAGCTAAAACACGATAATTTTCTCCTAATGCGACGGCCGCTTGTTCCCATGATTCCGAACTTTTTCCCAGCGCGTGAAGAACAACAAGCGGTGGTGCAGAAACATCCCCGCTCTCCCGATATTGAAACGTGAGTCCATTCAACTCAATTTGATTAACCCGTATTTCCATCTCCATTCATCTCCCCGGATGGATTCGTCATTTTGAACCCGATCTATTTTTTGGAAAAACCTCCTAAAATACTATGTACACTATAGTTAAATTATACTTTTATACCTTCATCCATTTATTCATCCTTTGGCCTAGCGGAGTTGGCCGCAGCGAAGTAGTCCATGACAAATAACCGAAATTGCTTGGCTACTGGGGTGAAGTAGCGTTTTTCTGACCAGCCGAGCCCTATTGTCCTTTTACATGCAGGTTCGGTTATCCGGATTTTATGGGATAATGATCCGGTTTGATGGAGCCATGTCAATTCGGATACGAATGCGACCCCCAATCCTTTCCTGACAAGATCCGAGATGACAGCTGGTTCATCTCCTTCGAATGCGATGTGCTGGACGAATCCCGCTTCGAGGCAAAATTGATCGGTTAGGCTGCGGAACCCGAAGCCAGCGTTCATGCTGATGAATGGTTCATCTTTCACTTCTTGGAGTGTAATGCTTCCCCTGCCTGCAAGCCGGTGATTGGGGGGCACGATCAAGTATATTTCTTCGGTGATCAGCGGTTCCCACTTTAAGTCTGGTCCTTCGATCGGAACGGATGATATGCAATAATCAATTTCGCCTTCAATTAGAAGCTGTTTCATGGATGATATGGATTTTAGGAACTGTTGAAAACGGACATCCGGGTATTGAGATAAAAATGCACCCAATAAATCAGGCAGGACCCTAGGAATGGAAACGGCCAAGGTGATGTTCTTTTGGTCTTGGTCTGTTAATTCCACTATTTCGCGCCTTCCTTCATTCAGTTCCGCAAAAGCGCGTTCGACCCGGTTCAAGAATATTCGTCCGGCTGCATTGAGCCTGATTTTGCGGTGTTCCCTATCGAACAATACGACTCCCAAATCCTCTTCAAGCCGGGATATGGTTTTACTGAGGGATGGCTGAGCAATCTGAAGTTGTTCCGCAGCCCGGGTCATATGTTCCAGACGTGCTACGGTTTGAAAGTACTGCAGCTGTAAGATTTCCATTTTCCCACTCTTTTCACATAGATTTAAATCTATTATTACATAATCAATTATGTATTATACAGTATATAAAAAAGCCATTATGATGAAATAATCTCTTAACTAGAAAGGGCAGGCTCATATAATGAAAGGTTTACAACTTGTATTTCAAGATATAAAAGCAATGTGGAAACATAAACACGGGAGAATCGCCTTGATTTTCCTTTTGGTCGTTCCATTGATCTACTCGGGATTTTTCTTGGCAGGCTATTGGAACCCTTATGGAAAATTGGATCAGCTGCCTGTAGCAGTGGTCAATCTCGATAATGGCTCGGAAATGGATGATAAGCCAGTCGAGGCTGGAGCTGATTTCGTTGAACAATTGAAAAAGCAGAAAGAATTGGACTTTCACTTTGTCACGGCAAAAAAGGCTAATACAGGTCTTGAAGCTGGCACCTATTATATGGTTGTCACGATTCCGGAAGATTTTTCGAAAAATGTCACCACTTTAATGGATAAAGAACCGGAAACGGCTAAACTTTTGTATACTGTCAATCCAGGCAAGAACTTCGTTGCCTCACAGATCAGCTCTACTGCTGTTGAAAAGATGACTGCAAAAATCAACGCAAGCATCACGAAAGTCTATTCTGAAGGCATCCTTTCGAAATTCCAGGAGGTATCTAACGGCTTGGCGGATGCCGGGGATGGAGCGGAAAAGCTTCATCAAGGAACAGAAGATGCGAAAAGCGGCAGTGTGAAATTGGCTGGTGGCATTCAGGATTTGAATGATGGCGCCCAGAAGCTGCAAACAGGAAGCACCAAGCTTTTGGATGGACAAGAAGCCTTAGCGGATGGTGCGGATGGATTAACATCAGGTTCCCAGAACTTGTATATTGGCATGAAGCGGATATCTGATGGGCATGACTCATTGGAAAATGGGATGAATGAAGTAAGTAAGGGTGTTGAGAGCTGGTCAGCCGGAAATGCAAAATTGATGCAAGGGCAAGAACAGGCTGCCGATACAGCGAATACTCTTAAGAAACAATTGGATGCCTATATGAAAAGTCATCCTGATGCAATAAAGGATCAAGACTTCAAGCAAATCGTTGCCCTATCAAAAGGTTTAGCCAAAACAGCGGCCACTTTAAATGCCGGTCAAAAGCAATTGGGCGAAGGTGCTGCAAAAGTGGCTGATGGTCAAGAAACCATTCAAACCGGGATGAATGCCTTTGGTGATAAAATGGCACAAGCTACCTCGGGTGCTAAGCGATTATACGAGGGCACCGAAGAATTTGCGAATGGATTCTCTAAATGGACAAATGGTTTCTCCCATTTAAAGGCCGGAATCGATTCGCTAGCTGGCGGGAGCAGCCGTCTAGCCAGTGGATCGGCGGAACTTCAAGACGGACTGGCTTCGCTAGAAACGGGTTCAAACAAGTTATCCTCCAAGCTTAATGAAGCTGCCGATAAAACGGCCAGTCTTCAGTACGACGATTCGACCACTTCGATGTTCTCTGAACCCGTGCAATTGGTCCAATCAAAGCTATCTGAAGTTCCTAACTATGGAACCGGAATCGCTCCTTATTTCCTGTCATTGGCCTTTTATGTAGGCGGCATCATGGCTTCCAATATCTTGCCGCTTGGCCGCAGGCAGAATCTTATGGTTACCGGAACCGTTCATTTCACGAATAAATTAATGCTGGTATATGTAATCGGCTTGATTCAGGCACTTCTAGTGGATGCAGTCGTCCTTCTTGGATTCCATTTACATGTAGCCAGTGTCCCAGTATTCATTCTATCAAGTATCATCGTTTCATTTACCTTCATGACATTCATCCTTATGTTGGTGACCGTATTCGGAGTGGTTGGCAAATTCGCAGCCGTGACCCTTCTCGTGTTCCAATTGGCTACCTGCGGCGGAACATTCCCAGGAGAACTTGGCATGTCATTATTGACGAAAATCGGTCAATTTTTACCTATGGCCCACTCATTGAAGGAACTTCAGGAAGTCATCTCATTAGGAGGCTGGGAAAACTTGCAGATGCAGATTTGGATCTTACTCGCCTATCTCGTTTCCGCAGCGATCATTGGCTGGATAGCCAGTCATATCCAGCATGCAAAAGCAACTTCAGAAGAAGTGACATCTTGATGTGAAAAAGCGCAGTGCAAATGACACTGCGCTCATTGTAGACAAAAGAGGTTCGGAAAACATTCTTTCATCAAATGATGTTTCCAAACCAACACCTTCAACGCATCAGGTATGGTTTCTATCTAAATGTTATAACAATGTTGAGTTGGAGAGAAAGGTGCGAGACTCATGCTTAGAAAAGCGCGTCTAGGGAGACCCCACAGGCGCAAGCCGAGGAGGCTTCCTGACCGCCCGCGGAAAGCTTAGTACCTGTAGCTGAAATCAACGTCCAAATTGTACAAGCCATAAAAAAACTGTAGGAAAACTCGATTTCTTCGAATTTGGTGATCGAATTATTCCGCCTTACTTAGCCTGAATTACATTCCGTTCGGCTGAAGTTAGAAAAAGCCCTATGCTGCCTGAACTTTTTCAGGTGGCATAGGGCCTTTTATTGTTTCATTTAAGCGGTTTGATCTTTTTCACAGCTGGTTTTTCTTCAGCCGGCCATGCGCGCTTAATGAATAATGCCAGAATCAGCGCCACACCGGCAATGAAGGTAGATACAAAGAAGGAGAAGTTAATTCCATCCAGCATTGCCTGCATCCCGATTTGGGCTTTCATTTGGCCCATCATCTCAGCGGTGGGCTGGCTTCTTGTTAATTTGCTCATCGCTTTCGTCATTAAATCTTCGGCAGTAGAAGCTGCACGGTTAGACATGACCGTAACGAGCAATGCCGTACCGATCGCACCGGAAATTTGGTTCAGTGTGTTATTCATGGCTGTACCATGCGGGTTCATGCGGGCTGGCAGCGAGTTCAAACCATTTGTCATGATCGGCATCATGGACATTGACATCCCGAAGGAACGAACGGAAAACAGGATTACAATTTCTGTATACGTAGTTTCCATTGATAATTTACTTAGCAAATACGTAGTTACCACGGTGATAAGCAAACCGATCGAAGCAAGGATGCGGGCACCGAACTTATCGAAAAGCTTTCCGGTAACCGGTGACATGAGGGCCATCAATAGTGCACCTGGAAGCATCAGTAATCCAGAATCGAATGGTGAAATGCCACGTACTGTTTGTGTGTACATCGGAATTAAGATCATCCCCGAGAACATCGCCATGTTCAGTACGATTGAGATCGTTGCGGATAAAGCGAACATCGGGTGCTTGAAGATCTTGAACTCAAGCATCGGTGTATCCATTTTAAGCTGGCGTGAAATGAAAAGGATCAGGGAAATGGCACCGACAATCAGTGTTCCATATACCCACGGGCTATCCCAACCCTTGCTGCCTGCCGAACTGAATCCGTAAAGCAGGCCTCCAAAGCCCAAGCTGGATAGGATGACCGATAATTTATCGATCTTGATATCGACTTTTTCCTTGTGGTCTTTAAGTTTAAAGAAGCCGAAAATAAGCACTAGTAAAGCTAGCGGAGTAATGAAATGGAATAGCATTCTCCAATCATAATGTTCGATGATCCAGCCTGATAGCGTCGGCCCGATTGCAGGGGCAAACATCATGACCAAACCGAATAGTCCCATTGCCGAGCCCCGTTTTTCAACAGGGAAAGAAGTTAAAAGTACGTTCATTAATAATGGCATCATGATTGCCGAACCGGCCGCCTGAACCATGCGTGCGCTCAATAAAAGCGGGAATACATGCGCTACACCTGCCACGATCGTCCCGATTGAGAATAGGAGCATGGCTGTCAGGAACAGATTACGTACCGAATATTTTTTTATTAAGAAGGCAGTTGTCGGAATCATGATTCCGTTCACGAGCATGTAGCCCGTTGTCAGCCATTGGACTGTGGAAGTCTCGATTCCCAGGTCTATTTGGATTGATGGCAGTGCAATATTTAAAAGGGTTGAATTCAGTATCGATATGAACGCACCGACCATCAGTATGGCCAAAATGCCATACGAACCCTTTTTCTCATTTATTTGTGCAGTACTCACTTTTTATCTATTCCTCCATTCAAACTATTGGTTCATTTAATTATACGAGCGGTATATTCCAATCTCACAAAATCAATAATATACCCCTAGTTCATTTTTTGCAATAAAAATTTACTGGTTTAAATAAGGGTTTGTGCTGTGATGAAAAATAGAGTACGATTAAATTTATACAAGCAGTATAATGAAAATCAGGTGATATGATGAACAACCGAAGGCAGAATGTCATCGATACGGCTCATAAGCTATTTATTGACAAAGGCTACCAAGCGACGTCCATTCAGGACATTTTAGACGGCAGCGGAATATCAAAAGGTACATTTTATAATTATTTCCCTTCGAAGGGTGAATTATTTATAGCCATTTTCCGCTCCTTTTATACAAAGATTCGCCATGAACGGGAAAAACTGTTGATTGGTCAAGATTCCGCCGATATTGAAATTTTCATCCGGCAGCTCGAACTGCAATTGATGGTGAACAAGCAAAGCAAATTGCTTATCCTGATCGAAGAAGTCCGTGTTTCCAATGATGAAGAATTAAAGCAATTCATCAATAAGACGCTATTGTTGAGCTTACGCTGGATGTATAACCGTTTTATCGATATCTTCGGTGAAAGTAAAAAACCCTATCTTTTAGATAGCGTCATTATCTTTCATTCGATGATGACCCACATGAGCCATTTTAGTTACCGTGCTAATCCCGCCGGTACACCGGACATACAAATTATCCGCTATTGCATGAATCGCATTGTCCATTTAGTCAATGAAGTGGCTGAAAGCGGGGAACAGATCATTGATCCGGAATTAATGGATACGTGGTTTCCAAAATTCACAAACCAGCTTGATGCTTGCCATAATGATTTGCTTCATTCCACCACGGAATTGAAAAAAGCGATAAACAAAGCTCTCCCTTGCGATGAAGATCGAAGAAGAGCCATTGAGTTGGTCGACTTCATCCAAGATGAGCTGATGCAGTCTGACAAACCGCGAGAATTCTTGATAGAAAGTTTGCTGGACACTTTGAAGACTGGATATGCTTCACAGGTCCAAGCATACATTGAGACTTTTGAAGAAAGCATCAATTCTTGCTTGAGCCGATGAAGATTGAAGATACACACCTACCGGAAGCGGCAGGTGTTTTTTATGGCTTTTTAAAATTGCCCGGATTAAAAAAGAGTTGGTTTTATAAAAGCGACCTAAGGAAACACTATCCTTATCATAATAAAGGGAGGTCTACCTACTTGAGTGTGAAAGAGAATGCTTTGTCCATCTTGGCTTTGGGCGGAGTGAATGAAATCGGTAAAAACATGTATGTTGTTCAATATTCAAACGATATCGTCATTATTGATTGCGGTGCAAAGTTTCCTGATGAAAGTTTATTAGAGTCGATTTGATCATTCCTGATATTTCCTTTCTTCAGGAGAATAAGGAGAAGATCCGCGCTTTGATCGTGACTCATGGGCATGAAGATCATATTGGCGGTATCCCTATTTCTTAAAAAAATTGAATGTACCCATTTATGCCACACGTTTAACACTTGGTTTGATTGAATTGAAGTTAAAAGAACATAACCTTTTGGGTGATACTGAATTAATCCAGATCAATTCGGATTCAAAGCTGGAATTCGGGGAGATGGTTCTGGACTTTTTCAAAACGAATCATAGTATACCCGATTGCCTCGGAGTCACCATGCATACGCCAGAAGGCACGGTCGTTCATACAGGGGACTTTAAGTTTGACTTGACTCCGATGAATGATCAGTATCCCGATATTCATAAAATGGCCAAAATCGGGAGTGAAGGTGTCCTCGTTTTATTATCGGAAAGCACGAATGCGGAGCGTCCCGGCTCCAGTCCCTCGGAGCATCTGGTTGGCAGCCATATTGAAGAGGCCTTCATGCAGGCAAAACAAAAAGTCATTCTTTCGACATTCGCTTCAAATGTCAATCGCGTTCAACAAGTTGTGAACGCAGCACAGAAGACAAACCGGAAACTAGCCCTGATTGGACGAAGCATGGTGAACGTCGTAAACGTTGCCATTGAACGCGGCTATCTCGAGGTTCCTGATGGGATGCTTATCCAGCCACAAGAAGTCGATAGTTATGCTCCTGAAAGGGTAGCGGTTTTATGTACAGGAAGTCAAGGAGAGCCGTTTGCTGCCCTTTCCCGCCTTTCCAGTTCAAATTATCGGGATATGAGCATATTGCCTGATGATACAGTGATTCTTGCATCCACTCCAATACCAGGAAATGAACGGGATGTTTCACGGATCATCGACAACCTGTTTCAACTGGGTGCCAAAGTCATTTACGGTTCCGGGACTGTAACGGGCATGCATGTATCCGGACATGCTTATCAGGAAGAGTTAAAGCTCATGCTTACCCTGATGAAACCTAAGTATTTCATACCGATTCACGGTGAGTATCGGATGCTGCACCAGCATCGATTACTAGCTGAGTCTGTCGGAGTGGAGAAGGACCATACTTTCATCATCAATAATGGTGATGTGGTGGATATTGAAAACTCCGTTGCCCGTCAAACAAGAAAGGTGGCTGCTGGCAATACCTTTGTCGACGGTGTTGGCGTTGGGGATGTTGGAGAAATCGTTCTGCGGGACCGTAAGCAGCTTTCCGAAGATGGAATGCTCGTGATCGTCATCACACTAAGCAAGACGGAAAGAAAAATAGTATCAGGACCCGATACCATTTCCCGTGGATTTGTATATGTTCAAAATTCCGAGGACCTCCTTAAAAATGTGAATCGTCTTGTCACGAAAACGGTCAACGACTTACAAAGTGAAAAAATTTACAGGTGGAACATCATTAAACAAACCATTAAGAAGGAACTGGGGCAATATCTCTTTAATCAAACTAAGAAAAAACCAATGATCCTTCCAATAATAATTGAGGTTTAGCGCCAAATCGAAAGGAACCCGACTTTGTATAGTCGAGTTCCTTTTTCAATCAAGTCCTGATTTGCTCGCTTTTGCGGCCATTGCCTTGTTCTTGTTCCAAACCTTGAACTTCATGAAAACGGCTGCAAGACCGATGATCACGATGAATAAAAGGCTGATGAAAAATCCTGGACGTATCTCTTTTTCAAGCAATGTGCCACTTACGGCGGCTAAAATCAAAAGAAGTCCGAAAACGGCCGTTATCTTACTCCACATCTTATTTTCCAAGACTTTGAATGAAGAAAGAATGATGAATGCCCAGTTATACAAAAGCAATATACCAGCAGATGTTGTAATGTATTCATAAATCTTGCCTGGCAGGAGCAAGGCAGTGATGATCGATCCTAGAAGCCCTAAGGCCCCAAGCCCCAGTGAAGGCAGTGGAAGGTCCTTGAATTTCTTTATCTTTTGCATGAATAATGCGGGTGCATTCCCATCATCGGACAGCGTTACCAATAGATTGGTTACACCAAATAGTGAAGCTGTCATCGTCGAGAAACCGGCAATGATGATCGCACCATTAAAAACGTGCGGGAAAAATGCCAGATGATAACTGTCCAATGCCGAAACGAATGGGCTTTCTTTTTCACTGAATGCCCCTAACGAAATCATGGTTACGGCTAACCCCAATGAAACCACATATATAATGGTAAGGACCAAGAGCATGATCGTCCCTGCCTTTGGTGCATCTTCTTTCTTCTTAAGCTGCATCGCCATCAGTCCAATGACCTCAATGCCGCCAAACGCATAAAAGGCATAGATAAGGGATGTCCAAAACCCCTTTAGCCCTTTAGGGAATAATTCATTGTACGTATTCGGAAATGATGGCGGTTTCGCTCCATCAAGACCAAACCAGCCGAAAACGGCACATATTGCAATAATGATAAACATTACGATTGCTGCTGTCTTAATTACAGCAAGGATGTTTTCCACCCTGTCGAACCCTTTTGTTCCCAGCAATACCACCACGATTGAAACAATTGCAAAACCGGATGCAAATAGCCATAGCGGCACTTTCGGGAACCAAAATTGAGATAATAGCGAAAGCGCAGTAAGCTGGCTTCCCATGATCAATATATTGGAGGACCAATAATTCCAGCCACAGCTAAAGCCCGCCCATCTTCCAAATGCTTTATTGGCATAATAACAAAAAGAACCTTCTTGAGGATCGGCAGCCGTCATCTTGGCAAGCAGATTATAAACGATATAGGTACCTAGTGCAGCCAATACAAATGAGAATACAATGGATGGCCCAGTCGTTTTAATCCCTATGGTCGATCCGAGGAAATACCCTGTCCCGATCGTACAGCCTACACCGACCAATGATAGCTGCCACCATTTCATATCGCCCTGTTGTTCACCCGATGCATTGGAATCTTGACCAGCCTTTCCTTTCGCTGAACTGCAATTGGCTTTTGTTGTTGTCATAACATTACCCCCTTCCATCATTCATAGTGTTGATAATGCCACAATGAATTATGCAAGGAAGAAGTTTTCAAATACCCTATGTAATAATCTGAAAGCATTCTCCTTTAGGATATGATGGCAAAAATGCCTTGATAAGCAAAATAAACCCCAAAGCCGACCAATGATAATCCAGAGATGATCGAAATGGCCATTAAGCTTTTTCATTTAAGAACCTGCGAAATCCATTCGTTAATGCCGCTACAAAAAATCCCAGCAGGTAAGGCCAAGAAAGATCATCCCGCTATAGATGAAAAGTTGGGAAGTCCCATAACTTGAAGCCGTTTTAGCTAAAACAGAACCATATATCCCCAACCAAAATAAAATGGACAATGGACTGGTCACGGACATGATGAACCCAGTCAAAAAACAGGAAATTAAAGAATCCCTATTCCTGTATTCATTTAATAATATCGTATTAACCCGTAATACACTTTCGACCCCAGAATAAATAAGCACAAATCCGCCAAAAAGCCAAAGAAATATCTGTACGATCGGAATTTCTAAAAACCGTACCATTCCTACATATACTAAAATCATGAACAAGGCATCTGCGATCATCGACCCTGCCCCGACGATCCAGGCATGCCAAAACCCGTTCTTGATTCCTTTATCGATACGAGCGGAGTTCACCGGACCGATCGGTGCTGCAAGGGTAAGTCCCAAAAAAAAGTAACTTAGCAGTAAATGTACACTCAAAAAGCATCACTCCTTCGAGCTAGTTCATGACTTGTACATTTTATGTGGCAACCTCTGCCTATAACCACATGCCAAAAAATTTCCCAAGTTACAAAAAAGCCGTGGGGAAGCCCGGCTTTTTGGAATGTTATCGAAGCCGATTAGGCAGCAGCTTCTTTTTTGTCTGAACTAATGCATTTCATAACAATAAATACAATTCCTATACCAATGATCCCTGAAATGATATAGGTCAAATTGATATGATTTTTCATGACAAGGGACATGACCGGAGGGCCTGCCGCAACGCCGATGAACCTTGATGACATGTAGAAGGAGGTTATCGTCCCCCGCTGTTCCTTTTTTATATTTTGAGTGATGATTGCGTCGAGTGTCGGCAATAACGCACCAATTGCTATGCCCACCAAGCTTGTTATGACCAATAGAAGGAAGACATTGTTTTTTGTAAAACCGACAAATACAAGGCTAATTGAAAGGACAGCTAAACTGATCATGATGATCTTTTTCATGATTGGTAATTCCCCTTTGATTTTTTTCCCTGCAACATAAGAAGATACACAAAGAAAAAATAGAGGGATCGCTATCACTAAACCTTTTTTGATTCCATGCAAATCATGGATTTTTTCCAGATTATCAGACAAAAAGAAAAGAACACCGAACAAAACCAACATGACAAATACACCAATCAGGAAAACTGTATATAACCATTTTCCTTCCTGCTTGAATATTTTTTTCGTATCATGCCAGAATTCTTTAAATTTCTTCGGCTCATCCTTCTCCTTTGGTACCTTTATAAAGAAAAAGACCAAAACAATAGATATTAAACTGAAGAATGAAATCGAGAAGAATGGTAAAAACCAGATAAATGCAGCAAACAGGGAACCCAATATTGGACTAAGTACTTTCCCAAATGTATTCGAGGTTTCTATGATACCCAAACAAGAACTCGTTTTTTCATCATCATCTTTGTATAAATCCCCCACCAGAGGCAAAATGATGGGCGAGGCCCCAGACGCCCCAATCCCTTGCAATACCCTCCCAATGATAATCCAGGTATAGGGATCTTCCATTTTCCATGATGCATAACCAGCTATCAAGCCACCGATAAGGGCTAGGATCAAGCTAGGCAGAATTACCATTTTCCGTCCGAATCGATCTGATAAATAACCAGCTATGGGAATTAAAAAAATGGATGCAACGGAATAGCTTGTTATCACCATGCTTGATTGAAATGAAGATATCCCCACCTTTTCCTCGAAAATGGGCAAAACCGGGATAAGCATTGAATTTCCAAGTGTCATTACCAATGGAATCGATGCCATACTGATCAGGCACCACACGCTTACATCTTTATTTTGCTTCTCATGACCTTCCATACTTACACTCCTCATCCATTATAAAAGCAACTTGTTGCATAAAAGGTAACCATTGTGAAACCAATTTGTTTTGCATCATATATTAGATGTCTTCAATTATTATGTTATAGCGCAGAAAGATTTATTCAGTTGCGCTTCTCCCAAAATTACCCCTATTACCTTTAAAACAAAAAACCCATTCTGTTTAAGAATGGGTTGAGTTCTTTCGTTTTTATAAAAGAATAATATTCCTTTTTTCACAATCCTTTAATATTTGGTCATTCCATACTGAAACCTGAACCTCGCCAATATGTGCTTTCTTCAACAAAAACATGCATAATCTGGATTGCCCTATTCCCCCGCCTATTGAATACGGAAGCTTGCCTTCCAAAACGGCCTTATGATATTCGAGCACCCTACGATTTTCGGTTTTGGATAATCTTAATTGTTTTAACAGTGACTTTTCATCTACTCGAATTCCCATTGAAGAAACTTCAAAAGCACATTCCAAGAGTGGATTCCATAAAACGATATCTCCATTTAGTTCCCAATCATCATAATCTGGTGAACGGCCATCATGCTTTTCCCCCGATCGTAACTCTCCGCCAATTTTCATAATGAAAATCGCACCATATTTCTTCGTTATGACATTTTCTCTTTCCTTCGGATTCAGATCCGGATATAAATCCTCCAGCTCCTGGGTCGTAATGAAGTGAATGTCATCAGGTAACACAGGCTTAAGCAGATGATGGAATTCAAACATATAATGTTCGGTCGATTTAATGGCTCTATATATTTTTTTCACTTCAGATTTTAATGTATCTACATTACGCTGTTCTTTCGTTATGACTTTCTCCCAGTCCCATTGATCCACAAATAACGAGTGTAGGTTATCCAGTTTTTCATCACGTCTTATCGCATTCATATTTGTGTAAATGCCTTCATCACAAGCCAAACCATACCTTGAAAGAGTGATTCTTTTCCACTTTGCCAAAGATTGAACCACTTCTATTTGTTTATTCTTAATATCCAGAGCTTCAAAGGTAAGAATCCGCTCCACACCATTTAAATTATCATTTATACCGTTACCTTCATTTAAAACGAAAGGTGCAGATACTTTAATAAGGTTTAACACATTTGAAAGTCCTTCTTCAAAATGATTCTTAATTTCATTTATTGCAATATCAGTATGCATGATATCAAGAATTGTTTTATATTTATTCGGCATCGATAATTCAGGCATAATTATCCTCCAATTCCGCTTTGAACAGCGCATGCATTTAAATTGACGTCTTTCCATTTGACTAAATTACATTATGAAGGAATTTTATGTGTTGTTACAAAAACACACAGGCACGACCATGTACCTCCATAAGCGGCAAACCGGACAATGATTCACCATATCACCTCAAAAAAAGGGCTAAAAATGTGGTACAAGTCCAATTGCCTGAATACATTCAAATAAGCGAAGATGTATCAAACGATGAGGTGATGAATTGGGTGTTTTTTCAGCTATGTATTATTAGGCTTATCACTGGCTGCTCCTATCGGTCCCATAAACGCTGCTCAATTGGACAAAGGAATCAAGAAGGGTTTTTGGCATGCCTGGGTTTTTGGCTGGGGTGCCATTTTAGCGGATTTTGTTTTTATAGCCCTCGTCTTTTTCGGTGTCGTCCACTTCTTGGACAACTCCTTCATGAAAACATTTTTATGGCTTTTTGGATTTTTCGTCCTGACCTATACCGGAATCGAAAGTCTACTTAGTGCAGGTAAGATTGAAGTGAATGCACGAAAAGCGAAAGATTCCCTTTTTCTTCATTCCTGACAGGATTCATCATGTCCCTTTCGAATCCCTTATCCATTTTGTTTTGGCTGGGGATCTATGGATCCATTCTCGCAAACTCCGCTTCAAAATATGATATGGATCATTTACTTTTATACAGTTCAGGCATCCTTATCGGCCTCTTGATCTGGGATTTCGCAATGGCCATCATCGCCAGCACCTTCAGACGCTTTTTATCCAAACCCATTCTAATGGGCATCTCGATCATATCGGGTATATCCCTTATAGGGATCGGCATATACTTTGCCATCCAGGCAGCAAAGGTTTTATTTACATAAAGTGATGAGCTTTACTCGTGAATAGATAAAATAGGCCGCCTATTTTATTATCCTTCTTTGTCCATGTCGGACACTTATCCCTTTTTGTTCATAGCCTGAAAGGGTAAACACAAAGGGAGGATTTCTTGAATGTATAATTACGGTTATTACTCTTATAATGTTCCATATTATACTGCTCCATATTATTACGATAATTCCTATGCTCATTTGCCCTATTATGATGACAGACTGCCAGTACAAACACTGGTTCCAGTAGCCACTATTCAGAGCCATTTAAACGCAGGCCGGCAAGGTCATTGCTTCAGGGGCTTTTGGGGTAACACCCAGCACACCTTTATTTTAATGGGGATAAATAATACTACTGGCATGGTACAGATACTCGAAGGTGGCATTCCAAATGAGGTTCATCATACAGATATAGTTGGATTACAATACCTAGGATTAACCTGCCCTGCCGGTGGCGGCGGACAGGGCGGCGGTCAAGGCGGTGGTCAAGGCGGCGGTCAAGGCGGCGGTCAGGGTGGACCGGGCGGTAACTGTTTCCAGCAGTTCATTCCGGGCGTTGGCTGGGTATGGATTTGTAGATAAAAAAGACAGTCGAGTTATTCGACTGTCTTTTTTACTCGTGAGTTTCTCGCTTTTACTCGTGAATTTCTCGCTTTTACTCGTGAGTTCATGGATTAAGCTGCGTTCTTGTTAGATGCTGCGTTCTTTTATTTGCTGGACCATTTTATTGATGAACGTTTCTATTGTGACATTTTCAATTTCTTGTTCCCCGTATTTCCGGACATTTACTTCATTTTCTTTCTCTTCTTTATCTCCGAGGACCAGCATGTATGGGATTTTGCCCATCTGTGCTTCCCTGACTTTATACCCCAGCTTTTCATTCCGATCATCGATTTTCACTCTTATGCCTTGATTCTTCAGTGCTTTTTGAACCTTTAAACAATAATTCGAATGAACTTGTGAGACAGGGATGATCTGTACTTGCACCGGGGCAAGCCATACCGGAAAAGCACCAGCAAAGTGTTCTATCAGGATTCCAAAAAACGATCGATCGATCCAAAAATGGCACGATGAATGACGACCGGACGGACTTTTTCATTATTTTCATCGATGTAAGTCAGATCAAATTTGTCGGGCATTTGAAAATCAAGTTGGATTGTTGCACATTGGTGGCTTCGTTTTAATGCATCTTTAATATGAAAATCAATTTTCGGTCCATAAAATGCCCCGTCCCCTTCATTTACTTGATAATGTATCCCGATGCTTTCCAGAACATTTTTCAAGGCAGTTTCAGAAGCTTCCCAAAGGGAATCTTCGCCCATTGAATCCTCCGGACGAGTCGAGAGCTCCACGGAATACTCGAATCCAAAAGTGCGATACACCTTATCGATCAGATGAAACACTTGTTTAATTTCACTTTCGATTTGATCTTTCCGTACATAGATGTGGGCATCATCCTGACAAAATGTACGGACACGCAGCATCCCATTCAATGCACCGCTATATTCATGACGGTGCACTTGACCGAATTCGGCCATCCGGATGGGTAAATCCCTGTAAGAATAAAGACTGTTTTTATAAATAAGCATATGGCCCGGACAGTTCATTGGCTTCATCGCGAATTTTGTTTGATCCACCTCAGTGAAGTACATATTCTCGTGATAATGGTCCCAGTGGCCCGATTGTTCCCATAACCGCTGATTCATCATGAAAGGAGTCCGAACTTCGTCGTAATCAGCCTCAGTCTGAAGCTCACGCGAGAACTTCTCCAATTCATTTCTAACGATTTGTCCTTTCGGTAAATAAAATGGCATTCCAGGGGCTTCCTCCGAAAACATGAATAACTCCAACTGCTTCCCTAATTTACGATGATCGCGTTTGGCCGCTTCTTCCAGGAATTTAAAATGTTCCTGTAAATCTTTATTCTTTCGGAAAGCCACGCCATACACCCTTTGAAGAACTTCATTTTGATTGTCTCCCCGCCAATAGGCACCCGATACACGAGTCAATTTGAACGATTTTACAAATGATGTGGATGGAAGGTGGGGTCCTCTGCAAAGATCGACGAATTCCCCCTGTTGATAGAGCGTTAATTTTTCACCATTAGGGATGTTCTTTGCTATATCCAATTTGAATGACTCTCCTCTGCCCTCGAATAATTTCACAGCTTCTTCATAAGTCACTTCACTCCTTTTAATTACCAAATTTTCACTTATGATGTGTTCCATCTCTTTTTCAATGGCTTGCAGATCTTCTGAGCTCAAAGGATGGTCTAACTTAAAATCATAGTAAAAACCATCTTCCACGACTGGTCCCATCCCTAATTCCACATTACGGTATAATCTTTTCACAGCCTGTGCCAAAACATGCGCCGATGTATGTCGTAATACTTGTAATCCTTCATCCGAATCGAGAGTCAAGATCGACAGCTCGGCATCCTTATTAAGCTTGTGACTTAGATCAACCAGTTGCTTATCCAGTTTTCCTGCTACTGCCTTTTTCCTTAAACTGGAGCTGATTGAGCCTGCCACACTTTCCACTGTAGTCCCTTGCGGATACTCCTTTTGCTGCCCATCCGGGAATTGAACTTTAATCATTTTTTCACCCATCACATAAACACCCCTTTTTTAATAATAAAAAACGCACTCATCCCTACGAAAGGGACGAGTGCGTTTACCCGTGGTTCCACCCAATTTCCCATAAGCAAAAACTCTCATGGCTCTGGAGCTTGTAACGCAGCTTAGACGATATCAGTTACTCTTGTTCACTGATATAGCTCAAAGGCGGTAAATCAGTTTCCTAAGCCAGGAAGTTCGCAGCTGCCCTTCCCTCTCTGCAGACCGTAAAAATGATTCATGTCCTTATCATGGCAATATTTTTATATATAAAAAACGCACCCATCCCTATGCAAGGGACGAGTGCGTTTACCCGTGGTTCCACCCAATTTCCCATAAGCAAAAAACACTCATGGCTCTGGAGCTTGTAACGCAGCTTAGACGATATCAGTTACTTTTTGTTCACCGATATAGCTCAAAGGCGGTAAATCAGTTTCCTAAGCCAGGAAGTTCGCAGCTGCCCTTCCCTCTCTGCAGACCGTAAAAATGATTCATGTCCTTATCATGGCAATATTTTTATATATAAAAAAACGCACCCATCCCTATGCAAGGGACGAGTGCGTTTACCCGTGGTTCCACCCAATTTCCCATAAGTAGATACTTATGGCTCTGGAGCTGTAACGCAGCTTAGACGATATCAGTTACTTTTGTTCACCGATATAGCTCAAAGGCGGTAAATCAGTTTCCTAAGCCAGGAAGTTCGCAGCTGCCCTTCCCTCTCTGCAGACCGTAAAAATGATTCATGTCCTTATCAATGCTTCTAAAATTTTATATTGTTATATATATTACAATATATTCCCATAAGTGACAACCTTAATTTTTTCATATCATCACAAACACTAAATTGGTATAATTAGTAAAAAAGGAGTTTCTATGAAAAGTTTAAGTCAGTGGTCAATCGTATTTGCAGTGATTGGAACTCTATCATTTTGCTGTTCCCTTGCTTCACCAAAAGCCTCCGAGCTACTTATGATTTCAGGACTCGGTGCGTTGCTTATTGGTATGTTATGCAGTTTTGGGGCCATGTATAAAAATGAAAAAGGAATGTCGAAATTTTTGGCTTTGGCTGCATTTTTTCTTTTAAGTTTCATTCTCGTTTGGAATGAACCATTTCAAATTGTCAGGCTCTTGACCTGGATGAAAAATTAGCCAAAATGAAAAACCCGTTCGCCATGACGGGTTTTTTGATTGATTCAATCTTCATAGGCTATCGTTCGACTTGAATTCTTTATTCCAAGCCATAGCGTAAGTCCAGTGGTCCAGAGTATTAGCGCGCATCCAAAGCCGAGCAATGATAACGGTGCAAGGATTCGATGCTCCCCAAACATGACCGTGTCTGGCACAATCAGCCATGTGATAAGCGCCAATAAACAGAGAAGCACTCCTGTTGCATAGTAAACCTTGATTTGGAAAAGTGACGCCAAAGGTAAAAAATGAATCCCTACAATAATGGCGATGACTCCCGGTATAAGATTTGTCTGATTGATCAAGTTACAGATGGCAATGGCAATCCCAATCAGCAAACCTTCGGCAATGAAGACCATATTAAACAAAAATCCGATACGCTTCAGACGCCTAGCCCCATTTTCTGAAACTTGATTGGACATTTTTTGTGATGCACGTATTAATGAGATGCCACCGATAACCATGATGATTCCTACGAATATGGCTGCGAGTTCCACGTAGGGAAACCCCCACCCCTGCAATCCCATTACACCGGTACCCGCCCACAGTGTACCGAAGACCGCCATGAAAATGACGCCAATTCCAGAACCGCGAAACGCCTCTTTCATCATCAGTTTCCTTTCATCCACAGTATTATCGTACATAGAATAATAGTATTGCAGACCCTCCCCAATTATTCAGCTGCAAAAAAATGATTTAAATACCTTATTGCAAAAATTACCATACTGCGATATTATGTCATTAATTAGTGATTGATTAATCACTAATTAATTAAAATATGGAGGATACCAATGGCCAGACCCAAAAAAGAGAATCGAAAAGATGACATTCTGGAAGCTGGTTTGGAGGTTTTTGCAGATAAAGGCTATTACAATACAACGACTGCCTTAATTGCAGAAAAAGCCGGCATTTCCCAGCCTTATGTGTTTAAATTCTTTAAAACTAAAGAGGAGTTATTCGTAGCGGCTCTGGACCGGGCATACGAAAGGATCCTTCAAGCTTTTGAAATTGAATCAGGACCCGAAGACCTTGTTAACAAAATGATCAAGGTATATGAAGAATTGACTGAGTCCAATCCCAATGAAATTGCCCTGCAGGTCATAGGACTTTCAGTGACGGAAGACGCAATAAGAAATTCTACTCGATCAGGGTTAGCAAGCATTAGGAATCACACACTTGAAAAATTTCAATCTGCCGGAATTCCGAATGCCGAAGACCAAGTGACCACATTCCTGGCGAGGGGGATACTCTGCAATATTTCCCACTTCATCAAGATGCCCGAGCTTATGGATGGCGGGGCAAGTAAGAACCGATTTTCATCGGTTCCTTATTTTGAATATTCATTTAGTGATTGATCAATAAATTAAAAGGGGATGTAAGATATGAAGAAAGCTATTGTGTTGGGAGCAACCGGAGGATCAGGTCAAGTCATTGTTTCAGAATTGTTATCAAGGGGCACAGAAGTCATCGCTTTCGGGCGTTCCAGAAGTAAGCTGGAGCAATTAATGAAAGAGCATGATCATTCGCAACAATTATCATACAGAATGGGTGACATCTTTGATTATAAAACAATTGTAGAGGCGGCAGAAGATGCGGAAGTCATTTTTCAATGTGCCAACGTTCCCTATCAGGAGATGGCTTCAAAACTTCTTTCACTTGGGGAAAGTGTCATGAAGGCAACCGATATTTTAGGTAAGAAGGTTGTCATTGTAGATGGGATATATATCTATGGGCACCAAATTGCGAAAGGAGATGAAAACCATCCAAAACAGCCGCATACAAAAAAGGGCAAATCAGGTTGGAATTCGAGAAGCTCATATTCAGCCAAAAATGGAAAAATGCCAGAGCATTGATTGTCAGGCTGCCCGACTATTATGGCGCTACCTCACAGAACTCCTACCTTCAGCCTACCTTGAAAGGCCTAGCTGCCAATAAAACGTCCGTCTTTATCGGGGACTTAAAAACACCAAGAGAATATGTCTACTTACCGGATGCAGCAAAAATGATCGTGGAAATAGCAGAAAAAGACGACTCCTATGGAGAAAATTGGAACATCCCTGGAGCTGGTCTGATTTCCGGAAACGAAATCATCCAAATTGCCCGTCAGGTAACGGGACAGAAAAAGATGGTCCTTCCCCTTACAAAAACATCATTCAGATACTTGGCTTGTTCAACCCTTTCATGAAAGAAGTAGTGGAAATCATGTATTTAACCAAAGAAGGATTCATCCTGGATGGAGAAAAATATGAAAAACGCATCGGCCCCATACCTAAAACTCCATACAAAGAAGGAATGGAAGAAACAATGCGAACTTTAATGAGATAATTGCCGCTTTCGTCGATATAATTGGATTTTTCGGAGATATAACTGGATTTTCGGAGATATATTCCTATTTTCGGAGATATAACTGGATTTCGATACAAATCTTCATAAAAAAACCTGGGTCCCAAAGGGGAGCTCAGGTTTTTTCCATTGATATCAGGCCACATCTGATTTATCGAATTGACAATCTTTTAATGCTATTAATTTGGTTTTGTGATAAATCTTGTATCCTAACCAGATCACCAGGAATACCGGTAATCCGATGTAAGAGACAGCGACGCTATACCAGTCGATGCTGCCGCTTAGGAATGCTTCATAATTCTGTCCTGCTATGACGAGCATGCACAGGCTGAATGAAAGAATCGGACCGAATGGAAACCATTTTGCTTTATATTTCAATTCGTTTACGTCACCACCTTGTGCAACATAGGCACGTCTAAAGCGATAATGGCTTATGGCGATTCCAATCCAGGCGATGAAGCCCGTCAGCCCGGATGCATTCAATAGCCATGTGAATACATGGTCCCCGAAAATGGAGGTCAAGAAGGCGAGTCCCCCAATTAAGGATGTCATGATCAAGGCATTCATCGGGATCCCCCTGCGGTTGACTTTGGCCAGGAATTTTGGAGCTTGATGATCTTTTGCCATCGACCATAACATCCGTGTTGATGCATATAGCCCGGAGTTCCCGGCGGATAGTAAGGAAGTTAACACGACCGCATTCATGACGGATGCCGCGAATGCCAGTCCAGCCCGTTCAAAAACAAGGGTGAAAGGGCTTACAGAAATATTTTCGACATCTCCGTTCAACAAGCTTGGACTCGTATACGGTATTAAGAGGCCGAGTATCAGGATCGCCCCGATGTAAAATAATAGGATGCGCCAAAATACTTGGCGGATCGCATTGGGAACATTTTTTTCGGGTTCTTCACTTTCCCCGGCAGCAATACCAACCAGCTCCGTGCCTTGAAAAGAAAATCCTGCGATTAGAAAGATTGAGATGATCGATAAAAATCCTCCCTTGAATGGTGCCTCATCCATGGTGAAGTTTTCAAATCCGATCACCTTTCCGCCAAAAATCCCCAATATGGTCAATAAACCAATAACGATGAAGCAAATGATGGCAATGACTTTTATTAGTGCAAACCAATATTCAGATTCACCATAGCTTTTAATGGATAGGGCGTTGAGGGTGAAGACGATTCCAAGAAATATGGCACTCCATATAAGGCTGGGTACATCAGGGAGCCAGAATTTCATGATGATGGCTGCTGCAGCTATTTCCACGGCAAGGGTGACTGCCCAGTTAAACCAATAATTCCAGCCAAGTGCAAAGCCGAATGCGGGATCAACAAAGCGTGTGGCATAGGTGGAAAAGGATCCCGATACAGGCATATATGTTGCCATTTCCCCTAAGCTCGTCATCAGGAAATAAACCATGATTCCAATGCAGGCATAGGCAGCGAGGGCACCACCGGGCCCTGCACTCTGGATGGTTGCCCCGCTCGCCAGGAATAATCCGGTTCCTATTGAACCGCCGATGGCAATCATGGTCATATGCCTTGCTTTCAGTTGCCTTTTAACTGTCGGTTCTTGATTATCAATGGGATTCCTTTTAACTGTCGGTTCTTGATTATCAATGAGATTCATGTCCATAAGGTTCCTACCTCATTTTCTTTTAAAGTTAAAAGTTCAAGAATAAAAGAGTTTTTTAACAACCGCTTTATGAATGACTTAATAGATCGCTTCACTTGCTGGGATGCCTATCCAGTTTAATTGCCATTCCCTGGTATCGTTTCCCTATTCCCGGATTGGGTGATCCCATCCTGCTCAGTCTCCATTCCACACCATTGAATTAAAGTAAGGGCAATGATCTCGGCTGTAGAGAACACGTTGTCGAGCAGGATGTATTCATTTGGATAGTGGGCAACCTCGGTTACTCCCGGCCCGAAAACGATTGCTGGCGTTTCACCGACATGTGTCAGCAATCCCCGTCCGTTCCCCAAGGGGAGGCTTCAATGACCGGGTCCTGTCCGGCAACTTGCCGATATTGATGAACAAGCGCATTCATCAGTTCATGCTCTACATCAATTGCTCCTGGAACCCAGCGGGCCCCGAACCATTCCAATACGGGCGGGTTTTCCTTGAACCATTGGTCCACTTCCTCAAGCTGCAATAACCAGGAAGCCATTTCGTCTTTCGCCTGCTCCATCGTTTCCTCTGGCGCAACGCCCATCCTTCCTTCGACTTTCACAAGGTCGGGAACGGATGACGGCCAATTACCGCCTTCAATGACGCCTAGATTGATTGGAATCGGAATAGGCGTGTTCTGATAAAGCGGATCACTGATACGTGCATTTCGCTTTTCTTCCAAGGCACGAATATGATTGATGACGGTCATGGTTTTTTCAATCGCACTAACGCCTTCATACCTTGTTCCGCCATGGGCTGACCGCCCTTTAACATGGATTCGGAACCACATAGAACCCTGCTGTTTCGGGAAGATCCTCATGTTCGTCGGTTCAGGGATCAGGGCGGCATCGGCTTTATATCCCCTCAGGACAGCCGCTAATGTTCCGGCCCCGCCGCTTTCTTCTTCAATCACACTTTGAAAAATGACATCTCCTTTTAATTGGATGCCATTTTCCTTCAATGCCTGCATCGCAAGGATCAGCGAAACATTTCCACCCTTCATATCGGTTACGCCGCGTCCAAACATCCTTCCATTCTTAATCGACCCGCTATATGGGTCGTCATCCCACTGATCTCGGTCTCCGTCCGGTACCACATCGATGTGTCCGTTCAAGATGATGGAACGTCCGCCTCCAGTCCCTTTCATGATACCCACCACATTGGGGCTGTTGGAGAATTCACTGCGCGGAGAATAGAAATAAGAGTGCTTTTTCAGCTCGCCGCCGTCAGGTTCCCAACTATCGATCTGCAAACCCATTTCCTGCAGCTTTTGGGCGACGATGGCCTGTGCTCCTGCTTCATTTCCTTGTGTACTCGGGGCTTGTACCATTTTTTGCAATAGGTTCGTTCCTTCTTCCCGATGATCCTTGATCCATTGGTTTATCCGTTTTTTTATATCCGGCACATTTATCCTCCTTAATTACACATATTCTCATAGATTACTGAAAGTCCCATTCCGCCTGCCATACACAACGTTACCATTCCGTACTTAACTTGTGAACGCAACATTTCATGCATCAGTGTGACTGTCAATTTTGCACCTGTTGCTCCTACAGGGTGACCAAGTGCAATTGCCCCCCATTGACATTGACAATATCCGGATTCAAATCTAACTCCTTGATCACTGCAAGTGCTTGGGCAGTAAAGGCTTCATTAAGTTCAATCAGTCCGATATCCCCTAACGATAGACCTGCTTTTTCCAATGCCTTTCGAGTAGCGGGTACTGGTCCAATCCCCATAACTCCAGGTTCAACTCCTGCACTGGCAAAAGCCTTTATTTTCAAGAGCGGTTTTAATCCCTTTTCTTCTGCTTGCTGCTTGGACATTAAAAGTACAGCTGCAGCCCCATCATTCATAGGACAGGCATTTCCTGCCGTAATGGTTCCTTCATTTTTGAATACTGCCTGAAGACTGGCTAGTTGATCTAGACGAATGTCCTCGCGTACCCCTTCGTCATGGTTGAAGATTTGAAGTCCTTTTCGATCCTTGATTTTAAGCGAAATAATTTCTCTATTAAAGCGACCCTCTTCTATAGCTTTCCAAGCCTTCTTGTGGCTTTGATAAGCAAATTTATCCTGTTCTTCACGACGGATACCATATTTTTCAGCCAAGCGCTCGGCAGTGATTCCCATATGATCATTTTCCAAGGAACATATTAATCCATCTGCCAGCAGAGCATCCTCCATCGTTAAGTTTCCAAATTTACTGCCCCATCTATTTTTCACGATATAAGGCACATTGCTCATGCTCTCCACTCCGCCGGCAATAATGACGTCTTCTTGACCAGCAGCGATAGTTAAAGCGGCGTTGGTAATGGCCTTTAAACCTGATCCACATGCTTTGATTACAACGTGTCCTGGGACACTGTGTGGGAAACATGCCAGCTGCGACGAAATTCGTGCCGAGTTAAGTCCGCCTCCGTGGACATAGCCGTGTCCGAAAATCACTTCATTGACTTTTTCTTTACCCAAACCGGAATTCTCCATTAAACCTTCCAATACTTGACGGCCCAATTCGGTAGCTTTAACATTCCTGAGTGATTTTCCAAAGGATCCAACTGCAGTTCGCGCCCCAGCAACGATGACAACCTCATTCAAGCTTTTTCCTCCTCTTGCCTATTCAATGGTGCTGACGGCAGCATGGATTTTCAATGATGCCTCTGTATTCCTTATCACATCATCCACGGTATATGGCGCCATGACTTCCTTAAGCACCAATCCCTCTTCTGTTACTTCCATGACAGCCATATCCGTAATGATTAAATCCACACTCTCTCTTGCCGTCAATGGAAGCGTACATGTCTTCAAGATCTTAGATTCACCCTGCTTATTCACGTGATTCATCAGGACAATCACCTTTTTGGCTTTCTGGGCAAGCTCCATTGCACCGCCCATACCCGGCACCCGCTTTCCTGGGACGATCCAATTCGCCAAATCCCCTTTTTCACTGACTTCCAGGGCCCCAAGGATGGTGATGTCGATGTATCCTTTCCTGATCATCCCAAATGCCGTTGCACTGTCAAAGTAAGAAGCTCCCATTACAGTGGTGATCGGGAAACCTCCCGCATTACAGAGGGCAGGATCTTCTTTTCCGGGTTCAGGACTTGGACCCGTACCGAGAACTCCATTTTCCGCATGGAACAGCACATGCATATCTTGAGGAATATGATCCGCCACCAAGGTAGGGATGCCGATGCCTAAATTGACGATCAATCCGTCATGGATTTCCTTGGCGGCGCGTTTCGCGATGCGATTTCGTACATCTACTGCCATGCCCATTTCCAATTCACCCCTTTTGTCGGAATCACCATATCTACATAAATGCCTGGTGTGGCAATACATTCCGGATCCAATTCGCCTGCAGGAACGATTTCCTCCACTTCCGCAATCGTGAAGGCCCCTGCCATCGCTACCAGCGGATTGAAATTACATGCAGTCTTGTCGTACACTAAATTCCCCAGTGAATCGGCCTTTTTGGCATGGACGATGCTTACTTCAGCCGTCAAAGCGGTTTCCACCAAATATTCTTTTCCTTCTATCACAATCTTGTCCTTGCCTTCTTCGGCTATCGTACCAATCCCGACATCGACAAAAATCCCGCCTAAGCCTACACCGCCGGCACGAATCCGTTCGGCTAATGTCCCCTGCGGTGAAAATTCGACTTGGAGCTTTCCTTCAGTCATGAGCTTGCCGGCATTAGGATTGGATCCGATATGCGAGGCAATCACTTTCTTTGCCCTTTCAGCAGTCACAAGCCGGCCAATGCCGATATCAGGAAATCCAGTATCATTGCCAATCAAGGTCAATTCCTTAATGCCCTTGTCAAGGATGCCCTGGACAAGCGTTGGAGGAGTCCCCACTCCGCCAAATCCGCCATACATGAGTGTGCATCCATCGGAAATATGCTCCAGCGCTTCTTCCATGGTCACAATTTTGTTTTTCTTCGTAATGACCTGCTTCATACCGTTCCTCCTAAATAGCCTGCATGTCTTCAATCAAGCCTTCCGCGTGCAATTCTTGCTGTAACTCTTCGAGGGAAGCTTCCAGTATCTTGACGAGGCGATCGATTTCTTCATTCGTAATGATTAATGGCGGAGATATGATAACCGCATCACCAGCGATTCCTTCAATCGCACCTGCAGCAGGATAGATTATCAACCCCTTCGCAAAAGCCTTGTTGACAAGCCTTGGAGTCAGGCCGATTTGCAAGTCGAATGGCGTTTTTGATACCCGATCTGAGACAAACTCAAGTCCAAGGAGAAGCCCTTTCCCTCTTACATCACCGATGATGTCGAATTCTTTAGCCAACCCTTGCAGTTTCTTAAACAGATATTGACCTTTCTCTTCCGCTGCCCGAACTAGGTCATTGCGCTCAATGTAGGAAAGCACTTCCAATGAAACGGCTGCCGATAGAGGGTTTGCACTATATGTGTGTCCGGCCATGATAGATTTCGAGCCTTTTAATATGGGCTCCATGACACGGTCAGTAATCATCGTGGCAGCGATTGGAGTATACCCGGCGCTCATTCCTTTACCCAATGCGATGATATCCGGGGTGACTCCCCAGTGTTCCATTGCGAACATTTTTCCTGTCCGGCCGATTCCCGTCATTACCTCATCGGCGATAAAGAGAATGTCATAGGTTTCGCAGATTTCCTTAATCCTTTGATAGTAGCCATCCGGCGGTGTTACAGCACCAGCGGATGCCCCGATTATCGGTTCTGCGATGAAGGCTGCGATATTCTCGGAGCCGACCCTTTGAATGGCTGTCTCCAGTTCATCTGCACACTTAAGCTTGCATCCTGATGTTTCATTATTATGAGGACAGCGATAGCAGTAAGGAGCAGATATGCTAGGAAAATCCTCCAATAGCGGCACAAAACGTTTTCTTCTTGGTACATGGCCTGACATCGATAAAGCGCCCATCGTGATCCCGTGATAACTCGTCCACCTGGAGATTATGCGATTTTTCGCTCGAACCCTTTTTCTTGCCAATGTTGAATCGCGATCTTCATTGCCGTTTCGGTCGCTTCAGATCCACTGTTCACAAAAAATGACCAATTCAAATCCCCTGGAGCCAGCTCACTTAGCTTTTTGGCCAATGCCTCTGCTGCTCCGCTCGTAAAATGAGACCTATATGCAAAAGAAACCTTGCGGGCCTGCTCCGTCATCGCCTCGACAATATCCAATACACCATGTCCAATACTTGCCGTGACTGCACCTGATGAGCCGTCTATATACTGTTTTCCATCTGTATCATAAAGATAAATTCCATTCCCATGAGAGATAGTGGGATAGTCCTGATCTAAAGTAGGCTTAATCAAATGATTTCGTTCCATTTCATCTCTCCTTTTTAACGTTCGTACACATCATCTATTAATCTATTACGTTTTTAAAAGACTAAAAGGCTCATCCTGAATCAGGATGGATTCCGTAGGGCAGCCTTCCATGGCATCTTGCATGTCATCATGCAGGATTTCAGGAACTTCGGCAATCCCCTGATTATCGTCCAGGATGACGAAAGCGATCCCTTGATCGTCATAGTCATAAATCTCAGGACCTGTTGAACCGCACGCCCCGCACGCAATGCAGGTTTCTTTATCAACCCATGTGTATTTAGCCATAGAAAAATCCTCCTACTTGAGGGATAAATCTTTACCCCAAATATTCATGTCCTCATACTTATCCCAAATATTGCAATTCTTCGTTAATCTGCCCCCATATTCATATCCCAGCTGATGAAAGACGGCGTTCATGCCCATTGACAATGAACGGGCCAATGAATAAGAGCAATAAATATTTTTCCTGAACAATTCTTGTTCCAATGCGGAGATGAGCACCTTCATGAAACCATGCTTTCGATGCTGGGGAATTGTTGCACAGTCCGTTATTTCAGCATTGTGATACATCTCATTCACTTCAGCGGATGCAGCACTCACGATGGTTCCTTCATATTCGATAACACTAAAGATCGTACCTTCCTCCATCACTTTCTTGATATATCGCTCATCATTCATCGGTGTAGGATAGGTTTCAAAAATGGCACCATATAACTTCGCCAGCTCCTGTGCATCTTTCTCCGAAGCAGACCGGAGGATATAACCGTCAGGTATTTGCTGGGATTCAATCGGTCTAGAAACCCTGCTTACATCTTGGATGACTTTATCTTCCTTGACCCAAAAGTCGCTTGTCCGCCTTTCATCCGTTAAATAGAAGGCCATGCAATAGGCGTCATTCCCTTTGAAATACTTGCTCAATATTCCTTCCAGCATGAATCCTTGACTTAACGCCGCTGATAAATCTTCATTCCTGGCTTTTAGTATCACTTTTGTAAAGCCCTGCTCCTTTGCGATGGCAAGGGCCCGATCGATCGCTTTTTTGAGATTTCCCCGATAATCATCCATGCGTAAGCGCTGATTGGCATGATCATGATAGAGTTCCATCGTATAACAATCCCCGGTCTCCATTTGGGTGAAAAAGGCAGCTTTTGAACAGGCATCATGTATCCCCCTTATTTAAAGAATTCGGGAGAAGAGATGCATATCATCCGCTTCTCCCGGCATTCTATTTCCAATTGAATAATTTTTTGACAGGTGCCTGAAGAAGCTGATCATACGTGAATTCATCAGGATATTCACTAACATCATATATGGATAAGGCTTCATCCACCTTTTGATTCATCGAATCAGATACATAGATTCCACATTCAGGACAGTTTATGGCTGGAACTTGAAGGACTTTTATTGAGCGTTTCCCGTCAGGCATGATCCAGTAACAATCCTTCTTTTCACTTTCTTCTACATTTGGGGCATTGCACCACAAGCAGTCCATCTTCACTCCTCCTTACCATCAGATTTCACCGAGCCACTAGCGGCCAAGGCATTCTTTTTTCTTGGGCTAACCTTAATTTTTCCTTCATTTCATCCCGTTTATCACGGCGATCCTTCAAGGAAGCATGTTCCTCAGTGCTTTCATACGCTTTTCTCTTATCAAGACGACGAAGGCCCTCTGGAACCAAGTTGAATTTCTCGTCAGTCATGAGCGCGGAAATCCCGACGGCTTCTTTCCTATCCGCAGTACCATACACTTCATCAAAGTAAGCATCCGCACTGCCGGCAACATAATTCTTCGGCTCCGGATAGCTTGTGATTACTCCTTCAAAGTTCCGTAAAACGACTTTATCCGGACTTTGCGAAAGAAGGTAATTCGGGGTCAAGGCAATCTTTCCGCCACCGCCAGGAGCATCCACCACAAAGGTTGGCACTGCATATCCTGATGTATGGCCGCGCAGCGCTTCAATGATTTCCAGTCCTTTTGAAACCGGCGCCCGGAAATGGCCAATGCCTTCAGATAGATCACATTGATAAATGTAATAAGGTCTTACCCTTGCTTTTACACAGTCATGCATAAGCTTTTTCATGATATGGACACTATCGTTGATACCAGCCAGGATGACTGCCTGATTACCAAGCGGCACTCCTGCCATCGAGAGCATATCACATGCCTTTTTCGCTTCATCCGTCAATTCAAGTGAATGATTGAAATGCGTATTCAACCAAACCGGATGGTATTTTTTCAGAATATTACATAAATTTTCCGTAATCCTCTGCGGGAAAACGACCGGTGCACGTGTGCCGATCCTGATGATTTCCACATGCGGGATGGCGCGTAAATTACTCAATACGTATTCAAGGATCTTATCATTAATCAACAGGCCGTCACCGCCGGAGATCAGGACGTCCCTCACTTCCGGAGTGTTCCGGATATATTCAATCGCCCCGTCAAGCTGCTTCTTGGGAACACCCATGCCAACCTGACCTGAAAACGGCGTCGCGTACAATATCTGCAGTACATGGAGCATTGGTTCGTTACAAGGAATAGAACACGGTCCGGATAACGATGCGTCAATCCTGGAACAGGGGAATCCTCATCCTCATGCAGCGGATCCTCCAAATCATATCTAGTCTTGTTCATTTCTGCCGAAAGCGGTACAGACTGTAAACGAATCGGACAGCGAGGATCATCGGGATTCATCAAAGAAGCATAATAAGGCGTAATGTTCAACGGAATCGTTTGAGTCGAAATCCGGACTCCTTCCTCTTCGTCCGGTGTCAGGTTGACGACCTTTTTCAGATCATCCAGTGTTTTAATCGTATTGGTCAATTGCCAGATCCAATCATTCCACTGCTCTTCCGTTACATCCTTCCACAATTCGATATCATTATAATGCCTGCGTCCACCTAGGTATTCTTTATGTTTTACATCAATTCCCATTAAATTCATTTATATTGCCCCCTTATTATAAGAACTTATCAATATACTCGCAAGAATGATGCCAACATTAATAACAAGGGAAATATAAGCAAAAGGGGGCAAAGCGAGCTTAAAATCGCAAGATATTTTTCATTATGCATAATTTTTTGCAGCCAGATTCTTTGCGCCAAGCAATAAAAAAGAGGCTCTCTATACAAAAGAGCCCTCTTCAAGTTACATCATGATCAATAAAGTGACAGCGTTTCCAAAAAAACCGAAATCACTTGGATCCCTTCGATCCTGCCGTATAAACTTTTTCAATGCCGTACTTGTTTAACTTATATTGCAGTCCCTGTCTTTTAATATTGAGGGCTTCTGCCGTTTTGCTGATATTCCCGTTATACTTCTCGAACATATTGATGATCATTTCCTTTTCCATTTCTTCAAGAACGACAGGTAAATCAATCTTGTTTTTCAATGGGGAAGGCTGGCTCTGTGCATTAGCTGCAGCGTAATTTCCTGAAGGGAAAAGATAAGCAGGAAGATGATGTTCATCAATCATATCCTCCCCAGCGTCCATGACATTGAAGGTTAACTCGATGGCATGTCCCAGTTCACGAATGTTCCCGGGCCATGGATATTGAAGAAGCCGCTGCATCGCCTTTTGACTGATCCCACGCACTTCCGTAAAAAATGATTTGTTGAATTTTTGAATAAAGTGATTGACGATTTCCGGAATATCCGTTTTGCGCTCAGAAAGAGAAGGCATTTGGATCGTCACGACATTGAGGCGAAAAAATAAATCCGAACGAATGATTCCCCGCTCCAACGCCTCTTCTGGAGAAATGTTCATCGCAGCAATGATCTTCACATTAATCTTTTGCTCCTTCGAACCTCCAACACGGCGCACCTCACCTTCCTGAAGCACACGCAGCAATTTTGCCTGCAGACCGAGGTCAAGGCTATTCAGCTCATCAAGGAAAAGGGTACCGCCATTTGCCTGCTCAAAAATGCCCATGCGATCCATAGCTCCGGTAAAAGCCCCTTTCGTCGTGCCGAACAGCAGCCCCTCCATCAATTCCTTTGGAACGGCCGCACAGTTTTGCGCGATGAATGGCTGATTTCGCTGAGCACTAACATTATGTATACTTTGCGCGACCAGCTCTTTCCCTGTCCCTGTTGGTCCATAAATCATGACTGGGGAATGTGTACGGGCGGCTTTTTTCGCCAATGAAATCGCTTGCTGAAAAGCGGGGCTATTGCCGATCAAATCACTAAAATGATAGGTCGCCGTGCCTTCAGAGAACTTATTTTTCTTATGGGTCTCGGCCAGCTGGGAACGCAAATCGACAATTTGGTCATACATATTCATGACCTTCGTAATATCCTTTGCGATTTCCACTGCCCCAATAATTTCACCATCCTCATACAAAGGATACGTACTATTGATCGACGTTATTTTTTTCTCCTTTAAATTGACATATGTTTGAATGGACTCAATCGTTTCATTGCCTTTTTCCAATGCCACATGCAGCGTACTGGATTCATCAGTCAATGAAGGATAAAGCTGAAAAATATTCTCCCCAGCACCTGCTCCCGATCCAGCCCGTCGATATGCGCCATCATTTCATTGTAAAAAACCGTATCCCCATCTTTATTCACAATATGGACACCCACATTGATCACATTCAATATCCATTCAAATTGAGTGGAAAACTGATTTATTGAAGATTTCATTTCTTCATCTCCGTTCTCTGTCATTTGATAGAATCACCTGTAAATTATAGCATTTAATGGGAAACATTCATCTCTTTATTCTTATTAAAATCAAACTTCAACACAAAGGCAATAGAATAATGAGGTCAAATAAAGGAATCTAGCATTTAGCCAAGAAGATTATATAAGAAAAATAAAATTTAGGGGTGAGTCAGATTTCGGGAAATAGATTAGAAATTAAACCGTGGGAAGATAAAGACCTTGAATTACTACTTAAACTAAATGCCCCAGAAATGATGGAGCATCTAGGCGGACCAGAAAGTAATGAACAAATCCTGAAACGTCATCAGGGGTATCTGCAGATTGGAGATAAAGGATGCATGTTTAGCATCAACCCGTTTCCAGAGGCAAAGGCAGCCGGTTCCGTTGGCTACTGGCAAAAAGTATGGAACGATGAATTTGTGTACGAAATCGGTTGGAGCGTCCTCCCTTCCTTTCAAGGAAAAGGAATCGCATCTCATGCCGTGATGGCACTGATAGAGAAAATCAAAGCCGAACGAAAATATAAAAACATTCACGCATTCCCTTCGATCAGTAATCCTGCATCAAACGCAATTTGCCGCAAGCTCGGCTTCAATCTCATCTCCGAATGTGAATTCGAATACCCGCCAGGGAGCTTTATGCAATGCAATGATTGGTGCCTGGAACTTGAATGAATACTTTAGATGGATAGCGGAAGGATTATTCTCGGGTCGAATTATGTTGGGTTTAGGTGAATTATTTCCCGGGAAAGTCGAATTATTCTAGGGGTAGGACGTCCCATCCGTCAATATTCATATAACTGGAACCGAGAAGTTATTATATATTTTTATGAAGGTTAGGTTGATTCTCTGATTTTAAGTTTTGTAGGCAATTTAATGACGTCGCGCTTTAATTTCAAATCATCATTTAAATATTTTATCAATTCTATTACAGTGCGTTGTCCTAGTTCCATAATCGGTATATCGATTGTGGTTATGGTGGGCGTCGTGACTTGGCAAATAGATTGATTATCATAACCAACTATAGCTAGGCATTCCGGTATTTTATAGCCCAATGCAGTTGCCTTTTTAATAATTCCTGCTGCTACCTGATCATTTCCAGTAAATAAGGCAGTAGGTTTTTCTTTTAATTTTATTATTTCATCACAAATACGGAATCCATCTTCAATATTAAATCCATGCCCAAATATCCAGTCTTCATTATGCAGTAAATTATTATCCGCTAAAGCTTTTAAAAACCCCTCTTTTCTTTGACCCTGGGCCTGACTATAAGTAGTGTCGTAGCAAAAACCTATCTTCCTATGGCCTTTTTTTATTAAATGATTAACGGCTTTGTATGTCGCTTCGAATTCATCATAACCAATAATTGGTATGGAGGCGGAATGATGGTATTCATTACACAGTAAAATTGGGCCGTATGTCAAATAAGGCTTTATTACATTCCATTCATTTTCTAACGCTCCTAAAATAACCCCATCTACTTCTCTATTCTTTAATTTCCCCATAACATCTAATTCATTTTTCGAATCATAAAAGGTTTGAAAAATAAGAACTTTATAATCATTTTCCAATGCTGCTAGAGACACACCTTTAACCAATTGGGCAAAGAATGGATGATCGAATCTTGGGACTGATATTGCAATGGTTTTGGTTTTATTTGCCCTGAAATTCCGGGCAAGTGAACTTGGTGCATAATCAAGCTCTTCAATGACCTTTAAGATTTGTTCCCGTTTTTCTTTTGATACATATGGATGATTATTTAAGACCCTAGATACCGTTGTTTTAGAGACATTACACATCTTGGCTATCTCGCTAATTCTCGTCATTTAATCCCATCCTTGTAATAAGTGGTTGACATGTTATCGATTTCAGAAGTTATTATAAATCCGTTCCTAATATATTAACAAAATTTTTCTGAGTTGTATTTTTAAAAAGTTATGGAAGCTAATGGAGGGATTGTTATGTTATTGAATAAAAAGGGCGGGTTTCAGTTACTGCCAAATGTTGAAGACCCAAAATACATTGTATTCTGTGATTTTGATGAAACCTATTATCCTCATTCCATGAGTCTCGAGAGACAGAAAGATTTATATGAACTTGAAAATTATTTAGAGGCAAAAAGCATTGATGAAGAACTTGTCTTTGGCTGGGTCACTGGGAGTAGTATCGAATCAATATTACATAAAATGGAACGTGGTGGGTTCAGGTTTTTCCCGCATTTTATTGCCAGCGACTTAGGTACCGAAATCACCTATTTCTCAGAAAATAATTTTTTGGAAAAGGACCCCGATTGGCATTCACAGATTAATATCGAAGAATTTAATAAAAGGAAAGTCGATGAAATTTATAATGTTCTGCATAACGGCAATATCCCATTGATTCCTCAGACTCAAATGGGAAGTTCACGCTACAAAAGAAATTATTATTATCAAATACAACATGAATCCGTCGACAAGAAGAACTTAGCCACCATCCAAAGGGTGGCCAAAGAGTACGGGATAGGGGTGAATATCAATCGTTGCAATCCACTTGCCGGCGATCCTGAAGATAGTTATGATATAGACTTTATCCCATTAGGTACTGGAAAAAATGAGATTGTACGTTTTATGCTAGACAAATTCGGGCTGAGTCGGGAGCATGCCTTTGCATTCGGGGATAGCGGCAATGATCTGCTCATGTTAAAAAGTGTCAAACATGGTTACCTGGTAGGGAATGCAACTCAAGAAGCCAAGGAGGCTCATACTAAGATAGCGACAGGTACGTACTCTAAAGGAATATTAAGAACCTTGCAATCGATCATTACTATTTAAGGAAAGTATAAGTAATGATGAAAAGGTAGTTGATGCGCTCTTGCACAGCTTTATGGTATTGATTTTCTTTCAAGCAAACAATTCATTCCATGTTACTTTGCCTGCAAGCTTATCAGCGGGAATCTTGCTTGCTTTTTGGTATTTGAATAATGCCGCCTCGGTTTTTTCCCCGAATACTCCGTCAAGGAGACCGGGGTCAAATCCTTTCATATAGCGCTGCTTGCAGGATCCATGTGATATTGCAGCTAGCTCCTTTTTTTATTATGACGGTTGCATTCTTCGTTTTAGGCCCCCATTTTCCATCGACAACAAGCTTTTTATTGAATTGCTTATTCAATTCCGTTTGTAAACCTATTATAAGGGCCGTTCGAGTGTTGGGACCATAAAACCCATCATCCTCGATATTCGTTTCATATCGGCCATTTAATGTTTCTTGAATCGAAATTATATGATTATCTCCTTTGCCGGTATTCGGGATTGCCATTTTTTCCAATTTGGGAGTTAGTTGAGGCTTTTTTCCTGCTTGTAACTGTTTATAAGATAGCCCGCCTGTCATCTCCAGGTGGGGATAATCCTTGAATGAACTCCAATCCCCGCCCCATTTAAATCCTAAAGCCTTACCTATGGCAGACACGCGCTGCCACTTTGAATCAACTTTCCATATCGCTCTCCTGCCATCATCACTCACAATGAAAAAATCAATAGCCAGTCCATAATTATGATAGGATTGCCCTGGCTTAGCGTTCGTCACGATAGGTTTAGCTAGATTACTATAGTTCATTCCATTGTAGCTGTAAACTCGTCCTTGACCATAAAGGTTGGCTTGTTCTTCCATAGAGCGATAACCTGCACTTATCTGTACAGTGATCCCTTCATTATATGCACGTTCCACCATTTCCAATGCTGATGCCTTCACAACAGGATTCATCCCTTTGCCCATCTTTTTCACTGATCTCTCCAATAATGTTCGTAATGCTACTTTCACTGTAATCCCTCCTTTTAGTTCCCATCAAACTTTATATAAGCCTTTTTAACGGAAAAGTAGCAGAGTTGTAAAAGTTTGTTCTCATTTATTAGAGAATAGAAGGAAAATGTTATTTATATAACAAACGTTCTAGTTGATTTCAGAAATCCGCTCCCTTTCCGCCGACTGTCTGCCAAGCCTCCTCGACGCAAGCGTCTGTGGAGTCTCGGCTAGCCAGTTATTCGGCAGGAGTGTCGCATATTTCTTCCATCCATTAAGGGTTACAGTAAAACAACATGACGGATAGCCTGGTCTTAAACTTGGTTCAGGGCGGGAGCAATCCGAAACTCCTTTTGCCGAGAAATTGATGGAACCGCAAGAATGTAGACGAATTGAGAGAAGAGCCAGTTTCCCTACTATATTTCTAAAAAAGAAGTCCAGTTGATTGGAACGGAAGGTGCGAGACTCCTGCGGGAAAAGCGTGGCCAAGGGAGACCCCGCGGAAAGCGAGTGCCTGTAGTGGAAATCGACGTTTGTTTTACAAGTCCTAAAAAATTGTAGACAAAAGGGTTTTACCTATATTTCAAAACAAAGTTGATTGGAACGGAAGGTGCGAGACTCCTGCGGGAAAAGCGCGTCAAGGGGAGACCCCGCAGGCGCAAAGCGACGAAGGAGGCTCCCCGACCGCCCGCGGAAAGCGAGTGCCTGTAGTGGAAATCGACGTTCGTTTTACAAGTCCTAATAAAACTGTAGACAAAAGGGTTTTACCTATATTTCAAAACAAAGTTGATTGGAACGGAAGGTGCGAGGCTCCTGCGGGAAAAGCGCGTCAAGGGGAGACCCCGCAGGCGCAAAGTGACGAGGGCCGACCGCCTGCGGAAAGCGAGTGCCTGGAGTGGAAATCATTACACATACCTTCTTTCAGAAATCCTCCCCTTTCTGCCAAATGTCTGCCAAGTATTGATAACTGAGGTGAAAAAGCTTGTTGTTCCTTCACAATAGAAAGGGAATTTCTCCAAAAAATAAGACTGCTTCCGTTCGCCCGTTTGCGAATGAAAGCAGTCTTATAATGTATTATTTTATTAACCTCTTTAACTTACGCTTTAATTTCAATAGATGGGCTTATTGTAAAGTCAGCCTCTGTTTTACTTTTCACTTCATCAAGTGTTACGCCATTTTGCAATTCAATCAATTCCATGCCAGCTTCCGTAAACTGAAAAACAGCCAGTTCGGTAATCAGGCAATGGACGACTTTTTCTCCCGTCAATGGCAATGTACAGCTTTTTTCACTTTAGATTCCCCATGCTTGTTCACATGGTCCATGATGACAACAATTCGTTTTGCACCTTGGACGAGGTCCATCGCTCCGCCCATCCCTTTTACCATCTTTCCTGGAATCATCCAGTTTGCCAAGTCCCCATTCTCGGAAACTTCCATCCCGCCTAAAATGGCTAGATCGATGTGGCCGCCGCGAATCATCGCGAATGATTCAGCGCTATCAAAAAATGATGCTCCCGCTTTTGCCGTTACCGTTTCTTTTCCTGCATTGATCAAATCCGGATCGACTTCATCTTTTTGGGGATAAGGCCCGATTCCCAGTAAGCCATTTTCCGATTGAAGCATGACATTAAAGTCATTTGGAATCATGTTGGCAATCAAGGTCGGCATTCCAATCCCTAAATTCACACACATCCCATCTTTGATTTCTTTAACGGCCCGTTCTAAAATTAGTTGTCTAGTCATTCGATACTCCTCCTTTTTATGCGTTAGCAGTTGTAAGTCTTTCAATTCGTTTTTCATAGTCATTTCCTACAAGCACTTTCTGTACATAAACCCCTGAAGTATGAATTTCATCTGGATCGAGCTCCCCTGTGCCCACGAGCTCCTCCACTTCGACAAGCGTGACTTTCCCTGCTGTGGCAACGACAGGGTTAAAATTCCTTGCCGTTTTCCGATATACAAGATTACCGAAATGATCTGCTTTCCAGGCTTTTACAAAGGCAAAATCTCCGACTATTCCTTTTTCCATAATGTATGTGCGGCCATCAAACTCTTTATGTTCTTTACCTTTTGCGACTTCCGTTCCTACTCCTGTAGCTGTATAAAAGGCAGGAATTCCCGCTCCGCCCGCTCTTAAACGCTCGGCCAGCGTTCCTTGGGGAACTAGCTCGACCTCCAGCTCGCCACTTAAAAATTGCTGTTCAAATAACTTATTTTCCCCAACATAAGAAGCGATCATTTTCTTGATTTGTTTATTTTCAAGCAATAGACCTAGACCCCAATCATCGACACCGCAATTGTTGCTGACAATCGTCAAATCCTTTACACCTTTGTTACGCAAAGCAATGATTAGTTTCTCTGGTATTCCGCTTAATCCGAACCCGCCTACGATAATGGTTGCTCCATCCTCGATTTGTTGAATAGCGCTATCAAAAGATGTTAATAATTTACTCATTTTCCATCATCTCCATTCTTAATACTATTCTATTAAATAAACAGTGATGTTGCAAAAGCTATGATGAACACGGTCACTGTTTTTAAAATCGTAATCGCAAAAATATCCTTGTAAGATTGACGATGTGTCAGTCCAGTAATGGCAAGCAAGGTAATGACGGCACCATTATGCGGCAGCGTATCCATTCCGCCAGATGCCATGGATGCTATTCGATGAAGCATTTCCGGGGTGATTCCGACACTTTGGGCCACCTGCAAATAGTGACTTCCCATCACTTCTAGCGCAATCGAAAGTCCACCAGATGCAGATCCGGTAATCCCTGCCAGCACATTGACGGCAATAGCTTCGGATACGAGTGGATTACCGCTTGCATTGAACACCCAGTTTTGAATGACCGAGAATCCAGGAAGCGTTTTCACCACATTCCCAAAACCGACTTCAGATGCAGTATTGAATATGGCAAGCAATGATCCCATTGCCGCAGCTGTTAATCCACTTGCCAATTTGACCTTGATGCGTCCAACATTCAAAAGCATCGCTGCAATAATACCGATTGTCAATGCAGCAATCAAAGACCAGGATGAAGTGACTGTGCTTACATCGGCAATGTTGAAAGTTTCCTTCAACATCGAAGCATCATACCAGTGCTTAACGGAAATGCCACTGCGGCTGAAAGCAAAATTAAACGCTACGACAAGGATGAGCGGTACGATGGACAGCCAAAAGTTAGGCAGGTTTTGCTGTTCTGCACTTTCCGGTTCATTAATATGTCCTTCTCCGTAGCCTTCACCATTTGCCACCGCTTGTTTACGACGACGCTCTAACCAGATCATTCCTCCAGTGAATACCATGATCGCGCCAATAATCCCCATGATTGGAGCTGCATAAGTATCTGTTCCAAAATAATTGGTTGGAATGATATTTTGAATCTGAGGTGTTCCAGGAAGGGCATCCATCGTATAAGTGAAAGCGCCCAATGCTATCGTTCCTGGCAATAATCTTTTTGGAATGTCTGCTTCTTTAAAAATTGCCGCTGCAAATGGATAAACGGCGAATGCCACTACAAACAATGAAACCCCGCCGTATGTCAGCGCCGAGCACGCCAGCACTACAGCAAGAATAGCCTGCTTTGAACCTAATGATTTTACGATGGTCTTGGCAATGGATGCTGCTGCACCGCTCATCTCCATGACTTTTTCCAAATACGGCCCCTAATAAAAATATCGGAAAAAACGCTTTTATATAGTTAGCCGCAAACGTCATATATGTCTCTGTATAACTCGGCAGCAAATGCCCACCGGATAAAATGACCGCCAATAAAGTAACAATCGGCGCTATGATAATGACCGGATAGCCCCGGTAGGCTAAAAAGATTAAAAGTCCCAGCGCCACCACAATGGCTAAAATTTGAATCACCAATTCAATTCCCCCTTTTCTCCCCTTGCCCCAAAATAATTCGGAAGCCCTTAAATAGAACTATTAATCTCCTAAATTCCACATTTTTAATTTTTCCGCTTTTACCATCCAAGCCTGCCTTCCCCAAGTCAAGCTGAATGATTTCCCTAAGTGATTCCCAAATATTGAGAACGCTTTCAAAAATCTGTTGATTACGAAATCCCTTTTCATTTTACGTGGAAACACAATATAAAATGACAGATAGGCCATTCACTAAAGTAATTATGCAATTATTGTGCCAACTTAAATACAAGGAAAAACCTTATCTTTTAAAGCTTTTTCAAACATTTTCTTTCCCTAACATCCCTTAAAACTGTCAAGGTTTCAGTACACACAAGTATAAACCCAAAAAAAGTGTAAGCCTTTTCTTACAATATTTACATTCGCTCTCGTTTTATGTACGGATTTCCTAACACACTAAAATATTGCTAGTAAAGGCTTATGGGGATGGGGTGTTTAAATGAAACATTGCGTTCACTTCAGGCAAATTCCTGAAAGCACCTTGAACGTTTTTAAAATAAAAAAACTGCAGGCAAACTCGATTTTCTTCGAATTTGCCTACAGTCTGGACCCTTTGGCAAAAGGGTCCTTTCTACAATCATAAACCATATTTATTCATTTTTTCGTACAGTGTTGTTCGACTCACTCCGAGTCTCTTTGCCGTTTCTGATTTATTACCAGAAGTCATTTCCAGACAGGAAACGATTGCAGCCCGTTCGGTTTCATCCATTACTTCAGCTAAAGTGCGGATCGAGACTGCTTCTTTATGACCCGTTATTTCTTTAGGGAGATGCTTGGAACGTATCATTTCCCCTTCTTCAACTATATTCATTGCGCGTTCAATGATATTCTCCAACTCGCGAATATTACCCGGCCATTTATAATGACGCAGCAGCCGTAAAGCTTGATCGCTCATCCCCGTTACGCGTTTCTTCATAAGGTTCTGGTACTTTTCAACAAAATGATTTACCAGTATTTCAATGTCCTCCGGTCGCTCCCTTAAGGAAGGAACCTGGATTTGCAAAACTTTCAACCGGTAATACATATCAAGCCGGAATTCCCCTTTCGAGACCATTTCCTCCAGATTACGGTTCGTTGCAGCGATTACCCGCACATCTATCGGAATACTTCCCGTAGAACCGACCCTCTCAATCTCTTTTTCTTGTAAAACACGGAGCAGCTTCACCTGCATATGCAGTGGCAACTCGCCGATTTCATCCAGAAAAATCGTCCCGCCTTCAGCCGCTTCGAACTTGCCAGCTTTTCCGCCTTTTTTGCACCAGTGAAAGAACCCTCTTCATAGCCAAATAGCTCTGACTCCAGCAGCTCCGCCGGGATGGCGGCACAGTTCACTTTGACAAACACACCCATGGCCCTTCTGCTGTCATTATGAATGGAATGGGCAAACAGCTCCTTACCTGTTCCGCTTTCGCCCAAAATCAATACATTCGAGTCGCTTTTAGCAGCAATTTGGGCTTGACCTTTCACTTCCATGAAAGCGGGACTTCTTCCCATCAAATGATCAAACGTATATGAGGCCTTATTTCTCTCGCGAAAATCGCCTTTGTACTTTTTCAGCTCTACTTCAAGTGAATTTATCCGCTTGGAAAGAGCCGTAAATTGCCCGACATTCTTAAAAGAATCTTCCCGACCGCCCCTATTAACTTACCTTGTTTCCTTATCGGGGAGCGGGTCGCAATTATATAATTATCTTTAATTTTTTGTAATTCAGCGACCTCTTGCTTGCCAGTTTTGGCGACCACATGCATACGGGTGTTTTCAATGACCTCCGTTACATGTTTCCCTATGGAGCTTTCCTGATCGACCCCAAGAAAATCCGCATAAGCGTGGCTCAGCATTTGGACATACCCTTCCGTATCGACCATCACCAAGCCGTCATAGGCAAACTCGATAATATCCTTAAACAGAAGTTCTTCATGATTATCGATATTAAGAAAATCACTTTTATTATTTGTAAATAATAGGAGGTAAATCTGATACTCCGCATCACCCATTTGAATGATGGCTTTTCTGACGATCCCATTATTATCATTCAAACGGATCGGAGTATTTACAGCTGGTACAAGGTTTTTTCTAAAATCAAATTTATTTGCCGATCAAATTGATTCTCAGCAAAAGCCTCGGATAATACGCGATTGCATAGAACGATTTCTTTTTCGTTTTTCGTTACCAAAACACCAAAAGGCAATTCTTCCAATATCGCTTTCACTAATTCCAATTGAATAGTTTCATTATCGCTGGCCATTCCTATTCTCCTTAACCCGTCTGAATTTTCCTCCATTATATCATAGGAAAATGGGGCCAAGTCATTACCGTTCCACAATCAGCGCAGTTCCCTGTCCGCCGCCGATACATAAGGTGGCAAGGCCTGTTTTGGCATCGCGGCGCTTCATTTCATACAATAAAGTCACTAAGATGCGGGCACCGGAAGCGCCTACCGGATGACCCAGGGCAATCGCCCCGCCATTCACATTCACTTTCTCCGGCTTCAGTTCAAGGTCCTTAAGCACGGCGAGCGACTGTGCCGCAAAGGCTTCATTCACTTCCATCAAATCAATATCATCTATTGTCAATCCCGCTTTTGCCAAAGCTTTCCTTGTCGCAGGAACTGGACCGTATCCCATGATTTTCGGATCAAGCGCGGCGTTTGCATATGTTTTGATTGTCGCTAATGCTTCCAGTCCGAGCTCGTCCGCTTTTTCTTTAGACATCAGGACTAACATCGCACCCCCATCATTGATTCCGGATGCATTTCCTGCCGTAACCGTTCCATTTTCCTTAAATGCAGGACGCAGCTTCGTTAGCTGGTCTATCGTCAGCCCATGACGTGGGTGTTCATCTTGGTCCACCAAGATCGTCTTTCCTCTGCGTTTATATTCAACAGGTGCGATTTCCTCTGCAAATCGTCCTTCAAGCTGCGCCTTTTCAGCTTTCATTTGGCTATTTAAAGCAAATTCATCCTGCTTTTCCCGGCTGATTCCCCACTGCTCGGCAATATTTTCCGCAGTCACGCCCATATGATATTGATTGAAAACATCCGTTAAGGCGTCATAAGTCATGGAATCGACTGCTTCGGCATTGCCCATTTTCTGCCCAAAACGATAATTTGGCAGTAAATACGGGGCATTGCTCATGCTCTCAATACCGCCGGCAAGAATCACATCGGCATCACCAAGGGCAATGAATTGCGCTCCCATTATGACCGTACGGAGGCCAGATCCGCAAAGTTTATTAATCGCCATGGCCGGCGTTGTTTCCGGAATTCCTGCATGAATCGCAACCTGACGTGCCACATTTTGCCCTAATCCAGCAGATAGAATATTTCCAACCAATACCTCATCGATCATGTCAGCCGAGATATTTGCACGCTTAATCGCTTCCTTGGCGGCCACAACTCCCAAGTCAACCGCCGAAACATTGGCAAGACTGCCTCCAAACGCACCAACTGGTGTTCTTGCTGCCCCTACAATCACTACTTCTCTCATAATACTTCCTCCTTCTCCTTTTTTAATTTTCCCAGTTTAATAAAATTGCGGTCCCTCTCATTGATTTTTTGAGAAACGGTAGATTCTTCATACGTAAAAATGCCTTCTCCCGACTTCGTCCCCAGCTTTCCCTCAGCCACCAAATCACGAATCAAATCAGGGGCTTCCTTACTCTGGTCCAATACCGGTGAAACATTATCGAAAACGCGCTGCCATGTATCAAGTCCGCCAAAATCAGCAATCTCGATCGGCCCGGTAAATGCCCATCGAAAACCTGGTCCAGCCGTTATCGCCGTATCGATATCCTCAGCATCGGCAACGCCCTCTTTCAATAAATAAAAGGCTTCCCGCATCAAGGCAGTCTGGAGACGATTGGCAATGAATCCTGCTATTTCTTTTTTCAAGAGAATCGGAGACTTGCCGATTTTACGCATTAAATCCATTGTTGTCTTGACGATTTCCGGCTTCGTTTCGTCATGCTGAACAATTTCAACCAATGGAACCAAATGGCCAGGATTAAAGAAATGCGTGATGACCATTCGCTCCGCAAACGAGGCCTTCTCCATCAATTGAGTAATCGGAAAGGTCGATGTATTTGAAGCAACAATTGCATCCGGTTTGATTATTTCCTCCAGTTGCTGAAATAGATTTAATTTCAGCTCGATGACTTCCGGAATTGCCTCAATGATAAAATCAGCATCCCTTACTGCCCCTTCCAAATCTAAATTGTATGTAATATTCGCTAAAGCACCTTGCTTTTCCTTATCAGTCAAAGCCCCTTCTTCAATGAGCAGTGATAGATTCTCAGAAATTCGATTTTGGGCATGGTATAGCAACTCTTCCTTTATATCGTTAATGGTGACGATATACCCGCTAACTGCAAAAGACTGAGCGATTCCACTACCCATTACACCTGAACCGATAATGGCTATTTTTTTAATCATCCAGCTTCCCCTTTCCGTTTCAATTACCTTTATTTACTCACCTTTTTATATATGCAATATCCATGCCAACGATAAGGGGAAATAAAATTCTTTTTTATCTTGAAAATCATGATAGACTCTTACTCATTAACCTAAACCATATTTTTATAACCTTCCCTTTATATTTCCAATGGAGTTTACTCCGTGGAATATTCCCTGTTTACGACATAAAATGACAGACCTGGACCATTACATTTTTTATTGGAGGAATGTAATATGGTTAAAGATAAAGTGGCGATAATTACCGGATCTGCTAGAGGAATCGGCTTTGAGATTGGAAAGATATTTGCTGAAAATGGAGCAAAGGTCGTTTTGTCCGACCTTGATCAAAACACAGTTGAAAAAGCTGCTCTAGACCTAAGGAACAACGGCTTGGAGGTTATCGGCTTAAAAGCTGACGTAACAAGTGAAGGGGATATTATCCAACTAATCAAACAAGCTAAAGACAAATATGGACGAATAGATATTTTCATCAATAACGCTGGCCTTCAGCATGTTGCACCAATTGAAGAGTTTCCAACTGAAAAATTCGAACTGATGATCAAAATCATGCTGACCGCGCCATTCATCTCAATTAAGAACGTTTTGCCAATCATGAAAGAACAAGGCTTCGGCAGAATCATCAACATCTCTTCCATTAACGGTCTGATTGGATTCGCCAACAAAGCAGCGTACAATAGTGCCAAACACGGTGTAATCGGCTTGACGAAAGTCGCCGCCTTGGAAAGCGCCTCTTTTGGCATAACCGTCAATGCCCTTTGCCCAGGATACGTAGACACGCCTCTCGTCCGCGGTCAATTGGAGGACCTGGCTAAAACAAGACAAGTACCGCTAGAAAGCGTTTTGGAAGATGTCATCTATCCGCTTGTCCCACAAAACCGCTTACTCGATGTAAGCGAAATTGCCGACTACGCCATTTTCCTCGCAAGCGACAAGGCACGGGGCATCACAGGCCAGGCAGCCGTGTTAGATGGCGGATATACAGCTCAATAAAAACGAAAATGCATGTTAAAAACCCCGAATGAATGGCACCAAAAAAGGTGCTCTGTATTCGGGGTTTTCTGTCCGCATGGAAATGTGGGAAAATTTGGTGGCACAAAAAAATCCGCCATGTTAAAGTAATATAGGGATACCTCCCATTTTACAAATATTAAAAGGAGGCCGCGTCATGATTATTAAGTGGGTTAGACTGCGATAATTAAAAGCGTAGGCCAATCATCATGCTCCGGAAAGTATATATTGATCTGCGCCACGGTAACGGCTATTGGATAATATTTAATACGGAGGTAAAAAACATGAGTGAACAGATACTGAAAATAAATAAAGTGGATATATGTACAGAAAGCTTTGGGAACCCTAAGGACCCTGCCGTGCTTTTGATCATGGGAGCCATGTCTTCATTAGACTGGTGGGATGATGACTTCTGTCTCCGCCTCGCCGATTCGGGGAGGTTCGTCATTCGTTACGATCATCGGGATCTCGGACGATCTACCGTTTATGAACCCGGTACCTCCAACTATACAATAACGGATTTGGCTGACGATGCCGCAGGTGTCCTGGAGGCTTATTCCATAGGGCGGGCTTCTATCGTTGGAATGTCCCTAGGCGGTATGGTCGGCCAGATTCTTGCCTTAAGATATCCGGAACGCGTAACTACACTTACGCTAATTGCATCAAGTGTGTTCGGGACTGTAATGGAAAAACTGCCTCCAATGGACCAGAGCATATTGGATCATCATGCAAAGAGTGCTTCCATAGATTGGTCAAATCGAGAGGCGGTCATCGCTTTTCTTGCGGATGGATGGAAAACTTTAGCCGGTTCCAAACCTTATGAGCAGGAAAGAATGCATAAACTGGCAACAAGAGAGGCGGACCGTGCCAAACAACTACCAAGCAGATTCAATCATGCCATGCTTGCTGGCGGGGACGAATATTTCGATCGAATGGGTGAGATCTCCGTACCTGTCCTCATCATTCATGGCACAGAAGATCCAGCCTTGCCCTACGAGCACGGGCTTGCTCTTACGAAAGCCATCCCTCAAGCTGAATTAGTGACTCTTGATGGATCAGGGCATGAAATTCATAGTGAAGACTGGGATATAATTATCGATTCAGTCATGAAGCTTACTTCGCGATAAAGGAATAAGCGAATAAATCAGCATAAAAGAAGCCGACCAATAAAGGTCGGCTTTTCTTTATACATTTGTTAGCAGAAACCGCCATATCCTTGAACGGGATAACAGCAATCGTTACCTCCATCGCCGCCGAAACAAGCAGCTCCAACGATGATTAAAAGGATGAACAATACGACTATAAAAGCGAAACCGCCACCAAATCCACCAATATCGTTACCGCAATTTGAATCATGACCACAATTTGACAATAGAAACATCTCCTTATTTGTTTAGGAGGAAAAAATTAAATGGGTTAATTCAACTTATGTTCTAATTAGGATAATGACACAAAAATCACCGGAAACTTTTTTTTAACCACCCTCACGAACTAAATTAACAGTATATCCGCACGTAATTTTACTGTTTGGAGATTTCATGCAGCTCTGCCGGACAACTTATTCATTCATTGAAATTTGTTCGCGACATCTAATTCCCACTAACTTCAGCTTATTGTACAATGAGGTAAAAAGGTCCGAGGTATTTATGATAAAAGGAAATTCTTATATTCTTGTTTTTTCCATGGCTGTTCTGCTAACAATAGTACTCGTTTCATCTACACCCATACTAATTAAAACTTTACTCGCTATTATAACGATCGCGTTCGTATTTCCTGTCATTAGGAAGCTTCTGTTTAAAGACAAATTCAGAAAAATCAAAGTGGCCTTCTACTCATCAGTGACCTTTACAATTGGTTTATTTCTTGTTTCGATTTTTGAAGAACCATCCTTTAAATTGGATGGAGATTTCCTGATCATTATGGTTGTGCTTTTTTATAGTTTAATTGGAAATTTCTTGTATGGCTTACCAGTCTCACTGATGGCTGAATTTATCTCAATGAAGTTTTACAATATTCGTTTCTGGTTATCTGGATTAATACATATTGGTTTCGGATTGGCTACATACTTTATTGACCCGGGAGGTTTCTTTATCTTTGCGGTTATATGCTCCATAATCTTTTTACACTAGATGAAATCACTAAGTTATATCCGACTTCTTATTGACCTGACCAGGGAACAAAAAAATGAAAAGGATATAAAGAAATTACTCTCTTTTATCCTTTTCAAGCAGCTCAATAACTCTATCAAGTTTTTGTTCCATTCTATTGGATTTGTTTGACCTTGCAAGAAGAGAACGAACAAAAAAGTAAACTGCAAAAATCATACCAAACAATAAAATAAACATAATTAGTTGATATACTAAATCACCGATATTTAAACCCAAATACCCCCACTCCTTTCTTTTTTCGGAATAACTATAATTATATCTACTGCACAGGACATAGAGTTGGCAAAAGCTATTACTATAGCTTTTTAGATATTACTTTTATTTCTTTATATATTTGTGTAAGTAATATTAGAATATGTATAGGGATCCCGACTGCAAGTCCAACCAATGGCGAATAAGGCCCAGCGAAAGTAAAGAGCGATACAAGTGTAATAGTTATATATACAGAGATTATAATTAACGTCGTCAAAAATATTTCTCCTTTTTTGGCTAATTATAGCATATATCTCTTACTTGTCTGCTAACCTGCATACCCCTTTACCAACCCCAGTCGAATTAGAAAAACGGTAAAAACACCTCGAACATTATTATAGAGTTAACGGTTGAATTTCCCTCTATAAACCTCATAGATCTAAACTTCGGTAATGGAAACGAAACTTCGTTGGGATGCCTTAAAGAGCCTAGGACTTCTTTGTTCACTTTTTGTAAAAACCGAGCATAGAAGCCCTTTTTGGGTTTATCAGTATTTTCTCAGGCATTGCTTTTCAATGTTTAACTTTTTGCCTCCCTTTTGGATTCATCCATTTCTTTACCGCGTTCCATACAACCGCTAATGCTAAATTATAAACCTATAAATATTTATAGTTTGTCCGGAAATATAAGCAACCTGTCCAAGCAATTACCTTATTTTATTAATACTATATTTTGTAACTACTCGAAAATAACTTTGGCAGTGGTTAGTACGGTTCGATACTACACTCCATTTCATTTTCGAAAAAAATAGTTACAAGAAAGGATTGAGATTTCATGGGAAATTTCGGTAAAAATAATCCAATGCACAGCAACTGGGGTTCTGCATGTTCCGACAGCGACTGGGGTTTTGGGAGTGATTCAAGATTCAAGAATGATTCAAGATTTGATTCTCATTCAAAATTTGATTCTCATTCAAAATGCAAAAAATCATGTAAGGTTTGTAAGTCTGATGACGTTTCTGCTTGCAAATGTAATTTTAAAGCTCCAGAACGCGAACTTGCTGCACCATTAAACAGCGACTGTGTCCTCGTTAATTCAGTTGTAGGCTCAAAAATGGTACAAAAGGTTGCAGAAGCAACATTTCCTTTTACCGCGTTTACTCCTGCAATTCCAGCAGGCTCCACTATTCTTTCAGTAGCTGTTGTACCGAATCTAGCTGGTGTTACACGTAACACGACAATCATTAGGGACAAAGTCGTTAACATCGGGCTTATTCCTGTAACTATTACGGTAACATTTTTGGCACCAGGAGCAACCACTCCTGCAACAGCCGTACTTTCAACGAGTTTACCATTCCAGGAGCATACAGATTTTCCAGGTGCATGCCCTGAGGATACAGTAATAGAATCCCCATTTGTAATAGAAGGAATCTTTACTCAAGCAGGAACTCCATTCGTCACCGGCACGGGAGTTGTTACTACCGATGCCATTTTAGTCAAGGTTGTACTACGCACTACAATTACAGTGACTCGACAAGTTATTGTAGATTCACATGGTGGTATTTGCGACGTAAATGACCGTCGTTGTGACTCTCCGACTACTCCACCATCATTTAATTTTTAATGCTGCGCCATAAGCAACTTAAATGTTAGTTTTGTCTTGACTAGAAAAGCCCTCTCTAAATAGAGAAGGCTTTGCTTTTATTTATATTTTAAAAGATAGAAAGGAGTGACGGTTCTATGTCTTATCACGAGGATTGTTGTAAGAAGAAACACTACGATAATGAACATCACGATCATTGTTGGAAGCAGAAAAAATGCTGCGATAATGAACATCACGATCATTGCTGGAAGCAGGAAAAATGCTGCGATAATGAACATCACAATCATTGTTGGAAGCAGAAAAAATGCTGCGATAATGAACATCACGATCATTGTTGGAAGCAGAAAAAATGCTGCGATAATGAACATCACGATCATTGTTGGAAGCAGAAAAAATGCTGCGATAATGAGCATCACGATTGTTGTAAGAAGAAAAACACTGCGATAATGAGCATCACGATTGTTGTAAGAAGAAAAACACTGCGATAATGAGCATCACGATTGTTGTAAGAAGAAAAAACGCTGCGATAATGAGCATCACGATTGTTGTAAGAAGAAAAAACGCTGCGATAATGAGCATCACGATTGTTGTAAGAAGAAAAACGCTGCGATAATGAGCATCACGATTGTTGTAAGAAGAAAAACGCTGCGATAATGAACATCACGATTGTTGTAAGAAGAAAAACGCTGCGATAATGAGCATCACGATCATTGTTGTAAGAAGAAAAAACGCTGCGATAATGAACATCACGATCATTGTTGTAAACAGAAAAAATGCCATGTTGACTTTGGGTGTCATTTGTCATGGAATTGGTAGTTTGTTAAATAGAAAGTACTTTGATACCGTGCTTATCAAAGTACTTTTTTTAGTTCCAAAAGGATGACTCAGACTCATATCAACCTTACATATCGCGTACTCATTCTGATCCCCTTGGATTGACCTCTCTAATTCAACTATTCTTGTTTTAACTCTTCGTTTATCACATTTTCATGAAACAAATACATACCCATCGCCTGTCTCATTCTGCTCAACCTTAGGTTTATGATTCGCTTGCTTCTTCAACTATACCCTTTACAAGAGTGATTTTTGAAAAAAGTAATAAATTTACACATTTACACTGGAACATTTGTTCTGCTTGTGTTATTCTTATAAAAACAAAAGAAAAGATCTGATCGCTGAAAACGATTTGATCCGTAATTATAATTAAAGGTCGGTTGTATCCGCGGGCCTAATACGGTTGTACCGCTGAGCCGAGCCATTTGCTAACGTTCAGGGTGCCGGTGATAAGACAGCTCCGAACTTCAACAAAAGCACCCGTTCGTTCATCAAGAACTGATAGTTTTATAACAATTACAGTTATTAATCAATCATTACTACCCATCCATCTGTTTGCCCACCATAAGGTATACTTAGTCCATCAAGTCGTTTTTGTATATCAATAATTTCTTCGTAATTTAAAAGCATTTTTTGTAAACAATAACAAGTCCACTCTTCTGTTTCATCATCTTGTTCCAATTCACAAATAAGCCCGTCATCTCTGAATGATTTTAATACAGCTTCACCACTCTGTTTATCTGGAACCGCAATAAAAAATTCTACATCCTGTGGCTCATTAAAATCAACACCTTGTTTATATAGCATTTTTAACACTTGCCCATCTTCATCGTTAGGGAATTTTTTAGGGAATAATTTCATTATTCATGATCTCCTTCATTCTTGAGCAGTGAATTAGTTATTCTTGATATTTTACTGAACGCCCCGTTTAGTGGAACAAAAAAGGCTGCCGCAGCAATCCCTGATATTTAATGTAAAGCATTAGAACCAAGGTTATTGCATATTCTCGGCAATCTTTTTCAGTGCCTTTGCACGAGAAACGATAAATGCTCTCATATATTTCTCTAAAAACATCTTATCAGCTAAAACTCCAATTGGTCCGAACGGTGACTTATATTGAAATGTATCCATCATTATAGTTCCGCCTGATTCCTCTATAAACTCATGTGTGTGTGTACGAAGGAATGGAATGCTCCCTTCACCATAATATCTACAAACTTATTTGGTTTTTCCATTAGTGTCACTTTGGCTTTCAGCCTTTGTTTTATACCAAAATGTATGGCTTCCCAAGTAACTGTATCTCCCTCCTCTAATAGCCCTTCTGTTACACCATCAACAGCAATTTCCTTTGTTTTCGCTGTCGTTTTAGTATGGATATCCACACTCCTAGCTAGGTCAAAACATAATTCAACTGGTGCTTTAATAAATTGTTGATACTCAATAACAGGCATTTTTAATCTCCTTATATAAGCACTTTCTACCCATCATTATAGCTCGTTAAAGCAAATATTACCTCTTATTCCCTTATCCTACCCTGTTTGTTCCATAAGAAAAAGCTGCCATAAGACAGCTCTTCCGGTAAACCCTTCTCCTGCTATGCTTACTTTTTCATAACGGGGATCCATATTTCACTTCTAAATGTTGGTGAGGTTATGTCTTTATTTTCATTCCAAAGGATTTCCGGCCCTTCACTTTGTTCATAGTTAGAGGATGGAAACCATTCGGAATAAATGCGTCCCCAAACATTTTGCAGTGTTTCTGGAAAGGGGCCGACTGCTTCGAATACCGCCCATGTAGACGCATCAACTTTCAGCTGTGTTAAGTTACCTGGACATTCCCTCGTTGTTGCTGCGCCGATATAATGATCAAGCTCCCTTTTTCCTCGAAACGGCCCTCGGAAAAGTTCGCAGATGCACTAAGCAGCCCTAATGGCTCGACATTCGATAGGTTTTTAAGTTCGTTTATCGTTTTCTCGTCTAAACTTTTCCACATAGATTCTATCTCTGGATTGACCCCGTTAAAAATGATTGGAACCCTTTTTTTAATTCCAATTATGTGAAATGCCTCTTTTTCTTCAATTCGATAGTTCATTTCACTGCCTCCTTTAATGGATAATTGGAAGGACATCGGTGGATAGGCTTTAAGTGAATGGCCATTACTTCTCGCTTCTGATGGTGTGATACCATGCAAATGTTGAAACGCTCTCGCAAACGAGTCTGGTGAACTGTACCCGTACTTTATCGCAATATCAATGACCTTTATGTTGTAATTTTTAAGCTCAAACGCTGCAAGTGTAAGTCGTCTTCGGCGGATATACTCGGATAGTGAAATACCTGCAAGGAAGGAAAACATCCTTTTAAAATGATATTCCGAGCAATAAGCTAGCCTTGCAACTTCTTTAAAGTCAATTTCGTTCGTAAGATTTTCTTCAATGAATTTAATGGCACCATTCATATTTTTGAGCGAATCCATTCAATGACCTCCCTTATATCAACAGAATAACAGGAGTTGAAACTAATCATCCGACATTCTGTGCACGATTATGCAGGGTCTAATCCCTTTGTATTAAATTACTTATTGTTGAAATGGGGATTTACGGACTTTTTGCATAAAAAGCTCTGGTTTATCAATCTGATTAAAACCGTATTTTTTATATAATGAATGTGCATCATTCGTTGCTAACATAAACCGGCGAACCTCTTTTAGTTCGGAATTGTTGGTGATAACATCCATTAACCATTTTGATAATCCTAATTTACGATAGTCAGGTAAAATAAACACATCGCAAAGATACGCATGGGTTGCTAAATCGGTTATTACCCTTGCAAATCCAACTTGTTCACTACCTTCATTACCTATTTCACCCTTATAAACCCCAAAACATAAGGTCGTATTTTCAATTGACTTTATTACTGTTTCCTTTGCTATCCCCTTTGACCAGTAAGCTTCTTGATTCAAAAAATTATGTATTACATCTGCATCTAAATACTTTTTATTAGTAGAAATCGAAAATCCTTTAATATTCATTTTACATCCCCTGAACTTTTTTAATTTTCTGTTATTATACCTTTAATTTTTTGAACTGGCCTGCCGCGTTGATCTCATAATTATAAGCTGCCTTAGATCTTCAGCTAACGGACCAGTTCGTTAAGTAAGGGTATAAGGGATTCTTGGAAGAATTTTAATTACAACTAGTATATCTAAGTAATTCGGAACAAATATTAAACATGTTGCAAATTCAAAGGAGGTGGCTAAAATGAACGCACAACGAGCAGAAGAAATTGCTTCTTCACCAAATATGGTTAATGTAACCTATAATGAGGAAAGTATCTACATTGAACACGTGGATGAACAAAATGGAACAGCTACAATCCATCCCCTTGATGATCCAAATAAAAAACAAAGTGTTTCTGTAACCAGCTTACAAGAACAGTAATTTCCTCGAATCAATAATAAACCTCCACTTTCGGGTGGTGGTTTATTGTTCGATTAAGTTCATTGAACATGCACCACCTCTTGTATAACATGTATCCATCCAGAAACATAAACAAAAAAGCCAACATCAATTGTTGACTTGAATTCCTAATTAAGTTTACAACCTGCACTAAACGAATTTCAATGGGCTAAGCAAGCTTTTAATAGTATTACTTATATATTTCATTTTCTAATATAATCACTTTTTCCCCATTCGCTGCTTTCCCTATTTGTTTCGTATTTTCAACCAAACGAAAAATATTATCACAGCATTGTTTGGTGCCTATAATTAATAATGGTACACCTATAAAATCAATTTTTAATACTCTTGATAAATATCCCCCTATAGACATGGCAATAGGCACTGTTGGTGATGTATTGGAGAATACTATTTTTTCGTTAAAATGAAATTTCCCTTCTAGTAGTAAAGTCAATTCTTTTAATGCCGGAACAACAAGTTTCTCTCTTTTATGTCCCATTGTATAAACGGAGTTGCCTTCTTCATCGGTCCCGCGAAAAATCAGCTTTCCAAACTCTTTTTTCGTTAATTTATTAAAATATTTTACATTCAATATTTCTTCCGAAGTTAGTTTTCTTTCCGATTGAGGTAATTGTTTTAAATGATAGGCGGCAGCCAAAGACGTGGTATGCGTACCCCCATAATCATTATAGATATATATCATGAAATCATCCCTAATAGTTTTTTTAATACTATTATGGTCATATACTCCATTTCCAATTCAGTTGATTATTGTCGGGAAATATACTGAATTCAGGAATATGATCTCATTTCACATAATCAAGTTGGCCTATCCATAAACACGACCTTTGTGCTGTCCGATTAGTATATTCCTGTCCTCAGATCATCAAGACCTTATAAAAAAAGTACTCTTATCAGTCGCGGATGATAAGGGCACTCTGTTATTGTTTTTATTATTTATAAGCTGGGTATGTATAGTAACGGGTTCTAAAATCCTCCCAACCCTAGAGAAGGGACAGAAAATTTTATTAGCTTATCATTGATTCTTTCTTTTTTAATCGGGGCAGGCAATACTGTGTTCCTGACATCAGCGACCGTGTTAAGGTCAAAAGATTTTATTGCTTCACCTTTTTGGTTCATGATTGAAAGAATTCCCTCATTACTCGTTTTTAGACTAGGTTGATCACTGATTAAATGAGTATAGTATAAGTCTTCGTTCAGCGTGTAGGAATTAGAGTAGTCCGCTGAATAAAGCTTGCTTTTTTATCAATTTTGCCTGATTTAAAGTTTTCAAAGCCATAGTTGAATAAAAGCTTGGTATCAGAGTAGGCAACTTTGTCTGAAGGAGCTTTTAGAGTGACAGCAATCAAGTCCTGTTCTCCTCTAGTGGCAGTAGAAATCAGGGTGTAGCCGGATTGACTGACGAAACCGGTTTTCCCGCCGGTTATTCCCTTATAGGGGAGTTCGCCTTTTAATATTTTATGATGGGTAATGAGAGTTGTGTCCCATGTTTCCACTTCCCATGGTAAAACCTTCTTCCCAAAATACTCACGGAAAGTTTCATTTTTCATTGCATATTGGGTAATTTTCGCAAGGTCACTGGCTGTAGTTACATGGTCTTTGTCAAACAATCCATGGGGGTTCGTAAAATGAGTATCGGTGACGTTTACTTCTTTGCTTAAAAACTCATTCACATCTTTCATGAACCGTTTTTCACTGCCAGACATATGCTCGGCAATTGCGATGGCTGCATCATTTCCGGAGTTGATCAGCATTCCTGCAATTAATTTGGAAAGCTCTATTTCCTCCCCGGGTTCTATAAATACCGAAGACCCGTCTGCTTTCGCTGCTTTCTTGCTAACAGTAACTAGTTCGTCCATATCCCCGTGTTCTATAGCATATATAGCCGTGGCAACTTTCGTTAGACTGGCTGGATACATACTTTTATCCATGTTTTTTCGTATAATACTTTTCCACTTTTCGCGTCAATAATGATCCCGGCTTCACTATTGAGGGGTAAGTCAGATTCTGCACTTACCGTCGTAGAGGCGAAAGGGATTAAAGCCAAAATGAAGATGAAGAAAAACTTTTTCATATCCCGCTCCTTTGATGATAGTAAAATCTTATATAGTCATAATAAAATAAATCTGAATGTTTAGAGTTGATTTATTGAAAGTGAAATACAAAAGTAATTACCTGTTAATAATTTTGGAAACATTTCGGTTAATCACCTTCATTTTCTTTCCTGAAATAACTTTATAAGGGTTGTCACCCTTTTAGTGGAGCCTCCATTTAATCCCCCTTTAAATAGATTTTCTTGTAAATTACTAAATATCTTTTCATGAAAAAACCCTTCAAAATGAAGGGCTGAGTTTATAACAAAAAGCGTTTTACCTATATTTCAAAACAAACTTGATTGGAACGGAAGGTGCGAGACTCCTGCGGGAAAAGCGCGTCAAGGGGAGACACCGCAGGTGCAAAGCGACGAGGAGACTCCCCGACCGCCCGCGGAAAGCGAGTGCCTGGAGTGGAAATCGACGTTTGAGGTTTTACACACCCTAATAAACACTATAGAAAAAGGTTTTACCTATATTTCAAAACAAACTTGATTGGAACGGAAGGTGCGAGACTCCTGCGGGGAAAGCGCGTCAAGGGGAGACACCGCAGGCGCAAAGCGACGAGGAGACTCCCCGACCGCCCGCGGAAAGCGAGTGCCTGGAGTGGAAATCGACGTTTGAGGTTTTACACACCCTAATAAACACTGTAGAAAAAAGGTTTTACCTATATTTCAAAACAAACTTGATTGGAACGGAAGGTGCGAGACTCCTGCGGGGAAAGCGCGTCAAGGGGAGACACCGCAGGCGCAAAGCGACGAGGAGACTCCCCGACCGCCCGCGGAAAGCGAGTGCCTGGAGTGGAAATCGACGTTTGAGGTTTTACAAACCCTAATAAACACTGTAGAAAAAAGGTTTTACCTATATTTCAAAACAAACTTGATTGGAACGGAAGGTGCGAGACTCCTGCGGGGAAAGCGCGTCAAGGGGAGACACCGCAGGCGCAAAGCGACGAGGAGACTCCCCGACCGCCCGCGGAAAGCGAGTGCCTGGAGTGGAAATCGACGTTTGAGGTTTTACAAACCCTAATAAACACTGTAGAAAAAAGGTTTTACCTATATTTCAAAACAAACTTGATTGGAACGGAAGGTGCGAGACTCCTGCGGGGAAAGCGCGTCAAGGGGAGACACCGCAGGCGCAAAGCGACGAGGAGACTCCCCGACCGCCCGCGGAAAGCGAGTGCCTGGAGTGGAAATCGACGTTTGAGGTAGTTTTACAAACCCTCATAAAAACAGCAGACAAACTTGATTTTCATCGAGTTTATCTGCTGTCTCACCCCTTCAAACTGAAGGGTTAGTTACTTTATAGGTGTTAAGATTCTGTTATGCTTTCATTTTCATTCCCGTTAACACACATTCCACTTTCACAATCGGTTTTCTTGATAATATAAATATAATGGTTACAGGTATGACTAATAAAACATAGTATTGGTCACTTTCCTTGATCCAATCATAAATAAATGAGTTATAAACATATTCCAGAAAAAACATATGAAAAAGATAAATAGCTAATGTAATTGATCCTATTTCAGTAAAAAAGTATGCTTTCTAGAACAATACATAAAAAACAATAAGTTGCTGCTCCCATAATTAAGTAAACGAGTAACTTATATATAAAGCCGAGGGCAATGGAGCCTTCCATTAATTCCTTATAACCTAAACGGCCATAAAACCATTCCCTCCAAGTGGTTTCCCCATAGAAATAGATACCGGTAAAGATTAACCCTAGTACAGCCCAGCCTATTAGGGCATTACTTTTCTTTTAACCCATTCAAAATGATGTTTTTCTAAAAATATCCAATTAAAAAGAAAGGAAAGAAAAAGAACGTTCTCGACAAACTTAACCATTCATTCACTTCACCGAAGTAACCGATTATTAGAGAGACAATTATTGAAAAAACGATTCCATATTTCCTGGAGGAAAATATAAACAATAATATATTCCAGCAGAATAAGCTTATTAAGAACCATAAAGCCCATCTTGGAGTCAAAATTGTGAATTCAATTGGTTCATCAAATATCTTCTGATAATAGAAGGTATAAATCACCTGGAATATTAAATATGGAATTAATATTTTCTTAATCAGCCCCCAGAGGTCCTTTTTGCTTTTTATCTTTCTTGAAAAATAACCGGATACTAAAATGAAAGCTGGCATATGGAATGAAAAAATAAACAAATAACTAGTTAAAATCCATTCGTTTTCTTCCACCATTCTAGCTAATGTGTGTCCCAAAACAACTAGTACGATTAAAACAGCTTTCGCATTATCAAAATACGGATCACGTTTCATGAAATCTTACCCCTATAAAGAAACTACTAGTTATATCTTCTGATCCTCATTTATGGTTTGAATGAAAAAGCCGGCGTTCCTCTAAATATAGGATTGCCGGCTTTTTACTTAAGGAACTTCATTGGAGTATCTACCATATCATAGCTTGTTTACAGTTTAGTTAATGGAAAATAACAGTTTGATAACAGTCAAAAAACTGCCTATATCAACACACTCACCCGTTAGTGACTTGCCGGAACGAACAATCACTTCCATATTCAAAACTCCAGGCAGTTCCAGACGTTTTCGCCTTTCCAAAACGGGTAGTGTATTATAGAAGCATGAGTATGATAACGTCTCTCTATAGGAGGAATGTTCATGAATCCGGTCATTTTGTTTGATGGTGAATGCAACTTTTGCGATTCGAGTGTCCAGTTCATTATAAAGCGGGATCCGCAGGGGCTTTTTCATTACGCTTCGCTTCAAAGTGAGGCAGGACAAGAGTTGCTGAAGAAGTATGATGTTCCTGCAGATATAGATAGCATGGTGCTGATCGAAAAGGATAAGGCCTACTATAAATCGTCTGCAGCCTTGAGGATTTGCCGCCGCTTACAAGGTGCATGGAAATTGCTTTACGGTTTCATCATCGTTCCAAGCTTCATCCGTAACTTCGTTTATGATTTCATTGCCAGGAACCGTTACAAATGGTTCGGAAAGAAAGAAGAAAGCTGTATGCTGCCGTCGCCAAGTGTTCGAAAGCGGTTTTTATAAATAGACTTGTAAATATTAATGTTAATTTAATTAAAGACCGTGGAGAACTAGTTCGCACTTAGGGGAAGAAAATCAAGAAAAGGCTAATCAAACATCTTCAGAAGTTTGGGTAAAGGAGCAGATAAAATTAATAGCAGTTGCCAATGAAAACCCGGAAATTAATCTAGATACACTTTATTCGCTCTTTATCGGGAAGTAAACAATTAAAATCGAAGCCCCTAACTGCCATATTAAGCTCGGAATGAAAACACAGATGGAAAAGGTATTTAATCTTCTGCTTTCGTTATGGTTTAGATTATCTCTTTATTGGCATTCTATAACGTAAAAAAGGTAATTCAGCTGAATTACCTTTTTTACGTTATAGAGTTTCCGGTAAGGCTCTATAACGAATGTGGTTGGTACACATTAAAGAACAATATTTATGAAGTATATTTATATAATTGTTAAGGGTGAGTTATTATTTGCTCAACTTTATTAAGAGTACTAGCATTACTTGGAATAAATTGAGCAGTTAATTGATAGTCTCCTTTTTGAAAGCAACTTCGAATTAATTCTTATAGTATACTCATATGTGTCTCCTTTATTAAAATCTTTTTTATGTTTTTTAGTCGGTTGAGATTCAACAGTAATGATATTACCCTCTTTAATTGGACTATTCGTTATTGTTTTGAATTCTACGTCTATTTCATTACCTGTAGTAAACTGCAAATTAAAGTTCTTATTTGTATTATTGGTAATTTTATAAGTAAAACTCTCATAGTCTTTTGTTGTCAATTGATGTTCAAGGGATTGTTCGACGTTAAGATCGAGTTTATTGTTCTTTTTATCAATTTGAGCAATGTAGTAGTAATAGGCAAATATTATTAATGAAGAAATCAAAATACCAATAATTAACTTTCGCACAAGATACACCCTTCCAAATGTTGAACATTACATGTTATTCTCCTCTTTTTTGTTACTCTAATTATTTATTTAGTAACTTTTCACACTGCTTATAGGAGGATTGTCCGCGTAGTCTTTACCCGTTCCTGTAGAAATTCCGTATGAAAAACCTCCTGAGCCACCACCAATAGATGGAGTTATCGTTGTGAAAGCATGAGAATATTCTACTATTGCTTGTAAAGGTCCATTGTTTTTACTTGAAGCAGATTTAGGTAGATAAATATATTGAGTGAATTTCCCTATATCATCATGTGATCCAGCACGTAGATTTACTTTCCAAGACATACCCGCTTTTAAAGAAGGTTTAAAAACAGTAACAGATTCAGTAATAGGAATTGCACCATAATAAGTATGAGATAATTTACTTGTAGATTTATACCAAGCGTTATCAGTCCAGGCTAGAGCAAAAAGATCCACGTACCGATTTTTTGGCATGCTATTCCAATTATAACTACCATTTATTTTAAACTGTTTTTCATTACTATTCTTAATTCCAAGATAAGACGCACTTACTTTTAGAGTAATACTTCCACCATTCTTTAAATTTTGAGCTTGTACATCCCCACTACTTTCATCTTCCGGTACAAATGTATAGGTAGTTTCAGAATAGTCAGGATTCATTGCTCCTTCAGATATAAACTCTTTCATTTCTTCATTAGTTGTTCCATCAATAGCTTCTTCTGACCAACCAGCTTCAGTTAAAAATGCCAATTCTTCTTCGGTTAATTCATCTTGTTTCGAATCTGTTTGGACGTTATCTGGATTATACGGTTCAACATATTGAGAGATAGAAGGATCAACATTTACCAAATTATATTTCTTTTGATTATCTAGTGTTGTAGCGTAGTCTTTTAATTTTGTGCGCATTTCTTTATTATCAAGGTTTACATTTTGTGACCAAAGAAGGGCTGCAACTCCTGAAACATATGAGGCAGCTATAGAAGTACCACTTGCTGTTATATGATCGCCATTTAAATCTAAAGTTTGGATATTTACTCCCGGGGCAACCAATTCTAATTGATCGCTATAATTAGACAATGAACTCATTTGATTATAGAAGTCTGAGGCTCCAACACCAATTACATTATCATAGGCAGCCGGATAAGTAACTTTTTCAGTCCCCTCATTTCCTACTGAAGAAATCATTAAGACTCCTTGATCATAAGCTTTATCAATCACATTTTTCAATATTTCAGATTCTTTAATACCACCGAAGCTCATGTTTATAATATTAATATCTTCTTTAATTGCCCACTCAATTCCTTCAATTATATCACTATATTGTCCTGTACCATTTTGATCAAGTACTTTTCCAACATACAATTTAACATCTGGAGCTACTCCGTGGAATCCAGAATTTTCATATGAATTTGCAATTATACTAGATACTGCTGTTCCATGACCGTTTAAATCAATAACATCTTCTTCACTATCTATAAATGAAGCTTGCTTTTCTATTACTATCCCAGATTGATTAGAAATCCCGGTGTCTAAAATTGCAAGTTTAATGCCTTTTCCAGTTATACCATTTTCATGAGCTTTATCAGCATTAATTCGTTTTGTTCCCATATCCATTTTCAAGATATGTTTCTCCATTTAAAGGAGTAGATTGTACTGTTACATCTTCTTCAATCAGTTTTACAGTTGGATTTTTCTTTATTTTATATAATTCATCAGCTGTTAATAATGCTTTTGCAGTCTTAAAATGCTTGTATTTCCCTTTGATTTCACCTCCCTCTTTTTCAATTAATTTAGTATCCAATTCTTTATTAAACTCTACTAAATAGTTCTTTTCGCTTTGATTCTTTGCTTTACTTATACGAGGCTGTGAAAAAAATGAAAATATTAAGATAAAAACCGCAATAAATGAAATGATTTTTTTCAACTAACACATCTCCAGTTCAAATTTTTTATTTAAATATTATATCTATCTCAAAAGCAACACTAGATATATTTTACCATTTTTATACGAATTAGTATATTTTGCCCATTGTATTTTTATTATCGTTTGAAATGATGGTCAATAATTATGTAAAATTTTCCTAAATAAACTAATTAGCCAAAAACCAGTAGAAAACATTAGATAATAACAAAAGCGATCAATACTGAAATTAAACTGATAATAGCAAATAACTTAATAGCTCTACTCATTGGTCTAGCAGGTTTCAAGCAAAAAATTGTGCGGATAGTCAAACAAGGATTGCCGCATTTATAATGACTTAATCTTGTTTCACATCTTCTCACAGATTTGGAACAGGTATTATATCGGGTCTATAAAGAAAATCAATACTTAGAGGCTAATAAACAAAAAAAGGACGATAAGCGATCTTGGCTTTTCGTCCTTTTTCATTGTGTGAATGTGGAGTATCTCCATAAATGATTGGCCGTAGGGTGCGCCATCATTTCGAGTCCTTTGTTTTCCGCTAGGTGCAGCGGTTCCCAGTTTTGGTCATCTGCCTCCTTTAGGTAGACTTCGTGATGCGGTGCCTGATCATGATAGCCGGCGATATTGATTTCGCCATTTCGGTAAAAGGTCCCGATCACTTTATAATCCACGGCAGGTGAAATGATGATTGGGTTGCCTACAGAGTGTGTCAGCTGAATTGTCGTTTTCTCATGATTGGATAATACGCGCTTCACTAAAATGTCTTCATCCGAGGCCACTCCCTCCTCAAGGAAATCCCCCTCATGGTTGTAGGCCTCACTTTTCCCGACCGCTTTGGAAAATTCAATCTCGGCTTCACTTTCCTTTTCGTGGATGTACACATCGACCCTGGTCCGGAAACGGGAGGATTCAGGATCAAACCCGCGGTTGTCTCCTTTAAAATAGGGAACCTTTGAGGCAAGATTGGGGTTTTTCAGCCACTCTTCCGGTAAAAAAGTGGAATAGCGCAGCTGCCAATTTCTTTTCCTTTTACCATCAACATCGTTTTCAACTGACTGCAAAAGCTGTTTTACAGGTCCTATCTTTTTTGTATTCGTTATTTCCTCAATCGCTGCCTGTGCTTGGGAGGAACCTTTTTTACGGCTCCGACAATACTCGCTACAAGGGATTTCACGGCATAGGACTCCTGCTCTGAACGCGGAAGGGGCCGCTTTGCTTTAATGGTATATGTGTATTCCTGATCTTCACTAATACTCCGATCACTAAAAGAACATCCACGCACTTTCCCAATATCCACGCCGTTTCGGTAAATCGTATACTCTTTTATTCCCTTGATGGGCTCCCATTCCAGGCTGGCTTGGCCTTTTGCGACAATTGTGGTGAATACCAAATCCAAAAGGATATTATCCTCTTTTTTATTCTCGGCGGTCGTTGATGTCTGTATTTTCATCCTGTTCACTGCCTGTTCTTTTTCATTCAAGCTATCTATCGTGTACGTATAGATGGTTCCTGGAGTCAGACCACGATCTGCAATCTTTGGCTCCGTGCCGCTGTAAATCAGCTCTCGCCCCTGAATACCCGATAGTAACCGCCTTCATCAGGCCAAATAAGCTTTATGGAATCTTCTTTCCGTTCGATCTTGCACATCAATGAAGCCGTTTTGAATACCGCTTGATGCTTCCTCTTATTGGAAACCAGATAAGCGATTCCCGCAAGACCAAGAGCAAGCAATGAATGCCGTGCAGTGAATGTAACTCCGCCTGCTTTTAAACGGGGAAATGAATAACGGGCAATCAATTTCTTCATCACCTCTTCCTTTTCTAGATGTTATTCTTTACCCACTTTAATCCCTAAGCACACTTTGCAATGTGCTGTGAAAGACAACTTGCTGGCATAAAAAAACCGAGGGAATGGTCTCCCCGGTCATCTATAGGTTTCATTATATTTTAACGGCGGCTTTTTTCCCCGCCTTTGCGTCCTGCTTCTTCACGGCTCATTTTTCCATCATCGGAATCATCACGTTGATTTCCCCGTGCCTCTCCGCCTTTTTCGCCGATTTCCTGATAGAATTCCTTGCCATGACTGTCGGATGTCGCTTCTCCGCCTTTTTTACCAATCTCTTGATAGAATTCCTTATCATGATTTTCGGATGTTGCTTCTCCGCCTTTTTGGCCAATCTCTTGATAGAATTCCTTATCATGATTTTCGGAAGTGGCCTCTCCGCCTTTTTGGCCAATCTCTTGATAGAATTCCTTATCATGATTTTCGGATGTTGCTTCTCCGCCTTTTTGGCCAATCTCTTGATAAAATTCCTTATCATGATTTTTCGCTGTTGTTTCTCCACCCTTACGTCCTGCTTCTTCACGACTCATTTTTTCATTGTTGTTAGCCATTAAAAATTCCTCCTTATTATTTGGATTTTTCATGTACTAGCTACATATGTCATGTACCCGTTTGAACAGCCATAAAACTAGATTCAGCTAAATACTTCAGGTCGCTTCTTTTATTTAGCGGCAGCTATTTTCCCCGCCCTAGCGTCCTGCCTCTTCCATGCTCATTTTTCAATCACCGGAACCATCACGTTGATCGGCTCTAGCCTCTCCGCCTTTTTTGCCAATTTCCTGATAGAATTCCTTATCATGATTTTCGGATGTGGCCTCTCCGCCTTTTTGACCAATCTCTTGGAAAAATTCCTTATCATGATTTTTTGCTGTCGCTTCCCCGCCTTTGCGGCCAGCTTCTTCCTGCTCATTTTTTCATTGTTGTTAGTCATTAAAACTCCTCCTTATTGTTTGGGTTTTTGATGAACTAGCTACAGTCTTATGTATACCCGATAGTTTTGATATAAAACTAGAATCTATTAAATCTTTTCCATTTCAAAAAAGGAAAAGCCTCATGGATGATATCACCCATGAGGCTCACCGCTTATCCTTAACCTGACTTGGGAATCCCTTCTCGCAGGCGATCTGGCAGCTCCACAAGGGTTTCATTCAAAGTATCCAATTTCGTTTCAATCCTATGAAGCAAATAAAGGGTAACAATGATCGGGAACCCAATATCACTGACAAATGGCAGGATTTGATCCACTTTTTTCACCTCTCTTCCAGGGTGACTAACAAGACCCGTTCGTTAGATGAGTTCCACTTCCTCGACATTCCGCTCGACAAGGCGTGCCGCTTTCAAATCGACGAAATCCCCTGAAGATGTAACGAACACATTCCCGCAATGATTTTTTCCATTGCCAGTTTAACCGTATTCACTTCGACCGGCTCCTTCGGATTATCAACGGAAATCGTCGCTGACTTTCCTTCCTCCGTAACGAAAATCAATTCCAGTACTTTAGCCATTTCAACTCACCTCCCCCGCTTCGGCATCTTTCCAAATACCGATCAGCCAATCAATGAATACGTATCCACCCGGTTCACTTCACCCATTGGATAATTCTGCACACTTGTGATTGCAACAGCCGTCGAAAACAACTGATCCGCCGTCGCCTCGACCTTGATGTTCGAAAATGTCCTCCGCTTGAAAACGAGAGCCCCTTTTTCATTTAACCCCGTCTCAAAATCGATCCGCAACGTACTTGAAACTGGAATCTGGTTTGCCATGCCACTCACCCCCTTTCACACTCTATATAAACTTTTACAGGAAGAAAGTAGCATGGTCTTGAAATTTTCCAGGGAAACGCATAAAAAGCTCCCCATCATTAGGGCAGCTCTAAAATCAGGAGATCCTTTTAAACAAATTTTACTTTTCTACCGGCATCATCAATTGTCTTTTTCTCTCACTAATGAATCTATCTCAATCATGAGTGGTTTTTCTACAAAACTAATTCTTCTCATTATTTGTTGTATTACTCTCGGAAAAAAGTAAGCTCCAAAGAAAGCACAGATAAAAGCCTGTGACCAAGTTTTTAACCATGTAGATAAGAATCCATGATCATAACCCCTATTTATTGAGACTAATATAAATGAAATAAAAAAGGACATACAAAAAGCCATTAAAAATGCATAAATAATATTTCTGTATTTAACGTTAATATTCATTATTTTTCTGCTTCAACTCCTTTGTTGTTCTGTTCCCAACTATATTTTATTTCTTCCATTTACATTAGTAAAACCAATTTTTATAATAGATCTATTAGAAACACTAATGCAAAGGGGTTAGTAAGGTTGAATTCGTATTATGCTTTTATCAAAACCATAGAAACAGGCAGTTTTACAAAAGCTGCTGAAGAACTTGGCTATACGCAGTCCGCCATTAGCCAAATGGTGCATTCATTAGAGGAAGAGCTTTCCACAACTCTTATTATACGTTCTCGAAAGGGTATTACCCTGACACCAGATGGCGAGGAATTTTTGCCATATATCAGGAAGATTTGTAATTCACACAGGGAACTGACTGAAAAGCATAAAGAGATGGAGGGACTGCAAAGCGGCCTTATTCGAATTGGCACCTTTTCCAGTGTTACATGTCATTGGCTACCAGGATTAATCAAAGAATTCAAGGAACTTTACCCAACTGTTCATTTCGAATTACATCAAGGAAATTATTCGGAAATCACAAACTGGATTAAAGAAGGCAGCGTAGACTTTGGCTTTGTGAATTCAAATGTTACGGATTTAACTGCGATTCCCTTGCAAGAAGATGAAATGGTGGCTGTAATGCCACTAGATCACCCTTTAGCATCATCCACAGAAGTCTCCTTGGAGGAATTGCTAAAAGATCCTTATATCCTTTTGGATGAGGGAGTTATACATGAACCATTATTAATTTTTAAAAAGTGCCATCTTGAACCTGATACACAATACCGTGTATATGATCCTTATGCGATTATGTCCATGATTGAACATGGGCTTGGCATTTCGATTTTACCGAAACTGCTCTTAAATAAGTGTCCCTATCATATTGTGACGAAAACCATCTCTCCTTCCATTATCCGAACAATTACTTTGGCGTTTAAGGATAAAAAAGGTATTGCCAATAGCAAGCAGGTATTTTATTGACTTTATCATTGAAAGGTATAGGGAACTCTAATCACTATTTTCATTATCATTTTCCTTTTATTTTCCCTTTAAATTATTTTTTTATTACTGACATTTTGATGCGAAGTTAAATTGCATTTGGCTATAAATGGCACGTCATGTTCGCTCTTTCTGGGAAATAATAATCACGAAAGGAAGTGGATGTTGATGTCATTAGAATGGTTTGACAGAGTAAGCGGGGAATTGCAGGATCATCTTAAATCAATTTGTGAGAAATACGACCGCAATGGCAGTATGATCGTGGAGCGCGGGTCTAAGCATCCACGCATCGAGTTTTATACAGAGCTGGAAGACGATGAGCGGGATTATTTTTCCTCGCTGTTTTTTGATCCGTATAATGAAGAATTTTATATGGAATCGTTCGATCCGGATTTAGGGCAGATCAGCAAGGTCATCCTTTCGGATATTGAAGATATCGTCGATGCTGTCCATGAGAGCTTCCATAACTATTTGGAAGAGGATGATGATGAGGATAATGATGATTATGCATATGAATTGGATATGGATGATGAAAATGATGATTTGTATGATCCTGACGGCGAAGATTCCGATATATACGAAATCGATGTAGACTGGGAAACGCCTGAAGTGACCGCCTATATCCAGGATAATGAAGTGGAGGTCACCTATCAATTCGGGATCGTTCAGGAGACGGGTGATGGTGTGCTGAAACGGATCAATCGGATTCGGACAGCGGATGATGACCTGATAAAGGATGAAACGAATTTCATTTTCAGCAAGGAAGAAGCAAGCACGATCATCGCCATGATAGCCAGTCATATGGATTCACTTAGTGAAATGGAATAAAAAAGCATTAAAAACCTTGTCCATGATCATCATGGACAAGGTTTTATTAAATAATAATCAGTTCATATACCTCTGATAATTGCGTGACCCGTTCCGTATCACTCGCTTCCTTTGCATGCTTGATTTCCTTAGGAAGAATATGGTTAAGGAGACTGGCTTCTTTACCGGATAGCTTATTGACGAGTTCTTCTTCAGAATGAAAGTGTCCGCTTTTGATTTTATTATAAATTTCCTGCGCTTCAGGATATTGGTCCGTATAGTTAGACAATATCTCACGCAAGTAACCAATCGTACGATCCATCAAACCATCCCTCTCGAATGTTAGATTTTTGCTTACATGCTATACCTTCCCCCATTTTTTGATGATAAATTCCTGAAAAAAAAAGATATCCAAGTCAATGGATACCCCTTATTCAGTCTTCCTCCCAAAACAAATCATCCAATGTACGGGATAATGCTTTACAAATACCGACACATAAACTTAATGAGGGATTATACTTTCCGGATTCAATCAATCCTATCGTTTGCCTGGATACGCCGACAATCTTGGCCAGTTCATCTTGTGACAAGTCCTTTTCTACTCGCGCAAGCTTCAGTTTTATATTTTTCAAGGGAAAGCACCTACTATTTCTTATTATCTTAGCTATTTTTCATTCCGATTTTCTTCGCCAGCAAGTATATACCACCAAAAAACAGAAGTAAAATCGGCAAATAGATCATAACGGATACAAACGATACCAATACAAAATACCATACACCCTGGGAACTGCCATCAGCATAGGATACAGCACTATTCACCCCCATGAATAAAGAGATGATGAGTGCTAAAGCAACCGTCCCAAAAATCGTCTTCCTGCTCATCGGTGTTTTGCTGGTGCGGTCATGCATCTCCACTTCATCCCAGAATACACCTAAAAAAATGGAACGAGCTAAGTAATACACCCCCCTGCAACAAGGATCGCGAATTCCAGATATAACTCCCCGCTGCCTGCACCATATTTATATAGTTTGAAAAGTGCACTCACCAGGCAAATGACCAAAATGACGTAATACATTTCTTTATAAATTTTATTTCTTACATTCTCAATCCGCTCATCCGTGATCTTTTTCGTTCGTCTAAATAAATTCATCTTCGATCGACCTCCATTAAATTCCATCGCTCACCCTTATTATATGATTTATTTAACTTTTTGCAACATATATATTACATTTTATAATTTATAAATTGCAAAATGTATAAAAAAGGTACCCATACATCAAGTATGGATACCTTACTAGCCTTATTTAGGGTTTTACTCGTAAGTTTTGGGGATTTACTCGTGAATTCTAGGCTTTTACTCGTGAGTTTTGGAGTTTTACTCGTGAATTCTAAGCTTTTACTCGTGAATTCAAGATTTTTAAAAACTCCCCCATTAGAAGAAGAAATTTAATTTCACCTTGGATAAAGGATATCATTATGCTTATCGATCACTCTTCATTAAGATGATAGCAAAGTTGAACAACGCCAGAGGAAAAGCTTTTTGTATCAACAAGTGTTAGATTCAATCTCTCCTTTATGTCAACAAACAAAGGTTTTCCTTCCCCTAAAATAACAGGGTGAACAGATAACCTGAATTCATCAACCAGCCCCAGTCTTATAAAAGATGTAATAAGACTTGCCCTCCATAAAGCCAGATGTCTTTACCAGGCTTATTCTTTATTTTATTTACTTCTTCAACAATATCATCATTTATGATCGTGACTTTATCATCAGTGCTTTTTTCGTTTTGGAAAACATGAACTTTTCTTTGCCATGAACGATTTTCCACATTTCATTTTCAGTATCGGATACCTCATTTTCTGGCGTATATTGTCCCCATAAATCATAGCTTTTTCTTCCATAAAATATAGTATCAATTTGATTCAAGAAATCAATGAACCCCATTTCAGAGTCCATAATGCACCAGTCCACTTCCCCTTTCGGCCCTTCAATAAATCCATCTAATGTAACTGCTAAATCTAAAATTATTCTTCTTGGTCTTTCGTTACTGGCCATTCTTTAATCTCCTTTTGTCGTGAATCAGCAAAGCCAAATCTTCGCGCATTATCCGAATTGAACGTACTCTTGGAGTACCTCAGGGAAATCCCCATGAATCTCACTGCTTTTCAACATTTCATCAGAAGCTTCAGTTACGTTAGTTTTATCTTACAGCTTCCAACATAGTATTAAAAGATTGAATCAAAAACTAAGGAGATTTGCGATGAAAGCAATGGTATGCACGAAATACGGTCCGCCCGATGTACTGGAACTCAAAGAGGTAGCAAAACCAACCCCTAAGGACAATGAAATACTGGTAAAGGTTCACGCGGCAACAGTGGCTTCTGGGGACATAAGAGTCCGGAGTTTCAAGAGCCCTTTCTTATTATGGCTGCCGATGCGAATCTTCCTGGGTCTTAGAAAACCGCGAAAACCGATACTCGGAGTGGAGTTGTCCGGGGAGATAGAAGATACCGGGAGGAATGTGACAAAATTCAAAAAAGGCGACCAGATTTTTGCCATGACTGGAATGAATTTTGGGGCACATGCCGAATACACATGCATACCTGAAGGCGGGCCAATCGCAATGAAGCCTGCCAATATGACCTATGGGGAAGCTGCAGCCGTTTCTTTCGGAGGAACGACAGCTCTGCATTTTTTCAGAAAAGCCAATATCCAGGACGGGCAAAAAGTCCTCATCTATGGTGCATCCGGTTCTGTAGGGACTTCCGCGGTGCAGCTGGCCAAATACTTTGGAACAGAAGTTACCGGAGTATGCAGTGCCGCTAATTTTGAATTGGTGAAATCATTGGGAGCCGATAAGGTAATTGATTATACGGAAGAAGACTTCACGGAAAGACAAGAGCGATATGATATCATCTTTGATGCAGTCGGGAAAAGCTCGAAAGCCGCTTGCAAGAAGGCGCTGAGCCCGAACGGACGATACGTGTCAGTTGAAGGACAGGGAATAGCAAAGGAACGTACGGAAGATTTAGTATTTCTCAAGGAGCTAATCGAAACTGGAAAATTAAAATCGGTCATTGATAAACGCTACCCGCTGGAACAGATTCCCGAGGCTCATAGATACGTAGAGCTAGGACATAAAAAGGGAAATGTCGTCATAACTATGGTTGATCAGGATCGACCCTGACAAAACCTTGCACATGTCCTAACTAGCCTCTGGACAAGGAAATACCCCTTAGACAATTGGATCTGAAGGGGTATGACGTCATAATTCTTATATAATTGGGGTCCACTTTCATCACAGACATTCCTCCTTGCAAAAGGTCAAGCTGAGGTTATTCAACGTGTAAATTCTAGCGGTGAAAATGAATAAATCACTATAGTTATTTTCAACGTACTCTTCAATGATCACCATCCCTTTTCTGAATCTATCAACTAATAAATGCGTGTAGTTTTCATCCCAGGTAAACCGGTTGATTCGTTTAAGTTCATCGGCCAATACTTGAAACTTAAACTCCTCAACAAGAAGCTTCAATTGATACAATTTATCTCTATTTAAACAAAAGCAATTGTTTTCATTTTCATGATTTTCCCGGACGAATGTAATGAAACCATTTATATTATCAGCCAACATATTCGCTATTTGCATCTCGAAGTTCATTTCCAACAGCTCCTCAATGTCTAAAATCTATATGATGAGTGTATGATTTGAAATGGTATTTTAACACCTACAATTCTTTTTTCGAGATAGATTTCCTTGTCCATTTCCTTCTATGATAGAATTTATAACAAAAAAATTGCCCCCCTTCCTTCCAAGGGGACAATCTCACATCGAATCCAGAACCAAAGAGATCAGCAGGCCGGCAGCGGTGAATATGCCCGTGATCGGCCCTCCGTCTTCAAATGCTTCAGGCATCATCGTTGAGGCGATCATGGCGATGATCCCGCCGCCTGCAAAGGCTGCCATCGCTGCCAGGACATAGTCCGGGGCATGATCGAGGAATAGATAGCCCGACATCGAGGAGAGTGCCGAAATGATCAGGACGGAAAACCACAGCAGCATGATTTTCTTCTTGGAATAGTCACTTTTGAGCAGACCCGTTGTACTTGAGAGCCCCTCCGGAATATTACTGATGAAGATGGCGATGACCAATAGCCAGCTTACCGAGCCGCCGCTTATTAAGCTTGCGCCAATCATGATCGACTCCGGAATGGCATCCATCACCGTCCCGATGAAAATGGCTAGGCCCGCTTCCTTCGAGGAGCTATTATTGGATCGTTTCCTTTTATCCGCACCTTTCTTGGAAATAAGAAAATCCAAGGCGGTAAACACGGCGGCCCCTGCAATGAATCCGATCGCCGTCGCCCAGATTCCTCCATCACTCACCGAATCAGCAAGCAGCTCATATGCCGCGGCACCAATCAATACACCCGTACCAAAAGCCATAATATAGCCAATGATGTTTTTCTTTATCGGTATGAAGATGGCGGCAAGTGCGCCAAGCAGGACGGCGGAACCCGAAACCCCTCCCCAAAAGACCGCATTCCACATAGAATTCCCCCATTCCCTTTTTATAGGATAGTGTACCCGGGTTGATGTTGGGGTAAACAATGGACCGCCTATTGCTATTCCAGCAAAAAAAAGCAGTTATATTCGCTGCCATGGTTTTTGTGTATAGAATGGTAGAGTTGTTCTGAGTACCTAATCTTCGCTGCCTTATATGACTGATATTTGCGGTTTGCCTTCTTCCCTTTCACTGACCTTTTCAATTTTATCGACAAACATTTGAAAAACCTTTCTCTTTTCTTCCAGCTCTTTTATCGATTCTTTCAATTCATTCAATTTTTGTTCAAAAGGTTTATGATAGAGCTCGCGGATGTTTCGAATAATTTCATCATTTATAGTGGATTGTACAACCTGTTTGGTAATATTGAATTTATAGGAATAAACCTGAAGTTCACGCTTAACCTCTTCATACTCTTTTTCTATCCCATTTAACACATCACTGATTTCTTCATTCCATTCTACTAAAGCCTTTTTCACATGTTCCTCCACCCTTATTCCCCCTCTTTAACTAACAAAAAATCCATCTCGATAAAAACTTATTTTATCAAAAGTTCATTTCGGTTTCTTTTCGGCTTAATTACTTAACATATAAATTTCATTAAAAACAGATAACAGCTTACAACGAGTTATGAAACACTTTTGAAAAATCACATAGAATGGAACATGACAACTATAACCTATGGAGGTGTTCAGACTGATTCATACAGTTAAACCAGGTGAAACACTGACACAGATATCCAGGGACTACCGGAAACCGCTATTTGAAATCATCGCTGCTAACCCGACCATAAACCCGAATGTCATTTATCCTGGCCAGCCCATTGTTATCCCTGGTTTTCCTCCTCCTGATACCATTCCATTTCAGATTGATGTGTCCGTTAACAATCGCAGGCTTAGGCTGCTAAAAAATGGCGCACTGCAAAAACAATATCCGATTGCCGTTGGAAGAATGCTTTCCGGTACACCAGTAGGACAATTCATCATTATCAATAAAGCCCCCAACCCCGGAGGCCCATTCGGGACGATGTGGATGAGTTTATCAAAAGAACATTATGGCATTCATGGAACGAATGATCCCAGCTCGATTGGTAAAGCCGTCTCAAAAGGCTGTATTCGCATGCATAATCGGGACGTGGAGGAATTATCAAGGATTGTTCCAATCGGGACATTGGTTTCGATCCATCCTTAATGTGTCTAGTTACTCTCCTATATAAATAAGCCGACGAGATTGTCTCATCGGCTTATTTTGCTATAAACTTAAAAATCACAATTGAACCAATTTTTTCGCTTGTATTTTATACTGAAGATCTGCTACATAATTTATGAACGCTTGATCATGGGATACAAATATGATCGTGCCTTCATATCCAGCCATGAATCGTTCCAACGCTTCAATGGCAGTAATATCTAAAAAATTGGTCGGTTCATCCAATAGCAGAATGTTGTTTTCCCCTAAGAACAACTGACAAAGCTGGAGGCGAATCGCTTCTCCGCCACTTAATGACCGAACGCTTTTCAGGATATCCGTCCCGGCAAACTGCATCGAATGCAGGACGCTTCTTAAAAATCCTTCATCATATTCTGAGCGGTTCCCAAGAATTGCAGAACATTTTCATCACTGGCAAATCGATAGCTCATTTGACGGAAGTAACCGATTTTCGCTTTTGGAGAAAGCGTTAAACCGGCACCATTATTCGCAATATGGTGAAGTAAAGTACTTTTACCGCTGCCGTTGCTGCCTGTGATGGCTATTTTTTTACCGAGCGGCAGCTGGAAACTCACTTCATCCAATAATACTTTCTCCTTCACTTGAAGAGTCAGTCGGTCCGCCATTATCGGGAACTTATTATGCAATTCCAATTGCTTTGACTGGCGAAATACGATTTGCCTTTCCTCTTGTACAGCTTCCACTTCCTGAAGTTTTTCCACTCGATGCTCAATTGCCTTCGCTGCACGTTGTGCGGATTTTTGGCTTGTGCCTTTCGATTTCGTCATGAACGACTTATTCGGTTTTGCATTCGCCTCTTTTTTTGACAATCTTCCAGCTTGGGCGATTTTTTCAGCCTTTTTCATTTTTTCCTGCGCCGCTTTTTCAAGCCGGCTCTTTTCTTTAATGAATTGTTCATGAGCTTGCCTCTGTTGTTCACGTTTTAACTGCTTCTGTGCCATGTACTCGCTGTAATTCCCTGAATATACATGCACCTCACCTTCATGCACTTCCCAGATTGTCGTGACGAGTTCATCCAGTACAGCCCTGTCATGACTAATCAAGACAAGCGCACCATAGTAATAGCGTAACTCATCAAGTAAAAACGAAATGCCGTCTTGGTCCAAATGGGTTGTCGGCTCATCGATAAGCAACGCTTCATTATAGTGGGTAAACAATTGGGCAAGCTTCAGCCTCGTTTGCTCACCGCCGCTTAACGACCCTGAATTTCGCGGAACTGCCAATCTTCCCAGTAACGCTGGATCAGCTTCTGCAACAACAGGCGCTTCCACTTGCTCAAAATAGCCACGATCAACGTAACCCTTTACTTTTCCGCTTGTCGGTTGAATTTCTCCAGCAAGTAACTTCAATAACGTACTTTTCCCAGTACCATTTTTCCCGACGATGCCGATGCGGTCAAATTGATGTACAGCCAATCGATCAATCTTCAATATCTCTTTATCTAAATACGTCACTTCGACATTTTCTAATTCAAAACATATTTGTTCCATATTCGCTACCTCCGAAATTTGTGATTTCGTATCGATAGCTTGATCGATACGAGCTTCTATTTCAAGCCCGCATCAAAAGAATAATAGAAACTGCAATTTACATTCCCCCTATTTTCAAAGTCACCGCAGAATACCATGAAATCGATATGAGTAACTCCCAAACTCGCATCAATAAAAAAGTAACATCATCATGTAAAAATCCCCCAAAACAAAAAAGTACACAGAAGGGCTCTGTGTACTGAAAAAATCGGCATAGATATCCGGCAGAACGAAAAAACTCTACAACATATCCATCCTATACACACAGCAAATAACCCCTTATAAAAAGTGGTTTTTTCCATAATATGTGTGTATATCAGTATAGTTGTAAAAATGCCACGCTTATCGCTCCTTTCAAATCTTGCCCTTATTCTAACCAGGATATTTCCAATAGTCAATATTTTTTGTTTTATAGATGATTAATAACTTTGGAGGTTTTTATCAGAGGTTGGTAGGTCCTTTTCGTGTAAAAGTAATTATCTGACAATCAAGTTTTGCATGATATTATTAATAATTAAGTAGGCAAGAGCAATAAAAAGATAACATCTAATGAGTGAAAAATATGAAAAGAAATCATCATGTGGGTTACTGGTGTTCTAGTAGCCACCATTCTTCTTGGGTCAGCGGGAATGACATTCTATAAATACGCTCCAACTGAAGGAAAAACAACTACCGAAACCATTGAATGAAAGGGGCCATATACGCCAATCTTATCCTGTCTGTGTTCGTCAAGAAACGGAAAAAGAACCACTCATCCCACCAAGATGACAATGGTTCTTCTTCTGATTAAGAGTTATTAGTTGTGACCAACCACTCTTGCTAGTTGTCAGCCTCATGTTCCCTTATTAGGCTGTTTTTAGTTTATGTTAATGTAAGGATAACAAACCACAATTTTAGGAATTGAGACTATACTTTGAACGGGTTAATTTTACCTTTAGATTTTCTCTATATACTCCCCTCAAAAATATCCAATTTTTTAACAAAAGTATTAATTTGTAAAAAGAGGTATTTGGAATATTTTGCCGAATTATACATATTGGTATAAAACATTTGTAAAAAGGGAGTAGGATTAAGTTGAAGAAATTCACTGGAGTATTGTTAGCATTTGTTTTTGTTTTAAGCATGTTCTTTCCATCTATAGGTGGAGATGGTGCTAGCGCTGCAGCTAGTCAGGGTTGAACTAAGAGAGATACTAAACTTAAGGATAAATATATGAAATGGTATATTAAAACATATGGAGATCCAAATTGGGGACCAAAATGGCCGGGAGCTGAGATACATCATGAATTACCACTAAAATATGGTGGAACAAACTCGATGTCTAATTTATTTCCATTGCCAAAAGATATCCATCAAAAGAAGTATCCCCTTGGTGGGCTTCATATTAATTGAATGGAGGGATTAATGAATTGAGTCATTTTATACAAAATACATTGTCAGGACTAAAGCAATTGTTGAATAACAATGACCAAATGAAGTCAGTAGTAGAGGAAGGGGAAGTCTATAACGTTTCGTGTTCTTTTAACCCTCCAATAAAGACAACTGAAATTGAAACGTTTGAAAGTGAACACGATATCAAGCTTCCTGAAGACTATAAGGCGTTCTTAAAACTTCATAACGGAGCAAGAATATATGAATCAGTAGATGACGATGGTGTTAATATAGGGGCGGGCTTCATTTATTTAGCTTAGATGACATAAAAGAAACTCAAGAAGTTGAATATATAAGTGAACATGGGATTCCTATTGCACACCTATTGGAAGATTGTTATCTAATATTAGATATTGAAAAACTAAAGAGTAGGGATCCAAATTACCTTAATATTTTGGAATTTACAGATATTAAAATTTTAAACCTTAACTTTGAAATCTTCTTAGACCGCTACATTATTTCGCAAGGTGTACCGTTTTGGAGCTGGCCAATATACACAGCTGAAAATTACTATAGAACTAGGTAAAATAAATAAAAGAGCGATTGCTAATTAAATGCAGTCGCTCTTTTATTTGAATATTATTTCGACTCGATTTCAAGTATCACTTTTTGTTTATTGTCGTTTTTGTTTGTTTGATAAATATCTTCTGCGATATCGTTATGTCCAGACTCCTCTTTAGGTGTCTTTTCTTTAGATGCCTTTACATTTAATTGAGAAGAACAACCCATTAACATTAAACCAGCAAGTAAAATGACAGCATATATTCTAATCATGTATGCAGCTCCTTATTTGTTTACTCAAAGCATAACATGGAAAGACATCACTTTTGTGTCACATTTTGAAAAAGAAGGGGACAAATATTAAATTCAACTCTTTCAACATAATACCAATTTAGTTGAAAGACTGATATAAACAAATCATTTTGGCTTTGCTCATGAGGCGAGGGAAAATAGTCATAGTGATACATAGTTTGAATTTTAGCTAGGTGCAGAAAAAGTGACAGGGATCTCCCCTGCCATCTCAATCAATTCATATTAATCGGCCAATAATAAAACACTAGTGTAACCATGATGATCATGACGCCGCTGATCATTAAATAGGCTGGGTATCTGCGGGTGATGTTCATTTCTTTTTGCTCGTCTATTTCAATCGGGGTTTGAAGGATATTTGCCTGAAACTCCCTTTCTTCGATGGTGATCGTTCCATACTTGGAACCAATGATAAGTGCACCTATGCTTAAGAGTAAACCAATGATGACAGGATTGAGGTAAACGGGAAGGCTTATTCCGAACATGCCGAGGCTTTCTCCGAGTATCACGCCAACGAAGCCGAATACGATGCTCCAAAAGGCGCCTTCTTTCGTTACCTTCTTTGAAAATACGCTTGATATGGCAATCGGTCCCCATGATGCCGCAAATAGTGTAGCCGCAAAGTAGCCGATCCACATGACGGCAGGCGGCTGGAACAATCCAATCAATAAGATGATCAAGCTGATCACAACCATGGAAATGCGGCTGGCCCGTAATAGATGATGATCGGTGTATTCCTTTTTCCGTGATTGTTCCATGATATCCCGTGTTATGCTGCTTCCTATTATCTGAAGGAAGCTCGAACAGGAAGATAAGGCCGCAGCCATGATGCCGCTGACGATGATGACTCCAAGCCATGTCGGGACAATATTCATCGCTGCCCAAATGAATACCTTTTCCGTCGGGGCGATATCCGCTTTAATGGTGGTGATTGTCGATATGCTGATATGGAGAAACAAATAGACGGTCAAAATGGATATCGTTGCCCAAACGCCGGCCCGGATGGCTACGTGTTCGTTTCTTGCCATTAAATATCGGCTGCTTTGCCATGGACTCACTGCAATGACAATGCCCCAGACCAAGCCCATGATGACGGCCCATGCCAATGCTTCCCAAGGCGTGCCCATCGTTGCGGCAGGTCCGGTAATGCCATGCCAGCTTAATAAATCAGGCCGTTCGGCCAGGTTTGCCGCCTTCGTAACGGCATCGGGAAACCCGCCTGCGGATTTAATGATATAAGGAAAGCTCAGATACGTTGCGATCGAGAATAAAAAGAACATCACCGTATCATTGACCATGACCCCCTTCGCTCCTGAGAGAATGGTGAAGGATGAATACACGACCCACATGATCACCAGGGCCATTGGATAGGAAACACCAGAAACCTCGGCCAATAAAACGGCTGCCCCTTGAGTAACGGCAACCAAGTATGCAGCGATACCGAGAATCGTCGTGATGGCAGCTGCCAGTCTTACCTTCTTTGAATGAAAGCGGTTACCAAAAAATTCAGGAACCGTCAATGATTTGCTTCTTCTTAAATACCTGCCAAACAGGAACACTCCGAATATATAGCCGCTTGCATTAAAAATAACGAGGATAAGCAGCAGGATCGGATACCCTTCATAGGAAAATCCCGCTTCTCCCATGAATGATACCGTACTTAGGAAAGAAGCAACAAGCGTACCCGTTATCATCAATGTGTTTCCGCTTCGTCCAGAAACATAGTACTCCTCTGAGCTCTTCACTTTCCTGAATAAAAAGATGCCGATCGAGACATACACACAAAAGGATATGATAATACCAAGGAGAAAGGCCACTTACATCCCCACCTTTTCAATCGGATCTTTTGCTTTTATTTCTTCTTGATTTTTTTCATTTTTACTAGGAAAACCTTCGTGATCCACCCCATGACAATTAAGGAACCCCCATAGCTTAAAGAGAAAATCAACTCGCCCATTTCTTGACCCCCTTATCAAAATAGAAATAATCAATCATTAAATATGCAATATCCATACCAACTTTTTGAATATTCAGATTTCGATGGAGGTTAATTTATTATTAATCGTCCTGATAGCTAAATTGGTATTTGCCCAGTTTGCGCATGATCGTCGTTTGGCTGACCCCAGGGCCTTGGCCATTTTTCTGGTTGATTTATAGGTGGAAAGGGCCTGTGACAATAATTGCTTTTCCGTTTCCTCTAATGCTTTTTTCAAGGGAATGATTCCTGTTAAATTGACCAGCGCCGTATCTTTGTAGGTTAAATCGGAAGGCAAATCCTCTATCGTTACGATAGGCTTTCTAGCCGTCACGACGATTTGTTCAATTACATTTTCCAACTCCCGAACATTGCCCGGGTAATCCTGCAGCTGCAGAATTAACTTGGAATGATCATCGATCGTGATGGATTGACCGTATTTTTCATTGAATTTCTTCAGAAAATAATCGGTTAATAATAAGATATCTTCCTTCCGCTCACGCAGCTGCGGAATTTCCATTGGAACGACATGCAGCCGATAGTATAGATCTTCGCGAAATTGATTATTCTTGATCATTTGCTTCAAGTCTTTATTCGTGGCGGAGATGATGCGGATATTCACCTTTTTCTCCTTCGTTCCCCCACCTTCATGAATGTTCTGTCCTGAACCAGATGGAGGATTTTCACTTGAATGTCGAGCGGCATTTCCCCGATTTCATCAAGAAACAACGTGCCGCCATCAGCACTCTCAACAAGCCCTTGTTTCCCGTGCTTATTGGCTCCCGTGAATGCACCGCTTTCGTAACCAAACAGCTCGGACTCAATTAAAGCCGATGGAATCGCGCCGCAATTCACTTGAATGAATTTCTTATCCTTTCTGCTGCTGAGATCATGAATGACCCTTGCTAAAACCCCTTTTCCGACTCCGGTTTCACCATGAATGAAGATCGATGAATCCATCGGGGCGACTTTTTCAGCTAATTCCAAAACCTTTATCATCTTTTCCGAATTTGTAATGAAGTTATTGAACGAAACCGTTCTCGAATTCTCATGCTGGGCCCGCTGGTTCCGAAGGTTCACTCTGTTCAATTGGCTTTTCATCTCAACCAATTCCGTGATATCCCTGGAATTCGAAACGATTCTATATAAGTTCCCCTCTTCATCAAAAATCGGCTTCGCTGTACTGAATACAGTCAATCCATGCGGGTAGGTTTGTTCCGCCGAATGGATCGCTTTCGTTTTCATCGTTTTTAATGTAACCGAATTGACGATCAAACCCTTTTCGACTAACTCTTTAATGTTCTTATTAATAAAGGCCTCCGGCGGCAGCCCTGTAAGCTTCTTGCATGCTTCACTCACGAATAACGTGTCCCCGTTCGCATCCGTCACGAAAATTTCATCATAGCTGGAATCCAGGATTTGCGTGAGCTCCTTTACCTTCTTTCTTGTCACCTCCAGCTCTTTCTGCAGCGATTCATTCAGACTTATCAAGCTCTTCATCTTCTTGTTAAGCAGCATTTCCCTGACTTCATGAATCGGATAGCAGCTATATTGGTTATCACCATGTTGAATCACAAAATCATGGATGCTCAAATCCTCTTCACTTAGCTTATCTAAATCATCAACGACGACAAACGCTGTATTTAGATAAGCCATGATTTCCTGATTTTGACCCTCATTATCCAATCTCTTCAAAAAGAAACCTTCATCCAATATGCCGAGGATTTCCAAGTGATTTTTCATGACAATAAAAGGCGAGGAATGTATTTTCAGCAAGGATTTTACATCCAAAATAGAAATATCGGAAAATACAATTAGTGATTCCTTTTTACTTCCATCACATCACCCCATATTTTGATTGCGAACCGATTTTGTTACACTTTTTTGAAACAAAAAGAAATAAGTGTCATTTTCATAAGCAACGAATGTCTCTATACCAACAAATTTTAAATTGAACCTTTTATGAATCACCACTTTTCAAAAAAGGTTCAGTTATCTATATATAAAGTACTATATCCATGAGCCATACCCTTCTTATAAAAGAAAAAAAAACAATTATGAAACCACATTACCCGGAACGGCATGGTTATTGCATATTGACCCTATATAGGGATAGGTAGAGGCGGTTGCCCTCTATACTTTCATTCTATCTAACATTAGGGAGTGGTCATGATCATGGCTCAATTCAAGAAACTGTTTACCCAATTAACGATCGGTTCTACTGAATTAAAAACCGGATCTTAAGTACAGCACATCAAACAAATCATGTCACGGACGGAATCCCCCTCCGGATATGGTGGCCTATCATGAAGCCCGTGCTAAAGGTGGCGTCGGATTGATCATCCTTGAAGCGGCATCCGTCCATCCATCCGGCATGCTTACGTCCAAAACGATTGCCGGATATGACCCAAGAATTGTCGATGCCTACAAAGAGATTTCCGAAACGCTCCATACGTATGGAACGAAGGTTTTCTCGCAGTTATTCCATGGCGGAAGGGAAGTCGTATCGAGCGACTATCGAAATGCAGCATGGGCGCCTTCAGCCGTTCCCAGCTTGCGCTTCGGTGTCATGCCAAAACCAATGAGCTTGGAAGATATTGAAGGAGTGATTGAAGGGTTCGCCCATTCAGCGCAGCTGGCAAAGGAAGGCGGACTTGATGGAGTGGAAATTTGCTGTTCACACGGATATCTTCCTGCCCAGTTTTGGTCGGTGCATACAAATAAGCGTACGGATATCTATGGCGGGTCATTCGAAAATCGGATGCGATTCATCGTGGAAATCTTGGAGAAGGTATGGGAAAGAGTCGGGGAAGACTTTACCGTTGGCATTCGCATGAGTTCAGATGAACTGACGATGGACGGGACAACAATGAAGGATTCCGTGCAAATCGTCGAATATCTCGCGGAGAAAGTCCGATTGGATTTCATCAATGTCACAGCCGGGGATTCAAGCACCTTTGAGGGATCAACACATATCGTGCCGCCATCTCCGATAAAGCACGCTTACCTATCTCCACATGGATTTAAAATCAGGATGGCAGGAGCGGTTCCGGTCTTTGTCGGCAATCGAATCGTCGACCCCGTTGAAGCGGAACAGATCGTATCGACCGGAAAAGCCGATGTCGTCGGAATGACCAGGGCCTTAATCGTCGACCCTGACATGCCCAACAAAGCAAAAGACGGCGACCTGCAAGCAATCGATGCATGCATAGGCTGTTTACAAGCCTGTATCGGTCACTATCATAAAGGACTGCCGATTGGCTGCGTCCAAAACCCGACAACAGGTAAAGAAGCATGGATCTTACCAGAATTAAAGAAAACGAGAAGCAAACAAAATGTCCTCGTCATCGGCGCCGGACCTGGCGGATTACAGGCAGCGATAACAGCGGACTACCTAGGTCATTCCGTTACACTGATCGATCAAAGCAAATCAATCGGCGGCCTGCTTCGGACCATGCGCAAAGCACCGATGAGGCATGAACTGGCAGAATCGATGCTCGATAACTACTCCCGGAAACTAATGAGAAGCAATATAAATGTACAATTAGGCAAAACAGCAACCGCCCAGGAAATAACCGAAGCGAACCCGGACGCCATCATCTGTGCAACAGGCTCACGTCCCTATACACCAGCCATCGAAGGAATCGATGACCCACGGATCATCATGAGTGATGACCTCTTCAGCTCAACAAAAAAGTCGGAGAAAACGTACTCGTATTCGACTTTGGCGGCGACTGGCCCGGCATGGAAGCAGCCATCTACCTAGCAGAAAAAGGCCACCAAGTCACACTCATATCATCACGACTGCACATCGGTGAAACCGTCCACCAATATCTCAGGAATGAATACCTAAAAAACTATACAACCTAAACGTCACACTCCTCCCCCACTACGATATCGGGGCAATCAAAGAAGATCACGTCATCATCCGGAACCTATTCACCCAACAAAAACAAGAACTAACAAACTGGGACTCCATCGTCCTCTCCCTTGGCCGCATTCCCAACACAGAGCTATTTGAAGAAATGAAAGGCCATGCTCCCATCGTGAAACAGATTGGGGATTGCCTTGGCCCGCGTACGATAGAGGAAGCTACGCATGAGGGGATGATGAGTGTGATTAGTTTATAGGGGAAAGAGACATTCCTTTGGTGGGGGATGTCTCTTTTTTGATGATATGGGTCTGGCACCACAGGCTCATTGGTTTTAATCTTCTTTTCTAACTCTGTATCAAGAATTTTAAATCCAAATACTTAATATAAACCAATAGAAACAACTTATATATAACAAAGTATATACTCCTATTTTTTTCTTTATCTCCAATTCAATTCCTTTTATTCTTTAAAATGTATTTTTTTCAATCCATTTTGTATATAATACTATACATAAGAGGTGAAAAATTTGAAAAGAGGAAAAGTAAAAAACAACGTGCGGTATTTTCGAAGATTACATGATTTTACTCAAGAAGAACTTTCGGATCGAATAGGTGTACATAGACAAACCATTGTTGCTTTGGAAAAACAAAAATACGAACCCTCAATAGGAATTGTCTTGATGCTCTCTGCTGTATTAAATGAACCAATCGATAAATTATTCTTTTTAGAAGAAAAAACAGATTAAATTCAGGAGGGATATTTATGCGTTTGAAAAAGTGGATGATTTTAGTTGGTTATATGTGCTTGTTCTTAGGCTTTGGATATTCATGTTATTCAATTTTGGTAGATGAATCAGGAAGTAATTTCTGGGTTATGTGGGGCATAGCTTCTCTTGTTATTGGTTATCAAATAATTAATTTCTTAGTCGAGAAAAGAAATGATAAGTGGAACAGTAGTTACGTTGTTGCAGATCAACGTATTTTTCGTAAAATTCTAGTTTCCCTCTCCATATCATATGTTTTTATTCTGATTTTTTTATTGATCGGAACAATTGGATTCTATAATGATTTCATATCAGGCTATAATATTTTGGTCGGAGCTATTATTTCAAGTTTGTTAGTTTTTATGATTTCCCAAATTGTTCAAGGTTTTGTACACTAATCCAATTCATATAGGTTGTAAAAAGTTAGTAAATCCTCCCTTACAAGATTTAGATTGGGGATGGTCATTAAGCTGTAGTACCTTTTGATGCTAGGAATACGGTTTACTACAGCAATTATTAAAACCAACAATAAGGAGTGGAGACATTCCTTTTGGGAATGTCCCTTTTTGAGGATGGATTCTCTTACTTAGCCTTCCGTTCAAAGTGATAATGAAGTCTATATTCACAAATATCCTTGGTCATATCAAACAAAACCCTCTGGTCTTCTGGTCTGACATCAAAGTTCAGCTTAAAAATATCGTCTTCGTAAGAAATTAACCCTTTAGAGCTGCCACTCCACTTAGCCATAGGCATAGTTGCAATCAACTTGCTAACCCCATCTTTATCATAATGCCATAGCTTTTTTGAGGATTTGTCAGCAAAGTCAATTTGTTTTCGATACTCTGTTTCAGTTAAGTAGCTATGAAAGAATGGTGCTGCTCCCTCAGAGGTGATTGACTTGAACCAACTATCATCTCCACGCTTTAGCATGGCTAGCAGAACGACCATTTTATAGCTCTTCGCCATACCTGTTTTCTCTACTTCAACTAGCCATTGTTCATATCGATGAAAGATTTCTGATTCATTTTCTGAAAGCTCTTTAGCATAATCCAAGAATCCATAATATGAAGAGAATTCCTGACGATACTGCGGGGAATCAGAGGCACCTTTTAGATGTAATTCTAAATAGGAAGGTCTTCTTCCTAATTCCTGCTTTAATATGAGATAATCATTCACTAATTTATCTCGTCTAGGTTGCTTCTTTTTCGCCATTTCCTTTAAGAGATTAATAACCTGGATATCTAATTCTATGTCACATAATTCAGGAACAACAGGCTCAATAGTTTTCGTTTTATTATTGGTCGTACTTGTATCAAACAAACTTAATTTAACATCTGCATTTCGATAATTACCAATCAAATCTATAATAACGCAATGATCCTTGGAGTCATGTAGCCGTAGCCCTCTGCCAATCTGCTGGGTAAAAACCGTTAAAGATTCTGTTGGTCTAACAAATAAAAGCGTATCCACAGCCGGGATATCGACTCCCTCATTGAATAGATTGACCGTAAAGATAATATCGAGGGCTCCATCTGCAAGCTGGCTTATTGCTTCATCTCTATTCATGTCTTTTTGCTTTGAATGCAGACTAATTGCTCTAAATCCCTTTTGATTAAAAAAGGCAGAAAGAAAATCTGCTTGCCTAATGGATGAACAGAAACCTATTGTACGAGTCTTCCTTTTGTCCTTCCAGGCATTCAATACCTTTTCAGCCATCTCATCACGTAATTGTAGCTGTAGTAACTCCTTCTCATCATATCGATTTCCGAGCCAAGTAATCTGACTATAATCTGTATTATCATACACACCAAAATATTTAAAAGGCGCTAACCAGTTCCGTTGAATTGCCTCAAGGAAATCTATCCTGAATGCTACATTTCCACCACAGATAGCATATACATCCTTGTTATCATTCCGATCCGGTGTTGCCGTGATTCCAAGCAAAAATTTCGGTTTAAAGTAATCTAGTACTCGTTGATAAGATTCAGCCGCAGCATGATGAAACTCATCGACGATAATCAAGTCAAATTCTTCAAGATCAAAAGCTTGCAAATGCCGCTGCATGCTTAACGTGTAAATCGAAGCAAAAATGGTATGTCCATGCCTCTCCTTCACCTTGCCATTATAAATAGAAAAGCTCTCTGCCGGCATAACCGTTTGGAAAGACTTCTTAGCCTGATATAAAATTTCTTCAAGATGAGCAATAAACAGCACCCGTTTGAAATTGCGGGCAAAGAACCCAGCTAAATACGTCTTTCCTAATCCAGTGGCCATCACAACTAACGCCTTATCATAATCTTCTTCCATTGTTTTATTTAACTCTTCTAATGCTTCAATTTGTGCAAAGCGAGGATAGATTTCCCCATATGATGCAGATGGTTCATGAATGATCTCCGTTGTTGGAATAGACTCGTCACCTTCACTTGGAAGCATTAAATCCATTTCCTCTGTTTCCGTCCACTTTTGAGGAAGATTTGGATTAGTTATATGAAACTTCTCATAGCTTTCTTCATAACTCTTTAACGTTTCTTGATTCAAAGAAATCGTATGATCACTATAAAAGGTTTCTAAAAATAGATGCAGCCCTTGAGAAAACACTTCTTCATCATCACTAACTGAAAGACTCCATTCGACTCCATTACTTAAAGCCGAACGTGAAAGATTGGACGAGCCAACAAACAGGCTATCTTGGTTTTCTTGTTGAAATAGATAAGCTTTAGGATGAAAGGACGCCCCATTACTCCTCCATAATCTGACCTCAATCCTTGAATCAATCTCTAACAACATCCTTAATGCTTCTGGCTGGGTCACAAACAAATAATCGCCTGTACACACTTTAATTTCCGCTCCACGTTCAGCAGCTGCTTTTAATGCTTCTCTCAAGTATTGAACACCAGATTTCATCACAAATGAGGTCAAAATACAAATAGAAGAAGCAGAATCAATCTGCTTCAATAGGTGTGTCCCTAATTGACTGGTAATTAATTGGACCTTACTCATCTTCAACCTCAATCAGATAAATCTTCTCCTTAAATCCTCCGCGCTTATCTGCTTTGATCTTCCTTACTTTCTCCACTTCCTCGATAGAAGCCCCATGATACTCAGCCAGAGCATGAAGGATTTCTAACACATCTGCCAACTCTTCAATCGCATCATCTTTACTTTCTGTCTCTACATATTCCTGTAACTCTTCAAAGCTCTTCTTTTTCAATTCTTCTATGTATTCCTTCTCATCTAGAACTCTTGTTGTAAATTTCTTTCCTGTAGCTTCAATCACTTCAGGAATCCGATCACGAACTAATTTATTGTGGACTGGCATAAATGGGCCTCCCTAATTTCATAAAATATTTTTCACTTCTAAATAGTTATTAATTCTTAAAGTTGTTCATAATATTCTTGGATTTTCTTGGACATTAAAATGCGTCTTTCTTCTAAAAATTCTTCGTATTGATTAGCATTCATATGAAAAAGAGATAAAGGAACGCAATTACTTTTTAAATTAGCCAGTAACTCATTTTCATCGATAATTCCACCATAGTTCGTATTTTTGGTACAGCATTGTTCCTCTATCTCTTTCATGTACACTTCAGGTGCTTTATCTCTTATAGCGATATTAATTTCTTGTTGGATATAAACATAGTTAGCTACTTGATTATATTGATTACGATTTGTAAAACCATTTTTTGAAGATATTTCTTTGGGAAAATATGATGAATATCTCCTCTTTCTTCAATTAAATACCGTACCTCTATAGCTTTAGATAAAAAAGCTTTATCATTATTCTTAATTTGCGCCATTAAATACAAATGAAAGAACGGGCTACTTGAAACTGATGTGTTAAGACGAGAGACTAAAATATTTGACCAGAACGCCTCTGATAACTCACCTTCTTCTGTATGCTTAACATATTGTTTTGGGTCCTGAGCTTGCTCAAAGCGTCGTATATCAAATTCAAACATAGACTCGGCTGAGCCGGAGTATCGCCCTGTTAATATTGATAAAACTATCCATCTACGAACTATACTTTCAATTTCAGCATTTTCAATATTTTTCTGTCTCAGTAATAAATAAAGGATATATCCGAAATTAAGCACATTTTGCGAACGAATTAAACTTTTATGTATAATGCCCGTTGACTTTACTATCATTAGATAGCGTTTAAAATTTGTCTCTGTTACGAATGCGAGTACACCCTCTTCTAATCTCTTAAATGAAGCTTCTGCTATATCTTCATTATATTCTCTAGTTTCAAAATCTCTTCCCGATAATAAACTAACTAAATCAGAAAGTTTACCTCTTAAAAATTTTAAGGTAAAGGCTACCCTTAAAAGATCATTATATTCTGGTTTATATAAAGATTCTGTATGGTTTTTATCCATTTAAGCTTTTGAAAATAATCTGTTTCTGCGAATTCCCTATCGTTTTGTACAATTGAATCATAATCTGCAGGATGCGTTGCCAAATGGCAGAAGTAATCAATCATTTTACGGATATGAATTCCATTATATTTTTCATTTACAGCAATCTTTGACATTACAAAATCTGCTTGACTTAATACAACACCTTGAGAATTAATACGAATAAATATTTCTGTCACTGTTTTGATATCTAATTCATGTGACAATTCGATAATACCTAAGCTGCTATAGCGAATTTTTGTCAGTTGATCAATAACATTACCTATCTTATTTACATCAACATCTGGATTCTGCTCACTGTATCCACGAACAAAGTCAAAGAACTTAAAATCTGATTGAAAAAATAATGAAATATCTGGAATCCAAACAGGGTTTTTTCGTATAGCTGAGTTTGAGACCTCAAAACGTTCATCTAATGGATGAAAAGCAATTTGAATTCGCTTTTTTTAAAATCGGTTCCTACTACTTGATGACCCAATAATGAAGCTGTTAAGGCCGTGATTCGCTGTTGACCATCAATTAAAATCTTTTTACCATGGGATGTGGTGCCATCTTTTAAATTTATATCTGGATTTTTCCATGTAATAAGGTATCCAACAGGATAACCTTGATATAATGAGTCCATCAAATCACGTACTTTGGACGCATTCCAAACAAACGGTCGTTGAATTTCGGGTATTGCGATTTCACCAGCGTTTACCCAACTAAGAACTGTTTCTACAGTACTGTTATTTACTACATATTTTGTCGACATAGAATAACTCCTCTTTTTTTGTGAATCATTAAACTCTCCGTCAAAATAGCTAATTGTTCTTTTTTGATGATACCCTTTGAGTCATCAAAAAACTCGATTAACATTTTTTGTCACTAATTACCATAACTTACCCTTCCTCATTAATTCAGAAGGTAATATCCCCTAAAGCATTAATCTTCTATATTGTATTATTTATTAAAGATTAATGCGTTTTCAATACTCTGGACTTCTTCTACAGAAGCCATTCAAAAAATCTATATATATGAATAATTCTAACATTAACTTGCTCAAGAAAAACAATCACTTTAATCAAGAGTCTTAGGGCCTTTCAATCTTACTGTTCTATTCTGATTATTCCCTTTCTGTTTCTTTTAATTATACATACCATAATGATATGATTACCTATAGCAAACCTATAGGAGGATAACATGAAAAAGCAAGTTAAAGTAGTTGCAGCCATTATTGAAAATGAAAAAGATGAAATACTATGTGCGTTACGCTCTCCAGATATGAGCATCCCGAACATGTGGGAGTTTCCAGGTGGAAAAGTAGAAAAGGGAGAAGATATTTTTACTGCTTTAAAAGAGAGATTGATGAGGAATTACAATGCCAGGTTGAAACAGAGGCTTCAATCTTTAATGATAATACGCATGAATATGAAACCTTCATCATTAACCTACTGTCTATAAAATGTAGAATCATTGGAGGTACCCCAACAGCCAATGAGCATTCTAAACTGATATGGTTAAAGCGAGAGAATCTAAGTTCTCTAAAATGGGCCCCTGCTGACATTCCAGCCGTGGAACAATTAATCAATGAAAAAATAGTCTTCTCAAATGAGAAGACTATACTCTTTTAGTGAACTCCGTATATAAACTAGCTGGGACTTCATTCTCTAATGCCATTGTAACGGTAATTGGCTTTTCCCCTTCATATTCCACCGTGTTACCCTTCCCGATATAAATATAAGGTTCTGTCTTTCCATCTATTTCTTTATACTTTCTAATAAATAAATGTAAATGTATCCCTCTATCCTGGTTGAATACAATATTTTTTCCTCTCTCAGACCTTGGGGCAGTACTATTTGGAGTCTGCCATTGAAAAATGCGCTCGTTTATAAATTCATCGTGGTAATTAATACTCTCCTTAATATCTTCTTCCTTGTGCAAATCAATAAATAAGAAGTAGTGATTTCCATTTGAAAGTAAACCAGAACCCCTAAAGGCACTGTGACTTTTGCGATAATTTGATAGTAATGCAGCATCACCCATTTGATATTGCTCATACAACTTCAAATGTGGCACACCATAGTAGTCTTCTTTAAATTCCTTTTCATATCTAAAGATTCCATAAATAATAAGATCTTCGATATACGTTCTATATTCTTCATTCTGTAGAACCTTTTGATAAGAAGATGTCTTAGTTAAATGACCATTTTCAAGAGCAAATAACTTCAAGTTCCTCTTTTTCTGACCAGGATCATAAAAATCCTGATTTAGACACTGCAAGGCATGCAATACGCTATCTTCATCTACCTCTTTAACCAACTTCAATATCTCACGTTTTGCGGTTTCTAAAGAAATATCATCATGATCCAATAGATATTTAGCAATAGCAAATTCATACACTCGCTTTAAAGGTAACTTGCTCGATAATTCCCTTAATACTCCTTTAAAAGCTTCGTCTAGTAATAGCCTTTTCAAGGAATCTTCTTTTTCTACTTTTGCTACAAATTGCAAATATGTTTTTTCGCGATTAATAAACTTTATCGGATCTGGAGCTCCATCAAATTTCATATAATCCATTAATAATAAAGGAATTTTACCTTGATTCATTTTCTTAAATTCAAAGTACTCTTCCTTCAAATACTTCAAAGAATTAAAGTTTTCCTTATCAATCTGCGCTAATATTCGTTCTTCTGAGATTTTATCCATTTGAATATGTGTACAACCTGGAATATTTGCAAAGCCAGTCGCAATAGCAACCTTCAAGCTTTCTTTATCATAATAACGACTTCCATTTAATGCGATGGCAATTAAGAACGTTTTACTATGATTCCCGATAAAATCAAGGACTGTTAGGAAACTCTTGTCTTTATGTTTACGAAGTCCTCGTCCTAGTTGTTGAATAAAAACGATCGGAGAATTAGTAGGTCTTAACATTAATACGGTATTTACAGAAGGAATATCAACACCTTCATTAAAAATATCAACGGTGAAAATAAATTCTAAATCATCATGATCATCATCTAATCTATTTATATAATGTGATCTCAGCTCAACTGAGTCATTTCCAGATAAACAGACACTTTGAATATCTCTATTATTAAATTCTTGTGCCATATATTGTGCATGTTCAACTGTTACGCAAAAACCTAGACCTTTTCTTTTTCACCATCATGGCCATAGAAATTCATATTCTTAATAATAAAGTCGACTCTCTCGTTAACCTTTAATCTCTTCGTTATCTCCGCTACATCGTCAATATCTACATCACTTAAATCAATTCCCTCAATATCGGTAATACCAAAATAATGAAAGGGAATAACCAGTTCATCCTCTAAAGCCTCATGTAAACGAACTTCTAATGCCACATTATTATCAAATAGGTCAAAGACATTTTGTTGATCGCTTCTTTCTGGAGTAGCTGTCATCCCTAATGTGAATTGTGGGTCGAAATATTCTAGCACTGCTTGATAACTAGGGCTTGTTGCATGGTGGGCCTCGTCAAAAATAATATAATCAAATTCGTCTCGTTTAAATTCCTCGTAGCATTTAGACAAAGTTTGTATGGTAGAAAATATATAATCGGCATTTTTTTGCTTTTGATTACCAGTCAGTAATCCAAATGCCAGTTTTTCATTAGGAAGGAGCTTTTCAAAGGTCTCTTTTGCCTTTTTTAATATTTCTTCTCTATGTACAATGAACAGTAATCTTTTAGGCTTGAATCCCTTTACATCAAAAGCAGACATATATGTTTTACCCGTCCCTGTTGCTGCTATAACTAAGGCCTTCTTTTCCCCAAACGATCTAATTCTTTCAAGGTTTTCAACCGCACGTTTTTGCATGTTATTAGGAATGATATATTCAGAGCTTTCATAAATAAATTGCTGAGTATTCGTATAGCCCTTTAATTTACTCAGAAACTCTTCATACTTACTAATGAAATTGTCATCCGCTACGACACTACTATTCCATAATCCATCATATTCCTTTAATACATCTTTCAGAAATTGAGCATCCTCTTTAGCAATAATCTCAACATTCCACTCAATATTACTCTTAAGGGCACTTTGAGTAATATTAGAAGAGCCAATAATCACCTTATAACTATCCTTAAATTCAAAAATATACGCTTTCGTATGAAAACCAATCGCCTTATCCGTTTCAAAAATCTTCAAATGGATATTACTAAACTCATTTATTTTCTTTAAAGCCTTCGCTTCAGTAAAATTCAGATAAGTAGAAGTAATAATCTTCCCCTTTACTCCCCTTTTTTCCGCGTTCTTGAAAGTATCCAACAACATCTGAAGACCACTATAATTAATAAAGGCCACGCTGAAATAAAACTTTTCACACTCATTTATAGAAGAAATTAATTCATTTAATAAATTACCCTTGTCTGAATTGACAATTAGCTTTTTCTCGATGTTCATGATTTGCTCCTGACTGTGGTTATATAAGAGATTGTCTCAGATTTCAACAGATACATAAATTGTCCAACAATAATACATTATTCTGCTTGTTTCTAAAGGCTAATTTCCCCTTCAGTGTAGGGAATAGTGTATCATACACATGTTTTTTGTTCATGCTGTGAGAGAAGTCTCAAACACAATGAAAAAGTCGCCGTAAGTCTTTCCAATCCAAAATGACTAAAGAGAACCAAAATAAGATTTATTTGGTTCTCTTTAGTCCTAGTCACTATTTTGTGAATACCAAGCAGGTTCTTTTTTAGTTGAACGACTACCATTAGGAGAGAACTTAAAGGTTATATTCCTCCTTGAAAGGATTTCCATTAAAGGGGATAGATTTTCTCCTCCTACAACCTAAATACTCCCCCTTTATCTCGCTGATCTATAACTTCATAACCTGCAGACTTTAAGTAGTTATATAAAGAGAATGATTTTGAGTCTTGATAGATAACTAAAGAAATAAATCTACACCCCTTAGCTACCTTATTATTAGTCTGCTTTTTACTTTTTCAGCTAGCTTTATGCTCTTCTCAAGGTATGTGAAGACTGAAATTGTAATTCACTGAAAATATTTCTGTAATTTTTTAAATATAAAATTTTAATTCATTAATAATATTCTCAACTTCTTTTATTCTTTGTTCATTACTTAAATCTCTACTTTCAATAAAACTGGATTGCATACCATTTTCTCTTACCTTATCAATCCATTGTAATAATTTTTCACGGGGATAGCCTTTCTCTTTTAGTGCAAAAAAGATATAAGCAAATTCATTATTAATATTTGTATTAAATATTATTGGATCATCTGTATTAATAGTTACCTGCATCAAATTCTTTTCATCAGAAATATTCATTTCATTAAGTTCTTGAATATAATGATCAAATATACTTCCCAAATTAGCAATTGCTGTATTTGAAGAAGGATTTGTTTCTACAATTATTCCTTTATTACTTAAATCTTTAATTAGAACCTTTTGAATATCTTTAATTAAGGTTATTACTTTTTCTCTATCTTTATTTGAATAGGTTCTTTCATCTTTTTTAAGGTTTCTCTATCAAACATTTCTAATAGTAAAGGGTCTTTGATATTTTTTTCACTTGAATTCACATTAAAATCAAATAAATTAAATTTACTCTTATATGCTAGATGTAATTCATATATATTAAAGTCTTGCTTTTTATAAATCGTCTTCGCATATTTTAATATCTCGTATTCGATATTTGGAATATCAATATGAATAGGACATCTACCTTTTATACATAAATCCCATACCCATAACAAGTTTTCTAAATGTTCATTGCGGGGTAAGGTTATTACAGGATTTTCATTTGCCCAACTATTTACATCAATTCCTAGAGCTACTGCATGCCCAATTCTATCTCCTGCATGGTACTGAAAATGCTCGATAACTTCATCTATCCACCTTAATCCTGTTAGCAGATTACGAAAATCTTCTCCTACATGATAGGTCAAACCTAAATTTTGAATTTGATTGTGACCTAAATGATCATAGAATAACTTCTGACTTTTGCTATCACGTGCTTGTTGAAATATCTTAGAGAACATCCATGGTTCAGTAACTAATTCTTCTCCAGCAGCATCTATACCAACTATATAATTGGAAAGTCCATTAACTTCCTCTCTAAGTTCGATAAGGGCTTGCATTTCATTGTGGTAATTTTTAATTTTCCTTCCATAAGTTTCATAAATATCCCCATCATCTCTAAACTTTATTCTTGACTTTATGAAATGCACTATAATTCCTATAGAAGGTGAGGTCTTATTATTCTTTTCAAATTCATTTATAAGTTGAAGATAAGCTGTAAAAAATGATTTCAATTTTCTTGCTAACGAAAGCTTTTTTTCTTTATCGTCTTTCCCTCTTCCTACTGATATCCGAACTTCCATTTTTTTTAAAAAAGGATTTTGTGCTTGATAATTCAATAAATAATTTAATCTTTGTTCTTCATCGTCAACTCTTACCTCAGTAGCTCTCCCAAAATATTCCACAAAGTATTCCAGACCATTAATACTATTTTGCTGTACATGCAATTGGAATATTTGATTTTTTATGCGTATATATTGCCAAAATATATCATTAAACATATTATCTATTTCGCCATTGATTTTTAAATATTTTATTGCTCGAAATAAAAGTACGCGCTCTACAGTATTATCTTCACCAAAGGTACCCAATAATTGATAGATAATGTCATTTTGCCCAAAACGAGATACATAGTCGTAAGAAATAAAACTTGTGGGTAAAAGATTAAGATTTAATTTTAAATTTTCCACAACTTCAGATAATTCATATTCTGTTATCCTACAACTTAACTTTTCTCCATTTATTATTAAATGGAAAAATTCACATATATCAAAATTTTCAACACCATGGGGTATATAATGATTTTTAATAAATTCCGAGAGAGTTAACCCATTTTTAAAATTCACTTTTGCTTTTAGAAACATAGCTAATACTATTCTTATAATACTCATTGCCTTAACAAAATACTTTATTTCCTTATCGTACTTAAAAGTACTTAAAAATACTTGATCATCGACTTTTTGATTAGACATTAATGTTTGCCATGTAAAGTCGAAGCTACCGGCAGCATTTAAGTGTAGATGGGTTTCAGCTATACCCTTACTTAGAATCTTATCAAGTTGGGTATCTGACACATTGATACCAGCAGCAAATGATTTTAACGAATATTCATCTTCCATACCTAAATCTAATAAATAAAGAATAGCTAATAAATCAGTAGTAAAAGTCCTATTTAACGAGTTCCATACCGCAATTTTATATATGCCTCGGTAAGGCCCTAAAATCCTATTTTCTTTTTCATTGTACTCATTACTTTCCCAATACTTTAGAGAAATTTGACCATTTCTGTGAGTTAAAAAAACTTTTGAAAGTTCAGTTAAATAATCAAAATAAAGATGGCAAGTTGAATTAGATGAAATGAATAATTCCTTAGGAAAATATTGTTCAATCAATAATCTAATTTCTTCTAGATTACTAATATAATTTTTTTTAGCTAATAAGGGATAAACATTTTTCACAAGCAAATCATCAATAAAATCTTGATAATACGCTTCTTTCTCTTTTTTGGGATGATATATATATTTTTCAAAAAGATCTTTCACGTAAAATTTATCATCTACTAAAGGATATACTAATAGTTTTGCACGGATATCCATTTTATATATGTTTTTAGTGATCTGCATTGGATTTACCTTGTATATTTTCAATTACTTTAATAAATTTACCTTTTTTTATTTTATTAATACCACTTTCTTTTGCTACCTTGCAATTATATAAACTATTATTAATATTAAAAAAATAATTCAAACTTTCATCACTCTCAATCCTAAAATATTCAAGAATCACAGTAATTCCTATTAGTATCATAGTCTCCACTATTATAATTTGTTGAGTTTCACCGTCTTCTATTTCCAGATGAAAATTTAATTCATTATTTTCAATAATAAAGTTTCCTAATTCAGGGTTATTTCTTAAATCTTTAATTTGCTCTACAAACCCTCTTCTCATTCTTGGAGCCATTTCATATGACCTATTTTCTAGAGAATCTAAGAACATCTCAAACTTTTCTAATTCTATTACTTTGGTACCTTGTATATTATTTAGAAAATCTAAATATACTATATCTCTTTTTAGACCTTGCAAAAACTTGTCGAATAAATCGTTTATACTTTCTATAAATGTAGTACTTACAAGAACCAATTTTTTTGAGGAAAGATTACCTATCCGTTCATATACTTCAGAAATTACATAATCTAAAGTAGAAGTAAGTTCTTTAACCATAATGTCTTTATCTAACTCAATTCCTATATCTACAATATTATTGTAGTCATCTATCCCAAATATACCAAAAGACTCCACACTACTTTTTTGTTGAAATTCATTCGAAACCCATCTTATATTTTTTTGAGTCAAATTTATCACGTTTTTAATAGTATTATTAGATAAATAAGAATTAATATCATTCTCATTCTTTAATAGAAAATCTTTCATCCCGGGAATGTTACCAAGTATACTAATATTGCGTTTAACTGCTTGCTTTATTATTGAATTTTCATTTTTAGAAATTTTAAAAGCAAATTCTAGTTTATTCTTAACCCATTTTTCATCATGTTTATAAATTTCAAAGAAAATATCTACTTTATGGTCCTTTTTCTTCTTTCCACCATAAACTGCAAAATTCTCAATAAAAGCATCAAAATAATACATTTCTGCTGAATAGTTCTGTTTGGGTTTTATCGTAAATAAATTATTTAATTCTTGAGAACTTATATTATTATTCAAATCTTTCACAAATTGTATTAACAGCTCCAAAACATTATTACTTTTCGTAATATCACTATCCTGTATTTGTGGCAATAAGGATTCATTAAATTGGTTTATTATAGAGGCAAACATAATATTTTTGTTTTTATTTCTATCCTCTCCTACGAGCTTATAAATTAAGTCACCTAAAATAAACAAATTAATTATATCGTTAATAATTTGAGTAGTGTTTAATTTAATGAGATTGTTTTCTTTATTATTTTCAATAGTTAAGTAGTTTTTGAATACCTTTTTCAAATAATTATAATCAATGTAAGCATCACTATGATTTTTATTTGCGTTTATTTTTATGAATTTATAAATTTCAGAACTATATTCTTTTAGCTTTGGTGAAGTTTCTAAGATGATTTTCAAAAAGCCTTTTAAATTTACGTATCTTTGATATTCCGAATCCGTATCCTCTAAATTACTTAAATAATAATAAACATTTATTAAACTACGGGGATTATCATCAAATATATCAAAATGGTATGTTTTTAAACTATTACCAACAATACTAGAGTCCTTCTTTAATTTTCGCTCAATTAATTGAATCAATGAAATTTCTTTTTCCTTTGATTTTTCATTTTCAAATTCATATTTGAAACTCATTTTATCTATATTATTAAGTGCTTTCATTTCAAACCTTAAAGAAGGTGGTAAAGTTTTCTTTAAGTATTCCTGGCTTAATTGTTTTCTTGTTTCTAAAATTGTTCTGTTTTTAACTACCCCCGATAATATTTCTTCTCGACTAGTTAAAACAAATTCTTCCTTATAATGTTTTTCAGGAATCTTCTCTCTTTGCAAAAATTCCAATGTTAAGGCTTCGGCAAAAGTATTGTAATCGCCTGAAACAAATACCACTATATTTTTATGTGATAAATATGTTCTTATAACATCTAAAACTTCACTACACCTTTCGGAACTAATATCTACATCATCAAAGAATAACATGAACATAGGTTCCCTTTGTTGGTTAGAATCCAACATTTTTTCTTATGAACTAACATATCAATAAATCCTTTAAATTGATTTATTAATAATAAATCCGAACGTAATGATAATTGTTTATCTCTAATGTAATCAGCTGTTCCTTCATTCTTATTTTGAATATATTCATTATAGCTTTTTTTCTAAAAAATAAGTCTGGCAGAGCTTATTGAACTCTTCAGTTATCCTTTCTTGAGGGTATTTCAAAGACATCCTTTCATTATATTTATTACTTTCTCCCCTATAAAAACTAGCTTCTTTATCTAATTTCTCTAATTTTTTGATTTCATCTTCTAAGTAGCCTAAAATCCAACCTAAAGTATCATTGGATTTCCCAATAAATTCAGGAATAATCATTGGTAGAGTTATATTACTTACTGTGTCCTTTCCAAAGTGTTTCTTTAAAGTTAATAAAATTGATGTTTTTCCAGACCCTCTTGTACCCAATATCGAAATGGAGTTACTATAATTTTCCTCTAAAGCACTTTTTGTACCGATTAACTTATATTCGTCATAGTTTCTATCTGTGCTCGCGGCATTCTTTCTGAATTTTTCAACTTGTTTGATTATAGATTGGTATGTCGGTAACAGAATCTCTGCCTGGTCCTTGCTTAATTCTCTGGCACCTATTTTTATGAAATTACCTTGTTCTGTTAAATTCATCATAAATTCTTTTTCCCTTCATAAGAAAAATTTATTAAGTAAAAGTTTTAAAAGAGGAATAATCCCCAAAGAAATTCTAATACTTTTTGCCGCATACGTATAAAATTACATAATCTAAGAATTTCTCCGACCCACATACAGCTTGGTTAAATTTCCCACTAATTATATTATACATCGAACTCTAAACCTTCATTTAAAAAAGTATAAAAGCTGCAGATACTTTATTATTTTAATAGTTAGAATCCTCACCTTCTATTTATTTTCTTCCCAGATATAACGGGTTACCACCTTCTTGAATGGCGCACATTCAGCTAGAATACATCAACAAATAGAAAAAAGGAATTACTTTCTAAGAAAGTTACTTATGGTATGGTTCACCTTATCACATCCGAAAGAATTACCTTCTCTGCTCTATAAATAATATCGGCAACTTTAAATCTAATATAAACCCCTGTATCTCAATATTGTCCTATTACGGCATTGGTGCCCAAATAAATCTAAATTCAATAAAAAATGGATAGCCCCTTTTTCGAAAGGCTCTATCCACTTCTTTTTATACAAATATTTCATACTTTATAACAAATCATGATAAATAACTATTACCCTCAGCTTTTACCAATCATCTTCATCTTCATCCCAATTATCTTTAGCCTCCTCAAGGCGTTCGATAAAATAGTCTAAAAAATTATCGGCTAGTTTAACACCATACCCCTCCTGATTATCCCACGTAATAACTGGGCATTCTCCATTTATCATTTTATTAGTATCGAGGCAATAGGCAAATTCATCAATATCCTCAATAACCACAAGTCCATCGATTAAACCATAATACTTTTGATGATCTTTGGTAGCAGTCACTACTGATGCACCTACAAAGTCATAACCAATTATATCAATACCAAAACCTCCACCTGAGCCATAGTTTTTTAAAAACCATTTGTAACTCTCCGGAAGTAGGACTTGTAATTTTTTTCTGTTTCTTTAACTTTGTCTTCACTTACTCCACCTGTAAAATCATCGCCTTGACCATATTCCTTTATAAATTCTTGTAACTTAGAATAATTCAACCAAATCACCCTTCTAATCTTAGATATCGTATTGGAAGGCTCTCCACCTCTAATACTTTGAAATCCTTGAGATGATGATATTTATACTGTTTCGTTCCTTCCTTTCGGCAACTTTACAACTCTAAATAAGTTATAAAAATCCTCGACTGACTTTATCAATCGAGGTCCGCAGAATTTATCCTTTGAATATTTCTGGAATTTTATCTCGCCATACTAATAGTAATTCTATAAATTGCTTTGTTTCTATCGTATTTTCATGAGGCTCTTCAATTCTATAATAGTTTTCAACAATTGTTACATCTTTTTTATGAGTACACTTGTAGCATTTAATTCAATTTCAAAGTCCTCATATGTTCCGTTTAAAACCTTTTCGATATATTCTATATATTCATCGACTTGTTCTACTGTTGCTATATTTTCAATGAAGTCTGAGAAAAGACAAATTTCTTCCGGCAAAATTATTCCTAAATCGCCAAATGGATCTTTCTTAAACTCATATGAATATTTCATACGAGTTGATTCCTTTTTTTATTTTCTAACAACTTAACGATTTCCTCTTCCCCTTGTTCCCTTGCAAAAGTTAATGCGTCCATACCTTTCATAGATTCACCACTATATTTAACTTCTGTATCTATGCCACTTTCAATTAATAGTTTTACAATATCAACATGCTCATTACTAATTGCACCAAACAATGGGTTTCTTTCTGGTTCACTTACATCCATATTAGCTCTACAAGATAATAAATAGCTTACTATATCAATATGCCCTGCAGAAGCAGCTTCGTTCAATGCTCCACCACCGTATACTCCACCTAGCACATTAATATTTGAACCAAGTTCTATTAGTTTTTTAACTATATTTAACTTCCCTCTAGAGGCTGCGACATGAAGCCACGTACCAAAAGGAGTCATCATATTTAAATGTTCAGCATTAGAGCCGATTAATTCAACTACTTTTTCAATATTGCCTTTTTTTATAGCCGACCGAATTTTTTTGCAACTTGTTTATTATCCATCCCTTAACTATTTCCTCCTTTTCAGTCTTTTCTATTCTTTTTCATCCATCTTCCGCTTTAAATATTCAGCAATTTCTGTTTGTCCTCTTTCAATGGCAAATGTATAAGCATCCATATCTTTCATGTTGTCACCAGAGTATTTTATAGATATATCTATATTTTTCTCAACTAAAAATTTAACAATCTCAAAATGACCACCATATATTGCAGCAAACAGAGGATTTCTATCTGGTTCACTAGTATCAATCTCAATATTCTGGTTAATGAGATATTCGGCAATATCTAAATGCCCTTTTGTAGCTGCTCTTTCAAGGGCATTTGCCGAAAGAGTTCCCCCTGTGCATTAGTATCTATCCCGGCATTTATAAGATATTCTATTATTTCTAAATGCCCATGAGCTGCTGCTATATGTAACCATGTACCAAAGGGCGTTACCCATGTTAACATTTCTGGTTCTTGCTCAAGCAAATCTCTTACCGTATCCAATTTCCTACTTTTGATGGCACCTCTAATGTCTTTCGCAATTTGAGTTTTATCCATTTAGTTTCTCCTTTTTCCAAGGTCTTCTATTACTTCAAAAATATCATCTAAGTCTGAACCTGCCTTTGTTCCTTTCTTTCGGACTTTAGGAGGGGATATGGGCGTACATAAAGATTTAATATTGATACGATTATCTTTTTAATCTTAGCTTAGAAATTAATGCTTCAATACTTTCTGAAATAATCTCAAATGAATTCCTTTCGAAATCCTCTAACTTTACTTTACCGTTCTCATTATCAATTACAACTAACAAACCATTCCCTTCAATACCTAAAGGGATATTTTCTAGTCTATTGTTATGATTGGTCTTATATCCCTCTATGGTTCTCCGGAATGAATTTAATTCAAAGTTTGGCAAAACCGCCTCAAATTTTATATATATATCATTTAAAAATCCGTCTAATTCAGCGAACCAATACGAATTAAAATATTCAATAATTGTTTTATGGAATACCACTTCTAAGTTCTCTTCTAACTGGTTTAAGTCATGTGAAGTAGTATTTTCTACAGGTTTCCATGTAATATAATCTTCTTCGTCAACTTCACCTTCATAAATTATTGAATTAACATCTTCAGTCACTGGAGTCTTAAATAAAAATTCCATTCCTTGATCCGCAAGCTCTTGTCTCATTCTGAAGTATTGGCCCATTGATTTCTTAATTGACAAAAAATCACCCTTTTCGTTTTTACTTTATTAAACCAATTATAAGACATAAAAAAACTTGAAAAGCTTAAGCCAATCAAGGTTTAAAACATTTACATTATATTTTAGGAACGTTAACCACTTCGCCTGGTGATTTATTAATAAGAATATCAGGAATGTTTGGGTTATTCTTTTTCAATTTATACTTTTGAATTTTTGTTAATTCAGGGTCAAAGGAAATATTCTGAGATTTAAATTCAAAGTTTATAAGTTTATTGTGAATCTTATTCAAAAAACCTTTCCATTCCTCTAACGAAGAACTTGAAACTTCATCTGAATCTTCTAACATACGATAGCCGTCTGCATAATGAAACATTAGTAAACCGGTACCTAAATCACAAGCCTCGTTTTCTAAGATAACGCTTGGTACATCAAATCCACTATTCCAATTATAATTTGCAGCAAAAAAATGAAGAAATAAAGGGTTATCTATATTCGTTAACTCATTGATTATTATTTTTTTTCCGTATCATAAAGTAGCTGTTCAAGGAAACTAATATCTTTCTTATCCACATTATAACTCCCCATTATTTCAATAATTTTTAAAAACTATTATACATAACTAATAGAAGTGATAAAATCAAACTCACCTATTGAATTAATTTTATTATCATATTCAAAGTTATAAATTAGAATTACAGCATTATATGACTTTGTTAAATTAAAATGTTTATTAATTTTAGGGATCATAATTTCTTCATATGAACAGCCTTCTAACATTACTGAAAGGTTATTACTATTCTCCTTTAATACTGCTTTTTCAATAAAATCCACGTCAGTTTCATCCATATCAATATTGAAATCCATGAAAAATTTGGAAGGAACAGACTCCCCATCTTCATCATATTTTAAATCCACATATTCTTCTATAGAGTTTTCATTTTTGATATTACCTAACCATATAGAAACCATTCCTTGTTTTACCATTATAAACGCTCCTAATTTATTCTAGTCTATATTTAACCCGATTATTAAGTTTAAGGTATGTTATCTTTAAAATATTATAAGAAAATCATTGAAAGGCTTTTAGCCATCAAGGTTTTCCTCATAATAAGTCTATTTTGTTTTAACAGCTTCTTTTATTTGTTCAATTACTTGATAGAGCCACTGAAGTGGTTCTAAACCAAGAGCGGGAAAGTACACACCACCTGCACAAGATTGAATGTATTCATTCTTTTCGATATCTGAATACTCACTTCCAATAAAGTCTGTTAAAAAGACAATAGCAGATTCCAGATACTCTTTACTTTCCTCTGTTAATAATTCTTCCAATGCCTCTTCTGGAGATTCAATATCCTGATGAAAAGTTCCAGCCAAGAACTGAAAAACTGGTTCTTCTAATTTGTTAGAAGACAACATAACATCACAACCTTTAGTATTAATTTGGATACCAGTTAGAGAGGGCATGGGATTACAAAACTTAATTCTCTAGTTCTTTGTATCTTTCTGGAATTTTGTTTCTCCATATTAGCATAAGTTCTTTAAATTGTTCGGTTTCCATTTCATTCTCGTTTGGCTTATCGAAGATATAAAAGTGATGAAGAACCGTTGTATCTTTTTTACCAAGACACTGGTAGCATTCCCTTCTATTTCAAATTCATCGTATTCACCTTCCATTACTTTGTGAACAATATCAATATACTCATCCACTTCTGTTTCAAGTACAATATCTTCAATGAAGTCTGAGAAAAGGTTAATTTCTTGTGGTAGGATTATTCTTAGATATCCTAATGGGTTTCTTTTAAATTCATACGAATATTTCATACGCTTTTATCCCCTTTTAGATATAAATATAAATAGAACGATAAATCCTATGATTAATCGTTCATACCTCACTTATTTTTATCATGTATTGTTCTTATCTATACTAATCTAACATTTCATCCAAACGATAATAGAGATACTTATAAATGTCATCAAACTTTTCCTCTCCAACTTCTTCATTAATTGGATCCCAGCTTACAATTGGACACTCATTATTTCGGAATATTGACGTGTCGATACAGTACGCCAACTCACCTAATTCTTCTATCATTACATATTCTTTCGGTAGATTGTCATCTTCACGTGATTTCTCCGTAAATTTGACACAAGAAGGAATATTTGTTTCTTTGGCTCCTGCACCATAAATTTCAATTCCAAGTAGTATACCTTCACCATATTGCTCTAAAAACCATTTATAACTATCTGGTAGGATTACATTGAGCTTGTTTTCAATATCTCCTATTTCCTCAACACTGACCCCTCCAGTTAAAAATATGGAATCATTATTTTCATTGATAATCTCTATAATTTTTTCTTTTTCCAATTTATATTCCTCCTTTTACGCAATTACAATCCTTGTCTTTCAATATCTAAAATTCTCCACTTTCAATACTCTGATTGAAATTTTTTATATTGGGCATTCAAAACTGGATTATTTCTAAAACTATCCCCATTTTCTAATATGCGTGGTAGCAATTAAACAGACTTTTATTATTAGATTCCTCCTGTAAAGCCGATTTTTCCTCACCAGTGACGGCTTCTATTCCTTCTAGGGCTAGGAATACGGCTGTTGCACCCATTTCTGAAGATTCTAGTATACGTTTGATCCATTTTTCACCTAAGATGTAGTGGTTTAGAGCTTCTTCTACTAGCAATTAAAATACGCTTTCAAAAATTTATAAAATGTGGACCACGTTTCTTTTAATTCACCTTTTAAAAGCAGCTCAACTCCGCCCTCAAAATTCACCGTATATACTTTACCCGTCAAAGTATCAAGCACTTATACAGCATTTGCTGACATTTCACTTAAAACTAAATACTTTTTCGAAAAGCCATGCTCTTTTCGAGAAATAAATGTATATGATTCAATATTATTTTCTCCATCTAAGATATCTAGTAACTCAAAAGGTACAAACTCTTCCCAAAAAGGTCCAGCATAATATGGTAAAATTCACGGAATGTATCTGATACATCTACTTCTAAACTATTTAATGCCTCATTTACTTTACTTTTATCTTCACGTTTATAAATGTCCTCTCCTAGAACTTGATCTAGTTTCTCAGGCAAAATACTCATATTTAATTCCCTCCTAAAGTTTCTAGTCCCCTCGTTTTCCACTGATGTTATGATACCTAGTTGATGCTCCAATAATGGCCCAATTCTTTTTGTTGTGAATGGTCTTTTGGTTTATTAGCAAAAAACACTTGTTGCCTATATTAGACAATCAAGTGCTTTTCTGTGTTCTTGTCACCCAATTCTAGCATTATGTGCTCCTTATAATACCTTCGGCGTATAAAATTACAGAAGGCTTGCTTCAAGTGCATCACTCACCATAGAATCGAAACTATCAAATGACTTAATTAAAGTTCCTGAGGGTTTATCAAGTTCTACATATACTCCCTCGTTTAAATCATAACAATACCATGCAGTATCAGAATCCCCCAAAAATATGTATTGCTTTTGCCAATCATTTTCATACCAAATCTCGTTTGTCTCAATAAACCCCTGAACCTCTTCATCTACTTCGTTATCAAGTAGCGTTTCATCAACACCATAGATTACTAATCCATTAAAGTCTAATCCATTTACATTCCTTAGAAAGTCAATATACGACTCAGGAATAATAATGTTTCCTAGTCTCTTCTGAATGGTTTGTTTCATTTTAATAATTTCTGAATTTGATACAGGATTCCTAAGTGAACTATCATATTTAATTTCAATTTTTTCTACTTCTATCAATAATTCTTTCCAATGGGGCATATCTACTCTTCCTTTCTTTAAAGCCGTTTTGAAGGGTAAAAATCATCCTCAAATATCAAAAAAGTATTCATTGTCTTCATCACTTTTTTTTATAAAATTCTCTAATGAATCAGCTATTTTATTGTCAAAGAAGTGTACAGAGGTCTTTTGAGTATCATTTAAATCAAGTGTTAAATATACACCCTCGTTTACTTCATAAAAAACAAGTTTGTCTGCTTCTTCATATATCCCCTCTAAGTCAGGGTCATACTCATAGATACCTTCCCTTAGTGTAATATCTGCAATAGTATCAGGATCCATTAATCTACTTATTGAATTCTCATTATTGCCTTTTAAAAAACCATAACCAACTTCTAAGTAAAACTCCCTTAGTTCAGGGGGAAATTTAAATCCGAGTCTTTCCTCTGCAGTTATAAGATCTTTTTCTTTTAATGGAAAAACTTATGATTTCTATTTTTAATATAATCAAATTTAGCCACCATCAATTACCTCCTTGGAAACAATTTATTTGATGGAGATCTTTTACCATGAATACCTGCCTGATGTTCATCAGGAATTTGGCAGGACGTATATTAATTGTTCCATTTGCACTTTATGAATTTTTAATCCTGTTGTTGTCTCTACAATTCTAATAAAATCTAAGTTCATCCGTTTTTAGGTAGCATTAAATTTGTAAGTTTCACAGTAACAGTATGACCCTTTTATTCTTTTTCATCCATCTTCTGCTTTAAATATTCAGCAATTTCTGTTTGCCCAAATTCTCTAGCATATTCATATGCATCCATATTCTTAATACTCTCTCCCGTATATCTAATTGAAATATCTATTCCTTTTTCAACTAGAAACTCCACAACTTCTTTATGCCCACCATAAATTGCTCCAAATAATGGGTTTCTTTTTGCTAAGCTTACATCTAATTCTGCGCCTGCCTCTATTAAATACTTTACTATCTCCAAATGCCCCGCTCCTGCAGCCACATTTAAAGAAGAAGCATCAAATATATCACCTTTTGTATTGACATCAATTCCTTTAAGAATCAGATATTCTACTATTTCAAAATGCCCTTTCTTTGCTGCAACATGTAACCATGTACCAAATGGTGTCATTGTATGTAAAGAATCTGGATTATTTCCGATTAAACGCTTTACTTTATTAATATCACCGAGCTTAATAGCGTTTCTTATAGTTTTATTTAGACTTTTTTCATCCATAACATTACCTCCTGTATTTCTACTATCTTGAACTAGGTCTCCTAATGTTCAAGAGCTTCAACAGTCCTTAACCGATTCACTACTTTCTCTAAACAATCAAGGCTATGGTTGTCCTATTAGGGCATTGGGCGCCCAAATAAGTCTAAATGAATAAAAAATGGATAGTCCCTTTGATCTTCGAAAGGCTCTATCCACTTATTCTTTATGTAAAATATTTCTTACTTTATTACCAATCTTCTTCATCTTCATCCCAATCTTCTTTTGCCCATTCAAGGCGTTCAATGAAATAGTCTAAAAAATTATCGGCAAGCGTTCGACCATAGCCTTCATGATTATCCCACATTATTACTGGACATTCTCCATTTTTCATTTTATTAGTATCAAGGCAATAGGCAAATTCATCAATGTCTTCTATAACCACAAGTCCATCTATTAAATCATAATACTTTTGATGATCTTTGGTAGCATCTACTACTGCTGGACCTGTAAAACCATATCCAATTATTCTCACTCCAAAAAGTCCACCATAACCATAATTTCTTAGAAACCACTTGTAACTTTCCGGTAATGAGACCTGTAGTTTTTGTTCAGTTTCTTTTACATTGTCTTCACTTATTCCACCTGTAAAATCATCATATTCGCCATACTGCTTAATAAACTCCTGTAAAGCTGAATATTTGACTAAAATCACCTACAATCTTGAATTTTGTATTGCACAGACAAGTTTGAAGAATACACCAAGGGAATAATCGTTTAAAATTTTTTTTGCTAATTTATCCGGCAGTTGATGACTTCATCGGATTTTATTAAACATACCCCAGTATTAAATAAAACTCTATAATGTACAACCTTCATGAGTTATGAATTTCATAAGCACCATTTATGTTCTCATAGAATTCAAGTATTTCTGCTTTTGACTATCTCATGTTAAAAAGCAAAAAGCACTTGTCATCTAAAAGACAATCAAATGCTTTTTTATTAGCTTTATAAGTATTTCATGACAAATCTAATGCGTAACCTAACGCTCTTGTTTAATTTCGTAATTTATGGCTTGTTCCATGTAAGAATACTTCTTAATTTTAAAATATCCCTCATACCTAGTTATCGTTCTTATTTTCATAACAAAGTATCGTAAACACCCACATGATGGTACAAATCATGTGTTCTCAATTCTACATGCTTATTTCTTTATATTCTTAGTCATGTAACTTATCTAGAAAAAATCCCTGTCCATTTCACTGTCTACAACCGAAACTATATACCAACATTTACCCGATGTATGTCCAATACATCTGAGATCCCTTTCTCACTCATTCTTTTAAGTAGATACTCATGACCTTTTTCCAATGCAAGATTTCTTTCTTCTTCATAAATAGGAACGAGTGTATAAATGTGTATGTTCCCCTGTTTAGTATAAACGTTATCCATCTCGGATTCTTTGGGACGACATACCATTATGCAGGATAACTTTGTATTTGATGCAAATGGCTGTGGGGGTTCTCCATTCGGAAGAATAACCCCTTCTTCAAGCCATCCATCATAAATATGTGGAATATGAGCCACTTTCCTTAGCCACCCAAGAGGCCAATAATGGTTTTGATCTTTCATATTTTCATTCTCAATTAACCAACTTGAAGGCAATTTTAGTAATAACTCTGCATATTTAAAAACACTTTCTTTGTCTGAATAGTCCATAGGTTGATCACTCATACCTGTAGTTACGAGAGTTACAAAATCTTTATTTATTGCTGGAGGAACTATATGAATATTGACCGATACTCTACTACCAGGAACAGTTTCACTTATAGTATTTTTGATAGGGCCAAAGTATTTAGCCACATGCTCTAAAATCACATTATGATGGTCTTGATCATTATCGTTTGATTCAGTTACAGAAGTAGACCACCCCTTTTGATTTTCTAACAACTTAACGATTTCCTCTTGCCCTTGTTCCCTTGCAAAAGTTAATGCGTCCATATCTTTCTTAGATTCACCACTATATTTAACTTCCGTATTTATGCCACTTTCAATTAATAGTTTTGCAATATCAACATGCCCATTACTGATTGCTCCAAACAATGGGTTTCTTTCTGGTTCGCTTACATCCATATCAGCCCTACAAGATAATAAATAACTTACTATATCAATATGCCCTGCAGAAGCAGCTTCGTTCAATGCTCCACCACCGTATACTCCACCTAGAACATTAATATTTGAACCAAGTTCTATTAGTTTTTTAACTATATTTAACTCCCCTCTAGACGCTGCGACATGAAGCCACGTACCAAAAGGAGTCATCATATTTAAATATTCAGCATTAGAGCCGATTAATTCAACTACTTTTTCAATATTGCCTTTCTTTATAGCCGAACGAATTTCTTTTGCAACTTGTTTTTTATCCATCCTTTAACTATTTCCTCCTTTTCGCAATATCACCAAGTTTATTAAGCATTTCCACCATATCATCTCGGTCTCCATCAGCATCTCTTACTTTTTTAATATTATCAACAACATTCCTAAGTGCTTCAATTCCATGTTGACCTTTAACTCTATTTGGAGCCCAAACCAGGTTTTCAAGTCCCAAAATCGGGTCAATGTCATATTCTCTTAATATTTCTTGACCTTCTTTCACTAGCTCCTTTTGAGCTTCCCCATTTCCTTTCTTAAATACAATATGATGTGCATGTGGATCATACATATCACTTGGCGGATTTCCTATATTCTTTTTCAAATAAGCTCCGTAATTAATTTGATCTACATTAGGCTTACCCCTACCACTAACCTCCGACTCCACTTTCGCCATTGAAATTAACTGTTCTTTTAATCCAGTACCATTAACCACATTATAAGGTACTCCCCCTGCCAACGACAGTTGGTTTTTAGGATTGTATGGCAATAAGTTAGGAATGGAGACTAGTTCTTTTGCCTTCGTAACGCCTTTTACTGCAGCCGCTTTTGTTGTTGCTACCCCAGTCTTCGTTACAGCTCCTGCGCCTTTTGTTCCGACTACTGATGTGACGACAGTTCCGAGGGCATAGGTTACCCAATGAGACCGCGAATAGGCATCACCATTTACCATATCTCTTTCATATGAGTCGGAGATGGACTTGGATATATATTTATAGGTTTGAATCGGGTGCATGATCGAGTTTGCCACACCTTCAACCGTTTCCCCTGGATCTGTAACGAAGTCCCAAACTCCTGTCACAAAGTCTTTCCCTACGTCATAAAGGCCTACGCCGATTCCTTTTGCAATGTCTGCCGTTTGCTTAGCTGCTTCTAGCTGCATGACATATTGCTGCTGGGTGGGCCCTAAGTTTTCATACCCGATCTGCTTGGCGATTTTGAGGAACTCATCTGGATCTGTTACATGATCGAGTTGTGCCTTCAATTCTTTGATCCGGCGATTCTCCGCTTCTTCTTTCTTAACCTTGAGATATTGCGCGGTTTCTTTTTCCTTACTTCCAGGTTTTTATAGGCTTCACTATTTTTATAAGCTGCTGCATTAAAATAGAGAGGGGATACTACTCCTCCCCTTGTACTGGATATTTTCAATTGCTCCATGAGTGCCGTCACTGCCGCTTGGTCCTCTTCGGATTTGGCATATTCAGTCGTCCACTTATGATCAATTTCGTTTACTTTGTCTATCGTTTCGGTCCGTTTTGTTTCAGCTTTCTCGATATTTTCAAAGAACGCATCATCGGAGAAGGGTTCTAACTGAATGATATCATCAATTCCAGCCAATATTTTTTTCAGATCATTTTTTTGGGCTGTGACCATTTCCTTGGAATTTCGACTGGCGTTTTCCAGCTCTTCCTCTAAAAAAGGGACCGTGACCACGGTTTCACTAAGGTTCGCTTCGATTGTATCTCCTTGAATTCCACTTAAAAAGGCAATATGCCGATTGATTAGACGCAGCCAAGAATCCACGACATCGATCTGTGCTTTGTAAAACCCTTTAATGGCCTCTGCGCCTTGTCCCTGCAGCTCATCGTCCAAATGAACGATACTCTCAAATCCTTTTTTCAATTCCGTGAGCTGTTCTTTCAGGTCCTTATATTGTCCGACACGCGTTTGCATGGCAGAAACTAGTGTTTGAGATTCGTAAATCATCGACATAATGGAAAGTCCTTTCAACTTCTTTTCTTATAACTAGATTTCATTTGTATGTAATATTTTTATTCACTGTAAAATTATGGACTAAATATATTTTAGAAGAGTTTCTATATATATTCAAGAATAGAAGGGGAATTGGACAGTATTTTTAATAGTAGCTGGACGATGGACGATCACAAAGTTAAACAGACACGTAAATAAGGGCTATTCCTGTTTGAAGGAATAGCCCTTTCTTTGTATCAAAATTAAAATGCCGGTATGGCCGTTTCACTATATTTCTCTTCTAAAAATTTGCGTACCTCCGGGCTTGTCAAAGCCTTGGCCAACTTTTGGACTGGCTCAGAATCCACGTTATCCTTGCGTGCCACTAATGTAATCGCAAAGTCATTTTCAACACCTTCTGTGAGAAGGGCGTCATTTTTTGGTGTCAAACCAAGCGGTGCAGCGTAAGCAGGTGTTATCACGATCGCATCTGCTTCATCATACGTTCTCGCTAGCATTAATAAATCGATTTCTTTGAACTTATAGTTTTTAGGGTTCTCAGTGATATCAGACATTGTATAGTATGGACCCTTTTTTTCCTTTAAAGTAATCACTTTATGCTGTGCCAGCAATGCCAATGAACGATCGATATTCGACACATCATTTGCAATGGCAATAACGGCACCCTCTGGCAATTTATCCATTGAGTCGTATTCTTTGGAATACACCCCATAATTGGCAAAATAAATCGGTTTCACTGGTACAAGCTCGGCATTTTTGTTTCGATTGAATTCCTCCATATATGGAACGTGTTGGAAGAAGTTCACATCCACTTCTTTTGCTGCTAGTGCAGTGTTAGGCTGCACATTATCACTTAATACAACCATTTCCAGGTTAATGCCCTCCTCTGCCAGCTTTGGTTTAACAAGCTCAAGGATCTCCGTCATTGGAGGAATTAGTGAGGCCACTTTCAATGTTACCTCTTCCTTCTCCTGATTCTGCGCATTTTCTTTCTCTTTTACTTCATTCGCCTTTCCGCACCCTACTAAAAGCAACATGATTGCTGCCATGAGAAAGAGTATTTTTTTCATGATGTTTCCCTCCATTATTTATCTTTTATCCATCATTCTGGCTGCTGCTGTTCCAATAAATTGGATAAGCTGTACTAGAATGATCATAATGATAATCATATAAATCATTAGCTCTGTTTTAAACTGCTGATAGCCATACCTGATGGCAAAGTCGCCGATACCTCCGCCTCCGACCACTCCCATGATCGTTGAATAGGAAATAAAGCTGATAATCGATGTTGTTAGTCCGAGGACTAGCCCTGAACGAGCCTCCACGTAAAGAAATTTAAATATGACATCCTTAACGGAAGCCCCCATGGAAATGGCTGCCTCGATCACACCCTTTGGCACATCCAATAAAGATTGCTCGACCAATCGCGAATAATGGGCAATGGCGATGATCGCTAATGGAACGCAAGCAGCTGCTGTACCAATGGCTGTGCCGATTATGAGCCTTGTAAACGGGATTAAAAAACAACCAATAATAAAAATGGGAAGGAACGGATAATATTGACAAATAAATTTAAAATCGAGAAAGCCCACGGATTTTCAAGCAAATGACCCTTCCTACAAAGAAATAGCAAGGTCCCGACAGGCAATCCAATCAAAATCGCAGCTAAAATGGACACACCAACCATGGTAATGGTTTCTCCAATTGACTGCCAAATTTCTGCCTCATATTGAACTAAAATCTCAGGCATGGCCTAGCCCACCATTCTCTGCTAATTGTTCGATAAAGTATTCTGGACGATTATCCTTTTTTGAATCCCGGTTGGTTCGATCAAGACCGTGTCATAAATCTCTCCATCTGCCATGATCGATACACGATTGCATATACTTTTAATGACATCCAGTTCATGACTAACAATGACAATCGTCACACCGAAGCGTTTGTTTATGTTCTCTAGCACGTCTAATATTTCAGCCGTTGTATTTGGATCAAGGGAAGAGGTCGGTTCATCGCATAATAACACTTGCGGGTTATTCGCCAATGCCCTTGCAATGGCAACACGTTGCTTTTGTCCCCCGCTTAATTGTGCAGGATATCTCTCCATCTCCTTCTCCAACCCGACAAACTGGAGACACTCAACAACACGGCTCCGACGTTCTTTCTTTGGATAATGTGCCAGCTCTAAAGAGGCTGCCACATTGTCATGAACCGTTTTATTTGCCACAAGATTAAAATGCTGAAAGATCATGCCAATCGACTTCCGTGCCCCACGAAGTGCTTTATTGTTCAATGTGGTCAATCTTTGGCCGTTTACCTCCACGTCGCCCGCATCTGGGGTCTCCAACAAATTCATTAGCCGCAGCAGCGTTGATTTCCCTGCTCCGCTTGCTCCGATTATTCCATGAATTTCACCTTTAGGTATTCTTAAGGTAACAGACTTAATTGCCTGAAACTGTGAAAATTTTTTACTCACTTGATGCAGGTTAATCATAAAATCCCACTTTCTATTTGTTGAAAGGTAAGCATAGCGCTCATCATTATCGTTTCATCAAAGAAACACAGCTGATAAACCATTTTATCAACTAATGAGGACCTAATGCAAAGACACAAATTAACAGTTAAAGACTTCCAACCCTATTAAGCTCCCTCTTTCTATTGGCTACCATTCTTAGATATGAGTTATTTAATCGGATTATTCCTTTCAAAATAATAGAGAGTGCATTATAATTTCTAATCTTCAAAATACGAATATTCTAAAGGACGTGGAGGAAAATACATGAAAATTAGCCTTAATCGATTGCATCACAATAGCTTGTTTCATATCACCATTCTGAATACCTCACAAACCAATATTTTACGATTACTTTAATGATTTGATTTACTGACACACATTCAACAAGGTAAAAAGAAAGGATAGATGAACAGTGAGGAATACCTGTTTACATCCATCCTTTTGTACGAGATTTTTCGTTAACTGGATATACTTTCATTCCAGAACACCGTGACGTTATTTCGAAGACACCACCAGAAACCGGACAATTTGATCCGAGAAGTTAAACCAGTAATGGGCTTTTCTGGCATCGAACATGAATGACTGCTGTTCATGGAGTTCCATTCTTTCTCCCTCTATTTCCACTGTTAACTTCCCTTCGATAATGAACAAGAATTCATGTCCGCTATGAGAAAAGGCGCTTCCTTTATTTTCACCTGGCTTTAAGGTGACGAGAATAGGCGAAAAAACAGCATCACGAATGCCGCTGGATAAATTCTGATAGTGAAATTGTTCATGATTATAATCTGAATTTTCTTGGGAGCGGTCCTCTGAAAAAAGAAACTTGGGCTGACATCCAATGTATCAGCGATTTTTTTAATGACTCTAACGTGACGCTTGATTTACCCCGTTCCACTTGTGATAAAAAGCTGATCGAAACGCCTGTTTGTTCAGCAAGGCTCTTTAATGTTAGTTTTCGCTCTTTCCTCAATGATTTCATTTTTTCCCCGATTGAATCAAAAGGCATGGAGATGCCCCCTTTTTTACATAGTATCTAGCTACATTATACAGTACAAATTTTGATGAATGCTCCGTCATTAATAAAATAATTGACAGAAAATTTTAAATTATTTACAATAAAGGAAATAATAAATTGAAGTGACACTTCAATTTTAACGGGGTGACTCAAGATGGAGAAGAAACAAATGCGGCGAATTTTAATTGCGAGTTTAGTCGGAAGTTCAATTGAGTGGTTTGACTATTTTTTATATGGGACCGTTGCAGCTCTCGTGTTTAATCAGCTATTCTTCGTGAATGAGGATCCGACAATAGGGCTGTTGCTTTCCTATGCATCCTTTGCGTTAGCATTCTTCATCCGTCCCTTTGGCGGAGTGATCTTCAGCCATATTGGCGATCGTATCGGGAGAAAGAAAACACTTGTTATAACACTTAGTTTAATGGGGGTCGCAACATTTGGGATGGGGCTTCTTCCCACGTATCAAGCCGTTGGGATTTGGGCGCCGATTTTATTAATCACGTTGCGATTAGTACAAGGTCTGGGAATTGGCGGTGAATGGGGTGGCGCGCTATTATTGGCCGTTGAATATGCTCCCGCTGAGAAACGGGGCTTGTTCGGGGCCATTCCTCAGATGGGCGTTACGATAGGAATGCTGCTTGGAACCGTTGCATTATCTATCATGACACTGCTTCCTGAAAACGCATTCATGACTTGGGGATGGCGTATACCATTCATTTTTAGTGCTCTGCTAGTATTTTTCGGCCTATGGATTCGTAAAGGAATTGATGAAACACCGTCTTTCAAAAAAGTGAAGGAATCCGGAGAAGTTCCAAAGCTGCCGATTGTGGAAACTCTTAAGAATTATTGGCGTGAAGTGCTTATCGCCGTGGGAGCCAAAGTGGTGGAAACAGCTCCATTTTATATTTTTAGCACGTTTGTCGTATCATATGCTACTGCAAATCTCGGTTTCTCACGGACAGCTACATTGACTGCAGTCATGATTGCAACAATTATAACGACAATTTTAATACCATTCATGGGGATGTTATCTGATAATATTGGCCGCAAAAAGCTGTTTATAGGCGGAACGATTGGAATGGCATTGTTTGCATTCCCATACTTCTGGTTGCTGCAGCAAAAATCGGTACTGCTATTAATCGTTGCAACAGTCATAGGTTTAGGGGTTATTTGGGCCCCCATCACAGCTGTTCTTGGAACGATGTTCTCGGAAATTTTCGATGCAAGGATTCGTTATACCGGCATCACGCTTGGATATCAAATCGGAGCAGCTCTGGCAGGAGGAACAGCGCCGCTAGTTGCAACGGCTTTACTTAATAGGTTTAATAACTCCTATGTTCCTGTCGCCCTTTATATTATTTTTGCATCTGTCCTTTCCCTAGCGGCGATATGGGCAGTTAAGGATCGCAGCAATCAGAAATTAGACGAAACGCATAATACTAGTGCCATGTAATCTATGGTTCTTTTACTTCAGGGAGGACAATTGAATGTTGGTTATAAGTGAGAAGGAAATTCAACAATCATATGGAATGAAAGACGCAATTGCGGATGTAAAGGCCGTATTACGTGCACATGGTGCTCAAAGCATAGACAACCCTCATCGCACGGTTCTTGCTTTCCTCAACACGAGGCATCGGCACTTTACATGCCAAGCGCTGATTTATCTGAAGAGGTTTCGGCGGTCAAGGTTGTTACCATTTTTCCAAAGAATCCTTCAAGGGGGATGGCAACAACACAAGGAGTCATCTTGCTGTCAGATGCAGAAAATGGCGAACATTTAGCATTGTTGAATGCCTCCTATTTAACACGTCTCAGAACGGGGGCATTGAGCGGCATTGCCACGGACTTTCTTGCTCGTAAAGACGCCCGGGTTCTCACGATCATCGGCACAGGGGCTATGGGATTTGAACAAGCAATCGGTGTGTTAGCCGTAAGGGACATTGAGCGTATTTTATTAGTAAATCGCACACCAGAGAAAGCGGAGAAATTCGGTGAAAAGCTGCGGGCATTCGGTGTAACCGTTCCTTTTGAAGTTTTCGAAGATGTTTCAGCAGCTGTTCGTCAAGCAGATATCATTTGCTGTGCAACCCGCTCGAACGAGCCTGTATTTAATGGGCTGGATTTAAGGCCGGGCACACACATTAACGGGGTCGGGTCTTACTTACCGGATATGAAAGAAGTGGATAATACCACGGTTTCACGCGCTGCTAAAATTATCGTCGACGATTTGACGGGCGTGAAGGATGAAGCAGGAGAACTCATTCATGCTGCCAATCAGGGAAATTGGTCGTTTAATGATATTCATGGGGAGCTTTATGAACTTGTAATGCTGACCAAAACAGGCAGGGAAAATGAAGAGGAAATTACCTTCTTTAAATCGGTCGGTGCTGCTTACTTTGACCTCGCTGTGGCAAAAGGTGTTTACCGCCAATCGAAAGAACGGAACATCGGGCTGGAGATTGAGGTATAACAAAAGCCCATACATTTTGCTATCATTGCCGAAACAAGATACGTTCAAGCTTGCAGTAACATTTCATCTTTAAATTAAGAGACCCTTCTTTCGGAAGGGTCTTTTGAATTCCTTATCTTACACAAGCGATCAAGCCTTTATCATGGTCGCTTTTTTTATTATGACTACCCTCTAAACAAAAAACACTACCAATTAAATTGGCAGTGCCGTTTCTTGATAACTTTATCGGTCCAATATACCAGGTAATGTCTGAGAAATATTTGTCAGTTGGTCGACAACATCAAAAACTGCTTTCGTCATAAATATTTGAACCACTATTAAAATGCTCAATAATATTAAAAGAATTATTTTAAAAGTTGTATTCATGAAATTTTATTACCTCTCTTTAGTATGTGGCTTTTGAATAATCATAACTTACATTCGATTTTGTAGTTAGTGTTATATAATTATCAAATTTACCTACAACAGTTAATCCAGCTCTAGCATATGTTCCTGTTGAAGCCCAACCAGCAGCAGGGTTAAAAGTTTTTCCACTTATATTTCTATTTAACTCCGTTGCTCCATCATTTAACTGCCATCTAGCATAATCATATGCCAAACTAGATCGATCATCAATTTTTAGATTTTCACCGAAACTCATGGAAATCCCTACTGAAAATGGATATCCTAGTGACAATGAAATTGAAGACGTCCCTCTATCTCCCATAGGACCCCAATCGTCTAATTGATCTGAAGCCGCTGGTATATCTATATTTGTATAAATAGATCTAGCCCATATTCCTTTATAACTTGTGATTTGAGTTACAGGTTTTAAGGTGAAATAATCATATTTTTTACTCTTTTCGCTATTTTGCTTGTACAAGTGCCAATCTGTATCCATTCTAGCAACCAAAAGTCCAAGACGATAACCTTTTTCCACTAAACTATATTTGTTCTTAACTCTTACACTTTCTGCGTTTACTTTATTATCAGTAATAAAAGTAAAAGCATCAGTTGTATTTTGTTCTTGATTCATTTCATTTTCAGTATCAATAATCTCTGATTGAGTATTTATAACCTCTTGTAACACCATTTCATCTGTGTTTGGAATTGAATTACCATTTTCATCAAAATTATTAATAGAAACATCTACAAACTGAAATTCTTGACTTTTGTCCATTGTATACCCTATAACATGACTAGTAAATTCAGAATCAGCAGTATCAAGAGCACCTTTTCCATTCACTTCATCGTCTGTAGGTTCAGAACCATTAGATGCATCAGCACTTTCGCCAACGACTTCTTTACCATTTTCAATTGCTTTTTCATTCAATTCTTCTTCACTCAAACCAAATTCTAACTGTCCATCATTTTCTTTAACGGTAAGTTTATCTAAATCTAAGATTTCTTTATATTCCTCCGCTTGAACGTCACCGTAAAGAAATACTCTTTTACCATCTTCTAATTCAGTTTTCAAAAAATCTTTATATGATTTATTTCCTTCTACAACAGCGGCGTCAGCAGCAATAGAATTTGATTTCTCAAGATCTTGATTATTTTCGGGGGAAACAACACTAACGTTCAATTCATTATTATCAACTTTATCTTGAATATCTTCAAACTCCAGATCACTATTTTCTTCAACAACAGTTTTAACGGTTTCTTCTGTGCTTGTTTCATCATCAGCAATAATAACTATATTCTTTTCTTCCGATGAATCATTCGTGGTTTCTTTCATTTCATTAGCTTTGGTGAAAAAATTAACAGAATAACTACTAAAGAATAAAAACAAAGACAAAATTACAACAAAACTACCTCTTAATATTTTTTTTGTTTTACTCAAAATATACCCTCCCTATTCTAATTAAATATTAACATTCAAATTTTGTATACATTTACACAAATTGTATTTATTATATATTTGGTCATTAATGAACCGGTTCGGAGGAATTTGCTTAGGATTTGGGCGCTAACAACTAAGCCAAATTGATCTATAAGCCCATCAAACACTACTTCATGTATGTTTCTCTTAAAAGGTATCAATACCTTTAAGTTCCTCGAGTATCTCCATAGGCAATCATCCATATTTTCATATACTTCTATACTTCTTTTTACATCTTCATTTATAATTTGTCTCAGCAAATACAGCATTCAATTGCTAATCATCAACTGTTTTTTCATTTTTTCCTCCTCCCATTTTTGATTTCATTCCTATAATGGCATAATAACTATAAATTTAGATTGATAGGTCTCAAAATTGAAATCACGATTTTCACATATAGAATCGTTTCTGTGATTTATCGAAAAAGGATATAAATTAGGAATTTTTATGATTACTCAAATACATTAGTAAGAGGGATAAAAAAATGTGAACCCGTTACTCCTCTCAAGTGAAGCCTTTTTCCCACAAATAAAAAGAATCCACCTTAAATAAAGATGGATCATTTTCTATCTATGTTGCTGTGGTCGACTTAGTTTTCACGCAGAGTTGATTGAAGCGGGTGTGCGAGACTCCTGCGGGAAATACGCGTCCAAGGGAGACCCCACAGGCGCAAAGAGCACCGAGGGCGGACCGCCCGCGGAAAGCGAGTGCCTGCAGTGGAATGAAACGATTAAAGCACACCCTCCAACATGGGCATGTTGTTTGCCCCTATCATGCGGAAGATTGATTTTATTCATTCATGATCCACTTGTTTCTGCTTCAGCTACCTTCTTGACACGTTCTAAAAATTCAACGACCACTTTATCGGTGGCAAATAATAAAAGTAATTTCAAGAACCACTTTAACGGTCGACTGGTGACTGTATATGTAAAGGAAGTTTTATTGTCATTGATTTTATTTAGTTCGTAAAAAGCTGTAATTTCAAACATTTTTGCAAGTATGAAGCCTACTTTAAGCTTTTTCTCATTAGTCTCATTCAAATATTCTAATGTTTCTATATCATATTCTTCTGTTCGTTTTCCTTCTCTATATTTTTGGCGATATACGCTTCCAACCACTTCTTCCGTTATTTTAACCGGCTTTTGTTCAACTACTTGAGGCATGATTTTTTGCATATTTTCTACTGAACCATCAAGAAACTTCCATACCTGTTCAATTGGGGCGTTTATTTCTATGTCTCTTGTCCATTTTTTCAATGAAATCACCTCTACCTATATTATATTTCCTTTATTATGTAAAACCAAATTTCCAACTGATGAATCGTTAAATACTTCAAGTTACATTAGATACGCATTAACCAACTCTTTTGAATTCAAATGTCTTTCTGTAAAAAATTACTTTATTAAGATTCTCTTTTTTGGTGTTATTCTTGTATAATAAACCAAACGGTTACTTTTTCAGGAGAATCCTATGAATTTTATTTATATTAATCAAAACATATTAGATAATCTTTTTATATCTTAGTAAGTATTTTGATTTATTTCATTTTATTAGATCATGGCAAAAGATTGAGTCAGTATGTCAGGACCCTTATCACTGCATGCATGAGCATTCCTATTATATTATGTATGAAGTTTCCTATTTATATCGATGAATATTGTGTCCACGATCTCCGGCAAATCCCTTTTATAATCGGGACACTTTATGGTGGTTGGCCTGTAGGGGCTGCCCTGTTAGTCATCATATTAATTTTTAGGTTTGCTTTTTATGGTTTCAATTTACTTACGGTAATTGTATATATCGTAATATTTATTATAACGGCTCTATTTTCTTCAAAATTCAATTCTTTTAATAGAAAAAATAAGCTTAATAGCTCGATACTATTAATTTTATTTCTTGGAATACTAACGAGCTTCATTTCACTCGTTATGTCTGATTATTTTCAAATAACGGAGGCGTATGTATTTTACTTTATCATCCTCCCTCCTTTCATTATTGGTTTAGCTGTTTATATCATGGAAATTTTAAAGGATGCCATTTTAATCCGGACACAAATGATAAGGCTTGAAAAAATGGAGGTAGTCAGCCAGCTTGCAGCCAGCATTTCACATGAAGTTAGAAATCCTTTAACGGTTGTGAAAGGATTTGTTCAACTGCTAAAGACTCCTGATCTGACCCAGGAAGTAAAAGAACAATATATAGAACATGTTGTCAGGGAGCTTAATAGTGCAGAATCCATTATTAGTGAATACTTAGCATTTGCAAAACCTGCACTTGAGAAAGTGGATAGTATTTCAATTAACCGTGAAATAGGTTATGTAATTGAAATGATCAAACCATTGGCCAGCATGAATTTAGTTACGATATCTGAACAGTTGGCTCCAGCCCTTACCCGGGGAATATTCAACATTTCAAGCAATGCTTCCTAAACCTCATTAAAAATGGTATAGAGGCGATGCCAAACGGCGGGGAACTAAGTATTGTTTCTTATGTTAATAATTTAGACATCATTATCGAAATCAGTGACAATGGAGTGGGAATGAACAAAGAACAAATTAATCGTTTTGGCGAGCCTTATTACAGTTCCAAAGAAAAAGGGACAGGGTTGGGATCAATGGTAGCTGTCAAGACCATCCAAACGATGAATGGTACACTTCATATAACTAGCGCTTTGAATAAGGGAACAACGATTTCAATAACACTTCCCGTTTATCAAGAAGGTTATTCTGCAAAATAATAAAAAGTCCGTCATTTACGGCGGACTTTTAGTTTGTATAAGTTTTTAAAATTTGACCGTTGATTTCCACTCCAGGCACTCGCTTTCCGCGGGCGGTCGGGGAGCCTCCTCGGCTTTCGCCTGCGGGGTCTCCCCTAAACGCGCTTTTCCCGCAGGAGTCTCGTTCCTTCCGTTCCAATCAACTCCGTTTTGAAATTTAGATAAAACCCCTTCTCTGTCTACAGTTTTTATGAGGGTTTATAAAACATGGAACGCCGATCTCCCTCCAGGCACTTGCTTTCCGCGGGCGGTCCGCCCTCGGCGCTTTTGTACCTGCGGGATCTCCCTTGGACACGTTTTTCCCGCAGGAGTCTCGCACACCCGCTCCTATCAACTTTGTTTTAAATCTTTTTTCGCCGACTGTCTGCCAAGTCTCCTCGACGCAATCGTCTGTGGGTTATTCGGCAGGAGTGTCGCAAATTTCTTCAATCCAATAAGAATTACAGTAATAAACCTTAAAGACCGGAGCACTTTATTCAAACAGCTGCACTGTCTTGGGCCATTGACGCAGTTTATCGTCCTGAACCACATAGTATTCGGCCGCTCACGAATTTTTTTCGACCTTCACCTCACTATTCGGACTCTTATCCCCTTATGTCCCCAAAATAAAAGCCCGCCATTATCGGCGGACTTTTTACTTTATTTTTTCTCGTCAAGGCATTGATAAACCGCCATCATGTCTCGTTTGTTCAATTCACGAATCCGGGCGAAAATGGGGATATCGGCAACGGCCTCGGTACGTTCACTTTCAGGGACGACATCTTTTACTTTCCCTGTCAGCCATGTCTGGACGTCGATGTTTTCGACGATTTCTTTACGGCCTTCATCATCGATGCCACTGGCATGACAGCTCACACAAGGGATCGTTAATTTATACACACCGTCATGGATGTTGTCTTCTGAAATGACTTTCTTTCCATTACAGAATGGGCATTTATGACTTGCTTTAATTTTATTGATTTGGGTAACGATTTTTTTGTAGCCGAATGCTTCATAGACATAGGTTAGTTTTTTGTATTTGCCATTGGTGAAATATTTATCAATAATGGTTTCTCTTGTTTCGTTAATATTGGCAAAGTCACAGATGGTGATCTGATTTTTGCTGCTGATTGCTTCGATATTTCCTTTAATGCTGCCCCAGAACGGTTGGGTATTTTGAAGAACCACTTCATAGCCTATGAAGCTTGCCAGTTCGAGTTCGAGCATTTTCAACGCCGCTTTTGTTTCACGTGGAAGGAATGAGACATCATCAGTGAGTGCGATATCGCCGCCTACAATCGCTTTTAGTTTTTCCAGTTCCGGCAGCTTTCCTACAATTTTGATGACTTGATCAATTGGCTGTTGGATGATCTCGCGAATGTCCGTATCACCAAACATCAGCTTTTTATGATGTTTGAGAACCGTTCCTTGACAGACTGGACAGTCGATCATCTCTTTTGTTTCTTTCATCTGCTCTTTAATGATTGATTTCGATACGAAGATATAACGCCCAATGATGAAATTGAACCCTTCCCAAATTCGCGATGCCTTGCCTGCTTTATCGTAAAAGGACTTTTCCCAATACCCATATAAGAAGGTATGTTTTTCTGCATCTGTCATCTCATTATAGCTTTTACTCATGTCGTGACCTAGTTCATTCTTGATCTCATCAAACAGGAATTGCAGTTTTGAATGTTGATAATATTTTAATACTTCCATCACGTCCGGATGTAATAAACCATCCCAGAATGGCACGTTTTTGTCTTGTATGACTACATCGAAATCGAATTTTTCAATGACCCGGCGTCCCGAACAGCTTGGACAATGATTTTCCGCAGAATAGAAATCGAAGCTTCTTGTATCCTTATTGGTCGGATGTGCAGCCACTATATGGTTGATCATTCCGCCCAGTTCATAAAGAAACGTATATTGACTGTACAAGTGCCGTTCAAGATCGATGGCGATGACAGGTGCGATCGTGTCTGACTCGTACTCCCCATAAATCACACGAGCGATTGGTGATAAGCTTTTTAAAATGCCGCCCTTATAGACGTTCTCTGCCTTTTTGAAATAGTCCAGATGATTTTCCTGTAAATAATTGATACCAGTTTTTGACCGGAGCTTCGAAGAGATATGCAATGGCTCCGCTCGATCGTCACTGTCTTTGTGACGGTAATAATCATCATGACTGACAACGTCAAGATGCTGGACAGGTGTTAGCTGCCTTTTACCAAAATCCACGATAAAATCCGAGCTTTCCAGCATATAGGCATTATGTTCAATCATGATGATGGAGACGGATTCATCCTCTAGTATGACCCTGACACTGTCAATGAATTGGTTTAGAATATTTTGCGATAACCCTTTTGAAGGCTCGTCAAAAATGAACAGCGTGTGCGGGTTCCTTGTCTTCGCAAACAGCTCGGAAACTAAGTGGACACATTGAAATTCACCCGTCGATAGTGTTTGTGTTTTTCTTTCTAACGTCAAATAACCAAGCCCAAGTTTGATCAATAAGCTCAAGCGTTTATGTGCGATGTCTTCTTTTGGCAATTCTTCAATGATATCTTCAATCGAACGCAGAAAAATATCATCAATTTCATCACTGTATTTGGTTAGTTTCTTTTTAATATCAAGAAACGTCGCAACGGTTGACCGGCTGGTGATCGATTTGTTTCGGTCCTGCCCGACCATGACCAGTTTATCCTTTGGATACCGCTTCTGAAAATCTTTGGAGATGCATTCATTGACTAGTGTAGATTTACCGCAGCCTGACTCACCCGTAAAGGTAACGAGTCTATTCTTGGGAATCCGGATTTCTTCCATTTGAATATTACGGCAGTAAAGATCCTGAAATTGATAGTATTCCGTTGGTGCTGCTTCATTTCGTTTCCAGCTGATTGGTTTGGGACGCGGTGATTCCTCAACGATTTTCCCGCCATATTTCCCGCTGCCAGGTCCAAAGAACAATTGGTCATCTGTGCTATCCAGCACCGTGTCTGAGTGATCAATGAGCCAAATTTGGTTTTTATAACCTAATTGCTTAATCTGTTCCAAAATTTTCAAAAGGGTTTGATGATCAAGACCGACGGAGATTTCATCGATGATGATCACGGTATTTTCACTTGTTGCCATGAATTCGGCCAAATAAAGCCGGGTTAATTCTCCCCTGACACTGTCCCCATAATACGGTTCAAGCCTAAATAACCAATATTCATATTGATTATATTTTGGAGGATATGCTGTTTTGCTTCACTTATATGTAAGGTCTCTGCGAGTGAAAGGATCGTTTCGATGCTTAAGTTGTTGATATCGGATATAGTATGCGGGCGGTCTAATAATTCAATGGTATATTGCTCGACTTCTGGATTGTAGCGCTTCCCCTCACACTTTGGACATTCGACATTTTTCGTCGTACCGCGTCCTTTACAAGCGGGGCACCAGCCTAAGGCATTATTAAATGAAAAAACTTCCGGAGAAAGATTGAATTTTTCAGCAAGACAAACACGAATCTCTTTAAACACACCAGTATGTGTGCCAATGGTCGAACGGGGATTGGCTGAAATGGATGATTTGCCGAGAAAAAGGACCAGCGGCATTTCCTCCATCTTGATGGCGCTGAAATTGGTTTCCATAATATTAGGAAATAAATACTGATATTCAGACTTAGGCAATAAGGAAACGAGACGCTTCTTGGATTCTTCACCAATGGTTTGACAAAAAGTCGTCTTCCCGGAACCTGATAAACCAGCAATTCCTAATGATTGGTCGTCAGGCAGTGATGAATCTAAATGGTTTATATTGTTCGCTATTAATCGGTTTATTTTCATTTGTAACTCCTCTCCATTTTATTAAGCTCAGTCTTTCATATTAGCACAGCGATATATGTATTTGGTATTTTTTAAACGGTTACCCCATCCTTCTATCCTTTCACATTCCGCTGCTTCAAAAACGTATGATTCATCGACAAAAATCGTGGGGAAGGATTGGATTTTTTCCATAACCAATAAGATGATTAGAGCCTTCTTATAGATTATAAAAGCCCCTCTCGATAAGAGAAGGGCATTCTTAATAAAGTATGACCACATTTTTATCCAATACGCTTATTTTGTATTGGACTTTTTTGCTTTGTTTTCAAGATCGCTTTTGGGTTCGGTGGAGAATTCCACATCTTTTCCATGTCCCTGCGGGTTAACACTTGGTGCGATGCGGCCTCTTCCTGTCTTTTTGCTCATTTCCTTCACCTCCAAGTATATGATGTTGGACGGATCTACTTTAAATTACGGGTGTAATTAAATGTGTCTTTGTTCTGAGGAACATCAGGATCTTTTTCCCGGCAGACTGTACTGCTCTTCCGGTATTTCCACTATAGCCTTCTTCCATGGGTCCTGGATAATGATAATGACCATCATTAACTGATTGAGTTGTTGATTCACCAGTTGCTTGACTTGCTCCCGTTTCCACCTGTTCTTTCTCGTTAGCCAATTCATCTCCTCCTTTTCTAAAGATTTTCTTTTATAGTATTTGATAAAAGAGCAATAAAATGAAAGGAGAAAAAAGGAAGCACTAATAATTACCCCATTCAGATAAACCTGAACAGTCCCCCTATGTTATTTTAAGGTCAGAAGTAAACGATCCGTTGCATCGTTTTGCAAGAAGGGGCTGGGTTCGCCAACCGTATAAATCTGCAAGTCATGCATAGCCCTGGTACATGCCGTATAGAACAATCTGCGCAGGCTCTCATCACCATATGTTTGCATGGATGCATCATAAATGATGACAGCATCGAATTCGATGCCTTTGGCCAAATAAGCGGGAATGACAACTACACCCTGTTCATATTCATTTGTGCCTTTCTGTACGAGTTTAATTTCACCATGGACACTTAGGGCATCGTATGCGGCGGCACTTTCGGCAGCAGATTTACAGATTATTGCAATTGTATTGTACTCACGGCTTTGAAAGTCTTGGACTTTAGACATGATTTTGTCGTGCAATTCATCACGGCTGGACACTTGAGTGAGTACAGGCTTATCGCCTTCACGATTGAATGCCTTAATTCGATGGCCTTCAGGAATTAGTTCACGTGTGAATTCTATAATCTGCTTTGTGGATCTGTAGCTTTGATCCAAGGTTATGCTCTCGGTTTCACCTACTCCGTATAAACTGGTGAGAGTCTGAAATCCACCCGTTCGCTGGCATGAGCGAATATTGCCTGGTTAAAGTCACCGAGCACGGTCATCCTTGCAGAAGGAAATAATCGTTTCAAAAACTCGAATTGAAATGGAGAATAATCTTGTGCTTCGTCAACAAGCACGTATTTTATTGAAGTATTCGTCTGAAACCCTTGAATTAACTCCTTCAGCAGCAAAAAAGGAGTCGCGTCTTCGTAATACAGTTTACCTTCGTCCAGCATTTTTTGCGTTGATAAGCAAATTTCCCTTTCGGCAGGTGTTTCACCTTCATTCCACAGTTCGATCCGTGTTTGTTCGTCAAAAAGTTGCTTGTATATTCCCTTAATATTGATAAAATGAAGTGCTTTTATCCGTTTGCGTAATGTCTTTAATTTCTTTCGAACAATCATACGCGCAAACATTTTATTCTCTAGCTCATAATCGTCAAAGGAATCTTCATTATGGCCCCGTTTTTTCTCTAAGTAAGTGTATACCTTTTGGTAGTCTTCTTTGCTAAGATACTCGATCTCTTCCTGGACCCAAGGTTGTTTCAACTCAAACTTTTCCCTTTCATCAAGTAACTCACATAACCACTCTTTCAATTTTTCAATCCTATTGTGAAATTTTAAGGTGGTGTCCGTGTTATAAAATCTTTCCGAGATTTGTTTGGCGGAGACGAGCGTTTCCCCTCGGAACTTTAACCCTCTAAAGATCATTCCAGATTGCTCCAGTGATTGTCTGTATGTCTTGATGATCTCAAAGAAGCGTATTGATGCCTTAAATTGGATACTCGCTGTCCTGGTGCTATAGGAAGGATCATCCGCTGCAGTCAGCAAAAATTCTAATTGCTCATAAGGATCCTCAACTTGAAACGAGTCAGTCAGACGATGATCCAGGTATTCCTGGAATGTTACCTGCTGCATATTCTCTTCGCCAAGTTCGGGTAAAACATTGGATACGTAGTTATTAAACATGGAGTTAGGAGAAAATAGAATGATTTGATCGGCGTTTAGCCTTTCGCGATTCTTGTAGAGCAAGTAAGCGATCCGTTGGAGGGCAGCTGATGTCTTGCCGCTGCCAGCGGCACCTTGAACAATGAGCAGACGTCCGCGATCATTCCGGATGATCCTATTTTGCTCCCGTTGAATGGTGGACACTATACTGTGCATATGCTTATCCGTTCCCTTGCCCAGTACCTGCTGCAGTATCTCATCCCCAATGGTGAGACTCGTATCGAACATTGATTCGATAACGCCTCCCTTGATGGTGTATTGCCACTTGTTCTCCAGCATCCCTCGAATTACGCCTCCGGGAGTGGAGTATTCTACAGGACCGGGAGGATAGTCATAATAAACACTCGAAATCGGGGCCCTCCAATCGTAGATAATGAAGTTTTCTCCTGTTGCATCAGTAAGGGTGGAGGTCCCAATATAAATTTGTTCCGTAAGGGAAGACCCTTCTTCAGTGATATCAATCCGGCCGAAATAAGGCACTTCCTGCATGCGGCGCAGTGTCGACAATCTCTTGAAGGCATATCTATGTGCGCCTTCGCTTACCGACAAGTCTTGAGCTTGCTGCCTTAAGCCAATGATCGTCTCGAGGTAATCATCGAAAGTATCCATATTAACCTTGAGGTCATCCCAAAAGTGTTTACGGATATTAACAACTTCTTTTTTACGCTTTGAAGTTTCTCCTTCTATTTTGCTGATTTGTTTCGCAATTGTATCTATCACCTCATCCAAACGTTCTTGCTCCTGCCGAATTTCATTGTTCATATCAGACACTCCTTTTAAAAAATGAAAAATGGGGGTTGACTAGAGGTGAGTTTTACCTTATACTTATAGTAAGGGGTAAACTGTTTTTGATTTCTATAAACTGTGTTTCTATACTACTTTATCATAATTTCTGAATGATATCAATGTATATTGCACAACAGTTGCCATAATGGATCTTCATTTTATATTCTGATTTAACATGTAAAGTCAGTAACCAGTTAAGCAATAGCTTGACTGGTTATTTTTATGACTACATATTTGAAAGCAAACAAAGTCATAAAAAATACTGAGAAAATAGCGATAAAGACAAATCCCATATGAACGGATTTGTCTTTATGTTTCTTCCATTGAAAAATATAAAAAGTTTTTTTGAATCTTCAATCTATTCAACTTGTGTTCGTGGTTTATCATTTTATCATCTGCCTTGCTTCCATAAACAGCACTTGGATAAACTTTTTCATATTATTGCGGCTCTGGCTGCTTACTTTTTTGCTTTTGTCTTCTAGCTCCAGCATTTTTTGCGGACTTCCGAGAAATCAAAAAATGTGGATGAATAGGCTTCGAATTTTGGATTCATATAATCCGTCAATCCTAATGAAGCGATATGGATAAGTGCCTGGTTAAGAGCGCGGCGGACACGCTGCTCAGAAGCTTTCATTTCTTTCTGGATTTCGGCCTCTTTCGCTTGATCTCCCAGCTTTTCAGCTGCAATCCCAGCAAAAATCTCCTTTAAATATGGAAACGTGTAGGCAGGACCGAGTCTTTGCTTTTCATTTTGGAGGAATCCTAAAATGTTCAGTAAATCCTCGCTTCCCCTTCGCCAATCATACCTAAATCAGAAATTAAGGAACGTCCGGCTTCCATGATATTTTTTGTATGTAAGGGTTTCGAAGACTTCGGGCGGCCCGTAAACACGTTCAACGACTTTTGAATGCCCTGGATCGATTGATCCACCAGTATTCGCTCGTTCACTTTGTTTAATATGCATGAAATTTCAACTTGGTTCAGCGGTTTTGTAATGTAGTATTCCGCGCCTAATCTATACGCTTCCCCAATCAGTTCTTTCGATTCTACTTGCGAAATCATCACAAACTTTCCTTGAAATCCATCAGCAAGAGACCTGATCGTTTCAATTCCGTCCCTTATTGGCATGAGCAAATCGATTAAGACAACGTCTGCTTTTTTAAAAACAGCAAGCCATTATTCACTAAAGCTCCATCTTCTGCTTCTCCCACCACTTTGCCTAAATCTTCGTCTTCAATTATCTCTGTCAGCATTCCTCGAATGGCAGGATCGTCATCTATAATGAAATAATTCATCTCGTTAACCCTTTCCCCATAATAGCATCAATCGGAAGTTCTACGATGAATACGGTTTCTTTATGGTAGTTATCCATTAGCCTGATATGTCCTCCGAATTTTTCAACAGTTTGTTTCACATACGATAAACCAATTCCCGTCGAAGGGTTTCCCGCCGTATCGAATTTCTTTGTATATCCTGCTGTAAAAATGATTTCCTTCTGCTTCGGTGCAATGCCCGGACCATTTCACAGATGCAAAACTCCACGAATTGATCTTTCCTTTTCACTTGCAGTGATACGTATCCTTCTGCTTCAATGGCTTCCACTGCATTAGCCAATAAATTATTTATTAATGATAATACCATAAATACATGATAGGGGGATGGTCACCATCTATATGCAAGGAAAATGTAATAACTTTGCGAAGGGACTCTGCATATCGTCTATTGGACACGATCATGATGTTACCAAGGTCTTCGATCTTCATATATTCCTGCAGGTTTTCGGATGACATGAGTTTCGACAGCCCCGCATAAATCCGCTGGTTATCTTTTTTGATCTCATGCACGAGACCGGCAATCTGCAACGCAGTTTGCGCATCGCTTCCATTAGTCCCCTCCGATTTTAACCGACGGTAAAAGTCATAACAAGTACGGGTGATTTCTTCCGCATTTTGCATCGTTTTCTTCAGTTGAACCGATTCCTCATACAAACTTGAAATGAAAAGCAGCATTTGTTCCTTTTGCATGCGCTGCTCCGCTTCTGCGGATTTTGCTTCTCTCAACTTTAATATATTAAAAAAGCCGAGAACGAAAAAGCTTCGAATAAAGGCGATTAATACAAGTTGGTCAATGGCTATCAAGGGGGTATCCTGATTCGCTAGGATGGATCGGATCGTCATCTCCGATACACTTGCAAAAAGCTCGATCAATACCCCTAAAAGCCCGATCATAAACGGCTGATCGTGCCTTTCGTTCAATTTCGTTTTATGAAATGCCAACGCGTAAATGAAGTAATAGAAAAAGGCGGGAACATGAAGGTACATCGCATCCTCAACGGATATGTCTCGTATCCCGACAGCCATTGAAAAACGGAAAAAAAACACACCCATTCCCGTCACTATACCTGCAATAATCGGGTGGATCCCCCTCCCCCATAGTAAAAACAAGAAGAAGACGGGGGTTCCCAAACTGACTCTGAATGTATCATCGAACGGATAAAACTTGAATTCGCCCGCAAGAGGCACCGCAATCATAATCAATAGTAATATCCTTATACTCTTTTTCAAATACGGTCCCTCCCCAGTCACTATAGTAAAAACATAACACATGAAAAGGTAAAAAAGTGAGAAGGGTTTTGACTGAAATTATTATTTTTTCTGGCCCTTGTAAGTATCAGTAGGATTCAGTAGGTTCCAGTAGGATGATCATAAACTTGAAATAATTTAAAAATTGAAAGCGTTAACAATCAAACGACCATCCTAGGAGGAGTTTAAATGAAAAAGTTTGGCTTAGCTACTCAAATTTTTGCTGCACTTGTACTAGGTATCGTTGTCGGTGCTTTATTCCATGGTAATGAAACAGTCATGGCCATTTTGGTACCTATCGGGGATATTTTCATTCATTTAATTAAAATGATTGTCATCCCGATCGTCATGGCTGCATTAGTAGTCTCCATAGCGGGAGTCGGCGATCTTAAAAAACTAGGAAAATTAGGCGGGAAGACTCTTCTTTATTTTGAGATTGTCACCACAATTGCCATTGTTATTGGATTGCTTTCGGCAAACTTGTTCCATCCAGGGTCTGGTTTAGATACAAGCGATCTTGAAAAAGTGATATTTCAAAATATGAAGAAACAACGAAGACGGCTGGAAGCAGTGGCTTTGGAGAAACGATTTCTCATATTGTTCCTCAAAATGTATTTGAATCAATGGCTCAAGCGGATTTATTACCGATTATCTTCTTTTCTGTTTTATTCGGCTTAGGTGTGGCTGCGATAGGCGAAAAGGAAAGCCTATTCTTGGATTCTTTGAAGGTGTGTTGGAAGTAATGTTTTGGGTGACGAATGTAGTCATGAAATTTGCCCCCTTTGGTGTGTTTGCACTCATTGGTGTAACCGTTGCAAAATTTGGCGTTGCAACGTTAATTCCTTTAGGGAACTTAGTAATTGCCGTTTATGTGACGATGGTATTCTTTGTGTTCGTCATTCTTGGAATCATAGCGAAAATGTCTGGGACAAGCATTTTTGTAATCCTGAAAGTGTTAAAGGATGAGTTGATTTTGGCATTTACAACAGCAAGTTCAGAGTCGGTATTACCAAGGCTTATGGACAAAATGGAGAAGTTTGGCTGCCCGAAATCCATTACTTCTTTTGTTATTCCAACAGGCTATACGTTTAATCTGGACGGCTCATCGATTTACCAAGCACTTGCTTCACTTTTCGTGGCACAAATGTATGGTATTGATCTATCCATTACACAACAGATTACTTTGTTACTAGTATTGATGTTAACGTCAAAAGGAATGGCTGGCGTTCCGGGTGCATCATTTGTTGTTGTTTTAACAACACTTGGTTCTATGGGACTGCCGGTGGAAGGTGTTGCGTTCATTGCCGGCATCGACCGAATTTTGGATATGGGAAGATCAGCGGTAAATGTCATGGGGAACTCATTGGCGGCGATTGTCATGTCGAAGTGGGAAGGGGAATTTGACCAGGAAAAAGCAAACCATTACGTTGATTCAATTAAACAATCAGACGTGGCATAAACTTATAAAGGAGGAAACACAATGTCAACAATCCAAATAAATCATGACGAACGTATTGAGAAAGACTTCTTGGGATCAAAACAAGTACCAGTGCATGCATACTATGGTATCCAAACATTGCGTGCAGTCGAAAACTTTCCGATTACAGGCTATCGCATTCATGAAGAATTGATTAAAGCGATGGCTATCGTGAAAAAAGCGGCGGCTTTAGCAAATATGGATACTAAACGTTTGTACGATGGTCTTGGTAAAATGATCATTCAGGCAGCAGACGAAGTAATCGAAGGCAAATGGCATGATCATTTTATCGTGGATCCCATCCAGGGCGGTGCAGGTACATCAATGAATATGAACGCAAACGAAGTCATTGCTAACCGTGCCCTCGAATTGCTTGGAAAAGAGAAAGGGGACTATGTTCAATTAAGTCCAAATAGCCATGTGAACATGTCACAATCAACAAACGATGTGTTCCCGAGTTCGATTCATATCGCCACTCTTCTTTCACTCGAAAAGTTATTAAATACGATGGAGTATATGCTTACTATCTTTAGGAAAAAGGCCCAACAATTTGACCATGTGATTAAAATGGGACGGACACATCTTCAAGATGCAGTGCCGATCCGTCTTGGTCAAGAGTTTGAAGCATATAGCCGTGTACTAGAGCGTGATATTAAACGCATTCAACAATCACGCCAGCATTTATATGAGATAAATATGGGTGCAACAGCTGTGGGAACAGGATTAAATGCAGACCCTCGCTACATCGAAAGTGTGGTTGAACATTTGGCGGATATTAGCGGGCTTCCGCTTGTTGGGGCAGAGCATCTTGTTGATGCGACACAAAATACAGATGCTTATACAGAAGTCTCTGCTGCATTGAAAATATGCATGATGAATATGTCCAAAATCGCCAACGACCTACGTTTAATGGCTTCAGGCCCCCGTGCGGGCCTTGCGGAAATTAACTTGCCGGCGCGTCAGCCAGGTTCATCCATCATGCCGGGAAAAGTCAATCCGGTCATGCCTGAAATGATCAATCAAGTAGCGTTCCAGGTTATTGGCAATGACCATACCATTTGCCTGGCATCTGAAGCGGGTCAGCTTGAACTGAACGTGATGGAACCTGTGCTTGTGTTCAATTTGCTTCAATCCATCAGCATTATGAACAATGCATTCCGTGCCTTTACAGACTACTGTCTGGCAGATATTGAAGCAAACGAAGACCGTCTAAAAGAGAATGTGGAAAAAAGCGTAGGGATTATCACTGCCGTTAATCCGCATATTGGATATGAAGTGGCAGCGCGTATCGCACGAGAAGCCATTTTAAAAGGAAAATCAGTACGCGAACTATGCCTGCAGTATGATGTGTTAACAGAGGAAGAGCTTGATCTCATTTTAAATCCTTACGAAATGACAAACCCAGGTATTTCCGGGGCTGAACTGTTTGATAGATCGTAATTTCCGATTTTGCTGGAATGGCAAATGTGGTTGATGAATAACAAAAGTCTGGGAAGTAATATAAAAGCCCTCCTTTATAGAGAGGGCTTCTAATTTTAATACAAAGGTGATGAAACGGAAGGTGCGAGACTCCTGCGGGAATAGTGCGTCCAAGGGAGACCCCGCAGCACGCCAAGGAGGCTCCCGGACCACCCGCGGAAAGCGAGTGCCTGGAGTGGAAATCAATATTAACAAGTTTGTCAGCCTGAAAGCCCTCCTTTATAGAGAGGGCTTATAATTTTAAAACAAAGGTGATGAAACGGAAGGTGCGAGACTCCTGCGGGAATAGTGCGTCCAAGGGAGACCCCGCAGGCACGCCGAGGAGGCTACCGGACCACCCGCGGAAAGCGAGTGCCTGGAGTGGAAATCAATATTAACAAGTTTGTCTACAGCCTGAAAGCCCTCCTTTATAGAGAGGGCTTCTAATTTTATAACAAAAGTGATGAAACGGAAGGTACGAGACTCCTGCGGGAATAGTGCGTCCAAGGGAGACCCGCAGGCAGCGCCGAGGAGGCTCCCGGACCACCCGCGGAAAGCGAGTGCCTGGAGTGGAAATCAATATTAACAAGTTTGTCTACAGCCTGAAAGCCCTCCTTTATAGAGAGGGCTTCTAATTTTAAAACAAAGGTGATGAAACGGAAGGTACGAGACTCCTGCGGGAATAGTGCGTCCAAGGGAGACCCCGCAGGCACGCCGAGGAGGCTCCCGGACCACCCGCGGAAAGCGAGTGCCTGGAGTGGAAATCAATATTAACAAGTTTGTCTACAGCCTGAAAGCCCTCCTTTATAGAGAGGGCTTCTAATTTTAAAACAAAGGTGATGAAACGGAAGGTGCGAGACTCCTGCGGGAATAGTGCGTCCAAGGGAGACCCGCAGGCAGCGCCGAGGAGGCTCCCGGATCACCCGCGGAAAGCGAGTGCCTGGAGTGGAAATCAATATTAACAAGTTTGTCTACAGCCTGAAAGCCCTCCTTTATAGAGAGGGCTTGTTTGGTTTGCAGGATGAGTAAAAATAATAATCCTTAACTAAAAAAATGGATAGCCCCAAAAAGGCTATCCAGCGTAATTCATTAAAGATCACTTTACCTTAACCCCGGCTTTGATCAAGGTAGGCGGAGTTTCACCCTGTAATCCGGCGACAAGGTTGGTTGCGGCCAGCATCGCCATTTTCAGGCGGGTTTCATATGTTGCGGAACCGATATGAGGCAAAGTGACGACATTCTTCATGGAAAGCAGCGAGTTGTCTTCCTGGATGGGCTCCTGTACAAAGACATCCAGTCCTGCCGCGTGAATTTCCCCGGTTTTTAGCGCATCGATCAAGGCTTCCTCATCCACTGTTTTCCCTCTTGAACAATTGATGAAGATGGCAGACTCTTTCATGAGCTTGAATTCCTTTTTCCCCATCATCTTTTCAGTTTGGGGAGTCAGCGGTGTCATCAAGCAGACAAAATCAGATTGCTTTAACAGATCCTCCAGAGAACAGTATGTGGCTCCATACTTTTGTTCTGCTTCTTCGTTTCTGGATCTGTTGTGATATAAGATGTTCATATCGAATCCAAAACGGGCCCTTTTTGAAACGGCAGATCCGATTCCGCCCATGCCGATAATGCCTAATACTTTATGATGGACGTCCAACCCAAACGATTTTTCTCCGATATTCGATGTCCATTGCCCTGACTTTACCATTTGATCCAACTCGGGCATTCTTCTCGCTGTGGACAGCATCAAGCCCATAATCGTATCAGCGACTGTCTCATTCAATACCTCGGGAGTGTTCGTAGCCATGATTCCTCGATTGGCCAGCTCCGTTACATCCAAATTGTCGTAACCAACCGATGAATTACAGACGATTTTTAATTGCGGTGCTTGATCCAGTAAAGTTTTATCCACTTTTAATCCTGAACCTAATATACCTTGTGCGTTCTTCAGCTCTTGAAGAAATTCAGGATAGTTTTGTGAATCAAGACCCTCAAAATAAACGACATCACAAGTCTCTTGAATATGATCCAACACTTTTTGATCCACTTTCTTATAGACAATTACTTTCGGTTTCATCATGGATACCTCACTTCCAATAAAGTAGGACCCCGTAGGGATCGAATGTCGACATAATCTTTATGTTTGGCTCTTTTCGTAAAGATTGTTGTTTTTAAAACGAAACTATTTAAGGTTGATTGGAGCGGAAGTGTGAGACTCCTGCGGGAGCAGCGGGACAGGTGAGACCCCACAGGCGTTTACGCCGAGGAGGCTCACCGCCCGCCCCGCGGAAAGCGAGCATCTGGAGAGGAAATCAACCACACCGCACTACTTGGTAAATAGCAACAAAGTATGTGAAAACAGCCTTATGTTTTAAGCCTCTATCTATAATCTACCATTATTTTAAAAAAGGTAGTAGCTAATTGAACGGCGGACCAAACCGCTAAAACGGAAGCTAAAGTTAGAATAATATTTTCGAACCAATTGTTTCTATATTTTCCCATCAAGCTTTTTTATTTGATAGCACCAGCATGCCAATGGCGATTACCGGAAAACCGATTATATTTATTGCATTAACGCCAATTGTCAATGCAATGAAACCAGGCATGCCGGGAATGGACCAAATGATTGGCGTGACCAATACAAAAATCATAACCCATTTATACATTGGATCTTTTTCATATTTACCATTGTACTTTTCGCGGCGATCCTTATTTATTACGTAAAAGGCATCAACAATCAATCTTGGGAAACCAGTTGACTTGCCTACTACACTCGCGAATAATACGCCAAAAACACCAAGATAGAAAATGTACCAGCCAAATTGTCCTAACGACATTTGTAATGCCATTGCCAAGTCATCAATCGTTTCGACATGAATTCCATTCGGTTTTAAAATTTCTGCCCCAACCACCCAAATGGCCAAATTTATCACGATGCAAACTCCGATGGCAAACAGCAAATCATTTCTTTGAATCTTTAGATGACTCGGTTTAGTCCAGCCCTTTTCCTTCATGAAATATGGATGAACAAAGTTCGAAATCGAGCCTGCCACTGCACCGATAATTGAAATCGCTACCAATAATGCTCCATGGACGCCAGTATCACTTGGAATGCTAAAACCAACTGTTCCTTTAATGATTTGCCCCACATCCGGTGTAGCTTGAATGGCAAGGAACAAGAAAGCAATGGTCAATAATGCCAAAAGCACTTTCATTACACTTTCAATTCTATTATAAATGTTCCTGCCAATAAGCATAAAAACTAATCCCACAACTACCATTGAAGCTAAGAATGGCTGATTAACTTGGAATAGGGTCGATAAAACCTCTCCCGCTCCCTTAATCATATACGCATTAAAAAGATGACCCATGATTAACGCATAACCAAACATGAAGTAACCGAAAAATGGGTGAATGCGTCCATACCCTTCAAGTATGGTTAACCCCTCTGTATTACAAAGCTGGAACCGGGCGATAACATTAACGATAAGAAAACGAAGAATTAATGACAGAGCTAAAATCCACATTAAACTATATCCATAATCCGCCCCGGCAACAGAAGACGTCACCAGATCACCGGCCCCAAGCCATGTTAACACGGCAAGGATTCCCGGACCATAGGATGTTTTAAACTTCGTGATGAAATTTGGTTTCTTACTTACGACCTCCGGAGCAATCACAGTGGATTCAGCAAGATTTGATTGATTTTTCAAGTTATTCACTCCATTCCAAAGAGTATGTATTCGCTTTCATTTTTTCTAAAGCATTAATACTTTGATAACTCTAGACATTCAGATATTGAAATTATGACAGAGCTTTATGTCATTTCTGGAATTGACATAAAGTTAACGCGCAGTATGTTGTCATGCTTCATGTTGAAGTGAATTAGCTCTTAAGAATGTTCTCCTTCCATTTGATTGAATGTTTCGACTATTTACATTGAAATTGTAAGACAAATTAAAATGTAAGTCAATCATAATATTTTTAACTTTTTTTAATAGCTTTTCATAAAAAAACCTTTTGACCCTTCGTACTTGTTGACGATTCAAGCGAATTGGCGTTGCTGCAAATTAGGGAAAACAGGATAAATAAAGGATAAGTACAGCGTGCGAATAGATTACTGCCATCAGCGGATAATAAAAGCGAAGGAGTGAAAGATATGCCACAAGATAATAACAATGATCCAAATAACAATGCCGGGAACCTTGATGCACGTAGAGACCCTACAAATAATGATAGTTTGAACCACGGGTTTCAAAGAGAAGAACGTCCTATGCCTAATGGTAATATCCCAACAATAGAGGGAGTTGCAAACATTAAAGAACGTTTTCCTTCGGACCATGAAAGACTTATGAGCAGAATCAATCTTGGTGATGCACTTATAAATCGGGAAAATACACATTTTGGAAGGTTTGAAAGATAACCCACGAGAAAAAAGCTAAAGACCTTTATAGGCTTTAGCTTCCGTTTTTTTAGTTTTGTACAAAAATGAACTTTCCTCTCCAGGCACTCGCTTTCCGCAGGAGTCTCTCACCTTCCGTTCCAATCAACTTTGATTAATAATTCAGATGGAACACCTTTTATCTACAAATTAAAGAGACCTTCCTATAAAGGTCTCTTTGAATAATCCTTATTTTTCACAAGCGATAAAGTCTTTGTCGCGATCGCTTTTTTTATTGGCATCATAAAGCGCCTTTGAAACGTGAGGCTTGTATTTCGTTTTTCCTCCTTTATTTTTAACGGAAGATGTACGTGCCACGCCTCCTTTGTAGTCTTTATTCAATGCTGTACAGTTTTTATACGTCTTCACCTTTGTTTTGGCACTGGCAACGTCATTTGCGCCAAACGAGAGACCTAAAACTAGTCCAAAAGATAGTAAAATAGCAAATATTCGTTTCAAAATATGTACTCCCTTTCCTAAATATTAACTTTTTACTAATCATAATGTATCATTCCATATTTTACAATAACTATTTTTCTATATTTTAACTAAAACCCGCTCTCACTTTATCTACTCATTAGAAAAGACCGCCAATTCAGCGGTCTTCCTCTCATATTTCATTCCCTTTCACCCTGTAATGGACCTCCCCAGGTTCTTTGCAAAAGGTGATTCCGCTTCCCGGTTCGTAATAAAAGGTCTTTTTACCCAATGAGCGTTCATGGAATGTTGTATGCAGATAGGATGCTTGGTCCCTTTTGAAGGCGAGCTGATTTTTGCTTAATGATACTGGAAGGCAATGTCCGTAGTTTGTATGGACCAGCGTTTCCTTTTCGTTCATTTCCTCTAAGTCACGAATGTGGATGTAGGAAAACCAGACGCCTCCTCTTTTCCGGAATGAGCGGGAGGAGAACCAGACCATCCCCAGTTGGGCGTTTATGCAGACGGGCAGTCTGTATTTACCGCCCAGCACGGATTTGGCTGCTGCAAGTCCGCCATCCAGATCCAATCCAAAGTGGTTTAACGTGTTATTCAGGATTTCCTGGCGCGGCTGCATAACATGGAATGTGTTTTCTCCCTCCACAACCGTAGTCATCTCGACACCATTGGCATCGTAACGCTCCATCATTCCTACCGTTTCCATATTCAATAAATAGTTTTTTCGTATCATCATTCCATTCACTCCCCATTTCACTATTCCTTTTTATGGAGTATACTGGACATAGTGGCAGGTATACTCCTGCTCGCAAGCCCTTAGGTGATTGTCTTCCAGGACGTCCTCACCTAGGGGTTTTTCTCTTTTTCAATATCACATTTCCCCTCACCTCCTCAACAGCTATACAGCCAGCGTACTAGCTCTTCGATATTGTTTTTATCTTTGCTTAGGTGAAATAATGGCGGCCGCCCTTTGTATGTTCCTTTAAACTCTTTCCAAACGGGATTATCAGGGCTCCAGTCCACCTCTTTCAATTTTGACATTCTCTTGGCAATCAGCTGTTGTCTTTGTTCGATATGCTGGTTTTCCATTTTGTCATTGACATAAAGGGCAACGGCAATGAAAAGCGGGTAACTGGCAAGCATGCATTTTGTTTAATCCCCCATCCGTTCTGCCGGGTATATGTCGAATAGTTCATTAAGATATAGATGAATGAGTGTGATGTATTCACTGTTCGAAAGCGGACTTTGTGATACTTTCTCTTCGATGTTTACGTGTGCCTTCCCAGTCATGAAGATGCCGATGACCTGCCTCAATTGCGATAGCGATAGCAGGTTTTTATTGGCTGGACGATTGATGGAACGCTTTTCAAGTTCGACACCGGCTGTTTTTAGCGATTGATGGGTATGGAGCACCTGATTGGTAATGACGTTAAGGTTGTTTCTCGAGTCGAATGAAATCCGTTTGGAAAGGGCCACTTTCTTGCCTTTTAGATTGAGATCCAGGTAGAGCTGGGATTCTTCAGCTCTTGTTAGCCCATCAAATACTTGGATCGCAATCGAGCTGTCCTTCATGAGTGAATCCAGTTCGTATGCTTGTTTCACTTTTTCTTCATCCTTCTTTAACGCTTTAAGGATACTGTCCTCCAATTGGGCGAAGGCCGCTATTCGTTGTGTTCCGTCGATGATCGATAATTTGGCAGGATCTCCATTAGGGGCGGTTCCTTCCCTGCTGTTGGCAACAAGCGGCGGCAGGTAGATATTTTTGTTAATGCATTGTCCAAAAGATAGTTTTTGATCGACCGGACCCGCAGCTGGTTGATTTCCCTCGTGGCGATCTGACCATTGCGATACATATCGACCAGTTCGATGATTGAGCAGGTAACCATCGTCCTTCTTTTCCGGTCCAATTCACTTAGAATCATGCAGCCATCCTCCTTCTTGCTCTATTTTTCGTTTGAACGCGAGAGCGGTTTTCTGGATGGCGTTTGTAGTCGAATGGTTTTTGACTCTTTTTTCAAGGGGTCGTAGATGTGTGAATAAAGGGCATCATCATGCTTCCAAGTACAGGCTTTCTTCAAATGCAGCATATGATCTATTGCTTTTTCATAGGGGATTTCATGATGTTTGTGGAGTTGGTGGATCGTTTGGGCAAGGGCTATTTGAATGCCGGAATAGCCGGATGTGAATGTGGCCCTGTCTGTCATCTTCTTCGGAAAGATTTCCAGCCATGACTCGAAAAACGCGGTCGCGGTGTTGATGACTTCGGCTTTGGTCATATCACCATAATTGGCTTTTCCCGTTTTCGCGGTGACGTTTCCTTCAAATAAAGCGATGAGGCAGCGCCTCATGATCGTCAGCGTAGTCAGCGCCGTACAGCTTACGGTAATCCTCGATAGTGTGGCTTCCATCTCCATCTTACTTTCTAATTTCCTGGCAATGTTACGTGTTAGTTCTGCATATTCATCGCGCTGATCATACTTCATCACCAAACCGTTATGCGGCTCTTTTCGCTTCGTATTAATATCATTGAATAGCTGTCTTTCTTCATGCGTTTCCAGGTTTAAATAGATTTGAATCGTGACTGGATAGGTCTTTAACTTATCAATTTGATTTTGGAGCTTTGCCGCTTCGGAAAAGTTACCGATCTCCTCTTCCGTTTCCTTCCGTGCCCTTAAGTGACTGATGGCTGAAATGAGGGCGTAGGTCCTGTGCTGACCGTCAAGTATGTATATTTTACTTCCTGGTGGCAGTTCCCCGCCCACGGACACTTCTTTGATCGCTCCCCTGCTCGAGAAGATGAATGGGGAAAAGTAAAAGTCACCTTCCGATACAGAATCGATGATGAACTCCCTGATTTCAGTCCTTCGATTGAGATCGAGCTTTCTTTGAACCGCCTCATCTACTTCGAATATCGCCTCCAATGTCGAGAATTGAATCTGCGAGATTAATATTCTTTTCCCGAATTGGGTAAGGCTGTTTCCGGCTATCGTCACTTTCATTTCTTGATATGTCATTCACTTCACCTCTCTGCGACCATTATCCTATTTTATGCTTTTTTTGTAAAACCGCTCTAGTTTTGCCTCTTTCAAAATTCGTTCCCTTTTGTGACTGTTTTACCTGTTTGATTGGCTAACTCTTTACAAAATCTCATCAAAGGGCTATACTCTCTAATTTCCGTTTTAAATTTGCTACTCTAAATCGCTATTTTCTTGTTATTTTGTGTCCATTTAGAGAACAAACAGCCAAAATCCATATAAAAGTGAAATGAAATGACATTTTTGTGAAGTTTTACGACTCGTCAAAAAGTCTATCTGAATGATAGACTTTTTTGACGTGGTTATTCTGCCATCTTTATTTCAATTGCTAAATTCCGTAAATAATCCAATAAGGGCCGTACTTCCTCTGGAGCCGTTATGTCAGTAAATGAGAAAGATTTCTTCTTCTTTTCATCTGCTATAACCAGCTGGTATGAAAATGAGTCGAACCCTTGCGTTTTTACCATTTTACTTTGGGCAGTATTAGGAAGGTCAGCTGTTTTCATTAAGTTCTGTAATTCCTCATTCTTCTCTTTCGACAATTCATCTGTATCTATCTCGAAATTCAAGTCGAGGTTGGCAAATCCCCCTATGCAGCTAAATTTGATATGCATGGTAGATGAAGCCTCCTATTCATGGAATATGACTACTCAGGCAGTCCAACCGCTTTAAAAGCATTTTCAATTGTCTTGATGGCCGTTTTCGTAACATCTCCGCTATCAACAAGTTTTTGCGCTGCTTTGATGACGATTTGAACGAATTGATTGAAATTCGCCGTCGCAAATAAATTCTGCATCGCATTGAACCAGATCAAGGCCGCTTTGTCCGTTCCGATTTCCATCGATACTAGATAAAAGGCTTTGTTTGGTATGCCGCTATTGATATGGACCCCATGGTTATCGTGTTCTCCTTTATAGAAGTTCTTCATATGATCAGGCTGAATATCTTTACCCATTAACTTATTGTCAAATGCCGTACCTGGCGCTTTCATCGAACGGAGGGCCTGCCCTTTCAGTGTCGGTCCCATTATATCAGCACCGATTAGCCAATCGGCATCTCCTGCAGTTTGCTTTAAATGGAATTGTTTTATGGCAACTCCAAATACATCTGAAAGATGTTCGTTCAAAGCCCCTGACTGACCTTCATACTCCAATCCACTTGTGAACTGCGTAACCCCATGTGTCAATTCATGTCCAATTACATCGAGTGAATTGGCAAAATTGCTAAAGATGACCCCATCACCGTCACCAAATACCATTTCATCTCCGTCCCAATAAGCATTGGTGAATTTATTGCCATAATGAACGTTTAGAATGAGATCAAGGCCTTGGTTATCAATTGAATTTCGGTGCAGGACATCCTTGAAATAATCGCGCACAACTCCGCTATAATCATATGCAGCGTTAACAATAGGATCTGCACTTGATCGGTCTCCTTCTTTCCTAGCCTCATTCTCCCGGAGTTTCGTTCCTCCCTTGCAATCGTAAACATGGCGGGCAGATTCACCACGACTTCCAGATCCTGCATCGGTTAAAGCGACAACACCGTCAATATCGTACTCTTTCAAAATTCTGCGCCTGCGCATTTGACGGCTTTTCGCTAAACTGATCCGTGCTTCTTCCACTTCATTTTGTGCCAAATTCTCAAGAATATAGTTAGGTACGATGAAACACTGACACTTGAATTTGGAACAACCTTCTTTATGCATTTTCGTCACTCCTTCATGTTTTTTACGATCTATTACAATTTCTTTTTTCAAGCTGCTTCCCTTAACATGGTCTTCATGTTCATTAGCCGTTTATCTGATCCGTTCATATTGTGATCTTGCTACTCTTCCTATCTTCAACACATTTCTATAGACTACTTTCGCCGCAACTACCCCATTTCCCTCCATCCCTTCCTGCCCTACTGCTTGCTAACTCTTTCTCAGGAAGTTCACTCCTTAGTCGCCAGTTGTTCTTCTTAGTCGATATGACTTATTTAATCTTTAACAAACACAAACTGCCTTTTTTAAATGAATTTCATATTTTTCTCACAATTTTCTTTTATCATCTATATAGTGAATTTAATAGTACGACTCGGAGGTTCTGTATGAATGGAAACTAAACAATCAAACACCTCTCTGTATAGAACAGTATGGAGATGGCATTTTTACGCTGGAATCATTTTTGCACCCTTACTTATTATTCTGGCAGTTACCGGCTCAATCTATTTATTTAAGCCTCAGATTGAACAAGTTCTTTATCAAGACTACCAAGAGGTTACACCGCTAGGAGATAAATTACCGGCATCCCAGCAGATTGAGAATGTGAAAGAACTTTACCCTGAGGCAGTGGTGACAAAGTATCATCCCGGAGACAATGCATCTCGTTCGAGCGAAGTAAGCATCACTTCTAATAATGAGTCTCTTACGATTTTCATAGACCCATATACAGGTAAATCTATTGAGAGTTAAATGATGATGACAAAATCATGGATAAAATCGAAGAAATTCATGGTGAACTGATGGCTGGCACCTTGGGAGATAGAATTGTAGAGTTGGCTGCGTGTTGGGCAGTTGTGTTAATTGTCTCTGGTCTTTATTTATGGTATCCCCAAAAAAGCAAAGTCTTTCTGGTGTTCTTCTTCCAAGGCTAAATAAAGGGAAACATATTTTCAGAAGAGATTTACATGCAGTACCTGCCTTTTGGATAACTGCAGGCATGTTATTTTTAATCATGACAGGATTGCCTTGGTCAGGTTTTTGGGGAAGTAATTTTCAGTCGTTAGCCACCAATTCTGGATCTGGGTACCCTCCTTCTGTATGGACAGGAAGTGCTCCAACTTCCTCAATCAAGACAAAAGACATTGCAGATGTTCCTTGGGCAGCAGAAAATTTAGATGTACCTCTCTCAGATATTCAAGGTTTTATCCCAATTTCCATTGATGATGTAGTTACGATAGCGAATCGTGAGGGTATGCATCCAAGTTATAGCATTAATATTCCACAAGAAACAGATGGCGTTTATACATTGTCAGCTTTTCCACCGAAAGCGCAAGATGAAGCGACCATTCATATTGACCAATATTCCGGTGCAGTTCTAGCTAATTATCGTTATGACCATTACGGTTTAATAGGGAAAATAGTTGCTTGGGGAATTACCTTGCACAAAGGGACTCAATTTGGTTTGGTTAATCAGATAATCAGCCTTCTTATTTGTTTAGGAATCATGCTTGTTGCATTTAGTGGTTTTTATTTATGGTGGAAGCGAAAGCCGAAAAAAGGATTAGGTGCACCAAAAGCTCCTCAAATAAAGAACATGAAACTCTTTCTATTTCTGTTAATAGGTCTTGGGATTTTGTTTCCTTTGGTCGGTTTGTCTCTTATTGTCGTTTGGCTAATTGACTGGTTAATTATTAAAAGGATATCTGTAATCAAAAACTTTTTGAATGCATAATTAGAAATGTAAAGGGTGGCTTTTGCCGTGAAAAAAACTATATGTATTTCTTTAATCTTTATTTCCAGCATATTGCTAAGTGCATGTTCACTTGAAAAGGATGTCACTGATCTATACAAAGAAGAAACACCGCTTGAAGCTGAAATAATTATACCAGCATCCTTTTCAGCTAATACACAGGAGACCATGAAGGCTGAACTTACTCAAGGTGGCAAAATGGTTGAAAACGCAGATTTTGTTCATTTTGAGATATGGAAACAAGATGGCTCGCTCAAATATAGTATGGAACAAGCTGAGGAAGAGGGAAACGGTACTTATGCTTTAAGTAAAAACTTTGATAGTGATGGCCTATATTATATAAAAGTACATGCTAGTAACGATGGCTCAATCATTATGCCTCAAAAACAATTCATCGTAGGAAAACTGTCTGAAAGTGAATTGAAATTCTTGCAAAAAGGAATCCGAAAACAAGAAGAAAGTCCTGAACATCATCATTAAAAAATTCATTTGAAATCCGGTCTTCAATTGAAGATCGGATTTTTCTGGATATTTTTATGAATCTGAGGGAATGCATTTACAGTACTTCACCTTTGTTTATTAAATTATTCTGCTCTTGCTGCATATACTGCTTTAAACAGGGAATCTTCCTCAGAACATAAACAACCTTTAAGGGAGGACATAGCATTGGTAACTTCACAGGGCACTGCTTCAGTTAGCTTTCCATTCCTATCTGTTTGGGGTATCCACTCTTCAATAGCTGGCAGAACGATTATTTGGGGCACACTTACCGTTAACTCCATTACAGATAATAGTGGTGGGTACGGTTAATTTTCGTGGCAGACCCATTCCGATTAATGGATTTTGGAATGAAAACACCAAACAAATTGCATTTGATTCACCTTATGCCACTTTCTCCGGCAACTTAAAACATAATTGATGATCAACAGAGTAGAATTCGACATTTCATTCTTCAAGGACGTTTTCTTATGAAGCCCCCTCTCTGCAAGCAGGTGAGTCTGGATCGTGGATTGCCACTACTGATATACCCCTGAATCAATCTCCTATGAGCGATAATGTGTATACCGGGCAATTGCCTCCTGTTGGAGCTTTTTTAACATCGAATATCCTTCATCAGCATCAGAATTTTTGGGGAAGAACAATATAGGGTAATCCATTCTATGTAGAAACATGGGCAACCGTCTCTGTATTTCATGGGGCAATTCTTTTACTTAGAGGAAATTAACAAAAGTCATATTGGACACCGTTTTGCCTAACTCACTAAGTAGATATATATGAGATAGTTATTTTGGCAGATAACTTATGAATCCACTAACTTAAAATGAGTACAGATGGAATATAGATTGACAGCGTTTTCTCTGTACTTCATACTATTGTATTAATAGAAGTGTCTGAATATTTGGTTAATTAGGAGGATGAAACGATGAAATTAGCAGATATTAAGAATTTTCAAGTGGCTGAAATGCTTGATGTATTAATATTTGAGGGTAAATGGGGGATGACATGTGACTAAGCACAGAATCCTTTTAACCATTCCAATTTTGCTATATGGAATTTACATATTTGTTGTCATTCAAAACGATAAGAACATTCCACTTTATGTGCATCTTCTATTCGCAATCTACTTGATGTTGTTTGTACATTATGAAGATAACACAGAGGTGAAGCAATGACAGATTTTTAATCTTGGAGAATTTCGATGCTAAGCAATACGTGATGGAAAGACGGTTTGACTTCAACTGAATGTATCGAGCTTACCGGCACGACCCGTACCAGACAGAGTTCGTTGTGATCCCTATGTTCTTAACACGTGAGCTAGTTTAATATGATCACCCCAATAAGTGGCTTTTTTTGTTCAAAAATCATTGATGAAGCCTAAAAAGCCTCAACTCCTTAAAGGAATTGAGGCTTTCACTATTTATTGGTTCCAATTAGATAATACGAGTTGTAACGATGCCTTCGATTTGTTTGATTTGTTCTTCCAAGGCAGGAATGATATCGCCGTTTACTTCACCATCAATGTCGATGATCGTATATGCATATCCCCCACGGCTTCTGTTAACCATGTCAGCGATGTTCAGATTAAAGCTTGATACAGCCAGCGTGATTTGCCCAACCATGTTCGGAACGTTTTCGTGGAAAGTTGCCACACGACGGTTTCCTGTATAAGGAAGGGAAGTATTCGGGAAATTCACAGAGTTCTTGATATTCCCTGTTTCTAAAAAGTTCTTCAACTGACGAGCTGCCATGATGGCACAGTTTTCCTCTGATTCTAGCGTAGATGCACCAAGATGCGGAATTGGAACGACATTTTTCATTTTCAACACGTTTTCATTCGGGAAGTCAGTAATGAACTTGCCTACTTTTCCGCTTTCAAGCGCAGCTTGCATATCATTTTCATTCACTAGCTCGCCGCGTGAGAAATTCAAGATATGTACGCCCGGCTTCATGATGCTGAATGTTTCTTGGTTAAACATTCCTTTTGTGTCGTCAGTTAATGGAACGTGTACCGTAATATAATCAGATTCTGCAAACAATTCTTCAATTGTCATGGCGCGCTGTACATTGCGGGACAAGTTCCAAGCTGTATCAACAGAGATGAACGGGTCAAAGCCAATGACATCCATGTCCAAATCAAGCGCATCATTCGCTACAAGTGCACCGATTGCTCCTAAACCGATTACGCCAAGTGTTTTTCCCTTGATTTCTTTACCGACGAATTGTTTCTTTCCTGCTTCGACAAGCTTCGAATTTGTTCTCCTTCGCCTTCAAGCGTCTTTGTCCAAGCCACACCGGCAAAAAGGTTACGAGATGAAGCCATTAATGACGTCAGCACCATTTCTTTTACAGCGTTTGCGTTAGCACCAGGTGTATTGAAAACGACAATTCCTTGCTCAGTGCATTTGTCGACCGGAATATTATTGACTCCGGCCCCTGCCCTTGCGATTGCTTTTAACTGATCGCCGAATTCCATAGTATGCATGTTAAAGCTGCGAAGAACGATCGCATCAGGGTTTTCACTGTCATTGTCGACTTTAAAATCGCCTTTATTGAATACATTCAGCCCGCTTTCGGCAATATTATTTAACGCTTTGATCGTTTTGACTTTTTCTAAAAGTACTGTGCTCATTTTGTTTGCTCCTCTTTGAATATGATAGTTTTGAAATTTCAAAATACTTACAAGATTTTTAAGCCCATGAAAATCTGCATCCTTTAAACCTTCACTATCTGTTAATATACAGAAAGAGGCAAGGGATAAAATCCCTTACCTCTGCCCAGGCGAACGGCTACGACACTATGTGTTCCCTCACGGTTATCCGTGTTTCGCCAGTTGCACATAGTCTTTTTCATTTATTTTATTCTATCAAACTATTCAGGAATCTTCAATATCATTTTAAAGGTTTATCTCTTTTTTTGCAGAAGCCACAACTCACTAGAAATATCGACGAAACTTACAGTTTTATCTGCGAAAATAGGAATATATCGACGAAAACTATAGATTTATCTCCGAAAATAGAAATATATCGTTGAAGACTATCTTTTTACTATAACTCTAAATTGATTCTATCTAGCGAAATTTCACTATTTGGAACAGACGAAATAAAGTATTGATCCTTTTCATACCCTGTTAGCCAACTAGCACAATCCCCAAGATAACTAGGAAGATTATTAAATAAAATATTTTACTACGGAAAATCTGCTTCATCTCATACCTTCTCCCACATTAAACAAACTACAGGCAATAGTATCATATAAAGTTAATTATTAATAATCAGGCTATTGTTTTTAATAGCCAGCCACTTGTGAAATGGATAATATTAGTAAAAGATAAGAAATATAGCAAACTTAAAAAAGGAGGAACCACTATGCTAATAAGAGAGGCAACGCTTGCAGATGCTGAAGGGATAGCAATCGTCCATGTGGATTGCTGGCGAACCACTTATAAAGATATAATGCCGAGTGATTTTTTAGATAAAATTTCTTATGAGAAAAGGAAAGACATATGGATAAAGAATATAACAAGTGATGAAAACCATGTTTATGTCGCAGAAAATAACGAGGGAAAAATAGTGGGATTTATAAGTGGGGGAAAAGGGAAAAAATAAGGTTGAGGATTCGGGTGATTTAACTGCGATATATATCCTCGAAAATTCACAAAGAATGGGGATAGGTAAGAAACTCATCAAAGAATTATTCTTTAAATTCGAAGAACTGGGATTCAAGACAATTTTCGTTGAGGTGCTTGAAGATAATAAATCCCGATACTTCTATGAGGCATTTGGTGCTGAATTGCTTAAAACCGAAAAAAATCAAAATGGCTGGTGCCGAATTGAATCTATTGGTTTATGAGTGGAGAGATATTAGCAAGTATTATTATGAATGAACTTCAGCTAAGATCGGCTTACTGAAACTAAAAAAGGCACAGTCCTTCGTGAAGGATTGTGCCTTGCATTTGATTTAACCTTGATTAAATCCGCTTTCGTCCATGTAAAATACTTCCCAAGAATGGCCGTCGAAATCCAGAAAACTCCAACCGTACATGAAACCATGATCAATGGCTTCATTGAAAGGCTTTCCGCCAACATCCAGTGCCCTATTCACGATTTCATCGACTTCTTCCTTACTTTTAACGGACAGGGCGATGATGGCTTCCGTACTCGCTGCAGAATCAGGGATTTCCTTCTTGGTAAACGTTTTAAAGTACTCTTCCACCAATAACATGACATATATGGACTCGCTGATAACCATGCATGTCGCATTTTCATTGGTCATTTGCTCGTTAAACTCAAAGCCGACCTTTGTGAAAAATTCTACTGAGGCATCCAAATCTTTAACAGGCAAGTTTACAAAGATCTTTTCTGCTTGAATTCCCATCCAATCACCCTCACTTGATTTATTTGTTCACTCACCTACTATTCGCTGCATTTTTCGATTTTCCTGCTTGCAGCCTAAAAGGAGAGATCATCATGGAAGCTTCCTTTCACTTCAAATAAACACTCATAATCTCTGTATCGTTAATAGTTGCTTGGGTACTATTTGTTTTTTCCAGTTTTTCAACCAGCTCGCCATTCGTGACAACGATCGGAGTTACGATGCTTGGAGCTTTGGATTTTAGAAAATCGATATCAAATGTCACAAGCTTGTCCCCTGCTTTTACCCTTTGCCCTTCTGCGACATGGACTTCAAATCCCTCACCTTCAAGGTTAACTGTTTCCAATCCAATATGAATCAACAATTCTATGCCATGCTTCGTGCGGAGGCCTAGTGCATGTTTAGTATGAAAAACCTGGATCACTTCTCCATCGATTGGAGATACGACCAACCCCTCTTCAGGAAGAATCGCTATTCCGTCCCCCATCATTTTACCGGAGAACACCGGATCCGGAACATCTTCAATATTTATTACTTGTCCATTTATAGGAGCAAGCAATTGTTCCACACTTTCTTTTTTACTGAATAATTTTTTGAACATAATATTTCCACCTTTCTCTTTCGGTCTTGAATCCTTGCAGCTCATACCCTCATATATTAAACATTTCGTGAATTCTGATAATAATCGATGTTATTTGTCCTTTTGAGATTGGCCTTCTGCTTTTTTCTTTTTGTTCACTTCCACTCTAAATATAACCATCTCGGTTATTTATTCATAAGGAATTGGCTTGTTTAGTGGAAACTGAACGGCCCCTTTTGAACATTTATATTCAGATAAAGCAGATTCAAAAGCAGAGATTGCGTTAGGAGTTGGATAGAATCCTATATGCTTTTTATAGGCAGCGAAATGTACCAGATTTCCATATAAACCAAAGGTAGTCATTTGATAGCTTATCTTCTCTTCTGCATCCTTTATGACTTTTTCTTAACGTTTTTAAAATCTCCTGAACTTCTTCAGGAAATTGTATTATGTATTCAACATTGAATGAAATGTATTGGTTCCCTCCATCATTTCTCCTTTCATACATTCAAACTACAATACTCTTATTATAACATTATCCACCCACTAACCCGTGGATGGAATCCCTTTTGTATTTCGCTAACCTATATTTTTAAAAACTCTTCCATTCTATTCATTACACCTTCCAGCATGGTAATCGACCTTGATGCATTCAAAGGTTCAATATCCAAGGAATGATTTGCATGCGGGATTTTATTCATGCTTATGTTCGTTTTATTTTCAATTGCTTGAATTTTATCTGGAATATAATGATGGTCTTTATCTCCGATAACTATATGTGCTGAATGATTGCTGCTCAATAGCCCATCAAAAATCGATTCGAACTTCAATAGCGGCGTAAGCAAAATCATTTTGGCATTCATAAACCGCTCACTTTTCATAATTCCGTTGATGATGGGTATGGTGCCAAGTGATTTGCCTAGAAACACTGTTCCTTGATATTCATGAGTTTGAAGTACTTCCGTAATGACGGGATTGATATCATTTACAATCACTTTTGTGATATCTACCAATGGATGCTTGAATATATCCTGGTCGTAAGCGTAATGAATATGCACGACATCATACTGATTTTGAAGCATGATCGTCGTCGAATAATAGAATAGCGGCTTATCATACGTATACCCCGCACCTGAAAACATAAAACAAACGGCTGGACTTCCGTTTTCAATATGTGTGTATGTAATTTCTTTTTCATTATTATTTATTTTTCTTTGGTTAACCTCCATGATAGATTCCTCCCATTCTTTCGTTTGCTTTATATATTCATTAGCTACCCGCTGCATTCCTCCTTGATTGATACTATCTAGATAGAATCCAAGAATAAGGTTTCGTTTTTTATCAGGAATAGGTATACTTTAGCTATCAACCTATTTTATGGAAATTCATTTGATGATTGATCAATCCATGCCTTAAAGGAGAGTGTGTAATGAAAATCAAAACGTTATGTTTCATTCTTGTCCTGCTAGTCACTGGGTCCTTGAGCACGATTCATGCAAGTGCAACCGATCAAAAAGTGAAAGAACTGGATATCGGGGAGTCTTTCGATGGTGCGGAAGGCACGATGGTACTCCAAAACTTAAAAAATGATAAAGTACATATCTATAATAAACAGAGAAGTAAAGTACGCTACACTCCAGAATCGACATTTAAAGTGGCGAATGCATTAATTGGCTTACAGACAAAAGCGGTGAGCGATGAATATGAAGTGAAGCGCTGGGATGGGGTAATCAGGGAATTTGAAGATTGGAACAGAGATCATACACTTGCTTCAGCCATGAGGCATTCCGTGATCTGGTATTATCAAGCAATGGCCCGCGATATCGGGGCGGGAAACATGCAGCAATATGTGAACCTGCTTGATTACGGCAACCGTGATATCTCCGGCGGGATCGATCAGTTCTGGCTCGACAGCAGCATAAAGATATCTGCCCGGGAACAAGTCCAATTCATCGAAAACCTTGTAGAGGAAAAACTGCCTATCGATAAGCAGCATATGAGAACCGTTAAGAGAATCATGATCAATGAAGAAGCAGATTCATATGTCCTCCATGGAAAAACCGGTACCCGCCTTTCTGATATGGGATTGGGCTGGTATGTGGGTTACATCGAAACGGACAAAGAAAAATGGGCCTTCGCAACGAACATCGACGGCAGCGGAAGCAAAGCCAAAACGATTACTCTTGAAGCCCTGAAAGAGTTGGATATCATAGAAGAATAAAAGTTCACGCATGCCCTTAATTCTTGGGCATGCGTTTTGCTTTATCTTAAAGGTATCTGAAAAACCTTTTCCTAACTAAAAAATGAAAGTGCAAAGTAATCGATTTTAACTGTAATTCACCTGATTTGTCAGCACCCCCATTCAAAACTCTTCTAGACAAGCTCCTATATTCGTAATCATTATACTCTTCCTTTCTTCTAACTTAGAAAAATGATAAATTATGAGTTTTTCGTTTTTTTATAACAATAGTTATTTGATGCATGTCCTCAATGTGCATCACATGTATGTTTGACGATACGTGTTTATTTGATATAGTTTTAAAATAGTAATTCAAGACTGACTAAATCTCTGAATTAATTTATGTAGGTCGCCGTCACTATAATATTCCATCTAGAGCAATCCCTTCATAAACTCTTAAGACTAAATAAAGCAAAATACTGCATCATAATAATGGAGCTAAGGATTATTTGTTTGTATCGTTATATATACTCTGCAAAAATGGGCCTTTAGCGAAAGGGGCACCTTCTGTGAAAACCATTCAAAGTCGCTTATTGTTAATGCTACTTCTTTTTATCATCTTACCGTATTTTCTATCAGTGTTTCTGATCTACAGCTATACAAAAAATAGTGTGGAGAGACATGAGCTTGAAAATAGCCAAGAACAACTTCAGAAAAACGCTGAAGAACTGGAGCAATACTTTGATGACATGATTAATCTTCCATATATATTATATCGAAACCCCGATTTATTCCGGATTTTTAAAAATGGTTTTGAAGACTCGATATACTTTAACCCGGTTGCGATGGAAAAAAGTATAGAAACCTTTTATCTGATGCGAAACGAAATCCGTCAAGTTCGGTTTTATATTGATAAGGATAAAGAATCGTTTACAGTTTATAATGCGACGGTCAGTGCCCGGAAACCTCAACCCGATTTATTAAATGAGGATCCGATAAAACAATTTTATAGCTCTAACTCTAATTACATGATTGAGCCGCCACATCAAATCCGAAATTACAATGACACAGCGATCATTCCCCAGTCGGACGAAACAATGGTGATGACTTTTCACCATAAAATAGTCGATGTGCCTTCAAACGAATATCTCGGAATAATTACAGTTGATATAGATTTAGATGCCTATGCCCGTATATGTAACAGCCTTATTCAAAAGGATGAAGAATCCGTAATACTTATGGATTCGCATAACATCGTCATGTATGCGGATAATCGGTCCCTTATAGGAAAATCCGTCACTCCTGATTTTAAAAAGCAGATTAAGGGTGAAGATATCATCTTAACCAAAACATTATCAGGAAAATTAAATCATTGGAAATTAGTTAAGATAACCCCTAATCATGTATTATTCGACGATGTCCGGAAGACTGCCTATACAAATATAATTGTTGGACTAATAGTTGGCTTGTTAGGGCTGCTAATGATTGGTATTATTTCATACAGAATTACTCGTCCCATTAAACTTCTTAGCAAGAAAGTCAGGACAATAAAAGGTGGAAATATGGATGTCCCCTTTAATGATGGAAGAAAAGACGAAATTGGTGAGCTTGAAAAACATATGAAGGATATGATGAACCGAATCAATCTACACATTGAAAGAGAATATAAACTCGAAATAGAAAATAGAAAAAACCAATTCAAAGCATTAAAATCTCAGGTTAATCCGCATTTCTTATTTAATTCGTTACAATCTATTGGTGCAGTTGCCCTAAGATCTAATTCTCCAAAAGTCTACCAATTATTGACATCTCTATCTAAAATGATGCGCTACTCCATCAAGGCGAATCAATGGGTGTTGGTTCGAGATGAAGTGAGTTATATAGAAGCATACCTAAATCTTCAAATGGAGCGTTTTGGAAACAATGTGAACTATTCTATTAAAATAAGCGAGACGATTCTTGATATGACGATTCCAAGTATGATTCTCCAGCCTCTCGTTGAAAACTTTTTTAAACACAGTTATGAAGAAGGTTTCTATCATGCTCATTTAACTATTTATGGAGAAATACAAGGAGAATTTTTACACCTCATCGTTGAAAATACCGGTCCTAGTTTGACTCAGGCGGAGCTTCAAACATTAAGAGAAAATATATATGCGTCCTCCCATGAAAACACATATTCACATAATCATATCGGTCTGAAAAATATTCATGACCGTTTAGTTCTAAATTATGGACCAAAAGCAGGCCTAGAAGTGGATACGTATCAAGGACAAGGATTTTCCGTTAAAATATTGATTCCACTAGAATTCCCGCTTGCTAATGAATAGATTGCTTCGTAGCTATTCAAAAACTCATTCATATAAGGAGATGAAATCTGTGAAAACTTTAATTGTCGATGATGAGTTCAATGTACGTGACGTAATACGCCATTTGGGGCAGTGGGAAAAATACGGTATCACCCATCTATTAGAAGCAAGTAATGGCGATGATGCAAAAAGAATGATAGAGAAGGAAAGTCCGGAAATCATCTTTACAGACGTGAAAATGCCTGGAATGAGCGGTTTGGAACTAATCGAGTGGCTAGATTCCATTTCTTATCCTGGTAAAGTGATTTTAATTTCGGGTTATGACGACTATTCATTTATGCGTAAAGCAATTCAGTTTAGCAGCTTCGATTATTTGTTGAAACCGATTGAAGCTGATGCATTTAACAAAACACTGGAAGAAGCCGTTAAATCATGGGCGAATGAAGAGGAAGTTCGAGCTAATAAAGATACCGGTGTATATGAAGATGTTAAAAGGTTTCGGGGCAATCAATTAGTTACTGCCGCTTGTATGGGGGAACACTTCGACAAAAACGATATTGAGTCATATGTTCCAAAAGCAGATGGATACAATCTTACATTAATTTCCTTTTACCAAATGCACCATCCTGCCCCCTACATTCAGTTACTTGCTGACGAACTTGTCGAGCGGAAAATCGGAAATGCATTTGCGCTTCAGAATGATCCTAATCTTTGTCTAGTGATCACCATACCTGACCATTGGTTATCCGTTGAAGAATGGATCAGTCATCAATTTGATATTCCTGTTCGCCTTGTTTGTGGCGAGCCCTTGGAATCATTAGGGGACATCCACAATTCCTTCAAGTCATTACAAAAAGCAATGAATAATCAAAATTTCAGATCCATCCACCGTTTGGATGACTTGGATGTTGCACGTCGCATAGAGGACATAGTTTCATATGTTGAAAAATATTACATGGAAGAATTGAGTTTAGAAAAGCTATCGAATGTATTCTTCTTAAGTCGCGAACATATCTCAAGAAAGTTCAAACAAAAAACCGGAATGCTCCTGTCCAAATACATCACTAAACTAAGAACTGACCAAGCAAAACGTTGGTTAAGAGAAACCGAAAAAAGTATTTACTCCATCTCTTTAATGCTTGGCTATCAGGATGAGAAATACTTTTCAAAACTATTCAAAAAAGTGGTTGGCATGACACCATTCGAATACCGAAACGGTGAAAAGAATGCAGATCAGAAGTGAATAATTCACCTTAATTAGAAAATTACAGGGGTGACATGATGAAAAAGAGATACTAAACATATTTTTAATCGGAATATTAAGCCTATCACTTTGTGCATGTCAAACAAAGACCGAGAGCGGAACAAAAAAACCTGAAATTTCAGAGCGAAAAATCACTTTGAGCGTAAGGAATCCGAAAGTTGAAATTTCTACGCAGTTCGAACAAATGGTGATTGCTTATGAAAAAGAAAATCCAAATGTAGATATAAAGGTTCACACGGTAGGCGGGGCTATGGATGACCTTGCTGATTTGAAAGCAAAAATGGCCACTGGCAATGGTCCTGATATTTTCACAAACAGCGGATACGAAAGTGCCAAACAGTGGAGTAAATATTTGGAGGATCTTTCTGACCAACCCTGGGTCGAACATGCATATGAAGATGCGTTAACCCCTATGAAATTCGATGGGAAAATTCATGGGATGCCGGTTAATCTGGAAGGGTACGGATTCATCTATAATAAGGATATATTTAATAAGGAAGGAATCGATGAATTACCCAAAACGCTGACTGAATTAATAGCAGTGGCTGAAAAATTACAAAAAGCAGGGGTTACTCCTTTTGCAACTGGATATTATGAAGAGTGGAAATTGGGTGACCACTTAATGAATGTCGGTTTTACAGAGCAAGAAGATCCACCGGCTTTTATAAAAGGCCTAAATGATGGAACTGAAAAAATATATAATAATCAAAAATTCAATGATCTAATCAATTTGTTGGATGTAACATTAAAGTATGGAAACAATAATCCGCTATCAACAGATTACAACATGGAAGTGAATCTATTTACTTCAAAAAATGCAGCGATTATTCAACAAGGAAACTGGATACAGCCGATGATCGATCAACAATCACCGAATATGAACATCGGATTTATGCCAATACCAATAAATGATCAACCTAAGAAGGAAGCCTTGATGGTCGGCGTACCGAATTATTGGGTTGTAAACAAACAAACCACACCAGAAAAGAAGAAAGAAGCGAAGAGATTTTTAAATTGGATGGTTTCTTCTGAACAAGGGAAAATGTTTTTGACAAAACGCTTTAAATTCATTCCTGCTTTTACTAACATTGAAGCTGACAATTTAGGTCCTCTTGCTGATGAAACAATTCAGTATTATAAAGAAGGAAAAACGTTAAATTCCAACTGGTTTAATTTCCCTGTCGGAATAAGAGAAGAGTTTGCAGCTGCCATGCAACTATATGTAGGAAACAAGCTTAATCGCGATCAATTACTGCACGAGTTTCAGAAGTCATGGGATAGGGCTTCAAGCGAATAAAATCGGACTTCTGTACACTTCTTGCCTCCTTTGTTGGGGCATTTTTTTGTACGTGGAAAAAATACGATATCAATATAAGACTAAATTCTAATCAATATATGACATATCCATAGAATTAAGACTAACCTATAATTTTATTAGTACTTCAAACAGGCGGGACTGTTACTCCCAAAAAGTAATCGTTCCACTAGACTTTATTTTTATATACTAATAAACATTCTAGGAGGAAGGCACATGAACCTTAACAGGCTTGCCAAACAAGCAACAGTAATAACACTTAGTACAGTTATCTTATTAGGAGGAAGTCGCTCAGAGACTTTCGCGGCAGCAAAGGACCCATTAGATCACAATGAAAAGTATGGCACTTCACAAATCACTCGTTACGACATGCAAAAAATGATTAATCAACAAGGCGATGAGAAGTTTACAGTTCCCAAGTTTGACGAATCAACAATAAAAAACATTCCCTCTGCAAAAAAGTATGACAAATCAGGTAATTTAATCGATATGGATGTATGGGATACTTGGCCATTACAAAACGCTGATGGTACAGTGGCAGAATATAAGGGCTATCATATCGTATTTGGATTAGCTGGAGACCCTAAAAATGGTAGTGACACGTTCATTTACTTGTTCTACAAAAGTTGGAGAAACATCCATTGATGCTTGGAAAAATGCTGGTAGAGTATTTGATGATAATGATAAGAATGTTCCAAATGATCCTTATTTAAAAAATCAAGCAGAAGAGTGGTCCGGTTCTGCAACCTTCACATCTGATGGAGAAGTTCGCTTATTCTATACAAATCGCGGACAGTTTTCACCAGATTCTAAGCAATACGGTAAACAAACATTAACAACAGCTCAAGTAAACTTATCTGAGTCAGGTGCTAATACATTGCAAGTGGATGGCGTAGAAGATTACAAATCCATCTATGAAGGTGGAGACAGCAAGTTTTATCAATCACATGATAAAGCTTTCGGTGATGGAAATCTTAGTGATAATCATACATTGAGAGATCCTCACTATATTGAAGATAAGGGTCGTAAATACCTTGTTTTTGAAGCGAATACTGGGACTGAATATGGTTACCAAGGAGAAGAATCACTTTACAACAGAGCTTACTATGGCAACAGCAATAAATTCTTCCAAGCTGAAAAGGATAAACTTCTGCAAAGCTCTAAAAAAGGGTTAGCTGAATTAGCAAATGGTGCAATTGGCATCATTGAAATAAACGATGATTATACATTAAAAACGAAATGAAACCCTTGATTGTTTCGAATACAGTAACAGATGAAATTGAACGTCCTAACATATTTAAAAAAGACGGCAAATGGTATTTATTCACAAGTACAAGAGGATCTAAAATGACCATTGATGGAATTGATGATAAAGATATTTACATGTTAGGCTACGTGGCAAATTCTTTAACTGGCCCATACAAACCATTAAATAAAACAGGAATTGTCTTACACCAAGATCTTAATCCTTATGATATTACTTGGACGTACGCTCACTATGCTATCCCACAACAGGAAAGCGATAATGTAGTTATCACAAGTTACATGACAAATAGAGGTTATTTTAAAGACCATAAATCCACCTTTGCCCCAAGTTTTTCACTTAACATTGAAGGGCAAAATACAGCTGTGATAGAAGATAGCATTCAGGAACAGGGTCAACTAACGAATAACCAATAACCCCGAAGTTTTATAAAATTAACAAAAAAGAAAATGTCTGTAAAATTGACATTTTCTTTTTTTAATTTAAATAAGTTTTACATTATCTTAGGAACAAAATAGGAAAAATAAAAGCGTGGTGATTTACTTGGACAAAATGGTTTTTAATAAGAAAGGTTTTAAGTCGTTGCCTGTATTCATACTTGGATTGTTTATTGCCGGATTATTAGTCTATTTAGTCAAATCAACTTTACCAGTTAAGCATGAAGAGGAATCGTATCGAGCTAACTACCATTTCACTGTACCTGACAAATGGAAAAACGATCCTCAGAGGCCGATTTTTATTGATGGGGAGTACCATTACTTTTACCTCTATAATGGGGATTATCCGGATGGAAATGGAACAGAATGGCGTCATTCAACCTCAAAGGACTTGGTGCATTGGAGTGATCAAGGAATAGCCATTCCGAAATATACCAATGATAATGGAGATCCTTGGTCGGGATCAGTCGTTGTGGACAAGGAAAATACGGCAGGCTTTGGAAAAGATGCTCTTGTGGCAATTGTAACGCAGCCCTCCAAGGATGGCGGTAAACAGGAACAATTTCTATGGTATAGTACGGACAACGGTAAAACATTTACCTCCTACAGTGATGATCCTATCATTTCAAATCCAGGAACGAAAGATTTTAGAGATCCAAAAATCATCTGGGATGACAATGATCATAAATGGATAATGGTCATGGCTGAAGGAACAAAAATAGGTTTTTATAAGTCTCACAATCTAAAAGATTGGCAGTATATGAGCAGTTTTGTCACGAAAAACATAGGTATTGTCGAGTGCCCGGACCTTTATTTGTTACGGGCGGATGATGGGACTTTAAAATGGGTTCTTGGTGTCAGTGCTAATGGGCAATCGAATGGTAAACCAAACACATACGCCTATTGGACTGGAACCTTTGATGGAATGGAATTTCTCCCAGATTATAATGAACCGCAATGGTTAGATTATGGCTTCGATTGGTATGGTGGAGTTACATTTGAAGATGGGACAGAAAGCGATAAATATAGCAAACGGTATGCTCTAGCTTGGATGAATAATTGGGCCTATGCCGATAATACTCCGACCCTAAAAGAAGGCTTTAATGGAATGGATTCCATCGTTCGCCAAATCGGGCTAAAACATGCAGGCAACAACCTATATTATTTATCTTCACAACCTATCGAAGCATTGAAAGAATTGACGAGTGCAACGGATTCTTATGAAAAAATTGAAGTGAATGGTTCCAAAACACTAGATGTAAAAGGTGATGTATATCAATTGGAGACCGATATCAATTGGTCAGACATAAACAATGTAGGCTTAAGGCTTCGGGAATCAGCAGATCAAACACGCCACATTGACGTAGGAATTTTTGTAGAAGAAAACTACTCTTATGTCAATCGAACTTTTACCGAACACCCTGACGAAAGTAATCAATATATTAAAAGTATTGCTCCATATGATTCTAGCAAGAAACATGTTCACTTAAAGATCCTCATTGATAAAACAAGTATTGAGGTGTTTGTGGATGATGGAAAGATTGCACATTCAAATTTAATATTCCCTGAATTTGATGATAAAGGAATCTCCCTCTTCTCAGAGGGAGGCAAAGCGGTCTTTAATAATATTAAGATCAAACACATCGGTTCTATTAATTGAATATCATTTATGAATGACGATACTATGGTTTATACTTTGACCACTATTCACCATGTCTACCCTAAACTCTTCAAATAGGAGTAATAACGAAAAGCCGGATTCAACAAGTATTGAAATCCGGCTTTTCGCTATGGCTGAGAGGCTTCTTACAAGGGGAAAGCTGTTGAATCAATTACTATCCCACCGCTTTGTTGGTCAATAGTATGGGTTTATGATGTTTAACGATAGTTAAATTCAGTAAATTAACCCGTGCCATACAAAGGTACTTGTAGAAGCTACTGACCACAATATGTAAATGGAAGCTGTCCCTCCCTCTCCATTGTGTCTTTATGAATCTATTTGTATTTGAGTTTCTACTTGTAACCTTCGTGACTACTACATATTCATTTATAGCCATGTCGAATTAAGAAGGTAGTTGATTAAGAATTAGGGCATCTGTCAAAAGCGGATGCCTTTCTCTTCTGTAGGAGTCATGTTAACCCTATCTCCCGTTTTCGTTTCTGTTTTAATAACGCAGGCTTTTGAACTTGCTGTGAGAGTGCGGTACATTCAGCAAATGAAAACTGTTTACACCCTTTACAACGGTTCTCATCCAGTTTGGATAAAGCTTTATTGATGGCATCACCCGTATTGGTAAAGAACTGTTCCTCACCAACCAGTTTAATAAATCCGGTTTTTCTCAGCATTTCTTTAGGTTCCTGTTGAATTCCGGAAATCAACACTTGTAAGTTATGAACCTTGAATTGCTTCACGATGTCGGTTAGCAGTGCTTCTCCCGATGTATCTATAAATGACACATTGCTCATTCTTAATAAGAGGACTTTTGGTTTCGATCGCATTATTTCCTCGATTTCTTCTTGCAGCCTTTCGATTGTGCCAAAGAATAAAGGTCCTTCTATCGTATAAATGTTAATCTGCGGGCAGCTTGAACCTTGTTGCACCATTTCTGGTTTAACTAGTTTATCAGCTGGATCTGGTAATACCTTTGATAATTTCAATGTACCGCTCATCAGTTTAACGAACGATAGAATGGCTAATAGTAATCCGATCCCGACGCCTGTTGTCAGGTCAATCAATACGGTTAACACGAAGGTAACGATCAATACGGCCGAGTCCATGGTTTTGGCTTTTAAGATATGCGAAAATTCTTTTCGTTCGCTCATGTTCCATGCAACGAACATAAGAATGGGTGCCATGCTGGCCAAAGGAATGGCCGAAGCATAAGAGCCAAACTGACTAACACCAGCAATACCACCAACCCATGAATCACGCCTGATATCGGGGAGACTGCACCGTTTTTAATATTCGTTGCGGTACGGGCGATGGCACCTGTAGCCGGAATGCCTCCAAATAAAGGCGTAATCATATTGGTCAATCCTTGTCCCATCAGCTCTTTATTGCTGTTATGTTTACTGTTGGTCATGCCGTCTGCCACTACAGCGGATAAGAGTGATTCAATTCCTCCAAGCATGGCAATGACCAAAGCAGCCGGAAGGAGTTCAATCACCAGACCGCCAGTGATATGGGGAAACTGAAAATGGGGCAATGCATTAGGAATGGCGCCATAAGCCGATCCTATTGTCGCTACCTGACCTGGAAAGAATAAGCTGGCGACTAGAGTTGATACAATCAATCCCAGCAATGCTCCAGGGATTTTCGGTAAATATTTTGGAGTTAATATGACGAGAGTTAAACTTATGATAGCTACCAGTACACTATAGATATTCACTGTATTGAAGTTCAATAGGATTTCTTTCATATTTAATAGAAAGGCTTCTTCTTTTTTTAAGTTACTGAGTCCAAAGAAATTGGCAATCTGCCCAGAGAAGATAATCACAGCAATTCCAGCTGTAAAGCCGATGGTAACTGGACGCGGAATAAACTTGATGAATCTTCCCAGTTTGAAGACGCCTAGAAGAAAAATCATGATACCTGCCAGGAAACCGGCGATTAACAGTTTTTCATACCCGTACTGCATGACCACCCCTAACAAGACCGGGACAAAGGCTCCAGTCGGGCCTGCAATTTGATATTTCGAACCGCCAAAAAGGGAGACCATGATTCCTGCAATGATCGATGTGTACAGTCCGTATTCCGGTCTTACTCCAGATGCAATGGCAAAAGCCATCGCTAAAGGTATTGCCACTATCCCAACTACCACCCCGGCAACCAGGTCTTTCTGAAAATGGCCTAAGTTATATCCTTCAAGCCTGCTAGAACTCATCATTTTATCGCTCCTTCTTTTATTGAAGTATGCATTTCGTCCTTGCTGACAATGTTGCTATATCCATCTATGATTCGATCCAGTTTACCCGTTTCGGGATGGATGACCATACCGTGAACGGCAATGGAATCCGGTAATAATGGGTGGTTTTTGATCAAACTGACACTATTCCTTACACTCTCCTCAACGCATTGAAAACCTGTCAGCCACTTTGATAAATCAATACCAGAGTTTGTAAGAATATCAATTTGCTCCTGACTGACTTTCTTCTGCTTTGCGGCATCAAGCAGTGAAGAGGATTGAAGCCCCACCATACCGCAACCGTGATGTCCGATCACACACACTTCCTCCACTTTTAGCTCATAAATGGCGACAAGGATACTGCGCATAATGCTGCCAAAGGGATGGGAAACAATAGCTCCAGCGTTTTTAATGATTTTCGCATCTCCATTTCTTAACCCCATCGCCTTTGGAAGCAATTCCAACAGACGGGTATCCATGCACGTTATGATGACGATCTTTTTATCTGGATACTTTGTCGTTTGAAACCTTTCATATTTGTTTTGATCGACAAACGTCTTGTTGTAATCCAGAATGCTAGAAATAACTGACATTACTTATTCCCCTTTCTCTTACAAATCTTTGTTAAGGTGTTGAAATATGTATGTACAATAATCCAGATGCCTTTCATCCACCCAACTTATTTGGCCCTGTTTTATCATTGGTGCTTTATTCCATGTTAGAGATATTAAATTAGAGTTAAATGATAGAAGGATTAGAAATTGGTGAGAATTATTACAGTTCCTTCTCTTTTCTTTTGCATTTTTCTTACCCACCGAAGCCAAAAAGGGTGATGCATATTAGACAGCTAGTATGCATCACCCTTTTTTGATATATTTAATTGAGCCACTATTTTATTCAGGGCCATCATTATCGTGCTCTTCATCATCTTCCCATGTGATTGTTTTTACTTCTTTTGTGTAACCGTCCACTTGAACGACTGCGTCTCGATCGTCCTCTAATTCAACTTCGACCAAATAATAAGGTGTCTGATCTGAAGGTTGATAAAATTCTGTATCGTCACCTGTTCCTTTTACATGTTTTTCGGCAATCGCAATTGCTTCTTTTTCTGTAATGATACTATCTGCCACCATTGTCGAGTCAATTATAGCTCCTGTATATGGGTCGAGTATTAAGGTGATTTTTTCGTTATTCTTATTTACCACTGCTTTATAAAAGGAGTTGTCTTTCTCCTGCACAAAATCGATTTGTTCCAGGTCACCTTGTGAGGAAATACGTTCCTTTATTTCATTTTGGGTCAGTTGCTTTCGGGGTATTTTTTCCGCCGTTTCTTCAGCTGCATGACCAATGGTTTCTTTTTTATAGAACGAACTTCCCCGCTTTTCGCATCCATCCTAATTTGATATACCCCGGTTTCAAGCTGCATTTCAATCTGATATTCTTCGCCTTCACTTTTCGTTGTCTTTATAATGGTTCCAGGAAATTTATCCTTTGCTGTCTGGTTCACTTCTTCTTTCGTCAAACTTTCCGCGGATAATGATGGAGCCCACCATTGAAATCCGACGAATGATAGCAGACCAAAAACGAGAGTCGATCCGGCAGTTATCAGCACTTTTCTAATCTTCATCGTATCCCCCATCCAACGTCATTCTGGCTTAATTAAATAAAAGAGTAACGATTGTTCCCCTGCCTTCGAGACTATCCATTTCAATCCGCACATCTATTGCATCAGCAATTTCCTTTGCCATGGAAAGCCCCAATCCTGATCCGCCTTGCTTTCTGTTTCTTGCTTCATCTACACGATAAAAGCGATCGAACACTTTTGGCAATTCAGCCTTTGGAATTCCATCCCCTCTGTCTTCGATGCGGATATATGCTTCATTACTTGTTTGTCCTATGTAGACGGAGATTAGCTCATCACTATACTTTCTTGCATTGTCTAAAAAATAAACAAAAGCTGTTTTAACTTTTGAACGTCCGTCACTGCTTCAATTGCATCTCCACTATAAATCTCGACTGTCCGATTGTACGCATTTTTATATACTTTCGCTAACTCTGCCATGATATCGGTCAGATTGACGTTTTCTTTCTCTATATTCCATTTTTCCTGATGCTTTGCAAGCAGGAGCATTTGCTCTGTCATCTCTCTCATTCTAATGGCTTCAGAATGAATGGCCTCTATTGATTCATCAAACAAATCAGGTCGCTCCATCCCTTTTCTTTTCAAAAGGCTTGCATAGCTTTCGATGACAGTTAGCGGTGTTTTTAATTCATGTGAAGCATTCGATACGAATTGCTCCTGTTTTTCGAAGTTGGCTTGCAGCAAATCGATCATGTGATTAAAGGTTTTTCCCATTTCCACAAGTTCATCTTTTGATTTTTCTTCTAGGCTAAGTCGCTTAAATTGGCCGCTTGTTTGAATCTCCTTCATCGTATCAATCATCGATCGAATCGGACGGGCGATGAAGTTACTAAGAATAGTGCTTGATACCAGAACAGGTATCATGGCAATGATGGTTACAGCTATTAATACGATGCGCAGAACAGCGAGCATTTCTTCGGTTGCTGAAATGCTTTTGGTGATTTGAAGATTAACTACACTTCCATCCCCCAAACGATCGGGTTTGAAACGAATACATATTTTTTCTGATGATAAGTGATGATCTCGCTCTTCTCACCAGGGTAAAAGCTGCTATTTCGATCGCTTAATTGTTTTTCAGAATTGGATGTAACAGCTGTTCCTTTTCGTTGACCTTCGTTTACAATACCAATCATGCCATCTATTGGCAGATAGGCTCGAAGTAAATCATTGGGAGATATATTATTAACATTTTTACTAACATCAAAGGCAATTTTCCCTGTCTCCGCTTTCGCACGATTAAGTTCATTCACCATCATCAGGTTACTGAAAACAAAATAAATGGAAACATTCATCAATAGGAGCAGGAAAATGAATAACACCGCTGTATATAAATTTATTTTCTTGCGTAGTCTCATTTTGCATCCTTCATGACGTAGCCAACGCCCCTTACGGTATGAATAAGCGGCGTTTCAAATCCATGTTCGAGCTTTTTGCGAACATATCGGATATATACATCCACCACGTTTGTTTCTCCATGGAAATCATACCCCCAAACCGCTTCCAGAATTTGATCACGGCTTAGCACTTGACGCTTATTCTTCAGTAAATAAAGAAGTAGATCATACTCCTTTGGCGTCAGTTCAATTTGACTATCCCCCTGATGACTTCGCGTGTTTTGACATTCACTTTTAAATCAGCAGTATTTAGCCATCCATCGATTTCAGTTTCCATCAAAGGTGCAGCAGGCCGCATTCTTAAAACCGCGCGAATTCGGGCAAGCAATTCCTCAATTTGGAAAGGTTTAGTGATATAGTCATTCGCGCCGAGATCAAGACCGGAAACTTTATCTTCAACCGAGCCTTTTGCCGTTAATAGGATGACAGGAGTGAAACTATTTTTCGTTCGAATTTTCCGAAGCAGCTCGATCCCGCTTATGCCCGGAAGCATCACATCCAATAAGATCAAATCCCACTTTTTTGATCGATACGCTTCAAGGGCTTCCTTGCCGTCCATTGCCTTTCCGACTTGGTAGCCTTCGATTTCAAGCTCCAATTCAAGCAGTCTTAAGATCTTTTCTTCGTCTTCCACGATCAGTACTGATTCTTTATTCATTTTGGAAGACCTCCTTTTGTGTGGGACTGTCCCCATTTATGTATTCTGTCAAACAAAGATACTACAGATGGAATACGATGAAAATAGTGTATTATGACGAGTTTAATAGGAGAATGATTTGCTTCCGGCGATGATTCTCGCTAAAGGTAATCCTGCAAAGCGATCTTTCTAAACTACGGAATCAATTTAAATAGCCATATTCTTTTACGAAAGAATATGGCTTTATTTATTCAATATGTAGGCTGATTAAGCAATGATCTTATTAAAGCATCGCGCCGGTTTGTTGAACAAGATTTCAATTAATATCCCCTAAATAAACTGGAGACTTTAGATTATTAACATGCTGTATGATATATTTCCTTAGTTCTTTAGGATATATCCTATACTGAAGTAAATCATTAATATGTATCCATTCTACCCCTACTTGGTGACTATCTGGATTGGTAGGCGATTTATAATTCTTCTCAATTACCAGGTTGCAAACAAAATAGTATTCAACTTGGTGAACATTAAAATTGAATGAAGAATGCTCGTGGTTTTTTCCTATATACTCACGAATATGAAGCAGCTCTCCAATTTCCACTTCTTTTTCCAACCTCTTCAATACACTCTCTTAATAATGCATTATGAATGGTTTCGCCGTGTTCTTGTCCACAGCCAGGGAAAAGGTAAAATACCCCTCCAAAACATCTCCTGCATTTCACCTAAATCCTATTATCTAGCCCATTCGTTGACCAAAGATCTAACAGCACTGTTGAACTACCCTGGCATTACATCCATTAGAAAAGGAGCTGCCGAAGCAACTCCCTTATTGAAGTAGTATTATTCACATGATACAGACCAGTTAATAGCTAAGAAGTCCTTTTTAACGTTAGGTGTTATTCTCTAAATGTAACTCTATCGTGGCCATTTTTTTCTCCTTTTGTTGCCTTGATATCCTCTACCAGCATGTCAACATGTTCTTTTTCGTAGCCCAACTGGTACAAAATCTCACAGCACTGTGTGTAGCATCGACTTTTTCCCAGAAGGAGAATGAATATTTTTTGCCTAATTCCAAAATTACATCTTCCGGCAAGATGGGAAATTGCTGATTTGATGTGGAATCATATCGTAATGAATATCCACTTTCAACAAATGCTTCTCGAATCATCATTGACATTTCCACGGCATGTTTAGAAATTTCATGGTATAAGCCATCTTCAAATAATGTTTCAAACTGGATCCCCAAAAGTCTCCCTTTAGCCAGCATTCCTCCCTTTTGCTTGATGAAATAGCGGAAGTCCTTTTTCAGGGCATCATTCATGATGACTGCCGCTTCACCAAACATTGCCCCAACTTTCGTTCCCCCTATATAGAACACATCACATAGCCTTGCAACATCCGCCAAGGTTAAATCGCTGTCTTTCGAAGCCAAGCCATATCCTAATCTAGCGCCATCCAATACCAATGGCAAACCACATTCCCGGCAAACTCTACTTAACGCTTCCAATTCGGCTTTACTATAAGTCGTTCCATTTTCTGTAGGGTTAGAAATGTAAACCAAACCTGGCTGTACCATATGCTCATGAGTAACATCATTCCAGTGAGCATCATATAATTCTTTCACTTGTTCAGCTTGAATTTTTCCATCATCGCTCGGCAAAGTAAGCACTTTATGACCAGTGGCTTCAATTGCCCCTGTTTCATGCACCGCGATATGACCGGTAATTGCAGCAACAGCCCCTTGATGCGGCCGCAAAATTGAAGCGATAATAGTTGTATTCGTTTGTGTTCCTCCGACTAAAAAGTGTATATCCGCATTCGCGGCATCACACTCTTTTCGAATGTAAGCTCTCGCTTTTTCACAGTGTTCATCCACTCCATATCCGGGTGTTTGTTCTTCATTGGTTTCTATTAATCGTTTCAGAATTCGCTTATGAGCACCTTCTGTATAATCATTTTCAAAACGTATCATCCTTTAATCTCCCCAAACCATCCAATTTCTTCTGAATGAACATCATAGAAGCATGGATTTCTTTTATTTCATTTTGTGATAATCCTTGGAATAACCTCACTAATTGTTCATCAGATCTATCATTAAGCTGGTTAAAAACAGTCATCCCTTCAGGAGTCAGCCGAATCAGAATCGTTCTGTTATCCAAGGTCGAGTTTTCCTTCATAACCAGTCCATCTTTTCTTAACTTGTTAATTATTCTGCTCATATAGCTGCGATCAATTTCCAGTTTATCAACTAAATTGTTTGCGATACACTGCTCCATCAAACCGATTTCTAAAATTACCCGTGCCTCAGTGAAAGAATATCCTGTATCCAAAATATGCTTATCCAATACACCAAGTATATTCGTATAAAATCTGTTGAATTGCCGGATATCAGCAATGGTATTTTTATTTATATTCATTATTGACTTCCTTTTTAGTGGACTTTATCCACTAATACTTTATTGTCATTAGTGGACTTTGTCAACATTTTTTATAAATATTTCAATGATCAATCGATACCACTAGTTTGACCAATTTCAAAAATTTCACTTTTAGAGCTCATTTTCTTTTTTATTCATCGTCCAAAATCCTTCCCTTTATAGGTAAGTTCCTCTATTTGAACGAACCCGCCCCTTTTGTGCCATAAGAAAAAGGCTGCCTCAGCAACCTGTATTATTGAACGAACGCACTTTTAGTCCAACAAGGTTTTTACCTTTTTTAACCAAATAGCATTGTCATTTATTTATGATATGGTTCACCGCACCTATTCAAGCAGTGATTTTTTAAAAACTTTTAATTTTACACTTCTACTTTAAATCGACGCTGCTGAGGAAGCAGCTGCTTGATCAGCCTTCACACAATCAATTGCAACAACGAGTGCAATAATAATGGTTTCCATCTCTTCATCTATTATTTGAACCTTGTAGCTATCGCCCCAAGTGAACCACTCTTTGCCCACTTTACCTACGATTTTACCATGCTGTAAAACTTGAAAATCCATATCCCACCAATTACCATGTACTTCAATGCCTGCCGCATCCATTGTATATCGTGCTTTTACGAAGGAAAATTCCTTCTTTATTGTTAATACCTCTCGACCATTCACCTCAACCAAAAACTTTGGTAAAAAGCTGAACACCTTTTTCGTAATGAGTGCTACTTCATCTCTTGCTGTATTCATAATGGAGAAAGTCTTTGGAACTTGCATAAAACTTCCCTCCACGTAATATATATCCTTCTCCTGCTGATCCTTTACTGTAAATTTCCCGCTAAGACTGAATACTTTCTGCTTTATATAAAGCTGCCTCATACTTATGCCTCCCAACCTTAAGCCTTTTACATTACTTACGTTTGAAATGGCCATTGGTTCCAATCTTATGCATTAAATTCCAAATAATAGTTCCACTGAAAAGCGCCTTCTTTTCGGTTCACCACTATTTATCCTTAACTAATTTACCTTTTTTAAAATCTGCAATTCTTCCTTCGCAATCTGGCCCAATTGTTGTCTTGAACTATCCTGCCCCGATAGTTCATTAAGGAAAACCAAAATCAAGTATTGATTTCGGTTTATCATTTGTATAAACGATTAAACTTTATTCAAAATGGTACGACTTGATTTTAAAACTAGATCTTTAATGATCAAACAGTTATATGTAAAACCTTAATTACCATAATCAGCGTTCTAGGGACCTATATAATTGATCTAGAAATATTCTAGTTGTAAACCTACTCCCACTTCCTCTATATCAGCAACTGTGGATAGAGCTATCTTAGAATGTAAATCTGTACAATGAGAAGCGTGAAGCTTATTGGGTCTAAGTTCTTTTATATACTTTACAGTGTTCTCTAATTGAAAATTTGATGGATTCAATAAGTGAAATCCTCCTATGACATCTACTATTCTTTCTTCCTCACATACTTCTTTAGCATATTCAATAATGTTACATATTCCAGAATGAGCACATCCTACCATAATAACTAGCCCTTCAGATGATTTATATACTAATGCAGTATCATCAAAAACATAATCGTCAAATTCTTCTTTTGTAGTAGCAACTTTTCCGATAACTTCTTTACCTTCAAAATCAAATTTTCTCTTAATTTCACCTAAAAACACTAATTTATCTGTCAGCCAAAATGGTTGTTTAGATAAGTGAATAGGGAAATGTCTGCTTAATTTATTGTAAGATAAGATACTTCCTATCTCACCTACTGAATCCAGTAATTTGCTTTCAAAAACTAAAGGATGACCAATGATTGTAGGCGTATTATGTATTATGAGCTCACCTTTTGCTTCCATATGCAACCTAATTAAATGCGTGACTCCCCATGTATGATCGACATGTCCGTGTGATAAGGCAACCCAATCTAAGTCCCTTAGATCAATTCTCATCTTCTCTGCATTTTTTATAAAAGCATCAGAGTATCCAGTATCAAATAAAATCCGTTTATTACCCTCTTCAATAAAAAAGAAAGTGCTGGTTCTCCGAAGAAGTAGCGATCAATCAATGTATTATTATCTACAAGTATTGATAATTTCATATAATATCCACCTTTTTTCTATTTCCATCTATTATAACTAAGGCAGGTAATTTTTGTTAATTTATAAAGATGTAGCTTTGAAACAAGTCTGATCAAATTAATACAAGAAACCTTGATAAATGGATAAATAAAAGAGCATGTTTTGAAAAAGATAAATCAAAACATGCCCTTATACTATTAAATTGAATTATTCTTTTATAAAAAAGATCGATCATTTTTGTGTTCCTTATTAAAAAACCTAATTTCTTAGCATTAAATGAGAAATTAGGTTTTTTCATTAATAGAAAAAGACTTATAAGTATTTATCACTAATCACTTTCATATGGTGTAACTCGTGCCCGGCAATGCCATATGCAATGGTACCTATTGAAACTGGGCTGTTCATTACAGTTCCATTACGAACCCACGCTGCATCATCAATGGTTGAAATAAGGCTTAACGTGTTGGAACGTACCGTGTCTAAACCAGCTAGTAACTGCTCCCAGGATAATTTGTTGAAGTTTGCCGCAGAAACGTATTGATCCTGATCCATTGCTGGGAGTGGTGCACTTTCATTTCGTGCAATGGCGAGCATTCGATACGACATTACACGTTCCGAGTCGGTCATATGCCCAATCACTTCTTTTAAAGTCCATTTCCCTGGTGCGTACGCCTTCCTTGCTGACTCCTCTGATACGCTGCTTAAAAGGGTAATGGTCTTAGTTCGTTGCTTACTAAGTATTTCTACAATATCTCCATCTGGCACAAGACTAACATACCTATCATGCTCTGGATTTTCAATAAATAATGGTCGTGGACGCACAAGAATCCTCCTCATCGGAATATAATTATGGTTCTAGACTAATATTCGACTGTCAAGAAGATATTTCCTTTATTTGATATTTAATTTCATTACCGCAAAATAATTGCAAATTAAACAACTTTATTATCTCTGTACAACTGATTTATGCAGTTAACATAATAAAGATAATAATGGATTAATTCACTTTTCATTCCACTAACCTGCCCCGTTTGTTGAAGAAGATTTTTGATTTGTCTTTTAAACTTGAATTGGTAAATAAATCTGTACTTCTTCATCTCCTTCCCCCATAAGGTGATATGTCTCGATAATATAAGAATCGAGATCTCTTTGATAACCTTGTTCTTCTGCCCAATTCAATAAATTTAAATGAAGTTCCCCCAAATTAGATATATTTCCTCTTGTAGTTATGTAACTTTTATTTATTTCAATATAATCCATTCCTGTTGGTACTTCATTTAATTTCTCACTCACAATTAACCCTACATAATAATGACCTATCCTATGCTCCTCATCCTTTTTAGGCTCAAATAATGCAATTTCGGTCTCTGTTGGATTTAGTATTTCGTTTGAGCGACTTAATAGTTGCTTTGCAAGCAAGGGTACTTCATTACCAAAGTTAACAAACTCTCCACTACCTTTTAATCCAACAAGCTTAAATTCTTTTTTGACCATCATAAACGACATATTAACCTCTCCATTCACGCAATAAATTCCATAATATTCTAATTTTATTTGTTCAACAAAAAATCCTTACTTCCTGCATGGAAGTAAGGATTTCATACTGATTTCTGCAACTGTTATTCAACTAAACTGCCCCGATAGTTGCATAAGAAAAAGAGCTGATCGTGATCGTCCAGCTCAATAAAGCTATAGCACCTTTCAGTCAAGTAACCTTCTATTAATAAAAACATATACAATTGTTAATAAAAGCAACATAGCAATTATAAGAACCGTAAATTCATAAGGATAGTCAATAAAACTATTGAAAACTACTAACAATCCTAACGGTAGAAAAAAGTTCCACCTGTCACTGTACCTAATAAAGACTTATTTTTTATCATTTTTTCATTAAACCCTGCTAACAACCAGGTTTGTTTTTTTTACAGCTACTAAGTACGATATAAGTAAAAGAGCTATACCAATAACCAATAATCCATAATCCACCTTTTCACCCCCAAAGGACCATTTTATTTCCTGCTACTTTTAATACTAACTAAAAAGGTAGAATTTCCCTTTCCTTATTTATTTTACCATAAAAAAACCATTTCCCTGATTCAACTAACCTGCCCGGATAGTTCATTAAGGGTATTTTTTCACTTTAATCCGAATGGTGATAATGCTAGAATCGTACTTTCAAAAAGCCGTCAATTGGCGGCCTTTTAGAGTTTAAACTAACTCTAAGATTTCTTTGAAATTATTCACTACAAAATCAGCTTGTTTTAATTCATCTTCTTGAGCAAAGTCAAAGTTCACACCAACGGCAATAAGTTCATTATCCTTAGCAGCAGATATATCTGAAGAACGGTCTCCGACAACGTAACCATTTTCAATTTGATTTTTATTTTTCACCATTTGCACTAAATCTGATTTATGTCCAGATTTAATTAGTTGGATACTATATGTATTTTGAATAAATCTATCCAAATTATATGTTTCTACAATTGCTTGTAAATATTCTATCTGTCCATTGCTGGCAATAAATAAGGGATACTTTTTACTCAACTCATTTAATGTTCTCTCCACATCAGCATATAATGCACCTTTTTGTGCTTGGATTAGTTCTATAAGCTTTTTATGAAAAATCTCATTGCTCTTTACTCGTATTTCTAGTGAGTGGTTTGGGCAAAGTGTTTCCCATACAACTGGTATAGGCACACCCATAATTTTCCTATATTGTTCAATCGGTGTTTTTGTATCCCATAAATTTTCTTTTCGTAGTACATCAAATGTTTCTTCTAGGGCAGGTTCTAAAATTAAATTCGTTTGAAATAAGGTTCCATCCATATCAAAAATAATTGCTTTACTCATTAAAATTCCCCCTCCCTCTATCTCCCATTAAAACATAATAAAATTTTAAAAAAGAGCTGCCTTAGACAGCTCCGATCTTCAGCTAACGCACCCGTTACTTGAATTAGAAATTTAATTAGCTTTTCTTGGTCCTCTTAAAAAATAAATAACCTAAAACACCTAAAATTAATGCTATACCTCCGAAAACAATAACTTGATATATAATATCCCCTAACATAACCTGTTACTCCTATTCTAAAAAACATTTTCCTAAATCTGTATACGAGATTTTTCTAAAATGGTTTCAAAAGATAGTTTGATTCTAAAAGTCTTATTAAACTAAACTGCCCCGATAGTTCCATTAGAAAAGGAGCTGCTGATCAGCTCCTGTAATGAAGTATCGAACCTGTTAGCTTAACAAGGATCATTGGGAAGATAAATTGAAGGCTGTTTACCAACTGCGAAAAAGGCTGCCTAAGCAACCTCCATTATTGAAATTACACTTCAATTTTGCGAGACTAATTTTAACATCTTACATGCTTGCGTTTAAAACCAAGCTTTCCTTTACCGACTTCTTTCTGAATACTTTCGTAAGCATTCAGAAAACTGCTTTTTTCTTGTCCCGTTTGACTTCTACGGTTCCTATTGCCTTTGCGGTCTCGACTGCCTTTTCATGGAGCGGCAAATATGAAATCCCCACGGTGTATAAAAAGTTATTCATAGCGGATTTCGTCCGTTCTGGCGAATCGTGAATCGTATTTTTCACAAGGTCAAGCATATTGGAAATCTTGCTTTCTGAAAATTCAACGTCTTGTCGATTCCCTAAAAGCCAACAGTAGCAACTCCAGCCGGCTGACATTCTCAGCTCTTCACCGCTTGCAATCCATTTATCAGAAACTTCTTGTGCAATATCTGACTCTGATAAAGTTACAGCCACTACGTAATCGGACAGCATATAAAAATACGCAGCATCCATCCAACGATCATAATCCGACTCAGTCATGGCTTTTGGGTCTGCAATAATGCCTGCAAAGTACATTGCATCATAGTTGCCTGTCGCATAAAGCTCTTCAGCTAAACTCTGATTTATTTTTATTTTCCTTACAATTGGTTTCATGGCTCCTGTCGCCACGCCAAAGAGCGGCTCATGCGCACCATTGGATATGTACATTTTTTTAGTTCGTTCCTTGCCAAGGGCTTCGAGCTCCTGCATGACCATTTCTAAATTCATCGTTTAGCACTTCCTTCCTTATGGAGTTTCCCCTTAATATTGTGCCCATCAAATATCTATCACCATTATCCTATAACAGACTACCATTTGTCAGCAACACTACGTCTAAGCACATGAGTGTTACAGAGGAATCCACTTAATGCATGTTGGCACTTTGTTCTCGAACCGGTGGTAAGAAACCATGCCTCCTGAATATAGTTGCTTGGGATTCCCCTTTGTTCATGTTCTACTCCCCTGCCCCGGTAGCTCCATTAGAAAAGAGCTGCCGAAGCAACTCCTTTATTTGAAGGTTCAAAAAGCTCTTTTTTCCGAACTGTTTCGGTCAATTGTCTTAATTTTTTTGATGAAATAATAATGTTTGTAGAGGGCGAGCACGACCAATAAGATTTTCACTAATAGGATGTCCACATAAAATACAGAAATTACGATGAAGAAATCGGCAATTAAATTGATTCTGATTTTCTCTCTTCGGGTCATGCCCTTTTTTGCAGGAATGCTTCAACGTAGTTTTCATATAGTGAGGTGCTCTTGAACCAGTTTTCAATCGACTTGGAACTTTTCGCAAAGCAAAAGGCAGCAAATAAGTAAAACGGACCGCCCGGCAGAACTGGTAACACTGTCCCTGCAATACCAATCAAAAGAGATATGGAACCAAGAACAAAGAATAGGATACTTTTTACTTTTTTATTGTCATCACCTTTTTATTTATATTCTATCCCCTTATATCGTAAAGAGGAAGCTTAATTGATTCAATATCATTGATTAGTAGCTTCCCTTTTTTGTTCTTGAACTAACCTGTCCTTTGGTTATTAACAGGATATCTTATCCATTCATGCTTCTGTCGCAACATTTTTTAGACATCGCAATCATTGTATATTAAATCCACATCGCAGCCTTACAATCATTCATAGAGCATGGTAACGACACCAGCATATTCCGACAAATTTCCTTTGGAAATATCCAATGTCTTAACTTCGGTTGTTCGCTGTCCGGAAATCTGAAGAAACTTATCTACCTTTGAAAACATCAAGCCAACAACCGACAATGCCTTTGTTCTATAGTGCATAGGGATCGTAATAGTAGATTTCAATTGACGCATTACCTGAGCAGCTTCTATTGCATTGATCGTGACTGTACCTCCTACAGGAATGATGAGAATATCTACTTTTCCAATTTCATTTACTTGTTCTTCTGATAATAGATGCCCTAAATCTCCGCAATGACAGATAGTTAGGTCGTCCATTTGGAAACGATATAAAATATTGGGGCCTCTCTTCTCGCCATTTGCCTTGTCGTGAAATGTCTTGAATCCACTAATTCTTACATCTTCGCGGATGTATTCCTTCGGCTCATTCACAAGCAAGTAATCACCTGTTGCAGCTTGAATTTTATTATGATCGAAATGATTATGTGTAACGGCAACTATATCTGGTTCAATGCTTGGCATACGGTAACGGATGAAGCGATAATATGGATCAATAAGAATCCTGGTTCCTCTTTCGGATGTTAGTAAAAAGGCAGAATGTCCAAACCATTTTATTTTCATACTGAAATTCTCCTTACTATGCAATTGATTTAAACTTATTAAAATCAAGCAACTTTTAAGGAACCTTGGACTACAGTTCAAAATATAGTCCATTTATTATAATTCCACTATTCATGTAATAGTCCTTCACCTAATCTGGCCATTTTGTTCCATAAGAAAAGAGCTGCCTTAAAAGACACCCCTTTTCTTCAAGAGACCACTATCCTAGTAACGTTTCTCATTATCGGTAATTATACAATCCTCTCTAACAAATCCCCCACTTTTTCTGCCATGACACGAGGTGGATAAGGCATTCCATTCTTTAACCACCATTCCACTACCCCTACGTAAGCATTTGCAACAAATTGAACCATTACATCTTCACTTTGATTGGAATTTTCCCCTTTTGTTACGTCCACATCTTTCTTGAACTCAGGCTAGGTATGCCCTCTACCTAGCCTTTTTAGCGATTCAGTTTAACCGATCTCCATTTCACAATTTCAGGATCGCTGGAAAGCGGATAGATTAATGTTTCCTTTCCATAACCAAAATGAGGCAATAAGGGTTTTATGAAGAAATGCACTTAAACTCCCCCTTCCCTATATAAGAAAAGAGCTCCCTTAAAGGCACCTCTGCTCGAGAACCATTGTACCGCTCAATCTTATTCATCAACTTCAATAAAATAATGATCCTTACGGTATGACACTGCATCCATGGTCGCGATCAGGTTTTGCTCATGCAGGACGTCTATCCGATAAAATCCTGTCCGATAGTTTCGTTTGACTTCCGTTGCACGGGCCACTATCTTGTCTCCTGGTTTAGCTGATTCAATGAACTGGATTGTTGTCGAGAGTCCTAATGATGTTTTGCCATAGGCATTACAGGCTACCGAAAAAGCATGATCTGCTACAGCATAAATAACCGCACCGTGAACAGTTCCATATGCATTTACCATAGTGCTTTGCACTTCTAACGTTGCTTCTGCAGTACCTGCCTCGAATTTGGTTAACTGGATGCCTAACGATTTAGCATACGGATCGTTTTTCACTTGCTCATGAATTTGTTCATAGTGTTTTTCATAAATTTGATATTCATCAATTTTCTTTTTCACTATTACCTGCCCCTTCCAATACCATTGATATCATTGTTACTTTGAGTTCCCGACTATTATCAATTTAAAAAACCAATTGCACCAGCATCATGTAGACAATCGTTCCCCCGCTATCGAGAGGAGCATCATTTTCTTCCAAACGTGAAGCAGGGCAACTACCGCCACCCCAATAAATTCAGGGATGCCATGACTTCCGGATTGTAAGCTTACATCCTTTAAACAATAAATGACCAAAAGCCCAATTACCGCGGATGGCAGCATTTTACCGAGATACTGTACATACTTCGGTGTGGGCTTACCTGATGGGAAAACGATGAAGGGAAGAAATCTTGTAAGCATTGTGCCTAAAACAACCATCGCGATTGTAATGATTTGCTGTGTTAAAGTCATTGTCATATGGTTCTCACCTCAACTTTCTCTAATGGTTTTCTAAGTAAGGTGAGTACCCCCAAAATGGCAAACATGGCAGGGATAATGAAATTGCTTCCTCCAAAAATAATAAGACAGACAGCAGACAGGCCAAGCCCAGCGAGAGCACTATGATGGTTTTTCTCTTTCATCCATTGTTCAATGAAAATCACTACAAAGAGAGCCGTCATAACAAAATCGAGTCCTTCTGTATTGAATTTGACAAAAGAGCCAAAAATGCCGCCAATCGCTGACCCTATCACCCAATAGGAATGATTGAGCAGTGTCACGAAGAACATAAACCAGCCCTTGTCTACATCCTTCGGTACATCAACGGTACAATTGATGGAAAAAGACTCATCGCAAAGCCCAAAAATCAGATACAGCTTTTTCTTACCGGTCCCCCTATATTTATCGAGCATGGATATGCCATAAAACAAATGCCGTGCATTCACCATTAAGGTTAGAAAAAGGGCATTAATCGGATTGAACGCGACAAGCAATAAATTGGCTGCAATAAATTCCATCGATCCTGCAAATATCGTTAGGCTCATCAATATCGGGTAAATCGCACTGAACCCTAATGAATTCATAAAGATTCCATAAGCGATGCCCAAAAATAAAAAGCCTGCCAAAATGGGCGCTGTGTACGGAAAAGCCGCACGAAATGCAGGTATCATTTGAGTTCGTTTTTTCATATAAATCACATCCTGGTGGGTAAATTTATTTAAACTTAACATACAAAATCCGTACAAAAAACAAGTTAATTGTATGGATTACAATTAAAATAAAATACCCCCATTTCATCAAAATGGGGGTACTGATACGTTTATCACCTTATATTCTTATAAAGCAGACCGTTTCAATATTAGAATTCCATACAAAAAATGATATGATTGTATGGAATAAGATAGTAGAGGTGAAGTATGCCAGTAAATTCATTTGACAATTATCCAATGTCTTGGAAACCTGATAAGAATGCATTAAAGCGTCCTTTTTATAAATCTCTCGCATCATTACTTGAACAAGATATAACAAATGGTTTTTAGCACCTGGAACCAAGTTGCCCCCTCAACGAGAATTGGCAGATTTTCTTGACTTAAACTTCACCACGATTACCCGATCCTATAAAATATGCGAGGTAAAGGGATTAATATATGCCGTTACGGGAAGCGGAACCTTTGTGGCTCCTAATGCCACTCGTTCCATAACCATTTCCGCGGATAAAACGGCAAACAGCATTGATCTTGGTTTTGTGGCATCTTTTGAGCAAACCAATGATATTGTTTCAGAAACCATTCAAAAAACCGTGAACAAAAGTTATTTGGAGCAGCTCTTGAATTACAACGATCCGACTGGTATTCCACATCAAAAAACAGCAGCTCTAAACTGGATGGAATCTTTCGGCATTCACGCGGATCAAGAGCATATAGCAATCGTTTCCGGTGCCCAAAATGCATTGGCTGTTGCCCTGGCTGCTTTATTTGAGCCTGGTAATAGAATTGCAACCGACTTATACACATATTCAAACTTTATCGAGCTGGCAAAGATGTTTCATATTAAGTTAGTGCCCATTCACGGAGACCAGTTTGGAATGCTGCCAGATGAACTTGAAAAGCAATGTTGCCAAACAAATATTGACGGCATATTTCTGATGCCCTCTTGCAACAATCCCACCACAATCATGATGTCGGATATTCGAAAGCAAGAATTGGCTGAGGTCATCCGAAAGCATCGTTTAATTTTGATTGAGGATGATATTCATGCATTTCTGACAGCAGGCATCATCTCCGACTACAGGCAGCCGATGTTCCATTTGCTTCCGGAACAGAGCGTTTATATTTGCGGCACATCTAAGTCAATATGTTCTGGATTAAGAGTTGCCTATATGGTTTATGGGGATGCCTTTAGCGAGAAAATTTCCCAGGCCATTTTCAACATAAATGTAAAGACCTCTTCTTTTGATGCAGAGGTTATCACAGAGCTAATCCTATCAGGCAAGGCTCATGAAATTGTTTCTCATAAGAAACGGCTTGCACAGACTGCAAATGATATTTATTCGGAATATTTCCCTTTAAGAAAGGATGTCGGACATCCTCTCAGTCTTTATCGCTGGCTTCCAATTAAAGGGCATAACGATGCGTTACAGCTGGAAACGGATTTGAAAAGGCGCGGTATTCGGGTTTTTCATTCCAATCGTTTTCAAAGCGGGCAAACCACTCCTGATATGTATTTGCGTATTGCACTTTCTTCCACAAACTCATTCGATGAGTTAAAAATAGGATTAGAAATATTAAAGCAGTATCTAGGCTGATTCAAGTCTAGTTAAAAAACCATTCTAATTGATTGGATTTGGAAGGTGCGAGACTCCTGCAAGAAAAGCGAGTCTTCGGAGACCCCGCAGGCGCAAAAGCGCCGAGGGCGGGCCGCCCGCGGAATGCGAGTGCCTGGAGTGAAAATCAACGTTCAAGATTTGGTCTACAAATCTTCGGCATGGCCTCACCCCGGACCATATAAAAGAAGACTTGGTCATCCTTCATGAATTTTCACTTTTCGATATGGAATGAAACCTCATTAGATGGAAGAAATTTGCGACACTCCTGCCGAATAACTGGCTAGCCGGGACCCCACAGCCGCTTGCGGTGAGGAGGCTTGGCAGACAGTCGGCGGAAAGGGAGCGGATTTCTGAAATCAACTGTAGACAAATTCAAAGAAAATAACTGTAGGCAAACTGGCTTTCTTAGAATTTGTCTACTATCGGAGGTACGGAATGGTTTAATGCCGATCCATGATTTTAAAACAATACTAAATTATCCTTCATGGTTTTTTACAGTAATCCTTAATGGATGGAAGAAATTTGCGACACTCCTGCCGAATAACTGGCTAGCCGAGACCCCACAGCCGCTTGCGGTGAGGAAGCTTGGCAGACAGTCGGCGGAAAGGGAGCGGATTTCTGAAATCAACTCCGAACGTTTTTTAATAATTGCAGACAGGCTCAATTATCTACAGTTGAAGCCCGACCAATAAAGGTCGGGCTATTTTATGCTTTTTTAGCAGAAGTCGCTCATTCCCGCCTTAAAAACAATTACATCCAACAATGATTAAGAGTATAAACAAAACGACTATTAAGGCGAAACCTCCACCAAAACCAAACCCGCGGTCAAAACCCTGTTCACAACCTGACATATATAAACATCTCCTTATTTTTAATGAGGAATAAATGGGCTATATCATCTTATGCTCCAATCAGGAAAATGACAGCAACAGTCTCCATCTCCAATTTGGTAAAGTTACATTTTTAATTTGACATTCACGAATCAGTTATCCATGTTTAACCTCTTCAATATTATTTGAACTGGACAACATTAATAAACATAAGATGGAAAATACAATTTCATTCATTTCGATCCTAAATGATAACTATAAAATGTACTGAAAGAGGAGATGTTTTTTTGTATCCGAATGATTATTATTATCGAGTAAATAACTGGGAACCTATTTTATATATGTTGCACCAAAGTTTATATGCTGAAGAAATGGTATGTGCTATGAGCAGTGAGCTTTTCCATATACCAGAAACCAAAGATTTAAAAGGAAATCGCGAGATGCATAACCATCTAATCCCAGCATCATATCACCGTGTAACCGCAGTGGGGTCAGCCCAAAGGCTAAAAAATGGTGAGCAACAGCAAACCATTGTAGAAACAATGACAGCTTGTATAGTGAATGCTGAAACCCAAGATAAAAAAGTACGTGAAGGATTAAAGATAATGGAGGAAAATGCAAGCCCTAATTATATTGCCTTCATTAAAGTGATTATCAAATGGCAAGAACAAGCAGAATCCTACTTAAATCAAGCAAAAGAAGCTTTACGATCTATGGGGGTTTCATTTCCTGTTGGAAGTGAACAGCAGAATTATTAAGATATTATGATTCTACAAAAATTCATTCCAAAGGTTATATTCCCCCACCTTCGCTTGACCGAACTGTAAGAAGTTCGGTTTTTTCTGTATAAGCGTAGCTCTCACCACCTTCACTAATTTTAAAACTTCAAACACATAAGAAAAAGCTGCCTTTAAAGACAGCTCCAATCATAAGCAAAACTCCATTATAAAGTGAATGTCCCACCATGATAACAATAGTAGTTTTCAGCTTTTAGATCTTTAATCTTTCTTAAAGACTGTTCTGCTTTCTCGACATTTAAACAAAAGTGTGGATTGGCAATGACCAATTCATGATTCTCTTTAACAGCTGCGTCACCTGCTATTACACTTTTTAAACTTGGAAAATATAATGAAATATGCCCTGAAGTATGCCCTGGCGTTGCTACTACTCTACATTCGTTATCCAAAATCCAATCACCATCATGTACCATTTCATCAATTGAAACATGCTTCAAATTCTTTAATTGGTGTATAAACCATTTACCGAATTCGATTTCTTGAATCGGCATATTTTCCAGCATTTCTTCAGCTTGAACCAATCTCTCTGACTTCATTTCACCACTAATATATTTTGACTCTTCTTCACTGGCGATAATGTTAATGTCAGGATACTTTACCTTGAAATCATATAAGGAGCCTATATGATCAATATCATAATGGGTAATGATTATATTCTTTAAATTCTTCATGTCATAACCATTTTTAAAAATTTCATTTTCAATGAAAGGTAAAAATTCAGGATACCCTGTATCGACCAAGGTTAGTTCATTCTTTGAAATAATCAAGCTAGGATTAATGTGATTTTTTTGTCCATTAAATTCAAATTCAATTGGCAGTTCTATTATCCTCATTTTCCTCCTCCACACCTCCCGTTTATTCTATATATTCTTCAACTATTTATTTTAACCTGCCCCTTTAATTGCAAGGCTGCCGAAAACAACCTGGTTATTGAATTAACGCACCTGTTAATTGAAGAAAGAAGCTATAATTAAAATATTCAATGTATCGAAAGGAAGGTAAGGATGTTGTTAAATCAAGATTTAGAGAAGATTCTTAAAAGATTTGAAGCACTCGAAACTAATGAGATTGAAATATCATTTAAGGGTGAAAAAGAGGAAAAGATGTCCGTTTTTTTCATCTGTTTTCCAAAGAGGAATTTGCAGAAGGACAACTAGGATATAGAGAAGATGAGGAAGGCAACTCCTTTGTAGGCAATGACGAAGGAGATTGGAAAGAAAGTTGGTTTGTTATTGGTTACGATGAAGATTTAGGTGACCCAATATTTGTCGATATACATAATAAAAATTATCCTGTTCTGATTGCTGAACATGGTATGGGCGAATGGGAACCATCTGTATTATATGATTCCTTGGAAGAATTCTTAAAGGATATTAAATAAAGAGGGGATGCCCCCTTTATCGTTAGTTGTACTGTTTACTCGTTAGTTTACACTTTGCTCGAGAGTTTGAGCGATATATACGGGAGTTTGATTGATATATTCCTGAGTTTGAGTGATATATACCGAAATTTGAGCAATTTACTCGTGAGTTTTGCTGTTTTACTCGTGAATTCGCTCTATTTACTCGTGAGTTTTGCTGTTTTACTCGTGAATTCGCTCTATTTACTCGTGAGTTTTGCTGATTTACTCGTGAATTCGCTCTATTTACACGCGAATTCGTATTTTCATATAGAAAGCAGCGATTCCCTTAAGGACCGCTGCTCTTCCTATTTATGCTCCTGCCCAAACATCTTTTGCATATCTGCCATTCTCTTCTAATGATTGCAGCCATTCTGTGGCTTCTTCTCTCTGTGTTTGATAGATATGCATATAGCTGTCGATTAAGGTTCGCTCAACATCTGGCGCCATTTTGCTTCCGTCTCCGCAGATGTATAGGTGTCCTCCTTCTTTTAATAAAGGAAGGATGTCATGGGCGTTTTCCGCTAATCGGTTCTGGACATATGTTTTTCTTGACCGGGACATCTGGAGTAGGCGGTGTGCAGTGTTACAAGGCCCTCTTGTTCGGCTTGGACGAGTTCTTCTTGATAGAGGAAATCGTGTTCCGGATTGCGGCATCCAAAGTAAAGGTGGGCAGTCCCTAGCGTTTCACCTTTTTCTTTCAAAGCGCGGCGTGACTGTATGAATCCCCTGAATGGTGCAATTCCTGTTCCAGGCCCAATCATGATGATTGGTTTTCCTGTTTGCTTTGGAAGCTGGAAGTTGGATTGCGGCGTATTGATAAAGCAGGCTATTTTGTCTCCTTGGGAGCGTTCTGCCAAATAATTCGATGCAATTCCTTTGTATTCCCCGTTGCCGCTCAAAGCTTCTCCACGGACGACGCTTACGGTGATGCTTGCTTCCCCTTCATTGTGGAGTGGTGAGCTTGAGATGGAGTAGTATCTTGCTTTTAAAGGTGGCAGTAAAGCCAGGAAACGTTCAAACGGGATTTCACATGCAAGATATTTTTCTAATAGGTCAAGTATGGTTATGCGCTTGTTCAGGATTTCTTGTTTATAGGTATTGTCCAAAAGAAGATCTTCAAGTTCTTTTACATGTGGAGGACATACCGTATGAGTGACAAGCGCCCTTATTTGAGACCGGGTGGCGGGTTCTTGGAACTCCACATGGTTTGATAGTAACTCTTCTAGTTTTACCGGTTTTCCTGTAGGAAGATGGGCAGCTGATCCGGAATCCCCAGTCAGATTCACGTAATCTTGGCCGTTTAGGTTAAATCGACTGAGCACTCGCTCGGTAAGTTCCGATGGATTTTGCGGAAGCACCCCGAGATGATCGCCTTCCTGATAATGTATTCCTTCCGGCAGCGTTAATTCTATATGCCGTGTACTTCTTCCGCTATCTTCATGTTGCAATTCAAAATTCCTTTTTACAATGGATGTAAACGCATGATGGGTGCGGGCAAGCGGTGTGCCGCTCACATCACTTACGAAGTTCATCGTAATCGAGCTGACTACCCGGTCATTCCTATTCACTTCAATGTTCAGGGTTTCGGCAAGGTTCGGCCAAAGGGCTTCTGTCCATTTCTCGTAATCCCCTTCAAAGTCATCGCTTGCATCTCCATAGCCTGTTTCTGACAGCCGCACTGCTCCTTTTGTTCCAGCCGCTCATCAATGAAGATTGGAATGCGTTGGTACGTATTGGCCCAATTGCGGTCCCCGCAGCCGAAGATCGCATAGTGAACACCATCCAATGTGTCACTCTGGCTTTCCTTCAGCCATGAAACGAAGTCACCAGCATTATCAGGGGGATTTCCATTATAAGATGCCGAGACTATGAGAACAGCTCCTTCTTTTGGAAGCCGATCGGTGTAATCATTTAAAGGGGCAACTTTGGCATTGAAGCCTTGTCGCTTCCCAGTTTCGGCAAGGTCACGAGCAATCCCTTCCGCTGTTCCCATGTTTGACCCAAACAGGACGAGTAATGGTGTGCCATGTGCTGATTCGATCGGTGAAGCCGTGGCACCTTTTTCCGCAGATTTTGGTTTCTGAGAAGCAACGGTAAACGACATCTCCTTCTTCCTCGGGGAAACGCGCATGGTCAATCCGTCCGGTTTAAGAGTCAGAGTTTCTTTAACATCCAATTGATATTCTTCATGATCAATCAAGTCAAAGTGCTGTAGAACCATGCCAAGCACCAGTGTCGCTTCATGAAGGGCAAACTGCTGTCCGATACAGGCGCGCTGCCCGTTTCCAAACGGTTTATAAGCATGATAAGGGATGGACTCCAAATCCTCGAACCGCTCAGGAATGAACGATTCAACGTCATCACCCCAAACGGATGGATCACGGTGAAGCTCGGGAATGAGCAGCGAGAACACATCACCTTTCTTCACAGTGTATTTTCCGTCCAGCATGGTATCTTCTTTCGCATACACGGAAAACGCCGGAGCTGTCGGCCACAGACGTAGCGTTTCATTCAGCACCATCCGGACATATTTCAGCCTTTTCACTTGTTTGTAATCAGGAACATCATCACCCAGCACTTCATCGACTTCCCGCTGCGCTTTCTTTAACTTGTCTCTGTTATTCATGAGGAAATAGATGGCGAACGATAGGAGACCGCTCGTCGTTTCATGCCCGGCAATTAAAAAGGTAATGATTTGGAAGCGAATATTTTCATCATCAAGTGATACGCCCGTTTCAGGATCGACCCCTTTCAACATATGGGAAAGAAGGTCATCTTCTCCCCGATCACCATTTTGTTTTCGGTCATCAATCAATTCATCCACTAGAGAGAACATATATTGAATGTCTTCCCTGAATTGTTTTTTAGATTTGATCATCAGTTTATCTTGGATGCCAAGCCGCTGCGTTTGGCTCATCGCCTCATCCAACGCACGCACCATACTGGTGACAAAAGGATGGGTGGTCTCCCGATAAAAACTGTTAAAGCGGTAATTGAACCCGCAAAGTCCGATCGTATCCAAGGTCAATCGTGTCATATCTTCAGGAACATCTATCACTTCAGCCGGATTCAGGCGAGCCCATTTTTGAATGAGTTGGGCAGCAAGATCGACCATTTTAGCATGATAGCCCTTCATTGCTTGCTGGCTAAAGCTGGGCAGCAGGATGTTATGGGCCTTTTTCCAATTCGGTTCCGTCGTTTCACTTGTGAAAAGGCCATCGCCGCCAAACGCTCTCACTTTCTGCAGGGCCGGACCGACCTTCTTATCAAACCTTGTTTCATCGCATACTTCTTTAGCGAGGGAAGCACTGGATACGAATGTAGTGATTCGACCCGGAAATTGAAACTGAAAAATCGGCCCAAGTTCTCGTGCCAGCTTCATGAAAGACTGAAGCGGCTTATCCTTATCAATGATAGGCAGGCTGCCTAGTGGGCCATATGTCTTTGGCTGCGGAAACTGTGTTGTGTTTTCCATTTTATTAGCACCTCTTTATAATAGTTCAGAATGCGGAATGAACGTTCATTCCGTTTATATTAAAAGTGTCTCAAGTGTGCAATCGCACTGCATCCCAAAAAGCTTTCTTCCACATCTGCCAAAAGTTTTGGGTCAGGTTCCAATTCCCCGATGCGAACAAGCCGCTCAAGCTCAAGAAAAGCTCCGTAAATGATGGCAATCAAAGCTGAAGAAGGAAGCTCCTTAATTTCTTTTTTCTCTTTTCCCGAATCAAAGAAATTTTTAAATATATTCAATAGCCCTTGAAAGCTAGCATGGCTATCTTCATTTAAAAAATGGGCTCCACTATGCAATTTAATAAAATAAAGAGCTTGGTCCTGCTCGGTTGTAAAGTGAACCATCGATTTAAAAATATGGTGAAACTGATTGCGGATTGAATCATCATGAGGAAATCCATTCTTGACTGTTTCAGTGAAAATATCCAAGTACTCTTGAAATATCTTGTTGCCCAGCACTTCCTTATTCTCGAAATATCGATAAATGGTACCCGCTCCAACTCCTGCCGATGCAGCAATCATCGGAATCGTCGTCGCATCATATCCCCGTTCTGCGAAAAGCACTAAAGCACTGGTTACTATCCTGTCTCGTTTATTTACTGCCGTGATCATATGATTCACCCCTCTTTTCAAGATGCGGAATGAATGTTCATTCCTATTAATGTAAGTGTATACCCAATAAAATCCAATCTCAATCGCGCTTACTACCCATATTTTGTGAATTCTTTTTTATGGAGGGGGATAAAAGGCTGAAAGTATTTCTTTTAAGGAATTAAATGGTATCACAAACTATCATTTGCCCCATAAGAAAAAGAGCTGATAGTCACAGCTCTTTCACTGGTTTACTGAAATTAGGTATGCACACTTCTTGTTCACCTATTAAACGAGAAGAACTTATGCATGATCATAGCGTTCAGATAGCTTCTTTTTATGGGCATTGAACACTTCTTCCAAGGGGATATTGTACTTGTTCGCAATCACAATCAAGTTTCCTAACACATCTCCCAACTCTTCGGTTAGCTCCTGTATGTTCTCTTCAAACGAACCAATAACTTCATCAGGTCTATCCCTGCCAATCTCAAGGGAGCGAATGGCTCGTGCAACCTCGCCGGTTTCTTCTGCCAAAAAGCCTATGCGAATGAAAATGTCCAATTCTGACCACCCGCGTGCTTCATAATAATCTTTTACCCATTGTTGAAATTCAGTAACGTTCATATTCATCCACCTTTCATTAGATCATTCAAGTTTAACAAATCCCCTTGAATTTTGTATGATAAGAAAGGAAGATTACTGAAAAATGGGAGATGTGATATTTTGAAAAGTCTAGCTGTATTTTGTGGATCAAGCAAAGGTGCATCTGCTGTCTATGCAGAAGAGGCTAAAAAACTGGGTGCGGAATTGACAAGGCGTAATATTACCCTTGTTTACGGAGGCTCCAGTGTAGGGATCATGGGTGCAGTTGCAGATTCCGTTTTGGATGCAGGCGGAAATGTAATTGGAGTGATGCCAGATTTTCTAGAAAAAAGGAAATAGCACATAAGAATTTAACCGAACTGATCTTCGTGGAATCCATGCATGAAAGAAAAGCAAAAATGGCTGAGCTTGCAGATGGGTTCATGGCCTTGCCAGGCGGGCCTGGAACATTGGAAGAATTCTTTGAGATTTTCACTTGGGCTCAGCTTGGTCTTCATCAAAAACCTTGCGGACTCTTAAATATCAATCACTATTATGATCCTTTGGTCGCTTTATTCAACCATATGTCCGACGAACAGTTCCTGCATGAAAAATTCCGTTCCATGGCGCTGGTAGATGTTGAACCAAATGGACTTCTTGATCAATTCATTACATATGAACCGCCAACCGTAAAAACTTTCATTACCGAAAAACAAACCTGATCATTAAACAACCGGCCAAGATCATAATGACCTTGGCCGGTTTTGATAAACTGCAGGTTAGGTAAATATCTGGTTTAAATAATCTCCATGCCCTTTGATAAGTTGCACTTCATGTTCGGATGAAATCCAGAAGAAATGGAATGTCAGCCCTCTTCATCTCCTCCACCAGTCGGCTGATGTTCCCATTCATCAGGAACATTCGATACACTTATTCGATAAAAATATCTATTATGTATGGCACCATCAGCGTTCTCCCAAAAATCTACTGCCATTAATTTCTCCACATGAAAATTTTCCAGACCTGTTTCTTCTTTCATTTCCCTAAGCACTGCTTGGTAAGCATCTTCTTGAGGCTTCACTGTTCCCTTTGGGTATCTGTATACCGGCTTCCCTAATGGGATGTTGAAAAACCAATACCTGTGTTTCTCCATTATTGATTCTTGTCACATACCCGTAAGCTTTTTTATCGGTATCACCATCATTCCCCGTTAATCACCAAAAGCAAAAATGAGCTCTGCCTCGCATACAGTCTCCCCTCGACAGTAGCCCTTCCTTTTCCTTTACCGATAGGACCTTTCAAGCGAGTAATCTCTACTTCTAAACGTAATTGGTCCCCTGGTCTTACTTGCCTTTTAAAACGACATCCATCAATCCCAGCCAAAAGCCCGATCCGCCCTTTATTTTCTTCTTTTGTAAGCATGACAACAGCACTTACCTGTGCTAATGCCTCCACGATCAAGACACCTGGCATCACTGGGTAATTGGGAAAGTGACCAGTAAAAACTCTTCATTTGCCGTTACATTTTTAATGGCCACCGCCCTCTTTCCTTCTTCCAATTCCAAAACTCTATCAACTAAAAGAAATGGATAGCGATGCCTGATAATGTCTTTGATTTCTTGAATATCAATCAATATAAGTCCCCCCATTGCTATGGATTGCTTTCACTTTATTTTACCATCAATATCACCATATGGTTATTTTTGTATTTTAAAAAAGGCTGCCTGAGCAACCCTGTTTTTTGATTCCGCTTACAAATCCTTTGACTTTTTTCCATCGATTTAGTTAACGGGGATAAAACCATTTGTTCATACCTCTCATATCCCCCTAATAATTTATGAAACAAGCTTATTTTAGGAACAACAAGGTAAACCGCCAATCCTGAAATGGTGCTCAGTATAGCTCCTGCCAGCACATCCGCCGGAAAGTGCACACCTACCCAAATACGGGAAATGCCAACAAGGAATGCCAGCATGATCCATAACAACCACCATCCTCTTTTGAAAAGCCAAAAAGATACACAAAACGAGAAAAACAAGATGGTATGGTCGCTTGGAAATGAATTATCCACTGCTTTCTCAATTAACTTATTAACATTGGTCAATTCGGCAAATGGCTGATTATTCGAATGCAATCTCCCTGCCATTTTTCCCATCATTTCAGCTATTACAAACGTAATCATCCCACAAACAACCATCATCCTGCTCTGTTCATTTCGAGTGAACCATATTACGATGACTGCCAAAGCTAATAAAAATACCATGTACTCGGCAATGACAATGGCAGAAGGGTTTAAATAATCGTACTGTTTCCCTAAGTCATTGATCATTCTGAATACATTGATATTCAACTCAAAAAGTCCATTTCATATCCAACCTTCCTCTTTTTCTTACATATTATAGAGAAAGGAAATAAATCTCCATCGTTTTTTCTAACAATTCAATCCATTATCTTACATTTTCGTCACATGCATCTTGGTTCTATGCGGTTTCGCTAGACTTATAAAATCTTCTTGTATATTCCCTAAACTTTCTATATAATCCATAGAAAAATACGGAGGTTAGTAAATGAATAATGAGAACTCTGTTCTAATTCATGAAAACCAGGAAAATGTTTGGAATGCGATTACGAATGATGAAATCATTTCTAAATGGTATGCCCCGGGTTCAAAATGGAATATTCCTAAACTCAAGGTTGGAGAGAAGGCCATCTTCGTGTTAATGCCTAGTGCACATAACAATCTTAAAGAGAATGAAAGCATCCCAATGAGCTTTACAATCCAAGAAATAATCCCTTACGAAAGGTTTTCTTATTCCTCGGATTCGGATAAACTCGTTTTCACTTTTGAAATATACCCAGAATCTGCAGGCACTGGAGTATCCATTAACATGGACGGATATGAACTTAGTTTGGCTAACTTAAAAGCATTTTTAGAAGGAAAAGAACTTCCCTATACCTAATGATCCATTGGAAAGAGACTCTAGTTCATTCACATGTTTATTAAAGGCTCTTTTCGTAAAGATTGTTGTTTTTAAAACGAAACTATTTAAGGTTGATTGGAGCGGAAGTGTGAGACTCCTGCGGGAGCAGCGGACAGGTGAGACCCCACAGGCGTTTACGCCGAGGAGGCTCACCGCCCGCCCCGCGGAAAGCGAGCATCTGGAGGGGAAATCAACCACACCGCACTACTTGGTAAATAGCAACAAAGTATGTGAAAACAGCCTTATTAAAAAATCGATGGTATACCCTTTTGGATATAGAGTCTTTAGAAACTAAAGACGTCTGTATTTATAATGGAAGAAATTCGTATAAGGAGGTAAAAAATGTTGAACATACAGAAAAAGTCCGATACTGTCATCATTGTCATTCACGAAATATATGGTCTGAACCAACATATGCAGGGTTATTGTGAGTTATTATCAAAGCAGGGTTTTGATGTGATCTGTCCGGATTTGTTAGAACGTGAGGCGCCATATGATTATTCCCAAGAGGATGCTGCTTATCGACATTTTATGGAGAACGTAGGTTTCACGGGTGCTTTATATAAGATAAAGGATATATTATCGGATATAAAAGATGAATACCAAAAGATTTTCATCCTTGGATTCAGTGCAGGGGCAACTGTAGCTTGGCTGTGCAGTGAGGAAGAATGTGTCGATGGAATAGTTGGTTACTGGTTCGCGTATTAGGAATTATGCAGAATTGGCGCCACGATGCCCTGCACTGCTATTTTTCCCGCTAGAAGAGCCATCATTTACTGTCGACGAGTTAATTTCAGCTTTAGAAAGAAAGAATGTCGAAGTTCATAAATTCATGGGAGTACACGGATTCAGTGACCCTTACAATTCAAAATATCATGTAGAATCTGCACAAGCAGCCGTTAGCAAAATGATGGAATTTTTTTATGATGAATTAAGTTTTGTAGATCCAATGTATCGAACCCGCATCACTATGGGGGTGACAGTCATTTTGAATCTTTTTATATTCTGTTTCCAATTCTTTTAAAGTTAACTTCATAAGCTGTTCCACAGTTTTATTTACAGTATGGATCATAAGCTTATAGATTAATTCCTTCCGCCTTTCTTCCATGCCCTTCCTCATTTTGCCCTCTCCTTTTATTCTGACATTATATGAAATATATCCTTAGACAGGGGAATGATCGTCGGATTCCTTCTCCTCGATTTTACTTATTTTAATATATTCATTCTCCAAATCGGTTAAGGTTAATTCAAATAGATGGATGTCATTCTTTTTATATACTCCCTTGTTAATCAACTTGTTGATCAGGTAGTTTCTTTTTTCTCAATGGCTTTACGTAATAATATCCCCATGATAAATCCTCCTTTTTTAATATGTATTGAAAGATAATCTTTCGACTTGCCCATTCACAAAAAAACCGGAGACACCTCTTTACATGAAAGAAAAGTCTCCGGTTTTCCGGTCAATTAACCTATAATTCATATCATATTACTTGGTATTGTTGTTTTTATAATACTAACTCTATGCTCCGTAGTCAACTGTTTTTTTCCTGCATCTTATTTATTTTTGCTTCGCTTCATGAAATGCCGCTTTCACTTGATCCAACAGGTCTTTATCCGAAATCAATTTATACCCTGTAAGTGCCAGAGCTTTTGCTCCGGTCAGGATGGCCTTGTCTCCAGCAGGGGATTTGGCACAGTCGCGGAATTCATTCGTATGGGCAATCAACTCATCATGTCCAATTTTTATATAAGGATGTGCTGTCGGCACTACATGGCTTACATTACCTGCATCCGTCGAGCCAAAGCCACTCTCTTTTCGAGGAGCCACCGCTTCCCTAATTGAGCTAGTTCTTCTTTTAGCAGTTCATCCAGAACTGGATTAATGACAAAATCGAGCACTTCATTTTGGAAACGTTCAACCTTAACCGTGCTTCCTGTGGCAAGTGCTGCCCCATCAGCAACAGCACGTATTTTATTGGATACTTCTTGGCAAAGTTTCCATGTTGTTGCTCTAATGTAGAATCTGGCGGAAGCATATTCAGGAATGATGTTAGGCGCTTCCCCGCCATTGGTGATTATTCCGTGAATTTTGACCTCGGTCGGGAGCTGTTGACGCAAAGCATTAATGCCATTGAACAGCTGAATCACCCCGTCAAGTGCATTCACGCCTTCTTCAGGTGCAGCTGCTGCATGTGCTGACTTCCCGTAAAAATGAAAATCAAGGGGTCGACAGCCAAAAACGGACTTGTTACACCCGTTTTGCCGGCAGGATGGATAAGGATGGCCGCATCCACCCCATCAAATAGACCGTGCTTCACAAAGCTGCCTTTTGCACTTCCATTCGGACCGCCCTCTTCAGCCGGTGTTCCGAAAACGATCACCTCTCCGCCGGTTTCCTCCAGCACTTGAGCCAGGGAAATGCCTGCTGCAACACTCGTTGTGCCAATGATATTATGGCCGCAAGCATGGCCTAAACCCGGCAATGCATCATACTCTGCTAAAAAGGCAATTGTGGGTCCTTTCTTTGAAGAGGTTTTTTTGGCGATGAATCCTGTTTCATGCCCGGCTATATTGCGGGTCAATTCAAATCCTTCATTTCGAAGTATTCCGGTTAATGTATCCGAAGCGAAGAACTCTTGATTCCCAATTTCAGGTTTGGCATGAATGTCTTGACTCGTTTTGATATATAATTCGGAATGAAGGTCGATATGATCTTCAATGATCTGCTTATGCTGCTTCAGCACCAATTCGCTCGCCATACTCTTAATCTCCCCTTTTTCTTGAATGCATCCATTACTTTTCATTAGCTGGTTTTGTCCAAGCATCCTGGTAATTCACTAATTCATCTACAGAAACATAGGCAGGAATGGTGTTTCCTTTAAACGTTTTTTCAATGAAGGCTTCCACTTCTTTCGATTGATAAAGCTCCACTAATTTTTGCAGCTCAGGACGATCTGCATTACCCTTTTTAACTGCAATGATATTAATATATGGTTTCGCCGTTTTACTTTCATGGAATAATGAATCTTTCAAAGTAAGGCCTGCTTCGACGGCAAAGTTATTATTGATGGCTGAAGCATCGGCATCATCCAATAGACGGGGTGTATTGCCGGCAGCAACAGGTTGGATTTTCAAGTTTTTCGGATTTTCCTTAATGATTTCCAATGATCCCGATCCATTGAATTCCTCTTTCAATGTAATCAATCCAGCTTCCTGAAGGAGGAGCAGTGCACGGCCAAAGTTTGTTGCTTCATTCGGAACGGCTACCGTAGCACCATCCGGAAGATCTTTGAGACTTTTATGTTTTTTGAATAAAGGCCCATAGGTGCAATGACAGTCGACCCGATGGCCTCCAATTTTAGATTTTGATCTTGAACGAATTCATCGAAATAGGCGACCGTTTGGAATGAATTGGCATCAATTTCACCTTCGCTTAACGCAAGGTTCGGTTGGATATAATCATTGAAAGTGACCAGTTCGATATTAAGCCCTTCCTCTTTCGCTAAGTCGACAATGTATTCCCATGTTCTCGTATCCCCGCTGCTGACACCGACTTTCACTGTTTTCACATCATCCGAACTCCCTGATGCACCCTCATCGTTCCCGCATGCTGCAGCCACGATGGCCAATGCCAATACCATGATCGTTAATAAGATTTTTTTCATTTTTCCTACCTCCTGTTATTTTTATCTTCTTCTGATTTTTCTTGAAACAAAGTTCCCGGTGGATTGCAGTAATTGAACGATGATCACGAGCGCCGCCACTGTGACGATCATCGTCATCGTATCGAACCTTTGATAACCGTAAGCCAAAGCTAAATCCCCGACCCCGCCTGCACCGACGGCACCTGCCATCGCCGTAGATCCAACAAGCCCGATTGTCGCTGTTGTAAATGTAAGGATCAGCGAGCTAAGTCCCTCGGGAATCAAAAAACGATAAATGATTTGCCATGTTGTCGCCCCCATCGCCTGAGCCGCCTCGATAATCCCTTTGTCCACTTCCAACAGCGAGTTTTCCACTAGCCGGGCAATATAAGGAGCCGCGTAAAAGATAAGCGGAACAATGGCCGCATTCGTTCCGATCGCACTGCCGACAATCATTCTTGTAAGCGGAATAACTGCTACAAGCAAGATGATGAAAGGAACCGACCGCAGTATATTGATGATCGGGTTCAATATATTAAAGATCCATTTATTCTCCAGGATGTGGCCCTTTCTTGTAATGACAAGCAGGATACCGAGCGGAAGCCCAATCAATCCGGAAAATACCAATGAGATGGCTACCATATAAAGTGTGTCACCGAAAGCTGTCAACAGCTGGTCTGCCGTTATTTCCATTCCCCAAAGCGTATTACCCATTTATCTGCACCTCCTGGACGAGAATCCCCTCATCTTTAATATATTGATAAGCCTTGTCCACCTCATTTTTGTTCCCGGTCACTTCGATGATCAAATTCCCGAAAGGCGTTTCCTGAATTTCAGAAATATTGGCTGATAAGACACTTAAATGAACATCATATTTCTTAGAGATGGTTGAAAGTAAAGGAGTACCCGAAGTAGTCCCAATAAAATTAATTTTCCAAATAATCGGGATGTGAGACCCAATGCTTTTTAAGAAACTTTGTGGAATCTCATCATGTATGACCGTTCTCACGAAGTTTTTGCAATATCCGTTTGCGGCTTGGCGAAAACTTCGAAAACCGAACCTTGTTCAACGACACATCCGCCCTCCATGACCGCTACCTTATTGCAAATTTCCCGAATTACAGACATCTCATGAGTGATTAGCAGGATGGTGATATTGTATTCTTTATTAATTTTCTTTAAGAGCTGCAGAACTGCACTCGTTGTTTGTGGATCCAATGCCGACGTAGCTTCATCACACAATAAGATCGATGGATTCGTAGCCAATGCCCTTGCAATGCCGATACGCTGCTTTTGACCGCCGGATAATTGTTCAGGATAACTCTTTGCTTTGCTCGATAAGCCAACGAACTCCAACAGCTCGCCTACCCGGTTTTTGATTTCCTTAGCCGGAGTTCCCGATAAAACCAGCGGCATGGCAATATTATCAAAAACAGTCTTTGAGTTAAGCAAGTTGAAATGCTGAAAGATCATCCCGATTTTTTCTTTTCAGCCCGTAATTCCTTCGGGCTTAATTTGGTCAAATCCTTGCCCCCAACAATCACCGAACCATCTGAAGGTTGTTCAAGCAAATTGACCAGCCTGATCAACGTACTCTTCCCGGCCCCGCTATAACCGACTACCCCGAATATATCCCCCTTTTCCACTGTCAAATTAATGCACTTCAAAGCCTCGACAGTCTGTTTCTTTGTTTGATAAACCTTTTTAACATCTTGAAACTCAATCATCCAATCTCCCCCATGCTGTTTATTTGTACGAATTCATTATCCAGAGAGAAGAGCTTTGCAACGTTTCATAATGATAGGGTTAAATTCTGCGTAACTTATGAGTAATTGCGCCAATTCCTCCAATAACCATATACATTTTGAATAAACAAAAGAGGCCTCTTCCGTCGTCAGACAGAAGAGGCCTCTTTTAGACATAAAAAAGAGTAAACTCTTAAATTAATTATCTAAGAAAAGCTCCTTCTTATCTTTCAAACTTTCGTCCGTTGGAATTAGCACAGTATTTTTACAAAAGTAAAAACCCGCTGCCGAGGTATCATAGGGCCAAGTCCCTCCACATCTCTTGATAAGAATTAACGTTATATTTAATTATGTCCTTCACTATATATTCTAATTTCTCTAAAGTCAACCATATTTTTCATCGCTATAAATAGTTTCACAGTATAGTGAATCGATACTTTTTGATTATATTAATATAATTTATTTTCTCTGTTTTTATAGTGATTTGCTCATTCTCCATACGGGGTATATTTCATTTTCTTCCCTTATCTTCATCATGCCTGAATTCGTATATAAAGAAATCGCCCTTTGCTTATCCGGAGAAACCCTTAAATGATATTCGGATACATTAAATTGCCTGAAAAAGCTTTCTGCGTAGCGAACCAATTCCTTGCCAAGGCCTTTACTGCGGTATTCGGGAATAAGATAAAAGAGATTCACATAACCAATCTCAGTTCCTTCATACTCCCGAATTTGAAGTTCCATTTGTCCAATCGGTTCTTGATCCTTTTCAATGATCACCTGTCCATCCGGAAATTTGCGGACCCGTTCTTCCATTCGTTGCAAATATGTATTTTCATCTCCAAAACCAGCTTCAGATCCAAAACTTACAACATAGGAATCTTTCCGGAATTTAACGATAATATCTTTATCTTTGTCCGTATCCATGGTACGAAAGATCAACTTCATCCCCCTCTATCATTTTAGTGAAATAGTTTCCAAGCAGTCAAAACTCATTAAATAAAAGGCTTAAAGGGACCCTTTTGTTTTTGTGCCTTGATGAAAAAACATTTGCCATCTTCCATCCGTACATTTCCAAATTGAACTTCTTAAGGTATGTTCCAACTTATCTTCATCAAAAATTCGATATGTAGTTAACACGGTATCATCAGACAATGGATGCAACTCAAATTGACTTAGTGTCATGTTCACAGCTCCGGCTCCCTCTTGCCCCATAAAATCGCTTTTAGACCATATGTTACCCGAACTGCCGAACTCAAAGAAATCATCTTTCAATAATGATGAAAGCTCTTCTGGAGATGTACGAACTTCAGACTTTAACAATTTCTCCTCCAGCTGATACAAATGCTCTTTTAACAATGAACTGTCCATCCATCTTGTCCTCCTTTTTCGACCATTTCCCCGAAGCAAGGAAATTGGATAATCGTGAATAATTAATACGTAGATTTTCAGAAATTCGTGAACCATGCGGTTAAAGGTTTTTTATCCAGCTGCTTGCTGATTAGCAGCTGGATAATAGTTGCGATCAGCAGCATTTTTTCGTTTTTAACCGTTTTTGCCATCCCCATTTTCTTATTAATATTTTTAACTGGCTTACTTTGTAACTGGACTCAGATGGATTTCTAGGTGTTAAGAATAATACTAGCGGCAATTCCTTTTTGGTTGCCATTCGATACATCAAAATAATTACTCCCAAACCCATAAAAAGAAGCTGCAAATGGCAGCTCCTTCTTCTGTGCATCCGTTTGTTTCCCCATCAGCGTTATCTTGATAGGGTACCTTGCAGACGATTGGTTTCGGCGATTACTTTTTCTTCATCGATCGTTAAGCAGCCGCCGTCTTTCACGACCATTTTGCCATCAATGTATACATCGCATACGTCATTTCCGCGTGCTGCATAAAGCAGGTGCGAATAGGCTTCACTCAGTGGCTGAAGGTGTTCTTTGTCATATGGGTAAATGGTGATGAAATCTGCTTTTTACCAGCTTCCAGTGATCCTGTATGACCCATTCCTATCGCTTCGGCGCCCATTCTTGTGGCCATGGCGAGTGCTGTTTGAGCAGGGAATTTAGTGGCATCCTTATACATTCCTTTTTGCAGTAATGCAGCTGTCCTCATTTCTTCGAACATATCGAAGTTGTTATTGGAGGCGACGCCGTCTGTTGCCACTCCCACTTTAATGCCTGCATCAAGAAGGCTGACGACATCTGCTATTCCCGATCCGAGCTTCAGGTTACTGATTGGATTATGGGCAACGCGAACATCATGCTGTTTTAGGATCGCCCGTTCTTCATCATTAAGGACTACACCATGTGCCATCACGGTAGGCTGATCGAACAGGCCTAGACGGCGAAGGTGCTCGACAGGACGGGATCCGTAACGTTTTTCGATGTCGAGGATTTCAAAGTCCGTTTCCGATACGTGGATGTGCACCATCAAATCATTCTCTTTTGCAATCCGTGCACTTTCCATGATCGCTTCAGGTGTGCAGGCATATGGGCTATGTGGTGCGACCATGGTAGTCAGGCGGCCATCGGCAAACGTTTTATAGTTTTTTGAAAACTGCTCAGCCCCCATGAGGTTCGCTTTTTGGTCTTTTTCGGTACCCAAGCTGAAGATCGTGTAGGAAAAGGCTCCGCGCATTCCTGTTTCGCCTATCGTCTCCATGACAGCACCCGCATCTATTCCATTAGGATTGAACATATCCGAAAATGTCGTGGTTCCTGATTTCATCATTTCCATAATGCCAAGCTGTGAACTCACAGATGCGATTTCCGTTGTAAACTGGCTTTCAATCGGCCATATTTTCGTTTCAAGCCATGGCTTCAGCAGCATATCGTCCCCGATACCGCGTAAAAGGGTCATTACAATATGCGAATGGGCATTCACAAGGCCTGGCATGATCCATTTCCCGCCAAGGTTGACCACATGATCTGCATCTGCCAATTGTTGTTCTTCATGCTGGCCGATGTAGGATATCGTATGATCTTGTACAATCATCATGCCGTTTTTCAAAGATTTGGTTTTCCTTGTCCATAGTAAAAAATGTAGCATTCACATATATTGTTTTCATAAGTATTTCCTCCAAAGTCGTATCAATATCAACATGTCCTATTCCGCATTCTAAACTAGCACCTTACAGGTAATCAAGTAATTCCATATTATCAGGGGCCATTTCCATTTACCTTAGGAACCTATTGGAAGAGCTCCAAGATTAATGCCTCCTTCAATTAAGTGGTTACCCTTTGCAAAATCAGCTGCTTAAAAAATCTTCCTCTATTGCTCGTGACATTAATCGCTTCTTTAACATCTTGAAGGCTGTAGGAGGAATCCGGCATCATGAACTTCAACTTTTCATCAGCAATGAACCCCATCAAAAGGTTAAACGTTTCATGCCAAGTTTGAACGGAAGCTTGCTGATTCCAATGCCGCAGATGAAACATTTTAACATCCACTTTTGTCCTTTGTGAAATTTCCGCCCAATTCACAGACTGTCCTGATAAAAGGCCAATCGTTAATAAGATGCCATAAGGCCGTACGCAAAAAGCTAGTTCTGAACCATCGATGCCGCCCACTGAATCTATGGCCGCTTTCGCTCCGCGCCCATTCGTCAGTTCCATCACTGTATCATGCAATGGTGATCGGGACCTATCGATTACATATGACGCACCAAGTTTAAGCAGTTCTTCCGTATACTTATCGTTCCTCGTTACAGCAATCAGCTTAAACCCAAGAATCTTCGATAACTGGGCGAGTATACGGCCAATGGAAGATCCGCAAGCATTTACGAGTAATACATCATCCGGTTTCAATGCTAATACATCTGTACAGATTAGCCATGCGGTTATCGGGTTTATATATAATTGCGCTGCTATATGGTCTTCAATCGAATCAGGAATGGCGATGGCCAGCTCCGCTGATGTTTTAACATAATCCTGCCAGGTCCCTTCACCGCGCAAAGGCAGAACACGCTTGCCTATCAGCTCCTTCGAAACCGCTGGACCCACCTCTTCTACAATGCCGACCCCTTCATAACCAGGTATGGAAGGCAATGGGATTCGGTGGGAATAGGCACCGCGAATGGGCAGCAAGTCAGACGGATTAATGGGACGTGTGGTCATCCGAACGAGGACTTCCCCCTCGAAAGGTCTTTGAATACATTTATTTTCAACTCTTAAAACCTTTTGCGGATTCCCAAACTCATAGAATTTAATACATTTGGCTTCCATAATAAATCTCCTTTAATATATAAGTCTTTCCATTTTATCATTTAAACTCTTGATCTAAAATATCTTGGCAACCCCTATCCAACATTCCTTCGTAAATAAGCAAAAAAAGCCAACAATGAATATGTTGACTTAATTAATTCGGTACGACCGGCGCTATTGTTTCTAATCCTGAGATAAACCAATTGGAATGCATAGAGGCGTTTGATCAACGGGATTTTCAATAATACAGCATTCCAGTCTGAAGACGTCCTTGATCATCTCTTTTGTGAATACCTTTTCAGGCGGTCCCTCTTTATAGATTTTTCCCTTCTTGATGCTAATCAGATGATCGGCATACTGTGCCGCTTGATTCAAATCATGCAGAACCATGACAATCGTGCGTCCATAAGTTACGTTTAAATCACGCAGTAATTCCAATATTTCAATTTGGTGCGCCAAATCCAGATAGGTTGTCGGTTCATCTAACAGTAAAAGGTCTGTTTCTTGTACCAAGGCCATCGAAATCCATGCTCTTTGCCTTTGTCCTCCAGATAATGCATCCAATGTCCGATCGGCGAACTCCGTCATTTTTGTTGCTGATAAGGCACGGTCGACAATCCTATGATCTTCTGGGGTTTGTCTGGAAAATAAGCCTTTGTGCGGATGCCTGCCATAATAGCATAGTTCTTTAACGGTTAAATCTTCAGGAGCTTCCGGAGCTTGGGGCAAGATGGCCAATTTCTTTGCCACTTCTTTGGAAGATTGCTGATGAATGGCCTTTCCATCTAAATAGATCGTGCCTTGCTGTGGCATTAATAATCTAGCCAGGGACCGCAGAATGGTAGATTTGCCACAACCATTGGAACCAATGATTATACTGATCTTACCTTCAGGAATTTCCAAATCGATATTATCAATGATTTGTGTTGCCCCATAAGAGAGCGAAAGATGCTCTGCTGATAATGTTGTCATGATATTCAGCCTTCCTTATGTTATTTTTCTTTCACGGCGCAATAGATATAAAAATATGGTACACCAATCACCGCAGTGATAATTCCGGCGGGTATTTCTATTGGAGGGAATAATCCTCTTCCCAGGCTATCGGCAACGAGTAGAAAGATAGAACCAAAAAGAGCTGAAGCAGGAAGGAAAACCTTGAATTTTGACCCTACCACTCTCCGGGCAATATGGGGGCGATTAAACCAATGAACCCGATGGAACCAACCGCAGCTACACAGACCCCGATCAATATGACAGAAACGCTTAACAATATATAACGCAGTAATTTTGACCTTTCACCGAGACCTGTAGCTATATCGTCTCCGAGGCTCAGTACATCCATTTTAGAAGTTAACGCAAACAATACCGGTACAAGCACAAGACATGGAAGCAAAAACAATACTTGATCCCAGCCTCTTCCCCATAGACTGCCAGTCAACCACAGCAGTGTCGTGTTTACATCATCCGGGAACTTGACCATGAAATACTCTATGCCAGCTTGACATATGGCCCCTAAGGCGATTCCGACCAAAGCTATCGTATTTGGTTGAGCTCCTTTTTATAAACAAATATCATCAAAATGGCCGCCATGACCGCCGCTCCGATAAAAGCTGAAAGAGGCAGTATGATAATGGGCGATTGCGGAAATAAAACAATGACGATAACAGCTGCCAATCCGGCCCCTTTTGTTACCCCTATCACATCTGGAGAAGCCAGCGGATTGCGAAGGACTCCTTGCAGAATGGCTCCAGCCGTTGCCAATCCAGCCCCCACTATCACGGCAATTAGAATGCGTGGTATGCGATAGTTATGCAGAATGAATGTCTGGCTTTGCATGCCATTTCCAAGGAAATTTTGAAGAATTTCTAAAGGTGATATATATATGGCCCCTAAGCCCAGGCTCACCATTGATAAAATCAGCACGATAAACGTCAGCACCAGGATAATGGAATAAGGGTGCAAAGTTGATTTCAACCCAAATGTCCGTTTTAGTTTCATTGCTTAATATTCCTCCCTCTCTTCGCTAAATAAAGGAAGAATGGCGCACCGATTATAGCGGTTACGATGCCTACCGGCGACTCAAAAGGATAAGCGATGAACCGTGCGAGAATATCTGCGTAAACTAAGAGTAAAGCGCCGAATAATGCAGAAAAAGGGATGATTCTTCGATAATCCCCTCCCACCATTCTCCTGACGATATGAGGAATGATCAATCCCACAAATCCCACTGGACCTGCGACGGCAACCGAAGATCCTGCCAAAATGATCACCAATATTCCTGCTAAAATACGGATCCGGTACACCCGCTGCCCAAGTCCCTGCGCCATATTTTCTCCTAAGACAAGGATGGAAACAGATCGAGAGAACAAGGCAGCAATTAATAGCCCGAAAAGAGACCAAGGAAGGATCATGTTTACATGCGCCCATGTTTTCCCATTAATTGAACCGACTAACCAGTAGAGTACATCTTTCGCTTGTTCATTAAAGATGATCATGCCTTGCGTTAAAGAAGATAAAAAAAGTGAACAGCCATTCCAGCCAATGCCAGCTTCACTTGGGTCATTCCTCCGCCCGAAGCAAAAGAATAGACTGCCATCCCCCCACTGCTGCACCAATGAATGCAACGCAAACTAGAGACACGGAAGAAAGGTTAGGAAAGAAAACAAAAGCTGACACAATAAAAAATGAGGCACCGGCATTGACACCGAACACTTGTGGAGAAGCTAATGAATTCCGGGTGATAGCCTGCATGAGAGCACCTGCTACCGCTAAATTAGCACCGACCAACGCTCCAACTATAGCTCGGGGCAATCGAAGAGTCCGTATAATTGTCTGTTCCTTGGAAGAGTCGGCCTCAAAAAAGGACTTCAAAACCATTGATGCATCAATATCGGCCGCTCCCACAGAAATACTCGTCAGGATGCCTATAATTAACAAAACGATTCCAGCTATAGCAGTACATAACACTTTCAGTTTACTTCTAACTACAGTTTCCATTGTCTATACAACACACTTCCTAACAAAATTTAAACCTAATGGAAAGCGAAGTAAGAATGGGATCTCTTACTTCGCTTTTGTTCCTCTATTCTTCACCAAGCATTTTTAAAGTGTCTTTAGCAATGGCCTCTGCTGATACAACACCGCGGTATCTCGTCCATAAATCTCGATCAACACTATACACTTGTCCGTTTTTTACTGCCTTCAAGTCTTTCCAAAGAGGATTGTCTTTCCACTCATCAGTAAGTAACTTACCCTCATTGTTCGCTAAAAGCAGCACATCCGGATCGATCTCGACAAGCTGCTCAAGATTCATCTCGGCATGTGGCAGTTCCTGCTGAATGGCATTTTTCAATCCCATGCGCTCAAGCAATTCTCCATCATAAGAAGATGAAGTATGGGCTTGGAATGAAGTATCTCGTACAACTGCAGGTAAAACCGTCATATTTGAATCAACAGTAAGCTTTGATTTAAGTTCCTTAATCGTTTTTTCATGCTCGCTCAATCTTTTTTCTGCAGCATCTTCCTGATTGACTGCCTTTGCAATCGTTTTAAAAGAATCCAGATTTTCTTGATATGTAGATTCCCGACTTTTTAATACAATGGTAGGAGCAATCTGCTGTAAATCTTTATAAATCCCTTTATGCCGCTCAGCATCTGCAATGATTAAATCCGGCTGTAAAGAACTGATAACCTCTAAATTCGGCTGCTCACGTGTTCCTACAGAAGTATAATCCACTTCTTGACCTACAAGTTTTGTAATCATCTCTTTTTTGTTGTCATCTGAAATCCCGGTAGGTTTTATCCCTAGGGCATTTAAAGAATCAACGAAAGATAACTCAAGCGTAACTATTTTTTTCGGAGTATCTTTAATTTCCGTTTCTCCCATTTCATGCTTAATCGTCCTTATTTCTTGATTACTTGTTTCAGCAGATGTCTTCTCTGCTTCTGTTGTTTTTTGAGAATTACTACATCCTGATAACATCACCATAATCGCAAATAACAGGATGAATGCTCCTCCCCAAACGTTCTTACTTTTCTAGACTCTTTCATTTTTTGCACCCTTCCCGATCTATACCTTCTTAACGAGGTAATCATAATTGAAAATGATTATCATTATCCTGCTGTTATGATAAAGTGATAGATTGATACGGTCAATATTAATGAAATTTTGTGAATAAAAATCATTATGGCCATTAAGACAATCTGCATGCATTTAAATGATAACGTGAAGTACACATGCCATGATAGTCTTAAACTATCATAGTGTAGCAGTTAAGAAAAAACGAACTAATATTGCAGATTGTGGACTTCGATGAAAATCAAGTTTGTTTCAGTTTTTATGAGGGTTTATAAACCTCGAACGTCGATTTCCACTCCAGGCACTCGCTTTCCGCGGGCGGTCCGCGAGCCTCCTCGGCATTCGCCTGGGGTGTCTCCCCTTGACGCGCTTTTCCCGCAGGAGTCTCGAACCCTTCCGTTCCAATCAACTTTGTTTTGAAATTTCAGGTCAAACATTTTTTGTCTATAAACTCATATTAACTATTTAGTTTTATTTAATATAGGATCCGACTCAAAATAAAAAAGAGCAAACCCGTTAAGGTCTGCTCGTTCCTGTTCAAAGAATCATTTTCTATTAATCAGCATCTCTTTAAGAGGAAATTCTTCATTGGAAGCTTCTTTTTTGAGCGTTTTATGGAGGTTTTGATAAGAATGGTTGAAGCAATTGATAATGCCCCCATGATCAGGTAACCTGTGGATCTTGAAAACACTTCAATCAAGATGCCAATTAGGACGGGTCCCAAAAACATTCCAGCCGAATATAAACTTTGGAACAGGCCCATTCTCGTAGATTGTTTAATCTCCGGGATATTTTCAACAGCCCAGGAAGTGACGACCGTAAAGATCAGCCCGTAACCAAAACCTTGGAATGCCTGCAATAGAAAAAGCATCGTTAAATTTTCAGCATAAGGAATCAATATGATGATGACCCCTTGTAATACTGCTCCCAAAATCGCCGTATTCATTAAACCGATTTTTTTATAAAAAGGGCTCCGCATAATCCTGCGGCTAAGCCATATATGATCAGGTGTGTGTTTGCCAGCATGCCAATCAATAGTGGATTTGCTCCAAGGTCGGTTGCAACTAAAGGTGTGAACGTATCCCTTGTTCCAATGGTGACCATCAAAGCAATCGTTGCCAAAACGGAAATGACCCAGATTTTTTTATCGGTGATTTGCTCGACAAGTATTTTTTATCGTATTTTACTTTTACCCCTTTAATACTTAGGTCTTTTGTGAAAAATGTTAAAACGAGCGCAAGTATGGCGGCGGCCACCGCTACTAAAAAGCTATACCGATACCCATAATTATTGGCCACTACTGCACCGATGGTTGTCCCTAGTATGGAGCCAACCGGCGATGCAACACCCAATATCGCCACTGCTTTTGCAGCTTCCTTCACACCAAAATAAGAGGCGAACATAACATTGTAAATAACCCAGGTGGAACCTGTTAAACCGTCCGAAATTTTTCCAAGGTACAATGTGGTTGCATTCGGTATGAAAAACGCTAGCGTCCACATTACAATGGTTATCAGCAACCCGATTTGGATAAACAATCTTCGTTTATGCAGCATATCCGAAAATACGCCTATCGGAAGTCGTGTCAATAAGGCCACAATTCCTGAAATGCCGATTATACTGCCTATAATAACTGAATCGAACCCAAGATCTTTAGCATAAGAGGAGATAAATGGATCAAATGCGGTAATGGTGACAAAGAACAACAAGCTAATGATAAAGAATAAGATGGTTTCTTTCCGATTATTAATTGTATTAGTTTTGTTCATATATTCCACCCTTTCATTCCCCTCCCTTTCGTCCCACTGGACAGAAAGGCGATGCTATTAGTATTTACACATATTCTCATATATTTTCCAGGGCTAAAATCTAATTTGCAGATACAGCCCATCTACCTGGAACTCATTTCAGGCAGAATGGGAGTATCCATTTCTTCAAGGGCTGCAGCATGTCCTTAATTGAATGCGTTTTCAGCAATCATAATCATTTGGAAGCACATTCTGTCAACCTGACTGTGGCCGATAATTTATGGCCTTCCAAGCCTTCGATTTCGGATTGATCTTCCGCATGGGATGCCAGGAATTGAATGCCTTGACCTGTGATTTCCTGATGTGTCATGACCTTCACATAACTTCCTGCCCAAAGTCCCCCTGTATATCTTGCTGCCTTTTGAGTCGGCAATGTATGGTTCGTTCCAGAGACTTTGTCAGAGAAGACGACGGAACTGCCTTCATCAAGGAATAATGATCCATAATTATTTAGTTTATCCATCAATTCGCGGCTATTTTTGATATGCAAATGTAGATGTTCAATGGCATAATCATTGCAAATATCCAGTCCTTCTTGTAATGAATCTGCATAAATGATTTCCCCTCTTTTTCCCATGATTCGTGTGCAGGGGAAGATGGTGAGAAGGTTTTCAAAAAGCTTTCGATTGCTTTTTCTGTTTCTTCGGCAACCGTTCTGGACGTTGTGACAAGAATGGCCCGTGCGTACGGATCGTGTTCAGCCTGGGCAAGTAAATCGGCCGCTATTTTCTGAGGTGAAGCCGAATCATCAGCAAAAACCATCACTTCACTTGGTCCGGCAATAAGGTCTATGCCCACTTTACCGAACACTTGACGTTTTGCTTCTGCTACAAACCGGTTTCCTGGTCCAGCGATGATATCCACTTCCGGGATGGATTCTGTTCCATATGCCATGGCAGCGATGGCCTGCGCCCCGCCAATTGCAAAAATGTCTGTAGCACCGGAGCGGATCAAGCCATATAAAACGGCCGGATGGATACCGCCTTCATAATTGGCCGGGCTTGCTGCTACGATTCTTTTTGCTCCTGCTACCTTTGCCGGTGCAACGACCATGGGTCCTGATGATAATAACGGGAATCTCCCCCTGGAACATAAGCCCCCACCTTTTCGATCGGTACGATTCTATGCCCCATCTTAATACCCTCGCCAAAATCCTTTTCGAATGGAGTGAGGCAGCTCAACTGTGCTTTAGCAAAATCGGATACTCTTTCCACAACTCGATCGATCAGCACCTTTACCTCTTCTGGAAGAGTCCTGATACAATGCTCGATCTCCTCTTCACTAACCCGGACCGGACGATCGGAATCACCGAATTTTTTTCATATTCCCGTACGGCATCATCCCCGCCTGCTTTTACATTTTCAATAATTGACTTCACCGTTTGTTCCACATCATGTGAAGAGGTCTGTTCAACTACGTCCGCTTTTTTCATATATTCCATCCTATTTTCCCCCTAATCGTTGTTTAGTGAAGAGACGGCTGCAGCACAGCCGTCAACTGGCAATCATGATACGCCGGTAAAATTCCCATCATCCATTGTGGTTTCCCCATCTTGTTGTGATTCTTTTTCATCTGGCAAATAGATTTGACGCAACACTTCCATTCCATCAAACAATAGCCATTCCTCTGAGATTTTTTCATTACGGATTTTATAGTGGCTGATGCCGGCAATATCAATGGCTTTTCCGCTAGGGGCTCCGAAGTATCCCGTTCCTTCGTGCACTCCTTGTATTCTCCAGCGAACCGCTACATCCCAATCACTGTCAGAGCCGCGTCTATTACAAGTTACCCTCTCAAGAATCACCTTCCCATTCGGTATGGAGGCAAAGAGGCTCATGAACATTCCTTGAATTTCACTTACTCCGATTACATCCTTGTTGCAGACATAATGAACGACTGCATTTTCCTCATAATATTCCCGAACAAAGTTAAATGAGCGCCGAGCCCAAATTCGATTGAATACAAGCTGCATGAACTCCCCTATCTCGAACTCATCAGAGGATGGCGTGAATAGTTTTGGAGGTAGCCCTGTTTCTGCTGTCTCCTTAAATCCAAACTGTATAGCAGGAGCAAGCTTCTGCGTACTTTTAGCCATTTTTTTAGCAAACTCGACCGGATCCAAGCCAAGTTGCAGGACCAGATGATATGTATCCATCACAAGCCATTCTTCGTAAATCTTATTATTTAAGATCATACAATCAGCGCTTGTTCTGAACATCACTTTCTTTCCAGTGGCAGGACCGTATAAACTATCTCCAAGGTTCGTTGCAACAGAACGGCCCCGGTGTGAAGTGAAAAATCCTGCTTCATCATCCCCTGACCAAATTACACTCCATCCCAGCCCTTTCCGATCCGGAAAAGCATGCAGTGTTTGCAGCGTACCTGAGATAACTTCGTTAACCCCATGGCTATTGATCAACCCTTTATGAACGGATATGCTTGTGCTATACGTATCGTAAATAAGTCCGATGTCTTTCTCTTTCCAGATTTGCCGTGTGATTTTCACAATATAATCAACGATGTTGTTGTATTCCGGGTCAAAGCCGTTCATTCTCTGTTTCTTTTGATTCGTTTCTTCTATATTAATGTAATCATAATCATCTTTTGTATCGAGCATATTAACGTCTTCAGCATCCGCATAGAAGATGAAGTTCGGTGTTTTCTTGACCGGTTGGCTTGCATTCATTGTTGTTTTTTCTTCTTTTGGAGCTACTTGCACTGAACCTGTCTTTTTTCTGCCATTATTACCATCCTTTTCGTATAAAGTAGTTTCGTCAAAATGCTGTACTTCTTGTAAAGTCATTTAACAGATTGAGTGGCCTTGCTTGCTGAGACAACATCATTTAACGCAGACGTAATCACATTATTCAATATGACCCCGACATAATGGGCGCCTTTGTCAAAAGCCGCATTAGCGGCAGCGCTGTTACTGGCTACGGTACCAATTGGCATATCGAGCTCTTTCCCTTTTATGAACAGTTCATCGATGACACTTTGCACTTCAGGATGACTTGCGCCTTCTAGTTGGTATCCCATGTTCACCGAGAGGTCTGTAGAACCGATAAATGCCAAATCAATACCAGGAACTGTTGCAATTTCTTCAAAATTGTTTGCTGCAGCTTGCGTTTCAATATGCACAATTATCATAACATTTTCATTACTCTCATCTAAATAGGGTTTTCCGCCATCTTTGCCGTAACGCGCCGGTCTGGTGGAATACGATACTCCTCTATTTCCATATGGAGGGAATTTAGCCCGCTTAACTACCTCAAGTGCCTCTTCTTTTGTATTGACCATTGGTACTTGTACACCTTTTGCTCCGCGATCTAAAGCCTTTTGAATACTGGAAGGGTCATATGACACCCGGACGATCGGGACAACCCCAACAGAATCTGCCGTACGGATAATGTTTTCAAGCTCTGATGCACTAAATGCACCATGCTCGTCATCTATTACGACGAAATCAAAGCCGGCATAACCGAGCATTTCGACTAATGGCGGGGAATTTATCCCTAAAAATGCACCAAGAACTTGTTCCCCGCGTTTGATTTTGCCCTTTATGGCATTATTCTTCATCGTCTTCCCTCTCTTTCTACAGACTGTATCTCGTTCCATGCTGCAAAATCACGTCCAGTTCCCGGCACTTCAATTACCTGACAACCATTTCCTCATTGCAGCGCTCACTTTTTCAGGCTGTTCTAACGTACTTAAATGGCCCGAATGACTAATGATTTCAAGACTCGCCGCCGGGATGTTCTCTTTTAGAAATTCAGACATATGAACAGGACATACCCTGTCTTCCTTTCCTGCCAGAATCATGGTCGGGCATTCAATAGTAGCAAGGATGGGACGTTGGTCAGAGCGCGTCATCACGGCTTTTAACTGATTGATATACCCTTCTTTGCCGACTTTTTCAGCCATATCGATGATCTTTGAAACTAATGCTTCATCATTTCTCCGGTCTGGATGGATTAACACCGGGAGAAGATGATGGAGTGTAATATCGAGAAATTGACCATTATTCGCCATTTCGATGAACCTCTCCCAGCCTTCGATTTGTTCCAGGCTAGGAGGATTTGGATTTGTATCAAGCAATGCCAATTTCATGACCCGTTTCGGTGCTATTCGCATGATTTCCAGAGAAATGATGCCACCTAGGGATAAGCCTGCAAGTGCAAACTTATCAGGTGCCTCTTCCAATACCGACTTTGCGATTCCTTCTATAGTAGCAGCCTTCGATACTTCACAGACTTTCACATCTGCTAGATCTGATAGGTTCACCATTTCCCATAGACGCTCATCACAAAGCGTACCCGGAAGCAAAATGAGCGGTACTTTACCCATCCTTATTTTTCACCCATTTTCAATTTATCCGCAATTTCCTTTTCAAGTTCTTCAAAGTTATCCGGTTTAATCATTTTGCCTAAATCATTGGCAAAGAATCCATATTCAGCTGCATCCTTGATCACTTTTGGCGACCAGTAAGGGTCTTTTCCATCAAATACTTTATGTTGTTCAAGAACGGCGAAGATCCAAGCATCTTCTTCACTGATGTTTTCGAAACCTCTCCATAAGCCTGGCGGTAATGAAATTAAGTCCCATTGGTCGATGATCGTTTCGCCATCAATTTCATCAGGACCCTTCCCCCAGTAGAAACGCCATTTTCCTGAGAGAGGAAGGAAGGATTCAATGTAATCATGCGTATGGTAAGCAGGACCGTTTCCTTTTGGGCTTTCACCATTCCGATTTGAAAACCATGCGGTTCGGTAATTTCAGGTGTGAAATTATCATTTTCGCTTGCTGTATCCCCAATTAATGTATAGTTGATACGTTGATGACCCGGAATGATACTATCAATGAACATTAACGGTATTCCTTTTGATTTCATTTGGTCAAAACGGACGATCCAATTGTTTTCCATTTCCTCATTCGTTACCGCTTTTTTTACTTTAGGCTCTTGTACTGACAATTTAATTTCCCCTTCCGTGTTCGTTAATTTTTTATTTTCATGACCGCGCTATTTAGAGAGTAAAGACGGCTAGTTTTAATTCAGTCATTTCCTCGACTGAATACTTAATCCCTTCCCTGCCAGTCCCGCTGTTTTTCACTCCGCCATATGGCATGTGGTCCACCCTGAATGATGGTATGTCATTCACGATGACACCTCCGACCTCAAGCCGTTCAACAGCATCAAAAGCTTTTGGCATCGAAGTCGTATAGACTCCTGCTTGGAGGCCGTATAAAGAATCATTCACAAGGTCGATGGCTTCATCCCATTTTTTATAGGAATTGACTGAAACGATGGGAGCAAATGCTTCTTGGCAGCTTACTTCCTGTGTTGAACCCGCATTTTTGATAATGGTTGGATGAAGGATTGCACCTGTTCTTTGACCGCCATATGCGATTTCCGTTCCAGCGTTTCTAGCCGATTCGATCCACCCTTCCACTCGTTTTGCTTCATTTATACTGATCAACGCGGAAAGATCTGTATCTTCCGATTCCGGATCTCCAAATTTTAGCTGCTTCGTCTTTTCGGTAAACTTTTGCAAAAATGACTCATATAAATCTTCCTGTACATAAATTCGTTGGACAGAGATGCAAACCTGACCTGAATAGGCAATGGAACCTTCGACACAGCGCTGTGCAACGGCATCCAAGTCAGCAGCACTGTCGATAATGACAGCAGAATTGGAACCAAGCTCCAATGTCACCTTTTTCAAGCCAGCTCTTTCTTTGATCCCCAAACCGACTTCGACACTTCCTGTAAATGTGACCATTTTAATTCTCGGATCAGTGACCAATACATCGCCGACGACGCTTCCTTTACCTGTGACAACATTCAGGGCGCCTTTAGGTAAACCTGCTTCTTCAAAAATTCCGGCTGCGGCCAATGCACTAAGCGGTGTCTGTGAAGCCGGTTTTAAAATGACCGAGTTGCCTGCAGCAAACGCGGGACCAAGCTTATGTGCCGCTAAATTAAATGGAAAGTTAAATGGTGTGATGGCAGCAATGACGCCGAGCGGTTCACGCTTTGTATAAGCAAAGCGGCCTTTGCCATTTTTAGCGGCATCCATCGGAATCGTTTCACCATGAATCCGTTTTGCCTCTTCTGCTGCAAACTTGTATGTTTCAATCGTGCGTAAAATTTCGCCCCTTGCCGCCTTTAATGGCTTAGCATTTTCCTTAGCGAGTATTAATGCACATTCCTCAAGTCTTTCCTTGAAAATTTCGGCTGCACGTTCCAAGATATTGGAGCGCTCAAGGGCTGTTAGCTTTTTCATTTCTTTTGCACCTTGTTCGGCACATTCTATCGCTTTTAGTACCGTCTCCTTTTCTGCCAAAGGCACTTGCGCGATCACTTTGCCGGAATAAGGAGACCGAAGATCGTAATGATCATTTCCTTCCAGCCACTCGCCGCCGATGTATAATCTCTTTTTATGGGAATTTGTCGTGATCAAGTCAGTTTCCCACCCTTCCTTTAAAGACACTTTGATAGATTCCGAGAATCTTTTGTTCATTTAGCTTATAAGGAGTGTTCGATAGCAAGCGATCAATTTTTGCCGCCTGTTCCGCCAGCATCGGTAATGAGTCCTCCTCAATCCCAAGTTCTGATAACGATGTAGGTAAGTCAAGATCCTCCAGAAGCTGATACATATAATCAACAACTGCCTTCAATGCTTCGCTTGGCTGTGATTTGAAATCACCCAGCTGTAAAAAGGTCGCTACCTCCATCATTTCTTCCGTGCATGTTTTCCCAATCACTTCGAAAACGAATGGCATTAAAAGGGCATTTGCAACACCATGCTCAATATGATATTTACCGCCTAGCGGATAGGCTAGTGCATGAACCGCCCCAACCCCTGCATTTGCTAGAGCCACACCTGCTAACGAACTAACCCAGCTCATTCCTGTCCGTGCATCCAAATCATTTCCGTTATGGACAGCTCTCGTAATGTTCGAAGGAAATAGTTTCATTGCTTTCTCTGAATAAACTTTCGTAAGCGGTGTAGCCTTGATGGCAATATAAGATTCAATGGCATGTGTAAAGGCGTCCACCCCTGATGCCGCAGTAACTCGTGCCGGGCAGGAAATGGTCAATTCCGGATCGATGATCGCTACATCCGGAAGGAATACCGGGCTTACGATCCCTCTTTTTACTTGCTGTTCTTCATCACCGAAAATGGCATTCATCGTCACTTCCGAACCTGTTCCTGAAGTTGTCGGTAAAAGAATGCATTTAACCGCTCTCGATTTCACCACTTTTTCACCGTTTAGATAACTTGTTATATCGTCTTTCCCGCATAAAGCTGCTGTTGCTTTTGCTACATCCAGTGCACTTCCCCGCCGATTCCGATGATTACATCACATTTTTCGGCATCTAGCGTAAGTACGGCCTCCTTCAATAGCTGAAACGTCGGCTCTCCCGAAATCTCCGTATATGTAATGGTTGGTACGGATAGAGGCTTAATATGATCCAACACTTTTTGAACAACGCCAACTTTTTCCAAACCCTTGTCACTTACAATCGCAACCTTCTTGGCTCCCAGCTCTTCGATTTCCTTTACTAACGTCGTAAATGCCCCAACACCAACCCGGAAAACTGTCGGCATTCGAAAATCTTGGATTATATTTTGAGCAATAGACATCATTCACCCTCCTTTTGAATACGTATTCAAAAAACTCACCAGACAGTCCAACCGCCATCGACCACCAATGTTTGACCTGTCATCATATCTGAACAATCTGAAGCCAGATAGACCACGCCGCCAAATAAATCCTCCGTTTTAGCAAGTCTGCCAAGCGGAATCCTGCTCAATACTTCATCTTTGAACGTTTCATCTTCAAACATCTGCTTGGTCATCGGTGTTTCAATGAAGGTTGGAGCAATAGCATTGACATTGACTTGATGCTGTGCCCATTCTATCGCAAGCGCTTTCGTCAGCTGTGTAATTCCTCCTTTACTGGAGGAGTATGCAGCCCGTTTGTAATAACCGACGAATGCCATTTGCGAAGACATATTTATGATCTTGCCTTTTCTTTGGTCGATCATATACTTCCCTGCCGCTTGGCTCGTAAAAAATACACTTTTTAAATTAATGTCCAGTACGGTATCCCACTCTTGCGATGTCAACACTTCAGCTGGCTTTGCCACGTTTATTCCTGCATTATTTATTAAAATATCAATCTTACCGAAGTGTTTGTATATCCCTTCCATTACTTGTGCCGTTTCTTCAACCTTTGTTAAGTCAAATGAAACGGGTAAAACATTTACACCGGTTTGCCCGATTTCATGTGCTGCTTCTTCAAGTTGCTGTTTATTGCGGGCAACTATCGCTATATCGGCACCGGCCTGCGCAAGCAAATGGGCTAAGTCTTTACCGATTCCTTTACTTGCACCTGTTATGATGGCCACTTTACCGCTTAAATTAAATAAATGATTTATATCCAATCTATCACCTATCTTTACCTCATCGAGGCGATTTTTCATTTTGCATCATTTTGAATACGTATTCAAAATGATGCAAAATGCTTGTCAGCGATTACAAATTAAAATATAAACAACTTTCTGACTTTTGTAAATAGTAAAATTTTAAAATGCCAGATTTTTTATGAGAGTTAATACACGTAAGCTCCGATCCAAAACCGGCCATTCCCCTTAATCTTGTACGGGGCTGGCCCTGTTGTTTTACGGACCATCAGTTCAGGCTTAAGGAAAATTTGTATGGATGAAGATGATGTTTCTTTATTTTCGATGAGATAGATTAATTTTTCCAGAGCTGTTAAAGACATTTGATCCATTTGTTGAGATATTGTGGTCAGCCCTATGAATTCATTAGCGGACAATCTTATATTATCAAACCCAACAACCGATAAATCAGCTGGAATTTTCAAATTCAGGCTTGAAGCTGCATCTAGGACTGCGAGAGCCATCTGATCGGATGCGGCTATGATTGCAGTCGGCCTGTCCTTCTTTTTCAGCAGTTTTTTTGTAAATGAATATATCTTGTCATAGGAAAATTCACTATTAAAAATCAAACCTTCATCAATTTCATACCCGTTCTCCATCATCTCTTCTTTATAACCCACCGTTCGCTCATATGTTGCCAAGTATTTGGATGGGCCGGATATTTTCGCTATTTTTTTATGTCCTAATTTTATTAGATGCTGAACAGCGAGCCTGGCACCTTTATTATTGTCCATTACGATAAAGTTAACGTCCTTGATATCGAGGAAACTATTATATAATAATACGGGAAATCCATTATCATGTAACTTCTTAATTTTTTTCAGTATAATTTTTACTAACGCTTGTAAGAATGATTCCCTCTACCCTTTTGCCAATCAGCAAATTAATGGCTTGTTCCAAGTTTTCATCTTTATGCCCCGTGTTATAAACGATGACATCATATTTTAATTCTTGTGCCCTTTCTATGATGACTTCCGCCGTTTCGGCAAAGAATGGATTTGATATGCTCCCCAATATCAACCCTATTGATTTGGTTCTTTTTCAACGAGGCTTCTGGCAATTTCATCCCTTGTAAATCCCAGTTCATTAATTACAGCAAGAACCTTGTCACGCGTATTTTTCTTAATATAGGGGTAATCATTCAACACCCTGGAAACGGTTGATTGTGAAACACCCGCTATTTTGGCCACATCTTCTGTCGTCACTCTCTTCATGCTTCATAAATCCTTTCTACGTCTAGTAATTATTATCCTAGGAAACTAAAATAACGTATTTATATCAATATAAACATTATGATTTCCCTTTAATATATCATAATATTTAAAATTTTACTTCCAGTTATGGAACTGTTTTGGGTTTTGGATTGCGTCAGGTTATTCTTTTCGCAAAATATAAGGATTTAAAGTGAGCATTTGTTACTTATCTTATCCTATAGGAAAAAGAGCCGATCTCTATAGATGGGCTCCATACGTAGACATTGCATACAATTTTAAAAAACGTTCGGGTTGATTTCAGAAATCCGCTCCCTTTCCGCCGACTGTCTGCCAGCCCCATCAAAGCAAGCTTCTGTGGGGTCTCGGCAAGCCAGTTATTCGGAAGGAGTGTCGCAAATTTCTTCCATCCATTGAGGGTTGCATAAACAGTCAAAAACCCATTAATGAATCTTGTCCTAAAATCTTAGTTGCAGACAAGCTCGATATTAATTAAGTTTTTAAAAATCCTTGATTGGAATGTAGGACACCCGCTTTCATCACGAACAAGATAGGATTTTCTTTGCCCTTCCAGGTTTCAGTGAAACTTCCCCTTCAAAAAGCGGTACAGTCCATCTTCACGATATGAATACTCCGTCACTTCATCGGCTTGTTCTTTGACCAGGTCAGTGGCGTTTTTCATGGCAACGCAATGTCCGGCTAGTTTAAATAGCGGGAGGTCATTTTCGCCATCGCCTACTGCCAGGATATTTTCGGGTGCTAGCTGAAAATGTTTCAGCAGCAGTTGAACGCCTGTTGCTTTTGTGATGCCTTCCACGGTCACTTCTACATTATGATGGGTGGAGGAAGCTGTGGTAAAGGCATTGTACTGCTTGATTTTCCCCAACTCCGCTTTCCATTTTCGAATCGTATTCATCTCATTGCTGAAAAAGTAGATTTTGGCGACGCTGCTTATATCCAGTTGTTCTGACCATCTTATTTTGTCTTCGACTGCATCCTGTCTTGATAGCCATTCATTTTCATCGACTGTCTCGGGTTTTGGTATCAAACCTTGTTTAACCATATAGTCTTTATCTTTAAGTAATGCCATCCGTGTTCCTTCGTTCGGATGAACTTCGTAAAAATCTCTTCCGCTCCTGCTTTGGCGACCAACTCTTCAACAAGTTCCGTCGACAGGGCGTGTTCGACAATCTGTTTCTTTCCGATGAATACGGACATTCCATTGGCGGTCACCATTCCATCAGCCTCCATGCCGGCCGGCAAAACGTCCCTCACTTCTTCCAGCGTTCTTCCTGTTGCAATGAAAATCAGCTTACCGCTTTCCCTAAGTTCGCCTATGTATTGTTCCAGCGTCTCATTCACAGTATTTCTTTCGTTCAATGTCGTGCCATCCAAATCGAGCACAATTGCTTTGTTGGTCATGCCAATCACCTCAAAAATCAGAATGATGATGAAAATGCCAACAGCCCATTATCTATAAGATCTTAGGCTGTTGGTTTCATTCATATATTTTTATTTCTGTACCTTATCAGTATAACAGTTTAGGATAATCCTAAAAGTTTCATGACACTTAGGATCAATAGACCTACCACACCGAAGTCCGAATCACCAAATGTGGTGCCTTCAAACCCTACATCCCCCAAGAAGACAAGGAGTATAGCCGGCAGGAAACTAATGATGAGTCCGTTGGCAAACGATCCAAGCATCGCTCCGCGTCTGCCTCCTGTGGCATTTCCGAAAACACCTGCTGCAGCGCCGGTGAAGAAATGCGGTACGAGCCCCGGAACTATTACTTTCAGTCCAAGTACCGGAAGGAGGAACATGGATAATAATCCAGCCAAGAAACTGAATAGGAACCCGATGATCACTGCATTTGGAGCGAATGGAAAGATGGTCGGACAGTCCAATGCAGGTTTTGTATTCGGCGCCACTTTATCGGCAATCCCTTTGAATGCAGGGACGATTTCAGCAATTAACATCCGTACCCCTGCAAGGATGATGTAAACTCCTGCAGCAAATGTTATCGCTTGGATGAAAGAGAATACGATGAAGTTAGAACCGCCGGATAATTCCGTTTCGATATAGTTCTGTCCGGCAAACAATGCGACGATCACGAAGAACATCGTCATCGTAAGGGAAACAGCGACCGATGTGTCCCTCAGGAATCCTAAAGACTTCGGAACCTTGATTTGCTCTGTCGTTTTTTCCTTATTTCCAAACCATTTTCCCACAGTCGCGGATACAAAATATCCAATTGTCCCGAAATGGCCGATGGCAAAATCATCGCTGCCGGTAATCTTCCGTACGTATGGCTGAAGGAGGGCTGGGAACATCACCATGCATACTCCTAATAGAATGGAGCCGACCAAGATAAGCGGAAATCCGCTGAGCCCGCCGACGGACAGGGTGACTGCAAGTAAACAAGCCATGAATAAGGTATGGTGTCCCGTTAAAAATATATATTTAAATGGCGTGAAACGAGCTAACAAAACATTGACAACCATCCCAAATACCATGATGAGTGCAGTCGAAGTCCCAAAATCACTTTGGGCGGCTGCGACAATGGCTTCGTTATTCGGTATGACGCCTTGTACGTTGAATGCATGATCGAACATTTTACTGAATATATCAAGGGCGCCAATGAGCACGGCCGCTCCCGCTCCGATGATTATGAAGCCCATGACGGTTTTTAGCGTTCCGGATACAACATCCGCACTGGATTTCCGCTGTAACAGCAATCCAATGAGGGCAAACAGCCCCACAAGTATGGAAGGTGTACCCAAGATGTCATTCATGATAAGTTCCAGCATTGCCTCTCCCTCTCTTCTTTATGTTTTCTTCTTATAGATGTGAAGCCAATTTCGATGTGATTTCAGGAATGCTCATCATGTTTTCCAGTGTGACGATCGTACGGGTTCCATCATCCAGCTGACCAACGATATCCGCCGCTCCCAGGAAAATATCAGCCTGAACCGTTTTTGCGGATGCCAGATCCGTATGATCCACCTCGGCTGCCTTACCCATTTCCGTCAACGCTTTCTTCACATTCATCTCCATGATGAAGCTGCTTCCCAATCCGTTTCCGCATACTACCATGATTTTCTTCATATCAATCTCTCCTTTTTTTATCCTACGTGTGTTTCCAATTTAGATTTTATTTCAGGGATGCTCATCATGTTCTCCAGTGTGACGATCGTACGGGTTCCATCATCCAGCTGACCGACAATATCCGCCGCTCCCAGGAAAATATCAGCTTGAACCGTTTTTGCGGATGCCAGATCCGTATGATCCACCTCGGCCGTCTTCCCCATTTCCGTCAATGCTTTCTTCACATTCATCTCCATGATGAAACTGCTTCCCAATCCGTTTCCGCATACTACCATGATTTTCATTCCGCTTCCTCCTTCGAATATTTATGAACGTACTCCATAAGGACCGATTTATCTGAAGTGCTTAATATTTCTTCTATATTGGCTGGTTCATTCAATAATTGAGTGAGCTGGATCAATGCCCGCAGATGCGAATCGTTATCTACGGCCGCCAAAATGATAATCAGGCGAACCGGTTTATCCGGCGCAAAGTCCACGGCTTCATCCAATTTCAGCAAACTCATGGATAAAGACCTGACCCCTGCTCCGGACGTGCATGGGGAATCGCCACTCCTGGCGTTATCACTACATATGGTCCATTCGTTTCTATCGCCTCGATCATGGCATCCACATATCGTTCTTCGACGGTACCTAAGTCCACGAGAGGCTTGGCCGCAACTTGAATGGCTTCCTTCCAATCGGAAACTTGCTGCTGTAATTGAATCGTTTGCATATTGAGCAGTTCTTCTAACACGGGCTTCTCCGCCTCCTTTAAAGAAAATTGGGTTATTTTTTGGTGTATGGGTATACACATTCGACTTCAAAGCCTTTTCAAGCTGATCCTCTTCATGGATGGTTGCATACTTGGAAATGATCTTTAATAAAGCTGCAACATCCACACTTTCCGTCGTATATCCATACAATTCCTGCATGACCTGCTGGCGCAATGTATGTTTGTCCTGCATTTCCAAAATGGGCGGTACAACGAATAATGCCGCTTTTGTTCTCATATGCACCGTCGAGAAAACAAGATCGTACGACAATGGGTATTCAGCCGCATTTCTAACGGACAGAACATCCAGGAATAAAATATCGGGAAATAATTCCCTCAATGTATAAATGAGGATATTGCTGATGCCAATACCATTCGGGCATACGACAATCGCCCGTTTTCGATCATCCAATGTGGTCCCTTGCCTGCGCAGCCATCCGCCAAAATAGATCGTGAAGTATGCCACTTCCTCTTCTGATACTGGACAGCCAATCTCTCTCTCCAACACCCAAAGGGATTTTTTCGTCAAATGATGCAGTTCGGGATATACCTTCTGCACCCGTCCCGTCATCGGATTCATTTGCGGGAGACCATACCGCAGTCGATGATATGCTGGTTTAAAATGAACGTATAATTGTTGGCATAGCTGCTCCTTGTCTTTCAGGTGAACAAATGCCAGCCTCTCGAACTCTTCCACTATTTCCTGCAAAAGGTGTTGAATGACTTCATCATCCTTAAGGGGGAAATATCCTTCGTTCGATTCATGCTCAGTAAATGTAAGGTTGCGTATAAGTTTTCCGTTTCGCTCCATACTGATTGAAAGGCATTCGTTCTGGTCATTTCCTCAACCAGTTTGTATTCTTCCGTCGCAACAAACGGCGCCCAGCTCTGGTCGGCCTGTAACTCTTCCCCTTTTCCTATGAGCTGATCTGTACATAGAAATAAATAGCTCAGTTCATGAAGCCGTTCATCCGTAAAGGTGATGCCCAATTTACGTTCGGCCCTTTCAAGCTGTAACCGGATCGAGCTGATTTGCTTTTCATGATTTCCCCATATGCACTCCATGATCCATTCACTATTGGGACTGTTCAGTACATCATGCACGAGGCGTTCAATGATATACCTCTTTACTCGGCTTTCCCCAATCACCACGTAGCCATCTTGTTTGGAATACTGGATCTTGAGCGGTATGTCCCTGTTTTTCTCTTTAAGTCTTTTTAAATCCTTAAGCACCGTATTTCGCGAAAGCCCGGTGATCGTCTGGAAATGATAGACGGACAACTCCTCTTGGCTTAACAGGATCATGAGGTAAAAAACTTTTTCCCTATCTGTCTCTGAAAATATATAATTGCGTTTTGTCAGTTTTACATTCAATTCTTCATCCCTGATCGTTTCAGAAAAGGAGTAGCCCATTTCGCGATTATATTGAATCGGTTGATATCCATGAAATTGGAGCCAGTCATTCGCTTTGCTCAGACCATATTGAATTTGCCTTCTCGTCAGACCTGTTTGGGCTTCAAGTTCTTTCATTTTTGAAATGGGCGAATGCTGTAATAGTTTCAGTAAATTGGCGCTTCTTTCATCTAAAAACATTCTCAATCCCTCTCCCTGCTTCTACGATATCTCACTTCTTATTAAAAATGTATCGTTTCTAAGTCCGAATGTTGTCATAGGTACTGCACAATAATATACTCTATAAACATTTGTGCACAATACTGCATGTAATCAATTTTCCATACAGACTATATTTAGAAGGGATGTACTTTATACAGTTTGGAGGCGAAGTGAGGTCATGAGGCCAAGGTATAAAAGGGATTCGTGGATGTAGCTGAGGTTTCGAATGATGAGGCGTTTTAAAGGGGCCAAACTTATCTTTCATCAAATCAAAATGAAAGGAAATCCACGTTCATTTTTTAAAGAACCTCAAAAAGAAGTTCTAGTTTGATTTCAGAAATCCGCTCCCTTTCCGCCGACTGTCTGCCAAGCCGCATCAAAGCAAGCGTCTGTGAGGTCTCGGTTAGCCAGTTATTCGGCAGGCGTGTCGCATATTTCTTCAATCCAATATGGTTTCGTCCCATATAAAACAATAAAAAATCTGAAGGATAACCAGGTTTGTAAAGATTGGAACAGGAGTGCGAGACTCCTGCAGGAAAAGCAAGTGCCTGGAGCGGACAAATTGTACCCATACTAAAAAACTGTAGGCAAACTCGATTTTCATCGAGCTTGCCTACAGTACGAGAGGGGACAAATGTCTCCTCCTTTATTCAATCGGTGCGTTTTTCTTTAGATCTGCTTGCTGAAATCGCGCTGAGCTCCTCTATAGCTTCCGATTATATTTTGATAACCTGGAAGCTGGCTGGATAGTAAAGCACCAAACCCTTCAACGTCATTGCGCCAATCACGTTGTAATTCGCACGCTACGCTAAACCAGTTCATAAGCTGTACACCGCCATGGGCCATACGCGATAATGCTGCATCAGCTACTTGTTTGCTGACTGTTCCTGAAGCATCAGTTACGGCAAATACTTCATAACCAGCGTTCAAAGCGGAAAGTGCCGGGAAAGCAACGCAGACATCTGTAACCACGCCCGCGATGATAAGTTGTTTTTTTCCAGTTTCTTCGATTGCTTTAACAAAGTCTTCATTATCCCATGCGTTAATTTGTCCAGGCCGAGCTATTTTTGGTGCGTGAGGAAAAAGTTCTTCCAATTCTTGCATGAGCGGTCCGTTTGGTCCGTTTTCAAAGCTTGTCGTTAAAATGACTGGTAAATCAAAAAACTTAGCGGTGTTGGCCAGGGCCATGACATTATTTTTGAATTCATCAACACCATAATCACGCACTAGCCCGGAAATAAGACCGGTTTGATGATCCACCAAAAGAACCGCAGCATCATCTTTGGAAAGACGGGAATAGAGATCAGACATTTTTAAAGTCCTCCTTTTATTAAAAGCTATCGAAGAAAGTTCATATGTAGGGAAATCCCCCAACCCCTTCGTTGGTTCCAATCAGTTTACAACTTAACTGACTGTTGTTATAAGTTTATCTATAAACTTATAACCTGTCAATCATATATAATAAGAATCATTGATTATTGATTAATCTATAACTGGAGTGTGATCGATCCAATGAATGAATTGCTGTAAATACCGCTCAAGATAACGTTTTGTTTGATCGTCAGTAAGCACTTTCCGATCAGAATCAATCTTTGTATGTACTTGGGAAATCAGCATTTTTTGAAATGGAAGAACATGTACTTGCATGGCTTCCAGTACTTGCCTGATTTGCATTTGAGCAAATGCAGTACCCATTCCACCAGGAGTAGCTCCAATCAGGCCAACTGGTTTTTTAGTAAGAACGGCGGACTCCCGAGGCCTTGATGCCCAGTCCAATGCATTTTTCAATACGCCCGGTATTCCAGAATTGTACTCTGGACTTACGATAATGATACCGTCAACGTCCTGGATGGCGGATTTAAATGATGTCACTGTTTCAGGAACCCCACTTACTTCCAAGTCTTCGTTAAACAACGGAAGATCATTAATTTCGACCCAGCGAAATTGATACGAATCAACCATATCTGTCAATGATTGAGCAATGATTCGATTATAAGAATTTTCCCGTAAACTGCCGCAAATAAGGCCGATGGTTCTGGTCATCTACTTCCCTCCCTGTTTGAAATCATCTCCTATATTACCATAATGTGCCAAAAATAAAATAGTGACGTTATTCCTAATTACACGCTTGTATTTACTAAATTTGGCTTAACTTAATATTGGGTTAAAAGAACTTCATATAATGGATAAATAACATGCTCTAAAGTTATATTGGATCGCCCTTCCATTTTTGGAATATTTCCAACATACTATAAACTATAAGGCGATTGGGGGAAGTGCAGAAATGGATGAAAAGAAAGTTACATGGTTAGAGCTCTTTTATGATTTGTTATTTGTGGCGGCCGTTGCGGGCGCCACTCATGTTTTACTGCATGTTGAAGATGGATATATCCATCCAGAGTATTTATTAAAGTTCGTGTTGATTTTTATTCCTATCTGGTGGGCATGGGTGGGGCAAACCATATTTATTAACCGGTTTGGAAAGGATGTATTTCATCAACGACTATTTTTGATATTACAAATGTTTTTTGTCCTAATCATGACCTCAAGCTTATCCGTTGATTTTGATCCTTATTATCTTTCTTTTTTAATTGGTTATATTGGATTGAGAGCCGTTACTGCCATCCAATATCTTGTTGTACAGCGGATAGAAGAAGGGGTTCGAAAAAAGGCAGCACTCTTTTTGGGAAGGTATTTTTGGATTGGAATCGTCATTTCATTATTCTCTGTCCTTTTTGATTCTTGGCTTCGTTATGCTGTGTTGTATTTAGGCATCCTGGTCGATATCATTGTCCCGATCCTTGGAAGAAAGTGCTTAGAAAAGGTTCCTACAAATACGGCCCACTTGTTGGAGCGCTTTGGTCTATTTACCATCATTCTCTTTGGGGAAGCTCTTGTCAGTACGCTTGCGGTCATTCAACCTAAACAAGGAAATTGGGATTCGATTGCCTTTTCCATCATTTCATTTGCCCTGATAATAGCCATGTGGTGGCAATATTTCGATAACATGGAGAAGAAAGTCGACAAGTCTGTACAATCTTCCGGCCAAATCATCATTTACGGTCATCTGTTTATTTTAATGTCTATAAGCATGATTGCAGCAGCCATCAGATTATTGTTTTTACATGAAGTCCATTATTCATTTATCCTATATTTTGTTTTCGGTTCCGTATTGCTCTATTTCATGTCAACCACGTTTGTTTTCCACCAATATAGACATAAGCACATGCAGTTGCAAATATATCATTTAGGGTTATTTTTAGGGATTTTAGCAGTCTTTTTTATTTTTAATTTGTTTGTCGGGGTACCAAATATTGTGATAATAGCCGAATTAACATTATTCTTTATCATTTATGCCAAACTAACGACTACATGATAAAGGAATCAAAGAAACCAGTATCAAATGATAATACTGGTTTCTTCGTATGAAGCTGGAAGTTTTTGCATTTGACACGCAATTGGTTTATTCATAAACTGATTGGAACAAAGAAAGTATGAGGTGACATTCATGAAAGAAAACACAACGAATCCCTCCGCATCTAATAATGAGGAAAGACTAGGTTTAATGTTATGGTTCCGAATAACACGAATATATAACCAGAGTATCCGGGAATCCAATCAACATTTAAAAAAATGGAATCTATCGGCAGCCCAATTCGATATCTTGGTTCAAGTGGGTTCCCATGAACGATTGTCTCAGCAAGAACTGGCAAACAAGCTTTTTGTGACAAAAGGCAATATCACTCAACTATTAAGGAAAATGGAAGAGTTGGGATTGATTAAACGGGAGCAGGAATGGAAGACAAAATACCTTTCATTGACTGAGGAAGGTAAAGAGTTTTTTCATGAAGTCGTTCCAAAACAAGAGCATTTTCAGGCATCACAGTTTGCCAACTTGAATGAGACGGAAAAACAGCAGCTTTTAGATTTACTTAGTAAAGTTCAAAAATAATAAAAACAGATCACCCCCGTTTGTCGCAGATCCGGATGCTGAACCTAAACGTCACACTGCATTTATGAAGGCATTCAATGAAACGGTGGCCAAACACCCTCAATTGGAATCCATGCTAATCCCAATCGGTGATGGGCTGACCCTTTCAAAAGTAATCGATCTAACTCACGAGTAAACTGCTCAATTTCACGAGTAAAAAGTGCTGAAACTCTCGAGGATATCGATCTAACTAACGTTTATATTGTCCAAATTTGAGTTTATCGCTCAATCTCTCGAGTAATGTGCGAATTCACGAGTAAATTGCCCAAACTCACGAGTAAAACTGCTTAATTCACGAGTAAAGTGTTGAAACTCTCGAGGATATCGATCAAATTCACGTTTATATTGCCCAGACTTGAGTTTATCGCTCAAACTCACGAGTAATGTGCGAATTTACGAGTAAACTGCTCAATTTCACGAGTAAAAAGTGCTGAAACTCTCGAGGATATCGATCTAACTCACGTTTATATTGTCCAAATTTGAGTTTATCGCTCAATCTCTCGAGTAATGTGCGAATTCACGAGTAAATTGCCCAAACTCACGAGTAAAACTGCTTAATTCACGAGTAAAGTGTTGAAACTCTCGAGGATATCGATCAAATTCACGTTTATATTGCCCAGACTTGAGTTTATCGCTCAAACTCACGAGTAATGTGCGAATTTACGAGTAAACTGCTCAATTTCACGAGTAAACTGCCCAAACTCACGAGTAAAACTGCTTAGTTCACGAGTAAAGTGTTGAAACTCTCGAGGATATCGATCAAACTCACGTTTATATTGCCCAGACTTGAGTTTATCGCCCAAACTCACGAGTAAACTGCTCAATTTCACGAGTAAACTGCCCAAACTCACGAGTAAAGTGTTGAAACTCTCGAGGATATCGATCAAACTCACGTTTATATTGCCCAGACTTGAGTTTATCGCTCAATCTCTCGAGTAATTTGCAAATTCACGAGTAAACTGCCCAAACTTACGAGTAAATTGCTGAAACTCACGAGTAAAACTGCTTAATTCACGAGTAAAGTGTTGAAACTCTCGAGGATATCGATCAAACTCACGTTTATATTGCCCAGACTTGAGTTTATCGCTCAATCTCTCGAGTAATTTGCGAATTCACGAGTAAACTGCCCAATTTCACGAGTAAACTGCCCAAACTCACGAGTAAACTGCTTAATTCACGAGTAAAGTGTTGAAACTCTCGAGGATATCGATCAAACTCACGTTTATATTGCCCAGACTTGAGTTTATCGCTCAATCTCTCAAGTAATGTGCGAATTCACGAGTAAACTGCCCAAACTCACGAGTAAATTGCTGAAACTCACGAGTAAAACTGCTTAATTCACGAGTAAAGTGTTGAAACTCTCGAGGATATCGATCTAACTCACGTTTATATTGCCCAGACTTGAGTTTATCGCTCAATCTCTCGAGTAATGTGCGAATTCACGAGTAAACTGCCCAAACTCACGAGTAAATTGCTGAAACTCACGAGTAAAACTGCTTAATTCACGTGTAAAGTGTTAAAACTCTCGAGGATATCGATCAAACTCGCTCAAACTCACGATTTTATCGCCCAAATATCCTTTTCATGAAGAAAATTAAAATGAATTTCTATATTCTTGAATGAAAATGATTTTTATTATCAATAATAAAATGAAAGAAGGGTAACCAGTTGATGGTTACCCCCGATGTTTTAAATTTCTGGATCAAATGTTTTGCAATCCGTTTCTTTGCTATTTGATGCTTGTTTCCCTTTATGGCTGACAACATAAATAGCATCTGCACTGCATTTGTTTCCAGAATCCCAATATTTACAATTATTCACTTCACATAGAACATCTTTTGCCATTTTATCACACCTCCTCATTTGCTATCATTAACAAAGTTGGGGTTATTGATACTTTCCTTTTTCAGGTTTTGGTGTCTTAATTTTAATTGGGGGCATTGCAACGAACAAAAATCCGGGCAGCTTCCGCCCGGATTTTTTATGTTTATGCTGATCTTTTCAATAGTTCTGCTTGAGGGATTTTCCAAAGCTCCCGCCATTTTTTCAAGGCGGCAACCAGAATGATCAAGCCTAGGATTAACATGGTGATCGATAATATTCCGTTCAAGATGCTGAATCCTGCAGAGGCCGGGTTCAGGTATACGTTTTTCACCATCCAGTACCCTGCTACATTAACTGTTACATATAAGTAGGCAAGGGGCACGAGGCATGTCCACATATACCAGCGCTTGTCGGCGATTTTCAAGACGACGGTCGCACCGATGATGAGTCCAATCGAAGCCATGAGCTGGTTGGATACGCCAAAGAGTGCCCAGATCGAACCGATGTCCCCAGAGTAAAGTAGATATCCCCAGATAAAGCAGGCTAACGCGCTGGCGAAGATGTTCCCCGGCAGCCAATCGACTCGTTTTAATGGTTTATAGAACTCCCCGAAGAAGTCCTGGATTAAGTAACGGGCAACACGTGTCCCTGAATCGATTGCGGTTAATATGAACACCGCCTCGAACATGATGACGAATTGGAAGAAAAATGAAGCCAGTTTGTCAAAGAAGGGTATTTCGGTGAAAATATAGGTCATGCCGACAGCAAGTGTAACTGCCCCGCCTGTCCGTCCTTCCAGATTAATGCCGATTTCTTCACTGAGTTCGTCAAGGTGTACGGTTTCCATACCCAATGTTTGAAATACTTCAGGTGTGGAGTTAATCGCAAAATAATCTCCTGGCTGCAGCGAAACCGCAGCAATCAATGCCATGATGGCAACGACACATTCCACAAGCATCGCTCCGAAACCAACGGATTTGATATCACTCCAACGGTTTAACATTTTTGGAGTTGTCCCAGATCCGACAAATGCATGGAATCCTGAAATCGCCCCACAGGCGATGGTTATTGAAATGAATGGCCAAACAGGACCGGCTACAATCGGGCCACCGCCATTAATGAATTCGGTAAACGCAGGAAACTGGATTTCTGGATTCACTACGAAAACGCCGATAATCAATGCGGCAAATACACCGATTTTCATAAATGTACTCAAGTAATCACGAGGTGCCAGCAGCAGCCAAACAGGCAATGCGGCAGCGAAGAAAGCATAGATCGGCAAAATGATGGCAAGTGTGCTCGCTTCAAGTGTCAATAAGTCGCCAAGTGCCGTTCCTTGAATGTTCGGACCAAGTAAAATTGCGGCCATGATGAGCCCGAACCCGACGATGGTCGCCCCTTTCAGGTTGCCGGTTTTTATGGTAAAGCCCTACACCCATGGCGATCGGAATGGTGATCCCGACAGCAAAAGTCCCCCATGGATTATTTTCCAAAGCATGCAGAACGACCATTGAAAGTCCTGCCATCGTGATCGTGATGATAAAAAGCATCGCTAGTCCTGTACAGAATCCTGCTACAGGTCCAAGTTCTTCTTTCGCAACTTCCGAAAGGGATTTCCCGTCTTTGCGCATCGAGGCAAAAAGCACGACGGCATCATGGACGGCTCCCCGATTACAGCCCCGATCAGAAGCCATAATAAACTTGGCAAATACCCGAATTGTGCAGCAAGGATCGGCCCCACCAAAGGACCAGCCGCTGCAATGGCTGCAAAATGGTGGCCGAATGCCACCCATTTATTTGTTGGAACATAATCTTTTCCATCTTCTAATTTATGGGCCGGAGTCGGCTTGGAATCATCAAGTTTTAATACTTTGAGTGCTATGAATGTCCCGTATAAACGGTAGGCAATCATTAATATACAAATGGAGCCTATGACAATTGTAACCGCATTCATATTTGAACCCCTCTATTACTTACATCGTAAAAAATGATATCACAATGTAAGCGAATTCAAGGGTTTTCAAGCTATAATGCAGATATCGAGGGATGGACTGCATTATGAAGAAGCTAAAATGCAGAATTATGAAAATTTTTAAAATCCGATAAGCTGCTTTAGCTCCTTCACATACGTCCGGCTAACCGGGATGTTTGATCCGTCACTCATAATGAGATTATAAGTCGAGTTGAACCAAGGCTGTATTTCGGATATATGGATGACATTCACGATAAAACTGCGATGGACCCGTAAAAATGAGCGCTTATCGAGCTTCCTTTCAAGCACGATGAGAGGGTCGCCGATTTTATATTCATTTTCCCCCGTTTTAATGATCGTCTTTCCTTCCATGAGTCCTATGAACAAAATATGATCCCGATCGATCAAAACGATCCGATCATCTACCTCTACAGCCAATTTACCTGTCTGTTCCACCGCCGTTCTGCTGGCGGGAGCTGCTGTCCCGGATTCGCCTTTCCCGATTTGCCGCTGCTTCATGAACTTATCCAAAGTTTGACGTATCCTTTTTTCATTAAATGGCTTTAATAAATAATCAAAGGCATATAACTCGAAGGCTTGGAGGGCAAACTCATCATAAGCGGTCGCAAAAATGAGCGAAGGTGCGGGGTCAAGTTCCGCCAATTGCTTAGCCAGATGCAAACCATTGCCATCTGCAAGCTCAATGTCCAAAAAGACAAGTTCTGGTTTAAGGCGGAGATATCCCTCATGGCATCTTCTATCCCCTCGGCCTCACCCACGATTTCAACTTGCCTGCTTCTCTTCAATAGATATTTCAATTCATCTCTTGCCAGTGGTTCATCCTCTACGATAAATGCTTTCATCATCGTTGCCATTTGCTCCTTTTTCGTTGAGTGGTATTGATATTTTCACTTTTGTACCGTGTCCCGCTTCACTTTCGATCGAGAGGCTGGCCTGACCTTTATAAATCCCTTCCAGCCGTTCACTTATATTATGAAGGGCCGTTCCTGTACCCTCTGCCGATTCTACAGCATGTTTGCCCAATTCATCTATTCTCCCGCTTGAAATCCCTTTTCCGTTATCCTCCACAACAATGTGCATGGCATCTTCTTTAAAGTATGCGTGAATGATGATTTGACCTTTGTTTTTCACATGTGGAAATGCATGGTGTACCGCATTCTCAACAAGTGGCTGCAGCGTGAATGGAGGGATGAGAACTTCCTTAAGCCTTGGCTCAATGCGATAGTCGATATGATATTTATCTGGAAAACGCGCCTGCTCCAGTGATAAATAAGCGTTAACATGCTCTAATTCCTTTTCTAGCGGCACCAGTATTTGACGGGCACCTTGTAAATTAGAGCGAAAGAAGGAACTGAGCTTCTGCAATAAACTTCTTGCCTTCTCGACATCCGTCCGGCATAGAATGGATATCGTGTTGATTGCATTGAATAAAAAATGAGGATGGACCTGTGCTTGCAATGCCTTAATTTCAGCATCTTTCAATAATTTCGTTTGCATTTCCGCTTTCGCGAGTTCCAATTGAGTGGAAAATAGTTTGGCCAATCCTTCAGCTAGCTCTTGTTCCACTTGGCTTAATTTATCCGGATGCTTGAAATACATCTTCAAAGTCCCGACCGTTTTCTGTTGGACCTGCAACGGCAGGACTACGGCCGCTTGCAATGGACATTGATCATGAAAACAATAAATGTCCTTTTTGTTTTGGCCACGATGATTTTCCCTTGTTCAAGGGCTTTTTCGTTAAGCCTGTCGCTATCCCCACCTTAGGGACATGGTGATCAGACGCAGCACCAACATGTGCAAGCACGCTATGTTCATTGGTAATGGCCACCGCATCGGCTTCAGTCAGCCCCAAGATGATTTGGGCTATTCTCTTGCATGAAGTTTGATTCAGACCTTGCCGGAAAAAAGGCAAAGTCTGATCCGCAATCAGGAACGCAAGATTGGTTTGCACCGCCCGCGTCCGTGCTTCTTCCCTTGTGATCGACTGAATGATGAGCATGAATAATAAAGTCCCGAACCCGTTGATGATGATCATGGGAAGCCCGATTACTTGTACGAGTTCCCACGCCCTTTCAAATGGTTTTGCCGTGACCAGGATGATGCCCATTTGGATCGCTTCCAATGCCATGCATATGGGAAGGGCAAACCAAGGGGTGATCGTCCCAATCTTTCGTCGCCTTTTCCCCAAAAACCCGATAAAACCCCAGCCAAAATCGCAGCGATCGCACAAGCCCCCGCCGTAAAGCCCCCGAGAAAATAACGGTGAAGCCCTGCAATCAAACCTACTCCCAACCCAACAAAAGGTCCTCCCAGCAACCCGCCGATAGCCACGCCCATAATTCTTGTGTTGGCAATCGCGTTATCGGGAGCAATCTTAGCATGCCAATCACCCTCCGGCATGGCATGGTTCCCGATTTCGATTCCTGTATAGTTACTTATGATGCCGAATGTTCCAAAAGTGCGATAAACATGATTTTCTTCGACATTTCATGTTCATGGCCTATCATTTGCCGAAATGGTTTCATATAAGAAAGCAGGAATGCTGCAATTACGATGATCCCCACTTTTTCAAACAGCGACGGTAATAAATCAACCAAAGCATTCACCCCATTTCTGGCTTTTTCATTCATCTTACACCAGCCATGAAATCCTTGTCGAATTTTGTTTTTTCGATTCCAAGAACATGGAAAAAACAGCGGGACCATATCGGAGAAAAAGCTAGAAGCGGCAGAACTATTAGATAGGCGCAGGGGACAATAAAATGCTGTGTCCCGGCATGATTCAATCTAAAAAAAAGCCTATAAATACCAAGGCTTTTTCAATAGGAGGAAATCATTTTATCCGATTGACCAAAGACAGTAATTGAATTATTCATTAACATCCTTTGGCCGCCTTTGAAATAGAACGCTTTTTTTTCAATATTCCCATCACTAACAATAACACGGGGAGAAGAAAACAAATGGTTAAGGAAAAGGGCGTCCATGCTTTTACAGTAAAGTTTTGACTATGTACTGTATTTGGATGTGTAATGATGGAAAAGGCAAAAATTAAAATGGCTAATGGGAAATGAAGAATTTTGTGATTTTTCAATCCCAGTACTTGAGCTAACCCCAGAGATAGTCCATAATAACAAATCGTTAGCTTGAAATACACGGAAAGAATCCAAATGAAGGCTACAGTGACTTCAATACGCTCCAAAAAATCACCAATACTCATCCTCTTTCCTAATCTATAAGAAGGATGGTTTTGTAGCGCGGTTATATCAATACCCAATACGAGGATAGAGAAAATAATCACTAATAATAGAATGAAGCCTCCTAATAATGTTCCTCGATAAAAGTTCTTTTTCATTTCATCCTTTTCATTTACATAGGGCATGATCATTAAAAAGAAAACGAGCTGTACATACGGGAGAGCTAAAGTGTGATAGGAGCCCTTAATAATCGGTTTCATGCCTTCTTCAAAAATAGGTTGTATATGTACTAATTTGATTTCAGGGATTAGAAGTAAAAATAACATGAAAAGCATAAATACTATCCAAGGAAAAAAGATCAATGCAGTCCGGCTGATGACTTCCAATCCTAATCGTACACCGATTATGCATGTCAATAAAAAAAGAATCATAATCATTTCGATAGGTGTTCCAACCAAAATTTGTGTCGTTGAAAAACTCCCTATTTCATACAATAAAGCAGACAAAAGGTACAAAATATAAAAAAGAAAGAGCAGTGCCGAAACTTTCCCAACCCATTTCCCCAATATTTTTTCATTAACTTCGACATAAGTCTTAGAAGGATGAATCGAGGCTAATTTATTATATAAGAAAACAAAACACAAACTGACGAGAGTAGTTAATATATAGGAAATCCAGGCATCCTGCTTTGCCAAATTGACAAGCAGCGCAGGTACATTAAGTATCGAACCTCCTATCGTAAATATGATGACCAATATAAGAAATTCCCCTGAGCTAATTTTGCCTTTCTCGAGCATGATCAGTAAATACCCCCTAAGACAGAATCCGTTCCATGAAAGATACGAAGGGATTATAAATTTTTGTTATCCAGTCTAAGGGATTAGGAATGGTAACATCTTTAATTAATAAAATACTCAACGTCATACCAACTAAAAGCAATAGAATGAAGGCAGAGATTTCCCTCCAGCATTTATTTTTAAAAAGTTGAGGTATTTCAAAATATGAAATAATAGCTCCAGTAAACACGGTTCCAATGATCGCCCACATTGATCTTTACTCCTCGACTTCTTTTTGAAAGGATTTTGTTATGGTGCCCAAATTGCGAATCTTTGCTTTATCGGTTACATTCACTTCCAAATCTCCGAATTGATATCCACCTTCTGTTTTACCAATTCCCAAGGCAGTAACGATGGCAAGTTCATTCAACTCATTGCTGACCCAACAGCCGGGCAGACATATGAACGTTACGGTTATGTTTTCACCCTTGATGAAAATATATCCATTTAAATGAAATAATTTGTAATGAATTCCTTAAAGCTTCTGTCCCACTAAGTTCTGCTTATCAGCTATTTCTTTATCTTTGAAACCTTGAGTTATATTCTTGATTATCCGCAATTCAACTTCATGTAGTGGTTCCCGTTGAAGAAGGAAAAGGTGTGCAATCAGCATCATAAATCTACACATATATAACAATCAAAAAACAGCAGTAAAAAACACGAATAAATTTAATCCCATTTCTTTTCTACGAAATGGGATTTTTTATGCTTATTCGAAATATGTTACGTAAAAGAAGTGAAATTCCTATGTATAGGAAGGATAAAGCTTATATTATGTTAAAATTTAAAGGAATGGTATTATTATTGCGCGTAATTATTGGGTGATAAACTGTTAAACTCCATGCGAACTTGAATCATTTGTTTATGCCTTCAGTTTTCAAGTGAAGTTTTAAATAACAAAGTAAATAAGGCGGAGGCGATTAATGTGTTGGTAGTTACCACAGAAAAAATTGAAGGTTACAAAATTATAGAAGTAAAAGGACCTGCCTTTGGTCTAATTGTAAGAAGCAGAGGGATTGGCGGCGATATCATGGCAGGGTTAAAATCCCTAGTAGGTGGAGAGATCAAGCAATATACAGCTATGCTTGAAGATTCAAGAAAAGAAGCTATGGACCGTATGATAAAAATGCCAATGAAATGGGTGCAAACGCAATTATAATGATGAGATATGATTCTGGGGAAATCGGTACAAATATGAGCGAAATTGTTGCATATGGAACCGCCGTCATTGTGGAGAAAATATAATGAAATTCATCATAGGGTACTATATATTACAAATTATTATAGTTATCTTATGCATATTACTTGGATACTTTATCTATGATAAACGGTTTAAACGCAATCACGGTGTAAAAGTTCCTGATGGATTTCAATCGACAGATGAAATGAATATAGACCCTGTGACTGGAGAAAAAACAAGGGTGTATTATAATCCTGATACGGGTGAACGCTTTTATAAAAAAGAAAAATAATAAATAAAAAGCCACGTTTCTATACAAAAACGTGGCTTTTTGTTGTTTCTACTGTAACGGGACCCCTTGCAACCATACAAGGGGTTTTAATAACAAAATTATTTTTCCATTACAGGCTTATAGTGCCCTGGTATGCTTTGGGCTGAAATGGCCAATCGGTTCCAGCCGTTGATTGTGATGATTATGGTAATGAGATCGATATATTGTTTTTCATCAAAATGAAGGCGGACCCTCTCATACAGTTCATCAGGTACACCGTTTGCTGAAATGGCCGTGACCGCTTCCGTCAATTCCAGCGCTGCCCTTTCCGAATCAGAATAGAATGGTGTTTCACGCCAAGCACTCAAACAGTAAATTCTTTGTTCCGTTTCACCCATTGCCCGGGCATCCTTTGTGTGCATATCCAAGCAGTACGCACAGCCATTGATTTGAGACGCGCGAATTTTAATCAATTCGATTAATGTGCTATCGATTCCCGTTGTTTTCTTGTACTCCTCCAATCCCATCATTAATTTGACCACTTCACGATTTGTCTTCATGTAGTTAACCCGTTGTTCCATGTCTATCTCCTCCATTAAATCTTTTTCGGTTCCACTTATAAGACAAAATAGAGGTTTGATTTGTGACATCAAAAAGAGAAACCTCAATCTATTAAAGGAATATGTTTTAATTTATCGGGATTCGAAACAATAAAGATTTTGCGGATATTTTTTTGTTTTGGATTTAATTCAAAGCAGATCACCTTGACAGGCTTTCCTTCTTTCATTTGCACAATTCCTTCCTGACCATTGACCATCACCGGAAGAAGTTCTCCTATGAAGCCTCCTTTAGCGGAAACTCCTTTAAGAAAGGAGGATACGCGCTGTTTGTTTACAATTGGATTTAATGCAGAAAGCACTTTTCCACCGCCATCAGTAACAAGGACAACATCTTCTGTAAGAAGATCCAAAAACTCCTCAAAGTTTCCTGTCGCAGATGCTTTTATGAATTTTTTGCCAAAGTATCAACATGTTTGGTATCCTCCGAATGGATTGGCATATCATTCTGTAATTTCCGCTTAGCGCGGCTGTAGATCTTTCTGCAGTTCACTTCATTCTTTTCCAGCATCTCAGCGATATCTTCATAGCTGTATGTGAATGCTTCCCTAAGCACGAAGACCGCTCTTTCAACAGGTGATAGCTGTTCCAGCAAAACGAGGAAGGCATATGCAACCGTTTCATCCGTTACAACCTTATCTAGAGGCTGATCTGTTTCGTTAACCCGGGGTTCTGGCAGCCAAGGCCCTGTGTAAACCTCTCTTCTCTTACGGGCTGATTTTAAATAATTAAGACACCGATTCGTCGTCATTTTCGCAAGATATGCTTTCATGTCCTTAATTTGGCCGGGATCCAGCTTAAGCTGCAGGAATAAATCATGAACGATATCTTCTGCATCGGTAACAGATCCAAGCATCCGGTATGCGATGGAAAAAGAAAAGGTTGATATGTCTTATATAATGTATCCAACTCCACTTGCTTCACCTATTTTCTATCAAATTCAGTTTTCGAGAACCTATGACCCTTTCCATAATTATTCTCTAAGCCAATCATTTATCCTTCTTCACCTGATTAATTCAAACAGCATAAAAAGAGCAGCCAAAGAGCTGCTCTCAGACTGTAGATAAACTAGCTCCCTACCGTTCAACAGGATTCCTTTTTATGCCCCCTTTTTGTTTCGGATACTCATTTATCAAGGTGCTTCATACCATACGATATCATCAAACATTTTTACAACCCTCGGTATGAAGCCTTCTTCATAATCTTCCGGGTATTGAACGATCGCATAGTAAACGCGGTCGCCATGTTGAAAAACCGACACTGTACCCAATATTGAATAATTACTGCCCTTCTTACTAATGTCAAATTCAACCTCAGACCAATCAAATCGGTTCGGCGTATTATCAGATCGCTGTTTAATCTCAAAGTCATTGCTTATCACAACTTCCCTCGCAAACTCTGCCTGTTCTTCTATTGTCGCATTCGTACCCTCCCTTTTGGAAAATATCTGAACTTTGGCATCCTCATTTCTCTTGCCTGCAAAATTTGCAAAAACAATCATTGCATCTCCTTCACCAGAACTAGCCTCTTCAACGACCATGTCATCCACGATGTAGGTTGAGAATCCCAATGCCTGACTAAGATGAAGCGTGAATTGGAATGGTTCTTCCATACCTTCTAATATGATCGTATCCGTTTTCGTATTTGGCAGATCTTTTGCCGGATCATCGACCGATTCACCTGGAGGATCTTCATCTTGCCCGTCGGTTTGCTTAGGATTATCATTTGGCTTTTCTGAAATTGTCGGAGATTCCTTGCTTTCCTCCTGGACTCCTTTACAAGCACTAAGTCCAGTTACCAAAAAAACGGCTGCCAAAATCAACAATATCTTTTTCATTGGAACCCTCTTTTCATGTGTTTTAACAAATTATTATACGGTCCCATATGGAAAAAAGTTACACTGTTCTTCTGAAGTATCAGACTTTATCGACTAAAAAAGATCGATACTCCACTCTTTCCGAAAAGGAAAAATATGAAATTGATTCACTTTTGATGCGTTTATATCTTTATTTAACTAAACTATTCGATAGATAGTTTGAATAGGGAGCACTTATTAAAACCAATTTGAATGTATGATAATATAAAGAATCGCACGTCAAAAGGCCGCCAATTGGCGGCCTTCATAACTTCCCTTGCCTTACTACTAATTTGAAAAATAAATGTTCATGTATCGTTTATGGTTAAGATCCAATGCTATGTTCTACTGCAGTATCCCAACTAGGAAAATAATACAATGCATTTTTCATTAACTCCGGATCTGACTTCTTTACCTCTTTCTTTCGAGGTGGCTTCCCTTCTTTTTCTACCAATGCAGAAATTTGATTCACGACTTCTTCAACACTCATATTTACTTCCATCTCTGTTCCCTCCTTCTTTCTATTATTTATATATTTTCCCAATTGATGGAAAGTAATACAATTTTTCTTTAGCTAAACTGCCAGTTTAGCTAAAGAAGGGTATTTTTTCTCTAATTTGAATGTATGAAAATTGAAATCATCGTACAGACAAAAAGCCAACGAAATCGTTGGCTTTTTGTCTAAATAATTCACAAATGCTTTTCCAAGTATTCTGCATCATCCATATAATAAGACAGGGACCCTCCTCGGCGCTCTTTCCCGCAGGAGTTCCAATCAACTGGAACATTTTTCTAAAAAAACTGTAGGCAAACTGACTTTTCTGGAGTTTGTCTGTACAGTCTGAAAGGAGAAAAATAACTATCTTTTACAATCGCAACATCAATCTCACCTTGCATAAGCTATTCCATCATTTCCGTACTGAAGCCCGTAACAACATTTAAATGGAACATAGGACAATTAACCATGTACTCTTCCAAATTGAAAGGCAGGTTATAAAGTCCAAAATGGCTGCTTATACCTAATTTAAATATTGTAAAATTAAACAATCTTTTTCATCCATACGATTTCCCCACCCTTAATAGGTTCACAGCCTTTTCAGGGGTTCCTCTACCATTCTATGTAAAGCGATTTGCTGCTCCCCTTCCTTCATATTAGCTCAGGAGTTGTTTCTGGATTTTGCTTAAAGCGGTTTTCATGATGAGCTTCAATCGTTTGCAAGAAGCTTCGCATGGAGTTTGTCATATAAGCATCTTTACGGTGAATGAAGACAGTCGAGATATTGCCGTATTCTTCCGGAATAGCATGCACGTGCACTTTTTCATTGGCTGTAAGGTGATTTACCGCCGATTGCGGTACGAGGGTAATGCCAAGGCCCAGTGTCACGCTGGTTAAGATCGTTTCCAATACATTGAACTCCATGATCCTTTTTGGCATCACTTCTTCTTCCCTCAGCCATTGTTCCAGTTTGGAGCGATAGCCGCACCCCTGACTGAATACTAAAAATGGTTCTGTTATGATTTCTTCAAGGTTGAATGTTTCATTTCTTGTAACTAATACAAGTTTTTCTGTACATACATCGTATGGCTGAATGAGCGGATGTTTAATCGGTCCTGTGACAAAAGCGCCATCCAGCCTGTGTTCAATGACATCTTTAATTAAATCTTCCGTTAACCCTGCCTTTATGGATAAATCGACATTTGGATACTGTTTATGATAGGAGGCTAGAATCTTGGGAAGATCGCTGACCGTTTCAACTGTACCGATGTTCAATATCCCTGTAGGTGTTTCACTATCCAGGAATACTTGCTTGAGTTCTTCCACATCAAGCAAAATTTTGTTTACATACTCCAGCATCTTTCTGGCCTCTGCAGTTAAAGACATGCCACGTTTATGTCGATTGAATAAAGGCGTCCGTAACTCCTGCTCTAAATGCTTAATCCTCGCCGTTACATTGATTGGACGTAATTCAATTCAACAGCCGCCTTACTTACGCTGCCATATTTAGCGACGCACTGGAATATTTGCAAATCCCGCATTTCCATAAAATTGACCCCCTTCCTCAACTATCATTAATAATGATGATTATATTCATTTTAAGTCATTTTACATGATAATGACTTTATCATAAGGTGTGTATAGGAATTAAATCAATCATTATTTTCGAGGGGAAGCTTTTATGAAAAAAATCAAGTTTTAATCGGTGCACTTTTATGTTTGACTGCCAGCATTTCTTGGGGAGCAATGTTTCCAGTTGCAGAAAGGGCCCTAATGTATATTGATCCTTTTTATTTCGCTTTTTTGCGATATTTAGCTGTTAGCGTAATTTTAGGGATATTGCTTTTCATTAAAGAAGGTAAGAAGTCTTTTAGCCTGGAAGGAAAAGGAAAGAAATTATTGTTTTTTGGGACGATGGCGTTCACTGTATACAACTTTCTCATTTTCGCAGGGCAAGATTTACTGGGACATAACGGGGTAATCGTTGCTTCCATCATGGAATCATTAATGCCCATGATTTCAATTTTAATAATGTGGGTTTTCAAAAATGCCAGACCGATGAAGTATACCATCGCCAGTTTGTTCCTTGCCTTGATAGGGGCCATTCTTGTCATTACCAATGGCAACTTATCATTCGTATTTTTATTGAAAGATAGCATCATCCCTATCCTTTTCATTCTTATCGGGGTTATAGGGTGGGTTATTTATACGATGGGCGGCAACCAATTTGATGGATGGTCAACACTTCGCTATTCGACTTTAACATGCATTTTGGGAACAGCAGTATCAGCAATCATAACATTCCTCGCAACTGCAATGGGCCTGTCTGTCCCTACGGCAGAGGTTATGCAATCCATTTATGGCGAGATGATTTTCATGATTATTTTCCCTGGTGCCATAGCCCTTTTAAGCTGGAACTTAGGCATTAAACTTTTAACGCCGATCAATGGAATCCTATTTATCAATTTAGTTCCAATAACCACGTTGGCAATCGTTTTTATCCAAGGAGGATCACTATCATCATACGAATTACTGGGAACTTTTTTAGTGATATATGCTTTGATTCAAAACAATTATTTTCAAAGAAAAAACTTGCCTTCCCGGGTTGAGAAGATGAATCCAAGTGAAAAGAATCATCTAATTAAAGGTACACAACATCAATAGGAGGGCAACAATGGATTTATTAACGCTTGTGCTAATCTTTGGATTGGCTGTACTTTGGGAATTGGCAACGATTAATAAGAATGTGAAAAAGCTGAATGAGCAAAATGCAGAATTGATTAATTTATATAATGAAAAAAGTAATTCAATAAAATAATACAACGCAAAAAAGCCCGTCATATAGAGAGGCTTCAGACTGTAGTCAAACTCGATGAAAATCGAGTTTGATTACAGTTTTTTGCTTGCACAAATTTGGACGTTGATTTCCACTTCAGGCACTCGCTTTCCGCGGGCGGTCCGGGAGCCTCCTCGGCGCACTTGCGCCTGTGGGGTCTCCCTTGGACTCGCTCTTCCCGCAGGAGTCTCGCACCTTCCGTTCCATTCAACTATGTTTAGAACTCTTTTTGCCTACAGGCTTTTTTGCATATTGGAAGATCGTACTATTCACCAAGCTTCTTCCGGATATCCGCAGCTACATTCTTTAATGCCTTTTTTGATCCCCGCTCTAAGTCGTGGTTCAATTTCCTTTCTTTGTAGCTGACAAATAAAGAATTGAGATCATAGCCTTCAGGATATAAATCGACGGCCTTTATTTCAAGCTCGAGCCTACTGGCATGAACTTCCTTGAAGGTATCTTCGAAAAGTACGACGACATTATTGAAGGAATCCTTTTTCTTATAAACGATCGCGTATCCATTCAGTTCGCTTACCTTCACTTTGTCACCGACTTCATATTCATAAGATGATTCTTTAGGAACGGCTGCTGGCTTCGCTTTTTTGATTTTGCCTTCCTGGACACGCTCCAAGTCGTAGTCTTTATTTTCGATATAGAGCTTTGCCTTTTGCAGTACCTTTTCACGGACATTCATTTTTTGGGCTATCCACAGGGCATTGCTTTCCCCGGATTGACCGATCAACAGCTTATATTTGGGCTCTAGTGTTTCACTGTTGAATTGCATGGCCGCATTCATGAAATCACTGTGAATTTCCGAATAGCGCTTGATTTCACCATAATGGGTCGTTGCAACGGTTATGCAGCCCCTTTGATAGAATTCCTCAAGGATGCTAATCGCCAATGCTGCTCCTTCATTCGGTTCCGTTCCGCTCCCGATTTCATCGAACAGCAGCAAGGAGTTATTGGTTATCGCCCCCATGATTTCCGAGATGTTTTTCATATGCGACGAAAACGTGCTCAGCGCATTTTCAATGCTTTGATTATCACCGATATCGACGAATACTTGATCAAAGACGGCAAGCTCCGTCCCCTCTTTCCCTGCAACATGCAGTCCTGACATGACGGCCAATGTAAGGATGCCGACCGTTTTCAGAACGACTGTTTTCCCCCGGCATTAGGGCCTGTAATGATCAAGCTGCGATAGTCCTTACCGATTTCAAAATCCAAAGGTACGCTGTCTTGCGGCAAAGGGGATGTTTACAGCTCGTTAATTTAATATAACCGTGATCATTGATTTTCGGTTCGATGGCATCCATGCTTTTACTGAATTTGGCTTTTGCAAAGATCATGTCATATTGACTGATTAACTCGATGTTAATCTTGATCGGTTTCAGCTGTTCGAAAACCGTTCCGGATAATGTGGCCAATAGTTGATACTCTTCCATCGATTCTTCCGCTTTTAAGCTTGCCAATTCTACATTCAATTTCGTAACAGAGGCAGGTTCAATGAAGACGGTAGCCCCTTTTGCGGATACTTCCACGATCGTTCCGGCCACTTGATTTTTGTAGGAGGCTTTGATCGGGATGGTGTAGCGGTCATCCTTTTTACTGATGAAAAATTCCTGAATGAACTCTTTATTGGCTCCGCTCTTCAAGAACTTATTCAGCCGTTCCTCTATTTTACTTTCTGTCTTGATGATTTGGTTCCTGATCCGTTTCAGGTCCTTGCTTGCTTCGGAAACAACAGCATTTCCCTTTATGGTGAATTGGATTTCTTCTTCAATGCCCCTGAATTCAGTCATGGAGCGGGCATAGGAATGCAGTGTTGGTGCAAAGAACTCTTTATCGGTCATGAATTTCTTGATATTCCTGCAGCCTCTTAAGAAGTCTGCTATCGCCACTAACTCTGACGGCTCCAAAATCATTCCTTTTTCCAGTTTGTCAATATGGAGGCCAATATGAGAAATGCCTTTTAAGGGAATATGGCTTTCCGCATTCAGTAAGTTCCTTGCCTCCGTGGTCTCGTTCAAACGATTTTTAACGACCTTCAAAGTGCTGCTCGGCTTAAGCTGATCCAATAACGCTTTTCCTAAACCGCTTACACAATGTTTTTTCACCATTTCCTTGAGTTGGATATATTGTAATTTTTCATAAGTCATTGTATTCATCTAATGATCCTCCTTGAATGAGTGAGTGATTAAAGTTCCCGAATCCAAAAAATGCCCGCAATGGTCCCCCTACCTTTACAAATGAACAAGCCATTTGAGTAGAAAGCTCCTGCGGGCATCGGCCTTATCCATGGATAAGTACCTAAAATCGATAACAAATTGGGCAGCTCGAATAGACCTGCGTACACAAAAAAGCATGATAGGACAAATCCCACCATGCTTTTCGCCGTAACACCTGCATGTTACACGATTTATGGAAAAGGAAGCAGTCTTAAGGTAGGTATCCACAATGCAGAATTGCACTGTGAAAAAAGGCATACTTAATCCACTGACATATCAGTGATCAAATACCTTATTCAACTAAATTAGTTGATACCTACTCCCGACATAAAACACCACACCTTTTCTTAGATTGGAATTAACATACCATATCAGTAAGAAAGAGTCAATTCATTTTTTGACATTTTCCAAATTTTTATTAATAGAGGTGATGTAATGGATCATTCTATTCAAGCGAAAAGTAAAGCTGTGACCTACCACTCTATCCTCAGTTGCCCCTCTATTTTATCATATATTCCCTATAATAGTAATTATATGTAAATAAACAAGTCCAGCTAACATTTGATGTTAAGGCATTAAGAAAAGGGGATTATCCATTGGATAATCCCCTGTTCGTTTTAATCTTCATCACTCATTATGAGAGGGACTGTTTTCCCTTCGTTCACGTTGATCAATCCATGGTCGGTTATTTTCAGAGCCGGGCTGACAGGAAGCGATAAGGTGCTTAATGACATGATGACATTATAATGTTCGTAGCCTAACGATTTAAGTGCATCTGTCAGGTGCTGAACCTGCTTTGATACGATGTCCATGGGCTCTTCCGAAAGAATCCCTCCTACCGGAAGGGGAATCATGGAAAGGACCTTGCCATCGTGGGCGCAGCAGACACCGCCTTGCTTCCTTATTACTTCGTTAGCGGCAATCATCATATCCTGCTTATTATGGCCAACCACCAGAAGATTATGGTTATCATGCGAATAGGTTGTGGCGACCGCTCCACGCTTCAATACATCGCCGGTGATCAACCCGTGTGCCCGATTACCGTTTTTCCCGTATCGTTCGAATGTGGCGATTAAACCATAAGGGCTCTCTTCCCAGCTTAATTGACCATTCTTCCCTTCTATACGATCATGGGTTTCAGACGTGAAAGTAGAACCATTCTGCACATTTATGATCCGGCACATGCTGCTTTCATGCTTATCCGGGATCGTGATGTTAAAATCGTTTTCGGTAAGTTCCGCAAGCTTCACACTTTGATAGAAATGCTCAGGAAATTGTTCTTCCTTCACTTCTTGTACATATGGCCGTGAAGATTCATAAACTAGTTCACCTTTTTTGTATACTTGTTCAATTTCAAATGTTTCCAAGTCCGATAGCAGCAGGAAATCTGCTGTTTTTCCAGGTGCAATGGCGCCGCGATCATACATCCGCATCCGCTGTGCAGGTGTATAGGTGCATGCATAAATGGCTTTTTCCGAGTCATCCCCATTTGAACGGCTTTCTTTAAAAGGACGTTCAGATGTCCTCTGTTTTGGAATGAGTCGGTCATGACATCATCGGTGACAAAGCAGAAATGTTCATCCACCTGATTTTCCTTCAAGTAATCTATCACTTCTTCAGTCATTGATTTCTCTTGAATCTCAATGAACATCCCGGCAGCGATCCTCGCATCCATCCCTTCCACGGTCTGGTGTGTATGATCTGAATTAATTCCGGCATTAATAATCTTTTGCAAGTCCAGGTCGAGCAGCTTTGGAACGTGCCCCTCTATGATCAGATCTGGATAACGGGAACGGATATGTGACAAGATCTTATTCGTTTTGCAATCCGGGTCGGTTATGACCTCATAGTAATTCATGATCTCGCCAAGACATATAATGTCCTCCGTTTGCATCAATTCGTCAATATCATCTATTTCGATAGAACCGCCTGTTGTTTCCATCGATGTGGCTGGAACGGAACTCGGGATGGCATAAAACATATCCGCTACGCAATCTTCACTTGCTTTAATCATTTCCTTCACGCCGGAAATGCCGAAAACATTGGCCATTTCATGCGGTTCCGGCACGATCGTCGTCACGCCATTTTTGATTAACCCGTAGGAAAAGGTCGCAGGCGTCACCATCGTACTTTCAATGTGGAGATGGATATCGATCAGACCTGGAACCATATACTTCCCCTGTCCATCGACGATTCTCTCCGGCTCGAAAGCATCCAATTCACGTTCTCCAATATAATAGAACTTACCATCCTTGATGGCTGCATTCCCTTTAATGAATCTTTTAAAATAGCTGTTAAACACGTTGATATCCCTTACAAGCATATCCATTCGCATAACTTACCCCCTAAACTAGTCAACAAGCACCATCTGGTTTCTCGGAATTTCAAGGATGATTTCCTGACCCGTCCGATAGCATTCCGCCATTTCCTTGTTCACAGTGAAATCCCCTATTGGAGTTTCAACGACATATTGATAGCTTCTTCCCAGATAGGTACTTACCTTGACTCGGCCAGATAAATTATTTTCCTGAACAGCTCCCGTGTTATCTTTTTCCCTGATCAACAGATCGTCCGGCCTGATGGCTCCTATTTTCCCCGTTGAATTGGTCATCTGTGGATCCTTGTGCAGCACAAATGAGTATCCAGATTTGTTCAGTTCAATTTTACCGTCATGATCCGTCCGCTTATCGAAGTCAATGAAGTTCTTGAAGCCGATGAAGTCAGCGACAAACTTGGTTTCAGGATATTTGTAAATGGTCGCAGGGTCACTAAGCTGTTCGATGATCCCTTTATTCATGATCGCCACCTGGTCGGATATCGAAAAGCATTCTTCCTGGTCATGGGAAACATATACCGTTGTAATCCCCAGCTCTTGTTGGATACGGCGAATTTCGACCCTCATATTCACCCTTAAGTTGGCATCAAGATTACTCAATGGCTCGTCAAATAAGAGGATGTCCGGCTCAATCACCAGCGCCCTGGCAATCGCGACCCGCTGCTTTTGCCCTCCGGAAAGCTCTTGGGGATATCGTTTTTCAAAACCTTTTAAATTAACGATCTCGAGCACATTCATTACTTTTTTTCGATTTCAGTTTTAGAATTCTTTCTTAGACGGAGACCGAATGCAATATTATCGAATATCGACAAATGCGGAAATAATGCATAGTTTTGGAACACAAAGCCAAAATTCCGCTTGTTGACGGGCACTTTCGTATAGTCCTTTTCCTTGAATAAAAACTTCCCATCGTTCGCCTGTAAAAACCCGGCAATTAAACGCAGGGTCGTCGTTTTCCCACAGCCGCTCGGGCCAAGAAGGGATACCAGTTTCCCTTTTTCAATCTCAAGATTGAAATCTTTTAATATATTCTGTTTGTTATATGCTACAGATATATCTTGTAAAGTGAATAAAGCCACCATCATTACCTCCTTTATCGTTTTGTGAAATAAGACAATCCCATGAGCCGTTCTACTATAAACATGAAGAAAGCCGTTATGAACATGAGCAATACGGAAATGGCCGAAATGGTAGGATCGAAGTAGTTCTCCACATACGTCAGCATCTGAATCGGAAACGTACTTACCCCAGGGCCAGTCATATAAACTGAAATGTCTACATTATTGAAGGATTCCAAGAAGGCGATCATGACTGCCGCCAGAATTCCTGATTTTATATTCGGGAGGACGACTGTAAAGAATGTGCCCAATTTACTCGCTCCGAGACTCTCCGCCGCTTCTTCAATGGAAAAGTCAAAGTTTGATAAGCTTGAAGAAATCACACGGATGATGAACGGCAGCATGATAACAGTATGTCCCACAAACAGGGCCGCATATATCGGAAGCTGATAAGTCCCCACAATATAACGTAAAAACGCAAAGCCCAGCACAATTCCCGGTATTAATATGGGAGAAACGAAAAATGCATTAATCACGCTTTTCCCTTTGAAATCAAACCGGCTTAATGCATAGGCAGCCGGCACTCCCAGTAACAGTGCCAAAAGGTTGCCTGCCAGTGAAACAAGGATGGACGTTTTAAAAGCGACCAAAAACATTTCCACATTAAAGATATTTTCGTACCATCTTAAAGAAAACTCTTCCGGCGGGAACTTCAAAATATTTCCGCCTTCAAATGACGTAACGGATATGATAAGCAAAGGCCCTAGTAAAAAAGGAACACCAGGAGAGTAAACAGGGCCAATCCTCGATTTTTTTCCTGCATACACCTCTACCCCTTTGGATTTAATTTTTTGCCAAACCATTCATGATCGATATGATAAGAACTGTTACTGCAATCATTATGGTAGCGACAATCGATGCCACTTGCCATTCGTTCAATGTAATCGCGTTTTGATACAGAAATGTTGAAATGACCCGCTGTTTCCCGCCTAATAAAGCAGGTGTTGTATAGGCCGTGAAGCTTCCTACGAAAACAAGGATGCTGCCAATGACCAAACCTGGAACCGAAAGCGGAATGATCACTTTTGAGAATACTGCCAACCTTGATGCTCCAAGGCTCTCCGCCGCTTTTAATAAGTCAGTCTCGATGTTCTCCATCACACCCACCAGCGTCACGATGATCAATGGCAGGAATAAATGGACCAATCCGATGATGATGGCAGTGGGCGTGTACAATATATCAAGCGGCTTTTCAATCAAGCCCATGCCCATAAGCAATTTATTCACCACACCGTTTTTCCCGATGATCACCATCCAGCTGAATGAGCGGACAACAGGGCTTGTTAATAGCGGGAAGATCGTCAGCAAAAGCATGATGGCTTTTTTCGTTGTTTCAGTTTTGAAATATAATAAGCTGCTGGAAATCCTAATAGAATGCAAATGATTGTCGTGAACAGACTCACCCTAAGTGTCGTCAGCAGAATTTCAATGAAGTATCGATCTTGGAAAAAATCGAGATATCCTTGTATGGAAAAACCGCCGCTTTCATTAAAAAGGTCGTGCCAATCGTCATTAGGATCGGAATGATCATGAAAATCGTTAAAAATAGAACGCCTGGTAACAGCAACAGGTATAGATAGCGTTTTTTCACCTCGGAACCCCCTGTTCGTATTATTTATGAATTGATTATGCGAATGAACAGGTCGAAAAACGCTTCCGCATCGACGTCCAGACAAACATGCGCATTCGGCTGCTTCATCAGCCTATTTTGAAAGTCGCAAACCATCTGTCCGTCACAAAGCTCGCTTTTTGTTTCAACATCCACATAATATTCTTCTCTGGTTACAAGATCTTCTTGCAGTGCAATCGCTACAGCTAATGGGTCATGCATCGCACATGCCCATATACCGTTACGTTCAAAATACCTTTTCCGATAATCTGATGTACTTTGCCTTATATAGTCAGCAAGTTCATGGTTTTGAATCAATTGGATATGCTCTTCATTCAATAGAACCTTTCTCGTGACATCAAGACCAACTTGCGTGATGGATGCGAATCCCGCCTGTAATACGATTTTGGCTGCTTCAGGATCGACATACGTGTTATATTCAGAGGTTGGCGTGACATTGCCACCCCCTTTGATAACTCCGCCCATGAAAATGACTTCTTTTACGAGCTTGGTGATTTGCGGACATTTTTTCACAGCCAATGCCAAATTCGTAAGAGGTCCCGTCATGACAAGCGTCACTTCACCAGGAAAATTCAATATCGAATTGATGATGAAATCAGAAGCAAATCCATCATCAGGCTGCTTTTTGACTGGCACATCCTTCAAGGCTCCGCCAATCCCGTCTTCGCCATGGATCCTGTGTTCGAAAAAGGGGCTCCTGATAATTGGGCTATCTGCCCCTTTATGACTGAAATGTCCTGTTCATTCAATAAATCCAATATTTTGCATGTATTCAATGTGGCCGTATCAAGTGATACATTCCCGTTCACTGTTGTTACCGCCAATATGTCGAATTGACGGCTTTTAACAGCAAGAATGATCCCGATCGCATCATCTATTCCAGTATCCACATCAAGAATCATTTTTTTCTTCATCAAGCACACCTCATTTCTTTCTTAGTGTGTAAGCTCACGATTCCAACGATCGATCCATTGTTTCGAGTTTTCATTAACAAACTTCATGTCCAATACACGCAGGCTGTCAATGACGTCATCTCCATAGGTTAAGCCTTTCGCTTCCGTTTTAGAGAGCTTGACTTCCATATTGACAGGAGAATCCACTTTCGCTTTCGCTGATTTTTCCTGAACTTCCTTGCTTAAGATATAATTCATGAATTCGCCGGCCAATTCTTTTTGATCGCTGGCTTTAACAATATTCACCGTGTTCATCACTGCGTAGCCGCCTTCTTCAGGGGAAATGAACTTAGCATTAGGAACGGCTTCCTGTAAATCGCCAAAATACATTTCCATGATCGGGCCTGCAGCGATTTCCCCTTGCGAGAACATGTTGACGAACTCTGATGTTTGCCCATATTCCTTGACCGCATTCGGCATGATTTTTTTCATTTGATCAAAGGCTTTATCTTCATTGAACTCTTTACTTCCGCTAACTTTTGAAGCGGCATCCAAAAACATCGGTCCAGTTGTCGAAGTGATGGATGGGATCGTGATTTTCCCTGCCAAATCCTTGCTCCAAAGATCTTTCCAAGAAGTGATCGGTTTACTCAATTCATCGGGATTATAGGCAATGCCAAATTGTGCAATGGTGTAGGCTGGTCCAAACTCATCGCCATTCGGCGCTTTTGCTTTGTCATATATATTATCAATATTCGGAATTTTGCTATGATCAACTTTCTCAAATAACCCTTCATCGATGCCCTGCTGTGCATAGTAGTCGGATAAATAGATAACATCGACATCGCTATTCGCTTGGCGTACTTTGTTCAATCGATCTGCATTATTTCCTGAATCAACGACAATCTCTACATTATGCTTCTTTTCAAATGGCTCATAAACTTCAGGACGGAAGAAATCATCGGCGAATCCCCAAGTGGAAACGACTAATTTCGCTGGTTTTTCCTTTCCATTGTCCTTTGCAGAGCATGCAGCTAAAACTAATGTGAAAAGTGATAACATCATCAATATTTTTTCATCATCCAAACCTCCAAGTTCATATTGTTTAAAATTTCCTTTTTACTGATATAAATGTAAAAAAGACAATCTTAAATAGAATTTTAAATTCTACCCAAGATTGTCTTTTCTTTGTAAACAAAGATAAAACTTATCATTTGGTTCTCTAGTGGCGTTCCCTCCAGATAAATCCGGAGGGAAATCCATTTATATGATTATATAATTTTTTCCTTCAATACGATATTGGTGAATGCCAGCTGCGTCGCTGAGTCATAATCCCTCAGGACAGCTTCTATATCCCAATTCGTTTGCGTTTCCAGCTTTTGTTTCAGTTTCTTTTTATAAAGCAGGGACATATGAAAGTCAACCTCCTGCTTCAGGCTGGGAACTTCCCTTCTAAAGCTTCAGAGCGCGGGGCACGTCGATGTTTGGCCTGGAATGTAATCACATTCTGCTCAACAGTAACCTTCAGCAGCGTCGTACCAAAGCCGAACAATTCCTTCGATACCTCATTATACATATGAGAAAGCAATTTCTTCGTTTCGTTAGCGTTTATCGGTAAGATGACTATCACCTGCCAAACTATCGTTTGAGGTAATTATATATACTTTTTCTTGATTGTACAAGATAATATTCGGATTTTGCATATAAAAAATGTTTTTTCTTATTAAATAGTACGTTTACTCACCAATACACGAATTATAAAAATAAGCATAAAAAGATTTCAATATATTCATATAACTTTTCATCCAATCCGGCACCTTCTACTAATGAAAACTTTTTCAGAGAAATAAGCACAAGGTTGAAAACAGTTGATATAACCTTGCACCGCATTGAAAACGCTCTCACAGGGATTTAATATAGCTAGTATAGAGCGATAAAAAATAAAGAGTATCAAAGGCTCGTTAAATGAGGGAGGAATCATTATGAAGAAAGCTTTCGAGAAAGCGCAGCAATTCGGTAAATCTTTTATGCTCCCGATTGCCGTTTTGCCAGCGGCCGGTTTATTGCTGGGAATTGGCGGTGCTCTTTCCAATCCAAATACAGTTGAAGCCTATCCTTTTTTAGACTTTGCTTGGCTGCAGGCCATTTTCACGATCATGAGTTCTGCAGGAAGCATCGTATTCGGAAACTTGCCGGTCATTTTTGCTGTAGGTGTTGCAGTAGGATTGGCACGGTCGGATAAAGGGACCGCTGCACTGGCAGCCATGATCGGCTATTTCGTCATGAACAGTTCAATAAATGCACTGCTTCAAATAACCGGGGAACTTGCCAAGGAGAATTTGGCAGGTGCCGGACAAGGAATGGCGGTTGGGATCCAGACACTGGAGACCGGTGTGTTTGGCGGTATCGCAGTAGGTATCGTTGCCGCACTTCTGCACAATAAATATAATAAAATTCAGCTTCCGCAAGTGTTAGGTTTTTTCGGGGTTCACGTTTCATTCCCATCATCGTTTCCTTCGCGTCCATCTTGGTTGGAGCCGTGCTTTTTATCGTATGGCCTTATTTCCAACTTTTCATAAACCAATTAGGTGCGCTGGTAACGAGCACAGGTACGATCGGGACTTTCTTTTACGGATTCATATTACGGATGCTCGGGCCGTTAGGGCTGCACCATATTTTCTACCTTCCCTTCTGGCAAACTGCTTTAGGCGGAACGATGGAGATTAAAGGGCAGCTTGTCAGCGGGACCCAGAATATCTTCTTTGCGCAATTGGCCGACCCTACTACAGTCAAGTACTATGAGGGTGTTTCCCGGTTCATGTCCGGACGGTTCATCACGATGATGTTTGGTCTGCCTGGCGCGGCATTGGCCATTTATCATTGTGCTAAACCTAAAAATAAGAAAGTCGTGGCCGGTTTGCTTCTTTCAGCTGCCTTGACTTCTTTCTTAACAGGCATCACCGAACCGCTTGAATTCAGTTTCCTATTTGTCGCCCCGATCCTATATGTTTTTCATGCCTTGTTTGACGGACTTGCCTTCATGATGGCAGATATATTCAATATAACGATCGGTCAAACCTTTTCTGGAGGATTTATCGATTTTACTTTATTCGGGATACTCCAGGGCATCAGTAAAACAAACTGGGTTTATGTACTTCTCGTCGGCATTCCGTGGTTTTCCTATACTACTTCACGTTTAAATTCTTGATCAGGAAGAAGAATTTGAAAGTCGTTGGCCGTGAAGATGATGAACAGGCGGCCGTTACACAAGTAACGGCATCAGAGAGAACCCAAACCATCGTCAATGGATTAGGCGGACAGGAAAATATCGATATAGTCGATTGCTGTGCAACCCGTCTGCGTGTCACGGTAAAGGATGAATCATTGGTGAAAGAAGACGTCATTAAACAAACCGGTTCAAAAGGTGTCGTAAAAAAGGAAACGGCATTCAAATAGTTTACGGTCCCCAAGTAACGATCATCAAAAATGAAGTGGAAGAATACTTGGGTCATTGAGAACATAGACAACGATAAGGACGTGTTAAACATGCAACAGGTGCTGGATAAAATTCACAAAGGCTTAATTGTATCATGTCAAGCATTGGAGAATGAGCCGCTGCACAGCTCTTTTATTATGGGACGCATGGCCATTGCTGCCAAAGAAGGCGGTGCGAAGTGCATTCGCGCCAACTCTGTAGCTGACATAATGGAAATCAAGAAAAATGTGGACCTTCCAGTCATAGGGATCATTAAACAGGTGTATGGACAAAACGATGTCTATATCACTCCCACCATGGCCGAAATCGATGCATTGATGGAAACCAAAGCGGAAATCATTGCAACGGATGCTACATCCCGGTAAGGCCTGACGGTAAAACGTTAAAGCAGTTTTATGGTGAAATAAGAGCAAAATATCCGGATGTACTACTAATGGCGGATGTATCCACCATTGAGGAGGCCAAATACGCTGACGATTTAGGATTCGATATTGTGGCACCCACGTTATACGGCTATACGAACGAAACTCTCGGCCAGAAAATATATCAGGATGACTATGCTGTGCTCAAAGAAATAGTAAAAGCAGTGAACAAAGCAAAAGTCATCGCTGAAGGTAATGTCATTACACCAGAAATCGCCCGCTCTGTATTGGACATGAATGTCCATGCTGTAGTGGTGGGCGGTGCCATTACCAGGCCGCAGCAAATCACTAAAAGATTCGTGGACGCTATCCAAGAATAGAGTAATGATAAGACCCAGACTGGCAACAGTTTGGGTCTTTTTTACGATTCATGGTTCCTCAGGTTATTGACGTCCCTAATGGATACATTAAACTATAAATACATATAAGAAATCCGGAATGGGTGATCAAATGGAATATCTAGCAGAAAACCTCATATATGGCATAGAGTGCAGCATGGACAAGTTCACCAAAACAGAGGAAGAATTGGCCAATTATATTCTGCAGCGCCCTGAAGAAGTAAGTCAGTTAACCATCAGTCAAATAGCTAAAAAGCTTCATATTTCACCTGCAACCATTACGCGTTTCTGCCAGAAATTAGCCTTTTCTGGGTTTAATGAGTTCAGGCATGAGTTAAAAAGATTCGTGGATCTCCAGAATACGCCGAAAAACATGAAGAACATCAAGCAGGTGGATTATTTCGCTAAACTGTATCAAGATCACTTAGGTATCATTGATAATACCTTTCATATAACGACATATGGCAATATCCAAAAAGCTGTATCTTTCCTTACGAAGGCAAATAAGATTCATGTATATGGAATAGGAAGTTCAGGTATAGCGGCCCAGGAGTTCAAGTCCAAGTTTTTTCGAATCGGCTTAACTGTCGAAGCCATTACAGACCCCCATCAGTCCATGATGGATGCAGCTTTAAGTAACGAGAATAGTGTTGTCATCGGCATTTCCATTTCCGGAACGACGAAAGAAGTGATTTCTGCAGTTAAAATCGCAAAGAAGCAAGGCGCATGCATCTTGGTCTTTACTGGAGATAAGAATTCCGAGCTCTCACAGCTTGGCGATCTATCACTATTGGTCACAAGCAAAAACAGCATGCATATGGGACAAAACATCTCTCCATTGCTTCCGCTACTATTACTTTTTGATTTAATATATACAGAGTTGGTAGCTAAAGATTATAAAAACAGGATAAGCATCAGGGAAAAGACTTTAAAGGTATTAACCGAGACAGACTGACTTTTGGCCGATCCGTTAAAAAATTACATTGAAGCTATCAGTTTGCTTGTTTAACTTAACCATACCGAAAGTCATTTTCGTTATTCATCATATAAAAAAACTGCATCTCCAATTGGGGTGCAGTTTACTTTTGTTCCTTTTAAACTAAATTCCTTATTACTGGCATGTAACGTTCTTGAAGGCTTTCGGAAAGAAGACTATACGCAACTACTTTATTCTTGTACTGTTTGACTACATCCACGTGGTCGTTGTAAATGTACACATATAATCTAACATCGTTTTTTCCTCTTTTTACATCAATTATTATTGGAGTCCCACTGTTCTCTGGATGTAAAAACAATTTCTCATTCCCGGGGAATATATGATTTTTTTTCAAAAACTTAGCTTCGTTAAAATAATTAAGCACTTCAATTTCATCTTCACCTTCCAAACGTTTTCCATCAAAGGTTACGATTGCATCCGCGTCACTAATTTCTGAATGCATTTTAAATTTACTCATAATCCAATTCACTGCATCTGTCGGAAGACAGGTAACTAATAATTTAAGCAAACTTAAGATAATTGTCAAAATCAATACAGGCCATGTCATATTTGATCATCTCCGCTACATTATTATTTAATGATTAAAGTAAAGAGGCGGTCAGTTGAAGTGACCGTTCTATTAACGTTTCATTTTTGGTTAAAAGTTGTACTTGAAGGAGGGTACAAAACATAATCACCCATTTATTTTTCGTTTAAATTTTTTATCCATAAATGTGCCGAAAGGATTGTTCACTCAGCTTACAAAGGTGATTTTTTCAAGGTATCGATCAGATTCTTACCGTTCATATTCCCGCCACATTTGTGAAAAAATTCACATTTTCACACAAATAGAGTATGACTTTGAATAACTCGTCAATGCATTTTGATATACTATTATAATAATCATTCATGTGATATCTTAGGCTGATTTTATTACGAAGTAGATGATGCCCACAGTTAATACTAGGGCGAGACCAATGTAAATATAACTAAGGTTCAACAAATTCCCTCTCGTTGCTGCAGAATAATCACTATCACTCTTCCCCGCTAATGAAAGGGTGCCAACCAGGGCAACTAAACTAATGGCCACTACTAATATTACACTTACCGTCATGCATCAACGCCTCCCAATATTATTATCTATTTTTGACCCATCTCAATCATTCCGATTCTCATCGTATATCTCCAGTGTAACTACATAAAGACCGTGCTTAATTTGCATGTCAAAATGACAGGTAGATCGCTCTTCGTGTTTACTGAGTAAATATATTAGAAAAAGCCTTCTTCTCTATAATAAAAGAACAACCAATTTTAGGACCATCCAATCAAGTGAAATTTCCACCATCCACTTGTTGAATTCTTTCGTTCATATACATAGAAAAACGCAAAGCGCCACTGAAGAAATCGCTAAAATACGGCGGATTGCAGGAACTCAATTCCAACTTGCATCCACAAAAAAGACAGAAAAAGAATCATGACTTTGTCATGATTCCAACTAGTAGACAACAGGGGTTTGGAACGTAACTTTCACCAAATGATGATCCTGAAACAACTGACCCAATACGAGTGCATGTAGCGGAAATCAAAGTCTACTTTGTACAATCCATAAATAACTGTAGGCGACTCCATTATTGTCGAGTTTATCTACAGTCTGTATGATGCCGATGATGGCACATTCCTTTTGCCGACAAAAGATGTTCCATCTAACTGTTAAAACAAAGTTGATTGGAACGGAAGGTACGAGACTCCTGCGGGAAAAGCGCGTCGAAGGGAGACCCCGCAGGCGCTTGCGCCGAGGAGGCTCCCGGACCGCCCGCGGAAAGCGAGTGCCTGGAGTGGAAATCAACGTATAAATTGCACAAAAAAACTGCAGGCAAACTGATATTTCATCAAGTTTGTCTACAGTCTGGAATCATATGATTATAAACTTTTTTACAGCCTCTGCAAACCTTTTGATGCCTTCGTGAATGGAATCCTCACTTTCCCTTCCAAAAGTAAAGCGTACGTATTCCTTATTTGTACCTAGCGTTGAACCCGGGACATATATGACTCCTCTTTTTGATGGATTCCTCCAGTAACTTTATTTCGTTCAATGGCACTTTCAGCCTACACCACAAATGAATTCCGCCATTTGGCGAATAATAATCCACTTTTTTGGCAGGAATTGTTGAAGACTCGAAACCATTGCATCCCTTCTTTTTTCCAGATGCCCCCTTAAGCCGGCAATATGGGCAGGAAAATACTCTGAATCCAAAAAATCGTTTGCTATCCATTGAGTGAATGAACCATGACCGAAGTCAACCTGCTGCTTAGCATCCGATAGTCTGTCTATGACTGATTTCGGTCCTATAATCCACCCAATTCTTAAACCGGAAGCAACGATTTTTGACAAAGAGCTTATATATAAAACATTTCCGTTGTTGTCCATCGATTTAAGAGTGGAAATTTCTTCCCCGGCAAAGGAAGTTAAACTATAAGGATCGTCTTCTATGACCGGGATTCCATATTCGGATGAAAGCTCAAGAATCCTTTTACGGCGGTTGATATGAAGGACAGTTCCTGTAGGATTTTGAAATATAGGGTTCAAAAAAATCATCCTGATCCGGTGTTTTTTATGGAGTCCCAGTAAATCCTCTGGGTTGATGCCGTCTTTATCAACCGGCAAAGGAAAAATCCTTAGCCCCGCGGATTGAAAGATGGGAAGGTTGTAACTATATGATGGATCTTCCAATACAACGGCATCCCCTGGCTTTAACAAGCATTGGACCACCAGATGCAGGGCTTGCTGTGCACCAGAAGTAATGAGTATAGAAGATGGATCCGTTTCAATTCTCTATACTGTTTAACATGATCGGTTATCGTTTCCCTTAAAACCGCATTGCCTTGTGGGTGATCATAACCTAAGCTGCCAATGAATGACCTATTGGAAATGATTTCACGCAAGGGTTGGACTGGAAATAAGTCTTCTGAAAGCTCCCCACTAGCAAAGTTAATAAGGTTATGCCCTTCCGTCTCTTTACGTATTCTTTGGGTTACTGGCATATTGGGCAAAAAAGAACCCGCCTCGATATATCTATTCCAACTAGGGATACGTTTTCTGGTAATTCCCCAAATATCCTTGCTGATCATCGTTCCGCTTCCTTTTTTCGTTCAACCAGCCCATTTGCTTCCAATTCATCATAAGCCGCAACAACTGTGCTTCTGTTAACTCCCAGTTCACTTGCCAAGAAGCGTTCAGACGGTAACGGCTTATCCAATAGGAATGTTCCATCAGCAATGCCACTCTCGATGTAAGCTGCTATTTGTTTATATAGAGGCTTCTTGGATTTTCTGTCAGTTTTCCATTCCATAAGCTACATCCTTTAAAATGTTTAGATAAAAGCGTACTGCATCAATAACTTTATATACTTATTCATTCCCAAAAGCAGTAAAACCTTTTTTCAGTATAATCTTCAGCAGAGATTATTGCACTCTGCCTTACTACAAAATAAAAACAAAGCGTCCATCTCAAATGAAATGGAGGCTTTCGTTTCATCTTCTTCAACTATGCAGACTCCCCTTCAGCCAAGGGCGATTCAGATAGTGTCCGATCGGGATCTGGATCAGGCTCGTTTTCCTTTGCGGACCGTCCATCTTATAAAGTTCATCACACATATTCACATCAAAGCCGAGCAGCGGGTGCCCGTTCATTCCGAGGGCTGACGACGCCAGCAGTAATTTCTGAACGAGCATCCCTGCCTCCATTTGCTGGATCCGGTATCCTCTATATCCAAGTTGCGTTTTGGAATGATCCCGCTCACCAACTACATGTATGCAGATCGGCACTTGCTGAAAATTCATGATATCGAGGGACATTCCGTATTGCAATAGGAGCCGATGATCTCCTGGTTGTATCTGTCGTAATGAATGTGTCGTGCTGTCATAATGGTATGCACCATCTTGTATGTCTTCCACATTATATAAACAAGCATAGAGGGAAACGCGATTTTCGTTGTTCTCGTTTGTTCCATCCAAGTCATTTCGATAGGAGAACGAAGCGGTAGCCTCCTGCAGGAGAGCGGCAAGTTGCGATTGACTGACTTTCCCGAGTACGAAGTCCATTTCAGGTGAAAATCGCTTTCGGCAAACTGATGCCAAGTCATAGGACAACCGCTTCACGATAGGAAGGGCTACAATTTTCCCTTCGATTCCGCCCCATCCTTTGGATGGATCCGCCGGAATGATTGGGTGGATTCGATCATCGATGCTTCATTCATTTTGATTAGCATCGGAAATTCCCTGATCCTCTGCGACCGAACATAGTGTTCAGGCTGAATCCCCTTCAATTCCAGCAATAATTCCGTTGAAGTGACAGGTCGTTCCATACTCCTTTCTTCCCTAAATCTACAAGTAGGTTCTGCCGATAAGGGGATCGCCGCATACGTGCTCTCTTCCTCTTCCGAAAGCCCGAGCAGATGATTGATGGCCCGATCAAGGAATTGGAAACACACCCCGGCAGCGATTCCAAAGCGTTTCGCCACTTCGAGCAACTGTCCAAGAAGCACGCCTGCATCAAGTCCTTGAAGACGGTATGAAAAGTTATTATATTTGTAGAAGTTTTTCCAAAACATCGTCGATACAAAAACCGTGCCGAAGCATGCGGACATATCAATGGTTCCACCAAGAGCCTTTGTTACATATGAATCAAAATTCCCTTCCCTCAGCAAAACCAACCGGTGGTGTGCCGCATCATAATGGTATACGCCAGCAGGTATTTCCTCCATCTTCAAGTATACGTACAATTCGCTTGATACAAAGCTCCCCCTGAAGGTGGAAAACGCCGGAATGACTGCATGAGGTCCTCTGATTCCGAGGATCTCGGTACCTGACTGACTTGGGTCAGGCCATATGCATACCAGAGGAAATGACCGATTCCTTTGAGGTCCTGCTTTGATGGCCCGCTCTCCCCTCGAGCGTCAGCGGCACCTCCAGTGATAGTGGAAATACAGGCAAGTCACGGTAAAGCTTATACGTCAGCGGCGCATCATCCCAATCCACTTCCCAATCCGGCGGACTTGCCTTTTCGATATCAAAATGTAAATTGTGCAAAAATGCCTCTAGACTCATCCTCCAACCTCCTACGTCACCGCTTATGGAAAAGGATGCGGATGCGGATTGAGCTGTTCGAAATCAAGCGGCCGTTCAGCATATCCAAGTTCCATCGGAACCCTCAGTATTCTCTCAAGCCCCGTTATGCGGGTAAGATGATGGCCGAATGTCATCGGCAGCATCCCTGGGATCAGCACTTTCACGCAATGTAATCCATTCCGTGCTATTTCCGGTGTCGTCTGATCCACCACAATCACCTCGAGTTGCAATCGGCGAAACTCCTGAAGGATTTCCTGCAAATCTTCCGTCAAGTCCGGATGGTTCACCTTTTCCCCATATTCTTCTGCGAATGTTCGCATCGGGCGGTCATCATCCAGCAGAAACTGCAGTCGCTCTTCGGCTTGCGGTAAACCGTACAGCATGCCATGATCATCCATTTTCCGTACCAGTGAGGAATCATGCAGCATTTTCTCAACCTCATCCCGGTTCTCTTCCAATTTATCGTCAAGTGTCAGCATCATGCCAGCCAACTCGAAGACCGCGCTTTTGACAGCCCGGATCGGGTCCAGATGGGCCCCTGCCGCACAGATGATATTCAATCCTTTTTGTTTCCTGTTTTTCGCCAGCGCCCATACGCTCGGTATACCATGCTCCATCGTCGAATTAAATAAATGGATATCATATCCCGCTGCCGCCCTCGCCCTGTCAATCATCAGCTCAAGTTCTTTGTCATTTGCAGATTTTGGGTCAAGGCGTGTGAGGGGCAGCTGCGCATACCAGGTCAGCAGGAACGAATCACGTTCGACCACTTCCATGATGCCGTAGAAAATGGCCTCCTCCAAACTTCCTCCTAAAGCGCAGCCATTTGAAGTTTCATAGACAAATCCATGACCGCAGCCCAAGCTGTAATAGGAAAGCAACTCCGGGACCAAGATCGGCCGCTCTTGCAAGAATGAGTGGCCCCACACCCAATCTATCGAGCGGTCAGGATTAAACGGTTGAAACGGGAAATCAGGCTGTGCATAATTTTCCTTCGAGTGCACCCCGATCCTGGTGGGATCGAGCGCAGAATCTTTCAGGTTGTTGTAGCTGTCATGTATGACTGTCCGTTTACCGCGGGCTCCATTCCGCAATACCTTTCCAATCCCTCCAATATGGCAGTCATCTCACTGACCGCATATGAGAGAGTCCGGCCAGCCGCCCCCTCATCTCCTATGAACAAAGGCAAATTAACACTTACATCGGCAAATGGCGGCACAAGATCTATCATTTTATTGTTCAGGAATCCTGTACGGTGGTCCAAGTAATCCTTGGCCAGCACTTCTTTCAGCTCATCCATTGAACGGGTTCGGTAACTGTCTGGACTGATTTTCGGACTTGGCTGCAGCGAAATCCTAGCACGCTCCTTCGAGTCATCAGGTAATGTTGAGCAAACCGGACACAATGGATCTGGTAAAAATGAGTGCCACGAACCATTCAGCGTTTTCAGGCTGATTAAAGAAACATGCCCTTCCGACCGGGCGCGCTCTCCTTTCATCACCTTCCTTACCTCTGCACAAATCAAGTGGGCCATCTGTAAAAGTCCTGTGCGGGATGCTGCCGCATCACGCTCCATCCCCCATTTTCCTCCAGCTGCCGGCGGATTCCCCACATTTCTTTTCGATCACGCCCCGCCATGAGATGCCTTTGGTCCGCACACTGTGAGCAGCCAGGAACACCCGGGCGCACCAGCGGACCTACCACTCCCTCCCCAAATGATACGAACCCCCGCAGCCATGGAATGCCCGCTTGCCCTATCACCTCTTCCGCCTTTACATGGACAGCGGGATTCCAAGCATCTTGCAGCAGAAGGACCATCGCCGTCGTTTGCGGGATTCCTGCCTCGAAATCGGTTTGGCGATTCACCTGATATTGGCCGGACAGGTCCCCATGAACATGGTCGGCCAACACTCCTTCCCCGACAACCAATACGTCAGTTTTCACCCTGATTCCCCCTCTCGCAAAAACACCCCGAACACTCCTGCCATTTCTTCCTTCAAGAGAGGTTCCAGATCTAATTCGAAAACACAGATTCGCTTACTGTTCTTCTTCAAGACTTGAATGGCGGACTGTACCAATTCGGAATTCCCTTTCACCCCGCATGAAGGAATCACAAGATTCATCTTTTCTTTCTCAAGAACAGGCGATGCCACTAAACCTGGGGCTGTGAGGCAAACTGTCTGGTTTTGGACTTTCATGACAGCCTTTTGCAACGCGTTCCGTAATGCGATCGTTACATTCAAACCGACAGCGCCGGACCAGCCATCGCTCGTTCCTGCCCAAACTACCGGGAAACCGGACACTTCCTCACCCAGCGCGATGATCGGATCTCCTTGCAGTCGGGTCAGCGCTTGTAAATAATACCTGCAGCGCTCATCTTCCACTTGAGCCAACTGCACCGTCAAAAGTTTCTCCTGGTTGAACCGCTTATTTAAAAACTCTGTATCCAAACTGCTTTGCAATCCACGGCAAACACATTCAGCAAATGTTTCCCCTGCTCCGACCCCGACCGATTCCTTTATTCCGTCTGCTCCCTGAAGCGGCGGAAGAGTCGCAACGAGCTGGCTGAGTGTTCGGGATACATATGCCTCAACTCCTGCAAGACCGGTTTCCCGCCTCGCTTCCTCATGCGTCAGATCTGAACGGATAATTTCGGGCAGGAGTTTGGCCGGACCGGACGACAGCGGATCAACAACCTGAACGCGGCATTGAGCCAACGGCAGCTGTTTTAAATCCCCCTCATCCCATCTATGAAAGATTCCGGATTCCGAGGATGTCAACCGGCTGAAATACATGAACACCTTCCCCGGATCACCTGGGTCCGCTTTCTGTTCAAGCCGCTGTTCAAAATCTTCGATCCAGGCAGCAGCCCCTTTTCCCGTCACCCCTGGGTGGGAATGAACGGATGCCATTTCCCCTCCAATGTATCCATATCCAACAAATAAAATTGATTGGCTTGTTCCGCTGTCGTAACGCCTGTAGCTTCTTTGAACCATTCGAATACCATTATATTGGCTAACATCGCCCCGGCTGTGGCGGAAAAGGAAGTCGGTGCCTGATTCTTTTCCAGCTCAGCTTGATGTAAACGATGCCACGCTGACTCCCAGCATCCCTTGGAATCCGGATGGACGAGCGGACCAGCCATGCCAACTTGATTGATGATCAACGCAGGAAACAGGATCTTTTCCCCTTGCCTGCAAACCGAATGAAGTTCTCTTAATTCCTCTATATCACCCTCCTGTGATACATATAATATCGAGTCAAAAGGCTGCACGATTTCCTGCCATTCAATCCCTGCTCCCTTCTTGAGCACAACCTCCTCTATGGTAACCTCGTCGTCCGTCTTACGCGCATGTGCCACAATCTCATTCAATCTTTTTCGATTGGTCGGTAACGTATCCGTAATGAGGATATGGAATTTGGGCAATCCGGATTCGATCAGTGAGGACACCAATGAAAGGAACAATGGTCCAGAGCCTATAGCCAACGCCCTTTTCTTTCGATATGCTTCAAAACGGTGAGCCCCGGAATCACCGCAGCTTTCCAGGAACTCGATTTGCGAAGCATACCTTTCAAGAACTTGTTCCCTTAATTGATGGGGACTATCCTGACTTACATCCCGAACAAACCCATTCCCGTACAAAACCTCGGCGATTTCCATCACCCGGTTCCGGTATGGGTCAGGCAATCCATCGGTCAACTCGCTTAATGTATGGTTCCCGTTGAACATCGGTAATAACTTTTCAATCCACTGAACGATCGAGGTGCCCTCCATACGGAACGAACTTATGTTATTCCTGAAATACACACCTCTGTTTGGTTCCGGAAGAAAAAACGTATCCCTTTTCACTTTCAAACGCATAGAAGGGGTCAAATTCATCATTCCGCTCCTCCTAACCCGATGCATTCTAAGTACTGCTATTAGCACAGCACTTCACTTTAATCCTATGTACGACAATTTGTCTCTTATGTCTAATACTATAAAGAAAAGTCCCTGCTGCACCGCAGGGACTTTTCTTTAGTACCTGAAACCTTAACTGCCGCAACGTCCGCAACGACCGCCGCACCCGCCGCAGCGTCCGCATCCACCACAACGACCGCAGCGACCGCAGCGACCGCCGCAACCAAAGCAGCCAAAGCACAAGAAACAGCCAAAACAACCAAAGCAACCGCCCACACCAATGAATTGTCGAGAAGAATCATCCAAATTGTACTGGTTTTGCTCCCATGGAACTGGCTGAGTCGCCTGAAAATCATCGACATTCAGATTTTGCAATTGATTTTGAAATTCATACATTTTATATAACCTCCGTTTATTAATTAATAAGGCAATGCTTAGAACTGGAAACCGAAACGAAATGGTCAGGGAATTAACAGCATCAAATACTCCCTTCAACAAAATATGTAAGGGGATTGGGTATTGCTACTGATTAAAACGCCCATTTCACATTAAAAGACAAATGAAAAAACAGAAAACCGGAAGGTTAACACCTTCCGGTTTTCATGATTGCCTCTTAAATTAAGTCATTAAAAGTCACTTGGCATTTTCGTTTTCCTTTATGTATAGCACTTTTAATCGAAGTCACATTAGTTCTGCAGTTGTTCATAACGATTCCAGTTCACCGATTTTTCCAGCACGATTGATATCAATACCCCCATTATGAGCCCATTCGTCAAAAAGGGCTGTAATAGCGCGGGTAGGTTCGAAAATGCATTAGGCAGGATATTCATCAAACTCACGCCAATCAATACTGGTACGGCAAGCCGGAATATCGTGTCTGAAGTGAAATGCTGACCCCTGACGCTGTTGAAAGCCGTACCGAATAACTGAAGGTAAGCAACGAACAATACTGCATTCCCGACTGTTATCGGCATCGTGGCCAGGAAAGAGATAAAGGGGGGATGAGCCCAATCATGGTCAATAACATGCCTCCAAGTAAGAAGGGCTTCCTCTCATATATCTGAGTGCTCTGCAAAAAACCGATGGATGAAGTAAAAGGTGTATACGGAACAAGGCCAAGCAACGGAGAAAAAATGGTAAAACCGCCAGTCATGAATAAAGAATTTCGATACTGCTTGTGTTCAGCTTCATCACCGATCAATTCCGATGCAGCCTGAATGGAAGCGAACGTGTTGCACAAATTCAGTAATCCTGCAAAAAAGGAAATCGCTATTATCCCGAATTGAAGGTTTGGAGCACCTAATGGGAAAAATGAAAAAGCGGCACCCGTCGATCCCATTTCCACCCTGGCCTCCGGAAATAGCAGCTCGTAAAAATCCACCCCACCATAATCCCGATCAATATGGAGAAATTGCTTATGGTCCTTGGTCCTTTTATTTTTAATATACTTACTAGAAGTACGATCCCCACTGACAGGAAACTGACCGGGATGTTAATTTCCCCATTCTCCGTAATCCCCAGCATCCCCTTAAAAAAGACAAAAATGAGCTGGAACGTCAAAAGGAATAAATAAACCGTCATGACCATGGGAGTGAAAATCTTCTGGACATGAGAAATCAGGTTGAAGGCAGAAATAATGATGGTCACGACACCAGCTGCAATGAGGCCAGTAGCAATTCCCCCTCCTATCTCAGCATAACCGAGCCCTATGGATGGTGCAGATAAACCTAAATTCAGCATCACTCCCCACAATAGACCGGAGTGACCTTCCATAAGCGGATACTTATGCCCCTTCCACCCCTGAAACACGCAAGCGATCCCGGTGAAAATGAGCGAGCTTCTCATGGTCATTTCCGTAACATTGGGAGGAAGATCAAAAGCTGCGCCAATCGATATGGGCACAACTACCGTATTTGCAAAAATAAAAAACAACCATTGAAAAGAAGAAAATAGAGTCACAGAAGATCTCCAACTTTTCATAGATTCCATCTCCTTTGAACATGATACTTTTCAAACTCATGGTGAATTTAATTATCCTTCCCTAAAAAAGGCGATAGGACATCACCATGCTAATAAACGCGGTCCCGGATGGTCTGCTGCCATTGCTGATTTATGTCATATGACCTTTGCAGACGCATGTGATAACGTTACCATTAATAGTAACAAAGACTGCAGCTCCCTGCTAATTTGTTGGCTTGACTATGGTTGCAAGGCAAATGGGCAAGCAGAAGCGAGCCATTTTAAAATATATCGAAGCAACGATAAAGACTCGGGAAGGCTAATCAATATAGCCAAAAAAATCACTTCCACAGCATATAACATAAGTAAGTAAAAGTACACGGAACCCGTCAATACACAAAACGAAAAAGGAAATCCGGAAATATCCAGAAATCCTTTTTTGGTTCAGTCCTACCGTTCAATGGACTGCTTTTGTTTATATAGTGAACCGGAAACCAAGTTCCCCTTGTAAATGACCGCTTTACGTTCAGAACGCCTGGCAACTGCCTCTGCAGAACAGCTTGCGTCAATTAACACCAGACTTGCGGCATCCCCAACTTTCGGCCATACTTGGTTACCCTTTTCATCCAATGGGGTTTTTCCGCCAGTTATATACCCGAGTGTTCGGGAAAGCGAGACTTCGTCAATCCATTTGAAACGTTCTGCGAGCCTTCCTGCCCTCTCCAAGATGTCACCATTCCCAAGAGGTGACCATACATCAAAGATATTATCATTTCCTACTGATACTTCAACCCCTCTTTCATGTAATAAATCTACAGGGGGCATCTGCCTGTTAATCGGGACACTGGTGATGATGGAAATCCCCGCATCCTTAAGAATGTCAGCTAGTTCATTGGCTTCTTCCCTGGATACGTCCCCGATGCCGAACGCATGGCTTAATGCTACCCTGCCTTCCCAGCCCGCTTGCTTGGTCAGAGCTGCCAAACGCTTCATGGTGAACGTGCCCAGATGGCCGGGATCATGTAAATGCAAGTCCACATCAGCATTAGCTTCCACTGCTAAATCCATCAATTGTACCAGCGATGCTTCAATATTGTTATCGACTGTTGCTGGATCCACCGCCCCGACGATCCCCGCTCCGTTTCGCAATGCCTCCCTGACAAGCTGGACAGAGCCGGACCGCAACAAACCGTGCTGCGCAAATGCCACTATTTCCGAACTGAGTCTATTGGAATAGCCAGCAAGCGCCTGCTGCACTTGCTCTAAGTTTTGCAATCCCGCTTCCGGATAGATATCAACATGGGTCCGTATATGTGCAGAGCCGGAAGCTAACAGGATTTCCAGTAAAGATTCTGCACGTTTACATGTGTTTGTTGAAATGGAAGGCAGAACCCGCTTCTCATTTTCAAAGCGTTCAATGACACTTGAAGAAGGAGTGCACGCTCTCCAAACATCCCCCATCAGTGTCTTATCAAGATGGACATGCTTTTCAATGAAGGATGGTAACGCCAGCAATCCTTTTGCATCTTCCACTGGTAAATCATCACGGATGGCCTCCACATCTTTGACAATCTTCGTGATCTTACCGTCCTCCATCAACAGATTAAATAGCCCGGTAAACGTTCCTGTAACTCTTTCATTCTCTTTCCGGTAACCACATTCCAAACGAACATTCTTTAACCAATAGATTGTATTCATGATCATCATCCCTTCTTGAAATAGATCTTCAATTCGACTTCAAGGCAGATTCACGGTCGAGTCCGCCGTAAACCAGATTTCCATCGACCATGACCGCAGCCCGCTTCGATCTCCTGGCAACTGCCTCGGCAGCACATGATGCATCCACAAAAACCATACTTGCTTCATTTCCCACATTCGGCCATAAACGATTACCTTCATGGTCCAATGTCCTGACCCCGCCCGTAATGAATTGGAGCGATTGAGACAACGCATACTCGTCCTTCCAGTTGTACCTCTCGGCCAATCGGCCTGCCTTTTCCAGCATATCCCCAGTACCGAACGGGGACCATGAGTCATAAAAGCCATCACAACCGAGAGCAACATGGACACCTTTTTCATGAAGTGATTCAATCGGGGGAATGACCCGGTTGATCGGAACTGTAGACATGATCGCTATCCCCAGGTTTGATAATTCACTGGCCGCTTCATTTGATTCTCCTCTTGAAACATCACCAAGTGCAAAAGCATGACTGATGGCCGCTCTGTTTCTCCACCCTGCTTCATCGATCAAAGAAGCCAGTTTCTTGATCGTATATAAACCAAGATGACCGGGATCATGTATATGAATATCAATATCCGCATCAAATTCAACAGCCAAATCGACCATTTCATATAGGGATGCTTCTATATTATTATCCACCCCGCCAGGATCCAGGCCGCCCACCAAGGATGCCCCTTCTTTCATCGCTTGTCTCATCAACCCTTTTGAATTCGTTCTTAGCAGTCCATGCTGCGGGAAAGCCACGATCTCGTATGTCATTTTCCCTTTGAAGTCATATAGTGCACGTTGAATCTCTTCCAAGTTCTTCATTCCGATGTATGGATCGATGTTTACATGCGTCCTTACATGCGTTGCCCCGCCGCTTAACAATAATTGAAGCATCCGTTCAGCCCGGAGCCGTCCAGTTTCAGCCAGTTCAGCAAGCTCTTTTGCTTCTAACTTTAAGCGTTCGATTAAATTCGGAACCGGAGTGCATGATTTCCATGGCAGTCCTAAATAAGTCTTGTCAAGATGGTTATGCATTTCTTTAAAAGGAGGAAGTGCAAGCAGCATTCCCGCGTCGTGAACAGGGTCTTCCGTTTTCAAAGGCATACTTGAAGCCAATTGCAAATCCTTTATGATCCCATTTTTTATATACATGTTGTATACAGCTGTCTTCGTCCGATCAATTCGTTCATTCTCAAAAACAAATCCAGTATCAAGTGTAACGTTTGTAAGCCAGTATGCTTCATTCATCGAATCACTCTCTTTAATAGAAGATTAAACACCTGTCGTCTCAAAAGATGAAATAGATCCGCTAACAACATTGCCCCTGAAGATGACAGCGGCACGCTTTGCCCTTCTGGCCACCGCTTCCGCTGAACAGCTGGCTTCAAGCAAAACGATATTCGCCTCATCCCCGACATTAGGCCATGCCTTGATCCCGTCTTGGTTCAATGGGGTCTTTCCCCTGTTATGAATTGCAGGCTTTTCGCTAAGGAACGTTCATCAATCATGCGAAACCTTTCTGCAAGGCGACCGGCCTTTTCCAGATTGTCCCCGATGCCAAAGGGTGTCCAATGATCAGTGATGCTGTCATTACCCAATTCCACTTTCACCCCTTTTTCATGAAGCAGGGGGATTGGGATCGTTCTGAAGATGGGCACAGTGGATGTAATCGATATTCCTGTTTCCGAAAACCTTTCGGCTATGCCCGTTGCCTCTGGGACTGAAAGATCTGCCAAACCGCTTGCGTGGCTAACCGTTACCCTTCCTTGCCAGCCAGCGTCTTCCGTCAGTGAAGCAAGACGCTGCATGGTGAAGAGTCCAAGGTGATCCGGATCATGTAAATGGACATCGATATCGGAATTGATTCAACCGCGATATCCATGATCGTTTCAAGTGACCGCTCTATGTTTTCATCAATGGTGGCTGGATCCACGCCCCTACCAAATTTGCCCCGTTCTTCATGGCCTCCCTTATTAACCCGACGGAATCGCTGCGTAATAGTCCATGCTGTGGGAATGCGACGATTTCATACGTCAATTTATCCTTATATCCTTCCAGTGCCTGAATGGTGGCTTCTAAGTTTTTAAGTCCAATGACGGGGTCAATGTTGCAATGTGTGCGTATATGGGTAGATCCGAAGTCCAATAATAAATCGAGCATTTTCCCTGCTCTAACTTTAGCGGTAGGCAATAATTCGGGCAGTAAGACCTGCTCTTCCTCTATCCGCGTTTTCACGCCATTAATCGCAGGCATGCAAGCCTTCCACGGACCGCCATAGTACGTTTTATCAATGTGGATATGCATTTCCTTAAACGAAGGGGCCATCAGGAGACCGTGAACATCATGCTGCGGATCCTGATCCGTTATCGATTCCTTCGCCGATAAAATGGAGGAAATTTTCCCATTTTCAATCTTGATGTGGTAATTACCGGTTTCAGTGCCGGTGATCGTTTCATTTTCATTATAAGTAAAACCATTTTCCAAGCGGACATTCGTTAGCCAATACGATTGAGACATTAAACTCACCCTTCCATTCCAGATTGAATATGCATCACTTTCATTATAGTTTTAAAAAGCAACAAATAATTTCAGAATTTTTACTCGTTTTTATGTTATTTTTACTTATTGTGCCAAAGAAAAGGCTCATCCTAATGGATGAACCCTTTCAGACTGTGGAAGTTTGACTGCAGTTTTTTATTTGAAAAATTCAATTGATTGAAGAGATCCGCTCTTTTCCGCCGACTGTCTGCCAAGCCTCCTCGGCGCAAGCGCCTGTGGGGTCTCGGCCAGCCAGTAATTCGGCAGGAGTGTCGCAAATCTCTTCAATCCAATGTAGATTACAGGAAAAAACCATAAAGAATGGAGCACTTTGTTCGACCCGCTGCACTGTCTTGGGCCGTTGACGCAATTAATCGACCTAAACCACAAAATATTCGGCCTACACCGCACTTTATTCGACCGTTCACGAATTTTTTCGACCTTCACCTTACTATTCGGACTCCAATCCTCATTTCTGGCTACAGTTATACTTCCTTGGACGCGCTTTTCCCGCAGGGGTCTTGCACACCCGTTCCAATCAACTTTGTTAGAACACTACCATATCTAAGGAATTGAAAATGTTGCTTTGGGTCAGTTGGTCGGGAACATCATTTGATGAAGGTACGTTTTCCCAACCTTTTTCGTCTACAAACTGAAAGGCTTACCTAATGGAAACCCTTTAAGTCTGTAGACAACTCGATGAAAACTCAGTTTGCCTGCAGTTTTTTATTTAAAAGTTCAATTGATTGAAGAGATCCGCTCCCTTTCCGCCGACTGTCTGCCAAGCCTCCTCGGCGCAAGCGCCTGTGGGGTCTCGGCCAGCCAGTAATTCGGCAGGAGTGTCGCCAATCTCTTCAATCCAATGTAGATTACAGGAAAAAACCATAAAGAATGGAGCAGTTTGTTCGACCCGCTGCACTGTCTTGGGCCGTTGACGCAATTAATCGACCTAAACCACAAAATATTCGGCCTACACCGCACTTTATTCGACCGTTCACGAATTTTTTCGACCTTCACCTTACTATTCGGACTCCAATCCTCATTTCTGGCTACAGTTATACTTCCTTGGACGCGCTTTTCCCGCAGGGGTCTTGCACACCCGTTCCAATCAACTTTGTTAGAACACTACCATATCTGAGGAATTAAAAATGTTGCTTTGGGTCAGTTGGTTCGGGAGCATCACTTGATGAAAGGTACGTTTTCCAAAACCCTGAAAGGGCTTACAAATGTTCCCCCTTATCTGCCCATCACTTTATCGTTACGTCATTTATCTCCAGATAACCTGAAGGGCTGATTGAAAACCCTTTTACTTCTTTGGCGACTGCAGCAACATTTTCTATGACCCTTACAGGAATGTACGGGGTGTCACCCATTTCGATTTCCTGTGCCTCCGCGTATAGTTCTTTGCGTTTCCCTTCTTCTTTTTCCTTCCTGGCTTCATCTATTAAACGATCAACCTTTTGATTACTGTAAAAGAATGTGTTACCTGCCGCTCCCTGTGAATCAGAATGAAATAGATTATATTGGTTATAATCAGCATCCCCTGTCGCGTTTCTCCAACTGATGATGAACATTTCCGATTGTCCTTTATTCACTTGTTCCACGAACGAACCGTACTCCATGACCTGTACTTTCAAATTAATTCCGATCCCTTTAAGTTGGGATTGCAGGACCTCAGCCAAGTTGACTCTTTCTTTACTGTCCATTGTCAGGATGGTTGCATCCAAGCCTTTTGAATATCCAGCTTCGGCCATCAGTTTCTTCGCTTCTTTTAAATTGTAATCATAGGCTTCGAGATCTTCGTTGTACCCGAATACTTTAGAGCCCATCAAGGAGTTTGCCTTTACTCCCACATTATTGAAGACACCCTTGATAATCGAGTCCATCTCGATGGCATGGGCGATGGCTTTACGGACCCTTACATCATTGAACGGTTCATTATTGACATTGAACCCTAAATATTCAGTTCCATACCCTTCACTGCGGTATACATCCATTGCAGGGGATGATTCCACCTGGTCCATGACAGCTACAGGAAGAGGCTCGGCGATATGCGCTTCACCGGTTTCTATCATCGATATCCTCGTGGAGTCTTCCGGTACGACCTTGAAGATGACCTTGTCCACTTTTGCCTCGTCTCTCCCAATAGCTGTCGTTTTCGTCAATGTGATTTCCTGGCCTGGGGACCATGAATCAAAAACGAAAGGACCGGTTCCATTCGGTTCCTGGATAATCTTTTTGCCATACTTTTCAATCGTTTCCGGATCGGATGATTCCGC
>JAUPFL010000001.1:1042500-3677948 GCA_030562215.1 Peribacillus frigoritolerans | reverse complement strand
AAAGACATGCTTCACTTAACGATGAATTTTATAAAAGACAAAAAGCGTTTGATAAGAAAATAAGTAAATTTAAGAATGCACAGTTTACCATTGCTGAAATAGCGACAGATATTCATCTGGGAAGAACGTTTATTGATGGGTTGATCTGTAAACATATGACTGGGGAGAATATCATAACTGAAGTATCGATGGCTAAACAATGGATAACGGAGATGTCTAAGCGAATATCTGATAAGTGCGTACAGTTACATGATGGTTACGGTAGTATGAGTGACGATAAAATTGCCCGGCGTCATCGGGACATTCCTTTGTCAACATTCTTTACAGGGACAGATGAAACCATAAAAACCCTGATTGCTAAGAATATAGGGTTTTAATTCATCTTTAATACTATATAGCTATCAACTGCCTCAGTTAAAACGGGGCAGTTTTTTTTACCATTTTTTCAAAATAAATACAATGAACTAGTTATTATAAAAAAATGTTTATACAGTTTACCTTATGGGTACAAGAGACTGTGCAAATGAAAAATTAATATTTTTGTAAAATTTGTAATTGTATGCGAATGATGGAGGTGCTTTTTATGTTAAAAATCGAAAATGTATCGAAAATCTATAAGGGAGGAAAGAAAGCTGTAAAAATATATCATTGGATATTAAAAAGGGGAGTTCATTTGCTTCATTGGTCCGAGTGGATGTGGAAAGACAACAACAATGAAAATGATTAACCGTCTTATCGAACCATCTGAAGGGAAGATACTTATTAATGGAGAAAATATTTTGGATAAAGACCCAGTTGAGCTAAGAAGACAGATCGGGTACGTTATCCAGCAAATCGGACTTTTCCCTCACATGACTATTCTTGAAAATATCACCCTCGTTCCAAAACTTCTTAAATGGAATGAACAGAAGAAAAAGGAACGCGCACTGGAATTGCTTAAGCTTGTCGATATGGGACCCGAATACCTGGAAAGGTATCCCTACGAATTAAGCGGCGGGCAGCAACAAAGGATAGGCGTTCTCAGAGCACTCGCTTCCAATCCTCCACTCATTTTAATGGATGAACCTTTTGGCGCACTAGATCCAATCACCCGCGATGCCCTTCAGGAGGAATTTAAAAATCTGCAGCGCACACTTGATAAAACAATCGTTTTTGTTACGCATGATATGGATGAAGCCATTAAGCTAGCCGACAAGATCGTCATCTTAAAGGCTGGTGAAATCGTCCAAGTGGGAACACCGGATGAAATCCTCAGAAACCCAGCCAATGAGTTTGTTGAAGAATTCATCGGTAAAGATCGTTTGCTTCAAACAAGACCCAATGTTGAGTTGGTTGAACAAATCATGAGTCGAAATCCAATATCCATTACAGAGGAAAAATCCCTTACCGATGCTATTGCGATAATGCGCGAGAAAAGGGTCGATTCTTTACTTGTGGTCGATGAGCAAAATGTTTTGAAAGGGTTCGTAGATGTTGAAACGATCAGTGAATACCGAAAAAAGCTAAATTTATCAGCGAAGTCATCAATACTGATGTCTATTCAGTGAAACAGGATACTTTAATCCGCGATTCCGTTCAAAAGATTTTAAAACGAGGTTTCAAATATGTGCCTGTAGTTGACCAGAATAAACATTTGGTCGGAATTGTCACTAGGGCTACATTGGTCGACATCGTATATGACAGCATTTGGGGAGAGGAAGAAAATCAAGTGGCAGAAATAGTAGAAATGTTTTAGGAGGTATATGAGATGGAAACAATGCTCGATTTTTTACAAACGAACTCGCAAGAATTGATATATAAAGCATGGGAGCACTTATATATTTCCATGATCGCTGTTTTCATTGGAATAATAGTCGCTGTACCACTTGGGATTATGTTGACGCGAATGAAAAGGAGCGCATCGATTATAATCGGAATTGCAAACATTATGCAGACACTGCCGAGCCTAGCGGTCCTTGCCTTTTTCATTCCTTTCCTCGGCGTTGGGAAAACACCCGCAATCATTGCGTTATTTTTCTATTCCGTTTTACCCATACTCAGGAATACATACACAGGCATTAAGGGCGTAAATGAAAATCTGCTTGAATCCGGACGCGGCATCGGGATGACAAGCTGGGAGAGGATTCGTCTGGTTGAATTCCCGCTTGCACTTTCCGTCATTATGGCTGGTATCCGTACGGCATCCGTCTATTTAATTGGATGGGCCACCTTAGCTTCCTTTATTGGAGGCGGAGGACTAGGAGATTACATTTTTATCGGTTTGAATTTATACCAAACAGAATATATCATCGCTGGTGCAGTTCCGGTAATCATCATGGCTATCCTGGTTGATTATGTATTCTCGATCATAGAACGAAAAGTCGTACCAAAAGGATTGAAAGGTATGAAGGAAGTTGCTTGAGGAGGATTACCATGTATAAAAAAATAAGAAGTACAATTTTATTGGCCCTTTTAGTTTGTTCATTAATGATCACCGGCTGTTCTTTGCCTGGTTTAGGATCATCTTCTGAAAATACTGTAAAGATCGGTGCCCAAAGCATGACCGAATCCGAAATCCTGGCGAACATGATCGCTCAACTCATTGAAAGGAATACGGAACTTGATACGAAAATCATCAAAAATCTAGGTTCGAATTTCGTTCAGCAAAAAGCGATGGAGACAGGTGATATCGATATAGCCGCAACTCGATATACAGGGACTGATTTAACGAGTGTCCTGGGACAGGAAATCGAAAAGGACCCAGTAAAGGCGATGGAAATAGTTCAAAGGGAATTCAAAGAACAATATGGGTTCAAATTTTTTGATTCTTATGGATTCGATAACACGTATGCCTTTACTATTTCAAATGAATTGGCTGTGGAAAAAGGGTATAAGAAAATATCGGATCTGGAAAAGGATGCAGATAATTTAAGATTAGGTGTGGATAGTGCTTGGCTTAAAAGAAAAGGGGATGGTTATAAAGGGTTCGTCGATACATATGGATTGGAATTTGGGGAAACTTATCCGATGCAGATTGGCTTGGTATATGATGCAGTCAAAAATGGCCAGATGGATATTGTCCTTGCATATTCCTCAGATGGACGGATTAAGGTTAATGATTTGAAGCTTTTAGAAGATGATAAACAGTATTTCCCTCCATATGACTGTTCACCGGTCGTTACCGAAGAATTGTTGGAACGTTATCCTGAAATTGAAGAGGAACTTAACAAGTTAATTGGCGAAATCACTACTGAAACCATGCAGGAACTGAATTATGAAGTTGATGGGAACTTGAAGGAGCCATCGGTCGTAGCATCGGAATTCCTTGAAGCACATAAATATTTTGAATAATTGGGAGGTGCAAACTAATGGAAACCTTGCAACAGCTGGGAACCTATTATTCCCAAAATTGGATGTATGTACTTACTGAATTCTATCGCCATTTTTTAATGTCTGCTTATGGAGTGTTATTTGCAGCAATTGTAGCCATCCCGATAGGCATTTTCATGGCGAAACATAAGAAATTGAGTAATTGGGTATTTTCGATAACGAATGTCATACAAACCACACCAGCATTGGCTATGCTTGCACTCTTGATGCTAGTAATGGGCTTAGGAACAAATACGGTAATCTTATCATTGTTTTTATATTCCTTACTGCCAATCCTGAGGAACACTTATGTCGGAATTACAAGTATAGATCATGCTTATTTAGAATCTGGAAAGGCAATGGGAATGACAAAGCTCCAGTTACTAAGAATGGTCGAACTGCCATTATCTCTATCTGTCATCATGGCTGGCTTACGTACAGCGCTTGTCGTTGCAATCGGAGTAACTGCTGTCGGTACATTCGTAGGGGCAGGCGGACTCGGGGATATCATTGTCAGGGGAACGAATGCTTCAAATGGAACGGCAATCATACTTGCAGGAGCAATTCCGACGGCATTGATGGCCATTCTCTCAGATCTTTTACTCGGATGGCTGGAACGGATTCTTTCACCGATAAAGAAGAAAAAAATTCATACTGTCTAAAACTGAAGCCATTGCATGTGAATGCAATGGCTCTTCCTTTGCTTACCGATAAGAAGTCAGAAGCTTATACTGGCAGACTTAGTTTTTTATTTCAGAAAAAGGGTAACTATAAGGGTAGTCCTAAAATAAGTATAAGGGGAATCAATCATGAAACTTACACCTGAGCAGCGTATTGAACTGCATGGCTTTAATAATCTTACGAAATCTTTAAGCTTTAATATGTATGATATTTGTTACACAAAAACCAGGGAAGAAAGGGAGGCCTACCTGGATTATATCGATGAACAATATAACGCAGAGCGGCTTTCGAAGATCCTGCACAATGTTGCGGATTTAATAGGGGCACATGTTTTAAATACGGCCAAACAGGATTATGTCCCTCAAGGCGCCAGTGTAACCATTCTTGTTTCAGAAGGACCTGTCGTCGAAGTACCTATGGAGACTTATGAGGAATCACCAGGACCTTTACCTGATAATGTGGTCATGCAACTGGATAAAAGCCATATTACCGTACATACATACCCTGAATACCATCCAAATGAAGGCATTAGCACATTCAGGGCCGATATCGATGTCTCTACTTGTGGAGAAATATCACCCCTTAAAGCCCTTAATTATCTTATTCATTCCTTCGATACCGACATTATCACGATCGATTACCGAGTAAGAGGTTTTACGAGAGATAAAGATGGGCGAAAATTGTTCATTGACCATGATATTAATTCCATTCAAAACTATATTCCCGATGAAGTAAAAGGTTTATATGACATGATTGATGTAAATGTATACCAGGAAAATATATTCCATACAAAATGTAAGCTGAAAAGGTTCGATATTAATAATTACTTATTCGGTTATACAGAGGAAAAGCTGAATAAAGAGGAAAGGCAAGAAATTATAGAAAGGCTTCAAACGGAAATGGATGAAATTTTTTATGGTGCCAATGTTCCACATCCAATAGAAAAAAAACAAGCATGCCGATTAAGGGATGCTTGTTTTAATTAAAAAGTTAATTTAAATGGAAAGTCTGAACCAATACATACCCGAGGCAAGTCAATAATATAGAGCCGATCAGTCCAGCTATAAAAGGTTTACCACCATATTTCCTAAAAGTTACAAGGTCAATATTCAATCCTAGTCCTGCCATGGACATAGCCATGAGGATATAGGAAAGCATAACAAGTTTTTCGGCTAAAGGTTCAGGAACTGCACCTGAAGAATAAATGGCACTTACTAATAAAAATCCAAAAATGAACCACGGCATCTGAATGGACTTCCAGGAAAATTTCTTTCCGGTAACAGTTGATCGTCCTTTCCAATTCATGACGATTCCAACCAAAATCGCAACGGGAATAAGCAGGGCCACCCTAGTCAATTTGACCACCACAGCCAAGTCGACAGACTCATTTCCCCCTGGTGCTGCCGCAGCGATGACGTGAGCAATTTCATGGAGTGTCGCACCCGAAAAATACCATATCCTTGATCGGATAACTCCAATAATGGATATAGGATCGTATATCCGAAAGTGAAGGTTGTACCTAAAACAGCAACCGTCGCTACAGCTATTGCGGTATCTTTTTCTTTTGCTTTTATTTGGGAGGAAATAGCCAGGATGGCAGCAGCTCCACAAATTCCCGTTCCGCAAGCTGTCAATAGGCCAAGCTTTTTCTCAACTTTAAATAGGCGGGTCAATCCATAAACTACTAATATACCAAATACAAGACTAATGGTACCAACTGCAAATGTTTTCGGACCGGCATTAATAATATCCTTTAGGTTCAAGCGCATCCCCAATAAGATAATGCCCACTCTCAAAAGGACTTTACTTGAATAATTTGTCCCTGCAACGGCGTAAGCCGGGACACCGATTAGTGATTTCCAAACAACACCAATCAGTATCGCAATGACTAACTGTCCCATTATATGAAGGAATGGAAGCTCTGCTAAGTATTTTGCTGCAATGGCAATTAGCAAAGTCAATGCTATTCCTTTTGTAAATCCAAGTTTTTTAGTTTCAACTTTTATTTGTTCCAGTGTGATCACTCCATCTATGTTGATGCTTTAACTTTAAAACTTAATTAAAAATAAGTGAAATATATTTTTGCTATTTCAATGATTACTTCTACTTATGATAAAATGAAACGCATAGGTAGATAGGGAGGTAACAATGGATCCGTTAAAAGTATTCGTAACCGTAATCGAACAGAAAAACTTTTCAAGAGCAGGGGATCTTCTGAACCTGTCGCAGCCAGGAGTCAGTCTTCACATAAGGAATCTGGAAAATGAGTTAGGGACGAAATTAATTTATCGTTCCCCAAGCAAGTTCAAATAACAGAGCCGGGAAAAATTTTGTATAGACATGCAAAGCAAATGCTTAATCATTATGAGACAGCGAAAAGGGAAATAAATGAATTTAATAACGTGGTTAGCGGAACGATGAAAATAGGTGCAAGCTTCACGATAGGGAATATTACCTTCCAAAAGTATTAGCAGAATTTGCTGCTCAATATCCGATGGTGGACATACAAATCATCATCTCGAATTCAAATGATGTCATTCAAGGAATCCGTTCAAATAAGCTTGATATAGGCTTGATTGAAGGTGAAACGGATTATAAAGATATAGATGTAAGGCCATTCATGAATGACGAGATGATTGTGGTCGTTCCCCGGATCATCCACTTTCACAGATGGATCTCATCGAGGGCAATATGCTCCAAAACCAAACATGGGTACTTAGGGAGCAAGGGTCGGGAACCCGTACATATTCCGATAAACTTTTGAGCAGTCTCGAGTTAAACATAAAGAAAACCTTTATTTTCACCAGTATTCAAGGAGTGAAAGAAGCTGTGATGGCTGGACTCGGCATTGCCTTGTTATCCCGATTGACTGTACAAAAAGAATTGAAATCCAATGAATTGAAAACCTTTCATTTGAAAAATGAGCCCATTATAAGACCTTTTTCGATCGTGAAAAAGTTGGACTTCGAAGCATCCAAAGCCATGGATTTGTTTCTAAGGAAAGTCGAAGAATTTGCGATAAAGGGCCGTCCTAAATAAAACCCTAAACATTTGCTCAACCTTTCATTTTTACTGTAGAGGGTTGGGCATTTTTAACGACGAATTATTATTAATTTTAATGAAAACGTCGAAAGTAATTTGGAATATGTCAATGATTAAACGAATTTTACGTATTTTAACATAATTGCAAACATATAAATTAAATAGGTAGTCTCCAGGAAATTCTAAGTCCCTGTAGGCTTTTCCTGATATTAATAATCTTAAAAGGAGCAACCACATTGGCTATAGAGGAGCAGAAAGATAAACGGATTTCTGTTTTCGACAGGATTATAGGATTCATGCCAAAATTTTATGTGATTGGGACAATTTTAATTTTTGTATATACACTAGTTGCGATGGCTCGTTTAGGTATCCAAACTTTGAAAAATCCTGAAGAAACCACTGTACCTGCCCCCCCTGTTTCTCAGGGATTTGAACATACATTGATATCGTTAATCATCGAACCGATCGTAACGTCTGAATTTTATCAAATCATCTTTAACACGTTATTCCTTTACCTAGTTTGGATATTGCTTTTCCTATTAGCCCCAATTGCTTTTTACCGTTTAAAACACTTTAAATTTTTTTAATATCGAAATTGAAATTGAAAAACAAGATGCAGCCGTTTATGAAGTATTCAGCATGAGCAGCTCAAAAATGAAATTTGCAGCGTATTTAACATCCGAGGAATTTCAATTGGAGATATCAGAGGAAATTGCCAACAGCAAGGACTTTAAAACACCATTACTCTATACACTGGACTGTGCCGTGGATTTTTATTCCGATCAATTAGGTCTTTCCTTTACCTATGATATCTATACCCTGAACCAGTTTAAAAAAGCAAAGCTGCCTAAATCAATCAAAGCGATGCTTGATAAGTCCATTCAAACCGGCGATCCGTGCATTACGAATAAAAGCAATAGCGATAGTGAATATTACAAGAATTTTCTTATCCATTATTTCGAAAACATGGACGGGAAATTCGTCACTGTCTTAAATAGTTATCAAACTGAATTCGATACTTTCGATAAATCATTGCTTAAGATTCTGCAAAACGTCATATACGATTACTATTTACAATATAACTATATTTACGAAGCGAGCGAGAAGCTGGAAAAGAATGAAACCATTTCACCTGATAATTAAAAAAACCACCCTACAAGTGGTTATTTTTTTTTGGAAAGGTGATTGTTAATTATATTTTGGACAATTTCATTGTTCCCAATGAGCTCAGACGATTTATTTACATGCTTTTCCCGAAAATCAATGTTCTTTATTTTCTTGGACTTTTTCCCATTTTTAAAATTATTGAAGGCATTTATAAAAGCTATCTGAATCACTCCCCTTACAGATTAGTATATTCATATTTTGGATAAAATTTCATGAAAAACTTCAATTTACAGAAAAATATTTTGCGGATTTAGAGTGATGAAAATTTCCTAAACAAAGCAATTATGGATATTATAAGAAGTGTTTTGAATGTACGACCAGGGTGTTTTTTTCCTCTAATTACTGATTACTATAGCATTATTTATAAGAAATAAAGAAATTTTCCCCAAAATGTTGTATAGTTAGTATGCAGAGATTCGAACAAACATTCGTTTCTTGAAAGCAGATTACTTCTTAGAGGGACAGGAGAGAGACAGTGAACGGTACAGCACACATGGCTTTAGGGGCAACAGTTGGATTTTTGACGGCAAACACACTTCAAACAGATCCAACCACCACTTTATTCTTGGTGGGCATCGGTGGGGTTTCAGGGCTTATGCCCGATATGGATATTGATGGGAAGTTAAGTAATAGGATTACCTTTTCACATAAGTTTATCCGGACGATAGCACAAACGATTGGAATTTTGATGATCATTTATAGTCTTTTGGAAAGCTCTGAAACGGAAAAGTGGATCGGTGTAGGGGCAGGAATCGGAATCATCATTATATCATCATTCATTAGGCAAAGGCATATGCTGACCTTGACTGGATTAGCGGTATTAGGAGGCGGTTTATCTTTGCAGGAAAGCTGGTTATGGCTGTTGGGAGCCTATTTTATCCTGGCATCTTTTACACCACATAGAAGTTATACCCATTCGATTGCCGGTATCGCTTTCTTTGGCATCATTGCCTTTCAATTCGAAGCCTTTATGGGGATTGACGGAATTTTCACCACTTGTATATTAGGATACATAAGTCATTTAATCGCAGATTTGAAATGTTTACCTTTTAATAAACGTGGGGTGAAATTATTTCTTCCATTTTTCTCAAAAGAATTTTGACAGTGGTTTTTTACCACTGTTTTTTTATGAGGAAAAGCTAGTTTTATTAAAGGTACTTTTACATAAGTTAAATGGACCCATCATTCGACTTATTTTTATGTTTTATATGGTCATTCTTCCTAAATCTACTAAATGTAACATATTTGTAAAGGTCTTGTGATGCGAAAGATATGCTTCTTCTAGTATATTAGGTTTAGCAGATCACATCAGGGGTAAAAAATTTGTTCAAGAAAATTGTCGTCGGATTGTCATTGGCTATAATTCTTGTAACCGCATCATTTGCTGGGGACCAAGTGGAAGCTGCTTCATATCATATAAAAGCGATTAAAGTGGCTAAAAGTGAATTGGGTACAAAATATAAAATGGGTGGCATTTCTTCATCAGGTTTTGATTGTTCGGGATTAGTGAAGTATTCATATCAAAAGGCTGGTAAGAATTTACCAAGAACTGCTGCTGACATATATAAAAAGGTAAGAAAGTTAAAACCCTGCAAAAGGTGACTTAATGTTTTTTGCACCAAATAAAGCGAAAAAACCTACACATGTGGCCATATATGTTGGAAACAAAGAATTTATACACTCTTCATCATCTAAAGGAGTGTCATACGCTAAAACCAATAATACCTATTGGAAGCCAAAGTATATTGGTGCGAAACGTATATAATAGAAGAAAATCAACCTTAATATAAAAAACCAAGAGACTTAATGAAGTCTCTTTTTTGTTTTTAAAAATAAGAGTGGATGAGTCATATTCACAAGACTATGATTAGTCTTGAAAAAGTTGAATTGGTGTTGTGTTAAATAGAGTAGGTTATCGAGCCCTGAACTGGGTAATCAATAATATGAAGCATTCATATAATCATTTTATTTGACTGGAAATGGATAGTTTAATATGCTAAGCAAACCAAATCGAAGGAATTTCTTTTTTATTGCAAAAAAAATCCCAGACAAAATTATTGAAAGTCAAAGAAGGTCAATGTATAATAAAGTCAGAAAGTCAAAGAAGGTCAAAGATTTATTTTTAATTCAATTTTTTAAAGGAGGAGTACTACATGCTTTGTGAAAAATGCCATGTAAACCAAGCTAATATTCAAGTTCACCTAAATATGAATGGTCAGGAGCATGATGTGAAACTGTGCTCCACTTGTTATAAAGAAGAGAGAAACAAACTTGGAGCAGCAATGGGCGGAATGGATATAGGAAATTCCAATTTAACGGAACTTCAAATTCATTCAATCCATTTAATTATAATAATGTACCAAAACCGAATTCAGCTGAACAAGGCGAGGACGGAGGATTGCTTGAGGAGTATGGCCGCAATTTGACCGATGCTGCTAAAGCAGGACTTATTGATCCGGTAATCGGACGAAATGAAGAAATCAAGCGCGTCATTGAAGTTCTAAATAGGCGCAATAAAAATAATCCAGTTTTAATCGGTGAACCTGGTGTCGGTAAAACGGCCATTGCTGAAGGTCTTGCTTTAGCGATTGTTGAAGGTTCTGTGCCCGTTAAACTACGTAATAAGCTTGTATATATGCTTGATGTAGCGTCCCTTGTTTCGAATACTGGAATTAGAGGGCAATTCGAAGAAAGAATGAAGCAATTGATCAGCGAATTACAGGAAAGAAAAAATGTCATTTTATTCATCGATGAAATTCATCAACTGGTGGGCGCTGGTTCAGCCGAAGGATCAATGGATGCAGGAAATATCTTGAAACCTGCACTTGCACGCGGCGAACTTCAGCTTGTCGGAGCAACCACTTTATCCGAATATAGGAAAATTGAAAAGGATGGTGCCCTTGAAAGGCGCTTCCAGCCTGTACACGTTAATGAGCCGACAACGGCAGAAGCACTGGTCATCTTACGTGGATTAAAGGATAGTTATGAATCTTATCATGGAGTAACATATAGTGAGGAAGCCCTAAAAGCGGCTGTTGAACTCTCGCACCGCTACATTCAAGACCGATTCCTGCCTGACAAGGCAATAGACTTAATGGATGAAGCTGGTTCCAAATTGAACTTGACCATCGAAGACGGCCAGGTAGAAAACATGAAAGAACGACTGGCGCAAATTTATAAAGAAAAAGAAATGGCATTGAAAGAAGAAGCCTATGAAAAAGCTGCCGTTCTACGTGATGAAGAAGAAAAACTGGAAAAGTCATTGCAAGCAGGGGAAGATGCAATTAAGCCAACCGTTACCGTTGAAGACATTCAAAATATCATCGAACAAAAGACTGGTATTCCTGTAGGTAAGCTCCAAGAAGATGAGCAAGAAAGAATGGTTCATCTCCAAGCGGAGCTGATGAAAAAAGTAATCGGGCAGGAAGAGGCTGTCAAAAAGGTTTCCAAGGCCGTTCGAAGAAGTCGTGCAGGGTTAAAATCCAAAAATCGTCCTACCGGTTCTTTCCTTTTCGTTGGTCCGACAGGAGTCGGTAAAACCGAATTGGCGAAAACTCTTGCTGAGGAATTGTTCGGGGATAAGGAAGCGATGATTCGACTTGATATGAGTGAATTCATGGAGAAACACAGTGTTTCTAAATTAATCGGTTCTCCTCCTGGATATGTAGGCCATGAGGAAGCTGGACAATTGACGGAAAAAGTTCGCCGCAAGCCTTACAGTATCATCTTATTGGATGAAATCGAAAAGGCACATCCGGATGTAATGCATATGTTCCTGCAAATCATGGAAGATGGCCGCTTAACCGACAGTCAAGGCCGGACCGTTACTTTTAAAGATACCGTGATCATCATGACGAGTAATGCTGGAGTCGGTGAGAAACAAAAAGTAATGGGATTCGGTACAAGTTCAGCTGTGGAAGAGGCTTCAATCCTACAATCTTTAGGCAGCTTCTTCAAACCGGAATTCTTGAACCGGTTCGATAGCATCATTGAATTCTCGGCATTGAAAAAGAAGATCTTCTGCAAATCGTTGATATCATGATTCACGAGCTAGAAGAAACACTTGCTGCAAATGGTTTATCTTTAGATGTGACCAATGAAGCGAAACAAAGGCTAATTGAACTCGGGTATCACCCAACTTTCGGAGCGAGACCGCTCCGCCGTGTTCTTCAAGAACAGCTCGAAGACGGCATCACTGACTTTATCTTTGAGCAGCCTGAAGTTAAGGACTTCACTGCAATTGTTGAAGATACCTCTGTGAAAATTATTAAAACACCATAAAGAGTACTAGAAATGCCTCCAAGACCGTAAAACTGTTATGGAGGCATTTTTTTCTTTTTTGGATTATTCTCATTAAACGATAAGTAAGGTCAAGCTAAACGACCTGAACTTTCGATTATTAAATATAGATTTCTGAATTTTTTGCATAACTTGCAGATCGAATGTTTTGATAGGTAATGCCTGTGGAATCATAACATAGTGGAAGATTCGCTCATGATTATAAAAATTAATAATTCCTGTTCTAAAATGGGAATTTCAATGGAGGAATGACCTATTAAAGATTCACTTTCTTATTTTGAAGAGGAAAATAAAAATAATCGAAAACCGATGGATGATGAACCGGAAAATCAGTTGGAATCCCTGCCGATTGTCAATATTAATCCGATAAACCCGTCAGAATTGGATAATCTATATTTCTATGAAGGCACAGATTTAGGGAATTCCTATCTTAAAGATAAAACGGCATTCCGATTATGGGCACCACTTGCATCTGAAGCTAAGCTAGTTACTTATAAACATTGGGATGATACAGATGGAATGGAGATTCAAATGGTTCGTTCGGAAAAGGGGACCTGGACCATTGAGCTGAACGGAGATCAGGACGGATTGATTTATACATATAAAGTGAGAGTGGGTGAAACCTGGAGTGAAGCCGTCGATCCCTATGTTCGCGCAGTTACTGTTAATGGCATTAAAGGGGTCGTGATAGATTTAACTGATACGAACCCAGAAAGGTGGACACGGGATAAACCACCTCTCGAAAAAGCTGAGGACATAGTCATTTATGAATTGCATACACGGGATTTATCGATTCATCCTGAAAGCGGAATCCATCATAAAGGTAAATTTTTAGGAGTAGTTGAAGTCGGAACCAAAGGTCCAGAAGGAGCGAAAACGGGTCTTGATCATATTAAAGATCTAGGTGTTACCCATGTTCAGTTTATCCCGATATTCGATTTTGCTACAGTCAATGAAATGAAATTGAATGAACCACAATATAACTGGGGATATGATCCACAGAATTATAACGCTCCCGACGGCTCTTATTCGACTGATCCGTATCAACCAAAAGTCAGGATCCGGGAGTTAAAGGAAATGATTCAAGGTTTACATGACCACGGGTTACGAGTAATCATGGATGTTGTCTATAATCACGTTTATTCTGTGGCGGATTCAAACTTCCATAAACTCGTTCCCACTTACTTTTTCGCTATAACGCCGACGGCACCTTATCTAATGGAACTGGTGTAGGAAATGACACCGCGTCTGAACGTAAAATGATGCGCAAATTCATCGTTGAATCCGTAACCTATTGGGCGAAGGAATATAATCTTGATGGTTTCCGTTTCGATTTAATGGGGATTCATGATGTGGAAACGATGAATGAAGTGAAAAAGGCACTGTCAGAAATTGATCCGACCCTCATTATTTTGGGCGAAGGCTGGGATATGGATACCCCTTGGCCAAAGAGCTGAAAGCAAATCAAAAGAATGCCTTTAAAATGCCTGGAATCGCTCACTTTAATGATGCAATCCGTGATGGTTTAAAAGGCTTTGTAATGAATGAACATGATAAGGGATTCGTGAATGGCAAACCAGGAATGGAAGATATTATAAAAAAGGCATCGCTGGTGGTTTGAAATATGATGAAGATATCGCAACATATCAAAGACCGGATCAAGTGATCAATTATGTTGAAGCACATGATAATTATACTTTATGGGATAAGTTGCTCATCACTAATCCAGATGCTACAGAAGAAAAACGGAAACAGATGCATAAATTAGCTTCGGCAATTGTCTTACTGTCACAGGGAATTCCAATGATACATGCTGGACAAGAGTTCATGCGCACGAAAGATGGAGATGAAAACAGCTATCAATCTTCGGATTGGATTAACAGGTTGGATTGGAAAAGGAGAGCGGAGTTAGATCGGGAAGTGGAGTATATGAAAGGGCTGATTTCTCTCAGGAAAAATCATTCAGTTTTTAGGTTAAGCACACCCGAAGAAATTGATGAGCATCTACAATTCATTGATGCTCCGCCAAATGTGGTTGCATTCACTTTAAAACATAAGGATTATAAAATGGCAGTGATTCATAATGCAAATTGGGACGCGATAACCATTACTCTTCCCCACGAAGGTAATTGGTCCGTTTTAGTGGATGGTCAGCGGGCGGGTCTGCAAGAAATTGATAGGATTAAAGGGAGTCAGATAACCGTTGCCCCCTTAAGTTCGTTTGTGTTGAAAGCAAACTCTAACCAATGATAATAAAGTCGAAGTGACTGAATACTAAGTCTCACTTCGACTTTAGTTCATTTTCTGATATGAAATTGGTCAAATGAATTCTTCCATTATTTACTTTCACAAGTTTGAGAAAATTTGTGTGAGGGTAGAAAATACCAAATGATGAATTTTATCGTTTTTTAAGAGGGGAGCGATTATTTTGCCAGAGAAAGTGCATATAAAAATCAATGGTGCTGAGACCAGTCTGGAACGTAATCAAACAATATTACAAATGCTGACGGATAGCTCAATTGAAGTCCCGAATGTTTGTTACCACCCTAGCCTAGGGCCAATCGAAACATGTGATACATGTTTAGTGAGCGTTAATGGAGAGCTAGTAAGATCTTGTTCCACCAAGATCAAAGATGGGGATGTAATTGATACAGTTGGACCAGATGTAAAAGAAGCGCAGGTCATGGCAATGGACAAGATATTGTATAACCATGAGCTTTATTGTACGGTTTGCGATTATAATAACGGCACTTGTGAAATACACAATACCGTAAAGGAAATGAAGGTAAATCATCAAAGTGTTCCTTTTGATCAAAAACCCTATGAAGTGGATCGGACGAATCCATTCTATCGATATGACCCGGATCAATGCATCCTTTGCGGCCGTTGTGTTGAAGCTTGTCAAGATGTACAGGTCACTGAAACATTGACTATTGATTGGGAAGCACAACGCCCGCGTGTCATTTGGGATGATGATGTTCCAATCAATGAATCTTCATGTGTGTCATGTGGCCATTGTTCCACCGTTTGCCCGTGTAATGCAATGATGGAAAAAGGGATGGAAGGTGAAGCCGGATTTTTAACCGGCATCGCTAAGCAAACTCTTCGGCCAATGATAGAAATTACAAAAAATGTTGAAACGGGTTATGGTTCGATTTTAGCGATTTCGGATATGGAATCCGCCATGAGGGATGCCAGGATCAAGAAGACTAAAACGGTTTGTACATACTGTGGGGTAGGATGCAGCTTTGACGTTTGGACCAAAGATCGTAAAATCCTTAAGATCGAACCGCAAGTGGAGGCACCTGCAAATGGAATTTCAACTTGTGTAAAAGGGAAATTCGGATGGGATTTCGTGAATAGTGATGAAAGACTCACAAAACCTTTAATTAGAGAAGGGGATGCGTTCAGAGAAGCTGAATGGGGAGAAGCCCTTGAATTGATTTCCCGTAAATTCAGCGAAATCAAAGATTCTCACGGTCCGGATTCGATGGCTTTCATAACTTCTTCCAAGTGCACCAATGAAGAGTCCTACTTAATGCAAAAACTGGCAAGGGGAATCATCGGCACCAACAATGTGGATAATTGTTCACGGTATTGTCAGACTCCAGCGACTTTAGGACTATTCAGAACGGTTGGATATGGCGGAGATACAGGAGGCATAAAGGATATCGAAAAGTCCGAACTTGTATTGATCATAGGTTCCAATACATCCGAATCACACCCGTTTTGGCTACAAGAATCAAACGTTCCCATAAACTAGGTAAGCAGAAGTTGATAGTGGCAGATATCAGAATGCATGAAATGGCTGAACGTTCCGACCTATTCATCCAGCCTGCTCCGGGATCGGATATCATATGGCTGTCGGCCGTGACTAAATATATCGTCGACAAAGGTTGGACAGATAAAGACTTCATCAAAAATCGTGTAAATGGAATGGAAGAATACATCAAGACTTTAGAACCGTACACGTTGGAATATGCAGAAAAAGTAACAGGCGTAGCTAAGGAAGATTTAATTACGTTGGCAGAAGCCATTCATGAAGCGGGAAGCGTTGTTTCACTTTGGGCCATGGGCGTTACCCAGCATGGGGGAGGAAGCGATACAAGCACAGCAATTTCCAATTTATTGCTCATAACGGGCAACTACGGTAAACCTGGAACAGGTACATACCCTTTACGCGGACATAATAATGTACAAGGGGCCAGTGACTTTGGCAGTATGCCCGATCGCTTGCCAGGCTATGAAAAAGTAACGGACGAAAAGGTACGCGCGAAATATGAAAACATCTGGGGTGCAAAAATACCAGAAAACCCAGGTCTTAATAATCATGAAATGGTCGAAGGGATTCATGCAGGTACCATCAAAGCAATGTACTTAAAAGGTGAAGATATGGGTCTGGTCGATTCGAATATCAATCATGTCCATGAAGCATTTGAAAAACTGGACTTCTTTGTGGTACAAGATATCTTCTTGTCAAGAACGGCTGAATTCGCGGATGTCGTCCTTCCGGCAAGCCCAAGCTTTGAAAAAGAAGGTACTTTCACGAATACCGAACGCCGTATACAACGTCTGTATCAAGTCTTTGAACCGCTTGGCGACTCAAAGCCTGATTGGCAAATCATAATGAATGTGGCTAATTCGTTGGGAGCGGGTTGGAATTATGGTCATCCAAGTGACATCATGGATGAAGCAGCTAAACTATCACCATTATATACTGGAGTAAGTTACGAACGCTTGGAAGGTTATAACAGTCTTCAATGGCCAGTTGCTTCAGATGGTAAAGATACTCCATTGTTATTCACGGAAGCTTTTCCTTTTCCCGATGGAAAAGCAAGGTTATTTCCAGTCAAATGGACTAAACCGATTGACTTTGGGGATGAGTTTGATATCCATGTGAATAATGGCCGCTTATTGGAACATTTTCATGAAGGAAACATGACATATAAATCAAAAGGCATCACTTCCAAAACTCCAAAAGTCTTCCTTGAGGTATCCCGGGAATTGGCAAAAGAAAGAGGACTTAAGGATGGCACTCTTGTTCGGCTCACTTCACCGTATGGAAATGCAAAAGTGCAATGCCTGATAACTGATCGTGTAAAAGGTAAAGAAGTTTATCTGCCGATGAATGATTCAGGTGACGGGGCAATCAACCAATTGACAAGCAGTCATTCAGATAAAGATACTGATACTCCTGCCTATAAGGAAGTTCAAGTAAAAATGGAAGTTCTCACGGTCAAAGGAGACAATCCATTACCGAGCATCAACCATCGTAATGGGAATCCACAACCGCAGATGGGTGTACAAGTACAAAAAAATGGGCCCGCGAAGATTATATTTTCCCTGGTGACCTCTTAAAGATCAAAAAGGAGGAGAGGAACCGTGGCTAAAGCGACAAGAGTGATCAATCGAATCAGCATTAGCGATGAAGAAAGAAGAAGAATCGAACTCGAGGATATCGAGCGAACCCTTTTGGAAAATAAAGAAGTGATTAAAGAAACGTTTGAAGTCATGAAGGGCATGCAGGATCGTGGTATATTATCAATGGTTAACAGCTTGTTGAAGGAAGGGGACAAAGTGCTGAACATTCTTGTCAAAACAGCGGACACCCCAGAAACGGCAAATATGCTGAAAAATCTCCTTCTCATACTCGGAACGTTAGGGACACTGAATGTTCAGCAGCTTGAACCTCTTATCCTCAAAGTCAACTCAGGGTTTGCCCGTGTGGCCGAAGCTGATAAAACGCCGGAAAAGCCAAGCTATTTAGCTCTACTGCGTTCCTTGAATGACCAAGAAGTCAAACAAGCGATGACTTTTCTGATGACCTTCCTTAAAGGAATGGGAGAAGATACAAGCGATTTAGAAAGAACCACCCAATTACCAGAGAATCAGCATTTGCATAAAACGAATGAAACAGCGGACATAGAACGGCCGACGTCCAGAAAATCCTACGGATCAAGTATACCCAGTAAAGGCGGAAGAGGAAAAAAACGAAACACCAGCTGGTTTTGGATTGCAGCAGGAGTTTCCCTCGTAACCATTTCCGCTCACTTTATCGAAAGTAAGAAATAAGGACCTCGGTCGTTCGTATTTGGAATATTGAAATGTTAGTAAAATCGTGAACAATATGGATTTTATCCTGAATGATAGTGACGAATTTCCACCAAAATATTTAAGCCGATGAGGGAATCATCGGCTTTTTTCGGAAGGTAAGTGAGGTAATATATTTCTGACTAAACTATTAAAAGTCATTCATTAGTGAACCGTACATATACACACACTTAATCAAATAGGGGTGAAAAGTGAGAATAGGGTACCTCATGCGTTTTTCTTAAAGTGTGGTTAATACTCTAAAAATATGCACGAAGTCGTAATGTGTCTAGATACTTGGTGGATCCTTTTTCTTGTATAAACGCATTCAGTGCCATAAAATGGGGGTATCAAATTGATCAAGGAGTGTATAAATGAAGCTAAAATTAATGACCATCACTTTGGGGATCTGTTCTTCATTAATACTTTCAGGTTGTTCAAGTGAAGAGGAAAGTGTTGTTCAAAAAGAAAGCAATCATGAAGGACATTCAGAGCATACGGTATCCGGGGATCTTCAGGAGGAGACCGGCAGTAAGGAAATAGCACCGGATTTCTTAGCTGAAAAACCAGAGGATATGAAGACAATTTATTTAGCTGTTGCACAAAATAAAGATTTACTAGAAAAAATACCATGTTACTGCGGTTGCGGAGAGTCGGCTAACCATAAGAATAATTATGATTGTTTTATCCATGAAAATAAAAAAATGGTGAAGTGGTTTGGGATGACCACGGGACAAGATGCGGAGTTTGCTTAGAAATTGCTGCTCAATCCATATTGGACTTTAATGACGGTATGAGCGTCAAAGAGATCCGGAATAAAGTCGATGAAAAGTATAAAAGTGGATACGCCAAACCGACTCCGACCCCTGAAGCGTAAAGGGGAAAAAGTATGAAATTCTAGCGTGAAAATGATATTTGGAAAAATGGCTTTTGCCCGATATTCATTCGGAAAGAGGCCATTTTTTAATTTTTTAGGGAGGGTTGCTTACATATATAATATTGATTGCAAAGGGGAATACTTCCAATAACCATAAAACCGTAAAGGAGCTATCCCATTGACATTAATCCGCCTTGGTTATGTAGCCATGAGTAATCATGTTCCAAATTGTTCACCATCCCAAACGATGACTTTTGCTCAGTTTTCGAAAATTAAGGATAGGGATGCCGCGATAAGGAAGCTCGAACGCATTTCAATTTCCAATCTTCATAATTGCTGGCGTTTACTGATTCATAACGAAGCAAATAATATTCAGTTCTTTAGGCTTTCTTCAAAGCTTATCCCTTTAGCCAATCATCCAGAAATTCCAGAATGGGATTACATCGATCCAATTTCAGAAGAACTGGCAAAATTAAAAACTTTCCTAACGAACCACCCAAAAATAAGGATAGATTTTCATCCAGATCATTTCGTCATCTTGAATAGTACAAATATCGATATTCTGAAGACATCATTAAAAACATTAAGGATGCATCATACGTTATTAAAAAAAATGGGAGTGGATCCCGAGCATCGCTGTGTTCTGCATGTCGGCGGCGGTTATGGCGAGCATGTACAGGCATTAGAGCAGTTCATCCATAATTGGGGTTTGATTCCTGACTCGATTCAAAGAATGGTCATTCTTGAGAATGATGATACTACCTATACTTTGTCTGAAACCCTTTATTTATGTGAGAAATTGGGGATTCCAATGGTTTTTGATTATCACCATTACCTCGCACATCAGTTACCAAGTGAAGATTGGAAAGATCATTGGAATCGAATATTAAATACATGGAGTAATTCGAAACTGCCTCCTAAAATGCATATTTCAAGTCCAAGGTCCGATAAAGAATTTCGAGCACACGCTGACTTTGTGGATACTGGGATGTTCATGGAATTTTTGCAACGAATAAAGGGAAGCTTACCACATCTCGATTGCATGATTGAAGCAAAACAAAAGGATGGAGCACTGTTCCAATTGATGGATGAGCTGAAAAGTCACAAAGAAATAGAGATCATAGATGATGCCAGTTTTTATATTCATTAATCAATCGGTATGATTTGACAAAGAGGGGATGCATACGTTTCCCTTTATCAAATGAAGTTGTTTACATAACACAATTATCGTTAACGTATGGATGTGTAATAAATGGAAAGGGGAAGTCATTACTAATATTGATAGGATGAATATTAATTTATACATTTTTTAACAAAGGTCATAAAAATGACAAAAAAATGACCTTCATATTGCGGTTTTAAAGCTATTGTTTGAAATACATAGAGTCTTTATTCCTGATTGAATTAAAATCGCTCTATGAGGCTATATAGACCGTTAATGGCAGTGAATAGATTATAGGGGTTTCATAGGAGAATTTACAAGAATATTCTGAATGTAACAAAGGACCTCTATTGATACATTCGAAAGCGCGTTAAATCAAGGTTTATAAGCCTATCAAGATGTATAAAACTTGCCTTTTTTCAACCTGTTCACGTACAATGAAAGAAGGTGAAAGGGGAATGAGCCAATCATGCAAGCAACCTCTCAAAGAATTAAAAATGTCCAACCGATACGCAGGTTGGATCACATAGAAAAGATGAAAAAATCACTATTAAAATATTGCAGCTACAGGGATTATATGATGTTTTCAATCGGGATAAACATCGGGTTACGTATAGGGGATCTTTTACAATTGCGGGTGAAAGACATTCTTGAGGGTACGCATATAGTCATTGTGGAGCAAAAAACAGATAAAATTAAGCGGTTCCTTGTCAATCCTCAACTTCGTAAGGAAGTTAGGAAATATGTCCGCAAATCGAATCTGAAAAATGAACAGTATTTATTTCCGAGTCGAAAAGGTAATGGTCCAATCACCAGGGTACAGGCCTATCGGGTCTTGAACAAGGCGGCTGAAATGGCAGACATTCCAGATGTCGGTACACATACCCTTCGAAAAACTTTCGGCTATTTGCATTACCAAAAATTCAAGGATATCGCTTTACTGCAACAAATCCTTAATCATTCCAACCCCAAAGATACGATGATTTATATAGGACTCACACAGGATTTAATGGACGAAACATTAATGGATTTCTATTATTAACAACTCCTGTATTACTCATCATTCATTTATTGATATTACAGTCTTGTAATAGGGAGTTATTACAGTGCGAACATTATGACAATATATCTGAATGCACAGAGGAAACGGGTTTTACTAGTAATTGGACAGGGCATTAACTTAATCGAGTGACTTCTAAAAAAGAATAGAATATAGTCTTTTTTTGTCAAGGATATCATCCAGTAGGGTTTCCGTAAAAAACCGAAGTTCTTTTCAAACAATATATTAGAAACATTTATACTTCTGAATGTCTGTTATTTTACTTATTGAATAAATAATGGAACAGTAGTTATCAAAATGTAAGGGGTCTTCACGATGGGGTACTATAATAATATTATGTTAACTTCTATTACCCCTTTTCCTCCTGTCAAAAAAAGGATTCCGCCATCTGAACTTCATCCCATTTGTTAGAGAACATGTAATAATTGGGGCGAAGGAGAGAATGCTTGCAAGGAATTTGGGTAATTAGTTTGGTTATAAGGTACTCCTATTCATTATATGATCTAGCTCCAAAGGTAAAAAGCATAGTCCCCGTCCTTAATAATCTCACATTTACGAACTGGAATTGGCTGTTTAAAAATAGGCCCATCAATTACTGTTGTATGAAACTCTCCGCCTTCTCCGCAGGGGTCAATGCCGCGAGCTTCAAGTTCCTTCACATATTCAGGGGTTAACTTTCGTCCTAAATCATCCTCACGCATTCCCAATGATAAATTAACGGTTACAATGATCGTTACGAATCCAAGATTCATGAACTCTTCGACAGCTTCACGATGGTTCATTTCCCATAAAGGCATTCCAAGCTTCAACCCGGCATTCTTCGTGACCTTATCATGCCAACAGCCATGGGCAGGCATATCCAGGTCTCCAGTTACTAACAGTTCAGCTCCTTGATTTTTAGCTTGTTCTAAAAGGCGCATAAATACTTCTTCATAATCAGTCCAACTGGCAGCTGCAGTATATATACGGGCAAACCTATAGATTCAGCTTGGGCTTGAATGAGTTCCGGAGGCATTCCATGGGATCTGGAACGTTTTCCTTCCTCCTCCAGCATGACAATCAGTCCTACAGCTTCTCCAACCTTCATTGCTTTATATAAGGCTAAGACACTATCCTTTCCTCCGCTGAAAGATGCTATGAATTTATGCCCGTGAGCACTATTTTTCCAATCGATTAATTCTGCCATTCATATTTTCCCCTTTATTCTAATGACTTTTTTCCGATTTCATATTTTATAATTGATGTTTCATAACTATATTTGTTTGATTTTATCACGGTTGGAGCTTGCAGATAAGATATTAATGTATCTTGTTACAAAAAAATTGATGAATAAAGTAATGTTCATCCCAGAGAAACCACTACATAATGAACTGAACAGGATAAGACATATTGCAAAAGGAGGAATCTTTACAAAGGCGAGGTAAAAAGGCATGAGTCCCGGTGGGTGACCGGGTCCTTGTCTTTATGGCTAGCAAAATAAAGTCTCTACCTTTATCGATCACTAAATATAATAGGTTCTTTTTATAAATTATTTAACTGCAATATGTATTTCCACATTTCCATCAGGATAGTACATTTCAAAATTTCTTCTTCAGCTGCCATATCTTTTTCCAAGCTTCACCAATGGATTGTTCATCTTGTAAACATTCAAACACAGCGTATTCTTGATTTGGTATGACAAACTTTTCATTCGAGACATTTCACTTCATTTTCAATTTTATGATCACTTGTTTTTCTCCAAAGGGATCCGATTTTCTTTACTCATTAATTAGCAACTCCTTATTTGTATACATTTGGATATAGCAATGATGATACCGTATTCAAAAATGTTGAACAGATTGTTTGAAATTTTGAATTTAATGGTCTTTGAAAGAAATACAAAGTAGTTTAAATAGTTAAATATAAACGTGCGGTCCAAAATGAAGTAGATGTTTACCTTACGTATTGTATCCAGTGTTTTTTAAATTGGATACAATTTATTTAATTTTCAGTATTGTAATCGCTTTATGAAGTTGATATAGTTTAAATTGTATCCAATATCGAAAGGTGGACGCTGGATTGGATAATGCTAATTCTAAAAGAGATAAATCTACAATCGTTAAAAATGTAACGAAAAGCCTTCGGAAAGCGATTTTGAATGGGACGTTGAAAAAGGGGGAGAGACTCATCCAAGAGGAGTGGGCAGATCGACTGGAAGTAAGCAGAATGCCCATTCGTGAAGCCCTTACACAACTTCAAATGGAGGGGTTGGTGGAGATGGTTCCTCATAAAGGAGCAATCGTCACACCGATTACCCGGGATGATATTGAAGAAATTTATCATACCAGGTCTCTGCTTGAAGGCCTTGCAGTAGAAAAATCGCTTCCTTATTTAACAAAGGATGATAAAGAAAAATTAAAAGGTATTTTGATTGAAATGGAAGGAATACAGTTATCTGATGAAACCAATGAGCATTATATCCTTTTAAATGCGGCTTTTCATGAAACCCTCCGAAAAGGGTGCCCATGGCCAAGAGTTCAAAAAATGGTAGAAACATTGGGTATCTCACCCATTGCGCCGAATTTGCTGATTGATTATTACCCAGAAACGCAACGGGAACACCGGATGATATATGAAGCGGCACTAAGAGGAGATCCTGCAGAATTAAGGGCAGCAGTAGAATTTCACATCTTACGGACTAAAAACAATTTAATTACGTATATGGAGTTGCTGAATAATAAAAATCATCAATAAAAGGAGTGTTAATTGTGTATGATTTCGCAATTGTTGGTGGGGGAATTGTAGGTTTATCGACGGGAATGGCACTTTATCAGCGTTTTCCTAATGCTAAAGTGGTAGTCATTGAAAAAGAGGCTGTTGTGGCAAATCATCAAACGGGGCATAACAGCGGCGTCATCCATTCAGGAATTTATTATAAACCAGGCAGTTTCAAAGCGCGGTTTGCCCGTCAAGGAAGCAAATCAATGACGGAATTCTGCCGGGTGCATGGAATTGAACATGATATTTGCGGCAAGGTCATTGTTGCAACAAAGCCAGAAGAGTTGCCCCTTCTAGATGATTTATATTCACGCGGTTTGCAAAATGAGCTAGCTATACAAAGAATCGGTGTGGAAGAGTTAAAGGAAATTGAACCACATGTTAATGGACTTGGAGCGATTCGTGTCCCGCAGGCTGGCATCGTCAATTATCGTCAGGTAAGTGAAAAGATGGCGGATATCATCCGAGGCAACGGCGGTGAAATCAAGCTGAATACAAAGGTTGAGAAGATTGATGAGGACTTTGATGATGTCATCATTGACACGAACAATGGTACCTTAAAGGCAAGGATGGTCATTAATTGCGCAGGGTTGCACAGTGACCGTATCGCAGCTGCTGCGGGGTATAAAACTGATATGAAAATTGTCCCGTTTCGCGGCGAGTATTTTAAATTGAAGCCCGAAAAGCGCTTCCTTGTCAACCATTTGATCTATCCGGTACCTAACCCGAAATTCCCATTTTTAGGAGTTCATTTCACGCGGATGATAAGCGGGGAGGTAGATGCCGGTCCAAATGCAGTACTAAGTTTCAAACGGGAAGGTTACAAAAAACCGACTTCAATGCGAAAGATTTAACTGAAGTTTTAAGCTATAAAGGTTTTTGGAAGCTGGCTAGTAAATTCATGAAGGAAGGGATGGATGAATATGTCCGTTCTTTTAGTAAAAAGCAATTTACGAAAAGCCTGCAGGAGTTAATTCCGGAAATTCAAGAAGATGATTTAATCCCTGCACCTGCTGGAGTCCGGGCACAGGCATTACAGGATGATGGTAATATGGTGGATGATTTTCATATTATAATGGGGAAACGGACCATTCATGTATGTAATGCACCTTCACCTGCTGCAACAGCATCAATTGAAATTGGAAAAGAGGTTGTTAACCGCATTCCGGAACAATCACACTTATTGGAAGCTGAATTGACAAAATAAAATTCGTTATAGAGAGGAAGAGGCTTCATGTTCAATGGTAAAACAATTTTTATTGCAGGTCATGCACGTTTACCTCAAGGGATGGCAGCGAAAAGTGTCTTTGAAACATTGACCATCACTGCAGAAGTCGATGTTAAATATGGTGTTGTCCTGGAGGCTTCTTGTACACTGGCAACAGAGCATGGCCGGGAATTTATCGGGCGTTTATTAAAAGGAATCAGTTTAAATGATGGTGTTGATGACGCGATAGAATCGATTACATCTTATTATCGGGGGAAAGCGGCTAATGCATTGATTGCTGCCTTGAAAGACCTGGATCTCCATTTTCAGCAAATTAAAGCAGTAGAAAAAACGAAACTATCAAGTTAGTAATATGATTTATCAGAATAATTTGTAAAAGGTGTTGACATTTTTACGAAAAAACGTTTTAATGTAATTAAGCCAATATTATGACATTAACACCTTTTGAAAAATACCTTTTCAGAATCGTGTAAAGATCTTAATGATTGGTAACAGGAAAAATAAATCATACATAAACTGCATATTCGCTGTGACTCTATTTGCATAGAGCAGTGAAGTGAATATAAGCCAGTTGTACATGTTGAATTCCTATTTTATTTGGGGATCATGTGCGACTGGCTTTTTATATTTCCCGTTAACTTTGTCACCTATATTACAAAATAACAGGAGGAATCATTCATGAACATTGCAGAAAAAAGAGAGCGAAGTTTGAAAGGAAAACAGAAAAATACGAGGTGAAAGTTCACCCTCAATCCAGCCGTTTATATCATATTGAAATTTCAAGAGAGGCGATTGCCGCTTTTTTAGAAACGGTATCCAATGATAATCAGTCTGTTCAACATCTGGAATATACGCCATATGCACGACTCATCATTGCTTCATATCTTTTGGATCAAGTCGGGGAAGACTTTGGTGAATTGCTTCGTAACATCGTTCATGATCGGGAATCCGGCGGCTTCACCCTTGGCTTGAGGGTGTCACGGAGAATACAGATGAATATGTCATTTTTGCAACTGCCATTTCATACTTGCTGGGCACTCCGAACCATGATTCCATGTCAGGGAAATATTATGCCCGCTTTAGTGTTCAAGACACGGATAGCAGTGATTCATATTTGCGTCAGGCTTATCGTTTATTTACACTTCATACGGACGGCACCTTTGTAGATGAACCAACGGACTGGTTACTGATGATGAAGATGATCGAACAAAATGCACGCGGTGGCGAATCACGTTTATTGCATTTAGACGATTGGAAAGAGCTTGATATGTATGTAAATCATCCATTATCCAGCCACAAATTTACGTATAAAGCTCCAAAAAGCAAGAACGTTGATCAGGAAATTGAAAGATTGACTTTCTTCAATCATAATAACCAACCTGGTGTATGTTTTATCGATCAATTTGTCTATCCTGAATCAATCGAACAAGCCAAATACTTGCGCGATTTATCCAATTCATTAGAAAGCGATGATAGTGTACTTGAACTTGAATTGCCTGTTGGAGATTTAGTTGTTGTCAACAACATATTCTGGCTTCACGGCCGCGCTGCATTTGAAAAGGATCCGAACCTGAACCGTGAATTACTTCGCCAGCGCGGAAGATTCAATCAATAATTTCATTTTGTAAACCCAAACATTTTTTTCATCCCCAAATACCATTTTTAAGATAAATTCTTTTCAATCCAAGGGTTGGAAAGCAATTTATCTTTTTTTTTGAGAGGGCTAAGTTTTACTTATAGGTTCAACAAGATTCATATTGCCCCTATGTTCGGTGGCAAATCTGAATTTCTGATATACTGATATGGCCAAAGAAGAAAGAGGGGATAGTATTTTATGGGGATCGCTAATTTTTCTAATTTTACGCAATTTAAGAACTTAATCAATGCTTTACCTGCTGCCTATACAGATGAAATGATACAGAGCGAACAATTTTTGCTTGAAAGAGACGAAAAGAAAAAAATCGAAATCTACTATGCACCTTTTGAATATGTAAATGAACAGGCCAAAGTGGTAATTGTCGGAATAACTCCTGGTTTACATCAAATGAAAAAAATCTTATTCTACCGTAATTAATGCAAGAGGGCACATACATAACGATGAAGAGATTCTGCACGAAGTAAAAAAGAATTCCAGTTTTGAAGGAACGATGAGAAAAAATTTGGTTCTAATGTTGGATGAGCTTGGATTACACACATACTTAAACATATCATCCTCACTGGATCTTTTTAGCGAAGCAAGTCACCTCGTTCATACTACCTCTGTTTTAACCTATCCAGTTTTTTATAACGGAAAAAACTATAGTGGAACAACTCCGAACATTTTAAAGACCGAGTTGCTTAAAAAAATATAATGGAAGGCTTTGCTACCGAAATAGGTACCATTGAACGCCCACTTATTATTCCTTTAGGCGTTAATGTTTCGAAGGTCTTGAACTATTTAGAGGGTCAAGATTATTTGGATGCCAATAAGATACTTCTAGGATTTCCACATCCATCCGGAGGAAATGGTCATCGTCATAAGCAGTTTGAAGCAAATAAAGAGCAAATGAAAATGATGCTACAGCACTATTTTTCAAAGGAAATGACCGTGGGTTAAAGAGGAAGGCTGTTTGCTCCATGAAACTTATATAGTATAGAATTCTATAATTCATCTATTAGTGTTAAAAGTGAAATTAACTATTTACTAGTGATATTTTGGTGATTATAATAAGAACGAATGTTCTTAATCATGGGAGAGCATTAACATGGATGAATTAGAGGAATTTTTAAAATCACTCACTATTGAAGAGTTAAAGGTTATTTATGAAGAAGTAAGTGAACCTGATATTAATAAATAGATGAAATAATTTTGAAATGGAGGATTCTTATTTTTTTCATTTCAAAGAACAGATTACTTTATTCATTGAGATTAAAGTAACTGAACCAACAACAGTCAAGTTTGGGATAATGTTGATATGGTTATTTGTGGCTCCAGTAATTTCCTTAGAGAAAAATCATACTTTAACAACGATGTTTGATGCGTATGCATATATTGTTCAATGGTACATAGATATTTGCGGAATTAATTAATAAATCTGTTCGAAAAAACAATTTATAAATCAAGGACCGATTAAAGGTCCTTGATTTTTTTATTAAGGAACATTTGAAAAAACTGACCTGGTAATTTTCAGATCAGTCGAAGTTCATTCAGCAAGAGGTAATGGGAAGTTAGGTATATAGCGCACCTCTTATATCATAATTTTCGATATCGATCTCAATTTTTCTGTCAAGTGCGAGGTTTGCCAATAGTGAGCCTATATATGGGCCCATTGTTAAACCAGAAGCCCCAAGGCCATTGGCTACGATTATGCCTCCCCAGCCTGGTAAAGGTCCCATGACCGGAAGGAATCCCGGCGTGAATGGCCGAAATCCGACCCTTGCTTCAACAAACGTACTATCTGTCAAACCAGGGGCGGTTTGCAAGGCTTTGTTGAAAACTTCCTGCATCCCTCCTGCGGTCATTCGGTTATCGAAAACTTCCGTATTTTCATGAGTCGCTCCCGCAACGATTTTATTATTATCAAAAGCCAAAAGATATTGATCACTTGGAGGCATGACTACAGGCCAGTTATTCGTATTTTCGTTTGGCATTTCCAGATGAATGATTTGAGCCTTTTGGAAGGTGACTTGAAAATTCAGGCCCAGTGGTTTCAGTAATTCCGGTGCCCAAGCGCCAGCACAAACAATCACCTTATCAGCAGGAATGAAATCATCTCCAAGTGTTACACCTGTCACTTGAGTACCGTTATATGTAAGTATAGCCTCGCCATACATAATTTTTGCACCGTATTTTTGTGATGCCCTCAATAAGGAATCACGTAGTGCGCGTCCATCGACCCGCGCGGCACCACTCACATGAACGGCTGCAAATTCACTGGAAAGAGGCGGGAAATAGGCACGTGTTTCCTCTGCGGAAAGTAATGTGATAGCCCCCATCTCCGGTGCATCTTCTTTCCGTTTTGCCGCCCGGTTCTTCATGGCATTAAGTTTAGCTTCATCTGTATGTAGACTTATGGCCCCGACTTGGGCATAACCAGTCTCGGTTTCCCCGTCCCGTTCAAGTTCTTCAATTAAACCGGGATAAAAAGCCGCACCATTTTTGGCAAGGAGATACCAAGCTTGGTTGCGCCTTTGCGATATCCACGGGCAAACGATTCCTGCAGCTGCAGATGTTGCCTGACCGATATCTTGTCGGTCAATAATGATCACTTCAACCCCTTTTTTAGCCAACTGATAGGCAGTGGAAGCTCCCAAAATCCCTGCACCAACTACAATGATTTTTTGCATTATTCAACATCTCATTTCTTTCAAATGTATAAACGCTTACCACTACTATATCGAAGACACGAAATGATTGCTACAACTGATATTGTAATTTCTTTCACAAAGTTATTTTATCTATACTGAATATGCTATGATTGAAATTGCGAGAGCTTGAAAAGATACTAGGAGGACATATCATGCTAAAAAAACAAATGGAATCATACATATCGAAATCCGTTATCGAAAAAAAGGTTGAGTTGTTTAAAGAAGAAAAGGATTATGTAGAAAAGCATAAATTAATCGCCGAAGATATCATTATAGTGGAAAAAGAAAATGCATCCCGTTTTACAGATGCTTATATGGAGCGAAGTAATAAAGAGAGCGAAGAATTAATCTCTGAAGAAAACTCTGCATTTTTATCACAACCGATCGAGTATTTGAAAAAAACAAAGATGAATTCCTTTACTTTGAATCACAATGGTTCGAATTAATTGGTGTTGAGGCTCTTTCGTTAGAAGTCGATGATGTTTTCGGTACATATAACGCGATGTTTGGATTGAAATTCCAGAAAAAATGGGAGAAGTGTTAAAAGCGTATTTAACCAAGGAACTTCAAGAAGGAATTGGGTCGTTCAGTTTAATGTTTAACCAGGGCGAAGGGCTATGGGATGTGAATTTTGCCTTGGATAACATTAAAGGGTTTCGAGAAGACATGTCATTGGAAGAAGCTTTTCATTTAATTTATCATTTTCTTTTTATCCTTGTTCAAACAATCGAGGAAGATATGTAAATCGAGGTGCCGCCATTAATTTTAATGGCGGTTTTTTTAATTCATGAATTAACCATTGCCCCTAGGCTATGGCTTCTGGACTTTAATCGAAGGGCTCTGGATAATGATTAAAGGAACTTGAAAGAATTCGTCGAATTGATAATGATATATCCTTATTTAATAAACTTAAATGTTTAGTTTTTAGCAATTTCGATTTTTGGTTCATGTAAATGTAGCTACATCGGAAGGGGAAGTTATACTTGCTGAATGAATTGAAAGTTACTCAAATTACCATTCCATTGCCTTTTAGGTTGGACCATGTCCACTGTTTCTTAGCGGAAGGTGAAAAAGGATGGACTATCATTGATGCGGGATTGAATAACAAAACGACAAGGGATTTATGGAACCCAATTATCGAAAAACACGATATTACCGATATTATCATCACACATTATCACCCAGATCATTTCGGGTATGCAGGGGCATTACAACAATTGACTGATGCGGATATATGGATGACAGAAGTGGATGAAAATGCGGGAACTACGTATTGGGAAGCCGATTCGCTGAATTTGCTTAAAGAAAATTACAAGGCATGTGGTATGGAAGAAGATGTCGCCGTGGCCTTATCCAGTGACGAAAGCGGATTCATGCCACAAGTAAAACCCTATCCTACCGTAAATCATCATCTTGAAGAAGGAATGAAGCTTCATTTTGGCAAATATGAGTATGAAGTGATTTTCACTCCGGGTCATTCTGATGGCCTGATTTCCTTATATAATAAGGAAAAAAGCGTTCTTTTCTCGACAGATCATATATTGCCCAGGATATCTCCAAATATTTCTTATTGGTTTAAAGGTTTCAGCAACCCATTGGAAGAGTTTTTTAATTCTTTGAAAAAATAAAAAAGCTGGACGTTGAATATGTCATCCCTTCACATGGAAAACCGTTTCAAAATGCCAATAAAAGAATTGTTGAATTGTTGGTTCATCATCAAGACCGGTTGCATTTAATTCATGAAAACATGAAAGAGCCGATTTCTGTAAAAATTGCTTGCCAGATCTTATTTGGAAATCTGTCCATTCACGAATCCAGATTTGCTGTTGGTGAAACATTGGCACACCTCGAATACCTTCTTTTGAATGACCAATGCAGAAAGTTTAAACGTGATGGTAAATGGTATTATCAATCAATCTGATATTTTGAATAATCCCGAATTTTGGCTAAAGCCGCTTATATTACTGCCGCTTATGTTTATTATCGCTATGGAAAGCTAATGAGGAAGGGGAGGCAGGGGGATATTCGTTTACATGCCTGATACATTTTGGCAGATTATAATGGCTTCATTGATTGAAAAAGAAAAACCACCGCCCATCATACTTTGGCGGTGGTTTTTTCATTGCCTGGATCCTATTTGTCCATTAACTTCTTTCATAATGTCTTCAAGGGATGTGACAATTCCTTTATCGTCCTTATAGCTAATGTGCTTAGGTTGAAAATGGATAGGCGAATCTAAACCAGCAGCGGCTGAGATTCGAAATAATCCTTTTCTAAGGGTAACAAGAAAGTTAACCACGCGGTATTTCTTTTCATCGATGACAAGTGCTTTTTGCAATTCCGGATCAGTGGTGGCTACCCCGACAGGACAAGCATTGGAATGGCATTTCATCGTCTGTATACATCCTATCGCTATCATGAAACCTCGAGCTATGTTAACGAGGTCCGCTCCCATGGCAAGAGCTATCGCGATTCTATCAGGCGTGAACAATTTACCGGAGGCGATGATTTTAACCCGATTGCGGACACCGTATTTTTCCAGTGTCGATACTAAAATCGGCAAAGCGGATTTTATCGGCAACCCTACGCTATCGATCAATTCCTGATATGAAGCACCCGTGCCGCCTTCACCGCCATCCAATGAAATGAAATCCGGACCTTTCCCGGTTTCTTTCATGTAGCTAGCAAGCTCTTCAACACTGTCAGTGCCGCCGATGACCATTTTGATACCGACCGGAATTCCTGTATGTTCCCTGATTTTTTCGATAAAATCGCACATGGATTTTACATCATTGTATTGATAAAACCGATTCGGACTATCGATCGCTTTGTACGGAGTGACCTTACGGATTTCAGCGATTTCCGGATTCACTTTTTCAGCATCGATATGCCCTCCGCGAGTTTTGGCACCTTGAGCCAATTTAATTTCAAAAGCTTTGATTTCGGGTATTTCACTTTTTCTTTTTTAACTCATCCCAATCCATTTCGCCGAAACTGTCACGAACTCCAAACATGGCTGGACCGATTTGCATGATTATATCGACACCGCCGATTAAATGATAAGGGGATAGTCCGCCTTCACCTGTATTCATCCAAGTACCTTTTGCTGCAGCCAATCCCTCAGAAAGCGCAGTGATTGCATTCTTCCCCAAAGAGCCATAACTCATGGCGGACATGCCGATAAGACCTTTTAGTCGAAAGGGATTCTTAGTGTTAGGGCCGATGATTACGGCATCTTCATCATCCAATAAGAATGCAGAGGATACTTCATCTTCCCATTTTTCTTCCCGTTGTGAGAAAAGCGGGTCTTTCAATAGAATGTATCTTTTCGTCGTCACTTTAGTTTCACGATCATATTTTTCTTCTTCGGCCAATTTTGGAAACATGCTATTTTTAACAAAGAAGCCTTCCTCATCAAAATCTCGTTTTGAGCCAAAACCTATTACATCCCGTAAATATTTTGAACTTTTCACCATATGTTCATAGTCATCGCGGGAAAAGGGTTTTCCTTCGTTATCACTGTTAAACCAATATTGCCGCATCTCAGGTCCGATTTTTTCCAGAAAGTATCGTATTCTCCCAAGCACGGGGTAATTCCTTAAAATTGCATGGTGCTTCTGCATGCGATCAAAGAAAATCATATAAAGTAATAGTAAAGCCAAAACGATGATAATAATGAAAATAACGGTAAATCCAAGGATAATTAAAAGATTTGCGATGCCACTCATTCAATCCCTCCTGATATGCAAAAAAATCATGTATTTTTAATCTACTCGGTAATTCGATCAATTATACAGAATTCCATTGCAAGGCTTAAATAGGGATAGAACTAAATACAATATCTTTCAATTTCCCCTTTTCGATTGGCTTACCCAAATGGCTAACTGTAAGGTTATGGCATCTTGCAGCATCTGTGGATTATATCCGGTAATTTCCTTGATTTTTTTAATCGGTATATAAGGGAATTACGATGGATATACATTCTTTTTGCACATTCCCCGATATTTAAGTTACTAAGGAAAAATTGTTGCAGTGTCTCAATCAACTTTTCGGATAAGCTTCCTATAATCCTTTCCTGAAATTGCTGTTTCGTCCGTTCATCTATCCTTTCCAACAGAGCTTTTGTTTCCACATCAGTATATCTTGTTAAAGCTAGATTGGCTTCACCTAGTAAAAGTGCTGTTTCAGCTTCGCGGAAAGAGTGGACTATGTATGATTCCTTATTAACAATAGAGCCCAAACCGATTCGTATAACAAAGCCTTTTGCTTTTAATCGCTTGATGGCTGTAGCCAGCCTTTTGTCAATGTTATTTCCGCTAAGCGCCGTAGTGAGGATGAAAACCCGATTCACATTCAGGAACCCAACAAGGGCTTGTTGTGTACCAAAAACAGATTCAGTCATTTGAATCAGTTCATTCTTATTTAACGGATTTAATTTCATTTCCATCACCCCCACTTGATAGGGAGGTTCTAATTTCATTCCAATCCGTTCAAGTCTCTGATCAATCGAATGCTGATCGATATCTTCCTTTAATAAGTCTTCAAATACCAATTCTTTCAAGTGTTGTTTCCATTCGAGTTGTTCCGCCATAAAAGCTTGATGAAGCATCATTTCCGTTATCATTTTCACCAATTCGCCGAATTCCAAAAGTTCAGTCGGATCTCCGGTAATCCCGATGACGCCTATAATTACATTTTGAAAATTAATAGGCAAATTAATTCCTGGAAGAACATCGACCCATTGATGATGATCATTTTCGTGAATGATTAAAGGCTTTCCCGTTTTCAGAACTTCGATTGCTCCTAAATGCAATTGATCGATGCGTTCATGATTTCCGGAAGCGATGATGATTCCTTTATCATCCATAATATTAATATTTCTGTTAAGTCTATTGGTGGTTTGTTTTACAATTTCCATTGCAATTTCTTGGGTCAGCATTCAAGTCATCCTTCTAGAGTTTTTTTATTTGGTTATCCAGTTTGTGCTAACAGAATGGTCATCATATTTCATGCAAACAAGCTATGATTTTTCATGTAAAGGGGGATTGTCGATAGTTTAAGCCTTTAGCTATCTTGCAGTTTAGGAAAATGGAAAAAACATAAAAATTTCCAGAAGATCATTTTTTCTATATAGTATAGCTAAAAAAATCAAATATGTCATACTAATTTTCGTTTAGAATGAACGATGATTAAAATATTTCTGAAGATTATAATTAAATTAATATAAAAATATATTCAAAGGGGAACTGAGCATGAAAATTGTTATTGCACCAGATTCCTATAAAGGAAGTCTATCTGCAACAGATGCTTCAAAAGCAATCGAGCGAGGAGTCAGGAATGCATTGCCGGATGCGAAGACAGAATTGGTTCCAGTGGCGGATGGCGGGGAAGGCACGATGGATAGCCTTGTTACAGCAACAAATGGTCGAAAAGTTGATGTGACTGTTAAAGGACCTTTACTTGAAGATGTTCAGGCAGCATATGCAATCTTGGGCGATCAAGAAACATGTGTAATTGAAATGGCTAGCGCATCCGGTCTATGCCTAGTCGATCCAGCTGAGTTGAACCCATTGATCACTACTACATACGGGACAGGGGAGCTTATTCAAAAAGCATTGAATGATGGCTGTCGAAAGTTCATTTTAGCGATTGGTGGAAGCGCTACCAACGATGGCGGTGTCGGTATGCTCCAGGCTTTGGGAATGAAGGTGTTTGATGAAGAAGGTAAACCTCTGGGATACGGAGGTGCCGAATTATTGCGGATATCAGACATTAATACGGAGGATTTTGATTCGAGAATAGCAGAATCCGAATTTTTAATTGCCTCGGATGTCCAAAATCCGTTAGTCGGCCCAGATGGGGCATCAAGTGTATTCGGACCTCAAAAAGGGGCGACTCCAGACATGGTTGAAATGCTTGATAAAGCTTTATCATCATGGGCTGATTTGGTGGAAATAAAAACTGGCATACACTTGCATGATAAAGCAGGTGCTGGTGCTGCAGGAGGAATTGGAGGTGCATTTCAAGCCTTTTTCCGTGCAGATACAAAAAGGGGCATCGATATTGTCATGGAGTATACGAAACTGGGTGAAAAACTGTCCGATGCCGATTGTGTCTTTACCGGTGAGGGACAAATCGATTGCCAGACTGCTTCAGGCAAAACACCAATGGGAGTTGCACAAGAAGCCAAAAAGCATGGTATTCCGGTATTTGTTTTGACTGGGTCGATCGGAACAGGTATTGAAGTTTTATATGAACACGGAATAACTAGTGTTCATAGTTTGGTGAACGCTCCTATGCCTTTAAAGGAAGCTATGGAAAGAGGAGCTGAATTGTTGGAAGTTTCAGCCGAACAAGTAATGCGGACTTTTTTGGCAGCAATCAAGAATAGGGGGTAATCTTATGTTATTTATTGTTTTGGCCATCGGCGTGTTCTTAATTGTTTTTGCGACAACTAAATTCAAGCTTCATCCGTTCTTATCGCTTCTATTAGGAACTTTATTTGTGGGTTTTGCTTCTGGAATGCCTCTGGATCAGATCGTTGAGAATATCAACGGCGGTTTTGGCGGACTGATGACGAGCATTGGACTGGTAATCGTTTTCGGTACGATAATCGGAACCATTTTGGAAAAGGCCGGGGCCGCATTACGAATGGCCGAAGTCGTATTAAGGATTGTCGGTCCTAAAAGACCGCAGCTTGCCATGAGTATGATTGGCTTTATCGTATCCATACCCGTTTTTTGCGATTCAGGTTTCGTTATTTTATCGAGCTTAAGAAAAGCATTGGCAAGACGCGCTAAAGTAGCGGTTGCTTCCATGTCAGTTGCACTTGCAACCGGTTTGTATGCGACACATACACTTGTACCTCCAACTCCAGGGCCAATAGCCGCAGCCGGGAATATCGGAGCGGACGGTTACTTGGGGACGGTCATTTTGATAGGTCTCATTACGGCCATTCCAGCTGCACTTGCTGGTTATATATGGTCAATGAAAGTAGCGACCAAGATAGAAGTTGAAGATGACCGAAGTGACCTGGATTACGATTATGATGAAATTGTCCGTTCATTCGGCAAGATGCCGTCTGCCTTTCAATCATTTTTACCGATCGTTTTACCGATTGTGCTGATTGGAGCCAGTTCTGTATTAACGCTCTTTGGTACAGAGGGAGGGATCGCCGCATTTTTCGTATTCTTGGGCCAACCGGTCATTGCATTGCTCGTCGGAGTAATTTCAGCTCTGACATTGCTGCCTAAGTATGATGAAGAAACATTAACAAACTGGATAGGAACAGCCTTATTGGATGCCGCGCCAATTTTATTGATCACCGGGGCTGGCGGAGCATTTGGTACCGTCATTAAAAATACGGGGATTGCAGATATCATCCAAAGTTGGGAAATGGGCAGCGTATTTAGCGGTTCCTTGTTCCTTTTGGTTCCGTTCCTGATTGCTGCAGGATTGAAAACGGCCCAGGGTTCTTCGACAGCATCCCTGGTCATCACTTCATCTTTGATTGCCCCCATGCTTCCAACTTTGGGTATTGAAGGGGCTGTTCCTCTTGCATTGGTAGTCATGGCTGTTGGAGCTGGTGCGATGACTGTAAGCCATGTAAATGATAGCTTCTTCTGGGTGGTCACCCAATTTAGCGGGATGAAAGTAACGGATGCCTATAAAGCTCAAACGATGGCAACCTTAATACAAGGGGTGGTCACGATTATCACGACGATGATATTGTGGGTCATTCTTGTGTAAGAATAATGGAAAAAATGAGAGGCGTAAACCGCTTCTCTTTTTTATGCTTTAAATAAAATATATTTTCATTTTCATGTTGGTGTAAGAACTAGAATAGTGTATGATGCATAGTATAAGGTATGGTGTACGTCACATAGTATAGAGAAGGGGTGATTGGATGAGCACTTTACTGAATTCATTAACCACTGAGCTACGCAGAGGCACTTTGACGTTAGCTGTCCTAAGTCAGCTCAAAACTCCACAGTATGGGTACTCGCTTGTCCAGCGTTTAGAGAAGTCTGGAATTACCATTGATCAAAGTACTTTATATCCTTTGCTTCGCCGCCTTGAAAAACAAGAATTGGTGACCAGCAGCTGGGATACTTCTGAAAGTAGACCGCGCAAGTACTATTCTTTAAGTGATTATGGGGGAGAAATCTTCACTCAGTTAAAGGAGGAATGGGAAAAAACTTCTCAAGAGCTTTATATATTATTAAAAGGAGAGGGAGAAGATGGAGCTGATTGAACTTTATATTCAGGAAGTGACCCGAAGGCTGCCAGAAAAAACCGGGCGGATATTGCACTTGAGCTTCAATCTACAATCGAAGATATGCTTCCGGAGGATCATACGGAGCAAGAAGTGAAAGCTGTACTTTTAAAATTAGGAGATCCGGTTACACTGGCTAGTGGTTATCGTGATCGGCCAATGCATCTGATCGGGCCTCGTTATTATGATGTGTATATCAGTCTGTTGAAAATGATTTTACCAATCGCTGCAGTCATTTCACTGATCGCATTAGTAGGGGATAATCCGTTTCGGGATACGGGGAATACGGTTATGGAAGCAATTTTAAAAATAATCGGGAAAGGAATTTCAGGCATCATCAGTACAGGTATCCAAGTGTTTTTCTGGTTAACGCTTTCTTTTGCCATTGTAGAACGGTTGGATACTTCAAAAGACCAGTCGCCTTTAACAAAAGACTTGAAACCATGGACACCGGAAAACTTAAAAGATATTCCGAACATTTCAAAGAAAAAAGCGGTTCCTATGATTGAGGTTTTTGCAAGTTTGTTAGGCCTTTCCGTATTCGCAGCCCTATATTTCAATGCAGCAAACCTCTTAGGCGTCTATGAAAAAGAAATGGCAGTCTCATTTTCGTGACACCTTCTTTTAATCAAGATGTATTGAATTCCTATTGGCTGCTGGTATCTTGCGTCGTTATCATTGGGGTGTTCATAGCGATATATAAATTATTTTTAAGACGATGGACCCTGAAATTAGCTTTATTTCATGCAATATACCAGCTGTTGAGCACTCTGACTTTCATCATCATCATCAGTAATCCTGATTTATTGAACCAGGAATTCCTTGCATACACACTTTTCTCAATCGATGAATGGAAAGACTCGATTTACTGGGGTCTTATACTCATCTCCATTTTTTTGCCGCCTACGATTCCTATCAAGGTTTCCGCAAGGCAAAAATCCGTTAAGGCACAGCATCCTAGCTGTGTTTTTTGTTTGAATGTTTTGTGAAAGGTGAGCTGATACAAGTCTGAAAGCAAAAAAACACCTCATATGTCATATAGTTTTTAACTAACTATACAGCATATGAGGCGTTACATTTAAACCAATGTTTTATTGAACTGCATCGAACTGATTGACTTTCCAAGTAGATCCGGCCTTATAAAAGGTGACCGTTCTTTTTACTGACTCACCATCGACTGTAGGTACAGTTAAATTGTATGACCTAACGTTCAGTTTTTGATAGACCAATTTAATTTTTGCTTTTTTCCACTCTAACATGCTATAGCCGTCTCCGACTGGACGGGCTAATTTCCCTTTATGGGTAATGTAATTATATTTAGTCAGCCCTTTTTCAACTGCATTATTAGTAAATGTCTCTGCTAAGTAGGTAGTCAATTTATCTTTTGTATTAAACTCTTGGCAAAGGTATGAATACTCTGTCCCTTTATAATTAAAAGTTTTTTGTGAACATGAATGGGTTTTGTACCCATGTAAAGCATTCCAAAAATGTTTACTGGCATTATCGGCTATCTTTAATGCATTTGCGTCAGACAAATTCTGTGATGTCGTTTTTGCGGTAACCTGACCACTTAATGTGAAAAATAAAATGATAATGGATAATAGCATACCTAAAAATTTTTTCATATCTTATCTCTCCAATCCCTAATAGGATACTTATGTAACGAAAATTTAATTAATATTACGATTGTTACATTTATATTACAACATGTTCAGCATAAGTAAAAGAGAAAACTTGTTAATTTTTAAATATAATTTTAGGTTTTATTAAATATTCATAGTTTGTTCACTTTATTATTTTTGAAAGGAGCGTTCGGCGATTGTTAAATAGAAGGAGCTGTTACATCCTTCCTATTCCACCAACTGGCCTTTTTAAAACCTAGCAGTTCATTCTTTCAATAACCGGACAAGTTAATTCATTATATTTTCTTTAATATCCAGATATGTACAAAGAACTCGATTTTCCCGGGCAGAGCCCGAAAATAATAAAATATAAAGGTTTGACAAACTTTCTAATTCTACCGTATTATAAATTATATACTTGAATACATTCTCCAAAGGGGAGTAGCTTTTACAACAATATCGTCATTACGGAGCTCTTTGCTCTCGGTGTTGTTGGCAGCATATTGTTGTTAGCCAGACCTTACCTATTGGTAAAGGTCTATTTTCTTTAGTAAACCTTTACCAAAATGGTAAAGGTTTTTTTGTAGTCCGGATTATGCAGCCCTAAGGAAATGTATAAACATGTGGTTTTAATAGAAAAACAAATAAAAATAAATGGAGTGTATTCTTTGATACTTAGAAAATCTTTGTTACTTTTAGGGATAGGTTCTGCACAAATAGATTTAATCCTTCCGAAAAATACGTATAAATCTGGTGAATGCATAAACGGATATTTTTTGATTAAGGGTGGTACTCTTGCGCAAAGAATAAGGAGGATTGAATGTAATTTGATCATGGATACTCATTCTACGGGAATGGAAGAGATCCTTAAAACGAGCACCATTTTGTCTTCAAGGGAAATAAATTCAGGGAAATCAATGAAATTCCTTTCAACTTTTGTCTGCCTATATTGAAGGAGCCATATAAGCGAGGGGTTTCCTATCGTCTTAAAACGAGATTAATCCTTGATAAAGGGATTATAGGCAAGGATGATGACTGGATTTTAATCGATTCTGAATAAACGTGAAAATGGAGGTGGGAACATGAATGTCTTGGAATTTACAGAACGGGCTATGGATTATTTGGAAGAATTTTTAGTATTGAGGCTTTTCATATTGGCTTTACTGCTATTGGCGGTTTATTACATTTTGAATAAACTGGTTGAATGGTTCTTTAAACGATCCAATTTTTTTGACGAAGAAGTCGAAAAAACAATACAGGGGGTTACTCGTTCTTCTCTTAGGTACGGTATTTCCGGGCTTTTCCTTATATATTTGATCGGACAGTTTATCGACCTAAAAGGAATATTAGCTGGAGCTGGTATTTTAGGCGTCGTGATCGGATTTGCGGCTCAGCAAATGCTTAAGGATATCTTATTAGGATTTGTAAGGCTGTCAGATAACGAATTCCGGGTTGGGAATTTTGTGACCTTTAATGGTACAAGTTCCGGGACGATTGAGGAAATTGGAATCCGGTTCATGCAGATCAGGGAATGGTCAGGAAAATTGCTGACCATCCCACACAGTGAAATCAGGACGATTCAAAATTTTAATAAAGGGAGGATGCGAATCATTGAACGCATTACAGTAAGTTACCAAGAAAACCCTGAAAAGGTAAAACGGCTGTTGGAGGATATATGTATTATCTGTAATGAAAAGTATGGTGAAAGCCTTCTACGGCTAGAAGATGGTACACCTGAAGAGGATTTTAGATACATAGGCATTACGGATTTAAATCCGAATCTAAAATATGTTGGATATGAACTATGCATAGTGGGACTTGTGAAACCTGATGATTACTTTGAAACATCGAGAAGCGTAAGGTTTGAAATGATGACTGCTTTACATGAGCATAAAATTCTAATGCCCTCTTCCCATTTGCTTGTACAGGGAAATCCTAATCAAGAACGTTTATTTGAGAACTGAAAAGAAGATTACATTTGCTTGGGATAATCGGTAACAAAGGGCAGAAGCTATATTCAGCGACAGTCCATTGGAGCTTAAGGATATTTAAGGGCTTTCTTTTAAAGGAAGTCCTTTTTATATAAGAAAATAGAACAAACTCATCCCGAAAAATAGTTTTATTTTATTAATTTCCCCCTTGATTTATCAGATTAAATAAATTATTATGGAAATAACAAAAAATGGAAGGGTGACCTTTAAACAATGATCATTTAATCCTATTTTTCAAGAAAAAATGCGTGCTTATAACGAATTTTTTTCTGGATAGGATTAGTCTGTACATTAAAATACAAACAAAGATCATTGTGTTCCTTCGATTAGGGATATTTTGCCTTTTTAAATTTGTATTGTACTGCCTCCTGTCCAGATAATTCACAGGAGGTTTTTATATTGACGAATAACACATCTGAAACATTAAATAATAAGGAACCTAACATTTTTAAAAATCGAGTATTTCGGGCCATTATCTTATCAGGGTTGTTTTTACAAATAGGGATATGGGTACGGAATTTTGCCGTTTTGTTATTCGTCATGGAGAAGACAAATGGAGATGCCTTTGCCATTTCCATGATATCAGTAGCAGAATTCGCACCCATTTTTATTTTTTCATTTATTGGAGGGACGTTTGCTGACCGCTGGAGTCCGAAAAAAACGATGGTTTGGTGTGATATTTTAAGTGCAATATCCGTATTTGCTGTGCTTATCTCGCTAATCTTCGGCAGTTGGAAAATGGTATTCTTCGCAACTTTAATTTCGGCGATACTTTCTCAATTTTCTCAGCCATCGGGCATGAAGCTATTTAAGATGCATTTGCCAGAAAGTCAAATCCAGACAGGGATGTCCGTTTATCAGACCGTCTTCGCAGTATTTATGGTTTTAGGTCCGATTCTCGGTACATTTGCCTTCCAATCTTTCGGGATAAACATCTCGATTGCGATTACTGGCCTGGCGTTTCTACTTTCAGCTGGCGCACTCGCCTTTCTTCCGAAAGATCGCAAACTGAATGAGGGGACAGCAAATACAACGTTATGGCAGGAAATGAAAAGCGGTGTGAGCTACGTTTTGCGAAAAAAGAACTAAGTTTGCTTGGTTTATGTTTTCTGGCAGCTGGACTCGGACTGGGTTTCATTCAGCCGCTCTCGATATTCCTTGTTACAGAACAACTGGAATTGCCTAAGGAAAATCTGCAATGGTTATTTATGGTGAATGGGTTTGGTATGATTATAGGTGGAGCCGGTGTAATGATTTTTGCCAAAAAGGTGGCACCTCAAAGATTATTAGCTTTCGGAATGCTTGTGAATGCCATTGGATTGGCGGTTATGGGGCTTTCAACAAATCTTTGGATAACACTTACCGCCGAGTTCTTTAACGGGCTAATGCTTCCTTGTATCCAAATCGGGATCAATACATTGATATTGCAGAGGACCGAGGGCGAATTCATCGGAAGGGTCAATGGAATCTTAAGCCCATTATTCACTGGATCGATGGTGTTGACCATGAGTGCGGCAGGCGTGCTGAAAGAGCAATTTTCACTCGTCGCCATATTTGAAACCGCCGCTTTCTTTTTTATTATAGGAATGTTTTTCATTTTGCCGTTGTACAATCAGAAGGGCGAAACAAAACCTCTGGAAATTCAATCATAAGTATCTTGCGGTGTGCCAACACCCAAATACAGCTATAGCCATAAGAAAAGCAGCCAATTTTGGCTGCTTTTCTTTCTTTTTTCCTCTTACTGTCATTACAGCTAACAAATTCTGGATTGACAATTATTTTGGGAGTACTGGTTAATACTAAAAAAATCAGGTGAATAGCTTACATGAAAAAAGGAGAAAAGTTAATGATCCTTAAAGACATATTGAAAGAAGCAATAAACGGGGATTTGCCGAAGGACGTTGAACATATATCCGTCACAGGTGTAACCGATAACTCTAAAGAAATAAAAAAGGGATTCCTTTTTTGTTGCCGTAAACGGATTTAAGTCCGATGGCCATAATTACATCAATGATGCAATTCGCTTAGGGGCAATAGCTGTGATTGGCAATCGCGATATTAAGGGATTGGAAGTTCCTTATATAAGAGTGGAAAATAGCCGTAAAGCATTAGGGCAAATCGCCAAAAGGTTTTATGGAGATCCTAGCAATCAAAAAATAATGATAGGAATTACGGGCACAAATGGAAAAACCACAACTAGCTATATGCTTCAGCAAATCTTAGAAGAGAATGGGGTAACCTGTTCAGTCATTGGTACGATACAGCATATCATCAATGGAAACAAAGTCGATTCCCATAATACGACTCCAGGTACCATGGAATTGAATTCGCTGCTGGCTGCAAGTAGGGACATGGTTGTCATAATGGAAGTTTCTTCACATGGATTAGCTCAATACCGTTTAGAAGGAATTGAATTTGATTTCTGTGTCTTCACGAATTTGTATCATGACCATCTCGACTTCCATGGTACGATGGAGGATTATTTCCTTGCAAAATTACTGCTTTTTGAAAAATTGAAACCTAATGGCCTTGCGATTATTAATGGAGATGATTTCTGGGGTGGAAAACTACAAGAATACCTATGGGAGAAGAATGTCAGTGCCTTTGTTTTTGGAAAATCCAATCGCTGCGATTTAGCCATCACCAATTATAATACTGCAACGAACCCCTTTATTTTATTGAATGAGAATCATGACTTTGTGAAAATTGAGTTACCTTTACCTGGACTTCATAATTTATATAACGCAACTGCTGCGTATTCCGTAGCGAGGATGTTTCCAATTTCAAAAAATGAAATTCTCACTTCACTGAAACGATTTTCCGGTGTGCCAGGAAGGTTTGAAATATATAAGAAAGAATTTGGGCCGACTATAGTCATCGATTATGCACATACTGCAGATGCCATTCATCACATGCTTCAAACTGCCAAAGAGTGCGGGGCCAAAAAGATTTATCATATCTTTGGTTTTCGGGGTGGACGAGATACAACCAAAAGGGCGGAAATGGTTAAAGTATCATCGGAACATAGTGATGTTTCGATTTTAACAATGGATGATCTGAATTCGGAGGGAATTGAGGTGATGGAATCCAATCTAAAAAAACTGCTTAGCGATTACTCTGCTGGAAATGGGAAGGTTATTCCTGATCGCACCTTTGCTATCAAGGAGGCGTTACAAGCAGGTATGGAAGGGGATTGGATTATCATTACAGGTAAAGGAATTGAAAGGTATGATCAAAAATTCGGACTGCCTACCGTTTCTGACAAAGAAACGGTATTATATCTGCAAAATAAGGACAAAGGGGATTTTATCGGTTATTTTGATCAATAGTTTGATTCTAATGAATGCTATTATAAAGGACTATTCGGCGTTAATTTTACCTAGTAAACCATAAGATATTATATGGTGATTATGATTATTAACATTGTAACATTTGAGGATTTCAGGTATCATAACAATACAAGCTGCACTGTTCGTAATGATAATAAAGTTTTAACCTTTAAGCTGTAATAGGGAGTTTTATATTGAAACAGGAATGTTATGCCTCGTCACTGACTTGGACAACAGGATTTTTTCTGCAAACACCCACTTTGAGGAGTGGTGGTTTAAAACTTTCTTACTGAATACGGCAATCGCGGCTTATATCTTAAAATGTTGAAGCCGGTCTCGGTCTGAGGCCGGTTTTTTGCATGTATGTACTTGCTTTGCAGTCTGAAAATCTCCAGACCATTTTGTTATATCAGCTTAAAAAGTCCAGTTTTGATTCCATTGGCTAATTACATGTTTTGTAAAACATTACTCTTGTTTTGTATACCGGTTGGCATAACTTGAAGCGACGAAAGCATCGGGTTTGATTTTTGGTTCCACCCCCATGGATTCCATCCTGGCTACCATTTCTTTTACAAACTCACTGGTTTTGTTTCGCTTTCCAATCCCGATATCAATGTGCCCTTCCATTGTGAACGTTGCCCCTTGATATACAGCAGGCAGGACTATATCGATTAACTGATTTTTCTTTCTTCCGTAAACAGCGATACGATTTCCTCTGTTAACGACAACTCTTGAGAAATACGTTCATGTAAATGCAGCATCCTTCTAGGGATCATCACTTTTCTTATACAACCCCATACACCATTTCCGACCTGCCGTATCACGATACCTGTAATAAAGACCGTATGTTTTTATGTACTTGCGAATCTGTCCCGACCATTAATTGATAGTTACCGGAAGGATTTAATTCCATAAACTCAACAATATGAACGAATACCTCTTCAAATGACATATCTTTTTTCTGAAGGTTTTGAAACGGGATGTTCTGAAATGGATATTGCTTCATATTATTGCACCCAACCTTTCCCCGGATATAATCAAATTAATAAATATCTCATGGCCGTTCATAACACATCATATGAAGGAGGTCCTTGTTTCGTGCCGTGGGAAGAACCCGCAAGAAGAGGCATTCATCATTTAAAAAGTGATCTCGCTGAATAGATATCACCTCAAGTTTTATTTCTTCTATTTTAAACAAAAAGACTGTAGGCAAAAGGAGTTCTATTTTAATGTTTGGCTCTTTTCGTAAAGATTGTTGTTTTTAAAACGAAACTATTTAAGGTTGATTGGAGCGGAAGTGTGAGACTCCTGCGGGAGCAGCGGGACAGGTGAGACCCCACAGGCGTTTACGCCGAGGAGGCTCACCTCCCGCCCCGCGGAAAGAGAGTGCCTGGAGTGGAGATTAACGGACAAATATTAAAACTGTAAACGAACTAATTATTGTCAGGTTTATCTACAGTCTGGAAGAGAAGCTTAAGCATTAGGCTTCTCTTTTTTGTATGGAGAATCTTCCAAAATGTTATAGGTGTTATCTTTTTGAATTTCTCCTGCCATAACTGAAAAGTTAAACTAGCTTGTAATTTTACATCACCTAAGTAAACCACAATATCATTCGATTTATATAAGAAAAAGGAAATGAATTTATTAAATTTTGTCCAATAACTACTTTAAAGGATTCACATTTAATAACTTATAAAAAAGTGTGTGATGTTTTCTTACATAAACAAAGAAATCTTACTTTTATAAGAGTAAAATAAACGAATATTCAATTAATAAAGTATTGGAGAGATGAAAAATGAAAATATCTGAATTGAAAAAAGCGGTCATGCTCCGTCATTATTAGCTTCATTCCTTTATTTTGATATCAGTTTTATGATTTGGGTATTATTAGGTGCGCTCGGTGTCTATATTACAAAGGATTTCGGACTTTCCCCGGCTGAAAAAGGCTTGATTGTGGCGATTCCGATTTTGGGAGGCTCGTTTTTTCGAATCGTCCTTGGTTTTTTGACTGATCGCATCGGCCCGCGGAAAACCGCGATCGGCGGGATGCTTGTTACAATGATTCCGCTTTTTGGGGATGGTTGTTCGGAGAAAGTTTAGCAGAGCTTTATTTAATTGGAATTTTGCTAGGAGTGGCAGGTGCAAGTTTTGCTGCAGCACTTCCGATGGCTAGTCGCTGGTATCCCCCGCATTTGCAGGGTCTTGCGATGGGCATTGCAGGTGCCGGTAACAGCGGAACTCTTTTTGCGACATTGTTCGGACCCCGTATTGCTGAATCTCTTGGCTGGCATAATGTTATGGGATTAGCTTTGATTCCTTTAACCATCGTGTTTATCATTTATATTTTCATCGCAAAAGACGCGCCATCTCAACCGCCGGCAAAACCACTCAAGGAATATTTCAACGTATTTAAAATAACGGACACTTGGTATTTCTGCATTCTTTACAGTGTGACTTTTGGGGGCTTTGTTGGGTTTACTAGCTTTTTAAGCATCTTTTTTGTTGATGAGTATGGGTTAACACGAATAAGGGCAGGGGAATTTGTTACATTATGTGTCATCGCCGGAAGTTTCTTTCGTCCCGTCGGAGGATTTATTGCCGATAAAATAGGTGGAGTTAAACTGCTTATGTTTTTATTTATCGGACTCACTATATGTATGTTTGGAATTAGTTTTCTTTTTTCTCTTACTGCCGTTACGATCCTTCTGTTCATCGGAATGCTATTTCTCGGTATGGGTAACGGAGCTGTCTTTCAGTTAGTTCCACAGCGGTTTTCTAAAGAAATAGGTTTTATCACAGGGATTGTAGGAGCTGCCGGAGGTGTTGGCGGATTCTTGGTTCCAAACATACTAGGTACGTTGAAACAGATTACTGGCACATATGCTACAGGATTTTTAGTATTTTCCGCAGTTGGAATCGTGGCGTTGCTTATCCTGGGCCTAGCCCAGCTTTCATGGAGGAAAACGTGGGTACTCGGAAAGAATTCAGTTAAGATCTAGAACATTTTTTACTTAGTTTGGCTTGTTACAGTACTTGTTTGGGGGATAAAATGTATAAACAAAAACTGGTTTTAGTAGGGAACGGAATGGCGGGACTACGCTGTGTTGAGTCGATTATAAGTAAGGATCCGACTGCATTTGAGATTACTATTTTCGGAAGTGAACCACACGTTAACTATAACCGAATCTTATTGTCGACTGTGCTTCAAGGCAACACCTCATTTGAAGATATTACGATAAATGACCGAAACTGGTATACGAAGAATAATATCCAATTGTTCACAGGGGAAACGGTTATAAAAATCAATAAAGAGACCAGGAAGATAATAACAGACAAAGAACGGGAAGTTTACTACGATAAGCTGATAATTGCCACAGGTTCTGTTCCGTTTATTCTTCCTGTTACAGGTGTTGATAAAGAAGGCGTCATTGCATTTCGGACGATTGAAGATTGCCAAAAGATGATTGAAACTTCACGCAAACATAAAAAAGCAGTCGTCATCGGAGGAGGTTTGTTAGGTTTAGAAGCAGCGAGAGGGCTGTTAAACCTTGGTATGGAAGTGCATGTCGTTCATATTGCTGACTATTTAATGGAAAGGCAGCTTGATTCAACGGCATCGCTTTTGCTGCAAAAAGAGTTGGAAAACCAGGGAATGAACTTTCTTTTAAAAAAAGAAACACAGGAGTTAATCGGTACCAAGCGTGTAGAGCGCGTCCGTTTTAAAGATGGAACGGAGCTGGAAGCAGATTTAGTCGTTATGGCTGCTGGAGTCAGACCGAATATTCAGTTGGCCAAAGAAAGCGGAATTGATACAAATCGTGCGATTATTGTAAACGACTATTTGGAAACCAGCGTCCCAAATATTTATGCAGTTGGTGAATGTGCTGAACATCAAGGAATTGTTTATGGACTGGTTAAACCTCTATATGAACAAGGTGAAGTGCTGGCAAAGCATATTTGTAAGATGAAATGCAACGGATACCAAGGCTCAGTCCTTTCGACCCAGCTGAAAATATCAGGAGTTGAGTTATTTTCTGTTGGAGATTTCCTTGGTGATGGAACAACGAAATCTATTACAACTTTTGATGAATTAGATAGTGTTTATAAAAAGGTGGTTTTTCAAGGAAGAAAAATCATAGGTGCTGTGCTGTATGGAGATACAAACAACAGCTCAAGATTACTCGATAAGATTTTAAAGCGGGAAGAAGTATCGTCAGAGGAAAAGCGTGATTTGTTCCAATCACCAAGTACGGCTGAGGGATTGATCGCTTCTATGGCAAATCATGAAATCATTTGCAATTGTAATGCTGTTTCAAAGGGGCAATCATTAAAGCGGTTCAAAATAAGGGATTAACAACAACGGAACAAGTTAAACAATGCACAAAGGCTTCCGGTTCGTGCGGCGGATGTAAGCCGGCAGTGACCGAGCTTTTGAACTATATTCAAAGTAATCTTTCTACTCAGGATGAGAAACAAACTGCATTTTGCTCCTGTACGACATTAACGGAAGATGAAGTCGTGTATAAAATGCAGCTCCAAGACGTAACAACTGTCCAAGAAGCGATGGATGTCCTTGAATGGGAAAATACGGAAGGTTGTTCAACTTGCAGGCCTGCACTGAGCTATTATTTAGGGATGATTCATCCAGAGTACGAGATCAGACAGCAAACCCTTTTCATAAACGAAAAAAGAATGCAACAGTTCAAAGTGATAACCGGTACTCTGTCATCCCGCAAATGTACGGCGGGATGACGAATGCAAAAGACTTGCGAAAAATTGCAAATGTTGCAGATAAATATGATATATCTCAGGTTGCGGTAACAAGTGAACAAAGGATTCATTTAATGGGTGTGAAAAAGAAGATCTTCCAGGTGTGTGGGCCGATTTAGATATGCCGTTAAGTTCGAAATATGGTAACACCGTGCAAAACGTCAAAACATGTATAGGTGAACATGTTTGCTCTTGTGATAAACAGCAATCACTATTACTTGCTGTAGATCTGGAAAAAGATTGGAGCAAGTATCAACACCATACCGTATAAAGTTGGGCATATCTGCTTGTATGCATAACGGTGCAGGATCAACAACGAAAGATATAGGTGTTATGGGCATTGACAGGGGCTGGGAAATATATGTGGGCGGAAGCAGCGGTAGTAATGTACGTGCCGGTGACCTATTATGTGTAGCCGGGACAAATGAAGAAGCAATTGAAATCATCATCGGCTTTATTCAATATTATCGGGAAACAGCCAACTACTTAGAACGGACTTGGCAATGGATTGAACGAGTGGGTTTAATTCATGTTAGAGAAGTATTGTTTGATAGTGAACTTAATCGGCAACTATCTCAACGATTGGAACTGGGTAGATCAGGGAATGAACAAGTGGAACTTTATGATGTAAGACCTAGATAAACGGATAAATGTATGTACCCCATGAAAAAACAAAGAAATCCATGAGTAAAGGGTGAGGAGCCTTGACTGAATTATTATTAAAGTACTTCCGCACGAAGCAACAAGAGGTCCAATCAGAAAAACGATATGATTCACAATGTCCATTTTGCAGCATGCAATGTAAGATGCAGCTGTTGGAACAAACAATAGTGACAAGAAGAAAGTATACGACGGTTGGAAAAAGATAATCCAACCTCAGAGGGGCGCTTATGCATTAAAGGAATGAATGCACACCAACACGCTTTGCATAAAGATCGAATTAAATACCCATTATTGAAAAAAATGGTGAATTCGTTCGAATATCATGGGAGGAAGCATTAAGCCACATTAAGGACAATTTCAGTAAAATTCAAGCGGAAGATGGTGTAAATGCATTATCTGTTTATGGGAGTGCATCCATTTCAAATGAAGAAGCATATTTGCTTGGGAAATTTGCAAGAGTGGCATTAAAAACAAAGTATATAGATTATAATGGCCGTTTGTGCATGTCTGCAGCAGCCTCGGCGGCAAGCCAAACATTTGGTATGGACAGGGGCCTAACCAACAGCTTATCAGAGGTTCCGTTCACAAAGTGCATTATCTTGGCGGGCACGAATATTGCTGAATGCCAGCCGACAATCATGCCGTATTTTGAGAAGGCAAAACAAAATGGAGCATATATTATTGCTGTAGATCCCCGGAAACAGCAACAACGAAAATGGCCGATTTACATCTAAAAAGTAAAACCAGGGATGGATGCCGCCTTGGCAAACGGATTATTGAAAGTGATCATTGAAGAGGATTTTACTGATGAAGCATTTGTCAACGAACGTGCAAATGGCTACACCGAAGTAAAAGAGTATGTTACATCATTAAAATTAGAGGAAATTGCGGAAATGACAGGGGTTCCTAGCGACCAAATTCAAAAAGCGGCAGTAATGTTCGGTAAAGAAGAATCAGGAATGATTTTTACAGCTAGGGGCGTTGAGCAGCAAACAGATGGTTCAGCTGCCGTCCGAAATTTTCTTAATATTCTTATTGTTACAGGGAAAATCGGTAAAGTGAATTCGGGCTATGGAGCTATTACTGGGCAGGGGAATGGGCAGGGAGCAAGAGAGCATGGCCAAAAGGCAGACCAGCTGCCGGGCTATCGCATGATTGAAAATGAGGAACATAGATTACATATTGCAAGATTATGGGGAATCGATGAGGCTGATTTGCCACGTAAAGGTGTCTCGGCATACGAAATGATACAGAAGATAAATGAAGGTGAAATTACCGGCATGTTTTTAATGTGTTCCAATCCGATTGTTTCCAATCCAAATGCTAACTTTGTCAAAAAGGCTTTGAAAAAATTAAAGTTTCTTGTCGCGGTAGACATGTTCGTTTCTGAAACTGCTAGATTGGCTGATTTGATTTTACCTACTTCGTCTTACTTAGAGGATGAAGGAACGATGACGAATTTAGAAGGACGGGTAACGTTGCGGGAAGCAAGTTTTTCATCACCTGGGGAAGTGAAGCATGATTGGCAAATCATTTGTGATATAGCAAAAGCTCTTGGAAAAGGGGAGTATTTTCCCTTTCAATCCGCAAATGAGATTTTTGAAGAACTAAGAGTGGCAAGCCGCGGGGGAACCGCTGATTATTATGGTATAACGTATGATCGATTAAGAAAAGAAGGAGGCATTTTGTGGCCATGCCCAACCATTGACCATAAAGGGACAAAAAGGTTATTCGAAACGTCTTTTGCCCACCCGGATGGAAAGGCGGCCATGGTTGTGGTTAATAATGTGCCTCTTGTTCCAAAAGAACAGCCATGTACGGATTTTCCACTTTATTTAACTACAGGAAGAATCATGTCACATTATTTAACAGGAGTACAAACGAGAAAAAGCTCATCATTAGCTGCAAGAAATTTTGAATCATATATGGAAATCCATCCGGAAACAGCAAAGAAATATCATATTCCAGACAATACTTTGGTGAAAATTGAATCAAGACGCGGAGGTATTGTTGTAAGAAGCAAATGGTCAGCAACCATTCGCCATGATACTATATTCGTTCCTTTTCATTGGGCAGATTCCCAAAATGTCAATCGCCTCGTTTCACAGGATTTAGACCCGACATGCAAAATGCCTGGCTTTAAGGTCAGTGCTGTAAAAGTACATCCTATATTAGAGTTAACGTCTCATTAAGGGGAGGTTTACTTCCCGTTCATCATAATTTTTTTGGTTTAATCATAATCGAATACTGGAGCCTTATCACACAGTATTCCATATCAAATGGGAGTTTACATGACTAAACAACAAAAGGGGGTAAAGGATGGAAAAAGGTAAGGTCTATATTGTTGGTGCCGGACCTGGTGATCCGGACTTAATTACTGTCAAGGCAATCAAATGCATCGCGGAAGCGGATGTCATCTTGTATGATCGATTGGTAAATCGTGAATTGCTTTTATACGGTAAAACTGAAGCTGAATACGTTTATTGCGGTAAAGCGCCTGGTATACATTGTGTCCCTCAAGAGGACATTCATCAATTGTTAATAAGTAAATCAATGGAGAGAAAAACGATTGTTCGTCTAAAAGGGGAGATCCTTTCATCTTTGGTCGTGGCGGTGAGGAAGCTGAAGTGCTAGCAAAGCACGGAATTCAATTTGAAATAGTGCCTGGAATCACATCTGGAATCGCTGCGCCAGCTTATGCTGGAATTCCCCTGACTCACAGGGAATGGGGAGTTCCTTCGCAATTGTCACAGGACACTGCGCGACCGGCAAACCTGATAACATCAACTGGCATCATTTGACACATGGTGTTGACACCATTGTTATTTATATGGGAATGAAAAACCTTCCTTATATCTGTAAACAATTACGCTCCTGCGGAATGAAGCCTGAAACTGCCATTGCAGTCATCGAACAAGGAACGACCGGTTTTCAACGAACTATTACAGGAACAATCGATTCAATAGTGGCGATTATTAGAAGAGAGCAGGTTGCCAATCCCGCCATGATTGTAATAGGAGAAGTCGTGAATTTATCGGAGAAATTATCATGGTTTTCAGAGAAGACAAAGGAAAAGGAGTTCGCTTAGAAAAGGAATGATTAGCTAGAAAACTTTCACTATAATGAAAATGGAAAACTGGACATGAAAGTCATCATGTCCAGTTTAAAAAATGTTAACAGCAATTATAAAAAGGCAAGTGGAAATTTTGTCACGACTGAAATATGACATTGAAAGGCTAATAATTCCGGGTACATGGCGAAAATCAATTACGCAGGCCAAAGTGTGCATTTAATTGGCCCTGCAGCATTTTTTTTCGCATTTTTTCCTGTTCAATTTTTCTGTTCTCTTTTAACTTTTCCTGTCTAATTTCATTGGTTTGCACCCCATCCTCTATTTTATCAGCGATTTCCACTAATGCCTTGACGTCGGAAAAAGAGTATTTACGATTTCCACCCTTAGACCTTTCGGGAAAAACTAGTTTTCTTTCTTCATAATACCGAATTTGTCTATCGGATAGTCCTGTTAATTCTCTGACCACTCCTATTGAAATTACTTTTCTGTCTATATAAGATTCTTTTTGCTGGACGATGAAAATCACCTCATTTTTGATTTATGCTGGATCAATAAGGATATTATATCCTAATTTTCTGAATATTTGTAACAAAAACTAACATTAATTATTAATTTTTAAAAATCATGTAAGATTATATAACACACTTGTTGTTATAAAAAGTGACCTCTCCTATAATCAAATACATAATCCTTTCAAAAAATCTTACTGGAGGACAAAAAATGGCTAAGCAGAAATTGGCGCTCATTGGGAATGGTATGGCTGGAGTAAGATGTATAGAAGAAATTTTGAAAATTCAACCAGAAGGGTTTGAGGTGACTGTCTTCGGAAGTGAGCCACATCCGAATTATGATCGAATCCAACTATCGAATGTATTGCAAGGTGCTACGACGATAGATGATATTACAATAAATGATTGGAACTGGTACAAAGAGAACAATATTACACTTTTTTCAGGTGAAACGGTCACGAACATTGACACCACAAAGCAAATCATTTACTCAGACACTAATCGTGAAGTCGAATATGATCAATTAATTTTAGCTACCGGATCACTCCCTTTCATTCTACCGATAAAGGGGCTGATAAAAAGGAGTGACAGCCTTTCGAAATATTGAAGATTGCGAAAAGATGATTGAATATTCCAAAAGTAATAAAAAAGCTGCAGTCATTGGTGGAGGATTATTGGGGCTTGAAGCAGCAAGAGGGCTTTTGAATCTAGGTATGCAGGTAGATGTAATTCACCTTTCGGAATATTTAATGGATAGGCAGTTAGATCCAGCAGCAGGAAAAATGCTGCAAAGGGAACTTGAAAGCCAGGGAATGAATTTTTATCTTGGGAAACAAACTCAGGAGGTTTTAGGTGAAATTGACGTCAAAGGATTACGCTTTAGTGATGGCGAGGAAATCAGCGCTGATTTAGTGGTCATGGCAGTCGGGATTAAGCCAAATGTTGCAATGGCCCAAAATTCCGGCATCCCGGTCAATCGAGGAATTATCGTGAATGATTATTTGGAGACAAGGATCCCGAATATTTTTGCGGTTGGTGAATGCGCGGAACACCGTGAGATGGTGTATGGTTTGGTCGCTCCCCTATATGAACAGGGCAAAGTTTTAGCCAAAAGGATTTGCGGGCTGGAAGGAAAAACTTACGAGGGTTCAGTGCTGTCTACTAAGTTGAAAATATCTGGTGTTGATGTATTTTCGGCTGGAGAAATTTTCGAGGATGAACAAGCCAAATCAATCAAGGAATTTAATGAATGGAATGGAACTTACAAAAAAGTAATGATTCGAAATGGAAAAATTTCTGGTGCGGTATTATTCGGGGATACAAAAGAAAGCAATACCCTATTGAGCTTGATCAATAAAAATGCCGACGTTTCCGAATATTTAAATGCTGGAGCAAGTGAAACCAGTGTTAGTCTTGTCACGTCGATGTCACATGAAGAAATCATCTGTGGTTGTAATGGTGTAACGAAGGGTGATATTGTGACGGCTATCGAATCTAATGGTTTAACAAGCATTGAGGAAGTAAAAGGCTGCACAAGTGCTTCGAGATCATGCGGGGGTTGTAAACCGTTAGTCGGTGATATTCTCGAGCTGACATTAGGGGCTGATTTCAATAAGTCAAACCAAAAGGAATCCATATGTACGTGCACCACTTTATCAAGAGATGAGGTTGTTGCTGAAATACGCGAAAAAACCTGACCCATACTCGGGAAGTCATGAATGTTCTCGGCTGGAATACAAGTGATGGATGCTCGAAGTGTAAACCAGCATTGAACTATTACTTAGGCATGATCCATCCTGTTGAATATGAAGATGAAAAAGAATCCCGCTATGTCAATGAAAGGCTACATGCAAATATTCAAAAGGATGGTACATTTTCCGTTGTGCCAAGAATGTATGGCGGTGTCACTAATCCCGAGCAATTACGGAAAATAGCAAATGTTGCCGATAAGTATAATGTTAAGTTACTTAAGGTTACAGGCGGTCAAAGAATAGATATGTTCGGCGTTGAAAAAGAAGACCTTCCAAGCGTATGGGCCGACCTGGATATGCCTTCTGGATATGCGTATGGAAAAACGCTTCGAACTGTGAAAACATGTGTCGGTGAAAACTTTTGCCGCTTTGGCACACAAGATTCAATTGGGCTGGGCATTGCCCTGGAAAAGAAATTTGAACGTGTAGGCACACCGCATAAGGTGAAGATGGCTGTGTCGGCATGTCCTCGTAATTGTGCTGAATCCGGTATCAAAGATCTTGGTGTTGTCGGTGTTGACGGTGCTTGGGAAATTTATATTGGCGGCAACGGTGGTACCCATTTACGAGCTGCTGAATTATTTTGTAAAGTGAAAACAAGTGATGAGGTAATTGAAATAACTGGTGCATACATCCAACATTATCGAGAGACTGCCAATTATTTAGAGAGAACGTCTGTCTGGGTTGAGCGTGTAGGGTTCGATACCATTAAGGAAGTTATTGACGATAAGCAAAAAAGGATGGAGCTTAACAGACGCTTGGATGAGGCCTTATCCGTATTGCAAGAACCGTGGAAAGAAATCATTGAGAGCAATACGATCCAAACCGGTTTATTTCAAAAAGTGAAAATTCCGGCTATATCAAATAAATGAATATGGGGAAGCCTAAATGGGGAAAGCGCTTCAAAAGATAAAGGTTTCAACAGTAAATGGGATGCCAAAAAACCTGGGGAAAACAGTAACCATAGGCTCTCATGAAATTGCTCTTTTTCATTTAGCAAATGGGGAATTCCGGGCTATTGAAAATCGTTGCCCACATAAAGGTGGAGTTCTTGTGGAAGGCATCGTGAGTGGTGATCACGTATTTTGCCCGATGCATGATTGGAAAATCAGTGTCAAGAATGGAGAAGTCCAAAAACCTGATAATGGATGCGTAAAGACATTCAATGTTGAAATAGAAGATGGTAATGTTTATATAGTTTTATAAAGATATAGATGACCCGCTGTTCTGGATAGTCTCTTAGACTATCCATTTTTTCTTTATGGAGCTTTGAACTAAATTCCTCTGATGAAATAATTGATAAATATTTCCAAAACAAATATAATTTTAGTAAAGCAATGACTAAAAAAAAAAAAGAATGTAAGCGGTTTCGGTAATGAACTGAAGTTTAAACAAATAAAGTTAAAGGGGAAAGGTTGGCGTTTTATGAATAAATTATCTGTTGGTGTTTTTACCTTTATGCTGTATTTTGTTCCTTTATCAAATACACCTGGATTAGCAGAAGTAAAACCAGATTACAAGCTTTATGTGATGGCCCCATTGGGTGAAATAACAGATTGGGAGGCATTTAAAGCAGAGCTGACCCAGTTGAAGGAAAATGGAGTATATGCAATAACGACAGATATCTGGTGGGGATTAGTCGAGAGTAAAAAAGATAATCAGTTTGATTGGTCCTATTATAAAAAATATGGGGAAACAGTGAAAGCTTCCGGTTTAAAATGGGTGCCCATTTTGTCTACACATCAATGCGGCGGTAATGTGGGGGATGATTGCAACTATCCCATCCCTAGTTGGCTCTGGAATAAAGACACTGCCGAAAACATGGCATTTAAGAGTGAAAGTGGTTTCTGGAATAAGGAAGTTCTTGCTCCTTGGTGGGAAGGGACAGCCGATCAGTACAATGAATTGTACAAATCCTTTGCAGAGAACTTTGCTGATAAGAAGGATTTAATAGCAAAAATATATCTAAGTGCAGGACCGGCAGGGGAATTAAGATATCCCTCCTACCAGAATGCCGATGGCTGGGATTATCCTGAGAGGGGACAGCTTCAAGTTTATACAGAAGGAGCAAAACGGGATTTCAGGCTTACCATGAGAGAAAAATATTCCACGATAAAAAAGTTAAATGCTGCTTGGGGCAAAACGTATAAAAACTGGAATGAGATTCAGCCACCAGGAAATGGGGATGAATTTTTCACCAGGGGCGGAGCAATCGACACTAAATTTGGATACGATTTTATGCAGTGGTATCAAGGAGCACTCGAAAAGCATCTTGCAAAAATCTCGAAGTTTGCCCATAAACATTTTGATGAAGTCTTTGGCGTGCCAATTGGAGCTAAAATCTCAGGAGTCCATTGGAAAATGAATGATCCAGTACTGCCGCATTCGGCAGAGTATAGTGCCGGGTATTATAACTACTCCCAATTATTGAATCAATTTAAGAAATCAAATATGGCCCTCACGTTCACCTGCCTGGAAATGGGAGATCAAGACGCACATACTGCACCGTCCTATAGCGCTCCCAAGACTTTGGTGACCCATATTGCCTCTTTAGCTAATGAAAAAGGAATTTCTTTAAACGGGGAAAACGCACTCCCTCTGATCAATAATGAATGGGGCTTTGACAATGTAGCAGAAATGGTTTTTAACCATGGTTTTGAGGGATTTACCTTGTTAAGGATGTCTTATTTATTCGACAATGAAGGAAATCCAACAAATGAGTTCAGGATGATGGCTGATAAATTGAAGGCAAGTCGATTCCAGTTACATTCACAGTTGAAAATGTACCTGCCACACAGGGAGTTTACTTAATTGGGGACAGAGGGGAAATCGGCAGATGGAATCCTGAAGATTACGAATATAAACTCACTCAAAGTACAGAAGGCAGCTGGAGTGGAACATTTCGTTTAGCTGCAGATCGATTCTACGAATTCAAGTTCATCCTCAAAGATGAAAATGGCAATATTACTTGGCAAGATGGGGAAAATAATAGTTATAAAACTCCTTTGAATGGAGAAGGAAACTATAAAACTTCATGGTAAATGGAGAAATGGTTTTGCAAGCTTAATGGTTTCTATCAAAGCATTTAAAACCCTCAAAAAAACATTCCAGGTGATTTCAGAAATCCGCTCCCTTTCCGCCGACTGTTTGACAAGCCACATCAAAGCAAGCGTCTGTGGGGTCTCGGCTAGCGAGTTTTATGGCAGGAGTGTCGCAAATTTCTTCAATCTATTCAGGGGTTCATCCATATATTTTTAACTAAAAATACAAGAAGGATAACTAAGTTTACCTATAGAACATGGTTGGGCGAGCTTTTCGAACCTCCTTTTAATAAAAGTGTTTCAACCTAAAATATACAAAGTCGATTGGAGCGGTGTTCGAGACTCCTGCGGGAATGGCGCGTCCGGAGGCGCACTGACGCAAGGAAAGCGAGTGCCTGAAGGCAACGTTCAAATTTTACAGCATGACTAACTTAGTAGGATTTGTGGGAAGAATATAAGGTATGGAAAGTTATCACAAGTTAGAGTATAGAAAATCCAGAAGCCAAATGTTTCTTGCTGACCCCATTGGGGAAATTTTTTAATACTTAAATGATCTACATTTACATTAAATAAAAATACGGACTATTTTTAGAACAAGAAAGGGAGGAATTGATATATGAAGACAATGATTACATGGACAGGGGAAATGGCCTTTTCTGGCACAACTCCGTCGGGACATGAAATAAAAATGGATGCTGCCGAAGAAGCAGGTGGTAAAAATAGTGGAGCAAGACCCACAGAATTACTTTTACACTCTCTTGCCGGATGTACAGGAATTGATATTGTAATGATTCTAAAGAAAATGCGATTTGAAACAAAGGCCTTTCAAATAGAAATAGAAGGGGCAAGGTCTGATAATCATCCTAAACGGTTTACCGATTTTCATATCCACTATTTATTGGAGGGAGATCTACCTGAAGATAAAGTGGTCCGTGCAATTCATTTATCCAAAAATACGTACTGTTCAGTGTATCACTCATTAAATGCCAACATTAAAATCAGCTATTCAATAAATGGTGTTAAAGGAAAACAAGACTTATAATGTGTAATTTAAGGGACTATCATTTAACAGAAAGTTTTTTACATCCATATAAGAAAAACAGCCTCCATTTTGGAGGCTGTTTTGACTGAAATGAAAATCCTCGTTTCAAGGATAATCATCTATACCAAAGCCTGCAAACCTCAGAAAATAATCCCTCTCATGTTAATCCAAGGGTATTCTAAAAAAAAATCAACCAAAAATTTGTTTTCTAGGTTATAGAACTCCATTTTACGGAAGGAAAGGGTTTATATAGTAAGCAAGTAATCAAAATGTAATGGTTTGTCATTGTAATGCCCTTGATGTTAGGAGTTTATCCATATAAACTTTAGATACTATTGAGGAGTGGTTAAGTTGAAAGAGATAACAATTGACAAATTAATTTTTAAAGATCATTTATCGATGATCGAACAATATTCATTAAAAGATTTCATGTTTAAGTGGCTCGGCAGCCCAGAAGAAGGGTTAGATGATCTTCTTCCACTTACATACACAGATCAAGTTTTTGCAAAAATGGAAACGACATTGGAGACAAAAATCAAGATCCACGGAGATGAAACCTTAAGATATGTCACCATTACGGAAGATAATCAAATTGTAATAGGCGGCTTAGACTCGAATCAAGAGTTAAAGTTTAGAATTGTATCCCTGGAAGATCGTTTGAAAAGCTACTAAAATTGAATCATATTTTCAGATAAATAATTAAGGCCGTTCCTGTTCAGTTAAGGAATGGCCTTTTTAAGGTATTTTTATTTATTTCATCACGTTAAGTGCATCTTCATAAGGTTGTTAACTGTACTCGAAAGTAATAGAAACCCTTATCTTATGCCAGTTGAGCGAGTAATTCTCCTAAACTGCGATATTTTTGGATTAATTTAACAAAAAATAAACGATTATTGATTTGTCTTAGTGTATTATAGAGTAGTGAAGGCGATTAAACATATGGGGGAATTGAGATGAGCGAGACGTTGGCAAGTTCAATAAAAACGCTTTTGAAAGAAACATTTGAAGGCCCTGGAAATGAAGGGAGCTATTATACTGAATCAAAACCGAATACCGGGGTTTTTGGTACACTTGATGGTTTAACTGCAGAAGATGCTTCACGTTCCATAAACGGATCGACAATTGCGGCTCACTCTGACCACATCCGGTATTATTTATGGGTGATCCGAACGATGATCAGTGGCACAGACTTTGAAAAAGATTGGGACGCAAGCTGGACCATTGCTACTGTTGATGAGGTGAAATGGGCAGAAATCAGAGAGGAATTACATAAAGAATATGTATCTCTTTTCAGAGAAATCGATACAATCGATTTAGGAAAATGGCTGACAAATGTAAATGCGACCATTGCCCACTCGGCTTATCATCTTGGAGCGTTACGGCAAATGATAAAAAGCCTTGAAATAGAAAAATAATATAACTGAGGGTTTATAAAATGATTGGAACGTAAGGCACTCTTTTTCCGAGGGCAGTCTGCCCTCGGGCGCTCTTTGTGCCTCTGTTCTCCTTACAATACGCCTTTCCCGCGGGAGTCTGGTATACGCGATCCGATCCACTTTGTTTGAAAAGTTAAAAACTTTTAGTCTTAGTCAGCAAGAGGGGTTCGAATAATCTCATCCCTAAGTTGAGGGTTTATAAAATCTGATTGTTTATTTCCATTTTCATATACTTGAATGAAGTCATTATTGATTCATACTTAATTCGTCCGAATCTCACGCGGTAATTCTTTTCCACTTCAATTCCTTTTGCCTGTCGTTTGATTTTACTTTCTTGCTCAGCCCATATGAAAGCAGAGTTAAAAATTGGACCACCTTAAAATCCCCAGTAACGCCCATACCTCTGAATTTCCGCTATCAAAAAGTGTCTCATTTCCAAGTACCATATTATCTGAGTTCAGATTTCGATTAATATACTTCCATTCTCGAATGAAACCATCATTATCCTACCCAATCCGTCTAGTTAATCAAGGAATAATAATCGCCTTCGCGAATGATTAAAGAACATCCCCTGATACGAAGACCAGTAAAACTCTTTTCCACATAGCTTATCAATGAAGATCTATTTTTGTTCAATTCCAAGATCTCTAAGCTGCCGTTCTGGATTTTGATCTTTTGCTGAAACACTAGCATATCCAATATTCAAAAATAGCAATTAATAATATTGGAATGCACTTTAACTAACGGGGGCAGTAGTTGTAAAAGGATTTAAAAATATACTTGATGAAAGGAGAATAAAACAAATACCGTGTGTCAATAATAAAATTGACAGGACACCAATCAGTGTCATATAATAAAAGACACCAATTGGTGTCCAATTAAAGGGGGGGGTGATTTTGAACGAGAAAAATCAAGAGCGTGATATTTATGTAGCCATCGCTGACCCAACAAGACGTAAATTGCTACGTTTGTTGGCTGATGTGGAAGAATTGCCACTCAATGAGTTGACCGTACATTTTGAAATGGGCCGTACTGCGGTTTCAAAGCATTTGGCAATCCTTAAAGAGGCTGGTCTTGTAATCAGCAGAAAGGTCGGCAGGGAAACGCGTTATCGTCTTAATGCTGCCCCGTTGAGAGAAATTGAGGATTGGGTATCGTTTTACAGGAGATTCTGGAGTGAAAGAATATCACTTTTAAACCAAATATTAGAGGAGGAATAAAAATGAGTTTAACAGTATCACAAGATTTCAATTTTAAGAGCCCAATCGAGAAGGTATGGCTTGCCTTAACGGATGCAAACACTCTTGCGAAATGGGTAATGGCTAATGATATTAAACCTGTCGTCGGACATAAATTTCAGTTTCGGAATGAACAGTGGAATTTAATTATTGATTCCGAAGTTCTTGAAGTGGAGGAGCCTTATAAGTTATCTTACACTTGGGTAGGTGGCGGAATAAACACAACAGTCACATGGACATTAAAGCACGAGGATGGAACAACCTACTTAAATCTCGAACAAAAAGGATTCGAAAAAGAAGATCAAGCGTTCAATGGTGCTAAATATGGTTGGGCGAAAATGGGCGAAGAACTTAATAAAGTGTTAGAGGAATTGTAATATCAAACCTCTGATCGTGTTTTTTAGTATTTAGCTAACGTATAGGAAAAATCAAACTGCTCGGAAAGGGGAGTGTACCGTGATGACAAATAGTAGAATGAATCCTAAGGTTGATGAATTTTTAGGTAAAGCAAAAAAGTGGAAGGAAGAATATGAAACGTTAAGAAATATCGTTCTTGACTGTGAGCTGAACGAAGAATTTAAGTGGATGCATCCTTGTTACACGTTTGAGAAAAAAACATAGTTTTAATACACGGATTTAAAGAATATTGTGCGCTTCTGTTCCACAAAGGTGCCTTGTTACAGGATACCCACGGGATTCTAATCCAACAAACGGAGAATGTACAGGGAGCGCGCCAGATTCGGTTCACCAATGTTCAAGAAATAGTTGCAACGGAATCCATTCTGAAAGCCTATATTCATGAAGCCATTGAAGTTGAAAAAGCCGGTTTGGAAGTGAATTTTAAAAAGAACGAAGAATTCATAATTCCTGAAGAACTTCACAACAAATTCGATGAAATCCCTGCCTTGAAAACTGCTTTTGAAGCATTGACCCCGGGACGCCAAAGAGCATACATCCTTTATTTTTCACAACCCAAACAATCCAAAACTCGAGAGTCAAGAGTCGAAAAAAGTATGCAAAAAATTCTCGATGGAAAGGGATTAAAAGATTAGTATATCGATGAGAAAATAAATGTATCAAGTTTTAAAATATTACCTCAATTTACGTACTCTCGATCTCCCTTTAGGATCGCAGTATCCACTCAAACAAATCATCTAAAATGGAAAACACCAAAAGTGTACCCTTTAGCTTTTTGCGGAAAGGTCCGTTTTTCTTAAACTAATGGGTGCTTATCTTGAATAAGGTTTAGGTAATGTACTTCATCAAAACCACCTTAAAAGTGTTATTCCATTATAGGTACTTTAATGGAGTAACAATAAAGCCCGATTTCTCAATTTTAATACAGAGAAATTGGGCTTTTTTATTCTGGAGTTTCGATCTATGAAAATGGCTGGCAATGTAAATGCATAATTGCCAACTCGGCTTATCATCTTGGAGCGTTACGGCAAATGATAAAAAGCCTTGAAATTGAAAATACATTGGCATCGGGTACCGTCAGGAAAAAGCTGAACGCTAAGAAAGTTTCATTGATCTTAGAGAATCTAATGGGACCACTTTCTCTGAATTAAAATGATATTCTCCTAATAAATTAAAATAACTCTTGCCAGCCCATTCATGGCTTCTCCTTTATTCAATCCTTTTTGTATTTTTCTTCTTAATGATTCATCTGATGAGGATGTTGTACCGTCGCCCCAATAGAAGACAATTGTAATTTGTGATAAAAATTTACTAATACGGCTTAGGCTTTATTCATTGCATCTTCATACATACTCTATTGATGCAAGTGTAGTAGACTGATAAAATCAAAGATTAGAGCGTCTCATAAGACTTGTCTCAAAAATGAGGTGATTTTTTGCGGAAAATCGGATATATTCGTGTCAGTTCGACTAGCCAGAATCCTTCAAGACAATTTCAGCAGCTGAACGAGATCGGAATGGATATTATATATGAAGAGAAAGCTTCAGGAGCAACAAAGGATCGCGAGCAACTTCAAAAAATGTTAGAGGATATACAGGAAGATGACATCATTTATGTTACAGAATTAACTCGAATCACTCGTAGTACACAAGATCTATTTGAATTAATCCATAACATACGAGATAAAAAGGCAGGCTTAAAATCACTAAATGATACATGGCTTGATTTATCAGAAGATAACCCATACAGCCAATTCTTAATTACTGTAATGGCTGGCGTTAACCAATTAGAGCGAGATCTTTTTAGGATGCGACAACGTGAAGGGATTGAATTGGCTAAGAAAGAAGGAAAGTTTAAAGGTCGATTAAAGAAGTACCATAAAAATCACACAGGAATGAATTATGCGGTAAAGCTATATAAAGAAGGAAATATGACTGTAAATCAAATTTGTGAAATTACTAATGTATCTAGGGCTTCATTATACAGAAAATTATCAGAAGTGAATAATTAGCCGCTCTATATTCCGCTAATGGGCAATATTTTTAAAGAAGAAAAGGAAACAATAGAATATAAATAAAAACTCTAAAATATTCAACTAACTGTCACACTGTTAAACTAACTTTGCGGAACTAACTATCAAAAACTGATGTTTTTTATATACAACTTCGTACGGCTTATTGACGATTAATGATAACTTTGTCTAGAGTGGAATAAATGAAAAATATAACAATATTAATAGCTGATGATGATGTTGAAATTGCTGATTTGGTTGCTATACATTTAGAGAAAGAAGGGTATCGTGTCATTAAGGTATCGGATGGGCAAGAAACCATTGATGTTATCCAGACTCAACCAATTTATTTACTGATTTTGGATATTATGATGCCGAAAATGGATGGATATGAAGTTACACGTCGCATTCGCGAAAAACATAATATGCCCATTATTTTTTTGAGCGCTAAAACGTCTGATTTTGATAAAGTGCAGGGACTCGTGATTGGAGCAGACGATTATATGACGAAACCATTTATACCCATTGAATTGGTAGCTCGGGTAAATGCACAGCTGCGACGCTTTATGAAGTTGAATCAACCTAAAATCAAACAGAACTCAAACTTGGAATTTGGAGGATTAACGATTTCTCCTGAACAACGTACAGTTACTCTATATGGTAAAAATATTGAGTTAACACCGAAAGAGTTTGAAATTTTATATTTATTAGCCAGTAATCCAAATAAAGTTTATAGTGCAGAAGATATTTTTCAAAAGGTATGGAGGGATGCATACTATGAAGGTGGGAATACCGTTATGGTTCATATTCGTACTTTGCGGAAAAAACTTGAAGAGGATCAACGAAAAAACAAATTGATAAAAACTGTATGGGGGGTAGGTTATAAATTCAATGGGTAAAAAACTACGAGGCTTTCGTTCAAAAATGATAATATTGTTAGGTTTAAGCATGTTGTTGTCTAGCACCATAACATATCTACTCTTTAAAGTACTCCAATTGTATTATTATACAAATGTTAGTCATGGAGATACACTAGCTTATTTTCGCAAAATCATAGAAAATATTGGAGACCTTAACGTCTTTTTACTTTTATTTATCACGCTTTCGATATTATTTTTCTTTATACTTACAAAACCCTATTCTGCCTATTTCAATGAGATTTCAAAAGGAATTCATTATCTCGCTCAGGGTGACTTTAAGCATCGAGTTCAAATATTGTCAAATGATGAATTTAGTGATATTGCACAAAGCATTAATCTGGCAAGCGAAAAATTGGAACAAGCCATAGAAAGGGGTGACTTCTCGGAAAGTAGTAAAGAGCAGTTAGTAGTAAATTTGGCTCATGATTTGCGCACACCTCTTACCTCTGTTTTAGGTTATTTAGATTTAATCCTTAAGGATGATAGCTTGACTGAAAATCAGATCAGGCATTATTTAACGATTGCCTTTACCAAATCTCAACGCTTAGAAAGGTTAATTGATGAATTATTCGAAATAACTAGGATGAATTATGGTATGTTACCAATAGAAAAGAAACAAATCGATTTAAGCGAGCTGCTTATTCAATTGAAAGAAGAGTTGTATCCTGTCTTCGAGAAAAACGATTTGATAGCAAGAATGAATATTACTTCCCCTTTATCTATTATGGGAGATGGAGAGTTATTGGCACGTGTGTTTGAAAATCTTCTGATTAATGCAAACCGCTATGGGCATGAGGGGCAGTATGTAGATATCAACGGTTATATTGATTCAGAGGAAATAGTTATTCAAGTTATCAATTATGGGGATGCCATTCCTCCAGATGAACTGCCTCATATTTTTGATATGCTTTATACTGGTGACAAAGCACGAACTCATCAAGAAAATAGTACAGGTCTCGGTTTATTCATTGCGAAGAATATTTTAGAGCAACACAATGGGACAATAAATGCCGAAAGTGATTTAATACGCACTATATTTGAAGTCCGATTACCAATGGCGGATTCCTAAGAAGATTAATAATAAAATCCAAGTAAAAATTTAAGAAAAATTTAATATTTACCCCACTTTTTATTTTAAAAGTTTTTCCTATCCTATAAACAAGTTACATCAAGGAGGAGACTAAAAATGAAAAAGTGGGGATTTTTATTGGTTTTTGCATTATTTCTAGTTTTTATTTTTAATATATTACCGATATCCGAAAATAAAGTAGCGGATCAAATATATGAACAAAATGATAATACAGCTACTGAAAATACCCAAAAGATTGAGATTACAGAAGAGCAGATCTATCAAGGGAATCTGCTTTTGGTTAACAGTGAATATGCTGTTCAACAAGCTGGTATAAAATCGGAAATCATTAATTTATTTACACACAAAGAATTAACAACCGGATACCAGTTACTTAATAGTGAAATAAAATTATCAGAAGAAATAGCTGAAAAATTTTCGGAGATGATAGCTGCGGCTGAAGAGGATGGGGTTAGTAATTTCTTAATTAGCAGTGGTTATCGAGAATTTGATGAGCAAAACAGACTGTACGAGGAGATGGGGGCTGACTATGCTTTGCCAGCTGGTCATAGCGAACACAATTTAGGATTAGCACTTGATGTAGGGTCTACTCAAATGAAGATGGAAGAAGCACCTGAAGGAAAGTGGGTAGAAGAAAGTTCTTGGAAATACGGCTTTATCTTACGCTATCCCGCGAATAAAACGGATATTACAGGAATTCAATATGAACCATGGCATATTCGCTATGTCGGCTTGCCTCACAGTGCGATTATGCAGGAAATGAATTTAGCTTTGGAAGAATATTTGGATTATTTAAAAGAAGAAAAGAGCATTTCTGTTAGTGTTGAAGGGAAAAAATATACAATTTCATATTATCCCATTTCTCAAAACGGGTCAATTGAAGTTGAAGTACCAGCGAATGAACAGTATAAAATATCTGGTAATAATATTGATGGAGTGATTGTGACCACATTTTCTTGAATGAGGTTCTAAAATGATAAAGTCATAGGTTTAAATGTAAAGTTAGGAGACGTATCTATATGCTTACACTTACAGTTTTGTATACTTATTTTTGTACTATTATTTTTTGTATTGTGTTTCAAATTGGATTTTTATTAAAGGCGCAAAAAAATTTATCTATTAAGCATTTTCTATGGGTGTATGTTTTTCTTTTCTACCTTGCGCTAGTGTATATGGTGACGGGGATAGGAAATAAATGGGTAGCGGGAAAATATGGAACATTAATTCGTATAAGTGAAATCAACTTACTTCCATTTTCTTCTGAAGGTATTACTACGTATATTTTGAACATTATTCTGTTTATGCCGTTAGGTTTTTTATTGCCAACTATTTGGCCGCAGTTTAGAACAATTAAAAATACTGCATGTACTGGGTTCTTTTTTTCATTGGCTATTGAGCTAAGTCAATTGCTAAATCATAGGATTACGGATATTGATGATTTACTTATGAACACCCTAGGGGCGATTCTTGGGTATTTATTATGTAGGGCTTTATTTAAAATGATATATAAAAGAGGTGAAAAAAGCTTGATAATACATCTTCTTTAGTAATACAATACGAGGTTATTTTTTATTTAGTTTGCTCGTTTATAGGTATGATATTACTTTATTATCCATTTTTATTTAGAAAAATTATCTAAATGAACATCGTGGGGAAACTCGCCTGTACGGTGTGAAGTGAAGGAAAAACCGGCGATTACGTCAAAGGCTTACCTATCGCTATAGTAACGAAGTAAGCTCAATTCTCAATAGTGTTGAGGAATTGTTGTAAATCGGCATTTTCCTGACGCTACCCCAGCATAAACTTTTCACTGTCTGGATATTCCGAAGGGTCCAAACCATGGTGGTTATTCTTCATGTTTTTATGTTGAAACCCTCCTTCATTTTGAAGAAATTTTGCGACGCTCCTGCCGAATTTCTGAAATAAACTGTCTCTTTTTTTCGGCAAACCTAAAACCCAGCAAAGGTTGCTGGGTTTCTATTTATTTCGTTTGATAGAATTACACACCTTTTTGTAGGAAATTGTTAGATTGTGTCAAGAATTCTTAGCATTTTAAAGGGTTCAAGCCCTGATTGGAGAAGTATATTATCATGGTGTTGTAGCCGAGTAACACTGACTGCAAGGATTTTGACACAGAAGGAGGGCTCTTAATTAAAAAGCAGCTGTTTAAATTAAGTATATTTTGCTTGATAGTCTTTGTTCAATCGCTTTGGTCTCCCGCTGTTTTTGCTGAACAAAAAACATTTATAATTGCTGGAGAAAGTGCTCTTCCTCCATTTTCATTTGAAAATGAAGCTGGTGAGCTGAAAGGCATCAATATTGATTTAATGGAGGAAATAGCAAAATATAATGGCGTAGATTTCAAATATATACCGATGAGGATGGAAGAAGCCGAAAAAGCCTTAAGTAACGGAACAATTGATGCAATTGTTGGAAGTACTTATAATACTGAAAAAGATAACCAATTTGATTTCACTCAATCCTATTTTACAATGTCCCAATCCATAATCATTCCTAGTAAAAGGAAACAGGATATTCATACGTTAACGGATCTACGCGATTCACATGTTGTCCTTGACCATAACACTCCAGTAATCAGTACATTTCTCAATATGAGGAATACAAACTTAACGACCGTTTCGAATCAATACTCGGGGATTTTAACATTATTGAACAACCGAGCAGATGTGTTCATCGGAAACAAATGGACTGCAGACTTCTATTTGAAAAAGTTCCGCCAAGAAAAGAATTACATCATTCTCGATGAAGTCATTGAACCCGCGGATTATACGATTGCAGTAAAAAAGGGAATCAATCGCTCCTTCTAATGATGGACAATGCACTCACAGAACTTAAAGCCAACCGAAATATCAATGAGATAATCGATAAATGGGTAATGCCACAATCCAATCAAAAAATTGCCAGGCTGGAACAATTCATATTTTGGTTGATCATAATCTTAACTGCCGTGGCCCTTATCCTTCTAATCATTTACATATGGAATCAAAAGCTGAAAAAATCCGTATATAACCAGACTTTGAAATTACATTTATTAAATAAGGATTTAGAAAAACAACGGCAAAACATCGTCAATGCTGAAGCGTTTAAAGATCAAATCTTAAACAATATCAATAATGGCATCATAACATTCGATCTCGATTTCATGATTACCAGCTGCAATGCAAAGGCAACGGACATTCTTAACATTTCCAAGGAAATGATTCTGAATCTTGCGAATCATTCGCAATTAATGAAGAATTTCGAAGATTTACATCAAGAACGAAATGGGAATGATCGTACGGGATCATTTCGAATCTTGGTATTAAATGAGGAAAATGAACAGAAGGTGATTTCATATTCAATGCATAGGATGTTCAATTCAGAAGATATACAAACCGGATACTTACTTTCCATGAGTGATGAGACGGAAAAGAAAACATTGGAGAAAAAATTGATCACACAAGAAAAGCTGCACGCTCTTGGTCAACTAGTTGCAGGTGTCGCACATGAAATAAGGAATCCTTTAACATCGATTAAAACATTCATTGATTTACTTCCGAGTAAATATGATAATCCTCAATTCCGACAAGTTCTAATGGAACACTTGCCTACTGAAATTAACCGTTTGAATGGGATTGTTACCGATTTAATTGAATATGCACGTCCGCGGCCGCCAAATATTACAAATTGCCATGCTCATGAACTTATTTCATTACTTGCTTTTCATAAGGTGACAATGGAAAAAAATCACATAAATTTCGAGCAGACGATCGAGGACGACCTTATTTTTTATATAGATTTGCAACAAATTCAACAAGTACTTCTTAACTTTGTGTTGAATTCGATTGATGCCGTTGAAGAAACAAAGGAAAAGACCATTAAAGTCACCATTGACAAAGAGAACGAAAAGACAGGGCGGATTACCATATCCGATACGGGAAAAGGGATGAAGCAAGAGGAACTGAATCATATTTTCGAGCCTTTTTTCACAAAAAAAGAAAAGGGCGTCGGTTTGGGGCTTACGTTATCGTATAGGCTGATTAAAGAAAATAACGGAGATATCCATGTGAAAAGTCATCCTAATTCAGGAACGAAATTCACCATTTTACTACCTTTATATATCGAATAATAGTCTGGAAAGAGGAGGAGTAATATGAAAATGCATGTATTGGTAATTGATGATGAACCTGCTATTTGCACCGCTCTTAGCTTTGCATTGGAAGATTCTTATGTAGTCGTGACAACTACTGACCCGGATGAGGGACTACGGAAGATCGACAATCAGCACTTTGATATTGTGTTACTTGATTTGAGAATAGGAAATAAAAGTGGACTTGATGTCCTACAGAAAATCAAACAAATGGCACCTAACGTAACAGTCATCATGATGACTGCCTATTCATCCATTGAAACTTCCATCGAGGCCATAAAAAAAGGAGCCTACTACTATATTGAAAAGCCAATTAATATAGAAGAACTTTCTTTGCTCTTGATGAGGGCAGCCGAATTCAAACAGATGTCCAATCAATTGGAGACATTACATGAAGAATTAGAGATTCAAAAGGGATTTGGTAACTTCCTTGGTAACAGCAAAGCGATGCAGCGTATTTTCTCAATGATTGAAAGAGTGAAAGATATTGATTCCAGTGTTCTTATCACGGGTGAAAGTGGTACTGGAAAGGAGCTTGTAGCTCGAAATATCCATACGCTGGGAAGAAGGAAAAACAATCCCATCCAGATCGTCAATTGTGCAGCAATTCCTGAGATGCTGTTGGAATCTGAATTGTTTGGTTATGAGAAGGGAGCATTTTCCGGTGCAACTCAAAGGAAGGAAGGGAAATTCGTTGCTGCTAATGGAGGCATCCTTTTTCTGGATGAGATTAGTGAAATGCCCCTTCCACTTCAAGCCAAGTTATTAAGGGTATTGCAGGAACGGGAAGTGACGCCTCTGGGATCCAATACAAAAATCTCATTGGACGTCCGTATTATAAGTGCAGCCAATAAAAACCTGGAACAAATGGTGATCGAAGGTGAATTTAGGGAGGATTTGTTTTTCAGGCTAAATGTCATTCCCATCTCGATGCCGCCTTTAAGAGATAGAAAAGAAGATTTACCGATGCTTATGGATTATTTTATAAAAACACGCTAAGGATATGAATCGTGAAGAAAAGACATTCTCGGCAACCGCACGTCGGATTTTACTGGATTATCATTACCCTGGGAATGTCCGTGAGCTTGGAAACATTATAGAATATGCTGTTGCCCTATCAAACTCGAAAAGAATGGAAGAAACCGACTTGCCGCAATATGTTCAAGAACAGAAGTTCATCCTCCAGCCGGATGGCAATGACGGCGATTTTAACAGTTTCAGGATTCCCATTGGCATTTCCATGAAAGAGATAGAAGAAAAAGTGATAACAGCCACTCTTCAATATTGTAAAAATCATCGGCAAAAAACAGCCCAAATCCTAAAAATTTCTGAAAGAAGCCTTCGTGATAAAATCAAGCTCATTTCAAAAGGAGAATAAACGTGTTAATCGGCAATTTTTTCTGGATAACCGGAAAAAATTGCCGGTTTATCCTTATATAACTTTCAAGAAATCGGCAGAATTTGCGGTTTAAAGCGAAAAATCGACTTGGCATGGTATTTGCATCTAAATTCATTAAGAAAGGAGGGCCACAATGAAGAATGGAGCACTCTTTATAAAAGTCGCTTTGTTATTTTGTTTCATGACAGGTTGTTCTTTTATGAATGAGCAGCAGGAAATATCTAAACCTGCTACTACGTTGATTCAGAGGCAACTAACTTCTGAAGGACAGGATTTAAATAATAGGATGTTAATCATTGGAACCGGAGATATGACAGGTGTTTATTTTTCATTAGGACAAAGATTATCAAATATGTATGAAAAATATAATGGAGCTGTGTCAGGTACCCAGGTCACCGATGCTTCCATCGAAAATACTGAATTGGTTAGCCTCCATCGGGCAGAAATTGGTTTTACCACAGTGGATGTACTGGATTTGCCTGAAACGGATAAATCCAAGTTAAGAGCTTTAACGGCCCTATATTCCAATTATGTTCAAATTGTTTCTACTAAGCAAAATGATATTGATTCCTTGGAAGATTTAGTGGATAAACGCATTAGTGTAGGAACGGCAGGAAGCGGTACAAGGCTTATTGCAGAGCGGATTCTGTTAGAATCTGATTTACCGACTGATCAATTGAATTTATCCTATCTTTCTTTTTCTCAATCTGCAGAAGCATTACGAAATGGTACCATTGATGCAGCTTTCTTTTCATCGGGAATTCCCAATAATGAAATCGCTTTCATATCAAAGCAGACGGAACTAACTTTCATCCCAATACCGGGAGACATCATTGAACGCCTTCAAAAACAATATGGAGTTTATACTCATAATGACATTCCCAGAGATACATACAGGGGGATGAAAAAAAATGTCCAAACGATTTCAATTAAAAATGTCCTGGTAACCTACAAGGAAATGTCTGATCCTCATGCTTACAATCTTGTGAAAACATTATATGAACATCTGCCTGAACTGCAGCATACACATCCAGCCGCTTCAGATATTTCAATAACTGAAGCAACTAAACAAGTTCCGCTGGATTTTCATCCAGGGGCCATGAATTATTTTACTGAACAAGGTATTATTGGAAATTAATGAAAAACGGGAGGTAATGACTATGAAAAAGCTGATGAGTCTATTATCAATAATAGTATTGATCGCTCTTGCGGGATGTGGTAATCCTACTCCGCAAAAACCGGGTGAATCCGTACAAACGAGTGCAGGTGAAAAAGGAGAGAAAAAAATAACGATAGCCGGTAATGGCGGTGTCATCGAAAGTGCCATCCGAGATGTGATTGCCCCAAAATTCAAAGAAGAAACGGGAATCACGGTTAATTACATTTCCGGTTTATCAGGTGAAATCCTATCCAAAGTGGAATTACAGAAGAACGCCCCGCAAATAGATGTTGCCCTTTTTGTACCGGTTGATGTAATACGTGCTAAGGAGAAGGAACTGATCGAACCAATTGATAAGTCCAATGTTCCCAATATGAAATCGGTGGATCCACGGTTCATTCCGGTTGAAAATGCGGCTGCTCCAGCATTTGGCTTAGTCATTGCACCAGCTTATAATACGGAAACCTTCAAAAAGGAAGGCTTAAAATCAATTGAATCATGGAATGACCTTGTCTCACCTGATTACGAGGGTAAAACGGCATTTTCAGATATTACAAATGACTGGGGTTTCAATACCCTTAATGGTCTGGCGATTTCAAACGGCGGCAGTACGGAAGATATGGAACCAGGTCTCGAAAAAGCAAAAGATCTTGCAGCGTATTCCAATACATTTTATAAAAACTCAACGCAAATGATGCCAGCGATCCAACAAGGAGCTGCTGACGTAACTGTCATGGGAAGCTATGCCATAGGTGAACTAGCCGTTTCAGGTATTCCCATTAAGATGGCCGTGCCAAAAGAAGGTGTACCTCTTCAAGCATTCAGCGCCGGTCTCGTTAAAAATACGCCTAATAGCAAAGAAGCCCTAGAATTCATCAACTATGTAATCAGTGAAGAAGCGCAAGCATTAATTTCCGAAAAAGGATTTTATCCGACAGTGGAAGGCATGAAAATTCCAGAGAAATATGAAGAGTCAATCGGGCTTAAAGCAAGTGATAAAACATTCAAACCTGATTTCGCCAAGTTTGCCGAGATCCGTGCCGAGGTGTCAGACAGATGGGCGAAAGAGGTTACTCCTGAATTAGGGAAAAAACTTAAATAAAAGGAGCGTGTTGATCACATGGAAGTATTAAAAAAGAAGTGGAAATTAATAGGCAGCACTTGGAGGCAGTTCAGGGTGCTGGGTCAAATAAAAATGATGTAGAGATAAAAGGCGCGTTTAAACAATTTGGAGCGAATGTTGTCCTGAATGGCATTGACCTGGAGGTGAAACAAGGAGAGTTACTCACTCTTCTTGGTCCTTCCGGGTGCGGAAAGTCCACAACCTTGAACCTCATTGCTGGGTTCCTCGATCCAGATCGGGGCGAGGTCCATATTAAAGGCAATAATGTTACGAAGGTTCCGCCTTATAAGCGAGATTTAGGAATGGTTTTTCAAACTTATTCGCTTTTTCCCCATATGACAGTCTATGAAAATCTCAGTTTTGGCTTGAAACTGCGCAAGGTCGGTAAAGCTGATCAAAAAAGAAGATAAGTAAAGCGCTTGAATTAGTGAAAATGTCAGGATTGGAGAATCGTTATCCAAGGGAATTATCAGGAGGTCAGCGTCAGCGTGTTGCCATTTCCAGGGCACTTGTTGTTGAACCGGAGCTCCTTTTGCTTGACGAACCGCTTTCAAACCTTGATGCAAAGTTGCGGCATGAACTCAGGGCCGAGATAAAGCGATTACAAAAGGAAATTGGCGTAACGACCATTTTTGTGACTCATGATCAAGAAGAAGCTCTTTCCATGTCTGATCGAGTCGTGGTCATGAATGCAGGGAAAATTGAACAAATCAGTACTCCGACTGAGATTTACAATCATCCGAAGACAGAATTCGTCTTTCAATTCATCGGGAAATCGAATTGTTTTGAAGGGAATGTGTCTGCTGTGGATAAGCGGAAAGTTGCAGTCAAGATCGGTTCTGATATCACTCATGTCGACACTAATAACATCATGGGTAATGATCGTGATTTGAAAACCGGGGATGAGGTGAAGCTTTATATTAGACCAGAAAAACTGCAGATTGTTTCTCTTGATGAAAAGCCTTCATCACAGTTGGATTTCCATCGTGCCAAGATCAGCCAAATTAATTATCTTGGTACCTCATGGGAAATCAATGTTCTTTTACAGAGGAAAAGTATTCAAGTATTGACTTCCGCTTTCGATCCAACATGGCAAAATGGAAGTGAGGTGTTGATTGGATGGAGCCCAGCAGAAGTTATGCTAGTCAAGAAATAGAACAGCAAACGAGTCCTATTGAGCCGCTAAAGAAACCTAAAATCAAGAAAAGGAAAGTCTGGGTGCCGGGATTGCTCCTTTTAACGCCGATTCTGCTTTTCATATTTGGTTTCTTTGTCATACCGATGTTATACATTTTATATTTAAGCTTCATATCGACAGATAATCTTGGAGGAGCGGAGGCAGTTTATAGCCTAAAAAACTATACACAATTATTTTCCGATAGTTATTACTTATCTTCATTATGGCTGACAGTGAAGATCAGTTTATATTCGGTCTTGGTTGCTTTATTTCTTGGATATCCGGTAGCTTTGACAATGGCCAAAAGTTCAGCGCGGATCAGAGGGTATATCACTCTCTTGATCGTGTCACCGCTCTTGGTAAGTATAGTTGTCCGTAATTTTGGCTGGTACCTCTTACTATTGCCTAATGGAACGATTAATCAAACCTTGATGGCCCTTGGCATAATAGATGCACCATTGAAACTATTGTTTTCGGAAATCGGAGTTGTGATTGGGCTTTCCAATGCATATCTTCCTTTCATGATCTTATCCATCGTTGCAAGTCTTTATAATATTGATCCTTCTCTTGATAAGGCAGGAGCCATACTTGGGGCAAGCCCATTCAGAAGGTTCTTTTCCATTACATTGCCGCTAAGTATCCCAGGTATCGTATCTGGCTGCATTCTCGTATTCAGTTTGTCAATGAGTGCTTATGTTACGCCTGCACTAATGGGGGAGCCAACGTGCCCGTGATGCCTGTTGTCATCTATGATCAAATTAATAACCTGCTGCATTGGACATTCGGATCTGCTCTTTCTTATATTCTATTAGCAACCACTGTCATATCGGTAGCCGTCTTTACCAGAGCATTTGAAAAAGGGAAATTCAAGGAGGTATTCCGATGATGAAAACGTTTGGCGGCCTTAGGATTGCAGTAGCCGTGTTGGCCATTATCTATATCTTGATCCCGCTCATTGTCGTTATTCCCGCTTCTTTTACAAGTGCCAATTATCCAAGTTTTCCGGCTGAAGGTTTTTCACTGCAATGGTATTCCAAGATTTTGGAGCGTCCTGAATTTTTGGAAGCATTTTTGAACAGTGCGAAGTTCGCAGCATTAGCTGCCCTTTTCTCCGTCATATTCGGAACTTTGGGTGCCCTTGGAATCGCAAAGTATGATATACCGGGAAAATCGTATATAACGGCCCTTTTAACTTCTCCATTAAGTGTGCCGCAATTAGTCTTAGGGATTGCACTCTTGATGTACTTTACACCAATGATGCTTGCCGGTACGTCTACAGGGTTTTTAATTGCCCATATCGTGATTTGCATACCATATGTCATGCGGCTCGTATTAACCGGCTTAAGTGGATTTGATTATAATCTCGAACGGGCAGCGGCCATACTTGGAGCGAATCCACTAACAGTATTCATGAAAGTGACACTGCCGCTTATTGGATCCGCGGCCATCTCAGGGGGATTATTCGCATTTTTGACATCATTTGATAATGTAACGGTCTCTCTTTTTATGGTATCACCTGAAATGAGAACGCTCCCGATCGAGATTTTCTCGCAAATGCAGGATGCCTACAATCCAATCGTTGCATCCGTGTCAAGTGTGGTTATTTTCATATCAGTCCTTCTGATCGTCATACTTGAAAAAATTCAAGGTGTCGGTAAAGTTTTTGGAGGTTCGCATCATACAAACGGTTAAAAACTTATATTTGACGTAGTAAACGATCATGCTGGCAAAGTTCTGATTTTTCTAAGAAACTCATGTATACGCTCCACTCAAATGAGCCAAACACCTTTTGGCAGCCAGTAGCGGCGCCGTTAGGACAGGGACAGAAGGATTAACCTGCTTTGCGATATGTTCCATACTATATTGTGAAAGCAAAATCACTTCTGTCTTTCCATCCAATTGTTCCACCATCTTTTTTAACCCGATCGTCATGTTCCTTTCTTTTTCCTTGTGATAATAAATGGATGATTCCGGGATCCACCAATGACTCGATCATACACTCCGGATTCTTATTCAATAAGTAATTTTGAAGGGCGATCGGCGTTTCTTTTACGGTAGAAACCAGGCCGATGCTAGTGTAGCGAAGCGCTTCATCAAGCATGGCTTCATCTGAACGAAATAACTTTACAGAGTAAAGAGGTTGTAAAATTGCGGTGATGTCATTAAAGGCAGAGCAAGTAAGTTGGATGCATGAAACATCAGAATCATAGGCTATATTCACTAATGCAGAAAAGCGGCGGATGATTTCAGGAGTTAACTTGCCTCTCTTTTCCATCAAGGCGAGAAGACCCGTGTCCATGAAATGAAGGAGTTCAATGTTCGGTGCAACAGTCTGAAAGGCAGTTTCAATTGGTTTTAGTGCGGTTGTGGTTGCATGAATCAGTGCAATTTTCAAAAAAAAACCTCCTTTTCTTTCATCATTATATCTAGCAGAATCTTAAAATGCCATTATATTACATACGAATAGACCTTTTCCAAAAAAAAAGGAAGTGAGAAGCATGGAGAAAGAAGCCCTGGTCGATCTTAGTCAGGTGATTCCAGGTGACAGAATGTTTCTTGATTTGGCAGAAAGGTATTGTTATAGCTATGACGCTTCTTTTGGGGAATATTTACCTGAAATCGTTATACAGCCAAAAAACGCGGAGGAAATCAGTGAAGTGGTTAAATTGGCTAATACTCACAAAATACCTGTTTACCCTAGAGGGTCAGGAACTTCGCTAAGCGGCGGCCCTTTACCTGTTAAAGGGGGATGGTTCTCGATATGACCCTTTTGCGGGATAAATTGATCATTGATCGGGAAAATATGCTTGCCATTGTCTCTCCAGGTGTGATTACGGCAGATATTCATAAAAAGGCTGAAGAAGCCGGCTTATTCTATCCGCCGGATCCAAGCAGTTCCAATGTAGCCACAATAGGCGGGAATCTATTGGAAAACTCCAGCGGGCCAAAGGGATTGAAATATGGAACGACAAAAGAATATGTGATAGGTCTGGAGGTAGTCACCCCGACAGGAGAAATCATTCGTACTGGCGGAAAGACCGTAAAAAATGTAACAGGGTATGATTTGACCCGGTTGATCGTAGGATCGGAAGGTACTTTAGGCATCGTCACTGAGACAATCATCCGCTTAATACCAAAACCTCAATCTAAACAAACATTTGTCGCCCACTTCAATCAATTGATAGACTCTGGCCATGCCATCACCAGCATTTTATCGTCAGGAATTCTACCATCTGCCCTGGAATTGATGGATAATGCATGCATCCGAGCTGTTGAAAGCTATCGGCCTTCCGGTTTGCCTCTTCAGGCAGAAGCCATTCTGATCATAGAAATAGATGGTCACCCATTGGCGATTGAGGAAGAAATCAATAAATGTGCCGATATATGCAGGGCTGAGGGCGCTTCCTACGTCAAGATAGCGGAGACAGAGGAAGAACGCCAAACCATTTGGAGTGCGCGTAAATTGGTTTCACCGGCCATTACACAAATGGGCCCTACAAAAATTTCTGAAGACGCGACCGTTCCACGCAGTCAAATACCGGCGATGATGGAGAGATTAAACGAAATCCGGGAGAAATACGGGTTGAACTTGGTTGTATTCGGTCATGCAGGGGATGGGAACTTACATCCGAACATCATTACCGATAAACGAAATATTACGGAAATGAAAAAGTGGAGCTTGCTGTCAGTGAAATTTTTGAAGCAGCAATCGAACTAGGCGGAACACTTTCCGGGGAACATGGAATCGGTACTTTAAAGTCACCATATATGGAAATGGAATTAGGAATATCCGGGGTGAATATGATGAAAAAATTAAAGAAGCATGGGATCCCAATAATATCCTTAATCCAGGGAAGATTTTTCCTGATAAGGGACAGACAAGGGTCGTGTTGGTTACATGAATCTACCCGCCAAACCGAACGAGACGAATGCTGCGGTCCAAAATTTATATTCAGATGCCTATGATTGGACAAACCAATGCGTAAAATGCGGATACTGTTTACCGGCATGCCCTACATATGAATCAATGGGTGTGGAATCCGCCTCTCCACGCGGTCGAATCAATCTAGTGAAAATGGCAGCCGAAGGAAAAATAGATTTCCAAAAAGATTTAGCTAAACCGATCGACTTATGCTTAGGCTGTCGTGCTTGTGAAACAGCATGTCCTGTTGGTGTGCCATACGGACATATACTGGAAGCGGCAAAAGAAGCCGTTGAAAACTCCGTATCAGCAAACAAAAAAATAAAATGACAAAGATCAAAAAACTGGCATTGGTTCATCTTTTTCCATATCCAAAACGAATGAACAGGATTGGAAGTGCGGTACAGCTCTATCAAAAAACAGGCTTATCCAAGCTTATCCGATCATCTAATGTACTGCAAAAGATTTCTCCTGCCCTTGCACATTTAGAACAAGCACTTCCAACCATCGAGTCTTCCTCCAAACGCATCCGGACAGGTACGATTATGTCGGCAAAAGGGGAAACGAAATTAAAAGTGGCATTTTTTGCTGGGTGTATCATGGATTCCATGATGTCACGAATAAACCGTCTTTCCATTGAGCTGCTTACCATAGCAGGGTGTGAGGTCATTCTCCCTGAAAATCAGAATTGCTGCGGTGCACTGCATTCCCATCAAGGTGAAACAAAACAAGCGAAAGAATTGGCAAAGAGGAATATCCAAGCCTTCATGCAGACGGATGCTGATGTAATAGTTAATAACGCAGGAGGCTGCGGTGCTTCGCTTCTTGAATATGGACATCTATTGGCAGAGGATCACGAATGGGCTGCGGCAGCAAGGGCTTTCTCGGAAAAATCAAAAGATATCAGTCAAATTCTTCATCAATTGGGGCCGCTTCCCTTCACTGAAGAATGGCAAGGCATCGTTTCCTATCAAGATTCATGTCATTTACGCAATGTTCAAAAGGTCCAAAAGGAACCTCGTTTATTATTGCAATCCATACCAGGTGTTTCCTATGTTGAAATGGAAGGGTTTGACCGTTGCTGTGCATCTGGAGGCATTTACAATCTTCTTCACTTTGATGAATCCATGAAAATTCTTGATGAGAAAATGAAGAATCTTAAAGAAACGAATGCAACAATCATAGTTACGGTTAACCCTGGATGCCAAATGCAAATGAGCATCGGCATCCAAAGGGAGGGAGCGGCAAACCAAATGAAAAGTATGCACCTTGTTGAAATACTCGCCAAAGCTTGCGGCTTGGATTGAAAAAAGGGATACTTCAAACTTCATAGGACATTACCCGTCAGTATTTCCTGCTCTTATGGGAAAATACTGACGTTTTTTAATGATGAAGGCGGATAAAACTTGCAGTCAATAATGCAGTGCCATATGTACGAATGAAAAAATTGATTATATGCAATTATCGGCGCCGGTTCGCAAATGAAAAAACCGTTCAATTATCTGAACGGATGGAATCAAATTAGTGTGTTAGTAAATGAATTTAAATTCCTGTTTTTATGCCAAAACCGATTAAAATTAAGCCAGTTGATTTTTGGAATGCTTTTTGAATTTGGAGTTGTTCATCCATTTTTTGCGTAATCAATTAGATAAACAAGAAATAGAAACCATAGTACAGCGAGCAAGGTTAAGATGAAAGCTAATATAATCAATTGCTGGTTTACATTTCCGTCCAAATTGATAAATTGCGGCATGATTGTTATATAAACTAAAACGGTCTTTGGATTAAGAATATTATTAAGTAATGCTTGCATAAAGGAATCTTTATTGTGCCGTTTTGAATACTTCGCAGGGGTATTTGCTTGTGCTTGAATTGCTTTTAAGGAAATAGCGCTTTTTGCAAAGAAACTTTTTATCCCTAAGTAAATTAAGTAGGCGGCTCCCAAATATTTGATTGTACTGAAAAGAATCACGGACTTTGCAATGACAACAGATAGTCCAAGAATAGCAATAAGCGTCCAAAAAGAAAGCCCTGTTGCCATTCCGAGAACGGTATAACGTCCCGCTTTAGGACCATGGCTAAGCGTGTTTTTCACTAAGAGCATTGTATCTGCTCCCGGTATAATAACCATCATTGCCACTATTGATATATATGTAAGTAAGCTATCCATACTATTTCTCCCTCCCGCTTTTATAGTGGCTACTAAAGTAACTACTTATTAAGTATATTAGATGAAAATGGAAAACGTCAACAGCTTTTGCTAAAATATTAGTTACAAAGGTAGCAACTACGGTTGTGTTGGAGGGTTTATGAAAGAAAACATTTTAGAAACATTAAAAAATCTAAATTTTACCGAATATGAAGCGAAAGCATATCTTGCCTTATTGGAAGAATCGCCATTAACAGGCTATGCAGTAGCAAAAAACTCCGGTGTACCACGTTCAAGAATATATGAAATCTTGGATAGTCTCGCCATACGGGGAGATATTCTGGTTAGTCCTGGAAACACACCACAGTATACTCCTGTTCCTGCAAACGAGCTAATAAAAAACCGTCGGATGAAAGCAGAAGAGAATTTTGAACTGGCAGAAAAATCATTAGCGGAGTTTGAACGGTCTGCAAATGATCGTGAAAATATCTGGAATATCATGGGACGCAATGAAATACTCGATAAGGTAAAAGCTTGTATATTATCTGCTGAAAAAGAATACTCTTGGAAATTTGGAAAGACGAATTCGAAGAATTAGAACCTGAACTAAGACAGGCAGCAAATAGTGGGGTCAATGTAACAATTATTGCCTACGGGGAAATCGTCTGTGATTTTGCAAATGTTTACCTCCATTATATGGGTTATGGAATTACAGAAGAGTATGGTGGACGATGGCTTGTTATCAGTGGAGATGATTCTGAAGTAGTAGCAGGTATAGTCTCGCTTGGTAAAGATAGCCGTGCAGCATGGACCATGCATGTAGGTTTAGTGATGCCCATTACAGAAGTCATGATTCATGATTTGTATCTCATGGAAATCATGGAGAAACATAGAGAACTTTTAGAAGAAAGTTTTGGTGTAAACCTCGTCAATTTACGTAAAAATTTTCTATTCATCCAGATAATAAAAAACATTACGTGGACTAGATTTGGTGCTTTTTTAGGTATATGTGCGGGTAAGTTTGAAGAAAAACAAAGCAACTCGCCCCAGGCACCCGACTGATTGAAGATACGAGATAAATTTAACTATATTAAAATATGGAAAAGGGTATAATAAAGAATGGAAATAAGCCATTTTTGGTAATGGGATTATAGTATCGGATTAACATTTTTGATATCCGGATCACTAACAGAAGGAGAAATGATTCATTTGAATAACAAGGGAACAAAGAGTATCGATTTACCTGCCAACTATGAAGAATTAAAAAAATCTGCCAATCGAAAATCTAATTGGAGAGAACGTTTAGATGCAATCGAAGAATTAGGTCAGTCAAAAAATAAACAAGTAATCGACATCCTCACACATATCATGAATAATGATTCTGTATATAAAGTGCAAGAGGCCGCCTACCGTCAATTGAAAAGTTTAGGTGAAGATGTTCAATTGCCAGCAAGGAAAAAAGGCGAGTTGATTAAAGGGTTGACCAAAATACTAGTCAGGATCAAGAAAAGCCTACCAGAAAATCACACATATACTGATTTCAAAGACAAACTCCAGAAGATGAGAATGGATATTTATGATACCTATGAAGGTGAAAAAGGAGCAGACTTTGATAAATGGCTTGAAAATACGTGGTCAGCTTTATCGAAAAGATAAAAGTTTATAGAAAAATAAGCAATATTTATACAGGAGCAAAGTTTTTGCTCCTTTTTCTTATGGCTAAACAAAAGTTTTGACTATGGTATGCTAATATATTTAATATAGGAAGTATTTGGTTGTTTGCTTTAATTTGAAAACCGATAAATACATACGAATTCAGGGAGAAAAGATGACAGATTATATTGAACTTTGGAAACAGGCAATGGCAGATCATACAGGAAAAATACCTAACAGACTAAAAGATGATGGTGCAGAAGAAGCTTTTGGGCTTCCAAGGTTGCTGGGAAAAAACAACATAAAGCGGACCCTTATGCAAAAATTGTGCAGCAAGAGTTATTGGCATTATTAAAACAGGATGATCATGTATTGGAAATCGGCCCTGGATGGGGCAATTATACATTTGATATCGCAAAAGAAGTCAGGAAGCTAACTTGTATAGATAGTTCCAAAAGCATTATCAGCTTTTTGGAATCCCAGGCGAACGAAAAAGGTTTCGGTAACATGGAGTTGATTCATGATAAGTGGGAAAGTGAGACCATAAGTGACAAATATGATGTAGTGTTTGGTTTTAATTGTTATTACCGTATGACAGAAATCGGTCAAACCTTATTGAAAATGAATGAGTCTGCAGCCCGTTTAGTGATAGTAGGGATGACAACCGGACCGGAAAAACCACATTATATGGAATTGAAGCAAAGAGGATATACGATCAATTTAAGAAAGCGGGATTACATACACATCTTGAATGTTTTGTATCAACTTGGAATACTGGCGGACTGTAAGATCGTTAAATTGAAAAGTAAAAAAATCTATTCGACCTATGAAGAAATGCTTCGCGATAATACAACAAAAATTCTCGATGAACATTTTTCCTATGATGAAGTAAAAACGATCCTTAATAAATATGTGGTGGAAAATCAAGGAAGCTTCGAATACGAATATCCGTTTCATGCAGCTTTGATGTATTGGAACCCAAGGTGAATTAAATATTAAAGTACCTTTTTCTCTGAGTTCTTTAGCTTCTTTTTGAAGTCCTTCAGGAAAAAGGTATTTTTTCTGTTGCATATTCGCAAAATAATATTAACAAGGCTACAAAACAATGATGATTAAACGGAGTGTGAATGATAAATGAAAGAAATATCCGAAAAGAGATTTTGTGAAACTTGTAAAAAAGAGACAGTTCATACAGTGACTGAAGATGCATTGGAAATAGAATATTCATGTAATGAGTGCGGTCAGCATCAAGACATTTTCAAGACATTTTTTTAGAAAATATTCGAACCGATTTGAATTTCAATCGAAATTTTGTTGCAAGGTAAGTATTTCGACTATGGTCATCTTTCTTTGGTATTTGGAAATGACCTCCCCTAAGGGAATCACTCCCATTTTCAATTTTTATTTGCATATCCCCTTATTTAGAGCGGAACGAAATCCAGCTGAATAGTTTAAAGCCTGCCAAAACAAGCGGACCTATTCTAGTAGAATAGGCTTTTACCCGCTTGCCGCCACTGAGTTTGGCCTCCAACTTCAAAGATCCCTGTCCCAATTCCTTTTTTCCTGAACAGGTCTGTGGAATGATCTACGTTTTAATAAACCCTTACAGACATTCGCCTTGTTACTAAAGCTCGGGTGGCCTTTGTTGAGAATTCATAGCCTATCTTTATCAAACAGGAACAACATTGAAAAATCAACTTCCGGTCATGGAACCCTTTTCCAATTGTTGGTTGATCAAAACATGAATGTAATTTCCAGCATTCAAAAAAACTTAAATAGTCGTTTTAAAGACACAAACTGGGGGAGTCTTACGCATGTGACGGAGCAATTATAAAATCCTAAAAAAATACAACAGAAGTAAAATTTTCTAATTTCTATTTCAACGATTTGCAATATGTGATATATTGCATATTGTATATTTATATTTTAAGGAGGTATAGCTGTTGGTGCATTCAAATTCATCACAAAAATTAAACGTACTTCTGTACGTGAAGAAGCATATATGATATTGCGGGATTGGATTGTCCAAGGAACCCTGGCGCCAGGCCAACAATTACGCGACAAAGAATTAGCCGAACAATTGGGAGTAAGCAGAACCCCTATTAGAGAAGCACTTTTAAGGCTTGAGGATGAGGGATTTGTAGAGACCAAGCCAAGCCGTTCAACTATTGTTTCCCCTATTCGATTCGAAGGGGTATTAAACATTTATTCCATTGTTTGGACACTGGAAAAGCTGGCTATGGAACAGGCTTTTGATTTCATTGAAGAAAGACACTTAATTGAGATGGAAGCCATTAATCATGAAATGAAAAACGCAATCGACGAGGGAAATCAAATAGTGGCCGTCCAGAAAGATAATGACTTTCATTCCATTTACATCAATCTATCTACAAATGATGAATTGAAGCGGATTCTATCGGGACTCAAACAAAAACTTATACGAATGGAACTGTTTTATTTCAATCAGGTAAGTGATGTTAACCTTTCCGTTGATGAGCATGATCAGATCATACAGGCAATTAGGAATGGAAATATCACTATGGTCCTAAAGGGGATAGAAAAGAATTGGAAAGAAAGTTACTTTAGAATTCAAACCCATACGGAACGTGTAAAAAGTGGGGAAGAAAAATGAATAATGATACTTTAGTTGCTATATCACCTTCAAGAAATAAAGGGATTGCACTAGTACTGACTGGCGCTGCGTTATGGGGAGTGTCAGGAACGGCAGCTCAATATCTATTCCAGCAGCAAGGTTTCAGTCCTGAGTGGCTCACTGTTATACGCTTGTTGCTTTCTGGAATCATCTTATTGGGGGTCGCTTATAAGAATGAAAGACTGCAAGTTTTTGAGATTTGGAAAACTAAACAAGATGCGCTTCAAATTATCCTTTTTGCAATTCTCGGAATGCTCGCTGTTCAATACACATATTTTGCAGCAATTGAACATGGTAACGCAGCCACTGCCACAGTCCTTCAATACTTGGCACCGGCTCTGATCACTTGTTATTTAGCCATTCGTTCCAAACGTTTTCCAGGCATTACCGTAAGTGTAGCTGTGATCATAGCGATTTTAGGCACTTTTTACTTGTGACGGGAGGAAGCATACGCACACTCTCCATTTCCGGGTGGGCAGTATTTTGGGAGTAACATCAGCCTTTGCCTTGGCATTCTATACATTGCAGCCTTATAAACTCCTTTCAAGATGGGGTTCAATGATTGTCGTGGGTTGGGGCATGTTGATTGGAGGCATATGCTTTAGCGTGATCCACCCCCATGGGCATTTGAAGGCAAATGGACGTTATCTTCATTTTCAGCTGTTTTATTCATCATTATTTTCGGTACGATCATTGCTTTTTATTTTTATTTGGAAAGTACAAAATTCATCTCTGCTTCGGAGGTAAGTTTATTGGCTTCAGTTGAGCCATTATCCGCAACCTTGATATCCGTTTTCTGGCTGAATGTAACATTCGGTTTTGCCGAGTGGCTCGGCACACTCTGCATTATAAGCACCATTACGATACTATCAATCGTAAAAAACAAGTAATGTCATCAGTAAACCGGGCAAAATAATGGAATCTCTGCTGTAGTTTATTTTTACTTGGCGATAAAAACCAATAGCCTGCCCTGTAGGGGGATAAGCTCGAACATTAACGAAAGCTTATTTTATATTAGTTATATCCATACACTTCTAAAAAAGCAATTACACTGCATGTGAATTGCTTTTTTGTATTATTTTTTAGCAACCTTAAAACTATGTCGTTTACTTGAATGCCTATATTTATTTTCAGCTCTTTATTTTTGGCCCAGAACAATAACTAGATAAAATGCAAAAGGGCAACCCTTGTTGCCCTTGGAACTTACCTGTATATTGGAAATTAAAGAAAAAAGGGTAAATGAGTCTGAATCCACTATTACCTTTTAAACTAAATGTAATTGAGATTTAGTAGAGTTTACCGTATTTCCAAATAATGTTTCAGAACCTTTGACGGGAAGAATTTGAGGGGCAGTGGCCTTAAAGATACAATAATGGCAGGGGGCATTATTAAATTCCGTTGAGCTTGTTTTAAGCAGTTGTACATAGCTTTACCGCCAACTGAATTGGCAGAGTGAATAGTAATTCGATTAGCAAATAGTTTTTCTTTGACCATCTTTTGTACAAGCATAAAACCATTCCTGGTTTTATTTAATAAATCATGGTCCAAGGAAAGATGTTCTATATCAAAGTTTTGCAATAGCTCTATACATTCGTCAATAGTTTCGACTAACACATAGCCATCGGGTGCTTTCCGATAGTCATCCAGAAAAACGCTAATTTTCTCCATTTCTACACTCCTTTCCTTTGCAAGTATGACTAAGAAAAGTCAAATAGCCCCAAGAAAATATGGTTTTATCTATTAAGTCTAACACAACAAAGTAAGAAGGGGGCATATTCGACGTTTAATACTAATATACGACAGCCTTTTTTAATAATATTCTATATACTTATCGTTGTCTGCTTCAACTTACGGATCTTTACTATAAGGAGGAACTGTTACTGAGCCAATCCCCTTAAACTATGTTGCATGGTTTGTAATAAAAAATCGTCCAACTCATTGTGAAATATGGTACAAAACATCCACTTATAAGTTAACGATTGTAATAATTTGGGTAAAAGGTAATATCTTGACTAAAAGGAGAAGTGATATGTTACATCAAGACGAGATTTACCTTATACTTAGGGACAAAACGCTGCTGTTGGAGTTAAAGAAACAAATTAATGACTATCATATTTCCTACTTATCAATGATTAATGATCAGCTTTCATTGATTGATAATGCTCTAAAAGTATGTAACGTTGATTCCTTCACTATGTCAAAAGGATAAAACCAACATTTACTTATATAGGGGATCAATTTTTTAAAACTATAATAAACCAGCTTAGCGCCCTCTGAGAAAGGCGCTTTTTTAATGGGCAAAGCAGTGTCAATTAATAGGCCTCCGTTAAAAAATCAATTCACTGATAATTTCAGGGGCATAACTCCATGTTCTGGTTAGTTATATAGCAAGCGGGACCTTATTTATCACCAACAGCATTGTGATGATGGTCTTTTTCATTTTTATAAGAAGCAATTTTAGCAGCATCTCCAATGCTTTCAAGTGTTGCCGTAGCCATCTGTTCTCTAATGCGGATGATATGGGCATTCATTAGTTGCTTGGCTTTGTCCGCGTCCTTTAATGCGATAGAATAGTAGATTTCTTTATGTTCTTGAAGCGTTTCTTGAAAATGACCTGGTTTTGCGAAACGATGCCGTCTGGTGGCACGAATCGTATTTTTCATTTGATCACTTAGAGTATGGACCAATCCAGCAAATATGGAATTGTTTGTGGCTTGTGCAATACTATGGTGAAACAGCAGATCTGCTTGCAAGCCTAATTCTTCATCATGTTCCGAACGTGCCATTTCTTCTAGAGCTTTAAGGATATTTTGTAAATCAAGAGAGTTAGCTCTCTGCGCAGCAAGAAAAGCACACTCCGTTTCAATTACTCGGCGGACTTCAAGCATTTCATAGACCATGTTGTCCTCAGCTTTGATGATTGAGTTGGTTAGCTGTTCGATCAGTGACTGAACATCAGATTGTCTGATAAATGTCCCATCACCTGGTCTGACCTCAATGACTCCGTTAATCTCCAATACTCGAAGGGCTTCTCTGATAGATGTTCGACTCACTTTAAAACGATTGGACAACTCCCGTTCAGGGGGTAATTTATCTCAGGTTGCAATTCCCCGCTAATAAAAGATTCCTTAATTTGATTGAAGATGATTTCGTACACTTTGGGGGATTTAACTGGTATAGAATCCATTACTTCCTTCACATCCTTCCATAACAGCCCTAAAAACATGTTGGTACGACCATTAGTGAAATCATTCTAACAAGCATTCATTTATGAAGCAAGGGGATAATCGCAATATAAAAGTCATTTCAATCGGTTAGACCAATATGGTAAATAGATAATTGTCCAGATTCAGTCAAATCCCGTTCATTTGGGTATTAAAGGCCATTTAAGTTTTTGTTATTAGGATGGAAAATCAACAATAAACACTGACAAGTAAGCATTTATTTATGGAGAAAAGCATAAATGGGATAATTGTTGAAAAAGTCAAAAAATTTAGTATAATGAAAATTGGTTAGACCAATTATTTGGTAGCGATATCATTTAAAGCCATTAAGGAGGGTAAACCATCTCTCGATACTATAGTTGAAGAAATGAAGGAGAAACTAAATCTCGGTATAGGTTCGACCAAAGTTTTTGATATAACAAAAACGGATGATATAGCAGAAAGAAGGAGAATGGAATGGAAGCGGCTAGTGTAAATTTAATCAACGATTTAAAGGAAATTCTTTCGGAAAGTCAAGTAACGGAAAACCAGACAGTAAGAGAATTACATGGCAGGGATGAATCATATCATGCTGTAAGTCTTCCTGATATTGTTGTATTCCCAGAAACCGCACAGCAAGTTAGTGAAGTTGTGAAATTGGGGAATAAGTACAAAATACCAATGGTTCCTTTTGGGTTGGGATCAAGCCTCGAGGGACATGTCATACCGTACAACCATGGCATAACTATTGATTTTTCACTAATGAATAAAATCCTGGAAGTGCGTGAAAACGATTTTCTCGTAAAGGTTCAGCCAGGCGTAACGCGTTCGCAACTAAACAAAGAATTGAAAAAATACGGTTTGTTTTTTTCCGTGGATCCGGGAGCTGATGCCACTCTAGGCGGAATGGCAGCAACAAATGCAAGTGGAACGACATCAGTTAAATATGGTGTGATGCGTGACCAAGTCCGTGATCTTGAAGTGGTGCTTGCAGATGGTTCGATTATACATACTGGCAGTTTAGCCGCTAAATCATCATCAGGCTACCATCTAAACGGCCTTTTTGTTGGTTCAGAGGGAACCCTTGGCTGCTTTACGGAATTGACGTTAAGAGTTTACGGAATTCCTGAGCACGTTATGGCGGCAAGAGCATCATTTCCGGCATTGACCCATGCGGTAGAAGCTGTTGTATCCATTTTGCAGTCAGGTGTTCCAATAGCAAGGGTGGAACTTGTCGATGAACCATCAATGAAGCATGTTAACCTTTATAGTGATACAAGCTATAACGAAGCGCCTACATTATTTTTGGAATTTCATGGCAATGAAGCCGGGTTGAAGCAAGACGTAGAGTTCACTAAGGAAATAGTTGCTGAACATAATTGTCTCGATATTGAATTTGAAACAGATAATGCTGCCAGGAACCGCCTATGGGAAGCTCGCCATAATCTTGCCTATGCTTATATTCATGGCAACCCTGGAAAAAAAACTGATGGTGACTGATGTCTGCCTTCCGATTTCAGAGCTGTCCGGTGCAATTCACCACGCAAGGGAAGCTGTTGATTTCCTTGGCCTTACCGGTGGGATCGTCGGCCATGTAGGCGACGGGAACTATCACGTACTCTTAATGATCGATAACAATAATCAAGAAGAGATTAAAAGAGCTGAACAGCTAAACGAACAAATTGTCCTATATGCCCTTGAGCGTAAAGGAACATGCACAGGCGAACATGGTGTTGGGGTCGGTAAACAAAAATATCAGAAAAAAGAACATGGAGACTCACTGTTTGTGATGGAAAAAATCAAATTAGCCCTTGATCCGGATAATTTATTAAATCCAAATAAAATATTTATGCCAGAAAGAGTGTGATGGAATGAAAGTATTAGAGGCATTCAGTGCATTAGCCGGAAAATATTTTGCTGTTTGGGTTATCTTGATATCCGTCATCGCCTTTATTTTTCCTGAGCCATTTTTGGGATTGGGAGGCTATATTACAATATTGCTTGGCGTTGTCATGTTTGGAATGGGGCTCACTTTGAAGGTTGATTTTAAAATCGTCATCACTAAACCACTGCCCGTGATAATTGGAGTTTGCGCCCAGTTTATCATCATGCCAACTGTGGCATTCCTAATTGCGAAACTCATGAATTTGCCAGCTGAATTAGCTGCAGGTCTGGTTTTGCTTGGCTGTGTACCAGGCGGAACAGCCTCTAACGTTATGGTATATCTGGCTAAAGGGAATGTACCTTTGTCGATAGCTATGACTTCGGTATCAACTTTACTGGCTCCAATCATGACACCACTGCTTCTGCTTTTGCTGGCAGGACAATGGATGCCGGTTGATTTTTTGATATGTTTAAGTCCATTATACAAGTTATCCTTCTTCCAATTGTTCTAGGTTTGGCCATTAAGCGGTTTTCCCTGTAATAGTTGAAAAAGCTTGACCGTTTTACCACTTATTTCGGTAGCAGCAATTATTACTATTGTAAGTGCAGTAGTCTCAGGCAACGCAGCTAGCATTGCTGCTTCCGGATTCCTTATTTTTACTGCCGTGATGCTTCACAACGGATTTGGGCTACTGTTTGGTTACTTAGCAGCAAAAGTGCTTGGACTTGATGAAGTGAATAGAAGAGCGATTTCGATTGAAGTGGGCATGCAGAACTCCGGGTTAGGCGTTGCGCTTGCCACTGCACATTTCGGCCCGCTGGCAGCACTTCCAAGCGTCCTGGCTGCTGCATGGCACAATATATCCGGACCAATTCTTGCGACTTACTGGTCTAAAAAGTCTGCTGGCGAGAGTATAGAGGAAGCTCCAGTCCATCCGGTGGAGAACAAGCTTTAATTATATTTAAGTTAAAAAAGATCCCATGCTCCCAGCAGGGATTTTTTTGCTGCTTATAAACTCCCATCATTTAAGTAAAGGGGTTCTGACTTTTCACTAACTGCTTTTTATCAATTTGCTTAAACGCCTTTTGAAATATTGAAGTAGGTCATAAGATAGGTACGACATAGAAATTATAAGGAGTGTCTCAATTAGTTTTAAGAATAAATTGTCAGATATATGATCCATTTTTACTGCCGATAAAATCAAATCAAAAATATCGATGAAGACTACATGAACAATGTATATACCTAGGGCTCTTCCTCCTACTTTAGTAATGAACAAATCCTTGCCCAATGTTTTATTATTTAATGCAAATAAAAAAAGAAATGCAGTTAAAAAGATAGTGGAAATAAAATATTCACCATGGCTTCCTGATAATATCTTATCTAACAAGTATCCCTCTACCACTTGGACAATAAAGAAGATAAAAATTAATAATAAGAAGGTTTTGGCTGTTATTGCTCTTGCCTTTTAAAGAATTCATCATCCGCAAAGAAGAATCCCAAAGTTGTATAAAAAGACCTATGAATAAAGCATCCCGCGTACTTAGAGGAAAATCATAGAACACCGAATACGATTGTCCGAAAAGACCTAACAAGTTTAATACTAGGCTGATGGTTAAAAGAAGCCTTACTTTTTTAACTTTAAAAAACCGAAGAGAATGATAACACTCCAAATTAATGCGGTTAAAAACCACAATTGGTATCCGCTAGTCCCAGTTCCGTAATAAATCAGGTCAAGAAATGAAAAATGATTAATGTATTGCTCAAATTCCTTTGGTGCATCGGTAGCATCTTTATAAAGAATAAGAACATCAAACATCATATAAAAGAAGAGCCAGCATAAATACAGTTTCAAGATCTTTATAATATACCTTTTAAAATAATCAATGGAACCCCTTGTATGCATCATCTTTTTACCGAACAAATAACCAGATGCAGTAAAGAAAAATGGCACCGCAAACCTTGAGATGTTATCGAGAATAAATAGACCAATCTGGCTATCCCTAGGGAATACATGAATGACTACAACAGATAATATTGCAAAAAATTTAATAAAGTCAATCGCGTTATTTCTTTCCATTTGTTCACCCACTTTTACTGTCATTGGTTATTCCCTATATTATGTGCACCAAAGAAAAATTTATTTTTATCTTTTTGAACCCAATTACGAGATACAGTAAGAGACTTAAAGGAGGGGAGATGAGTGCATCACCTTGCGGATAGTCATATGTATGCCAATGTTCGATTTAAATTGGCTCTTACAGAATAATCCTGTAATCATGCCTATTGACGATAGGAAATGTGGGAACTACCTGATTACAAATTGCAAATTGATATCTCATTATTGCTGTTCGAAGACCAAGAGTATAGAAAGGTGCTAAACGCATTATTTTTCAGCGCCGTATACATTTTCTACCGGGGTTATTACAACCAAGACATTTATTATGAAAACTATGTTTTATTTCTTCCAAAACAGTTATGGTTTTTTAACCTCTCCTTATCTCATTGTTTCTTTATACAGATTATGGGTATATAAGAGAAGATAGAAAAAGTAGATGGGGAGTAGGTTTCGATGAAAGTAATTTTTATTCTAGCTCTAATTGTAATTGCATATATAGTATATAAAAAGGTTGTTAAACGAAGGTAGATACAATGACTAAAACAGCTCTTAGAAGAGGATTATATATTTATGCATTGGAATTCTTTAGGTTTTTTATTTTTGCGGGTGTTTTACTTTAGAGTTGCCTGCCATTTTTTTAACATTTGCAAAATGTTTGACAAGAAGAAGAATCGTTTATCCCTTTTAGTACACAGCCCATATTAGTTAAATCCCAATTTAATAAATCGGAGGTATGAATGTGTTAAACAAATTTAAAAAACTAATAAATGATCCAAAAGTACAAAAAACAGTAAAAGAAAAGGTAGTCCCTTTGGTGAAAAAAGAAATTGAAAAAAGAAAAACAAATAAAACATAATTCTAATACGAGTCAATGCTCAAATAGGCCATTTTCACTTTTTTATTTGTTGAAAGTTAAAGGATTCCCCAACTTTCGTATTAAAGAATTAATAAAGTATTATAGGATATCAATAAGCACAGTAACTACTTTCAATACTTAAGGAGTTTTAAAGTTATGGAATTCGTTGGATCGTAGAGACGGTATTTTTAAGGGGTGGAAGCTTTATCTCTCAAAAATTCATTAATTTAATGGGTGCTTTACTTCAATAAGAAGTAAGGCTTTTTTCTTTAACTACAGGGGCATGTTAATTGAACGATAGGTAGGAATTAAGGTGATCATATGAAATATATTAGTCCTGGTTGGGGTTATTTCTTTTGAGGATGCTTTGATTAGAAGTATTTTATATCGAAATTCGTTAACGCAGTATGGTTGTTCAAAAATTTTCTGCGATAAACTGAGTGGTGCAAAAAGACAGCTTCCTGGTTTAGAGGAAGCACTTCAGTATGCACGTGAAGGCGATATAATTGTTGTTTGGCGATTGGACCGATTGGGATGTAACATGCAAGATATGATTAAAATTGTGAACAGCTTAAATGAACGAGGCGTGGGATTTCATAGTCTGCAAGAAAATCTTACAATGGACAAAACAAACGGTAATATGGATACTATAATTCAATTTGGTGAATCAGGTTCTTTTAACCAAGCAGATGAAGGGCGTTTTACAGGTGTATATTACTTTAATATTGAAGAAATCAGACCGTTTATGGAATCACAAGGATTTGAAAGTTTGGAGCTTATAGGTTCAAATGCAGGTGCTATTTTAACAGATGAAAACTGGAGTTACTGGATAGACAAAGGAGGGCAAGAAGTAGATAAAATAATAAAGTTAGAGAAAGCATCAGACCCTAATACCCTTGGAATATCATCACACTTACTTTACATTGGAAGAAAAAAGGGGTGATAAATTGCTCCTTAATGAACTAACGGGTGGTTAGTTTAAGTTCAGAGCTGTCTTTAAGGCAGCTTTTTTTCTTTTTGCAACTATCGGGGTAGGATAGTTAAATACAAATAAAGTTATTTAAGAATGTCAATTCTCTTATTCAATAATCTGTCCAGATTATTGGATAAGAGCAGGAACTTTTGCGAAGGAAGCCGAAGTTAATATCATGCTTGTGTTATTCAATAAACTTGCAGATTAGTGTGTTAATGAATAAGTGATACTACGTAATAATAGTATTTCACGTACAAAATTAGCATTATTCTTTCAACCTTCTTGTGTAACCAAACCCCTAAATCTAATTATAAAGGAGCCCAAAGTTATGGAAATTTCTAAGGGAGTAGAGATGCTCCATCTTGAATTTCATGGGAATATTATTCATCCAACGCTTTTATGGGATCAAGAAATGGCTGTTTTAATAGACACTGGATTCCCTGGACAAATTAAAGATTTACGCGTGGCAATGGATAAGGTAGGAGTGTCGTTCGACAAACTAAAAGTTGTGATTTTGACGCATCAGGATATAGATCACATAGGTATTCTTCCTGAGATATTACAGGAGTGTGAAAGTAATATTAAAGTATATGCTCACGATCTGGATAAGCCTTATATTCAAGGGGATTTACCTTCTTTGAGAGACGGTCAGGATTTACCTCTTTTGAAAGACGGGCACCTAGAGAACCTCCCGAAGGTTAAAATAGACGATACCTTGAAAGACGGTCAAGAATTGCCGTATTGCGGCGGCATTCGTGTCATCCATACTCCAGGGCATACTCCTGGCCATATCAGCCTATATTTAAAACAAAGTAAAACACTCGTTGCCGGGGATTCGATGTACAGTGTAAACGGAATAATTGGGGGAATTCATGCCCCAACCGCACTGGATATAAAGGCGGCTCAACTCTCTTTGAAGAAATACATAGACATCGACATTGAATCAGTGGTTTGTTTCCACGGAGGATTAAGTAAAGGAAATATTAATGATCAGATTCAAAAAGTAATTTCATATTAAATTTCTAGAACCTTCTTCAACTATCGGGCGCTTTTAATGGAGTAACGAAAAAGCCCAATTTCTCAATTTTAATGCTGAGAAATTGGGCTTTTTAATATCGAAATTTCGTTAACGTTGTATCAGCATTTTCCTGATGCTACCCCTTATAGAACTTTTGCGCTTCATGGATGGCTAACGGGTGCTGCGCAAGACGTGACTTAAATATCACAATCTTTTCCGATGAACAATTCATCTGGTTTACCAGATACGCAGGCTTTATCACCAAATGTTATTTTATTATCTAAAAAAATTGACTTTAACACTAGTGTCATATTTTATGATGAAATTAATAATTTTAAGGAAGGGAGGTGGAGCTTTGAAAATTAGCTAAAATGACCGGATTAGTTCTCGATCCTTACGGCATTATGAGAAAAAGGGTTGATAACTGCTTTTCGTCTAGACAATAATTATAGCGAGTTCGATGATTCGCTTATCGAAGCTATTCATAAAATCCAATTATATCTTAATTTAGGTCTAACAACCGACCAGATTAAAGATATTCTGCATTGCCCTGAAGATCAAGGGTACGACAAAAGGACGAGTATTGTAAAGCATTGCTGCAAATATATGAAACCAAGCTGAATGAAGTGATACGACAAAAAAGGCATGGGATGAGGCGCAAGTCCGTTTAGAAAAGCAAATCAACCTAATGAAGGAAAACCGGGATAAGTGGGTACCTGTAGAGGAGGAGGAAAACGGATGACCATATTAGTGACAGGCGCAACGGGGACAGTAGGGCGACACGTCGTGGACCAACTGATTCGAAGGGGGCCAAAAGGTACGAGCATTGACACGTAATCCACGTCAAGCCAATCTTCCTGCTGATGTGGAGGTTGTCGCGGGCGATTTAAGTGATCCGAGTACGCTAGTTTCTACGTTGGTTGGCGTAAGCGGCATGCATTTGATTATAACAGGCGCGGAATATACCCCGTTGGAAACGGGACCGGAAATCGTAGAACTTGCTGTGAAGGCTGGAGTACGCAGAGTTACTGTTTTATGGAACGGCGAGAAGGGTCCTTTCGAGAGGGCAGTTGAAGAAAGCGATCTGGAGTGGACCCAACTTCAAGCCTTTGAGTTTATGGCAAATGCGCGGAAATGGGCAGACTCCATACGCTCTGAGGGGGTAGTTCGAGACCTGTTTGGGGGATCACGAATTGCTCCTGTTCATGAAGCGGATATTGGAAGAGTCGCAGCAGTTGCACTGAATGAGGACGGTCATGCAGGTAAAGTATATACATTAACAGGGCCTGAGCGTTTGTCCGTTCAAGATAGAGTTCGGATTATTCGTGAGATCATCGGACGTGACATTCAATTTGTTGAGAGTTCTGAAGAAGAACGTGAGCAGATGAGGAAGATGGGGGTTCAGGAGGATGCTATTGAGTACGTAATTCGTTGGCACCTTAATCCGCCTAAATCGGCTTATACGGTGATTCCAACTGTCGAAGAGATTACTGGCCAGCCCGCACGAACCTTCGCCCAGTGGGTCTCTGAACACGTGCAATATTTTAAAAAACCATAAATGAGGCGTTCCAAGGTAGCAACTAAAGATTGAACTAATGAGTGCCTTAGCTGAACAAATCCAAAAAAAGTCGGTTCCTTTACGTACTTTCCGTAGATGAGGAAATTGACTTTTTTGCTAGGTTTGAAATAAAATGAGGATTATTTTAAAAAACAGAGAGAACAATCAAAAGGTGGCTGGAAAGTCACACAGGATAACTATACTTTATCCAATCAATGAGTACGACTAAATAAGTGTTGGTGTTAGTTTACAATTTATCTTAGTTTACATAATATATATTATAGGAAGTAATATATTTAATTTCCATTTTGTCTCATATCTTAAGAATACTTAACTTAGTGAGACAAAATGAAAATTTTTATATTTAATCATGTCTATTATTTATAAATAATAATCTTTTTATCTAATTACAGTAACATTTATGTAGTGAAAAATGTTTGATCAATTAGTTTGGGTTAAACATTGGCACAAAAAATTTCTTGGATTTAAGATTTATTTCATTACTTACTATGCTTGATTAATAAATAATGTGGGATAATACATATCAATGATTACCGATATGTATTATCCTTTACGTGTTTTAAATGTAGCTTTAAAATCCACTTTCAACAAAAAAACCCAATCCTTTATTCTACTTCTTAAGCAACTAACTTATAGATATTCCAGCGAATAGATTAGTACCGGTCTCCAATCAGTTTGTTACGAATTGCCAAAACTAAATATCCCCCACTCTGTCCACCATTTTAATCGAGAGATAAACGCTGACCACGCCTAATAAACATAGCACTGTGTTCACAATATTAGTATTAAGATTGACATTCAGTAGGTAAGAGAAATTTTGAAATTGCATTAGAAATACTGCACAAATGACTGTTGGTATCGTTGCTCTTTTCCAAAAACCAAAGAAAAAGAGTGGTATTAAACTAATAAGCGTTACAATTAAAGAATGAACAATCATTTTACTAAAATATGTTGTAATATCTTGAACAGTTGGTTGCCCGTTTATAATATGAAATACCTGATCCAGTAAATAAGTTGTCATACCAGACAACAAAAAGGATACTAACGTACAAAGGAAAACAAAAAGTGAGATAAAAGAGCCTTTGCCATAACCAATTTTTTTCGACTTATCGGATAACCGAATGAAAGAGATATTGTTTTATTTTTATATTCATCGATTACAACCTGATTAATAAGAGAAGCTCCGAAAAGGACAAAGCCCAGTTGCATTGGCATCATAAGCTGGATTATGGTTGAATAACTTTGACCAAACTCCGCACTGACCATTTTAATAAAAAACATGGGCAAGAACATCAAAACACCCCAATATATAATCATCTCACTAAGGATCAATTTTCGCCTTAACTTCCTCCACTCCAACTCCATTAATTTAACCAACTTTTCCACCTCCATGAATTTGTTGATAAAAATAATCTTCCAAAGTACTTGTATGCTTTTGTATTTCCTCAATATCTACATCATGCATAATTAGTTTTTGGATATTTCACTTTGCGGCAAAGTGAGATCATATATACGAATCCTATTGTCCTGCACAATTTTCATATTGGAAATTTGGAGTTCATACTCAAGTAAATAAATTGACTTCTCTACATCTTTTGTGACAATTTCAATATAGTCTGTTCGTTGCTTACTAATATCTGCTAAAGTCACTTCGTTCACGAGCTTTCCATCCTTAATGACACCAATTCTGTCAGCTACTTGTTCAATTTCCCCCAGGATGTGACTCGATAGAAGAAAAGTAATTCCATATTCCCTATTTAACATTCGAATTAGATCTCTTATATCTTTTATACCAATTGGATCAAGGCCATTTGTAGGTTCATCTAATATAATTAGTTCAGGCTTCGTAATAATTGCTCTTACAATCCCCAGTCGCTGCTTCATCCCAAGCGAAAAGTCGCTCACAATTTTATCTTCAATCCCAGTTAGATGAACCATCTCCAACGCTTGTGTAATTGCCTTTTTATCATAAAACCCTAAGTATTCACAATGAAGCTGAAGATTTTCCATTGCAGTTAAATGTTCAAAAAAGATTGGATACTCAATAATACTACCGATTCGTTTCAAGCCAGACTTCTCGGTTTTTGTTAGCTTCTGACCAAACAATTCAACCTCTCCTGTAGTTGGACTTAGTATTCCTGTTAGCATTTTCATGATTGTCGTTTTCCCCGCACCATTTTGACCAAGGAAACCATAAATTTCACCCTTTTTTATATGAAGATTCACATTGGATACGAGCAATTTTCCTTTGATCTTTTTCGTTAAGCTATTTGTTTTAACAACATAATCCATTATCTTTTCCTCCCTTATTGCTATCTACTTCTATCTTAAGCAGAGAAAGTATCTTTTTTCTTTCTCAATCCTTACATGTTTCTTAAGTTTTAGAAAAATGGCGTAGGACGTAAGAGCTCATATCAATCTCAAAGCTAAAAAGAGCTGTTCAATTAGAACATCTCTTAAAGAAGTTTTAATATGTTATTTGTTTAAATATACAAGTAAAGCTCGTTTTTTCATAAGGTTTACTGTATAAATGGATGGTACCCTTCATTTCTTCTGTTAAGCGTTTTGATATACTTAGACCCAACCCACTCCCTTGAAATTTTGGATTTCTGGCATCATCTAATGTATATAACCGGTCAAACACCCGATCTTGATGGATTTCTGAAATACCTTTACCTCTATCCCAAATCTCTACAGAAACGGCTCCATCACCCTCTCGAAGTGTTAATCCGAAGACCCCTCCATCACTGCCATATCGAATTGAATTTGAAATAAGGTTATTAAATATACGATTTAAGGCGTCCTCATTACCTAAGATGTAAAGATGCTGATCTGGGATATCAACTTCTACGTGAAGTCCTTTTGCGAGCAGTAAATCATAAAATTCCAATACATTTTTTCTGCAAACTTCATTAAGTGATAGTTTACTTAAAGGAATCACATAATCATCTGATTCTATTTTTACCAGATCAAAAAACTGATTAAGTAAACCAGTCAAGTTCAATACTTTTTCATGCAGCCTTATCATTAATACCTTCTTTTCATTTTCAGTCATCACTTCATTCAGTTTCACTTTTTCTACATAACCTAAAATAACCGTAAGTGGTGTTTTTAAATCATGAGACATATTGATATTAATTTCCTTAAGCTATCTTTTGTTTTTACATAATCCGCACTAACTTTTTGGTTGAAATCCAATAGCCTGTTTATTTGAATGAGTAATTGCTGAATGGCTTGCTGATCGGTTCGTATTAATACTTTTTCGGATGTTTCGTGTTTGATGATATTGCTTAATTTCCCACTTATTTCATAAAGGTTTTGCTTAAGTTTTCTTCGAGACAAATGCTGGAAGATGTTTATGATTACTAAAAAATAATCATTGCACAAAGAAAGATTACCATGAGCTACACACCTAATTTATAACCTATCCCCCATATCGTTCTAATATAATGTGGGTTGGATGGATCCTTTTCAATTTTTTCACGAAGTCTTCTTATATGTACGTTAATGACATTTTCATTCCCGTAATAATCATCTTCCCAAATAAAGTGATATATTTGTTCCTTTGTAAATACTCTGCTTCGATTGGTCATAAACAACTTTAATATATGAAACTCCTTTGATGTCAGTTGAACAGTTCTCCCTCTAACATTTGCAGAAAATGAATTTAAGTCAAGGGTGAGCTCTCCATATTGAAGAATATTTTGGGTGGAGTTGCTTTCGAATGGATGATATTGCGTTGCCCTGCGAATAGCAGCATGAACTCTAGCTGTTAATTCAATCATCGAAAATGGCTTGCTTATATAATCATCGGCGCCAAATCCAAGCCCAAGAGCTTTGTCGAGATCACTTCCTTTTGCAGAAATAATTAATACAGGAACCATGCTCGTTTCTCTTATTTTTTTCAATAAATCCATACCATTCAATTTAGGAATCATTAAGTCAAGGAGGATTAAGTCAGGTTCTTTATCATGAAAGAGAGCTAGTGCCTTTTCCCCGTCAAATGCGGCATGTACTGTAAAATTCTCCTGCAAAAGGGCACTTTCTATTAATTGACTAATTTCTACGTCATCCTCAATTAGCAGAATACTCTTCTGCATACTTCCACATCCTTCAATGTTTTGAATTGTAAATGTAATTTTTTCTTTTATTTATACAAAATAAATTCATTTTCCATTTCCCTTTATTTTTGAACCTAATTTATCTGCTAATTGTAACAAATTTCGTTTTCGGTCATTTTTATGATATAAGTTGGATTATTCAATTAGAATTTATCATCCTTAGTCATTTCACTCTAAGGATCTCTACTTGCAAATGATTGCCCCACCTATAAAAAAGCCGCTTTGGTAAGTGCCCCACTAATCTTTTTCTTCATATGCTTCCCCTTTTCCTTTCCTAAAGACCTATTCAAAGCGTTATCTAATAATTCTGTAGTAATTTCAATTAATCCTGCTTACCTTACATTATTTACAAATTTAATTATGCTAATATATGAATTAAATGGATAAATGAGAAAAATTACGGGTTAACACTTCTAATTAATTATTTAAATATAATTTTATCCAATGACAATTCAAAAATTTTTTCTCATGAAAGTTCCGCTTTTTACCTGAAATAGATGAAAGATCCGCTATTTTGCCACATAATCTCCTATAAGCCTTCTTAATTAAACTCATAGCAGGCTACAGGATGAATAACCTTTAATAAATGTTTAAACCTTAATGATGCACATTCCGCGATTGAGTATTGATGGACAAAAACAAGCATTGACCGCTTGCATATGTGAAACAAACATGCAGTGAATCAATAGGAAGCTGCCGAGGGTTATAAGGCAAACTTTCCAATCAAATTTGTTAAGAAACACACCTACTTTCAGCAATCAGTTTCTGTTTATCTTGAGTGCAATTCATTTATATGTATAATCGTAAAAGTAGCTTTTTACATTTTATAAAAAGAGATTGAAAGGTTTCAGTAATCAAAAATGCCAGATGACATTACAATGGTTTTAAGATCTAAAGCTTTGTTTGATTAAGCGGAATAATAATGTTATGTAAACACTAATCACGAAATGTTAATTTCCTTTTTCTTTGTTTTTTTACATATGAAAGTCTTTATTAAGAAGTTGCTTAAAGTTAGTTAACAAGTAATTGATGGGATATGTATCTTTTTTCTGTCTTGAATTGGCTCTTCGCGTTAAAGTTGCGAATAAACCAGTCTTCCTTTCACCCTTCTGTTTTAAATAACGGTAATGTATTCTTGAAAAAGCCTATTCTTGACCACCTATGGAACTTTATGTCTAATAGATAAAAAAAGGAACACGAAATCACAATTGATCGCATGTTCCTGTAGGTTATTTATGTTCGAATGGATTCGATACGGCTTTGGATGAATTCGAACGAGGTTTTTGCTTCTTGGACGATTTGTTTTATCAGTTCATTGACGGTCAATACTTCTTTTATGAGTCCTACGGATTGACCGCATGACCAGATGCCTCCGTCTAAATTTCCTTCAAAGTATACTTTCTTGCTTCTTTGTCCCGTAATTAGCGGTATCAATTCCTCTATAGTGGCACCTTCATTTTCAAGTTTGTCCACTTCTTTACTGACTGCATTTAATGCTACACGCTACGGACTGCCTATATTCCGTTGGATGACGACCGTATCCGTTTCATTGGCCGATACCATCCACTGCTTCACGTTATCATGAATCGGTGCTTCTTGCGTGGCCATAAAGCGAGTCCCCATGACTATACCTTCAGCACCGAGTGACAAGGCACTGATAAGGCCCCTGCCATCCGAAAATCCCCGCCTGCTATTACTGGTATATTAACAGAGTCAATGGCTCTAGGGAGCATGACAAGCGTTCCTACATCCCCCATGCCTGGATGTCCGCCTGTTTCATTCCCTACAATAATAATGGCATCGACTCCTAATTTCTCTGCCGATATTGCGTTTTTGACGTTCGCTACCTTATGTATCACGGTAAAGCCGTGCTCTTTAAGTCTGGGCATTAAACTTTCCGGGCTTCGGCCACTCGTTTCAACAATTTTTACATTTTCGTCAATCAAAATATCGATGAACTGATCATTCGGGGTTGCCGTTTGACTTGGAAACAGGTTCAGGTTGACAGCAAAGGGTTTCTTGGTCAAAGTTTTCACTTTGCGGATTTCATCACGGAGACCTTCTGGTGTCACCTGTGTTTTCGAAGTGATGATGCCAAGTCCCCCGCTTCCGAAACAGCAGCTGCAAGCGGTGCTCGGCCAACTTGAAACATCCCGCCGCAAATGATCGGATATTCAATCCCCAATAATTCAGTAATTCTCGTTTTCATTTGCCATACCCTTTCATTTTTCATCGATATCCATAAAGCTACTCTTCTTGCATAATGTACACACGCCATGTCTATATACCATACTTATGGAGCCGCTTGTAAAATGTACTTCTTGGTATATCCATCAATTTTGCTGCAGCAGTGACATTTCCTCTTGATTTTTGTAATGCCTCTATCATTAGATCCCGCTGAATTTTTTCACGGATCGTCAGTTCATTTCCCTTGATGCCTTTTTTACCTACAGGTTCCTCCCATGAAGGGAAATCATCATGCCGTGTAACGGGTTGTGAATGCATGGAATTCAAGACTTTACCATAATCCAGAGGTCCTTCTGCAAGTAAGATGGTCAATCGCTGAAGTACGTTCTGCAGTTCTCTAATATTGCCTGGCCAATTATAATCCTTTAAACGAATCAATAATTCTTCTGTTAACGGAATATTCCAATTATTCTTCGAACACAGATAGTTGACCAGATAAGGAATGTCTTCAATCCTTTCCCTTAAGGGAGGTACATGAATGGGGTAAACGTTCAACCGATAGTATAAATCAGTACGAAAGGCCCCCTCTTTGACAAGCTCTTCAAGATTACGGTGTGTTGCAGTGATAATGCGAATATCCAATGATATGCTTTTTGTGCCGCCGACCGGAACGATTTTTCTTTCCTGAAGAACACGCAGTAAGGCAACTTGCATCGCTGAAGGGATTTCACCGATTTCATCGAGAAAAATGGTCCCTCCATTTGCCTGCTCGAACTTCCCTTGTGCCCTTGCCGTTTAGCCCCTGTAAAAGCGCCATCTACATACCCGAATAATTCACTTTCCATTAAATCTTTAGGTATGGCTCCGCAATTTATCGTGACGAACGGTCCTTTTTTGCGCATGCCATTTTCATGAATGGCATGCGCAATAAGCTCTTTCCCGACACCTGTTTCACCGGATATATACACATTTGCTTCTGTCGGTGCAACAAGCTTCACTTTACGTAATGTGTTATGAAAGGATTCACTAATCCCTCTTTCCCCTTTGAATGCAAATCTTTCTGAAGGCAGTGAAGCAGGAAAAAGCCTATTGGTTTCATGACCATGATTCTCTGATAAGAATAAACACTTACCGTAAACCCTTTTATCCTCTTTGGATAGAAGCGGATTTTCCTTTATGATTCGATATCCATAATTTAACAGATCGGCCAACGCCATACCAATGGATTGAGGAATCTTTTTGCGAACCTGTTTACTGGCGGAGATTATCATTTCTTTATGATTACAGACGATAAAAGGCAAATCTGGATAGGTTTCTGCAAGTTCTATCGCGTGCTGGGTCAGTGCCAGCTCCTTTTTATAGGAACGCATTCCCATTTCCTGTTCGATCGTATACGCCAAATTGGCTACCATACCCAGCATGGAGGGATGAAAATATTCTACAGGACATGATATATCCAAAACTCCCAATATCTTACCGTCTTCATTTAATATGGGCATTGCAGAGCAACTCCATTTGTGTGAGGCAATTGAATAGTGTTCGGTACCTTGGATCATTACGGCTTCACCCGTTTTCAAAGCTGTTCCAATTGCGTTCGTTCCGACCTCACCCTCCGTCCAGCATACGCCCTCCACAAAATTTATTTTGCCTGCCTCATCGAGGATTTTCTCGTTTCCGGAAAGTGAAAGGACATATCCATCCGGATCTACCAATAAAGCCATCATTCCAGATTCTTTAATCGATTGATTCATTCTGGATAATTGGGGTGATGCCACTTCTAAAAGGAAGGAGTTTTTTCTCTTTGAATGTCCAATAATTCATTCGTTAAAATGTGTTTGCCTTTATTAAGGTATGGGTTGACTTGATCTTTTTGCATCGATACCAGGATTCCATTATTCGCTTGTTCAGACGATTTGAATCGAGAACCCCTTCACTGACAAAGCGTTCCCATGTACGTAGATAACAACTGGTGGATAGCATATAATCCTCCTCTAATCATTTGGTTTAAACCTTCATTTGACCAGTCAATCTAGAGGAAAAATACCTTGGAGTAAAAAAATAGGATGTTAATCGAGGTCTTTTTAATTATAGTAGATTATGTATTCGCTTACAATATATAGATTGAGTTTACAAAAAAAGCATCATGTGATCATTCACATGATGCTTCTCCATCGAACAATTTAATGCGTTAGTTTATGAAAAAATAACCCCTCCATCAATCATGATGGATTGCCCTGTCATATAATCCGAATCCGGTGAAGCAAGGTAAGATACGAATTTAGCAACATCTTCTGGGGTTTCAGAGCGTCCTAAGGTTATGGAATCCGTGAACTTTTTAAATGTTTCCCCTTTAGCAAGATTCATATATTGGCCCATTTTTTCATCGATCAAATCCCACATTTGCGTCCCGACAATTCCTGGACAGTAAGCATTCACCGTAATGCCAAACTGGGCCAATTCCTGTGCTGCCGCTTGTGTAATTCCTCTAACGGCAAATTTTGTGGCCGAGTATGTACCTAGTAAACTGAAACCTTTATAACTGGCTATGCTGGCAGCACTTATGATTTTCCCGCCTTCTTGCTTTTTCATTTGTTCAGCCGCGGCTTGCAGGCAAAAAGAGGACACCATTTACATTTATATTGAAAATCTGTTCAAGATCTTCTTGAGTTACTTCCAATATAGGCTTTATTTGAGCAATTCCTGCATTTGAAACCATAACATCCAATTGTCCAAAACTTTCCACAACTTGATTCACCATTTCGAATACTTCCCGTCTATTACTTACATCCGCTTTAACGGCAAAGCTTTCACGTCCAAGTTCCCTTATCTCATTCACGACCGATTTAGCCGTATCCAGATTGACGTCATTAATGACCACATTCAATCCATCTTGAGCTAATCTTAATGCAATGGCACGTCCGATACCACGACCTGCACCAGTGACTATCGCCGTCCGTCGACCGCTAGCCATACAAATTCCCCCTTCAGTTTTAGCAATGCACAGCTTGACCTACAGAATTTAAAAGAGCTTCATGTATGGATTCCGACAAGGTTGGATGCGCCGCTACTAAATCTTCCATCATATCTGCCGTTATTTCTGCATGCAGCATGATCGTTCCTTGACCAATCAATTCTGTTGCATGCTGACCAACAATGGAAAAACCTACAATTTCATTATATTGCGGGTTCACTAGGACTTTGACCTTTCCTGCCGGTTTATTGGAAAGGACAGCTTTCCCGCTTGCCGAAAAAGCGAATTCACCAACTTTAATTTCGCCATATTTTTGACGCGCTTCTTTTTCGGTCAAGCCTACACTAGCAATCTCCGGGGAAGTATAAATGCAGCGAGGGATTGCCCGGTAATTAACTTGTGCAAATTGACCGCAGGCATTCAGGGCCGCCACCCGTCCTTCATGAAAAGCAACATGGGCAAGTTGTATACCGCCTATCACATCACCACAGGCATAAATCGATGGATTGCTTGTTTGCATTCGATCATCCACCGAGATGCCAAGTCGGGAAAAGTCAATATCGTTTTCCTCAAGGCCCATTTCATTCACTCTTGGTTTTCTTCCTATTGATACGAGTACGTAATCAGCATGCATTTCTTCCAATTCGCCATCGCTATTCTCCAAAAATACCGTCTTACTGGCTGCATTGATGTTTTTGACAGCTGTGGAGATATGGACTGTAACGCCTTGGTCCTTCAATTCGCCATGCAGAATGCTCGTGATATCATCATCTTCCTCTGGAAGCAGCTTTTCCCCCATTTCAATAACGGTAACCTTGGTGCCCATCCTGCTATAAATGCTGGCAAATTCACATCCGATGACGCCGCCTCCGACAATTAGCAGCGAATCGGGAATGGACGGCAGTGACATGGCATGGCCACTGTGGATGATCCAATCACCATCAAACGGCGCAAAAGGCAATGGAATCGGTTCTGACCCCGTTGAAATGATGATCTTACTTGCTTCAATCACTTCATTTTTCATTTCCGTTCTCGATCAGCAGTCGATCGTTTGAAAGGATGGAAGCTCTGCCCTGAATGACTTTTATTTTATTCTTACTCATTAAATATCGAATGCCGTTCACTAGTTTAAATATGACATCTCTTTTTCGTTCCTGTACGGTATCCCAATCGACTTCAATCGAATTGGAATGAAAACGAATTCCCATTTCCCCGGCATGTTTCACCAAATCATACGTATCGGCACTATTCAATAATGACTTCGTTGGCATGCAGCCTTCGTTTAAACAGGTACCCCCAATGGCCCATCGACTACCAGTATGACCTCCTTATCCTGCTGGGCAGCAGTGATTGCCGCTACATACCCGCAGGACCTCCGCCTATAATAGCTATACGATTCAAGAACTTTCCCTCCTTTTCTATAAAATCACGGTGATCGGCTCTTCTAAATACCTTTTTAGTGTTTGTAAAAAGGCAGCAGCGGGTGCCCCGTCCAGTACACGGTGATCAAACGTTAAACTGAGTGGCAAGATCGTTCTTCTCTCCAATTCTTCGTCAATATAAATTGGGGTATCGTAAGCAGAGCCAATTCCAAGTATCCCCGTTTCCGGTGTATTGAGAATGGGTGTAAAGTGCTCGACGCCATATGCCCCGAGGTTACTGATTGTAAAAGTGGATCCTTGCATGTCTTCAATAGGCAATTGACCGTCACGTGCACACCGGGCCAATTCCTTACCCTTATTCGATAACTGTCTTAGCGTACAATTTTCGGCATTTCTAATGACGGGAACAACGAGTCCATTCTCCAAGGCCACCGCTAATCCAAGATGGATATGCTCATACAAAATGATTTTATCTTCAATATAGGCACTATTCATTTTAGGATGCTCTTTAAGTGAAAGCACGACAGCCTTGGCAACAAAGTCCGTTATAGTCAATTTAGTTGTTTCATGTTTTTGTAGCGTTTCTGTAGCCTGTTTTTGCAAAATGACTAGATCAGTGACATCAACTTTCATCGTTAGAGTTAATTGGGCACTGCTTTGCAAGCTCTCCTTCATACGTTTAGCGATGATGTTCCTCATGCCCGTAACAGGAATCTGCTGCGGACTCTCTAAAGCAGGTTGTGGCGGAACTATACTTTCTCCTGTATTTACCTGCATGGAATCCCTTTTCACAATTACTTTCTGTACATCTTCTTTAGTGATTCTTCCTCCGGGCCCGGTGCCTTGAATCTTCTCAATGTCAAGATTCGCTGCCTGTGCCATTTTTCGTGCAACCGGGGTGATCATCAAACGATCTCCCATTGGCAAAGTGTGGGACTCTTTTGTTTTCAGCTTTTCTTGTTCATCAATTTTCAACTGAGTTCCTTCAGCAACAGGTTCATCGGTCTTTATTTTTTCATTCGGATTACCGATATGACAGATAACGGTTCCTGGAGGTACTCCTTGTCCTTCTTGAACAGCTATATTCAGAATCGTACCTTCCGCTGGAGATTCAATATCCATTTCTATTTTCTCTGAATTGATGCTGGCTATTGCTTCACCTTTTTGGACTGGATCCCCAACAGCCTTACTCCACATCGATACAGTACCTTCTTTCATTGCCATGCCCAATTTCGGCATTACCACTTCGACCGCCATATTTTTTTCTCCCTTCAGATTGGTTTGTTTGTCCATCATTGGATTTGTTGCTCCAACTTTTGCAGTTTTATGCGAAAAAGCTGGAGCGTGCATCATATCGATTTAATTACACCCCAATAATGGAAGGCTCCCCAATAATTCTGAAACGGCTTGTATCACTTTTTCTGATGTTGGAAGGTAAATATCTTCAAGCGGTGGAGAAAAAGGTACAGGTGTATGCGGTGCCGTAATCCTCTTAATTGGCGCATCGAGCGTGTCAAATCCCTTATCCGCCACCAGTGCGGCAATATCCGTTGCGATGCTGCATCTTGGGTTCGCTTCATCGATCACAATCAAACGATTTGTTTTTCCCACAGAGGAGAGAATCGATTCTTCATCCAGTGGTGACAAGCTCCGCGGGTCGACAATTTCAGCTTCAATGCCTTTAGCTGTGAGTTTTTCAGCAGCCTCCATCGCTGTGTGAACTTGTTTACCGATGGCAACGATAGTCAAATCCGAGCCTTTCCTTTTCATTTCAGCTTTGCCGATTGGGATTGTATAGTAGCCTTCCGGAACCTCTCCCACCATGTTGTATAGCGTTTTATCTTCAAAAAAGATGACAGGATCATTATCTTCAATGGCTGAAAGTAAAAGCCCTTTTGCGTCATAGGGGGATGAGGGAACGACCACCTTCAATCCAGGAATGCTGGTGAACAAGGCATAAAGGCTTTGTGAATGCTGAGCTGCAGCCCTGAACCCTGCACCATGCATCGTACGGATCGTCACGGGAACCTGTGCTTTTCCCCCGAACATATAGCGGAACTTCGCACCTTGATTCAATACTTCATCCAAACAGCTGCCAATGAAATCGTTGAACATTAACTCGGCAATCGGTCGTAATCCTGTCGAAGCGGCTGCCATGGCCGCTCCCATATATCCTGCTTCCGCAATGGGTGTATCGAGGATTCTATCCCGTCCAAACTCTTGAACCAATCCTTTTGTGACACCTAAAACACCACCCCATGCTTCGTCATCCTGCAAATGATCAACTTCTGCACCGCCGGCTACATCTTCCCCATAAGGATGACATTTTCGTCTTTTCTCATTGCCATAGCCATTGCTTCATTTATTGCCTGCGACATACTGATTTTTCTGCTCATCTCAATTCCTCCTTTTATGGTTTAATAGGATACATAAACATCGTTTAATAAATCGGACGCTTCTGGATATGGGCTATCTTCACTGAACTTAACTGCTTGTTTAATAGATTCCTCAACGGCATTCTCGAGAGAAATCAGTTCTTTTTCCGCCAGCAGATTCTGATTCAGTAAGTAACTCCTGAATAGGGCAATCGCATCTTTCTCTTGTTTATGCTCCTTTTTTCTTGTTCCTTTTTATATTTCTGTGCATCTCCCTCGAAGTGTCCATAATTACGATAAGTAACACATTCGATCAATGATGGGCCTTCTCCCCTGCGAGCCCTCTGAACGGCTTCTTCAGCAGCCTTATACACAGCCAATACATCTTTCCCATCCACCCGGACACCCGGGATATTGTAGCTTATCGCCCGGTCGGCTATCGTTTTACAGCTAGAAGCATAGTTGAAAGGGGTGGCTTCCCCATACCCATTATTTTCAGCGATGAATATTACGGGTAGCTTCAGATTGCCGCCAGATTTACCCCTTCATGGAATGTCCCATGATTGTTGGCTCCATCACCAAAAAACAAACACTAACATGATCGGTCTTTTTATATTTGGCTGTTAATGCTGCACCGCATGCCAGCGGAAAGCCTCCACCGACTATCCCGTTCGCACCTAACATCCCTTTATCCAAATCGGCAATATGCATGGAACCGCCTTTTCCCTTGCAAAGCCCTGTCACTTTCCCATAAATTTCAGCCATCATCCCGTTTAGGTCGCATTCTTTGGCAATACAGTGGCCATGACCCCTGTGAGTGCTTGTAATGCTGTCTTTTTCGGATAGGTGGGCACATACACCTACAGCCACCGCTTCTTCCCCAGCATACAAATGGACAAACCCTGGTAAAATTCCCTTTGCAAAAGATTCATGAACTTGGTCTTCGAATTTTCTGATCTCCAGCATTTTTTGTACATCCAATAAACCTTGTCCTGTGATAACTTTATTTCATTCGATTGAACCGTTTCCATTTTTCAGCCCCCAATCAGTAATAGCGAGTCAATCTTATATAGTGCAATTGCCGTGCCAAAATGGGAGGCGGTAAAATTAGGACTTTATCTATTTTCAGTCGAAAAAAACGAGACAAAATGAGATTGCTGTCTCGTTTTGTCTCGTTTTTTCGTTTTGTTTAAAATATACTATCCCAATTCACTTATCACTGAAGTTCAAAGATGGTTTGAATATGGAAGCAGCCTCCTTAAGGAAAAAGCTCTTTATGCACCATTTATATGAGTGTTAGTACTAACTATCTAGAATATTGTTAATAAATTAGTGGGAAGGACAAAGCTAGTAAACTATCAAGCTTATCGTAATCTTTTTTAAGGCACCGCTCCAGGCAATCGTTTGATCTAACATTGCATGGATATTATCAAGGTGTAAATCAGCTGGTTTAAACGTCTTGAAGTTTTCAAAATCTGTAAATAGTGATAATGTTGGATTTACCCGAACATCCGCAACTAGTAATTCCCCTAAGATGCCACGCAAATGTTCGGCTGCACGAGCTCCGCCAGTTGAACCATAGCTCACGATGCCTGCAGCTTTGTTGTTCCATTCATCACGTGCGGAATCAAGTGCGTTTTTTAATGCCCCTGTAATGCTATGATTGTATTCTTGTACGATAAACACAAAACCATCCAAGCTAGAGAGTTTTTCTGACCAAGCTAATATTCCTGGTTCTTTACCAGAACCTTCTCCAACAAATGGCAAGTTAAAGGCTGCAATATCGACGATTTCGTAATTCGCATCTTCTCGTTTATCAGCTATTTCTTTTACCCACTTTCCCACTTGTGGGCTAACGCGTCCTTTGCGTGTGCTTCCTAAGATAATTCCAATCTTTAATTTTTCCAATGTTTTCTCCTCCTTGTTAATGACAAACAAATAATTTGTTTAAAATAAAAACCTTATAATTTAATGGATTCACAAATTTCCAATCTCTTCCACTAATGTGTAGTACCCACCTTCTGTATCTTCAATGAGATGGTTTATTTTGTTAAGGTGTTCTCGGAATTCACTTTTTTCTAACCAATTTTCATGAAAATCAATACTCTCAAAGGTAGTTACCATAATCGCCTTGTTATTATCAACAGAACGATGCCAACGGCTGCTGATCCAACCTGGAACACCTTGAGATCCCTTCTTAAAATTGAGTAGTTCTTCAGTTTGGATAGCAACCAATTCATCCAGTTTGCCTGGTTTAGCTGTAAATACATTAATCCATACTATTGCATTGCTTGATTTCATATTCATAATCTCCTGTCATTTATTCTATTTTTTTCAGTTCATTAAAAATTGGCATTTCCTTTCATCATCAAAGTGTGTTAGTACTGACTGTCATTATTCTTCATGAAAAACTAGGGAGTTAAAGCCCTAGTAAATGTTTGCACACTCTCCATTATAAATGCCTCAAGGGACACGGTTGGATAGTTTTCATCGGCATCCAGGTTGTTCATAAAGGCACCAAAATTCATCATCATGAACGACAACGCCTGAAGCTCTGGGTCTGTATGAATAAGCTTTCCTTTTTCATGCATCGTGTTAAAATAGTTTGTCAAAATTCCCAGTAACTGTCGGGGGTGCTCTTGTGTTTTTTCTCGAAACCCAGGTAAATTACCTTCCTCCTTGATACTTATCATAATCATTTTCCGGTTGCGATTCATGATTTCATGATATGTTCGACTGATCAGTTGTAAGTCTGAATGCAAATCCCATACGATTTGTTTTTCTTTAAAAAGTTTTGTCATCTCTTCGGCATAATGATATCGGTCAAATGCCGTTTCTAGAAGATTTTGCTTGGTTCCAAACCGACGAAATAGTGTTTTTTCACTCAAACCTGCGGCACCGGCAATTTCCTGAGTAGAAACACCATTGTACCCTTTCTCTGCTATTAGATCGATTGCCGCCAACAGCAGCTTATCATCGGTACTTAGCTTCTTACTGCTACTCATGTTCTCACTCCCTAAAAACAGACTGTCAGTACTTACTGACTTCTCACTTCATTCTATTCATCTGTTTTAAAATTGTCAAGGAAATTTTTCCATCATTTATATATTCTTTTTAAGATGGTAGGCCATTCCAGAAGATTGAACCTTATTGGCGAATCATCACCAAGATCATTCAAGAGAATTATAAAAAAAGACGGAGCTTTTTTGCTCCGCCTGAATTCTAGAATATTTTTTTCTCATTCAATTCTAGAGCTAGTTCTTTAAAAAACTGTAGCGATTCTGGATTTCTCATGGAGTCTGCATTCACTACCTTATCAAACTCGAAACCTAATAACACTTTACGTATCGGGACTTCCATTTTCTTTCCGTTCAACGTTTTAGGAATTTGTTCAACGACATGGATTTGGTCAGGGATAAAGCGAGGGGATACATGCCCTCTGATTTGTTCCTTGATTTTTGCCGTTAATTCTTCATCCAGTCTTTCCCCGGGCTTAAGGACTACGAAAAGCAGCAGTGAGGAACGGCGGCCAAGCACTTCCCTATCGATGACAAGGCTTTCCATCACCTCGTCTATCGCTTCGACGACCCGGTAGATATCACTTGTTCCCATCCGTACACCTGAACGGTTGATGGTCGAGTCGGAACGTCCATAAATGATACAGCTGCCCTTATCGTCGAGTTTTATCCAATCACCATGTTTCCATATGCCAGGATACGTATCGAAATAACTCTCGTAGTATCTTGTCCCGTCTTGATCATTCCAGAAGTACAGCGGCATGGACGGCATCGGTTTGGTAATGACCAATTCACCGACTTCATTAATCAATGTTTGACCATGCTCATCAAAGGCTTCCGCACAAACACCCAATGCCCTTCCTTGTATCTCTCCGATTCTCACGGGCAGTGTTGGAACACCGCCTACAAACCCGGCACATACATCGGTTCCGCCACTGGATGAACTGAGCCAGATATCCTTTTTGACATTTTCATACACCCATTTATAACCGTCGCCAGACAATGGAGCTCCAGTGGAAAAAGAGCCTTCAATTTAGATAAATCATATTTTCCCAGAGGTTTGTTTCCTAACTTCATGGAATTCGTAAGAAATGGTGCGCTTGTTCCAAAGAAAGTCATGCCTGTATCTTCCGCCAATTCCCAAAGAACATCCATATTCGGAAAAGAAGGACTGCCGTCATAGAGGACGATGGTCCCTTCATTAAGTAAACCGCCCATAAGGAGATTCCACATCATCCAGCCCGTAGTCGTAAACCAAAATACAGTATCCTCGGAAGTCATGCCTTGATGGATTCTTGTTGATTTAAAATGCTCCAATACTATACCGCCATGGCCTTGTACAATCGGTTTTGGCATCCCGGTTGTACCTGACGAATAGAGGATCCAAAGCGGATGATCGAAAGGAACACTTTCAAAGGATAATTCTGCCTTTTCTTTTAAAAGGTCATCCCACGGAATCGTATCTTCCAGATTCACTTCCAAACTCTTTTTTCTATGTAAGGAACCAACACGGTATGCTTGACAGAGACCAATTCCTGTTTAAGCTGTAAGATGACTGGTGTTTTATCATATACTTTTCCATTGTACTGATACCCATCAACTGCCAGTAATACAACAGGTTCAATTTGTTTGAAACGATCTATGACACTTCTTGCCCCAAAGTCAGGTGAACAACTGGACCAGATGGCACCTATGCTCACCGTTGCCAAGAAAGCTATCACCGCTTCGGGTATGTTTGGCATGTAGGCAACAACACGGTCACCGGATTTCACACCAAGTTTTCTTAATGAATAAGCGACAGAAGCTACTTTTTCTTTCAGCTCTTTCCAGCTAACTTCCTGCTGCCTGATATGTTCGGAACGAAAAAAAATCGCCGTTTTCTCTTCTTGATCATTCAATAGTGCATTTTCAGCATAATTAAGCCTTGCGCCCTCGAACCATTTCGCACCTGGCATTGATTGCCCCGCTAAAACCCTGTCATATTTCCTGGCAGCTTTTTTACATCACAATAATCCCATATTGAAGCCCAAAATTCCTCCAGTTCATCTACCGACCATTTCCATAATTCATGATAATCATGAAACGTTAAACCCTTATTTTTTTTTAACCATTTCACATATTGAGTCAATACCGTTTGCTCGATTTGTTCCTTTGTCGGTTCCCAAATGATCTGTCCATCTGTAAGCGATTTCATTCAATCATCTCCCTAAGGTATCAAATGCGTCATTGAATCATTTCATAATATTGGTAGTTTACTTAAATTGTAATCTATGAGTTTTAAAACTGTCAATTAACACTAAACTCAATTAGGCTCGTATTTATGTATGGGCAGGTTAATGGAGAAGCATGTCCCTTTCCCTTGTACACTTGACACATGTATCGTTCCATCCATGCTTTTGATAACGCTATATGAAACCATCATGCCCAATCCAGTCCCTTTATTTTTTGTCGTGAAGTAAGGCTCACCTAGACGGTATATTTGTTCCTGCGTCATTCCAATTCCTTGATCTTGGATTCTAATTTGGATGGTGGAGGCAGCATGAATTAAATGTATGTATATTTTGCCATCATGGTCCATCGATTCTATGCCGTTTTTTAGGATATTGAACAAACACTGCTGGAATTTCTTCCTTTCCCCCATGATATAATAAGCTTCATCTTCGATTAGTGATAACTTCAATTCTGTTCCATTATTGTTAGCCAAGGGTTTAATGCTGTTCATGACATGCTGAATTTCCTCCGATACCCTTAATCGCTCTGTGTTTTCAGGGCTTATAGCAGCAAACGTCAAATAATCATTAATGACATCCGTGGCCCGATCTAATTCCTTCAATGCAATATTTGCATATCTGACCTTTGTATGGGAAGACACGTCTTCGCTTAACATTTGTATATATCCCCTGGTAACTGTAAGGGGATTTCTGACTTCATGGGATATGCTTGCAGCGAGATGGCTAACGATTTGCAATTTTTCCGCTTTCACTAATTTTTCGAGAACCTGAAAATTAGTGAGGATGACCTCCCATAGTAAGATTACAACAACGATTCCTATGACTTGGATCGTGAAGTATTGTTTCCATAGACTTATGCCGATAGTAAGTTCAAATACTACTGTTGAAATACACTGTGTGAGAATATGTACAATGAAGATTAATGATATACCGATGATAATTTTTTTACTGACAGACATTTTCAAATAGTATTTAGATATAAAAAACAGGGAAACACCCACTAGTGGAAAAGTGATGCATGATATATAAAATCCATTTTCCCCCCCTGTTAAATAGCGGATAATAAGAGTGAGGACTATCAATATGATTCCTAACCGGTAGCCTCCATATAAACCGCCTAACAGAAAAGGGATCCATCTAAGATCCCACACAAAATCCTCTTCCATAACAACGGGAAATAGCATGCATAGAACAAGGGAAAGAATAGGGAATATCGATAGGAAGGACCCTTTTAATGCATCTAAACGGTAAACGTACTTCACTAGATAGCTCATTTGCAATAAAAAGATCGGAAAAAGGATAATTAAAAAGTTAATCAGTAAATCTTTGGTCATAAGATTCATTTTCACACCGAGCTTTCGATATTTTTTGAAGATTTAGACAGGTGTAACAATCATAACAAGATAGAGAATGATAAGCTAGTTAAATTAATATGAGGGAATTAAAAGTTTCCTCTTCCGACATCAGAAAAGAATTTGAGGTGATGTTATAAAAAATACCCGTTCGTAAAAGTGTACTTTTACGAACGGGTATTTTCTTCCCATATTGGTGAAACTGTTGAATTTTCTAAGAGCTAGGCTAGTTAGTATTCTTGTAATTCCTAGTTTATTTAACTTTCTTATAAATCTAATTCCTTCCAATCTTTGTTATCCACTTTTAAAAGATAATCATACTCACCTGTTAAACAATGAAACTCCATTACTTCTGACACATACTCTAATGCCCTTTCCAATACTTCCTTTTTTTCTAAGAGAACATTTTCAATTAGTATTAATGGGGAGAAGTAAACCCTATTGGTGCAAATATGGACTGATTGGTAAAAATGATCAGTCCATTGAATATCGCAATTTTTTCTTCCAGAAAAGCGCCCTGTACAGAAACCCTTTTTAGATATGGAAGTAAGATATATAGTTCATTCACTCTCATGGTTCTTGAATGTTTTCCCATCATGGTAATAAAGTTCAGAACCTAGATGAACAGTGTCATTTTCTTTCAATTGACGAATAAGTTCTTCACTTTTTGTTTTATTCATTTCTTTATACCAGGTTCCTTGTGGATATAGAACAGCGATCGGACCATGCTTGCATTGGCCGTTACATAATGTTTTTGTTGTATGAATCTCCTTTTGTAGTTCTAAGTTTTTCAATTCTCCCCTAATGGTCTCCGTTACTTCTTCTGCTCCATTTTTCGTGCATGTTTTCCCGTTGCAAATTAATAGATGTTTGCTAACCCCATCTAAGTTCATATAAATTCCCCTTTTTCCTTTTTATTTGGCCTCTATAACAAATGGATAGCTATTGACTTTCATCAAAATTAAATTCTCCCCACACTTTGTATATGCCAGGTTTATCAAATTTTGTTTCAAATGGAGTCTTTTCTTCTGATGTAGGGTGTACGAACAAATTTCCCACCCTTAACATCCAAAATAATAACATGGCCTAAAGCCCCCAGATAGGGAACTGGAGTAACCCCTTTCGTATCAAAACTTAATCTACCATTAAGTTTTTTCCGTAGTTGTTAATTCACGTTGTATTTTCATTTATTGTTTTCATTAAATTTTTATCAACCTTAAGTGGATTTCCCTTATGTTCACCATGACCTTTCCCACATGCATCTCTATCGGACCAACCTGATAGCAAAGTTTCTAGGTTTAATATCAACAAACGCTTTATAAAAGTTTTCAGGTAGGTCGAATTTCAGAGTATAAACGCCATTTCCCTTTTCCACAGGAAGTTACAAAACAATTAACGACCAGGGTAATGAAAAACCATACTAATTATAAACCATACCCTGGTAAAGTATATGTTATTCTAAAAGAAATCGTGCTACAATTCGCACGTTCTTTTTAAATGTTATGGTTCATGTCTGGATTAAATTCCACTTCAACGGTGCCTGAATCCAAGTTTACTTTCACAGAGTTAACTCCATGTAATTTCTCTACAATACCTTCAATCGCTTTATTGCAATGCCCACAAAACATAAAAAAGCCAAGCACTGATTCAGAGACTTTCTAATACTAGGAATTATGGCAGGTACATGGGTTGGCGGATTCTCCCCCAATTTCGAGTGCTTTGTTTCTCGGTATTGGTAAAGGGGCCATACTTAAAGTAATTTATGTAAAACCAAAAATGCTCATTGAAGATCATAGAGAACATAAAAGCAGCTGTTTCATAGTTAAACCTTTCCGGATTGGGTCAGAATGTTCCTAATAGAAGTTTGGCAATACCATACAAAAATGCGCAAGAGTGGTTATCATCATAGGACTTCTCGATATAATAACCAATTTATAGATTAATGAAAAAAAGCCAGTCCTTTGAAAAAGAACCGGGCTTTCCACTATTTTCACCCGAATTCTAGAAAAAAATAAAGGTTCTATAAGTGACAGAGAGTTGGAATATGATTTAGGGGCACAAAAAAGAAAAATGAAGAAAACTCTGTAGAGACTCATCTCTACAGAGTTTACTTCAAATCATCAGTTAGCTTTCAACTAGGGTGGCAGGGCACCTTCCCTTGATTAGGTATTAATAGTATTTTTCCTGACTCTTTTTATTTTGCAATTGAATCCATTTAACTCGTTCAGATGTTTGTTCTTAAGTTTGTGAATACCTGGTTTTTCCAACCTTAAAATAGAAAAAAACACTGAAAGCGACGAAGTCATATCAGTGCCATATTCGAATACGACCTTAATAAAGTGCGGATTTTGCGAGCATCGTTATAGTCGCATCATCCATCGGAGGATTATGGAGACCTGCGCGTACATCTCTATAGTAGCATTGCAGGGGATTGTTTCGTTGTAAACTTTTGGCTCCGACGACTCTCATCGCTTTATCGACGATGCAAATCGATTTGTTGACGACCGATAATTTAACAGCCCCCAATTGTTTCGATAATTCATCATGATCTTCAGGCTGCCGCATCCATTTTTCTGCGACAGAGTAGAGGAAATGGTGTGCTTCCCCCAATTCCAGTTCCATCTCCCCAATTGTACGTTGAACATTCGGAAGGTCCCTGATTGGTCCTGGTAAGCTATTCGGAGAATAGGTTTTCGCAAATTCGACTGCGTAATTTCTGGCAGCCACTGCAATTCCCAAGTAGCATGCCGGTATATGTAAAAGCCACGCTTCAGGTTTTCTTTTTCACCAGGATTGCTTTTCATGACATAATACTTTTCAGGCAGGCTGACATCATTTAACACCAGATCATGACTTCCTGTCCCCTGCATCGAAATCATATCCCAAGTTTCTTCTATACTTACACCCGTAACATCACGATGAACTAAAAATGTGCCTAAACACTCATCTTCGGGTACCCATGCCGTTACGAGAAAAATATCAAGGACGGAGAGAGTGTAGTAAAAGTCTTTCTACCATTCAAGTTCCATTGATTACCCTTTTTGATTGCGGTCGTTTCCGGTCGGCCTCCGCGTGTCGGGCTTCCCGTTCCAGCCTCAGATGCTGCCGTATTGATTAGAGCGCCTTTCGACACTTCATCAAACAATTCATTCATGACTCCTTTTTCCCATGGTCTCTTCTCCGTTAAGGATAGGACCGTTCCGACATGCCAGCCTATTCCTAAGGCTGTTGGTCCGCAATATTGAGCTATTTTTTCCTGGCATAGGAGAAAATCATATAAGGAACCGCCATATCCGCCATCTTCTTTTGCTAAAGTTAATTGGGGATATCCGAATTCCTTTAACTCCTGAATGTTTTCAAAAGGAAATCCCTTTGAATCATCAAGAGCCTCAGATCGGCCGGAAAAGGCCTGAATCGCTTCCTCTAATTTTTGTATATATTCTTTTTGCTTCCGTGATTGAAAAAACGACATGAAGATCATCCCTCCTCTAGTAAACAAAAATCCTGAACCATCCAGCAGCAGAAACAGAACTGCGAACACCACTTTATCATATCACCTTAGTGTAGTTTATGGTTTGAATCTGCACATTAAGAGTCAATGTCTTCATTTTTATATTCTTTGTTCGCGTTCTTGTAAGCTTCCTTCGCCTGGTCAATATTTTTGTTTTCGAGAAAGTAAGCTATCGCGGCTTGCCCGATTCCATAAGTGACGGCGCCCGCTACCGCACCGGAAACGGCTAGACCAGCCCCTGGGATGAAACGGACTGCAGCCCTGACACCTTCCCTGACAAGGAGCCCGATACCAACATTGATTCCTAATGCTGCAATGAATTCACTTGCCGTTTTCGTATTGATTTCTTTATCCGCGATAAAACCAATCACCACAATCATCAAACCTTGAATGCCGGTCAAAATGGGAAAATCGGCAAAAGGTATTGGTTCTGCACCGATTAAACCTGCGATTGCCGTAAACGTTCCCACTATCGTCCGAGCGAATTTCTTCTTAACGAATTGGCTCTGCATCGCCTTGGCAGTCTTCAGCTTCGCTTCACTGGGTAATGCCTCAATTAAATAATCAGAAAGCAAATCTATGTTCCAGCGCATATCATATTCAATATTTCCGCTTTCATCAAAATCAATATACGAACAAGTGGGAATGATGTTCAAAAGTGGTATTTCACTATCTTTAAATCGTTTTGACATCAAATCGATGGCTTCGTCAATATTCTTTTTTTCTTAGGATTGGCATCAAAAGGTACTTGCTTATAATGTGGCGGATCTAATTCATCCACTTGGGTGACCACACAGATGACGGGTACATCATAATGGTGATTCTCTTTAACGATCTTGCGCAGCTTATTCAATTCCTGTAAGTCTTCTTCAATACGTGAATCCGTTTCTTTTGCTTTAATCAAGAAAAGAAACACATCAGGCTGTTCTTCAGTCACCGCTTTCATCAATTCATCCAACGGTGTTTCTTCTTCGAACTCTTCCGTAGGAGCTTCACTCTCACCCAGCCCGCGTGAGTCCAGCAAACGAATTTTGGGTTCGGCATCACTCGGGTACCATAGCCATTTCCCCTTACCTGTTCCAGATTTAACGGAACTGACATATTGCCGTTCCTGACCAAACATCGCATTGATAAGTGATGATTTCCCAGATCCTCGCCTTCCGACAAGAGCAATTCGAGGTTCCCTTGCATCAACTGTCATCGTTTTAAGCTTTAAGAGCTGGTCGAGCATTTTGTTCTTTTTTGATTGTGAAATTGGGAGCTTATCTACCTGACCTTTAATGAAACTGAATATGCTTCCCATTTCATCGTGTTTTTCCGCCATCACTCATTCCCCTTTTTAAGAAGTGTTTTAAGTAACATTTACCCTTGAACGATTCAATTTAAGCATGTAACTTCCTTCTCCTTGCAAAATTAAGGGGCTCCATTTCTCTATTCATTTAGCTCTTTTCTTTTAAGAACATAACGACACTGGCCATATATTTTTGGATTTCCTGGACTTGAAAGGCGGCAGAATCCGCAATCTGTTTGTAATGATGCTGTCCTTCATCAGTGATCCGTAAATACCGTTTAGTTCGTTTTTCACTTTCCCACCTGCCGACAAGAAGGCCGTTCTCTTCCATTTCATGAGATAAATCGTATAAATAGCCGTTTGAAGCGATCCAACCGAACTGATTTTTAAGCAGATCGCCAATTTCCCCCATATAAATGGGTTTCTTAGTGAAAGCGGCTTTTAAAGTTACATAACGGACAAGGTCCTTCACCGATATTATTTTCGAGAAATACGACCTGTATTCTTCAGGAAGCTCATTAACAACCGGTGGGTTATCACCAGATCCCCTTAAATCATACATGAAGCGATCAATGACCTTTTTCACTTCGGAAAACCGTTCCAGGAAATTTTCTTGATACCATATGTAAAGCTCTTTGCCTTTTTCCGTTATTTGATAATAATTTCTTCCCTTATTCGTATATAATGATAAATGATTGGATTCGACTAGTGTATTGGATATTTTACATAGATAGTCATAGCTATGCACTTTTCCCGTGAACGTATTTTTCAGGTCCTGATGAATCGCTCTTGGATAATTCGCTTTTATCCTCAAAGAGTGAAGTAAGAAAATCGTTAAAAATTCGCGCTGGCTCAAACCAACCGTTTCAACCGTAGCAGACAGTTTTTCCCCTTTCTTCACAGTCATTCCCCCTTAATATACTGTTTAAATAATACATAAATAAATATTTCTTTCTTCCCCTTATTATCCTGTGCTGCCACATAATAGTAAAGTTTTTAATGCCAAACAGCCTAGTACTAATTTTTTGGATTCGATCTATTGTGGGATGGGAGAATTCCGAATATTCTGTCGATGTTTATTGTGAATTAGTTTAAAACAAAAAGAAACGGCCTTATCATAGGCCGTTTCTTTTTGTTTTTACTGTTCCGTTAAAATGATCGGATCTTCTTTTGTAATGACGAGGGTATGTTCATATTGGGCGGAAAGCTTTCCATCTGCCGTTCTCGCCGTCCAGCCGTCTTGGTCCATTTTCATATGCCATGTTCCTGCATTCAGCATTGGCTCGATCGTGATGACCATACCTTCTTTTAAACGGGCACCTTTACCTGGCTTACCATAATGTAGGACGGTTGGGTCCTCATGCATGGTTTTGCCGATTCCGTGTCCTGTAAAATCGCGGACAACAGAAAACTTTTCACCTTCTGCATATGACTGGATTGCATGCCCGATGTCCCCGAGACGATTTCCTGCCCGTGCAACTTCTATTCCTCTATATAAAGCATTCTTGGTTACATCCATTAAGCGCTGAGCTTCATCGGAAACTTCACCGACTGCATATGTCCAAGCTGAATCCGCCAAACCGCCGTTAAGGTTCACCACCATATCAATCGTAACGATGTCTCCCTCTTTTAATGCTTTTTTTGCGGAAAGCCGTGACAAATCACATCATTCACTGATGCACATGTTGCATATTTGTAGCCGTTATAGCCCTTTTGTTCAGGTGTAGCACCATGCTCTGCCAAGTAGTTATCGACAAATTCTTCTATTTCCCAAGTCGTGATGCCCGGTTTTATCATTTTTGCAATTTCTCTATGCGTCGCAGCAAGAAGTTTGCCCGCTTCATGCATCAAATTTATTTCTCGTTCACTTTTAATGGTTATCATTTAAAATCCTCTTTCGTTTTATAACTTTTCTGCTTGAGACTCCTTATTTATCATATGCCTTTTTTATATAAAAAGCAACCAAAAACCCGGTAAAAATCACCGGGTTCATTAATTCATGACCTTTTCTGTACCTGCATTTCTTTGAAAAATAAGCTTTTACAAAAATGCTAAAAATGGAAGCGAGCGTCTACGTTATTTACACAATTGAATATTCCAGGTGTGATTTACCTAGAAAATAATAATCACCATGGCTTATTGTTTCAAAAGTCTATATAGGACCATGTGTATTAATTGGGTACAGATTCCCATTAAACGCAAAAGAAACTCTTCCTGTTTCCTCTGATACTACCAATACAAGTGCATCACTTCTTTCAGATAAACCTAATGCAGAGCGATGGCGTGTTCCAAGTTTTTTTCCCCCTGTCGATCTGTCTGAAAGCGGAAGGACATTTGCTGCGGAAACAATCTGGTTTTGACTAACCAAAACGGCACCATCATGCAGTGGATTTCCAGGAAAAAAATTGATTCCAATAAAGAATGGGTTAACTCCGCTCCTATTGAAATACCGGGTTTAATCAATGAATCAAGAGGATCTCCCCGTTGAATCACGATCAATCCGCCATGTCTCAAATTTGACAAATTTTGTACGCAAATTGATAATTCGGGATATTTGTCTGTAAACGGTGACAAATAACAGTTTAAATAAAATGTTGCTGCCTTCATATCGATGAATATGAATTTATCCTTTATTTTCTCGAAATTTCCAAGGAGACAATAATTTTCATCACCCATTGCTTCTAAATTATCCTGTAATGCCGATATTACTTGGCGTATCTCCTCTTTTAACATTTGTTTCATCGGTGAAAAATCACAATTGCCATTATTCACAGGCATGCACCTCCCTTTTATTATTTCACTCTCTTTTTTCCAAAAATGTTAAATGGCCTCGAAAAGACCTTTCTTAATTTCCCTAGCACTATTTACCCTTGTAAAATTAATAATTATGAATGTACTTAAAGTTTGTCTTCACGATAATTAATTATTCATCTTTACTATCAATCAGCAATGACTTCACATTTTTTTATGTCATATGGGCAAGATAAGAGAATAGATATATTAATGACCTGTTGATAGATATCCTATAATAAGAGGTGGTATTAGATGCCTTATGTAACAGTATTTGACCAAGGAACGTTTGAAGTTGAAATGGGAAAAAGTTAGTATTAGCATTGGAAGATAACGGAATAAATATTCTCCACCGATGCGGTGGGAAGGCTAAGTGTACAACTTGCAGAGTGGAAATATTGGCAGGTGATTTTTGGAGGTCACAAATAAAGAAAAAAGGTCTTTGAGGAAAAAGGAATGGAAGATCATTTGCGTTTATCTTGTCAAATTTACGTGAATGGAGACATAACCATTCGGCCGATCAAAACGGTTGAGAACTCTGGACTTCCTGCTGGGCCAAGGCCTGAAGACTAAATAGTTTCATAAATAGTGTAGTTTGATCAAAAAACATCAAAACGACTAAAAATATTTTTTCTAGTCGTTTTGATGTTTTTTTATCTTTAGCTAAATGATTTACTTCTTTTCCATGACCGCAAAGTAATTATCTTCATTATCAGCAAAGTTGAAGACTCTTCCAGATGGCATATTTACAAGTTCTCCCACTTTGATATTCTTCTCCGAAAAGTCTTTATATAATTCATCAAGATTATCCGAGTAAAACATTAATGAAGGTGTAGCAAGATTTAATTCAGGCTGCATTTTAGCAATGAATTCCTTATTATGCAGGATGATACTCGTTTGTGCTTCCTTTGTTGGAGCTATTTCAATCCATCTAAACCCTTGGCCGTTATCTTCTTCAGAAATTACGCTAAATCCGAATTTTTCCGTCCAAAATTTCAATGACTCATCTTGGTTCTTAACATATAACATAATCTGACCGACTTTATTAATCATTGGGTTCTCTCCTTTTCTGCTGGTTCCGTTATTAATTGAATCGTTTATGTATAAGCATCATGCTGGTTGGGAATAATAAACTGATTTAATCGTATAATAAATGCAAGATTTAATCAATATTTACAAAAATTGAATTTTTCCGCTTTTGGGAGGGTTTTTAATAACCAACACAAGTGTTTAAGGAAAGCAGATATCTCTTACGAATTTTGCTTAATTGTTTCTTCTACGTATTCCAAGAAATCTGTATGTGCCGTATTCCCTTCCAGATATTGAGCTACCACAGTTAATGGTATTATAACTCTATCTCTCTTTTTTGGAGTAAAGAACCGTCTCTGTTTTAATGCCCCTATTCACTTCATCTAGTTCAGAAGAAAAATGATATACAGAATCATATTCATACCATTTATAATCTTGATTTATATTCCTTTTTATAACTTCTCCAATATACGCACCTATCCTTATCACAAAATTATCAAAATGATTCTTTAAAAGTTCCTCCCCATTTGAGTAGTACTTAATCTTTTCGTATAAGCATCTATATAACGAATGCTTTCAATAGTGAAATCTAAATTTCTCTTTGTTAGGTTCTCTTGATCCCAAGTGTCTTCTGACACATCCTGATACATTAATTTCGCAATGCCTTTTAAATCATTTTTTATTAATTTAGTTTTATTTAAGGAACCGAACATATGACATTTCCCTTTTCACATTATATATTGGTTAATTATACATTAATGGAATTGCTCCATTGTTTAATTAAAAAAGCTGCGCAAACTTTATATACATAAATTTGCAGGACTTTTCGATTTTTCACAGAACTTCTTTACAGAGTATTTATCAAAGGAGAGTGAAATGGTGGTTCTTTCGAAAGAGGGTTTGTTAAATATTTTGGAAGGCAACAGGAGATTGACGTTGCGGGTGGTTGAAGCTTTCCCTGAAGAGGAATTATTTCATTATACACCGGCCGGGAAGCTTCGCCCTTTCGCAGAGATGGTTAAGGAAGTCATGAACATTGAGACTGGATATATGCGTGGAATTGCACTGGGTATTTGGGAGTTTCCAGATTCCTTTTCCGTAATTTCCACCAAAGAAGATCTCGTATCAGCATGCGAAGCAGTAAGGGATGAGACGAGGAAATTGTGGGAGGAAATGACTGATGAAACGCTTGGAGTGGTTGAAAAAGATCCTTTTTCGGTCCCTCACAAAGCCACTTTGATAGACTTCAATATGCCCTGGAAAATGAGATCCACCATAGGGGACAGGGTTATATTTATCTTAGAACGCTTGGAATTGAACCACCGGAATTTTTCGTAAGGTAATAATGCATTAAGTAATAAATTGGGAGCAATGAAAAATAAATAAGAAAATAGGAGTGAGATACATGTCAGTTGATGCATATCTTAATTTTAATGGAAATTGTCGACAAGCAGTAGAGTTCTACGCAGAGGTTTTTGGAACGGAACCACCAAATATCATGACTTTTGGGGAAACACCGCCTAATCCGGAATTTCCCTTCCTGAAGAAGCGAAAAATTTAGTCATGCATACAAGGCTTACTATTAATGGAAGCAATATCATGTTTTCAGATACTTTTCCTGGTATGCCTTTTGTAGAAGGAAATAATATCAGCCTGGCATATGTCGGTAATGATATGGAAGAAATTAAATCGATCTTTAACAAACTAAGTGAAGGCGGCACGGTTGGTCTAGAGCTACAGGAAACATTCTGGAGTAAAATTTACGGTCAGTTAACCGATAAATTCGAATCCAATGGCAATTTAACTTCGAAAGCTAGAAAAGAAATTTGGATATAGGACTTTTCACGGTTTTGAAAAGTTTCTATATCCTTTTGTATTTCCATCACCATGAGGCAAGGATATTGTAACAGCAAAGGATTAAGGGGATTAGTTAAATGATCAGTTGAATACACAACGCACCCTGACTTTACATCATTATCTTGGTTCATGATAAATGGTGTATAGTAAAAGGGTAATTTCAAGGTATTTAATCTAATCGGCTAAATTCCCATTTCCATGATCATAATAGCAAGTTTAGTTACCCTGGCTATACATAAAAACAATAAAGGAGAAAAATCATGAAAAACAAAATTCAAAAAATCACAACCAACCTGTGGTTTGATTCACAAGCTGAAGAGGCGGCGAAGTTCTACACTTCCATCTTCGAAAATTCTATGATCGGAAGAATCACTAGCTATGGAAATGAAGGAAATCAAATCCATGGGAAGCCACAGGGAACAGTGATGACAGTGGAATTTGAATTGGAAGGACAAGCATTTGTAGCATTAAATGGCGGTCCGCAATTCAAATTCACAGAGGCAATATCATTTATCATCCATTGCGAGGATCAAAAAGAATTGGACTATTATTGGGAAAAACTCTCCGAAGGCGGAGATGAAAAGGCGCAAGTGTGCGGTTGGCTGAAAGATCAATTTGGCGTGTCATGGCAAATTGTCCCTGCGAATCTAACCGAGATGGTAAACGACTCCAATCCTGAAAAATCGGAAAGGATGATGAAAGCGCTGCTCCAAATGAAGAAAATTGACATTAAAACTTTAAATCAGGCGTATATAGGATAAAGTTCCAAGAAACAAATTTCTAGTAAGCTGTGTTCATTGCAGAAAAGTGGACGATTTTGAAGTAACAAAAGCCTAGTTTCTCGGTACTTGAAATTAGGTTTTGATATTTGAATTTCCTTAAAGTTTCCTGTCGTTATCAAAGTAAAAAGAAAAACTTTCAAGGAAAATGAATGATCTAGATAGTTTTTAAGGGAGAAATAGAATCGATGGACAATATATTTACAACAGCACTTCAACGTGGCGATGAAATAATAGAAAGAAAAATCCGCTATGATTCCTTAGTTGTAGAACATAACTGTTTGCTTTTAAAAGCACAAAATCATCATGTCGTGCTGTTTCATGAAATCATGGATTCGTTCACGATGAAAGCGGGTCCTATAAAATTAACCATTCCTATTGGAAGTTATACGATTGCTTATTATTGGAAAGACCGCCCTTATAATTTATACATTTGGAGAGATAATGAAGGCAATTATTTAGGATCCTATTTTAATATTGTAAAAAATACATATATGGCGGATAAGTTGGTATCCTTTGAGGATTTGATCATTGATATCTTGGTGCTTCCAAGTGGCGCCCATTTTATTTTGGACGAGGAAGAGTTACCTGTGCCATTAGAGCAATTTGAGAGTGGTTCTGTAGAACAAGCCTTAAACTCTTTACTTGATTCCATTGATATTTCTCTTTCACAAATCATTGAAGAATCCAAGAAACTCTATAAACATTACGACCTCCTTCCATGGTTGAACGATAAATGACAATGGTTTTGATTCTTTGAACTCCACAATAGAGGTAACTTCATGAACAAAAAGCCTACTTCATTCAGTAGGCTTTTTGTTCCCTCTCACTCACCATCAGCTTGAGCCGATATACTGTTGGCAAGCTCCTCAATGTTCTTAGATACCTTCGCACTGTATGTGTAGTCACCGTAGCAATATGGGTATCGAAAATTATCTTTGTCTCCGCCGCAATCATAGAGAGTCGGGTTCTTTTCGACCTGAAGCATGGAGAACTTCTTCGCAAGTTTTTCATTATGCTTGCCCCCTTCATTCGCAACGAAATCAATATAACCGATTCCCATGTTATATGCTTGAATGATCGTGGCAAAATCCACGCCCTTTTCATTGCCATATTCATTGATCTTCTTAAAATGTTTCACCCCATACTTAATGCTTTCCGTTGGATCTGTGATTGTATTTGGATCAAGTCCCGCTGACTCAGATGCCTGCATGGGGTCTCCGCCCCGTCCTCGGCTTTCCTGCTGCATCAAAGCAATCAATGTCGAAGTATGCTCCTCAAGTCCGTATTTAGACAACTCCCCTTGAAGAAGTGAGCTATACTTTTTTACGTTCGCAAAAGAATCAAGCGTATTTACTGATGTGGAAACATTTTCGGAATTGGGGGTTTTCATGATCTCCTTAATGAGCAAAAATGTAAAAACCAGGATAAAAATGACAAAAACTTTCTTTGATTTATTACGTTTCTTCTTCTTCACATTCTCTCTCCGATATCTCTAAGTTAATATATTTATATCTTAACAAATAGTAAGACTGATAACTATTTAGAATACCCAATTAAATGTTTTGCAAATGAGACTGCCAGTAATTGAAATTAATATATTTCCTTCAACTCTAAACTTAACCGCAAAATCTTAGAAGGAACAGTGTCACACTGTGCATATTTTATCGAACAATGAGTCACCCTATTGGTTGGAGGTGATATGTATGGACAAGAAGAATGAAAAAGAAGAAATCATCCTTGATGATAAAAAGAAAAAATATAGAAACGAGTTTGGGGCAGATCCGGATGAACAAGAAATGAATGGCCTGTATGGTATGTTGGAAACTGAATATGAAGATAAGCTTCACGATAAAGAAAAGTAACGATTGGGTTATTGTATAAGCGCCTTATATGGCGTTTTTCTATGTGTTCATATTCTAAAGGTTCGTATTTTGTTTCATATAAACTGATTTTTAAATATACAAAAAAACGAAAACCGAGAAAGTCTTCGTTTTTTTCAAATTTAGATCCATTCGGTCATTAACTAAAAGGATACGATTAAAAAAGGGGGTGACCAAATACTGTCACTCCCTTTACTCGATTAGTATTGTGAAGACTGTCCGCCATCAATGGGAATGACTGCACCGTTGATGAACTCTGATTCCCCTGATAATAGGAAGGCGACTAAGCGGCCGACCTCTTCGGGCTTACCAAAGCGTTTCTTAGGATTCACACTGACGAAATCCGCCATTGCCTCTTCCCAATTTTCCCCGCCTATTTGCCTGAATGATCCTTCTACCATCGCTGTTAAGATTACCCCTGGTGCAATAGCATTTATGCTGATTCCATATTGGCCATATTCTATGGCAGCTGTTTTTGTTAAGCCTGCTACAGCATGTTTACTTGCAACGTACGCAGCTTGGTTAAGCACAGCACGAATTCCACCTACGGAAGCCACGTTCACTACTGCGCCTGATCCTTGTTCTTTCATGATTGGCAGAATGTATTTCATACCAAAGAATACACCATTGATATTGATGTCCGTTACTTTGTTGAAAACTTTACTATCGTACTCAGCCATAGGGGCTTGTTTACCTTCGATACCCGCATTATTATAGAATCCATCGATTCTGCCATATTTGCTGACTGTTTGGTCTACATAGTTCTTAACTGCCTCTTCATCCGATACGTCTGCAGTGACTAGAAGCACGTCCGATTCTGATGCAATTTCCAAGATTAATTTTTTTGTCACTTCCAAAGATGCATCGTTTAAATCAACTAATGAAAGTTTAGCCCCTTCTTTAGCCAATTCCAATGCGGCTGCTTGTCCTAAACCGGATCCTGCCCCAGTAATGATTACAACTTTGCCATCGAATCGTTTGCTCATTTGTCAAAACTCCCTTTTTAAGTTATCCCGAAAATCTATTTGAATACTGATTATCCCTTAAAGCTTAAGAATCCATCATCAACAGGAATGACTTGTCCATTAATGGCATCCGCTTTTTCAGAGAACAAGAACGTTACAACTTCAGCAACTTTTTCTGGCTGAATCAATTTTTTCCTCATATGAAGTTGTGCCAAACTGTCCAGGAACTCTGGATCTTCGCCAATGATCGGCGTTTCGATAAAACCTGGTGCAACGCCGACAACACGAATCCCATATTGCGCAAGTTCAATTGCACCGGATTTAGTCATGGCGATGACTGCAGCTTTTGCAGCATGGTAATTAAAGCTGCCAATTGAAACCATCGTTCCATATATTGACGCTGTATTGACGATCGTTGCCCCAGTTACACCAAGCTCGACCATCTTCCTTGCTGCATAATACATGCCATAATATACGCCGTGTTGGTCAACATCAACTACTCTGTGGTATGATTCTGGATCCATCTCTAAAAATGGTTTTACTAGTCCAATTCCAGCGTTGTTGAAAATGCCATTGATGGTGCCATGATTGGCAATTGCAGCTTCCACCATCGCTTCCACTTCTTCCGCTTTAGCTACATCCACTTTCACAAAAGATGCCGTGCCTCCCTTTTGTTGAATAGATTCAGCCGTTTCTTTGGCAGCAACATCATTGTAATCAGCCGCAACGACAATAGCTCCCTGTTCAGCTAATTTATATGCCGTTTCCTTGCCAATGCCGCTGCCCGCTCCTGTAATTATAATGACCTTTCCTTGTAAACTCATGTAATCGTCCCCCTATAACAAAGTTTGTTGCTTATCAAATTAAAATGGCCCCTCCGTCAATTACAAGTTCTTGACCCGTAATGTGGCTGGAAAGATCGGATACTAAGTACATCATTAAATTTGCAATTTCCTGCGGTTCAGCATACCGTCCATCCGGAGTCGTTGCTTCCAACTGTTTTCTAGCCGTTTCAGCTGCCTCGGAATCACCTTGACCAAAGCCGCTTTCAATCGACCGCATCATAGCCGTATTGACGACACCTGGGCAGACGGCATTCACCCGGACACCATATGGAGCAACTTCGACACCAGCTGTTTTCGTCATTCCAAGAACCGCATGTTTACTTGCGCCATACGCCACCATGTTTGGTGTTGCCAGTAAACCCGCTCCAGAAGCTGTATTTACGACCGCACCGCTTTTTTGTTCAATCATATGTGGCAATACATGTTTCAAGCCCAAGAAAACGCCGCGTACATTTATTGACATTAATTGATCGAAAACCTCAGTAGGATAATCGATAAGCGGCATTATTTTGCCTTCCCATCCGGCATTATTCAAGAAAATATCGATTTTTCCATAGAAATCTATCGTTTTTTGAACATAATCTTTAATATCATCTTCCTTTGTAACATCGGCTTTAACGAATTTCGCTTCGCCGCCTTTTTCTTTGATTTTATTAACCGTTAGCATGCCAGCCTCTTCGGAAAGGTCTACAACAACCACTTTGGCCCCATTTTCTGAAAGTGTAATAGACGCTGCCCGGCCGATACCCCCGCCGCCACCGGTAACAATTGCTACTTTTTCTGTAAAATTGAATGCTTGCATAATATTCTCCCTTTCTCCCTTTAACCTAGGTGATGATATTCTTGTTTGAATACGATTACATCATAACACTACTTTTGTCGATTGTCGACAATTTGGTTTTAGAGTCAAAGACTCTACATCACTCCACGATTCAATGCTTCATGAATTTCATTTTTTGCTTTAAGGAAATCATCTTCTAGAATGGCTTCTATGGACATTTTTAATCTGAAATGGAAACTTTCCATTGTTTCCGTGCTCCATTGACTTTGGGCAAAAACCATGAGAATATGACTGGCTTCTTCAAAAAATCTTGATAATGCTTTGTTATTAGCGATTGAAAAATATATCGAAATATCTGTGTTGCCCTTTTTTGATACACGATTACATTCCTTTTTCACACTCATCGGTAGCACTTGCCAAATGCATTCGTAATGATTGCTTATTTTCTGCGTGCCACTTCCCTTGGGAAAATTCAATGCCCATCTGGATCAGCCCGATCGCAACATCATTATATTCAATGATTTCCTTTTGTGAAAATGGCTTGACTATCGTTCCCCGCCGCGGCATCCTCTCAACAATACCGTCAACCTGCAATAGATAAAGGGCTTCGCGTACGGGTGCACGGCTAGTATTCAATTCTTTGGAAATGTCTTCTTCGACGATTTTCTCTCCAGCTTCTATTTCACCTTCAATGATTTTTTTAAAATGTGTTTAGCAATTTGTTGTGGTAACGATTCTCCAAAATAAATGCCATCTGCCAAATTGGAAGTATTTCCAAACATCTTTCAGCACTCCTATACTTCTATAATTAATTTTAGTTCTTCTAGTATAACATAAGGATAGGAATTAACTTCCTTTAAAAAAATCACATCCCGTATGGTAACCAACCTAGAATTAACCGAAAGCTTCTTCGATGAGCTATGCATACCCTGTTGATTTTTGGGGTTAAATGCAACTGATATAGAGCCCATTTAAAGAAAGGGCTCCATGGTGTACTTTTTTATTCCACTAGCCTCGGTTTCGCAGGATCGCAGTCTGGCTTTTCCGTGTCTGTCGATTCAGCTAGTTTCGTTAAATAATAACATTCTTCACGCCACATATGATCTGCCATTAATGGCGAAAGCGTTCCAAGGGCCTGCGCACTGAGGTCAAGCTCCTCCAATTCAAGCAGGAAGTGCTGGAAGAATTTAATTTCCAATGTGACGTCCGCATTCATTTTTTCCAATGCTGGGAATGTTGACAGATTGGTTCGTAAAAATCCAGCCATTTCAACAGCTTTTAAATAAAAATCATTAAAATGTTTTTTATATAGGTCACTTTTCTCTTTTAACCTTTTTTCAACTTCATCCATATTGGATGATATTGCACCTGCATGTCCTGCTGCATCTAATAGCCAAACTAAATGATGATGAAGTTCATGAAAAACCGGTGGCATTTGATTTGAATTGAAGTATTTCAATAATCTTAAATATTCTTCTAATTCATTCACCATATGATTAAGGAATGAAGGTGAAAGATGTATTTTTATTTTACCCACCAGATGTTCTTTAATTAGGCATAGCTTAAATTCTCGAAATCTTAATGTTTCTTCTTCAGCCTTGGCGGTAAGTTGGGAAATCTCCTCTGAATTGGCTTTACCAAGGAGAGAATCAAAAACTTGAATGAATTCTGAGGCAATTTCAATGTATTCCACTTCAACCGGAGCTAAAGATTCATGGATGAACCTGGCATGGTCACCTAAGATTTGCAGCCAAAACCGATGCTCGAATCTTGCTGTTTTCTCCAAAAACTCGTTCATTTGCTCTCCCCCATAATTTAAAGTTAAGAAAAGAAACTCACTTATTATTTGTATTCCTAAACCTACAAACTTATTAATATAAATTATATGGGGCGTGATTAAGCTTAAGATTGATTCATACCCGCATGATTGTACATCGACCGAGGCCAAATCCCGTCCACTCCCCAGTGAGTCAAACGTGTTCATACCTTCTTCAAACCGGTCATTTTGATACATATTTATCCCTACAGATATCTGCAAATACAAACATAAATTGTATTGATTTAAATGTTCTTCAAGTGGTAAAAGTTGTGAATCGGGGTCAGTTGGAGGTAGGTAGATTGTCAAAGGAAGTAATGAGTTATTTTGACTATCAAATGGTTAAAGTTCCAGGGGGAGAAATAGAATTAAGGGAAGTTAGAATTAAAAGCAAATGGAAAGCCGAAATAAGACCGTTCCTTCTTGCCCGTTATCCTGTTACTACGGATTTCTACTAAACTATTACAAATAAAACACCTAATTCCTTTTGATCGAGATCTAAAACCTGTTGTCAATATTTCTTGGAATGATGCTATTTCTTTTTGTAATCTACTTTCACAGAAAGCTGGACTGGGAGAGTCTTATTCTATTAATGGTGAAAAAACATTGTTTGTGATTGGGAATCAAACGGTTTTCGACTTCCTACAGAAGCAATGCATGTAAAGCCGGTACTGCTGGTTATAGAAAAGGAGAGCTGAATAACATTGCCTGGTATAACGAAAATTCAGGGGACAAAATCCATGAAATAGGAACAAAGGAACCTAATCCATGGGCTTGAATACCAGATGCCTTTCATCTGGACTTACAGCAAAATCAGCAATGGAAAACGTTCTTAAAAATTGCTCAACATCAGGTTTTGGAAAAGTGATCATCATTGGCACCCCCTTACATTTATAATATTGAGAAATACCCGTAAATAATGATACCCTTTTTTTCCTCATTGATATTAAGGAAGTAGTGAATTAAGGTTTTTACTAGCGTAAAAGGATAATCTTCTCTCCCATAAAATAAATTTAGTTCAATTAATCTTAACTAAACATTATATAGGCATCCGCTACTTCAGGTTATTCAAAACTATTCCTCTATAAAGAAATCGTAGCATCGTTTGTCATTCGCTAGACTGAAAGTAAGATCTGTTTAAATACGAAAAAAGCTTAAGAGCACAGTGCTCTTAAGCTTCTAGCTTATTAAGCATCAATCGATATATCTTCTTGCCCCGGCATATTCCTCTCCGTAACCCGATGTTTTTATTTCATCTATCCTTACATGTGTTGAGCTGTTAGGCGAATGGATCATTTGCCGTCACCAATATACATTCCGACATGATGGACCTTTCCTTTCCCTTTATCATGGGCAAAAAATAGTAAGTCACCTGGTTGAAGATTTTCTTGTTCAACCTTTTTGCCATGCTGAGCCTGAACGGAAGAGTCCCTTGGGATCGTTATTCCATTAGCATGATACATGGTATACGTAAATCCAGAACAGTCAAATCCAAAACCGGACATTCCAGCCCATAGATAAGGTAGCCCTAAAAATCCTTTTCCTGATTCAACGATGTCCTTACCGTTTGGAGCTGGTATTTGATTTTCATTTTTATATACTGACACATCCTGCTTTTCTATCCATTTTGCCCCATTACTCGGTGTCATCACCTTCACTTTACCTTTTTTCACATGCAATAGCGGGAGGCGGGTATTGAAGCTGACCTCCATGAATTTGGACCGAAGTTTCGAATCCGAATAAAGCCAAGTCTTTGGGGCATTTACAAGGGCAAATCCTCGTTTAAATTGCTTCTCAAAAGAATTTCCGTCTTTTAATTGTACCTTTGGCATCCATCCTGGATAACCAATATCATTGCGGGGTGTCGGTTGATTGGCAACGGCTACTTTTACCCATTCACCCTGCTCTTCAAGAATCGTCACTTTAGAACCATATAAAGCTTGTGTTTCCAGGTTACCTACAAGCCACAGCTTGTCTTCATATTTCATCGAGCCGATCCATTCGTTCAAATCAACGGGATTCGATGCAGATGGAGCATCGATTTCCCTTAATAATCCCGGCTCAGTCCAAAGAGTTGCCACGTTCACATCAACATAGGCAATTCGCAGCTTCTCTCTTGAACTAGCTTCATCGGGACTGAATACTAAAATACCAATCGCAAATAAAGAAAGTACAAACACAGTTAAGCTTTTCAAAATACTCACCCTTTCGAAATTGTTTTTATTGAGTAAAAGAGGATTTCCTCTTGACTCCCAGTCCAGGTTTATCGGAAATTAGAAGTTGATCTTTTATAAATTGAATGCCTTCAAATGGCTCATTCTTAATCCATAATGGTGCATCTAAATCAATCTTTGTTATATTTGGATGGGCGGTTGCCAGATGAGCCGCGGCCGCTACACTTACGGTTGATTCCATCATGCTCCCGATCATGCATTCCACTCCAGCTGCTTCTGCCATATCGGCGATTTGGAGTGCACGTCGAATGCCGCCAGTTTTCATTAATTTAATATTAAGGAAATCAACAGCATGTTCATTCAGGAGTCTCATGGCATCACGTGGGGAAAACAAACTTTCATCGGCCATGATCGGCACTTGGACAGACCTTTTTATTTCTTTCAATCCTTCGATATCATGGGCTTGAACGGGCTGTTCCACCAAATCAACGTTCAGCTTTCTTTCCTCGATTTCATGAATGATGGAAATCGCCTGTTTTGTTGTCCACCCTTGATTTGCGTCAATCCTGATCATAACCTGGTCGCCAACAGCAGCACGAATGCTGGCAACCCGCTCCACATCACTCTTCCAATCTTTCCCCAGTTTTATCTTCATCGTAGAGAACCCGCCATCGATAAGGGACAATGCCGCCTTTGCCATTTTTTCGGGTTCATCAACGCCGATGGTCATATCATTTTTCAGGACATTGGTTTTACCGCCAAGATATTGATATAATGGGAGCTGCCATCGTTTGCTGACTGCGTCGTACAAAGCGATTTCAACAGCAGCTTTTGCACTTGTGTTACTTACACAGGATCGTTGGATCAGTTGAGACAATGCATTGATATTCTCGATGTCGCGGCCAATTAAATGTGGTGTGATCACTTCTTCAATGACCGTCATGATTCCTTTTACAGAATCACCTGTGATGGCAACCGTAGGGGCTGCAGCTCCCATACCTTCCGTTCCATCCTCCAACTTTACGGAAACCAGGATGTTTTCAATTTCCATTGCGGTGCGTAATGCAGTCTTGAATGGCTTGACAAGTGGCAAGGTTTCCACTGATACTTGTAAACTTTCAATCTTCATATTAACAACCCTTCCTTAAAAGCTTGAGAGTATATATGATGTAAGAATTCCAAAATAGGTGCCCAGAAGACTGCCAAGTACAGCCATCAATATCCCGACCGGTATTAGCGCCCGGTTGAATGCTCCAGCCAATATAGGGGCCGATGCCACACCACCTATATTGGCCAACGAGGCAACTCCCATTGTAAATAGATCCAACTTAAAGATTTTGGCCAAAATGACCATGATCAATCCATGAAAGAATAGAATCATAAATCCGGATATAATATACACAGGTGCTTGAAACAGCTGTGAAAAATCGGCATGGGAAGCAATTAAACCAATGACTATATAAAGCATGACTTTGGAAATTTCCATGGAACCGGCAATACGTCCAACCTTCGTGACAGCCAGAATTAATCCTACGGTCGAAGCGATGATGATCGTCCAAGTGGTTCCATTCACAGCGGCACCGAGTACCGGCAGTTTCTCCCCAATTTTGGTTGCCCCTGCTGAAACAATTAATGCCAGCGCCAAGAAACCGATCAATTCCACGAATCCAAATTCAGTCTTGGCGGTTTCCCCGCTTCAAGCTCGGAAGTCATTTGATCAATGAAAGATGTATCTGCTTTAGTCCAAATATTGAATTTTCCAGCAAGAGGCACTAGCCAAAACAAGAACATGACCCAAATGGAATAATTGACTGTATCCATGATTAACGCATAGCCAAAAATATTTTCAGGCACATCAAGTATGCCTTGCAAGATCACCATATTGGCAGATCCCCTGTCCAGCTTGCGCTCAAAGCCGAGAATGCCTTCCAAGTTCCTTCCGCATAAAAGCCATTCATTAAAACATAAGTAAGAGTGAACCCTCCAATGATGCTGAATGAAGCCGCAAAAAAGTTAACAGCATCTTTGGTCCAAGTCTGATGATTTTCCGCATATCGCATTGCAAAAGCATAAGCATCAACATGGCAGGCAGCAGGAGCCCCCGTATGGTGCCATATGCACTTTCGACTGACTCACTATCTGAAAAGACCCCGAATGTTTTCATCAGAGCCGCTCCAATATAAATAAGGACAATACCAGGAACATACTTGAAGAACTTTCCTCCTATCTTTTTCTCCACAACCGCAATCACGGCAGTAAATGCCAATAAAAAGCAGACAAACATCACACCATCTTGAATCATATTCCATACCTCCTTATATTTTATAACAAAATGAAATTTCCATTTTATTCAAACTCATCAATAGATTCTTGCATAGCACTACATAGAAAAATCCAGCTGCCAAAGAGTGCGTACGCACTCTTTAACAGCTGGATTTCAATTGCGACTGACAAAAGAAGCAGCTATAACTTATAAAGTTGCTGATATTTGATGCTGGCATTTCTCAGGGCGACAGTCAGTGCTTTCTGAGATGAACCAAAATACCGTTGCTCAATTTCTTTTTCCAATTCATCGGGCCGAAGAATGGATTTACCAACTAACATGGATTGAATGAAGCGTGATGTAATCGATATCGTAGTCGAGCATTCCGCATCCACTATTTCATGCGTATCACTATCAATGACGAATCCGATAAAAAAGCAGTTGAATTGCTGTGTAATTGGATTATTGGACGCCGCCTTCGATTCGCCAACTATATATACTGTATTCTGTTGAAACATATTTGTTGTGCCTCCTGCCATTACAGACATCATAACAGGTATAAATAGGATGACTATCTATATTATTACAATATGAAATGGTTATATATATTCTAATATATATAGCAAGCAGTTGACAATATATTTTGTATATTAAGTCAATTCCCGATTCTTTCGCAAGAGAATAGATAAGTTCTTTAACTAATACGCCAATCAAACGGAAAAATCACGAAGAATAACTAGGTATTAAAGAACACTTTTCAGGGGTCATTTTTTGACCTACCCCCACACTTTATTGGACCTTCACATTCATTATTCCGACTATGGTTCGGGATCCAACACATTATTTCAGCCCTTCATATGGCGCATATTTCGCATACATGTCTTTTCGGCGATTGCGATCCTTGAAAGTGGTCGCCGCACCACTTTTTCGATTCTGATAAAGCTCGTCCATATCCACTGTACCGGTAATGATTGTATGTTCATTCATTACCGCCTCGGCTATTATTCCATTTGCTGGCCAGGCGCTGTCACAGGGGCTAAGGATACTGGCACGGCCATATCCGTTCGGCAAGGGTGACCCTGGTTCACCAACAGTGGGGCAATGAACAAAATATACCTGATTTTCGATTGCACGTGCATGTGCGCAATGGCGAACTCGCCAAAAGCCAGCCTCTGTAAATGTGTATGATGGGCAAAAAATGATGTCGGCGCCGTTCACTGATAATATCCTTGAAATTTCAGGTATCTCCGCTTCATAACATACCGCTATTCCTATTTTAACCGGACCAATGGAATAAACCTCTAGATCATCACCTTCAGAAGTATGCCAATTCGCTTCAGCAGGAAATATATGAGTCTTTTTATGCTCAACGACCGATCCGTCTTTATCAAAAATGTACGCTATATTGAAGTATTCATTTTTACGGCGTTCCAGATGAGTGCCCGCAATGATGACCTGTTTTCTTTTTCTTGAAAGTGAGCTGAAAAGATTTTTGTATTGATTCGTATATTCATCAATCCTGGTAACGGACGAAGCATCCTGTTCCCCAAAGGCCGTTGATAACCCGATAGTTAACAGTTCAGGAAAAATGATATAATCCGAGTTTTCGGGAACTTGGGTGATCAAGTCTTCTACTTGTTCCTGAAATTCATTGAAAGTTGAAACTTTTTCTACACGAAATTGACAAGCCGTTATTTTAATCTTCACAAAACTCCTCCCAAATCATGTATTATCAGTTCTTACAGACAGTACTTCCATTTGCCTTGTTTAAAAGAAATCAGGATATCTTGTCCAAATCATTCATTTCGGTGTGTTGCGTGGAGATATGTTTTGTCAGTGCACTTACAATGAATGTTACTAATATATTAATCAATAAAGCTATGACGCCTGTACTGATATCATTAATTACATGTGGGGTATTTGGGAGGAATGTGGAAACCTTCACATCTGCAATTGTCGCATATAAAACAATCAGGACACCTGCCAATATTCCTGCCATTGCACCAAACTTATTGATGATATTGTTTTTTGGCAAACTGCAAAACAAGGAAGGTGCCAGTTGTGTAATTAAACTGTATGACATGATATTCAAGATGGCCAAAGCCTCGCCGCCTGTAACCGTTACAATTAAAGCAATGATTGAGATACCGATAATAATTATCCTTGAGACAATCAATTGAAGTGTTTCAGTCGCAGCAGGGACCAGAACTTTGAAAAAGCTATTTGTCAGACCTACCGATGCAGCCATTAGCATGACTGAAGCAGGTACTAGGGCCGTCAATAAACCGGCAGCTCCGATAATCCCTATCACCCATGGATCGAATGTTTGAATCGCCAGCCTTAAGAGTGAGAGATCCCCATCAGCTCCTTGCAAACCCGGGATTTCCATGATGGCTGTAAATCCAATGAAAAAAACGAACAGCAGCAACAATGTGTATAAGGGTAACGCAATCGCATTTTTGCGAAGGGTCCTTTCCCCATTGGACGATAAAACGACCATGAATGTTTGTGGCAGCAAATAAAATCCTAGTGCATTCAGCAAAACGGTGGACATAAACCAGGACTGACTTAATCCCTGATCCGCCAAAACCAACATTTCCGGTTTAGCAGCTTGGACGGTCTCGAACATTGGCTGTATGCCTCCGAAGTAATGAACTGGAATGTAAATCCCTAAAAAGATAACGACCACCAAAATCATGAAATCTTTCAGTATGGCTGTCCATGCCGACCCATGAATGCCTGAAATCATTACATAAGTAGTTACAACCACAGCACCGATCACACTTGCAGCAACTGGTGAAATTGCTCCGTATGATGCTTCTGAAACAATGATACCTAATCCTTTGAGCTGAATGACTATGTACGGAACAAGGGCTAAGCTTCCCAATACCGCAACGATCATCCCCATCGACCTGCTTTTATATTTAGATGCAAAAACTCTGGCTGAGAGATAATGGAATGGCGTTTTGAATATCTCCATATTTTAGGGACGAGCCAATATGATAGGACGTAAGCTAAGAAAATATAGGCGGGAACATAATAAGCGGCGGCACCTTTTGAGTATGCCCACCCACTTCCGCCCAGGAATGTAAAAGTTGTATAAATTTCACCTGCTATCAAGAGAAAAATGAAGAATGTACCGAAGCCCCTGCCCCCTACGGCAAATTGCTCCATATCCATATCCTTCCCTTTTCTTGCTTTTATCCCTAAATAAAGTGCTAGAACCAAAAAGATGGCAATGATGAGCAATGAGATATTCATTCAGAATCACTCCCTTTATTATCAGGATCGAACTTATAGACGATCATTAGGATAATCGATGCCATCACCATCCAAAATGCTACCCAAAATAACAAAAAAGGCATCCCAAATATGTACGGTTCTATTTTATTTACATAGGGCAATAAACCTAAAAACCCTATAAATGGAACAAAAAGCAATAGCTTAATAGCATCCAAATTATACCCTCCCCTAATTAGGTTCCTTACACCACGGATGCATAACCATCAGTCAAGCCGGATTTCATGCTGAACTGATGGTTTGATAGCACCATTCGGTCACTGTTATTAGCTGTATTCCAACCACCCTATTTTCGTCTTAAGATGACTGGATGGCAAGGACCGTTTCCAATATTACATTGACGCCTTTTTCACAATCTTCCCAAGTAGTAAGTTCCTCTTCACAATGGCTTTTTCCGTTGATGCTTGGAACGAAAACCATGGCAGTAGGTATATAGCTGGCAATAAACTGTGCATCATGTCCTGCACCGCTTACCATTCTTTTATAAGGTAGTCCTAGTGATTTGCTCGATTGCTCTAATAAATTGCAAATGGATTTGTCGAACAACACGGTATCCCTGTCCCACAATTTTTTCACTTGGATGTCACAGCCGCCTTCTGAACCTGTAGTTGTAAGGCTTTTTATGACTTCCTCCACCTTTTCGATGACTTTGGATTCCTTATGCCTCGCTTCTAGCGAAAAAAACCACTTTATTAGGGATGACCGTATGGATATTAGGAAACACATTTACCCTTCCCATCGTAAAAACCAAATCGTCATCAAGCATGCCTAACTTCTGACGGGCCTCCATAATCAAGCTATTCGCAGAGAAGAAAGCATCCTTTCTCATATTCATCGGTGTGGTTCCTGCATGATTGGATTCTCCTGTAACTTCTATCTCATAGCACACCATACCAAGGACACATTCAACGACACCGATCGTTAGTGATTCCCGTTCAAGAATTGGTCCTTGTTCAATATGCAACTCTAGAAATGCAGTCGCTTCTTTTAAACGAGACTCTTTATCCCCAGCATATCCAATGGCATTCAAAGCACTTTCGAAAGTCGTTCCTTCACTATCCGTTTTTTGCAGCATGATCGATTTTTCGAATTTACCTGAAAGGACTCCCGAGGACATCATGGAAGGTTCGAATCTGGCTCCCTCTTCATTCGTAAAGTTGACGATCATTACCGGAATTTTAGGTTGGATATTATTTTCCACCAGAGTCCGCACGACTTCCAAACCTGCAGCCACACCCAAGATACCATCAAACCGTCCGCCCTTTTTTACGGTATCCATATGTGATCCCATTACAATAGGTGGTTTGTTTTCTAATCCCGCCAAAGTGGCGTAAATATTCCCATATCATCAACCTTAATCGTCATACCCAATTCTTTACAGCAAGCGCAAAAATAATCACGGACTAATCGATCTTCTTCGGAAAGGGATAGCCGTGTGACTCCGTTGTTTTCCGTGCGTCCAAAATCAGCAAATTTCTCTAGCGTACGACTCAGCCTCTCACCATTAATTAATAATTTTTGCTTTTTCATAGCGAATATCCCCCTTTTAAATAACCTGCTAAATCCTCTTGCATTCGTTTAAGCCAAAAAAGGTAAGTGAAGGTCTTGTTGTTTTAGAATAGTCACGCTAGATTATATTTCCACCATTGTTTCCCTATGATAAAGAATCTCCCCATTCAGAATCGTTGATTCAACTTTCAAATCCTTGATATTTTGGGAATCCACTTTCAATATACTATCATTCAATACTACTAGATCGGCCAGCTTTCCTGCCTCCAGACTGCCTTTGACATCTTCATCGAAACTCGCAAAAGCGCCATTCCATGTGTATAGTTTAATGGCTTCCATTACGCTAATCGATTGAACCGCACCTATTCTCGTACCAGACCTGCTTGTTCTATTAACAGCAACGTGTATGCCTAATATAGGGTCGTGATCAGTAACGGGAGCATCCGAACCGCCTGCGGCCATAATGCCATTGTCAATAAAATCACGGGCAGCGTACATGTGGTTGACCCTATTGCCGTAATGTTCAATATAAATATCACCGAATTCATAAGGAAATGGGGGGTTGGGGATCGGGATTATTCCTAGTTCTTTCATCCTCATTTGTAAATCTGGCGAAGATATTCCAGCATGCTCAATTCTATGTCTATGATCTTTTCTGGGCGATTCGTTCAAAGCCTTTTCCACGCAATTTAAATACACCTCTATCGCTTTGTCACCTTGGGCATGGACTGTGATCTGATAGCCTTTTTTATGTGCCTGACCTAATACTTGATAGATCTCCTCTTCTTTATAATAAAGAATGCCGGAATAACCAGGGTCACTCGAATAAGGCTCACGGGTAGCAATTGTCGGACCGGTACTGCTGCCATCAGTAAACAATTTGACTGGTCCGATTTTGAATCTTTCATCCCCAGTTCCGGTCATCACTCCCGAATCCACCATTTTATTCACAAATTCATGAGAATTATTCAATGCACCGACCATCGCATAGATACGGACACGAATATCCTTATTTTTTATGGCCTGTTGCATTAAACGGAAACTTTCAGGACCATGAGCACCAGCTTCATGAATGCTTGTAATGCCTGCTGCGATGAAATGCTCCGACGCTATTTTGACTGCCTTCAACAGGTCACTTTCCGAATAGCTTGCTCTGTCGGCCATTATCATATTTGCTGTTTCAATGAGTTTGCCTGTAATCCTCCCCGCTCCATCTTTTTCAATGATCCCCCCAGTTGGATTCTCCGAGTTTTCATCAATCCGGGCAATCTCTAACGCCCTGCTATTCACCACGCTTATATGGCTGCATGTACGGGTTACGATAATGGGATGGTCTGTTGAAATAGCATCCAATTCCGCTATTGTTGGATAACGTTTTTCTTTCACTGCGGTCTCATTGAAGCCCCAGGCACGGATCCACTCACCTTTAGGGATCGTCGAAGCTTTCTTCTTCAGATCGTTTAACAAATCTTCTACAGATTTAATATGTTCAGCTTTACAGCTAACTGCCAATTGATTGACACCATACAATATAAGATGAATATGAGAATCTATAAACCCAGGAAGTAATGACTTTCCCTGCAAATCAATCACATTTGTTTCTTCTCCGATAAATGCCTTGATTTCCTGATTCGTTCCGACCGCCGAGATACGATCACCGTTAATTGCCAGGGCTTCTGCGACTTCATTTTTTGATTTACGGTTATGACTTCGCCGTTAATGAACACGATATCAGCTTTCAACCAACACACCCCTTCCTTATTGTTCCACCCTCAGTTTTAGCAACCTCTTCCTTTGCTGTCCCCGTCGACACTTATCGGAATATTCTGTTTTCAACAGATTCATTATATCCACACCAGATTGTGAAATCATTAGACAAATAGTTAAAAATATCATCGTTTTTTATACCTTTTATATAATTATGTCTTATTTCCCATGGTTTGCTGGCCCAGCCCCTTTTTATCACGCCCAAAGGATTAATACTATTCCTAAGTGGACCATAACCAACAACAAAAGGATAGATTCAGCTGCTGATTCGCTTATCTATCCCGCCATTAATTCAATTACAAGCCATTCAATCTCCCGATAATGCCAATGGTCAAATACTGTTTGTTTGCATGAAAATCCCATGGCCAGTATCGAAGGGTTAATTCGCTTTTATCGACTTTTTCAATAAACGTTTTTACCCCTATCAATGCTGCCCCATATCCCACGTTCGAGGCCAATGCAAAGATGGCATTCATCCCTTCGTTAATGGTATCCATATACTCAGGTTCGATTTTTAAGATATCAGTCCATGTAATACAGAATCCATTTTGCTTAGTACATTTAGATATAGAGTGATTCACTGTACGAACGATCTCATCCCTTAAATCTAAAATTCCATTCTTCAGCTCTTCTGCATCTATTTTCTGATAGTGGTTTGCATGGTCAGAAAGCAATTCCTTGGCCCAATTATAAAATAGTTGGGTATAAATGGCGGAAGTTGCCACGATATCAAAATCATTATAATAATTAGCAAAAACACTTTCAGAAAGCTGACCTAACCGATTTTCAGTATCCTTTAAATATTGAATAATTCCCTTTGCCGTTTCGCCACGATTCAGCATGGAAGACAGGTGGTGATCAAAATCCACTTTATCGAGGCCTGTGACATCAATTTCGATAAGTTGAATTTTCTCCCGGGTCCGTTCAGGCAAATTTGCCGTACCCTTTTCCATACTTTTCATATCAATATCAAATAGGTATATGGAGTTGCATTTAGTTGCCAGATACTCTAAATCCAAATCATCGCAATTGCCTGCACCGACGATAGCCACTTTATTTACGAACGCTTTTTTCAAAAAAACGGCATCGAATAACCCAGTAACTTGTATACGATGCTGTTTCCACCGCAACTTTCTGTCTTCATCCCGATTATGATTCATTTTTCTTTGATAGGTTTCCAAGTCAATCTCTCCCTTTAGGGTACTACCGGATTTATTTATTGTAACAAAGTATCCCGATATTTTGGAGTGCAGGTGATTTCGCCCCGGGGAAAAGATAGGCTCCATTTTCATAGTAAAATGAGCGATTAAAATGTTAGAATAATATGGGAATTAATGAGAAGTAGCAGAGATTACAGGAGGGTGTTCCTTGAGCAAAACAAAAAAGATTTTACTGACTTTACTAGGTGTTTTTTAATCATCTTGGCCGGTGTGATGATCCTTATGTTTTCATTCACACAGAGCATGAAAGCAGATCCTGATGAAGAAAAGAAGGTCAGGGATCAAGCTGAACGATATTTAGTGAAAACTTTTGATGAAGGAACCGAAATATACGATGTCCTATACGACAATATGGGAAACAGGGGCTATTTTGAATACGCAGCTAAAGTGAAACATGAAAAATATGGTACGCATTTTCTGGTTTTCTTTAATGATGAAACAGGGGAAATGGAGGATACATTCCTATCTGATAAATGGCAGGACGATGCAGAGAAGGAAATCAGGCCTTATGTTGAAAAAGAACTGGGTGACGTGTTGATATCCAAGGAAATGGAAGGAATTGCGGAAAGTGAAGATTGGGAGAAGATTCAAGAAGAAATAGGCGATTATAGTCAATTACTCTTGGTCTTTGAAGAGGGGATCGGTAAAGAATTGAAGATTGATCCGAATAAACCAGCCAGCTATAAAGATTACGAAGTTTCCCCAACCATTCGGATTACCCTTTCACGTAAGAAACAGGACGCAGATGAAGACCGCTTTACAGAAATTATCAACGCCCTTAAAAAAGATAGAGTTCTTAAACATGGAAATATGATTGTAGACTATATTAGTACCAAAGGTGTGCCACTTGAAGATGAGGATTGGAGTAAAAAGTTTTAAAACAATCATATAGTTTAACAGTAAGGTAAAGAGCAGCAATCCAGCCTGCCGCTCTTTACCTTTTTACGGGAAACAAACCCTTCCATATGCTTTTATATCTAGCGAAATAACCCATTTTTGGAATGGATTGTTTCTCAAGTTTGACCAGATTGGTAAAAAAGTTCTTTATTCTCATGTCAAAAAAATTTTTTTAATATAAAAATGAAAAATCCTTCCATACATTTTAGGTGAAACCACTCCTTTTGATGAATAAATGTAACTAGTAAAATATATTCAATATCTTCTGAATCTTCCTTGGCCATAGATTCCGATTGATAACGCTATCACTTCCATTCCTGGAATAAAAATCTCAACATTTGCAGATTTTAAAGGAATTCAGCCAATTCCCCTCATACCCCGCATGGTAATATATCCTATTCATCAATAATCAATGATAGGAAATTCAACCCAAGACTTTCACCCTTTTCTCAATCGTATAAATATTCAAAAAAATGTCGAGTTGAGTCATCTATCCTTTTACCCTTATACTAGGGTAGAAAAATCGAAGGAGGAATTACATATGAAAAAGGAAATTTCAATCATTGGTGTGCCAATGGATCTTGGTCAAACTAGAAGAGGAGTGGATATGGGGCCTAGTGCCATCAGATATGCAGGATTAAGTGAAAGACTTGAAAACATTGGCTATACTGTCCGTGATGAAGGTGATATTAAAGTAGAAATACAGGAAAGAGCACAAAGTGATAGTGACACAAATTTAAAGAATCTGCAGGATGTAGCAGAAGGTAATGAAAAATTGAGTCAAAAAGTGGATGAAGTCATCCAGGCGAATCGTTTTCCTTTAGTTTTAGGGGAGATCACAGCATTGCTATCGGGACATTAGCCGGTTTAGCGAAGCATACTGAAAACTTAGGGGTAATATGGTATGATGCACATGGCGATTTAAATACTGCCGAAACTTCCCCATCAGGAAACATACACGGTATGTCCCTAGCCGTAAGTTTGGGTCTTGGCCACCCTGCACTGACTAATATCGGCGGATATTCTCCAAAAGTCAAACCAGAGAATATCGTAATCATTGGTGCCCGTTCTTTAGACCAGGGTGAGAAAGAGTTAATCAGGGAAAAAGGAATTAAAGTCTATACTATGCATGAGATTGATAGAATGGGTATGACAAAAGTGATGGAAGAATCGATTGCCTACCTTAAAGAACGTACGGATCTTGTACATTTATCACTTGATCTTGATGGTCTTGATCCAGATGATGCCCCAGGGGTCGGAACGCCTGTAATGGGAGGCATTAGCTACCGTGAAAGCCACCTTGCCATGGAAATGCTAGCTGAAGCTAATATCATTACATCAGCAGAGTTTGTTGAGATAAACCCAATATTGGACGAGCATAATAAAACGGCTGAAGTTGCTGTCGCATTAATGGGCTCATTGCTTGGGGAAAAATTACTTTATGGAGCGGAAGAACATATAACTCCTGATCTATTGGCCAATGTAAAATAATCGGACACTATTTTTTTGATAGAAATATAGAGAGTTCGTTAAAGTGATACTCCATAGGAAAAAGCCCATACATCATTATGTGCTTCTTCCTCCATTGGCGGATGTTCGACATGAATCAATTTACATTCCTAGTTTCCTGACGCTTGGCTTCCTTTTCTTTATTAAGCGGCGCTTTCGAAATAAATTCTGCATAGGTACCTATGTACATTGACTCATGCTTCTTTAATGCAGAAGTAATCTCTTTTCGGAGCGGATTCGACATCATCTAAGAATCAATCAAAACTATTAGACTTGTGAAAACAAAAATTCCCTAATAACGTCAATAAATGAAACCGTTTGCACCCATCAGGTAAAGGAGTTTTCAATGAAAACAGCAGAAAATCAACCAAATGAATTAAAACGGAGCATGAAAGCAAGACATTTATTTATGATTTCAATAGGGGGATGTATTGGTACGGGCTTTTTCATCGGTTCAGGCTATACCATTCATGAAGCAGGAGCTTTCGGTGCTATCCTCTCTTACATAGTCGGCGGCTTCATCATGTATTTAACGATGCTTTGTCTAGGTGAACTATCCGTTGCCATGCCTGTTTCCGGTTCGTTTCAGACATATGCGACAAAGTTCATCGGTCCTGGAACCGGGTTTGCCATTGGGTGGCTATACTGGTTAGGTTGGGCGGTTACAGTTGCCTTAGAGTTTCTGGCGGCAGGCCAGCTTATGCAAAGATGGTTTCCTGAATCACCCGTTTGGATGTGGTGTGCAATCTTTGCTTTCCTCATCTTTTCACTAAACGCGTTATCAGCAAAGGCATTTGGTGAATCGGAATTTGTTTTTTTCTAGCATAAAAGTAGTGGCCATCATTCTGTTCATCATCGTTGGCGGTGCTGCTATGTTTGGTTTGATTGATATGAAAGGTGGACAAGAGACCCCATTTTTCTCAAACTTTTTCGCTGAGGGTCTTTTCCCCAATGGGATATCGGCCCTGCTAATCACAATGATTACAGTGAACTTTTCCTTCCAGGGAACAGAATTAATCGGAATTGCCGCTGGAGAAAGTGAAAACCCGGAAAAGGTCATACCAAAATCCATCAAACAAACGGTTTGGAGAACCCTTTTCTTCTTTGTTCTTTCGGTTACAGTACTTTCGGCGATGATTCCAAGGGAAAAAGCCGGGATCTCAGAAAGTCCATTCGTTGTTGTACTAGATAGTATCGGAGTTCCATATGCAGCTGACATCATGAACTTCATCATTCTTACAGCACTATTGTCAGTGGCGAACTCAGGTCTTTATGCTGCGACACGTATGCTCTACTCGCTTTCAAGGGAAGGGATGGCAAGTCCGAAGCTCGGTTTGGTGAATAAGAGAGGGATTCCGCTTAATGCCCTGCTCATCACCCTGGCGATTGCCGGTTTGTCTTTACTTTCAAGTGTGGTAGCCGCAGACACAATATTTGTCTTTCTTCTCTCCCTTGCAGGATTAGGTGCACAAATTGGCTGGATTGCCATATCGGCTAGTCTTCTTGCTTTTAGAAAGTCCTATACCCGCCAAGGCGGAAAGATAGAAGATCTGAAATTCAAAGTTCCGCTATACCCATTCATCCCCATTCTTGCTTTAATAACAAACTGCATCGTCATGATCAGTTTAGCATTTGTTCCTGAGCAGCGAATGGCCCTATATTGCGGGGGAGCATTCTTCCTTGGATGTTATGCGGTTTATCACTTTAGAGTGAAGAAAATCAAGAAAGTAGAATCTCCCAAGCAGGAAGTTGAATTAAATGCCGGTAAGAAAATGGTCATTTGATCCAGAATTCCGCGAAGTATAGTAAGAGGTGAAATGCGATCTTTACAATCCACCAAGATTGCCTTTCAAAGAAGAAATACCCTGGATGATTACACACCCAGGGTATTTCTTTTATTTAATCACCATTCCTGCATAGCTACCCAATGGTAAATCGCTTTCCAGCTCTTTTACTTCCCCTAACCATACCCTGTCTATAATAATACACATATAATAGGAAGTTAAATTTCCAGCTCCATCTAGGCAATAAAAACAAGTCTCAAAACAAAAAAATCATCTTAATCGATGATTTTATATTGTGCAAATTCTTTTAATCTAGGCAGGATTGGCTCTAAGATTTCCTTGGCTATGTAATCGGTATCCAATCCAATGAAGCGTTCACTTTCCATGTCGACCGATCTCGCATTTTCCGGGTCATTACAAAAAATAAACGATATGATTCCGTTATCTTCCGTCATATCTACATATTTAAATGTAATGTCATGTTTCGTAAGACAGCTTTCAAACGCAATGCACAATTCATCTATATTTGATTGACTAATAGATGTGAATTTCATATTGATCATCCCCTCTGCTAAAGGATAGCAAAATAAAGCATGAATTTCAAAGCGAAATTCAAGTCCCACCTTATGCTCATGATTCATCCGACCCTTTCGACCAAAGGGAACACATGGCAACAAACCTTGCCCCTGTTTGGAATATCACCGTATGAAGCCTTTTGATGAAGATGGCATGGGTAATGATTTCCTCATTAGAAATGATTGTAACCAATCGATTTCATTCAAATTCCCACCCTTACCCTGATTAAATTTTTTATCTTTCAACAGCGATTAATAAGGATTGCCATAGGCATGACCGTACATTGTATCGCCGGGATCTGCAGTTCCTCATGAATATTCCATGGCATGTCTCATATCTTTATACAAACACCTTGTTAGGAGTGGACCAACATGAAATCTTTTTATAAAGGAACGCTCATCTTGATTGTCGCAGCGTTTTTTGGTGAATGTATCGAATTTTTAGTGAACATGCTCCTAGCCAGGGAATTACACGAAGAAGGCATGGGTCTTTATATGTCCATATTGCCAATTTTCTTTTTGATATATGTGATCGCCAGCCTTGAATTACATATTTCCATTTCAAAATTCGTTGCGGAAAATAAACAGGCAATGCATTATAATCTTATCATTCATGCACTTAAAATGGCTGCAGTCGTCGTATTGGTAATGTGTGTAGTCATGCCTTTCATACTTTCCTTCTCATCCATAATGGACAAATACCATCCCTATATTAAATGGCTGCTCATCACATTAATCCCGATAGTTGCCTTTTCGTCGATTGCAAGAGGTTATTTCATGGGTGTCCAGCAAATGGGAAAGATCGCCTTTTCCAACTTTTTAAAAGATATCATTCAATTCGGCTTGCTTTTCCTCATCTTTAACTTATTTCATTTTAACCAGGAAAAGTCATTATTGATGGCCTTTTTTGTTTTGATTGGCAGTGAGTTCCTCGTTTTTCTATACTTGATCAACCTTTTGATTCTTCAAATGCGGATCATGAGGCGCGGTACGAACTCACGGACAACCGGTAAACATGCACGGCAAAAGTTATTGGCGGTTTCTCTGCCCACCATGGGGTTAAGGATCTTTCATGCGATAACAAATGCCATCCAACCTTTTTTGATCCACACTGCCCTTCTATCGGCAGGATTCGGTGCGGTAGTGGCTACAGAGCATTTTGGGATGCTCACTGGAGTTGCAATGACGATCGGCTTCTTTCCAGCCTTTATCGCACATTCCTTAATGATCATGCTCATTCCGAATGTTTCGAATGCTTACAAGAGGCAGGATAAAGAAAAATTGAGGGTTTTATTGCAAAAATCGATGTCTTTCACCGTATTGTATGGAGTTCCTGCGGTAATCTTCATTTATTTCTTTGCGGAACCTTTGACCTCCCTCTTTTTTTCTTCAACATCTGCCGCATACTATTTAAAATTATTATGTCCTTACTTCCTTTTTCATTTTTTTGTCATTCCCATGCAAGCCTATCTCATCGGCCTGGGTTTGGTGAAAGATGCTTTCATCCATACCGTATGGTCCCATATTGTTGCCTTTTTAATGATGTATATCCTAGGGTCACAGGCTTCTCTTAATATGGGAGGAATCATTTTAGGAATGAATACAGGTGCGGTATTATTAACTTTCATGCACTACTTGACCATTTGCAAAAAAATCGGCATAAGCATCTTACTGACGAAATCAAGATCGATATCGATAAAGTGAGGCAAACAACAAGTTCACCCCGCAAAAACCTTGCTGTTATTGCTTTATAAAGATTTAGATTAAAAAATATTGAGCCTTTCCCTGTACATATCACCATCATTACTGTATATTTCAACATACTTGGATAATAATCAAGTGAAATGGTTTAAACTAACCATACAATAGTAATGGAGTGATTTCATGAGTAAAGCTAAGGCTAAGAGCGGAACGGGTAAAGGTACGGGCACTGGAACGGGCAAGAAGGGCTGGAATCGTTGGAAAACAAGTGCCAACAAGAAAAAAAAGCGCCAAACCATATGTTAGTAAAGGCGTCAAGCATTCCAATGACTCAAAAACATCCGGTCATTCTATAGGTGACAAGACAGAAAAATAATCGCTTGTCCTATAATCCATACAAAATTTATGTTTGTTCCACATTCTCATACAGGGTGTTAAGAGATCTGTATGAGAGAAATGGGTCTTATAGATATAAACTACTGGCGATATCCATATGAGGCATAAGAGTACGGCTATTATACATACCATCAAAAAGACACTCCAAAAACCGGTAGTGTCTTTCATTTTTTTATCTAATTTGGCTTTTGGGTTTGATAGCATTGATTTTTTCGGGGAAAACTCTGTACGGAAGCCGTTAGTGGCTTTTTAACAGAGTTTGTAACTGAATGTATCGCTTCACCAACGTCCTGAGCAGAATCCAATAATGGTTCAACCGTTTTCATTTTAGTTTTTACATCGTCGGTGATTTCATTTGCAGTTTGCAAAAGTTGTTTCGATTCACCGGACAAATCGTGGATGGCATTTCTCACCTCAACCAATGTTTGATTGGCTTCCGCTATCGTGACCATTCCCTTTTGAAGTGTACTGATTAAAAATACGACCAACCAAATGAAGGCTAAAGCTATTGCAGCCACACTATATTGAATAATCAAGATAAAGCTCCCCTCTAAATTAAATAGTAGAAACGATTAATTTTTATTATGTTAGTGAATCCCGGGGTACCTGTTTTTAAGATAAAATGATTCTATTTATTTGAACCCCCCAGCTTCAGTTCGAGTTGAAGGAGCTGACGGTGTGGATGAATCCTTGGGGCGGCCTTCCAAACTGGCTTCTTTCATGGAGCTGGTTACATTATGAATCATTTCCCCAACATCTTGAGCGGATTCCAGCAATGGATCTACATTTTCCATCTTCCCTTTTACATCCGCTGTAATTTGATTGGCAGAGTGGATCAATTTTTTGGACTCTTGCGTCAATCCATGTACTGCATTTCTTACCTCTTCCAGTGTCTTATTTGTTTCTTCGAGCGTTCCCATTCCTTTACGCAGCGTCTGGTTGACATTATATATCAAATACACGACGGCTCCGGAGACACTGGCAACACTTAATTTAATGAACATTTTCATATATCCACTCCTTTCATTTAAATTTATGCACTGTCCCTTTCATTCATTCCCTATAGGCCATTACTTGTCCGGTCAGTTTGAAAGAATCATTTACCTTACCCTAAAAGAAGTTTAAAGGAAAGTTTAATGGATAATAGTAAGGAGAGACACATGAGAATTATTCATCTGTTATCCAAACTTTAAATGATTGTATGACCGCGTGTAATCATTGTTACGACGCATGCTTAAAAGAAGATCATGTAAACATGATGGTGCAATGCATTCCCTTGGATCGGGAATGTTCGGATATTTGCTCTTATATAGCACAGGCGATAGGGAGAGGAACACCGTTTATTTCAGAGTTGGCTGAAGCTTGTGCCAAGATTTGTGAAAGCTGCGGAAATGAATGTAAAAAACACGATCATGAACATTGTCAAAAATGTGCTGAGGCTTGTTCGAGGTGTGCAGAAGAATGCAGAAAATTTAGTCGCTTGATGTAAGGAATAGATAATGCTATTCCTTTTATTATATTAACCCTTACCTACTGACTACTTTTTTTAACCTATTAAAGGTTAATGGTATAAATATATATTCTAGCGAGGTATATGTTGAAATTTTTAAGAAAAACATATATTGAAAACCGCCCTTTTTAGGCACACTAGTATTAAAAACAGGAGGATATTATGACACCTCGGAATGTTCCTGCTAAAGATGATTTAGAAATGAAAGATACCCCCGCTTCACCTGATAAGGAAAGTGAAGTAGCGAAACTCAATCGATTATTAGGTGCGGTCATGCGATATTTATCAGATGATGAGCAAGAAGAAATAGATATAGAGTATCTTCTCGAAAACACCGAAGGGCTGCGGGATTGGTGGAGTGAATATAGGGAGCTTGACCGAAAACGGGTGGAAGAAGAAATTAAAAATTCCCTGACGGATCTATCCCTTGAAGAACTTGAAAACATCCGTGAACAAATACGCACAAAGACATAATAAAAAAATCCCCGCATAGGGATTTCAGTTTGAAGAATGGGGTTCTACCTAAAATTTAAAAACCGCAGTCAAACTCGCTTTTCTTTGAGCTTGTCGTCTGAAACCCCTGCATTGTGATTTAACCAGGTCTTTCCAAAGACATTTTTGCATTTTATAATCATTCCGTATATGCGGCACCATAAATCCTAGTTCAAAGACCATTCAAGGAACTTAGTTCTAGTTGAACGATCATGGAATCAACTAATGCATGCAATGGATTTAAAATGGTCTTTCCTGTCTGAAGTTCATATCTCCTTGCTGCTTCGACCATTGATAGTTGAGCCACAGATAGCGGTCTATTTTCGTTATTAAACTGGTATAGGAAATTCATGATTTCCTGATTATAGCTTTCTCCCAACCCCTGCATGATGAATTCAAAGGCATTGTCGATAATGATGACTTCAAAATCCACAGTCCCATATTTTTCAGCATGTGCATTTAAACGTTTTACCGTTCCTTCAACAGTGGCAGGGTTCGTGAATAATATCATTTGCGGTTGCTGCAATTGGCAAATTTGATCAAAATATGGTTCATCGATTTTAATGATGGGCATCGGTAAAGATAGTTGTTCTTCGTTTAATAAAGCGATATAGTTTGTACAGGTTATCAGGATGGCATCCACTTTACATTCGGCAATCCATTCGACTTGCTGTTTAACCTTTTTTGAGCATCCGAATGATTAAAATTTTCATCCGTTGACACCCGTTGCATCAATCCCGGATCTACAAAATGAAGCCATTCAATATCGAATTTCGAGAATGCGGTTTCTATGTATTCTATATTTGTATAGTGAGCATGCAAACAGCCTATCTTTTTTTCATAAATCTCCCGCTTTCGTCAGTTAGTATTCTGATTATTCTAACACAAAAAACGGCGTTACATTGACCGAAAGCAGCAAAAACGATGATTAGCAATGGCCCTCCTGCTATATCGGAGGTAAAAAGACTGCTTCTTTGAGCCAGAATGTTCAGTAGGTATGAATCGGGCTCTTGAGCATATATTTATCAAGGCGATAACAAGAGGTATCATCAGGAAATGGAACTTCATTAACCGAATTGCTTCTCAATTAAATTAAAGTAAACTAAGCATTCAGAGAAACAAACCGTTATTGTCAGATAAAAATCTTTTATTGGAGAGTGTTCACCATTCTTTATTTAATTGCGATTCTTTTCCCTCCATTAGCCGTATTATTAGCCGGTAAACCCATTCAGGCTGTGCTTAATTTGGTCCTCACACTATTTTTTTATGTCCCTGGTTTAATTCATGCAATCTTAGTGGTGCATGATAAGAAAGCGGATAAACGAATGAAGCAGCAAGCAGCATTTATTGCTAAATCGAAACGAACGACCAAATGATTTATTCAAACACCAATAACCCGAATGACGACACCATTGTGCACTTCATTCGGGTCATTATTATAAAAGGAATTCGTTTAATTGAATCTGTGCGTCTTTCTAAGCCCTCGATGATAACAAGCGTCACATATTTGAAAACGTGAGTCATCCGGCAGCCTTTTCGCACAGCGCTTGCATTTTTTTGATAATTCAACATTTCATCTTTTAACTGATCATGAACGCCATCACTGATTTCTTCACGGATACGCTCCCAATAAACAGCTTCCGTCCGCTTTCCCATCCGATATAAAAATAATAGATGAAGACCTATCGCTTTATAAGATAGCTCCAATTCTTCAAGATTCCTTGTCTTGATGATCGGTTCAGGAAGGTCACTGTTCTCGGCAATCGCTTCGACCGTTTCCAGCCACTGTCTGATCAGACTTGGTTCTTTTGCCGAAAAGGGAATATGCAGGAAACCATATAAATCCATTAAAGAAAAACGAGCTTCGATTTCAGTATCCCGTATCAGTTCGTAAAGCTCCCTTTCTTCCGCTAGAGATGCCTTTTTCGTGCCTTTAGGAGGCTCAAACCTCTCCCACATTTCGAAAAATGTCCCTAGGTTCCGGTAATATTTTTGAAAACGTTCAAATACGGCAGAGGTTGGGGCGATAGTGAAGGTTTGAACTGGCTCATCTACCTGTTCCAGCAACTTATTCATGATTTTGATTTCTGCTGTAAATGCTACCTTACCAGTGTCATAAATCCCTTTTCTACCCGCTCGGCCTGCGATTTGTTTGATTTCTTGAGAAGTCAATCTTCTTCTTCGTGTCCCGTCGAATTTTTCATTTTCAAGAAAGACGATTCGGCGTATTGGCAAGTTCAATCCCATTCCAATCGCATCGGTGGCAACGACAACTGATGTTTCACCTCGATTGAATAGTTCTATTTGCCGTTTTCTATTTTCAGGAGGCATACTGCCGTATATCATGCTGACATTATGTCCACTCTCTTTAAGCCGGGACGCGGTTTCCAGTACCTGCCTTCTAGAAAAACAAATGAGGGCATCCCCTTTTTTGGTATACTTCAGTCCAAACTCCCTTTGTTCCACCTCAAGCGGTATTTCCCGTCTGTATTCGTGGAGTTCTAAATCAGCTTCATTCAGAAGGTTCAGAAGCATTTTTTTGATATTATTGCTCCCGATTATGTGTACTTCTTTCGCATTAGCTTGTGTAATCGCCCTAAACCATGAAAAGCCTCGATCTTTATCGGCAATCATTTGGGCTTCATCTATGACGATTACTTCATGGTAGTCTTTTTCATGAAACATTTCAACGGTACTGGAGACATGTTTAGCACCCTCAACAGCCTTTTCTTCTTCACCGGTTTTTAATGAGCAAGGTACACCGTCCGCATTTAATTTATCAAACACTTCAAGTGCCAGCAGTCTAAGTGGTGCCAGATACATACCGCTTTCCGCTTGTTTCATTTTCTCCAGGGCCTTATGCGTCTTCCCCGTATTGGTCTCACCGATATGCAAAACATATCTAACTTTTTTCCTAACGATGGAGTGTAGGCCTTACCGATGATGTCATCGATCATCCTTTGCTCTTCTGCCCGCTTCCTGGCTTGTTCTGCCAATACTTCAGCTTTTCTTCTTTCTCTGTTCTCCACGTCTTTTTCAAATATTTCTTCATGCAATGTTTCATTAAAAGGAATTCCCTCAAGCTTCAGTAAATCAGAAAGGTATTCTTCCTTAAGCTCATCAAAACAGGACTGAGACAAATCTGCCAATTCATCGCTTAGTATACCTTGAAGGGCATCGTCCGTCAGCCTTTCCCCATATGACTCCAAAAAATCATGATGCAGTGCGGCAGATAGATGTTTCAAGTATTTGTCAGGGGCTAATTTCATTATGAAATCCGAAACTAACCTTTCATACCTGTAGAAGTAATTTTCATATTCATAGCGGTTCCTTCCCCAACCGATTAACGAATGAATATCGCCTGTCAGCTCTTCGAAAAAGTCAGTGACCATTAGGTATTCGGCAGCTTGAAAGGCGCCCTCTTCAACCAATTGTTCTTCAAGCAAGTATGGATCGACATATTGGAATTTAGGCTTATTCTTAAGATCTTTTGCCAAAATACCGGCAATATAATACCTGACATGTAAATATAAAAGAAGTGAGTTATTTTCGAAAAATGTATTGGCCTCTTCTTGCAGCCTTGCTCGTATTTTCCAACGCTGCTTGGCAAGCCGCTGTTCTTCTAGACGCCTAAAGAATTTTTCCCTTGCATTTTTATATCTCTTTTCCCAATCTTCTTGATTGTCTGCAAAGGTCTTTTTAATCCACGTTAAGCCATCAAACGGGCGATACTTCTTTAATTCGTTCCGAACATGCTATTGATCAGCTTATGATCTGAACCTTCCGTTACAAATCCCCTTTCGCTTAAAAAAGCCTTTTTTCCTTTCTGGGCACATCATTCGATGCTTTATTTATCCAAACATTAATCCAAATTTGCTCAATAAAAGTCGTTCTGTCTGATATATATGCTGAATAAGAAGGCATCGTCTCTTGATTCTCTAAATAAAAATCAATATCCTGGATTATTTTTTCTTTTGTATTCTCTATAGCAATAGGATATATACTTTCTAATTTTCCCATAGTGATCCCCTTTTGAATTATCCAATATGTACTTTATTACTTCCTTTTATCCTCCCCAAATTTTTGTTTAAAATGAGCTCGGTACATTCGTTTTATCGATTTAAATTCATGTGCTCCGTTATCATGAGAGGATGCAATAATGTCAAGTTGCTTTACTCTCCACGGTAAATATCAAGAATATACCAAATATGCACATTAAAGTTACTCTCACCATTTCATTTACAGTATAATGCTATAAATACTGATTAGAATTTATCGATTATGAAAAGATACCCAGCCTTGCCCAGAATCGTGTACACGTATTAGCTATTTTGGAATCAGGCAAAATTTAAAGATTAGTTAAAAAAGCCGAAAATAAAGTAAAGGTCAATTTTTCAACTTTCTCGATTACATGATTCATCCATAATACGAATCCAACCCCTTAATTGAGTTTAGAGGAAATCTGGGTAACTGTCACGATATTCAGATTACGCTTTTGTGTCTTTGCTTTGAATATGAGAAATATCATCCGGAAAACTAAAAAGAATATAGATAAAAGAGGAGCTTGAGAATGATTCAGCAAGATATCAACTATTATAAAAATTTCGATTCCATCGCTAAAGAAGTATTAGCACTATTAGCTCAAACCATCGAGGTCAATACATTTTTCCTTTCTATATTGAATCCCATCCAGAGTTTCATGATCAAGTCCTTCAATAGAAATGCAAAGTTAATTTGTGAAGGTGACATCCTTCCTTATAATATGGTTTATTGTAAATTAGTTGTTGAGAATGGCTTGGAACCACTCGTTATCCCGAATTTGGGGGAACATGAATTGACAAGTGGCCACCCCGCAACGAAGTTAATCGGGAATGGGTGTTTTATGGGAGCTCCCCTAATAAATGAGGGTGAAATCATTGGGACATTATGTGCATTCGACATTAAACCACATGTTTTTAAAGAATATGATCTGAACCTCATTAAGTCATTGGCAGCTTTGATCAGTCATGCCATCAATCTTGAAAAAGGGATTATCAGGGATCCTTTGTCAGGTCTTTATAATCGGAATTTCATTTATAATTATTTTGATTATCATCAAGACAAAACGAACGATGAAATGGCCCTTCTTTACATCGATCTTGATCATTTTAAATTTTTCAATGATTCCTTTGGCCATGATACTGGTGACGACGTCATTAAAAAGGCTGCCGAATGTTTTTTGCAAACCGTCCCCGAAGGCAGTCATGTGGCTCGAATCGGTGGTGATGAATTCATTGTATTATTAAATCCTTCGCATTGTGAGGATTTAATGAAAAGCACTCAGCAAAACGCAGAATTATTATTGAACAGTTTATCCACCATGCCCATTACCATTAATGGAAATGATCATTTTGTATCAGCTAGCATAGGGATTAGCTTTTATCCTCATCATGGTACGGAAATGGACTCACTTTTGAAAAAGCGGACCGTTCCATGTATATGGCAAAAGAGTCTGGACGGAAAAATATTCAGTATTTCCACCTAAGTGATCATGTGAAAAATAAAAAAAACCAGTTCTCCTTAGAGACTGGCTTTCTTTACCTTAAAAGATCCAACCTTTCGCTTTCAGCCTTTGCAAAAGCTTGAGCAGTTCGGCATTTTCCTTATGTATCCGTTTCTCTGATGGTGAAGCGGAGGGGACTGGGATGTTAACTCTCTCGGGTTTTTTGTTCATATTCTGAAAGACCCTTCCTATTCTTTGATTTGAATAGTATATGCGGGCTTTCCATTAAATATCATAAGGAAAGGAAAAACCCCTTCCATCTTATAAAACATTTTTTAAACGGCTGAAGCGTGCAGCTTTTTCTTTTTGTTTCAGGATAATGCGTTCGTTCTGTTTCATCACTTTTTTAGTGTGGGGACTTAAACCTACATCGGGTATTTTAACCTGTGGTTTGATTACGGCAACTGACACGTCATTGCCGGCTTTATCATAAATGCTCATTTATCCTTCACCACCTGGTTTTTGTTTTATGACCATATCGAACATCATGATTAATAATGCTATCAATAAACAATCGACTTCTGAAACGAAGCTTTCTGATTTAACGTCAAGGATATAGGGTTCCATCAAAATACTAACAGGCTGCAAAGCCATTTTTTCTTCATCATTATAATACGTATCGTCTCTTTCCAATGTAGCACGAATGGTACTGCCATTCAAGTTCGGATGCCCATTTAACACCAATTGCTTGTCCTGTTCGGTTTTGAAAGGAAGGATTTTCACGTTCATCCCTTCCTTTGCTGCATATGCTTGAAGGAGAATGCTCAAATAAGCCAAGTATTCCTTATTCGTTTGATAATACTCTGGTATTCCCTCTTTCTTTAAGAGATGAAACATATTCTTGACCTTTTCCCTATTATCCGTTAATAGTTTATCACTTTCCGCAACGGCTTTTGTTGCATAGGATAACTCGTTATCGCCAATCTTGGATATATACATGCTCAAGAACACAAACATATCAATCAGTATGAATACGATAGCCATAATCAAGAAATTTTTCCACTCATTAAAAATGCTCATTGGATAGAAATTCCAATAAATCAGCGCTCCCAGTATGAAAATGATATACCAGGTTTTTCGAATCGCTTCAATCCTTTTACTTACCTTGTCTTTATATTTCCAAGAAAGAATGACATAGGCTAATAAAGCTATAAATACTACCCATACAAAGAATCTGAAAAACATTAACAATCGATTTATCACCTTACCCTTCGGCTGCTACATTCCTTATCCCGCCCTCTATATTATTCATTATATATCTCTCTATTCCCTGCCTAGGACGGGTGAAACTTAAACACTTGCCAGAAGTTTTCACCAGAGAAAAACACTCCTCCTAATGTAAATTTACAGTTAATCAATAATATCTCTATCATTTTTCTTGTGGGACATCATAGTAAATCACTCTATAAATTCTGTGATATGATATGTTTTAATAAAAGGTATGATTAATATTGGAGGAAACCATCATGATGAAAATTATTAAGATCCTCATTTCTTCTTTTATACTATTGTTACTTTTCCTAAACCTCTATCCACCGCTTGGAAGACGGACAAACAAGGAAAAAGTGAGAAGTTTCACTACTAAAGAGAATTTTGCCAAGGGAAAATTCCAAAATCAGATTCCTGCCAGTCAAGCGATGAGTCTTAAACATACTGGTTCCATTTTACGTGATTTCATAAAACCTAATCCAAAAAGGAGGCCCGACAGTCCCATTGTAATTGGAACAAAAGACCCTGCATCTATGAATTCCAATAAAATCACCTGGTTTGGTCATTCTGCATTCATGTTGGAGTTAGATGGGAAAACCATTTTAGTGGATCCCATGTTTGGCAAAGCACCCACTCCCTTTCCGTGGTTCGGGAACAAGCGCTTTAGCGGGGAGCTGCCTATTGATTTGGATATGCTGCCTACTATCGATGCCATCCTGCTCTCACATGATCACTACGATCATTTGGATTATTTCTCGATAAAGAAATTAAAAGATAAGGTCAGTCAATTCATTGTCCCACTCGGTGTCGGTGGACATCTAGAAAGATGGGGCGTTAAACAAGAACTGATTCAGGAACATAATTGGTGGGATGAAGTTACATTCAAGGACTTGCAATTTATTTGTACGCCTGCAAGGCATTTTTCTGGAAGAAGTTTAGGCGATGGCAATACGACACTATGGTGTTCCTGGATAATTAAAGGAAAACAAGAAAAGGTATATTTCAGCGGCGATAGTGGATATGGCAGCCATTTTAAAGAAATCGGCGAAAAATACGGGCCTTTTGATTTAACTTTAATGGAATGCGGCCAATATGATGAACGTTGGTCAACCATCCATATGATTCCGGAAGAAACTGTTCAAGCACACATCGATGTACAAGGAAAACGGATGATCCCCATTCATTGGGCTGGTTTCACATTGTCTTTTCATGACTGGACAGATCCGATAGAAAGGGTAACAAAAGCGGCCAATGACCTTGGTGTCCAGGTCTGCACACCTCAAATAGGCGAACCAGTAGTGATTGGTTCAACGGATTTCCCTCAAACAAGATGGTGGAAATGAAGGTCCATTCCTATTGGGATGGAGCTTTTTCATCAAATGATGTTCCCATACCAATTGACCCAAAGCATACCTTCAACTCCTCGGGTATGGTTTCTATCTAAATGTTATATCTAAGTTGATTGGAGAGGAAGGTGCAAGACTCCTGCGGGAAAAGCGCGTCCAAGGGAGACCCCGCAGGCGAAAGCCGAGGAGGCTCCCCGACCGCCCGCGGAAAGCGAGTGCCTGGAGCGGAAATCAACGTCTAAATTGTACAGCCATTAATAAACTGTAGACAACTCAATTTTCAGTTTAACTACAGTCTAAAAGGTCCATTCCTATTGGGATGGACCTTTTTCATTAAATGATGTTCCCATACCAATTGACCCAAAGCATACCTTCAACTCCTCGGGTATGGTTTCTATCTAAATGTTATATCTAAGTTGATTGGAGAGGAAGGTGCGAGACTCCTGCGGGAAAAGCGCGTCCAAGGGAGACCCCGCAGGCGAAAGCCGAGGAGGCTCCCCGACCGCCCGCGGAAAGCGAGTGCCTGGAGCGGAAATCAACGTCTAAATTGTACAGCCATTAATAAACTATAGACAACTCAATTTTCAGTTTAACTACATGGTCCATTCCTAATCGGATGGACCATTTTTATTCATTTCATATTTTCCCTTCATTATATTCAAGATTCACTTTTATTGAATGCTCTTTCTTCACTCCAAAATAATTCGTGCCTATTACACCTAAAATGATTAGTATCGACCCTAATATATCGTAGATTGTAATCTTTTCATTTAGTATGAGAGCTCCTGCCGCAATCGTGACAACAGTGGAAAGATTTGCAAACACACTCATTTGGGACGCTTTGATTTTTGATAAAATCGTATTGGATAATAACGAAGTGACCAATGAAGCCAATATTCCCAAATACAAAATGGAACTGATGAATTCCATGCTCGACCATGGTGTAAAGAATTCCGCCATCGTACCTTGTTTTAAATGGGTAACGAGAGCAGCCACATTAAAAATGACAAAGCCTGTTCCCATCATGAAAAAGGACATTTCACCTGGTGTATGGTCCTTGGCAAGTGAACGGGTCATCGTTGTATAACAAGCAGTTGCAATACAGGATAGCAGGATCAACACCATCCCAAGCATGTCAGAAAAATTGATGGTGCTCCCTTTCATCACAAAAATAAAAATGACCCCAACTACCGACAAGACAATCGAAAGTTTTTGATATAACGATGTTTTCTCCTTAAGGAAATACCCAGCTATCATCAATGTTAGAATCGGGGTGACGGCAGACAGAATTCCAGCATCGGTGGATTGCGAATACTTAAGTCCGAAAGTTTGAAAGGCAAAGAAAAGAGTTGGGAATAATAGAGATAGCGGTACAAGATTTTTAATCGACTCCCAAGAATAGTTCACCTTAATGACTTTTACGGCGACCAGGAATAAAATGATGGCGAAAGAAACCGTGAACCGGAACGCCAAAGTATCAAGCGGATTCGATTCTGCGATCGCCATTTTCGTGAATAAGAAAGATAGGCCGACAATACTTGAATGAAATAGTGCTAACATGTATGCAAATGATCGGGATTTCATGGCTGCAACTCCTCAACTAGATTACTATATTCCTATTTAGGTATAGTACCCTTTGCATCTGTTTTTCAACCCAAGTTAGAGTAAAAAAACTGGTCTTTTTTTAGATATTTTACGAATTAAAGCCTATTACAATAATGTATGGTTGAACTAAAATATGAATGCATCATATCGTAAGAAATATTAATCGACAATGACAGAGTTTTTGGATAGGTCTCTTCTAATTCAATACTATTGTAGGCAATTGGTTCTACAAAAGCGGTTTGAGCTTTCTGTTTTCTTTTCAACGGGGATGCCCAGTTAATTTAATAACAACACTGTAAAGTATGATCATTTACAGTTTCATATATGATAAAATTTCAACGAGAAAGCGAGGTATACATATATGTTAGTTACTACTGTAATTTTCCTTTTGGCTGGTCTGGCGGAAATTGGCGGCGGTTATCTTATTTGGCTTTGGCTAAGAGAAGGTAAATCCATTTATCTAGGCTTTGCCGGAGGTTTCGGGTTGGTGTTATACGGCATCATTGCAACTTTCCAAATGTTCCCTACCTTTGGCCGTGTATATGCTGCATATGGCGGGGTTTTCATTGTTCTATCTGTTTTATGGGGATGGGGCATCGATAGGAAAACCCCTGATTTATATGATTGGATTGGAGCTGTAATCTGTTTGGTCGGTGTTTCAGTCATTATATGGGGCCCTAGACAGTAAAAAATAAAAGGGCATAAGGCCCTTTTATTTCCATTCCTTTATCATGATCTCCATTTGTTGTTCTGACCAATTTTCATTTAAACATTTCCATGCAGTGATCGAGCTTAGTGTGTACATCATATCAATTTCTTTTCCTGCCTGTTTGCCGTCATATTGCTGAAGTTATCCTGGATGAACCAAATCGCCATTGCTGCAATGATGCATGGTATGGCAAAAGCTAAAAAATTGACTTGCAATGACAATTTCATATCTAGCAGGATCCCACAGAAAGTAGGAGCGAGTATTCCTCCAATTCTGCCGATACCCAATGCCCAGCCGACACCTGTAGAACGGATTTCATTCGGATAATACTGCGATACATATGCATTCGTTACGATTTGTGTACCTGTTGTCGTACCTCCTGCAATGGCAATCAGTATATAAAGCATGATCATGCTTGGCTTGAAGCTCAGCATCGTTAGGGTAATGAATCCAATGACCAAAAAAGTAACCAAAATCCTCTTGGCACCATATTTGTCTGCAAGCTTCCCTCCAACGATTGCCCCAAAAACTGCTCCAAGGTTCAATACGACTAAGAATGTCAGGCTTGAACCTAATTCATATCCTGCCCCTCCCATGATTTTTGGCAGCCATGTACTCAAACCATACATGACGAACAAACACATGAAAAATGCAATCCAGAACATGAGGGTACTCAAAGTCCTCCCATCTTTGAACAACCGTTTAACTGGAAACCCTTTCATTTCTCTTTTAAGTTGCTCCTGCAGGACATAATGATCATTAATGGTGTATTGCCCGTCTACATTCATTTGATTCAAAACGTCCACCAATTTGCTTTTATTGTTTTTTGCCATGAAATAATTTATTGACTCAGGCAACAATTTATATAATATGGGCATTAAGATTAATGGGAGTGCACCAAGCCAAACCACAGCCCGCCAACCAAAGTTCGGAATCAGGTACATCGCTCCCAATGAAGCGACAACTCCCCCTAGAGCGTGTCCGCTGAACATGATCGCGACCAGGGTACTTCTAAGTTTTTTAGGAGAATATTCCGTAATGATTGCAATTAGGTTCGGCATGACTCCTCCCAAGCCTAGTCCTGCAATAAAACGTTGTATTCCAAAAGAAGTAGGATCATGGGCAAAACCAGATGTAAATGTAAAAGCGGAAAAAGGACCGTACAAATCAAAATGACTTTCTTTCTGCCGAATTTATCAGCCAGCGGTCCAAAGACCAACGCTCCTATCATCATTCCAAACAATGCATAGCTGCTGAATAAACCTGCCTCTACAGCAGTTACCCTCCACTCCGCCATCAAAGATGGCAGAATCGTGCCAAGCATGAACATATCATACCCGTCACAAATTATGATAAAGATACAACATAATAAAATCTGTAAATGAAAACGGTTAAATTTTTTGTTCATCAATCATTTCAGACACTTGGAATGTGCACATTTCCTTCCCCTCTTTCTGCTTTTCCTTTTGACGTAGTCTTAAGGATGTCTCTATTTTTTTGGCTGAGCTAACATTTTAATGACAACTGATATTGTAGTTACAAATACAAATTATATATATATAGAACTAAGTTCACTATATACTAACTTAATCTTTAGAATATTGTCAATAATCAAAGTCAATTAGCCATTTTAATCAACAAAAAAGCCCTCTTATCAAAGAGGGCTTTTAATGAGTATATAGGATTAGGCTTCCAAGGCTTCTTTACGCTTTCTTTTCCTTGATTCCGTTATTAGATCATAACCAAGATAAAGGATGATGGCTCCGCCTAACAATTTAACATACAATGGAATGTCCGCTACAAAGAAATAAATCATAGAGAATAATGTCCCTATAATGCTTAACCAAAAAATTACATGTTTTAAAATTTTCAAAGTATTGACTCCTCACAAAAGATGAGATTAATTTCTAGTTCGTTCCACTTCAAGGGAGAATTAATTATCCGTACCATCATTCTAACATTTATTCTTTATATTAAGAGTGACTCATATTGCGAAATTATGAACATTTATGCAACTTTTCTAAAGAATAAGGTCAAGCCCTGGAAAATCTATATGCTATTTCTTGTCATTTTGCAACTTCATTACTACGGCAAAAAGTCCAAAAACAAATAGGCATGAAATGACAGCAATGGTATCCCTGCACTTCATTTCATGCCTGTAGTTCACAAGACGTTCATTTTATTGGATTCTACGACCATTTCTTCAGTTGGTTCCGAATGATCCTGTTTATAATAAGCCATTTTTACCGGAACGAATGATAAGGCAACCGCAGCAATCAGACCCGGAATGGCGAAAGCGATGAAATTCAATTGGATGGGTAGCGAGATGGATAATAAAAATCCACCGAGTATGGGCCCGAGCATACCTCCAATCCTTCCGATACCAGACGCCACCCCTAGTGCAGTCGATCTAATACTTGGTGGATAGTACTGGGAAACATAGGCTTGTACAAGGTTTTGGGCACCAATGGTACAGGCTCCTGCAATCGCTACCAATGTGTAAATCACAAATGAGCTTCCTCCCATTCCCAATAGCGTCAAACTTACAGCCCCAAGCGCATACATCGGCACAAGCATTTTCTTGGAACCATAACGATCACAAAGTTTAGCGATGATAAGCGTGCCTACGATAGCGCCACCTTGAAGGACGATCAAGAAACCTAAACTTGAATTCAGCGCATACCCTGCCTCGATCATTAGCTTTGGAAGCCATGTATTCAATCCATATACCATCAATAAGCACATGAAAAAGGCGATCCAGAACATTAATGTGCTAAGAGCACGGGAATCCTTAAACAATCCAACAATCGGCATATTGGCTTCTGTTTTTTTCACTTCCACAAGTTCGTCCTTGATGTCGAATTTACTTTCCGGACTTACCTTTGATAATATTCTGATCAGTTCTTCCTTTTTGTTAATTCTGATCAGATGGGTCGATGCCTCTGGTAAACGTTTCATCATGAAGGGTAAAAATAACAATGGTATTCCGGCAAACCAGAATATTGATTCCCAACCTAGTCTCGGCATAACGAGGATGCCCAGTATCGGAGCAAGCATCCCTCCGAATGAGTAACCGCACAAAACGATTGAAACGACCATGCTTCGCATCGTTTTCGGTGCATAATCCGTCAATAAGGCAATGACGTTCGGCATTATGCCCCCAAGTCCTAATCCCGCTAGAAACCGGAAAGTCGAAAACATCGTAGGAGTATCCGCAAATCCACATAAAAGCGTAAATAAACTAAATAAAATAAGTGTAATCGCGATTACGTTTTTCCTGCCAATCCGATCTGCTAATGTACCAAAGAAGATGGCCCCGAACAACATTCCAAATAGACCGTAGCTGCCCATAGCCCCCGCTTCCACGGAAGTAAGGTTCCATTCCTCCGTCAATAACGGGACAACTGTTCCGTAAACGACAAGGTCATAGCCGTCAAAAAGGATAATGATAAAACACCATGCCAGCAACCCAAAATGAAAGCGGTTAAATTTACTGTTGCTAATTACCTCGGTCGTATTAATTTTAGCCATAAAATTTTTCTCCTCTCTATGTGACTGCAGTAATTCCATCCACATGATAGCGCTTACGTAATCATTCAAAAAATATTCGACTTTCATATTTTTATACAAATAGTGAACCAAGTTATCTAATTGTTATTATAAATGCTAATTATCTGATATTTCAATAAAAACTTTCACAAATAATTCATAATTCGTGAAGCCTTCACATAACCAGGTTAATTACATGGTATTTGCGATTTCTGAATAACATCCTTTTTTTATACCGATCTTCAACGTTCCAAACCGTAAAACAACAAAAAACCAGTCCCTTATCGGACTGGTTTCTAATTATTAAAGTAGTAAGCCGCAATTGCCGTATTCAAGTAAGAAAGTTTTAAACCACCACTCCTCAAAGTGGGTGTTTGCAGAAGCAATCCTGTTGTCCAAGTCAGTGACGAGGCATAACATTCCTGTTTCAATATAAAACTCCCTATTACAGCTTAAAGGTTAAAACTTAATTATCATTACGAACAACGCAGCTTGTATAGTTATAATACCGAAATATCTTCAATCTTGCAAGTTTAATCATTCCCATGTAACAAAAAAATTTCATGCCACACATTAAGCTGGTGTAGCCAAATTAGTTCAATGCCCAAAACGTAAGACGGCACTCTGATTTACCGTCCCCCACTTTCATTGAAATCTTTTTAGGGAATATCATACTTGGGTAAGTAAATATTTTAAAATAGAATGTGCAAGATAAAATTAAGACGGAATTGAAAGTATTTGTCTTGCGAAATCATAGGAAGTTGAACACTATAATATATCCTAAATAACATTTGCAAAAACATGGAAGGAGTCTATAATATTAACTAATAGACTTGATTGGAGTGACTGGTTATGCTTTCAAACATTGGTTTTCCCGGTTTAATTTTAATTCTTCTTTTAGCTTTAATTGTTTTTGGACCGAACAAGCTACCTCAAATCGGACGGGCAGTCGGTACCTCGCTTAGGGAATTTAAGGATGCAACCAAGGGAATAACAGAAGAAATACAAGAGGAATTCAAAGATGATGTGCAAGCTGCAAGAAAAGAATCGATAAAATGAAAAAGACGCCTGCACGCAGCAGGCGTCTTTGATGCGTTTGTGGCGCAGAACCGTCAGGCCACATCCCGACGTTTAGCTAAAAGCTTGTTCTTCGACTTACACAAATTAGCTCATCGCTTTATTACTATAACATTAAACTTATATTTTATCAAGTGATATATTGAACAGCCTGTTAACGGCATCCATTGGAATTGATTTAAATCCCTGGTTTTTATAGTTTGTTCTTATTCTAGGAACGGCTTTGGGGTTTTTATATTCTACCGAGTTGTTTATTAAAATACAATGAGCCCCATAAAGCTGTTCTAAACCGTTCAACCTCATTACAAGTTCATCGTCAATTGAGTCAATTGATCCGAGGAAACGGCCACTTGATTGAACGCTTCATTAATTTCATCGAATATATCATTCAGCTCTGTCATTTCCTTGGTGATCTCAATATTCTGCTCTTTAACAGAAAGCATGGCCTTTGCTATATCAGTAAAAAATATACCCGTTTCTTTTCCTTGTTTCGTGCCTTTACTAATTTCCCCGCTAACCATGGAAATTGACGTGTTCATGACATTGGTAAAATGAGCAATTCCATTAACCAGTTTCACTACTTCAGAAACTGATTCCTTGGTATTTTCTGATAGCTTCCTTACCTCACCAGCCACAACCGCAAATCCTTTACCATTTTCACCAGCTCTTGCCGCTTCAATCGCTGCATTCAACGCCAACAAATTCGTTTGCTCTGCAATTGAAGTGATGATCGTGACAATTCGTTCAATTTCTTTTGAAGTATTGGAAAGCTGTTCCATATCTTTTGAAATGATCGTCATTTGCTCCTGCGTTTTTACCAATCTTTCCTCTAATCCCTGTAACAGTTCGACTCCCTCATTTGATTTTCCCTCTGCATGTATGGCAATCTCTGACCCCTTTTGAGTGAAATCATGAATTTCACCTACCTTATTTGCCATTAATTGAGTCGCTGAACTGGTCTCTTGACTGATTGCTGCCAATTCCTCTGCATTATGATTGACCTGCAGTTTAATCGTTTCTTTTTCTGCTATGTTTTTTGGCGAATCTTCTCATTTTCAAGTTCATATGCCTCTAAAACTATTTGCTGCTCTAAATTAAAAATTTTAGTGACAGCCAGAATGTTATCTTGATATTGCTCAATATTTTTTATGTTGGAAATCACATGAATGATTAATGATTGCAATAAATCCTGAAATGCACTCATATACCATTTTGGTTGAAGTCCAATTCGCACATGTACTTGTGCGATGATATAACGCTGTTTAACATACGCATCATCAATGGTTCCGCTAAACATTTCGAACATATGACGATGCAGTGTCTTTTTCAACCTTTCAACAGAACTATTGTCCTTAATGATTTTCATTAAAGAGGGTTCATTTTCTAGGTTTTTATAAAAATTCCCTACTATTTGGGTCAACTGTCCCTTCACTTGTTCCTGTAAAGAACGAATTATGCACAAATCCTCGATCGTCAAATGGATCATGTCCACTTGATTCAATACGCTCGGATATTTCTGGATATTGATACCGACGTGTTCTTTATATTGCATATAGTCTATTGAATCTATCTTTTGTTTACTTCTCCATATACTTTTCATGATTGAATTGCCCTCCAATTTTTTAACCCATATATACTATTTCGACATAAAGTCGGTTAATCTTAATTCACCTTGATAAATTTTCTTCCTTGACAGAAGACTTATGAACTATTTATGTCCAAACAAAAAAGACACTCCAGAGAGTGTCTCAGACCGTATGCTAAATTGAGAAGAGCCAGTTTTCCTACTATTTTTTCTTTTAAAAAAGTTTCAGTTGTTTTCAGATATCCTCTCCCTTTCCGCAGGTGGTCCGGGAGCCTCCTCGGCGCTCTTGGCGCCTGTGAAGTCTCCCTTATACGCGCTTTTCCCGCGGGAGTCTCATACCTCCCGTTCCAATCAACTGGAATATATTTTTAAGAAAAAACTTTAGGCTGGACTCATCTCGAACCCTTTCATAAGACTAGTTTATATTTTTTGGTTTTTACATCTCTATGAAACACTACTAGATTGAAGAAATTTGCGACATTCCTGCTTTCAATGATCATTTTCCTGCTGGTTAAGATTGGAATGCTTACGGGAATAAGCAAAGTAAATGACTACTCCGATTGCCATCCAGATCAAAAACCTTATCCATGTATGATTTCCTAGCTGAATCATCAAGAATACGCAAAAAACGATTGCCAGGCCTGGAACGAGCGGTACTGCCGGACAATAGAAAGCTCGTTTCATATCCGGTCTTGTTTTCCGTAAAACGATGACAGCTATGGAAATCATCGTAAACGCAGTCAATGTTCCAATGTTGACCAACTCTGCCAACTCACCAAGAGGTATGAATGCTCCCAATAGGGCCGCTATCAAACCAAATATCCATGAAGCCGCATAAGGTGTTTTATATTTTTATGAAGTTTTGATAAGGATTTGGGCATCAGCCCATCACGTGACATCGCAAACATGATTCGCGTTTGGCCATACAACATAACCAAGATCACCGTGGTCATTCCGAGGAAGGCACCTAGATCGATGATTCCTGCAACCCAATTTTGACCTGCGCTTTGCAAGACCAAAGAAATCGGGTGATCAAGAGCCTTGCTGAATTGTGCATACGGTACCACACCTGTCATGATTAAACTTACAATCATATAAAGCACAACACAAATGACTAAGGAACCGAGGATTCCGCGTGGTAAATTCTTTCCTGGATTTCTTGTTTCTTCAGCAGCAGATGCAACTGCATCAAAGCCGATGAAGGCGAAGAACATTAATGCGGCAGTTGAAAATACCCCATCGATTCCAAATGGCATGAAAGGCTGCCAGTTTTCCGGTTTCACATAATAAATAGAAGAAACGATGAACAACAACACAACCAGCACTTTAATAACGACCATTATATTATTGATTCTAGTCGTTTGTTTCGTACCTATGGAAATCAAAAAGGTAATCGCCATGACTATCAAAAAGGCAGGTAAGTTCATATAAGTCGTGACACCTTCCACCGAACCCGGTGCTGCAGTCAATTTCTCCGGAAAGTTAATCCCGAATCCACTTAAAAATGATTGGAAATAGCCCGACCATCCTGCCGATACGGCACTAACAGCCAATAAGTATTCGAGGATTAGATCCCAGCCGATTATCCAAGCGGCGAATTCACCTAAAGTTGCATACGCATACGTATAAGTCGAACCGGATACCGGCACGGAAGCTGCAAATTCTGCATAAGAAAGTGCGGCGAATAAACAAGCAAGACCAGCAATGACGAACGATAATGAAAGTGCAGGGCCAGCATTCACTGCGCCTGTGCCTGTTAAAACAAAAATGCCTGTCCCAATAATCGCTCCAATTCCTAGCATCGTTAAATCCCAAGCACCTAGTTCCCGTTTCAATCCCTTACCGCCGGAACCTGCGTTTTTCAACAAGTCCTCAATGGACTTCTTTCTAAAAATACTCATGTTCTCTCCTCCGTAATTTTATAAACTATTCTGAAAACTGCAGACAAATAATTTCACTTACCATTTATATCGGAGAAATTTCGACAAATTTCTTCAATTCCTGAATTATCTGACTTTCAAATTATACGTATTACCCTTTCCTTCGTCAATGAATTATTATTGTAAAATTCTATTTTTTTAATCTTTTGTGGAATGAAAGCTTTAATATCCAATAAAATCACCTGTCATTTAACATGTATGGTAAACAATTCATTATTTTAATATTAATAAAGTTAGCTGTTGGAGTATTTACTGCATACCATTAATTTGTCTTGTAATAGTTCCAATATTTTCAATCCTATGGAGAATCAATATTTATTTTTTCTATGTATTATTATGAAATAATACACCAAAATTATTCTAATCATTCATGCACCAATAGTTTGACGGAATCAAAGTACATCACTATACTTATTAAGTCTTAAAAAAAGTACGGGAATTATGCTTAATAATTGAAGAAGGTGACATTCATGGATTTTGCGATTACCTATCTGTCTTTTTATTTAATCCAAGTCGAAGGCAAAGGCGATCAGGCTGATAAGCGTTTTAAACATTTTCAAACTCTTGATACTGAAGAATACGAGGAAAGTCCTCTAAAGGATTTTTTGGATGGGGAGTTGATGAAGATTTCCAAACGGAAAGTCGACCGTCATCCAAAAACTGAACAAATACCGACGAAAATCGGTTCTTTTATTGTCGAAGAAGGACATGCACTTGATTCCAACCCTAATTACAATGTATTTAACCGTGTTCGATATGCAAAAACAAAACACGAATTCCAAGAGGAAAATGAACAATTCACGCGGTCTTATATTGATACAAGTGCCGTCCGTGGCGGTGTTTTCATAATTGCATCGGCAAAATTAACGAAATATCTTGATGAACCATTCGTTTTCTTATTGAAATGTGATTTCGAGCCGAAAGTTGCTTCCATTTCGGATGAACGGACCTTGATTAGGCACGTTGAAATGGCAATCACCACTAAAAATATGAAATCCATTCAATACCCCTACATGCCCGAAGAAGGAATGGTCGAAGAAGGTGAGCTGAAAATCCACCAGGCCTCACATGCCCGCTACTTCGAGGACTTCTTGAAATTCGTCGAATATGGCGAATCGATGCCGGAAATCATGAAAAACCAGGTCATCCACATGGTCCATGAGCATGTATCCGCTCAATTCGAAGATAACAGTGACGAACTGCACAAATTCGAACAGGACCTGGAAATCTGGGAAACGAGTGAAAAGCGTGAAATTCAGGAACGTCTTGAAACCCATCAGGTCGTCGAAGCCACGGCCCAAATCGTCGAGCATACACCTGAAGCCGAACTACGCATGAAGCTAGGCAGTACATCAATCAAAGGACTGTTAGCCGATTTTGGCGAAAGCATCCATTTAGGGAAGATTAATGGGAAATATGTATTGATGATAGAATCCAATACAATAGAGTTTGATAAAGGCGTTTCCCCGATTGAGTTTCATAGGCCGGATGATTTGCAAATACTAATTGAAAAAATCATAAATAAAAGTTGATAAATAGCGACCAATAAATCATCTAACCATTGCTTAATATCAAGGGTTTCAGACGAATCTGTGACCAATATTCATACAAAAATTCAAACTCTCAAACCGCCATTATTTACTCTAAATTTGATCACAACTACTAACTGTTAGTTAGTAGTTTTTTCTTGTAATAAAATATTAACCTAGTTTCATGAATGTTATTTATGGTGTGACCCATTAGTTGATCACCCGGTATTCACAGATGTAGTCAAGTGGAGACTCTTCAGAAAATTCTTCAAAGTGCCATTTAACAACACCCTCAGATGTTTGAATGTTGTAGGTAAATACTTCACCGCAAGCTGCCACATAATCGTGAAGATCTTCTATAGAAGCAAGTTGATAATTGAACCCAGCTTGCATTTCTTCTTCAAATACTATCCACTGTGCAGCGTTATCAACTGATACAAATACCTTTTTTAGCTTCAATTGTTTGAGTTATCATTTTGGTTATCCCCTTTTGCCCGTAGGCTGTTATTTTTTGTAGTTTTCGTTGTCCGTCTTGCCGATAATCCAACTATACTATATAGTATATAATATACAAACAATAAATTACAACTTTTCCAAATTATTTTTTATACCCAAGACGATATAGGATATAGTATACTTAGATAAGTAAATAAAAGGGGTTGTATTAGAATGAAAACTACAGTGAAGGTTACTCCAAGATTAGGTAAAGTATTGAAGGAAAGAGGAATGACACAAGTTAAATTGAGTGAACTTACAGGAATCCCTCAAGGAAACATTTCAAGGTTTGATAAATTAGAAAGTCACAAGGATACTCATACAGTTTTAATTTCTAGAGCGTTAGGGATATCTATAGAAGACTTATTTGAAATTGAATTGATTCAAACAGAAGAAAACCACCCATCAAAATAAACTGGTGGTGGTTTTTTGTATAAAAGGTAATTTATTGTGAATAATACAATTGTAGCTTGCGTTTTAACTCATGAATTTCCCCTCTTTTGAGCTAAGGTGTATCCCATTGTTTAGTTTACTTTAATTCAAATTCAGCAACCTGTGGCTCTGCTCCATTCTCATATTCTGCATCGTTTGATGGACTAATTAGAAGTCTGATCTTTTCAATATTCTCAATGGGAGTATCAAAAATTACTCCAACTTCACTTTCTTTATTGACTTTACCATAGTACTCACTGTCTTCACCTTCATCATTGTCGATAAAGTCATAATTCAATGAGTCCACTGTTTCTTGTTTACCATTTGCGAATACTGTTACTTCTTGAATGTTTTGGAAATTGTAATCCTCATCAGATGTGTTTTCTGCATGTGATTTTATATATAGATATTCAAACTCATCTCCGACTTCCTTTTCTGTATACATAGAGATTCTATCTTGCTCATCAACACTTACATTGGATACCTTTTTAAGAGAGATTTCTTCAATATTAAATTTAATTGGATTTGCATCATACTCTTTGTCTTTAGCAATCTCACGTATAACTTCAACTTTTTGCTTTGGTTGATCTTCAGTAGCTTCTGTTTCTTCTGCATCTTCCCCGAACACATCTTCAACTTGACCGAAGTTTGCTAATACAGCCTCTTTAAAGTTGTCATCAGATACGATCTTATATTCACCGTCTTTATTCTTCTTCAGATTCAATGTGACCTCACGAGTAACCCTTGGCGTATCCTCTGATTTGATATGTTTAATCATCGATGATTCCATTAAACTCTCCATAGCTTTATCTGCCTTCTCTGAATCTTCATCAAACGCAGTTGCAAACGCTACTGGCATTACTTCGGCAATTGCCGCTGTTGCTGCGACTCCAATATCAACTGATGTAATTTCAACCTTAACCTTAGCCTTATCTCCCTCACTTGAAACCTCTTTAGGCTTGCCAAACTTATAATCTTTTCCGATTGCTTTTAAAAATTTCTCACTGCTCATGGACTCTTCTTCAGATTGTAACTCTTCCAATCCCTCATCAATCTGTTTTCCTGCTTTTTCAAAGTCACTTTTTTGGAATGCTGTTAAAAAATCATCAACTGTGTCAGTTGGTTTTCCGATCCACATCCTGCTAATAGTCCTACTGAAACAACTATACCCGCTATTACTTTTTTCATTTATAATCCCCCTAAAATTTTCATGCTTTGTCATTTTACCATATTAAACTAATACTTTTGCATTGTTTTTAATTTTTCCTTAACACTGATCCCTATAATGCTTCAGTTGAGAAGGTAATATTTCTCTCTTCTAATTTTTCTTGATATGCTCAATGTGTCCTCAGCGACAAATGTTTTAGTTTCACCATTTTCAATCCATTTAATTAAATACATTTTTTTCATTCCCTTATCTCTACCGCTACAAGATCCTCAAACTTCACCTTAATAATATGCCCCTTCTCATTTTCCAACTCTAAATGGATTAACTTTGTCAACGGATCTAACCTGTGTATCATCCCCGTATATTCCCAATCAAATCCATCTTCCCAAACAGTAAACTTTACAGGTGAAGCAAACTCCATAGCAGTATGTATTTTGTTCTCAAACTCCTCCAACTGATATTCATCTAATATCGGTTTTACTTGACAGTAATAATCCTTATTTACATCATTAAGTAACTTAACGTATTCAGGCAGCATCAGAGCTGGTTGCCATTTAAGCTTTCCGCGATCTTTTATAGACATAAGAACATCTCCATTTCATTCTATAAATACATTACAGAACATTTGTTCTTAATTTAGTCAAAAAAATGAAGGGGAAAATTTCCCTTCTATAGATAACGGAAATATCTTTCCTGTAACAATGTTTTAATTAACCCCTCTAAGTCCAGAGTACCCTCTTCAGTAGCTGTACCAATTCCCTCTATATAAGTGTATTCTTCAGTATCAATTATTTTTAAGGTAACCCATGCTCCAGCTATTCTTATTATAAATGGTGGAATCATTTTAAACCCTGTCAATGCAGGGATATACATATCTGCTAGTAAGCAGGTTCAGCATTATATTGCATCCAAACTGTAAAATCAGGAAAAGTGGCCATTTCAGGGTGCTATGCTTCTGGGTATGTGCTTTTTCTGTTGATTAGCCCCATTATGGGAATAGAAATAATATCTAAGATCATTCAAAATTTTATTGCATTTTCTATTGACTAAACGTTCATTCAATAATAAAATAAATCTGAAAATTCAGTTATAAAAGACGGAGGGGTTGCATTGGATTTACATTTCGAGATTAATGGCAAGGGTCTTCCGGTTATTCTTATTCATGGTGGTGGGGTTGATTTGAGGCAATGGACATTTTTAGCATCTCTTTTATCTAAAAAATACAAAGTGGTTGCTTTTGATGGCCGTGGTGCCGGTAAATCACCATCCCCCATAAAACATGCAAACTATGTTGACGATGTATTGGCACTAATGGATTACCTGAAGCTTAATCAGGCAACGATTATAGGTCATTCAATGGGCGGGCAGATTGCAACTGATTTCGCCCTTATTCATCCTGAAAGGATATCGAAACTTGTATTAATTGCTCCTTCTTTAACTGGTTTTCCCTATTCAAAGGAGTTTGAACAATATCATGACAAGATATTGAAAAGTGCCCCCAATATAGATAAGATGTTAGAGCTTGCCCTTCATTCACCAACATATCAGGTTGTTATCGATAGTCCGCACAAAGATCTCACTGTCCAAATGCTCAGGCATCATTTCGGGCGCATGCTTAAGTGGCCCGCTGATTTCTGCATGATATGGCCACAGCCGCCAGCAATGGAACGATTAGAAGAATTGAACCCTGAAACTTTATTTTTTATCGGCAAAAAGGACTTGGCAGATAATTTTCGAGTTGCCGATTGTTTCCAAAGGGTTCCAAACATCCGTTTCATCGAAATTGAGGATGCCGATCATATGCTTCCCCTCACCCATTCTGAAGTTTTATATCAAGAATTCACTGCTTTTATGGAGGAAAGAAAATAAAATGCCACGTACTCCCGAAGAAAATGACCGTATTCGCCAAGCATCCAAAGAAAAAATTCGCGCTGCAGCCATGGAGTTATTTATGAAACAAGGATATTACGCTACTTCCATAAGCGATATTGCCAAGCAGGCGGGCATTTCGAAAGGGTTACTCTATAACTATTACAAAGGAAAAGAAGAACTGCTTTCTGAAATGATCGAGGCCAGAATCAAGGAAGTGGTGGAAGTCATGGAAGAAGCGTTTAGTTTAAATTCACCTCGTGAACAGCTTGAACATATAATCAATGGTGCCATTGATAATATCCACCAAAAATCAGAAATCCATCGCTTCTATCTACACCTTCAAACTCAGCCAGAGGCAAATGAAGAGTTGAAAAAATACAGTCATCTCATAATTGAAGAAAATGCTAGACAATTTGAGTTTCAATGTAAAATATTTGAAAGTATGGGTGAAAAGGAACCAAGGAAACGATCATTATATTTTTCATCTGTGCTACAAGGTATTATGTTGATGATATCCACCTATCAACAAGGGTTTCCGGTAGAAGAAATAAAGAACCAGATTATAAGGGAGTTTTGTAACTAGTCTAGATATATCTTGAATGAAGATTTAAAAAGGAACTTACACAATCATTAAAAATTATAGTAAATACCCGTTATTCAATTAATGAGGAAGAAATCACGAAGAATGTAGCTGCATTATCAGCACCAGTATTCGGTGCTAAAGGAAAAGTCATTGGAGCCATCTCCATTTCCGGGCCTGTCTTTTGCTGGAATAAGGAATCGATGGAACAACATATCTCTTTATTGTTAAAAACTACTGAAAGTCTTTCAAAATCCTTATATTAAATTATATCAAAATATCACAAAAAAAATCTCTTCAGAAACCTTTCTGAAGAGATTTTTTTGTGACGACCCGCTTGACCTAAAACGATAAATGAAGACATTAATCTCCGCCCATCTATTCTACTAACAGAATACCGTCGGCAATCGGACGTTCACCTGCTGCATCAGATGGTCTTGTGACTCGGTCATCCCCGACTGTCATGGTCGTCGATCCGCCGCCGTCAAGATTGATGGCATCGATTGCCCCTAATGACTTCATGACTTTCGCGCTTTCTTCAAAATTAGCTCCCACGCTCCATCCGGGTGCGCGTCCATCAATGGTGACAAATAATAGATTGCCATTCTCTTTGATTCCTGCAAGCGTTCTAGGATTACGACGTTCCCCAAAACGATAATAAAATCCTGGATCTTCTTCCCAGTGAAATCCTTCCTCTACGGCATTAATGGAAATTTCTCCGTTTTCCAATAATCGAGGACCTCCATTAATTATACTTGTGGTTTGGTCTAATTTTAATTGCTTTCCATCGCCGATGATTTTACTTTTCACTTGAACCTTCATTCCTTGTCGGGCATGGTCACGAAGCCACTCTGCCGCCTCCCCCGTTCCCGCAAGAACAGAACCACTGCTTGGAATGTCTCCCCACGCTTGTTACGAATTTCCGCCACTACCCCGGCTTGATTTACTACCACTTCCATACCGTCGCCCGATTCTGTCTTTTCTCCAAATACGGACGTATATTGGATAAGTTCACTTTCATCCTTACAAGTAAAATCATGTTTTGCCCGTTCTGTTGTAGTATCTCCTCCAACACCGCCACAATTGCGGATTAATCCTGGCTTCCGATTTAATCCATCCACCTCCCTAACCGCACCATCAGATGAAGTAGCCTGGATTGACGTGGACACAGATGCAATGTTTGCCTCTCTTCAACAGAAGATAAAATCAGAGCTGAACGGCCATTTATAGCTTCACTGACAAGTTGACCTTTGCTGGCGAATATACCGGCAAGATCGCCTGGTGTTCCATCCTTCTCTCCTACAACAAAGTATCCAGCATTAACTCCTGCAATGGCATCATTTCTATCAGCGATTTGGGTCAATGTTTCTTTCCCTGCCACTGCATCATTTGCTAATCCAGGCACCACATGCCCATGAAATCGACCCTGATCCACTTCAAGGACGTTCACTACCCATGGTCCTGATGTTTTCTCTCCGTCTTCACCCGTATACACAGTCCGTAGTCCCGAATATCCCTTTTCCGCTAACTTGTTTCTCATTTCGGCTGCATCCGCTTCCAGCTGATATTGACCGATGCGAACAATGTAACCAAGCGGACCTTTTTTCCGGTCATCCACTGCCCGATCCGGCTCTTTTATGATACGAGCATTTTTGAAACCGTCTCTCTTTAAATTTTCCAACAATTTCTTTGCCTGCTTTTGTGTTTCTACAAATGCCACATCCACTGTGTAAAAGTCTTTAGAAGATGTTTCACCACGATTGATTTTGGTATACTTCACTCCTGGTGCTAAATTCACGGAAGTTCTTTTCTCCTGCAAATTTGGCGTTCCAAGCGGAAGCAAATGATTTTTCATTTGCACTTGTGATTGAACATTCAATTCTGCTTGAACTGGAGTTTCGGGAAGTGCATTTACAAACATCACAGATGCCAAACTAATAGAGGCGATAGGCAAAATTGGCTTTTTCCATATTTTTTTCATTTTTTCCTCCAATAAAGTTATGTCCTCCTTTAACTTTATTGTCTAAATGTGATGGAAAATTAAAAAAACTATTATATTTCAGTCAATTTTAAGTGAACAAAAATGAGCATAAATACTCGATAAATATTACAATTCATATTTGTGAATGGATAAATTTTGATTATTTTCTCATTGTACACACTAAATCAACGTTTGCTTTTAACAAAGCCTTAACCTTGCTTTGCTACCTAATCAGTGGATATTATAAGATATCGTGTGGGGTTATCTCCTGGGAGGTGAAATTTATGGAGACAGTAAAAAAGAACTTGTTGTTAATACCAACCATTTTGTCGGTTATCAATGTTCTCTGCCTTGCTTCATTCCTCATTGGACTTAGTGTTTTGAATCACCCAATTTCAAGCATTCTAACTGATCTTGGCTTGTTATGCCCATTGATTGCAACTTTATCATTCTTCTATTTAGTAATTAAAGTCAAAAAGCATTCCGCATTAAAGTACTTTCATTTCGTGAATGGGGTTACATTTCTTGTCCCAATATGTATTCTCACGTTCCTTATACTTCGATTCTTAAACGATTGGGATATTTACTTTTAAAAAACTGCCATTCTAAAATACTTTTTCTTTCATAAAAAAGGGCCCTCATTTTAAGGGCTTTTTTGCTAAGTTAATTGCATTTAAACATTATCGTTCTATCCCATTTCATATATCATCCAAATAGTTTTGCGAAGGTATTTTCACCGGCGATTCCGTCTGCAGATATTCCATTGGCCCTTTGAAATGACTTCACCGCTATTTCCGTTCCGCTTCCAAAGATACCATCTATGCCATGTGGATTATGTCCTTCCAAATAAAGTGCAGCTTGAAGGATATAGGTGATATTCCCTTCCGCCCCTTCCCTAACATTAGGTGAAGCCGCTTTTGTTTGAGGTCCCCATATTCCATCAACATTAATCTTTGCACCATATTGTTTATTCAATTCGGTTTGAAAACCCTTGATCAGCGCTTTTTTAGTATTGGGACCATAATATCCATCAACATCTATTTTTGCATTATATCTGCTATTTAATGTCCTCTGAATGGACCTGATAGTGTTGTTGCCGCTGTCCTTTGGTGTATCTTTTACAATGACTTCGGATTCGACTTGTGTAGCTGGTGGAGTGGTTCCATTCACTTTTGAGATCAGTCTAGGCTTTGTTCCCGCTTTTAACTGAGAATAAGTCAGTCCGCCCGTCATATCCAAGTGCGGATAATCTTTAAAGCTTGACCAATCCCCGCCCCATGCAAAGCCCAAGGATTTACCAATAGCCGCTACCCGTCTCCATTTTGCATCAACTGTCCATATGGCATTCCTTCCATCATCGCTGACTATGAAATAATCAATGGCCAGTCCATAGTTATGGTAAGATTGACCTGGCATCGCGTTGGTCACTCTTGGTTTTGATAAATCACTATAGTTTTTACCATCGTATATATAACCTAGGCGACCTTGACCATATAGCTTTGCTTGCTCTTCCATAGACCGATAACCTGCGCTGATTTGCACGAAAATGCCTTCTTGATATGCCCGTTTAACCATTTCCAAAGCTGATTCTTTTACGACTGGATGAATTCCGCTGCCCATATTCTTTTCTGAACGATCCAATAAAGTTTCTAATTTAACTGTCAATTTAATCACCTCCTAATATGTTATGGAGCTAATTAGGAAATGCTTGTACACCTACCTTGACGTTACAAAATAAACGCCCTTTTTATGTGGACCTAGTTTGCTTTCACTAGAACCAAAATACGACACAGGAGGAATTGAAAAAGGAAATATGATTTTAACTGACCATTTTAAATTAAGAATTGTTCAAAGAATAATCGGCATTAAAAATAAAAAAAGCAAAGGCATATATAAGTAAAAATGAAGCTGAGGTTATAGCTAAATCAATAGAATTAATTATAGGATCTAGAATTCTTCACGATAGGTTTCACCCGGCGATTCGTCGATAGCAATAACCCTTTATAAGCCAGAATTAGAGAAAGACCCTATTGATAATGAGTATGCAGTTGATTTCTTGTTGTAGAAGAGGTCTTCGGAGAGGTCTGAACTACATTAAATCCTCTACCATATAATGTGCAACATTATAAAAAGACGTTGACAAATCAATGCTCAACGTCTTTTAAATCTATTTTATGTTACAAGCACCTGCTCTTTATTAGTAACCATAAAAGTTATTGTCGATTCTTTGTCATTATTGCCTCGCTAGTATATTACGATTTCCAGTATGGAAGCAAAGATAAGAAATAAAGAGACAACAATACACATATACCCTACAAATCCTTTTCTGTCTTTTTGAAGTTCGGCTAAGCCTATTACAAACATTAGTGCTCCCAAGAAGAACATAGAATATAGCATCAACTCAAAATTCCCAGTAATAAGTTGATAAGTAGATAAAGCAAGAACAATTATCCCTAAAATAATTCTAACTACTTTTAACAATATACTTCCCCCTCAAAGATCTGTAAAATTTATGAAATTATTCAGATTTATTTTTCCAATTATATTTTTCTAGTTCTAAAAAAAATTTCTTATTTTCTTTATAAAGGATTCCCAACTTTCTTCCGACATTAAAGGCATCCTCTCCTTCAATGGATCGTTACCTGCCACCTTAATATTGTATGCGGAGCTTGTCTTTTAGAACTTAAGTCAAACTTTTCCTCTGCCGTTATTATGTACGTTCGTATCTAAATTGCCAAATATAAATATGCTTCGCTCCCCATTTTCTTTGATTTAAAAGTGGTCTTCTTAAGCTTCTTATGGAATTAACGCATACGTTAGTTGCATAAAACTTTTAAAATGATATTTGATCAAATTGATAATAATGACCTTGATAAACAAAAAAGAAAGAGCGTGTTTTGAGATTGATCAAAACACGCTCTTAATATATTCAATTCAATCATTCTTTTATAAAAAAGTCTGTTCACTTCTCTTACTCAATAAAAGCGCCCGATTGCGGAAGATTGATATATAACATATGGTAACCAAAATTCAGGAATCACTCTGGATTACTTGCTTAGATAAAGAGTCCAACTCTAATCTTGAAGTTTTACACAAGAACCAAAAAAACATTATCGCGGTGATGTTGTGGGTGAAACTTCAATCATTTAGGTTAATTTCTTCAAAGAGAATTCCGATTCGTATTCTTAGTCATTAAACACGGTTATGAAACTTTATCCGACTTTATTCTCACTTCATTAAATTGACCTTCCCATTTAGAGATGACGATTGCCGCAAGAGAATTACCGATAACGTTTACTACAGTACGTCCCATATCAAGAATACGGTCGATACCGGCAATAAATGCTAAACCTTCAATAGGAATGCCGACAGTTCCCAATGTCGCTAAAAGAACTACGAAGGATACACCCGGTACACCCGCAATCCCTTTGGACGTGATCATTAACACTAGCATTAGCGTAATTTGCTCATACGCACTTAAATCGATTCCGTACATTTGAGCGATGAAGATAGCTGCTAACGCTTGGTATAATGTAGAACCATCAAGGTTAAAGGAGTATCCAGTCGGAATAACAAATGTAGCAATATGTTTCGGACATCCCGCTTTCTCCATTTTTTCCATGATTTTCGGAAGAACCGATTCTGAACTTGCTGTAGAGAAAGCAAGAATCAATTCCTCTTTTAGAAGTTTAATCAACGTAAAGATATTGAATCCTACAAATTTTGCAATGACACCCAGAATGACAATTACAAAGAAAAGCATTGATCCGTATACAGAAAGCACTAACTTACCTAACGGAATTAAAGATTCCAAACCGAACTTGGAGATAGTCACACCGATTAATGCAAATACACCGATAGGAGCGAATTTCATGACCATGTTAGTTAGGTAGAACATTCCTTCAGCTACACCTTGGAAGAAACGGAATACTGGTTTACCCTTTTCTCCTATGGCCGCAATACTTAGTCCAAACAACACGGAGAAGAAAATGATCGCTAGCATATCGCCTTCTACCATGGCTTTAACTGGATTGGATGGTACAATGTGAACGAGTGTATCTACAAACGATTCATGCTGCTTAGTTTCTGCTGTATCAACATAAGTGGAAATGTCTGTTTGTTCCAGATTTTTCATATTCACACCAGCACCAGGCTGGAGAATATTCGCTGAAATTAAACCAACAGCAATCGCAATCATAGTTACGACAACAAAGTATGATAATGATTTAGCACCTAGTTTACCTACCGCTTTCAAATCACCTACACCGGCAACTGCAACGATAAGGCTGGATACGATGATCGGCACTACAATCATTTTAATCATTCGTAGGAAAATGTCTCCGAATGGCTGTAAAAAGCTTTGGGCCGACTCATTACCATAAAAAATGGCACCAACGATAATCCCTAGAATTAAACCAATGAAGATTTGGCTAGCTAAACTTAATTTGAATTTCTTCATTTTACTTACCTGACCTTTCCTTTTTCATTATGTTTAAGCTCTTTTTACTTTTTGACCTTTGCTACCTGACTCTGAATCCCCTAACGATACCAATGTTAATAAAAACTTAACTTTTCATTTACTTTATCATCGAAACTACATCATCCTACAAAAAACTACAAAAACTCACATTTATTATTTAAGAATATTCTGAAATGTAAACGCACCCATGTTTGTATAATTAATGAATCCGACTTCTATCGTTTCGTTACAAAATAAAGAAAGTGAAAGAAATATTTCAAGTTAATTCGATTATAAGTGATACTTGCTCCTGAGTTTTTTGCAGTTCTGTCATCTTTTGACGGATCACGGCAAAATCAAAAAACTTTGTAGCGTAATTTTCCACCTAAAAAAGAAAGGCTATTCAATTGCTCCATCTAAACAACAAACTGCATAACCAGTTAAAATAACGAAATAGTACATTTACGCCCTTCGAAAAAAATGAGAATATGGAGGTTTTTTCCTTTTTACTAATGTGTTTTCATACAAAAAGGCTGCCTTAAAGACAGCTCCGACCTTCAGCTAAAGCGCCAGTTAGTTTAAGTACACTCTTTCACAATCAAAAAATAAAAAAAGCTGTCCTAAAAGACAGCTATTCATATATATTAGTTTGAAATAGTTGGTACAAATTTAAAAATTTACGGTAACAGAAAATAGTTAAAGTAAATGATATTAAACTCCATTGATAAAAATATGTTCCATAATGGTTCTATCTGCGGTTGTTGTAATACCGTCAGCGATTTTTATCCCTAAAAAATTTTAGGGTCACCCATTCCTCACAATGGACTATAGATATAGTCAGTCATTCACACATAACCTTCGTGTCCCTCTAATGGTACTTCCCACAGTACTCAGGGGATTTTTCGTGTGTTCTGTCAACATTAGAGCTAAATGAACCGGTTCGCTGGGGATATTAGTTTTAGCCGTTCTTTTTTATTACATGGCGTTTTCCTTTTTAAAAGTGGTAGCATCTTGAGAGTGCTCCCAACATTCAAGATTTTCAAGCCCTTTAATGCTGTCTTTATAAAAAACAGGATCTTGGCCAGCTTTTTTCTGATTCATATAATCACTTAATGCTGCAAAAGCTACTTTTGATAATAAGAAAACGGCAATTAAGTTTACGATAACCATCAAGCCCATAAATATATCTGCTAATTCCCATACAAGCTCGACCTTTGCAATCGAACCGAATACAATCATGGCGAACGCGCCTATTCGATATAAAATCAACCATACTTTACTTGAGTGTAAAAATCGAATATTTGTTTCCCCATAATAATAGTTACCAATTAATGAACCGAATGCAAATAGGAAAACAAAGATAGCGAGACAACCTGATGCCCAGGAACCAATGTGTTCACTTAATGAAGTTTGTGTAAGTGCAATGCCAGATAGCCCTGGTTGTTTATAAGCATCCGAAAGTAAAATAATAAACGCTGTGCTTGTACAGATGATCAGTGTATCCGTCAATACGCCAAATGCCTGAATAAGTCCTTGTTTCACCGGATGACTTGTTTTAGCCGTTGCAGCAACGTTTGGCGCACTCCCCATCCCCGCTTCATTCGAAAATAAGCCACGTTTAACCCCATTCATGAACGCAGCTCCGATTGAACCGCCTGCTAGTTGTTCAAAGCCAAACGCGTTATTAATAATAAGAGAAAGAATTTCCGGCATTTTGGTAATGTTCATTGCTATGACGAATAATGCCATTCCAAGGTATATCACACCTAGAATCATAACCTTGTATTCAGAAATTTTTGCAATACGCTTCACACCGCCAAAGATAATCACAGCGAAAGCAAGTGTCATGAGAATCCCTACAGTTAAACGATCTGTACCAAATGAGTTCTCAAAAGCAATTGTAACGGTATTTGATTGTACAGAATTGAATACAAGACCGAAAGAAAGCGTAATTAAAATGGAGAATAATACTCCCATCCAACGTTTGTTTAATCCTTTTTCCATATAATAGGATGGACCGCCTCGGAAACCAGTTTTATCTTTTACTTTATATACTTGTGCTAACGTACTTTCAATAAAGCTGGTTGCTGAGCTAATAATAGCAATAATCCACATCCAGAATATCGCTCCAGGACCGCCTAATGCAATCGCAATCGCAATTCCCGTGATATTACCTGTTCCAACGCGAGCCGCCATACCAATACAGAAAGCTTGAAATGGGGAAACGCTGTCTTTAGAACTAGTTCTCCCTCCATTAAAACACGGACCATTTCCTTTAACATTCGAACCTGTACAAATTTTAATTTAAATGTGAAATAAATCCCACAAGAAACAAGCATAATAACTAATAATTTTGACCAAAGAAATTCATTTGTTACGCCAACTACATCATGTAATAATTGTTGCATTCTAACACCCCTCATAAAATTTACTAGCTTAGAAGATACCTAGTTTCTTCACTGTAAAAATATCAACTTCATCAACTGATGAATTCCCACAGTCGTAAACAACATTAATTTTTAATGATAATGGCTCCTCTATCTCTTATTACAATAAGTTTTTTAAAAGAAAGTATTCAATTCGCAATCATTTATTCAATTCGCGTACTTTCCTTGTAATTATAGTAATAAAAATATAATAATTCAAGATAAATTATAGATGATTATTTCATTAAGATACTTATTTACAGTTCTTATGCAACTAACTGCCCTGTTAGTTGCATAAAGAAAAAAGCTGCCTTAAAGACGCTCCGTTCTTCAGCTAAATCAGCTAATTGGATGTCAATATCTTTCTCTAAAATTTTCATTTCCTTATGATATACTATTTTTGGCCATGCCAAATAACCCTCCAAAACCCTTTTGGAAGGATTTTTCTCTTTTTCATAAAACCGTTAATCAGGCTATATCTAGGAACATTTCTTTTCTCTTTAATAGAGCGTAAATCCAATGAAGCAACTTATTCATACAGGCAACGATTGACACTTTGGGAGGTTTTCCTTCTGATTTTTTTCTTATCATATCTCATATGTCTCAGTTTTTGTTTAAAAAGAGGAAGCAAAACAAAAATGACCAGTTTTAGTGAGCATCAATAAGATTGTAATATTTCGTGTAAGACCTAATTCCTATTTCACTAGTAACATTTCCTTTTTCATTTTCATACAAGTTACCCATAACCAAAAACCCCTATTTCATCTATTAAAATATAAACATAAAATAGGGTTTAAATCCCCACTTATCTCTGCTCTACTCTAGAGTAGTGGAATGAATAACATCATGACCATATATTTTTTAGCGATCTAATCAAAAAATCCCTCGTAGTTCTCCTATACATAATCCCTTTTTATAATGAGGCTTTCCAAAGATCAATTATCAAGGAACATTGTCGACCATTTCCGGGTATAAGAGGTCGTGTATACGTCAATAGTCTGAAACTCCCCAAGTGTATACCTCTCTCCCCATTCCTAAAGTGTAATTCTTTAATTCGAATAAGGTTAGTGTTAACATATAGTAAGTATATCTTCTAAATGAAGGAGCCAATCATGAATCCCAATATTTTATTGCGTAATAATGTTAAGGTTAGAGGAAAAGGTACACGACCAATGATATTTGCACCAGGTTTTGGTTGTGATCAAAATGTCTGGCAATCCGTTGCAAAAGACTTCGAAGATGAATACCATATTATTCTATTTGACTATGTTGGGTCTGGTAATTCAGATATACAGGCATATAACGTGGAAAGATACAGTACTCTTGATGGGTATGCACAAGACGTAATTGATGTTTGTTCCGCATTAGACCTAAAAGATGCTATATTTGTTGGACACTCTGTTGGATGTGTGATTGGCATGCTGGCATCAATTAAACATCCTGAATATTTTTCTAAACTTGTCCTGGTTGGTCCTTCCCCTTGCTACCTGAATCTCCCTAATGATTATTATGGAGGATTCGAGAAAGAACAACTTTTAGGATTGATTGATATGATGGACAAAAATTACATAGGCTGGGCAACCGCTTTTGCGGGAACGGTCATGAGTAATCCAGATCGCCCAGAGCTTAAACGGGATTTAGAGAATCGTTTTTGTTCTACTGATCCCATTATCGCACGACAATTTGCTGAGGTTACCTTTTTTGCAGACAACCGTAAAGACTTAGCGAAAGTAAAAGTACCATCACTCATTTTACAATGTTCCAAAGATGTTATTGCTCCGTCAGCAGTAGGTGAATATATTCATAAGCATCTTCCTGATAGTACATTGAAAATGATGAAAGCAACAGGACACTGTCCACATATGAGTCATCCTGAAGAGACGATATTCTTAATCCGACAGTTTTTGGATGAATTTCCGACAAACGATTTATAGATAGAGATGGGTGTGAATTTTTGTGAATGAACAACTAAATGAGGCACCCTGCGGATATTTAACTTTATCAGAAGAAGATGATATTTTATCCGTTAATCAAACCTTACTTAAATTATTGGGGTATAATCTCGATCAATTGCAAGGGCAGCCCATTAATTTTATCCTTTCGGCTTCAGCTATACTCTTTCATCAGCTTTATCTGGTTCCTCTGATTAAGTTAGAAAATCAGATTGAGGAAATATATATATCCTTAAAGTCTGTAGATGATGAAGAAATACCTGTATTACTCAACGCTGTTCAAAGAGAACGAGATGGAAGAACCATTATTGAGTGTGTGGTGATTCCAATGCGAAAAAGAAATGAATTAGAAAATGAGCTTCTTAAAGCGAAAAAGAGGCAGAGACCGCACTAAATGCTAAGAATAAGGCTTATGCTGATTTAGAGATTGCTCATGAAACGATGAAAATGCAAAAGAATAAGCTGATTGAATTGAACGAAAAAAATGAAAAATACAAAGTAGATACAGAAAGAGAACTGGGTCTTGCCAAAAAAATCCAAGAGACACTATTACCAGTTCCTATTATTAATGAACATCTTGAAATTCAAGCATATTATAAAGGCTCCAATCAATTATCGGGTGATCTATATGGATTTTACCAAATTGACGCCAAACGGTATGGCCTTATCCTACTTGATGTGATGGGGCACGGGCTTTCTTCTGCCCTAATAACCATGTCACTACATTCCATATTTGAGAGATTAATTTTAAAAGGTTCAGAAGTGAAAACTGTGATGAAGGAATTAGAGGATCATCTTCATTCTTTATTCAAAAACACAAGTGAATCTTCGCATTATTGCACAGCCGTCTACCTTTTAATCGATACTGATAAGAGAGAAATTAATTATATCAATGCAGGCCACCCTTCCGTTCTTTTACAGGATATAAACGGAAAACAATATGAGTTGCGTTCTAATCGGCCACCACTCGGGATGTTTGAAGATATAATTTTTAATACAAATACCCTTACATACAGCAAGGACAGTAAGCTTTGCCTTTATACAGATGGAGTGGAAGAACCTTTAGGTTCAGACCGTTTATGCTCATTGTTAAAGACCTATTCGGCTGCCCCATTATCTACACTTAAGGAGGAAGTTATACAATCGCTTAGATATGAAGAAGAGACACACCAACGTAAAGATGACCAATGTCTTATATTAGTTAAACTAAAATAAAACATTGGGGTTGTGCTATCTGTTACATAAACTAATACAAGTTACTGTTCAATTTCTTGGAAGTTCGTATAGTAGATACTATGTTCGATACGCCCTTTTATTTAAGAATTAACTTTAGTTCAATGAACTTTTATTATTCTATATCCCTTGCTTAAAAACACTCAACCGATATGGCTGAGTGTTTTTCATCTTTACATATTTTCAGCGCATTCCCACTAATATTATCCCACTCTCCCCAATAACTGCATGTCCAAATAAAAAAGGCAGCCACTAGGACTGCCTCTGTTGAACAACTTTTTTTCAGTCATTCATTTAGTGATTAATAAAAACGGCGCTTGTTTTTTTGCATTTACATTTACATTTACAACGCTTTCCAGGAAACCATACTGTACTTGGGTCATTGTTCTCAAAACATTTTTCTTCATAACAACAATTTAGCTCCATCCTAACACCCTCCTTACTATTGTATATGCATGGACTGATGGAAGGTGTGGACAAGTTGCTAAAAGTTTAGAAGTGAATGCAAATTAATTCATTTTTCATGATTCTGGACAATTTCCTATGTATGTGGGAGCAAACTGTAATCTCCCCAAGTTTTATGGCCAAGAATAACGATTTTCGCATCTTTAAACACTTACATTAAATTCTTCATCGTATTTGGCCAAGCTTCCATGTTGGCTTCATCAATGATCCTGGATGTTCCAGCGCGAAAATCATATCACCAAATAATAAGTTATACTTTGGCAGCCAGATTGACAGGTTATCAGAAGTATGGGCTTCCCGGGGAAGTATATTTCAATTTCATATTCCCAACCTTTAAAGTTGATGCCATTGAATCTACTGAAGGATCAGGCATGGGATAGTTGAACTCTTTTGACAAACTTGCGGTTTCAGGAGTACTTACCGTTTTTATCTTTTGATCCAATAATGCCTGTATACCACCGATTCTTTCGTAATTTATGGTGAGTGATTATTGCTTTAGCTTGACAGGTTTATTGAATTCCTTTTTTATCATATGCAATAATTGCTTAGCCAGTTTATCGTCCCAAGTAACATCAACTAAGACGACTCCTTTTGAAGTACTTAGAACCAGACCATTCGCACCGATCTTATTACCTTGGATTTCCGTATATGATTGTATGTACCCATGCATCCTTTTTTATTTGAGTTAGAACCACTGATCCATCCTCACTGGTTATTACCGTTCGTTTTGATTTAATTCATGTTCCAAAGCCATTATAGTAATAAAAAAAAAAACTTGCTAACAAGACTAAAAATCCTTTTTAAACTTTTTCATATAATTCTTCCTTCTTATAGTTATATTTATAGAATTATATATACTTCCAAATTTCAGTTTAAATAAGTATGATTTCTCAACGATTAGACCATAACATAGTTATGTAAACAAGTATTAATTAAATAGAATTATTATAGATTAATAAAAATTTAACGGAAGACTTCAACATCAAGTATTTAACGACGCAGGCAGAAAATGATGACTGGGACACTGCAATTTTTAAGTACACAGAGTTTAGTCATCTGGCGAAAGTTATTGACAATGATTATCATTACTATTAATATATTGAAGAAGTCATTGAAAATGAATATCATTATTAATTAGACATTTTTTTGATATGTTTTTAACCTACTCTATTATTAATAAGGAGAAAAATCAGAATGAAAAAGCTATTCATCCCCTTCCTACTCTTGTTCGTCCTTATTCTTAGTGCTTGCGGGAACAAAGAGACAGCGAACGAAAATAATGCATCCAAGGCTAAAAAAGAAACAGTTACATATCAATCAGAAACTGGCCCTATTGAGATTCCTAAAAACCCAAAAGAATAATTGCTCTCTCTAATGGACCTAATGTATTGGCTTTGGAAGGTAATGTCGTTGGGATAGACCAATGGACTAATATGAATCCACTTTTTAAAGAAAGACTAAAGGGAGTGGAAGTCGTATCAGAAGATAACCTCGAGAAGATCATTGAATTGGAACCGGATCTAATCATAGCGGGATCCGAGATGAAAAATATTGGAAAGTTAAATGAAATTGCTCCAACTGTAGTATTCACTTGGGGAAAATTAGATTATTTATCACAGCAAATAGAAATCGGAAAACTCTTAAACAAAGAAAAGGAAGCAAAAGAATGGGTTAATGATTTCGAAACGCGTGCAGAATCCGCAGGAAAAGCGATACGTGCAAAAATTGGTGAAGATGCAACCGTTTCTGTAATTGAAAATGATGCTAAGGAGTTTTATGTATTCGGCAATAATTATGCACGCGGAACAGAAATATTGTACCAAGCAATGGACTTGAAAATGCCTGAAAAAGTAAAAGAAAAGGCACTTAAATCCGGCATTTATGTCCTCTCATCTGAAGTGCTACCTGAATATACTGGAGATTATATTATCTTTAGTAAAAACCCGGACGTAGTTAATTCATTTGTGGAAACCGAAACGTGGAAAAATATACCTGCAGTTAAAAATGATCGTATATTTGAAATAAATAGTAAAGCATCCACCTACAGTGATCCAATCACTCTAGAGCATCTTCTGGAATTTTTCGAAAAGTCATTTCTTAACAAATAGTATGCAACGAAAGGAATTCTTTAAATGAGAATTCCTTTCGTTAATGTGTTTTACACTTGAATTCCTTCTTAGAAAAAACAAAAAACAGCTGTTGCATAAAAGGCAAACAGTGTTAAATCTAAATCTAGCTGATATTCATATCAACAATGAAAAGACCTTAACTTTTGAGTCAAGGTCATAAAAATAACAAGCTTTTCTTGTCTTTCATTATTCTTTTTTAAAGTATTCTTCTAAAATACTCTTATCATATTCAGATTCAGGTAAAAGGCCTAAACGGTTATATTCCCAAATGGATTTCTTCCTTACCTATTTCATTACCTATTTCATTACCTATTTCATTACCTATTTCATTACCTATATTTTTTAACGTGGTTTTTCCTGATCTCGCTATGTCTGTTATTGTTGCTTGAACCTTCTGAACCTGCTTTTGCGCAAATTCCTTGCTGTAAGGAATGAACTTTGTACCGCTCGCTACTTTCTCTGCGACCTTAGCCGCACCTGCCACACCGCCGATTCCAAGTGCCATCAATAGGCCGTTCTGGCGCTATTCCTCGGTAAGCTGGTTGCCAAACATGTCTTTGCCGACGGCTGCTTCGCCGAGGCCGTGGCTGCGAGGAGAGTCCGTATATCCCGTATTCGGTTTTCTGGAGGAGGCTATAGTCCTTCAATCACTATAATAAAAGGACCTTAACAACATACGTTAAGGTCCTTTTGTTTTCACCCAAGATTTTTACAAAAATACTATTTTGATTTCACAGCTTCTTTTATTTGTTCTACGACATTATTAAGCCACTGTATAGGAGTTAATCCAATTGCGGGAAAATAAATTTCAGCATTAGTTTGAATATAGTTTTCCTTTTCTTGTTTTGTTGTATTACTAGTTAGAAATTCGTCACTATACTTTATTGTAAAAAGCAAACATTCTTTATTAGCTTCGTTTATAAACTCAGCTAATGCTTGTTCAGGCGAACTAATATCCTGGTGGAATGTTCCACCTAAAAATATTCTAACTCTTCTAAGTAATCATAACTTTCTTCCATTTAAATTCCTCGCTTCATTATTTTTCTGGATATCCTGTAAAATTACTGTTTGAATCCTTTTTAAGTACAATTTTTGCATTTGTAACATTCTCTACAACTTCGGAGTTTCTTGATACACTTCTACCAATTATCTTTCCATCACCCTTGTATCTTAATGGTAATGTAGGTCTACTATTAGGGTCTGAAAGCCACTTTTGTATTTTCTCAATATTTTTGGGATTGTTTAAGACTGTATAAGCAACTTTCTCAGCTGTAGGCATATCTATAAAAGTAGAAGAACCAGTAATTCTTGGATTATTTCTTATCCTTTCTAATAATTCTTCATCAGTTTTCCCAACATGTCTTTCAATCAAATGCCCACCTCTTGACTCATGTACAGCCAGTCTACCTCCAGGTGCAAGAGAACTCTTATCTCCTGGTTTAACATTATCTATACCCTTAGAAATACTCTCCCCTGATACACCCTCTACTTTGCAATCCTTAACAGTGAATTTCTGATAGGCTTCCTTAATAGTCTGCTTTTCCATCATAACTTGAGGAAGGGTTGGTCCTCCTGCAAGGGATACCTGTTCCATACGTATCAGTTTAGGGATTTCTTTTTTACCAATTTCTTCACCTATATTTTTTAACGTGGTTTTTCCTGATCTCGCTATAAAGTAAATCTATATGAAAGTCCTCACGGCCAGTTATCTGAGGAGCCAGATATGGCGTAAGATAATACAAGAAACACTATCATTTTGAAATTTAATTGCACCCTAAAATTATCCATCTAATAATTACATCCTTAAAAACAAACATTTTATTCGATATAAGGAGATCTCAGAATTATAGTTCTGTAGACAGAAAGCTAAGCTTCTTTTTTTCTATTGGAGGTTTAATAAGGATCCGGAGTTCAAGCTAACATTATTAAAATTGAGCTAATAGGTGAAATAAATGTTCCAAGACGATTTTATTAAAAAACCTTGAATGGTTTTAGCCATTCAAGGTTTTTGAATATTTATTTTTCTTTCACAAATGCTATTCTGCTGAGGAATTATAATCTACCTCTGCATTTCTTAGTCCCTCTATTACTTTATTTATTCGTTTCGATAAGTCTTGTATCTCTTCTAATGTTAAGTCAGCTTCTGCTTCTTGTGGGTTAAACATGCTTAACCTCTTTGTTATACCTTCAATGCGCCCAACAAAAACTTTTTCATGGCCAATTGCAATTTCTCCAATAGCTGTATCAACAATAACATCTTCTATCTTGCCTAATCTATCAAATTCATCAGCTAGTTTTGCTATAGCATACCTATATCCCCTATCTTCATCTAACAACTCTTCATATGTCTCCTGAATTGCATCAAATAATTCATTATACTCCCAGTCTTTCACTAGTTTTCCCCTCCAATAAAAATTAAGTTTAAGGAATAATTCTATTACCATCGTTGTGTATGACTTCTAATTCAATATTTTAATATTTAGCAGCAAACTCTGCTATGACTTTACTGCAACTGTCGCAAGTATCCAATTCTGTAAATAACTTAATTTTCCCTGTAGCTTGTGTATTCTCTCCAAGCCTAGAAGCAATGTCATTTAGTATTTTATACTCCGTATCTGTATTCCTTAAGTAACTCTCTCCCTCTTTACCAACTGCTTCCGTAGCTTTAAACATTGGATTTTCAGGTTGTAAAGAAATATCAGGCACCTTATCCTCAAGACTTCCTTTGAGTTCATTTATGCTACTTTGAGCATAAAATTCAGATTTACTTATCCCACTGACTTCCACTTCTGCAACAGCAAAATTACCAGATTTCTTAAACCTACTTGTTAAATTCCCTCTTAGCTCTTTCACTCTATCAATTATATGTGTTTCTGCTACTGAATCTATTTGTCTAGTTGGATACACTTTACCCATACCCTTAGAAATACCATCCCCTGAAACACCCTCTATTTTGCTATCCTTCACCGTGAATTTCTGATAGGCTTCCTTAATTGTCTGCTTTTCGATCATAACTTGGCGAAGGGTTGGTCCTCCTGCGAGGGAAACTTGTTCCATACTTACCCGTTTAGGAATTTCTTTTTACCTAGTTCTTCACCTATATTTTTTAACGTGGTTTTTCCTGATCTCGCGATGTCTGTTATTGTAGCTTGAACCTTCTGAACCTGCTTTTGCGCAAATTCCTTGCTGTAAGGGACGAACTTTGTACCGCTCGCTACTTTATCTGCGACCTTCGCCGCACCTGCCACACCGCCGATGCCGAGTGCCATCAACAGCCCGTTCTGGAGCTGTTCCTCGGTCAGTTGGTTGCCGAACATGTCTTTGCCGGTGACCGCTTCACCAAGGCGGCTGCGGTTAAGCCGTACAGATCGCACTTGGTTTCATGGCAGATAAATTATTGGATTAATATCCCATTTTACATTACCTAAAACCATTATTAAAGATAGTTTCCTTTTTTTCTCTACTCATACACTGTCACAGTCATTACAGTCTATATACACGACAATAAAAATTTAACTCTAGTGTATTATGCTCTTTTAATTTTTATCGCTATAACGCTAAAAAGCACTCGTTGCCTTTAGTTGACAATCAAGCGCTTTAAGTTCATTTGTTTTTAAGTAACATTAAATTTGTAAGTTTCATAGTAACAGTATGACAACTTTTATATGTCGTGACAAATACTACGTTAAAACTTACGAATTTGTACGAGTTCGTTAGTTTAATATACAATTCATGTGTTTATATTCATCGCCCAGTAAAATGTCATATCACCTAAGCTCATACTTCTTTTTCTATTCTATAATTGCCAATACTCTTTGATGGTACAACCATCATGAGTCTTTACTTTTTACAGCCGATTTTAAATTGCAACGTCCTGGTAACCTACTTCAATTATTTTTTCATTTAATAGACGAAGCCCTAATCCATTTTCTGTATCCCATGTACAATTAAATGTAATTCCAATATCTCGCCCCTCAAAAATATCCGCATAAGGAACAACAATTCCATCTAAAGTTATCATTTCTAGTATTTGATTAGTTGTTTCAACTAATGGATAATTTTCATTTAATCCAATATCATAACCTAGTTCATGCCGCTTTTGTTTGTAATAGTCTAAAATTGATTGCAATAAACTTAGCTGTAAATCCTCCCATTTTTGCATTAATGCTTGATATGCCATATACTGCTCTTCATCAAACTTTCCATCTTCTTCACCATCTACCATCAAAGATATCTCTTTTTCTTTACCAAAAAAATGAATAGTGGTATCCTTAGCCCAACCATACTCATACTCAAGTTCACCAAAAATTGGGTCGTTTATAGTCATTTTAAGATCTCCTCTTTTTGTTTATTAGCAAACCCTCCAGGTATAAAAGCTCCTGCATTTATTTCTCCTACACCACCCAGATGTCCGAATTCACTATTTATTTTTGTTGGTACAAGTTGCATTGTTTTAACATCATTCAATTCATGCCATGTTAATTTATTATTTTCTCGATATTTCTTTATATCTCTTGCACTAATTTTACCAGACTCCATCCCAAATTGGCTTGCTAATTCAGGTGAATTATTAAGTTGATCAGCTAATTTTTGGTCTGATTGAATAAAATTAGCTCGTCTGGCTTTCCCTCCATAAGTTCCTTTTCCTCCAAGCATATAGTTGATTTCAACTTGTGCTTTTGCTGTCGGTGAAAAATCAGGAACAGCATTTTTATATTGGATGCCATCAATCCCAACTTCATCTAAAATTTGTTTTAATTGACGGTCTGGTGGTGGCTTAAGTATTCCCTTAGATTCACCCCTTATTCCCTCAAATTCAACCTTTGAATTCTCTAATGCAGGTGTCTGATTAAGCCTCGCTTCATACGAACTAGCAAATTCAGTTTGTCTAAAGGCAGGTGGAACTTCAGCCCCCTATTACCCGTACCCTTAGGAACACTCTCCCCTGAAACACCCTCTATTTTGCTATCCTTCACCGTGAATTTCTGATAGGCTTCCTTAATTGTCTGCTTTTCCATTACAATTTGGGGAAGGTTTGGTCCTCCTGCGAGGGAAACTTGTTCCATACTTATTCGTTTAGGTATTTCTTTTTTACCTAGTTCGTCACCTATATTTTTTAACTTGGTTTTTCCTGATCTCGCGATGTCTGTTATTGTAGCTTGAACCTTCTGAACCTGCTTTTGCGCAAATTCCTTGCTGTAAGGGATGAACTTTGTACCACTCGCTACTTTATCGGCGACTTTGGCTGCACCAGCTACACCGCCGATTCCGAGTGCCATCAATAGTCCGTTCTGGCGCTGTTCCTCGGTTAGCTGGTTGCCGAACATGTCTTTGCCTGTGGCCGCTTCGCCGAGGCCGTTGGCTGCGAGGAGCCCGTATATCCCGTATTCGGTTTTCTGGAGGAGGCTAAAGCCTTTAGTCGTTTTATAGGCATCGAGCGCGTGGTTCGCTGGACAGCTGGCGCCCTGTTACTGGATCTACTCCGTTATTTGATTTGATTGCTTTACTATTAATGTCACTTTATCCAACCACTTGCGTACACTCCCAACCCGATTTTAATCCATATATGTGATTACTTTAACCTTAAAACAATTAAAGCAAAAAAGCCTTGAAAGGCAAAAGCCAATCAAGGTCTTATTTACAAATTCCTTTGTTTCACATCTTCGAACCATATATCAAAGATATCATCAGGCAATAGTTCGTCATCATTAGAATATACTAAATCATATTTGTATTGACCTTTTAAACTGTTTTGTTTCACATTATAATGTAATTTTATCTCAGTAGGCATTTCTTTATTAAACTCTTCACACTTTTTATGGATAAGTTTCAAATTTTCATTCCCGATTCTTAAAGTAGCCTTTTGTCTTTCTCTTGAAACATCATACACTACATTATGTTGACCCTCAGAGTTTTTTATTGCTTCATTTAATTGATGTTTATGAACAATCTTTCCGTTGATTTTGTAGAAAACATCAAAAACATACATTTTTGGTTCATAAGAACAATATATATATATGTCATCTGCTTTATTATCGACATACTCTAAACAAATGGCCACCATATCTGATTGGTACTCTGAAAAGTAATCTTCAAATACCTTTTCCATAGCTATACCTCCTAATTCTCTATACTAATGAATCTCACACGTCCATCTATTTCATATTCTATATCGAAACCACTCGGTCTCATTTTATCCCCATCATAATTAACTTTAACATTGACGGAAACAAATTTACCTTCTTTTATAGCTGTAGCCCATTGATTTTCTAACTTCTTGTATTTGCTCAAATTTACACTACTCGATTGAGATACAAGATTATCTAAATCAGGAGAACCTCCAAATCTATCAGCAGCTAAATGTCCAGCATGATCTCCGGCTTCTTTTCCTGGCGTATTAGATTTATGTGGTAATCTACTTGCTCTTTCTGTTAATTTTAAGTCATCTGCATTAAACTCTTTAAGCCTCCCCATGTTGTCTGTCTCATATAAATACTCATATTCTCCTGCTTGATACTTAACATTTGGTTTTAACGTTCTATCTTTATGCATATGACTACCGTCCCTAATGATACCATCTGGAACCTGACTTGTTTTATTACCCGTACCCTTAGGAACACTCTCCCCTGAAACACCCTCTACTTTGCTATCCTTCACCGTGAATTTCTGATAGGCTTCCTTAATTGTCTGCTTTTCGATCATAACTTGGCGAAGGGTTGGTCCTCCTGCGAGGGAAACTTGTTCCATACTTATCCGTTTAGGTATTTCTTTTTACCTAGTTCGTCACCTATATTTTTTAACGTGGTTTTTCCTGATCTCGCTATGTCTGTTATTGTAGCTTGAACCTTCTGAACCTGCTTTTGCGCAAATTCCTTGCTGTAAGGGATGAACTTTGTACCACTCGCTACTTTATCGGCGACTTTGGCTGCACCAGCTACACCGCCGATTCCGAGTGCCATCAATAGTCCGTTCTGGCGCTGTTCCTCGGTTAGCTGGTTGCCGAACATGTCTTTGCCTGTGGCCGCTTCGCCGAGGCCGTTGGCTGCGAGGAGCCCGTATATCCCGTATTCGGTTTTCTGGAGGAGGCTAAAGCCTTTTGTCGTTTTATAGGCATCGAGCGCATGGTCCGCTGCGTTGAGCCCTTTGGCCGTTTTGTATAGGGCGCTGCCGCCTTTGATGGCCCGTCCGGCCCAGCCGACGACGGGGATGAATCCAGCGGCGGCCATGGCGCCTGCGGCGATTCGTTCGGCATCGGACAGCTTGCGGCCCGTTACTGGATCGACTCCGGTCGAGGCCCTTATTGAATCATAATATCCCGTGAATTCCCCTGTAAAGGTTTTTGTCGTATCCCAGGCCTTTTCATACCATGGACGGTTTTCGAGTTCTTCCATTTCCTGTTCGATTTTCCGGGCTTCGGCTTGCTGCTTTTTGAAGGTTTGATAGTCTTTCATCTGACCGGCGACTTCATCCTTCACTTGATAGACGTCACTGCTCTTGAATACCGTTTGATTGAATGTCATCGGCGAAACGTTTCCATCCTGTTTGGTGGCATCAAGCAAGGCACGGAAGAGGCCAACGGCCACGTTTTCCTGCCCAATGGACACATCATATTCCTCGACCAATTGCCTGTCCACATTCTCGACCTTTGTCACGGTGTCATCCAGCCTATGCCCGGCCAGCGTGATTTTTTCATTAAAGTCCTTTTGGTCGAACATATCGAGAGGCAGAATATCGTCAATGCTGTCGAGGATCCTTTGAAGATCGTTCGCTTGTTGATCGACAAGCGACTTCGCTTGGTTGATGCCGTTTGAGACTTCGCCATCTAAAAGGGAACTTCGACCACCGTATTTCCGGAGAGGTCCGCCTCTTCCAGACTGGCCGGAATGCCTTCCAAAAAACTGATCTGGGTCGTGAATAGTTCCATCCAGGCGTCCGCCACCTCAATTTGCGCTTCATAGAAGCTTTTGATGGCGGTAGCACCGGCTCCCTGAAACTCGTTATCCAGGCCGACAATGCCCTGAAATTCCTTTTTCAGGGCTGAGACTTCCTTCTTTAGTTCTTCATATTGCTTGGCGCGCGACTTGGTTGCGGCCGTCAATGTCTCGGCTTCATATATTTTCATCGCGTAGGATACCCATGTGAAGACGCCTGGGCGATGGCTTCATCCTGTTCTTTTAATAAGTCAATGTTGGCACGGGTATCTTCCACATTTTTCTGGACGATTTTGATATATTGTTCAAAGACCTTCTCCAGGTTCGTTTCCCGGTCGATCCATTTCGAAGTGAATTCCAATTTATTGTTGCCAAGCTCGCCTGCCGGCAAATTTCCAAGCGTGACTGTACCAAGTGCCGTCTTCACCTGATCGACTTGTTTCGTTACGGCAGGATGATTCAGTTTGATTGTCGTCATTAAAACAACCGCCTTTTTAAATCGGATATTTTACTTTCCAGCTGCTCAAATGCCTCTTCGCCTTTGTTCAAAAGGGAGTCGGCTTCTTGGGCTATATTCCCCGCTATGCTCAGAAGCGTATTCTCGGCATTCAGCTTTGTAATCATCGCCTCGATTTTCCATTGGTAATCATCATAATCGTCATGAATGATACTGAACATCACATTATAGGCATCATGACGGGCATCCTGAAAGTGATCCGAACGGTTCCCTGTCCAGCTGCCACCAAGCTCAGGGTCTTTTATTTTCCTAATCTCGTTAAGACACATGCTCTGCTCTTTTATAATATCGTTTTTTGCATTTTCTAATCGTTCAATTTTTACATTTAAATCAGCTTTTTTACTGGAGATAGCAGAGTGTATATTACTCAGAATATCTGCATATACCATGAAACTCACCTCAGAAACAGTATAATCCTACACTAAATGTCATATTTTCCTATTTAATATTATAAGGATTATAGTCCGAGAGTTAAATAGGAGAAATATGCTATTTTGTCAGGTGAAAGAGAAGTTTGGCATAAAAAAGTTCCTACATACCATATTCTTTATACCCGGCATTTTACCAATTTTAAACAAGTTAATAGAATGTCATCTAATTAGATTCTCTATAAAAATTTCCAACACTTCATTCAAATTGCCCTTGACTGTATCTGCGCAGCAAGTCATTTCGAACAAATTCCCTGCAAGAGGATGATAAATGTGACCGCTCGGGATGTATCAAATCACCAAAAGGCAAATCACTAACCAATTTAACTTCACCTTCAAAATCCTGTCCGGATTCAGCATCAAAACCGATGACCTTCACAAAGCAAGTTTTGTGTCCGGTTTTCATAAAATCAATTACTGTTAACACATGATTATGTATATCATTCATTCTTTTTCCCTCCAACCATGAAATCATTAAGTAAAGATATTTTTTACTGGCATTATAATAAAGGAACCGATTAAAACAATCATGGCTTAGATCGCTAAGGTGTTAAAACATTGGAAATAGGCACTCCTGCTTTCCATGAATTACTTTATTTTTCTATGTATTTTGTTCAATCTACCCTTATTGAGCTGACATTTCATGAACTGATTTCTTCATTCATTTATGTTTTTTTTTCGTTTCCAAGCATTTTTATGATTTCCCATTACTTTTACCTAAGATCAATCTGGCAGCCTCGGGACCTTCCCTCTTCTATATAGATTTATAACCTGCTATAATCTAAGGATTGGAGGTGTGAGAAATGAAAGAAATCATCCAGATATTAGCTGAAATCGTCAATAATCTTCACGATTTCATCTTATTCTTTGTAAGTGACACATTAAATTCAAATGCAACGGACAAAGATTTGCATTTTTGGATAATGGGAATCATCGGTATCATCATATTTTTATTCGTGTTATTTTTATCTAATTTAATTGCCCGCATGCGTTTTGGGATAACGATCCTCTCTTTCCTTTATACCTTTACAGTCATGGTTGTTTTAGTATTTGCCATTGAGATACAGCAAGCCCTTACCAGCAGAGGAAATATGGAGTTTCAAGATGCGGCGATAGGCCTATGGGGGTTCATCGTATTTTTCATGGTTTTTGCTGTACTATCATCCCTATTCCTATTGGTGAAGAATTTATTCAAGCAATCAAAATAATGGTAACGATAGGTCACCTTGCTTTAAAACATTCCTAATGCCTTTCAATACCTGGAAATTCGGATTTTTGTATTGGCGGGAATGATAAATTCTCTGCAGCATCATCTTAAATGGAAAGGAAAGTTACAGAGAAGCAAATTTGGTTCGGGAATTACTTCGATTCATTTTCATTGAATAAATCAATGCTGAACAGATTAAAAGAATCGTCGTCATTAATACGTTCCTGGTCATTTCCTGTTATATCAGGACTATTTTCCCTGCGACGGCGATTTACTTCCCTTAATTCCGTTTCCAGAAATTCCGCTTGTTCGTGGGAAAGCTTGATCGTGATTTCATTATTTTGATCATCTGCAGCTTTCAAGAGGACATAGCTATCCGCAGCATTACGTAAAGTCACATTGCTTACTGTTAAGTTCATGTTCGCTAGTTCATATCTTGCCTTCATAATGTAAAAAGAACCTCCATCGGAAAATACCGGATAAAATAAAGTATATTAAATATACTCTACTTCAAGATATTTAAATATACAAATTCTTTGTTTGTAAAAGCCTTGAAACCTAAAGAAAGCTACCTCCTTAAAGATTCCGACAATAAATGAAAAATTGGTGTGCCGCATCATCATTAAAGATTCGTTCTTGAATAAGGGTACAGAAGAGGTTCTTCCCTTGAAACTCCAGAAGTTCTGGAACCAATTTAGCAATTGAAGCGAATTCGTCCCTTTCTTAAAAAATACCTTGAATGAATTCAGATTGACTATAAACAATGGAACCCTCCATTAGTGGAAAGGTTCCATTTATTTTTATACTTCTTTCTCGATCGCTCTAGTAATATGGTATGGACCCATGCCTTTATTAGAAGTAATGACGGTTCTCAATCGCTTTGCCGGATATACCGCAGAATTGAAACTTACACCCGGGTCATACCCCATAAGATGGTATTTGAAAATCGCGTCATTTTTTTACGGATCCATATACCATAGCCATAGTATTCCCCTTCATCTTTTGTAGCAATATGGGTTTCCAATAAGAGATTGGTATATTCTTGATTCAGTAACTGATTGGAAAATAACCCATCCCAAAACCTGAACATATCTGATGTGGTAATATACGCCCCTCCATCCGCACCGCCTTTGATCGGAAGGGAATAAACATTCGTTCTCCATGCACTATTTTCTTCATCTATGTACCCTAATGCAGTATTTTTAGGTAGCTGATTCATGGAAAAATATCCTGAATTTTTCATTTCACAAGGCAGAAAGATGTTCTTGTCGATATATTCAGTAAATTCAAGTCCGGTTAGTTCCTCAACAATCAACCCTAATAGAATATAGCCTGCATTATTGTAATGAAATCTTTCCCCGGGTTGAAACATCATAACCTTATTTTGAAACATTGGCAGGAAATCTTTTAATCTTTTTACATGGTACATCGGATTTTTCTGCCATAGCTCTTCAAAATCATCCATCACTTCTTCATCAAAGTAATCAGGGATGCCCGAAGTATGTGTTAAGAGGTGATGAATGGTTACATTTTGAGAGAAATCAGGAAACACGATCGAAAGACAGTCATTAAGCTTAGAATCGAATTTAAGTTTCCCTTTTTGTATTAACTGGCAAATGGCTATCGCGGTAAACAGTTTACAACCGGAAGCAATTGCGAACCTTGTTTCGGTCGTATTCATGATTTCATCCGCTCGATTGGAATAGCCATGTGCTGAGCTATGGATCAGGTCATCTTCCACTTTCACACCGATTACACCCGAGAATTCAATGTCCTTGCTCGTTTCTTCAATATTCCTGGATATATCCATATGTAGAGTCGACATTTCGTTTTCCCCTTTGCCGGTAAAATTTTCATTACTGATGTGTTGGCCAAGGTGCTCGGTATGGTCTTGCAAAATAACCCGCATCTTATGTGATGCGGGTTTTTCACTCGTTCTTTTATTTCCACCAAGTATCATAAACATTAATGGCTTCATTGCGTTTATGTTCGGTTTTAGTATACCATCCTTCGATGATTTCGGCAGCTTCCGTTCTGATTTCCTTGCCTTCAAGGTAATCATCGATTTCATCATAGCTAACGCCCAAAGCCACTTCATCAGGAAGTAACGGTTTATCATCTTCTAAATCGGCCGTTGGTATTTTTGTATAAAGACGCTCAGGAGCACCAACGAATTTCAGGATTTCTTTTCCTTGCCTTTTATTTAAGCGATATAAAGGGATGATATCCGCTGCACCATCACCATGTTTCGTAAAGAAACCTGTGATCGCTTCAGCTGCATGGTCAGTTCCAAGCACAACGCCTTTATACAGTCCTGCTAAATCATATTGTACCTTCATTCGTTCACGTGCTTTGACATTTCCCCTTAGGAAATTCGATAGCTTTTCAGAAACTGCTTCTTCCACAGCTTTGACTGAAGCATCCACCGCTTCCTTGATGTTGACTGTAACCGTTTGGCTTGGCTTGATGAATTTTAAAGCCAGCTGCCTGTCATCCTCATCAGCCTGAACTCCATATGGCAAGCTTACGGCAACAAACTTATAGTCGCTGCCACTCGTTTCTTCATTCAATTCATTGACAGCGGTTTGGGCAATATAACCCGCCAGTGTTGAATCTTGACCTCCGGAAATTCCAAGTACAAAGCTTTTCAGAAACGTATTTTTCTTCATATACCCTTTTAATAGATCAACGCTTTTCCTGAATTCGGCTTCAGGATCGATCGTTGGTTGGACAAGTAATTTTTTACGATTTCTTTTTGTAATGGACGCATTGGCATTTCCCCGCTTTCTAAAAAATAGATTGGTCATTTCGTTAGCATTCTTTCTACATTGGCTTTAACTTCATCTATATTCCTCATTTTATTATCCCAACAATCCTGGCTTAGATCTACCGGATATTCTTCAGGATTAAGTGCACGAAGGTACTCCGGCCATAATACTTGGAGATTTTTTTGCGTGAAGACCTTGATTTCATCTATGGTCGGCAATTCATAAATCAAACTTCCATCCTTGAAAATATCCACATGCAGATCAACCGCATCAAAATCCGTGACGAATTTACTTAGGAAGGTATGGACAGGATGAAACATTTTTAATTTTTCCTGTTCCTGCGGCTTCTCATATTCCATAGCCAAATAATCACCTTCAGCATGATGGTTCACTTTATTGATGATTCGATATACCCGTTTTAAGCCAGGTGTCGTAACCTTTTCAGGGTTAGAAGAAATTTTGATGGTATCTCTCATATTCCCATCTTCGCCCTCTATTGAAACCATTTTATAAACAGCACCGAGAGCTGGCTGGTCATAAGCCGTAATCAATTTGGTTCCAATGCCCCAAATGTCAATTCTTGCTCCTTGTTGTTTCAGATTGATGATCGTATATTCATCAAGGTCATTGGAAGCGACAATCTTCGCATCATGGAACCCTGCAGCATCAAGCATACGTCGTGCTTCTTTTGATAAGTAAGCTAAATCACCGCTGTCAAGACGGACGCCAATGAAATTGATTTTATCACCCAGTTCCTTGGCAACACGGATTGCATTCGGGATGCCAGAACGCAATGTATCATAAGTATCAACCAAGAATACACAGTCTTTATGGGAAACAGCGTATTTATGAAAAGCCGTATATTCATCTTTATAAGCTTGGATCATGGAATGTGCATGCGTCCCTGAAACCGGAATGCCGAACAGCTTTCCAGCACGTACATTACTAGTGGAATCAAAGCCAGCAATATAGGCTGCTCTTGCTCCCCAAATTGCGGCATCCATTTCTTGCGCCCGCCTTGAACCGAATTCAAGGGCAGATTCTTCACCGATGACCTGTTTGATGCGTGATGCTTTTGTTGCCACGAGTGTGTGATAGTTCACAATGTTAAGCAACGCAGTTTCTATGAGTTGAGCCTCACCAAGCGGTGCTTCCACCCGTAATATCGGTTCATTGCCGAAGACGAGCTCCCCTCTTTCATGCAGCGGATCGCTCCCGTAAAACGAATGTTCTTCAAATAATTCAAAAATTCTTCATCATAGTGCAGGTCATTTTTCAAATAGTCGATATCACTTTCCGAGAAGGAAAAGTTTTGAAGGTAATGGACAATTTTTTCAAGTCCTGCGAAAATTGCATATCCGCTATTAAATGGAAGCTTTCTGAAAAATATCTCGAAAACTGCCTTGCGGTTATGTGTTTTGTCCTGCCAATAAGTTTGGGCCATATTGATTTGGTAAAGGTCAGTGTGTAATGCGTAACTGTCGTCGTTGTATTTTTTTCCATGGATAGTTCCTCCCAAAGAGAAGCATCCGCTTCCCTTCTATTCTGTTGCGTGGATTGTTATTATAGAATGGTGGCTCCAAGAGATCCTTTAAAATGTCCAAGCGCCCAATGGTGACCGGCATCATTGAACGAGGCCACTGCATTTTCATATACAAAGATTTTATAGCCTAGATTATAAGCGTCGATTGCCGTATGCAAAATACAGATATCTGTACAAACCCCGACTAAATATACATCGGTGATTTGACGTTCCCGCAGGCGGATATCAAGGCCCGTTCCTGCAAAGGCCGAATAACGTGTTTTATCTATATAATGAACATTCTTTTGATTTTTATTTGTTTCATATTCCTCTTTTAACGCCCCGTATAGGTCTCTACCCATTGTACCGCTAATATTATGCGGTGGAAACAAATTCGTTTCGGGATGTAAGCGGTCTCCTTCTTCATGTAAATCAATCGCGAATACCGTATATTCGCCTTGTTTGATAAAATCCTTGGTTATACTGACAAGTTCCTTCTCGATATCCTGACCTGGCTTCCCACAGGTCAATGAACCCCCGTCTGCCACGAAGTCATACGTATAATCTATATTGATCAATGCCTTTTTTCCCATTTCACCAATTCCCCCTTAATAGTAAATAGAGTCCATGACAACCTCTGCATTAAACCGGTAAAGCTGTGAAGGCCGATATGAATTACGTTTCGTTTTCTTCTGCATTCCCTTTTCATCCAATACTTTCTCCAAAAACGGAAGTTTCGGGGCTTTTGCATAAAAAAGTGAATCTGCGCTGATTTTTGCATCATCTCTGGCTGTCAGCAAAACCCGTTGCAGTTCAGAAAGTGTAAATTCATCCGGCAGGAATTTTTGGGCTATCGTCGTTTGCACCATTTCTTTTTTCATTAAATTCATCGCATCGTTAATAATTGTATAATGATCGAATGCAAGATCTAATTGTAAGGCTTCCTGAATCGTGAACAATTCAACCTCAGCTGCATCGTCATTCGCTTTTCTTTGATGAAGAAACTCTTCCTGGACGATTGCATAAAAAGCATTGGATATGATCCATCCCCTGGGATCGCGTCCTGGCCGGTCATAAACCCCGAAATGCTTGACATGGAATCCTGCTACACCCGTTTCTTCTTTCAATTCTCGTTTAGCTGCCTCATAGGCAGTCTCGCCAGCATTGACAAAGCCTCCGGGTAAAGCCCATTTATCTCCTTCAACATTGGGGCTTCCTTCCTTATCTTTTGAGGCACGTTTGATTAATAATAGCTTCAAAAACATTTCAGGCGGGGCTTTCTCTGCCGTTTTCTTTGTAGTGATAGTAAAGATCGCAATATCTGCTGTGTATCCATCTGGAGTAATATATTTCTTTTTTCCTGCTGAGCCATGGCAACTCTCACTTTCTTTCACTAAGTATGGAATTAAGTAATTAGTAAATCATTAATTACTAATTATAGTACTCTTCCTTGTGTGATTTAGCAACTCTAAATCAGAAAAATTTTCTAATTATTTAAATAATCATTCATTGCATTACATGAAAAAAGCCCGGTCATGTTGACCGGGCTTTTTCATTGAACACTTTATACGGGATAGACCCCATGTTTACGATCGGTGAATGTCATTTGCTTACTGCTATATGCTTCAAAGCGAGCGCTCAATTCATCCGCAGGTCATTCGGCTGGATGATGCCATCAACAATCATTTCAGAGGCTAAGCGGTAGATATCGATATCTTCATTATACTCATTGCGCTTCTGTTCGATGAATTTAGGGCGCTCTTCTGGTTGCATCGCATTGATTTTATTGGCATAGACGGCATTTACCGCAGCTTCAGCCCCCATGACCGCTATCAATGCCGTCGGTAAGGCAAGAACGCAGTCCGGCTCAAAAGCGGGACCGGCCATTGCGTATAGCCCGGCACCATAAGCTTTCCGGACGATGACAGAAATCTTGGGAACCGTGGCTTCACTCATGGCCGAAATCATTTTCGCACCATGGCGGATGATTCCTGCCCGTTCGACCTTCGTCCCAATCATGAATCCTGGAATATCCACCAGGAACAACAGCGGTATATGGAAAGCATCACATAAGTTGATGAACTTGGCAGCCTTATCAGCTGAATCATGGAACAGGACGCCGCCCTTGACACGCGGCTGATTGGCTATGATCCCTATCGTTTGTCCATTTAGCCTTGCAAGCCCAGTGATTAATTCTGGGGCAAATAGCTTCTTGATTTCACAAAATGATTGCCTGTCTATAACCCTATCGATCAGGTCATACATATTGAAGGCTGCATTCTGATTTTTAGGAATCAGTTCTTCCAAAGATTTTTCGAAATCCGCAGGCAGCTCAGGTTTTACGCTTTTAGGCCTTTCTTGATAATTTCCTGAAAATAGCTTAAGTACCTGCGTGCAAACGCGATCGATTCTTCTTCCGACTTGACAAGCACATCACCGCATCCTGAAACAGAACAATGCATTTTCGCCCCGCCCATTTCCTCTTCGCTCACCTTTTCACCAATGACCATTTCTGCCATTCTCGGTGAACCTAAATACATGGATGCATTGCCATCAACCATTACGACAATATCACAAAAAGCTGGGATATATGCTCCGCCGGCGGCAGACGGGCCGAATAATAGACAAATCTGCGGGACTTTTCCTGATAATTTCACTTGGTTGTAAAGATGCGTCCCGCTCCGCGGCGTCCTGGGAACATTTCTACTTGATCCGTAATTCGTGCCCCGGCAGAATCGACTAAATAAAGAAGGGGCAGCTGTAATTTTTCAGCTGTTTCCTGAATGCGAATGATTTTCTCGACGGTCCTTGCTCCCCAGGAACCAGCTTTTACAGTCGAATCATTGGCCATGACACAGACCCTCTGACCATTGATTTTCCCGATGCCTGTAACCACACCATCAGCAGGCAGACCATCGCTGGCACAATTAGCAAAGAAAGCGTCCTCTATTTCAACCCCTTCATCGAAAAGCAGCTCTAGACGTTCACGCACGAAAAGCTTTCCTTTTTCAGCGTTTTTTTGATGATACTTTTCTAAACCGCCTTTTTTAATCGTTTCAACCGTTTCGGTTAGTTTATCCGTCGTTACCATCCCTGTTCCTCCTTCAATTGAAATCATTGGCCTCTATATACCGGTTTGCGTTTTTCCTTGAATGCTGACAGGCCCTCCAGTCGGTCAAGGGTTTTTAAAGTTGTCTGATAGCAGTCTTTTTCAATTTGCAATCCTGTTTTCAAGTCAGTCTCAGCCCCTTGATTGATCGCTGCTTTTGCAGCCCTGAGTGCTAATGGGGCATTGACCGCAATTTCCTTAGCCAATTTTTTCGCTCCCTCAAGTAAATGTTGGGGTGAATATACATGACTGATGATTTTCAAGGCATATGCCGTTTTTGCATCCAATCTCCTTGCCGTATAAATCAGTTCTTTCGCTGTCGGCATTCCGACTATCCGCGGCAGTCGCTGTGTACCGCCGGCACCAGGGATGATGCCCAATGACGTTTCTGTCAGCCCCACCTTTGCCGTTTCCGATGCGATGCGTATGTCACAAGCGAGTGCCAACTCCAGCCCACCGCCAAAAGCCGAACCGTTAATTGCAGCGATGACTGGTACTGGAAGGTTTTCTACAGCCGTAATCGTGTCTCCGATCAACTTGACTGTCTCCTTGACTTTATCATCATTCATACCTGCTCGTTCCTTAAGATCCGCACCTGCACAAAACGCCTTTTCACCTGCTCCCGTAATAATGACTGTTCGTAAATTGAATCTCTCTTCAATTCATCCAGCCCTTCGACTAAGCAATGAAGCAATTCTGTAGATAAAGCATTAGCAGCATCCGGCCGATTCAAAGTTACGATGGCAATTCCCTTTTCTTCATGACTTATTTCAACTAATGAAGTCATACATTCACCTCGATTCCTCTTATTGTGCGTTATACACAGCCATCTGATGGCTAGGCAATGGTTTTTCCAAAAAGCTTTGCACCATGGCCGCAGCCTTCATCAGTTTTTCGGGATTGATTCCCGTGTGAATTCCCATTTTATGTAGCATATGAATCAGGTCATCCGTAGCGACATTTCCGCTCGCGCCTGGTGCATACGGGCATCCCCTAAACCTCCGAGCGAGGAGTCGAAAGTGTCCACACCATAATTCAGTGATTCAAGAACATTTGCGAGTGCCATTCCCCTTGTATCATGAAAATGGAGGGCAATTTGGCTCATATCATATCTTTTTACAGCCTGTTCTAGGAACAGTGCAACCTGTCTTGGAGACGCGACCCCGATGGTATCACCCAATGAGACTTCATCGATTCCATATTCAAAAAGTTGATCACAAACACGGAAAACCTGTTCGGTCGATACCTCCCCTTCATACGGACAGCCGAAAACGGTTGAAACATAGCCCCTAACCGTTTTCCCGCTGTTTGCTGCTGTCCCGATGACATCCTTCATTATCGGAAAAGTGTCGGAAATCGACTTATTGATATTTTTAAGATTATGCGTTTCACTGGATGACATGAACACGGAAATTTCATCGATATTGGCTTCAAGAGCCGAATCCAGTCCCCTTTGATTCGGTACAAGGGCCGCATAAGTGATACCGGGATTGCGCTTTATTCCCTTGGCCACCAGTGCGGCATCACTCAATTGGGGAATCCACTTTGGATGGACGAAAGAAGTCACTTCTATATAAGTTAATCCTGTATCAGAGAGCTGATCGATCCACTCCATTTTGCTTTGTGCAGGTATCATGACCTTTTCATTTTGCAGCCCGTCACGGGGTCCAACTTCCTTAATTGTCACTTTTTCAGGCCAATTCATCTTACCCCTCCGTCCCTTTATTCAATGACGGCCAAAACGTCGCCCTCATTCACGAAATCCCCCTCATTCACCTTTAGTTCTTTAATGGTGCCAGCTTCCTCGGCTGCAATGGGGATTTCCATTTTCATCGATTCCAATATAATGATGTCCTGTCCGTCGGTTACACTTTGCCCCTCGTTCGCTACGATTTTCCAAACGTTTCCTGCCATGCTAGCCTTTAATTCTGCCATTTCATTTTCCTCCTGATCATTATGTTTTAAGTTATACAGTCAATTTTTTAATATATTTCGCAATGAAATCCGTAGTCGTATCTCCTTGGGAAAAAGCTTCATGAGAAATTATTTCCATCAGCAAAGGAAGGTTTGTTTTAATTCCTTCTATTTTATAGCTTGCCAGCGCTTCTCTTAATCTCTCAATCGCTTTATCCCTCGATTCGCCGCTCACAACCAATTTGGCGATCATCGGATCATAAAAGTGGGATACGACCGAAGTTCCATGAACCGCCAATTCATGACGGATCCCTTCACCTTCCGGAAGTTCCATGGTGGTGATCCTCCCCGGTGCTGGATAAAAGGTTTTCGGATCTTCAGCATAAATGCGCACCTCAATGGAATGTCCATCCTGTTTAATTTCACTTTGGGTGAAATCCAATTTGTTGCCAGATGCTATTTTAATTTGTTGTTCGACTAAGTCCAGTCCCGTAATTTCTTCGGTGACAGGATGCTCTACCTGAAGGCGTGTATTCATTTCCAGGAAATAAAAGTTTTTATCCGCATCAACTAAAAATTCGAGGGTGCCCGCATTGCTATAACCGATGGATTTTACCGCTTTCACTGCAGCCATCCCCATCTTGTTTCTCGTTTCTTCGTCAAGGAAAGAAGAGGGAGCCTCTTCCACGACCTTCTGGTGGCGTCTTTGAACGGAGCATTCCCTTTCCCATAAGTACACAGCATTCCCAAAGGAATCCGCCAATACCTGAATTTCGATATGACGAGGCTTCTCGATCAATTTTTCTATGAACATATCTCCATTGCCAAAAAACAATTGGGCACGTTTTTGATTCCCTTCGAAGGCTTTGATCAGTTCATCTTCATTAGCAACGGCCTGCATTCCGATTCCCCCGCCGCCTGCTGCTGCTTTTAACATGACTGGATAGCCAATCTTTTCGGCAACGGCTGCCGCTTCTGCACTATCAATTAACGGACGTGAAAATCCAGGCACCAATGGAAGTCCGGCTTGCTCCATCTTTTTCCTCGCCTCGACTTTATTGCCCATTTGCTGGATGATCTCTGGTTTGGGACCAATGAATATCAAGCCGGCTTCTTCACACGAACGTGCGAAATCTGCATTTTCACTAAGAAAGCCATATCCTGGATGAATGGCCTCCGCTCCGGTTTCCTTAGCTATTTCCAATATCTTATTGACGTTTAAATAGCTTTCCTGTACTCTCGATCCACCCAATAAATATGCCTCATCCGCCAATCCCACAAATGGCGAATCCGAATCTGCTTCCGAATGGACAGCGACAGTAAGTATTCCCAGCTTCCTGCATGTACGAATAATGCGTGATGCTATTTCTCCCCTGTTTGCGATAAGAATTTTTCGAATCATTCGATATCCTCCTTATTTAGTGCGTTCCGATAGTAGGTCAAGAGTTTGTTGCCGAAGCTTATACTTTTGGATTTTTCCGGATGCAGTCATTGGATAAGCATCGGTAAATTGAATGTAACGCGGAATTTTATGAAAAGATATTTTCCCTTTGCAATACTCTATCAATTCTTTCTCCGTAAGGGTTTCTCCTGCTTTCAAAATGATCCATGCCGCTACCTCTTCCCCATACTTCTGATCTGGAACGCCGAGTACCTGGACATCGACAATTGAAGGATGTTGATAGAGGAATTCTTCAATCTCACGGGGATAAATATTTTCCCCTCCGCGAATGATCATATCTTTCAGCCGGCCTGTAATCTTGCAATAACCCCTTTCATCCATCACCGCCAAATCTCCCGTATGAAGCCAGCCTTCCCGGTCAATCGCCTGCTCAGTGGCTTCCGGGTTATTATAATATCCCTTCATTACATGGTATCCCCTGGAACAGAGTTCACCCTGTATACCACGCGGGACTTCTTCCCCTGTAGCCGGATCGACAATTTTCACTTCCACTTTCGGCAAAGCCCTTCCCACTGAAGAAACACGAAGTTCGATCGGATCGTCCGTTCTTGTCATCGTAATTCCTGGAGAAGATTCCGTTTGACCATAAGTAATCGTGATTTCCGAGATGCCCATCTTATTCACCACGCTTTTCATGACTTCGATCGGACATGTGGAGCCTGCCATGATACCAGTCCGTAACGAACTTAAATCATACTGGTCAAAGTCATCGAGATTAAGTTCAGCAATGAACATCGTCGGTACACCATGAAGCCCCGTACATTTTTCGGCTTCAACTGTCTGAAGGACAAGGCGTGGATTAAATTCCACGATCGGCACCATTGTTGCCCCTACTGAAAAAGATGCCATCGTACCAAGTGAACAGCCGAAACAATGAAAAACGGAACCGGGATGCATAGCCGGTCAGCTTCGGTCAGCTTCATGCATTCCGCGACATTCAATCCGTTATTGACCAAGTTGGAATGCGTCAGCATCACTCCTTTTGGAAATCCTGTCGTCCCTGATGTATATTGCATATTAATCACATCGCCTGGAGCCAATTCCTCCATCCTCATGTCCAGCGACTCCTCCGAAACGGATTCGCTCCCGCTAATGACTTCATCCCACGAAAACGTTCCGGGATAACGTTTTTCACCTAAAACGATGATATTTTTCAATTTTGGCAGTTTCTCAGATTGTAATTTTCCTGGTTCTGCATTTTTCAATTCAGGTACGATTTCGTACAGCGTATCTATATATGAATGATCCTTATATTGTTCCATCAGGATGATCGTTGTCGAATCGGATTGCTTTAGCAGGTATTCCAATTCACTTGTGCGGTAATTAGTATTGACCGTCACCAGCACCCCGCCCATTTTCGCGGTGGAAAATTGGGATATAAGCCATTCCGGTTTATTGGATGCCCAAATGGCGATATGTTCCCCTTTTTTAATATCCAGTGACATGAACCCCCTGGCAGCCTTTCGACAAATCTTTTCAAATTCGCGATAAGAATGGCGCAGGCCTAGTTCATGGTACACAACCGCTTCATTATCACCATATTGTTCAGCTGTCCTTTCAAGCAGTTTCCCGATAGTAACATCTAGCAAATCAGACATCAAACTCCTCCTAATCAAATAAAAGTAAGAATGAACGCTTTTTGCTGTATAGATAACATCTGCTTTTCACCAAAATGAACCCAAGCATCATAGTTCATTTTACGTTCCGTAAAGATTAACACCCTAATTGCCTGGCGATAACGAGTCTTTGAATTTCGGATGTGCCTTCACCAATCTCCAATAACTTAGCATCTCTTAAATAGCGTTCCACTTCATATTCGCGCATGTAACCAGAGCCGCCATGTATTTGGATCGCTTGATTGCTGGCGCGGAACGCGGTCTCACTTGCAAAAAGCTTGGCGTATGCCGCTTCCTTTGCAAAAGGTTTTTTATTGTCTTTTAACCATGCAGCCTTATATACCATATTCCTCGCCAATTCGATTTCCATCGCCATGTCTGCAAGCTTGAATTGAATGGCCTGGAAATTAGATATGGTTTTACCGAATTGAATGCGCTCTTTTGAAAAAGCTAAAGCTCTATCAAAGGCAGCCTGAGCGATACCGACTGCCAAAGCCGCAATGGAAATCCTTCCTCCATCAAGCGTGAATAAGAATTGTTTGAACCCTTTGTCTGGATCTCCCAATAAATTTTCCTTTGGTACCCGGACATTATCCAGAATGATTTCACAAGTATTGGAAGCCCGAACTCCCATTTTTTCATAATTGCTATTGATCGTTAGCCCTTGGGTATTGGTTGGCACGATGAATGCCGAGATGATATTCTTGCCCTTGGGATCTTTGCCCGATACAGCAGTGACGGTAACCGTTCTTGAATAGCTGGCATTTGTTATCCATGTTTTCTCGCCATTAATCACATATTCATCACCTTCCAACACGGCAGTCGTTCTCGTACCGCCAGCATCGGAACCCGCATTAGGTTCTGTCAACCCGAAAGCTGCCAGGGTTTCACCGGTCGTGATTGGAACCAGATATTTTTGCTTCTGTTCTTCGGTTCCAAAATAGTAAATTGGACTTGCCCCGAGCGAAACGGCTGCTGCATAACTTAATCCGGTTCCCCGCACGCCTTGCCAACCTCTTCAACGGCAATGGCATACGAAATCGTATCTCCGCCCGAACCGCCATATTCTTCTGGAAACGGAATTCCAAGCAAACCGAGTTTCCCCATTTTTTTGAATACATCCTCGGCAAACATGGACTTTGCATCCAACTCTATCGCAATGGGCTTAATTTCCTTTTCTGCAAATTCCCTAACCATTTCCTTAATCATCTGCTGTTCTTTTGTAAGTGAAAAATCCATATGTTCATTCCCCTTTCAATTGAGACCGACTAGTTGGTCTGTACAAATCAAGATTATTGTTTAATCCACAACAACTTGGTTCTTCAGTAAAAATGGCTGGGTGATTTCCGCTTCTTTTTGTTTATCTATCAATAGGGCATTCAGGATTAAATCCACGTAGATATCACCGATTTCATCAATCGTTTTTCCACCGTCCCTTTTGTACCATTTGTAGGACCAGTTCACCATGCCCAGAATAGACATTCCGGTAATTTCCACTGGCAATTCGCTGCGGAATACTCCCTTGTCAATACCTTCTTTGATAACGGAAAATATGATTTCTTTATACATTTGACGCTTATTTTTGATTGCTTCAACATAAGGTGGTTTTAAGTAAATGCTTTCTTGATAGAAAACTGAGATGTGTGGTTTATAGAGGTCAAAAACTTTAACAAATGATTGGATGATCTTTTGCATTTTTTCTGTTGGATGGGTACTTTCTGAGATGGCTTCCTGTGCTTTTGTTAAAACATATGAAATAAAGTAATCATGGATGACAAATAAAAGTTCATCTTTGGAAGAGAAATGGTGATAAAAACCACCCTTGCTAGTTCCGCAAGCCTTAACGATTTCGTTGACTGAGACACCATGAAAACCATGCTGATCGAAGAGCGTCAACGATGTTTCAATTATTTTTTCTTTTAACTCCGTAAGACTGCACCCCTTTTTTGTATCCGCTTACATTTAACAACATAAAGAGTGTTGTGGTTAACTGGATTCATTTAGATTTTACCAAATTTTTAAAAATTGTCAATTTTTAATTATCAACAAAAAACAGCCCTCAAAACCAAGAGCTGTCAACCTAGGTTTATTTAAGAAGGAGTCGATACCATGTCATTTACTACCCTTGACCGGTTTAACTTGGGCTTTTACAAGCTGCCATCCTTTGTCATACTTCCATACTGATTTAATCGCCAGTATCGGATCACGCTCATCGGACCCTTTTACATTTTGGATTCCAATAAGCGCTTTTCCTTTTCCAAAAACGTTCTTGAAATCCAGTGAAGAGTATGGATCAACCAAAAGCTCTGTCGGTTCATTTAGTTTTCCATTTCGATAAATGCCCAATTCATCATAAGCTTGTTTTCTGGAACTGACATCCATCACCACAGGTTTTTGACCTTCAATAATGATTTCCGCTTTGTATCCGTCAAGAAATTGTGCCATTACGGGAACGGATGGCGGTACTTCCAGTTCCTTCACTTTTCCATCCTTGAATGTATAGGCGTAACTGGATATCAACCGTTCCCTACCTTCCATCAAAACCGTGACCAATACGTCCTGGACCCCATCATTATTCAAGTCGGCAACCTTTAGATCTGGATTATACCCAGCTTCAAGCGGGACGTTGATTGTATGGCGATTGCTTTCCACACTTAACTCGATTTTCTTCAGAAACTTGCTACCTTCCTCATAAGGCAGACCTTGAACCTGGATGATGTCTATTTTCTGGTCACCTGTTACATCTCTTTTTGTTGATATATATGTGCCAGCTACCTGAAAATTTTTATCATGCGCTTCAACCGCTTGATAGCTCAAAAATAGTGAGATGACTAAAACCGCATATTTTAGCAGATCTAACTTTTTCATTGTGATAACCTCTCTTTTCAAAGATGAATTAATTTGACATTTGTCGCCGTTTGAACTTTCGACGCTGATCTTTCATGAAGATGGACCAGAAATAATAGAACCCCGGCACTAGTATCGCAAAGCCCACGATATATGTGGCAAACACTGCCCGGAATGAGGTTGGATCGGTAAATCCTGAAAGGATCGTGACATTTGGATATATGATATAAGGTAAATGTGCGATACCATAAACATAACTTCCTATTAAATACTGTATGATAATCGCTATTACAGCGAGGCGGGGCATCCCTTTAACATCCTGCTTAGAAAAATAGGGTAAGTACAGTGCTATCCCGCTAATGATGAAAAAAATGAGCGAGACGAATAACAATGCAGAGTTTTTCATCATTCCTTGGTAAATCCAATTCGCTTCGTTTCTTAACGTGAGCATAACCAACAGAGCCATGACCAACATAAGCGGTCCCGTTATCATCGCATCCCTGCGATATATTTTGTATGCTTTCATTTCATCGGCTTGTTTTGAGTAATCGGACAGGAGCAAAGATGATAAAAAAGTGTGCTCATAATTCCGAACCCCACAAATGCATACTCATTCGGACTCGTGAAAAGTTTAGATAAATTCAATTCTTCATTTCCTCTCATGCCTTCGACAAATCCAAGATGGGTGATTGGCAATACGCTGATTAATAGCCCCGGTATGATCAATCCCGTCACCCCTGAGATATACGTTAACGCTTTTTCATATTTGTCCACGCTATGAGAGAAAACCAAGAAAGCACTCCTAATACATAGCAGGACCAATATCAGGCTCGCGGGAACGATCAAGGCTACCCCAATCGGGAAAACCGCACCTGGAAATAAACTGTAAATCGCGATGACAAGACCAACCACAAAAGTATTAGTCACTTCCCAAGTTGGTGATAAATAGCTATTTGCTATCTTGGTAGCATTCGTCTCTTCCTTTTTAATGTAAGTCATTGCCCAGAAGCCAGCACCGAAATCCATAGAGGCCATGATGGCATAAAGAAAAATAAAGCCCCAGACCAGTGTTATTGCAAGAAGAGCATCACTCATTCGCCTTCCCCCCCTTTTATGAATTCGAATCGAAAAGCCTTACATCTTTCTGTTCGGCCTTATATATATCATCCATTACGGAATGACGTTTGAAATAATACAAAAGTGTAAACACGACAGAAACGCATAAAATGATATATACAATAATGAACATCGTGAATAAAAACCCAAGGTTTTCGTACGAAGTAACTGAATCCTCCGTGGTCAGCATCCTATATATCGTCCATGGCTGTCTGCCTGTACAGGCAAAAATCCAACCGCATTCTATCGAAATCACCGAAAGCGGGCCTGACGCAACAAAAAGCCAAAGAACCCATTTCGGATATGTCTCCTTTTTCAGCCATTTATTCCATACCAATGCAAACAGTGCCAACGCGATTAAGCCTGAACCAATGATGACCATGGCGTTGAATAAGATATGGACATAAAGGGGCGGCCAATACTCTTCCGGAAAATCGTTCAAACCGGTCACGACCGTATCGAAGCTATTACCAGATAGAAAGCTTAATAACCATGGGAATTCAATCCCATACTTCACTTCCTGGGCTTCCCTATCGGTATAACCGAACAAGGTAAGCCCGGCATGATCCTGTGTTTCAAACAACCCTTCTGCAGCCGCCAGTTTTTCCGGCTGTTCCCTATATAAATGCTGTGTAGTCGCATGACCGTTCAATGCCGTCAAAAACGAAAAAACCAAGCCCAAGACAATACTGAGCCTCAGTGCTTTTTGGTGAAAATTAAATTCAGCAGTGCCATATTTATTTTTCAGCATCTTATAGGCTGCAACGGCCGCTACGACAAAAGCACCGGTAGTATAAGCAGTCAGGGCCGTATGACCTGCCGTCACCAGGAAACTTGGGTTGAAAAATGCCGCCCAAGGATCGACATCGACGATTTCCCCATTTTCAAACCGGAACCCAGCCGGTGTCCCTTCAAAAGCATGGACATTCGAAATCAAAACCGCCGAAGCCATTGCACCGAATGCAACAAAGAATAAACTCACGATACGGGCCCATGGCTTGATTTTTTCAGCAGCATACACGTAGATTGACATGAACAGCGCTTCAACCATGAATGCATAAATCTCGATTTGGAATGGAAGCGCCATGACACGTCCAATCACTTCCATGAACCCAGGCCATAATAGTGACAGCTGCACACCCGCGATCGTACCAGTCGGAATCCCGACCCCAAGCAAAACCCCTAATGTTTTGGTCCAGCGTTTAGCCATGACGACATACTGTAAATCCTTTGTCCTTTGATACATCAATTCCGCTGCCAACATCATCATCGGCAACCCGACGCCGATCGTTGCAAATATGATATGTACAGCCATATTCGTCCCGAACATCGCACGGGCCATTTGTATATGATCCATACTGTCTTCCTTTCTAACCTTTGTCTCTTGGTAGTATCTCCTCTGTAAAGGAAAATATTTAATAATATTCCACAAACTAAGTTTTCATGGTTTTGCAGAAAGACAGTATTTTACTTGATGATGTTTTTGGTTAATTGTTTTATTTAAATATTCTATCGAGGTTATTATTGGGATATATTTATTCGGTTGATCGCTTCTTAACCTTGCTTAGATTGCATGTACGAACGGCAATTTTAGTATAGCTGTGCAAATAATATTAAAGTATTTATAAATTTCCGAACAATTTATCAATCTTTCTTCTAAGTCAGAAATATCCATCTTTGAATTATGATTACTTTTTACAATAATCCTGCCTCTTTATGGTTATGTGCCATAAACGGGTCACCAAACAATCACCATTGACAACACTGGGAATTGAACAGAGGATTGCCGCGAATCCTTCACAATTCTCTAAAGAACTGTTTATTCATTTTTATATTTCATTCAATAAAAATACACACATACCCTACAATATAGTAGTCTATGTGTGTATTTGCGGGCGGTATTGACTTTTGCCCAATTTTCCTTAAAGCACGGGTACTAGCCTATATATTTATTTTTAATGCATAGAACTCCTTCGACATAAAAAAGAACAATGCATAAATACAAAAGTATCTTTTTTGCAAAAATCGCTCCATATTTCTTGCGATAGGTTATTGCACCAGAACGAAGGATTTCTATAATTAAAAACTCTACCATATCGTAGAGCTTTTTAAATATATGTACATTAACTGGCACTTTTAAGGATGGGATAAGATGAATAAACCGAGCAAATATATTAAATAAGCTTTCTATCCGTTTTAACCAATTAGAAATTCTTGCTTTAATTCATTTAGTCAAGCTTTACCCCATTAAATACACTAAATATTCCGAATATCCAATAGATGCTTTCACAAGACTCTGATTTAGAAAAATTCATATTCAGGATACTAGTAATCCTAAAACCCTTTGGAACTTCAATCACTTCCTGTGATTAATAAATCATCCTGTAACTGAATTAACACTGTTTCATTACTTACATTTTGATTTTTTGTTACTTCAATTGAAACAACATGACCACTTACACTAGTCTCAATTTCCACTTTTTTATTGTCCGTTGTTTGAACTACCATTAGTTTTTCCCATTCATATACATAAGAGCCTTGACTAACAAATATGTTTTCAACTTTTCCACAACAAGGACTATAGACAGTTTCTATAACTTTTTTCACCTTAAAAACCTCTCTTTCTAAAGAAATAAATTAGAGATTCCATATATCATATTTACACCCAGCCATGTAAGCAGCTAGACGCATATCTATTTGATAATTTTATGCTATTTAAGATACCTTGCATCCATTCAATATGAAGCCGTTAATCCACCAGAAATGGCAAGTAAGTCTAGTACCAGCAATACGTTCCGTTTTCCTAATATGGTTGTTGCTTCAATTGTTCAATTGTTGGAATTCCACTAGCACTGTATTCATCCATCAACAATAAATTGCGGGTGTAAAGACCCTGGTGCGGAATGTCAATTTGACTGATCACTCCCACATACCCTCGACTTAGCCTAATTCAGAAGAGGGCATGATACGGGGATCGCAAACCGCCTTTTCTTGGATAAAGCAGTTACTTCTGGATGAAAACGAACTCGTCCCTTTGTAGGCCAAACTAATCATTATGTAGAGAACGATAGCCGGAGAAAAGACTGGGTTGAACTTAGTAAATCTAATACTTCACTTTGCTTATTGTCCGGTTTTTCAAACTTGAACGATTTTGATAAGGATTGCCTTTTACCTCGTAAGTTATGAAAGTTAAGGATAATCTACATTTAAAAACGTAGCCACATCTTTGCTTTTTTGTTTTCTTTGTTGCCGCATACTTGCTCGATCTAAGGCCGTTTCATGTAATTTTTTTCTTCTTCTGTCTCCGGAATAACTTTTGGAACACGTGTTGGACGTTTATGCTCATCTAATGCAACAAATGTTAATAGAGCAGTCGCTGCAATTCTACGAACACTGCTTTTTAAATCTTCAGCAATAATTTTCACAAAAACCTCCATTGAAGATGTGCCGGTCCATGCCACATAAGATATAAAACACACTGAATCTGTTGTACGAATGGGATGTAAAAAGTCAACTGAATCTGTTGAAGCAGTTACACATTCACTTCGACTATGACGTGCTGCGGAAATCGATGCTACTTGATCGACATCACTCATTAATCTGCCGCCAAATAATGTATTATGATTGTTCACATCATTTGGAAATATACGACTCGTTCTTATGACCCTTGATTCTCTGCAATATTTCGCTTCTATAAACCCGTCCTCCTAAAACATGGGACCTGATATCCATCACCTATGTAAACTTTTAGTATATGGTTATATTATGATACAATTTTGCGCTTTTTAACCTTAAAACACTCTCGGCGTATGCAGCCTAGTGTTCCGAGAATACGAAGCTTGCTTTAAAATATCATTCACCATCTGCTCTTTACATAGCATTAAAAGCTCCTCCTGTTCAAATGAACTGTTGTCATTCCCTTTGAAGAAACCAGACTTTTCATACTGGTGAATTCACCGGTCAAGGGAGGACGGGGTCGTATTGTTTCTTCACTGTGCGCTTACTTTGATTTCCTGTTCCAGTTGAAACTGCACCGTTATCAATGAATTCAACTTATTTATCAACAACGTAAATCTTCCCTTTGCATGTTAAATCGGAGGAAGAGAGAGAATTCATGATTATATTTTTTCTATATTAGAAAGAGTCGTTGTGCCTATCTGTTTAGTTTCCCAGTTACGAACTCTATAATAAAATAACTTTCTATGATATCTTCACCCAGTTTTAATAAACTCATCAATTATTTAGAAAAGAATCCTTTAAGGGCAAAAGCAATATTTTGTGGTCTTTCTGCCAAGCGACGCATAAAATAACCAAACCAGTCGTTACCAAAAGGAATATACACACGCATTGTATATCCTTCTTTAGCTAAACTTAGCTGCATGTCTGTTCTAAATCCATATAACATCTGAAACTCAAATTGGTTACGTTGAATATTGTGTTTTTGAACAAACTCTTTAACACTGGCAATGATATGATGATCATGGGAAGCAATCGCCGTATAGCTGCCACTCAGCAAATGCTCTTCAATGATTCTCATATAATTTTTATCTACTTCTTCTTTCTCTTGATAAGCAACAGAAGGAGATTCTTGATAAGCTCCTTTAACTAAACGAAGGGGAATTCCTTTTAATTCTTTTACGTCCTGTTCCGCTCGATATAAATAGGATTGAATCACTGTTCCTACATTATCATATGTTTCGCGTAATTCTCGCAGGATATCTAACGTGATTTGGCAATGTGCATGATCTTCCATATCGATTCTGACAAAATTGTTGTATTTCTTGGCTGTCTCAAGAATTAGACACATATTTTGAACACAAAAATTCCGATCAATGTCCAAACCAAGTTGGGTCATTTTTACAGATAAATTACTATTTACTCCTGCACTACCCATAGCTTCCAACGTTCTTACGTTATATTCCGTTGCCTCTATTGCCTCTATTCTACTTGAAACAAACTCCCCTAAATGATCCAGTGTACAAACCAAGCCTTTTTCATTTAATTCTTGAACTTTCTTAATCGCACTTTTGATAGTATCTCCTGCAACAACTTGGGATGCCCCAAATCGAAGGCCCCATTTTTTCGCCGCTTTATTTAACGCTTTGTTGTTGGAAGCGTGAAGAAAAATATTTTTTGAAACATCTGCCAGCATGAATATATCCCCCTACATGTCCTCGTTATATTAAATGGGGCAACCTTTTTAAATTGCCCCAGCTATTATTAAAGTGTTTCGCTAGTTGTTTTCGCTTGCATGTGTAGAATCAAATAATCAGGGCCACCCGCCTTCGAATCCGTTCCAGACATGTTGAACCCACCAAACGGATGATACCCAACGATTGCTCCTGTACAACCGCGATTAAAGTATAGATTACCAACGTGGAATTCTTCTTTTGCCCGTTCAATATGATCAGGAGTGTTAGAAAGTAACGCACCTGTTAAGCCGTAGTCTGTGTTGTTCGCTATTTCCATCATATGATCGAAATCACGCGCTTTACAAAAAGCTACAACAGGTCCAAAAATTTCTTCCTGCATCAAACGTGCTTTTTCATCGATATCCGCAAAGATGGTCGGTTCAATAAAGTACCCTTTGGAGTCGTCCCCTTCTCCACCAGTCATCAACTTGCCTTCTTCCTTTCCTATTTCAATATATTTCATGATTTTATCGTAAGAAGCCTGGCTGATAACGGGTCCCATATAGGTATTTACATCTTCAGGGCAGCCAATCGTTAAAGTCTGAGTTAATGCCACTGCTTTTTCAAGGACTTCGTCATAAACATCCTGATGTACCACTGCACGTGAGCCAGCCGAACACTTTTGTCCGGAGAATCCAAAAGCAGAGTAAACAATCGAAGAGGCCGCTACATCCAAATCCGCATCTTTATCTACGACTACAGTATCTTTTCCGCCCATTTCGGCAATCACACGCTTTAACCAAATTTGACCCGGATGCACTTTTGCCGCGCGTTCATAAATGCGGCAGCCTACTTCACGGGAACCCGTGAAGGAAACAAAGCGAGTTTTCGGATGATCAACAAGATAATCGCCTATTTCCGCGCCGCCTCCTGGAATATAGTTAAGTACACCATGAGGAAGACCAGCTTCTTTCATAACTTCAACGAATTTCGCTGCAATCACTGGTGTGTTATTTGATGGTTTCAGGAGAATCGTATTTCCGGCAACGATCGCTGCAGCTGCCGTTCCGGCCATAATAGCTAATGGAAAGTTGAATGGAGAAATGATGACACCTACACCAAGTGGAATATAGTTGAACTTGTTTGCTTCTCCCTCTCGACTTTTTACAGGTGCCCCGTCTTTTAATTGCATCATTTGACGGGCATAGAATTCAAGGAAATCAATGGCTTCAGCCGTATCTGCATCAGCCTCTTTCCATGGCTTCCCAGCTTCTTTCACAAGATAGCTTGAAAATTCATGTTTGCGACGACGAATGATATCCGCAGCACGAAATAAAATGTTAGCACGTTCTTCTGGTTTTTCTTTTTTCCATGTGTTGAATGTAGACAATGCTGCTTGCATTGCTTTCTCAGCTAATTCTTTATTCGCTTTAGAAACTCGACCGATTACTTCTTCCTTATTTGCAGGATTTATCGATTCAATTTGTTCATTTGTTGTAATGAATTCTTCTCCGATGACAAGTGGATAATTTTTTCCTAGCTCTGATTGTACAACCTCTAAAGCTTTTTTAAATTCACTTTTATTTTCTTCAAGTGTAAAATCTGTAAATGGTTCGTGTTTATATGTTTTAATGTCCGTATTGTTTGTTGTAATCATGTTATTCTCTCCCTTAAAAAATAGATTTGTATAATCGGTGTAATAGCGCATCATTTTATTAAAAGTAATGAATAATTTTCAAATGATAGTAGCTGCCTCTAATTTCTTCTTTTACTTTTAATGGATGTTTGTGAAAAAAAGTTTGCTAATCCAATATTGCCTCCTTTATTAACGGAAAATTTATAATACAAACAATATTCAAAAACTTGGTATGAACATATTATAATTCCATTTACACACTTTTGTATACCACTTTTAACAAAATTGTCTAAATAATTTTAAATTGAACACTTTTGTTCAATCAAATATTCATTTTTTTAAATAGATTATTAACTAGCTTCTAAACAGTATATGGATGAATTCATATTATCTTGGGAAGGGCTCACCCCTATTAACCCGTTTTTTTTAATCAATTGCATAGCTTCTAAACCACATAGTATGTAAATGGCAGAAGGAATGCCTTCAATCATGACAACAGAACGAGCTCGCTTTTTGATTAACCAATGATTATGTTTTATAAATAACTTTAAAGTATACACAACTGTTTAGTTCATGTTCCATGTCGGGAAATAAATAGACAAATATGCACAAAATGTATTATTATATAATTCTTAATATTTTTTCATCTTTTATTTGGAGTCTTTATGCAAATTGAATTTTTAATTCTAATAAGTAGAAGAAATAAAAGAGGAAGATTTGTTAAAGATTTGTTTCTTTTTTTAGGGATTATCACTTTCTGTTATTTTTTTGAAAGATTTGAATCCCCTTATTTTTTGGTTTTTACGTTATAGAGAGGATGTAGGATATGAATCATCAACAACCTGAATTAAAAAAAGAGTTGAAAATTCGGCATATTACCATGATTTCTCTCGGAGGAATCATCGGTGCTGGGTTATTTGTTGGAAGTGGCCCGTTAATTAATACGGCTGGGCCAGGTTCTATTTTCTCATATGCGCTAGCGGATTACTGGTAATTTTAGTGATGCGGATGCTTGGGGAAATGTCAACAGCAAATCCATCAAGTGGCTCTTTTTCCACTTATGCCCGAGAGGCGATCGGCCCATGGGCCGGGTACACGATTGGCTGGTTATACTGGTTTTTCTGGGTAATTGCCATTGCAGTTGAAGCAATAGCAGGTGCGACAATTATTCAATATTGGTTTCCTTCTTTGCCTTCTTGGTCAGTCAGCCTTATACTTACTTTTTTATTAACCCTAACCAACATCTATTCTGTTAAATCATTTGGTGAGTTTGAGTATTGGCTGTCTATGATCAAAGTTGTCAGTATTGTACTCTTTTTAATTCTTGGAGGGGCCATTATATTCGGTTTCATACCAGGTATAGAATCACCTGGTACTTCTAACCTTCTACATAGAGGTGGATTCCTGCCATCTGGAATAAGTTCTGTCTTTATAGGTGTTGCCCTTGTTATGTTCTCTTTTATGGGGAGTGAAATTGTGGCGACTGCAGCAGGGGAAACCTCACATCCTGAAAAAGCCATGAGGGTTGCGACAAATACCGTTATCTATCGTATCTTAACTTTTTACCTAGGTTCAATTTTAATAATCGTAACAATTCTTCCATGGGACTCTTCCAGTTTGATGAAAAGTCCTTTTGTTTCTGTCCTTGAACTTTTAAATATACCAGCTGCAGCTCAAATCATGAACTTCCTCCTTTTGACGGCAGTACTTTCTTGTTTGAATTCTGGTATTTATACGAGCTCACGCATGTTATTTTCGATGGCAAAAAATGGAGATGCCCCCGAGATGTTTTTAAAGGTAAATAAGAAGGGGATACCAATGAATGCGATTTTAGGATGTACCGTTATTGCTTATATTAGTATTGGCTTCAATTACTTCTCTCCAGATAAAGTATTTCTGTTTTTAGTTAATGCTTCCGGAGGTGTAGCACTTCTTGTTTATCTAGTGATTGCCTTCTCTCAGTTACGTATGCGAAGAAAATACGAAAAAGAAAATCCTGGAGCACTTAAGATCAGAATGTGGTTATTTCCTTATTTAACATATGCCACGATTATTACGATCACTAGTATATTTATCTCGATGACATTTATTGATTCCTTACGTTTACAATTCTTTTAACACTACTTCTCACTATACTGATTGTCAGTTCTTTCTTTGTCTTAAAGAAAAAGAAAGCATCGGATTTAATATCAACGAGCAAAGAAAAAAATGCCTCTTAATTATAAAAATAGGAAATATGACATAAATAATGAACTCTATTAGAACTTAGGCACGGGCTGGCGCATTAAAAGATCCCAACTCAGATTAGTCATTTGATTTACCTGTCAAGTAGACAGTCATAAGAAGACTACGGTCATCGAGATTCGATATTCAATCGGAGCTTGGTGGCTGAGTCGTTTTTGGAATCGTTTGTAGCTGTATTAATAGATATTCTTCCACGCCTTGATCAGTTTTTTAAAAATTTTGATCCAACATCTCTGATTTATAATGGGGAATAACGATTCCACTAAAACATTATCATGTTGGTTTCACTTAATGCCAAGATATTGAAGTCGTAGATTGTATGCATGGGATGTTTATTAGAAGCCTTGATCCGAATGGAAAATGGTTCTGTATACATCCCTTTTTTGGGATAAAACCATCTAATGTCTCTTATACGCTTTTTCAGCCAGTACTTTATAATTATCACACTCCGATACCTTTCAATTGATTTGGGAACCCTTCGTTTCATTGCTGCTTTCCCCATATAAATACATCTGTACAGCTTTCATTTTCTTTTCCTTTGAATATTTCTCGAACTTTTTCCTTTTTTATCCATAATGAAATCCCCTCCAGGTAGTAGTGTAATATCCACGATTGTTTGTGGTCTTTTTACACTGTCTACCTTAAGGGGATATTATCAAAGCAGTCTTTTCAGAAACTAGCCCTCGTCTTAATTTATTATCGGTGATAACATGAGTTTCGATAGAGAGCGTAACTGGGACATAATAATATGCAAAATAAATCAGTTTAATCCGTATTCTTTAATCTTATTATAGAGTGTTCCTCTGGACATACCGAGTAATTTGGCAGCCGCACTTTTGTTTCCATATGTCTTGCTTAAGGCTTCTTGAATCATGGATAACTCTTCTTTTTCCTCTTCCTGAAATGATGTTTCTTGTGGGCCTGAGATATGGCCATTATGAACATAATAGCTACTGGTTATGTTTTTTGAAGATGATTGCTTTTAATAATATTTTCATCATTCAGAAGGATAACACGTTCCACAACATTCCGAAGCTCGCGGACATTTCCTGGCCATTCATAGTTAACTAAAATAGTTATAACTTCCGATCCAATTTTCGGAACTGGTTTCTTATACTTAGAACTGAACTCTTGCACAAACTGTTCAACTAATTTGACAATATCTTCTGGTCTTTCACGCAAAGGAGGAATATCAATGTTAATTACAGTTAAGCGATAATAAAGATTTTCGTTGAATTTCCCTTTCTTTACCATTGCTTCTAATGCCTGAGATGTAGAGGCAATTACACGTGTATGCGTCGTCAATAATTCCGTTGTACCTACACGATAAAATGATCCATGTTCTAAGTAGTGTAGAAATTTTTCTTGAATGTCCAATGGCATTTTATCAATTTCTTCAATAAATAAAGTTCCGTTATGTGATTGTTCAATTTTTCCATTTTTCCCAGTCTTCTTATCTGCTGTAAAAACTCCTTTTGATATCCAAATAATTCAATCTCTAAAAGAGTGGAAGGAATGGCTGAACAATTAATAGATACAAAAGGGCCGGTACGCTTTGAACCGCCGTAATGAATAGCTTGTGCTAACACCTCTTTTCCTGAACCTGGTTCTCCGGTTAACAGAACCGGAATGTCCGCGTAGGCAACTTTTTGCGCTACCTTCACGGCCTTTTGAATTTCTACATTTACTCCAATAATAGAGGAAAAAGGGTTGTCCTGATGGATAAGTAATGGTAACGAAGAATCAAGTTCCTCGTTCAAACGAACAATTTGAGTAATATCATGTTCCGTTGCAATGCCTCCAATAACTGTATTATCCTTGATAACTGGGGAGGCATTTACTAATACGTGATTATCATTATTAGGGCGATGGTAAGCCCCACGAACGGGACGTCCCTCATTTAATATACGATGTAATATAATAGACTCTGATTGAAAATGCTCGCCAATCTTTTGACCAAGGATATTTTCACGTTTAATGCTGTATGTTCCCTCAGCAACGGTATTCCAGCAGATAACTTTCCCCTCTTGATCCACAGCTGTGACTGCGTCATTAATGGTTTCCGCCAATGTAGAAAAGTATGCGGATAGCTCCTCATTTTTCAATTCCAGCAGTTGAACCCATTGGTTTGCAGTTATGATTCCACTAATTCCTTCTTTTTCTGGATCTTTAATTAGGACCGGTCTGCTCCAATCAGTTTGTAACATAGAAAGTTCATCTATTGTAGAAATGGTAGAGGGCGTCCACTTTACCTTTTCAATCCACTCGATTACAGACAGTGAATCATCCATTAATGCCAAGAAATTGCATTCATTCTTCGAAACAATGTAGTATTCCTTCGCTGAAATGATTACAAAATCATACTTTAAAAAGTTATTCTTCATATCCATTAAAGATGTATAGGGTTTCACTATAGTGAAGGAGTTGTCTGAGGTAATTTCTTCCATTTTAATCATAATAAACCCCTTTTATTATATATTTTATGAGAAAGTATAAGGATTTATACAGTATCATCTTCTAAAACAATCATAAAACAAATATGTTTAAATAAAAACTAATAAACTTCACTCTATGTTTCTAACGATTGATTTTATGTATAGAAATAAGGAATACTATAATAAAAAAACTCTATCATGGAATAGCGTTTTCTTATTATTTATTCAGGAATTAGCACTTTTACGGATGATGAGAATTGTGATATCCCATTAATTCATAGATCAGGAGCCTAAAACCTTTTTGTAACTTCATTAACACTGTTTTATGCGCACTCGCTAAAATATTTGAAACTATACTAACTCCAATTGTTATGCTAATAAAGCGTTTGGTTTCAAAGGACAAAGAACGATAATTGCCTCAGTTATTTAATGCCACTTTTTTATTGCTTGATCGACTTTTCTTGATTTATATAGATTGGTGCGTTTTTTCCGAAATAAGTTTGCGAATAGCATTCTTCGTTATCTCATCCCATTGTTCAAAAAAGCTGAACACTGCTTCTCTAACTTTCTAAATTCGGCTCCATCATAAATCGTAGTCTTAGATAGTTAGCTTCCGAAAAAATGGCATCATCTTTTAACAATAAATCAGCATATTCATCTTCTGCACTATTAAATTATCTAATATTTGAGCATTCCACATAAAGGATAAACCTAGAGGAATACGATAGCAATAATCAATCATGACAAATTATTGAAGATCCTTCATAAATGGTGACCCAATCGGAATAAAATAGCTTAAATCCCATATAGAAAGTGTAACAAGAGAGGAGAAAAACCCTTTGTCCTTTTTCAAAGATCCGCTTTCACCCGATCAAATGCTTGCTGTTATAAGAAATGGCCTGGGGCCTTCCCAGGTCCCCAAAAAATCATTATCATTGGTGCCGGCATGTCTGGGTTGGTTGCAGCATCCCTGTTAAAACAAGCGGGGCACGATGTAACGATATTTGAAGCAACCGGGCGGGTCGGAGGGCGTGTTTTGACTATACGGGAGCCATTTTCTGAAGGTTCCTACCTTGAAGCCGGTGCCATGCGCATTCCGAATTATCATTACTTGGTTGCTGAATACATCAAGAAGTATGGTTTACGTGTCAACACTTTTGTAAATGCTACTCCTAATGATCCCATTTATGCCAATGGAATCAAGACGACCGCTGCCATATATCAACGGAACCCGGATATATTGAGATACCCTGTAGCTCCCCATGAAAGAGGTAAAACAGCAGAAGAATTACTCAACATGGCAATTAAGCCTGTGACTGACTTCATCATTCAAAACCCACGTAGAAATTGGGAAATAGTCATTAAAGAGTTTGATAAATACTCCATGAGCTTCTTTTTACAGTACAATCCAGTCGGGGTCAGTCTATCTACAGGGGCGATTGAAAGCATCAAGGTCCTGATGGGTTTAGAAGGATTCCCTGAACTTTCTTTTTCCGGCCATACTTCGGGAACTTATGCCGCTCTTTAATCCAGACGTGAATTTTTTGCAATCGAAGGTGGAAACGACCGGCTTCCTTATGCTTTTCTACCGGAATTGAAGGATAATTTAAACTTCAGATATGAAGTGACAAAGATCGTTCAACATGATAATCAAGTCACCATCCACTCCAAACATACTCAAAGCCAAAACCCCTTAACGGTTACCGGTGACATTGCCATCGTGACAATCCCTCTTCAATTGTTGCAATTCATAGATATAGAACCCAGGAACTCCTTTTCCTATAATAAGTGGAGGGCAATAAGGGAACTCCATTATGCTGCGTCCACTAAAATCGGGCTTCAATTCACTCATAGGTTTTGGGAAAAGGAAGGAATCTTCGGCGGTAAACTGACGACCGATTTACCCATTAGATTTTCTTATTACCCCAGCCAAACGAGCAACCAGAGTGAATCCGGTCTCATCTTAGCAAGTTATACATGGGAAGATGATGCCACATTATGGGATATACTTCCGAAAAAGACCGTATACAACACGCATTGAAAAATTTGGCAGTGATTCATGGAAAACAAGTGTATGATCATTTTTTATCAGGGGCTTCTTATAGCTGGACACTGAATCAGTATTCATACGGTGCTTTCTCCATGTTTAAACCTGGTCAGGAAACGGACTTGTTTCCATACATCCCAACACCTGAAGGAAGGGTCCACTTCGCTGGTGAGCATACATCAACCGTCCCAGCATGGATTGAAGGAGCCATTCAATCCGGCATCAGGGTTGCACATGAAGTGACGAATCTGCCTAGAACATACGGTGATCCATGAATGGACCCTTTCTTTGGCTATTTAACTTAACAGCATTGACAAAAAAGCCTTCCGATTTGGAAGGTTTTCTTATAACCAATCACTTTATCCCCCTTTTGAACCGATGTCTATGACCCTAATATTCACATCATAATTAATGTCAGCATTACTTAAAATTTCGTCCCATTTCTGCTTATTTTTCTCCCAAAACTTTGGATGCTGATTTTCCACATAACGATACAATCCCGCTACCCCTGTTTTATATTCATGCTGTAATTTGTATACGATTTTCTTGACATCCTTTTTCACTTTAGCCTCGGCAATATGCTCAATCTCCTTTAAATAGGCTTTTTCAAAAGAATTCTCCTTACCATACCAATCTTCCGAAAGTCTTCCTGTGTACCCGACCTCAATATTGATCGTCAAATGATCACCGTTCAATTCCGTCGTGATTTTCCTTCTTATCCTATTAATTATTTCAACACTTAAAGGCTCACCGTGTTGGACCGCTTCGATTACTCCGCCCTTTACCTCTCCGTTCAACCAATTTAATGCAGCAATATCCTCATCATTCATGACCGCGACCAACTTTGAATTGTTGATCACCCCTGCCCCCTTCAAAATTAATTTCCCCCCCTAATATCAACGGTCTGAATGGCAAAGCTTCCATCTGACTGCAAATTTGATGATGCTTTGCCCAGTGTTAAAGGCGGAAGTATTTTATTCGTTCTGTTCTCATTATCTTTCAATTCATAGATTACATTCGAAGGAATCTCCCCATCGACGGATAGTCCCAAAATTTCTTTCGTAGGTCTTTTCGTTAAATAAACATGACAGCTTCTCCTTGTATTATTATCGCGTATTGACTGATTAATGATCGCTTCCATCGGGATTTTCCTTAATAAATCTTCATTAATGAGCATGATGCGCTGATGATTGGTTAATACCGTATTGGTTATGAGCAAAGAATCCCTAATTGCTTCATGCAGAGTTTTAGCACTGACGGTAACATTTTTATATTTGAGTTGGGCCTGATTCTCTTGAACACCATTTCCTGGAGGGACCAAAATTTGCTGTGTTAACATGATTTCGTCTTTCTTTTTGCTTTTATCGATCCCCACTCCCACAACAAGGGATAACTCTTCAATATTTTCACTGTCCCAACAGCCTGTAAGCAAAGCAATAAGCAAGATCAACCATAATCTTTTCATCCGCTTCTTCTGCTCCTTTTCACTTGAACGATTAGGAATGTAATTATTGGCAAGCCAATCAATATAACCGGAAATAGATATCCAAGCAAATCGCTCATTTTAAAAATTTCAAGTATGTCTTTAGGGATTTTGGCCAGAAAAAAACGATTGGAACCAAAACAATAAGGTTCGTTGTATATGAATTACTAAATATTTTCGTCATCCCTTCTGCTGCGAAGTAATAGTAAATCGCATGTGTTAAAAAAAACTGAAGAATCCAAGTTATTAAGAGAAATAGTTCCATACGCTCTAAAAATATGCCTGTTACTTCATAGGACTGAATAAATGAAATGGTTGGCCAAGTAACTGCAATGACTTCCGGAACAGTCAGTGTAGCCACTACCAGAACATATGTAATTATATATAATATCAGCGGTATGAAAAAACCGATTAAAGCGCCACTTTTTACTTTGTTTTGATTTTTAACGACGCCAAACAAAAAAGATGAAAAGTTCAATTCCAAAAAAGACAAAGTTCCGGAGCCCATTCCTTTCATGACAGGGAGAAATCCTTTAGCAAGAACAGGCTGGAGGTTTTTAACTCGACCACCCTAAGACTGAACAAATAAATGAGCAAGACGATGACGATTGTCAAAGGAAGAAAAAAGACACATGCCTTTGCTATGGCTTTAATTTTACCTGTCAAAAGATGCACGCTCGCTAAGATCAAGGAAAGTATCACGATCTCAACCGGGGTTTCCTCCAACAAATAAAAGCGGACCATTTCACTCATCGCAAGAACTTCAAAGCTGGCCACGCCTATAAAGTACACCACCACGACCAACCCAATAAGTTTGGAGAACCACTTTCCATAGGCCTCCTCCATGTATGTGTAATAGTCAGCGACCTTATGTTTTTTTAACAGTACAACCAATAGGCATATCAAAAGGGCAATTGCGATCCCAGTAAAAATCAAGACAATCCATCCATCGGACGAATTGATTTTTTCCGTTATCGTCCTTGGAAGCGTCAGCATCCCAATTCCTAACATGCTGCATGAAATAATCGCTGCCAATTCCCCACTAAGAATTTTGCCGTCGGATTGGCCCAAGAGAATCCCCCTTTTTTCCGCTTCGGTAACCGCAGGAACGCATCCTTCCAAGTTTTTTTACCGAAAAATCCATAGGTTGAAAATAAGGTTCTTGAAAGCTGGTCAATTTTGATAAATGGCTGATAACGATGATAAAGAATAGTGTGGTTCCGTATAAACCTAAAACGGCTGCAAAAATCATCGCCCCGAACCTTAATGCCCTGAACGCCAGTCCAAAGCTATATTGTGGTACCGTAAACGAAGTAATCGTCGTGATCGAAACGATGATGACCATCAGGGAACTCACTAAATTCGCTTGAACGGCTGCTTGTCCAATAATGACTCCGCCAACCAATCCAACCGTTTGCCCAATAGGTGCCGGGAGCCGAATGCCTGCTTCGCGAAGCAGTTCAATTGTCAATTCCATGATGATTGCCTCTACAAAAGGAGGAAAGGGGACGTTTTCCCTTGTACCTGCTATTGACATAGCCAGTTCTGTCGGAAGCAATCCAGGATTGAAGGAGACCAAGGATATATAAATCCCTGAAAGAAAAACGGTAACAAATAAAGAAAAGTAGCGAAGTATACGCAAAAAGTTCCTGCAACCCATCTTTCATAATAATCATCCGGTGACTGCAGCAGCATCGTAATCGTCGTAGGTGCCATCAATGCAAATGGAGAACCGTCAACCATGATGACCACCCTCCCCTCCTGCAATGCAGCCAATACTTTATCCGGCCGCTCCGTATTCTGGATTTGCGGAAAAGGGGTTAACGCTGTATCTTCAATTAATTCCTCAAGCATCCCCGAGTCTTGGAGATCAGTAGCTTTCACTTCATTTATCCGCTTATTCACTTCTTTTAACAATGAATCGCTTGCTTTTCCTTCATAATAAATCAACGCAACTTCCCGTTTTTCCATCGTCCCGAACTTCTGTTGTTTGACGATAAGTTTCGGATGGTTTGAATATTGCCTAATCAAGCCGATATTTTCCTGAAGACTTTCGATAAAGCCCATTTTCGGTCCCCGGACAACCCTCTCTGTAGAAGGTTCACCAAACGTTCGGTTTTTTTCCTTTTCCAGATTCAAGACATAACCTTTTACCATTCCATCAATAAATAAAAGCGTTTTACCGTCAAAAATATGCTCTTTGGCTGTTTCATATGTTTCAACATCCTGTTCCCTGACTGAACAGATTTTTGAAATGACTAGCTGTTCGATAGAAACCGGATGCTTGGTTTCGACCTGGGCAGCCGATAAATCCAGAACAATCTCATTGAATGCAGGGTAATCCATCGTTCCATTGACAAATACGAATAATCCCGAAACTTCATAACCGGGAATGAATATCTGTTTAAATACTACATCATCCTGCATATCCAATTCAGATTTCAATTTTTCCTGCTTTTGATCCAATTTAATATGCAAGGGTTTACTTTTCATGGTGAACTCCTTTTGGTTAAATGGGTTTTTATTTTTTCAGTTTCCTCTTGTTTCAATTTTTTTATGCGAACAGGATATGGGACAGACTTTTAAACCAAGGATTTTTTATGAAATTCATCTATGAAACGAGCAACATTATCATCCAAAATGGTTAATTTGTAATTAAATTGCAAATGCTAGGATAATAAGCTTTAGTGCAGAGGTGACAACATTGTTTAACCGCAGAACGTTCAAAAAAAAGCCCAATCAACCAAACGAAAAAAATGATGAATTAAATAAAGTTTCAGAAGTCAGGGACCTATTCAATACTCTTTCTTCATCCAATGATTTCATAAACCATCAAGGAACATATAATGGCGTAGGCTATTGGGTCTCTTTTTATCGCTCTTTGATCGATGCAAAAGTACTTCATGAAAGTGTTCTTTCTGTCATACCGACTCTGGAAACGATAAATTTGGAGCAAATTAAAGAAAAAGTACCTATTGAAAATACACTGATCACCAGTACCAAGGCTGTAATCGAAGAAAGGATATTGAGAGGCGAAATTGCACTTCGTTTAGATGGAAATCTTGATGAATGCCTATTAATCAATGTTGCGGCCCAACAAGGAAGACAAGTTGAGAAACCTGAACTTGAATTTGGAATCATAAGTGCTCAAGAAGCATTTGTCGAGGATCTTGATATCAATCTTAATTTAGTCAGAAAAAGGCTGCCTATCCCTGAATTGCAAGTAAATGAAATGACTGTGGGATCCTTGTCTAAAACGAAAGTGGCAGTTTTATCGATAGAAGGGATCGTTGATCAGGAAAATGTTAATAATGTTATCCAAAGGATCAATGACGTAGAGTTTGATGAAATATTGGACGGGTCCTATCTCGCGCAAATGCTATATGATAATTCAAATACCTTATTTCCCCTTTTTTAAATACGGAAAGGCCTGATCGCATCGCAAGTGCACTGGCTGAAGGTAAAGTAGCCTTGTTAATCGATAGGTCGTCTTCTGTACTCATTACTCCAACCATTTTGTTGGAGTACTTTATCACCATGGAAGATTATAATATGCCATGGATTCCGGCATCTGCTTTCCGTTTATTAAGGATATTCGCGGTCGCTTTTTCGATATTTGCCACTCCCATTTATGTAGCCGTTCTGACTTATCACTATGAACTGATTCCTAAAGATCTTTTGAAACGATCGTCACTTCAAGGAACTTAATCCCTTTTCAGCCATTGATCGAAGCATTATTCTTGGAGATTTCCATTGAGCTATTACGGGAAGCGGCTGCCAGGCTGCCAACAAAGGTAGGTCAGACATTAGGTATCGTCGGCGGTATCGTTATTGGTCAAGCCGCCGTTGTAGCTGGTTTGACCAGTAATATCTTATTGATCATCGTTGCCCTCTCGGCATTGGCATCATTTGTTACTCCCATTTATAAAATGGGGAATGCCATTCGGCTTTTGCGGTTCCCCTTTTTAATCGGGGCCCAAATTTGGGGGCTGCTTGGCATTACCATAGCAGCCGTATTTTTGATGACCCACCTTATCAAATTAACGTCAATGGGACACCCGTACCTTGAACCGATATACCCATTTCGCATGCAAGATTGGAAAGACAGCTTTTTCGGCTTCCTTTTAATCTTTTCAAGTCACGGCCTATAAATTTACGTCCAGATGATATATCCAGACAGCCACAGCCCAAAAAAGCAAGAATCAAAAAAATGATTTTAATGAATGATACCAATGAGGGTCCCATATGAACCAAGCTGGAGTTAATGAAAAGTATAAAGTGTCACCGTTCTATGTGTTTTTTTTTAGTGCATTCCATGCAAACAGGAGTAGGCGTTTTAAGTTTTCAAAGAGTTTTAGCGAAGACAACGGGAACAGATGGCTGGATCTCGATACTACTGGCCGGCCTGATCGTCCATATAATGATTTGGATCATATATAAAATTTTCAGTATCGTTCCTGGGGATATCATTTCTGCAAATAATCAAGCATTCGGTAAATGGATAGGGAATTTCTTCAGTCTATTATTCATTCTTTACTTTTTTTCCTCGGGATGACAGTCATGATCAGCTATATAAATGTCATACATGTATGGATGTTTGAAGAGGTACCAACTTGGGCTTTTTCAGTGGTCTTCCTGGTTTTGATTTATTATATTCATACGGGAGGATTCCGTACTATTACGGGTATTGCCTTTTAAGCGTCCTTTTGACATACTGGCTTTTATTTGTCCTATTCTATGCCATGAAATACTCTGATTTCACCAATTTGCTTCCTGTTTTCCACCACACTCTATTAGATATATTGAAAGGAACAAAAGTACTTCATTAACGCTGCTTGGTTCTGAAATGATCGTAATGTATTATCCGTTCATCAAAGATGCTAAAGCTTCACAAAAATATGCCCATGGTGGGGCCTTAACGACAACATTAATGACCGTATTCGTTTATTTGGTTTCACTTGTTTTTTATTCACATAAACAGTTGGAACTGACTATATGGCCGACACTATCACTGACCAGCATTGTCGAATTGCCCTTTATCCAGCGATTTGAATATATAGATGTTTCTTGGTGGGCCATCGTTATCATACCCAACATGACCATCGCCTTGTGGTCAGCAAGCCGAGGTTTCAAGCGCTTGTTCAATGTTCAGCAAAAGTATCCATTATGGGGGATGTCGATTATTATCCTGATAACAAATATATTCGTTTTTGATATCGATTCCCTATATATATTGGATAAAATAATCAATCCATACGGAGTGTTCTTCCTTGTTTTATACTTGCCTCTTCTTTTGGTCATCATCTATATAAAGAAAATGAGGAAACGTTTATGAGAAAATTATTTCTTGTTATCTTGATTTTTCCGCTGCTTTGCAGCTGCGCCCAGCCAAGAGTGGTTGACGAAGTCAATATGTCCCAAGCCATTGGCTACGATATACTGAAGAATGATAATGTCGAAGGAATGTTCGTCATCCCTATCTTCCAGCAGGACAAGATGGGTAAATATCAAATCTTAAGCGGAACATCGACGACAACGAGTGATGTCCAGGCTGTCGTTTCCAAAAAAGCGGATAAGCCGGTATTGCTTGGACAGACACGCATCATTTTATTCAGCGAGAAAATGGTTCGTGAAATCGGAATGACAGAACTGACTGATTATCTCTATCGTGAACCACAACTTGGAAACAGGGTCATATTGGCCATCGTTGAAGGAAAGGTCAAGAATGTCATAAATTCGAAACCACCAAATAAGAATGTGAATATTGGAATCTTTTTATCAGATTTGATCAATCAACAAATAGAAACAGGGAACGGACCGGAAACTAATCTCCATCTTTTTTAGGAAACTCTCTAGAAGCTGGCGGCGATTCTTATCTTCCTTTATTTAAATTAATTAATAATGAAGTTGCGGTTTCTGGAGTCGCCCTTTTTCATGAAAATAAGATGGTCAGTAAAGTCCCCACGGATGATATGTTCATTTTCAAAACATTAGTTCAACATCATAGGAGGGGAATATACAAATTCAAATTTAAAGACAAGAACGAAAGCGATATCGTAGTGGAAAGTATCCGAAGCGGTTCAAGTTATGAGGTATCCGGCTCAGAGAGAAATCCCTCGATCACGATTAAGATCAAAATTAAAGGACAAATCAAGGAATCCATGCGCAGTGAAAACCTAACCAATAGAAAGATGATAAAAAAATTGAAAAGGAAATGGAAGCTGATTTAACCAAGAAAGTAAACCGACTTATGAAAGATTTTCAAAAAAATCCCTTGATCCGATTGGCCTGAAGGAAAAATATCACGCCAAAAATAAAAAAATGACCTATGAACATTGGAAAAAGATTTATCCGGAAATGGACATTAATGTAGAAACCCAAGTTAACATCATTCAAACCGGGGTTTCAGAATAATAAATTGTCGATAGGCCATTTATTATTCTTTGCCTGATCGCAAAAACTACTTTCCCATTAAATTGCTGATGAACAGCTCAGTTATTTAACTGGATGGCTGGCGGGTGCTTTCGAAACAGAAAGAATTGTGGTTAGCCGTCATGCAGAATTATTAATAGAAAGTAAAGTCCCTTGCAAAGCAGGATAAATGAATCCGATTCATCTACCTATCGTTGATACATAGATACAGGAGCTGACTTTATGAAAAAATTTATGAAATCAATCATTACTACTTCAATATTAGGTATAAGTTTAATCGCAGGTTTCACTTTTACTTCTGCTGGCAGCGAAAAAGATGAAATGGAATCGGATAAAGTGACTTTCTTTGGCTCCCCAACTTCTGCGATTTCCAATTCAGTTGCTGTGCCTCAAAGTTATGACCGGTTATTGTTTAGCGGAACAGTAGCCCCTCTTTTAAACAAGGATGGAAAATCAACTTATGAAAGATATGGCAATACAGAAAAACAGGCAATCGGTATCTTAGCGAAATTAAAAGCAGATTTGAAAACAAAAGGACTTTCACTCGCTGATGTAACCTATCTGCGTGTATATGTCGCGCCTGATCCAAACAAAGGGGATAAACCAGACTATCAAGGTTGGTTTGATGCCTATGCTTTGTTCTTTAATACAAAAGAAAATCCAGTGAAAACAGCTCGTTCTACAGTAGGGGTGCAAAGTCTGGTTTCCCCGGATTATCTCATTGAGATTGAAGCAGAAGTAGCTTATAAAAATAAGGGTAAGTTAAAATAAAAAAGTTAGACGAAAGTAGTGAATCTATATCATCAAAATATCGGTGTTCCAGGTATAGTTATCTTTGCACTCCGAAAACCATTTTAATAGAAAAGATGCAGGAAGTTATTCCCGATCTCAGACTGTAGACAAAATAGTGAAGAACCATTTCACCTTCGAATTTTTCTGTTAAAAAAGTTCCAGCTGATTTCAGAAATCCGCTCCCTTTCCGCCGGCTGTCTGCCAAGCCTCCTCTCCACAAGCGGCTGTGGGGTATCGGCTAGCCAGTTTTTCGGCAGGAGTGACGCAAATTCCTTCAATCTAGAGAGGGTTTCAGACATCTAATTAAGTAAAAAACATGCAGGAAAATCAAGTTTTCCTTTAGATTCAAGGTTAAATCATTCCGAACTTTTATTGTCGTCAAAAAGAGACAGGAAAATATTCCTGTCTCTCTTCGATTTAATCAATCATGAAAATTCATACCATCCGTCACTTCTTTAACAATGCCAGCATTGATGACAAAGTCCCCGAAATGCTCTCCTTGCTGACGTTCTTTTGCATAACGTGAAAGAAGTACACGCAACTCGTTTAATATCTCTTCTTCACCGATGTTTTCACGGTACATTTTACTTAATCGGCTTCCGTCGAAAGCAGCACCAAGATACATATTATATTTACCAGGTCCCTTACCGATAAAACCAATTTCACCAAGTGCATGCCGGGCACAGCCATTCGGGCAACCAGTCATGCGTATCGTGATTTCTTCGTTCCTCAGGCCGTTTTCATCAACGATGGCCTCGATTTTATCAATCAAAACCGGTAAATAACGCTCAGCTTCGGCCATTGCCAACCCGCATGTTGGAAGCGCCACGCATGCAATCGAGCTGCGTCTGAGCGCCGAATGATGTGCACCATCCGTCAAACCGTATGTTTCAAGCAATTCGATGATCTTTTTCTTTTTCTGGCTTGTCACATCTGCAATGATCAGGTTTTGATTGGCAGTTAAACGGAAATCACCAGTATGGATCTTTGCGATTTCGCGCAAACCGGTCATCAGCTTGTAATCATTGATATCGGCAATTCGGCCACCCTCGACAAATAGTGTAAAATGCCATTTATCCCGCATGCCTTTTACCCATCCATAGCGGTCGCCATTATTATCAAAATGATAAGTTCTCGCTTCCTCCAGCTTCCACCCTAGACGATTTTCCAGTTCAGCTTTTACCGGTTCGAGCCCAAGCCTGTCAACCGTATACTTGAACCGGGCATTTTTCCGTACGGATCGGTTTCCGTAATCGCGCTGGATCATAATGATTTTCTCAGCCACATCCAGTATTTTGTCTGGCTGGCAAAAGCCGATTACCTTGGCTAGTTGAGGATATGTCGCCTTGTCACCGTGGGTCATTCCCATACCGCCGCCGATCGCCACATTAAAACCAACAAGTTTTCCATTTTCAACAATTGCAATGAAGCCAAGATCCTGGGAGTAGACATCAATGTCATTGGAGGGAGGGACGGCAATGCCTATTTTAAACTTCCTTGGCAAATAAAGCTTTCCGTACATTGGTTCGACTTCCTCCAATTCCGGAGTACCGACAACTTTTTCTTCATCCAGCCAGATTTCATGGTACGCCCTTGTGCGCGGCAATAGATAATCACTCAATTTTTTCGACCATTCATATACTTCGGAATGGATTTCAGATTGAAATGGAATCGAATTGCACATTACGTTCCGGTTTACATCTCCGCATGCAGCGATTGTGTCCAACATGGAAGCATGGATTTCCTGAATGGTTTTTTCATATTCCATTTTAAAATACCATGCATTTGAAACGTCTGCCTTGTTGTCAATTTCAAGGTTCCGTTACCGTATTTCTGAGCAAGGTCATCCATAACAAGCCATTGAGAAGGCTGTGCAACCCCGCCGGCCATGCGGACACGTAACATAAACTGATAGGCAGGCTCCAGTTTTTGTTTTTGACGCTCATTACGTAGATCCCGATCATCCTGCAAATAGCTGCCGTGGTGTTTCATCAGTCGATTGTCATCATCCGGAATACCGGCGCTAATCCGATCCTGCATCACTTTTCCGAGTGTACCTCGCAAATAATCGCTTCTTTCTTTAATTTGCTCAACATCACTAGGCGGGCCTGCTGGTGCTTTCAATAGTGGGTTCACCATGTTGTTAACTCTCCTTTTCTTCAAATTTCAGTACACATCACGTTGATAGCGTTTATTCTGTTGCATTTCTTCAAGATAAGCTTGCGCATTAGCATGGCTCATATTGCCTTCTTTCTCAATGATCTCAATAAGCGTATTATGGACATCATGTGCCATGTTTTTCTCGTCACCGCAAATGTATATAGCTGCCCCTTCTTGAATCCATTCGTATAATTCCTTACTTTGCTCGCGCATCCGGTTTTGAACATACACTTTTTCATCAGTATCGCGTGAAAAGGCAACATCCATTTTCGTAAGTACACCTGTTTCCAACCACTTTTGCCATTCAGTTTGATATAGGAAATCCGTCACGAAATGCTGATCGCCGAAAAAGAGCCACGTTTTCCCTTTCGCTTCCGATTCTTCGCGATCCTGGATAAAGGATCTAAACGGAGCAATGCCCGTTCCTGGTCCAACCATGATAATTGGCGTGTCTGGGTTCTTTGGCTGCTTAAAGTTCTGGTTATGCTGAATGTAAATGGGCAGCAAGTCCCCTGGCTGTAATCTGTCCGCACATAAAATCGAGCAGACACCTTTTCTTTCTCGACCGTGACTTTCATACCGGACAGCTCCGATTGTCAAATGCACTTCATCCGGATATGCGGATAAGCTACTCGCAATCGAATATAGACGGGCTGGCATTTTCCGGAGAATTGATACGAACTCTTGCGCCGATTCACCCCATGAACCAAAATCGCGGACAAAATCAAGCAAATCACGGCCTTCTCGATATTCTTTTAATCTTTCTTCATTACCAGGCTTTACAAGCTCCTTTAAATCCTCGTTACCTGAAAGCAGTGCCGCTTGTTCAATGAGCGATTTTGTCAATACCGTTATTTCAAAGTCGGAGATGAGCGATTCCCTAAGCTGACGAAGTTCTCCCTGCTTATTGACCTTTATGGTTTCTTCAGGGTCCCAATCTAGTTCCATAAGAAGCATATCCACTAAATCCGAATCGTTTTTCGGATAAATACCAAGGCTGTCACCTGGTTCGAATGTAAGACCTGAGCCTTCAAGAGATAACTCAAGATGATGTGTCTCTTTATTGGAGCCACGGCCATTCAAATTTATATTCTCCAACACTTCCGCTTTAAACGGATTTGTTCTCGAATAAGTTTGGTCACCTACAGAAGCTTTTGCTGCGGGAACTGCAGCAGCAGAATTGACTTGCCCTTCACTTAAACTGGAAATGACTCCTTCCAGCCATTCGGAAGCAGGCTCATCATAATCAAGGTCACAGTCCATTCGCGGAAATAACCGTGTCCCCCCAAGTTCCTCCAAGCGTTTATCGAATTGTTTTCCCGTTTCACAGAAAAACTCATATGAGCTGTCCCCTAGCGCCAATACCGAAAAGCGGAGTCCCTCAAGGCTTGGTGCCCTCCTGCCATGAAGGTACTCATGGAAAGACAATGTATTATCCGGCGGATCACCTTCTCCATGCGTGCTAACGGCAATCAGAAGATTTTCGATTTTTTCAAATTGTTGACTTTAAAGTCACTCATGGATGAAATGGTAACCTGAAAGCCATTACCCTCAAGCTTACTCGCCGCTTTTTCTGCCAGCCCTTGAGCATTTCCCGTCTGTGAACCATACAGGATGGTCACCTCTTTTGATATTGTCTTCCCGCCGCTTTGAGCTTCCAATACCGGGACGTCGGCTGAACTTGTGTTGGATACTGACAAAGATGCAGTCAGATAACCGCTCAACCAAATTTTTGTGTTTCTGTCAAGCTTGGCAGTAGGCTGTTAAGGAGCTCTGCTTGCTCTTGATTAAAGGGACTGTTACTTACCTGAAGTTGCACGATTTCCACCTCACAAAGGGATATTAACTTATCTTAGTTGATTATTATGTATAACGAGTGGGTTTAAATATTTTATTTCGAACCATAAATTAATTAACTCGTTTACTCCTATAGACCAAGTCGGTTTTAACTGCAAAAAAATTTAAAATACAGTTATATAGGTTCATAGCACACAACAAATAAAAAGGACAATAGCCTTCCCCAGCCTATACTCTTCCTAAAATAAGTTTCTCATTAAAACTTTACTGGAAGGTATATCATTAGTAAAATATATATAATTTATTATAACTATTAAGAATATTAATAATAAGGGGAAATTTCTATGTACTATGATGCTTTAAAAACATTTGTGACCCTTGTGGAAGTCAAGAATTTTACAAAAACAGCAGAAATTCTTCTTATGTCGCAACCAAGTGTTAGTTTACATATTAAAAATTAGAAGAAGAGTTCCAAACCAAATTATTTCTCCGTTCTCCCAAATTTTTAAAAGTCACTTTAACGGGAGAAATTCTTTACGACCGGGCCAAGCAAATGATCACAATCTATGAACAGACCAGACAAGACATACAGGAACACGATAGGTCCATCAAGGGCGAATTAAAGATAGGTGCAAGTTTTACAATAGGAGAGTATATCCTTCCTTCTTTACTCATCGACCTTCAAGAGGACTATCCTGAACTTGAACTTCAAGTCGTAATTGGGAACACGGAAGAAATCGTTCAAGCCGTTCGGCTATACAAGGTGGATATTGGTTTAATCGAAGGTCAAACTAACGAAAAAGAGCTTTCTGTTCACCCATTCATGCAAGATGAGCTATTCATTGTGTCTTCTAACACTCATGAACTCGCTAATAAAGACGAAGTGGAGATTACTGATTTACATGACCAAGCATGGGTAACGAGGGAAGTAGGATCTGGTACACGTGAATACCTTAACCATGTCATACGTTCAAATGGATTGAAAACTAAATCGATACTCACGATAAGCAGTAATCAAGGAATTAAAGAAACACTTATAAAAAACGGCGCAGGGCTGGCCCTGCTTTCACGAAGTGTAATTGAAAGGGATGTACAAAATAAAATCCTTTCTATTATTCAGGTAAAAGATGAATCCTTTAACAGGACACTTTCATACGTCTATTCCCCAATTATGAAAGGTAAAAAGAATGTCAAGACTTTTATAACTGAATTAAACAAAAAATGGCCCATGAAAGCAAAGCCGATAGGATGATCATTGCAAAGAATGCAATTCCAAGAATGAAGTTACAGGCACATGATGTTAGGAACTTATTGGTGATATTATTAAATAATCATAAGCGGATGATCCGGAAGTAAGCTGTTTAACAGGTTGCTTCTGTAAAACGCGGAAAACTAGCGCTAAACAAATTACGAGAATAAAGCCGGCATTTCCTGCGTTAAGGAAACATCGGCTTTATTATACTTAAAAAGAAGTCTGAGTAAATCCTAGATTCTTTCTTACCTAATTGGTTTTACCTGTTTATCCTCAATCTTTTTATAGATTTCCCGTTCTCTCGCCCCTTCTATTACCTTTATCCAACAAATACTTTTCGACGATCATAGGCAAAAAAGAGCATCGCCACACCTAAAATGGCACAAACCCTATACATCGCTGAATATGAGTAAAAATCAGCTAGTGGGCCCATAATCACGCTACCTAAAGAGACTCCTAAATCTGCCATCGCAATAAATAAACCAAGTAACACATTTCGATTCATCTTAGGTAAGACAAAACTTAAATATGTTGTTAATGTTGGATAAATGAGTGCTTGCGCAATTCCCATTAAAATAGCGCCAACATAAAAATAGATAGCTCCGCCGTTCATAGAAAAACTTACACATTGAGCGGCTATTGCTAAAAGAAGCATGGTTCCCATAATAAAAAAAGAATGCCATTTTCCGTCTGAGGGAATCTTTTTCCTCCAAGCAAAACGGGCCAAAACAACGGTACCTGCCTGAATCATGAGATAAATTCCAGCATTTCCATCCTTTAATTGCACAGCGTACAGTGGTATAAAAGTTGTACTTGCCCCAAATATAATAGATGCAGCCAACATTAAAACGCTGCATTTAAATAAGAACGGATTTTTTACTAACTCACTGAAGGATTTAAAAATGCTTACTCCCTGTTCAGCATTATTTGTAACAGGCTGACTCTCTGCTTTGTCAATCTTTGCACTATAGCCAAATAATCCTGTAAAGATGGCAATTGCTATCATTGCCACTGTAAAATAGTCCATATCCCTTTGCCAAATGCCTAATGCTAGCAATGGGCCAATAATACCTGGTACATAAGAAAATAAAGAATATAGTGAAATGCCCTGAGAGCGATCCTCCTCTGGTAATGCATCAATGATGCCTATCTGTAATGCCATTGAAAAAAGGCTGTCGATACGCCCTGCAACATACGGGCAACTAGATATCCTCCTAATCCGGTAATTGTATATAGTATTAAAGCAAAACCATTGAGAATAAGAATAAATCGTAACACTTTAATGGGTCCATGCTTCTGAATAATATGACCTGCCCATGGTCGAAAGAACATAGTCGTAAATAAATATGCCCCCATAATCAAGCCAATCGTGGTATTGTTAGCTCCCAATGCTTCCCCTTGTAAAGGAATAATAACGTTCAGTATAGCATTCGCACTAAAATAAAATAGAACCAACAGATACAAACGTAAAAAGGCCATGCCATCGCTCCACTCACCGTATTTTCTCCTTTCTAACAATGCAATTAATCTTACATAGTATTAAACTGTTATTAACTTCTGTAATAATTTTCTTGCATATTCCGATTGAACGTCTTTTAATTTTTCAATATTGACCATTTCTTCAATTCTGCCATTCCTAAAAATAATAACTCTGTCGCAAATATAGGCCGCAGCCTGGAGGTCATGAGTTATAAAAATGTAGCTTATAGTGTAGACTTCTTTTATTTCTTTTAATAAATTCAGCACTTGTATTTGGACAGGAATATCTAGAGAACTGATTGCTTCATCTAATAGAATACATTTAGGCTCTGTGGATATTGCCCTTGCAATGCACACCCTCTGAACCTCTCCTCCTGATAACTCATGAGGGTGCTTTTTTCTATAGGAAGGATTTAAACCAACTTGATTTAATAAAATATCAATTTTATAGTGAATTTCTTTTTTGGGTCTTTTTTTTTACCTTTTAACGGCTCCGAAATGGCTTCTTCAACCGTAAAAAAGGATTAATGGAAGATTTATAGTCCTGAAAAACGGCACTGATGGCACCTAACCTGACTCTACGATCCATCACATTCTTACCCTCAAATAAAACAGTCCCTTGATCAGGTTTTTCAATTCCTAGTATCAAGCGACCTAATGTGGATTTTCCACTTCCACTTTCTCCGATGATTCCGAGACATTCACCATTCCTGCATTCAAAACTAACATTCTTCAATACTTGTTGTCTTTCTTTAGAAAACATTCCACCTTTTTTATAGAATTTGTCGATAGAATCAACTTTCAGCAAGTTAACTCCTCCCCATATTTTTTTAAACTGATTACTCAGCTCTTCTTTAGCGGAAACTAAATATTTGGTATATTCATGTTGTGCATCTGAAAAAATGGCTTGTATATTTCCTCTTTCAATGATTTTTCCATCCTTCATGACCAAAATATTATCTGCAATTTTCTTTACAACACCTAAATCGTGAGATACAAAGATCATCGAGGAGCCCATTTTTTCTCTTAACTTAATCAATTGTTCAACAACTTCAAATTGAGAGATTGTATCTAGCGCTGTTGTTGGTTCATCAGCGATAATAATGTCGGGTTCCAATACCAATGCCAATGCAATCATAATCCGCTGCAACATTCCACCTGATAGCTGGTGTGGATGCTTGTTCATAATCTCTATCGGATTTTTCAGCATGACACTTTCCATAGCATTTTTCATTTTTTCTTCGATTTCTTTATTACTCCAACCGAAATGTTCAACAAGCGTTTCCTTTAAATGAACACCAATCACACAGGAAGGATCAAATGCGCTCATCCCATTTTGTAGAATCATACAAAGTTTTTTACCCCTCATTTTCCTCATTTCTTTTTCAGAAAGAAGATTTAAATTTTCTCCTTTAAATAGAATGTCTCCTGATTGTTGAAGCCACGATTTATTCAATCTCATAATGGATCTGCAAGTTATGGACTTACCACTTCCACTTTCCCCGACAATTGCAAGACAGCTTCCTTCCTTTAAGGTGAATGTACCATTGTGGACGATATCATTATCAGTTTTAACATCACGTATGTTCAAATTTTTAACTTCTAATATATTCATAATTTATTTGCCACCTCTTTTTTTGAAATTTGATTTTAGAGGTCCTTGGTTTTTTCACGATATTATTATTAAAAGTCATTAACTTTGGATCCAAAGCTACTTGGAGGGCATCAGAGAAAAATTAAATGCCGATACGACAATAACAATGGCTAAACCGGGTGCTAACATTAACTCTGGCCTTGTAAACATGACTTCCCTTGCTTCATTTAGCATCATCCCCCACTCAGCATTCGGGGCTTGGATCCCTAATCCGAGAAATGAAAAACCTGAAATTTGCAAAATCATTGAACCAATAGAGCTACTTGAAATAACCGCAATATCAGAAAATGTAACAGGAACCAGGTGTTTATATATGATTTTCATGTCACTAATACCGGATGCTTTGGAAAACTTGACATATTCTAATTCAGAATACTTCATGACAGACGTCCGGATTACTCGAGCAAACCATGCCCATTTCACCAAAATACTTGCAATCAAAATATTTTCCAGACCTACACCTAACACACTTACAATGGCCAATGTCATAACGTATCCTGGGAAAGAAAGCATAATGTCACAAATCCTCATAATAAAGGCATCTACTTTTCCTTTAAAATATCCAGCTAGAAACCCTAATACCGCTCCAATCAAAACAGAGATGCACAATGCAAATAAAACCCATAAAACGCTGGGACGAATACCATATATGATCCTGGATAAAATACATCTCCCTAGATGATCATTGCCTAATAAATGCTCCCACGATGGCGATGCATATCGAAGGCTCATTTTTATTTCATTCGGGTCATGTGGCGCAACTAGTGGAGCAAAAAGTCCACCTATTATGATTGCAATAATGACAATTAAAGATACAATAGCTAACTTATCTTTAATTAGATTATTTAACATTCTCATCTAGAGATCATTCCTTATCCTAGGATTCATTGCTGCATTTATAATATCGGAAACTGTATTAAACAATACAAAGGCGGCTGCTAATATAAGAACGTAAGCTTGGATAATAGGGAAATCCCTGCTTAGGATTGCTTTAACACTCAGACTTCCTAAACCCGGCCATGCAAAAACGTTTTCAATGACCACTGTACTTCCTAATATGATCGGGATGGACATGCCAAATATCGAAATGGAAACTTGCAATGAATTCCTTAGAATGTGCACGGTAATTTTCTTTTCTGGTATACCGCAAGCCCTACAATATAGAACATAGTCTTCATTTAAATTGCTTATCATCGAAGATCTAACATTCCGAAAATAAATTCCAGCATAACTTACCGTGATGATAATAACCGGCAAAATATAACTCTTGTACGAATCCATTCCACTGGTTGGTAATAAATTCAACTTAACAGAAACATACCAAATCAGAATGGATGCCAACCAGTAGGATGGCATTGCCGTTAGGAAAAACGAGATTCCCCTAACCGATTTATCCGCTAGCTTTCCTTCCTTCAAGGCGCAAATAACACCTATTAGTATGGACATAATAATAATGACAACAGATGAAACGAAAGTTAACTTGAACGAATTGAGAAAAGCTGGAGCTATCAAAGACCAAACAGGTTTTCCTGTCACGTATGAATCTCCAAAATCCAGCTGTAAGGAAGCAATAAGCCAATCAAAGTACCGTATGATAAATGGTTGATCCATTCCTAACTCTTCTTTCGTTTGAACAATTAGTTCATCTGTTATTTTTGGAACACCTTGTGCTTGTAACACCACTTCGGCTGGATCTAAAGGAGAAAGATTGATTAAGACAAACGTCAAAAATGAAATGATCAAAAGTAATGGGGTGGCTATGAAAACTCTATTAAGGATGTATCTTCCCATAAAAGTCTCCTTTCAATTAATACATGAAACTTGCACTTTAGCATAAATAAAAGGGAAGCCCCTTTTTATTTATGCTTCTATTGAAAATACATTTGCTCAAATGGCAACTCAAATTGTGTTTGTTTAAAGGATATGCCATTTAAATTTTTTGGAGCAACAACAGTGACACTGCCATTGGAAATGGGAATAAAGACTGCTTCTTCATGTATAATTTTTAAAATATCCGTATATAACGATTTTCGTGTGTCCTCGTCAGTAGACACCATAACCTGGTCAATTTTTTTATATAGTTCATTTGCTTTGGGGATTCCACTTGTCGTATGTAGATAAGAAGCCTCGGAAGTAAAAGCAGCAATTGTACTTTGTGGATCATAAGCTAGTCCCCAAGTTTGATTGAATAATAAATCATAGTCACCCGTTGACCTTCTATTAGCAATTGAAGTTGACTCTTCACCGATAATCTCTAACTCAATACCGATTTCTTTTGATGACGCCTGGATAAATTCAGCCTGGGTTTTTTGACTGGAAGAATTGCTGTCATAATAAAGTTTCATGACTAATTTGTTACCGGCTTTCGTTCTAACTTGAGCACCTTCCTCTAATGCCCACCCTGCTTCATCTAAAATCTCTTTCGCTTTCTCTAAATCGTATCCCCTTTTAATCAAATCGACATTGGCATAATTGACGTTAGGGGAAAATAGGGTATGAGCTGTTGTTTCAGTGCCATTTAAAATATCCTTAGTGATCGTTTCCCTATCAATGGAGTGCCAAATGGCTTCACGAACAGCTTTTTCACTAACAGGTTCATCAGTTTTACTGCTATTCGCAACGATCATTTTCGTATTCATCGGTTCACTTCTTACAAGTTGGTAATCACCTGAATCAACTAATTCATTCATTGCTTCAACATCAAGACTATCTGCACCGCGATCATCGGTAAAAACAAAGTTTACTTCTCCTTTTTTAAGGCTAAAAAGGTCGTTTCTCCTGTTGGGAGAACTTTAGACGTAATTTTTTTATTTTTGGTGAGCCGCCCCAGTAATTTTCATTTGCTTCAAATATTGCGAACTCATCTGTTTTATGTTCAGTCAGAGTATATGGTCCTGTACCGTTAAAACCTTCTACACCATCTTTTGTTTCGCCATCCTTAAAATCTTTAGGCGAAATGAATACATAAGGCCTTGTCATAGATAATTCCACCAGTGTTGGATAATAGGATTCTGACAGTACCAAATTGACTGTATACTCATCTACAGCATTTACACTTTCTATTTTTGAGGAAAGTTTAATCCAAGAATGCTTTTCTGAATTGTTTTGTACAGCCTCTATGTTTTTCTTTACTGCTTCAGCGTTAAAAGGTTCCCCATCATGGAACTTCACATTTTCTCTTAGATGAAACGTGTATATTTTTCCATCTTCTGAAACTTCCCAAGACTCAGCAAGTAAAGGCTTTATTCCATCTGCCGTGTTTTCAACTAATGATTCATATACCATACCTTGAGCTGGCATGGAACCTTTGTAAAGATGAGGATTCATATCATTAATGTCTTTGGCTGATGCATAAACTATTTCTGCTTTTCGCTTGTTGTCAGCCACTTCCTTTTTATTATTATCTGTGATTCCTGATTTTTCAGAGCAAGCAGCCAGTATGGATAAAACAAAAAAAACTAATGCTGCAAGTTGGAATATTTTATTAAACATAGTAGTTCTCTCCTTTAAGTCCTTCTAAATATGTTTACAGTTTGTTTATTACCACCTCCACAAATCGTAATTATTCCTATTTAAATAGTGTATTTATTTATTGGATTTTGACATTTACTATCCCTACATCTTTGTTGCTATTATTTTCCCTATCTCATCGCATATCATATTCACATCTTCATCAAAACTTTGAACGGTAAATGCATGAGACAACATTTCGCCTTTCCGGGATTGAGCTACTTCTTCGAGTTTACTCTCATACTTTTCAATAAACTTATCTATTATTGGACATTTCAAATCTAAATACTTTGCAATTCCCTGTATAATTTTGGTGCGATAATAATCTTCCTTTGGCATTCTTGGAATATCCAAATAACCTTCTCTGTTGACAAACACTCTTCTGATTGGAACCGCAGAAAAATCAAAATATCTTCCTTCCTCATCTGGTTCTGAATAAGGGTCGATCAGCAATGAGGTATAACGTATATACAGTAAATATTCTTGATGGATTGGATCTAAATGATAGAAGCTTTCTATATCTTGACGCGATAAACTTTCTAACCTTACAGGATAATTATCATCTGTCATAAATTGAAGTAAATTTATCTTCTTTACATTTACTTTTTCCAAAATAGTCATAATTTCTTTCCACTGAGACAACATATCCCGCACTAAATATTGTGTAATGGGTCCTTCAGGATACATTTTATAAACATATTTCTTCGTTTCTATATCTCCAAACATTGCACCTAATGAAAAGTCATTCATGAACAACGGTGGATGTACATATAAAGAAATATTCCTGGTTTCTGCCTCAAACGGTGTCCCCATAATTTTCAATTCAATTCCTAGCTGCTCATATACCTTACATAGTTTGTCTACATTTTCAGATGGAAAGTGGGTAGATCCTATAAAAATTTTTTTCTTGACTGCTGTTGTTAAAACATGATTGGACGGTCCATCCAGCATCCATCGTGTATCACCTAAATATGTAGAAAAACTAATAATTTCCGCCTCAAGATTAAACTTGTTCAAATAATAACTTATCAAGCTGTTTGATCCAAAAGTTGGAGAAATTAAAACAATACATTTTACTTGTTTTAAAATTTGCTCACTCAACTGTTTCAGTACCTCAATATAGGCATCCGCTGTTACAGAGAATATGATCGTATCCCATTCACCCTTTATGGTTTCATAACCTCTAAAAACTTCGTTGACGAAACATTCACCTTCCATGGTTCTATGCTTTTCATTTTGAACACTTACACGTATTAGATGGTCACTTTGCCTAAGGGTCTTAAATAATGTTTCTGAACGAACAGAGTCTCTGCCGGCAATCCCCACGTAGCAATTTAAATGCTTTTTTAAAAAGACTGCAAGTTGGATGGATGTAGGACCGGTACCTAAAATTAAAACTCGCTTAAAATCACTCATGAAATCTCCCTTCCTCTTTAACAAGTAAGCTATGCTTTTTATACAATGCGATATCAAACACATGATCTGGACGTAATATATTGTCAACCATCCTCCACTTTTCTGCATCCACCTCTCTCATAGGATAATTAAATAAAGATTTCAGCTGATTACCGTATCTCATAGCCACTACAACATTTTCATTTGTCAATGGATGTATTTGACCAAGTATGTCATATTTAGCTTCTACAGTTGAACTAAAAATGATATGGGTTAATTCTTTTGCATACTCAATATTTTCCACTTCTTTTTTCTCTAATTTTATATTTAAGTCCCCACCCAATTCATCCACAACTTTTCGTCCAAGTTCAATAGCCTCATCATCAATATCTATGCCAATAACCTCTGCTCCCGTTCGCTTAGCAATTAATAAAGGTGTCATCGGAAATGAGCCTGACCCCACCAATAATACCTTTGATTCTGAAGTAATTCGAAATTGGCCAAATTCATTTTCAATACATGATTCTATATTCTTAAAATAATTGGTACTCTCAGTAGTTCCATTTAGCAGCTTCAAAGCACGATATTTCTCCATAATGGCCACACAAAGTGCTGATTTCGTTCTTAAATCCTCGACTAGTTGATAGAAGTCCCTGGATTCATGTTGTACTAGTTGTTCCCAAGCTTCTTTATTCCTCTCACTTATTATGAATTTTGAATAATCATCTATCAGAACCTCAAACTCCGGACAGTGATTCATGGTATGGTCATATTTTGCTGCAAAATCGTTAAATCTTACTGAAAATTGATTCAAATCTTCTTGCAAAGTATTTGTTTTTAACACATTCATTCCACTCCAATAATATATAATAGTTAAACATCTATAAAAGCTTTACCTTGTGCCACTATTCCAACAGACCCTTCAATTTTAAGACACTCCAACTCTTCGTCATAACAGCTAGCTTTTACATTAATAGTCCCACCTGGCTGCCTGATTTTAGCAACGACCTCTCCTTTATTCTTCCATGCAAGATACGCTCCTAAGGAAGCTGTACCTGATCCACACCCCCTTTCCCAAATCAAAGTATCTAAATGTGGGACATAAATGAGGGGAGCCAATTCATCGGACTTCGCTTTATATAATAAAATGCCGATCAAGTTAGCACCTAAAGTTACTCCCAGCAACTTTGCTAATAATTCTGCTTTTTCCCTTATTGACTTATCAAATTCCTCCACTTCAATCACAATATGAATGAACTCCTGATATCTCACTATGATTAAATTCAAATTACTGCCTTCAAATTCAATTTTTCTCTGTTCTATCTTTTTTGGGGTAGGCATAGTTACTTGGCAGTAATATTCATCTATATTTCTTTTCACTTGACCCACTATTAATTGATCTGTACCTGAAACTTCTAATAAAATTTCTGTCATCTCATTTTGCTTTAGTCCTTTTTCAGACGCAATAAAAGCTGCCAATGCCATACAAGCATTTCCACAAAACTCACCTCCGGCCATATGTAAATGTGCAACAGCTTTATTATTTTTCGGTTTTTCTATGAATCCTACTTGTTCAGCGTGTACATTGTCATATGACATTATTTTGGAAGCAACATGCTTATACCTTTCAACTGGATATTTAGTTTTAACAAGGACTGTCATATTTTGTGTTGGATTAAATTTTATAAAATCAATTTCCTGGATCATCTCAACTACCCTCTACTCTTATATTTTTTGTTTCCTTTCTTCAAAAGTCATTATCGGACGCAAATAGTAATGATTACGATTTGCAATTACAGAATGAATTATAGCATAATGTTGGAAAGTGTCAACATTGTTAATTTGCTTTAAAAATGTGATAATTTTACATTCCATCTCTTCCATGTATATCCCCTTGGATATTAATCACCATTGGAAAACCAGGACACAGATTAGAGTTAGTCGGATATTATTAGATACTGTTGTCAATGTAAAATACAATTTGCAACTTTGAACATAAGGAGTTAATCATAAGGGTCGAAAAGCAAAATGGTGGCCTTTTCCTCTGCGCCAAACTGTGATTCATAACACAGAACCTTAATCATTGGAAACTTTATTTTTTCCTAGGAAAGGTCTAACACATTAACTTATAAACAATGGGGTATACGAATAAATAGAGGATTGTATAGATAAAAAATAATATGGGAGCGGTTTTATGAATATTGAAATTAAAGAAGCAGCGCTTGAACAACTATTAAAAGTGAATTATAAAGAGAATGAAGGTGTTCGTATCGAAGCCATTTATGTTGGGAGCTGTTCGATTTATGTGGAACATGAATTGAAAATTGATAATAAGAACGAAGATGATGAGAGATTCATAATCGATGGGGTCCCCGTATTAATTTCAAGTGAGTCTAAAAAGCATCTTCCAGAAAAAGTCTTTCTTAATTACAGTGATGGACTTGGGTACAAATTATATTCAGAAGATGAAACATTAAGATATAATCTCCAATTGAATAGAGTGAATTAAAAAAATGAACATAGTAAAAAGCCCATGTATTCCAGTTGGGCTTTTTGTGTTTATGCTCAGAGAATTTATCATAGGCGCATTTATCTAGAAGGATTTTATTTTCCTTTAGGATAGCTCTGCACTAATAGCTCCATTACCAGGAAAATGCTTTAACAAGTACTTTCATCTCTTCTATTAATCGTTTCGATGTTATTTTTCAAATAATAATAACCGCAAGTTTAAAGAATTATTATTATTATTCTTCCACCCTCCTGGACTCGAAGTGCCGCTCCAGTTTCCTTTTTACCCGCTGAAGTGCATTATCGATCGTCTTTTTTGAACATTCAGTTCCGTTGATATTTCAAAATAAGTTTTTCCTTCCAGGTACAAGTCCACAACTTTGCTTTCCAACTCACTAAGGACTTCGGTTAAAATTAGCTCAATATCGCAAATTTCTTCTGATTTTATTAAAATCGTGACTGGGTCAGTTTGCCTCTGTTCAGGAATTAGATCAATTAGCCCCTGTTCTGACTCCCCTTGATGGATAGGCATATACAATGAAACATAATTATTTAAGGGAGAATGCTTTTGGCGAATGGCCGCCTTAACAGCCGTTATGATTTGTCTTGTAATGCAAAGTTCCGCAAATGTTCTGAAAGACGACTTTTTGCAATTTTTGTAGTCCCGAATGGCCTTATATAGTCCAATCATCCCTTCCTGAAAGACGTCTTCCTTATCTCCACCCGTTAAAAAATACTTCATAGCATTTGATTGAACGACACATCTGTATTTTTTGATTAAAAAGTCCAGTGCCTCCTCATCACCATTATGGATTTTCCCAACCAACATTACATCTTCCATATGAGTATAGTTTTCCATTCGTTTCTTCTCGATGATTACACTCATTTATTTTCCCCCACTCACTTAATTGAGCACCGACATAAGGTTGCATTATCACTTCAATGTGTTAATTCAATATAATAATATCTCAGAAATGACGATAATGATATTCGCAAATAACGACATTTTTCAACAAAATACTATAGTTATAATTAGACACTTTCAGTCAGTTTTAATTGATTTGGTAGAGATCTCGTCATTTACTTATAAATAATAATAGTAAAGAACTATTCTGCACTAATGGTTTAACATAGCCAATCAATAGGAACAGACGGGACAAATGGTAATTTTATGCCGGGATTGTTGATCTATCTCAAGTTTTACTTCATTCGCTTTAATTGGAATATGAAGGATGGTGACATTTAAACCCTTTTTGGCAAAATAAAAAAGCATCCTTCAATGGATGCTAAAACATATTATTAACTCAGTTATAAAATGGAGAACTGGAATTTAATTATTCGCCAATGGCCCCGTATGTTGAAGATCATACCTTAAGCATTCATAAGTTATTAAAGCGGTGGAGTTTCCACACCTAAATGAATCCAATCTTCTTTTGGCGGTCCATAAACCCCAAAAGGTTTTATTCCTGCTTGACGCATCAGAACCGTAACTTGTCCGCGATGATGAACAATATGCTTGATTAGTCCCATAAGGATGGAAGCATTTGTTTCCTGTCTTCCAAACGCTTCTTGTATTTGTTCCAGGGATTCGTCTGTCCATTGTTGTTCAATAATTTTGGCTGCGTGAGAACTTACATTTTTAAAAGTGATGGCAATTTCCCGGGCAGAAGATGGGACGTTTTCCGAACTTTCTATCCGGTCTATCTTTAACCCGAAATGAGCTAGATAATCTGGAATATTCGTGGTGAAATGCCACACAATTCTTCCTAAGGTGCGACCTCCTGGATAAACTTGTTGTTCTAAGGATTCATCAGTCAAACTATCCAAGACATTTTGAGTCAGTATGGCTTCTTTATTCCATTCTTTAATAAAATCTGAAATTGAAATATACATATAATGCCTCCCCTATTTCGATAGATAATTACTTAAAGTACATTATAAAACATATGTTCCCTCATTACAAATTCCTTATTAATTTTTCCAATCTTCTCTGTTCTTGGCACACGCAGCAAGCTTAGGGGTAACTGCTGTCAATGACTTACATGGTTTAAAAACAATCGAATCTCTAGATGTTTTCAAAGAATTCGAAGACAATGGAGAATTAACAGCCCGTATTCATTTATGGCCAGCTTTAATGGCAATCTTGAACATGCCAAACAATTACGAGATACGTATCAATCGGATTAACTTCGTGTGTCAGGACTAAAACAATTTATCGATGGCGTCATTACAGCCCGTACCGCTTATTTACTCGAACATTATGCGGATCAACCTAATACACGCGGTGAGACGTCTTTCCCTGCTGAAACGATCAAAAAATGGGTCGTTGATGCAGATAAAGAAGGCTTTAGCATTCGTTTTCATGCCATTGGCGACGGAGCGGTTCGCCTTGCTCTAGATGCCTATGAGGAAGCTCAAAAGACAAATGGTAAACGAGATTCACGACATTCCGTCGAACACATTGAAGTGATCCACCCGGATGATGTTCATCGTTTCAAAAAGTTGGGCGTTACTGCTTCAATGCAACCAGATCACTTTGCGATGTCCGAAAGAGGTGTTTACACCGAACGGATTGGTACTGAACGAGAAAAGCATGTTTTCTCGATTATTACATTGCAAGAAGCCGGAACAAAATTTGCATTTGGAACGGACTTTCCAATTGATATACTTAATCCGCTTCAACAAATCTATCGTGCAGTAACGAGAATCGACAGCAGCGGAAAAACGGTTTGGCATCCATATGAGTGCATCACACTTGCCGAAGCATTGTAAGCTTATACCAGCGGCCCGGCCTACGGTACAATTAGAGAGCAGGAATTAGGGACATTGGCAACCAGCATGAAAGCTATTGGATTAATTATTCGATACATATGTTTTTGCTTAATAACCACGCCTGCTATATTTAAAAAGTGGGATTAGGCCACATGCATGATAAGTATTTCAATTAAATAGAGAAGTATTGGCGTATAACGATGAAGCACCGCCAGAGTGAACAAATAGAATGTTATCCTCCGGCTTGAATGTGCCTTTTTTATTAAATCGATGAGTCCCGCTGCCGCTTTACCCGTATATACCGGATCCAGCAAAATTCCTTCTGTTCTTGCCATTATCTTGACTGCTTCCACCATTTCAGGTGTAGGCAAAGCATAACCCGGTCCGACATACTCATCAAAACACGTAACAGCCTCACGAGGAATTGAATTTGGAATGCCGATATGTGTTAAAGTTTCCTTAACAAGCTGAAAAACTTTCTCTTCTTGTTCAGCTTTCCCTCTGCTTACGTTTATTCCAATTACCGATACTCCACTGTGATTTCCATGAAATCCTGCCACCAAACCAGCATGCATTCCTCCACTGCCGCTTACACAAATAACTGCTTTCAAATCAATCCCTTGCTCAAAGGACTGTGCCAAGATCTCCTGAGCGCATGCAACGTATCCCGTCGCACCAATGACATTGGATCCCCCAACCGGGATGATGTAAGGTTGATGTCCTTTCTCTGTCACCTCTTTAGCCACTTTCTGCATTTCTTGCATTAAGTCAGAACCATTAGGCACTACTTTGATTTGTTCAGCACCCAATAAATGATAGAGAAAATAGTTACCGTTAAAATCCGGTTCAGAATTTGAAAGACCCTCTTCCAACACAAGGATGCATTTCATTTTTTCTTTAACCGCAGCAGCTAGTGTCAAGCGGCAATGATTGGATTGAACGCCTCCACATGTAATCAATGTATCCGCGCCTTTTTCCAATGCATCAGCAACAAGGAATTCCAGTTTTCTTGTTTTATTTCCCCCGGCCGTCAGACCAAGCATATCGTCTCGTTTAACGTAAATGGATGGGCCACCAAGAACTTCAGAAAAATGATCTAATCTCTCAACTGGTGTATATGTCGGTGTATATCGCTTTCTAGGAAATTGTGCTAAATTCATTTATTACTCCTCCTGTATCCTCTATGTATATTAAACAAAAGAAAATCAATCTGATGTTCTCTTTTGTTTAATAAGCTTCGATTTCAATCATAGCATCTTTATGTAATCGAGCAATATGAATCTCACTTCTTGCATGGTTATCTGTAAAAGAATTTCCATATACATCATTTATCAGGGAAAGTACCCGTTTCCAAACCGATGATTATATAACCTGCTCTAAGTTTGCAACCTCTTACTCTATGACACCTTATTTCCCAAAAGTGCTAGGCAGTTTCCCAGTTACAGCATATATATGAGGGCTACCTAGAATTTCCATAAGGTCCGATAGCTTTGTGAGCGTCTTTGGTTATAATTGTTTCATATACATCATTTGTTGTACCGTAACAGAGAACGGTCTCACCCCATTGAATTTTATAAATAATCAAAAGTCCGAAGCATTGAAATGACTTCAATCGTTTTTTTAAAATACACTTGTATATAATTGCATTTTAGAAAAGGAGCACCCTGGAAACACAAAATCATTGAAGGGATATTTTTGCTCGGAGACCGGTTAACGGAAGATGATATCGCCCAACAATTCAATTGTAGCCGTACACCGGTTCGTGAAGCTTTGAGGAAATTGGAACAGGAAAATTTGCTTCAGGTGAAGCCTGGCATAGGGATGGTCATATCCAATGTGGAAATTGATCTTTTGCAGCAAGAATTGGAAATCAGGAAAATGCTCGAAAACCATTCTATACAAAAAGACTGTGAAGGAATTACGAAGATGAGTTAAAAAAACTGGAATGGGCAACGGATAAACTGCAACAAGCAATTAATAAGAATAGCCGAGTAGCGGCAAGTCGTGCAAACCTTGAATTTCACCGCTTATTATATTCCTACTCGAAAAATACCTTTCTCCAAAGACTACAGATTCATCATGGCTTTCTTTTCGAATTTCCTTTTTATCGGCCCGTAATGAAGATGTTACAATGGTTGATAAATTTTGGTATGAGGAACGAAACAACAAGCACTTTCAGGTAATCTATGCCATTCGTGACAAAGGTGTAGAAAAAGGAATAAAGGTCAATACAATCCATATTGATTTTAAATTTTCCACTTTTATTCGAACCGTACAAGGCCATGGTTGAAGTCCCCTTCCCGACCATTGCCTTGTATGCCTTTTATGGTTTCACTTCTCGAAAGTTAATCAGCTGATCAGGTGGGAAAATGGCTAGGTTTTCGAAATAATGACCGCTGGAGTTCATCATTCCTAATTATGTAACTCCCAAGTGATCAGTCAATTGCATCCGAAAACCTTTTGATGATCAATTGTTACTTGTTTACTCATCAAAACGTTCTAGCAGTTCAATGATCACTTTAAAGGTCGCTGTTGTATCCATATAGGCATACCGGCCTTTTCCGTTAAAAAAGTTACCTGTCTGTATGACCGGATAGCCCATTTCTTCCAGCAGCTTCATTTTAGCCTCCATGTCTTTAACGACAAAAGAGATATGGTGAACACCCTCACCATATGTTTCAAGATGATCTTTCCACGTACTGGGCGATTCGCCCGGCTCGATCAATTCAATTTGAATTAACGGAGTATCGATGAATATATATTTTGATTTGCCTTCAGTGGGTTTCCCTTTATAAATCACGTTTGTAATATCGGTTGAACCAGAATGGATGATGGGAGGTTTTTCAACACCCAATAACTTACAATATGCATCTGAAGCCGCGTCGAGGTCTTTTACAACAAACGCAAGTTGTTCCACTATGTTAGTCCCTAATAGCGGCTGAACGCTGGCATCTTCCGGCCTTTCCCATGCCGTTGCTCTTGGCTCCGCACTTTCAAGCAGTTCAACTAACGTTTTGTGATCATCTAGTGTATCCACATATACATATCGGCCGTCACTTGAAGTGAATTCACCCGTTTGCAAGGCTGGGTATCCACTTTTCTCCATGATTGGCAGCCTCTTTTGGATAGAGTCTACATCAAAAGCTATATGGTGGATCCCTTCACCTACTTCATCCAGGAACTCACGCATCGTTCCAGGATTTTTATCGGGTTCTATTAGTTCAAATTGGACGGTCGGAGTATTCAGGAAAGCCAGTTTGGATTGTGATTCCGTTGGTACGCCTCTAAAAGTGACTTTCGAAACAGAACTGTCACCAGTTAAAAATGGTTCTGCTTTCTTAATGCCCAGCAGCGTTGTGAAAGCAAGATTAGCAGATTCAATATCTTTTACAACAAATGCGAGTTGATTAATATTCCTATTGCCCAATAGTGATTCAGCCATACTTATAAACCTACTTCCCTTAGTTTATTTTGTTATGGACTCAACCCAGTCCGCGAACTGACAATCCTCCATCACTGGAGATGACTTCGCCGGTAATTGCACGCGCTGCGTCCGATGCTAACAGGACATATGCAGCTACATGATCTTCTGGCAGCTGTGCAAGCTGCAGAGGGTTTCTTTTCTTTATGCTATTTGCCTTCGTTTCATTATCCACGATTTTAACGAATGGACGTAGGGGAGGAATGACCGATAATGCTGTCAGAGTGCCACCAGGCGCTACAGCATTCACCCTGATGTTAGGGGCGAGTTCAAAGGCAAGCTGGCGCATCAGCCCTATTTGGGCATGCTTGCTTGCTGTGTACCACACCCCGCCGCCATCCGGATAAAAACTAGCACCGGATACGGTGAAAATAATATTGCCATTCGATTTTTGCAGTTCTTCAAGAGCGGCTTTAGCACCGAAGAAAGATCCTTTAACGTTAATATCGATCAGAAAATCATATGCATCGGAAAGTGCATCGGGAGTTACGTCGGCAAATTTAGCAAATCCATCAAAGACTCCTGCATTGGCAACGAAAACATCCAGCTTTCCAAATTGCTCGACAGTGGCCTGTACTGCCCTCTCATTGTCTTCATATTTGCTTACATCGCCTTGGTTAATGAGAATCTCTTCACCAAATTCCACTTTCATTTTCTTTAGCGTTTCTATCGAGCGGCCGATGATGCTGACTTTTGCCCCTTCTTGTATGAAACGTCTAGTGACAGCCTCCCCGATACCTGAATTGCCACCGGTAATCAACACTACTTTATCCTTTAATGCCATTGTCATTGTAAGCAGCCTCCTTGTTATCTATTTTAATCAAAGTCAATATTATACGAAGATAGCAAGATTTCTGGTATTTATCGTTGATTGATCAACAATGAATATCCGTTTGGAAAGTTTCCATTTACCTTCTTCGAAAATGAATTCATCATTTCTTTCCCCCGAAATCAAATCATGCTGAATATCCGTGCTGCGGCTCCGATAGATGAGCAGATAGCTCTTGACGACTGCCTTTTCACCTTCAACATAGTCTTTAACGCGTACATTAGAGACAAAACGCCGTGTTCTTGATGGCGGTATTTCGGCCCAAGCATAATCCGTTTTCAAACGATCCACGCGCAGTTTCAGCAGCTCAATATCATCATTAAAAGTAAACATGTCCGTTGAATAATCCGGTCGTTCCACCCCTTCTTTATTAACACGTACAGGCATTTGATACCGCAAGCTAGAGTGCATTAAATCGAACCAATCATCAAATTCAATATCATCCAGTAATTGAGCTTCATCATACAGCCACTGTTCAAATTCACATTTGAGCAACATTTTCTCCACATTCATTTCGGTTCCCCCTCCCGCTTATCATTTCGTCATTAATTCAAGCCAGTACTTGTAAAAATTCCGTTGGCTCGCTTCAGTGAATTTATCATCATAAGCAACACCAGGCCCTATAAAATCAACTGGTTCACGATGGAGCCCCATTGTATAATTGTAGGTTAAATTCTTTAGGAAAGGCATTGGGCCTTGGGCTGCTTCAGTAATATCCGTAAACACTTCCGTATCATCCTGTTCGAAAATGCCGGATGGGCTAAAGGTCAAGATAAATGAATCTCTTGATCTATCTTTCCAATCTTGGGAGGCGTTCTTTTCCACGAGCATCCAAGCGATCACTTCCATTTTATTGTGACCGATTGGCCGCCACATCCTTATTGAAGTGTTGGAGATGAATCGGTCTTTGATTTTTGTATGGGATATTAAAAATGATAAGTTGGGGAATACATTCCCAATCATATTCTTTAAGTTTGATAACACTCCATATTGTTCTTCAGACAGGTTAGTTTTAAATTCATCTTTCAATTCTTCCGGAAAAGCGAAGTCAGGATTAGGTGTCCCTAAGTTTAGGCCGTGCCCGTTATCCGTATGGATTTGAAAACCGCGCTTTGAATAGGTAGCATTTGGCACCATGCCCAGTTTTGCAATGGATCCGTGTGTGACCATCGTGTGATAGGAATCACCAACAAAATTATCGGAACCAACTTTCCAGTTGGAATTAACAACGAATCTTTGCGGAACCCCGATTACTTCCATTTCTGCACGACCTACAAGTATATCCAAATACCATTTAATGTCTCCAAGAAACTCTTCAAGCGGCTCTGCATCTTCATTCCAAGTTCCAAATAATAGACCTTTATAGGATTCAAGCTTCACTTTGTGAAGGCCCATTTCCGAGCGGTCAAGGTTGCCCCCATATATGTCCTTTTGTAATGGCACCCCTACGAGCTCACCAGTGTTTTTAAAATTAAACCCATGGTAGGGACACGTAAATAATGACTTGTTCCCTTTATCTGCACGGCATAGTTTCATTCCGCGATGCGTGCACATATTATAAAAAGCCCTGATTTCCCCTTCAGCATCACGAGTTATGATAAGCGAGTAGCCAGCAAGTTCACGGGTCATGAAGTCTCCTTTGTTCGGTACTTCAGAATCATGACCGATAAAAACCCATGTTTTCAGAAACACTTTTTCATGTTCTATATCATAAACCTTTGGATCTCCAAGGAGGTATGCAGGTATGACGCCTTCCTCTGGTTTAACCGTTTCGTTCAAATAGTTAACAACTTGCTGTTTCGACATTTCTTCTAAGGATTTTTCAGTTTTAAGCATACTTTTTCTCTCCCTTCCAAGCTTTACATCATAATGCATTACCCGATTTGAACGCTCTTTTCCTTATTTTGCAGAGTCGCCAAAACACTTAATGCCGCTAGATAACTCGTTTTCGGATTATTTGGCATCGGATCATTTTCCACTTCCAGCTTCAGTTTCCCGAATGAACCTGACGCTTCGATCAGGTGAATGTTTTTTAACACATTTGGATCGGCAATGATTTTCACTTTCGTCCTTTCAGACCCAAGACCAGCCATAGACAGCACAATCGCAACATTAATGTTTCTCGGAAACTGTTTGATCGCTTCTGCAGCGGATCCCTCAAATAATACCGTTTCTTCTGTCGTGGAAGTACCTGCTGGCAATGCGTTGGGCGGTTTTCTTGTGGTGATGGAAACAGATTCAAGGCCATTCACCGCTTTTGCCGATTTAAGTACATCGAGACCTCCAATCGCACCAGACGGAAGGAGAATATTCACGTTATTCATTTTGCAAATTTGGTTCGATTGTTCTTCAAAGGCAGAATTCGCCATCACGCCTATGCTGCTTAGCAAGAGATCCTTCCCGCTTTTAATCACTTTCAATGCATACTCTTCAGCTGCTTCAATCGTTGCAGCCTCTATGACTAAATCTACATCGGATTTAAGAAGTTCGTCGACATCACCATATGTCTGTGTCCTGAATTCTTCTGCTAGTTGTGACGCAATTTCTTCACGGCGGGCATAAATGGCAACGATTCTTCCACCTGGAAGAAGCCCGTCGTTATTAATGGCCTGAAGCAGAAATTTTCCGATATTACCGCACCCGATTAAACCTAACTTCATGTAGTATCATCCTTCCTCAATCAGCAAACCCGTATGAGTCCGCAAAGAATTCCAACCCGCAATGTCTTGTTTCCCGCGAAACACCGCTTTCTTTTAAGCCAGGGAAATCCAGGGCCAAGTCGCTGAAAACGGTATGATTATTATGGAAAACCGCACCAGCTTCAAGGCGATCTGCCATTTCGACAGCGATATCTTCATTCTCGGTCCAAACAGATGCACGCAGCGCAAACTCACTATCATTCGCTAATTTTACAGCTTCATCAATATCATGGAAAGGTAAAATTGGAATGATGGGCCCGAATTGTTCCACCTGAACCAATTCACTTTGCTGATCGACGCCAGTAATAATGGAAGGAAGCATATAATAACCTTTATCCCAAGTTTCCGGATTCAGCTGGATGCCGGTTGTGATTATTTTTCCTCCTAACTTAGCGGTACGTTCGATCAAGCCATTCACAAAGTCATATTGTGCTTTATTATTCAATGGACCCATGGTTACATCAGGCTGAATGCCATCACCGATTACCATCCGGCTAAACTCTTTGGTCAGCTTCTCCACAACTTCATCATATCGTGATTCTTGGACGTACACTCTTTTTACAGCGGAACAGACCTGACCCGCTGCTCGTAAAATCCCCATCCTCAAACGTTTGATAGCCGCTTCATCCATATTGGCATCTTCCAAAATGATGGCAGGATCATTGCCGCCAAGTTCCATATATACTTTTTGGAGATTTCCAGCTGATTTCTGCATGATAGCTTTCCCGGTTTCCGTACTTCCGACAAACGCCAGTGTCCGTACGCGTGAATCGGAACATAGGGTGTCGCCGATTGCTTTTCCAGATCCTGAGACTATATTGATGACTCCTGGAGGAAAATGTTCAGCAACTACTTTTAAACAGGTCATGATCGTTAAAGGGCAATTCGTTGCAGGTTTTACGACAACGGCGTTGCCTGCCAAAACAGCAGGTATGACCCTTTTAAAGGTTAATATCATCGGAGAATTCCACGGTGTGATTATTGCCGTGACACCTCTTGCCCTTCTTCGGATTTGGACTTTTTGTTTTCCTGGGATGACTTCAGGCTTCCACCAATCAAGTAACTCTGCTGCACAGCCCTTCATGACTTCAACACAGCGCAGTAAATCCTTTTTAGCTTCAACAAGTGTTTTGCCATTTTCACGTACAAACACTGTAACATTTTCCTCGATAACTTTTGAAAGTTCTTCAGCCGCAGTTTTCATCCGGTTAGCCCGTTCCCCGATATCAGAGCGAGACCACGTTTCAAAAGCATTTTCTGCAGCTTCAATCGCTTCATTCACGATTTCTTCAGAGCATTTTGCCACCTGGCCAACTACTTCCAATGTATTTGCCGGATTTACCACATCGACTTTTTCCGGTAATTCTATCCATTCTCCATTAACTAGATATTTTCCTGAAACAAATGGGTATGTCGAAATCATTCTCAATCCTCCTTATAGTTTTTTGGTTTGAATGCTTCCGCAGCTCCTGGCGGTCCGCCAAATGGTTTGGCCATTGGCCCCACAGCTTCCATATCAACAACGATCATGGAAGGTTTACGTCTTTCCTTAGCCTTTTTCAGTTCGGATATGAATTCATCTCCAGAACCAATACGCACTGCATCGAAATGCATGGACTCAGCCAGTTTCACAAAATCAGGACTCAATAAATCCACAGCTACCTGCCGACCATATGCGGCTGTTTGAATATTGCGAAGAACCCCATAGCCTGAATCATCGAACAATACGATGATAACTGGTAAGTTTTCTTCGGCTGCCGTAACCATTTCCCCGACGTTCACCATAAAACCACCATCTCCAGCCATAAGAACGACGGTTTTATCTTGACACCCCATTTGGGCACCGATTGCTGTTGGAAGGCCTTGACCAATTCCACCACCTGATGCATGAATCGATGTTCTCGGTTCATAGATTTCAAATAAACGGCTGCCCCAAACGTTTGCCTGTACGGTTACATCACGGACTAGAATGGTATCGTCAGGTAATATCTCCCTCATGCCATCTACAAATTGCTCATACGGTCCAAGCGTTTCCCTGAGTTGAGCGCGCACTTCATTTCTAAGCGAAAGAACTTCTTGTAAATAAGAAGGCTCCGCTTGAACTGAATGTTCTTCAATCTTTTGAATGATGGCACCCAGCATATCTTTTGCATCACCCACCAAACCTAACGTGGCTTTATAATTCCGGTTAATGGCCTGCCAATCCGCATCGATCGCTATATGTTCTTGTGGCACCGGCACTTTCCAGTTTGATGTTTCATTCCCCCTAAACCTTACACCTACGCTAATCAATAAATCTGCATTTCTTAAAAACTCTTTTGTTGTTTCATATGCCGCAAAATGCCCTATGCATTGTTCGTGGTTTTCTGGAATCGAACCTTTTCCTGACTGACTGGTTATGACCGCTGCACCAAGGATTTCCGCTAATTTTTGCAGCTCTTGCGAAGCATTGGCACTGATGACTCCACCACCAGCCCATATTACAGGACGGCGTGCGCCTACCATTTTTGTACGGCTTGTTCAGGAATAAATGGCATTGAATTTATTTCAGAGGTTGAAGTTCGCAGCCCTTCGAGTGAAAGATCTTCTATGATCGCCGATTGATAGTCAATGGGAATTTCCAATGTAACCGGACCCGTTGGTGCAGTTAAAGCTTCTTGGATTGCCTTCCTTACCACTGCTGCGGTTTGGTCAGGGTTTCTAAGCCTTACTGCATTTTTACAAGCTCCGCTCATCATTGAAAGCTGGTCTTTACACTCATGTATGTATCCTTTGCCTGTACCAAGATAAGAAGAAGCCACTTCACCGGTAAGGTGAAGAAGGGGGACACCAGCTGCCCAAGCTTCCACTAGTGAACCAGCAGCATTTCCTGCCCCTGTGCCAGTACTGGTAATCACTACACCCAATTTCCCGGTGGCGCGTGCATATCCATCAGCCATATTTACGGCACCGCTCTCACCACGTGAACAAATGAGTTTGATGCTCCCTTCTCTGAGAATTGCATCATAGATTGGCATATTGTGAATGCTGACAATCCCGAAAGCAGCTTCCACTCCTGCTCGAACAAGCTCCTTTACGATGGAATCGGCGGTCGTAAACTCTATTTCTTCTTGTATTTTCATCGCGTTATCCTACCTTTTTTAGTAATATATTTATAGGGCCTTTCCAATCGCTCCTGCCGTCTCAATCGTCGAACCTGCTACATAACTTGCTTTGTCTGAAGCAAGGAAAACAATGACACTGGCCACTTCTTCCGCTTCCCTACGCGGCCAAGAGGAATATTCCGTTTTTTCGCTAGGTCTCCGTAATACTCTTCAGGGTCCATATCAGGCGCATTTTTCAATCTTCTTCGCTCCCATTGATCGGTCCGGATCAATCCAAGACTCACTGAATTCACCAATATATTGTCAAAGGCCAATTCCTGGGACAAAGTTTTGCTTAAATTAAGGAGGCCAGCCCTTGCTGCTGCAGTCGCTACCATATGACGTTCAGGTTCTTTAGCAAGCGTTGCATTAATATTAATAATCCGCCCTCCTCCCCTTTTCACTAAATGAGGATGTGAAGCACGAACGGCATATATGATGGCAAAGAACTTTAACTGAATCTGTTCTTCCCACTGCTCATCCGTTATGTCAAAAAAGTGACCCATCACGCTTTGACCGGCTGCATTCACCAATATATCGATTCCCCCAAACCTCTCAGCGGTACCATTAATGAAAGAATCCACATCCGATTTTGAAGTGACATCACATGTTGATGCAAAAATATCTGCCTTTTCACCAAATGAGAGCAATTGACTTTGTGCACTTTCCATACGCTTAGCGCTTCTGCCGCAAATAGCCACTTTCGCTCCTTCAGCTAAAAACATTTCTGCTGTTTTTAATCCCACGCCCGACGTGCCGCCCATAATGACAGCCACTTTTCCTTGCAGTCCTAAATCCACTTTCTTCACTCCTTTTCAAAGCCATTTTCCTCAAACGCTGTCCTTTAATCTACAAGAAGCTAACTACGCGCTAGAATCATGGGAGGAAACCGAAATCCTCCTCATTTTTCCGCCATGACAGAACCGTCTATATGAGAATCAACCCAGCCTGGATCAGGATCTCCTCCCATTGCTTTGCGGGCTTCAGGTTTCGGCGGCCCTGCAATCCCCCACTGATCCATTAAATGCGGAACCCGTTTCCATACACGTGCTCTCCACTCAGATTCATCTTCGATCGTTTCCAGATAGCATGTATACTCCATTACAAAACCGCCTGGGTCTTGAAAATAACAGAAAATATTGTCTCCTGGCCCATGACGTCCAGGTCCCCAAAGTTCTGACAAGCCCGCTTTTCGCACATTGCTTATTCCTCGCATCAATTCATCCACGGAATCGACTTCGTATGCGATATGATTGACTGACGCATGCTCATCTTGATTGAAAGCAATGGAGTGATGCTTTCTGTTGCACCGGAGGAATGACATTTGGTGCTCACTCCAATCAGTAACTTTAAAACCAAGTACATCCGTATAAAACTCAACGATCATATCTAAGTTCTTCGTGTTCATTACAACATGATTCAATTTCACCGGATCGACATTTTTCTTGCTCCAAATAGACGTTTGCACTTCCACCCAAGCCGAAAGCTCAATCACGCGGTTTTCCGGATCAATAAACCGCAGGCCATAACCGGCACCTGCTTCATCCAAATACCCAGGTGGTTCAATAATTCGAACGCCCCTCGATTGTAATATCCCTGCTGCACGATCCACCGCGTTTTTGTCGACCATGCCAAAAGCTATATGATGCAAACCACGTTTTTCTCCCTTGTGGAGGCTTAAAATATGATGTTCCGGTCCAGCCCCGCGGAAATAAACCGTATTCTCCTCTTCAGGAACATCCACTCTATCCAGTCCCCAAACCTTTTCATAAAACTCTGCTTGATCGTCGAAATTCGGAGTTATCATGCTTATATGTCGTAAATGAGTAATCCCAAGCATCTTTTATACCTCCCATAATTTAGATTGCCCTTAGATAATTTGCATTGGCCATATTTAACAATTAATCGAAAAGGGCGCCTCATTAATTCTCATAATGCAGGTGCCCTTTTCGGCTAAATGATCACTCTTTAATAATGGCTTCTCTTTCTTTAGCGCGTTGTTTACGAAGTTCTTCGAGGTCACTTCCTTCAGGATAAGTCGGTAAGTTAGGTTTCACTGCCCCAAGCATCACGAGCATGCGCGCCTCCACATCCCCGTCATTCCTAATTCCCCGATAAACTCCTGGTGGGCTACTGATGCAATCTCTCGCACTTAATTTAATTTCATGCACTTCACTGTAGCTATCCTCTTGAATTAATGCCGTGACTTCACCCTCAAGAATGAAAAACACTTCTTCAACATCGTCATGAAGGTGCAAAGGACCGATACATCCCGGAGGAAGCACCATAGTACTTAAAGTAAAATGTACACCTGCAATTACATTCGTATCGTTATTGGCAGTCGCACCACGTCCGATATATCTCATCTGTGCACGTCTGTAGGCGGGATCGATTTCTTCTTGGAACTTCAAGACATCCCAATCAAGCGAACGGTCTTTCAATCGGGCAACATATTTTTTTCAAAATCCTTCACTGAGAAAGCTTCTTTTGTCATTTTAAAATTCCTCCCTTATTTGTTGTTTCTAAAACACGTTATGTTTCATAAGCAAAACATTGTTTTGTCTATGAATTAAGTCTAAATGAAACCGCTTCATTGTCAATTAGTTTTTAGAATATTTAAAACTATTTTTATAGTCCGAAAGCTCGCGACTCTGGGATAAACTTGTAACGAATCGCTTTTCTTAACAAAAAAAGTGTGGATTCCCTAATGGAAATCCACACTTTCGAAAGAGGCTATTCATTTATTAAAAGATTTTACATCATTCAGACATCTTCGTGTTGATAAGGCTTAACCCCGCTAAATCCCATATAAACGGATAACTGCCGAGAAACTTCCAACAGTTTCGGCAAGGCAATTTTATCGATGAAATCCTCCTGGTAAGCAGACTCTGTTGCCACGACATTCAAGGCAGCCAATACTTTCCCAGTCCTGTCAAAAATCGGGGCGGCAACGGAACGGATGCCAGGGTGGAATTCCCCGCTTGTCATCGAATAACCATTTTGCCGAATCGATTCCAGCTGTTTTTGAAATTCACCAGGCGCGGTGAGTGTTTTGTCTGTATAAGGAGTTAGGTTTGAGATTTTGAACATTTGCATTAGCATTTCTTTCGGTTGATATGCCAAAAGTAATTTTCCATTGGCCAAAGCATGTGCCGGCAGCCGCAAACCTATGTTCACATTGACTGCTGATACACCTCTGACAGGGGCACTTCCAACATAAACAACTTCCTGTCCATCCAAAATGGACAGATGGCAGGAGGCTCCGATTTCATCACGCAAGTTCTCCATATAAGGTTGTACAATTTCCTGGAATTTCAAGCTATTCAAATAGCTGAATCCCAGTTCAAGAACTTTAGGAGTTAAACTATAACGTTTGGTATGTTCATCCTGAGACAAATAACCAATATTTTGTAATGTGAATAATAAACGATATGGTACTGTTCTGCTTACTCCGAGTTGTTTTGCTATTTCTGAAAGAGACAAACTCGGCTGTACTTCATTAAAGAGCTTAATGATTTCCAACCCTCTAACCAATGAATTAGCACTATATTTCTCTTTCTCTTTTTCTTCGCTTGCCATTCGAGTATTCCCCCGTTGTGAATAAATCTCATTTTCTCATGACTATAATCCCTTCAGTAAAGCTTTCTTCATCAATAGAAAGAAGAACTTGCAGTATATGTACATTTTTTCTGTTAGTTCATTTGGTGAATGTTTTTGATGCATACTTCAATGGTTGCCTGTTTTCTTAAGCTTCCTTATCACACCTGTATCCTGCTGATAACTTAAATGGCCGGTATCCTGACGTAGGCACTTGCGCTTCCTTAACTGGACAGGAACATTTTGCACGAGTAGCGCACTGCGCTCCGCTTTGCTAGTTCACCCGATCACATTTCGATGGATTGTAATCAATTCAGAAGTTTCCGTTTACTTTCTTTCATGTTAAAAACAGCTGCCCAACGAGTCACATTAGATAAAATCAACGCTTTAACCAATTCCGGAAAACGGCTAGTAAAAGCCGAGCTGGCGTCATCCCTATTCTGATAAAGAATCGGTAAGTACTGCTACCATTTCTACCTTACAATCCTTTACTCTTCATGTATAAATAAAATAGTGTTCATGTGTCAATTAAAGCATATTTACATATATAAAACTATTTGGAAGGCCTAGCTTAATTGACGTTTCGATAGAAAAGCTCGTTGTTATATAACCCAAATATAACCAATCATTCAAGTGAAAACAAATAAATAATTTTAATACATCGATTCTCTGCCAAATCACGAAATTTTTCGTATTAAGCATTTCATATACAAAACAATATAAATGAATTATAGATTTTCCTGATTTTAAATTCAATATCAACAAGTCAGAATTTTTAATATTTTGTTAATAATTTGTTTTTTGGACACAAAGAATTAGATTTACTTCCATTTTAAGTCCTTTCTTGATAGAGTTCCATCTACTCAATAGGATGAAACAAAGTTCGGTTTCGGACTGAAAGCGCTTATATTCTAAAAATATAAAATTGTCAAAATATTAAATTGACAATCAAATTATTTTAATTTATCGTTAAGAAAGTAAAACTTTGTTTTCCTTACAAAACACTAATGTTCCTTTTTTATCTATCAAAATTATAAAGAAAGGCGGGAAAAATCAAAACTGGTACCTTTCTACAGGGATGACCGTAAAACACTTATTCTCAAATGTAAGTGTTTTAAGGAATGCTAAAAAGCGATAAGGAGATGGTATTATGTTAAATGGGCAAAAAAGATGGTTGTATATTGCCGTTCCAATTTTTTTCTTTTGGTTTTTCGGACAAATTGATAAAGTTGGCATTTCCATCATTCAAACAGATCCGGAATTCTTGCATGCACTCGGTATGACAGGCGATGACAAAAATGCGAAGATCGGTCTTCTATCTTTTGTATTCACCATTGCTTATGGAATTTCAAATCTTTTTTGGGGCTTCATCATTGATAAATTAGGTGCCCGAAAAACAGCCATCGCCGGTTTATTCGTTTGGACACTCACGATGATCACTTCAGGCCTGGCAAATTCATATGAAATATTTTTAATTAGCAGGATAATTCTTGGTTTTGGTGAAGGGATGATGATTCCGGTTTCCGGAAAGCTCATTTCTAACTGGTTTAATAAACGCGAATTGGGTAGGGCCCAGGCATCTTGGCTTACCGGAAACTATTTAGGACCGGCAATGGGAGCCGTAGTTTTGGTGCTCGTGATATCATTACTCCACTGGCAAGCAGCTTTCTTTATGCTTGCAGCTTTCAACTTATTTATAAATATCCCGATGTTCATCTTTATGACGAGGAATACACCAGAAGAGCACCCCCGTATAAGTAAGGAGGAATTGGCTTTCATTCGCCAAACGGATGATGAAATGAAAGAAACCGCCCCCTCCCAGAACAAGAAGAGTTTCGCCCAAGATTATCGTTTCTGGATCGTTTGGTTCGGCATGCTCGTATGCTCCTTCTTATTTTTCGGAATCAGCATTTGGCTTCCTACATATCTCATTGAAGCAAAAGGATTCGAAAAGGAAGGAATGTCGAGCATTACTTCTCTTTCCTGGCTATTCGCTCTAGGATTTGTCTTGGCATGCGGTTTTCTGGCTGACAAAACCAGACGTCCAAGTATGATGGCCACGATTTTATTTTCATTGACGGCTGTCTTTTTGACTGTAGCTGTCTTCATCCCCAATCCTATTTTGGCCGGACTATGTATGGGACTGGCAATGGGATGTCAAGGCGGTGTGTTCCATCTAAGCAATATGCTCATGGTAAAATACTCAACACCTGAAACGGCAGGACGAGCCGCTGGTCTAATTGGATTCACGAATATCATGGGCGGCTTTTCGAGCTATATCATGGGATGGCTTCGTGACTTGTCTGGCGGGGACTTCAGTTCATCGATCGCCATGCTGATCTTTACAGCCATCTTAGGTTTGGCAGCTTATTTATTCTCCATTAAGAGAGAATCCGCAGAACTGCGCTTATCACCTATACCTGTACAAAAGATACAAGCATGAATTCCTTGTAAGATCAGTTTCATCACCTCAATTAACCATCCAACCCTTGAATTATCAAGGGTTTTTGTGCCGATTTAAAAGTAAGTTGGTACAATATCGCTTTTTTTGCAATTCCCGATAAAATTTTCCACTGCTTACTCTGAATCACTCCTTTATTTGTATAAATATGTCGATAGTTAAAATATTCAAAAAATGATATTTTTTTGAATGCCCATGTTATATTGTTAATGGAAAAAAATACTTGTCAAGTAAGGTGAGTGTGTGAATATAGAAGTTTTAATTCTCCATTATATTCAGGAAAAACGTCAAAAGCCTAACCATGCCAATGATTTGTTGGATTATATTCAGAATGAATATGTAAACGGAAGCTGTCAATCTTGCAATATAGAAGTCTCTGTCAGGACTTATATCTTCGAGGAGCCAAACAAACGTCTCCTGGATGAAACTACACCCTTATCACTAGACTAACCACTTCCGATTATGGATGAATTTTGTTTCTGTTTTTTCAGCAACGACCTATTTTTAAAAGTAAAGCCGGCCATTTTCTCCCTCCCCAGTATGTTCATAAATAAATAAAAGCCTCCGTGATCTGTCACCCCAAGACAGTTCACGGAGGTAAATGTTACTTAATCAGGCATTGCAGAAATTTTCTTTAATTAAATGAATATATCGAAAATTAAAACCAAACCGAATGCCACGAAGGAAAGTAATGTTTCCATCACTGTCCATGTTTTGAAAGTTTCTTTAACGGTTAATCCCAAGTATTCTTTTACTAACCAGAAACCGGCGTCATTAACATGGGAGAACATAAGTGAGCCTGCTCCCGTGGCAATAACTAGCAATTCTAGATTAACACCCGTCATATTGGCAACGACCGGTGAAACGATCCCTGCTGCCGTTGTCAAAGCGACGGTTGCAGAACCTGTGGCAATCCGTATCAATCCGGCCACAAGGAATGCAAGAACGATCGGGGACAAAGAAATTTCCTCAGACATGGAAGCGATTGCAGTCCCTACTCCACTATCAATTAAGATTTGCTTGAACCCTCCGCCAGCACCGATAATAAGAATTATGGAAGCTAATGGCAATAAGCATTCTTCCGTCAACTTTTTAATTAGTGGTTTGTCCATTCCCTGTCTGTAGCCCAAGAAATAGTAGGCTGCAAAACAGGAGATTAATAGGGCGATTACTGGACTTCCAATAAACAATAAGAATTTTTCAATTGAACCCGGTATCGGCAAATAAGGCGCCACTACAGTTAAAACCATCAACAATACTGGCAAAAGGATGATGAAGAACGAAACTCCAGTGCCCGGTAATCCACTTGACTTTGTTTCCACCCGGATCAATTCCGGTTCTCCGATAGGAATAACCCGTTTGTGAATCCATTTTGCGAACAGAGGTCCCGCAATTACAGCAGTCGGGAATGCGATGATCAATGAGTACAGAAGTACCTGCCCCATGTTAGCATTATAGATTCCAATAGCTGTCATGGCTCCTGGATGTGGAGGCACCAGCCCATGTACGATCGATAAACCAGCAAGTACTGGAATACCAATTAACAAGATGTTCACTTTCGTTGACTTCCGAATGGAAATGACCAAAGGAAGCAATATTACTAATCCAACCTCGAAAAATACCGGAATGCCGATGATGAAACCAGATAAAAGCATGGCCCATGGCAGATTTTTCACGCCGAATTTATTAATGAAAAAGTCAGCAACCTGCATACCGGCTCCAGAGTCGGACATCATCTTTCCCAAGATGGTCCCTAAGGCCAATATTCCAATAAGGTGACCAAGGACCGCTCCGACACCCGTTTCATAAGCTCCAACAATCTTGTCCATAGGCAGTCCGGAAAAAATCGCTAAAAATAAACTGGCTACAGTCAAGCTGATGAACGCATGCCATTTCCACCATGATACACCCAAAATAACTATTACAATTGCTATCAGCGTGATTCCTAATAAATATAGATCCATATGTTCTCCCCATTCCCAAGAAATCGCTTACATTTAAACTAATACAATAAATGGGATTATTGTACCGGCTCGTTATATGTCACAATGTAGTTCTGTTTAGCCGTGTTGTAATATCCTTCACTGTATTCCGTAACATTTCCGTCCCCATCACTGGAAATCCGAATCCTCTTAAGTACTGGACTATTGTTCTCGATTTTCAGTGTTTCGCAAATGTGATCTGGAGCGATAGCAACGGCAAACTCATCTCTGAATGTTTCAAGTTTGACGTTTTGATCTTCCAAAAAGCGGTACAAAGAATTGATTTGGACCTCTTTTATCTCTTCTTGGTTTAAATCAAGTGAAATATAATGTGTAAAGTAAATATAAGGTTCATTGTCCAATAAATATATCCGTTCGATACTTATGCAATGGTCACCAAATAAAGAATGCAGCTTGGAGTCTGAAGAAAGGTCAACATGACTTATGTTTAACACCTTTTTTATAATGGAGTGCCCTTCCTCCACCAACAGCTCTGTAAAACGTTTTCCTTTGGAAAGTTTGACAATCGAACCATTAGCTATGACTCTGGTGCCTTTGCCGCTTTTCTTTTCAACATACCCCTCTTGCACGAGTTCTTTGATTGCATTACGGACAGTGACCTTACTTACGTTAAATTCTTCTTCCAAAAGAGGCTCAGAGGGAATGTTTGTGTCGATGGCATAAACCCCATGTAAAATACGATCCTTTAATATTTCTTTTATCTGTAAATACATCGGTCCATTTTTTCTGTTCACATTCATTCCTAATCTCCTGCCTTTATCTCTTAATATCTTCCATTTTACCTTCCATTGCGGAGAGTATCTCCTTTTCGGTTGCCAAAGGGGTATCTCCAACGACAGTACATGCCAGCATTCCTGATACAGCTGCAAACCGAACTGTCTTTTCAGGGGAATATCCTAGCAATTCGCCATGTAAGATTCCGCTGGTGTAAGCATCGCCTGAACCTATTCTATCATATACGGAAAATGATAGGATATCGGAAAAGTAAAATGTTTCTTCTTTGTATATATACCCCCTCAACGTATGGCTATTATCACTGTTGATCGAACGATGTGTCCCCGCTATCGATTGAATTTTGAATCTCTTGGCCACTTCAGGGATCAACTCAACAAGCTGTTCTTCCCTTGTGGAGCCTTCTGACTTCATTCCTAAAATATACAGGGCGTCTTTTTCATTCATCATGACGATATCAGCCAAAGAAAGCATTTCTTCATAATGAGGCTTTGCGTCAGCGTAACCTCCCTCCCATAAGGAAGGTCGGTAATTGCAGTCGAAACAGACTGTACCGCCCTTTTTTTGACCTTTCTAGCCAGCACTTTCATGCTTTCCCGTACATTTTCCGCCATTGCAAGCGTGATTCCGCAAAAATGGATGATATCCGTACTTTCCGAAATCTTATCCATATCATAATCGGATAAGGAGGCTGTATTAAAACTGCTTTCCAGTCGATTGGAATATGTGACACGGCTCGCCCTCTGGCCAAATCCATTTTCCAAAAAGTACATCCCCATGTATTTGCCGCCTCTAGAGATATAGTTCCTGCCAATTCCTAAGCGCTGCAAAGCTGAAATCGCTGAATCCCCAAGGGGGTTATCCGGTAACATTGTCACAAGATACCCATCATGTCCTAGTTTTGTCATCGCAGAAGCCACATTTACTCCCGTGCCTGAAAAGGAGTATTGCAGAGTGTTAGCCTGTGATAGCAGTTCATGCCCTGGTACCTGTAAACGCATCATTACTTCCCCGAATGCCACAATCCTTTTAGGCATATTTTTCAACCAATTTTTTTGTTATGGCCAATAGGTTCCGTACATCCTCTCCATTCGTTTTACCAGTTTCTTCATCGATGATGGAAGAATATACATGGGGAATGACTTTAGGCACTTTTGCTTCTAATGCGATTTCTAATATGGTCTCGAAATTATTTAAATCGATTCCACCTGTTGGTTCCAAAGCAAATCCCTCTTCACCACAAGCTTTTGCCACAGCACGATATTCATCTTCATGCTTAAGTCCTTTCATCGGAAAGTATTTCAAAGCATTTCCTCCCATATCGCGAACGAGCGCAATGGCAGCTTTGATAGGCACAATGGCAGTTTCACTTGCTCCTGCACTTACTGGACCAGTGGAGATATTCACATAACCGACTTTTCCAGTTGGAGAAACAAGTGAATTTATCCAGCTATCCTTATCACCTAAATTGGCCCTTGTAGCACCAACAGCCGGAAAAACTTGGTTAATATGACTGCCTGGATAGTATTTTGCTATTTCTGCGACAACTGCTGCCTGTCTATTATCGCCCGCGCCCAATCCTATTGAAACGGCCTCATCAATGGCTTCCCGTATTCTTTCATTGCTGTAACACCAGCTTCCGCAGTTGGATAATCCTTTGAGAGTACACCAACCAATACATGTCCTTCAGCCGCTTCAAAGACTTCCACAGCATTTTCCACACTATTTGCAAGTACATTTAAGGCTACACGATCATTCAATAACCGTTTGTTTATGTTTGTCATCTTTATTTTCCTCCTAATATGGTTCTTAATTGTGCTTCAATGACATTTATATCATCACCTTGCAATGGACGCGGATCTATATCGAAAAAGCCTTGCCGTATCCCATAATCTCGTGTATAAATGGCGATATCCCCATTTCTGAGCTGCTCGTTCACTTCTTTCGCCGTCGTTTCCGTTATCAAGGGATCAATGGAAATACGGGCTCTATATATGGGACGGCCGGCTTCATCCTGAACTATCGTTACTTTTACGCCATCAATGGAGTCAAGTGATGTGAGAACTTGTAAACTGGCTTTTTCTTTTTCGCTATTATCGATCTTGACAAAATACTCATCCAATGCCTGAAGCAGCCCAAAGGTCGTTTCCTTTCCAACCTTCATGCTCCTTCCGATACAGTGCAATTGAACCTTTACCCATTCGATATATTTTTTCTGCCAGCAACGATACCGGATGTGGGTCCTTCAATGGCTTTCGATCCACTATAAATCGCCAGGTCGGAGAATTGTACGTATTTTTCCAAATCCTCCTCTGCTGCTGCATCGACAATCAGAGGAATATTATTCGTTTTGGCCACTTCCCATGCTTCTTCGACCGATATCATATTTTTCTGTACAGCATGATGCGATTTCACATATAAAATAGCTGAAGTATTTTCATTTATGGCATCCGCAATATGTTCTGCTTTCCCTTCATTTGCATACCCAACTTCAACCAATTTTCCGCCGCCAAGGAAAATCATGGTTTCAACCGGTGCACCATACTGAACGTTATGGCCTTTCAGCATGATGATTTCATTCTTTTGAATAAGATCTTGATGAAGCCTTTCGCTTTTCCTTCTGTTTCCTTCAGTAACGATCGCCGCTACTGAAAGCGCAATTCCGCTTGATGCTGAATTTACGACCACCGCAGCTTCAGAATGAAGCAAATTCGCTATATGCTGGCCTGACTTATCGACTAAATCAGAAATTTCCACATAATTTTGCCCACCCTTTTTCATTGCGTCCATCACTGTGTCAGTTGGGGCAGAGACCCCCAATATGCTCATTCTTCCGCTTGCGTTGATGACTCTTTTCAAACCGTACTTAGCATTCAATGAATTCTCCATTTATAACCACTCCCTTTACAACAACTCTTTTTTCTGCCATCCTTTTTTCTCCTTCGGAATCCAATAAAAGGGTAGGCTCATTCTCGATCGAGAATAAGGTCAAGTTCGCAATATCCCCAGCCGAAATCCTGCCAAGCTCTGGTTTATTCAACCAAGCTGCTGCATTGACCGTTACGGCATCTATTACTTCTTTTAATGGATAACCGAGGTACAAAAATTTTGTAAGCACATTTGCCATATTAAAAACTGGCCCATTCTCTCTGTTTTTCCGATATATATCCGTACTGATCGTATTGAAGCCGATTCCCCGCTTTTTCGCCATTTCTGCAGTTTTAAAAGAAAAGCTTGCCGTTCCATGACCTACATCCAAATGAACACCACGTTCAATCGCCTTACTCAACTCAGGCAGCGGCTCTTCTCTTTCATCAAATAAATTATTCGCTTTACCATTTAAAAAATGAGTAATAATGTCCTTTTCCTTAAGTAATTCAAGGACTTCCTTAATATCAGGCGGCCCTGAACCGATATGAACCATTAATGGTAAACCAGTTTCAGCCGAGAACTTCCTAGCTATTTTTAATGGCTCGACACCATTTGGACCAACCACACTTTTACTTATTCTAGCTTTAAGTCCAACGACAAAATCCCCGTACTTGGAAATTGCCTTCATTAATTCTCCTTCGTCCAGCCATGAAATATCCGATAACTCATCAATCCTTTTCAATCCAATCCGCGAAATATTCAGAAAGGCGAAAACATTCGTTTTGGAATTTTCACAACTTCTAACCAGATCAGTTATCCTGTCTGCACCCGTGCTTCCCGCATCAATGACCGTTGTCACGCCAGTTTTATATCCAATCTCATCAACCTCATCACCATAAGGATCGAATTCCGGGAAAGCATGTACATGCATATCAATCCATCCGCTCGAAACAAAAACTTTTTGATCATAATCTATTACCTTATCTCCAGTTGCAGTTCCTGCTAGTGCGATTTCTTTAATCATCCCATTTTCCAGAATGATATCCGCTGCTTTTCCCTCTAACATCTTTACATTCTTCAGAACTAACGTATCTGTCATTTCCCTCATCCTTTTCGGTACATCCTATCGATTGCAAGTACTTTGTATACGATTACACTGAATCGTGTAAGAATTCATTACATTTCTCTTTACAAAAATAGATTATCATATTTTGTCGAACTAATCAATATAACGTTATAATGTTTAAATTAAATTTACAGAATTTTTATAAGATCAACGCTTATTTTTCTATGTGTTTCTTAGTTTCTTCATATAATATGATCTCATTAGTTTTTTTCATTTTTTCGTGCTATTCATTAAAAAAGCGGGAGGAAAAACAGATTGTTTTTCCTCCCGCCTTTTTTTTACGATTGTTACAAATAACCAATACTGTAAGTACCTACTCTAATTATCCGGAAATATTTTAAAGAAAAACTAACTCTAATTCAGACTGTAGACAAACTCGATGAGATTTTAAGGGATTAAACAATTTGAACGTTGCCTCCAGCACTTGCTGGCAGTGTAACGCAAGTGTTTTTTGATTATTCTGATAATTAACCTCCTAAAAACAGTGAAATTCACTGCTTTAATCATTACTTTTTTCAAAAAAGGCAACATTAAAATTTATATAGTACTTCTTCTTTCTATATATAATGGAAACTGTACACGTCAGGAAGACTATCTTTTATTCTCTATGCATGACGACAGATGTTCGTTAAGTTTCCCAACAATTTGTTTGAGCTGTTCCGTTTCCTCTTCATTTAGGACGCTGTAAAAGTCACGAAAGATTTTGGTAAAACACTTATTGATGGAATGATAGGTATTCCTTCCACTTTCGGTGGTTTGGATAAAAACGACCCGCCGATCATCCTCACTGTGTACCCTCTCAATCAACTTCTTCCGTTCCAGCCGATCAATTAGTGCAGTTCCTGCTGCTGGTTTAATTTTCAAATAATTGGAAACATCTTTAACAGCTATGGATTCATTCAAGACTATTAATTGCAATGCGCGATACTGTACTGAAGTTAAATCATATACAACCAATATCGGTTCCGCCAATTCCTGTGATAGGCTGCTAAGTTCCCTGATCTCTAGATGTAAATTATACAATTCACTTGAATGCATGTTTGACAATCCTTTCTTATTGACACTATCTATCTAAAACTATAACATAATTAACGTAACAAAAAATTAACCATGCGAATTAAATTGGTTATTGATTTTTAAAGAGAGAGAGAGGCTGTCCATGTCAGCAGAACAACGCAAAAAGATCATTATCCTCATGATCAATATGTTTATAGCAATAGGAAGTTTCGGTATCATCATTCCCATTTTACCAGCATACCTGGCATCCATTAATCAAGGCGGAACCGCCGCTGGTCTAATGATTGCCATTTTCGCAGGTGCACAACTTATCTTTTCGCCAATTGCCGGAAAATGGACTGACCAATTTGGGCGCAGAAAAATGATTATTTATGGATTGGTCGGTTTGACATTATCCATGTTTATTTTTTATGCAGTTAATTCCATTTGGTTATTATATGCTTCACGGATTATTGGCGGAATCGGGGCAGCTTTGCTTATACCCGCAATTTTTGCTTATGTAGCCGATATCACCACATTCGATCAACGCGCTAAAGGCAATAGTTTAGTATCTGCCGCCATGTCCCTGGGAATTGTAGTCGGTCCAGGAATTGGAGGTTTTTTAGCTGACTTTGGCTTGAAGTTTCCCTTTTTGATTTCTGCGCTGGTATCCCTATCAGCAGTGGTATTTTCGATTTTTGTTTTAAAAGAAAGCGAAACGGCACAGGTTAATCAATCCATGGATGTAAAAACTGAAACGATGGTTCGGAAGATTGCTTTATCCGTGAAAAAGCCCTATTTCATTCCACTCATCATTACTCTTGTAATGAGCTTTGGCTTAATGGCGTATGAATCTGTAATTGGTCTTTATCTTGATAATCAATTCAATTCAAGTCCAAAGGACATCGCCGTCATGGTTACAGCCACCGGTATCGTCAGTGTAATTGTTCAATTATTTGTCGTCGACCGGATCGTACAGCGTTTCGGGGAAGTGAATGTGCTGAATATCTTTATCAGTGTTGCAGCCATCGGTTTCCTCCTATCACTTTTTGCTTCAAGTTACCTGATTTTCTTTTTTAATATCACTTATCATCTTCCTTTCCACTTCCATCTTACGTCCAGTTCTTAACACACTGATTTCCAAGATGGCAGGGAATGAGCAAGGCTTTGCAATGGGTATGAATAATGCGTATATGAGCATCGGAAATGTGCTCGGACCTACACTTGCCGGAATGATGTATGATGTCCACATTACCTATCCGTTCATGTTGGGCCTTATCCTCTTATTCATTACTTTAATGATTACTATGGCTTGGCAAAAGCGATCTCTTCATGCAAAGGCATTATCTTAGAGCTTAAAAGGCATTTCAAATTGGATACATTAACGAAACCCCCGAATAGCGGCCGCTACTCGGGGGTTTCGTTATGATTTTTATATCCATACTTCTTGTAATCGAAACCCTCCAAAACAGTTTAATAACGAGTAACGCTTCCAACTCTCGGAGATTCACTCCCATTTCATGTGGAAACTGCTCATAATTTTGCATAACATTCGAGTTCACGAGTATTTGCTCCATTTTTTCATTAAGTTGAAGCTTTTTATTTGTCAAAAATAAAAAGCGACCTTATTTTTGAAAATAAGGCCGCTTATCATTCAGTTTTCTCCATTTCATATTGTTATAAAGGGAATTTCATTTAATATAAATGGCTTTCTTTCCTTTACTGCTTTCAAAAGCCGCATCAATGATTTTAATGACTGATAACCCCTCTTGGGCAGTGACTGGAGCTTTTTTCCGCTCAATATACTATCGGCAATTGCCTGGTAATACGTTAAATAAGAACCATTCAGTGTTTCAATGGTTTCATGTATCTCATTTTCTCCTTCAACCGTAACCAGCTTACCATAGAATTCGGGATCATCTGCACCCCAAGTGTCATCCACCGGTTTTCCCCTTAGCCAGTGCCTCCTCTTGGCAGTCAAGACCGTACTTGATAAATGACCCTTTACTTCCATGCACCTGATAGCGCGGTCCATTATAAGGAACGATAGAGCCTGAATGCAAGATAACCCTCAGCTTTTCATATCCTAATATCACATGGAAATAATCATCCGTTTCTGCATTTTCTTTTGGGAAAATACATCTGCCCAAACGAATTGCGGCAATCCAAACAAATGCAGTGCTTGATCGATGAGATGTGATCCTAAATCATAAAGCATGCCTGATCCCGGGCCCGGTTTTTCCCTCCATCTATCCCTGACCACAGGCCGGTATCGATCATAATGGACTTGGTATGTATTGATTTCCCCAAGCACTCCATCATCCATAAGTTTTTTGACGGTCAAAAAGTCATTATCCCATCTCCGGTTATGATAGACGCTTAATAACAGATTCTTTTCTTCTGCAATCTTGATGAGCTCCTCCGCCTCCCAAGCTTCCACTACCATCGGCTTTTCGAGGATGACATGCTTCCCGGCCAACAAGCTTTGCTTGGCCATTTCATAATGCAAGCCACTCGGTGTCGTAATAACAGCCAAATCAATGGACGGGTCTTCAAGGACTTCCTCCAAGCTGCTTACCACTTCTACATCTTTCAAATCTTTTTGGACTTTTTCCTTATTGGAGCTGACAACTTTCGCTATTTGAAACTGCCCTAAAACACTAAGTAATGGCGCATGAAAAGTAGCTCCTGACAATCCGTACCCAACTATGCCCACTTTAATTTTTCCCATTTCGTTCCCACTCGCTTTCTTGTTCCTCTTAAACATACATTTTATTATATTTCATTATCCGGGTATATATCTCTCAAAAACTTGACAGACTGATTAATCAACTCTTTCAATACATTAATATCGATATCTGCCACTTTATTGATGTACACACACGCTTTTCCGGAAGTGTGTTTTCCAAATGCCTGTAATAATTCTTCCCTTTTTTTGTCCCCTGGAGCAAAATATAAACTGATTTTTGCTTTTCGAGGCGAGAAACCTACCAGAGGGGCATCGCCTTCGTGACCTGATTCATATTTATAATGATAAGTACCGAACCCAATTATGCTCGGTCCCCACATCTTAGCCTCATAACCTGTCGTTTCGGTAAAAATATCCAACAATTCATATGCATCTTCACGCTTTTTTGGATTATCGACATTTTCAATGAACTCAATGACACTACTGTCAGTTTCTTTGGTTTTTTGCTTATACATGACCGGAACCTCCCCTGTACTAAAAATGCAAAAGAAAATCCTTGCTCAAAACTTAGTACATTATATGAATAGTGTTATTAGATTGACGTATATGTATATAGCCTTCATCACCGATGAAACCCTTACCACCAACGATTATCAGACAAGCTTCTTTACACTAATTCTCTATACTCCATGGCAAATCCTTCATTCAATACCTTTATATATTATAGAACATTGATTCGTTTTATTCTATTTTAAGAGCATAGTTTAAAAAGATAAGACTTTTTCGCGTTTTATAACGGTACTTTATTATAAAAATCTACGATCAGAAAATATAATTCAGATCGTAGATTTTTAATTAAAAGGCCAAATGCAGTTTAACCATTTCTATTGCCGCCTGATCTTTTCGATTTCATCAGCTATGAATTGTACCTGTGTCCCTACGATGACTTGAATGCTTTGGGGACCCACAATATTGATTCCGGCAACCCCTGTTGATTTGATTTTATTCTGATCGACAGCTCCCATATTCTCCACCTCTACCCTTAATCGTGTAACGCAGTTATCTACAGATGTTACGTTAGCGTCTCCGCCTAATCCCTCATAAATGGCTGAGGCCATTACAAAGAATTTACTCTCATTATTCCCGCCTTGACGGTTGTCTGCTTCCGCAATCGCTCCTCCTCCATCAAGCTCATCTTCTGTATCATCTTCTCTGCCGGGAGTCATTAAATTGAACCTTGTTATCAAGAATCGGAATAAGAAATAGTAGATGACAGCAAAAACCAGCCCTTGAAGAAGCAGCATATAAGGTTCATTTGCCATTGGCAATCTTGAACTTAATACAAAGTCAATGAATCCTGCACTAAAACCGAACCCAGCTGTCCATTGGAAAGTCGCAGCAATAGCCAACGATATTCCTGTTAGTAAGGCATGCACAACAAATAGGGCTGGTGCAACAAACATGAAAGCAAATTCCAACGGTTCAGTGACGCCTGTGAAAAATGAAGCGAATCCGGCTGCGAGCATTAATGAGGCCACTTGTTTTTCTTCCGTGATTTTGCCGAATGGTACATGGCAAGAGCCGCTGCCGGTAAACCGAACATCATGACGGGAAAGAATCCGGCTTGATACATGCCTGTCGTTCCTTTTATTCCTGTTCCAGCCCAGAATTTACCGATATCGTTAAGTCCTATTACATCGAACCAGAATACGGAGTTTAACGCATGATGTAAACCTGTCGGTATTAAAAGCCGATTGAAGAATCCATAGAGTCCTGCTCCAGCAGCACCTAATTCACTTATTCCTTCCCCAAATATAACTAACCAGGAGTAGATGAGTGGCCATACGAAGAATAATATAAGAGAAACCAGTAACATGGCCACCGCAGTAAGGATCGGGACTAGGCGTTTACCGCTAAAGAAAGCGAATGCATCCGGCAGTTCTACCTTACTGAACCGATTATACATAGCTGCCGCTATAAGACCCGAGAGAATTCCGACAAATGCATTTTCTATTTTCACAAATGCTGGATTTACATCTTTTGCATCAATTCCTTGCAGCATCGCCACTGAGTCCGTGGAAAGCAAAGTCGTTACGACTAGATAGGCTACCAGCCCGCTTAAAGCGGCGGCTCCATCTTTTCCTTTCGACATCCCCAACGCCACTCCAACGGCAAACAAGATGGCCATATTGTCAATGATCGAAGAACCTGCTTTTATTAAGAAAGCCGCTAACGGACTTCCGCTCCCCATCCTGCTGGGTCTATCCAGTAACCGATCCCCATTAAAATGGCGGCTGCCGGCAAGACGGCTACTGGCAGCATCAAGGAACGCCCTATTTTTTGAAGATATTTTTTCATTCCGCTTTCCTCCTGACAATTACTGATTTAGGGCAAACCCCATATTCTATTAGACAACGGTTCCTTCCATTTTAGAACTTCATTTCATTTATAAATTTGGCTATATTCAGGAATAAAGTCTTAGCGATTTACTCCTCCTTCGAAAAATCATAAAAAAGAAAAGTCCAACCGGACTTTTCTTTTCGAGACTGTAGACAAACTCGATGAAAATCGAGTTTGTCTACAGTTTTTTGGGCTTGTACAAATTTTGACGTTGATTTCCACTTCAGGCACTCGCTTTCCGCGGGCGGTCCGGGAGCCTCCTCGGCGCACTTGCGCCTGTGGGGTCTCCCTTGGACTCGCTATTCCCGCAGGAGTCTCGCACCTTCCGTTCCAATCAACTATGTTTAAAATTTCAGATAGAACTCCTTTTTGCCTACAGTCTTTTTTGTTTTAAAATAGAACTATTAAAACTTGTAGTGATGAAGATGCTTTCGAAACATAATTTTAATCAGCGAGATCAACTTGAAATAATTACTTTAGATCAACTGGTGCCGGCGAATCATTTGGTTCGTAAAATGGAGGATTCCATTGACTTCACTTTCATTTATGACTTGGTGATAGATATGTATTCAGAGGTAGGACGCCCAAGTATTGATCCAGTTATCTTAGTTAAACTGACATTCATTCAATATACCTTCGGTATTCGTTCCATGCGTAAAACGATTGAAGAAGTTGAAACAAATATGGCTTACCGTTGGTTCTTAGGCTATGGTTTCCATGATAAAGTACCTCATTTCTCAACGTTCGGGAAAAATTATGAGCGACGCTTTAAAGATACAGACCTGTTTGAACAGATTTTCTATCGCATCTTAATGACAGCTGCTGAAAGAAAGTTAATAAAAGTGCTAAACACATATTTGTCGATTCCACACATGTGAAAGCCAATGCCAATAAGCGTAAATTTGAAAAGAAAATCGTTCGCAAAGAAACACGAGCATATCAAGGACGTCTTCAAGATGAAATAAATCAAGATCGTGAAAACCATGGAAAGAAGCCTTTTCCACTAGATAAATTTGATAAGGATGACACCAAAGCAATTAAAGAAAGTACTACGGATCCTGAGAGTGGCTACTATGTGAAAGATGAACGAACAAAACAGTTTGCCTATTTATTCCATGCGGACGCAGACCGCAACGGTTTTGTATTGGGAACGATTGTAACACCTGGTAATACACATGACAGTCATATTTTGGAGCCACTTGTTGAGCAATTGATTGAGAAAGTTGGAAAACCAGAAGCAGGTGCCGCAGATTCAGCTTATAAAACACCAGCGATTACAAGCTACCTATTTAACAAAGAAATCACACCTGCTTTACCCTATACACGTCCTCGTACAAAAGAAGGATTCTTTCGCAAACGAGACTATGTTTACGATGAACACTTTGATTGTTATCTTTGCCCTTCGGGAGAAACTTTAAAGTACTCAACAACAAATAAAGAGGGCTATCGCGAGTACAAATCGCCAAAACAAATTTGTGCAACATGCTCATTTTCATCACGGTGTACTGAAAGCAAAGACTATCAAAAAGTAGTGACACGGCATATCTGGCAAGCATATGTGGAAGAAGCAAATCATCTGCGTCATCATCAAGATGTAAAACCTATATATGCGAAACGCAAAGAAACGATTGAGCGTGTATTCGCAGATGCAAAAGAAAAGCATGGTATACGTTGGACTACTTTAAGGGACTTAAAAAATTGTCGATGCAAGCGATGCTTACTTTCGCTGCCATTAATTTAAAGAAGATGGCCACTTGGACATGGAAAGGTCCTAAAATGGCTTAACATGGTGGCTCGAAGAGCCCAAATCTCTTATCCTTTGGTCAAAATTTCAAGGGAATTTTAAAAGGGGTTCGGAATTTTTGAATTCCGAACCCCTTTTGTCTACAAACTGAAAAGAAAAGTCCAACCGGACTTTTCTTTTTCACTTATTTATAGAGCAAGTAATTTTTGCGAACCTTTTTAAAAGCATCTTGCTTTACTTGATATTCATTCATGATTTCATTTACTGATGAACCATCTTCAATTCTTGACATTACCCAGCCATTGCCAATCAATAAATTGAAATTGTTGGCTGCAAGGAATTCGAAATCACCAGGATATAGATCCTGAATGGTCTTGATGATGTGAAGTCCAGTGGGTACAGCCTTGAATTCCTCCCTATCCGTTATATAAATTTCCACACCGTGGCTGAGTTTACCTGCATGTTTTGAAAATGTAGGTGTAAAGGAGGCTGCCCTGAATTTTACGCCAGGTAACCTTAATGCATTTAATTTCCCAGCAAGCTCATCACTGTTTATATAAGGAGCACCAATCAACTCGAATGGTTTAGTCGTTCCTCTGCCTTCCGAGACATTCGTTCCCTCGATCAAGCCTGTAGCCGGATATACGAAAGTAGTGGAAACTGCGGGCATATTCGGTGACGGCAAGACAAAAGGGAGACCGGTATCATCATAGTCCATATCTCGCTTCCAGCCTTTCATCTTTATGACCTTTAGATCTGCACCAATATTAAATTCTTTATTGAACAAAGTCGCGAGTTCCCCAACTGTCATCCCATGCTTTAGCGGTATTGGGTACAAACCGACAAACGATGAGAAATCAGGTTCAAGTACCGGCCCATCTACCGACTCCCCGCCCTGTGGGTTCGGCCGGTCCAGCACGATAAAGGGGATATCATTTTCTTTGGCTGCTTCCATTGCATATGCCATCGTGTAGATATAAGTGTAATAGCGTGTTCCGACATCCTGATATCAAAAACAAGGACCTCGACATCCTTTAACATTTCAGGCGTCGGTTTTTTCGTTTTGCCATATAAGCTATATACGGGCAACCCTGTTTTTTCATCAATATAATATTCAACGCTTGCACCAGCTTGTGCATCCCCACGCACTCCATGTTCAGGACCAAATAACGCTGTCAAATTAATATCCGGATCATCATTAAGGAGATCGACGATGCTGGTTAGTTTAGAATCGATGCCAGTTGGATTCGTAATCAAGCCAACTTTCTTTCCGCTTAAAACGTTCTTTTCTTCTTTTAAAAGAACTTCAATACCGGGACTGACCTTTTGTTTTTTCTTCTCTTTAACAGCTGTTACACTTTTTGAGGAAACGATGCCGATAGTCAACAGGCACATGGTAAATAGGATTATCATTCTTTTCAAATTGCTTCTCTCCCTATTTTTTAATGGGTCTTCCAGATTTAATATCTAATCCATATCCAAATTCATAAAGGCTTTCATTGGGCTTAGTTACTGATGGTATATCTACCGGCAACGTGCCTTTAGGTTTTGATTTTCCAAAAATGGTCGAGATGCCGGCCGGGATATTCGGTTGTCTATAACGCCCATTCGAATAACCCTTGAACCCGTAAACAGCAAGAACCGCTTTCGCTTCTTCAAAGTTTGCAACATCATAAGGGTTTCTTAAACTCATTAAAACAAATTCTTTATCTTTCTTCTTAGCATGATTCATGACCGCCCTAGGGAAGGCGGTTGCCCACTTCGACGAATCCTGAATGCTATCATCTATCACTCCATCATTGACAGCCGGATCGTTTTTGACGATATAGGAACCAGTTATGACAAAGTCCGATTCATCAATGAGTCTGGCCACTTGATCTGTAAATGACTTTCCTGAAAAACTCATACCCGTTATCTGGACTTTCTTTATTTTCTTTTTATCAGCTAATTCGCTGATGCTCCTGGACATGGATTCAACTTGGTCATCAAAAGGAGCAAGAATTAAAACTTTATCATTTTTCTTAGGTTTGAAAGGCAATGTTTTGTTTTCATTTTTCAATAGAGTGATGGCATCTTCCGCCATTTTCCTTTCTTTTTCAAATGATCTTCATTCCCTACCACTTGAAGTGCGGTTTCGATTTTTTATCTATCGGGGTATTATCAGGGTTTAATATCCCTCTTTTCACTTTCAGTTCCAGTATCCTCGTTACAGATTGATTGACTTGCCCTAGAGGAATTTCCCCGCTTGCCACTGCTGCCTTCACTGCATTGAATACAGAAGTTAGATTCTTTTCCATTTGAAGCGAATTAACCTGTGCCGGCATCAATGCAATATCAACTCCAGACTTCAGGGCAAGGATAACAGCTTCTTCCTGCCCGAAGTTGTCCGCGATGGCTTTCATATTTAAAGCATCTGTAACCACAACACCGCCAAAACCCATTTCTTCACGTAGTAGACCCGTGATGACCTTATGTGATAACGTTGCAGGAACCATGATTTCTTGACCATCTTTTTTACTGATATACGTAGTGTCATCGAATGCAGGAAATTGAACATGTGCAGTCATCATCATATCAACTCCAGCATCGACGGCCCTTTGGAAAGGAACCAACTCGATGGAGCGCAAGCGTTCTTTATCATGAGAAACAAGGGGAGACCATAATGACTATCGACTGCTGTATCTCCGTGACCAGGGAAATGCTTGGTAGTTGCTATCATGTTCTGATTTTGCAATCCTTTTATCGTCTGAATGCCAAGCTTTGATACAAGTTCCGGATCAGAACTGAAGGAACGAACGCCAATAACAGGATTTCCAGGATTATTATTGACATCGACAGAAGGCCCGAAATTGACATTTATGCCAAGTGACGACAGTTCCTTGCCAATGATTTCTCCAGATTGATAAGCGTAACTTTCTTTTCTGGCTGCACCAAGTGCCATATTACCAGGAAGGTTCGTACCAGTTTGAAGTCGAGTTACGATTCCCCCTTCCTGATCAATCGTTATGAACAGCGGAAGGTCCTGGCTTGCCATCTGCAAACCATCTGTGAGCCGAACCGTTTGTTCAGTATCGACTACATTTTCAGCAAACAGAATCACACCGCCTAGATGATATTTTTTGATGATGCTTGCAACTTCTGAGTTCATTTCAATAAACCCCGTCGCCTTCACCTCTCCTTGTTTTTGCCAATTACGAAAATCCGGCATGAGCATTTGACCGACTTTTTCATCGACTGTCATGTTTTCTACGACTTCCTGAATATCCGATTCCGTTTTTTCAGATCCTTTTGCTGTCTCATTCCCTCCCATAATGGATAAAACCAAGAATAATGCGATTCCGGCTGGGGCACATATCCTTTTTATCATTTAGGCTTCCTCCCTTGTATACTTTTCAGTTCTGTTAGCAGCAAATTCCATATAACCCTATGAAGGGTAAAAACGAATGGAAATGAACTATATAGATCCTATAAAGAAATCAAGGCAGCATTGGGAATCCCAGCAGCCGCCTCTTTTAACAAGCCTTCATGAAATGTATCCGGTTAACCCTGTATAATTGATTCATGGAGCCCAATGGTCACACAATTATAAGTTTTATCGTTTGACCAGGCTTTAGAAGGGCCAGCAAGGGAATATCTTCTTCTATAACTCTTCCAATAACGTTGACTCGGTGGTTTGCCCCCAGGTCTCTCTTGCAAATTTGAACCTCTCCCCGATATCTTCCATAACCATCATTGTCCATCGTTATGGATCCAAGGCTTCGTGCAACTGTATTAAACGGCTCAACATTTGCGGTGACCCGGGTATTCTGCATCCGGAATACATCTTGAGAAACATCAGGCCTTAATTTATACTGACCGCTTTGCAAAAGTCGGGATTCCGCTCTAACAGTTAGAATATTTAGATTTTTATATGCAGTCAGATTCTCAAGCAGGTCATTCTCCGTTCCTTGATCTCCAACGTAAACTCCTTCCACATGCTGAATCAGCTCAATTCCGGCGGCGTAAGGATTCATCAACCTGTGTTTTTCAAGCGTTGGAAGACCCTCATGAAGAGGACCGCGTTTACTTCCTGCACCCGGGATGAAAGCAAAGATCGGTATGCCGTATTTCTTGAACATTCGATTTTGTTCATGAAAGAACTCTTCTTCAAGTCCCGTTTCAGGCCTTGGATAAAAGTTGTGCCAAGCTATCAGACTTTCCGGTTCCACACCGCCCCCAAGCACCGCTAAAAGTTCATCTTCATTTAACGTACTTGCATTCAGTGAGAGTGAAAACACCTTAGATAAGGATATGACCGTTTCTTTATCAAACCCATCATCAAGGCGAATCCCCTTAATACCTAATGGCCATAAATCCTTAAATTTGCTAATCCCCAAATGATCGAGCGTGTTTAATGAGACATCTGCATGGATTTCCATCCCATAGGCCTCAGCAAGCTGTAAAAGCCTGATCATCCTTTTCACGAGGTCCCCCTTTTCTTCAGGAATATGGAGCGAAGTAAATGCTCTCTTCACTCCAAGGTCAGCAGCATGTATGATTTGTGTTTCTGCATGGGGGTCCTGTAGATAAAAAGAAATTCCGATCACTTAAATTCAACCGCCATTTCATCTTTAAATCCGAACAGATACGTAAAAATAAATCCTGCTATATAGGAAATGAACAATCCAGCAAGGAACAGGGCGATTTGGTTTGGATGAACTAAAAAGGTAAGCGGCAGTCCGGAAACACCGATGGACGACGTTGCGATTCCGAATTGAGCTTGGAATGCTCCGCCTACTCCTGCACCTAAACATGCAGTTAAGAAGGGCCGGCCCAATGGCAGGGTCACTCCAAATATAAGGGGTTCACCGATACCTAGCATCCCTGAAGGAAGCCCCCTCCGATAGCTCTCTTCAAACTTGCTTTCTTCGTTTTCATATAGATGGCAAATGCCGCTCCCACTTGGCCCGCGCCACCCATCGCCAAAATGGGAAGAAGTGGATCATCACCAATCGAATTTATCAATTCCAGATGGACAGGCGTTAAACCTTGATGTAAACCAGTAATGACGAGTGGGAGGAAGGCCGCCCCAAGCACGAATCCAGCTATAACACCGCCGAAATCCAAAACATTCAATAACCCTGTCGTAATGGCATCCGATAAAAACCCTCCTACCGGCATAAATACAATGTAAGTGACGATCCCGGTAATGAGTAAAGCGATGGTTGGCGTCAAAATGATATCCAGTGATTGGGGAATGAATTTCCTGATCTGTTTTTCCACCAAGGCTATGAAAATAGCTGCAAAGAGTACTCCTATCAACCCACCGCGGCCAGGAAGCAAATTTTCACCGAACAATGAAATGTCGCCGACGGCCGGGTTTATGACCAAGATACCTGCAAGGGCACCAAGTGCTGGAGATCCACCGTATTCTTTCGCAGCATTGGTCCCGACCAAAATCCCCAAGTAGGCAAACAGGCCGGATCCGATAACGGTTAAAATGATGGCTAATTGTGATTCTGCTGCAAGCCAGCCCGCTTGAACGATTGCCTTTGTAATACCTGTGATCAAACCTGATGCCACTAAGGCGGGAATTAAAGGGATGAAAATACTTGCAATCCTGCGTAAAAAAAGTTTAAACGGTTTTGCGTTTTTCCTATCGATCTCTGATTTATTCTTCGAGGCCACTTCTTTTAAGTTCAAATCTCCAGAAGCTTCCTCCAGAAGCTTTTCAAATTCTGTATGAACCTTGTTCACCACGCCTGGCCCGAGGACGATTTGTATCGTTTCCTCTTCAATGACGCCAAAAACCCCTTCCGTATTTTTTATATCTTCCATTTTTACTTTCGAACGATCGATTGGCAGTACCCTTAGTCTGGTCATACAATGTGCAGCATCGGCAACATTAGAAGCCCCACCTAATTTCCCCAATAACTCTTCGGCTAAACTGGCGTACTTATCCCCCTTACCCATTCATAAGCCCCCTTTGTCAAATCTCAGATTAATCATTTATATCGATCTGTCATCGATTTAATGGCAGACCTGGTGTTATCAATATATTGGACAGTTTCTTCATACTGCTCTGAAGCCATCCCCAAAAATAAAATGTCAATCATATATAATTGCGCCAATCGTGAGGATGTCGCTGCACTTCGAAATGGTGCTTCATTCGAATAGGACGTAAACAATGTGGCGTCACACAAAGAAGATACCGTTGTTTGGCCATAATGAGTCAGCCCGATTGTCTTGACCCCACGTTCTTTTGCCAGCTTCAATATATTGACAACTTCAGGTGTTTCCCCTGAGAATGAAATGGCAAAAACGATGTCATTCTCATCAGCATTTGCAATCAGGGTTGCAACTAAATGCATATCTGTAAAAGCCGTCGCTCCTTTATTGATACGAAGTAATTTTTGCTGAGCGTCAGCAGCAACGATATTCGAAGCACCCACACCGCAAAAGTGGACGGTTTTTGCATTCAGCATCAGCGTTATGGCATGTTTGAGATTATCATGATCGATTATTTCAGATGTGTCCCGGATGGTCTGAATCGAATTACTTGTTGTTTTCTCCACAATCCGATACAGTGATTCGGAAGGCTCGATATCCCGGTAACCCTGTTCAACGGTCTTCATCAAATCTCCAGCAATCCTTATTTTAAGATCTTGAAATCCTTTTATGCCAAGCGACTTACACAATCTAATAACTGCAGCCCCGCTTGATTGGGCAGACGTGCTTAATTCCTGTACAGTGCTGTTCACAACTTCATGAGGATTCTTTAGAATATATTCTGCTAGTTTTTGTTCAGATTGCGGCAACTTGCTCAACATCGTCTGTATGATGGATAATCCTCCTGTAGCCATTGCTTCCCTCCTAATCTTCATAGATAGAGATGGCTTTTCTGACATCCCCATCCGCATTTTCCAGTAACTCCATTGCTTTTTCATAATCTGTTGCCGTTTTTATCATGACAATCGCTGGTTTAACTTGATTATCTGCCTTTTCAAGCGTATTCAAAGCTTGATCATAGTCAGCATTCGTTACAGTTTCTATGATGCTTATTGCACGGTCCTTCAGTTTTTGATTACTGACATTTACATCAACCATCAGATTTTCATAGACTTTTCCCAACCGGATCATGGTTGCAGTTGAAATCATATTGAGTACCATTTTATGTGCGGTTGCCGCTTTCATTCTCGTCGATCCTGTTAACACTTCCGGTCCGACCACCACTTCAATCCCTATATCAGCTTCTTTCGTGATGCTCGCGTTCTTATTGCATGATAAAGCCACCGCTTTGGCCCCAACTTTTTTGCATAGCGTAAAGCGCCCCTCACATAAGGTGTGCGGCCGCTTGCCGCGATGCCAATAACCGTATCATTTGCTGTAAGCGCGACGTCAATCAGATCACATTCCCCAAACTCTTCCTTATCCTCTGCTCCTTCAACAGCCCGAACAAACGCCTTTTCCCCTCCTGCGATTATTCCCAGCACCCTATCAGGCGGTGTGCTGAAAGTCGGGGACATTCCACGGCATCCAGCACACCGAGTCTTCCGCTCGTGCCTGCCCCGATGTATATGAGTCTCCCTCCTTTTTTTAACGATTCGCAAGCCCATTCAACTACCGTTTCAACCTCTGGCAAAACCTCCTGAACCGCTGCTGCCACTTTAAAATCTTCTTTATTGATTGCAGAAATGATTTCCATCGTATTTACACTGTCGATATTCAGCGTCTTTTCGTTACGTAATTCAGTCGTTAATGAACGCAAATGTTCTTCCATAGACAATTAAATCCTCCTATAAACAATCACTTAAATATAATTTCATTTTTTAATAGAAAATAATGAAATTATATTTCATATTATATTCAATGTTAGCGTTTTCATTACTTAGATACAAGATATTTTTGAGAATTTTGCCCCCAGGATTTTTTTCAACAATAAAAAACGTGTACCGTCACCTATGATTAGGAACGATACACGCACAAATAATATAACAAAATTCTAAACTAGTATACTACAACTGCCCCGATCGCTTTACCAGTTAACGGATAGGGACTACTTTCCCGTTCTCTACTGCACCGACCACAATAGTTGATGCAAATCCTCCATTTTCATCGATCGTAGGAATATCATATATTTTTTGATCTGGCCCTATATTTGAAAGTCCGTCTTGCATATGTTTACGGATGGCCTTGGCATCATCAACGCTGCCTGCAGATTTCATCGCTTCCACAAAAGCATACATGGCGATATAATTCAAACCAACTTCGGAGCTTGGATCTTCTTTATAATTCTTTTGATATTTCTCGACGAAAGCAGGCACTGCTTCTTCATCTGAGTCCATCAGTGGCAGAACGCCAATCGAGCCTTCCAATGTTTCATATGAACCTGCAATCGGCTTCATTTGATCCAGCTTTGCTTGATCCATGATGATGAAACCGCCTTTAAATCCCAGCTCCCGAGCTTGCTTCGCCACTTTTGCCGTAGGTTCCGAAGCTCCACCGATAAATAGCACATCAGGATCTTTTTTCAAGGCATTTGTGACAATCGTAAAGAAATCGGTTTCTTTGGCGAAATCAATCGAGGAATTATAAACGACTTTTCCGCCTTGCTTTTCCCAATGTGGGAGCACGGCTTCCGTCCAATCTTTACCGTATTGCGAAGATGTTGGCAAAGCGGCAATCTTCTTGCCGAAATGTTCCATTGCATATGTTGTAAAAGGTTCGATGTACCCCTCGTAATTCGGTGGAATTCGAACAGTTAATGAATTTCCGCTCTCGGTCACTGCCGGTTCACTCGTATATGCACCAATGATGAATTCCTCTTGTTCATTAAAAACCTGAAGTGCCAGCACACCTCCGCTATGAGGCGTGAAAATGATCGGCGTATCATATTCCTGAATTAAACGTTTAGCATTCGACCCTGTTTCATTAGGTAAGTATTTATCGTCCAACGATACTAAATTCAGCGTGTATTTCTTACCATCTACTTCAAACCCGCCAGCATCATTAATTTCATTGACGGCCATTTCAACACCATTCAATGTCCGTTTCCCATATAACGCTGCTGCCCCGCTTAAAGGACCGCTAAAACCGATGTTAACGACATTTTCACCTTTTCCTTTACTGCCACTGCTGGACACAGGGCTATCCCCTTTATTGCACCCGGTCAAAACAGTGATGGTTAGCAGGAGAAAGACAAATAATACTTTCAGTTTCTTCATAAAAATCCCCCATTCAATTTTTCAGGCCCCAATATACGCTTTCCTTACTTCATCATTGGCTAATAACTCACTTGCTGTCCCTTGGACGACAATTTCCCCATTTTCAAAAACATATCCTTTATCTGCAATGCTGAGGGCAGCATTCGCGTTTTGTTCAGCAAGCAAGATCGTGATTCCTTCGCGGTTTATTTCTTCAATGACTTGAAACATTTGTTCGACTATGAGTGGAGCGAGTCCCACCGATGGCTCATCAAGCATCAACAATTTCGGTTTCGACATTAAAGCCCTTCCAATTGCCAGCATTTGCTGTTGGCCCCCGCTCAGGCTTCCCGCTTCATCATGATGCTTTTCTTTTAAAATCGGGAATAAATGATAGACGTATTCCAGAGAATCCTTGATCTCCGCTTTTTTCTTTCGATGCACATAGGCACCCATCCTCAGATTTTCCTGTACGGTCATCTGAGGAAACAGTTTACGTCCTTCGGCACACTGAACTATCCCTCCCGAACATTCTTATCCGGGGCACGGCCCCTATGGGCATGCCCAGAAAATGAATTTCCCCCTTGGACAGCTTACTGATTCCGCTTATGGAACGAAAAGTCGTGCTTTTTCCTGCCCCATTAGCTCCTAACAAAACAACGATCTCTCCCTCGGCAACTTCGATATTCACCTGTTTTATCGCAGTGAAACTCCCATAATTCACGGCGACATCTGTTAACTTAAGCACTGGCACTACCTCCCAAATAGGCTTTAATAACCGCTTCATTTCGGCGGATTTCCTTAGGTGTGCCCTCTGCAATTTTTTCACCGTAATTAAGGACCATGATGTGATCGGCCAAGTTCATGATCATATGCATTTTGTGCTCAATTAAACAAATGGTCAGTCCTGATCGATTCAATTTTTTAATAAGTTCCGTCAAGCCCTCCGTTTCATCCGGGTTGATTCCCGCAGCAGGTTCATCAAGAAAAATGATTTCCGGTTCCGTCGCAAGGGCAAGGGCAATAGCTGTCCGTTTCTTTTCCTCCTGCGAGATGCTCGAGACTATTCTGTCAGCCGATTCCGTCAATCCGACAATTTCAAGCACCTCCATAGCCTTATCCCTGCAAGCCGCTTCCTCCCGTTTTAAACGTTTTGTTCTTAGAATGGCATCCACTAAATTGGATTTTGTTCGCAGTCTATGACCGACAATGACATTATCCAACACGGTCGATTGATCGAAAAGGCTTGTCGTTTGAAAGGTTCTTGAAATTCCGAGCCCTGCTATTTCATTGGCAGGAAGTTTGGTGATATCAATCCCTTTAAAAAGGACTGTCCCGGAAGTTGGTCGATGAAAGCCACTGATCAAGTTAAAAAAGGTGGATTTTCCTGCACCATTTGGTCCGATTATTGCATTGATTCTACCTTTTTCCATTGAAAAATCAACATTATTCACGGCCGCCAGTCCTCCGAACCGCTTTGTCAAATTCTTAGTTTCGATTAGCAAATTCATCCCTCCTCAGCTTTTATGTGCAATTCGCCCCTTACCCCGGACAGCGTATTATCTTTTCGCTTTCTTTGCCAATCAAAGAAGGCTCCTGCTATTCCGCGCGGATAAAAGATAATGATCACCGTAAGCAATGGTCCGAATATCAACATTCGATATTCTTGAAGGAATTGCAGATTCTGCGAAAGGATTACTAACAATAATGTTCCTACCAATGGACCTGAAAGTGTACCGATTCCACCAACCAATAAATACATCAAAAGATCGAACATTATGGCCGTTGATCCGATATCAGGTCCAATGAAACGAATGAACGAAGCGTATAAGGCACCTGCCAAACCTGCAAAGAATGTGGATAGGACAAATGCGGTTAACTTATTCTTCATTGTGGATATACCAATCGTTTGTGCAAGGTCCTCGCTGTTCCTGATGGCCATATACGTTCTGCCGGTCAACGAGCGTATAATCCGATAAACGATTAAAATCACTGCAAGCAGGAAAATGAGAACTAGATAATATTGGGATGCTGCAGTATCGAATGTGATCGGCCCTATATTCCCAGGAGCAGGGATCCCGATCAATCCCCTAACCCCCTCTGTAAGTCCCTCCCATTTATCGATGACCAGATATATGATGTAACCCACACATAGGGTATAAATCGCGAAAAAGTGTTCCTTTGTCCTCAGCGCGATCAAACCGATTAAAAACCCCAGTGCACATGTGATTAAACATGCACATACAAGCGCCAGCCAAAAGTTCATTCCCGCTTTTACCGTCAGCAGGCCTAGAGAATATGCTCCAATCGCAAAAAACCCAGCATGTGCAAGCGAGAGATATCCAGTATAACCTGATAATAAATTGATACCATAAACAGCTATCGCCCAGATGAACGAAAGTGTCAGCATATGGAGATAATAGTCGTTTTGCGCAATAAAGGGGAATGAAAAAGCAAAGATGATAAGAGCGATAATCCCATTTCTTTTCGTTAATATCTTCACACTACCTCTCCCCCTTTGCAAAAAGGCCAGTTGGTTTCACCGTTAATATGATGACTAAAAGTATGAATGCGATGATGTCTTTATAGTCATTTGAAATATAAGTTGCACCCAGGCTTTCACTGAAACCTAGGATATATCCGCCGACGATCGCCCCCGGGATGCTCCCCATCCCACCCAATATGATAATGACGAAGGCTTTTAGGATGACTAAATGACCCATGCCGGGAAAAACAAGGTTAATCGGTGATGCAAGGGATGAAGCGATGGCTGCTAATCCACCCGATATCATGAAGGTAAGCATCGCGACCTTATTAATGTTGATTCCCACTAATGACGCCCCTTCACGGCTTTGGGACATTGCAATTATCGTCGAACCGGTATAAGTTTTCTTTAGGAAAAGGTAAAGTAAAACCATCACTGCGATAGCTGACACGATGATCAATAATCGCTGAAGTGTGAAGGTCAGTCCCAGGATATTGACGACTTGACCGTATGGAGAAGTCATAGTATGGAAGTCGGCACCCCAGACAAATTGGGCAAAAGCTTCAAGAAAAAGGAGAATGCCGATTGCTGCAATCTTATCGTGCAATGGAGGTGCCTCCCTTAACAGGCGGAACACGAAACGTTCCAAAAGGACTCCCAACAAACCAACGACGATAATGGATACGAACATGGCAATCCAGTAATTGACCCCATATAATGTCATCATTGACAACGTGATATATCCCCCCAACATATATAGGGCACCGTGGGCGAAGTTCGGGATATGCAAAATTCCATATACTAGCGTCAATCCCAGTGCAACAAGACTATATACGCTGCCAATCGTCAAACCATTAAAAAGCTGCTGGATCAAAATTTCCATTTAACCCTCCTTGGTAATTATTGAATTTCACTTTACTGTTCATTCCCTGACTCACAATCCTGTCCATATTTGAAAATGCAAAGAAACACTCTTTTGCTTATTTCCCCACATGCTCAACCTCTCCGGAAGGAACAGTAATTCAGTCGATCAATTAAATAGGAACTGTTTGTTTTATGTCCCTTTTTTCCCCGCCACAGATATAGCTTAAGTGTAGCGGAAAAAAGCACCTGATCGGTTGTTAGCGCTTTCATTTCTTATGACCCTTTATTTCAAAACATGCACCTAACGTTGTAACTCCTCATTCTTCATGCCTAATGATTCCACTTTCTCATTAATAACGGTTGCCCGATGATATCGTATGGATCGTTCACCCCTTCCACACCTCTAAAGGACTAATACGCAGATTAATTTCCTGTTAATAAATGCAAGTGCCGTGCCAAACATTAAATCACCGTCAATAAGACATTCACCAGTCTGTGAATTCATTATTGAATTGTAAAAATCAAAAGTATCGGTTCCATACGGGATGTCCTTCATTCACTATTGACTGAAAAATCATTTCTGAATCAATAAAAGAATTAAATGAAGACATAACATGAAAAGGATTCAAAAATACCTTTCACAACCTAAATCATTTCACGAAATTACTGGTTAAAATGCACAAATAAACAACCTCAAAACCAATAATTCACTAAAAACACATTAAAAATTAGGTAATAAAGCTATCCCCCAAAAAAACTCGTAGATATCATTAGGAACTTTAGTCAAAAAAATAGCACCTCCATTGGTGGATAAAGTCCACCAATGGAGGTGCTGTTCATACTTACCTACTCTTTTCCAATGACCTTTAATCGATATTTTTTAAGTTTCCTCACAATTGTTGCCTGACTGGAATCAAGGGCTTCTGCAATTTCATATGTAGTTTGGTAGGTTTGAGCAGCTTTCGCCAAGATTTCCTTTTCAGCTCTTTCCACCGCTTGTTTTAAAGTTAAGGTAGCATTGAGGTTCGGCTGATTCCGATTTTCCGGCTGATATTCTTCCGGAAGGTCGTTAATAGATAATATTTGATTATCCGTCAGCACGACGAGCCTTTCCACTATATTAATCAATTCACGGACATTTCCTGGCCAATCATGTTGATAAAAATATTCCTTCAACCGCGAATCTATCTCTTTTGAGAATTTATATTGTTCGTTTGCTTTTGTTAAAAACAAGTCAATCAATGCCAAGATGTCCTCTCTTCTTTCCCTTAGAGGAGGAATCGTAATCGGAATGACATTCAGCCTATAAAAGAGGTCTTCACGAAAATCACCAGATTTGACCATTTCCGATAGATTTCGGTTCGTGGCTGCTATTATGCGAACATCGATTTTCTTTGGTTTTGTACCTCCGATTCTTTGAATCTCCCTTTCCTGAAGAGCCCGAAGCAGCTTCACTTGAAGTTGAAGGGGAAGCTCACCGACTTCATCCAGGAATAAGATCCCACTCTCTGCCAGCTCAAACATCCCTGGTTTTCCTTTTTGATTGGCTCCGGTAAATGCCCCTCCTTCATATCCAAAGAGCTCGGATTCCAATAAATCAGCGGGAATTGCCCCACAATTTATTTTGATGAAGTCTCCTTTTTTAGATCGGATGCTCCGATTATAAATATTGCGGGCAAGGACATCCTTTCCAACACCCGTTTCTCCCAGAATGAGTACTGTCGCATCAATATCCGATATTCTTTCTGCTATCTCATAAATCATTTTCATTTTATCACTGACAAATACGACTCCATCTTTGCTTGTTATCTTCCGCAGTTTCTCAATTTCCTGCTTATATTGATTATTCAGTTCATTAACTTTCGTCAACTCATGCATCAGTTCATTTAAATCAGATAAATCCCTTATATTCGTAACGACTTGCTCTATTTCGCCTTTTGCATTAAAAACGGGACTTCCTGTAATCAATGTTTCCTTTCCCGCAAAATTATCCTGTACGACTGATACCGTTCGCCTCAGCTTCACTACCTTATGAGTCACCGACGCATTCAGTATGCCGCGTTTAATCAATTGGTCCACCGATTTGCCTATATAATACTCTTTTGGTATGCCAGTGATCCGTTCAATTGCCGAATTGGTATAAAGTGTGATTCCATCTTGATCGGTGATGTATATTCCATCATAGGAATTTTCGATTATTGCATCCAGTGCGCGATTCAATTTATCCGTTTCATGAGCATCAATCAACAAATCGTCCAAAAATTCTGTTTCACTGCCTATATAAAGAGTATTGTCAGCATCCATTTGTTTCATTAATAAAAATAAATACCGTTTATCATGCAGCCTTGCAGCTGCAAGCCTTTTATTATCTAGAAATTGCCACTCATCGAATTGTTCGGTTAGTGTATTATTACCATCCTGACTTAACAATTGATTAAAATAGTTTCCCCAATCCTTTATCCGATTTGCAGAATCCACGACCAGTGCAGGAAAGGTCCACTCTTTGAGCAAATTAATCTGAGAATCCTGTTTCACTTGATTCATTACTATTCACCGCCGCAAAAGAATTCTTTTTAAGTACAATTCTGGATAATTTTCGAAACTCCTTTAAAATTGTCGAATTTCGCTCCCAAAAAAGTAGTGATGAAATAATTTTCATCACTACTTTCCCTCAGTAAGTCTTAAAAATAACCTCTCCACTGATCGCTTCCTTACCTGACTGGTTAGTGGCCGCTACGTAAAAAATATCTATTCCCATTTTTTTCTTTAAGATCCGCTTGAAGAGTTATGACATCATTTAAGAAAACCATGCCTTTGAAACGAATCTTGTATTCTTCGATAAACCCAATTTCATAAAGATTACTGAAAAGCTTTGCGAGGTTTCCCATCGTCCACATACCATGTGCGATGATACCTGGAAGACCAGCATTTTTTGCTTCCTCATCAATCGTATGAATGGGATTGAAATCACCTGATGCGCCGGCATATTTAATGAGGTCCAGTCGCGTTACAGGTGCAAGTTCGATTGAATGTAACGAGTCACCAATATGAAGTTCGGTTAATGTCGTCACTTACTCATCACCATCCTTCTGATCGTTTCATTTAAAATGACAAGCTGTTCAGCAGTGAAGACAATTTCCCCATTTGCATCCGTACCATAATTTCTAAAGGCTAGAAATCCCATTTCCCCTTGTTTCCCTTTTTCTCGTAGTAGTCTTTCACTTCCGTATAACAGGTGATTTCTTCCCCTACTTTCAGCGGCCTGTTATAGCGATATATCTGCTCACCGTGAATCAAGCCTTTATTCGGGAGATTTAAGCTTTCAATCTTCCCGAAATCAAAGACCCTTGGGAAAGTTGGTGGAGCGATATTCGTTCCGTACCTTGATTGCCTGCCTGTTTCTTCATCAATGAAAATCGGGTGGGGATCACCAATCGATAATGCGAATTTTTTAACGGCTCCCCGTTCAACTATATTTTTAACGGGGTTGGATCGTTTTCCAATACTTTCGTTGAACATAACATCCCGCCTTTTCCCTTAATTTTTTGGACCGCCCGCAACATATAAAACCTGCCCGCTAATGAATGAGGATGCCTCATCGGCAAAGAATGCAACAGCATGAGCAATATCACTTGGCAAACCGCTTCTGGCAACCGGAATACTGTTTGCCCTATCCTGGACGAATTGTTCAAAACTCACTCCCACCCGCCTAGCTGTTTCTTTCGTCATTTCGGTTTCGATAAAACCTGGTGCGACCGAATTAGCCGTTATCCCATATTTTCCAAGTTCAATCGCCAGTGTTTTTGTTAACCCCTGTAGCCCGGCTTTAGCGGCAGAATAATTAGCCTGCCCGCGGTTCCCGAGGGCCGAAGTGGATGAAATATTGATGATTCTTCCGTATTTATTTGCAACCATATGTTTCTGGGCGGCACGCACCGCATTGAAAGTACCTTTTAAGTGCACATCCATTACCGTCTGCCAATCTGAATCGGTCATTTTAAAAAGTAGATTATCCCGGATGACCCCAGCATTATTCACGAGAATATCAAGCGATCCGAATGTGTCGGCAATTTCTTTTATCGATGCTTCCACCTCTTCCGAATTGACCACGTTGGCCACTTTAGTAAAAATGGTATAACCCTTATCCCTTAATTCATTTCCTGTTGCTGTCAAAACCTCTTCATTGATATCGATAATCGCTACGTTTGCGCCTTCACTGGCAAATAGTTCGACGATCGCCCGGCCAATCCCTCTGCTTCCACCTGTAACTAAAGCCGTTTTCCCTGAAAATCTCCCTGTCATAATCGTTTCCTCCTAATCTATTATAAGAATTGTCCTAATTTAACATGGCCCTTGATCAAATTTCGGGAAATGATCATACGCTGTATTTCATCCGTACCATCATAAATCCTCCAAAGCCTGGCCTCGCGGTACCAACGTTCGATGGGAAGCTCCTTCGTATAGCCCATGCCACCATGTATCTGCAATACTCGATCCACGACGCGATTCCCCATATTGGCTCCATAGAGTTTAGCCATTGAAGCTAAATGGCGGTTGTCTTCTCCATTATCAAGTGTAAAAGCCGCATTCAATACAAGCCATCTTGCAGCTTCAATCTCTACAGCGGAATCAGCTATCTGCCATTGGATGGCCTGGCGCTCAGCTATCGGTTTACCGAACGTGACTCGTTCTTTAGCGTATTCTATAGCCATTTGCAGCAATCTTTCTGCAGAACCGACAGCGCGTGCGCCCACGATCCATCTTGCAAACCCAATCCATTCCAAGCCTAGTTTATAACCGCCATGCACTTCCCCTAAGATGTTTTCTTCGGGTACCCTGACATTATCAAAAACTAAACCGGCCGGTCCCCATTCTCCCATCGTATTGATATACTCTGATCTCCAGCCCATATCACGGTCTACAATGAAACAGGTTACCCCTTCCGTTCCGGTTGCTTGATGACGTTCTTTGTCTGTTACAGCAATGACCATGACGAAATCGGCATCATTTCCTCCGGTAATGAAAGTTTTTTCACCGTTCAGCACCCATTCGTTCCCTTCTTTTACCGCCGTCATTTTAATATTTCTCGTATCGGACCCAGCTCCCGGCTCCGTCATGGCAAAACAGGACTTTTTCTCACCATTAATCGTAGGGATCAGATATTTCTGTTTCTGTTCTTCATTTGCATAATAAAGTATGTTATCAGCCGAACCTCCAAAACTGAATGGTACAAACGTTTTTGATACTTCCATCAAGACAATTGCCATCATGAGCTGCCCTAAGTCTGCCCCGCCAAATTCCTCCGGGGTATTGATGCCCCAAAACCCAGCTTTTTTGCTTTTTCCTGTAAATCTTTCAATGTCCCCTCTGGCAAACTGGGTTTTCCAGCCATTTCATTGCGAAGCACTTCATTTTCCAATGGAATCAATTCATTTTCCACGAACTTGCGTATTGTTTTTTGTACCATTTTTTGTTCATCTGATAGTCGTAAATCCATTTTAACCCCTCCGCTTTCCAATTAGACTAGTTTTGATATTTTCTCTTTAATTGTCCGGTAATGATATTCTTTTGGATTTCGGACGTGCCTTCATATATTCTAGTGATTCGGGCATCCCGATAGAAACGTTCAACTGGATAATCCTTCATGTATCCCATCCCGCCATGAATCTGAACGGACTTATCAGCGACACGATTATATACTTCTGAACCATACAACTTAAGCATTGCCGCTTCTTTAATGATTTTTTCTTTCTGATCGACCATCCATGCAACACGGTATGTGAATGAGCGAAGTGCTTCTATTTCCATTGCCATCTCGGCAATCATATGGGATACGGCTTGATGATCAATGATCGGGACATTGAATTGTTCACGTTCTGTGGCATATTTGGTAGATAGATCGAGCAGGTATTGACAGGACCCCAAATTACGGGCAGCAAGGCCTGCCCGGCCATTTGCAAGGATCTTCAATGCATTTACATACCCTTGGCCGATGTCCCCCAGTACATTTTCGGCAGGAACCTCGCAATCTTCAAAAAACAATTCGGCCGAATGTGAGCCTCGAAGACCCATCTTCCTTTCCAGGCTACCAACTCTAAAACCAGGAAAATCTTTTTCTACTATGAATGAAGAGATTCCTTTCGCACCTTTATCTTTGTCCGTAACGGCCATAACTGTAAAAATATCGGCTACATCTGCATTCGTTATATAATGCTTGGTCCCATTTAGAATATATTTATCGCCATTTTTGACAGCCGTCATCTTGAGATTCGTAGCATGGGAACCCGCTGCAGGCTCAGTTAAAGCAAAAGCGCCAATTCTATTACCGCTTGCCATATCTGGCAGATACTTTTCCTTTTGCATTTCATTGCCCATTTCAACTATCCCTACGGTCCCTATACCGGTGTGAGCCCCAATCAGAGTGGTATATCCATTATGTGTTTTGCCGATTTCCTCATATAAAGCACATTTTCCCACCATCCCGATTCCGAGTCCGCCATACCTTTCCGGGATACTAAGTCCGAATAGCCCGATTTCCTTCGATAAATTTATGATGGATTCCGGGATATGATCTTCATCCTCAATCTGCATGGAAAATGGATCGATTTGTTCTTCGATAAACTGGCGTATATTTTCTTTTAATAGCAGGATGTCTTCATCTAAGCGAAAGTCCATTTGCATTCCCCTTTATCTGCGAATTGGTTGTTAGCGCTTTCATATCTTATCCGAATGAGCGATATGTTTTTCTTGAAGTTTGCGTTTCAAGATTTTACCGACCGCCGTCTTCGGAAGTTCACTTTCAAATGTGATTGCTTTTGGGACTTTAAAGGCAGCTAGCTGCTTTCGGCAATAATCCTTCAATTCGGTTTCAGTTATCCTTTCACTTGGTTTAAGAACTACCGCTGCATGTACCGTTTCACCCCGATATTGATCGGGAACGCCAAAGACGGCAGCTTCCAGAACCTTAGGATGGCTGTATAGTATATCTTCAATTTCAATTGGATAAATATTGAATCCGCCTGCGATGATCATCTCTTTCTTCCGTCCCACAATGTAAAAGAAGCCATCTTCATCCATCTTGGCAATATCACCGGTATGCAGCCATCCGTTTTGAATCGTCTGCCTAGTCTCTTCAGGCATGCCCCAATACCCTTTCATTACCTGTGGACCCTTAATGACCAATTCACCTGGTGTATCAACCAAAAGTGCAGGCTCTCCTGTAATATTGTCAATTATGGCGGCATCCGTATTTTGTATCGGAATCCCGATACTTCCGGGTTTTTGCAGGCCGCTGACTGGATTCCGGTGCGTGACTGGTGACGCCTCGGAAAGTCCATAGCCCTCTGCAATCTTTGTTCCACTAAGTTCGTTAAACCTTGACAATACATTCAATGGCAATGGTGACGAACCCGAAACGCAAGATGTCAATGTATGCAAATCAAATGGTTGGGACTGGTAATATTGTAATAAAGCAATATACATCGTCGGTACCCCTGGAAAAATAGTCGGTTTAAGATTATTGATAATATCGACGATCTCCGTTACCTGAAATCGGGATACAAGAATTAATTCCCCGCCATTATAAAACGTCAAGTTCATCCCTGAAGTCATGCCATAAACATGAAATAATGGGGAAACACCTAGTACCCTTTCCTTCCCCTTTTGAGTATTGATTCTTGAAGTGGCTGCACTTTGCAGCGTATTGGCTACGATATTACGATGGGTAAGCATCGCGCCCTTAGAACGCCCTGTCGTTCCTCCTGTATATTGGAGGACGGCGACATCTCTAGCAGGTTCAATCTCCACAGTGAAATCCGCCTCTGTTACAGATAGCAGCTTTTTTGTCATTTCACATTTGCCCTTTTCCAGCGACACGCTCAACACCTTTTCAACATCGGTTTCAGCTATGACGGCTTCAACTATTGACAATAAATCGTCGAGCACAATGATGTGCTTTGCACCTGAATCTTTCAAGACATGAATTAATTCGTTCTCCTTATACATTGGATTGATTTGGACAACAATGGCTCCATTCAAAAGAGTTCCAAAAAAACCAATTGGATATTGGGGACAATTAGGTAGCATAAGAGCCACACGTTCTCCCTTTCCAATCCCTTCATCAGCAAGCAAGCGGGCACATTTTTTCACTAACATCCCCAACTCTGAATATGTATACCTTTTCTCCATGAACGTTACCGCTGTATTTTCCGAATACTGTTCGACCGATTGAAAAAATAGTTCTGTCAATGAAATTTCAGGAATATCAATCTCTATTGGATTTCCGGACGGGATATGCTTTATCCAAGGTCTATCCATTGGTCCTCCCTTTCTTCATTCAAAAATAAAGAAGTCATACTAACAATATGCAAGGAGTGTGCCAAAAATAAATCGTTTTGAAACGTTGATTCAATTAATGGTAAAATTCAAAATTGAATTATTTGCTGCGCTCTTAATAATATTAGGTTTATAATTATAGGATTTAAATTTGACTCAAAAAGTCATTTTTGAATTGAGTCATTGCTTTCATAAAAGGACTCAAACTTTAGTGCTGGCATGTCGATATAACTGATCATTTTCGGTAAAATAAAACGGGATGCTGATCAAGGTCAGCATCCCGTTTTAAAAATAATTCACTGCTCTATGGCGGTGTCATCTTCCAATGATATTTTCCATAATTCTTTCGCTTTTCCACTAACCGTTTCATCAAAAATAAATGATCCATTCGTATATCGATCATGATTTTTTAATGAAGCGGCATGAACCGTTTCAATGGTTCCCTTTTCGGAAAGAATGAATAGACTGTCGGTTTTGTTAATGATATCGAAACCAATGACCCTATGAGGATTCGATTTCAATTCCCTCAAGACCACGACACCGCGTTTTGCCCGGCTCGTTTTTTCAAACTCGGTTAATTTCATTTTCTTTATGGCCCCGCGCTGTGTAACGATAAAGATCGATTCTTTACTATCCTTGGCCAAAACCTTTCCGCCAATGACATAGTCATCTTCTTTTAAATTAATCCCTTTGACTCCTGCTGCCCGGACACCGACAACACTTACTTCTTCTTCATCAAACCATAAACCATAGCCGTTATGAGTGACTAGGAAAAGGTCAGCCTGTCCATCGGTATGATGGACATCGACCAGTTCATCATCACCTTTTAAATTGACACCAACCAGCGGTTTTGAATGACGCTGGGCTTTATAGGAAGCCAATTCTGTCTTTTTCACCATACCATTTTTCGTGATGAACACTAAGAATTCCGGCATGGTAAAATCTTTGATTGGAATCGCTTTTATGATTTGTTCTTCCCTGTCAATCGGAATGATGTTCGCGATATGCTGACCGGTTTCCTTCCAGCGAATATCAGGAAGCTGATGAACTGGACAATAGAGGTAGTTCCCTTTGATGTGAACAGCAACAGGACATCTGTTGTATTCATCTCCAGCCTCTGGAGTAGGCGATCGGAATCCTTCATGCCAAAATCAAGACCTCCTGATGCTGCATAAGATCGTAACGATGTCCGTTTGACATAGCCTTCTTTCGTCACGGTAACCATCACGTCTTCACTCGCAATCAAGACTTCAAGATTTATTTTGATTTCTTCAATTTCTTTTTCGATTTTAGAACGCCGTCCGTCATCAAAGCCCTTTTTAATGAATCGAAGTTCTTTTTTAATTACTTGAAGAAGAACTTTTTCACTGCCAAGAATCTTTGTCAATTCCTCAATTTTGTTCTTCAATTCCGCTGCCTCTGCTTCAAGTGCTGTAATATCCGTATTTGTCAGCCTATATAACTGCAAGGAGACAATGGCTTCAGCTTGCGCTTCTGTAAAAGCGAATTTAGCTATGAGGTTATCTTTAGCGTTCCGTTTGTCTTTAGATGCCCGGATGACAGCGATGACTTCATCTAATATAGATAAAGCTTTCACTAATCCATCGACGATATGTGCCCTGTCATGTGCCTTTTGCAGCTCATAACGCGATCGGTTCACGATTACCTCTTTACGGTGTTCGATATAAGCATCGAGCATTTTAGGCAGGCTCATCAATGTTGGCCGTTTTTTATAAATCGCAACCATATTGAAATTGTATGCAATCTGGAGATCGGAATTTTTGTATAAATAATGCAGGACTCCATTTGCATCTGCTTCTTTTTCAGTTCGATGACAATGCGCAGTCCTGTACGGTCGGTTTCATCCCTTACTTCAGCGATACCTTCCACTTTCCGGTCTAGACGGAATTCATCCATTTTCTTAACAAGGTTTGCTTTATTGACTTCATATGGGATTTCAGTGATGACGATTTGCTGTTTGCCGCCCCGAATCGTTTCCACTTCCGCCAACCCGCGAATGATTATTTTCCCTTTACCTGTTTCATAGGCCTTACGAATGCCTTCAATACCTTGGATGATACCGCCAGTAGGAAAATCCGGCCCTTTAATGACAGTCATTAAATCAGCGACTGTCGCTTCCGGCTTATCGATTCGCATAATGGCAGCATCAATGACTTCACCTAGTTGATGCGGCGGGATTTCAGTGGCATAGCCGGCTGAAATTCCCGTAGAGCCGTTTACAAGCAGGTTAGGGAACATTGCAGGCAATACAATGGGCTCTTCTGAAGTATCATCAAAGTTCGGTACAAAATCGACCGTCCTTTTTCAATATCCCGCAGCATCTCGGAGGCAATCGATGAAAGCCTTGCTTCCGTATACCGCATCGCAGCAGGCGGATCACCATCAATGCTACCATTGTTTCCGTGCATTTGGACCATGACCTTCCGAAGCTTCCAGTCTTGGCTCATCCTAACCATTGCCTCATAAACGGATGAATCTCCGTGAGGGTGATAATTACCGATTACATTACCGACCGTTTTTGCGGATTTCCTAAAGCCTTTTTCCTGAGTATTTCCTTCGACATGCATCGCATACAATATCCTGCGCTGAACCGGTTTTAAGCCGTCCCTTGCATCTGGAAGTGCCCGATCTTGGATAATATATTTACTATAACGGCCGAAGCGGTCACCAATTACCTCTTCAAGCGGCAAATCCCGAAACGTTTCTTCAAATACCATCGTCAATGACCTCCTCTTCAATCGACATATTTTCATTATCTAAAATATTCGATTCCTCTTCGAGACCAAAAGCGACATTGGCTTCAATCCACTTACGACGCGGTTCAACCTTATCTCCCATCAAAGTTGTCACACGTCTTTCTGCACGTGCTCCATCATCGATCTTCACACGTATCAATGTCCTTGTTTCCGGGTTCATGGTGGTATCCCATAATTGATCGGCATTCATCTCACCCAGCCCTTTATAGCGCTGAATCATATAGCCTTTTCCCACCTTGTCTATCGCTTCCTGAAGTTCCTCGTCGCTCCAAGCATACTCAATGACTTCTTTTTTCCCTGTCCCTTTACTCACTTTATATAAAGGGGGCAAGGCAATGTAAACCTTTCCTGACTCTATTAACGGCTTCATATATCGGTAAAAGAAAGTCAGCAGCAGCACTTGGATATGGGCTCCATCCGTATCGGCATCAGTCATGATGATCACTTTATCATAGTTAGTATCCGGCGTATTGAACTCCGCTCCGACACCCCCGCCGATTGCATGGATAATCGTATTTATTTCCTCGTTTTTAAAAATATCCGCCAGTTTTGCCTTTTCCGTATTGATAACTTTACCCCGCAATGGAAGAACTGCTTGGAAACGGCGATCCCGCCCCTGTTTAGCGGATCCCCCAGCAGAGTCACCTTCTACAAGATACAATTCATTTCGTTCGGGATTTTTCGATTGAGCTGGTGTTAATTTCCCAGAAAGGATGGCATCGGATTTTTTCCGTTTCTTCCCGCTTCTTGCATCTTCTCGGGCTTTGCGTGCCGCTTCCCTTGCCTGGAACGCTTTAATCGCTTTTTTAACCAATAGGGTACTCGTGGTTGGATCTTCTTCAAAAAGTAGGCTAGGTGCTCTGATACGATGGAATCGACTGCAGAACGGGCTTCGCTGGTTCCAAGTTTGCTCTTGGTTTGTCCTTCGAATTGAAGAAGTTCTTCAGGGATGCGCACTGAAATGATTGAAGACAAGCCTTCACGTATATCGGTACCTTCGAGGTTTTTATCTTTTTCCTTTAATAGCCCCATTTTTCTGGCATAATCATTAAATGCCCGTGTCATGGCCGTTTTGGCACCAATCTCATGGGTGCCTCCGTCTTTTGTACGAACGTTATTCACAAAGCTTAAAATATTTTCTGAATAACCATCGTTGAATTGAAAGGCGAGTTCGACTTCTATCCCATTTTGTTCCCCTTCTAAGCTGACTACACTATGAAGTGTCTCTTTCTCTTCATTTAAATAATCGACAAACGCTTCAATGCCATTTTCATAGTGAAAAATTTCATTATGGTCGTTACGCTCATCCGTCAATTCTATCTTCATTCCTTTTAAAAGAAAAGCTGATTCTCGAAGACGCTCACATAGGATCTCATAATTAAAAGTCGTCACTGAAAATATTTTAGGATCGGGCTTGAAGTGGATTTTGGTCCCGGCTTGATTGGTTTTACCGATTTTCTCCAATGTGGTTTCTGGCTTTCCGCCATTGATAAAACGTTGTTCGTAAATGAACCCGTCCCTTTTGATTGTCACGACAAGCCATTCAGACAACGCGTTAACGACCGAAGCACCGACTCCATGGAGGCCTCCACTCGTTTTATATCCGCCTTGTCCAAATTTACCTCCAGCATGAAGAATCGTCAAAATTACTTCAGGTGTCGGTTTACCTAATTTATGCATGCCAATAGGCATTCCACGCCCTTTATCGGACACACTTACACTGTTATCTTTATGTATTTTCACACTAATTTGGTCTCCATATCCAGCTAAAGCCTCATCTACGGAGTTATCTACAATCTCATACACTAAATGATGAAGTCCGCGTGCATCAGTACTGCCGATATACATACCGGGACGTTTTCTGACCGCTTCGAGTCCTTCCAGTACCTGAATTGCATCATCATTGTACTCGATTGTTTTTACTTTCTTTGCCACAGAAATTCCCCTTTCCTTACTAAACAATTTCCGGGCCAAATCATACTGCAATGAAATGACTCACTAGCTTAACAAATCCATTAATACGTTAATATCATTATAACAAGTATAATACTTTCACGAACAAAGAACAAGTGTTCTGTTTTTTTGTCCTTTTTATTAGCGTTAGCACATTTGTGTGGAACAAAACGTATCATAGCTACCATTCTAATTGTAGCGGTAAATTTTCATTTGGCAAATATACTTTTATTATTTTAATCAAATTAAGCTTTAACGGCCTAAATTTGCCCGACCGCTCAATGCCTGCTATGGCCACCTTTTAGTTCTTCCCTATAGAGACAGCCATACCTTAAAAAAGAGCGGAAGTTCCGCTCTTCATTTTACTTAGTAAGGGCGTGTTCGACTTTTATACATCGATTCATGATGACAGTATATCCTTTTTCTTTCAAAAAATTATATGCTTCTTCATTTTCCACCCCTAGCTGCGCCCAAAAGATATCTGCATCGATTTCTGCAAATTCCTTGGCTATCTCCGGAAGGAACTCTGAACGGCGGAAAACATTGACGATATCGACGTGCCCTTCAATATCTTTCAGGGCTTTAACTGCCTTTACACCCAGCACTTCGGATACGGCAGGGTTTACCGGGATGATTTCATATCCGCTATCCTGCATGGCCTTCGATACCATATAAGAAGTGCGCTCAGGGTTATTAGATAAACCAACGACAGCGATACGCTTCGATTTTTTCAACATCTTTCCCATTTCTTCTCTGCTTGGATTTTCTATCATTCTTTTCAAACCCCTTTATAATAAAATGTAATATTTGAATAAAGAGTATTCCTAACAAAGGTATTTTACAGAGAAAAGCTGTTTATTACCATTATTAAGAAAAACCATTATACAAGAAAGAATAAGTTTCGAAAAGGCATGACTCACTTAACTTTCTTATGTTCATACAGACTACCACGTATTGTAACAATTTATACAAGTAGGCATCCTTCATTTTATATTTACGAAAATAAGGAAGCCTAAACCTATTACCGTTCATCAACTTAACGTATATCATAAGATGTAAGTACATCAAGGAAAATTCATTTTTTTAGTGGATTTTTTTGGACAGCCGTACCATTTTGTCACGAAAATGTTACAATAAGAGAAGCTTAACAGGTATTTTAGGGCTGTTTTTAGCTATTTCTACACGTTTATTTTTGAAAAAGGGAACAATCACCCTTAAACGTGATAAAAAAGAAGATTTTTCTTAAAGAAAGGGTAATAGAATGCTTACATTTATCACTATACTGGCTGCCTACCTGATCGGTTCGATTCCTTCCGGTTTAATAATCGGTAAAACATTTTACAAAATCGACATCCGGGAGCATGGCAGTAAAAATCTAGGCGGGACAAATACCTTCAGGACACTTGGTGTCAAGGCAGGACTAACCGTTACTATAATGGATATTCTTAAGGGTACCCTAGCAACTTTTCTGCCGGATATGCTAGGCGTGGGTATGAATCCATTGCTAGCCGGAGTTTTTGCGGTCATCGGTCATATGTTTCCCATTTTCGCAAACTTTCGGGGCGGTAAAGCTGTGGCGACTTCTGCTGGTGTCATTCTTGCATATGAACCATTGTTTTTCGTTTTCGCCGTTTTCATATTCTTCATATCCTTATACATATCCAAATATGTCTCGCTTTCTTCCATGATTGCTTGTTTACTTGCTCTCATCTACAGTTTAGTGTTTCATACTGGTGATTTAGCGCTCATTATTGTAATCGGTATAATAACGATTTTCATTTTTTACCGGCATCGCGCAAACATCAAGCGGATTATCGATAAAACTGAACCTAAAGTAAAATGGTTGTAAAACACACCATATCCAAGTGAAAACAGGCCCGTATATATGGGCCTATTTTACTTTATACATGACTCCGATTATTTCATTGAAGGAATTTTCCGTTAACTCCGATTCCTTCTCGCCTGCTTGAACCACTTCCTTGAACCTTAGGACAGAATCAACAACATCTTTCATATATTCATTTGATGATTGCACGATTGCATCTATTTCAGCTATCGACTTTTTAGACTGTTCTGCAAGTTTCCTGACCTCATTCGAAACAACCTCAAATCCATTACCATGTTCACCTGCCCGTGCTGCCTCGATGGCTGAGTTCAATGATGGTAAATTTGTCTGTTCGGCCATTCCCTGTACAAGCTTAATACACTCGGTGATATTTATTCTTGGTTTGTTCAAAGGAATTCTTTACAAGTGATTCTGTACATTTTGAAAAGCGGATGAATACCGCCGCGACTGTAAGCCAATACGATAATGAGTCTTCGCCACCTTTGTCCGCAATTCAACAAAATCATCGTAAATCACACCATTGAATAAAGATAACATATGAGTAATTAACGTTTTCCTCCATTTTCCCACTGTGCTGTCACGCCGTGATAATCCCTTTCAATTCAGGAACCTGGAGAACCGTTGGATAAAAGGCATCAACAACTCCCTCGATCTGGGGTTAGATTGCCTCTCTAAAAGTATGGATCAGCTTTAAATCGCATTCGGTTATATCGATGATATCAACCTGAAGTTTCACCTGTTCACTGCTTATATCCAATATGCAATCTGTTTCTTTTGCTTTTTGAAACCAGTTTGCTTATTTCGCCTTCACTTTTATGAAAATCCCCATATCCACTCCCCCTGATTTGTAAATCACGACAATGTCAATCCAAGATATACCAACAAGGAAACATGATCATTTTTATCCATTTAATTGAAAGTAAATCAGCTTAACTTCAAAATAAATGATTCATTTAGACTATTTATTTTTTATTCCGGCCTCAATACAATTCCTTTGTCAAGGTGAAAGGACCTAAATTATTTCTATAAACTTTCAATTGAGAGAATAGTTTGGATTTCGTTTAACAAGTAAGGATTGAATTATTGTAGAACAGAGGCTACACTGGAACTAGCTATTACGTATCGATAGGAGAAAGTGCCATGAAGCCATTGCAAATATCACCGGAAACCGCTTTAAAGTTATCCAAGTCACTAAACTTGCCTTTAGAGCAAATCATGCATATGCCTACACCAGTTTTGCTGAGAAAGCTTGCCGAGGCTGAAGCAAAAGAAAAGACAATACAAAATAGCTGCAGGAATCTGCAGCTATTTTTGTGTGTCATATGTGTACGAACGACCTTACGGATTACATCTTGAAAGGTATTCCATTATTCCATTGCTGGAAATAACATGCCTTTATAAAGTAAATCACCATCACACTGTTGCGCTGATTGCATCTCATACCCATACATATGCTTTTGAGCCAATAATGAAAGCAACAGCTTTGCCGTACCCCCTTTTACCTGCTCCGATTTCCGCAAATCAGCAGCTCCCGCTTTATAAGGAAATTAATCAGATGGCATTCCATTCACAATATATAATTTCGACTTTGTGATATAGCTTAGCTTAGGAATCAAAAAAACCGCACATGGGCGGTTTTCAATTGAAAGTCAATTCTTTTGCCATATCAGGCAAAGGCTTCTTTTGACTGATATTAATTGTTCATTTTCATAGGTACAGGCATATTCCAGTGGTGATTCATCCTCTAATATATCTTTTAGATAATACTTTATGTTGGACACAACTTCATTTGCCTCCATAACCCATTGATATGGCTTCCAGGCAAGTTCCCCTTCATCACAGGCAGATAGCCCGCCCCCTGCATCTTCAGCTCTGTAAACATACATTCCACCCGTTTCATTCCATGTCACGATCCCTCGAAAGGTCATCCCCCTCACTTTCAATCCAGTTTCTTCAAGAATTTCGCGTTCCATCGATTCATCGATGGTTTCACCTTTTTCTATTTTCCCGCCTATACCATTCCATTTATGCCTATTGGGATCCTTTTGGCGAAATAGCATCAACACTTCGACTTCGTTGGATCTTTTTCGAGTTATGAAACAAATATTATATATAATATCCATGGTTGTTTCCTTTCTTAAACGCACATTATTCGCATCTACTTCATAATTACTTTATACTTAAATAACGAACCTCTAGGAAGGAGAATTAGTATGAAACTGACCATTTCCGATCAAGCAGCTAAGTGGTATATTGATGAGCTAGGGCTTCAAGAAGGCTCTTATTTACGCTTTTATGTAAGATATGGCGGGCATAGTACCGTCCAAAGCGGCTTTTCATTAGGTATCATGCAAGAAGAACCTGAAACTGCAGCGGCCGCAACAACTATGAATGAGATTAACTTTTATGTAGAAGAAAAAGATTTATGGTACTTTGATGGTCACGATTTACTTATTACCTTTAATGAAAAACTGACTGAACCAGAATTTCACTATGAAAAGAGTGCTTAACAACTAAGCAGCGGTGTAAACTGCTGTTTTTTTCTTGTTCAATCGAGCAGGCGCTCTTTAATATCTTCGGCCCTAAGAATTTCCGCTTGCTTATCCCCTAAAAGATCAAAATGAGAATAGCCATCCTTCCTGTGATGAATCCACTCTTTTTTAGCCCGTATTTCTTACCCCATTCCGATAAACGCCTTAAATCTTTGCATCCGACTTTTGTAACCGTCTTGCAACCGGGAAATCGGTCATCCAGCCAATAATGAGTTAAAAAAGCTATTTGGCCTTGATCGATTTTCTGCTTCCAGGCTACTACATCTACCCGTTTAATCCCAAAAGCCATTTTTGATCACCTCAATATTTGTAATTAAACCAATTCATCCTGCTTTTTATTTTTCTCATAGGCCTCATGCCATTCAGGATACATGCGTTTAATGGATATCGGGCGGAAGCTCTCCTTTTTAACGCAAACGTGGGAAGAATGACCTGTAGCAGCCACTTCATTTTTCCCATTAACGATTTCATACCCATAAACGACCCGTAAGCCGTCATATTTTTCAATCCAGGTTTTAACTTTTACCTTATCACCATATCTAACAGGGGTTTTATACGAAGCCTGAATATCCATAACAGGTGAGAGGATGCCATCCGCTTCCATATCAGCATAATAAAATCCTAAATCATTTATCAATTTTGTCCTGCCTAGTTCCATCCATATAAAATAATTCGCATGGTAAACAACACCCATTTGATCTGTCTCTGCATACCGTACTTCAATTTCGTTTTCAGCTATGAACATTTTGTTTCCCCACTTTCATTTCTGTTGCAATAAACATTTTACCATAACAATTGTGGAAATTTCATTTAAGCTGTTTCCTCCGATGGACCTTAAATAAAAGAGGAGAAAGATTTTTCACCTCTTTCTCCCCTTTTTGTTTAAATATTATCGTTACTATAACCGTTTTCCCGGGCTTCTTGCTCATCTTGCATTTCTTCCTTCATTCCATCAATGCTCTTTCTTCTTCGTTCATTTTTAGCCTGAATTGCCTGTTTTTCCTCCCCTGAAGAGAATGATAACGTTTCATTTGCAGCGATTATGTTTTCTTCTGTATTTTGAATTGCATCCTGAATTTTTTCAACATTATCCAAACGGTTATCTTGATTGTGTTTATATGAGCCCATTTATTTCACCTCATGTTATTTTCTTTACATAATATTATTACGATTAATTTATTAGCTTATCCCTTGATTACTCGCCTTTAGTTTGAATGACCTGAGCATGTTTGCCGGATTTGTCCTGCATTTTCTTACCGTTATTCCCACCCGCTGCTATTGGTTGTGTTCCTTGATGACTCGGTCTAAAGTGTTTGGAATCTTTTTTGGATTACCCATTCTATCGCCTCCTTCTCTTATCATGGATAAAAAGAGGAAATTCATGAATGCCAGTTTTTGAAAAAGCCATGAAAAAGAGCCAGCACCTTGAAAGGACCTTCATGGCACTGGCTCTTTTTAAGCAAAAGCTATTCAGCCTTTTGCATATGTTTTTTTTCAAGACGTTCCTCAAGTCTTTCCATTTGTTTAACGTCCATCAATAATTCCCTTTTATTTTCTTTAATTAATTCTTCAAATGTCCTTTTTCTTTTTTTCATGCTTTTCACCTACTTATTTTTAATATACAATTCAGTATTGCCAAATTAACGTAAAATTATGACTATATGGTTTCCATCCGTTGAATTGTCATAATTATCAGATTTTTAACCTGATAAAAATTCCATTTCTCCGCTCTCTATACTTTAACCCTTTTTTCATGAACTTTAACCATAAATTTTTAAATTTTTTGATTTTTCCATTAAACTTTGACAACTTTGTTAACATTACAATAAAAACGGAACCTCATAAAGGTTCCGTCAGACCTTATAATCAAGCATCTAGCCGGGTTTCAGCAGGAGTGTTGAAAAATTTCTTCAATACTGATGATACTTCATAAGATTACCCTACTCCATACTATTTATATTTCGTTCCATATCTTTTAATTGCATGGCTGAAATCACCTTATTCCTGATAATGCCTTTTTTGTCGATGAAGTAAGTTGTTGGTATGCTAATAATTTTGTACCGCTCATTCACTGGATTTTTTGCACTTTGACTGTCCAGCGGTATGGTAAAAGTAATTCCATTATCCTCTACAAATGCTTGTACATCATTTTCAGGGTCAATATTGACGGCAAGTACGACGACATCATCACCCACTTGCTTTGTGTATTTCTCCATATCCGGCATTTCCTTCTTGCAAGGCGGGCACCACGTTGCCCAAAAATTCAGCATTACCTTTTTGCCCTTATAATCCGATAATTCAACTTGTTTCCCATCCAGAGTTTTCAGGGAGAAATTCGGAGCTTTAGCTCCAATTTTCAATCCACCCAAAGAATCTTTTTCATCATTTCCCTTCGATTCATTATCCATCGCCTGCACGATCGCTACAGTAATAAGTGATAGTAAGGCCACCGAAGCAATAATTTTTTTAAGCATACTCGTCCCCTAGTCCCATTACAATAAAAATATTAGTCCATTTCCAGAAATAGAACAACTTCCCTATTCCATCTTAACAATAAAAGGGTATGCAGAAAAGTGCAATTCCTTTAAATCATAACATGATATCACTTTGTTTCATAAACTTGACACAAAAAAAGCGGTAAACCTATATAATTAGGTTTACCGCTTCCTAAAAGCTGAAATTAGCCTTTTAATTTATTACGTAATACCATTTGAAGGATACCACCGTGACGGTAGTAATCGATTTCGATTTCGGAATCGAAACGAACAAGTACATCAAATTCTTTTACGTTTCCAGCTTCATCAGTAGCTGTAACTTTTACGATATCACGCGGTTTAACTGTTTCGTCGATTTGAACTGCGATCGCTTCTTTACCAGTTAATCCAAGCGTTTCAGCGTTTTCGCCTTCTTTGAATTGAAGTGGAAGAACACCCATTAATGCAAGGTTAGAACGGTGAATACGTTCAAAGCTTTCAGCGATGACTGTTTTGATGCCAAGAAGGTTAGTACCTTTCGCAGCCCAGTCACGAGAGCTTCCCATACCATAGTCTTTACCAGCGATTACTGCAAGACCTGTTCCATCAGCTTTGTATTTCATACAAGCATCATAGATAGCCATTACATCGCCTGTTGGCCAGTAAGTAGTGTAACCACCTTCTGTACCTGGAGCAACTTGGTTACGGATACGGATGTTTGCGAATGTTCCGCGCATCATTGCTTCATGGTTACCACGACGAGAACCATAAGAGTTAAAGTCACGCGGTTTCACACCGTTTTCACGAAGGTAGATACCAGCTGGTGTATCTTTACCGATTGCACCTGCAGGAGAAATGTGGTCAGTTGTTACTGAGTCACCGAATTTACCAACTACACGCAAGCCTGAAAGTGGGTTAACTGAACCCGGTTCTGGTGATAATCCTTCAAAGAATGGAGGATTTTGAATGTATGTTGATTTAGAATCGAAAGCATAAATCGCTTCGTTGCTAGTTTGGATTTCGTTCCAACGTTTGTTATCGTTGAAGACTGTTTCGTATTCTTTACGGAATAACTCAGGTGTAACTGTTGCTTTAACAGCAGCGTTAACTTCTTCTTGTGATGGCCAGATATCAGCAAGATATACATCGTTACCATCTTTGTCTTTACCAAGTGAATCATTGTTAAGATCAAAGTCCACAGTTCCAGCAAGAGCATAAGCTACAACCAAAGTAGGTGAAGCAAGATAGTTTGCTTTCACAAGTGGGTGAATACGTCCTTCAAAGTTACGGTTACCTGAAAGTACTGATGTTACCAAAAGATCTGCTTCAGCAACAGCTGCTTCGATTTCGTCAGCCAATGGACCTGAGTTACCGATACATGTAGTACAGCCGTATCCAACTACGTTGAATCCTAATTGGTCAAGGTATGGTTGAAGACCAGCATCACGAAGGTAACCAGTAACAACTTTAGAACCTGGTGCCAATGATGTTTTTACATAATCTGGAACAGTTAAACCTTTTTCAACTGCTTTTTTAGCAATAAGACCTGCTCCTAGCATTACATACGGGTTAGAAGTGTTCGTACAGCTCGTGATTGCAGCAATTGCAATCGCACCTGTTTTCATTACCGTTTCTTTACCATCGGCAAATTTAACAGTTACTTCTTTATCCAATTCAGAATTGTCCATGCCAAAACCTTGGTTGCCCATAGGTGCATTGATAGCGTCATGGAAAGATTTTTTCATTTGAGAAAGTGGAATCAAATCTTGCGGGCGTTTAGGGCCTGAAAGGTTTGGTTCGATTGCTGAAAGGTCGATTTCCACAACATCATTGTATGCTGGATCTTCGTTTTCAGGAGAGTAGAACAAACCATTTTCTTTGCAGTATGATTCAACCACTTTAATTTGTTTTTCATCACGGCCTGTTAAGCGCATGTAATCGATCGCTTCCGCATCAACAGGGAAGAAACCAACTGTAGCACCGTATTCAGGAGCCATGTTAGCGATTGTTGCACGGTCAGCAAGTGGAAGGTATCCTACTCCTGGGCCGTAGAACTCAACAAATTTACCAACTACGCCGTGTGCACGAAGAACTTGTGTTACTTTCAATGCAAGGTCAGTAGCTGTTGTACCTTTAGGAAGTTGGCCAGTCAGTTTAACACCAACGACTTTTGGAACTGGGAAGTAAGATGGCTGTCCAAGCATGCCTGCTTCTGCTTCGATACCGCCGACACCCCAACCAAGAACACCAATACCGTTGATCATTGTAGTATGTGAATCTGTACCGAAAACAGAATCAGGGAATACTTCGAAGTCGCCGTTTGGAGTTTCAACAGCATGAACCACGTTCGCAAGGTACTCTAGGTTAACTTGGTGAACGATACCAGTTGCCGGTGGAACTGCACGATAGTTGTTGAATGATTTTTGAGCCCAGCTTAGGAACTGGTAACGCTCTGCATTACGTTCGAATTCAAGATCCATATTGGCATCAAGGGAATCCATTGTACCTGCTTTATCAACTTGTACAGAGTGGTCAATTACAAGGTCAACCGGGATTTCGGGGTTGATTTTGTCAGGATCTCCACCAAGTGCTGCGAAAGCATTACGCAAAGAAGCTAAATCAACAACAACTGGAACACCAGTGAAATCTTGTAGGATTACACGTGAAGGCTTGAACGGAACATCTATATCTTGTTGCTCGCTTGTTCCCCATTTAGCAAGGTTCGCAACGTGTTCTTTTGTGATTACTCTTCCGTCTACTTGGCGAAGTACCGCTTCAAGTAATACTTTAATGGAATATGGAAGGCGTGATACTTTGCCATCCCCTGCTTTTTCAATAGCGTCTAGGCTGTAGTAGTTGTAGCGTTGCCCGTCAATTTCAAAGGACTTACGCGCTTGGTATACGTCATTTTTCGTCATGAATATTACCCCTATTAAACTGTCAGAACGTATTCTGCACATAAAAGTAAAACCTGGTTCACTGAAACCATGTTTACAATAAATATAAGTAAAAAAGTTAGTTTGTCGAATTTTTCTCTCTTCTCCCACCCTAACTCTTCCTTCAACTTAATACTAATATAGAAATGAGTATAAGTAAATAACAAGAAAGTTATTGTTTTTGATAAGTTTCTCTTATAGAAAAATATCCCCCACATATTAAAGTGCATCTAGGAAACCTTGCTGATATGCATTTTCTTGAAAAAACACCTATTTTCGGCCTGATAAATTATTCCAGCAAAACATATTGGTACTTCATACATAATCATTCGACATTATCGCATTCTATGGGTGGGAGGTGTCGAAATGACAAAACAAAAGGCAAATCATGTTATACCAGGTATGAATGCTGCAAAAGCGCAAGGTAATGGAGCTGGATACAATGATGAACTGGGAAATGAACCGCCATTATCGGAAATGCAAAGGCAAAATAATAAAAAAGAAAGAAAAACCAATGATTCCCTTCATTTCTAGGCTTTAAATAGGATAGGCTTTTTGAAATGGCAGATGTCTGCATTTTTCAAAAAGCCTATTCCATTCTAAAATCAGGAAACGCATAAGTAATACGCGCAAAACCCACGAATAAAGCGCATGAACTCACGACGATAGAATCTGTCACTCAATAATCCTCTGAATTGACCTCATTGACGATTGCCTGAATATCCTGTTCGAATTTTCTCAATTGTTCTTTCTGATGTTCGGAAGCAGTGACTAAAGCAGATTGTATTTGCTGATAGGCCTCGTTCACTTCCTGCTTCACATGTTTCAATTCCGTTCCGTAATTCGGTGCGTTCTTCTCAATGGATGAGTATACATCAAATACTTGTTGATAACTTTGCTGGGCTTCCTGGAAAGTCCTTCGCTTATCTTGTTTATCCTGCATTTTGGTTCAGCTCCTTAATTAGTGTCCATCCATAGCATGTACGAGGTTTGCAAATATATGTATGTGAATAAAATTTCACGGACTGATTATCTTAAGAGATAGGAGGGATCGAACATGAACAAAAACGATGGTAAAGATATTCGGAAAAATGCTCCTAAAGGAAATAACCCAGGTCAACCAGCACCGTTAAGCGGTTCTCATAAGGTGAAAAACAGGCAACACTCCCGTCAGAAGCATAATAGCAGTCATGATATGTAAGCTGCTAAAATAATCGTTCCATAACAAAGCGGTGCCGCCCCAAAAAAGGCAGACACCGCTTTCGTTTTATATTTGTGAAGCAAATAAGTCACATTGGAAAATGTTCAATACCTTCCTATTATAAGGGCATCTTTTTTGGCACTCTTTCACGGGTTTAAACGTGAATTGCAAGTCCGTGCCATCCATTTCAGCCAAAATAACGATGATACAACGTTTTTGCTTCTGCAATATCTTTTGTTCCATGAATCAACGCCCGCCCGTCTTTAAAAACGACCAACCGATGGGTTCCGATGGTAAATGAAAGTAAATAAGGATTCCTGACGATCTTACCACCTTGTGCGAGAAGATTATTTTCGAGTTCCGCTAAGTCTCTTTCAAGCTTCATTGCCGGCCGAATTTGGACAGAATCCCTTCCGCATAAAACGGCAGTCTTTGTTCGATTTGAATAAGAGAGGTGGGGATACGTTCGATTTGACCCACATGACAAACAAGTATCTTTTTTTAATTGCGCTACATTTATGGATGAATGTTCATTTTTCCAAAGATCAAATGAAACGATTTTGTTTCTTAGCGATTCATGATCTTCGACAAGGATTTTTAAAGCTTCCGCCATTTGATGGGCAACGACCGTTTGAACGGCAGGGCTGATGATTCCCGCCGTATCACATGTCAGCCCTCCAATCGGGACCGTTTCCAGCAAACAATTCAAACATGGGGTCACCTCTGGGATCACCGTGTAACTTATCCCATAACTCCCTACACAGGCTCCGTAAATCCAGGGTATTTTATATTTTTGCGCAGTATCGTTAATAAGCATCCTGGTATCGAAATTATCAGTGGCATCCAATATCAAATCCACGCCTTCAACAAGCTTCGCCAATTCATCAACCGAAACATCCGCCACATGCGGTTTTACGATTACATCCGAATTTAGCGCATTCAAGCGATTCTTCGCTGCCACTGCTTTCGGTATTCTTTTTTGTGCATCTTCTTCACAATATAGCTGTTGTCTTTGAAGGTTGCTCCACTCTACATAATCTCTGTCAACAATGGTGAGTTTCCCAATTCCGGCCCGTACAAGGCCTTCCGAAGTTCCCGTACCTAGAGCACCCGCTCCAATCACCAAAACTTGTTTTTTGCGAATTTTCAATTGCCCTTCTTCCCTATAGGGCCAAAAAGTTCTTGACGTGAATAACGCTCATTCATCCAATGCTCAATCCTTCAACTGGGCTGCTTGCAATCGCGTAATCATTTTTTTCGATTCTTCCTGCTTCGTACCCCAATCGTCCTGCCTCAATGGCAAGTTTCATTGCTTTCGCCATCTTGACTGGATCTTTTGCTCCGGAAACAGCAGTGTTAAGTAATACGCCATCCGCCCCTAATTCCATGGCGATTGCTGCATCAGAAGGTGTTCCGATCCCTGCATCAACAATTACCGGAACCTCTGATTGTTCCATGATAAATCGTAAGTTCAGTGGGTTTATAATGCCTTGACCAGAGCCAATTGGTGAAGCTCCGGGCATGATTGCATGGCACCCCACTGCTTCCAGGCGTTTAGCGAGCAACACATCATCCGAAGTATAAGGTAATACGGTGAATCCCAGTTTCACTAATTCTTCAGCAGCTTTCAATGTTTCAATAGGATCAGGCAGCAGTGTTTTTTGACAGCCAATGACTTCAACCTTGATCATGTCACATAAGCCAGATGCTTTTGCAAGATGGGCTATGCGCACTGCTTCTTTGGCTGTTTTAGCTCCTGCTGTATTTGGAAGGAGTGTGTATTTCTTCAAATCTAACTTTTCTAAAAAATTGGGCTGACTGGCTTCAAAAATGTTCATTCTCCGAACCGCGAATGTTAATATTTCCGTCTCCGAAACCTCCACTGATTGCTTTTGAACATCGAAATTTGGATATTTTCCAGTACCTAATAATAATCTTGAAGAAAATTCATAAGAACCAATCTTTAACATATCATCCGCCTCCTACAAAATGTACAATCTCTACCTTGTCGCCATTTGATAAAAGTGTTTCACTTAGACTTTCCTTTGCTAATATTTCATCATTCAATTCAACAATCACTACTTTTTGATGTAGATTAAAGTGTTGCAAAAGCCCTGTAACTGTTGATTCTTCAGCAGGAATCCGTATTTTTTCCCCGTTAATAATCAATTCCAATTCATCCACCTCCATTAAGTTAAAAGGGGCTGTATCGAACGGTCCAATCGAAAAGCGGACCATTCTGGATTTGCCTTACTTTCTAAAATATCCGCTATAAGTACACCTGTAATTGGAGAAAGCAGGATGCCATTCCTATAGTGCCCCGTTGCAATGAAAAGTCCTTTGCATGCCGGATGTTCACCAAAGTACGGTAAGCCGTCCCCAGTTTGGGGCCGTATACCTGCCCATGCCTTTTCCAATTCGCTTCCTTTAATCGCCGGAAGCAATTGCTTTGCTCTTTCTATTAACGTAGAAATCCCGTCAAGACTTACCTTTTCATCGAAAGTGTTCGCTTTTACCGTTGCCCCGACAATGATTCTCCCGCCAACTTTGGGCACAAGATAGCAGCCATGTGAGAAGATTGTCTTTTCAAGCAATGGACGATCGGTCAGGACGGAAAAGCACTCTCCCTTTACTGGATAACTGTCGAGTCTCATGCCTGTTCTTTCAAGGAGGAGCGCACTCCAAGCGCCACCTGCCACGATGACATTTTCACTTGAAAATCCACCTATGTTCGTGACCACTCCCTTTACGCATCCGTTTTCCGTAACCAAATCGGAGACATGAACAAATTCCTTTATATCTACACCAAGGGCAGCTGCAGATTCAGTAAAAGCGAGCGACAGCCTAGTGGCTGAAACTTGTCCATCTTTCGGAATGAACATAGCTCCTTTAATCTCATCCGATAAAAGCGGTTCCATTTTCCTTATTTCGGCAGTCGATAGCCAATCTGCCTCAAGTCCCGCCTCTTGCTGGACTCTGATCATGTTCTTCAACTCGGCTACTTGATCATTCGTTAGCGCCACCTTAAACATGCCCTTGTTCACTAATTCGATGTCTATCCCACTTATGTCTTTTAATTCTTCCGCCAGTGCAGGAAACATCCCCCTGCTTCGGCTTGCCAATGTAAAAAGCGGGTTATCAGCATCTAACTCGGCTTGTGCCCCTAACATCCCGGCTGCAGCACTGGATGCTTTACTGGCAAGTCTGTCTTTTTCCAATAAAAGGACCTTTTTACCTCGCTTGGCTAATTGGAAAGCAATGGATCCACCTATTACTCCTCCCCCAACAATGATTGCATCATATATGGAATTCATCTTATGTCTCCTTTCCCAAAGACTTCGAATATTCTTTAACGGCTTCAAGCGGATTTTCAGCTTCAAGCACACCTGACATGACGGCAATTCCGCGTGCCCCCGCATCCAGCACCACTTGGCAATTGAAAGGAGTGATTCCGCCTATCGCAATTATCGGAAGATTGACATTTCTTGTGATTGCATGAAGCTCCTCAACTCCCTTAGGAGGAAGGCCGATTTTTGAATCCGTTTCAAAAACATGTCCATAAATCGCGTAATTGGCCCCTTTGCTGAATGCGGCTTTCGCTTCATCCATGGAATGAATCGAACAGCCAACATTCAATCCTGGAAAAGCTCCTTTTACGACTTCTGCATCTAAACTATGAAAAGCCAATTGCACACCAAATACTTTGTGTACCCAGGCTACATCCACGCGGTCATTAATGATGATCTTAGAAAGCGGAATCTTATTATCATGTAATAGACTCACTGCTTGATAGAGTTCCGAGGCACTCATATGTTTTTCCCTTAGATAAAAGAAATCAACATGTTCCTGAATGTTTGAAGCGATTTCCACAAACTTTTCAATTGGCTGTTTCCCAGTAGAAATAATATGCAATTCATGTGCATTCATACTAGAACCCCTAACTAGTAAAGTTACAATTTCATAAAATCAAATAGATAATAACGGGAATTGAATCGATAGATAAAAGCCGGCCAACAGCAGGATGATAAAATACAGAATGAAACTATAGTCCTTTTTTGAAAACCCAAATTCATAATAGTATGTTCGTTCCCGACTGTCTGTAAATCGCTTCGCCTCCATCGCAACCGCGATTCGGTGAGCACGTCTGATGCTACCGGATAGCAACGGGATGGAATAGGCTTTCATTTTAAAATATACCGATCTTATTCCTTTCCCCCTTTCGAAACCGCGTACCTTCATCGCGTTTCGTATCGTTTGGAACTCCTCCATCATGATGGGAATCAGCCTTAATGCCGCCATGAAACTATAGGCATATTTCGGTTTAAGCCTAACTTGCTGCATTAACGAATAAAACAAGTTCACTGGTCTCGTCGTTAAGGAAAAAGTTAAACCAAGGGCCGCAAAGAACAAAGCTCGAAAGCCTACCAGTAATCCCTTCATGAAACTTTCTTCTGTAATCGATATTAGGCCCCACTCAAACCAAAGCGTCTCACCTTGCCCGAAAAATATCATTGCAGAAGAGGTGGATATAAAAATGAAACAAAAGGGAATCGACAAAAGTAAGATGCGCAATATCGAATGCCCGGTAAAAAACAAAAATAAAAGTAATACGCCAATGGTGATGTTCATCATATAATTCAGGTCATGAATGAATAACGCCACGATGCATAACACAATCAGCACACCAAGTTTAAGGCTTGGATTAATTCTATGGAGCCATGTTTCTGCATTTGAAACATTCATCTACATGACACTCCTTTTAACTTTGGTCTCCACAAATCCTGAATGAGCAATTTTTTCATCACTTATTACGTTTCCGTCCTTAACCGTCCAGATCCTGGTTGCAAAGTTTTCTGAAATATGATCGTCATGAGTTACCATGATCACTGTTATTCCGCGCCTTCGATATTCCTCAAACCATTCCAGTAATGCAAAGGTATTTTTCGAATCTTGTCCAAAGGTCGGCTCATCCAGGAGAATGATTTTTTTGTCTATTACGATTGAGGCGGCTACGCTTAAGCGACGCTTTTGACCCATTGATAATTGAAACGGATGTTTATCCCGGTGTGCCTCCAGGCGGAATACTTTAAGCAATGAGCGGACTCTCTCATCTATTTCTTGTTGCGGCCTTTTATCAATACGCAATGAATAAGCAATCTCTTCATATACCGTATTTGCAACGAACTGAAACTCAGGATTTTGAAAGACAAACGTCATATGATCCGTTGGATTTTTCACTCTTTTAATAGGGGTCCCCAATAATTCATACTTACCTTTCGTTTTTATGAACTGCATTAAGGCATGCAATAGAGTACTCTTCCCGCGCCATTTTCACCCCTGATTACAATCCATTCACCTGAATGTACCTTCAGCTCTTCAACCTTGATTTTTTCCTCTTTATTCCGAAAACCTCTAAAGCCTTTCACATCCATAAGGGGTGAATCATCTGTAAATGGGTGTTCCCGAATGGGTGCATACTTCTGTATATACTCATCCCAAACACCTGGGAACCAAATTCCATGTTCTTTCATTTCATTTTTATATAGTGAAAGAATGGTGTCTCTTGGACCATCAGCTATGATTTGACCGTCATCGTTAAAAAGCACGATTCTTTCGATGAATTCTAAAACATGGTCAATTTTATGCTCGACGATAATAACCGTTTTGTCTCGTCCGACTTCCTTCAACAATTCCCAGATTTCTTTCGTTCCTTCCGGATCAAGCATGGCGGTTGGTTCATCTAAAAATATAACTTCCGGTTCAAGGGCCAATACTGAAGCGATTGCCAGACGCTGTTTCATCCCGCCTGATAATGTTTCAATACTTGTATGGCCCAGGTTCAATCCTACTTTACGGAAATGATTTTGAATCTTCTCTTTCATTTCTTCTTTAGGGACGGAAAGATTCTCAAGGACGAAGGCAATTTCCTCATCGGCAAATGGCATGCAAAACTGACTATCGGGATCTTGAAAAACATACCCCCACGAAGAAGGGCATTTCAATTTCTCCGTTTTCATCGGTACTTCGATGGAATTCGGAATCAATCCGCTTAACACTTGTAAAAGAGTCGACTTACCACATCCTGATGGTCCCAAAAGTAGCACTTTTTCTCCTTGATCAAACGATAGTGATAGGTCCTTGAATATCAAAGATTCATCACCGGGAAATTTCATTCTTAACTTTTCAACAGAAACGATTGGTTCCATGGCCCTCAACCTCTACTTTTAATCAAGTTCTGCATAATCTTTATTTGAAACCGGACGCACAAGATTAGTTACCCCTGTTGCTTCCAGGACTTTAACTAGATAATAGGCGGTCACACCAGCAAAGAATATGGAACCTACAAACCTCGCTATCATGAATAACGATAGATTCCAAGTAGAAAGCGCACCTATTTCCCCGTATGCAAAATCCATGATAACCGATGCCAAGCAGGAAGCTATCGCAGCTAATATGGTCACCGGCATATTGAATTTTTATATTTGAACCCCATGAACACCAGTTCCGCAAACAAACCTTGGACCACCCCATATAACAGTACGGTCAGCCCCCATGGTGAACCAAGAAAGAATTCCCCGGAAGCTGCAGCTATCTCCGCCAAAAGTGCCACACCCGGTTTCCGTAAAATTAAAAAGGCGACTGGCCCAGCTATAAACCACATACCATAAATAAGTTGATCCAGATGTAACCCTAATGGTTTAACGGAATAATAAACCGAACCCCAAAGAATATAAACGATTCCAAATGCTACCGCAATCACGATCGTGACTAATATATCCGTTAATTTCAATCCTTTTTTCATTGTTTCATTCTCCTTTTATACTTCTAGTGTTTCCTTATGAACAGGCCATGTCTCTAAACGATAAGCCATTTCCCAAAATGAGTATTCATATTGGCTACTAAGGATAAAATGCTCTTTCATTCTCTCCTTATCTTCATCAGTTACTTTTTCAGCAATCTCATCAAGCCTCGAAATTTGTTCTTCCACCAAAGTACGGAACCACTCTCCTCCGTAAGCCGCTATCCATTCTTGATAAATCGGCTCTTCGGGCATGCACCCTTGCAGCTTTTCACCTATCTCATAATACAGCCAGTAACACGGCAAGATAGCTGCAATAACATCTCCTAAATGTCCCGAATAAGCCGCACGATACATATGGGAAGTATAAGCATAAGCAGTCGGGGCTGGTTTGAAATTTTCCCGTTCTTCTTTTGTGATGCCTAATCTCTCGGAAAAATTCTCATGAAGCTTCAATTCCGCTTCATATGTTCCTTGTGCATGGCCGGCAAGCCTGCTTGTTGTATGTAAATCTGTAGCTTTGACTGCCCCTAAGGCTTGAACTCTAGCAAAATGAGATAAATAATAGGCATCTTGCATGACATAAAAACGAAAACTCTCCATTGGCAAAGTGCCATCTCCTATTCCTGCAACAAACGGGTGATTAAAACTAGCTTCCCAAATTTGATCCACTTCCTGACGAATTTCCTCTGAAAACTTCATGTCCATGACCTCCAAATTGTATTTTTTGAATGAATGTTACGAAAAAACTTTTATCACCTCTTTTTTTGCAAACAAAAAACCACTTTCTTAAACGTAAAGAAAGTGGTTGTACAAGAAATAATACAGAAACGTATTGTTCCAGACCCCCACTTCCCTACGCTGGTATAAACCAGATCAGGTTCTAAGGGTCTTAAAGTCATACTTTAATCTCAGCTTCTGCGGTAAAAACAACTTTTACCTATAAAGCACCCCTAGTGGTACAAATTGTATATTTAATTTTCATTTGCCTTTATATTAACACGATAAATCCAATTGTCAAACGTATTAGAAAAGTTTTCATGATTTAGGGTTACTAAACATTCAATCTTGCAACCATCATTTCCCGTCAGTTTAATAGCCTACAAAGAATTTGATCAAAGGGAGTTCATTTAGTAGTTTTCTCGTGAATTCAACTGCTTTACTCGTCGTGAATGTGATGTTTACTCGTGATTCAGCCCTTTTACTCGTGAATTCAGCTGTTTTACTCGTGAATTCAACCGCTTTACTCGTGAATTCTGTTATTCTCTAAAAAATGGCCTATATGTCAGGTAATAGTCTGCATGACTGTCCGCTGACATATAGGCCATCTACTAAAAAACAATATTATACATTCGACGTTGCTTTTAGTTTTATATTCCCCTCAATCTGTAGTTTATCATAGCTGCCATACCTCTCCTTCACAGCGAGTAACGCCAAGGCAGCCATTATGCTCGGAACCGTGAAGGCCATGAATGCATTTTGTGGCGAATAGTTTGCAGCCAGCAATAAACCTATTAATGTTGGGGCAACAATGGCTCCAATTCTACCAAAAGCCAAGGCCCAGCCTATCCCGGTGGTCCTTATCTCCCGCGGATAATACTCGGATATATACGTATTGGCTAAATTCATCGTGCCGACTGTACAGGCTCCTCCAAAAGCGATGAGAATATATAATGCTACTGCATTTGAGGTTAATCCTAATATGACAAAACAGACCGTACCTATGGCACAGAGGGATACAAGTACTTTTCTATGGCCTATTTTCCCAACTAAGTATCCGCCAATTATAGATCCGCCAATTTGTCCTATTCCCGATATAAGATTGAAAGATAAACTGGATGAAAGGCCGTATCCGGACTGCTGCATGATTTTGGGTAACCATGTATTGAGTCCGTATACCATTAGTAAACAATTAAAGGCAGCTACCCAAAACGCAAATGTGCTGAGAGTACGCTTATTTTCGAAGAGTTTTTTGACAGGGAAGCCCTTTGCCCTTTCCTGGACTTTGGCAAACTCATAATCGTCAGACTCTTTATAGTCGCCATCTGGATCAATGCGATTCAGGATTCCAGCAAGCTTTGCTCCTTGTTTTCGAATAACATAATAGGAAAGCGATTCAGGAAATTGCTTCATGAAGAATGGCAGTGCCAGTAAGGGAAGCGCCCCTATCCAATACAAAACCCTCCAACTCATTTGTTCCATTACATATATTCCAATTAAAGAAGCAAGTATGCTTCCGATGGAATAACCGCAGTACATAGCTGTTACAATGAGCACCTTATTCTTTTTGGGTGAGTATTCCGCCATTAAGGAGATGACGTTTGGCATTAATCCTCCCATTCCCAAGGCTGCTATAAATCGCATAACCGAGAAAAAGGCAGGATTGGGGGCAAAACTTGAAAGTAATGTAAAAACACTGAATAAACATATACAAATGGCCAGCACTTTTTTTCTCCCTATTTTATCCGCCAAAGGTGCAAAAATGAGTGCTCCCACCATCATTCCGAACAATGAATAACTTGCTATTCCGCCAGCTTCGACTGGCGTCAAGCTCCATTCCTCCATCATCAATGGCAAACCTACTCCGTACATGGCTATATCAAATCCATCGAAGGTAATTGCGAACAAACACCACATAAAGACCATTATGTGGAAACGGCCAAATTTACTATTACCCACCACTTCAGAAGCATTGACTTCACGCAATTAATTCCCTCCTCTTTGCCATATTTTCACGATATAACATGCAAAGTCAGTTTCCCTAGTTCACCATAATCTGCCATTATTTCATCGTTAGCCTGTATGGAAACGGCATCTGTAATTCCGCCTACCAAAACAATCATTCCAGCCTGTATGGTAAGTCCTTCACGGCTAATCATTTTTACAAGTTCCACAATCGAATGAATCGGATGATCGAGTACAGCTTCACCGCGACCTCTCTTTTGCATTTCACCATTTTGATATAGCGTAACTTCTGTTTGGGCCCAGTCCATGTGATACGGGGAATAAGCTTGATTGCTAAGCAAGATTTTGGCTGAGGATGCGTTATCTGCCACTACATCGGTAAGTGTAAAAGAAAAATTTTTATAACGGCTGTCAATAACCTCCAGTGCAAGGAATACACATTCAACAGCCGGCCAGACATCTTTCGCCGTTATATTTGCACCTTTCAGTTCGTCTTTGAACAAAAAGGCAAGTTCAGGTTCCACTCGCGGATGAATGAGTTCCCCAACCTTTAATACAGGTCTTGTCAGTTCCATGGCAGATGTCAACCTGCCGTATATCGCTTCCTCTACCCCTACTTGCTTTTGTTTGGCTTTGCTTGTCAGGCCCATCTTCCATCCGATGAATCTGTTATCATCAGTAAGCGTATCATTTATGCTCAACTTCTGAATTTCATATGCTTGATTTACTGTTAGTTCAGGATTGGATAATGTAAGCTTATCCATTTCACGACCGTTTTTTTGCGAATCGGCTACCCGTTTTGCCAGTTGATCTAGTTTCATCTTAAAGTCCCTTCTTTCTGAAACGCCATTTGTTCAGCTACTTCAATTATGGTATCTTCCTGACCACCAACCACTTTTTGTCGACCAAGCTCCATCAAAATATCCCGGGCGTCGACTCCATACTTTTTCGCCGCTTTATTTGCATGCAATAAAAAGCTGGAGTACACCCCACTATAACCCATGATTAAACTCGAGTCTGTTATTTCCTGGGGCTTGGGCATGATTGTATTTCCAACTTCCTCTGAAAGATCAAGCATTTTATATAAGTCAATTCCGGTACGGATACCCATCCTATCCAAAACGGCAACAAGCACTTCAGTCTGTGTATTACCAGCACCTGCACCGAGACAGCGGATACTGCCGTCGATTCTATTCGCTCCTTCTTCAATTGCCACAAGTGAATTTGCCACAGCGAGCGATAAGTTATTGTGAGCATGAAAACCAATATCGATATTCAGCTTTGATCTTAATAACCGGATCCGAGCCTTCACGTCTTGGGGCAAAAAGATCCTGCGGAATCAACAACATATACAGCATCCGCGCCATAGGATTCCATTAAAATGGCTTGTTCAAGAAGTTTTTCCGGTGATGCCATGTGAGACATCATTAAAAACCCGATCGCTTCCATACCGAGATGTTTCGCAGCTTCCAGATGTTGCTTTGAGACGTCCGCTTCCGTTACATGGGTTGCAATCCGCGCCATTTTCGCCCCCACTTGAGCGGCTTCTCTTAATTGGTCGATCGTCCCTATACCAGGGATTAATAGTACTGAAATAACGGATTCGCCTGCAGCTTGAACAGCGGCTTCCACCAATTCAATATCATTCACTTTTGAAAAACCATATTGTAAGGATGAACTGCCCAGTCCATCTCCATGCGACACTTCAATATAAGGAACACCTGCAGCACTAAGTTTCCCGGTCATGTTCTTTACTTGATCGATGGTGAATTGATGTGCCACTACATGGCTGCCATCCCGCAATGCAACTTCAGTCACCAATACATCTTTACGCAAATCAACCCCACCTTTACAGTTCTGATTATCTTTTTCAAACATATTGTTCGAATTGGCTTTTAGCGATTTCTTCCCCTACTTTTACAGCTGAAGCCGTCATTATATCCAAATTACCAGCATATACGGGAAGAAAATCACCTAACCCTTTCACTTCCAGAAGGACAGTTATTTGTTTCCCATCAAATATCGGTTCTGTCTTCAAGCGGTATCCTGGAACATATTCAGAAACTTTTTTCGCCATCTTATTTATGGACGCTGTTATCGCTTTCACATCAAAGGAATCTGATTGAAGCAGACAATGAATCGTATCCCTCATGATGAGTGGCGGTTCGGCTGGATTCAGCAGAATAATAGCCTTTCCCTTTGTCGCTCCACCCACCTTTTCCAGGGCCCTTGCCGTCGTTAGGGTGAACTCATCAATATTAGCCCGAGTCCCAGGACCGGCACTCCTGCTGGAAATTGTCGCTATTATTTCAGCATATTCGACCTGTGCAACTTGACTGATCGCATGAACGATGGGGATTGTCGCCTGGCCGCCGCATGTAATCATGTTAACAACCGCCTCATTCAAATTCTCTTTTAAATTCACGGAAGGAACGATAAATGGTCCAATTGCGGCAGGAGTCAAGTCTATCAACTTCTTGTTCATCTTTTTCAAGGCTTTGCAGTGAAAAACATGCGCCTTCGCAGATGTGGCATCGAATAAAATGTCTGCAAGCTCCGGCCTTTCCAAAAAACCATCCATGCCATTGTCAATGACATGATGTCCGTGCATCCTAGCCTTCTTCAAACCCTCTGATTCCTTGTCGATACCAATCATTACCGACATCTCCAGAACATCCGATCGATGAATTTTCATCATTAAATCCGTTCCGATATTACCTGATCCAATAATCCCTACCTTTAGTTTTTTCAAGGCCGCTGTGCTCCTTTCACTCAAAATTAACCGATACCGTTCCAAGTTTTTCTCCAAAGTCAGCAGTAAAACGGTCACCCGGTTTCGCTTCGATCGCTCCTGATAATGCACCGGATAAAATGACTTCGCCCGCTTTCAAGGAACCTTTAAAGCGATGCAGTTTATTTGCTAGCCATGCTACGCACGTTGCTGGATTTCCAAGTACTGCTTCACCTGTTCCTTGGTTAATGAATTCGCCATTTTTATATAGGCTCATTTGAATGGAAGGGAGGTCGATTTCACTCAAATGAATTTTGCGATTCCCCAGTATATATAAGCCTGATGATGCATTATCCGCCACAGTGTCCGGAAGTTTAATCTCCCACTCTTTCACCCGGCTATCAACCACTTCGATCGAAGCAACCACATAATCAGTTGCCTCTATTACATCATCAACCGTAATATTGGGGCCATGTAAATCTTTCTTTAATATAAAAGCTACTTCTGCCTCCACTTTTGGTTGGATTAACCGCAAACTCGATATACAGCCATCATTTTCCATTTCCATCACATCAAGTAAATGTCCGTAATCCGGTTCATTCACTCCCAGAACCTCCTGCATAGCCTTTGAAGTCAAGCCTATTTTCTTTCCTGTTACTTCCATACCGGACTGGATTTTCCTTCGAATCGTTTCAAGTTGAATTTGGTAGGCATCCTCCACATCAAAACCCTGAATTTCACTAGTAGGGGCCGATATTCCTATTCCTGTTTTTTCCGCTTTCAAAACCTGTCAGACCATTCCGTTAAACTGCCGATCATGAGCGCTTCCCTCCCTCTTTATAATTTAATCGTGACATTAGACAATTCACTGTAAAATTCGAAACTATGCGATCCGCCTTCGCGGCCGATGCCGCTGTGTTTCATGCCTCCAAAAGGTGTGCGCAAATCACGTAAATACCAGGTATTCACCCAGATAATGCCCGCTTCTATTTTAGAAGCGACACGATGCGCCCTCCTTAAATCATTGGTCCAGATTGTTGCCCCAAGTCCGTAATGAGTGTCATTAGCATGCTCCAGTACTTCTTCTTCAGTTTCGAAAGGCATGACCGTTACCACAGGACCAAAAATTTCTTCCCGTACACAACGGATTCACGCGTAACTCCCGCAATGATTGTCGGTTCAATGAAAAATCCTTTTTCAAACTGTCCTGCTCTTTTCCCTCCAGTTAATATTCTCGCTCCTTCTTCTTTCGCCAAATCAATGTAACTCATCACTTTGTTAAAATGTTCTTTTCCTATTACAGCTCCCACTTCCGTTTCAGTATCAAAAGGATCACCGACTTTTAATTTTTTTGTTCGCGTGACCATCTTTTCAAGGAATTCGTCATATAAACCTTGCTGAACATAGATTCGTGAACCACATAAACAAACTTCACCCTGATTCATGAAGCTTGATTTCAATGTCGTTTCGATTACTTCATCAAGATTCGAGTCAGCAAACACAATATTGGGATTTTTCCCGCCCAGTTCAAAAGAGATTTTTTCAACGTGGGTGCGGCAGCTTTCATAATTGCCGTTCCCGTTTTTGTTTCCCCAGTGAATGTTATCGCATCGACATCCGGATGTTCACTTAGAGCAGCTCCTGCTGAGTTTACACCATATCCATGCACAAGGTTGACAACGCCATCCGGAACTCCCGCTTCCTTACAAATCTCCATTAACTTTGTCGCTGTCATCGGTGTCAGTTCAGCTGGTTTCATAACCGCTGTATTGCCGGCTGCCAGGCAGGGTGCCAATTTCCATGTCAACAATAACAAAGGTAAATTCCAAGGATTAATCATTCCTACCACCCCTACGGGCCGCCTAATAGAATAATGAAGTGCAATGTTGTTCTGGTTGAAGGATTCATTACCAAGTGTAGTGATATAGTCCGCAAAAAAGTGGAAATTGTGAGCTGAACGCTTGATGTCCATTTCCAGTGCAAGGCTATATGGTTTCCCTGTATCAAGGGTTTCCAACATTGTCAGTTCTTCTTTCTTTTCCAAAATGAGATCGCCGATTCTCCTTAGAACCGCCGAGCGTTCATTATCGTTAAAAGATTTCCAAGGACCTTTAAGCGCATGTCTTGCTGCAGAAACAGCCTGATTCACCTCCTCTTTTCCTCCTTCTGCAACCCATCCAAGTATTTCTTCCGTTGCGGGATTGATATTATCAAATGTCTTGGATTGATTGGGATTCAGGAATTCCCCGTTAATAAAATGGCGGCAATCTATTGATTTAGCTGTATTTATACTATCTTTTGCTGCTTGCATGAAACATCCTCTCCCTTCATTGAGACACTCTTAGAAATCAAGAGCCTCAATCTTCTATTTCCACAATCATTTCAATTTCAATTGCAGTGTTATTTGGAAGCTGGGCCATTCCCACTGCTGACCGAGCATGTCTGCCCTCTCTCCAAAAACGGCCACAAGCAGGTCTGATGCGCCATTCAATACTTTGGGCTGTCCTGTGAAATTTTCGGCTGAATTAACCATTCCGAGAATTTTGATGACCTTCTTCACTCTGGATAGTTCTCCAAGCTCATCCTTCAGCACCCGCAGAAGATTAATCATTGACTGCCTAGCTGCCTGATACCCTTCCTCTTCCGTCAGCTCTTTGCCAACCTTGCCGTGATAATCATCAACACCTTGTCCGGATGTGAAAATCAGATCTCCCACCCGGACGTGGCTGACATAGTTGCCGACCGCTTCCCTTGGCGGCTCAAGCATGATACCAAGTTCCTCAAGTACATGTTCTGGCGCTTTAATCTGTTTTTCCATGCTTCTCCCCTCGCGAGTCCAAATTTAAAAACCTTAATGCATTTCTTCCAAGAAGATTCGCTTTCACCTCATCTGAGAGATTTAGCGTGTCATCAATCACTTGACCAGGAGGCTTTTCTCTCAATAAAAATGGATAATCGGAACCCATCAGCACTTTCTTATATCCAAAACGGTCAATCAAATACTGAATATTCCGGGGATCATAGTTGAGGGAATCGAAATAAAACTTTTGTGCATAATGGCTTGGTGGCATTGATGTTTTCCTTAACTCCGGCCATACTTCCCATCCCTGATCGATCCGCGGTAAAATATATGGAAAAGAGCCCCTCCATGTGCAAAACAGAGTTTCAGATCCGGGTACTTTTCCATGACGCCACTCCATGCAATGCTTGCTGCCGCCAATGCCGTTTCACTCGGCATCGCGATTGTATACATGAGATTATGCCGTTCCGTTCGGTCTTTGGCCATTGTCTCCCATGGATGTATAAACAGCGGGACATTCCATTTTTCAGCCATTTGAAAGAATTCCAATAATACAGGTGAATCCAGATTCTCTCCATTTACGTTAGTACCTATCTCGATCCCCGCCAGGCCAAGTTCAAATTTACATCGTTCCATTTCACCAATTGCCGCTTTCATATCCTGAAGCGGTACAGTACCTAGACCGATGAACCTGTCAGGATGCCTGTTCACAGTTTCAGCAATGAAATCATTCTGGAACTGGGACAAGTATAGCGCCTGATCTATTGGCGCCCAGTATGAAAATGTCACTGGCACCGGTGAGAGCACCTGCATATCGACTCCTTCGGCATCCATATCCTGAATGCGCTTTTCAGGGTCCCATACCTGGTCAGTCACTTTCCTGAATAAATTTCCGCTTACCATGATATCCGCTCCGCATGAACATTTTCGCTCTAGAACTGGCCAGCGTCCCTGACCAAATTTACCGGTTAAGTCGGGCAGGTCCAATGGAAGAATATGTGTATGAAAATCTATTCGCATTTCCATGCCTCAACGTTTTCTGACATGACATGACCGCATTCACCACAGGTGCGAAGTTCTTTACTACCGTTGAAGGCCTCGATGGCTTCTTTCACCTGAACCTCAATATTCGTCAATTGGATCGTAACTTTGTGCATCTCATGGTTACAATTCCCGCAGAACCAAACAAAATCTTCCATCTCATCTTTAGCACGCTTGCGTTCCATGACAATGCCGTAAGTATCAGGTACACGATGAGGGGAATGAGGTACATCAGCAGGCAGCATGAACATTTCCCCTTCTTTAACCTCCACTACTTCGCGTTCGCCGTGTTGGTTGATGCATTCTACATAGCAGGAGCCCTTTATCTGATAAAATAGCTCGTCAGAAGGGTCTACATGAAAATCACGCCGATAATTCGGACCACCCAAAAGCATGACAATGAATTCGGAATCCTCCCAGAGCACTTTGTTATTAACCGGCGGTTTCAATAAATTTTTATTGTCTTCAATAACTTTCATTAGATTTAATGATCTAGCCTGTAATTTTGAAGATTGAGCATATCCTTTCATAAATAAACTACCCCCTGTTTTAATTTCCGCAATAGTCAAAAAATTCACACTAACGACATATAACCCACTTGTTTTGAAATCATTTGTGCTGAACGAATCACAGACTGAATAATTCTCGTTTTTTCTTTCCCAATCATATAATTCCGCTCCCCGACAAGGTTAAGTGCCGCAATGACTTGGCCATTATACGATTTAATGGGTGCTGCAACACCATATAACCCAAAATCATTTTCATCATCACTAATCGCAAATCCTTGTTTACGGATGTCCTTTAACTCTTCATTCAGTTGATTAATGCAAGTGATCGTGTTCGTTGAGTGCTTCAATAGCCCTTTTGCAAGGGTAGGCTGAATGAAGGATGGGTTAAAGGCAAGTAATACTTTCCCGGTGCTGGTACAATGAGCTGGTTTTCTGGCTCCTATATATGTGGTCATATGCTCGGCATGAGGGGACGACATTTTCATCACAAACCTGACTTCGCCTTCGTGAAACATCCCGATGTGAGAATTACCTCTGAATTGCAGAACAAGATTACTGATAATTGGACCTGCCTCATAATGAATATCCTGCTGATACATGACTTTACTGCTCCACTCAAGCAACTTCCATCCAAGCCGGTACTTTCGATCTTTGCCTTGGATCAGCATCCCATCCTTGCACATCGTTTTCACTAGATGATGAGAAGAGCTTGGACTCATATTCAATTTTTCAGCTATTTCCTTATTTCCAAGTGAGGGTTCTTCATTTGTGAATAAATCAAGTATCTTTATTAGCTTCTCAACGGACGAAATCATGACGTTCCCCCTCCCTATTCAACTATAAAAATTACTGTTTAACCGCATCGATGGCTACTTGCACCGGTTTGTTAAGTACTTCATCGACCATGGCAAAGTTCTTGTTTTTCTTATATTTATTATAAAAAATCGCTCTTTTCCGAACTGGATCACCCGTGTAATAGCGTTCATATTGTAGGAGGCGCTGTCCAAATGCTTCCCCGCATAAATCCCAAGCCAGTTTAAACACCCGAACGCGCTCTTCCGCCGAAACCCCGCTTCGTCCTCCATAATATTTATCGATATCTACTCGCAATTCCGGATTATCAAAGTCGGCTCCTGTCGGAGACATCAACAGCCCGCCAGCTCCAATGGTCTGGATAACCTCGATGGCACGGGGATACATCTCAGGAAGGAAGCCGCGAATCGTTTCCAATGCATCCGGATTTGGCCGGGCCTCACCGTAGTCATTAATCGTATATTCATATTCCGCTACCCGAAGCAGTGATCGGATGACTTCAACGGATTGAACAAGTTCACCCAAATCACGCTGTACATGCAGGAATCCATCAACTCCGATAGAGTCTGCCACTTTACAAGCAACCTCAACGGCAAATGCCAGTTTAATATATCCACGCACTCCTGATTGGTGAGCAGGCTGTTCAGCGATCCCCGTCATTGGATACAAGCGGTTTGCCGCCTCCACATTGTTGTAAAGGAAGACGCGATTCCAAGGAACCAGTACATCATTGAATACTAGCAGTGCATCCATCTCCTCATAGCGGGAGGCCAGCGGATGGTCGAACATCGAGCGTGTTCCGTCCTGCATTGGTTCCCGGCAGATTATGCGCAGTCCGGGCGTATCGATCGGCAATGCAAATGCAACCGCGTGACGTTCATCGCCTGGTGTGAATCCTGGGAAAGAATAGATAATCACTTCATCTGTAATCGGTGCCAGGGTTGCTAACATTTTTGCACCGCGTACAAGTATTCCTTCTTCTCTCTCCTCAACGGTCCCTAAGTGGGTATATGTTTCTTTTTGTTCATGGGATTGCTTGCTTCGATCATTTTGAGGATTAATGATTGCATGCGTTAAGAATAAATCATTGTCACGAATATAGGTATAATAATCCTTGATGTTCTTTGACCATTCTTTGTTGTATTTATCAAGAAACCAGGAGTTATGTGCCATGGAAGTGACCACGACATTTAAAAAGTCCGGCGTTCTCCCCATGAGTCCATATGTCATCCTTGCATACACTTCAAATAATTTACTTCTGTTTTGCAAATCCTCCGATGTCTTCGGGAATAAGAAAGCATTGTTAACACGTTCTCCGGTTTCTTTGCATATGTGAGTGATTTCATCTTGATATTCCGGGTCATGTTGAATGTCATACAACTTCGCAATTTCTTGAATTGGCTGTTTAAAAATTGGCTCATTATAAATATCCTCAACAACTCTTCCACCAAGCCAGACTTCCGGTTTCCTTGATTTAATTCTATTAATATATTCTTCGCCGGTTTTAATGCCCATAAGAATCCCCCTTATTTTACAAGTTGTTTAGCAGACCCCATTTTTCCTCGATAAAAAGTAAGCGCTTCCAAATCCTCGAAATGTAACTCCTGGATTTCACCGATGAACAATACATGGTCACCAGCATCATACTCTCTCCATGGTTTGCATTCCATCCAGGCAACACTTCCATTTATTTTTGGTGATATCCCCTTGTTATCCCAGTCAATTTCAAGTGTTTCCTGTTTGCTGCCCGCAAATTGCCATGCAATGGATTCTTGTTCATCCGACAAAATATTAATGGTAAAAGATTTATCTTTCATGCTAGTGCAGGCTTTTGCTTCTTTATGAATTGATACTAAAGCAAGCGGGGGATCCAAGGAAACCGAGGTAAATGAATTCACAGTGATGCCCTTTTGAACTTTTTCATCAAACCAGCTCACTATCGTAACTCCGGTTGGGAATTTACCAAAGCAATTTCTCAACTCGCGCCCATCCATCTAATCACCTCCTACTCTTTTATTATGAATTCATTATAGTAAACTTAATAATTTTAAAAATCATATAATTTCATATTATGAAATTTAAGGAAAAACTTTTTAATAGCTCTTTTTAATTATAAAAGAACTCTCCGAATAAAAGACTTTCATTACCGCATCACCAAAAATCAGTGTTAAACTAACCAAGACCATACATATTTCCAGCATAGTTATAATGGTCTTTTTTGGTCTTGACTAGAATATTTGAAAGTGGTGAGGGAAGTTTCAATTTTGCGTTCCTTTAGAAAGTTCTACCAATTAATTGTGGATATTCCTTTAAAAAAGAGTGTTGTTCTGAATTACCGCTACGAGGTAAAAGCTGTAATCGGAACAGGAAGCTACGGTATTGTTTATCGTTGCAATGATTTGAAAATGAATGAAAATATCGTGATCAAGCAGCTCCGAAAAAGTAAACGCCGCAGCAAAAAGAGCTGAAACAGTTTGAAAATGAAATTTCCATATTACGAATGCTAAACCACAAAAACATCCCCAAATTTCACGAGAAATTTTCACAAGACGGAAATGTTTATTTTGTGATGGATTTCATAGAAGGGGATAATTTAGAAGACCATATTTTCTTGAATCAATTAACGTTCAATGAGAAAGAGTCTCTATTTTTTCTGGATGAGCTGGTCGGTTTAGTATCTTATCTACATGACCATGACATTTTCCATCAAGATTTACGAATACCAAATATTTTACTTAAGAACCATCAGCCCATATTGATAGACTTTGGTTTGTCTAAGATGATCAATTCGGCCAACCTCGCAAAAGACTCCATTTTGCAGCTGAAAAGGCAGGATTTTTACGACTTGGGGGAAATACTTCTATATGTACTTTATACGACGTACGCTTCCAAAAGTAAAAAGGCTCTTCCTTGGACAGAAGAGCTTTCGTTAGAAAAAGAAACCGTGCATATACTGAAAAGGTTATTAAGCATCCAAGAACCTTATTCAGATATTAAAGAAATCTCAATGGACCTGCAGGCTGCATTGAAGTCAAAGAAATGGAATTAGCTGCTGCTGCCCCGCCCTTTTCTCTTGTAGCGGTCACTTCCACTCATGGGATACCTTTTGTATCCCCGGCTGCTGCTGCTGCTGCCTCGGCGATAATGCCCATGTCTTCGCTCACTGCTGCCTTGGGAAAGCTGTTTGATTTTTTCATTATTTTCTTCAGCATATCTTTCACCTCTTTTATTTTGGTTTTAAAGCTTGTTATTCATTTAGCCTAACATAGTCACAGTATAAACCTTATTAATAAGTACTATTTTTTTTCATTTGTGTTACATTCCATTACTGCCTTATGGAGTGGGCTTCTTTCATTGTTGAGCATGGAACGCCCTAAATCCCTTCGATTGAAAACGGCACCAATTATACAAAAATATCCAACCATTAAAACTCTAATGGCCTTTTCAAAATCGAATGGGTAACAAAATCGATTGTTTACCCTTTCCCAATTCAGTGAACTTTTGGTATCTTAAGATTGATATTAGCCAGGTTAAACCGAATCAGTAAACAAAAAACCCTGGCGAATATTGCATCGCCAGGGTTTTTCTTCGTTCACCTTTTATTTTACAGCCTCTTTTAATTCCTTACCTGCTTTAAAAGCAGGTACTTTACTAGCTGCAATTTGTATTTCTTCGCCAGTTTGCGGGTTTCTACCTGTACGGGCAGCACGGTCACGCACTTCAAATGTACCAAAACCAACTAATTGGATTTTTTCTTCTTTAGCAAGTGTAGCCGTGATTGTTTCAAACAATGCATCCACTACTTTTTTTGCTTCGTCTTTTGTCAGTTCAGCCTGTGCTGCAACACTGCTCACTAATTCTGTTTTATTCATATGAACACCTCATCCTTTTATTTTGTATAAAATATGTAGAGAAGACAACATAACATATCTTGTATGCCTCTGTCACTTAATATGGCTAAATAAAAGGAATTGTAGCTCAAAATTGATCTTTTTGAAGATAAAAGGGTTTTGATTAACATTAATTTTCTGCAGTTTCCAGCTGCAGCCATTGATAGATGGTATCCATATCAATGTTTTCCTCCAGATGGGAAGCCAAGAGATTGTACGCTTCCTCCCTGCGCTCCGAGTCGCTTTGAACGTTCTCCTTCACTTCATCCAACCCCTTGTCCCGTCGAATTTGGTTAACCAGTAATCTAGTGAACAAGCGATTATGGAATATCCCATGGAGATATGTTCCCATAACTTTGTTGTCATTGGAAATGGCTCCATCCTCTCTTCCATCCTTCAATATTAGAAAGGGCCTTACTTGTGTCTTCGTTCTGCCTAAATGTATTTCGAAACCTTTAAGATTCATTTGACTTTCCATTATCCCAGCAGAAAGGACACCTTCCATTTGTACCGTTTTCTTTTCTGCTTGAAATATGGTTTCCACCGGAAGAAGCGAGAGCCCTCTCTGCGTTCTCACCGTCACCTTCGACAGCGTCAGGATCGAAAAGCTTAGTCCCTAGCATTTGAAAACCGCCGCATATGCCAAAGATCATCGTTCCTTGTTTCCGCAGTTCATTGATGGCCCGATCCATCCCCATACGTTTCAACCACGCTAAATCTTCCATCGTATTTTTGTACCCGGCAAAATAAGCAGATCGGGATTACCTAACTCATGGACACTGCTTACCAGTCGGACACCTACTCCGGGTTCATCAAAAAAAGGATCCACATCTGTAAAATTGGAGATCCGCGGAAATCTCAGGACGGCTACATCGATCGGAAACTCAGCCTTTTTAGGTTTTTTAAAACGTAAGGAAGAGAGGGCGAGTGAATCTTCCGCTTCAATATTCACGTCTAGATAGGGCAGCACCCGAGAACCGGAATCCCGGTTTCCTTTTCCACCCATTCAATGCCATCGTCCAACAATTCACGCATGCCACGAAATTTATTGATGATGATCCCCTTTACACTATCCCGTTCATCTTGATCCAATAAGGCAAGTGTTCCAATGATGGACGCAAATACTCCACCACGATCAATATCGGCCACTAAAATGACAGCCGCATCCGTGAGTTTAGCCATTCGCATATTCGCGATATCCCGGTCCTTAAGGTTAATTTCAGCCGGACTTCCTGCCCCCTCGAGTACGATGATGTCATAGTCTTCCTGAAGTTTTTCGACCGATTTTTGGATGATGGGCATGGCTTCCTGGACAAATTGGGACCGATAGCTTTTTGCATTCATATCAAGAAAATGCTTTCCGTGCACGATGACTTCCGAAACCATATCCTGCTTCGGTTTCAGTAATATCGGATTCATATCGGTCGTTGCCGTGATCCGTGCTGCTTCCGCTTGTACTCCCTGAGCCCGTCCGATTTCACCGCCATCCAAGGTTACATAAGAATTCAAAGCCATGTTTTGTGATTTGAATGGGACGACACGTAATCCTTTATTGGAAAATACCCGGCAAAATGCCGTACAAATCAAACTTTTCCCTACATCAGATGACGTCCCTTGTATCATGATGGATCTTGCCTTCATTACGCTCACCCCCTTAAAACTCCAATCCTTTGACAGCGCCGATGCCCTCGTCATAATAATGCTTGGTCGCCTCAATCGATGAAACCAAATCGGCCATATCCATAAGCTCTGGCTTGGCATCCCTACCGGTAATGACTATATGCATATGAACGGGACGATTTCGAATCGCTTCGATGACTTCAGTCAATGGCAAGACATCTTCAATCGGGAATTTGGAAATCGCTAATGCATTGTTCAACTCATCCAAAACAAGTAAATCAATGCCGGGATCAGCAAGGGCCAGTTTCGCCTTTTCCCAAGCCAACAATAATGCATTGCGATGCTCTTCTGGTGTTTTGGTCCATGTAAAACCAATACCTAGCTGTTCCATTTCAACTCCTAATTTTCTCAAAGCCAATGCTTCCCCATATGTACGCTCTGGAGATTTTATGAACTGAAGGTATTTGACATTCATTCCTCTGCCGATTGCCCTTAAAGTCACGCCTAATGAGGCAGTCGTCTTCCCTTTCCCGTTTCCCGTATAAATAAGCATTAATCCTCTGCGTGCCACTCACTCACCTACCTTCATAGCCAAACTGTTTTTTCTATGTATGAAGTCCTTTTAGTAGCAGGAACCGGTTGATCGCCTTTAGGGTATCCGACAAAAATGGTGCCGATCACTTTTTTATTTTCCGGTGAACCGATAAACCCGTGCAGGCGTTCATCCCTGACAAGACCCACTCCTCTAGTGCGCCAAACGAATCCAAGACCAAGTTCTTTTGCCGCAAGCCACATCGAATGGACGGCACAACAAGAAGCGAATACATTGTCTTCGGATGAATCTGGATCATCAGGCAAAATATCAGAAGTCACGACAATGATAAGCGGTGTCGTCTTTACAACTTCCAATGAACTGTCAATCAATTTTGGTTTGGTCGGGAAGCGTTCATGTAAATACCTTTCTGCCAACCTTTCATAACGTTGCTTCGCTTCTCCCTTGATTACATAAAAACTCCAAGGTTCACGCAATCTGTCGTTAGGGGCATAGGTAGCCGCTTCCAATAGCTGCCTGATTTTTTCGTCTTCCACTTCTTTTTCTTCGTAATTCCTTATTGCCCTGCGTTCCTTCAATTCTTGAATGATGGACATTCCGACTCATTCCCTTCAATAATGGACTCTGATTCAATCACTCTTTCAAACCATTGGATTTTTTCTCTTAATTGGACGACATCCCCTACTAGAAAGATTGACGGATTTTGAATTTCTTCTTTTATAGCCTTCAAAGAAATCGAATTCAAAGTACCGGTAATCGTCCTTTGTTTATCTGTCGTGCCCCATTCAATGACAGCCACTGGCGTTTTGCCGTCCCTGCCATGCTCCATCAATTTTTCACAGATAAACGGCATATTACCTATTCCCATATAAAAGGCGATGGTATCGATGCCTTGAGCCAATGCCTGCCAATTCAGGTTATCCTGCCCCTTGTAATCACGGCCATGGCCTGTCACAATGGCATAACTTGAGGCATGATCACGGTGTGTTACCGGGATGCCCGCATAGGCCGGTGCTGCGATTCCCGCTGTGATTCCTGGGACGATATCATATTCAATCCCGTTAGCAGCCAGTATCTCCGCTTCCTCACCGCCCCGCCCAAAGACAAATGGATCCCCACCCTTCAGACGGGTGACGTTTTTCCCCTGTAAGGCTTTCTCCACTAAAAGTTCATGTATTTCATTTTGAATGAGATGATGTTTTCCTGGTGATTTCCCGCAATACACCAGTTCTGCATCTTCTTTTGCATAGTTTAATAGTTCTGGATTGACAAGCCTGTCATATGCAATGACATCCGCCTTTTGGATACATTCCAGTCCATATACCGTAATCAGTTTCGGATCTCCGGGACCCGCACCGACCAGATGAACTTTTCCCGGTTTCATGCTCGCGCCTCCTCTTAATCTTCAAAAAATACCTTTTCCTAGTTGATAGTTTCATGGGTAGATCTGTTTTTTTGTTTTAAGCAAGCATCGATCCAGTTCTTTGCAAGCTTTGGATTGGAAGCAAAATGAAAGTGAGTATACCCAGCAACAAGGTTACCTAATACACATCCCTCTTGTTTCGAACCGAATCTGCCTTTGGCTTCATAAGCATGTGTAAGATCATCATCCGCTTCGAAGGTCGAATAGTGGAATTCATGACCTTTTGCCTGCTCGATTTCATTGATCAAAAAATTGCCTGGTGTTCCTGTAATTTCACGATATCCAAGTGCTGCAAGTTTTTTCTGCATTTTAATCCTGCCCGGTATAATACCTGCCATCTGATGCGTTTCTCCGGAAGTCGTTTCAATCGATTTGCTCAAAAACATGAAACCGCCACATTCCGCTAGAGTTGGCATCCCTTTTTCAATGGAGCTTCTGATGGATCTGATAGCACCCACGTTACTGGAAAGTTCAGCTGCAAATTCCTCAGGAAAACCGCCTCCAAGGTATAAACCATCAGCATCCGATGGAACTTCCTCTCCTTTTAATGGAGAAAAATACTTGATGTTCGCACCAAATGCTTCAAGCAATTCAAGGTTTTCCTGATAATAAAAATTGAAGGCTGCATCTTTTGCGACGGCAATGCACACGTCACTTTCATTTTGGTGTTGAAATATATTTGAGTTCCCACTGGAAACGGAGCTTGTCTTGGACAATCGGTACAACTGATCGATATCGATCGTTTCCATGACTAATTGTGCAAGCTTATCGAAAAACGGATTTAGTTCCCCGCGTTCAATGGCAGGAATTAAACCCAAATGACGGCTAGGAATATCAATATCCATTTCCCGCTTCATATAACCGAGCACCGGAACATCGCATTCTTGCTCAATGGCCGATTTGACAATTTTGTAATGCCCTGCACTTCCCACCTGATTGGCAATGACCCCAATGATGTTCGGACCGGTCGAAAACTCTTGAAATCCTTTTACAATGGCAGCTGCACTCCTTGCCATGCTGGCACAGTTGACTACCAACAGGACAGGGCTTTGCGTGATGATGCTGATTTCAGCCGTCGATCCTGTATTGGCTAAAGGACTTTTGCCATCGAAAAAGCCCATGACTCCTTCGATGATCGATATATCAGCTCCGGTGCCTGCTTTGTTAAGTATTTCCCGGACAGTGTCATGTTCGAACATCCAACTGTCAAGATTGCGTGAAATCCGGCCTGTAACTGCGGTATGATAAGTAGGATCAATATAGTCTGGACCACATTTGAATCCTTGGACAGTATAGCCTTTCTTCTGGAGGGCAGCCATGATCCCGATGGTCAATGTCGTTTTACCGACCCCGCTTCCGGTACCCGCAATTACCAATCTTCTATCATTCATATTTGTTCCTCCCTCCTTAAAAAGGAATGATCCCCACTGATATGGTTACGTTCCCCGATTTTTTCTTAACAAGCTCCAATTGTTCAGCTTTAGTATAAATCCTCACTGCCGGTTCACTCACGCCATAAGCACCCGTGTATTTAAACACTGTATCGGACGGCGCTTCGATTTTGGCTTGATTAAGCTCTTCCGGTTCATAATGTACGAATTCCCAGCCGTATTTTTCAACTACTTCAATTAAGCCGATTTCGTCTTTCTTTATGGAAATTGTACAGATTGCTTTAACGCTTTTTAATGAAAACGATAATTCGGCTAGTGTTTCTGCAATCACCAGCTCAATTTCAGCAGCCGTCGTTCCCCTATTGCACCCGATACCGAGAGCAATGACTTTTGGACGATATACGATCCCATTTTCAAGGATCCTCGTTTCCGACTGGTTAAGCATGCGGTGAGTCACGACCAGAGCTGCTTGCGGCTTTGCTTGAAGCGCTTCTTCAATGGATGGGTATACGATTATTCGTTCAGGTAATGCCGTTTCATAAGGCCACCAGTTCCGTTCACCTGATTCCTGTACAACGGCAACATGCTCTTCATTTACAACGGATGCACTTACTGGCGTCAATTTTTCTGCGGAATCCCAAATCCAGCCGAAGCGCTGGCCGAATAAGTCAACAGGAATCGTTTTTGTACATCCGAAGCCGTCGTGATTATAGCTCTTGCGTCAATGGCTGCAGCCACTTCCTTAGTCAGTTCATTTGCCCCTCCCAGATGCCCTGAAAGTACACTGATAACATTTTCCCCTTTATCATCAATGACTACGACACCTGGATCCGTTTTCTTATCCTTTAAAATTGGTGCAATCATCCTGACTACTGCCCCGAGTGAAATAATTAATATGATTCCTTTATATTCCTTGAATAAAGCTGGCAATAGCATACGGACACTGCCCGAAAAAGCTGGATCTGTTTATGCTCTTCGTCCCCTTTTTCAAACTTGCTCATGTAATATAGATCGGAATTCGAAAAGACGGTATGTAATTTTCGTGCCAGCTCGACACCATGCTTTGTAATCGCCACGATCGCATAAGTATGGTACCGTTTAATGGGAGCAAGTTCCGCTTCTTTCAATTCAATGATCATGGTTTAACACCTTTTCTGAAACCGTGGGTAAAACTAGCATCATATAGTTTGGAACGGTATTCATCTTTATCATGGATGTTAGGGTCCAAAGCCCATCCAGCCAAAATCATCGCGTGCTTTCGGATACCATTTTGACGCATGGCATCATCTAAGTTCACTAACGTGGTTCGAACGATTTTTTGGTCCGGCCATGTTGCCCGTTGAATGACCGCGACCGGTGTATCATCCTTCCAACCGGCTTCCTGGAGTTCTTTAACGATTTTTTTGGTCAAGGTCGCACTCAAGAAAAGGGCAATCGTACAATGATGACTTGCCAAATCACGTAACTTCTCAAATTCCGGAACAGGCGTACGTCCTTCAGCTCTCGTTAATATGAGTGTCTGGGTTAAATCAGGGATAGTCAGCTCTGCTCCTATCGCCGCTGCTGAGGCGAATACCGAACTCACGCCAGGAATCACCTCATAACCAATCCCCTCTTTCTTCAATAGGACAATTTGTTCCATGATTGCACCGTACATAGCAGGATCACCTGTATGGATTCTGGCAACCATCTTTCCTTCTTTAACACGATCAACCATGATGCCAACAATTTCTTCCAAATGCATTCCAGCCGTTTTCAGCACCTCGGCATCGGGTTTTGCCTTAGCAATCAATTCTTCATTCACTAATGAATCCGTATATAAAATTACATCGGCCGTTTGGAGAATGTTCAATCCTTTTACAGTAATCAAATCCGGGTCACCCGGGCCGGCACCTACAATATATATCTTCATTTTCTCACCACCATCAATGTTAAGTATTCTAGTTCAAGTCCTTCCAATTCACTCACTTTCCAAATCACTTCTTCATCGGAAGTGACTTTGGTTACGACCGAGGCCTTATCAAGCAAGTCCAAATCTTTTAAAACGGTGATCATTAAATCGATGACCTTTGCCACCTTGATGAAAACCACGGCATCATGATCTTCGATCGCCTTCTTCATCGCTTCATAATCATCCCTTGCAGGAACTATTGCAACATGATCATCACCATCTGCCAAAGCGATGCCCAGCCTTGACGCTGATCCATTAAAGGAAGAAATGCCCGGGACCGTCTTGATTTCGACTTCGGGATGCAACTCCTGCATCAATTTCATCATATGTATGAACGTACTATATAAAAGCGGATCGCCTTCCGTAACGAAAGCAACATCTTTACCTTCATTTAATTTTTGCCAAACTTTTTCAACCGTTCCGTTCCATTCCCGATCCAAAATGGCTTGATCTTTCGTCATCGGAAAAACAAGGCCCAGCATATCCTTCTCTTCAGGACGAATGTAAACTTCAACTATGCGATGGGCGTAGCTTTTACTTCCTTTCCTTTTTTTAGGATACGCAATGACCGGAGATTCCTGGATCACGCGAAATGCCTTTACTGTAATAAGCTCTGGATCGCCCGGGCCCACGCCTAGGCCATATAATGTACCAAGATTACTCATTCATGTCTTCCTTTCGTTGTGCAGTAATGATAAAAACCGGATTAAGCGGTACAAATCTGTTCATTCCCAATATTGGCTTACTTCTGGAGATTTGCGCATGCATGATGGCTGTGTGAAAACCAGCTTCCGCAAATGCCTCATTAGCCCGGTAAAGATTCTCGATCGTTGCGGCATTCAGAACGATCCTGCCGCCTTCTTTAAGCCGATTGCAGCAAATATTGATCAGCTCTCCCATTTCGCCGCCAGTCCCGCCAATGAAGATCGCATCAGGATCAGGAAAAGTTTCCAATCCCTGCGGGGCTTTACCATGAATCGCCGTAATATCGGTACGGAATTTACGTTGGTTTTGATAACAGTTTTCTAAATCAGGTTCATTTTTTTCAATTGCGAAAATTTGACCTTCGGATGCAAGCTTGGCGGCTTCAATTGCCATTGAGCCCGTACAGGTCCCAACATCCCAAACTATGCTGTTTTTCCTGAGATTCAACGCATGCAGGCTCAATACCCGAATTTCCTTTTTGGTTATGAGTCCTTTATCCGGCTTCCGCTGCGAAAATTCTTCATCTTCTATCCCCAAGGACCAGCTTGGACCTTCTGATTTCCTTTTCAAAATGACGACATTCAACGGGAAAATTCCCGCTCCATCATTTCATCAAGTTCATACCAGCCAGAGTCTTCGCTTTCCCCTTGAAGGTTTTCAGCCACAAATGCCCGGTATTCCGTCATTCCGAATGAAAGGAGATATTTAGCCAGTTGATTGGGACTATTTTCACCGTCTGTAAGCAAGGCAACTTTCGCTTTTCCATCAATCCTTTGTGCCAGCCCTTTCATACTGCGGCCATGAATGCTAACCAGGAAGGCATCTTGCCAGCTTTCCCCCATTTTTGCAAAAGCAAGCTGAATTGAACTGAAGTATGGGTAAACCTCCATCTTGATTTTGCTGGAAAGATAGCCTCCCATTCCATAAAACAATGGGTCTCCGGAAGCTAAGACAACGGTTGGACGAATTTCATCCTGCAGTTGTTCCACCACCTTTTTCAAACCGCCCTTTATGACAATCTTTTTGCCAGAATAGTTCGGAAAGAAGGATAAAACCCGTTCACCTCCGACCAGCACTTCACTTTCTTCTATCCATTGGGCATATTGAGGCAGTAAGCTTTCCTGACCGTTATCCCCTATCCCGATTAATTTAATCGATTGACTCAATTCCAACAGCCCTTCCCAATAATTGTCCTTTTAACGAATAAATCGCCGTTTCCATTTCAATGCCGCCCTTCACTTGGTTTATCGCAGAGTGACAGCAGGATTCACATAATTTATTAAAAAAGTCAAAATTATTAATGGCTGACATCATATCCCCGACTTGTGACGCTGTATTTGCATTCTTGATTTCAAGTACGAGATCATCGTCAGCTCCGACGCTTTGGGCTATTTCCGATAGAAAACCAAAGTCGACCGGGGCACTTTTTGAATGCACCATCATCACACCTTGAGCCACTTTTGAGAATTTACCCATCATACCGACCAGTGATACCTTTTTAATTCCCTGCCTCTTACATTGCTTAAGTGAAAAGCCAACAAAGTCACCCATTTCAATAAAGGCTTCCTCAGGTAAGTCTTGAAGCAGGCCCATTGCATACTTTTCACTGCGCCCGCCAGTCGTTAAGACAAGATGATCACACCCGCTCGCTTTGGCGACACTGATAGCCTGGACGATACTTGCCATATAGGCGGAACTGGAAAAAGGGACGACAGTGCCCCTTGTTCCCAAAATGGAAATGCCTCCCACAATCCCCAAGCGGCCATTTAATGTTTTTTCGCTATTTCTTCACCTGCAGGTACGGAGATGACGACCTTCACTCCTCTATTGACCTTAAATTCTTCCAGTGTTTGCTGCACAGTGGTTAAAATCATTTTGCGCGGTACAGGATTAATGGCCGCTTCCCCTACAGGAACGGGAAGCCCGGGTTTGGTCACACGACCAACTCCGGTCCCTCCATCCAGGAAAATCCCAGGTACATCCGACCAGCTGACAGTAGAGATAATATGTGCCAGATGGGTGGCATCGGGATCATCTCCGGCATCTTTAATCGTTTCTGCACTAACCGCATTTTCCGATATTTCATATTTCTCAATAGTGAAAGTGGCATCTCGGCCGATTGGCAAGGAAATGGTTGCCTCCTCAAGTGCATCCCCCGTGATCAAAGCGGTCAATGCCGCTTTGGTCACGGCTGTCGAACACGCCCCCGTCGTATAACCATGACGCATTTGTGAGGGGTCTTTTTCACTTTCTTTTCCATGTTTTTTACCTATCTGCTAAAAGGAAATCGCGTTCAATGCTGCAACCGTGACTGTACTTCCACCTTTTCGGCCAATATTCGTAATGAATGGAACTTCTGTGATCTTTGCCAGTTCCTCTTTCGATTCTGCTGCAGAAACAAACCCAACAGGCATTCCAATGATTAAGTCCGGTTTTGCAATCCCTTCTTTAATAAGGCGAATGAGCTCAAGTAAAGCTGTAGGTGCATTGCCAATGGCATAAATGCCCCTTCATTTTCCTTTACGGCTTTTTGCATCGAAATGATTGCCCTTGTCGTATTCAAACGTTTTGCCTCGACCATCACATCCGGATCTGAAATATAGCAATGAACGTCCCCGCCATGCTTTTGAAATCGTTTTTTGCCTGTACCGCTCTCGATCATTTGCACATCCGCAATGACATGTCTGCCTTTGCGAATGGCTTCCACACCAGCTTGAATGGCATTTGGATGGATGATGACACTTCTTCCCAATTCAAAATCCGCTGAAGCATGAATGACCCGGCGGACGATCTTCCATTCATCTTCAGAAAAATCATGATTGCCCATTTCTTCAGCTATGATCGAGAAGCTATAATCATATATTTTGTCTGGGTCCACCGTTAGTGGTTTAAAATCCGTTTTAAAGTCCATCTTGCATTCCTCCTAATTTTGATTTAGCTGTTTATTTAATTCGGCGATGACATGATCAAAACTGGAATGAGCATTTTGATAGTCAACATCCGGTCGCGATATCATGATCGTCTCTATTCCACATTCCAAAGCGGCTTCCAATTTCTCATCAACCGCACCGACCTTGCCACTTTCTTTCGTTATCATCAATGTGACCCCATATTGTTCATATAAAGCTTTATTTAATTCTTTGGAAAATGGCCCTTGAATCGCAACGATATTTTTTGTTCAATGCCCAGCTGCGCACATTTTTCCATATTGTCCATGCGAGGCAGCATTCTCGCTATGACTCTGGTATTATCGAGCCCTACCAATTCTTTTGCGAACACGGCCAGGGTTTTACTTCCGGTCGTAAGCATGATGACCCCCGTTTTGCAGCGGCAAGCTTGGCAGCTTCCTCATAATCACGGACGACTATCAATTTATCATTCTGAAACCGTTGACTTTCACGCTCATAACGAATATAAGGAACATTGGCTGCCTTTGCTCCGTTAAGGGCGTTTTTGGATGCTTCTTCGGCAAATGGGTGACTTGCATCGACTACAGCCTGAAAACCTTTTGCAGTTATTAAAGATGTCATATCCTCTGCTGTTAATCGGCCAATCCGGGTGGATATGCCTGCATCTTGCAAACTCTTAGCCGCCGATTCGGTTACTACTGTTGCCAAAACCTTGAACCCCACCTGCTGCATCTCAACCGCTAATTCCCTTGCATCACTTGTACCAGCCAAGAACAAAATCATTTTGATATCCCCACCACTTGCCCATCATGATCATGATCGTGGTCATGGTCGTGGTCGTGATCATGATCATGGTGATGATCATGGTCGTGATCGTGGTCGTGGTGATGGTGATGATGGTGAGCATGTCCATGTTCCTCGACATGTTTACGATAGTTTTCCAAATCAAGAGCCCCGCTTGACCTGCCTTCACTGGCTTCAATAACTCGTTCTTGCAGAATGTTCTGTAATGTTGGATGATATCCAAAATACTTCGCTAAAATGAATTCTCGATCATGATATTGCTCTTGATAGCCTTTCAGCATATCCTCCATTCTTTCCATCAACACCCCAGTGAAGAGGAAATATGGCAGCATCACTATTTTTTTGCCCCTAATCGGATGCATCGTTCAATACCTTCATCAACGTGCGGGTCCGTTACACCCATGAAAGCCGTTTCGACCCATTTAACGTGTAACTTTTCCCATAATAATCGTGAAATTTTATATATATCACTATTTGCATCAGCATCACTGCCACCTCGGCCAATTAGCAATATCGCTGTCTCAGAATGTTCAGAGGTCGTATCGAATCCCGCTTCCTCAAGACGGTCTGTCAGGATCGTCAATACATCATGGTGGACCCCGATCGTTTGGCCGTATGTGAATTTCACTTCTGGATACTTGGTTTTCCCATCCTCTATTTCAGCTGGGATATGTAATTTCGAATGTCCTGCATGCAACAAAATGATCGGTATGACGATGACTTCAGTAGCCCCTCGTTTTACACAATTATCAATGCCTTTGGATATATTCGGTGCCGCAAATTCCAAGAAGCACGTTTCTACAAGGAAGCGCTCATCCAATGCCGGAATCATATTTTCAATAAAATGAATGACTTCTTCGTTTCCCGAAGCCAAGCGGCTTCCGTGTCCTACAAACAAAACTGCTTTCATTTACTTTCCCCCTCTTGATTAGTCTTCACAAGGCGCAGGCTCTATGTTTATTTTGGGAGCGATGTCCTGATAAGAAAAATTCTGTATCTTTTTCGAACGTTTGAAGTATTTAAAAAGCCGCTCATTTGGATGGGCATTTTGCTTATACTCCGCGACAATGTCCATAATCAGTTCAACAAGCTGTTCCGGTTCAATGCCTTCCGCAACCGGCTGACCTGGATGGGCTGTTCTTCCAACCGGTTTAGCTCCAAGAAATAAGTCGAACTTCCCTTTTCGGAAGACAATCCCGATATCATCCATAACAGCACTGTAACACGCCATCCCACACCCATTAAAACCGATGTTCAGTTCCTTGGGCATTTTCATTCCGCCAAGCACCCGGTGTATTTCATCCGCATAAGGAATGGATTCCGCTTTTTCACCATCACAGAAATCACAGGCTTTTAATGTCAGTACATCTCCAATCGGCGATAATAAAAAGTTTGCTGATTGCAATTTCCCCGTAATGACTTCCGGATCCGTTGTCGGAATCTTTAATACGATTTTATGATTTGGCGTGTATTCCATCGTTCCCTTTTCCCCGACTACTTCCGCAAGAGTCATCATTTGTTTGGGAGTGAATTGTTTATTCGCCACACCTGGACTAACGGCAAGTTCGAATACCGACTCCATTTTTTGCTGTACAATTGGCTCAATGGATTGCTGAACGGTTTGACCCTTGACTCTTGACAGTGCTTCCATTGCCATTTCAAAGGAAGCTGGCTTCTTTTCTGGTGCTTTTGTAAGTAATCCAACTCCTCCAGCGGATTCGGTGAAGGCTTCTTGCACGGAATCGGCATCTTGATCTAATGCCCACGGTTCCGCTTCTTTCTGCAGACGCTGATGCGGCTTCAATGGTTGCTTTTCCGAATTCAACGTATATTTCCTCTGATAGCCTCTTGGTGTGATGATTTTGTCATCATATAAAAAGGTGGATGAATTACCGATGATGACGGTGGTCAACATTCCAATATCGTGATTCAACATATCCTTTAAATTGGTAATGACAATATCCTGCCTATCCCGATAAGCACTTTTCACCAACCCGACAGGTGTATCCGGCGAGCGGTAGCGAAGGAGAATTTTCTGTGTTTCAACAATTTGCCGGGTCCGCCTGCCTGCTGCGCGGATTATACAGCGCAATGACAAAGTCTGCCATGGCAGCTGCTTCAACCCTTTTCGCGATCAGTTCCCAAGGAGTTAAATGATCACTGAGGCTGATCGTACACGAATCGTGCATGACTGGAGCCCCTAGTAAAGACGCACATGAGTTGATTGCAGAAATGCCAGGAATGACTTCAATGCCCACTCCAGTTTCTTCTTTCCAGCCTTTTTCAATCAATACTTCATAAACCAACCCTGCCATTCCGTAAACTCCGGCATCCCCACTGGAAATCACCGCCACTTTCTTTCCCAACTCCGCTTGTTTCACTGCTTCCTGTGCACGTGAGACCTCTTCGGTCATCCCCGTACTAATGATCGTTTGATCTGTAAGCAGTCCCTGAATGAGTTCAACATAAGTTTTATAACCAATGATGTAGTCACTTTCCTGAAGGGCTTCGACGGCACGTTTGGTAATGTGTTCAAAATTCCCTGGTCCAAAGCCCACGACGAATAATTTACCGTTTGTACTCATTAAGACATCTCCTTTTACGCTTTGTTCTTTGAAATACCCGTATGAGCTGGAAAATCTGGATTAGGGGTCATATCCCCGTCATTGAATTGGTAGATCATCTGTGGAACAAACCCACCATCATCGATATTATTGACGATCTGCCGGCCGAAATCGGGCGTTTCCACTCGATACCAGTTTCCTTGGGGATAGGCAATCACTACGCAGGCATCCTTACATCTTCCGTTACAGCGTGTCCTGGTTGTATGGATTTTCAGATCCAGTCCTTTTGAAGTAATTTCATCGCGAATCGCTTGGGTTACTTCTTCCCCGCCCTTTTTCATGCAGCTGCTCCCATTACAAATCAGCAGATGCGTATTTGTACCCGTCAAGTTCCAAGTAGTCATCTTCTTCCTCCTGAGTTCAGGGAAAAGGCAAAATAAAAACCTTAACATTAAGAGTCAAGGTTTAAAAAACTATATGAATGAGGAGCTAAAGGCAAGTATGCCAAATCCTCCCAAAATCGTCATAGTCCTTCTACCTTTCCCTCCGAAAAGTATCATGCAATTTTAAAAGCAGGTTTCCTGGCTTACGCTTCATTTTACTTTGTCCCTTCCCGGCATCATGCCAGTGGCTATCGACAATTTCATCAGCGTTTACAGTAGCGGGGGCTGCATCGGATTTTCACCGATTTCCCTATTATCCCTTGCTTATTCACACAAGGGCACTTTTAAAATGAAATATTTGGTTTTATTACACATTTCTAACTAACATAATCTATCATATAACAACTTTATCAAAATTCAATAGTTTATTCCGACTGTTTAGAAAAGTTTAATAGTGTAAAACCAGTTACAATCCTTACCTCGCAACAAACTTCGGCGCGAAAAAAAGATAGTGTAGCTGGAATTATTTCTTTATGGTACACTATACGAGAATTTTCAAATAATTACATAAGTTTCATGGTGTTGAATTTTTCGGAATTCAGCTTAAAAGGGAAGCCGGTGAAAATCCGGAGCGGTCCCGCCACTGTAAAGGGAAGTTCCATTACTTTAACTTAAATCCACTGTCAAATGAGATGGGAAGGATGTAATGGGATGATGAACCAAAGCCAGGAGACCTGCCATGAAGCATGAAACTGTTTCAGCCTACGAGGATGGGCGTGCGGATCAGGCAGAATGGCCCATGGTTGGTTCATGCTGCAAAATTCCTGTTCATTACGCACTTCTTTCCTTTGGGAGAAGTGCTTTTTATTTTGGGCGCCGCTTTTCTTCTCAAGATTGATCAGAAAAATTATAAGTGTTGAAAGGAGAAAGAATGAAAAGAACCAATTGGAAAACTATTTATTTTGTCATTTTACTGCTTTTTGTTCCAAAACGGGCATCGGCCATGCATATAATGGAGGGCTTTTTACCCATAGAATGGGCTATATTCTGGTGGGGTTTGACGCTTCCATTTTTAATCTTGGGTTACCGGTCCATTAGGTCCAAAGTAAGGGAAAACCCAGAAACAAAAATGATACTTGGCCTATCGGGCGCATTTGTATTTATATTATCGGCGCTAAAGATTCCTTCCGTTACGGGAAGTTCTTCGCACCCTACCGGAGTTGGTTTGGGTTCCATATTATTCGGACCATTGGCCATGAGTGTCGTTGGCTCCATCGTTCTGTTATTTCAAGCTGTTTTACTGGCTCACGGAGGATTGACGACATTAGGCGCCAATGCATTTTCCATGGCCGTTTGCGGACCGTTCATTGCATACTTTGTCTTCAAGGGCGCAACTAAATTGGGGTGGTCTTTTTCACTTGCCGTATTTTTGGCAGCTGCTTTTGGGGATTTGGGAACCTATGTGGTAACTTCCGTTCAACTTGCTCTTGCTTTTCCTTCCGAGGTAGGAGGATTCATGGCCTCTTTCAGTAAATTTGCAGGGATTTTTGCCCTGACCCAAATTCCCTTGGCAATCAGTGAGGGGTTATTGACAGTCGTCGTGATGAATTTCTTGAAAAAATACAATCTAGGCGAATTGAAATTGCTGCGAGTTTTATCTAAGGAGGCCCGTTAACATGAAAAAAGTTTACTGCTGCTTTTCCTGGTCGTCATTCTTGCCACCATACCGTTAATCACCCAACAAGGAACGGAATTTGGCGGTGCAGACGGCGAAGCTGAAGAGGCCATCACTAAAATCCAGCCGGAATACAAGCCATGGTTCAACAGTATTTGGGAGCCGCCGGGTTCAGAAACCGAGAGCTTATTATTTGCGCTGCAAGCTGCAATCGGAGCTGGTTTCATTGGGTATTTCATAGGTGTAACGAGACAAAGGAATAAGCAAACCAAACAAGAAATCCCCGAAAAATCGAAGCATGTTACTCATTGATAAATATGCCTATTTCAATGGGCTAAAGGATGTACATCCGTTGGAAAAGATGGTTTTTGCACTCTCCCTTTTGCTATTTTCATTAACGGTAAGGGATATGGCCGTTTCGCTCATCACTTTTACGGTGATGAGCGCTTTAATCATTTTTGCGGCAAAAATCCCGCTTTCTTATTATTTTAAATTACTTCTATTACCGGGATTTTTTATACTATCAGGAACAATTACCATCCTTTTTTCTTTTACAAGTAAATTTACTTCGATTTCGGATTTATGGTGGTCCTGGAAGTTCGGGAACTGGCAAATATTCATCAGCGATGACAGCGTCAGTACGGTGGCCAATTTGATCACTGTCGTATTCGGCAGTATCAGCTGTTTATATTTCCTTACCTTAACTACACCCATTACAGTCATCCTATCCGTGCTGCGAAAACTTAAAGTGCCTTCCTTATTGGTCGATTTAATAGAATTGACCTATCGCTTCATCTTTATTTTTTAGATACAGCTTTGGCCATTCACCAATCACAATCTTCACGGCTGGGATATGGTTCGTTAAGGAAAGGCATTCGATCTCTCGGATTACTAATCTCATCATTATTTTTAGGAGTATTGCAGCGCTCTAGACAGTTGACGATGGCCATGAACGCGAGAGGCTATCAGGAGAACCTTTCTTATATCGAGGATACTTACGCCTATTCCTCACGCAATTGGCTGATCACGATTGTAATACTAGGAAGCTTAATCTTTATTAATGGATATTTGTAAATTGGAGGCAACCCAACAATGGCCGAGCATATTTTTCATATAGAAGGCCTCACCCATCAGTTCACAGATGGAACCTTCGCTTTAAAAGAACTTTCGCTATCGGTACAACAAGGTAAAAAAATTGCATTATTAGGTAATAATGGTGCTGGCAAATCAACTTTATTCCTCCATTTAAATGGTCTATTACAACCTACTGCGGGGAAGATCAGGTTTAAGGGCAAGAAAATGAAATATGACCGTAACGCATTATTATCATTAAGAAAGCAAGTCGGTATCGTTTTTCAAGATCCCGACTCTCAGCTTTTTTCCGCTAATGTACAACAGGATATATCGTTTGGACCAATGAATTTAGGATGGGATAAAAGTGCAGTCCAGGAGAAAGTAAATTGGGCAATGGCTGAAACGGAAGTAACGGAACTGAAAGACAGACCTACCCATTTTTTGAGCCTTGGGCAAAAAAACGTGTTGCCATTGCAGGGGTACTTGCCATGGAACCCGATGTCTGGCTCCTGGACGAGCCTACCGCTGGATTGGATCCTTATTTCTCCAGACAAATCATGAATCTGCTGGACAGTATCCACCACCCTGACAAAACGATAATCCTATCAACTCATGATGTTAATTTAGCTTACCAATGGGCTGATGAAGTCGTGGTCATGAACGATGGTAAGGTCATATACCAAGGGGACCCTGTTTCCGTTTTCCATGATGAAGACGTTTTGCTGCAGGCACATCTGGAGAAACCGTGGGTTTTTGAAATGTTTCAAGCCCTTCTTCAATCAAGGAATCTTGCAGAAAGGGACCTTTTCCCAAGAACGAAGGAAGAATTGCTTCAAAAATTGGAGACAGAAAGGATTTATTAATAAAGTATCCCCTAGCTTCTGTTTCATCTTTCCAAAAGCTAGGGGATCACCGATATATCTTTAAAATAGCTGGCGAAAATCCTTGTTCCTAAAAAACAAAAATCCCAGTATTACTTTTCTTCCTCTGATCTTTCTTTTGCAATCTCTATATCTCTTCCGTTTACATCATCAATGACTGCCTTTATCTCGCCCTCCGCATAAGTATCCGAGACTTGTTCGTGGGTTCTAGCCAGTCCAGAAGATAAAGGATCTTCCCGTTTATAATCGCTGACATCATATATTCTCCCGGCAACTTCTGAAGATTCATTTTTTGATTGCTTGCTATCCATTGTTTTCACTCCTAGTTTTTATTTTATCATTGCAGTATTATAGACAAAGGTATTTTGTGTAAAAAACGAAGCAATATTCAGTAATGATAAAAAAGGAGGAAAAAGCAAAAAAAGCTTACAAGTAAAATCCCCTTTCAAGGACTTTACATGTAAGCTTAATGAGAGCTTAGCCCTCCTTCTTCACATCCACATTATCGGATGGGTCCCCCAACATTCCACATTCTTCAAACCTTTAATATTGTTCACATGGAAAACAGGATTTTTCCCACTTTTCTTTTGCTTTTGATAATCCGCCAGTGCAGCAAATGCAATTTTCCCTAGTAATGCAATGGCGATCAGGTTGATAATGGCCATAAGGGCCATAAGCAAGTCAGCCAGTCCCCAAACAAAATCCAGTGAGGCAAGAGAACCGAATATCACCATTCCTACGACTGCGACGCGATAGATGTTTAACCAAACCTTATTTTCATTGATGAAGCCAATGTTCGACTCTCCATAATAATAGTTGCCCACAATGGAGCTAAAGGCGAATAACAGTACAATAATGGCAAGAAAAATACCTGCCCAAGATCCCAATGCCGTCCCAAGGGCATTTTGGGTAAGGACGATACCATCCGTTTCCTTCGATGTATAAAGACCAGAAAACAAAATGATGAAGGCAGTCGAACTGCAAATGATGAGTGTATCGACAAAAACACCTAGAGACTGAATGAGCCCTTGCTTGACGGGATGACTGACATCAGCTGTAGCACCAGCATTTGGTGCACTACCCATCCCGGCTTCATTAGAAAATAGGCCGCGCTTGATCCCCTGCATCATGGCGGCTCCCAATACTCCGCCAGCCACTTCTTTTATTCCATTGAATGCACTTTCAAAAATCAATGCAAAAACACCAGGTAACTCGGTAATGTTCATGATGATGATAATCAACGCCACTATCACATAGGCTCCTGCCATGATCGGAACGATGACTTCAGAGACCTTTGCAACCATTTTGATCCCGCCAAAAATGATGACAGCCGTGACCATAGCCAAGATGATTGCCGTAACCCACTTTTCAATCCCAAACGATTCGTTGAATGCGCTTGTAATCGTATTGGCTTGTACCGAGTTGAAAGCTAGTCCAAATGTAAGCGAAATCAACACAGCGAATGTGATGCCCATCCAACGGGCATTCAATGCCTTTTCCATATAATACGCAGGACCGCCGCGGAATGCATCCCCATCCTTGACCTTATAGATTTGGGCAAGTGTACTTTCAATGAATGCGGAAGCAGACCCAATCAGTGCTATTAACCACATCCAGAAAACGGCTCCAGGTCCGCCCGTCGTGATCGCGATGGCAACACCTGCAAGGTTACCCGTCCCTACCCGCGATGCCGTACTTATGCAAAATGCCTGAAAGGATGTTACACCTTTTTTATCCGCAGTGGCCCCTTCTCCCAAAAGCCTGAACATTTCCCCTACCATTCTAAATTGGACAAACTTCGTGCGGATGGTAAAATAAAGACCCAATCCGACCAACATGATGATCAATATGGAAGACCATAACACATCATTTGTCTCACTAATAAAATTTTCTAAAATCTCCATTAAGACAAACACCTCTACTTAACTCTAATTATTATTATAAAAACATATACAACTATAATTTATTTCCCGATTGATTAGGGAGATAAACAAATGAAGCCCATAAAAAAAAGGAAATTCCAGAATGAATCTCCAATACAATAATATTATATCCTAACATTCAATTTTTTTCATTCATGAATTGGTGGAATCGATAGAAAAAAATAATATTTCAATATCATTAAATATTCTTCCACACTTCAATTAACATTCACTACAACGTTTCTTTATTCCATTATTTTCAATAATACTCAAAAACACCTTGATATTAAAAGCCTCACACGTCCTGATTCCCAGATTAACGTGTGAGGCTTTTTTCCATTCCTCTGCTCTATCTTATATTCCGGTTTGCTGTAGGTATAAATGTTAAATTAGGCCTGTTATGATACCCTTGTTCTGCCTCTCCTAAATGGTTAGAATACCTTGTGCATACAGCTTTCTTAATTCTTTCTTATCTATTTTTCCGATAGGCGTTAATGGAAACTTATCAAGAAAGTAGGCTACTTTAGGAACCATATACTTTGAGGTTCTTTGTTTGCAGAAATCAATTAATTCCTCACTAGTGCAGCTCAATCCTTCACGTAGTGTTACCACGACACACACTGCTTCTCCCCAATCTGGATGGGGAACGCCGATGCAAGCACTTAATGCAACAGAAGGGTGCTGGTTCACCACTCGCTCCACTTCTGAAGAATATACGTTCATCCCGCCCGTAATGATCATATCTTTCTTCCTATCTACAATATAAAGGTAACCGCTTTCATCCCATTTGCCAATATCCCCGGTGTAGAACCAGCCATCACGGATGTATTCTTGGGTAAGATCCGGTCTTTGATAATAGCCAACCATCATCGCTGGTGATTTTACGATGATTTCTCCAAGCTCGGTTGGTTTTACATCATTTCCATTCTCATCTATCAGTCGAACTTCAGTAAGAATGCATGGTTTTCCACAGCTTTTCAAAATCTCCGAATTATTATGATAAGCCCATACATGAGCGCTCTTCGATAATCTGCTAATGACAATATTACATTCTGTCATGCCGTATTGCTGACGCATGATAGGGCCAAATACTTCAAAAGCTTCTTTAAGGCGCTTTTGAGAAATCGGTGACGCGCCGTAGAAGATATTGCGCATCGAGCTCATATCATATTCCATCTTCTTTGTCTGATCAAGGAGCCTGTATAACATGGTCGGTACCATGAATGTCGTCGTAATTTTATATTCCTTTATCGCCTGTATGAATACTGCAGCGTCGAATGAGCGCATCACATAGATATGGACGCCCGAAACAAGGGATCTCCAAAGTAATGAACCAGCTGAATGCACAATGGGCGTACTTAGCAATACCCGGTCACGGTCGTCCAGCGGGTCTTCGATGGCTGCAGAAAGTATGGCTGCCCCGAGTCCTTTCTGGGAATGCATGACGCCTTTGGGTGTACCCGTTGTCCCTCCTGTATAGGACAGAAGGGCAATGTCATCTTCTCCAGCTAATGGCAAGTCTAAATTATCTATTTCACCAGGCCATTGAAACCGTTCAAACTCCTCCGGATAATGAATATTAAAGCCTGGGAGCCCAATGACATGAACATCTTCCTTCTTCATTTCTGCTAAATACTCAAAGAAGGTGTCAAAGTTTGTCTGTGTAGCAATTATGACCACTTCCGGTTTGGCTTCCTTTAAAATGAATTGTATTTCTCGTTTCCCCAGTTTTTCACTTAATGGCACTAAGGTAGCCCCGCATTGCTGGACGGCCAAACCAAACATCACACTTTCCAAACTGTTTGGAATGATGGTCGCTATGCGGACGCCCCTTCCTGCACCTAAACGCAGTAAATAAGAAGTTATAAGTTCTGTTTTCTTCCATAACTCCTCGTAGGTTATCGTTTCTCCGTTTGGCAATAAGGTAATAGCTGGCAGTTCGCCGAATCGTTTCATTCCTTTATTTATCAGTGACTGAAATGTCAACTTATGCAGCATATATTTTTTCCTCCTTCGAAAAAGTTTTTACCCTTTTAATAGTGCTTTGGCAATTGTATTTTTTGAATCTCTGACGTTCCGCTCAGAATCCGATACATCCGTGCACTCCTGTACATTTTTTCTACTGGATGCCCTTTTGCCAAGCCTTTGGAGCCAAAGATTTGGACAGCCTTGTCAGCCACACGGCTATTTACCTCTGAAGCAAACAGCTTGGCCATCGACGTGCCGGCCCGATCCTCTTTTCCTTGATCAATTTTTTCAACCACATCATAGACCATGCACTTTGCTGCATAGATTTCCGTCGCCATTTCTGCGAGCATATGCTGAATTGCCTGGAAGTCACCGATGGGCCGGCCATGTTGGACTCTCGTTTTAGCATGTACAATAGATAAATCGAGTAGGTGTTGAGCCATTCCGATGAAGCCGGCGGCATGGGATGCGCGATTTGTGTTTATTCTTTTTAATCCGAGCAGCAATCCTTTTCCTGGCTCACCGATTATATTGGCGGCAGGCACCCGACATTGATTGAAATTCAATTCAGCATGTATGCGTTCTCCTGATAGGGAACTTGAATGTCTCCTAGTTCAAACCCAGGATGTTGAGGTGTTTTTTTATCAACTAGGAAAGCAGTGATCCTTTCTTTTTCTCCTTGTTGGGTTTCTTTCGCTATGACAATGGCGAAATCAGCATAGGGTGCAGCACTGATAAAATGTTTTTTTCCGTTTAATATATAATCATTTCCGTCTTTAACGGCTGTTGTTTCGATTGCAAAGGCATCCGAACCGGCATTGGGTTCTGTAAGGGCAAAGCAGCAGCTTGCTTCTCCCGTCACAACGGGCATCACATATTTTTCTATTTGCTCCGGTGTAAAACTTTCCAACATCTGACCAATTCTTAGCGGCCCGCCAATCTCCCCTATAACCTGCCCCCATAAAACCGCCCCGGAACGTGCCAATTCTTCCTTGAACATGCATAATCCTTTTAAGCTTACATCTTGTCCACCATATTTTTCAGGGAGGTTAATTCCGTAAAAGCCCAATTCCCTGGAACGTGTCCTTGCCCATTTTATGGCTTCCATCGGAATATCCTCTTCAGCGTTCAATCCATGCTCCTGTTCATATGGAAGCAATTCATTTTGAATGAAATCCTGCAACTTTGTTTGAAGTACCTCTAATTTTTCTTCCTGGGTCGTTACCATGATTTTCCCTCTCACTTTTATCGTTGTGTACTTTTCAAATATTTTAAATATTATAAAATTAATTTTATACGTAAATAATATTTAAGTAAAATAAGGATATATGATGTAAATATAAAAAAAATTGATGTAAACAAAAAATATTAGTTCCCTATCATCATAGGAAACTAATATTTAAGATTGGTGTAGAATTCGAGACATTTAATAAACTCCCTGGCAGCTTTTGAAAAATACTGCTTCTTAGAGCGAACGTAACCGAATTCCATGGTGTTATTTTCCAGTTCCACCAAAGGAATGGCCACAAGTTCCCCGCTTAGGAAATAGGGGTCGCTGTTAACTCCAATATCATAGGAAAAGGCAATCGCTAATCCCTCAGCGACGGTTTTTTTGATGATCTCTGTATTATTTGTGTAAAACAAAATATTCATCTCACCGTAATGATCAAAAAAACCTTTAATGAACGACTTCATTCTTGGTCCATTGTAAACGACCAAATTTTCGTCCATTAACTCTTGTGGGGTTATGCTTTTACGTTTCACTAAAGGGGAGTTCTTACTGACCGACACAATCACTTTTGCTTCCATTAATGGTTGGAATTCCAACTCATTTTCTTTTGGTTTGACCTTTGGAATATTCAATAGCCCGAAGTCAATCTTACCATTCAGCACTTCGTCGGTTATCTCTTGTCCCCCTTTTTCTTCAATGACAATTTTCACTTCGGGATACTTTTTCTTAAATAAAGCCAAGGATTTAGGCAAAACCGTAAGAAATAAACCTTGAGTAGATGATAGGCGCAACTCTTTTTCCATCGTATCTGAATGTATTTGGGCACTGTCTTTAATTTCTTCCAATTTGCTTAATACTTCATGAGCTTTCTGGATGATTTCCTTTCCGTCTTCTGTAGGTATGGTTCCTAACCTTGACCGCTTGAAGATTTTTATACCTAATTCCTTCTCCAGACTCGTAATGGCCATGCTGATTCCAGATTGAGAGATATGGAGGCTTTCTGATGCCGTGGAAATCGAGTTTACCTCGGCTACCTTGATGATATATTCCAATTGTTCAATATTCATGGTTCATTCTCCTTCTAGCCTATTACTAACATCATACCTCGAACAGAAAGGCCCTTTCAATTTTAGAGAAGTGAAATCAGAACAGCTCCAGCTGTCTCCTCAAACGCAGAATCCGTTTTATACAATGGTAGTTGTTTTTTCATATTCTTTAGCGGGTTGTGCCCGATTATTTTTAATAGATACGGCAACAACCGTTCCCAATAACGCTATTATCACCAAAAACAGGAAGGCTGCATTATAGGAGTCATTAAACAAACTGATAATCAAACCGAGGGCTAAAGGAGAAACCGCACCTGCAATTTGACCGGCAAAAGTTACGAGTCCGGAGGCAGAGCCGGTAAGTTCCTTTGGTGAGTATTTTATGATTATCGTATAAAGAACGGTTCCAAAGAAAGACAGCGCTACGGAGTTGAGAGTGAGATAAGTGATGATAAGTACTATAGACGTGGCGTTAGACATTAAAAAGAGAAAAAGTGCCGATAATAAAGCGCCTGCAGCGGCAAGATACTTCTCCCGGTTGGCCATATGCTTATCCAGAAGCCATCCGCTTACATTAAACATCAAGAAACCAAAAATATAAGGGATTGCCAATAACCCCCGGCGGATATTAAATCGACCCCTTTTTCTTTAACCAAATATATAGGCATCCAAGTGATCAGACCATAGTTGATAATATTTGATATAAACTTGAAAGTTATGAGTTTCCAAATATTTTCGATTTTAAATAACAGTTTCAGAGCAACCTTTTTTTGTTTCGGTTTGTCTTTTTTAACCACTTGATTTCCGTGAGGCTTTAGAATGAACCAAATTCCGAAAGAAACCAATATCCCTAGAATTCCGGCAATGGTAAACATGCCCCGCCAACCGAATGCTACCACCATGGAGGCGGCAAGTGCAGTACCTAATATCCCGCCAATATTTTGGGCAGACAAGAAAAATGAATTTGCCCGGCCCCGTTCTTTTTCCGGGAAGTTATCCCTTATGGTGGACATACTGGCAGGATAGAAAGGCCCCTCACCTAACCCGAACAGAAAACGGATGAATAATAAAGACATAAATGACCAAGCAAACCCAGACATTACAGTGAACAAAGACCAACTAAACAAAGACACAGTAACCATGACTCTGGCGCCATACTTATCGGTCATCCATCCACCAAGCGGTTGCATGAGTGAGTAGCTAACAAAAAATATACTAATTAAAAAACCTGTCTGGGACGTATTAAGTTGAAACTCATCTGCAATAGGAATAATCCCGACATTTATGGCAACACGATCAAAAAAGCTTAAAATCATTCCAACAAATAAAAGGCCGCTAATCATTAATTTTCGTTTCTTACTTGCATACAGCTGCATTCCCCATCACTCCATTTTTTATATTTTCACAAAACTCCAGCCTTATAGGAAGCGCTTACAATTCCTTTCAGTTTACGAAACTTGAAAGTTTCTTTACGGTTATTGATTTTTGTTCTGTGACTGTTTGGAGCGTTTCATTAAAAAACAATGAATGAATTTATTGAAACGAAACTGGATGCCTATAATTTATTCGATACAAACCCAAGTGTCTAAAAATAGACTCGTGGGTATATATTGGTCACCGGCCCATCCTGCTTACCGAATATAAAGTAGTCGATTATCACGGAGTAACAATATTAACCTTTGGTTGAAATTGATCCAACAAAGTCAGGAAATCTTCAAACTGCTCTTTATCACCGGAAATGAAAACTTTACCGGCAGATTCCATTTTGGATAAATCTTCACGTCCTAGAGCAATCTGATAGAAGGTTATTCTATCTAATGTCAATGTTGCATCAGGGTTGGACGCCATTTTTCCTATTTTGAAATTCAATACAGAATTATCCAGATCGATCATATAATTGGTTTTCGAATCTGTAAATGTCAAATTGAATGCCATATTTTTATTTTCAGCTTTTGTTCCGTTTAATTTAATGGACAAGAATTTCAGGAAATCATCCATTGGCATATTGAGCAGCGTATCGAGATTCATCATTCCGCCACTTCCCTTCGAGTCCGCCACGCCGTTCCTTAACTCATCTGCGCCGGTAAGATAGAAATTACGCCATACAGAAGATTCAGCTGTGTATCCTAATTGCTCATAAGCTTTAGCCAGTAAATTTTTCGCTTCTGCATTTTTGGGGTTAGCCATGACTACATGTTTTAATACTTGAGCCACCCAGCGATATTCCCCTTTTTATAATCAAGTTTTGCTCGTTTAATGACCTTCTTTTCCCCACCCATATATTCTATATATTTAGCACCGGATTCCTCTTGTGGTAATGGATCCAGGTCCGATGGATTACCGTTGAAATATCCTAAATAAAAGTTGTACACCGCCTTTACGTTGTGTTTCAATGTTCCGTAATACCCCCGATTGGCCCAAACTTTATCCAACTTTTCAGGAAGCTTTAACTTTTCCGCGATTTCATCAGGTGTGAGACCTAAGTTAGCTAATCGTATTGTTTGATCATGAATATATTTGTACAAATCACGCTGACTTTCCAACTGCTCCAGAACATTGTCCCTTCCCCAAACGGGCCATGTATGGGCTGTAACCATAGCATCTATATCTTCATTTCCAAACAAATCGACTGTTTCATCAAGTGCTTTCACCCATTTTAAGGTATCTCTGGTTTTAGCTCCCCTTAGTGTATAAATATTATGTAACGTGTGTCCGGTGTTTTCCGCAACCACTAAAGTTTTGTAATCATTGATATAATAATGCATCTCAGATGGCGCTTCTGAATCTGGCGTCAATAAAAATTTAAATGTTATTCCGTCTATTTCCACCGTTTGAATATCATCTTTCACTTCCATTGTTGGAGGTAAATAGCTAAAAGTTCCGTTACTTAATCCCGGGCCAATACCAGAAGTAACAAACCCTCTTTCATTTGCGGGTAAAAGATTTCCAAACATATAACCTGCACGGCGAGACATTATATTACCTAAAAGAATGTTTTCACTTAGCGCTTCATCGTTAAAACCTGCTGGGACAATAATCGGCACTTTAGCTGGATTTTCAGCATATTGAGCAATGCCTTTCATACCACCGAAGTGATCCGCATGACTATGACTAATGACTATTGCACTTACTGGGTTTTTGGGTCGATGTTCAAAATACAGCTCCATGGCTGCTTTGGCCGTTTCAATTGTAGAAAGTGTATCCAAAACTATTAATCCTGTTTTTCCTTCCACAATGGTGAGCACTGATAAATCCTGGCCCCGAACTTGATAAACGCCATCTACCACTTTAAATAAGCCTGATATATTTTGTAATTGAGCCTGTCTCCACAAGCTTGGGTTTACAGTAAAACTTGCCGGCTGATCTTCTTTGATGAATGAATATCGATCACTATCCCATACTACGACACCTTTTGAATTTTTTATTGGATTCATATTCAAAGGCGCAATAAATCCTTTATGTGCATTCTTGAAATCTTCCTTATCTGTAAAATCCAACTGTTCATAAAAAGCCTTATTGGCTGAAATCGTTGCGCTTGTCGCAGGCATTGGCTTCTCTGACGCAGCATTTGTAACAGAAGAACCTGCAAGTAAAACAAAAACAATGGGAACGGAAACCATTCCTTTAATTAAAGATACTTTGGACATTTCATACCCCTTTCTAAGTAGATATCATTTCTATATTACGAATGTTGAAGCTGCCTTTTTAGAATTTTTTAGAATAATATGAATTTATCTTATAATTAATTTGCCATTAAGTATATTTCCTATTTCTAATAGTAACTTCAATTTTATTTATATAAAAAATGTTTCCATATTAAAATTTGATTGGCATACCTTAGGCTGTAAAACCAAATACAAAAAGCCCCTCCCGATAGAGAAGGGCTTTTATGAATAATCAATGCGTTATATTCAATTTAATATGACTTTTGCATGGTAAGGGGGCCGGGACCACACCGATAACCAGGAAACTGAAAACGCTGCCAAATAATAATAGTAAACCAAGGCAGCGTTCAATCCTTATTGAAGAAAATCAACAAATTTAGACACCCCTATTTTATTAAAACGCTTATTTTTCCTGACTAGCCATAAATTTCTTGTCATATCTATTCTGGAAATACCCACTTCCCGCAAAAACCCTTGCTCCAATTCCCTGGCCACTGTCAGCCTTGGCAAAATGCTGATACCAAGTCCAGCTTCAACCGCACTTTTTATCGCTTGTGTGCTGCCAATCTCCATGTAGCTTTCAATTTTTTCTAATACCTCATGCTCCCTTAGCATGTTTTCTACGATAAGCCGTGTTCCGGAAATGGATTCACGCCAAATCATCCTTTCATTTCCCAATTCCTCTAGCTGAATTTCTTTTCTGTCTTTCCACGGGTGGTCGGATGGACATACCAATATCAATTCGTCTTCGGCGAACTTGTCTACAATAAAATCAGTGTTTTCCACAAGTCCTTCCACCAAGGCCAAATCAATGACATCGTTTGAAAGATCCTCCAGAACCCGGGGCGTATTTTTTATCGTCAATGTCACTTTTATTTCAGGCTGTTGTTTTTTAAATCTCCCAAGCAAGCTCGGCAACAAATACTCACCGATAGTCAAGGAAGCCCCTACTATGAGATTTGCATTGTACTTCCCCGTCGATTGCTGAATCACTTCTTTTGAATGGTTGAAGTCATTTACAATAGCTTTTGCAAAAGGGTATAACAGCTTTCCTGCTTCTGTAACTCTCAGCCTTCCTTCCTCACGGTCGAATAACAAAGTGTTATAATAGTTTTCCAGTTGATGGATCTGCCGTGTTACAGCGGGTTGAGATAGGAAACTTAACCTCGCTGCCTGGCTTATACTTCCTTCATCCACCACTAAACAAAACATTTTCAGATTTTCCAATTTCAAGAAAACGCCCCCATGTTTTTAGATAGTTTATTAAAATAATAGCATCATTAGGTAAATGGTGAAATGAAAATAGTGTGTTACATTCTGAGGCTATTCAATTATTGGCGGCATTCTTTATAAAACGGATAAATCTTCTGGGTATAACGTTTTGTTATACCCGATGATTTTGTTGCAATTTACCCAGCCCTTATTCTTTGATATGTTAATAATAAGAATTAAACAAAGCATGCAAAGGAAGTGACGGATGTCAATGAAAGGACAATGGAAAACTCTATTCCAATTATTTTGGACCTTTATTAAAATAGCACCTGTCACATTCGGAGGCGGGTTTGCGATGATCCCTTTAATCGAAAAAGAAGTGGTCGAAAAAAGAAAATGGATGAAAAGTGAAGAAGTGACGGATGTTTTCGCTTTATCTCAGTCCGTACCGGGAGCTGTCGCCATTAACTCCGCCACCTTTATCGGCCATCGGATTGCCGGAATGAAGGGAGCAATGGCAGCAATGATCGGTGTTTCATTACCTACCTTTTTAATTGTACTGCTCCTGGGCATTTTGTATTTTTTCATTCAGGATAATCCGAAGATAGAATCCGCATTCATATCGATCAGAGCTTCCATAGTGGCCATCATCGCCTATGCGGCTATCAAAATAGGAAAAACGGCTATTGTAGACAAAACAACTTTCTTTATTTTGATAGCAGGAATTCCCGTCCTTTTCTTTCTGCACCCTGTGATGGTTATATTAGCAGGAGCTGTAGCTGGTATTGTGACCTTCTCCATTAAGAGAAAATTAGGTTACGATGTCAAGATGGGCAGAAAAAATATAGGAAATGGAGAAAATGATTTCGAACCTTTCATGGGTGCTGGCATATAGTTAAATCAAAAAACGGTCCTAACTAATTTTAAAGAGAGCGTGTGATGGAATGATGGAATTGTGGGAGTTGTTTAGCACCTTCTTTATTATCGGCTTTGTATCGTTCGGAGGCGGATACGCCATGATTCCCGTAATAGAATCGGAAGTCTCACAGCATGGATGGATGACGACGCAGCAATTTACTGATATCATCGCCATTTCCGGAATGTCCCCAGGACCTGTCACCGCCAATAGTGCCATTCTCGTAGGCTATTCGACTGCTGGATTAGCAGGAGCCATATCATCTGCTCTCGGAATCTTGCTTCCTGCTATTATTTTCGTAACCGTTATAGCCTCCTTCTTCAGCAAATTGAATCATTACCCGGTTATTCAATCCATGTTTTATGGCTTAAGACCCATTGTCACTAGTTTAATCCTCTTTGCAGCGATCAGCTTTGCACTCTCAAATCATATGATAGCCGTGAACTTTTCATGGCATACGATAAGCTCATTACTCGTTTTTGGTTTATCGTTATTTGCCCTAATGAAATTACGCTGGCATCCAGCCTATGTAATCATTCTTTCTGGTTTAGTTGGTGTTGTCCTCTATTCATGACAGGTGTCGTACACAACCATCATTAATTTGGACCGGAATCAAGCAGATGAATTGAAGAATGCTTGATTAAGACATAAAAGTGATGATGACTTCGGAAAATTCATGTTTTATTAATTCACCCATACAGAAAACACCCTGTATCCAATGATTCAGGGTGTTCAGACTGTAGACAAACTCAATGAAATTTTAGGGGTTTGTACAATTTGAATGTTGTTGATTCCCCTCCAGGCACTCGCTTTCCGCGGGCGGTCCGGGAGCCTCCTCGGCGCCTTTGCGCCTGCGGGGTCTCCCTGGACTCGCTTTTCCCGCAGGAGTCTCGCACACCCGCTCCAATCACTTTGTTTTAACTTTTAGTTCTTCGATCCATCATTTCCCGGCTGAAACCGTGGAAAACCAATCAGGATGGCAATGACGCCACAAAGTCCAATCAGGATAGGGTAATATGAATACGGCAAGATGCTTAACGGAGAAATCTTTGCTACCCCTGCTGCAACAAGCAGTTGTGCTCCATATGGGATCAACCCTTGGATACAACATGCAAAAATGTCAAGCACGCTCGCCGATTTACGCGGATCAATCCCGTACTTTTCAGCAATATTTTTGGCAAGTGGACCGGCAATGATAATCGAAATCGTGTTATTTGCCGTTGAAAGGTTCGTTAAACCAACAAGCCCCGCAATGCTGAATTCCGCCCCTCTTTTTGATTTGCTATTTCGGGTCACAAGGTGAAGTAGATAATCGATGCCACCATTATGTTTAATTACAGCTACCATACCTGCAATTAAAATGGCAAGGAAGGAAATTTCATACATTCCCGCCATTCCTTCCCCAACTTTTTGAATGACACCCAACGGTTGATAACTTCCATCGGCCAACCCGATAATTCCGGCAAATACGATTCCGATGGAAAGGACCAGGAACACATTGACTCCTGCCAATGCAGTGATCAATACGCAAAGATACGGAAGAATCTTCACCCAATCATAAGACTGTTGGGAGATGTCAGCTTGTTCACCCATCGTTAAAATTCCTAGGATGGCACATGTGATGATGGCTGCAGGTAAAACGATGAAAAAATTCACTTTAAACTTATCCTTCATTTTCGTTCCCTGCGTTCGAACTGCGGCGATAGTCGTATCTGAAATGAATGAAAGATTATCACCAAACATCGCACCACCAATAACGGCCGCCATGGAAAGGGCTAGCGAAATATCTGTTTGCTCACTAATTCCAACCCCGATAGGCGCAAGTGCTACAATCGTTCCCATGCTCGTCCCCATGGATAAGGAAATAAAACAAGCGATGATGAAAATCCCTACCATTAAAAGATTTTGCGGAAAAACCGCTAAAGCAAGATTCACGGTTGATTCAACTGCCCCCATGCCATTGGCAACTTCGGAAAAAGCGCCGGCTAAAAGGAAAATGATAACCATTAACATAATATTGGCGTCCCCGGCACCTTTACAGAAGATTTCAACCTTTTGATTGAAAGTCTCTTTCCGATTCATCGCCAATGCAGCTGCAGATGCAATTGAAATCGCTACAATCACCGGAAATGAATAGAAATCTTTAGTGATGATTCCGGAACCTATAAATAAAATTAAAAAAACGACAAATGGGATCAATGCCCATGGATTCCCTTTATTGTTTGCACTCATGATGTACACCTCTTTTTATTTTTCCCGCGACATGTGTCACAGCTCTTATTCTATTAACAGTTTTTCGCAAATAACTCCAATTTGAACCTACCTGATTATCCAGTCATGGAAGCTAAAGCAAAAAATAAAAAAGACCCCTTCTATTTAACAGCAAGAAGAGGTCTTTTAATTTATAAAAACACCCTCCTTATCTTTCAGGCGAAAATCAGCCTGCTGGATTTGGCACAGCACTCCATTTAAGTCCGCTGCCGAGACATCTTCGGGCCAGTCCCTCCGTCTCTCTTGATAAGAAGATTACATTATATAATTTATCAAAAATTACGATGCCTGCCAGAAAAGTACCGGGCTGAAAACTTGCCGAAACCATCTGAGTTTGTGAAAGTGACATCGAAAGTCGTTTTGAAAAGCAAATATAACAGTACAGCATTTTGTCTATTTTCGCAAGGGTTAATTTTAAAGTATTTCACCTGCACTCCTACTGTTCATAAAGAGAACAAAGTTGGTTGGAGCGAGTGTGCGAGACTCCTGCGGGAAAAGTGAGTCCTGGGGAGCCCCGCAGGCGCAAAGGCGCCGAGGGAGGACCGCCCGCGGAAAGCGAGTTTCTTGAGAGGAGATCAACGTTCAAATTGTACAAACAAAAAAATGTAGACAAACTCGATTTTCATCAAGTTGTCTACAGTCCTAGAGGTCTAATGACTTCTCAGCAAATTTGTTGGATTAGGTTAGGTGAATTATTTTTAGTCGAGTTCACATCAGTCGATACTTCAAATGCTTCCATCTGTTCCGAATCGAATGACTTTAAATACTGTTGCAGATAAGCAGGATCATTAATGGAAGGATTCAACCAATCTTTTTCATCTTCCGGTTTAAGGATGACAGGCATGCGATCATGAATGCTGGTCATTAGCTCATTAGGCACGGTTGTTATAACGGAGCACGAATAAATGCTGATGCCTTCAGGAGATTTCCAGGATTCCCAGAGACCGGCCATTCCAAATGGAGCATGATTCTTCAGTTTTATTCGCATCGGTATTTTTCTTTCTGGCGTCTTCTTCCATTCATAAAAAGAGTCAGCGATTATCAAGCATCTCTTCTTCTCATACGCATTCCTGAAGCTTGCTTTCTCAGCAATGGTTTCCGCTCTGGCATTGATCATTTTGTAGCCCACTTTTACGTCTTTTGCCCAGAAAGGAATGAGTCCCCACCGAAGATATCCAAGTCGATTCCTTTCCCCATCATTAATGACGGAGAGCACGGATTGGGAAGGAGCAATATTGTAGCTGAATTGGTATTCCTCATCAAATGATCCTTGAATATCAAACCGTTCTTTTATTTCTTCTATGTCAGTGAAAAGAGTGAAACGTCCACACATAGTATCGCCTACCGTATTAAGATTTCTTACAGTGTATCAAATGGAACGGGCAGGCACAAATCAGCGTTCTAAAATCCTGATGTCGGTAAATGGTTGATTAAATAATTCACTGGAAATCAAAAGAGTGCCAAGGACTTCTCTTTCGTCTTCAGCTTTAATGATTTCCGACAAAATTAAGGTACTGCCATTCCTGACCGTTACTTTATACTCATTCATGGAATCCCTCCTCAAAAGGCTAGATGGTTGTTATTATAAACCAAAAACCTACAAGTATCAGTATTGAACTTAGCAGAGTCTTGGAGAATCTACATGCCTTTATACTTTAAAGGGTTAGTCGAACGAAGCAATGCCAGGGACCCTAAATCCTTGTAAAGAGAGTGCAAAAAGACTGTCCATGAATGATTCATGGACAGTCTGGGCGCTGTCAAAGGTGTTTCGCTTTGAGGAAAGCCCCAACAGTCGGTACGAAAAGGAACTCCCTTTCTGGAAGGACCGAATTGGAGTTGCCCCTATTCCATGTCCATTATTTAAAATGCAGCAAAACCTCATTTATTAAATGCCCTGCCAATGTAACGGTCTTGTTATTTTCGTCCAACGAAGGGTTCACTTCCGAGATATCAAAGGAAAGGATCTTTTCATTCGATACGATATGCCTAATAATGGCACGGACCAATTTCGGATCCAGTCCAAACGGCGATGGTGCACTTACCCCAGGTGCGTAGGCTGAATCAATAACATCCGTACATAATGTAAGGATGATATAGTCATTTTCCTTAGCGAATTCATTTATCCTCCGCTTCGTTTCATCCATTTCGTTCAATGACAAATCTTCTTCCAATATGTAGTCGACATTACTGCTCTCGGCAGTTTGAAACAGCGCCTTCGTATTCCCCTGCTTCTGAATTCCGACACATAAATAGCCACAACTTTGATCTTCGTCCAAAATCTGCTTAAACATCGTCCCTGATGAAGTTTCTTTTTCATAAGGCCTCATATCAAAGTGAGCGTCAATATTAATAATCCCTAATCTAGCTTTTGGTCCAATGGATTGCCTAATCCCAAGATAATGGCCATACAGGGTTTCGTGCCCTCCCCAAATATGATGGGAATCGCTTTACTCTCCAATATCCGGGCAACAGCTGATCCCAGTTGAGATTGGGCGGCCTCCATCTCTGTACTTTCACATATTACATCGCCAGCATCCACCAGCTCGGTTTGGGAAGGTAAATGACAGGGTAATTTTGCCAACGACTGCCTAATATGATCAGGACCCTCGGCAGCACCAATCCTGCCTTTATTCCTTTTGACGCCTTCATCACATTTAAAGCCAATCAGTCCAAAAGTTCTGGATGCATTGGAAGAGGTGGCTAATTCCGAAATCGGTGCCAAGCGCACTCTTTGGTGGTATCTGAAGCTGTCCAGGTCAGTTTGGGAATCAATTCTTCCATTCCAATATTTTAAAGTCGGATGAGTATACATAATTTCTCCTTTATTTAAAAAATTCCGAAATATCTTTCTTAAAAATTATAATGGAGATAATGTATAATTACCAATACAAAAATTTAATATTTCTATAGAATATATAGCTAAAAAAAGCAAATGTATCTCCTTATGTATGGACAAATATTTCTGCGGGGAATATCGTCGCCGTTTGGCATTGGTTGCTCAAGAATCGTTCAGTACAAGTAACAAGACCCAGGTAAATCTGAAAGGAGCAGAACCAATGAAATATGAAATTATTGAAAGAGATGCTTTTCAAGTGGTTGGGATTAAAGAAAAACTCTCATGCGCTACTAAGGAAACGGATGCACTTATTCCAAAGCTCTGGAGTAAAGCCAATAATGATGGACCATCGATTCATTAGCTCAATTAATTAATGGACAAAATCAAGGTTTATTGGGTATCACAGATAATTATCAAGAAGCGGAAAACGTCATGGGTTATTGGATTGCAACAGAATAAAATGGTGATGTACCTGATGGATTTTCCAGCTTAGAAATACCAGAGGCTATCGTGAGTACGTGGAAACAAATTTTTTCGGAATGGTTCCCATCCAATCGATGCGAACATGCTGAAAATAGCATCACTTGAAGTATATCAAGGAGCTTATCCGAATCCATCTTGTGAAAGATGGGTTCCAATAAAATAAAATGATTAAAAGCGCTTTAGGGACCGATTTACGATAGGAGTCTATTACATTTACCAATTGAATAAATTTCACATGTTTCAGTTGTCAAGCTACCTAAAATAAAAACGTATTCTAATTCCAAGAGGGGCGCCCTTATATTCAACACTGTGCTCTACTTTAAGGCGTTTTAGTGGCCTTTAAGAAAAACAAGCCGTTATAAAATTCTAAAGCTGTCCAAGACGAATACGTAGTTTACATGTCTTCAATGTAAAACCATCATTAAATCAAGATTTTTCACTTCTAAGAATAGATAATTGTGAATTTACAGCGATAATAAAACCCAAATATAAAAAGCCCAATTTCCCGGTGTTGTAAGCGAGAAATTGGGCTTTGGTTATTGCATAAAAGTGGCCCTTTAATAAAGGTTCGATTTCATGATTTCAATGATTCTCCTAATTCGAATGCTCTTCTTTTATGATTGAAATGTAATGAATTATAATATTTCTATATACCCTTCTGTTCCATTCACCCTGATCTTTTGTCCATCCTTGATCATTTTCGTAGCATTTTCCACACCGACAACGGCAGGTAAGCCATATTCACGTGCGATGACTGCCCCATGGGTCATCAGTCCGCCAACTTCGGTGACAAGTCCTTTTATGGATACAAACAATGGTGTCCAGCTAGGATCGGTAAAGGTTGTAACCAGTATATCTCCATCTTCTAGATCTGCATCTTCCATGTTTAAGATGACGCGTGCTCTGCCCTCTATAACTCCGGAAGAAACCGGTTGACCTACAATTGCTTCGGCTGGGAGATTTTCTCGTTTGTACTCACCTACAATGATTTCACCATCAGACGTGATAACACGTGGTGGAGTTAGTTTTTCATATAATTTGTACTCGTCTTTTCGTTTGCTGATGATCTGGTAATCTAGTTTATTAGTGCGTACGACTTCGTGAAGTTCTTCAAAAGTGAGATAGTATATATCTTCTTTTTCACGAATAACGTTGGCTTGTACGAGTTGTTCAGCTTCTTTCAGTAAAGCCTGCTTATAAACGAAGTAGCGATTAACCATGCCGTATTTTGGATATTCCCGATAACCGATGAAATTCCGGATCAGGCCGATCATTCGTTTTGTTTCTTTGGCTTTTTGTTCACCATCCGGTAATTGCTTCAATCGACCTAATAACTCTTGTTCTTTTTCAAAGCTTCCTGTCGCCCTTGCTCAAATTTCCGATTGCTAGCATTAGGCTCAAAGTTTTTGATATTACTAAGAATCACGGGGACAAGTGTAGTTGGTTTTTCGCTCCAACGAGTTTTAGTAATATCGATTTCTCCGGGACATCGCATTCCGTATTTGCTGAGATAATCGAAGATAGCGTCTTGGATTTGCTGTCCGCCATCAAACTTAACCAGTTTATCCAAAAAATTATCATCTTTAACATTTTGTAAATAATCAATTACTTCTGGATAAGGACGAATCACATCTGCGACATCCAATAGCGCGAGACCCATTTCTGAAGTAATATTGTTTGGTACAGATTGAGAAAGCGTGTCGGCTGCGTTTTTTTCACCTAACCACTTATTCATTTTTTCATTGATCCATAATGAAGCATCTATAGCAGCCATAAACACAGCTGAACTTTGTGGGTCAAATAAAATCTTCTTTAATATCTGGATATCTTCCAGAATAAAATCAAATAAATCCGATCCTAATTTCGTTTTGATGTTTTGTTTTAACTCTTCTATCGATGTTTGACTACTCTTAATCAAATCAGAAACGATTGTCGGGTCGTTTTCAATTTGTGCTTTAAAACCCGAAGGCGATATACCTTTATTGCTTTTACTGGTACTCGGTACTTTATTATCATCTGGTGACGATTTTATAAAATCTTCTCGCTCCATTATGGTCATGAGTGCGTCTTTCATAAGCGGATCGTGTTGTCCCATGGCATCTAATAACATTTTTCTGCTGTCAGGTGAAGCCAGCATATGTGTGACATCCACAAATAACCTTCCGCCAGCTTTACGCATGGGTGCAGGAGTCGTTAACAGCCAAAAAGACAATCCCAGTGGTTTCATGGAATCGGTCATCATTTGTTGATGACCGACAGATACATAAACGTGATTCTCTTGATCATTCGCTTCAGGGATGGGGTATAAAGTAGTGATTGGACGACTCTGGACAATATAAAATGTATCATCAACCAAACACCATTCGATATCTTGCGGAGATCCAAAATATGCTTCAAGCTTTCTGCCGATCCTTTCAAGCTCCAACACTTGCTCATCTGACAGGGTCGATAAAATCTGCTGACCCGGCTCAATTTCCTTTTCCACCGTTCCGCCTTCTTTTCGTGCATATATAGCCAACTTTTTGGTAGAAATCTGCTTCTCCACAATCCTACCTTCCCGCACTTTATAATTGTCCGCAGACACTAAGCCAGAGACAAGTGCTTCACCCAGTCCAAAGCTAGCATCGATCGACAGCACCTTGCGGTTTGAAGTAACTGGATCAGCTGTAAATAGTATTCCGGAAGCTTGTGGAAACATCATCCTTTGAATAACAACAGACAGATAAACCTTACGATGGTCAAATCCGTTTTGCATTCGATAAATCACAGCACGATCAGTAAATAGTGAAGCCCAGCACTTACTAATATGTTGTAAAATCCCCACTTTTCCTTTGATATTTAGATAGGTATCCTGTTGACCTGCAAAGGATGCAAATGGAAGATCTTCGGCTGTAGCGCTAGATCGAACAGCATATGCATGCTCGAAGCCAAAAGTTAAGAGACATCGGTCGATATCTTCTTCGATCCCCTTGTCGATCTCGATTCCCTCAATCAGCTCACGAATCTTCCTGCTAATTTCACTAATTCTTTTTCGGTCGTCCACTTTTTGTACTGCTAGTTGATCCAGTAATTGATGAAGCTCATCATTTTCCGCAATGACTCTTTTAAATGCCTCAGTGGTAACACAAAACCCTTCTGGTACTAGAATTCCATCAATCCTCGAGCATTCACCCAAATTCATCCCTTTGCCACCGACCACCATTTGTTTCGTTTTATCGATCTCCCGAAACTCCAGTACATATGGTTTCATTTCTTTCCCTCCCATTCATCGCTCAATTCCAAGACGAATCATATGACAAAAATTATTCATGTAATCAAATAATCATGCTGTCCACTCGTTCTTCCTCCTCGCCAAGTTCCATGTTCATATCAAACACTCCTTTAAAAAAAAAAAAATAGGGATTGACTGAAAAGGATTTTATGATGTATAATCACAATAGGGTATAATATACATAAAAATATAAAATCGGTGTATCTATATAAATTTATCATATTTTCTCATTTTTTTCAATGTATTTCCACGACCACAATTGTAGTAAATTCACAGGCAGAAAAAACCCCATTTTACAAGAAAATTCACTCACATAAATGATATCCAATCATTTATTGCAGCCTCAGGAAAATACGGATGTACCGCCTTAAGAAATTCCAATATTAAAAAGCCCGATTTCTTAGTATTAATATTAAGAAATCGGGCTTTTTTTAGTTACTCCATTAAAGCGTCCGAGTATTAATGAGGATTTTAAACCCTTCTCAATAATTGATTATCCCCCTACTTATATATTCTCCAATTTCTGTCCCTAACGACTTTACAAAGAAGGATGTCTTCTGAACTTAGATTCAAGAATAGTTTTAATTGACAGTAAACATCCATGAAACACCAAATTTATCCTTCAATGAACCGTGAAGTTTCGCAAAAAATGTTTCATGAAGATCCATATTTATAGATCCATCTTCTTTTAATATGTTCCATGCCTTTCTAGCTTTTTCCTCCGAGTTAAGCTCTACACTTACAACCATTTTGTCACTATCATTCAATTCCCGGTTTGAATCAGAACCCATTATAATTCCATCTTCTGTTAATCTTAATTGTGAGTAAAGAACAAGGTCTTTATCACTCTCTTCAACAGGAAAGTCTGGATTTGATGGGATCTCACTATATTTTTGCATAACAATAAGTTCCCCACCAAATGCCTCAATATAAAGTTTGAAAGCCTCTTCACATTCTCTGTTAAACATTAAATATGGTTTAATCATTTTCATTCTCCTTTGAATCAAGATTGGATTCCTTAATAACCGCTACCGAGATTGTCTTCGTTACAAGTATACTCGAACATTAGTTCTTTTTTCGAATAAAAACTGCTGAATCATTCTTTTTTATAAAAAACTTAAAACTGTATCATTATGTACAAAAATATCATTGTTTTATTCTCAACGTACAGCTTGGTAAAATGGTTTCCTAATTTGAAAATGATGTTATCTACAAAACTTATACTATTCTTCCACAATCGGGCGCTATCCTGGAACAAGGGTTAGCGCTCATTTACATTTAAGGGGAAGTATATTATTGGTACCTCCTCGTGTAGTACAACAAAAACTCTCCCCTTGCTATATGAAGTTAATTCGGGATAAATATTTTATCCAATATTACTTGACTGGAATATTCCTGTTTGTTTATATTTCTCCCAAAGGAATATAATTCTAATAAATCGTGGTGTAAAGATGAATACTACATTATTAAGTGCTCTTGCAGAGCCAAATCGATTAAGGATTGTTGAACTCCTAAGAGACGGACCTCTCGCCGTGAATGGTAAGAAAAACTCGACAGCTTGGAACTTTATCTGAAGGAGCTACAAACAGAATAAAAAACAATGGGAGGAGGAACAAAATGTTTCCAAAAACCGAAATTACCCGTAGTTTCAATACTCCTCGCGAGCTTTTATTTAAGGCATTTACCGAATCAGAACACTTGCAGAACTGGTGGGGACCTAAAGGGTGGACTTTTGATATTTCTAAGTTTGAGCCTCGCCATGATGGTGTCTTCCATTACAGCCAGACATCTCCTGACGGAAATGTAATGTGGGTCAAATTTGTTTATCATGAAGTAAATGCTCCGGAGAAACTCGTTTACACCTCTTTCTTTTCTGATGAAAAGGGTAACATCGTACGTGCTCCTTTTAATGACAACTGGCCATTGGAAACTCTCAATACTTTTACATTCACCGAGCATGAAGGTAAAACATTACTTTCGATGATCGGGACACCTGTATCCCCAACTGAGGAGGAAATGAAAACTTACGAGGAGTCGCAAGAAATGGTTCAGGAGGGCTTTTCAGGAACCTTCGTTCAACTGGCTGACTACCTATCTAATATTTCATATAACTAAAAAACAACCCCAGACCTCTCTTTACATAGAGAATTCTGGGGTCTTCAAGTTTAGGTTCATTTAGTATTCAATTTCCCGAGCAGACTTAGAAAAGCAATCAATTCGTGACACTGCCATCTTCGTCCGGATCTTCAATATCCGCCGGATCTTTTTCCAATAGTGCCTCTTTGTCTTTTTCGTTCCATTTTGTTTTATACCCTAATGATTTCGCTACTCCTAACACAGGTAGATACGATTTTTTATCTGGTTTAAATGTTTCTAAATCCCCTGTTTGGATTACACCCAAACCTAGTAGCAATTTATCTGATTGGATATAGGGTTTTTCATCGATCAGTTTCATTTGATCAGCTGTATAAGGATAAACGGCTCCATTCACTTTTAAGGTAAACGGTCCCTTTTTTTCTTCTTTTATTTCTTTTGGCTTTTTCGATTTATGGGAAACATCATACACACCTTGAACAGTTCCTTCTCTCGTATTATCGGCTCCTCCATACATTTTTCCCTTTTCATAATCATAAATAACAGCTTGCACATTTCCGATATGTTGCGGTTTTTCTTCATAAACATGGCCTTTAGCCATTAACTCCAGCCTTGTATTTTGTTCAATTCCCGGTTCCCATCTAACTGTCGGATATCCAGCAGAATAAATACGTGGCGCATATATGGCATCTTGAATTAGCATTTTATGATCAAGAACATTCATTATCGTTTCAGATACCGATGCAATTATTGTCGCTCCACCTGGTGAACCAATGGCCATGAAGGGGTTTCCATCTTTTAATACGAAGGTCGGGGACATACTGCTTCTTGGTCTTTTTCCTGGTTCCACCTGGTTAACTCCACCCGGTGTGGCATCAAAATCCGTCATTTCATTATTTAGCATGAATCCATAATCTGGTACCATGATACCTGATCCGAATACTTGCTCGATTGTAGTCGTATAAGCAACCATATTTCCCCACTTATCCATTACAGAAAAGTGCGTCGTCTGTCCAATTGGGGTTTTCTCTTCTTTTACTTTCTTCATTGCAGTGGGTTCTTTGCCCTCATACTTCCATGGATCGCCTGCTTTTACATCAGCTGTTGATCTATTTGGATTAATGAGTTTTCTTCTTTCTTTTATATAATCTTCATCTAATAGTCCTTCTGTTGGTACATCATAAAAATCTTCATCCGCCATATAGGCAGCACGATCGGCAAAAGCAAGATGCATGGCTTCGGTTAGATGATGAAGATACTCAGGCGAGTTGGCCCCCATCTTTTGCACATCGTATCCTTCCATAAGCTCCAGGATTTGTAGAACAGTCAAACTGCCTGAGCTTGGTGAAGCTGCCCCTACCACTTCAAATCCCCTATATTCCGATTTAATTGGCTCTTTCTTTCACTTCATAGTTTTCCAAATCCTCAGTTGTCATCGTTCCTTCACGTTTTTGAACTTCTTTGGTAAGTGCTTCCCCGATTTCACCTTTATAAAAAACGTTAGAACCTTGATTTTTTATTAACTTAAGAGTCTTTGCCAGATCTGGCTGAACGAGGGTGTCTCCCTCTTCCAAAGGCTTTCCGTCTGGTACAAAAACTTTTGCAGCCGCTTGGTTATTTTTAAGCTTTGTTACATTTTCATCGATATATTGTGCTGTTGCCCAATTGACTTTTACCCCTTCTTCAGCTTGTTTAATGGCCGGGCCTATGACTTGTGATAATTTCAATGTTCCATATTTCTCAAGAGAAGTCTCCACCCCCATCAGAGTCCCAGGAACTGCCACCGCTTTCCCGGATGTGTGCCGCTTACTAAAAGGTATGGGTTTTCCCTTTCCATCTAAAAAAGTTCAGGCGTAACATTTTGCGGTGCCATTTCGCGATTTTCGATCATCGTTATTTTATTTTCCTTTTTATTATAAATCATGATAAAACCACCGCCGCCGATTCCAGACATCATTGGTTCAACTACATTTAACGATAATTGAATGGCAGCTGCTGCATCGACTGCATTTCCACCTTGTTTTAGTATCTCTATACCCGCTTCAGCTGCTAACGGATGAGAAACTGATACGATTCCATTTGTAAAACCCTTTCCCATTGACCCATCCACGCCAGGGACACTTGCAAAAGCTGGTGTGATCATACAAAAGAAACTGAAAGTAACTAAAATAAAACTTTTTAAAAATTTCATGAATTAGTCTCCTTTCAAATATAAAACAAATTAGGGTTTTATCATAAGGCAAGTGGATATACGAGCAGGTGTCTCTAGTAGGATTATGCTGGTTGTCTTTATAAAACAGCAACTGCACATTCCCTTTGGGCGTTGCGTTCTCAATGATGTTTCACTTCAAAAATCACCCCCCGAATGGTTCAGCTCTACCCTTTACTTCCGGATCGATATTCGCAGGTCAATTTTTCTCAATGCTTTGGCCATTTTCCAAGATTTTGGAGCTGCCGTGATTGTCACTCTTCCAAAGATATTGTAAAGCCAGTAACACGATAAAAGCGGATATCCCAATGATGTCCGATACCGTTTCAGGATAGATTAATAGTAAACCTACGATTATGGCGAGGACTCTTTCTAACCAGTGCATCCCCCTCATCCAGTAACCTATGACACCCGCACCAATTGCAATCATGCCGGACATTGCCGTAAGAACAACCCATGCAACCTCCATCCAAGTCGTATCGATCATTAGCATTTGCGGGGAGAGAACAAAAATATATGGAATGATGAATGCTGCGATGGCAAGTTTCGATGACTCAATCCCCGTTTTTATCGGCTCGCCTCCCGCTACCCCTGCCGCAGCAAATGCCGCTAATGCAACTGGAGGAGTTATATCTGCTATAATGCCAAAATAGAAAACGAATAAATGTGCAGATAAATCAGGAACACCTAGCAAAATTATCGCAGGCGCTGCAATCGTCGATGTGATTACATAATTGGCGGTCGTAGGTGAACCCATTCCTAATATAAGTGCCGCTACCATAGTTAGCATCAGCGTTGGAATCAAATATCCACCAGATAAATCGATCAAACCATTAGCCAGCTTAAGTCCTAGCCCAGTTTTCGTGACGATACCGACAATAATGCCTGCTGCTGCGGTTGCAGCGGCAACTGCAAGAGCTGTTCGGGCTCCATCCACCAATGCATAAATGATATCGATGAATTTCATACGGACATCCTTGTTTATGAAACCTACAAGAACCGAGATGGCGATGGAATACAGTGCTGCATGTGTTACCGTGATATTCGCCATGAGCAATAAAATAATGGCAAGGATCGGTATTAGTAAATAAAACTTGCCGAACACTTCCTTTTTACTTGGCATCTCTTCTTGCGTTAACCCACGCAGCCCAAGTCGTTTCGCTTCAAAATGGGTCATGATCCAAATTCCTGAAAAATAAAGGATAGCTGGAATCGCAGCCGCCTTTGCTATATCCCAATACGTTATTCCATTCCCAATGAACTCAACCATTAAGAATGCCGCTGCCCCCATTACCGGAGGCATCAATTGACCGCCTGTAGAAGCAGCCGCCTCCACTGCCCCCGCAAATTCCTTCTTATAACCAAGATTTTTCATCATCGGTATCGTAAATGCTCCTGATGTGACAACATTAGCCACAGAGCTCCCGCTAATCGTTCCTTGAAGAGCACTTGAAAAAATCGCAACCTTTGCAGGTCCCCCTATCCTTCTGCCGGCAATGGCGGTAGAGAGATCATTAAAGTATTGACCGACGCCGGTTCGGACTAGAAAAGATCCAAACAGTAAAAATAGGAAGATGAATGTCGATGACACCGCTAACGGAGTGCCTAAAATTCCTCTGTCGAGAAGAACATTGTTTGCACCAGACGCTCCAGAGTCAAACCTCGATGAGCAAGGAATCCTGGCATATACTGTCCAAAAATCCCATAGAAAATGAATAATAAAGCAATGACCATGATAGGGAGACCAACTGCACGCCTGGTTGCTTCCAAAACCAGCAGAATGGCCATTAAACCGACTGCAAAATCCAATACGCCCAAACGTCCTACATTCATGACGATATCTTCGAAAAATAAGGGCCAATATGCACCTACCCCGATACTAAGGATCGCTAATATGATATCGTACCAGGCAATTTGAAATTTTCCTTTTTGACGCTTCTTTCGGTTTGCAGGAAATAGTAAAAAGACCAAGGAGAGTGCAAACCCTAAATGTATCGTCCGTTGGATTTGTGCTGTAAAAACGCCAAAAATGGCTGTATATAATTGGAATAACGAAAAAGCTAAAAGTCCAAAAAATGCAATGTGGCCCAAGACACCAGTTAATTTTCTAGTTCCGGCTTCTGGATCATATTTTTCCAATAACTCCTGTTGTTCTGCTTCGGTTAAATATTTCACTTTTTCATTATCAGCCACTAATCTTCACTCCCTTCAACTGTTCCCATAATGAAATTCTTTCCGATGAAATCCTGACCCATGTCCCAGGTTTAATAAAGTCTGCCAATGTGTATGTTTTTTCATCATATATTAAACGATGGTTAGCTTTAACTTGTCCTACCCGTAAATCTATATAGGTGAAATTGCGCTGCATATTTTTTTATGAAGTAGGTACCGTCTTTTTCTTCAAATACTTCCTCACCCTCTGCATTGGAAGGCATACCGACTGCAAAATCATCATAGGCAAGTTCGGTTTGTTCGATTTGCTTATCCGATAACCGATAGGATTCCAAAACATCTGTGAGGTGGATGGAGTGTGTATACTTAATCTTGAATTCTTTTTCTTTTTCAAAGGAAAGTATGCGACTAATTCCCCTTGGTCCTCGAAGGAAAAGGCTATTACATGCTTATAAGGAAAAAGAATAAAAAAGCGATGAGCAAAGGTATACCAAAAGCCATGAATCTCTTGAATTTCATAGGTACCCCTTCTTTCAAAACCAGTATCCCATTCAGAAAAAAACGAAGCCGATAGGCCACATAAAGCGAGCTACCGACCCAATTGCATTACTTGGAAACACCTTTTTCTTTAAAGTATTTTGCTGCTCCAGGATGAACTTCCATATCCCCCAATCCTTCAAGTGCAGTTTCTGCTGTAAGGAACTTGCCTTTTGCATGTGTGATTTGATCTGTGTTGTCATAAACAGCTTTAGTCATTTCATAAACTAAATCTTCATCAAGATCCTTGGTAACCACTAACATCGCTTTAACGGCAACTGTTTTCACCTCGGATTTGATTTTGTACGTACCACTTGGAATTGTATCTTCAGCATAGTATGGATACTTTTTAACCAATGCTTGGATTTTGTCCTCTGCAATAGGCAGGACCATGATATCATTTTGGACGGACAGCGCCTCGACTGCACCAGTTGGCGTTCCGGCAGTAATGAAAGCTGCGTCAATATTTCCTGCTTGAATTCCTTCGGCCGACTCATCGAAAGACAAATTTTGTCCTTTAATATCTTTTTCAGACAAACCATGAATCTCCAGGATTTGCATGGCATTGATGTAAGCACCAGAACCCGGTGCGCCTACTGATACCTTTTTACCCTTTAAATCCTCGATTGATTTAATTCCGCTTTTTGCAGTCGTTACAATTTGAACAGTTTCAGGATATAAAGAGCTGATCGCCATTATATTGTCAATGGGTTTCCCGTCGAACATTTCTGTTCCTTTAAGTGCATACGCGGCGATATCCGTTTGCGAAAAAGCGATTTCAGCTTCTCCAGCCCTTAAAGTTTCCATATTTTCGGCGGAGGCGCCAGATGTCTGAGGTGTTATGTTCGCTTTTGTTTTATCGGAAATGATTTTTCCGATTTGTCCCCAAGCGGATAGTATGTACCTCCGGTTCCACCAGTCAACAGACTCAAGTTTTGGTTACCGCTGCCTGAGACACCTTCATTACTGTCTTTACAAGCCGTGATAATACCGGTGACCGTCAAAATCATGACCAATAAAAAGTACTTATGAAATTTTTTCATAAAACTCCCCCTCATGTGTATTCATCATCCGCAAAAGATGATAATGTTATTATTCTACCGACCGCCTCACTTTCCCTTTTTTTACAAAATTAGACACACCGTCCATAAGCACTAGTAATACATTAATAAGTTTTATAGAAATTAAATCACCAAGCTTAAATGTGTACAAACACCTATTAAAAACAAGGGAAATCCGTTATCCAATAGTAATATTCTACCGTTTATTACCTATTTTTCCTTTCTTTAAGGATAATATTGACTCTTCCATTTTAGAAATATATTATTGTTATAAACTTATAAGTCGATGTTATAAAATGAACATCCTAGTACCGCTAACCTTAAATCGTTATTTCCAGCTTAGTTTGAGAGGGAATTAAAAGTCAGCCCTTTCTTAGCCTTATATTTTCAAATCCGACTGAAGTGGGTGATTGTTTGAATTACCTATCCCTCCGCTATTTCATAGAGGTTTCTAACCATCTTAGTTTCAGTGAGGCTTCCAAAACCCTGCATATATCCCAGCCAGGACTTAGCCAACAGATTTCATCCCTTGAAAAACAATTAGGCTTTAAACTATTGAATCGAACGACAAGAAAAATTACATTGACGGAAGAAGGAGAATACATCTATAAAAAACTTGCTCCTTCCTTTGAAGATATCGAGAAAACAGTGAATTACATAGTTGAAAATAAAGCTATCCCAAAACCTAAATTGAAGATTGCTACCGTTCCTTCTGCGGCTAGCATATATATCCCGAAGTTATTGAAAAAGATCGTGGGGCAATACCCTGAAACAGAATTTTACGTGCATGAAACAACATCTTCAAGGGCAGTAAAACTCGTAAACCAACAAAATTATCACATCGGTTTCATCCGAACGCCCATTCACGGTGACATCATCGCGAATGAAGGATTAAGCATGATTGAATTCATGAGGTTCCCTTTACAATTAGTCGTCTCCATTGATCATCCACTAGCCCAAAAAGAGGCTATACAATTAAACGAAGCAAAAGACGAACCTTTTATCCATTATGATGCCGTTCAAGCGCACTCCCTTCAATTCCTTTTGGAAAAGGCTTGTCTGACTGCTGGATTTTCACCTAAAGAATTATGTAAAGGCTCTGAATTACTTACGATTGCCAATCTAATATCCAATAACTTAGGCGTAGCCCTCATGCCGGAAGATATGGTGAGTTTGTTGGGAAAAAGCCAAGTTAAAGCCTTGAACATCGATAACTCGGAATTATCCAGTTCGATATCGGCAGTTTGGAAAAACACGGATGCCTCAATTCTGACTAAGCATATTTTGAAAACGTTAAAGAATGATCATGATTTTAACGATATTTGAGATTCTTGGTTGGAAAAATACTGCGAAACGACTTGGAGTGTAAAGGGAGGGTCAATTAATCGGTGTTAAAAAAACCCCTTTCTCTTTTATGACACTGAGAAATGGGACTTTTAATATTGGATAATCTCACCTTTTAAGCTTCTTATTGGCGATGGGGCGGTCCCCGTTATATAACATATAAAAACTTGAAATCTTAAAACTTTACCATCCTTATTTGATCCGTATCTACCGGAAGTTTTACAATGATAAATATTATGAAGAATCGCTATAGGGGCGTTACTTAAAACAATCTAAAAATCGAATTCCTAATCGTGCAGGAATTCGACTTTTATTTTCAACAATCATATTAGCCTGTTCCCTTGTTAGGCAACATAACATGTAAAGCCTCGAAATATATCGCTTTACTTTTTTCGATTTTAACCTGGACAATCGAGCCTCCTATCCATAACTTATTACTTCAAGGGGCCTGCCTATGTACCTTTAATACTTTTCTTCAGAAGTGTATTGTTGTTTGATAGAGTTCACCCAAATAAGGAAGTACTGTGCAACGGCTGAACTTTCGCCAGAGGATCAATATAGGCTTTGGCATTATTAACTGCCGTAGGACCTTCACCAAATCCTGAAGCAATTAATTTAACCTTTCCATCGTACGTACAAATATCCCCGGCTGCGTATATGCCTGAAATATTTGTTTCTTGTTTGGAATTAACGATAATTGCATTTTTATTGATGTTTAGACCCCATTCTTTAATCGCTCCAAGAGAAGAGACAAAGCCGTAATTAATAATTAAATCATCTACGTCAACTACTTCTTTTTGTTGAGTCTTAGTCTGTTCTAAAACAATTTGCGTAATTTGATCTGCTCCAACCAATTCGGAAGGAATATAAGGTGTTTTGATCTCAACAGAGGAATTCACTAATTTTTCCACACTATGTTCATGGGCACGGAATTTATCTCTTCTGTGTATCAAGGTTACCTTTTCAGCAATCGGCTCTAGCATAAGGGCCCAATCAACAGCAGAATCTCCACCGCCTAGAATCGCCACTTTTCTTCCTTTAAATTGGTTCATATCATTCACGAAATAATGCAAATTCTTATTTTCGAACTGTGTTGAATCTTCCAATTCCAGTTTACGAGGCTGAAAGGCTCCATTTCCAGCCGTAATGATCACTGATTTAGAGAAATGAGTATCGAGGTTTGTGGTGATCTTAAATGTTCCGTCTGCTTGCTTTTCCATTTGTTCAACTGCTTCTTCAAGACAAATTGTTGGTTCGAATACTTTCATTTGTTCTTTTAAATTATCTATCAATTCCTGCGCCCTTACTTTTGAAAACCAGCAATATCATAAATGAATTTTTCGGGATAAAGAGCCGAAAGCTGTCCACCCAATTGAGGAAGACTTTCGAGGATTTTCACCTTCGCTTGCCTCATTCCGCCATAGAATGCAGTAAACAAGCCAACTGGGCCGCCGCCAATAATGGTTATGTCATAGATCTTCTTTTCTTCCGTCAATGTAATCACTCCTTGTTCTTCTAGGTTGGTTGTTCATACTGAACATGATTTACTGTTGGTTGTAAGGGATAAACTTGTAATGTTTCTACAAGTTATTCTTAATTTTTCCGGTTACCAAAATGAGGGAAAAGATTTAGGGGTACCCCTTTTTTCAAAAAACTAGTGACGACAATTTCCGTAGTTTTAAAGTCCATAAATCTATAATCATTTACAAACATCTTCATTGATTATACCTATAAATATTATTCAAATTTATTAGGGTTACCATCAAAGGATGTTTGAGCCACTTTTATAGAATCGGTTGGACATCCTTCTGAAGCATCTATCATATCTTCCTCGAGTTCTTCAGGTATAATCGCTGCCCCACATTATTATCCAATATAACAAACGCAATACCTTCTTCATCGTAATCATAAATATCTGGAGCTGAAGCACCACAGGCTCCGCAAGCAATACAAGTTTCTTTATCCACGATTGTATAATTAGCCATTTTCCCTATTCATTCCTCACTTAAATCTAAGCCCTGTTTTTTTACTAAGGCATTTATAGAAGCCTTAAGCAATCGAATTCGTTTTTTCCTTACTCGATACCGTTCAAAAATTCCAAAATGCTCGAATTAAACTTCCTGGGATTTTCCTGGTAACACAAATGGCCGCCATCTGGAATTATCACTAGCCGGGAGTTTATTAACTTTTCATGAATTGCTTCTGATTCCTTTATAGGAGTTACAATATCCAACTCACCACAAATCACAAGAACAGGAACCTCTATATGAGATAACAAACTCATTTGATTTAGATGATATAGCGAATATGCTACCGAGCGATACCCTGCCGGCCTTATCTGTGTCATAATCTCTTTGACCCGTATATGGACATTTTCTGAAGCATGGGGAGATAACAGTGCTTTTATCCTCTTTTCCGCTATCTCCTTAGTAGATAGGTTTTCGATTGAGAATAATCGATTTTTCAATTTCGTCTCGTTCTCTTCTGGGGTTAGAGCAGCAGCCCCCTTGTCGAGTCTGCTAATATAAGTTTATTAATCTTATTAGGGTACAGGCAACAGTACTCTATCGCAATTGCCGCTCCCATTGAATGGCCTAGCAGATGGATTTTTCCAACTTTAGCTGATCTAGCATGCCGTTCAGAATACGTGCAAACTCTTTAAAATTTCTATATTCTTCGGCTGGATCTGAACTTTTCCCATAACCCGGAGCATCCCATGCAATTACTGTATAATGCTCCTTTAATCCCTGGATTTGTTCCTTCCATGACTGTGAATTATTGCTCATACCATGTAATAATACTAAAGGCTCTCCACTACCTTCTATTTCATAATGAATACTTAAATCTTCTACTTTTACGTATGGCATAATATCAGTCCCCTTCTTAAGGTAAGTCTCTAACTCTTGAAAAACCCATACTCGATATATCTTTCTTAAATTAGAGAAGATTTACTATTTTTATATTTTGCTTGGAAAATAGCAAGCTTTCGTTCTTATAAAGAAAGTGCTTCCTTTCAGATAAGCAGCAAAATCGCCTTCCGTTCCCGTTTTACAAATTAGCTAACCGTATTCAAAAACCTTGCCAGTTTAGCCGAGTCCCCGCACTGACAATCCCCCGTCGCTGGAAATGATTTCACCGGTGATTGCGCGTGATTCGTCAGAAGCTAACAGTACATACGCCGCAACGTGATCTTCCGGCATCTGGGCAAGTTGAAGAATATTCCGTTTTTTAATGCTGCTTGCTTTCGTATCATTATCGACGATTTTCACAAATGGACGAAGCGGTGGAATCACCGTGAGTGCTGTCAATGTACCCCCTGGGGCTACCGCATTTACCCGGATGGAAGGAGATAGTTCGAACGCAAGCTGTCGCATCAATCCAATTTGGGCGTGTTTGCTCGCTGTGTACCAAACACCGCCGCCATCCGGATAAAAACTTGCACCGGACACGGTAAAAATAATATTTCCATCTGTTTTTTCAGTTCTTCAAGTGCAGCTTTAGCTCCGAAAAAGAGCCTTTTACGTTAATATTGAATAGGAAATCATACGCTTCGGAAAGCGCCTCGGGAGTCACATCGGCAAATTTTGCAAATCCATCGAACACGCCTGCATTCGCAACGAAAACATCTAACTTTCCGAATTGCTCAACAGTAGCTTGGACCGCTTGCTCATTGTGTTCGTATTTGCTTACATCTCCCTGGTAAGTAATGATATTTTCACCAAATTCCTCTTTCATTTTCGCTAATTTGTCTTTAGAGCGGCCGATAATGCTTACTTTTGCTCCTTCTTGTATAAAACGGCGTGTGACAGCTTCTCCTATTCCGGAAGCTCCCCTGTAATCAAAACGACTTTATCTTTTAAGGCCATACCCATTGTCTCCACCCCTTCTGTTAACTCTCAAACGTGATGAACGGTTATACAAAGATCGGTTCCCTTCATGTATACGGTCTTGTAAGCGAGCACATATTTTTTTATAACGACCCTAAATTGTTTTATATACAAAACAATGTTTCTTAATATAAACAATTCTAAAATGTAATCGCTTTATTGTCAATGTTAGCTGTAAAAAAAACTGATACTATCGTTTAAGAATACGTTCCCTTGTTGTATCAGTTGTGGTCATCCTTACTCCTGTGTACACGTCATTGAAAATTCAAGATTTTATTGTGATTCTCAGTAAGAATCTAGCATTCCTTCTTACTGAGAAACCCTTCTAAAAAACTTATATTAACTTTTTTGCTCTCTATAAAGTTACTTTGTTTCCTGTCGTATTACTTAGGTGATTTTCGGCAACTTCTTGTTTAATCATAAACAAGTACGCCATGAACCCAAGAGTGGCTGCTACAATCAGCATGACAATGGATGGACCAAAATCACCGCCAGACAAATCGCGGCTCCATCCCATAATATAACTTGAAAATCCACCCATAATATTTGTGAATCCCATTAAACCGGCCGCGCGGCCCGCTGTTTCAGGTGTTGAAAATTTGATGATGAAGAAATTGGTTAGATGAAACATTCCTCCCTGAGTTCCCATGGCGAGCCCCATGGAAACTCCGGCCAAAATAGGATTTGGTGCAATGACAGCGATTGTCAAAAATACAGCTGTAAGTATGAAAAGAATCGTCGCAAGCAAACTCGGGCGTTTCGTTTTGTCCGCCAGAAATCCGCCAGCCAGGACAAATCCAAGCGCGAATAGCCATGATAATGAGGTAATCCCTGTCATTGCATCTCTTTCAAAGCCTTTGGCCTCAACGAGATATGTAGGAAGCCAAATACTGATTCCAAAGAAAAGAAAGGACGACATCAAATTGCCAAACCAGACAATCCAATAACGATAATCCTTTGCGAAGAATTGCTTCGACCGCACATCATGCGCTTCGTCTTTTTGGCGAATATAGGAGACTTCTTCTTTACTCATGCGTGGATGTTCTTCTGGCGTATTACGAGCCAAAAACAGGAACATTGGAATATTTATAAACAAGTTAAAGGCGGCGAGAGCAAAGAACGCGGCCTGCCAATGAAATGTTGAAATAATTAGGATGAGCATAACGGTACCCACGGCCGGGCCAAGGTAGTTTCCAGTAATCCAGAATGACTGTGCCCTGCCAAGCTCTCGTTTATTAAACCAATTCGAAATGAACTTACCCGATATCGGAATCATCATGCCTTCCCCAATTCCGAGGATGATTCTACTAATTAAAAACATTTCGTATGAAGTGGACAGCCCCCCCATGACCATTGTCGCTGTCCATACCAGTAAACCTAAAACTGCTGTTTTCCGGGCCCCTAACTTGTCGATAATAACTCCCCAAAAAATGTTGGAACAGGAGTATGAAATCATGAATATAAAGGAGATCAAGCCAATTTTTGCATTTTTATCCGGGCCAGTCAGACCAAGATCACTTAAAAATCCCGGATCGGTTTGGATAACAGAGATACCTACTTTATCAATCTGACCGAAAAACCAGAAGAAAAAAATAGGAATCGCAATGTACAACCATCTTTTTTGACCTTGTAACATGTTATTTCCCCCTTATAATAGGCTCATTTGAATGCGCTTTCATGATTTTCGATAAGGAAATGACTATCATGCTATCAAACTTCACCAATTCCCCTTTCAAAAGATAGCGGCAATTATTGTTTCATATAAAAACAATGTTACCGATATTTAATGTTATATTGAATTTTCGTAATAGTCAATAATATTCAGAATAATATTTTCCCAACAGAAAAAGTAGTTTTATATATACAAAACTAAATAAGGTATTATTTCGATCAAAACAACCCGAAACAATACCTTAACCATGTAACACATAAAACCGGATAACGTTTCTGCAAATCCTCTTACTTTAGGTAATGCAACTCCATAATTATTTGAAACTTCATTATCTGCAGCAATAAAATGTCCATCATGCATGCAGATGCTTCGGACTGAAGCGCTAATAAGTCTAGAGTCTGTTCAAGGTTTTAACCGGGAAAAGTATGGCGGTTTTCTGTCCAACAACCCAACCTATGCTGTAGCTTAGGTGAATAAGGCATACAATTCGTGAACCCAATTGAAGAATGATTCTTCTTCCGCTCATACGTTTAGGTCTTTTCTTTTATAACGATTCTTTATAAATATATAAAAATTAACTATTTTTCTTATTTATCACTCAATGTTAGCATTTTGTTATAAGTTCATTTGAAAGGATGAGAGATGTATGACTATCCAATATTCTGAATTCGCAGTATTCGGGCTCGGTCCCATCGGAATTGAAATTCTACGCAGTGCATATCAAACGAATCCTCAATCGATTATCGGTGTTGTCGATATTGATCCCGATAAGGTAGGGAAGGATATTGCCTTACTGATCAATGAAAAGGAAACGAACAAGTGTGTAGTCCCCCATATACAGGAAGTATATACTGAAGCTGACCACCCTATCGCCCTACATGCAACAGGTTCCAACGCACAACAGGTATGGCCCCAAATTAAAGAGCTGCTAGATCACGGCTTTTCAGTGGTTTCCACCTGTGAACAGCTTTCCTTCCCTTGGCATCGCTACCCTTTACTTTCAAAGGAAATAGATGATTATGCTAAAGCAAAAGGACTTAGTGTCATCGGGACCGGAATCAATCCAGGGTACATCATGGATACTATGGCCATTTCTTTTACAACAGTATTGACCACTGTTAACCAAATTAAGGTCATTCGTAAAGTTGATGTTTCGAAAAGGCGCCTCCCTTTACAGAAAAAGGTTGGAATCGGGATGACCAGAGAAGAGTTTGAATTTTTAGCCCAACAGGATAAAATTGGGCATGTAGGCCTTGAGGAGTCTGTGAGGTTAATTGCTTATGGGCTGAATTGGAAACTTTCAAGTGTTACCAATACCATTGAACCAATGATTGCAAGCGAAAATATGACCGTTCCGCTAACTGCCTTAAAACGAGGGGATGTTATGGGGCTTCATCAAATTTCCACAGGCAAGACTGTGGACGGAAAGGAAATTTCCTTGGATTTAACGATGGCTGCAGGTATTAAACAGGAAGATGAAATCGTTATTGAGGGGAACGAAACCCAAAGGTTGATTGTTCCAAACGGCATTTTTGGAGATACCGCAACCGCAGCAATGATCATCAATACCGCTAAGCAAATTGATGCCCTCCGTAAACCAGGTTTACTTACAATGGCTGACATCGGGGTGCCGAGAAATATAAATCAATCACACTTTGTCCGTATTTAATGGTTAACCAACAATCCGTTTAAGTCTTACGATATTAGTAAAGGTGAACCCCGAATGGTTCACCTTTTTCGTCTTGGTTCTGTTAATGTTTGCTCCTCAAGATCAACCATGATGACATTTAATGAAATGGTTGCTGATAAGCACTTCCAAATAAAGCGGCAAACATTACACCAGTTACGGCTGAGCATGCCCACATGACAAAAATCCACCATAAGCGGTGGCTTTACTAGGAATCGACCATCTTATGTAAGTATCTTATTTCAGGAAAATATATTCCGAAAATGACATGATTTCTATCTTCATTAATGTATTTGAGAACCAAGTTTTATGGAAATCGACTTGGCGGCTTTCGTTACTTTTTCAATCAATTCAGGCAAGCGATCTTCCTGAAATCTCGCTTCAATCCCAGCCACACTAATACCAGCTACTATTTGACCTTTGCCATTGAGTATCGGTGCACTTACCGCTTTTGTATAATCCTCAAGTTCTGATGAAGTTATCGTATAACCATTCGATCTCGCTTCATCCAATGCGTGACGAAGTTTAGTTTTATCCGTAATCGTTCCCATGGCGATCGGTTTTAATTGATGTTCCCTAAATAATTTTCACGCTCTTCTTCTGGCAAAAATGCTAGGATGATTCGAGAATCGCCAGCGTACAATGGTGAACGTCTTCCAATGGATGTATAAAGACGAACAGGATGCAGGGTGTCCACCTTTTCAATATACATCGCTTCATCTTTATCCCTCACAATTAAATTCACTGCTTCTTCAACATCATCTCGAAGGTCTTTCATGATGGGATAGGAGATTGACCTGATATCCAAACGCTCCCCTACCAGTTGACCAAACTGCAGGAATATCAATCCAAGTGAATAATGGCCATTCTTGTCCTTTGTTAAAAACCCCATTTCTTCCAATGATCCCACCATACGGTGTAACGACGTTTTCGGCAAGTTGGAAAGTTCCATCATTTCATTAAAGGTGAGTTTCGGATGATTTATGAAAAGGGTTAAGATTTGCATGGATTTCACGACCGTTTTGTTATGTGCCTGCATACGATGTCTCCTTTCATGATACATGTTTCTCTTAACTATCATTCTAATATAAAACATGGAAGAAAGGATGTAATTTTATTTTCTTTAACAGTGGTTAATGGCTAATCAAGCTCATAGTTAGTTCGCTAATCGTTAAATGTCGGATTAATTTGCTTGAGCACATTCACCACAAAGGCATTTTCAAAATTACTTTTGTCCCTTTCCCTTCGCCAGAATGAAGGAGAAGGTTTCCACCGGAAGCTTTGGCTCTTTCCTCCATACTGAATATGCCAACTCCCCGGGTGACTTTTTCTATATCAAAGCCCATTCCTTTATCTTCTATTTCCACTTGAACTTCTTCCTCTATTTCCCGGATCGTCACTGAAGCTTCTTCGGTTTGAGCATATTTCCGAATATTTGTTAACGCTTCTTGGATAATACGGTAAATGGTAATTTCTTTGTTTGTATTAAGACGGCAATTCAAATAGCAGTCAAAACGGACCTTGATATGATGATGCTCTGAAAATTGCACCAATAAAGAGCGAATGGCAGGGAACAGCCCAAGATCATCAAGTACAGATGGCCTTAATTCCCAGGATAGTTGCCGGAGCGCTTCGATAATTTCGGTCGTTTCATCCTGCATCTGATCTAACAGGGGATGATCCATCTCCGTCTGCAGCCTGTTAATCGTTATGAGGTGGCTGTATAAGTTTTGTCCGATATCATCATGAAGCTCTCGGGAAATGCGTTTTCTTTCTTCTTCCTGCACATCAATGATTTTCCTGGTCATTTTCTGAATTTCTTCTTCCGCATGCTTACGCTGGGTCACTTCATGACGAATCGCTAAATATTGGTAAGGTTTATTGTATTCATCAAGAAAGGGAACTATTGTAGTATCCACCCAATAATAACTATTATCCTTGGTCTTATTTTTAATCTCGCCTTTCCATACTTCACCTGCAGAAATTGTTTTCCAAAGATTCTTGAAAAACTCTTTCGAATGAAAACCCGAGTTAATAATTCGATGATCCTGTCCGATCAACTCTTCTTTTGAGTACTTTGAAATCCGGCAAAATTGATCATTGACATATTTGATCGTCCCTCTTTGATCGGTTATTGCTACAATTGAGGAAGCATCCAAAGCAAATTGAAAATCGGTCATTTTATTTACGGATTTTCCTAATTCCTCTAAAACTCGTTTATATTCAGTAATTTCCTTCCGGATTGCCAAATATTTATAAGGGTTTCCTTTTTCATTTAAGAAAGGGACAATTGTGGTATCCACCCAGTAATAGGTTCCATCCTTCGCTTTGTTCTTAATTTCACCCCGCCATACACTTCCTGATGAAATTGTTCGCCAAAGTCCTTGCATAAATCCCTTTGAATGATAACCTGAATTGATAATTCGGTGATCCTTCCCAATAAGCTCAGCTGCTGAATATTTGGATACCTCACAAAATTTCGTATTAAAGTTTATTATCTTTCCTTTTCATCCGTAAATGCAACAATCGTTGATTCATCAAGTGCGTAACTTAAATCAACCAGCTCATTTAACGGATAGGATTGCTGCTGATTAATCCGTGATTGGTCTTTTACTTTATGGACTACGATTAAGTAATAGAGCTCTTTGGCAAGCTGAAAGGCGTTCACCCTGAAAAAAGTGAAAAAGCATGACCATCCCGGTGAATACCAATCTGGTGGATGAATTCCCCTTCCCTACTGGACAGAAGGTTTGCCCCTGGTATAAGCTTCAAAAGCTTTTCCCCGTTCAATTCATGATGTTCATAACCAAAGTTTTCATATACCTGTTGATTTGCAAAAGAGATGACTCCAGATTCATTGACAAGGATGGTCGCATCGCTAGATCCAGGCGAAACCTCTTTTTCCATATGTTTATTCAAGTCCATACATAATCCTCCTTGTTGCCATGTTATATTGAGCTGTTCAATTCTTTTTCCAATTTTTTCGCTGCATCAAGGATCGTAAGCTGGTCACTTTCAGAAATAGGCTGATCTATTCGTTTCCCCACTAATAGTACCCCTTTTGGAACACCTTTAAATTCAATTGGAACCGCGAAGGCGTAACTGAGATTTTCCGCGAGCATGATGGGATACTCTAATGCTTTGCCGTGAATATTATTGGGAAAACCCTCAATTTTCATCGGCCTCCCCGTTGATATTACCTTGCCTGCTATTCCTTTTCCATATCGAACTGTTATCCTTTTGTATTTATCATTTCTGTTTCCGGCGGCATAATGCCAGCTTATGTCAGGACCTTTACTGTTTTGTAAAGCAAGGCCAACAAAATCACAGTTCATTTCTTCTAATACACGTTCACACGCTTTTTTTAATGATTGATCCGCGTTCGATTGACTGCCCCCTTTATATTCCATACCCTAATAACCCCTTTTTTAAAGCGAATGCAACAAGTTCATGCCTTGTTTTCATCTTGAGCTTTTCCATTAAGTTTCCTTTATGACTTTCAACCGTTTTCACGCTTATGACAAGCTGTCCGGCAATCTCTTTATTGGAAAACCCTTTCGCAATCAACGTCAGTACCTCTTTTTCACGGTCAGACAACAGATTGAAAGAATCAGCGGTCCCCTGCTTCACACTCCCTATGTATTCTTCCATAACCCTTTTGTTGCAGATGGATGAAGGTAAGCATTTCCGTTCGATAAAGATCGGATGGCTAACAATAATTCTTCATGTGGTGCACTTTTTAAAATACAGCCTGAAGCCCCTGCTTGAATAGTTCTGAACAAATATTCATCATCATCATGCATAGTAAGTATTAATATGGCCACTTCAGGCATTAGTTTCTTCAGTTCGGAAGTTGCCGATAAGCCATCTTTTCCATGAGGCATGCTTAAATCCATGACTACCACATTAGGCTGGAGCTCCAGTGCTCGTTGTATTCCTTCATTCCCATCAGAAGCTTCCCTATGACGTCCATATCAGCATGATTATTTAATAGCATTTTTAAGCCCATTCTTACAACGGCGTGATCATCGCAAAGCAAAATTTTTATCAAAGCTGCTCCCCCTTAGCTTTGTTCGTATTTTTATCATTTATAATGAATATGAAACAACAAGGGGATTGCTTAATTCGCAAACCCCTTGTTTAGCATTCTAATATAATGGTAGAGAAATCTCTATAGAAGTACCATCATCTATTTTTGAAAAAACGGTACAATTCCCGCCAATCAAATGCATTCTTTCACTCATGGCAGCAAGCCCGCTCAACTTATTCATGGCAGATTCAACCTCAAACCCTTTCCCTGAATCTTTAATCTTTATCATTAACCTGCTTTTTCCCATATGAATATCATACTTGCCTTCGTTGTATCTGCATACCTTGCTATATTCATCAATGCTTCTTGGCAAACCCTGAAAAGTGTAATGTTATCTCTATCGGAGATTTGCGATTCAATACCCAAATTCTCTATCTCAACCTCAATGCCATAGGTTGAAGTGTATAATTTAATATAGCTTTTCATAGCAGACATCAGCCCTAGAGTTGTTAGGGTGGGAGGATGCAATTCTACAGCCAAGAGCCTGATTTCTCGAATTGTCTTTTCCAATAACTGGTTCATATCACCTGCATAGCTTTTCATGGCAGGCTGTTCGATTGTCTTTTCAATGAGCTGCATACCTGTAAAAAGACTGTAGAGGGACTGTCCCACACCTTCATGAAGCTCCATTGCAATTCGTTTTATCTCTTCTTCATGTGTTTGTATGATATAAGAACTTATTTTGTTTTTTGAGTGGCTGAGTATTCATTCATTCCCATCCTCCTTCTTATTGTCGCTGGTTATTTGCCATCCGAAATCGCCATTCTCCCAATTAAAGCTTTTCGGTCAAGCGGTGAAAACACTGACGCAACTTTCTTTCCCATCGGAAAATTTGCATTGGAACTTCTTGTTCGGAAAACTCCAATTCAGACTTCAAATTGAAAGATTTCACCCGCATATTTCATTTTATGCTTTTTTCACTATGACTTGAAATGTCACTAAACATTCCGGCATATTGAACAACATCCTCAGCATCATCTTTAATTGCACTAATCGTCAGCCATTGTAGGTATTCTTGCCCATCTTTTCGGCTATTCCAGATTTCACCTTGCCAGAAACCATTTTTTTCAATAGATTTCCACATATCCTCATAAAAAGTTTGAGGCTGCCTGCCTGACTTAAGTAAACTGGGGTCCTTTCCAATTACTTCATTTTCTTGATAGCCAGTAATCCTTGTAAACGAAGGGTTTACTGAAATGATCTTACCGGTGGTATCGGTGATCAGAATCCCTTCTATTGTATGATCAATCACTTCTTTGGCAAGCCCCATTTTACCTTGGAAAAACAACCAGACTACTAAAATCAAACTTGCAAGGGCAACTTCTGATAATGCCATGAACCCGATTGCATAATGGCCTGTGATATTGAATAGTAAGGAAAGAATTAACGGTGGGAAAAATCCTCCCAAACCGCCCATTGCGGACACGATCCCATTCACAATACCAGCCTGCTTTTGGAAATACATGGGCACGAGCTTAAAAATAACACCATTTCCTATTCCAGCGCAGAGAGCAATACTTAAGCAGCCAAATGTGTACCAGCCAATTGATGGAGCAAAGGATAGGATCATTGCTGAAATCGTATAAACTCCAAAAACAAACATGAGGAGAATAAGAGAATGGAAGCGGTCGGCAAGCCACCCGCCAATAGGCCTCATAATGGTAGCAAGAACAATAAAGCCTGCTGTCCTTACACCCGCATCAACTTTGTCTAATCCAAAGTTCGCTACAAGAAAGTTTGGCAGATAAATAGTAAATGCAACAAAAGAACCGAATGTTATAAAGTAAAATAAGCTTAGCAGCCACAGTTTTTCATTTTTGTAGACACCCTTAATTTGTTCTAAAAGCGGTGTTTTAACTCTCAGTTCCTTTTTATCCCCTAATAGGAAGTTACCTGCGATAAAGACTGCCAAAATAACGAGATAAAGCTGTACGGTTGTTGACCAGCCAAACTTCGTAGCTACAACAGGTGCAGCAAACGCTGATATAGCCGTACCGAGGTTTCCTGCACCATAAATTCCGTTTATAAAGCCGTGGCGTTCCTTAGGATAATACTTCGGTAAAGAGGTTACTCCAACAGAGAATACGGCTCCTCCAATACCAAGAAAAAGCCCCCAATCAACAAATCAGCAAGAGAATCCGCAATGCTGATATAATAAACAGGGAATACCAGTGATATAAAGCTAATCAGGAAAATTTTCCTTGCCCCGAACTGATTGGCGTAAAAGCCAAGGGAATGCGAAGAATAGATCCTAAAATAACCGGAACAGCTGTTACCAGTGCAAGCTGACCATCCGGTATTGCGATATCTTCTTTAATAAACGGCAGCAGGGACGATATTAATACCCACACCATAAATCCGACAACGAGGTTTAAGGTTTGTAATGGAAGCTGAATTCTTTTAAACATCCTGACCACTCTCTCTTCTAATTACATATTGTAAACTCGCTTTTTCGTCAAAAGCTGACCACTCATTTGTATTTTTAGTTACATTGGAAATCAACGGGACAGCGAAAAAATTAATGTCGTCAAAGTAAATACGCAGATGTGTTATATCAGGACAAAGTTCCACCTTAACAATCGTTTTAGAAACGAAAGGAGCTTTATCCTGGCCATCATCATCCAAGATGGCTACACTTGCTTTTTCCGATATCAATGATTGTATATCTTCTATTTTAATGTGATCCACAGGTATTGCATCCTCTCTTTGCTGTGTATACATTCATTTGATAACCCTGCAAATATTTCCAGAATGTATCTTCTGCATGATTCTCGATAAATTCAATTGTTTCTTCTTCAGACTCCCATTTGCCCATTCCCTTGACTTCGGCAACTACAATGTCGACCCCATCTATTGACTTTTCATCCAAATACCAGTTAAGAAGAACACCTTTAAAAAGTTCTGAAAGGAGCTTATCGATTTCAGCAGCAAAATTTCCAGATGCTTCTTTTACAAAACAAAAATCAAGGTATGTTTCATTGTTCATGTGATTCACGCCTTTTCGTTTTTCGTTTTTTATAAATAAATAACGCTAATGGAAATACCCCAAGGTTTAATCCCCAAATATTAAAACATTTACATAATTTTCATAATAATATTGATGAACCATAAATTGCGTAAATACAATATTCATCATCAAGAAGGCACAAAGCAACGCGACACCAAAAAATTTATGATCCATAACGCTTCACCCTCACTGCGTATACCCCGCCATTTTCAACTTTCACCTGAATTTCAGGCAGCGGCCTTCTTGGCGGCCCCGCAGTTGGAGTACCTGTTTCAACATCAAATTTCCCATGATGACAAGGACAAACCATCTCTCCTTCATCCTTCACCCAGAAAACCGGGCAACGAAGATGTGTGCATGCATTTTGGTAAGCTACGTATTTCTTTTCAGACAATCTGATCAAAATGGCATCATCATGATCACCAGGAAATTTAAAATCTACTGCGTCACCAATTGCAATTTTGCTTACATCTGTGATTTTTTGTGAGGATACTCCTTTTCACCAAGTCCCATCAATTCTTTAGCCGCTACCGCTCCCCAAGGAAGGGACGAAATTGCGAATACACCAGCCGCACTCACTAATGTTTTCATGAACCCACGTCTGTCGAGCTTTCTTTCATTATTCCGGTCAATATTATGGGTGTAATTATCTTCATTAAAGGGAAATTTATTATTTTTATCTGACGGCATCTTAATCCCTCCTAAAATAGCTTCGTAATCCCCTGTAAAATTCCAGGCAAATTTACTTTAACGTTTGTTTCACCTTCAAGATACGGCATGCTAGTCACCCATTTTCCATTATCTAGATGAAATTGTTTTTTCTTATTTACAATTTCTTCATCAGTTAGCCATTGAAGTGTATTAGACGGGCAAACACTTGAACACATTGGCGGGATACTGACTTTTGTTCGGTCGATACATAAATCGCATTTGTACATTAAGTTTTGTTCTGTGTCAAACTTCGGTATTCCATATGGACAAGCAATCGTACAGTTTTGGCAGCCAATACATTTTTCAACGAGAGCGGATAATACGGCCCCTGTTTCATGGATTTGGATTGCCTGGGCCGGACAGCTTCTTGCACAGGCCGGATTCACACAATGAAGGCACATTAGAGGCATGGTTTGCCGATTAACCATAGGGTTTACATCGTAAACATAGTTCCTGTTCCGTTCTTCATGCCCTCCGCATTGTGTACATGCTGCAAGGCATGAACGGCATCCTATACAGTTTTCAAGTTCTAAGTACAGCCTCTTTTTCATTTATTGCACCTTCTTCTTCATTTCCACTTTTTTTCAATTGAACCGCACAAACCTTAAACTCCGGCATACGGGACATTGGATCAAGCGCTGCAATGGTTAATAGATTGATAGATTGCTCGTGACCAAAATGGTATGGAACAAATACGGTATCATTACGAATTGCTTCTGTAATTTTCACTTTATAGTTTGCTTCGCCTCTTCGGGTAATTAGGCGGACACTTTCTTCATGTTCCATATTGTATTTTTTGCTGTTTCCGGATGCACTTCGACGTATGGCTCCGGACACATATCACGCAAGAACTGGATTCTTCTCGTCTGGTTCCCGGATAAGTAGTGGTAAACGACACGTCCAGTTGTTAAACGGAGCGGATATTTTTCATCTGGTTCTTCAGCAGGGGGACGGTAAGGAAGCGCACAAATTTTCGCTTTGCCGTCTGCGTGATAGAATTTTTATCCAGGAACATATGCGGCGTTCCCTTATCATTTTCATCCTTACAAGGCCAAAATACCCCGTCCTGTTTATCGATTTTCTCCCATGTTGCACCGTAATAATCGGCATATCCACCTTTACTAGCCAGTCTGAATTCATCAGCAATGTCCTTTGCTGTTTTCAGGTAGGAAAAGTATTTTCCTCTTCCAAGACGTTCTGCAAGTTCTATTTGTATTTGCCAATCGGGCTTAGATTCACCGATTGGTTCTTGTGCTTTGTTTATCTTAATAATTCTTCCTTCAAGGTTTGTAACTGTTCCTTCATCTTCTGACCACGTTACAGACGGCAGGATCACATCCGCAAACTCTGCAGATTCAGAAAGATAGAAATCCGAACACAACATAAAATCCAGGTTTTTCATCGCACTTCTGACGAAATTCAGGTTCGGCGCAGATACTGCAGGATTAGAACATAGCAGATACAATCCGCGGATCGTTTTTTGTTCCATCAGTTCAAACATTTCATAAGCAGAAACACCCGGCTGAGGCATTTCCTCCGAAGTAATTTTCCAAACTTTACAAACTTCTTCAACATGTTTAGGGTTTGTAATTTTACGGTATCCTGGCAATAAATCCGCCTTCTGGCCATGTTCCCGTCCACCCTGTCCGTTTCCTTGACCAGTGAATGTGGCTACACCAGACTTCGGACGGCCTATCTTACCTGTTACAAGCGCCATGTTTGTATATCCAGATACATTGTCAACACCCTTATGCTGCTGTTCAATTCCACGGGCAAACATTACAACTGCATTCGGTGCTTTTCCATAAATATCTGCTGCCCGAACAATTTTTTCCGGTGCCACCCCTGTAAGCTCACTCGTATATTCCGGTGTAAATTCTCGTACAAGCTCTTTAGTTTCTTCAAATCCGTTTGTATGATTATTAATAAACTCTTCGTCAGCATAACCATTTTGAATTAATAAATGTAAGATTCCATTAGCAAGGGCAAGATCTGTTCCCGGTTTCAGGTCAAGGTGCACATCTGCTCTTCTCGCAACAGGCGTTTCGCGGGGATCCACAACAATAATGTAACCTCCTCTTTCTTGAACGCTCCAGACTCGGAACATGGAAGTTGGATGACATTCCGCTGTGTTGCTTCCTGCAATAAATAAGCAATCTGTTTCATGAATATCAGTCCAGGGTAATGTTGAACCTCTATCTACCCCAAAAGAACGAAGGAATCCCCCGCCGCACTTGACATACAAAATCGCCCATTATAGTCAATGTAACGAGTCCCAAGGGCCACACGTGCAAATTTTCCTGTTAAATAGCATTTTTCATTTGTCATTGATACCCCGCTGAAAACGGATAATGAATCTTTTCCATATTTATCTTGAAGTTCCCTGAACTTTTTGCGATTAAATCATACGCCTCATTCCAGCTTGCTTCCCGGAAGCCTTCCTTTGTTCCCTTTAATGAAGCATCGTCGCGAATGAGCGGTTTTAAAATACGATCAACATGATTTGTCTGCTGGTAAGCTGTAACCCCTTTTGGACACATTTTCCCAACGGTTACTGGCCAGTCATAACGGGGTTCAACCCCTATGATTTTATTCGTCACTGCATTTACCCTTAAATTCATTCCGCACTGCATTCCGCAATATGCACAATGGGTTTTGACCAATGTTTCATTAGGGTGCATCACGTTCTTTTCTTCTTTAAAAAACTTATCCCTTTGCATTCTGGTTTGCCTCCTTAACTTTTACCTCATGGATAGGAAACCCGGAAAATTGGGCAATCCGGTATTTTCTCCGACAAGGAAGACACATTTCAGCGAGATGGTGCCCATCCTTCGTTTGAAATTCTATATCATTCTTACTGAGCACCTCTATGACATCTTTTGATTGTTCTGTTGAAACAAACTCATGGCCGCAAACTTTACAGCCTTTCATGGATTCTTCCGCATAATGTTCTCTGTAGTTTCTTGCAAAAACACTCAATGGGCGAAAAGGTATGTGTGCAAGCTTTCCAAACGGAAGATAAATCAATGTAATAATGACTGACCATTGGTGAATCAGTGACATAGCTGGCTGCCCTGCACCGTTCATGAAAATATTCATAAACGTTAGTGCCAATCCGGTACCGCTTACCAATAACAGCATGAATAATGGAAGGAAGTCATACATGAATTGTTGTTCTGCTCTTGCCTGCATATTTTTCAAGCGGCGGTAAAGAGCCATGCATACACCGGCAATCACCATCACTGCTGTAATGTTCAGTGCGTTATATGATAACTTCGCAATAAGCCCATTAGCTGGTACTGTCATTACTTGGATCCCCATTGCAATGATGTTGTAGTAACCGTTATCGTCCATTGTGAAGTACATCCATCCAAACACTAGAGGAAATGTAACGAAGCAGGAAAGAATGCATCCCCAGCCCATTAGAACGTGCTGAGTCCATCGGTAAATTCCCCTGTTCCAGATGAAATTATATGTTGCTAAATGGTCAACTGTAGTTTTAGGCGTTGATTTTCTAAATAGAATTCTGATTCCTTTCTTTATAAAAACCTTTGTTGGCGGCCTTTCTCCCCATGCGATAAACCTGTAAAAGAAACCCCCAATAAAAATAAAAGTTCCCACCATATAGCCATAAAGGTTTAAATCTACGTGTGTAAACATTCTCGTTCCAATAAACGATAAGAATACAAGTCCGCAAACTGCTAGAAACATAGACTTGGCAAAATGTGATGCAAAAGCATCATCAATCGATTTTCTTGTTTTTTGATTCGCTGCGACTTTTGCCTGCATTACTATTCCTCCTCATTACAAACAATTACCATACCCTTATTGTAAGATCTTTCCCGATTGTTCCATATCGGGGAACTTCCCTATCCTTTTGGAAAAATCCCCTTAACTTTTGCAAATAAACAGCAAATCAGATGTCAGAATGGTGATTACTCCCGAATTTCCATCATTCCGATTCATAACTTCTTAATTAGGAATGGGTAATAATGTAAATAAGTACGTATGAGGTTGGTTAGGTTTCAAGGTTTCAAGATTTTTCTGGAGAAAAAATGCATTTCAACTTCTCCTCTCTTCGAAATTGCAAACCAGGTCTAGCAAAAGAAACATCTTTGAAAGACAGCATTGCATATAAAGGAAGAAAGGAAGCGTCTTTATCATGTACTTTGTTTATTGAAACAAAAAAGAAAGCACTCTATAAGAGTACTTTCTCATCGTTTGCTTTCTTTGCAGAAGCAATTAGATATCCAGCCATTTGTTCAAGGCCAATGAAATCGAAACTTGCAATTCCTTCAATTGCCGTTCTTTTTGAAGGAACCGCCGTTCAGCCTCCTTTAAATTCACCCGTGAGAACTGAATGGATTCTCCCGGTTTAACCTGAGCGATAATTGGTAAATCCGCCGTAATCACCTGAGCTATCTTAGGATATCCGCCCGTTGTTTGGCTATCTGAAAGGAGGATGATCGGATTTCCATCTGGAGGAACCTGAACGGACCCATTTGTGACCGCTTCGGATAATAACTCGCCATTATCCTTTAATTTCAGTGTAGGGCCCGATATTCTATATCCCATGCGGTCGGATTGATTGGAAACTTTAAATAATCCCGCTACAAAACTATCTTTACTTGAATCTGTGAAATATTCATATTGGCTTCCATCGATGAAACGGATGAGAGGTTTTCCCCTGGCATGAACTCCTTCTCATTGACAAACCACTTTGGGAAGGAAAATGAAATTTTGAACTTCCGATCACCAAGATTTTTCGAAGGTTCCTTAAACTCCAAGACATCATCAGCCTTTAATGCCCTCCCCATATAGCCGCCAATCCCAGCTCTTAGATATGTGCTTTTACTCTCCATAACTTCAGGAATAGCAAAGCCTCCCGCTACAGTTAAGTACGCCCTGCAACCTGATTTACACCCTTCAAATCGAAGAATCGATCCACTTTTCACAAGAATGGGCTTCCACATCGGTACAAACTTATTATCAAGTGTAGGTGATAAATTTCCACCTGTTATCGAAATCAGGCAATTTTTCTCTACTTTAACGGTCGGACCCATTAATGTAATTTCCAAGGCCGCTTCTCCTTCTTCATTGCCAACCAACATATTGGCAATTCGTAAAGAATGTGCATCCATCGCCCCGCTTACAATAACCCCATGTTGCCGGAATCCTTTTCTTCCAAGATCCTGTATACTGGTCAATAATCCCGGTTTGATTACGCGCAGGCTCACTGTACCACCTCCTTAAGAATCATTTCTTTATATTCTTGATCCGTAATCGGATGGAACTTCACAATGTCCCCTGCTTGTAATAAACTTGGAGGATTACTATTTGGTAAAAATAGTTTGGTTGGCGTTTGTCCGATCAATTGCCATCCACCAGGCGTTGATATGGGATATACACCCGTTTGCATACCGGCAATACCTACTGCCCCTGCCGGAATGGTCACCCGGGGAGAGGAACGCCTAGGTGTCGCGATGTTTTCTGACAGTCCGCCAAGAAACGGGAAACCCGGTGCGAACCCAATCATATAAGCCAAATACTCACCGGTTGAATGAATATGAATGACTTCATCCGTAGTCAAATCGTTATAGCGGGCAACATATTCCAAATCGGGTCCATATTCATTCCCATAGCATACGGGAATGGTAACCGTTCGATGTACTAGTTTCTTATCTTCTTTTATATCCTGTAATTTCATTTCCAAGATGGAACGGACCACTTCAAAGGGAGAAATGGTTTCACTACCATAGCTTTTATTTTGATCCTTATAAATAACGAGTGGATCATAAAAAACCGTCAAATTAGTATAAGCCGGTACACATTCTATAAACCCTGCAAAAGGTTTATCTTCGAGCAAATCCTTTAACAACTTTATTTTTTGTGAACGCTGTATTCCATTCCATTCCCGAATGTTATCACGATTGCGGAATCGCCCAATGGAGAAAGTGTACATGCAGTTTTTTCAAAAGCTTTTCCGGCATAGGAATCATCTCTTTCTGTCAGTTATAAAACTCCTAATTTTTCATCACGAATGTCCGTTATGAACATATGTCCAGGTGCATGCGTGATCATGATCTCCGGTTTAGTCTCCATGGCAATGGATTGGGGTGTTACACCACATGCCCAAAATACTGGGACTTCCCCTTCACGAATCGTTACTGGATCACCAAAATCCGGATGCTGAATGCTGGAAACACCGATCGCTTCAGGGTCTCCAATATGAATCGGAGCGCCATGAACGGCCGGAAACCGCGATGTCACTTGAGCTGCCCTCACCACATCCTTTTGTGGAATCGGCCTCATGCTAGCCACCATTTTCCCATGAAAAATCCCTGCTTCAATACAAGGGATATTGGTTTTATACATAGGTACATTGCATCCCTCTTCAATATGACGAATCGAAATATCATTATTCAAGAGGGCGTGTTCGAATGTAAAGCTGCACCCAATTAAAAATCCAACCATATCGTCTTCCCAGTAGTTTGAAATATCCGTTACTTCTTCCACTAATTCTCCATTTTTATATACCCTATATTTCGGAATATCGGTGCGTATATCCCCCGAATTTGCTGCAAATGCGGGAATGGGTGAACCAATTTCCGTAACATCTAGCAATGGACAGGATTTAGGGTTACGCTGACAGAATAATAAGAAATCAAAAGCATGCTCTTTTTTAAGATGGCTAAGTTCGCTTGTGCATAACCGTTAGCCATGCCAGCGGTCGGTTTTATCAATTCATTTTTTCGAATCATTGAACGCAACTCAGCCGGGGTAGCTTGAGAAAGGTCGATCATTAGTATTCATCTCCTATTGCGAATTGGCAGCCAGTGACAAACTGATGCCACGCCCACTTTTATTTATTGGATTTTCATTCATTAATCATTAAAAAAGTGCGGGCAGTTGTTTCATTAATGTATATACGCCCATCAACGCCATGATGACTACCACGAATACACCGGAAATCGTTAACCATAAAGGATGCTTATAATCACCCACGATGTTTTTCTTATATGCGGCAATAAGCAATGTTCCAAGGGCAATTGGTAATATCAGTCCATTAATGGCCCCAACTACAAGCAGTACTTTAACCGGTTGACCGATCAATAGAAAGCAGATGGTCGATACGACTATAAAGCCAATGATTATCCAGTTAGCCTTATTATTTATCTTTTCGCTGAAAGTTCTGATAAATGAAACCGAAGTATAGGCAGCTCCAACAACAGACGTGATAGCTGCTGCCCACATGACAATACCGAAGATTTTATATCCTATATTACCCGCAGCGAGTTGAAAAACGGATGCTGCAGGGTTATCCGGATCAATTTGCAAACCTTTCGATACAACACCCAGTACTGCTAGAAATAACGCAACACGCATGACCGTCGTTATCAGTATCCCCATTACCGAGCTCTTTGTGACTTGTGGCAATGAGTCAACGCCCTTCACTCCTGCATCCAATAGTCGATGGCCACCCGCAAAAGTAATGTAGCCGCCTACAGATCCACCCACTAATGTAACGATGGCGATAATATCGATTTTATCAGGGACAAAGGTCTTCACTGCCGCTTCCCCTACAGGAGGAGAGGTTGTCCAAGCAACGTAAATCATCAAACAAATCATGAAAAATCCGGCGATTTGCGTAAAACGGTCCATCGCTTTTCCTGCTTCTTTCACTACAAAAATCAGTACGGCGATGACTGCGCTTATTGCGGCTCCAGTAGTTGGGGATATTCCCGTCATCGCATTTAAACCTAATCCGGCTCCTGCGATATTTCCAATATTAAATGCCAGCCCGCCCATGACGATTAGTGCTGCCAGTACATAACCCAGGCCAGGAAGGACCATGTTTGCAATCTCTTGACCCCTTTTTTTCGGATACAGCAATAATGCGCCATACATTTGTTTGGGCAAATATATCAAGAATGACCGAAATAAGTATAACGAAACCGAAACTTGCCGCAAGACTTTGGGTATAAACGGTCGTTTGCATTAAAAAACCTGGTCCTATTGCCGAGGTTGCCATTAGGAATGCTGCACCTAACAATAAAGTGCGGTTCGTTTTTGGCTTAGTCAAATTCTTTTTCTGTACTGTTGTATTTTTGATTGGCTCCAATGGAATCTGCCTCCTGAGTTTAGTTTTTTCAAGAAAAGGACTTGACTGTTATTTCAGATAATTGCAAAGATTCCTTGACATGCCGTGCAAAGGATAAAGCATGTGCCCCGTCTCCGTGAATACAAATGGTATCCGCTTTTAAAGCCACATCTGAGCCTTGTTGGGACAGTACCTTCCCTTCCTTCACCATGCGAATGACTTGGGCAACGGCATCATCATCGTTTTCGATCAATGCATCCTTTTCCAATCGGGAAGTCAATGAACCATCATGTTGGTAGGTACGATCCGCAAATACTTCACTCCCGGTTTGCAATCCGATAGCCTGTCCGGCACGTATTAATTCACTGCCCGACAAACCAAATAAGATTAGCTCGGGATTCACTTTATATACCGCTTCGGCAATGGCCATGGATAACTCTTTGTTCTTTGCGGCCATATTGTACAAAGCCCCATGCGGTTTCACATGCTGCATACTTCCGCCTTCGGATTGCAGAAAGCCATTTAATGCACTAATTTGATAGACGACAATATCATAAGCTTCTTGTGGTGAAATATTCATATTGCGTCTGCCAAATCCTATTAAATCCTGTAAACCTGGGTGGGCTCCGATTTTTACATCTTTCCCCAAAGCAAGCTGAACCGTTTTTCTCATGACTGTCGGATCACCAGCGTGGAATCCACAAGCTACATTGACAGATGTTACATAATTTAAAATCTCTTGATCATTACCAATCCGGTAAGCACCAAAACTTTCCCCTAAATCACAATTCAAATCAACCGTGTTCATACTACCCTCTCCTTTAATAACGGAAATTTCAGTAAATAATATGTAAGTGATCTTTCAATCACTCAAATGTATAAGTTCCGAAATTCGGTATTAGAGTTTCATATTTCGGAATATTCTAATTCTAGCATATTTTAATTATTTCGACAATATCTTGTTAGAAAACCTAACATTGCAGTTTGATACAAAAAAGCCGTTGTTTCCTTTGAAAGGAAGCAACGGCCATGATTACAGCTTAAAGTTTGGAGTATATTAATTCAAAATCGGTTAATTGAAAACAATGAAATATCTTCCTTGCTCGTACCGGAGATAATCAAGTCACTCAAAATTTCTCCTATGACACTGCTGAATTTAAACCCGTGTCCAGAGAAACCTGCTGCTATAGCAATATGTGGATAATAAGGATGTTTATCCACTATAAAATGCTCATCAGGGGTCATGGTGTAGATGCAAGTTTTCCCATATTTCATTTTTTGATCAGCAGGCATATATTGCCCTAAAAACCTCATTAAATCTCCCTCATCTTCATCCAATTCACCAAAACCTTCAATACAGCCATCAGGATTTATCCGTTTTCCTCCATCATGTCTCCCTATTTTCAGTCCAGAACCATTTATACTGGGAAAGCCATAGTAAGTACCATCTGAAGTATCAAAAGTAAAAGCCGGAAAATCATAATGATTATATAATTTCTCATTTGCATGAAACCAGGCAAATGTTTTTCTGATGGGTTCCAGCGGCAGATTTAAATCTAACATCGCCAATATTTTCGGTGCCCACGCCCCAACTGCAACCACTAAAGATTCTGAGTGGAATATCTCTTCATCCGTTTTAATTGTGACCCCATTGCTATGAGCAACTATCTTCCTTACTTCACTGTTTACAATGATGTCGGCACCATGGGATTTCGCAAGTTGTTGATACGCCCTTAAGCACTCTTCACTTTTCAACACGCCCGAAGTCGATTCATAGCACCCAATGTAGTCTTCTGGCAGTGTCATCCCTGGCCACCTATCATGAATTTCATGGTAATCCAATATTTTCATAGGTAAACCATATTCCTTTGAACCTGCTATCACTTGTTTAATGAAAGTGGAATTTTGGCTTCCAGCATTCAGGACCCCCGTTGGGAGAAATAATTGTTTTCCCGAATTTCTTTCCAATTCACCCCAAAGCTTTTGGGATTTAAGTGCCAAAGAAATATACTCCCTGCCTTCACCATAAGCATGCCTAATAATTCTTGTTTCCCCGTGATGGCTGCCCTTATTATGAGGAGGAGCAAAGGAATCCAATAATAATACTTTTTGTCCATTCTTTGATAGATAGTAACCTGAAGACATTCCCATAGATCCAGCTCCAATAACAATTACATCATAGTGCATCTTACATCCCTCCTCTTTTAAATATGATCCTTCATTTTAAAAAAGGAAGCCATTTTACCTTATAAAATAAAGTAAAACAGCTTCCACCTGGTTTTAGAACTCTATTTCCCCGATCGCCATTTCAACGTGCTTCACTATTTCCCCTTCATGAATTTGCCTATAAATCGCTTCAATGTCAGGATGAAAAAAGCGATCTTCTTCAACCATCGGGACTTCACTCCGAACTAAATGATACACCCCTCCGTAACCGGTGACGGTTTCAAAGGTAGATGAAAATCCATTGCTTGCGTTGCCGTCATCAGTTCGATGGCTAAAATATATTCAAGTTTCTTCGAAATCCGATATGCTTTCCTCGAAGCAAAATAGGCAAAGCTTATCACATCTTCTTGATTTGCACATGTAGGGATATTGTCTATTGTGGCTGGATGCGAGAGCACCCTGATTTCATTTAATAGCCCGGCAGCTGTATATTGTGGAATCATGTAGCCACTATTTAAACCTGGATTGACCACTAAGAAATTAGGTAATTCACTAAGGTGATGGTTTACAAGGCGATCTATTCTGCGTTCTGTTATTTTTGCTAAGTTTGCTAACGCTATGGATATCGCATCTGCATAAATCCCAACAAATGAACCATCAAAATTCCCAGCCATCAGGCCTATTCCATCTTCCTCTTCCGGAAAAATCAGAGGATTGTCACTCACTGAGTTCATTTCATTCTCGATTGATACAGCAGCGTCTTTCAATACTCTTTTTTATGGCTCCATGTACTTGTGGAATGCATCGTAAGCTAAGTGCATCTTGTAGTCTATATTCCTTGTATGTATCAATGATTTGGCTGCCTTCAAGAACCCTTGATACATTTCTGGCTGTCTTAGCCTGTTCCTCATGTTTTTTCAATGCGTGGGGACGGGGATCAAATGCTTTTATTGTACCTTTTAGCACTTCTAAGGACATAGCTCCCGTAATGTCCGCGGTTTTAGCCGCCTGCATGCTATTGTATAAAGCCAGGACAGCCATCGCAGTGACGGAAGTAGTCCCGCTTGTAAGTGCCAATCCTTCTTTGGCACCCAACGTAACAGGTGCTAATCCCGCTTTCTCTAAAGCTTCCATGCCAGGTATGAGGTCATCTTTATACCATGCCTTCCCCTCACCAATCACCACTAGGGCCATGTGAGCTTCAGGAGAAAGATACCCCACTGACCCATCACCTGGAACAAACGGAATGATATCGTGATTTAATAGTGAAGCAATTAGATTTAATACTTGTAAACGAACTCCTGAATATCCTTGGCCTAAATTCACTAGTATCATCAATTGAATGGCCCTTACGACTTCTTTTTCAAGAGTTTCCCCAACAGAAACGGCATGTGAACGAACAATATTACGTTGAAGGGTTTCTGCGTCCTGTGGAGAAATCACCTCCGTCATATTACTGCCAAAACCCGTAGTTACACCGTAAATCAATCGATTTTCATCTAAAAACTTGTCTATTAAGCTACGTGATTTATCCACCCTATCACAATATGTTTGTGTAAAGGAAACCATCGCCCCATATCTTGCAACCGCAATTACCTCTTCGATCGAGATTGCACCATCACCTAGTACAACCTCTTTAATATCCTTCGGTTGTAAACAATCGGTAGTTGTCACCCTTATACATCTCCTCTCATATGACTTATCAGGAAGGAGAAAAAAGTTTTGGTCCTTCTCATTTATTTGCTGGAAGTTAATCTTATGTTATTTTTTTCATTTTCTGTAAAGGGAATAGCAGTTCCCTTCGGAGAATTCTCCGCTTCTAGCAAAGGGTCACTTGCTTCATGTAATGAAAGATTCTTCGTTTCTGGTGCCCAAGCGATCGATACGATCAAGCCGACCAGCAGAATGGCTGCCATTCCTGCCATTGAGGCACTTAATCCAAATGAGCTTAAAGAAACAGGCAGCAGAAATGTTCCAATTGCCGAACCGATCCGACTAATTGCCGTAACCATACCTATTCCCGAGCCACGTATCTCAGTTGGAAAAAGCTCTGCTGGGTATACTAATGTTAGGTTCGATGCTGCTGACATGAAAAAGTAAAGATCAAGAATGCCAACAACATTAAGAATTGAGAACCATTGTGTAAGAAGCTGAGTGAGAACAATGAAATAGTAAGGATCGTGAAAGCCCCGATGGTAAATCCTCTACGAGAAAATTTTGCAAGCAGCCACAGACCAATAATTGCCCCAACAAGCAAAAATAGATTTAACATTGTATCGGCAAAAAGTTTTGTTCAAAACCCATTGTACTAAGTATAGAAGGCAGGAAAGTGTAAATTGCAAAGTACGGAATAACAAGAGTTAATTTGAATATTCCACCAAAAGCCAAACGCTTACGAAGCCTTTTACTGAAAAGCCCACGGAATCCCAGAGTCTTTTGATTTTCTGCGCCAGCCGCCATTTCTCCCATTTCAACGTTCGATCCAAGGTGTTTTTACAATTTGGCGAGCTTCTTCGACACGCCCCATGCTGACAAGCCACCTTGGTGATTCAGGCGTTCCTATTCTCAAGATTAAAACCACTATAGCCGGAATGGCAGCGCTGACAAGCATCCAACGCCATGAGTCTGAACCAACCTGACCCAGGTAATGACCAACAAAGTTTGATGCAACATATCCAAGCGTCCATACTACGTTTATAGACGCTAGGAGCGAGGAGCGATACTTTTTTGGTGAAAACTCGGCAAGCAAAGTCGTACCGACAGCGTAATCTCCTCCAAGTCCAAATCCAATCAGCAACCGTAAAATAAAAAGCTCTTCTGGGCTGCTAACAAAAAATTGTAAAATAGTAGCTACCGTGATAAGTAAAAAGTTTACAAGAAAGATTTTCTGTCTACCTACACGGTCAGAAAGTCTGCCAAGTATTAAAGATCCCGCAAACAGACCGATTAAAGCAGAGCTGCCGATCAGCCCTGTCCACAATGAATTCATATTCATTTGAGGCCCGAATACTGTCAGGGCCATCGCAATGATCCCTAGAGAATAGCCATCACAAAAGCTGGAGCCGAATGTAAGTCCTGCAATCCGAAAATGAAACCTATTAAATGGGGCATCGTCAATAGTGAATTTTTGTTCGTTCAAGGAATCCCCTCCATATTTTGATTCATCAGATATATTGATTCAAAAAAACTCTAGAACTATAACTCTCTGTTAGTCAGGCAGAAATTAAATAAAACAGATTTCAGTTCTCACAAAATAATGATATTTTACTGACCTTACAAAACATGCACGTTAGTAATTTTGAACTTAAGTTAGTTTTCATTAAGACTAATACGATAATGAAAAACAGCTATGAATATTATAAAATAATAACCTTTTTATAATTTATATCAATTCAATCTACATTTTAATCTCTATTTAAGTTATAATTCATCCGCTTAATTTTAAGATTCAACTAACCATAAATCATTGAAATAAATGACTTCACTAAGGATTTTACAGCCTTCCATTACCTCGAATTTATCCCGTGCTTCCTTTTCAGTGCTAAACTCAAACATTTTTATGCCATTTTTCGAATGGATAGTGATTATCCACATAAAATTCCCTCCACATGGAAGATTTATTCCTTAAAATACTTTCATTTAATTCCACTGTAAAGCAGTAAAGTGTTTAACGCTGAAAAGGGGTAGGATGATAAACCACCATCCTACGATTGGGCACCATTACATTTGCTAATACTTCCAAAAGCCCATTCCATCCCCTGAATTTTTCAGCGGATGGAATGGGTGGACATTGATTGAGATTACTGATTTTTTAAAGGCCAGTCAGGCTTTTGGAATCAGACTTCACTTTATCATTCACAACTTGCACACCATTTTTTCCATACAGTCTTAACATGGTTAACCCCAAATAAATACTGCAATTCCTGATAGTTTTCTACATTCCATAAAACGACATCCGCTTGTTTTCCCACTTCAAGCGAGCCTACCTTTTCTTGTCTGTTGATTGCACAAGCAGCATTGTATGTTGCCGCGGTAAGCGCTTCAGCAGGGGTCAGCCGCATCGAGATGCATGCCAGGTTCATGACAAGCGGCATGGAAGTCGTCGGTGAGGATCCGGGATTGCAATCGGTCGAAATGGCAACAGCTACACCTTCATCAACCATTCGGCGTCCTGGGGCGGCATCTTCTCTTAAATACAAAGCTGTGGCTGGAAGCAAGCAGGCAATGGTTCCTGACTTAGCCATGGCTTGAATTCCCTCTTCGGAAGCCTTTAATAAATGCTCAGCTGATATAGCCCCTATTTTGGCGGCAAGTTCCGCTCCCCGTAAGGCTCAATTTCATCAGCATGTATTTTAGGGATCAAGCCGTACTTTTTCCCCGCCTTTAAAATCCGCTCTGATTGTTCAGGGGTAAAAACCCCTTTTTCACAAAAAACATCATTGAATTCAGCAAGCTTTTCTTCAGCGACGATTGGAAGCATATCATTAATCAGATGATCGACAAATCCATCCTCACGGCCTTTATAATCCTTTGGAACCGCATGTGCTCCCATAAAAGTAGGAACTAGATCAATCGGATGTTCTTCCTGTAACTTCTTCATCACCCGCAACTGCTTCAATTCGGTTTCCAAATTCATTCCATAACCGCTTTTACCTTCTACTGTAGTCACGCCATGAGCGAGAAACGAATCAAGGCGTCGGATGGTTTGTTCCATCAACTCTTCTTCACTTGCTTCCCTTGTCATGCGGGTGGTTGCATGAATGCCCCCACCTGCGTTCATGATGTCCATATATGTTGCACCTTCTAGACGCATTTCGAATTCACGCTCACGACTTCCACCATATACGACATGCGTATGGGGATCAACAAGCCCTGGTGTCACCAAATGGCCAGAAGCATCGAAAACTTCAGCTTCATGCATTCTATCAGCATAGAGTTTTTCCAATTCCTTGGTTGTCCCGACAGCTTGGATCAACCCAGATTCCATCCATATACTTCCATCCTCTATCAAACCAAGCTCTGACATTCCCTCTTTGGAACGCGGACCTTTCCTTTCAGAGGTAAGGGTAGCAAGTTGAGTGGCATGTTTTATCCAAATCGGCTTTGTCATTGTTTATCAATTCCTTTATCAAGCATTGGGATATTAATACCTCTTTCACGGGCTGTTTCCTCTGCAAGTTCATATCCTGCATCAACATGGCGCACAACGCCCATCCCAGGGTCCGTTGTCAGCACTCGCTCAATCCTGGCTGCTGCTTCTTCGGTGCCGTCTGCCACAATTACAACGCCAGCATGCATTGAGTATCCCATTCCTACGCCACCGCCATGATGTACGGATACCCAGGTTGCGCCGCCCACTGCATTCACCATTGCATTTAAGATCGGCCAGTCAGCCACTACATCCGAACCATCCTTCATGGCTTCCGTTTCACGATTTGGCGAAGCGACAGATCCAGAATCCAAATGGTCACGTCCAATCACTATCGGGGCCTTCAATTCACCGCTTGCAACCATATCATTAAGGATTTTACCAAAACGGGCGCGCTCCCCATAACCCAGCCAGCAAATGCGGGAAGGAAGACCTTGGAACTGGATTTTATCTTGAGCCATTCTTATCCAGTTACATAAATGCTCATTATCAGCGAATTCACGTAAAATGGCTTGGTCTGTTTTATAAATGTCTTCAGGATCACCAGATAAAGCTACCCAGCGGAATGGACCTTTTCCTTCACAAAATTGCGGGCGGATATATGCTGGAACGAAGCCAGGGAAGTCAAAAGCATTTTCTACACCTTCATCTTTCGCAACTTGACGGATATTATTGCCATAATCAAACGTCACGGCTCCTTTTTCCATCATTTCAAGCATTGCTCTTACATGTTTGGCCATTGAAGCTTTAGAGAGTTTAATATACTCTTCCGGATTCGAATTCCTTAATTCTGCCGCCTCCACCATTGACATACCTGAAGGTGTATATCCGTTAAGCGGATCATGGGCGGAAGTCTGATCCGTCAAGACATCCGGAATGAAGTTCCTTGCAATCATTTCTGGAAGAATATCTGAAGCATTCCCAATCAAACCAATCGATAATGCTTTTCCTGCAAGTTTAGCTTCTTTGGCTAAACGAATGGCTTCATCCAAAGAATCCGTTTTCACATCGGTATAACGAGTCTCGATTCTCCGGTCAATTCTTGTTTCATCAACATCGATTCCGATACAGACCCCACCGTTCATCGTAACTGCCAGTGGCTGTGCCCCACCCATGCCGCCTAGACCTGCAGTAAGAGTGATTGTGCCTTTCAACGAGTTATTGAAATGTTGTTTAGCAAGCTCGGCAAATGTCTCGTAAGTACCCTGTACAATTCCTTGAGAACCAATATATATCCAGCTGCCGGCTGTCATTTGCCCATACATCATCAATCCCTTTTTATCAAGTTCATGGAATGTTTCCCAGTTCGCATATGCCGGGACGATATTTGAATTGGCAATCAGGACACGGGGTGCATCCGTATGCGTTTTAAAAATTGCCACCGGTTTCCCTGATTGGACAAGTAATGTTTCATCTTCTTCAAGCTCTTTTAGTGATTTGACGATTGCATCAAAGCATTCCCAGTTACGTGCTGCTTTCCCAATCCCTCCGTATACCACCAAATCTTCTGGACGTTCGGCGACTTCAGGATCCAAATTATTCATCAGCATTCTAAGCACTGCCTCTTGTTGCCAACCCTTCGTATTCAAATCGCTGCCTCTATAGCGTGTAACCTTGTTTGTAATCGTGTTCATTTCTCATTTCCCCCTTGTTTTTGTTATATTTTCATTCTATAAGAAAAATTCAGAATAAATAGTTATAATTTAATGATAATTTTATAATTTGTTTCAACCTTTTGTAGTTAACTTTATTTTTTATAAACTATTTCATCAATTACATTGTTTTGAAATAAATAAAAAAGGACGATTCACTATTACTGAATCGTCCTTTCAGTTGTTCGAGGAAGTGTATAGGGTAAAAGGGCTGGTGTTTTGTAAGCTGCATCTGAGGCAACGGCTTAAGAAGGCTTTCCACTTTCTCAATTACTTGTTCAACCAGAGGCTACACTGGCTTTCACATATGAGGAATGTACCAATATATGCTCTGCACTTATCAGTTGTATTTCAGAACCTTTCATAAAAAGGCTATAAAAAATCTGTTCAAACAGGTCAGAATCTTTATAGCGTCGCTCATAAATTTACCCGAACGTAGAGGATTGAGGCACTTTATCATGGAAATCTTAACCTGAAGGCATTGGTAGGCCATGTTGATTTTTACTTCTTAAATCGTTTTACGCATGGTACGATTACCGAAGGTATATTGAATGAATGTCCGTTTAATTAAAATAATACGACTTATACTTGCGAGTCCTACCACTGAAAACATATCTTTCATAAGTCATGAATGAGAAATCCATTGCTGCCTCCCCCTTTCCAAATGATGCTTTGACACCAGTTAATCTAAAGTAATCATTTCAAGTTAATCCCGCTGAATAGAATCATGTTTTTAAAGGATCATTATCACCTCAAGTTATTTTCCTATAAAAAACAAAAAGACTGTAAGCAAAAGGAGTTCTATCTTAAACAAAGTTGATGGGAACGGAAGGTACGAGACTCCTGCGGGAAAAGCGTGTCCAAGGGAGACCCCGCGGGCGCGATGCCGAGGAGGCTCCCGGACAGCCCGCGTAAAGCGAGTGCCTGGAGTGGAAATCAACGGTCAAATTCAATATCCGAGTTTGTCTGCAGTCTAAAGGACGATTCAATAAATGAATCGTCCTTTTTTATAAGCCAGACCGATATGCTGATGGTGTACAGGCTTCAAGCAATTTGAATTTGGCATTGAAATAGGTTTGATGTGAATAGCCGGCCAATTGTGAGATTTCCTCCAATGATAAATCCGTTTCCTTTAATAAACGTTTAGCTTCCCTAATTCGAACTTGATGCAGCGTATTTCGAAAAGACTCGCCTGATTCAGCGGCAAAACGACGGCTGAGTGTACTTTTATTGATTCGCAGAGTATCCGCACAACTCGCTAGATTCCACTGGGCGTCCCAATAGTTGGACTCGATCAGCTCCCTTGCCTTTTCGCTAATTGTGCGTGCCCCTTCCTGTAATTGTCCATGATCCTGCAGAAGCATATGGGTGGTGAACGCATGCAGCTCTTTCACTATTTGATGAATGACAGGTTTATGTACAATTTGCTGAAATACATCATAGTAAATGGCTTCCAGGGAAGCATTTTGCAAGTTGTATGATTTCATATGCCTGCGAATCTGTGCAAGTACGCTTGTAAGGCGGATACGAACGATTTCCGGGTCGGGGTATGGCCGTTCGAAGGTGAGGAATTCACGTTCAATCCAGTTCCTGATGGCCTTCGCATCCCGTCGTTCGAGCATTTCTATCCATAGTCTTTGTTCTAGAGGAGTGAGGAATGGATCCATCTCTCGAGGCGAAGTCTGTTGACTTTCGGCTAAAATGATATCATATCCATCGAAAAAGATTTGTCTCGTAAATTCACGTGTTTGCTGATACATCCTTTTTAAAGACTCATCTGAAGTTGCCGCCTTTATTATGATGGCAAGGGGCTCATCCATTCTTTCTTTCCAATGGGCAAGAAACGCTTGATATTCTTCCTTATATATCTCAATTTCCTTTGTTTCCTGGACACATAAAATAAAATCCGATAAAGCGAAGATTTGATTCTTCCCAGTAAAAGAATATCGTTGCAGTTCATCATAAACCAATGGAAGGGTCTTGTTATCAGGTGTCAAAAAAGCGACCATGGTTATTCGGCTTTCATGCTTCCGGTCCGTCAAGAAGAAATCTGGATACCCAATATCCAAAGCATTCTCATCATCCATGGTGTTTGACGAAAGAAGACCTGGACCATTTCTTAATTGAAAACGTAATTGTTGAATATGTTTTACCAAATCCGCGGAAGAAAAAGGACGGAATAAAACATCTTCAGCACGAAAACGTAAGGCTCGATAAGCCGTTTGAAAGATTCGCTCAGATGAAATCCCTAACCATCGAATTCCCCTCCGCTTTAACGAAACACCCATCGCCTCACTTTCATCCGTCCAAATATCCATATCCAAAATAACGAATTCAGGTTGCTGATTGCGCATGCCCTTTTCGAATTCTTCAATCGTTTTCCATAAGACCAGTCTAACTCCCGTTAGGTGGGACTCCACTATCCAACGAATTCCTTGAGCCTCAATCTCATCCTTTGCCACCAAATGAATTTCCACATCATCACCTCATTCCTGCTTTTATTCCTCTAATTAATAAATATGAAGTCAGCACTTTAAAAGAAAAGGAATCGATGATCTTTTCGAAAGCACTTTCATCTCATCTCCATTCTAATCCCGCCGAAAACTACAAACAAGTCTTATTGGGCAGAACCTGCGATTTTAGATTAAATTTTGACATGCTCAATTGATTGTGCTTCCTATATGAAAATATAAAAAGAAACATCATGGAAACTCTGTGGCTTCCAATGATGTTTCTTTTTATCACTTTTAATCTTCAACACATGTAGAACCGTTATAATCGATTAATATTGACTTCAACTTCTTTTACGATGTTTTCATCTGAAGCATCTGCCAATTTTAATGATAATAAGGTGATTACACCTATTACAAGTAATCCAGATAAAATAAACATACCTTGGGTAAATGCAACAGTTCCAAGAATCATCGGTCCTACAAAACCGCCTAAAGCCGCAAGTGAATTGACTATGGCTATTCCAACTGGTGCAGTGGTCTCAGTGAAGAAAAATGTCATATAGGCAAAGAAACATCCACTGAACCCGTATAAACCGAAAGAGGTAATCGTTAACATAAGCACCATCATAAAGACACTATCTGAAAAGCCGCACCCGATAAATCCGAAAACTGCTATCATGAGGCAGACGAGCAAGTGTGTTTTATGTGCATTGGTCCGATCTGAATTCCAGCCTGCAAACATAATGGCAGGTATACCGATTAATGATGGAATCATCGCTAACCAGCCTATTTCTAGATTGGTTGTTGCATTTTCCGATAAAGATTTAATGATGGTTGGCATCCAGAATGACAATCCATAGATAGATGTGTACCCTGCGAAATAAAAAAGGGCCAACTTCCAGATTTTCGCATCTTTCAGCATAGCAAGCTTTGTGACCTTATTCATTTTCGCGCTAACTTTCCTTTCCGCACTCAACTCCCCTTCCAACCAATCACTTTCTACCTTAGATAACCATTTAGCGTTAGTCGGTCTATTAGTTAAATAGAAAACAACAACAGTTCCAATAATAATGGCCGGGATGCCTTCAAGGATGAACATCCATCTCCAGCCGGCCATACCGAACCAGGAAATATTGTCAAGAATCCACGTCGACACAGGCGCACCGATCAATCCGCCAATCGGCAGGGCTAAAAGCAAAACCGCTGTTGCCCGTCCTCTTTCGCGCGCCCTGAACCAATAAGTTAAATACAAAATTATACCAGGGAAAAAACCAGCTTCGGCGACACCTAATAAAAAACGGAGTATATATAAATGCATCGTTGTTTGCGCAAAACCTGTTAATATTACCACAAGACCCCATGAAATCATTATTCGGGCAATCCATATCCGAGCTCCCACTTTATGCATGATCATGTTGCTAGGAACTTCAAAGAAAAAATAACCTATAAAAAAATGCCTGATAGCAATCCAAAAACTTCAGCGGATAAGGCTAATTCTGCATTCATTTGTAAAGCAGCATAGCCTAAATTGACCCTGTCCAAGTAAGCAATGATATAAAGGAGCAAGATAAATGGAAGAATGCGTTTCATCGTCTTACTGATCGTTCTTTTCTCTATTTCGCTACTGGCATGATTCATGATTATTTCCTCCCTTTTCATGCTGCTATTTCCCATAAAATAATCCGTTTACCGCACAATTCTTCTCCTGCTTCCCGACACTCTGGTTCATTCCTAGGACCATCAAGTTTATCCTGATACCACCTCCCTCCATTTACATATATTGAATCGAATCCAACAACATTATATATACAATCCATATACTCAGGGCTAAAGGGAATAAACCTTTCTACAAGACAGTAACCGATTGTATAGGAATCCTTGAAAAACCTCCTATTTAAAATGAATTAACCTTCCCCATACTTGATCCTAAAATATTGTAAGCGCTTTCTAAATGTGGGAAATGCAATTAAGAAAGCGTTGTGATTATTCATGATCTACGTTAGATTAAATAGACCACCAATCATTTAACTAGACTGTAGTCTGATATTAAACCATGCAGGAATATTCTGTCAATTATCATTTGGAGGTTTTTATGATTGAACCCAGAAAGAAACAGCTTAGGGGAGAAAAGACTCGTGAAAAAATTTTAAAAATATCATTAAAGCTATTTAGCGAAAAAGGTTATGATAAAGTTACCGTTGACGAGATCGTGAAAAAAGCGGCACATCAAAAGGGTCATTTTACCAACACTTTTCAGCAAAATCGGACATTTTTTTCAGTGAGATTCATAGAAGTCGATAATTACTATCGCGAAGTCTTCCGTTCGTTCCCAGTCGATATGGACGCCACAGAGAAATTGTTTATTTTCATACGGAAATTGATGCGTTTTCTGGAAGAAGAAATGGGCAAAGATTTAATGAAAGTGATTTACAGTTCCGCTTTAGATTCAAAAGAACATACTTACTTTTTAAATTCAAATCGCTCACTCTTCCAAATCATTCGTTCATTAATTGAAGAGGCGAAAGAACAAAACGACATTGACACTGACCAATCAGTTACCGAAATTTCACAACTTATCACTCAAAGCCTGATGGGAATCATCTATCATTGGGGATTAAACAACTCAGAACAAAGCTTGGAATCACTATCCATACCGCTAACCAAAACAATCATTAATGGGCTGAAAACCAAGAACTAGTACATAAATCAAAAAGATTCATTTTCAAAAAATCTAACATTTAATTCAAATTTAACCCCAATCTCACTGAATGGTCAGGGTAACTCCATTAATCTATAAAGTTCATACTTTTTCTTTATTTCAATTAAGTTTCAGACAAATTAAACGAGGAGTCGAATGCCAGATATCATGAAACGATTTTTATTTATCACCCTATATGCACTATTATTTGGATTATCACTGCTGGCCTTTAATTTCAAGCTTGACCACCCTATTGCAGAAGATATCAGCCGGCTGATGCCAGTTAAAATGAAAGCGATAATGGCAGAAGATAGTGAAGAAGCAATCAAAAAGGTCGTTTTGGATGCCGAAAAAAACGATGATCCCATTTCCATTGCCGGAATGCAGCATAGCCAAGGAGGTCAGACATTATATCCAAACGGCATCCTGCTCGATATGAAGCACTATGATAAAATACTTGATTTGGATGTAAAGAAAAACGCATAACGGTCCAAAGCGGAGCAACCTGGGCTGCTCTCCAGGAATATATCAACCCATATGGACTTGCGCTGAAGGTCAGTCAATCTCAAAACATTTTTACCATTGGCGGGTCTTTGAGCGTTAATGTCCATGGCCGCGATATCCGTCACCATGCCTTAATAGAAACCGTTGAATCTTTTAGATTGCTTGACGCAAAAGGACAAATCCTTACAGTTAGCCGCGAAGAAAATTCGGAGCTCTTCCATACGGTTATCGGCGGGTATGGATTGTTTGGAGTCATACTTGATGTAACACTCAACCTTACCGATGACGAACTTTATACCATTAAAACTAAATCACTTCATTATGATGAATATACGTCGTACTTTAAAGAGAAGTCCTTCAAAACGATGATGTTAAAATGCATCTTGCAAGAATATCCGTTGCTCCTGGCTCCTATTTGGATGAAATGTATGTAACGGATTATTATAGGGCAAATGAACAAACAAGGCTATCTGACTACAATACTCTCAAACGGGAAACGATCATTGCCGTGCCTAAATTCTTTCTTGGCCTCTCACGTTATAATGACTGGGGTAAAAAAAGGTTTTGGGAAACTCAAAAAACCTACACGGCCAATATTGATGGCAACTTGGTTTCGAGGAATAATGTGATGCGGTCGGATTCGGCATTCATGGATTACAGCAACCCCAACAAAACTGAAGTGCTGCAAGAATACTTCGTTCCGATAGATCAATTTACTGATTATATCGATGACTTAAGAAGAACCTTATCTGATGAGGAAGATTTTAATTTATTAAATATCACAATTCGTTATGTGGAACATAATGATGAATCACTCATGTCATATGCCAAGGATGATATGTTCGCTTTAGTGATGCTCATCAATCAAGGGACAGATGATGAAAGCAAGGAAAATACCGGAAGGGTCATCCGTAACATGATCGATATTACGCTTGACCATAACGGCAGCTACTATCTGCCCTATTATGGGTATCCAACCAAGACACAATTATTTGAAGCGTATCCGCGTACGGAGGAATTCTTTCGATTAAAGAAGAAATATGATCCTGATAATCGCTTCATGAATCTTTTCTATGAGGAGTATCATCCATGAATTATAAACGTTTTGTTTTTTACCAAGGCACTGTTGGAATGGCTGCCAGCATGATTTTCCCCTTTTATATTTTGCTAATCAAAAATGTAGGCACCAGTTATACGCAATTCGGGTGGGCATATGGAATATTCTCATTGACTGCAGCACTTAGCTATCCTCTAATCGGAAAATTCACTGACAAAACAGGTGACAAAGCATTTCTCCTTATCTATTCATGGGGGATGGCACTTATCCTACTTGCCTTTCCTCTCGCATATGAAATTTGGCATGTCTATCTCCTGCAAATCATTATGGGGGTACTTGGGGCAGTACAAAAAACACTGAAAAAACGGTACTGGCAAGATATGTTACGAAGAAAACAGCGGGTGAGGAAATCGGGAACTACCATGTTTGGACATCCGTCGGTGCGGCAGCTGCGGTGATTGCAACCGGATATTTAGTCGACTTTTTAACGATCGGCAGCATCTTTTACATTGCCTCCCTAATGTTTGCCTGGAGTGGATTTATTATAATGAAGATGGAGAAAAACACTTCACTATCTAATGCAGAAAAAATAAAAATATAAGTATTTATTACTGGTTAGCGCCAATAAATCAGTTACCCTTTTTAGTAGAAGAAGCATCTGCATTAACATCAGCAGATGCTTCTTCTACTATATAATCATTTGCGGATCAAAAAACAAAAAATGATCTTACAAAAAATATTAAACCTGCTGCCCTTTTCTCAATTTGGTTCCGTTAAATATACGAATACTAAAATTACTGGTTTATTAGTACAATTAAAGATGACTGAAAAAGCACATATAATAAAATACTACTTTCTTGTCAATTTGGTTATTATTTTTCCGTCTGAAAAAAATAATGACATCATAATTATACCCATGCCAACCAACTGATGAATAGACAACGCTTCATGTAAAAAGAAAAAGCCTAAAATCATTCCGATGACAGGCACTATATAATTACTATATGAAGTAAATAATGCGCCTTCTTGCCGAATCAGCCTATTAAATAATGCATAAACAACACCTGCATGGAAAATGCCTAAAATCGCTAAGTAGATAGATTGAGATCGTGCTAAATCCAATTTGAAAGATTGCTCAAACGATAGGGACATGGGAATGAGCAATGCACTGGCAATCAGTAATACATTTCTCATATGAATAACGGAAGATCCCTCGTTTAATTTCTCCATGAAAATCAATGATAATCCAAAACTCATGGCAGCCAATATCAATAGGATGTTACCCTGAACACTGTTAGAAAGGTCTTGGAATCCTTGTGTTGGCCAGGAAAGGAGGACAATACCTACAAATCCGAATAGGATACTTGTAATCTCCTGCCTTGTGCTTTTTCTTTTGAAAAATGCTAGTAAAAAGAGGATGGTAAAGACGGGAACCATTCCAATCAGCACCGCTGCGATACTGCTAGGCACCGATTTCTGGCCTTGTGCAATAAAGACGAATGGTAGCACAACCTCGAAAAAAGCAATGATTATATACCATTTATAATAACTCCTAGGTACTTTTCGCTCTTCTTTTGATAAAAAAAAACCAAAGAAGAGTAAACAGATACCGCCGATACATGCTTTGATGGCTGACAATGTAATAACCCCAACATTTTCTATGACTAATGCAATAAAGAAGAATTGAGATCCCCATATACCACTAATCAAGAGTAACAACACATATTTATTCATTCACTTTACCTCCCTTTTCAGCAATGGATCGGCAAAAGTCTTACTATTATTCTTTGATTGAATTCCACCAAAATAATTCGTGCCGATTACCCCAGCAAGAATAATCATTGCACCTATTACATGATAATAATGAATCGATTCATGTAAGAAAATCACCCCTGCAATGATCGTAATCAATGTCGCTAAATTACTAAAAACGCTCATTTTAGATGCTGGTAAAATGGATAATGCATAGTTTGATAAAAAAGCAGTAAGCAGTGACGATAATACCCCAAGATATACGATTGAAATGATGAATGCACTACTTGTGAAGGGTAATAAAAAGCTACTAATAGATTGGTTAATTATATGGTTGATGACGGCCATACTATTAAAAGCCACAAAACCAAAGAACGTCATCAGATAAGTTAACGTAAATAGTGAATATTGCTTTGTTACCTTCCTCGCTACCACATTATAGAGAGCGGCAGCAATCGAGGATAATAAGATCAGGATCGTACCTTTCAAACTGTGAGCCGCAAGTTGCAAGTCATTCATGACAAAGATAAAGATAACTCCCATCACAGATAAATAAAGAAAAATTTCTGACCTCTACCAGCGTATTCTTTCAAAAATAATGAAGCTGATAATAACGTAAAAATTGGTATGGTCGCTTGGATAATACCCGCTTCTGAAGAAGAGGTATAAACGAGACCAAACACTTGTAATGTAAAGAATAAAATTGGATAAAGGAACACCAACGGAAGAATTTTCAAAGTATCCTTTGCACTCAGTTTCACTGATGTCCTCCTATACAGCTTAAAAACTATCGCGATCAACAAAGCCATCGTAAATCGATGTGCCAATGTATCTAGCGGGCTAGCTTCCATTAATGATATTTTTGTAAAGATAAATGAAAATCCAATAATAATGGCATATAGTATCGCCGCAAAATAGGCTTTTTTATTTTCTGGCATATTGAGTAATCCCCCTTTTCAACACCCGGCCGGTTGTTAGTATCGTATTAAAAGTTCCACTACGATACAATACAAATAAGTAGCATCTGTAACGGTACAGTTTTAGGAGGTATTCATGCTAAAATACGTAGCTTTGTTTAATGAATTTGAATCTCTAATCCAGAATGGACGGCTCAAACCGGGCTTTAAACTTCCATCGATTCGTCAATTAACCGATCAACATCAATGTAGTAAAAGTACAGTCTTGAAAGCCCTGCAAGAATTGGAAAAGAGGCATTTAATCTACGCGGTTCCTAAAAGTGGATATTTTGTCGTTCAAAAAGAATTTGATGGTAAAAACGAACCAACAACGGACATCGACTTTGTTACCTCAGCTCCCGACTGGCACCAATTTCCATATCATGACTTTCAACATTGCATCAACAAAGCAATCGATACCTATCAGCAAGAATTGTTTATCTATGGCACTCCAAAAGGACTACCCTCTTTAATTAAAGTGATACAAAAACAATTAGAGCAGTATCAGGTTTTCGCAAAAGAAGAACAGATTTTCATTACTTCTGGCGTGCAGCAAGCACTTTCCTTATTAACGTTAATCCCCTTTCCAAATGAACGTACTCATATACTTGTTGAGCAGCCTAGTTATCATCTATTTGTGGAGCAATTGAAAGCGTACAAAATTTCCGTGCTAGGAATTCAACGAACTGCAGAAGGTATTGATTTAGAGGAATTAGAGCGGATTTTTAGCAGTCAGGAAATTAAATTCTTTTATACGATGCCTCGTTTCCATAATCCGTTAGGGACTTCTTACTCTAAAAAGGACAGAGAGGAGATACTAAAACTTGCTGTAAAGTATGGTGTCTATATTGTAGAAGATGATTATTTAGCAGATTTCGAAGAAAATATGAAGGTAGACCCCATTTTTTCCGAGGATACCCATAATATGGTCATTTATTTAAAAAGCTTCTCTAAAATAATGTTTCCAGGATTACGCATAGGTGTTGCCGTATTGCCTAAACCATTAACGGACAGCTTCCAACTATATAAAAGGACTGCTGATATTGATAGTTCCATGATTTCACAAGCAGCATTGGAAATCTACATAAAAAGCGGTATGTTTGAGCGCCATAGAAACAAAGTGCGTCTCTCCTATTTAGTCCGTGCAAACTTGCTATATGATGCTCTAGAAAAGCACTCCGCCCCAGGCTTTTATCGCCCAGCATCCATATGTATGAACGCTCATATCGTACTGCCTCATCGTTTAAATAGTACTCACCTCATCAATAACCTACGGAATCAACAAGTACTGGTAGAGACGATGGGTCAAAATTATTTAGATGGCTTTCACCAGGAAAAATTATTAAAATTGAACGTGTCCAATACAAATATACAAAAACTTGACCAAGGAATAGCTCTCATTTTTAAAGAATTGAAGAACAAACAGAACTATTACTTATAAAGCTTTTACATAAGGTTATTAAACAAAAAAAGCAGTAAAAATATTTTTTCTGATAACGACGTAAAGCCATTAGTTACATACATTAACATTAGTAATCCTGAAATAGCATATGCAATATGAGCTCAACCAAAAAAAGAGCTAAATAGAATTAGCTCTCATTTTATAGACAAAAGGGTTCGGAATGGTCTCTTCCCGAATCCCTTTCACGATTTTATCTAGGGAATTATTATCATAATTTCAAAACAAGACTTGATTATATTCCATGACTTTTTACTGTTTTAAAAGGGATGGAACTATCATTGTTGAAGGAAATTTCGATACTCCTGCAGAATAACTGGCTAGTCCAGATACCAAAGACGCTTGCTTTTATGAGGCTTGGCAGACAGTCGGCGGAAAAGGAGCGGATTCCTGAAAACAATTTAAAGAAAAAAACTGCAGGCAAACTCACTTTTCTTCGAGTGTTTGTCTACAGTCTGAGTGCCAATTAGAATTGGCACTAAAAAAGTTTAACGTAATAGTCCACTTTTATTTATAAAATTTTATACGATCCTCAAGTGGTTTGAATTCTTTATCACCTGGTTGAGCTGTTGGATTTCCAAATGGCATTTGCGCAATCAATTTCCAATTGCTTGGAACATTCCATTCTTTTTTCACTTCATCATCAATTAAAGGATTATAATGCTGTAAAGTTGCTCCCAAACCTTCTGCTTCAAGTGCAGTCCAAACAACTAATTGATGCATGCCTGATGTTTGTTGTGACCAGATTGGGAAGTTATCGGCATAAGTTGCAAATTGCTCTTGAAGTGATTTCACAACAGATTCGTCTTCAAAGAATAATATTGACCCATATCCCGCTTTAAACGAATCCATTTTTTGTTGAGTGCCAGAGAAATCTCCCTCACCAACCGCTTTCTTTAAAGCCTGCGTCGTAATATCCCATAATTTATCATGTGCCGAGCCTGTCAAAACAACTAGGCGTGAAGATTGGGAATTAAAAGCCGATGGCGTGTGTTTTACCGCAAATTCAACAACTTCTTTAATTTTCTCATCCGATACTCCAACCTCTTTATTAATTCCATAATATGAACGTCTCTCTTTAATGGCCGTGTAAAAATCTTTTGTCATGATTCATTCCTCCAGAGCATTTTTTCAATTTCAATGATTATTCCATTTTTATTTCTACCTGTATTAGTATGGGCATATACCAATAAATCATTCGCTAAAGATCGTCAATTATTCTTTAATGAATTCCTTGGTGCTTCTTACTGTATCAATGGGACGGACCAACTTTTCGATTTGATCCCGTTTCGGTTCCAGGAACGGTGGTAAAGATAACTTTTCACCGAGCGTTTCATATGGCTCATCCCCCATAAATCCAGGACCATCCGTAGCAAACTCGAATAAAATTTGCGGTGCCACTCGTACGTAAAGCGACTCAAAAAAGTGACGATCGACATAACCAGACGTATGAAATTGGAAGCTTTCCATTCGTTTGATCCATTCTTCCAGAACGGAACGGTCTTCAACGCGGAAGGCTGTATGGTGAACAGTACCAAAACCCTGCCGTGCCTGAGGAAGGATCGAATTATGCTCGACGATCACTTGTGCACCATTCCCGCCTTCCCCTACCTCAAATAGGTGAAATGATCCTTCCTTGTCTATTTCTTTGAATAATAGAACTTTTTCCATCATTTCTTTAAAGTAATCGAAGTTGGCGATACGAATGAAAATTGGTCCTAATCCTGTAATAGCGTATTCCAGAGGAATCGGTCCTTTTTGCCAAGGAATCCCAGCTGCAACCCCTTCATTATTTTCATCTGAGATCAATTGATATTGCTGATCATCAAAATCCACAAATGAAAGGTTCTTTTTACCAAATTGTTCTTGGATTCCTGTATTCCTTACTTCTAAACGGTCGAAGCGCTTTACCCAATACTCCAATGCCGCATCATTCGGTACTCGGAAGGATGTTTTAGAGATCTCATTAGTCCCATGCACCCCTTTAGGAATTCCTGGAAAATCGAAGAATGTCATGTCAGTACCCGCACCGCCAACATCGTCGGCAAAAAACAGGTGATAGGTTTGGATATCATCTTGGTTAACAGTTTTCTTGACTAAACGCATGCCTAATATATTTGTGAAAAATTCATAATTTTTTTCAGCACTGCTTGTTATGGCCGTTACGTGGTGTATACCTTTTAATCCATTCATAAATTATTCCTCCCATTAAAACGATTCAATTTTTGGATGTTCAGCTTTTTCATTAATCCCCTATATTTTTCCTTCAAAAAGAATGGCTATTCATTAAAGGGGTTTGATAAGGTGTTTACTTACTCATTATCTTGAATTAATATATCTTTATTTAAAGATAATTTATCATGAATACCATTCACTGTCAACAACATTATCTCAAATTAACATATCTCAAAATCAAAATAATTTCAGACAAAATAACACACTGTCAATTTTCCTTAAACAAATACCATTCTATAAATGGGTTAATGTCTATAGCTATGAATAGCGGCAAAGTAAATCAATCACTTCTTTGGCAAAAATGGATAAGAATTAAGTATAACGATTAATGTGTTTCAATACGAAAGCCCCCGGCATAAAACAAATCTTTACGTGAGGGCTATTTCGTTTTGGTTAATTATTTTACGTGATGCAATTCCGCTTGTTTTCCGGATGAAGAGTTTGTGCCATCAGTTTCTTTTGACTTCTTAGAGGAAAGATAAACTCCTGCGAAAATAATCAGCAGGCCAATAATTACATTAGGATTAATTGCTTCTTCAAGCAGGACATAACCCCAAACCATAGCGGTTGCAGGAATAAGGTATGTAACAGATGCGGCTAACTCAGGGCTGCCATTTTTATTGATGTAGAAATAGATCAGCTGGCCGATCCCAGAGCCAAAGCACCCAAGACCGACTATGGCGAAAATCGTCAGCGGTTCCATCAACATCACTGGCTTAATCGGCTCTGTTACTAGCATCCCGATCAAACCGATAATGGCACCCGTGAGCAGCGTAAACGTCGTAATGACCAATATGCTGGTACTGGAAAGAAATCTTTTCGTAAAATGACCGGCAAAACCATAACAGATGGACGCTAGCAGCATTGTCCCAATCCCGATGAATTCCTTTCCGAAAAGCTGACCGATTTGAAAATCCATCAATACTAGAATTCCGAAGAAACCAATTAGAATGCCCATCCATTGTCGGGCGGTTAGAACGTATGAAAAAATGATAAATCCGATGATCCCCGTCCAGATCGGAGTGGTTGCATTTAGAATCGATGCCGTGCTGCTGTTAATCTCTGTTTCACTTAAAGGTATTAATCCCCATGCTAATCCGCAATTGAAGATTCCGACAACGACCAGTGCTTTCCACGGCAATTTCCAATTGATTTCCCTGCACTTCCACCATAAAATGGGAAGCAGAACAACAGCACCCGCCAAACAGCGGAGAAATACAATCCCCCAAATGCCCGCAGTCGGTAGCAGCCACTTCATAAAAACAAACGATAAACCCCATATCAAACTAAGACCGATTAAAGCCCCGTATAATCGAAGCATGATGTTCCCCCCTTGCTACTTTCAATGTTCGCCAATCACTATACTGCGTTCAACATTTAAAAATTCACAATATTTATTGCTAATAATTTGCGTGACTATCGACAATTACAATTCCATAATATGTACTTTCAAACGCCATACCTGATAGTTTCCATTATTCATCATAAGTCTCCTTTGCCTCGTATCCTTTACCATATAATACCACGCACTTTGTTCAATACATATTTACGATATGAAAATTCTTCAAAAAATCACGGCGAAATAAAGTGCTCATAAAAGTGGAGATATTACATCCCTCTCTATCGTAATCCAAAGGATTATTTTTCATAATAGATGATTTATTTAGTGCAAAAAAAGCCTGGCAACCTTTTTTATCGTTGCTAGGCTTAAGTTCATTTTTAAGATTCAACCTCAATATAAACTATATAAACGGTTGAGTTTGATAATTATATTCTGATGATGTGAACTATAAATGTAAGGTATTACCCTTCTGCCATATCTTCAGGTTTCACCTTAAATGTTCGTGCTTTTTGGGCAAGTTCACGGACACCATTGGCGATTTCCTTAATAGATTTTTCATCAACATGATTAATCACGGGAACAAACAAAGCTTTCCCCCAGCTGGGGTATTTTCATTTTTCTATATTCAAGGTTCGTTATGCCGATCATTTAATAGGCAACCAGGTCCCTCAATGCCTTTTCCACTTTTTCAGGATTCACCATGAATGATTTCTCTAACGATGGTGAATATGGCATTGCTGGAACATCCGGGCCAGCGAGTCTCATGATTGGGGCATCAAGATCAAAGAGGCAGTTTTCTGCAATGATCGCCGATACTTCACTAATGATGCTTCCTTCTTTATTATCTTCAGTAATCAATAGGACTTTTCCTGTTTTAGATGCAGCTTCCATAATGGCTTCTTGATCTAATGGATATACGGTTCGTAAATCAAGTATATGAACGGATATGCCATCACTGGCCAGCCTTTCAGCTGCCTGAAGCGCAAAATGAACACAAAGGCCATAAGTAATCACTGTAACGTCCTCGCCTTCACGTTTTACATCCGCTTTACCAATCGGTAAAACATAATCATCATTCGGCACTTCTTCTTTAATTAGGCGATAGGCTCTTTTATGTTCAAAGAAAAGGACCGGGTCATCATCCCGAATGGCTGCTTTCAATAAACCTTTAACGTCATAGGGTGTAGAGGGCATGACAATTTTTAGTCCCGGCTGATTCGCAAAAATGGCTTCAACGGATTGTGAATGGTATAGCGCCCCATGTACTCCTCCGCCGTATGGAGCTCTGATGACGATAGGACAATGCCAGTCATTATTGGAGCGATAACGGATTTTTTGCAGCTTCCGAAATGATTTGGTTGATTGCCGGCATGATAAAATCAGCGAATTGCATTTCCGCAATCGGCCTCATTCCATACATGGCCGCTCCGATGCCAACTCCTGCTATTGCGGATTCAGCAAGCGGTGTATCAATGACACGCTGTTCCCCGAATTGTTCGTATAATCCTGAAGTCGCTTTAAAAACCCCGCCTTTTACCCCTACGTCCTCACCTAATACAAATACACGGGGATCCCGTTCCATTTCTTCCCGCATCGCCATTATCACGGCATCTATATAAGATATCACTGCCATCTTCTTTCCTCCTTACCTTTCTGCGTATACGTATTTTGAGAGCGTGTCTTCATTTGCAAATGGAGCATTTTCCGCATAATCCGTCGCTTCGTTCACAACTTCCATTATTTCCTCGTTCAATTGTTTCTCCATTTGATCATCCATGATTCCTACTGCTTTTAAATAGGCACCGAAAGTAATGATCGAATCCAATTTTTTTGCCTCCGATACTTCATCAGGCGATCTGTATTGACTATCATCATCATCGCTTGAGTGTGGTGTAAGCCTGTAGGAAACCGTTTCGATTAAGCTTGGTCCTTCACCACGCCTTCCTCTCTCGGCCGCTTCTTTCACCACCCGGTATACTTCGATCGGGTCATTTCCATCAACCGTCACCCCTGGCATGCCATAACCAATGGCCCGGTCCGACACTTTCCCGCATGCCAATTGCTTTTCAATCGGGATGGAAATGGCATATTGATTATTTTCGCACATCAAGATGACCGGAAGTTTATGTACACCTGCGAAATTCGCACCTTCATGGAAATCACCTTGGTTTGATGAACCCTCTCCGAATGTAACGAACGAAACAATATCTTTACCTTCCATTTTTGCAGCGAGGGCAATCCCCACTGCATGTGGCACTTGAGTGGTAACTGGCGAAGATCCCGTCACGATGCGATTCTTTTTTGCCCAAAATGCCCAGGCATTTGACGCCCGCCTGAATTTGGATCTTCTGCTTTTGCAAAACTGGATAACATTAAATCCCTGGCGGTCATCCCAAACGCAAGCACTACCCCGAGATCCCGATAATAGGGAAGGACATAATCCTTTTCACGATTCAATGCAAATGCAGCACCCACTTGCGCGGCTTCTTGCCCTTGACATGAAACGACAAAAGGAATTTTTCCTGATCTATTCAACAGCCACATCCGTTCATCTATTCGTCTTGCCAACAACATTATTCTATACATCTCAAGCACCTGCTCATCACTCAGACCTGCCTGTAGATGGCGGTTTTCAACCATATGTCATCATCCCTCCTAATAATTAAAACTTTTCCCTGTTAAAACCAGAATGTTTTCCTCATGCTGGCACCCAATTTAAAAATAGATCTCTGTATCACGAAATTACTAACCTTTCTTATTAGCTGTTTGTTTGTCTCGCAAACTGAAATTCTGTTATGTATCCAAGGAAGAAAAAGCTCTTTTATGTATGCATGCTTGCCATTCAACACCCTAAAATGCGTTATCATCTAGTATTATTACCTGGTACTAACTCAATGCAATATTATCCTACCACTTTTCATCTCACATTTTCAAGTTAATTTCACTTTGTTAAAGAGATAGTTCTGTTGAATTAAGAAGACACAATTGAGGAGCGGAGTTCTACGAAGATCTTAACAATGGTCAGTTTACTTAAAATGCAGCTGGATAATAAGAAAGAGGCTCAATTTCCAATCGGAATCGAGCCTCTTTTTATAAAAGTCTTATCCACAACCATTCCATTGATGCTTACTCCAATAAGTCATCCTTAAATCAGGGATAACATATAAGCTGAATCAATACCCCCTTTTATTTCCCTTTTTCACAAATTCCCAATCTACCTCAATATTTTTTCTCACCCTTTGAAGAAGTTGATGCATCGTTTCCGTTTCTTCCAAAGAAAATCCGGATAACGCAACCTTGTCGGTATACTCTCCTTCTTTTTTCAAAAAGGGATAGACCTTTTCACCTTTATCGGTTGCATATAACTTTTTAATTTTTTTGTTTTCCTCATCATTTTTCTTTTCAATAAAACCTTGTATTTCAAGTTTTTTAATGGCACGAGCTGCTGTCGTTCGGTCAACCTTTATCATTTCTGCTAACTTTTCCTGAATGATTCCTGGGTTTTCACATATTCGAACAAGATACAAATACTGCCCTTTAGTAAGGTCAAATTCTTTAAATTCGATATTACTTATAGAGTCCAATGCCCTTGCTATCATGCCAATTTCACGGAGTATTTCCTTCATTCAAAAAGCCCCTGACTTTTTTTTTGTATTTACAACAAAAATGATTTCAATTATACTAAGAAAGATATACATGTATTATGACTTGTCTTTTTAAATAAATCTAGAAAAGGGATGAAGAACATTGGATTCAAAGAGAATAACCACTGAAAATGATTTAAAAATAGCCTTTCATATCAGAAAAAAGTATTTGTGGAGGAACAAGGTTTCCCATTAGAAATTGAATTTGATGAATTTGATACACTTGATGCTTTATCTGAGCACATATTAGTCAATTATAATGAAAAACCAGTCGGAACTGGAAGGTTAAGAGTTGTTGATGGTTTAGGTAAATTGGAGAGAATTTGCATCTTGGAGCCATACCGTAAATTTGGTCTTGGTAAAATAATAATTAAAATGTTGGAAGAAATTGCAAAAGAAAAGGGTATTACCCAGGTTAAATTACATGGGCAAACACAGGCAGAGGGTTTTTATAAAAAACTCGGCTATCGGACTTCATCCGATGTCTTTATGGAAGATGGCGGTCCACACCTTTTAATGATAAAGGAATTAGTTTACGAATAAGTGTGTTAAATGTGAGTAAAACAAAGATTAACCTTTGATAGGGATCCTACGATTAACCCATGATATTTTCAACTGCAAAGAACAGAATTATTGGGTCCACTAACTGCTTTAATGATCGTTTTTCATAAGGCTTAAAATAAAAGGCAGCATTAGGAAAGGCACGAATAAGCCCTTTATAACTTGAATTGTTATAAAGGGCTTCGTCTTTATATTACATAACGGGTGCTACTTCATGCACAAGCGGGCGAAGGGCCTTAGTTTCATCAATGAAAATAAAAGCATCATATCTATCTGACATTACAGAAGGTACATAGTTTCCGTATTGTTCATATTCCGGCCGGTATACAACCCCGATAGCCCGATGTCCGATTCTGTCTTGAAATAGTTGACGATTTTCATCGGTGAAAATGAGCAACTTATCATATGCGCCTGAAAGGTGCATAGCCTCCTCCCAACTTCCATTCATTGCCGGGGGTACTGTTTTTATTTCAAAATCCCTGCCCCATTCATCTGCTGCAATAACAGTTCCCCTGTAGGTTCCGAAACCTGTGATAAATACATCTTCCGTTGGGTTTTGTTCACGAATGATTTGGCCGACGTTAATCATCCCGGAATCTCTCATATCTGTAGCGCTGGCATCTCCAACATGGGTATTATGTTCCCATACAATCGCCTTGCCTTCAGAACCGTAAAAATCCATAATTTCATTAAGTGCATCCACCATATGCATATCTCGAATATTCCATGATTTATCATCATGAACGACCATTGTCCTGTAATAATTTTCTGCATTATACGCTACCAATGCATTCACTTGAAGGTTCAAATTCAATTCTTCATGATGAGGGTATTTTTCTTTTTTCGTTGAATTGTTGTCAGTAATTTGGCTACCTCCTCTATACAGTCTTCTGAAAAGATGCCTGCGGAAACTGCGTACTCCTCATTATTCCGATTGAATGGCTCAAAACAAGTGAACGCCTGTCTGGCAGCCTCGAGGTCAGGTGAATCAATTTGTTTTAAGTAATGGATGACTTCATCCATGGATTCCCAAAGACTATAGATATCTATCCCATAAAATCCAACTTTCGTTTGATTTTGTCCAGACTGATTGTATTCCTTCATCCATTCAATCAGGTCGATCATTTCCTCGTTTGCCCACATCCAGGTCGGCCAGCGGTCAAAACTTTTTAGCACATCCTTTGCGGATTTAGTCACTAGGTCATAGCCTTTAACATACCTATTTATTGCCTGGCATGCGGGCCAATCGCCTTCAACGGCTACAAAGGTGAACCTTTTTTCTTGAATCAGCTTTTTTGTTATTTCAACTCGGGCCGTGTAAAACTCGGATGTCCCATGTGATGCCTCACCAAGCAAAACAAATTTTGAATTATTAACTTGTTGAACGAGCTTATCCCAATCTGCTTCATTTGTAAGCATGACTGATTGTTCGATTATTGACTGAACAAGATTATGTTGCACGTGTTTTTCCTCCTTGTTACTTAGGAACATTATCGTTTGTACTCAGCATTATAAGAATTTGAACCTGCGTGTACTGACAGTAAAGTATCGGCGTAACCCACTAGACGATTTATAAGTTCATCACAAATAGAGTAAACCAGCTGAAAATTTTTTTCCTCAAATAGAACAGGATCATCCAGTATGACCGTTGTGTTAATGAACATATCTTTGTTTCCATATAGGTTGTAGTGAACGATAGCCTTTCCAGCAGCTCCCCCTGTAACTGGATCATTAAAGCCGGGAATGAAAACGAACCATTCTTCAGCAGTAGCGGACCTGAAGTTTTTGTGAAAGACATTCTCTCGGTTACCGTCATGATCTTTTTTAACTCTTTTGGATTCATATCCTTGATCTTGTTCATTCCATTGCCACCTTAACACCATGTTAATAATCTTCCGTTATATATTTTCCTTAAATGATCCATCCTATAAATATTATTATTAAGTGGTGACCTTTCCGTAAAAAACAAGCCAGAACCGCTAGGAAATTTAGCTTCAATTGAACACGGACACAGAAATAAGTGTTGTTTTGATCCATTAAGCAGGCTGCTATTAAATGCCGATAATCATGGAACCTGCTGCATATAAAAATTATTATTGGGGTATCAAAGAGGGAAGAAAAAATCCTGGATTGGGTTGGACTGGTCTGGAGCGGAGGAGTTGCTCATGGAAAAGATGAATCGGGGAATTTTAACGGCGCTGTCGGCGATCGGCATTGCGCAAGGGCTGAAAATTTTAACGCATTATAAGCTGACCGGAAAGTGGGACTTGAAGCAGGCTTTCACCACTGGTGGCATGCCTAGTTCGACTCGGCCGGTGTGTCCGCTCTGGCATCCTATGTGGCAGCGAATAAAGGCTGGCTGCATACGGAAACAGCGCTTGCGACAGTGTTTGGCGTGATTGTGATGTATGATGCTCAGGGGATTCGGCGCCATACAGGCGAAATTGCCAAGCTAGTGAATGATCTTGAAGATAATATGGCGAAATTTTCCGGAGAGTTTCCGAGCTTTGAGTTTGTGGAGCGTGAGAAGGAATTGAATGAACTGCTCGGGCATCAGCCTGTGGAAGTGGGAGCAGGTGCGTTGCTTGGAGTGGTACTTGGGCTTATTTCGGCTAAATTGGAGGATGGCAAGCCCTCCAAAACCAAACACCTGAAAACATTGGGCAAGCTTAGGGATACTAGATCTTGAAAAAGGGTATATCAGTTAATTAAAACAATAGATTATATTAAAACATGCCTATTTTTTCATTTTAAATATAATTTCTTAGATAAACCGAACTAACTCAATGATTTTTGAACCTAAAAGACCTAAGCCTCTCTGCTTCTTGGAAGGCTTAGGTCTTTTCATGTGAAATTCAATTCTTCCGAGACATTTTCATTGCGAATGAGTACATATCCGATCGGAATAACCCTTTATAATATTCTACTAAGTTACCATCAGAATCAAAAATCATTCGTTCTGTAATCAGCAAGCACATCGTTTCTGCTATACCTAAATGTTCTGCATCTTCTTTTGTTGGAAAGCCGCAGGTTATGATTTGTTCCGCTTCACAAAAGTCAATGTTTAATTCTCCTTCAAGTGCATCATACAATACGGTTGTACTTAAATCGAATTTCGTCAATTTTTTCCCTAGGTCCAAAGAATAATAATGCAATTCAATGGCTATTGGGACATCACCCTGTAACCGCAGCCTTTTAATATGGTAAGATTCATCCTCAAACCCATTTGCATCAGCTATATTTTCAGGTGTCATTACACGGCCATGATCTAGTAGTTTAATCCCCATGCTTTTAGTGGTTTCCGTAAAACTTATCATCTTAAGCCATTCTTGTACAGGTTTAAGGGAAACGAACGTTCCCTTCCCATGCCTCTTTTCCAATATTCCCTCACGAACCAGGATGGATACGGCTTCCCGTACAGTGCTCCTGCTGACAGAATACATATCCATCAGTTCCCTTTCACTCGGGATTTTGTCTTTATAATAACCTTCCAAAATCTGATTTTCCAATATGGTTTTCAATTGAGCATGTAAAGGGATTGGATTTTTAAAGTCTAGCTCCATAAAATTTCCTCCAAACAGAAAAAGACATCGTAATGTTCGTATCAGTTCTTATATTGTAAACCAAATAGTTATAATATTCAAACATGCCGGCGTTCAATTTTTTCCTTAAATTAGGATTATGTTGAATTTTCAGCGTTCATATACCGGTTTTCTTCGAGTGAATAAAAAACCTGAATAGCTCTAAGTATTCAGGGCTTATCCTATATGCAACCTTCATCACGTTTCAGGCAAATTTAATTGGACACAATGAAAGCTTATATATTAAACGATAAAGTACGATATTATGGAAAGCAGCAAAGAGGTAATGGTCATGGCTAAAAGGGGACGCATGGCTTTTGTTCGCAGTGCCTGCAGGCTTACATTCAGTCCCAGACCAATCATGGCCATAGTCAATATAAATGTAGTCGTTTTGGAAATGCCATCCATTACGAGAGGAGACACCGTAATATATCTTCCGAACACATAACTTCCTATTAAACTCATGATTATAAAACCGACGAGGAACCAAGGAAAATCAATTTTGGCATCATGGCCCATTTTCCCGGATGTGCGTTTTTTCATCCAATACATAAAAATGAAACATAAAGGGATAAGTAAAAAGACACGGCCCAATTTTGCGAGGAGTGCAATCGCTAGCGCATCTTCACCAGCCGGTGCTCCTGCCAGAGCAACATGGGCGATTTCATGTAGACTGATCCCAGACCAAATTCCATAATCCAAAGCAGATAGCGGAAGGATCGGACGTAAAAGTGTATAAGCAATGGAGAAAAGTGTTCCCATTAAAGCAATTATCCCGACGCCTATGGCTGTATCCTCTTCTTTCGCTTTCACGATTGGAGATATTGCCGCGATGGCTGCTGCACCGCATATTCCGGTTCCTACAGCAAGAAGGAGGGAAATGGAGGCGTCTGCCTTAATCCACTTTGCAATCAAAACCATCACGACTATGGCAAATGTTACTGTCCCAATGTCCCGTACCAACAATGGCAGTCCCTGATTGAAAATCACATCGATATTTAACTTCAACCCGTATAAAATAATGGCAAAACGCAAAAGTTTTTTAGCGGAAAATTCAATTCCCGTCCGGAACTTTTCTGGATATCCCGCAATTTGACGATAAATCACGGCAATGATGATAGAGCATGCAAGAGGACCGATTCGATTGAAACCTGAAATCTTGGACAGCCCCAAGCCTAAAAGGGCAATAAAAAGGTGAAAGCGATACCGCTTAGCCACAAAAGCACCTTATTTTGAAGTGGTTTTTGCTGCATCTGAGGTGTTTCTTCCAGTGGCTCATATTTTTCTAATTCCATACATCCTTCCCCCTTTCCAGATAAAACTATACCCCAAATTACGTATCATCCCATCCTTTCAATCGTTTGAAAAAAATCGTTTTCTCCTATATTAGGAAGTGAATCCCCTTTGATAAAATACTCGGTTTCCTTTAAAAAAGGCAAACTTGGATTTTGATTCTCCCACAATTCAGGAACCGCTAAAGTCTGGGAACGATGTGACCTTAAGGCACGGATCTTTTTCTGTAAAGTCCCTGCTATATTCACTTCTGTGATACGGCTCAGCCCGTTTTCCTTTAACCATTCATCATAAAAAGCATGCCAAAGGACAAAGTACAGACTATGAACCTTAAAAGCTGGAAATACTGGATCTGGATAAAAATCGGGATCACCGGATTTTAAGAAAGCAAATGCTGCAGCACGGCCAATCGCACAATGATCTGGATGCCCCCGTATTTCTCATGGAATGTAACTAGTGCCTCCGGTTGAACTTCACGAATCACCTTTACGATTCTCGCCGCCAATAAATCGAAGCTTTCAAATTCAATCGTTTTATCCCTTATGTTTAAAAATCGCAGGTCACTGATCCCCAATTCTTCACAAGCTCTTTTTAACTCCTCTACCCTTAGTTCTGGCAATGTCTCCCTTGTTGTAAGAATGGGATTTCCCATGCGTCTGCCCATTTCGCCTTTTGTCGCACATATTAAAGTTATCTGAACACCTCGCTCGGACATTTTAGCAATGGTTCCGCCACACAGGAATGACTCATCATCGGGATGTGCTAGAACCACCAATAACCTTTGTTGTGATTGCATATTTCCTCCTACTTCGGTTTCTCCAGTTTTCCCACACGGTTAGACCCAATATGAAAAAATGGACATGGATGTCAAATCGGCTAGACATATCATGCCCATCTTCATATTCTTCTATATAATAGATAGCACCCTAAAGCTCATCATCTTTTTGGTTAGCATAATTCACATAAAACGGATTTAACCGTTTCTATGACAAAGCGTAAATCTTCAACGGTCGAAGATAAAGGCGGTGCGATGATGAGTACATTACCATATCCAGGAACCGTATCACCATTACGGCCGATGATAAGACCCTTTTCCTTGCATGCCCCGATTATTTTACCCATGAACTCATCGGAAACAGGCGTTTTTGCCTTTTTATCTTCCACTAATTCGATGCCATATAAAAAACCAACTCCCCGAACTTCCCCTACTTTATCCAGGGCTGTCAATTCAAAGAGCTCATTTAGTGTCGATTCACTAAGTTCAGATACTCGTTGAACGATGTTTTCATTTTCCAAGATTTCAATGTTCTTTAACGCAACTGCGCAAGATGCAGGATGGCCTCCATAAGTTGACACATGTCTGAAATGATTTAAATTACCGTTCTCTTTGAATTTCTCATAAATCCTGGAATTCACTGCCGTTGCTCCAAGTGGAAGATAACCGCTGGTCAAACCCTTTGCCATCGTAACAATATCCGGTTGAACCCCATCTGAGTGCATGAACCCAAACATTTTTCCGGTTCTTCCAAAACCTGAAACCACTTCATCCACAATCAATAGAACATCATGCTTCTTACAGATTTCCGAAACCCTCGTTAAGTATTCTTTTGAAGGAATAAGGACCCCGCCACCAGAGATGAATGGTTCAAGGATTACACCTGCTACCGTCTCAGCTCCTTCAAAGTTAATGACCTGATCGATATATTCAGCTGCAAGCAAATCGGAGTTTTCAACGTTTTCCCCAAACGGGCTTCGATAACTGTACGGTGGCGGCACATGCAGGAATCCTGGAACGGCCGGATCATATTTCACTCTCCGATTAGCCTGTGCAGTTGCGCTTAGCGCGCCAAAAGTATTGCCATGATAAGCTCTATACCTTGAGATGAACTTGTATTTACCCTGCTTGCCATTTTGGGAATGATATTGCCTGGCTATTTTAAAAGCTGTCTCATTCGCCTCAGAGCCGCTGTTCGTAAAAAAAGTTGTATAAGAGCCCTTTAAATGTTCACTTATTTTTGCAGATAATTCGATTGCCGGCTTATGACTTAACGTTAAAGGGAAGTAAGATAAGTTAATCATTTGTTCATAGGCTGCCTGGGCAATCTCTTTTCGTCCGTGACCAAGGTTCAAGCACCATAAACCGGAAACACCATCTAAATATTTATCCCCTTTAGTATCTGTGAACCATGAGCCGGATCCTTCTGTAGCCATCATGGGAGCATCCTTCTCATTATAGCGATGCATCGCATGCCATAAATGGTCTTTATCCATTTGAACAAGGTCTTTCGTTTCAGTTTCCATCTTCACCATTGAAACCCCCTTATTTTTCATTGAATGCATTAAGTTAAGTTCCCATGCTGTTACAGACCTTTTAAAACGAATTGGTGATGGTGCGATGACCCAAATAGTTCACCAAGTCACCGCAGCTGTCCTATCACCTTTTTCACACTCTTATTTATCCCAGTTTTTATAATCTAAATGAGAATATTTTTCTAATAATCTAGTAGGCATTTTTAATGCATCTTTTCTAAATGGCGGAGCCAATTGTGTTCCATCCACTTGTATATCAATGACAGTCGGTTTGTTTGATTTTATTGCTTTTTCAATGACAGAGCCTAACTCGTCAGCTTTTTCCACCCTAATACCTACAGCACCCATTGATCGGGCGACTTCTGCAAAATCAGGATTTTGGATATCCGCCCCTACAAAACGGTTATTATAAAAATCGACTTGATTCTTTTTCTCTGCGCACCATGCATTATTATTGAAGACACATGCTATGACCGGTATGTTTTCTTCAACGGCCGTACTCACTTCATGTAAGCTCATGCCCCACGCGCCATCTCCAACAATGGCTAAAACAGGCGTATTCGGCTCAGCTAATTTGGCACCTAGTGCGGATGGGTAAGCAAATCCCGTATTCCCGAATGTTAGCGCAGCGATATGCCTGCGTCCCTGATTGAATTTTAAGTAAGCGTTTGCAGTTGAAGATACATTACCGATATCTGTAGTAACGATGGCATTTTCAGGCAACACTTTAGTCAATTCCAATAGGGCTCGACGCGGATTGATCGGGGTTCCATCGATCATCGCAAGTTTCACCAATTCTTCTTCCCATTTTTGTTTTTCATTCGTAACTTCTACTATCCGCTCTTTTTCTTGTTTTAGGTTTGGTTTACTAGCCTTCAACCGTTTCAGGATTTCACGACTCGCTTCGCGGGCATCCCCGATGATCCCGACTTCCACAGGGTGCGTCCTCGCTATTTGCCTTGGGTTAATATCTATTTGGATGATTTGCGCATCTTTAGGGAAATAATCAATGTCATAGCATGGCAGCGTTCCAAATACGGATAATCTTGTGCCTACCGCCAATATGACGTCCGCTTTCTTAAGTGTATTCATGGCAGCCTTTGAACCCATGTAACCGATTGGGCCGACTGACAATGGATGATCAGCAGGAAAAGCATCATTATGCATATAGGAGACAGCTACCGGAGCTGTTAAATATTCTGCAATATTCTTAATTTCCTCAATGCCATCGGAATCAACCGTTCCCCTACCGGAAATGATGACCGGATACTCAGCTTCTGCTAAAATTTCTGCCGCTCTATCCAAGGATGCAGAAGATCCGCAGCCCCTTTCATCTACGCGATATTGATGTGGCTGAAGTATTTGATCTTCCACTTCGCCATAGAAGTAATCACGCGGGATATCGAATAAAACCGGTCCCCTCTCGGCATAGGCAATCCGAAATGCTGTCCTAAGGCAATCAGCGACCCGGCCTGGGTGTGTCACTCTAACCGTTTCTTTCGTGATTGCCTTGAAGATGGAAACCTGATCGCATTCCTGGAAACCATCCCATCCAACTGTAGGTGTACCAGCTGAGGGTGATATGACCACCATTGGAGTATGAGCTTGATTGGCCGCTGCAACAGAGGTGACCATATTCGTCATTCCTGGTCCGTTTTGCCCGATGACAACTCCTGCAACACCAGAGACACGACAATAGGCATCTTCCATATGTGCTGCACTTTGTTCATGGCGGACACCAATGAAACGAATGCCGGCAGTTGGCAATAAATCAAGCATATCCATGAAAGCAGATCCCAGAATTCCCGAGATATGTTTAACTCCCTCGGCCACTAATGTCTCAACGATGGCTTCACTTGGTGTCATTTTAACTTTCGTACCTCTTAACATTTTTGTTTCGACCATAGCACATTCTCCTTAATTTATATTTATTTCTGATAATGACGTAGCGACGTCCGTACCAGTTATAAGATGTATAATACTACCATTAGGCGTAACAGTCAATAAATAATTTGAATATTTTGAATTAATTTAAACCTCCGACCATCATAGTCACTAACTCATGTATTTGACTCTTTTTTAACCAATAAATATATCCTTTTTTCTGTCAATCTGTAGTTGATTCTATCGATGATCTCCAATAAATCACCTATTTCATCAATTACGAAATCGGCACCTGCATTCAAAAAGCGGTTTTCTGCATTTTTCATCCGTTTTTGCAGATCATAAGGTTCCATTTCATTGATTTCTGCTTCTGAAAGTCCGATTTCACTGCCGCCTTTCAATACGGCAACAGTCCACATTCCCGCAGAAATGCCTTCTTTGATATCACTGATCGTATCTCCCACTTTAACGATTTTGCTGAGTGGATACACTTGGAGATTCATCGCCGTCTTAAAGCACATCCAAGGGGCGGGCCTTCCTGTTGGCACTTCGGTAGACGCAACGATGGAATCGGGTTGATAGCCCCATTTTTTCGCCTCTTCTTTAACAACATCAATCATTTCACGAGTATACCCTGTTGTCGAACCGATTTTTATTCCTTGCTGCCTTAAACGGCCGACTAATTCAATTACGCCGGGTATTGGCTTGGCGTTATCCTTTAGAACCTTAAAAAGCAAAGCCTCAAAGTCCTTATATAATGAATTTAGATCTCTTTCGTCCGGTTCTTTCCCGAATTTAGCAATCCATGAATTAGAAATTCGTTTCATTTTCAGGAGTTCCATAATATGATCCAATTTCAATAAACCCATAGGTTCTCTTGCTTCCTTAATGGTAATATCTATCCCCCTTATCCTGAATATCTCAACAAATGCTTGGACCGGCGCAAAACAACCATAATCTACCGTCGTTCCTGCCCAATCGAATATCACTGCCTGAACCTCTTTGCATTCTTTTGCCCTTTCCAATCTATGCTCCCTCCTCATCTTACCTCCTCCAAAATCACCAAACGTGCTAAATCCGGGTATGAAGAGAATTCAATTCACTTCTTCCAAAAATAACTGTAGATCTTTTTTAGTAGCTAAAGAGAGTCGTTTAATCTTTTCAAGGTCCTTTTCCGGATTCCCTGACTCCCCAATTAATGGGTAAAGGTTTTTCTCGATCCTTTCATACCAATTTGGGTATTCATCTTCCACTTGCTTTTCTATCGAATCCCAAACAGAACTGATTTCCTTTCCCATTTCTTGAATTTTCTTTGTATCCGCCTCCGTACTTATTTCTGTTTCCAATCCTTTTATGGATTGAATCACATCGCCGACACCTTTTTTAATAAGCTCTTCATTTTTGGTTTCACCCGTATTTGCATCCGGATTTTCATTCATGACTGGACTTTTTTCTTGTTGAACCTCGTCCGGTTTTTCTGAATTATTGCAGCCTGACAGCAATATGACTCCAAGGACAACCCCATAAGTTATTACACGAAAACCATTCAACATAATCCCTCCTTCATGATTTAAAAGACAGATGGCACCAAGCACTTATTGGCACAACTCTCTTTTTCAATGGGAAATCATATTCTAGCTGATTAGTGATTGAAGAATTTTGTCTGAGGAATTCCATAGAAGTAACCTTAAATTAAGCCAATGGTTCAGAGCCAAAGCTATAACTTTTCAGAATTAGGGGAACCAGAAACAATATTTAATTCATTCTCCATATACTTCGCTTTTTTTCGCCGAATGAAAAAGAATGAACAAATAACGATCAAGCTAAATAGCATGGTAAAGATGAACTGTGGACGCTGCGAATCGATAAAGGCCATTAATATTAATACGGAAATCATGGAAATTATGGTTGCATAAGTCAAATACGGGAATAACCACATCTTGATCTTAAAAATTCCGGGATTTTCTTTCTCCATTCTCTTCCTTAATCGGAGATGGGAAACAGCAATGGCCAGATAAACAAGAATTCCGACTCCGCCCGAGGAATTCACTAAAAGAAAAAGATTTTATCAGGTGAAACATAACTGAAAATGGTGCTGATAAAGGCGAATAAAGTAGAGCCGACTACAGCAAATATTGGTACGCCGTTCTTGCTCACTTTAGAAAATATCTTTGGGGCGTCACCCTTTTGTGCAAGTGAAAATAACATTCTTGAACTCGTATATAATCCCGAATTCAAACAGGAAAGCAATGCAATGAGAATCACTATATTCATGATCAGGGCAGCAGAAGGGATTCCCAGCATTTCAAGTACGGCAACAAATGGACTTTTCAGCAAAGAAGCCGAATTCCATGGTAATAGCGTCACTAGTATGGCGATGGACCCAATATAGAAAATCAGGATTCGCCAAACCACACTATTCAATGCACTTCTAACTGATTTAACCGGATCACTGGTTTCACCCGCGGCAATCGCTGGAATCTCCACTCCAACAAATGCATGAAAAACAATTGCGACACCAACAAGGACAGAACTTAGCCCATTTGGAATAAAACCGCCGAAATTCAAAAGATTGGAAACGCCAGGTGGTTTTATCGTTGGGATAAACCCTAATATCACTGCCACACCAAGGCACAAAAATAGTATGATACTGATTATCTTAATGATTGAAAACCAGTATTCGAACTCACCAAACGATTTTACGGAAAAAATATTCGTCATTTTCAATAGGATGATCAATGACAGACTTATGACCCAGACGGGAACGGAAGGAAGCCAGCTGTGTATGATTGCTGCTCCAGCCGTTGCTTCCAAAGCAATTACGATAACCCAAAAGAACCAATATAACCAACCTGTTGTAAAACCGGCCCATTCGCCTATCCCCTCTCTTGCATAAACGGCAAAAGATCCAGTATTGGGATTCACTGTGGCCATTTCCCCAAGCATCCTCATCACTAAAACAACGATCAAGCCTGCCAAAACATATGATAATATCGCCCCGGGGCCCGTTTGACCAATAATGATACCACTTCCTACGAATAAACCAGCGCCTATGACACCACTCAAAGATATCATCGTTAAATGCCTTTGTTTCAGACCTGGTTTCAGTTCTTCCTGTTGATGTTTCATACCCTCCACCAACTTTCAATATTTTGGGGAATCACTAAGATAATCGCTACTTGAATGTAAAAACAGGCTTTTAAGCTGCCTGTCCTTTACACTTTCACAAAGATAGTGGGAACTTGGAAACATGGCATTTTCAAACAACACAGGGTAAGACGCTATGAACTTAAGATTCTATTATCACTAGTCCTCCTTCCTTAAGGCTATTTTGAAATTCGAAGCGGATCTAACATCATTACGTCATGATGTTAGTACCACTTTCTATGTGTTATAATACACTCTGATTTTTTTAAAGTCAATTTAAAAATCAGAATATTTAGATAACAAAATGAAAGTTTTCAAGTAAAACAAACGGTCTCCTTTAAGTCTGCAATTTTATTTATTTTACTTCTGTAACCCTTGGGGTTTCATCCAATACACTTTCAGTTGCTGACTTTACTGCCTTCTGCTTCCTATCCAGCATTTTCTTTAAAAGGTATGAAAAAAACAATGTAAAGGCTATTCCCTTAACAATCGATGCATAACCGTAAACAAGAAGGCCCAATAGCAGTACGATAAGATTAATAATCCTTATTGTCACTGCAATATCTATTTTTTCATTTTTGTGATGTAAAATTAAGGCGATCACGTCAAAGCCAACAGTGGAGGCATTTGCTGTTATACATAAATAATATCCTATCGCTATTAAAATCGACGAAATGAAAATCACTAAAACGATATTCATATCAAAATTAACGTTCAATGAATAAAAAAATTTAAAAAACCATATAGCTAAGGGAACTTACGATCGACTTAAAAAAGTACTCTTTCCCTAGAAAAACTAAACAAATGATTAACAGTAATCCTGTAACGAAATTGGCGAGCATGGCAATGTTATAACCCCATAATGCATTCAATAATAATGCCGAGCTAGTTACCCCGCCATTAATAATTTCATTGGGAACGATTAAATAAGCATAGGCAAAGGTCATGGAAATGTTTCCTGCAATAATTTTCAATAAATCCTTCATAAACTCTCACCATCCTGTTCGATATTTTGATAATGTTTTTTCCCCCTAAATATATATTTATACTTGAACGATAGATGCACATTCACCTTTTATTCGAACCTTTTCCCTTTCGATAGTTTGGAATGATTATACGCAGAATGCATTTAGCTGTTCAAGTGAATACAATAATTCGCTAACCAGAATCCTCTCTCCTTCTTAAAAATAAAATAAAACATCCCCATTGAAACTTGAAGATGTTCATTTTTCTACATAATCATTAAGGCACTGCAGTATTTCTGTACAATTTATGTACCTTATGAATACCTTTAAACGCTTTACAAAACCTTTGATTTACATGAATGATTTGATTTGAATTCCCCAAGGCAGGACAAGGAGAAGGCTTTTACAGAGTAAAACATAATCCCCCTTTCATAACCACATCGTATACTCGATTCCACAGACTTAGTTCGAAGATGTCATTCAGCATGACCCCTAATCATTTCCAAAAGTATTATTCCGCAATAAAAAAGTTGAGGGATATGCCCCTCAACTTTTTAGTGTTCAATAACTATTTCCCAAGAAATGTTTCTTAGGTTGTGGATCAGCCATTTCATGTTACAGGTAAGGCTGCCTCATCTTTCATTAGCCTTTTTCGGTAAACCATATTGGACAGCTGTACACTCACTTCATAAAGCACAAGCAAAGGGACGATAACCAAAATGTCCGAAATTATATCAGGAGGCGTAATCAGGATCGAGATGACAACCAGGATGAAATAAGAAATCTTACGTGACTTTTTCAACACTGTTGGATTGATGATGCCTAATCTGGTCAGGAACATGACCACAAGCGGCATCTCGAATAAAATCCCGAAAGGCAAGATCAAATTAATCATGAACCGGAAATACTTTTCAGCTGTGAACATCATCTCGAACTGCCCGGCCGATAGGGAAGTGAGGAAACCCAGCACTATTGGAAACAACACAAAATATCCAAATGAGATACCGGTGATGAATAGAATGAAGAGCCCGGGTATGAACCGAAATGTAACTCTTCTCTCTTCCGGTTTCAGCGCTGGAGCCACAAAGCGCCATAACTGATAGGCTGCTAGCGGAATCGTTGCAGCTATTGCACAAACCGCAGCGATAATCATGTAAACCCACAGGATCTCACTTGGACCGAGCACGGCAAGCTTTCCTTCCAAATCCTTAATGAGCAGTTCATAAATATCCTGTACGAATATGAAACTCACTATGAAAAAGCCAGAAAACCTATCAGTGTTTTAATGATTCTGCTTCGGAGTTCCTCCATATGTTCAATAACGTGTAAATCCTTCCCCTCCACTTTCACTCCTCCTTTTTAGACATATTATTTGCTGCAAATAGCTCTTCCCCTCGAACCCTTCTCATGAAAAGGAGCAGGCGAGTCTTTCCGCCCGCTCTATCCCATTAAATTCATCCCTCTTTTTTAACAGCCCTCAATGCGGCTTTATTCTCGTTTTCATCTTCTTTTTCTGTATCATTCACCAATCCTTTGGTTGCACTTTTGAATTCGGACAATGTCCGGCCAAATGCACGGCCTATTTCCGGCAGCTTGGACGGTCCAAAAATAATCAGTGCAATCACGAGGACGATCACCAAACCGGGTATTCCTATATTTGAAAGCATTCTTACTCACTCCTTTGATCTTCTCATTTTTCTTTGCTATTTTTTGTCATGCATCATAAGGTTCCCTATCAATTAGTCACTTTCCCCTGCTTTTTCATTCTTTGTTTTTCGTGTGCGCGATTATGGGCACGTGTCCGATCTTCCTCGACTTCGTTCGTTTTTTGTACACCTTCCATAACCGCTGCTGATGCAACCTTTCGCAGCCCTGTTTGATCCTTATCAAAAACAAAGGATGCTCTTGTCGATATATCCGCACCTGGTTCTGTCACGAATGGGACTACACGGTAATCCGCCTTCCATTGTTCTGGTGTTACTTTGCATCGGACATATCCCCTGTAATCATTAAAGAACTTTATATGCGGATTCTGGCTTAGTATTTTATCCGTGTCCGCACGCTTATCCGCACCATTTCCACCAGATGTGATCGAAGTGCCGACAAACTCCACACCGAAAATCTTTGAATTTGGATCATCGAAATCCGCCTTTAAATTGGCGGCCCAGCTTGCATGTACATCACCGGTCAACACGACCAGATTTTCCATGTTGTTTCTTTTGATTACATCAATTAAGCGATCGCGTGCAGCCGGGTAACCATCCCAGGAATCCATGCTGAATTTTGGAGCGGTTGGTGTTCCATAATTCCGTTGTGCAAAGAAAATCTGCTGAGGCAGAACATTCCACTTCGTTTTTGATTTTGATAGATTGTCAGTTAGCCACTGTTCCTGCTCTGGACCTAGTAATGTCCGTTTCGATCAAGTGACTCAGGCGTTTGCGGTGAACTTCCATCACCGTTTGCCTGATCATCCCGGTATTGACGTGAATCCAATACAAAGAAAGAGGCCAGGTCGCCATATGTGAAATTTCGGTATAAGCGCATATCCGCTCCCTTAGGCAAAGATGATTTACGAAGGGGCATATGCTCATAGTAAGCCTGATAAGCGGCGGCCCTTCTCTTGATGAAAGCTTCTACCGATTGTCCTTTTTCCGGGATGACATTTGCATAATTGTTTTCAACTTCATGGTCATCCCAAGTCACGACCCATGGGAAAGCTGCGTGTGCCGCTTTTAAATGGGTATCAGAGCGGTATTGTGCGTATCTATTCCGATAATCTTCAAGTGTAATGATCTCCGGACCACTATGTACACGGACATTACCTGTAGAGGAAACATATTCATTTGGTCCATATTCATATATATAATCGCCAAGGTGGAAGACAATATCCAGATCTTCTTTTGCCAAATGTTTATAGGCCGTATAATAACCATGCTCAAATTGCTGGCATGACACAAACGCGAATGACAAGCTCGAAACACTTGAACCTATTGGCGGAAGTGTTTTCGTTTTCCCAGTCTGACTTACTTCCCCGCCGCTTTTAAAACGGTAAAAATAGACCTTATCCGGTTTTAACCCGCTTACTTCCACATGAACGGAGTGGCCAAGTTCCGGCCTGGCTATTTCCTTGCCTTGCTGGACAATCTTTCTGAAATTCTCATCCTTTGCCACTTCCCATTTAACGGAAATGGCTTCTTTTGGCATTCCTCCGCCATTCAACGGATCAGGTGCCAACCTTGTCCATAAAACTACACTATCCGAGAGCGGATCACCTGAAGCTACACCGAGAGTAAATGGATAATCACTGAATTTCGGGGCAGCATTCACTTCAATCCCGCCCATTGATTGGGCAAGGGCAAGACCTAATGATAGTCCAGCAAGCTTACTTGCTCCCTGGATAAAGTTCCGGCGGTCCATATTCTTACCTAATTCGCTCCAATTCTTAATTAATTCATCCATCGCTCTATCATTATTCATTGATCTTTCCCTCCTATTATTTGAATCTGGTTCAAGTATAGAAGGCCATTTTTAATGGTGTATGAAGATGTGTAAATCAAAAAATTCCCAATTAGGAATTTTTAGTCAGGACTTATGGTACCCATTGAACGCAAAAAGAGTTTTGATTCGCTCATGCATTTACATAGACCTACAAACTTTTACATATAACGACAGTCTTTCAGCCTAGTTCTCTTAACGAATCATTTATTTAATCGTTACAAATGACTTCCATGGGCTATTTTTACAAAAAACTTTTAAAAATTTATAACTTCCAATCTGTATATATAAGCGCAAAGAAGCGGGTGAAATAGTAGAATAAAAAAGATCGCCATTAATTGGCTGTATTTCATCGTTGTAGAAACCCTTAGATTCGAAGGAAGTATAGGAATCCTCATTATTTTCCAAAAAATCGGACTAATAAATACTTAACAATATTTCATAAGTAAATACTCACCTTTCATTTAAAAACATCCTAATTTATGTAATAATAGTTTCAAAACTAAAAAAGAAAGTACTTGAGGGATTCTGCATTGGAGAGTATGGAAGAATTACATGAAAAAATTGAAATGTTGAGGAAAGAATTAATAACCACCGGATTGATATATGGATTTACTGCCCCAAAAACATTACATAAAAGCCAGGAACTGGATAGACTGTTGAATTTACTTGCGAAATGAAAAAGAAAATGATTTAGATTATGTCTAAAAACAGGAATGAAACCTAATTTGATTTTCCCACTAATACTTCATGGGATCATTACAACTGCAGAAACCATCACTCGGAATTATTTGAGATTATTTTTAATTGTCACGGTGCAGTTTTGCAGCATATTTCTCTTACCTCTTATACTTTTCTTGGACTCGTGACTAATTTTTATGTAATATCCGCTAAATCATTAGATAATTGTTAACATCATCACTCTTCCTAATTAAAAAGCATCCAAAATGAATGGATGCCTCAGACTGTAGAAATTTGGACGTTGATTGGAACGTAGGGCACTCGCTTTCCGCGGGCGGTCCGCCCTCGGCGCACTTGCGCCTGTGGGGTCTCCCATGGACTCGTTATTCCCGCAGGAGTCTCGCACCTTCCGTTCCAGTCAACTATGTTAAAAAATTTGGATAATACTCCTTTTGCCAACAGTCATTTTTGTTTTAAAATAGATCTATTAAAACTTGAGATGATGAGTTTGCTTTCTAAACATGATTCTATTCAGCGAGATCAACTTGAAATGATTACTTTAGACCCACTGGTGCAGGCAAACCATTGAGTTCGTAAAGTGGAGACTTCCATTGATTTCTCTTTCATTTATGATTTAGTGAAAGATATGTATTCAGAGAAAGGACGTCCAAGTATTGATCCAGTTAGGTTTTGAGGGGATTTTCATTGAACATTATGGGACTGCTACATAAAAAATAGAGCCAATGAGGAAAGAATTAATAAATACGGCATTGAAACATTGGATCACTTCACCAAAAACTTTACATATAATCCAGGAACTAGAAAAAACGTTGGAAAACTAGGGAAATGAAACTGACTGTTTTTTCGTCCGGAAATTCCCCAATTTCATAAGTCTAGCGTTCCCTAAGCATTCATTTTCCTATATCTTAGGGTCATATCAACGATTGTTAATAATAAAACAAACCACAACATAGGATTATTCAAAGAGATTCCTACAGTAGATTTTCCGCCCATTACCGTTAATACTCCTATTAGCACCAACATATAAAAAATAAATACTACTTCTCCAATTAATGAATTTTCACAATCTTTTTCAGTCTTTCGATTAATGACAATATAGACAACCGCTAATGAGACCATTCCAATTGTCAATGCAGTTTTAGGAATGTCTTTGAGAACGAGATGAGGGAAATAATCAAAAATCATAAGAAAAGAAAATAATAAAAAGATACCTATTCTCAATAATATTTTCAAATTCATCTTATTCCCCATTTCCTCGATTTATTATTTCCCAAACCAGTAATTGCATTGGAAATATTGAACTGATTTAGGTGATGTGTAATTACTTTTGCCGTAATGAACCACTGTCGCATGATAATTTCTTTTCTTTTCTGCAGTGCTATATGAACTTGATACCCAAGAACCCACATAAGTTGGACTAATTTTGGACCAGCTATTTAACTTTACAAAAAGCCAATTAGCGAATACACTATCTGTCAATTTTTTAGGAATCTTTTTCATCATATATGCAAAAATTAGATTTTTGGCTTCATTTACACCGGTATTTTTGTAGGTTCTATAAATAGGAGCTATTTCAGTTTTTGTTGAGCCACCTGAAATAGGTCCATATGCAGTTATACCACCAGAGTTTAGTGAATTAATACTCATAACTTCATTATAGATTTTCAATCTCTTGCTCCGTTAAAATTGTATTACTTATTATTTCTAGTTCATTAAAAGAATAGGCATGTTCGTTTACTGCTTGTTGTTTCGATGTCTCGTTGCTAACTTCTATACTTGCAAAGGAAGGAGCTACAAAACTAAATAAAATAATCAAAGATAATGAAAAGGCAAATATATTCTTCATAATATTCTATTCCCCTTCTAGTAGATTTTTTTCTTAACATTTTTCTTACATTTAAGAAATAAATTCTCTCTCATAGAAGATGCTGTTTATGGAATGATCTAAGTAGAGGCTGAAGGCTGAGGCGGGCACAATTCCGATTTCTATATCTGTTTATATTATAAAATCCTCTCCTTTCCACTATCAGGTATTATCTACCACTTTATATTAACATTAGCACGAAAATATAACTATATTTATTTTATTTTTATAAAAAATATAAAAAATAAGGGTCTTAAGAATCATTATTGAATTATCGTTACCTCTTTTATAAGCTGTGGGTTTTTATGACTTCATTCAAACTTGGAATATGTCTCGGTCAAGATTCTTTTCTAAAGAAGTAGTTTTTTATGTTCGGACAATTCTTTGACTGGTTCACATAGTCGTCGTAAAAGATACTATTTATTATGACTTCTAATAATTTTTAAAAGTATCATTTCCTCATACATTTAAATGCTTTCATAATATTTGTTAAGCAATATCAAAATTAATATATTATATTTCGCAGTTACACTTATTGCTTTTAAAAAGCTCAAGACAACTATGCCTCATATTAAACTATTGATTCGTTAGTTCAATAAAAAAGAGCCGTTGTAACAGCTCCTTGTCCCTTGCTTTCCCCCTCAAATGATAGAGGAATGTTTCTACTCATTTTTTACTCTTTGCATGCGTTTGACCTTATATTGTTCAAAATCCCAATTTGACAAAAATTCTTTTGCAGAAGTATAACCTGATTTATAGAGAAAGTCGAATTCATCCTCATTCAGTTCAAAATCCGTTGCGTTGATGCTGCCAGTAGGAATTTGAATCGTACGTTCAATCGTTTCTTTGTTCATATGTCGTAAATCATGGGCTTGAAGCATCGTTTTAAATATATTTTTGAAAAGGTGGATTGGCGTTGGTATAACCGGATCTATATTAACTTCATCTTTCACAAAATGGAATCCGAAAGTTGGAAAACGAGGATTGTCTGTATCAAATATCCATATTGGGAAGTTACTAAGTAAACCACCATCTAAAATGTAGGATTTTTTCCGGTCTTTTGATTTCCAAATAACCGGACGGAAGAAAAATGGTAAGGAGGCACTCATCATTACGGCAGTTGAAACTTTTAAATCAGCAGGAGACATCCCATAGCGGACCAAATCATCCGGCAAAATAAGCATCTGGCCATTCGAAACATCAGAAGCAATTATCTTCAACTTTCCGTCTGGAAGATCAGCGAATGTCTTAATCCCTTTTTCTGAAAGAAGAGAATCCACCCACGTCTCCAAATAATCGTTTTTGTAAATTCCAAGATGAAACATAAGTTCCAAAAAGAAGCCCAAAATGGGAATTCGATTCAAAATTGTCCTGCCTCGCATCTTTGAGTAATTGATTTCACTAAACCGTTCTCTAATTTCATGGCTTTTATAGCCACTAGCCAAAAGAGCAGCTATTACTGCTCCTGCTGATGTCCCAGCAAGTCTTTCCCATTCGACTTTTTCCTCTTCCATTGCTTGAATCGCTCCAATAAAAGCAATTCCCCTGACCCCCACCTTCAAAAACGGCATCTGCTTTCATTTTTTTCCACCTCTCGATAAGAGTTATTATTATTATTAACAATACTTGAAAATAAAGCGAATTTTCACACTCTTCCATCCCGAAAATCGGCCCCGTCAGTTAAAGAATAAAACCGGATCCCAATCCCTGATTGGAATTAATCCGGTTCTATTTTTCTATCAAATAAATTCGCTAACAATACCAAGAATCTCATGAGTCTATAAGGTTGTGTATTACAATCCATAACACACCCTCTGTATTGTCATGTTCTTTGACCTTGCCAGCTTTTCAGGTTGTTAGCATGAATTAACCGTACTTCTAATCTCTGGTTATGCTTTCCATCCCTGATTGACAATTGGTTGCATATCTATCAAGTTTGTTTTATCACCATCATTATTACTTCATGTCTATGGATTCCCTACTTGATAAAACTCTGGCTCTTCTGAAATATTATCAAAAGTGGATAGACCCCCTTAACAGTGGTGAACCAAACACATTGATGGCATAACAGTAGTAAGATAGCACCTTTACCATGGTATGTATAAAACGAAACATTTGCATGGACAAATTATCAGACCCCTACTAAAAACTTTATAATATCAAAATAATGTTTACGTTGTAGAACTGATGCCTGGTGGGAAGGTCATTTATGTAAACTATAGACACTAAGATTAGATTAGTATTGGGAACTATGAAATCAGCCTTTGATAAAGGTATTCTTTAAATTATGTCGAAAAGGATATGTAACAATTGAAGGAGTGAGAAAATGGAAAATAACCGTGCCAAGAAAATGTATGATTACCACGTTTGGGCTAATCAGCAAGTGTTCCACAACCTAAAACAATTACCGGACGGAGTCTATGGAGACACGATAAAAAGTGTCTTTCCATCCATCAAGGAAGTCCTAGTTCACCTTTACGCAACTGATATTACCTGGTTGGAGATAATGAAAGGAAGCACAGTTCAAGAAACTTTTAAGATAGTTGAACAGCGGCGGAAAGAAGTGGACGGAATCTCATTAAATGAACTGGAATCCTCATATGGTGAACTTGCAAAGGATTATGACAATTTTCTTACTTCGCAGCCTGATCTGGAACGGACCATTGTAACCGAACATCCCAAAATGGGGGTTTGTGAGTTTGTACTTGCCGACCTCATCCATCATGTAGTGAATCATGGAACCTATCATCGCGGTAATGTTTCAGCGATGCTCCACCAACAAGGCGAGAGGGCACACCTACAGATTATGTATTTTACTGTTTAAAATAAGCGGTTTGACAACCTATAGGATTCGCTGTAACATGCCGCTCATTCCAGATGAAAGCCGATGATCCCCTTGCCGGGGAATCATCGGCTTTATTTGGATGATTAAAATTCATACGTTCGTAGAATGGCTATATTCAGTCAGTAAAATTGCCTTCATTATATGTTACATGATCTTTAAAGCTTTATCCTTTGAAGGCGAAGTGCATTCAATACGACTGACACGGAACTGAAGGCCATGGCAGCACCCGCTAACCACGGGGCAAGCAGTCCGATTGCCGCAATTGGTATTCCGATTACATTATAGGCAAAAGCCCAGAAGAGGTTTTGTTTAATATTTCTCATCGTCTTCCTGCTCATGAGGATTGCATCAGCAATACTGTTCAAATCACCCCGGATCAAAGTGATATCGGCAGCTTCCATGGCTATGTCCGTCCCCGTTCCTATCGCCATTCCTATATCGGCTAGTGCCAGCGCGGGAGCATCATTTATCCCATCTCCGACCATTGCCACTCTTTTTCCGGCGGCCTGCAGTTTTTCACTTCTTCCGCTTTCCCTTCAGGAAGGACTTCTGCAATCACATGGTCAATGGCAACGTGCTTGCCGATGGCATTTGCTGTCCTTTGATTATCCCCGGTTATCATGATGACCTGGATATCCATTGCTTTTAACCTTTCAATCGCCGTTAGCGAGGTATCTTTTATCGTATCCGCAACGGCAATGAGTCCTGCATATTCACCTTCTATGCTAGCGAGCATTGCCGTCTTCCCTTGCTCTTCAAATTCTTCCATCGCTGTTAGCGCTTTTGTAATATCGACGTTATTTTGCTTCATCAATTTGCGCGTTCCGACGAATAACTCTTTTGATCCACTACAGCTCTCACCCCGTATCCAGGAATCGCTTCAAATTCCTCAACCGCAGCAAGTGATATCTGTCTTGATTGAATTCCTTGAACGATCGATTGCGCAAGAGGGTGTTCAGATTGTTTTTCAGCTGCACCGATTAGTGATAAAAACTGTTCTTCCTCCATTCCATTCTCGATGAGGACATCAGTCAGCACTGGGGTGCCATTCGTTACCGTTCCCGTTTTATCCAAGATGACCGTATCAATATGATGAGTGGTTTCCAGATGTTCCCCGCCTTTAAATAAGATGCCGAATTCGGCGGCCCGACCTGATCCTGCCATGATGGATGTGGGAGTGGCCAGACCTAGAGCACATGGGCAGGCTATGACTAGCACTGCAATCATCGCTTCAAAAGCCGGGGTGAATTCTCCAGGGTTAACCCAAATCATCCAAACCAGAAAAGTTAAAAGAGCGATGCCGACTACAATGGGAACGAAGACACCGGAAATTTGGTCCGCAAGACGTTGAATCGGCGCTTTCGAACCTTGAGCATCTTCGACGACTTTGATGATTTGGGAAAGAGCTGTATCCCTTCCGATTTTTGTCGCTTTCATTTTGAGAAACCCATTCTTATTCAATGTTGAACCGATTACAGTATCCCCGTTTGTTTTATCGACTGGAATGCTTTCACCCGTTAACATGGATTCATCGACGGCAGAGTTCCCTTCAACCACTTCTCCGTCGACAGGGATTTTTTCACCCGGCTTCACCAAAATCGTATCCCCCACGATGACTTCTTCAAGTGGTATTTCACGTTCTTCCCCATTTCTTAAAACCAATGCCGTTTTGGCCTGAAGCCCCATCAATTTTTTGATGGCCTCGGAAGAACGTCCTTTTGCTTTCGCTTCAAACAGCTTCCCTAAAAGAATGAGGGTGATAAGAATCGAACTAGTTTCGAAATAAAGCTGTGCCGTATTGTGATGGGACCCCATCGAGATGATCGCCTGATAAACACTGTAAAAATAGGCAGCGGATGTTCCCATCGCGACTAATACATCCATATTGGCACTTTTATTTTTCAAGGCTTTATAAGCTCCTACATAAAACTGCTTTCCAATCAGAAATTGCACGGGGTAGCGAATGCCATCTGTACCCACGGATTCATGAGGAAATCTGGCATATAGATAAACGAAGTAAAACTAAAATGGCTTACCATCGCCCATAACAATGGAAAAGAAAAAATGACCGAAAAGATGAATGTATTCTTTTGTTTTTGAATTTCTTTCTGACGGAAATTCACTGATTCCATTTTATCTTCCTTGATGATCGCCCCATATCCCAGCTTCTCCACCCGTTGAATGATGTCCATTGGGGAGGCTTCGGAAGGATCATATTCGACGGTCGCACTTTCAAGTGCTAGATTCACATTAGCCATGCTCACCCCATCCATCTTATTTAACCCTTTTTCTATCCTTGTTGCACAGGCAGCACAGGTCATGCCAGTAATCGCAAATTCCTTTTTCTCTTTTACTACATCATAGCCAAGATCTTGAATTTTCCTTTCAAAGTCCTGGTTGTTTAATTTTTCCGAATCATATTTAATGACCGATTTCTCAAGAGCCAAATTAACGGTGGCTTCCTCAACGCCTTCCATTTTGTTTAACCCTTTTTCAATTCGGTTTGCACAGGCAGCGCAAGTCATTCCTGAAATCTGTATACTTGTTTCTTTTATTTGGCTGCTCACTTCATCCCCGCCTCCCTATACCGCTATGGGGTATATTCATTTGTAAAAAAGAAGTGCTTAACAGCACTCTCATAACTTACTCGACATCGTAGCCTTGATCATCGATTGTTTCTTTTATTTTCTCAAGTGATACTTTTTCCTTGTCAAACGCAACATCCACTTTTCCTGCATCCAAATGCACCTTTACGCTTTCAACACCTGCAAGTTTTCCTACATTCCCTTCAACTGCATTCACACAATGACCACAAGACATTCCACTTACATTCAATGTTACATTTACCATCTTAACCACTACTCCTTTATTTTTTCATTAATTTTTGTATCGTTACAAGTACTTCATCTATAACCTCTGTATCCCCTTCATTCAGACGTTCAACCACACAATTCCTTAGATGGCCTTCCAATAAAATCTTGGCCACACTATTCATCGCGCTTTGTGTAGCTGCTATTTGGGTGATCACATCATCACAGTACGTATCTTTTTCAATTAGACCCTTTATACCGCGAATTTGACCTTCAATTCGATTTAACCGGGTCGTTAAATTCTTTTTTACTACTTCTGAGTGATGACTCTTTCGGCCGTGGGAAGAGGTCGTACAGCATTCTTCTTCATTCATCGTTTCTTGCCCGTTCATCATTTCATCCATTAACCATCCCTCCTCAAAAATTAATATACCATACCCTCCTACCCTATGCAAAGAGAAAGATTTATGTTCCTTATTTATTACTATTCGTTTAATAACTTTTTCTATTCTTTAGAAACGCGTAGCCAGTTTATTAAACAAAAAACACTGAAGATTCTCATGTCTCCTCAGTAAGACTGTAGACAAACTTTAAGAAAAGTGATTTGTCCTGCTACTTTTCTAAAAAAGTTCCAGCATGATTTTTCCGCCGACTGTCTGCCATAAAACAAGCATCTGCAGGGTCTCGGCTAGCCAGTTATTCGGCAAGAGTGTCGCAAATTTTTTCAATCTCGTGTTTCATCTATATAAAAAAACATGAAGGATAAACAATTTTAAAAAAAGGATTCGGGTTGAAATACTTCGGCCCCCTTATTTAGGAAAAAGTGTTTTTATATGAATAAGTTGTTGATTGGAACGGAAGGTACGGACTCCTGCGGGAATAGCGAGTCCAAGGGAGAACGCGAAGCTTCGAGGGCGGACCGCCCGCGGAAAACGAGTGCCTGGAGAGGAAATCAACTTTCCTTGTTCGGGGTGAGATCATTCCGAACCTCATTTTGTAAAAAAATGACTGAGGATACTCAATGTATCCTCAGCGTTTTTATTTTCATTTAATTTAGATTCCAAAATGGGATAATCACAGTTCTTTTGAAATATTATTATTCCTTTTCTTTTTCACTAAAAGAATGATACCAATGATAAAAGCAACTGCGCCGTATAACCATGTATACATAAAGGCAAGGCCCAATCCGATATTTGCGTCAATATAATCGTTTTTCACATGATCTATGGCTAAATATAAAAGCGGTGCAGCTCCAATGATGAACAGGATAACCCAGAGAACATTCTTTTTCGGACTCCTTGTTGATAAAATAATAATGATGAAGGATAGCAAGAGAAACGCTTCTGAAGCTATCGTCATCGTTACCAGATTGCTCATAATAATTCACTCCTAATCGTGGTTGCATAATTGGAATATATTTATGTTCCCTTATATCTATGCTACTTTTCGTTCCCTTTTTCATAAATCAAAATTATTATCTATAAAAACCTGAATCCCCTCCAACTGGAATGAAGGATCCAGGTTTCATGTTAATTTTTCTTGGATAATTGCAAGGCATTCTTGATGCTTTTCAGTGACTTTGAGCTACCGTACATCAAGACTCCACCACGATAGATTTTTGCTCCGATTATTCCAAGTAAAACAATGGTTAAAATTAACAATGCAATACTGATGGCGATTTCCCAGAATGGAACTTCCAGCATCCCTACGCGTAAGAACATGATCATTGGGGTGAAAAATGGAATGAATGATGTAATCGTAATATAACTCGCTGACGGATTCCCCAGTCCGAACATCGCAATCATGAAGGCGATGACAACCAACATGGTCATCGGTGAAATCATTTGCTGGACATCTTCAATTTTGCTGACAACGGATCCAAGGCATGCCGCAAGAGTCGCGTACAGAAAATAGCCAAGCAAAGCAAAGATGATTGCATAAATGATCGTTGAGATATCGGTGCTGCCGAAACCGAAAAACGAGAAGAATCCCTCATCCATACCTGTCAAGTTTTGTTTAATCGAGAAATAGCCCACCCCAAAAAATAAAATCATTTGTGTAAGACTAAGTAAAGCAACACCCATTATTTTGGCAAACATCTGTGTGACTGGCGGGACACTTGAAATCAGGATTTCCATGACTCGTGATGTTTTCTCAGTAGCGACTTCCATTGCAATCATCGTTGCATACATCAACACACCGAAGTAGATGACGAATAGGAGCACATACACGAGACCTCGTGCTTGATTGAGATCCTCTTCCGTTTTTGCATTTTTCTCAAGCGCAATCGTATCAAATGCTGGCGGCGTATTCAATTGAGCGATTTGCTGCTCTTTCAAATTCAATTCCTTCGCAGTTATTTGACCCTTCAATTGAGTAAGCGCTAAAAGCAAATCATTACTTACCGCAGAATCTGAAATTTGATTCGCTTTATACGTTCCCTTGAAGCCGACGGTTTCATCCTTTTCGATTAATAAATACCCAACGATTTCTTCTGCGCTGACCATTTCCTCCGCTTCCTTTTCATCCTGGGCGGATATTATCGATAGGTTATCGTTCACACCTTCTACTGCTTTTTTATAAGAATCAAATAAACTACCTTCAGTCTGATCGATGACGGCAACCTTTTCCTGATCATCACTGTCGAATTTATCAATAAGATTCGAAATATTCGTTAGGACGAGAATCAGTGCCATCATAATGATTGTAGAAATGATAAAAGATTTCGTTTTTAATTTTGATAGATATGTATGGGAAAGGACAATCCAAAATTTATTCATAGACGGCACCTACTTTTTCAATGAAAATATCCGTCAGCGATGGTTCTTCCAATTCGAATTTCCTGACGAAACCTCTTGGAACAAGGTCACGAATCATGTTCTCAGCCACATCTTCACCAGTGACTTGAAGAATTTTCCCTTCCATCGTGTTCTTTACTTTTGTTACCCCTGCATAAGTATCCAAGAAAGATAAATCGAAATCAGCTTTAATTGACACGTTCTTTTTACCAAAAGAACGCTTTATTTCTTTTAATTTTCCCGCCACAACGGGGACCCTTTATGCATGATGCAAAGATGCTCACACATCTCCTCAACATGCTCCATGCGATGGCTCGAGAAAACGATCGTCGTGCCGCTGTCCCTTAAGTCGATGACCGCTTTCTTCAGTATTTCCACATTCACCGGATCCAGTCCGCTAAAGGGTTCGTCCAGGATAAGCAATTCAGGTTTATGAATCATGGAGGCGATCAGCTGGATCTTTTGCTGATTTCCCTTTGAAAGCTCTTCAACTCGCTTATCGATATACTCGGGTACCATAAAGCGGTCCAACCAATACTCCAACTCTTTCAAAGCATCCCGTTTGTTCATTCCTCTTAATCTAGCCAAATACACAATTTGATCGCGCACCTTCAGTTTTGGATATAGTCCGCGTTCCTCAGGAAGATAGCCAATCAATGAACTGGTCGTATAATCGATTTTCTTACCATCCCAGATCACTTCCCCTTCAGTTGGGTCAAGCAGGCCGAGTATCATCCGGAACGTAGTCGTTTTCCCCGCTCCATTCCCGCCTAAAAAGCCGAACATTTCTTTTTCGGGGATAGTTAAATCAAGCTTGTTGACCGCAGTGAAATCCCCGAATTTTTTCGTAACTTCTTTAATTTGTAAAACCAATGTGCAACCTCCTATTATATGATTCTTATTATATGTTAACGGAAATGTTTTCCAACTTCAACTATCACCAAGAACCACATATCACTTTTTCTCCTCCGATTATATGTAAGTTTACGCAAATGATGTCCCGTCCTGCTACGAAGATATTTACAATCCACCGGCGTCTTTCAAGGGCTAACTCTCAAATGAAATTTCACCATTACATACAACCTTAAATATCCATAGTGCCACCATCACGAATTCCTTGAATATGTGCGATATGATAACTCTTAATGATGACATTGTTTTAGAACATGTATTCTAACGAGATATTTGTAGTAATATATAAACTGCCTAAATGGATAAATAAAACCACTAAATATATTGGACCCCCTTAAACCCTTATCTAAAGCTAGTTCTACTTTCTTATTGAGGACCTGTATCTTAAGGTGATGAGACCGAGATGATATGAATCCAAATCATCCAATAAAAACAATATTATACAAGAATTGGCCAAACGCAAATATTTATAAATAAATAAAATATGACTTTCAAATTTTCATTCATTTCTTTAACCTAACACTTTAGGATTGAATCCAGCAGCGATCAAGTATTTACCGTCTTTTCATCTTGGACAAGAATATTCCACGTTGAAAAGACGTTATAGACTCTATAACATGATAGGTTCCAGTAAAATGAAACCTATTTAAGTAAAACCCTTCGCAATTTCTATGGCAAAAGCATTTTCCTAACGATCCTTTTAAGCTAAACGACACGGAAAAACCTACTCTAAGCTCGACGGTTGTCCGTGGGAAGGGCGGGAAATGGGCAAAAATAAAAGGCCGCCAGTCAGTTAGTTTTCACTGACTTTCTGGACAACCCCTTGCATACTTCCTTCATAATCAAGAAAGAAACGACAAAGCGAATGATCTCGCTTTGTCCATACCTCATAGTTTTATGGAGACCTGATCTGAATTATTGCACTTTCGACTCTGCACGATAATCGTCTATGATTGCTTGTATCTCCGGATCTGCCGGAACATTTGTGACGTCGTAGAGGAATCCATTGGATTCTATCAAAGTCATTTTTCCGTCGACGACTTCAAAAGTCAAATTCAGGCGGCCCAAATAATGTTCTTGTTCTCCTCCAGCTTGAGTAATTGGCACCATCACCTCTCCGTTGAATTCGTATTCGGGAGTTTCGATGACCTTGTGTGTATCTGCGCCGATTACCGCCGAGACTCCAGGAACCTGAGCCAGCTTATGGTCTTCTGGGTTTCCGGCATGCGAAAGGATAATGCTAACGTCTGACTTTTCACTCACTTCAGGAAGCAACGCATTCAACGCTTCAACCGGTTCGATGAAATCAAGGTCTGCAACATCATCCCAACCGCGAATTTCCGGCTTCATCGAAGTAAGGCCGATCATGCCGACTTTAACGCCAGTGAAAGTAAAACTCTTCCAAGGCTTGACATTCTGTATGTACTTTCCTGTTTCCCTGTCAATGACATTACCAGTAAGGATGGGGAAATTCACGTTGCGGTGGTAATCCTTTAACTGTTCATAACGGCTGTCCGGTGTGCCCTCCCCGGCAGGGTAAACGCGGAAGTCGTTGTTTCCTAGCGCCATCGCATCATAGTCCAAAGCTTTCAAAAGAGACGTCTCCAACTCTCCTTGACCCGCTTGAAACTCGCCGCGCAGGAAGACATCCCCGCCATCGACGAGAAGCACATTCTCCTCTTCATTGCGCACATTTTCAATGATGGTGGCATACTTCGCAATAGAATTGTGATGAAGGGTTCCATCGTCCAGCTTGACGATGTCATCCAGATGACCATGAAAGTCATTCGTCTGGAGAATGGTGAGTTTAAACTTCTCTCCTTCCTTGAGCTTTTCCTCAGTATCTGCCGTAACGGGCTTTGCGACAAAAGCGGCAGCCATAGCCAGCGAAAAGCAGCCCGTCAAAAATATCTTCCCCATTTTTTTCATAATATTTACCTCCAAGCAATTACTCTATTAAATTGTAAAACAAGTTATTTAGTTCCAGTCTTTTCGGATTTCTCAAGAGCTACTAGTTTATTTTTCTCTTCAGAGTTAGTTTTTTCTTCTTTGTCATTACTGATCAAATCATTTGTTGCTTTTTTAAATTCTTTTAAAGTGTTTCCAAAAGCACTTCCGATTTCCGGTAATTTAGAAGGACCAAAAATGATTAACGCAATGACTAGAATGAGAATTAGGCCAGGGATGCCGATACTGGATAACAAACTTCCCACCTCCTATTCCATGATGGTTTGTTAGTACTCAAAAAATGTCATCATTACTTATAAAATTGGCATACCATGACGCTCTAAAGCTGCTGCTTCTAATATAGACATGCCTTGTTCTTCTGCGAATGCAGTAAGTTTATCCGAAACAACAGGAGCAATACTTGCTGGCGGCAGAGCCTGGTTCATAGCTCGTCTACGGGTAGAATTTCTGCGTGCAAATGGTCCCCAAATCGCGAAGGTGATACCTGGTGTTTGCATATTTACAAAGAAAGTATTTCCATCCGGGGAAAATGTAGGGCCAGCAAATTCAGAACCGTTCATCATATTTTCAGCGAAAGTATAAATATTTCCTTCAGGAGTTAATCCGACAATACGATCATTACCGCCACCATCTTCGGCGATCCAAAGATCTCCCAAGGAGTGATTGTAATGTTATCAGGTGCTTCTAACTCATTTTTATCAGTAGACTCATAGAATAGTTCTAAACTGTTTGTCGCTGGCGTGTAGCGATAAACACGGCCAAGGTGTGCTGAACCTGCACTTGTATCATCAAACCATAAAGTACCTTCAGAAAAATAAGCCCCTTCTAAGCGGCTAAACTGAATACAGCCTTTATCCTTAGCATCTTGCTGTGCGATTTCAGGATTTAATTTTTTCCAAACAACCCCAAACTTTTGTCTAGTACTAAATTGACTTGCAGCTGCAGCTGGCAATTCATCAATCGCTGCTGCTTCAAGGATGCCTCCCTTTGCAGAGAACCTAGCTTTTGACTTCGGTCATGTGGTGTAAAACGGTACAAGAAGCTTGGACTTGCGTCTTCGGTTAAATACCAAATTCCTGTTGAAGGGTCAACATGCCCAGCTTCATGTGAGAAATAACCCATATCACGGATCGGTGTTCTTGACATTTCGTTTTCAGGATCAAGCGGATTTACTTCAAATACAAAGCCATGTCCCATATCACGAGTTTCTTCCATTGTTAACCAGGTCCCCCAAGTCGTAGCTCCACCCGCACAGTTACGGATCGTACCTGAACTTGATACATACTGATCAATGACCTTGTTATTTTGTCCAACGATTATTGTGGTGGTGCCGCCGGCAGCACCAGCGCTCCAAGGTTTTTTCCCGTTTACAGGGTAATCTGAATTTGTCCCATTTTCATGGTTTCTTACAAGAATGGTTGTACCCTTCTCCCCTTTATAGGCAGCCATTCCATCGTGAGCAGAAGGGACAAGGTCACCATTAGGCATGATATCACCAGTTTTCGAAAGCATTTTGTAATGAAATCCCCTTGGCAGATCAAGAACTCCATTTGGATCCTTTACTAGTGGGCCATATCCGCCAAATCCACTTGTTGGATTGCTGGAATCCGCTGTAAATCCTTTTGTAGCCCCCGCAAGAGAAAATACCCCAGTTGAACCAAGTGTTAATGCTAAAGTACTCATTCCGCCAACTTTTAAGAAATTACGTCTGTTTAAACCGCTATTGCTCGATTTCATCAACATTACCTCCAAAAAATCTTTTTGAGGGGTGCTATATTCCTTATAGCAAACCCTACCCTCAAAATTAACAGACCTTTTAAATGCTCTGTTAATCGCACGTGTTTTTTATTCCTTCGCAAGGAAAATAAACCAAAAGTCACGGTATATCGAAAAAAGTGGAATTTATAACCAAATTTATAACATGTAAAGGGTGGAAATTGATGGTATAAGTCAAAAGAGGAGAAAAAACTAAGGATTTTGTCATAAAAAGACCGATGCAAAATATTAAAGCTTATTAATCGTTTGTAAATATAAGAGATACACTATTACAAACTAGTTAACCCGATTATTAATCCAAATCTAATGAATCTTTGAAAGAGGGATCGGTTATTGACATGCTATTAATTGATCTAGAATTATTCTAATGTAACCCTACTCCCAATTCCACGCCAAATAAATTTAAGGGGATGTTTTGAATTACTGCCATTTTTTCAGAGGGTGTTAAATACTAATAATTAAAAAAGATTTATCATTCTCAAGCATGATATCCTTTTTGTTCGTATAATAGAATAAAGGGGAATTAAGATGAGTCTAATTTACAAGAAGAGGAGCAATTTGTTCTGTGGATCCAATAGGCGAAGAAATAAACTGCTTAGCATTAAAAGTCAAAGAGATTATTCAATCTTCAGGATGTCAAAACGAAGATGTAATCTTTCTGTGTATTGGTTCAGACCGATCTATTGGGGATTCATTGGGCCCTTTAGTCGGGACGATGCTTAAAGAACATAAGGTGCCTTATCGTGTTTATGGTACCTTGGAAAATCCCGTTCATGCATTTAATTTAAAAGAGACGCTGAAAGAAATTAAAAAACAATTCAAAAAGCCTCTTATTTTTAGTGTGGATGCATGTTTAGGGGATCAAAACCAGGTCGGTTCTGTTTTCTTGAAGGATGGACCTCTTGTCCCAGGGAAAGCTTTAAAAAAAGTATTACCTGAAGTGGGAGACTATCATATTATAGGAATGGTAAATTATATAGATCCGCTGCCAACGATGCAATTTTTAAATGATACTCGTCTATACACGGTTATGAATTTGGCGAATAAAATCGTAAAAATCATTACTCATGCGAACGGCGAGACTTCTAAACCTTATTAATAGAAAGGGCTGTCCCAAAAACCACTAATAATAATTGGTTTTGGCACAGCCCTAATTGTTTAAGTTCGAGAATTCAATTGATAACGTTATACTTATATAATAGCCCCTGACAAGATAGCAACAATAATAAGGACTAATGAACAAATTAGAGCCCATTTAAATGCATACCGCTGTAGTTCCCCGATATCCGTCTTTACCATCCCTACGAGTAAAAGAGTCGAGGCCACGAGTGGACTTAAGAAATGTACAGGCTGCCCCAGGACGGAAGCTCTGGCAATTTCTAAAGGACTTACCCCATATGCTTCTCCTGCTTCAGCAAGAATTGGCAAAACACCAAAGTAGTAAGCATCATTTGATAATACAAACGTAAATGGCATACTTGTGAACGCAACGACCATCGGTAAAAAAGAGCCTAAAGAATCCGGAATGATGGCCACTAATGAATTTGCAATAGCGTCTACCATTTTCGTTCCGGAAAAGATCCCTGTGAAAATACCAGCGGCAAATACTAATGTGACAACGGTTATAGCGTTTCCTGCATGTGACCCGATTCGCTCTTTTTGCTGTTCTAAATTAGGGTAATTAATGATCGAAGCAAGAACAAACCCGATTAGAAACAACACCGGTACCGGTACTAAGCCCATTACAAGAACGACCATGACTGTAAGCGTCAACAAAAGATTGACCCATATTAATTTAGGGCGCTTTAAATCGTCTTGTATGGCGGAAGCTACCGCTGCTTCAGCAAGAGCCCCTTTCATTTCAGGTGCAGATTTGATATAAACAACGCCAAGCCTTTTGCGCTCTTTTTTACCAAGTACATAAGCGGTAAAAAGAATAGCTGCTATTCCTGAGAATAGTGTTGGGATAATCGGGATAAAGAATTCATTTGCATCCAGACCTAAAGATGCTATTGCTCTAGTTGCAGGGCCTCCCCAAGGAGTCATACCACTCATAATACTGACAGCCAGCATAGAAATAGTGGCAAGAATAAGTGGATTCATACCAAGTCGTAAGTAAAGGGGCAGCATAGCGGAAATCGTAATCATATGAGTCGTGGTACCATCACCATCTAAGGCAACGGTCATTGCGATTACTGCTGTTCCTATCGCTATTTTAACCGGATCCCCTTTTACGATTTTCAACATGGTTTTAATAAGTGGATCAAATAATCCAGCGTCAATCAGAACTCCGAAAAACAAAATAGCGAACAATAGCAAAGCGGCTGAAGGTGCGACAACCTTAATTCCATCGAGCATCATATCTCCGAGCTCTGGTCCAAATCCGCCAATTAATGCAAAGATAATTGGAATGACTACAAGAGAATTAACAGGTGATAACCGTTTAGACATGATTAAATAAGTAAAGACAACGACCATTGAAATTCCAAGTAACGTTAGAATATTAATCCCTCCCATTAAAGAAACCGCTTACAAATTGGATGAAAAGTTTAAATAATTTCCCTGCTGCTTTATCTATTTTTAGAATAGTTCATATCATTAAATAAGTGAAATACATTTTTTTTGTACTTTTACGAAAAAAAACTTATAATCCATTTTATATTAAATTAAGAAAGCACAATGAAATGGTCAATCATTTCATTGTGCTTTTTCGTTAAAGATTGGAATTTTTATTCAAGAAATCAATAAAGTTTTTCACAGTAGAGAGTTTTAATGAATCCTGGTTATACATTAACCATGTATTTCTTAACACCGGCTTCCCATTTTTGTAGGATAACCCGTATGTATGCAAATTATCTGAAGGCTGCAGGCATATTTCCGGCAGAATGGAAACACCAAGATCATTTTTGACCATCTCTTTGCACGTCTCCTGCCGATCTGTTTCCATAGTTACAAATGGTGGCTCTGGAAATCTATCATGCCACCAGCCATTTATTAAGTTTTTTAAAGAACTGTCGGTCTTATAATTTATGAATGGAAGTTCTGGCAAATTATCCAAGTCTACCTCTTTCTTGGAAATTAAACAAAGTCTTTCTTTATGCAGTAACGATTTGATTCCATACCATTCATAATTTCCACGCAGAATGCCTAATTGAACACTAGAGGAATCCAGAAGATGCATGATTTCAGTACTCCACCCTGTATTCACATTAAATTGTACATGAGGATATTGTGTTGAAAACTTTTTCAATATTTCTGGTAGTTTATATTGGGCAAAGTTGCTGGAAACGCCAAGCCTTAACGTTCCTCTTACCTCATTTTTCATATTCAGCATATAATCTTTCGTTTTTTGCAACTTTTTCACCATTTCTTCCGCATAGCCCGCTAAATGTACCCCTTCTGAAGTGAACTCAATGCCTCCTTTTATTTTGAAAAATAGGTTTGTGCTAAATTCTTTTTCTAAATTTTTAAGCCGGTACGTTAGCGCCGGCTGCGATATATATAAACGCTCTGCGGCACGGCTAATGTTTTTTCTTCATATAGTACCCTTATCGCAATCCAATCTTTTTCGTCCACTTAACCATCTCCCGATTTTTGGATTATAAGTTTTTTATCATTTTTATTAAAAAAATATGTATTTTACTTATGAATAAACATATCATACTATATTTTCAAAGGAACCGGTAGTGCTATAAATATTGATTTGAGAAAAGGTGGTTATACAATGAAAGTACCTGTAGTTGTAATGCGCGGCGGGACAAGTAAAGGTGTGTTCCTTAACTTTGAACATATGCCTTCGAATCCCTTACACTGGGAGGATTTCTTACTTGACGTGATGGGCAGTCCGGATCGGAGACAAATCGATGGACTTGGAGGAGCGAATTCGTTGACAAGTAAAGCAGCGATTATCAAAAAGTCAGATTCACCGGAATTCGATGTGGAATATACATTTGCTCAGATCAGCATCGATAATCAAATGGTTGATTTTAAAGGAAATTGTGGAAATATATCATCTGCTGTAGGACCTTACGCAATTGAGCAAGGATTAGTCCCTATACAAGAACCTGTTACAACGGTGAAAATTTTTAACGTGAATACACAAAAACTGATTATTGCAGAAGTAGAGGTTGAAAATGGACATGTGAAATCAGAAGGATGCTGCTCAATACCTGGGGTGCCTGGTAAAGGATCACCTATTTATCTTTCTTTTACTCGTGCAGAAGGAGCAGTTACAGGAAAACTTTTCCCTACAGGAAATCCGATTGACATGATTAAAACCAAGGATCGGCTAATTCAAGTTTCTATTATTGATGTTGCCAATCCACTCGTTTTTGTAAGGGCACAAGATATTGGTCTAAGCGGAACCGAATTACCCAATGATTATTCACAGGAAAAATTAGTTGAACTGGAAGAAATCCGGTCAATTGCAGCTGAAATGTGTCAATTTTCCGATAAGAAATCAGCTACTGTCAAATCTCCTGCTGTACCTAAAATGACTCTAATCGCTCCTCCTATGGATTACGTCGATCTAAACGGATCTGAAAGAAAAGCGTCAGAGATGGATTTGATGATCCGAATGATGTCGATGCAAAAGCCCCATCAAGCGCTTGCTATTACAGGAGCCATCTGTGCAACAGCAGGGGCTTACTTACAGGAAACGGTTTTATCTGAGATGGTGAACATTAAACAAGAAATTTTCCGATTAGCCCATCCTGCGGGGATAATGGAAACAAAGGTTGATTTCTTGGCAGGACACATACGAGCTATTAAAGTGGTACGCACAGCAAGAATCATATTGGAGGGATACGTGTACACGAAAAAAATTACGAGCATGCCTATCAATTAGCTTGATAGGAATGGATCTGCAAATTACAGCAAAAAAATTTTCTTTCACTTGGGGGCTTTGTCAAATGTGGGTCTTTACTATCTTTTTATAGGAAAATAGTAAAATATTTGAATTAGACATAGAAACGAAAGAAAGATTCAAAAATATGAAAGGCACTAAAATTCCCCAGATAGGCTAAAACCTCTATAAAAATTAGGGTATAGTTACTGAAACCAGATTTTTATGGTTACTATAATATTTTTAAAAAGCTAATTACTATCCATCATCTTGTTTAGAGAAATTCCAATACACAAAATCACTACCCTTTTTCATGCTGAATTTTAGTATCGAGTGGTAAATAGCAATATAACCAGTAAATCTTGATAAGTCAGGACTGTATTCATACGCGTTAATGCCCATCTATTCAATCAAGCTGTTGCTGAACTCGAAAAGCTAGTAATGAAGAACCTTATTGTCTGGCCATCAGGACGATTAAAGCTATACAATCACTTCATCTGAAAAAACTCCAATAGATAAGTTTGATCCTTTTAAATACCTATATGATATGAGTTTTAGTCAAAGCATAAAGACTTTTAATATGTTAAAATACCAAACAGCCAAGGACTTTTTTAGCCTTGGCTATTTTTCCTTCATCTATTTCACATATCCCCATTATTTTTTGGACACATTCTCATCTAATAAGCCATTCAGTGAAAAGACTCAGTGATTATTGATCGTTTCAACCTTTTCTTGAGTATAGCGTGCTGCGGATGAGCCAGCTAATTTTCCAAAGACTGCTCCAGACATTAACCCGGATCCACCAGGATAGTTTTCATAAAAATCCCCCCAATCATTTCACCAGCCGCAAAGAGACCTTTTATCGGTTGTTCTTCTTTGTCTAACACATGACCCGTTGTATCTACATGCAAACCACCGAACGAGAAGGTAATTCCGCACGTTACAGGGAAAGCATAGAATGGACCTTGCTCAATTCGAAGTGCCCAGTTGGATTTAGGAGGGGTAATTCCTTTCGTTCCTTTGCCATCTTTCTCTGCAGGTCTATACTCGCCATCTTGTACCGCACTGTTATACTCTTCGATCGTTTTAAGAAATTGTGCTTGATTGACCGGCAGTAAACTAGCCAACTCTCCAAGCGTATCTGCTTTATAAAAAGTCGCTTCTTCAAGGTCATATTCTTTACGCAGCATCGGGCGTACCTGTGAATCATAAATTTGATATGCCACATGTCCAGGCTGTTTTAATACCTCACGGCCGTATTTGGCATAAGTGTAATTTCGCAAATCTGCTCCTTCATCAACAAACCGTTTCCCTTCATTATTAAGCATGACGCTGTACGGATAAGAATGCTTTTTAAAAATATCTCCCGGCTTCGTGAAGTCCCCTACTTTTGGCGCATTATAATCTGTCCCAATAGAATGACATCCAGACCACTGCCCAAATTTTTGAGCCCCTACTGCCATAGCCATGGAAATGCCGTCTCCTGTGTTGAACTCGGTTCCACGAACAATAGCCGCTTCCCATTCTTCACCAATATTTTCACTTCTCATTTTCTTATTGGCTTCAAAGCCGCCACAAGCCAAAATCACACCGGATGTCTGAACTGTTACCATTGTATGATCCTTCTCAACAACGACACCGGTTATTGAATTATGCTCTGATACAAGCTCCACTGCACGTGAATCGTACCAAACGTCGATGCCAATTTCTTCTGTCCGCGCAAAGAGCTGTCTCATTAAGCCAACGCCTTTATCCTCCGTTTTGATAGGCAGCCCTCCCCAGAAATTGCGCTTGCCAGCTTGTACGAAAGATTGATTTTCATAATTCAATTCAAAATTTATTCCCTGATCACGCATCCAGGCAATTGTTTCATACGATCTAGAAACCAGCTGTTTTGCTAACTCAGGATTACTTTGTCCACCTGTTACTCGCATTAGATCATTGTAATAATCGGATTCCGTGTATTCAGGCATTACAATTAACTCGGATTCTTCATCTGTTAATTCAGGTATTATATTTCTGATTGCGTCCAAATTATTGTATGCAACACGAATGGCTCCATCCGTGAAGAAAGAGTTCCCTCCACGCTTTTCCACTGGTCCCCGTTCTAATACAAGAACTCTAGCACCTCCCTCTTTTGCTGAGATTGCGGCACATAAAGCTGCGTTTCCTGCCCCTACTACAACTACATCATAATTTTGTGTATTTGACATTTTTATCCCTCCTGTTAAGTAGTGATAACTCTTCATGTAAATAATAAGTGAAAATAATGAATAAAAATAATATTGTTTTTTTATTCGTTGCCATAGAAATATTTTATGAAAGAATGCTGGAAAGGAAAAACTATAGTGAGTCTATTGATTTACATAAAAAGATAGATTTCTTTTTTCATTAGTTGTATTATACTTTTTAGAAATCAAATAAATTATCATTATTTATAATTACCCATAAATATTTTTTATGGTTAAAGGAGAAAAATTTTATGGATGAAAAAGACTGGCTTATATTAATTACTCTTTTACGAAGAAAGAAATATAACAAAGGCAGCACAACGACTATTTATTTCTCAGCCAGCTTTATCCTATCGAATAAAACAGCTGGAAAAAGAGTTCAAAACAAATTTAATCTCTAGAGGCAAAAGAGGTGTCGAGTTTACAGTTGAAGGGGAATACCTCGTTCAATATTCGAAAAATATGCGTAAGCAATTAGAGCTGCAAAAGAACACATTTCAAATTTGGATAAAAAAGTAAAAGGAACTTTGCGTTTGGGTGTATCTGGCTTGTTTGCCCGATATAAACTACCAGTATTATTAAAAGAATTTCTAACCCTATATCCAGAGGTTGAAATCAGTTTGAAAACTGGATGGAGTTCTCAAATTCATCAAATGCTTCAAAAGAAGAAGCACACCTCGGGATCGTTAGAGGTCCTTACAAATGGCAGGAAAATAAAGTGTTATTTCAAGAAGAAAAGATTTGTATTGCCTCCAGTAAGAAAATTGAATTAAAAGAACTTCCTTTTCTTCCTAGAGTTAATTATCAGACAGACCAATCGTTAAGAAATACTATTGAAAACTGGTGGCAGGAAACATTTGCGTTACCACCTAAGATTTCAATGGAGGTAGATCGGATTGAAACATGTAAGGAACTGGTTCTTAATGGTTTAGGATATGCCATTTTACCAGAAATCTGTATTAAAAATGATGAACCACTGTATACTTTCCCCATTGTATTAAGCGATAATAATTATTTGCTTAGAGAAACTTGGGTTTTTTATCGGGATGTGACTATGGATTTGGCACAAGTGAAAGCATTTATTGATTTTCTTAATGATTCTAAACAATGAAGCAAGACGAAACGAAGTAAAACTAATTCAAAGGAAGAGAATTAATATGAAAAAGTGGGATTTAAATGATGCAAGCAAGACCATCCAATTTTCGGCTGCACTTCTAACTGCTTTTATTGGAGGCGGCCTTTTCTCTCTTATCAGGTTTCCAATCCCTGGCTTCTTGGTCCAATGGCAGCCCTATTAATTGCATCACGTTTCAAAAACGTTAAATTGATTTGGCCCGTTTCGATGAGAAATACTGGATTAATTATTGTAGGTTATTCAATAGGCATCTCCTTTACCAAGAGCTCACTGTCTGATATGATTAGTCACCTTCCCTCAATGTTGATCCTTACAATCTTAATTGTCCTTGTGTGTGCATGTTCTGCTTTTGTTATGTCAAAATATTCCGGCATTGACTTTCCTACCTCCTTAACGAGTAGTATTCCTGGAGGTTTGTCACAAATCGTTGTGTTTGCAGAAGAAATGAAAGGTATTGATATTACTACCGTAACCTTTTTCCATGTTACAAGAGTGATAATGGTGGTTTTCTTAGTTCCCCTTTTAATTATCAGTCCCATTTTTGCAGCGAATCGTATCAATGATTCCTCTAAAATAATGGATAACGTTATTCCAGAGTGGAGTGATTTATTTCCCCTTATCTTTCTGTTCGCCCTTATTTGTTTTCTCGCAGCAAGAATAGGGAAAATATTCAAGTTACCAGCTCCTTACTTTTTAGGACCAGTAATCGTTACTGCTGCAATAGGTCTTTTAGGTTTGCACGGACCACCACTTCCTCTTTCACTTCTTGATATATCTCAATTTATGGTTGGCGGTTATATCGGTTTACTATTAAAACCGGAACAACTTGATAACAAAAGAAAAACCTTATTATTGGCTTTGATGAACGGACTAATCTTGATCTGCGCAACAATGTTTTTTAGTTTTCTACTGACCCAGTATTATGACTTATCGCCTATTACGGGTTTTTAAAGTTCAGCCCCTGGTGGAATGGATCAAATGGGAATCATTGCACAAGAAGTAAATGCTGATGTATCTACTGTTACCAGCTATCAACTATTTCGGATGGCTTTTATTTATGCCACAGTGCCTCCATTACTAAAATTGGTATTAAAATTAAGTTTAAGAAAAAAAGACAAGAACAGAAATGTAAAACTAAATGTTAAATAAAAAAGAGGAAGCTTTGCTCAAGGACAATGAAAATTTTCAGATTTATAAAACAAAGAAGGTTATCATACACAATATTTAGATGATGACCTTCTTTTTTTACTAAAAAGTAGCATTAAATATAAAAAAATTTCGTTATTGAATCACTTATCCTTTGGCTTTATTTGTTCTCCTCCCCATTCTTTTTTTAAGAATAAATTATTTTGATACCCATACAAAAAAATATGTATTTAACTTATTGTTCTCCCTGTATTACCTTTAATAAAGAAAAGCGCATAAGCATAGTGTAAAACTTATTAATCTACCAGTTAATTTTTCTGAAAAATCACAAAATTATTTCTAGTCACCCAGAGATCATTTGAAAGCGCATTCAAAATATGGGAGGGGATTTAATAATGTTTCTTACAATTTTAGGCATCTCCATGGTTACCGTTTTTACCTATTTAATTATGTCCAAACGTTTATCACCCATTGTTGCTTTAACTTTAGTTCCGATCGTTTTTGCAGTAGTTGGTGGTTTTGGAAGTAAAATTGGCACTATGATGATGGAAGGCATTAAGCTTGTCGCTCCTTCTGCAGCTCTATTATTATTCGCCATATTGTTTTTGGTATTATGATAGACACAGGCTTATTTGACCCACTTATCAAAAAGTTATTAAAAGTTGTCAAGGGAGATCCTGTCAAAATTTCGATAGGTACCACAATTCTTGCATTACTCGTGGCCCTAGATGGAGACGGGACAACAACGTATATCATTACTGTTTCAGCTATGTATCCACTTTATAAACGAATCGGTATGAATCCATTGGTTTTAGCTACAGTAGCCATGCTAGCTTTAAGTGTTATGAGTGGTATGACCCCCTGGGGTGGACCTGCTACCCGAGCAATAGCAGTATTGGGACTTGATGCATCCGAATTTTTTGTTCCACTTATTCCTACCATGATCGGTGGTGCTATTTGGGTTATTTTCGTGGCATTTATTTTAGGGAAAAAGAACGTAAACGATTGGGTGTAATACACATAGAAGAGTTAAAAAATGAAATAGCTGCTACTGTAGAAAATGAAGCCACTGATGCATTACCTCATCTTGACATTAAACGCCCTCGTTTTTTATGGGTTAACTTATTAATTGTGGTAGGCATTATGGTCATTCTTATTATGGGATTGGTACCTTCCCTATTTTATTTTTGGTCGGTTTCACTATTGCTTTAATGATTAACTACCCTAATCTGGAAATGCAAAAAAGACGTATCTTGGCACACTCTGGAAATGCTCTAATTGTTGTTCTACTAGTTTTTGCAGCTGGAGTATTTGCAGGAATCTTTTCCGGTACAAAAATGGTTGATGCTATTGCTAATGGACTGGTTGCGATAATACCAGCTTCATTAGGACAGTTTTTCCCTGTCATTGTTGGCATTACAAGTATGCCATTCACATTCGTTTTATCGAATGATGCCTATTATTTTGGAGTTCTCCCTATTCTTGCAGAGGCAGCTTCAGCCTATGGTATCAGTCCGTTAGAAATTGCTCGGGCTTCTATATTGGGACAACCCGCTCATTTAATGAGTCCACTTGTTGCATCAACCATTTTATTAGTTGGCATGGTTGATAAAGACCTTGGAGAATATCAGAAATTTGCATACAAATGGGTCATCTTGACATCGTTAATCTTAACAGTATTAGCTATAATTAGTGGCGCTATTTCTTTTTGTAAAGTATACAAGTCCTTGTCTACTTGTTTGCTAGTAAATGACCCTTTCCAAAAACAACTACTAAGGACTTTTATCAATTTCATAGATGTGAGGAACAACAACTCTTGAAAGAATGGCACAGCGGCATATCATTAACGGATAATTACATATTCTACACATGGTAATCTAATATGGTGTTTGTCCCTAAATAGAAATATAATTTAATAGATATATGAAAAAGTAAGTATGAAAAGGTGGAGTTTCATTGGATATTTTATGGTGGGGGTTAACGATCGTCTTATTTGCTTTAAGTTTTGTAGGAATTATCTATCCTATTATCCCTTCGGTTGTTGCCATTTGGGGAGGATTCGCAGTTTATCAATTCCTCATTAATCCTGATGAGTTATCGTTATGGTTCTGGATCAGTATGGTTGTGTTGAGCGGTGTATTAATCGCGGCAGACATTATCGCAAATAGTTATTTTGTTAAAAAGTATGGGGGTCAAAAATATCCGAGACAATAGCAGCTATTGCCACGATTGTTGGTTCATTTGTCTTTCCTCCTTTTGGAATAATTCTCGTACCATTTTTAGCAGTCCTCGTTTCGGAATTAATCATTCAAAAAGATATAATGCAGGCTACTAAAGTTGGGTTTGCAACTATCATCGGTTTTTAGGCGGCAGCTTAGCCAAAGTATTAATTCAATTATTGATGATTGTTTGGTTTATTTTAGCAGTAATCTTTTAATTATTTATAAACGGTCACATAAGGAAAAAGCTGACTCTCAACAGTCAGCTTTTTCTATTAACAGAAGTCCCATTAACTTATCTGGTACAAGATAATAAGAAAAAAAGTGATGGAGGAAAAGGAATTATTAGTGTGGCCTATTGTGAACAATTCTTTAACGATATAACTTTTCACAACTGCTCCCTTCCGTGTCAAAACTCAAGTCATGATCCCCACCCAAGTTTTCACAGCCGTCGCTAAAATCAATAGAGCCAGTATGACTTGCAGCACTTTTACATTCATTTTTTTACCGGCCATCGCCCCAAGCGGGGATGCTATTAAACTCGCTACCACCATGATCAAAGCCGGATAGAAGTCAACTTGCCCCGTTGAGATTTTCCCTGCTGTTGCACCAACGGATGAAATGAATGTGATTGCTAATGAAGACGCAATCGTGACCCTTGTTGGAATTCTTAAAACGATAAGCATGATGGGAACTAATAGAAAGCCGCCTCCGGCACCGACAATCCCGGCACCTAAACCAACGATTAGTCCTAGGATGGCCGCAAGCCATTTATTAAAGGTAACTTGATCCACAGGAATGTCATCTATCCCTTTCTTCGGAATGAACATCATGACCGCCGCTATCAACGCCAAAATGCCATAGACGATATTCACTCCGTTTTCCGACATCGATTGTGATCCAAAACTTCCAACCACGCTTCCAATCAACACACTGATCCCCATGTAGAGAATAAGCGTTTTATTTAAATGTCCGCTATTACGATAGCTCCATATACCTCCGATGGAAGCGAATAAGACTTGTACAGCACTTATACCTGTCACATCATGGGCACTAAATGCCGCTAAACCGAAGATTGGGGAATAAACAGCAGCATTGGATAATTTATTATCGAACCGCCGATGCCGAGCATCCCTGAAACGTATGAACCTATAAAACCAATCAAAAAGATGGTAATGATAAAGGTTATATCCATTGTAAGTGCCTCTCCTTAAAAGAAGGGAACCCGAATGGTCCCCTCCTCTTTATCAGCCTTTTCTGATCCAAAATTTCAGTATATCATTTTCTTCTGCCATTTCCACCAGTTCATGGCCACCGGATTTTGACCAAGCGGCTAAGTCTGCTTTAGCTCCTTTATCGGTTACATGTATTTCCAGCACTTGCCCGGTTTGCAAATCATTCATGGCTTTTCTCGTTTTGACGATCGGCATTGGACATGCAAGTCCCTTAGCATCTAGCACTATATCTGAATTCATATTTCATCTCTCCTATTTTCTTGGTTTCTATTTTTATCGGTATTAGCGAACCGCACAGCGATTTGGTCCAATTTCCATTTCGCGCTGTTTTTCAACATCGGGTTCGATTTTTCCCATATTGGTTTCGCGAATTTCTTGATAGGCGTTTGGCTGAGGCGGTAAATTACCTGTTACCAGCCCTCTGAATTCCGTTTCATCCGCTATGTTCAATCCGTGATTTTCAGCAAACAGCGTACCCAACTTTTTAGCGACACTTCCATCTTCATTCAATTCATCAATAATCATGAAATGTGATGGCAATACAATTAACTCGTCTGATAATTCTTTATAACGTGTATACAGTGTTTCTCTCAAGTCCCCTACCCAATCCTCAGCCAAACCAGCTAGGTCCGGTCTGCCAATGGAATCGATGAATAGTATATCCCCGCTTAGCAAGTATTTTTGATCCACCACAAATGAAGTGGATCCAATGGTATGTCCCGGGGAGTATAATGCTTGGATATCAATCGCTGTATGACCGATCGTTATTACTTTCCCGCTTTCTAATGGCTGATATTCAAAAGTTACTTCAGCCGCATCTTTTGGCGGCAGCCAGTAAGCTGCATTTGTTACTTCCGCGATTCGTCTTCCACCTGAAATATGATCGGCATGTAAGTGCGTATCCAGAACATGTGTAACCTTCACCCCGATATCATCGGCGAAATCAAGATAGGCATCTATCATTCTTGTGGAATCGATAACTGCAGCTTCACCATTGGAAACGACCATGTAAGATAAACAGCCTTTACCAAGTCGAACAAATTGGTGAATTTCGGCACCATTTGTCAATTCGCCTATCCTCACTGGTTCCAAGTGTTCACTCCATGCTTTCATGCCGCCCTTTAAATAAAAAACATCCAATCCAGCTTCAGATAACATTTCAGCTACCATGACGGATGAGCCTTCCTTTGCACATACTACCAGGATTTCTTTATTGTCCGGGAGTTGACCGAGAATTTCTTCCACGCCATCCAGAAGATCAAAGTAAGGGATATTAAGGAATTCGAAATTCCGCCCTTCAATTTTCCAATCATTAAAGTCACTTTCATTTCGAACATCCAAAATAAATAAGTCGGTTTTATTGATTACTTTCTTTGAAACTTCAGCGGCTGTCATTTGCTTAAACGCCATTCTTTATACCCCCTGTAGTATTAATGACTTAAAAATTTTTCCTTCATTAAAAGGTTAATGTAACATCAGCATCTTTTGCGAACTGTGACCGCTCCACCTACTTCGATACCGTCAACGAAAGCTTCTTTTTCCAAGCCCCTGTCAGTAACTAACTCTGGAATGGAAGGAACATTGGCCTTTTAAACCCTTCGGCAAAATGCTCCTTACCTTCAGGCATTGGAAGTTGTCCATTCGCTTCTTTATGAATGAAGTTCAAACCTTCGAAAGTAAAGAAAATGGCCACTTCTTGATCTGTTGCTGCCACTGCCGTTGCGATGTTAAACACTTTATATGCGTCAAATACACCACCATTACTTCCGATTATGGCTAGTTTGGTAGTCCTGATCTAATCCTCCATTTTATAGTTTTATTCATTCACGGATTTTTGTGAAGGACCGTTCCATTGGCTCATACCTGGTGCAACATTGAAAACCCGTTCAAATCCAGCCGCGGTCAGTTTTTGTGCAGCAAGATCACTTCGGCTGCCTGTACGGCAAATCACGAAAATCTCTGACTCTATTTCCAGTTCATCCATACGTTGTTCCAATTCACCCAATGGAAGGGATCTTGCTTCTGGAATATGATTAAAAGCATATTCTGCGGATTCTCGGACATCCAGGATGATCGTATTTCTGTTTTCTTCCATTACTTGTAGAAGTTCTTCATTTGAAATGATTTTTCCATGCTTCTTCACTTCTGTTTCTTCCCGCTTGCTTTCCGAAGATAATGTTTTAGTGTGGTTCCTTCTTCAACCGTACCCAAGTATTGATGACCTGAACTTTCCGCCCAGGCTTTCATATCGGCGGTTGACCCTTTATCAGTTGCTTGAACTTCCAGTACTTCCCCGCTTCTAGGCCATTCATTGCTTTTTTCGTTTTTACGATTGGCATTGGACAAGCTAAACCTATAGCATCCAAAACGGAATTTGTTTTAATCATTTTATTTCCTCCTTCTATCATAGGGGTGGGGGTATATTTAAATTTAATATTTTTCTGTAGGACCTTCCCATTCATTCATACCACCCATCATGTTCAACACTTTATATCCATGATCCTTAAGTAACTGTGCAGCCTTTGAACTTCTGCCCCCTGACCGGCAGACCATGATATACTCTTTTGATTTATCCAGATCTTGCATTCTAAATTCCACTAGGCCCAACGGGATGTTCAAAGCATTTGGTATTTTCCCTGCCTTTACTTCATCCACCTCCCGCACATCAATAATGTGGACTGGCGAGTTACCCTTCAATAATGCGTTCACTTCATTCGGTAAAATTTCTTTCATCTTTTAAGATACTCCTTTTATTCGCGCCAAGAAATCATGCCGCCTTTTACTTTGGTGACTTCATTAAAGCCTAGTTTTTTCAATGCTTTACTCGCTTTACTGCTCCTGATCCCGCTTTGGCAGATTACAATCACTTCACTATCTTTTGAAAGTTCTTGTGTCCTTTTGCCAAGTTCGTTTAAAGGTATATTTATAAAGCCCTTAATGTGATTGTCCTTATATTCATTAGGGGTACGGACATCAATCCATTGCTTATTTCCTTTATTATTCAACACAGCTTTTAGCTCAGCAGCATTTATATTTTTTATCCCCTTTACAGGGACAAAGCGCTGATATAAAAACCAAACGATGAAACCTAATATGATGAGATTAAATATAGTTCCCATTGGACTCATCCCTCCGGTACCCAAATTTATATAAATAAGTTTACATTTCCATCCTCTGCTTCAGCTAAATAAGCCGCAACACCTGCATACTCAATTCCATCCAATAATTCCTCTTGCTGCAAGCCCAATAAATCCATTGTCATCGTACAGGCTATCAGTTTGATTTCTTGTTCTTGGGCCAACCCAATTAAATTTGGGAGTGACTTGGCGTTATGCTTTTTCATCACATGTTTGATCATTTTGGGACCCATCCCAGCAAAGTTCATATTGGATAACCCCATTTTATCAGAACCACGCGGCATCATTTTTGCAAACATTTTTTCAAGAAATCCTTTTTTAATGAAACCGGCTCATTCTTCCTTAAAGCGTTCAATCCCCAGAATGTATGGAAGATGGTCACTTCATGATCGTAAGCCGCAGCACCATTTGCAATGATATAAGCCGCCATTGCCTTATCATAATCACCACTAAATAAAATGATCGTCGTTCTTTTCTTTTCAGTCATTATGCTTTCCCCCTGATCGAAATTTCATTTCACGCTTTTATACCCAACGGGGTATATGTTATGCTAAAAAATAGTTGGTCAACCCACTTCACAAAAAAATGAATGATTTTCTTTATTTACTTGGTCCATGATTGATTGAAGTCAAACCTTCATTCACTTCGAATATTTTCCCATTAACATTCTCTATACCAAACCCTTTTAACCGAGCTGTATGCATAGTCAAGTACTTATATGCGGATTCCTTCGTTTCAAACAGATAAATGCCGCCTGCTTCCTTTGCCTTACTATCTTCCGTCCAAATCTTCCAGATCAAGCCTTCTTCATCATTAATGCTTTTTGCTAAATCTGTAAATTCTTTTACCATTTCGTTGCCGAATGGTCCCTCCATTTTAAAATCCACTTGTAAAATATAAGACATGAATAACACTCCTTTTTCTACAGGTCAGGTCAATTCTTTTACCTGCTTCTTATTAGTAAATTAACCGCTTCCTTGACTAGATGATCAGTGCCTTCTCCATTCTCGACGTTTTCCCGGACGCATTGTTCAAGATTGGCACTTACGATAACACCCATGGTCCTATCGATGGCACTTCGAGCAGCTGACAACTGAGTGACGATTTCCCTGCAATCCTTACCCTGCTCCATCATTCCAAGAACACCCTTGATTTGACCTTCAATCCGCTTCAAGCGATTAATGACACTTTTATCATACTCCATACTCCGCCCTCCCATCTATTTACAACAATCACTAATCTCCTTTTGATTAAAAAGCGCAGCACCAAGTTCACCTTCCCTATTTATCAAAAGCCATTATCGTGAATTTGTTCATTTTACTCGTGAGTTTGCGTGCTTTTCTCTTGAGTTTGCGCATTTTACTCGTGAATTTACGCATTTTACTCGTGAATTTACACGTTTTACTCGTGAATTTGCGCATTTTACTCGTGAATTTACACGTTTTACTCGTGAGTTTGTATTTTCTTAACTGGTAGGCTTATATTATACCCACCTGGGTATATTGTCAAGCCGTTTAATCTTCACTGTTAAAAAATAAACGCCACCTATTACTAAAAACAAAAGGATTAAACTGACCTCTTGGCATAAGTTCACTAATACAATCACCAAAAATAAAAACGTGCCTTTTTGCGGGCACGTTTTTATTTTTGGTCCTACCTGTATCTAAATTCGCATACAAGCGATATTGGTTGCAGTTTAACGTCCTACTACGCTTTTACCTTGAATGGGGACACTTTACTGTTCCCCCATTCCATCAAGATTGTTTGACCCAAAGTTTTCGAGCAAAGCACGCGCTTCATCTGTTGACTCTGTGTTCATTAATTGAACTCTTAATTCACTTGCCCCTCGAAACCCACGGACATATATCTTAAAAAAGCGATGAAGAGCCTTGAACGGACGTAGCTCTAATTTTGAATATTTATCATGGAGATCCAGATGCAACCTTAAGAGATCAAGCAATTCCTTACTACTATGATCTTTCGTCTCCTTTTCAAAGGCAAATGGATTATTGAAAATACCACGCCCAATCATAACTCCATCAATACCGTATTGATGAGCGAGCTTTAAGCCAGTTTGACGGTCAGGGATATCCCCATTGATCGTCAAGAGCGTATCTGGCGCCACCTGGTCACGAAGTTTCTTAATCTCCGGGATTAGTTCCCAATGAGCATCTACTTTACTCATTTCCTTTCTTGTACGTAGATGAATGGAAAGATTAACAATGTCTTGTTCCAATATGTGTGTTAGCCAGTCGTGCCATTCGTCTACATCCGTGTAACCAAGCCTTGTCTTTACACTTACGGGCAATCCTCCTGCTTTTGCTGCTTGTATTAATTCTGCTGCAACTTCTGGACGACGGATAAGGCCACTTCCCTTCCCATTCTGTGTCACATTAGGTACAGGACAGCCCATATTGATATCCACACCCCGAAAGCCTAGTTCCGCCATACCTATGCTCATTTGCCGAAAGTATTCAGGCTTATCCCCCATATATGGGCTACAATTGGTTGTTCATCCTCTGTAAAAGTCAAACGCCCACGCACACTGCGGATGCCCTCTGGGTGACAATAACTCTCCGTGTTTGTAAACTCTGTAAAAAACACATCAGGTCTGGCTGCTTCACTCACTACATGGCGAAAAACTACATCCGTCACATCTTCCATTGGTGCCAGTATAAAAAAGGTCGTGGTAAATCACGCCAAAAATTATCTATCATAGCAAAATTCAAATCCTTCCATATGGGAAACCAGGCCAACCTCTTTTCCCAAAATTAAATAGTAAAATGTACCTGCTTCTTCTTTTACATTTTTACCATGCTTAAACACTTATTATCAAACTGATCCCGACATCCGGGTTTGTATCGGAAATGTTTATTATAACTTCACAATCTCTGTACCACAACCAAAATATCTCCTGCTGAAATCCACCCCATTAACCAGCATCCCACTGTTCGAGTTAAAATAAAGTTTTGCGAAAAAAGACTGAAAAGCAAATTGGAAGAACAGTGGATTGACAAGCGGTTAACAGGAAAAAGCCCCCAAAATCGCAAAAGTATAAATGAGATGATAAATAAACGACTTGCGATTTCCATTTTACTTCTCCAGGTTATGACTATTGATGTAAATTTAATAAAACCTGAATTAGAGTTGAATGTTCGAAATGGTTTTAATATACCCAAGTACATAATTTCGAGTAGCCAAAGCCAACATATAGGGAAAGAAATTGAAATGGTCGAGGAGGGAATAATTTGAAGGCATCTGATTTGTTTGTAAGATGTTTAGAGAATGAAGGGGTTCAGTATATTTTTGGGATACCTGGTGAGGAAAATACGGATCTTATTGATTCTTTAATAAACTCTGATATTGAATTTATCTTGGTTCATCATGAACAAGCTGCAGCTTTTATGGCAGACATCTATGGCCGGCTAACTGGGAAGCCTGGCGTCTGCTTGGGTACATTGGGACCGGGTGCAACTAATTTATTAACGGGGATAGGAAGTGCTTATCTGGATTATTCCCCTGTTGTCGCGATTACAGGTCAGGCGGGCCTTGATCGCATTCATAAGGAGTCGCATCAATATGTGGACATTATTGGCGTTTTTGAGGAAGTAACTAAATGGAATCAACAAATTAAGGTGCCGCATACGATTCCCGAAATTATCCGTAAAGCATTTAAAACGGCTGTCATAGAAAAGCCGGGAGCTGTTCATATAGAACTTCCGGAAGATGTGGCGATGATGGATACGGAAGGGGAACCCCTTCCGGTTACACCAATGCCTAGATCCTGCCCTGCCGAGGAAGAAATCAAAAAAGCCGTCGAATTAATAAATCGCGCTAAAAAGCCTATTATGCTAGCTGGTAATGGCGTGATCCGCGATGGAGCTGCTGAGGTTTTGCGGAAATTTGCAGAAGAGAAGCAAATTCCCGTTGTGAATTCGTTCATGGCCAAAGGAGTTTTACCTTCTGACCATCCATTGTCCCTTTTTACAGTAGGGATGCAAGCAAGGGATTATGTTCTATGCGGGTTTGATTTGGCCGATCTTATTATCACCGTCGGCTATGATTTCGTCGAGTATTTGCCAAAGTATTGGAACGATGAAGCAATGAATCCGATTGTCCATATTGATGCTCGACCGGCCGAAATAGATGCTTATTACCCCGTTCAAGCAGAATTGGTCGGGAACGTTACGGAGGCACTTGAAGCCTTGACGACTGGTGTAGCAAAAAAGAACTTTGGCCAGAAGTGAAAAGGTTAAGGTCTCAAATCATTGAAAAATTTCATGCCTCGGATGATGTATCAGGAAGCCCTATCATCCCTCAGCGAATCATTGCCGATTTGAAAAGGGCGGAAAAGGGCAATGCCATTGTCATTTCGGATGTGGGTGCCCATAAATTATGGATTGCCCGGATGTATCAGCCGGAAATCCCTAATCACACTATCATTTCTAATGGCTTTGCATCGATGGGAATCGCCATTCCCGGCGCAATTGCAGCCAAATTGGCAAAGCCTGATAAACCTGTCATTGCGGTTACAGGGGATGGTGGATTCCTGATGAATGGAGTTGAATTGGCAACAGCAAAACGTCTAGGCCTTGCCTTCGTGATAGTCATTTTCCATGATTCAAAATACGGCCTAATTGAGTGGAAGCAATTGAATAAATTTGATCGTACGAATGCGATTGAATTTACAGACCCAGACTTTTTAGGGTTCGCAAAAAGTTTTGGGGTTAAAGGAGTGAAAGTAACCCACTCTGATGAATTGCTTCATTCAATAGAAGAAGCGATTTCGAGTCAGGAAATTGTCTTGATTGATGTGGATGTCGATTATTCGGAAAATGTAAAGCTCTCGAAAACACTAGGTGATTATATTTGTAAATTATAGAAGCAGATTTTATTGGAGGGATTTCAGATGAAGAAAAAGTGGCAATTGTGGATCGGTGGTAAATGGCGGGAGGCTAAATCATATGAGCCATTATATAATCCCCATTCAAACGAAGAAATTGCACAAATCGGACAGGCTGAACCAGCGGATGCCATTGAAGCGATTGTTGAGGCCAATGCAGCTTTTCAGAAATACCGATCCTATCCGGCTCATGCACGAGCAGAAATTTTATTTAAAGCTGCAGCAATCATGGAAGAACGCAGTGAGGAACTTGCAAGAATCATTTCTCTAGAGGCGGCGAAAACGATTCGAAACGCTCGTGAAGAAATGAATCGTACGGTTCAGACCTATCGTTTTGCTGCAGAAGCGTCAAAGAACAATTATGGAGAACAAATCCCGATGGATGCGGCAGTTGGTGGGGTAAACCGTTTTGGCTTCACGGTTCGCACCCCGATTGGCGTCGTTACCGCGATTACCCCATTTAACTTTCCCTTTAATCTGGTCGCCCATAAAGTTGGCCCGGCTATTGCGGCTGGAAATTCGATTGTGTTAAAACCTGCCGAACAAACCCCGTTGAGTTCACTGGTTCTTGCCGATATTTTTAAAGAAGCAGGTTTGCCGGATGGAGTATTGAACATCATACCGGGCAAAGGGGATGTTTTAAGTGAAGCGTTGACGACCCATCCACATGTAAAAAAGTGACTTTCACTGGGAGTGTAGAGGTCGGACACCTTATCCAGCAGCAGGCAGGCTTCCGTAAGCTTACACTTGAACTCGGGTCCAATTCCCCTTTCATCATTGATGAAGGAGTCGACATCGATCAAATTATTCAAAGAAGTGTAATGGGTTCATTTACGAATAATGGGCAGGTGTGCATCTCGATTCAACGAATTTATGTCCACAAATCACTATACCCACAATTTTTAGATCGATTCGTCAGTGCTACAAAACAGCTTGTCATCGGTTCTCCCCTGGAGGAAAATACAAATATTACAGCGGTTATTTCAAAAAAATCATTGGAACGGTTACAAAGTTGGATTGACGAGGCAGTACAGGAAGGAGCAAAAATTGAGTGTGGCGGTACAGTGGAAGGCAATGTACTATTGCCTACCGTTTTAACAAATGTAAATCGTGACTCAAAGGTATTTCGTTTCGAAGTATTTGGTCCAATTGTCTGCATTTTCCCTTTCGATACATTGGATGATGCCATCAATGATGCAAATGATTCGCGTTACGGATTGAACTCAGGTGTGATGACTCCGAGTATCGAACGAGCTTTTTATGCGGCGGAACGCTTGGAAACAGGTGGAGTCGTAATCAATGATATCCCAACTTACCGGATTGATAATATGCCTTATGGCGGCTGGAAGGATAGCGGAGTTGGGCGGGAAGGCGTCAAATATGCGATGCAAGAAATGATGGAGCAGAAGTTTATCAGCTTTAAAATAAGCGACCATTGAGAAATATTAACCCGTAGTAAATGAGACGGCGATATCTTAAAGATTTCGTCTTCTTGTTTTGTCGTAAATTGATGTTTTTATTGTAGTCTTTGTTCTTATAATTAATGGGCACAATCATTTCTTCATTTCATCATCGCTTCTATCATAAGCGGTTTTAAAAAGACACCATAAACGGCAGCTTCCACCAGTCACTTCAATTCTTCAATTATTTCAGCACCATAAGAGTTGTCGATTAAGCAGCGCCATGTTCCCGTGGAATCCTTTTTAAAAACATGTGTCGCTGTTCTTTCCATCGAGAATTCGGAATCGTCCTTTTGATTGGCACTTAGCTGGGCTTTTGCCACAACCAATGCCGTCTCACCCGTTTCGATTATTGACATCTTTTCTTGATTGACGATTAAACTGTGATTAAAGTATTCAGCGATAGCAATGAATGCCCGGCGAATTTCCTCTTTCCCTTTTGCGAATCTTCCTGGTTTGACAACTAAAGTTGCATCCTCTGAATAGAACTCCATTAAATGATCGAAATCCTCATTATTTATTGCCCTGTCCGCATTTTTTATGACTTGTTCCAGCTCGTGATTCTGCATATTCACCCTCCTATTCAGCTTCTCTTAGACCGCTCTTTTACTAATTGATGTTCGACTGCCATGATGGAGTTTCCTGCTCTATAGTGTATAAGAAAAATAAACAAAGTAAAGAACAAAGTAAGAATGAAATACGATGGTGCCATCCCTGCTCCCTTCCTTCTCCCTATTAACAAGAAGACTTTTTATGAACAATGCCTGGCTCCATTTATCGAATTAAAGGTATATCAATTTTACAGATAAACGGGAAACATTTCTCTTCCAATATGCTTATAGCATGCCCTTTTCATCCAAAATCAGGTTTAAAGGTGAACAATATACTAGTGTTTATCGGGGATGGATTAGGCTACTGCTACCTAAAGAAATCACTGAGTAATTTAGAATAAAATAGCATGTCCTTGGAACATTAACTCTTGCTGAACGTTTTAGTGTTTGCACATGGCTTAAAAAAGGGGTAAAATATATAAATCGTAACGATTACGTTTTACTCTTTCATACAATATTTATGAGAAAGGAGAAAAATACGTAACAAAGAAATCGAAGGTGGCAAAAGTGAAGCAGCACTGATATTAGTTGAAAATCTCGTTTGACCTGAAAAAGGAATTAAAAGCGGAAAAGTAGACTTCCCCTACTTGACTGCATAATCGTTTCTAGATTACGGGATGACCTTAAGGATATTTAAGAAAGATTAAGGTGTTTAGAATCGCCCTTTCGGGAGTTAATACATAAAGGTTTACTTCCAGGCATCAAAAAATCAAGTTGGTTAACACAGCCTTTCAAGGTTTTAGCTCTACTGATAATTACTCGATATAGGGAATTTAGTTGTTTAGAAAGTTTAAAATGAGCTAATAATTGATTTTAAATCGTAATTATTACGATTTATCAGGAGGGAAAATTAAATATGGCCACATGGAATTTAAGTAATACGAAGCATCATGTTCTCCTTTGTAACGGTAGCAGCTGTAATGAGGTCGGATCAGAGGAACTGACTCAAGCAATTCGTAAAGAAATCTCAGACCGACAGGTAGACGACACCATTCATACAACTCGCACACGTTGTAATGGAAGATGCCATGATAAGTGCGTTGTCATCGCCTATCCCAGAGGGACATGGTATAAGGATTTAAAACCTGAGGATGCCTCCCCTTCGTCGATTCACTCCTTGCTAATGAGGATTATACATCGAAAGTAAGTCACTCATTTCTTGGAGATGGGTTTGAACGCGCAGAAGGAGTTGTCACCGGGGTTCAAAAGACAAGGAAAAAGTAATCAGAGTATCAAAAATAAAATAAATGGAGAGAAAAAATATGAATTTAATCGAAACAAACAAAATCCCGGTCACCATTCTGACTGGATATTTAGGTGCAGGTAAAACAACGCTTTTAAATCGGATCCTTACAGAAAAACACAATCAAAAGATCGCGGTTATTGTTAATGAGTATGGTGAAGTTGGGATAGACAACCAGTTAGTAGTTGATGCTGATGAGGAAATATTGGAGATGAATAATGGTTGCATCTGTTGTACGGTTCGAGGGGATTTAATTCGTATCCTACGAACTCTGGTCTTTTCAAGTGAACAGGGCAAGACAAAATTCGATCGCGTTTTGATTGAGACAACAGGTTTAGCTGATCCGGCACCTGTTGCCCAGACCTTTTTATGGATGAATTACTATCCGATAAATTCGAAGTGGACAGTATTGTCACTGTAGTGGATAGCATGCATGTTACAAAGCATTTGGATAGTCATGATGAGGCACAAGAGCAAATTGCTTTCGCTGATGTGATTATTCTAAATAAAACGGATTTAGTATCTGATGACGACCTGAATACGTTGGAGCGAAGGCTTACCAACATGAATCCTGCAGCTAAGAGAATGCATGCTCAAAACTGCAATATAAATTTAAGGGATATTTTAGGAATTAATACGTTCGATGTGAATCGCAAGCTTGAAATTGACCCACATTTCTTAGAAGATCATCACCATCACCATCATGATGATAAGGTGTCATCGATCGCCTTCCGCGAAGAGAAGCCACTCGATTTCGAAAAGATAAATGAATGGATGAGTTACCTTGTTCAAGAAAAAGGGGAAGATCTATTACGATATAAAGGCATTCTTCATATACAAGGAATCCAACAACGAATAGTATTCCAGGGACTTCATATGTTATTTTCAGGAAGACCAGATCGGAAATGGAAAGACAGTGAAACAAGACTAAGTGAACTTGTTTTTATTGGAAAGGACCTAAATAAAGATGAGTTAGAACAGCAATTTAAAAATTGCATAGCGAACTAACGGAAAGAACCCGATGTAGAGATTAACTGAAAATTTTCAGTTAATCTCTACATTCACAATGAAAAGGCAACGTCCTTACCTATATTTGTTCACTTCACTTAGCTAAATAATCTTTTAACTGATCTGTTGATATGAATTAATCAATCAATGCTAAAAAGTTTTTTCCAAGTATGTATTCCTTTTGGTTATCAGGAATTTGAAGTGAATCAACCCAACTCTTCTTTGTCAAATAGTCATAATCATTAAACTTTTTCATTCCATATGGTCCGTCGCAACCATAAAGAACTTTACGATATCCTAAAGATTCCACTGCCTTCTTTACAATAGATGGATTAAGATAATCACTTGAGGTATCAACAAATACATTTGGTTGATTCTTAACGTAGTTCCATAGTTTTTTCCAAAAGGAAGACCGGCGTGAGCATAAATTAATTTAAGTTCTGGGTAATTCTCAGGTAAGTATTTATAGGAGTCTGGTTCAGAAGATAGATGAATAATCATTGGTATACCTTTTGTTTCACACATAGCTGCAACTGGATCAAGTGCCTTAATACTATATTCATGCATGAATGGATGAGCTTTCACCCCAATAAAACCAGGTTTATTAAGATATATTTCTACCTCTTCCACTGATACATGAATCATCGGGTTAACTGCTACCCAGCCTAGTAACCGGTCTGGAAATCGATCAATTGCAGTAGCAACAATATCATTGTCCGGCTTGGTGAAAATCTTGTATGAATTTCCATAAAGTTTCAAATAGCCATAGACCATCATAAATTCCGAGCCCAATTTGAGGTACATTTAGTATTAGAAAACGGAATAAGTGTTGTAAACCTTGTTGAAAAATGCTATCCAATTCAAACATTGTTCCGTTCATGGGGGCAATTAGCGCTGTTTTGGTTACATCATTTTTATCCATACCCTCTATCATTTTTTCTAGAGTCAACATTGTTTCATCCACATGAAAATGGCAATCAATAATCATTTTAATCCCCCTTCGAATTAAATGATTTTAATTATATGATCAAACCACTTAACTGTATCACCATCCATGACCCGAACTAAACTGCCTCTTTAGCACCTTAAGAAAAGAGCTGCCCATGCAACTCCCTAATTGAAGAAAAACCCTTAGATTAAGTCATGAAGTTGGTTTTTATCTTAAATGGTTTTGTGTAAAAATACTCTACTAATGCCTTCTCACGGCTTTCGGCTCGTTTGAAATGACGGCAGTAGCTGTAAATGGTACAGGAACCTGCGGAATGTAGGCGAAAACATGAGTCATACAAGTAGTCGTTATCGCATCATTTAATACCGAAGCGACACGACACGACATGTAAGGTAGCGGTTCATTCCTTTCTGTACAGTCTGTAGTGCTACCGCACGTAATGTTCAATAAGAAAAAACGTCCATACTTTATTGTAGGGCCGCCCCATTAAAAAAATTCCGATGGTAACAAACAAAATAAACTAATCGTTCAAGTCAGTTTTCTTGAAACAAGAAAATATTTACTCCATCATCTTCCTCATATTCTGTATCTCTATATTAATCTTCCGTATTTGCTTGTCAATTTCATCAATTTGAAGGTTAGTGGCTCCTTGTTTTCTTTTTTCCAACAGTTCATCTCGTAATCTTTTTAAAAAAACCACTCTACCTAACAAGCCCATCCCATACCCACCTTTGTTTATAAATTCCTTTAACCAAAAGAGGACTAGTATAAATTTTTCACCTTTCTGGACCATTGCCATTGCCTCACATTTATTTCTCCATTCATTTTTCCTTTATAACTAATCACTTCAATTAAAAACTCTTTTCTGAGATTTAGACAGACTTAATAGAAGGTATTTTTATAAATATAATTGGTAATGGAAAAAAAGCAATTAGTATGTCAGGTTAAATAACATAGTTTCATTGACCATTATTAATCAACTATTATATTTTATGGTTTAACAATGAAGCCTTTTTAGTAACCAGAAAATCATACCGACAGTGGGATAATTCTTATTTTTCAAATGCACTTTATCTCTAACTGAAAAGGAAAAAGACGATATCATTACTTTTAACACCCAAAAATAGAAATTATATACCGTCGTAGAAAGAACAAGATGATACCCCGAAATTTAAAAATGAATTTTAATTCCTGCATAATGCTTATAATATTACCTACAATACGAAACAGATTTTCACTTAATATGATGCACAGGTGAATGTAACCCTTTACACCAGAAGGCCGCCAATTGGCGGCCTTCTGGTGTTCAAACCCTTTTAGTAATTACCGTATCCCCCTTTTATCCAGTCCGTCATTCGTTCAAATACGCCCATGCATATTGAGCATAAAGTTCTGCACCGGTAGAAAGCGCATCTTCGTCGATGTTGAATTTCCCGTGATGATGGGCCCATTCCGTATCCTTTTCAGGGTTTCCAGATCCAACTAAAGCGAAGCTTCCGGGTACTTCATCTAAATAGAAGCTAAAATCTTCTCCACCCATTGTTGGCTTTTCATTGTATATTGCGTCTTCGCCAAACGCTTGTGTGGCCACCTTTTGCACTAGTTTGGCACTATATTCATCATTAATGACAGCTTGCGTGCCACGGTAGTAATCAACCTTTGCGGTCGCACCGTAAATGTTAGCAACATTTTCAGCATAAATCTGGAGCTGTTCTTCAATATGGTCACGTGTTTTAGGATCAAAACAACGGACAGTCCCTTCAATGACGGCATTTTCTGCAATGACATTAAATCGTGTGCCAACGACCATTTTTCCTACTGTCAAAACAGCGGGATTTTGGGGGTCGACCGTTCTTGATACGACGGACTGTACATTCATGACGAATGAAGAGGCGACAATAGTTGCATCGATACAGTCCTGCGGCATTGCAGCATGTCCCCCTCTTCCTTTAAATGTTACTGTAAAGATATCTGCTGAAGCGAATGAAGGTCCTTGAGTGCAAGCGACCTTGTTTGTTGGCATTTGCGACCATATATGTATGCCAAAAACATTATCAACCCCTTCAACGGCCCCTTGTTTAACCATTTCCTTTGCACCTGTTGCTACTTCTTCGGCTGGTTGAAATATTAAGCGCACATTCCCAGGTAATTCTTCTTTTATTTCGTTTAGTGCCTTCGCTGCAATTAATAGCATGGATGTGTGTGCATCATGACCACATGCATGCATTTTTCCTTCCTCTTTTGAAGCATACGGCAAGTCTTTATTTAATTCTTCAACAGAAAGGGCGTCCATATCTGCTCTTAATGCTACGGTCTTTCCAGGTTTACCGCCTTTAATTTCTGCAATGACACCTGTAGGTTCCGCTTTTCGATAAGAGATCCCTAATTTCTCAAGGTATTCACAAATAAAGCCAGTTGTCTTTTCTTCTTCCCATGATAACTCAGGTTCGCTATGAAGTTTTCTGCGTATTTCTGTTAATTCATCACTATAATTATGAATCGCTTCTTTTATCGTTTGATTAATCATTTTTTTCTACCTCCGTTAAACTTTTAGCCACTTCGTAAAAGATTTGCACTCCATTTGCTAAATGACGTGCATCAGACCATTCCTCCGGACAATGACTTAGTCCTGCTTTACTTGGAACAAAGAGCATGCCAACATCAGTAACATCGGAAAAAACCATTGCATCATGACCTGCACCACTATTAATGGAGCAGTATGGAATTTCCAAATAAGAACTTTTATCTTTTAACAAAGCTTTAATTTCATTGCTCAATACCTTTGGCGGCATATATAACAGCTGTTCCGCAGTTGAATGGATCCCCTGTCCATGATAGGATTCGATCAATTCCTTCATCCGCTTGATGACATTGTTAATATTTTTTCCTTGCTTGATCGAATATCTACCGAAAATACGACCTTATTTGGGATGACGTTGGCTCCATTTGGTAAAACATTCAGTCGTCCTGTCGTGATAACCGTTCCTTCTCCTTCCTCAATTGCAAAGCCCGGTAATTGAGAAATAATTTGAGCGGCAGCAACCAGTGCATCCGTACGGCGATCCATCGGGGTTGTACCTGCATGTCCGGCCTTACCTTCAATAGTTACTTCAAATTGAGTTAAACCAACAATAGCTTCAACGACACCTATGGGGATATTCTTCTCTTCAAGGATAGGTCCTTGTTCTATATGCAATTCGAGAAATGCTTTAATGTTATTGGGATTTCTCCTTTTCGGAAGAGTTGGATCCAGTCCAATTTTTGACATCGCTTCAATCGTTGTGATACCTTCTTCATCCCTTAAGTTTTTAAAACTTTCCTCACTAAGCGTTCCCACTATTCCTCTCGACCCCATTAGTCCTCCGCCAAAACGAGCACCCTCTTCTTCAATTAAGGCAATGATTTCCAATGGATATTTAGGTGTTAATTGATTTTCTGCAAATAAGGCAGCCACTTCAAGAGCGACAATTACACCAGCTGGTCCGTCATACGCACCGCCATTTGGTACGGAATCAAAATGTGAACCGACCATAACGCTTGGTGCATCTTTTAAAGTACCCTCAAGCTTTCCAAAAATATTTCCAAACCCATCTTCCTGTACTGTTAGACCGTATTCCATCATTTTATTTTTAATATAATTGCGTGTAAGTAAGTCTTCCTTGCTATAAGTAAGCCGGGTAGTCCCTTTTCCGGGTGTTGATGTAAATTCGCTCAAATCATTTATTTGCTTTTCTATACGTTCGATAAGACTCACTTAGAATCCCTCCTATTTTTACAAGAATTGTACGAATATTCCTGCCAAAATAACCGATACGATTGTAACCGATATAAATCCACCAACAAGCATTGGCGGCAGCATATGACTTAGCAATGCTTCTTTTTCATTTTCGTTTTTTGTTAATGAATTGACGACTTCATTGGTAATAATGTAATCGGCTGGAAATCCGTATAATGCTGTTAAAGATACAGCAAAGGCCATTTCTTTGCTGACTTTTAACAATTTCCCTGCAATGAATGAGAATATATACATGCCAATCACAGCTAAGAAAATGCAAACAACAAGTGGGTAAAGAATCTCCATCATCATACTTGGTGTTGCATTTTTTAATCCATCAAAGACGAAAAGCATAAGGGCCATGATGGCAAATCCAAATCCATTTGCTTTTTGCAGAGTCTGTCTTTCCAAGAAACCGATACTTTTTCCGACAACCCCGAATAGTAAGCAAAGAACAAATGCATTTATGGATATAATTGGGGCTAATCCAGTCGAAACAAGGTAAGCGAGAAAAGCAACAACAGCAAGTCTGAAAAATTTAAAATATTCCGTATTATATTTTTCAGGAAGTTTTTTAAACAGCTTAAGTTCAGTCATGCCTTCTGCAGCGCCTGCAGTATCACTCTTTTTTACCGTTAATTGCCCATTGCGATATTGCCCCAAAAGCTTCTTCCCTTCTTTCTTCAAGACAATTGAAGTTAAAGGATATCCAGCAAAGCCTTGCATTACATAAATAACAATGGCAAAAACGGACAAACTTGTAAGTCCTGCGTCTGCCGCCCCTTCCGACATGATTATTGAGGATACCATCCCGCCCACTAAAGGCGGAATCGCTACAAGGACAGTTTGCAGATCAAATATAAATATGCCAATTCCGAATAATAGTGCAACAATACCAAAAATACCAGATAAGGAGATTACAATCGTTTTCCATTGATTTACCAATTCCCTTATTGAAAGCAATGTTCCCATATTCGTGATCAATAGGTACATCATCATGGTTGCCACTACCGGTGGAACACCTGCTATTGAAACGATGTCTTGCGGGAAGAATGTCCAATAACCATAGAAACAGGATTGCTGAAATGAAAACGGAAGGTACCCATGCTTTTGTTCGAACCGCCACTATGTCTCCTACAAATAAAATCAGAATTACAATAACTAAAGCCAACATCTGTGACATATGAGTTCCCTCACCTTCCAGTTTAATAGTTTGAATATTCTTATAAAATAATAACACTTAATTATTTGAATTTAAAGATAATTTTATATTTTCAGGTAATTATGCGCAGATAAAAGGAAATGTAAGTGTTTTAATTTGATTTTACATACCAAATATTCACAAATAATTAAGGGCTTGGATATATCAAAATAATTTAATCATAAAATAGACACTTTATCTCCTGAAGTGACTGAATTATTTTAACACCAACTAATCTGTCCATTTATTTCAAAAGAAAAAAGCCGTCTAAGGACGGCTCAGGCTGTAGACAAACTCGATATTAATTAAGATAGCCTACATTTTTTTGATGGTGTGTAAAATATGAACGTTAATTTCCATTTCAGGCACTCGCTTTCCGCGGGCGGTCCACAGGAGTCTCGATTACCCGCTCCAATCAACTTTGTTTAAAACTCCAGATGGAACCCCTTTTGATACAAACTTAGTCGACTAGGTCAGCTCTGATTAATTATTAAAAAATATCATTAAGTAAACTCTTTCTACAAATATAATCTTAGATGCATTATTACTCTAAAAAAGGTACGTGATCGGCAGAACCTTTTGTCAACCATTGGGCAGTGTACGTGATGACGGCAAATCTCATCTTTGGGGTGCAATCAATTTATATATGAGAAGGATGCTTTGACAACCCAGAATTTCTCTATCAATAAAAAATACTTACCTTAATAATTGTTGCCGTGGAGTCGTCATCGTGATTTGATAACTTTATATTTAAATGGTTGCAGAAATGATCTATGTTTAAGATTACCAAGTCACCTTGCTCTAAAACAATAGTCTCTTGATCATCGATACTCATTGTACTCTTTCCTTTGAAACAATAGTAGGCGTCGGTCCTTTTCGAAGCTTCCCCATTATCCAACACTTCAGCATGGGTTCCATCATTCACATTAATCGTGCTAATGTCTCCTTCGCATCCTTCCGCTAACATCAAATTAAAGTCAGTGACCCTTCCAATACTGCGGGTTGTCCAGCCTCCATCAAACCGATCCTTTTCAAATGGCTTTAAATGTACACCGTTTTTCCCCTGATATTGCAGCGACATTTCACCATCAAGGATCATGATTATTCTCTGAATGCCTGGAAGATGAGTAAATAAGGATTCGTCCACCTCGACATCTGCTGTACTTATCCGCCATTTGAAATCACGCTTCGAGTAATCAGCTTCTTCAGGATAAATGGCTAGTTGAGTTGTTTTACCACCAGACCAAAGACTCGTTATTTGTTCACTTTTCCTTATTATTTTTAGTGAATATGACAACGATTCCCCTCCTTTAATTATTAAATTTTTTCTTTACAAATCAATTTCGGCCGGATGGATACTATTATCAGAGAGGCATAACAGAGCTTATTCTACTTATCTCTGATCATCGCGGCATCATTCTTACTATATCAGGCTACACACATGGTAGATGATGCCTACTTGAAATTGATAGGATTCCGGTGCATTAATTATCATACAGAGAAACCATTTTGAATTACCTGCTCACAGGGGCTATTTCGGAATAAAAAAATCAATACCGAATGTTTTGGTATTTCCAAAAACATTAGGTAACACTATATCCAATCCATTTTTTGACCAAGGCGGGCTTTGCAGTAAACCCACTTTTTCCATGCCTTAATAATCCCGATAAACTATTAATTAAGAACAAATTATCATTTAAATAGATTAATACTAATGATGATGATTGGCATGGCAAAAACATCTATAAGAAATGCACCGACTATCGGAACGATTAAATATGCTTTACTTGAAGGCCCATATTTCGCAGTAATTGTTGACATATTTGCCATAGCATTTGGTGTAGCCCCTATACCATGTCCGATGAACCCTCCAACCATAACTGCCGCATCGTAGTTTTTGCCAAGAAAGCGAAACATGATGAATATGCTTAAAAGTATAATGAAAATTACTTGTATCACCACAATTAAAATAATTGGTAAAGCAAGGTCGGCAACTTCCCATAATTTTATACTCATTAATGCCATCGATAAGAAAATACCTAAAGTGATATCTCCAATAAAATTAATACTAGGCATTTCGATAATTTTTCCATTTATTTTATCTAAAATATTCCTAACTATTACAGCCACTATCATTGCTCCAACATAATTCGGTAAAACATAACCTGTCTTCGCCGAAAATAACTCTCCTAGATATGAACCTAAAGCCATACAAAATGTCAGAATTAATACTTGTTTCATAAATGAAGCTACATTCAATTCTATTTTGTCTTCCATTTCTTTCTTTTCTTGAATTTCAATATCCTTTTTACTTGGTGTTAATTTATGTTTATTAATTAGATACTTTACAGTTGGACCTCCAACTAATCCACCAAATACTAATCCTAATGTAGCTGCTGCTATTCCAATTGCTTGGGCAGATTGAATTCCCAGCGATTCAATCGTACCACCAAATGCTGTAGCTGCACCTATGCCACCTTCCATGGAAATTGCTCCTGCCATCATACCAATCAATGGATCAATCCCAAAAACCGGTGCTAAAGAAATTCCGATTAAATTTTGAGCAAATGCCAGAAACCCACATAACAACCAATATATTAATAATAATTTACCGCCGACTTTTACTAATTGAAAACTGGCACCCAATCCAACAGATGTAAAAAACGTTAACATGAATAACCCCTGGAGTGCCGTATCCAATGAAATGGTTATATTTAAAAAGGTTTTAAGACTTGTAGCTACGATTGCAAAAAGTAAACCTCCGACAACAGGTGCAGGGATACAAAAGTGTCTAAATAATTTGACATTCTTAACGATAATACCGCCTAGTGCTAAAAGCAGTATCGCTAAAAAATAGTGATCGTTTGATTAATCTCGATGTTCATATCGTCTATCTCCTCTCCACACACATGAATACTTCATTTATTAGGTTTGCAGCTAGTTTTACAGTGCGATTATCACAATCTAATGATGGATTCACTTCACAGATATCAAATGAAATAGTTTTCGGATGTGAAGTAATCTTGCGAATCAATTGTCTAACCATTTTTCCAGTAAGACCAAATGAGGAGGGGCACTAACACCCGGTGCTTCAGAAGCGTTTATAACATCCATACAAAGTGTCAATATAATATAATCATGTTGATTTATAAAATTCAGAATTTTATTTTCATTTTCCTCAGACTTCCCATCTACTAATTCTTCTTCCAATATCCAAGAGCAACCAAGAGTAGTTGCAGTGTCAAATAATTTTTTTGTATTTCCATAACGTTGAATGCCAATAGGCAAATAACTAGCTTTATGATCATTATCTAATATTTGTTTAAACATCGTTCCAGAAGAAGTTATTTCTTCATATGAGCGTAAGTCAAAATGAGCATCAATGTTAAGAATGCCTATTTTGGCATTGGGTCCAACACTCGACCTAATTCCTAGATAATGACCATAAAAGGTTTCATGTCCGCCCCCCAATATAACGGGAAACATATTTTTAGTTAATATTTTCTCTACGTGGCTTCCCAATTCAGCTTGTGCTGCCTCTAACTGTTGATTTTCACAAATGATATTTCCAAAATCAATTAGACTATCTGCTGATTGGCCATGCCAAGATAGAGAAGATAAGGATTTACGTATTTCATTGGGAGCTTCTTTGCTTCCAAGTCTTCCTTTATTCCTGCGTACGCCTTCTTCACATGAGAACCCTATTATTCCACATGTATTATTTATTGATGTTGTCTGATTATCTTTAACTATTTGATGAATTCTAAATTCATCTTTATCTATTAGACTATCTGTTCTGCCTTTCCATAAATCCATATTTGGTAACGCATACATTTATTTTTCCTCCCCATAAATAAAAATACTCCATATTTGCAATCGCCAATAAAATTCGGGTTGTAGTATATTAAAAGATCTGGTGCAATGGCTTGTCCTTTTTGTTTTCGTTAAATTTTGATAGGCTATTGACTTATACTACCTGATGCATTTCGCACATCCCCGCTTTCGCCGCACTGTAACTTCCAGTTGAGCTCTGTAGACCATTATGGTGTATATCCATAACCCCCATTCTGATTAATGGTTTACTACAATTTTATTTAAGCAAGTTTCATGCCAGCTCCATCTCCCTAAAAACAGTGGAAAATTCAGATATATTCAAAATAAAAAGCAGGCGAAAATTGCCGCTCGGCAATTTTCGCCTACTTTTCTTCCCGATATTTCTTCAACTTGTCCCGCAATGTCCTTTCCCCGATGCCAATTGTTTGCGCTGTCCTCCTTTGATGACCGTTAAAAGCGGCAAGGTTATGAAGAATCACTCTTTTTTCGATTTCTTCAAGCGGTTCGCCTACATAGACAGGGATTAAGGTATTGCCGAAAAATGCGCGCGAGTTTTTTGGATGTCGGAAGGTAAATCGGCTTTCTGTATGTAAGACTCATTCGTAAGCGCTATTGCCCTTTCAATCACGTTCTGAAGTTCACGAATATTTCCTGGGAAGTCATATTGCTGTAAAAGCTGCAGCGCTTCATGGGAAATTCCTTCTACTGGTTTTCCCATTCGATCACCAATTTTTTCAATGAAAAATTCCAACAACAAAGGAATGTCCTCTTTTCGTTCACGTAAAGCCGGAAGGTGAATCGGAATTACATTCAATCTGTAATATAAATCTTCACGAAATCGATTTTCTTTTACTTCTTTAACCAAGTCTCTGTTTGTCGCTGCAATGATCCGGACATCGATGCTGACTTCTTCCATCCCGCCAACGGGCATTACCTTTCTCTCTTGGAGAACGCGCAAAATCTTCCCCTGAAGCGCCAAATCCATCTCACCGATTTCATCAAGAAAGATTGTTCCTCCTTCCGCCAAAACAAACAGTCCATATTTCCGCTGTGTCGCTCCTGTAAATGCGCCCTTTTCGTACCCAAATAATTCTGATTCCAACAGGTGAGTCGGAATGGCGGCACAATTAATAGCCTGAAACTTTTTGTTTCTGCGCTTGCTTTGATTATGGATTGTTCTGGCGACGACTTCTTTACCGGTTCCACTTTCCCCTTCTATGAGGATGTTTGAATCGATATCCTTCACTTTTTCGATGAGGGAGAATATTTTGCGCATTGCCAAACTTTCACCGATAAGGCCATTCACACCTGCCACCTTATCCAATTCTTCACTCAGCCATTTCACTTTGCCCTGAAGGGTGTATACTTCTTCTGCTTTTTCCATCAGCACTTCCAATTCATCAATATGAAGCGGCTTTGTCGCATATGAAAACGCACCCTTACGCATTGCTTCTACGGAAGATGGGATGGTACCGTAGGCCGTCATCATAATGACAACAGTCGAGGGGGAGAGGCGTTTGATTTCTTCTAACACTTCCATCCCATTGTAACCCCCGATTTTCAAATCCAGCAAAACGATGGCGATTTCTGCCCTTTCGAGAAGCGGAAGCGCTTGACGTGGGTCTGTAAACGAATAAACGTGATACTGGTCTTCCAATGCAAACGTAAGTGACTGACAAATGGTTGGCTCATCATCAATAATCATGATATCGTGCATCGTCTTCACCCTTTCTGTATTAATGCTGTAAACAAATGGTCACTACTGTTCCCTTTCCTACTTCACTTCTTGTCTCGATAGTGCCATCGTTTTCTTTGACAAGCTGATACGTAATAGAAAGCCCTAGCCCGACCCCGTTTGGTTTCCTGGTGTAAAACGGTTCAAAGATCTTATCAATGTCTTCTTCCGAAATGCCGATTCCTTCATCCTCGATTTCAACGACAGTGAACATATCCCGATAATATGCCCGAAAAATAAGGGTTCCCCCAATATTGGACGCCTGAATGGCATTAAGAATGACGTTTACCAGTACTTGTTTGATTTGCTGTGTATCTGCAGTTGCCTGAATGTCTCCAGCGAACTCTCGAACAATGCTCAGGTTTTTTCTTTGATTTTCGGCTTAAGCAATAGCTCAATCCCTGCCATGGCCTCATTCAGCGAAAATGTGACAGGCTCTGATTTTTTAGGGCGGGCATAATCGAGCAAATCGTTAATTAATGTATTAAGTCGAGTAATTTCACTAGTAACCTGCTCGGAAAAGAACGTACGGAAATCTGCGCTTGCAAATTTTTTCGGCAGCAATTGCGTATAGGTAAGGATGGATGTTAACGGATTTCTTATTTCATGAGCGATACCTGCCACGAGTTGACCCAATGAACGCAATCGATCATCCTGAGCCACTTTTCTCTCCAGTTGTTTTTGTTCCGTACTATCGAAAAAATTCAACACCGCACCTACACTTTCTCCCCCAATAGTCTGAATCGGATACATGCTGTAAGTTATATGCCTTTTTTCACTCGCATAATGAGACCATACCGTTTCCTTTTGCAAGAAAACTCTCTTTTCTCTAATGCAGCCTTAATCTCCTTTTCCGGGATGAAACGGGCAGTTGGCAGATCCTGAAAACGTTTTCCAACAACATTACCGTCCACCCCAAATATTCCATGGCCCTAACATTAATCATCGATACAAGACCTTGCTGATTCAGTGTAATAAGCGAACTGTAGGCACTGTTTAATACTTGCTGCTGAAAGTTGATGTTTTCCTCAAGAAGCAGCATCTTCTCTTCCAAGTCTTTATTCACGTACTCAATTTGCTCGGTTCGCTTAGCCACTTCGCGTTTAAGGCTGAGATTCCACCATAAGATGAGAGAAATCACAATGAAGGTAAGAATAAGACCAATTTCCAAATACAACAGCGTTTTGCGTAGCCGTTGAGTATTTGGCAGGATATATTCCCCGAACCACTTTTTCTCTATCTTTTCATACGTTCCATCTTTCTTGATTTGAGAAATTGCCTGATTGAATAGTGTCAGCAACTCTTTGTTTTTCGGCATCACAGCTACAGCATAATTTGTGGTGTCAAGTGGCTCACCGACAATCTTAATGAGTGATTGCTGCTCATTTTTCTGTAGAAAATATTGACCCGTAATCCGATTTCCAATGAAAGCATCCACTTTACCGTCGATAAGTGACTGAACGGCTTCTTGTTGATTATTAGTTTCCACCAATTGCAAACGATCGACTTTGCTTAAAAGACCGCTTGCAACATCTCCTTTTTGTACAGCTACTTTCCGGCCTTTAAGATCTTCGATTTTTCGGATATACATATTATCTTTCAACACAAAAATTCCTTGTGAACTTGTGAAATACGGAGCTGAAAAATCATAAAACTCTTCACGTTCTTGATTGTACTTCATGCCTTGAATCGCATCCACTCTTCCAGAGCGCATAGCTTGCACTGCCTCGTTCCACGGCATGGGATAATATTCGAACTTAATGCCAGTCTCGATAGAAATGGCGTTCATTATATCCACATTAAAACCGGTATAAACACCCGAATCGCTCAAGTATTCAAAAGGTGGAAAGTTATTATCCCCTGCAACCCGTATCACTTTTTGGGCTTCCGAATGGACTGCTGAAGGAAAGAAACAGCAAAAAAGAAAAGGTAGACGGTTATTACGGCACAGATAATATGTAAATTTCGCATCGTCTCACCCCTTTTTTTCTATACATACAGTTTTGTATCATAAATGTGTACATATACAATGTACAAAGACTCTATTATGATAACTTTTTAAAGGATATTAGAAAAGCTAATCTGCATTTCATAACACCATACATGGCAGAAGGTCGAATTACAATATATTTTGAATGGAAAGTGGATTATAAATAAAAAGGCATGCTCCCTTTTTCGGGAATCATGCCTTTATGCAATGTTGTAGCACCCTAGGCGTTTCTAGCAACATTCTCACTTAAATGATAGGTTTGACTGTGTATAGTATACTTTTTGATTTTTTCCATGCTTGGTTCTAGCCGATTCCAGGCAATTCTGGAACACTGATCATTCCGTTTTCCACTGTAACTTCAGGATCAGTAATATCTTCTGCCCAATAGAGGGAGGAAGCTGCGGTATCGCCGGGAAGAGTGAAGTTCGGCAGTGAAGTGATTGCAATATTATGAGCTCTTCCAATGCCTGATTCCAGCATACCCCCACACCATAGCGGAATGCCATGTTCAAGGCATAAATCATGGATTTTCTTAGATTCAGTCAAACCTCCGACACGGCCAATCTTAATATTAATAATTTTACAGCTGCCCAACTTAATAGCTTTCCTGGCATCCTCTAATGAGTGTATGCTTTCATCCAGGCAAATAGGTGTTTTTAACCTTGACTGTAAATCTGCATGGTCAATGATATCATTATAGGCAAGCGGCTGCTCAATCATCATTAAATTATAATCATCCAAGGCGGATAACCGGTCTATATCTTTTAAGGTATATGCTGAATTTGCATCGGCCATGAGCGGGATTTCAGAATATACTTTTCGTACCTTGTCTATTAGTTCAACATCCCAGCCCGGTTTGATTTTTAGTTTAAAACGTTTATAGCCTTCACCGAGACGAGCTTCAATTATATCCAGGGTCGAATCGATCGAATCCTTTATTCCGATGCTTACCCCCACTTCAATTTTCTTTTTTGTTCCACCTAACACATTTGAAAGAGAAGCACCTTGCTTTTTAGCATACAAATCCCAAACGGCACCCTCTAAAGCGGCTTTTGCCATATAATTTCCGCGAATATGGGTGAAATATTTTTCGGAAATTTCATCAGGATGCTTGATTTCATTTTTTAGGATTATTGGAATTAGATAGTCTTCCAGTATATGCCAGTTTGTTTTTAAGGTCTCTTCATTATACAGAGGGTCGAGCATCGCAACCGATTCAGCCCAACCGGAAATGCCATCATCGCTTATGGCTTCCACAAGGATAAAATCCCTATCGCATTCCGTCCCAAAGCTAGTTGTAAAAGGTTCAAGCAAGTCTAGCTTAAGATGCCTTAGAATAACTTGTTTAATTTTCACTTAGAAATTCTCCTTCTGTGATAAAACTGTTAATGGACACAGTCTTACAAATTTTTTATTAATAGGCTTACACATCCTGAAATTACTAAACATTAAATATATTCTTCTAGTTCATTTCCTTGATAGCACATAAAACTGAACGGGAATTTCCGTCATGGAATTCTTCATAAAACCTGTTACCTGCCATCCTTGCTGAAATAATCCGGTAAAAATGTCCCTGGTTTTCATCCGCCATTCTTTGGCCGCTTGAATATTTGTGACTCTTATTGTTCGGAAGTCCTTTGGAAGGGCCACAAAAGCTGTTTCACATTTTTGTTCAGGCAGCAGGCGAGTGAAAGATGGAACAGGCAATCCCTTTTCAATGGTATCCCATTGAATAAGCGAGTTTTCCATCATAAAGTCCAGCGGTATTCCCCCTCCGCTAGAATCCGTTGTCTCTTTTTTATCAATATGCCATTCGACAAGAAAGCGGTCAGAAGGAATTCCGCTGTTTAAAAGATCTTCCATTTCACCATAGCAGTTTGCTATATATGTGGAGCATACCCCACCGAGCTTGGCTATATTTAAATACCCATTGACACTTTCTAAAGGATCGTATGTCCAGGTAATAAGGGAATAGCCGAGCTTAAGCGCTTCCTCACGTTGTGCTAACTTTAACTTCTCCCCTATACCTTTGTTGCGAAATTGCTCATCTATGCCTAGTATATGTGAACAAAGATAGGCTGATTGCCCATTGAATCCCGGAAAGCTGTATTGAAATCCAATCAGCTTTCCTTCGCAATAAGCTCCTATAACCAAACCGCCGTTTTTCACGGCTGTTAAGGTTTGGTGTGTGGGGATTGAGTCGGTTTCTCCCCAAATGCTGGACTCTAGCTTTCTTACGTCCTCTAGTTCTTCAATTCCATGAATAGAACGAATTATAATTTCCTGTGATTTCGTCATGGTCAACCTCCTTGGCATAGCACAAGTGCCCTTATTGACAACATAAGATGACAAGGCAGTCCACAGCTGACGGCATGTCGTTGTGAGGCACTGGAGCTATCATGTAAATGGTCTATCATAATAAGAAATACTTTCCTGCTTTTATACAAAAGAGGTTATTCCACTTTACTGAAATCGGCCTCTTGCAATGGAGTCATTTTTGTTCTCTTTACGATTTTATATCCTAGAAAAGCCAGGAAAAATAAAGGAAGCCCGATATAGGAAATTAAAATTCCATACCAGTCAATCTCAGGACCGAAAAATGCAGAGTAATTTTGTCCCAATATTGCCGTAACACATAAAAGTGTGGCTAATATCGGACCGAATGGATACCATTTTGATACATAAGGCAAATCTTTCAAATCTCTACCTTGTGCAATATATGCCTTCCGGAAACGATAATGTGTAATCGAAATTCCTAACCAGGATAAAAAACCGGATAATCCTGCAGCATTCAATAACCAAGTATAAATCGTGCCTTCACCGAAAAGAGAGGTTAGGAAAGCTGCCATCCCTACGATGGTAGAAAAGTACACAGCGTTCACTGGAATGCCGCCTGAATTCACTTTTTTAGAAACGAAGGGGCCTTGCCTTCTTTCGCCAGCACCCAAAGCACGCGAGAAGCTCCGTACATGGCCGAATTGCCTGCAGAAAGAACGGAAGTAAGAATGACCACATTCATAACGGAGGCAGCGATGGCAAGCCCAGCGTTTTGAAAAACCAGAGTGAAGGGACTTACCGCAATATCTTCAATATCCGAGCTTAACAAACGCGGATCATTATAGCTTATTAAAAATCCAATCACAATTATCGCCAATACATAGAACAAGAGAAGTCTCCAGAAGATTTGCTTAATGGCCTTTGGTATATTTTTTCTCGGGTTTTCACTCTCACCGGCCGCAATTCCTACTAACTCGGTACCTTGAAAGGCAAATCCTACCACCATAAAGACACTTATAATAGATAAAAAGCCTCCTTTAAACGGTGCCTCCCCTTTGGTGATATTTTCAAAACCTATGGCATCCCCTCCCATGATTCCTACAATCATTAATAAACCTACTGCAATAAAAATGATAATCGTCAAAACCTTTATAATGGCAAACCAGAATTCTGATTCTCCATATCCTTTTACCGATAAAATATTCAATCCAAATATGAGTGCAAGAAATAATGCGCTCCAAATGATGCCCGAACAGAAGGAAGCCAATATTTCATTATCAGGGAGGAAGCTGCTAATTCCAGTGCGACTACGATTGCATTGTTATACCAATAGTTCCATCCGATCGCAAATCCCAATGCAGGATCGACAAACCTTGATGTATAGGTACTAAATGAGCCTGTAATAGGAATAAGGGCAGCCATTTCCGCTAAGCTTGTCATCAGAAAGTAAACCATGATCCCGGCAATTATATAAGCAGCCACAGCTCCTCCAGGACCCGCAGTATGAATAATGGAACCGCTTGCTAAAAATAGCCCCGTTCCAATGGTGCCGCCGATTGCAATCATCGAAAGATGCCTTGGTTTGAGTTTTCGCTCAAGTTGTTTTTCATCAGCAGCTGTTTGGTCCCCGGTTTGTGATGTTTGTGCCGTATTTTCCATAAAACACCCCTTCATTAATTTTTAAGTACAAAAATTTTACTCTTCTGCAGCCATCATGACTGTGTTAATTAAAATTTTCGTTCCATAAATAAGTGCTCGTAAATTAAACTTCATATCCGGATGGTGCAGACCAGGCGTTAGATCGCAGCCTAACCCTATCATGGTTGCAGTTATATCAGGATTTTCGGCTGTATAAAAATGAAAATCCTCTCCTCCTTGAGAAACACAGACCGGAACGACATTTTCCTTCCCAAGGATATCTGCAATTGCGGCCTCAGCCAGCTTTATCGCCTTTTCATTCAGGGTCGCAGCTGGGACAAATTCTTCCGCAGACCAGGAGATCGATGTTTCAGTTTGTTCCATTGTCTGTTCAAAAGCTTCCTTTGTTAAGCGATTTAGTTCATTCATTACATCATTTGACTGCGCTCTGGCATCAATAGCAAAGACAGCTGTTTCCGGGATAACGTTTGATGCTTTATTGTTTGTTTCAAATTGAGTCATTTTGATGGAATAAGGAATTTCGGTTACCAGATTAATCTGTTGTAATTTTTGGACAATTAAAGCTGCTGCTTCGATTACATTTATTCCATCTTGCGGACGGGATGCATGAGCCTGAAGGCCTTTGATTGTACCCCTTATTGTTTCGGCTGAGCCATGGACAATGACGGGGAAGCCTTCATATAAGGAACCTCCGTACTGGGTCTTACATGTACCCCGAATAAATATGTAACATTCTCCAACGCGCCATCATTGATCATTTGAAGAGCGCCTTCCCCTTTTTCTTCTGCAGGCTGAAATATAAACCGGAGAGTGTGTTTAGGCCGGATTCCGCTGGAGGCAATGGCCAATGCTGTATATAAAACCATTGTGCTATGTGCGTCGTGTCCACATGAATGATTGGGCTTTACAACTCCATCAACTTCCTGAACGAGCGCATCCATATCAGCCCTTAATGCTACAACCTTTTTTGAAATGCCTGGAATCTCGGCAATAATTCCATAATGGCTCTGAAATGTTTTTAGGGATATTCCCGCTTCCCTAAGACATTTCAAAATATAGCAAGACGTTCTTTCTTCCTGCCAACTTGGCTCAGCCAAAGAATGCAGATCATGGTAGGACTTTATCAATGATTCTTGATGCTGATCAATATATTGAATCGGGTCCATGATGATGCACCTCCTCCTTTACATGAATTTTAACTTATAAAAAACTCATTCATTAAACACCTCATAGCTTGAATATAGCCTTTCTAATTTTTGCTGATGGGTATATATCCGTTTTGCGTCTTTTTGATGTATGCCTGCAATGACCAAGTCCAACAAGCTAATAACGGAAGCGATTGAATTGGTTCCGGTTTCTGCGTTTTCTTCAGTGGTCAATGAAATATCAGCGATGCGGCCGACAGGTGACAGAAGGCGGTCTGTAACTGAAATTAAACAAACTCCTTGTTCTTTGGCACACTCAGCAACTTTTAATGTTTCATTCGCATATCTTGGAAAGGAAAAAACAACTAATGCAGACTTGTTAGTGAGATTACAAAACTTTTCATAGAAGTCACCTGTTGGTGAACATAAACTTACATTTTCCCTTAATGAACTTAGCGTATAGGAGAACCAATAGGCGGCGGCATGGGAAATCCGATGTCCTGCAATTAATATTTGGTCAGCCTGGATCAAGACATCTACTGCTTTCCATATATCCTGAACGTTCGTATGATCTAATAGATGTCTTAAAATATGAACTTCGTTTTCTATCACTTTTGTAAAGGGATCTTGCTTGTCATCAATGCGGAGAATGGAATCACTAATGGATAAGTCTATTTGATTTTGGTGCAGCAGCTGTTTTTGAATCCTCGCCTGCATTTTACTAAACCCTTCAAATCCCAATGAATAGGAAAACCGAATGACCGTTGTTTCACTAACCTCCGCTTCCCGGCCAATTTGAAATGCCGTTTTAAAGGCGGCTTCATCCAAATTTTCAATCAGGTAAGCGGCAACTTTTTTTTTGACCTGCCGATAGATGATCAAATTTTTCTTTTACTAATAATTTAAATGGAAGATGTTCCACCATATCACTCCTTCCTGACGAATTAAATACTTCTTTTCAAAATTAAGATGAAGGAAATACTTCTATATTTCATACACTATCACATTTTAATTAGAAAAAGAAGAAGATTTTTGATTTTTTTGATAATTATTGACTTCAAACTTCCCTACAGTTTTTTATAAAAACCACTCCAATTGATTTCAGAAATTCGCTCCCTTTCCGACTGTCTGCCGAGCCTCCTCAACGCAAGCGTCTGTGGGTCTAGGCTAGTCAGTTTTTCGACAGGAGTCTCGTAAATTTCTTCAATCCATTAAGAATTATAGTAAAAAAACAAACTAGGAGGATTAACTAGTCTCAAACATAATTCGGTGTGAGATCAGCCTGCAGTTTTTTCTAGAAAACATTCCAGCTGATTCCAGAAATCCGCTCCCTTTCCGCCGACTGTCTGCCAAGACTCCTCGGCACGAGCGCCTGTGGGGTCTCGGCTAGACAGTTTTTCGGCAGGAGTGTCGCAATTTTCTTCCATCCAATAAGGATTATAGGTGAAAAAAACTTAAAGGATAAACTGGTCTCAAACATAATTCGGTATGAGATCAGCCTACAGTTTTTTCCAGAAATCATTACAGCTGATTTCAGAATTCCTCTTCCCTCCGCCGACTGTCTGCCAAGCCTCCTCGGCACGAGCGCCTGTGGGGTCTCGGCTAGACAGTATTTCGGCAGGAGTGTCGCATATTTCTTCCATCCATTAAGGAGTACAGGAAAAATATGAAATATAAACAGGTCTTAAACATGGTTCGTGATGAGACCAGCTAACAGTTTTTTCTTTTAAAACACAAAGTTGATTGGAACGGAAGGTACGAGACTCCTGCGGGAAAAGCGTGGCATGGGAGACCCCGCAGGCGCGCCGAGGAGGCTCCCGCCCGCCCGCGGAAAGCGAGTGCCTGAAGTGGAAATCAACGTTCCCATTTTATAAACCCACAAAAAAGACTGTCGGCAAACAAAAATTATCTAGTTTGTAGACAAAAGGATTCTATCTAAATAAAACAAAGTTGAATGAAACAAAAGGTACGAGACCCCTGCGGGAAAAACGTGTCTAGGGGAGACCGCCCGCGGAAAGCGAGTTCCTGGAGTGGAAATCAAGACCACCACCAAATTACATTTCTTGTTTCGGATCTCTAATTACTTTATTTGTAAATCAACAACTTCATTGACATTAAGATATATGTTAGAATATTCTGTAGTTTCAACTTATTCAAGGGGGTAATTTAATGGGGAATCATTTAAAGGACACGAGCTTTTACAAGTTATAACAGAGGGTAAACAGCCACCGAATTGTGATTTTACGTTACAGATTGAAGCAAATTATGCCCAGGATGGAATTGCAAGGGGAATATGGAAAGTGGATGATAAATTTATAAATGGAAATGGTGTAGCAATGGGTGGTTTTGTCACTTCTGCAGCAGATATCATAATGGCTTATGCGATATCTTCTAAATTAAGCATTGGACAATCCTTCGCATCCATTGATTTACATACTACCTTTCATCGACCAGTAAGATTAGGAGACGTACAAGTTGAAGCAAAAGTTGACCGAATCGGAAAAAAAACAGCTTATGTACTCGCAGATTTATTTCAAAATGATAAAAAAGTGGCAAGCGTTGTATCATCAGTTATGGTCCTTTGAACCGGATAAAAAAGCATGTTACACAAAAAAAGCCAATTGTAACATGCTTCTTTCATTTAGATAATTCGATATAATCAAGAACAGTTCAGAAAATTCACCGCTTCGTCTAATCATTTCATTTGATCTCCATTATATATTTTTCTTGCAGATACCCCCATCATCAAACAAACCATCGCAGCACAGGGCTTTTGAGATCCATTGTGAATAGACCGTAATCAATGACAACCATTTCATCATTCCCGTTATATCCGACATTATCCAAACGCAAATCTATTGGAATAATTCCGTACCTTAGAAAATTCAATTCCAACTTGATCAGTTTCGTATATTCCTTGATTGCAAACGGTACGTTCGTGTCCACCTTCTTCATGATAATCCAGCCCGTCCCATACTCCTTAACCGGACATAAATACTTTTTGACTTTCTCATTACAGTTATTATATATATAGGCTTCGTTTGCATTGCTGATTAATCCTACTTCTGAAAATGCAACTTTTAATATATAGCCATTATTTAAATCATAGACGACCCGGTTAAATCCATGCCCAATGATTTTATACTTGAACTTTAGCGTTTTTCTGGCAGTAGACATTTTTTGTCCAGCTGTTTTATAAAATTGGAATATCCCTATTTGAGATATCCAGGACTCAATGGCTTTTATCTCTTGCCGGGACAGCATTGCACTTTTATTCGGCAGATGTATCCTTTCCTTACCATTGTTAATTGGCCACATTCCCTAAACGTCTCCTTTTATGATAATTTGTTACTAGAGAGAGGTTTCCAGGGATGAAAAAACAATAGAAGAATAAAAGCATGTTCTCATTTTTTCAAGATTTCCCCTTCGTTATATAATATGACTCTTTTATAAAACGGCTTGTACTGTAGCTGAGAAATCATTATCAAGGACAGGGAACCTCAAATCAGTGGGAAAATGGAATTTTTCGGTAATAAAAAACCACGATCTCTTGGGCACTCTTCTTTCCTTCATTTGCAAAAAAAAATGGTATATTATTCTTTGACATCAAAGTTAAGACAGGGAGTGATGAAGTATTCGTAAAAGTTGGATCAATTCGGCAATGGTTGGTTTATTGCTTACTTGTTTAAGTGTAATTGCCTACAATTATTTCGAGAGCGATAAAACTGAAAAAGGGAAAAATCCGGAAACAAAGGAATCTAAAATTGCTGAGGTGGAGGAATATGGCGGGACCCATCTAAAAAAGTCGGCGATAAGGTTCACCATAAAAATTGGGGAACCTTCACATTACTAGAAACGAAGTCCATTAATGAATCATTTGAATTGGCACCCATGGTCATCACAGTCAAGGATATCCGCAGGATTCAATTATCTTCACTCACAGATGAAGCGAAGGAGGAGCTCAAGCCCTATACGGGATTGAGTTTTGAAGAGGCCTATTCGATATATTATAAAGAGAATTTATCCATGGAGGAAATCGATCAACAGGCGGCGTTGTCTAAAACGGATATCGATGAAGAGGTTTCTTATCTAGAGATAACTTATTCTGTTGAAAATGAAGATTCGAAGGAACTTCAGTTCTTCAGCATGGAAAATGTTACTTTCAATGATTACCTTTCATATGATGTGCCTTCTAAAAATTTCATCCATTCCGGAGATACTTTTATGGGGACAAAAAAGTAAGTCGATCAGACTACCAACCAGGAGAAATGAGAAAAGGCACCATTGGCTTATTGGTTGATCCCGAGGAAAACTTCGAACGGCTCGATTCCTTTTCTTTCACTACCGATGATATAGCGGATGGTGAGTCTCATGAATTATTGGTGGATGGGACTTCATTTGAAATTCCCCTAAAAGGAAAGTAGTTTTATAGTCTATAAAGAATATGATAGAAAAACCCTAAATAAGGGGAACCTCGAAAAAAGGTTTCACTTATTTAGCGCTTCATATAAGCTTCCTAACGATAAATGAAATGGGATTATCTTTCCCCTACAGTAGGGCTTTGTGCTCCTTCCTCCATTAATATTCTACGCAATATTTTTCCTACAGCAGATTTTGGCAGTTGTTCCCTGAACTCAAAACTTCGCGGCACTTTATATCTGGCCAGTCGCTGCTCACAAAACCCCTGATTTCCTGCTCCGGCACTGACTTTCCTTTCTTTAAAACTATGGCCGCTTTTACCGTTTCCCCACGGTATGAATCCAATACTCCATATACACATGTCTCTTTTACGGCTGGATGCTGATAAATAATATCTTCGACTTCGATTGGATAAACATTATAACCGCTTGTAATGATCATATCTTTCTTCCTGCCTACGATATAAAAATATCCATCTTCATCCATCTTAGCGATATCCCCAGTGTAAAGCCAACCATCCCGCAAAGCTGTTGCCGTCTCCTCCTGATTTTTCCAATATCCCTTCATTACTTGCGGACCTTTAATGATCAGTTCGCCTCTTTCTCCTGCTGGCAATTCATCAACTCCTGTTTTCAAATCGACGATTTTAGCATCGGTATTTGGGTATGGGATTCCGATACTTCCCCGTTTTTTCTGTCCTATGACTGGATTACGGTGTGTAGTGGGTGAAGTTTCCGACATTCCGAATCCTTCCAATATTGTAACCCGAAATTTTCTTTCGAACTGTTGAATGATTTCTACCGGGAGCGGGGCAGAACCACAGCTGCAGTACTTAAAGCAGCATAAATCGTCCGCCGTTAAATCCGGGTGATTCAATAAAGCAATATACATGGTCGGGACACCAGGAAAAATGGTTGGCCGATGTGTTCGAATCAAATCTACCACCTTATTTATTTCAAATTTCTCTAATGTGATATAAGTTGATCCGGCATATATGGCACTATTCAATCTTCCATTTCCAAACACATGGAATAATGGGGTCAATCCAAGCATCCGTTCGCCAGGACTTTGGAGTTGAAGGGCATTTGCCGTGAAGGCAAAGTCTTGAAATACATTCGAGATCAAATTAAAATGCGTGAGCATGACCCCTTTTGATTTCCCTGTTGTTCCCCCTGTATATTGAAGAACAGCCACAGCTTCCTTGGGGTCGATATCCAGAGCAGGGAGTTCCTTAACTTTACTTGATAAATCAGTTCCAGTTTCGATTAATTGCTCGGCTGATATGAACGTTAACCTGTCAGAAAAACTTGTTAGCACTAATTTTTCCCGTTGTACCTCACACCCAATGAACCAATTGGCTCCGGAATCCTGTAATATATAGTCCAATTCACTTGACTGATACAGTGGGTTCACTTGAACGACCATACCCCCAAACGATGAATGGCATAATAGGCAATGATATATTCTAGACAATTTGGCAGCATGATTGCTATACGATCGTCTTTTTGAAATCCACGGTTGTCTAAATTCACAGCAAAACGATCTGAGGCTTCCTTTAATTCCATATATGTCATTTCCCGATCCCCATCTATCACGGCCTTGCAGGTTGGGTAAAGTCGGGCTGAACGTTCAAGGAGTCCATATAATGACAATACTGGAATCTCAATTTCAGCAGGGGTTTCTTTAGGATAAAATCGATGCCAAGTTCTAGTCAATTTTTCACACCTCATTCTTTTCTATTAAAATGGAGCATAGTCACTTGTCAGCCAACTTGATCATCCTTGCCTCATTTATCACGAATGATTTTAAAAATTCCTGTGCCCTTCGCAATGATGTTGCCTTCAGCATCTTTTATTTCTCCTTCAGTAAAGGCTATTTTGTATCCTTTTTGCAGGACTTTTGCTTCCGCAAATAGTTCCCCGCTTGATATGCTGGCTAAATAATGTACAGTTAAGCTTGTCGTCACGACTTTAGATTTGGTGACGGAACGAGTCACCATTCCCAGAATGGTATCCAGCATGGTGGCATGAATGCCCCCGTGCAGTGTTCCATTGACATTAAGTAAGTGTTCTTCAATGTTTAGCTTTATAGTTACATTACCTTCTTCAAACCGGATGATTTCAAACCCAATATGTGAAAAGAATGCACTACTTTCGAATTGATTCCGAATATCCTCCACTTCAACTGGCAATCTTCCTCCCCCTCACTTATGCGCGATTCAACTTATATACGGAAAGGAGCAGAAACGTATGGGGTTTCCACTCCTTTATCGTTGGACTATATCGTTTCAATCATGATGGCCATTCCCTGTCCGCCGCCAACACAAAGTGTAGCAACTCCATATTTTTCTTTTCTGCGAATCAGTTCATATATTAGTGTTGTCACGATCCGGGCGCCCGTTGAACCGACTGGGTGCCCAAGTGCAATGGCTCCACCATTTACATTAACCTTGTTTTCATCTAACGATAAATCCCTGATTACTGCCAATGCCTGTGAAGCGAACGCTTCATTTAATTCGAAAAGCCCAATTTCTTCTACTTTTTTCCCGGTGCGCTCCATAAGTTTTCCAACGGCTGGTACTGGACCAATCCCCATCACTTCAGGAGAAACTCCAGCAGTCGCCCAATCGACAATCTTTGCAATTGGCTGTAATTGCAACCGTTCCGCTTCACTGGCTTTCATTAATACCAATGCAGTCGCTCCGTCATTACGGCCACAAGCATTACCGGCAGTGACGGTCCCGTTTTCCCTGAATGCCGGTTTTAAGCTTGCAAGCTTTTCCATTGTGGTGTCCGGGCGTGGATATTCATCCGTTTCAATGATAACCGTACTCTTCCTGTCAGAGACCTGGACAGGAACGATTTCATCTTTGAACTTTCCTTCTTCCATCGCTTGCGCCGCTCTTCGTTGACTTTCCACTGAAAAGGCATCTTGTTCTTCCTTGAAATGTTGTATCGCTGTGCGACATTTTCAGCGGTGATTCCCATCCCCAAACTTTCCCCATAAATTTCTTGAGGTTGCTGCCCAGCTTCAGTATTAGAATCAACTAGCTTGGTCCTGTCTCCCCCAAAACGGGCACTTCTTAAATAAAGCGGTGCGCGACTCATGCTTTCCGTACCGCCGGCAACGACTATATTTGCTTGACCTGAGCTTATCTGCTGTGCTGCTGAGGTGATGGCTTGCATTCCAGATGCACATAACCGGTTTACCGTAAAAGCCGGTGCAGAATCGGGAATCCCTGATCGCAATGCCGCCACCCTCGCGACATTCGAGGATTCGGTCGTTTGCCTAACCTCCCCTAAAATGACTTCGTCCACTTGTTCAGCTGCGATATTTGCCCGCTTTATCGCTTCTTTAATGGCAATGCTAGCTAAATGACCGGAACTAATCTCTTTAAATGCTCCACCGTACCTACCAATTGGTGTTCGTACAGCACTCACGATCACGATATCTTCTCCCATTTCGTTCCTCCCCCTTGAAATACCAGATACTTGGGCAAAAGGCTGCCTGCCCGAATAAAGCAGTACATTTAACACTCTTCCAAAACATTTCTTGCAATGATTAAACGTTGGATTTCATTCGTTCCTTCATAGATCTTCGTTATGCGGGCATCCCGATAGAAACGTTCAACTGGATATTCAGCCATATATCCCATACCACCATGAATTTGGACCGCTTTATCCGCCACCCGATTAAAAACGTCAGAAGCGAACAGTTTTGCCATTGAGGCTTCCTTGATCACTTTTTTTCCTTCATCAATCTTTTGTGCCGCCATCATCGTCAATGCTCTTGCAGCTTCCGTTTCGGTTGCCATATCAGCAAGCATCCATTGAATCGCTTGGTTGTCTGCGATTGGTTTACCGAATTGGATGCGCTCTTTTGCATATTTAGCTGATAATTCAATTAATTTACCACTTGAACCCACTGCTCTTGCAGCCAATCCTACCCGCCCTTCACTTAAAATTTTAAGTGCAGAGATATATCCCATTCCAACTTCGCCGATTACATTTTCTTCTGGTATGATACAATCCTCAAAAATGACCTGTGAGGTATATGATCCTCTTAACCCCATTTTTTTGTCCTTTTTGCCGACATTCAAACCTGGAAAGTCTCTTTCCACTAAAAAAGCAGTAATCCCTCCCTTTGCCCCTTTATCTTTATCCGTTAAAGCGAATACGGTATAAACATCAGCTATCGGCCCATTCGTGATGAAATGTTTCGTCCCGTTCATCACCCAGTAATCACCCTTCTTTTCTGCACTCGTTGCCAAATTGGTTGCATCCGATCCCGCTCCGGGTTCAGATAAAGCAAAGGCGCCAATTTTCGTGCCTGCTGCCATTTCAGGCAAGTATTTATTTTTCAAATGTTCGGATGCTAGCTTAACCAGACCTGTACTGCCAATCCCGGTGTGAGCGCTTATTAATGAAACGAAACCATTATGGGTCCTCCCTAACTGCTCTAATACGGTAGCCTTTCCCACCGCATTTAAGCCAATTCCACCGTATTGTTCGGGAATGCTTATCCCGAATAAGCCAAGGTCTTTTGCTTTTTCCACCAAATGCTCCGGGATGGCATCTTCTTCTTCAATTTGTATGGCGAAGGGCTCCACCTCCCTTTCAACAAAATTACGGATCATTTCCTTCATTTGCTGCATTTCCTTAGTTAAAGTGATTGTCATGAGTTTATTCCTCCTCAGTTCTGTTCATGTATAGTATCCATTGACAAGTTTTCTTCATAGGGCATATAGGGCTGAATGCTGTGTTAAATTCATTGTTTTTCTGCTATAAAAATCAGGCTTCACGTTCAATTATCGTAGCAATTCCCTGTCCGCCTCCAATACAAGCTGTAATTAGGGCGAGCCTTCCGGCAGAACGCTTCAATTCATGAACCGCTTTCGTAATGAGGATGGCCCCCGTCGCACCTAGTGGGTGTCCATGTGCAATGGCTCCCCGTTCACATTCACTCTTGCAAGATTCATATCAAGCTCCCGATTACAAGCAATGACTTGGGCAGCGAAGGCTTCATTAATTTCAATGATGTCCATTTCATTTAAGGAAAGCCCTGATTTCTCCATTACCTTTCTTATAGCGGGAACAGGCCCTAATCCCATATAATTTGGATCTACCCCTGCAACAGCCTGTGCCCTGATCGTCGCTAAAGGTTTAATCCCCAATTCAACCGCTTTTTCCCTCGACATGATGACCAATGCTGATGCGGCATCATTCAATCCCGAACTATTGCCTGCAGTCACGGACCCGCCTTCTAGAAACGCAGGTAATAATTTGGCAAGCCCTTCTTTCGTTATTTGCGGTCGTGGATGTTCATCCAATTTAAATTCGATATCGTCACCTTTTCTGACGGGAATGTGAATAGGCACAATTTGTTCATTGAAGCGGCCCTCTTCCACGGCTCTGGCCATATTTTTTTGGCTTTGTAGAGCGAAGGCATCTTGTTCTTCCCTGCTGACCTCATATTTTCCCGCTAAGTTTTCAGCCGTGATTCCCATCGGGGGATCGCCAATCTCTTTGGGGACAACCGGGACTTTCTAAACTGCGGTGGCTTTGCACTGTATGGTTTTTCCGGTCGGTCCATCAAGTATGGCGCCCTGCTCATGCTCTCGACCCCACCTGCGATATAGACATCGCCTTCGCCAGCCCGGATCGCTTGTGCAGCCAAGTTGACAGCATTTATTCCCGAGCCGCATTGACGGTCGACAGTCACTCCCGGAAGATGTATCGAGAGGCCAGTTTCCAGTGCAGTTAACCTGGCAATGTTTCCACCCCCGCTTAACACATTCCCCATGATTACATCATCTATCATTCGAGGTTCGACATTCGCTCGTTTTAAGGCTTCTTTCATCACTTCTGCTCCAAATACGTGGGCAGGAACAGATGCAAGTGCACCTCCCTGTTTTCCAATTGCTGTTCGAACTGCAGAAACTATGACGGCATCTCTATTCATTTCCCATCCGCTCCTTTTCCTTTTATTCACACCATTATTTGAAGCCATTCCTTCATTTCACCAATTTCATTGAATATAAGCAGGTTCCGCCTGCTTATGAGGACTTAAGGTCAAAGTTATCCGAACTTTTATTATTAAGTTTCCCGGCCGGTTTAACGAATATCGCAAACAGGATGCCAAAAGCCAGGACAAGGATGGCCATGAACAATATCGATAGGTTATAACCCAATAGTTGATTTCCTCCAGCTAAACTTATGATATAGCCAGTTAATAGAGGTGCAATAATGCCTGCAAGATTTCCTGATGATGTTAAGATACTTGTCATCAATCCCCCCGCTCCTGCATTTCATTGATCATGATCGTTGGTCCAATTGGTAAAATGGCGTATGTAAGACCCTTTGCTAAACACATGGCGACTATCACCCAGATTGGATTTTGAAATACCATGATTGAGGAAAAGAACAATGCACCAAGAATCATGGCGCCCGCAACGACGAATACCCTTGATGATCGCCAATTCTGATTCTTCTTGAATAAATGATCAGACGCCATCGAAACACCCATATAAATACATACGGAAACGACCCCGATTATCGCAACGCTGGTTCCCATTTGACCTGGAGTCATTTTTACGGCTTCGACTAAATAAATCGGAAGCCAAACAGAAAACCAAACAACTAAAATATACGTTGAAAAATAAGCGAGGGTAGTAAACAAAGCAGTAGGTGAAGCCAATAGCAGCAAAAAGTCTTTCACTTTTATTTTTTCCAGTTTTAGTTTCTTTTTCTTTTGAACGTTTTCATATACTTCAACTGGATTTTCCTTTGTTAAAAATTGAAAGAGGAAGAACCAAACAAGGCTTGCTCCTCCAAGAGCGGCAAAGGCAGCCTTCCAGCCGAATATCGTAATTAAGGAAACGAGGATCGGTGCCACGATCATCGCACCAACGGTCCCTCCGCCAACAACTACCGAATTGGCAAAACCTTTCAGCTTCGGCGGAAACCACTTATCGGCATGACTGTAAGCAATTGGACTATAAGGCCCTTCGAATGCGCCAAGTAAAATCCTATATAGTATTAATAATGGAAGAGCGGTAATGGCTAAAACGCCGAATTGCAAAACAGTCCATGTCAGCATGATGAACCCAAGCACTTTTTAGCCCCCAGCCGATCAGCCCAAGCTGCCCCAAAAATCCCTGTTACTGGGTAGAGCCAATAATAACTGCTTCCAACAAGCCCCCCACTCCGCATAGGTAAGATTGAATTCCTTCATGATGGGAACAGCTGCGAGTCCCACGATCGATTTATCTGCAAAATTGATGACGGCTCCAAAGAATAATAGAATGAGAACAACCCAACGCATATGAATCCCTCCTCTTCTTTATTTTTGTTCGCAAACTGGCAGACCATCCAAAGTATGTTTCGACTTAGATGGTTGGAACCACATTTCCCCTCTTTCAATCCTTTTCTAATTCCTCTTTAACTAACAATCTTTTTAATAGTTTACCCACTGTATTTCGCGGAAGTTCTTTTCTCAATTCAAATACTTTTGGTACCTTATATGGCGTCAATTGGGAATAACAATATCCTTCTATTTCTTCAAGATCCACGGAAGCGCTTTCTTTAGGTACGATGAATGCTTTCACTATTTCTCCTTTTTCTTTATGGGGGATGCCAACCACAGCTGCCTCTTTAATTGCCGGATGTTCATACAGAACCCCTTCTACCTCCTGCGGGTAAATATTGAAGCCTCCGACGATGATCATTTCTTTTTCCTGCCGACGATATAGAAATATCCTTCGTCATCCATCACAGCAAGATCACCAGTATATAGCCAATCATTCTGTAAGGCCTTTTTGGTTTCGGCTTCGTTATTCCAATAACCCTTCATGATTTGCGGACCTTTTATGAGCAATTCCCCGACGCATGTGTTTGGCACTTCATTATTTTCATCGTCAATGATCATACAGTCCGTGCCTGGAAAAGGGATGCCAATGCTTCCTATTTTCCTTTTTCCGAAAGGCGGATTACGATGAGTGGAAGGTGAAGCCTCCGACAAACCGAAACCCTCTCCGATTTTGGCGCCGGTCAGCTCCTCAAATCGCTTAATTACTTCAACCGGCAGCGGCGCCGATCCACTAGAACAACTTTTTAAACAATTCAGTCCATAGTTTTCAATTCCTGGATGATTGACGAAAGCGTTATACATCTTTGGAACTCCCGGAAAGAAAGTCGGACGATACTTTTTTATTTTTGTAAGTACATCTTCAAGTTCGAATTTAGGAAATAAGAGGATGGCAGCTCCAATATAGATACCTAGATTCATTGCACTTGTCATTGCATAAACATGATAAAGAGGCGTTGCTGCCAAAACGATTTCTTCACCAGGTTTCAGGGAATCCCCATACATTTCAAAGCTCTGCATGACATTGGAGGTTAAATTATGGTGAGTAAGCATGACACCCTTCATCTTCCCAGTGGTGCCGCCAGTATATTGATGACTGCAGTATCTTCATGCGGGCTTATCACTTCGGGCTTCTTGATGGCATCCCCGGTTTCAATCATCATTTGAAGGGAATAAGAGCCATTATGATCATTTTTCGTATCAATGCAAACATCAAATTCATATATCGTTTTCGTTTCTTCGATTGTATTTGCGGCCGTTTGGTCAAATACAATATTCTTGGTATCCGAGTCAATCAAAATTTGCAATAGTTCCCGCGGTTTATACATAGGATTTATTTGTACAACCAACAGACCTAGCGCCTGGGCAGCATAATAACTGATTATGAAATAAGGGTTGTTGGCCATCATCAGTCCAATCCGTTCACCTTTAACAAAGCCCATTTCTCTCCATTTACCTGCAAGTTTGTCTACCTGCATTTTTAGATTCTTATAATCCATGGACTTGTCTTCATAAATGATGGCTGTATGGTGTGGAAACTTACCCGCTGTTATATCAAGCAGTGAATAGACGGATATTTCCGGTAGATTCATAGATTTCATTCTTTCAACATACCATTGCTCCCATGGTTTATTTATCGTTTTTCGCACCATATATCCCTCCCCACATAAACGAATTTCATATCGTGCATGTTTGTTTTATACTTATTATTATTATTATGATTATGCAACTCCCATGCCAAGTCCCATTTTTATGAAAAAGCGCTTATCATTAAGAACAGTCAATTCATTAATGAATTTTATTCACAAATAATGCCTTTCTATAGAGGATTCATCGAAATGCCCATAATTCATTTTTGAATTTAAACAAACTCAGCTTTGATTGCTTAAATAACAGTATTGAAAAGTTGGTTTTTACCATATTATAGATTATCCCTACTCATAAAACGTGATTTAGACTTTATACATGGTGTATTAAAAAATTCGAAAAGCCCATCCAGCTAAGGATGGGCTTTTCGAATTTTATTGAAACTTGGCCTACGAGTAAATTATATACTAAATCTATAGCTCAACTTCCATTCCTGTATTTTTAGCTTTTACGGATTCCTATAATAATACTCGTTAGGATATCACAATTTATCCCAATAATGGTAGGTGTCTCTATAAGGGAGTACTATACTTGGCATTGTTTTGTACTTCAAACTAAAAAGGCGAAGACTAGAAACTTCTCCTTTTTTAATCCTTTTCACGATAATTGGTTCTTCTCTCTCCCAGCAGTTTCGCAGCCTTTTTAGCCTTCTCCTGCTCAGGGTTTGTATAGAGTGCGGCCGTTGTGGTTGAAGTATGACGAGTTGAGTCATCAACAAATGAATATCTCCTGATTGCTCCATTAAATTAGTCCCGCTTCTTGAAACACCGGCTATTTTACTTAGGTTTTGCACCATATGTTTTAGCTGATATTTTTCTATCACGGAACGAATTAGATATATTTTTTGAAAGGATGAAGAACTACTTCTTCATCCCTTTCTGCAAAACGAATCTTTTTAACAGTTCGTTTTCTGCCTTTAGTAAGTTGATTGGTGCTTCTAAGCGAGCATTTTTCTCCTCTAGGGTAAGTTTTCTTTCTTTTTGGCGCCCTGAATTTCCTGCTTTAGTGTCACATAAACCAATAATCCCGTTCTTCTCGTAAACAGCTTGCCATCTCTTACTCGCTGATTTAATTCTTTCCGTCCCCAAAACCTCTACATCAAACCCAAATTCTTCAAAAATCCCCCTTGCGAACTTTCCTTTCTGTTTTTCCGCTATAAATATTTGCTTAAATTCATCATAAGTAATCCCTTTTTTGAACTTAGATTTAACATAATTATTAGATGATAGCAGTTTGATTTCTTTCTCTGTAAAAAGCTTTTTACTCATAACCTTCTCCAGTTCCATATTGTGTTTTCTCGTTGTGTTTCTTAATTATACAAAAAAGTACCCTATAGAAGACTTTTTAGGTGTCTACTCTATAGGGTTCAGTTTAAATAGAATCCAAAACTTTTTTAATTGCCTATAACATCTCATTATGTTAACTAAAAATGAATGGGATATACAAAATGGAAATTTGTTTTCAATATAGACAAGAATACTTCCCTTTTTATTTGTTTTTCATATATTGATAGAAAGCTTAATAGAAAAAAGTGATATTACTGTGACTTGTTACTATGATTGTTGTTGTAAGAAGAAACACTATGGTTATGTTAGAACTTTATTTTAATTAGAGGGAGTGTAAAAATGTCTAAAAGTTTAGCTATTGATTTATATTTAGAATTACTTAAAAAAACAATTTTGTATGAGATATGGCTTGAACATGAAGGTGTTGACCCTGATATTCGGCGACAAGGTCTTGATTGTCCAGCAATTGCACATAGTATGATTGGAAGACTTCGTATGGAAAATTTACAACAATGTATGACATCTGTGTTGGAGGAAAACATTGAAGGTGATTTTATAGAAACAGGGGTATGGCGAGGTGGAGCTTGTATTTTTATGAGAGGTTTCTTGAAGGTCCATGGAGTGAATGATCGTAAAGTATGGGTCGCTGATTCATTCGAGGGTTTGCCAGTACCAAACATTGAACAATACCCTCAAGACAAGGGAGACCCTCATCATACATTTGATTTTCTACGTGTATCACTCGAAGAAGTACGGGGAAATTTTCAAAAGTATGACTTACTTGATGAGCAGGTCCATTTTTTAAAAGGATGGTTTAAAGATACGTTACCTACTGCTCCCATTGAAAAGATCGCAGTTGCAAGACTTGATGGAGATATGTATTCCTCAACTATGGAAAGTTTGAGAAACCTTTATCCAAAAGTCTCTATAGGTGGATACATTATTATTGATGATTACGGCGCTTTACCAAATTGTGCAGCTGCAGTAACAGATTTTAGAAAAGAATTTAAAATTGATGAACCGCTTATAAAAATTGATAATACTGATTTAACTGGTGTTTATTGGAGGAAGATGAAATAACTTCGTTACCAAGGGTGAACTTTATTGCATGGGAATAGTATTCCAAGATTCCAAAGTATTACATGAATACGATATACAAGTCTAGTTAAGCTTTACTGGTATAACTCTATATTGATCGTTATTGTTGTACTTCTTTTGGTAAAACTCGATTATGTCTAAGTGATTGACTCACATTTTTATAGTTCAGCAGCTAACATGGTTTTCGTCTTTTCAAACTAGTATATTTTCAGTTTCTATTTAGCTCGAAAAACCGTTGATAACAGAAGGAGATCCATTTGCTCTTTTTATTAACTTTCACATCAAAGCGAAATAATATTCTATTAACAAACATCATATTTCCCACACTCTAATAATTAGAAAGTTAACCAAAAGAGGCATAAAAAAAGCGAATCCCTTGGTAATGGGATTCGCTTTTTTCAGTAATAGCATTCTTATTTTTTGTTTATGCATGATTTTTTACATCGTTGGTCCATCAAAGTTTTCCTCTTCCAACAGTTTCGGGAACTACGCTACTTTAAATAAACCTTGCTAAATTATATTAAAATTGGCTTTAACCCAATCAATTAAAATAAAACTTAATAAAATATTAAGGAAATATTAAAAGGAGTTGTTATGATGGCAAATGTTGTAAGTGTTGGGACAAGTGTACCTGGTCCTCAGGTGAGTGGTGCTTTTGATAGAGAGGTCACTACAGCACCAATCTCTCTTGGATTATTTGGTTTAGTTATTCCACAAGGTGAGAATAGGGTAATATTAAATGCTACAGTAGGTGTTAGATCTGCCGTATTAGCCCCAGTATTGATATTTAACATATTTAGAGGTAACCAAATTATTTTTTCTAGTAGAGAAGAAGTACTATTATCAGCAGGGCAAGAACAAACGGTTACACTTCATGCAATTGATACGAATGTTCCTGCTACAATCAACGAATCATATTTGTTAACTGTTCAACTAGAAAATGCTGCATCCGCTGCAGATGTTGTTGGACCAGTTAATTTTTCAGGAGTATCATATTCTTATCCATAATATTATATAATCACTCCAAAGCTCTAACGCATAGTTTACCGACCTGCCTCTCCCAGCCATAGAATCAGTATTGACGGTTCTAATCCATTTTTCATTCTCTGTGGTGCAGAACCGATTTTACTGCATGAATGGCTAATAGGTGGTGTTAGTTGAATAAGAGATTGCATAAAACCCCATTTTTTTATACAGTTTCCAGACTTCTTTAGAAGCCAAAAACGTTGATAAATCAATAATGTATAAAATCATGCATAATCGATTAAAAATGAAAAAAGCCAAACTCAGATGTATCAAGGGTTTGGCTTTTTAGCTAACTATTTCATGTAGTTAATCTTTGGTACGCTTAAGGGATTTTTTTAGTAAGTGGCAAGATACCCCTTACAAACGAAGTTTTGGTTGCCTTGATGAACTCTCTTCGAACCCGAATAACAAGCGTAAATTGTTCTATTCCAAGCAAAAATAGGCGGTGGATATCAATTTTTCGAAAATGGGACATCCTATTTTGAAAAAAGGTTAAGGTTTATTAAGGAAAACGTATTGCGTTTATATCTAAATTTATGGCACTAGCTGAAGTTACATTGGTTGCTGCTGTAAAAGCAATTCTAATTTCATACGTTGTAGTTCCAGTTATAGCAGCAATATTAACATTAGTCGATGCAACTGGAAATCTTGAAGTTGTTGCAGCAGTAACACTTCTTTGAACTGACCGCGTATCCATCAAGACGCCGCTTCGATAAAGTCGCACTTGAAAAGTAAAGTTAGCGTTAGCACTTGTTATAACATCAACCGAGATCGCATAGTCTACTTTTATGCTTTGGCCTATAGTTGTTGGTACATTTAATATACCAATTGACGTTTCTGTTCCATTTGTTGTGAGGGGAACTGGCCCTGCAACTTCTGTAAAAATACTTGTGAACCTGCTCCCGTGGCTCCCTGAGGCCCTTGATTCCCTTGAGGTCCTTGAACGCCTTGAGGTCCTTGAACACCTTGGGGCCCTTGAACGCCTTGGGGCCCTTGAACGCCTTGAGGTCCTTGCTCTCCTTGGGGTCCTTGAACGCCTTGAGGTCCTTGATCGCCTTGGGGTCCTTGATCGCCTTGAGGTCCTTGATCCCCCTGAGGTCCTTGCTCTCCTTGGGGTCCTTGAACGCCTTGAGGTCCTTGATCGCCTTGAGGTCCTTGATCGCCTTGAGGTCCTTGAACGCCTTGAGATCCTTGATCCCCCTGAGGTCCTTGCTCTCCTTGGGGTCCTTGAACGCCTTGAGGCCCTTGATCCCCTTGAGGTCCTTGATCTCCTTGAGGTCCTTGATCCCCCTGAGGTCCTTGATCGCCTTGGGGTCCTTGATCGCCTTGAGGTCCTTGATCCCCCTGAGGTCCTTGCTCTCCTTGGGGTCCTTGAACGCCTTGAGGGCCTTGATCGCCTTGAGGGCCTTGATCGCCTTGAGGTCCTTGAACGCCTTGAGGGCCTTGCTCTCCTTGGGTTCCTTGATCGCCTTGAGGGCCTTGATCGCCTTGAGGTCCTTGAACGCCTTGAGGGCCTTGATCCCCCTGAGGTCCTTGCTCTCCTTGGGGTCCTTGATCGCCTTGGGGTCCTTGATCGCCTTGAGGCCCTTGATCGCCTTGAGGGCCTTGATCGCCTTGAGGGCCTTGATCGCCTTGGGGTCCTTGAACGCCTTGAGGGCCTTGATCGCCTTGAGGGCCTTGCTCTCCTTGGGGTCCTTGAACGCCTTGAGGGCCTTGATCGCCTTGAGGGCCTTGTTCCCCTTGAGGGCCTTGATCGCCTTGAGGCCCTTGATCGCCTTGAGGGCCTTGTTCCCCTTGAGGGCCTTGAACGCCTTGAGGCCCTTGATCGCCTTGAGGTCCTTGAATGCCTTGAGGCCCTTGATTGCTTTGGGGTCCTTGAACGCCTTGAGGGCCTTGTTCCCCTTGAGGGCCTTGCTCTCCTTGGGGTCCTTGAACGCCTTGAGGGCCTTGAGGGCCTTGAACACCTTGAGGCCCTTGAACGCCTTGAGGGCCTTGCTCTCCTTGGGGTCCTTGCTCTCCTTGGGGTCCTTGTTCCCCTTGAGGGCCTTGAACGCCTTGAGGCCCTTGAACGCCTTGAGGCCCTTGAACGCCTTGAGGCCCTTGAACGCCTTGAGGTCCTTGTTCCCCTTGAGGGCCTTGCTCTCCTTGGGGTCCTTGAACGCCTTGAGGCCCTTGAACGCCTTGAGATCCTTGATCCCCCTGAGGCCCTTGATTCCCTTGAACGCCCTGGGGTCCTTGATCCCCCTGAGGTCCTTGATCCCCCTGAGGCCCTTGTTCCCCTTGAGGCCCTTGTACCCCTTGAGGTCCTTGATCGCCTTGAGGCCCTTGATCCCCCTGAGGCCCTTGTTCCCCTTGAGGTCCTTGATCGCCTTGAGGTCCTTGATCCCCTTGGGGTCCTTGAACGCCTTGAGGTCCTTGATCCCCTTGAGGTCCTTGATCCCCTTGGGGTCCTTGAACGCCTTGAGGTCCTTGAACGCCTTGAGGTCCTTGATCCCCCTGAGGCCCTTGAACGCCTTGAGGCCCTTGAACGCCTTGAGGTCCTTGATCGCCTTGGGGTCCTTGAACGCCTTGAGGTCCTTGATCGCCTTGGGGTCCTTGAACGCCTTGAGGTCCTTGATCGCCTTGAGGTCCTTGATCGCCTTGGGGTCCTTGAACGCCTTGGGGTCCTTGATCGCCTTGAGGTCCTTGCTCCCCTTGGGGTCCTTGATCGCCTTGAGGTCCTTGTTCCCCTTGAGGTCCTTGATCGCCTTGAGGTCCTTGATCGCCTTGAGGTCCTTGTTCCCCTTGAGGTCCTTGATCGCCTTGAGGTCCTTGATCGCCTTGGGGTCCTTGATCGCCTTGGGGTCCTTGCTCCCCTTGGGGTCCTTGAACGCCTTGAGGCCCTTGTTCCCCTTGAGGTCCTTGATCCCCCTGAGGCCCTTGTTCCCCTTGGGGTCCTTGAACGCCTTGAGGTCCTTGCTCCCCTTGGGGTCCTTGAACGCCTTGAGGCCCTTGTTCCCCTTGAGGTCCTTGATCCCCCTGAGGCCCTTGTTCCCCTTGGGGTCCTTGAACGCCTTGAGGTCCTTGCTCTCCTTGGGGTCCTTGAACGCCTTGAGGCCCTTGTTCCCCTTGAGGTCCTTGATCCCCTTGGGGTCCTTGAACGCCTTGAGGTCCTTGCTCTCCTTGGGGTCCTTGAACGCCTTGAGGTCCCGGTGGTCCTTGGGGCCCTGCTGCTTCAGATCCCAAAAGTTCATCCGATACAAGACGATGAGCTGTTACTAACTGTCCAGAGGCATTTTTCCCCCAAACTGAAATTTCAGTACTTTCTGCTGGACCACTTATTGTAAAAACGAATTCAAATGCATCAAAGTTGGCAAAATAATCCTTCGTTATCACTTGATTAGGGGCAACGTTGAAAAGTTCAAGGACATACAACGTTCTGGTCCCGTTTAAGTAATATCCCTGTATGAAAACAGTAGAAGAATTTGTTGAATCATTGTTAACGATTTTAACTGTCACTTGTTGGGTGGGTCTGACCCCACCAACCAGACGATTTTCAATCGGTCCGGTTGATAAAATTGCCATTAATCATCCCCTCTTTATGTTAAACTTGATGAATTTACATCCTAATTGGCAGTTAAATATTGTCAGTACAACCGTTTTCACGAAAAAGAGGATCTAAAGTTAGCGTATGTTAGTATTTTAAATAACGGGTATCATTTTTATTTGAATGCAACATTTTTTTATGTTGAACACTCAGAATAGGTAATCAGAAGGAGTTTTTATTTGTGTCTAGGAGTGCAGATTATACAATTCAAGGTTTCAATTTTTTCGCCGTGTCCAAGAATCGTCTTCTAGGTTGGAAGGAATTTTAATCGAGCTCTATATTAAAGCTATATTTGGTGTGAATAAATAATATAGTTGTTTATAAAATAAGCCCCGATATTATTGCTGACAATTTAGTAAAAACAATTGCTACTCAGATATTAGTAAAAGGGTTAAGAAAAGTTTAATTGTTTTATAAATGGCACAATCATATAATTGTATGAAAAAGGATGCGTATCATGCCAATTAATTCTTTTGAAAACTATCCGATGAGCTGGAAGCCATCGATTGATAAAAATGAAAAGCCTATTTATCAAGCACTAGCAGGGCAATTGGAACAGGATATTTTAAACGGAGTTTTATTACCTGGAACAAAACTTCCTCCACAGCGAGAACTAGCCGATTATTTAGATTTGAATTTGAGTACCATTTCAAAAGCGTTTAAAGTGTGTGAGTTAAAGGGCTTGTTAAGTGCAACTGTTGGAAGTGGCACATTTGTATCGTATGATGCGTTATCTAATGCGTATTTACTTGAAGATACAAAGCCGAAGCATTTGATTGAAATGGGAGCGACACTACCAGATAATGCTTCTTACGAGCCACTGCTACTTCAACTGAAAAGTATGCTGCAAGAGACAGATTTTGAAAAATGGTTTGGTTATGGTCGAGCAGGCGAAAGCCTTTGGCAAAAGGATGCGGCTATAAAGCTAATCCAAAGAGGTGGGTTTGAAACAACAGTTGATCACATTTTATTTGCAAATGGGGGTCAAAATGCGATTGCTGCCACACTGGCGAGTCTTTGTAAGCCTGGGGATCGTATTGGTGTTGATCATCATACTTACCCTGGTTTAAAAACTGTTGCTGCGATGCTTAGTGTGCAGATAGTGCCGATAAAATCAGAGAACTATGAAATGAGTCCAACTGCCTTTGAATATGCGTGTAAAAATGACAATATCAAAGGCATTTACTTGATCCCGGATTATCATAACCCGACAGCTTCCTTCATGTCTGTTGAAAATCGAAAAATGATTGCAGCAATTGCCAAAAAGTATAAACAGTTCATTATTGAAGATGCATCGTACCATCTTCTCAACAAAAAACCACTTCCAGCAGTCGCATCATTTGCTCCAGAACAGGTCATCTATATTGCAAGTTTATCTAAATCATTAGCACCAGGGTTGCGTCTAGCCTATGTAGCAGTACCGAGTCAATTCAAGGAGCCAATTTCAAAGGCACTTTATAATTTAAATATAACCGTTTCCCCGTTACTAGCAGAACTTACAGCACGTATGATTGTCTCGAATCAATTTGAAGTCTTAATTGAGGGTCATCGGGAACAAACTATTCGCAGAAACCAAGTCGTAAATCGATATTTGGCAGACTATACGTGTTTAGGTGTGGAAACAGGCATCTTTCGTTGGTTGCTATTACCGGGCAAGATTACAGGTGCTGAATTTGAAACGTTAGCTGCACAGCAGGGGGTGCAAGTGTATGCAGCTGAACGTTTTGTAGTCGGAAATAGTTGTCCAGAGAGGGCTGTAAGGGTTTCTGTCTGTGCACCGGAAACGCTTGAAGAGCTTGAGCGAGGATTGATTATCCTGGAACGTTTACTAAACGATTTTACGTAATATTGTTCGCCATACAATTATAATATTGTATGGCTTTTTTACGAGTGTTATGATGATTCAAATCCAGTTGGAGAATTATATTAAATGGAATTAGCTTTCTAGAAAGGAAGGTTGTTATGTTACATAAAGATAGTGTAAAGGAGTTGGACGTCCAATCGGCTTGGTTACAAGGTTACATTGGTTCTTCAGAAAAACAACAACAATTATATAAAAGAACATTAATTGTTGTTGTAATATCCCAAATTTTTGGAGGAGCAGGACTTGCTGCAGGAATAACAGTGGGGGCTCTTATAGCCCAAGACATGCTAGGTACAGATAGTTTTTCGGGAATTCCTACGGCGTTATTTACTTTAGGGTCAGCAGGGGCTGCACTGCTTGTGGGACGTCTTTCTCAGCGGTTTGGACGTCGTTCTGGACTTGCGACAGGATTTTTGGCTGGAGGCATCGGCGCCATTGGTGTAGTCATTTCAGCATTAACAAATAGCATTCTACTTTTATTTATATCGCTGCTTATCTATGGGGCTGGATCAGCAACCAACTTACAAGCACGCTACGCAGGAACTGACTTGGCAAACTCAACACAAAGGGCGAAGGCTATTAGTATGGCCATGGTTTCCACCACATTCGGTGCAGTTGCAGGCCCAAACCTGGTGGATGTAATGGGTGAGTTTGCGGTATCCATAGGAATTCCTTCTTTAGCTGGTCCATTTATATTAGCTGCTGCTGCTTATATACTTGCTGGTTTAGTTCTGTTAATTTTACTTCGTCCTGATCCCTTTATTGTTGCAAAAGCACTATCAGATGCTCAAAGAAAAACCAGTAATTTACCTTTAGAGGGAAATTCTCATACATTATCGGTAAACAGGCGAGGAATTTTTGCAGGAGCATCAGTTATGGTTCTAACTCAATTTGTGATGACGGCAATTATGACGATGACACCCATACATATGGGACACCATGGACATGGTTTGAATGAAGTAGGGCTTGTCATTGGATTTCACATAGGTGCTATGTTTTTTCCTTCATTAGTAACTGGTTTTCTTGTTGATAAAATTGGCCGTTCCGCTATGGCCATAGCTTCTGCCGTTACGCTACTTGCTTCAGGCATTCTAGCTGCTATGGGACCAGCTGATTCGATGGTAGTCCTCATTACAGCACTTGCTTTACTTGGACTTGGCTGGAATTTTGGTTTAATTAGCGGCACAGCAATCCTGGTGGATGCAACTCCACCATCCACTAGGGCTAAAACGCAGGGTTCTGTAGATGTTTGGATTGCTTTGTCAGGAGCATTGGGAGGAGGCTTATCAGGAATCATTGTAGGACATTCTAGTTATGCAACCCTTTCAATTGCTGGTGCTGTGCTTTCATTACTGCTTATTCCATTTGTTATTTGGGCAGGCGTCAATCAGAGTAAGGTATAACCATATTAAAATAACTGATAATTCAAGAGTAAAGATAGCCTATTAGACTTTTAAATTAATTGTTAAACGTAACCAATTGCAAAAAAAAAAGGGAATGGTTATAGATGCAAAATAAATTTGCGGAGAGAGCTCGTTTAGTAAAATCTTCTGAGACACGTGAAATATTAAAAGTAACGGAAAGACCAGAAGTCATCTCTTTTGCAGGAGGCCTGCCAGCTCCAGAGTTGTTTCCTGTAGAAAATCTTAAGAATGCTTGCAATGCTGTATTGGATGAAGAAGGTGCAGCTTCTCTTCAATATGGTACGACTGAAGGATATATTCCTTTAAGAGAAGCTATTAGTCAAAGAATGAAAGATATTGGGATCAACTCCACTATTGAAAATGTTCTTATCACATCAGGGTCCCAGCAAGCAATCGACCTTACTGGAAGATTATTTATCAATGAGGGAGATACCATTATTTGTGAAAGCCCAACCTATCTTGCAGCAATTAACGTATTCAAGTCATACGATGCCAAATTTGTTGAAGTAGTTATGGATGATGATGGAATGGTTATGGAAGAGCTGGAGAAAAAGCTGCAAAAGCATCCTAACACAAAATTCATCTATACTATTCCAGATTTTCAAAACCCTACAGGTCGCACATTAAAACTCGAAAGACGAAAAAGAATGATTGAGCTTGCCAATCAATATGATGTACTGATTGTAGAGGATAATCCCTATGGGGCCGTAAGATTTGCTGGAGAGGAACTCCCCTCTGAAACATTTTGACACAGAGAACAGAGTAATTTATATAAGCACATTCTCTAAGATTTTCACTCCCGGTCTTCGGCTTGGATGGATATGTGCAGACGAATCTTTCATTGAAAAGTATGTTGCCTTTAAGCAAACAGCTGACTTACATACGGACAGCCTTGCTCAAAGAATTACAGCTAAGTATTTGGAAATTTACGATATGGAAGAGCACATAAATAAAATCAAAGCAGTATATAAAACAAGATGTATAGAGATGATGCGCAGTATTGAAGAATTTTTCCCAAAGAACTTGTCTTATAGTAAGCCGGAAGGTGGTTTATTTATTTGGGTCGAGCTTCCTGAGGGCATTGATTCAAGGCATATATTTACAGAGTGCTTAAAAAATAATGTTGCTTGTGTTCCTGGTACTCCATTTTTTCCAAATGGTACACAAAAAAATACATTACGTTTAAATTACTCCAATATGTCTAAAGAGAAGATTATTGAAGGGATAAAGCGTATGGGAGAAGTATTACATCGTGAATTGAAAAAAGAATTAACTCTTTTATGATTCAGAGCCGATACTCAGTCCGAGGAAGACACACAAATAAACAATGTATCGTGCCATGTTTTATACTTTTAAAGTTTCTGCAGATGCTGTTATCCTAGCACCGCAGCCTCGAATAGTGGCGTGTCAAATTGAATTCTCCCTGTATTGAGTTTAGGAATGAACCTGGAAGTAACAATAAGCTATCTATAAAAACATAAATCTGCTGGAGAAAAAACCATTTTGATAAATTCTTTTTCAAAATGGATTTTTTATTATTTTAAAGCTATAGGAGCTCAAAAATGACACGGGCTTGACCGAACCATCTCTAAAATAAACATGTCCTTTCCGTCCAAGCCGCAAAACTGGTTCAATCGATCGGACCACCCGGTAAAGGTCTTAGATACACGCTTTGGGTAATCCGCATTTATCAAGCATTCCTAAAATTGCAGTACCCTGGGAACTTTTAATGAGCCACATTAACGAAAACAGGCTGCCTTTCCCGAAATCCTTTGGTGAAACGGCTTCTTGGCATAGTTTTTAAATGCTTCTTCCATATCTGTTTGAAATAACCCCTTTTGGCTCACCTGTACTTCCTGATGTATAATGCCAAAATGCTTGATCATTAATGTTGCTAAAACAAGGGGCAGGTCTTTATTTCGTCTGCCAGTAAGATCATGGAAAAAATGTTCGTTATCTTCCTTAGGTTCATATACCATCAACCAAAATGACATGCTTTAAGAATAGTAATTTATTTTTAACAAGCTTTAGCTTCTCCTACTCTTCACAAGTAGTAACCAACACTTTGGAACGGCTATTATTCAAAAGATACTCATAATCCTTTGTGGGCAAACTACTTTTGGATTCCCTTTAATACCCACACCATCGTTCCTTTGCCTTGGTTGCTTTACATTTTTTTGACCACTTTTCCGAAAACTTTTTATCATCATTTTCACTTTTTCAATCACCATTCTTCATGCTCCCACATATAATACCTCAAAGGAAAACCGGGGGTATCAACATGCAAGACAATCAACATGGATCGCAAATGACTGAGGTTGAAAAGTTTGATGAATGGGTAAAAAGTTTTTTTCTGGATCCGGAAACTTGTGCGTTGGATCATCAACTTTTTCAATTGATATATACGAAAGTGACGATGAGTATATGGTGGAAGCGGTTTTGGAAAACCATGATGTGAAAGATATAAAAGTTTGCCTATGTGATAATGAGCTATCGATCATCGTTGACGATACAGATAAGCATTTACTTGAAAAAAGAAGATACACTACCCACACAGAGAAAGATCCCTTTCCCCTTTTCGATTTGCTCACGAAGAATTACCGCTGAATTCTCGAATCCAATATTGGTGATTCGCATCCATAAGTTTTCCCCCGGAAAAACAGCTGAAGATATTAACATTGAGTAGTTCGTTCATAAAAATAAAAAGAATGGCCTAGGGAACCACTTCCCCCTTAGCCATTCTTTTTTCTTGATTATCCAGCAAAATAAAAGGACGTTCGACTTCCATTTTGTGTCGAAATGACTTGAAGCTGTGCATCGATTCTTTCTTTCAATTCCGGGACATGGGAAATTATCCCCACCAATCTCCCAGTGCTTTGTATATCCATTAATGCTTCAATCGCATGATCAAGAGATTCAGGGTCGAGCGTACCGAAACCTTCATCGATGAACATCGTTTCGAGTGAAATTCCGCCAGCATTCTGTTGGACAACATCCGCAAGACCCAAAGCAAGTGCAAGTGATGCCTTAAAGCTCTCGCCTCCCGAAAGGGTTTTGACATGCCTTTCATGCCCTGTATATTGGTCATACACAGATAACTCCAGACCGCTCTGGATATTCCTGCGTGTAGGATCAAGTTTTCGCAACAGCTGATACCTGCCGCTTGTCATTTTCAGCAGTCTTGAATTGGCTTCTTTTAGGATATCATCTAAAAAGGCTGCCAGTACATATCGTTCAAAAGTTATTTTGAAGGAGTTTTGACCTTTGGAAATCTCAGACAGATGACCGACGATACTGTACCTTTCATCTAAACTTTTCTGATCTTCCCTGATTTGCGCCAATTTCCTTTCGATTTCTTCGTTAGTCCGTTTGTCAGCCTGCAACTCATTCTGTTTTTGGCGTAACGACTCCAATTCTTCATCTATGAAATCGAAAGTCTTTTTCAATCCTTCAAGATCCGGTTTGGTCACATCTTTTAATTTCATTTCCAAATCATGAAACAGACTTAAAACACTTTGCCAATTTTGATTATACTGCTGAACTTGGTCCTCCAAATTTCCAAGAGCCGCTTCCGATATTTTTGCTGCCTTATATTCTTTATAATTGGAAAAACCTTGATTGGTCATATCCGCAATTAACTTTTCCCGCTCCTCTTTCAATTCTGTATTTAAAGCCTCTATATTGCCACTTAGGGATTCTTTTTTTGCAATGATGGCCGATTCTCTTTCCTTCACCAGTTGAAGGTTTTTTTGTGCATCTTCCAAGGCCGATTGTAAGCGTTTCTGTGTATTTACAGCCATTTGATAAGCTGCATTATATTCTTCCTCTGTCCGTATTCCGTCTGGCAGGGAATCGGTTAATCCTGTTAGTTTTGTAGAGTTTTCAATATACCTGGTTTTCCCTTGGTCCTCTTTTCTCTCTAAAGAGATCAGATTTTCCTTTAACTGGGATGCTTTCTCTTTTAAATCCAGCAACCTTTTTTCCAGATCATTGAATACAGACTTTTTCCGCATCAATTCTTTTAGCTGCTCTTGCAGCACTTTTCCTTTTTGTACAAACTGCAGCAAATGCTCATCAATATCTTCATCCCTAAACTCCGGCATGTCATTTTGTAAGTCACTAAGCTTTTCTTGTGAAGACTCTAACAGTGCATCATATTTGGATTTCGCTTGATAATATTCACTTTCCGCTTGGCTTTTTTGTTGTTCCGCCATTTTCAGCTTGTTTTCTTGCTCTTTCAATTCCAAATCCGTCGGCATATGCTCATGCATTTGCGCTGGTTTTGGATGACTTTGAGAACCGCATACGGGACAATTTTCTCCAGAGTGCAGCATGGAAGCAAGCATACCAGCTTGGCCTGATCGCCAGTTTCGGTTCAGGGTTTCCAGTTTTTCCTTCTCCTGAATTTGTATTCTTTGTAACTCCTGGAACCGATTATTCTTTTCATCCAGAACTCGTTTCGTATTCTGGATTTCAAAAAGAACTTCTTGAAGCTTTTGAATTTTCGATAAAGCTGAATTATTTCTTTCTGCTTCAATTTCCTGATCACGATAAAGAACAGCCGCTTTTTCCGCTTCTGTTTTTTCTTGAGCGACTTTCTCAGCTTCCGCTTCGATCGACAGATGTTCCGAAACAGTTTTTTCACGAAGTCGTTTACAAGTTTGCCACTCTTTTTCATCTAAGGTAACCTGTGCTTTTAGGCTAGTAAAAGTCATGACAGCCTCTTTTACCTGCTCAAGCTGATGAACAGTTCGGACTGCCTGCTCCCTTTCATTTTCCTTCAACATTTCCTTATCATAGGAATCCTGCTTCTCCATGCGTTCAGTTCGTAACTTCTCGGACTGCTCACTTAACTTTTGAAGTTCGGCATTCGCATCTTGCACTTGTTTGCCAATTCGCAAATAGTATTGTTCCTGCTTTTCTAGTGAAGCCGCTTTGTGTGCCATTTTTATTTGGACTTTCACTAATTCCATTTCTGGCAGCTTTGCTTCAAGGGCCTCCTTTTCTTTTCGCAGTTTTTCTTTTTCCGAAAATCGATTTAATAAATCGACAGCTTTTGAAAGCTCTTGATTTACTTGATCACGAGCTTTTTGCTTTTCCTGTATTTGTTTATTTATATCCTCGTTTTTTCTGTTGCTTGCAAAATGACTTCCTCTAACAATGGCAAGATCTGCTGTTCATTAGGCTCTTCCCCTTGTAATTGCGCCTGCAGCTCTTCATGATTGCCAGGATGGATGCCTTTCATTAATTCAATTCGCCGCTGAGCACTTTTTTCGCTTTGCCTTCTTAGGATGGAAGCCTCTTCTTTTAATTTTTCTTCTATTCGTTTATAAAGTTCAGTATGAAATAATTTCTGGAGAATCTGTTCTTTATCCTTACTGTCGGAAGTTAACAGTTTTCGGAATTCATTTTGTGGAATCATCAGGATTTGCCGGAATTGGTTCGCATCAAGTCCAATGAGTACTTTTATTTTTTCTTCAACTTCCCGTACATTTGCACCCAGCAATTTTTTTCCTTCGGCCAATATCTCATATAATTCTGCCTTTGCTCCAACCGTTGTTGTTCCTTCACCTGCTTTTTCTTCCGTTCCTGCTGCGGTGACCGGGTCACCAAATACGTTTTTCCCCGCAGGGTAAATTGTAACGAGACTTCCGTCAACATATCATCTTCGGCAAACTGACTTCGCAAATCTTGCCCGCTTCGATCTTCGCCGCTCGCTTTTCCATATATCGCAAAACTAATCCCATCAAATATCGTTGTTTTCCCTGCGCCTGTCTTTCCAGAAATGACAAACATGGTCCGTTCTCCAAGGGAATTAAAGTCAATGGTTTCCCTTCCTGCATATGGTCCGAATGCCTGCATCGTTAAAATATCCGGTCTCATTTCAAAGCCTCCTCTTTCTTAACGGCTTCAATTACCGAAACCATCAAATCCAGCTTTTGTGAATCAAAATCCCTATCTGTCATTTCTTGATAAAACGTTTCAAACAGGTCCAATTCTGATTTCCGTTCATTTACAGAAGTGAAGGAATTTTTTCTCCTAAGGTCGGTCAAATCCCATTTTCGCTCCAGATGAAGTACGTTCGGATAAATCTGACGCAAGCGGTTAATAGGATCGATGAGTGCACCCTCATCATTTAGTGTTATTTTCAAATAGTCATCCCTTTTTTGCGATTGATAGAAAGCGGGATCAAGCAACTCTTCCATAACCCCGGATATTTCCCTCATATCGAATTTGGGTGTCAAAGAACGATAGCGTATATTAAAGCTTCCATCTTCCTGCATATCGACGATGGAAAGAGATTTATTCTGCTTGGCCTCGGAAAAAGAATATTTTAATAGTGACCCAGAGTAAAACACCTTAGGATGACGTATCGCGTCTGGACTATGTAAATGCCCAAGTGCCGTATAATCGAACGCATCGAATAAGTCGGATGAAACACAGCCGGAACCACCTACCGACAAGACCCTTTCCGAATCACTCGTTTTTCCGCCTAATACAAAAGCATGTCCTACAAAGACATTCGGCTCATCCATATTGAAATTCTCGGCTATCGTTCCGGTTATCCGTTTCATCGCTTCTTGATGGGAATGGATACTATCATCTTCAAAAGATGGCGGACCGTCCCAGGTTCCGCATATGGAACGCAATAAAAGTTCACGCCCTTGATGCGAACCGGCTCACATGCTTTTGTCAATTTCCCATGAATGTATAACTGACTATGACGATACCATGATGAACCGAATGCGAGTCTTTCCGCAGAATCATGGTTTCCCGATATCGCAACGATCGGTGTATTCATTTTCACATTAATCGTATAAAGGATTTCATCAAGAAGCTCCACCGCTTCAGTCGGCGGAACGGAACGATCATATAGATCACCGGCAATCACGACCGCATCCGGTTTTTCCTCTTCGACAATTTCTATGAATTGCAAGAGTGCATGCCTTTGGTCATCTGTCATATGTACCCCGTGCACGATTTTACCTAAATGCCAATCGGCTGTATGGATAAATTTCATAGTTTCACTCCGTCCTAATTTTACTTACTATTATTATATCAAAAATTTAACGAATAGCATGGTTTGGGTACAAACGTTCTAATTTTTACCACACTGCTCCATTCTTTTGTATGATTCAAAATGAAAAAGCATACTCCAATAGAGTATGCTTTTTTCATCATTAGCTGAATAAGTGTTCATATGGACCCATATTCACCTTTCTTTCAGCTAATTTTTTTGCAAAAATTTATGGTCTCGCTTTGGTGTGGCAATGATATAACCGCGTATCACTAAATCTTCCGTAATATCGCCCGCTTTTTCCTTTAGCGCCAACTCCCCGATTTTCCCCGCGATTTTATGACGTGCAACATCACGAAAAAGTTCTGGCACAGGACTCACTAAATCTTCCAGTAATTCCTTTTGCTGCTTTGACCATAAGTGCTTTGTTTGGTCCAAATAGTATTCTTCCCAATCCATATCGGATTTCCCATCTTCTTTGGGAAATCTTTTCAGGAACTTTCGAAACATGAAAAAGCCACCTATGCTCATCAATATAATTAAAAGGGCTACCCAAAATAGAATGAACCATAAAAACCATCCGCTAAGCAAAGTACCACCTCATATGTATAGAATGATCGTCACTATTATTATAGACAGTAACCCATATCTTTACAAGACTGGCAATGCAATCATTCTTGACCGTTCACTTCCAGCAAGACGAGCGAAAAATCCCCCACTGCATTTTCTTCATATAAATTCGTGACAGAAGTTGCATAGTTAAAGATCTCAGCTCTAAACTCCTCGTTTGACTGCGGAATCTTTAAATCAAATACCATTTGATATAGCAGTGTAGTAATATCATGATATTCACTATGTGTGACCTTGAAATTGAAACTGACTTTTCTGATTTCCTTACCTTCAGAATCCTTTACATTTTCAGAAAGAAAATCAGTAACATGCAGTGGAACATCATTTAAAATGACCTCATCTACCATTATCAACATCTCCTTAATAAAGTGGTTAAAGACATGTTATCACTAGAAACTTTCAGCGCCAAACATTCAGCCTTGTAAAATAAAAAAACGTGCACAGGAAACCCGAGCACGTTTTTTATTCCAATCAAATTACTTTCCCTTTTTCACGATTATACGCCATTTAGCGTCATCGATTTGCTCAAACTCCGTGATTTCATGACCTTCGGTAGCAGCCCAACGGGGAATGCTTTCCGTTGCTTGTGTGCAATCGAAATTAATGATCAATTCCTCTCCTTTTGCCATGTCCACTATCGCTTCTTTTGCTTCCACTAAAGGGAATGGACATACCATTCCAGTCGTTTCCAATACTTTTGCCATTTATATTCCACTCCTTGATCATAAAATTATTGGCCCGTGTCTTAAGCCGCTTTGGATGCAGCCGCTGCCTGCTTTTGCTTGCGGATGATCGTGAAATAAGTTGCTACCCACGTACCCAGCAAGAAAAAGACAATCGCGATCCAACCTTGCCAGGCAAATAGCGCCGAGTTCACCAGACCATTTCCGATTGTGCATCCCCGGCAACACTTGCACCGAATCCCATGGTTACACCGCCAATCGCATTGTTACGTAACGTTTTCATATCAGGCAAACGCCAACGGAATTCCCCGCTCCCTTTGGCTGCAATGAAAGCACCAAGGAAAATGCCCAATACCAAAAACGTCCCCCAATCGATTAACGCATTATCTCCTGTTATAAGGAAAGTTAAAATGTTCGCGGAAGGTGCTGTAATTCCAAGTCCGAACATCCGGCCTGTCATGGCACTTAGCGGCCATGACACGATTGCAATAATGCCAACCAATAATGCTGTAACAAAAGGATGCCAACGTTTCTCGAATAAGATGTGGGCCAATCCCGTTTTTTTCGGTTTCATTTTAAAAATTGGCAGTTTCGGTTTTCTCAATTCACGAATCACCAATATGCCAACCAAGAGTGTCACGATAATCACAAGCACCCAAGGCGAAACATTTAACGTTTTATGAATATACGTATCATTTGTACGATAAGATAACAGATTATCTCCCGCCACTTTCCATACACCATATTTCGTCATTGCTGCCCCTAACATATATCCAAAAAGGGCAACCCAACTTCCGATCATGCCCTCTCCGGCACGATACCATGTTCCAGTGGCGCAACCTCCTGCCAGAACCATACCAATACCAAAAATAAAGCCACCCACAATTGTTCCCAACCATGGAAAACCATCATTTCCAAACTGAATGACCCCTGTATCATTCAATGCATAAACACCAATACTCTGTATCGCTATAACAACAAATGTAGCCAAAAACATCCGTCCATCTTTAGCTAAAATCAAATCTCGATATGCACCAACAACACAGAAACGGCCTCTTTGAAGCACAAATCCCAGCAGTAAACCACAAATAATCCCGAACACAATCATTTGTAACATGTACCGTTTCCTCCTTACTAAAATAATAATACTAATATAATATAATCCGGATGAAATTACTAGGTTTTTATATTGATTTTTTCTCATGAAAAGTTTCCGGGCAAATGAAAAACCCGAGTCATTATGAATAACGACTCAGGTTTTTAAATATCATCTGATTATCACACCATACTGCTTCCGCCAAAACTTGCTGCTTTAACTTTCTTATATTGGTAAAGCATGGCAATTCTCCACGGAACGATCATCGCAAAAGCAAGCAAGAAAAACATTCCGCTCAATACACCTATTTCAATCGTGCTTCCCAGCATCAGTTTTGCCACCAGTCGAATCACCATGAGACCAATCAATATGAATATGAACGCTTTAGAGCGCAGAATATAAATTTTTTCATCTCTTACTTCAAATTTAGATGTTTTAATCAATAAGATGGAAAATAACATCCCTGCAACAAGAGCCTCCAACAATTCGTATCGAGTGACCCTAAACATCGGGAAAATAAACATCAAGGCACCCGTACTCATAAACAGCGGCGGTAAAATGATCTTCTTTTCATTCACTGGTTTTTTCGTTTCCTTCATCCGTAATATGAAAACACCTATAGCCATCACAATCGCTATACCTGTTGATATATAAATCATCTCTTAACCATCCCTTTAAACTAAAAATAGGTAAGTACCATTAAAAATTATATATGACTTCAATTTATAAACAAAGTATATATTACCTATTTGAGATAAACAAGGAGGTGTTATTAATTAAGCTCGCTTTTGATGCTTCCAATACCCCGCCATTGACAAAAGGCTTGACGATTAAACCTTGCGCCCCGGCTTCCATAGCCTTCGTCGACCATTTTATTTGTGACTGACCTTATACCCAAAATCAACGAAATTGACACCATATCACCTAATAGCAGGCAATCAACTAGAATTTTATTGAAAAAATAACTTATTATGGACTAAAAACCTGTGAAGCCACCGAATAGTCTAGACAGGACTGCAATTATTTTGGTCATCCAATCAAAAAACAAAATCACACCCATTACAATCATCAAGTATCCGCCAATCTTCATAATGTATTGGCTGTACTTTTTGATCCATTTCAATTTTCCGACAAAGAAGGATAATATGAAGAACGGTATGGCAAATCCTAAAATATAGGCAGTCATATAGCTCATGGCAGCACTAGGATTAGTAGCACCCAATGAAATGACAGCACCTAACAGCGGACCTGCACAAGGGGTCCATCCAGCGGCAAAGGCAAGTCCAATAAGAATGGAACCTATATATCCGCTAGGTCGGTTCTTGAATTCAAAACGACTGTCTTTCATCAGAGATTTCGGCTGAAAGATTCCTACAATGAATAAGCCAAAAATGATAATCAGGATGGCACCAATCTGACGAATTAATTCTTTGTAATCCGAGAAAAAAGAACCTAGGTATGATGTGCTAAAACCTATTGCAATAAAAACCAGGAAAACCCAAGAAGAAAGAATAAAGTATGCAGCATGCTCCTTCTTTGGAGCATGGCGTTCTCGGATTTGATTTCGCCAACACTCATTCCAGTGATATAAGATAAAAAGGCCGGATATAGCGGTAAGCAGCATGGCGAAATAAAACTCAGGAATCCCGCCCCAAAAGCTAAAAACATATTAATATCATTCAAATAAGCTCACTCCTATGTATGTCAACCTATAAACATTGTAACAAATAAGATAAAAAAATACATTTATGGAACTGTGAATATTTCATGACAACCAATTGCTTATAACTGGAAGGGCGACGGGCTAAGTTAACTTATTTGAATTCATTAGTCCAAGCCGATATAATTGTTATATTCATACAGATTTTACAACGAACACATAAATTAAGGGTACCTTGTAATAAATGTTGGGGCCAGAAAGGAAATATAATGGCTAAAAAGAATGAATTTCTCGAACAGATTGAATTAAAGAGAAATGAACTTATCAAAATTGTCGCTAAAGATGGTTTAAACTCGCATGTTGCCGTTGAATATAGCCAGCAACTTGATCAATTATTAAATAAATATAATGAACTTTTTTATAAAACCGGTACAAATCTTTAATCCAGTACATCTCCCATTGATAACCACATAAGTTATTATATGATTTATTTCGCTGTCACTTTCCCCTTTTTACATTATTTCTCAATTAGGATACTTAGGCATGACCATATAAAAAAACAGGCAACCGCCATGGGCACTGCCTGTTTTCCTGTTTTTCCATTTAAAATGATGAATATGAATCTTTTTGCAATATCAACATCGGATGTCGGTGCATAGTTTGTCACTATTAGAACAGTACGAACGGAACAGTGATCACTAGAATTCCTACCCTTATGCCACCTGGTGTGCATGTTGTTATATCCTCGGCGGCGGTCTCAATTGAGTTCCATATATAATGATTACGAGTAACAGTGTGTAATTTATGCGTAAGATGTATGTTACAGGGAAGCATTCGTTTAAGAGATATGCCTTACAAATAAAAGGAACAGTTTTTTCTCCCCTATAATAAAAAAACAGAAAAAATGTATTTATTTTTAATTCATCCAAGAAACCTTTCCTATCCTCGTTCCTTATCCTAGACGGCAATCATTCAAAAATGATAAAAAATTGTGTTTGACAAATCGCCCAAAAATATTATCTTTAATTAAAGATAAATTAACTCGAGATAATATAGTTTTTTTGACGTAAATCTCGATTTAAAGATATCTAAATTCAAAATACATTCCAGGAGGAATCATAAAATGATTGGTATTGGTTTATTGGTTATACGTGTAGTAATAGGGTTATCGTTTGTTGGACATGGAGCTCAAAAATTATTTGGATGGTTTGGCGGTCATGGCTTGAAAGGTACAGGCGGCTGGTTTGATTCGATTGGCATGAAGCCAGGTGTTACCATGGCCCTATTTGCCGGTCTATCTGAACTTATTGGCGGAGCTTTATTTGCTTTAGGTCTCCTTACACCCTTTGCAGGTATATTAATTGCACTTACAATGCTCGTTGCAATCGTTAAAGTCCATGGAGCAAATGGCTACTGGGCAACTCAAAACGGTTATGAATATAATCTTGCCATTCTTGCAGTGGCGATTGGCATAGCGCTAACCGGAGCTGGACCATATTCACTTGATTCCTTTCTATTTTAAGGAAGCTTGGGTTTTATAATCCCTACATTATGAAAAACACGGAGTTGGATAAACCACTCCGTGTTTTTACTTTTTCCCATTGTTCAGGAATTTTTCTATTGGTTATCAAAGCATAAAGGGTATATCGGACAATACGTATAGGTTCCTACATCAAATAATGGGAAAATAAACATTAAAATAACGTATGGTCATAAAAGATTTCTGGTACACCTTCTGTGTCAGTCTATCCGGCCGGTTTATCAATTACACCAAATAAAACTACAGATACAAGGTCATATTCATTAACGCTGTCCATTTGATCTGTTGTTAGAAAGGGGGACGACCATGAGGCAAATCATTATTAATTTCATTTTCATTCTAATCATATCAGTGATCTTATTTTTTATCTTTAGCTATGATGCATCTTTAGATTAACATTTTATATTGTCACTTTTACTTATCATGTCACTGCAACTATCTTTGATATTTGCTATTCTGTTAAAAAGAAGATAACACCAGAAAGCAGCCTTTAATTAATGGTCGCTCTTCTTGTGTTACCAACGTCCTTCCTAACCTTTTTTACGCGTTCCGTAAAGAAAACCCCTTTCCCCACCAAAATTCCCGAAAGTATCTGCCGTTGAGCTTAATTGCCAGTCAATGAAAATTCGTAAATCTCTCCCCATTTTTATTTTCCGAAACAGCTTAGAAATAGAATGCTCAGTTATTCATTCTTAAGGATTCAATTTGAAAACCACTTATTAGATTCTCACTCATATAAATGACTCTTCCATAAACATAAAAAAAAACCGGTTAAGAACACTTTTATATGTGTTCCTTAACCGGGGTTATATGAAAATCATGCATATTTTATTTCTCTAATAGATGTACGTCTATTTATTCAATCCCCGGAAACCATCCTGGAGAGTGGATGATCGCTTGCCATAATGGTTCTGGAATATCAAGTTGCTGCTGATTTTCTTTGTTTATTTTTGTCACGATTTCAGCTTCCCTGCCTTGTTCCACTTTTTGTACCCATTCAGGATCAATTATGATTTCACGGCCTAATGCGATTAACGGAATCCCCGATTGCAGTGCTTTGATCGCATCATCCGCTGTATAGATTGAACCAACACCAATTAAGGGAACTTGATCTCCGATACGTTCCTTAATGATCTCTATCCGAGGTCGGTCAACATCAGTTCCCCGTCTTACTTTCGACCAGAAATCCATTAATGAAACATGAAGATAATCCAGATCCTTTGTTACAAGTCCATCAATTAATGCAAGTGTATCATCCATGGTGATACCTGGTGATTCCGGCTCTTCCGGTGAAAAACGATATCCTACGATGAACGGATTCTTGGCATGTTCAGCAACAGCCTTTTTCACTTCATCCACAACAGCTAATGGAAAAGTCAGGCGCTTTTCTAGGGAACCGCCCCACTTGTCTTCACGACGGTTCGAATGAGGTGAAAAAAATTGCTGTAGCAAGTAACCATTTGCACCGTGAATCTCGACACCGTCAAATCCCGCTTCAATGGCACGTCGGGTGGTTTCACCAAAGTCGAGAATGATTGATTCTATTTCCTTTTCAGATAGTGGACGCGGAACCTCTTTCCCTTCGCCTTCCGATGGGATGTTGCTTGCACTGACAACATCCCCATTTACCAATTCCGGTGGAACCTCTCGGCCGCCATGAAAAATCTGAAGAATTGCCTTTGCCCCTTTCGCTTTAATCGCTGATGCCAAACGACTTAGACTAGGTATCAATTCATCCTGATCTCCGCCAAATTCCCCATGAAAACCTTTGCCATTAGCCGTCACGTAAGTACATGCCGTTATAACCATACCGACCCCGCTTGACCGACGTTCATAATAGTTAACTTCGGCGTCGGTTACAGTCCCGTCAGGATTAGAAGAGAAATTTGTCATAGGTGCCATCACCAATCGATTTTTCAATTCTAATTTCTTTCCTAAATTGAACGATTCAAATAATGGTGTATATTGAGATTTCATTTAGTAATCCTCCATTTTGTTACCCACGTTGGTTAGTATAAGTCCTTCATTCACAATATCATCCGCGTATTATAATTATAATCATGCATACTTTGCGATTAATGCCGAAATGGCTTCTTTTGGCTGGAAACCAATAGCTTGATCTACCTTTTCTCCATCTTTGAATAGAATAAGAGCTGGAATTCCCATCACTCCATATTCGCTCGTCGTATCTGAATTTTCATCCACATTAAGTTTAACGATCTTAACCTGATCACCCATTTCCTCATCGATTTCATTAAGAACTGGGGCAATCATTTTACACGGACCGCACCACGGGGCCCAAAAATCAACCAATACTAAACCTTCCTTGATCTCACTAGCAAAATTATCATCTGTAACATGTTCTATTGTCATGATCATTTCCTCCTTGTATTATCCGAAATATTTATGATCTTTACTCACCATTTATTTAAAGTTTTGCAATCCTATTTCCCGGGATAAGAACCTCTGATTTCCTGGCACTTATTTTCGGGTGGATTTTGATGGATTCCAATTTACCGGATAACTCCATAAACCATGTTTCATCTTTAGAAAGTAACGCCAGATCAATTAAGGCCAAAAGATGAGTTTCGTTACTGATTTCTAGATCCGGCAGTTTTTCAGTCCATTTACTCGGAATCCAAATCGATTTTCCAACCACTTTTTCATTGTCACTTTCAACCACATTCACTTTAACGATTTCTCGATTATCACTTACGGTTTCAACGAAACCATGGATAAGTTCCCCATCTCTTGATTTCCCCTGTACCCAATCCCCATTTTTGAATAGATTGTTTTCAACCATTTCCTTAGCACCCCTTTTATGTTCATTTAATATTAAAACTATAGTTATTAACTGTATTAATAAAATATACATTTTGTGCAAAGAAAAAACTAAATCAATATCACGGACATTGTTTAATTTTTTCCAAAAATGTGCTGAGAGTTATATCTTCTAAATATTTTTCAAAATATAATTCAGCTTCATCAAATATTTGATCCATGACTACCTGGGTATTTGAAGATATGACACATTTTTTCTCAGGATCACCTGTACACCACTTTGGTTTCAGGGTTCCATGTGAGACCGCTATATATATATCCGCCAAACTTACCTCTTCAGGGTTACAGTCTAGAATATAGCCTCCGCCCACACCTTCTTTAGTCTTAACAAATCCCTTTTTTCTTAAGCTGCTCATCATTTTCCGAATCCTAGCCGAGTTTGTACAAACGTTTTCTGCGATAGACTCACTGCTTGCCATATGATCTGGTAGATAAGCTAAATAGACCAAACTATGCACAGCTATTGTAAAATCACTATTCACTTTACTTATCCTCCTTAAGGAGATTACTGTAATATTAATATTTACAGTTGATAAAGTCAAATCAAAAAACTCAACAGCTTCCTCAACTATGTTTGATCGATTTATTATTCAGTGAAATACCCACTTTTCGCTTTTATTATTGCCCAAGTTAAAGAGCCTTATATAAAACTCAAATTTATAGATACATTAAATTCACAATCAATGACAACGATTCAATTCTTTCTTCATCTTTAGATTTTACTGAAACGAATTTTAACCTTTATAAATACAATAAAGCACTCGACCAATTCAGGTTAATTGGTTTAGTGCTAAAATAAAAAGATTAATAGAAAAGATTTTTTTTTTTTTTACATTTAGATTTCCATTTGATTTTTGATTCCCATTTGCTGTCTTTAAATTTACATTTGTGTTCAAATTTATGCTCACATATAGGAAGCCACACTTTACAAGTATCCTCAATGCATTTTTTTACAAAATCATTTATCATTCTATCCCCCTCCTTAATACTATATATGCATCTTTTTTGTAGAAAGTGTGGACAAGTATATTTTTTTCGTGTTAACTTTCCAATTAAAAAAAACCCTCACATAGAATGAGGACTTACCTTACAATCAAAAACAAAAACCACCTTTACTGAATCATTCATTCAGAAAAAGTGGCTTAAGAAACAAAAATGAAAGATAAACCAAAATTTTATATAAAATCGGTGGAAGGATTCAGCCTAAATGGATCAACCATTTCGATATTATATAAAATTTTGCATCCAATCTTCCAAGAACATTGATATATCAAGTTTCATGCTATCTTATTTTGTTTGTTGTTTATTCATGGCGCTCATCATTTGATTAATTTTCTTTTGGGATGGTTTCATACCCATTTGCATCATCATCATTTTCAACATCTGTTCGTTAAGGTTCTCAACCCTTATCATCATTAAATCCGACCACTTATTTTGTTAAGAAAAATATATCATTTTTTCTTAACTTGTCCATGATGGGTTCATATATATAGAAGAAACTCGGTTAATCTCTCTTGGAAAACAAAGGTAGGAAATTTCACTCCCCTTTGCTAAAATAAACTCAATAGTATTAAGCATAGGAGATTAAGATGGGATACTCAAATAGAAATAGGCGTAGCACAAGACAGATAGGAAGTCTAAAAAGGATAAATTATAACCGACCATCAAAACCAGAGGTAAAAGAAGAAGAAGAAAGTAAATTCAATTGGTATGATACTGGATTATTAATTGGAATGTGTACTTTAGTTGGATATTATATGGCATATTCTTTTCAAAAAGGGAAATATTCATATTATGGAATCACAGAGATATTTATCAACCAAGTGGATATTGTAACTATAATTTTTTCCATTACAATTATTGGAGGAATCTTTTTTCCTGTTTACTCACTTTATGATAACCTTCGTACTATACTTAGGAGTTATCAATCACCCATTGGAAATTTATTATTATATCCTTTTTTACCTTTATTTATAGCTGGAATTTTATTAATGCTATTGACAGAATACTATATTGTTATTCCAATCATTTTGTTAGTAATCATTATATGGATATTTGTTTCACCAATAATTACTTATAAAGAAATACAAGGGTATAGAAATAAATTGCAAAAAAAAGTAGACTATAATGATGATGAAGGATTTACTTTAACCAATATAATGTTTACTTTTAAACATTATCCTACTGCAAGAATATTTATTAGTTGTGGTTTCTTAATCATGATAGGTCCAATTGCAAATATGGTAGGTTTAAATGATGCTAAGATTGAAAAAAATTATTTTACATTAGAACACAAAAATCAAGAATACCTAGTTATTGATGAATATGGTGATAATATCATCATTGCTCCTTTTGATAAAAAGAAAAATACAATAAAAAAAGAGTTTCAAATTATTGAGGTTAAATCAGATTTTGAAAACCCAATAGTTTTAGAGAATATTTATTTAAAAGATAAACTTGTTATACCAGATTAATGCATACGGTTATCCCCTCAATAGAGGGGATTTCTTTAATAAAAACTTCAAATGTTATTTTTTGCATTTAACCTTCTCATCAATCCTCTTAAAACACTCGTCATACTATTGTGTATTTGCCTACTAGTAAACCTCAATGTAATCCAAACCTTAGACTTTAGATAAAAATCCCTTTTACAGTCGCTATGTTTCTACGCCTGTAACATATTTAATCATCATTGCAAAGCTGTAAAATTAAAAGACACTCTTAATTAGAGTGTCTTTCATCCCCTGGCTAAGAGGAACGGTTAACGTATACCCATCATTTCAAATTTTTCAAACCTTAATCAGATTTTGACAATTCGGACAATTAAATTCATGTATGTTGAAGTCATTTTTTTATCAAATACAATTTGTTGACTACACTCATCACATCTGAAGATATTATTATTAGCAAATTCACCTAAGGGTTGATTGAAAAGAATGTACCTAGCTACTCTAAGGTCATTAATAACATACATATTGACAGGAAGTTTACTTTTGTTCACTTTTACTCTGTTCGACAGTGTCAACACAATACCTGACCTAGTCCAGGGCATAATCATACTTCTTACTTTGTTTTCATTTTCTTTAATAATATCATTAGCTAATAGTGGTATGGTAAAGGTTGTTCTCTTTATTCTTTTTAAACGTGATTGTTGACTGCCATCTGTTACGATTTCCTTAAACTTATTCTCACAAAATTTATCAATTCCTTCATGGATTGATTCTATTTCAGGAATGGAATCGATACTATCGCTATTATTTATATGCACATCAAAAATAGTCCTCAATATATTTATTAAGTCCCTTGGTGAATTTCTTGAGAACTCTAATATTAAATTGAGTGTAGCTTCATCGCAATCTAAAATTTGATGCAGATTAGTCACCTTTTCATCACTCAGAACCGTTAACCTACGGTTTATCATTGCTCGAATTTGTTTTTCATTCCACTCAAGCTTAAAATCCTCAATTCTGTCAAGTCTTATATCCTCAGCCCAATGTTCACTTAGCTTATCCCAGAAAAAAATTTAAAAACAACAATAGGTCTTTCTAATAGCTTCAACTCTCTTAATAGAGGTTTTATCAATGTGTAAGAAGCAAGTGAATCATTTGTTGTTAAATTATTTTCATCTACTTTATCAACTAAGATATATACAGAATTGACACCAAGCTTACTAAACAAACTCTCAATAAAGATGATATCATCAACTTGTGGTAAACTATCAAGCTTCTGCTGTGGAACATTAAAACTCAAATCTACAGTTCCTAATTGTTTTGCTTTTAATATGAGATTTACTACAGAATTAATTGGTTTTGATGCTGTTAACCAAATATCGTACAGTTTCCCTTTAAATCCTTTAATGGATTTTATTGAACTTGTTATTTCACTAGGTGTAAGGTCATTTAAATACTTTGATACTAACTCTAGTATTTTGTTTCTTTCAAACTCATCAAATGTGACCTCAGTCTGATATGAGTGCATTTTTGATAGGAAGGCAATTAGCAAATGTTTTATTATTTTTCTTAGATGTTTTTCTATTTTAATATCTGAAGCTTTAGTAAAACCATCTATAGGAAAATCGTCATAAACAATAGAAATAATACTCTCATGATTCTCTTCTGCAAGGTGTTCAAACTTTCTCTTTTGGGCTGTTTTCCCAAAACCTCTAGGGGCAAGAACAATAGAAGACTTTGGAGCTTCAAAATCTCCTACTAAAGATGCAAAATAAGGTGGATTTACAAAATAGTCTTGTAAATGCTCTTCATTCTCAGCATTCGTAGATGCAAAAGGGTCGCTTTTAAAACCTAAATTCTTAAAATATTGACCTCTAGTAAACATACCAATTCCCCTTTTCCACACTCTAAATTTAATGTCATTACTTATTAGTAAAATAACATAATTTGTTAGATGAGGGAAGGAATAATACCAGCCATTTGCATTAGTATATGGATTGATTAGTTTTTCTTTTTTTCTTTATATTTAGTAGCTATAGATACACCAGTCATATCCTCTATCTCTTTAACTGTGTACTGTGCAGAATCATATAGTCTTAATGCCCTATATATCTGTTTAATATCCTTCTTCGGACTTCCACCATTTCTTCCTCTAGCTCTTTTGTACTCTCTACCTTGCTTTAGTTCGTTCCTTATTAAGTAAGTCTTTAGTTGAACGTAATAAGCGACTTATTTCATGGATGATTACCTTGTCACCTTCTTCAAGTTCTTCAAGCATTCTTTGTAACTCTGGACGCTCCATTGTAGCACCACTTAGTTTTTCAATATAAAGCTCTGTACAACCCACTTCTTTAATATTTTGCGACTTGTTCAACTACTCGCCTAGCTTATGTAACCTCATTTAAAATGCCTACTGCACCAGAAGTCTTAGAACCAAGACCAGAACTAATTGTAACTCATATATATTTTCTTTCTTCCTTTCTATCTTATGGACAGGAGTAAGGCATTACCCAACCAAAGACAATGCCTTACTGCTTAACTATTTTTAATAAAAACCAATATTCTCTACCACCCATCCATGAATATTTATTCTTTATCTTGTTTCTTTTTCTTCTAAGTCTTTGCCTTTGTCTTTCAATACCAATAGGTATTTCTTGATGAATGCAGGAATGGGAACATTGCAAGCTGTCAAGTTCTCTAAAATGGAAATACCTTCCATTCCAATGTAATAGGATAGGACACCTACACGAGCAACAGGAAGACCTGCGAACATTGCTACGTCAATCATGTTGGCAACGATGACCATTACCATGATGCCACCTTTACGCAACATTCCATGTGACATATTCCTACTTCTAAGTTCTTTGTTGTATATCGCTTTACCAAATCCTGTGAGTATATCCAAAGCTATCATAACTAAAAGCACTCCCATTAATGGCAACCAACTGCCAAAAAGAAACGCTCCGATTCCACCAATTAAACTACTGGCAAGTATAAAATTAAACATGTATTTTTTTCTCTCTCTCTTCTTCATATATAAAAAGAAGGTGCTTTTTACACACCTTTCTCATCTCCTTTAACCCGTTTTTGCTTACCAAATAATTTCTTGGATTTCCTCTAAAGTTGTACATCCTTCAAGAATGGGCATAAAAAATCTCTATATCTAGAGATGTTGTTGTCCTTATGTTGAAGAATGACAAGTATCAATTCGCTCATGATTTCCTTTGTTAAAGGGATTCTTGTGTATTGACCATCTTTTTGAACCGTCCACATGATTTCTTGGACCAATCCTTCATATAGAATATCTTTAGCACCTTGAAAGTTAAATTGTGCTTCCACATCAAGAGAAAAATGATACTCAATTCCGTTAATGGTATGGTTGAATCCTTTTAATATAGATTCTTTACAGGCTTGATTTAACTCTTCACCTTTTTCTTTTTTGAGCTTTTCTAACAGATGACTTTCGTCTTTTATTACCGCCCCATCTTTAACGATGAATAATGACGGATTAGTTATAATCTCATGGTTTTCTTCAACTTCTATTTCGTAAGTGTTAAATCCATCCATGCTTAAAAAGGTAGTACCATTGGCAACTACCCTGTTTGCTGAATCTATTACAATATATAATTTCACTTTATTACCCTCCCCATATGGCTACCCAATAAAGCGTAGTAGCTACGGTATTAGTCCTATTTAGATTAAGTGTGCATCCTGTGGTCGTTGGATTGCTGAATGATACACCTCTTACTTCGGTATATGGCACACCTGTATTAGGTGTAACCTGTATCGATGGTGTACTAGGGAACGTCTTACCAAAGGAGATATTTACACTCACCGTTGTATTTGCGACAGGTGTTATATTCACGCTTCCAGTTGCAATCATTATATTTCCATCATGGTGAACCTTTTTACCACCGATTAATAAATCTGGTGGGGAGATTATAGTGTTTGTATCATCTCTTGCTTGCATTTTTAAAGCATTAACTACACCATCATAAAACAACTGTGTCTTGCCCGAACCATAACTTGTATTGTTATATGAGCCTATTTCAAGATAACCGTCAGTAATTTCAATACCTGCATTCCCTATAATCTTACCTGCACTTTCAAGTGTTCCTGTACCTGTTGCGAATTTACCAACGCCAACAGAACCCTTTTCAGAATCAATAGCGAAGATTGGTTTACCCGATGCAACTGTTTTAGTTATAGTTGTTGTCGTTAGCTTATCCGTTGCACGAATTTCAAAGATAAAGTTTTTAGTATTATCTAAGTCTGCTATAACAACATTTGTAGCTGTGTAAGTATTTGTGCTTGTCGAATATGTAAAGTCAGTCCAAGTTGCAGGATATACCGCACCTGCAATGTTTTCTTTATATCTGTATTGCAATGGTGCTGTTTGCCCTGCAATATTCAATAAGCTATTTCTCTGTGTGCCAACTGTCAAAGGAGAAATTGAACCACTTAATGTAAGGGTTGTTTGTGCTTCAAAGCCATTTAAGCGTGTTACAGAGCTTGTAATAACAGGTTGCGAATAAGGTAACATCGTAACTGTTTTTGATGTTTGTGTGCTATTTCCACGACTATCTATAGCTTTGATAGTTAATGTTTGGTCTGTACTAGCATTAATAAATCCAAAGTTAAATGTAACTGTACCTGTTGAACTATAAGGTTTCGTGACAGATTTACCGCCAAGAGTTGCAATATAGTTTACGATTGTTGCACCGTTTACACCTACAGCTTTTGCACCTGTAAGAAGCTCTACATCAACTGATGAAACATTTTGTACAATCTTTGTTGCATCGCCTGTAATCGCTGTTGTAACGGTATTTACATCTTTGTATGTATACCCTGTACCAAATGTTGGATTACTGTTACGTACATAGAAGTTAATATCATTATTTGTATAGCTTTGTACAACCACGCCATTATATTTAGTTGTGACTTTGATATTTCCATCAACTGAATTAGCTGTTTTTGTCTCATTGTATAAACTTGTCTTTTCACTTGCCGATGGTGTCCAAGATGTACTTGTAGTAACACCTGTGATTGTCTTTGAGAATGCACCACATGTAATAACTAAATCATGTGTAAATTCGCTATCATCTCTTGTGATACCTAAATCAATAGTTTGGTCAATATAGACATCTCTATCGGTTGTACTACTGATAGTCGAAGCATCTGGTGCTATGACTGTTCCAAAATAGTCAACACTTCCAATCAAGTCATCGCCTTTAAATGTTTGAAGAACCATTCTTACGTCTTTTGAGGATGCTCCATTTAATTCGGTGAAAATTTCTGTTTTTTCTGCGGTGTCAAATGATGTGGATTTTGAGGTTTCAGAGGTTGAAAAAGCTACTTGTTTAATCCAATTCCATGTATCTGTTGCTTTATTACCAACAGAAAGCTCTACTTCATGTCTGAATGAAGTAGAATATCTTGATATAGAAATTGTCCTATCTGAGCCTGCTGTAAAGCTCCTGCTTGTTGTCATGGTTGACTTTCGTGGAATTGTGTTTAATGAGAAGGTTTTTTCAGTTAAATCAATTCTTCCGTAGTAGTTGCCACTAAGTGTTATCTCTGCATCAAACCAACCGTCAAGTGAGAATGATTTTGTTCCATCTGCATCATGTGTTAGCGTGAATGAATAAGTGTTAATTAATTTCTTTTGGTTTCCATTTAACCCTGCTGTGTGTGTTTCTGTGCTAAATGTACCGCCATTATATTGGATACCTGATGTTTTGGAAGTAGATGAATTTATACTTCCGTATGAATCCAACGCTTCCCAATACATTTTTGCTACTACATCACTCTGATTGTTCGCAACGTCTTGTGTCGCAGACCACTCAATTGACAATCGCCAATGAGAGCCAACGTTTGTGTAAAAACTACCTGACAATGCCATATTGTCTCACTCCAATTTTATTCTGTCTTATTTGAAACCCATACCCAACCTGTAAATGCTGTAGATTGAATATCGATTGCTTTCAATGTTCCCATTGTTATTTCTTGTTTGACCGTAGCTTTTTTCATGACAAATTCATCTTTGTCCATGCGGAATACCTCATCTACCGAACCAGTTGATTCGTCAATGCTTCCACTATTATCTACATCGTAATAGCCTGCGAATTTAGTAGGTGTCATTTTTGTTCGTCCAACTTCTATACCATTTAGAATCTGATTAACAGTAATACCGTTCATATCCATCTTGATATTGGTGTTATAAAGTTCGCCTGTAGCCATCGTCCATTGCAAAGGCTCATATCCGATATTAACCATTAACCCTGTGATAACTGCATCTGCATTCGCACCAAGAGTAGGACGAATAACGTAGGTGTTTGCTGTTGCTTTGAATGTATAAACGTATCTCTCATAACCGTTTGTTGTACCTTCTCCTGCACCAAGTCCCATGAAAGTAACCTTTGCATTATTTTCATCGACCAAATCAACACCTGCCCAACCATTTGAAGCATTATCAATTATCTTTTTCATGTAGAAAGATATTGTGTAAGATTGACCTTCAAGTGTATTAATAGTTTGGGAGATAGTACCGCCTGTACCAACAGGTGCATACCAACCACTACCAAATCCAAGTTGCTTAACTGAATCATCTTGAGTAGTTTTTACTGTTCCTGTAATGGTCCAAAAATCTGTATTCGCAAATCCAATACTGTTACGAACGATATTGACACCACCACCTGCTTTAATTGCTGTTGTTAGGTCTGTTTTTGTTTGTTGAACATCAGTCGATAGTGCATAAGGTGCAAAGTCGATTAGATTAATTTTGTCATCAACTATCTTTTGAGCTTCTTGCAAAGCAAGGTCTAAAGATTCTTCATTGACTAAACCACTTAAAGCATCTGTATCGGCTTTTTGTTTCATAATCTCTGTGAAGTCTGTTGATTCCATAACCGTTGTGACGATACCGCCATTAAGGTAAACCTGTTCTGCATTTGCTACCCTGTTTTCAAGCAAATAAATTTGCTCATTAGAATCTTCTGGTGCAGATTTATAATCAGTTGCTTTATTACCGTATTCAAGTTGAATTTCACGCCAAAAAACCTCACCATTTCTTGCAAGGTAAGGGGTAACTTTTATATATTTTCCTGCTGATGGTTTAATTGTTATTGTGTATCTAGACCAAACATTATCAACCATTACAACATCTGTTGAGGTAATACCTTTTGTATATGAAGAATCTGCTGATGCTGTTTTTGTAGGGTCATCAAATGTTCTTATGAAGAACACATGTTTACCAGAATCTACACCTGCAACGCTTGTAGTTTTAACATCGAAACTTAGAGTAAATTCTTTCACTCCATTTGCATCAACTTGTATTGCATTGGACCACATTTGGTAATTCCAATCCTGAGTATTTCCAGTTTTAGATATTTTAAGAATACTTGAATTTGGTTTATCTGCTTCTGCATCAACTACTCCAAAACTACCCATTGTACCCCAATCGAATAAAGTAAGTGCTTCTGTCATTCTGTTGAATGTAGAGTTACGAACGAGGTTACGTCCACCTACTTGAATGTTGTCTGCATTTTTCTTTAATTGTTCTGTTGTAGCAACTTTTAGAGCTTCAACTGCCAAATTATATTGCAACCATTTATCTCTATATGTTGATTTAGTGACCGCAATTATTTGATTTCTATTTGCTGTGCTAACATCCCATACATCAATTGGTGTCAAGCTTTCAAGGTATGTTTTCAGAGCATCATATTGCGTTTTTACTGCAACATATCTTGTATCACCTGTAGTAATACCTGCATTCACCGCAGACTTACGAACGTTATAAAACGAACCCTTTAAGCTTCCATCAAGTGTAGCTGTCGTTGGCAATGAGGTTGTCGTGTCACCGATTACATAACCAATAATGTCAGTCAACAAATCTTTAGTGATTTGACGTTCTTTAAGGTCAATCAATCCATCACTAACCATATTGTCTAATGTTGTTTGAATGTCTTTTATAGCTGTAACATCTGAGAATGACAAACTACTAAACCATGTCGCATCTCCTGCTTGACCGCCACTTGTATCTCTATTTGTTAGAAATAGAAGCTTTACGAATGCAGTACCATGAGGAAACGCATTTGCTGAAATGCCATTACCAGTTATAATTCCCTCATAAGGTGTCCATGTAGTAGGAACATTAACGTTTCCTGCTGTCATATATTGATAGTTTCCACCGCTTGATGTTGGCGATACTTTATGTCCTGCTCTCCAAATTCCTTCTGGGTCATTTGGATTTACAATATCAAATGGTCTGCTAAGAGTGATTGTATGGGTTGTTCTGTTGATTGCTCCTACATTCCATGCTGTTGAAAAATACTTTCTAGAGTATGTTCCATCAGGATATGTATATCCAAAACTATTCTTATAACCCCAAAACACAATACTATGTCTGTGGTCTGGTGTTGCAGAATCATCCATAAATCCTGTTGAAGATGTAAGATTAATTACTGTGTCGCCAACCTTTAAATCTGTTGCAAGTGTGGTAATAGGATATTGTGAACCGTAGAAGCTATATGGAACAATAACATTTTTATCAATGTCATATGTAGCCACTCCAAAGTAGTTCTTTCCTAATCCTGTTTTAGATTTAGCCATTAGACTAAACTTATATTTTTTTGAAACATCTACAGGAATAAGCTCATCGTTAAATTTTGTGGCATTTTGTGTAGCTGTGTAGAATGAACCTCCACCTGCATAAACTTCTGCACCATCGAAAGTAAAACCACTAAAGTTTGTATTATTTCCAAGCAAACCAGTACCATTTGTTACAAGGTTTTCACCCCTTGATTTAACGTACTCTTCATAGTCTGCTGAAACATTCCATTTGCTACCTACAGTTGTATATACATATAATTTTTTTATCTGTAGTATTGAACCACATAGTACCGTCTATAGGGTTTGATGGGGCAGTTGTTGATGCAACTACATCATTTAGGTCTGTCAAAGTAATTTGACCTGTACCAACGATATTCATATTTTTTCACCTTCCTTTTTATTTTTAAGCAATGTCTATATCGCATTCGAATGTAGCTCTAGAAGCTACTTGTGCAGATGAGATTGCTACTGACTTTCCTACACCCATGTTCGCATTACCCCATGCAGTATCGATAACGCCATTCTTGTCTTTCTTTCTCCAAATAAAAGCTGATGCAGGTAAAGTGTCAGTAATGTTGTCTTTTCCCTTGTAGACAACTGCCATAAGGATTGTATCTACAGCACCATTCTTAAAAGTGTTGCCCTTTGTAGAATATATTTCTGTTTTATAAACAACGTTATCTTCGATTTCTTCTGCTTTTTGCTTCGCTTCTTCTGCTTCTTTTAAAGCTCTATTCCAATCATCCTCAAAGAACATGATTTTGCGTTGCATTTGTTGAACCGCAGTAATAGGTTTTACTTTAAGTAATACAAACTCACCTAGAACAATTCTTCCTTTATCGTTTTCTGTGAGACTAGTTTCTTTTTCTAGAACTCTCGCATCTAAATATAAAGGCGGTGCAAAGGTTGTATCTTTTACACGAATCGTATCGCCAATTGAAATCTTCATAAATTCATAGCCTGTTAATTGTTCAAGCATGGCAACCGACACATCATATGTAGTTTGTGGTTTGTTGTATTTTTTAAGCTCTGCAAGAGTGTTTTTATAAAGCTCTAAAGGACTTTGTGCATTGTCGTCTTTAAACACGCCTTCACGATGATTACCGTCTGGACACCATTTTTCAAGAGCATTTTCATCGATTATTGTGTCACCAACAATTGCATATGGTTCTGGTACTGTAATATCCAATCCTGCAATTGTAATTTTATTTCCATCACCATCATCTTTACCAACAGCAATCATTGCTGTTCTAAGTTGATTTGTATTTATGTTTCGAGTTAAACCAAGTAAGTTACCACCGTACTCCATGATTTTCTTGGTTTCCTCACCACGTTTTTCATAAAGATTAATAATCTTTTTATCTATTTTTAAGCCATCAAATTCGACTTTAAATTCAATTTCAACATCAAATTGTGCAATAACGCTATGTAGTGCTTCAAGTGCTGTAGGGTAATCATTAAATTCTGCGGTGATTATACCGTCATAGAAGCTCTCTCCAAGTTCCCAACCTGTAAGAGCTAATATAGCTTTAACAACCATTGTGAGAGTTTGTGAAGGGTAAATCGCAGGTCGCATAACTTTATCCATCAAATCTTGTGTAGCAGAAGGCTCACAAGCAATAGTCTTTAGCATTTGGTCGCCATGAGATTCATAAATTTCTTTGATTCTGAATAACTCATGACCTTCGTCTTTTGTATAAATAACAAAACCTTCTTCTTCTAAAAGGCTTGCTGTTGGATGATTTGAAGGTACATCGAACCTTAAAGTGTTGTAACCGTTTAATAATTGTTCATTGTATGTATCATTGAAGAATGGACAACCTTGAGGAGAGGTTACTGTCCAATACTCCCACAACATCGTATGTTTTATTTAAAATGAATAGCATGGTTTATAACCACCTCTCTTTGAATATGATTGTGCCATTGATAATAGCAGGGTCGCTTACGCTTATACCGTTTACTCCCTTATCTAAACTAATAAAGCTTGAAGTAGGGTAAAGGTCTTCGTAAAAAGCTTCACCATTTTTAAGGATTTCTCCAGTGGCGTTATCAATTGTTAGAATATCGCCTGTTCTAAATACGTAGTCTTTCGTGTCTACTGTTGGTTTTGGTAAATGTTCAAATACATTAATATGATTTATGGACATAGTACCGATTGCAGGACTATTTCCATGTGCTGAAATATGAATCTGAATGGAAGCAAGCTTTTTATTATAAAGGTTCTTTGTATCAGTCCATGAAACTTCATTCAGCAAATACCTTTTTCCGTTTACTTCCGCATAAATCGAAGCTGTGTATTTTTTTCCTTTTCTGGTTAGCTTTAACCAACCATATATATCCCTAACATTAATAGGTGCTTTCTTTTTATTAATCCGCAAATAGCCTTCGGGTGAATTAACAATAACTTTCCCTGTTGCTTGCGGACCTGCAACCGCCTTAAATGTTGGGTTATAAATTGTAGAGCTTGCATCCTGATAAGCTATCTTGCCTATTTTATTTAAATTGACATCTAATAAATAGCATTCTATTCTGCCTAACATGTTGTTTGTTGCCTTTCCCATATTAACCAAGACTTCCACCGTAAAATCTTGAACCTCTCTAGGTAAAGATTTCATTAAGCTACCGCCATGCCATTTAGTACCTGTTCCATATGAGCCATTTTGCTTGAAGGTTTGACCTGTTGAATATAAAGTACCTGCAACAACTCCATCATCTACCGTAACTCCTGCTGTCCATCCTGTAAGTGTGGACATATTATCATTAAAGATTCTAGGGTTTAAATCGGCAGGTGTATGAATACTTTGGTCAAATGGTTCGCCAAAATAAAGCATGTTGTTGTCAGACATAATTGCAAAATCTGTAACGTTCTTAGCAAACTCCATTGACATTACTGGATGAGCTTTTGTATTGCCACCATTTGTAATATTAATAGGGTCAGTATTCAATGGACTAAAAGCGAAAGTTCGCTCTGCACCGTATCCATGAGGGTCATAACAAACAAAGGTAATTTGACCTCTGCCCGAATTTCCAAATTTCTGTATGTCAATGCTATTGTCAACTTGTGCATAATAGGTGATTGATGGTTTATCTCTAAAGATTAATTCCATTGGTTCTTCATGATGTAGCCATTCTGCAAGGTCATCTGCATAATCCATAACTGATTGACCACTTGATGTCTTAATTGCAACATCTGCTGTAAATGTTCTTACACCGTATTCTTTGTTGATGTAGTATTCACCACTTTTAAATGGTGTGTTTAATGTTTTAATTTGTGATTGTGGTAGTACCTGAAAGGAAACTCTTTCCACAATTAAAAAAGCAGGAGTGGTTACTCCTGCATAACTTTGTATAATACTCGCCATGATTAATAGCTCACTCCTAATGAACGACTAGCTCTAATTTGCTCTCGTTCGATTTCTTTCTGAATTTGTTTTGCTAATTTTGCAACATCTTGGTCATTATTAATTGTTGCTTCGACCTTAATTTGATAAGTGTTTGTGATGTGGTTTGTAGTCGCTCCTACACCGCCTGTAGAGCCTGTAGGCATCAATTGAGAAGGTTGAGGTACGTTTAACATACCTAGTTTCGCTCCTGCTTGTAGCCACAGTTGTTTCGCTCTACCACGATATTGTTCAAGAGGTATAACTACTTCCTGTTTGTTGCCTTCACCAACCATCGCCATTTGCTCTTCGTTAATGAATCCACCTTTTGCATAGCCATGACCATGACCAACATAATTAAGCATCGTAGAAGCTCCATAACGTGATTTAGCATAGTTCATACCTGCAAGCAAGCTGTCTAAACCATTCATCTGATTACCATGTCCAGGGAATGCGTATGCTCTGAATGTTGGTGGAATTACCTGTACAAGACCACGAGCCAAATTTCCTGTGTAATAGTTAATATCTTTGACTGCTGTGGATTGGACAGCATGTGGATTACCGCCCGATTCTGACTTGATTTGTCTTAACCATGCGTTTACATAAGCAGAAGTGGTTGGTAAACCATTCATTGCCAATGCTTGCATAACAGTTCCACGCCATCTTTCAACGCCTGCACCGACAGGGTTATTACTACCGCCACCACTAAACATGCCATCGATTAAACTTTTGATACCGCCTGTTAAAGCATTACCAATAGCCTTTGTAGGACTTCCTGTAAGCTTGTTTGCCCATGAAGGCATAACGCTATCTGTAATGTTGAACTTTTCTTTCATCTTGCCCCAAACTGCTTTTGGACCTTTTGTAAGAATGTCAAAATAGTCACCAATACCATTAGCATACATAGGAATGCCATACTGTTTCATGACAGCTTGTGTATGTCTTGCAGGTAGGACAGATGAACCTTTAGGTAAGTCGATTAGATGTTGACCACCAACACCAAGCATAGTTGTACCTACATTTGGAATGTGTGCAAGCTCTGGACCTTCTTCACCTACTAATGCCATACCACCATTATGTCTACCATGTGCAGTACCATTAGCGTATTCAGAAGTTGTTTTCTTCTTAGGAGTATATGATTTTGGACTAGCCTTAACTTTGCCTTTACCGAATAATCCTTTAAACCAATTTACAGCTTCTTCAACAGCATCGCCCATTTTATTCCAACCAGTTTTGACTTTCCCTGTTTCCCAATCGACCTCATCAGCGTGTCCTTTTGCTTGTTTCTTAGCTTCTTTGACAACTTTCTTGTGCATGTCTTCTGCATGGTCAACTGATTTATCTTTTGCTTTCTTAGCTTCTTTAATCATTTTGTCTGCTTGTTTCCCTGTGATAGAGCCTGTCACATCTCGCATGTACTCAATCTGTTTAACAGTATCTTTGTATTGCTTATTAGCATGGTCAACTGATTTATCACGTTGCTTTTTAGAGTTAGCAACTACATCTGCCGATTGTTCTGCTGTGATTTTGCCTGATTGCTTTTTCAATCGACCTAGAATCATGAGTTGCTCTTCTTCGCTTTTGCTAAGAGTTTTAACAGCACTGGTTTTCATTTTGCCTTGAATTTTTTCAATTTCTAGACGTTCTTCTTCTGTTAAAGCACGTTTCTCTTTAGAAGCATTATTCAAGATTTTCTTAATTTGAGATTCGTATTTTTCTGTTTGCTTTTTCTTCTTTTCGTTATCCTTTGCCTGTTTGTCGAGGATTTTTTGTTCCTCTTCTGCTGTCAAAGCACTATTAGTATCGAATAGTTTTTTCGTTTTCTTTGTTTGTTCTGCATAGTTTTTGTCTAAAGAATCATTGATTCTTTTACCCATAACATCATACTTAGCACCTAATTCATCTGCCATTTTCTTAGTCACTTTTTGTTGTGACCATGCCATTTGATTAAGTGATTCTGTTGCCTTTTCATCCATTTTCAGATATGAGCCAACAGCTTTTTGAGTAGATTTAGAGATTTCATCGCTGAATATCTTAGACTTCATAATTGGTTTATCTAATGCTTTGTCTAATTTATAAGCTCCAATACCAAGTAATGCAAGAACACCTATTGCTATTCCAACTGGACCTGTCAATACGGTTAATGCAGTACCTAATACTCCTGCACCAATGCCTGCACCTGTGAAAGCACCTGTGATTCCTGCAATAATTGGCATTAAACCGCCAATAGAACCTGCGATACTACCGACAGCTAAAATAGCAGGACCGATAGCCAATGCAAAAGCACCGACACCTAAAGTAATTTTCTTCATTGTAGGTGACATGTTTTCGAATTTATCTGTTACCCATTGAATGCCTTTAAGAAGGCTTGGAAGTACATCATTAGCGACTTTAAGTAATTCTTCACCTAATGGAACTAAAGCAGATTGTGTTTTTCTCCAAGAGATTTGAAGCTTCTGTCCAAATGTCTTTTCAACATTTTTACCTGACTTATCCATTGCACCATCAACGCCTTTGATAGCACCATTGATGTTACCCATTGCATACATAGAATCTGCTTCAAGGTCTTCGAATTTTGTACCATAAAGAGCCACACCAATTTGGTTAGCCGATACTTGGTCATCCATGCCTTTAAGGTCGCCAATAACAGCATTATGTAGTTCTTTTACAGTTGCTTTACCGTTGTTGAAATCTTCAAATGTCTTTTGTGTACTCTCCGATAATGCACCCATAGCTCCTGCTACGCCTTTTGAGCCATCCTTTGCACGAATCTGAAATTCTTTCATCGCATCATTGATGTAATCTAGGTTATAAACTCCACTTTCAGAGCCTTTTTGTAGCATTTGGAAATATTCATCTGCTGAGAATCCCATGTCCTTATATAAAGGTGCATATTCGCTTAGGTTATCGAACATTTCTTGTGAGAAGTTAAGACCTTTTTGACCGCCCCACGCCATTAAATCGAAGGCTTTTTCAGAATCAATACCGAAACCTTTCATAAGGTTATTACCTGCACGAGTGACTTCATTTACATCTGAATCCATCACTTTTGCAAGGGTCATAGCATCCTTTGTGACTTTCTTTAGGTCTGCTTCGTTTAAGTCTTTGAAATTCTGTTTAACAGATAATAAACCTGTTTCAACTTCTTCCATGTTTTCTCCAAAACCTTGTTCCCAAAGTTCACGAGCATCTTTAGACAGTTTCTTCGCTTCACCTCTTGTGACACCTAGTGTTGCTTGAATACGTGAGGTTGAACCTTCTGCATCATCAGCTACCTTGAGCATACCAAGACCTAAAGCACCGATTGCAGGTGTAAGTGTTGCTGAAAATGCTCCACCTATACCTTTTGCTTTATCACCAAACTCACCAAGAGCTTTTTGTGCTTTCTTAGACTTATCAGTTTGGTCATCAATCGAATCTGTCACTCGCTTAATTTGTGCTTCTGTTTTCTTCATAGCACCTAAAGCTTTATTGTATTGAACTAATAAGGCTTGAGTTTCTTTCGCATCTTCACCTTTTGCACGAGAACTTTCTTCGAATCTACGCTTTAGTTCTTGAACTTTTTGTTGTTGTAATTGCATTTGACGATTAAGATTGTCATTTTTAGCTTTTAAACCATCAAGTGATTGTGCATACTCCTTTGTACCATCATTAACAGCTTCAAATTCAGACTTAACGCCTTTTAATTTCCTGTTAATATCAGCTACACTTTGTGTAAACTGTGCTGAATCCAATCCAAGAGAGACACGTAAAGAACCTAAATTTTGTTCGTTTGCCATAGTCTCACCTCATTTCATAATTAATTTATTTTTTAAAAAGTCTCCCAACGCATCGATTGATACTCGTTCGTTGTCTCCTATTTTGTTTTCGACTTTTACATCGCTTGTTTGTTGTGGTGGATATTTAAATTCACAGTGCCTTTTCCAAAGAATCAACAGCTTACGCATGGTCATTCTCCAAAACTTTTCTTCTGTGAATCCAAGTTCATTTGTCGCAACATAAAAATACCAATCCCATTGAATACCTTGAGATTGGTTTGTTAGTTTTTTGGGTCTTCCTCTTTAGCTTCTGCTTCTTCTTCATCCTTAACTTCTGGTTCTGGGAAGAAGTCCGCAACTGCTTGACCTAAGATTCCAGATAAAACTTGGAATGCTTCGTTATCAAATTGCATTTTTTGTCCTAGCAAGTTACCAACTTTGTTAATTGATAAGTCAAAATCAACATCTTCGTTTTCTGCTAATTGACCTGCCATTAAACTTGCATAAAATAGCGATTTAATTGCTTTAAGATTCATTGATTCCATACCTACTATAGCTTCAAAAGGGTCTTCATAACCTAACTCTTGTAGTTCTGATAGAGTGTTGAAATCGAATGTTAGTGGACGAATTTTATCTAATTCCACTTGGAATACCTTTGCTTGTTTTAGTTCTTTTGCTTTCATTTGTAAAAACTCCTTTGTTTTCTGTATTTTTTGAAATAAAAAAGAGGGCAGTCTTTACGACAACCCTCATGTTTTTGTTAATTAAATTGTTGATTAGTTTACGTTGTAAACGCTTGTGAACCAACCTGTGATAACGCCTGCTGTTACGCCTGCATCATCTGAATCTACTCTTGCACGATATTTACCATCGTTTGCACGTTTCACGAACGTACCTTTGATTGGTTGAGTAGTGAAATCAGCTTTATCAGCTTGAGTTTGGAATCCTTCTTCGATAAGTGTGAACTTACCTTTGTACAACCAAACATGACGGTAAGAACCGTTTGATTTTTTTGCTCTGAAACCGAAAGCGAAGTAAGGTGCTACATCGTCAGCTTTATCAATGATAACGCCTTGTGAGTTTGTAGTTTTACCTAGTAACAGTTTGTAAATTGAGTTTGAAAGTTCTGCAATTGTGAACTCTACATCAACTTGTGAGAATACTGTGATGATTTCTGCAACATTGTCATCTGCAAAGATGCTTTGTTGGTCTTGTGATGGTGTGATTTTAGCATCAATTGCATTTGCGATTTTTACAGGTGTTCCGTAAGTTACTCCTGTGCCATCGTCTTTTGTAAGTGGTGCTACATAAATATTATCTAATCCGACTAATGCCATGATTAATTTCCTCTTTTCTTAAATTGTTTTTAATTTTTTCCAATAAAAAGAGCCGATGGATTATCCATCTGGCTCGATTAAAGTTTGATTACTGCGACTGTAACGCTCGCTGTAGCTGAGTAAGTTACTGATACCATTGAATTGTCGTTGTTGAAGCGATTAGCTTGAAATGGTCCAATCAAACGCTCACCTGTTGTTGCAGGTACAGAAATTGTTAAATCATGGTCAAAACCATGAGAACATGGTGTGAATGAATTAATAGTTACTGTCACTGGTGATGCAGATGCGTTTTTAACGTGAAGATAAACTCTTTCGTCATTAACGAATGAATCTCCACCTGCTCCTGCTGATGTAAAAGATGGTTGTAAACCACTTTGTAGCACAGCTTGTGGTGCTAAAACTGCCATATTAGTTCCTCTTTTCTAGAATTTAAATGCTCACTCTTAGTGAGATAGACTTTCGAAAAGTCTTTGTTGTACTTTCGTACATTTCGATTTCCGATGTCCTAGCAAAACCAAGTGCTTTTAACGCTTGTTTTGCCTGTTGTGCTACTGTTTCAATGTTTCCTTTGCCAAAAATGTCGAGTTGAACGCTGTAAACAGTTGTTTTCTCATCGTCATCAGCAATTAATCCTGCACGTTGGTTATAAGTGTAGAAGGTCATATATGTAGTAGCTGTACCTGTGTATTCGTGGAATGCAGTAGGTGCAATCGGGGTTAATGCGGTGATAATCATTGAATTTATACTCATAAACCTAACTCCCTCTTGATAATTTCTGCCATTGCTCGTTCAATTTCATCTTGATTACTCTCGAATGCAGGTCGCATGAAAGGCTTTGCATCTATATTTGGTGTCGTGTAGCTTCTGCCATCACTACCCTTATATGTGCCACCTTTTGCCCCTAATTCGTGGAATAACAAGTAAAAGAACTCATCAACAGCACCAATATCAATTTGGTCATCGCTTACCTTTTGAATTTCAATATGGTCACGAGCATGTTCTTTATTTTCTTTACTTACAGGAATATTTGGATGAGTTTCAACCTTCTCTTTAACGACTTCTGCACCTGCTTGAAGTGCCTTTTCCATCGTGTCATTGTCGATTGTCTTGCCCAATTCAGTAAGTTTTTTCATTAGTAAATCCATTTGGTCTAAGCCTGAAAATCCATTACTCATAAGACCACCTCTGTACCAATGATAGTCAAGGTTTTGTTTTCTTCATTGTCATTAATGATGGACACGATTTCGAACTTACGCTGTCCATAAAGGATAGTCATATCAAACTCAATGCCTGTTCTATATCTGATAATGAATCTAGTTGTTCTTTCACTCTGAGTTGCTTTAGCTTCGAAGTAATCTTTAGCTGATAAAGGTTTGACCATAGCCCAAACAGATACAACGTTAGTTGTTCCTTGAATTGGGTAGCCATCTGCATCAACTCCACCATTATTCGATTGAATAGTGATTCGTTTATTGAAATGTCCTGCGTTCATCATGGTGCAACAACGTCCTCTGTATGAGTGTAGGTTAGTTGCATGAGTAACGCATTAACGGTGAAATCAATCTTATTTAGATTCGAAGAAGTTACGACTGCACGATTTTCAAACCAATGTGAGACTAGCAATCTTACAATAAGCTTTGCTGTTTCTGGCACGTTGGTTTCAAACTTAAAGCCTGTAGCATTCTTGATATATTCTTCTGCTGTTAGCAATAAAGCGTTCAACAGAGCATCTTCTGCAACATCTGCAACCTCAAGTCTTAAATATTGTTTCATTTCGTTTAATGTAATAATCAAACTGTTCCCCTCCTCAAAAGAGAAGAGAGGGTGTTAAACCTCTCTAAATTATTCTTATACTGTAACTTCAGCAAGTACGTATGCAGAAGCATCGTTTTGTTTAACATCGAAACGTTCAACAACACGAGCAACCACTTGGTTTTGTTTGAAGCCTGCTTCTTGTGAAATTGCAACTTCATAAACACCTCTGTCGAAGAATTTAACGCCTTCGCTTAAAGCTCCGATAAAGATAGGTGCTTTAGTTGCTACTGTTGGAAGTTCTGCATTAGAGAATACATGTACAGGCAATCCTAAGATTTGCAATTGAGTAGCATCTACTGGATTTTGTTGAAACAATGGGCGACCTTGTGAATCTGCCATTGCATCAAGGAAGTTGAAAGCATCTTGGTTCATAGCGATAACTGATACTTCTTTGATAGCAGGGTCGATTTCAACGTTGATAAGTTTTTTAAGGCTTGCCATAGTTGTAACAGGTTTAGCTGTTTTACCATTCTTCAATTCAGCAAAGATTTTAGTATTTTCTGTGCGAATAGCTTTCTTAGCGAAGTAACCGTTTAGGTAGTTCAAGAAGTTAGCTGTTTCATCTTGTAAGAAAGATTTAGCGATTGGAGTGATAGCACCGTAGTTTACTACTTTGTACTGTACATCTTTGAATTTTGGTTGTTGTTCTGCAAGACCTGTTGTGCTGTCATCAAAGTTAATTAGGTCAGTCATTGTAGAAAGGTCTTCAACCACGAATGAACCTGCTTCTGTTGATACTGGAATAACACCTACGATGTCTTTAGCTGATTTGTATTGACGTTTCAATTGGTTAATGTCATTAGCGACATCTTTTGGTACTAAGAAACCACCGTCTGCATTGACTGCTGATTGTACTAAAGCACGTTCTTCTGTAGTAAGTGATTTACCTTGAATTGCTTTTGTGAATACTGTACGAATTTCTAATTCGTTATTTTTTACTTCACGATTTTCCATTTTTACTTCCACCTCTTGGATTTCTTGAGCATCAAGCTCTGTTTGAATTTCGATTTGTTTGTTGATATTGCGAAGTTCAGCAAGTTTCGCTTCTGCTTCTTCGACTTTATTTGCTTCGTTTAAAGAGCGAACTTCGTCTTTAACTGTTGCAAGTGATTGTTTTAATTCATCAATTTTCTTCATTTTGAAAATTCCTCATTTCTTGTATTTTTTTAGATTTGTAACTCAAATGGTTACGACCTTTACACTTACTAAGAGTGATATGGATACCACGAGGGGTATATTTCGAGACAATAAAAAGAACCTATCCGATTAGATAAGTTCTAGTTCAATAGCTATTTGTCGTTGTCTTAGTTGCCTTAATTCTTCTGCTTTTTGTGCTTCGATTACTTCATTTTCTTTTGCTTTGAAACTATCTAAGCTACGCTTTGCAACTACTGATTCAGTAGCTTGGTAAGCAGGATATGTAACTACACTAACATCAAAAATATTGTCAAAACTGCGGATTGTACGAATGTACAGGTCACGACTTTCATCATAATCCCATTCATCACCTGTACCATCACCTTTGATTGTAAAACCAAAGCTTGATTGGTCGATGTCGCCACGTTCCATGCTATTCATCAAGTCTCTTGCGAAAGATGTGTTAGGCATATCAATTTCATAACGTAAACCAAACTCATCAACGCTTAAATTAAGTGTTCCTGCCTTTGAACGACCTAGTACCATATTCGCATCATGATTAAACAATGCACGAACATCGCTTAGATTCGCACCTTCTAAAGCAGAAGGGTCAATAGTTTCAACAAAGCCACCTAGATTTTCTGATTCGCTGTTGAATCGTAAGGCATAACCTACGATGTAACGCTTATCTGCGTTATCTTCCAAAGAACGTAGTTCAATTGGAGAGGTTAAAGTTCTAATTTCCTTGTTCACTTTTATTCACCACCTTTCAATGGTTCGTTTTTAGTTGGTTGTTCATAAGCCATACCAAGCTTCGTGACTGGTTGCATCGAACCATTTGCCATAAGTTGGTCTGCTCCTTCTACTCTTGGCATATCTTCTTTCGCTCTTACTTCATTTGGAGTTAAGAAACCGCCACTAATACCTAAGTTGTAAGCTTCATAGCGTGTTTTGAGGTCTGTACGAAGGATTGAATCAACATTAAATTGGAAGAACATGCCTGCATTTACTTCCTTTTCAGTCAGTAATTTGTAGGTTAATTCTTGTTCATACATGGTCAAGATGCTTTGCAAAGTGTCACGATAAAATTCTTCGTTCTGTTGCTGTACATTGTTGAACTTCGCACCACTTAAATCATTTACTTGATGCTGTTTAATACCAAATGCTGATGTAATCTGCCTGATTGTAAGATTCATATTCTCAAAGAATTGTGCATCTGCCATTGTTGTATTCAATGTTTGGAAACTGAAACCAACAGGAACAGGAAGTATTTTACCTACGTTGTCCATGCCTGTAGCCATCTTCTCAAACCTTGCTTTAAGTGCGTTCGCACCTTCTTCTTTAATATCACCTGTATATTGCAGGATTCCTTTAGCAGAAAGACCGCCTTTAAAATATTTATTGGTGTAATCAGAGCCATATTGTAGATTTTCGATAGTCGTTGCAAGGTAATCTTTGATTGCCATACCTTGAATACCATCTCTTGTCATACCTTTGAAGTGTAAAACTTCATCGCTACGAAACTTGTATTCTGCATTTGTGCCTTGATACACGTACCAAATAGCACTATCCTTGCCAATAACAGCCTTATCATCTATCCAAATTTGCACTTTTGCCATGTCTAAAGGGTGTAATCCTTTGACCTGCCCATTTGGTGCTGTCTCAATGACAACAACTGAATGACCGTAATAGTTACGCTGATACTCAACCATCTTCCAAAAGTCAGAAGATGACATGTTTTTATTTGGTCGAAGCTTTAACTTATTGTATAAATAGTGGTTGTCTGCTTTATCTGTACCGTTTGAAGTCTCTTGGTAAAGCTTCAAAGGTAATTTAGATACTGTATCGCTTAAAATACGTAGACAAGTATAGAATGTAGCTTCTTTCGCTTTGTTAGCAGAAACGCCATCTATTTCAATACCTAACATTCTCATAATCTCTGTATCTGCTGTTGATAAATTAAAGCTTCGCTTTTCATTATTCTTTTTGCTGAAAAATCTCATTTATTCTCACCTCCTTGTTCAAAAAATCTGCCGACAATACCTGCCAACATTAAAAAACCGCCAAGTAAAAACAAGGCGATTGTAAAACCAAACATTATTGTTGTGGCAATTATGACTAACATAGCTCCCAATATAAGAAATACATCGGATATGTAGTCGCTTAAAAATCTATTTACTTTGTTCCATATCTTTTTCAATATGTTCACCATCCTAATTTGTCTAGATAATCTGGGTCTGTCATGGAATTTAAATCGCCATGCTGATAATAGAATCTTGCATGTGCATGTGCTGTCATGATTGATGCTACAGGGTCAATACGTTGCGATGACTTTGATTTGTCTAACATGAAGTTTTCATTATGGTCAATCTTTGTTACCGCATTACCCATTGCCCAATTGATTAAAGGATTGTGGTCATGGGTAATTTTTTGCTGATAGACTAGCTCTCTGAAATCTTTTTGTTGCAGGTGCTAAAGTCTTCATACCTTGAATCACCTTTACTAACTTGAATCCTTCGTCTGACATTCTGTTTGCGAAGTCTTGTGCAGACCATTCATCGTAGTAAATTGCTTTGACATTCCAGTTGTATTTATCGATTTGTTCTTGTATGTATCTCTCTAAATAACGGTAATCAACAACGCTACCTTCTGTGAATGATAGCCAACCTTGTCTTTCCCAAGCATCATACGGTACTTTGTCGGTTGTCATCTTAGCCATCAAAGTTTCATCTGGCATGAAAGAATGTCCTAAAGTAACAAACTTCTCATCACCTACAGGCACTAAAAAAGCCACACTCGTTAAATCGAGAGTAGCTGATAAATCGACACCTATATAAACTTCTTTGCCTTGTATGTCTGGTAGTTCTTCAACGCCACAAGCATTCCATTTTGCAAGGTTCATGTAACCGCCAATCTTTTGTTGTACCCATCTGTTCATATTCTTGGTTAAGAATGCGGTCATCTTTTCAGGCATATCTAAAGCGACATTCATATCACTTCTGATTGCATCCATGCCCTCTTTATATGTAGATACGATAGGGTTTGCTTTAATCCAATTCGCTTCATCCTTAATGTCATCGCCTTCATCTAACTCACAAATCATAGCAAAGTATTTTTCATTCTCTGTTACATTGTCGGGGTCAAGTACCTTTGACACGTATTGGTATTCAGCGTAGCAAGGCGATGCTAGGTCGAAACCTGCTGTGGTAATGATAACCATTAACGGTTGCTTACGAGCCATCATACCTGACTTCATGACCTCATAGATTTCATCCGTAGGGTGTGCATGGTACTCATCGATAATTGCCAAGCTAGGGTTTTTACCATCGCCTGTCTTCCTTGATTCTTTTGACAAGGCTTGAATAATTGAGCCACTACGAAGATGAGTTATGATACCGTATGAATCTTTGTATTTGCCTTTAAGTGGTTTAACTGCTTGAATCTGTGATTTGATTTCATTGTAGACAATACCTGATTGTTCTTTAGTTGTAGCACCAATATAAACTTCTTCCTGTTCATCTGAAAGGAAAGCCATGTACGAAGCAATCAAAGCAAGTAGCTGTGACTTCGCATTCTTACGAGCTAACTGTATGTATACATATCTGAATCGCCTGTAACCAGTAGCCTTCTCTTTCCAACAGAAGATATTTGCCACCAAGAATAACTGAAAATCAGTTAGTTCGATATTTTGTCCTGCCAATACACCTTTTGTATGCTTGAATAACTTGGACCAATTAACGAAATCAGTAAGTGTATCACCATCAAATGTGTATAGATAGTCCTCATTAGACACTTTTTCAAGGTCATCTAAGAACCTTTCACAAGCTAAAATGTGCTTCTTTGACGCTATTATGTCACCATTTACGATGTCATAAGCGTAGTTAAGTAATCTTTCTGCGTAGGTTTGGCTCATAATCTATCACCAAATCCTGTGTCATCCTTGTCTTCTGCCTGTAAATTCGTAGCTAACTTTGTACGAGCTACAGGTGATAAACCAAATTCAGAACTAATCTTCATCATTTGGTCAAAGCATTGTTTCTTTTTAGATAAGAGTGGATGTGGGTTACTGTTTGTAGCACCTGCTTTATTTGTTTGTTCGACCATATACCCTTCTTCTTCAATGATTTCTGTGAAGGTAATGTAGTCAAGTAAAGCATCAGCATAGAGAGCCAAGCTTGTCACATCGACATTCTTTAATAATCCTGTGTCTGCAAATTCTTTGACCAACTTAGTGAAATATTTCTTTGCATCTTTCCTCAACCATGTTGGTGCTTTGATTGCATCGTCTTTGAATCCTAAAGATTCTTCTGCTTCTTTCCTGCGGTCAAGTTCTGCATTGGACCTGTGACTTTTCTGTCCTTCTAACAAATGTAAATGTGCAGGTTTTGGACTTCTTCCCATATTCTCACCCCTTTCTGGTGGTTTTTTGATTGTTTTTGGCTTAAATAGCCTTACCCCTCGTTACTTTATAAAGGGAGTTTTTCGAAAATTGATTCACCTGCGACTACCAATAATTTTTTTAAAAAAAATTTGACCGCCCCCGATGTAAAAATTTTTTTAATTTATTTTTTTATTAACTGTTAGTTCAACTTTTGTTCCATCAGCTAATTGCACTACTAAACAATCACCTAGATTGCTATAGATACAACCAAACTCACATAACGCTGAAATTGTTTCTAACAATAGCTCTAGATTGTTGTCTTTCATTGCTTGTCTTCCTTTCAAATTAAAGAAGACACCAATCATGCACTAAGCAATGACTGATGCCTTGTTATCTTCTATCCTTCTTAACCTTTGCTGTCTTCTTATTGTGACAACTGTTGCACAATGATTGTAGGTTGCTTATGTCTAACCTCAATGACCAATCATCTTTAAGTTCAATGATGTGGTCACATACATCCATTGGTGTTACCTTATCCATGAGTAAGCAATGCTCACACAATGGATTGCACATACGCTTATGATTGCGTACCTTTATCCAATCACTCGATGAGTAGAATGCTTGCTCCTTCTTATCCTGTCTATTATCCTTATACTCTGTATGTCTTGCTGTCTTATGCTTATCACAGTAACTATCTAGGGTTAGCTCACTACACGATATACTGTTACACTTCTTCCATGACTTACTTGGCATGATTACTTATCCAAATCGTACATGCTACCAAATAGCTTAACGAATGTATTGGCTATGTCTGCACGTACCTTATTGTCTGATGCACGTTCCTCATTGATAGCCTTTAATAGTTCTTCAATCTTAACTGCTACTTCTTCTGCTTCACTCATTAGTTCCTTATGTAAATTGCTTTGTTGTAGGAACTCATTACATATTGCTCTAACTTCTGATATATCCTTATCCATTATTACAATCCTTCTATCTGGTCGATGTGTACCATCTGTTCAAAGTGTACTGTTCCAACATCTGGCATATACTCACGTATTGTCTTAGCCATCTCATCAACATCAATAGGTTCTACACTATACCTCGTTACTGTTCTCTTATCTACTGATTCAACTATCTTTTTAGCCATCACTTCGTTATATCCAAACTCCATCCAACTATCTATGCGTGGGTCTACTTCCTTTAATCCTTCTAATCTACGTACATCATTTACTGTGAGCTTACCTTGCTCAACCAATACCTTATACGCTTCATACCTTGCCCTTAACTCTTGCTTAATTGCTTCCATTATTATCATTCTCCTTTATTATTCTTCCTACATTTAAGTAGGCTTTCATTAACCTAAACAAAATGACGAGAGGGTTAGTCTCGCCACCTTTATAAGTCAACGACTTATTTAATACCATGTTCTTCTTCTTCATGCTCTACTACTGCATTGAATGATGCTTCTCCATCTAATTCATATGCTTCTGTTTCACCTAAGTAATTGCCTTCTTCATCGTATACTTCAACCATACCTACAAACTTAATAATCTGTGTGACATGACCGCATAAACTACATTGATAATATGCACAATCGTTTCTGTATTGTTCCATGATTAGTTACCCATCAACGCTGAAATAGCTTCGAATGATGTTGTTGTAGCTCCACCAGTATTAGTAAATCTGAATGCGATGTAACGAGCCAAGATAGGCACTTCAACGACTAATGGTACATTTGCTTCTACTGCCCATGAACCACTTGATTTATTGCTTGTAGCTGTTGAAGATGCACCATGAAGGATTTCTAATGTACCTGCATGAGATGAATTAATCCTTACACGATAAGTATTGTAAGCATTTGTAGTTGCTCCTGTATCTCTTGCCACACTTACATAAGGTGTAGTTGTTGTTACATTCGCTGTTGTATCAGCATAGAAAACTGATTTAGGTGATACATAAGCTGTTGTTACTGTTGATACTGCAACTGTTCCACCAACTGTAGCGTAAATACCTTGTCCTGCTACTGAGTTACCACGACCTGATGTAATTTCTGCTGTAAGTTCTGCATAGTCAACAACCGTAACAAACTGCATTGAGAATGTAGTTGATGATGCAGGGGCAGTTGTTTTATTCAAAGCTCTAATACGAACCTTAAAGATTGCATTTGGGTCTGGAATTTGTTGGTGTCTAACTGCTGAATAAGCTCGACCTGCTGTGCTGTCCATTGCTCTTGCGTGATACCATACTTCGTCTGCAAACAATTCTAATTCATAAATACCATAAGCTGTCTGAGATACATTTGTATCAACAGCACTTGAAGCTAATCTTGCTTGACCGCCATTCATTGTTTCATAAACCGCATAATCTGATGTTAATGAATCATCGCCTGACATTCTCCAAGATACTGCACATTTACCATCGGCAATACCTGTTGTTGGGTCAACACTTACTGCTTCCACATAGAATGCTTGATTAATAATCTTTTGGGTCATCTTTAACCCAAATAAAGCTCTGAATGGGTCAGAGAATGTTTCCTTACTTTGTAGGATTGTTTCTGTATTTGGTGTTACTCCTGTGACAATGTTAAGCTCACCATTTAAAATAGTAATTGAGTGTCCTGCACCTGTTTGAAGGACTTCCCACTTATCTGTATTTAGTGCATTATTAGGCTCTGTAAAGCTGTCTTTCCACTTCTTTTGAATAGATTGAATAGGTAGCATCCCATCTGCTTCAATCACTGGCTTATGTGTCTTTGAATACTCATCATAGTAATATAGTTCACTTGATGCTGATTGGAATTGTTTATCTCTATCGTTTGCCATTTATATCATTTCCTTTAATTTTAATTTGTTAAATACAAAGAAGGTGAGCCGATAAGCTCACCCACTGTTTTCTATTTGGTTACCTTTACACTTACTAAGAGCCATATGGATTTACCTAAAGGGTATTTGTAAAGTTTACCCCTTAACACACTAATAACATTTATTCTGTTATAGAACGTATTAACAAAAATCTGTACAGCTAATTGAAGCGAAGGTCGCTACCTATAAGGAGTGAATAACTTGAATCATCCACCAAGCAAACATTGTACGTACTGTCATGCAGTATCAGATGAATTGAAGAATCTACCGCCCGAACACTTAGATAATGAGCGTAATGCTTATTGCCCAAAGTGCTACCCATCTATATTCAAATCCTCATTGAACCTTCCCTGGAATAAACATCTATGGAATAAGTAAGTGGATTTCTAGATATAAGATAGTCTGCAAAAGTAAAAGAGGAAGGACATTAGCAATATCAAGCGATGGACAAACCTCAAAGTGTACTAAATTATTATATAGACACATATCTAGACACTTTGGTTTAATTTGGAAGTAAATACGGACCTTTTAACACCTTCACCACCTATTGTGGAATTATTACCAACAATACCGAATGAGTTATATTGTGCTAGCCTGTATATTTCTTTCTCATTTCTGCTATATAAACTATTCCAACTTGTACTGCTTTTTATTTTTTTCCTTTTGCTTCATTCTTTTCATTTGTTTTTTCAATTTCGTTTAAGAAGTCAAAGAAATCCTCATCCCCATCCTCTTCTATAAATGGGTTTAAATTTGGCTCGAGGTTCAATGGCGATTCTCTCCACATGGAAACATACAGGTCATTGTATTGACTGTATGCTTGATAAGAAGCACCGAAAATTAAATTTTTGTCATCATGTGTGTGGTCGCTGACAAATTCATCAGTAAACTCACTAGTTTCGTATATCTGTGACATGTGAGCTTCAAAGGGTAGACCGTTAAATTCACCGTCATAATCAATATGAATTGATGTAGAAAATCCCTTATTACACAGGATTTTAACCACACCACTAAATACAACACCATCAATATTCATTTCTTTCATATCGACAATTTTAATGCTTTGTATTTCTTCATCTATGTAGTGACTTAGCTCATATCGTGGTGCTTGGCATTCATCTACAAACTCTAATATTTGTTGCTCATTCGGTTCTTTGTCAAAGTGAGATTGATTTATAGAAACTGATTGTTTATCAATTTCCACTGTCTTTAGTAAATATAATTCTTTCATTTTCATCTTCTCCTTGTATTTTCAACTTGATAAAATCGCAATTTTAACCAGTTGTAATAGTAAACACTTGTTATACTTTCACTCCTTAAAAAGGTAAGGTGAGAATTTCCGATTTCTCACCTTCACAAGGAGGTTGTTCATAATGCACACTAGCTATCGTAAGAAAAGGTAAGTGCGAAAATGTTGAAGAGGGTTTGTACTGCTTTTATAGATGTTTCAGTAACTCCCTCTACACTTATTAAGAATGGTATGGACACAACGAAGGGGTATTTTTTAGAGGTTTGCTTTCGAAGCTTTATATGTCATGAAACAAACACTTTTTCCTTTTTCAGTTGCCTTATAATAACTGCCTTCTCTATTTTCATTACCAATCTTGTATCGCTTGTAGTCTTGACCGTTGCAAATCCTAATCTTATTGAATTTATCAATTGCAAGGAATGGTTCACCACATACAGAGCATAAATGCCAACGCTTATAATTAAGCTTTGATAAGTCTCTCCAATTCATCTCAATGCCTTCTGGTGCGATTTCAGAAAGGATGCTATCAACAACTTCGTGATAATCCTTTCTGTCACCATTTTTCCATTCATGAAAATCAAGCTGTAAGTCTGTTTCATCTTCATAATAATCTTGCCCAAAGACTTCAAGAAGTTTTGAAGTCAATTGTCGGTAAAAGTGCTTTTGCTCTTTTTCTGTTAAATACGCTAATTTATCTATCATCTTAGTACACCCATGATTTCGTGCTTTGATTTCCTGCGATAGCATCATCAGAGCTACCGCCTTTAACTGCTTTTTTGCCCATTGGTTTTAAGGCTTTAGAGACACCTGCGAAGTCATCGTAAGCCACTCCATTTTGACGGTCTTGGTCATGGAAGTAATCAGGTCCATCACTCTTACCACCGTTATAATCACGCTTGCGTGAAGGGTCTTCAATCATTGCTGATGTTTGGTGGAATGGGTAATTTTCAACATCATATTCATCCTTGCCCATGATATTGAAGTTGTCTTTGATGTCTTCATTGCCCTCTACACGCTGTCTAAGCGTTTCTTTTGCAAGCTTATCTCTATTACCTTCTAAGTATGTAAGTAACGCTGTAGTGACCTTGCTAGGGATGTCATAAGGCATTGTAGAGCCTTCACGCACTCCTTCAATCCATTCTTCAAGGTTTGTTGCTTGGCTAGGTTGTTGCTTGTGGAAAGTCGTTCTATAGCCATTCAAGACTGCTTCTACTGTTTCCAACACATTCTCAATGTGTTCTTTGATTGCAGTTGGTTTAATGCCCATCAACTTACCTGCTTCTCTGTGGTTCAATTGCATTCCATAAACCAATGCAACCGCCAATCTATCTTCACCTGTTAAGATGGTCGCTGATACCGCTCTTTCGAAGTCGATGCGAATATCAACAGCATCCCAACTATGAATCTCCATTTCTTTTAAGCTGAAATACTGGTCAAGCATTGCTGTTACTCCAAGCTCGTTAATACCGTAGTTATCGTCCATAACTTTACCTTTACTTACTAAATCTTTTCCTGCACCCATTATTAAAAATCTCCTCTTTGTGTCATACACTTTTATTTTTCCTTTTTGCCTTATAGGGAAGGCGTTTATTAATCTGTTATGTAGTCGTCCATGATGTCGTTATCTATGTAAAACTCATCGTTCAACAGCTCGTAAGGGTCTGTTAGAACTTCTTTAAATTCTTGTGGATTTAGTACATCCTCAATCGCTTCATCACATTCATAACAAAGCTCCTTATAATATTGAGAGCGGAATCTCTCATTACAGATAGAACACCTGTGTATTTGGTCTTTTTCTTTTTCATTTTCTTCTTCTCTCTTATTGACTTACTTGATTAATTCTTGTATTATTAGGTATATTGATATGGGAATGTCCTCGTTTATAGGGAACTAGAACATTCGCAACCTATCATTCTTCTCTGTGTTATGATGCTGTTATTGTGATACTGATGCTAAGTCCATCAGCGTAAATAACAGTAGGTCTAGGTTTTCTTGAACCTTTTGTGTGAGCCATGTTCTCAGCATGTGTCACCCATTCCAAATTAGAAATGTTGTTGTCATCACGTATGTTATTTATGTGATGAACTTCGATTTTTTCATTTGGACTATAATTATGTATGAATGCCAACGCCACAAGTCTGTGCGATTGGTATGTTTTGTGTTTACCATCTTTCCAAAGAGTAACCTGCTTGTAACCATCTTTGTCTGTTCTTTGTGCAAGTATCTTGCCTTTCCTTAATTGTTTACTTCCACCTTTCGCTCTTGAATATCTGTCTAATGACCTAATTCTTCCAAAGCTACTAACCTCGTAACTTTCGAAACCAATTTCGCTTAAATTCTTCCATATTTCAACTGCATTTTTCATCTTACTTGTTCACTACTCCATTTTCTTTGTACAATTCAAATTCTGCTTTTGCATCTTCATAACGCTCTTTGTCTGCTTTTAAATCCATCTCATGTGCTTTATTCAAGTTGATTCTTGCCCCTAAATAACCCATTCCTATTCCTACAACCACAATTACTATTAATATCATTTCTATCAACCTTTCATTTTGTTTGTTTTAACTAACATTGCTTCATACATAATCATATCTTCTGTTGATATATCGAAAACTTCTTTGATTTTGCTTTCGTATTTCCTTGACACATCTCTAAGTCCTGTTTCTACATAAGTCACGTAAACCTTACTGTATCCTAATTTTTTACCAAATTGCTCTTGAGTTAATCCAAGAATATTTCTGATAAATTTCGCTAATTCCTTGTTCATTTGTTTTCCAACTTTCCATATAGTTGTTTAATTTTGTTATACTTATCTCTTAAATAAAAGGGGTATTGCTACCCTCTACACCCTATAAGAGTGATATGGATACACCTAAGGGGTATTTGTTTAACTTAGGCAAACAAATTAATTTATTCCTTGTTTTTTAAGTGTTTGTTGATATTCCCACTCATCGTAACCATCTTGGTCGAAATCATCTTCTTCTGTTACCTCGTAATTGTAAGGAATATTTCCATTTAACTCATCCAAGTACCTCTCAGCAATCGCATCAACTGCAATGCTTGATGATTTTTAGCTTTAAACTCTGATTCTACTTTTGCTAACTTTTCAGCAACAATCTTTCTAACTTGATCATTTTTATGTGACAACCATTGTTCAATTCTGCTTTCACAATGCTTAACGAATTTTTCTGCTCTTTCATCGCCCTTGCTTGCTTCTTCTTTACGGTTAAAGTATTCGTGGTAGTCCTTTTCATCTGCAAACGCTTTCTTGTCAAACCAGTTACCAACTCTATAGTCTGCAAATTCCATTTCATCTAATGTAATTGCTACATTCTTTGTTTGGGCATCATTTTTGACTTGTTTTTCAATCTGTTCCTGCTTCTCACTCATTAAGAATGGTTTTGTTAGGTAGATGTTCACATCTTGTTTTAATTGCCCTGCTCCTACCCAACCGTTGTTAAAGTCACCTTCTAACTTGTAGATGATTTTGTTTTCAACAGCTCCCTTGATTAATTCAACTGCGTACCTTTCAGTGCAACCAAGCATTTCGCTCCATTCAGCGTATGAATACTTAGCACCGTTTTTCCATTTTCTAACACAAGCAAATATGTATAGGTCGATTGTATTATCGATTCTTTGGAAATCATCATGGTAGATTTTTGTGAAGTTATCAGGAACATCGGGGAATGATGATGCTTTCATGTACTTGCCTTTGTCTTCCATAGTTATGTAGCCTTTGCCTTGTAGAGAGATTGCTGTATCTTTAATTTTCTTTTAAGTCTGCTTTCTTTTGAATCATCGTATAAGTTGATTTCGTTTGCCATTGCATCATAAGATACAGTTGTCACGCCTTTGTAGTTCTTTTCTGTTGATAAGTAAATTAGCAGGTAAAGCTCCTTATCGCTTAATTTTCTTTCTGCACCTACTGTGAATGCTTCGTTTGGTACTTTCGTAAATAATTTTGTCATTTTAGCTTAATTCCCTTCCTGTGTTTGCTTATCCCATTTTTAATTCTTGTAGCCATTGTAGCTATCAAGTGCTTTGCTTACCTCTGGTGTTCTAGTGAACATCCAAAACTTCTTTTGACTTGTTTCGTGAAAAGCACAGAGTAAAAACTCAAATCCTTCACCTTTTAAATACATCATTACTTGTCTGTTATAACAGAAGAAGAAATCAGATTTTTTCATTGCCTTACGCTCCCTTTCTTGCTTTACCTCTTTTTGAAATCTTGCCACCGATTTTACCTGCGTTACCTAACGATACAAACGGTGTTTCCCAATACAAATTGTCTGCTCTGTTGTTTGTTAGGTCTTTGTTTAGTCTGTTTACGAATGTATATCCATTTGGATTGTCGATGAAGTGTAAAGCCACTAACTGATGCACTCTAAACATTTTCTTTGTGTCTTCCATTGATAAGTGTACTTTTAAGTAACCATGTTGGTCTTTCGTTGGTTTAAGCATTTGACCTTTTGTTGGTCTTTGTACACCATTCTTCATTTCTATTACTCTATCTAGTGAGCGTACACGCCCATGATTTGATATTTCATATAATCCTTCGTAACATTTAATTGCTTTCCATTGTTCTTTCATTTGAATCATCCTGTTCCTTTGATTTTGTCCTTGTCTAAGTATCTGTAACCTTTTAAAAGAGAAGTATCTTTACCTCTCAATAAGAAAGCCCTTTTCAACCCGATTCTGTGTCGTTTTGTTAAAAAGAAATTCTCCTGTCATAATTTTTCGCCCTGCGGAGGATGTTTTGTCCGTATTTTTGAAAAAGAAATATTTCCCCTCATTAAGTAGTGCTTTTCAAGCGACATTTGTGCCACTTTGTGAAAAGAAATATCTCCCCTCACTATTTCTCGTGCTTTGGATTCGATTTGTGCCACTTTGTTTAAAAGGATTTCTTCTCTATACTTATTAGTGCTTAACTAGCCATTTTTTTGTCACTTTTGAAAAACCTTTTTATTTCTCTAGATAGTGGTGTGAAATAATTGTCTATTTTTGGACATTCAGTTCATACCCCTCTGAAATAATTGTCCATTTTTGGACATCAGATTGGCTTTGCTCTGATATAATTGTCCATTTTCGGACTTGTAGTTCATAGTATAAAGATAAGATAAATAAAGATAAGACATATATAAAGAGGTCTTCTATCTTCTTTCGCTTACGCTTCTTTAAGTTCAAGAGCAATCGCCTTCGGCTCACTTGGGGTTTCACCCCAAACCCCACTCTTTCACAATAAAAATGATGACTATTTACTTCCCATATCTTTTATCACCCTGTGAACGCTGTTTGTTATCAATTTTTAAACAGCAAAAAACCCATCACGTATGTTGTGATGGGTTTCCGAAAAGATTTATGAATTACGCTTGTCTTATTTTCATTTACTCTAATATCGGTTGCAAAACTACTATACCTTTTAACACTTTCAGAATCTCAGGGTCAACTTTGTTTATAAAGTGCTTATAGAAACTTTGATTTAGCAACAAGACATATGTTTCAGCAAGGTCAAATTCAAATTCGCTCTTAACCCTCCATTCACGCTCATGTGTCCAATCAATTATTCTATTTTCATTAGATAAGTTAAAATTCACAATCCTCCACCATTCTTCTTGTGGAAGGAATTGTTTTGCTATTTCCTTATCTTCATATAACACAGGTCTGCCACCTTTTTCATAAACATACCTCTTTGAAAAAGCTAAACCTATTGCATCATACCTTCTTTTTCCACCCAACTCAGCTTTGTTCTGTTGTTCATGATATACATTCTGACTAACTCCATATAAAGGTGCTTCTTGAAAACAAACAGCAGGATTATCACCAACGATAAAACCTTTATTAGTGTCACTACCGTTTATTTTTCTTTCGTTTAACATCTTGATAAGAGTATCAACTGCATCTGAAACTTTAGTTTCTATCCTTGTTAAATGCGTAAGATGAGCAGTAATATCGCTTCGTTCTTTAGTTCTCTTTCTCCATTTTTCTAGGTTATATCCTGTTCGTCCTGCACTTGTTTGAAGCTTACGTGTTGGCATGGTTGAATTACCTCTTTTCTAAAAGACACTATAGTAGGATGCTTAGTAATACATATTAATCTTTAACAATAAATGTTGGGTCTTCACACTTCTGAATCCATCTTGCTGTCTGCACTAATATTGCACCTAATCCAACAATTATTGCTTTGAGGTCTGTAACAGAATTGTTTTTATCACCTATGATTATATCTTCTTTAAATATTTCAAAACCATCAATTGTACTCAAAGATTCTTTTAATTCCTTAATTTCCTTATGAGTAATCTTATATCTTAACCTATGAGCGTATTTATTTCTAAAATCATTAAATTTAATGAGTGCTTCATAATGTTTTTGTTCAATAAGATTTAATGAGAGTGCTAAAATGACTTTTCTATAAAAACTCTCTTTATATAGTTCTAATACATTGGGATTCGGTAAAAACCCTTCAAGTAAATTATTTAGATGATTATCAATATAAATATGACCTCTCAAGATTATGTATAGTTTATCGTTTTTATATTCTAATTCTTCCATAAAAATTCACTATCAGATTTTGTTCTCACTTCATCACACCTTCCATGTTAAATATACCATTTATTCACTTTTCTCGCTTGTATTACCAACCATAGACAGATACCTTTACTATAGTGATTGCCTTCGCATTTTTGTCACTTTTGTAATGAACTATAAATTCCAAAAGGTAGGTTTACACCAGAAAATAATATTTCCTACCTCTTGGGTATCGGACTAACACATTACGTTTAAAGAACTTTTAAAGATTTCCTTATTTTACAACGTATAAAACACTTATTTTAGACAACTTTTAAACTGATTTTAAAAAAAACTAAAACGGGAGCCAATCAAAATCAATGTTTCGCCTTAAATTGTTCATCTGCTCTTTTGGAGTTGCCCATCTACAATTAGACGGTTCATAGTTTCCATTAACATCAATTCTGTCTATGGATAAATCATCGGTGTAACCACTATTTAAAGACCATTCATAAAATGTTTTAAATGAACTTTTCCATTCATCACATACTTTAATGCCACGACCACCATAATACATATATTGAGTGGTGTTTGGATTTCCACACCTGTATTTCATCGCTTCCCAAATATGATAAATCCTTGTGTCGCTCATTCCATGAGTAGTTCTTGCTTCTCTTAACAATTGACTTTTAGCACAACCACACGATTTATATTTCTTTGGGTTTTGCAAATCTGGTGCAAGTATATATCTGATATTTCCACACTCACATTGACACTTCCACTTCTTCTTTCCATTCTTATCTTTCTCATCGCTAAGTCCTATGACTGTAAAAAGTTGAATTTCTGGTTTGTTAGGTCATGTATTCTTTTTGCCAAAATACTCATCCCCCATTTCTTTATTGAAGTATATCTTGGTATAAATAACCATCTTTTATTCGCCTTTTAAATACAAGAAAGACCAACACTATATATTGTGTTAGTAACTTCAATGCGTTGCGTACTTAAACCTACTAAAATATATATAATTCTCTACATAATAATCTTCTTCCTACAATCTATATAAACCTATACTCTTTTGATGCTAGTGGGTTTAAATAACCTGCCTAATTTGATATCAATGTCAAACATCTTTAAAACACGAATAACCACGACAAGACAGTCACAATGAACCTTTTAAACACCTTTGTAATTCACTCAAAATTAAATCCTATGCCCCGGTTACCCTCCCTAAAACAAAATTTCCTTAGACAACCTATCACAAGCCCACCTGTGGCTTCCAGAGGGTATAGGTAAGGGTATAGATAGATATCTATACCCTCGATATGGCTGTTATCCTATTTACCCTACTTTTTTCCAACTTATAACATAATTAAGAAACACATCATTCCTGATTTTTGCCTAGATTCATTAAAGGACTTGAAGCCACAGCTTTGTCCAATAACTGTTCATCATTAAGTGAATGCAAGTATCGTTGTGTAGTGGATACTTCACTATGTCCAAGTAAACGTGACAGACTGTAAATATCAATTCCTGCCATCAAGCATTGAACAGAATAAAAATGTCTAAATGTGTGAGGTGACAATCTCTTACCATCAATTCCAACCATATCCCCTGCTTTTTTAATCATGTTCCACAAACCAACATGTGATATTTCTGTGCCTTTATAGGATAAAAAATAATTGTTAGTTGTAATCTTGTCTTGTACATATTTTTCTCTGATTCTTTCATACTTAATCAGTATCCTTTTGAGTGCAGGTGATATGAAAACAATCCGTTCTTTATTTCCTTTACCATATACTAAGATTGTTAAATCCTTTACGTTCTCCAATTTCAATCCCCTAATTTCCATCGCTCTCAATCCACAATCAGCCATCATAGCGAGCATCGCTTTGTTTCTGGCACTAATATAATTCTTGTACGTAAAAGCATTTATCATGGCAGTCACTTCATCAGAAGTAAAACCTTTTAACACAAGTTTTGGAACTTTGGGCATTTCAACTTTCTTCATTGGATTTTCTTTTAAATATCCTTCACTAACACACCAATTAAAGAATGCAGACACCATCTTTGACATAGAAACAATACTTTGTGGCTTCAAACCGTCTTTATGCTTTCCACGCACATAAGCCCTCAAATCAAAAACTGTGATGGCTTCCAGTTCTGTTAAGGCTCTCTTTTCTTTTAAATAAATACTTAACTGCTTATACTCCTGTCGCTTATTAATCATTGTCTTTTTAGTAAAACCTCTAGCCATACAATGAAATAAATACTCATCTAATACATCTTCTAACAACACGAAAAAAGACCACCTTTCTGCTTAATCTTTCAACAAAAAGTGGTCTTAATTTGGATTATAAGAATGATTAACCATAATCTATGCGAAGTAATGATGAAGGTTTAACCAAAATCTATAACAGCAAAGAATATGTTTAACAAATGAGTGCTACAAACCCTTATATATCAAGGTTTCATGCTATCTTATTTTGTTTGTTGTTTATTCATGGCGCTCATCATTTGATTAATTTTCTTTTGGGATGGTTTCATACCCATTTGCATCATCATCATTTTCAACATCTGTTCGTTAATTGGCGGATTTTTCTTTAAGTAATCCATCATGTATTTACGAGCGATGAAAAATCCCAGCACTACTCCAGCAATCAATGCCAGTACGCCAACTAGAATGTAAACCCACATACTATTTCCTCCTTCGTGTTGTCTAACATCAGTGTACTAGACCAAAGGTTATTATACAATACCCGCTACCGAAAAGTCCCCCATTTAGACAAATTTTCTTTCTTTTATCGGTTTTAACCAGCCGTATTTTTCATGTTCAAAATCAATGGCCAAAAACTCGCTTCATATTTTCGAATACTTTCAAAAAAGCCGTCTCCGCCTCGTAATCTCCTTCAGCCTTAAGGGTAATGGAATCATTCTGAATGATTAAAACGGCTTTACTTGATCCGTTTGTTTTTTCTAAATAGTATTTTCCATTTTGAGTCCAATAATTCATCTTTTTTTGCAAACGTTGTTCTATAGCTAACTGCAACTGGATAGTCGGGACTTTTTTGGTGACATATTCGATTTGTTTTTGCAAAATACTCTTTAGTCTGCCCCTTGCTTGAATATACTCCAAAAACAAATTGAAAAATAGCTTTTCTCTTCCATAATAATGATGGGCAAATTCATCTTCGATTAAATAAATTTGATAGGTTCTCATCAGCCAATGCCTCCTAGCTTTCCTATTTTGTCACGAAAACATCTTACCACCAGGACCCTCTCCACTATTTTCCACCATTGATGACTTTCCCCTTTAACTGACACATTTAAACGAAATTTATTTATTCTCATTATATATTGACAAACTAAAAAGATATGTTGTTTGCTGGAGAAATTTTCTTCTTTTTTTGTCGAATGGAAGATTTGCTTTAGAATATGAGCACTTTCAATATAAAATAGAATTGTTTTTGATAAAAAAAAACTGACACCAATCTAGTTGGTGTCAGTTCCGCATTACCGTTATTTAAGCATTTCCTTAACACGAGCAACTACATTTTCTACAGTGAAACCGAATTCCTCCATGATTTTACCGCCTGGTGCAGAAGCTCCAAAATGATTGATGGCCAATATTTCACCCTCATCACCTGCATAACGATCCCAGCCAAACGGTGAAGCCACTTCGATAGCTAAACGTTTTTTCACTGCCGGATTGATTACGCTTTGTTTATATTCTTTAGATTGAGTTTCAAATCGATCCCATGATGGCATGCTGATTACCGAAACATCAATTCCTTCGTTCGCTAAAGCTTTCTGTGCTTCCACAGCCAAGTTCACTTCGGAACCAGTTGCAAGAAGCAATGCATCTGCTACTTCTTTCTTTGAAGCAGAGATGATGTAAGCACCTTTTGAAACACCTTCATACGCTGTTTCGGAAGTACCTTTTATAGTTGGCAACCCTTGACGAGTCAGTACAAGAGCAGTTGGTTTATTTGTAGACTCCATAGCCACTTTCCAGGCTGCTGCCGTTTCATTGCCATCAGCTGGACGGATTACACCTAGGTTAGGCATTGCGCGCAATGATGCCAATTGTTCGATTGGCTCATGAGTCGGTCCGTCTTCCCCTACAGCAATGCTGTCATGAGTGAACACATAATTAACAGGCAGTCCCATTAGTGCTGCCATTCTTATGGCAGGACGTAGATAATCAGAGAATACGAAGAATGTTCCTCCATAGACTTTTAATCCACCATGAAGTGCCATACCATTTAAAGCCGCACCCATAGCGAATTCACGTACACCGAACCATATATTACGGCCACTGTAATTACCAGGTAATAGATCTGTCTCACCTTTGATGGCAGTATTATTAGATCCAGCTAAATCCGCAGAACCCCCAATGAAGCTAGGGACCTTTTTGGCGATCGCATTCAGTACTTCACCACTTGAAGCACGGGAAGCTAATGTCTTACCTTCTTCATAGACTGGAATTTCCTGATCCCACTCAGCAGGCAGTTCACCTTTGATGGCAAGTTCCAATTGCTGTGCTAACTCAGGATGAGCTTCTTTGTAATTTTTAAACAATTCATTCCACGCTTCTTCTTTTTGAGCTCCTGCATCAACAACAGCTTCATTGAAGTGTGAATACACTTCTTCAGGTACATGGAAGTCCTCTTCGAATGTCCATTTGTATGCTTCTTTTGTCAATTTCAGCTCATCTGCACCAAGCGGAGCGCCGTGAACAACAGATTTACCTGAACGATTTGGTGAACCGTAACCAATAACCGTTTTCACTTCTATTAGTGTGGGGCGTGCATCGTCGGTTTTCGCTTCTTCAATCGCTTTAGCAATTTCCTGAAGATCGTTCCCATCCTCAACGCGAATATATTGCCATCCATAAGATTTGAACCGGTCCGCTACGCTTTCACTAAATGATTGACTTAAGTCGCCGTCAAGGGAAATATCATTAGAATCATATAAAACAACAAGTCTTCCGAGTTGTAGATGTCCAGCTAATGAAGCGGCTTCTGCAGAAACACCTTCCATTAAATCTCCATCTCCACAAATGCTATATGTATAATGATCGACAACATTATAAGAATCTCGGTTATAGCTTTCTGCCAAATGACGTTCTGCCATTGCCATTCCGACTGCCATTGCGATACCTTGTCCAAGCGGCCCAGTAGTTGCATCTACACCAGCCGTATGTCCGTATTCAGGATGTCCTGGAGTTTTACTGCCCCATTGGCGGAAGCTTTTCAAATCATCGATAGATAAGCCATATCCCGATAAATGAAGAAGGCTGTATAACAGCATAGACCCATGACCAGCTGAAAGAACAAAGCGATCTCTATTAAACCAATCAGGATTTTTCGGGTTATGGTTCATATATTCGGTCCATAGTTTATACGCCATCGGCGCTGCACCCATCGGCATACCTGGATGGCCTGAATTAGCCTTTTCAATTGCATCAATCGACAATGTACGAATCGTATTGATAGAAAGTGCATCTAATTTATCTAACATATCGTAAAACATCCCTTCCTGTAATGTACCTCTTTATATTATAGTGACAAGCATAATATCACAACTAAAATCACTATTTAATACCCCAATATTACAATTTTCTAGGAATAAGAAGTCTCCTATTTAGATTAAACTAAATAGGAGAATACATACATGAATGCACTCTCTTTTTACTCCAAAATGCCAAAGAATCCTCTAATGAATGTTCCATCAGAAGAATCCAAGCATTAATGTAAATTTCTTTTTTCTTTTATATTTTTTATCTTTTGAGGAGTGACATCATTACCCTCTGGATCCACGACTTTCACATGCTCCAAAGTATCGGACATGGACTTTCTAAATGTTTCCAAATATTCACTTCTCAATTGGGTTTGCTCTTTCGCCTCAACTTCCGTCAAACCTTCGGCCTTTGCCTTTTTAGAAAGTTCATTTATACGGGCTATTTTTTCTTTTGATAACATAATCTCGCTCCTTCATATTCTGCGGATATTGTCATGGTATTAAAAAAAAGCGAAATTACAAGTTCTATGATTTACTTTCCTTTGTATTCATTTGATGTTCGAGATAACGCCTGTTCACAGTAGCCTTAGATACATTGTATCCAAAGCCCCTTAATGTGGCTGCGATTTCTGAGAATGTCAACCCATTTGCACGAAGTTTAATAATCTCTTCAATAGGAATCTCCATACGGTCCCTTCCAGTGGAATTCCTTTGATTCTGAAGATTTTTTTGAGGACGGTACCCTTTTTCAACGGCTCTTATCATTCCGCGCTTTATTTTAAGATTATGTAGTTTCCTTTGATATTCTTCTACAATGCCGACTATCTGGATGACCATGGCATCCGAATCCGATAACTCCAGCTCCCCATCGTGTGAGAGCGTATAAATTTTCACATTTTCTTTAAGGATGACATGGAATAGGGCTATTTTGGCATTCCCTCTTCCCAGTCTTGTTTCGTCCTGGATTAATAGAACTTCAGCTTCTTTGGTTTTAAATAGTTCGAGCATGTCAAAAATGCCATCCCGATTCAACTCATAACCACTTGCCTGTTCTTTTATAATGGAGATAACTTCCACATCCATCTTTTCAGCCAATTTGACCAATTCATCTTCCTGCCTTGCCAATGATGTTTCCTGTGACTCTTTTTCGGTGCTGACCCTACAATAGATTACCGCCTTCATAATACCCTACCTTCACTACTTACTGATCACTGGCCAAATTCTGGACAAGTTCTTCCCCTTTAACCGGTATGACAATGACTTGACCAGGTTTTATCGAATCCGCCCTGACTCCATTATGCTCTTCTATCCAACCAATGAATTCTTTTTTGTCAAATTCGATTCTTCATATTCTTCGGCAATTCCCCATAGGGTATCACCTTCACTTACTTCTATAGAAAGGAAATCTTTTTTTGATCATTGTTCAGTGTACAAGAGAATAAAATTGAAAAGATGAATACTGATCCCGCTAATAGAATCGTATAAATATAATTTTTGTATAATTTTTTCATAATTATCCCTCCAAAGCGAATGTTCGTTCGTATGTTATGGTCAAATTATAATACGAACGTTTGTTTCAGTCAACAACAAAATTCGAACTTATGTTTGTATAGAGTTGGGCGCCATGCTATAATGTAGCAAAGAACATTGGGGAAGAGGTGCACAAATGACAAAACTATCAAAACGGCAGCAAGATATTCTTGATTTCATTAAAGAAGAGGTCCGCCAAAAAGGTTATCCACCTTCCGTACGGGAGATTGGCGAAGCAGTGGGACTTGCATCAAGTTCAACAGTACACGGGCATTTATCCCGCCTGGAAAGTAAAGGCCTTATTAGACGTGACCCAACTAAGCCAAGAGCCATTGAAATAATGAATTTGGAGGAAGCGAACAATATTCCCAAAGCCAATGTCGTGAACGTTCCGTTACTTGGAAAAGTAACAGCGGGCATGCCGATAACGGCCATTGAGAACATTGAAGAATACTTTCCGCTTCCCGAAAGCATGGTTCCACATGATGACCATGTATTCATGCTGGAAATCATGGGTGAAAGTATGATCGAAGCAGGAATTCATGATGGAGATTATGTCATCGTGAAACAACAAAGCAGTGCCAATAATGGAGATATCGTCGTGGCGATGACGGAAGATGATGAAGCCACTGTAAAACGATTCTTTAAGGAACCGGATTACATAAGACTTCAGCCTGAGAACTCAAATATGGAACCAATTATTTTACGAGATGTTTCGATTCTTGGAAAAGTAATAGGCTTATATAGACAAATACACTAAAAGCGCTTTCCGCGCTTTTTTTGTTTGTTTAAATTTATGTACCTTATTCTCTCAATATGCATATGGAAGAGTAGATATTGAAAATTTTTAATAGAATCAAGTTTTCGTGGAAATTTAAACATTCTTTATAACGGATGAAAGTTATACAAGCGCCTTTCTGGTAATATGTACTTTTGAAAAAGCTCATCGAAATAAAAAAGAGTGGGTTAAAATCCCCTCCCATAAAATTCTTCACTCTTAATCTTTGGTTCACTTTAATAAAGTTAAGATCGCCTCAGCCATTCCACTGTTGAATCTGCACTTGTTGAGAAATTTGCAAGAGTTGAAAACAAAAACCCCTTTTTCACAATATGCCCTGTTAATTTTTTCTGGGCATAAGGAGCAATTTTCTAAATGGCTGTTTCTTTGCTCGTTAGATCTCTGATTGCTATGCATAATTTCCAGGGAACCAATTTTTAAATATATCCATCTAACAACCGTTATATAAATACTTCTATAAGGCTTTCCATTTGCGTAATTACCATCACTCTAGTTAACCCTAACATTTCGCACCTCCCTCATTTTTAATCCCCAAAAATGCCTTCTCAATTAAGAGAAGGCATTTCGCTATTTCTCAATATAGACCGAACGAATCAGCGTCCGGGTCCTTTCAGTACCATCCACATTTTTTTTCCTTGACATCTATTGTTACATTATAAACACCTGACTTAGGTACTTCTGGAAGGGTACCAGTAAAATTTTCAGTATCAATTACCTTAATTGAGTTTTTTTCACTAATTTCATTACCGGTTTCATCTATCAGATGAACCAAAAATGTTGTGCTGATTGGTCTTTTTTTACCATTCATTGGATTCTTTATTAAAAACTTTGCATCTTTTTGCTTAACTTTACCGGCCATACTAAATGTAATGGGATTCTTTTCGTTAAATTGTGCTGTGAACAAGTAGGCGTCTTTTGGTGATTTAGTCTTCATTCGTACTTTCCAGTCACCAATTTCAAGGTTATTTCTATAGAATGACTGGATGGTTGCACCATTAAAAAGGAAGTTTCCTTTTTGGCTGAATGGACCTTTAAGGACGGTGAATACTTTTTATTGGATGGAGAAATCAACTCAACCTCCACATCATTTGAGGCTGTATATATGCTTATATTACCTGGGGCCGCTTCATTTACATGGAAGCTTTGTTCGACCCAGACATTTTGTTTCAGGACATCACCCAGAACGGTTTGAGCAAGTGCGGTTGTAATGACATCATCTTCAACCCGTTCTTTATAATTGACATTATATTCAGGAATCCCAGCGGTTGAAGTGCTTCTTAAATAGGGTTCAATTCTTGAAAATACAGCTGAGCCAACTCGAATATTGTCGTGATCAAAGTTGGGATCCGTAAATAAATGTGTTGCATAGGGTATTTTTGTACTCCATACATTGACTAGTCCATCATTTTCCCCATATGAAGATAAATATTGTCCACCCATTGATAAGGCTGATAGTACTGGGCCTCTGTTCATACCAGCTACAGTGAAATATAAGTTTTTACGAGAGTTAACATGGTTATCCGTGACAGAACGAAATTCGGCCATTTTACCAACCTGTAAAGAATAAGTTCCCTCATCTTTTTGACCTAATAAGGAACCAAGCCAGCCCGCATACCAGCTATAAGCCAAATCAGCTAGATGAGAACCATGATGAGGGGAAGCTAAAGTAATCACCCGTCCAACATATTGGTGTGCTCCATAGTGTACTAGAGCCGCTTGGGTGTCTGGGCCCCCTTTGCTGTGAGCTATAATATTTACTTTTTCGCCCCCGAAATGGTTACTGATTTCTGAAAGCATTTGAGCTAAAAGCCTTCCATTAGCATATTGGCTCACTGATCCATTTCCAGCTGAGTCATGAAGCTGAACAAAAACCGTTTGGTAGCCTGCTTCATACGCTTTGGTATACATATCATTGACACCATGATATTCCGTTTCACCGTACCAGCTGGTTGAAGTGCCGTTTTTCCCTTGAACAAACACGATCGGTGGTTTCTTTGTATCAAGATTGGGAGGAATACTTCCAAGAAACCAATCCCCTGGACTGAAAGTTTCGGAGGGCGGCTTCAATTTTCCTGCTGAGGAAATGTCTGGCTTAGCCATAATTAATATGGTTAGAATGAGGACAAGAAAAACGACATAATTGATTACATTCCTTTTCAATTGTTATCTCCTCCAATATCATGTGGAATATTTTTCGAACCCATCCAATTATCAATGCCCTCCTTCCCATCCCTTCATTAGTATATAATTGTACTTTTGCATACAATTACCTGCTATCCTCATAAAGATGGGAGAAAAAAACTAGAAGAAATTTCATTGAAAATGGAGATTAAGTATGAAGATTTGCCTTCAATTCATTTATGTATGAGATCTTTTCATTTAAGGAAGACGTACTTAGGGAGGAAATCGGAATGCGCAATTCAAGAAAAAAGAACAAGCCCTTATCCTGCAAAGGATAAGGGCTTGTTCATCCAGATTAACTTTTTCCTTTGAATTTGCCATTGTCCAATTGCTCCTATTCATGGTGTTTTGAAATCCGTCCTATACATTAAGTAAATAAATTTCTTTCACAGCAATTGGCTGTCATTCATTGGGACCTCAGTAGTATTTGCAGGCCCTTTTTTAAAGAACTCCCAAGAAGTTTGGATTTTTACTCCTTTTACTACAAACACGTATTTCACAAATGTGCTAATGGCAGCATGTACTATGCAACTTCAAAAGAATTAATTTCCCTTTCCACTTTGTTCACCTTCTTTCCATCATAACTTGAATCTTGTCTTATTAAAGTTAGGGTGCATGGATCCAAATCGCCACTATGTTGAAGAAACGCTGGTACAATTGAACTTTCAACTACATTTGAAGTGTAGTTGAGGGTCAAAAAAATGATATCGTCGATCGAGAATCCTACACATTCAGCAAATAAATAAGCCTTATCGATTCTCAAAGGAATCTTATATTGCTCATAGTCAATGTAAGTCCTCTTGGCCATCTTCAGCACTTTAGCCATTTCATCTTGAGTTAATCCTTTATACTTCCTGGCTTGTTTAAGTGTGAACTTAACGCTTGTCATATCTTGTCACCCCTATCTAAAAAAATAATATCACACTTGAAGTATAGTTACCAACATTTTTTCGCAAAATTCACGCACTTTAAGTTTACTCGCTTTCACTCATAGTGTATATTCAAGTAAGAGGTGAAGAAATATGCACATTGGTGAACGGATCAAAATGTTAAGAAAAGAAAGAAAAATGACACAAGAAGATTTGGCAAATATATTAAAAGTGGCTCCTACGGCAGTATCAGCTTGGGAATCCGGACGGAATAAACCTTTAATGGATAAATTAAGCATGATGTCCACTTGTTTTGAAATACCGCTATCCCACCTCATTGAAGGAGCACCTATCGTTAGAAATAATCCTGGAATGGAATTCCTAAACGAAAAGAATGTAAGATTAATTGGTGTCTACGGAAATATCACTGCTGGAGAGCCTAATTTCACCAACGAATATATTGAAGCCTATATGCCGACATTAAATTCGATGCTTAAATCGGATAAGGAATATTTTTTCCTTAGAGTGAATGGCAATAGCATGAATAAAGAATTCAGAGACGGATCATTGATTCTCGTTGAAAAAACAACCTACGTCGAAAACGGAAAAATTGGTGTGGTCTTGGTAAATGGTCACGATGCTACAGTCAAAAAGTGAAGATCAATGAAGAAAACATCACACTCACTCCCTGCAGCACGGATCCTTTTTATGAAGAAAAAACCTATAACATCAAAAATGATAGAGTCCGTATTTTAGGAAAAGTGGTTCAAGCCATTAAAATATACGATTAATATCCAACTCGAGGGTTTCTTTACGGAAAGGAAAATAAATGAATAATGGGCAACCATACATAGATTCAATTCCTTCAGTTCATCAACTAAATTGCTGTTGCATGTTAGGTACAAGCCATCATGGTTTGTGCTTTTTAGTATTGTTTTTTTATTTGTCTTTACAAACAATCCATTTAAATGTGTGTCAGCCCGTAAAAAAGCATACCTTACATTATAGTGAGTGGAATAATTCATTGCAAAATTATCCATTTGGAAACCAAGATACCGTAATACCCCCAGGGCATTATGCCTATACGAACAACTTCCCGCAAACGATGAAAACTTTATCACCAACTTATACAATTCCTACAGAATCAGTTTTCTTTGACCATCTACTGATGAATTCAGGAAAAACGATCATTTTCGTAACTAACCGGAATCGCTATTGATCACCTTCAATTATCTATCGGTGATTTAAAATATATCATATCCGTTATCCCCAGATTACTTATTTCATTGAGTGAATGTATTTGGAAACTATCAGTATATTTTCCTTTCATGCAAAAGAATAAAATTGTTTATATTGGGCAATAATATTATCATAATTTTTAATATTCGGTTCACAACCTCATATAAGAATCTTATAATTGATGATAAGTATTTGCCTCTGTAGCTCTAGAAGGGAAGAGCGCCGGAAAACATTGTAGCCACCGGGTCGCAAGGTAAGGGTTTCAGAAGCACCGAAAAGCAATTACGCTGAGGCAGGTGAAAATCCGTAGGGAAGCGTGTTCTCCCCTAGCCTATGCTTACGAAAGGAGTGCAGGTTCGAATCCCGTCAGAGGCTTGTTTCCTGAAAATTGCGATTATATATACTCACAGAAAGTGACTCCCATTGCACAAGTCCTCTTTTGCCTTCTGTGTAAATTATTTGCCCCTTACACTTCTACCGCTATTATCGAAGTAATGGACCGAATCAGGATGGCAGAATGTATATGGTTATTTCATTACATGCATATTCCTGAACCAAAAAAGCCCCTCTCTTTTGAGAAGGGCCTACTGCGTGGTTTGCTTCTGGAAGTTATAAATAATTTAACCAGTCAATTATTAATTATTCATTTCACCCGCAATTTCTGGTTTACTGTTATGGTGTACTGACTGTCAAGACCGTTCCAATCTTTAATTTGCTGAACCGTACTGCCATAAGCAATGCTTAAGAATATACTGTATCCCCACTAACGACAGTGTGGTATACAGCTGTACTTTTTTGTAAGATTGAAGCATTTAACTAAACCGTTTACATGTCCGCGAGCCAGTGATTCGATAAAGGATGACGTTTTCAATTTGGCTGCGTCATTGACATTATCGATAAATCCATTTTCAGTCAGGAGTGCAGGCATGTCCGTTTCACGGAGTACATGTAAATCTCCTGTTTTTTGTCCCCTGTCCTGGATGTTGATAAGCTTCATGACCTCTGAATGAATATGATCTTGATACGTTTTCGTTATCTGGTTTGTGGACGTATAAATGTAATCCTCGTACCCGGTTCCGCCGCCGGCATTAATGTGGATGGAGAGATAAAAGTCAGCTCCCCACGCGTTCGCTGCATTCGTACGATCGTTTAAGGAGGGGTAGGTATCTTGGGTCCTGCTCATTTTCACAGAAACGTTATTATATTCTATTAATAAGATGTCTTTGATTCGAGTTGCAATGGATAAAGTTAAATCCTTTTCTCTCAATCCATTCCCCACCGAGCCTGGATCCGTACCGCCATGGCCGGGATCAATAAATACTTTTACCATTTCTATCACCTCTATTAATCTTATGTTACGTATTAACAAATGCTTGTACACATAACTATCGGATTAAAGAAATTTCAAAATAATATAGAATTCTACTTCTTGGCTGCAGTTCCAAAAAAAATACACCCTTAAAGGTGTTATGGCATTATATGATGACAGTTGCACAATGGGCGAGAATTTCTTGAAAAAGACTTCTTCTATTTTTTAACTTTCACATCAGGAGTTTTTTGGAGAATAAGCCATCTTTAAACAAAGGGATGGAAGGAGATAGAGAGATTTTAAAAAAGTCACTTTAACAAAAATACTTTTACAAAAGCTTTGAATTTATCGGTTTAGGTTTGTTTTATTTATTGCTTCTGCACATTCTTTGATTGAGTCAATCACTATAGTCGGTTCCGATAATTGCGGAAAATGTCCACTTTTTTCAGCGACAATGTGTTTGCTGTTTTTTGTCAATGAAAGTAATTCCAATTGATTCTCAAGTCGTTTTTTTCGAACTTCCTCAGGCATCATTCGATTTTCTTGTCCACCAGTAATGACATATACAGGTATTTCGGGAAATGTATCAGTTTGATGGATTTGATCAACAGTTTTTTCCACAAAATTAACTTCATTGAATTGTTGATGTGAAGACAAGGAATCAAACAGCTTGAACAGCTTATTAATGGTTTTTACTGCCTTGCCTTGATATTCATTAAGGCTGCTATCTTTCGTGGTACTGGATTCTAAAAAAACAATTCCCGCCACTTCATTTGGGTATAGGCGAGCATATAAATTAGCATATAGGCCGCCTAGCGAATGTCCAACCAATAAGAATGGAGGTTCAAATCCCACGCTTGTTAAAACTTCACGTAAAGTGTTTACAATATTAAACCCGTCTTGGCTTTCCTTAGGTTTATCACTGCCAGCAACACCAAAACGATTATAGGAAAACACTGATGATGACTCCGAAATTGCCGGCAGTATTTTCATCCAACCCTCTATCGGGCCAGAACCACCGTTAATCAAAACTATATTTGGTTTGCCGTTTCCACTAATATTATATTGAAGCGTCCCTTTTGGTGTTTCCACTTTATATTTTTCTATTTTCAATGTCAGCACACCCCACTTTGTTTAGATTACTTTACGTGTGTAACAAGCTAGGGGTTTCATTTATAAAAAATGCTGAATGGATTCTTTAAATTTTTTCGAAAGCTATAGAAAAACTGTACACTTATCCTATGGATAATGTGAACTTTAAACCCTAAACATTGTACGGGATTTTAAAAGGAGAAAGATCGTATGATAAATGAATATGGAAAATTTGAACAATTAGTCAAAAAGTTGGATCAAGGAAACAAGCTAATTCGTGCATGGGAATTAATAGGCGGAATTTCTGCACAGGTGACAGGACTGGAAATATTACAATCGTCAGGGCGGATCGTAAAAATGATCGTTCGTCAGCATGGTGATAATGACTTGAAACGGAATCCAAATATTGCAGCATATGAACACAAGCTCTTAATGATATTGAAAGCTGCCGGCTTGCCTGTACCAATGCCATATAACTTCGAGCAATCCTGCGAGATTTTTCCAAGCCATGCTTACTTATCGAGTTTATTGAGGGTAAGTCAGAATTCACGCCCTCAAATCTTAATGATCATATCTTACAATTGGCAATCAATCTAGCAAAAATCCACCGTGTTGATTGTGCGAAACTAGCTTTATCATTCCTGCCTAAATTAGGGAATACATATATCGAGATGTTAAATGATAAAGATAGGGTAATCCTGGACGAAACATTAAATCTTAGCTTGATTAGAGATTTGCTAAAATCTTTCATGCCATTACGTTCCATGAATAAGGAAGTGATCCTTCATGGCGATTATTGGCCAGGAAATATATTATGGAAAGAGGATAAACTAGTTTCCATCATTGATTGGGAAGACTCAGGCTTAGGGGACCCTTTGGCTGACCTTGCCAATAGTCAACTCGAAATTTTATATCATTTTGGGATGCAAGCGATGAATGACTTCACCAATCAATATAAATCCATGATGCCGGAGGTGAATTTTACAAACTTACCCTACTGGCAATTATTTGCCGCCTTACGGTTATCTACATTTCCTGAATGGGGCTTGGAAAAGAGCAAGGAAAATAAATGGCGGAAAAGACACAAGTCATTTGTTCGTCAAGCGATTGCCCAAATTCGTTCAAATTAGTGTTTAATCAATTTTTTTAATGAGCGAAAATTTTGATATGCCCAGGATATTTGATAAAGGCATTTATACCAGTCCCTTTATCATTTATTATCATAAACTAATAATGACTTTCAAAAAAATCCAGGAGGTGTTTAAATGTATAATAAGCCCTGGAGGCATCCGAAAGGCGGTCAATGTCCACCACAATATTGCCCACCTCACAGAATGCCTACTCAATATAATCCATCTCAAACCTCCCCGACCAAGCAATATGTTAAAACCAATGTCATTAACACTGTGATTCCAGTTTTTCACCCGACACATACAACTACCGTGAATAAACACTTCAACACATATATACCGCATACCCGAAGTATCGTGAAAGAGTGTTATTCCCAAAGCTTTGTTTGTGGAGTTCCTCAACCCCCAGTTATTCGAGGAGAATGTTAAGATATTAATTAAAAAAACCCCGAATCGGGGTTTTTTTATTAATTCCTTCAGCCTCTTGAATTGTCTTACAAAGGATTTACAACTGTTTAAATGCAAACTCCCTATACTTTTTAAAATTTTGTTTCTTATAAAACTCTTTTGCTGCTATGTTTTCAAACCAATAATCCAGTTCAATTAAATCTATATCATTCTTTTTAGCAATTTCATAGACCTCATTCATTAGTTTTTTACCGTAGCCTTTATGGGCTTGACTTTCAACGATATTAAGCTGATGCACATATACTGATTTATACTCATTTTTAAAAGCACTTTCTGGATAGTTTTTAATTTCAATCCATGCGTAACCGATTGGTACTTCATGATCTTTTATAACTAGAAAAACAAAACTGTTATTTTTAACCAAACTTTTGAAGGTTTCTTTCATTGCATTATAATTATATTCCTTAAAATACTTAGGATATAGTTTTGCATGCAGATTGTGAACATTTCGATTTAATTTTGCAATTACTTCATGATCCCAGGTTTGACTTACATACATAATTATCCCCCTTTCTATACAAAGTGTTAGAGGGCGCAAATATTAAGCTAGGTTCTGTGGTTTCAGACGATATGGGTGTTTCGGCTCGAGACATGCTTAACGCAATTGCCGAAGGAGAAGAAAATCCTGAAAAACTAGCAAACTTTGCTCGACGCACAATGAAAAAGAAGAAAGATGAACTGGAACTCGCCCTTAAAGGCTATATCAATTCGCATCAACGCCTCATGTTAAAAACCATTTTAAATCATATTGATTTTTTAATCGAGCAAATCAAGATGCTCGACCAAGAGGTTGAGGAAAGAGTAAGCTCCTATCAAGAAGATGTGGAACAATTAGACTCTATTCCTGGTATAGCTAATAGAGATACTCCTACTTCATTTTGAATGACCACTGTAAGTTCTAACCGTAAGATACTATGAGTTATTGCCCATTCTTCTAACCTTTGAAATAGATTTGTTCCTATACCACGCTCTATGTATTCCTTTAAAATACCTATAACTAGGTAGGCTGAATGTTTTGTTCTTCTTGTATCTCCGCCAATGACTGCTAAATATCCTACTGACTGTCCACCTTGTTCTGCACCAAGTACCGTTGAATTACTCTCTGCGCCACTCGTTCCAACCATTTGCATTGTTGTTCAGGGGAACCTTTTCTTTCTCCTGGTTCCATAAGCATAAAATCAACCTCGGTTTTAACTTGCTTCATTAGCACATCAATACTTTCAGCATTCTCAGGTTTTACCTCTCTGATAAACATTGAATTCCTAATCCATAAATATATATATCCAATATTATACACCTTATGGAACTATCTTGCCCCCGTTAGTTCCATAAAGAAAAAGCCGCCTTAAAGACAGCTCTGATCTTAAGCTAACGCACCTGATAGTAAATAAGAACAATAATTATAAACTCATCAAACTACTTAATAAACCTTATATTGCGAGATTTTTTACAACCTAATATACTCAATAGATAGTGGGGATATGGTAGAAAACGCCTTTCAATCGGCTAAACAACTACTTCTTGATAGAAGTCCTTCAGCGGTTTTTGCAGCAGATGATTTAAAAGTAATAAGTATTTATATAGCAGTTGCTGAGATATTTGTTCAAGACTCATTAGCAAGCGTTTAACATTTTTCAAATAGCCAAAGCCGGATTCATTGCTGAATCCGGCTCTGGCTATTTCTACTATTTTTCAAAAATTGTATTTGATAGAAGACGGAACAAGTAATCCGGATGGTCGCGGAAACCTGCTTCTAACCCAATAAGAGTCACATCTTTATTCTGTTCTTTTACGATTACGGCTTGGCCCTTGGCGGTTATGTTATTTTTCCAGTGACCAGCTACGAAGAAATTATCTGAATCTGCAAAAGTCGCAACGATTTCATCATTATCCGTACCCGTGAACCATGTTGGACGATAGACAAAGCCGATATCATCCTCTCCATATCCTGCTGTTAAACCGGTTCCCACATAATCGACTTTTACGATACCATTACTGTTGGAACCTCCTACATTAATGATGTCGTCTGTAAGACCAAGTGTCTTAGTTGCTCTAGATGCACCAGCACCTACAGCTATATATTTGCCTCCTTCATTTAAGAAGCTTGTCACATTGTCTTTAAACGCATTAAATTGCCCGGCGGTCTGTAATCCAAATTCTTTATTAGCTTCAGATAGGTTGGTAGAAATGAGACTTTCCGTCCCACTATAGACAAAAATATCAAAACCGGTAAGGGCATTTTTAGCCACTTCGACTGGAGTAACTTCTGTCACATCAAAACCTAGTCTTTTCAAAGCGAGCTTTGTTCCTGCGTGTGATTTCTGTTTACCCATGCCTCCATCCTTTAATATAGCCACTTTTAAAGACGTAACAGCCACTGCATCCGCTGGTACCTCAGCAGTCCCAACCTGTAGCCCCGATTCTTTCACCGCTGCTGATACCTTATTAGCTAATGCTTTTGCAAAGAAGTTGCCTTGTGCATCACGTACTATAGGTATTCCTTGCTTAAGCAATGCATTTACTAAATTTACCGATTGGACAGAGCTGTTCGGAATCAGAAACGGTCCTTTTCCTGAAACCGTTCCTTGACCTGTAATCCGGTTTACTTTCGTTGTATTGACTTTAATAGGATTTTGTGTGGCTACTGCCTCGAATCCCCAAAGCTCCGGTAAACTCCATGCGGAAATGTCGTACATTGCTGGGGTATCGTTCGTGATGTCTTCCCCATCCCAGAGCATCGTGTTTGCTAATCCGGCTTTCGCCTGATTCATCTCAACGAGATAAGTTCCTTTTGGATATGACACTCCATCCGCTTCAAATGCATTCACAGCTTGAACAACTTGAATATCATTATTGATCAAATGATTTACTGCCTTATTCGTAACAGTCGGATCCATAGGGTTTAGTGGAAGTATGTAGGTTTTTGGAAATAACCCTTCCTTATGAAAAGGATGGTCAAAGTTAATTCCTCTTTTAAAAATTTCAATTTGATCAGTAATCATGGATTGCTTGTTAGCTGTTGCAAATTTCAGTGCCCCCATAATCGAATTATACATCCATCGTACGCCATCCCAATCATTTGTTGGGGCTTCTAATGTATGACCGTAAGCACCATGGTACATCGCATACATTGGTGTGAAAATTGGTGGGTAATCATCCCAGCCGGCGGAATCATCGCGCAGCGGAATATAGGTACCTTTCATGTTTTGATACAAGGATCCTGAATAGTTCTCATGATCCTTCATTATTTCCGCTTCCATCGCTTCTGCCTGTTTATAGGCCCATTTTCCGTATAAGTCATACTCGTAATTAGGATTATGCGGAGGCGTACAAGGCTCAATTAACCCCTGCAGATTCGGCTGATAATTCTTCACATAACCATGAGTATCAAGGAACACCATCGGGTTCCATTCTTTAATGAGCTCAACCATCTCTTTAGTTTCTGGCTGCGACTGGGTGATAAAGTCACGATTTATGTCAATTCCTTCGCCATTAAAGCGGGTCGCATCAATACGTCCATCGGGGTTTTGTACGACATTGAAAATAAGAATATTATTCTCTAAAACGTCTTTCGTTGTTGCATCATTTTGGGTAGCAAAACGTTCGATTAATTGAAGGATTGCATCACTTCCGACAAATTCAGTCCCATGAATAGAACCATTAATCATAATTGGAACTTTAAAGTCAGGATTATCGGCAACCCATTCTTGAGCTTTGCCTGGATTCTTAAACATTTGCTTTCTAAGTGCCTTCACTTTTCCGAACTTCCCTTGCGTTGTCGGGTCAGCAATCGTGACAACGTAGAGTGGGTTTCCATCAGCTGATGTTCCACGGACTTCAACTTTCACACGGTTTGAAAGTTTTTCAATCTCTTTTAATTTGGAACCAATTTGTGAGAATTTCACAAAGTCATAGTTTTCGCTATTAAACTTGCTTCCGTCCTGTTCCTCATATGTATTCACATTTGTCCATTGAGGTTTCTCAGCATGTCCAGAACTCCACGGAATTACTGTTAGTAAACTCACAGCCATCAGGCCGGTTAATGCTTTTTCTTTTTCATCCTAATACCTCCAGTATGTATATATAGTGATTTTTTGTATATATTAATTAATGCATAGTTTAATTGAGTACAACACGAAATGGCTGGCTAATGGAAAGCGCTTTAATTTTAAAACGTTGAACAAACCACATCGTTAAAAATATTCTGTATTATAGTTGACCTTCCGAAACTAGTGCTGCTATAGGAGCGCATCCCAATAAAAATTAACATTGAACGACTTTGTGGAAACGCAATATCTAAACCCACATTTCCAACGGCTACTAAGCTGCTTTAATTCCTTTCTAGACTAATAAATTTCTCCTTTTCTGCACCCTACCAGTATTTCCCTTCCAATAAATAAATTTCCATGCATATTTAAGAGTATCGCCTCCTTATTAAGAAATAGTTACCCACAAACTTAGATAACCGTTTTATCATATTATACACTCATTTTTGTGTTAATTGAGAATTTTCAGTTAATGATGACTGGATTTTTTTCTACTTTCACCACTTCAGAAGCATTTGTATTTATAAATAATTCACACGAGCTTCTAAATCGGTAAAAACTCGTTTATCTGTTTTGGTAGTTTGTCCCCAACGGTCAAATTACATGGAAAAGCCATCGAATTCTATATAATTCATGGGATTTTTGATTTTGTAAACTAATAAACGAAGAAACGGTATATTTTAATCCCTCCATAGTGAAAGGTTAGCAGATATTATCGATTAAAAAGAGCTCGCAATTTAATGCGAGAAAAGAAAACCCTATATTACATTTGTTTCACTCGTTAAATCTGTTCTGGTAAACCATGAAAGTTCACCAAACGTGAACATCACGATTTAATAATTATCCTATATTATGCAATTAGTCTGTATTATGTATTTCCCCACCACCAAAGTGTACCGTCTTCCATGACTGCCATGGAAAAAAACAATACATGGAGCTTATAAGTTACAATGAAAGTCCAAAATTCCGTTCTGGGGGTACTCAAAACTTTACCTTGATACTTAAGGGAATTCAGGCTAAAAAATTGCCATTTTTCAAACGATAAGGATGTAATGTCATTTCTTTAAAGTACTTTTTGAAATGACTTTTCTATCCTTAACCGGGTACGGCAAGAATTCGTTACTTTTGGAACCATAGAGGTAAAAATGGCATAGAAGATGTCTTGTACGCCATTTTTGAATGAGATCGGCATAAAAGATCCTGTAAATCCATCAGTTAACGATAAAGAAAAAGTGACGTAGAACTTCATTAATAGCTCAAATCACCATTGTCTTTAGTGAATAGCTTAAAAAAGAAATAATTCTTGCGTCATCCCTTTTAGATAAACATGATGGTTTATATTGGAAAAAGATAAGAATGGTATTGTATCATGAAAAGAGATTGAGTGATTTATATATTATTTGAAAGGGGAGTGAAAGTTGATGAATGTATTAATGATAAACATTCCGGCTGAGGGCCATGTTAATCCGACTCTTGGTGTAGTAAAAGCTTTAATTGACCGTGGAGATTCTGTTCATTACATAACCACTGAAGAATTTAAAGAGAGAATTGAAGGTTTGGGTGCGAATGTATATCTTCATCCAAATCATTTAAAGGGATTAACACCTCAAAAAGTCACTAGTATCCATGAATTTATGCAAGTCATATTAAAACTTTCCTATGATATTTTGGCTGTTGTTCAAGAATTAGCTGATTCCATCCCATTTGATTATGTATATCATGATACGTTTGGTGCGGGACTGCTGGTCAAAGACTATTTAAACATTCCTTCTATCTCTTCATCATCTTCCTTCGCTATTCCTCAGGAGCAATTCCTGAAAATGCTAGAAAGTAGCAGGGGTCTTCCTCTAAATCCATCACCGGAAATGGAGAAAGAAAATTCGACTATAACGGAACGGATCCAGGAACGTTTCGGTGTGAAGGTAAAGCACCACTTCCAATTTATGATGAATGCTTCTGATTTGAATATTGTCTATACAAGCAGAGAGTTTCAACCAGGTGGAGAATATATGGATGATTCATATGTATTTATCGGTCCTTCCATCACGAAACGGGTGCAAACACATGATTTTCCGTTAGAGGAACTGAAAGACCAGAAAGTACTGTATATTTCAATGGGTACCATATTGCAAGGATTTGAATCTTTCTTTCAAACCTGTGTAGAGGCTTTTAGAAACTTTGAGGGGAAAGTCATATTTTCAGTGGGCATGGCTACTGATTTAGCCAAGCTGCAGCCTTTGCCGGAAAACTTCATTGTACGTAGATATTTACCGCAGCTCGAAGTTTTAAAGCATACAGACGCCTTCATTACCCATGGGGGAATGAATAGTACGAGCGAGGCTCTCTATTATGAAGTTCCCCTTGTCGTCATCCCCCAGACCTCAGATCAGCCTTTGATCGCTAATCGATTAGAGGAACTTCAAGCCGGGTTTAAAATTGATCCACATGAAGTAAGCATAGAAAAGCTACAAGAATCCGTTCAACAGATATTGTCCAATCCTGCTTATCGGGAAAATGCTAAGAAGTTGAGCAATAGCTTTAAAAAATCAGGTGGAGCAAAAGAAGCTCTAACGGCTATAGATGAGTACTTAAAAAAGGTAAGTTCGGGTATCTTCTAAGGCATATAAGGGGTACAGCCCCATGCCCATCAACCTAAGTTAAAACAATACCTTCTAAAATAAAAAAACGCTATGCTTATCGTAAATAGTTTACGAGAAAGGATGGGTTTTTTTATGAATCCTACCTTCAGTGAACTGACACTTTTTGCACAAGAATTACAATGTTTTCTATCCCCAAAAGTCCTGCAAGAACTGCCCAACAGGTGGGATTTCCACAGCGATCTAGTAAGTATCAAGTAAATGGACTTGTCGCCCTTTGCGTTTGGCTCTGCCAAGAAGAAGTCGCTAGTACATCACTCACGCACTTATGTAGTCGTTTAGAAGCTTCGACGGAGTCCTAATTAATAAGCCAGAAGGCCTGAATCAACGCTTTAATCCAGCAGCTGTCGCATTCCTGCGAGAAGTCTTTACTTCACTCGAAGTAGTAAAAAGGGATTTTCCTATAGAAAATCCCTTTTTACATGCCGATAACATCTGATTAACTAGTTACTATAGGGTATGCACTAACCCTTTTTGAAGTGGGATACCTAAAAATGTTAGGAAAGTGACCTATTCGCCGCAGACTGGGAATCCTAATGCCATTAAAGCTGATGCTAATTGAGATGAAATACGGATTCTAAGTGTAGCTACATCATCAATTTCAGTGACTAAAAAGAATTGGTCATTAACTTCTAGGATACAAGGTGATTGCACTCTTTCTTCCCCTTTCTATTAAAAGCTATATTAGTATATGAAAGATATATAATAGTGTAATAGGTTAATAGTTTGTTTCTAAGAGGAAATAGTATATTTGAATTACTATGTAGATAAAGACAATCAGATCATATTAAAGTATGGAGTTTTAGCAGTTATTGTATTAGTTTTGCATTTGGAAAAGGCATTTTTGTTAACTACCCGTCACTTTCGACCTTACTGTCTGGTTGAAGTGACGGATTCCTAAGAACAAAAGGGAGAACAGGTCATGTGGCTGACTCGTTCTCCCTTTCTTATTTTATTTCAAAACCTGGCATGAACTTGCTGCATATTATCATCTTTGTTATTTTTTCCATGTTAAAAAATGAACCTTCTGTAAAGACAAAGACCCATTGGCTTAAATGCTCGGGTATTTGTACTTGGAGCGTTCCTTACGGGTATAGGGACTGAAAAACGAATCGTGAGTATTTAGCTATTGTAGGGTCATATTTTTACCATATATTCTACCGTGGTTTATTTTAAAATAAACCTCTTTAAAGAGATTCTTCCGACAATGCTCAGCAGCCAAAACGACTGCTAATTACATAATCCGTTGTTGAAGTTTGGTGATTCACCCTTGTATTCGTATCCTGCAGTCTTTGCCCTTTAGTATGTTCTCACTGGTGAAATGAGATGAAGATAGGAGGAATTATCGCTTGGCTCGATTAAGACAGGTCTCATTGGACCGCCAAAACTTAGCTTTACCTCGTTTTCTTTTATTGCTTTTAAGGCATCCAATAAAAACTTCCATCCAGTGATACACTTAACCCCGCCTCACCTCTGAATGACTTGATGCTTTGTGTTTCTTCTATTTTCCCTAAGTCCGATGAATTAGAGGATATCCTTAACTTACTTTTATCAAGGATTTCTATATGTACATTGTTATTTCTCCATTCATTTGCAAAAAGGCAGGGCCCTGTCAATACCCTTTAACAGTGTATTGGTGTCCAAGGTTATGATCGTTTTCAAATCTTTTGGCAGCAATCCTGATACATTAGGATAATTACCTTCAATCAGCCTTGAAAAAAGTGAAATATTATTTGATTTAAAGACGATAAAGCTTTCTGTGATGAAAATATGTATGATATCCGCTTCATTATTGAATAACTTGGTTAATTCATTAAGGCTTTTACTTGGAATGATGAAAGACCCATTCAACTTTGATTCTAAAACAAGTTCTCTTAGCGCTAAACGATGGGAATTTGTTGCAACACAAGTTAGCTTGTTTCCCTTGATAGACAAATTGACACCTGTCAGTGCAGGTCTGGCCTCGCTTTTAGAAACGGCAAACGCAGTCTGTTTTATGATTTCCAATAATTCAACACTTGGGATATTAAAATAACCGGATTCATCCATTTGAGGGGTATTTGGGTATTCCCCGGAATGTAATCCATTTAAGTTCATGACTATTTCATTTGATTTAATAGTAACTGATAGATTTTCGTTCAGCTTTACATGAATGACATCATGTAATTTTTTTACGATTTCACTTAAATATTTAGCTGATAAAACGACCGTACCCTTTTCAAAAACCTCCAATTCCTTTACACCATCAATCGTTAAAGGAATCGTTTTTTCAATGACAATATCGGAATTACTACCAAGAAGGGTTAAGCAATCGTCATTAGCCACTATCTTTATACCTGATAAAATGGGTATAGGCGTTTTTATGGAAACGGCATGGCTGACATCTGTAATCGCCTTATTGAAACATTCTTTGTTTATTTTAAATTCCATGAAATAAATTCACCCCAATATAATCGTTAAAGGAACCATTCGATAAAATCCCTTAAAATCCCTGTTCAACACTCTTATATGTTGCTTTCAGGTTCGAAGAGGCGGCTTATTGTACCACTTTCAGCCTAAAATTGAGCGTGAAAGGATATTTTCTGCAATGACAGAAAATATGAGTCTGGCTATAGGTGGTATTAGTTTAATAGGAGTCCTTTAGATGTTAAGATTCTTGGGGAAGAGATTGAGAAATAGTAATCCATATTTAGGAGGTGTTAAATCTTGAATCATTATGCATTTTTGGCAATGGCCATCGTAAGTGAAGTGTTTGGCAGTTCGATGTTAAAAGTATCAAACGGGTTTAAAAGGTTATTCCCTTCCATTGGTGTGGTAATTGGAATGGGTTTGGCTTTTTATTGCCTGTCATTATCTCTAATAACCATCCCGCTTGGAACGGCTTATGCCATTTGGTCGGGAATAGGAACAGCTTTAACTGCTATAGTGGGAGTTATCGTTTATAAAGAAAGCTTTAACCTGAAAAAATTTTTAGGTTTAGTCTTGATTATTGGCGGAGTGGTTGTATTGAAGCTCTCTAGTGAAGGCATTTCTTAAAAATTTAGTAATCGGAGGTAACAATATGAAAGGATACATAGCTTTAGGAATTTCAATCATAAGCGAAGTATTTGGTACGACCATGCTTAAGCTGTCTGAAGGCTTCACACATTTATTCGCTTCATTTGGGGTTATAATAGGATTTGGAATTGCATTTTATAGTTTATCTGTATGTCTTAAAACAATTCCGTTAAGCTTAGCATACGCCATTTGGTCAGGAATAGGCACAGCTTTAACAGCATTGATTGGCGTACTTTTATGGAATGAGCCATTCAGCATCACTACATTAGGCGGCTTAGTATTAATAATCGGCGGAGTGGTATTACTAAATGCTTCCCATACCTCCAAACAAGCGGAGGGAGAATCAAACTAAGTTTGACTCTCCTACTCTCCCCGCCCATTCAAAAATATTAGTATCTATAAGTTTAACACGATACCTTGAACTGAATTAGAAAAGTCCGCCCGGCATCTCTTTTTAAGAGTCATTTCTTCTTTTCATTTCATCCTTAGCCTTCACCAAGTCCTCCGTGCAAAGTCCGTGAACTTGAATTTATCGGGTCTATGCCTGGATTCACTATATTGAAACAAGCTTCCATCGATTAAATGGACCGTACTTTTCACAACTGCCACCATATCGAAGTCTTCAATGTCCAATAATTGTTTATCTTCTTCACTGCATGGCTCCACGGTAATTTCCTTATTGGAAAACCCAATCTGGAGACCGAGTTCCTTTTCGATATATCCATAAATCGAATCCTCACAAATTTCCTTGGTCAGATTAGTTACGAACTCGCTTTTGAAATAGTCTTTGTCCAGTATGATCTTCTTCCCATTGATTTGCCGTACCCGGAAGACCTTCCATACTTTACCATCACCAGTTAAGTCCAGAAGCTTGGCCATGTTTGAGTAGGGGTCTCAAGCTCCAACTTATGAATGATCGTTTTGGAATGCAAATTCAACTTTTCCACCATTTCTTTATAGGAAATCAACCCTGCTACAGGAAAATTAAATTTGCTGAAATCCAAGACAAATGAACCCTTGCCTTTGATTTTATGGATATATCCATTTTGTTCAAGCAACTGTAAGGACTTTCTCACAGTATCCCTGGATATATCATACTCTTCCATGAAGCTGCTTTCGGAAGGAAGCTTTGAATTTGTCGGATAGGTTCCTTCTTCAATTTTTGAAACAATATCACCATATAGCGATAGATATTTGCTGTTCATTTCATCACCACAATATATTTTTCTTAGTCTGCTACTCGTCCTTTTTCAACAAATAGACAACCGATTCATAGGGACGAAGGATAAAATCACCTGCAATTTCTTTCGAATCGATATAGTTTGAAAGCAGGAGCTCTGATTTGTATCCCGATAGGTCAATATCCTTTGGCATTTCGAAGGACGCTTCATTTGCATAAAAGTTATTGATGACCAAAAGTTTCTCGTCTTCATGACTGCGTACATAAGCGAACAAAGCTTCATGGTCGCCAAGAATTTCCTGATAGTCCCCATATGCAATGATATCATGTTTCTTGCGTAAGAATATAAGTTTTTGGTAATGATGAAAAATGGAATCCTGATCCATTAGTGCGTGTTCAGCGTTGATGTTCTTAACATCATCAGGCACCGTAATCCATGGAGTCCCTTTTGTAAAGCCTGCATGCTCCGTATTTTCCCACTGCATGGGAGTTCTCGAGTTATCACGGGATTTAGCTTGAAGGATTTCGATTATTTCCTTTTCATCCTTGCCTGCCTCTTTTAAAATATTATAATAATTAATCGATTCCACGTCCCGATATTGTCCAATATCATTGAATTTCGGGTTGGTCATCCCTATTTCCTCCCCTTGATAAATATAAGGGGTTCCCTAAGCATATGAATGGCTGTTGCCAGCATCTTGGCCGATTCCTTATGATACTCTTGATCATTCCCAAACCTGGATACGATCCTCGGCTGGTCATGGTTGCACCAGAACAGTGCATTCCACCCGTTTCCTTCTTGCATCCCATATTGCCAGCTGCTTAGGATCTCCTTTAACTGCCCGAAGTCAAAATCTGCAAGTGACCACTTTTCCCCATCCTTATAATCCACCTTTAGATGATGGAAACTGAATACCATGGACAGCTCGCTTTCAACTGGAGATGAATATTTGATGCAATGGTCAATGGTCGTCGATGACATTTCCCCTACAGTCATCACCTCTTCATCCTTCCCGAAAGTTTCTTCATTCATCTCTTTAAGGAATTGATGAATTTTGGGACCGTCTGTATAAAAGCATCGTCCATCTCCATCTTTGTCATTTTCATAGATGTCAGGTTTCGAAATAAGATTGATGACATCCAAACGGAATCCTTTTACACCTTTTTCCATCCAGAAGTTTACTATATTGAAGATTTCCTGCCTTACTTTGGGATTTTCCCAGTTAAGGTCAGCTTGTGTCCGATCGAACAAATGGAGGTAGTATTCATCATGTTCCGCTACATATTCCCATGCAGGGCCCCCGAATTTCGAAATCCAATTGGTAGGGGCTCTCCATTTTTCGATTTCTTGAAAATATAATAGTCCTTATATTCTTTCTCTCCAGCCAATGCTTTTTGGAACCATTCATGCTCTGTTGATGTATGGTTGAATACCATATCAAGCATGATTTGGATATCCCGTGAATTAGCTTCCTTCACCAATCTTTCGAAATCATCCATCGTCCCAAAAACAGGATCAATGGATGTATAATCCGCTACATCATATCCGTTATCATTTTGCGGTGAACGATAAAAAGGCGTCAGCCAAATATAATCCACTCCCAGTTTATTCAGATAATCAAGTTTTTCTATAACTCCATTTATATCCCCGATGCCGTCACCGTTCGAGTCCTTAAATGACTTCGGATAAATTTGATAGATGGTACTTTTTTTAAAATCCTTCATTGTGATTCCTCCTCTGCTATCCCAGATGTATCTTTTGTAAGTATGGTAAAAAAGAGGGAGAATCCTTCTCCCTCCGCGTTATTAAGCATTTAATTTGGTTGTTTTCGTTCTAGTTTTCAAGTTCATTTTAGGACGCTTGGAGAATGCTATAGTCAAAATGAATGGCACAACGAAAGCAACCAACATCGCGAGTGCAAACATTCCCATATGCTGCGGTTGGATGGATAGGATACCTGGAATCCCTCCAACACCAATAGAATTTGCCATTACTCCAGATCCGACTGAAACGATGCCTGCGAAAAGTGAACCGATCATACCGGCTAAGAACGGAAAGCCGTATTTCAGATTAATTCCGAACATGGCTGGCTCGGTTACACCGAGATAACATGAAATCGTAGCGGGTATGGAAACTTGTCTTTCCTCCTGGTCCTTTCTGTTGATGTAAATCATTGCAAGCACGGCCGTTCCTTGTGCAATATTGGATAATGCGATCATTGGCCATAGGTTCGTACCGCCAAGTTCACTCATAAGCTGAAGATCGATTGCGTTTGTCATGTGATGCAGTCCCGTGATGACAAGGGGGCATAAGCAAAGCCGAAAACGGCAGCAAATAGCCAACCAACTGATGAAGTCAATCCGGAATATACAACCGTAGAAATGACAGAACCGATTTTCCAGCCTATAGGCCCCAATATGGTATGGGCAATGATTACAGTTGGAAGTAAAGCGAAAAATGGAACGACGATCATGGAAATGGAATTGTGCACTTTATCTCTCAAGAACCGTTCTAAATACGCCAGGACGAACCCTGCAAGTATCGCTGGGATGACTTGGGCCTGGTAGCCGATCATATCGACCTGGGCAAAACCGAAATCCCAAAAAGGTATGTCACTTGCCTTCGTGTTTGCCACTGCATATGCATTAAGAAGCTGTGGGGAAACCAGGGTCAAACCAAGGACGATCCCGAGAATTTGAGTCGTGCCCATTTTCTTCGAGATCGACCATGTAATCCCAACAGGAAGAAAATGAAAAATAGCTTCACCTATCAGCCAAAGGAAGGCGTGTACCCCTGCCCAAAATTGTGAAATATCCACAAGGGTCTTTGTGCTATCATCGAACATTTTTATATCGCCGATGATATTGCGGAACCCAAGAATGAGTCCGCCAACGACTATGGCAGGAATCAGCGGGGTGAAAATATCAGCTAAATGTGCAATCATACGCTGCAGCCAGCTCATATTCTGTTTAGCCGCATTTTTCACATCTTCTTTTGACGCTTCCTGAAGTCCAGCAATGGAAACGAATTCATTATAAAACGATGATACTTCGTTCCCGATTATGACCTGGAACTGGCCAGCTTGCGTAAACGTTCCTTTCACAAGCTTAATCGATTCGATATTCGTTACATCCGCCTTGGCGGGATCTTTCAACGCAAAACGCATTCTTGTCGCACAATGCGTAACCGTCGCAATATTTTCTTTCCCTCCGACATGTTGAAGCAAATCCGTTGCTGGCTCTGTGTATTTACCCATTTCACTACTTCCTTTCCCTAGAAAGCAAAATATAGTTGTTTTTATAACCTGTACGTATAGGTTCTGTATACGCTTTCATATTATCCTGTACGTACAGGTTATGTCAAGAACTTTTTCCCTCACTTTAAAAGGATTGATTATCATTTAGTTTCATTACTATTCTGTTATTGCTAATTTGGATTTTTGGATAACTTTCATATTATCCCATAATTAAGACGAGTAGCTGGAAAATTCCGAAATGGGGTATAATGGTGATATAACCTCTCAATTAATATTTTAATGGTTAGAATTTAGTAGGAACATGGGAGATGAACTTATGTCTGAAACTAATAAATTTCCACTTATATCAGGGAATCTTTCTCTGGATTTAGTGAATACGGAACTGGTCAGTCGTGGTCAACGGCAAGACTTATTACTATCAGAAGGGGATGTACTGGACTGGATTTCTGTAATAAAAGGGAAAAACTCATATTTGGAGAATCCGTTATCCTTAAAAATTGAAGAGAGAATTCAAAAGGTTTTTGCAGGCATTCTAGAAATGCGTACTATTTTAAGAAAACAATTTGAATTAATAGCTGATGGGAATCCGATTCCTGATGAGTTTATCGCCTATTTAGAAAATAAAATCGAAAAATCACCTTTCACTTATAAATTAAGTGATCAAAAACTGGTTCCCATACCTGTTGGTGAAGCGGAAGATATCCTGCAATCTTATATAGCCTTTGACACATTAACTTTAATTGCAGAAAATAAGCTGTCATCACTAAAGCGATGCTCGAATGATGACTGCGTCCTGTTATTTATCGATGAAAGCGGAAGACGCAAGTGGTGTTCAATGAAAATATGCGGGAATAGAAAAAGGTAGCCCGATTTCAACACCGGAAATCTGATGAGTAATGAAGAGCCAACTTATATAAGTTGGCTTCAGTCTGTAGACAAAGGGGTTCGGAATTTAAAAAATTCCGAACCCCTTTTAAAATTCCCTTGAAATTTTGACCAAAGGATAAGAGATTTAGGCTCTTCGAGCCACTATGTTAAGCCATTTTAGGACCTTTCCATGTCCAAGTGGCCATCTTCTTTAAATTAATGGCAGCGAAAGTAAGCATCGCTTGCATCGACAATTTTTAAGTCCCCTTAAAGTAGTCCAACGCTTACCATGCTTTTCTTTTGCATCAGCGAATACACGCTCAATCGTTTCTTTGCGTTTCGCATATATAGGTTTTACATCTTGATGATGACGCAGATGATCTGCTTCTTCCACATATGCTTGCCAGATATGCCGTGTCACTACTTTTTGATAGTCTTTGCTTTCAGTACACCGTGATAAAAATGAGCATGTTGCACAAATTTGTTTTGGCGATTTGTACTCGCGATAGCCCTCTTTATTTGTTGTTGAGTACTTTAAAGTTTCTCCCGAAGGGCAAAGATAACAATCAAAGTGTTCATCGTAAACATAGTCATGTTTGCGAAAGAATCCTTCTTTTGTACGAGGACGTGTATAGGGTAAAGCAGGTGTGATTTCTTTGTTAAATAGGTAGCTTGTAATCGCTGGTGTTTTATAAGCTGCATCTGCGGCAACTGCTTCTGGTTTTCCAACTTTCTCAATCACTTGCTCAACAAGTAGCTCCAAAATATGACTGTCATGTGTATTACCAGGTGTTACAATCGTTCCCAATACAAAACCGTTGCGGTCTGCGGCCGCATGGAATGAATAGGCAAACTGTTTTGTTCGTTCATCTTTCACATAGTAGCCACTCTCAGGATCCGTAGTACTTTCTTTAATTGCTTTGGTTTCTTCCTTATCAAATTTATCTGGTGGAAAAGGCTTCTTTCCATGGTTTTCACGATCTTGATTTATTTCATCTTGAAGACTTCCTTGATATGTTCGTGTTTCTTTGCGTACGATTTTCTTTTCAAATTTACGCTTATTCGCATTGGCTTTCGCATGTGTGGAATCGACAAATATGTGTTTAGCACTTATTAACTTTCTTTCAGCAGCTGTCATTAAGATGCGATAGAAAATCTGTTCAAACAGGTCTGTATCTTTAAAGCGTCGCTCATAATTTTTCCCGAACGTTGAGAAATGAGGTACTTTATCATGGAAACCATAGCCTAAGAACCAACGGTAAGCCATATTTGTTTCAACTTCTTCAATCGTTTTACGCATGGAACGAATACCGAAGGTATATTGAATGAATGTCAGTTTAACTAAGATAACTGGATCAATACTTGGGCGTCCTACCTCTGAATACATATCTATCACCAAGTCATAAATGAAAGTGAAGTCAATGGAAGCCTCCATTTTACGAACCAAATGATTCGCCGGCACCAGTTGATCTAAAGTAATTATTTCAAGTTGATCTCGCTGATTAGAATTATGTTTCGAAAGCATCCTCATCACCTCAAGTTTTAATAGTTCTATTTTAAAACAAAAAAGACTGTAGGCAAAAAGGAGTTCTATCTGAAATTTTAAACATAGTTGATTGGAACGGAAGGTGCGAGACTCCTGCGGGAGTAGCGAGTCCAAGGGAGACCCCACAGGCGTAAGTGCGCCGAGGAGGCTCCCGGACCGCCCGCGGAAAGCGAGTGCCTGAAGTGGAAATCAACGTCAAAATTTGTACAAGCCCAAAAAAACTGTAGACAACTTATATAAGTTGGCTTTTTTTATGGATTTTCAAACTAACCTTTAAAAATGGTTTTGACAGGTTAATTTATTTCATGTAAAGTCTAATTATATAAATAAGGAGGGGGCATTTTGGACCGTATTTCAGTAGCGAGACATAAAATTCATATCCGTTATTTATCTAAGATGAAGGGAAAAGGAAGAAGCCCTTTACAGATAAATGTAAAGGACGCGATAACGGGACTGTTTGGGGGATTTTTAACTATATTCGCTTTAATTCTCTTAACAAAAATAACATCAACAGTGTGGTTAATGGCTCCATTTGGCGCCAGCTGTGTACTGGCGTTCGGTCTGTGGAACGCTCCATTATCACAGCCGCGGAATATTATTGGCGGCCATTTTGTTTCAACATTCGTAGGTTTAGCTTCCTTTCATTTTTTTGGCGATGAACCTTGGGCAATCGGCTTGGCTGTCGGATTAGCAATTGCCGTGATGATGCTGACAAAAACGACGCACCCGCCAGCTGGGGCAGACCCGCTTGTAGTCATGCTTGGCCAGTATAGCTGGAGTTATTTATTTACGCCTGTTTTAACTGGTGCCGTGTTAATCGTTTTACTGGCATTGTTAATTAATAATTTGCGCAGTAATCGGAGCTATCCAACTTTTTGGATTTGATTGCTTTTTAAAGTGTTATTAGATAAAGTAAAAAGCAATTTTACCATGTTTCACTATCATGAAAAAGTTAAAAACGAGGAACTCTCAGGGTCCTCGTTTGTCAGTTATAAGTGCTGGTATTCCTGTAAATTAAGATCTCCCACGCCTTTCAATATCCTTTATTTTCCATCATTTAGTTTGACATGCGTTTCGGCAACTTCCACACCATTTACTAGGAGTGATATTCGGTGGATTCCCATGTAATGTCGACGTGTCGTCAGGTCTTTCCAATTGTGAATCCTCACTCTTTCAACTCCTTCACCATCTGAAAAATCCCGATCAGCCAAAAGGAAAATTTTACGGGAAGTTTTCTGATTGGCTTTTACAAAATCGATGGCGTACTCAATACGAAGTTTCGCCGTATTCTTCGCGTCCACTTGAAACCTGAAATGAAGCTCACTGGTTTCCCCAATAAAAATCGAGTCTGGTTCATTTCTAATAAATGCATTTGTAATGATATTCGGATTATTCAATATATCCGTGTATCCAAATAATGAAAGGACTTCTGGATCTGCTTGCCGAACAAGGGTCCGGCATCCCCGACGGATAATCCAAATCGTGTTGGGTTCTCCGCTTTCATACCAGCGCTTGGCAGTTTCTATTACGGTTTTGGGATGGTCTTTGGCAATATCATTCAAGTTATTGGCCACACTTTTGCGAACATATAGGGATAGATCATTTTTCAGGTTCTCAAGTAATTCCAAGACTGGTGCCGGATCGGATTTGAACATCGGTAAAGCTTGGCCCCAAGGTAACCTGGGCCTGCAACCCTCACTTGCCAGCCTGCGGACATGCTCATCATCATGATTGGTCCATTCCTTCATCTTCTCGATCATTAAAACGGGATCAAGCAAGATAAAAGCACGGATGGCAAATTCGGAGGTTGACCTTGCAGTAAAACGCTCCAACGCATCTAGCGATAATGGCCAATCTTTCTTATTCAATCCATGTACCTCTACAAAATCCGGGAAAAATAAATATCTAAACCCTTCACAATCCTTATCAAGCCGATACAAAATATCCAAAGCCTCTTGATAATCACTTGGGAGATGCTTTCCAAGAATAATCGAAATATGTCTAATTCGTTCCTTTAACTTTCTTTCGTCCCAATGCTCATCCATAACTTTCCCAATGAACGATTCAGTAGAAAAAGACGGATACACGCCTCTTACTTTTTCACTGAATTCTCGAATGAACGTTTCATTATATAAATCCTTTAAAGGCTCAGCCATTTCATTCACTTCTTTTCTTCAGGTTAAATTTGCTTTTGGATATTTGCACTACCTATCAGCTATCATTTCAACTTATGTTATGCACTCTCATCCATGGAGCGATGCATATCATTAAAAAGGACAGCTTACTTTACAGAACAAGTCTGTCCAAAATCAAGTGAAGTTCATTCATCACTATTTGGAATGGCTGCATAAGAGCTGATTCTATAGGAATCTATATCCCTCTTTCCAATGGATGTAATCTTTGCACCAGAACCCGTTTCCCATAAGTCCATCTAATATCCCCATACAAAATCCCTCCCGAAATATTCCTTTGTGTATAGTATGATAGTAGTAGCATATAAAGTAAAATATTCCTACATATTAATGAATTAATCAAAACGACAAAATGCCCACTCTGAAGAGCAAGGGCCTGCTTCTAGCTTTTATCAAAGAAAAAAGGTCAGTCCCACTGTGTTAATACTTTAACACAGCGGTGACTGACCCCATTGTCTATTAGACATTTTGATTTTAGCTTTATCTGACCTTTCTACTTATCTATTTAATTGTTTCACTTTTACAGGCTTTTTTTCCTTGCTTAATTTGATGATTTGTCCGATAATACTGATGGCAATTTCTTCTGATGTTTCCGAGTCAATTTCCAATCCGATTGGAGAATGGACCTGCTCCAACTGTTCTTGCGTGACCCCTTCACTTTTTAACTTTTCAAATATGCTTATGACCTTGCGTTTACTGGCTACCATCCCAACATATGCAATCGGAAATTGCAGAGCCGTTTTTAATACAATATCATCACAATCTTTTGTAACAATTACCACATATGATTTTTCATTAAGGTTGGCTGCGAGCAAAGCCTTTCCAATATCCTCGTTCACAAAAAGGTTTGCCGCATTCGGAAAGCGTTCCTTTGTACAATAACCAACGCGATCATCGACAATGCAATAAGGATATTCGAGGAAATCAGCGAGCTTTGCCAACGCATGGCCTAAATGACCGGCCCCAGCCAGAATGAGTTCGGGCCTGCTTGTATAGACTTCAATAAAGACCCGTAACGTGCCGCCACAATTCATCTGAATTCCGTCTTTTGCATGTTTATTCAATTTATATTCAACGATTTTCGATTGGCCATTTTGGATCGCCTTTACACTATCTTCGATCACATAGTGTTCAGCCAAGCCCCCTCCGACAGTCCCTTCAATGGTACCATCCCGGTAGACAATCATTTTTCCAACATGCCTGGGAGTCGAGCCCTTTGATTCAATAATCATGGCTAAAGCAAAGGTTTCGTTTTGACGCGTCAGCATGGCCACTTTTTCCATCAGCTGCATATAAAGCTCCCCCTATCTTTAAACATTAATTCGGTTGATATTGCTTCATGCTAAGAAAATAACGTAAAAGATGTAACGCAACGGTTTTTCTGTAAGCCGCAGTGGAGCGTTGATCGTCGATTGGTCTAATGATCTTATCGAAGGCTGCCACAATTTCAGCGATGTCTGCATCGGCTAATGGTATCGTTTTTCCAACCAGCTTCTTCTCAATATCAATGGAACGAACAATCGTTGGTCCGACCGCCCCGAAGGCAAATCGAATGTCATCGATTCGATCTTTGCTTATCCGGACGAAACCCGCAAACGATACTTTGGCAATGGCATCTGCGTTGCGGTTGCCGACTTTCTCGAAAACGACATGTGAATCTCCTAATACGAACGGCAGAATAATCTCCGTTACTATTTCATTGTGAAAGCGTTGAACCTGTCGTGGACCTTGAATGAAATCGCTGATCGCAACCATGCGATCACCATTTACGGAGCGCAACAGAAGCTTTGCATTGTATACATATAATAAAGGAAGCATGTCACCGGCTGGAGAGGCGTTGCAAATATTACCGCCTAATGTTCCCCGGTTTCTAATTGCCGGGGCAGCTATTGTTTTAATTGCATTCTTTAAAGCAAAAGGAATCAACGGATTTTCAAGTAATTCACTATAGGTACAGCAGGCCCCGATGTGGAGATCCTTGTGATGTTGATACACCTGCTTTAATTCGGAAAGATGATTAATAAAAACAATCGGTTTAGGGATTTTTGGAGGTACTCCCCTTCTACTTTTGTGAAGAACCATAACATCGGTGCCTCCGGCCATGATTACACAATCTTCTCTATTCAATTGGCTCAAAGTTTCGTCTAAACTCTCGAAGCGATACGCTGTTATTTTCTCTATCATAAGCCATCACCTTTTTTAGCTGCTAGGTTAATCGCCTCAACAATCATATTGTAGCCCGTACATCGGCACAGATTTCCGGAGATGCCCTCACGAATTTCAGCCTCTGAAGGATGAGGATTTTCAGATAACAAAGCTGCACTTGCCATAATCATTCCCGGTATGCAATAGCCGCATTGCACTCCCCGGCGATGGAATAGCTTTCATCTAAAATTTTAAATTGTTCCGTTTCAATGATGCCTTCGATCGTTTGAATATCGGCACCAGCAATCGAGCCAATTGGAATAAGGCAGCTGTTTTGCAGGAGGTTATTCACAAAAACACTGCAGGCTCCGCACTCCCCTTCACCACAGCCTTCCTTTGTTCCGATTAACTCAAACTCATCTCTTAATAAATCTAGTAATCTTGCTGTAGCAGGGGCGTCAGTTTCTACCGTTCTTCCATTTAGTGTGAATTTAATCAACCCTCTTCACCTTCTTCATCCAAAGACTTTCAATAATGGCTTCCGGTGTAATCGGAATTTGCTGAAAAGAAGTGTGCAGGGCATCCTCAATCGCCGCTTGGACTGCTGGAGCGCCTCCGATTAAAGTCAATTCACCTGCGCCCTTCGCCCCGTATGGACCGTCAGCATAGGGGTTATCAAAGACCTTGCTTTCAATTGAAACAACATCCAATGAAGTCGGCGGTCCATAATCCGATATGCTTTTTTGTTGGATTCTACCTTGTTTTGACGTCATCTTTTCTAGATAACCGTATGCTAGCCCTTGAGCCAAACCACCGTCAATTTGGCCTTTCATAATCCGTTCATCGATGACCTTCCCAACTTCATAATTGCCGTATACTTTTTCTAACTTTAAATTACCTGTTAACGTATCAACTTCTACTTCAACGATATTAACGCCCCATGAATAAGCCGGGTAGGCATCTCCAGTGAAGGTTTTCTCGTCCCAAGGAATCATTTCACGGTGAACATAGTGCTCAACTACTTCCTGTTCCACCCCTGTTTGCCACTGATTCTTAAGTTTTTTGCGGCCCGTTCAAGCAATTTTCCGACAATCATCGTCGTCCTGGAAGCTACGGTCGGACCCGAGTCGGGAACCTCTTTTGTGTCGGGATAAGGGTACAAAATATCTTCGAACGGGAGGTTAAGTTCTTTGGCGACAATTTTACACAACGTCGTCAAAATACCTTGTCCCATATCAGAGTTTGAGATTTTTAGTGATACCTGGTCGTCCTTTGATTTAACCAGTTTCACCTTTGCTTTAATATGATCTCTTTCGCCACTGCCAGTAAATCCACAGCCGTGGAGGAACAGCGAAGTTCCTATGCCTTTTTTATAGCGCTGATTTTGTTGATTTAAGCGCTGAAAGTCTTCTTTTTTTTTTTGTATTCTGACACGTTGAGTACGTCCTCAATCATTTCTTCCACTAATATCGGGTCGCGGAATTTACCTTTGGTGATGGTGGGGTCTCCTTGTTTGACGAGGTATTTTCGTTTATATTCAAGCGGGTCGATTTTTGCCAGTTTACTAAGATGTCCAATATGACTTTCGATTCCGGCAAAGCTTTGAGGAGCACCAAAGCCTCTGAAGGCGCCGTTCGGAACGGTATTGGTTTTTAAGACATAGCCTTTTGCATGAAAATGCGGAATTTTATAAACACCGGCACTGTTTATTAATGCGCGCTGCAGCACGACAGAGCTCAACCCCACATTTGCCCCTCCATCGAGAAAGATGTCAACACACATGCTCAAAATATTACCTTCCTTATCAAGGGCCGTCCGATATTTGAGTTTGGCCGGATGCCTTTTCGTCGTTACCAGCATATCCTCAGAACGGTCGAACACGAGCATTACCGATTTTTTGACTGCTCTTGCGGCAACGGCTACGTGACAAGCCATCATAGAAGGATAATCTTCTTTGCCGCCAAAACCTCCGCCGGTAGGACTTTGAACAACTCTGACTTCATCGTCACCACAGGCTAATGCGCTTAGCAATGCATTTTTTATATAATAAAGACATTGCATCGATCCCTGGACGACAATTTCATCATCCTTATAAACGGCGAGCATTCCTTGCGGCTCAAGATAGACATGCTCCTGATAACCCGTATCATATTCTTCTTCGATGATTTGATAGGCTCCCTGCTCGATAGCTGAAATGTTTTCTAAGCTTTCCCCAAATTCATAGCTTGCCAAAACTAAGGATACTGATTTTTGCTTGATCGCTTCGTCCAATGTATAGATAGCCTGATGTTCTTCAAATTCAACCTTCACTTCATTTAACAAATTGTACAGGATAGCTAGGTCTTTGCCCGTGAGCATGAGAATTGGCTCACCAATATAATTGACCCACTCATTGGCAAAAATGGGCTGATCTTCTTTGATAATTTTGACATAATTCGGTCCGGGGATATGCTCTGCTCCAACAGCTTCATACCCTTCCGGAAGGTTAGGTAATTGAATGGATATGATTTTTCCATAAGGAATTGGCGATCGATACAAAACACCATAAACCATATTTTCCACTTTCACGTCACTAATATAGGGCAACTGGCCCGATACTTTACCTTTATGGTCCTTTTTGGGCACTGAGGTGCTTATGTCTTTGAGATTCATTGCAACAACACCCTTCGACTCATTTTTTTAATGGGAAACCTCTTCCTATGATTTTATCAATGAGAATGAACTTTTATGATTCATTTCTATTAAAGATTTTCGTAGTTTTTAATTTTATTTTTACTTCGAGAAATTTAAAGCATTATGATAATCAATGGCTTTTTGGTAATCCTCCGGTGTATCAACATCCATTAATACTCCCGCATCATCTACATTCATGTATTGCTTTTCGTAACCGCCCAGGACTACACGCAAATTACTCTCTGGATTGGTTTCGAGAATTTTCTGTTTCACTTCGCTTGATAATTTAATGGGATGGCCGCCTTTATAGTGAAAGCTGGGAATAACCACGTTTCCTTTGTGTTTTGCTAGTAGCTGAATAGTTTCTTTTTTACAAGCGGACAATCGCCGGGTGTTATAAAGAAGGTTGGGGCATTTACTTCGCTGCAGCCCTTTTGAATGGAATGAAACATTCCCTGGTTAAAGTTTTCATTATAAACAAACTTGATCTGAAATGAATAGGCATTTTCACTGATGATTTTGACAATTTCCTCTTGGATGATTTTCGCTTGAAATCCAGCTACGACGATGACCCTGCTGCATAATCCTTCAAATTTAGAGATCGTTTGCTCCAACACGCTCATTTGCCCCATCGGCAAAGTCATTTTAAATGCATTCGCTCGGCTGGAATATCCAGCAGCTAGGACGATTGCTTCCATATTCTTCACCTTCTACCTATCATTTTTCTTAATTCTCACAATAAAAGCACAAGCGGTGTAAGGATTTGCTGTATGGAACTATTAAGAGAACATTGATTGTTTATGTTTTGAATTTTAATTAAACAATCTGGATAGTGTTTTTTCTTTATATGCATAAAAGCCTCATTATATTACTTATTAACCAACTTGATACTATTTTTAAATTATCAAAAGATACAAAGAGACAATACATAGTCCTTATTTTAAGAGAAAGAGTGTCAAGTATTGACCAAGGTTTAATCGAAGAAGCTAAAGTGATTGAATTATCAGATAACGATATTTTTTAGAATATAAAGAAGCCTTTGCTCTAATGAGCAAAGACTTTTTGTTGACGAGTTTCTTCTATAGTACACCCGTCGAAGCCTCTAATCGACTACATATTTTCATAAGTGATGTACGAATGCTTCTTGGCTGAGCCACACACAAAGAAATAGAGTTCATCTGCTTGATACTTACTAGATCGCTGTACAAACCCAACTTGTTTGGCGATTTCTTATAGGACTATTGCCTCCATTTCTCAAATCTTTTTTCAATCTTGCGGATTACTTCAGTCCAAAGCCACCCCAGACAAAGCAATGATGGGAATGCCTACCATCAATTTATCCGTTTGGAAGGTCGATCCGGCGACCGCCATCATAAACCCGATTCCGGCGGTTGCCGCATAGAGTTTCCCAACAACAATCCCGATCACGGCATGCCCCAATCCTAAGCGCAGCCCAGTCAAGATTATTGGAATCGTTGCGGAAAAAGCGACAGTCAGAAAGGTTTGCTGATCCTTCGCCCCGAAGGAACGAGCGCCTTTGATTAAAGTTGGATGGGATATACAATGACCTGCGCATAAGTGGGATTCCGCTGGGGATTGCCATCATTGAAAATGTCTGCCCTTCCTTCAATAACAGAAATGGAAAAACGACTGTCACAAGAGTCTTGATGAAAAAATTTACCATTTAGTATTTGACCGAACCCTGGAAGTGTAATATTAAAAAACATTTATAATTATTGAAGAATGCAAAATACGATTATTATAATTCACAAAGACCACTGTTAGTGAGAGACAAATAGTAGGTATTGAGCAAGGATTATCTGAAAGTCCAGAAGATGGGATATGAATACTTTCCATTAAATCCCTTTTAACCTTTTCGTATCCATAAAAAGGTATGGAACCTGAAAACAGTACTAGATCGGTTTATTTTCCCGCATTTTCTATAAATAGACTGCTTTCTTCCACATATCATATTGAAAGGAAGTGAATTGTACCTTAGGAAACATGGGAAAGTGGATTGATATGGATTCCAACAAAATACTTTGAGCCTATTACCCCGATTTTCATGTTGTTTCACCTCGAAAATCAAATAGTATTTTTATTATATGGCAAGTTCTTATTAGCACTAAAAAAAATTCACCAAAAATCATTTTGTTTGAAAAGTGAAAGTCCATCTCGTCATTGTTTGAAATTTAATAATGGGGACCTCTTTACGGAGGTCCCCATTAATGAAGGCATGGTTTCTTGTTCAACGGTACAATTCATTACGGAATATCATGTCCCATCGAGCTTGTGAATATGTTAAACCATTGCTCTTTTTCCATGCTTAAGTTTAGTGAATCTATGGCGCTGTCCAACCGTTCTTTCTTACCGGATCCAACGATTGGTATGATTTTTGCGGGATGTTTCAATAGCCATGCATACATCACTTCATCTATTCCATTGGCACCGATTTCTTCTTTCACGATTTCTAACGTTTTTCTTAAGCGGACAGCCTTTTCATTCGACTCCTCAAAGATGCTTCCTCCTGCAAGCGGTGACCATGCCATCGGCGCAACGCCTTTTTCCTGACATAAGTTCAAGGTTCCATCTTCGAAGTTTTCAAGATTGTATGCAGAAAGCTCCAGCTGATTCGTCACAAGCGGATATTCTAGATAAGATTGAAGCATATCCCATTGCGGTTTTTTGAAGTTCGATACTCCAAAGTTTCGGACCTTCCCTGATTCCTTTAATTGATTAAACGCCTCAGCCGTTTCCGCCGGATCCATCAGGGGATCCGGACGATGGATAAGTAATAGATCAATATAATCCGTTTTAAGATTCATAAGTGATTGTTCAACAGACTTTATGATATGGCTTTTACTAGTATCGTAATGGTGACTTTTATGGGAAGGACGGTTTTCTGATTGGAGAACGATGCCACATTTCGTAACGATCTCCATTTTATCGCGTAAAGAAGGCTTTAATGAAAGTGCATTCCCAAAGTTCTCCTCACACGTATAACTTCCATATATATCGGCGTGATCATATGTAGTGATGCCCCGTTCCATTCCATATTCAATAAGAGATAAGATTTCCTCGGCAGAAATTCTCCAATCTGCCAATCTCCACATACCGTGTACAATGCGTGAAAGACTAAGCTCTTCAGTTAGATTGACTCTTTGCATGTTTTTCTCCCCTTTGATCTTGCTAATTAGTTGTTTGTTTTTCCTATCATGACTATCCTTCGTTAATCTGTGTCAGTATCTATAGCTACTGCCACAAACCTTAGTATAATTTAAATTTTCGGAGAATCCTAATCTTGAGTGACCCTTATCTGCCATATTTATTTAGCTTAGTTTCATGAAGAAATATATCGCCGCCTTCTCGTGCAAGTTCACACGTTTTGAACATAAGAAAAAGGCTGCCGCAGCAACCTCCTGAATATTGTTAGTTCTTTTGAGTTTTCTCGTGTAATTCCACGATTTCTATCGCTAAATCTTTTGTTGTCATGGAAGTCATCAAGTGATCTTGAGCATGGATCAAGAGCATTGGAATATCGAATTTTTCACCATTTATTTCTTGTTGAATCAATGCGGTTTGGATTTTATGTGCAGCAACAAATTCATGTTCCGCTTCCTTTAATTTATCCTGGGCATCGCTTGATTTACCTTGTTTTTGCAAGGCGATGGCCTCCATTGCACAACTGCGGGCATTCCCGCTATGGAGGATTAATTGAAATGATAATTCTGATAGATCCTCTTTCGTTTTCGTCATTTTACCACTCCTTATGATCGTATGTTATTTTGAAATTAATTGGAGGGCCGTATGCAATACTTCCTTTCCATTACATGATCCATAATGCATTGGATTTATCGTATCTACAGGTACTCCTTTTTCATCCCCTATTTTCTTTATTTCATTAAGTAAATAACGAACTTGAGGGCCTAAAAGAATAACATCCACCTCATCTATACGGTTTCTTATTTCCATAGTGGCAACAGCCTGGATTTTCACGTTCAATCCTTCTTCCACCGCCGCTTTCTCCATCTTATTAACCAATAGACTAGTGGACATTCCTGCAGAACAGCATAATAGTATATTCATCATTATTCCTCCTTATAAACTAGGTTCAGGTTATTTAATCAATCTAAATGTGCCCCAAGGTTTAATGTAATCCAGCAAAAAAAAGTTCCTCTTTTACAACATGGGCGACTGCATTTTTTCGTTCATCCAATGGCATATCCCTTAAGATGACTTGAAGTTCGCCTTTGTATTTTCCAAAAGAATCATTGCCGATGAAAACGGCCCCTTTATGCTGTGGGATACTTTCCCGGATTGCAAAATCATCATTCGCATATTTTTTCCGGACCTCCACTGAACGGACCATATACTCACTGATATCTCCACGGCGAAGGTGCAATTCATCCAACACGACCTTTTGCTCAATTGGTGACGCCTCCGAATGGAGTTCCACTTTCAACTCGATCATGTCACGCTGCAGAGATCCCAGCATTCTTAGTTCCTCTTCACTAGCGTAAGCATTCCCAATGATGACATCATCAATTAAACCCGTTGCCCATAGATGCTTGGCCTGTACATCAATTGATAGTTCCCGGTGCTGTTCCAATGTGCATAATCCATCATTAATACTCCAAGGACCTATATCACCGGTTTGTGAAGTAACGAATGCAGCGGTACGAATGCCATGTTCTTTAAAACGTTTACTGCAGGCGATGAAGAAGTCGTAAGGGAGACCTGTGAATTTTTGCGGATAAAAATTATGACAGCCAATGATTTGATTTTTATTCCCCTGATGCGTAAGAATGTTCGATAAATAATCGACATCATTACTCATATTCAATTCGATTTTCAATCCTAAAGGATTATAGGTCATTTTAGCTTCTTTCAAGCCATCGAACCCAAGATCCAATCGAACGCCGTCTGCTCCCATTTCTGCGAAAAAACTTAAATCATCATAGCTAATATCAAACTTATCGAAAACAGCTGGAGCAACATCAAGAATGACTTCCATATGTAGCGCTTTCGCATAAGAAATAATATTTTTATATTCTTCCATGACAATTTCATATGGTTTTGAAACCGATAATAAACACGTGAAAATTCGTTCAAAACCATAACTATGGGCAAGTTTAATATATTGCTTGTCTTTATCAGGTGTAGAGTGTTCCGGATAAATTGAAATACCTAATCTTCTCATAAGCTATCGTTCACTCCTTTTCTACTTTCTTTCCATTGAGCCCGCTTAGCCTGTAATCCCATTAAATAGTCACGGTAGCGGGAGGATACCATTACAGAACAAATAATCGTTGGTACAATGACAATCAAATAATAAGTCGATCCCATTGCGGTAAACAGAAAGATAGAAAAGCTAATGATTAAAATAGACAGGCCAACCGATTTCCAGGGTGTTAATTTTTCACCAAGCCCTGTTCGGGAAAAAATGATTTGTGCCCCTACAAATGATAGAATGGCGAATATAATTTCAAGCATATTTAATGCCCGCTTTCTTTTCTCCTGGTCCAGCTTCTATTTTATTTTCATCACGTAGATGCTGCTTCTCGAACATCTTGAAAAAGGGAAAATAGATCATTAAAGAGATGACGAAATTCAATAAAACCAGAACCCCGGCCATGATTGTCCAATTTGTACTGATGACAGCTGCAATTGGACTAAAGACCGTAAACGGCAGCTTAGCCATTATCATCGGTATTAACCCTAATTGAAAGAATGTATAGGAAACGATGACATTTACCAAGGGTGCAACAATGAATGGAACCATTAAAATGGGGTTCATGACAATGGGCGCTCAAAGATGATAGGTTCGTTAATATTAAAAATCCCTGGAACAAAGGACAGTTTACCCAGCTCTTTCAAATACTTCGATTTTGAAAATAAGAACAGTACAACAAGTGATAAAGTTGATCCTGCCCCGCCAATCCATACGAACCATTGAATGAATTGTTCGGTAAATAGATTGGGCAAATTCGCCGCATTACCCGTTCTTGCAAATGCATCCATATTCTCGAGAATCGCCGAATCCCACATTGGCCGTATGATCGGACCCAATATTGCCGGTCCATGAATCCCCAGCGACCAAAAGAAAACGATGAGAAAGACTGTAAGCAAACCACCTATTAAACTATTGCCAACCAATAAATTTTTGAGAGGTGACACCAAAGTAGTGATGATCGAGTTAATGTCAAAGCCCAAACCATAACGAATGCCCCAGAAAAGAAGGACCACGACTAATGTTGGAATCAGGGCTGCAAAGGAATTCGAAACCATTGGCGGAACGCTATCAGGTAATTTGATTTTTATATCCCGCTTAATGAGAAAATGAAAAATTTCTACGGAGATCAAAGATGTTACTATTGCCCCGAATAATGAGGCTGCGCTCAAGGAGCTGATAGGTAACCAGCGACCCGCTTCTATTACACCTGGAACGGATTCCATGACTTGGGTAGGCACAACACAAGTAATCAGAAAAGCTAAGACCGATAGAAGGCCTGCACTGAGCTGATCTATTTTATAATGACCAGCAAGCGCTGATCCCACCCCAAAAGCTGCATATAAAGCCATTGCTCCGACCGTAAACCGAAACGGAACATCCAAAGCACCACGATAAGGTGCAATCCATTCGTCATATCCATCGATTGGAAAATTCAATAAAATAACAAAGAATGAGCCAATGATCGTCAGTGGGAGTGTTGCTAGAACACCGTGCCTGATTGCCAGCAGATGTCTTTGTGAACCAATTTTGTTTGCAACTGGAAGCACTTTCATTTCGAGTAACCCCATAAAATTATTCAATAACTTTTCCCCCTTTTAATTAAGAGTCTGAAAAAAACAAACAATTCCAATAAATAAACATTATAACGTTATATTCATTATGTCAATATTTTTATTGAAAATATGATTTGTGTTATAAACTTTGAAATCTTAGAATAAATAGTGCTGTTATATATTCGCTGTTGATAAAAAAAGTACAAACCCTGCTCTTGAATCCCGCAAAAGCACAAAAAAAAAGCAGGAAATTGATCACTGTCAATTTCCTGCTTTCTTTTTTGAAATCACTTTTCATTTCCAGAATTGAGGGGCCAAAATGAACCACAAGCATGCACATTTCCCAACACTATATTTGTTTAACCCCAATGAAAGGTATATGATAGATTAAAAGACTGAAGGTGGAACGGCCTATCAATTCTGAAACGAGAAAACCAATAAACATTACCCTCAATCCGTACTTGACTAATAGACTCGCTAATCTGGCTGAAGAAAGAGGTATCCCCATCGAAAGACTGATGGATAAAGCAGTGGACTTGCTTCTTGAATACATGGAAGATAATGAGACCGTTAATCAGGTGAAATACAGTAATAACGAAGCGATTGAAAAAAATAAAGAATTGATTGCAAAAAGCAGAGAATTCATCAATAAAAAACAAGCACGTAACCCCTAGGAAAGTACTTGTTTCATACTGTAGGCACTGTAGGCAAACTCATTGAAATTCGATTTGCCTACATTTTTTTGTATTAAAATAGAAGGATTAATCTGAGGTATGAAAAAAATGCTCTCTAAACATGATTCTATACACCATCCCACAGCGGATTCCAAACGACTTCCCAAAGGTGTCCATCAGGGTCTTGAAAGTGTGCAGAATATCCTCCCCAGAAAGTGTCATGTGCCGGGTCGGTTATGATCGCGCCAGCATTTTTGGCTTTTTCCAGCACAATATTCACTTCTTCTTTACTTCCTACGTTGTGACCAATGGTAAATTCAGAAGGACTTGCCGGAGACAAAGTAACCTTGGCCTCATGAGCTATATCCTTTCGGTTCCATATGGCAAGTTTTAGGCCTTCTTGCAGGTCGAAAAAGGCAACGGCCCCATGTTCAAATTCTTTGCCCACTATTCCTTCTGTTTGAAATCCGAGGCCATCCCGATAGAATTCCAGCGATTTTTCCAAATCATCCACACCTAATGTAATGACAGTAATACGCGGTTTCATGATTGTCCTCCTTCTTACTCACATTCTTCTATTGGTTACAACTTTTTTTAGTACAACGAAATCAAAAAAACAAGTTTTTTTTTTTAATCCAAACTGAATTCCTGTATAGTAGGATGATGAACTGATCAAGTTCGAATATTAAGATTTACTCATTCACTTTACTTAAATTGTAATGAACCGAAAGGAAAAGCGATTACCGATGATTTCATTTATCCTCACCTTGAAACGTTTTCTAAAAGCTCTGTGATCCGCCTTTAAATTGAAGAACTTCCAGGTTCTTTTCATATTGGTCCTCGTTATGTTATTTTCCGGTACAATTTTCTATGTTAAGCAGGTAGGTCTGACTGTGATTGAATCCCTATACTTCTGTGTTGTAACTCTTAGTACCGTTGGGCATCCCAGTTTTGAACCGCAAACAACATTTGGAAAAGTATTTACAATGATTTATATTATAGGCGGCACTGGATTATTTATGGGCTTAATAGGGTACCTAGCATACGCAATCATAAAGAAACCGGAAAACGAGAGCAAAATCTGAATGCTTAGGAATGCTTATAATAATTGGCATTCCTTTTTGATTGGTGTAAATATCGCCATTCAAAAAAGGACCAAGTGAAGGGTCTCCTACTGAAGTTTGAGCAGGGACCTTAATTCCCCATATATTGGTTTTCTTCAGTTGTTTTGGTCACAAGTCTATCAGTGGCAAAATACGGAGAAATGATATTCATCGCACTTTACTTCTTTCCCCCATTGAGTGTCATCAATTCTAATCGAATCTCATTCCAGATAAGTCCCTTCTACATAAACTTGGTTAATTATAACATCTTCCATCCTTCTTTATTAATTTTCACTAATCCATTTTATTGGAATTTCAAGTGTAAAAGTCCCCTCTCGATTGAGAAGGGACTTTAATGGGTTGCACTTAACCTTCAAGCTCCTTTTTCTTGTTCAATAGATGGAGGTATTCCCTATCCAATTCCACCTTTTCCTCTACCTTCATAACACTGGACAGTTTCCCAAGTGTCTCGATTATTTGCACTTCAATCATAAGTAGTTCAGCCTGTTTATCTTGATGATCATCCTTGTGAAAAGCCGATTTTGTTGATTCCTGATTGATAGCACTTACTCTCGGAGGTTCATTTTCAATTGAAAGTGAATGTGTTGCAAGCGATTGGATCAATGAACGATCATGAGTCACAAAAACGATCGTTCCTGGATATGCTTTTAACACTTCGGTTAAAGCCTCTTTAGTATGAATGTCCAGGTAATTTGTAGGTTCATCCAAAACCAGTACATTATAATTCCCCAAAAAACTTTTGCTAGGGAAGCCCTGACACGTTCCCCACCGCTTAAAAGTGATACTTGTTTGTGGACGTCATTTCCTTTAAAAGCTAATCGTGATAATAACGTACGAATAAAGGCTTGATTGTAGGGACTGTCCTCCAATATATTGTCAAGAACCGTTTTACTTTCATTTAAATTTTCTTGTTGTTGGGCAAAAAATCCAATCTTTGCTGGCTTCGCGACATATAAATCTGGGTGCCTTTCCACTATCTTTTTCAATAAAGTCGTTTTTCCTGAACCATTTTGACCATTGATGGCGAGTCTGCAAGCTAAGGGGACATCTCCAAAGATATGTTGTTTCAGCACCCGTGACCCGACTTTCAGGGAACAGCCATTAAAGCGAATGACCCTTTTGCTATGCAAAGATGGAAATTCTGAAATATCAAAGATGATGGGGGATCTTCCTTCGGTTTTTCTTTTTTTGCTAATTTTTCGATTCGAGTTTCAATCGCTTCAGCAGAACGGTTCAATTTCGCCTTCTGTTTCCCGGAGCTCCGTTTATGCAGCCTTGCTTCTGAATTACCCATTCGTTTAGGGGCTTTCCTAATTGAATCGGATTTGGCTTGGAGGTTTTGTGCAGCTTGTTTCAACCGATTCTTTTCGCGGGTATACTCTTCATATTGCTTATTTTCCTTTTCTTTTTTGCTTGCTTCTGTTTGATATACGCTTCGTAATTCCCTTCATATGCAGTTACCTTGCCTTGCTCAACTTCCCATATTGTTGTACACAGATGATTTAAGAATGCTTTATCATGTGAAGTAAGCAAAATAGCGCCATTAAAAGACTTTAAATCCCTTTCCAATTGTTCAATTCCGGATAAATCCAAATGGCTGGTAGGTTCATCCGCAATCAATACATCCGCATTGGAAGAAAGAGCTGCAGCGATTTTTCTTCGAGTACGTTCACCGCCGCTTATGATTTCTTGATTCTCATTGGGCAGTTTCCATATGCTCTTCAATACCCCGCTTATTTCTTGTTCGGTTTCTTCTATTTGCGGGATATAGCTGATTGTTCCATAGCTCTCTATATGACCGGTATCGGGTTCCCTAACACCCGCGAGTATAGAAAGCAAGGTCGTTTTACCTTCGCCATTCCTGCCAACCAAACCAACACGGTCATGACTGTAAAGATGAAGTGAATCAACAGAAAGAACTTCACGGTTCCCATAGCTTTTCTTTAAATCAGTCGCTTTTAAAAATAACATGAAAAATCCCCCTCTATTTTTCTAGAGAGAGATCGCCTGTTACTAAATTAATATACATAAACCAAGTATACCTCATCTGATTTGATAACAGAAAAAGTAGTTGTATATGAATTAGTACCTATAAACGAACAGACGAATCCCATCTCTAAACATAATCATTAAAAATCTCACATGGGTATCTAAAAGGATTCTTGTTCAAATGAAAAAGTGAATTCACTTTACTCACCAATAAATCTGGTAAGCAAACAAAGTGACGCGTTTATCATTTGAATATAACTAACAGATAACACCCATTGAAATTGATTCAGATTTACTGTTTATTTGATAAGATTACTGCTTCATTGTATAAGGTACCTTTTCCTTCCAATGTAATGAATTAATGATTGCATATTATTTATATGTTTGTAAAGCAGATTTATCCCCTTTTTTAAAAAAGAGAATTAATTGGGCTCTACATGGACATGAACATCATATACTCCATGGTCTTTCATCATCACTTTCTCTACATGTGTCGCTATATCATGTGCTTCTTTAATATCCAAGGTAGAATTGACAAGGATCACTACATCAATCACTTCATTATTCCCGTAATTTCTCCCTTTAATTTCTTTTATCCCCTTGACTCCATCCACATTTGTAATTACATCCTTGTAAAGATGAATTTTATTTTCATCAAATCCGTCAGAAAGTTCATGCGAGGCTTGAATGAATATATCCCAGGCTGTTTTACATATTAATAATCCAACAATGATGGCAGTAAGGGAATCAAGCCAAGGCATGTTTAATTGGGAGCCAAAAATCCCTATAGCTGTTCCGATACTTACCCAAGCATCGGAAATATTATCTTTCGATGCTGCCATAACGGCTTTACTGTTAATTTTCATAGCAAGCTTTTTATTATATCGGTATACAAAATACATGGCTATTGCTGATAAAACACCTACATACCCTGCAATAATGTCAGGTGATTCCTTTCCACCTTTAAGCATGGAAGCAACTGCATCTATTAATACTTGTACACCAACAGCAAACATGATAAATGAAGCTACCATCGATGCAATTGTTTCACTTTTCCAATGACCATAACCATGATCTTTATCGGGGGTCTTTGAGCTAGCCTTAAACCGATCAGTACGGCAACGGACGCGATAATATCAGTCGTGTTGTTCAACCCATCCGCTTTCAAGGCCGCTGAGTCGCTTATGTATCCGATAGCCAGCTTCATGATTGATAGACAAATATAAGCAATAATACTGATGATTGCACCACGTTCGCCTAATTTGAGGTCATTATATTTTTGTTCTTCCATTCAACTTCCCCCACAATTAAGTACCTGAATATAATATCAACTTAAAAATGGGTGGGTCTATAGCAACCTTTTTGTATAGCTTTATATAAGTAAGTGATAGATAACTATGTTGCATACGGCAAACTATCTGAAAAGAATGATATTTATGAATCCCTGACAAAATCACCGGATATCATCCCTGGATAACTAAGAGATTTACATCGTTTTATCGACTGTAAAACAAAATAAAGTTCCGCTTTCATTTGATTGCAAATTATATTTTATATGTAGTGCCTTAGCTATATCCTCAATTATTTTTAAGCCAAGACCCTTACTTTTACTATCAATATCAAAGCCAATTCCGTTATCCTTGATACATACCACACTATTTTCAATGGTTATCACAAGTTTATCAGCCCTCGAGTGATTCAACACATTTTGGAAAACATTATCGAATAACCTTTGGAGCCACAAGCCATTACTAATCCATTCCAACTCTCCATTTAAAGGATGATACATTACTTCAATACCGTGCATGTTATACAAATAACCCCATTTTTTAACCATCATTTCTAATAAATCATGCATATTCACTTCATCATTTAAGATATAGGAATTATCTAGCACATCCGTGGATTGAATATTATATTCATTAGTTAATTCGGAAATATAATTTATTTGTTGATATAGTGATTGTAATAGTGGAGTTTGATCCGTATATTGGCCTTCTAAATAAAATAATTGTAATCTTACTGCTGTTAAGGGTGTATTGATGTCATGCCTTAATTTATTTAAGAGTTCCTTTTTCATTTCCTCTTGTTGCTTTAGTTCCAATTCCCGATAAGTCGTTCTTTCAATTAGTAAGTTCACCGATTTAGTTAATTTTCCGATTTCATCATTGCTATGAACTTCTAATTTATTAGGAATCTCCTCATCACTAGCTAAATTCCTGATGGTTTCATTTAATATATTTATTTTATTTAATAGCGAGTTAATAGATTTGGAAAATAAGAAGGCTAACAATAATAATGATAAAATGAATACTCCCAGCATTGTAGGATATGCAAAAGATTCATGAAAAGGAATGTCACCATTTTTGGTTTTAAAGGCCATATCATAAATTAGTGACATAAGGATACTGATCATCAGTAATATACATGGCACGCTAATAACGGCAATAAATAACAATAGCTGGTATTTTTTCTTTAATTTCATTTCTTTATATAGGTATTCAATCTATACCCTTCTCCATATATATTTTGGATGATTTCACCGGTGTTATCGCTGATTTTTGTTCTAACTTTTTTATATGTACATTAATGATATTTTGATTCCTATCTTCGAGCTGCCATAAATATTCAAAGAAATGTTCTTTCGTTAAAATCCGATTCCTATTTTCATATAAATAGAAAAAAAATTTTACGCTCTATCGCAGTAAAAACCACTTCATTATGCAGGTCATTATTAAATACCTTCTTATGTTCGGCATCAATATATAAATGTTTAATTTGCGTGAAAGTACCATATTGATTATCCAGCAATTTCTGCATTCTTAGTAATAGCTCCCTAGGATCAAAAGGCTTAGTCATATAATCCTCACCTATTGTCAAACCTTGGAGTTTGCTATCCATATCATTTCGGGCGGATAGAAAAATAACTGGAATATTCAAACCTAGACTTTTTACTTTCTTTGTAATTTGATAGCCATCATCCCCTGGCAGCATAACATCCATAATGACTAAATCGACCTCATGGATGATATCAAAAATATCTTTTCCTTCTTTCATCCAGCATACATTGTACTCTTCGCGTTCCATAATTTTTTTCAATAAATCACCAATCATCCAATCATCTTCAACAAGTAAAATATTATATCTTTTCATCACAGGGCCTTTCCTTATTCATTTGATAAATTCCATGGAAAGATCATATATTTCATCAGGCGCGTATAAATAAATGCTGTGCGTCCCTTTCAGCTTTATTACATCCGCTTTTAATAGTTTCTCTGCAAACTCCTCATAATCTTCATTTTCTTGTTTTGTATATTTTGAATTTTTATTTTCATCGGCTATCGCATCTAAAAATAAAATGGGTGTTTCTTTTGGAATCGGCAAGTTAACTGATTTTTTACCATTATTGTAACTCTGTAAAAGTTCTTGCTCCATATCATCATTAAAAAACTGTTTATAAGATAGTGCTTTATACCATTCCTTTTCTTGGTCAGTCAAGAATGATTGCCGAATCACTTCGGGATTATAAACAGCAGAAGGATCAAGACGATGGAAACCCATTTTCGTCAAAATATTCACCCCTCTTACTGTCAATGAATCAACTATGCCCAATTTATGCGTTACATATTGGTGCGGTAAACCAATATCCAAAGCAATAATTCCCTTTATTTCACCTGGGTACTTTTGTGCCCAGTAAATAGCCTCAATGCCTGATACTGAGTGTGGAACCAAAATATAAGGGGGTTTATTTCCACTTTCAATCAATGATTTCCTGCTTTGCTCCAATATTGTATCAATATCCCTATCATCATGAAAAACATCACTGTAACCATATCCAGCTCTGTCAATGACTGCAATCTTATTTTCTTTTGCAAACTTACTATATAATCCTTTCAATTCATAAACAGGAGCAGCAATCCCGGAACCGGACATAAAAACGTATGTGTCCTCACCGCTGCCTTCCGTATATACATTTATTTCTTTGTTATTAAAATCAACGGATGTTCCTTCACTAATTAATGGTGATTCCTTGCCCTTTTGATAATTATGGTAAATAAAAACAGCTATTGCTACAAATAAGATAATAGCAAAGAAGGCGAATAATATATTCTTTGATACTTTCAACATTTTTCTCATACAGAAAACTCCTTTCAAGTTATACTGAAAGGATATATGTTAAAAATAAATTTCTAATAAATTTTCTTTGTATATTTTCACTTTAAAAAAGTTTAATTTTTAATGACCAGTGAATTTTCATTAGAAAAAGACTGCGCCAAAGACCTAATTATTGAAGGAAAGCCTTTACGTATGAAGTATTAGCAACCCTCTACCACATTCCTACGTATAAATAATATTATATGTCGGTTTAATCACACCGTTTGGGTAGTGTTTCATTTCAACTAATTCCAATTTTAGACTTGGCTTAACACTGCCGAAAAGAGGGATGCCTTCACCGATTATGACTGGATTCACTTTCAGCACCAATTGATCAATGAGTTTATGCTTTAATAACGTTCCAGCCAGTTCACCGCCCCCGCAAAGCCATAGCTTTCCGTTACCTTGCCGCTTGAGGTTTTCAATAAACGCAACAGCGTCACCTTCGATAAGTTCTACCTCCTCATTCGATTCAAACTGAAGGGAGCTCGAAAATATATAATGTTTCAAACCCTTATAACCTGGTTCACCCGGTTTAGCTCCGAATTGAAATCCAAATTCATATGTTTTACTACCCATCAACACCGCTTCATATTGCTGGATTTCGGATAAAAAGTCCGGGACATGATCTCCTTCAAATAAGAAAAAAGAATGATTGATATTCCCTTCCAACATTGCTTGGTCGGCAATGAAATTATCCAGTGAAACTGCTACATGATATACCAATTCTGCCACTTAGCATCCCTCCAAAAGTGATTACACAATTTACACGAACAACGAGTGTGCCATAACCATTTGTAAAAGGTATCAGATAGCCAAATCGATTATTCTTTTGATTTGGTCTTCATTTGTTTCGACACCCACTTGAGTACATAGGTATTCATTTAGTCTGAGGAATTCTGGGATCATACGTCTCAACGTTTTAATGATTTCATTTGAATTGCGCCCACAATCCCAACTTTCCAATAGGGATAATTGCTTTCCAGCTAATTTACTTCTATTGCCCTCGATTTTTGTCCATACTCCATAGGGGACATCTAAATGTTGTTCCATTTCCATATACCAACCAGACACAATCAGCCACCGTATCCTATCAAGATTGGATAGTGCATATAACATTTCTCTTCTCATAACGGCCCTGTAGGTTTCATGGACAAAAGCAAGCAGCTTTCCTCTCCAATGCACAACTTCATCCGGTGAAGGTTTATACACTTTATTTGCCGATTCCTTAATAACAGGACTCAAAATATTAAAAGGATCATAGATGACTTCAACATCTTTTAACCAGATGGAGGGAACAATTTCCTCCGGTGCATGATACCAGCTATCCACTTTCACAAACGATTTATAATGAGTGACGGCATACGGTGAATAAGGATTGCAGTCTTCTTGAAATGAAACATCTCCCCAATTGTTGGCTCTATCCCTTTTTCCCTTTAAAAATTCTGCTTTACGTTTTGGAATAACAATGGCGTGCAAATCTATATCAGAGTAGTTATCATCGTTTCCTTTTGCTAATGAACCAGCTATGTAAATAGCCAAAATATCAGGATCTGCTGATAAATCTTTTAATGCACTTTCCAAAAGAATATCGCGTTGTTTCGGTAAAAATGCATCTCTTTCTATATGTTTGCTAACGAATCCCGCACACAAGACCATCTCCTTTTTTTGTAAACCGTCCAAGTAATATATATTCGTGAATCAGAATAAAATCCCTTTAGCAGAATTTCGTTTTTCTTTGCTGAGTATGCGCTTTACCGGGCATCTATCCATGTTTTTACCTATATGGTATTATTTTGAATATCGAGTTAAAAGGAGGCGTCATTTCATGTTTTTGCAAATACCCCGAACCGCCCTATTACGCATGTATTTTCACTTCCCGAAGAAGCGATAAAAATGCCGCAAGTTATAATTCAACTGCTGAATTCATGAATCAACTTGCCGCTCAACAAGATGGCTATTTAGGAGTCGAAAGCGTGAGAGATCAAAACGGGTTCGGAATTACCGTATCCTATTGGAAATCCTTGGATGCAATAAAGCTTTGGAAGGAAAATGCTGCTCACAAAAAGCACAGGAAAAAGGTATGAAAGATTGGTACTCGTCATATACTACCCGTATTTGTAAAGTTGAAAGAGATTATACAAGCGAATGAGTAAACTAAGATTTATGTATATATAGTTATAAAAAATTTGCTTTACTATTTTGGGTTTGTAAATTTGAACGTTGATTTCCATTCCAGGCACTCGCTTTCCGCGGGCGGTCCGGGAGCCTCCTCGGCGCTCTTCGCGCCTGTGGGGTCTCCCTTGGACGCGCTTTTCCCGCAGGAGTCTCGTACCTTCCATTTCAATCAACTAGATTTTTTTCACTTTAGGATGTTCATCCCAAACCATGTTATAGACTAATTCCCATTATGGATTTTTACTGTTTTATGAAACGCTTATTAAATTGGACAATTTTACCATACCCTTGAGAGTAACTTTCAGATACCAAAGACGCTTGCGGTTAGAACTTTTTGAAACTGAAATCAAACTAGCTTTCCATTGAGTTTGTCTTCAGCATGAGACCGCTAAAATCCCAATTGGTAATCATCCCCTCAGCAAAATCGTAAAAGAGCTTCGGGATGAGAGCATTCCGAAATCCACTTTTGTCGACAAACAGAGACCGCTTCTTAAATGATCTTCACAATGAATTAATTAAAAGGAAATGCCGTTAAGATCTTCTTTTATGAGTGAGTACATGTATAAATCATCGAATTTGCCACGGGTATATTCATAATGCCTAAGCAGTCCTTCTCTTCTAAACCCTTGTTTTTCCACTAGTTTTTGGGATGGGTGATTATCAGGCTCAATCAAGGCTTCAATCCTTTCCAGGTGAAAATGGCGATAACCAAACATAACAACGGCTTCCAACGCTTCACTCGCAATGCCTTTTCCCCAATGATCTTTACTTAATTCATATCCAATTTCAGCTCGATGATGTTTGGTGACCATATTCAGAAAACCACAACTTCCTATAACCTTACCGGAATTCTTTAATGTAATTCCCCATCTGATGCCCGAACCTTCTTCGAATATAGATTCATACCACTTAATTTCATCCCATACATCATTTACTGTCTTGAATGGGTCTAACCCCATTGGCTTCACCACATCCGTATCAGATAGATATTTGAACATGTCACCCGCATCTTCTAGTGTTACTTCCCTTAATATCAATCGTTTTGTTTTAATAAGCGGAAATACCTTCTCCATCCAATTTCCCTCCTCCAAAGTCCCCTTTTCCATATTTAACTATTTAATCATTACCTAATTAAAGCCGATAATCAACGCTTTATTGCTTAATAATTAATGTTAATAATAAAAGGCGTCCCTACTTTCGTAGAAACGCCTTTTTCCGTTTACTTGATTCCTTCAAATAAAGACTTCGGTTCCTTTACTGCTGAAATCATTAAAAACATGGGCCTTCGATTTTCATCTTTCATTTCAGGAACACGTTTTAACATTTCATCAGAAGGCATAGGTTCCTTTACTGCCTTTATGCTGAAACCAACACCAATCAAGTCATTCATATATGTTGAAACCGTACGATGATACTTTACTACGTTTTCGGTTAAAAAGGTTGTTTCTCTCACACCTTCGGACTGATAGTCGTTCAACTGGCCAATGCAGACGATTTCCCTGATCATCTACATACCAAGCTTGTTCGTTACGAGAAGTAAAGATTGGATGTTCAACCGAGAAAACAAAAGTGCCTCCGGGCTTTAAACAATCATGGACCTTTTTGCAGATTGCCTCATATGACTCAATGTAATGAAAGGCCAACGAACTGATAACCACATCAAATTCAGAGCCGGAAAAATCGATGTCTTCAATCGGCATTTTAATATACGAAATACAAGGGTCATTCGTTTTTTCACGTGCTCTTTGAAGCATATTGTCGGAAATATCCACACCAACGACGGAACTGGCTTGTTGCTCTCGGGCAAATCGGCAATGCCAGCCGAAACCGCAGCCCAAATCAAGTACAGTTCTATTACGCAGATTTGGCATTAGCTCTATTATTACATGCCCTTCCCCGGCAGCTTCGAGCCCTTTGACCGATCGTGGCATTTGCTCATACGCAGAAAAGAAATTTGCATCATCGTATTTGTTTTGTTTCATATTAAAACATCTCCTATAATTCAAGATAGCCTCCTAAGATTAATACCACATCTATTACAGGAGGCAACCTATCTCCTTCTCACCATTTTTTTCACCTCATTTTCTTGATGGATCACTGTCCAAATACTAACACATAGCTTGTTTTCCTACCTCCCCATCTGAAGTTCAAATTACTTCAAACCACAATCTCTTATGACAATTAGTTGTATCCCTTTATTTCAAATTGTAGGCATTAGGCCTTATCTCCTAATGTCTTTTTTAGGAATAAGTCTTTTTTACTCATCCTTAATAAGTTATCGAGAAGATAAGCAAACTAAACCATATTGCAGCTTATACGGAATCTCCCTACCTAGGCTAATTTCTTCAAAAATTACCCAGGTAGTAAGAAAAGAATACATATTTAACCATTATTCTTAAATTGCTTAATCTAACTTAAAGGGGTGAATATTTTATGAGAATGAAAAAAAGCATTTATAGGTCTCTCACTCTTATGTATGATTGTTCCTGGTATTGCAAAGTCAGCCGATTCTTTAAATTCCGTTGCTGAAAATGATCGGAGCAGTATCGTTGCAAATTGGAAATTCACAAAACAACATGTTAAAAGCGGTTCAATCGATAAAGGTAATTTAATTATAGAAGATACAACCAAACAAGGAAACGATTTAGAGTTAGTGACGATAGGAGACCCTGCATCACCCGAATTAAAAAGTATGTTGAAATGGTCTGAAGAAGATTATTATGCTCAAGATGAAGTTGATAGCTTGAAATTCGCAAATTACGAAAACGCCCCTGCAGGTAGGTATTTCAAAACCAAAAGGGATGCACCTATCAATTCGGAGAATTTCGATAGGGGTTATACCATTGAAGCGGTATTTAAGATGCCAAGGAAACCCAAAAGTGACATGGGGCTTTTTCAAGACAAGGACAGGCGGCGGACCTTAATAAAATGGAAGGCGAGAAAAAAATCCTTTCTGCTTTATCTATATCCAGTGATCAAAAGTTGCACTGGACAAGCCATCCATCCAATTTAAACTATAATGTAAGCAATTGGTCTCGATCTTTAAATGCTGATGAATGGTACCATTTGGCAGTCGTTAATGATGGTAGCACGACGACCCTGACTTTGAATGGCGTTAGTGATTATGGAGAATCAGAAAAGGCCATAGGTATTGCAGCATTAAAAGGTAAAGGCTGGAATATCGGAGCAACAGAGTTGGGAAATAAGTTGGATGCGCTTTTCGGAGGGAATATCCAGGAAATACGAATTGCCAATAAGGCATTAACGGAAAAAGAATGGCTAGTACAGGATGCGCGTGATGATGAACCATTTGAAGGATCAAACAAATCCTTCCCCCTTCTAACGAATAAGAAGAATTATAATTTCCTTTTCATTCCAGATACCCAGAAATATTCAAGCCAAAATCCTGAAATTTTCAATAGCCAAATGAACTGGATATCCAATAACACCAAGAAGAACAATATTATCATGAATACATTTGTTGGGGACATAGTCGATAGTGATTCAGAAAAACAATGGCAGAATTCGCTCATAGCCATTTCCCATTTGGATAAAAAGGAAGTACCGTATATGATGGCGGCAGGGAATCATGACTATGCTGCCGGAGATCCTTTTTTAGCACATTATGGGCCACAGCGTTTTATGAATAAAAAATACTATAAGGGTTCGTCTCTCTCTCGTTATAGCTCATATGCAATTGCTAAGGCAGGGAGTTATGAATACTTAGTTTTAATAGTGGATATGAAAAACCTGCATAAGGACCTGGAATGGTCAAAAAAGTTCTAGAACGGCATAAAGATAAACCGACAATCCTCGTCTCACATGATATTATTTTTCCGAAGGTTAAAGATGATAAAACCATTGCCGCCGATTCATCTAATGGACGGTTGATATGGGATGAACTTGTAAAGGACCATAATCAAGTGTTCATGACGGTAAATGGACACTATTATGGGATAGCACATCGGGTAAAACAAAACTCAGCAGGAAATGATGTCATTCAAATGCTGGTCAATTACCAAACGAATTATCGAGGGGGAAATGGCTGGCTAAGACTTGTAGAATTTGATGAAAAGAAAAATGTATTATTATTCCGTACCTATTCCCCATATGTCGACGGAATGACTAAGAAAGAAAAATCCTATATCGATTATAAATTTTTAACAGGTGAAAATAATTCATTTAAATTGGATTGGGACTTTAAAAATAGATTTGATTTTAGGTAATAAACAGGGCGAAAAATCCAATTCCCCAGGTGTATTTGATTGACCTCATCAACCTGGGTGAATTCCTTTGATTAGGTTTCCCTCCTATGTGTCTAGTCGTACAAGAAGGATAAACGTTCATTCATGATGATCTGGGATGCTGCTATTTTTTTTAGTTTTCATGCTGCTTTTTTCATCACCGATTTATACTTTCCGAAACCATTAACGACAAGGACCCCTAATATTGCAATACTGCCGCCAATGACTGAAAGGATACTAGGCACCTCCTGAAGCCAAACCCACGCGACGAAAATGGCAATCACAGGTTCAATGTACAACAAACTAGAAACGGAACTGGCTTTTCCTAATGATAAAGCGACTGCCCAAGTTACATAACCGATGGCTGCAGGGAAACACCAACAAAAATCGCTGATAAATGACCTTCCATCGTTGCATGTTGAATTTCTTGAAATAGCCCAGGAAAAAATACAAAAAAGGGTATTGTACCGATCCATGTGAAATAAGCTGTCAATTCAATCGGATTATAACGGCTAAACAGTGGCTTTTGGAAAACAAAAAACACCGCAGAAGCAATAGCAGACATCAGCACTAAAAAAGCTCCTTCAGAAATATTCAGGGAAGGACCTGCAGTACCTAATGTTATTAAGGTAATTCCTGTGAATCCTATTCCTAAACCAATCCATCCGTAAAGTCCTAGTCGTTCTTTTAAAACGAACGCAGCAATGATCGCGATGAATACAGGTGCTGAACCAATCAGCATTCCTGCCGTTCCAGCCGAAACTGTTTGTTCCCCGAATGTCACGCCGATATGGTAAATACTAATACCAATAAATGCAAGGATCGAAATCCTCAACAAATCCTCTTTTTTCGGGAGTCGAAATTTCACCCCAGGCCAAAGAGCATAAAGGATAAAAACCCCTGATGCTATAAGATAACGAACAAGTACCAAATGGCCAGCTGAATATCCGCCATGCAAGCTTGCACGAATAGCAGCGAATGTAGATCCCCAAATAATAACTGTAATAAATGCCAATAAAAATGCCTTTGTGTTCAAAACCTATTCCTCCCAACCATTCCCTATAAACTGAAGGTATCATGGATACGTGAGAACTTCAATAAAATTTCTATCTCGCTGTGAAGTGTCACAGTAAAATAACGAATTAGCGTACATTCGAGATGTAATCATCGCTGAAGAAATTCTATTCCATATGGGATGGGATTGGAACTCTTCATTAAAAAATGGACTAGGTTTGAAAAGCATGCTAAACCAAAAAGTTCTATCTAAAGTTAAAACAAAGTTTATTGGAGCGGGTGTGCGGGACCCCTGCCGAATAACTGGCTAGCCGAGACCCCACAGACGCTTGCGTCGAGGAGGCTTGACAGAAAGTCAGCGGAAAGGGAGCGGATTTCTGAAATCAACTGGAACGTTTTTTAATAAAAAGTAGCCAAACTCGATTTTCATTGAGTTGATCTGACCCAATAAAAAGATATCCCCTTGTTAGTGCTGGAAAAGTTAAAGTTGATTGAAGCCCATTCCTTTAAAAATTTTGGAATGGAGAAATATCCCTATTAATTAAGAAGAAAACAAAAAAAGCCGAAAAGGTATCCGTCAATCGGAAAATTTCTCCGTACGCATCTTACGCCCTCCAAGCATTACAGCCCCCTTCATCTGTCATAGGGTTTTGAGCGTGCCAGACTTCACACGAGTAGCACTATTCAATAGTCAAACTATTTACCCAACCGACGACATAGGAAAATATATACTTGTATGGAAATAATATACAAAGTAAACTGAAGGAGAATCATCCTTTGACACATTTCGTATAAACGGCTAGGAGCGAAGCCGGAAGGAGGAAATATGTAATAAAAGTGAAAAGTGGAATTCAGCCATTAGTGTACAAGCCGGTATCGGCTGTTCCGTCAAGAATTTACGCAGGAGCAGTCAACATTGATTCACTTTTTCCGGTTAAAGCATCTAAATTTCAATAATATGGGAGTGGAGAAATTGCGAGTAAAACATTGTCTTTCCGTAATAATATGTTGTCTTTTCGTTGTCATGGGATTTACACCAGTATCGAAGGCCGGGACGAATGCAGAAAAGGATTATACGATTAAATCGTTCCACTATTTAAATGTGGATGGAAAAGATGTGGATTCCCAAGCCAAAGTAAGTAACATATCTAACAAAGAAATAAAAGTAACCATGGTTCTGCCTAAACAGAATAAAGAGGGCGATTGGTTGGCGTATGGATTTACGAGCAGGGAAACTTTGCAGGCATTTATCGAAAAAGATAAACAGAGACTTCAAAACAAAGTCACTACCCTGGGTAGCGGTTCTTGTTGTACCGATTTCTATGAGTATAAATATAAAGGTGGGAATTATATTTACTGGAGAGACGGGTTTACAAACTTGTCTTCAAGCTGGAATGACAGAATTTCCTCCTTAAGTACGGCGTCACCTTCTTCAAGCTATTCGACCACGCTGTGGGAGCATACTTCATATCAAGGGTATGGCAGAGGAGTCTCCTTTAGACACTCCGATTGGTATGGTAAAACTGCTAATATGGCATCGGATTGGGACAACCAGGCTTCGGCAATCGAAATCAAGTAACGGGAGATTGCCAATGACCAAGTGAAGGAGTTTCAAAACCACTATTCTCTCATCGATTTAGAAGGAATGGGAGAATTGTGGTTTTTTTTGTACGTTTCGTCGGAACTGCCGGGCTTGGGAGGTGCTGAGGAAGCGTATACCTAGAACCTATTTCAAGCTGATGAAAAAGCCGTATTTCCTTATAGTAGGGAAATCGGCTATTTTTATGTCGAATTCACTTAGCGCATGTTTTCCGCGTTTTTTGGGCTGGACCCCGTATTTACCTTTAATGATAATACGCCCCCTTTTCCTTCTGAAATAGGCTCTTGTGTCTCAGCAAAGTAACGGTTTTCTTTTGATTAAATATCAATTTTTTATAATATAGTTTGATTATTTCTTATTGCTGTTTTCACATACTTTGTTGCTATTTACCAAGTAGTGCGGTGTGGTTGATTTCCCCTCCAGATGCTCGCTTTCCGCGGGGCGGGCGGTGAGCCTCCTCGGCGTAAACGCCTGTGGGGTCTCACCTGTCCCGCTGCTCCCGCAGGAGTCTCACACTTCCGCTCCAATCAACCTTAAATAGTTTCGTTTTAAAAACAACAATCTTTACGAAAAGAGCCTTTCTTATAGAACTAAACCAGCTAAAAGGATGTCACCCGTTAGTTTAAGTACAATACTTTAGAATATCGGCTCAATTAATAAAAATATCATTTTTTTATTTCACTCAGGTTTCTCCCCGAATTTTTTGCCGAAATTCTCCATCATATCAAGTATTGGGATAAATTCACGCCCTTTAGTTGTTAATGAATATTCAACGCGTGGAGGTACCTCAGGAAAAACCTCTCGATTAATTAATCCATCTGTTTCTAATTCTTTCAACTGTTTTGTAAGAGAACCTTGTGAAATGTCCCATAAAAAAGCTTTAATTTCGCTATAACGACGTTCTTTTGTTTTTAAAAACCAAAGAATAAGATACTTCCAGCGTCCTGAAAGCATATTTTGGGTATACGCAATACCATAAACGTCTCTTTGCTCCTTAATAAACTCTTTTTCAAATCCATCCTTGCATATTCTAGCCATACTTACATCCCTTTTCTTCTATAAAGTACAAAAAAGTGTACTATATCATTTTTTATTGCCTACTTCAAAATTAAGAGTAATGAGCTCATTATATTATTTATAACCAAAATCAATTACCTTAATGCTTACAAAAAAGGAATGTAGACAATTTCGTGTTGAGGCTAGCTGATATTCGAATAAAATTATATTTAGGAGGAACAATAATGAGATTTGGAATTATAGGTGCAGGACCAATAGGGACAATTATTTCTAAAAAATTAGTTAAGAATGGACATGATGTCAAAATTGCAGATGCTCGAGGAATTGAGCGTTTAGAAGGAAAAGAGCTTGCTGGAACACCTGTGTGTGTAGAAGATGTAATAACAAATATTGATGTTCTTATAATATCTATCCCTTTTCATGTAATGCCAAGCATTCGTAACATTGTAGATAAATCTGGACAGGAAGTAATCGCTGTAGACACTTCAAATTATTATCCTTTTAGAGACAATAAAATTGAAGAAGTTGAGAACGGGATGGTTGAAAGTGTTTGGGTTTCAAATCAATTAGGTAGACCTATCATTAAAGCTTTCAACAATCAATTAGCTTATACTTTAGAAAATAAGGAAACCCCGAAGGTACTAGTGGACGCATTGCCATGGCGATTGCTGGTAATAACCGATCACAAAAACAAATAATCATGGACGTAGTAAACGAGCTAGGCTTCGACCCAGTAGATAGTGGTTCTTTAAATGATTCATGGAGACAACAGCCAGGAACTCCTGCATACTGCACAGAACTAACAAAAGAGGAACTAACGGAAGCATTAAAAAAGGCAAATAAAGAAAAAGCCCCATTCCTACGGGATAAGGCGATGGAGAAGTTTTCAGCTAGATTTTCACATAAAGATATTGTGAATCTAAACAGGGAAACATATAATTCATAATTTAGGAAACCCATATTGATCATTGCTCTGTTGTTTAAGAAGAAATAGGAAATTTGGAACCAAAAATAGTGATCAAAATAACCTTGATCACTATTTTGGCATATTTTAAATCTTTTACAGTAAACTCTGTTCATCCTCCTTGGATGTAACACTTTAAAAATATTTAGAAGTTGTTAACAATTTTCATCGCCGTAAAAAAACTGTATTGTTGTTACACTAAACTGTCCATTAGTTCATCAAGAAAATCAACAACATCCTTTAAAGAGCCAATAATTAAAAAAGCACATCATTATCACTGGAATAATTTTTACCACTGTATGGTTATATATCAAATAACCAGCATTAACATCTCTATTTGTGTCTTATGCGACGTAAAAGACATGTTCGCCTTATGGAGCTAACAAACTCCTTTAAGAACAAAATTTATTTATTAGGCACTAATAATACTGTTTTTATTTTTAAAGTAAATAAACAAATTAAATATGCTTAACCCTAAAATTATAAGAAACAAATATGAGGAAATAGCGTCTCCTGCTAAATTTAATTCATCAGCTATATATCCCATAATTATAAGATTAATACCAGAAACAATTATTGAAATTATTGAAGTAATACTTACTGTGAATCCATTAACGAGGTTGCTTCGTTTCTTTGGAACCAACAAAAAGATGGAAATAACAATTAAACTAATTATAAAAGTAATAAAAACTAATCTTAAAAAATCGTATATCTCTAACCCTCCCATAGTCATCCCCCTTATTATCCTTTTCCTATTAATTTTACCATAAAAAAACCATTTTCCTTAAACCAAAAAGGTCGACCAAATGGCAGCCCCGATCTCACTAACGCCACATTAGTTAAAGAAGAAAAGCTGCCTTTATAGTTGATCTACATTCTTATTGAGACAAATGTTTGTAATCTAATATTTCTATCTTAAAACCATGATTACATTTCAGTTGATTAAGCTTTTCACTGTCACAGGAGGGAGATATTCTTAATTTAACTTGGTCGTCTACATAATCCAATGGTTCATTACGTTCGGAAGAGACTTGAATTTTTATATCGACATCGTAAGAATGATTTTCATTGTAACTTATGCCAACAATTCTTTGCCATTGCCAACTCAAATTACGTCCATACTCTTTTTCAATTTTCTTATCTAGCGTTGGAAACACGATATCTCCAAGAATATCCTCTGTTGTTCCATACCATCCTTCCACTTTTGAAACCGATTCTGCATTAACTGCTTGCAAAGGAGCAAAGGCAAATAAAAAAAATCCCAATAAGATTAAATGTCGCTTAGCCATCAAGGTTCACCTCATAATTCTGTTTACTCCTTATTCTTTAGCTAAACTCAATAGTTATGCCTTAGTAAACTAACCTACACCTTAGTTCCATAAGAAAAAGCGATCCTTCTTAATTAAGAATCGCACACAGTTGAATTAATGATTGGGTTTGCTGTTTATAAACTCCTCGATTTCACCTTCTTTTTTAACCTATAAACAAGGTCGAAATAATTCTCTTCTGAAAGGATACCTTTAGTTCTCCACTTTTGCATTTCTTTATAGTGTAAACTTACAAAATAACCTTCTAAATCCCTTCTTGAAACACCCTGTTTTTTCGCCATTTCAGCTATAGAAAGACCCTCTTTCCGGTATTGGTCAAATTCCTTCTGATTAACATTTAGCAAAGTATAGATTGGTTCATAATCATAGTGGATTTAAAGATAGAAATACTGCACTTAAAAGTAGTACTTTTTTCAAGGTTACCTTCAACCTTGCGACCCGGTGGCTTCAAGGTTTTCCTGTACTCTCCCTTCTAGAGCCACAGATGAGTTTTAATTTCACTTAATCATTGCCTTAATTTATTTTAAATTCTATGTATATAACTCTTAACAATATCAAAACCTATGACTAGCAACACATTACATTCATAGGAGCTGACAACATGGCTAGAAATAACAACAATAATCAATTAGTAGTTAATGGTGCAGAGCAAGCTCTAGAACAAATGAAATACGAAATCGCTAGTGAATTCGGTGTAACACTTGGCGCTGATACAACATCTCGTGCAAACGGATCTGTTGGTGGAGAAATTACAAAACGTTTAGTGCAAATGGCTGAACAACAATTAGGTGGAAGAACTCGTTAATCGAAATCATATGTATTGTAAGGGATAGTGATTGGACTATCCCTATTTATAATTCACCAAATCTCAAAAAGAAACAGAAACATCAGTTGCTGTTATTTTGCTAAGTCGCAGTACGAATACACTGAACTTGTTGAACTAACCTCCCCGATAGTTCCATAAAGAAAAAGCTGCCTTAAAGACAGCTCCGTTTTTCAGCTAACGTTAGAACCATCAAATCCTCATCAAAATAGTGCCCATTATACTTTAAGGCATTTCGTTCTGTACCATATACTTCAAATCCCAAAGACTTATATAGTTTCTTTGCGGAGTCATTATCAGATACAACAGTTAAATTTATTTGTTCCAATCCATCAGAATTCTTCGCCCTACTTATAAGTTCATTCATTAATGATTTCCCTAAACCCTGACCTCGATTGCCTGGAGCTATGTACATTCCAAAAACATTCCCTTTATGTTTGGTTTTGAGATTGTTTTCACGTATAAAAGTAACAATTCCAACTAAAGATTTTCTATTATCAAAAGCACCTACAATGAACTTGTCCCTTATTGGTTTTATTCGCTCCTTTACCGTTTCTAATGAAAATCCCACCTCTCTCTCATATGTTGAACCAAATGCTTCTGGGTTAATTTTCAATGCATTCAATCGCATTTCCTGGTATAAATGGGCATCGGACTCTTTTAAAATACGAATATTCATTAGCTACTCCCTCCGTTATTTTGCATGAAACTTTGTATAGAAGAATTTTTCTATACGATTAAGTTTGTATAAAGGATTCTATTTATCGCTACTAATATCCTTCTTGAGGTAACCTGCCCCGTTTGTTCCATAAGAAAAAGCTGTCTGTTAAAGACAGCTCCGATCCTAAGCTAAAACATCCGTTAGTTCCATAAAAAATGTTCCGAACCACCATATAAATGCTATATCAAAAATACTACGAACCACATAAACGCAATACCAAAATATAATAACTTCTGCCTCTTATTTTCCTTTTTAAAAAAACTTTCAAATCCATCTATTATTGAACCAATTCCTAATAAAAGATATATATTTTTTATGAATTTAAAATCATTAATTATAGATAATATTAAAATTAAGCCCATTGCTATTATCATTAAATATCTAATCAGTATAAATGGTTTAGTACTTTCTCTTTTTTCAAAAAACAATCCCATTACATATTTCAAACAGTAACTGAAAGCTTTGATTGGAGGTTTTTGTTTAACGATTTACCAAACTCAATCAGATCACTCATAAGGCTCAGCCTTTTTTTAAAAAGCGTTTTTACTGGGTCTATTTTGTTGTGGTTTTTTCTTTATTTTGAGCTTTTTTATGGGAGTTTAAGTATTATTCTTCACAAACTATCGGCTGGTTTAATTCACCAATAAGAAATAAACGTATAATTAAATATTTTTCACTTTTAACTCTAAAACCTAACTATCTTCCTCCTATTACGAAGATTACTTCATTATAAAGAAGATGAAATTCTACTAATTATTATAAAAAATTACAATATTCATTTTTTGAAAATTCTTAATTTTCAGTATTTACAAAGTTCGCCTTTTTTTGTATTATTTAAGAACAAGAAATGATGATAAGGAGGTGAGGCCAATCGATTAGGTAAGGCGAAGGTTAAAGAAAATTATAGACTGTCGTGAAGAAGCATTTTACACTTACAATCTTATGAAAGGATTTCAGGTAAATGGAAGGCGAAATAATCTAAGCGACCTTGTGATTCCAAAGTTGATGGATGATCAAGGTCGCTTACTTCTTTATTTTAGTAAGAAAATTTTTTCTTCGTCGATTTGACTCTCATTTTCTCTTATTATTTTAACACCCTCTATGAAAAGGGAGATTGACAATGACATGGATGGATATTTTTATACTAGAAAACTTAATATGGATGGATATTTTAATGCTAGAAAACTTAATTAGAGCGAAAAAAGCCCAGTTATTAAATATAGTTGAACACCATGGACTCAATCATCTTAAAACGATTCAATGTAGCCAAGAGTTAGATCACTTGTTGAATCTACATGAAAGGACAAAATTCAGTTCCATGTAAGCAGAACACGTAACCATTCATTTATACATAACCCAATTACTGTTTTCTTTTGCATATTCAACTCTACCATCTATGTTCCAAAACCCGTCCTTTTTAGTTACAATGCACGTCATAAAACCCTGTTCATTATTCGTCCAATAACCTAATAAAATCTATTTTATTGTAGATTTGAAACAAAGTTTGATCAAATTAATCCAAGAAACCTTGAAAAATGAATAAATAGAAAAGGCATGTTTTGAAAAATATTAATCAAAACATGCCTTATAATATTTAATTGAATTAATCTTTCACAAAAAGATTGATAATTTGTGTTCCTTAATGTACTAACGCAACCGGTAGTTCATTGAGAAAAGTGAAACTTCTTCAAGAATCGCGCCCTTTAATGGAATAACTGATAAGCTTCTATTGGTCGGTATTGTGGAACAAGAAAACACATTATTTACTACATAACACCTAAAAGGGGGTAATCAACCGCAGCAACATATCCACCTTCGGTATCCGGTAGTCATCAATCCCGTTCGAATTGATGACCATGATGCCAGAAAGGATTGTCAGATAACAGGCGATAAGCTCTCTGGGATCACCTGCTGCCAATTCCCCGACTTGCTGACCCTCTTGAAATAAAGGAAGCAGTACATCAATAAAACTATCCATCGAATACTGTTCAAGCAACTGCTTCACCTTCTCAGGCACACCGTCTGACGTACGCGCTTGGTGGATAAGCATGAAGTATGGAGCGCCGTTTTCGTCGAGAATTTCCGTTGTCAACGCCCTGATTTTTTCAATCGGTGTACCTGGCAGTTTATATACGCTTCGTATGGCCTCCTCTGTTTCAGCCATTGCCTCTTCAACGAGCGACACGAACAATTCGTCTTTCGATTTGAAGTAATGATAGAGCAGCCCCTTGCTGATGCCTGCGGTTTCTGCTATCATACTCATCTTTGCACTTATGATACCTTTACGGGCAAAAACCTGGATGGCCGCCGAATTAATTTGCACTCTTCGTTCATCGCGTATTTGATGTAATTGATCGTCGTTTAATGGTGCCAATGTTGAGCGCTCCTCTACAAGACAATATAGTTATTTAACAGTATATCAAATAAATCTTATATTTCGCTAATGCTACTGCTCAAACGGCGTTTCTGAGAATCGCGGTAGCATTTCTTCCAAAATCGCTTCGATGGATCGTTCGTCTTCCACCTTAATCATAGAGAGTAGGCGCATGCCTTCATCCGAAGAGGATAGAACTTGGACCGCCGTCTGTGGGTTGAAGATGTGACAGGGTGATATAGATAACGTATTCACACCCCAGTAGAGCCCGTAAAGTCGCCAATCAGGCTTGCTTGTAGCTTGCTTGAGAAACAGCTCCATATATTCTCGGCTGAAGGCATTCCCCATGTTTGAATCCGTGCCTTTATATTCGACGCCTTCCCACCGAAGATCAGCCGTACAGTTCAGCCAGAAGGCAGGCTCAATTGCTTCTTTAATTCGACGAAGCACGTCTTGCTCCCAATCAAACCGATTTTCCCCACTTCGTTCCAGCAAACAAGCCTCCAATATTTCGGCTGCCATCGCAACCACGGTCATACCTTGGCCGAAAATCGGATCGTAGATACAGTAAGCATCTCCCAAAACCAGTAAGCCTGCAGGCCAACGAGACATCTGTTCGTAACGATGGCAGTACAATTCTGGAACACGGAACCCCCTGGGAGAGGTGATTGGATCAAAATCGTGTACGATTTCCGATATGATTGGACTTGGAAGTTGCTTCAAGGCCAACTCGAATTCGGCTGCATCCGTTGGAGGATATTTCCCTCCTGGGCGGTAAAGCAACACTTCGGCAGTCTGATCTTCGATAAAGGAGAATACGCCCGTGTAAGTACCGCTGGCATGCTGACCCTGAAGGTTGATGACATCCCATTTATCAATCAAATGAGTCAAATGTGAAGGCACTTTATAACGTCGGGTACTGTACCCAAGGAGAACTTTTAGCAGATCTGGTTCTGGAACCTTGTAATTCAAATCCTTAAGCCATCCCGAAAGTTTCGAGGAACGTCCGCTTGTATCAATAACCAGATCTGCTGTCAGGGCCTCCTCATGCTTGGATTGATCGCGACCTCTAACTTGAACGCCAGTAACAGCTCTCCGATCAGGGGTCGTTAATAGCCCGATCACGTTGTGCTTGGATAGAAAGCGCACGTTTGGAATAGCCTTAACTCGTTGGCGAATGACCCACTCCAGAACAGCCCGACTGAATTTAAGATCGTTCCGGTCATACTTCATTTCTAAACTCCCGTGCTGGTTCATGAAAAAAACCTCTTTATTCAGAGATGAAGGGGTACCTTGCTCTAACAAGTCATGCTCAAATCCCGGAAAGAGGCGTTCAGTGATCGTTTTCCCACGAGTGGTAAAGCGATGCGGATGGAATGCCTGTGGAGTCCCAGAACGGACGTCTGGCCCTGATGGAATATCATCTTTCTCAACAATTAGTACCTCGTCGTAATGATCGGAGAGTATACGTGCAGTCATTAATCCTCCCATACCTCCACCAATGACGATGGCCTTACCTTTATTAAAATAAGTTGTCATGATATCCCACTCCTTTTTTGACTGATCCAGTCGGTCAATACGTGTTATTATATGGCTGCCCTTGATTCGTTGTCAACAGTTTTTTATACTATACTAATAAGATCATCGCAAAGGACTTGATAACTAAAGTCTTTGAAACATTATCGGAATCTGTAACCAGCATTACTTCTGATAAGGCCGATAATAACCTTGATAAACGAACAAAAAGAAAGAGCGTGTTTTGAAAAAGATTGATCAAAACACGCTCTAAATATATTCAATTCAATTATTACAATCATTCTTTTATAAAAAGTTTATTCATTTTCGGTAGGTGCTGTAAAACATTAGCCCCTGTAAGCGAAACATGTCCCCTGATGCTGAGAAATATTATCTTATGTTTATCGCCACTCAACAATTTCATCAAGATTTTGTCTTGTTTTTGGACGTTTGGGATCCTCTTGCCGATATCCGAAAGCAACCATACAGGCTACACCGTAATCGTTGATGTTTATGATACCCTCATTTTGTAAAATATCTGTTACCTGCTTTTTATCAAAACCTTCGATCGGACAGGAATCAATACCGATTTGAGCCGCGGCTGTCATCATGTTTCCTAATGCTATATAAGTTTGCTTACTTGCCCATTCAAAAATGAGACGGTCATTATCTTCGAGTTCTGTTTCGACGAAGTATTTGTAGAAACCGGAAAGACCTTGCACAACTTCTTCAGGCATATGATGAATGTCTTTCATCATTTTGATCACGTGAGCGGAATCATGCCTTAAGTCTTCTTTTCTTCTGGCCAATATAACTACAAAATGGCTGGCAGTGGGAAGTTGTCCCTGGGCACCGCCAGATACATGTTTTAATTTTTCGCGAAGCGCTGCATCCTGGATCACGACAAACTTCCACGGTTCAAAGCCAAATGAACTTGGGGACAATCTTCCTATCTCCAAAATAAAGTGAAAATCTTCATCCGAAATCTTTGTGTTGATATCAAATGCCTTGCAAGCATGTCTGAACTGGTACGCTTTTAAAATTTCCTGTTTTTTACTCTCTTTTCCTATCATGTGGAATCATCCTTCCTTTTTAGTTATACCAAAAATTATATTTACCAAAAGTATTTCATTATCCTGCTATTCAGCTCAATAAGCTTTAATTTAGCGACTAGTTTGAAAGGGTTGACTTTTCATAACAAATCCCTCATCTATTTTTACTCGTTTGAAAAAAACAGTCTCCATGAAATGGAGGTAGTAATAATTTTCTGAATATAAAAGCGCCCTTATCCAAATAAGATAAGATACCCCTTAAATATGTACTAGCATTTTTCTTTCATACTAACCATCATTGTTCATCATAGACGTCATCATTTAAAAATCGCACACTTGCATTTTAGACATCATTTGATCCATTTCCATGTTCATGTTACACATCTGATCCATCGTCATTTTTATCCTTTCCATTTTACATTCCTCCAGAAAGGTAAATTTGTTTTGAATAAAAAGGAAATAAAAAAGCGCATAAAAAGTTCCTCAAATGTACTTGATATTGATTTGTTGCAGAAACATCGGAATACCGGATCATGTAAGTCAAATTACCATTATACTTTAGGACTTTTTAGCGCTTCTTATCGTCAAGTCATCTTTCCTTTTTACCCAAGGTTGATTATATAACTGGAAATATATAATTATCCCAATTGATTATATTTAACAAATTTTTACATTTATTTAATATAATTGTCTATTCCGTTTCATTGGAATCCCCTAGATTCAATAGCATTCTGGGGGGATTAATTACTGATAAGAATGGTGTTTCTGGTACAAAAAGAATCAGACAGCTAACCAACATGAATATTACTAATTTAATCTTAACTTTTTACATAATCGAAACAAATGATATTACCCATGTACCTGTTCATGGATTACCTATGTTAATCCATAGATTGATTTGAATCATTGAAAATTTAATGTTGTGTGAAAAAAAATTCGTTTAATTTAAGGGGAAAAATGCATAACACTGTTTACTTTAACAGAGGGTGTTAAAATAAAGTTATTTTAAAAATTAAGATCTTAAAACTAATACTTTTATTTATCTCTAAATACTTCACTCTTTCTCCCACTTTGAATAATTCGTTTGATTGATTTAATCGCATCAAAGTGCATGCCTTCATGGTATAAACAAAAGCTAAGGAATTCTTCTACTGTTGATAATGTGAGACCTGTGGATGTTGTATAAGGTTGTTCTACATCTTCTTTCATTCTAAATCTCAATGCTTGCTCAATCCTACGGACTTGATTTTCGAGCAATAAGATTAATTCATGAATTGGTGGCACCTCTTCTGCCCAATCGCTTGGTTTAGTGCCTGGACTGAATAATTCTGTAAATTGATCTGGTATCTTCATTTCTTCTCCAATGAAATGAAAGGCGAATATTTCTTGCACGACATATATATGCCCGAGATTCCATTTAATATTGTTATTGAATCCTTCTGGAATGGAAAGTGATATCTCATCATTTATTTCTGCCACATGACCAATCGTATTATCCCGAACAAATCTTAATTGTTTAAAAATATAGTTTTCCACTTTATTCCCTCCTGAACATTCTTAATCATATCCAAATGTAAAAGTACTAACGCAAAATGGTTAAAAGTCTACAGTTTAACCCGGTTATCCTGTACTTACATTTATCATTAATGGACTTCTCACTTTCCCTTTCATTTTAGCTAAATAACGTACCTGAAATAATTGTGCTTCTTTTTCACTTTACTGTTGTAGCGCGCCCCATATTCCCCTCCTTTACCTATTTTTTACTTTAAATCAACATAACTAACCTGTCAATATATATTTTAAAGGTTAGTTATGTTGTATACAAAAAACGACTCTTGAAATAAGTCTGTTCTTCATCAATCATCGGATTTACTTTGTTGGGACCTGCTGCTTTTTTTGTTTCCACATATTTTCATTGAACACCACCTGCGTCTTCCATTTTCATCAATAAATAAAAGTACACAATCCGGATTGGAGCATCTATTAATTTATAAGTGAAAGGAAATAAAGCATTAAAAACGATGGCCGTAGAGTGTGTATTAGCAACATCAAGGGACAAAATAATCGAATTGCTTAACATCGAAAAAGGTTTACCAAACGGCAAGGAAAAATGAAGGGACGAATCGCTTCTGCCCATTTATTATTAACGATTACTTACAACATCTTAAAAACAGGAGAACCTTATCATGAACTAGTCTCAAATTACCTTGAAGAAAAACAAAATAACAATGAATTAAAAATAAGCGAATACCTAAAAAAGAAAGGCTATACAATCGCTCCATACAAACTGCATAACCAGTTAAAATAACGTCATAGTACATTTACGTCCATCCAAAAAAATGAGAATACGGAGGGTTTATTTTAGCATGGCTTTTTTACAATTGTGTTTTCATGCAAAAAGAGCTGCCGAAGCCTTATTGAAGTAAAGCACCCTATAATTAAATAAACATTTGAAATAAAAATCTCATTGCTTCATACCAATAAAGTAAAATAAACCAACTAAAATACTAAGACCTAAAGATACCCTTTCCAAACCCTTTTCGCTGAATCCAGCGAAAATCAAAGATAAAATAATTCCTGTTATCATTAATAAACGAAACGTTGAGACTTCAGGATAAATGATAAATGTTACAGCCATACCAAAGAATCCAATCACCAACATTATTAAAGTAAATGAATATTGATGTTTACATAAACAATTAGGGTACCAAAAACGGTAGTTATAGACATATAGATTTTGAGCAATGATTTAAACATCAAAAAGGTTATTAAATCGTTCAAAATTAGTTCAAAATAAAAAGTCTCAAAAACAATCGTTTTTGAGATTTGTGACACAAGAAAATTTATGAAAAGCTACCATTTATTTAGAGAGCCTAATCTTCCATAATCGCGCCCGATTGTTGAGTAACAAATATCCTTAAGTATACTCATAATGGTTTCCAGTTTGGGGCTTTGACCTGTTCTTTATTTGGATTTTCTTATCCTTGTTCTAGAAAAAGAATTGAAGAGAAGAGGTCTACCTCTTATCGTTCAAAAAGATAGGCATAATTAATTAGTATGGAAGTAACCAAAAAGACAAAAGGAAAAGAAGTGATAATAAAGTTGCTTTAACTTTATTATCACTTCTTTTTAACTGGTTATTATCTAAGAAAATAACAAAAACCACTGTTATTGTAATCCCCTGCCCATGGATTAATAATTTGTCTGTTACCTGGCAAATTCAAAAAACATATCCCAAATCATTACCATAACTATAGTACTTTTGTTACTTTACTTTACGGTCAGTAAAACGAACAAATCCTATAATATTTGAATAGAGAACACTAAAGAAGTAAAATTACTTCTTAAAGAAAAATCATTACAACTATATATGTATACACCTTTTTCTTTCCTTAATTTCATTCCAGATTGGGAATCATGATATCCTATCATTCGTTCTTCTTCCCATACATTAAAAACATTTAAAACACCCTTGGAACAATTTAAGATTAGCTCAGATGAATGTTCGTTCTTCCATATAACAGCTGATTTTTGTTCTAATTGATCCTGAATTGAAATTCCATTAGTTGTTATAAGTGCTATTCCCTGGTTTCTCGATGAATTTGAACTGATAAATTTCAATCTAATCGTTTGTTCTTGATTGATTTTATGAACATCAGTTCGGATAACTCCATTATATCCCCTATGATTACCAGTGTTATATAGTCTTTCCTCAGTTAGTAGCATTCTTCTTCACCTCTCCCACAATATTAACTTGCAAGTTTTTATTTTTATCATTTAAGTTAAGTACTAAACTTAATGAATAGCATAGAATCAAACAGGGAACACAGATTAATGCCATACCTAAAAAGAAAAAGATGGAGAAATGGAATATAGATACCCACTAACTATAGTTAATATCCCACTGCCTAAGCTTAAAGCAAGAGCAGCATAGATTCCATGAGCAAAAGGAAAGTATTTATTTTCTACATGTTCATCTAAATATTTAACAAATGCAAACTGAGTAAGTCCAAAAGTAATAGAATGTAAAAGCTGTGAAAATATAAAGACTGAAATATTGTTAAAACAAGCTATTAATAACCACCTTATAATGGAAGCACTAATACTATACATCAGTAATTTAGGAACTGATTGTTTCTTAAATAAGGTATCAGATACATAGAAAAAGACTATTTCAGAAATTACAGCAATAATTAGTATAATCCCTGTAAAACTAGTTTTTATACCAATAGTTTTTAAAAATAAAACAGCGTAACTATAATATGCGGCATGAGCAGCTTGATGATACTGCACATAGCTAAAATTAGCAAAAATGACTTAGATTTAAAAAGATGAAAAGATGGTACTTTGTTTAATGCGATTTTTGTTTTTAAAGGTACAGGAGCGTTAAATGATGCAATTAAAACAAACATGATACACCCAATAATCATTAAGTAAATAATAACGGTTTCATCTTTTAATGAAATTATTACCCCTGTTAATGACAAAGAAATAATATATCCAATGGATCCGTAAGATCTACTTTTTCCATACTGTATTCCACTTTCTCTAATAAGTGTGGACGCCATAGCTTCGTGCATTGCTAAAGGCATTGGATAAATTAGGCTTAATAATATAGTGATTAAAACAACTGACATTACATTATCTAAAGGTATCAAAACTATTATTAATACGACAGATGCTAAGGGAACTATCCGATTTAATTGAGCTAAAGTTATATATCTACATGCAAGTGGGAATATAAAAAATGTTGTTATTGCCCTTGTTATTAGACCCATAGCAATAATAAGACCAGCTTCATCAGCCGTAAAACCTTTACTTAAAATTAGCCAAGAAGACCAATAAGGTACAAAAATTCCAAAGGTAAAGAAAAATCCAAAAAACTGTAAAGACATCCATCTTTGGTTAGTCATTATATTTCTCCATGTTTAAAATAAATTTGATCTTTCTTATTACCTTGTTCCAAAATAAATTTATTCATTATTTTGAAACACAATTTAAAATCGTTCTCGTTGTAATTAGATGTTAATTTATCCATAAAACCATGTTTACTACTTACCTTTATTACCTGGGTGCTATTTTTCTCTTCTAACTCTTTGATAATTTCATTAGGGTCAAATGATTTTTCTTTTTCAGGAAAGAATAATAAGGTTTTACATTTTGGTGTAACACTTAAGTAATCCCTTATTCTCGAACCATAAAATCCAATAGCACCATTAAATAAGTTAAATTCATTACTACATAGCCACGCTATAGTGGCTCCTACACTAAAACCTAATATGTATAATTCTGAAAATTCAGATCTCAATTTTCTTGCTAGAACTTTTACTTTTTCTGCTGCTACTTCAAAACCAATTTCTTTAACAAAATGTAAGTACGCCTTGTTTTCCTCTTTGTACGTATAATACTCAACCTTCTCCAGCAAGTTCGGGCTTATAACAGTATAATTCAGCTGCTTTAAATTCGCACAAATATCTTTAATATGAGCGTTGAGCCCATATATCTCATGAATAACTAAAATAGCTATCCTATCCCTACGATCTTCCACTATGTACACCTCCAAATAAAATATAATTGGCATTACGTTAATATATAAAAATTTTAAAATAATGCTACTAGGAAGGGCATGAACTAAACACGCAAAATAAGAATAGACTTTTAAATTCTATTCTTATTTTGCGAAAAATCTCTAATACCGATTCTCTAAAAATCTTATTTCCTAGTATCTTACTGGCATCTTTGCAATTCCTGTAAAAGTAGGATTAGAAGACCAAGTTGGTTTTTCTAAATCATATAACGCTTCAATATTAGGGAAACGTGTTAGAACTTCTTTAAGAATTTCAACAATCTCTGCACGAGCAAAAGCTGCTGCTATACAAGTATGGTATCCCCCACCGAAAGCAACATGGCGGAAACCTGTTCTATTTATATCCATTACATTAGGATTTTCAAATACTCTCTCATCCCTACCAGCCGATGCTAAAAAGAAGTATACCGAATCGTTCTTCTTAATTTGCTGACCGTGTATTTCAATATCCTCTGCTGCATGTCTAATAATATATTGAATTGGCCCCTCTAATCTCATTGTTTCATCTAACGCTTTTGATAGGAGTGACTTATCCTGCTTTAGGGTATCAAGTACACTTTTGTTTTCAAACAATAAATGTAAAGTATTACTTAGTACAAATTGAGGGATTTTATGGCCACCAAATATTAAATGCATCGTTTGAGCAATTAGTTGTTCATCAGTTAATTCCCCATCTACACCAGGAGTATCAGAGATTAGGCGACTTAATAAGTCATTTTTCTTGTCTTTTCTTCTTTCTGCAATTGCTTCAGAAAGATAGGCATAAATTTCTTTTACACTTCCTCTGACTTGTTCACTAATTTCCTTGCTAGGAACATGAGATACTACAAAATCTTGCATGAATAATGCGAGGTCATCAGACCACTTAATAAACCTTTCAACTTCTTCTCCTGGAATCCCCAGCATCTTACATAGAACCATTGCCGGGATAGGATGGGCAATTTCTTCAACAAAATCAAAAGAACTAGTATTACTTTCTACTACTTTATCGATAGTATCTGAAACAATCTTTTTATTTCAGGTGTAATAAGCTCTATTTCACTCACTAAAAATGCTCTATTCATGTACCCTCTAAGCTGTGTATGAATAGGGCGATTATTATACACCATCCACGTCTTAATTATATCTATAATATCGCTAAAATGTTTATCTTCTCCTTCAGCAAGGTTACTCATTTTATTTGGAATAACAGGAGTTGAAATGAATTTTTCTCCTGGTAAATTCTTAGAAACATCCTCATATCTTGTAATAAACCATGATTTCATCTCTTCATTCCAGTACACAGGTGCTTCGTTTCTTAAATGCTCGTAATATGTATAACGATTCTCAAAATACTCCTTGCTATATACACTTAACTGTTCTAATGATTGTTTCTCGGTAACACTCATTTTTACTTCCTCCTACTAAATTGAAATTATTTTTTCTTCTAAATTATTTGTAAGATTTATAATTTGTTTCTCTGATAAATGACATATTAAATCACAAACATATCTTGCTTTATCAATATCACTAGAGGTATTGACCACTTTATGAACTGCTTGCTTTTCGAAAGGAAACATAGATACCTCAGTATTTAAATAAAACAGGTATTCAAAAGTTCTATTCATTAGATTATCTATCTTCCTATCAATTTCTAAATTAATTTCTCGCTCTAAGAAGCACTTACGCGTAATTTGATTTAGTAAAAAAAGTTTCAATTGATCCTGTATAGGAATTTTCAATTTACTATACATTGGTTTTTGAACATTTATTTCAATAGATATGTTACTTATAAAACCATTAATTATAGACTTCTCGTGCATGGACTTTCTTTTAATATTACTTTTTAATAATCCTTTAAGAACATTTTCATTAATATCTTTTATAGTATTAAGTACTAAGTGACGTAATTCTGTTGTACTTAAATTTGTAAAAGCATGCCTTGCTTCATCAAAAACTACACTATTTGTAAAATGAGCATTGATTAATTGTGAAAATTTTATTTTTCCAAAAAACTCAATAAGATCTTTAATATCCGAAATTACATATGATAGTGTGTCTGCTATGTCTACAATCCCTTGTTCCAAAACACTCTCCTGATATAATGAGAATATTGGTTCTAGAGTAGTAGCCATATATCCGTAATATCCTTTAATCAACCCCGTATACTCTTCTCTAACTTCAGGAATTATTCGTTTATGTTTTAATAACGAAGTCAATGTTCTAAAGGTTCCATTAAACTGACTGTTGACTAACATTTTAATAGTCTGCGCATTTGATTCAAAGCCTCCCTTTCTAGCCATAATGGTGTCTAAAGAACGTTCACCTGTATGACCAAACGGAGGATGTCCAATATCATGGGCCAGACTAATTGCTTTAACCAAATCCTTATTAATTAGCGAAATATTATTCTTTTTCATACTGATATTAAGGTAATCCACAATTAAGCTTGAAACATTACAAACATCAATACTGTGGGATAACCGATTATTACAATTTTTAGAACTAGGGATTAACTGAGTTTTTTCTGACAACACTTGAAGTTGTTGTGATTTTAATACTGTATTAAAGTCATGTAGAAAAGGATTATTACATTCTTTTGGCTCACCAGATAATCTTAAATGATCATGATTGTGATACATGGCTTTACACATAACAATAAATCCCTTCAATCGAGAATAAATTTTAAAGAACTCAATAAAAAACCAAGAGAAAGTAAGGATTATTTTCTCTAAGAGAGATAAGTCCTACTTTCACTTGGTTTTTTTAAAAGGTGAATATTAAAAAGATACATATGTTAGCTTAATATACTAATAAGTAAATATGCTTAAATAAAAAATATTAATGATTTATAGAGTATTAGTATCTGTTATACAAACAGATACTAATACTTAAAATACACTTAACACTCTTCCTCTTTTTAAAATCAATTTCCTAATACCAATAAAGTAAAAATTACCTCGTAGTCTAATTCTTTAACGGGAATTAGGTAGAGACTCTCGGACCATATTTCCAAGGATATACGAGTTTTAAACTAAATATCACACAACAAAAAAATGGGGTAATATTGATTTTTTAGCAATAATAACCTGCAGGGAATTATTCTAATTATAATACATTGATTAAAAATACATTTCAACTAAATCCAAAAAAATAGTATATTAGGCATTTATGGTATTTTAAGTAAATTGATTCTGGTTCAAAAGTCTATGTTGGATAGCTGCTTTATATGCCCTCAACTAAACATTTCTTTTCGATTTATTGAAGAAGGACAAGCCGTCAACCATATAGCTTCTTGTTTATGTTAGATGAGCACACGTTTTTAACGGTCGGGTATAATCAAGTGGAAGTGTTTGAACTTGAAGGTGTGAAAATGAGGAATATCATTTGTTCCCATTAACGATTCCCTGTAATTATTCGTGACTTAGCATTACAAGGGTTTACAATCGTCGTAGATGGCACTTGCAAGGGAAACACATTGGAATACGCTACCGTGCGCGAGCAATTGAAAACCAAATGTATGGGTTACATTAAATGTAGCGGGGACAAAGTTAGGAGTGGAATTCGCAGGTTGCTCACAAATTGTAGATCCAGGAGGCATTTTTCGAAAATTAGCTCAAGAAAGTTGGTGAATTAAAGGCCACTTTAGATTTAGAGAAAGTACCCCAAATTAGAAAGGATGTTCCCCTATTCGCTTCCAGAGTACAAGAAAAGTATAGAAAGGTATTAAGTGGGAGCAACTCCAGAAATACCAGTCTTTAGGAGTAGCTATTTAGGTTTTATTCAAACAAAGCATAAGTTTCACGAAAATACAAGATAAGGAAATATTTAGTTATATAACTAAACTCTCTCAATATAGAAAGCGAAATCTCTCGATATCTCGTGTTTTTCTTAGAGTTTCATAGTTAACCTATTACAATTTCCCTCCAAATGGAATTAAATATCTAAAAAGGAATGTACGGACCTGTGAAGGAAAAGAGCTGTTCGTCACAGCTTTTAAAAGAACTATTACACCTGTTAGTTCAACCTTAACTTGATGGTTATACTCCTGATTCTTATGTAGGAGTTCCTTCTACTCTTTCCAATTAGGAATGTTATCATCTTCCCAATTTAACTGTTTTAATTGGTCCGCAACTTTCACGTAATGTTTTCATATCCTTTAAGTGATTATTACCTTTATTTCCATACTATTCCATACAATCTTTTCAACGGTTAGTGTCTAATATATGTGCCCCAACCTTCTTTTTCGAATGAAGAATGCACTGAACCTTTAAGTCCTCCACATCCTCATTAAATATATTATACTAATTAAAAAAATAGCTTAATGTCCGATTTAAGCCTGCAGTATTGTATTCTGAACGGACCACATCTTCATTAAAACAGATAGTAGGGATTTTGGGTCAACTCCTGGATATAATGTAAAATACGCTTGAACGCTCACTAATCATATTAAGGTCTTTAAACTTGCCCAAATCCCATAAAAAAATTGTATATAGTTATTTTATTATCGATGATAATTTTCGCTTAACCCATTTACTAATACTAATTCCTTCTTGTTCAGCTACAAAGCAGTGTATCCCAACCATTGGGATGCACTGCTTTGTTGTTTGATCGAAAGATAACTGGCTTTATTTCTCTTAGGTTATACAGTATTTGATCGATGGCAGGCTTTGTTTTAACTTTACCCGTTTTAAAGGTCTTTCCAAGTTCACCGTAATCATTGTGGTAATTTAGTAAATAGTTCCAAATTCAAAAGAATCTCCTACTGGTGAGCTAGCCCGGCGGAGAAAAACGTTATTTAGTTTAAAAATCAATTCAAATATTTAATTCTTCTCTCCGAACTCTTTTCCTGCTGATTTTTGATCCTTTATTTTAAAAGAAATGAGGAAGCTAATTAACGAAAGTACAGCGATGACAATAAATGAGATTTGCGCGCCATACATATCAGGATGTACGATCTCGGGACGCTTCTGAGCATTTTCGGTAGCTGATGTCATCACAGTAACAAGTATTGCAGTACCTACAGATGCGGCAATCATTTTCATCGTATTATCCATTGCTGCACCATGGGCGATTAACCGTTTAGGCAGCTGGTTTAAGGCGGCCGTTGAAACAGGCATCATAACCATGGCTAATCCGAACATCCGAATACTGTACATTACCATAATAAATGTAAAACTTGTCGAAGGACCAACATCCATAAAAGTAAAGGAGGAGGCGGTTATGAGGAGTAATCCGCCAATAACCAGCCACCTGGCCCCAATCCGGTCAAAAATACGTCCAATGAACGGGGACATTAACCCGGTAATAAGTGCTCCAGGGAGTATCGCCAATCCAGCTTCAAACGCAGTAAATCCTCGCATGTTTTGCATAAATAGCGGGATGAGCGTTTCGGCACCTATCAGACCCATAAAGGTAATGGCTCCAATAATGATGGCAATCGGGAATAATGAATACGTGAACACACGGAACTCCAGCATTGGATGCTTCAATCGCAATTGCCTTTTGATAAACCAAACAAGTGAAATTGTTCCAATGCCTAGGGATATGATGGTACTCTCGTCTGTCCAGCCATAATTACCTGCAGCTGTAAAACCATACAATAATCCACCGAAACCTACGGAAGATAAAACAATCGAAAGTACATCCACTTTTGGCCGTGTAACTTCTGTTACATTTTTTAAAGCGAAGAACGCAACTATGATATCAATAATAGCAATTGGAAGAATGATAAAGAATAACACCCTCCATGAGTAGGTCTCCGTAACCCAGCCCGACAAAGCGGGCCCAATAGCCGGCGCGAAGGAAATGACCAGACCGACCAGTCCCATGGCTGCACCCCGTTTATGAACAGGGAAAATCATTAGGAAGACTGTTTGCATTAACGGGAGCATGATTCCTGCTCCGCTCGACTGAATCATCCGCCCTAGCAGCAGCATTCCAAAATTTGGAGCCAGCCCCGCTACCAATGTACCAATAGCAAAAATCCCCATCGCGGAAAGGAAAAGCTGTCTGGTGGTAAAGCGCTCCAGTAAAAACGCGCTAACAGGGATCATGATCCCATTAACCAGCATAAAAACGGTTGTTAGCCACTGTGCACTATTTGCCGTAACATTCATCTCCTCCATTACAGGAGGAATGGCGGTAATCATTAATGTTTGATTCAAGATCGCAATGAATGTACCCGCAAGCAAAAGAGCAACAATTGTTGTCTGTTTACGATTCGTTGAACTCAATTATGGTCCCCCTTTACGATTTGGAAAAAACATACTTTTGTAGATTACACGAATTCACAACAGATTTCCAGTAATTTGCTGTTAAAAATAAAAGCAATAAAGTCGGCAGTAAATCATTACTTCCCCTACAACTAAAAGGGGATTTCGTTTGAAGAACAAGCTGCAATTGATTTCCGTTTTGGCCTAGTCACAGGGTTGCTGTTGAGGTAAACACGGAAGCACCTTCAAAAGCCACTCCACTATATGGGCAGATCAAATAGGCGCAGTAGACATCAGCACATTTTATCAAGCGATCGAATTTTCATTGCATAAAAACTTAACTGGCTTATAACCACTATTCGCCATTGAAATTACGTTGTCGAAATTTGCGTAACGTATGTTTTTCGGTTTTGATACGGTAATCCCCTTATGAACTAAAAGCTAATGATACTTACTTTTTTAATTTGGTTGGTCAAAAGGGCCATTATCTACAGGTTTTTCCGCCATATTCATAGTTTTCTATAAATAACAATAGAAGAAAGTCGTCAGTTTCAGAGAGGTTTTTTGCTCAATTTTGGACTCTATTGAATGGCACTCTCTTAAAAGATCCATAAATGGTTAAAAACTTTTTATATGGAAAAAGTTCAAATTAGGGAGAACTAGTCATCTGGATGACTTGGTCGCCCTCTTTTTGTTGAATAATCACTATACTTCTTTATTCGAAACCCTGTATGAGTTTGCTGCATATCTCCATCTTTATATTTTTCCAATGTTATAAAAGCGACCTTCGGTAAAGACAAAACCAATACTAGTCAATATAAATGAGCTATTAAACCCCTTGTGGATGCAATTACCCTAGAATTTCCGATTAATTTAACACTTCTATTTAATTCTTTAAAAAGTTCCTATATTTTCTTTATCCCTCCTGCAAATAAAAAGCACCCTATTTAATGGATGCTTAGATTTCCTTTCTTTCGTAATCTTATTTCAAATTTTTCACTGAAAAATTCATTTGCATTAAATATATAGTACTAATGTCTGAAATATCACCTACGTTCACGATTAAAGCTTCATCAACTTCTTGATCTGTGAGAACTATGCGATATTCATATTGATTTTCAAAATATTTATCTTTCCAAAAATAAATATCAGTCCCTTGATTTTTATAAGAGCTCATCCTAGCTGAGGAATTGATGTTATAATCGTCATATTTTACCAATCCGCCTCTGTAAGCATATCCTTTTTCATTGAGTGCTCTAGTAATTCTGTCAATAAATTGCGATGGCGTAACAAAAATTAAGCTATCACCGAACTCCCTGATCATTTTATTGATTTGTTCTTTAGGTAAATCAAATTTGGTATAGTAATACTTTTCATCCTCCTTAACCACTTTTAACATATCGCCAACAATTGCAAACATACAATATAATGGTCTTTTTTCATTTATATTTTTTCTGAAATTCATCTTTTTAGTTCGCCCCGACATTATTAATTCATGGGTATCTTGAGTAAAAAAATTCATTGTTAATTCCGTAAAAACATGTGCTGCTTCAAATTTATCTCCTACCCCTTTTTCTCCCGAAGCACTCTCCATATCAATATACTTTTTGAAATTGTTCATATATAAATCCCCAGACAAGAAACTTTCCACAAAAGATGTGAACTTTATAAATCCAAAAACTTGACCCTTAAATCCAACGTCTGATATTTTCATACTCTTCATTCCCTCCTATTTGACTACTAAATTCGACAAAAGGGACTATTCACCGTTATTTATTCCAAGAATATTAAGGAACGTTTACTGTTAGTGAACATGTAAAAATGTATGCCTAGTTTACAAAGAATATACTTCATTAAAAAACGCTTATCCAAAGGATAGACAGTCTTTCTTCTATTAAGCTTCCAACAGCATATTCGATATGATTTCCTGTTGACAAATTACGAAGGTCTAAAAGCTGAATTCCTCTATTTTTATGAGGTTCACCTTTGTAATGCAGCACACACAACTGGTTCGCATCGATTTCGTATGTTTTTACCTTCCGTAAACTGGAGTTCTTTTCCTGATGAGAAATAATCGGATTTAATAAGGTATATAGAACCCCTTCAGATATTGAATTACGTGAGAATTGTAATGCCACGTAGATAGATTCTAAAATGATTATATCCAGCCTTAAAGAATTTTTAGAGCTTTCAGCCAATATTTCGGCTGTTTCTTTATCAGGTAATGTACCTGTTATGTCCTGTACATATTTATAGAAAGCTTTATAAGATATTAAAAAGGAAATGCAAGCAATGAAGTAAGAAATAATTAACGAGGAAAATAACCGTTTCCGCTTATTAACAAATATTTAAAGCGGGATCGTGAATATACAGAATATCACTAGGACAGCGGTACTGTATAATAGAAATATAAGTTTACATATTTTAATGCTAATTACATTGCGCTCAGCTTTTTACAAACAAAAACTTAACTAAAATATCGGCAGAAAGGTTGGTAACTATTTTGAGTATAAATCCAAATATGGTGGAGATAGCCTCCCTCCTCGGGGAAACGTCACGTGCAACTATACTGGCAAGTTTAATGGATGGGCGTTTTCATACTGCAGGCGAATTAGCATTGATGGCTGTAATAACACCTCAAACCGCCAGCTTTCACCTTTCTAAATTAGTGGAAGGTAACCTTGTTAAAGTTGAAAAACACGGACGACATCGTTACTATCAGCTAGCAAATGGAGAAATTGCACACATTTTGGAATCGTTTCTTGCCATTTCCCCATCTCCTCAAGTTCGGTCGTTAAAACAATCAAGTCAAGTCAAAATGCTTCAGGAAGCCAGAACTTGCTATGATCATTTGGCAGGAAAACTAGGCGTCCAATTAACTGAATCGATGTTGAAGGCCGGATATTTGAAAAAGGAAGAGAGGAGTTTACAGTTTTACCCAAAGGAGATCGTTTTTTTTCTGAATTCGGCATAGATTTACTTGATTTAAGAAAAAAACGCCGTTCCTTTTCCCACTCATGTTTAGACTGGAGTGAACGTCAGCATCATCTTGGCGGTGCTTTAGGAAATGGGCTCCTTTCACATTTTTTTGATTTAGGCTGGATAGTCCGTGTTCCATCTATTCGCGCAGTAAAAGTAACACCTAAAGGGATAGATGGATTTAAAGAAGTTTTTGCATAGAGGTATAATTTAATAATCCCTCGTAAAAAAGAAAAGAGGCTCATTTCTTTTTCACGAGGGATTTTCTGTTGAACTATTCATACGATTACTATAAAGCTCTATTAACAAATTTATTTTCCTTTTGGAAATTGCTATTTACAAGATAGATGCCAATGATAATAAACAGTCCGCCAATTAGGACTGAAGTGTATATCTTTTCACCTAATAGTGCCCACCCTGATAATACACCGAAGAAAGGTGCCAAAAATAAAAAGGCACTTGTTTTTCCTGGATCACTCTTTTGTAAAAGGTAATACCAAACAGCAAATTGAACGATCGATGACATGATACTTAACCATAATAAAATGAACAACGAATTACCATTCAGTATGAAAAATGGTTTTTCAAGATTAAAGCTGCCAAGTAAAAGCAGTAAACCGCCGAAAAGCATCTGATAGGCAGATAAAACCCATGTATCGGAAATCGCTCCCCATTTTTTCGCCAATAAAGTGGAAATGGCCCAGAAAACAGCAGAAAAAATGCCGAAAAGAATACCAACCTTGAATTCAAGTTGCGCCCCCATCGTTATAATTACCCCAACTAATCCTAATAAAACTCCAAACCATTGATATAGTTTATAGCGTGTTTGTGAAAAGATAGTACCGAATACAACAACAAGCAACGGGTTCGTGAATGTAAGAATGGAGGATTCACTTGCTGTAATAGTGCGTAAACTCAGGAAAATGCACCCCATTACTCCGGCTGTTTGAAAAGTGCCGATAATAAGCATCTTTATCCAATCCCCTCTAGAGTTTGGATGCGGTCTTTTAAAAAGATTACGATCATCGCCATTATGAATCCGGCAAGTGTGAAGCGTAATGCTGCTAATAATAATGGGGATGAATAAGGTAAACCAATTTTAACGACTGCAAAAGAAGAACCCATCAAAAATGTCGTTAAAAGTATCAACAGTGTAAATTTGTAAACATTCATTTTTTTATCTCCTGACATATTTAAATGACCGATCTACAGATATTATAGCTGGTGATTATTTCAGCTCTCATCGAAATATGGAATACAAGTGGAGATAAATTTAATAGTATCGACATATCATAGGGATCTTCATAGTTCAATTGGCATATATAACCTCTTTAAATCATCGTATTCATCTTTGAAGTCAAATTTAAAAAAGAGTTTACCTCAAATCTTGAAGTTTTATCTCTTCTAGCAAACTTCATGCCTTAAATTTCTCTCATCAACCTAACTAAGCTTGTAATTCCTATTTTTCATATATTTCAAGAGGCAAATCATCCGGATCACAAAAAAAGTAAACCTTTTTCCTGTTAACTCATCAACACGGATAGGTTCGACTGGAATGTTCTCTTTTTCTAAATCTGCAATCGCCTGATTAATATCTTCCACTTCAAAAGCAAGATGTCTAAGCCCTTTTGCTTCAGGATAACTAGGTCGATGGGGGCTATCAGGAAATGAGAACAATTCCAGCTGATATTCCCCTCCGACGATTAGATCCAATTTATAGGATTTCCTTTCTGACCGATATGTTTCCTTCTCGATATCACACCCTAAAATATTCACATAGAAGTTCTTTGATTTTTCATAATCGGAACAAATTATTGCTACATGATGTATTTTATTAATCTTCATTTGCTTCCTCCCCAAGAACATCGGTTATTTTCAATCTAATTTTACCAAAGTTATACATTAGACAAAAACTTAGTTTTCTTTACTTCCTTCGGACTCAACTGCACGAAACTGCTGCATCCATTTCCCTTTCATCTGAATATAAAATGCTTTATTTTTTAAATAAATGACAATTAACCTAAAGACTTGAATCAAGTCTTTTAATGTTAAGCTTATTTAATAGCACTTCATACTGATCAGAAGGTAAATAAAAATTAATCAGCAAATTAGATAGCCAGCCTTTTTTATATCACCATTCTTTTCATTTCACCTAGATATATATTTAGATGGAAAGGGCTCTTTTTATCTTAAACATGATGATTCCAGATATTATGATTATGATCCCGATCAATTTATTTATGGTAAAGGTGCTTTTTCAAATCCGAACCACCCTAAGGTGTCAATCAGAACTGCCATGGTTAGTTGTGCGACAAGGACGATTGATATGGCATAGGATGGTCCTAATTGGCAAATTGCCTGCATGATGCAATAGTCGAGTAGGACTCCCAAGACGCCACTTAATAGATACAGCTTATTTATATGCCCAATCGCTAACAGGTTCTTATCCTCCAAGATGATGAAGATGGAACGCTTTAAAACATCGCATTTATAGCCGTTCTTATGAAAAATCTATAACTTTCTCATCTCTTATAAAACGACCTGGATCTAACCAGTTCATAAAGAAGTGACAAAAAGGCTTATGTTGTATATGCTAGGCTTAATTGCAATAACTCTCCCATTTTCCAATGTGGAGTTATGTCTACATTGGTAGCAGCTTTAAAAATTGAACCTTTATCCCCTATAATAAAGAAAAAAGCATATCCCTTCGGGTATGCTTTTCTTTACCAGTTATCCGTTTTATCTAATAATTGATCAATATCAAATGTATCGAGATGAAATGGAATTGACTCTTCGGCAAGTTCTTCAGTAGCTAAAAGCAATTGGTCAATATCTATTATAGTCAAAAACAATTCACCTCCCTTTTAATACTTTTACACTCAAACATTACTTCTACTAGTTGATTCTTTTGAGGGTATCATATCTACATTCGACATTTATTTAAGGGTAGTTCATAGGAACCGACAACGCTCTTAGTCTCCAAAAGCTCTCCAGAACTAGCCAAAAAGTAGGTTTTGTTCAAAGGACGAACAAGCACCAAGCTAAAGATTTAAAAGCCTTGTATGGTGGTTAAGCCAAAAAGCAGGAGTACTTCACCATGGTTGTAGCTATCAGTCTTTAACTCGGGTCTTGATAAGTCTGAAGGATTTCAATGGATGTACTTATATCGTGCATTCTATTCAGGAGGAAGTACCATTGATGTGGTTCGGTACCAACTCTAAGTCTCATCCAGCCGACACAGCGACAGTTGCTCATTAAATCCAATATAAAATTGATCTTTGTGCAAAATCCGATCATATGCATACCATGCAGCGAGCCAGCGTCCATGTGTATTATTCGCTGCTCTCGGAATGTATCGAACCGAGAACCTTCCATCTCCAATTCCAGCCCCTTCATAAGTACTGGCAAATGGAAATTCGTCACATTCATATCCTTCAGGCTTACTTAGTTTGGAACACGCTGCATCTTTCGCCTTTCTATTGGCGTTATACTGCACCAAATCATATTTAGAATACATTCGGGTAAGGGGGGCTTCCCTTGTATTCCAGGAATCAAACTTCCTGGGGACGTTAGAGCGTCCTTATGATGTTGAAAAGCTTCCAACATGACGTTGAAGTAAGAGTTATTCATGTTATTGTAGAAAACCAGTTGTACGTTAGCAAAGATGGCCCCTTCTTTAGGATAGAAATGAGGGTTCAACACAAACATATAGTCGGCAGAGTCCATACGGATCTTCTCTTTAGGACCGTCTTCGGTAAGTGGCGGGAATTTATTACAAGGAGGGAATAAATGAATAGCTCCCTATTTGTAAATATTCATACACATAATACTTTTCTAATAATTTCCATTATACCGAAAATAAAACAATATAATTTTACAATTGTATAACAATTGTATGTATTAAATTTTCAGTCAAATCTAAAATACTTTTGGGACTTTTTATTTTTTGTGAGAATGCTAATAAAATGGAAGGTGCAATTGGATTTATTATTTTTATTGAGCCTTAAATGAAATAACTCACCCGTAAGTTCTATAAGTAAAACGATTCTTGATCGCTCCCTATTGTGGAAAAAGAACCAGCTGACATAAAACTAATTTCAGGAAGTTTCAACCATATTCTTTTCCGGTTTTTACTGGTATAATATGGATGATTTTGTTAAGGAGAGGAGAGAAAAGATGAATCAACTTGTATTTAAGCAATTTGAGATGACGAGAGAATACTTCATCAAGAATGTAGAGTCCGTTCCTAAGGAACTAAACGATGTGCAGCCAGATGGCTTTAATAACACAATTCATTGGCATACTGGTCACGTTTTGACAATTACAGAACAAACTATGTTTGGTTTCCCGCATGTAACAACCCATCTTCCCACGAATTATATAGAATTGTTTGGGAATGGCACAAAGCCAGCTGATTGGACAGGGAATATACCTGCTATGGATGAGCTGGTTGTACAGTTGAAAGATCAATTAACTCGTTTAAAGCAAATTCCTCCTGAACAGCTAGATCAAGATTTGGATACACCATTCCTAGGATGTAAGACTGTTGGAGAACTTGCAGGTTTAACATTAATGCATGAAGCGACTCATATGGGGCAAATTCAGGCAATGAAGCGTATGATTGAGCATGTAAGTCTTAAAAACTGAATTTAACAAAGTGTTATATTAAGATGAAAAACCAGTCTAATAAAGCTGGTTTTTTCTTTTGGTATATTTTATACATCATAGTCTACATAACACTCTCTATTTTCATTACTCCACAAACTATTCCTTCTTGAACACCCTTAATCTACCTATTTTTATTAAGCTATTCTGCCCCTTAGTGCCATAAGAAAAAAGCTGACTCAGCAATCTTATTGAAGTAAAGCACCCGTAATAAACATATATTAGATTTTCCCCATTAAAAATACCCGTTATTTTTTTAGAAGCTATAGAATATTATAAAAGGGTATGATTTTTCTAAATGAGGTTTTCTATTATGTCAAAAAACAATCAACTGCAAAAACAAATAGACACTCAACTATCTGTAGCAAACTTTACTGGTACTGAATTAGGACAAGAGCTTGCAAATATTCATCAAGAAGTTTCTCAATTAATTAAACCGTATCTCCATTTCAAAATTTCCCACAAGGCGGCCCAGCAAATCTAGCTTCAAACTCATAAAAAAAACAGATAGTATCATATAGTTCTCAAGCTCAACAACAAATGAAGAAAGCAGATCAACAAAGAAGAAACTCCAAAAGAAAAACATAATATAAGAGATTATATAGGGCATGGGAAGATGACCGTCTTTAATAGAGGGCATCTTCCTTTCTCAAGTCCTTCATTTCCTTTCACTAAAAAGGAGATGCCGATCATCTCCTGGTAATGAAGTAAAGCACCTGTTAGCCATCCATTAAGCGCAAAAATCAGCGCTCCACCACAGAGAATGAAAATCGTGGGAAATCGTCCATACTCATTCTATGGCTGGGTGAGTAAGGCGATGAACTATGGTGCCGATAGAGCCCATTCGTTAGTCTGACTCCAACGGCCCCGGTGCATCACAGACTGTCGCTCCCTTAAGGGGTTGACAATAAATAATGGATGATAAACAATACAACCAGGCTCGGACCTTTTTTAGTAGATCTTATTAACTAGCTCACCTCGACAATAAACCCATGAGCTAGCCTGTTTTGACCCTGATGATGTAGATGTACAAGAGTTCCCTGGTTATCCTCTGAGGTTATTGTTTACTTAAAGATATCCAATCCAACTTTAAAGAATGAGTTTAATCCATAAGCCACTGATTGAACCGTATTCGCATTATCCAATAGTGACTGTTTATTCTCCCCAGTTGGATTCTCTTTTGCACGTATAAAGGAGGCTTCCAGAGCTGACAACTTTTGTTTCAACTCATTGATTTGCTCTTGGACTGAACCCTTAATTGCAGTAGCTTCCCTGAAGCACTGTTTACCTTTTGGACTAATCGTTGCTCTGCTTATCTTCCCAGTTGTACTCTTTTTGATAGCTATGAGGTTCTTGTTCGCAAGTATCACTAACTCAGCCCTTACCACTTCAAGATTTTTATCGTACTTTTCAGCAATTTTACTTACACATCTTTCTCTATTGCATTCCTCAAGGAAAAAAAGTATTTGCTTTTGTAGATGATTCATATTGGTTTCTCCTCTTAAGTTTGTTTCCATTTGCAAGAATTATGAAGTTTCTTTCTACCGTTTCTTTAAAGTTTGCATACCATAAAACCCCAAAACACATATATTGTTTTTTGATTTTCTCTCACAAAAAAACACCTTTAATTTATCACAGGAACCACAGAATCTAATATAAAACTACAGAAACTAACAAATATTTTTTAAATATTCAATTAATCGCACAAAAATTGGAAGTATACACATTCATAACGTAAGGGAAAGAACGAGACAAGCATTGTTTAAGGATATAGGGACAAGAGGATCAGTGCCATTCGATTGCGGGAAGTATTAGGCTCAACAACTCGAAGAGTAAGAAAAACAGCTGCTATGTTAACCGAAATCGATGAATATAGTAAAAGGATCTAAGATCATCTCACCAAGAAAAGCTGGTGGCAGAAATTATGAAAGTAAATAAAAATATCTATATGGGTTATACCAAGATAAAATTCTCTGGCACCCGTTAAGAAAACAGGTTTTTTCTGAAGTATATATCAATTAGGGTTTTCCATCCTTTTCCCAAACAATAGTTAGCTCGGATTTTGAAGATATATCATCTATAAATTCTTCATCACGATTTCTATATCCCTTTTCTCCGTCTGAAGTTAAAAAGTCATTCCACCTTGTGAAATCATATTTCCACTCAAATGCTTTACTATTACCGCAACAGACTCGATATTATGAGTCCAATGTATTTTCCTTTCGGATAATTGATTTACCGTTTTATCTCCAAGGCTTTTTACACTTTTAAATCTTTCGATTAATCTTTAAATATTCGTTTCCAATATCATAGTCAGTCCCTTCCAAAAATATTATTTTCTTAAAATTAACTTGAAATTTTTACCACAACCATTAAAATAAGGTTTTCTTCAACTAACTGTCCATTTAGTTCATTAAGAAAAACCGAAATCAGGTCATTTCGGTTTTTCTTTTTTATAAACAGTACAACTTTTTTCTAATCCACAATTTCGATTCTTATCGCAGTTAAAACATCTATTAATAACCGATAAAACTTAACAACTTTCATTTTCTTTTCATTTGTATATTCCTCAAAACTTTTGCCCTTTTTAAGTCATTAAAAACCCCTTTAGATAGTAGTTGTAACATCGTTTGTTCGTGATCTTGTTACACTGCATACCTTAAGTGGATAATATGACTTGAAAATTCAAGTAGCCTAACTCTCTCGTGGCTATCTTAGTCCATATTGACTTGGACTTGCCCAAAACTTTCGAACTTCTGAGTAAAATAACTTGAAGTAAGATCAGATATATGAACTCCAGTATTCCTTGTTGTATGAATAAAGCGACCATCCCCTAGATAAATACCGACGTGGGTTATCTCTTGACTTAAGTCTGTATCTCTAAAAAATACAAAGTCCCCTGCCTTTGGATCGCTGATTTTCGGCAGCAAGGAATGGTAGTCCGCTGCCGAACCACGTTTAAGGGAAATGCCCTGCTCCTTCATGGCCCAATAGATAAAACCGCTGCAATCCATTCCAATCATCGGATCATATTCCCCGAAAACATAGGTAAATCCACGTAGAGTATAGGCATACTTTATGACATCATAAGCTTTATCATAGGAAGCCTCTTGATTTGTATAAAATGGATACAAGGGATTGCTGTATATTTGAAGATACTGTCCCTGCATCAAGCTCTCAGTTGGTAACGCGTTACGCTTTTTGATTGTATCCACCGATACACCGTAATTATCCGAGATACTTTTAAGTGTTTCATTATTTTGAACGACATGCTCTCCTTTTGGTGTATACGTTTTATACTCGGCTTGGTATTGTGCAAAATATTTTTCTGTGGTAGATCTCACCTGAACTGTCTCTGCTCCGTATCCAGAATTAACGAACTGATTTCCCCCAGATAGATCCCAGCGGTGACGACTTTTGTACTTCCCATTTCTAGAAAAAATATAACATCTCCAGCCTTAGGCGTATTCGTATCCATTCCTTGCTTATAATAGCCTTCAACTGACAAACGGTCGATAGGCACCTTTTGTCGGGAGAGTACCCAATGAATCAATCCGCTAGAATCAAACCCTTTGATAGGTGTCTCTTCCCCAGCCGTTTTTTTAAATCCTGTAAAAGATTTCGCATAATTCCCAATTTGTTTCCCTCTCTCTGACCACTGATAGTTCGAAGGAGTATAAGCAGTCTGAATGGTTAACTTCTGGCCAATATATAACTTACCATCCGGTAAACCATTCATATTCATTAGTTGCTCTGTCGATATATCATAGATCGCTGCAATCGATTCTACCGTTTCTTGAGAGGATACAGTATGCACTCGATCTGCCGCTTCAACTTTCAAGCCAGGTAAAAAAGAAAAACTAACCATGCCTAGTAATAAAAACAACATACTACCTAATATTCTTTTCGCCATTTAACCCTTCCTTTATCATACAGATTTTGTTCCTTCCTAATGAAATGATGTAATAAAATATCAACTTTACAACTTTAACATAAAAATACTATTAATTGGATTTACTTCCACTTTTATAAAATTGAACTAACCTGCTCTTTTGTTTATACTTTTGCGATATTAATATAAGGCCATATTGTAAAAAATGCCCCTTCGTAAAAGTGTCTTTTACGAAATACGCTATTAAGCTAATTATAGGATCAACAATAATAATGATATGACGCGAAATACAAAAAGCTCAGTTCCAAAGTAAGAAAGAACTGAGTTCAGACTGTAGACGAACTCGATGAAGAACAAGTTTGTCTCAATTTTATTTAGGTTTATAAAACCTTGAACATCGCTTGGAACATAGGGTACTCGCTTTCCGCGGGCGGTCCGCCCTCGGCGCTTTTGCGCCTGTAGGGTCTCCCCTCGACGTGCCTTTCCCGCAGGATTCTCCCACACACGCTCCAATCAACTCTGTTTTGAAATTTAGATAAGACCCCCTTTTGTCTACAAACTCCTGAGTTTTTAATTATTTTCTTCAATCTTATATGTTGTAAAGTTATGAATAAATAACTTTATCTTTAACTTTGCATAGTGACTTCTTGTTCCTTTTTTCTAAATATTTGTTTTCTTAAGAATGGGATTATCCAACGATCTAAACCTATTCTCGCTGCATTAAAGCCTGCAACAAGGATAAATATTTCAATTAAAACCATCTGTGGGTTTGTGCTCGTTGCTCCAGAGAACATGTAGGAAAAGTTCATTAGCACTCCCATTAATACAGCAAAAGTTGTAAAAGTTCCTAAAATTAATCCAAGTCCGACTAAAAATTCACCCCACGGAACTAGAATGTTGAATATCCCTACATTTGGTAATGCAAAGTCACCTAAAAAGTCAGCCCACCAAGATTGAACAGATGGATGTTCACCAGTTACTTTTCCTATTGCACCTGTTATGAATCCAGATGCATCAAATTTCCCACTAGTTATTTTACTCCACCCTGCATTCAACCACTGCCACCCTATAAATATACGAAGTATTGTCAGCATAAATGACGCGTAAACATTTTCTCTTATAAACTTAACTAACATTATTAAATCCTCCTTAAAAATAAGTAGTTATACTGGTTAACAACAATTTTCACAAGGCTATTAAATTGTCTTAGTCTTAGTCGTATCTATTCAAAAAAGATAATCCGTAAAAATTTTTTCAGTATTTTTAGCAAGCTCCATTGCTAAAAAAGACCCTTGTTTGTTGCCCTCTTGAAATTTCTCCAACTAACCATTTGCAAACCTTTATGTGCTCATTCTTTTTCTTTTTTTAAAATAAACCTAGATGGGGATACTTAAGTTTAACAAACCTATTAATAATGTTTATTTCCCTGCCCCATTTGGACCGATAACTCCAACCAATTCACGTTTACCGCTTCATTACCATGTTAGGATACAAACAAACTCTTAACGGTAAGTGCGGAATTCATTGCAAACACCTCCTTTGTAAATAATTTTTCGATAAACTAATAATGTTTACCAAAGGCAACATCAATCTAAAAAATAAAGTGGTTATCTATCACACTTCACTTTAACTGCATTATATGCACTAAGGTAAAAAAGTTTCCCTAAGGAAAATTTTAAGCTAAAGGTAAAACCTTGTCAATCAAAATGGAGCCATTACTACCATTATCTTCGGGATGGCTGGGTGTGCGTTTTCTTAACGTTTAAATGTGAACGCTCCATTTTCTACTTCTTATATGTAACAGGTTTTTCACTTGGTAACGTGACAGTTATTTACTTTATTAATTCTAACAATAGTAAAGTAGTGAACTTGCCACTAATATTGAGGAAATACTTTGCTCAAAAGAAACAAAAATACCTAATAATGTGACTAAATAAAATTAATCTAATCTAGTTTAATTTATTCTTTTTCTCAAAACCAGACTAATCTAAACGTAAAGATATTAGCATACGTCCATATACTATTTGAAATGAGTAGGAAAATGGTGTATAGACCTACTGTATGATACCCGGACGTATATAAAAGTTATATAGAGAATATCTAATATGCGACCGATCTAGATCGTAATCGAATTATCCGTTTGGCCTTATTTATCGCCGCACATTCAAAAAGAGGATAAAAGTATCCTCCATAAACATAAAATTACTGAATTCCCTCTCCCCTGCAACTGCTTGTATCGTTTCTTCTTCCAAGGAAATGTTTTTAGCATTCCCGGGGATTTTTTCATTATATGCAAAAAAAGAGCCCTCCAGTAGAGTTGAGTAATCTAACCCCACTCACCTTACGGAAGAAGCTCTATTTTTCATGTAATTTTCATATCAAACGAATTTGACTGATTGATAGAACCAGCCATTAATCCTTAAACGAGGCCTTTTTATACTGCCGTATAACCGCCGTCGACAATAAGGCTTGTGCCTGTAACAAATGATGCATCGTCACTTGCAAGGAAGAGAACGGCTTTAGCCACTTCTTCCGCTCTGCCTAAACGGCCGATTGGATGTAAATCGATCAAACCTTGTCTGATCTCACCTTGAGCTTGGGCAATAAGTGGTGTATCAATATATCCTGGGCAAACTGCATTGACACGAATGCCATCTTTTGCATAAGTCGCACCTAACGTTTGTGTTAACAGTTTGACCCCTCCTTTCGCAGCAGAATAGGCTGTTACCCCAGGTTTCCCTGCATGGCTATGGATGGAGCCTGTATTGACAATTGCGCCGCCAGTAGATTGTTTTTGCATTTGCTCTATCGCATATTTATCGGATAGGAAGACACCGGATAAATTAATATCAATTGTTTTTTGCCATTGCTCATAGCTTAACTCATGAATGTTTCCGTCTCTGGCAATTCCCGCGTTAGCGAACATGATATCCAGTTTTCCATATTTGTTAACCGTCTCTTCGATCATATTCTTTACGTCCGTTTCATTCGTCACGTCAGTTTTAACAAAAAGAGTATCATACCCTTTGCCATTTAACTCTTCTGACACCGCTTGTCCATGATCAGCAAAATCGGCAATGACCACCTTTGCTCCTTCTTCTGCAAATAATTGAGCCGTACTTGCTCCAATCCCGCTTGCTCCCCTGTTACGATTGCCACTTTATTTTCTAATCTCATATCTAAACACTCCTTTGTTTTTTAGTTTCTAATATCCCCTAATAAGGTAGGGATTTTAGCGAGCAGTCGCTCCGCCATCTATCACAAATTCAGTACCCGTCGTATAGGAAGATTCGTCCGAGGCAATGAAAAGCACTGTATTCGCCACATTATTGACGCTGCCCAGATGCCCCAACGGAAATTCTTTACCCAATTCATCTTTTGAACTGCCCGTTTGTTCAGATGCATAGTCCGCCATCCCGGTATCGATATATCCTGGATGAATCGAGTTTACACGGACCCCTTTTTGAAGCATACTCGATGGCAGCATCTTTAGTCATAGTCCGGACCGCTCCCTTGCTTGCACCGTATAAAACATGACCAGGCGCGCCAATCAAGCCTGCAATGGAGGAAGCGTTTATGACCGACCCTTTATTTTGTTTCGCCATGAGTGGCATAATATGTTTCATTCCCAAGAATACGCCGGTCACGTTAATCGACATGAGGCGATTCCATTCCACCAGTTCAATTTCCGCAACCGGTTTAATGATATAAATACCCGCATTGTTGAACAGAACATCCACCTTATCAAAAGTATCGATCGTATCCTTTGCAACCCTTTTCCAATCTTCTTCATTGCTGACATCATGACGGATGAATAGGGCTTCACCGCCGATTGCCTGAATGTCATTCACAGCTTGATCACCGGATTCCTGGTTGATGTCAGTGATGACGATTTTTGCTCCCTCCCTAGCAAATAACAAAGCTGTTTCTTTCCCGATTCCTGTACCCCCGCCTGTAATGATTGCCACTTTGTTTTCAAGTCTCTTCATATTACCAAATCTCCTTTTCTTACTACGCAACAGATTCCTTGAGCACCAGAAATCTCCATCCCTAGAGGTTCTCCCTGGACGACCATTCTTATACAAGCAAATAGTTGACTACAATGTTGAAATCCTTGATTGAATTAGAAAATGGTCATCTAATAGCTTCATTCTGTGTTCATACATTTATTTTACTCCTTACAATTTGAATTACTATCCTATAAAGTGCTGTATAATAATAAGGTTAGTTCCCCCTTTTTATAGGGTATTTTGTTTTAAGGAGAAGGAATTCACATGGCTCATCCCTTTCATGCATATGAAGAAATAACATTGCAGCAATACATATTATTCATTAAAAGTCATAACAAACAGATTGAAGAAAATATCAATATTTATTTGAATCTAGAGCCCTTCATATTAGAACCTGAACGTAAGATGATACAAACATTATTGGAATCATTTTTACTATTTTTATCCGCTCCAAATATCGAGGACATAAAAGACACATTCGAAGAGCATTTGGATACTTGGCTTCAATCACATTTACCCCTTTTAAATGATACTCATTTCAGCATGTTCCGATTAATCTTTGAAAAGTCGATTGTTACCTTAATGGTAAACCTGAAACATGCCCAACCGCTTTCCATTCTTATGTTCTTATTATCCATTTTCTCTCATCTCATCCATTGCTATAACAAGTGGACGGGCGATGAACCGGATCAACATCCCAAAACCAAACAAGAGAATGCAGAACTTAAAAGACTGCAGTTACTGGACCGATTAGATGAACTTTTAATTAACTCGGCAGGATTTAAGGATTTTGCTTTTATCCTAAAAAAATGTGAGGAGTTCTTTAACTATAAAAGATGTGTTTTTTATGCTTATATTCCTTGGTCCAATCAATTTTACGGCACCATTGGATCGGAGCTGCCAAAAGTTCAAAGCATGAGGGGGCAACTCAGCTCCAAGCAATCCATGGTATTCAATTCAAAAAAGCCGGTATTTTTAAAGAATCCCCGTAATCACATTAAAGAGGAACATATACAGCTATTTAATCTTTCATCTGTCATTTTTGTACCCATTGTTTATGACCAGCAAGTCTTCGGCTGGCTGACCTTTGATCAATTAGGGAGGAATTCGATTATTCAATAGATGAACTGACTTTACTTGAACAGGTCGGAAAACGGCTCGGTTTATATTTATCAAGAAAAGATGATGAGGTGTCAATTGGTACCGACATACAACTGACGGAACGGGAAGCCATGATTTTAAATTTACTGGCTGAGGGCTATAACAATAAAAAAATGGCTGAATTGCTGCTATTAAGCGAGCATACCGTTAGAGATTATGTAAGCAGTTTAATGACAAAGTTTAAAGCTAAAAACCGTACACAGGCAGTCGTGTATGGTTTTCGGTTAGGGTTATTGAAGTAAAATTGTATCAATCAACAGCTTTACTGATCTTTATGACGATTTGTCATATTTTCAACATTAAGGAATCTATATAGAAGGGCATTGTAGAATAATCCAAAAAAAAGACCGAAAAATTTTTTCCGGTCTTTGATCTTCTTGAATTTTTCATTTATTAATTTACTTTCACTTTATTTACTTTCACTTTTTTTCTCTGTTTTTCCAGATAAAAACCATCCGCCTATAGCAATGAGAAGCATGACTGACCAAAAGATTATATTCCAAATCGGTCCTTCAACAAACTCGTGAGAGATAATGTGCACGGCTGGATGCGCAAGAGTATGCATTAATAATTTAACCCCTACCCAACCAACGATTAACATGGCTGCCGTTTCGAGGCTAGGTCGCTCCGTCAGTATCTTAACGAAGTATCCTGCCGCAAACCGGATGACGATTAATCCTGCAATTGCCCCTAATAAAATAACAATGAATTTTGCCCCATCCATACCTCCTATATCACCCATCGGCGTATCTGGCAAGGCAATGACAAGAGCGACTGCAGCTAAAATTGAATCAATAGCAAAAGCAATATCAGCTAATGCAATTTGCGCAACGGTCATACGGTAGCTTTTCCCTTTTTTTCTTTTTCTCCGTGATCCCTTTTTAATAAATGCTTTAATGAGATGAAAATCAAATATGCAGCCCCAATGGCTTGAACTTGCCAAACATGGAAAAGGTACGAAATGATGAAGATTGCACCAATCCTAAATATAAAAGCCAAAAGCAACCCAATATTAATCGCTTTTTTTGCTGTTCTTTTGGTAAATGCTTTGACATTATGGCTAAAACCAATGCATTATCAGCAGATAATAAACCTTCTAAAAAAATTAGAATAATTAACACCCAGCCATATTCCAATAATAACGATAGTTCCATGATACCCCCTAAAAGCATGTATAAGAATGCGTATATGACTTCAAACCCAACAACACTTTCTCCTCCAATATTGTCCCATCTTATCTACTTCCTTATTCAACCCTTCCGTCCCATTAGCTTCATAAAAATAGGGTACCGATGCAGCTCCCTGTTTAAAGTAAAGCATCCGTCAGCTCTATAATATCTTTTATGCTTAGACTTCATCCGATTGGGAAAAATCGGGATTTATATCTTCACACTTCGGAAAGCACCAACTTAATTCCCAATCTGACGTTAAATGGTATTTCTGTAAAATGTCTTTCATGATGTTCCTGGCGTCTGCCGATGTATCGGAGATATTCGTTACAAAAACATAGTCAAGTTCCTTTGTTTCAATAAAACCAACATACCAGCCAACGTTTGACCCCTGCCCCGTTTTTCCGTAAAGTTTATAGTTGTCCCCTTCAGTCTGGATCATCATTCTTTTAACGGTTTTCATGATATCCTTATAAAAAGGAAGATTTTCTATGTATAAATTTTCCATATATTCCACTTGTTCAATAGGAGAAATTTTAAGTGAGCTGCTTAGCCAAAACTGATCAATCCCTCCACTAATATCTTGGTTGCCATAAGAAATCTTATGAATCCATTCCTCCATTCAACTCTCTCCAATGTCGCGGGCCATTACTTGATAATACAAAACAACTGAGTTCCTTAAACCGGACCCAAGCGTATGATCCTGGTTCCATATCTCAATTTCCCTTTTCACACCATCCCAGTATTTAATGTCATATTCATCCTCTACAGCCCCGACCTGTAATCCGATGAGTGCATTAGGCACCTTAAAAGTCGATTGCTGCGCAAATCTTTGTTCGGCACGTTCATTATTATAGATAAAAGTCTTGCCTGTTTTCACTTCACGTAATATAAAAGTTCCATCACGTTCTGCAAAAATTCATCAATGTCGAGCTTCTTCATGTTAAGTTTATTTTGGTGGCATTGGCCCCGCTTGGCTGTTGCATGCATGTAAATAGTACGGATGCGCAAATAAGTATTAAAAGGGCTGCCAGAAGCCTGCTTTTTAAAAATTCATCACCTCAAAAAAATTATTCACAATCCTATCCATTCTAGCAGATAAATCCAATATTTTTAAGATTAAGAATTCTCATCTTTTCATAACAAGCTTAATTAAAAAGAGTTACGGCGGATAACGTGGAAAGTTAAACATCATTGCTCTCCTTATATAATTTAGTTGCAATATTAATCAAATGAATAAAATCAAGGCTTTTCCTAAATAATAGGAAGACTAATTAACAGGGAGGGATTTATATGGATGCTAAGCGTGTAAAGCAGATACTTTCTTCATCAGCTGACATTGAGGTTAGATATAATGGCACTTCAGTATGGATTGATAATTTAAATGAAGATGGAAGAACGGCTACAGTACATCTAAGAGGCCCATTAGAGGAAAGATCAGACGTAGCAATAGACGAACTTAAAGAAATATAATATCCATTAAAATAAGCTCCTCTTAATGAGAAGAGCCGAGTTTGTCTACAGTAAATTAAGGATTTGTACAATTTGAACGTTGATTTACTCTCCAGGCACTCGCTTTCCGCGGGCGTTCCGGGAAGCCTCCTGCGCCTTTGCGCCTATGGGGTCTCCCTGGACCCGCTTTTCCCGTCTCGCACACCCGCTCCAATCTACCTTTTTTTGACCTTTTGAAAGAACCCCATACTTCGTACCTCTCGTAATGAGAAGATCCTTTATTTCAACCTTAATTTTTGACCGATATAAATTTTGTCGGGGTCTTTAATTCCGTTAAGACTAACAAGCGATTTCACCGTTGTTTTATGATTTTTTGCAATGAAGCTAAGAGTGTCACCTTTTTTTACAGTATACGTTGTGGCTGGTTCTGTTTTCAATGCACGGGAGTTGCGGGCCCTAAAAGTATTTATTGGATCTGTAAAATCCCTATAGGCTATGTTCAAATCCACCTTTGTCCTGATCCCACTTACCTTACCTGAATCAGAATGCTGCCAAATATCCGTGCTACGTCCCAACATGCTGTTGTATCTGGCAATCCACAAAGCGTAGTTCGTTAACCTTGATTCATCTAGGGCATTTTCGAGAAAGTATTTACCACTATACAGCATAGCCGTATATCCAGCTTCTTCAATAGCTTCCAAAAAAGCGATAGCTGCATCGGTTAGCGTTTTTTTATTTGCCTTTTTTTATTTTCCTCAAGATCAAGGACAACAGGGTAATTTAAAGCAAAAGAGCTGATAGAATCTAAAAAATAAGCAGCTTCAGCCTTTGCTTCTGCAACAGTTGCAAACTTTGCATAGTGATAGGCCCCGACTTTCAATCCCGCTGCCAATGCTTGTGGTGCATTTTCTTTGAAATAGGAAAGCTTAGAATAACTTGTTCCCTCTGTTGCTTTAATGAATACAAACTTCACGTCTGCCTTTGCAACTTCCTCCCAATTAATAGCACCTTGCCAATGTGAAACATCGATTCCCTTTATATATTCCATATTAATGACCTCCTCAAGGAACAACCCTATGGGTGGTAAATGTTTATGGTTTCCACAGGAAGTATTCAGTCCTTGTACACCTTATAATAAGGTATTTGATTGAGTTAAAACAATTATAAATCTTATAGTATTATGCCGCTTCCCTTTGTTTAAAACGATCATATTATGCTATACTGATTTTATTAATATCAGAAGGGATGATGGGTGGCCGATGATTAACTAATCTTATTTTTAAAAATTTGAAATCACATATTTCAAATCATACAAAATAGGATTAGTCTGCCCATTTTCTATAAATTTTAGAGCTATCATGAAAATAGCTCTTATTTGATAATGCACAGGTACGACTAATCCTTCCATATGAACTGGGAGGATTTTTTTTATTCTCCCTTTAAGGAGAGGATTGATCATAATGAAAGAATTATTAAAATTAACCAATATCAGCTATGGAGTACTGGACCATAACATTTTTGAAAATGTTAATGCTAGTGTTCAAAAAGGGGAGATAATCGGTATCATTGGCAAAAATGGTGCCGGTAAATCTACGTTGTTGCAATTAATTAATAATGATTTAGAGCCTGCACATGGACAAATCCAATGGCTGCAGCAAGACGTGAAGGTTTTTATCGTTGAACAAGAAGTAGAGTCCCATTCAACAGAAGATAAGACGCCTTCCGAAGTTAAATTACTTGATAAAATGCATGTACCAAGCCATGACTTCCAACGATTAAGTGGAGGAGAAAAACTGAAAGCCCGGCTAGCAAAAGGACTTTCTAAGGATGCAGACCTTTTACTATTAGATGAACCGACGAACCATCTTGATGAGGAAAGTTTAGAGTTCCTCAAAGGACAAATTAAAAATTATAGAGGTACCATTATTTTTGTTTCGCACGATCGTTATTTTTTGATGCTGTAGCAACGAAAATTTGGTCGATTGAAGATAAAAAGCTAATTGAGCACAGAGGGAATTATTCTAGTTATATGGAGGTTCGCAAACAGAAAAGACTTACACAACAACGTGAATATGAAAAACAGCAAAAAATGGTTGAACGGATTGAGGGACAAATGAAAGAAATCACTTCTTGGTCAAAAAAGCCCATTCCCAATCGACGAAAAAGGAAGGGATTAAGGAATACTATCGTGTAAAAGCAAAGCGAATGGATGCACAGGTAAAATCTAAACAAAAGCGTCTTGAAAAAGAGCTTGAAAAAGCAAAAACTGAACCTGTTGAACCAGAATACACTGTACGCTTTTCAATTAATGCAAAAAACAAGATGGGAAAACGTTTTTTGGAAGTTAAGAATTTAACTAAGACTTTTAACGGCCGAACACTTTTTAAAAACGTCAATTTCACGGTTCAGCATGGTGAGAAGGTTTCCATTATAGGTCCCAACGGCAGCGGAAAGACAACATTATTAAAAATAATTCTTGGACATCAAACTTTTTGCGGGCGAGGTATGGATTTCACCATCTGCAAAAATAGGCTATTTGACGCAGGAAGTGTTTGATTTACCGCTTGAACTAGCACCCGCCCAACTATTTCATAAAGAAACTTTCGAGTCGAGAGGGCACGTTCAAACTTTAATGAAGCATTTAGGCTTCACGGCATCTCATTGGACAGAACCTATTAAGAATATGAGTATGGGTGAGCGTGTCAAATGTAAGTTAATGGAATATATATTAGAGGAAAAAGATGTGCTCATTTTGGATGAGCCGACAAATCACCTGGATTTAGCTTCACGGGAACAACTTGAGGATACCTTAGCACAGTTCACTGGAACGCTACTCGTCGTTTCGCATGATCGATATTTTCTCGAAAAAACGACAAGCAGCAAACTCCTCATTTCGAATAATCGCATACAAAAACAATTGTATGAATCATCCCCAAAAAGAGATGATTTGGAAGAACTTCGATTAACGCTTGAAACAGAAAGACAAGAAGTTTTGGGAAAACTTAGCTTTATGACTCCAAACGATAAAGCGTACACAGAACTCGACCAAAAGTTTAATGAGCTTACGAAAAAAATTAATGAACTTTGTGACAAATGAAAATCAACTTTGTGACAAATGAAAATCAAATGTAACTTAATGAAACTGATAAATTAAATGCGAGAACCCTTAGAATGAATTAAGTCTAAGGGTTCTTTAAATAGTGCCCTGGAGTGCCTGATGAAGTATTATAGAAGATCTTAGAAAGTACGGTTTCAGACTCAAATCGGTCAGGATTTTTGTATATCCTTCGGTTCGAAATCCATTTTCCTTCCTCTCTAAAATGCACGCTTGCTACTCTTCAAGGACGATGGATGAATCACGATATTTCCCCTACAAGAGAAAATAAAAAACTCATTGGTTTGAGGTGCTAAGGATATCCGTAATGATTCGATTTGCAATTTGAGCAGAATACTAATGCCCCCTCGTTAATATTCTTTTAATGATGGATTTGTTTTAAAAAGGGGGCATTAGTTATGAATGAGAACACGCAGGAAGCTAACATGAGGAATAACTCTGGAATGTTTGTTGCACGCTCTTTGGATGAGATTCGTTTTTGGTCAAGAATAATGAAGGAACACTCGTTATTTCTAAGACTAGGTTTTAGATGTGAAGATACACAGCTAATTGAGGAAGCTAATCAGTTTTTTCATTTATTTGAACGGATAGAACAGCAATCCCATTCATTAACAAATCAAGCTGATCCAGAACAAATCAGAAGATTTAACTCGGAAGTGCAACAAGCTGCTACTGGCATATTTTTATTTAAAAGAAAAGTATTGGGATTAATACTCACGTGTAAATTGCCTGGTGCGAACAATTTCCCGCTATTAGTCGACCATACAAGCAGGGAAGCCAATTATTTTAGAAAACGATTAAAAGAATTAAATGAGGGTAAATTGAAACCTCTTGCAGATGCGATCATCAAAGAAAATGTTTTCTTTTTAAGGATCATGGCGGATCATGCAAAATTCATCGGACATCTCCTTGATCCATCGGAAAGAAAGCTGGTGGATATGGCGCGTAACTTCAGCAATGATTTTGATCAATTAGTCTTTCAAGCTGTAGACTTAGAGTCCATGAAACCGCAATCTCAAACCGCTCCTCTTTTGGATCAATTTCTAGATCAGAACCGTGTTTCCGTCATATCACTTCGAGACTTTAAGAAAACCGCCAGGGATTTAATCGAGGAATGCAAAATCAAGAGCATTATCCATCCACTGTTGGCTGATCACGTTTTCCGTGAGGCCGAACGTTTCCTTGAAATCATCGATATGTTTGAATCCCACCTTACAGGTGAAACATACAATTAATTGAGCATGAAGTATATAGAAAAATAATGATTTTTAAAAAAATTGCTATTATGGATTAATAAATTCAAATAAAAATTGGCCCCTCTCGATTTAGAGAAGGGCTTTTATATGTAAAAAGTTAAGATTGGGAGTTCACCAATGTTTTAAGTTTCTCTTTATCAGAAACAGAAATCCATGGTAAATCCTGATTGACTTCATTAATACCAGGTTGGATAACGCGGCTATTTAAAAGGTCACAAATACAATCATTTATTAATTGGATATCCTCGTCTGATATTTTCCGGTTATATGTAGCGGCTCTTGTTTGTTTAGTTATCCCCCTATCAAGCCTCTTTGATTTAATGAACTCCTGATCACTTCTCTGATAGCCTCTAGACTAGTCAACGGAAATACATCAAGGTGCTTAACAATCATCCTAAAAATATCCTCTCTAGATAAATCCTGCTCAAAATGTTGACTCAAATTATCCACCCCCGTTGTCAAAACATTCTCCAAATGAAACGTAAAATCCTCCTATTAACAAAAACCATTTAACAAATCCCAAAACAAAAAACCCCTCTCAATTAAGAGAAGGGCTTTTAACAATGGAGGAGTACCACTTAGGGGTAGTACAATAATATAATTATCGCCAAACGAATACATTTATATTCACTCCCTTCCTCAAGTTGGTGAAACGGCTTTACCTGACATTGAAAATTAACACCTTAGTCGTTCCCGCCCTACCTTCAATTACTTTTTTGCTTTGTTCCATGACCATTCTTAAGTCCTTCTACATTAAGACCTGCTATTATAACGTCTCTTTAATGTTTTTTGTATCGAAAATTGCGTTCTCTCTCCTTTGAGTGCCGCCATTGCATTATATTAAGGGAATCAGTGATTAAACGGGGGATGGACCTATCTTTGGAATTATGGATGCTTTAACACTATTTAATTTTCACCATGTTTCTGATATGCTTTTATTAATTGAAAAAGAAAGGTGTAGTTACGATGATAAAGGAATTCAGGGAGTTTATTACCAAAGGAAACGTTCTCGATCTTGCGATAGCTGTTGTAATGGGTGCTGCTTTTGGAAAGATCGTTTCATCACTAGTCAATAATATTATCACACCGCTAATAGGAATTTTATTAGGTGGGGTCAATTTTTCTTCGTTATCATTCACAGTTGGAAAAGCAGTTGTTCAATACGGTGAATTTGTCCAAGCTGTGATTGATTTCTTGATCATTTCATTTGCGATTTTCATGTTTATGAAGATAGCGAATTCTCTTATTAGAAAAAAACAAGCGAACGAGGAAGAGGTATTGGAAGCGGTACCGGCATCCGAGCAATATTTAAAGGAAATCCGTGATCTTTTACAAAAAATTCACGTCAGGATGAAACATCGTAAGTATATACTGAATCAGTGAAAAAGTGCAGAAATAGTCAAAAATCAGAAAAGAAAAAGCCCCTCTCTTAAATGAGAGGGCTTTTTCTTTTCTAATGAACTACGTATCCGTTCCTATAACTAGACAGGCGACACTTAACCGTTTATTTCATATGGTCTGAAAACTCTTCCTTACAAAATTAACTCACCCGATCCCCCAATGAAAAGGAAGCACTTTTTTTACCCTTTATTGTAAAAATTTAAGAGAGGAAGAAATAAATATGCGTCATATTTTAATAACTTTAATACAATAATTAGTCAATTCCACTACCCTTAGCGCTTTGCTTTTTCCACTTATTTAAATCAAGAAAAGCTTCCTCCGCACAATAAAAAGCTACTTTACACCCCTGCCTCGACTACACCGGTTCATTCATTGCAGCCTGGGCCAGATCACCAGCGGCTTTCACACGAATACGGGTTGCATTCCCAGGCATATATGCTAAAGGTACATCTTCTATGTCGACAATAACCAGAGTTTGAGGATCGGCTCCTGCACTGATCGCTTCTGACATCGCTATTTCCTTAGCCTGTTCCAATGCTGTTTCCCTTCCTATTTCAGCTAGTGCATAAACTTTTTCAATCTGCCCGCTAACCTGGGAGATGGCAGACCCAATGGCATTCGCTACACCTGAATGTAATGGGCGTATGACTTCAGATGCACCTTTTAATTCCTCAGGTAGAAGGATGCTTCCACCCCCAACGAGAATGACAGGCACTGGTGCAGCACTTGTTTTCATCTTATCGATAGCTTCTTCGACCAGATTGACCATATTTAAATAGATTCTATTTAATAGATCCTTTTCAAGGTGAGCCACTTTTGAAGCATCCCCAAGTTCCACTTTTCCAAGAGCCACTGCAACATCCGTCGTCGTTAAAGTATCGCCTCCGAAAATCAAGGCTTTTTCTGGCAGTCGGTAACCGACACTGTCCGGTCCAATCGTGAACTCTCCCTTTTCTCCTATGCGGATTATCGTGCCTCCTCCAAGTCCAATCGAGATTAAATCAGGCATCCGGAAGTTTGTTCTGGCTCCTCCAATCTCTACTGCCAAAGAAGATTCCCTTGGAAACGATTGTACGAGAACACCAATATCCGTAGTTGTTCCCCCAACATCTAAAACGATTGCATCGGTTAATTCACTCAAATAGGATGCTCCCCTTAAAGAGTTAGTCGGACCGCAAGCAACAGTGAAAATTGGGTATTTGACTGCATATTCGATTGACATTAATGTCCCATCATTTTGGCAAAAGAATACTTTTGCCTCAATTCCTTCATTCTTCAGTGCATTAATGAATCCGTCCGCAGTCGTTTTAGCAACATTCACGACAGCAGCATTAAGAATCGTCGCATTTTCCCTTTCCAGTAAACCGACTGAACCAATTTCTGAAGATAAAGAAATTGAAGTTTCTTCTCCCAGTACTTCTTTGAAAATTTCACTTGCTCTTTGTTCGTGTGTTTGCGATACAGGTGAAAAGACAGAAGTAATCGCGATGGAATCCACTTTCCCCTTGATTTCTTCGGCAATTTGATACAAATGAGCTTCATCTAATTCAACAATCTCCCGGCCATCAAATTCATGTCCGCCACGGATTAGATATACGTATTTTCCGAGGACTGCGCGAAGGTCATCAGGTACGCCGATAAGCGGTTTAACCGCTAAAGTAGCCGGAGCACCAATACGGATTATGGCGATATTGTTTAATCTCTTTCGTTCAACAATAGCATTTGTACAATGGGTCGTACCTAGCATTGCATATTTAATTTGCTCCCGCGGAACCTTTGCTTCATCGATTATTTTTCTCATTGCTGTATAGATGCCGACGGAAACATCCTCAGTTGTTGGTGATTTCGTTTCCGAGATGACCTGATTATATTGATCTAAAAGCACTGCATCTGTATGGGTTCCCCCGACATCAATTCCTATTCGATAAACACCCATTATACTAGCCCTCCTTTTTTCATTAGTTGCTCAACAGGAACATAACCGACTTCATAACCAAAGTATTTTGGACCAACCGCTTCAATTCCCTTTTCCGTTCTCCACTTTGGATGGCATGGCATTCCGATTACCACGCATCTTGCTCCATATCTGATCCCTTCAGTAGTGATCGGCAAGCCTGTTTCTGCATCAAGCACGGCAATCAAATCTGGAGTGACACAAAGCAAGCGTTCTTCTGTTTGTGCAATTAAATGCTCATTTTGGAATCGCACCTCGAGTTTTTCTCCCTTATACTCATTGATTCCCTCAAATGTTGCCACACCTCTGGCAAATCCCGATTCTGTCTTGCGGTTGATATCACTCACTTTTCCACGGAACAATTCAAACCCGTCTGCCTTATTCAACACTTCTTTTATTGGATCAACATTATTTTGCTTTGCAAGCCTGATTGTCTTGCCGATTTGTTCTTCTAAGCTCAGTATATTTCTAATTCCGCTTTCCTTAATATTCTTTCCTGTCATTGGATAAATCGCTGTCATTGTGGAACCGCCCATTTCAATCGTTGCTGCACGGGCAATCCTCTCTGTCCAGACATTGTTTATGGTTGAGAGCAGTGAAGTATTGCCTTTCTCATCCGCAAGCACCATCGGAGTAGCAGCAATTCCGTCCAAATAAAAAGTGACCATTTGCAATTCCGGGAATGCTCTCCCCATCCCATCAACATCCACCACAGGCAAGCCAAGCTTTGCAGCAAGTGCAAGGGGCACCATCGAATTCACTCCGCCTGCTTCAATCGGCATCGTTGCAAAAATCTTTTTCCCAAATAAGATTCTAGGTTTTCGAAAGCTGCTGTTGCTTCTTCACCGCTTGGAGCTTTTTCCAACATAACCGTCGGTGCTCCCATCATTGCGGAAGGTACTACTAATGCGTCATCAGGAACTTCTTCTACATCCAACAATGTGATTTCCCCGTATTCTTCAATTGCCTGTAAAGCCATTAGTTTACCAATGTAAGGATCACCTCCTCCGCCTGTTCCGAGTAAAGCCGCACCTACTGCTATATCTTCAATTTCCTGTTTACCTAATTTCCTCATTTTCTCAAAACCCCCGATTTCAAAAATTATGATGCGATATGATCCCTATTCTCTTTTTTCCCTTTGATAGATTTAATTAATAACACACCTGCGTAATAGATAATTCCGCTTATTAAAAGGGAATTGATAGATGGTATGCCAACTGTAATAAAATAGCCGCTTGCAAATCCTGCTGCCCAGGCAACTAATGTAACTGGATTCAATTTTTCGGGCTCAGATGGCAATGTTCCTTTCTCTCTGCTTTCATCAAGAGCTTTTCGATACGTTTTCAGCACGAAATAATCAACCACCATAATTCCGGCTATTGGAGGTATCATGATTCCAAGTAAAACAAGGAAGTCTACAAATCTATCGAGAATACCCATTATGGAAAGCAAAGTTCCGATAACACCAATTACAAGTGTAACGAGTCCTCGATTCATCTTGACCTTAAAAACAGAATCGAAAATATGAGTAAAGCCAAGAGAAGAGGAATATAAATTTACGTTATTAATTTTCACTGTGGAAAAAACGACAACTGCAGCGCCAAGCCAGCCAGACGTTTGCAGCATGATGCTGACAACATCGCTCGTTTTTGCTGCATGGGCCATTAACACAGCGATCATCCCTACACCAAGTTCACCCACTAATGTACCAATGGTAGTCATCCAAAAAACATCCTTGCCGTTTCTGGCAAACCGACTGAAGTCAGGTGTGATTACGGCACCAATAATGAATCCTCCAGCAACCATTGTTGCACCAACGCCCAGAGAAAGACTTTCTCCTGGAGGAGGCGTTCCCATTAAACTTAAAATGGAATGATCATTGAGAACTTGATAAATGCCAATCCCTACCACTAATAGAAAGGCAGGAACGGTAATTTTGGCTGTCATGCTCAATAGTTTAAAACCAAATATAACCAGTACAGTTACGCTTAATCCTGTAATGGCAGCTGCAATTGGGAGGGTCAATTTACCGTCGGCAGCTTCCACCAAACCATTAGCAAAAACAGTGTTCTGCACTCCAAACCAGCCTATTGTACAAAAAGCAATGACCGCGCCAATGATACTCGAACCATACCTGCCGAATCCTGTCCAACGCGACAAAAGACTGGTTGAAAGGCCTTCACGTGCACCGGCATAACCGATTAGGAAACTTATAACTTGTAAAATGACACTTCCAAACATCATGGCCCAAAACGCCTGCCAAAAAGTCATTCCGTATCCTAATGCTGCACCAAGCATAAATTGAGAAAGTGTAGCTAGGGCACCCACCCGGACAATCATGATATCCCACATTGGCAATCTCGCATTTTGCGGAACTCTAGATAGAGAGTAATCGTCGCCCAACTTTGTATTATCTTCCATAAATTCACCCCTATGAATTTCTCCTTAACTTTATCGATTGACTTGGAGATTTCCCTGCCTTATTAAAGCTCTCTTGAATGTTCAATATCCTGAATATTCCGTTAATTAACCTTACAAGAGTCGGTGTTTTCTTTTTCTTGAAAAAGTTTATGAACCTTTTACTCTCTGTTTGGAAGGGGGCGTCATGTAGGTCAAGCGGCTTTGTTTAACCCCCATAGCAATTAAAATTTCAAGCATCTTTGTAGCTGCAAATGCGGGATCGATAACCGGAACATCATAACCCTTTTGCGACAATCGTTCCTGAAGCTCCGCTGCAACACCCATAAAGCCTGTACAACCTAACACTAAAGCATGGGCATTGTCATGTTCAATCGCCTTTATCATTTCTTCAAACAATGCACTCTTTAACTTTTCCTTGTCTTGAACTTCTAGAACAGGAATATTTACATATCTAATTGAGGCGACATTCCCATCTACACCTAGAGTTTTGCTTATGTTTTCAATCATAGGCACAACATTGGGCAGCACCGTCACAATAGAAAAGGATTTTGCTAATGAGCTCGCAACAAGCATGGAAGACTCACACGGTCCAACAACTGGGATATCCAATATTTCTCTTGCAGGCTTCACACCTGGATCTCCAAAACAATCACTAATTACACCCTGATACCCCTCTTCTTCAGCCTGCTTTGCTTTTTCCAGGAAATTCGGTATACATAGTGCTTCATCATATTCGCTTTCAATTGATTCAGGTCCATAATCAAGATTGCAAACTCCTACTTCGGTGTTTTCGGAAACATAAGATTTAATCTCTCTTCTAATTTCTTCATTAAAAATATCCGATATAACCGGCATGATTACTTTAATTTTAATTGGAATACACTCCTTTATTTTTATTAGACCTGCTAAACCAATTTTATTTCTTTGTCATGTTTTTATTATTTCTATCACCCCCTTTTAGGTAATCATTCCATTTCTTCCGTTATTTGACTTCACATTCTCATTATTTCAAACTGTGAGTATCTTCTTACTTTTCCATATTTGAAAATAAAGCTTTAAAGACTTTCATATGTTCCCCTTAGACATTAACTTCCTTTTGGTTATTCACTTTTGGACGGAGGCCCAAATTTTCTCTCTATATCTCTAAACATGGAGCTGATGAATCGATCTGTAATCTGAACTTGTTCCATTAAATCTTGTCCCTCATACAAGTTTATACCCCAGAATAATCCATTCCCGAGTAGAACAAATTGCTTTATGATTTGGTCAACTTCTTCAGTAGAAAGGCTCGGATAACTCTGCCTCAATAAATCCTCAAGTGAACTAACCAACCAATCATTAAAATGCAACAAATACTTTTGTAAATATAATTTAATTTCCGGAATGGGTGATGTAACCAATGATATATACGCCATAGTCCCTTGCTCATCATCTTTGTGATACTTAACGATCCCGTGAAGCATTTCACTAAAAATCCGATCAACAGATCGTGAACTTGTTGCCGCTAAAATTCGTTTCATTTCAGCTAAATGGTTATCAAGTAAATGTTGAAATGCAGCGATAAATAATTCCTCTTTGTTTTTATAAAAAAATAAATGGATGCTGGTTTTATTCCCACTTCATCCGCAATCTTCTTCATGGTAGCTCCTTGATATCCATGTAGTGAATAATGCAAAAGAGCTGCATCTATTAATTCTTGCCTTTTCAATTCATCCCCACCTAACGTTTATTAGGTAAATTATAAAACGTATATTTCAGAAAAACAATAATTTTCTGATTTTTCCCCATTAAAAAACTAATATTGTGATTACAGTAGTTATAAAGAAAACAAAACATTGACCTTTAGAAGGCCTTTAAGTACAGAACTTCGTGAAGGCCAACACTCGTTTTTCTTTTTCTATTAATGGACTAGTTATCCAGAATGGCAGTCCACAATGGTATCCAGCTTCCTCCTTAACCTCTTGACCAAAAGCGGATCTCTTAGGAACCTTAATTTTCGAATAATTTTTATTATGCCTCAAGGGATTCGGCACTGGTCAAAAGAAACCAATCGTTTGGCAACATCGGCACTAGTATGTACTTTTTTGTTGGATCTAGATAGCCGATTCATGGTTCAAAAATCATTTTGTTTATATTTCAAAAAAACAAAAAATCCATTTATCATTTAATAATGAAAAATGGATTTTAATAAACTTTTATAAAATTATAGTTATACACCCACATAATGTTTAATGAATTTTGGGAAAAACTATTTTTCTTATTCAAATAACGAAGCATTTGGCCACAATTTCTTGTCTAAATCATCAAGATATGGAACCTCTTTTCGTACCTCGGATATAATTGAAAAATCTACATCATGAATTAGAATACTCTGTTCCGATCTTGATGCTTGACAAAGGACCTTACCATTCGGAGCAATAAGTTTACTCTTTCCGCAGCTTCCCTCATTTACCGTGTTTACGCCAAGAATATAAACCGTATTATCGAGTGCGCGCGCAGGAAGTTGAATATCCCATCTTGTTTCTGCTCCGTAACTCCATACTGAAGGAACGATTATAAGTTCTGCACCTTGAAGAGCTAGGATTCGGCTTGGTTCAGGAAATTCAATATCAGCACAAATAAGAACGCCTATTTTTCCTTTTGATGTTTCAATTGCATGATAGACTTTCTCACCAGGAGTGAATATTTCCTTCTCTCTTCCCCATAAAAATGATTTTCGGTAAGTGGCAATGACTTCCCCTGTTGACTCAATTACAACTAAGGATATGTAAAGGTCTCCATTTTCTCCCTCAACAAATGGTACGATGAGCATTACTTTTAACTCTATTGCGAGCTTTTGAAATAATGAAACGGTCTCTCCAGTCGGAACCTCTTGCAACGATTGGAATTGCTCCTTCGATAAATAGTAACCACTCACCCAAAGTTCAGGTAATACGATTAATTCAGCTCCTTGTTTAGCCGCCTCTTCAACCATTTCTATACAATTTTCAATATTTTTATCCCTTTCTCCAGGGATAGATTGTAATTGGACTGCAGCAACCTTAACCATCAAAAGCACATCCTTTTCTACAAATGAAAAATTATCAGATTTTTTAGAAACCTGTATTTAATATCATAATATTTTATTTTTTTAAATTACGCAAATATTATTTCTTTTTACATATTATTTTGAATCTTTTATTTCAAAAAATCTAAAAATTGTGTAAACTATAATCAATCCAGTTTCGGTTTGGGTATTTGTAAACTTTTACACAACATTTTTTCAGGGAGGTCTTACATGAAAAAACAACAGAATGAATTAGAACAATCACTCAGTTCTCGTCACATGTCAATGATAGCTATCGGAGGAGTCATTGGAGCAGGTCTTTTTGTAGGTAGTGGTGCTGCAATACATAAGGTCGGGCCTGGCATCTTGGTTTCTTATGTAATTGCCGGTGTTTTAGTTTTCTTGATCATGAAGAGCCTTGGTGAAATGGCCACTTCCAATCCATCAAGCGGTTCCTTTTCAGAATATGCCCGAGACGCAATTGGCCCTTGGGCTGGTACAACAGTTGGATGGCTTTATTGGTTTCAATGGGTTGTCGTCATTGCCATTGAAGCCATTGCAGGAGCAGCTATCATCAATATGTGGTATCCAGGCATTCCTTTATGGTTTCTTGCTTTGGCCTTGACAATCGCACTGACTTTGACAAATATTTATTCAGTGAAGTCATTTGGAGAATTCGAATATTGGTTTGCCATGATTAAAGTAGCGAGCATTATCGCCTTTTTAATATTGGGAGTATCTTATATATTCGGATTTTCAGGGGAATCATCGGTGGTTGGCGTATCAAACCTTGTGCAAAATGGGGGATTTTTCCCTAATGGAATAAGTTCCGTTTTTGTGGGAGTCATCACTGTATTTTTCTCTTTTGCCGGTACAGAAGTAGCCACTATTGCAGCAGCAGAATCAAAGGATCCTGTTAAGTCCGTCTCTAAAGCTATCAATAGTACAATATGGCGTGTCCTGATCTTTTATGTAGGCTCAATAGCCGTAGTCGTGATATTGCTTCCTTGGAATTCCGCTAATGTATTACAGAGTCCATTTGTTGCGGTTTTAGAAAACCTAGGTATCCCTTTTGCAGCACACCTCATGAATTTCATCGTATTAACAGCTGTTTTATCATGTCTAAACGCTGGATTATATACTACATCCCGAATGCTCTTTTCTTTAGCAAAAAAGGGGATGCCCCTAAATATTTTAGCAAGTTGAATAATAAAGGCGTTCCTGCCAGAGCTGTTTTTGCAGCTACCCTATTTTCTTATATTGCTGTAGTGATGAGTTATGTTTCCCCTGAATTAGTTTTTCTGTTTCTAGTTAATTCATCAGGAGCGATTATTTTACTAGTTTATTTGGTTATATCCATTTCTCAGTTAAGGATGAGAAAAAAATTAGAAAGAGAAAATCCTGATGCTCTAAAAGTGAAGATGTGGTTGTTCCCATATTTGACATATGCTACAATCCTGGGGATTTCCATCATATTAATTTCAATGGCATTTATCGATTCTACAAGAAGCCAGCTTTATTCAACACTATTACTAACTGTGGTTATCATTGTGTTGACTCATTTTTTTGGAAAAAGAATATCAGCAGCGCAGAGGAGAAAAGTAAACTATCCAGTAATTTGCCTCCTTTGAAATAAGTTAAGGCAGAGTATTATTGGGATCAATAAAAAGCCTTACTCTTCCACATTGGAAAAGCAAGGCTTCTTTCTATTGCATTTTCTTTCTTTGAAAAACATCAAAATGACTCCAGATGTCTTCTAAAACTTCCAATCGATCGTGGATATCTTCCTGCTTTTCTTTTCCGACAAACATTATTAAAGCATTGATCAAGCTTAATGGTGCAACAAAAGAGTCAATAAAGCTCGGCATCTGACTGGATGCTGTCAACGGAATGTCCGCATGAGGAATTAGCGGTGAGAGTAAATTATCAGTAATGGCAATTGTTGTCGCATTTTTTTCCTTTGCAAAGAAAACATTTGAATGGTACTTTTCGTATATCGATCAAAACTGACACCAATCACTACATCTTTTTCACTTAAATTATATAACTTTTCCGATGAATTCTCTAATGACTGCAGGAGTTCCACATTATTGAGAACGATTTGAAGATAATACTCCAAAAACACACCCAGTGAAGTGGCACTTCGGTTTGCGATTACATATACCCTTTTCGCCTGTAATAAGCATTTCACCGCTTGATGGAAAGCATCTTCATCCAATTTCTCCATAGTGGATTTTATGTTTGCGATATCATCTTGGAAAACTTCGTATACCCCTGAAGACTCTTTATTGTATACTTTTTGGGACATCTTTAATCGCTCTGTCGTTGTTAGCTGCTGCTTAACAGAATTTTGCATATACTGCTGCATCTCTGGATAGCCCGAATAGCCAAGCGAGGTTGCAAACCGAACAACAGTGGCATCACTGACCCCAGCCATTTTTGCTAATTTTCCAACTGTAAAAAAGGAACGGTCGTTTGATTCTCTAATATATATGTAGCTATTTTCACGTGGGACTTACTCATTTCCCCTATTTGTCCAGCGATGTTTTGATAGACGTTTGACATTAAAAAGAGCGCCCCTTTATTTATATTTATGTATTGCAGGAGTATCGTGTAACCCTTTTCTGTATGTTTTATATTTTAACAATAGGTTTTTTCATCCTTTGTTGTCAAGTTAATTGCAAGTATTATCGTGGGATAAAAAAGACCAGATCAATTAAAATCGCTTTGATCAGGCCTTGTATAATTCACTTTTCATCTAGGACTTAGCTAAACTGAATTATTTCAGGATCCGCCCAATAGCTTCGTCATGAGCTTCCACAGTTCGACGTATATCTTCATACGTGTGTACAACAGACATCGAATAACGATTAAGCGGCTTTGTATAAATACCTAATTTTAATAACTCATAGTCAATTTCTTTCCTTGATTTCGTATTTGCCCTGCTCATATCACGATAATTTTTAATCGGACCTTCGGCTAAGATAATGTTAAAGATACTTCCCATACCGACCGTTTGCATGTTTAAGCCATGTTTTTCATACACATTCTCAAGTTCCTTACGTAAAGATTGCGTCTTAGCAAATAAATCTTCCATTGTTCCTTCTTGTTCTAATAAGTCAATAGTTGCTAAACCGGCAGCCAATATGGTTGGATGACCATTGTATGTTCCACTGTGATATAAAGGATTTTGTTTATTTGCATTATCTGCTCCAGCTGTTAAAATATCCCTTCCACCTCTAGCTGAGGTAATCATCATTATTTCTTTTTTACCGCCGATTGCCCCTACTGGGAATCCGCCGCCCAGTACTTTTCCTAAGGTAGTAATATCCGGTTTAATGCCATATACTTTTTGAGCTCCCCAATTGATATCCTGAATCCTGTTTTTACTTCATCGAAAATAAGCACTATATTAAGTTCTTCTGTTATTCTTCGAAGTCCTTCCATAAATTCTTGTTCAGCAGGAATGAACCCTCCTTGAATTGGCTCTAAAATAACACCTGCTAATTCATGAGCATGGGCACGTAAAATCTTTTCGGTGGATTCTAAATCATTGAATGGAAGAATGATGGTATTTTCAATATAGTAATCTGGCATTCCTCTTGATTCTCCTACCGCTTTTGGAGCTGTTGCGTTACCTGCTTGATCCATATCAGGATTAACACTCACCAATACTTGATCATATCCTCCATGATAATGTCCTTCAAACTTCGCCAATTTCGGTTTTCCGGTATAAGCCACCGCGGTACGAATCGCAAGAAGTGTAGCTTCTAAGCCCGAATTCGTATAACGAACCATTTCAATACCAGGATATAACTCTACCAATTTTTCCGCCATTGTTGTTTCCATCTTGTGGGGCGTACCAAATATGGTAGTTCCAGACTCCATCATTTGTTTTGTCACAGCATCAAATACCTGTTGATGACCATGACCTAAAATAAGGGCTCCATAACATAATAAATAATCGATATATTCATTACCATCTACATCATATAACTTACTGCCTTTTCCTTTTTCCATCATTAGTGGATGTGGCGGGAAGTATTTAATATGTGCTGTAACACCGCCTGGAATCACTTCACAGGCTTTTTCAAATAGTTCAGCCGATTTATTTGTTTTTTCTGATAATAAAGAGTTGTTTTGCAGGATCATAATTGATTTCCCCTTTAAAAATTATTATTTTCATTTAAATAATATTGATTAAACAACCATAATTTAAGAAGATTAGGGCCAGATAAGGTATACAAATGAAAATGCCTCGGCCAAAAACATACTTTCCAGTAACTTTAATTCCATTTCCTTCATACAAAATAAACAACCACGACTTCTGCTTTCGCTAATTCATCCAGAACTGCAATGTTTATATGATCATTAGCAGCTAACCCCTCAAAAAGTAACCCCATAATCACCCCACTTTTATATGTGTTTTTTAATCCAATAAAGTTATACAAAGATTGGATTTAAATATTCATTTCATTATAAACAATAATATGAAATAAATATTTCAAAGTCAAGGATAATAAAGGCATTTTTATTGCAAAATTTCAAAGAAATATGATGCTATACATCAGGGTGAAGTAGATTCAACGACTATTTAAAAAACCAAAAATTCCAGATCAATCAATAATTTTGACTAAATTATTGTTCAAGATGATGACTTTAATGAAAAAACGCGAATTAAGCGCTCCCAAAAATGGAGCGCTTAATTCGCATTTATTCACCAAGCACTTCAATCATAATTGCATCTCCCTAGGCAACTACCAAGATAAGGGCTGAAATTCCTATAGCACCGCAGCTAATTGGAGATGTTGTATCGATTACATATTCTATCGTGGTCTTTTTCAAAATATACCCAACCAAGACACTTCCGACCGTTCGCAGAAATCTACTAGTAAAGGTTAGAAAAATTGGACTGATCACCTTGGAGGTTTTAGATTAAACGGCGCTAAACAATATTGCTAAACATTTGATTCGAAAAACATTTAAAAGGCGTTTGGTAGACAAAGATCCCCGATGATTATTTATACCCATTTTCTATAATCCAGCCTACTAAAAAGACTACTGATTCTGCGCATGATCTTAAATGTCCTCTTTCCTTATATTTACATTTACTAATATAAGGAGGAGGCTCATATAGCATGCTACAGTATATAAACGCGTTCCTGTTATTTTTTACACTTTTAAACTTTAAGAATTTCGGTCTAATGAATGAGAAAAAATTGAAAACGAGGGGTGCACTTACATTGTTTCATAGTTTTTTATTTCAAATTCATTTAAGGGACGATTAATCGACTTACTCAATTTTTTAATAAGCTCTTGGTAATCCTTAGTATCATTTGGATCTATACCTTCTCTGACGTTTAGTATCTCGTATCGGTCATACTGTTCTGGAATAAGTTTTCCGTCTACATGGATATAAAGCCTATATTTGATCCTCAGATTCATATTACCATCTCCTTTACTATCAGTTCGATATAGGGAGCTATTTTCCTGCAAGAAAAAATGCCTATATGTGATGCTCCACTATCTATTCATTTTATAATCAGATTGTTCGCTGTTCGTATTATCTCAAAACCCCTTATTTATATATATTACATTTGAGGGGCACATATACCGGTAGAATCATTAGGAGGAATTGTTATATAAATTAGAGAACAACATATTAATGAATATACTGTATTGAATTCACCTGAATACTTTTGTTCTTACTGCATAATTGTTCAATACGAAAAAACTAGTGTATATGGAGGTTTTTTTAATGAATCACCCCGAGCCATTATTAGAAATGTATAACTATCACGCGTGGGCAAATGGAGTCATTATCGATCGGTTATATGAACTTCCAGAACACATTTACCATAAGGAAATTCAGAGTGGTTTTTCGTCGGTATCAAAAGTGTTGTCTCACATTTATCTCACAGATTACGCGTGGTTTGATATTATCTCAGGTAAAAGTATGAAGGAAGCAATGGCATCTTCTAATCAATTAAAAGAAGATGTGGAAAAGAAAAGTATTGAGGAAATGAAAAAAATATTTATGGACTTGTACAAAAGAAACAAAGCACTTCTGAGTACAGAGGATTTGGAAAAGGTAATTGTTGTGGATAACCCATATGCCGGATTGCTTGAAACTACCATTTCCGAATCGGTATTACACGTTGTCACTCACGGATCATATCATCGTGGCAATATAGCTACCATGTTACGGCAAATGGGGCACACTTCCGTTATGCAAGATTTTGGCCTTTACCTATATACAAAATAAAACACCAAGTTATATACCATTTCCTGAATAGGGGGATGTATCGATGGATGAACTAGTTGGCTCTTGTGTTCGCTGTGCACATGATGTGTATTGTACGGCTGGTTTTCTGAACGGTATTCTTTTAGATAACAAGAATATCTTATGTTTTAATTGTAAGGATATTTTAAGTTCGATGATCAAAGAAGAAAGTTTGGATGAGGAAAGTTGAAGGAGTAATCCACCAAAATCAAAACTAGATGTTTAAATAGGTCATGCCAAATTATTGGCATGACCTATTTTGCCCGATGAACAGTCAGATTGACCTTGTTCGTTTCACACATGAAAGTTGAGAGATGCACAGGTTGGTCGTTTGCATCGAAAGCAATCTTCACTATTCTAAATAAATTTGCGCCAATATCGCATTCTAAATATTTAGCATAGATTTTTGTAGCACCAATCACGTCTATAATTTTATCGTTACTGACTATTTCGGTATGGTAATCTTCCAAAAGAATCTTATAAGTTGATTCATCCCTTGCAATCTTCTTTTCTAAATCCGGAAAACGAAGTAACGAATAATGAGCGGTATCGTAGAAAAGCGGACGCTCATCTACATACATGAGTCGCTCAAGTTCGAGAACGGGGCTTCCTTCTTCAATGAGGAGATGACCTGCAACATCTTTTGGTGCGGCTATGACCTCACTCCTTAAAATCCGGGAATTCGGTATCTTCCCAAGCTGATGACTAAACTCTGAGAATCCACTTATGGATAACAGCTCATTATGAAACTTATTAGATGCAACAAAGGTACCCCTGCGCGGAATACGTGTCAGTGTTCCTTCCTTCACCAATTCCTCTATTGCTTTTCGTATGGTAATGCGGCTAACGTTATAAGTTTCACAAAGCTCCGCTTCGGTTGGGATCTGTTCATCTGGTTTGTATTTACCGTTCTGAATATCATTCTTCAACATTTGCCTTATTTGCATATATAGTGGCTGGGGGGTTGAAGGATTTAAATTCATATTAGATTCATCCTTATCCGTCAAAATTTATTATTTACTACCTATTATACATTATTTACAGTCCCAGTCACCACGCACCAAAATAGCTAATTGTTTTCGCAGCAGACTCTGTGCCCAATTCCAAGCAATTACCGATGGATTGGCCTTTCAATAATCCATAAATAAAACCGGAAATGAAGGAATCCCCCGCACCCATAGTATCCACCACATTCGCTTCAACGACACCGCATTGATAAAATTGAATGCCGTCATAGGCAAGTGAACCATTTTCACCTAAAGTGGCGACAGCAATTTTAGATCCTTGATTTTTTACATCCTTTAAAAATTCGCGGATAAAAGCATCATCCTTTGTATAAGAGAAAAAAGGATAATCAACAAACTGCGGTAAAGTCTTTACTAGATCGTGATCTAGCTGATCTGAGAAATCAAATGACGTGAGCATTCCATTTTCTTTAAAAAAGGAATAGTACTTATCCGCATGTCCCCAAATCCCTGAATGTATGAGCTGATATGTTTGAATGTAATGGAGTTCTTCCGTCGTTAAGCAGAAATGTTTCATGACACCTTCGTCGTATTCTCCAAACCTACGGTCATTTCCTACCATTTCAACAAAAGTAACAGCTGTTTTTCCTTCTTTCCGCGAAAGATGAGAAATATCAACACCTTTTTCCTGAATCGCTTTAACCATTTTTTCACTGTATTGATCGGATCCCACCCAGCCAATATAAGCAGATTCAGCACCTAACCCTTTTAAATAGACAGCCACATTTAAAGGATTACCGCCAGGATAGACCTCCCCGCTCTTTTGATAGACATCCATACAGTTATCTCCGACTGTAATCGTTCTCATCATTTTCCCCGCTTTCTTTAAACTTAAGAAATGAGCACTACTAAGTAGTGCTCCACATATCTTAATATTCCATTTGGCGATAGTATCTTCTAAGTGTTAATGGATGATTTCTTTCACGCTCAAGGTAAACGCTGATTCGACTTAATACTGACCAGTTGATGCTAACAGAAAAGTGCTTTCTGAATTCTTCGCTGATTCCTTCCATTTCAAAGCTTTTCGTATCAATAACCGTTACATTTTTAGAGATTTTTTCTACAAATCTCTCTACACGGTCCATCAGCGGTCTTGTTTCATCTTCCCCTTTTAGTAAAATAACACTGGTATCTTCAACAACAAGTTCAAGCGTACCATGGAAAAACTCTGCAGCGTGGATGGATTTCGCTTGAATCCATTGCATTTCCTCTAAAATGCACATGGCATATGAATAAGTATTTCCCCATAGGTTACCAGAACCGACCATCATGTGGTAATCCGTGTCTTTATGTGTAATGGCAAATTCCTCCGCTTTTTTGTCAAAAGATTTAACTGCATCTAGAATTGCACGCGGAAGTAGAGAAACCTCCTTCGTGAATTGTTCATATTGCGGGAATTCATTGTTGTTATACATGAAACGGAAGATAACCATGTACAAAAGCATAAAGAAAGTATCAAAAGAGTGCGTTTCAGAACCTGTCGTTATACAGTAATCCGCAATTTGTGTTAACGGAGTATTTGGCTCAGCAACTAAAGCGATTGTAGTGGCCCCTTTTGCTTTACAATACTCAGCCGCTGCAACTGTTTCTTGAGTTGTCCCGGATACAGATGTAAAAATACAGACTGAATCTTTGCTGAAATGCTTATGATTCATCACCATGAACTCAGCAGCAATTTCTGCATGGACATCAATGTTAGAATTCGATTTTAAAATGTATTCATATGGATACATCATGGCTATCGTGCCACCAGCACCGATCAGGAAAATATTGCTGAAACCCCTTTTGTGATTCCATCTACGATTTCTTCAATCTGGCTCCTAAAAGCAAGGCCCTCTTTTTCTACAAGATTTAGAAATAACTCTTCATCAAACTTCAGCATCAACATCTTCCTCCCTGTATATTCGTTTATTTGTTATGCCTTGTATTATATCTAAACATAATAATTTGTACAATTGTTTTATTCTTTAATTTTCTGTGTGTTTGTCAAAAGAAGGCCTGACTTCCCTTAACATTCTGCTAAGCCACGATATCGCTGTCGTTATTCTTGGATCCATATTTCCTTTCCCAATAATAGTAAACCGGCAGCCCTGTTGCGATGACGATCAATGCTGCAATCACTCCTTGATAGGCGCCCAAGTAAATGTTCCCCAAGCCAGCCATGATGCTCCAAGAATAGCTAAAACCGTCGTTAATCTCCACATTGGCATACGATAGATTGGGTTATAATCATCCCTTTTACGGCATTTATAAACTGCCGCAAAGTCCATAATGTTAATAACCAATTGAATCAGTGTGAAATAGCCAAGTAACATTGTTAAATTACTGAAGCACACAAGTATACATGCATACGTTACCTGAACGATGATGGAGAAACTTGGAGTTTCATATTTAGGATGGACTTTTGCAAAGCGTTGAAAGAATAGTCCATCCTTTGCCATTGCATATTCAAGACGTGGCTGAAACATTATGCAAGAGCTCAGCGAACCCAAGATAACAATAATCGCTGTAATGGCCACAAATGATGATGCAATTTCCGATAATCCCGGAATATATTTTACAGCTTCGGAAACAGCCGCATTGGAGTTGATTAATTCTTCAAATGGCATCAAGCCGATGACACAAATGGCTAGCAGCGTATATAAAGCCAACACGATGAATACCGAACTAATAAGAGCTCGGGGAAGTATTTTCCTGGATTTTTGAACTCCCCAGCCATGAAACAAATCGCAGCCATCCCCGTATATGCCCATGTGGTTGCAGATACACCGCCTATTAAACTTGACTTTTGGGCACCAGGTCCTGGAGTATAAGCAAAGTTACCAGGGTTCATATACATTATTCCCAGCACAATGACGATCAGGAAAGGAATGATTTTGATAGCAGTGATGATGACTTGGAAAAGGCCTCCTTCTTTCACACTTCGATAATGAATCGATGTGATGAGCAGGATGATCGCAATACCCAATAATTTCCCGGCAACTCCTGAGAAAAATGGGAAAAAGGTTGCTAAATAAGAAACAATCGCTAAAGCCATAATCGATATGGATGGAGGATCCAAAGCCCAGAAAGTGGCCCATCCATATAAAAATGCCAAGGGCCTCCACCCAGCTTTATTCAAATAAACGTAACCGCTTCCATTTTGGGGGTATGCCGTCGATAACTCCGCCAGTACCATTACTTGCGGTATGGCAATCACCCCGCCTATTATCCACGCTAGAATAGAAATGGAAGGAGTACCCGCAGCCCTTGCAACATCACCAGATGAGACAAAAATACCCGACCCTATAGTAGTTCCCACAGCAATAGCCAGTGCAGACCAAAAACCCAGTTTTCGTGTAAGTGTGCCATTACTCATAAAGAGTTCCTCCAAATTAGATGATTAAATTCCCAATTCCCTTACTTTTTCAATAGATTTCATGATTGCATCACTTGGATTTTGATAATAATTCGATCCCATAATCTCTAGAGTACAACTTCCTTTGTAACGATGGCTTTGAAGGCTTTTTAAATATTCTCTCCAATTTAAAACACCATCATCTAGTGCCAAATGCGTATCTGATTGACCATCTCCATCCATTAGGTGAAAATGGCTTAATTCGGGAAGAAAGGAAAAGTACTCATCAAGTGTTTCACCTGCCAGTTGCATGGAAACTGTATCTATCATTCCTTTTAGCGAAGGAGATTGGATTTCCTCTAACATTTTCTTTAGCCCCTTAGAGTCAATTACTAGATTGGATTCATATTTTGTCAATGGCTCTAAAGCAAGAATCAAACCTTCATTCTCAGCTACTTTGGTTAATTGAAAGATTGAGTCACTTGCATACTTCCATGATTCCTCTTGTGAAACAGAAAAGTCCCCTATTCCAGAAGTGATAAGCATCATGTTTGTGTCTAACTCCAGCGCGGCGTATAGATTTTCCATAAAATATTCAATGCTTTTTTTCGCCAATGAGAATCCGAGGATGCAATGTTATAAGGATAAATACATTGTTCAGGAGTATAGCAGATGATTTTCATATTTCTAGATTTAATTTCCCTTCTTAAACTCCTTATATTTCCTAGTATGTTGCGATAAACATACAAATGCGGCTCCCCACCCCATAATTCAATGCTTTTAATCCCAAGGTTGTCCATGCAATCCAAAAAATAATGAAAAGGAAATGCCTAAAAGTGATATTCATCCCTGCAATATTCAATTCTTTCACCCCCTTAAAACGACTTTTTATTTGTTATGTTTTGTATTATAATTAACCAATACAATGATTGCAATTATTATTTTGAATATTTAAAAAATAATAATTCGCAAAATACGGAAAAGGCATGCTTTTATTGTTCATCACACCTTTTTATCAATTAACTATTTTTTAGTGAATACGAATGGTAGAATGTTAAAGTATTTATCCTAGTGCAAAAAATTTCTCTGGTTCATTGCAAGTATTATATTGGTGATTATTGTTTGAAATATGATATACCTGTAGAATGGATGTTAACCTGGGGGATTTCCAAGAGAATGTATCCTGAAATATCGTCAAGTGAGTGATTAATAAAGAATAAACACCTCAAAAAAGCCGTAAATTGAGATGAACCTCCTTAAATGGTGTATTTTATTGGAAAATATAAGTTGGTTACACTAATACTTCGTGAGACGAATTAGTTTCTATAACTTTTAAAAATAGCAGACAGTACAATTTGTACTATCCTAGCGGAAAGGACGTGCCATAATAATGAATCACGACAAAACAGCCATCACTAAAATTCGTACAGGCCCCATGTTTGCGGTGATGCTGGCTGGTGCTCTAGTCGCTTTCTTAAATCAGACTTTAATCAATATCGCATTACCTCAATTAATGACTCACTTTGACATATCAGCTGCAACAGCTAATTGGCTTACTACAATCTTCTTATTGGTCAATGGGATTGTCATCCCGATTACCGCTTTCTTAATGGAACGATTCAATACAAGACAATTATATCTTGCTTCGATGGGACTCTTTGCATTAGGAACTTTTTTATGTGGAATTGCTCCCAGCTTCTCCGTCTTATTGATCGGACGTGTGGTTCAAGCTGCAGGTGCGGGGATTTTATTCCCGTTGATTACCAATGTAATTTTCACTTTATTTCCGCCTAACAGACGCGGTTTCGCAATGGGCATATTTGGAATCGCGATGAATTTTGCCCCAGCTGTAGGACCGACATTATCAGGATGGATCATCCAAAACTATTCATGGCGGGTTCTGTTTTTCATCATTTTCCCATTCGCCCTGCTTGACTTCATCTTTGCCATTTTCATCATTAAAAAAGTAGGGAAAACGAGCCGGCCTAAACTCGATAAACTGGGTGTAATTCTATCCACTATCGGATTCGGCGGAGTTCTATATGGATTTGCTACAGGCGGCACCAAGGGCTGGGCCAGTCCCGAAGTACTGACGATGTTCCTTGTCGGAGGAATCAGTTTAGTTTTATTTGTCTGGAGGCAATTCACTGTATCTCATCCTATTTTGGAATTTAGAATCTTCCGGTATCGGATGTTCACTTTAACGACAATCATCAACATCATCGCAACTATGGGTATGTTCTCCGGAATGATCATCATGCCAATCTATATGCAGAATATCCGTGGGTTCACTCCGATGGAATCCGGTCTCATGCTATTGCCTGGCGGGATTTTAATGGGGATCATGTCTCCTATCACAGGTAAGCTGTTTGATCGATTTGGTGCGAGATGGCTTGCAGTGAGCGGGCTTGCCATCACTATCATTACAACCTATCTTTTAACGCGGCTTCAAACAGATACGTCATATTCTTATGTAGTGTGGGTATATACCATTAGAATGTTCGGAATGTCGATACTGATGATGCCTATCTTCACTGCCGGATTAAATGAATTGGCACTTAGCCTAAATAAATATGGAACGGCAATGGTCAATACATTGAGAATGGTGGCAGGTGCTGTTGGCATGGCATTCTTTGTGTCCATCATGTCAAACCAGGGAACGAAACATGTACAGGAAATCTTATCTCAAAGGAACATATCCCCAGATAATGCATCACAAATGGCCATGGCCATTAAACAAGGCAGCGTAATGGGAGTGGATGATGCATTCATGATCGCAACAGGTTTGACCGTAGTTGCATTCATACTGGCCTTTTATATACGGCGAACTTCACCCCAAGAAGATACCATTACAAATCGCCTAACAAAAAAAGCACTTTGAATAACCAAGGCTAAAATCAACCTATTTTCCAAGGTGAAAAATTCTTATATCATTAAACTGCCTTACCCCATGGAACAAGGCAAAAGAGACTCTTTTAGAGTCTCTCAGACTGTAGACAAACTCGATGAAAATCGAGTTTGTCTACAGTTTTTTTGGGCTTGTACAAATTTTGACGTTGATTTCCACTTCAGGCACTCGCTTTCCGCGGGCGGTCCGGGAGCCTCCTCGGCGCACTTGCGCCTGTGGGGTCTCCCTTGGACTCGCTATTCCCGCAGGAGTCTCGCACCTTCCGTTCCAATCAACTATGTTTAAAATTTCAGATAGAACTCCTTTTTGCCTACAGTCTTTTTTATTTTAAAATAGAACTATTAAAACTTGAGGTGATGAGCATGCTTTCGAAACATAATTCTAATCAGCGAGATCAACTTGAAATAATTACTTTAGATCAACTGGTGCCGGCAAATCATTTAATTCGTAAAATAGAGGCTTCCGTTGACTTCAATTTCATTTATGACTTGGTGATAGATATGTATTCAGAGGTAGGACGCCCAAGTATTGATCCAGTTATCTTAGTTAAACTGACATTCATTCAATATACCTTCGGTATTCGTTCCATGCTTAAAACGATTGAAGAAGTTGAAACAAATATGGCTTACCGTTGGTTCTTAGGCTATGGTTTCCATGATAAAGTACCTCATTTCTCAACGTTCGGGAAAAATTATGAGCGACACTTTAAAGATATAGACCTGTTTGAACAGATTTTCTATCGCATCTTAATGACAGCTGCTGAAAGAAAGTTAATAAGTGCTAAACACATATTTGTCGATTCCACACATGTGAAAGCCAATGCGAATAAGCGTAAATTTGAAAAGAAAATCGTTCGCAAAGAAACACGAGCATATCAAGGACGTCTTCAAGATGATAAATCAAGATCGTGAAAACCATGGAAAGAAGCCTTTTCCACCAGATAAATTTGATAGGAAGAAACCAAAGTAATTAAAGAAAGTACTACGGATCCTGAGAGTGGCTACTATGTGAAAGATGAACGAACAAAACAGTTTGCCTATTCATTCCATGCAGCCGCAGACCGCAACGGTTTTGTATTGGGAACGATTGTAACACCTGGTAATACACATGACAGTCATATTTTGGAGCCACTTGTTGAGCAAGTGATTGAGAGAATTGGAAAACCAGAAGCAGTTGCCGCAGATGCAGCTTATAAAACACCAGTGATTACAAGCTACCTATTTAACAAAGAAATCACACCTGCTTTACCTATACACGTCCTTGTACAAAAGAAGGATTCTTTCGCAAACATGACTTTGTTTACGATGAACACTTTGATTGTTATCTTTGCCCTTCGGGAGAAACTTTAAAGTACTCAACAACAAATAAAGAGGGCTATCGCGAGTACAAATCGCCAAAACAAATTTGTGCAACATGCTCATTTTTATCACGGTGTACTGAAAGCAAAGACTATCAAAAAGTAGTGACACGGCATATCTGGCAAGCATATGTGGAAGAAGCAGATCATCTGCGTCATCATCAAGATGTAAAACCTATATATGCGAAACGCAAAGAAACGATTGAGCGTGTATTCGCAGATGCAAAAGAAAAGCATGGTATGCGTTGGACTACTTTAAGGGGACTTAAAAATTGTCGATGCAAGCGATGCTTACTTTCGCTGCCATTAATTTAAAGAAGATGGCCACTTGGACATGGAAAGGTCCTAAAATGGCTTAACATAGTGGCTCGAAGAGCCCAAATCTCTTATCCTTTGGTCAAAATTTCAAGGGAATTTTAAAAGGGGTTCGGAATTTTTAAATTCCGAACCCCTTTTGTCTACAAACTGAGAGACTCTTTTAGAGTCTCTTTTTTTTTTGCACTAATTACATTACTGCCTCAAGGGGACGGCCTTTATTTTGATCCAGCGTAAATTTAGGAATTCCTTCTGAAGAACAAAGTCAACAATAAACAATACCGTAATTTTCAATCAGCTAAGTATATATTTGCATTCCTCTCATATATTTTAAAATAATGATTTGGACAAGGGGAATGTTTTTATGAAAAAGTTTGTTACTCTGCTTTTTCAAGTTTTTGCATTGGAGTTGGTCTTAACTTATTTATTATCCCCATTCATCTAATAAATGGCGGGATATTTGGCATAAGTTTATTAATCAAATATGTGTGGGGAATCCAGGTTGGACATACCATGATCATGATCAATATTCCCATATACCTTCTATCTCTTCTATACGATAAGTCTTATTTCTTTAATGCCATCCTTGGGTTAGCTTTCACTTCAACCATCATTGATTGGCTAACACCACTAAACGGTTTAGTTCATCTGCCGATCATAATGAGTGCCATTATCGGTGGAATGACGATTGGGATCAGTGTTGGTTTTATGCTGAGACAACATATTAGCCCCGGTGGAGTGGATTTATTAGCACTATTAATCTCTAAAACCACAGCAACTAATCCTGGAATTATTATTTTTATTATTGATTCACTCATAGTAATTGCTGGAATTTTTATATTGAAAGACTTAAAGTTAATGTATTCCCTCATCACGATTTCCTGTGCCGGGTTATGCGTCATTCTAATCAATTCTTTTAAGTCCATTAACCTTTTAAGATAAAGTTATACCTACAAGTGCTGGAACAGGGTCAATCAACTGGATTGTTTTTTTATTTGTTTATATGGATGAAATCCTCACTGGATTGAAGAAATTTGCTCTTGTTGTCCACATGTCCATGCTCCGATAAAAACACCTGAAATAACAATACTTACTATCCCAACAATAAGAATCCTTTTATAACCTATCCACTTTTGTGTCCAGTTCAAGTGAATTTTACTAGTTAAATAATTTGACTATCTTTTGAACTTTTAACATTTCTTCTCCATATATTCTCCATCTGTTCAAGAGTCTTGCCTTTGGTTTTACTACAAGCTAATCTATTTCAGAGTATAATTGTAGATGTCTTAATAGCTTTCCTAAACAAACAAGAGAGGTCTTTCTCTACCTAGAGTAAGAACTCTCTTGTTTATTTTCGTCCCACATCTATGAAAGGATAATTGGATTAAATGAGTTAGGTTCTAAGATAAAACAATTTATTGTGCATCCATCATTTGGAAATGGTTCTCTTTCATATTTAATGATGAAAGATTTTTCTTTTGGGTTGGTTCCATACACAGTTCCTCCGTTCTATATATCCGTCTAAAACCTAAGAAGGGATATAATTTCTTCCATTCTTCAACAGACGAATAAGCAGTACATCATTGCTATTGGTATTGGAAAGGGAACGGATTTCTGAAATCAACTGGATATTTTCCAAAAAACAACTGTTCTTTATTTTATCCTACAGTCAAGCTATTCTTAAGCCCCACAACTGTTGAAGTTCAAGTTTTTTTTTAGAATGCATTAAAAAAAGGAAAGTGGAATATGATTAAAATGTCAATCTAAGGGAGGGAATGAGAATAAATGAAAAAAATAAAAATTATATATTGGATTTTCACAGGACTTTTGGTGGCACTAATGGTTTTGGGTTCTATTCCGGATATAATGTCTGTTCCCGATGCTGTCGCTTTATTTAATCATTTAGGTTATCCTACTTACCTCCTACCCTTTATTGGAATAGCCAAATTATTAGGTGTCGTGGCAATACTTATTCCAGGCTTTCCGAGAATCAAGGAATGGGCTTATGCCGGTTTTGTATTTGATTTGACGGGGGCTATGTATTCAAGCATTTCAGTGGGCGACCCTGCCAGTGGATGGCTGATTTTCATTATCGGGTATATATTGATAGCTGGCTCTTATATTTACCATCATAAAATATTAAAATCCGCTGTATCGGGCACTTCGAGCAATAAGAATAGTTTAACAATATAAATAAATCGGTGTTTTTTCTAGTTCGCCTTTCCTTTCTAAAAAGAAATAAAATTATAAGAGTCCCAATAGGGTTTCCTTATTGGGACTCTTGTTTAAGTACATTGGATTAACTTACTGTTTTTGAAGTCAAATACGCGACAAGTATATAGCGTTCAGGTGCTGACCCAATATAATCAAAAGGGTAACAGGTACTGACGGTTAGCGTTGCCCGTGGCTTTGGTACGATTACTGTTCGATCATCCTCATCCACTATTCGAACTTTGTTGACTTTGTATGTGAACTCTCCTGCCGATGTTCTTACTATCAACAAATCTCCTTCTCCAACTTGCCCGAGTTTACGGAATACCGTATCTCTATGACCGGAAAGAACGGAATTGTCATTTTCACCAGGTAGCACACTTCCCGCAAAGTGACCAACGCCTTTTTCCAATTCATCCTCGTTTGTGCCATGGAAAATAGGGAGTTTTGTTTTTAGTTTGGGTATATAAAGCTCCCCGATTTCTTCACCCGTTTTTGGGCGGACAGGATATAGTTCTTTCTTTGTTGTTTTATTACTTGGTGGCTCATCACTTGGTGGTTTCTTTACAGTTTCATTCACTTGGCCGCTTGGAGAATGTGTCTTGTAAAGAAAGTAGCCTTTTGCAAACTTATACATATTGGATGTTGAAAACCAAACCCCAAATAAAATGATGGCAATTGTACAAGAAAGCAACAGCAACCGCTTTTTCTTTAATTGTTTCATATTAAGCTTTCCTGATTTTTCGATACATCAAGCTTCCGAACAAGACAAGAAGTAGTCCTAAAAGGGCACTGGGCAAATAATCGGAAGCGGTATTTGGTAGTTTAGCCCCTTTTACAGTTTGATGTACTGAATTAGTCTGAGTACTGATCTTTTGTTTTACTGGTTTAGCAACTGGTGCCTTTTCAATCTTCTTTTGCACCTCTTTAGCAGATTCCTTTATTTGTCCGCCTGCATTAGTAAGAGTATCAGAATCGACCATATCACCTGTTATTAAAAGATCAGCCAAGAACTTCCCGTCAGTATTAAATATGGCTATTTTCAGGTTAGCTCCCTTCAATTCTTCCAATTGCATTAAATCCAAAAGGGATACAGGTGATTCCGAGCCACTTTTCACAAGGGAATAGGAAACATTGAGCTTAAAGATGGAAAGTAATTCTTCATAGATTGAGGCCATTTCAGCTATCTGTTCAGCTGTAAGCTCGGTTGCTACATCAAATTCCTCGAAAGCCATCATGCGATTACCCAATTCTTCAAGTTGCTTGACTGTTTCCGGGCTGGAAAGATGGTCTTCCAAAGACATCAAGTGGTCTTCAAGCCGCTGTAGTTCCTCTTCCGTTAAACCGAGTTCTTGCTCGAAAATAGGAAGAAGATCTTCGGCAACTTCGCCATCCATCCCGCCACCAGTAAGGTTCCAAACAGTTTCTTCAAGATTATCTATGTATATATAATCATTAATATTTTCACCATTTTCTTCTAACATTTGAAGCAATGCTTGTTTATCCAATCCATAATTCTCATTAAAATAATTTAAGTTGCTTAGATCTGCCTTTATGACGTCACCTAGAAATTCGCTAAGCTCTTCGACAGATTCAAATTCTTCCGTACTTAAATCATAGAGTTCCAATGACGCTTCGATATCTTCTTTCGTTACTTGGAAGCCTCTTTCCTTGCTAACCTTGGCTAAATAATTGACTAATTCTTTGTCAAAGTTTGGATCGCGTTCAAAATCACCCTCTTCTGTATAGAAATAAACAGCTTCATCGAGGTCCCAGATAAAGATATAATCGTCTAGTTCTTCGCCATTTTCGTGTAATAGATTAATTAGGCTCTCATTAGTTAGATTATAATCATCATAAATGGCATCTAAATTACTTAAATCAGCTTTAATAACTTCGCCCAAGGCTTCTTTTAGATCACCAATAGATTCAAAGTTCTCAATACTTTCATCGTAAAAAGAAAGTGATGTTTCAATATCATCCTTCGTCACTTCAAACCCCCTGACAAGGCTTACCTCTTTTAAATACTTTGAAAGTTCTTGCTCAAAATTTTTGCTTGATGCTGCCGATGCTAATTGGGGGAATAAGCTAATTAACAACGTAAATGAAACTAAAATGGTCCACAGTTTTTTCATACTTTTCTCCTATTCATAACATTTCATATGTTTCTAGAAAATTATAAGGTAATAACAATAATTTAACAATGAGGTTATTTTTTCCAATAAGGGAAAATTGCTATTTTACTTACAGTGCTAGTAAACTTTTTAAAAGCATTTACCTCTATTCGGTGTATTCTTGACGTGTTTCTTCCTATTAATATATTGATTTCGAAAAGAGGGATTAAGACACTCCCCTACCGTGAATCTAGATAAAAGTATTCCTACTAAATTTACTATAGGGCTATACATCAATTTTGCCATATCAAGTAAAGTAAAAAGTATCGGACCCCATATCCTATAAATTATACGCTTAGACAAAGCGAAAAAAACATAATCCAGCTTATGCTCGATGCAACTCCCCATTTCCTGTAAGTGTATCCTTCTAACTTATAAAAGCTTCAATTACACTTTTTCAAACAAAAAAGAGATTGTTAAAAGAATGACAATCCCAAGTGATGTACGTTTTAAAAGAAAACGTAAAGGTAGTTATCGAGTTCCTTATATATATTGGTGTTTTTTTACAAAAAAATTAAAAGTGAACCTAGACCCAAAAAGTCAAACCCAACTGCCGAAACTCTTACAATCCTTTAGTAGCATCCATGCGATCTAACGACATCTGATACCCACCATTACTCCCAAAATTCAATAGTTTATTAACTCTTGAAATAGTAGCTTCGTTTTAAAGCGTTTCACCCATTGGCAGGTGTAGAGATGCTTCTTCCAGCAGACATTGGGGACTATACAGAATTCTATGCTAGGAGTTTAGGCAATGACACATTATGTTAAAATGGGTCGTATTCCATAAACGTCATACTCAGTTTCGCCAGGAGGACTGAAGCCTATATTATGAGCAATTGATGGGTACAAAAGGTTTCTCGAGCATTCAGTCACTCATTTATCATATCAATCTATCAACCAACACAAGTAAAAAAAGCACAAAAAATTCGTGATGTTCGTTATGAATTTGAAGAAAAGGATGCATTAAAACATCGTCATTTCCGGACATGGAATACGGAAGTTGGCGGCGATTTTCTTGAAGCTCGTAAAATTTTCATGGCGAACGATGATGTTGCACTTGGCGTTGCTCGCCCTAACCAGCAAATGAATTACTTTTATCGAAACGGTGAAGGTGATGAAATGTTGTTTGTCCATGAAGGAAGAAGCAAAATCGAAAGTATTTTCGGTGAACTAAGCTTTGTGCCGGGTGACTATCTCATCATTCCGATTGGCACCACGTATCGCGTCGTCTTGGAATCTGAAGAAGCTCGATTTTTCATCCTTGAATCGAATTCATCAATTGTACCACCAAAACGCTATCGTAATCAGTTTGGCCAACTTCTTGAGCACTCACCTTATTGCGAGCGTGAAAAAGGAGAATATGAAATCAGAGTGCGGGCACAAGGCAGGATCACATCCGCTGTATATCGTAAAAGAAGCACACGCTATAGAAGATGATGCGTATATGAGCAGCTGGCTGCCAAAGTAATGGCTGAATTTCCCAATACAATCCCCTTGGCAGATCAGTCATATCTATATCATTCGTGAAATAAGCCGGAGCAAGTATCCAACTAGCTCCGGCCTAGCTCCGGCGCCTTTGTTGTCAAAATAGTTCTTCGACAAGTCCGCGACTTTTACCTCTTCTTTATTTAAAAAATCCAAAGACTGATATAGATTCCAAAGCAATGAGCCAATCTGTAAACTCCTTTTCTTTTATATCTTTGTTCTTATCGAAAGATCGGCTTGTTACGTGTGATTTCTCCACTTACCATGTTTACTCCAAATTCACCCAAACACTCTTCACCTCGGTATAACTTTCTAAAGCATAGGCACTTAAATCCCTACCAAATCCAGACTGTTTATATCCTCCAAAAGGAGAGGCTGGGTCTATTACATCATAGCAATTAATCCATATATTTCCTGATTTTAATTGATTGGCAACTTCATGTGCCATTTTCACGTTCTCTGTCCAGACACCCGCACCTAAACCGTATGGAGAGTTATTCGCACGTTCAATTACTTCTTTCACTGTATTGTAAGGCATGACAACGACGACTGGTCCGAAGATTTCCTCTTTTGCAATCGTCATATCCTCTTCTACATCAATAAAAATAGTCGGCTCAACAAAGAAACCTTTATCCGATTTTCTTCCGCCTGTTACTGCCTTTGCTCCTTCTTCTTTTCCAATGTTAATAAATTCAAACACGCGGTCTTGCTGTTTTTTAGAAACAAGAGGCCCCATCGTTGTATCCGTATCCAGTCCATTTCCGAGCTTAACGTTTTCAGCCAGGGAAACCATACCGGAAACGACTTCATCAAATTGATCCTTATGAACGTATACTCTTGAACCAGCACTGCAAACTTCCCCTTGATTGAACATAATGCCGTTGAACACGCCGGGAATCGCTTTTGAAAGATCCGCATCCGGGAGTATGATATTAGGTGACTTTCCCCCAAGCTCCAGTGTCAACCGTTTCATTGAATCTGCGGCTTGTTTCATTATTTGCTTCCCGATAGGCGTCGAGCCGGTAAACGAAACTTTATTTACGTCCGGGTGATCCACTATTGCATGACCGGCTTTCGCACCGAACCCAGGAACAATGTTAACAACACCTGCAGGAAAACCTGCTTTTTCAACAAGTTCAGCAAAATAAAGCGCCGATAACGGAGTCTGTTCAGCGGGCTTCAAAACAACCGTACAGCCTGCAGCCAAAGCCGGAGCCACTTTCCATGAAACCATATTAATAGGGTAGTTCCAAGGGATAATTTGTCCGACCACTCCCACTGGTTCGTGACGAGTATAGTTTAAGAATGGACCTGAAACAGGAATTGTTTGCCCCATATTCTTTGTCGCCCAACCAGCAAAATACCGGAACGTTTCGATCGTACCTGGTACATCGACTGCCCTTGTTTCATTTATTGGCTTTCCATTGTCCAAAGTATCTAACTGTGCCAGCTCTTCTTGATGTTCTTCAATAAGGTCAGCTAATTTCATGATGAACTTTGCTCTTTCAGCGGCACTCATCTTTGCCCATGGTCCCTCATCAAATGCTTTCCTTGCTGCCTTAACTGCCAAATCTATATCTTTTTCTTCCGCTTCATAGACTGTTGCCAATATTTCTTCATTAAATGGATTAATTGTTTCAAATGTTTTTGAAGAACATGATTCGACAAATTTCCCATCGATGTACAACTTTTTCGTACCTTTTAAAAACTCACTCACCCTATTGCTTATTTCAAGTGTTTGGTTCGTCATTATAGGTTCCTCCAGTCTAAAAATAAACATGCCAGAGATCGAGCAACTAAGCCTTCAAGCTCTCTAGCATGTTGTATGAATGAATGGTTTATTTAATAGTTTTATTAAATTCGGTTACTGCTGTATCGATGATATTGATCATTTCCGAAATTTCTTGTTTATTTATGATAAGTGGCGGAGCAATGGCAACAATATCCTTGCCCTTTTCAAAGTCTGCAGCTCTTAAAATCAATTTGCGCTTGAAGCACTGATCTACGACAAACGAAGCTGGTTTGACTGATTCTGCAAATGGTACATCTAAATCACGGTCCTGCTGAAGCTCAAATCCGGCAAGCAGGCCGACCGCCCTTGATTTCGTGAAATACCGGTGTTTATCCGTTAAGTAGTCAAACCCTTTCTTCAGCTCCTTCTCCATGTTGTTTACGTTATCAAGAATGTTGTCGCGCTCGAGAATTTCAATCGTTTTCAACCCAACGGCACAAGCTGTTGGATGTCCGCTATAAGTAAAGCCATGCCCTAATATTTGATCATATTGAACGATGGTATCTCTGATTTCTTTATTAACCAACACGCCTCCAAGCTGTGCATAACCGCTCGTAATCCCTTTTGCTACACTCATGATATCAGGCACGACGTCCCAGTTATCGACACCGAACATTTTTCCGGTACGGCCAAAGCCACAAATGACTTCGTCAGAAATCATCAGGATATCATTTTCTTCACACAGGGCTTTAACTGCTTTTAAATAACCATCTGGTGAAACATGAACACCTCCTGCACCTTGAATTGGTTCAATGATAAGGGCAGCAATGGTTTCCGCACCTTCTTTTTCGATGACATCACGAATGCACCCTTCATAGTTCGGATCATTTTTATCGCCAAGCTCACAATTAGTCAAATGTGATTTTGCCCTCACCATATCGGCATCTCTTGAACCTGCAAAACTATGGAAAGCATCTATGCCGGTTGCTGTTCCAGCAGAAACCGTTGCACCATGGTAGCTACGGCTTATCGATAAGATTTTTTCTTAGTTGGACGACCTTTTAAATTCCAATAAAAACGCGCTAGTTTAAAAGCCGTATCGTTTGATTCCGACCCACCGGACGTGAAAAATATAGCACTTAAATCTCCAGGTGCAATGGAAACTACTTTTTCCGCCAGGCGAACAGCTTTTTCATTGGAGTAGCCATAGAATGAAGAACAGTAAGCAAGAGTAGACATCTGGTCATATGAAGCCTGCGCAAGTTCCTTGTTCCCATGTCCTAAATTTACATTCCAAAGCATGGAAGCGCCATCAATATATGTATCACCTGTGATGTCCGTTACACGGATCCCATTCCCTTCGTGAAAAATTATTTTTGGGCCATTTTCAATAAACAACTTAGGTACAGTCGTTGGATGAAGATAATGCTTTTTGTCTGATTCAATTAACTTTTCGATTTTCGACTCGGTTTTAGAAACAACCATGTTCCATACCTCCCAAAGTAATAACGATTTAATCCAAACACTTTTCACTATTAACCTAGTAAAGTTTATATTGAGAACATTTAAGGAATTATTCCTTAAATAAAATATATATCACACTCAGATTATTGTCAATAATCTGAATAATCAATCTAGTCGTTTTTTTGATTTTTATTCCATTGGAAAAGAAGATTCGAGATCTTGACCTTTTTTCTTCCTTTTTTCCAGCTAGTTCTTCTACTTCTAAACGGTTAATTTTTATATTTAAATATCCATAAGCGATAGCGACAAGAGTACTAATATAGCAAAAGAATGCATACGGAGCATAATCAACCGGAGAAACCCCCAAAACAGAAAACATAAAAATACCACAAGTGGTCCATGGGATAAGACTTGCTGTCACTGTCCCGCAATCTTCCAATGTACGTCCAAGCAATTTCGGATGCAGCCCCGTCTTTTATATTCATTCAAATACATGCGTCCAGGGATAATGACGGACATGAATTGGTCAGACCCAACGACGTTTGAAGCGATACACGTACCAGCAGTGGCTGTGATTAAACTGCCTGTCCGTTTTACTTTTCTAAGCAGCGGTCCAAGAAGGGTTTCCAATATTTTCGCCTTTTCGAGAATAGCACCAAATGATAGAGCAATAAGGATTAAAGAAACCGTATACATCATATCTTGAATTCCACCTTGGTTTAACAATTCATCCGTAACTTTGTAACCCGTTTCGGCAGTATAACCATTATTCATGATGTTAATCATATTTCCTAACGAAGTTTTTTGAACAAATAGGAACAAGCCCCACCGATAAGGACCCCGACAGTCAACCCAGGTATGGCCGGTATCTTCAAAATGAAAATTAGCGCAATAAATAGTAACGGAATTAACAAAAACGGCGAGATAACAAATTGATCTGAAAGAATCCCTTGAATCTTTTCAGCCTGTGACAAATCTGCACCTTCTCCACGAAATTTGAACCCAAGAAATGTATACAGCATTAGCGATATAATGAGTGTGGGGACAGTAGTGTTCATTAGGTTCCTAATGTGTTCAAAAAGGTCTACACCCACAACCGCAGAGGTGAAGTTCGTCACATCCGATAAAGGACTCATCTTATCACCAAAATAAACACCTGAGACGACTGCACCGGCAACCATCGGTAATGGAACACCCAAGCCATGCCCAATCCCCATCAACGCTACTCCAATCGTACCAGCTGCAAACCAGGCATTTCCAGCAATGCTGACAAGAACTGAAATGATGCAGGCTGTAACAAGAAAATACGTTGGAGATACGACGCCCAATCCATAATAAACCATCGAGGGCACAATTCCAGCTGCCATCCACGCTCCAATGAACGCCCCGATTATCACTAGTATCAGTAAGGCTTTGATTGAAACACTAATTGTTTTTACTAAGTGTTCTTCAATTGAACTCCAATTATGACCTAGTTTCAAAGTGACGATTACAGCAACGATCGTACTTATTAAAAGGGGTACATGTGGATCAGCACCATAAACACCAATTCCGATTGCCAGGGCACACGCCATAAATACGATTGGTATTAAAGCAAGCCTTTTAGTAGGGGTTTTTACCACATTCACATTGTTTTCCTGTTTCACTCATTTTCACTCCCCGTTTACTTTTTAACTCCATGTTTCGATTACTATCTAAGAATTCATTGAATATTTGATAGCGCTTACATCCTAAACGGTTAAAATGAGAGTTTGTCAGTCTTAAATGCCATTAATCAATCCCCCTAGACTTTATTTAAATTACCTTATAATTAAAAAAGCTACCATAATAGAATTTAACTCTATTTATTCGCTAAAGCCATACATATTTATCCGATTATGATATTTTCAGATTATTTTTGCACTCACGATTAAGAAGTTTTTGATAAAATTCCATCAGTAAGATTAAAAACTTATCAAGCTAATATTAACGCCACTTTCCATAAAATGTATGTTTAACCTTCCAACTCTTTCATTCATGAGCTACCTTAGCATACAGTCAGAATTAAATCTTGGATGTCAATCCGGTTTTACTCTAAACCCAATAGTACTGCACCAGCAATACCCGGTTCGGTCATTTCGTATGGGTTTAAGATCAAATCTAGTTCTTCTTCCGTTAAAACATCATATTGCAGGCATAATTCACGAACGGATTTTCCATTTTCGATTGCTTCTTTTGCGATACGTGCGGCAACCTCATATCCAATATGGGGATTTACTGCGGTAATAATGCCTACACTTTTTCTACATATCCTTTTAGGCGATCTTCATTTGCCTCTATACCTGAAAGACAATATCCGGTAAATACACGGAACCCATTATTCATTAAACTGATCGATTGGAGTAAATTAAAAACAAGCACAGGTTCCATAACATTTAATTCAAATTGGCCAGCTTCTGAAGCAAGACAGATCGTATGGTCATTTCCAATGACCTGGAAGGCTATTTGATTGATGAGTTCTGGCATGACTGGATTCACCTTACCCGGCATAATCGATGAACCTGGTTGACGGGTTGGAAGTGAAATCTCCGAAAAGCCTGCACGTGGTCCAGATGCCATCAAACGTAAGTCATTTGCAATTTTTGACATGTTGATCATGCACACTTTCAATGCAGGGGATACTTCTGTATAAGTATCTGTATTCTGTGTAGCATCTACAAGGTGCTCTGCATGGACCAGTGGAAACCCGCTAATTTCTGTCAGGTACTTTACCACATACTCAATATAAAGCGAATCTGCATTTAAGCCCGTCCCCACTGCCGTTGCTCCTATATTCACTTCATATAAATGAAGACGTGATTTCTTTATACGGTAAATATCCCGCTCCAAGACCCGGCAATAGGCTTCAAACTCTTGCCCAAGGCGAATCGGAACGGCATCTTGAAGATGTGTACGTCCCATTTTAATGACATGGTCGAACTGTTGCGCCTTTTTCTTGAATTCAAAATGCATGTACTGCAATGTTTCTAGTAACTTTTCTAATAGACTTAGCGTTGCAATATGAATCGCTGTTGGAAATACATCATTAGTTGATTGCGACATATTCACATGGCTATTGGGACTTAAATGGCTGTAGGATCCCTTTTCATGACCGAGTAATTCAAGTGCACGGTTGGTGATCACTTCATTTACATTCATATTCATGGATGTCCCTGCTCCCCCTTGAATGGGGTCAACGATAAACTGGTCATTCCATTTACCTTCCATTATTTCATCTGTTACCTGAATGATCACTTTACCAAGATCATCGAATAATCGTTTAGTCTTCATGTTGGACATAGCTGCCGCTTTCTTTACCATGGCAAACGCTTTTATTAATTCCTCATGGATGCGATATCCAGAAATAGGGAAGTTCTGAATTGCACGTATTGTTTGAATCCCGTAATACGCCTGCATCGGCACCTCTCTTTCACCTAGAAAGTCTTTTTCAATACGCCCATTATCCTTAAACATGCTGATTCCACCTTGTCTCTTATTAAATAATAGAGGGCATACTCTATCATTTGCCGTAAGGGTAACGTACGGAGCAATATTTCTTATAGTAAACAACAGCAAGGAGCTTATTTGTTTGAAAGTGCAAATATCCTTCATATAAAAATCGGAGCCATCATGTAAAGCTCTATACTATTTGAAAACTTGAACTATTAAACGGTGGAATTCTACGTCAATTCCCGATCAATGTTCATAATTCCCTGCAAGATTAAGTTTCCGGCTTTTTCAATATCCTTAGGGAGACTGTATTCTTCCGGACAATGACTCTTCCCATCAATGCTTTTCACAAAGACCATAGCTGATTTTGTAATCATTGCCATATGAGCGGCATCATGTATTGCCATACTGGGGAGCGTCATAAAAGGTTCTTCCATCATCTGGGCTGTGCTTTGCAATATATGAACAATATCTTCATCTAAAACAACTGGTTGTTGATCAAGAAAAACCTGTTGCTGAATGTCCACCTTTCTTTTGCTGGCGATTTCTTTCCAAGCTCTCTGTATAACGTTGACCTTATGTTGAATCTTCTCATCTGTTTCTCCTCTGACTTCATAGATAAAATCAATTTGACCTGGAATAATATTTGCCGCATTTGGAAAAACAGTCAATTTGCCGACCGTTCCAACTACACTGCTGCCGCTTTCTTGGCAATGTCGTTCCACTTCAAGGATCATTTCAGCTACAGCAGTCAATGCATCCTTCCGATGCTCCATCATTGTCGTACCAGAGTGATTGGACTGCCCGATAACCCTTACTTTACTTCGATAAGTTCCGACAACTCTGTTGATGACCGCCATAGATATATTTTCACTTTCCAATCGCTGTCCCTGCTCAATGTGCAGTTCAATAAAAGCCTTTTTGTTCTTCCCCATTTCCGTCATCATCGGGAATTTATCAAGGCCTCCCCTGCTTTAATCAGTTCATCACTAAGCCGGGCACCTGTTGAATCAAAGACATCTTGCAGCACTTCGATATTCAATTTGCCGACGAAAGAACGGCTTCCAAACGTCGATAAGTTAAAATCATTCGATTCTTCTGCCGTAAATGAAACGATTTCCAAGTCATGGTCAAGAATCACGTTATTTTCAATTAGTGTTTTTATAATTTCTTTCGCCATAAGAACACCTAAAGGACCATCATATTTGCCTCCATTCGGAACGGAATCAAGGTGTGAACCAATAACGATACTGCCTTGTTTTTTTCCATTCCCCTTGAACCTTCCCCAAATATTCGCGGCCCCGTCGATAGTGACCTTTAAATCCATATTCTCTAATTCCTTAATGAACCGTGCACGCACTTCATGATCGGCTTGTGAAAAACTGGGTCTTGTCACTCCTCCTTGATCATTTTTTCCGTATTCAGCATACTCCCTGATGTCCGACATTAATCGGTCAATATTGATTTTCATAGCTGCTCACTGCCTCACTTTCTCCTAGGAACTTCTTTATTCGTCACCTTTTACCCCATAGGAAGGTGCGAGTTCCGGCTCAATTGCCCTGGATTTATAATTTTCTGCTTGCGGACTATAAATCTCCCATAGTTTTTTCAAATCATTTAGTGGATCATCGCTATAATCAACACGCAGATCTATATAAGCGAACGGCGTATCCGGATGATAGACCAAGAGTGCAATCGAATGTTCTTGATCAAGCTCCCCTCCCATGTTAAAACCGAGTTCAAGAGCTGAAAGTAACCGCTCGGGTAAAGAGAGTTCGTTCTGTTCAAGAAAATGTTGGCCCATCGCTTTTGGGATTTCTGGATTGCTTAACAGGTTACCGATGCAAGCAACATTAGTCGCATAATAGTCCCCGTGTACTCCAAGCGCTTTTTCACCAGTAAACACGCTTGATCCCCCGTTAGCATCGATAACAGCCAGCTGTCTAAAATCAGGGAAGTCCGAGGCAGCAACCATTGTCCGGATCGATGCCTCGGCGCCGTAACCTGTTTCCAAAGCTGAAAGTCCTATATCTGCCAGTCTAGGATCTGTGACATTTTGCGTCAGGATGACACCTATATTCGATTTGACCCAGGGACATCTTGCACCAACAGCGGGGCTGCTGGAGGTGACAATAGCTCCTAAAGCTCCTGTTGAAGCGCAGCGTCCTGCCACAGAAAACGTACTTGTGATGTTCATTTTTATTCCTCCCTTGAGAAAATAAGGAGCAACAAACATGATTCTTCTCAATAGTTGCTACTCCATTCATTTAATTGATATTTATTGAATCCCCTTATTCCTGACTGCTAATAATTGCTTCGACGTCTATTTCCACGAGCATTTCAGGAAGTGCCAGCCCATTGACGACAAGTCCTGTACTAACTGGGTATACGCCTTTAAAATGCTTAGCAATAACAGCATAGGCCTCTTTTCGAAAAGAACGATCAGTGACATAAGTTGTGAGTTTGCAAACGTCTTCCATTTTTCCCCCTGCTTCTTCAAGCAACTGCTTGATGCAGCGACAAGCATTCTCTGTCTGTTCAGTCACATCATTCTCACCGTGAAAATTACCTTCCAAATCAAATGCAGTTTGCCCTCTCATAAAAATACGGTTTCCAGCACGAACGACCATAGAAAACTCATTTGCCACGTGATGAGATTCCTCCCCCATATCAGCTGGATAAAATTTATTCGTTTCAAATTTACGGTACCTTTTAATTTCCATTTTCATAATTCTCCTTTACTTCTTATTATATTAATGAATTTCCAAACTATTTTTTCTGGCATTTTGGTTTTCACACATTGAAATCATCGTAAAACAATCTACCCCTAGCAGCTTTTTTGCCTGAGGATAGTTTCCTTGTTGCAAAAGCTTGCGAATGCGTGAAGAAGAGATCATTTCACCTCGTTCACATGTCAGGGGCTGCAACACCTCCACTTTAAAATAGCGGCGTAACACTTCGATGGTGCCCTTTCTATTTTTCCCGAATAGGAAGTTAGGACCTTCCCAGATTTCAATGGGATTCATCTCTTTTAATTCTTCAATGAATACCGAAACTTCCTTTTGAGTAAACGCTGCATCAAATGGACCGACTATAACATGGTCAACTCCTAGCATTTCGAGGCGATGGAGCTTCTCTTCCACTGACATTAACAGTTGGCAGCCTTTAAAAAAGACTTTTGGAGGAGGATCAAAAGTATATACAACAAAAGGAACTCCTAGCTTCATGGCCCGCTCTTTTGCCTTTAATAGCAATGCTTGATGCCCCCTGTGGATGCCGTCAAGTGCACCAATCGACAGAACCGATGCAGAAAGCCGTAAGGTTCCTTGTGTATGTATTTCCAATGAAATCTTCCCCTTTCTATATTTAAGATTACTGATTGGTAACAGTAATAGCTGAGTTTAAATCTGCTGCTTTACGAACCATTTCGCGCTGTGCTTCCATATCAAAGCTATTGAAAACTGACATCTGTTGAGCAAATGGAGGACTTTGAGCAAACAATTCAAAGGTAGTTCTATGCCCTGCATAAGATGAATTCAAGAGGTCCCTCGCAAAGTATAGTAATTTCCCTCGTTCTTTCGCGCTCCACTCTCCAACGGAATAGTACTTATCAACATATTCTTGAATCGCTGGATCTGCAAACGTTTCTGAATCTGGTGTAACGGCTAGTTGCCCTCCTACGAGTTCCCTCGTTAAATGAGCCATCGCCGGGAAATTGATAGTGCAAATACACGGCCAGTGTAAAGTAGGGATTGGTTTGGCATCATCAAACCGCCGGGGCTGACTTCCGCATTTGCAACAGCAGCTGTTAAATGAGCATTAATTCCTTCACGATAATTAATAAGCTGAGATATTTTTTCCTTACTGCCTGCAGCTTTGTCAGACCTGTTTGTTCAACGTTCAATAAAGCCGTCCCCAGCAAATAATCTGCTCTGCGCAATACTCTAAGGACGTAGTTAAAGGCAGAATAACGGTGCAGGGTGGATCGAATGTACGCCGCAGAGGCTAATGAACGATGGAACAAGACGTTTTCCCATGGAATAAGGACGTTATCGAATATTAGCAGTGTATCAATTTCTTCAAATTTCGTGGAGATTGGATAATCTGTATCATTTTTTCCTGTACCGAGGGACGTACGGCAAATGTGCTTTAGTCCAGGAGCTCCCATATCAGCGATGAATCCACAAGCAAATGGCGCCATCGTTTCTTCTCCGGCTTCCCAGTTCAAGATGGTCGGTTTAACGAATGCCTGGTGAGCATAGGCTGCAGCCGTTTCAAACTTCGCGCCTTTTACGACAATTCCTTTATCGTTTTCTTCAACAACATGCAGCAGGGTTCCGCCATCTTTTCCGCTAAAAAGTTTGCTCCGGTCACCTTTTGGATCCGTATTAGCAGAAACATGGAACAAGTCTTCCCTTGCGACGCGATCGATATGATTAGCAATATTTTTCGCATAAGTAGGATTAATTTCATTTAATTTATCCTGCGCGTCATATAAGGACCACATTTCACCGATCGTTTCATCACCAACACGGTATACAACTCCGCCAAGATCATCCAGCACAGTTTCCACGTGATTTCTGATTCCTGTTAAATCTTCTTTAGTCTTTGGTGCTTTATACGCTCGTGAAACGACTTCGCCATCTTCCAATCGAGTTGTTAACTTATCCTTATTTTCAGGTTCAAAGGCCATGTCATACATTCTTGCTTTCACATCAACTATCGGTTTAAACGATGGGTGTTCAGCTACATTCGTGACCCTTTCCCCATCGATGAATACTTCCCTGCCGTCATTCAAAGATTCTCGATATTGCTTACCTGTCATTAAAGCCATAAACTTTTCCTCCTTTTAGATGATTTGTTGATTAATTTCCATAAGGACTTAGACAAACAGCTTGTTTCACCTTCAGTTTTAAGCTTTCTTGAACGAACCAAATTCTCCTTTGAAATACACGAGTGGATCCCCTATGAGTGCATGGGCTTTTTGAACCTCCGCCAGAAAGACGGAATGAGTACCTCCTGTAACTTCTTCGACCACCCGGCATTCGATCTGGGCAAGCGTGTTGTTTAAAATAGGGTTACCCAGTTCGCCATAGGACATTTCCACACCTTTAAACTTCTCAGTGTTCGATCTGGCAAACTGCATCGCAAGCGCCCCCTGGTTTTCAGCAAGAATGTTTACAGTAAATGAACCTGCTTTCGAAATAGCATGGCAGGTACCTGTATTTTTATTGGCACATACAAGTAGCATTGAGGTTCAAGAGACACGGAACTAACTGCGCTGGCAGTAATCCCATAATCTATTTCACTTTCCCTTACAGTAATTATCGATACTCCACTGGTGAAATGACTGATTACATTTCTAAATGATTCAGGACTCACTAACTGTAACGATTGATTATCATCAGAAGAGATATTACTCATATAAAATGCATCCCCCTTTTTTTATTTAAGGAATTATTCTCAATGTATTCCTTAAATGAATCATAAAAAAAAACCAGCGGATTGTCAACTGAATTTTCTAACAATTCTCATAGTTTTATTTTTCTTGATCATTCATTAAAGGTTGGATTCCTTTAAAGGGAGATATACTGCTTGTTGCAATAGAGCAATTTATTCAACATATATACTAATGTTTACTATAATTGTTATAATCGATTAGAGAATATCCAAAGAGAAATTTCTAAAAAAGCGATGTAGGAATTATTCGATTAATTAAGTCATTGCCCGAAATAATACATAAACATTTTTGGAAAATTTGCAAGTTATTCTATTAGGTGGTGGTGTTCGACTATGAAAATACAAGCCGGAATTGTTGGTCCTAGTGACTATGTACAGATTATATGCGATATAGCAAAAGAATACTCAGACAGACTGTACCCGATTCCATTTGGATATCAAAATGCTGAAGAGGCGACAAATATCGTGAAACAGAATCAACAGTTGGTCGACCTTTGGATTTTTGCAGGTCCAGCTCTCTATCCTTTTGTTGAAAAAAGCGGTTCCAAACAACCTTTTTTTACCTTAACTTAGATGGGGCAAGCTTAACCAAAACTTTAGTGGAAGTGGGTTATAAAGATTCTAAAAGCCTCAATCGGATGAGTATTGATTTGCTTAAAGAAAGTGATGTATATGAGACATATCATGATCTCGGCATTTCATATGAAGATATTCATGTACATGAATATCTTCATGATACTTCTCTCCAGGATCTTCTTGCATTTCATCAAAAACTATTTAAAGAGGGGCAAGTTGATATTTGCATTACCTGCCTCTACTTTGTATATGAGCAATTGAAGTTACAAGGGATTCCTGTGTATCGAGTTACCCCTACTCGCAGCAACATACGTGAAACGCTAAAAACAGCGATTCAAAAGTGGGAAACCCTTCATTTTAAACAATCACAAATTGCTGCCATATTCATCAAAGTAGAGAACATGGATACAAACATGAATCACCACACCATTTCCTACGATTTACATCGCTTGAACTTAAAAGTACAAGATGCTGTATTAAACTTTTCCGAATCAATTTTCGGCACTTTTGTACCTCTTGGGGTTGGAACATTTGTGGTTTTCTCCACGAGAGGTTCCATAAAAGAAACCGGGCAACAAATTGGGGATCTTTTGGAAAAATTAGCTCTAATTTCGGAATTACCATCGAACGTTGGGATCGGCTATGGAGAAACTGCACTCGCTGCGGAGGAAAATGCAAGACTCGCTTTAAATCATGCACAAAATTACGATTCTTTTTGTGCATTCCTTGTTGATGATAGAGGGATCATTGAAGGTCCTCTTAAAGAACAAGAAAGCATTACTTTTGGCTATCGAACGGAGAATAAGGAAATCAGTGAAAAACTTAAACAGTGCGGCGTCACGATTACAACACTTAACAAGATTTTGTCGGTGCAAAAAGAACGGGGAACCACTCTATAACAGCATCAATTCTTGCAGAATGGTTAAAAATGACACCCCGGAACGCACGGCGAATACTTAATGGTTTAGTCGAGCAAGAGATTGCCGAAATAATTGGTGAAGAAGCACCAACAGCTAAAGGAAGACCTAGAAAGATATATCGAGTTAATGGTGAATTGGAGACTAAAACGGAATAGTCCGATTAAAAGCCGCGGGCACTCAATTCCTAAGTGTGGAATTCTCTCTTCTCACCTTTCAAATTAGATTAGGAGCAGAATGCTCCTTTTTTATTCAAATGGTAATCCGGAAGTTTTGTGTGTTGTATTTTTACATCTTTAAGACATCTTTTAGATAAGCCTAACATTAACAAAACGCCGTTTAGGGATTTTTACAAACCTTCAAAAAAACGTTACAGTTGATTTCAGAAATCCACCTCCCTTTCCGCCTACTGTGCTGCAAGCCTCATCAAAGCAAGCGGCTGCGGTGTCTCGGCTAGCCAGTTGTTCGGCCGACGGTCCTGGAAATTTTCACGACTGATTCTTTCTCCTATATTCGATTGGATCACTTATATACGTCTTCAATCCCTTATTCTCCCGTTTCTCTCCCTAAAAAATAAATTGATAGTTATTCCACCTTAACCTTAATTTTATCAATCGCATTATATCCATAACCTTTTTTATTCCAAAAAGGTAAATTAGGTTGAATTTGACCAAATGAATCTGTTGCTCTGGATTTAATCGTGTACTCACCTTTTTCTAGAATATTCCATTCGAATGTCCAATTAACCCATCCATAACCAACATTCTTACTAGGTAATATAACGGTATTACTCCATGTATAGCCATCATCAATACTGATTTCCACCTTTGTAATTACTCCTTTTCCTGTCCATGCAATCCCTTTTATTAAATGCTTACCCGTATTAATTTTTCCATATCCAGCGGTCTTTGGATAGTCGAATTGATATTTATTGCAGTCACTGGAAATGCATTTTGATCATTTTCTTTATTTGGATAATACACATAATCAATAGTTTGAAAAGGTCCAGTGAAAGTAGTATTAATAACACTTATCTGCTTTATCCACTTAACAGATGCCATTGCATACCATTGCGGAACGATTAACCTCAGTGGGTAACCATGTTTAAAAGGAATTGGCTGGTTATTATACGCATATGCAATAATGGTATCCGGATGCAGTGCTTTCTCGATAGGCAAACTCCTAGTATAGGTGTATACCTCATCTAGATCTGTCCTATCTCCATAATCATAACCCTCCACGACAACTTCTTTTGCCCCTTCCCCTATTCCTGACAATTCAAGTAATGTCCGTAATGGTACACCTTTCCACCTACCTTGGCTAATAGCCCCTTTTCCCCATTGTTCTCCAAATATTTTAGGTTCGAAGAGATTACGCTTGTCACCCGAGCATTCAAGGACAACTTCCAGCGTTTTTGATGGATATTGAAAAATGTCCTGCATGGACAGCAGTAATGGAGCTGATACTAAGCCGTTTATAGGAAGCCAATAGTTTGAATATGAAAGTGTCGGATAAGAAAAGTGGTTCCTTCTAAAAAATAGTTGGGGTTCCATACTATCATTATTAATGAATTGAATGGGTGTCTCCTGATTTTCCGGCAGCAAACTACGTGTAGTTAAATAGGGTTTCACTTTTTGAGGTTTTGTCATGATTCCCTCCTATTTAATATGAATCATTATAGATGTATACGTTCGTTACTCCCATTCCATCCTACACACAATCTGTTTGAAATCCAGTTTGATCTTACGGCTGATCCCATTGATTCATATTTGAATGGCTATCCGCTGTGTATTTTCTTGGCAGCTTCGAATAATTCTTCCTTAGTTCTGAACCTCATTAACTTACATCCTTATTATTTTGAATATGCAACAAGTTAGGTCAGGATTTATTTAATTTCCAAACCTTAGGATAATAATCCAATCGCAGTTTTCAGAACTTTCGGTGCCTTTTTAATTCCTTCCGTTCCAATAAAACTGCTCGCACTCGCTATAATTATGCTTGAAGAAATGAATTTGACCACATAAAAAATTCCTGATCCAATAATTAGATCTAGGATTAAAAACCTTTTAATTGTTGAACCTTTTATGATATAAATAACGATTTGGTCGTTTTGCTTCCTTCTCAGCATTGTCACACCCTTATCTTTTTCTATATGTTATGACAAAGAGGGGTTGTCATATTCTTCTGCCTCTTGTCTTTACAGGAGAACCGCCTCCTGAAGAACAAGAAGAAATATGCTCTTTGACACTTACTCAAAATGTAATTGCTGGAAGATGGAAAATTATTGATTTATGGTACCTAAGTAGGCAAACAAGAAGATTTAATGAACTTCAAAGGTTGTTACCGGGCATTATTGACAAAACAACTGAGAGAATCGGAAGAGGACGGAATGGTTCACAGAGAAGTGTATAAAGAAGTTCCTCCTAAAGTAGAATACTCACTAACACCTCAAGGGAAAAGCTTTATCCCAGTACGGGACATTATGGGAGAGTGGGGAAAAAAACAATGTGAACAAAACTACTCTACCCAAGTTAATAAAGAAGATCTATAGTATAAACTTGATTTACACCCCTTTATCCGGATTTTTGTTTCATTAGATGTAATTGGACAGGGGATTTTAGTGGATTCTACGCTATAATTAGTCTGATATTGTACATAAGGAGACAAAAATGTATATTTGGAATATTAACAAACTCGTCATGGCGTTACAGTCAGGAACAATAACTGGCAAACAAAAGAAAAGGTACCGGATAACATTTTGGGTACTAGTTGTCCTTACAGTGTTTTCACTGTCTGGAGTTTATAATTCTTCATCTATGAATGGATATGATGTTATTGATCTAATTTTATTTATTATTATCAATGTGATTGCAATCTATCTTTTAGTCGGTATTTATAAAAAGAGAAGTAGGAAAGAATTAGATTTCTTTTTGCCCTTTTTTGGCTTAATGATTCCACTGTTTTTACGTAACAGCTTATGGACCATACTTTTAACTATCATTGGCTCTATTTATATTGTCTTATTTGCTCCTTATCATTCACTTGAGGAAACTAATATTATCGATGTATGTACTAATGCTATAGTCGAAATTGTCATGAATATTATGTTTGTCCATTACTTTAAGAAGATATATAACTAGGAAGCACCAATTTTGGTGCTTTTTAATTTGGCTTCACAATTTCCCCTCTTCCTAACAGCTTCATTCATACCATATAAGCATCATGAGCCATTCCTATTCATCCTTAAAAGAGAAACAGAAACAAAAATTTTGCCTCTTATCAGGTTCTTAGTACTAATCTCTTTTTCTCCTAATAAACTTAATAAACTAATTATTTAGGAGGCGTGCAATGTTTAATCAAAAACTGGATAATATTAGTCCAATTATTTGTAAAATTAATGACGTCACTTATCAAAAGTACCATCTATATAAGAAATCATATGAGCGGGAAGTATTCGTCATAAAAGATTACGGTGAAGACCGCGGTATTACCAATAAAAGTATTGCATTATTCGAAGCAGTCAAAGATCAGTTTGATCGTTTTAAAATTGCTAAAATTACTAAAGAGATTAATAAAGATAATATTTTGCTCGATAGCGATCTCATCCTTATAGACAAAAAAGGAAATGAGCTACACCTTTCTGGTTGTAGTTGCGGGTATGCTGGCACTGGTTCACATGGGACAGTTGAAATTTTGAATAAAGCTGGATTCGAGATAGATAGAAGGTTTGTGTTTTGTTCAAAAGGTTTCACTCTTTTTCATCCAAATGAAGAAAAAAAAACTTTATGGCGAACGTTTATAAATAGACAACAGTTATATCTTTTTTAGAGCCTAAATTTATATTACTACCTAATCTCCAATGCAAGATTTAATATTGAAATGTATGAAATAATAATAAAAAAAGCCTTGGGAACTGAGAATCAGTAATACCAAGGCTTTAAAGCTATTAATACATTGACATTAATTGAAAATTAACGTAACTCGTGATATATCGATATATCTCAGAAGAACAGTAATATATCAACGAAATTCAGGTTTATCTCCGAAAAACACAATATATCTTCGAAATTCGGGATATATCTCCGAAAAATGCAATATATCGACGAAATTCGGGATATTTGTATAATTTCTCACGACAGTTCCAAACAGCAATGAACTATTATCTAACCTAATGCGCTTTTATACATTTCACTGTCACTTAAAAACCTGTTATTCCTCAAGCATGCCCTTCACTCGCTTTACTTTGTCTTCCATCCTGCGTTCTTTATCACGACGGTCATCGATTCGGATATTCGTACAAACTCTAGCAAGACCTTTTTCAAAAGGTACTTCATGCATCGCTTGGATCACTTCAAACAATTTAGGCAGGTCGCCTTCAATGATTGTATTCATGGGTGTCAGCTGAAAACGGATTTCTCCCTTATCTTCATATTGCTTTAATACTCTTTGAATATCCGCCACATACCTGCTAACACTTGGAGTTTGTGTTCCGACAGGAATAACCGTTACATCAACTATTGCCATTCTTATTCACCAATCCTTTTTATGTATTTCAATCAAGAAGCATCCATCCTATATAGAAGGATGTTTTTTACTATTATAACGCAAACCTCGCACCTGGGAAATTTGATATGAGCTTTGAAGCTAGTTACTCTTAATGGTTTCTTCATTCTTACATCTTTCGTTATTAAATTTTTTCCTTACAAGAAGTGAAAAACACTCTACATTTGCTGTGTGTTGTGCAACACATGAGATGTTGTGGGAGTAAATAAATCTATCTCAAATGTTTGCTCAGATTCTAAGATACGTAATCAACCGTTTTGATATATGCTTGGCAATCCGTATAATCCTCTGATGCTGTCCTCTATATAAACTTACCCATACTAAATGAGTAAAAAGTTATTTGGAGTAATATGTTTTTTTCTACTGTCAATTAAGGCAATACAGTGAGCCAATCGCTCTACCCCTAGTTTAATTTGACTCTCGTTCACTTGAGAGATGCATAAACGAACGAGATTTTCCTTTTTATATTCTGCTAAAAACATTCTAGAGGCATCATCAACATATATATGCTGCTCGTTTAGCATATGAACCACCTGTTTTGCTTTCACATTCTCGGGCAAACTGATGGAAAGATAGAATCCGGAATTTGGTTTAGAAAAAGAAGTATTAGCCGGCAGCAATAATTCACATGCTTCTTGAAGGATTTGCATTTTAGTACGGTATACCTCTTTTACTTTTTTGAGATGACTATTAAACATACCGCTTTTTAAATAGATTTCCAGTGCACCTTGAGAAAGTGCTGAACTATTAAAATCCGAACTGAATTTATAGCGTAAAAAGTTGTTAATCATTAATTCAGGAAGAACGACAGTCCCAATCCTTAACCCTGGGAGAAAAATTTTCGAAAGGCTTTTAATATAAATCACTCTCCCAGAAGGATCAAAAGAAAATAAAGGATCTGATTTTGGATTTGGATCAAGGTCTCCTAAAATATCATCCTCCACTATATATACATCGTATTTTTCAGCTAACTCAACGATTTTTTTCTTTTCTCCATTCGTGTAACTATGCCCAAGTGGATTGTGGAATCTCGGGATAATATAGAAAAATTTTATATCATTATTTCGAAAAATGTATTCCAGTCGATCAAGGTCAATCCCTTCCATTGATAATTCGATCCCAAAAGTAGTAGCTTGATGCAGATTGATGGACTCAATGAATCCAAAGTAAGTAGGCTGTTCAATTAAAATATTGTTTTTCCCATTTGGAAATGGCATAGAAACTAATAAATGGAGGGCTTGCTGTGAGCCAGAGACAACGACTAATCTTTCTGGGTGAGTGAAGACCTGTAAATTTTGCAAATATTTCACCAACTGTACTCGAAGTGAGTAAAGCCCTTGTTGATCAGAGTATGTAAAAAGCTCTTCTTTATAATGGTCAATTGCTTGATTCATACAATGTTGAAATTCAACATATGGCATAACATTTTTATCTGGACCGGCAGACAAAAAATCAATCACCTCATTTTCTTCCGGCGCTTTTTGATAATCATTCACAACATAGTAGCCGCTTTTAGGAACAGAATAAATTAAATGCTCTTTTTCAAGTTCTACATATGCTTTTATTACCGTATTTTTGCTGCATGAAAAATACTCAGATAACTGTCGAACAGAAGGAAGTTTACTGCCTGCAATTAGCGAGCCATCTTCTAGTCGAAGCTTAATGTCTTGCATTATCTTCATATATTTTGAGTTCATATATTGATCCCCCTTCAACTGTACCAGGACAGTTAAGTAAAAAAATGGTTTATTTTTATTGAATGTACTCATAGTATGTTAATTATATCAAAACTGTTTTTAAAATAAGTAAAAAAATGGTACAGATGTGGTACAAAGTATAAAGATTGGGGCTGGAAAAGATGCGGGGAGAAACAAGAGAAAAATTCGGATTATTTTTGGGATTAGTTGGCGTCATTTGTTTTAGCTTAACACTCCCTTCTACAAGTATTGCAGTGGAATATTTCGGGACTACGATCGTTGGTTTAGGAAGAACAGTGGTGGCCGCTTTTTTAGTAGCAGTGGTATTGATTGTTCGAAAAGAAAGGCTACCTTCTCTTCGCCAATTCAAGCGTCTACTTATTGTTGCTTTTGGTGCAGTTTTGGGATTTCCTCTCCTCACTTCTTGGGCAATGGAATCCTTGCCGGTTTCTCATGGAGCTGTGGAATTGGCTCTGTTACCGTTAGCAACAGCCGGATTTGCCATATTTAGGGCAGGTGAAATACCATCTCTCAAATTCTGGATTTCAAGTATAATCAGCTCTTTATCGGTAATTATGTATGCACTTCACCTTGGATTCGGCCAATTGCAATTAGCCGATTTAGCTTTACTGGCAGCTGTGATCATACTGGGACTTAGTTACGCAGAAGGAGGGGAATTAGCAAAAGAGTTAGGGAGCTGGCAAGTGATTGCATGGGCAATTATGATTGGTGCTCCATTTTTTATAATTCCAGTTGGGCTAAACGTTACAACTGAAATGCTTCATGCCCCTATACAAGCATGGATTAGCTTCATTTATCTTGCAGTGGTTAGTCAATTTCTAGCATATGTTGCTTGGTATAGCGGAATGGCAATGGGCGGGATAGCAAGAGTCAGTCAGATTCAATACTTACAACCATTTTTGATGATTGTATTTGCAACAGTATTTCTAGATGAATCCATCACATTTTTCACCATTGTAATAGCAGTGATTGTTGTCTTTTCTGTTATATTAGGCAAAAATGCTCCAGTATCAAAAAACAGAGCTATATCAAGGAAAAGCTAATTGCTTGAATATACTTTTAAAACAACCGAATTCCAATAGATAAAGAGGACGTCATGAATATAGACTTATCTTATAGAGAAATTATTAATTTAATGCTAAGAAAAGGTTTTGAGAGGAGAAAAAATGTATATTCCTGCACATTAAAGATGAAACACTTTCCTTCAACGTTATGAAGGAACATAGTTTTGCGAATCTTTTTCTCAACATGATGGAATGCCCTGCGCGACTCATTTGCCGTTAATATTGAACAAGGATAATTCTTGCTTATATGGACATTTTGCTCGTCCTAATCCTCATTGGAAAGACATCAACAATCAAACCGTCTTGGCTATTTTTTCATGGTCCGCATTGTTATATCTCTCCATCTTGGTATGAGACGAAAATGCAGTACCAACATGGAATTATGTGACCGTCCATGTATAGGGAGAAGTGGAACTTCAAGAGGATGAACATGAATTAATGGGCACCCTACATGATATGGTATCAAAGTACGAAGCTCCTGACAGCTCATACAGTTTGCAAAATGTAGATGCTGAGTTTCTCGCTGGTATGAACAAAGGAGTTCAAGGGTTCAAAATAAAAATCAACAAAATTGAAGGGAAAGCTAAGTTAAGTCAAAATCATCCATTGCAAAGACGAGTTAATTGTTGACCAACTGGAACAAATTTCAAATACGTCTGAGCAACAGATTTCATTATTAATGAAATCAAATCTAAAAAAATAACTTGAATGTTACTGCACTAACGGGAGTGTTGATCAAATAAAGGTTAACACTCTTTCTTTTTCACATTAGGAATCTTCTGGCTTGAATTTGTAAATTAATAAGTTGTAAAAGCTTTCATATTCATTAGGTCCTCCAGATCTCTGCGACTTGGCTTCACTGGCTTCTTAACCGTTTGCTTTTCTTATAATGATTCATCGTTCTCACCCCCAAAAAAAAGCACCCAAATTAATGGATGCCTCCTCCTTTCATTCATCGATTTTGACTTCTTTCAATAGATCATTTCTATACGATATTGCATCTCGTTCAAAAACTTTTTTAAACCTGTTTTCGTACTCTTCGCGGGTTATTAGACCTTTTTCTTCCAGTAATTCTACTATAGCTCTAACCCTTACTCTACTCGACACTAATTCGTTTGTCATATTGGACAATAAAATACCGATTTTCTCATCATCATTCATTTTTTCATCCCCTTTGTTTAACTAATTTGACAAAAGGGACTAATTCCCTGCAAAAAAAAGGACCCAAAATAATAGATGCTAATGTTTTTCAATAGGTAAAATATATAAATTAAGGGCGGGCTGTTCCTTCCTAACCTTTTAGGTTCACTTCATTTTTTAGGACTACTTTATTGCATCCTATGGAAATAATGCACCTTTTACTTATGTACACTCATGTTAACAGCTATTTAGATTATGCTATTCTATTGGCTTAACCTTATATCTCAAAACTGTTTTTAATTTTGAAGGTTCAACTTTTCTAAAATCTGAAAGATATATTTCTTTATGTTGTAGTGAAGTTCTTTCAAGATTATTATTTTTTATGAATTCATTCATTACTTTAAAACTTTGAGGTTCATCATCATATGGACCAACATGAAGCATTTGGACAAATAAACCATCTTGAAATGTACCGAACTTTACATCATTTAGAAATGGATGTGGTTTCTTTTTTCTACATTTTCAAATGCTCTGTCCACTATATCTTTTGTTACAAAATCCGGTTGTCTAATCATGATCGTATATAATAATTCATCTTTATTTAATGTATCTAGTTTCTTTCCCTCTTCCGTTAAATCCCAAATTCCTTCTAATGGAAATACAGTATATTCAAAATATCCAGCTGGAGTGTATCCTTGCTTCGGCATCATCCTGACCGCATAAGCCAATGAATAAAGAACACCTATCTTTTCAGCGAATTCGTTCTCATTTGGATTTCCTATTCCCTTTATCAAAAAAAATTTCTGTTCTGGAATTGTTACAAGTTCAGGTTTTTGTTTTGGGATATATAAATTCTTCTCTTGTTTTCTCCATTCGTATTTCATAAGTTTTTGTTCCCCTCTATATATTTTTTCCATTCATCAAGAAATTAACAACACCCCTGACAGGCCCCTTGAATGAAAAAGCCAAGGCAAAAGCCCCTTTTTTTCAGATATCTTTTAATACCAGTTTGCCATCTTCTTATCAGAGGACAATAGTTCCTCTAAACGTTCCATCCTCAACCTTTTTATTAGCCGTGTTCGGAAAAGTATCACCATTACGATAAATCTTCCCTTTGTCCTTCAGGTCTTTAATATTCACTATTGCTTGATATTTCTTTTTATCACTCATCTATTATCCCCCCCTCGTGTTGCAGGATAAGACTTTTCCAAATATCTTTCGGAAAAGGGCATCCCGGTTCTCTATTTTTGTCCGCTCACGCGTGAACATTCCTTCTGTAAGCCTTACCCATTGCCGTCCTCACGCGTTTCTGTTCCGCGTCTAATGCCTCACGGAATTAGTTCCCATTGAATGTCACTGAAGCTTTCAACTTACCGACAAGGATCAATACCAAAATTCCATCCACAATTTAATCAATCTTTTTTGAATAGATTTCACTTATATAAGCCAGATTATTAAAATATATGAGTGATACAAATGAGGGTCCTACATGAATCAAGCTGGTGTTAATGAAAAATATAAGGTATCGCCATTTTATGTGTTTTTTTTAATTCATTCCATGCAAACTGGATTAGGCGTCTTGAGTTTTCAAAGAGATTTGGCTAAAGCAACGGGAACCGATGGCTGGTTATCCATACTCCTAGCTGGACTGATTGTTCATATATTAATTTGGCTAATATATAAGATATTCAGTGTTGTTCCTGGTGATATTATCTACACTAATAATCATGCATTCGGTAAATGGATTGGTAATTTCTTCAGTATTTTATTTATTCTTTACTTTTTTATCCTTGGAATGACGATCATAATCGGCTATATAAATGTCATACATGTTTGGATGTTTGACGAGGTACCTTCTTGGGCATTTGCTTTGGTTTTCCTTATCTTGATTTTTTATATAAATACAGGAGGATTCCGAACCATTACGGGTATTGCCTTCATAACTGTAATTGTTTCATACTGGCTGTTATTTGTACCTTTTTATGGTTTTAAATACTCTGATTTCACCGGTTTTCTTCCTATTTTCCATCATAATTTATTAGAAATAATGAAAGGAACTAAAAGCATTTCATTATCCATGCTTGGTTTTGAAATGATACTGATGTATTATCCGTTCATCAAAAATGCTGAAACATCGCAAAAGTATGCTCACGGAGGAGTTGTGCTCACTACGTTATTGAGCTTATTACTTTATTTTGTATCGATAGTCTTTTATTCACAGAAACATTTGACCCTTACTCTATGGCCAACACTAACATTGACCAGCATTATTGAGTTGCCCTTTATTCAACGGTTCGAATACATAACTGTTTCTTGGTGGGCCATCGTTATCATACCCAATATGGTCATTCCTTTGTGGGCTGCCAGCAGGGGTGTCAAGCGCTTATTCAATGTCCAGCAAAAGTATCCTTTATGGGTAATGTCCATAATCATACTACTTGTGAATATATTTTTTATGATATCGATTCCTTATATATATTAAATAAAATAATCAATCCCTACAGCGTATGCTTCATTGTTTTATACTTACCTCTTCTTTTTGTTTTCATAAGCATTAAAAAATTGAGGAACCGGTTATGACAAAGTTAGAAATTCCCAGTGATACTGTAGCTGCTGTTCTTATAACGAGCCCTCTATCACGAATTGTCCCCATCAGATAAATCCCAATTCCTTCTGTAAATAGGTTCGGGCTAGAGAAACAAAAGGAAGACCACTTATTGTGGCTTCCTTTATGCCCTATGGAACTAAACCAGCTAATAGGATGTCAATATCTTTCTCAAAAAAATTCATTTCCCTTATGATATTTTTGGCTATGCCAAATAACCCTCCAAAAACCTTTTGGAAGGATTTTTCTCTGTTTCAAAACCATTAATTAGGCTAAATCCAGTAACGTTTTTTTCTCTTTAATAGAGCGTAAATCCAATGAAGCAATTATTAATACAGGCATCGATTCTTTTGCAGGTTTTCCTTTTGATTTTTTCTTATCCTAGAATGCTTTAAGCTTTTTGAGATCTTTTTATGTAAACGGGTTTAGTTATTATAATAACAGGGTAATTATAGTTTTGCATATAAAAAATAGGGGGATTAAATTATGAAGGGTTCACTAGATGCATATAAATTACTGGAATTCATCCAAGAAAATAAAGAGGATTTTGAAGATTCATTATTAAACGAAGCATCTAATGTGAAAGAAAAAATTGAAGAAATATTAACGGTCGGTAATATTGACCTGATAAATAATGCCCATATTCTGATTCAATACATTATTGAGGGTAAAGAACAAGAACTTCAATCATTTGCTAAACAAGAAGGTATAGCTTGGGCGACACACGCAATTCCATTATCTTTCAAATTAGAGTGGGTGCAAGCTATTCGAAGAACCTTGTGGAAGTTCCTACAAGAATATAACAAGGTAACGAATAAGGTTTTAACTGAAGAGTTTTTTCGGTAGAAAAACAAGTAAATAATCAAGTGGACAGGTTTTTAAATGTATTTTTTATCACATATTCTCAATACAAAGATTCGTTGATAATGGCTCAAAAAGAATTGGTTGAAAATCTTTCGGTGCCTATAATCCCAATAACACCCACTATATGTATTTTGCCTTTAATTGGTGCTGTCGATCTTTACCGAACGAATATTCTCGAGGAAAAAGTTTTAATAGAGATTGGGAAATTACGTATTCAAACATTGATTATGGACTTATCTGGAATTATGGAAATGGAGACTGAAGTCATTGATCATTTAATGAAGATTATTGACGGCACTTCATTAATGGGATGTAACACTGTGATTACCGGGTTAAGAGCTGAAGTGGTTAGAAAAATGATAAACGTAGGAATGAGATTAAATGAAAAAGCACTAACATTTGGAACTTTACAACAAGCATTGAATAAATACTTATTAAGTTAAACACGAAGAATCTTAGAGAGGGTCGCTTTGCCGACTCTTTTTCTAATTCAATATATTCTGACCAACTGTCTAAATATTTGTTCCTGCCCAGCAGTTACATCTTGGTATAAAAACTATAGTTAGGTATTTAATTCAACACCAATCAATTCGTTTTCTTCTTCAACTCCCTCAGTTTGATGCAAATATCTCTCGAATGCTCACTTATTCGCAGGATTTCATCACCCTTGATTGTGAGGTCAAAGTTAAATGGAGTTATTTCAGGACATGAGGATTTCGTGAAGGCATAGTGAAATAAAGGAGTTTTACATCACTCCACATTTTACCATACAATGCACATTCTCCACGCCGCCCCTTGAGGCTTTACCTCCCATGTCTCAACGGGTCAATTGCCCTATCATTCCTTCGTCAGATTTTTTTATCTTGCATTTTAAACTTCAGTTCTCCTAAGGTTTTGAGTTAGAGTGATGTCTTACTCACATCTTACTGAGGAGCCCTATTTTTTTCAAAGCTGAAAAATAACGAACTACAGGAATGCTGACCTGCCCCGCTAGTTGCATAAACAAAAGAAGCTGCCCGATGGCAGCCGGATCTCAATTAAGCACCCGTTAGTAAAATAGGTACCTTTTTGATTGCAATGCACCTATTTGTAATATTATTTTTGTACTTGAATCACTTAATTTCTAAAAATTATTGCTAGATCGACTGCATAATTCGTGTGAGTTCTTTTTCTAATACAACGGGCTCGTTTGCGTAATTGTAAATCCCTAAAACTTCTCTATAGCCTCTGGATGGGAACTGATTAGCTTGTTGACAGCATCCTGTTGTTCAGATATGCGTTCATTCTTCGAAATTTGGCATCCCATATGAAACCGAACCATAAACTCATCTTCTATTGCCTTTTGATATTCTTCAGACATTTGATTTGATTGATCGGATAGTCCCTTATACTTTAATAGAATATTGGATAATAAACGTGCCCCACATATAGCATCATGGATACCCTGCGCCATGCCAGGATCTTTAAAACAAACTGCATCTCCAACCAACGCCCATCCTTTTCCCATTCCTTTATACCAGTAATTATCATATCCTAGAATGCCTTTGACCGGTTCTACTAGGTCTGCATTTTTCAAGCGTGCCCCAATTGTTGTATTCGGAAAGTTATCTGTTAAGAAATTGCGTAGACAGCTCTCCGGATTTAATTTCAACCGTTCTATCAATTCCTTATTTTCTAATGGGAAAATGCCGACAATAACATATAAATCATCATTCGTCGGAAAGAGAATGGCTGTGTTATCTTTTATCTTGTATACTTCAAATTTAGGGACATTATCGTGGCGAAATCCAGAGAAATACCCGAAATAGATGCCGACTGTTGCCGGAACACTTATTTTGAGTTCACTTTTTACCAGCTTGCGAATAATAGAGGATCGGCCGTCTGCTCCGACTACCAGGCGAGCTAAAAATTCTTGTTTCTCGTTGTTGCAGCCTAAACCTTTCACGCCTATTACTGTTTCGTCATCACGGATGACATCCGTCACACGAAATCCTTCTAAAACGGTTACATTCATTTGAGATTTGGCTTGTTCAAGCAGGATATGATCGAGATAAGTTCTTCTAATACAATAACAACTGTCCTCTCCGTAAACCTTAGGGATGAGACCTTCTATCACGGTATCCTCAAATTGAAATCTAATATCCCGTACCGGTGGTGCTTTTGTTTCCAATAACTTGTCCAAGACACCTATTTCTCGAAGAAGAGCGACAGTATTATTGAAAAAGGTATGGGTTGATAATGTGTCCCTTGGAAAAGTCGATCGGTCCACTAACAACACATGGAAACCTGCCTTAGCAAGATAAATTGCCAGGGTAGAGCCGGCACATCTAGCACCGGTAATGATGACATCATACGTCTTATTCATCGTATCACTCCATTTTTAAGTACAATTATTAACTTGCTTATCCATTAGCGGAGTTCTAAAGTTAATGCTTCTACGAGTTAAAGTAATGGGGAAAATTGATAAGAATATACTACATAAATAAAGTATGGAAGTTAAAACGAAATAAGTACAGAGAATTCCAACTTGAAAAGTCAATCTCCTCTACGTTAAGGGAATTGACCTTTTTTACTTCTTCTTATAGAACTAACGCACCTGTTAGCCATCCATGAAGCGCAAAAATCAGCGCTTCACCAAAGAGAATGAAAATTGGTCTCCATGTCGATAATGTTTTAATGGCTGGCGAAGAAGGTCGTTGAACTATGGTGCCTTTGAGCCATCCGTTAGTCTGACTCCGACGACCACGGTGTACCACCGACTGTCGCGCCCTTTATGGGTAGCACTCATGGGAGATTAATCCTTTTTGGTCGTCGCGCTAGCCTCTACTTAATATGCTATGATTGGAAGTTTTTGTTTAACGATTGACCAAACTCAATCAGATTACTTATAAGACTCAACCTTTTTTTATAAAGCGTTTTTACTGGGTCTATTGTGGTTTTTACTAAATTTTGAGCTTTTTTAATTTTCATGGAGTTTAAGTAGATTTCTTCACAAATTCATTAAATCGTTTTTTATCGGCCAGTTTTCAACAAATTTAATTTACTTCTTTTTTATATTTACTGCTAAACCTCTATACCATTTTTAGTAAGAGTTTTATTCACTATTTTTTCCAGATTTTGTTTTGTACTATCGAAATCTTCTTTTGAAGTTCTAATCCCCAAATTAACTGAGTTGGTTTCTGTGGATATTCCATAAGCTACAACAACGTCAACCTTCTGCTTGTCTAGTTCCTTAAAAATCAATGATTCAATTTCCTTTTCTTTCTTATTTGTTGAAAATATTTCTGGGTCTTTAGGAGTATTAGAACAAGCAGTTAAAAACATAAATACTAGACTTACCAAAATTAATTTCTTATTAATGATTTTTCCTCCTCTTTTATTTGGCATATTAACCCTTGAATTTAACATTACCGTAATTATTTTCTTTGCTCAATGGATAAATGGAACTTTTTGGGTTAGCACTAACCTGCCCCGATAGTTCCATAAAGAAAGAGCAGCCTTAAAGACAGCTCTGACCTTCAGCTAACGCACCCTTTAGTTGAATAACAAAAGACAAATTCTATTCTATTCAAATCCAAAGTATTTCTCTACTTCTTCACTTGCCTTTGGCAATACCATTCCCTTTTCCCAAATTAAAATTTTATCCTTTGGCGTACCATAATAAATTCTTTTTATTTCCTTACCACGAAATTCTTCTTGTACTTTAATATCTATAAAATCATACCCTTTTTCTAATCCGTATGGAGGCTGTGCTTCTTTCTTTATTAAGGGGCGTAGTGGAGTCATATAAAAATTCCCTTGCTATCCATATCGTATTTTATTGTATTTAAACTATACCCATCGTTTATATCCGCATAATATACGATTTTACCATCCTCCATTTGACTTATATCCCTAATTTCCACTACATCTGTTGAAACACTGTTGATTTCCCATTTAAATAAGCCAACATATCCTAAAATGATTATGCCTATTAATAATGCAGTTATTATTCCACCTTTAATAAAAGACTTTAACCGTAATCTTTTCCACGAAGTAGAGATATTTTTATGACATTACTATCCGTTCTATTTTCAATAATACTTTTTTCTGGAATATGAATTTCATCTTGAATTTTTTTAAATTCCACTTTGCAGTTATTACACTCTGATAGATGTTCCTCTACCATTCTTTTGCTATCATCACTACATACACTGTCGTAATACAACGGAAGCATATCTTTAATTATTTCACATGATACTTTTCTCAATTTCATTCCTCCCTTAACATTTCTTGTATTTTTTGTTTACCTCGGTAAAATGTGACTCTCGCCCAACTTTCCGTCCTCTCAAATAGTTCACTTATTTGTTTAAAGGAAAGTTCACCAAATATTCTAAGTGTAAATACCTCTTTATAAGGTTCGTCTAAGGAATGCAAAACTTTATGAATACGGAAAGTTTCTTCCTTTTTAAAAATCAACGTTTCGATTATATTTTCGCCGGCTATATCTTCTATCTCTTCTGTATCGTATCGTTTTTGTTTATTAAGATAGGTGAAATATGTATTTTTTGCAATTTGGCAAAGCCATACATTTATTTTGCAATACCCTTGAAATTTATCTATACCTTTTAAAGCCTTAAAAAACGTTTCTTGTGTTATTTCTTCTGCAATCTTTTCATTACGGCTTAATTTCAGAACAAATAAATAAACCTCCCGAAAATATTGATTGTATATACTCTCAAATTCTGTCAATCTTCTACCTCCTTTCATATGTAAGACTATGATAGAAAGATTTCGTTACAAAAAATCAAAAAAATATCAGTTCGTTAGTCTGCTTTTAAATCAACCATATATTAGCAAAACACAATACCAAAGTTACCTGCTTTACTATCATAAAAATTTATAATACTTGTTTAACTAACCTGCCCCGATAGTTCCATAAGAACTAAAGCAACTCTTATTTAAGTGTACAGCCGATGTACCCCTTACATGAAGAGACGGCAATCGCAACAAGAAAACCGACACCGCCCTCCAATAAAGGGCACGATGTCGTCTTTAAACTTAACGGCCAAACTCCTTATTGAATATTTTATCGCGAGCCGCCGAGACTTCCGGGGCCACCGAGTTGATGGCCGTTACCAAAATATGCTTCCCGCCTATAGGTCCGCCAACTCTCGTTTCAAATCCGAAAGTACCGCCGGCATGCCCCCAATAGGATTGCCCGTCCGGTGTTTTTCCTTCATAAATCCCTAGTCCGACTTTACCCATAGGTGAATCAACTGCTGTGAGCATCTGGTCCATCATCTCTTGATTCAGAAGCTTTCCACCCAAGAGCGCACTGAAGAAGGTGGTCAAATCATTGACTGTTGAAACCATATCTCCGGCTGCATTTGCCCATGATTGATTCACTTCTGTCAAATCATACAAATGACCCGATTTGTCCATATTATATCCTGTGGCATGCTCACCTGGAATATAGGAACTATTCCCCATCACGAATGTCCCTGTCAGCCCGAGCGGTTCGATGAACCTTTTCCTGATCTGCTCCGCATACGTATCTCCTGTTACCTTCTGAATAATTTGACCGGCTAGTACAGTATTGATGTTGGAATAATTCCATCCCTCCCCTGGTGCAAATACAGGTGGCTTTGCAAGGGCCAAACTGATAAGCTCGTCGACGGTATAATAACGGAATGGATTTTGAGGCAAGGTAATATCTCGCATATTCGAATCTGTATAGCTCGCAAGCCCGCTTGTATGGTTTAATAACTGACGAATCGTAATCTTTCTGCCGTCATACCCGTTACCCTTTAAGACCCCCGGCAGCCATTTTTCGACCGAATCATTCAGGTTCAATTGTTTCTCCTCAGCCAACTGCAATACAACTGAAGCGGTGAACGTCTTCGTGATGCTTCCAATACGGAATGAAAAGTTCGGCTCCACCGGGCGTGGTACTTCGTAGCTGGCTGTACCTGTAGCGTAGGACCAGCGTTTCCCGTCCTGTAGCCCACCAGCCACGATACTCGGGACTCTTTTGTTGGTTATAACCTCATCCATGACGCATTTGACTTCTACCCGATGCTTACTTTTCTTTACCTCCTCCTTGAGTTCTTTTTTGGCTTCTCTTGCGAATTCCGACGCTAAAATATCGTTGATATGTTTATCCGCATTTCCTAGTACATTGATATTTATAGAGATGACATGTTGACCGTCTTCCGTTCCGCCTGCAAAGTTGGTAAATCCGGGAATACCCCCGCCATGTCCCCATACGATGGTGCCGTCCGGCAGCTTTGTTCCGTGTATGCCAAGTCCATACTTTCCATAAGGGAGTCGGCTGTGCTGGTCATCATTTCCTTCTGTATCTCTGGTTTCAATAGCTTTCCGCCTAATAAAGCGCGGAAAAACGTCGTCAAGTCTTCCCCTGTCGAGATCATTTCCCCGCCGGCGTTAGCAAATGATGGGTTAAGCACAGTAATATCTACTAATTTACCTCCAATGTTCAAGTAGCCTCGTGCATTTTTTTCGGAATATCTACCGAGCTGCCAGGGAGGAACGTTTCTTTAAGTTGAAGCGGTTCAATAATTCGCTTCTTAATCTGTTCGGCATATGTTTCCCCGGTGACCTTCTGGATAATGAGTCCCATAATAGCCGCATTCGTGTTCGAATATGCCCACCCCGTTACCGGCTCTAGCTCCATGGCCTGGGCAATTAACTGTTCGGGTGTATAATTTTTCCCTGGATTTTCGAGTAATTTAGTCTTGAGCTCTGGAGTCAAGTAGTCTGGAATTCCGCTTGTATGATTTAACAATTGACGAATCTTAATGGTATTGCCGTCGTAAACCTTGCCCTGCACAAGCCCCGGCAGCCATTTCTCCACCGTATCATCGAGACTTAGCTTCTTCTCGCCAGCAAGCTGCAAGGCAACCGTAGCGACAAACGACTTCGTTGTACTTCCGATCCGGAAAGCGGAGTCGGCGTCCACCTTATGGTTTCTTTCAATATTCGCTTCACCGGAAGCATATGACCAGCTCGAATCTCCATTCTTCACGGTATTGATAACGCCTGGAATATTGTCGGTATTGGCAGCTTTATCGATAGCATGTTGGGTTGGCGTCTTACACACCGCTTGTACAGTTCCATAAGCAGGGTATACCATTGTACCCGCCAATATAGCTGTTAAGGTAAGTGCTGCTCCTTTTTGAATGATGAATGATTTCATAACGCATCGCTCCTATTATTTTGGAATGTTGTGTTGCTTCACTCCCTAACCTTACCCCCGAAGTTGTTAAATCGGACAGTGATGAAACCGCCAAACTTTTGATGACATCGTGCTCGACCCCTTCACATATATCGCATGACAAACTGTCAACTGTCTCATGTGACGTGTTGACAGCCAATTTCTAAACCATTACCCCCTCCTTCGCTTGACGTATCGGAAGATATGGTACATGATAGCTCTGAATCATTCGGAAATTGGTTTGCAAAAAAATACAAGTAGGTGTACATAATCCGTGTTCTCCATAATGAAAAAATGGTTTTGGTATGATTGGATATTTTTGGCCATACGAACGCTTTGGCTGGTCATAATCGCAAGCGCTGATTTTATCAACCCTTCATTAATCGATGCGTCGCTTTGGATTGTTCTTTCTCTTGCTTTTGTCGTTTACCTCGTTCCATTAATCGTCCGCTATAAGAAAGAAGACCGGTATCTTGCAGTCGATGTCACTGCAGCGGGCATTTTTCATCTTTATTTGGCCTACGCAGCGCCAGGTTTGCTTTGGTCTTTCGTTTTACTCGTGATGATTATCGGCTTGGCGAGCAGTCGAAAAACCTATATGTGGACAGGTGTCCTCTGTGGAATCGTATTCCCGGCATTGAACGGTTGGATCGCTGATCGTCTCCCGTATGAGTTTATCGTTAGCTGCACCCTTGGTTTTGCCATCGGCATCGCGTTTAATATATTAATTCAGTCCCATAAGCAAGCCCAAATTATTCAAGAGCAGAAGCTGTTGCTGGAGCAGCATATTAAGCGGATTGAGGAGCTTACACTAATAGAGGAGCGCAGCCGGCTTTCACATGAGCTGCATGACACGATTGGCCATGCACTTACCTCGCTCATCTTCGGTGTCGAATCGCTGCGATCTTCCGTACCTGCTTCGCAGATCGAGAGGGTCGATTCGCTTGTCGGTATTGCCCAGCACAGTCTGGATGATATCCGAAAGCATCTGCACCAGCTTTCTCATACTCCGTTAAGCCATTCGTTAAGTGAATCGCTGCGGCAATTAACCGAAAAGTTTATGATATCGACAGGTATAACGGTCAAATTTCGTGTGATCGGCAGTGAGACTCTCGTTATGCAAAAAATAAACTTTTGTCTGTATCGCTGCCTTCAAGAGTCTCTAACAAACGCGGTTCGGCACGGCCAGGCGAACATAATATCCGTTCAGCTGCATTTCGATAGTCAGCAGCTCCGGTTACAGATCGAGGATAACGGCATCGGAATGGAAGAAATCCAATTCGGATTTGGGCTCAATGGGATGAAGGAACGGCTTGAACTATTTCACGGCACGCTGTCCGTTCATTCCGGGTCTGGGCAAGGAACTTTAGTCATATGTAATATTCTGTTGCAGACAGAACCAGTACATGATACAATCCGCCTGTTGATCGTTGATGACCAGGCGATCATTACCGACAGTTTGAAGCAACTTTTGGATCAGCATGCTGATTTTACCGTCGTTGGTAAGGCGGAGGACGGGTGCGAAGCATTAGAATATTGTGAGCGATCGCAGCCGGATATCGTGCTAATGGATATTCGCATGCAGGAAATGGACGGGCTTGAGGCTTTACTTGAGATGAAACAACGGTGGCCTGATATGAAGATTGTGCTCATGACAACGTTTGAGGATACCTTGCAGGCGGCAACTGCATTGGAGCGTGGGGCGGAAGGCTACATGCTGAAGTCGATTCATCCGCGGGAGATGAAGGAAGCCTTGAAACTTATTTATAACGGAGGAACCTGGATCGACCAATCGGTCGCTACGCGAGTATTCGAAGAGATGAAGCGTCAACGCGAGCAGTTGGAGAAGATCGGCTCAAGTAAGGAAAACTACCCTTACAGGCTTACGAAACGCGAAATGGAGATTCTGGAGCATCTGTCAAACGGGCTGCGCTACAAGTCAATCGCCGCAAAGCTATTTTTATCGGAGGGAACGGTCCGCAATTACTGCTCGAAGCTCTACTCGAAGCTCGACGTCAACAACCGTGAAGAAGCAATAAAAATGGCGCGAACGGAGAATATCGTGTAGGAGCAGGAGAACTTCGATATTTCCCTTGTTTTTTTCAAATGCTTCTTCCCCGTATTAATCAAATCGTTTATCAACCTTAACAAGTTAAAGTCACATAATAGTAGTTTTAACCATTATAGAAATTTAAACTGTTTTTCAACAAAAAAAGCGCATTAATCCTCCTTGGAACAACACACTAGTTAAATTTATAAGCGCCTTGTATGTTTTTTTATTTTAACACGTATCTTATTAGACCCTTTTTATATGTATCTAAGTCAGAATGTTTAATAGATTACCTACAGGAATGCTTTCCTGCCCCGATAGTTCATTACGGAAGACCAAAATCAAGTATTGATTTCGCATCTTTTTATGAACATCGTGACTTTATTTCAAAGCTAAAAAAGCCCTCCAGTTAATTTGGAGGGCTTAGCATGCGTTTTTCCATAATCATATACTAAGTCTTTCTGAATTGATTAAACATAGAAGAAACTCATTCAAAATGGAGGAATGGAGAAATAACAGCTGTTATGTTTATGGAAATGTTAGAACAAAAGAAAAACACGTTTTATAAAAAAATGAAGGACTACGAAGAAGAAAAGTAGCATCTCTCCTATAGGAAATGCTACTTTTCCTCCTATTGTAAGAATACTGGTACTCCCCTTAAATACTTGCTATGATTCATGTTTGGATGAATGCTTACTTCTGCTTAATAGGCAAAGCATGATAACCAAAAGCCAAATCGAGTAAGGCACTCGCTTCTTGACGCAGTAACAGATCCTTGGGACGGAAGGTAAAGGATCCGTCAGCATTGATGGAAGTATCAGGGTCTAGAATTCCTTGGGAGGCAAGTGCCTGAATCGATTGAATTGCCCAGTCATCCGCAGCATCAAGTAATTTAACTTTAATAGCTTTGTCAGGTCTAATCGGTTTCATGTCATGAATTTGCTTTAAGTTTTGAATCATGGTTGCTGCGACCTGTCGGGTAATCGGAGTAGCACGGTCATACCCTGGAATTCCTTTCATAATTTTTTCCCTTGCCTCCTTGGAGTCGTCTGGAAAACCGTTCCATCCATAAGCAAGTAACAACGTATCCGCAAACTCTCCTTGTGTCATGATGTCCATCGGATTGAATAGATTACCTGTTTTAGCACCCATAATATTTAGAGCATGAAGATTATCAATGTGACTTCTATAGTTACTCTTTTGTGGAACGTCATCAAAAGGTGGTTTGTTGTTAATTCTCTGGGCATCTGCTACAAAATCAAGGCTTTTAGGAGAGTTGTAGTGAAAATATGCGATTTCTCCAGCTGAATTCTTTTTGAAAGCAACTTTGTTGCCTTCCGAATCTTCAAATAACAACGGATGAATCATTTTGAGAACTTGTTTTCCAGTTGTTCCACCCTCCATGACCAAATTCCCATTTTCATAAGTAAAATGAGTGCGAATTGCAGCGAAACGCGTATTTTGGAATAAGCCCAAGTATTTATGAGCTTCTTTTTCCTCTAACGGGAGATAACTTGTTTTTACTTCATTCTTCTTAGCAGGGAAATAGTGATCCATGAGAGTTTCATATATGTCTATACTCATCATTGAATCATTATTGTAAGACATGAAGAATGCTGTTTTTTGTTCAGGCACTAAAATCAGCATTGATTGATGTCCAGGCATGCTTCCCCCTTTTATTACAACGTGTTGACCGTTAGCAAATTCATTAAAAGGCGTTTCAAATCCAATTGTCGCAACAGGAATCGTCTTATCATCAAAAACTTGATAGGCATGCATCATATCCATGCTTTTTTTACTTGCAATTTCTTTGTCTTTAAACTTTCCTTTCTGTAGTTGCATAATCATGTATTTTGACATGTCTTCCGCAGTAGATAAAATGCCTCCTTGTGGTGTATCCCTAATACCGCTCCCACTTGTTGGAACCGGATCGCCAGTGGGACCATAAGGTGTAGCCATTTTTTCGATAAGATCAGGCGTAAAGCTCATGCTTGTAGATTTCATATCTAATGGTTTGAAAATGTTCTTTTCCATATATTTCGAGAAAGGGATGTTAGTAACATTCTCCACTGCAAACCCTGCGAGCGCAAATGCGACGTTGTCATACGTATAAACTTCTCCCGGCGGCCGTACCACAGTTGGCATATGTTTAGAGAAAAATTCTTTCATCGGTATACTATTATTAATATATTCAGGTCCAGTTATGTTTGTGAGATCGGGAAAATCTACCCCGCTGGTATAAGTGAGCATATCAAACAGGGTAAGAGGTTTCCCAGTTTGATTAGGTATTTGTAATCCACCAAAATATTGTTGTACGTCTTGATCTAGTTTAAGCTTTCCTTTATCGACTTGCTGCATCACGGCCAAAGCAGTAAAAGTTTTCGAGACTGAACCGATTTGAAAGACCGTGTCCTTAGTGACGGGGATTTTCTTTTCTTTATCGGCATATCCATACCCTTTATTGACAACGACCTTTCCATCATGAACGACGACAAAACTAGAACCGTTCACATTGTACTTCTTCATTTTTTCTTCAAATAACGGATCAGCAAAAGATTCTATTTCTTTTTTATTATTAGGTCCTTTCGTCATTTGGATATTAGTCGTGGATGCCGATGGTTTTGATTTTCCTGCTTCTAACGATTGTTGGGAACACGCAGAAATCATGGTTGAAGAAGAAAGAAGAATTGCAACGATCCCCAGTTTGTTAATTGCTTGTTTCATTTTTGTACGCTCCTTTATTTGATTGAAATTTTTTGTTAGCACAACGAGTAGTCAGTTCGTCAGTGTATGAACCGAGTGTAGCAAGCGGAAAGTCATAGTAGCTAGTGACCTTTCGTCATCCTCATGCATGACAGAAAAAATAGAGCGTAGTACGGATAGTTTTATAGTTATGACCTATAAATCATGACACTTTGACACTACCGTATGTGACAGGCGAAAAGTTAGAATCGAAGAGGGCTATGACGTATTAGTAAAGAAAAGAAAGAGGAGGAGAAATTCTAATGACGTCTTTTACAAATTATAGATTGGTTTATAATCATAGTGGATTTGATATACTTTCCCTTCTTTTTTATTATTTTCTTCCGCTTGAACACTTTGTGATAAAGTTAGATACATTGCACAGAGTCTATTTAAAAAAGTAACAATCAAAAAAGTTCGTAAAAGTGTACTTTTACGAACGGGTATTTTTAGGTATATATTACTCTTTTTCCCTTTATAGACAACATATTACTATCCAGATATGGTAGTATAGTATTTTCATATGTCGTACATAATTTAATAAAGAAGGAGCTAACTAGACATGAACATTAAAAAATATCTTGGAATCACGTTTCTATTAGTTACACTATTATTTTCTGGATCTATCACTGCTATCCATAGCTCAGCAAATAGTAATCCAAAAGAAGAGAAAGTAGAAGCAACTTCAACAAATCCCAAGTTAAACAATGTGAAAATTTTAGCTACTGGTGGAACGATTGCAGGTTCTGCTACGTCCAATACTGACACAACTGGTTATCAAGCAGGTGTACGTGTTGAAACACTAATTAAAGCTGTTCCTGAACTAAAACAAGTAGCAAATGTGAGTGGTGAACAAATCGCCAATATTAGCAGTAATAATATGGATAATAAAACCTTATTAAAATTGGCGAAACGAATTAATGAGTTATTAAAATCTAAAGACGTTGATGGAATTGTCGTAACGCATGGAACAGATACCTTAGAAGAAACTGCTTACTTTCTAAATCTGGTCGTAAAAAGCAACAAACCTGTCGTGATTGTTGGATCAATGAGACCGGCTACAGCTATAAGTGCAGATGGACCTTTAAACTTATATAATGCTGTAAAAATTGCTGCTAGTAAAGATGCTAAGAACAAAGGTGTTTTAATCTCATTAAATGACCGGATAGGTTCTGCACGTTATATCACAAAAACCAATACTACCATGACAGATACATTTCAATCTGAGGAACAAGGCTATTTAGGAGCAATCGCAGGTAATAAAATATTTTTCTACAATGAACCCACTCGTAAACATACAACCAAATCGGTTTTTGATGTATCAAAACTAGATAAACTTCCTCAAGTGGACATTATTTATAGCTATCAAAATGATAGTAGATATTTTTACGATGCATCTGTGAAAGCAGGAGCTAAAGGGATCATAATAGCAGGTGAAGGAAACGGTTTAACTTCTGATACTGCCTTTGAGGGTGCTAAAGACGCTATCAAAAAAGGCTTGATTATTACTCGATCTAGCCGTGTAGGAAATGGTATTGTTACGAGAGAAAAGATTGACGATGAAAATAATTTTGTTACGGCAGACTCACTTAATCCTCAAAAAGCACGCATTTTGACGATGCTTGCATTAACAAAAACAGATGATCCAAAAGAAATTCAGCAATTTTTTAACGAATATTAATATTTAAAATTAAAATTCCTTGATTAACTAATAGTGAAAATAAAAGCATACGATGGTATAAATCACCAACGTATGCTTTTATTTTCTTTTTACCCATCCCTTGGTTGAATTATTAATTTATATTTATGTTTTAAGTTATTAGAAATCGCATTTTTACCTAAAGTAACATTTATACAAAACCAACCAATTCCAGTGGAATAGGTATGGGTGTCTTAGTTGCATCTAATAGCTCTTAGATTAAGAAACTCTACAAATTTACGAAAAGCAGCAGAAAGCATTACGTCTTTTCGCATAATAAAATGTGTAGGAATCTTTTGCATACTTTTCTGGCAAAGGCGTTACATGTAGTGATTGCTGATCGTCTTTTAAAACGGATTGAACCATAACAGCTATTCCCATGCCAGCCTTAACACAACCTATAATGGCCTCAATTGCACCAAATTTAAGGGTTCGTTTTGGGTAGATTCCCTCTTCTTCCATCCAACTTTCCAATGCATCCCGATAGTGGCATCCATCACCAAAGACCAGCATATTAAACTGACCCAAATCTTCAAAAGGGTACAGTTTAAAAAACTGGCTAACCTTACAATACGAACGCACCCGTTCGTTGAATAACTTGGAAATCCATAAACGCTCTGATGTATTTAAAAAACCAAAAACACTCGAAGCAACTTTCTCAAAATCTTTTTCCTTTTTGCATTCTTTCACGCCAGAACCCTTATGAGTAAATCATATTTTGTTCACGGGTATTTTTTCAAGAATCATCTTCACTGCTTCACTGACTGTCTCAACGACATAGGTTGCTTCTTTTTGACATCTTCATGGGCATGAGAAATCACAAAACTATTTGGTGTTAGTTTAAACATAGGGATGTCATTAAAAGAATCACCTACGCATGCGATTTCTTCGGGCTTGAGCTGCAAGTGTTTTAAAAGGATTAATAAGGCATTTCCTTTACTGATGTTTTTCGGCATAATGTCAAGACAGCCTTTTTCAGAAATGAATGTATCCACCTCTTCGTGAAAAACATCTTGAATAGATTGCTGCATTTCTAATATTTCCTCATGATGGCCCAATACCGAAATTTTAGAAGGGGTAAGTGAGTGACCAATTGCATTTATCATGTCATCTTGCTCTTCAATCGGAAAGAAAAAACGTTCTTCGATTTGGTGAATGACATCATTTTTTTGGGCTACAAAGTTGGTGTCATTTGAACAAACGATTGTAATGTTACGATCTGAATATGCCGATTCATACAGCTTTTTTGCGAGCCCATGCTCAAATGTTTGTGAGTGAAGAGAAACGTGGTCATTGGTCCTGACAAATGATCCGTTTTGGCTTACGCGATGGAATTGGTCTCCAACCACTTTAGCTACTTCCATAATTTCGTTGTCCATTCTTCCAGTTGCAAGACAGATGTCTACGTTATGTTCCCGTAATTTTTTCAATGCTTTTATGTCATGTAAAGCCACTTGATTCTTTTTATCAATTAACGTTCCATCTAAATCACTGACTAATAATTTAATCATCGTCTTTTAAACTCCTCTCGTGGTGAATATCTAATGTTATATTGGTTAAAACCACTTTTAAATTCATTATCGGGAAAGCAATTGGTCATAATCGTGGTGAATGTACCATCTACATAAAAAATAATGGATTTAAGCATAATAATATTTCTCCCGATCAACGAGTCTTATTCTGTATCTGTAATTAGCACTTCAACACCATGTTTTTCTATAGAACTATATAAATTATTAGGCATTGCTTTATTGGTAATAATGGTATCAATGGATTCAAATATCAAACCTCTGTAATTCTGTCGATGATTGTGTTTTGTGTGGTCTGTCAATAAGATGACTTGATCAGCATGCTTTATCAATTCTCGCTTAAAGTAAATATCTTCTTCAAGCCCATAATAAATGCCATCTTCCATAATACCTGCAGCTCCAATAAACACCTTATTGAAATGATAATCTTTTAGTTTTTCTATGGCGGAAAATCCTGTGACATGCCGCGTTGATTTATTTAGAGTACCTCCCAAAAAGTGTATAGTTGTATCTTCAGATTGAGCCAATACATAAGCGCTATCAATTGAATTGGTTACAATGGTAACTTGTCTTGCTTTTAAAAATTGAGCTATAAAATTGACTGTGGTTGAAACGTCTAAATAAATCATCTCATTGTCTGTTATCATACTCGCGGCTTTTTTCCAATTAATTCCTTTGTTTCTGATTCAGCGTGTAATCGATCCCGATAATCATCAATTTTTTTATGAAATGATGGTAATGCAACTCCACCATGAGTTCTAACTACCATTTTTTGTTCGTAAGCTCCACGATATCTCTTCTTGCAGTATCACGTGAAACATCAAATGTTTCACACATCTGTTTGATGTTCATTGTTTTGTGGATTTCTAAATAGTTAAGGATTCGTATCAATCGTTCTTCTTGATTCATTTTTAACCTCCTCAACTTAATCATAAGTTATTTTAAGCGAAAATAAAAGTAATTATAAGTAAAAAATCTAAAAAATCACTTACAATAAGTTGTTTTAAGTTTTGAATATAGATTGAAGCTTGTAAAGTTTCCTGGGCACATCGTAAAAATGGTTGGACTTTTAACATTTGCCTTCTTCAAGTAACCTGCCCCGTTAGTGCCATAAGAAAAAGCTGCCTTAAAGACAGCTCTGATCTTCAGCTAAAGCACCCATTAGTTTATTAAGACAAGCTTACCTTATTCAAAAATCCCCCGATTGTTTAATATTATCCCGGAACAACAACACTGAAAGGATATTCAAGATAAGCACTCGAAGTAGATTATTGCCTAAAATACCCTTTTTTCAGGAGACTGTTTGTTTTTAATCCGATGCTGGAACGACAGAGTCGCAATAAATGCAGTTACTCCCCACAAGAACAATCCTCCGTATGTTACCACATACACCCAAATGGCTAATCCTTCGGCGTATCCTTTTGGAAGCGCTCCTAAAAATTGAAGAGCTGTCAAGAAGCTAACTAGAACTGTCAACACCCCAACTGACCATCCTGATATGATTAATAACCATTTTGGTAATTTCTCCCCCAGGAAGTCACGAGAGCTAAAGCAAATAAAGATGCCAGTATCGCCAAGATAGCAGTGAAGTCTATTTCGATGGTATATAACGTATATAGAAAAGCAGATCCTTCCTTTAAAGGATCACCAAACCCTGCTACATTTTGTACAGCTTGTTTTGTTGTCAGTCCTACCGTTGATCCCCATGCCCAAAGCGATTTTAAAATTGCATACGGCAACAGTGCAAGAGCTGCAACATAGCCCCATCCTTTATTCAAAAAAGTTTTTTCAGCTATTTCTGACCTCATTTGTTTCTCATATTTTAAGCTCAAAAGGCATTCTCCCTTCTCGTTTAAGAAATGAAGCCTATTAGTCTTAAAAATTACCTAAAAGTACAAAGTTTTAAAAATCTTTAATAAGGTCCTCCCTTTATATTCTTATTCAATCTTAGAGCCTTTTTATTCTTTATATCCATTAAGTGAATAACATAATTGGCAGCCTTCTTATTGAAGCTAACGCACTCTTTCATATTATAAGGTCATCCAGAAAATATTTCTGGTTGACCATTCTTTATTCAAGTGTTTCCTGAATACCGTTACTTACATTCATATGTTTCTAGTTTAGTTTAATAAAGAATAACAAATTGTGAAGAATAAGGAGTAGATAAAATAATATGAGGTGAATCTTGATGATTAAACAATACATAATCTTTGGGTTATTGTTATTTATAAAAAATAAGGCAGAAGAATTGGGGTACAAATCTGTTTCTGCTTTCCTAGTTGAAAGTGCAAGGAATTACTTTCGTTTAAATATTGATATGAGCGTATATAGAAAACTAACAAGCGAAATAAATTACATTGGAAAAAATATTAATAGCTTAATTCGCAAGGTTAATACATTGGGTACTTATTCAGATAATGACATAGATTTTTTAAAAACTAATCAAAAATTTATCATTGATTTAATGAATAAAGAGTATGATCGTTTACTTGATTTAAAGATGAATTTTACCAGTGAATCTTTAAATCTAAAAGATAAAGAGAATCTGATAAAAGCATTGAAGGAAAATCAAATTGAAGTTCCTAAAAAGGTATTGTTAGAAGAAATATATGAACAAATAAAAGATGACTTTATATACATTGGTCAAGCTGTTGAAAATTCACCCGAACAGGATCAAGATATTGCGGAATATTTTTGGCAATATTTATATGGTGATACACTATTTGAATTGGATGAAAAACGACTAATAGAATTTGCTGATAGAATCTTTTTATATACGCAAAGATTAAAAATGAAATTGCTAAAATTAGATAATATTTTTGATGATGATGATTGGTTTGATTTGAAAGATATATTAGATGAATATGAGGTTTATTAATTAAAAAGGTTTGGGGCTGTTTTTAATGTCAATCGTGAAAATACAAAAGGTTAAAGATTTAAAAGCAGTAATAAAATATAGCCTTCAAGATCACAAAACAAACGAAGAATTAGTAACAACTTATGGGTGTAATGTTGAAACAATTGAAAGAGATTTTAATGATATTTTATTTGATTACAATGAACAGAATAATAGCAACAAAGATATGGCAGCAAGAATGATCATTCAATCCTTCAACAGTGATGATAATTTAACGCCTGAACAGGCACATCAATATGGTGTTGAATTAGCAGATAATTATTTTAAAGGCAAGCACCAGTATGCGGTTATTACTCATATAGAAACGGAAAATTTGCATAACCATATTATTTTTAACTCCATTAATTTCGAAGACTTAAAAATGTTTGATACTAAAAGACAACATACCCTTTATGATCTAAGAAGGGAAAATGACAATGTTTCAAAAGAACATGGGCTAACGATTATCGAAAAAGAAGGAAAAAAGGATAAATATTTAGCTTTTAATGAGTATGTAACGAGAGCAAAAAACAATCTTTCAAAGGGAAAATTGAAGGAGTTATTGACGAAAATATTAAAAAGGCCCACTCGTTTGAAAACTTTTTAGAGCTGATGGATCAACAAGGATATGAACATAAAAAGGTAAATATTTATCTTTTAAAAATCCAAAGTCAAACAAATTTATGAGAACAAAAACATTGGGGTTAAATTACTTTGAATCATCCATTCGTTACAGAATAGAAAATAAAGAGTTTGTGCCAATTAAACAAAATATTATTGATAAACAATGGATTGATAAATCGCAGGAGAAATTTAAAAATAATAAAGGATTGCATAAGTGGGCTACAAAGCAAAATATTAATTATTTAAATGAAATAAGCAGCAAGCTTTATAAAGAAAATATTTCACTGGAAGAATTAAATGAGGTTGAAATTAAAACGGAAAACCTTATAGATAACTTTGAAAAACAGCTAACTGCCATTGATGATGAAATATTTGATTTTGAAAAAATGAAGGACTGTTTTTCTATTTATAAAAATAGTTATCCTTTAATTACAGACTATAAAAAGTCTGATGATAAAACAAAATTTAAGCAAGAAAATTATTATCAATTTAAGCAATATGATATGGCTAAAAGGAATATCAATTTTCTTAAAAAGCATTATGGGATTGATGAAGAATCGAGTTTTCATTATAAGTTGTCTTTGATGAAAAATGAGCGTAATTTACTTTATGGCAGCCTTGGAAAACGGAATGAAAGAGCAAGAGAATTGGAGGGTCAAGAACGAGAAAGAAGGGAATTGCAGCGAAGAAAACGCTTGGACGAAAGATAAAAATTAAGAGTAAATCAAGATACTTTGTGGTATAAATTTAATTACGGGGAGGGATATTTAAAATCAGGAGGTGCGGATTATTAAGGTGTGGGACGACATTATGACAGCTCGGGAAGCAAGCGTTGAACTTGGAAAAAACCCTAAGTATGTTTACCTTCTTTGGAGACGCGGATCTGACGTGCTGCTGAAAGACAGCGTCCAAATGAAAGGAAGTACACTCCTTATTACAAGACAAGGTTTTGAACATTTAAAGCTAATTGCAAACGAGGGATCACATAAATTGATTTAACATTAATAACCTATACACACTTACACTTGCAAGCGTACCCATTATACACACTTATGGTACGCTTGTTTATTTTTTGTAAAGTGAATTACTCACTTCCTAGATCAGCATATATCCATAAAAAAACCTTATAGGCCTAGTGACAAGGTTCTTGTTCTAGACCGCAAGGTAAACAGTTTATAAATAAACACAGCATTATTGTAAAGGTATTTGGTAAAACTTTTGGTAATGTTTTATTGTAAACCCTAAAAACTATGCTATAAATGAGACTAATAGATTCGAGATACATTACAAAAACAGTTGTTTTTATTAACTAGTCATTCATTAACAAAAATGATTCCTAAATGGAGGATTACTTTGCGGTTCATAGCAGAAACCCTGTCACCAAGCCTTATAGTGAGATAAAATGTAAATGGAGATAAGTTATGGTAAATAAACCAAAGAGAAAATTACGAAGACCAACAGTTCCCAAAAAGGACACATCACGCTTAGAAAGAAAGTGTTAACAAAGAAAAAAATGTCATATTTTCCGAAGTATCAAACAAAAAACACTCTTCTTATGTACGGACTAATCGTGGTAAGCCTAGCCGTGGTGATGTGGATATTCTCTGTACAGTTAATCAAATATGCAGTAGAGATAAGTACAGCATTTTTATTAGTATCCTTTAGTTTAATATTATTGGTAGCTATTATAATTATTTTTTTGCAACAAAGACTTAGCAATTACAGCCACCCCATATGGGTTATTACCTTAGGTATTATTGTTTCATTTGTAGGTTTTACTTTGTCAGCCTCCTTTCAAGAAATGGTGAAGAACGCAGAGGAAAAAACTAAGCTTACATTAATCTTATTTAATTTATCTAATGATTTGGTGGCGCAGAGAGATGGACTTGAAAGAACAATAATTGATTTTCGAACTGTCTTATTTGATGAACACAATAACGGAAATGAAAAAGAAAATTCTATGTAAGAAAACAGCTTAGTGTGTACAACGAAAGTGATGTAAGATCTTCTTCTCTCGATTTTGAATTCTATACACAAGGAGGGTTAATGCTGAATACTACAGCTGATACGAGTTCTATTTCTGAGATATATAAAGATTTGACCTTTCAGTCTACCGATCCAGAAGAAATGTTGCAAAGCTATTCAGAGCTTATTTCTTTATACTACCAAGTGGATGAAAGAGTTTCCTTTTTAAGTGCTCGGTACCAGTATCTAAGGGGGAAAAAAGTGTGAGTGAAATTAACAAACATCTGAAAAAAGTCAAAAGAATAATAAGGATGTTGCATTGCGATTTATAGATGATTTGGAAAAAATGACTGAGGAAAAATATCCAGAGGTAAATTTTAAAATTGATAAGAAAACATTACTTGAATAGCCTTTATAAGGGGTCCTATTCGATCATGGGAGGGAAAATGTAAATGGAAACACAGGGGGAAAAAGGATGGCGGCGGAAATAATCAATTATTTAACAAATGATTTAAAGGTAATTAAAGGACTTTCCTTTTTTGGAATACTGATTGCGATTTCAGTCTATCTATCTCAGCTAATAGTAAAACAATTTTTTAACCAAAGGATGGCAGACCATCAAAAGAAATATCAAAGAAATGGCGGACTATCAAAAAGAAATATCCGGAGATCTAGAAAATCTAAAATTTAAACAACAAAAAAACTTTAAAGACTTTGAGTTATTTACTTCAAAAAAACACGAAAAGTATCCGGAAATGTATACTCATTGGGAAACTACATATGGTTTTATTTTTTCTGTACAGATGAAAATTGAACAGGGTTTGTCTATTCTGGTGGAAGAGCTAAACAAAGAAGATTTAAATTCATATTTTGATTATTTAAAGCTGTCGAGTTCCGAGAAAGAAAAGCTTTTAGAAAAATTGGAAGTCGATAAACAATCTGCAATCGATGAAATTAGGAAAATTGATAAAGATGTACAATACGCACTAGCAAGCGAAAAATGGACGGAAGCAAATAATTATTATATTAATAATCTACTTTATTTCTCGGATGATGTTAGTAAAGCATGTAGTGTCATACGTGATAACCTACTTGAATATTTGAGACTTTTAAGGCTTAACGATCTTAGAGGTACTGAATTGAACGATTTACAATCATTTGAATCTAATTATAAACAACAAATGTTTGAAGAGATTCTTCCTAATAATCGAATTTCACTAAGAACTGAAATGCAAAAGGAACTTAGAATAGGTAATACTTAACCTTACAGAAAAAAACACCACCAGCGTACTCAGCATAGTGGTGTTTTTATATTTACATATAATTTATATAGGATCCCCGTAAAGCACAATGTGGCTGTGAGGAACAATTTTTTTATTAACAAGTTGCACATCCTTAAATTTGGTTAATATAGTTACTTTATTTTTCACTTATATACCAAATTTAATTCGCAAGTCGCACAGTATGAATACACTGTGCTTGTGGAACTATCCTGCCCCGATAGTTCATTAACAAAGTATCAAACTTTATTTCATGGCTACACAAACTCCATTTACTGTATCTTGTAGTATTATGGCTCGTACCCTTTGTTTCCGTTTGTGAACGTACTAGTCAATTCAGCACTTCTTTTCAGGGAAAAAGGGCAGTGATGAAGTTCAATTTTAGAAATATTGAGATATTAATCTATATTTAAAACTTTTCATGATAAAAAGCTACCCATTAAAAGTGGGTAGCTAGTATTACATATTATTTGAAAACAATTTGTAGTTTTCCAGATACTCTTCAGAAGAGTATCCATCTTTCACATCTACATAAAATTTACCAATTCTCATATCTGTGAATAATGTCTTTCCACCAGCTAAGCTATGATAGCCTGTGCACTTTCCAGTACTGGCATTGCAAAGACGGGACCATATGTTACTATAATTAGTCAACAATTTACTTCCAGAAGAAGTCTTTAAATAGATTGGGGAAACCAGTTCTACCTGTAAGTCACTACCTCTGTTAGGATTTCCAATTTCACCATCCCATTTTCCATCTTCTGTTTGAAAAGAATACTGAGGTACACTTGCTTGAGCAGAAGAATTGCCTAATACCATTCCACCTACCAGAACTAACACAAAGGTACTTAATAATGCAAATAAGTTTTTTATATCATCCCCTCCTCCCATATTTATCCATTTTATGATATCAGAATAAACTGATTATTAAAATGATTAAAATGACTATAGCTTCTTAGCTTCAAACTCTTTTGAAAGGGAACCTTCATATCCTTCATCTATTGTTTCTTGCATTAGAATAAATTGGATATGTTTTAAAACCTAAGTGGCAACCTAACGAAAGTTGACACTTAGGTTTTATTTATCCTCATAACAACCTTGTAAAAAAGAAAGATGGCGCTTCTTTTTTAAGTAAAACTGTCATTTCTTTATTAGTCTTTTAAAAATGTTAGTAACGCTTCATTAAATTCTTTTGGATGAGTTGCGTTTAATCCATGCGGACCACCCTTTATTAGAGCCAGCTTACTACCAGGAATGGAATCATATGTACGTTTTCCACTTAACTCAAAAGGTACAGTTGCATCAGAGTCACCGTGAATAATAAGAGTAGGAATATTGAACTTTTCCAAGTCCTTTCTAAAATCTGTCTTACTAAAGGCCGTTATACAATCGAGCGTTCCCTTAGGTGAGGCACTAGCTGCAATATCCCAATTATATAAACGGAATGGCTCACTAACTAAATCTGTTTGATTACCAGCCGCGAAAAATCCCTTCGTAAATTTGTCAAGAAATGCAAGGCGGTCAGTTATCACGCCACTTTTGAATTCTTCAATTGTTGCATCATCTAATGCTCCTTCAGGATGATCCTCTGATTTGTATAAATAAGGAGGAACTGCTCCAGCAAAAACAGCCTTTTCAATACGATCTGTTCCATACGTACTAATGTATCGAGCAACCTCACCCCCACCCATAGAAAAACCAACAAGTGTGACATTTTGAAGATCTAAATGTTCTAACAGTTTATGTAAATCAGAAGTAAATGTATCATATTCATATCCTTCCCACGGCTGAGATGATTTTCCAAAGCCTCGACGATCATATGTTATGACTCTGTAACCTGCTTCAATAAGAGCTGGCACCTGATATTCCCAAGATCGCCCACTTAAAGGCCAACCATGTATTAAGACAACTGGTTTCCCTGAACCATGGTCCTCATAATAAAGTTCAATTGGAGCATGATTTTCATTACCTACAGTAAATTTTGCCATAAAAATTACCTCCCATATTTTCATTATTAAACCTATATTCTTACTTTTCTGATCAAAAAAACTTTTTACTCCAAAACATTTAAAATATTTTTTTGCAAAATGTTTATAGGGTTATTATATTCCCTACTATCAAAATTTCAAAATTATGTAAGTGCATTAAATCAATTAATATATTAGATTTCAAAGCAACTCCAAATAGTTGGAATCAGGAATCACACCCCTGCCTAAAACATCAAGGCTTATTTGTCAATTCATTCTGCAAATTTTAAGTTATTACAAAAATTCAATTTGTATCCCTAAAGTTTAAAAACCCTACGATACCAGTGAGCCGCAGCTTCAACTTCATCAACAGTCAATTGATGCCCCCTATTTTCCCAATGAATTTCAACTTTTACATTAGCCTTTTCAAATAAGGATTGAAGTTCAGTAGATTCCATCGGCGAACATATGGGATCATTTTTACCAGCAGCAATAAATACTGACTTTCCTGACAAATCAGGAAGAACAATTCCTTTTCTCGGTACCATCGGGTGATGGAGAATTGCTCCCTTTAATGCATTTTGATAGTGGAATAATAAACTAGCAGCTATATTAGCTCCATTTGAGTAACCAATAGCAATCATGTTTTCTCGATCAAAATTATACTTTACAGCAGAATCATCAAGAAACTCATTTAATTCTTTTGTACGGAAAATCAGATCTTCCTCATCGAATACACCTTCAGCTAATCTCCGAAAGAATCGAGGCATTCCATTTTCCAATACATTTCCGCGGACACTCAGCACTGAAGCCTCGTCATCAATTCTTCCCGCAATAGGTAATAAATCTAATTCATTTCCGCCAGTACCATGTAGTAATAAAAACGTTGGTTTCGTTGAATCTTTACCCTTATTAAATATATGTTTCATGTTTGATCTCCCTCCAGAACGCGAACTTCCACAGTAGGTAAGGCTTCTTCTAATTCTTCACGTTTTGGCTCCAGCCAAGATGGTAACATCAGTTTATTACCAAGCTCAGCGACAGCTTCATCAACGGAAAAGCCTGGAGGATCGGTCGCTATTTCAAAAAGGATACCGCCTTGTTCCTGGAAATACACAGCTTTGAAGTAGTTTCGATCACGAATCTCAGTCGGATAATACTCCTTATCTTGAAGAAGTGTTCTCCATCTCAAAAGATCTTGGTCATCCTTTGCCCTCCATGCGATATGGTGAACAGTTCCAGCCCCTTTTAACCCGCGAACCGAAGGAGTTAGCTTAATATCAATTGTATTTCCAAACTGACCATCCGATTTAAACCTAAGGAAGCTCGCTTCTTGCCCAAGACATTCGAGCCTAATACGTTTTCAAGCACATTCGCAGTTTTATTAGGCTGAGTTGAAATTAAAATAGCTCCACCAAACCCTTTAATTGCAACCTCTGAATCAACTTCTCCAAAACTCCAATTATTTTTTGGTCCTTCATTTCGTTCCACTAATTCAATTTCGAGACCATCTGGATCTTGAAATTGTAAATATTTTTCTCCAAAACGTACTGATTGAATAAACCTAATTCTAAATTTTTTCAAACGATTTTCCCAAAATTTAATTGATTGATTCGGGATGATAAAACTGGTTACTCCAACCTGTCCTGTTCCAATTCGACCTTTTACCTGCTTTGGCCACGGAAAAAAGTTATAACAGACCCAGGTTGACCAGTTTCATTTCCAAAATAAAGATGATAGACTTCTGGACGATCAAAGTTTATCGTCTTTTTTACAAGTCTTAACCCCAGTATGCCAGCATAAAAATCAATACTTCTTTGGGCATCGTTCACCATTGCTGTTATATGATGGATCCCTGTTGTTTTTTGCAACCTCACCATTCCCATTCTTTTCATTACTTTGATCAAGAAATTAATTAGGTCTCTCTAGAAAAAATCTCACCTAATTTTGCATAATTTGTCCAGCTAACCAACTCACAACTTTAATTCCCTTACCTCAAATGGTAATAAACTTTGTTTAATCTGCCCTCTAAACTCTTCGTACTGCTTTGGCAACATTAATTTTTCTCCCATCGTCGCTTCGGATTCATCGTGGGCAAATCCTGGAGGATCTGTTGCAATCTCAAAGAGAATTTCCCCGTGTTCTCTAAAGTAAATCGCATTAAAATAGTTTCGATCTCGTACAGCAGTTACCCCATATCCGTTTTCCTCAACATATTTTTGCCATTCCAATTGGTCTTGATCATCCTTTGCCCGCCATGCAATGTGGTGTACGGTTCCAGCGCCCATTGTCCCGCGTCCTATTGGCGTCAATTTTAAGTCAATGACATTGCCAATTTCTGCTGAAGAACGGTAACGTGCAAAGTCGCCTTCCTTGCCGATTAATTCTAGTCCCAATATGTTTTCTAACAATGCAGCCGTTTTGTCAGGATGGGTCGATAATAAAGTAGCACCGCCAAAGCCTTTAATAGCTACCTCAGGTGTTACCCCGCCAAAGGTCCATGTATTTACTTCCCCTTCTTCCCTTTCAACAATTTCCAAGTGTAGCCCATGAGGGTCATCAAATTCCAAGTATTCCTCACTAAAGCGCTCCTTTATAGTAAAAGGAATATTGAAGGATTCCAGTCTTTTTTCCAGAACTTCATAGATCCTTTTGGAACAACATAAGATGTAACGCCTACTTGACCATCACCAATTTTCCCTTGACTAGCTCCTGCCCATGGAAAAAATGTCATGATTGTTCCTGGTTTTCCACCCTCATTACCAAAATAAAGATGGTAGGTACCTGGGTCATCAAAATTGACAGTTTTTTTCACTAAACGTAAACCTAATACACCTGCATAGAAATCAACATTCTCTTGAGGATGACCAACAATTGCAGTAATGTGGTGAATACCCATCGTTGTTTTACTCATTTTATTTTCACTCCTATTTTTATTTTTGGTTAGACAACTAACCTTAAAAAAGCATCGCCAATTTGTCGATAATTGTATATACGACTTTTAGGGTGTTTTTTCCTCTTTCTGAAGTTTTTCCTTTGTCTGAAGTTTTTTATTTCTATAAATATTGGATCTCTATTTTTATTGAAAACAGAATCATGAAAATTATTCACAATATCTATTATTAAGTTAGTTATTAGCCATTCGTAAAACATTAAGATAATAAAGGGAGTATCGCCCAACATTTTGGATATCAAAGTGAGTATTAATGATATATGATTTCCAATGATTCATATGAAATAGGTCAGAAGGAGAAAAAGTTATAGTTGGGGTTGATATTATTGAAGTTTTCACAGGAAGCTATATTGAATTAGCGATTACTATTTGAAATAGCAAGAAAATTCACCTTTATTCAATCAGAGAAGTAGATAGCTTCAACAACAAAACTCCTTTTTATCACTTACCAGAAATTGAAAAGTGCTTTTAAGTTTACAGGTGCTTTTACCATTAATGCTGATATGTCATTACCTCCTATGGTTTTGAATTTTCCTTAGTAAATCTAGAAGCTGTTTTTTTCCTTGTAATTTAAGTTGGAAAATTGTGATGCCTGAAATTGTTCTTGTTTTGAAACAATTTCATAAAAAACTCTTTTTCCAACCTCAGTCAATGAAAGGTATTTTGTTTTCCATTCCTGTTCCCGATTAATCAATCCCAACTCTTCCATTTTCCTTAATAGTTGAGTGATATTGCCTTTCGTCACAAAAAGCTTGTTTGCAAGTTCTTGTTGAGACAAGCGCTCATGCGAACCCACTTGAACCAAGATATCGAATTGTGCTGTCGTTAGATTCCATTTCTTTAAATGTTGATTGGATTCCCGGATACTCTGGTTATATATTCGTGTTATTCGAAACCATAACATTAATCCTAGTCGTTCCTCTTTTTTAGTTGATGAGCGATTCGTTATATTATCTTTCATGAATGTCACCTCTTTCTAATTTTATTACAATCAAATTATGGATAAACAGATTTAATGTCAAATGTAAAAAATACTATATACAAATAAACCAGCACTATAATTTGATACTGGTTTAATTGATGCTTTTATTTATGTAGTTGTTAATTTAGCATAGATGATAAAAAACAGGGTTAATTGTCCTATTATCATAATATTTGGTATTACTACAATCAAATTAATAACAAAAAGACTGCTAAAATCCCTAAAAACAAGCATAAATGATAAATTTTCAAACGGTGTTGTTCAAACCTGTATTGATGAAAAACAATTGTAGTTGACAGGAAATAGAGCAATACAGAACCAAAAACAAAATATAGGATAAAAGAATATTGGATCTCATCTAAAAATAATAATCTAATGGATGCTGCAACCATACTCAAAGACATTAAAATAAACAGATGACCGTAAATAATAATTTGACCAGAAGTTTGTCTAGACTTGTTGAGTTTTTTCTCAATGTTATCGAAATATTGCCACCACATAGCTATTATCAGGGCAAATGAAATGATGGAAAAGGCTATCGAGTCCCAATTTCCTTGTTTAGGTTGTATGACCGCAAGAGTGCTCACAAGAGCTTCCCCAAAGAGAATGATGGTGAATAAACCAAAGCGCTCCAACAAGTGGGCCGTATTTGTAGGAACCTTTTCCAAGCACTTTCTTCCAAGAATTGGAATGATGATATCGATCAGGATGCCCAAATACAGCACAGCATAGCGAAGCCAAGAATCAAAAAGGACGGAGAATAATGAAATGACGATCCCAACCCAAAAATACCTTCCCAAAAAGAGTGCTGCCTTTTTTCGAACTCCCTCTTCTATCCGCTGTACAATAAGATATTGGATGGCCGTCACGGCTCTTAAGCCAATATAGCCAATTAAAAAAGAAAGATAATAAGGATCAAAATCAACAGATAAGCTCGATGTCATAATTAGGACAAAAAACATTTGCAGGATCAAAAATAGCCGTTGATGAAATAAATCTTTTCCGAAACGGTTAACAAAGATGGTTTGCCCTACCCAAGCCCACCAGATCGGAATAAAAATTAAGACAAACTTTACTAAATACTCTACATGGATATGACCATCTTCAACATGAAGTAAAACATGAGTTGCAGCCGCAACCGCCGCCACAAATAACAAATCATAAAAGAGTTCTAACCACGTGACTTTCTTTTCTTCCATTTCTGCACTCCCTCCAATTTTTATAGTTACTAGTATGCTGGAAATATAAAGTAATTGGAAGAAAAATAATATAGACACAGTCTATTTGTCATAGTCACAAAGACTATACAATAATAAGAAAACTAATGAGAAATCCTTACACCCTAGATTTTTTGTAATAAATACTTCATAAAATTAAACAGTTTAAGATTAGGCATAATGCCACTTTTTTCAGTTTGGAATATCATGGTAGGATGAGGTGATTTTAACAAAGGAGGAAATATATGACTAAGACCATTGGCCTTATTTGTGGTAGTTTACGACAAAACTCTTATAATCGAATCATTGCACAATCATTAACAGAGATGGATGATTCCCATCAATTTCGTTGGATTGAGATAAATAATCTACCTTTTTTTAATGAAGACTTAGAAATAAGTGTTCCAGAAACAGTGACATCATTTAAATCTGCTATCCAGGACGTTGACGGTATCATTATTGTAAGCCCAGAGTATAATTCTGGAATTCCAGGCGTATTAAAGAATGCATTGGACTGGGCATCAAGACCTCGGGAATCCGCTGTTCTTAGCAGAAAACCGGTTGGCCTAATTGGAGCAACTCCTGGGGGGTTAGGTACTGTTTATGCTCAGATGCAAATCAGAGAAATACTAGAAACTATGCAAGTTCATGTTCTTCCATTTCAAAAAGTGCTGATTTCTCAAGTACATGAAAAGATTGATTCCGATCGGAAAGTGCTTACTGACGAACAAACAAAACGTTATCTTCAGCGTTATTTACAACAATTTATAAATTGGATAGATAAAACTCTTGTTTTAGATAAATAGAAGTAGAGCAAGCATTTTTAAAAATAAATCTGACGTTTTTTCTGATTTTCAAGAAAATTATTGACGTCAATATAAGTTTAGTTATAAACTGATTGGGAAAATGAAGAAATTTATGATAAATACTCCAATGTTTAAACTTTCTTCATTACCTTAATTATTAGGAGGAATACATAATGTCTGATCTCTATTCTCGTATTCGCAAAGATGATGCTGTCGTTCTTTTAGTGGATCATCAAACTGGCCTTATGGCTGGACTAGTTCGTGACTATGGTGTTGATGAATTTAAGAACAATGTTTTGGCTCTTGCTCACACTGCTAAGTTTTTTGATTTACCAGTTATTTTAACAACAAGCTTTGAACACGGACCTAATGGACCATTAATGCAAGAATTGGTTGATCTCTTTCCTGATGCACCAAAAATAGCTCGACCTGGACAAATTAACGCATGGGATAATGATGATTTTGTAAAAGCAATCGAAAAAACTGGAAAAAAACAACTTATCATCGCGGGCGTGGTTACGGATGTTTGCGTTGCGTTCCCATCACTTTCGGCTATAAAAGCTGGGTATGAAGTATTTGCTGTTACTGATGCTTCAGGCACTTTCAGTAAACAAGTTGCAGAAGCTGCCAATACGCGTATGGCACATAATGGCGTGCAACTTATGAACTGGTTTAGCGTAGCGTGCGAACTACAACGCGATTGGCGCAACGATGTCGAAGGTTTTGGCAATTTGCTTGCTAGTAATCTTCCAGGTTATCAAAATGTAATTGGAAGCTATATGGGAGCTCAGCGAGATCTTAGTAAACAAAATGCATAAATTTTTTCCTAAGGAATAGCTATCAATCACTTTTTTAAAAGTGGATAGCATAAATTTAGCGCTGATTTAATCAGCGCTCCTTTTAAATAAGAAGTATAGCAGGGCTTTTATTTTTACGATGAAATTAATAATTGCCTTTAAGAAAACATTAAAATTGTTTCAAAAAACTTTATTATTTTAAAAAAAGGAGTGTTTTATTATGAGTAATTTAGAATTGTTAACTCCGGAGAACAGTGCATTAATTTTGATTGATTTTCAGCCTCAAATGACTTTTGGAGTTGCAAGCATTGACAGACAAACATTAATGAATAACGTTATGCTGCTTGCTAAATCAGCCAAAGCTTTTAACGTACCTACTATTCTTACTACCGTTGAAACACAAAGCTTTTCTGGTTATTTTTGGCCACAAATTCTTGACATATTCCCAAACCATGAAATTATAGAACGTAGTTCAATGAACTCTTGGGAAGATTCAAAATTTGTTGAGGCAGTTAAAGCAACAGGTAGAAAGAAATTGATATTTGCAGCACTTTGGACTGAAGTTTGCCTTGCATTCCCTGTGCTTGAAGCAATTAAAGCTGGCTATGAAGTTTATGCAGTTGATGATGCTTCAGGTGGTACTAGTTTGACAGCACATAACGCTGCTATGCGTCGTGTAGAACAAGCTGGAGCAATTCCAGTGACAGCAATTCAAGTTTTACTTGAATACCAACGTGACTGGGCACGCAAAGACACTTATGATGCTGTTATGGAAATTGTAAAAGAACACACTGGCGCTTATGGTCAAGGCGTGGAATACGCATATACTATGGTACATGGCGCGCCTCCAAGCAGGAAAATATGAATCAAGAAAGAGTAACTGTCGGAGAAACTCATAAAGGGAACACTATGGATGCAGGTGGTCCAGTAACAACAATTGTTACATGGGAAATCCAAGAAGGTATGGAAAAACAGTTTGAAACGTGGAGACATGAAGTCGAAGCTGCCGCTACTAAATTTCCAGGGCATTTAGGCGTAAATCTAATAGTCCCCAATAACGGATCCAGAGAGTATACTGTTATTTTTCGCTTTGATACGTATAAGCATCTACGTGCTTGGCAAGAATCAGATATTCGTCGAGATTTGTTAAAAAGGCAGAACCATTTCAAGCTACTAATCCAACTTACAAAACTGAAAGCAGTTTGGCTTATTGGTTTGTTACTCCGAAAACGCCAGTTCCACCTCCAAAATGGAAAATGTCTATTGTTACCGTTCTTGGTGTATGGCCTCTTAGCCAGTTGGTTCCTATAGTGATAGGGCCTATCATAAAAAATATGAACCTTGTTATAGCATCTTTTTTGGTATCTGTATGTATAGTTTCCTTGCTATCATGGGTAGTAATGCCGATTTTCGGTAAAATATTTCATCCATGGTTACAGAATAATAGGAAGTAGGCGAGGTGTGAACATGAATGTACCGGATATGATTTTATATAACGGAAAAATCACTACTCTTGACCCATCTCAACCTGAGGTATCGGCTATCGCCATAACTGATGGTTTAATCACTGCAGTAGGTGGAGATGAGCTTCTTAATAGTGCCACAGAAAAAACCAAAAAAATAGACCTTAAAAGAAAGAGAGCTATTCCGGGCTTGAATGACTCTCATATACACGTTATTCGTGGCGGTCTTCATTATAATATGGAATTGCGCTGGGAAGGTGTGCCGTCACTTGCTATTGCTCTGGAAATGCTTAGAGATCAGGCAAGGCGTACACCTGCTCCCCAGTGGGTAAGAGTAGTTGGAGGTTGGTCTGAATTTCAATTTAAAGAAAGACGGATGCCAACTTTGGAAGAGATTAATGCTGTTTCTGAAGACACACCTGTCTTTGTGCTACATCTTTACGATAGAGCACTTGTAAATCGTGCAGGTTTGCGTGCACTGGGATACACAAAAGATACCCCAGACCCTCCGGGCTGTTTAATTCAGCGAGATAAACGAGGTAATCCAACGGGTCTTTTAATTGCCAATCCTAACGCTTCTATTCTATATTCAAGTTTGGGTAGAGCTCCAGTACTTAATATTGACGACCAGATTAACTCAACTCGCCATTTTATGCGTGAATTAAATAGATTAGGTATCACAAGTGCCATTGACGCAGGTGGTGGATTCCAAAATTATCCTGATGATTACAAAGTTGTTGAACATTTAGCCGAGAATGATCAATTAACTTTGCGTATTGCTTATAATCTATTTACACAAAATCCAAATCATGAATATGAAGACTTTGCTTCATGGGCAAAAATTGTGTCTCCTGGTCAAGGAAATGATAAGTATAAAATGAATGGTGCCGGAGAAATGTTAGTATTCTCGGCAGCCGATTTCGAAAAATTTCAAATGCCGCGACCTGACCTAGATACAGTGATGGAAGAGGACTTAAAGAAAGTAATTTCTCTATTGGTGGAAAACCGTTGGCCATTCCGTTTACATGCAACGTATGACGAGTCAATAACGCGTTTCTTAAATGTTTTTGAGGAAGTCAACAGAGAAATTCCTTTTAATGGTCTACGCTGGTGGTTTGACCATGCAGAAACAATCTCAGATCGTAGTATGGAACGTGTTAAGGCTTTAAATGGCGGCATTGCCATCCAAGACCGCATGGCTTTCCAAGGTGAATACTTTGTTGATTTATACGGAAAGGAAGCTGCAGAGCGTACTCCTCCAATTCATCGTATGCTGGACCTGGGTATACCTGTTGGCGCTGGTAGTGATGCAACGAGGGTTTCCAGCTATAACCCTTGGGTTGCTCTTTACTGGATGGTTGCAGGAAAAACCATTGGTGGTCTTTCGATATACGATGAAAAGAATAAACTTGATAGAAAAGTAGCTCTGGAATTATATTCTAAAGGAAGTGCATGGTTCTCTGGTGATGAAGATAAAAAAGGAACCCTTGCAGTAGGTCAGTTTGCTGATATTGCTGTATTGTCTTCTGACTACTTTACTGTGCCAGAAGAAGAAATCAAAGACCTTGAATCATTACTCACCATTATGGATGGGCAGGTTGTTTATGGAAATGATGAATTTAAAAATTTATCACCTGAATTGCCGCCAGCATCACCTGATTGGTCACCGACGGGAGTTTATGGTTATGGTGGTGCTAACCTAGCCCACAATATACTTTCTCACGATACCCATGATCACAAACATAGTTGCAGTAACCCTCTCCATCAACACACTCATACCGTAATAGGAAAAGATGGAACTAAATGGGGTATAGGTTGTACTTGCTTTGCTTTCTAATAAGGGTTTGGGGCCGAGGACGGACCCAAACATAAAAATGAAAAAGCCTAACTTTCTCTTTAAAGAAAAAGTTAGGCTTTTTTATATTATTTTAAATAAAGTTTTACATTTTCTATTTCAATCCGTGATTATCTCAATTATTTTAAAATATTTAGGGATTGTTTGATGAGATAAAATTGAAAAAACCCTGTATATCAACTAAAACAAAGGGGTTGATCGGTTGTGAATTTTATCAAAATATACATAGGTATGTAACTTCGGATGGTTGGTGCATCCTTTTTAATTTTTGTATAAGAAACATTTATTTCATTCAAATATTGAAGAAATTTTATTCTAATTCCCAATTATCACTGTATCAAGAGAAGGAAAGAAAAAGTTTGCAAAATATAGTTCATCCACTGAAAGTTTTGTTAAAAAGATAAGGGCTTCCATATCACGTATTTTGTAAATTCCCTTACTAGTGGAAAACAATTTCCGAAAGATATTCGCCTCTACTCGATTTAAGCAACTTAATATATATTTGAACACTTCTTTTCCCAAACTTTTTTATAAATGTGTACATACACCTCATTCTCTACTATATGAAAAAGATTACTTTAAATTATGACTTCTCCCCAATAACTCACTTTGTTCTTCAATAAGATGAGCATTGAATTTTTTAAACTTTGAATGCAGCATATTAATTTCTTCATTTGTTGCCAATTTTAACTTCACATTTTACCCCGTTGTTAATTTTGTTCTTATAATATTTTATCATCTTGTTGAATTAAACTGCCCCTTTAGTTCAATAATAAAAAGCTGCCTTAAAGGCAGCTCCGTTCTTCAGCTAACTCACCCGTTAGTTGATTAAGGATTATTTGGATTGCGATCAATAAACTCCTCGATTTCATGTTCTTTTAACCTATAGACAAGGTCGAAATAATCAAATTCTGAAAGGGCACCTTTTTTTCTCCACTTTTGCATTTCTTTATAGTGTAAACTTATAAAATAGCCTTCCACATCTCTTCTTGAAATACCCTGTTTCTTTGCCATTTCAGCAATAGAAAGACCCTCTTTCCAGTATTGGTCATATTCCTTCTTATTAACCTTTAGCAAATTATAGATTGGTTCATAATCATAGTGGAGTTGATAAATTACTTTCCCTTCTTGATTATTATTTTCTTCTGCTTGAACACTTTGTGAAAAAGTTAAAAATACTGCACTTAAAAGAAGTACTCTTTTCAAAGTTACCTTCAACACCATTTTAAAACCCCTCTTTTATATTAGTTCTTTATTTATTGTGTGGGGTTCTATCTATTTTATGTCCCTTATTTTTAAAAAGTTGAATAGCCTACTTTATCTATCCTGCCTCTTTAGTTTCTTAAAAGAAAAAGCTGCATTAAAGACAGCTCTGATCTTCAGCTAACGCACCCGTTAGTTTAAGTACAAACCTTCACAATCTTGCTAACCTGCCCCATTAAAAAAGGCTGTCTAAACAACAGCCTGACTATTACACCCTAAGTTAGTCTTCTTGTATATATTTATGGTCCAAAAAAATCATAAATAGCATTAGAAATATGTTTAATACTAACAATATCTTACCAAAGAGATTTTTTATTGCTAAAACAGAAAATACAATAGAAATTAAGAATGAAAAAATTGCTAGTTTTGGTGGGAAATACGCAACGTCTAAAATGCCTGACATAGAAAAGTACAAAAGAAAAATGCTAATAAATATAAATATCATTGAAAAAATTAATGCTATCGTGATAAAAATAAAAGTCCTGAGTTTTTTCAGATGTTGTTTCTCATAACTATAATCAACCATTTTTCCCTCCGGATATTATGTTTGTTTAATCCTTAAAAATATCTTCGGCTAACGCACCCGTTAGTTCATTAAAAAAGTTGGTAGTTAGGATTCAATAGTTGCCATTGATGTAATTCGTAAATAATATCCATCTGGGTCAATTAATCTAAAATCCTCTAATCCCCACGATCTTTTGGTTAACTTAGTCTGTATAGAGTACCCTTTTTCAACTACTTTGTTATAAATATCATTTATATCTTCAACTTCTAATACTATTTCAACCCCTAATCCTGTTTGTTGACTACTATTAGAAACTTTAAGAGGATGGTTTTCAGGTAAACTTTTCATTTCCCCCAACCCTAATGTAACACTTCCTTTTTTAACTGGAACGTAAGTATGTATAATCTCTTTTGGTGCATTAAATTCTAGTATATCTCTATAAAATCCCACTGATTTTTCTATACTTTCAACAAATAATTCAAGTCTTAAATTCACTTGTACATCTCTCCTTTTAAGAATTATTACATAAATAATTCTTGTTTCTTATGCAACTATCCTGCCCCGTTAGTTCAGTACCATTTTTCGAATAATTTTTCACCACTCAAATTCAGGATTAAACTCTTCCGGATCCATCATTGCTTTTGTGTAGGTGACCGGTTTTTCGTTCGGCATAGTGATAGTTAATTCTGTTCTATCCTTGTTTAACTCTAAAGTTATGAATGAAGTCCGATTGGTCTTTTCTTTGCTGTATAATACCGCAGTCATTTTGTGTCCCGTGGATTCTGCTAATTTAAAGTATCTGATATCCTTTTTTTCATTTTTCTTTTTGATATTTTCGTACTTTAGCTCATCGCCATTAGATGAAATCACTATGTATGACTTATCTGTCATCCAACCGCCGTAAATATGATACTTGGTTACTTCATAAGATGGAACGCTGTTAGTTCTTGTGGGTTCTTCCTTAGTTATTCCTTCTTGGGTATCTACCTTTTCAGTATGTTTGACTTGTTCTGTCTCACAAGCAGCAAGACTACCTAAAAGCAGGAGCCCCACTGTGATCTTTTTCAAAGTAAACAAAGGCCTGCCCCCTAAAAGATGGATGAAAATTTCGAACCATTAAATTATCCACCCTAACATTGAGTGTTGAAGACAATAACCCAAATATTATACCATAATAAACCAATTTCTTATGGAACTAACCTGCCCCTTTAGTTCCATAAGAAAAAGAGCTGCCGAAGCAACTCCCTTATTGTAGTAGTGCACCTTTTAGTAGAGGTGTATTTTTTACCTTTTACATACATTTTGTTTATAAAGGGATCAACAGAAGAAATGGTTACATCTTGATAATAATAATTTACAATATCCTTATAATTTTTACCTTCTTGTGCCAATCCATTAGCACCATATTGACTCATACCTACTCCGTGACCATTTCCCTTAGTAATAATAATTACCTTATTACCTTCTCTTTTAAATGTGAAATCGGAAGAATTAAGTTTTAGCTTATCTCTGATCGTCTTTCCACTATATTTCTTACCGTTAATTTCAAAAAACTTTATACGATTTCCTTTGGATTTTGAGATAACCCTGCCGATATTAATATCATTATTCAATTTAATTCCCAGCAAATCTTCAAATTTAGTTATTTGAATAGTTGTTTGGTATTGGAATTTAGGAGATTGTATGTCCCAAGGACTTTCAACACTTTTAAGATATGGCGTTTTATTACCCCAATAATCCTCAGAATTCTCCGTATATCCATTACTGGTCGAAAAGAAAGAAGCATCGATTGGTTTCTCATCATAGGTTAAAATCTGACCTTTGGTCGCTTCAACTGCTTTTTGTATTTTTGAGATATTTGATTTATAATTTTCTCCCCACTCATTAGCTAGTTCTTTTTTATTTTTATAGACTTGATGGTATTGAATATTATCAGTTATATCAGTACCGTCTGGTAAATTAATTTTAGAATTAGAAAGCATTTGTTTAACTAAAAATGTTCTAGCTGCTAAAGATTGAGCCTTTAATGCCTCTAATTCAAAAGTAACTGGCATTTCTGAAGCAACAACACCCACAACATATTCTTCTAAAGGAATATTTTCAATCTCTTTAGTGTTTGTCCTATAAACTGACACGTCGAGGGATGGATCAGTCGAATTTTTATCAATTTTACTTTCTTTAATGTCAGTTGAAGCAACAATATTCTGTTTTGTAGATGCTTGTTTTGGATTGTTTGAAAATGAAACTACTAAAAGAGAAGGTACTACTAAAATTACAGAAAATATTGTAAGAACTACCCACATTAATGGTTGAAATTTATTCATCATTCCTCCTTAAAAATAAATCACTTTTTTAAGGTTATGAATAATTCATTTATTATATTACCGTTTATTGGAAATGGCATATACAATCATTAGATAAGACTTACAAAACTTAATGAACTAACCTGCCCCGTTAGTGCCATAAGAAAAAGCTGTCTTAAAGACAGCTCCGATCTTCAGCTAAAGCAACCGTTAGTTCTATAAGAAAAGCATTACTCGCTATAAAGTAATGCCACACGAAATTTCAACTAAACATAAAATTATTCAATCCTCTTACCTTGATTGACAACCTTAATTAATTCATCAATCTTTTCATTTCTTTCTTGGTCTGATTTTGTTTTCGCATTCATGAATTTAATTACTTTAATTACAAAATAAATGCCAAAAACAGTAAGAACTAAATAGAAAATAATAGGTAAAAAAGTTAAAAGAACAAATACACCATCCGATGCAAACAATGTACCACCATTAAACATATTAATCCTCCCGAATTGTTAGATATATAATATACATTAGCTTGTTCAATTTTATCCTGCCCCGTCAGTTCCGTAAGAAAAAGGTTGCCGTAACAACCTTCATTATTGATAAAGCACCTGTTAGTTGAAGAAATCATATCCTTGTTTAGTTTTTCAAATGTACGACATTGTCGCTTCTTTCTACCTGAAAATTTAAATCATCCTTACTATTAAGCATATTACCAGCATCTTTATAATTCTCAGATTCAAAAGATATACCATATCCATTATTCTCTGGATAACCATATAAAAAGCAGACCACTTTTCCATCTTTCAAAAATACAATTTGATTCATTCCTTCATTTACAGTTTCGCTAATAGTATCCCATTTATAACCTACTGTTTCATATATATCATCTTTCGGTGTATATGGTCCAAATGAATATACTACATCCAGTCAAACGGTGTTACATCTAATAAATTTATTGTTTCAACAGAATGTCCAATTGATAGCACTTCTTCTTTTAATAACTCTTCGTTTACATCCCATAAATCCTTCTTTAATAGATTTATAAAGATAGCTATACATATTATACCAAAGGCAATAATCACTACTGTCTTTTTTAGATTTCATATCTATCCTCCACCTTGAACAGCAACCTTCCTACTGAAATTAGTCACTTCATTATAACAATGATTTCCAATATAGGTGTGAATTCTTAATGAACTAAACTGCCCCTTTAGTTCCATAAAGAAAAGAGCTGCTTAAAGACAGCTCCGATCTTCAGCTAACGCACTTGTTAGTTTAATAATTCCCTATGTAAACTCATAACGGTTTCCAATTAGGATCCTTTATATCGGATTTATTTGGCTTTCTTACAAATTGTAAACTTCTTTCACCTTTAGCCCCAAATTTTTAAAAATTTAGTTGTGCTTCTCTAAAGGAAACATAATTTGCTCCATCCTCATCTGGATGTTCATATTGGTAACCATCATCTTCCCAAAAACAGATTTCACAAATATCATACGTTCCTGGAGGTTCTTCATCTAAAGTTTTATATCCACAACAAGGACAAGTATATTTCATACAATCACCTCGACAATTTTTATGAATTTTACCATGATTTCTTGTTCAACTAAACTGCCCTTTAGTTCCATAAGAAAGGAGCTGTTTCCAGCCCCATAAAGAAGTAATGACCCTTAAATTTGGATTAAATATTTAAACCTCAATTGTCAAGATAATATATATTAGCTTCGTTTTCTTTAGTTACATAAACGTTCATATTTCCTAAAGGTTTATCATTTAAAAATAGTTGCAATTCCCAAATACCTGACTCGTTGAATTTAATTGAAGTGGATGATATAGATACAGGAAAATTAAAATTAATTTCTATGTCTTTTTCTATATTTTCTTCATTATTTTTATTAATACTAACTGGCTTTGGGGTATAATCCTTAGGTAATTCTTTTAAAGGTGTCTCTTTTTTAACTATCTCTCCTTTAGCTATTATACTCTTACCACTTTCATCTTGAACGGCTTTTACCTTTAACTCACCTAACGGAAGCTGTTCATCCATTGTCCAAAAAGCCATTCCAACTTATTTTCTTTTTCCATTATCAAAGGTTTATCGAAATAACCAAATTTCCGATTTTCACCCCTTATTTCATATACCATTATTACATCGTTTACTTTTTCATTTACTGTGAATGTTGGTGTTTGTATTGAGTTTTGGTTAGGTGAAATAATGTTAGAACTTGAATTTGCTTTAATACCTTGTTTCTTTAGGCCATATTGTACTTCTGCTTTTGCTACATTGTCATTCTTTTGATTGGAAGAGCAGCCAAACAATAAAACTGAGGAAAAAACTATAACAACAAAATAGTGTATTTTCATTATTTCTCCTTTCATATTTAGGTTTAATATTATTGACGTTATAAGTCCACTATAGTTTCAATTTTATGGTATAAATTTACACATTAGTCCTCATTTCGTTATGAAACTACCCTGCCCTGAAAGTTGCATAAGAAAAAGCTGACTTAAAGACGACAGCTCCGATCTTCAGCTAACGCATCCGTTAGATTAAGTGTATTGTTTCACTAGCTATTTTGATGTGATTATTTTTCCGTTTTTCACTACCACAGGAACTGCCATTGTCCCTAAAATACAAATCGAATAGCTTGAGTCTTCTGGAGATGTATAAGTTACTTTTAATTTATCATTAATAGACTCTGAGTAAATGTTTTCTATTTCATAATTCACATTAGGATCTGGAGAATAATCTTTAATTATTCCTATAGTCATACGACTCGGCGAACTATTAGCTTGTAATTGAAACTCTATAGTTACTTTATTTGATTTTTGTAAATACAAAGATTCAAATATAATAATTCCACCATTATTTAATTCTAAATGATCCAGAATTTTATATTCACCTTTATCATTGTATGGTAATCGAATAAATTGAGAATCTACTAAATTGGTCAGCTTAATTTTTTCGTTACTACTTTCGACTTGTTCAGACTTCTCGGGTTTTATGGATTTTTCAGAATTTTTTACAGATGTTTTATTATCATCTGAGACTTCTATGTTATTTGATGACTCACTAGGTGAATTGTTTGTACACCCTACTAATAAAAAATACTGAGAAAATAAATAACTAATGTTTTTTTCACCATATGAGATTTTAACCTCCGTTCCTTTTTTGAATTTTACATAATTATACCATTTTTTCATTTATAGGTAGTTTACCCGACCGATAGACTGACTCCCTTATTAAACTAACCTGCCCCGATAGTTACATAAAGAAAGAGCTGTTTTATAGACAGCTCCGATCTTCAGCTAAGAAAAGTGATTATTAAAAATCGTAAACTTGTAATTTGATTATTTTAGTTATGCACTCATAAATTCTTGTAATACTTCCCCAGATGGCATGCGTTAACCGAGTGCTGTACACAATTGTCTAATTGACACTTCTAAAAAAATTTCCAATATGCTATTATTGTATACAAATATTTCCACACCTAGTGAATATCTTTTCTTTTCCAGGAATAAAATAAAAATAAAACTTTAAGGAGTGAAACCAATGTAAACTTTACTTTCTCTTCAGAAATAAATTTAAGGGGATGTTTACATTGGGAAAATCATTTAAAGTATTGATATCAGGACAATCATTAGCTAATGCTGGAGACGTATTTTATATTGTGGCGCTCATAACAAGTGTTTATAACGTAACAAATTCCTTATTTTATGTTTCGTTAGTTCCTGTTATAAATATGCTTGGAGGTTTTTTAGGTGGTTTGTTAGCACCACTTCTCATAGATCGATACAAGTTAAAAAAATATTATTTAACTCTCAATTAATTAAAACTTGTATCTTACTTATGCTAACCCTGTACGTATCATTATTATTATCTCAAAATACGATTGTGACGATTTATATAATTATTTTCTTTATCACTTTTTTAGATAGTTTCGCTAATCCTGCAAGTAGTGCATTAATACCTCTACTTGTTTCGGAAGAAAACTTATTAAAGGCAAATAGCCTTATGTCTTCTCTTCACCAATTTATCCAGATGGGTGGATGGGCTGCAGGTGGTATTTTAGCAGCATTTTTGCATTCAAACGGCCTATTAATATTAACGTTTACATTGTATGTATTATCTACATGCATATTGGCATTCGTTAAAGTCAATGAAAAGAAACCATCTGAAGAACTAGAAGAAGAGTTATCAGTAAAGGAAAGTAATTTGGCCTCAATGTTTGAAGGCTGGAGAATTATTTTAGAAGATAAGAAATTACGTGTTCTCCATTTAACCTTAATTTTTGGTTCTATAGCTAGTCCAGTTTGGGTATCATCCATTCTATATCCTTTTATAGACATAAGATTAGGTGTAGGAACTGAGTGGTGGGGTTATATTAATACCTCTTTATTATTAGGATTATTTCTAGCAGGAATACTTGCATATAGACAATCTGATTTCATTAACAAAAATATTCAGATTGTGCTATTGTTTGGTGGCTTTATGGTCTTTCTAATGACTCTTTTATTTGGAATAAATGTAAATCCGATACTTTCTCTTTTGCTTATTGGTATGTTTGGTTTATTCGAAGAGCTGAGGATGATTTCTATACATACAATCATCCAAAGTTTAGTTAAAGAAAAGCTTTTGGCTAAGGTTTATGCAGTACAGAGTTCTTTAATAATGGTAACATTCGGAATATCAACTCTTATGATGGGGATACTGGGCCAGCGATATAGTATAGTAGTGGTCTTTATTATTGCCTCGATATCCTTATGTTTTTCGTTTATTAATCTTATTACCTCTAGAAAGTATCTAACAATGAATATAACTAATTCTAGTGAAAAATTTGATAATGGAATATAAATATTTATTAGCCAACGTTTATACGTTGGTTTTTATTTCGGTAATTTACAAATAATAGTAATGTTGTCACATGATCTTTCGTAGTTTTTTTAAAAAAACTGGTATATATTACTATTTATTGTATTCATTACCAAAAATACTTGTTTAATTCTGAATACTCTGTAATCATATAGATAGTTCCTTTTATTACATAAAAAGGAAACTAAGGGGAAGGAAGGTGGAGGTGAAATTATGTCTAAAATTAATGAGAATATCCAACGATTTGCTTCTCAACATTTTGGGAAAGATGGAAAATTCAAAACGAATGTAACTGTATTTGTAATGCAAATCCATGATGAAGAAGAAGAAGAATAATCCATAATATAGTAAAAGGATACTGCAATACTAGTATCCTTTACTTCATTTTTTAATAAAAAGAAAGGATGGGTTTATGAATACAACAACTATAACCGGAACAAATTTTCCGTTTTTGAATAAATCTATAATTAATAAAAATGTTGATTCTCTAATTGATTACTTTTTTGGAGAATCCACTTCGGATAATATCAATAATGACGCACAAAAAAGGAGTACTATTTTAAATCTTTAAATAGTATGCAATCCTCACAAATTCCTCACGAACCTAATAAAATCAAAATATACTTTGAAAATGATTTGATGTGTGAGCATTTAATAGAGCATCAAGTACTTTTTAAAGAAGATATAATTGACAACAAACATATTTTTCCTCATGAAGAACGAGCAGCAATAACATACAAAATTGAAAAGGGTTTAGAATTAATTAAATTATTACATCCTAATCTTCACTCTTTAATAATAAGACATTTCGGGACAATTTACTTAGCCAAAAGGACTGGTTATGGTGGAGGAACAGTTTCGAGCCTATTAGGATTACTTTGGTTAAATCCACCTAAAAAATGGACAGTAGTAGACTATGCAGAAGCTCTTTATCATGAATTTATCCATAATACATTATTTTTAGATGATATGGTAAATGGTATTTTTCCAAACCCAGATGATTGTTATATAGAGGAAGCATTAACTACTTCGACTATATTGAAAAAGAAAAGGTCAATGGATCGAGCTTTCCACGCAGCAAATGTGTCTATTGGGATCATGCACATGTATTATATGTTGGGAGATAATAAGAAAAGCAAAATGTATAATGAGGATTTAAAAAGAACAATAGATGAATTAAATGAAAGAAGCAGATTTTTCGGAGAAAGAGGAATTGAAATTTTACAAGAGATGAATAAGTTTGTAACTTTATATGATTTTGAAAACATAACATTAACTTTAAATAGTTGAATTTCATAGCTCAGATTGAGTAAATCTTTCTGAGCTTAAATTTATATTTAGGGAGGCACTATGCAAATCACAAAAAAAGTACAGAGCTTTTCTTTTATTGAATTTCCGATGCATAGTATATACAAAAGCAATGCTAACACATATATTGAATCCCATTTAAATAAAACAATTTTTGAATTCAAAGGAAACTTATTTGATATAAACTCTCTTAATAGACCTGTCAATTTAGATTGTCTAAATTGTCACCATGCCCACAACAGACTTTGTTGTGACGGCTCCCCATATCCACCCTTAACAAGGGATATAGAAAAGGTTGTAAATATCGCAGAAGATATATTTAAAGAAACTCTTTCAAATGAGGCTTATGAACAAATTGAAGGCTTTATTAAAGATCAAGGATTAGTTGATGAAAATGGTAGTTTTACAGAAAATTGTGGAAAATGCGTATTCTTTGTTGAAAATGAAAATATTGGTGCACACGTATGTGCAATTCATAGCTTTGCTATTAACAATAAAAAGACTATACCAAATTTAAGCCAAAAGGTTGTATGATGTATCCTCTTGATATGTTGGATTTAACAGATGGTAGTAAATTTGTTTTTGGAATAAATGAGGACACTGCAATTGATGTTGTTAAAACGAGCAAGGGTTTAAATCTGAAATCTAACAATACTGGATTTAGTAGATGGAACAGTTTAGACTTACAATTTGTTTGTGTAAATAAGAAAGACAGAAAACACATTTTAGAAACTAAAGAAGCTCCAAACCAATTAACTAAGGGATCATTACCAGACAATGTATTTTTATTAGATTCATACAAGCCTATGTACGTTCAAGAAAAACAAGCGTTAATAACCCTTTTTGGAGAAGACACTTATAGATTTATTATGAAAAAAAGCGAGGAATTATTTAGAGACATTCTGCCATCGCCCATCTGAGGTAATTTTCACGAACTATGCCATCAAGAAAAGGGGAATTTTATTGAAATTAAGTGTATTGGATATAGCTGCAAGATCTGAAGGTAGGACTAATCGAGAGACATTATTAGAATCTGTTGAATTAGCTAAAGTTGCAGAGACGCTTGGTTATATTCGATACTGGATAGCAGAGCATCATAATACACCAGAGCTTGCTTGCTCGTGTCCCGAAGTCATGTTAGCATACATTGGAGCAAATACAGAAAAAATTCGTCTGGGTTCTGGTGCGCTTCTACTACCCTATTATAAACCCTACAAAGTTGCTGAAATTTTCAATACGCTTGGGACGCTTTTCCCTGGGCGGTTTGATATTGGAATTGGCAGAGGTCCTGGTGGCTCTGATAAAGCTAAACTTGTTCTCTCAGATGACTTTTTAGAACAAGTACGAAAAATGCCTACTTCTATTAATGAGTTATTAGGTTTTCTCAATAATAAATTTTCACCTGACCACGAATATGCAAATATAAGTGCACACCCTGTACCAAATATCTCTCCTCAGCCTTGGATTCTTGGAACTACAAAAAAAGTGCCTACCTTGCAGCACAAAATGGGATATCATATGCATTTGGACATTTTATTAATAACAGTGAAGGACAAATGATAATAGACACGTATATTCAAAATTTCAAATCAAATGGGTTATTGAAACACCCAAACCCTTTAATTGCAGTTTCTGTAATTTGTTCAGAGACAAGTAGAAATGCGGGGGATATTGCGTTAAGTAGTCTATTATGGGAAATTAACATTGCAAAAGGAGAGGGCGGAAAAGGAATACCGTCAATGAAAGAAGTTAAAAGTACATATTCAATAAAGAAGAAGAAATTTATATCAAAGAAAGAAAAAAGCAAATGATTATTGGTAACCCTGAGGAAGTAAAAAAACAACTTCTAGAAATTAAGAAAATACACCAAGTTAACGAAATAATGATAGTAACAAACACACACAACTTTGAAGATCGTTTAAAGTCCTATAAATTAATAGCAGAGGAGGTTAGTGGTACGATGAAAATTAAAGAACCATCCTTAAGCAATTCTCCCTAGAATTCGTTAAAATAACTTTATTGCTACTACACAACAGCCAGATTATAGTGGCTGTCTTTTTTATTTAGTCATTTTCCATATATCTATTCGAAATGAACCAGCTAATAGGACGCTGTACGAAGACACAAAGATAATTACATTGGGGACATGAATTTGAGTACATAGAGTTATTAATCCACTCAAAACCGCACCAATTCAATCTCTAACTGTTTTGAGATACAAAATCGAGTACATTATAAACAATACAGCTATATAAATTTATCTGTAAACACAAAGAGGAAGGCAATATCTATACCCCCCTTTTTCGAACACAACTTATTTTTTAATCTTCTTGCTTATTTTATTAAAAAGCTTGATCATTTTTTGATACTTAATCAACTAACGCACCCGTTAGCCATCCATGAAGCGCAAAAATCAGCGCTTCACCACAGAGAAGGAAAATGGTTCAGAACGGTCAATACTGATTCTACGGCTGGGAGAGGAAGGTCGATGAACTATGGTGCGTTAGAGCCCATCCGTTAGTCTGACTCCAACGACCAAGGTGCACCACTGACTGTCGCTCCCTTACGGGAAGCACACATGGTAGATTAATCCTATTCTGGTTTTTGCACCAGCCTCCAATTGTATTGAGAGCCGTAGAAAGGATGTTTTCAATGGAAGTAGTCATTGAAAGAGCATGTGGTATGGATGTCCATAAGGACAATATTACTGCATGTATTATGACACCAGAAGGAAAGGAGATTCAAACGTTTTCAACAAAAACTGTTTTTCTAATACAGTTAGTGGATTGGATTAAAAAGAATAACTGTACTCACGTTGCCATTGAGAGTACCAGTGTATATTGGAAACCTATTGTTAATTTATTAGAAGCTGAAGAGATTGAATTTTTAGTTGTGAATGCTCAACATATGAAAGCAGTGCCAGGGCGTAAAACAGATGTTAAAGATGCAGAATGGATTGCCAAACTTCTTCGTCATGGACTTCTAAAAGCTAGTTACATTCCAGATCGAAATCAACGGGAACTACGTGAACTAGTTCGGTACCGTAGAAGTATCATTGAAGAACGTGCTAGACAACATAATCGAATCCAAAAAGTGTTAGAGGGCGCAAATATTAAGCTAGGCTCTGTCGTTTCAGACGTTATGGGTGTTTCAGCTCGAGACATGCTTAACGCAATTGCTGAAGGTGAAGAAGATCCTGAAAAACTAGCAAACTTTGCCCGACGCACAATGAAAAAGAAGAAAGATGAACTAGAACTCGCCCTTAAAGGTTATATCAATTCGCATCAACGCCTCATGTTAAAAACCATTTTAAAGCATATTGATTTTTTAACAGAACAAATCGAGATGCTCGACCAAGAGGTCGAGGAAAGAGTAAGCTCCTATCAAGAAGATGTGGAACGATTAGACTCTATTCCTGGTATAGCTACAAGAATGGCTGAGCAAATTTTATCTGAAATTGGGACTGATATTAAGAAACAGTTTCCAAGTGCAGCTCATATGTGTTCTTGGGCAGGACTAGTTCCTGGGCATAACGAAAGTGCGGGAAAAAGAAAATCGGCTAAAACAAAAAAGGAAACAAGTATTTGAGATCAGCATTAACAGAAGCAGCTCATTCTGTAAGAGGATCTAAAAACTATCTCGGAGCACTGTATAGGCGTACAGCATCACGAAAAGGTAAGAAACGAGCAGGAATAGTAGTCGCTCATGCCATGTTACGTATCTCCTATTATCTCTTAACTCGGAAAGAAATGTATGTAGACTTAGGCGAAGACTACTTTGATAAACAGAGACAACAATCAATTTTTCGGCATTCACTAAGAAGACTTGAAAGTTTAGGATACACAGTTACATTACAAGAAACTGAAGCATCTTAATCCAGTCCACTTACCTACAATAAATCAGTAAATTAGGCGCTCTCCCCTTTTTAAAAAAACAATGAGCTGCGTCTTCTTAAGTATTGCCTTTTCCCTAAATTCCAGAAGTCTATTTTCATGGTAGTTCATTAATATGTCTATCCCCATTCCACAAAACAAAATCGATAGGATGAACCAAAATATATATTCTCTTTTTTTAACAATGTAGTTTTCAATTCCTATTAAAAGGGTGATTATTCCTGCAATTAGTCTTAAAATTCCAGAGTAAAAGTAATCTATACTGTCATAAGTTTGGAAATATAATATTATTGCAAAGAGTGTCAATGCCCACTGTATAAACAGAATAGGTTTATTTCTATCATCCCAAAATTCTTTTCTCAAAAAAGAACGCATTATTTTATCTCTTCAATTTAAATCAAAGTCTACTCATATTATAAACTGTAATGAACTATCCTGCCCCGTTAGTTCCATAAGAAAAGATTGCCTTAAAGACAGCTCCGATCTTCAGCTAACGCACATGTTAGTTAAATTAAGGAAAAGGCCTAGAATCTACAAATCAAAATTTGTCCTATTCAACTTTATTTAAAAGTAATCGAAAATTAAACTCTATTTAAATAAGCTTTAATATTTTCTACCCTCTAGCATATAAATGAACCATGGAGGACTGCTATGAAAAAATCTAGGAGGTTTGCGTTTTTAATAATAACTAGTTCAACGTTATTGATTATATTATCATTCGTTATTACCGGAATCATAATCAGTTTAAACATAAGCTATCAATATAAACTTATTCAAGACACTTTAAAAGAAGTGAAATCAGAGCAATTATTTTCTCAAATGATGCGTACAGAAAATCATTATTTTTTCAAGATACCGGTGAAAATTGGTTAACATTAGGAAACGTTTCAATGTATCTAATGGAGTTAGGTGTAAATATAAGGCCAGATGATATTAGAACCTTTTTAGGAAGTGAACTACCTGGACTATCAGCTTACGATTATGAAATTGCAGTTGCCGGAGAAGGGACTGATCTTACTACATTACCTTTAGAATCTTCACCGCCTACAGATGTTTTATTAAAAGAAAGAGATGTAGTAGAAGAGGAACTACAAAATAAAGGGCATGAAGATGATTCACCAATAAAAAATAGTCCTGAAATTCAAAATAAAACAGTATTTATTTATCAAACTCATAGTTGGGAGTCTTACCTACCTCTGCTAAGAGATGCTAAAGTTCCAGATGATGCAATAAGTAACGACAATAGAGTTAATGTTGTTGCCCTCGGAAGTCGATTAAGTAATAAATTGAATGAGCAAGGTATAGGAACCGAACATGATCAAACTAACATGACTGAAGAGTTGAATAAGAGACAATGGAAATCAACTAAATCTTATAGTATGTCTGGAGCTATAATTGAAGCTAATGCAAACAAAAATGGAAAATTGGAGTATTATATAGACATTCATCGTGATTCCTCACGTAGAGATATAACAACCAAAACTCTAAATGGAAAAGATTACGCGAAGCTATTTTTTGTAGTCGGAAAAGGAAATGAAAAATATGAAAAAAAACCTACAGTTTGTAAAAAATTAAATACAGAGCTTGAAAAAAGATATCCAGGTATAAGTCGGGGGATATTCCTTAAACCTAATAGTATGGGTAATGGGGTTTATAACCAAAATATCTCTGAAAAGGCTATTCTAATTGAAGTAGGTGGCGTAGATAATAACTTTGAAGAACTAGATAGAAGTATTGATGCATTTTCTGAAGTGTTTTCAGACGTCTATTGGAAAGAAAATAAAGCTAAAGAGGTAAACGGATAATGAGGAAATTATTTAAAGACTCTTTAAAGTGGCTTTTATTTACTTTTTTATCGACACTTATTAGTCTACATTTTACAGGAGTATCGACCTTTACTTTGGCTTTTTTATATGTGGTATAGTATTCTCAATAGCATATTTATACCAAGAAGAATTAGAAAGAAAATGACCACTTAAAATTATAATATTATGCTGCTCAGAAAGATCTTGGATACCCAAGGTCCTTTTTTTTATTAAGTTAAGTATTTTAACTCCACATTCGCAAATAATTGCATAAAGAAGAAGCTGCCTTAAAGACAGTACCAATCTTCAGCTAACGCACCCGTTTGTTTAAGTACATTTATTCACGTACTTATTACAGGAATGTTGTCCCGTTAGCCATCCATGCAGCTGAAAAATAGTTGTTGCACCACAGAGAATGAAAGTAGGGTTTTTGTGGTCATACTGATATTGGCGACATGAGGTTTAATTTACGGCTCAGTTTTTAAAAATATATATATTGCTGGGTCTACTTTAGTATTGTCATTTTTAGATTTTCACTGTTTTGTACTTTCATGGTAGTTTAATAATTTGAGTTCATTTTTCGAATCTAACTAAGGTTTTTTCAGGAATTTCAATTTGGTTAATATCAAAATTATTGATTTGTAGGATGATCTCACCCTCTCGCTTTTCAGCTTCTTCTCCAACCCAACAACTGTACAGTTCAAAAAAATCTCCTTTTTCAAGGTAACTGTCCATAATATTACATAGTTCCATTAGCTTCTTTTTCGATTCGGAACAGATTTCTGAAGTCGTATATTCTGAAATCTTAATGCCCCAATGACTAGATACTTCATAAACATAAGGGGTAGTAAATTGATGTTTCTTTATATTTAGTAGTTCATACTCACCTGCAAAACAACTACCAATATAAAAAAAATCCTCCGTATATTCTTCATCATTATTCGGTATTTCTACATTACAACCAATGTAGGAAGCCAAACTCATTTCGACTCACTCCTTGTTATTGATTCTTCAACTATTCTGTCCCGTTAGTGCCATAAGAAAAAGCTGCCTTAAAGACAGCCCCGATCTTCAGCTAAAGCACCCGTTAGTGAAACAACAGCTTAAACACTAAAACCATTCCTTATTCATTCCTTTTAGAAACAGTTCTGTGATGGAAAACCCAGAACTCTCCCCAATTACAGAATCAATTCCACAATAAGGACAAACTGCTGTGTCATCGTCGTCCCACCATTCATCAATTTCATTGGGATTAAATATTTTCAAACAATAAAAGCATCCACATATAGTATCACTTTCTAAGTCTTTTCTATTATGTTTGCAAAAACGATGTGCTTTTTCAAATTGTTTCTCCAACAATATTTCTCCCCTTCAATAGTCATCTATTGACTGGATTTTATCATATATCACCATCAGTTTGACGGAATTCTTAATGAACTAACCTGCCCCTTTAGTTCCATAAGAAAAGAGCTGCCACAGCAACCCCATTACCTTTTAGCATATAACGTGGAACGTGGAACTCCTGTGGCTTTTACTATGTCATTTACACTCATTCCGTTTGTTTCACGTTCATTATAAAGCTTAATAGCTCGTTTTAAAGTCTTTTCATCTTGTCCTGGTCTTCCCATATGTTTTCCTTGCCTTTTTGCTCTCTCCCGACCTTCTGTAGTTCTTTCTACAATAAGATCACGTTCAAATTGTGCAAAAGAACCTAAAATATTAAAAAGGAGTGTTTGTAAGCTATTTCCTTCGTTTGAACCATCAAACTTCATATCCTCTTTTACAAATCTAACTTTAACCCCTTTTTCAGCCAACCCCTGAACTATTTTATTCAAGTCCATAATAGAACGAGCTAAACGATCTATTTTAGTTACAACTAATGTATCTCCTTCTCGTGCAAATTCAATAGCTTCATAAAGTTGGGCTCTTTGTTTTGTACTTGTTCCTGTTACTTTTTCAACAAAAAGCTTTTTACACCCTTCACTTTCCAAAATTTCCTTTTGTGTTTCTAAATCTTGGCCAGTAGTTGAAACCCTCGCATAACCAATTAACAATATGTATCATCCTTTGTCTATAAGTCTTAAAACTTTTATACATTTAATTATAGACTAACTTTTAGACAGTAAACAAGGATAAATTAACAAATAATATGTTAGATTTTAAAAGTGTCTTAAAGTTTTAACTTCTAGACTAAAAAAACCTCCGAAAACGGAAAGGTTCTCACTTGCAAAAATATATTTATAGAGTATTAGCAAAAGTACAATCAACATTATTTAGTCCTTTATACCAAAGACTTCTTTATGAATATTCCCGATTAAATTACCGATTTTCCCCTCTAACTCCTTATTATTTAAAAAGTTATTGACTTCGCATATAAACAAACAGCCAAGAGCATAAATGACTCTTTCAATATATGTATAATCCTCTCTATTTTGAGTCTCATTAAAATTAAAAATGAATTTATTGCCCTGCACCTGTCCATGGTTCAAAACCGTACTAGGATTGAAGTGTATATATGAATTAAGATCAGTATAATGTGTCCGGTATATTTGTAGTTGATTGGTTTTAGCAGATAATTTTCTCATATCATCTAAAAATTCATACTCTCTTGGCATTTTAAAGCCTTGATATTCCTCAATGAATTCCATATCTTCTACAGTTAAACCTTCTGCATGTTTTAATTTAGCTGCACGCTTGGCGTGTGAATTCTTTTCTAAAGCTTCATAACCCTCTTTAATCGCTGTGTTGTTTGTTTCAGACATCACATAAGTTAAATGGAAATAGGCTTCGATAAATGTTCTTAACAATGGCAATGCTTCATAACATGTGACATTTTTGTCTGGTGCCTCTTTTATATACAGCATGGTAATGAACAATCTTTTACATCGGTTATATAGCGTATAAAAGACCTTAGCAACATCTTGATTAGCACTGATATTGATGAACTCATCCGTTTCTTCTATTTCAAAAAAGCCCTTTTATACGTATTATCAACCAACACTACCTTATCGACCACGATTACCTTCCCCCTTTTCAAATCACCTATGTTTTCAATATTTATTATTAAAAACCCTCTATTTAATCAATAGGCTCTGTTAAATTTAAATGTTGATTTTTATACAAAAATTAGGGGAACCTCATTTGTCGAGGTTCCCCTTTCTTCTTAAACTAACGCACTGTTCAATATCCTTATTACAAATGTATGAATTTATCTCCAAGAGTGAATAAAAATGGAATCATTGCTACTAAAATAATCCCCACAACTACTGTTGACATAATAATTTCTTTTACTCGAATATAATTTTGCTTATGTAGTGTATAAAGTATTACGGCATTAATAGGTACGTTTAATAATAAAGCTGTAATAAGTCCTGGAGCGTATGTTTTCATCAAAATGGTAGCAATTAAATGAGGAAAGAACGCATTAAGAATCATAGAACCTAAAAATCCAATATACGCCCATTTTATAATTTTTGATTTTGGAAAACTAAGAAATAAAAAGGAAACTAAATAGGCAAATGCAGTAATAATGAATACTCCAAAATGAAATTCATTAGGTGTTACAGGCTGTTGGAATGATGCTCCAGTTTGTGACCATTGAGGTAACCACAATGCTTCTTCTAAATTGTGTAAGGTGATTGCTAAACAAAAAATATAGCATAATAAGATTTCCTACTATTCTCCTCCATCACCATTCCCCCTAAAGCATTATCTTACTAACTTTACAAGCATTTCTTACATCCGAAAAAATCTTGGATACTAGTGAAGAGACAATCGCCAAGAAAATGAAAGAATTATGTAAAAGTCGCTCGCAAAAATGGGCAGACAGTCAGGCAGAAAAATTAATGGCCGCCGCAGCTGAAAATCCATTTCAGAAAAACCTATATCATAGTCTGATTTTAAGCCTGGGTATGTATATTAATATGCTTCTGAATACAAAAAGCATCTATCCAAGCTTGAAGATGATAGATGCTTTAGCAAAAGGTATTGAAGAGTGTAAGATTATCCAATCGATCCCTGGTATCGGAGAAAAAATCGCTGCCACGATAATTTCAGAAATTGGGGAAATTTATCGTTTAATCATCCTAAGAAACTGCTTGCATTTGCCGGAATCGATCCAATTGTCTTTGAATCTGGTACATTCAAAGGTACTTTAAATCGAATTACCAAAAGAGGTTCTAGTAGGCTACGACACGCCTTGTATATGGCTGTAAAATGTGCCATACGTGGTCGCAAAAAGAAAACGACAGATGAAATCATTCCTCGTAACAAGCGATTACGAGAGTTTATGATAAGAAACGTGAGGAAGGAAAGCCTTTAAAGTAGCCATTATAGCATGTGCCAATAAATTCTTACATTGGATTTATTCACTTTTAAAAAGCAAATCGACTTTCCAAGTTCTAGCCTAGTTTTAACGTATAACTAAACAGCCCAAAACTTTCCAAACACAGAATCTTGGACGGTTATTTGGTATACGCTATATCATGAAACATTTTAAGTGTTTAGTGAAAAATGATGACAAACTATTGGCTGGTTTAGTTTAAGTACCTTTCTTCACAACCTTTGTACATTAAAGAAAATATCTACCCACTTAAATTAAATTTTAATATCTAACAATTCCTCCTCATCACTTAACATATTGATAAATTTTATTAAAGACGCAGGTGCATACTTATCTTTTCGATAAATGAATACCGTTTTGACTTTTCCGTATAGATTCGGAATTGTATGTTGTCTTAGGCCGTCTTGTTCATGCTTTGCAATAACACTTTGTGGAAGCATACTTATACCTAGACCAGCTGCGACACAACCGATAATCCCATCTATAGTGCCAAATTCCATTATCTTATTGGGTATCATCTTCTCTTGTTTTAACCATAGTTCAAACTTTTCCCGATAAGCACATCCTGCATGAAAGACAAGCAGCGTCCTTGCTTGAATATCTTTGATAGAAGATATAGGAGGGTGAACTGTATCTGTAATGAGAATTAGTTCCTCTTCGAATACTTCTTTCTGAATGAGATCCGGATGATTAATGGGTCCAGCCACAAATGCTCCATCAAGTTCATTCTGAAGGACTGCTTGAATATTTTGTTCAGTAGAGCCTGTTTTTAAAGTTAAATCGACCTCTGGAAAATCTTTATGATACTTTGAAAACAAGACTGGTAAGCGAACTGCTGCGGTTGTTTCCATTGAACCAATATTTAACGGGCCTCTAGGTGTTTGATCATCATTCATCATATTTTTGGTTTCTTCTATGAGGTCGAATATCTTTTCTGTATATTTTAGCAACATGATTCCTTTGTCAGTCAATGCAGTGCCACGATTATGTCTATAAAAAAGAGTTGTTTGAAGATCCGATTCCAGCTGCTGTATTTTCATCGTGATATTTGACTGTGCATATTGAAGTTCCCTTGCTGCTTGAGAAATACTCCCCATCTTAGCAACACTCTGGAAAATTTTTAATGAATGCAAATCCAAAATAATCTCTCCTTAGTTGAGTTATCTTTTAGCCATCATTAATATTGATACCAAATATAAATTTTAAGTATTATACCATATAGCAGAGAAAAGATATGCTTATAATATCCTACATTTTAATTGGACACTCTAAAAACATTATTCTTTTGAGGGGAGATACAAAAAATGCCATTATTACGTTTTGATTTGGTAGAAGGAAGAAACGAAGAAACGTTAAAAAAATTATTGGATTCGGCTCACCATGCGATGGTGGAAGCTTTCCAAGTGCCTGAAAGTGATCGTTATCAAATAATTCATCAGCACCCGTCGCATGAGCTAATAATCGAGGATACTGGTCTGGGGTTTAAAAGAAGCAGAGACCTAGTGATCATCAGTATTGTAAGTAAAAAAGAACTGAAAAACAGAAAGAAACATTATACTCACTTCTTGCACTTAAACTTGAAGCAGAGTGTGGGATTTCTCCACAGGACTTGATGGTTTCTATAACAGAAAACAGCGATGCTGATTGGAGTTTTGGGCTAGGAGAAGCACAGTTTCTAACAGGTTCATTATAGCTATAAAGGTGTGCTTATAGTATACAATTTCATTGGAGGAGAATCTTTGAAGAAACAAACTTATCTTTTTTTAATAGGGGGAATCTTTTCTTTAATCACCCACCAACCCTTGCTGGAGTTATATCATCACTCACACATGATATTAATGCTGCTTTTATTGGCGCAGCAAGTGTTGTCTTCTTTGGGGCAATATTGCTTTCAAGTGGGATTCATTTCGAGATCAACCCTATCGTTCATCCATCCAATATAAAAAAACAGAAGAGAATTAATTAAGATTAAAATACAAAATTGGGGGAGTCATTGATGTTAAATAATGAAATGATGGAGCATTTGAAGATTAGGAATCCTATTATACAAGCTCCTATGGCCGGCGGGATCACCACTTCGAAATTAGTAGCCGAGGTATCCAATGCTGGGGGACTTGGAATGATCGGAGCAGGCTATCAGACACCCATACAATCAAGAGAGCAGATTAGAGAAATCAAGCAGTTAACGTCAAACCCGTTTGGCATCAATCTATTCGTGCCAAATGAATTTAACGTAACGCCTGACGCAGTCCAATCAGCTAACCAGCTTTTACACACAATTCGTAAGCAATTAAATTTAGAACAAACAGACAGCTTTGACATTCCTGAGTATAAAAAATTTATGAAAGCTTCATTGAACAAGTTAAGCTTGTCATTGAAGAGAATGTATCTATTTGTTCCTTTACATTTGGTATTCCTCCTAAGGAAGTGATGGATGAATTAAAACAGCATAACATCACTCTTATAGGAACAGCAACAACGGTAAGGGAAGCAGTTGAAAATGAAAAAGCGGGAATGGATATGGTTGTTATGCAAGGCAGTGAAGCTGGCGGGCATCGCGGGAACTTTATTGATGGTCATCAGGAGAGCCTAGTAGGTTTAATGTCACTTATTCCGCAGGTTGTTGACAATGTTAGCATACCTGTTATTGCTGCAGGAGGAATTATGGATGGAAGAGGATTAATGGCTTCACTCTTCTTAGGAGCACAAGGTGTACAAATGGGTACTGCTTTCCTGACTTGTATAGAAAGTGGGGCACATAAGGTACATAAAGAAGCCATTTTGAATGCTACTGAAGATCAGACAACCTATACTCGTGCCTTTTCTGGTAAATGGGCAAGAGGTATTAAAAACAAATTTATTGCAGATATGCTGGAGCATGAATTGCTTGTACCCGATTTTCCTGTTCAAAACCTATTAACTCAAGTAATTAGAAAAACGTGCAGTGGACAAAATAATCAAGATTTCATGTCCTCTGGTCTGGACAGAGTCCAAGATTAGCCAAAAGTCAAACCGTTGAAATATTAATTAAAAATATTATTGCAGAAGCTAAAAATATAAACTTAGATATAAAAGGGTCGTAATAACTCATTGCTTTTATTTGCTAAAGATTTTAGTAAGGTCGATCAGATATTTAAACTGTACCCTATGTAAAGGACATTTTTAAAAAGGTTATGCCACTTGGAGAAGGTGATTTCTGTATTGAACAGGAGTCATCTTCTTTAAGTTCCATTGATATCTGAAATTGTTATAGTACGTCATATATCTTCTTATTTCCTTTTTAAGTTCTTCTATAGTATTACAAGGTTTAATATATGCTTCATCTTTGAAATGACCAAAGAAGGACTCTAGGGGAGCGTTATCCCAACAGTTCCCTCTTCTAGACATGGATTGCCCAAGTCCTAGTTTTTTTACGTGTTTCTGAAAAGTGGGACTAGTATAGTGTACTCCTTGATCAGAGTGAATAAAGGCCCCTTCGGCAAACTTTACTCGTTTATTCTTCGTTAACTTTACTAATGTATCTGTAGCTAAATCTAATGTCATTCGGCTAGACACATTATAGGCAAGTATTTCATTCGTTGAACTATCTTTAATCGTGGATAAATAAGCCTTTTGTCTATTGTCATAATATAAATATGTAATATCAGTAAGTAATACTTTTCCTGGAATTGCTTGTTTAAACTCTTGGTTTAATAAGTTCGGCAGAATGGTGTGTTCTTGAGTGGCTTTCAACATCTTCTGATAAGGGTTGGTTCTTCTAATAGGACAAACAATCTTGTATTTCCTCATAATCCTTCGGATTCGCTTCAAGTTATATGTAATTCGAAACTGTCCTTCTAACGTCATCTTAATCTGGCGTGCACCTTTTTTGCGGCGTTTAAAATGAAAAGCATTTATAATATTTTCTTTAAGTATCAAGTCTTTTTCTTCTCTTCGCTCTCTTCTTTCCTGAGCTTGTAAAGAAAAGTAGTTATAAAAACCAGAGCGAGAAACTCCCGCAATTTCGCATAAGAAACTCACCATATTTTTAAGTAGATACTTTTCTATTACTGAACGTATTAAAAGAAACCTCTGTTCAGCAGAGACTTTTACTCGTTTTTCTTCATCCCCTTTCCATCATGTCTAACTTTTTTAGTAACTCATTCTCAGCTCTCAACAATTGATTTTGTGCTTCTAATCTAGCATTCTTTTCTTCTAGAGAAAGCTCCTTCTGAGTTGGTCTCCCCGAATTATCACTACGCGTATCCCTAAGTCCCAATACTCCTGATTTTTTATAAGCAGTACGCCATCTGGAGGCTGCCCTTTGTACTCTGACAATACCTATGACTTCAATATTAAAACCATTCTCCTCGAAAATCTGCCTTGGCAACTTACCATTTTCATTTTCAGCTATAAAAATCCTCTTAAATTCGTCTGTATATGTAACACCCTTTGAACTTATAGATTTAACATATGGATTATTAGATAGTATTTGTATTTCTTTCTCAGTAAAGAGTTTTTTTGGCATTTAATTATTCTCCGATTCTCCCATTTTTTTCATTATACATAAAAGTACCCTACAGAGCAGACCTTTTTTTAGTGTCTACTCTATAGGGTACAGTTTATATTTCTGGTTGACCTTTTATTTATGTTTTACTATAACAGTAGACAGGATAGTACAATAACGCATTTTGTGTTTTTAAACTATCCTGCCCCTAGAGTTGCATAAAGAAAAATGCTGCCTTAAAGACAGCTCTGATCTTCAGCTAACGCCACCAGTTAGTTCAAAAAGGAATATTTTTAAATGATCAAATATTAAGAGTGTGTAAATTTATTGTTAGAATTTAAAATTAAACATTTTTAACAATTATACTTCAATATAGATAATCGATATTGACATATAGTGTTGATAGTCAGTAGGTAAAACATTGGAATTATACAGATACATATCTTACATCTCTTTAAAGAACACCCTATCTTCGGTCTTTGGATTCTCGAAGAACTTAAAGAACACGGATATAACATCAGTTCGGGTACTTTATATCCGATTCTTCACACAATGGAATCTGATGAACTTTTAGTAAAAGAAGAACGAAACGTCGATGGGAAAAATAAGAAAGTATTATTATTCGACAATTGAAAAAGGATATGGAAGCTAGAAAGAAAGCTTTTTTAAAGACTTTAAAGAATAGGAGGAATAATGAAGTGGATCAAAACAAAACAAACAGAAGTTTTAAGTCACTATTTGAAATACTATTTGTTTCAACAAAGCTTGGTTTAACATCGTTTGGTGGACCAATAGCACATTTAGGTTACTTTCATAATGAGTATGTTAGAAGAAGAAAATGGGTGGATGAAAAAAGCTATGCTGATTTAGTTGCTTTGTGTCAATTCTTGCCTGGTCCAGCTAGCAGTCAGGTTGGAATTGGAGTCGGAGTTATGCGGGGAGGTATCATCGGTGGAATTTTAGCTTTCCTTGGTTTTACAATGCCTTCGGTGATAGCATTAATAATATTAGCATTATTTCTCCAAGGAATGGATGTTTCAAATGCAGGCTGGATACACGGATTAAAAATAGTAGCCGTAGCCATAGTTGCACACGCCATTTTGGGGATGTCAAAAAATTTAACTCCAGATATAAAGAGAAAAACAGTTGCATTAATAGCCTTGATTGGGACCTTGATGTGGCAGACTGCCTATGTGCAAGTAGGTATTATTATACTGGCCGCATTAATTGGTTTTCTAATTTATAAACAACACGACGAAAGTTATGAATCTAACATTCATTTTCCGATTTCCCGGGGTGTTGGATTTGTTAGTTTAGCATTATTTTTCGGGTTACTTTTTCTACTTCCAATTTTACGGGAAGTTACTTCATCAAATTGGATTGCTTTGTTTGATAGCTTTTATCGGTCTGGTTCTTTAGTGTTTGGTGGTGGACACGTAGTCTTGCCTTTGCTTGAACGTGAATTTGTCCCTACTGGATGGCTAGACAAAGAGACATTTCTTGCTGGATATGGTGCAACACAAGCTGTTCCAGGACCATTATTTACGTTTGCAGCGTACATTGGCGCCGTGATAAATGGATGGCAAGGTGGCTTATTAGCAACAATTGCTATTTTCTTACCTGCATTTCTCCTTATTTTAGGGACATTGCCATTTTGGGACACATTACGCCGTAATCCTAAAGTAAAAGGGGCATTAATGGGAGTAAATGCAGCAGTTGTAGGCATCTTGATTGCGGCATTTTATAATCCCATTTGGACCAGCTCCATCATAGCTCCTATAGACTTTGCTTTTGCTGCGATCTTATTCAGTATGCTTGTGTACTGAAATTGCCGTCTTGGGTTATAGTAATAACCGGAGCTATTGGTGGCTCACTTATGACGATAATATGAATCGAGGTATGTTATTAATTTATCGTTCCTTCTTTTATTGTCACATTTTTATCCATTTCTTGTTGAACTAAACTGCCCCGATAGTTCCATAAGAAAAAACTGCCTTAAAGACAGCTCCGCTCTTCAGCTAACGAACCGTTAGTTTAAGTAGAAACCTTCACAATCTTAATAGAGTAAAACCTATTGGTACATAATCAAACCCTTTAAATTAGAATTCATAATGCCTCATAAGATCTGTATCAAATGCTTATCGTTTGTAAAAATCCATATTTTTCTGCTGGACCCCCTATAGGGGGTCCAGCAGACATTTACTCTTTAGCTAATTCTTAAAAAGACGATGAAGAAGGTGTTTCGAAGTTCCTGAGAAAAGAGACCCTTCCAGTATATTCCTACAAAAAGAATAACTTTTGGGGGTTATGGAGAAACCAATTTCACCTTAGTTTATGGCGATGGGACAGCTTCTTTTAAGCAGGCCGAGAAAAATAGTTCGTTGTATACAAAACATTTTCTAAAACGCTTTAAAACATCGCATTTATAACCGTTCTTATGAAAATATCTATATATCCTTTCTCATCTCTGATAAAACGTCCTTGGTCTAACCAGTTCATAAAGAAGTTACAAAAAGGTTTATGTTGGTACATGCAAGGCTCAATTGCAATGACTCTCCCATTTGGTTTTAATACTCGCTTAAATTCTTCCGTATAGGTTTTTATCTCAGCACAAGAGATGTGATGTAACACGGAAATAATGAGAATATAATCAATACTTTCATTTTCAACTGGCAGAGAATATTCTTCTAAAACTTTGAATTCATAATTTGAATATAGCTTTTTCGAATACATAACTCTTTTTTCGTCAGGCTCTACACCCATATAACTTTCAGAAGAAAATAAAGTGCAGTTTACCCCTGTCCCGGAACCGAAATCTAAGACAGTTTTATCATTAAATTCAAATTCCTCTTGTAAATAAAGATGTATATACTTTTCAGTAAACCACTTAGGACGTACTAAGTTATGATATAATTGCGGGAAAAATTCGGTTAAAATATGCCCTACACCAACTTTCGCTAAGATTTCTTAATTAAATTTCCTTTCTTCATTCGAAATTATGCAAAAAAGCCAAATGTAAAAATGGCTTTCCTTCTATAATGGTGGAAAATCTACAGGACTTCCTGATTCTAACGATGACTTTTGAAACTTAACCAATTTCACCCGTTGATAGATGCTTGTAAGCATTTCTAATATGTATACTTGTAGACGCTTCATACCGGAATCTCCCAATAGTCTTAACCTTGGCTTTAGTTGACTGATAACTAGGTGATTATTGCTTATTTTGTTCCAAATTGGGCTTTCTATTTTTGGACCAATAACATAATCTAAAAATAATCTTTTCAAATTTTGGGCAACATGTATATATCATATTCCAAGCAATAGTAGAAAATATAATAATACCTTCACCTCAAAGAGGTGAAGGTGAAGGTATTTCCGAAAAACACTAAGGGAAATTTTAATTGTTTTTTACTTTTAGATTCAAACTAAATTTTCCTCTGTACTTGTTTTAAAGATTAGGAATTGTTAGTTCATGAATTGTAATTTCCGGTCTGCTCCCTATACGAATATTAAACAAGGTTTGTCCAAGTCCTTCATTTATATAGAAAAGTTTCCCTTGGTAATGAATAAGCCCCTTAATTAAGTTGAGACGAACAAGTTTCCCGAACTTTCTTAAGTGGTACGGTTTCGGCCAACAAATTTGACCGCCATGAAAATGTCCGGCAAGTAGATAATCAAAGTGGAACTTTTCCATTTGTAGAACAAGGTTGGGATCATGAGTTAAAACAAGTCGATAACCTTTTTCTATCAAGCCATTATATGCTAAGCTTAGATCGCTCCTTTTTGTATGGTAATCATCAATTCCGATAATATAAATTAAGTTTCCTTCCACAATTATCGTATCATTCTGATTTTGCATTGTTTTGATATTATATCGTTCAAATAATTCCTTTAAACGTCCAAAACTGTCCTCTCTTAAAATATAATCATGATTTCCGAAGACCGCATATATGCCATATTTTGGATTGAATTGTTGTATTACTTCTAGATAAGGAATTATTTTAGGAATACTTTTCGTTCGATCTAAATAGTCGCCTGTTAAAGCAATCAAATCAAAATTCTCTTTCTTTAATTGATTATATAGTTTTTCTGGAGAAATCGATAAGTTTTCTAAATGCAAATCTGATAATTGAAGAACGCGTAGATTAGAACAGTTGGGGGTAGTCACATTTGCAGAAACGGGAGCTACAGTGTTAACGATTGCCTCATGTGTATTTTTATTCGCCCTATATATAAAATAAACGAGAATTATCAACATAAAGAATAAAAAAATCAAACTATTTCCTCCTCCCTTTAAATCAGTATAGGGATTGAGAAAAAGAAAGTAAAATGAAAATAAAGGAAGTTAAAACGTTCGTAAGAACCAGACATCCGAGTGATTAATTTGTTGATTGTGCTTCAGGATATCTAGCCTCCCGTTAAAGATTTTTTAACTTGAATACTGATTAAATGATTTATGATATAAATACGCCTTTACAAAGGTCAAATCCTCTGCTTGTTGATAATCCTATCTGTTGTCTTAGTAAATAAGGTAAAAATCATGCTCCAAGCTCATGTTATCCTCCTTAAAATAAGTTCCTCGTTAGATCTAATAATTAGGTATTCCTAATGGAACTATCCTCCCCTTTAGTTGCATAAAGAAAAAGCTGCCTTAAAGACAGCTCTAATCTTCAGCTACACACCGAAAAAACCGTCCATTTTTGGGACGGTTCTAAAATGAGATTAGAAATGCAACTTGCGTTCTCTAAATGAATTTACATAATTTTACTTTTTGGATATTTGAATGGATAAAATTGATCTTTTCTTTTCTATCCCATCCAAGGCTTGAGAACCAAGAAGAAACAAACAATCGCCGCAGCAATCATCGATACCCGTACAAGTAGCGAACCTTTCTTCCTTTTCATCCGTCCCTACATAAGAAATTTCGTGATTTACATAGCGTTGGGTATAGGGACAGTAAATTATCCATCCACCGTTTTACGATGTGCTCTTCGCCCATATTTTCCGTTCCTTTCCGCTCAATTCACCTTTAACAAGTATGTATTCACTCAATACCAAGTTATTTACGTACGTTAAACGGTTTCCTTCAACAAACGTGGAATATTCATTTACAAATACTCATCTAGTCCCTATAGGGATGAAAAATTGGGTTAGATCTAGCCCATTTGTCTATTACAGAAATATCAATCCAGTTAACATAATGAAAATTTAAGAAGATAAAGCTCAGAGAATTATTCTAATTCAACGAGCTTTATCCAACAAAATTCATCTTATAAATGGGCTTGTCCTACTATGCAGGGGAAAGAAGTGAACCCAGTAAATCAATAAGAGCTTGCACAGCAGATTGGAAGAATTGGAGCAATGCAGTGACTACTCCCTCTAAAACTTCACCAATTATGGGAATAAGTGAAGTAAGAAAAGCAGTGATAGATTGTAGCAGAGATTGAAGTAATTGAATTAAAGAATTAATTACTTCCTCTAAATTATCAGTAACTGTCGCAAGGAGTGAATTTATCAAATTAATGGCACTTTCCAATATAGCTTGAATAAATTGAAATATGCTATTGATCATACTATTCACCTCCTTTTCGTAGAGATACTATATTTTATGTAAAGAAAATGAAAACGAAATGGACAAGCATCTAATCATAATCAAAATGGTTTATGGATGCGCATCAACGGTTAACTCCCTGCAAATAAGAGTGCTTTTTTCGTTCAAACCTCATTTTCAGTTATTACAGGAATGCTGCCCCTTTAGTTCCATAACAAAAGGAGCTGCTAATCAGCTCCTTATAATGAAGTAAAGCACCCGTTAGTAAAATAACAAAATCAATTTCTACTAAAGAATTGGACCTAATAATGATAGGATTCTCTTTTACTAGTCTAATTGCGGTTTTATTTATTTTATAAATATTACAATTTTCCAAATTAATGTGTGGGAGTATCTTAATTGCTATAAATTGCGAATCATTTCCTTTATTTCATCACGTTTTTGAATCGTTGTATCGTTTTTATTTGGGAAAATCGCTGTGGCACCACCGTCATTTTCAATATCAACTAGTAAATCGAAAAAATTCAAAAGTGGTATGTTGAACGCTTCGTATGATTTATCTATATTGGCAGACTCCATTTAAAACTTCGACTTGGCCAAACAGGTAGTAAAAATGGATAGTCTCCATCATCATCATCCAATAGTAATAAGTCGCCATTTTCGTCGTGTAGTAACCACACCTGTTCATCTGTCGCAACCATTCCATAAAAATATGCAAGTCGCTTTTCAGCAGGACGGTTTAAAATCGTTTAATTAATTTCATATATGTCATTCCTTTACGATAATTATAAAAAATACCAAATAAAATAGAGAGTTATTATATTTTCAAGGATAATTATACCATTTCTTTTTCAAATAAACTCCCCTCTAGTTCCATAAGAAAAAGCTGTCTTAAAGACAGCTCCGATTCTTCAGCTAACGCACCCGTTAGTTCAACAACGTATGATATTTATGATGTCAATTTCAAACCCACTACTGCTACTAAAATTGCCCCTATAAATAAAATTCGTTTCCAATCTTTTGATTCTCCATAGAACAACATTCCAATAATTACTCCTCCCACAGTTCCAATCCCTGTCCATACCGCATAGGAGATTCCCATAGGGAGAGTTTTCATTGCTAAACTTAGAAAACCAAAACTAATTATAAATCCCATAAATAATACTATATACGACTGTAAGTTTTTATCTTTAACAACTTTATTCATACCCGTAACCCCAACCACTTCAAAAGCCCCAGCCAAGACAAGATATAACCAAGCCATTTATACTGCACCTTCTTTCTTGCTTGATTCAGTTGTGACAAGTTTTAATCCTACTACACCAGACAGAAGGAGGAGAATAAACAATATTTTTGTCCAACTGAAAGCTTCTCCAAAAACCACCATTTCCACCAAGACTGTTCCCGCTGTTCCTATTCCTGTAAAGACAGCATAGACAGTAGCAACGGGTAGTTTTTTTGTAGCTTTCATCAAAACAACAAAGGATACATAGATAAGAAAAAATGTGCCCGCCCGCGAAATCAAATTATTTGAATACTTCAATCCCATTGCCCACATTATCTCAATAATACCGGCAATAATAACATTAGCCCAATTTCGATTCATAAAATCCCCTCCAAGATCACTAATCATTAGAAAGTCCACGCAAATGCAAATACCAAGCAATAATACCGGCTATAATAATATACGCCCACTTTCGATTCATTAAATTCCCTCCAATCCCATTTCCCTTAATTCGCTCTGACGTCATTTCATCAAACTTACGAACGGTCGTAAGGTAAATTTAACATTAACTTTTTCTCTAGTCAATTTTATTTTTCTTAATAAATTCAACAATTGTTATTCAACTCCCTCAGTTTAATGCGAATATCTCTCGAATGCTCACTTATTCGCAGGATTTCATAACCCTTTTAATTAGACTTACGGGTAAATGAAATGAGTTCAGATCAGTTAGGCTTCGTGAAGGCATAGTTAAATAAAGGAGTCAGCTGCCACTCCATATTTTACCATATAATGTACATCTCCACGCCGCCCCTGGAGGCTTTCCTCCCATGTCTCAACGGGTCAATTGCCCTCTCATTCCTTCGTCATGCCTATCCAAGGGGTGGAGGCCAGTTATGCTAACCTGATGGGTCACAGTGCCCTTTTGTTCAAGAAACCTGGTACTCCGTACATATTTGAAATCCTACGAATAAGACAACATTCAAAATTAAAGTTGACTATTATAAAATCATACTTTTTATATAACTAATGTTTTATTTCTATGCTGCTAAAGGGGTTGATACTTGGACTTTTTTGGACAATAAGACTCGTTTCGTCGTGCTATTCCTACAAAAATAGCACCTCCAATTGTTTGATGGTGTCTAACAATTGGGGTGCAGTTCATTATTGTGGTCTCTAAAGTGTATCCTATGGAGCTAACGCACCCGGTTAATTAAGAAAAAGGTTGCTTCAGCAACCTCCCTTATTAAAGTATTTAATCCATCAATCTATAAAACATAAAGGTTAGCTCATAGCTAATCTTTTTTGTTTTTAATGATAAATTCCCTAATTTCCCCAATAAATGTAATGTGTAAATGATCATTAAGACTCTGGCTACTACAAAACCATCTATAGCTAAGTCATATCCGCCTCGTGATAAGGCTGAATCCGAAAACCAAAAATAAATTGATATTGCCAGAGGTATTAAGAGAAAAATCAAAGCTAATTGAGTTTTTTATTCATAAGATCCCGCCTTATTATATGTATTTTACAAATAATAGCATTATTTCTGGAAAGAAAAAACTAAAAAGTGGAAATGATTCACTACTTAAATGGCTCTGTAAGGCATTTTAGTAAGAGGTAATATAAATACGTCAGAGGATATAATTCCGTCCACCAATGCACATCGTTTTTGGCATTTTACAATAGGTCTTATAATAGCACTCCTTATGGAAAGTTCCATAAGGAAAAGCTGCCTTAAAGACAGCTCCGATTTTCAGCTAACGCACCCTTAGTTGAACAAGAATAGTATATTAATTTATTGCAGGTTTACTATGTAACCAATGTACTAACAAAAAAGACCTTCAATTGAAGGTCTTTACTCATATGAGGAACAATGTGGATAAATGCCCCTCCGTTAATGTATCAATAAGACCATTTCTCATCATCTGTAACCCACTGATTTTTCTTTAAATCAAAGGATTCATAATCATCATGTAGAGAAAAGTAGGCTGGCAATGGGATTGCTTGTCCATCTGCTTTTTTCCAGCAATCTGCGACCCAAGTAGCAAACGCTTGTTTTTCTGCAAGGTTAAGTTCCTCTTCATTTTTTTCGTAGAAATCCCAAAAGTCATCTGTTTGATTACCTAAAAGGTGGGTGTATCTTACATTTTCAATCATACCCAGACTACCTGCAAAGATAGAAGAATCCTTACTCTCGTTAAAGACTTCATTAGCTTGTCTATCCATTGAGAACATAGTAATGGATAAGTTAAACTCGGAAGGATCTTCTACAAATGCTACAAAATCCAATAATTCCACTTTAGAGTAAATGGTGTATTTATGTAACTCCTTTATATTACTGATTAATGTTTCCGATTTTGCATCAAGGTTTTCTTCGACTGACTTCATATAACTGTCCACCGTATAAAGAGATTTAGTTTCGTTTACTTCTTCTGAAGAGAGCTCTTCAACATCTGTCGGTTCCTCAGCATGTGCACTTTCTTCGACTGGAGCCTTTTTATCTACTGCTTTTTCTTCTTGCATACATGCACCAAGCAATCCAATTGAGATAACACTTGCTGCTAAAATAAAATAATTTCTCATAACAATTTTTCCCCATTTTCTCTCATATAGTAAATACTAACTAATCCATCTTAATCTAATGGAACTAGAAAAGCACTAGGATTATTTAGAGTACCTAAACAAAAAACTTTAATAAATAAATAAATAGAAAGGGCATGTTTGAAAAAGATTATCAAAACATGCCCTTATACTACTATTAAATTGGATTATTCTTTTATAAAAACGCTGATCTTTTTTGTCTTCCTTAATAAACTAAACCACCCGTTAGTTGATTAGTAAATTCTATTCAAATAATGGAACTTTTGGGTCTTTCCCATAACAATGAACAAGCATAGAGTGTAATTGTCCTCTGTGATGATAAACGTGAGCAACAATCTCTAACAACCATTCATATCGTGAGTAAGTAACACCCCAATAAGAAGTAATTTTCTCTTGAAGTTCGACTTCTGTAAAATTCATAAATTTATCTTCTAAAAATTGATGATTTTTTATCAACGCTCCTTTCATCTCATTTAGGCTTTTATATGAAACACTTGAATAAAATTTATTCATCATATCTTGGGATGCCCCGTCCGATATAAGCGAATCAGCTTCACCAATAATAGCAATGTGTTCTAACAGCTCTCCTATGGAATGCTTATTAGGTGTAGGTCTTTTTGTAAGTCGTTTTCTTCTAATTTTTCTATCATCTCAATAATTGTCGTTACAGCTACTTTAATTTGATTCAATGCACTCTTACAATATGTATTCATCTTATCCTCCTTTACTTCAAATAAATAATAATATAGGTTCGTATTTCATTTTAGTTTTATCCTCTATGAGTATTCGTGAGCATTATCTATTAAACTGAGGGAGTTCATTAAGGGGTAGCGTCAGGAAAGGATTTACAAAGTTAATGAAGCCACAATACATAAAGCCTAAATTCCCGGTGTTATAAGTGTGAATTTAGGCTTTGGTTACTTCTTTAAAGCGCCTGTTCGTTGAAGATCATTTGTAGCTTTAGAATAAAGATTTTGAAAAGTTACCTTTACCCTATTATTTAACATCCATACAAAAGACTCCATACTGATTAAAGTTGGGAAATATTTTTTACTTCGTTTGACAACTACCTGATTTTTAATATTATTTTCCCTTTCGCCCTTCCTGACTCCGCATATTCCATCGCTTCTTGAGCATCTTCAAAAGGAAAAACTCTATCAATTATAGGTGTAATTTTACGAGTCTCAATAAAGTTTGCAATTATACGTAATTGCTCTCCACTCGGCTTCATAAACAAAAACGTATATTGAACATTATGCTTTTTTTCAAGTACAGTAAGTTTATAACTTGCTGCAGAAAACAACAACGTTTTAAAAAATCCGGAACCATATTCTTTACCAAAACGAGCATTCGGTAATCCCGAAACGGAAACAATTTTCCCTCCGTTTTTTATCACTTCGAATGATTTTTCGAGTATCTCACCCCCAAGTGTATCAAATACGGCATCATAGTTTTTCAGTATCTCTTCAAATTTTTCTGTCTTGTAATTGATAATTTCATCTGCACCAAGAGATTTTACTAAATTCGCACCAGCTTCACTGGCAGTCGTTGCAACAGTGGCACCCATTAATTTGGCCAGTTGAATAGCAAAGGTACCGACACCACCAGCCCCAGCTTGAATTAAAATCTTTTGTCCCTTTTGTAATTGCAAAATGTCAGTTAGGGCTTGATAGGAGGTTAACCCAACCAGTGGGATCGATGCCGCTTCTTCAAAGCTTAAATTTTTAGGTTTTAAGGCGATGTCATCTTCATGAATAGCGATATATTCAGCAAAAGTACCGATTTTACTCTTACGTGGACGTGCATATATTTCGTCACCAACTTTAAAACGAGTCACTTTTGCGCCAACCCTTGCAATGACACCAGAAAAGTCATTTCCTAAGATAAGAGGCATTTTATATTTAACTAACAATTTCACTTTCCCATCGCGTATCTTAAAATCAACAGGATTAATACTAGCTGCATGAATTTCTGCGAGTACCTCATATTCACCAATTTCAGGTGTGGGTATTTCTACCAAATGCATTGGAACTTTCCCATACCTATCAATAACCATTGCTCTCATACCTATACCTCCAACTAATGTGTGTTTATATTCCATCTTTTCAATAAAAGTTCTGCATGAACTTATCAATATCCAACACAAGCGTTCTTAATAAACCTAATTCTGTACGTACATTAATATAATAAAAGTTTTTTGTCCCTTCTTTACGCATTAAAATAACACCGGCATCTCGTAAAACCTTAAGATGATGGGACACAGCAGGTCGAGAAAGGATCGATTGACGTGTTTCATCACCAATTGCCAATAGTACTTTTTGACAATTAATAAAATCCTCTTTGATAATATTTAGTTGGTCCTGTTTATTCATTTAGTAAAATACCTCCAGTAATCAGTTTAATGGTTTAAGTTGATGAACCATTGCACCTAACAGAACAATATTGAGAAAGCAAATCGAGACGAATACATCTTAGAGGTGAAGTATCGTTAACTTTAAATATTTGAAACTAACCTTCCCCTTTAGTTCCATAAGGAAAGCTGCCTTAAAGACAGATCCAATCTTCAGCTAAAGCACCCGTTAGTTTAAGTGTATTAAATCACAAACTTAGCTGGTTTTGTTTAATTTAATAAGAAAGATGTGCTCAAAACTCATTTTCATTCATTACAGGAATGCTGCCCCTTTAGTTCCGTTAAGAAACAAGGTTGCCGCAGCAACCTTCCTTATTAAATAAAGCACCTCTTAGTTCAAAACATAGTCCATTCCATTTTGGGCAAAGTAACTGTAACTAAAACAAGGAGGTAGTCATGGTTAAGAAAACGATACTTGCTATATGCACATTATTTCTTTTGAACATAGTCGCACCAACTCTAGAGGCAAAAGCTTTAACCTTTGGTGAATTGCCAACCAAACAAACATCGAAACAATGGTCGGTTCAAGTAGGCCAAGCTGAAAAAGGTATGGTGTTAGCAGAATCTAAAAAGGGAGAATATCATACTTACTCTTTAGAGGTTGATAATATTGGTAAGGATGTATTATCTGCGGAAATTTACATGTATAGAAATGAACCTAATTCTACGACGAAGTTTGCACTTTTTGGTTGTCCTCCTGATCATCCTTGTAGAAAACTAGATACTGATGAACAGGCGATTGCTTTAGCAAAACAATTGAATGATGGGTATCCTTATCGATTTAGCAATTTCCTTTTGGCTGAAAAAGCTACGGAATTCGAAGTGGAAATTATTTGGACTCAAAAGGGAATGGAAGGCAGACCTTTAAAAGAAACATTTACATTCACTGCTGAATAACCAGAAAAATAACCCCCTTGAGTGCCAAGGGGTTATCGTCTTTTATAGTTTATGTAAGATTTTATTCAGATAAAAAGGATATTTTCACTAAGTCCTCTTCCGGTATTGGCCCCGCCTACGCCAGATACTATGACAGCCACACATGCCAACCCATTGTTATTATAACAGAAAGCGCTTATACTTCCGAGTATTACTAGAAAACGCCACTAGACTTCTTACTCTACGATTTATTGTAGTATGGTTGTTACTCTAAGTAGTTTCTCACTGTCTTCCCCTTAAAAGTTTTAATTTCACCCTATTAACTCTCCCTAATGCTTAATCAACTAATCTGTCCCGTTAGTGCCATAAGAAAAAGGATTGCCTCAGCAACCCCTATCTAAACAAACGTACCTATTGTTTAACAAGAAGCAGAACTATCTTAGATATCCTCCATTATTAATATCGAATGTTGCGCCTGTATAATGCTTGGCTCTATCTGATAATAAGAAGACAACAGTATCAGCCACATCTTCAGGCAGGACAGGCGTATTGATGAGTTGGTGACTTAAATACTCCTCTTTTCTCCAATCAGGTATCGTACCCATCATGGGAGTATTAACCATCGTAGGAGCAACAGCATTAACTCGGATATATGGTGAGAAATTCATTGCGCAGCTTTTAGTTAAACCTAATATGGCAGCCTTTGATAACCCATAAATTGCATCTGAACTGCCCTCCATTCCTGACACTGAAGACATATTAACGATAACTCCCTTTACGTTGGCTTTGGAACAATTTTTTACCGAACATTTGTGAGAGATAAATATACCCCTTAACATTTATATCTAGGACTTTATCAATTTCATCTACTTGATAATCCAATATATTTTTCGCCAAATAAATCCCCGCATTATTAACTAAACCATCTACATCAGCTTGTTCTGCTTCAACATATACAAAAAATTTAATGACCTCTTCATGGTTACTTACATCTAACTGATATGTATGTAGAACATAGCGATCATCCATTGACCGTTTTAAATCATATAAGGAATGTTCATTAATATCGCATGCAATTACTGAAGCCCCTCATATAAGCATTGTTTGACAATTTCTTTACCTATTCCAGAAGCCGCGCCTGTTACGATTACTTTTCTATTTTTAAGCACTTATTGAAGCTCCTCTCTCGCCTTAAAGACAGCTCTGATTTTCAGCTAACGCACCCGTTAGTTCAAGAACATTCGCAAAGTCCCTCAAAGACTGATTCAGTAGGGGATTAACATAAATAGAGAAGTAAAATTATAAGTTTTATTAAACTCTCCAAAATTGTGAACAAATTTATGCGAACGTTAAGTTCTTGATAATAACCATGATAGATAATATTAAACAGATCATTGCAGGAACAATCATTACAATAGATTGATGCGCTCGAAAAATATGAGCATGTAGGGCTCCTATCATGATAAGTACAAACAATACACCTGATCCAACAGCCAAGTATCTATTCCAGATACCCCCAATCATTCCTATTGCTCCAATAAGTTCAATAAATCCAATTACAGACATGAACCATAATGGATATTGATAATGCTGCCAATGTTCAACCTGAAACGGGATACGTAAAAGTTTTATGAATCCTCCGACTAAAATAAAAACTGCTAAAATTACTTGCATAACAATGGCAATCATCTAACCTCACTCCTAATCAATTAGGGTTTCCCCATTCTTGTTAAACTAACGTGCGTTCGATAGTTTACTTTTTGGAATTAAATCTATTTTCTATTGTCTTGAATTCTTCACTATCAATCATTGGTCGCCATCATCTTTCTCTTTAATTTCAAACCGATAAGTACAGAAATCAATGCAAATATGAGTGAACCTTGCCAAGTAATGGAGATATTATCCAAGAAGGTAACGAGTAATTCAATTAACGCAAAAGTGAGACCCCCAGCCCTTAGTTGATTGAATAATACCGAAGGATTTTAAAGCCTTTGGTATCGCATTTGTAATGAGCGAGAGAGGTATTTCAAGAAATACCTACATAACAAAGAAAAATACTAAAGCACCAATTGAATTATATTGTAATCCGAGTAATCTTAAAAATATGTATTCAAAAAAAGTAACACCAAGTAAAATTACTAATACGATAGACGTACAAATACCCATTTTTAAAATTTTATTTAAATTAAACGCCTCCATCCATTAATAACTGTCACCTCGAACACCCCTGTCTTAAACTAACCGGTTACTAAAACCGGAGAAAAGTTTTTTTAAATTTATCCGTTTTAATCACGTCCCAAAGTTTAATTTAGCTATACATATTTTAGCATTTTTTCTGCAACTAAACTGCCCTGATAGTTGCATAAGTAAAGGCTGTCTAAACGACAGCTTACACCCTAATTTAGTCTTCTTGTATCTATTTATGGTCCATAAAAAATCATAAATAGCATTAGAAATATGTTTAATAATAACAATATCTTACCAAAGAGATTTTTTATGGCTAAAACAGAAAATACACTAGAAATCAAGAATGAGAAAATTGCTATTTTTGGTGTAAAATACACAACGTCTAAAATGCTTGACATAGAAAAATACAAAAGAAAAATGCAAATGAATATAAATATCATTAAAAAAATTAATGCTATCGTGATATAAGTAAAAGTCCTGAGTTTTTTCAGATATTGTTTCTCATAACTATAATCAACCATTTTTCCCTCCTGATATTAAGTTTGTTTACCCCTTAAAATCAACCTTTACCGAATACTATTCTTTAGCTGATCAATAAATACCTTCTTCAACTCCCTCAGTTTGATACAAATATCTTTCGAATGCTCACTTATTCGCAGGATTTCATCCCCCTTGATTGTGAGGTCAAAGTTAAATGGAGTGATTTCAGGACATGAGGATTTCGTGAAGGCATTGTGAAATAAAGGAGTTGTACATCACTCCACATTTTACCATAAATGTACATTCTCCTCGCCGCCTGGAGGCTTTGCAGTTAGTTTATTTCCGGTTGATTCGGTTAACTGTAAATGCTTTATGACTTTCTCTTTTCCCTTTTTCGGAATTTTTTGCAGTATCTACTTAGCAGATCCTTCGAAGTCGCTGCTACCATTAATCATTATGTAATATTCACCATTTGTCCAACCGCCCGTCATATGATACCTTGGTGCATCGTAAGAAAGCTCTGTGTTCTGTTGGGTGGAATCTTGAACCTCGTTTTGTTGAGGAGTATCTACATCTACTAATTCATTTTTATAGTTCATTGACACAAGCAGCAAGGATTCCTATAACAAGGAGCCCTACAGTGACAAAATTAAACAAAGGTATGTCCTCCTAAAAGTTAAATGTAAATTTCGAACGATTAAATTATCCACCCTAACATTGAGTATTGAAGACAACAACCTAAAGATTATACCGTAATAATCCAATTCCTTATACAACTAACCTGCCCCGTTAGTTCCGTAAGAAAAAGGTTCCCGCAGCCCCCTTTTATTGAGGTAAAGCGCCTGTTAGTTTAATATCAATCTCCAAGTAACTTGTTAAACACAGAACTTCAACGCTAAATCCTTCAGGCACTTCTACGTAAAAAGTATACCTGTGTAAGTGTTGGAGGTTTTTCCTATCACTCACTGAAATGGAGGGGTCTCTTTATTTAATATTTTCATTTGTACCCCAGCTACAAAAGTAGAATTTATCTTTACTTTATTTATCCGAAAATAGTAAGAACACATAGACCTCTATACAAGTGAATACAATGTAATAAATCTATTTCACTGGAGGGAAGAGATGCCCATTAACATAAATTATCAATTAACTACTCAACAAATGATTAGCATTATTAGAAATGGTCTTAAAAAGTCCCAAGTTCCCAAACATATCACTATTGTTGGCGCAGGACTGGCAGGACTGGTTGCGGCTTCTCTATTGCAGGAGGCCGGGCACAACATCACAATACTTGAAGCAAATAACAGGGTAGGCGGACGTGCCTTTACCATACGTTCCCCCTTTAGTAATGGGCTTTATTTTAACCCAGGCCCAATGCGTATTCCTGATGTTCATTTTTTGACCTTAGAGTATATTAAAAAATTCGGGCTAACCCTAAACCTGTTTATTAACCGAACTCCAATGGATATTCTTTATCTCAATGGAATCAAAACACGTCTTAACATTTTTGAACGTTCTCCTGGTATTCTAAACTTTCCCGTTGCCCCAAATGAAAGAGGTAAAAGCGCAGAGGATCTGGTGAAATTAGCTACACAGCCAATTCTTGATTTTATTAAACAAGACCCTACGAGAAATTGGCATCTCGTAGAAAAAGAATTTAAAAACTACTCACTAGGTACTTTCTTAAACTCTTACCATTATCAATATGGAACGACTTTTTCAGATGGCGCGGTTGATATGATCGGTGTACTCCTTGACTTAGAAGCATATATGGGGATGTCATTTATTGAAGTCTTGCGAGAAGAGTCGTCCTTCAGAGCAAATCGTTTCTATGAGATAACCGGTGGTATGGATCTGCTGCCACGGGCATTTCTCCCGCAATTAAAAGAAGTTCTTATGTTCAATCAAAGGATGACGAAAATCCTCCAACATAACAACAGAGTAACCATCCATTCCACCCATCAGCACACCTTAGAGGATTCCACCATAACTGGTGATCTTGCCATCATAACCATCCCCTTTACAGTGTTACGATTTGTGAAAGTTGAACCATACCATTCTTTTTCCTATTATAAACGGAGAGCGATTCGTGAACTGAACTATATGAGCGCAACAAAAATCGGTATCGAGTTTAAAAGCAGGTTTTGGGAAAGACACCATCAATATGGTGGTAAATCCATAACTGACCTTCCGATTCGATTTACTTATTACCCAAGTCAAGGGATTGGTACAAAGGGACCTGCTGTTGTTTTGGCAAGCTATACATGGGCGGATGAGGCTTTAATATGGAACGGTCTATCAAATGAAGATCGCATTCAATATGCTTTAAAGAACTTAGCTGAAATTTTCGGAGACCAAGTCTATTCTGAGTTTGTATCAGGAACTTCCTTAAGTTGGGTCGATAATGAATATACTTCTGGAGCTTTCACTGCTTTTGAACCGGGTCAGGAAACCGAGTTACATCCTTATATCCCTAAACCTGAAGGAAGGGTGCACTTTGCCGGTGAACACACTTCGCTTACCCACGCTTGGATGCAAGGGGCGATTGAATCCGGAATCCGGGTTGCATATGAAGTGAATGACTTGCCAAAATAAACACAGGAAATATAGATAAATTAGGACTGTGAAATTTCTTAATGAACTAAACTACCCCGTTGGTTGCATTAGAAAAAGGAGCTGTTGATTAGCTTCTGGTAATGCAGTAAAGCACCTGTTAGTTGAATAATTCTTCATCTTTGTAAGCGTGAGACCAATGATGCTGTTATATGAAAAAGAAATTATTTATTAATCATTTTATGTTTTATCCGTATTCTTAGCCCTTCTAATAGAACATTTACAAATGTATTGAAAAAGAACGCGAAAACTAGAATGAAGGTAACTTTTTATACTAATTCATCTTATTCAACAATAAGCGGTACTGTTTATTCAGGATATTGGTATGGATAAAATTGAATGGAGAGCCAACACAAATGAAAAAGCACTGACCTCCAAGGTTAGTGCTTTTTCTAAGTTATAAAATTGATAGATTTGTATAGACATTTGTATGTGTGGTCTACCTTATTCTAATATATTGGCTTATGTCTGTCGTCGCTTTAAGTATTGTTTGGGGGGCAATAATAGGCGGGGTAATATCTGGGAACTGACTTTAATAGGAGTAAATATAACTATCAAAACCAATTAAATAAAAAGTTACACGATAACAATTAAAGTAATTATGAAAAATCCCTTCCCATTTGATTCATCTCCTTATATCTTAAATTCTTTCCAAATTTTTTTCGGGCATTTTTCGGACAGTTGATAACTTCCTAAGATTTTATGAAAGAATGCCCGAAATAAAAAACCCCTGACACCAAAGGTGCCAAGGGTTTGAGAGATTAATACATTGACATATATTGTTCGCGTTCCCATGGGTGAACTTGAGTTCTAAACATATCCCACTCGATTTCTTTTGCTTCGATGAAGTGCTCAAGTAAATGTTCACCTAATGCTTCTTTGATTACTTCATCAGATTTTAATGTTTCCAATGCAGCATATAAAGTAGCTGGTAGATCAACGATACCTACTTCTTCACGTTCTTCTTTATTCATTACATAGATGTTGCGGTCAACTGGAGCTGGAGGAGTCAAGTCGTTCTTGATTCCGTCAAGACCAGCTTTTAGTAGAACTGCAAGCGCCAAGTATGGGTTTGCTGCTGGATCGACACTACGTACCTCTACGCGAGTACTTACTCCGCGTGAAGCTGGGATACGGATTAGTGGGCTACGGTTTTTAGCAGACCATGCAACATAGCAAGGAGCTTCGTAACCAGGAACTAGACGTTTGTATGAGTTAACAGTTGGGTTTGTTACCGCAGTGAAGCTTGGAGCATGCTTAATGATACCTGCGATAAATTGCTCAGCTGTTTTACTTAATTCCAATTTACCTTCTTTATCATAAAACGCGTTTTCGTTGCCTTTGAATAGTGAAACATTACAGTGCATTCCAGATCCGTTAACACCGAACAATGGTTTTGGCATGAATGTTGCGTGTAAACCATGTTTACGGGCAATCGTTTTAACAACCAATTTAAATGTTTGGATGTTATCACAAGCTGAAATTGCATCTGCATATTTAAAGTCAATTTCATGTTGTCCTGGAGCTACTTCATGGTGGGATGCTTCGATTTCAAATCCCATTTCTTCAAGTTCAAGAACGATATCACGACGGCAGTTTTCTCCTAGGTCAGTAGGTGCAAGGTCAAAGTATCCGCCTTTATCGTTCAATTCTAGAGTCGGCTCGCCTGCTGCATCCAGTTTGAATAGGAAGAATTCAGGCTCAGGTCCAAGATTGAAATCCGTGAAGCCCATTTCTCTTGCTTCCGCAAGAACACGTTTTAGGTTTGCACGTGGATCTCCATCAAAAGGTGTTCCATCCGTATTGTAAATATCACAGATTAGACGTGCGACTTTACCTTTTTCAGAAGTCCAAGGGAAGATAACCCATGTGTTTAAATCAGGATATAGGTACATATCAGACTCTTCGATACGAACGAAGCCTTCAATGGAAGATCCGTCAAACATCATTTTATTATCAAGTGCTTTTTCTAATTGACTGACTGGGATTTCAACGTTTTTAATTGTCCCTAAAATGTCAGTAAATTGTAAACGAATGTACTTAACATTTTCTTCTTTCGCTAAACGAGTGATGTCTTCACGTGTGAACTTTGCCAATTTCTATTCCCCCTAATAATCATTCATAAATCATATTTTTTATTGGAAAAAACGGGACATATCCCCTTGCCGAAGAGATGTTCGATGCTTGCTGCCTTGTAAAAGCTCGGCACGCAGAAGCTTGCGAAGCTCCTCGTCACTAAGGTCCTGTCTTATCTTTTCCGCTTGTTCTAAATCTTGAGTTTTAGGTAAATTCTCTTCCTTTACAGTGAAAATCTTTTTGATGCCGGCCAGATTGACTCCTTGTTCGATTAAGTCTTTAATCTCAAGCAGTCGATCGATATCGTTTAATGAAAAAACCCGACGATTTCCATCTGTTCTCATAGGAGTAATAAGTTGATGCTCTTCGTAATACCGAATTTGGCGTGCAGACAACTCAGTTAGCTGCATGACGATTCCGATGGAAAAAGAGGCATCGAACGCCGAATGTTGTTGCCGCTCATTCTTAGCATCCTCCTTTTGTTTATCTTAAAATAAGCATATATCATGTTATTAAACTTGTCAATATGATGTTACATTTTATGACGTCTTTTTTCAGAAAAATTAAATGATTTGCTACTACTCAAATATTATGACTATTGCTTTTTTAGGAATCCAATTGTATCTGGATTCCCATTACCTACCTAACTTAATTTCATTTACAATTGAATCAGCTTTTTGTCAATTAGCGCATTCACAGCAGTCAGTACAGCTACTTTAACATGTGCGTATGTCAATCCGCCTTGAACGTAGGCAACATAAGGAGCCCTTGTCGGACCATCTGCCGTCAGTTCAATGCTGGCCCCCTGTATAAAGGTGCCCGCAGCCATGATTACATCGTCTTCATATCCTGGCATATAGGCAGGATATGGTGTTACATGTGAATTGATTGGTGATGCATATTGGATGGCCTGACAGAACGCAACCATCTTATCCCGGTCATCAAATTGGACGGATTGAATCAAATCAGTTCGCTTCGCATCCCATTTAGGAGATGTATTCATACCGAGTTTTTCTAAAAAGGCAGCTGTGAATACCGCTCCTTTAACAGCTTGGCCCACGACATGCGGTGCAAGGAAGAACCCTTGGTACATTTCCTGCAGACTATAAAGCGATGCACCTGCTTCAGCCCCTATTCCTGGCGATGTTAATCGATAAGAGCAAGCTTCAACCAGATCTTTTTTACCAACAATGTATCCACCGGTTTTCACTATCCCGCCACCAGGATTTTTAATGAGTGAACCAGCCATTAAATCCGCTCCGACATGACATGGTTCTTGTGTCTCAACAAACTCTCCATAACAATTGTCCACGAACACGACGATTTCCGGGTTAATCTCTTTAACAAATGAAATCATTTCCTTTATTTCATTTATCGTAAAGGAAGGGCGTGTCGCATACCCTTTTGACCGTTGTATACCGATCATCTTCGTGTTTGGTTGAATGGCTTGTTTGACGGCTTCGAAATCAACGGTTCCGGTTTCCGCTAACGGAACGGCCTTATAGCCGATCTGAAAATCACGCAAAGATCCGATACCCGATCCCCGGATACCGACAATCTCTTCCAAAGTATCATACGGCTTTCCAGTTATGTATAACAATTCATCCCCTGGGCGCAATATACCGAAAAGAGCGGTGGAGATGGCGTGTGTGCCTGAAATGATTTGGGGGCGCACCAATCCAGCTTCCGCGCCAAAAACATCTGCATATATCAATTCCAGCGTATCGCGGCCCATATCATCGTATCCATACCCTGTAGTCGGGATGAAATGGGAATCACTCACTTTATGTGATTGATAACTCTGTAATACGCGAAATTGATTTTCTTCGATTCGTTCGTCCACTTGCTTATGTAACGGAGAAATCATTGCTTCCACTTCCTGTGCAATGTTTTTCAACACTTCTCCATTTGTTAACTGCTGATACATCAAAATTCCCCTTTATAATGAATATTTCTCCAGCTGCCCGGTTATTGGATGATCAGCTAGACAAAAACCTTTGCATTCATACCTTTCCAATTCTTCGTTAAAGGAGAGAGTGCGCAATATGGTTTCATTTTTCAGCTGTGATAATAGTTTACCCTCACTCGACGGCAGGAAAACATGATACGGGACCATTTCTTCAATCACGTACTTTTCAATTTCTTCCATGATTTGATTCAGGTCCGATTCTTCATAGGCACTGATCATTAATGAAGCACGACTGGCTGACCTGACAAAATCAGCGTGAATCTTGTCCTTTTTATTATACAGCGTTAGCTGTGGAATGGAAGGCACATCTAAGTCATTTAACAAATCCTGCACTGTTTTCTGATGATTAAAGTAATCTGTACTTGAGGAATCGACCACATGTAACAGCAGATCCGCTTCTTTCACTTCTTCCAAGGTAGAGCGGAATGCAGCGATTAAAGATGTCGGCAAATCTTGTATGAATCCAACCGTATCCGTCAGCAGCACGGTAAATCCGCTAGGAAGGATCGCCTTTCTTGTCATGGGATCCAGCGTAGCGAATAATTGGTTCTCTTCATATGAATCAGCCTCCGTCAAACGGTTGAACAGTGTGGATTTACCTGCATTCGTGTATCCCACAAGTGCTATTTGAAAGGCCTTATTACGTTTCCTTCTATCACGATAGCGTTCACGATGCTTCACTATTCCACTTAATTGTTGCTTGATTTCATCTATTTTTCCACGGATGTGGCGGCGGTCGCTTTCCAGCTTCGTCTCCCCTGGTCCCCTGGTGCCGATTCCTCCTCCTAGCCTGGACATTGCCGTTCCCTGTCCAACCAAACGCGGCAATAAATATTGGAGCTGAGCAAGTTCAACCTGCAGCTTTCCTTCTCTGGATCGAGCCCGCTGTGCAAATATATCCAATATTAGCTGTGTCCGGTCTATGATCCTTGCCTCCAATTGTTTCGAAAGGTTCCGAATCTGGCTCGGGGATAGTTCATCATTAAAGATAAATAAATCCGGCTCCAGCTCCTCCTCCAGATTCCGGAGTTCTTCCACTTTTCCTTTTCCTATATATGTAGCCGGATCTACGCTTTCCCTTTTCTGGGAGATGGTCATTAAAACCTCAGCATTCGCCGTCTTCGCCAATGAAGCCAGTTCATCGAGTGAATATTCAAAACGTTCACTAGTCTCAGTTGTTTGACACCCAATTAAAACAGCCGTTTCCTTTATCGGTTCTTCCAAATCAAAGGCACCACCTTCTGGTAGATTTCAGTTAATCATAACAAAAAAATTCAATATATAAAAATTTCCTCAAAACGAAGCTTTTAACCGTTTTAAAAATTCCGATAACATGCTAAAATCAAATTTGGCTTTACCATCAAAATCGAAAAGACATAGAGGGACATTCATATGACATGGGAAGTATTAAGCTTAATCGGTACGATTGCATTCGCTATTAGCGGAACTATCATCGCCATGGAAGAAGAGTATGATATTTTAGGAGTTTATATTTTAGGAATCATAACCGCCTTTGGCGGCGGGGCAATCCGCAATCTGTTGATCGGTGTCCCCGTTTCAGCTTTATGGGATCAAAGTTTCTATTTTGTCATTGCTTTAGTATCCATCACCATCGTTTTTATTTTTCCTACAAACCTATCAAAGCACTGGGACAGATGGGGAAATCTCAGTGATGCCATTGGCCTTTCAGCCTTTGCCATCCAAGGGGCGATGTATGCCGTGGAACTAAATCATCCAATAAGCGCCATCATTGTATCAGCTGCATTAACCGGATGCGGCGGCGGGATACTCCGTGACGTACTAGCCGGAAGAAAGCCATTGGTCTTCAGAAAAGAAATCTACGTAGTTTGGGCCATCATTGCAGGCTTGGCTTTAGGCAGTGGTGTATTATCCCAGTCATGGCAGCTATATTCGCTCTTTGCCGTCATCACGATATTGCGAGTCCTTTCTTACACCAATAATTGGCATCTGCCTAATAAAAAATGGGTGCCTAAAACATAAATTTGAAAAGCCCGCCATCTTGGTGGGCTTTTCCATGTCATTCTTTCTCATCATCCTCGAAAATCAAATCTTGGCTGGTAAGCGTGAGTAAATCGGATTTTTCAAATGAATCTTCCAGTAAAAGCCGCATTGCCTGCGCCCTAATTGACTTTTCAAGTATATTGCGGATATAACGACCGTTAGAAAATGAAATAGGTCCCCGGAATGAACGTAATATGATTAAATGTTCTCTTAATTTCCTTTCGGCATCCCGATTCATTAGATACTCCTTTTCCCGCAACATCCGATCGGCTATTTCCATTAGCTGTTCAATCGTATAATCCGGAAAATCAATAACAAGCGGGAACCTGGAATGAAGGCCAGGATTAAGACTGAGGAAATAATCCATTTCCCTCGAATATCCCGCAAGGATCAAAATGAATTCGTGCTGCCGATCCTCCATATGCTTGACAAGGGTATCTATGGCTTCTTTTCCAAAATCCTTTTCGCCGCCTCTTCCCAAGGAATAAGCTTCATCAATAAATAAGATTCCGCCAATGGCCTTCTTAATTAAATCCCTTGTTTTTTGGGCAGTATGGCCAATGTATTCCCCGACTAAATCTGCCCTCTCCGCTTCAATTAAATGCCCTTTCGAAAGTACATTCATTTTTTGAAACAACTTACCGATTAAACGTGCAACCGTTGTTTTCCTGTTCCCGGATTCCCTTTAAACATCATATGCAGCGCTTGCCGGCCAGTCTTCAGCCCCTTTGCCTCACGTTGTTTATTGATGTAAATCCAGGCATATATCTCTTTTATCATCCGCTTCATTTCTTCCATTCCGACCAGCGATTTCAGTTCATCTTCAATCTCTTTCAATGCCACATGCTGGTGGGGGATTTCCTGCACCAAAATTTCTTTTATCGGCAGATCCTTTTGCAGCGCTTTTCTGTTTTCCGCATTAAACACAATATTGATTTGCCCGTTATTTTTCATACGGATCGGTTGTTCCAATTCATTCACCTCTCCATCTTGGACCCTGACTCTAACACCACAATTTTCGATTTATGATGGTCATGGCATTGCTGCTTAGCCAAAATTATCCCATCGGAAAATTCGCGTTAATCTTTTCGTAATTAAGCCCCATTCCCTTCCTGAAAAGCGACTTATTCTGACAGGATTTTTTCATTAGGAGGATTTATTACGACAAATTCCATACCCGTTCACCAATTTATTAGGGGTAATGTCATTTCCTGCGGTTTCCCGAAAATAATCCGTCCCTTGATATATATTCAAATCAGGTACGTAAAATTATCGATTCTTTGAAAAAGAACAGAGAAGTGCATGCAAAAAAACAGGTCGCCATAAGCTAAACCTGTTTTTCACATTCATATATATGATTATTCCTTCACTTCGTAATCAATCTGAACATTACGTTGTGGAGCAAATGTAGAAATCGCATGTTTATAGACTAGTTGCTGTTTGCCCTCCGATTCAAATAAAACGGTAAAATTATCGAACCCTTTCACTTGTCCTCTAATCTGGAACCCGTTTAATAAAAATACCGTCACATACGTACCATCTTTACGTAATTGATTAAGAAACTGATCTTGAATATTTACTGATTGTTTCATGAATTAGTCCTCCTCTTTTCTCTCTAAATTTATGTATTCGCCTTCACTGAAAAGCTTTCCTGCTATAAATCCAGATATTTCATGTATTTTTTCGGAAAACCCTCGAGATCGGTCATATCAAACCAAAATACATTCATTTTATTCCGGAACCAGGTCAATTGCCTTTTCGCATAACGACGGGAGTTTTGCTTTAATGTCTCAACCGCTTCATCCAATGAAGCCCTTCCATCAAAATAATCATAGATTTCTTTATAGCCTATAGCCTGGATCGATTGGCAATCCCTCAAACCTTTTTCATGAAATGACTCCACCTCTTGAATCAGCCCTTCTTCTACCATGACATCAACACGTTGATCGATCCGTTGATATAACTTTTCACGTTCCATTGTCAATCCAATGATGCACGTATCATATTTCAATTCTGTAGGCTGTTCATTCAGCTGCTCACTCATCGTTTTACCGGTACAATGAAAAATCTCAAGTGCCCTGATCACCCTTCTTATATTATTAGGATGAATCCGATTCGCACTTTCCGGGTCAACACTTCGTAATTGTTCAAAAACAGGATCGATTCCTGACTCCCTTACCTGTTTTTCGAGTCCCTCCCTATAAACAGGGTCGGATGGCGCCTCCGAAAAATGATAATCATAGATGACTGATTGTATGTATAATCCTGTTCCACCGACGATAATGGGAAGTTTACCTCTGCTTTGGATATCCTCGATACAAGCATTAGCTCGCTCCTGGAACTCTGCCGCACTAAATGGTTCAACAGGATCTTTAATATCAAGTAAATAATGAGGAATTCCTTCCGTTTCTTCCATCTTGATTTTTGCAGTCCCAATATCCATCCCTTTATAAACCTGCATGGAGTCTCCACTAATGATTTCACCATTAAATAACTTTGCCATCTCAATGCTCATCTTTGTCTTCCCAACAGCAGTCGGTCCAATGATAACGAGAAGTTTTCCTTTTTGTTGTTTCACAATCTCACTGCCTTAAATGATTTTTTCCCTATCTTATCATAATCTCGTTGAGAGCAGCTAAACATCTACCCATTATGTCCAATTAAGGTACTTTTATTCAAATTTTTAACCGTAATAATCGTCATCTTCATATCTCTTCGATCGTCAGGCTGTAAAATACAAAAATACATTTGAGGCTCACAGCTCCATTGCGGCAATGGGGAAAAATCGTAAAAAAGGTATGATTCCTTCAAGGAATCATACCTTCTTATCAAATGTGTTTCCTTTGGATCAATTTAGCCCATTTTTCCATTTACGGGAATGATCATCGTAACGGTCGTTTCTTTTTCAGAGGATTGTACATGAATCTCTCCATCATATCTTTTCACTAAGTCTTTGACGATGAACAACCCTTGTCCGCGAACTTTGCCCTTTTGTGCCTTTTTGGTTGAAAAACCGCTGGCGAATATATTCTCCAGATCTAATTCCGAAATCATTGGTCCAGTGTTCGTGACCATGAACGTATACTTTTCATCATCAGCTTTGCATGCAATATTCATCCGGCGTTCTTGCTCCGGCAATTCAATTGTTGCCTCAATCGCATTGTCGATAACATTTGATAATAATTTTATCAAATCGATTGTTTTGATCCGATTGAAGGATTCTTGTGAAACATCAATCTCAATATCGATGTTATAATTCTGGGCCGAAAGCCTTTTAGTCTCTAACAGGACAGATAAGCCCGGATGAATCACATCCAATTTCATCGATTCAATCGAATGCACTTCTTTTGAAAGACCGGTTAAATATTCGAGTGCTTTTGCGTTCTCCTCTAATTTAAGCAATCCATGTATCACCTGAATATGATTGGAAAAATCATGCCTTAATGAGCGGACTGAAGCAATGAGCGATTGAAATTCCGATTGATATGTATCTTCCGTATCTCCCACTTCACGTGTCAGTTCCTTTTGATACCATTTTTGAATGACAAAAAGGTAACCAGCAGCATGATAACAAATCCACCATTATAAACAAGAATGGCAATGCTGCTTTTCAATACCTTGCCGTTAATGGCATTAATATCTTCCGCGCTAACATCAATGCCCAAAAAACCAATAATGGTGCCATCTTGATTTTTCATCGGCACTCCCACAGTCAAATACTCACCATATTCCGGATCTTCCAGAATACCGGTAATGAAACTTTTGCCTTCATACGCCTGTTTAACCTGCTCCGACGGAACAGTACATACACCACCGATAGGAAAATCCCCTTTATGATCCTTAGAAAATCCAGTAATCATAGCCTTAGATACTTCCGGATTATCAATCAAGATGGTATAAACGTATAATGCTCCTATTTTTTCACGGGCATCCTCTAAGTAAGCTTTTATATCCCAATAATCCTGGCTCTTTACTTGGTTATTGAGAAATCGCTGATACGCCTCTATATCCATCGAGTCGGCAATAGATCTAGCAGCTACCAAGTTTTGATTTGCAACGGATTTTTGCACAGAATTTTTAATGCTTAAATATGTTGAAAACATATTTAGAAGAATGAAAACAATCAATAAAAGAATGGTCAAATAAAGAAATGCCCTTAACTTTTTATTTTTCATAGGATTAAACTTACCTCGTCTCTAGCAGCTAAAAGTTAACGAACTTATTCTGAGTTTACTATATTAAGGGACAAAGAAATAGGGAAAATCTAATAATCTCTATTATCCCAGGCAAATAATACTATAATTAAGCAAGTAATTAACAGAATACCCACCATTTTTTTGATCAAATGACTTTTTATGTTTTAATCTAAACGAAGTCTATTATTAATCATTTCTAATTAATCATTTTATTTCCATAAAATAATTATTTTAGTATAATTATTTATGTGAAAATGGTAAAAATAAATGATGTTGGGTTCGATATTCTCGCTTCAAATAAATAATTTTACCCTTTATATGAAAATATTACAAGATTTTAAAGGACTCACCTGTAAAATCACACCATAATTCATATGATTTATGCAAAATAGCGGATCAATCTTCTTTCAATAGTGCATATTAACTAATTTATCATCAAGGAAAATGCCGTTTCAATGAGAAGACTCCTGAATAAAAAAATGGAATCAGGGACTGAACCCTAGATTCCTATACATATGATAGCTTTTATTTAAATGAATTGATGACTGCCCGCTCATACATCTTTTTAGTTACTTGATAGTATAGCAGTTGAAAAAGAAAATACGTTGCGATGACCATGGCCGAGTAGACAAACAAATTCGTTCCCAATAAATTGCTTAATGCCACGTAGGCGACTATGGCATGAATCACCCCTATCAGAAAAGGAGCGAAAAAGAGGATGCGTATTTCGGCACTTAAAATTTGCCTTATTTCTTTTTTGTCAACCCCAATCGATGAAGGGCATGGATTTGGATTTTTTTATCTTCTAAATTCGTAAAAACTCGCAGATACATCATGCTCCCTTGGACGATAAAGAATAATAGACTGACAAACAAGCCTATAAAAAGAATCAATATGCTTCCCTGTTTCATTTCTTGATAAATCGGAGCTCTTGTTTGCAGTTGATTATGATTAGGATTATTAGACATTTGTTCGATTTCACTAGATGTTTCCATTGATTCTTCCCAATCTTTAACTTCATACCCCGTACTCTTGCCATCTCTTTTAATGGCACATCTGCAGTGATTTCATGATACAGCTGATCATCGACCACCATCAGGGTCGTTGCTGCTTTTATGGGTGCGACTATCGATTGATTGCGCTGACCAATCATTGTTACCTGAATGGTTCGATTGCCAAAGTGCAGCTCCTTTTGTTCTCCCTTGTGGACGAATTGATAGTCCAGTCCTCCATAAGGAAAAATATATAACGCTTCTTTTCCTGATAACTTTGCTGGTTCAATTTTTCGCAATGCAGCCGCATTGTTATAATCACTTTCCGAGATTAATAATGACCTATTTTCATTGGGTTCTCCCGTTCTCATATGGGGTAACATGTGGGTAATGGGCAATCCAGTCATATTTACTTCGTAAAGGATCTTGAATCCATCTTCCTTTAATGTTTTCTCCACTGCAGATGGTTCAATAACTGAATAAATGGAAGCATCATTTTCAACCCAGCCAATTGATTGAGGAATGTTATCCATCCCTTGCTTTTTAAATCTGCACTGAACATGAAAAGTGTTCCTGCAGCTGTCAAAATCACGGCTGTAATGATCGAGGTCAAAAAGAATAACCTGGAATAGTCCTTAATATTGAATATCAGGTTTGTTTGAGTAATTAAATTCGTTCCACCATATAAGCTTTTCTTCTTCCGGTAAAGCCTTCTGCATAGAGCGACAATGCTTTGGCTGAATAAAAAATAGGTGCCGATCAGTACGAAGAATACTATGGGCAATACTCGAATATAAGAATTGTTCACCGACATCGTACATGCCAAATAATAAGAAATGCTTAAGCAAACTGCTGATAGTGCAATTAACCACCTTGAAACGAAGGGAGTCTTTTTGGGTTTTTGTTTATCTTTGAGTAAATCGACTACCTCCGCATTTCCTATGTGGAACAATGAAAGGAGCGATAATAGCTGAAATAGCAAAATGAAACCAACAATGGTATAAATAAAGGCCTCAGGGACAAAGACAAACGATATTGGTTGCTCTACAGCCAATAACCAAGAAATTGCCATTAAGAATAATTTTGAGAACAAAAACCTAAGCCAACTCCAACCAGGATAGATATGAGGGAAACCATCGTTTGCTCCAAGTAAATCAGTTTTCTAAGTTGGGATTTGGACATTCCAAGCAGTGTCAGCAGCCCAAACTCTTTTTTCGCGGCTGTATAAATGCTGCATTCGAATAAGCGATAAAAAAACTGAAAATATGATGATCACTATTTCTGCTGCAATGAGTCCCCTACTAATTAACTGTCCCCCTGGAATATTCGCATGGACCACATCAGGATGAAAGATAAACGATGCGTAAATAAAAAAGATTGAGACGGAAAGGACAATACTAAAAAATAAGCAAGATAACGTTGTGCATTTCCTTGAATATTCCTCTTAGCGAGAAGTCGGATGTTCATGATAGACTCCTCCCAAAACACTTAACGTATCTAAAATCCTTTGATGGAAGCTCTGTCTTTCCCCTCCGCTGTGGACCTCCGAAAAGAACTTGCCATCCTTTATGAATAGAATCCGGTCACAGAAGCTGGCTGCAGTCGGGTCATGAGTGACCATGAGGATGGTTGCTCCCTTTTTCTCCTGAAGTGTCGTGAGGGTATCCATTACCTGCTTGGCAGATTTGGAATCCAAATTACCAGTAGGTTCATCCGCTAAAATAATGGAAGGCTCATGAATCATCGCTCTTGCACAAGCCGTTCGTTGCTGCTGACCTCCAGAAATTTCAAAAGTCCTCTTTTCTAAAATCCCTTCTATACCAAGAAGGCTTGCCAACTGATTTACCCTATATTCCATTTCCTGCAGTTTATAATGATCTAACGCTAGAGGAAGGAGGATATTTTCGCGAACGGTAAGTGTATCAAGAAGGTTGAAGTCTTGAAAAACAAATCCAATTTCCCTCCTGCGAAACAATGCCAGGTCCTGATTGTTTAATTCATTAGGATTTTGATCATTTAGAATGACTTTACCTGTGGTGGGCTTATCAATCGTGGCCATTAAGTTAAGCAGAGTGGTTTTCCCGCTGCCAGATGGACCCATCACTCCGACAAATTCCCCTTTCTGTACATTCATGGTGAAATTATGTAACGCCTTATGAAATAAATTCCCCTGCTTTTGAAAATAAGTTTTGGATAGTTGTTCCGCTTTTAAAATCGACATTCGAAAATACCTCCCTTTCTTACCGTAAGTATAATGAATAAAGCGGGAGGCTCCCATCGAAGTTTATTACATAATCGTTTAGCACCCTTACAATTCTGTCACCTTTCATGTAAGATATTTGTCTTAAAGAGAAACTCCACAGTAGTCCCTTCGGATACGGTCGATTGGATGGTAACGACATGCCCAAGTCTATTAACGATTTCCTTCACAAGATATAGTCCCATTCCGGTTGACTCTTGTTTGACTCGCCCGTTCTCACCAGTAAAGAATGGATCAAACACCCGTTTTACATCATGTGGGACGATTCCAATTCCCTGATCTGTTATTCTAAGGAAAATCTCCGACTCTTTTTCAATGATATTGAACGTTATGCTGTCATGTTCTTCCTGCCTTGAATACTTCAGTGCATTAAAGACCACCTGACTAATGGCGAAGTGCAGCCACTTACGATCCGTATGTACATATACGTCCTCAAACTCCGTTTCAAGCCTGGGATATATGAACCGTTTGATGAACTGTTTTTTTCCTCGTTAATCACTTGCTTGACTAGATTAATTAAGTTAACCCGCTCCGATTTTACATCCTCCGAAAAACGCTGCAGCCTTGCTCCATGCAATATAATTTCCAGCCCTCTACGAAATCGATCATTTTCTTCTTCTATCTCTTTAAGATGATCCTTCATCGGCTCATTCGAAAATGTCCTTTTGCCTTCTTGAATCAGTAAGGAAATGACTGAAACAGGTGTCTTCATTTGATGGACCCATTGATGAATCAACAGCTCATATTGCTCCTTCTGTTTGATTTGTTCTTGTAATTGCCCAATGGTTACCTTGTTCATTTGTTGAAAAAGCTCCATCCACAACTTTTGTTCATTTGTCAAAGGTTCCCTAAAGGCTTCGACATATTCAAACGACAAGCTCGGTTCTTGCTTCATCCTTGCTAATTGATTAAGAAAACGGTATTGCCTTATGTAATCGGCCACTAAAAATATAAGCATCATAAACAACGCGAGAATAATTAAATAGATGATATTTGAAATCGATATGTGATTCCCCGCTTCCAGAACGGCTAATGCATAAGCAATGATAAGCAGGCTTAACAGTAGTACGGTATAAAATATAAAATAAAGACGGTCTTTAATAAAGGATTTCAGCTTCATTTTTCTTCACCTTGCACTATTTTTAGTCGATATCCTTTTCCCCTGCTAGTTGTTATGGCATTCTTGACACCAATCTCCTCAAGTTTTCTCCGTACCCTTGTGACATTGACGGTCAATGTATTGTCATCAACAAATGAATCATCATTCCATAATGCTTCAAGTAACACTTCACGAGAGACGATGGTGTCATACTGTCGTAGTAAACAACTCAATAATTTCAACTCATTTTGAGTTAACGTTACCTGATTGTCTTGATATTCAATCATCGCTTTTTCCGTATAAAGCGTTAATCCCTCCATTTCCTTTACTTGTTGGTGGAATGAAGATATATCCGCATATTCACCATACACCCTTCGTAGGACACTCTTTATTTTCGCTAATACCACTTCCAAATGAAACGGTTTTGTTAAATAGTCATCTCCCCCATATTCAATGGCCATGACTTGGTTCATTTCATCTGTCCTTGCAGAGATGAATATGACAGGAACCTTCGAAACCGTCCTTATTAGCCGGCACCAATGGAACCCATCATAATAGGGCAGATTAATATCCAATAAAACCAAATCTGGCTTTATATCTTGGAACTCCGCAAAAACTTGGTCCAGTTGCTTCACTTCAAAAACCTCGTACCCATACCTTTTTAAATAATTGACCAAGATTCCAGCTATTTTGAGATCGTCTTCAACCAATAATATTTTATACATTTTTATCTCCTCATTAACATGACAATAAAAAACCTTGAATGGCATGAGCCAATCAAGGGGATTACAATAAAATTAGATTTACTCCGGGACTTTCAATCCCTCAATGAAGGAATTAAAACTCGATGCAACTTTATAAATATTTTCATCCTGGCTTGAAGGATCCGAATACCAACCCCGATCCCAGAAGTATACTCCCTTTTCCTCTTCGTTATTTATCAGCAAGATTTTACCTGCACATGTATCATTACCTATTATAATGCAATTCTTATGTAAGTCTTCTCTGTTTTCTTCATGCCATTTTTGTAAATCCAGTTCTTTATCTTGAAGCTCTAATCCATAAAGTGCTTTTAAGCAAACGAGTGTGTCTAATCCATCTACATAAAACTTACAGTTTTGAACCGCAGTTGTGCCGCCATTATGTTTAAGGAGAAATTGTTTATAATCTTCAGGAATTTCAAAACCCACAAATTCCTGAAAATTATTCACTTCTGCTTGTGTCGCTTTGCCATATCCAGTAATATTCACCATTGTATCGACTCCATTTCATTTTATTGTAGTAAATTCAATTGATAATGTTATTCTATTTCACTTGCTAAATCGCCGCTTATAAAACAGCCAGGTTCTAGACTCCATTTACGAAGATACTTTAAATATAAATTATTCATTATTACTTTAGAAAATAATACTTTTTTTAAATATATTAACATAATTTTACTTTCCTTTTCAGTATTTTCTGATATATTTTTTGACAATTTCGTTGCTTTTCATTAAGAAAATAGCTTTTTTAATCGAAATTTTGTCGAAAAATCGATAAATCGTATAATTTAGTAGATAAATCAGGGTTTTCGATGATATATCTCCATTTTCGAAGATATATTCCCGATTTCACAGATAAAAATATTATTCTATAAAAAGGCGCCCACTTCATCTTCAAGTTTGGGCGCCACATACATCTTAGACAATTTTAAAGTCATCATAAGTTATTAATAACCTGCTCATAGAAACTGTCTCGGCACGAAGCTTATTCTTGTCACGACAATAAGCAATGATGGAACTATTGGGAATTTTAGCTGTACAATTCCATTTACTATATTTTTCATTATACCTAGAGGATATTTCGATAATCTCACCACGTACATTTAACATCCTGCGTTCTACCAAGGGCATCATCTCCAATTCCGATAATATTATTTACTAAATCAGATAAAATATTCTTGAGGTACATTCTGTCATGGCCTATTCAAAGATTATGGACATTATAGCAAAACAAATATGCATACAAAACAAAAGTTGTCTACCAAACGACAACCTATAGTTCTATTATTATAGAATGACAAGGTGATCCAATTCATAATCTAATAGAAACCTCCTTTATTTAAGGTACTATATCCCGAATAACCTTAACATTTTTTCGGAATATTAAGATAAATCTTCAAACCCACCTAATATCTGTTATTTATAACCATTAAAATTATATTCGTATCACAAAAGAAATATTTGAAATTAAGAGATTAGAGTCGTATGATTAGTAGTATCGGCGGAAAACACATAAATCAAAATAATTAAGTTTAAAGGGGAATTAGTTATGGTAGATGTAGTCACAAAACCTGAACATGAAACACTTAATATTTCTGCAAACCAAGAACAATTGGATATCCTAGATCAGCTTTTAAAGCCTGAGGTGCAGGAATCATTGAACACTTTAGTCGAGCAGTTACCAAAACTGACTGAGTTAGTGAATATTTTAACAAAGTCTTATGATTTCGCTCAATCGGTTGCGACTGATGATGTGTTGAAAAATGATACGGTCAGCGCCATTTCGGAAATCGCGACACCTGTAGTCGATTCAGTGAAAGGGCTTGCGGTTAATGCCATCGAAGCTAAGGATCGTGCTGAAGCAAATAACGACGTGATTGGTCTTTTTGGTCTGTTAAAAATGATGAAAGATCCGCAAGCGCAAAAGCTTTTCCGTTTCGCCCAAGCTTTTCTTGAAGTCTCTTCAGAACGTAAAAACCAAAAATAATTTGATAACTTTCAATCAGTAAGGACGGGGGATTAACTATGTCAAAACAAATCGTCATCTTAGGTGCAGGTTACGCAGGATTGCTATCTGCCTTATCCGTACGTGAATATTATAATAAAGATGAAGTGCAGGTTACAGTGGTGAACCAATTTCCAACGCACCAAATCATCACCGAATTGCACCGTCTTGCAGGCGGTTCCATTTCTGAACAAGCCGTTTCCATTCCGTTGGAAAAGCTTTTCAAAGGAAAAGATATCGACCTTGTCATTTCCAAAGTGGAGTCTTTCTCAGTCGATAACAAAGAAGTGAAACTTGCCAACGGTTCCACTTTATCTTATGATGCCCTGGTTGTTGCTTTGGGAAGCCAAACAGGATTCTTCGGCATTCCGGGACTTGAGGAAAACAGCATGGTCTTGAAATCCGTAAATGATGCTAACAAGATTTACAAACATATCGAAGATCGCATCCGCGAATATTCACAAACGAATAATGAAGCGGACGCAACCATCGTGATCGGCGGCGGCGGATTGACGGGCGTCGAGTTAATCGGTGAAATCGTGGATCATTTCCCTAAAATCGCCAAAAAGTTCGGTGTGGACTTCAAGGACTTGAAAATCAAGCTTGTGGAAGCTGGTCCAAAAATCCTTCCGGTCCTGCCTGATCACTTAATCGAACGTGCCATGACAAGCTTGGAGGCACGCGGCGTTGAATTCTTGACAGGTCTGCCTGTAACGGGTGTTAAAGGAAATCAAATCGAATTGAAAGACGGACAAACGATAACTGCCAATACGCTTGTTTGGACAGGCGGAGTTGCGGCACTTCCTATCGTAGGCGAATCAGGCCTTGAAGTGGATCGCGGCAAAGCAACCGTTAATGAGTATTTGCAATCCAAATCCCATAATGACGTATTCGTTGTCGGGGACAGTGCCGTTGCGTTCCCTCCAGAAGGCGGACGTCCATACGCCCCTACTGCACAAAATGCTTGGCAAATGGGTGAGCTTGTTGGATACAACCTATATGCAGCCTTTGAAGGCAAGAAACTTGAAGTATTTTCACCTGTAAACTCAGGTACACTTGCGAGCCTTGGCCGTAAGGATGCGGTGGCAACCGTCGGGGCCAATAACACGTCACTTAAAGGCCTGCCGGCTACATTGATGAAAGAAGCAAGTAATGTTCGCTACCTATCACACATCAAAGCCCTATTCAGCCTAGCTTATTAATTATAAGATAAAGCACTCATAGAATTTAAAAGGACCATTCATCTTGTGATGAATGGCCCTTTTTTGTAATTAAAGAAATCAAATCTTTACTTGGTTGATGCTGAATCTAAGGAAAATCCCTCAGGTAATTTTGCATTTGTCAAAATCCTGGTTTCTTTTAAGCGTTTATCATTATAAGAGGAGACTTCCTTCAATTCTTCATCCATATAAGCAGGATGGGTCATTATCTCCACACTCTCCCCATCCATTACCCTCCCCTTCAAGTTTTGAAAGTAATCTTCTACCACCATTTCTCCATAAAAATCATCCAGGAATACATCTGTAACGGTTTGAATCCCAGCAAAGTGCCTTCCGGCATTACGCACTGGCAACCCATATTTATCTGACAGCTTTTTAATAACCGGTAGAAATGCTTTGATTCCATGTACATGATGGTGGCTGTCGAAATGAGTCGGGAATAGACCAAATTCCAAGAATCTTTCGATTTGTGCTGACCACTCCCTCTCCAATTCGCTCAAGGAAATACCGGCAGGATCCCCATATACCGCACCTTGCTTCTTAAAGAAACCAGATTCGTCAACCAAACTCGGAACATCACTCAACAAAGGTTTACCCCATGTCAGCACTAAGTGAATACCTACCTTCAACGATGCTGTCTTCTTGGCGATTTCAATCGCATGCTCCGTTGCTTTTGCATTCATCATGATCGTTGCCGAATTGACAATTCCATATTTGTGGCTATCCAAAATCCCATAATTCACCGCTTTAGTTAACCCGAAATCATCTGCATTTACTAGGACTTCAATCATGATAAATTATCCTGCAACTCCTTTTTTCAAAAAACTGCGGCAGATAATCTTTATGTGCCTCCAGCATTTCGTCTAAGATCTGTTTTGCAACCCGGTCACTTGGAACGAGTGGATTGATCGTCATGGCAAGCAACGCAGTATCATAATCTCCCGAAATTGCAGCTTCGATGGCCACCCTTTCAAAGGATTTGATTTGCTGAATTAACCCGCGGACAGCGACAGGAAGCTCTCCTACATTGATTGGTTTAGGACCATCCTTAGTTATTACGCAACTGGTTTCAATCGCCGATCCGTAAGGGATGCCTTCAATCGCCCCATGGTTGACCGTATTTACCGCTTGAATATCTCGCTTATCCGTATGCATCGAGCAAATCAACCGTACAGCCGCATCACTGTAGTACGCACCTCCGCGCTCTTCAAGCTGAGGCGGCTTGATGGCCAGATCTTGGTCTTTGTATAGTTCGAATAAACCTGCTTCAAGTCTTTGAACGACCTCTGCACGTGTTTCCCCTTTTTCCGCATCCTTCAATTCTTGGGCCAGCACATCTCCCGTTTTATAATAGTAGTTGTGGTATGGACACGGAAACAGGTTCAACGCTCTAAGGAATTCCGGCTCCCAGCCCATTGCATGGATATTCTTCATCGTGACAGCTTTAGCTGGATCCGTAATCAAATTGATGATTTGATCTTTGACACTCTTGCCATCAACGAATACATCCAAGCCGTAAACCATATGGTTCAAGCCAGCAAAGTCGATCCGGACTCTGGATGGCTCTACATCCATCAAATCCGCAACACCTCGTTCCATCCCAATCGGCACATTGCAAAGTCCGATGATTTTGGAAATATTACTGTGACGCAGAACTGCTTCCGTTACCATTCCCGCAGGATTCGTGAAGTTAATCAGCCATGCTTCCGGACATAATTCCTCCATCTCATGAGCAATATCCAGAATGACGGGAATCGTTCTAAAAGCCTTGAAAAGCCCGCCTGGTCCATTCGTCTCCTGTCCGATCACTCCGTGTTTCAATGGAATCTTTTCGTCAAGAGCCCTAGCTGCGAGCTGGCCAACCCGCAGCTGGGTTGTTACATAATCAGCGCCTTTAAGCGCTTTCTTTCTATCTAGAGGAGATGGACTTCAATATTCACACCAGCTTTTTCAATCATCCTTCTTGCCAAATTCCCGACAATTTCAAGCTTTTCCTTTCCCGCTTCGATGTCCACGAGCCAAATTTCACTCACAGGAAGTTCTTCATGATATTTGATGAAACCTTCGATCAGTTCAGGCGTATAGCTCGAACCTCCGCCAATCGTGACGATCTTCAATCCCTTGCTCATTCAGCAGCCCTCTCCTTCACGGCATCCGCATGTAAGAATTCTTCGCGTAGATCAATCATTTCAATTGCAAGATCCTTTACAGTCATCGCTGTCATTAAATGATCTTGTGCGTGCACCAGGATAATGGGAAGATCAAAATGGTCCCCGCCTGCCTCAGCATGGATTAATTGGGTTTGGTATTTATGGGCTTGCAGTAATTCCGTTTCTGCTTCGGCTATTTTCACGCGGGCAGAATCAAAATTCCTTTTCTTTGCTTCCTGCATCGCTTCCATTGCAAAGCTTCTCGCATTCCCGCTATATAAAATCAATTGAAAAGATAGTTGGTATAATTCTTCTTTTTCCATTTTCATCACTACTTTCTTAAACGTTTAGCGTTTCTGAATCTTTTGTAAGCTCTGTTTTATTTTTGGTGTCTATCTTCACTTGAGCATAAACGAATGGTAAATAAATCGCTGTTGAAATGACTAAGTTGATTGCAGCCAGGACCGCTCCAGACACATGCCCGCCTGTGGCCAGGAATCCACCCACAATCGGAGGGGTTACCCATGGAATCTTAGCAACGATCGGGAAAACCATTCCGCTGCTTACTGCGATATAAGATATCACCGTTGTAATTACCGGGCCGAGAACAAATGGGATGAACCACATTGGATTCAGAACGATAGGCAATCCGAAAAGAATGGGTTCGTTAATCTGGAACACTCCTGGCGCCCCTCCGAGTGCAATCATCTGTTTATACCGTTTCCGACCGGCAATGATCATGGCAATGATCAAGCCCAATGTTGCACCAGATCCGCCTAAATAAACAAATGCATCCAGGAAAGAACCCGCCAATACCCCGTATTGGTCCATGTCTTTGACGCCTTGTGCATATAAATCGATATTTTTCACTCCCGAACTTTCAAAAAGCGGTGTCGTTATCCCGCCAAGGATATTGGGTCCATGCAAACCGATCATCCATAATAAATGAACAAGAAATACTAGTAAAATAGCGAATGGCAATGAATCTACTGCACTTTGTAATGGAGATACAATCACTTTGCTCAGCCAGTCATTCAGTACCTGCCCATCCGTAGCTTTACGGAATAGCAGTCCGAATACTCCAGCAATAAAGATCGTTGCCATACCTGGCACTAACTTTGCAAATGAACGGGCTACCGCTGGAGGTACTCCATCAGGAAGCTTGATGACTAAATATTTCACCCGGGAAAGTCTAACAAAGATTTCAGTGGCTATTAAGGCAACTACAATTCCTGTAAATAGAGCTGTAGCATTAAAATAGTTCACGCTTACAAAACCCCATGCCCCGCCTGTAACATCCTTATCATCGATAGTTAAAGTGACATTTCCGATTTGAGGTAATAATAAAAAGAAACAGGCTGCGGAAACCAGCATCGCTTCAAAACCATCGTCACCGTATGATCGTGCCAATTTATAAGAGATGCCGAATACAGCGAATACCGTCATGAATGCAAAGGTTCCAAACCAAATATCACCGCCCAGCGTATTCCATGCAGGTCCGAAGATGGCCTCCATCATTCTTCCGTAAGGCTTGATGACTTGCCCAAGATTATTAAACAGGACGGCGAATGACCCGATCATTGTAATCGCTATCATTCCAATCAATGCGTCACGAATCGCAAGCAAATGCCGGTTATTTCCTACCTTTACCGCCCCAGGCATAATATACTTATCAATAAAAGTCATCATATCCTTATTCTCCTTTTATTAAAGCAGTGGCTTGTTTTAGTACTTCTTCACCATTACATAGTCCATAGAACATCGGATTGATGGTAGCGACTGGAATTCCCTTTTCTTTCCCCGCTTCCTGTAACTTGGAAAGAAGGTATCTAACCTGCGGACCTAATAAAATCACATCAGCCTTATCTATTTCATTGTTCACTTCTGTAGAACCCACAGCCCATATCTGACATTCTATCCCTTGTTTTTTAGCGCTTTCCTCCATCTTGGTAACTAATAAACTAGTAGACATCCCTGCAGAACAACATAATAAGATATTCATTGAAATTACCCCCTTTTAATGATTGATTATTCAGTATTTTCAAGTAAGACTAAACCGCATTTTTATAAAAATCGATGTTACTTTTTTATCACTTCCCTTGAAAGGCTATATGAAATGGGTATTATTGCCTCCATACATACATTGTAGTTACAAATTTAAAAATATCAACACAATTTTAAATTTGTTACTACAAATTTGTTAATTAAAGTTGATTATTGAACTTATCCGAGATAATCTATATGTATATATTGGGAATGAACATAGGAGGAATCACTGTGGAGACCATGAATAAAGAAGCGGCATTGCATTCCATAGTCAAGGAATCGATTATCGATCTCATAAAAAATGGCGAATATCAAACAAATACAAAATTACCGACTGAGGCCGAATTTTGTAAAATATACGGAGTAAGCAGGACAACAGTTCGCACGGCCTTACAGCAGTTGAACGTCGAAGGCTATATTTACCGTGTCCAAGGTAAAGGTACTTTCGTTTCGGAAAATAAAGTCAAGCAATTTCTTACAAGCACGGTTGAAAAGTTCTCTGAACAAGTCACGATGCAAGGAAAAAACCCTTCTACAAAGGTCATTAGCTTAAAAGTGATTGAAGCAAATGCTACCCTTGCCAAGCTTTTCAAACAAAATATTGGAGACCCCGTAAACAAACTGGAAAGGATACGTTACGTAAACGACATCCCCCTTCAATATGAAATAGCCTTTCTCCCTTGGTATAAAACACCTGGGCTTAATATCGAAGCCTGTGAAAAATCACTCTTTAAAGTACTTGAAACACAATTCGATTTAAAAGTAAAAAAGACGGTCGAACACTTGGAATTTTCACTTGCCGACGATTCCATTTCTGATAAATTGGAGGTACCGAACGGTTCACCTTGTTTTTCATTGGAAACTTACACATATGAGAATGATGGATCGGTCATTGAATTCTCTAAAACTCTCTTTAGAGGCGATCGTGCTCACTTTGTCATCGAGCGGAACTATTGAAATAAGACGGATGCCTTATTAATAAAGGCATCCTAGACTGTAGACATACTCGATTTTTTTGGGGGGTGTAAGATTGGAACGTTGAATTCCACTCCAGGCACTCGCTTTCCGTATCCAGGAAAGCTTGACTGACTATCTTTTTAACAAAGCGCAGATCATGAAATTACTTGAAAACCATGTAAATAATAAAGCGGACAACAGCCGGAAGCTCTGGACCATTTTGACGTTTATGACTTGGCATCAAATTTATTTAGAAAAACAATATGAGCCCCGAAAGAATTCACCCTTTATTGGCTTCACTCTTTGCACCCAAGCATCAATGAAAGAAAGCTTGGGTGCTTTTAATATTTACTTGTTTATCACCAAAAAACGAATATCCATTCAATTTAACAGTTGGTATATGACGAATTTCTCAAATGGATTCGATTCAGTCAAGCCAGGTAACATCACTTCGTTTTTCAGTTCGAAGGCGGTTTGATTTTCGAGGAAAAAAATATAATCCTGTGAAGCATAATATAATATCAGTTCGATTTGGCGTGGTTCTTTTTCAAAGGAAAGCAAAATGTTATTGATGATTTTCATGAAAATCTGTACCGAGAACGGATTAAAGAAATAAAAACGATTGTCTTTCGTATCAATATCATATTCTTCTGCCAAGCAACAATGGAATTCTATATTGTTATTGTTGTTTTTCCTTTTCTTCATGTAGCCATTCAGATTCTCGATCGCTTCTTTATAGAAATTTTCATTCATCTCCACGCCAACCACAGATGATTGATATAAGTGATGGATCAAAAAATTCAAGCGTCCTTTACCGCATCCAAAATCCACAATGCGATCATTTCCTTTCAGTGGATATTTTTTGAATAAAAGTTCTAATGCGCTGTATGGCGTAGGTTCGTATCGGTGATAATGCAAAGAATCATTGAATTTTTTTGTTCACCTCCCGTCCTGATGTTCAGCATTTCATCATAATTCGTTTCTTCCATTGTTATATGCACCTGCTTCATGTTTTTTAAATATAGGGTCTTCTTAACTAAAACCCCGGATAAGGTTATCTTATCCAGGGTAAGGTTTTGTTATATGAATGTCCAGACAATCATTTGGATTTTGCTTTAGTTACATAATCATTAATCATGACTAACAGTAAAAGAATACAACACATATAAAGTCATTACAAATAACTATACTTACAGTCCGAGTTTAATAGAATGTCGTAAACCTAATGATAATTTTGTTTACTAAATTCAAAACAGAAAAAAGCTGAAGCATCCAAAAGAGCTTCAGCTTTTTTCATTTTTATTCTTCATCATTCCATATGATCCAATCATGAGTCTCAAGAATCTCCAGAAATTTCATCAACCGAGGTAAGGCTGGTTCTGCTTCCTCACCAAAATGTTCACTCATCGCTTCAGAAATCTGATTTACATTGCTCTGGAACTCCATCTGTTTAATGGCATATGCCCCAAACTTATCAAGCTTGATTTTACGGACTGAAGGTTGTTTAAAGAAACGAATTGTAATTCGTTCCACAAAATTGGTCCTTTGAATGACCAAAAAGTAGCTTCCGAAGATTCTTGTACCATTGTGACGCGTCTTTCCAAAGGGGAACCATGGTTAACAGGTTCCTCTTTTTTGATTGGCGTTTACGAAGCATCTTATTTTTTCCCTTTGCTGGATACGAACCAAAGCAAGCCAGCTAGAGCAAGGAATAGTAAGAATGGCAGCAAATTACTGGCTAATTTAGCCGCAGCCGGAACTTGGACACCTGCTGCGATCAATATGGCAATAAGAACACCAATCAATGATTCACCTGCTATTAAACCAGAGGCAAATAATACACCTCTATCAACCCGTGCTTTAAGTGCTTCTTTAGTTTTCGAGAAGAACTCAACGAAGAATCGGATAAATCCACCGATCATGATCGGGGCACTAGTATGAACAGGCAAGTAAATGCCGACAGCAACAACAAGTGAATTCAGACCGAAAAACTCTAATGTAATGGAAATAGCCGCACCGATAAAGATTAGAGTCCAAGGTAAATCTCCACCTAGAACACCTTCGGCAAGTATTTTCATAAGCGCCGCTTTAGGTGCAGGCAGTTCTGCAGAACCCATCGTATATGCGTTATCCATCAGAACCAGGATAAAACCAATGACAGAAGCGGACGCAACAACACCGATCATCATGGCAACTTGTTGTTTCCATGGTGTTCCGCCGACGATATATCCTGTTTTAAGATCTTGGGAAACATCACCTGAAACCGCAAGTGCTGTACAAATGATCGCAGCGACGGTTAACGCGGCTACCATTCCAGTCGTACCAGTAAAACCAGTTGCTTTATAGACGATCGCTACAATCAATAGAGTGGCTATCGTCATTCCAGAAACAGGGGAAGAAGAACTGCCGACGATTCCAACAACCCTTGAAGCCACTGTCACGAATAAAAATCCAAAAATCGCGATTGCAATCGCACCGATGATTCCTACATCTGTTATAGGTGTGAAAGCAATGATTAAAATTACGATGATCGTTCCCAACCAAACGTATTTAGCCGGTATGTCTTGTTCTGTACGGATAGAACCCGATTTTAGTTGTCCTTTATTTGCTTTTACGCCTTTAAGAGTATCAATAACTGAACTGAAAAGTATTGGTAATGTTTTGATCAAAGTGATCAATCCGCCAGTTGCAACGGCACCAGCACCAATATAGCGTATATAATTATCCCAAATTCCCCATGCATCCAATTCACCGATCGGTACATCTGAAGGGAAAATGGCTGTTCCGTTGTTTCCGCCAAAAAGCTGATGGCCGGTATTAGAACGACCCAGGCCAATAACCCCCACCTAGCATTTGTCCTGCAACACGCGGTCCAATAATATAACCTACACCCAAAAGGGAAGGAAAGGCATCAAGACCAACCACTGCATTTTTAAAATTCGTGATCCCTGTTTCAACCTCTGTCTTGAAAAGCTTAAACCCATCACCAAGCCCTTTAACAACCCCGCCGATAACCAAACCGGCTCCGATTAGCTTGGCGCTTGTACCGCCCTTTTCCCCTGACTTCAGGACCTCGGCACATGCCGTGCCTTCTGGATAAGGTAATGTTTCATGCTCCCTTACAATCAAAAGCTGGCGAAGGGGAACCATCATGAAGACCCCTAAAAACCCCCAGTTAATACAACGAAAATGATGAATGCTTGACTCACGTCCATGTCCCACATGAATAATGCCGGAATGGTAAATACAGCACCGGCACCAATAGCCTCACCTGCCGTGGTCATCGTTTGCACAATATTGTTTTCTAATATTGAATCCCTGCGAAAAACCCCTCTTAATATGGCCATTGAAATTACCGCCGCGGGTATAGAAGCAGAGACAGTTAAACCAATAAGTAGGCCTAAGTATGCATTTGCCGCCCCGAATACGATTGCAAGAATGATCCCTAGAATGATTGCAGTTGCAGTCAATTCCGGTAGAGATTTAGATGAAGAGACGTACGGGACGAATTTACTCTCTTTTGAATTGTTCGACAATTTAGCCACTTCCTATGTTAAACTTTAAAATCACAGAGAACATTATATCACTGTAGTTTAAAGTTACGCAATGGGGAAATGCTGCTTATCAAAAGATTGATTATATCCAATAATCAGATTAGTAGTTTCGGTTTTAAAACATTTAAAATAATATCGATATAATAACAATGACTGATACGTTACACGAAGTCACAGCCTATCATTCATTCAATGACAGTTCATCAGCACCCCTTATCAGCTCCATAGGCAAATAACGCACTGGGTTATTGCACATTAGAATGTGTTTTAACATATCCTGAAAAATCAAGTCTTAAAAAGGAATGATAAATTCATGGTATCCTATATGGACTATACTTCACCATCCACACAATTCTTTTTCGATGTCAATAAAAGCAATTTCATGAAAAAAGACAAGCAAAACTATATTAATGTATTAGGTGTTAAACAATTAAACACCCTCGAAAATGTTTCATTATTAGATATTTACCTTAGTACAGACAATGTCGTAGAACCGCATTATCACCAAAATGCAGCAGAGCTAGTGTATTGCATTTCTGGAGCGGCAACCGTTTCATTACTGAATCCATTTACAAAGCAAATTCAAAATTACCCCATTAAACCCGGTCAAGTAGCCAACGTCCCACAAGGTTGGTGGCATTATGAAGTGGCTAATGCGGATAATACTCATCTGCTCGCCATTTTTAATGCACCAACACCTGAGGTTATCCTCGGTTCGGATATCTTGAAATTGACGCCTGCAAATATAATGGCACATACTTATTGCATGGATGAAAACCAATGGAAAAAAACAATTGCACCCGTTCAACCCTCAACATTCATCGGCCCGCCAGCCAACTGCCATCGAGCAGCCGAAGAAGACATGCAGCAATATCCACAATATAATATTCATTATGAAAACCAAAGGTATACTGTCCCGGCATACAACTATCAAGTCCAGCCCAATCCCCCGTATTATTATTATTATTGAAGATAAGTAAGGGAACTTGATCAACCCTGTTCAAGGGCCTTTATAACTTCATGGATTGCGGCTAATAAATCGGAATCGAAAAAAGCAATGGATGCCCCCATTACATAGGGATTCCATTGCTTTTTATGACCCGTTTAAAAGTGATACATTTACTTCACCCACACCTTACATTATGGTGACCATCCAATACAATTATCCATATTCAATCTATATATTCTACCGAGTTTCTTCTTATAATATAAAAGTTTCTCAAATTGCCCCTATAGCAACAGTTTATTCACTCTATTTCCGGTGAGCTCAGAACTTCTCTTATCAATAAAGGAACGTGCTAAATCCAGTTCTATAAAATTCAATTGTCCGATTATTTGCATCTTCTTGAATTTGTTTTTCCATTTTAACATGAGTTCTCTAAGTTGCTCAGTTTCCATTTCGTTTTCATTTTGATTATCGAAGAAGAAAAATACCAACACTATATACCTCCCGACTCATCTCACCCTGAAAAAATCACCTACTTATAAAGCAAAATAGTTAAAACCAAGTTTTCTCATCCTTTTTTATGTAAACAATATCATTCTATATACCTACTCGCCAACTAGTGATATATATTTAAAAATCACACTATATTTATTATCGATATGTTAACCAAATATGATATCCACTCGCATATTGCAAAGATACAATAAAAATGAGTATTGATAATATCAAGTAATAATCCTGGGAAGTAAAATTATATAAATTCTAAGTATGCCTGATGAAATGAAGAGGATTCAATTATTTACGACATACACATGCAACTATAATGTTGGAGATTGGAGAAGTTCTAAAGTGGTATCAGAAAGATTAGGACGTTCAAAAGCTCGGAATATACAGGACTCCTCGGCAGAAAACTTTTCAAAAGCTATAATAAAAAAGAGCATGGAACAATAAAAGTGGTCATTTTTTGGTCATTGAACTAAAAAAGCAATGGAGAATCCCATTACATAAGGGTTCTCCATTGCTTTTAATTACATGATCCGTTTGAACATTTTCTCCATTTCATAAATGGAATACGAGATGATGATAGGTCTTCCATGAGGGCATGTGAAGGGATCTGTTGTCCGCCTCAGTTCATCCAATAGTGCTTGGATTTCATCATTGCGCAGATGACGGTTAGCCTTTATGGAGGCTTTACAGCTCATCATGATGGCTGCTTCTTCGCGCAATTTTTTGATGTCGACCTTTTTCATCGATAGCAATTGTTCTATCATTTCTTCAAGGATTTCCTGTTCAATTCCTTTAGGGAACCATTGTGGATGCGATCGGACAATATAGGCGTTATAGCCAAACTCTTCTAAATAGACGCCGACTTTTTCCAACTCATGACGATATTCATCTATCCGGATACACTGGTCCGTTGAAAATTCAAGGGTGATGGGAACAAGCATATCCTGTAGCTCGTTTTCAACACGTCCGACCTTTTCTTTAAAATATTCATATTTGATCCGTTCCTGGGCAGCATGCTGGTCTATGATATACAAACCCTTTTCGTTTTGGGCGAAAATATATGTTCCATGCATTTGCCCAATCGGGTACATCGGAGGGATTCGGCTGTCCGGTTCTTTCGCCTCGATTTCTTCCTCTTGTTCGACAGTGTAGGTTGTATACTTTTCGGCCGACTCGAAATTTTTGCTTTCATCATCTTGTAAGACCGGTACATAGACATCTTCCATTTGCTGCTGTTCATTGCTATAGATTATTTCCTTTATTGGGTCAAGATTGAAATGATCCACATTACTCTTTTGTTCCTGCTTTTCCCGAATCAGGGTATCCTTCAAGAGTGAAGCTTCTTTCTTGGCTTCTTCAAGAACACGCTTGCCGTTTTCCATAACATGATCCAATTCCAGAGTGGTTTGCTCACTTTTCACCTGTTCCGACTTTGCTGTTTGTGTATATCCGCTTGGTATTAGAGACATCCTTTTAAACGAAGATTTGATCGTTTCCGATACAAGACTGTACAATTCCTGTTCCTTGCTGAGCCTTACCTCCATTTTGGATGGATGTACATTGACATCGACAAGAATCGGATCCATTTCAATATTTAACAAAGCAATTGGAAAACGCCCAATCGGCAGAAGTGTATGGTAGCCATCCAGGATTGCTTTCACGAGCGCATAGTTTTTGATGAAGCGGCCGTTTATCATGGTTGAAATGTAATTCCTCGAAGCCCGGGTGATCTCGGGCATGACGATATATCCGGTTAATTTGAAGTCCAAGGAACTTGCCTGAACCGGAATCATCTTTTTGGCAATATTCGCACCATAGATTGCGGCTAGCACCTGCCTGACATCACCGTTACCATTCGTATGCAGGATACGCTTCTCATTGTGCGTTAACCGTATAGAAACATCCGGATGTGAAAGTGCGAGCCTGTTAGCGACATCCGTAATGTTTCCTAGCTCGGTATGAATGGTTTTCATATATTTCAACCTTGCAGGAGTATTATAAAACAAGTCGGAAACCAGGATATCCGTTCCTTTACGGCTGGATGAAGCCTCAAGTTCCTTAACCATTCCTCCTTCAAGAAGTATGCGCGTTCCTACACCTTCGCCAGTGCTGCTTTTCATTTCAAAACGGGAAACTGAAGCAATACTGGGCATCGCTTCACCGCGGAAGCCAAGTGTTCGGATTCGGAAGAGATCATTTTCATCTTTTATTTTACTAGTGGCGTGACGTTTAAATGCCGCTTCTATGTCATCAGCCAAAATCCCATCGCCATTATCGACGATCCGAATGGAACCAAGTCCAGCCTCCACCAATTCAATCTCTATAATGGTACTGTTTGCATCTATTGCGTTTTCCACTAGTTCCTTAACGACTGAGGCTGGGCGTTCAACAACTTCTCCAGCTGCGATTTTATTAGATAAAGCCTCATCAAGCTGTATGATTTTCCCCATTTTTATCGCCTCACTTTAATTCTCATTTAAGTTTCTTTTGTAATTTATAAAGGGTATTCATTGCCTCAAGCGGCGTCATTTCAAGGATATCCAGTGATTTTATGTCATCCAGCACCTTTTTTTCCTTTGGTGAAGAATTCACTCTTCCTTTAGGAGCTTCTTCCCCAAAGAAGGAAAGCTGTGCCTCATTGACGGGTGTTACCGGGTCAGCTTCGGCAATAGGTGCTATTTCAGCAGCAGGCTGTTCAGGAATCGCCTTTACCTGTCCATTTTCATTCTCTAGCTGCGCTAAAATAGCGGCCGCCCGCTCTATTAACTGCTCCGGTAAATCAGCTAGCTTAGCCACATGAATTCCATAGCTTTTATCTGCTGGCCCTTCTTTAATTTTATGAAGGAAAACGACATTTCCATTTTGCTCAATGGCACTTACATGGATATTTTTCAATTTTGGCAGTTCCGTTGCCAATACAGTCAATTCGTGATAATGGGTCGAAAAGAGTGTCTTTGCCCCAATTTCCTCATGAATATATTCAATGATGGCCTGAGCAAGCGCCATCCCATCATAAGTTGAAGTTCCCCGCCCTATTTCATCAAATAATATCAGACTGTTTTCTGTCGCATTCATGATGGCATTTCTCGCTTCAAGCATCTCGACCATGAATGTACTTTGCCCGGAAATCAAATCATCTGCAGCGCCAATCCTGGTAAATACCTTATCAAAAATAGGTAATTCAGCTATACTTGCGGATACGAAGCATCCAATTTGCGCCAGAATCGATGTTAGCGCAATTTGACGCATATACGTACTTTTACCCGACATATTGGGCCCTGTGATCAAGAGTAACTCCCGGTCTCCATCCATAAAGCAGTCATTTGGGACATACTCCTGTGATTGAAGAACTTTCTCGACCACTGGATGCCTGCCTTCCTTTAGTACGATTCTTCGATCACCGGAAAAGACAGGCTTCACATAATGGCGTTCTTCACTAATCGTCGCAAAGCACTGCAGGACATCCAGTTCACTGACGCCTTTGGCCAAATCCTGTAGGCGAGGGATATAGCTTTTGACCTCTTCACGAAGATTGAGGAATAGGTCATACTCCAAACTGATGCTTTTTTCTTCTGCTTGTAAAATCAAAGCTTCCTTTTCTTTCAATTCAGGAGTGATATAACGTTCGGCATTCGTTAAAGTTTGCTTCCGTTCATAACGGCCTTCTTCAAGCAGATGCAAATTTGCTCGTGTGACTTCAATGTAATAGCCAAATACACGATTATATCCGATTTTCAAGGATTTGATCCCGGTGCGTTCCCGCTCTTCGCGTTCAAGCTGTGCAATCCAAGTTTTCCCGTTTCTGCTGGCATCCCTGTATGTATCCAGCTCCTTATGGTAACCGTCCTGAATGATATTCCCTTCCTTCACGGACAATGGCGGGTTTTCTACTAGCGCCGTTTCAAGCAGATCCGTCACTTCTTCGCAAGGATCCAATTTATCGGCCAGGATTGAAATATCCTGATTGGAAGCCATTGACTTCACGATTTCACGAATGATCGGCACCTGTTGCAATGAACGTTTCAGTTGAATCAGGTCCCGGGCGTTTACATTCCCGAAGGCCACCCTTCCGGCAAGCCGCTCCAAGTCGTACACTTCTTTCAGCCGTTCACGTAAGTCCTGCCGTTCGAAGTATTGATTTTTCAGGGTTTCAACAAGGCTTTGTCTCCGCTCGATCTGTTTTTATTAATGAGCGGTCTATCAATCCATTGTTTCAACATCCTTCCGCCCATGGCTGTTTTTGTTTCATCAAGCAGCCATAATAATGAGCCTTTTTTACCTTTGGAACGAATGGTTTCAGTTAACTCCAAATTGCGTTTGCTATAATAATCAATTTTCATATATTGTGATGTTTCATATGCGAGCACTGGCTGTAAATGATCCAGGCTGCGTTTTTGGGTACGGTATAGATAATTCAATAAACGTGAGATCGTTGTCGCCAGTTTCTGGTCTTTTAGCAAATGAAGCAATGCAACGAATGACTCGCTTTGAACCAAATTACTCTCTAGGGATAGAGCGGCAGCGCCCCGTTCTTGCAGCTTTTTTTCCATTCTTCATTGAAATCCTCGGCAATGACCACTTCACTCGCACCAAGGATGGCAAATTCATTAAGAACTTCCTCGAAACTCTCAATCAATGTAACCTTATTTTCCCCTGTCGATAAATCATTGTATCCAAAGCCAAACTGACCATCCGTAAAATAAGTGATGGTGGCAATATAATTATTTTCCTTTTCACGAAGACCCTTACTATCCATTTTCGTTCCCGGAGTAATCAGCTGGACAACTTCCCTGCGAACCACACCTTTGGCTTGCTTCGGATCTTCGGTTTGTTCACAAATAGCTACTTTAAATCCTTTTTCTATCAATATATCAATATAATTAGCTGCCGAGTGATACGGAATGCCGCACATCGGAATTCGCTCTTCACTACCGCCTTCTCGGCTCGTTAATGTGATCTCGAGCTCTTGTGATGCATTCAGTGCATCGTCAAAAAACATTTCATAAAAATCGCCTAAACGAAAAAATAAAAAGGCATCCTGATACTCTGCCTTAATTTTTAAATATTGCTGTATCATCGGAGTATATCCAGCCATTCCTTCAAAACCTTTCCAAACTAAAATCTATTACACTTTTATGTCCTTCATTATAACATACGGGAAAGCAACATTGCCTGTATTCGAAATTGCATGGTAAATCAATTATCCTTTATATTGTGAGCTAGCTGTATCTGTAAAGCCATAGGTACTTGTCCCGCTTCAAATTAAATAAAACCGGATGAAGGGAATGTCATCCGGTATTAATTTCTATATTCTATTCGTCTTCGAATTCGTCAAGGAAATCCGGATCTAAATCTTCGAAATCCTCATCATCGAAATCAGAGCCCCAGTCATCCTCACAGCGGCCATCTGGACTTACAGCGACACAAATTTTCGTTTCGCCGACGACTTCCACAAAGAATTCCCTTTCCACATGAACAATGATTTTTTGTCCACATGGGGAGATGCAAGCTTCTAAACAATTCGGCTGTTGGACAGCTTTTGCAACGATTTCATGGTCATCAAGACAATCGGGATCACGGTATTTCAGCGAAATAACGTCGGTATATTGCACTTTTTCAGTTACAACTTCCGTCTTCGAATTTTGGTTATAAGAATACCAGACGTTGATTTCGTAGCTGCCGTGAATTTCTACCTTTTTGCCGACTTTCTTTGCATCGTATTTATGGTTGATGATCCAACAACCTAGAATGCTAGAAGGATGATGAGCCGGGCAAATGGTGTGAGAGGACTTTGTGAATTTACGTCCTTTTGCCACCACCGCTTTAGTAATTATCTCTCTATATTGTGACATGCTAGCGAACCCTCCTCATACAGTTTCCATTCATCCTATGCGTGGTAAAAGTCTAGTGTGCGTAGAATTTTAATTGTTTGAAAACTGCTGTAATGTTTTAAACCTAGGTTATTTTATGCTCATGTTTTGGGATATGTGTCACGAATGGGCACTGTATAAGGATTTCCGCATATTAAAAAGCCCTTCTGAAATCAGAAGGGCTTTTTTAATATTCATGAACAGCTTCCGCCGCCTGCTTGTACCTGTGAACCTGTCTCACCGCGAAGGACATCACCTTCGGTCGATTCAATAATCAGGTCAGTCACCTTATTCGATACCTGTGAAGAAACCATTTGTAAAAGGTCATTTACATCCACTTGGGATTGTTTGAATTCTTGCACGATCGGAAGTTCATCCAATTGTTTTTCCAGTGCATCAATTTTTGCTTGAACTTGGCTGTATGCTTTCTCTTTGCCGTAATGTTGGAAGTTTACAGCCTGTTTTTGCAAGCTCTTGATGCTGGCAATCATTTCACGGATTTTTTGATTTTCATTGATGTGAGCTTCTGCCCGTTTAAAGAAATCGACTTCTTCCGTGCTGGCGATCATTTCAGCAAGCTCGGCCGCTTTGTTCAGAATGTCATCTTTAGTATATTTAGTCATATTACTCCACCTCAATCGCCGTTGCTTCTTCAACCATATCCCCATTTAATGACCATGTTTTCGTTCCGGTGATTTTCACTTTTACGATTTTGCCAATAGCGGATTTTGGTCCTTTGAAGTTCACGAGCTTATTTTTCGTTGTATAACCTGCTAATACTTCCGCATTCTTCTTGCTTTCGCCTTCAACGAGCACTTCAACAATCTGCCCATCATACTCTTTCATTTTCAATGCGCACGTTTCATTGACAAGGGCATTCAAGCGTTGCAGACGTTCCTTTTCACTTCCATCGGTACATTATCCTGCATTTTCGCAGCCGGTGTTCCCTCACGCGGTGAATAGATGTAAGTATATGCTGCATCGAAACCAACTTCACGGTATAATGACATCGTTTCTTCAAAGTGCTCTTCCGTTTCATTCGGATAGCCTACAATGATATCCGTGGTTAGCGATGCACTTGGGATAGCTTCCTTGATCTTTTTTACTAGCTCTAAATATTGTTCGCGTGTATATTTACGGGCCATGATTTTAAGTGTGTCCGTACTTCCCGATTGAACTGGTAGATGGATATGGTCAACGAGATTTCCGCCTTTAGCCAGCACTTCAATCAAGTGATCATCAAAATCACGGGGATGGCTTGTCGTAAAACGAATACGCGGAATGTCGATTTTGCGGATTTCATCCATCAAATCGCCGAAACGATATTCGATATCTGTAAAATCTTTACCGTAAGCATTCACATTCTGTCCAAGCAAGGTTATTTCCTTGTAACCCTGTGCCGCTAAATGACGGACTTCTTGGATGATATCTCCAGGCCTGCGGCTTCTTTCTTTCCCTCTTGTGTACGGTACGATGCAGTATGTACAAAACTTATCGCAGCCATACATGATATTGACCCATGCCTTCGTTTTTCCTTTACGCACTTTCGGAAGGTTCTCGATTACATCACCTTCTTTAGACCAAACCTCAATGACCATTTCCTTGGAAAGATAAGCTTCATTAAGAATTTGCGGCAGGCGGTGGATATTATGCGTTCCGAAAATCATATCTACAAAATGGTGCTTCTCTAGAATCCGCTTTACAACTGACTCCTCTTGTGACATACAACCGCAAACCCCAAGCAATAGATCGGGCTTTTCCAATTTCAATGATTTTAAATGCCCCAATTCACCGAACACTTTATTCTCTGCGCCTTCCCGAATCGCACAAGTGTTAAGTAAAATGACGTTAGCATCATCCACCGTGTCTGTCGCCTGATAACCAAGTGCCATAAAGATGCCCGCCATGACTTCTGTATCATGTTCGTTCATTTGACAGCCGTAAGTACGAATGTAAAACTTTTTACCTTCCCCATTCCGCGGAAACCTTCAGGAATGGCAAAGTCATCATGATATTCTACTTCTTCTTTTCCTCGTTTTTTCGCATCTTTTAAGGAAGGGGAATATAAACGGCTTGAAAATACTTACTGAAGTCCTTTTCGGATTTTTTGTCCGCTGGATTCTCAGCCTGTACTTGTTGTGATTCTAATCGTTGTTTCTCGTTCATAGTTAATCTCCTTTCAAAATAGTTAGTTTATTTCTTTCACCAACTATTTCAAGACCTATCTTCAAATGGATTTATACGGATTCCTTTTTAAGAATTTCCAGTAAATATTAGCTATTAAGTGTGATATATCCACATTATCATAGTATAAAGCTTTTAACAGCAAGAAACAATCATTCTGTCGTGGCTTCTTCAATTGTAAGAAATTTTTCACAAATATTGAAAATAAACATGAAATAAGAGGCTAAAACGAAGTTAGCCTCTCAAGAATTTTCAAATGCAGACAATGCAATTTCCACCTTTTCAGATGTTCAAGGTATAAGGAGAACCTTACCACACTGACCTTTGATCATCAGTTCAAATCCCTTTTCAAAATCGCTAAGTGAAAAACGGTGGGTAATCATTGGTTTTACATCAACCTTGCCATTTTCTAGCAGACTTGAAACCTGTTGCCAGGTTGAAAACATCTTCCTTCCAGTTATCCCTTGGACAGTAAGACCCTTGAATACAATATCCTCTGTTATATTAATCGTGACGGGCTTAGAAGGCAGACTTAGAATAGATATTCTTCCACCATTCGTCGCCATCTTGAACCCTTGTTGGATAGCTGCAGGATTACCGCTCATTTCACAAACAACATCCACCCCCTCCGCACTTGTGAGGCTTTTCGTGATTTCCACTGGATCCTGTTTAATTGAATGAATGAGGTCCGTAGCACCCATCTTTTGGCAAGCTGAAGTCGATAATCATTAATATCAAGAGCGATTACTTTATCAGCACCCGCGGCCTTTGCTACAGCAATCGCCATAAGCCCAATTGGACCACAGCCGATTATTGCCACCGTTTTCCCCAGCACCTCGCCAGCTAGCACTGAATGGACTGCATTACCCATCGGTTCTTGGATGGTAGCTATATCTAGTGGCATATTACTTGGATTTTTCCATAAATTTTTGGCTGGCAGAGCTATATAGTCTGCAAAGCAACCTTGTTTATCAACACCGATAATGTCCGTTTTTTTACAAATATGGAATTGACCGGTCAAGCACTGCCTGCATGTACCGCAAACAATATGCGTTTCGGCAGATACATAATCACCAACTGAAACATTGCTGACCCTTGCTCCTATCTCGATTACTTCCCCAGCAAATTCGTGCCCAAACACATATGGTGGACTCACTCTTCCTTGTGACCATTCATCCCAGGTGAAAATATGAATATCCGTTCCGCAGATCGAAGTCATTTTCACCCGGATCAAGACCTCGTCATCACGAATATCCGGTATATCGACAACTTGTAATTGTGCCCCATAACCTCGATGGTGTTTGACTATGGCTTTCATTTTACCTCTCAACATGTACATTCCCCCTGAAATAGGGCTGTTCTTTTTCTCTACCTTAATATGTAAAGATATGAAAAATCAATCACAAAAATACCATAATCCCTGTTGTACCGGCCTTTTCAGATTAATGATGATGACTTTAGGCATCCGTACATTTTTGTTAAATGGGTCATGTTTCTATAGCATCTTGTCCGCTCTCGAATAAGATATCTTGTACAACAAAATTATGAAGGAGTGACTTATATGTCATGTGGATGCAATAATCACGATCATCATGATAACAACAATAATAACGACAGAATCGCAGATGATTTTTGTCGTGCTGTGAGGGGCTGTAATAGGCGCGACCGCGATCGGGACCGCGACCGGCACCACGATCGGCACCACGATCGGGACCGCGATCGGGACCGCGACCGGCACCACGATCGGGACCGTGATCGGGATCGTGATCGGGACAACGATAGAATCGCAGATGATTTTTGTCGTGCTGTAAGGGGCTGTAATAGGCGCGACCGCGATCGGGATCGGGACCGTGATCGGGACCGTGATCGCGATCGGGACCGCCATTGTCGCAGAAGGAATCGTTGCAACCTCTTCTCATTCGGCTGCGGATGCAATAACGGTTTTTGGTAAGCTAATTTAAAGAGTACAGTGATTCTCTCTACTTGAGCTGTCCCATTAATCACAAAAAGGTTCACCCCATCCTAAGGGGTGAACCTTTTAATTTTCACATAAATTCAGCAACAAGCTTATCAAAGTGCGCTTGATCCAGTGTCAGATCTGATTTGTTTAACGCTTTCTCAGCATACCCTGGCACTAATTCCTGGTACGAAGGGCGTGAAGAGTCTTGATAAATAATCCCTGTCACAAGGCTGTCATGCTGCATCAAAGTCTGCATGGCCTGTTCTTTATTTGATGAATCATAGCCTTCAATCGTATTCAATTTAGTTAAGTTTTGTTTAAACCAATCATACGTATTGATCTTATTGTATGTTACGCAAGGAGAGAATACATTGATAAAGGAGAACCCTTTATGGTTTATCCCTGCTTCAATGATCGCCGTCAGGTCCTTTAAATCAGTGGAAAAGCTTTGAGCGACAAACGTAGCGCCAGCTGACAATGCTAATTCCATAGGTGAAACAGCCTGTTCTATTGATCCTTCTGGAGTTGATTTCGTTTTAAATCCAGCAGCGGATCTAGGTGAAGTCTGGCCTTTTGTCAATCCATAAATTTGGTTATCCATGACAATATACGTAATGTCTATATTACGGCGGATCGCATGTATGGTATGTCCCATCCCGATTGCAAAACCATCTCCGTCACCGCCTGAAGCTATAACGGTCAATTCACGGTTGGCCATTTTTACTCCTTGGGCAATTGGCAGTGAGCGGCCATGGATGCCGTGGAAACCATATGACTTGATGTAACCGGATATACGCCCTGAACAGCCGATACCGGAAACAACAGCCAAGTTCTCCGGCTCTAATCCTACATTGGCTGCCGCACGCTGCATGGCAGCCTGAACGGAGAAATCTCCGCAGCCAGGACACCAGTTTGGTTTTACATCATTCCGAAAATCTTTAAACGTTGCCATATTCGAACATCTCCTTGCATTGTGTGTGAATTTCATGCGGGAGGAATGGGTTGCCATCATATTTTAGGATGCTTTTAATTTTATTAACATGTCCGACATTCATCTTGATAATATTAGCCAATTGTCCAGTCGCATTATTTTCAATAACTACTACTTTCTTAGCACTTTGCACCAATGATAGGACTTCATCAGCTGGGAAAGGATGAATCAAACGGATTTGCGCATGATTCACTTTCATTCCATCCGTTTCTAAACGGCCGATCGCTTCATCAATCGTCCCGCGTGTTGAGTTAAAACCAAGAATTAATAAATCCGCTTCTTCATGCGGTGTGTTTTTGTATACTGGTGTTTGGAATGTGTTAGTTAAATTATTCAGCTTACGCATCCGTTTATCCATTTGTAATTTGCGATTCAAGGCCGTCTCGGAAGGTCTGCCCGTTTCATCATGTTCAACACCTGTAACATGGTGAATTCCATTTTTCATACCAGGTACTACCCGTGGTGAGACTCCGTCTTCCGTAACTTCATAACGCTTGAAGTAAGATTTGTTTTCAGGCTCTTCAATTTCAAAGTCAACCAATTTTCCGCGTCTTATCTCCACTTTGCCATAATCAAGCGGCTGAACCGTTTGTTTACCTAATGATAGCTGTAAGTCGGATAAAACGATAACTGGACATTGATATTCCTCTGCAAGGTTGAATGCTTCTGCCGTATCATAAAAAGCTTCCTCAACAGTACTCGGAGCCATGACGATTTTAGGTATTTCACCATGTGTACCATAAATCATGGCCATTAAATCGGATTGCTCCTGTTTTGTAGGAAGTCCCGTAGATGGACCGCCACGCTGAGTATCGACGATGACAATTGGCGTTTCGGTAATGCCCGCTAAACCAATCGCTTCCATTTTCAAGGAAAGTCCAGGTCCAGCTGAAGCTGTGATGGCACGTACACCGCCATAGTTGGCACCGATTGCCATTGTGGCTGCCGCGATTTCATCTTCAGTCTGTATGACCGTCCCGCCAAATTGAGGAAGTTTCTTGATTAAGTATTCCATAATTTCCGAGGCCGGAGTAATCGGGTAAGCTGCCATGAAGCGGCAACCGCCTGCAACTGCGCCTAAAGCGATAGCATCGTTTCCGATCATGAACATTCGTTTTTGGCCGTCTGCCTTTTCCAGCTCCATCGCGCCCAGTTTTTCTCCAAGCAACACTTCCATTGCCTTATAGCCGGCAGTAATGGCATCCATATTCTTCTTAACGATCTCTTCACCTTTACGGCCGAATATTTCATCAACCACATCGTTGAATACGGAAATTTCCATTCCAAGAACAGCACATGTCGCACCGATGGCGACCATATTTTTCATTAATGATGTCCCTAATTCGGCTGCTATTTCCGTAAAAGGAACAATATATAATTCTGCCTTTGTATCTTCTGGGCAGACAGGTTTGAATTTTGCATCTGCAATTATGATGCCACCCTCATGTAATTCTTTATAATTGACGTCAATTGTTTCTTGGTCAAAAGCAACTAAGATGTCTAAATCATCAGAGATAGCACGAGTTTCCGTAGTACTTACACGAATTTTGTTATTCGTGTGTCCACCCTTGATTCGGGATGAGAAATGACGGTAGCCATACAAGTAATAACCTAAGCGATTGAGGGCAATACAGAATATTTCTCCTGTACTTTCAATACCTTCACCTTGTTGTCCGCCAACTTTCCATGAAAGTTGATTGATCATGTCTTACACTCCTTTAGGACGTTCGTATATAAATGCATTTAACCGCACCTCTCTTAGAACATTCCACTATGTATAATCATCGTTCTAATTTAGGAAAGGTGTACTAAACGCTTTCAATTCTATCGGTTAAATCATCAAATTGCAACCTTTTTGCTTTTATTTTTTATATTTTCAGAATATTCATTCGTATCTATATAGTAAGAATTGAAAATCACTTAAGATATTTCCTTTTCAGGCGGAAAATTACGAGTGAAATTATCAAAAAGGAGACCTTTTATAAACTCACTGGAATAAAGCCTGTTCAATTCATTTATTAAGTTATGATAATCCTTATATGACATTAAATTCTCTACCATATGATCGATTCCATCGAAGTCGGACCCTAATCCAATTTGTCTCTCTCCGCCCAAACTGCATATATGCTCTATATGTTTCAAGATATCCTTTATCGTAGCCGAGCCACTTGCTAGAAATTGCGGGACAAAGGTTACGCCGATCACCCCATTTTTCTGTAAAAGGGCTTTTATCTGCCCGTCCTTTAAATTTCTCGGATGCGGACAAAGTTGATAAGCATTCGAATGGGAGGCGATTGGGAATTTCGCCAACTTTAGGGTGTCCCAAAATCCAGCTTCAGATAAATGGGATAAATCACACCAAATTGACTTCTCATTCAATAGCGCGACCACCTCCGTTCCAAATCCTGTCAAGCCACCCCTCTTGTTTCTAATGCCCCATCCGCTACCAAGTTAGCATAATTCCAAGTTAGACCTACGGAGGACACTCCAAGATGAATAAGGGTTTTCAGTTTCAACAAATCATTCCCAATGCAATCGCAGCCCTCCAAAGTTAGCATTGCACCGATTTCCTTTTCTTTTAAAGATTCGATGTCTGCCTTGGTTTTTATAAATTTCATTTCCGGCTCTGATAAAATCTTTTCATGAAAAATATCCACCATCGCTAAAGCTGCTTGAAACCTCATATCAGGGTGGACTTTTTCAGGAATATATATGGCAAAACATTGGACTTTTCCCCCTTCATCCAATAAACTCCGCTTTGTTATATGTAATTTATCACTATTTGCAAAAGAAATATCCGGATCGATGAACATCTTCATCAGCACATCACAATGTGCATCAAAAATCTCCAATGTAATCCCCCTTCCTGCACCTTTTTTATAATTATAGATCCATCATAAACGACACGGGCCTTTCGTCATTTGGATTTCACGACAAAAAGAGCCTGCTCGCCATCCGACAAACAGGACACCCAAACATGCAATTATCTTGGTTCAATGATTAGTTTTATTGCCGTTCTCTCTTCGCCATCAATAAGTATATCTGTAAAGGCAGGAATACAAATCAAGTCAACTCCACTAGGTGCGACAAACCCTCTTGCGATTGCTACTGCCTTGACGGCTTGATTTAACGCACCTGCACCGATTGCTTGAATTTCGGCTGCTCCTCTTTCCCTGAGCACTCCCGCTAGTGCGCCTGCTACAGAATTAGGATTAGATTTTGCTGAAACTTTTAATATTTCCATTCCTAGTCCTCCTTGTTTTCCCTGCCGATTCTAACTTGGCTAAATAGTTATAACACTTTCCACTGCTACTATATTCATCAAGTAAAACTTGTATGACAAAGAAAACCAGGATTGTACACCATTTATTAAAGGATGGAAAAACGGATGCCCAGTTTGACTGCCCATCCGTTCGAATCAATGATAAAAGGGATGATCTTCGTTAATCAGGATCCTTTCTATCTTCTTTGCCTTGCCAGTTTTATCATCAATTTCAAGGAGAACCCCACTTAATAGGGTCCGTCCCTCTTTTGGGACTTCGAAACGAACAGGAAGGCTGGTCAGGAACCGATGGATGACTGCCTCTCTTTCCATACCAAGGATGCCATCATATGGTCCTGTCATGCCTACATCCGATATGTAAGCGGTGCCTGCAGGTAATATACGATTATCGGCTGTCTGGACGTGTGTGTGTGTACCAACAACGGCTGTAACCTTACCATCAAGGAACCACCCCATAGCTTGCTTTTCACTTGTAGCTTCTCCATGAAAATCGACAAAGATGATCGGTGTCTTTTTTCGAGCCTCCGCCACTAGTTCTTCCGCCTTTTTGAACGGACAATCCAAATCCGGCATGAACGTTCTCGCTTGCAAATTGATGACCGCTATTTCATGCTGGTTCAATTTTAAAAATTTCATACCTTCTCCAGGTACCCCGTCTGGAAAGTTTGCTGGACGGACGAGATATTTCGCTTCATCAATAAAATTGAAAATATCACGATTATCCCATGTATGGTTTCCCATGGTCACTGCCTGCGCTCCCCACTCTAAAAAACTGCGGTAAATCTTTTCTGTAATTCCCCGGCCACTTGCGGCATTCTCGCCATTGATGACCGTGATATGCGGACGATACTTTTCTTTTAACTTAGGAAGGTATTCTTGGATCATGTCACGACCTGGAGACCCCACTACATCTCCAATAAATAGCAATTTCATTGTAAAACCCTTTCTGGATTCACCTAATTATATGAATGATTCAAGTATGTATTGTAACATAATTTGGGGTAATTATAAGAATTACGCTTAACGATTAATATCGGAAAAAGAAAAAACGAAGTGGTTTGCACCACTTCGTCTTTCATTAACAATTATTTGGCGTATTCGACTGCTCTTGTTTCACGGATGACCGTGACTTTTATATGTCCTGGGTAATCGAGCTCTTCTTCAATCCTTTTCCGGATATCACGTGCGAGTCGATGTGCCGAAAGATCATCGATTTGTTCTGGTTTCACTAGAATCCGCACTTCACGTCCGGCTTGAATCGCAAAAGATTTTTCCACTCCATCATAGGACTCGGAAATTTCCTCAAGTTTTTCAAGTCTTCTAATGTAATTTTCAAGCGTTTCACTTCTAGCTCCCGGTCTTGCAGCTGATAACGCATCAGCGGCAGCCACAAGCACTGAAATGATGGAAGTTGGTTCCGTATCGCCATGATGTGAAGCGATGCTGTTAATGACAGTTGGATGCTCTTTATATTTGGTTGCTAATTCAACGCCAATTTCAACGTGACTGCCTTCCACTTCATGATCGATCGCTTTCCCAATATCATGCAATAAACCTGCACGGCGGGCAAGTACTTCATCCTCACCGAGCTCAGCGGCCAGTAAACCTGAAAGCTGGGCCACTTCAATTGAATGTTTAAGCACGTTTTGCCCATAACTGGTACGGAATTTCAAACGTCCTAGTATTTTGATGAGATCTGGATGGAGACCGTGAACTCCAACTTCAAAAGTAGTTTGTTCACCAATTTCACGAATATGTTCATCTACCTCACGTCTTGCTTTGTCAACCATTTCTTCAATGCGGGCCGGATGGATCCGTCCGTCCTGAACAAGTTTCTCAAGAGCCAAGCGTGCCGTTTCCCGTCTAATTGGATCGAATCCAGATAAAATGACAGCTTCAGGAGTATCATCAATAATAAGGTCAATACCTGTTAGCGTTTCTAACGTCCGGATATTTCGTCCTTCACGTCCGATTATCCGCCCTTTCATTTCATCGTTTGGAAGATTTACTACAGAAACGGTGGTTTCTGCAACATGATCAGCCGCACAACGCTGAATGGCAAGAGAAAGGACTTCTTTTGCTTTTTTATCAGCTTCTTCTTTGGCACGGGTATCACTTTCTTTAATCATAAGCGCTACATCGTGAGCAAGCTCGTTTTCCATTCGGTCTATAATGATTGCTTTAGCCTCTTCACGAGTTAAACCGGAAACACGTTCAAGCTCTGTTTGCTGCTTACGAACCGTCTCTTCCACTTTGCTTTCCATCTCTTCAATATGCTGTTGTCTTTGGTTTAGAGAATCTTCTTTTTCTCTCAAAAGGCTCTCACGTTTGTCTAACGTTTCATCCTTACGGTCCAGATTCTCTTCTCTTTGCAATAACCGATTTTCTTGTTTTTGTAATTCGTTCCTTCTTTCACGGGCTTCCCGATCCGAATCGGCACGAACTTTATGAATTTCATCTTTTGCTTCCAACAAGGCTTCTTTCTTAAGTGCTTCCGCTTCACGTTTTGCATCCTCAAGGATGTGCTCTGCAGAGCCCTTTGCCCCTGCTATTCTACTCTCAAATTTTGATTTGTGAATAAAATAACCAACAACTGCACCGACGATTAGGCCAAGCAAAGTGAAGATGATTGTCATGGGTTCCATCGTTTCACCTCCCCTTGCTATGAACTTTTTACATAAAATGTTGAACTGTCGGCAAGTACATTGCACATAAATTCAATATACAGCACTTAATTTTCAAAATTTTAGTTTGAAAAATTGTAAAATATACATATTAATTGTATAGTTGAGAATTTTTATTGTCAAGCGTTTGTCCCTTATGTATCAATGATTATTCAAGTTTTCTTAATATCAACCATCATAATGTACAGCATTCATTATGGAAGAAGTCTGTAAATCTGATTTCAATGCCATTTAATCCGCTGAAAATTCCGCATTTTTCTCAAAATATACATAAAAGGCCTAAGCGAATAAGCTTAGGCCTTTTCCAAATATCATTAATCAAGCAATTCAAAATGCTCTTCTGGTTCATTTTCTTCTGGTGGTAATTCATGCTCTCCATCAAGATTATAGTGATCTCTGATTTTCTGAGAAATTTCCTGAGCGATATCCTGATTTTCTTTCAAGAACAGCTTCGCATTTTCGCGGCCTTGTCCGACACGCTCTTCATTGTATGAATACCACGAGCCGCTTTTAAGGACGATATCAAGATCTGCACCCATATCGATGATTTCACCTTCCTGTGAAATCCCTTGACCATACATGATGTCAACTTCTGCTTGGCGGAATGGTGGGGCAACCTTGTTCTTTACAACTTTGATTTTCGTTTTATTACCGACGATTTCATTACCTTGTTTTAATTGTTCCGCACGGCGCACTTCCAGACGAACAGTTGAATAGAACTTCAATGCCCGGCCTCCCGGAGTCGTTTCTGGATTCCCAAACATAACACCGATTTTTTCACGGACTTGGTTAATGAAAATGGCAATGGTATTTGATTTATTAATGGAACCAGACAGTTTTCTAAGTGCCTGGGACATCATCCGGGCTTGAAGACCCATATGGGAATCTCCCATTTCGCCTTCGATTTCGGCTTTAGGAACAAGTGCTGCCACCGAGTCAATGACAATGATATCTACCGCTCCGCTTCGAACTAACGCTTCAGCGATCTCTAAGGCCTGTTCACCCGTATCAGGCTGTGAAAGCAGTAACTCATCGATATTCACACCAAGTTTTTCTGAATATGCTGGATCTAAAGCATGCTCGGCATCAATGAATGCAGCCGTGCCGCCAGTCTTTTGTACTTCTGCAATAGCATGTAATGCTACAGTCGTTTTACCGGAGCTTTCAGGTCCATATATCTCAATGACCCGGCCTCTTGGATATCCGCCCACTCCCAACGCTACGTCCAATGCTAAAGAACCGCTTGAAATCGTTGAAATCCTACGATCAGTCTGTTCACCAAGTTTCATAATAGAACCTTTACCAAATTGTTTTTCAATTTGTTTTAACGCCATATCTAAAGCCGCTTGACGATCACTCACTCAATTTCCTCCTCTATATTCAAATAATCGGCTGCCCGATTAAAGGTGTACTTACGTTAGCAATTATTTGAGATCAAGGTTTGACCCTGTCTCAAAACCTATCTTTACTATATACTCTTTTTACTATTTTGCCAAGCAAAAAGTCGAACATTCATTCGTTTTTTTCTTTCAGGAGATTCTTTGTAAAAAAGCGTTTTATCTTAAGGAAATCTCCATTTCGCTTCACTTACTCCCTAAAAAACACATTTCATTGAATTAACTTTTTCTTTTTTCCCTATTTTTCAAGAAACAAACTTCCAAAACCAAATAAAAAGCAGAGCTGTAATAAAGCTCTGCTTATAGCGTTTATAAATCCCTTAATAGGTAATGACAGCCGTACTTCACACTCCGAGTACGGTTTTGCGCCCTGCTTCCGGAAAGATTCAACTCCTTGAAATGAGTGTCTCCATCCCGATAGGAAATGCCAATAAATACTGTACCAACAGGCTTACCTTCTTGTTCATCCGGCCCTGCAACACCCGTAAAGCTTATGCCTACATCCGCATCGAGCTTATTCCTGACATTAGAGGCCATTTCCATTGCACACTCACCGCTGACCACCCCATACTCAGATATGGTATCATCACTGACGCCGAGGACATTGGACTTCGCATCATTCGTATAGCAGACAATTCCGCCTTTAAAGACTTTACCGGCGCCCGGTATGGTTGTCAGCTGTTCTTGGAACATCCCTCCGGTCAAGCTTTCAGCTGCCGCGATTGAAAGCTTGCGGACCGTTAATTCTTTTACAAGTTCCTTTATTAGCGAAGTATTATCACTTCCATAATGAAACTTACCGACCCTGCTAAGAATTTCTTTTTCCGTTTCTAAAATAAGTTCTTCGCATTTTTCTTTAGAAGAGTCTTTGGCGGTGATCCTTAACGTCACTTCCCCTTCGGCTGCCAGCGGAGCAATTGTCGGATTCGTTTGATTGACAAGGAGATCTTCAATCACCGTTTCCAGTTCGGCTTCCCCTATACCGTAGAACCGAAGAACCTTGGAATCGATCCGTTCATGCTTTTCCAATTTATTCATGATCTTTTCATAACCATAACTTAAAAACATCGGCTCCATTTCACTTGGTGGACCAGGTAGAAGCATATATGTAATCCCCGATTTGGACAAGACCATTCCCGGAGCCATGCCATGATCGTTTGCCAACACTTCACTGCCTTCTAAGACAAGGGCCTGCTTTTTGTTGTTTTCCGTCATCGGCCGTTCCCGTTTTTGGAAGTAAGCTTCAATGGATTGCAAAGCTTCATCATTAAAAACGAGCTTTTTCCCTATATGGCGAGCAATCGTTTCTTTCGTTAAATCATCTTTGGTAGGACCAAGTCCACCGGTAAAAACAATCAAGTTCGCCCTCGATTCAGCGATTTCTATAGCTTGTTGTAAGCGGCGGTCGTTATCCCCGACCACAGTATGGTAAAAAACGTTTATCCCCATTTCCGCAAACTGCTGCGATAAGAATCTTCCATTAGTGTTATTGATTTGACCTAAAAGAAGCTCTGAGCCCACTGCAATGATTTCTGCATCCATCTTTTCAAAACCACCATTCGTTTTACTTTGAATTAACAAATACTTCTTTGTTTTTTATAAAATAATCCAAACCTGACCAGATTGTAAAGATTAATGCAATCCATAATGCGATATTAGCAAATGGAAGTGAAATGAGGGCAAATGGAAGGTTATGCAGCAATAAAGCTGAAATAGAAACAATTTGTGCCCATGTTTTAATTTTACCAAGCTGGTTCGCTGCAACCACTTCCCCTGTACCCGCTAACACCAAACGCAATCCGGTTACTGCAAACTCGCGACTTATGATCACGATGGCAATCCAAGATTGACCGTACATTAGATCCAGATCAACTAAAACGATTAAGGCGGCCGAAACCAGAAGTTTATCTGCCAATGGATCTAAAAATTTTCCCAAATCAGTAATCATATTATATTTTCTCGCAAAATGGCCATCGATCCAATCCGTAGTGGAAGCGATTATAAAGAGGAGGGCTCCAGCTAGGTGCGCCACTGGCAAACTGTATTCTCCCCAAGTCAGTGTCCCCCAAGAAAAAGGAACGAGCATGATGATTAAAAATACTGGTATTAAACAGATTCTTGCTACTGTAATCTTATTAGGCAGATTCAAAACTTTTACCTCCAAAATTTACGCCTGCCATTTGGGCAATGCGTCTTAGATCTAAAATAATGCTCATATGTATAATTTAACTCAAAATCCAATCTTATATGCCGGGTAAACCATCTCCCGCCGCCTTACTATTATATAGAGCAAAAATAGTCATCTATAAGATGACTATTCGGCTTTCGTAAATTGTATCGTAACCAATTGCGTATTCACTTCAGTCGGTGAAATGGAATACTCCAGCTTCTCATCATTCACATAAATCTCAGTTTCATATGCCCTGCCTATATTGATGACAGCTTCTTTTTCATTGGTGAAATCAATTTCCTGGCTTTTGCCCTTTTCGATAGTGCCCTGGAAAAGTAATTTACCTTCACCATTTTTTATGCCGACCCATGGTGAGCCTTTGGAGGTCACCTTTAATTTAAAGGTATCGGTATTTTTTAATTCATACGTACTATTTTTACCGTTGGAACTGGTGACGGCAAGATTTTGCTCTTCCTTTTCTTCTTTGACTGCTGTATCATCTTCAGTCTTCTTATCAGATGAATCTGATTTTTCTTCATTCTGTTTTTGGTCTGCATTCTTTTCTTCTTTGTTGAAATCTTCACTTTTATTGTAATCCACGACATCGCTCTGTTTTGCGTCCTTTTTGTCATCATTATCCGGATTACTCATATAGTTCAATACCAGCACCCAAATCAATACGGCCGCACCAATGACTAAAACGGCAGCCAAGATCTTCGGTAACATTTCTACAACCTTTGAATCTCCTGCCGGTATAGTTTTCCGGGATTGGACCCGTGAAAGCTGTTCTGGCAATTCCTCACTATAGACCGATGGTATTTCACTCTTATATTGTTCGAAAATCTCTTCTGAATCCAGTCCGACCGCTTCACAATATTGCTTTATGAATGCCCGTACATAGAACTTTCCAGGCATCATACTGTAATTTCCCTCTTCAATGCCAATGAGGTAACGCTTTTGAATCTTTGTTAATTCCTGCAAATCTTCTAAGCTAAGACCTTTGGCTTCCCTAGCTTCCTTTAATCGATTACCTAACTCAGTCAAATAAAACACCTGCCATTTTAAAAGTCAAAGGAACCAAAATCGGACCCTGAAAACTGGTCTTTTTGGTCGACAACTTCATATGTTATTTCTTCTTCAGGATTGTTTCGCAATTCAATAATATAATCAAAGTCTTCGAGGGTATACTCCGTATTTTGGACAAAAACATCAGGATGTTCGATTACTTTGACAGCATCAAGCCTCATTATTTCACGAATCAACTGCCAATGACGCTCATTTGCACGGCGAGTGGAAACAATTCCATCTAAAATGAACAAATTATCATTATTATATTCATCCTCAATAAGCTGACTGCGGATAGTCTGCTTTAAAAGGGTCGATGACACAAACAACCATCTCTTATTAGCACAAACACTAGAGGCTACGATAGATTCAGTTTTCCCGACACGGGGCATCCCTCGTATCCCGATCAATTTATGACCTTCCTGTTTAAATAGCTCGGCCAGGAAATCGACAAGCAAGCCCAGTTCATCACGAACAAACCTAAAAGTGTTTTTCTCATCGGCATCGCGCTGAATATAGCGTCCATGCCTGACTGCGAGGCGATCCCGTAATTTAGGTTCCCTAAGCTTAATGACCTTTATCGTATCCATCGTACGGAGGATTGACTCGAATCTTTCTATATTACGGCTGTCTTTCGCCAACAAAAGTAACCCACGCCTGCCTTCATCGACCCCGTTAATGGTGATGATATTAATGGAAAGCATACCCAGAAGGGATGAAATATCCCCTAATAAACCGGGACGGTTGACTTGGATTTCATATTCAAAATACCATTCTTTATTATCCACGATAACACTCCTTAAGCCTAAAAGCTTTTACCCTAATCATTGGCAAAAACTTATCCATCGTAAATTTCAAGGTCTGAACACTTTAATATTATTTGTCTAGCTTCTATAATATAGCATTTCTTGATAAGTTAAAAGGAAAAACCCTATAAAAGTATTCATTTTTATATAAGAGGACAAATAGCCATCCACTTCAATCCAAAAGGCCCTGTTAATTAATAACAGGGCCTTTTGGATTGATATTTTACTTCGTTCCATTGTTCTCGACTAACTTGACCATGACACTTGCCATGGCATGTTTTTCTTGATCGCTTGCCACTGACCAAAGATCAGCTAGCACTTTCTCTTGATCATTCTGGGGCTCAACCTGATTAGCCAGGTAATCACCGATTTCATAAGCCAAGTTGTTAACAGCGCTTTCTGACAAGCCTTGTTGTTCACCTTGATGTAATCTGTCGCCTAAGAAGTTTTTCCATTGATCCCAATTGTCCAGTACAGACATGAATGGTCACCCTTTCCTTCAAAATAGTACATAGATATTTTGTGAAGGAACCGAGGAAATTATACATGTCTAGAAAAAAAAATCATGTATACCATCCGCCATTTACGCCTAAAATTTGCCCGGTTATATAGGACGACTTGTCGGAAAGCAAATAGTATACGGCCTCGGCGACTTCTTTGGAATGCCCCATCCTGCCCATCGGGATGTCGCCTTTGATGATTTCCAGATCTTCTGCACTGAAGGATTCGAGCATGGAAGTAGAAATCGCACCGGGGGCAACGGCATTCACCCGGATCCCATTAAGCGATACTTCTTTGCTAAGCGCCTTAATAAAAGCATTTTGACTGCCCTTGACCATTGAATATAATACTTCACAAGATGCACCTGTCTGCCCCCAAATCGATGTGACCGCAACGATGGCAGCCTGTTCTTGGTACATAAGCTTTGGAAGCAGTTCCTTTGTTAATTGGAAAGGGCTCGTTACATGCAGCTGTACCATTTCAGTAACGATTGTCTCATCCATGTCAGATATAAGCCCGTAATAGCTATTGCCACTATTAAGGACGATTGCATGGAGGGCAAAAATATTTTCCGCCAATTTCTTGTAGCCGTCCGGTGCAGCCAAATCCGCTTGAATCGGAATAAGTTCGACTTGATGAGGCTTCAGTTCTTCAATCAGGGCAAGTATCGCTTCTTCATTGCTGTTATAATGTAAATAAAGTGAGTAATTCTCCTCGGCGAGCTTTATAGCGATTTCCCTGCCGATTCCTCCACTGGCTCCTGTAATAAGGGCAAAACGTTTCCCCACATTCCCGCCCCCTTTTATATTATTTAGGAAGTACCTGACAGACTGTCATCCGTTCATCGGATATTAAGTCCTTGGCGACCTCCCTGATATCTTCGATCGTTAGTTTTTCCAATACCGATACAACATCGAACAAGTTCATATCATTGAATGCATATCTGGTGAATTGATTCGCTATATATTCCGGCGAATTCAGGGAACGAAGGAAAGAACCGATTTTTTCTTGATTGTCCTTTGCAGGCTTTCTTCATTCAGGCCGGTTCCGGCTTTTGATTTTTGCAGGATACCGAATAAAGACTTCGTCAACTCATCAGGTTTGGCACTGTCCCCGCCAATTAACGCAAACCCAAAACCTTGTTCCTGTGTATAATCATATGAAAAGCTTTGATCGATCAACCCTTCCTCATATAGTTCCTCATGCAAAGGTGAACTCTTGCCAAATAGCATTTCCAAATAAATATTGGTAGCCAATTCCCTTTTCAAAAGCTGTAAACCGGATTGGTGCACATTGATGGCCTTGATGCCCAGCATCACTTTTGGTGTCTGGACATTCATCCTTAAGACTTCTTTATCCTTGGCAACGGTTTCCGGCTCTTCGTCAAATTTACGTTCCACTGCTGGTTGTTCGTTGTACCCTTTATCATTTTGATTGTCCCGAATCAGTTTCATGGTACTTTCGACATCTACCGGTCCTACAACGAATAGGAGCATGTTACTAGGATGGTAAAACGTATTATAACATTCATAAAGCATGTCTTTCGTAATATCTGCAATGGATTCCACAGTACCGGCAATATCGATTTTCACTGGATGCTGATGATACATATTGGCAATGGTCCCGAAATATAACCGCCAGTCTGAATTATCATCATACATGTTGATTTCCTGCCCAATGATTCCTTTTTCCTTCTCTACCGTCTTTTCTGAAAAGTAAGGATCCTGGACAAAGTCAATTAAGGTAGTTAGATTCCTATCGAAATCGGACGTGCTCGAAAATAAATAAGCTGTACGGGTGAAAGAAGTAAAGGCATTTGCCGATGCTCCCTGCTTTGAAAATTGCTGAAAAACATCACCATCTTCCTTTTCAAATAGCTTATGTTCAAGAAAATGGGCAATCCCATCGGGTACTTTAGAGAATTCAGTTTCATTCAATGGTTTGAAATGGTTGTCGATTGAACCATAATTCGTCGTGAAAGTAGCAAATGATTTATTGAACCCGCTTTTCGGAAGAATATATACTTCGAGACCATTGAGTGAATGCTATTTTTTCCATTACCCTTGCACCTCCGCTTCCGTTAGGAAATAAATCGTATCAAGCTGAATCTTTTGACCAACTTCAATGATTTCTTCCTTTGTCGTCCGCTCTGTTTTTGCAAACCACTCGTCGAGTGATATATCCTGCCCGGAAATCACATTATGATATAAAATTTCCACAAGTCCTCTTGAAACGTCAATGGTTTCAAGGAGTTGGTTCTTAACGACCGCCTTTGTCTGTGCCAGTTCTTCATCGGAAAAGTTCCCTTGCTTCATTTCCTTCATTTGTGCATGAATAATATCCAATGCCTGCTTGTAGTTGGCATTTTCAATGCCGGCCATGACCATCAGTAGTCCTTTATGACTTTCGAGCCTTGAAGCTGCATAATAAGCAAGGCTGGCTTTCTCCCTGACATTAATGAAAAGTTTCGAATGTGAAAAGCCGCCAAAAATCCCATTGAATAGCTGAAGAGCATAATAATCCGGATCACCGTATGCAACTTGGGTTCGATAACCGATATTCAATTTCCCTGTTTCACATCCGAATTCTCGATGATTTCTTTTTCCTTCTCCACTACCTTGCCCGTCTCCCTTGGCAGTCTCACAGGCACTCGTTCTTGCAACGACACATACTTGTCGGCTAGTGCCTCCACTTCCGATTCATCGATGTCACCGATTACATATAAATCGATTTCATCCTCAGACAGCATTTTTTTATAGTAGGCGAAAAGGGACTCTGGTGTTATCGTTTCCAAGTCTTGAAGATTACCGCTCGCTTCTAAAGCATATGGTTCGTTTTTGCACATTTCCTCTACAAGGCGTGTAGCTGAATATCGCATTTTGTCATCGGAAATGGATTGAATCCGCTGTTTTAAAGAACGGATTTCATTGGAAACCGTTTTAGAGTCAAAGGCTTCGCCGTTTTTCTTCGGATTAAAGATCACCTCTGATAATAGCCCAAATGCCTTTTCGAGAAGGGGGTTGGATCACTAAGGAATTTTTCATTTACGATATCGATCGTAAAACTTATGATTTGATATTCTCCTTTTTTAGCTACATCGACATAAAACCCTGCTCCATATAAATCATCAAGATAAGATCGAAGCTCGGGTGTTGTAGGATATTTACTTGTATTGCTTTGTAACACATATGGCAGCAATGCACGATATGTAACGTCCTCTTTTGTCAACGGGGCTTTCATCTTCAGCACGAGAGTATTCGTTTTATATTTATCCGTCCGGACCACATGAAGCTTGTAGCCGCTTTTTTCCGTTATTGTATCGGAAGCAATAGACATGAATAATCCTCCTCATTATATAAATCACCTTTATTAGCTTATTGTTTGTAGATTGGAACCCTTTTAAACATCTACTTAAAATATACATGTGAAAGGAAAAATCATGCAAGTTACAGCTACTTTTTTTGGTTTTTCACCAGCTCACCATCACTTATGGCTAATCTCAAAAGAAAAAAACCGGCCAGCACAGTTTGCTGACCGGTTAGACATTTATCTTTTCCCTTTGATGTATGGCTGTCCGGATGCTTTTGGAGCATCAGCACGTCCAATGAAACCAGTTAGAGCAATGATCGTCAGAACATAAGGAGCGATCAAGAGATAAACGGATGGAATATCCTTGAAGAAGGGAAGGCTCGAGCCAACGATACTTAAACTTTGAGCCAAACCAAAGAATAAAGCTGCTCCCATTGCCCCAATCGGGTGCCACTTACCAAAAATCATGGCGGCAATGGCCATGAAACCTTGACCATTAATTGTCGCATGATTGAATTCATTCGAAAAGATGGTAGCATAAATCGCTCCGCCGATACCTCCAAATGCACCTGATAGTAAAACGGCGGCGTATCGGATTTTCGTAACATTGACACCCATCGTATCAGCAGCCATGGGGTGCTCACCCACTGCACGGATCCTTAACCCGAATGGTGTTTTATAAAGTACATACCAAACGACAAAAGATATTAGAACCGCTATATATACGATGTAATAACCATTTGCGAAAAAGATGGGTCCAATAAATGGAATATCACTTAGTAACGGAACATCAATCCTTGGGAATGTTTCTGTGATTCTATCAGTTTGACCTTTGTCAAAAATCAACTTCACCAAAAACATGGTCAGACCAACTGCCAACAAGTTGATGGCTACCCCACTAACCGTTTGGTCCGCCCTGAACGTGATGCATGCCACAGCGTGCAGAATGGAAAACAGCAAGCCCGCAATCATTGCCGCCAAGACAGCAAGCCAAGGAGTCCATTCCCCAAATACATCAGCGAACATTAAGTTAAATACAATCCCTGTAAAGGCACCAATGACCATCAAACCTTCTAAACCGATGTTTATGACACCAGCCCGTTCAGAAAACACTCCTCCGAGTGAAGTAAAAATAAGTGGTGCAGCTAGAGCTATCATAGATGGAATAATAATTTGTAATACTTGGTAAAAATCCACTTATTTCACCCCTTTCTTAAATCGAGCGGCAATCCAACGAATAAAATAACTGGAAGCAACGAAGAAAATGATCAATGCTATGACAATATCTACAATTTCACTAGGTATTCCGGTTTCTAGCGGCATATTTAAGGCCCCGGCTTTCAGTCCCCCAAATAATAAGGCTGCCAGCACAACACCAATAGCCGTGTTCGCCCCTAGTAAGGCTACTGCAATCCCATCAAAGCCCATACCTGTGAACCCGCCTTTGACTGCTGCATAACCGAAAGTTCCAAGGCCTTCCATCGCACCGGCAAGGCCTGCAAAAGCACCTGAAATAACCATGGAAAGTATGATATTCTTATTGACACTCATCCCTGCATATTCGGATGCGTGCTGATTGAAACCTACAGCTTTCAGTTCAAAGCCGGTTTTTGTCCTTTCAAGTAGGAACCACATGATGATTACGCAAATAATCGCTACCACTATTCCCCAATGCATCCGGAAAAATCCGTTATGCTTTCAAAAAAGGAGACCGCAGTGATGCTGTATCAGCAATTCTTTCTGTTTTATCCAGCTTGTCAGTCATTACATTCCTAATTAAATAATTCGTCACATATAAAGCTGTATAATTCAACATGATAGAAACGATTACTTCATGTACACGGAACTTAGCTTTTAAATAACCAGGGATGAATGCCCACAATGCCCCAGCAGCTGCACCAACTAAGATGGCAAATGGCAAATGGATGATCCTTGGAAGATCAAAAGCGATTCCGACCCAAACTGCCGCCAGCCAGCCTACAATTAATTGCCCTTCTACACCGATATTGAATAGTCCAGTACGAAAAGCAAAAGCCACTGCCAAACCAGCAAGGATATAAGGGATGATTGTCCTGACGGATTCCCCTACATAATAAGAATCCCCAATAATTCCATTTATCATGGAGCCATAGCCGGCAACTGGGTCATAGCCGCTTACTAACATGATTATGGCCCCAACGACCAAGCCAAGGATAACTGCTATTAACGGACTCGTTAATTTAGATAAATACTTAGACATTTTGTTTTCCACCTGCTTCCGTCCGTTTACTGCCGGCCATAAGAAGGCCAAGCTCCTGTTCAGTCGTTTCTTTCGGATCGACAATCGCGACGATTTCCCCTTCATATATAACGGCAATTCTATCGCTAACATTCAGGATTTCTTCCAATTCAAATGATATGAGAAGTACCGCTTTTCCTGCATCACGCTGTTCAATTAGACGTTTATGGATAAACTCGATCGCTCCTACATCGAGCCCCCGTGTTGGCTGTGCGGCAATCAATAAATCCGGGTTCCTATCAACTTCCCGGCCAATGATCGCTTTTTGCTGATTCCCGCCAGAAAGAGCCCTTGCCGGGGTATATTCACTCGGAGTTCGAACATCGTAGCTTTTGATCAATGAACGCGCTTTTTCAAATATTTTCTTTGAGTTCAAGATACCGGCTTTTGAAAAAGGCTTTTGATAGTAGGTTTGCAAGACAATATTTTCCCCAATGCTGTAATCGAGAACCAAACCATGTTTATGCCTGTCTTCTGGAATATGGCCGACACCTGCTTCAGTGATTTTACGCGGCTTCAGGTTCCTGATTTCTTTTCCATTTAGCTTTATCGAACCTGCTGTTGTCTTCCTTAGGCCGGCCAATGCTTCAATTAGTTCGGATTGACCATTTCCATCTACACCGGCGATACCGACAATTTCTCCTGCACGGACAGTTAAATCCAAGTTCCGAACAGCTGAAACGCCCCGGGAATCCTTGACTTCCAGTTCCCGAACCTCGAGTACTACATCCGAAGGAGTAGCTCCCGTTTTTCCGTCTTGAATAGAACTTCCCTACCGACCATTAAGCTTGCCAATTCGTTAGGATTCGTTTCGTTGACATTCACCGTACCAATTCCTTGCCCTTTGCGTATAACCGTTACCCGGTCACAAACCTCCATGATTTCCTTAAGTTTGTGTGTGATTAAAATGATAGATTTTCCCTCTTTGATAAGGGCTTTCATAATATAAATCAATTCCTTGATTTCTTGAGGAGTCAATACAGCGGTCGGTTCATCAAAAATCAATATTTCCGCTCCACGGTAAAGCGTCTTAAGAATCTCGACACGCTGTTGCATCCCTATTGAAATATCGGCAATTTTCGCATAGGGGTCAACACGAAGCTGATATTGTTCTGATAGTTTCCTAACTTCCTCGCTCGCTTCTTTTAAATCTATCTTACCCGCTTTTGAAGGTTCTTTTCCTAAAATGATATTTTCCGTTACTGTAAAAGGGTCAACGAGCATGAAATGCTGATGGACCATCCCTATCCCTAAATCATTGGCAATGTTGGGACTGGTGATCTTGACTGGCTTGCCATTCACACGGATTTCTCCTTGCTCAGGCTGGTATAAGCCGAATAAAACATTCATCAAAGTGGATTTACCCGCGCCATTTTCACCTAATAATGCGTGAATCTCCCCTTTTTAACCTGAAGTGTAACGTTATCATTTGCGACGATGCCGGGGAATTCCTTACGGATATTAAGCATCTCAATTACATATTCCACGTATTATCAACTCCTAAAATGAGTGTAAATATTCTTAAATCATTTAAGTGCTTCTACTAGCTTATTGATTTTTTAAAAAAACCAAATGAAAAACTACGATTCTTTCATAGTTTTTCATTCGATATTTTCAGTTGCAAAGCGCGATTTGGAAAAGAAAGAATAGAGGGCAATCCTGCCTCCCTATTCTTTCTGGTATTGCAGCTTATAAACCAAGTTTTTCGAATTCTTCATCAGTACCCGGAACTACGAATTCACCTGATTTAATTTTTTCTGTCCATTCTTCGACCGCTTTTAAAGATTCTTCTGTTACGTTATCTTTTGTATCGGAAATGCCTACACCATTTTCTTCGATACCGTACTCAATTACTTTTCCGCCTGGGAAGTTTCCTTCTTTCGCTTTCTCGGAAAGGTCTTTAACTGCCACGTCAACACGTTTTAGCATGGAAGTCAGTGTGATGTTGTCGTCAGTTCCAGGAACTGCCCCTAATTTAGCTTGGTCGCTATCTACACCGATAACATAGATTTCTCTCTTAGGATCTTTTTGCTTTTGCTCGACTGCTTCGGTGAATACACCTTTTCCAGTTCCGCCAGCAGCATGATAAATAATATCGATACCTGAAGAATACATGGAGCCTGCTGTGGATTTACCGATATCAGCTTTATTGAAATCTCCGGCATATTTAACTTCTACTTTTGCATCCGGATTTACAGATAAAACCCCAGCCTTAAAGCCAACTTCGAATTTCTTGATTAATTCAGATTCAACTCCGCCGATAAACCCGACTTTGTTTGTTTTCGTTTGCATTCCGGCAATTACACCTACAAGGAATGAACCTTGCTGCTCTTTAAAATTAATGCTGGCTACATTCTTTTTGTCTACGACTGTATCCACGATGGCAAAGTGTGAATCCGGACGTTGGTCAGCCACTTCACCAACAGCTTCGGCTAAAAGAAAACCGATACCATAGATTAGTTGGTAATCTTCACGTACAAGCGTATTCAGGTTCTTAGCGTAATCGGCATCAGATTTAGATTGCAGGTAGTTGTAGCCATCTTTACCTTTTTCCAGCCCATTATCCTTACCGAATTCCTGAATGCCCTTCCAAGCGGATTGGTTGAATGACTCGTCATCCACTCCGCCAGTATCAGTTACCATCGCAACAGTGAAGTTGTCTTTGTTTTTCCCATTTGAAGATTCTTTATCATCATTCTCTGAATTACCACATGCCCCCCAATAGCGTACCGGCTGCAAGAACAAGTGAAAGAGCTAGACCCAATTTGCGCTTTTTCAATTTTTATCCCCCTAATTTACATAGTTTTTTGAGCAGGAATGTTCTGAAAAGTCATTCATGTTTGCGTTTTCACTTCTCGTTAATTTTTTTTGCATACGTTTGATTCGACTTGGAATCGAAACAAACGCTTGCATTCACCCGTATGCAGAATCAAGGCCTACACACGTTTACGAAGAACATGAAAGCTGAACATATTGGCTTTGAAGTAATTAACAGAATACAGGATAGGCTGGTCCCAATCATCCAGATGCATCTGCTTTAGAACGAGTAGTGCGGCTTCTGGCGAGCATTTAAGGATAGGAGAAACTTTCTCATGATATCCAATAGGCTCAATCTCCGCTACGGCATGCGTAATTTTTCGATGCGCATCTCTTTCCAAAATATCAAAAAGAGACTCATCATTACGGTCAAAATTTTCTGATAGAATAGATTCAGGAATTTTGTCAATACAGTAGACAACTGGCTCCCCATTCGCTGTCCTTACTCGCTCGATGATGACGATGCGTTCATCTGTCGAACAAGAAAACCTGCGTATATCCTCTTCTGTAGGTTCTTGGGCCGTCGAGCTTAAGAAAATCGTACCCGGCTTCATTCCTGCCTCTTCAATCATGTTCGTGACACTTTTTAATTGCTCGATACCTGAAGTGAACCGAGGTTTCGGATTGACGAAAGTCCCGACTCCATGGCGGCGAATGATGATGCTTTCTTCTTCCAAAATTCGCAGCGCTTCTCGAAGTGTCGCCCTACTCACTCCCAATTTTTTCGCAAGATCGAATTCTGAAGGGAATTTTTCATTTTCCTGATAGACTCCTGCTTCAATATCCTGCTTCAGGTAATCAATGACCTGCAAATATAAATGTCGACTATCTGATTTTATTGACATACAGTTTCCCCCAGCTAATTTCTTAAGACATCAGACCTCTGATGTTGAATCATTCCTACTAATCGAAAATAATATAACATTTTTTTTGATATAAATAAATAGTGTTTTACTATTTACTTTAAAAGAATTTAGGAGAATTTACCCTTCCCTGTGTCTTTCAATCTAGATGCGGCCGCGGGATTTGTACGATTATTCTCCTAAATCAAATAATTTTTTTTGAAAATGCAAATGACGGCAGCTATGTTCAAGATGCTATTTTCCTGTATAATAGGATTTATCTTCTTTGAAGGGATGTACACAAGATGTTAAAGATTACAGAATACACGATTGAAAAATTGAATGATCCATTTGGTATTTTGTCCGGGGAGCGTTACGAGTTGTTCTTGGATATCGAAGTGCCTGAAGAGGATGAGCTCTTTTCAGAAAATGGTTTATATATCCGGGTGCTTTTTGCTATGGAAGAGCAAATAGGCAAATTGATTAAATATGATATTTTTGAAAAAGGGAACGAAGGCGCACTCGAATTCGATTTGGAAGAAGATGAAGAAGCGATGATTACCGACTTCTGCCTTAAACATTTAGACGAGGCGATGAATAATTAAAAAACCGGGCTGCTGCCCGGTTTTTTTTTACCTATGATGAATGCGCCTCATCCTGTTCATCTTTAGTTACCAATACATTTCGTGGTTTACTGCCTTCATATGGACCGACAATTCCCCTCGCTTCCATTTCATCAATCAACCTCGCTGCCCGCGTATAGCCAATCCGGAAGCGGCGCTGCAGCATGGAAACAGATGCAGTCTGCATTTCAACGATCAAGGACACCGCATCCGCGTATAAATCATCTTCGACTTCACCATTTGAAGTTTCTGCAATTTCATCCGGTATCATCTCTTCGTTATATTGTGCTTTTTGCTGTGAAATGACATATGTGACAACTTCCTCGACTTCATTGTCGGATAAAAAGGCCCCTTGGACGCGGACCGGTTTCGAAGCTCCTGAAGGCAGGAAGAGCATGTCACCCCGGCCTAACAGTTTTTCGGCTCCGCCCATGTCGAGGATCGTTCTCGAATCGGTCATTGATGAGACACTAAAAGCAATCCGAGATGGGATGTTCGCTTTAATGACCCCTGTAATTACATCCACTGATGGCCGCTGAGTGGCAATTATCAAGTGGATGCCAGCGGCACGTGCCATTTGTGCAAGCCGTGTGATGGCATCCTCTACATCATTTGAGGCGACCATCATCAAATCCGCCAGCTCATCGACTATGACTACGATATAAGGCAAGAGCGGTTGTTTGGCATCTTCTTCGATGTTATACCGGTTAATATAATCATTGTAGCCTTCAATATTACGCGTACCGGAATGGGAAAATAGCTCATACCGCCTTTCCATTTCACTGACCACTTTTTGCAAAGCCTGTGCAGCTTTCTTTGGATTTGTCACTACAGGTGCGAGTAAGTGGGGAATTCCATTATAGACATTCAGCTCCACCATTTTTGGATCGATCATCATCATTTTCACTTCATGCGGTTTTGCCCGCATCAGAATACTCGTGATAATCCCATTGATACAAACGGATTTCCCGCTGCCAGTAGCACCAGCCACTAGTAAATGCGGCATTTTATTGAGCTCCGCCTTAACCGCTTCACCAGAAATATTTCGCCCTAAGCCTATTTGCAGTTTTGCGTCAGGCTTGTCAACTTCTTTGGCCTCTAAAACTTCCCTTAATGACACCATCGCCACTTCGGAGTTAGGGACTTCTATTCCGATTGCCGATTTTCCGGGAATCGGGGCTTCGATCCTAATATCCTTTGCGGCAAGTGCAAGGGCCAAGTCATCGGATAGGCTGACAATTTTACTTACCTTCACCCCTACGTCCGGATGTACTTCATATTTGGTTACGGCTGGGCCTAAGTGAACTTGGGTGACCCTCGCTTTCACTCCAAAGCTATGAAAGGTGCGCTCAAGCTTAGCCGCATTTTCGTGGATCAATTGGTATTCTCCGCTTTGGTCCGTTTTTTTGGGCTGCAATAACAGAGAAAGAGGCGGTAAAAGATATTCTTTATTCTCCACTTCCGTAAAATTCATAGGCGGAACGGCATCATCCTGTTCCTCTGCACTATCTGCTGCAGGTTCCGTAACGGCCGGAATTATTTCGTCTTCGTCGCTATAGGCTTTATCAGCAAAGCTGGAAATGATCCGCTCCGTCGCCATTTGCTGTGTTTCCTCTTCGTGAAGAAGGGGCTGATCCGTTTCTTCCGCCGGTTCTTTTTCCCGTTTCTTCTTTTTCACGGGATTCTTTTTCTTTTCTTTTTTGTCTTCATTCCACGTTTTCATATCATCTCTGAATGCGGACCATTGCTTTTTGAAAAAGCCGCCAAGACCCATGAAAAACTTCCCGAGGGTTTCACCTAACGTTTTCCCGGTCAATAGGACGGCACCTACAATGATAAAAAGGAATGAAACGATTTTCGATCCGGCTTCGTCGAATAAAAAGTATGAGGCTGCAAATAATATCGCTCCAATCATGCCGCCCCCAAGGTCCTTTGAGCTGGCCTTGCCGGTCACTTCCATCCAGAATAGTTCCCATGTATTCGAAATGACGCTGGGTTTCGTGAACGGTCCCCCATCTGCAAGCATGTTAAACAGTGTCACATGACTTAATAGGAGCATGCTCGCGACAAGGAAGTACATCCCGACCAATTGCCGTTTCAACAGGTAAGGGACCTCCCTCTTTATCATCAAATAGAACCCAGCTGCAATTGCTCCCAACAAAAAGAGGATATACCATTCCCCCATGAAAAAGCGGATTAAAAAGACCGTCCCGTTTCCCACTGCTCCAAGCTTGGCAATGGCAATGATGGCCAAACCTATTAAAGTGAGGCCAATCAATTCATATTTAAGCGTTAGTTTTAACTTCTCTGTACCATTCTTTTTTCTGCGTTTCTTCTTTGCCATAATATCACCTGATTCTTCATGAAACTATTCTAACTTTCCTATTCAACATCACTACATGATTTCCCTTCACGAAACAAATGTTCGCCACTGATTATACCAAATAAACTTGACCCTGTCCTTGATATATACACCATTTATTCTTAAGGGGGCATTTTGCCCATATAATGAATAAAGCAGCCAAGCGGCTGCTGATTTTCATTCCAGTATATCATAATTTACCTCAGTTAGTCGTTTTTACTAAGGATTCATATGTTCGAACACATTTATGACAGCCCCCGGCTGAATGTGTACATTCATATAATCTTCAGGGTCCGTGCTGACGATTCGATCAATGCGAAACGTGCGGCCACCGTCATGTTCAACCATCACATGTACACCATTGTAGATCATTTCTATTAAATTTGCCGTCTTCTCATGGTGATGAGGGAAAATTATTTCTTCAGGAACGATCGTATAAAGCGTCATTGCAGAAGCCCCTCCTCTTCCCCGGCAATTTTTGGCCTTCTTTCTTCCATGAAGCTATTTAGTTTTCTCATGGCCTGGCCTACTCCTCCTACATCATCGATCATACCGATTTCAACTGCCTCGGCCCCGATTACATTCGTGCCGATATCACGGGTTAAGTTTCCTTTAGCAAACATTAAATCCTTAAAACTTTCTTCCGTAACGTTGGAGTGGCGCGTAACAAATTTAATGACTCTTTCCTGCATTTTATCCAGGTATTCAAAGGTTTGAGGCACGCCAATGACTAATCCTGTCAAACGAATTGGATGAATCGTCATCGTTGCTGTCTCTGCTATATAGCTATGGTCACACGAAACCGCAATCGGCACACCGATCGAGTGACCTCCCCAAGTACTATCGAGACGGATGGCTTTGATAGGGAAGCCAGCATTTCGGCGATGGCCAGTCCCGCTTCGACATCCCCTCCGACTGTATTTAATATGACAAGCAGCCCCTCTATATTGGGATTTTGTTCAATTGCCACAATTTGCGGAATAACATGTTCATATTTGGTCGTTTTATTTTGAGGCGGCAGCTGCATATGTCCTTCAATTTGTCCAATGATCGTCAAACAATGGATTTTTGAGTCTTGAGATAGTTGCGGAACATTAGTAGCCCCCAGCTGCTGGATCTTTTCGATTAAAGTTGAGTTCTTACCTTCCTGCTTGCCTTCATTTTCATTTGGTAATGGTGCATTATCCACTATGCCAACCCCTTTCTCTTTTAGCCTATAGCTTTATTATGTCTCGAGTCTCGGACTTCATTCTTCAAGATATAAGAGTCACAAAAAAGAACCCCTGACTGTTCAAATCAGGGGTCCCTTACTTAATATTCCATGATGATCGGTAAAATCATTGGACGGCGTTTCGTTTTTTCATAGAAGAATTGGTTTAACGCATCACGCATTTCCTGCTTCAGCGTGGACCAATCAAAAGGTTGGCGCGATCCATTTTTCTTTACGATTTCACTTACTATTTCAGTTGCTTCCGCAATCATTTTTTCTGATTCGCGAACATATACGAAGCCCCTTGAAATGATTTCAGGGCCCGCTGCAATGCTTTTATCCTGACGGTTCAACGTGACAACCACAATCAAAATGCCATCCTGGGATAATAAGCGCCGATCACGGAGAACGATATTACCCACATCTCCAACGCCGCTGCCATCTATCAGGATATTTCCTGCAGAAACTTTTCCAGAAAGACCCATTTTATTTCCCTTTAGTTCGATGACATCCCCTTTTTCGGCAATTATGATGTTTTCACGCTTTATTCCCGCAGCAATCCCAACCTTTTGATGGGCATATAAATGGCGGTATTCCCCATGTACAGGGATTAAGAATTTAGGATTCATCAAATTGATCATCATTTTAAGTTCTTCCTGGCTGCCATGCCCTGTTACGTGCACTTTATATTTGTTAGCAGATACCACTTCAGCACCTACCCTGTATAGCAAATCGACGGTTTTGGATAAAATAAGTTCACCGCCCTGCAGGGTGATGCACTGATCAAAACTGTGTCTCCCTTTTTGATCGTTACCTGCTTGTGGGTCTGTTTTGCCATTTTTTGAAGTGCCGCAATTGGTTCCCCCTGATGACCTGTCGATAACACGACGATATCACGGTCCTCATACTGGCCAATTTCATTAATTGGGATTATCAGCTCTTCCTCGACCTTTAGGTAGCCAAGATTCAGGGCTGTTTCATACACGCGTTGCAGGCTTTTTCCTACAACTGCCACTTTTCTGCGACTTGCTGCCGCTGCATTGAAAACATGTTGAATCCGGTTGATGTTCGAAGCGAAGCACGCAACGATTATCCTTCCGGAGGCAGCGTGGAAAGCCTCTGTAATATCTTTGGCCACAACTGCTTCCGATGTCGTATAACCTGGTCTCTCGGCACCGGTACTATCCGAAAGCAAGCATAGGACACCTTCTTCGCCGATACCGGCCATTTTACCGATTTCCGGTTTATATAGTTCTGTTGCTGCTTGGTCGAACTTGAAATCCCCTGTATAAACGATTGCACCTTCGCGAGTGTGGATCACGACTCCGACGGAATCGGGAATACTATGGTTAGTCCGGAAAAAAGACACGGCTGCTTGAGGGAAACTTAAAAGGGAATCCGAATCGATTTCAGTGAATGTTGCCCTGCCGTTAAAGCCATCTTCCTTTAATTTCGTTTTGATTAAAGCAAGTGTAAGCTTTGTTCCATAAACAGGAGCTGGTAAGTATTTCAAGACATAAGCAAGCGCTCCCATATGGTCTTCATGACCATGGGTAATGAATATCCCCTGCACCCGTTCCTTATTATCCATCAAATAAGAAATATCAGGGATTACCGCATCGATTCCGAGCATTTCGTCTTCCGGCAACATTAAACCTGCATCAAGAAGATAGATGTCCTCATTCACCTCAACGACGTACATATTTTTACCAAGCTCCCCTTGTCCTCCAAGAGAAATCACTTTTATTCCATTATTTTTATCTTTACCCAATCGAATATCCTCCTTAAAAATCCCGTTCATAATTTCCCAATGATTTCATTATAACCGATGTTCAAAAACATGACAACACTTACCATTTTCAAAGGGACTTTTTCATTTAATTCAAAAAAACAACCCATTATGTAAGAGATCCTTTGTACTTTTACCAGTTTCGATTGATCATGAAAAAATTCAATATTTTCATCCCGAAATCGGAAAGTATATCCCATTCATATACATCATTATGTAAAAACAAGCCAATCTTCATCGATCAGCTTGTTCCGTGTCTTTTTTTTTTTAATACCTTGGTTAATGCCAGGCGTTCCTGCTCGGTCAATGGCACGATTGGAAGTCTCACCGATCCGACGTCAATTCCATATAACTGAAGCGCTGTTTTGACAGGTGCAGGGCTTGGCGCTGCAAACAAACCTTTTATAATCGGTAACAGTTCCTGATGCAGCCGGGCTGCCTCTTTCAAGTCCCCACTGATGAAGGCCTCCACTATTTTCTGCAACTCATTGCCAGCAATATGTGAAGCAACCGATACTACACCCACACCACCAATCGCCAATACCGGGAGTGTTAAAGCGTCGTCCCCGCTATATAATGCAAAATCTTCATCCGTTCCGGCTATGATTTGGGTCATAGCATTTAAATCCCCGCTCGCTTCCTTAACGGCTACGATATTAGGAATTTTTGAAAGGCGGATGATCGTTTCCGGTTCAATGTTAACTGAAGCTCGCCCAGGGATATTATATACCATTACAGGAAGCGTCGTACTGGCTGCAATAGCCTTAAAATGCTGGTACAGACCTTCTTGATTCGTTTTACTATAATACGGGGCAACCAACATTATCGCATCTGCCCCATTTTGTTCCGCTTTTTTGTCAACTCGATGGAAGCATACGTATTGTTGCTTCCTGTACCCATGATGATGGGCACACGTTTGTCAACAACCTTAGAAACATGACGCAATAACGCGATTTTCTCCTCCGAAGATAAAGTTGGAGATTCCCCTGTCGTTCCCGAAAGCACAAGCGAATCGGTTCCATTGGTTAATAAGTAATTAACCAATGTAGTCGTCTTTTGAAAATCAACATTTCCCTTGCTATCGAAAGGGGTGACCATCGCGGTTGATACTCTACCAAATATCATCATCTAACACCTCTTTAATTTTTAAAACCTTTATTTATTAAAAAACCTGATTATTGGACTTCCCTTTCATGCAATTGAAATGCATAGTGCAGGGAATTAACGGCTTCTATTAAATCTTCTTCTTTTACGAGTACCCAAATTGTCGTATGGCTGTCAGCTGACTGGAGAATGGCAATTTCCTTTTCGGAAAGCGCTGTGACAATCTTCGCTGCAACGCCTGGTACTCCATTAATGCCTGCACCGACTACTGATACCTTGGCACAATTCCTTTCAATGACCGGTTCATGACCAAGCTCGGCCAAAATCGAGAGGGCAAGTTCTGTCGTCTCTTCCGAAACGGTATAGACTACACCACTTGGATATATATTTATAAAGTCCACTGAAATGGAGGCATTGGCCATCGCTTTGAAAACTTCAGTCTGTAGATTATATTGATCTTTTTTCGCACGGACCTTGATTTGAGTGATCTTTGGTACATGGGCAATCCCGGTTACAAGCCTTTCACGTATGTCACTACCCTGGCTTCCCTTGTTCATGCTTGTAACAAGGGTTCCCAAACCTTCGCTGTATGTTGACCGTATCCGAATCGGGACTTTCGCCTGCATCGCAATTTCAACAGCCCTCGGATGAATGACCTTCGCCCCTTGATATGCCATGTTGCAAACTTCCGTATATGAAACGATTGATAATGGACGAGCTTGATCGGCGATCCGTGGATCTGCTGTCATGATTCCTTCCACATCCGTGAAAATATCGACCCGTTCAGCCTGCAATGCGGCACCTAATGCAGCTGCTGAAGTATCACTTCCACCACGGCCGATGGTCGTGATGTCACCATTTTTAGCAGCTCCCTGGAAACCTGCTACAACGACAACATCCTTCACCTCAAGTTCTTTCATGAGGCGATCGCATTTCATTTCGATTATTTTCGCACTGGAATAGTCGGTATTCGTCAAGAATCCTGCTTGCGCTCCAGTATAAGCGACCGCATCAATACCATGTTCCAAGAGCATGTTCGTAAATACGACAGATGATATCGTTTCTCCGACAGACATAAGTAAATCCTGTTCCCGTTTTGAAAGGCTGGCTTTCGCTCCATTTACAAGGGAAAGTAAGGTATCCGTTGCATAAGGATCGCCTTTTCTTCCCATTGCTGAAACCACAACCACCACTTTATAGCCTTCTTTAATCGCTTTTTCGATATGCCCCTTGGCAAATGAACGGCTTTCCTCATCACGAACGGATGTCCCACCGTATTTCTGGACGATAATTTTCATAATATGCACCCCAAATATAAGCCAGCTCCCCGATCCGGGAAGCTGACAAAGACTCTCTATCCTATTGGAATTAATTTTCTGTTGAGTTCATTAAGAATAAATTATTACTTAACGGTAACCAAACCTAATTTCAAAAGGCTTTCAGCAATTTGAACGGAATTCCAAGCTGCACCTTTTAATAGATTATCGGAAACCACCCATAAATGGAAGCCTTTATCTTCATCCAAATCTTTGCGAATCCGACCGACGAATACATCATTCTTGCCGACGGATGAAGCAGGTGTTGGGTAAACTTGTTGTTCCGGTTCATCTTCTAACACTACTCCAGGTGCTTTTCTCATTAGATCCTTGATTTGAGAGGCCGCTATGCCTTCTTTTTCAACTTCAATGTATACAGATTCCGAATGACCTGTTACTACAGGAAGCCTCACGCAAGTTGCAGCCACTGGAAGGTCTTGCATATGCATGATTTTTTAGTTTCATTAATCATTTTCATCTCTTCGAATGTGTACCCGTTATCTTGGAATTTATCAATTTGGGGAATGACGTTAAAAGCGATTTGATAATGCTTTTCGTCTCCTTTTACCGGTAAAATTTTCGGATCGATTTCTTTTTCATCAAGCAAGTCGCGAGCTTGTTCCTTTAATTCATTTATCGCTGCTGCACCTGCACCCGAAACAGCCTGATAGGTAGAAACGACAATTTTTGATAAGCCGTATGCCTTGCGGACAGGTTCTAATGCCACAACCATTTGGATAGTTGAACAATTCGGGTTTGCAATGATCCCATTATGCTGCTTCAAGTCTTCTTCATTTACTTCAGGAACGACTAGCGGCACATTTTCATCCATGCGGAATGCGCTCGTATTATCGACAACTATCGCACCGCGTTTCACTGCTTCTGGAGCCAATTCCTTAGACACGCTTCCTCCAGCACTGAATAAAGCGATATCGATGCCCTCAAAGCTTTCAGGTTTTGCTTCCTGCACTTCGATTTCTTCGCCCTTAAAAGTAAGTTTGATTCCAGCGGAACGAGCCGATGATAAAAAGATGATTTTCTTAATCGGTAAGTTCCTTTGTTCGAGTGTTGAAATCATTTGTTGTCCTACTGCTCCAGTTGCTCCCACAACTGCAATATGCAATCCCTGTGTCTCAGTCATTTATACATACTCCTTTTCTATCTCTTAAATTAGTTATTTATTGGATTTACTACTTCTTGTTCAGAATATCATTTATTTTATCACATTAACATTCCAAAGGGTCGCACTTTAACAAAATATTCTGGTAGTGGAGTGGGTTTTTATAACTTCAACCTACAAATTTATGCATATATGTCAGTCGATAGAAAGCGGATCGAGTCAGAAATACTTGTTCAGGCTAAATCATCCTTGAACCTTTCGACGATGACAGGTTGAATTTGTTCCCTTTCCAGTGCCGCCATGATCGTATCCCTTATCATGCTCATCCTTGCAACCATGGAACTTGGTTTGCCTGTGGGATTATCCTGGCCATATGGAACGAAATAAATATCTTTAGCTGCCATCAGCCTCATTAGATTGACACCATTTAACCCAAGTGCATCATTTGTTGATATTGCGACCACGACTGGACGGTGATTTCTCATCGTCGCCTTTGCAGCCATAAGTACTGGCGAATCGGTAAGAGCATTTGCCATTTTACTCATTGAGTTACCCGTTAAAGGAGCGATCACCATGCAATCAAGCGGCAATTTAGGTCCTAAAGGCTCTGCTTTGACGATTGTATCAACGACATGGTTCCCCGTCAATTTTTCTATTCTTTCGACCCAGTCCTCGCCCTTTCCAAAACGGGTTTCCGTGTTTTGTACAGTCGATGTTACGATTGGGATGACTTCCGCACCTTCATTTACAAGTTTTTCTATTTCCGGAAAAACTTCATCATATGTGCAGTGTGATCCGGTTAATCCGAAGCCAATCCGTTTACCTTTGAGACTCATATCATTTTCCCCTTCCTTTTCAAGAACTCGCCTTGAATCAATAGTCCCAGTGCATTCGCTAATATTTGACCAGCTGTTTTCGGGGCAACTATGCCCGGTAGGCTCGGTGCCAACAGCGCCTTGATTCCCCTTTTTTCAGCGTAACGAAAATCAGTCCCCCCGGTTTTGAAGCAAGGTCGATGATTAATGTATGAACGGGCATATTAGATATGACTTTTGCGGTAATTATCGGAAAAGGGATCGTATTGATGCATATATCAACATCTTTCATTTCTGCAGCAAGGTCATTTAAATGAAAAGGGGCTAATGCCATTTCACTGATCCTCGCAATATCTTCGCTTTTTCTTGCCCCCACCTTCACTTTTGCTCCAAGTGCATGGAATGACCGGGCTACACTCATCCCGACCCTTCCCAGCCCGAGAACGGCTACATTCGATCCATGGATAGTAAAATCCGTATGTTGAATGGCCATCATGATTGCACCCTCAACAGTGGGAATCGAATTATAAATAGCCACATCATCACGTTCGAACAATAAAACGAGTTTGCGATCCACTTTCTTGAATATCTCATCAAGGTAATCGTTACTGATTCCTGCATAAAAAGTGCAATGTGCCGGGGTATTTTTTATCATTTCTTCAGTCAAAACAACCTCTTCACTGGAAAAGATCGTTTCTACTTTCCCATCTGAATCCGTGCCCCGGACAGGTAAAATAACTGAATCTAATTCCTTGAAGTTTATATCTTCCATTTTTTCCTTAACCGCTCCGGTAAAAGCATGGTCGAGCTGTTCAAAACCTACCAATAATAGCTTTGCATCAAGCTCCGTCAGTTTACGGACAACTTCAAGCTGACGCGCATCTCCACCAATTACAGCGATTTGCATGCCTGTGAGCATTAAAACCGTCACCTTCTTTATATAAAAGATCCTAAACATTCCTTGCCTCATGATAATTCCTTCAGGAAGCAATTCGGTTTTTGCTACATTCTCTAGTTACCCTGCCATCTTATGTTTTTACTTAAAAAACGGTGATAAGAAAAGAAAAAACGCCATAGCTATAACCAGCTAAGGCGTTTGCGTGAGTGCATTTCGAGAAGTTCCATGGAGAATGGCACGAGCTTCATTATCCGTCCATTTGCTCTCCGTCTTTAAGTGAAAGTCCTTCCTGAAAATCAATGATGACCATATCCGCACCGATTTTTTTATATGTTCCCATGGCACTCTTATTTCACTGCCATTCCTTAAAAGGCCGAACCATTTGACAGATGGGATGATCAACGAGGTAATTTGTCCAGTTTCATCTATTTCCAAATCCGTCTGACCAAGGATTCCTAATCTTTCCGCCCTATTCACATCGACTATTTCCTTACCGCTCAGTTCACTTAACCTCAAATTTGGTTCCCCCTTTTTCGCCTTCTATTCAATCTATATCCGAAAAAGGTAAACTTAGAAGGCATTTATCCAAATATTGTCCATGATACTGGACCCTCACTCCTTCAAAAAAAGCCTGACCTCCCTTAATAAAAGGAAGGTCCAGACTTTTTCGTAATTATTTGTCCCAGTTTTCCAGCGGGCTAACTAATGACAAGGAATGTTTCGTAAAGATCTGATTAGCCAATTCATTGACGGTATCCTCTGTCACTTCGTCAATCTTGATGATGATATCATCTAGTGAACGGTGCTCACCCAACATAAGCTCATTTTTTCCGTTCCGGCTCATGCGGCTATTCGTGCTTTCAAGGCTGAGCATCAAGCTTCCTTTAAGCTGCTCTTTACTATTCCGTAATTCCTTTTCCGTTATGCCATCCCTTTTAAAGTATCCAATGTTTCCTGAATTGTTTCATACAGGCTGTCAAGCTGATTTGTGCCTGTCCCCCATATACTGTCACCATACCGCTATCTTGATAGCTGGAATGATAAGAGTAAACGGAATAGGCTAGGCCTCGTTGCTCCCTGACGTCCTGGAATAGGCGGCTGCTCATGCTTCCTCCAAGAATATTATTCAAGGTAATCAGGCTGTATGTTTTATCATTGCCGATTTCCAATCCGTTATAACCTAGGCATAAGTGGGCTTGTTCCGTATCTTTTTTACGGGTGATCCTATTTTCATGGAAGGAAGGTTTGACCAATTCAAGACGGTCTTCCCTCCTTGATACGAGCCAAAGTAGCTTTCGACTTCCTTGATCAATTTTTCATCCACATTCCCAGCAATGGACACGACTACTTTATCGGGTGTATACATGTCATGGACGTATTTTTTAATGTATCACTATTGAAAGTTTCAAGCGTATTTTCCGTCCCTAGTATTGGATAACCAAGGGGTGGTTTTCATATACCGCCTTGCTTAAGAGGTCATGGACAATGTCATCGGGTGTGTCTTCGTACATTTTGATTTCTTCATAGACGACATTTTTTTCTTTTTTCAATTCTTCCCCATCAAATGTTGAGTTGAAGAACATATCAGCAAGGATTTCAAGCGCATAACTTGCATGGTTATCCATTACTTTAGCATAATAGCATGTATATTCTTTTGAAGTGAATGCATTCACCTGTCCACCAATACTATCGAACGACTCGGCAATTTCACGCGCATTTCTCGTAGTTGTCCCTTTGAAGAACATATGCTCCAGGAAATGTGAAACCCCATTCAATTCTGGTGTTTCATTTCTTGAACCTGTTTTGATCCATACTCCAATTGCTGCTGAACGTACAGTTGGAATATTTTCCAATACAATTCTAACTCCATTTTGACACGTGTATTTCTTAATCAACTAACATTCCTCCCAATCATTCTATGCTGCTATCGTTACTAATACATTATGGATTCGATCGCTCTTCATCTACTGCTTCCGAAATGGTAACAACATCTAAATCTTTCTTTTTTATTTCAATTATTAACGTTTCCAATGATTTTGCAGTAGATTCAGTCGGATGCATCAATATAAATGCTCCAGGGTGTACCTTAGAAAGCACTCTTTGTTGAAGGACTTCAGGGCTTGGCTTTTGCCAGTCGATCGTATCCACACTCCACATGGCGGTCTCCATACCGAAAGAATCCGCGATTTTCACCGTTTCATCCCGGTAGCTTCCACTTGGCGGTGCGAACCATTTCATTTTCAAACCTGTCACCGCTTCAATGACTTCATTCGTTTTGCGAATTTCCTCACGTGTAGCTTGTGCGGATATGTTTTTCATATCTGGATGTGAATAAGAATGATTTCCAATTTCATGCCCGCCACCCTTAATCATCTTGGCCAATTCAGGATTTTTCTTGGTCCAATTACCTTCAAGGAAAAAAGTGGCCTTGACATTATTCTTTTTTAACACGGCCAACATATCTTGTAAGTATTCATTCCCCCAGGCCACATTGATTAAAAATGAAACCACTGGCTTTTCGGGATGGGCCCGGTAAATGGGAGCCGGATCCAGATCCTCCATATGTATCTTTGCAGGGACCTGCTGAAATACCAGCTTATCCTTATCGAACACGCCCTCCTTCTTCATGGCTTTATACGAATCATCAATATTTACTTTCAGGCCGTTATATGCAGGAACGGTTTTCCAAACAGAATCTATTCGTGCATCCTGTGGTGCAATCTCATATTTTTTTGTTGATTCTTTTATTTGTAAAAGAAGCTCGTCTTCTTGCTTCATTGAAGCAACTGAATCATCGGTTAATTGGGTCAGATAAATTTGTGTATATGGATTTTGCACTAATAACCATGATATACCTGCAATGGCACTTATCGCAACTATCTGCTTCCATTTATTATTCATTTTTTACGCCCCCTTCATACCAAAATGTATGAAGAAAACGGACAAGGTAGAACATGACATCCTTTTAACGCCATTCGTACTATGGATATTCCAATACCTTTAAACAAAAAAGCATGCAGATTCACAAGGAATCGCATGCCGGATTTTCATATTTCATTACGATTGGGAAGGGTTTGCTGCCTCTTTTTGCTCTTTCAAGACTGCTTTACGGGAAAGGTTTACCCTTCCTTGCTTATCGATCTCAGTAACTTTGACCAATAATTCATCGCCAAGTGAAACGACATCTTCCACTTTTCCGACTCTTTCTTCAGCCAGTTCAGAAATATGTACCAAACCGTCTTTACCATTGAAGATTTCAACGAAGGCACCGAACTTTTCGATACGTTTAACTTTACCTAAGTATAGTTCGCCCACTACGACTTCACGTACGATATCCTCAATGATTTTCTTCGCTTTTTGAATCATTGGTTCATCAGTAGAAGATATGAATACCGTTCCATCTTGTTCGATGTCGATTTTCACCCCAGTTTCTTCAATGATTTTGTTGATATGTTTTCCGCTCGGCCCAATGACATCACGGATCTTATCCGGATTGATGGACATTGTAACGATTTTTGGGGCATATTTGGATAACTGCTCACGCGGTTGATTGATTGTTGACATCATTGATTCCAAAATGTGCATCCGGCCATGTTTGGCTTGAAGTAATGCTTCTTCAAGAATCTCTTGAAAGTCCCTCAATCTTAATATCCATTTGTAGGGCAGTAACACCTTTTGAAGTCCCTGCGACTTTAAAGTCCATGTCTCCCAGATGATCTTCCATACCTTGAATATCCGTTAAGATTGTATAGTGCTCACCTGTTTTGACAAGGCCCATGGCAATACCGGCAACTGGAGCTTTCAATGGAACACCGGCATCCATCATTGCCAAAGTGCTTGCACAGATACTTGCTTGTGAAGTTGAACCGTTCGATTCAAGGACTTCTGAAACAAGTCTGATTGTATATGGGAAGTCTTTATCGTTTGGAATGACAGGCTCCAATGCTCTTCTCCAAGTGCACCATGACCGATTTCACGGCGTCCTGCCCCACGGATAGGACCGGTTTCACCTACACTGAAATGCGGGAAATTATAGTGATGCATAAAACGTTTTGACTCTTCGGTTCCAAGTCCGTCCAGAATCTGCACATCACCAAGTGCACCTAATGTACAGATGGATAGCGCTTGGGTTTGTCCGCGCGTGAACAATCCGGAACCATGTGTACGGGGCAGAATGGTGACTTCAGATGATAATGGTCTGATTTCGTCAGGGTTACGGCCATCCGGGCGCACTTTTTCTTCCGTGATCAAACGGCGGACTTCGGATTTGACCAATTTATTCAGGATTTCTTTGATTTGCTTTAATTTTTCTTCATCAGCTTCTTCTTCATAATGAACCAACACACGATCTTTTACTTCTTTAATCGCGTCTTCACGAGCATGTTTTTCCTGAACTTGTACAGCTTTGTTCAAGTCTGCTTCACATAGGCCTTTCACTTCTGCTTCCAGTACCGCATCCACTTGGTATAAAGTGACCTGCATTTTTTCCTTGCCGATTTCAGCAACGATTTTCTCTTGAATGCAATGATTTTCTTGATTTCATCATGTCCAAACATGATTGCTTCAAGCATGGTTTCCTCTGGTACTTCATTTGCTCCGGCTTCAACCATGTTGATAGCATCTTTAGTGCCGGCAACCGTCAGATTGATGTCACTTTTAGCTAGTTGGTCAACAGTAGGGTTAATAATGAATTCATTATTGATTCTCCCCACTACAACTCCAGCAATCGGACCTTCGAACGGAATATCGGAAACTGAAAGTGCAAGGGAAGAACCTAGCATGGCTGCCATTTCCGTAGAGCAATCTTGATCGACACTCATGACCATGCTGATGATCTGAACATCGTTCCTGAAGCCATCGGCGAAAAGCGGACGGATTGGACGATCGATTAAACGGCTTGCAAGAATTGCCCTTTCACTCGGTCTCCCTTCACGTTTGATGAAGCCTCCCGGAATTTTACCGACTGCATAAAGTCTTTCCTCGTAGTTGACTGTCAAAGGGAAGAAGTCAACATTTCTAGGTTCTTTCGAAGCTGTCGCGGTACTTAATACAGCAGTTTCTCCATAACGGACTAAAACTGCCCCGTTCGCTTGTTTGGCTAATTGCCCTATCTCTACCGTTACATTACGGCCGGCCCAGTCAAATGAATACGTATGTTTTTCCTGTCCCATTTATTAAACCCCTCTCTTAATCTTCACTTAGAGGCTTAGTTTACCTAAACCTGTATTGGATTAAATCATTTATATGTGAAAGTAACTGAACTCGAGTTAAAACCAAACTATTCCTATTATGCACGAAAAAACAAGCATTAACAGTAAAATGAATAAAAATTTCATTCATTTGATTATGTATATCCTGATCATTTATAAATGGAAAAGGACCCGGCTCCTGCCGAGTCCCAAGGACGAAGGCCCAGCCTTAAGTAGAAAACGTCCAAATCATTTGATTAACATCAAAAAAGCGGGAAATTTCCCGCCTTCCTGAAAAAATTATCTACGTAGACCTAATTTGTTAATTAGTGTACGGTAACGAGTAACGTCTTTGTTACGTAGGTAAGTTAAAAGATTACGACGTTTACCTACCATTTTTAGAAGACCGCGACGTGAATGGTGGTCTTTTTGTGTGTGCGTAAGTGATCGTTCAAGTTGTTGATTTCTTCTGTTAATACTGCGATTTGAACTTCTGGAGATCCAGTGTCAGTATCGTGAGTTCTGAACTCAGCGATAAGTTCGTTTTTGCGTACTTGTGTAATTGCCATGTTAATATTCCTCCTAAAATTCTGTAAAATCACCTATTACCGAGCCAGCGTCGGAGTCTCGACTAGCCAAGCAATGGTTATTTTCATACATACAATAGAATACATGTTTTTCATTAAAATTGCAAGTCTTGTCTTTTTTAAGCTTCAAGCTTTGCAAAATAGGCTAATGCATTTTGCTTATCCGTTTCGATCTGAGCGACCAATGCTTCAAGTCCGGAAAATTTCTGCTCACTCCGAAGTCTTGTATGCCATTCAACCGAAACCTGGTTGCCATAAATATCCCCCGAGAACTCCAAGGCATGAACCTCTACAGTTGGATATTCAGGTTTTTCGTCGTGGAACGTAGGTTTGTAACCGACATTGCAAACCCCATTATACCATTTACCGCTTATTTTGATCCTGACGGCATATACGCCTGCAGCAGGGAAGATATAATCGTCACTTACTTCAATATTAGCGGTGGGGAAACCCAGCTTCCTGCCCCGCTTTTCACCGTGAACGACATGACCTTTCGTTAAATAGCGTCGGCCTGCCAAATGATAAAAGTCGGAAAAGTTGCCATTACCGAGAGTTTCCCTGATTCTTGTCGAGCTAACCTTTATATCTTCAAGTGTCTGTTTTTCAACGACTGTCTGCGAAAATCTGCCCTGTGCGTAAACAGGCAAATCTTCCATCGACCCTTGACCATAGCGACCGTATGAATAATCAAAGCCTGCAACTACATGACGGACATTCAGCCCGGCAATATATTCGTCAACGAACCGTTCCGGCAGTACCGAAGCAAATTCCTTGCTGAAATGGACAATGAATAAATAATCGATCCCCATCGACTCTATGATATCCACCTTATCTTCAAGTGGAGTGATATAGCGGATATTTTCCGTTTTCCTACCCAGTACTGCTGAAGGATGCGGGTCAAATGTCATGACTGCTGACTTAAGATTCATTTCATCGGCTTTTTGCTTGGCGGTTTGAATAACAATCTGATGACCTTTATGTATACCATCAAAAAATCCAAGCGCCATCACAAGCTCGGGAAAATCATCCGAATTAAATTGATGAGGATGCTCTATTGCGATCACTTTCACCTTTCAATCTCCTCTTTCCGGCGGTAAAACGGTCTATATTTCTTGTGCCAATACTTTTACAGGTTTAATTAATCCCTCTTTTGTCGGATGTATTTGATAAATGGCAATGGCCTTATCTGCTGGATCGACCATCACAAAAGGCTTTCCTTTTTCAACAACAACATCCTTTGTTTGTTCCAATACCGCGCCGTTAAGTACTTTCTTTGCTACTTTATCACTAATCTGAAATTTGGGCAAATGAAATAATCCCCGCTCCAAAGGCAACAGAAATTCTTCCGTTTGACCACTTTCCATGAACTCTTCCACTTCAGCAAATGTAAAACAGTCCTCCTGCTTAAAACCTGCTGATTCAATACGTGTCAAGTCTGACATATGGGCAGGAAAACCCAGTTCTTCACCTATCATGACTGCAAGCGTCCGAATATACGTCCCTTTGCTGCATTTTACGCGAAAACGAAAAGATATGGTTTCCCCTTTAAATTCAGAACGATCATCGAGGAGGGTAATATCATAGATGGTGACCTCCCTTGTCGGCCTCTCCACTTCTATCCCTGCACGGGCATATTCATATAATTTCTTACCGTTTACCTTTACCGCTGAAAACATCGGCGGGGTCTGTTCAATTTTCCCAGTCAATGATTCAAGAACTTCCAGAATCCGTTTACGCTGAATCACTTGATCAATCTTTTCTCTTCGACTTTTTCACCGCTTGCGTCTTCAGTCGTTGTTGAAAAACCAAGGGTCACTTCCCTTCATACGCTTTACCGGCTTCTGTCAAATATTCAGCTATCTTTGTTGCCCTGCCAATACAAATGGGTAAAACCCCTGTTACATCAGGATCTAAAGTACCTGTGTGCCCAACCTTTTTTGTCTTTAAAATCTTTCTTAATTTAAAAACACAATCATGGGATGTCAATCCCTTGGGTTTCCATAATGGAAGAATACCGTTCACGCTTTCACCTCATCTTTTATAAAACACCTTAAACTATTATGAAGCCCATTCCGAAAGGTGTTTTTCCTTTTTTCATATTCGGTTTTCAAAAAGAGACCGACTTCAAGAAGTGCAAAGCACTTATTGAGTCGGCCTCCCTTTACTGCTTGCTTATTCCTCGTCTTTTTCAGCCGGTTTATCCTCTGAATTGATTTGGGAAATCAACGACTCGATACGATTACCATAATCGACCGATTCATCAAATTCAAAAAACAGCTCAGGGGTTTTGCGGAGGCGGATTCGCTGCCCAATTTCTGAACGCATGAATCCTTTTGCCTTAGCTAGACCTTGCAGGGTTTTCTCCCTTTGTTCCTGGTCACCCAAAACGGAAATATAAACTGTTGCCTGTTGTAAATCGCCTGTAACCGCGACATCAGTCACTGTAACAAACCCGATTCTTGGATCTTTAATTTTTCGGCCGATAATTTCACTCAGCTCTTTTTCATTTGTTCGCCAACACGATTTGAACGAAGGCTCATAATATCACCTCGATAGCCTAAAGCCAGTCTATATCTGTTATTGTTCGCTCTAGTTCCGGAAAAGAATCTAGAAATTTAAGGGCATTTTGAAGTTCCCGTTCAGTAGCCTTCCTTGAGGATGTTACGGTTACGATTGAAATCTTTGTCCGCTGCCATAAATCCTGAAAATCGGTCTCTGCTACAGAAATGTTAAACTTCTGCTTAAGCCGTGTCATGACACGCTGAAGCACGGCCCTTTTTCTTTTAAAGAATGGGTGTCATGGATGATGCATTCACATTGGACAGAGCCAACGATCATTTACGTTCGATCTCTTCCATTACATACGCTTCAATTACATCGCCTTCTTTAAGGTCGTTGTAATTTTTAATCGTAATACCGCACTCATAGTTCGTTGCCACTTCTTTAACATCATCTTTAAAACGTTTCAATGCATCAATTTCACCTTCGTAAATGACGACACCTTCACGAATTAAGCGAATTCCGCTATCACGTGTAATTTTTCCTTCTGTAACGTAAGAACCGGCAATCGTACCTACCTTGGATACTTTGAAAGTCGTACGAACTTCAGCCTGACCGATAATTTTTTCTTCGAATTCAGGGTCAAGCATCCCTTTCATAGCCGACTCGATTTCTTCGATCGCTTTATAGATGATGCGGTGAAGGCGGACATCAACATTTTCTGATTCTGCTGCACGCTTCGCATTCACGTCAGGACGGACGTTAAATCCGATGACGATTGCATTCGAAGCTGTAGCAAGGATGATGTCAGACTCTGTAATGGCACCAACGCCAATGTGAATGATTTTCACTTTAGCGCCTTCCACTTCTATTTTATTCAGGGAAGCGGCTACTGCTTCCGCAGAACCTTGAACATCAGCTTTTAGAATGATGTTCAATTCTTTAATTTCCCCTTCTTTCATTTGTTCGAACAAAGTATCCAGGGTAACACGGGATTTCTCATTGCGTTGTGAAGCAAGTTGTCTCTGTGCACGCACTTCCCCAACTTGACGGGCCGTTTTCTCATCTTCAAAGACGATGAAACGATCGCCGGCTTGTGGCACTTCGTTCAATCCAGTGATTTCAACCGGTGTTGAAGGACCGGCATCCTTAACACGGCGTCCAAGATCGTTAACCATCGCACGAACACGTCCGAATGTATTACCGATAACAATCGGATCACCGATTTTCAACGTTCCGTTTTGAACTAGCAATGTGGCAACCGATCCGCGCCCTTTATCCAAACGTGCTTCGATAACCGTTCCATTTGCTTTACGAGCTGGATTCGCTTTATACTCCTCCACTTCACTGACAAGAAGAATCATTTCAAGCAAGCTATCGATACCCTCACCGTTCTTAGCTGAAATTGGTACGAAAATTGTGTCTCCGCCCCATGCTTCAGAAACTAAACCATGTTCTGTCAATTCTTGCATGACACGGTCCGGATTTGCGGCTTCTTTATCCATCTTATTGACAGCGACGATAATTGGAACTTCTGCCGCTTTAGCATGGTTGATCGCTTCAATCGTTTGAGGCATAACGCCATCATCCGCAGCGACGACAAGAATGGTGATATCGGTAACTTGTGCACCGCGGGCACGCATTGTTGTAAACGCAGCATGACCTGGTGTATCCAGGAATGTTATTTTCTTATCGTTAACTTTAACTTGATAAGCACCGATATGCTGAGTGATTCCGCCCGCTTCGCCTTCAGTAACTTTTGTATGGCGTATGGAATCAAGCAATGTCGTTTTACCATGGTCAACGTGCCCCATGATCGTCACGACAGCCGGACGTTCAATCAAATCTTCAGAAGCGTCCTCAGTGACAAGTGATTCAAGGTCTGTTAGGTCGACACGAATCTCTTCTTCGGCCACTACACCGTATTCCGCACAAATCAATTCAATTGCATCTTTATCCAAAGTTTGGTTGATTGTTGCCATAACACCAAGCATAAAGAGCTTTTTAATGATTTCAGAAGGTTCACGGTGCAGTTTTTTCCCAAGTTCCATAACAGTCAAAGACTCATAAAACGTAATTTTCTCTGGAAGTTCTCTTTCTTTACGTTTTGTTACAGGTGCCTGAGGCGCTTGTTGTCTTTGTTTATTATTTTTATTCTTGTTATTGCGATTCTTGTTGAACTGACCTGTTGGTTTTTTCGTCCCAACAGGTTTAACTGGTGGTTTCTTCTTCAGTTTTTCTTTATTGACTGTGCTTTTTTCATCCGCTTCAGCTTCGTACTTCGCCACCGTAGCGTTAGCTTTTGGTTCTTGGCTTTTATCTTCGTTTTTAGGTTTGATTGAATCGTTTAATTTATTTACAGTTGAATCGTCTAATGCTGTCATATGGTTTGTTACCTCTATATTCATTTCTTTAAGTTTATTTATTACATCCTTGCTTGAAACGTTCTTTTGTTTTGCATATTCATATACACGCAATTTTGTCATACGTTCACCCCCGTAAAATTTAATCGAGCAGCGTTCGGAGTTTTTGTGCAAAACCTTCATCCAGAACTGCGACGGCAACTCTAGCATCCTTACCTATCGCATGGCCGAGCAATGACCTGCTTTCGACTCTTTTTAAAGGAACCTGATAAAATGCGCACTTATCAGATATTTTTTTCAGTGTTTTTGAAGCGTCCGCGGATAAAATAACAACTTTGGCATTACCGCTTCTAATCTCTTTAACCACTAATTCTTCACCCGAAATTAGCTTGCGTGCTCGATTGGCCAAACCTAATAGAGACATCCATTGTTGTTGTTGGGTCATGGTGTTAGTTTTTCTCCTTATTCACTAATTCAAGCAATTGTTCATAAAGGGAAGAATCGATTTGGGTACTAAGGTGATTAGCCAGCACATTTTTCTTTTTGGCCAGCTCGATAACATCCCGATCAAGAGTCAAATAAGCTCCCCTTCCAGATTTCTTACCGGTCGGATCCAGGCTGACTTCCCCTTCTTTAGATCGTACGATGCGAATGAGTTCTTTCTTCGGCTTCATTTCGCCTGTTGCCACACATTTACGCATCGGGATTTTTTTTCGGCTATTCATCTTTTTTCACCTCGAATTACTCGTTATCCTCTTCGAAATCTGTTTCCTCTTCAGTAACATAACTATCTCTGCTCAAAAGGAATTCCTGTTCTTCCACAGGATATATACCAGCTTCGCGGGCTTCCGTTTCACTCTTGATATCAATTTTCCAGCCTGTAAGCTTGGCAGCTAACCGGGCATTTTGTCCACGCTTGCCAATTGCCAGGGAGAGTTGATAATCCGGAACGATTACAGTCGTGGCCTTTTCCTCTTCTTTAACAATGACCTCAAGTACTTTTGAAGGGCTTAAAGCATTCGCAACGAAAATGACCGGATTCTCCGACCATTTGACGATATCGATCTTTTCACCTTTCAATTCGTTGACGATGGCCTGAACACGCTGGCCTTTTTGGCCTACACAGGAACCGACAGGATCGACTTCTTCGTTATCGGAGTGCACGGAGATTTTTGAACGGTCGCCTGCTTCGCGGGCAACTGACTTAATCTCTACCGTTCCATCGAAAATTTCAGGCACTTCGATTTCGAATAGACGTTTTAAAAGGCCAGGATGTGAACGGGATACAAAAATTTGCGGGCCCTTGGAAGTCTTTTCAACTTTAGTGATGAAAACTTTAATGCGGTCATGAGGTTTATACTGTTCATTCGGCATTTGCTCATTCACCGGGAGCAAAGCCTCGATTTTACCTAGGCTCACATAAATGAATCGGGAGTCCTGGCGTTGAACGATACCAGTCATGATATCCTCTTCACGGTCGATGAATTCGGCATAAATGATGCCCCGTTCCGCTTCACGCACCCTTTGAGTGACGACTTGTTTTGCTGTTTGTGCAGCAATACGGCCGAAATCCTTAGGTGTTACTTCCATTTCGACAACATCCTCTAACTGATAGTTGGGATCAATTGCTCTTGCTTCTTCAACAGAAATTTCCAGACGTGAATCGAACACTTCGTCAACAACGTCTTTTCTGGCAAATACACGCATTGTTCCTTTACCAAGATTCAAGTCGATACGTACATTTTGTGCTTGGTTAAAGTTACGGCGATATGCCGATATAAGGGCAGATTCAATCGCGTCGATCAAAACCTCCCTGGAAATTCCTTTTTCGTTTTCTAAAATATAGAGAGCATCCAATAACTCATTGCCCATGGTGATCCCCCTTACGGATATTTAAATTAATGATTTGCTTGACTTAAGAGAAGGTAATCGCCAATCTTGCTTTGGCTACCTTTTCGAATGGTATGACGATCGTTTTCTTTCTTGTCTTGATTCTGACTTCGAGTGTCACTTCTTCACCATCGAAACTGGTTAAGATTCCTTCGAATTCTTTTTCATCTAAAATGGGCTCGTATGTTTTTATGTAAACATTTTTACCGATAGCATTAAGGAAATCCTTCTCTTTTTTCAGAGGCCTTTCAGCTCCGGGTGATGAAACTTCGAGAAAATAATTTTTGTGGAATCGGATCAACCTCATCAAGCTTTTCACTGAGTTTTTCACTCACATTTCCGCAATCATCAATATCTACGCCTGTTTCTTTATCAATGTACACTCGAAGGAACCAGCTTTTACCTTCCTTCACATACTCCACTTCGACTAATTCAAGCTGCAATTCCTCAAGAATTGGTAATGCTAATTCCTCTACGACTTCCGTTACCTTTTTACTCATTTGTTTCCTCCATACGTGCGTTGTATGCGCTTGGTTTCGATTCAAAATTAAATGGTCAATACAACACGAAAGAGTGGGTTTCCCCACTCTTGCCATTGGTTCCTCTTAGTATTTCCAATAAAAATATACCATAATCAAGATATTTATGCAAATATCATGTCTGTTTCTTCCTTTTTGAAATCCGTTTCCTCTTTAAAATAAAGATAACTGATTTTGTTCAGGCAATGACTCCAGACAGCCTTGTTTATCAAGGTATTCAAGGATGGTCTTCGAAACCTTACCCCGTTGTTGAAGGTCTTCTTTGGAGAGGAATTCACCATTTTCCCGCGCGTTAACGATATTGATCGCCGCATTCGTTCCAAGACCTGGTATCGAATTGAAAGGCGGAATCAAAGTGTTCCCTTCAATTAAGAATTGATCTGCACTGGATTTGTACAAGTCGACTTTAGCGAATGAAAATCCTCGTTCACACATTTCCAAAGCTAGTTCAAGAACCGTCAATGTATTCTTTTCCTTTGTGGATGCATCCAATCCCTTTACCATGATTTCTTCCATTTTTGCTTTGATCGCTTGCGACCCCGTGTCATGGCGTCGATTTCAAAATCATCGGCACGTACTGTGAAATAGGCTGCATAATATAATAAGGGCAGATGCACTTTAAAATAGGCAATCCGGACAGCCATTAAGACGTAAGCTGCAGCATGGGCTTTCGGGAACATGTATTTAATCTTCTTACAAGAATCGATATACCATTCCGGCACCTCATTTTTCCTCATTTCCTCTTCGAATTCCTCCGAGAGCCCTTTCCCTTTACGTACAGATTCCATGATTTTAAACGCTAGGGAAGGATCGAGACCTTGATAGATCAGATAGACCATAATATCATCCCGGCAGCCTATAACCTCACTTAGTGTACAAATCCGGTTGTGGATCAGTTCCTGTGCATTGCTCAGCCATACATCCGTACCGTGGGAAAGGCCTGAAATCTGAACAAGCTCGGAAAAAGTCGTAGGTTTCGTATCTTCAAGCATCTGCCGGACAAAACGCGTACCAAATTCCGGGATGCCAAGCGTACCCGTTTTACACATGATCTGTTCTTCGGTAACTCCTAAAGATTCAGTACTGCTGAATATTTTCATTACTTCCGGATCATCGGTAGGAACGGTCTTTGGATCGATGCCACTTAAATCTTGAAGCATCCGGATCACAGTCGGATCATCGTGTCCAAGTATATCAAGTTTCAAAATATTATCGTGAATGGAATGAAAATCAAAGTGAGTTGTTTTCCACTCAGAATTCCGGTCATCCGCAGGAAACTGAATTGGTGTGAAATCATAGATATCCATATAATCCGGAACAACGATGATTCCGCCCGGGTGCTGTCCAGTCGTCCTTTTCACACCAGTACAACCGGCAACAAGGCGATCAGTCTCAGCCCCTCGCATATGGATGTTATTATCAGAGGAATACCCTTTTACATATCCATAAGCCGTTTTTTCAGCGACCGTACCAATCGTTCCGGCACGATATACATATTCTTCACCGAATAAGACCTTCGTATAGTTATGGGCCTTCGGCTGATATTCACCGGAGAAGTTCAAGTCGATATCCGGAACCTTATCCCCTTTAAATCCAAGGAAAGTTTCAAACGGGATATCATGCCCGTCTTTTGTATAAGCGATGCCGCAATCGGGACAGTCTTTATCGGGCAGGTCAAACCCGGAACCTACAGAACCGTCATTGAAGAATTCGGATTTCTTGCACTCAGGACATACATAATGAGGCGGCAGAGGGTTCACTTCTGTAATTTCAGTCATGGTGGCAACGAAAGATGATCCAACAGATCCCCTTGAGCCAACTAGATAACCATCATTCAATGATTTTTTAACAAGTTTATGAGAAATCAAATAAATTACGGCAAAACCGTGGCCGATGATGCTTTTCAATTCTTTCTCAAGACGGGCTTCCACGATTTCCGGCAGGTTTTCTCCATAAATCTTCCTTGCCATGCCATAACTCATTTCACGCATCTCTTCATCTGCACCTTCAATTTTAGGTGTGTATAACTCATCCTTGATAGGCTTTATATCTTCAATCATATCCGCGATTTTATTCGTGTTGGTCACCACGACCTCTTTGGCCTTCTCAGGACCTAGGAAAGAGAATTCCCGAAGCATTTCATCCGTTGTCCGAAAATGTACGTCAGGTAGCTTATGACGATTGAGCGGATTAGCGCCGCCTTGTGAATTCACAAGGATTTTACGGTAAATTTTATCATTCGGATCCAAATAGTGCACATTTCCCGTGGCTACGACTGGCTTATCCAATTTTTCACCAAGCTTGACGATATTGGAGATGATCGTTTCTAATGATTTATCATCCCGTACATATTCAAGCTCGATTAAATGCTGATACACTTCCTTCGGATGGATTTCCAGATAATCGTAGAACTCGGCGATATCGACGACTTCCTCAAAACCCTTCTGCATCATCCCTTCAAAAACTTCGCCTTTATCGCATCCCGACCCGACAAGGATTCCTTCACGATACTTTTTAAGTTGTGAGCGCGGTAATCGCGGAACACGATAGAAATAATCGATGTGTGAAATTGAAATTAATTTAAAAAGGTTTTTTAAGCCAGCCTGTGTTTGCGCGATCAGCGTACAATGGGACGGCCGGGAACGCTGATAAGCATTTCCTTTACCCATATTGTCATTAAGTTGATCATGATGGGTAATCTCCTTTTCCATTGCATCCTTCAGCATCTTCAGCATAAGGTAACCTGTAGCTTCGGCATCATAAATGGCCCTATGATGCTGGGTCAAATCAATATCGAACTTCTTACATAGTGTATTTAAACGGTGATTTTTAAACTCTGGATATAGGAAACGGGCAAGTTCCAATGTATCAAGAACAGGATTGGAAGCTTTAGGATAACCCAAGTTTTTATAACCTATATTCAAAAACCCCATATCAAAGGCTGCGTTGTGGGCAACCAGGATCGCATCGCCCGCCCAGTCCTTGAACTTTTCTAGCACTTCCGAGACCTCTGGAGCATTTTCTACGAGATCATCAGTGATTCCAGTCAATTCTATCGTCGTATTGGATAGTGGGTGATGCGGATTAGCAAATGACTCGAATCGATCAATGATGTCACCGTCACGAATTTTCACTGCCGCAAATTCAATGATCGTATCATAAACGGCAGACAGACCCGTCGTCTCTACGTCAAAAACAACATAGGTGGCATCTGCCAAAGCGATATGTGCCTCATTATAAACGATGGGTACACCATCATCCACAAGATTCACTTCGACGCCATAGAGGATTTTAATACCATTCTTTTTCCCGGCACTATAAGCTTCAGGGAATGATTGTGCTCCCGCATGATCTGTAATGGCCACAGCCTTATGCCCCCACTTTGCAGCCTGGGCAACAAGCGCTGAAGTAGGCGTCACTGCATCCATCTGGCTCATTGGGGTGTGCAAATGCAGTTCTACACGCTTTTCTCCTTCTGGGGCCTTATCCTGCCGTCCTTGTTTAGAAATCTCATTTATATCATTTGCGATCATTACAAGGTCACGTACGAATGTATCATTTTGGATGCTGCCTTGGGCACGTACCCACATCCCTTTTTTCACTCGGGCAAGTATGGCGGCATCTTCTTTATCACGCGAAAACATTTTGACCAATATCGAGCTCGTGTAATCCGTGACTTTAAATGTCAACAGGCTTCGTCCGCTCCGTAACTCACGCACTTCTGCATCAAATACGAAGCCTTCGATAGCAATCCTGCGCTCTTCATCGATAATTTGTTCTATTCTGCGGAAATCGGCATCTTCTTTAATCGTATAGCCAATTTTAACCGGTCCTTCGTAGACGCCATCGTCGCCGCCTTTATCCGATTCTTTCTTCTGCATTTCCACTAGCGCAGCAAGTCCCTTTTCCGTGTCTTCCTTTTGTTTCTCTTCTAAAAACTTTTGGTAATCTGGATTCGAAACCGTTTCCTTCACTTCCGCTTCAAGTGTCAACGGAGGAAAACCGAATGTTTGGTAGATATTAGAAATGATGCCAGAGTATTTTCGTTTTAACTGACCAGCCTCCGTATCATTTCGGGCGCTTACGATAAGCTTATATCCATTTACCGTTGGCACTTGTTCATTCAGTAGCGACAACAGTGCTGGAGACATGCCTTCAAGCTCGCCAATGCAGTTTTTCCAATACTCTTTTACCAATTGTTCGGTCACTTGCGGATTGGCCACATTCAAGTTGAATGTGACCTTTGCAATATGGGAAAACGTACTTGCTAGATGAGTAGCAAGTCTTGTATGAACACTGCAAGGAATTAAAGCAGGTATATTAAAGGCAAAATGCCATGTTTTGGACTCCCTCTCGATTGAGAGTTTATCAATTTCGGCACCAATGAAATAATTCACAAAGGCATCCTCGGTCAAGTCCATTTGCTGGAGCAAGAGTTGAAATCTCTCTCTACCGCTATTTGGATTTTGATCCATTCCCTCTCTCCCCTATCTACTATCTCTTTAGATATTATTCACTATCATTTTCGTTTTGATATCAGAGGCTATTATAACATATCATGAATGTTTCACTAGTATCCAAATCCATGAAAAGGAAAGGCATCATCCTATTGAATGATGCCTAGTTCCCCCATTTTTAAATTATCCCAGTATTTCGTGAAGCTTTTGAGTTAGTTCAGCTCTTTCGAGTTCAAGAACCTCACCCGTTTTACGGATTTTCACTTCGACAATTCCGTCGGATGCCTTTTTACCAACAGTCACCCTGACAGGAAGACCGATCAAGTCAGAGTCTGCGAATTTTACACCCGCACGTTCTTGACGATCATCCATTAGAACTTCCATGCCTTGTGCCTTTAAATCATTATATAAATCTTCTGCCAGGGCAGCCTGAGCCCCATCTTTCATATTGATTGGAATCAAATGGACTTGGTATGGCGCTAAATTCGCTGGCCAGACCAATCCTTTTTCATCGTTGAATTGTTCAGCAACAGCTGCAAGTGTACGGGAAACCCCAATACCATAACATCCCATGATCATAGGCTGCGACCGTCCATTCTCATCTAGGAATGTCGCATTCATAGCTTCGGAATATTTAGTTCCCAGTTTGAATACGTGGCCTACCTCAATCCCTTTGGCAAATTTGATTTTTCCGTTTCCGTCCGGTGATGGATCACCCTCTTGGATGAAACGAAGATCTATATAATTGGCCACATTAAAATCACGAGCGGGATTTACGTTCACATAATGGTGGTCTTCCTCATTTGCACCACAAACTCCATTAACCATGGCTTCGACGGCAACATCCGCAATCACTTCCACTTCAGAAGTGACTTTTATTGGTCCAAGTGATCCAATTGTACACCCTAAGACTTCCTTCGTCTCATTTGGATCGACCAAATCAACAATTGAAGCGTTATAGAAATTCTTCAGCTTGATATCATTGACTTCATGATCTCCTCGTACCAAAACTAGCACATACTTTTCATCCACTTTAAACAATAATGATTTTATTAGTTTCGCTGCATCAGTATTCAAGAATGATGCAACTTCTTCAATCGATTTTTGACCTGGTGTATGAATTTTTTCAAGTGCAATTTGTTCTTCGCTGCTTTGTTCATATTTTACACTGACAGGTGCCATTTCAATATTGGCTGCATAATCGGAAGTATCCGAATATGCGATGGTATCCTCCCTATTTCAGACAGGACCATGAATTCATGTGTATCCTTACCACCCATTGCCCCAGAATCGGCAATGACAGCACGGAAGTTCAACCCACAACGGCTAAATATATTCGAATATGCCGCATATAAATTTTTATAAACAGCATCCAAGCTTTCTTGATTAGCATGGAAAGAATAAGCATCCTTCATGATGAACTCACGTCCACGCAACAATCCGAAACGCGGTCTTTTTCATCACGGAATTTGGTTTGGATTTGGTAAACCGTCAACGGGAGACGCTTATAGGATTTCACTTCATCGCGAACTAAGCTGGTTATCACTTCTTCATGTGTGGCACCAAGCGCAAATTCACGGTTGTTGCGATCCTTAAGCCGCATCAACTCTGGACCATAGGTATACCAGCGTCCAGATTCCTGCCAGAATTCGGCTTGTTGTAAAGCCGGCATCAACAATTCTACCGCACCAGCATTTTCCATCTCTTCCCGAACGATCGCCTCAACCTTTTGAAGCACCTTTTTTCCAAGCGGCATAAAACTATAAACCCCGCTGGAGTTTTGTCTCATAAATCCTGCACGTAATAGCAGCTGATGACTTTTGATTTCAGCATCTGCAGGCACTTCCCTCAATGTAGGGATCAACGTCATACTTTGTTTCATATCTGCACCTCTTCAATATTTCCTTTAAATTACTTGCAGCTACGGTAAATTTGACACCGCAACATTAATACGGTCATTTCATACAAAAAGACTTTCCGCGTTATTCAGAAAAGCTAATTTAATATACTCATTCTCGATTATACTTACGATTTCCCTAGAAAACAAACAATTTCCCCAAAACGGTTAAAAAACTAGGAAATCCCTTTGGATATGAAAACGGCCAACAGATAATTCTGCTGGCCTGTTTTTGCATTATCCAAACATGTTTACAGGAAGAATCGCTGGATATCATTCCAGGTAACGACAATCATCAATAACATCAGCAAAGCAAAGCCGATGAAGTGGACCATTCCTTCTTTTTGACGATCAATTGGTTTCCCTCTTAAGAATTCGACCACAAAGAATAACAGTCTTCCTCCATCCAATGCCGGTAGCGGAAGCAGGTTCATGATTCCCAGGTTTATGCTGAGCAGCCCTGCCCATTTCATTAACGTGAATAAACCTTGTTTCGCCACTTCCTCAGTTGATTTATATATTCCTACAGGACCAGATAAACTGTCGATCGTAAACCCACCCGTTACGAGGTCACCAAGGATGATGAAGATTTGTTTTGTCCAAAAATACGTTTCTGTAAAACCATATTGGATAGCTTTAATCGGTGCTTTTTCAACCGGCGGGTATACACCGATAATCCCGATTTTCTTGCCTTCCCTTTCCACTTCTTGTGGAACAACCGGTACTTCTAATGTTTTCCCGTCCCTGTCAACGACGAACTCGATTTCTTGCCCAGGGTTCTTTTGAATGCTTTCCTGAACATCTCCCCAAGTGGAGACTTCCGTCCCTTCTATGGATTGAATGACATCCCCCGATTTTAAACCGGCATTAACAGCCGAACCATCTGGAGTCAACTCACCAAGTTTCGCTTCATCCACCACGACTCCTTGAAACAGGCCGATCAACACAAAAATGACAAAAGCCAAAACGAAATTCATTGCCGGACCAGCTACAATCGTCAGAAAACGATGCCCAAGCGACTTTGAGGCAAATTGCCGGTCAAATGGAGCAATCTGGTTCTCTACACCATTTTCAACGATCACAGCTTCTTTATGAATGGCAAACGTTTTTAGCGTATCTTCCTCGCCCTCTTCATAACCAGTAAGGATCAGTTTATGATCCAGGTCGATCACTTCAACTTCCACAAGACGAATATCAGGATATTTATCTTTATTGTTCAAAATGATCTTTGTAACATTCTCATCATTATCAAACATTAATCCCACACGATAGCCGGGTTTCAACTCTATATTCTCTGCGTCTTCACCAGCCATACGCACATAACCGCCAAGAGGAAGCAATCGGATGGTATAAACGGTTTCCTTCTTTTTATATGTGAATACTTTTGGCCCGAAACCGATTGCGAACTCACGGCATAAAATTCCTGCTCGCTTTGCAAACACTAAGTGCCCAAGCTCATGGAAAAATACTAGAGCTCCAAAAATGATGATGAACGCTATGATCGTTTCTAAAGTCTGCATGTTCCGGTCACCTATCTTTCACTAAAGATTCTATATACTGCCTTGTCATAATATCGACTTCCTGAATTGTTTCTAAATCTGGAAGGGCTATGACGGAATGCTGATTCAGCGCTTTTTCAATTAACGTTTCTATTTCAAGGAAGGTTACCTTTCCATATAAGAATGCAGAGACTGCGGCTTCATTGGCAGCATTCAACACAGTAGTCATCGTTCCGCCCATTTTACCTGCTTTATAAGCGAATTGCAAACAAGGATATCTAGTGAAATCCATATCCCTAAAATGCAGTTTGCCTGCTTCAGCAAGGTTAAGTCGTTTGCGGCCTGCTAGCGGAATGCGGTCTGGATAAGTAAGTGCATATTGTATCGGCACCCGCATATCCGGTGTCCCCAGTTGTGCTATCACGCTGGAGTCATGAAACTCAACCATGGAATGGATGATGCTCTCCTTATGTAGCAATACATCAATTTTATCGTAGGGAAGATCGAATAGCCAGTGGGCCTCAATGACTTCCAATCCTTTATTCATCATTGATGCTGAATCGATCGTGATTTTAGCTCCCATTGACCAGTTTGGATGGTTCAGTGCCTCTTCCACCGTTACATCCTTCAATTCTTCCCTGGTCCGATCTCGAAAACTGCCTCCTGAAGCAGTAATGACAAGACGTTCTATATTTTTTCCTTTTCACCTTGCAATGCCTGAAAAATAGCGGAATGCTCACTGTCAACCGGCAACAATCTGACCCCCGCTTTTTTGCTTCACTTATGACTAAATGTCCTGCCGTCACCAAAGTCTCCTTGTTGGCGATAGCAATATCTTTTTTAGCCTTTATTGCTTGAAGTGTCGGATAAAGACCCACGCTTCCGATGACGGCATTGACCAATATCGTCGCCTGATCATAAACAGCAACAGCAGTCAACCCCTCATCTCCATACATGAACTCGATATCTTTACGGCTGGAGAATTCACTTTTCAAAACATGATAATCCTCTTCCGTCTGGACTGAAACCAGTTTCGGTTCAAACTCTTGTATATAAGTCCTGACCAATTCTATATTCTTTCCAGCAGAAAAGCGCCACGATCTTGAATTGATCTGGATGGGACCTAACTACATCCGCTGTTTGTTGACCAATCGATCCTGTCGCGCCCAAAAGGCTGATATTTTTCAAATTGTTCATCTCCTAATTCATATAACGCTTGCCTATATTTATATTATAAAACATGCAATAAATGCAAAATCGGTAAAATGAATATCACACTATCAAGCCTGTCCAAAATTCCACCATGTCCAGGGAGAAGCTTCCCTGAATCCTTAACGCCATAATGACGTTTATACGCCGATTGGACGAGATCACCCAATTGGCCGAATACCCCAATGATTAATGAAATCAATAATAATTGTAATAACGTGTAATCAAGGCTGGAGAAGACGTAAAACAGAACACCCACTACCATCGCGGAAATTAACCCGCCGATGAATCCCTCCACGGTCTTGTTTGGACTTATTTCTGGCCACAGCTTTCTTTTACCAAGTGATTTACCAATGAAGTAGGCTCCGGAATCGGTTGCCCAGATCGTAAATAGGGTAAGCAGGATATAGATCAGCCCCAACCCCAAAGAGTCACGTGTTTCAAATAGGTAGTAGAAACCTATCCCCAAGTATAGGATTGAAATCACTAGAAAGCCTGCGTCATCAAAGGTAAAACGGTTTTTTGAAACGACTGTATAAAGTAACAGCAGCAAAACCCCGATTAAGAAGACTTGAACTTTATCGTAATTTATTTCTGCCAAAAAAGCGGTATGCTCATTAGGCAATAAAAGCACCCACAATAATATGTGAGAAAGAAATGCTTCAAAAGATAGTACACGTAACTTTTTCATTTTCATCAGTTCATACAAACCAATTGAAGCTAACAGATAAACCGTCAGTAAAAAGGGAGTGCCCCTAAAATGACTAGTGGAATGAAGATAGCGGCAACTACGACCGCCGTAATAATTCGTTGTTTCATTATTCCATTTTCCTCGCCTTCTACATTAAACGCCACCGAATCTTCGTGAACGCTTTTGATACTCCTCAACTGCCTGCAATAAATGCTCTTCACTAAAATCCGGCCATAGCACTTCAGTAAACCACAGCTCCGTATAAGCCGACTGCCAAAGCATGAAATTACTTAAACGGATTTCACCGCTTGTACGGATCAGTAAATCAGGATCCGCCAAATGTTTGGTCATCAGGTAATTGGATAGCATTTCCTCAGTTACATTTTCCTTTATTATACCATTCTTAGCATCTTGAATGATGCTATTCACTGCAGATACAATCTCCCCACGGCTTCCATAGTTCAGGGCAAAATTCAGAATCATCCCATCATTGTCTTTCGTGTCTTCCATTGCCCGTTTAACGGCACTTTGAGTATGTGACGGAATGAGTGACAAGTCCCCAATCGTTTCAACTCTTACATTTTCGGAAATGAGCTCGGGTAAAAATGTCCCAAGAAATTCCTGGGGAAGCTTCATCAAAAAGTCGACTTCACTTTTCGGACGTTTCCAATTTTCAGTGGAGAACGCATAGACCGTCAAAGTTTTGACCCCTAATTTATTGGCAACTTTCGTAATTCTACGAACGGTTTTCATTCCTTCATGATGACCCGCCACACGTGGCAATGCACGCTTTTTGGCCCAACGGCCGTTCCCATCCATAATGATGGCGATATGCTGAGGAACATCAAACTGTTTAATATGCTGAATCCTATTTGTTACATCGGAAGAAGCATCTTTTTTAACGAAACGCTTCCAAAGTGAATACATATGTTAGTCCCCCATCAGGTTGTACTTATCTCTCTACAAAGGCAAAGTTTTTCGTGCACTATGTATATCAAGCTTTCTGCCGCTTAAAAAGAATCTATATTATAATATCAAAAAAAAACTGGTTCTCATATTATTATTATGAAATTTATTTCTTCATTAGAAGCTTGAAAGAGTGAAATCATTACTTCTTTTTTCTAAAACCGGTTATGACTGCCATGAAAAATGCAAAAAAGGACCACCTCCAACGTTTGCATGCAACATACTAACTCAAGGAGTAATCATTATCGGAGAAACCTTATTATAACAGTTTTCTCCTTTAAGCACACCTATATGTTAGCACCAAGACATGACCCAGTATGGATTCGGCCCTCTTTATATAATCAATTCTTCATTGGAAATTATACTTCCAAAATTTCTTTTTCTTTATCTTTTGTAATTTCATCGATTTTCGTGATATTGCCATCTGTCATCTTTTGGATGTCATCAGCATAGCCACGTAAATCATCTTCAGTGATTTCACCATTTTTTTCAAGCTTTTTCAAATCATCATTAGCATCGCGACGCACATTACGGACAGCTATTTTCGCCTCTTCCGCTTCTTTTTCACAACTTTCACAAGCTCTTTTCTGCGCTCTTCAGTTAACGCCGGGATGGCTATCCTGATGACCGATCCATCATTAGAAGGATTTAAGCCTAAGTCTGATTTCAAAATCGCCTTTTCGATTTCACCCAATACCGTTTTATCATATGGTTGAATGACTAATAGCCTAGCTTCAGGGACAGAAATACCAGCCACCTGATTTACTGGTGTCGGCGAACCATAATAATCAATCGAGATTCTATCAAGCAATGAGGCATTTGCCCTTCCGGCACGGATGCTTGCTAATTCACGTGTGTACGCTCCAATGGCTTTTTCCATTTTCGTTTTCGCATTCGAAATAACTTGTTTCGGCATCTTTTATTTCCCCCTTACAATAGTTCCAAGCGTTTCGCCTAAAACGGCCCGTTTAATATTACCTTTTTCCATGATTGAGAAGACGATCAATGGAATATCATTGTCCATGCATAGTGAGGACGCAGTTGAATCCATTACTTCTAACCCTTCTTTGATCACATCAAGATAGGAAAGTTTATCATACTTCACTGCATTTTTGTCTTTAACCGGATCTGCATTGTATACGCCATCCACATTATTCTTCGCCATCAAGATGACATCAGCTTCAATTTCTGCAGCACGCAGGGCGGCAGTGGTATCCGTTGAGAAATATGGATTACCTGTACCAGCTGCAAAAATCACCACTCTCTTTTTCTCAAGATGCCTGATTGCACGGCGTCTAATGTATGGTTCTGCGACTTGTCTCATCTCAATGGAAGTTTGAACGCGCGTTTCAATTCCAAGCTGATCAAGGCTGTCTTGTAATGCCAATGAGTTCATGACTGTAGCCAGCATACCCATATAATCGGCATTAGCACGATCCATGCCCATTTCACTGCCTATTTTCCCGCGCCAAATGTTTCCGCCTCCGACAACGACAGCCACTTCCACATCAAGCTCTGCCACTTCCTTGACTTGTTCAGCAATGGATTTAATTACTGCAGGATTAATTCCAAATCCTTCTTCACCGGCTAATGCTTCACCACTTAGTTTTAGAACGACACGTTTATATTTAGCGTTACTCATGAGAACCTCCAACTATGTAATCTTTTCATTCGTTCATCATGCTTTCTTGCAATACTGCCAAAAATTCATGACATTTCAAAAAATAGGGAACACAAGAGTGTTCCCCATTATTAACTATCTGACAATTAGTCTTTTTTAACTTGGTTCATTACTTCTTCAGCAAAGTTTTCTTGACGTTTTTCAAGACCTTCCCCTACTTCATAACGAACGAATGATTGGATTTTTCCGCCTTTTGATTCAACGAATTGTCCCACTTTTTGATCAGGGTTCTTAACGAAAGCTTGTTCGTTAACACAGATTTCTTCGTAGAATTTATTGATGCGTCCTTCAACCATTTTCGCAACGATTTTTTCAGGTTTTCCTTCATTAAGAGCTTGCTGCGTAAGAACTTCGCGTTCGCGTTCTAATTCGCTAGCATCCACTTGGTCGCGAGAGATATATTTAGGGTTAATTGCAGCAATATGCATTGAAACGCCTTTAGCTGCCTCTTCGTCAGTTGTACCTTCAAGAACTGATAGTACGCTGATGCGTCCACCCATGTGAAGGTATGCACCAAATGCGTCGTTATCTGTTTTAGAAACGACTTGGAAACGGCGAAGAGTTAATTTTTCCCCGATTTTAGCAACAGCAGCATTGATATGGTCTGCAACTTTTGCTCCATTTTCCATTGTTTGCTCAAGAGCAGCTTCAACGCTTTCAGGTTTGTTGGCAAGAAGGAACCCAGCCAATTCTTTAACAAGAATTTGGAAGCCTTCGTTTTTAGCGACGAAATCAGTTTCAGAGTTCACTTCAAGAATAACCGCTTGGTTTCCTTCAACAACGATTGAAGTTAAACCTTCAGCAGCAATACGGTCGCCTTTATTAGCAGCTTTCGCAATTCCTTTTTCACGTAGGAAATCGATTGCCTTTTCCATATCGCCTTCTGTTTGTACAAGTGCCTTTTTACAGTCCATCATACCGGCACCAGTTTTTTCACGCAATTCTTTAACTAATTGTGCAGTGATTGCCATAATATATATCCTCCTCAAATTAAATGCAGTTTATTCAATCTTTACCCATTATTGCCAAAAAATACTTGTTACCTTCAAAGAAAATGACGAGCCTTGACAATATTTCTGATAAACATCCACTTTTTCAGTCAATATGACGGAACTAAATCAGCTGATGATTTTCATCCCTTAAAAATCGCCCATACCTTTTTAAAAAGACATTCCGTACAGTGATTTTATGTATGTTTATTCAGTGCAAAAAAAAGGGATAAAAGGCATTATCCTCTTATCACCTTTTTCTTACTGAATAAGCAACCTTTTTTACTTATTAAGCAGTAGTTGTTTCAGTTGCTGTTTCTTCGCCTTGTTTAGCTTCTAAGATAGCATCTGCCATTTTACCTGTTAATAATTTAACAGCACGGATTGCATCGTCATTCGCAGGAATAACTACATCGATTTCATCCGGATCACAGTTTGTATCAACGATACCAACAAGTGGAATGTGTAATTTGTGTGCTTCCGCAACAGCAATACGCTCTTTGCGTGGGTCGATAACGAAGATCGCATCTGGAAGAGTCTTCATATCTTTAATACCGCCTAAGAATTTCTCTAAGCGATCCCATTCTTTTTTAAGTTGGATAACTTCTTTTTTAGGAAGTACTTCGAAAGTTCCGTTTTCTTCCATTTTTTCGATATCTTTAAGACGAGCGATACGTTTTTGGATTGTTTCAAAGTTTGTTAAAGTTCCACCTAACCAACGTTGGTTTACATAGTACATACCAGAACGGATAGCTTCTTCTTTAACAGACTCTTGAGCTTGTTTTTTAGTTCCGACGAAAAGAACAGTACCACCGTTAGCAGCTAGTTCTTTCACGAAGTTATAAGCTTCTTCAACCTTTTTAACTGTTTTTTGAAGGTCGATGATGTAGATGCCGTTACGCTCAGTGAAGATATATTTCTTCATTTTCGGGTTCCAGCGACGTGTTTGGTGTCCGAAATGCACACCAGCTTCAAGCAATTGTTTCATAGAAATGACTGACATTTTAGTTCCTCCTAAATGGTTTTGTTTTTCCTCCGCACCGATCATTTTCATACAGAAACTGTCGTAACAGCACCATCTGCAAGAATCACGGGGCGTGTGTATTAACACCATTTCATAATATATCATAATGACTCTGCACAATCAAGAGATAAGTTTATCTATTCATGCGAAACTTTAGTAATAGCTCTACCTCCGTTTGACCGCGACCTAACTTTTGGCGATTTCCTCTATTGAAAGTCCTTGATCCGCTAACATATCCACTTTTTCATTTAATGACCGTTCATTTAACGAAGCCTGCAGCATGTCCGAAAATTCCATGCCAGCCGGCTTCCCCTGATTTTGAGGGGAAGTGGCAGCCGATGCAAGCTCCAATTTGTCCTCGACTTTTACGGGTAAAGCATTTGCCTCATTTTCTTCAGGCATTATTTTATAAGCGTTAATCGCCTGCTTTTTAGCCGCGGCACGGCTTCCCACTTTATACTCTAGCAGAATGTTTTGTTCTTGTTTTTCTTCCTTTGTTTCTTTGATTGAACCATTTTCTTGTCCTTTTTGTCCATGCTCTGGATTCATTGCCACCGAATTGGTGATTGCCTTTACCAATGTCTCGTTGTCTTCTTTCATCTCCATTAAATAACCAGACAAAAGTTGTTCCATTTCTCTAATGATGGCTTTTTGGTCTTTTTCCAACTTACTTAAACGATTTTGACGAAGATATAAAACGATGATGGCGAAAATGGTGAACATGTTCAATACAAACAACAGAAATATAAAAATGCTGACATGTTGCCTCCTAATTAACGGGAATAGTCAATCCTATTACCTTTATACGGATGGGGATCTTTTTTCACTGTTGTTTTTTTCTTGGTTACTTTCTCTATTCTCTTCTTGACAAAGTACAGTTCGAACATTCTGTGATTTCGAAACATTTACGGATGCGGGTATCCGTAAGAATTCTTTCAAGTTGATTTATAGGTGCTTTCTTCGTTCAATTGGAATCTTTATGCTTTCCAGACCCCACAGCCCTCTTCAATGAAAATATCATGATTAAATCTTTTGATCTTGCATCGTGTTTCTTAATTTATAAATCGCTTTCGAGTGAATTTGGGATATCCGGGACGTAGATAGGCTCATCACTTGTCCGATTTCGGTTAAGGTCAGTTCTTCTTTATAAAAAAGCTGTAAAACCAATTGTTCCTTTTCATTTAGGGTTTCTATGACTTTAGCTAATTCCTCATACAGTTCTTCCCTTAACACATGTTCCTCAGGTAAATCCGCCTTTTCATCTTTAATATGAAAATTCGCGCTTTCTTTATCATCCTCTTGGGGATTTTCATCCATTGATAGTACATTGGCAAAGAAATTCTCATTTAATGCAGCATATACTTCATCTTCCGGTATATTCAATTCAGCGGCAATCTCATTTGGCGAAAGGTTCCTCATGTATCGCTGCTCCAGCCTCTCTATTGCAGATTCAATTTTCTTGGCTTTATCTCTTGCACTCCGTGGAAGCCAATCCTCTTTTCTTAATCCATCTAAAATGGCACCACGAATTCTAAATGATGCATATGTGTCAAACTTGAGGTCACGCTTCGTATCAAAACGTTCCAGGGCATCGAATAACCCCATCATCCCTAAACTCCTTATATCATCCCGGCTCACATTTTTAGGAAGACTTACTGAAATACGTTGAACATGGTACGATACGAGAGGTATGTATTTCTTTACCAAAATGTCCCCGGCTTGCGGATCTCTGCAATCCACCCAATTTTTCCAACATAACTGCTCTTCTTCGATGGTCAGATGAGACATTGGACATCCTCCTAACATTGTTATACGATTTGTGATCAAAACGGCCCTTAAAGCCATAAATGCATAATTCGGCTGCAAATGCATCTGTCATATTTTTGAATCCGTCCTATATGTTTTTAGTCCCTTTTGTAACGGTCCGTATATTTAGCAAACAATCATTTAAATTGAATTCAATCGTTCTCCCGCTATTCCCGCCAACATCTTCGGCAACGACTCTAATCCGCAAGTCAGATAACTCTTTCCGGACAGCTTCCACATTCCGTGGTCCGATTCTCATTAAATCCCGCCGGAGGCAAATTGAAACATTTGTGCTCCGCCAGCAAGCTTCGCTTTTAGGAATGGCATTCTTGCGCCTTCTTTCACTAAGACCTGCACTAATTCCTTTATCGCCGTATCTGCAAATTTGGCAACGTTGATCTGTCCCGATTTAGCGAGTGAAGAGTCAGGCAACATGATATGGGCCAAACCTGCAATTTCTTTTTTTCATCATAAATCACAACACCGACACACGATCCCAACCCGGAAGTACGAATCGTATAGGGAGGTTTTATTATATTCATATCCGCTATTCCAACCTTAACAACCTGGACCTTTACCGATTCAGTCATTATGTGACACTCCTAAAGCGGAAAAAATGATATCAAAAAATTCGGGATCAGGTAATAGAAAGAAATGACCATTAATGGAGTCAGCAAAAAGCTGGTCCTTCTCAAGTACAGTATCAATGACGATGGCTGCGTCACTTACTTGAGATAATTCCAATAACCCATAACTGATCGTTGCCCCTACCATATCGATGCTCAAGGATGGAACGGATGGATGGATATTCAATCGGGTGAAATCAGAAAGGGAAGAGAGATAAGATCCCGATAAAATATTCCCTAATTCCTGAAGGCAAGAGAGCGCCAATTCAGTATAGGGTGCTGAATCTATCAAAAAGGTCTCATCACCTGTCATCTTACGAATCAAGTATTGGGCTACAGGCAGTGAAAGGATAAAAAACATACTCCCTGAAGCATCACCTTCTATTCTAAGGAAAACGCTGGCCACGACGTGATCGGCCCCGCCAGCCATTTCCATCATTTCATCAAAGGAAACGATTCGGACATTAGGAACATTCATATCAATTTTCCTATTAAGGATGGCAGAAAGCGCAGTTGCTGCGTTTCCTGCACCTATATTACCGATTTCCTTCAAAATATCGAGTTGAAGAGGGTTGATTTTCTCAATGAACGACATATGATTATCCTTCTCTTAACATATTTTCAGTCATTTCCAGACTTAATGCCTTCTCCAAATTAATTAGGACGAGCAGCCGCTTTTCAATTTTAGCCACTCCGCTAATGTATTCTGAAGCCAAATGTCCCACAACTTCAGGCTGAGGTTCGATACTCTCCACAGGAATATCCAAAACATCATTGGCAGAGTCCACTATTAACCCAACCTCCATATCATCCAGGATGACGATGATAATCCTTGTTGCTTCATCGTATTCCACCTCTTCAAAACCAAAGCGAACCCGTAAATCAATAATTGGGGTGATTACCCCCTTAAATTTATGACTCCCTTAACAAACTTCACAGCCTTTGGAACTCTGGTAATATGCAGTAGCTTTTCGATACCGCTGACCTTATCCACTGGAATCGCATATTCTTTATCCTTAATTTGAAATACGATCACTTTCATATCCTCCGACATCTATTCCCCTCCTTTTAATAAACTCATCATTGGTGTGTAGTATTGACGAAATCCGAATCGACACGGTTGAACCAACGTCCCATTACGTGTCCCATTTATCTATCATCAATGAATCAATGTGTTGCAATCTATGATTAAAGCAACTTGACCATCACCAAGTATCGTTGCCCCCGATATTGCAAATGCACTAGTTAAATAATTACCCAGTGATTTAAGAACGATTTCCAGCTGCCCGATGAATGAATCAACGACTAATCCGGCTAATTTATCGCCTTTTCTTACAATGACCACAGAGAGGGACTCTTCTTCTTCCTGACTGATAGGCACTTCAAATATATCTTTCAAGAACAGAAGCGGCAGAATCTTTCCCCTGAAGTCAATGACCTGTTGATTATGGGCATTCAAGATATCTGATTTTTTATGATTGCTGTTTCTATAATGGAAGAAAGCGGTATGGCATATTTTTCGTTTTGGATTGCAACCAGCATGACAGAAATTATGGACAATGTAAGCGGAAGCTGAATAAGGAAGATGGATCCTTCATTCTCTTTGGAATCGATCGTGACAGATCCACCGAGGGACTCAATGGTATTTTTAACTACATCCAGCCCCACACCGCGTCCCGATACATCTGAAATGGTTTCCGCTGTTGAGAAACCAGAAGCGAATATCAATTCATAGATTTGCTTATCCGTTAGGGTGGAGGCAGTTTCCTTAGTTAATATCCCATTGGATAGCGCCTTGTTCAAGACTCGATCTTTATTGATTCCTGCGCCGTCATCCTCGATTTCAATGAAAACATGATTACCGCTGTGATATGCTTTTAACAGGATTTTACCTTCTTCATTCTTTCCTTTCGCCAAACGTTCTTCAGGTGTTTCAATTCCATGATCCATGGCATTCCTTATTAAATGGACGAGAGGATCACCGATTTCATCAATGACTGTACGATCAAGTTCCGTTTCGGCACCGTTGATTTCCAAATTGACTTTCTTCTTTAAGTCCCTTGCCAATTGACGTACCATTTTAGGAAAACGATTGAATACAGTTTCCACGGGCACCATCCGCATATTCAATACGATTGTTTGTAAATCACTGGTTATACGGGACATTCTTTCTACTGTTTCATGCAATTCTTGATTATCCAAATCACTGGATATTTGGTCAAGCCTGCCTCTATCGATTACCAGTTCCTCGAATAAGTTCATTAATATATCAAGCCGCTCAATGTTCACCCGAATGGTCTTGCTTGATGCCGTCTTAACGGGTGCCTGTTTTTTCCTATCATCATATTCAGTAGGAAGCGCGGCATTATTTGTCTCGTGTTTTGGGGTTTCAGTAACTTTATCCTCTTTAGAAAGGGATGCATACCGCAAGCGTTCGAGATCAAGTGCATTTACAACAACTTGATCCACTTCGGAAACCTTCATGATTTTTTCTTTATCTCATCACTCGATTCTGTTGTTACCATCGTGATTGTAAATCGCTGATCGAATTGCTCTTCTTCCAAAAGTTCGACGGGTGGGTGTGACTTGATTACTTCACCTGACTTTTCAAGCACCTCAAAAACCATAAACACCCGGGCAGCTTTTAAAAGACAGTCCTCACGCAACCCTATCGAAATTTCGAAGCTGTTGAATCCTTGATCTTTTGACTGTTGAAGTACTGTCCATTCAAATTCATCGTACTCTCCAACAGTCATTTCCTCCTTTTCAAGGACCGCAGAAGCTGCTGCAACTTCTGCAATGGTTGAAGAAACGGGCGACTCCCCTTTTTCAATCATTTCCAGCTGATGGACAACCCCCATCACATTTCTTTTTCCATCTCCACCTTCAGCAATGGACATGACCATCGCTTCTAAATCATCCACCGCTAAAAATATCACGTCAAATAATTCAGGTGAAAGAACGATTTGACTGTTTCGGATCGCATCCAACACATTCTCCATTTTATGAGTTAAATTGGCTAGGTCCTCATACCCCATAGTTGCCGACATCCCTTTTAAGGTATGGGCGGAACGAAAGATTTCATTTACTATCGAGAGGTCTTCCGGGTTCTTTTCGAGTACCAGCAACTGTTCGCTGCACGTTTGAAGATGTTCTTTACTTTCTTCAATAAATACCTCTAAATACTGATTCATATCCATACAATCTCACACCTCCATGTGTTAACAATAGCTTATTACCGCTCTAGCTATTTTTTCTACATCCTCTATGCTATCTATTAACTTGGTATTGATTGCAGCCTTAGGCATACCAAAAACGATTGAAGTTTCCTGTGATTCGGCTATCGCTTTTAAAGGACCCTTTTGTTTAAGCTTGGTAAGCCCCTTCGATCCGTCCATCCCCATCCCGGTCATGATAACGGCTATTTTCGCATAATCATTCATTTCACTTACCGATTCAATTAGCACATCAACCGACGGGCGATGTCCATTACGCAATTCGGATTGATCCAAAAGGATTGCCCAGCTCATTCCGACTTTCCTCACTTTCAAGTGAAAGCCTCCAGGTGCGATGTAGGCGACACCTTTTTGAATCAGTTCACCCTCTTCAGCTTCCTTCACTTTTATCTTGCATAATGAATTCAGGCGTGTAGCCAAGGATTTTGTGAAACCGGGGGCATATGCTGGACAATGAGTATGGGTGCATCAATTTCTTCTGGGAGTCCTGTCAAGACGGTCTGCAGAGCTCTCGGGCCTCCTGTTGATGTACCGATGACTATTATTTTCTTATATCCTTCGGACCATATACTTTGTTTTTTTTCGTTTATTGATGATTCTAATGAATCTATTTTACTATATTTTCCCCAAACCGATTGGCTTCTTTCAATATTTATCGCATTTTTTCTAGTTTGTGAACATTTGCCCTGCTGGCAGCCATAACTTTTTCATGGAGTTCTTTCTTGATTTTATGTAAGTCCAATGAAATGGCTCCCGAAGGTTTAGCCACAAAATCAAAGGCTCCACTGTTCATAGCGGAAAATGTATTTTCCGTTCCTTTTTTCGTTGTGCTTGATAACATGACTACAGCGGTTGGACATTCATTCATGATCCGGTTTAATGCTTCCAATCCGTCCATAATCGGCATTTCCACATCCAAAGTCACGACATCGGGTTTTAAAGCCTTTATTTTGTCTATGGCATCTCTTCCATTCCTGGCAGTCCCGATGACTTCCATCCTGCTATCTTCTGCTAAAAACTCTGAAATTAACTTCCTCATAAATGCAGAATCGTCCACTATCAGCACTTTTACTTTATCCATATAAGGAGACCTACTTTCCCAAAAATATCTCTTCATATTTTGGAGGAAACGGCTTTTTTGCAAAGTCAATTCTTCCCCAAATGAATGATTTGCATATCTCGAAGCAATGTCCATGATGGCTTTGGATACATCGGCTTCGGAATCGAAAAGGAGAAAGGGCATTTGTTTGGTAACGGATTTGGGTACGGTTCTATCATCTGGCAAATAACCTAGAGCTACAGCTTCCAGACCCAAAAATTTCACTAGCGCATTTTGGAGCCGTTTAATCGTTTCTTTGCCGTCCTTACTCGAGAAAACACGATTGCAGACTAGGAACAATGGAATCTCTTTGTTTACTGAATGAATATATTTCATTGCGGAATATGCATCCATGATAGAAGTAGGTTCAGGCGTCGTGATAACGACCAATTCATCCACACATAACAGGAATTTCATGGAATCCTCAGTGATGCCTGCACCCATATCAAATAAGATATAATCGTAATTCGCCAACAACAAACTGAATTCTTCATTAAAGCGGGTATACTTATCTTCATCAAGTGAAAAGAGATTCGTCACTCCTGTTCCCCCTGTAATGATTGAAATATTTCCTGGTCCTGACATGATGATATCCTTCAAACTACATTCTTTTTCAAAAAAATCAATAATACTGCAGGGCGAGTGTTCCCCGATCAAAATATCAATATTCCCCATTCCGATATCCATGTCGAACAACAGTACTTTTTTCCCCTTTTGGGATAAGGCAATGGAAAAATTCAAAGAAAAGTTTGATTTTCCCACTCCACCTTTACCACTTAAAACGGCAATCGTTTTGGCCATTGATTGATTTTGGCGGGCTTCCAATCTCCTTCGTAAATTCTCAGCTTGATCTTTCATATTTTTTAGCCCCAAAAGCCATTTTCATTAGCTGTGATGATGTAGCTATTTCAATATCGTCCGGTACATTCTGTCCATCTGTTATATAGGCTGCTCCTAATTTATGAGTGTGTATAAAATTGAATATCGGCCCGAAAGTGGAAGTTTCGTCGGCTTTTGTAAAAATGACCTGTTTAATCGGTATGGCAGCAAACTGTCGATAAATATCTTCCATATCCTTCTGTTTAGAAGTCAATGACAACACTAAATAGGTTTCCATCTCATCTGTAAAATGGATGATTTCATTAAGATCCTTAACATATTGCGGGTTACGGAAATTCCTTCCGGCCGTATCAATAAAAACAAAATCATAATGGGAGAAGCGTTCAGCCGCCCTTTTGAAGTCTTCCAGATTATAAGCGACTTCTATGGGAACGTTTAAGATCTTGGCGTATGTCTTAAGTTGATCTATTGCAGCAATCCTGTACGTATCCGTCGTAATGAAAGCCACCTTTTTATCATGCTTCAACATGGTTTCTGCAGCCACTTTTGCCAGGGTCGTCGTCTTTCCCACACCTGTTGGGCCAACAAAATTAATATACTTTTTTTGCAGCCCTGTTTTTCCATTTTCGACTTTTTCCAAAATCCCGAACATGGCTTCTTCCAACCAAACTTGAACCTCTTCATCAGTGGATTGTTGTTTAAAAACGAACCATTTTTCAAACAGCTCATCCATGATTTGGGAACGAAGTGAAATATCCACTTCCTGCTCGGTTAGGTATTCGTGGATCTTCTGCAGTTTCCCAGGATATTTTCGATCAGGTGAATAGATTTGCAAGCTCTTTATCATATCTTTCAAACCTTCGATTTCTTTTAATAAGTCAGCACTTTCCCTATTGCCTTCATTAGGTTCAAGGACGTGACTTGCCATTTCCAGCTTTGCTGGCAACTTCTTCGATTTTTGTTTGGTTACGGTTTGGATAGACTGGGACACGGGGTCTATGGCTGCAATGACTTCAATATTCCTCTTCTTGAATAATCCTAAGAAACCACCAGTATATACAGCCTTTGAACTTAAGATTACCGCATCACTGCCTAGTTCCTCCCTTATTCGCTTCATTGACTCGTTCATTGATGGTGCCAAATATTTCTTTACCTTCAATCGAAATTCACCACCCCTACACTTTGTACTTCTACATTCGATTCGAGTTCATTGTATGAAAGAATCGGTACATTAGGAAAATAACGTTCAGTTAATTGCCGTGCATACATCCTTACTGCTGGAGAGCAGAGTAAGATCGGTTGGTGGTCCATTAGGGTCAGCTCTTCCAATTTGGCTGCAATCGCCTCCAATATGGATTGTGATATAGTTGGATCCAATGATAAAAAATTACCATGTTCGGTTTGCTGTACACCATCCGCGATGGTCTTTTCCACTTTCCCCGATAATGTTATGACTTTAATTCTATTTTCATCCGTAATAAAAGAATTCGTTATTTGTCTAGCTAAATTCTGCCTTACATATTCAGTAAGCAAGTCGGTGTCTGTCGATAACTTGCCATAATCAGCAAGTGTTTCGAAAATGATCGGTAAGTTCCTTATTGAAACTTTTTCCTTCAATAATTTTGCCAATACCTTTTGTACATCCCCTATAGATAAAGGATTCGGTGTGACTTCCTCCACTAGTATAGGTGCCGATTCGTGAAGATGATCGATCAATTGTTTCGTTTCCTGCCTGCCCAATAATTCCTGCGCATTGGCCTTTATGACTTCCGTCAAATGAGTGGATACAACACTTGGCGGGTCCACAACTGTATAACCCAACAACTCGGCATGTTCTTTCATGTCATCCGTGATCCACTTGGCCGGTAAACCGAAAGACGGTTCTATCGTATCGATTCCTTCGATTGAATCATCCTCCATCCCTGGACTCATGGCCAAGAAATGATTAAGAAGCAATTCCCCTTTGCCATGACATTTCCTTTAATCTTCAGCCGATACTCATTGGGATTCAACTGAATGTTATCACGTATCCTGACGACAGGGATCACGAGTCCCAATTCAATTGCAAGCTGCCTGCGGATCATGACGACCCGGTCCAGCAGGTCTCCCCCTTGATTGGCATCCGCAAGCGGAATCAATCCATATCCAAACTCAAATTCGATCGGATCGACACTTAAAAGGTTAACGACGCTTTCTGGACTTTTCATTTCATCGGTTTCCAACACTTCTTCCATTTCTTGTATTTCACTTTCATCCTGCTTTGGTATCCTTGAAATTGTATACCCTCCAACGACTAATAAAGCAGCAATCGGAATGGTGAATAAGTCAGAAATGGGAGTGAATAACCCTAAAAGGAAAATGGTTGCTGCTGTTAGGTAAAGCATTTTGGGAAATTGAAATAACTGTTCAACAATATCCGCTCCGAGGTTTCCATTTGAGGCTGCCCGGGTTACGACTATTCCCGTAGCTGTAGAAATCAATAAAGCAGGTACCTGACTCACGATACCGTCACCAACCGACAACATGGAAAAATGGACGGCCGCTTCTCCAAAGCTCATGTCCAATTGCATGACGCCAATGATCATACCGAAAATCAAGTTAATGATGACAATGATGATGCCCGCTATGGCGTCCCCTTTAACAAACTTACTCGCTCCATCCATGGATCCATAAAAGTCTGCTTCGTTACTAATTTTTTCCTTCTGGCACGTGCTTCATTTTCGGAGATCATCCCAGCATTTAAATCTGCATCGATGGCCATCTGTTTCCCTGGCATCGCATCAAGCGTAAACCTTGCCGCTACCTCCGAGACCCGTTCGGAACCTTTCGTGATGACGATGAAATTGATGATGACCAAAATGATGAATACAACTAATCCTACAAGCACGTTACCGCCGACTACAAATGACCCAAAGGTTTCTACAACTCCCCAGCATCACCATAGGTCAAAATGGCACGAGTCGTCGAAACATTCAACCCCAGCCTGAACAATGTCAGTAAAAGGAGCAAGGAAGGAAAGATTGAAAATTCGAGAGGTTCTTTCATATTCATCGTAGTCAATAGAACCAGCAACGCAAGAGAGATATTTAAAAGGAGTAAAATGCTTAACAACCATGTCGGCAATGGAATGACCAACATGGCAACGATCATGATGACGCTCGATATAACAACTAAATCTCTTGCTCGCATGTTTTTTCTCTCCTAACTAGCGGGTTACCCTATTACTTCTTTACAGTTTACCTTTGGTTTTATATACAAAGGCCAGTATTTCAGCGACCGCTTTAAAGAACTCTTCAGGTATCGCCTGGCCTAATTCAGCTTGATCATATAAAGACCTGGCCAAAGGCCGATTTTCCACCATGATCACATCGTTTTCTTTAGCAATGAATTTAATTTTCTGAGCAACAAAATCAACGCCCTTTGCCACTACATACGGAGCCTCAGCTTTTTCTTCATCATATTTTAAAGCAATAGCAAAATGCGTCGGGTTAGTGATGACGACATCCGCATCGGGAATTTCCTGCATCATTCTTTGAGCGGCCATCTGCCTTTGCTTTTGCTTTATCTTGGATTTGATGAGCGGGTCCCCTTCGGAATTTTTATACTCATCCTTAATATCCTGTTTGGACATCCGGATGTTTTTTTCAAAGTCATACTTTTGATACAAATAGTCTAATAGAGCAATGAACAATAAAGCCACGGCAGCATAATATCCTACTTTAATCGTAATATCCGCCAATGTTGCCATCGCTTCTTCCACAGAAATCTGTGATAAAATCATAATCTCATCCATGCGCTGCCATAGTACATAAAAGGCAACAAAACCAACAAATGATATTTTAAGAATGGATTTCAATAATTCAACAATTGCCCTCATTGAAAAAATACGCTTGAATCCTTTAATGGGATCCAATTTATCAAGTTTGAACTGAATGGATTCAGTCGAAAACAAAAATCCGACTTGCATGACATTAGCCAATATCCCAGCCACTAGCGCTGCTGCGAAAACGGGTCCCAGGATAAGGCCCATCTCCTTTAAAACCTCAATCATGATAATTTGCATATTTTCCTCATTGAATCCAGTCAAGGTAAAATGTTGCAGATATTCTTTCATGAGACCGAGCAGATGATTATACATGTACGGTCCCATAAGCAATAATACTGAAAACACTGCAAGTAAATTCACAGAGGTATTTACATCCTGACTCTTTGCCACCTGACCTTTTTTCTTCGAATCCTGGCGTTTTTTGGGAGTCGCCTTTTCGGTCTTCTCACCAGCGAAAAACTGCAAATCCAACTGAAATCTCTCCATATCAAACGCCTCCAATCAACTGCATTAGATGACGCATGGTCAAAAGCAAGAAATTGAAGAGTTGGGTGACAACTGTCATCATCATCCCCATTACCAGTATGATAACCGCTAAGCCGGCAATGACTTTCACTGGAATTCCGACAACGAACACATTTAATTGAGGGACTGTCCTGGCAAGGATCCCTAGCGTGACATCCACTAAGAAAATACTTCCCACTACAGGTATGGACATTTGAAAAGCAATCATGAAAGCTTTGCTGAAAGCTTTGGCCAAATATTCTATCAGTGCCTGATCTCCGAATGGTACAAATAATTGGTCAATTGGGATGAACTGATAACTATAAAAATTCCATCCAAAAGCAAATGATGACCGTTAGTGCTCATTAAGAATAATAAAGCGACCGTATAAAGGTATTGTCCCATCAACGGGCTTTGTGCACCCGTTTGGGGATCGATGACATTCGCTATTGAAAAACCCATTTGAAAATCAATCAATCCGCCAGCGACTTGAACGGCCGACAAAATCATATACGCTGCAAACCCAATGAAAAGGCCAACAAGCGCTTCCTTCATGATCAATAAATAAAACGTCACATCCAATTCCAGAACCGGAGCATCGATGGTGTAGTACATGATCCAGGCAAGGAAGATTCCAAGCCCTACCCGATGTTGTACCGGTATTGAACGGTACGAAAAAATCGGCATGGCCACGAAAAACGTAGTGACCCGGACAACAATTAATAAAAAGGCTGGAAAGTGCGGAAATAATTCCTCCATGCCCTACCCTACAAATCGATTCAGATTGCCGAATATTTCATTTGCATATGATAATAGGTGGCTCAGCATCCATGGAGCCAATAAAATGAGTCCCAATAAGACTGCAACGATTTTCGGAACAAATGCCAAGGTTTGTTCCTGTATCTGTGTAGTCGCCTGAAAGATGCTTACTAATAGTCCTACAATAAGAGCGATTACCATCAATGGGCCAGCGATAATCAATACCATATAAATTCCTTTTTCTGCTATATCAATAACAAAATCTGCACTCATTTTTTCTCACCTGCTTAAAAACTCTGTAATAAAGACTTCACCACTAAATACCACCCGTCAACAAGAATGAAAAGGAGGATTTTAAATGGCAGGGAAATCATGACTGGCGGCAACATCATCATCCCCATCGACATCAGAACACTTGCAACGACCATATCAATAACCAAAAAGGGAATGAAAATCATGAAACCTATTTGAAAAGCTGTTTTGATTTCACTGATCGCAAAAGCAGGTACAAAGGCAGTCAAGGGAATGTCCTGTATCGTTTCAGGCTTATCCACCTTGGCATAATCCAAAAATAACGCCAGATCCTTTTGCCTCGTATGGGCACTCATGAATTCCTTGAATGGTATTGACGCCTGTACATATGCCTCTTCTAAATCTATCTCTTCATTAAATAACGGGGTTAATGCCTTTTCATTCACTTCCTGAAAAGTCGGTGCCATTATGAAAAATGTCATGAAAAGCGCCAAGCCGACCAACACCTGATTCGGCGGCATCTGCTGTGTAGCTAGCGATGTTCTCACAAAGCTCAGGACAATGATGATTCTTGTAAAACAGGTCATCAAGATCAATATGCTTGGAGCCAACGATAAGACAGTCATCAGAAGAACAAGTTTGACGGAAGTAGAGACATTAGTGGGATCACTGTTATTAAAAAACTCCATGAACTCATTCATTCATTGTCTCTTCCTTTCCTATCAAGCTCCTTTAACAGCTTTTTCTGCTATCAGACATTTGATCAAGTTGATTTTTGAACTCTGCAGAGAAACTACCGGTTTCGGATCCGCTTTTCTTCAACCACTTATTTTTCAACTTCATTGCAAGTTCCCCAGGCTGGATCATTTGATCGATCTTATCGTTGTGATCTTTCAAAAGCTGTTCATATTCCTCGGGATCATCTATTTCTTTCAAAAGCTGAATGTTTTCGCCGACCCCGATCACCAATATTCGCCGGCCGACTTTAACAAGCTGAACAGAACGGTTTGCACCAAGACCCGTACCGCCTAAATTCTCCACTGAATTTGCCTTTTGATACGATTTACTTTTTTTATTGATGAACTTTAATAGGCTATATAGAAGGGCCACTACAAAAATAGTAGCAAATATCATCCTCAGAAACTCCCAGACGGTTATCCCCACTTTGTCAGGATTCGTTTCCTGTTTGGTAGATTTCGAGTCTATTGATTCACCTTTATCCACCTTTAAATCATCTGGCTGTTCATAAACATCCTTCACTGATTTTTCAAGATCTTCAGCATGGGCCTGTATGGCCCCAGAGAAGAATATTGCTATCATCAGTGAGACCTGAAGCCATTTTTTAATTAACAATATGAAGACACCCTCTTAACTTAATGCTTTATTTATGGCTTCCAAAACACGGTCTGCCTGGAATGGCTTCACGATAAAGTCTTTTGCACCGGCCTGGATCGCATCGATGACCATGGCTTGCTGCCCCATCGCTGAACACATGATGACCTTAGCTTGAGGATTTATCTTTTTAATTTCCTTTAACGCTGTAATTCCATCCATTTCGGGCATGGTAATATCCATCGTTACAAGATCCGGATGGGTTTCTTTATATTTCTCCACTGCTTGAGCTCCATCTGCTGCTTCCCCGACTATTTCAAAACCATTTTTAGAAAGGATATCCTTTATCATCATTCTCATAAATGCTGCATCGTCCACAATTAAAATTTTATTAGCCATTTTTTCGTCCCCCAAATTATTTTATTTTATTTAATCGTTCACTTTGACTCATGATATCCGTAACACGTACCCCAAAGTTCTCATCAATCACCACTACCTCGCCTTTTGCTATCAAGCGGCTGTTTACAAGGATATCCACTGGCTCTCCTGCTAATTTATCCAATTCGATGATCGATCCGGAGGACAGCTCCAAAATATCCTTTACGGAGCGTTTCGTTCTTCCAAGTTCCACAGTCACTTGCAAGGGGATATCCATCAGCATGCTGAGATTTTTCGTTTCAGGCTCCTGAAGCTGATAAGGCTGAAAACTAGTGAAACTGGCAGGCTGAACATTAACCGGCTGTCCTGTTGGTACGGATGAAACTCCAAAATGTTGTGGTACATTCGGTATTTGGTTCGTAGGTTGGGTTTGGTGACCGCCTTGTCCATGAGTTTCACTTGCCGAACGATCAGACCGGTTATTCTGGAATGCCGGCTCGTGAGTTGGAATGTTCATTACTGGATCACTTTGTGCTATTTGGGTTTTCATATCGGCAGGTTGGCTTTCGCTCGTCCCACTTAATAATTCAGAAACTAACCCTTTAGCAAACTCTAATGGCAACAATTGCATAATGTTGGAATCAATTAAGTTGCCGACACGGAGGCGGAATGAGATTTTTGCAAATAAATCCTCGTCAGGTATTGCATTTTCACCTACACCATTTAAAAAATTAAGTAAATCTACGCTGGGTGGTGAAATATCCACTTTTTAGTGAAAATGGTCGACATCGATGTCGCAGCAGAACCCATCATTTGGTTCATGGCTTCCTGGACAGCACTCAATTGAATTTCCCCAAGCAGGTCAGACGGATTCTCCCCATCTCCGCCAAGCATCAAATCTGCAATGATAGCTGCATCGCTCTGCTTGATTACCAGCATATTTATACCTGAAAAACCTTCTGTATATTGCACTTGAATCGCTACATACGGATGCGGGAATTCTTCCGCAATCTGTCCCCTTTCAATTAAAGTAACCGTCGGGGTAGTGATATCCACTTTCTGATTCAACAACGTGGATAGGGCAGTGGCCGAACTTCCGAAGGAGATATTACCAATTTCACCGAGGGTGTCGAGTTCCATCATTGATAAATAATCGTCAATCGAGAGAGGGATCACCTCATCTTCTATATCACTTGTACCTTTTAAAAGGGCATCTATCTCGTCTTGTGAAAGCATTTCATCACTTACCATCTTCGTCTCCCCCTTTCAAAATATCAAGAATCTGGATAGCATGTTTTTTCCTACTTTTCCTGGCTGCCCACTGTATTTTGGAATCCCTCCAATTGTAATCGTCAAAGGTTCATCGATTGCCTTATTTAAATCGATGACATCGCCAACATCAAGCAGCAAAAAATCCTGGATGGTGATATCCGTAGAACCAAGTTCGGAAATAATGGGAAGGTCTGCGTTTCGGATACGTTTTTCCAAAATCATGATTTCCTCTGGGATTTTTTCCTTTTGGGAATTCTCCATCCAATAATGAGCAGACAACTTTGGTATGATCGGTTCCAATACGACGTGAGGAATGCAAACATTAATCATTCCGCTCGTTTCTCCTATTTGTGTATTCAAGGAAATGACCACAACTGTATCATTGGGCGAAACCAGTTGCAGGAATTGTGGATTCACCTCGAACTCAGTCATCACCGGTTCGATTTCAACAATCGTTCCCCAAGCCTCCTGTAAATTTTCAAAAGCCTTCTCGAATAAATTCGACATGATTTTCGTTTCTATTTCCGTTAAACTTTCTACCTTATTCGCGCTTATGCCCCGCCCGCCCAAAACACGATCCATCATGGAATAGGCGATATTCGGGTTGACCTCAAGAATGATTCGGCCATCCAAGGGCGGTACCTCAAAAACATTCATGATGGTCATTTTCGGAATCGATCGGATAAATTCTTCGTATGGTATTTGATCTGCCGAAGCAACGGAAATTTGGACATATGTTCTAAGCTGAGCAGAAAAGTATGTGGTCAGCAGCCTTGCAAAGTTCTCGTGTATCCTAGTCAAACTCCGGATTTGATCCTTTGAAAACCGAAGCGCCCTTTTAAAGTCGTATACTTTCACTCTTTTTTCTAATTCTTCTTTTTTTAAATCATCTGCATCCATTTCACCTGTGGAAATGGCCGATAACAAAGCATCGATTTCATTTTGCGATAATATTTCCCCGGACATTAACACTCACCTCCAAAGCTTCCCCTTCTTATTTAATGAAGCAAGGATGTTCTTATTGCAGAATCGAGGAAGTTATATAAACCTTTTCAACTTTTCCTTCTTCCATTAATTCATTCATTCTTGTCTTTAAGGCTTCTTGAAGCTTTTCCTTGCCTTTTTTACCGGTTAACTCTTCCGCTTTCATTTCGGATAGTTCGGTAATGATGATATTCTTCACTTGAAAATTTCTTTTTCCAACTCTTCTTTTGCTTTTTTATTTTCTGTTTGGACCATAAATGAGATTTTAATATAATCATTGCCAGCAAGATTCGTAGTAATTTCAGGAACCTCAACTGATGATTTGACAATTTCGTCAATGCTAGGTTTGTCTTCGGCAGATATGGGATCAGATAACTTTGTCACAACCACGACCGCTATGACACCAACAAGCGTTATAGCCACGAGTATAATCAACATAATAGTCAATAGATTTTTTTCATGAGCTTTCCTCCACATCCTTACGAAAACCGAGAATATTAACGGTACGATAAAATTGTATAATGGCTTCAACCAGTTCCTCTTCCTTCTCTAGCACAACGATTTTCTTACCATTTGTAAAAGTAATGGTCGTATCTGGCAATGTCTCGACTGTGTCTATGTACAATGCATTTATATGAAAGCATTTTCCATTGAGCCTTCTGACTTTGATAATGATATTTAGGAGCCAGAGCAAAAGACCTGGCTCCTCCCTCCCTTAACCTATCGTTTTAAGTTAACCAATTCCTGTAAAATTTCATCCGACGTCGTTATGATCCTTGAATTCGACTGGAAACCCCGTTGAGCAACGATCATTTCAGTAAATTCTTCGGATAAATCCACATTGGACATTTCAATGAACCTGATGCAATCACTCCGCGCCCTTCACCTGCGATATTGATGTTTGCAGTACCTGAATTGATTGATTCCTGAAAAGTGTTACCACCCGTTTTCGTCAAGCCTGATGCATTGAAAACTTAGCAACGGCCAGCTGGCCTAAGGTTGTGATAAGTCCGTTGGAATAAACGCCATTTATTTCTCCTGATGAACCAATGTTAAAGCTTTCCAGTTTCCCTTCTTTATTACCATCCGGATTGACAAGAGCAGTAGTGGAACCTTTAACTTGAGTAAGATTCGAGAAATCCAAATCCAAATTAACTTTTTGAATGCTTTCATCAACTGCTGTATCCGAGTCATCCTCTTTGCCGCTTGAAATGTTTATGGTTTGACCTGCCTGGGTTTTATCAGCTGCCACTATCTGACCATTAGCATCGAACTTCACCGAAGTGAACGGTTTTGGTTTAGTTGTTGATGTATCCCCCAAAGCAGCAGGTTCTTCATCAAAAAGCTCCCATTTATCATTTCCGTTTTTTTGGAAATAGATAGTTGCCGTTTGTTCCTTTCCTTTTTCATCCACAACTTTCATTTGCTGGCTAAATACGGTACCATCAATTGCGTCAGAAGCTAGATTTCCACTTACTGATATTTTAGTAGTGGTAATGGCAGGTAAAATCGCATTGACGTTAACAGCAACGTCGCCAATCGTTTTTGATCGTTTCCCGTTTTCATCAATCTTGTAAGCCTGTACTTTCAAACCATTCGCGTTAACAAGCGTACCATTATCATCCAGATAAAAGTTACCTGCACGTGTATATGAAAGCGAATCACCTTGCTTGACGACGAAATAGCCATCACCGGATATTCCTAAATCAAGATCGCGGCCGGTGGTTTGCAGGCTTGACTGTGTATGGATCGTATCGATTGTAGCAATCGTGGAGCCTAATCCAATTTGTTTAGAATTGGTTCCGCCTTTATTGGCTGTTGCTGCACTTGCACCAGATACCGTTTGGTTCATCGCATCGCTGAATGTCACACGGCTTTTTTGAAACCATATGTATTGACATTGGCAACGTTATTACCGATAACATCCAATTTTGTTTGTAAGTTTTTCAATCCGCTTATTCCCGAATACATTGAACGAAGCATGTAAAAGCTCCCCTTTCATATTACGACTGCTTCCGTCATTCCACAGTCCAGGCTTCCTTTTACAAGTCCAGCCTATTTATCTAAAATTATGGTTTCATTGATGTTCGTGAAAATTTGTGATGTTGCTTCATCCTGTCCATGACCGTGATGACCTTGTTGTTTACCGTGCTTACTATGAGTGCCGCGTTATCTGTAATGATAAGAGATTCGGTTACACCCATCTTTTTGGCCTCATTGGCTTTATGGGCTATTTTGCCCCAGGTTTGCGGTGCTATATCTATATTCCTATGACTCATCCGTAATTGAGCATGTTTACTAATGATCAATTTTTGATTTGTGGAGACAGAGCAGCTTGAAAATGCTGTTGAAAGCCTCGTTGGGTCTTCTGCCCTTGCATAAAACGGTAATTTGGTTTGTGACATCAGCTGAGCGGAATTTTGCTTGAAAATCAAGTTTATTCATATTCCTGCCCCTTAAGCTTCAGCGATTTTCATCAATTGCTCTGATGATAATTTGGTTTTGTTTTCATCATCCACTTCAATTTGCAGCTTGCCATTACTCATGGATACCGAGATTACGACTGCGGACGACTCCCCATTTTTTTCGTCCATCCAGGAAACGCGCTTGCCTATTAATTCACTTGCCGCCGTCAGGCTATTCGAAATGGAACTTGTTTGTTTCATTGCCGAAATATTTGCGGGTTCAAGCTTTGTGCCATCTTCTAAAAGAAAATAAACACCATCACCCTTATATTGAATGGATTTAACGATGCCTGTCCCTTCTTCTATCGCAAGGTCATCATCGCCTTCATCCAATTTGTGCCAAGTGACTTCCTTCCCTACAAAAGAGTTATAGTTCATTAAACTATTTTGTTGATTGATCCCGATTATTTCTTCCATTTGGGCTCCCATATTCATCATCTGTTCCAGAGAAGAAAAAGTGGCCATTTGGGCGATGAATTCCGTATTGTCCATCGGACTTGACGGATCTTGGTTTTGAAGCTGGGTAAGCAACAATTTCAAGAAATCATCTTTTCCCAATGCATCCCCGGTTTTTCTGTTTTCAGTTTGAGATTTTGATAATAATAGCGACGTATCTATGGTCGTCATTTTTTCACCTACACTTCCAGATTTAACAGAGCATCGGCAAGGGATCCCGTAAACTCGCTTTCCGTCTCATCATTGCTCTCTTCCTTACTCTCCTGTTGTTCATTATGTTCATCCGCATCTTTCTGGCTGAATTTCTCAGAGTTAAAAGTATTGAAGGCCTGTGATATTTCAATTTTTTCAATTTGAATGTTTTGTCCGCTAAAGGCTTGTTTTAAACCATGAATCTGATTCTCCAGCATATCTTTGGCCTGGGCAGTAGTGGCCAGAATCTTGGCTGACAGCATACCATCCTTTTGAATCAACTCGATTCTTAGGGACCCTAAATGTTCAGGAGTCAATCTGATCAACAGTTTATTTACACGATTAGTTCCGCTAAAGTTAGCCTTACTTAAAATATTTTCAAATTGCTTAACAAACTCTTCTTGATTGACGGTTTGCACACCTTTGGGAGCTGCCAAGACGAATTGCTCCAGCTTTGTCATGAGTAAAGGCATACCAGACCCTTGATGTTTACCGCTATCCGGACTTTGCAAAGTCACACCACTGCCCATTGTCCCATCTTTATTTACCTTGTCACTCCCGGATAATGGAGAGAATGCGCTTTTCAATATTTCTATTGCTTTGGTTTGCCCTTTCTCCAAAGTGGTGGATCGGTCAGCATCTGTTTTTGATATTGACTGATTGGACAGCCATTTCTCCACCTTTCCCGTTATCCCTTCAAGCAGGTGTTTCATTTGTTTCTGAATGGCCGCTTCATCTTGTGTCATATCCTTATTCTCCGAGAGAAGATCTTGAATTTTCACCAGTTTCAAAAGATTCACCACACCAGATAAGGGGAGGTCATGCCATTCTCCTTCGCTCAAAACAGTAACTTTTTTCAGGATTGTATACAGTTCCATGACATTAGCTGATAACAAGCTTTGTGGATCCAGGCTGAAGTCATCCACTTCTTGTTCTAAATCCAGTTCCTCGATGCTCGCAAAGAAATCAGCAAGGGCACCCTCATCATTTCCAGCTACATTCGTTAGGATCTGTAAAATAAGGCTGTTGTCTTGTTGGTTTACTGTAAGAGCTTCGGCAACACTATCTCCCCTGTGTCACTCAATCTTTCAAGTTTCAAGAAACCAAGCAAATCCTTTATTACAGACACACTTCCTTCAGTGATGCCAGTCATATCCGGTGGAATGGAGGGTTCTGCCCCCATGGCTGACTGAAGGATGGAACCGAACCCTGAATTAGTTTGCTGATTTGCCTTATTTGGTACCTTTAGACTTAATGATGCCAAGGGAAGTAAGGAATTAATGGCTGAATTCATATATCCACCTCCTCACTCTTTCCACTTAAGAACTTTGTTCCGTTAGTTTCTTCGTTAATCTTGCAGCATCAGCCGTTGTCATTTGCTCCAAAACCTTAGCTAAAGTGGCTGCTTTCATACTTGAGAGAATTTTCACTGCATCTTCATCATTCATTTCTGTAATGATAGGTGCAGCTCTCTTGGGAGCCATCGTTTCATAAGTACGGATTATATCTTTGAACGCTTGTTTACTATTATTCTGACTATCCTTAAGTTGATTCATTTCTGTTTGAAACTGCTGTTTTTCCGCTTCTGCCTTCGCAATGGCCTTGTCACGTGTATCAATGATGCCCTCAAGCTTTTCTATCTCTTTTTCCTTATTTTCAATCTCGGTTTCTAATTTTTCGAGCTTCATGGAAACTTTCTCATCATTCTTCGCTGGTTTACCATTCTCTTCATCCTTTTGATCCGATTCAATGAAGGGTATTTTCGCAGACATTTCCTTTGCCTTTTCCACTACATTCACCCCTGCAACTGTAAAAACGATCAACGCTACAGTTACCGCAAAGATTAATGGAATAAAGATGACAAGAAACCATTGAAACTTGCTTATCTTCCTTTCTTCCAATTCTTCCAATCCATTAGATTCACTTTTTTTACGCATTCCATCACCTTACGCCTTTACTTAAGAATTGCCGGATAGATATTTCATCCATTTCTTTGTTCTCAGCTTCCTTAATGACATCGAGAAATTCAAGAAAATCATTTTCTTTCATTTTCTCGTACTTTTTAACCTCGATATTTCTTTCCATTAATATATCCCGTTGAATATTCATCTTGTATCGCGCTTCAATGACTTCCTCTTGACAGAGGGTTATGAGTTTTTCCAAGTTGTCCATAAATAACTGATGATGACGAATATCCTGAACGGATAATCCATTTCGCAGCTTCTCCTGTTGAAACTCAAGCAACTCTTCTTTTTCTTTAAAAGCTTATATAATTTTTCTGCCACTTCTTCAAATTTTTTTAAAGCAGCATTATATTTAGCTAGTGCATCGGTTTTTTCTTTTTCTTTGATGGACAGGATCTTCTCGAATTTATATTGATAAATCATCATTAATCACCTTTCTCCATCAATTCGACAAGGGCGTTGATACTATTATCTTTAGAAGCTTTTTCATGGGTTCCTTGCTTTAAAAATGAAATGATTTCTGGATAGCGTGTAATTGAGTTATCAATTTGTTTGGAAGAACCCTTCTTATAAGCTCCTATATTTATCAAATCTTCCGACTCCATATAGGTTGATAAACTTGCCCGCAATATTTCTGCGGCGTTTTTATGCTTTTCACCAACAATATTGTTCATGACACGACTAATGCTCTTTAATACATTGAGCGCTGGAAACTGTCCTTTATTGGCCAAGTTGCGGTCCAGTATGAAGTGACCATCCAAAATTCCCCTGACAGCATCAGCAATCGGTTCATTCATGTCATCACCGTCAACGAGAACCGTATAAAAAGCTGTAATGGTACCGAGCTGATTTGTTCCCGTTCTTTCGAGTAACCTTGGAAGGATGGCAAAAACGGATGGCGTATACCCTTTGGTCGTCGGAGGTTCCCCGATGGCAAGCCCAATTTCCCTTTGGGCCATCGCAACCCTCGTGACAGAATCCATCATCAGCATCACATTCAATCCTTTATCACGAAAATATTCCGCGATGGCAGTTGCCGTCAAAGCACCCTTTATCCTCATCAACGCTGGCTGGTCAGATGTCGCCACTACAACGATTGATCGTGCCAGCCCTTCTGGTCCAAGGTCTTTCTCAATGAATTCTCGAACTTCACGGCCACGTTCCCCAATAAGACCGATTACGTTTAAGTCCGCCGTCGTATTCCTTGCCACCATACCAAGCAACGTGCTTTTCCCGACACCGCTCCCTGCAAAGATACCGACACGTTGTCCTTTTCCAACTGTTAATAAACTATCAATCACCCGCACTCCTACATCTATCGGTTCATTAATGGGAGGTCGTTTCATCGGATTTGGCGGATCTTGATCCACGGAAATTGTCGCGAGACCTTTGGGAAGCATTGAGTCATCAATGGGATGTCCCAATGGATCGACTACTTTGCCAATCAGCCCACTTCCCACCTTTATCTCAAGGCTTCGTCCGCTCCCTTCGACAATACACCCCGGTGCAATATCACTAACTGCTGTAAATGGCATTAAAATAACCATTTCATCACGGAATCCGACAACTTCAGCTAAGATTCGATTTTTCTTTTTTGTATACCTGTATAGATATAACAAACATCACCTACAGAGCTTTCAGGGCCTTGAGATTCTATCATTAACCCCACGACACGTTTGACCCGTCCATAATGTTTGAAAGGATCAACTTCATCAACCAAGGGCAATAGGTCTCTAGTTTTCATCTTTACTCCCCTTCCAGCAATTCAGTTAGTTTCACTTTTATTTCCTGCAGCTGACTGTCGACACCGGCTTCCATCCTTCCGTTTTCGGATTCAATGATACAGCTGCTTTTTTCAAGATCATCATCCGGAAAGATATACAACTCGGTATCTTTCGGAAAGATTGCCATCAACTCATCTTTATGAGAAAGAATCGATTGATATTGGATCGGGTGGATATGTAATTGCACTTCACGGTAATCCCTCACCTCTTTGATGGCTCTTTTGACTATGGATAAAAAGAATCTTCATCTTTTTCAAGCTGTTGCCCGATAATTTTCTCTGCCACTTTCATGGCAAGATTCAAAATCACCGTTTCAGATGATTCAATGTGGTCCCGATAATCTTTTTTAGAAGACTCTACCACTTCTTTTGCGAAGGCTATTTCCTCTGCAATCTCGTTATAACCCTTTTGAATCCCATCTTCGACTCCCTGCTGATAGCCTTCTTTTTGAGCTTGTTCGATAAACTTCGCTTTCTCTTGATTCTCCCATTTTTCTCGGTCTTGCTGGATTTCAGCAGCAATCGCTTGGGCTTTTTGTTTAGCTTCGAGCAATAACGTTTCCGCTTCCTGTTTAGCATCATTGAGAAATTCATCAGATTGAATATAATGAAGGTTTTTCCGCTCATCTGCATCATCATTTTGAAGAAAGTCGAAAGGGCGAACTTTTATTGCAATCTTTTTGCTTTTCTCCTGGTTAGCCTGCTGGGATTTGATAATCCTAGACAATGATATCATCCCCTCCACCGCGGGCAATCACAATATCACCAGTTTCTTCCAGTTTTCGGATGACTGCGACAATTCTCGATTGTGCTTCTTCCACATCACGCAAACGTACTGGTCCCATATATTCCATTTCTTCCTGGAACGTTTCCACCATACGTTTTGACATGTTTTGGAAAACGATTTCCTTCACTTCATCACTAGCCACTTTAAGGGAAAGTTTAAGGTCTTCGTTATCAGATTCCCTGACTACTCGCTGAATCGCTCTGCCATCAAGGGTCACGATATCTTCAAAAACAAACATTCGTTTCTTGATTTCCTCAGCAAGCTCCGGATCTTGGATTTCAAGTGCGTCCAAAATCGTTCTTTCCGTTGAACGGTCAACACCATTCAACACATCTACAACAGCAGCTTCAACTCCGCCAGTCTGTGTATAATCTTGGGTTACGGTCGCAGAAAGTTTCCTTTCGAGTATTTGCTCCACTTCATTGATGATTTCCGGAGAAGTGCTATCCATTAATGCAATCCTTCTTGCAATATCGGCCTGCACCTCCTGCGGAAGTTCAGACAATATTTGTCCAGCCTGTGTGGGATCAAGGTAAGACAGGATTAATGCAATGGTCTGCGGATGCTCGTTCTGGATGAAATTCAAGATTTGTCCAGGGTCTGCCTTTCGGGCAAAGTCGAATGGACGAACCTGTAACGATGATGTTAAACGGTTAATGATGGCGGTTGCCTGATCACTGCCTAATGCCTTTTCAAGTACCTGCTTCGCATATCCTATCCCGCCTTGCGAGATGTAATCCTGTGCCAAAGCAATATTATGGAATTCTTCCAGGATTTCTTCTTTATCATGGGAGTCCACTTTTCTCACTCCAGAAATTTCAAGGGTCAATCTCTCAATTTCCTCTTCAGTAAGATGCTTATATACGGATGCAGAAACATCCGGGCCTAAGGAAATAAGGAGGATGGCAGCTTTCTGTTTGCCAGTCAATCCGGCCTTTTTTTCTTTCTGTCACTTTCCAAGCCTCCTAGTCTTCCGCTATCCAGCTTCTTAATAATTTTGCAAATTCATCCGGCTTTTCTTTTGCAAGCTTCTCCAATTGTTTTCTTTTTAAAGATGCTTCCGTTTCCTTCTCTTTGTTCAAATCCGGAACATCGAATACGACTTCTTCCTCTTCAACCACGTACTCCTCTTCCATTTCAGCTTGTTTTCGGGACCGGAGGAATAAGATTAATAGAATGATAATGGCAAGTATCAGCACTCCGCCGACGATGTATGCCCATATTGGTAAAGAAGGATTCGTTTCATCTTTTTGCAACTTCATTTTTCCGTTAAACGGCTGAACTGAAATCGCAATTTTATTATTAAGCTCCTCTTCCGTCAGTTCTTCCCCTTCAGCTTTTTTCTCGATTGTCGTGCGTATTATCGTACCTAGGATTTGTGTAATATCATCCACACTCTGTTGAGATAAAGAATTCGGATCGTCAGCTGTGGGCGGTTCGACCATGACTTGAATACCTAAATCTTTAACTTTATATGGGCTTTCGACTATTTCTTTCTTGATTCGGTTTACTTCACTATTAATCGTTTCATCCACTTTTTCATAATCACCGGAACCGTTTGTGCCTTCAACATATTGGGTTCCCAATGAATCTGAGGAATCCTCACTTTGCGGAACGCCTCCTGCACCTGCTGCGTCACCACTATACGACTCATTGATTCTTTGCGCAGAAATCTCAATCCCAGCCATATTTTCTTCATCGACCGGTTCAACTAAATTCTCTTCCCGATTTTCTTGAGTGAAATCAATGTCTGTCGTGACTGAAACAACAACTTTGTCTCTTCCCATTATCGTTCCAAGCATATTTTGTACCTGTCTTTGAATATCGCGTTCTATTTCTTTTTTATTTCGTTTTGGGTAGCAAATGCGGACGCAAAAGAAGAATTTTGATTTTCAAGATCAAAGTACTCAAACTCTTGGTTCATAATGACGATATTATCTGTAGGGAGATTCGAAACACTTTTTGAGACAAGATGATATAGGGAATTGATTTGACTTTCTTCAAATTTATAACCGGGTTTCGTATTCAATACAATGGATGCTGACGCTTCCCCAGCTGAATCACTGACAAAAACTCCTTCATCAGGAAGGGTGATCATTACACTGGCATCTTCCACTCCATCAATCTTTTTTTATTAAACTGGCCAATTCCGTTTGCATCGAGTCCAATTTAATGACATTGAATTCATTTTCAGTCATTCCGATACCGGCACTTTGACTGAAAAAGGAATAGTCAATACTGCCTGATTCCGGAATTCCTTCAGCTGCCAGTTCCACTTTAAGTGAATCCAGTCTTTCTTCAGGAACTTTTATGGTCGTTCCATTTTCAGAAACTTCATTCATAATCCCTTGACTGTCTAAATTTTCTTTAATGCTCCCCGTTTCCGATGGAGTTAAGTTGAATATAAGGGCACCAGCGTCGTACGCGTGGTTAAAATTGAAACTGCCGTAATGATGATGATAATTAATGCCGCTGAACCAACCATCATGATTTTTTGGTTTTTACTGCGGCCTGTCCAGTAAGCAGTTATCTTGTTCTTAAAATTCACTAGTACTTCATTCATTTAAATCCCCGGTCAGTCTCTGAATTTATGATTGGGGGATTCTATTCCCCCTAGTCACTTTTCTCTATATTATGAGGTTAAAAAATGAATGCTATATACTCATTCTCATCATTTCCTGGTAGGCTTCGACAACCTTATTCCGAACCTCTAATGTAGCCTGCATGGTAACACTGGCTTTTTGTGAAGCTATCATCACCGAATGAAGCTCAACATCCTCTCCATTAACCAATTTGGTTGTAAGGTCATCCGATGCCACTTGTGTTTCGTTGACTTTATTCATTGATTCTTTTAATACCGACGCAAAATTCCGCTGTGCTTCGTATGGTGTATTAGTATTGTTTTGATCTTTTTCAGTACATTACTTGCATTGGTCACTGCCGAAAGAGAAATCCCCTCCATAACAACATCTCCTTTCAAAATTTTATTTTCCGATTTCCAAAGCTTTCATCATCATACCCTTTGATGCATTTAAAACTGTCACATTCGCTTCGTATGAACGTGTGACACTCATTAAATCAACCATTTCCCTAAGCGGGTCGACATTTGGCATTTCAACATACCCATCTTCATTGGCATCAGGATGTTCGGGATTGTAATCGAGTTCAAAAGGTGTTTTATCTTTTACGATTCCAGTCACCTTCACTCCATTCCCTACCTCTCTCGTTTTTCCGGATGCTGCGTTTAAGAAACCCGAAAAACCGTTTTCCTTACTTTGCAGCACAACCGATTTTCTTGTGTATGGCTTCCATGTTTTCGATCCGGCGTCATATTCCGCCCTGGTCGTATCGGAATTAGCCATATTAGCAGAGATTACATCCATCCTTACCCTTTGACTCGTCAGGCTAGATCCAGTCATGTTTATACTTTGGAAGATTCCCATCACTTACCTCCTCTAATTACATTCTGCAATGATTGAAACTTACCTGAAAGCCTGTCGGTCACTGCATTATAATAAATCTGATTGGCAGCAAGATCCGTCATTTCCTTATCAACGTCCACGCTATTTCCATTGTTGTTATATCGGACATTTTTCTGCGTAACGATGTGTGAATCATGCCCCCCTCTGATTTGAAGGTAAAATGTCTTTCATCGGTACGATATGACTCGAGGGAAGATTCCAGCTCTGCCTTAAAGGATTGTGTTTTGTCGACCTCTTTAGCTTTATAATTAGGCGTATCCGAATTGGCTATGTTCTGTGAAATGACTTTTTGTTTTGCATTAGAATAATCAAGGGCATTTTCTAGTGATTGAAAAGTATTTGAAAATAATTCCACATCGATCACCTCTTTCTATAATTAACAGATAATCACTTTATCAATAAATTAACCCAGTGCATTTACGTTTTAATTTTAAAGAAACATTATAACTATGTCCATAAACAATACATAGACTTTAGACCTATCATCGTCGAAAATTGTCACATATTGCTCAAATTTGTCGCTTTTCTTAGTATGATTATAGGATTAAATTACGTAATATTACATTTTAATATGATATTCTACATATTAACCAATTTTTACTTCCATTAGCTTTTATATCATACCGAAAAACCAATCCATATACCTGATACTTTAGAACTAATTTTCAAATTTACTTTCAAATATTTATTTTATTTTAGTTGATTTCACCCTTTAAAATAAAGGATTCATAAGAAAACAACAAATTATTTTCTTTTTTTAAAAAAACCAAAGTGGTGAATCTTTCGACAAAATTCTCCAGTGGGGAAAACGGTTATCAATAGACTTTTAAAAAATTAAAAAATTACAACAACGTTCATTTACATCATTTCGACAGTTATAATAATATAATTACCCTTTTCAAGAAATATTTAACTATTTTTTCTGCTTCTAATAGAAAACATGCCTATATTCACATTTCCATTTAATCCGAATTACCTCTTTTCCCTTAATACCCATGTCATTCACCCGCATTGGCCTGTTAGTCCCAGACAGCAACACATCCAAATATCACAAAAAGGCAGCCCTTTTTCAAGGGCTGCCTTTCTATATGTTAATTATTTTTAAGCTTCTCTAATTCAAGAAGGAATTTATCGTTCAATACTTTGATATAAGTACCTTTCATTCCAAGGGAGCGTGATTCAATGACTCCTGCACTTTCCAGTTTCCTTAGGGCATTTACGATAACTGAACGGGTGATGCCAACACGGTCCGCAATTTTTGATGCTACAAGCAGACCTTCATTACCTTTAAGCTCCTCAAAGATGTGCTCTATTGCTTCCAATTCACTGTAAGATAACGAGGAAATCGCCATTTGTACGACAGCTTTACTACGAGCTTCCTCTTCTATCTCTTCTGATTTTTCACGAAGGATTTCCATACCGACTACAGTCGCACCATATTCAGCCAAAATTAAATCATCATCGTGAAATTTTTTCTTGTAAACGGGCAAGAACCAATGTTCCTAAACGTTCTCCCCCACCCATAATCGGTACGATGGTTGTTAATCCAGTTGAGAAAAGCTCTTTGTTTTCGACTGGGAAAGCAGTATATTCGCTTTCGATATCAAGATTCGAAGAGGTTTCAGGAATATTGAACAGGTTTTTTGTGTACTCTTCAGGGAATTGTTTATCTTCCAACATTTTGTACATGCGTTCGTTTTCAATTTGCTGACTTACCGCTATGCCAAGTAATTTCCCGCGGCGGCTGACGACGAATACATTCGCTTCGATAACTTCACTTAAACTCTCAGCCATTTCCTTGAAGTTAACTGCTTTACCTGCTGCTTTTTGGAGCATTGCATTGATTTTTCTTGTTTTTGCTAATAAGTTCATTTGATTTGTTCCTCCTAAAAATACCATGGTTCACAATAACTATGAAGTTGTATTTCCGTAATTTTATGTTCATTGCGTAGGCAAATCATTGCCAAAATTGTTTCTAATTAAAGGATAAACTGGCTTAAATCTTTGTTCCGGGCGATAGAACCAAGCTTACCTTCGACATATTGGGGCGTAATTGTAATCTTCTCCATCGTTATTTCCGGGGCTTCAAAAGATAAGTCTTCAAGCAACCGTTCCAAGATGGTATGAAGTCTTCTTGCACCAATATTGTCTGTGTTTTGATTTACTTCGAAGGCCACTTCTGCTATCTTACGAACAGCATCGTCAGAAAATTCAATTTCTATACCTTCAGTTTCCAATAAAGCAACATATTGTTTTAATAAGGCATTATCCGGTTCATGAAGAATCCGTACAAAGTCGTCTACGGTCAGTTTGTTCAATTCTACACGAATTGGGAATCTACCTTGTAATTCAGGGATAAGGTCGGATGGCTTAGCCATATGAAAGGCCCCTGCTGCAATGAATAGGACATGATCCGTTTTAACTGAACCATATTTAGTCACTACTGTTGAACCTTCAACTATTGGCAGGATATCCCTTTGGACACCCTCTCTCGATACATCCGCTGATGAACTTCCAGATTGCTTACTGGCAATTTTGTCTATTTCATCTATGAAGATAATCCCATTTTGCTCAGCCCCGTATACTGCATCTGAAGTTACTTCATCCATATCAATCAGTTTTGCCGCTTCTTCATTTGTTAAAACGGTTCTCGCTTCACTTACTTTCAATTTGCGCTTCTTGCTTTTTTCGGCATCAAGCTTCCTAAAGCGTCCTGCATATTCATCCCCATTTGTTCCATTCCCGAACCTTGAGCATATCAAACATCGAAGCAGCCTGTTCTTCCACTTCGACCGTTATCATTTCACTTTCCAACTCACCATTAGCCAGCTTTTCAGCGACGATTTTTCTTTTTCCTGCAAACTTAAATCTTCGGAATTTTCTTCCGAATCCTGATCGTCTTGATTGTTATTGCCTCCAAAAAGACTTCAAGAGGATTCTTGAAATTACTCTGTTTTTTTGTTGATGGCACTAATAGCTCTATTAAGCGGCGATTTGCATTTTCTTCTGCCCGTTCCTTTACGCTTGCCATCTTTTCTTCCTTCACGAGGCGGACGGAAGTCTCCACCAAATCACGAACCATGGACTCTACATCCCGGCCGACATACCCGACTTCCGTAAATTTCGTTGCTTCAACTTTTACAAAAGGAGCACCTACCAATTTAGCCATTCTCCGAGCTATTTCTGTTTTCCCGACACCTGTCGGTCCAATCATTAATATATTCTTCGGAACGACTTCATCACGAAGTTGATCCGAGAGAAGGGAACGTCGGTAGCGATTCCGAAGAGCCACTGCCACTGCCCGTTTTGCCTCACGCTGCCCAACGATATACTGATCCAGTTTTTCAACGATTTGCCTCGGTGTTAAATTAGCTTTTTTGACATTTGCGCTCCTCCTTACAACTCTTCCACGATTATATTCGTATTCGTAAATACACAAATTTCCGCTGCAATTTGTAAAGATGATTGAGCGATTTCCTTTGCCGTTAAATGGTCACTGGAAAACCGCATTAATGCCCTGCCGGCAGCCAGTGCATAATTCCCTCCCGATCCTATGGCGAGAATTCCGTCATCCGGTTCAATTACTTCCCCGGTACCGGAAACGAGCAGCAAATGGTTCTTATCCATCACGACTAGCATGGCTTCCAGCTTCCTCAATACATTGTCACTTCTCCATTGTTTTGCCATTTCGACGGCAGCACGCTGAAGATTGCCATTATACTCCTCAAGTTTGGCTTCAAACATCTCAAATAAAGTGAATGCATCTGCAACGGAACCAGCAAAACCTGCAAGAACATTACCATTAAAGATTTTTCTTACTTTCCTCGCTGTATGCTTCATCACTACTGAATTTCCTAAAGTAACCTGCCCATCACCGGACATGGCACATTCACCTTTATGATGCACTGCAAATATCGTTGTCATAAAGTGTCCCCTTTCAACATTTAAGGCCGCGGATGTGATGCATTATAGACTTTTTCAATTGGTCTTTTGTAACATGCGTATACACTTGCGTTGATGAAATTTTAGAATGACCAAGCAATTCCTGAACCGTGCGAATGTCCGCCCCATTATTCAATAGGTGTGTAGCAAACGAATGCCTTAGCATATGGGGATGAAGACTTCCATCTGCGGCTGACTTTTTAATCAATTCATTCAATATATAGCGAACTCCCCTAGGTGTCAGAGGGTCTCCACGAAAATTAACAAATAAATAAACATGCGCCTTGGCTTCAGACGAAGTCAAATCCATCCTGGCTGTACGTATGTATAAATCTATTGCTTCCTGTGCATATCTACCAACCGGAACGTAGCGATCCTTTTTTCCTTTTCCATGGATCAGTACTGTCCCTAAGGAAAGATCAATATCCTGAAGTTTAATCTCACAACATTCGCTTACGCGAATGCCTGTAGCATACAATAATTCCAGTAAGGCATTGTTCCTTATTCCTATCGGTGAATCTTTCTTTAAAGTAGAAAACAACTGATTCATTTCCTTCTCATAAAGAAAACGTGGCAATCTTTGATCCTTTTTAGGTAAAGAAGCCAGAGAAAAAGGATTATCCTTCACATCACCTTCACGCAGTAAAAATTTATAAAGGCTCCGCAAGCAAGAAGTTTTTCTTGCTACAGTGCGCTTAGAAAGTTTTTTCTCATATAAACTCGTTAAATATAACCGGACATCAAAATATTCAACGGACGTGATATCCTCAATGCCCTGTTCATTAAGGAACAGAAAAAATTCGTGTATATCACGTTTGTAATTTTCAATGGTGTATTGTGAACTGTTTTTTTCAATTTGCAAATATTCGATGAAGGATGATAATGCCTTTTTTTGATTAATCATGGAAACACCTCGCAAAGGCTAATAAATAGTATCATACTTTAAAACAGCAGGCAAATATTTTACAAATTTTTCACAAAGTTCTGAATTGTGTCCAAAGCGCGTTTAGCATGCGTTTCGTTCCGTTCTTTTTTGGATTTGATTCTCACTTCAAGGTCTGGAAGCAATCCAAAGTTGGCATTCATCGGTTGGAAGCTCTTACCATTCGTCGACGTTATGTACCTTGCCATGCTGCCCATCGTAGTCTCCGCAGGGAAAATGATAGGCTCCAAACTTTGGACGATCCTTGCAGCATTGATACCTGCAACAAGTCCCGATGCAGCCGATTCAACATACCCTTCGACACCAGTCATCTGACCGGCAAAGAATAAATCATCCCGATTCTTGAATTGGTACGTTGGCTTCAAAACATTAGGTGAATTTATGAAAGTGTTTCGATGCATGACCCCATAACGGACAATTTCTGCATTTTCCAATCCTGGTATGAGCTGCAATACTTCTTTTTGCGGCCCCCATTTCAAATGTGTCTGAAAACCAACAATATTGTAAAGTGTTCCTGCCGCATCATCCTGACGCAATTGAACTACCGCAAAAGGACGTTTTCCCGTTTTTGGATCTTCTAAGCCAACAGGCTTCAATGGACCAAATAACATCGTTTTCTTCCCACGTGATGCCATCACTTCAATCGGCATGCAGCCTTCAAAAAGATTTCTTTTTCGAATTCTTTAAGCGGGACTGTTTCAGCAGCAATCAATGCATCATAAAAGCGGTCAAACTCTTCTTCCGTCATCGGACAGTTTAAATAAGCTGCTTCACCTTTATCATAACGGGATTTCAAATATACTTTATCCATGTTGATGCTGTCTTTTTCAAGAATTGGTGCGGCTGCATCATAGAAATACAAGTATTCTTCATCCATGATTTGCTTTAAGCTATCAGATAGTGACTGACTTGTAAGCGGGCCGGTTGCAATGACGGTAGGACCTTCCGGAATTTCCGTCACTTCTTCATTTATAACCGTCACATTAGGATGATTTTTGACCCTTTCCGTAACAAGACCAGCAAATTCATGACGATCGACAGCTAATGCACCGCCAGCCGGTACAGCACAAGCATCCGCTGCGGACATGATGACCGAATCCAGTATACGCATTTCTTCTTTTAATACACCAACTGCATTTGTTAACGTATTTGCCCGAAGTGAATTGGAACAAACAAGTTCAGCGAATTTATCGGTATGATGGGCTGGCGTTTGTTTTACAGGGCGCATTTCGTATAGATCGACTTTAATTCCTCTTTTAGCTAACTGCCACGCCGCTTCACTTCCAGCTAGCCCAGCACCGATTACACTTACTTTTGTTTCTTTCATTTTTCGAACCTCCATGTATAGATATGATAAGACAGGATCATTTATCATTAAAACTGCTTTCTAAAAGTTTCATTTTTAACGATATCTATGTATTTATACCCGAAATACTCATTCCTGCTAACGATTATTTTAAAAATATGCCACAAAGCCGGCATTCTTCCTGCAATCCATATTTACTATAAGGGTAACGGACACAAATAGGAATTATATCTTTAAAAGAATGTACTTGTCCACTGAATTTTACATCACACGGCCTAAATAAAAAAGTTTCAAGCTTTATCCATTTTCTTCTTGGAAGTAAATCCACATAACATCATGATATCATACTTTCCTGAACATAAAGAAACCCGGCAGATGCCGAGTCAATTTATATTTAGGGGTTTTCGATAGATCAAAGGGAAAGTAAACGATTTCACGGCCTTTTCTATGCTTGGGGCATTTCTTTGAAATCACAATCCATGCACTGGACCTGGACACCTTTTTTGAGTTTTTTCTCGACAAGTGTACCTTCACATTTTGGACAACTCCGCGGCAGCGGTTTATCCCAAGATATGAAGTCACATCCAGGGTAGGTATCACACCCGTAAAAAATGCGGCGTTTTTTACTTTTCCTTTCAATGATATTTCCTTCCTTACATTTTGGGCATTTGACACCGATTTCTTTGACGATTGGTTTGGTGTTACGGCAATCCGGGAAATTACTGCATGCCATGAACTTTCCATAACGTCCCATCTTAAAGACCATCCCATGTCCGCATTCCACGCAATCTTCACCTGCAGGTTCATCTTTGATTTCAATTTTCTCCATCTCGACTTCGGCTTTTGCCAAATGAATTGCAAATTCTTTATAAAATTCATCAATGACCTTTATCCATTCAATATTGCCTTCCTCAACGCTGTCGAATTCCTGTTCCATCTTGGCAGTGAACTCTGCATCGAGAATATCCGGGAAGAATTCGCGTATCAATTCAAGAACGATCTCACCAAGCTCTGTCGGGATGAACCGTTTATTATCCAAGGTAACATAGCCCCGTTTTTGAATCGTATCCAAGGTAGGGGCATATGTAGACGGACGGCCTATTCCCAGTTCCTCTAGGGTCTTGACTAAACGGGCTTCAGTATATCTTGGCGGAGGCTGTGTGAAATGCTGCTTCGGCTCGATATCTTTTGAAAAGAATTGATCTCCCTTTTTCACATCCGGAAGTGCATTTTCCTTTTCTTCCACCGAGTCATCGGACCCTTCAACATATACCTTCATGAAACCCGGAAATTTAATTTTTGAACCATTTGCCCTGAAGATGACATCCCCGTTATGCAGGTCGATGCTCATCGTATCCATGACCGCTGAAGACATTTGACTAGAAACGAATCGTTCCCAAATCAATTTATAAAGACGGAATTGATCTCTGGATAAGAACTCCTTGACCACACCCGGTTCACGTAATGTGCTTGTTGGCCTGACTGCTTCATGCGCGTCCTGGGCATTAGTTTGTTTCTTCTCCTTGCGCTGTTCAACCTGAACATATTCTTTACCATAATTATTTTGAATGAAGTTATGGACTTCATCTTTGGCACTATCTGAAATACGGGTCGAATCGGTTCTCATATAAGTGATTAACCCGACTGTACCTTCCTTGCCCAGCTCGATTCCTTCATAAAGCTGCTGAGCAAGCATCATGGTTTTCTTCGCACGGAAATTCAATTTACGTGCCGCTTCCTGCTGCAGGGAAGAAGTTGTAAAAGGTGCAGCCGGATTGCGCCTTCTTTCCTTTTTAGCCACAGCTCCTATCGTAAATTCGCCGCCATTTAAAGAAGCGAGCACTTTTTTGACGTCCTCTTCAGTATTTAATTCCTTCTTCTCGCCGCCAAGGCTGAAGAAAGAACCTTCAAACTGTTCTTTTCCTTTTACAAAATCAGCCTTGATTGTCCAATACTCTTCCGGGACAAAATCTTTGATTTCCTTCTCCCGGTCAATGATCATCCGTACAGCAACCGATTGGACACGTCCCGCGCTTAAGCCTTTTTTCACCTTTTTCCACAAAAGCGGGCTTATATTGTATCCGACCAAACGGTCCAAGACCCTTCTTGCCTGCTGAGCATCAACCAATTTCATATTTATTGGCCTCGGTGATTTAAATGATTCCTTGATAGCCTCTTTAGTAATCTCGTTGAATACCACGCGGCAATCTGAGTTAACGTCAACATCAAGACTGTGAGCCAAATGCCAGGCAATTGCTTCCCCTTCCCTGTCGGGGTCAGCCGCGAGATAGATTTTTTTCGCTTTTTTTGCAGCGGTTTTCAATTCTTTTAAAACCGGGCCTTTGCCGCGGATAGTTATATATTTAGGTTCATATTCATGTTCAACATCGACACCCATTTGACTTTTAGGCAAATCGCGTACATGCCCCATGGAAGCCTTTACTTTATATTTTTTCCCAAGTAACGTTCTATTGTTTTCGCCTTTGCGGGCGATTCCACAATCACTAAGTATTCTGACATCCAATAAATCCTCCTCAAAGAGGTAATATAAATCTTCACTATTATTAATCATTCAAAAATCATTTGTCAACACCTCTTTACTTTTCAAAGCATGCTGATTCATTTATCTATAGGTATTCTGGCAAGAGGTGCCATTTGCAAAACTTATAACAGTTTTACAATATTTTCAACCTTTTTGTCTAATAATTCAACCCACTCTTCTAAAAAAGCACCTATTTTTTCAATTTTGCCGTTTGATTCTCCGTCTATCTTCTATATTATATTGTTCAAAACTCTTCCTCGATTTGCCTGGAGCTTAAAACAAGTTTGGCACCATCGGAAATCAATTGATTGGTTCCCAGTGATTCAGGGCTGGTAACATTACCAGGAAGCGCAAATACCTCCCTGCCGTGTTCCAAAGCGGCTTGTGCCGTAATAAGGGACCCGCTTCTTTCTTTTGCCTCTACCACGAATACTCCCTGTGATAATCCGCTGATGATTCGATTTCTGAGTGGAAACATCCATGGTTCCGCCTTCACTTCCGGCGGAGTCTCAGATATAAGCAGGCCTTTATTGATGATTTCTTCAGCAAGGGTAAAATTGGATTTCGGATATATTTTCATAAGCCCCCCACCTAAAATCCCAATCGTTTCTCCGTCTTCCCTTAATGTGATCTTATGTGACTCTGCATCGATTCCAGCCGCCACTCCGCTTATGATCACGAACTTTTTCTTTACAAGCGGTAATAGAATCGTTTTTAAGGCCTCCAGACCATACGAGGTTGGCTTACGTGTTCCAACAACACCTAGGGTATTCTTCCTTGTTAAAAGCTTCTTATCACCTTTAAAATAAAGAACCCACGGAGGATCGAATATTTGCTTTAGCAAAAAAGGATATTCATCATCGAAGATCGTCAAACAATGGATTTGGCTATCTTCGTATTTTTTAAGTTTTTCGATGGAATTGAGTGAATGTAAATCATTGAGAAAGAGGTTAAGCTTATTTGAAGGGATAGGGAGCATTTTTGCCCATTCAACGTAATTCGTCGTGAACAGGGAAGATAATGATGGGTCTTTGGACATGATTGCTTGGATTGTTTTCCACCCTGCTCCGCGGCAATGATGGAGATGGATTAACTTTTCTTTTTTATTCAATTGGAAACGCCCCTAATCGGATATTTTTAAAGGTAGGTTGATAGTGATGCGCTTGGTCTCTCCCGAGGAATTTCGAGGAAATAAAGGCCGACCCAAAAAAGGTCGGCCCAACTTAAATCAATGTGTTTTACAAGGTTCGTAAATATCTTTTTCTTTCAAGACGGAGATCAATGTTTCTCCCATTACGGATGGAGTTTCGGCAACTTTAATTCCACATTCATTCATAACGCGGATTTTCTCGTCAGCAGTCCCTTTTCCTCCTGAGATAATGGCACCAGCATGTCCCATGCGTTTACCTGCAGGAGCGGTACGGCCACCAATGAAACCAACAACTGGCTTAGTCATATTTTCCTTCACCCAGATTGCTGCTTCTTCTTCTGCCGTCCCGCCGATTTCCCCGATCATGATTACCGCATGTGTTTCCGGATCTTCATTGAACGCTTTTAAAACATCAATGAAATCCGTACCGTTAACGGGATCTCCACCGATACCGACAGCCGATGATTGCCCGATGCCAGCTTGCGATAATTGGTGAACAGCTTCGTACGTCAACGTTCCAGAACGAGAAACTACGCCAACATGGCCTTTTTTATGGATATACCCTGGCATGATACCAATCTTACACTCTTCAGGAGTAATGACACCTGGGCAGTTCGGTCCGATCAAGCGAGTTTTTTTACCTTCCATGTAGCGCTTCACCTTGACCATATCCAGGACAGGAATATGTTCCGTGATACATATGACAAGATCAAGTTCTGCGTCTACGGCTTCAAGAATTGCATCGGCAGCAAATGGAGCCGGTACATAGATAACAGATGCACTCGCTCCGGTTTCAGTGACAGCTTCGGAAACTGTATTGAATACAGGCACCCCTTCCACTTCTGTTCCACCTTTACCCGGAGTGACTCCTCCTACGATTTTCGTGCCGTATTCCAACATTTGTTTTGTATGAAATAATGCTGTTGCACCAGTGATTCCCTGAACGATCACTTTCGTATCTTTATTAATATAAACGCTCATTATGTTCCCCCCTGCCTATTATCCTACAAGTGATACTATTTTTTGTGCTCCATCTGCCATTGATTCAGCAGCCGTAATATTTAAACCTGACTCTTTTAGAATCTTTTTGCCAAGGTCCACATTCGTTCCTTCAAGACGAACAACGAGAGGTACATCCAGGCCAAGCTCTTTAGCAGCAGCCACGACGCCTGTAGCGATGATGTCACATTTCATGATTCCTCCGAAGATATTAACGAAGATGCCTTTAACATTTTGATCGGAAAGGATGATTTTGAAAGCCTCTTTTACTTTTTCCTCAGTGGCGCCGCCACCAACGTCAAGGAAGTTAGCCGGATCACCCATATAATGTTTAATGATGTCCATCGTCGCCATAGCAAGCCCGGCACCATTAACCATGCATCCGATATTTCCGTCAAGCGATATGTAACTAAGGCCATGTTTTGATGCTTCAATCTCTTTCGCATCCTCTTCATCCAAATCACGGTACTCCGCGATGTCCTTATGGCGGTAAATCGCATTATCATCGAAGTTCAATTTAGCATCAAGCGCCATTACATCGCCGTCGCCCGTTACCACTAATGGGTTGATTTCTGCGATTGAGCAATCTTTATCAACGAAAGCTGTATATAGGTTAACCATCAGTTTGGAAGCTTTATTTATAAGTGAAGCCGGAATATTGATATTGAATGCAATCCTCCGTGCTTGGAAACCAGTCAGGCCGACAACCGGATCGATTACTTCTTTGAAAATTTTCTCTGGCGTCTTTTCGGCCACTTCTTCAATTTCCGTACCGCCTTCTTCAGAAGCCATCAATACGACACTATCCGTAGCACGGTCAAGGACAAGCCCGATATAATACTCTTTCGTAATGTCGCAGCCTTCTTCAATAAGTAAACGCTTAACTTCCTTGCCTGCAGGTCCCGTTTGATGGGTCACCAATGTCTTGCCAAGAATCTCTTCTGCATATGTACGTGCTTCATCAAGATTCTTCGCTACCTTGACTCCGCCGGCTTTCCCGCGGCCGCCCGCATGAATTTGAGCTTTGACGACAACAACTTCCGTACCTAACTCCTTCGCTGCTTCAACTGCTTCATCAACAGTAAAGGCAACCCGGCCATTTGGAACGGATACCCCGTATTGTCGCAATATCTCTTTCCCCTGATACTCATGGATATTCATTTCCCATCCTCCTTATCTACTAAAAAACAACTTTTAAATTTAATGCGTGTTTTCTCTATCATATTACAACAAAATTCTCCTTCGTGCATAATATTCTTTCACATAATTTTTAAAATATTATTACAATATACTTCCATACCCTTGTGTAAAATAGAAAAAACCTTCTTCGCCGTTGTGTTTTTTCTTACTAATATCAGTTATTTTTGACTCTGAAACTCTATTATAAAAAGAGTCATAATTCTATTAAAAACACTACTATGAAAGCCTTTTCAATATATTAACCCAGAGATATCTTCATGAAAAATTACGGTTATCCTGGTCTTGGTTCAAAGGAAAAGCAAAAGGACAAAGCCACGGCTTTGTCCTTTTGCAAATAGTTTAGTATTTTTTAATATAATGAAAAATCGTCAGTGATTTCCCTAATATTCTACATAAACCAACAGAATCCCATTTGGTGAAATCACATGGTTAGTCTCCTACCGATTCATGTCCTGGTCAACTTTATAAATGAATGCAAATACTTCTGCAACAGCTCCATACAATTCTTCCGGAATCGTTTGATTTATATCCAATTGGCCTAAAAGTGCAGCAAGCGATTCGTCCCTTTGGACCGGTATATCGAGTTCCATGGCCTTTTCCAGAATATTTTCAGCCGTTTTACCTTTCCCCTTCGCCAATATGACGGGCGCTTTGGATGTCTTTTGATCATACTTTAAGGCAATGGCTTCTTTTCTTTTATCATTTATCATATTCGAATATCCACTCCACTATATGAACCGGCTTCTAGAAAAGGAAGCCGGTTCACCTTAAGGTCCCGCTCTTTTTCATTCACGGGATTTACAAATGAAACTCCTGATAATCTGTAATCCATTTTCCCAAGATTCTCTCTCAGGATGTCAAGATATTGACCGGCTGCCTCTTCAAGGATTGCACCATGCCCATTGATGACCGTCACTTTTATGATTCGGTTTTGAACCTGCATGTCGATGACCGTCTCTTCAAGACGCTCCAATTCTAAATAAAATAGGACTCGGCAGTAATCCGGATCTATTTTTCCTTCTTTTGTTTTCCTTCCGCTCCATTGTAACGTCAGATCCGTTTGAGTAGATCCCAGATTGAGTGGAAGTGTAAGGAGTAAATTCTGAATCGGCCCGTTTTCTTGTGAAAGGATCTGTTGTGCAGTTATCCGATTTAGGATTTGTTCTGCCATCTCCTTGATAGATGCCGGAATTTGTTCATTCAGCAATTTAAGTAGCAGCGGTTTAAGTGTCTCTAAATCCTTCGGGAAATCCGCCATATCATCTCCAGGAAGATTAATGAGTGCATGTTCCAGCTGAAGTCCAAGGATCTTGGTCATTTCTTTCAGTTGGTGTGCGACAGAAGGTCCATTGGTGAAATCGATTGTTTGAAACTCAGCTTCCAATACATGTGAAAGGACCAGCTTCTCATTAATCCTAGCGTATTGGGCCTCCGGAAGCTTATTAAGCGACCGAAACAGCAATTCAGCTACTTTACCCCTCGACTCATCTACTTGCTCTGTGTCCTTATTCAAGTAGCCTATAAGGTCATTCACTTCTGTTTTTCCGCCTATTGCCTTTTTAGCTGTCGCTTCGGCAAAAGCATTCTGGAGAAAATGAAAGGCAAGAAGGGAAAGTTTTTCTGCAGAAATGTTTTTTCTCTGCATCGAGTGGATGACAATTGGCAGTTTTTCCTTCTCAAGATCATGACTATTCAATATGCGATTAATAGCAATTCCGATCTCTTCAACTTTTGCAAATGCTCCGCCTTTCGCCTCGGAAAGCAGCTGAAATCCTTGGTGTAATTTATCAATCGCTGAATTCTTAGGAAAACCGTACCTAACCTCAGCTCCATCAATTAAACTTTCCATAAAGACGGATTCCGTCATTCCCTTTGGAACGAAACCCGCCTTTTGAAGCAAGGAAAATGCACCGGATTTCATTTCTGGCGTTGAATCGGAATTCAGCCAAATGGTCACTAGTTTTTGCAAACCGTTTTGTTGAAGCTGGTTCTGCTTGGCAATATGTAAAGAGTCCAATACCCCCATTAGCTTGGAGGCAGTCTTCGTTACTGCCCCACCATCCTGCAGCTGCTGCTTGAAGCCACTGAGGAGTTTGTGGAAAGGTTCACTTTTGGACTGCGTATATAATGCATCAAATACAGCTTTTACAAAAGGCAGTTGCTGAATGAACATTGTTTTTATTACAGGCAGACCAACTTCTGCAGCATCTGCAGCCTTTAACCATTGCAAAGCGGATTGAAAAGTTTCCTTGGTTATCGGGAGGCGATTTGTCAGGAGGTATTCGGAAAGCCTGGTTGCGGCAGGTTCGGGTTTTATGCCGAGATGGGCTATCAATTGTGCAGCTGTTCCCTTTAAGCCGGAAACGTTCAAACTGGGGGAATCTAAAGCTTTTAACACGACACCCCCTCAATTGGGTGCTGCACTTGAAACCAATACTTTTCTCCTGTCCGAAGCGGGATATCGAGAGTGGCAACCATTTTTTGATGGCCAATCTGCACCTCGGCCGTTTGGTTAAGAAAAACCTTATTCACCTTCCCGAAAAGGATTTGCCCGTTTTTCAAACTCGCAGTTCCTTTTATTTCAATGGGTGAAGATACGGGTTGACTGCTTGTTATGGATTGCACCACTCATCCCCCTTAATCCTTCGATCGTGCAGCGATTTCCTTAACTGGTGCAAAACTTCTTCTATGCCATGGTGTAAGCCCATGCGTGTCGAGGGCTTCTAAATGTTGGCTTGTCCCGTAACCCATATGCTTTTCAAAACCATATTCCGGATATTTTTGACCATATTCCTTCATCATCCTATCACGAGTCACCTTCGCTATTATGGAGGCCGCAGAGATGCTGATGCTTCTTGCGTCCCCCTTTATGAGCGAAAGCTGCGGAATCGGCACATCCAGTTCCATCGCATCTATCAACAGATGATCCGGAAGTTCTGACAGATCGTTCACTGCTGCCACCATTGCCTTTTTCGTGGCTTGATATATATTGATTTCATCAATTACTTCGCTATGTACGACACCTACACCTACGGATAACGCTTCCTTAAAAATCATCTCATAAAACAGTTCCCTTTTTGACTCCGGAATCTTTTTAGAATCATTAAGCCCGGGCAAATAAAAAGAATCAGGCAAGACGACTGCACTCGTCACAACCGGTCCTGCCAGCGGTCCTCTTCCCACTTCATCGATACCAGCCAGAATGGAAAACCCCTGTTTACGTAATTGTCTTTCAAACTCTGTCATTTCCGTGAAAGCATCCCTTACCTGTTGTTCTTTTTCATAAGTTCTTTGCCATTTATTTACTAAGTCGGTTACTCCCTTTCGTCCATCCTCCCGGCATTTCTGTAAAAATATATCATCGGGCTCTCTTATTGTCTTTAACTTTGAGGAGATTTCCTTAATGCTCATTGCAGTTATCATCTTATATCACCCATCATTTTAATTATCGGCAGTCTTGCTTCTTTCTACAGTTCAGACAAAAATACGGAGCGGAAAAGAGACATCAAAAAGAAAAAATCTTTTCGACATCCAACTCCAGCTCCGTATTACAACAATCAAGTCAATGTTAATCTTATTCGGGGATATCATCCTCTTCATAATCCGAAGGAACCTCGAACGTAAGCGGGCCCATCTTTTCTGAACGGATTTCACGTACGACCAACTCTGCGGTTTTGTCATAATCGATGAAGCCCCCAGATGCTAAACAGCCTCTGAACTTTCCGACAGCATCAAACAATTCGAGCGTCTCCTGCGGAATTACACCCAGGTTATAACGGGATTTCAATCTATCCGGATATTCTTTTTCTAAAAAGCGAAGGCCGTATAATGAGACTTCGTGCAAGTTTAAAATCGTATCCTTGATCGCACCTGTCAACGCAAGCTTCAAACCTACTTCTTGATCCTCGAATTTCGGCCAGAGAATCCCCGGCGTGTCGAGCAATTCCAATTCCTTACCCACTTTTATCCATTGCTGCGCTTTCGTGACGCCAGGTGTATTTCCTGTTTTGGCAATGTTCTTTTTGGCAAGTCGATTGATTAAAGTCGATTTCCCCACGTTCGGAATGCCGACTATCATGGCACGGATCGCCCTCGGCTTTATTCCTCTTGATTCCATCCGCTCATACTTCTCTTTTAAAAGGTTTTTGGATGCAGCTGTAATCTGGTTTAAACCGTTTCCTGCCTGTGAGTTAATGGCAATCGCCGTTTTCCCCTGCGATTTATAATGTTCAAGCCACATATTCGTTTTTGCCGGATCGGCCATATCTGCTTTATTCAAAAGGATAACCCTCGGTTTATGCTGAATGATTTCATCGATCATCGGATTTCGTGAAGATGCCGGAATCCGGGCATCCACAAGTTCAAAGATGATGTCGATCAGTTTTAATTTCTCTGTTACTTCCCGTCTTGCTTTGGCCATATGGCCAGGGAACCACTGTATTGTCAATGGAATCCACCTTCCTACTATTCCGCCAATCGAAAGTCTTCAATCGGCCAATAAACTAATTTAGTTTTTCCTAACACTTTATCGTAAGGAACGACACCTACCCCAATATGGCGGCTATCCTTACTAAAACGGCGATTATCCCCCAGGACAAATAGGTGGTCTTCAGGTACCGTTCCTTGTTCTATGACATCACTTAATGTAAAAGGTTCCGTCAAAGCCCCGCCATCAATCAATTGTTTCTTATATTCATCCAAGTATGGCTCATCATAAGCTTTTCCATTCACGTAAAGAGTATCATTTCTATATTCCACTTTTTCCCCTGGCAATCCGATGACCCGCTTTATGTAATCTTTTCCTTCTGGGGCTTCGAAAACGATAATGTCGAATCTTTTTGGTTCGCCAATCGAATAGGAGATTTTATTTACGATCATGCGGTCCGTATCCTTTAATGTCGGCATCATGGAATTACCGTCCACAACAATAGGAGCCAGGAGGAAATAACGAATCAGCGTCGCCGCTATAACCGCGATTATGACCGCCTTTGTCCATTCCCACAATTCATTTTTCTTTTTCTCCATCCTTACCCACCCTTTTTGAAGCATATCAACAATTATTTTAACATGTTGTGGATGCTATAGCGAGCAGGATTCTATATAGTTTTCACCGTATGTGCATTCATCGTTTCTTAAAGTGCAAAAAGGGAGCCTGATAAACAAGCTCCCTTTTTTGCATGATACTGTTTGGTTATTCACCTTATGTGGATCATGGTAAACCCGCATGAAGATATTCGAAGGATTAACGACGAATTTCTTTAATACGTGCTTTTTACCACGAAGTTCGCGTAGGTAATAAAGTTTCGCACGACGTACTTTACCGTGACGGATAACTTCTAGTTTCGCAATTTTTGGTGTGTGAACAGGGAAAGCACGTTCTACTCCAACGCCGTAAGAGATCTTACGTACTGTGAAAGTTTCACTAACTCCGCCGCCACGACGTTTGATTACAACGCCTTCAAACAACTGGATACGTTCGCGAGTTCCTTCAATAACCTTTACGTGTACACGTACTGTGTCACCAGGTCTGAATGATGGAAGATCTGAGCGAAGTTGTTCTTTTGTGATTTCGTTAATAAGATTTTGCATCGATTTCAACTCCTCCTGGACGCTCTTGCAAATACTTATTGTTTGCAGCGGAACATCGTTATAAGACTGAGCATTTTGCCCAAGTCACAAGGTATATCCTATCATACTCTAAACGTCGATGCAATAGACATCAGTCTTCTTTTTTAATCTCGGACAATAATTTTTTTCAACTTCCGATAGTTCATAACTTTCGGAGCAAATCCGGACGCCGAATCCAAGTTCTGCGCAGAGATTCCTTCATCCGCCATTCATCGATTTTTTTATGATTCCCGGATATTAGCTGATCGGGAACTTTCATCCCCGGAAATCTGCAGGTCTAGTATAATGGGGATGCTCTAACAAACCAGAAGAATAGGAATCAAGGATCGGGGAGTCAACATTTCCCAAAACGCCCGGCAGCAAGCGAACGACGCTGTCAATAATGACCATTGCACCCAATTCCCCGCCAGTGAGCACAAAGTCACCAATAGATATTTCATCAGTTACGACATGCTCCCGGATGCGCTCATCATACCCTTCATAATGCCCGCAAATGAAAATGAGATGTTCCTCTTCAGCAAACTCTTCGGCTTTTTTCTGCGTATAACGCTCTCCCTGGGGACAAAGCAGGACTACCCTTGGGGTTAGCTCACTTTGCCCTTTAAGAGCTTCCACGGCATCAAAGATCGGCTGTGCCTTTAATACCATTCCGGCACCGCCGCCATAAGGATAATCGTCTACCGTCGAATGCTTATTATCTGCATAATCCCGAAAATTGGTCACCTTATAGCTGACAGCCTGCTTTTCCGCAGCCTTTTTTAAGATTGACGAACCAAATACCCCTTCGAACATTTCTGGAAAAAGCGAAAGCACATCGATTTTCATCAGTCTAAAAGTCCTTCCATCGGTGTAATGATGACCTTTTTAGCGGAAATATCCACTTCTTTTACAATTTGTTCAATATACGGGATCAGGATGTCCTTACTGCCAGCTTTCTTAATAACCCAAACATCATTGGCCCCAGGCGTGAGAACCTCAACGATTTCCCCAACTTCCATGCCTTCATCCGTAAATACCGAACAGCCGATGATTTCATGGAAGTAGAACTCACCTTCGTCCAATTTACCAAGCTGTGCTTCCTTCACTTTCAGGACCCCGTTTCTAAAAGCCTCGACCTGTCCGACGTTATAATAATTCTCGAACGTCAATAGGTTAAAGTTTTTATGTGTGCGATGTGACCTGATGATGAGGGGCAAAGGTTTTTTCTCCGTGTCCCTGAACAAATACAGAGTATTTCCCACTTTGTATCGTTTTTCTGGAAAGTCTGTTGAAGAAATAACACGGACTTCTCCTAAAAGACCATGTGTGTTGACAATTTTACCTACATTAAACCATTTTTCCAATTCTTTCACCTCTAACGAATTTCCGAGACGATTCCATCTTTAATGACAATGGTCTTCGTTGCCATGATTTCGTCCCAATCTGCCCCAATTTCCACATCAATGATACTTTGAACTTCCCGTTCCTTCAATTCACTACCTGCGGGAAGGATCTCCAACTGCTCCATTTGAAATTCAAGCAGTTTAATTTTTTTCTTGCCTCTGGTTTATTTCTTTTTCAAAATGAGCACGGAGACTAGCAGGTTGGAGAGTTCTTGTTTTTTCAAGTTTTTTCAGTTCAAAGCGAAGCTGTTCACTCTCTTTTTGAAGCTGAAGGCGTTTTGACTTGTATTTCTCGAGGAGCTGATTCTTGCTGGATTCCGTTAATACTTGGTTAACGATTACATTTTGGAGAATTTTCATTCCAGCACCTCCTATTATCTATGATTTCTTATTTCCTTCAAAAAATATGTATGATGGGGTAATCTTTTTTGAAATGGGGGTCATTCTCTTAAGTATAACGTAAATCGGTAAAAGATGCGTCTTAAAAAGGCGTAAAGTTTAAAGTCCGAGTCTATTCAATTAGGATCCAAGTCGAAATTTCACTTTCTTGAAGTACAAAAAAAGGAGGGGTATTAACCCTCCTTATTCGGAAATCTCCAAATAGATTTTCTTCTGCTGTGAAGATCCTGCTGCATATACCACAGTCCGAATCGCCTTAGCAACACGCCCTTGTTTACCGATCACCTTGCCCATGTCCTCTTTATGAACTGAGAGGATATAAACGATCCGGTCGGATTCTTCCTTGGAGGTCACGATGACCTCTTCCGGATAATCCACAAGTGCTGAAACAATCGTTTCAATCAGTGCTTTCATCAACTACCGTCGATTACTTGCTGTTTTTTGCAACATGGAATTTTTCCATGATGCCTTGTGTAGAGAATAAGTTACGAACTGTATCAGATGGTTTAGCTCCATCTTGTAACCATTTAAGAGCAAGCTCTTCGTTGATTTCAACTTTAGCTGGTTGAGCAACCGGGTTATAAGTTCCTACCACTTCAATGTAACGTCCGTCACGTGGTGAACGAGAATCTGCAACTACAATACGATAGAAAGGAGACTTTTTAGCTCCCATACGTTTTAAGCGAATTTTTACTGCCATTTTAAATAAGCACCTCCGAATAGTTTCACACAAGATAGTATAATATCAAATGTCTTGCATGTTTGTAAAGGTTTTTTCTTAACAGGTAAAAAAAGTGTTGAAATACATGGCGTTGACCCGTATTTCGCCTCAGTTTCTTCCTAAAATAAACCTTACATGAACGGGAATTTGAATCCCTTTTTCTTTCCTTTTTGCATGTTCGTAACCTGTTTCATCATCTTTTTCATTTCTTCGAATTGCTTCAGTAGACGGTTCACTTCTTGAATCGATCTGCCGCTTCCTTTTGCAATCCGTTTCTTGCGGGATGCATTCATGGTTTCCGGATGTTCCTTTTCATGCGTTGTCATTGAACGGATGATAGCTTCAACATGACCGATCTGTTTCTCATCGATCTGAAGGTTGTCCATCCCTTTCATTTTATTCGCACCGGGAATCATTTTCAGAATATCATCAAGCGGTCCCATATTCCGCACCTGACCAAGCTGATCAAGAAAATCATCAAAGGTAAAAGTGGCTGTACGCATCTTTTTCTCTAATTCTTTCGCTTTTTCTTCATCTACATTGGCCTGTGCTTTTTCGATAAGGGTCAATACATCACCCATGCCGAGGATCCTTGACGCCATCCGTTCTGGATGGAACGCTTCAAGTGCATCCAATTTTTCACCCATACCGACGAATTTAATCGGCGTGTCGGTGACTGAACGAATTGAAAGCGCCGCACCACCACGTGTATCCCCATCAAGTTTCGTTAATACGACTCCTGTCAGGCCTAGCTGTTCATTGAAGCTTTGGGCTACATTGACCGCATCCTGACCTGTCATCGCATCGACAACCAGGAAGATTTCATCAGGTTTTGTCAACTCTTTGATATCCTTCAGTTCGCCCATCAAGTTTTCATCCACATGAAGACGGCCTGCGGTATCAATCAACACATAATCATGATGTTCTTCCTTAGCTTTTTCAATTGCCTGTTTGGCAATTTCAACAGGGCTGACCTGGTCCCCAAGGGAGAAAACAGGCATGCTTAATTGTTTGCCAAGTGTTTCAAGCTGCTTAATCGCCGCCGGACGGTAAATATCAGCCGCAACGAGCAATGGCTTGCGGTTGTATTTTTTCTAAGAAGATTGGCAAGCTTTCCGGTGGTCGTCGTTTTACCAGCACCCTGAAGACCTACCATCATAATGACAGTCGGTGGTTTCGAGGCTACGGCAATCTTGCTCTGTTCGCCGCCCATCAGCTCAGTCAATTCTTCCTTAACTACTTTAATTACCTGTTGACCGGGGGTTAAGCTTTTCAGCACTTCCTGACCTACCGAACGTTCACTGACACGTTTTACAAAATCCTTCACGACTTTAAAGTTTACATCCGCTTCAAGTAGGGCCAATCGAACTTCACGCATCATTTCTTTAACGTCCGCTTCGTTGACCTTCCCTTTTCCACGGATCTTTTGCATCGTGCTCTGCAGTCGGTCGGCCAATCCTTCAAATGCCATATTGCCGCCTCCTAATCCAACTTCTCAAGCGTTGTGATTGCGTCTAGCAGCTTCTCTTTTGAAAAGGATTCCTTTTCTATGAGTCCCTTCATATTCGCAATCCACTGGTTACGCTCTTGAAATTTTTGAAATAACAATAGCTTTGCTTCATATTCCTCAAGCATCGCTTCTGTTCTTTTTATATTATCATAGACTGCCTGCCTACTGACTTCGTATTCATCGGCAATCTCGCCAAGAGAGTAATCATCCAGATAGTAGAGGGACATGTAGCTCTGCTGCTTCTCTGTTAACAACGATTGGTAAAAGTCATACAAATAATTAATCCGCGTTGTCTTTTCAAGCATCTTAGCAAGCCTCCCTGCTGTTAAGTGAAAACCCTTTACAAGTTTATATTGTAAAGCCTTGTTTATTTGATGTCAAGTCAAACTCCTTACCACCTGTTTGCAAAGCATAATTTTTTTTCTTTTTCCGCCTCTTTTTTGGACCTTTCTGCAATTGTTCCCCCAATTATCATTGTAAAAAAAAACCAGAAGAGAATCATCTCTTCCGGCTTACAATTTTTCCTTAAACCTCTTCTTTATCGATGATATCAGCAAAAAGGCCATAAACATATTTCTCAGCATCGAATTCCTGTAGATCATCCATCTTTTCACCTAGCCCGACAAATTTAACGGGAATGGCCAATTCATTGCGAATTGCCAAAACAATTCCACCTTTTGCGGTGCCATCAAGCTTTGTTAAAACAATACCGGAAACATTTGTCGCTTCCTTGAATGTCTTGGCCTGAATAAGGGCATTTTGCCCAGTCGTAGCATCAAGGGCAAGCAGCACCTCGTGTGGTGCACCTGGTACTTCACGTTCAATTACACGTTTCACCTTTTCCAATTCCTTCATTAAATTCACTTTATTCTGCAAGCGACCGGCAGTGTCACAGATCAGGATATCCGCCTTTCGTGCCTTGGCGGCCTGAATGGCGTCGAACATGACAGCTGCCGGGTCAGAGCCTTCACCCTGTTTGATTACACTGACACCGACACGCTCTCCCCAAACCTCAAGCTGTTCAATCGCACCGGCACGGAAGGTATCCCCTGCAGCCAATACGACAGATTTTCCTTCCGTTTTGAATTTATGGGCCAGTTTACCAATGGTCGTCGTTTTACCTACCCCATTAACCCCTACAAACAAAATGACCGTCAAACCTTCTTCTTGTATATTCAGGCTTGAAGTCGCTTCATCATCACCTTGGTAGATTTCAACAAGCTTTTCGGAAATAACGGACTGCACTTCCCTCGTATCAGAGATATTGCGAAGCTTGACTTCCATTTTTAATTGATCAATCAATTCCATCACAGTATCAAAGCCTACATCAGCCTGTATCAGGATTTCTTCAAGTTCTTCAAAAAAGTCCTCATCCACTTTCCGATAACGGGCAACAAGTTCATTAACTCTTCCAGTAAAGGAATTCCTCGTCTTTGTCAAACCTTGCTTGAATTTTTCCCCAATGGATACTTCTGCTTCAACTGATTTTTCTTTTTCTTCCTGTGTCGTAAATTTCTCTTTTAGCTTTTTGAAAAAACTCATTGTCCCACTTCCTCTAATTCATGAATTTTAAACTTCAATAAAGTTTTCTGATTCTTCCATCCGGACGGAAACAAGTTTGGAGACGCCTGACTCCTGCATCGTAATGCCATATAGGACATCCGCCTCTTCCATCGTGCCTTTGCGGTGAGTAATCACGATGAACTGCGTTTCCCTGCTGAACTTCCTTAAGAATTGGCTGAAACGGACGACATTCGCTTCATCAAGCGCTGCCTCGACTTCGTCAAGGATACAGAAAGGAACAGGACGCACTTTTAGAATGGAGAATAAAAGGGCTATGGCTGTCAATGCTCGTTCTCCGCCGGATAAGAGGCTCAAATTTTGCAGTTTTTTTCCAGGAGGCTGTGCAATGATATCTACCCCTGTATTTAACAAATCATCAGGATTCGTCAGTTTCAGCTCCGCTCTGCCTCCGCCAAATAAAGCTTTGAAGACTTGTTCGAATTCTTTACGGATCGAATAGAAGGTATCCGCAAAGCGCCGCTTCATTTCATCATCCATTTCATCGATGACTTGGAATAATGTATCTTTTGCCTGTTGAAGGTCTTCCTTTTGACTAAGAAGGAATTCATAGCGTTCAGCTACACGTGCGTATTCATCAATTGCACCTAAATTCACCGTCCCCAGTTCCTCGATTGCAAGCTTGATGAGCTTCACCCTTTTTTGAGCTTCGTCTGCAGGCATCATCAATGGATACTGTTCTTTAGCACCTTCAAAGGAAAGGGTATATTCTTCTCTCAAGTGGTCGAGGCGATTTTCCAGTTCGACATCCAGACGAGTTAATTTCACTTCTTCATCCTTTATCACTTCGACAATGCCTCTATAAAGTCGATTTTCTTCTTTCAAAGACAGTTCAAGGGTTTCAACTTCCATTAGAAGTTCGTTTTTTCCTGTTTTTTTATGGTGATTCCTTCAATTGCTCCATTTTTATCGAGCAATTTCTGCTGAGCCATATCCTCCAAGGACTCTTCCCGCTTGAACTGTCTGTCATTTCATTGGTCAGGAGCCCTAAATCATCTTTGTTTTCGGCAAGCCTGCTTGTTTCCTTAGAAAGATCCGATTCAATGCGTTCCATCTTCTCTTTTGGTTTTGCAGCTGGCCACGTTTGGAAGCCAGCATTACCCTCAGTTCATTCGTTTCTTCAGCAAGGCTCTCTTTTGAAGATTGTTGTGATTGCTTTTGTTCGGTCATATCGGAAATCAATCGGTCCAGCCCTTCAATTTCCGATTTACATGATTCCAAAAGATCTTCCAGCTCTTCAAGTCTTGCCGTTTTTTGCTGTTGTTCTTCCAAATATGAATTTTTATCCAAATCATAAAGATGCAGCCGTTCATTTACATTTCTTTCCTGCAGCTCCACTTCACGGAGTTGGCCCTTAAGGGTTTGTTCTTGTAATCGAAGTCTCTCTCCCGTTTTTCTGGTTTGTTCAAGCGTTTGCTCTTGAACACCCACATCCACTTTGAGCTGTTTGACTTGCTTTTCCAGCTGATTCGTTTTAACTTCCATGGCAGCAAGTTTTTGTTGGAGTTCTTCCAATTCCGTTTTCCTTGAAAGCAGGAGGTCGTTTTTGCTTTAATGCTCCGCCAGTCATTGAACCACCTGGATTGACGATATCCCCTTCAAGTGTCACGAAGCGGAAACGGTGCTGCATCATTTTCGCCAGGTCATTTGCACCTTTTAAATCTGTGGTGATAATCACGGTCCCTAACAGGTTTTCAGCAATCGCTGCATGCCTATCGTCATATTGGATCAATGAGGAACCCGTCCCTACAAAAGCTGAATGCCCCTTAAGCATCGACAATTGGTTAGCTGATATCTCCCTCGCCTTTATGACTGATAAAGGCAAGAACGTCGCACGCCCATACCTATTTTTCTTCAAGAAGGAAATGGCTTCCCGCGCATGCTCTTCGCGTTCCACGACAACATGCTGCATCGCTCCGCCCAAAGCCGTTTCAATGGCCGTTTCATATTCCTTTGGAACCTTTATCAATTCCGCAACTGCCCCTTCAATGCCTCGAAGGGTTTCTTTCGCTTTCAAAACCTCTTTTACACCCTGAAAGAAGCCTGCATAATCATCTTCCATTTCTTCAAGCAGTTCCTTACGCGATTTTGCCTGTTGAAGGAATTGATAGGCCTTATAAAGGGTGGTTTCTTGTTTTTGATACGTATCTTTTGCCGCATTCAATTTATTCTGCTGATTTCGGAAATAAGCGACATGCTCTTCAAGCTGCTTGGTCATATTGTCCATCAGCTGTGAATATTCCATTTTTTAGCAGTGATATCCATTCTTTCGGTTAAGAACTTTTCATTTTCCATATCAAGTTTTGCATTTTTATGTTCCTGCTGCGCTAGCTGCTGGAGCAGGTATTGTTTTTCGTTTTTGGCCGAGGCCTGCTTGTTCAACCACTCGATATAGTCACTCTTTTTCGCTTCGATCATCGCTTCGATATCACTATTGAATAGTCCCAGGCTTTTTTGTTTTTCATGTAAGGTTTCAGAAATCCCTTTCACTTCCAAGTTCAGTGCATGCAGGATTTCCGTTTCCCTTTCCTTTTGCAAAGACAAACGCTCGACAGCGGCCTCACCTTCAACAATCGCTTTTTCCAGCTGTGACTTGTTTTGGGCGGCATTTTTTCCGTTCTTTCAAAACTTCTTTACGGCCTTCAAGCTTTTCAAGTTCTTCGCTGGCATTCAGGAGAATCTCCTGAAGGCCATTGATCGATGTCTCAAGCGTCGCAAGACTATCCCTTAGCTTTTTGAGATGCGCTTCCCTGTCATGAAGCTGTCCTGCCATTTCCTGTTCCATTTCATTATGTTTTTCAAGTTCCTGTGATAGTTTTTCCCATTTTTCATAAAGCTCTTCTATTTCAAAAACGGTTAAAGCCACTTCTATTTGCTCTAGTTCATCTTTCTTGGCCAAAAATTCCTTGGCGAGGGAAGACTGAATTTTTAACGGCTCCACCTGCCCCTCCAATTCATGGAGGATATCATGGACACGGTTTAAGTTATCCTGTGTTTCCGTCAGCTTCGATTCCGCTTTTCGTTTTCTCGTTTTATACTTCAGGACACCGGCTGCTTCTTCAAAAATCACTCGTCTTTCTTCAGCCTTACTGCTAAGGATTTCTTCCACTTTCCCTTGGCTGATGATGGAAAACGCTTCTCTCCCAAGACCGGAATCCATGAAAAAGGTCTATGATGTCTTTCAGACGGCAACCTTGATTATTAATGAAAAATTCACTTTCTCCCGATCGATATACCCTTCTTGTCACACTGACTTCATGAAAGTCAATCGGCAGGGAATTGGTCTCGTTATCAAGGGTCAATGATACTTCCGCAAAATTCAACGCTTTCCTCGTGTCACTTCCCGAAAAGATGATATCTTCCATTTTTGCTCCACGCAGTGATTTCGCAGACTGCTCTCCAAGGACCCACCGGACTGCATCGGTCACATTACTTTTACCGCTTCCGTTTGGTCCAACCACTGCCGTGACACCAGGTACAAAATCAATCGAAATTTTCTCTGCGAAAGATTTAAATCCTACAACGTCCAAACGTTTGAGGAACATGACCTTTCCCCCTCTACTGTTCAACTATCTTGTTGATTTTTTTCTTTTAAAACGATCAATGCATGCTCGGCTGCATGCTGCTCCGCTTCTTTTTTGGACTTTCCTATTCCAGAGCCAAGTTCTTCCCCATTCAGGAGACCGTCGAAACAAACTCCCGATTATGGGCCGGTCCTTTTTCCTGCAAGATCTTATATTGCAGGACACCGATGGCATCGCGCTGGATAAGCTCCTGAAGCTGGCTCTTATAATCCATCACATGAGAAAAAGCACCCTCGTCTATCTTCGGAAACACGACCTTCTTCAAAAACTGCACAACTGGCTCTAATCCTTGATCAAGGTACAAAGCACCAATATAGGCTTCGAATACATCCGCAAGCATGGCAGGGCGTTCTCTTCCGCCTGTCATTTCTTCCCCTTTTCCGAGTAATACATATTCCCCGTAAGAAAGGCTATTGGCAAAAGCAACAAGTGAAGGCTCACACACAATGGCTGCCCTTAGTTTGGTGAGTTCACCTTCGCTCATCATCGGATATTTTTGATATAAGTATTTAGAGATGGTCAGTTCAAGTACAGCGTCCCCAAGAATTCAAGCCTTTCATTATCTTCATAAGGCTTACGGCGATGCTCATTCACATAAGATGAATGTGTAAAAGCTTGTTTCAATAAATTTTCATCTTTAAAATGAAAACCCAGATTTTCTTGCAACTGTTTAAATTTATTTTCCTTGATTGATGGTTTACGATTATTTCCGTTCCTACGCATCACACAAAACCCTCCACGGTTCAAAAAGCATATTTTTCCAATATATAAAAAGAAACCTGGCAGGAATTCCTGTCAAGCTTTCCTATGTACCATCATACATTATTATCCGCTTAAAGAAAACTAAAGGCAAAAGACCACTGCCATGCAGGCGGAGCATACCCGTGAACATGCTCATTCCGTTATCTGCCGCTGAATCAAACTTCTTTAAGAAATAAGAGAAAGCCCCGTTAAAAAACGGAGCTTTTAGTCAAATGACAATTCATTACATAGTGCTTTGTATGTAATTCACAGCATCACCTACTGTGGCGATTTTTTCAGCGTCATCGTCCGAAATTTCCATATCAAACTCGTCTTCGAATTCCATGACTAGTTCAACTACATCAAGGGAATCGGCACCAAGATCTTCTTTGAAAGAAGCTTCAAGTTTTACCTCTGATTCTTCTACGTTCAAACGATCTACAACGATTTTAGTTACTCTTTCTAATACATCTGCCAATGTGTTCACCTCCCCTCAAGACATTATAAATTAATTTCGAAAAAAATCAAAGAAAACTTACATGACCATGCCGCCATCTACATGAAGTGTTTGCCCAGTCATATATTTGCTTGCATCGGAAGCAAGGAAAGACGCCACTGCAGCAATATCTTTAGGGTCACCGAAACGTGCAAGCGGAATTTGGTCCAGCATGGCTTTTTGGACGTCTTCAGGCAATTCTCCAGTCATATCCGTTGAGATGAAACCTGGGGCAATCGCATTGACCGTAATGCCTCTTGAAGCAAGTTCCTTTGCCGTCGTTTTAGTCAAACCGATGACACCGGCTTTAGCAGCTACATAATTAGCCTGCCCTGCATTTCCGCTGACGCCGACGATCGATGCCATATTGATGATCCTGCCGCTGCGCTGCTTCATCATTTGCCTTGTAACAGCTTTTGTGCATAGGAATACGCCTTTAAGATTCGTATTGATCACAGAATCCCATTCATCTTCTTTCATGCGCATCAATAGGTTATCACGTGTAATGCCGGCATTATTAACCAGGATATCCACTCTGTCAAATTGTTCGACGACCTCTTTGATCATGTTTGTCACTGATTCACTATTTGCAACATCGCATTGGATGGCGAATGCTTTACGGCCCAATGCCTTGATTTTATCAACCACTTCATTCGCTTTAGCTTCACTGCCGGAATAGTTAATGGCAACGTCTGCTCCCTGACGAGCAAGTTCCAATGCAACTTCCCTGCCAATACCTCGTGAAGCTCCCGTTACAAGTGCTTTTTTACCTTCGAGGATCATGCTTGTACCCCCTTCAATGTTTCAATTGTTTTAGTTAGAGTATCTATATCGGATACCGAATGAATTTGAACGGAACGATCAATTTTCTTTATCAATCCGCCCAACACTTTCCCTGGGCCTACCTCGATGAACGTATCCACGCCCAATTCAAGTAGATTTTTCACACTGTCCTCCCAAAGGACCGGTGAATACAGCTGTTCGATTAATTTCTCTTTTATTTCGGCAGGTGCTGTAATGGGCTTAGCCGTTACGTTTGAAATGACAGGAATTTCTGCCTGTTTGAAGCTTACCTCATCGAGGACACCCTGTAACTTTTCTGCTGCCGGTTTCATTAATTCCGAATGGAACGGTCCACTCACTTCAAGAGGAAGAGCCCTTTTAGCCCCATTTTCCTTGGCTTTTGCACTTGCAAGTTTAACCCCTTCGGAGGTGCCTGAAATGACGATTTGCCCTGGACAATTAATATTGGCCAATTGAACGGATTCACCTGTGGCCGTAATTTCAGAAGTGACTTCAGATAGAGCATCACGTTCCATTCCCAAAATCGCGGCCATTGAGCCTTGACCATTCGGTACCGCAGCTTCCATGAATTCACCACGCTTGCGCACTGTATAAACGGCATCTTCAAAAGAAATTGCACCAGATGCCACTAATGCCGTATATTCACCTAAACTGTGCCCGGCAGTATAATCGGGTTTGATCCCTGCTTCTTCCAACTCCTTGACAAAAGCATAACTCGTGGTCAATAAAGCTGGCTGTGCATTATAAGTCACCGTTAATTCTTGTTGTGTGCCATTAAAGATCAATTCCGAAAGCGGAAAATCAAGTTTTTCATCTGCTGATCGAAAAATTTGCTGAGCACGCTCGTTTTCCTGAAATAAGCCATGCCCCATTCCTATTGATTGTGATCCTTGTCCTGGAAAGACAAAAGCAATTTTACCCATCTGTTACTCCCCTGCCCCTATGATTTATTATTGTTTTTCTATTGTCTCCGCAATTGTCGATATGACGTCATTTCCAACCATATCGCGAGTCTGGCGTATTGCATTATAGACCGCATTCGCATCTGAAGAACCATGTGCCTTAATGACAGGGGCCTTCAAACCGAAGAGGCCCGCACCGCCATACTCCGAGTAATCCATTTTATTTTTATGACTTTTAGTTCAGGCTTTACCATTGCTGCAGCCAACTTACTCTTGAGGTTGCTCATCAAGGCCTCTTTCACCATTTTGAATACGCCCATAGCAGTACCTTCAAGCGTCTTTAACACCATATTTCCCGTGAAGCCGTCCGTCACGACAACATCCGCCGCTCCGTTTAGGAGGTCCCTTGCCTCTACGTTACCTATAAAGGATATCTCCGATGATTGCTGCAATAATGTAAAGGCATGCTTAGTCAGTTCATTCCCTTTTTTTCTTCTGTTCCGATATTAAGTAATCCGACACGGGGCTTTTCGATTCCCCGCACTTTTTGGGCATAAACAGACCCCATTATGGCGAATTGAAGGAGATGCTCCGGTTTCGCATCGGAGTTCGCGCCTACATCCAGTAGTACAAAACCTTTGCCATCGATTGTCGGCAGGGTGGGAGCCAATGCCGGACGTTCAATGCCTTCTATCCTTCCGACCACAAACAAACCTGCAGCCATTAGCGCCCCCGTATTGCCTGAAGAAATGCATGCATCCGCTTCTCCGTCAGCCACTTGCTGTGCAGCCAATACCATCGAGGCACTTTTCTTGCGGCGAACCGCACGAACAGGTTCATCGGTACTTAATATTTTTTCATCAGTATGTATAACACTTATTCGGCCGTGTTTCGCTAAGTATTGGTTAATCTCGGATTCATTGCCTATCAAGGTGATTTCCACATCGGGAAAAGTCTCGACAGCTTTCATCGCTCCCAAAACCTGTGCCTTGGGAGCATTATCGCCACCCATTGCATCTATCGTTATCTTCATTTTCTTTCATCCTTTACTAGCAAGTTAAGAGCGATACATTTCGAACTCGCCTTTAAAAACCAGTTCATTACCTACGTAGCTTCTAACCTCCACCACGGAACGATCGTTGGTGTGGTCCACGTTTTTAACCCTCGCTTTAGCTACCACTCTTTCATTTTCCTTTACAGAACGGGTAAATAAAATGGATGCTTTCGCAGTTAATGCCAATTCATCATTTATGACTGCCACAGCCAATGAATTTGCTTGGGCAAAAAGGTGATGTCCCCTTGCGATTCCATTCCGCTTAAAGACATGCTCTTTATTTATATCCAAAATCGAAATTGCATTATCATCTAAATTAAGATCAATTACTTCCCCGATGATTTCATCCAAAGGCAATGCCCTGATTTCGTCACTGAATTTTTTCTCGGCCACGCTTTTAATACGTTCACGCAGTTCCGGTATCGATAATTCAAGACGGTCAAGCCTAATGGTCTGGACGCTCACCGAATATTTTTCAGCCAGCTCCTCATCCGTTACAAAAGGATTCTGTTTAATCGTTTCGATTAATAATTGCTGGCGTTCCTTCTTATTTCTTCGCATTTGAAGGTCACCATCCGTAGTATTATGACTAGGTACTAATAGTAGTATATATATTTTAAAAACAGATTGCAAGATATAGCGTAAAATCTCACAATCTGCTATTGGTTTTTTATTCAGTTCAGTCCAGCTTTTCTCCCGTAAATACTCCCGTTCCCTCCAAATAGTCCCGCAAAGGTGCATACTCCGGGGAATGCCAAAAGCTTTGGGAGGCGATCAATTTTGCAGCATCCATCCTTGCCACTTCCAAGGTCCTGTAATCATGGACCATGTCGGCTACCTTGAACTCGGGAAGGCCGCTTTGTTTTTTACCGAAGAAGTCCCCGGGGCCACGAAGTTCCAAATCTTTTTCGGAAAGGGCAAAACCATCATTTGTCTCAGTCATGATTTTCATACGCTCTTTGCCGACTTCCGTTTTCGGATCAGCCAGCAGGATGCAAAAGGACTGATCGCTCCCCCGTCCAACCCTTCCACGTAGCTGATGCAACTGTGAAAGCCCAAAGCGCTCCGCATCATAAATGACCATTACCGTTGCATTTGGAACATTCACCCCAACCTCGACGACCGTCGTGGAAACAAGGATTTGTGCTTCATTGGCACTGAACTGCTCCATCACTTCTTCTTTTTCATCCGCAGGCAGCCGTCCATGCATAAGACCCACTTTGTACCTGTTAGCAAAGTATTGTGTCAGCATTGCATGAACATCAAGAACATTCTGTAAAGAATCGAGTTTCTCCGACTCCTCAATCAATGGACAGATGACGTAAGCCTGCCTCCCTTTCTTTAATTCCTTTTCGACAAAGGTTAAGATCCGATCAAGCATTTGGTGTTTCGCCCAATAGGTTTCTATCGCTTTACGCCCGGCAGGCATTTCATCGATTGTCGAAACGTCCATTTCCCCAAACACTGTAATTGCGAGTGTTCGCGGAATTGGTGTAGCCGTCATGAAAAGTACATCTGGATTTGTACCTTTTTCACGAAGGATGCGGCGCTGTTCCACTCCGAAACGATGTTGTTCATCCGTTATGACAAGACCTAAGTTCCGGAAATTCACTTCATCTTGAATCAACGCATGAGTTCCTATCAAAAGATCCAGCTCCCCGGATTCCAGCATTTGCAATAGTTCCTTGCGCTTTTTGCCTTTTACCGAACTTGTCAACAATGCGACCTTTACTCCACTTGGTTCCAACATGGCCTTCAGCGATTGTGTATGCTGCTCAGCCAAGATTTCCGTCGGGACCATAAGTGCACCTTGAAACCTGCTGTAATCGTCGCCTTCAGGCATATGGCGGCAACCACCGTTTTCCCAGACCCGACATCCCCTTGAAGCAGACGATTCATCCTGTAGGGAGATTTCATGTCATTCAGGATTTCCTCGACGACCCTATTCTGAGCGTTCGTCAAAGGAAATGGGAGGGTTTCAACAAAGGCTTCCAGCCGCTCCATGTCAAATTCCTGTCCTATTCCTTTTGACTGCTCCCGCTGCAATTTACGAAGTGCCTGCATTTTAAGTTGAAACAATAAAAATTCTTCATACACAAAACGGCGTCGGGCCTTTTTCACCTCATTTGCCGATTGAGGGAAATGCATGTTTCGAAAAGCATCGTTACGCGGCATCAGTTTGTATGATGCCAATAATTGCGGGGGCAGATTTTCTTCTATCATTGTCCCATATTCAGAAAATGCATTGGAGATAAAGCGGCGGAGCCCTTTGACAGTAATGCTGCCCTTCACCGTGTACACCGGTTCGAACTCTTTTTCCCTGCTACGATCACCAACATGGCATTCCGAACCTGTAATGGTTTGGCGATGACGATCCCACTTTCCTGTTACCGTTACGGTTTCGCCTATCGCAAGCTTTGGCTTCAGATAGGGCTGGTTAAAAAAATGACATTTATTAAATATCTCCCAGTCAAAACTTTAATCGTAAGCCTGGATTTTTCTTTCCGAAGTACCCTAACGTTGGTACCGTATGAACTTTGCCTTCGACAGTAACCCGCTCATCATGCTCGACCGTTTCTAAATCCCTCAATCGGTAATCTTCATAGCGATATGGGAGGTGCTCAAGGAGATCCGCGACGGTATGGATCTCCATTTCCCCAATGCTGCTGCCGTTTCGGCCCCAATGCCTTTTACTGCTGTTATGGGTTCCCGTAAAGCCGAGTTCACTTCTTATTTAGCGGTAAGCCAAAGATTTTCGCTTCCAACTCCCGCCCAGTCGGTGTAGCCGCTAAACCTCCTTGTGCAGTTTCCCTAAGAGCCGATGGCATCGTTTGCCCGATTTTGTACATTGCATCAATCACTTCATCACACGGTATGCGGCTTGTGATACCCGCTAACGCCATATCTGCTGCAACCATGGCATTGGCTGCACCCATGGCATTACGCTTCACACAAGGCACCTCCACAAGCCCAGCAACAGGATCACACACAAGACCAAGCATGTTCTTTAATGTGATTGCCATCGCTTCTGCACTTTGGGCCGGTGTCCCTCCTGCCATTTCAACGATGGCTGCCGCTGCCATACCCGAAGCAGAACCGACCTCCGCCTGACAGCCCCCTGCGGCTCCAGAGATAGAAGCATTATTCGCTACTACAAAACCAAACGCCCCTGCTGTAAATAGGAACTCAATTTTCTGATCCCGATTCGGTTTTAATTTATTTTGCACAGCAAAAAGAGTCCCTGGCACAACACCAGCTGATCCGGCAGTCGGTGTCGCACAAATCGTTCCCATGGCTGCGTTCACTTCATTTGTTGCCACGGCTTTGCTTACCGCATCCAACAACAGTTCACCGGATAAGGAATTTCCTGATTTAATGTAATTTTGAAGAAGGACTGCATCTCCTCCCGTCAGGCCGGAAACGGACCGTACACCTTGAAGTCCTTTTTCAACTGCCTGTTCCATTACATCCAGGTTGACTCCCATCTGGCGGATGATTTCTTCACGGCTTTTTCCCGTTACTTCCATTTCCTGCTCTATCATCAGCGTTGAAATTTTTTCTGCTTTGATTCAGCTAATTCTACTAATTCCGCTACATTTCGAAACATGATTTCTTCTCCTTCCTAAGTGGAAACGATTGCTCTATCAATCCACAATCCTTGCTACTTGAGTGATGTTGGGGAGTGCTGTAATTTCAGCGATGACATGATCCTCCAGGTTATGGTCCACTTCGATCGTCATCAAGGCCATCTTCCCTTTCTCTTTTCGGGAGACCTCCATTTGGCCAATATTGATTTGATGCTTGGCTAATATGTTTGAAACATTGGCAATGGCACCAAATCGATCATCATGAACGACGAGTATGGCAGGGTTGTGCCCGGACAGCCTCAATTTAAACCCGTTCAATTCGACGATTTCGATTTTTCCCCGCCAATCGATATTCCGACAAGTTCCAGTTCACCATCATCATCACCAACAGTTATTTTTGCTGTATTTGGATGTTCCGGTACCGCCTCTTCTTCTCGAAATGTAATTTTCATTTTCTTTTTGCGTGCTAATTCCAGCGATTCTTTGATTCTCTCATCAAATGTATCAAAATCAAGTAAGCCTCCTATAATGGCTACATCCGTTCCATGGCCTTTATAGGTTTTGGCAAATGATCCGTAAAAAGAAATATGGGCCCATTTTGGTTCCCGGTCGAATAAATTCCTGGCAACCCTACCGATCCTTGCAGCTCCTGCTGTGTGGGAACTAGAGGGGCCGATCATAACAGGACCTATTATATCGAATACACTTCTAAATTTCATGATTAGCTCCTCCTTCTATTCACTGGGAGTCAGTTTAATAATAAAGCCTGATATATTGTAATTACAATTATGCTGTCCGTAATCCTTCTTTTCATAAAAATAAAACTGCATAGCCTAATGACATATGCAGTTTATTGCCTTTATTTTTTTCGGGATCCTCCAAACATTGTGACGAATAGGTCTCCCTTATCTTCATGGTTCTCTACTTATTCAATTGAAAAAATGAAAGAATATAAAGGTTGTTTCCCATTATGGACTTCAACTTCAACGTCTTCGAAATTCTCATTACAAAACACAACAAGGCTCTCGACATCTTCAGCAGTGGCATCTTCGCCATATAAAATGGTAAGGATTTCTGAATCTTCGTCAATCATATCGGAGAGAAGATCTTGTGCCGCTTTAGTCATGTCTTTATCCTTCACCTTGATGGTGCCTTCAGCAATTCCCATGAAGTCCCCGGTCTCGATTGCAAGACCGTCAATGTTGGTATCCCGGACAGCATAAGTAATCTGGCCCGTTTTCACATGCGAAAGGGCTTCGATCATCGCTTTTTTATTCTCTTCGGCATCAAGTGAAGGGTTGAAAGCCAACAATGCAGCCATTCCCTGTGGTACTGTTTTCGTTGGAATGACAGTCACATGATCCCCAAGTACATCTGCAGCCTGATTGGCCGCCATGATGATATTTTTATTGTTGGGCAAGATGATCACATGATCTGCATATGCCCCTTCGACAGCTTTAACGATATCTTCCGTGCTAGGATTCATCGTTTGCCCGCCTTCGATGACGGACTTAGCGCCGATGCTTTTGAATAATTCGCTGATGCCAGACCCCATCGCCACTGACACTACAGCGTACTTCTCTTTGGTGGACGGTTTAGTTTGAAGCGGTGTATTCGTCTCACCTACAATCGCAGTATGCTGTTCACGCATATTATCGATTTTCATTTTTATTAAACTACCATATTGCTGTCCATAATTCAGGCACGTGCCAGGCTGTTCAGAGTGAATATGTACTTTAACGACTTCATCATCTGAGATGACTAGTAAAGAATCTCCGTATTCACTTAAATCATTTCTGAATTTTTCTTCATCAAATGATTTATTGGCAAGTTTTTCACTATCCAATCGGACCATGAATTCCGTACAGTAGCCATACACGATATCTTCCGTGTTCATATGCCCTTGTACATTCATGTGATGTTCGGCACTGATCATGTCATCCATGCTTGGACCATTTGCAGATCGGACTGGAAGGGCTTCACCTTTCAGTTCAGCAAGGAAACCTTCATATACGAACACCAACCCTTGCCCGCCGCTATCTACGACTCCCACTTCTTTTAAGACTGGAAGAAGATCGGGTGTGCGTTTTAATGAAGCATTGGCCTCCGTAACGATTTCTTCCATTACCTGAATAAGGTCTATATGCTTTGCTGCTGATGAAACCGCTTGCTTGGCTGCATCTTTGGCAACCGTTAAAATGGTTCCTTCAACAGGTTTCATAACGGCTTTATAAGCTGTCTGAACCCCTGCTTCAAAAGCTTGGGCAAATTCTTCACTATTGATTTCCGATTTATGTTCAATCGCTTTAGCAAAACCGCGGAACAGTTGCGAAAGGATAACTCCCGAATTGCCGCGTGCACCCATTAGCAGTCCTCTTGAAAGGGACGCACCCACTTTCCCGATGTGTTCCTGGACGTTATTTTGCACTTCCTTCGCTCCCGAAGTCATCGATAAATTCATATTCGTTCCTGTATCTCCATCCGGAACAGGGAAAACATTCAACGCATCAACCATTTGGGCATTAGCCGCTAAATGGTTGGCACCTTGAATGATCATTTCTGCAAAGCGCTTACCGTTCAAACTTGTAATTGACACAAACTTTCCTCCTATACTTAAGGGTTCGTCACACGAACTCCTGTACAAAAATGTTAACGGAATCAACAGCTAATCCTACAGTTTTGTCCAGAGTGTACTTTACCTTTGATTGCACATTATGTGCAACTTCCGAGATTTTCGTTCCATAACTTACGATAATATACATATCGATATGAACTTCTTCCTCTTCTTGACGGACAATTACACCCTTAGTAAAGTTTTCTTTTCTTAGAATTTCGGCAATGCCGTCTTTAAATTGTTTTTGGAAGCCATTCCTATAATTCCGTAGCAATCCACGGCTGCGCCGCCTGCTACAGTAGCGATAACATCATTAGAGATATCAATTTGTCCATACTTCGTTTGTAATTCGATAGACATTTTCTTTTCCCTCCCAAAAATCAAATCAACTAAAGACATTTTACTATAATGTCTTTGGTTTTAAAAGTAAATGTCTTACGGTACTCTATATAATTCAATTTTGAAGTATGTATGTCAAGGTTTTTTCTTGAAAGTAATTAACTGAAGTATTGCATTCTAACGGTAGGTATGATAAATTATTAAAGTATTTTACAAAGACTTAAGACGACTGCGAAAAACTTAAGCTTGTTGTAGTTAGGAGGGAATTTGACATGGCACGTAAATGTGTAATCACTGGAAGAAGAACTCGTTCTGGTAACAGCCGCTCTCACGCAATGAACGCTAGCAAGCGTACATGGGGCGCTAACCTTCAAAAAGTACGTATTTTAGTTGACGGTAAACCTAAACGTGTATACGTTTCTGCAAGAACTCTTAAATCGGGCAAAGTAGAACGCGTATAATGTTACGGCATCCTCTTAGGATGCCTTTTTACTTGTAATGGCCGGTATTTAATGGGGATGGTTTCAATCTTTGATCAGTTCTAGTCTGCATCAAGAAAGGATGCCTTCACCCATTAATGGATGGCCGCCCTTTTTACCGAAAAATAACACCTCCCTTAATTTGAGAGGTGTCATGGAGATAAGTATCAGCCTTTTTTAAACGCTCCGAGCATAGCCCTTACCAAACTGCCCAGAACTTTTGGCAATTTAATCGTATAAAATTTCATCATGCCCCTCCTCTTTGCATCCCACAATTAAAGATGAAGTGGAATTTTTCTATTACAACATAAGCTTTTAAGCGGATATAGGATGATCGTAATTATATCCGAATCTGCTCTAAGCATGAATTTTAATCACTGCTTCTTATCACCATTAATATGCCTTTCTCAAATGAAACATTCCCAGATTCGGAAATTAGTTCATTGCTGATGCAAAGCGTCGAACCTATTTCCAAGCTTGCATCGTCCAGCGGATATTTGAAACCCGAAAGTGTAATGCCGGTGACTTCAGCCGTTACGGGGAGCAATGACAAATATTTCTTATCTTTCAAATCAGTGACCTCATATGAACCTGCTGTCTTTACTGTGATTATATTTTGCCGATCGACTATGTATATATCCATATCGCCATGATGGGGAGGACACTTTCTTTTTGGAGCAGCTGGATATTCCCGAGAAAATGGTCCATTCTTCCCCCTGTTGCGCCCAGAATGTGAATTTCTCTTGGCTTTTGCCCTATTGCCCATTTAAATGCGATCTCTAAATCCGTTTCATCCTTTTCCGAAGAATATAGATTGATTTGTTCCAGCTTTTGCTCAATCTTCTGGTATTCATCTTCCGAAACTGAATCAAAATCCCCAAAACCGTACTTAGGTTCGATACCTTTTTCAAGCAGAGACCATACTCCCTGTCAACCCCGACCCAAAGGTCTGTCTTCTCCTTATACCATGTCAGATCCGGCCAAAAACATTCCGGCCCTCCAGCCATTATACTGATAATCATCGAAATCATCCTTTCCATATAATCATATCCAAGGTGCCTTAGTTTAATTGATGAAAAAAGCCGATCACCATCATACGAATATGATAGTGTCGGCTTATATCACTTTCCCCGAATCTTTTGAATCGCTGCGAGTCGATCTTCCTGATTATATATTGCCGAGCCGGCAACCAGGATTGTCGCCCCTTGTTCAATACATAGTTTAGCCGTTTCTTCATTTACTCCACCATCAATCTCTATTTCGAGATTTTGATTATACTTTCCTGCCATCGCCTTCACTTCGGCAATTTTGGGCAGAACGGATTTAATGAACTTTTGGCCGCCAAAACCCGGATTGACCGTCATCAACAATACCATGTCAATATCTTCGATTATAGGTTGTATCAAGGAAGCCGGGGTGGCTGGATTAAGCACCACGCCTGCCTTTACACCAAAAGATTTAATCAATTGAACCGTCCGATGCAAATGTGTGCAGGCCTCTACATGTACAGTAATATAATCGGCTCCCGCTTTCGCAAAGGCCTCGATATAACGATCAGGTTGTTCGATCATTAAATGAACATCAAGCGGAAGCTTCGTTACTGGGCGGATAGCATCAACAATTAGTGAGCCTATCGTTATATTCGGCACGAAATGCCCATCCATGACATCCACATGGATCAAATCCGCTCCGCCCCTTTCCACATCAAGAATTTCTTCTCCCAATTTTGCAAAGTCAGCTGATAAAATGGATGGTGCGATTTTAACCATTTTAATACCTCGGCTTTCTATCTCTTATTTCTTCTAAGAATTGCATATAATGCTCATATCGATAACGTGGGATTTCGCCGGAATCAACCGCTTCCTTCACTGCACATTTCGGTTCTTTATCGTGCAGACAGGCCCTGAATTTACAGTCTTCCCCATGCTTATGCATTTCCGGGAAGCAATAGGATAGCCGTTCAGCTTCCATTTCCATGAATTCAAGTGAACTGAACCCTGGAGTATCCGCGACAAGTCCAGAGCCAATATGAATCAACTCAACGTGCCGGGTCGTATGCTTCCGCGTCCCAGGTGTGAAGAAATATCATCCGTCTTTAAAGCCAATTCTGGATTGATTGCATTCAGCAAAGACGATTTCCCAACCCCGGACTGACCGGCAAATACACTGGTTTTTCCTTCTAAATACGGCACTAATTCTTCAATTCCTCCAGCGGTAACTGAAGATGTCTCAAGTACAGTATAGCCAAGTTTCTGATAGTCCTTGATATACTGAGACAATTTCTTTTGGTTATCGGCTGTAACCAAGTCCAGTTTCGTCACGACGATAATCGGTTCGATTTCGTTATCCTCGATCAATACAAGAAATCGATCAAGCAAGGCTGGACTGAAATCAGGTTCTACTGCTGAAAAGACAAGGATCGCCTGATCTACATTCGAGATTTGCGGACGAATCAATTCATTCTTTCGCGGTTTTATTTCGGTCACGGTCCCGTCCGTTTTATTTTCCGCTTCAAAAACCACATAATCACCTACAAGGGGCGTTACCTTATTCTTCCTGAACACACCCCGTCCGCGGCATTGATAGACCTCTTCACCATCAAGCACATAATAAAATCCACTTAATGCTTTGATAATTTTTCCTTCGGGCATAACCACACTCTAATTCTTAGATTTATTCTGGATATGAAACGGCTTGGTCGATGATGACCTGATTGTCCCGCATGACTTTATATCCTGCTTTCTTATCCGGGGAAACCGTTAATTCGATCGTTCTCTTGGCATCTTCCACGATAAAGAATGTTTCTTTAGGCTCAGTCATGCTATTGTTGATATCCTCGATGAAAATTTGGATTTTTGCGCTTTGCCTGGCTCAACCGGATCATACTCGATTTTGACTTCCTCCGTTACACTCTTGGGAGGAATTTCTTCTTTCCCTTTTGAAATGACCACTTTCACTGTACTGCCCTTTTCCACCTTCGTATCAGGTTCGGGTGACTGGGAAATGACTAGCCCCTCTGCCACGGAATCGTGATAGATTTCTTCTTCGACATCAATCTTTATTCCACTTTCGCTTGAATAATCATTAAGGCCAGCTTCATTGAACCCCGTTAAGTTCTTCAAACTCAGCAGATCTTCCCCTTTACTGACCGTCAGCTCAAGCTCCGTTTCGGATGGTACGACTTCAGTGGCACCCGAAGGAGATTGATCTATGATCGTGCCGGCTGCACTGTCATCATATTTTTCAGTCACGCTTATGTTTTTGAATCCCATTTTATCAAGCAGGGATTTAACATCTGAGTAGTCTCGACCTTCATAGCTAGACAATGAAATCGTCTCTTTACCAACGCTTTGATAAATATCGATTTCTGCGCCTTCCTTCACCGTCTTACCTTCCTTGGGGTTGGTTTTGATAACAAGACCAGCTTCAACCTCTTCATCTTCAATCTCGATCGTATCTCCAATGACCAAATCCAATTCAAGCAATTCAGTAATGGCGTCATCCAATTCTTCCCCTTTAAGGTCAGGGATCGTCACTTCCTTCGAGACAAGGAGGGAGGTAAAACAGTGACAGATAAAACAGCAAGCAGTGCGAGAACTAAAAAGGTGGACACCAAGATTGCAGGCATGTTCTTTCGTTTTTTACCTTTGTGTTCCGACTTGTTTTTTGTTTTTTCTGTTTCTTTTGTTTCTTCTGTTTCTTTTTCGATTTACTCTCTGCTTCTGATTCACTTTCCTCATCGTCCGCATAAACTAAAGTATTTTTTCAGGACCCCTTATGATTGTCTCATCGATGCTTGAAAGCTGATCATCCGTAATGACAGGGATGGCTTTTGTTGCATCATGGTCTTCGGGAATCGCAAAAGGCAGTTCATTTGAACGCTCCGGATTAAGTGACGTCCGTATGTCATCTTCCATCGAGTCCACGCTCTCATAGCGGTAATATGAATCTTTGGCTGTCGCTTTCAAGATAATATTTTCCACACTCTGGGGTATTTCAGAGTTCCAGCGTTTTGGCGAAGGAGTTTCAGATTGTAAATGTTTAAGAGCTATCGACACGGCTGATTCACCCGAAAAGGCAATCTCCCCGTCAACAATTCAAACATGACGATGCCAAGTGAATAAATGTCCGATTTCTTATTTGCCATACCGCCTCTGGCCTGTTCCGGAGATAAATAATGTACCGAGCCCAAGACTGCGTTGGTTTGCGTTATGTTTGTTGCACTTAGGGCCAATGCAATGCCAAAGTCCGTAATCTTGACGGTTCCTTCTTTATCAATCAAAATGTTCTGTGGCTTGATGTCACGGTGGATGATCCCATTATGATGGGCATGGGAAATCGCTGCCGTGATTTGCCTCATGATATCCAAGGCTTCATCAACTGGAATTGGATAATATTTTTGTATGTATTGCTTAAGTGTAAAACCGTCAACGTATTCCATTACAATATAATAGATGGAATCTTCTTCACCAACATCATAAATGCTTACGATATTGGGATGGGCCAAACTGGTTGCCGATTGGGCTTCCCGATTGAAGCGCTTGATGAACTCTTCGTCATTATTAAAATCCATGCGAAGTATTTTCAATGCAACATCCCTATCCAAGATCATATCCCTTGCAAGGTAAACATTCGCCATACCGCCGCCGCCGACCATCTCGATCAGTTTATAACGGCCGTTGATTCTTCTACCAATCAACATTCAATTCACCTGCTTTCACTTTCTTCAGTAAATTGAACAAGCACAAGGGTGATATTATCTTCCCCACCGTAGTGATTGGCCTTATCTATTAATGAATTCGCCTTTTCTTCAAGTGACTGTGCATTGGTTACCGTTTCTTCCAGTTCCAGTTCACTCACTTTATTCGTCAATCCATCCGAACAAAGCAATAGTAAATCATTTTCTTCGAAGATGACCGTCATAATGTCCATTTCCACTTGCATTTCTGTCCCCAAGGCTCGTAATAAAACATTTTTCCGTGGATGGTTTTCGGCATCTTCTTTCGAAATCTGACCGGAACGGACCAATTCGTTAACGAGTGAGTGATCTTCCGTGACCTGCTTAAAACCGCTCTCATTATACAAATAACACCGGCTGTCCCCGATGTTGGCAATGGTGGCAAACTTGTCGGTGCAAATGGCCGCAACAATGGTGGTCCCCATGCCCTTACATTCCGTATTCGCTTCTGCATGTTCAAAAAGCAACTGATTGACCGTGAAGATTTGCTGCTTAAGCCAATCTTCGGCATCATTTGCCGTTTCGATTCCGTTGGATACTTCCCAGCCCTTTTTCAGAAGGTCTATCGTCATTGCACTGGCTACATCCCCGGCACGGTGGCCGCCCATGCCATCTGCAACGATGGCAAGGCGAACGCCTTCCGAGTTCTTAAAGATTCCGCCATTATCTTCATTGTGCTGGCGGACTTTTCCACGGTCTGTCTTAAATATTGCCCTCATAGGGTCACCTCGTCTCTTCTTTACGCTCCTTGGCCCGAAGCTGGCCGCAGGCTGCGTCAATATCACTGCCTTGTTCCCTTCGGATCGTTACATTAATGCCGCGCTTCTTCAATGTTTTTCAAACTCAAAAATTTGGTCCCGAGGTGTTCGTACATAGTTGCGTTCCGGTACATAGTTAACCGGTATTAAGTTTACATGGCACTTTATCCCTTTTATTAAAGCTGCTAATTCTTCAGCGTGCTCCACTGTATCATTTTCGCCACCGAATAGACCATATTCAAAACTTACACGACGACCTGTTTTTTCTGTATAGTATTTGATGGCTTCAATCAAGTCTGGAAGTTTGTAGGCCTTATTGATCGGCATCAATTTACTTCTCAATTCCGTATTCGGTGCATGAAGGGAAACAGCAAAGTTTATTTGCATGCTTTCTTCGGCAAACTTATAGATTTTAGGAATGATTCCACTTGTGGAAACGGTAATATGACGCGCCCCGATGTTCAAGCCCTTTTCATGGTTTATATTCTTCAAGAATGACATCATATTATCGTAGTTATCAAACGGTTCACCGATTCCCATGATGACGACAGAACTTACACGTTCATCCGATTCATCAAGTGCTTGCTGAACTTTAACGACCTGGGCAACAATTTCCCCTGATTCAAGATTCCGCTTTAAACCGCCTAGTGTCGACGCACAGAATGTACAGCCAATTCTGCACCCTACCTGCGTTGTCACGCAAATGGAGTTTCCATATTCATGACGCATCAGCACCGTTTCAATCGAATATCCATCATGGAGTTCAAATAAAAACTTCATCGTTCCGTCATTGGACGTTTGCTGAATTAAAGTCTTCAATGTAGTGAAGGTGAATTGTGACTCCAACTTATCACGTAGTGATTTCGAGAGGTTGGACATATCTTCAAAGCTGGAGACACGTTTTTTATAAAGCCAGTCATATACTTGATCGGCCCGGAATGCCTTCTCTCCATTTTGAATAAGCCATTCTTTAATTTGGTGAAGCTCCAATGAGTAGATCGATGGTTTTTCTGGTGTCGTGTCTTTTCTTACTCTAGATGATTTAGTGATTTCTGCCATTACAGCACCTTCTTTCTAAAACTCGCAATAAAGAATCCGTCACTGCTAAAATATTGCGGAAAAACTTGCAGCGTATGACCCTCGATATATGGCTGAACGCTTTCAGGCATTCTTGTGGACAAGGTCGCATCGCTTTCAAAATCCGGATGGCTTTCCAAAAATGCTGCAGCGACTTTATCATTTTCTTCTTTATCCACCGTACAGGTACTATATACTAACCGTCCGCCTTGCTTAACAAGCGGGGCAGCCGATTCCAATAATTGTTTTTGTATACTTGAGAGTTTCATTATATCATCTTTTGTTTTAGTATACTTTACATCAGGCTTCCGGCGCATTACTCCCAACCCGGAACATGGTGCATCGATCAAGATCCTGTCAAACCCTTCCTTATTAAAGTGCTCTTGCACTTTTCTGCTATCAAGGGCCATTGTCTTAATATTGTTTCTGAGTTTCAGGCGCTCCGCCTGCTCTTTAATGAGCTTGACCTTATGCTCATGAAGGTCGAGCGCATATACTTGTCCTGTGGTCAAGCCTTCTGCGATATGTGTCGTTTTTCCTCCAGGTGCAGCACAGCAATCGAGCACAGCATCATTTTCATTCGCACCCAATGCATGGGCAACAAGCATTGAACTCTCGTCCTGAATCGATAAATACCCCATTTTATAGCTTTCTGAATGAGCAAGATTCCCTTTATAGCTGACGATTGCTTCGGGAACGACTTCACTTGCTTCAACATCATATCCTTCTTCCGTTAATATGCTGATCAGTTCACGGCGTGAAATCTTCTTTAGATTAACCCGTCCTGTCTGTAATGGCGCAGTTAAGTTGATTTCACACATTTCCTTGGTTTTTTCATAACCAAATTGCTCTACCCAACGCTGGACCAGCCAAATAGGATGACTTACTTCTATGGAAAGCCGTTCCAGATCATCTTTAATTTCCCCCTAAAGAAGGAACACCATTTCTTTGAATATTACGAAGCACACCATTGACCATCGAAGATGTACCCTTGTGCCCGCGCTTTTTGGAAATTTCGACAGCCTCGAAAATGATTGCATGGTCAGGCACTTTATCTAAATAGACCATTTGGTAAACGGAAAGTCTAAGTAAATTGATGACCCAGCTTTGCGTTTTTTTAGGTTGTTTAATAAACGGGTTCAAAAAATAATCCAAAGTCATTTTCCGCTGGATGGTACCGTAGCTTATTTCTGTAAGCAAACCACTGTCCACGACGGATAACTGGTGCTTTTTAATCAAGTTGTTCAATAATAGGTTACTGTAAGATTGGTTTTTCTCTACAGATTCCAAAATATCGAGAGCGATTTCACGTACTCCCTTTTTAGTTTGCTTCATTCTGTTCTCCTAACTTCATGCCTGCTTTAATGAACGATCCGGCTCCGCGCAAGTAATCTTTCGCTGGCATTTTTTCTTTCCTGAAGGCTGCAGTTCTGTTACTAGTATTGCCGTCTCATTGCCTGTCGAAACGATGAAACCATCATTTTGTACATCGATGACCGTGCCCGGCAAGGCCTGTTTGCCATCTTCAATTTTCTTTACTTGCCAAATTTTCATAATGGAACCGTCTAAGGTTGTATAAGCAACAGGCCAAGGATTCAGGCCGCGTACATGGTTATAGATGTCTTCCCCTGATTTCGACCAGTCGATTTTTTCCTCCGACCGTTTGATGTTAGGCGCAAAAGATGCTTTAGCATCATCTTGCTTGATTGCCTGTAACTCTTCATTTATAAGTTTTGGAAGTGTCTCCGCAAGTAAATCCGATCCTATCTTGCTTAATTTATCATGCAGTGTACCAACATTGTCTTCTTCCTCTATAGTAACTTCCGCCTGAGTCAATATATCACCGGCATCCAATTTTTCCGCCATATACATTATGGTTATCCCAGTCTTTTCTTTCCCTGTAAAATGGAATAATGAATAGGCGCCCCTCCACGAAGTTCAGGAAGCAGGGAGGCATGTACATTAATACAGCCGTACTTAGGGGCATCCAGCAATTCATTCGGAAGGATTTGTCCGAAAGCCGCCGTCACCACTAAGTCAGCATTCAATGCAATGATTTTTTCAAGTTCTTCTTTTTCACGGATTTTTTCAGGCTGATAAACGGGTATCCCATGCTTTTCGGCTTCGACTTTAACTGGCGGCGGCGTTAGCACCTTTTTTCGGCCTACTGGACGATCGGGCTGTGTGACAACGGCGATCACATCATACCCTTCATCTATGATTCTTTTCAAGACCGGCACTGAAAAGTCCGGTGTACCCATAAAAATTATTTTTGTCATTCTTCTCCATACCTTTCTAACTCTTCTTCCGAAATATACCGGGAAACCTTACTTGTAAATAAAACTCCTTGCAGATGATCGATTTCGTGTAGAAGGGCCCTTGCAAGGAAATCCTCCGCTTCTATCTCGAAATAAGATCCTTTTCGGTCTTGTGCCCGGACTTTGACACGGTAAGGACGTGATACTTCACCATATAAACTCGGGAAGCTCAAGCATCCTTCAACACCTGTCTGTTCGCCTTCCAATTCCAGCACTTCCGGATTAATCAGTTCGATTGCACCTGATCCTTCCTCTATTTCAACGACGGCCACTTGCTTTTTAACGCCAATTTGAGGTGCTGCAAGTCCAACGCCATCCGCCTCCACCATCGTTTCATACATGTTATTTAACAGCTTTGCCAACTTTTTATCAAAACTTGTTACTTTATCGCATTTTTGTTGTAAAATTTTTTCAGGAAACAAAACAATCGGTAAAATAGCCAAAATTAAAGGTACCCTCCTAGATATGAAAAACAACACTTCATTATATAAAAACGCAAGCTGTAACAGCTCGCGGTAATCATCCATCTCTTAAATAATTACATCATGATCTGTGGATTTAAATCTATTGAAATCTGCAGATGATTCTGAGCGGTTTCTTTTTGGTAATGCTCTAAAAGTGTGCGTAAATGCTGATTCAGGTCCGGCTCTCGTTTGTATTTTATCAGACATTGATAGCGATATCTATTGTTGATTCGGCTAATGGGCGAAGCAACCGGACCTAGTACGATAGAATCCCGATTCAATCGCGAGCCTAAATAATTGGTGATTTTCTCAGTAACACTCACCGTCTTCATTAAGTCTTCATGTGAAACGGTTATAAGGACAACATAATAATATGGAGGGTAATGACTTTGCCTCCTTAGATGCATCTCCCGTTCATAAAAAGCATCATAATCCTGCAGGGCAGAAAGCTCGATGCTATAGTGCTCAGGCGTATAGGTTTGGATGACCACCTCACCCGGAAGCTGATGACGTCCCGCCCTTCCGCTGACCTGTGTCAGCAGCTGAAATGTCTTTTCCGAAGAACGGAAATCAGGTAGATGCAACATTGTATCGGCTGAAAGGACTCCAACAAGAGTGATATTAGGAAAATCAAGACCCTTGGCTATCATTTGGGTACCTAGCAATATATCGGCCTTTCCTTCACCAAAGGCATTCAGCAATCGCTCATGTGAACCCTTCTTACTCGTCGTGTCAACATCCATTCGTATGACCCTTGCTTCCGGGAGGATTTTTGCAAGTTCTTCTTCAACCTTTTGAGTGCCTGTTCCGAAGAACCTTATATGTTCACTTTCACATTCAGGGCAAACGGAAGGCATTCCCTCTTCAAACCCACAATAATGGCATTTCATTATATCATTAAAGCGATGATATGTGAGTGAAATGTCACAATTAGGGCAGTTGATGACCAATCCGCAGCTTCGGCACATCACAAAGGAAGAATGCCCCCTTTTATTTAGCATCAGGACTGTTTGCTCCCCCTTATCAAGCCGGTCTTTCAGCTTGGTGAAGAGCAGCTCCGAAAACATGGAACGATTTCCAGTTCTTAGTTCTTCCCTCATATCTACAATATCCACTGCTGGCAACGCATTTTTATTCATCCTCTGGCTAAGGGTCAATAATTTATAGACATTTTTCTTGGCTCGCGCAAAAGATTCAAGTGTAGGTGTGGCGCTGCCAAGAATAACCGGGCAACCATATGATTTTGCTCTTTCGATGGCAACATCCCTCGCGTGGTACCTTGGCGTTTCTTCTTGCTTATAACTGGATTCATGCTCTTCATCAATGATGACCAGACCCAGGTTTTCAAAAGGAGCAAACACGGCGGAACGTGCCCCCACCACCACTTTTACTTCTTTACGGTGAATTTTCCGCCATTCATCATATTTTTCACCTACGGATAAACCGCTATGCATGACAGCTACCTGCTCCCCAAATCGTTCCTTAAACCTCTTCACCGTCTGTGGCGTTAAGGAGATTTCAGGTACAAGCATGATGGCTTCCTTCCCTTTTTCAATGACAGAGGCAATTGCCTGCAGATACACTTCCGTCTTCCCGCTGCCGGTTACACCATATAGAAGGAATACATCATGTTCATCATGATGTATTTTCTCTTGGATAGGCTTCAATGCAGCTGTTTGTTCAGCTGTTAGTGTAAAGGGAATGGATTTTTCGAAAACACGGTTCTCATAAGGATCACGGTATATTTCTTGATCCATTTCAGCCAAGGCCCCTTTTGACACTAGGGATTTGACGGTACCGCTTGATGTGTTCATCAATTCAAGCAATTCTTTTAACGGAATGGGTTCTTGATGTTCAATAAAGTATTGAAGGAGTTCCTGTTGTTTTTTTGCATGGCTGGATATGGCTGATGCCATTTCTTTCAGTTCCTTAGGGGAAAGCAAAGATTTTATGACACGGACCGTCTTCTTGTTAAGTCGGTTTTTCACATTATATACGAGCTCAAGATTGCCATTTTGCATTTCCTTTTGGAAGAGGGAGGCATTCTCCCTTCAATCACATCTTTCCAAGATATTGAATCATTTTTTCCGAAAAGGTTTTGAATGAAGGGAGGGAGCTGATCCTCTTTATCTTCAACGACTTTAATAACTTTTTCATACTTTGCTTTCATCGCTGCCGGAAGCATGGCCTGTAGCGCTGAAATTTTAAAACACATCGCCTTTTTGGTCAACCAGTCACCGAGCTGAAGCAATTCATCATTAAGGATGGGCTCCAAATCCATCGGTTCCTTTATAAAGCGCAATTTCGCAAAATCGCTTTTAGCTTTTAAACCTGTGACGAACCCCTGCACCATTCTTGGACCGAATGGGACGATGACTCTCATTCCGGGCTTGATGACTTGGTTCCACTTTTCAGGGATGCGATAGTCGAATTCTCGATCCGTTTGTTTAGCAGGTACATCCACGATGACGGATGCTATATCCATAAGATATCATTCCTTTTGCATGCGAGATACTTCTGCCAGGATGCTTTTAGCTATATCCGCTTTACTCATTTTTGGAAGTTCGGTCGCACTTCCATTTTTATCGTAAATGGTCACGATGTTCGTATCCGTTCCAAATCCTGCCCCTGCGACGGTAACATTATTGGCAACGATCATATCTGCATTCTTTTTGACTAATTTTCCTCTTGCGTATTCTTCAACGTTGTTCGTTTCAGCCGCAAAGCCAACCAAAATCTGATGAGTTTTATTTTCACCGAGTTCCTTAAGGATATCCTTTGTCCGTTCAAATTCAATCACATTTTCCCCTGGCTGCTTTTTCATCTTTTGAGTATGATAAATCTTCGGTTTATAGTCCGCCACTGCAGCAGTCATGATTACGACGTCAATGGTATCGAACTGATCAAATACCGCATCATACATATCTGCTGCTGATTCCACTGGTATTACTCTAGCCTCGGGAGGTGGCGTCAAGTTCACTGGGCCAGTAATCAAAGTCACCTCAGCGCCCATTTCAATTGCCTCTTCGGCAAGGGCATAGCCCATTTTGCCGCTGGAATGATTCGTCACGTAACGCACCGGATCAATCGCTTCACGTGTCGGTCCTGCCGTTATCAAATATTTCTTTCCTTTAAGAGGCTGTTGCTGTGATTTGCGTTCACCGAAATATCGATTAAGGTGTTCTACGATTGTTTCAGGTTCCTCCAATCGCCCTTTTCCTACATATCCGCAGGCCAAATACCCTTCACCCGGTTCAATGAATTGGTATCCAAACGACCGAAGTGTCTCCATATTTTTCTGAACCGCTGGATGCGCGTACATGTGCACGTTCATTGCCGGCGCAACCCAAACAGGTGCTTCCGTTGCCAATAGTGTGGTAGTGATCATATCATCCGCGATTCCATTGGCTACTTTGCCAATGACATTGGCTGTAGCTGGAGCCAAAAGGATGATATCAGCCCAATCAGCCAAGTCGATGTGGGCAATGACTGAAGAATCCTTCTCATCAAAAGTATCTGTGTACACATCATTTCTCGAAAGTGCTTGAAAGGTGAGCGGCGTCACGAACTTACGTGCCGATTCACTCATGATCACTTTAACATGAGCACCTTCCTGAGTTAATTTACTTGTCAGGGCAGCAGCCTTATATACAGCAATCCCGCCGGTGACACAAAGAAGTACTTTTTTATCGATAAGCATGCAAATTTCCCTAACTGTACATTCTATTTTTTCTAATTATGACGGAAAACCGAAGAAATTTCATTTGAAATGCGCAATAACCAATGGATTCCCCCATTAATTTAAAAAATCAAAACAAACAGGCCTGACACCTTGGCCGCAGGAAGGAAGCACTTTCCAAATGTAACGCTCCTGTTTGCTTTAGGGTGTCAGGCCCGATAGGTCAAGCTCTGTGTTTTCTTAGTTTTCCTCGTAAGAATTATCGTAAGTCAATTTACCGGAATGAATTTCTTCAAGGGCACGACCTACCGCTTTATGGGAAACCGGTTTTACAAGGCAATTATCTTTAATTTGCATTTCCCTGGCGCGTTTAGCTGCCACCGATACAAGTGAGTATTTAGAATCGATTTTTAGTAATAGAGAATCAATTGATGGATATAACATGATTTATTCCGCCTCCAACATTTTTTTATATAAAACTGCAACTCTTTCCCGACGGCAATGCTCGGCAATTACAATTGCATTAATTCTAGCACATGCTGCATCCACATGATCATTTTCAACAACATAATCGTACAGATCCATAAGTTCTATTTCTTCCTTGGCCACTTTCATCCGGCCTTTTATCGCTTCCTCCGTCTCGGTTCCGCGAGTAACGATGCGGCTTTCGAGTTCAGTCAAACTCGGAGGAGCAAGGAAAATGAAAAGTCCTTCAGGGAATTTCTCCCGGACCTGTTTAGCTCCTTGAACTTCTATTTCCAGAAATACATCTTTTCCGGAATCGATTGTTTCACGGACATAATCCACGGGTGTTCCATAATAATTACCGACGAACTCAGCATATTCCAGCAATTTGCCTTCTTCGATCAGTGCTTCGAATTCCTCGCGTTTTTTGAAGAAATAGTCCACTCCGTCCACTTCACCATGGCGAGGCAGCCTTGTCGTCATCGAAATTGAATATTCGAATGCCGTTCCTGGCTGAGAAAAAATCGCCTTCCTAACAGTTCCTTTACCAACACCGGATGGTCCGGACAAAACGATTAATAAACCTTTTTCTCTCATATTGTTTCAGTTACCCCTCTTCTACGCTGTCATCTCTATCTTGAAGCCGTGCGGCAACCGTTTCCGGTTGAACGGCAGATAAGATAACATGGTCGCTGTCTGTAATTATAACGGCCCTAGTTCTTCTACCATATGTAGCATCTATTAAGGATCCACGATCTCGGGCGTCTTGGATGATCCTTTTGATCGGAGCCGATTCAGGGCTCACGATGGATACAATCCGGTTCGCGGAAACGATATTCCCAAAACCAATATTAATGAGCTTAATTGACATTTTTGTCCCCCATTCATATCTATTGTCACCTTGTTAGGTTCATCATAAACCGACTACTCGATATTTTGAACCTGTTCCTTCAATTTTTCAAGCAAACTTTTCATTTCCACCACTTCTTTGGTAATGGCCGAATCATTTGCCTTTGATCCAATCGTATTGACTTCCCTATTCATTTCCTGAACAAGGAAGTCAAGTTTCCTTCCAATTGGTTCACTATGGGTAAGGGTCCTTGAAAATTGCTGTACATGGCTATCGAGTCTGGTCAGTTCTTCATTTATATCACATTTATCAGCAAAAATTGCCGCTTCTGTCACAATGCGGCTATCTTCTATCAATCCATCAGTCAACTCGCCCAGTTTGATTTCCAACCGGGCTTTATATTTTTCGACGACTGAAGGTGCATGCATCTTGACCCCTGCTACAATCTCACCAAACTTTTCAAGCTGGCGTTTCATGTCCAAGGCAAGTTCTTGACCTTCCAGATTCCGCATTTTTTCAAATTTTCCAATGCCCCCGTGACAGCCTTCATTAACAGGGATTCCAAATCGTCAGGAACAGCGGGTACTTCTTCCGTCATGAAAATCGATTCAAGTTGCAGCATATCCTGTAATGTAATTGAACTTTCCAGATTGTATTTTCCCTTGACTTCATCCATCAATCCCACATATTGATCAGCAAGATCCCAATCGATCTTCACCTTTTTGGAAACAAGGCTCTCACCTTCCACTGTAATGAAGATTTCCACCCGTCCCCTTCTTATGTATTGATTCGCCTTCTTCTTCACCTTTTCTTCCAAAACCAAAAGCTGGCGCGGCATTCGAATCATATATTCACAAAAACGATGGTTCACGGTCTTGATTTCAGCAAAAACCCTGACCTGTTCGTTTTCCGCTTCTTCTCTTCCATAGCCCGTCATACTGGTAACCATGGTTCCACATCCTATCAAAACATAATGTAGTAATTTTGCCTTAAACATTCATTATATATTAGCTAAAGTACAAAAACTTTAGCTCACAAATAAAATACTACAAAAATAAAAAGGCAATAGAGCAAGACTCTACCACCTTAAAGATTATATCATATATCATTGTGCTTTTCTTGCTAAAAAGGTTCCAGCCAGTAAAAAGTTGGAATGGATGCCATTCCTATTACTAATAACCAATCCCTGCCCGAAATCGGTACCGTATGAAAGATTGTTTGTAAAGGCTGTACATACATGACGGCTACCATCAATAATAGGGAGGATATCACCGCCCCCACTAGATAAAGGTTACCGAATGGATTTCTCGAGAAGATCGAACGTTCACTTCGGCAATCGAATACATGTATAAGCTGAGCCAGGACCAAGGTAGCGAACGCAATCGTTTGTGCATAAGCAAGGTTATCCGGATTTGCACGATATACAACATAAAATGCAATCAATGTAGAAACCCCGATCAGAAAACCACGTGAGATGATCTTCCAGCCAAGCCCTCTTCCAAAAACACCTTCATTAGCATTTCTTGGATTTCTTTTCATTACATCTTCTTCTGCGGAATCTAGGCCCAATGCCATCGCAGGCAGTCCGTCAGTTACAAGGTTCACGAATAAGATCTGGATTGGTATCAAAGGTAATGGCAAGGCACATAGCATCGCAAAAACATGACCAAAATCTCCCCGACATTGGATGCTAGCAGATAACGGATGAACTTCCTGATGTTTTCATAAATATTCCTGCCTTCATTTATGGCTGATTTAATTGTGGCAAAATTATCGTCAACCAATATCAAGGAAGAAGCTTCCTTAGCGACATCAGTCCCCGTGATGCCCATGGATATACCAATATCGGCTGATTTTATCGCAGGGGCATCATTGACACCATCCCCTGTCATTGCAACAACATGCCCTTTATTTTGCAAGGCTTTTACGATTTTTAACTTATGTTCCGGGGAAACGCGGGCAAATACCGAAACACTTTCAACAACTTCCTCAAGTTCCCCGACTTCCATGTCCGCCAATTGCCGTCCTTCAAGTACACGGTCTTTTCCTTTTAAAATTCCGAGGTCTTTAGCAATTGCCTTTGCGGTTATTACATGGTCGCCTGTAATCATGACAGTTTTGATCCCGGCATCCCGGCATTCCTTAACTGCCTGCTTCACCTCCGGACGCGGGGGATCGATCATGCCCTGCAGTCCCATGAAGGTCAAATTGCGCTCTGCTTCGGTTTCATGCAGCAAAATCGTTCCTTTTGAAAGAGGTTTATAACCCACAGCAATCATTCTAAGTGCCTGCGATGCAAGCCCATTCATGTCCTGTTGCACCCTTTCCTTACTCTCCCGATTTAATATTTCCGACCTTCCTTCCCAAAGAATCGTGTCGGACTGGGCGATCAATACGTCCGGGGCACCTTTTACGATAACGAAATGATTATCTTTATCATCCTTCACAATGACACTCATCATTTTACGGCTAGAGTCAAATGGAAACTCCTTCACTATCGTAAACCTCTTAGATAGGTGTTCCCTCGTCAATCCCGCTTTCATTGCCGCGACCAACATCGCCCCTTCTGTCGGATCACCGTCTAAAATATATTGTTTACCATTCTCCTTTAACTCAGCTTTATTACAGAGCATGCCGAATGTAATTATTTGAAGCAAGGCATTATGGTTTTTCGGGGCAACTGAAACTCCTTCTAAAGAAAACTCTCCGACCGGATTGTAACCAGAACCACCGACATCCCAAGTTTTCCCCCACTCCAAACCTTCGTCACCGTCATTTTGTTTTGTGTCAGTGTACCTGTCTTATCTGAACAAATCACCGTTGCACAGCCAAGCGTTTCTACGGCGGGAAGTTTGCGGACAATCGCTTTTTGTTTGATCATACGCTGAACACCTAAAGACAAGGCTACGGTCACAATGGCCGGCAGGCCTTCCGGAATCGCCGCAACTGCCAAAGATACCCCGGCTAAAAACATCGTATAAAGGTCATGTCCTTGAATGACACCAGTCAGGACCACGATTACAGTTAATATTAAAGCCGTGACGATCAAAATTTTGCCCAGCTGCTCCAACCTCCGTTGAAGCGGTGTTTCTTTTGTTTCTGCGGTCTGCAGGAGATCCGCAATCTTCCCCATCGCCGTATTCATTCCTGTAGCGATTACGATTCCGACTCCATTCCCTCTTGTCACCATCGTTCCCATAAACGCCATATTTTCCTGATCACCGATACCTTCAACCTCATTCATCAATGGATCAGAACATTTAACGGCCGGGAGTGACTCGCCGGTAAGTGCCGACTCTTCTATTTCAAGGCTTGAATGGTCGATGATCCGTAAATCGGCACCAATACGGTCACCGCTCGAAAACTTCAGGATATCCCCTACAACAACTTCTCTCGATGGGATTTTCAGCCACTGGCCATCTCGAAGCACGTTAACTTGAGGTGCAGCCATTTCCTTTAAGGCATCCAAGGATTTTTCTGCCTTCCGTTCTTGAAAAAAACCAAGTAATCCATTCAAAAAAACAATCGCCATGATGGCAATCGCATCGATATATTCACCCAATATCCCGGAGACCAATGTCGCGGCAAGTAAAACAATGACCATGAAATCTTTGAATTGGGCGAAAAATAAAAGAATGGCTGACTGTTTTTCTCCTTCCTTCAATTCGTTAAAACCATTCTTTCGCAGCCTGTCCTTTACTTCATCATCGTCCAAACCGTGTGTAACGTTTGTTTGAAGCGCTTTCTCCATTTCTTGATTATTCATTTCCCTGAACTCCATCAAGTATCACACATCCCTTTGAATAGAATGAAATAGGCTCCTGTATACATCTCAACAGGCGCTTTTTGCTTTACTCACCCAACACCTGCCTGCTTACCGATACATAAAACAACCTGCTCTTCTTCCATGATTATTCAGACTCGTCCAAAATAATGCTATAATTAAACAGAATTGCGGAAAGAAGAACGATCCGGTTAATTTTTTGAATGAACGAACTGTAATCATGGAATGGACCAATTTTGAATAAATATCAGGAAATAAAAAAAGAATCCATTCACTGAACTGCAACTCCTGCTTTCACCCAGTTCGCTAAAAATTGTGATTAACTAAAATGGGCAGCCCCGATCGATTTATAACGCCCGGCAAAAATGAGTTCTTAGAAAATCTTATGTAAAGGAAGTAAAAATAGAATGTCATTTGATGGATTATTTACGAAGGCGATGACGGAAGAAATCGCTTCTTTATTAAAAGGTGGACGAATCAATAAGGTACATCAGCCTTATAAAAATGAAGTAATACTGGTTGTTCGTGCTGGAGGTAAGAACCATAAGCTCTTATTATCAGCCCACCCAAGTTATTCGAGGGTTCAAATGACCGAAGAAAGTTATGAAAATCCCAAAGAGGCACCCATGTTCTGCATGCTTCTTAGGAAGCACCTCGAAGGTTATACGATAGAAAATATTTATCAATATGAACTTGATAGGATGATCATTTTTGAAGTGAAGGGCCGCAATGAGCTTGGAGATGTCTCTCAAAAGCAGTTAATCATCGAAATCATGGGGCGACATAGCAACATTGTTTTAGTCGATAAAGAACGAAATATGATTTTGGACAGCATTAAGCATGTTTCACATGCCGTTAACAGTTATCGGGCGATATTGCCCGGCCAGGAATATAAGGCTCCACCCGCACAAGAAAAAAATGACCCCTTCGAGGCTACCGAGGACGATATCAGGAAGAACATTGACTTCAATGCAGGAAAGCTGGATCGACAGCTTGTTGCCCATTTTTCAGGAGTTTCACCATTAGTTGCAAAGGAAGCCGTCTACCGGGCTGGACTTGCCAACAGCACGACCCTTCCAACAGCTTTTTTAAAAATTATCCAAGAAATCTCGGAACAGAAATATGTTGCCACGATCAAACAAGATGGAAATAAAGAAGTTTTTTATATGCTTTCACTAGAGCATCTGACTGGGAATCAACGTACGTTTTCTTCATTGAGCGAAATGCTCGACCGCTATTACTTCGGAAAGGCAGAAAGAGATCGGGTTAAGCAAAAGAGCCAGGATGTAGAACGTTTCATTACTAATGAAATCGAAAAGAACTCAAAGAAAATCGGGAAGCTTGAACGTACATTAAAAGATACGGAACGCGGAGAACAATATCAGTTGTTCGGTGAGCTGCTTACAGCTAATCTATATCAGATGAAAAAAGGCATGAAGGAAATAGAAGTCGTCAATTATTATGATGAAGAACAAAGTGTGGTCACCATCCCGCTTGACCCATTAAAAAACCCATCAGATAATGCACAAAAATACTTCTCCAGATACCAAAAGTCCAAAAATGCAGTCGGAGTCGTCCAAGAACAAATCGAAAAAACAAAATTGGAATTGGCCTACTTCGAAGCCTTGCATCAGCAGCTCCAATCAGCGTCACCCAGAGATATAGAGGAGATTCGCGAAGAACTTCAGGAAGAAGGATACATTAGGCAAAAAAAGAAAAAAGGCATGAAAAAGCCTGCAAATGCAAAACCGCAGCTTGAAACATATTATGCTACAGACGGAGATCTCATTTTTGTCGGGAAGAATAATAAACAAAATGATTATTTAACGAATAAGTTTGCACGCCGTGATGAAATATGGCTTCATACGAAAGATATACCCGGCTCACATGTTGTGATTCGAAATGAAGCGCCAAGTGAAAAAACGATAAAAGAGGCAGCCGTATTAGCAGCTTTCTTCAGTAAAGCAAAGCAATCGAGTTCAGTGCCCGTTGATTTCACACAAGTTCGCCATGTTAAGAAACCGAACGGTTCCAAGCCCGGGTTCGTGATCTATGACCATCAGCAGACCATTTATATTACACCGGATGCCGATACTGTCATACGCTTAAAGGAAGCGGAGAAGGAGTAAAAAATAGAGGCGGCCCAATCGTGCGTGATTGGGCCGCCTCTATTTTCATGCTGAAATCCAAGCTGTATCAGCCGGATTCTCCCGCCATTTTTTTAGCTTTTCCAATTCCTCTGCGGTGATGTCCCCTTTTTCATTAGCGACTTTTATCAAAGTCGAGTAGTCACTCAACGAATGGTTAATAATGCCCTCAGCTTCGAATTTTTCTTTTCCCTTTTCCAATTCGTAAGTAAAGATCGAAACGACTCCAAGAACATCACAGCCTGCCTCTTTCAGCGCGTTAACAGCAGTAATAACACTTCCGCCGGTTGAAATCAAGTCTTCCACAACCACCACTTTTTGTCCTGGAACTGCGCGGCCTTCGATTTGATTGCCCTTTCCGTGCTCCTTGGCTTTGGATCGAACATAGCACATCGGTGCATTTAATTTTTCACTCACCCAAGCAGCATGCGGAATGCCTGCAGTTGCTGTGCCTGCAATCAGTTCAGCCTCAGGGAAATGCTGTTCAATCAAACCTTTCAATCCTTCCGCAATTTCATTGCGAACCTCTGGGTATGAAAGGGTTAACCGGTTGTCACAATAAATGGGTGATTGAATTCCAGATGCCCAAGTAAAGGGGTCATTCGGCTGTAGGTACACTGCTTTTATTTCCAATAGATGTTCAGCTATCTTATTATTTAACATGATATGCCCTCCCAAGCTGCTTTCATTTCCAAATACGCCCTTAATGGATCTGCCGCCCCGTTATGGCTCTCCCAACAACGATGGCATCCGCTCCAAAATCCCTAGCCTGTTCAGGCGTGGCAATCCTCTTTTGATCATGCGTCTGTCCACCTGCACTTCGGATTCCAGGTGTGACGGTTAAGAATTCATGACCGATGCGTTCATGTATGTTCTTTACTTCATGGGTGGAACAGACGACGCCATCCAATCCTGCCTGTCTAGTAAGTTTTGCATAATGGAGGACCGAATCTTCCAGAGATCCGGCAATGTTTTGCTCAGCATTCATTTGTTCTTGTGACGTGCTCGTCAGTTGGGTAACCCCTATGCATAACGGACGTTTTTTACCAGCGGACGTTCCCTTATCCAGACCTTCCATTGCTGCTTCCATCATCTTTTGTCCACCCGCCGCATGTACATTGACCATGTCAGCGCCTAAAGTTGCCAATCCTGTCATGGCCATTTTAACGGTATTTGGAATATCATGAAGCTTCAAGTCCAAAAACACATCGTGGCCTTGCTCCTTTACGAAAGAAACTATTGATGGACCATTCTGATAAAATAATTCCATCCCCACTTTTACAGCCAATTTTTCCGAATGGAACTGTTTTAGGAATGTCTCCGTTTGAAGGAGGTCAGGGAAGTCAAGAGCGATTATTAGTGACTGTTTCATTTTGCTTCCAGCTCCTTCCGATACATTCTGAAATATGGTCAAATCCCAGCTCATCCAATAATTTCGGTAATTCTTCGATGATGGTCGGGCATACAAACGGATCCACGAAGTTCGCGGTTCCCACCGCAACAGCACTGGCACCCGCATAGAAAAATTCAATGACGTCTTCCGCCGTGGCGATGCCGCCCATTCCGATTATTGGAATGGACACTTGCTGGCTAACCTCATAAATCATCCGGAGCGCTACAGGTTTTATTGCAGGCCCAGATAATCCACCCGTTCTGTTAGAAAGGATCGGTTTGCCCGTTTTTAAATCCAATCGCATGCCGACTAATGTATTAATCATTGTCAACCCGTCGGCCCCGCCATCTTCAACTGCTTTGGCCATTTCCACAATATTACTGACATTCGGTGAAAGCTTCACATAAACAGGGACTGAAGATACTTCCTTTACCGCCTTGGTTACCTCTTTGGCAACTTCCGGTACCGTACCGAAAGCAATGCCTCCTTCTTTTACATTCGGACAAGAGATATTCAATTCAAGTGCTTTCACATTCCCCACCTTGCTTATTTCCTTGGCAACCTTTACATAGTCATCTATTTGCGAACCTGCAACGTTGGCGATGATGGGAACATCAAACTTACCTAACCAGTCAAGTTCTTCACTGATGACCTTTTCTAAACCTGGATTTTGCAGACCGATGGCGTTTAGCATTCCCGAAGAGGTTTCCGCAACACGCGGAGTCGGGTTGCCGAACCTCGGCTCAGGAGTGGTCGCTTTGATCATGATCGCCCCAAGAATATCCAAGTCAAAAAATTGACTGTATTCACGGCCGAATCCAAAGCATCCAGATGCTGGCATGACCGGATTTTTCAAATGTAATCCTGGTAATTCAACTGAAAGCCTGCTCATAATACCACCTCTCCTGCCCGGAATACGGGTCCATCACTGCAAACCTTTTTATAACTGAAACCAGTTGGATCATCCCCTGTATGACACACGCAAGCAAAGCATGCACCGATGCCGCATCCCATCCTTTCCTCAAGGGACAGGAAAAGCTTCTTCTCACGATAGCCCGCTTCCAAGGCTCTTAACATTGGTGTAGGCCCGCATGAAAAGATCGTTGCAAACTCTTGCTCCAGATTGTCTATTACAGTCGTGACAAATCCTTTTGTCCCGTATGAACCATCCACCGTGGCAATATAGGTATCACCTAATTCACTGAATTCTTTTTCGTAAAAATGGCTGACTTGGTCTGGAAGCCCAATACATGGATTACCGTAACACCTTTCGCAACCAACATTTGTGATAATTGATACAGGGGCGGGACACCAATCCCGCCGCCAACCAATAATGCCGTTTCGCCCTGTTTAGCCTCATGAACGGGAAATCCGTTGCCAAGGGGTCCAAGGATATCGACCGCTTCCGCCTCTTTACGCTGTGATAACAGCGTCGTTCCTTTACCTTCAGCCCGGTATATCATCGTGAACTGTTTTTCACTGCTGTTGTAAGAAGAAATCGAAATCGGGCGTCTTAACAATGGCTCAGTGCCTTCTGTTGTCTTGACTTGGACAAACTGGCCTGGTTGATTCATCTCTGAAACCAATTCACCTTGCAGGGTAAGTTCAAAGATGGATGGGGCCAGTTCCTTATGATTTAACACCTTCATTCTTTCCTTCTTGATCATATATAGCTCACCTCACGACTTTTTTCCGTTTTTCCCATTGCTTCTGCCGAGAAGGTCATGGATTCTATCACTCTTAAAATGGCTTCTGCCGTATCAAGTGATGTTAGGCATGTCACTCCATTTTCAACCGATTCACGTCGGATTCTGAAACCATCCCGGGCCGGCTGCTTACCTTTTGTCAAAGTATTTATGACAAATTGCGCTTCCCCGTTCCGGATGACATCTAGCAGGTTTGTACCTTCTTCGCCAATTTTTCCGACGATCGCAGTCGGGATCCCGGATTGCTCCAATAGGGCAGCAGTTCCGCTGGTGGCTATCAGCTTGAAGCCGATATTATGGAAACGCCTAGCTAAAAGAAGCGCTTCTTGCTTATCTTTATCAGATATCGTCAATAACACCGAACCATGTCCCTTGATCTTGAAACCGGAAGCGACCAACCCTTTATATAAAGCTTTTTCAAGGGTGCTATCTTTCCCCATTACTTCACCGGTCGATTTCATTTCAGGTCCGAGTGAGATGTCCACACCTCTTAATTTTGCAAAAGAGAAGACCGGCACTTTCACATAGACCCCAGTTTGTTCTGGCACTAACCCCGATTTGTAACCTTGGCTTTCAAGCGTGTGGCAAAGATGACCTTCGTGGCTAGGTTAGCCATCGGCACATTCGTAATTTTACTTAAGAATGGAACGGTTCGGCTTGAACGTGGATTTACCTCAATCACATACACTTCTTCATTGCTGATGACATATTGAATGTTCAAGAGACCAATTATATTCAAGCCTTTTGCCAATCGGGTCGTATAATCGATGATTACTTCTTTTTGTTTTTCCGTTAAGTTTTGCGGCGGATAAACTGCAATTGAATCACCTGAATGGACGCCAGCGCGTTCGATATGCTCCATGATTCCAGGGATCACGACCGTTTCACCATCGGAAATACCATCTACTTCGATTTCCTTACCCGTTAAGTAGCGGTCTATCAGGACAGGATGATCCGGATTTATTTTCACGGCATTTTTCATGTAGTGCAGTAATTCTTCTTGTTTATAGACGATTTCCATCGCTCTTCCTCCGAGAACATACGATGGCCTTACTAAAACCGGGTAACCAATATCTTCAGCGATGACGATCGCTTCATCAACCGATGTTGCAGTTTTGCCCTTTGGCTGCGGAATGCCTAAATCCTTAAGTGCTTTTTCGAATTTATTGCGATTTTCCGCCCTATCCAGGTCTTCAAGGGAAGTACCAAGGATCTTCACTCCTCTTTCAACAAGACCATCTGCAAGGTTGATTGCCGTCTGTCCGCCAAACTGGACGATGACCCCTTCCGGTTTTTCCAAATCGATGACATGCATGACATCTTCAATAGTCAATGGTTCGAAATAAAGTTTGTCGGAGATACTGAAATCCGTTGAAACCGTTTCGGGATTGTTGTTGATGATGATCGCTTCATATCCCGCTTCCTTAATGGCCCATACCGAGTGTACGGTCGCATAATCAAACTCTACTCCTTGCCCGATCCGAATTGGGCCTGATCCCAGGACAATGACACTTTTCTTGTCAGTAACGATGGATTCATTCTCATCTTCGTATGTCCCATAAAAATACGGTGTTTCCGATTCGAATTCGGCAGCACATGTATCAACCATTTTGTAAACAGGGATGATTCCTTGCTGTTTCCGGAATTCATAGACATCAATTTCGGGAACTCCCCATATTTCGGCGATCGTTTTGTCAGAAAACCCTAGTTCTTTAGCCTTTTGCAATACTTCACAATCAAAAGAATGTTCTTTTAGCTGCTTTTCAAAGTCGATTATCTTTTTCAACTTATGCAAGAAGAATAAATCGATCTGGCTCCATTCGTGGATGGTTTCAATCGTTTTTCCCCTTCTTAACGCTTCACCGATATAGAATAACCGTTCATCTCCCGCTTTTCGGATCCGTTTCTCTATTTTTCCATCCTCAAACTCGTCATTCAAATTAAGATGGTATATACCCGCTTCAAGGGAACGGACAGCTTTTAAAATTGATTCCTCAAATGTACGGCCGATTGCCATGACTTCTCCGGTCGCCTTCATTTGGGTACCGAGCCTACGGTTGGCGCTTTCGAACTTATCGAAAGGCCAGCGCGGAATTTTCGTAACGACATAGTCCAGTGCCGGTTCAAAGCTGGCATAGGTTTTGCCAGTGACAGGGTTCATCATTTCATCGAGCGTCAAACCAACGGCTATCTTTGCTGCAAGCTTTGCAATTGGATATCCAGTCGCTTTTGAAGCAAGTGCCGATGAACGGCTGACCCTTGGGTTCACTTCAATGACATAATATTGATAGCTGTTCGGATCTAGCGCAAGCTGAACATTACATCCACCTTCAATTTTCAGGGCACGGATAATCTTCAGAGACGTATTACGAAGCATTTGGTACTCTCTGTCACTTAATGTTTGGCTTGGTGCGGCAACTATTGAATCGCCTGTATGGACACCGACAGGATCGAAGTTTTCCATATTACAAACGACTATTGCATTATCATTGGAATCACGCATCACTTCATATTCCACTTCTTTGAAACCGGCAATGCTCTTCTCAAGCAGACATTGGTGAACCGGGCTGCTTTTCAGGCCACCCTCAACAATCTCGATCAGCTGCTCTTCGTTATCGCAAATCCCACCGCCTGTTCCGCCAAGCGTGAAGGCAGGTCGAACAATGACCGGATAGCCGACTCGTTCAACGAATGTATAAGCCTCTTCCAAGTTATGAATAATGTCGCTGTCAGGCACCGGTTCCCCAAGATCGTTCATTAGCGTACGGAAAAGGTCACGGTCTTCCGCTTGTTGGATTGCCGATAGTTTTGTCCCAAGAATCTGGACATTGCATTCTTCCAGGATTCCTGATTCGGCAAGCTCAACGGCCATGTTCAAGCCAGTCTGTCCGCCCAAGGTAGGTAACAGTGCATCCGGGCGCTCTTTACGAATGATTTTGCTGACAAATTCCAATGTGATCGGTTCGATATAAACCGCGTCAGCCATTTCAGTGTCTGTCATGATTGTCGCAGGATTAGAGTTAATCAGGATCACTCGATAGCCTTCTTCTTTTAAGGCTATACACGCTTGGGTTCCTGCATAATCGAACTCGGCGGCCTGTCCGATGACGATCGGACCGGAACCGATTACTAGGATGCTTTTTATATCAGTGCGTTTTGGCATGTTTTTTCCCCCTTGTTGGTTGCAGCTTCAATCATTTGTAAGAATTCATTGAATAAGTAGTTGGCATCTTCTGGACCTGGTGATGCTTCCGGGTGATATTGTACGGTGAACGCTGGATACTTTTTATGGCGCAGACCTTCAATCGTATCGTCATTCAATGCTGTATGCGTCACAATAAGATCTGTACTTTCTATGGAAAGCTCTTCAACTGTATATCCATGATTTTGAGATGTGATGGATACCTTTCCGGTACGAAGGTCCCTAACCGGATGATTCGAACCTCGATGGCCGAATTTCAATTTTGTCGTATCCGCCCCGTTTGCAAGTGCGAATAATTGATGTCCTAAACAGATTCCGAATAATGGCACTTGCGTTTGGATTGAACGGATCATTTCAAGCGTCTCATGAACACTTTTCGGATCTCCAGGACCGTTTGAAAGCATCACGCCATCCGGATGATATTGCATCACTTCTTCGGCCGTGACGTTATAAGGCACAACCACGACATCACAGCCGCGCTTCGTCAACTCACGTAAAATCCCATGCTTCATGCCATAGTCTACAAGGACTACCCGCGGGCCTCTGCCCGGACTGGAATAAGGTGCTTTTGTTGAAACCTGTTTCACTTGATTAGAAGGTATCACCGTTGCTTTCAACTGGGAAACCACTTCATTTGCATCTTTGTTGATATTGCAGAGCGCCCCTTTAAGTGCACCTGATTTCCTGATGATTCTTGTCAGCTTTCTCGTATCGATTCCGCTTATTCCAGGTATGTTCTTCATTTTCAGATATTCATCAAGCGATAATTGGTTTCGCCAGTTGGAAGGAAGTTCTGCCGTTTCCTTAACGACGAATCCTGCTATCGCTGGATTGATGGATTCGAAGTCATCACGGTTTATCCCGTAGTTCCCGATTAATGGGTACGTAAGTGTAACGATTTGACCGCAATACGATGGATCGGATAGAATCTCCTGGTATCCCGTCATCCCTGTGTTAAAAACGACCTCACCGATTTTTTCTACGTCCCCACCGAATGCTTCCCCATGGAATACTGTCCCGTCTTCTAAAATTAGCTGTCTTTTCATCCTTGAACACGTCCTTTTTCCCAAGCTATTTTTCCTTCCGCAATCGTTATGACTGGCCAGCCATAACATTTCTTTTCATTAAAAGGTGTATTTTTACCTTTTGAAGCAAACTCTTCAGCATTAATTTCTTTTTCCGTTTCCAAATCGATGAGCACGATATCCGCAGCAGCACCTTCTTTTAACTCTCCATAAGGAAGGGAGAAACTTTCAGATGGTTTGATTGTCATGAAATCGATCAATTGCTTTAAAGTAATGACGCCCGTTTTAACCAATTCGGTGTAAAGTAGCGGGAAGGCCGTTTCCAACCCTACGATTCCGAAAGGAGCCAGCTGCATTCCCTGCGCTTTTTCCTCAGCCGCATGCGGGGCATGGTCTGTTGCTATAAAATCGATGGTTCCGTCAAGCAGTCCTTCTATCAATGCATCCCGATCTTCACGGCCCCTTAATGGCGGGTTCATTTTATAATTCGTATCAAGTCCCGGTATATCATCTTCACACAATAATAAGTGATGCGGTGTAACTTCGGCTGTGACGCGGATACCGGCGCGTTTGGCATCCCTTACCGTCCTTACCGATTCCTTCGTGGAAATGTGGCAAACGTGATAATGGCAATCCGCCGCTTCAGCAAGGAGGATATCCCGGGCAATATGTACAGCTTCACATACGGACGGAATTCCATTGATTCCCTGTTCTTTCGAGAATCTTCCTTCATGGACGGAGCCTTTATTGATTAAGCTATTGTCTTCACAATGAGCAACTATGGCCATATCTTGAGCGGCTGCCCGTTTCATCGCTTCCAGCATCATCCCTGCTTCTTGAATCCCCACACCATCGTCCGTAAAGGCGAAAGCACCCGTTTGTTTTAATGAAGAAAAGTCGGTCAGCTCCTTGCCTGCTTCCCTAATCGTGATGGATGCATATGGGAGTACCCTGACATGAGCCGTTTCTTCAATTTTCCTGTTTAGCGCTTCAAGGTTTTCCACTGTATCGGGAACTGGCCTTGTATTAGGCATCGCCGCTACCGTTGTGAAACCGCCTCTTGCCGCTGCAAGCGTTCCGCTTGCGATTGTTTCTTTATGTTCACCGCCCGGTTCGCGTAAATGGACATGCAGGTCAACAAGTCCTGGTGTAATAAGCAACCCTTCAGCGTCAACTACTTTACAATTTTCCGTTGCCAAGTTCTCGCCGATTTTTGTGATGACCTTGCCTTCCATTTCAATGTCCGCTTTTATGAATGAGTTTTGATTATCTAGCAATACTCCATTTTTGATTACTGTTTTCATGGATGTTTCCCCCTTCGGATTGTTCAAGCACATTTTTTAATACGGCCATTCTAATGAACACGCCATTTTCCATTTGTTTAAAAATTCTTGAGCGGCTGCATTCGACTAAATCACTGTCTATTTCAACACCGCGGTTTATTGGTGCAGGATGCATGATGATTGCATCCGGTTTCATATTTTTTTCACGTTGTTTGGTCAGGCCGAAACTTTCCAGATAATCTCCATTTGCCTGATCGTATTTTTCAATATGCCTTTCATGCTGTATTCTGAGCAGCATGACCACATCCGAAGTAGCTACCGCATGGTCGATGTCTTCATACCTTCCTAAACTGTTTGTTCTGTCAAACCATTCAGGCGGACCCGAAAATACGACATTCGCTCCTAAACGGGTTAATGCTTCTGCATTTGATTTCGCAACCCGACTATGCCTCACATCACCGATTATGGCAATCTTCAGACCTTTGAAACTTTTAAACTCTTGTTTTATCGTCAATAAGTCCAGTAATGATTGGGTAGGATGATTTCCGCAGCCATCCCCTGCATTGATTATGGGAATCCCGATCTTCCCATTCAATTCATCAAAATAATTATCCTGTTCATGACGGATGATCAAGGCATTTACACCTATTGCTTCTAACGTTTTAACGGTGTCATATAAGGTTTCGCCTTTTAATACGGATGATGTACCCGCATCAAAAGGAATGACCTCAAGTCCCAATTTTCTTTCAGCCATTTCAAAGCTTGATTTTGTACGTGTGCTTGGTTCAAAGAAGAGATTGGCAACGGTGGTCAACTGCTTTGGAATCCAGCTAGTTCCGTTGGCGAAACACTCTGCCTCATGTAAAATCCTTTCAATTTCACTTAATGTCAATTCATTCATGGTCAATAATTTTTTCATCGATCCTGCTCCTTTCACATTTGTGATGCAGGGCATAAAAAACACCCCGCCAATAAGGACAGGGTGTAGGTCATAAAGATTGGGAGGGCACGGAATGGTTAACACTTTATCCCGTTTTCTCATTCATCTTTACAGCAACACCCTTTTAAGCCTCTCTGGACTTCTTTTAAAAGGTGATCTATTGTTTTGATGCAGTATCTTACTTTCCAAATATATCTCCGGATATTTTTTCCCGGTCCGGAAGAATCAAGTTAAGAAGGATTCCGACGATGGCTGAAAGTGCCATTCCGGAAAGCGATACCGTTTCCGATAGTTGTACGAACGCTCCTCCGATTCCTAACACCAAGATGACTGAAGCTATCATCAGGTTTCTTTTTTGTCAAAGTCGACCTTATTATCAATCAGCATCCTTAATCCACTTGAAGCGATGATACCGAAGAGCAAGATGGAAATGCCGCCCATCACAGCTGTAGGTATCGAGCTGATGACTGCTGAAATCTTACCGTTAAAGCCAAAGATGATTGCAGTCAATGCTGCCCCTCCGATGATATACACACTGTACGCCTTAGTCATTGTCAGGACCCCAATATTTTCACCATATGAAGTCAGCGGCGGCCCACCGATGAAGGAACCAATCATGATTCCTGCGCCATCTCCTAAAATTGAGCGATGCAAACCTGGTTTTTCCAAAAAGTTCCTACCTACCACTTTGCTCAGTACCATCTGGTGTCCGATATGTTCTGATAAAGTTACGATGGCAACCGGTACCATGATGGCAATGACTTCCCATGAGAAGGACGGTGTATAGGTTACATACGGAAACATGAATTCAGGCATTTCCCACCATTTTGCTGCCTTGATCGGTTCATAATCTATTATTCCTGCAACAGCCGAACAGCCGTAGCCCACTATGATTCCCATTAAAATGGGGATCAAGTTAATGAATCCCTTGAAGAACACGTTGCAGATGATGGTTACCGCTAATGTGATCAGCGCTATAACTATATATGTGACGCTGTATTTATCTTGTGGATCATACATTGCCATGTCCACTGCCGTTCCGGCAAGGCTTAATCCGATTACGATAATCACCGGACCCACCACAACCGGAGGAAGTATATTCATTAACCAGCGCAATCCGACTTTTTGGATGATCAAAGCTACAATCCCATATATGAACCCTGCCGCAAAACAGCCGATCATGGCCGCTTCCGGACCTCCTAAAGCCTTAGCCGCGATGATTGGTGTAATGAAAGCGAAAGATGAACCGAGATAAGCTGGTATCTGACCTTTCGTTATCAATAAGTATGAAAGTGTGCCCAACCCGCTTGAAACCAGTGCTACCGCCGGGCTTAATCCTACCAGAAATGGCACCAGCACCGTTGCACCGAACATTGCGAACAAATGCTGGATGCTTAACGTAATCCACTGGCCAGCCTTTGGCACGTCCTCGACATCCAGTACGATGTCCCTTTTCATTTCTTCCATTTTCGTATCCCCCTCATGAAAATTCCATCAAAACTGTAAAAACCCTCTTTGCATTATACAAAGAGGGTTTCTCAGAAGGTAAATGCCTATACATAGGCACAGCTCTCCCGATTGACTCCCCTTTGCCAGCCTCTCTGGACTGTCTTTAAAAGGGTAATATGAAATTTTCATGGTGTTTAGTTTTCTAATATAGTAACTTGATCTACTTCATCCACTTCTGTTAAAGTAACTGTAATTTTTTCAGATTGGGAAGTCGGAACGTTTTTGCCGACGAAATCCGCGCGAATCGGCAATTCCCTGTGTCCCCTATCCACTAATACGGCGAGCTGGATCTGCGAAGGTCTTCCCAAATCCACCAGAGCATCCATTGCCGCTCTAACGGTTCTGCCTGTGAAAAGAACATCATCCACTAAAATCACTTTCTTGTCAGTGATATTGACCGGAATATCTGAGCCTTTTACGATGGGTTCCCCATCATTGGTCTTTTTCGAAAGGTCATCGCGATAAAGTGTAATATCCAGTTCACCCAGTTCTATTTCCTTGCCTTCTATTTGATTGATGCGCTTTGCAAGTCGGTCAGCGAGGAAAATCCCGCGTGTACGTATCCCGATTAAGACGCAATCCTCAATCCCCTTATTTTTCTCAATAATTTCATGGGCAATTCTCGTCAAGGCTCTTCTAATGGCCTGCTCATCAAGTACTATGGCTTTCTCATTCAACACGTCGGCCACCCCGATTCTTTTTTCTGATAAGTCAATTTCAACAAAAAATCCTCATGCCAAGAAGGCATGAGGATTTTATCGCAATGGGCATAAATATCCCACTTTGCGTATCCGTTTCCTTCTCAGTCTCTCTGAACTGTGTTAAAGGTTCTTATTAAGTTGTTATTATGATATATCAGAAAAATGAATTTGTCAATCCTTACTTCTACGTAATTGATTAATTAAATTCTCAAACTCTTCCGGAATCGGAGCTTCGAATTCCATATACTCATTTGTACGTGGATGAATGAAACCTAAAAGACCGGCGTGTAACGCTTGTCCATCTAATTTCAGGGTCTTTTTCGGACCATATTTCGGATCACCCGCCAGTGGGAAGCCAATGTATTTCATGTGAACACGGATTTGATGTGTCCTTCCTGTTTCAAGCTGGCATTCCACCAAAGTGAAATCTTTGAAGCGTTCGATGACACGGAAATGCGTGACAGCATTTTTGGCATTCGAATCTGTGACAGTCATGCTTTGGCGATCTTTTTTATCGCGGCCGATCGGTGCATCGATCGTTCCGAAATCATGAGGGATCACACCATGAACTACAGCTTGATACTTACGTGTAACCGTTTTGTCAACGAGCTGCTGTACCAGTTTCTCATGTGCCATATCATTTTTGGCAACCATCAATAGACCTGATGTATCTTTGTCGATCCGATGGACGATTCCAGGACGCATGACACCGTTGATTCCAGAAAGATCCTTGCAGTGAGCCATCAATCCATTTACAAGCGTGCCAGATACATGTCCCGGTGCCGGATGGACGACCATACCGCTCGGTTTATTAACCACGAGTACATCTGCATCTTCATAATAGATATCCAAATCCATTTCCTCTGCTACCGCATCCAATTCCTCAAGGTCTGGAATCGTCACTTCGATTGTATCGCCAGGAACAGCTTTGTAATTCGTCTTAATAACCGCGCCATTTACCAAAACATGATCATCCTTGATCCATTGCTGGACCTGAGTGCGAGACCATTCCTCATTCAAAGTGGAAAGGGCCTTATCAATCCTAACTCCTTTTAGTGTTTCATCGATGCTGTATAACCTTTTATCCATTATCTTTCTCCTTAGCGTTTTTTTCTTCTAAAAACATATGAATCACGAGCAGTCCGACACCAATTGAAAGCGCGGCATCAGCAACATTGAATACAGGGAAACTGTAGCTGAAAATATAGGTATGAACGAAATCCACTACTTCCTGACGAGCAACACGATCGATGAAATTACCAATCGCACCGCCTAGCATGAGACCAAGTGCAACTCCAAGCAAAATGCTTTCCTTCGCCATTTTCTGAATATAATAGACAAGTCCAATAATGACAGCGATGGTGATGATGTAGAAAAACCACATTTGACCTTGTAGAATTCCCCATGCTGCCCCACGATTACGATGCGAGGTAATATATAGAAGGTTTTCAATAATTTCAATGCTTTCTCCGTACTCCATTTTTTTCACAATCATCCATTTTGTCAGCTGATCGAGAGCTATGACCAAAAGGGCAATCAAATAATAAAACACATTTTTTCCCCAAACTAATCAAATCTTCACTTTTGAATTGTAGCATAAACTAGAAATAATGACTAATCCGAAAAACAGAACTGTACCTGAAGAATATCGGGAAGATTGGATAAAGGCAAAATTCCCGTTTGGGGTTTTAGTTTTCATTACCACAAAAAGCCGGCCCTTCATATAGGGACCGGCTTTTTTGCAGGAATTATTGATTCACGTAATGCTCTTTCACGACTGTAGCACAACGTGGGCAAAGTGTTGGATGATCTTCCACTTGGCCTACTTCCTTCGAAACATTCCAGCAACGTTCACACGTTTCACCTTCTGCTTTTGTAACAAGGATCGCTATATCCTCAAGTTTAACCGCTTCTGCCGGGGCACTTGCCACATCGCCAGCGATTTCGAATTCGGATACGATGAATAGCTGTTCAAAGCTTTCCTTGATGCCATCAAGCAGATTCTTCGTTTCTTCATTAACATATACCATCACTTTAGCGTTCAGTGACTTTCCGATGACCTTCTGGTTACGGGCTTCTTCTAATGCTTTCAGAACATTATCACGGACATCCATGAACGCCGTCCATTTTGACTCAATGACCTCAGCATCATCTAAGGAAATCTCTTCAGGCATCAATGTCAACTGTACACTTTCTTCCGTTACACCCGGAATGAACGCCCATACTTCATCAGCTGTATGAGAGAGGATCGGTGACACCAATTTGGTTAAGCTGACCAATGATTCGTAAAGGACCGTTTGAATGGCCAAACGCTCTTTACCATTTGGTGCTTCACAATAAAGAATGTCTTTTGCATAATCAAGGTAGAACGAACTTAAATCCTGTGTACAGAAATTATTGACCATATTATAAATAGTAGCAAACTCATAATTTTCATAACTTAGCTTCGATTGTTTGATCAGTTTATTTAATTTAACCAGCATGTATCGATCGACTTCAGGCAATTCTTGAACTGCCACTTTATCGGTTTTTGGATTGAAGCCATCCAAGTTCCCTAACAGGAAGCGGAATGTATTACGGATTTTACGGTAAACTTCCGAAACTTGTTTTAAAATAGGATCGGAAACCCTGACATCCGATTGGTAATCCACCGAAGCTACCCAAAGGCGTAAGATATCTGCACCAAGTTGGTTCATGACCTTGGATGGCAGTACAACGTTCCCAATCGACTTACTCATTTTACGGCCTTCGCCATCCAATGCGAACCCGTGGCTAAGTACACCTTTATATGGTGCTTTGCCTGTAACCGCAACGCTTGTTGAAAGTGATGAGTTAAACCAGCCGCGATATTGATCGGACCCTTCTAAATAAAGGTCAGCAGGGCGTTGCAAGTCGTCTCTTTCTTCAAGTACCGCTTGATGAGAAGATCCGGAATCGAACCATACGTCCATGATATCCGTTTCTTTCGTGAAGATACCATTCGGGCTGCCTTCATGTGTATAGCCTTCAGGCAGAAGATCTTTCGCTTCACGCTCAAACCAGATGTTTGAACCCTGTTCGCGGAATAGGTTTGAAATATGGTCGATGGTTTCATCCGTAATGATCGGCTCGCCATTTTCTGCATAAAACACTGGAATTGGCACGCCCCAAGCGCGTTGGCGGGATATACACCAATCCCCACGGTCACGGACCATATTGAATAGGCGCGTTTCGCCCCAAGCCGGTACCCATTTCGTTTCTTCAATCGCTTCCAGAAGTTCATTGCGGAAGTCCTTGATCGACGCGAACCATTGTGCTGTTGCACGGAAGATCGTTGGCTTCTTCGTCCGCCAGTCATGTGGGTATGAGTGCGTGATGAACGTCAAGTTCAATAACGCGCCTGCTTCAGTTAATTTTTCGGTAATCGGTTTATTCGCTTGATCATAAAATAATCCGGCAAATTCCCCTGCTTCTTCCGTCATGACCCCTTTTTCATCTACAGGACAAAGTACGTCCAAGCCATATTTTTGCCCAACGATAAAGTCATCTTCACCATGGCCAGGTGCAGTATGAACACAACCCGTTCCAGCTTCAGTCGTTACGTGCTCACCTAACATCACTAAAGATTCGCGGTCATAAAGAGGATGTTTGGCAACAGCACGGTCCAGCTCGCTCCCTTTTACCGTTTTTTGGATAGACGGGTTCTCCCAGCCTAATGTTTCCGTAACCGATTCAAGCAGTGCCTCAGCAAGTAAGAATTTTTCATTTTCGACAGCCACCACTACATAATTTAATTGCGGATGCAATGAGATACCAAGATTAGCTGGAATCGTCCATGGAGTTGTCGTCCAGATGATGATTTTGACACCTTCATCGATTACACCTTTGCCATCTGTGACTTCAAAAGCAACATAGATCGACGCAGAGCGTTTGTCTTGATATTCAATTTCAGCTTCGGCTAGCGCTGATTCACTTGATGGGGACCAGTAAACAGGTTTTTTCCCTTTATAAATGTAGCCTTTTTTCGCCATTTCACCGAATACCTTGATTTGCTGTGCTTCATATTCAGGCTTCAATGTGATATAAGGATTTTCCCAATCACCACGGACCCCTATTCTCTTAAACTGCTCACGTTGATTGTCAATCTGACCATAAGCATACTCTTCACAAAGCTTTCTGAATTCGGCAACGCTCATTTCTTTCCGTTTCACGCCTTTTTTCGTCAATGCCGTTTCGATTGGAAGCCCATGTGTATCCCAGCCAGGTACATACGGTGCTTGAAAACCGCTCATCGATTTAAATCGGACAATGAAATCCTTTAAAACCTTATTCATTGCATGGCCCATGTGGATATCGCCGTTGGCATATGGAGGTCCATCATGCAAAATGAATAAAGGACGTCCTTCAGTTTGTTCTTGCACTTTTTTATAGATGTTCATTTCTTTCCATTTTTCTTGGATTTCCGGTTCACGTTTCGGCAAATTCCCCCGCATTGGAAATTCAGTTTTAGGCATCAATAAGGTATCTTTGTATTCCATCATAAAATCCTCCATCCGTCTTTTAAAAAATTCATTCGAACCGATGACTTGATATCCGGCCAAAATAAAAAGCCCTCCCATCCCTAAAAAAGGGACGAGAAAGCTTTGCTTCCCGCGGTACCACCCTGGCTAGAAAGATTCACGAAGTGAATCCAACCTCTCGAGCATTCGTAACGTGAATGAAACGCTTCATTTACTTACTGCAAGAGCAGGTTCAACTCAGAACTCAAGGGTGATCTTCAATATCTTCGCTTATTCCGGGCTTTCACCATCCCCGGTTCGCTAAAAATAAGTGTGTGAAGAATTTACTTTCCCTGTCATCGTCTAATTTCATAATGAATAGTATTGTTGTTAAAAAATTATATGCGAAAAAAGTGTTCAAAGTCAAGGAATCGTTTAAATTTCCTCTTCCACTCTCTCATTTAATTCTATTTCAGTCGCATCCACTTCATAATCCAGAAGATGATCCCAATCGTCATTGTCCAGCAAATCCAACTGTGCACCGACAAGCATTTTGAAACGTGTCCGGAATACTTTGGATTGTTTTTTCAAATCTTCGATATCCATCGCTATTTTCCTTGCTTTCACAAGTGACTCATTTACAATCCGGTCAGCATTTTTCTCTGCTTCCTTTATGATCAGTTTCGCTTCTTTTTGGGCATTGCGCCTTAATTCTTCGGCTGCTTCTTGAGCGACAATAATCGACTTGTTAAGTGTACCCTCAATTGTCGTAAAATGTCCCAAACGATCAAAAGTCTCGTTCAGTTTATCTTCCAGTTCCTTCTTCTCCCTCAAAATCAGTTCATAATCCTTAATGACCTGGTCGAGAAATTCATTTACTTCATCTTCATCATACCCTCGAAATACTTTGCTAAATTCCTTGTTATGTATATCTATCGGGGTTAAGGGCATTACGGCACCTCCAGAACGGTTTCTACTCTAGTATGTTAAAACTCTATATTCGACAATAAATTTATGAATCCTGCTTTTTCTTGAATTATTTTTGTCTGCCTAACGAGATTCTCCACTTATCCTTCTTGGTTTTCCCATCGATCGAAGCTATTTTACATCTGCCAAAACCTCGGATGGAAAGTGTGTCACCTTCACGGCATTCTTCCGAGACGCTTTCCGTTTGCTTGAAATTCACCTTTACTTTTCCTGACGTTATCAAGGACTGGGTTTTTTGACGAGACAAATTCAGGACGGCCGATAGCACACTGTCAAGCCTAAGAGAACTGACGGTGGTTACTTGCTCTTCCCATTTTTCCTTAACTTGGACGATATTCTCGATTGGAAGCCGTTTGATGGAAACGGAAGCATTACCTATTTTCTCCAGATTCCCGACGAGATATGAATCCATCTCTTCGGCAGCTATAAATTGAATATGCTCATCCGTCACTATTATATCACCAAATTTTTCACGTTTTACCCCTAGTGACATCAAGGTTCCAAGTATTTGCCTATGTTCAAGCGTTACAAATTTTTTTGGATAGGAGATATCGTATAAGGAGATATTGAAATCAGATGGTTCAGGAGAGTAATAATCAGGGTAAATGAGCACACGTTTTCGCTCTACGAAATCGCTCCCGCCATTGAATTGCAGTTTCGCTTCCGGATCATTCCCCATTAGGGAAGTAAGGATTTCCTGCTGACGCGGATCAAGAAAATCAGATAGTTTCGGAGCGTAGGAATTTTTAACCTGATCAATCCAATTCAAAGCCTGGTCAATAAAATCTTTTTCCTCCGGCCTGAAATGCTGATAAATACTCATGATTGAATAAATGCTCCTTAGTTATCAAATTAATGGTCGATCATAAGGAATTGATAAACTCATTCTGCGTTGCAACTACACAGCGGAAAATGTTCCGGCTGTGTAGTAAGATGCATGTCAGGTTAATTGCTGATCATCCTATTAAGGTCTGTAAGTAATGGATTCCATAACCGCTGGCAAAATTAAGAACCAGCAAGGCCACAAGAGGTGAAAGGTCAATCATGCCAAGCGGCGGAATGAACTTTCTGAACGGTTCTAAATACGGTTCGCAAATTTTTTCCAAAAATTGACCGATTGATGTCTCCCTTGCATTGGGGAACCATGACATCAATATGTAAACGATTAATGCCATTGAATAAATTTCAATTAAATAATATAAACCCTGAAGCACTAAACCCATTAACCATTACCACCTCGCTTCTTCGTACTCCTCTTCGGCGGCGAAGCCGGTAATATTACCGGAAACATCGACGTTGTCCGGGGTACATAAGAATATATCTGTTCCGATTTTTTGGATATCCCCGCTGATTGCATAAACAGTCCCACTTAGAAAATCGATGATTCGCTTTCCTTGGTCATGCTGGATTCGTTGAAGGTTCACGACTACTGCGCGCCTGTTTTTCAAATGGTCAGCTACCTCCTGGGCTTCTGCATAAGCACGCGGCTCCAATAATACTACTTTAGAAGATTTCTGTACGCTTTGCAAACTTACGATATTCTGATTGGCATTATTCCCTGCAGAAGCGGACTGTTGCTGTTTAGCTGACTTCACGACTTTCGGTTCAGCCTCCTCTTCTTCCACCACTTCATCCCTGTACTCGTACTCATCATCCAGCGCGAAATAAGATTTAAATTTTGATACGAACGACATCTATAGCGTACCTCCTTAAAATTATTCGCCAACAAGTGCTGTACCAATCCTGATCATTGTAGCGCCTTCCTCAATGGCAATCATGAAATCATTGGACATACCCATGGACAATTCAGTACAGGGGCATGCTTCAACTCTAAATCTTGTATTTCAACCTGGATGCCTTTCAGTTTTCGGAAACATTCCCGCAAAATCTGTTCATCATCGGTCAATGGAGCCATCGTCATCAATCCTGCGACATTCACCTTATCAAAATCAGATAACCCTTTATGAAATCAATTGTCGCCTCAGGATTCAGACCATGTTTTGATTCCTCACCTGAAACATTCACCTGCACTAAACAGTTTATCGGCTCATTTGCGCGTTTTTGAATTTCTTCTGCCAAAGAAATGCGATCCAATGAATGGATATATGAAATTTTATCGATGACATTCTTGACTTTACGTGTTTGCATGGAACCAATATAATGCCAGTTTGGCTTGTCCTTCAGCACTTCATATTTAGCCAGAAGCCCTTCGTCACGGTTTTCACCCAAATCAAGTATTCCCGCTTCCAATGCTTCATTCGCTCTCTCGACCGAAACATATTTCGTCACTGCGATCAACTTAATCGCATCACGGTCCCTTCCACTATTTTCACATGCTATATTTATTTTTTCTTCGATGTTTTTTAAATTGTCCACTACTTTCACTGTTACTCTAAATCCTCCTTCCAACCGATAAAACTCATCATTCTGCCTGTCTTCCCATTATCACGGCGATGTGAAAAAAACAATTCATGATCGCAGCTTGTACAGTATGATGTAACGTCGATCTGACTATTTGGAATTCCTGATTTTTGAAGAATCAATGCATTAAGTTGCTTAAGGTCTAACTGATATTGTCCTTCACTGATTAAATTATAGGGCTTTTCGTCAATATCTACCAGCAAATTCTGCACTAAATCCATGACATAATCATCAACTACATAGCATTTCGAACAAATCGACGGTCCAATAACAGCAAATATCTCACTTGCTTTTATACCCTCATTCAGCCATGCCTCAACCATTTTTCGTGCAATTCCATTAACCGTACCCTTCCAGCCAGCATGTGCAACCCCAATCATTCCATGTGCCGGAGCAAGAAAGTATAAGGGCACGCAGTCTGCATAGCAAAGGGTCAATAGAACGTTTTGGTCCTTCGTATAGAATCCATCAGTCGCTTTAAAGGCTGAATCATAATCCGTAGCGCCCCTCCCGCCATCGCGGCTGGTAACCTGATGGATATTCGTTTCATGAGTCTGCTCGGCACCTATCCATTCATTAAGCGGATACATCAGCTTATCGGCTATAATCCTGCGGTTTCCCTGGACATCTTCAAGTTTATCCCCGACATGAAAACCGGTATTCAATGTTTGAAATTCAGCTGTACTGACCCCCCGTTTTTTGTGGTGAAGCCCGCTACGAGCTGGAGATTTTTTGTCTCCAGCTGTCAATGAGCATATATTGGTCTTTTATTAAAACAAATGGCTCTTTCATGCTATAAACCTCTTTATTTTTAGTCTAGTGTATCATATATTTGCGCCACGCACCTTTAAAAACGTTCATCTTTCAGTTCTCCTTGAAATACCGTCTGATGTTCAACAAGTATGACATCTGCACCGATTTTTTTATTTTGCGCCATGGAATCACAATATCCTGCTCTCTCCCAAAAAAACCCATTAATCTGGTGCCATTTGAAACGACGATTGCCTCTATTTTCCCCGTGGCCGTATTTATTTCAAGGTCTGACATATTACCCAATTTCTTACCATCCGCTATATTGACGATATCCTTAATTTGAAATTCGGAAATCCTGGTCACATCACTCAGCTCCTCAAAAATTCATCATAGATGAAGGTCCTATTCCTATGTATATGACAAGATGCGCTCAAGGATGAAGATTACGATAAATAAACGTCCCCGATTCACGATCCCTTCCGGAAGGGATTTTCAACAAAATAAAAAAGCCGCAATGGATAAGTAGCTGTGAAGCGGGTACCGACATTTTTGCCCTACCCGCTTCAGCTAACTTTTTCTCTTGCTCAGCTTCTACTGTTGGATATTTTTATTCATTTGCTTGATTGCCGCTTTTTCCAATCGGGAGACCTGTGCTTGTGAAATGCCGATTTCCTCGGCTACCTCCATTTGCGTCTTCCCTTGGAAAAACCGTTTGCGAAGGATCATTTTTTCCCGGTCATTCAACCGTCTCATGCCTTCATTTATAGCTATTTCATCAATCCAGGTACTATCTTTATTTTTTCATCACTCAGTTGGTCGAGTACATAAATCGGATCCCCGCCATCATTATAAATCGGTTCAAAAAGTGAAACTGGATCTTGTATAGCATCTAGTGCAAAAACAATTTCTTCATGAGGAACTTCCAACACCTTGGCGATTTCTTCAGCTGTCGGCTCACGAAGGGTCTGGCTTATGAGCTTTTCTTTTACCTGCAAAGCTTTGTAAGCGATGTCTCTTAAAGAACGGGATACCCGAATCGGATTATTGTCACGAAGATATCTTCTGATTTCTCCAATAATCATCGGTACAGCATACGTTGAAAACTTAACATTTTGACCTAGGTCAAAGTTATCTATTGACTTCATCAACCCTATACAGCCTACCTGAAATAGATCATCTACATACTCTCCCCGATTGTTGAAGCGTTGAATGACGCTTAGAACGAGTCGAAGATTCCCGTTTACCAGTTTCTCTCTTGCTGAAATATCGCCATCTTGCAGTTCTTTAAAGAGTTTTCTCATTTCTTCATTCTTTAAAACCGGTAATTTTGATGTATCCACACCGCAGATTTCAACCTTATTACGAGACAAAATTATTCCCTCCTCACAGGAGCGCTGTACAAAAAACAGTATTTCCGCGGGAGGAAAAAATATGCACATGGCTAGAACAGAAAATCCCGATTATTTTTCAATATAGCTACCAAAGTATTGATTTGATTGACATTTAAGCACTTTATTTTTTACACCATTTTATTAAATTCTTTACGAAGCCTCTTAATAATCCTTTTTTCTAAACGCGAAATGTAAGATTGGGAAATCCCCAGCATGTCGGCAACGTCCTTTTGGGTTTTTTTCTTCCCCGCCTGCAAGTCCAAAACGGAGTTCCATTATCTGTTTTTCACGTTCTGATAACTGTGTAAGTGCTTTTGTCAGAGCTTACGGTCAACGTTTGCCTCAAGGTCTTTCGTGATAATGTCATCATCCGTACCAAGTACATCCGATAACAGAAGTTCATTTCCATCCCAATCAATATTCAGAGGCTCATCAAAAGAAACTTCAGAGCGGATTTTGTTATTTCTGCGTAAATACATCAATATTTCATTCTCGATGCATCTCGATGCATATGTAGCCAGTTTTATTTTCTTCTCAGGATTGAATGTATTCACAGCTTTGATCAAACCTATGGTACCTATGCTGATTAAATCTTCAATGTTGATGCCAGTATTTTCGAATTTCCTAGCAATATAAACAACCAGCCTTAAATTACGTTCAATCAAGATCGAGCGTGCAGCTTCATCACCATTTGGTAATTTATTGATCAGTATTGCCTCTTCTTCCTTTGAAAGGGGTGGCGGCAGCGCCTCACTCCCTCCTATATAAAATATTTCGTCCGTTTTCAATCCGAGCTTGAACAATAGTTTGTACCAAAAGTAAGTGAGCCGAAGAATGAATTTCTTCAAAATAATTCTCCCTTCTAATAAACGGATTATGGGTCAAATTTAAGAGTGAATCGATGGTTCAGGAGGCAGTTTGTACCGGGATCCCGGTTAACATCTTCGGGTGAACGATAGATTGATAGCTATTATCGGGAGAGAGTTGTTGAAAGGTAAACGAAATGAGACCCTGCTTGACATGAAATTCTTTTTCTCCTTGAACGATTTTAATATAATCCGGTTTGATTGCGGTTAACAGCTGATGCTCATGCCCTACGACTTTATAAGGGATGACACGCATTCTTCCTGTCCATGAATATTCGGGCTGCACTTCCTGACTAATCAGGTTATCAGGGTTTTTAAAGAGCTCCAGCATATCGTTCGGAATTCCTGTTTCCCCGCCTGAAAGAGAGATGATCATTACTGGGGAACGTGTAATCGGGTCATATAGTTGATTGCCGCTATCCACCAGTCCATGAAACGTTCCTTCAAAGTCAGAAATTTTAACCGAGACCGAAACCATTTGTTCATGTGTAAGCTTGATCATTTCCATCCCTTCAAGTGTTCGCTTGGAAAATTGCCATGCGAGCGGGAACCCGATCATTACGAATATCCAGCTGACAGGGTCGCCAAAACGATTGATTCCGGCATATTGACCAGGGTCCTTGGACACGATTTGGAATTCAAATAAGTAGTGAAGTCCCAGAAGGATTCCTCCCGATAAAAATGTCACAAAATATAAAGTGGCCACCGATTTCACGAAAAGTTTTAACCTATTGAACCCAAAGGTTGCCAGCACCATGACCATGGATACTAAAATCTTCATGTATACCCGGTCGGCAATTGCATAAAAAGGAGTGAATGCCAATACGATAATGAAGGAACCAATCAGTCCGCCGATGCACACCCGCCAAAGAGCTACCCTTCGTTTGAGAATGATTGCGGTCCAATATAAAAGGAGGCAGTCAAATAACCAATTCAATAACCAGATCACATCTAAATATAAAGTCAAACACCCTCCCCTCCTTATATGAACTAACCTTCCACTAGCAAAAAGTATAGCGTACCTGCCCTTAGAAAGTGTGTCACTTTTTGTACCGAAAACTTAAGAGTTTTTCAGTCATTTTTACCCTTTTTGTAGAAAAACAGCTATTGATATTTTCAAGACTGTCTTAGAGACTATCCTGCTCCCTTTTACTTCTGTCGATTTATGTTATAAAAGTTTAATAATTTATCATTTCCCACCAGAAGACTCCCTCTTCAAGCGTGTATAGGGCTAGAGCCCAACGGTAAGGGGGATGAATGGCAGGTGGCCTAAGCCAAAGTATTTTTTTGACAAACATATGTTCCTTGTTTGATAATAACGGGGGTGAAACCAATGGTCGTAAACAAGGCTTATAAATTTCGAATCTATCCAACGAAAGAACAACTTATTCCTATCAATAAAACGTTTGGCTGCTCTCGTTTTGTCCTAAAACTTCTATTTAGGCAAACAAAATGAGAAAGATGCTTACTGGTATATCTGTGAAGAAATGAAGCAAAACGGCCAATTACCCTCTAATGAATGGAAAGGTTTTTTCTGAATAAATACACAACAATCAAAGAACTTCCAGCTATAAAGAAAGAGTATTCTATCCTGAAAGAAGTAGACAGTATAGCCTTACAGAAATCGGCGGAAAATTCAGCAGATTCCTATAGTCGATATTAAAAAACAAAACGAGTCGCCACGTTTCAAATCGAAAAAAGAATCCGGTCCAATCCTACACGTCTAAACATACGAATGGAAATATCGGAATGATTGGAAACCAAATAAATTGCCCAAACTCGGCCTCGTTCGTTTTGCTAAAAGCCGCGAGGTCGAAGGGCGAATCATCAATGCCACAAATCAGGCGGAACCCATCGGGTAAATATTTCATTTCCGTTTTAGCGGAAACCAATGTACCAGTACTTCCTAAAACGAATCGTTCGTGCGGTGTAGATCTTGGTTTGAAGAACTTTTCGATTCTTTCAGATGGTACGGTTTATCAAAACCCAAAATTCTTCCGGACGGTCGAAAAAACTGGCCAAAGCACAACGAATTCTTTCAAGGCGGCAAGAAATAGCCTTGAATCAAAATAAACCATTGGCTGAAGCCAAAAACTATCAAAAACAAAAACGAAAGTCGCGATCCTACAGAAATTCCCCATTATTATGAGGTCATTTGACACAATTGCTTTTAAGGAATGCATTTTATTAACGACAAAAAACCGTTCCCAAATGGGAACGGCATATGACGTCCGGTATTAACGGCGTCTATTACGGTTACGGAGGAAGGTTGGAATATCCAGGGCCTCATCACCTTGATTGGCATTACGTGCAGGCTGTTCATTGACTTCTTCCCTCTTCACTTCACGCTTCACGTTTGGCTGTGGCGTTTGTTGTGTCTGAGGTCTTGATTGCTGCTGCTGTCCGAGTGTTGGACGTCCAGTAGGCCGAATTGAAGCTTCAACCTCGTTAAAGCCTGTAGCAATTACCGTAACGACGATTTCATCTTTAAGGTTTTCATTGATAACCGAACCAAAAATCATGTTGACGTCTTGATCGGATGCTGTAGCCACGATATCGGCCGCTTCCTGGACTTCAAAAAGACTTAGGTTCGTACCACCGGTAATATTCATCAGTACGCCTTGGGCACCATCAATTGATGTTTCAAGCAACGGACTGGAAATGGCTTTTTTCGCCGCTTCCGCCGCACGGTTTTCCCCGGAGGAAATCCCGATTCCCATAAGAGCGGAACCTTTGTTGGACATGATGGTCTTCACATCGGCAAAGTCCAAGTTAATAAGACCTGGAACAGCAATTAAATCTGAAATCCCTTGTACACCTTGGCGAAGTACATTATCGGCTTCACGGAATGCTTCAAGCATTGGCGTGCTTTTATCGACGATTTCAAGAAGGCGGTCGTTCGGAATGACGATCAGTGTGTCAACCGATTCCTTCATGGATGAAATGCCGCCTTGTGCCTGTGTTGCACGTTTTCGGCCTTCGAAAGTAAATGGACGTGTAACTACACCCACTGTAAGGGCCCCTAAATCTTTAGCAATGCCCGCTATGACAGGAGCAGCCCCCGTACCCGTACCGCCGCCCATTCCAGCCGTTACGAATACCATATCGGCACCTTTAAGCGCTTCTTCAATCTGCTCTTTGCTTTCTTCAGCAGCCTTTTTTCCTACCTCTGGATTGGCACCTGCACCCAAACCGCGTGTAAGCTTCCCACCGATTTGCATTTTGATTTCTGCTTTTGATAGATTAAGAGCCTGTGCGTCAGTATTGACAGAAATAAACTCAACACCCTGTACACCATGCTCGATCATTCTGTTTACCGCATTGTTTCCGCCGCCGCCAACACCTATTACTTTTATCGTTGCTAATTGTTCTAGATTAGAATCAAACTCCAACATGACAATCCTCCTATTTTGACGAAATTCCCGATTCTTAATGATTGTTATTCAAAAAAGTAACCCAGGATTTTTTTGAATTTAGATTCACCTTTTTCACCTTGTTTTTTAGCCGTGTTCTCTTTGTTTTTCTGAGAAACCTTCTGGCTACGCTGGTCGTTATCTTCTTGAGCTTGTCCAGCTGCTACAGGAGTTTTATTAGCGGTGTTTTTTTCATTCTCTCTTTCTTGCATGCGTGTTTAATCAAACCAACAGCCGTAGTGTATTGGGGTTCCCTAACACCAATGTAATTGGGTTCAGCTGTCCTTACTCGGTTTTGGAACACATATTGAGCCAGCTCCAGGACTCCCGGCATCTTGACGACGCCCCCGGTCAACACGAAACCACCCGGTATATCCTGGAAGCCAAGTCTCTTCAAATCATCTTGAATCAACTCGAAGATTTCGGTCACCCGCGCTTCAATGATATCCGAAAGCATTAACTGGTTGCAGGTCTGCTGCTGATCGCTGCCGATGATCGGTATTTGGAATACTTCATCTTCAGACGCGTCATCATAAAAGGCATGTCCATGCTTTACTTTTATTTTCTCAGCTTCTTCCATAGTCGTCCTTAGAACGATGGAAAGGTCCTTCGTAAGTGTTTCACCGCCTATAGGTATCACAGACGTATATTGTAAATAGCCTTGTTCGAAAATCGCCAGGGTCGTGGAACCACCGCCAATATCGACAAGTGCCACACCAAGTTCTTTTTCATCCTTGGATAAAACAAGGGAACCTGCGGCTAAGGGCTGAAGGGCGATATCGGTTATTTCCAATCCTGCCCTTTCCACACAGCGCAGCGTATTATGTAAAATTGTCCGAAGACCTGTGATTAATATCCCTCTCATTTCCAACCGGACACCTATCATGCCCCTTGGATCACTGATTTCATCAAGTTCATCAACTTTGTAGTGAATCGGCACCACGTCGATGATTTCCCTGTCGGAAGGTATCGTTATTAACTCCGCTGCTTCCTGACACGGAAAACGTCATGCTCGGTAATCTCTTTATTGTCACTGGATACCGCTACTACCCCATGACACGGCTGAAGCGTCACATGATTTCCACTTATGCCTACGATTACCTTTTTTATCTCCATCCCTATCATCCGTTCTGCTTGCTCTATAGCCTTTTGAATGGATTGGACGGTTTCATCTATACCGACGATCGAACCCTTTTTGAGCCCTTCTGATTTAACATTTCCTACGCCGATTATATTTAATGTGTCATTGACCATTTCCCCAATGATAACTTTTACACTGGATGTACCGATGTCAAGACTTACGTATATTTCATTGCTGTTCATTCCATGGCACCTCCTTCAGTTTTATACATGTATTAGTAGAATAACATTTTTATATCGAAGACTTATACATTATAGAATAACAGAACTGAATACAACAACTGGCGAATTTCATAGATAAGCGTTTCATTTGGTATTTCCCGAACAAAACTCGTAGATTTCTCACTTTATGGTGCATATTGTTCGCTTCTCAATGAAACTGACCTACTTAATAAACTAGATACTGCCATAAACTATTCGTCATTTATAACTTAATTCCCTTTAAAATTATAGATTTTTTTCTGCTTTTTCCGGGAAATGGACCATTTTTCAATCAGGATCCTTCTAATCAGGGCAATATTTTGAAAGAGCCTTACACCGAACACAAAGATTGCGGCTAAATATAAGTCTACACCAAGATGTACACCTAGAAAAGCCAAACCTGCGGCTAAAACAATATTAAAGAAGAATCCTGTTACAAATACAACTTCATCATAAAGATTTTGCAAATGAGCCCGTATGCCCCCAAATAAGGTATCAAAAGCAGCAAGCACGGCAATGGAGAGATAATTTGAATATTCATGGGGAATATCAAAATCCACCAAAAAACCAAGGGTGATTCCAATCAACAGCCCAAAAACTGAAAGCCACATTACGATTCCCCCCATCCATAATGGGTTCCATGTGTTCCACATTAATAGCATTTTGGTAAGCCGGCAATGTCAACTCGCGTGAAGGCACATTGATCTGCACTTCAAAATTATCTATAAAGAAATCATCCATAAGTTCGGAACCTTCAATGCGCTGCTTCAGTTTCTTTGGATTAACGGTTATTGCCTGTATTTCGACCGGGTAATGAACTAGAGGATATCCGTCCATTTTCGGCTGCCCATTAATATCACGAATAACCGATGTTGATATATACCTTTGTCCTGAAATGGAAATTTCGTCAGCGCCATACCTATACATTTCATTAATGAGCCGAATGATCAATACAGGTGAAATATACTCGGCCTTCTCACCAAGAAGGATATCTGCTTTGATAGGCTGTATAGATACGATTACCCCATTACCTTTTATTTCGGTCAAGCCTGCATCCGTCTTTAATTCGGTCAGGGTGTCACGCAATACTTCTTCTTTACTCTCATTTTTCTTTGTTTCATAGGATGCTATTTTTCCCTCAAGCTTACTGATACCCTCTATTAATTCCGCCTGGGTCTGCTGTTCTTTCAATAAATCATTTTTCAGTTCCCACATATCCCTTGTATCGGAAACGACAGGCTGATTCACCAAATTGAATTGAATAGCGAGCATGAAGCCAGCAATCAACGTAACCAAACTAAAAGAAAGCTTTTTTTCATTTCCAGTTTCTCACCAATCTTTCATCGAATCCGGCGGTCTGATCACCCTCCAATAATTGGATCAAAAATGATATTCTTTTGCTTTTCCACTGTAAAGATAATATTCTCATTAACTAGCTGTTCCTTGATGCCACCGGGTAAATCCAGTGAAGCACCCAGGACATCCGGGTCCCCAATCGCAGATATGATGAAGGGAGCAGGATGCTGATGGCCATCGATTGTAATCACAGGCCCATTACAGATTATGTATGAATCATGATTTAACCTTTGACCGTTAATCGCAACAGCCTCTGCACCTGATATGTATAGTTCATTGACGACCTTGAAGACATGCTGTTCATGGACGAGGTAATTATTAACATTGGCTTCTGAATCCATATCTGTACCATCTTCAAGCGTCACCTGAAGGCCTGAGCCTTTCACTTTCACTTTTCCGAGAAACATACGGTATTTTTCCGTTTCCTTTGCCAAATTGAAAAAAGCTGCTTTTCCTGCGCTAGGTCTTTTTCTATTTGAGATACATTTTCTTGCTTCTTAAGGAGTTCCTTCTGAAGTTCCCGGTTCTGCTTCTCTTGTTCGATCAGTTGCTGCCTGAGCTCATATTCCTGATCCCAGGCTTTGTCCTTCCCTGCACCTGCACCTTCACCTTCTTTGGTCAGATTGTAAGAGAAGGCAATCATGAATCCGAGAACCACGCAAACCAGGGGTAAAACCACCCGTTTGCCATTAATTTTCCTCATTGGTGCCTTCCTTTTGTTCAGCGTCTTCATATGCTTTAAAATAAGAACCCACTTCCAGATCGATGACTCCCTTTACATCTGGATCCAACTGGCCGACTATCGATGGATAGTGAATCATTTTCTCGTATAAAGTCCGGCTTGTCGCACTTACTTCAAACCCATCGTTCATGAACATGACGATGTGGTAGTCATCGGTTTTTGTAGGAGCGTAATGAATTTCCGAAATCGCATTCTGAATCTCGGCAGGAAGCTTGTCCAGCTCTTCTAAAAGCAACTTTAATGCTTTACCCTCTTTGAAACCAATTAAAACTGGGGCAAATACTGGAATTTCTCCTGTTGCCAACTCCTCTAAAACGGACCCGTTTTCCAAAATGGGTGCAAACTTCCCATTATTGGACAGATATGCCATCCTGTTATGTTCCGAAACGGTAATTTTAATGGAATTAGGAAATACCGGTGTCACCTTGACGCTTTTTATTTCTTGATTTTTTTGATATTGGCTGCCGCTGCCCCTGTATCAACCTTCCAAATGCTTCGATCCTTCTTCACCTTACTCAATTTAATGATCTGTTTGGAAGTAATATAACGATTCCCCTCTACCTGCACGGATTTCACATAGCTCAACGGGGATAAGAAATATAGCACACAAGCAACCAGAATGAAGAAAAGGGACAGCAAAAGAACAAGTCGCCTGTTTGCTTTGCTTTTTCTTAATTGTTTTAATTTCGGGATGCGGTCCTCAATGGAAACGATTTTTCCCTTTTCCATCCCCTTCACCTCTTCCTGAAAAAAATGGATGGTTCTTGACAGTGTGAAATCAAGACAAACTCAATATTATGTTATTAATAAACTTTAAAGGTAATACATTATATCACAATATTTGGATATAATGTATTACATTATTTCCTCCCTATAATTTCCACTTCCGTTTCCATTTCAATCTCAAATTTATCATATACCGTATCCTTCACATGCTGTATCAAGGCTTGAACATCCGCTGCACTTCCATTACCTGTGTTAACGATAAAGTTCCCGTGCATCGGTGAAATCTGAGCGCCGCCAATAGAATGTCCCTTCAGGCCTGCATTCTCGACCAATTTACCGGCATGGTGTGGAAGTGGATTCCTAAATATGCTCCCGGCACATGGTAGATTGTATGGCTGGGTATCTTTACGGTAATTCTTGTTATTTTGCATTCTTTCAACGATTTCGGTTTTATCACCCTCTATCAATTGAAAAATTGCTTCCAGTACGATACCAGGTCTTTTCTTCTGAAGCAGAGAAGTTCGATAAGAAAACTCCATTTCTTCTTTCGATAGCCAAGCTAGAGTTCCATCTTCAAAAAGAACATGTGCCTCCTTGAGAATTTCACTCATATCGGAACCGTGTGCACCAGCGTTCATATAGACTGCCCCGCCGACGGAACCAGGAATCCCACTGGCAAATTCCAATCCTGCATATCCTTTTTTACTGATTTGTACGGATAGGCTGACAAGTGATACCCCAGCTCCTGCTTTAATCTCCGTCCCATTTATCTCGAGATGATCAAGTCCTTTACCCAATTTAAGCACGGCACCTTCAATTCCGCCATCACTGACCAGTAGGTTCGAGCCTCTGCCGATCACCCTCCACGGCATTCCATTTTCTTTGATGACCTGCATCGCTTTTTCTATATTTTCAATGGATGACGGCACGATGAATAAATCAGCCGGCCCCCAATTTTCATAGTTGTATGATTTGCAAGCGGTTCCTGTTCAAGAACTTTGCCGATTTTCATTTCAGTTAATTGCTTTATCACATTATCCATGATAAACCTCCTTGTTGTTCCAAAAATTCCAAGTTATAATTTTCATTTCCTCTTCCATGAGGTCACTTATATTACAAGATTAATAACGCCTTTTTAGCAGAAAAATGAACAGAAGCAAGCCCCAGTACGGCCTAACCCTCTTATACTATAGTCTAAACAAAGACGTATTGCCAATATTTATTGTGGATTCCCCAACATTCATACATGGTAATATTTAAGCGGCATTTCATTTATTTCTAATTTTCGGCAAGGCACCCTCCAAAATCGTTTTCCTGGAAGGGTTTTCAACGTAAAAAAGGGAAGCCCTGCGTTTAACAGGGCTTCCCTTTTGCCAAACCACATTTTTTACTTATTTCAGAACCTTGAATATCGGCTAATATTCAGGAGCACCCCAATCGCCATCAACATGAGCGTCAGCGATGAACCGCCATAACTTAAGAGGGGCAAGGTGATACCCGTAACTGGCATCAGACCCGTTACCACCCCAATATTGATCATCACTTGAATGGCGACCATTGCAATGATTCCCACCGCTACAAGGCTACCATATAAATCAGGGGCACCAAGTGCGATCCGAATGCCCCGCCAAAGCATAAGCGCAAATAATAAAATGACCAGAGAGCCCCCGATGAAGCCAAGTTCCTCGGAAAGTATGGCAAAAATGAAATCAGTCTGCGGTTCTGGTAAATAGAAAAACTTTTGGCGGCTTTGCCCGAGTCCCAATCCAAACAATCCTCCTGGCCCGATTGCATAAAACGATTGAATCATTTGAAATCCACTGCCCAAAGGGTCTTCCCAAGGATCCAGAAAAGACGTGATCCTTTTTATCCGGTAGGGCGCTGACAAAATCAGACCGATAAAACCTGCTACCCCAATTAGTCCCAAGCCGACAAAATGACTGATTTTTGCCCCGGAAATAAAAATCATGACAATGCACGTTCCAACCATTACCGTTCCCGTTCCAAGGTCCGGTTGTAACATGATCAATCCAAATGCCAAAAACACTAAACCCAAGGATGGAAGCATCCCTTTTTTAAAGGAGGTGATCAGCTTTTGCCGTTCTGATAAAAACTTAGCTAAAAAGCGATCATCGCCAGCTTCATGAACTCAGAGGGTTGGACCGAAAAAGCACCTACACCAATCCAGCTCCTTGAACCATTTCTCGCCATCCCTATACCTGGTACAAGCACAGCCAGTAACATAATGAAACAAATGATGATAAGGATCTTGGCCCATGTCCGCCACGTCCAGTAATCCACATTCATGATAAAAAACATCGCTATGACACCGACGCAGGCAAACAGCAACTGCCTTTTAGCAAAATAAAACGAATCATCAAATTTATATGTTGCCCAAATGGCACTCGCGCTGTAAACCATGATTAATCCAACAGTCAAAAGACTTAAGGTGACGATAATGAGAATGAGATCAGGATTCGATTTTTTTAATGGCACGGACATCCACCTCTAGGAAGTTTTTCGAGCCTGCGAATATATACATCAGTACTGATTGCTTGTCAGCACTTTAGTCAAAAAAAAGCGATAACGGCTCATTATCGCTTTTTTCATGGTGTCAACGTAGAAGCAGGTTCACTTCTCTCTGCGAAAGCTCTTACTTAAGTTTATGCACGGCCTCCATAAACATGTCTCCTCTTTGCTCAAAAGTTTTATATTGGTCCCAGCTTGCACAAGCCGGGGAGAGGAGAATACAGTCGCCTTCATTTGATAATTCAAATGCAGCAGGCACGGCCTTTTCTACATTATCGACACGTTTTATATTCGCTATTCCTATTTCTTTGGCTACCCGTTCAATTTTTTCCGCCGTTTCACCAAAAGTTATCACGGCTTTGACATTTTTCATCGCCGGTTTCAGCTCATCAAATTCATTTCCGCGATCCAAACCGCCTGCCAATAAGATGACAGGTTCCGTAAAGGATGTTAATGCTTTGGATGCTGCAAGAATGTTCGTCGCTTTCGAATCATTATAAAATTTACGGTTATCGATCGTTGCTACGAACTGCAGACGGTGCTCCACACCATAAAATGTTTTCAGTACAGTCTGAATGGCTTCATTAGCTACACCCTTCAGCTTGGCCGCTGAGATGGCTGCGAGCACATTTTCCAAATTATGCTTCCCGGGAAGTGCTATCTCTGAAACTTCAATGATTTTTCCCCACGGAAACAGGCGGCACCATCTTCCACATAGGCTCCATTCTCATGTTTCACTTCAGCTGAAAAAGGAACAAGTTCTGCCTTGGTCTCATTCGCCATGGATAAAACAAGATCTTGATCTGCATTATAAATCATGAAATCTGATGCTATTTGATTTTTCGTAATGGCAGCTTTTGCTTCGACATATTCCTGTTTGGAACTGTGATAATCCAAATGTGCATCATACAAATTTGTCACGATTGAGATTTCAGGACGAAATTCGTCTATTCCCATTAACTGAAACGATGATAATTCAATGACGATCGAGTCATCTGGTTTTGCATTTTCAGCAACACCAGAAGCCACTGTCCCGATATTACCGGCAATCAACGGGGATTTTTCACCGGACTTCAACATTTCGTATATCAATGTTGTCGTGGTCGTTTTCCCATTTGTACCAGTGATTCCTATGAAAGGTGCTTCACTTATCTGATAGGCCAGTTCAACTTCCGTGATAACAGGAATCCCTTTTTCCAATGCCCCTTTTACGATAGGGTTCCGATAGGGGATTCCCGGGTTTTCACGATCAGCTCGAAACCCTCATCCAGAAGCTCGATCGGATGACTGCCGCAGATGACTTTGATTCCCTGTTCAAGAAGTCCTTGAGCCTCAGGATTTTCCGATAATGGCTTCATGTCATTAACCGTAACGAAAGCACCTAATTTATGTAGAAGCGAAGCTGCCATCACTCCGCTTTTTGCCAAACCCAATACTAATATCTTTTTCTCTGAATACTTTGCAGTCTCTTTCAATTATATCCACACCTCTAAATAGATTCCGAGTACCGCACACAGCAGCCCCACTGTCCAGAAAGTGACGACGACGCGCCATTCCGACCAGCCGGAAAGCTCATAATGGTGGTGAAGCGGACTCATTTTAAAAATACGTTTACCAGTCGTTTTAAAAGATCCTACCTGAAGGATGACCGAGAGCGTTTCAATGACGAAGACTCCGCCAATGATTACCAGGAGGATTTCAAGCTTCGTTAACAAGGCGATGGTTGCGATTGCTCCCCCAAGGGCCAAGGAACCCGTATCCCCCATGAAAACCTTTGCCGGGTGTGCATTGAATACCAAAAATCCGAGTACTGCACCGACAACCGCCACCGAAAAAATAGCGACATCATATTGTGACTGACTCCAGGCCAAAATGGCAAAAGCACCAAAGGCAATGGCTGATGTTCCTGAGACAAGTCCATCAAGCCCATCCGTCAAATTGACGGCATTCGAAAAACCTACCAGCCAGAAAATAACGATAAACAGATAAAACCAGCCAAAATCAAAAGCAAAGTCAGTGCCTGGAATCGTCAATTCAGGATTAAAACGGTCTGTCTGCTTGAAGACGAAGTAAAAGATGACCGAAATCACAATTTGTCCAAGCAGTTTTTGCTTGGAAGTCAGTCCCAGGTTACGTTTCATGACCACTTTGATGAAATCATCAAGGAAACCTAATAAACCAAAACCTAAAGTAACGAATAATAATAAATACGTTTCGGTTGAAGGTGCCGAAAATTTCAAAGTCATGACTAGTGTAGCGATGGTAACAGATAATAATATGACCAAACCGCCCATGGTGGGTGTTCCCGTTTTCTTCAGATGCGATTGCGGGCCTTCTTCCCTAATACTTTGCCCGAATTTCAATCTTCTTAAAAACGGGATGAAAATCGGCGAAAGAAGAACGGTTACTAAAAACGCCACCAAAATCGTATAAAAAATCACTTGTTCCAACATTCCTTATTCCCTCATTCCTAACACAATTCAAATATAAAATTCTGCTTGATGTCTTTTCTTAATTTGTTGCAGGTCAATTTCAGCGTTGGTTCAAACTGAACCCAAACGACTTTGAATCGCCTTTTCCGCTTCTTCACGATCATCGAAGTGAAGCACTTCATCACCGACCAATTGATAGGTTTCATGACCTTTTCCAGCTATTAAGATAACGTCGCCCTCTTCCGCCTTGGAAACTGCGTAAGCTATCGCCTGCCTGCGGTCTTCAATAACCGTATATTCTTTGCCTGCTACACCAGCTTCCATATCCCGGAGGATCTGGGCAGCATCTTCACTGCGCGGATTATCCGAGGTGAAGATCGGGTCAGTAGCCAAACTGCATGCAATTTGAGCCATGATTGGACGTTTTGTCTTGTCTCGGTCCCCGCCGCAGCCCACTATCACGAAAATTTTCTTTCTAGCAAACTCACCAACAGTCTTTAGAACATTTTCCAAACTGTCCGGAGTATGGGCATAGTCAACAATGACCGGGAAGTCCTGATTCGCTGAAATGAGCTCAAAACGGCCTGCAACACCTTTTATTTCCTCGATGGATCTAATCGTCCCATCCAGATCGTTACCGGCGCACAAAGCAGCAGAGATGGCTGAGAGTACATTATAAACACTGAATTTACCAATTAGCTTCAGCTGAATGTAACGCTCTTCTTTACCTGCTGTCAAGGTGAACGATGTGCCATTTGCATCAATTTTTATATCCTTGGCCCTTATATCCGCATCATTGTCTATGCCGTATGTAACGACTGTAGCAGCAGTCGCTTTAATGAAATCGGCTGTTGCCTCATCATCGGCATTGAGTACAGCATATTTAGGGCGATTTTCTATGTAAGCATTGCCAAGCTGTGAGAAAAATAAGGATTTTGCCTGCCTGTATCTGTCCATGGTTTTATGAAAATCCAAATGATCCTGAGTGAGATTCGTAAAGACGGCAATATCATAATCACAGCCATGGACGCGCCCAAGCTCAAGTGCATGCGATGAAACTTCCATAATGGCCGTGGTGACGGATGCTTCTGCCATTTCATGAAATGCCTTCTGCAGTGTAACGCTATCTGGCGTCGTATTCTTAGTTTCATATACCGTATCGGCAATTTTTGTATACATCGTGCCAATCAAACCTGTTTTTTCATGTCGATCCTCGAAAATCTTTTTCCAATAAGTGACTGGTCGTCGTCTTTCCATTCGTTCCTGTAATTCCGATCAAGCGCATCTTTTGAGTCGGATGGCCATAAAATGCATCGGCAAGCACTGCCATCGCCCTGCTCGAATCCCTGACTACGATCACGGGAACATCGAGGTCAAGCGGCCTTTCGGCAATGACTGCTGCAGCTCCATGTTCTACAGCAAGTTGGGCAAAATCATGACCATCGACTGTATAACCTTTTATACAAACAAATAAACTTCCGTCTATGACTTTACGGTTATCATTTTCAATGGAGGTGATTTCAGGATTTTCTCCTTCATACGTAAATAAGGAGTTTAAATAAGATAGTAATTTGTGAAGCTTCATTTTTCCATCCCTCTCAACTTAATTTGAGGATTCATTATATGTGATTAGCCTTGGCTTGTCGAGAAACCAATTTCAATTATACGGGGTTATCCCGACTCCGTAAACAAAGCGGCTGATGATTCTTCAGCCGCTTTAACTATTCATATATTATATTATACTTATTCTGTATTTTCGCCAAGATAAATTCTTATTGTAGAGCCTTGTTTTACTTTAACACCTGGATCCGGGGCTTGATTTATGACTTTATCCCCATTGCCGGCAATATCCAGCTTAAGGTCAATGAGCTGGGTTTGCAACTCTTTTTGCTGAGACCCACGACGTCGGGTACCTCGACCATGACGGGATCCGTCCATACCGTTTCCTTCTCGATCTGGTTTTTCCTTGGCTTGACGCCCATGGCCCTAAGTGAATCCTCCATGATATTCCCAACGATCGGTGCGGCAACGACCCCGCCGAATTGTACCGTTCCTTTCGGATTATCCACAGCTATATAAACGACGATTTGCGGATCATCCGCTGGAGCGACACCAATGAATGAAAGAATATAATTATTTTCAAGGTATCTGCCATTTTCAGCTTTTTGGGCTGTACCCGTTTTCCCGCCGACGCGGTACGACTCCACGAATGCTCCTTTACCGCTTCCTTGGGCGACAACGGATTCAAGTGCTTCACGGACTTTCTTCGAGGTTGCTTCTGAAATCACCTTTTTCTTCGCCTGAGGGGTCTTTCGCATCAGCACTTCCCCATTTTTGGATTCACCAGTTCCTTCGCGATATAAGGTGTATATAAAGTCCCGCCATTCACGGCCGCCGATACCGCTGTCACCTGCTGAATGGGCGTTACGGCTACACCTTGTCCAAACGCAGTCGTTGCCTGCTCAACCGGACCCACTCGATCCATGTTGAACATGATTCCTTTTCCTTCTCCGGTTAAATCAATCCCCGTCTTTTGCCCAAAACCGAAATCATTTATATATTTAAACAGCTTGTCTTTACCAAGCCGGTTCCCTAATTCTACAAAACCAGGGTTACATGAGTTCTCGACTACTTCAAGAAAAGTTTGGTCCCCATGTCCTCCGCTTTTCCAGCAATGCAGCGTAGACCCTGAAACTTCCACATGTCCGGAATCATAAAAATGTTCCTTTTGTAAGTCGACCTTCCCTTCTTCAAGCGCCGCAGCAAGCGTGATGATCTTAAAAGTAGAACCTGGTTCATATATACTCCAAACTGGTAAATTACGATTATACACTTCTGAGGGTACATTTTGAAAATTGGCCGGATCGAAGGTTGGCCTGCTGGACATTGCCAATATTTCCCCTGTGTTCGGGTCCATTGCAATGGCAATTATCCCATCGGGATCATATGTCGCCTCCGCATTATCAAGCTCCCTCTCCACAATGGTCTGGATTTTGCTATCAATGGTCAACTTCAAGTTATCACCATCAACAGGGGGCTTATAGTCATCGGCCATATTCTCGAGCCTTTTCCCCTTCGCATCCGAGTAAAATTTAACGAATCCCTTTTCCCCGCTTAGTTCCTTATCATAAGACAATTCAATGCCCATCAACCCTTGATTGTCAGATCCCGTAAAGCCAAGAACATGCGAAAGGTATTCACCAAATGGGTAATGGCGCTTTGAATCTTCAGCGATATATACGCCCTTTATCCCTAATGCTTTAATTTCCTTCGCCTTTTCATGAGATATCTTTCTGCCTTCCGGAATTCTGACGCTCATCGCTTGTTTCGTTAACCATTGATAAGCCTTTTCCTTTGTCATATCCAATATTGAAGCAAGCTGCTCCGCCGTCTCCCCAGGATTCTCAATCTGTCTTGGGATGACATAGACTGTTGGCGCGGATATATTCGTTGCCAGCTCGACACCATTCCGATCCAGGATTTCTCCTCGTTTGGCTTCAAAAGGAATATTCCTGCTCCAGGAATCTTTAGCCAGCCCCGTCAACTTATCCCCCAGATAAAACTGTACAATTCCCAATCGGATATCAATGATAAAAAAAACAACGATACCGATTGCCAATGCGATTGCCAGCCGTTTTCGGACAGTAACATTCGAAACACGCAAAAACAGGCACCTCCATTTCATACATGCTTCAATATATGCTTGTCTACTCGATGCTAGACTATAAACTTTGAAAGAAATAAAGAGGGGATCCATTTGGATCCCCTCTTTACCTTCACTCTGTTTTCTCTTTTGTCGGTATATCTTCTCCGGCTCCATCTGGCTGGGATAATTCAATATTGAAGGTCTCTCCTTCATTAACCTTTTTCCCGGCCTCAAGACTCTGTTTACTTACGTATCCAGTACCTTTGGTTTTCAGATCCAGTTTTGCAACCTTGGCCAATTTCATGACATCGCGCAGTGACCATCCCTTCATGTCAGGAACTTCCATTTCACCTTCCGTCCTGAGGATTATCTTTTCACCCTGTAAAAGTATACTCCCCGCTTTCGGGGATTGATCGAGCACTTTACGCCCACTTCCGATCGTACTTACATCATAACCAAGTTCCTTCAGTTCTTTGACAGCTGAACTCTCGGTTTGATTCGTATAGTCCACGATTTTATTTGCTTTTTGTTTTTTAACCTCGGAAGGTTTTATGTTTAGATATTGCAGGCTATTTTGCATGACAGGATTAAATATCTCTGACAATGGATCAGCCCCAACATAAGATACACCTAACTTTGGCTGTTTGACCGCCACATACATGACCAACTGCGGATCATCTTTTGGAGCCATTCCTAAAAAGGAGAACACATAGTTATTTTTCCCTTCTAAATATCTACCTGTCGGACCCGCAATTTGTGCAGTACCGGTTTTTCCTGCTACTTCATAACCATCAATGGCATATTTTTCCCTGTTCCTTTTTTCGCGGAAATTACCGTTTCCAAATAATCACGTACTTGTTTTGCAGTTTCTGTCGAAATCGGTTGCCCTGTCACTTTCGGCTTAGTCGTTTTCAATATTTTTCCGGTATCCTGATCGGAAATGCTTTTTATCACGTACGGCCGCATCATTTTTCCATCATTGGCTATTGCGGATGCAGCTTGGATTTGTTGAATCGGTGTAACGGTCGAACCCTGTCCAAAGGAAGTAGTAACTTTTTCAAGCTTATACTTGTATTGAATTTTACCGGTTATCTCGTTCGGCAGGTCAATTCCCGTTTTTTATCAAATCCGAACTTAGTCAAATACTCACGGAAAGTATCCGCTCTATCTTATCCATTGCAAGTGTGGCAAAAGCGACGTTCGAGGAACGTTGAACCCCTTCAAGAAAGGTCATGCTCTTACCTCTTTCGATTCCGCTATGATCTCCGATTTTCCCCGATCCGGCTTTGTAGGTTCCAGCCACAAAGCTTTCATTCGGATTAAAGACCCCTTCCTCAACAGCCGCCGCAAGGGTGAATGTTTTCATGGTTGAACCCGGTTCGAAGGTTTCTTCAATAGCCAGGTTACGCCATGTATCCGTAAGCCCGACTTTCGTTGTCGGATGGAAGGTAGGCCTTTGCCCCATCGCCACAATCTCCCCCGTTTTGGGATTGGAGACAATCGCTATGATTTGTTCGGGATCGTATTTTTCCTGCACTTTGCTCATCGAGTCTTCCAGGAACGTTTGTATTTTCTTATCGATCGTAAGCATGACATCATTGCCATTATCAGGAGCAACAACCTTTTCCTTCTTATCCGGTAAGAGGAAGCCCCATGAGTCACTGTCATATGTCAGTTTCCCATCCGTTTCCTGCAATTCTTTATTGAGGTACCTTTCGATGCCGAACTTACCAGCCATTTCTCCCGTTTCTTCATCCTTTTCAACATAGCCAATCAGATGGGAGGCGAAAATTCCGTTAGGATAAAAACGTTTATTGGTTCTTCCAAATGTAATTCCCGGCAGTTCCAATTTTTCTATTTTCTGCTTTAAGACCTGAGTCAAATCCTTGCCGGCGCTGCCAAATTCCACCTGGTATGCCCCTTTTTTCGTAAGTCTTTCATAGATGTCCTGTTCATCCATGTCGATATATTTAGCAAGCTTACTAGCGGTCATCTCCGGATCCTTAACATGCTCCGGCTCCTTTTCACTAAGTACTGCCCTTAAGATATAGGAGGAAGTATCCTCGGCAATGACTTCACCTTTTGTATCGAGTATGCTTCCCCTTTTTGCTTCTATGACCTGTTTTTTTCATATTTCTTGTCGATTTTCGAAGCCAATACCTCCCCGCCTGCTGTACCTGTCACCTGAATATACAAAAAGCGGCAGACTAACACAAAAAGAGCAGGCCGAATAAGAAGAATAATCCGGCTGCCCCATGCTTCATATTTTTTGTTTCTGCATTATCACTGCACACCCTTCACATTATTCTCATTTAGCTTGAACCCTAGCGCTGCAGCTTTTTTCCAAATTCTTTCGTATGTACTAAGTTCAGCAACCTGCACTTTCAAATCATCATTCACTTTACCCTGTTCTTCAATCGAAGTTTCCACTAGCTGGATTTCTTTATTCGTTTCATAGATGGCCGCTTGATTAGAGACTATTTTCACTCCCATAAAGGTAACCATGATAGCAAGGGCACATAGTAAGAAAACTTCACCAATGGATATCTTCGCTTTACGGATGACCACTGTTTGATGTGTCTGTTGCTGCTGTTGGTCTTCATATTGCTGTTCTTGCACTTTTTGGCTATGGAACTCATTCATGTTCCCCCTCACTGTTTTTTTGTAATTATTGCTTTTCGGCAATTCTTAGCTTAGCCGACCGGGAACGATTATTCCCTTCCAATTCTTCTTCTGAAGGTAAAATCGGTTTTCTCGTAATTATTTTCATAGTTGGCTTGAATTCATCCGGGATAACTGGAAGTCCTGGCGGAAGATCCGGCATGCTACTGGCCTTTTTAAATACCGTTTTACATATTCTATCTTCAAGCGAATGGAATGTAATGACAGATATTCTTCCCTCTTTATCCAAAAGCGATATGGCTTGCTCCAAGGAATCTTCAAAGACACCAAGTTCGTCATTCACAGCGATTCTTATTGCTTGGAACACTCGTTTCGCAGGGTGTCCGCCTTTACGCCTTGCCGGGGCCGGTATCCCATCCTTGATTAATTCCACAAGCTCGAACGTCGTTTCAATCGGTTTTATTTCACGTGCCGCTTCAATTTTCCTGGCAATTTGTTTCGAAAACTTTTCTTCTCCATATTGGAAGAAAATCCTCAGCAAATCATGGAATGACCAAGTATTCACGACATCATAGGCAGAAATGGCAGCACTTTGGTCCATCCTCATATCCAAAGGCGCATCATGGTTATAGCTGAAACCACGCTCCGGTGTATCCAATTGTGGAGATGACACACCTAAATCATAAAGGATCCCATCCACTTTCTCGATTCCCCGGGCATTCAACTCTTCTTTTAAGTATTTAAAATTATTAGAAACAAGAACAATACGTTCGCCATAGCTTTCCAATTTTTCCTTAGCATTCCGAATCGCCGTTTCGTCCTGATCAAAAGCATAAAGCCTTCCCTTGTCAGAGAGCTGTGAAAGTAAGTATTCGCTGTGACCGGCTCCTCCTAAAGTACAATCCACATAAATTCCATCAGGTTTGATGTTTAATCCATCAACCGTCTCTTTTAATAACACTGTTGTATGTTGAAACATGCTAGACATCCTTCCAATCGGTTATTGAGTGACTCTATTTCTGAGGGCAGCCTTAAATATCAAAGCCAATCATATTTTCTGCTATCTCAGCGAAAGAATCCTCCGAAGCTGAAAAATAGTTTTCCCAAAGGGATTTGCTCCAAATCTCAATGCGATTGGTAACACCAAGAATTACACATTCTTTTTCCAATTGGCCATATGAAGTAAGCGGCGTGGGGATATTAATTCGCCCTTGTTTATCAATTTCGCATTCTGTAGCTGCTGAAAAGAAAAAACGGGTAAAGGCACGGGCATCTTTTTTTGTTAAAGGCAGGGCTTTCAGCTTTTCTTCTAGCAGCTTCCACTCTTCCATAGGGTAACCAAATAAACATTGATCGAGTCCGCGGGTAAGGACAAATTGCTCCCCAAGATTTTCCCTGAATTTCACTGGGACTATCAAACGGCCCTTTATATCGATGTTATGATGGTACTCTCCCATGAACATACCCACTACCCCCACATTCTAATCTCAATGTACCACATTCCCCACCTTTCTCCACTTGTTTTTACTTTCTCCTTCCAAGTAAAAATTACCTTCTTTTCTTCTTAAGTTTATTTAGCCAAATTATTCAAAGAAACGTGCATTTCCCTCGAATGCACTCAGACTAAGACGCAGTCCCACTATTACTGTCGAAGCACCACCTGACAATTGCCCAGGAAACAGAAAAAAGACAGGCTTTAGCACCTGTCTTTTTTTCACCTTTCAATCCCTTCATCAGGATTGGTCTGAGGCAACCGTATTCAAAATGATTTGTCCGCCACTTTTCCCAAAAACGAATGGTTTTCTAAATGAAAATCAATTTATGCTGATTATTGAACCGATAGTCCAGTTTCATCATATCCCGTACGAACTCCGGCCCGTATTGATTCAAGTAATAAAACACATTCCAAATCCTCTCCTGGGGTGATTCGAGAGGGTACAGTGAATTTGCTATCCGGTCATATTTTTCAATATGACCGAATGTCGTTCCTTTGTACGGTCACCGATTTTGCCATATATGAAATTCAATTGCTTTTGAATGAATTCAATGTTTTTATTCAACATCGGCTCAAGTCCTCTATCTAAAGAGACAGCGTGGACAAAAAGCTTTTCATGGTTCTCTTCAAGCTGTGATTTCAGCGTCCCGAACAGAGTGTCAATCGTTTCATCTTTAACGGAATCAAGGTAACTTTCCACAGCATTAGCGGTTCCTTCAGTCAGAACAGTTTCCAAACTGAGTTCCATTTCTTCTAGGTCGCTGTGGATACTCCGCTCCACCAGCGTGATGTTTAACCTAGGAATGATTGGCGGCATCTTCATGGAAAACAACTCAAACACCCTTTTTAATTCTGCCCAATAGGCTATTTCCCCTGGCCCAGAAACGAAAGCCAATACAGGGAAGAGCATTTCCTGCATGAGCGGGCGTGTAATGACATTGTTGCTTAATCGTTCTGGATGATTTTTGGCTATCTGCAAGAGTTCCTCCCCGGTAAATGTTACCTCACCGTTTTTTCCGCTGAAACCGCCTTCTACACGTTCGAGTAAACATCGATCTTTTTTCTGGATCATAATAAAATAAGTTAGCTGCCCGTTTATCCATTTCAATCATTTTTGCATACCCTTTCGCATGCATGAATGATTGCTGTTCCTCGACCACTTCAGCAATCCGTCCACTTTCATTGACCATCGATTCAAAGTATGCCTTCTCAATTCGCCTTAAATCCGGATCTCCGGCATCGACTAGTAAAAGGCCATATTCTTTGAACCATTCATGAATCAGCTCGGCGAAGAAATCGACAAAGGTATTCGATTTCCTAATGGTTTCCTTCATATCAATCAGGAGTTTGTTCGTAAATTCCGTTTCTCCATATGTTTCAATGATTTCCTCAAGCCACTTCTCTGCCTTTTCCGTTTCCAGCTCCACATCAGAAACCATTGTTTTATATGGCTGGTAGGAAGGATAGGTTTTTTTATCTGGTTTTCCGTTTTTCATAACATAAACATGATTGACTTCAGCCAAATCATGATCTTCCCCAGCTATCCAAAAAACTGGAATGACTGGCTGCCCCAGTTTCTTTTCCTGTTCTTCCGCAAGTTTAATGATCGATATCACTTTATGAATGGTATACAACGGCCCTGATAATAACCCAGCCTGCTGTCCTCCGATCACAACCACGGAATCATCCCTGCGCAACCTTTCAATATTCCCCTTAACTGCCTCACTGAATGAAAGACGAGACATGTATTGTTGTATGTAATCCGACAATTCATCACGTGAAAAAGAACGGTTCATCAATTCATTATGCCTATTGAGATAAATGTCAGGCTTAGACAAGTCATAGTGAAAATAATCCTCCGTTTCGAGACGGTTTTGTAAATAGTCCGATGCAAAACGGTTTAAAGATGGTAACGCGAGATCTTTCATCTCCATTTCTGTTCTCCCTTTCTCTGCAACTACAATTCTTTTTAGAGTATAACATTCCGGTTTAAGAAAACAAAAGAAGTTGCCCAGCAGCAGAAAATTGATGCGATGTTCTATGTTATGTAGTCAATACCTTCGTAATACTTGTAATTATTCCAATTGAAAATAATAATAGATAAGCCACAAAAAAGAAGGCGAAGTTCACTCTCCAAAAACCCTTTAATACCTTATGGAAAATGATTTCTTCTTTTACCTTGTAATGGACAAGAACCACCACGAATGCGTTGATGAGCATGATGAGCATGATCACCCAAAGAATTTGCATATCCCAAATCGTAATGATCAAATAATGAACGGATAATACGAACAGCAGCGTACTCATGTCCATTGCAAATTGAACGGAGCGCCGATGGTTTCCAGTGAATTGTTTGGCCCCTATAAAAAAGTATATACCCTACGAATGGCAAGGTAATAAATATCGCGGCAAGGCTTGAAACTACGTACGGCACATCCTCATCCCCCCTGAGACTCTTTTTCCTTTGACCATCTTATATAGAGAAGACGTCAGGCAACCACTTTTCCCTTTACTCTTTGCCTCCGAGAGGATATGACCCAAAATAGCATCAATTTCCGTTTTACGGCCATTTTCTAAATCTTTTAGCATTGACGATCGATTTTCCGCAGTTGCCATACAAACGGATTTCACATGTTCAAATGACTCAGCCTTATTTTGAATTTCCAAAATACTGAGATTTCCTCAAAAAGTTCTTGAAATAATTGGTAGTAAAAAGAGTTAGTGATTAAACCGCCATTTTCCACATTAAGTATCGCCGTTAATGGATTTATCACTGCATTGACGACAAGTTTATCCATCAGCATCGAGTGAAAATCTTCACTCATCTTAAAAGGAAAATGATCGATCCTTTCATTCAATAACGATAGTTGCTCAAGTTCCCCTTTATAGGAAGCAACCTTTGTAATGCCGAGCCCCGTATGCTCCACGGTATTCCCATCATGTTTCAATGCTCCATGCTCCACTACCCCCACATATATGGTTGGGGATTGAAGCTGCTTTAAATAAGAAATATGCCCATAGCCATTCTGCAAGAATAGCAATGGAACCTGAATGCCTTTGATCCTAGGCAGTATTTGCGGAAGGTGATATTGCTTGACGGCCATTATAAGAAGATCCACATCCGATATCCCTTCATCCAGCCCCTTAGAAATGATGCCTGTCAGCAGTCGGCTTTCACCATCCTCAATAAGGCGGATTCCATCACGTTGGATGATGGACGCCTGTTCCGAGGTATGAGTATATAGAGTCACATTATGTTTTTCACTTAAATGAGACGCAAACAGCAGCCCTATGGCCCCTCCGCCAATGATTCCAATTCTCATAATACCCTTCCTTACTTTTTGAAATATATTTCTATTTTATCACATTATCTTTTTTACCCTGCACCAATTTTCCCATCGTTGGAAAACGCAGCCAATCTGATTGAATGAAATTGAACTGCCATTAACGATGCCTCATCATAAAATACCAATGGAAAGAATTATTAATACGCCATTGAAGATATATTTTCTTCTTTAAGTGTTAATTTAATGGTATATTAGATACGAAAAGCTTAGCCATTTTGAAGAATTTACAGGAACAAAAGATAACTCCAAACTCAACCCAAGAGAAATTGAAGGGAAAAGGGCGGGGGATAAAAGGCTATAAGCATTTAGTCAGCCAGGATAAGTCGATGATGTCATACTAGATTTAACCTGAGCTGGAATTCCACATGTAAAGATCAGTGGGATGACTTTCAAAGGGTACTATCGGAAGAGGTTTATCAGAATTAAGGGGAGCTTTTTTATGGAATACAAGGTTGAACGATTACTTGTAAATTTTAAAACGCTTGAGGAATTCAAAAAATTCAAAGAATACGGGATACAGGAACTGTCCATGCTAGATGATTTAGAGGGTAACATCATCGAAAATGACAGCCAATCACCTTTTTACGGAATCTTTTATGGCGATAAACTCGTAGCCCGCATGAGCCTGTATAAAAGAAGCGCTAAATTCGACCGGTATTTTGACAAGTCCAGGGATTTCCTTGTTCTTTGGAAACTTGAAGTCCTGCCTAACTATCAGAAAAAAGGTTATGGAAGAGCTTTGGTCGAATTCGCCAAAAGCCTGAACATGCCTATCAAAACCAACCCAAGAGTCCATTCACAAGACTTTTGGAAAAAGATGGGTTTTTCTGCTGTTTCCTATGATTTGGACAGGGACCTCGGAGAGAACCCACTGATTTGGAGCCCATTTGACATACAAGATAATAAAGAAATAGATACAGAAGAATAAGGAAGTAGCAAGAAAATGCGGGCGGATTTTCCCACCCGCATTTTTTATTTATTGACCCTTTCCAAATTACCATTCTTATCCATTTGAAAACTCACCTTCGGATTCGCCTTTTCGTCCTCTTGCACACTAAGTTTTCTTGCACGCTCCATGATCTGCATTAACGCACGATAATCTTCCTCAACAGCTTTCAGGTTTTCCTTAAGCAGGACATTCTCTTCCAGTAATCGGACATTTTCCCGTTCAAGAAATAGGGACCGCTCAGAAATCCGTTCCTTTTCCTTATTATCAAGCTGAAAGAATTCATCCATTTTGGTTAAATATAATATAACTTCCTGAAGGGTAATAGATTCTTTATCTTCATGCTCGGGCTTTTTTCTTCAATCATGACATTTTCCACCGCTGCAACCGAATCCCTTTCCACTTCAGGATTATTGACTGCCTGTTCTTTCCTTTGTTTTTTCGCCAGCTCTATCCCTGATTTATATTGCTTCCTGACAAATGAATTCCAACGGAACCCACAAGCAGCAGATGTCCTCGATAACTGTTTCCCCACTTCTTCAAACGCCTTTAATTGTGTACTGCCTTCTCGTATATGCCTTAGTACCACTTCAGCCAACAACAGATCCTCATCATGAGTCCATGCATCTTGTCTCGCAATCGTCATCTCTCTACCTCCTTAGCAAGTTTTAATTCATAATATGCACATGCTAGGAAAGATAGAAGGTATATAGAGCGTGTAATGATTATTTTTTCTTATTTAAAAAACGCTCGACTGCAGCATGATGCTCATCACTCGCCCACAGTTTGGAACATTCCCGGATTTCCGCATCCATTCTTCCTTTAAGCCCGCCATCCTGCCATTTATGGACCAGCAATCGTTTATAGGCCATCAATACCCCTGTCTCATGGCGGAGAAAATCTTCCGCGAACCATTCCCATCCATCGGTACCTTCTCCGACTATCTCATCTACGAAACCAAGTTCCTTCGCTTCCTCGGCTTTATGTATTTTTGCATCCAATAATAGCTTTAGCGCTTTTTGCTCTGGTATTTTTTCAAGTAAAAGCGTTGCTCCGCCCCAGCCTGTCGTTATCCCTAGAGTACCTTGCACAAACCCTAGCCTAGCTTCCCTCTTTGCTAATCTGAAATCACAAGCTGTCGCTATTTCGCATCCACCGCCGAAAGCACTTCCATTGATTAGCGCTATTGTCGGTTTTGGGAAAACTGCTAGTTTATAAAGAATTTCACCCATTTTCGATAACATAGCAAAGGCCTCTTCATCTGTATGCAAATCCTGAAATTCCCTTAGATCCCCGCCTGAACAGAACGCCTCAGAGCCCGCCCCTGTCAGGACCAGCAACTTAACTTCATCATCGCATGCAGCTTCTGACAATATCGACTCAAGTTCGTCCATCAGCTGATAATTCACGGCATTCCTTTTCTCCGGTCTATTAAATAGAAGCTTCACGAAACCGCGTTTATCCCTTTCAACTTCAATCACCTGATCCATGTAAACACCTTCTCCAAAATCATTGGCAAATGTGGATGATTCGAAATATTCTGCCAAATATATTTGTAAAAAAGCACAGAGAAAAATCCCTGCGCTTTGATTAGCGTGTTGCATCAAGAAAGCTAAGCTCTCAAGTAGGTCAAGAAATTATTTTGCGACAACTTCTTTTCCTTTATATGTTCCACATTCTTTACAAACGTGATGTGAAAGAGTCATTCCACCACAGCTCGGGCATTCTACCATACCAGGTACTTGAAGCTTGAAGTGCGTACGACGTTTTCTTTTACAGTTTTCGACGTTCTTCTAAAAGGTACAGCCATTATTCCCACCTCCTTAAAAATATAAAAAAGCTGGAAAAATCGATTAACGATTTTTCGTTCCAATCAAGATTCTTTATTGTTGTCAAAAAAGTCGGCAAGCTTTGCAAATCTCGGATCAACCTTATGCTCATTTTCCTCTTCGGAAATAACAGCCCAGTCTTTCCCAGATTGAGGAGCAGCTTCATTCGAATCGACATCCTCACAAAAAACCTGCATCGGAATTTCTAGCAATAAATTTTCTTTAATTACCGGTATTAGGTCTACAACGTCACCTTCCACAACAGTGACATCATCTCCGTAGAAATCTGTGCCATCTGCCTTTAAAAGAAAGGTTTCCTTTGTATCAATATCAATCGGATATTTAACGTCTACCAGTGTACGGGAGCAAGGTAATGTTAATTCACCTGAAAGATGCAAGTGAAAAGTAATCTCGGTCGAGCTGATATCAGCTCTTCCTGCTACTCTGATCGGAGAAACATCGCGAATTTGCGGGTCTCTTTCTCTAATGTCCAAGACATCCACCAGTTCATCAAACCGTAAATCTTTGTCCCGAATTTTTTGAAGTTGACTAATCGTCCATTTCAAATGAAATCACCTCAAGGCAACAAAAATAATTATAGCTTTCAATTATAAGTTTGTCAATATTTTTTCTTTACACTATAATGTAGTCATCCTAACTGATTGTCTAAGTTTTATGAATCATTTTCAAACAAAAATCCAGACGATTACTTATAGTAATTTTACTTGAAATACTATTTTAGCACTAAGTTGATAAAATACAAAGTTTTTCTCTGAGGTGAACGAATGAAAGCTTGCGGTTTAGTAGTCGAATATAACCCTTTTCACAATGGACATGTTTTACATGCGAGAGAAAGTAGAGAAAAACAGGGGCAGATGTTATTGTCGCTGTTATGAGCGGACCCTTCTTACAGCGTGGCGAGCCCGCTATCGTCAGCAAGTGGACACGTGCCGAAATGGCCTTGAATGGCGGCATAGACCTTGTCATTGAGCTGCCCTATGCTTTCGCGACACAGAAGGCGGAAATATTTGCAAAAGGATCTATCGCTCTTTTGGAATCCCTTGGCTGTGACTCCTTTTGCTTCGGAAGCGAGGATGGCAAAATTGAACCATTCATCACCGCCCACAGAATTCTTTCGGATAATTCCGCTGCATTCGATGCCGCAATTAAATCGGCCATGGATGCCGGTAATAGTTATCCGGCAAGTGCTGCCCAGGCTTATCGTTCGATCATCAATGATGATGCGGCATTGGATTTGACGAAGCCGAATAATATCCTTGAAAGGAATATGTAAGTGCTGCCCTTTCAAACGGCTACTCCATTCGCCCTTATACGATTCAAAGGGTCGCTGCCGGATACCATGAAACAAAGTTGTCCAAAGACCCTATTGCCAGCGCAACTGGGATACGTAAAGCCATCCATGAACATCAGGATTTAAATTCTGTTTCCAGCTATATTCCACAAGCGACGTTGAGTGGTCTTGAAAAATATTTAATGCACTACCATGCCTTGCATGACTGGGAAATGTATTGGTCCATGTTGAAATACCGTATCCTTTCCTCCTCTTTAACCGAATTGGCAGCAATATACGAAATTGAGGAAGGCATAGAACACCGAATAAAGGAGATGGCCAACCAATCTTCGAGCTTTACTGGGTTCATGGCAGCGCTTAAGACAAAACGCTATACATGGACACGGCTACAGCGGATGTGTGTCCATATATTGACCCATACATTAAAGGAACAGGTGATTCACAATGACCAACCAGCCTATATCAGACTTCTCGGCATGAATGGCCGGGGACAAGAATATCTTGGCTCTGTAAAAAAGGCTTGCCCCTCCCGCTCATCTCTAAACTTTCGTCCTATCGGAAGCAGGACATCGATACGGACTTGAGAGCAGCACAGGTATATGCACTGGGCTTGTCCGAACCGTATCAAGCCGCATTGATGAAACGGGAATATGAATCTCCCATCATTTTCAAATGAAGAATGGTTCAAGATTGGTCCGTTTCATCCTTTAGAGTAAAAAAAACTAATCATCAAAAAAAGCGCAAACAGTAGGTGACTGCCTGCGCTTTTTTCAATTTTCTTTTCCATTTAGCTTCGTTAAATAGGTTATTGCATCTTCAAAGGTGTCAATCGGCACGATCTTCATGTCGGTGTCAATATCCTTTGCTGCAATGAGTGCATCTTCATAATTCGAACCTGCTGCTCCGTTTTCATTCGGGGCAAAGAATATTTCGGCTCCAGACTTATCGGCTGCAACTATTTTCTGTTGAATTCCGCCAATTGGACCGACTGTCCCATCATCGGACATCGTTCCCGTACCCGCTATGTCATATCCATTTGTAAGATCACCTTTGGTTAATTGATTATAAATTTCCAATGAAAACATTAAACCAGCCGAAGGACCGCCTATTTGTTCTGAATCTATGGCAATCGCTGGTTTAGTGGTCACTTTTCGATTATCATCCAGCGAAATGCCGATTCCTACCCTATTTGGGTCATTTTTAAATGGCTGCAATGAAAGAACGGCCGTTTTCTCTGTCTCTTCCCGCTTATAGACTATTTTAACTTCATCTCCGGCCTTCTTTCCGTTAATATAGTCCATGAATTCCTGTGCGGACTTGAATTTAACATCATCAACCTGAATGATTTGATCGCCCGCTTTCAGCTCTTTAGCTGCCGGCATTCCTTTTAGCACGTCCAAAACATATACACCCAGGTACTCGTATTCGACTTCTTTCCCTGCTTTTTCATATGCGATCTTAATGGCATTATTTTTAGAGCCATCCATCAAGTGGAGCTGCCTGATATTATATTCTTCATCTGTTTCATCTTCGGTTCGGATGGATGTTTCCGGATAAAGCTCCTGATATTTGCTCCACTTCGCCAGCATGTAGGAATATATATTCGCCCGGCCCATCCTTACAGTGGTTAACATAAAGCTTCCTTTTGCTTCATCTCCTCCGGATACCTCAATGATTGGCTCCAATTCTTTAGCCATTCCTGGTTTTGACACATAAAAAGGTAGGGAATAAAGGGCTGATGCTATGAGAAGTATAGCCACCACCAGGAAAGTGCGTACATACATTTTACGGCTCATCTTCAAAGGACTCCTTCCAAGTAACAATGCTCTGCTTAATTTGATCTATCTTACCTCTTGCAGCTTCTTCTCCAATACTAATTATTTCCTGTACGTTTGTAAATGATTTCGAGCTGTATTTCTCAACCCTGGGGCGTATCATGACGTCTGAAGCAAACTCCCTGCTTTTAACCAGCTCCATTTGCAGGATATCGAGGCTTTGCATGATGACGTCATAAATGGAGTTTATCTCCATATCCTGTTTCACGTGGGCTACATCCACACCAATAATGATGTCTGCTCCCATATCCTTCACGACTGAAACAGGAACCCTGTCAACAACACCGCCATCAACAAGCAGTCTGTTTCCGATTTTTTCGGGAATGAAAATGCCTGGAATGGAGATGCTTGCCCTTACAGCCGGTGCGATGGGGCCTTCCTGAAAAATGACTTTTTCCCCCGTTTTTATATCAGTGGCGACCACCGCCACAGGAATATCAAGTTCTTCAAATTTCTTGCCATATGTAAATACCCTGATTAAATCCTTTGTCCGTTTACCCGAAATGAAGCCCATCTTAGGTATGGTGAAGTCCAAATAATACTTTCGCTTAAATGCACGGGACAACTTATAGAGCCTCTCGATATCCGACCCCGCTCCATAAAAGGCTGCAACCATAGCTCCCATGCTGCTTCCAGCAATCATATCTATCGGAATGCCTTCTTGCTGCAATACCTTTATCACGCCAATATGTGCAAACCCCCTAGCTCCTCCTGACCCAAGTGCAAGCCCGACCTTTGGTTTCGACAAAGATATCCCTCCCGCTTTAACTAATTCAAAATATTGAAATAACACTCATTCAAAGTTATGGTCTTAAACGGATTTATAGAAGCATATTATTTATATTGACAGTGAAACAAGCATGGCAAATATAAACCATGTAGCCAATGAAGTGAAGGGCTGCATTGAAATTCCATTGTACAGAACATCTTCTTTACATGTCGGTACAATCCTTATTCCATCATGCGCTTACTTTTCGAGAAAAAGAAGTTCATATTTTATTATATACGAAACGAACTGCCCTTATTTAGTAACCTTCAAGAGGAGGCTGAATTTTGCTAAAATCAAAATCTAAAACAGTACTGTTAGCTACCTCCGTCACGATGATGGCAGTTGGCTTGATCATCTTCCCCAAGAATCCTTTGAAGCTTCCAAAAGCGGACTGAATATTTGGTGGACAATTGTTTTCCCTTCGCTTTTACCTTTCTTGATTTTCTCGGAGTTATTAATCAGTTTTGGGGTTGTCAGGTTCATTGGTGTCATGCTCGAACCATTTATGCGTCCCTTATTCCGTGTACCAGGAGTGGGTGGTTTCGTTTGGGCAATGGGACTTGCATCAGGATTTCCAGCCGGGGCGAAATTCACTGTAAGGCTTCGTCAGGAAGAACAATTGACCCGCATTGAAGCTGAAAGACTCGTTTGTTTTACTAATTCATCCAATCCATTGTTCCTGTTCGTAGCCGTTGCCGTTGGTTTTTTCCACAATCCTCATTTAGGGATCATCCTTGCGCTTTCCCATTACCTAGAAATTTTTGTGTAGGCATCATCATGCGTTTTTACCGTTGGAAAGAAGAAAAATCCCATACAAAAGTACTGACCAAGCTCCCTTCCATAAGACAAGCCTTTAGCCAAATGCATCGAACCAGAATAAAAGAAACAAGACCATTTGGCAGTTTACTTGGAGATGCGGTACTCTCATCCATCCAAACCCTATTGATGATCGGGGGTTCATCATTCTCTTTTCTGTGGTGAACAAGCTTTTATTTCATATGAACATTACCGGATTGCTAGCTTCTGGGGTCGGAGGAATTTTACATATTTTTAATTTCCCCGATTCCTTAAGCCTCCCCTTCATATCAGGCATGTTTGAAATGACTCTAGGTTCAAAATTAACCAGCACGGTCGAAGAGGCGACACTCTTTCAGCAAACTGTGATGACAAGTTTCATCTTAGCTTTCAATGGGTTCAGCATTCAAGCGCAAGTTGCCAGCATCATTGCCGCAACGGACATTCGTTTCACTCCCTTTTTCTGGCTAGGATAGCACATGGCCTTCTGGCATCCATTATTACCGTCCTGCTTTGGGAACCATTCTATAAAGGCACAATGTACAGCGGCAACCCGATAAACGCATTCCCAGTCAGCGGATCAGATGAACACGCGAATTCCCTATATCAAAGCATGCTTGATATTGGCCCCATTTTAACACTTGTGTTTTTGATCCTATACATCATCATATTTACCAAAAGGCTATTCAAAAGCCTTTCGTAAACCGAAAAAGAGCATTGCGCGTTGGCAATGCTCTTTTTCTATCCTTTCAGTTCCTCGTATTTTTTGGCCAGAGCTTTCTGGACGACGCTTGGCACTAGTTCGGAAATATCCCCGCCATACTTCGCAACCTCTTTCACGATACTTGAACTCAAGAAAGAATATTGATTTTTCGTCATGATAAAGAATGACTCTATTTTATTGTTAAGGAATCGGTTCATCGAAGTTCCCTGCATTTCATACTCAAAGTCGGAAGTCGCCCTCAATCCCCTGATGATCGCATTCGCGGAAACGCTTTCAGCATAGTCGACCGTCAATCCCTGATAGAAATCCACTTTAACATTCGGCATATGGGCAGTCGCTTCAGTAATTAGTTCCAGTCTCTCCTCCACTGTAAAAAGAGAATTTTTCGCTGAATTGTTCACGATGACCACATACACCTCATCAAAAACATTCGCTCCCCTTTGAATGATATCAAGATGACCAAAAGTTATTGGATCAAAACTCCCCGGACAAATCGCTATTTTGGACATTCATAGTTCCCCCTGTTCGTGTACATTTCCCCATTGATAAATCGTAACGGCAATGACGCCATAAACTTCTTTTCTCTTAACGGTAAAGTCACCAACTTTTTCTGGCAAAGTAACATCATGGCCATGCTCACAAACAATGTATCCCATATCGTTCAGCAATCGGTATTTATGTATTTCTTCAAGAATCTCGACTAGCTTTTGTTTCTTATAAGGTGGATCAAGAAAAATCAATTCAAAAGTCATTTCCCTTTTCACCAAAGCCTTTAGTGCACGCTCTGAATCATTTTTATAAACTTCTGCACGGTCTGAAAACTTGCATAGTTCCAAATTGGCCTTAACCGTTTGATTTGCTTTAAAATCCCGGTCGACAAATATGGCTTTATCCATGCCTCTGCTTAACGCTTCAATTCCCAGTCCACCGCTTCCCGCAAACAAGTCGAGGACCAGCCCTCCTTCGAAATAAGGACCAATCATGTTGAAAATGGATTCCTTGACTTTATCAGTAGTCGGCCGGGTTCCTGTACCCGGTACAGCCTTAAGTGGTCTTCCTTTGCAAATTCCGGAAACGACCCTCATTATCCTCACCACATTTTATGACAAATTTCTGTTACTTTCCTATCCTAACATATTAGAAAAAGCTAGCCAATATTTAAACCCATTTGGCTTCATTTCCAAGATGAAAAGAACTTATCATTTCGTACCATGGATAGAAGATATCCATTCTTTTTATAAATCTTTTACATTTTGAATAATAAAGTGGTTTTTGGCAATAATGTGAATAACAACATTCCTTTTTAGGTGTTGTTGCCAACCGCGGAGAAGGCTTACGTTTCCCCATAAGTTCTTCCTCCGGTTTCTCCTCTCCCTTTGCCTTCTGGTCCTTAGTTAGACATAGAAGGACCCTGCATATTTTTGCAGGGCTTTTTTTTATTCATAAACCACTTTTCTTTGTCATGATTCGTCAATGAAGTTGTCCTTCTCTTTTATGAGGGATAATGATAAAGTAATGAATAATAAGTTAGTTAGGAGAGGTTTAATTGATTCAACGTTTTATTGAAATTGGACAAGGATATTCCGATATATATGAGTTGCTGGAAGTAGGTCGCAATCAGAAACATCGAGTTGCAAGGCTCTTGGCCATGCATACTACTATAAATGATAAAAAGGTAACGTCATTGGTTATCGTCATGGAGCCCACAGATCCCGGGAAATTCCAGCCGCTTTACATTTGCCGTGAAGGTATACCTAACCCACATGCCACCAAAAACAAACGCTATGAGCTTTTTGAGAACTTGGCGGAGGAACTGGATAGACCAATTATTGAAATCGATGTGAAACCTTCGGTGCTCTTTGCAGAAATAGAGTTGTACTACCAACACTTAATCGGCATTTTGCGAATGAATAGATATCTTCCGCCATTAGGTTGAAAGATGTTGATGCCCGGAAAATGAAAAGAGCTGACTCCGCATGAGTCAGCTCTTTTCAAATTCCCATTTTATAATCATATTCTTTCGCTTTATCCGGTTTGGAGTTTTCGAACTCCACCTTCAGAAAAGGCTTATAAGAAAGGTCCACCTTTTTAACGAACGAATAATTATTCAGCTTTTCCACTAGTGGTTCCACTTCATCCATATTCGTATAAAGCACAACATATTTCAACTTTTTTGAAACATAATGGATATTTCCAAATTTCCTAAGCATTTTGGCTTGTTTTAATGTATGTAAATAGACGATGATTCCCTGTCTCGCTCCAAGCATATCAATAACTCCCTTTTATAAAGGTTTTAACTAAGTGTAGCATAGCAGAATCTTTACTTTCAACCAAGAAAAAAGATTATAAACAAAATTCTCTCACTATTATGAATATATATACTGTGAAGGGAGCCAAACAAACGATGGATTTAAACCAAATCTGGCATCAATTTATTGATCATCTATTAGATAATGATGATATTACCCAAGCTTCGATAAAAAAGTTCACAGGTATACCATTTATATATATCCATTATCATCCGGCACAAAATGATGATGGTAAGCTTTCTCTTAATAAAAAAGCCGCAAGCCTTTCAATGCGTGGCAAGCAGCTTCATTGTGAAACCATTTTCGTACGGCAGGAAGAACATTTATATGTATTCCGGCATCGTTTTTATGTGCCGCAGCAAAAGATGTTTTGCTGCGGCAACCTTTGTCCGGATTGTATTTTATTTCGCAGTTAATCGCTTTGTCACGTATCCGGAATATAAATGATAAAATCAAGGAACAATGAAAGACCTTTATACATGCATCGGTTCATTGAATGTCCCGACGAAGGTTCCAAACATGACACAGCCACCGAACTTCGTAGCAATGTCGAATTTCGATGGCTGCATGTTATATACCGGCCTAATGTTCACAATCCGGCCATTACCTTAAGCAGAGCACCCGCAACTTCCCCCGGTTCCGCAGCTTCCCGTTGAACATCCGCCGGATGAAACAAAAAATGGATTCCCCGCCGGCGTTTTGACCTGTTCAGAAACCGCTCGGCCAATTCTTCCGCTTATTTCATCAAGAACGGATTGCAATTCGGTCTCCGCCCGCTTGAACCTTGCTACGGCAGGATGCATATCCATGTCTCGTTTAGCTTGCCTCGTTTCTAAATTGATGCGTTTATAATCCGGATGATATTTACCGAACCTTTGAACATCTTCAAATAGATCCTTTAGCGAAGTAAACTTGGAAATTTTCCGCTGGGCATCTTTGTCGTTTTGTAATTTATATAAACTAAGGAGGTATTCTTCCCCTATTTCAGAATGAAGGATCATTTCAGCTAATCCATCAGCCTGATGTAAAATGTCGATGATTTCCATAGTAGCAAGCATTAACAAGCTCACCTCCACAACCATTTTACCATTTCTCCCTTTTAGATGCTAATGGTTTGATTAAATCGAGGAAGTGATATGTACCTCAATCTCTTTTTGCAGACCTGTTTTTTCACCTGCACCATTCAAAATCTCCAGCTTAATCTTATGCATGCCATTCGGAACATCCTTTAAGATGAATGCCGCGGTTTTCATATCGACTTTCTTTTGATTATCAATAAATACGGACACAGTTGCCAATTGTTCAGGATTTGATTCAGAAAAAACATAGTTTTTCAAGTAGCACTCTACATAGACAGAGTTGCCTTTTACAAACGTTTTTACCCGAAAGTCCTCATCCGAGTTTTGGATGCTCGATACAGTGTTGGCAGCAAGTGTAGAAACTTCTTGCATGGCTATTCCTGAATTTTCAGGTTCCGGTATTTTCTTCCCACACCCCGACGCTGCCATCAACACTGTTAGAGCCAATATCAACTTTCTCATTCCATCTTCCCCCTTTTGCCTTTATTGTTCGCCAAAAGGAGTAATTTACTCTTATTTTCTTCATTCACCTGGAGCATTCATCGCTTGAAACATATGAAGCATCATTGAGGCAACCTGAACGCTTTCCGAAAATTTAGAGACCCGATGTGGAATCGACTTCTCAAAATAATATTTCGCTTCTGTTTCAAACACATCCACTTCATGTGGATTACGCATTAACCTTTTGTACCATGCAGGCTGAATCCTCAAGTAATTTCGCATATCTTCATTTGTTTGAATGAATTCATATATATTCTGACGCATGAAAAACCCTCCTTAATCTTTGGAGAATAAAAAAGGGTTAGCTCTCTGCTCTTTTTCTTTTGGGGGAGGACTGGTATCACCTGATTTATTCCCTTGGAAAGCAGATAGCACTCCTTGATTGCACCGATGGCCTGATTGGCATTCGTAATATATTGTTGAATCTGCCCCATATCCATGTTTTTAACGGCACTCATTAACGAACCGATCAACTCAGTGCTTTGGTCTCCCTTTTCAACCGGCGGTGATGGAGATCCTATATTCTCTTTGGGCGCACCCACACTGCCGTCAGCCTGCCAGCGTGGATGATCTTCTCCGAGTAAATACCACTCTTCAAAAAGTTCCTGCCACGTTGCTTGTTTGCTTCTCACTTCATTCACTAAATGAGGATGTTCCTTTACAAACTCCCGAAATTTATCCACGGAGGGCCGCTTTCTTTTTGCCATTACTCTCACCTCACACTTAGACATCGCCTATTGCACCATATGCTAAAGGTAAATAAAAAGTGCATAACATTCCTTTTCATATGCAATTGGACTAACTGCGGAATCCAAGTTCCTTATGTAACACTCCATTGGCAAAAGATCCTCATCGAGGGAAGGCCACGGTGGGGATTGGGAACTTTAAGCTATATCGACAGAAACCTTTTTCATTTTGAAAATATGATCCACAACAAGAAAACGGACCCAAATCGGATCCGTTTCTTTATCTCTTTATGAAATTCTGGGTGTAATACTTTTATATATACCCCGACGCCCAGACCTGTAAATTCCTCGTCCAGCATCGCATCCCGATGCCCTTTGCTATTTAGCCAACCTTCCATGACTGCAGCTGCATCCACATATTTGGCCGCTATATTTTCACCTGCCGCCCTGTATTTTACATGACCTGCATCGAGACGCTTTTCCAAATCCCCCTTTATTTCAGACACATGGGTCCCTTCAGGTGTGTCCGTCATTTCCCTGCTATGAAGGTAAGCAACCTCCGCAGTTGCGGCATCCCATTCTAAAGGCTTCAAATCAAACCTGCTTCGCATTATATTCGTAATATCGAAAATTTGCTGCTCATTGCCATCTTCCACTTTAACCATGTCTTCATCAGAAAGATCCTTAACTGTCACAAGTTCACCATGATAGGTCAACTCATACGGCTTTTGTTTCAATAGGGTGGAATCATCCAAAAATCGGATGCTTGAAACAGTCCCGGTGAATTTATCCAAATAAAGCTGAACATTAATATTCCCTAAATCAATCAACGGCCTCATGTTCATATCTTCCTCCGACAATTCAAAACGATAGGAACTGTGACCAACTTCAATATCAACGGTAGGTTCCACATATAAACTGGAATAGATGGCATCAATCGATTGTCCAATTTTAAAAGGAGCGACATTGACCTCATCACCTATTCCATAAGCGGATACCACTTTTTCATTTTCAACGGCTAATTGGAAATAATTATTATAGTCCTTTTTATACACCCACCATTCATATCCGTAGGCTGACAAATCAATTCGATCCGGCTTACCATATTGCCTTTCTATCTCTTTTGCATTTTTCCCGATCGTTACCGCCAGACCTTCTGTCACTTCAGTAACCCCTTCCTTTTCAGAGGAAGTGCTTTTTTCATTTATATGTCCATTGGGGTTAACACCTTTGTTACCATCAATAAGAGGGTTTCCTTCATCTTCATCGCCGATATTAAGATAAATACCGATTACGAAAAAAATAATGATTAACACCAACACCTTACCTAAACTGCGCAGAGGAACACTCCCTCTCTCTATCTAATTTATGTATCCAATGCAAAAACCTTTCTTTCCTGATTATATCACTGTTCAATCATAATTTTCTAATTTACGATTGACTGCCCCTTCATTAAATTTATTAAAAAAATGGAACCTTTGTGAATGATTAAAATACCATGGTTGAGTTCATTGCAACTTCCACCATTTCGTACTATTATAAAATATAGGATAAAATGGTATATTATAAACATACTTGGAGATTTTTAATATATTCATGTACATAATATTTTCCCGGTATGTCATTTTAATTCTCAATAGTAAACATAGGAGGTACTACTCGTGAAATTTGAAAGCTTTGGAATCGAAAACATCACAGCCGACTTAAACCGACTAGATGACCTAATGCCGCAATATGGTTTAATACGAGCAGAACAATGGGATTACGAAAGAGTCAGTTACGATCGTAAGTTCGAATTAAAAGAAGGCACGTTTTACCTGAGAATACTTGGCTATGCTACAGAGGGCGATGTTGGCGCTCACAGGGCCATCATCAAACTAATGGTTCCTCTATTAGGAAAACACTATTATCCACACGGAGTTGAATATGGTGAAGGAGAGGATTTCCCTGCATCACTAGTTAAACAATGTGAAAAAATCCTCGCTCAAATCAAAGAAGAACTTACACAATTCAACGGCCTGTAAAAGCCGTCAGCGAAAAGCGGGTACAAAGAGAGAGGGTCATGCGTGATGCTCTCTTTTTTTGTATCCATTACAAAAGCCTGATGCTTCTTTTGCACCAGGCTTTTTCGTCATTTTAAAATCCTAGGATCGCCTTTATTAAAGATGTTGTTTCGCCGCCATGATAAATCACATAAAGCAGGATGTAAACAGCTACTCCAGTAATCCCAGTGAAAAACCAAATGATGCTTGTCGCAGGCCCGATTTTTTATGGATGGCGAATTTTCCTTTAAACCCAGTGGTAAGCATGATAATCCCCAAAACAGCTCCAGTTGTTGCAAGAGTTATATGGAAAATCAAAAAAATCGTATAATAAATTTTTATGTCATCGGGTCCGCCAAATGACGTACTACCAATGAAGACCGTCCGGGAAAGATATATAGTGAAAAAGATCACCGCAAAAATCGCAGCTGCCATCATGGTTTTTTTATGGGTCTCGATTTTGCGTTGTTTAATTTGATACCAGCCTATTGCAACAGTGATGGCACTTAATACAATGAAGGCTGTACTTATCGTTGGAAGGATTGGTAAAGACATATGAAGTGTAGTCCTCTCTATATTTATTAATCAACTACCATTTTATAAGAGGCAATCATAAAATTCAATAAAATCAGGGATTATTAACAGAATGCTCACTTTTATAGAATAGCCAAGTCAAATCACTGGCTATTTGCTTTAATTCGAAAATCAGTCAAAGGATAAAAGACTTGTCCGCCTCAAGACAAGTCTTTTTATCGTACAATTATTCTACAGTCTGAAAATCCGAAGGTATCGGATCGATATCATTTTGGCCGCCATTCTCCTTTTTGAACCAAGCAAAGAAAATGACACCTAATACATAGCCTAAAACGATTTCTTGAATCACCTTCATCAGAACCCCACCAAGCTGTTGATCCTCAAGCAATGGCAGTCCATTGAACATTTCCGGGCCACTGAGCGTTAAGCCCGACAGTGCTGAAGCAGGAACGCAAAGTTCCATGGCACTCGCCCAAGATTCCGCATTCGTAAATGTATCATACATCGGATCATTAGCAAAAATGATTAAAGCGCAAGCAGGGGTCATTAGTATGCCACTGCCGAAAATATAAGCTACTTTTTTCACACCTGATAGACTTTCACGTTCCGGCAGTCGATTGACAAGCGGGAACCACATCAAAACGGCAGTCGTAAATAAAAGGACCGTGTATCCGGCATGAAACCACATCCCAGTTTTGATAAAGTCGAACACTAATGGGATATGGTACAGCGAGAAAAGAACATTAAATAGTAAAAGGGCGACAAGAGGTCTCGTGAAAAATCGAAATAAAGTCTTCACTCCCCTTGAATTTATGAAAGTTCTTATAAGCCAATCTGGAACCGCTATGATAAATAAAGGCGGAATCACGAGATAGAGCAGTGCCATTTGAAACATGTGGGCACTGAACATGATATGGCTCAATAAGTCCAGTGGCGATCCTTTTACCACATATAGAAGGAACATGGCTATCAAAAAATAAGTTGCCTGTTTAACGGAAAGCGATGAACTGTCCGAAAACTTCTCCCTTTTTTTTGTCACCAGCCAAAAATAGCCAACGGTTATTAGTACGAGGACGGCAAAATAATAAGGACTCCACAAAGCGCGAAATCCGAAAATATCAATAGACAAAAAAATCACCTCGTTCATGAACTTTTTCTTACTTTCATTATACCTAAAATGAAACATGGTAACAAATATAGATAAACTTGGATTCTTTTTCTAGCAATCAACACATAAAGAAAACCGGCTATCATTCAATAGCCGATTTTCTGCATAATTCATATCCAGACGATTGTTACGAAAGTCAGCACTGTTATCAAGCCGACTGCAAGGCCGGAAAATAAAAACAATGCAATGGTTCCATGCCCTTTATGCTTCATATGCATGAAATAATACAATTGGAAAATCACTTGTACAACTGCCAGCAGCAAAATGACTGGTTTAATGAACCAATGTGAAAAACCCTCAATTCCTACTGCAGCAAAAGCAATTAATGTAAAGAAGATCATAAGTGTAAATGTTATCACTTGGTGTTTCATCTCTTCAGCATTTTTCTTACGGCGATATTTTAAATCGACATTCGGGTTCGCTGAATTTGATTGTTCATTCGCCATCAGTTATCCCACCATTCCCATTAAGTATACGACAGTAAAGATAAACACCCAGACTACGTCAATGAAATGCCAATATAGACTCGCAACATAAAATTTAGGGGCATTGTACAAATTCAAACCCCTTCTTGCATTACGTACCATAAGAGATATGATCCAAACCAAACCAAAGGCAACGTGCGCGCCGTGAAAACCAACTAACGTATAGAACGCGGAGCCGAATGCACTGCTCGTAAAAGTATGATGGAATTCATGAACATAGTGATTAAATTCATATATCTCGAGACCTAGAAAAGCAAAGCCAAGAGCAACTGTAATTACAAGCCATGCTTGCATTTGTTTAAAGTGGTTATTTTTCATATGATACATCGCATACACACTGGTTAATGAACTGGTCAATAACAGCATGGTTGCTACAAAAGTCAGCGGTAATTCGAATAAATCTTTAGCTAAGGCAGCGTCACCATTTGGAACTTTATCCTTCAATGCAAGGTAAGTTGCAAAAAGTGAGGCGAATAATACCGTCTCTCCACCAAGAAACAACCAGAATCCCAAATACTTATTTTTACCTTCTAAAGTCGCTTTCTCGGGAGAAGCAGGCCAAGTGGCATCCGTGAATCTTTCATCTGCTTGCATTATGCCTTACCTCCCTTGTCTTTATCGTCCATAAGGTCTTCTTTATGAATATGGAATCCATGATCATCTTTAACGGAACGGATTAACATTGAAACGAATGTAATCAAAAGCCCGACAATGATTATAGGCAGTGTCCATGTCTTATCATCCATATTATATAGAGCACCGAATGCGGCTACGAATAAACCGAAAGAAATCGTTAAAGGCAGAATGGATGAATTAGGCATATGGATATCCCCCAGTGGTTCTGCAGGAGTCATTTCCTTTTTCCCTTCCATTTTCTCAACCCAGTAAGGATCTAATCCGCGGACAAGCGGCAGTTGTTTAAAATTATAAAACGGCGGCGGTGATGGAATGGCCCATTCCAGTGTACGGCCGTCTCCCCAAGGATCATTGCCGACTTTTTCGTTTTTCGCTGAAGTCATGATGATATTGATTACCATGACGATGACTGCAAAAGCCATCAAGAAGGCACCGACTGTACTGATCATATTACCCGTATTGAGTCCTTGATTGTCCAAGAACGTGAATACGCGGCGAGGCATACCCATTAGACCTAAGAAATGTTGAATGAAGAACGTTAAATGGAAACCGATCAAGAACGTCCAAAATGTGACTTTCCCCAATTTCTCGCTTAACATCGTTCCAAACATCTTCGGCCAATAGAATGTGATACCAGCCAATAATCCCAATACAACCCCACCGACGATTACATAGTGGAAATGGGCAACAACGAAATAGCTGTCGTGGAACTGGTAATCAGCAGGAGCGGATGCGTTCATGATACCTGTCACGCCACCCATGGTAAAGGAAGGAATAAAGGCAACTGCATAAAGCATCGGCACCGTGAACTTGACGCTTCCTCCCCACATCGTAAAGATCCAGTTGAATATCTTAATACCTGTCGGTACTGCGATAGCCATGGTAGCGACGGCAAAGATTGCATTCGCGATAGGTCCTAAACCAGTGGTAAACATGTGATGCGCCCAAACCATGAAACCTAAGAAACCGATTAAAACGGTTGCAAATACCATCGATGAATATCCGAATAATCTTTTTCTTGAAAAGGTAGCGAAAATTTCGGAAAAAATACCGAAAGCAGGAAGGATTAGGATATATACCTCCGGGTGACCGAATATCCAGAATAAATGCTCCCAAATGATCGTATTCCCGCCAGCTGCTACATCAAAGAAATTCGAGCCGAACATCCTGTCGAACATCATCAACACCAATCCTACCGTAAGCGGAGGAAAAGCGAATAATATCAATGCGGAAACAACGAAAGTTGACCATGTAAACAGCGGCATACGCATATATGTCATACCAGGCGTACGCATATTGATAATGGTTACAAGGAAATTGATCCCCGCAATTAATGTTCCCAATCCCGATATCTGTAATCCCAGGACGTAAAAATCAATACCATGGCCTTCGGAGTGCAGGAAAGTGATGCATATGATGTCCATCCTGCATCAGGAGCCCCCCTAAAAACCATGAAAGATTCAGAAAGACTCCTCCAAAGAAAAACAACCAAAAACCTAACGAATTCAAAAATGGGAACGCGACATCACGTGCCCCTATCTGTAAGGGTACAACCGCATTCATTACAGCAAACACCAATGGCATGGCTGCCAGAAATATCATAGTCGTACCGTGCATGGTCAATATTTCATTATAAAATCCGGCACTTACGAAGTCATTATTTGGGATTGCAAGCTGGATACGGATAAACATCGCTTCCAAACCGCCGATTACAAAGAATAACCCGCCAGAAATAAGATATAAAATGGCGATTTTCTTATGGTCTACCGTCGTCAGATAATCCCAAATCGTAGCGCCAAATCCTTTTTTATTAGCGTACGTACTCACGATTTAACCTCCTTAACCAATGTTCTATTTGTCTTCCACCTTAAGCTCTAATAGATAAGCTGCCAGTGCATCAATATCTGAATCCGAAAGTTCACCGTAAGTACCGGTCATCGTGTTGCCCGGTTTATACTTCTCAGGATCCTTGATCCATTTTTTTACATTTTCTTCCGTGTGATCCAATACCCCAGCTACTTTTTGACGCTCACCGAATGTAGCCAGATTCGGAGCCTGACGAGCAGCTTCAGGCCTGCTGTCATTCGGTGTCACCGCATGGCAGCCTATACAACTTTGATTAAAGACATCTTCACCCTGTTTGGCTAGATCACCTTCAACGACAGGTTCCTTAGCGGCTTTCATATCTTTTGTCCATGCTTCAAAATCGCTTTTAGACTTCGGTATGACCTTAAAATCCATCAAAGCATGTGAAGGACCGCAAAGCTCAGCACATTTTCCGTAGAACAAGTTGTTCGAATCTTCTGCCTTTTTACTGTCAAATTCTAAGAAAAACTGATTGACCCCTTCTGTATTTGTATCCATCTTTCCTCCGACAGACGGTACCCAGAATGAGTGCTTAACATCTGAAGCTGTTAGATTGAAGTACACTTTTTGATCTGTTGGCACAACCAAATCCTGACTTGTTACAACGCCAAGGTCTGGATATTCAAACTCCCACCAATAAAGGTTTGCCCTAACATTCACGACAAGTGCATCCTTCGTTTTTCCATCCTTATCTTTCTTATCCATTGCCTTTGTGTCGGCTAAGTCGAAAGTCGTGACGACGGTTGGAACAGCCAGAACAATTAAAAGAAGGATAGGAATAACAGTCCAGATAATTTCGAGTTTATGACTTCCTTCAATTTGTTTCGGTATTGTTTCGTCGCCTTCCTTCCGGCGGAAGCGTAGTAAAACTACAACGAACAAAATAATCACAACAATAATAACCAGTACCATGATTAGTGTACTCAATATCAGTAAGTCATACTGAGATTGCGCAACATCGCCAGCTGGCTTCAGCGCGGATAGAAATGGTTCGCCGCAGCCCGAAAGGACAAGTCCTACAATACCCAGCAGAGCAATTAGGCGCCATTTGTGCAGCCTTTTTTCATAGCTTCAGAAACCCCTCTTTCGTCAAAATTTTCTCACAAAAATAAAAATGGGCGCAATTGCGAATATTCTCTCTATGTCAATTTCTAAAAAGAAAGAATCCCTAATCTAAGGAATTATTAAGATGATTCATGTAACCGCTCTTATGTATGACCCGGTTGTTCCGTTAATATGTATGAATGGCGGTCAGTGCATTATTTATCAGAAAGCTGGAGCCTGTAAAAGAACAGGCCGCCAGTTTAAAACTAGATGAGTGTGACAATAACCATCGCTACAAATAAAATGGTCATATAATTTAAAGAATATACAAACATGGATGTTGCCCATTTAACATCGTCTTTCTTTTTATACCCCTTAATCCCCAAAATAAGCCAACCTGTGCTTAATAATGCAGCAAGAATAACTAACGGAGTTCCTAATGGAGTTAAAAAGAAAGGAATGAACATTAAACAGACGATCCATAGCATAATCGATCTTTTTGCAGCCTTGAACCCTTTTACGACCGGAAGCATAGGTACTCCAGCTGCCCGATATTCTTCGACACGCCTCATTGCAAGTGCATAAAAATGAGGGGGCTGCCACAAGAACATGATCGCGAACAGGACCCAGGCGATCTTATCAAGGCCCGGGTCGACTGCAGCCCACCCGATAAGTGGAGGCACCGCTCCGGAGATACTGCCTATAATCGTATTCGAAACAAATCTACGTTTGAAAACCATAGTATATAAAACAACATAGGCGAAGACGCCGAATGCGCCTAGTATGGCAGTTGTCATATTAGTAAATGCAAGTAAAATCAGCCCTGCAGCAATTAAACCGAAACTTAACGCCAATACCTTTGAAGGCTGTACTTTCCCAGTTACCGTTGGACGGTTTTTCGTTCTTTCCATTAAATGATCGATATCACGGTCATAATAATTATTGAAACTGCAAGATCCCGCCATTATGAGCGCTGAACCTGCAAGTGTATAAAACACTACATCTAGATTGTTTAAGAAGCTAAGCCCCGAAAAATGAAGAGCTAACCACACGCCGGTAAAAGCTGTAATTATATTTGAATTGACGATCCCCACTTTTATAAGTGCGAGAAAATCCTTCCAAGCTGTTGTTTCAGGTATATCCGATTGAAGGGCGGCTTTACTGTCCTCCATGACAGCTTCTGACAAACCCCTTGTTTCTGACATTTGTTTTCCTCCTTTAAATCATTCAGCACAGACGCAAATGCAAAAAATACTTACATATGCTATAGAACATTATTTCATACTTTTTGATATTTGTAACCAAGGAAGCGTAAGCAATAAGTAAATTATTTACCAATGACCGTCGTCAATGGAATCCATCGAGAGCTATCATTCTTAATATCATGCTTAATAACAGTAAAATTTAGTAAAATCATTTCTTCAATATATTAAAACACATTTTTGGAAGCTTTTGTGAAAATTTTTCGGATATTTTTGACCAATTTGTGTCTCAATAATTTACTGCTCTTGTAAGATGTTCATCAAGAACATGAATAGTATGCTATTATCATCATCCCCTAGGCTCATTCCCTATTTTGCTCCTACTTGAAGGTTTACACTCCCTTTATTTCTATCAAAGTCTCTTGTAACTTTCAACTATTTCAGGCATTTTAATTAATAGTTATAATATTAACTGAACTTGTAAAATCATTCTATTTTGTGTAATATCGAGGAAGTTCGACAAATATTATGAAAAACCTTATGCTATTATTAATTTTATGGAACAATCCTAATTTGCTACAGAGAAAAAGGTGGGGCTACTAGTGAAATCGTCTCTTAAATGGTTTGCTGTTTTAACAACGATTGTAATGCTTTTCATCTTACTTGGCGGAGCTTTAGTCACGAAGACGGATTCCGGCATGGGATGCGGCAGGTCCTGGCCATTGTGCAATGGCCAATTGATACCGGACAAAATCACGATTGAATTGGTCATTGAACTTTCCCATCGTCTCGTTTCAGGTGCTGGAGGATTCTTGGTTTTACTTTTATCGTATTTGTCTTGGAAAAAAATCGGCCATATCCGTGAAGCACGTTTCTTATCCGTCCTTTCTTTTGGTTTTCTGTTACTGCAAGGGTTAATCGGTGCCGCTGCCGTCATTTGGTCACAATCCGATTTCGTCCTTGCCCTTCATTTTGGCATATCGCTCATTTCCTTTGCTGCCGTCTTTTTACTGACATTGTTGATTTTTGAAGTAGACAAGAAGTTCGAAGCCGAAAAACTTATAGTTGACAAACGAATGAAATTCCATATTATTGGCGTATTGACTTTTTGTCTGGTAGTCGTATATAGGGTGCTCTTGTAAGGCATACAGAATCAAGTCTTATCTGTAAGGATTGGCCTTTATGTGTAAATGACAGTATTGCACTCCCTCTAACCTTTATGAATGGATTCAGATGGGACACCGTGCAATCGCAGGCGCTATTTTCATTTGGGTATCATATGTGGCTTATATAGCAAAAAACATTACAAAAATCAAAAAGTATTATATGGCGGTTGGATTGCTGCATTCATTCTCGTATTTTTACAGGTTACCGCTGGAGCCTTTATCATTTTCTCAAGGCAAAACTTATATATCGCATTGACACATGCATTATTCATTGCCTGCTTTTTTGGTGTAATGAGCTATTTGTTGCTATTGACATCAAGAAGCAAAAAAAATGCACTTGCCAAGCAAAAAAGAAACTCCACGCACACAGTCAAAGGACAGGATGAACAGGATATAACACCAACCGTCCCCGCCCGTTAATGTCTGATTGTTCAATCAATAATATAATAGGATAAAACAAAACCACCATTCCGGGAATGATGGTTTTTGTTTTATCTTAAGATGACCGTACATTGCCTAAAAAGAGGGTACAGAGCAGCTTGAAACCTCAAGCATACCCCATATCCCCTAAATCATTCACAAGGTCACAGTCAGCGATATTACTTAGTTATTTCAATCAATAAGTCTCCAGTACTGATCGCTTCTCCATCTTTTACATAAATATCTTTGATGGTCCCGGAGAATGGTGCTTGCACGGTAGTTTCCATTTTCATCGCTTCCGTAATGATCAGGTGATCACCCTGCTTGACCTGATCTCCTTTCTCGACCACTACACGAATAACCGTACCTGGCATTGTCGCACCGAGCTGTTCTTTATTTTTTGGGTCAGCTTTAACTTTTGATACAACGGAAGATTTAATGTTTTCATCCTTGATGATCACTTCACGTGATTGACCATTCAACTCAAAATACACAACCCGTGTTCCATCAGCCAATGGCTGACCGATTGAAACCAATTTTACGATGAGCGTTTTACCCTTTTCAATTTCAACTTCGATTTCCTCCCCTAGCCTCATACCATATAAGAAAGTCGCGGTATCGAGGTTGGAAACATCTCCAAACAGCTCAATCGTTTTATTGTAGTCCAGGAATACTTTTGGATATAGGGCATATGCAAGCACATCGAAATCAGTGACTGCCCGTCCCAATTCCTTGAATAATTCTTCTTTAAGCGCTGCAAAGTCCACTTCTTCCAATAATTCACCCGGTCTTACTGTTATAGGTTTCTTCCCTTTCAGGATAACTTCCTGAAGCTCTTTAGGGAATCCCCCAACTGGCTGACCTAGATAGCCTTCGAATAACTCTATGACTGAATCAGGGAAATCGATGGATTTACCTTTTGTCAAAACATCTTCTTCCGATAAGTTATTTTGTACCATGAATAAAGCCATGTCCCCAACAACTTTGGATGAAGGAGTCACTTTAACGATATCGCCGAACATTACATTGACGCGCTGGTACATCTCTTTCACTTCATGCCAGCGGTCTCCGAGCCCCACCGCTTTGGCTTGCTGCTGCAGATTACTATATTGACCGCCCGGCATTTCGTGTTTGTAAACCTCGGTATGAGGTGCATTCATGCCGCTTTCGAAGTCATGATAGTATTTCCTGACCTCACCCCAATATTCCCTAAACGCTCTAGTGAATCGACTTCCAACTTAGGCTGTCTGCTTGAACCCTCCAATGCATAATGAAGTGTTTGTATACTTGGCTGTGAAGTAAGTCCAGCCAATGAACCAATCGCCGTATCAACGATATCCACACCAGCTTCGATCGCTTTAGAATACATGTAAATTCCATTTCCGCTTGTATCATGAGTATGCAGATGGATCGGAAGGGATGTCGATTCTTTCAGTTCGGAGACAAGGCGGTAAGCAGCATCAGGTTTCAAGAGGCCAGCCATATCCTTGATCGCTAAAATATGGGCACCGGCTTGTTCCAATTCCACCGCCATATTTTTATAGTAGTCGATATTATACTTGCTGCGTGATGGATCATTCAAATCCCTGTATAACAAATGGCAGCTTCCGCAATTTTGCCGGATTGACGGACTGCATCAATCGCCAATTCCATCCCTTTAACCCAGTTTAAACTATCGAAGATACGGAAAACATCAATGCCTGCATCCGCTGATTTCTCTACGAATTCACGAATGACATTATCAGGATAATTTTTATAACCAACCGCATTTGAAGCCCTTAAAAGCATTTGTAATAGGACATTCGGTGCTTTTTTCCTGAAACTTAACAGCCTGTCCCACGGGTCTTCTTTCAAGAAGCGATATGCGACATCGAAAGTTGCCCCGCCCCACATTTCCATTGAAAATAAATCAGGAAGCAGTTTTGCTGTAGGCTCAGCGATATCAAGGATATCTTTCGACCGAATTCTCGTCGCCAGTAAAGATTGATGGGCATCACGGAAAGTCGTATCTGTGATCAATACCTCTTCCTGCTCTTTGATCCAATTGACAAGTCCCTCTGCACCTTGCTCTTCAAGTATATTTTTTGTTCCCGAGATAAGCGGCAGGCCACCAACATTCGGAATTGGAGCAGGATCAAAAACAGGTTTTTCTTTTCTCGACTCCCGGGAATCCATTCACTGTCACATTTCCGATATAGGAAAGCATTTTTGTCCCACGGTCTTTTCTAATTGGGAAGCTAAATAATTCAGGTGTTGAATCAATGAACGATGTATCATATTCCCCATTTATGAATTTTTTCATGTTTTACAACATTTTCAAGGAAGGGGATATTTGTTTTAATACCACGAATCCTGAATTCTTTAAGGTTACGAACCATTTTGGAAGCTGCCTGCTCAAATGAAAGCGCATGAGTAGAGAGTTTTACGAGAAGGGAATCATAATAAGGTGTGATGACCGCACCTTGGAACCCATTCCCTGCATCCAGACGAACACCGAATCCCCCACCGGAACGGTAAACCATCATTTTCCCGGTATCAGGCATGAAATTATTCAATGGGTCCTCGGTCGTCACCCTTGATTGAATCGCATATCCATGAGTTTTAATTCCTGCTTGTTCGGGAATCCCAATCTTTTTGCCATGGAGTTCATGCCCTTCAGCAACCATGATTTGAGATTGAACGATATCAATGCCCGTAATCATTTCAGTAATGGTATGCTCAACCTGCACCCGTGGATTGACTTCAATAAAGTAAAATTCGCCATTTGCGACTAGGAACTCGACCGTACCAGCGTTTACATAATCAATATTTTTGCCAACTTGACGGCTGCCTCACAAATCCTTTCCTCAAATCTTCGGAAAGGGAAACGGAAGGTGCCACTTCCACAACTTTTTGATGCCGTCTCTGAACGGAACAGTCACGTTCATATAAATGGACGATATTCCCATGAGTATCAGCCAAAATTTGAACTTCGATATGCTTCGGATTTTGTATGAATCTCTCTACATAGACTTCATCATTACCAAAAGCTGCTTTAGCTTCTGATTTTGCGCGATCATAAGCCTCTTCAACTTCTTCGATTTTTTCGACGATCCGCATGCCGCGTCCGCCGCCTCCTAATGAGGCTTTTATAATAATTGGAAAACCGTATTGTTCACCAAATTCCTTGACTTCTTCAACATTGGTCACCGGTCCATCGCTACCAGGGATTACCGGAATATCAGCCAGTTCAGCTTGTGTTCTAGCTTTTACTTTGTCACCAAACATATCTAGGTGTCTTGATTCTGGTCCTATGAAGATTATGCCTTCTTCCTCACAACGTTTCGCAAATTCAATATTTTCTGAAAGGAAACCATAACCGGGATGAATCGCATCGACTCCGCTCATTTTGGCAATCGCAATGATGCCTTCAATATCCAGGTATGCATCAATCGGCTTTTTGCCTTCCCCAACCAAATATGCCTCATCCGCTTTATATCGGTGATAAGAACCATAATCTTCCTTTGAATAGATTGCAACTGTGTGAATGTCTAATTCCGTACATGCCCGAAAAATCCTTATCGCTATTTCTCCACGATTTGCCGCAAGTACTTTTTCTATACGTTTCCCCATTGCTACCACCTAATCAATATGTATTTTTATTGAATATATAGAAAAAAAGCGTGAAAGATTTCCACCACTTTTTATTCAAGAATTCATTTCCCAAATAAGGAGTCCATTCTGATTAAGCTCATTTTATCGCTGATGTAATTATTTCGATATATTTTATATTTTCGTTTTTCACATCCGATAAAAACTAAAAAGAGCCCTACACCACTAGCAAATGAAAAATTAGCTATAATAATATATTATCAATTTAATTTAACATTCAATTAATATAACCATAATACTAAAATTAACTGAATACAATAAAAAAATAAAAAATTACATATATTCGTATAAAAAAACAAGGAATTAGCTCTGACTCTCCTACTAACGATTCATTGTTGGTCAAATTCATTTGACCGGAAAAACCCACATGTTTAATGCGATTGAGAAATTTTTAAAAATGGGGAGGATGACCATTGAACTTTAGATCGAAAATTCAAAAAATAAAAAACTCAAATTGAGCTTCTGTAGATTAATTAGTATGTCACTATTGAATATAGTATAACATTATTAGCTAATTATGTATATAAATAAAAAACTCAAACAATCATCGAGATTTGTTTGAGTTAGTATGTTTATCTATTATTTTTTTAACGATGCTTCATGCAAAACTGACAATTCCTGTTCAAGGGTTTCCAAAAGGGATTTACCCTCGGTCTCCTCTACCAAACCTAAGCGTACGGCAAAATCAATTTCTCGTGATAGGCCGAACATTTGCGTATCAAGTACCTCTTCATATAAAGGACATTGAGGCATAGTGAGATTTTCCATTTGAACTTTTATCAGTTTTAGAATCTTGTCAGCATCTGCTTTTAATAAAGCATAAGCTTTTTCTCGATGATTGACAAGCATATCAGATGCCATGTTAAATCCCCCGCTCAGAGCGATTAAATCTTATCTCTAAATTCTACCTTTAGTTTTGTGAAAAAGCAAGGACATTGACAAACAATTTGCCATTGAGATATAACGATCACCTCTCAAATGAATATACCCAGCCATGGAATTTGTTCACCATCATGAAGATGTGACATTTCAATTATAATTGATTATAATCATTAAAGAGCAACAGAAAGGAATGAGATATTTGGAACCCATCGTATTTATAAATGGAAAAGTGAAATATCCAATTACGCTAGATCCTGGAGTATGGATTTTTGATGACCGTAAAGTTGAAATCGATACATATTTCCACGCTGAAAGAGTCCAAGTCAATGAATTAGAAGAATATACGATTGCCGCCTCCAAACATTGGCAAAAAGAAATACAGGAAGGCGCAATAATGCCACCCACAATAAAAACGGAACGGAAGTTCGAGAAGCAAAGATTGCTGGAAGGGACTTTCGGCATCCCTTTGAACCTTTTTTAAAAAATGCCGAACCTGAAAATGGGGTGTCTGAAGTCATCGTTACAACCGATGATGAGGAGCTAACATTCCCGTTGGAAACGGCACTTGAATTTTTCCTGGGCTTTTCCAAGGATGGAAAGCCGCTTAAAATATCCGAGGGCGGCCCTCTGGAAATTTATTTCGGAGACGCTTCCAACATCAATGATCCGATAAAAAATGTACGGTCTTTCACTGTTAAATAAGACTTAGTTCATTCTTGCCAAAAACTTTGGCAATCGGCAAGGGATATCCCTTGCCGATTGCATTATAAAAGTGTAGCTGCCAGTTGGGCCAATCCAGACCTTTCCCCTTTTATCAATTTAACATGGCCGGCAATACGCTCGGTCTTGAATTTTTCCACAACATAGGTCAAACCATTATTGTATTCATCTAAATAAGGATGATCTATTTGCTCCGGATCTCCCATCAAGACAATTTTGCTCCGCTCCCCGACCCTCGTCAAGATTGTCTTGACCTCATGTTTCGTTAAGTTCTGCGCTTCATCGATGATGATGAACTGATCCGGTATGCTCCTTCCCCTGATATAGGTGAGGGCTTCCACTTCGATCGAACTCATGCCTGCTAAAATTGCATCCAATTCCCCAGGTTTTTCGTATTGAACAGAAATTGGAGATTATCAAAAATCGGCTGCATCCATGGTCTTAATTTTTCTTCTTTTTCCCCTGGCAGATAACCAATATCTTTACCGACCGGAACAATGGGCCTGGCAACCAAAAGTTTCTTATATTGTGACAAATCTTCAGTTTGCATCAATCCTGTTGCCAATGCCAATAAAGTCTTACCTGTCCCCGCCTTACCAATAAGCGTCACAAGCTGGATATCCGAACGAAGCAACAAATCAAGGGCCATGGTCTGCTGGACATTTCTCGGTTTAATTCCCCAAATATGCTCCCCTTCATACATCAATTTCTTAACCAACCTGCAGTTCTCATCCACTATCCCAATCGCAGAAGCTGAACTGCCCAGCGTGTCCTTCATCAACAGGAATTGATTTGGATAATATGAATCCTTTGTCAGTTCTTCCAGTGCCAGAAAACTTTTTTCATAAAACTTATTCAGATTATCAATCGAGACAAACACTTCTTTGTGCCCAGCGTATATATGATCCAGTTCTACGACGCGATCATTTAAAAAGTCCTCTGCCTCTAGACCGATCGCGTCAGCTTTAACCCTGACGAGAGTATCTTTGCTAACCAGAATGACCGTTTTTCCATCTTCCTTCGTCTCTTCTTCCAAAGATAAATTTTTTGCGACTGCCAATATCCTGTTATCATTCGTTTTCTCAACAAAAATTTCCTGAAGTTTATGAAATGAACGGTGGTTGAGTTCAATCCTTATGCTGCCTCCATTATGGAGCGAAATGCTCTGATGAAGCTTTCCTTTTTCACGATAGCTATCGATCAATTTCGATACTTGCCTGGCATTCCTTCCGATTTCATCCATATACCTTTTTTTCGAATCCAATTCTTCTAATACGACTGCTGGAATGACAACTTCATTATCTTCGAATGAATAAATCGAATACGGATCCTGCAACAGGACATTCGTATCTAAAACATAGATTTTTTCCCCAATATGACGCCTCCTGCCTGCTCTATAGAATATGTCTTACCATTTACTACACTCAGCAGTTATGTAGCGGACGAGACTGTTGATAAAATATATGTTCCTTTGCATAAAGATAGAAGAACATTTACAGACTATAAAGAAAACTTCCAGCTAAGAATGCAATCCCCACCATTGATTACACCATGTTCAGCTGCATTTTATACTCATATGCATCAGACTAGGTAGCGATGGACAGGCTGGAACCAAAGAAAAACATTAAGGAGGTTTTACATTGCAAAAAATCATATTGTCGCTCGCCGCTGTTCTGTTGATGTCAGGTTGCACAATGGATAATAAAAATGAAGTGTCTGAAAATAATGCGGAAAACAATATAACGAAAGTCAATAATACGACCATTAAGGAAGCAGACAGAAATACAGGTCAGCAAACAGCGGAAAGACTCACCGGTTTGGCTAAATCCATTCCTGAGGTTAACGATGCCACCGCAGTCGTACTTGGCAAATACGCCATCGTCGGAATAGATATTGACCAAGATATTGAGCGTTCACAGGTTGGAACGATAAAGTACTCAGTCGGAGAAACTTTAAAACATGATCCTGACGGTGCAAATGCCATCATCGTCGCTGACCCGGATTTAAATGAGCGTATCAGGGAGGTAGCCAAAGATATTAAAGACGGCAAACCGGTAACCGGGATACTAAATGAACTCGCTGACATCACAAGTAGAGTCATTCCGGAGGTTCCTGGTGATATTTTAACCCCAACGCCATCTAAGAACATTGAAAAGGAAAAAAATAAACTTGATGATGATACGGAAAGAAAAGAACTCGATAAAGAGCAAAATGATCAATCCAATCACTTTAAAGAATGAATTTTCCCGACCCGAAATGAATCTTCGGGTCTTTTTCATACTCAACAATTAACGTTCAAATGTTAGTTTCACTTTATCCTCGTTTTACCATAAAAATATTGGTATACTTAAAAGCATATTCAAATTGAAGTGAGGTTCAACTAATATGAAGGTTAAATGTGTAATATGCGATCAAATTGAATCTATACCTGACGATAGCCCAGAAGCAAAAAACTTCGAAACCGTCCTATACATACCTATATGTGCAATACATGCAACCAACGCATAGAAGAGCGTACGAACGAGCGGATTGCCACCGGTAACTTCCGCCTTTACCGGACGATCAAAAATGAAGATGAATGGTAGAACATTTGCATAAAGTTATCCTGATTGGTCTGATCAATGGAATTCTGCTTGGATTGATAATGAAGTGGGTCGAAATGTTTTCCGGTAAACAAGTGTATAAGCTTGTATAAGCTTTTAATGAATGTGGACTTCCTTCCCATAATTGGAGCAGTTTCCTGGAGTGAGGCATCATTGTTCTTTTTCCACCTTCTTGTCTCACTGTCCATTACGTATGGTTACGCTTAAATTCTTCATCCTTTGAAATTTTTCAGGAAATGGAACAAATACGTACTTGCTTTTATCACGATCATTCCAGCCATCATGCTTTACTTCCCACTATCGGCGCTGTCGAATACAGAAGTTGTCCTTCCTTCTGATTTGGCAGCTTTCTTTTTATGGACAACCCTACATCTTTTATACGGATTTTCCTCTCCAAAGCAATATAAAAAAGAACCGTGCATATTATCGCACGGTTCTTTTTTATCATTACTCGATATTTTTATACTTTTCTGGCTCTAACTGAATTTGGTCTAACATGATATCAATCAATTCAATCGGATAACGCTGCTTTTTCATTTCGTCTCCCAAAAGATACTCGACGAAATAAAAAGGTTCTGTTTTTGTAACCGAATCGATAATCACCTGATGATCATCTTTCAGCATCTTCATGAAAAACATTTCTGTATCACGTGCAGCTGTATCATCAGGCCTTGCATCACAGACAACTTTGATCGTCAACCAATTGTATAAAGCATCCTGTAATGATTTCATCATCTTAAGCCTGTTCTTCTTTTCTCGAATTATTAAGACGGATTCTATAAATCCCCAGAACAAGTGAAGCGATGACTAATGCCTCCCCCATAGGAAGAAACACAGCAAAGAAAGAAAGAAGGGTACATCCAAGTGCCATTACCACATAAATGACCACATTTTTTAGCAAAGGTAACTTTTTGGCAAAACCCAACTGATAGACAAGGATGCATAATCCAAAGACCGTCAAATATAAATACCACATTCCTGCTTCAGGATTTTCATCCACTCTGTACAATGCTGCAAAAAATGATAATCGCTCTTGGATATCCAATCTTTTCTCCTCCTCTTGCTATTTATTTTTCTTCAAGTGCAACTTTTTTCTTTTAGCTGCTCTTTCACGCTCGTTTTTATCAAGTATTTTTTTTACGAAGGCGGATAGAATCCGGAGTTACTTCACAGTACTCGTCATCGTTCAAATATTCCAGAGCTTCTTCAAGGGACATGATTCTCGGTTTTTTCATGGAAGAAGTTTGGTCTTTATTCGCTGAACGCATATTTGTCATTTGTTTCGCTTTCACGATATTAACAGTCAAATCGCTATCACGGTTATGTTCCCCAACGATCATTCCTTCATAAATATCCGTACCTGGCTCAACGAAAATAACACCGCGGTCTTCTACTTGCATAATACCATATTGTGTAGTTTTTCCTGATTCCATGGATACAAGTACACCTTGACGTCTTCCGCCGACTTGACCTTGAGCCATTGGCTGGTAGCTGTCAAATGAATGGTTCATGATACCATATCCGCGTGTAATCGTTAAGAACTCAGTTGAATATCCAATAAGTCCGCGAGCTGGAACAGTGAATAGTAAACGAACTTGACCGCTTCCGCTATTGATCATGTCCAACAATTCACCTTTACGGGCTCCCATTGATTCCATGATCGAACCAGTGTGCTCTTCAGGTACGTCGATTTGTACACGTTCAACCGGTTCACAACGGACACCATCAATCAAACGAACGATAACTTCCGGTTTAGAAACCTGCAGTTCATAACCTTCACGTCTCATGTTTTCGATCAGGATGGAAAGGTGAAGCTCTCCACGACCTGAAACAACCCAGACATCCGGAGAATCAGTATTTTCGACTCTTAAGCTGACATCCGTCTGTAATTGGTTTCTCAAACGCTCTTCAATTTTACGAGCTGTAACGAATTTCCCTTCACGGCCTGCAAATGGGCTGTTATTTACAAGGAAAGTCATCTGTAATGTTGGCTCGTCAATACGCAGGATAGGTAGTGCATCAGGGTGCTCGGTCGGACAAACCGTTTCCCCTACGTTTATATCCTCCATACCAGATACGGCAATTAAATCACCGGCAACGGCTTCTTGATTTCAACTTTCTTCAAGCCGATATAACCAAAGATTTTCGTTACACGGAATTGTTTGACCGTCCCATCAAGTTTCATTAATGAAACTTGTTGACCTACATGCATTTTACCGCGGAATACACGGCCAACACCAATACGTCCTACATAATCATTGTAGTCAAGTAAAGCCACTTGGAATTGAAGCGGTTCATCTGAGTTATCAATTGGTGCAGGGATCGTTTCGACGATTGTTTCGAAAAGTGGGGTCATGTCTTTTTCTTGTTTAGCAGGATCTGAATCCAAGCTTGCAGTACCAGCGATACCTGAAGTGAAGACAACTGGGAAGTCTAACTGTTCTTCTTCTGCTCCTAGTTCGATGAATAAGTCAATTACTTCATCTACCACTTCATTTGGGCGTGCAGAATCTTTATCGATTTTATTCACGACAACGATTGGTGTGATCTTTTGTTCCAATGCTTTTTCAACACGAAGCGAGTTTGCGGCATACAGCCTTCATATGCATCAACTACAAGAAGAACACCATCAACCATTTTCATGATCCGTTCCACTTCACCGCCAAAGTCGGCATGACCAGGTGTATCCAAAATATTGATTCTTGTGTCTTGGTATTGAACTGCTGTATTTTTCGCAAGAATCGTAATTCCGCGTTCTTTTTCAATCGCATTAGAATCCATCGCACGTTCTTCCACATGTTCATTTTCACGGAAAGTACCAGATTGCTTTAGCAACTGATCCACTAACGTCGTTTTACCATGGTCAACGTGAGCGATGATGGCTATATTACGAATATTTTCTCTTAATTTCAAAAAATTCACTCCTAAAAAAGTTTGTGTAAAACGTATCACTAGTATTAACTTACATATTATATCACAAACATACTAGAAACAAATACAGAAATTATGTACAATAGATTTATTAGGGGTGATATTAATGAACATTAAATGGAATTTCTTAATATTAGCGTTATTGGCAACAGCCAGCATTGGCTCCATTGGCATCTTCATTGCTGAAAAAAGCTTGATTGGAATATTAGCTGCAATCGTTATTCTTTGCGGAATCATGGGGTTCGGTTTCACTCAGAAGAAGAAATTACGTGAAGCCGGGAAGTTATAATATAAAAAACTCGCTGACAGACAGCGAGTTTTTTTGTTAATTATTTCTAAATGAGAATTCCTTCCGTGCAAGACTTTTATCATGGCCGCATTTACTAATGGTTGGAGTTTCCTGACAAATATTTGTCGAATACTTCTTTGTGTAGCCCTGGTTTAGATACAAAAAGTGAGTCGCCTTCTAAAAAATCCAATTTGCCACCTTTAATATTACTAATTTCCCCGCCCACTTCCTCAACCAGTAAAACTCCCCGGCAAAGTCCCAAGGCATGAGTCTCATGGTTATGTATGCATCAATCCTTCCAGCGGCCACGAATGCCAGCTCCAATGCTGCCGAGCCATAAGATCGTGTTCCTCTTGCATCGCGAACTAACGGTGCCAAAAGACTCGGGTCTATCCTCCGGTTTTCCGTTACCCAGCTTGCATTGATGGAAATGATCGCTTTGCTTACTGATGCTTCTTCAAGGGAGGGAAGCCTTTGATCATTCAAAAATGCTCCTTGACCCTTAATCGCATGATATAATTCATCACTAAAGACATCATAAACCATGCCAATCTTTCCGATGCCGTCCACATAAACCCCAAGAGAAATTGCAAAATTCCTCTGTTGATGAATGAAATTCAAAGTTCCATCAATAGGATCGATGATCCACACCGTACCTTTTAGGTCTTTAATATCATTGCCCATTCCCTCTTCACCAAAAATGCGGTGTTCTGGAAAAACTTCGCCGATTTTTCGCAAAAAACTTTTCTATCCCCTTATCCATATTAGTGACCAAATCATTCGGATTCGTTTTCATTTCAATATTCAACTTGGTTTTAAAGGACGCCCTTAGCCTGGTACCCGCTTCTTTCATCCATAACTTCGCATATGTATCCATTTCCTTGACCGATGCCATTATAATATCCCCGTCCTTTATGATCAGAAACTACATTAAAATGATCCTCTTTTAAAGATTAAAGCAAATATAGCTTGCCTTCAAGCTTTTAACATCTTAAATTTTCCATTTTTTTATCTTATGGGGAAAGAAGGTTCCTTGACTGCCCATCCATTAATCCTTTACTCGACGCTTCCCTTCCTTATTAAAGGGACGCGAACCAAAATAAAATGCCACCTTATATATATTGGACATTTAATGAAAAACGGACACATTATTTTTAATAAAATAAAGTGCCCGTTCATCTATAATAAAATTCCTTGTATTGAAATTGATTCATTTCCTTAATTCATTCTCCTTCAAGTTCTCTGCAGCCCATCATTTACAAGGCTTTCAGTTTCAACAATTCCAAGCGGATGCGTTCTAGCCTTTGCTTGCATTGTGACCTCTTTTGGTCATTCTCTTCACCGATTGCTTCAAAAAGGGTTGCTAATTCATAGTCCATTTCCATTCTTAACACTGCAGCTCTATGTCTTTCAACTTCTTTAGCTTTTAATGCTTGGTTCATGACTTGTTTCATAATTAACATTCTCCCTTCGTTAATTAACGTAATTTTCTGAATTTATTTTATCATATGACTTCCTACCTCAAATAGCAACTAATTTGTGCTATAACCTATAAGGAATTTTACATCGCCAACCCGAATCGTATTTTTTAAATTTTACTTTTACTTATGCTACAATATGTGCAGATATTACGGTAGGAGAGATGAAAATGAATATAGAAAGTTTTACAGCAAATGATTTTGATGTTTTTAAAATTGATGGATTGGAACCGCGCATGGATGCTTTAAAAGAACGGATCCAGCCCAAATTACAAGCCCTAGGAGAGCACTTTTCTCAAAAACTGTCAGTTATGACCGGCGATGAAATGCACCCTCACGTTGCAAAGCATGCTAGACGGACAGTGAATCCTCCCAATGATACATGGGTTGCTTTTGCTGCCAATAGCAGAGGTTATAAAATGATGCCGCATTTCCAAATCGGGTTATGGGAAACGCATATGTTCATCTGGTATGCCGTCATTTATGAAGCCCCTAATAAAATGGAAATCGGAAAGCATCTGGAGCAACAGGCAGACCGCTTGGTGAATAGCATTCCCTCCCATTATGTTTGGTCAATGGACCATACAAAACCTGATGTCATCCCTCATGATGGTCTTGGAGTAGATGATTTGAATTCAATGTTCACCCGTTTGCAAACGGTAAAGAAAGCCGAAATCCTATGCGGTATAAAAATTTCACGTGATGATGCTATAAAGTTAAAAGATGATGATTTCATTCAAACCATTCAAGATGCGTTTGAACATCTTTTACCCTTATATCAATTAAATTAAACACATTTGATTCCTATTCGGATCCAACAAAAATACTGGTTAAGGTTAAGATAAAAGGAGAGCCTTAAGGCTCTCCTCAAACTGTAGGCAAACTCAATCATTGAGTTTGCCTACAGTTTTTTAGGTTTTAAAATTTGACCGTTGCCACCAGCACTCGCTTTCCGCGGGCGGTCCCGAACACTCGCCCCCATCGACTATGTTTAAGTTAGAACTTGCCTACAAACTGAGGGCAGCCTGGGAGCTATCCATTCCTATTTTTGCACTAAGCCTTTGCTTGCTTGTATCAAGTCTCTAATTTGGTCTTCCTTACCTGACTCGAAGCATTCGATGATCTTGCTGCCGGCAATGACTCCATCGCAGTATTGTATTGCATCACGGACATGTTCTGGCGTCGATATGCCGAACCCAGCAAGAACGGGAACCGGACTTATCTCTTTTACCTTCTTTAAATAGCCTCCAAGTTCTTCCCCGAAGGCGTCACGGGCACCTGTGATGCCTTTGACTGTAACTGCGTAGATGAAACCCTCCGCCCCTGCGGTAATCTCGGTGATGCGCTCTTCCGGAGACGTGAGTGTCACAAGTCGGATAAGAACGATCCCTGCAGTTTTGATTGATGAAAAGATGGCTTCTTCTTCAATCGGTAAATCGGGGATGATGCACCCGGAAATCCCTGCTAGCAGACAGTCATTCGTAAACTCTTTAAGTCCATATGCCAGGATTGAATTCGTATATCCCATTAAAATAATTGGGATGTTCACATCATTTTTGATTTCCATTACTTTTTTAAGGACATCTTTTAAAGTTGTTCCATTTTCCAAAGAACGGATGCCAGCTTGTTGGATAACGGGGCCATCAGCGACAGGGTCAGAGAAAGGTATACCTAGTTCAACGGCAGTCGCCCCGCTGTTTTCAAGAAAAAGAAGCTGGCTCTTTAACCGTTCAAGACCTCCATCGCCTGCCATGATATATGGTATGAATGCTTTTTCCTGCTTTGTTTGACATTCTTCAAGTGCATTTGTTAATTTATTCATGTTCACTACCCCCATCAATGATTGGACCGTTTCAACATCCTTATCACCACGGCCGGACAGGCAAATCACCAGTCCTGTTCCTTTCTCCATTTCCTTAGCAAGCTTTAAACCGTAGGAAATGGCATGTGAACTTTCTAAAGCAGGGATGATCCCTTCCTCCCTTGACAGCATCGCTAGGGCTTCCAAGGCTTCATCATCGGTTACGGAAGTATATTCCACCCGATTCGTATCTTTTAAATAACTATGTTCAGGCCCTACCCCTGGATAATCAAGCCCTGCTGAAATTGAATGTGCCTCCTGGATCTGACCGTCCTCGTTCTGCAAAACATACATGAATGCCCCGTGGAGCACCCCAGGTTTCCCCTTTGTCAAACTAGAAGCATGTAATGGTGTTTCAAGTCCATGCCCTGCCGCTTCCACTCCGTATAATTTTACCGTTTCATCCTCAATGAAGGGATAAAACATCCCCATCGCATTACTTCCTCCGCCTATGCATGCGACTACTGCGTCCGGCAGGGAATGAACCGCCTCAGAATATTGACGTTTTGTTTCATTCCCTATCACGCTTTGAAAATCACGGACAATTACTGGGAATGGATGCGGACCAAGAACTGATCCCATTATATAATGGGTGTCATCCACATTCGCCACCCAATATCGTAACGCTTCATTTACTGCATCCTTCAGTGTCCCGCTTCCTTGTGATACAGATATGACCTTGGCTCCCAAAAGCTCCATCCTGAATACATTCAATTTCTGTCTCCTGATATCTTCTTCTCCCATAAAGATGATGCATTCCAACTTCAGCAAAGCACACACAGTCGCCGTTGCAACCCCGTGCTGTCCTGCACCCGTTTCGGCAATCACTTTTTTCTTGCCCATTTTCTGAGTCAGCAAAGCCTGACCGATCGTATTATTTATTTTGTGGGCCCCGGTATGATTCAAGTCTTCGCGCTTCAGGTAAATATCTGCACCACCAGCCAGTCTCGTTAAGTTCTCCGCAAAATAAAGAGGTGTTTCCCGACCGATATATTGTTTCAGGTAATAACTTAGCTGCCTTTGGAATTCAGGATCATTTTTAGATTGTTCATATACTTCTTCAAGCTCAGTAATCGCCGCCATTAAAGTTTCCGGAACAAAGCGGCCTCCATATGCTCCAAAATGTCCAGTTTTATCAGGCTGTGTATAGGTGTTCATCTATTCATTCCTCTTTTCCGGCTGTTTTTTAGCCTCATTAATAAATGCTTTTATTTTTACAGCATCTTTTATTCCGTTTGTTTCAACACCACTGGCTACGTCAACTGCGAATGGTGAAACTGCATTAATCGCTTTTCCGACATTTTCCGGAGTCAGGCCACCTGCTAGAATTACCTTCCCCAGTGGCAGATCCGCTTTTCGAATCATATCCCAATCCAAAGTCAATCCGTTTCCAGATGCACTCTTAGGAAGATCGACCAATAGATAATCTGCTGGATATTCATGAAGGTTTTCAAGGTCTTTCTCTGAATTTACGGCAAAGGCTTTGATCACCGGTAGGGGCATTCTGCTAGCAAAGCTGGCGGGCTCGTTACCATGAAGCTGAATATAATCCAATCCCGCAATTTCAGCACTTTTTATCACTTCTTGCTCAGTTTGATTGGCAAACACTCCGACTTTTTTAATATGTCCAGCTAGATTCGCTCCGAATTCTCCTACTATCTCTGGCTCAACCTTCCTGCTACTCTCGGCAAAAATGAAACCAATGAAGTCCGCCCCGGAACTAACAGCAGTCTGAGCAGCTGCCAAAGTCTTTATCCCGCAGATTTTCACTAACATATTAATCTCCTTATATACTCATTTGCAGTTCGGCCATCGTGTGCGAAAGATTTGATGCAGTCATCAGTGTCTCCCCAACCAAAATCGCTTTTGCACCAGCATCCTTTACACGCATCACGTCTTCTTTTGTTTTGATCCCACTTTCACTGATAATGATATGGCGTTTGAGATCAAGTAACTTCCCCAGTCGCTCCGTTACAGCCAAATCCACTTTGAAGGTCTTTAAATTCCGATTATTAATCCCTATGAGCTCTGCATTCAGCCCTAGAGCACATTCCAGTTCGTCTTCATCATGGACTTCCGTCAATACTTCAAGCCCTTTCTTTTTCGCATATTGATATAATTCATGAAGGCGTTCTTTAGAAAGTGCTGCCACAATCAAAAGAATGATAGTGGCACCAGCTTGATGGGCCCGATCGATTTGGATTTCATCGATGATGAAATCTTTACACAACCTGGGAATCCGTATGGTTTCGCTTACGATTCTCAAATCTGCAATTGATCCTTTAAAGAAAACCTCATCGGTCAATACGGATATCGCTGCCGCTCCGCCCCTTTCATATGAAAGGGCCTGCTCGATCGGATTTACATTGATTTTAATGTCCCCTTTTGAAGGGGAAGCCCGTTTTATTTCCGCGATGACAGCCATCGATTTGGCCGTTTTCAAATTTTCCACCAAAGATGGTCTGACTATGTTGATCATTACCGAATCTTGTAAGCCCCTTTCTTTTAATTTTGCGACTTCCACCTTTTTCTGTTCGATGATTTTCGTTAAGATATTTTCCATTACATGACCACCTTATTTCTATTGCCATAAGCAATCAGATTTTCTAACTTTGCAAGAGCCGATCCGCTATCGAGGCTTTCTTTGGCCATGGAGATTCCTTTTTTGATTGTCGCTGCCGTACCATGTGCGTATAATCCCAATCCAGCATTCAATAAAACGGTATCACGATAGGCCCCTTTTTCCCCTTTGAGAAGCCTAAGCATGATATCGGCATTTTGTTTGGCGTCACCGCCACGGATGGCATCATTTCCGTAAACCGGCAGATCGACTTCTTCAGGATGCAGCGTAAATGGTATAATATCTCCTTGCTCCAAAAAGGACGAGTGAGTTTTCACCCTGCAGGCTCGCTTCATCCATAAAACCGGCACCATTTATCACGACAGCGCGTTTCCTGCCTAATTTATGTAGCACTTCCGCAAAAAGCTCGAGCATATCGCGTCGATTGATTCCCATTAATTGCGTGTCGAGTTGGACTGGATTTGTCAGAGGACCGATGAGATTAAATATCGTCGGAATTTTCAGTTCTTTTCTCACTTTCATTACCCTTGCAATATTAGGGTGGACCGATGGCGCAAATAAGAATGTGATTCCATTTTCCTCCAACAGCTCTTTTAACATGTCAGGCTCCAAGTACAAATTAACGCCTAATGCTTCCAATACATCCGCACTTCCCGTTTTACTTGATATGCTACGGTTGCCATGTTTGGCAACCTTGACACCGGCCCCAGCAAGTACGAAGGCCGATGCTGTACTTATATTGAAGCTTTGTGACCCATCTCCTCCCGTTCCGCAATTATCCATTACATTAAGGGAGCTTGTTTGTACACTTCTTGCTTCTTTTCTCATGACTCTGACAAGGCTTGCTATTTCACCTGCGGTTTCCCCTTTGGCTTTTAAGGCAATCATGAATGCTGCCATCTCGCTTTCGGTGATATCTGTTGAAAATAACGATTGGGCTGCTCTGCTCATCTCTTCTTCCGTCAATGATTGACGCTCTGCTAACTTCGCTAAATACTCCTTCACCGCTAACTCCCCCAGTCGTTTTTAGTTTTATAAAATGGATTGTTCCTTCTCTGATTGAAAGGTTCTCGCAATCTCATAAAATTGATGTAATAATTCCTTGCCGATTTTCGTCCCTATTGATTCAGGGTGGAACTGTAAACCGTAAAGAGGGAATTCCTGATGTTTAAGGGCCATGATTTCCCCATCATCCAGTGCCACTGCCGTCACAGTCAGTTCTTCTGGCAAACTCGCCCTTTCAACTACAAGGGAATGGTAACGCATTACCGGGAATTGTAAGTCCTGTTTGGCGAATACATCTGTTCCATCGTGTTCGATTGCCGATGTTTTCCCATGCATGATTTGTTTCGCTCCAACCACATTCGCACCAAAAACCGCCCCAATGGCCTGATGCCCCAAACAAATGCCTAATAGCGGAACCTTCTCGTAAAAATTGCGGATGATTTCCATACTGATGCCAGCATCTTCCGGCCTGCCGGGTCCCGGGGAAATGACGATTGCCATTGATTCAGTTCCTCAATTTCCGCAATGGTGATTTCGTCATTCCTTTTTACTACGATTTCTTTTTCCACTTCGCCCAAATATTGGTAAAGATTGTAAGTGAACGAGTCATAGTTATCAATTAATAAAATCATTTAGTGTGAACCTCCATTAAAGCGCGTGCTTTATTTTGTGTTTCTTCATATTCCGTTTTTGGATCTGAATCATATACAATTCCAGCTCCTGCCTGTACATAGGCCTTGCCATCTTTAATGATCATCGTCCGAATGGCTAAAGCCATATCAAGATCCCCTCCAAAACCTATGTAGCCTATCGAGCCCGAATACATCCCCCGTTTACAATTTTCCAGTTCATTGATCAGCTCCATTGCCCTGATTTTAGGAGCACCTGAAACTGTTCCGGCAGGAAGGCAGACCGTCAGTGCATCTAAACTCGTGTACCCTTCCCTAAGCTTTCCGCTAACCTTCGAAGCAATATGCATGACATGCTGATATCTTTGTATTTCCATTTCCTCGGTAAGGTGGATTGAACCGATTTCGCAAACCCTGCCAAGATCATTTCTACCTAGATCAACAAGCATCTTATGCTCGGCAAGTTCCTTTTCATCCATCAGCAGGCTTTTTTCGAAGCCCTTATCTTCTTCATCCGTTTTCCTCTCGGCCGTGTACCGGCAATGGGATTAACATGAACCACTCCTGATGAAACACTGATTAAACTTTCTGGAGAAGACCCAATGATTGTATAGTCACCAAATTCTATATAAAACATATAAGGAGAGGGGTTGGCTAATCGCAAACGACGGTAAGCATCGAAAGGCTCCCCATCGAAGTCCGCTTTAAACCTTTGTGATAAAACAACTTGGAACACTTCACCAGCTATGATCGCTGATTTAGCTTCAAGGACCATTTTCTCGAATTCATCCTGACTGAAATTCGAGTTGAATTCCAAATATTCCGACGATATCTCCTTTGACGGCTTGCTTGCCTGATTGATTTTTTCCTTCATTCCCAATAAACTTTTTTCACTATCTTCTTCCGCAGTCAAAAGATGGATCTTCTGCAAAACATGATCGAATATATACAGTTCTTTATAAAAAGAAAGTGAGCATCAGGCATTTGTAAAGAATCAGGAGGAACCGGACCAATATTTTCATAAAGACGAATGATATCATAGCCCATATACCCGATTGCACCACCGTTAAATGGCGGAAGATGTATGGGAACCTCTTCTATTTCCACTAATAATTCTTTTTTAGAAACTCGATGATATTGATGTTCTTTACGATTTGATCACCTGTTTCAGTGTCTTTCACATATACTTGGTCAGCAAGTGATGTCACCTCCAGATAAGGTTTTGAACCTAGATATGAGTAGCGGCCGTTGTCATGATGCGAATTCGAACTTTCCAATAAAAACTTCTGGTCACCATCCAATTTCTGAAATATGGCAATGGGTGTATGGATATCCCCTTCAATTGTGTCCATTTTGAAACGGAGTATTTTTTTTCATCCAAATTATTCATATTAATTCCCTCCCGATTCTTATGCGCCCTTATAACCCCCGAAGGGAAAAACTTTTGGCCAAGTGACTGAGTTTTCATTCCTCTGGATATTTTCTTTAAAAAGTATATATATTGAAATTCCAATAAAAAAATCCCCCGCAAACACAAATATGTGCCTGCAGAGGACGGTATACCGCGGTGCCACCTCAAGTTGGAAAAATGCATCATTTTTCCTCTCAAGCAAGAATGAAAAATTCTTGCGATTACCCTTTAACGGTGGCAGCCGAGTTTCCCTACTTATTTTCAAGAAACCACTCATGAGTCCATTCATCTTCTTATATCGTACCGGTTTCCACCTATTCCGGCTCTCTGTGACGCATCTAAAAAGATTACTACTCTCATTCATAGATTTAATTATCATTTCCATAAAAACGCAAAAGGGCCCTCATCCAAAGGACGAGGAACCCGTGGTACCACCTTAATTAGCTAAATTAGCTCACTTTACGGCATTAACATGCCTATCTCCATTAACGATGAGATAATCGCCAAAGCCTACTCCGTACATCCGTTTCGGTTTGGGGCTCGGAAGTCCATTCGCTTAAATTCGTTCACCAGTTTTCAGCAACCACTGGCTCTCTGCAGAACATCATTAAGGTACTCTTCTTCGTCACTGCCTTTATCTTTTTCTTGATTATTATGTTAAAACAATCTTTTCAGTAAGTCAATGGAGTTTTCGAAAAATTATATTTTTAATTTTTCATTTTTATCCATTCCCCGTCATCGATTCCTTTTGCCTTCTTTATAACAAGATAGGCTGAATAGCTGCTGACTTGCTCGAACTCATCCGTATACTTTTTTTCATCTGCCTTACCAGGGACTATTTCCTTGAATCTTCGGTAAGCCTTCATGAATTCTTCCTTTTGTATTTTATTTTCATAAGCCTTTTCTACCGCTTCAAAGAATTTAATCACATCCACGATTTCGTCAGTAGACCAATCAAGGTCCATTGGATATTGATAATCCATACCCTAAACACGCTCCTTCTAGATAGTTTTTCATGTTGTCCGGCAGATCATTTATTTTCAGTCTGCCCATTTTGAACGAATTGCTTCCGCCTGGTCGATAATCCGACTGAATAGTTCGGCAGTCGATGGTACATCATGAATCAGCCCCATCACTTGTCCAGCCCAGGCAAAGCCTTCAGCTTCGACACCGTCATGGATATAACGCTGGTTCGCTTTGCCACTTATGTAATCCTGCAATTGTTCATATCCGCCGTTTTCTTTTTCTATTTCAAGGATCTTATCGGTCCAGCTGTTTGCAATTACCCTTGCTGGTGCACCAATGGACCGCTTGATGATAACGGTATCATTTTCCGTGCCGGAAACCAAGGCATTTTTATATAATTCATGTGCATGAACACACTCCTTGACTGCTATGAATCGTGTCCCCATCTCGATTCCTTCGGCACCAAGTGCCAATGCTGCCATCAAACCGCGCCCATCGCCAAAACCACCCGAGGCGATGACTGGAATTTTAACGGAGTCCACAACTTGAGGAATTAACACAGAAGTTCCAATATCATCACGCCCTAAATGTCCTCCGCCCTCCTGGCCAACTACCATCACTGCATCTGCACCAAGCTGTTCAGCCTTCATTGCCTGCCTTCTTGCAGCAACAAGCACCAGTTTCTTCACTTGAGTGCCTTTGACGTAATCAAGAAATGGGCCAGGGTTGCCGCCGGTTACCGAAACAGCTGCTATCCCCTCTTCCAACGCAGCTTCCAGCATGTGTTCATAAGGCCTTCCATGCTGACCGATCGCAAAGTTCACACCAAACGGTTTATCCGTCAATGATTTGGTTTTTCTAATTTCATCTACCAGTTGCTCCGGGTTGTTCAAGGACATGGCCGTTACCTGCCCTAGCCCCCTGCATTCGAAACTGCCGCAGCCAAGTCTGCATATGCCAAATGGGCCAATCCCCCTGTACGATTGGGTATTGAATACCTAACAAATCGGTCACACGCGTTTTCCACTTCAAACTCCTCATCTCCCTTTTCATTTTCTGGTTAAGTTTATTTAGCTGATTCCAAATCATTAGCTTCATTATGGCAAATATTGTTTACCCGTTCAATTTTTAACTCACACATACAATAGAAAAAGAAGAATTCTTGAGTAAATCCAGTAAATACTAGGAAAATGGATATTTATAAACTGCTGATAATTTTATTGGGTTCCTTAACAACAAAGACATATATAAATTGTTTAAGTCAGGACATTAAAGTCACTAGGCATTTATTATAAGACGTGCTATAATTCATATGTTTTATGTCTATCCACAGCTTACAACCATTTGAATGGAATCGGAGAAACATACGATCATTAATAGAAAGGGAGTATAACCTCCCATATTTCGTACCTATTTTACTGAAAAGGGGCCACAAAGAATTGTCACAGAATGAAACACCCTTATACACTGCCTTATTACAGCATGCAAAAAGAAATCCCGTTCAATTTCATATTCCGGGTCATAAAAAAGGAAAAGGAATGGACGCTGATTTCCGTAATTTCATTGGAGAAAATGCATTATCGATAGATTTAATCAATATCGCTCCACTCGATGATCTCCATCAGCCAAAGGGGATCATCAAACAAGCTCAGGATCTTGCCGCTGAAGCTTTTGGGGCAGATCACACATTCTTTTCCGTTCAAGGAACAAGTGGAGCAATCATGACGATGGTCATGACAGTCTGCGGACCTGGGGACAAAATCATCGTCCCAAGGAATGTACATAAATCCGTAATGTCTGCCATTGTATTTTCCGGAGCTGTTCCCATTTTCATCAATCCTGAAATAGACAAAGATTTGGGCATCTCACACGGAATCACCGTCGATGCCGTTGAAAAAACTTTAAGGGAACATAGCGATGCAAAAGGATTGCTTGTCATCAATCCCACCTATTTCGGCATTTCGGCTGATTTGCAAAAAATAGTGGAAGTTGCTCATTCCCACCAAATCCCAGTACTCGTAGATGAAGCGCATGGTGTCCATATACACTTCCATGAGGACTTGCCGATGTCAGCCATGCAGGCTGGAGCAGACATGGCTGCAACTAGTGTTCATAAACTGGGCGGTTCACTAACGGGAAGTTCCATATTGAATGTTAAGACTGGATTGGTTTCCGCAAATCGTGTTCAAGCCATATTGAGCATGCTCACAACCACCTCAACCTCCTATATCCTTCTAGCTTCCCTGGATACGGCTAGAAGACAACTTGCGACGGTAGGCAGGGAAATGATCGATGAAGCGATCAATCTCGCAGGGTATATCCGTGAGGCCGTTAATGAGATTCCTTACCTTTACTGCGTCGGCAGCGAAATTCTCGAGAGCGAGGCAGCCTTTAGTTATGATCCGACAAAATTGATCATATCCATCAAGGAATTGAATATTACCGGATACGACGTTGAGAAATGGCTTCGTGAAAAGCATAATATCGAAGTGGAACTTTCAGACTTGTACAATATCCTTTGCCTGATAACACCTGGAGACACAAAAACAGAAGCGGACCTGCTGATCGCTGCCCTTAGAGACTTAGCGGATGAGTTTAAGGAAATGGCGGCTGAACATGAAAAGATCGAAGTCCTGCTTCCTGATACACCACCGCTGGCTTTATCACCCAGGGAGGCATTTTATGCAGAAACCGAAGTGGTTCCCATTGAGGAATCCGTCGGCAAAATTAGCGCTGAATTCATCATGGTTTACCCGCCTGGAATCCCGATTTTCATTCCAGGTGAACTGATTACTGAAGATAATATCAATTACATCCGGAAAAACATCGAGGCCGGCCTTCCGGTTCAAGGCCCTGAGGACCCAGAAATAAAACATTTACGCATCATAAAAAATTGATTGATCCCATCAAACCAGAGCAGGGTACTGCTCTGGTTTTTTTGAACCTTTTATTTTTTAAGCACTGGCTTCTATAAAAAGGGTGCTCCAGGTTACAATCCTGAAACACCCTTACATTCTATTAATCTTAAAATCCTTTTTTCATTTATTTATCAGAGGCAGCTGTATCACAGCATTGGCAGTTGTGATTGTGTGTATATAGTACACTTACTTTCTCATCTTCAAAATGTTCAATCGTGCTATTGCAAGTTTGACATACGATAGTTCCCATTTTTACAACCCCTTCCCCTATATTGTATGCATTATTGACGTAATGTAACCGCTTTAAATGAATTATAATATAACACATTTATTATTTCAAGCTAAAAAGTATAACATATATACTTTTTCTCACTTAATGAACGATCATCTTGAAAGAAGTGGATTCCAATCGTTCGTTAGACTGATTCTTTTTAAAAACACGGGAATTTATTTAAAAACGAAGGGCCCTGGACTCAATTGATCACACTCCTCGCTTTAGCATAGCAAGGTGAAACAGGAATTTCGCCTTTTCATTTACATATAGATAGGTATATAATACATCCATAAAATGTTAATATATTCTTACATCTTATCGATTTAAGGGGGATCCACATGACTGAAAACGCCTATATCAAACTTGTTCCTGAGTCCGTGAAAGGGACTGTAACCATCGAAGACGTGAAAGAATTGCTGAACTATTATCAAATGATCACAGCGAAAACCGGAAAGCAACTGGATTGGGACTATGATAAGAAAGCATTTCCTTATGAAATGAAAGAACCGGAAAGAATGAAAGATAAGGCCATATATCTACAAGCCAAAGAAGATCGATATCACATGATATTGATAGGAGTTGACCAAGAAGTCGTAAAGGATGAAGATGGATCAGAGCGGATTCAATCCTATATCCAATTCACCCTCCCTGAAACAGCAACTTTCGGTGATAAGGGAAAAGCTAATGAATTGTGCAAATTCCTTGCAAAGAAATTACGGGCGCAGCTGCATCTCTTCAATCATCGGGTTATGTATTATTATCCAAGGAAATAAAAAACCTGCAGATGCCGAAATTGGCTCATGCAGGCGTTTCAATTAATTTGGGATCAAGGATCTCATAGCCTTTCTTTTGAAAACCTTTCACGATATCCTCTATCGCTTCACTCGTCCATTTCCGGTCATGCATCAGTAAGTTCGCACCATTTCCTAAATAAGGGCTGTTCAACATGATTTCCGTTAAAGCCTTTTTATCCTGATACTCTTTTTCCCAGTCATATCCGTAAGTCCAATTCATGACCAACATTTTTTCTTTCTCAGCGACTTTTTTGAATGCTCGGTATTCGATCCAAATGGCGCCCTGAAGTACTTAGGGCGTACCCCTATTATTCCCTCAACCAAATTGTTCAATTTTACGATTTCCCGTTCTTGTTCCTTTTCGTTCAACTCTTTTAAATTAACATGGGAATACGTATGATTGCCGATAGGAAAACCCATTTCATGAATTTCTTTCAGCACCGCTTTATTTTCATCATTTTCAAGAAAGTGACCGTTCACGAAAAATATCGCAGGTACTTCAAGTCGCTTCAGGGTTTGGGCGATTGCAAGGGAATATTTATCAGGTGCATCATCAAATGTTAGCAGCACAACTTTCGGATTTGCATCCCCAATCGGTTTAAATGACCAATTCTCTTTATCCACCCGATATTCCGCCTTTACATTCCCTTCGCCAATTGTTTGTGACGTTTCTTTTTCAAATTTTTCTCTTGCTGGCTTTCATCTTGGACCGTTGTCGCCGTTTCCACACTTTTTTCATTCTCATTTTCAGTTTGACCGGAACTCGGGTCATTACAAGCCATCAATAAAAATGATACAAATGTAAATAATGCTACTACTTTGTTTATCATGATACCTCCGTGGTTTCTTGTGTCATGAAGCTTACGACAAATTCAATAAACGGGTACCAGCGTTTCCAAAAGGATTTGCAATATCCCGTAACATAATAGACTTATTACGGTAACAAGCATGGTTCGTCTATTGGATTTTAAAATCATTTTACCAATGTAAATGGCTAGATAAGAAAAAACCAGAAACATGAATACTTTGAAAACGAATCGATCGTTAACAGACAGCCATTCAACTAATGTATACCCACTCCAAACGATTAGTTGAAAGAGGATTACCAGATAATTTTTCAAGTGATCCACCCCATTTTAATATGAATATATCAGCCATGATCTTTTTATTGGCAAAAAATATTCCTTTAACAAATCGCTCATCTTATTTTTTATCCTCTATTACCGTTTTCAAACCCTTTCAAGGAAAAAAGTAAGAAGTCCTTTTTATAGCTTATGCCCTTTTTGACCTTTTCATTTAACTGGCGAGAAGAAAATCATGAATGGGGAGACATCCTTCATTTTTGTGAATCTGGTATCACAAAAAAAGCGTACTGCATTATGCAGTACGCTTTTTATATAACTCAATTACTTAATGATGTGAATAGGAGTTCCAAGGGCAACTTCAGCAGCTTCCATTGTAATTTCCCCTAAAGTTGGATGTGCATGGATTGTCATCGCAATATCTTCGGCAGTCATTCCTGCTTCGATAGCCAAACCAAGTTCTGCAATCATATCAGAAGCGTTTGGTCCTGCAATTTGTGCTCCAATAACCAATCCGTCTTCTTTGCGAGTGATAAGCTTCACAAATCCGTCCGTATTATTTAAGGAAAGAGCACGTCCATTTGCAGCGAATGGGAATTTAGAAGCAAGCGCTTCGATTCCAGCTTCCTTCGCTTCTTTTTCATTATAACCGACAGAAGCAAGTTCCGGTTCAGAGAATACAACAGCCGGAATAGCAAGATAGTCGATTTCAGATGAATGTCCTGCAATGGCTTCAGCTGCAATTTTACCTTCATAAGAAGCTTTATGAGCCAACTGAGGTCCAGAAACGATATCACCGATTGCGTAAATGTTTTTCACGCTTGTACGGCATTGTTTATCCGTTTCGATCAAACCGCGGTCAGTCATTTTGATTCCGACTTGTTCCAAACCGATTTCAGCAGTATTTGGACGACGTCCAACTGTTACTAAAACGTAATCGGCTTCAACTTTCTTCTCTTCGCCTTTGACTTCATAAGTAACGGTTACACCTGTTTCAGTTTCTTCCACGCCTTTAGCATTTGCTTTAGTAACAATTTCAGCACCCTTGTTTTTAAGGTTACGCTTAACAAGTGCAGCCATTTGTTTTTCAAAGCCCGCTGAAAGGATTTCTTCCGTACCTTCAAGGATCGTCACTTTAGTGCCAAAGCTTGCGAATGCTCCGCCAAGCTCCGTTCCGATGTAACCTCCGCCGATTACCACGATCGAACTTGGAACTTCTTCCAAAGCAAGAGCGCCAGTGGAATTAAGTACACGTTTCGTATATTTAAATGACGGAATCTCGATTGGCGTTGAACCAGTGGCGATGATTGCGTTTTTAAATGTATATGTTTGGGCTGAGTCATCATTCATAACACGGATGCTGTTTTCATCAACGAAATAAGCTTCGCCAGTTACAACATCAACATTATTGCCTTTTAACAGGCTGCTTACACCGCCTGTTAATTTTTTTACAACAGAACCTTTCCAAGCTTGTACTTTAGAAAAATCAACAGTAACTTTTTCTGCAAAGATACCCATATCTTCTGAATGCTGAGCTTCATGGAAACGGTGTCCAGCCGAAATTAATGCTTTCGATGGGATACAGCCTACATTCAAACAAACTCCGCCGATTGTTCCTTTTTCAACGACCGTTACTTTCTGTCCAAGCTGTGCTGCGCGGATTGCGGCAACATATCCCCCTGGTCCTGAACCGATTACTAAAGTATCTGTTTCGATTGGAAAATCTCCTACTACCATTGTTTACGCCTCCATTAACAATAATTCTGGGTCGTTCAATAACTTTTTGATATGATTCAATGCATGTTGAGCTGTTGCTCCATCAATCATGCGGTGATCAAAGCTCAGTGATAATGCCAGAACTGGAGCGGCGATAATTTCCCCGTCGCGTACAATTGCTTTTTCGGCAATGCGTCCAATCCCTAGAATGGCAACTTCTGGATGATTGATTACAGGTGTGAACCATTGACCGCCTGCGGAACCGATATTCGTAATGGAGCAAGAAGCACCTTTCATTTCGTTAGGAGCCAATTTGCCGTCACGGGCTTTCGTTGCTAATTCGTTAATTTCTTGTGAAATAGCAAAAGTTGATTTACGATCTGCATCTTTTACAACTGGAACGAGCAGTCCTTTTTCTGTGTCTGCCGCAATTCCGATATTGTAATAGTGTTTATGGATAATCTCACTAGCTTCATCATCAAATGATGTGTTAAGCATAGGGAATTCACGCAATGCACTTGTTAACGCTTTAACAACATAAGGTAGGAATGTAAGCTTGATTCCTTTTTGTGCAGCAATTTCCTTGAATTTCTTACGGTGAGCAACCAATAGCGTCACATCGACTTCATCCATTAATGTTACATGCGGAGCTGTCTGCTTGGATTTAACCATTGCTTTTGCGATCGCTTTTCTCATACCGCTCATTTTCTCACGAGTTTCAGGATATTGCCCTTCTGGAATTGAAACTTTTTGTTTTTCGGTTGTTTCCGTATCATTTTGTTGTGAAGCTTCACTTTGAGCTGCTGGTTGCTGTGGAGCGGTTTTGCCGTTTTTGAAAGCATCAATGTCTTCCTTCATGATGCGGCCGTTATCCCCAGAACCAGTGATCTCACGAATATTTACCCCTTGTTCGCGTGCATATTTCCTGACAGAAGGCATGGCGATAATACGGCGTGAAGGATCTGCCTCAACCTGTGGTTGTGCTCCCGCGCCCGTTACTCCGCTATTTTCTTGAACCGGAGCAGCCTCTTTCTTGACTTCCTGTCCAGCTTCAGCAGTTGCTTGAACCTGGGCCTCCGTATTCTTTTCGCCTTCTGCCTTCGCTTCTTCTCCATGATCCCCTTTAAACTGAAGATTTTCATAACCTGGAGCATCGAATGTTACAAGCACATCGCCAACAACGGCAACCGTTCCTTCTTGAACAAGGATTTCTTCAACGGTACCTTCCACCGGTGATGGGATTTCCACAACGGCCTTATCGTTTTGAACCTCGCAAAGCACGTCATCTTCTTGTATCTTATCTCCTGGTTTTACAAACCATTTCACTATTTCACCTTCGTGTATACCTTCTCCGATATCAGGGAGTCTAAATTGGAATGCCACTGAGTTCAACCTCCTATATTAAATCATACTTAGTGCTTTGAATAAAGTCCTTTATCTTGCATTACCGTTAATGCAAAATCACTTTCCCAAGCAGGACATTCATTCCATTACTTAAGATTGTTAAAACTTCAAGACTTTAGTCGCCGTTTCAATAATGTCTTTATAATTAGGAGCCATACTGTTTCAGCTTGTGAAAACGGGAATACCGTATCAGCTGCCGCCACGCGCAGTACTGGAGCATCCAAGCTCAAAATGGCACGTTCGTTAATTTCCGCTACGACATTCGCTGCTATACCAGCTTGCTTTTGTGCTTCTTGAACAACGATAGCGCGTCCTGTTTTTTCTACAGAAGCAATGATTGTATCGATGTCCAATGGAGATACAGTCCGTAAGTCGACCACTTCGACGGAATGACCATCCTTAGCCAATTCCTCAGCTGCCTTAATGGATTCCTGCACCATCGCACCATACGTAATAATGGATAAATCCGTTCCTTCTCTTTTCACATCCGCTTTTCCTAATGGAATTGTGTATTCTTCTTCAGGAACTTCCTGACGGAAAGAACGGTATAATTTCATGTGCTCAAGGAAAATGACAGGGTCATTATCACGAATCGCTGAAATCAATAAGCCTTTTGCATCGTAAGGAGTGGAAGGGATAACTACCTTTAACCCTGGTTGCTGAGCCATTAAACCTTCTAAGCTATCAGCGTGCATTTCCGAGTATGCACTCCGCCCCCAAAAGGTGAGCGAATGGTAACCGGTGCACTGTAACGTCCGCCTGAACGGTAGCGCATACGAGCAAGCTGACCGCTTACAGAATCCATCACTTCATATACAAACCCAAAGAATTGAATTTCAGGAACAGGACGGAAACCTTGTAAAGAAAGACCGACCGCTAATCCACCGATTCCAGATTCAGCAAGAGGTGTATCGAATACACGATCTTCACCGAATTCTTTTTGAAGATTTTCCGTTGCACGGAAAACTCCTCCATTAAGACCTACATCTTCCCCAAAAACGAGTACATTCTCGTCATTTTTAAGTTCTGTACGTAATGCTTCTGTAATTGCTTGAATCATCGTCAATTGAGCCATGGCTTACTTCGACTCCTTCTCTTTATAAATTTCATATTGTTCTTTTAAGTTATAAGGCATTTCTTCATACATGATTTCAATTAGGTCTGTAACCTTTTGTTTAGGTTCTGCATCAGCCAATTTGATTGCTTCTTTAATATCGTCTTTTGCTTTTTCTATCGTTTCGTTCTCTAATTCTTCATTCCAAAGTTTTTTTGTTTTCCAAGAATTTGCGGAAACGAACCAACGGATCTTTCAGTTCCCACTCGTTATCCATTTCGGAAGTACGGTAGCGTGTCGGGTCATCCCCAGCCATCGTATGTGGTCCATAACGGTAAGTTAATGTTTCAATCAATGTAGGGCCTTCACCATTGATTGCACGCTCACGCGCTTCTTTAACGGCTGTATAAACGGCCAACGCATCCATACCATCAACCTGGATTCCAGGAATACCTGCAGCCACACCTTTTTGGGCCAATGTTTTCGCTGCTGATTGCAAATCAACTGGTGTCGAGATTGCGAAACGGTTATTTTGCACGATGAAGATAGCTGGCGCTTTATATGCACCTGCAAAGTTAATTCCCTCATAGAAGTCACCTTGTGAAGTACCACCGTCACCCGTATATGTAATGGCAACCGCTTTTTTCCCGCGTTTCTTCAACCCAAGAGCCACTCCGGCAGCTTGGACATATTGAGCGCCGATAATGATTTGAGGAGAAATTACATTGACGTCTTCAGGAATTTGATTTCCCTTAAAATGTCCCCGGGAGAATAGGAATGCTTGCCAAAGCGGCAGGCCATGCCAAACGATTTGCGGAACATCACGGTAACCAGGCAGAATGAAATCTTCTTTTTCCAAAGCATACTGGGAAGCGATTTGAGAAGCTTCTTGACCGGCAGTCGGTGCATAGAAACCTAATCTGCCTTGGCGGTTCAGTGATATGGAACGCTGATCCAAGATGCGTGTATAAACCATACGGCGCATTAATTCTTGCAATTGTTCATCACTTAAATCAGGCATAGCCGCTTCATTAACGACTTCTCCCTCTTCATTTAAAATTTGAAAAGTTTCAAATTGTTCTTCTACTTTCTTAAGCTGATCCTGAACATTAATTTTAGCTTGTTTAGTTTTTTGAGCCATTTGGCACCTCATCCTTTCATTAAAAAGGTTTGCTATTATTATTCTATAAAGCAAAAATAGTTTGCTTTTTAGTTTCTTCAACAATTCATTCTTTTATTTTTCCCTTAAGACCAATCCTCAAACGTGGATATGCTTAATATGTCTCAATCTTATTCTGTACCATAAAAAAAATCAAGGAAAATGATACAAGAATTTTTATAGATTAAGTTTACAAGATGAATTAACATCAAGTCAATCACTTGGAGTTCCTTATAATTTTGATTTAATAGAATTTCCAATACCCATACTTCTTCTCTGTATTAGTTTTCGATTTACAACTGTACTATTAAATTTTCCGTAATTATGAATTTAAGGATGGCGAAGGATAACATTTCAATTCCCCAGCATATCCCATCGATTCCAAAACCGCTTTAACTAAAGGCGTTTGAGCCTTTAAAATAATATTCCGAAAAAATATTCAAACGCTTTCATTTTAGTCTGCTGTTTGATTTTTGATTATCGTTTTTTTTTAGTACAGGTATGAAAATTTCACATCAAGCTGGTTGCACAAAAAAGAGCCATTCTAGAATTTTTCAGCCCAAAAAAGAACTGCATTGAACAAAATATGGGCTGTGAGTGAGGATCACAGCCCATCATTATTTATATTATTTTGTTGAATCCGCCATTTCTATGCCGGAACTATCATAAAAACTTTCTTTTTTTGATTTGATTTTTCCGTTAATGCATTAAATTCCTCATTCGCTTTCAAAACTTTTGTATATGCGGTATTTATTTTCTCGATTTGCACCTGTAATTCATCCATTTTCAGATCCTCTTTTTTAAAAAGCTCATATAATTCACGATCATAAGCGAGACTTTGTTGATAGGCATCATATAAATCATCGTAGGTGCTATAGCGTTCACTCATGACCTTTTTCATTTCAGTCGCTTCTTTTTTTATCTTTTCATCCTCTATTTTCCCGATTTGTTCATCTATCTGATTGAATTGTTCTTTTGAGGATTGCATACTGCTTTGTTCCTTTTCAATTATTTTTTCCCTTTCGTCGATATTCTTGGTTGCTTCATTTGAAAGCTCGACGATCTGTTCATAATCATCCAATCCAAGTTTAATGATTTTCTCATATTTTTCTTTTTCTTTTTCTCCAAATCATTAAGCGGCTCTTGATTCTCGGTGAATTCACTTTCCTTTTCTGCAGTTTTCTCCAGGATTTTGTGGATTCTTTCTTCCGGTGAACCATTAAAACAACCAGTCAAGATCACTAAAGAAAGAAGTAAGATAACAAATGGACCAAAACGATTCAACATAGACAACTCCTTCTGATAGTTCTTCGAAGATTCATATTTCTCAATTCCTATAAGACGCAGACATTTGTTACAATCATATTCCGAACAGGTTTTTTCATTACTGGGCGCTAGCCTACACCCTTTAAACCATACTGCATAGGCTGTAGGGACCGTTTCAAATCAGAGTGGTCAGCATTTTAATAATACAAAAACGGAGGTATGAAATTATGTATGGAGGTTTCAACCAAGAATGTTGTTATCCGGTTTCCGTTGCACCCAGCTATGGATATGGTGATGGTGGAGGCTGCGGCTTTGGAAGCGGCTTTGCCCTGATCATTGTCCTGTTCATTTTGTTAATCATCGTCGGCGCTTGCTTATGCTAAGCAGATAATTACTATTACCTTTACCCGAAAATGTTAACTATTTACCCTGATTCACAAAAAATGATTTATTTTTTAAATAGACACCTAACACGCAAATAGAATAATGGCTGGGATAGGAAATCAACTACTTGAATCCATCCCTTCCATTTTTCTTTCATTAAACCATCCATTAACTTTCAGCATTTTTTTGTTAAAATAATCCTATACATATTATTAGAATTTTTATGGGGTGAAAGATTATGCTTACCATGGATGATTTTGTTAATGAAGACGATCCAATCTTAAGGCAAGTTGCAGCAGAGGTTCCGCTTCCGGCATCATATGAAGATAAGCAACTTTTAGCCAGCTTGATGGAATATGTCCAAAACAGCCAGAAGCCTGATATTGCTTCTCTATACGGGTTAAGGGCAGGAATTGGCTTGGCTGCACCACAGGTTAACGTTTCAAAAAGGATGATTGCGGTTCATTTGAAAGATAAAGATGATCAACTTTATAGCTATGCACTTTTCAACCCTAAACTCGTTAGCCATTCAGTGGAAAAAGCATACTTGACATCCGGGGAAGGCTGTCTTTCCGTAAATCGTCCCGTTTCCGGCTATGTGCCACGTTATGCCCGAATAACGGTTGTGGGTACGGACCTCGAAGGAAAATCGGTTCAACTCCGCCTGAAAGGCATCGCAGCCATTTGCTTTCAACATGAAATCGACCATCTTAATGGAATCATGTTTTATGATCATATCAATCAGGAAGACCCCTATGCCATTCCGGAAAATTCAATTGCGGTGGAAAGGTAATGTAATAAGCAAACCCCCGTCTGTTTGTTGACGGGGGTTATTTTTTATATCAGTTCAAGTTCCTTCAAACCAAAAAGTATGCCATCATCATCGACATCCTTCGTTACAAAGTCGGCCTCTTGCTTCACAAGCTGACCGGCATTCCCCATTGCCACGCCATATCCCGCTACTTTTAACATCTCTATATCGTTTAAGCCATCTCCAAAGGCATAAACATCCTCAAGAGCAAACCCGACTTTTTCCATTAATATTTTAATGCCTTCAGCCTTTGAACCACCGAATGGAAGTACATCCGTCGAATACTCATGCCATCTAATGAAGTGAAAATCATCATATTCACCAACAAAGTTCACTTCTTCATCTTCCGAGCAGAATAATAAGGCTTGGTATATATCATGGTCCTCATAAAAATCCGCCACATGTTCAGGGTGGGGAAACTTAAGGCTGCTTAATGCTTCTTCAATTCTACTATGATGTGGAACACTCGATTTCATCGTCTCCTCATTCATGAAAACGATCGGTATTTCATTTTTTCAGCATGTTCGTGGAGCCGTTTTATCTCAGGTATGCTCAAAGGGTTTTTATAAACGACTTTCCCTTCAAAAACAACGTATTGTCCATTGAAACTTACGAATGTATCGATGCCAAGCTCTTCCCTTAAAGACTCGAACATGAACGGAGCCCTTCCTGTGGCAATCGCTACAAAAACCCCGCTTTCCTGCAGTTGCTTAATGGCTTCTTTTGTTGAAGCAGGTAATTTTTTTTCATGATCAAGCAATGTTCCGTCAATATCAAAGAATACGATTTTCACTAACGATTCACTTCCAATTCATTCATTTTTTCCTTTTTAATATGTACCCATTTAATAATTGTCATCAAGATAAGTCAAGTAACTCTACCGGATCCAACTCAAAGTTACGTTTTTAATTCAGGAATGGGCATATACTATTCTTAATAGAAACCAACTCAGGCTTTCGAGATTACACTTCTCCCATCCTTCTTGCCTCTAATAATCCCAGTTGCTTGTTTGAAAGAGCCTTTTTTTTCAAAAATGGGCCAAGGACCTGTAAAGACGTATTTACATTATTGAATAATCCTATACAATAATAACTAAGGGAGCGTGATCGCCATGTTAAAAAAGCTTCGTAAAAAGCTTGCTAAACAGTGGAATGATCTTTTAAGAAAAAAATCTATCGCATGATTTGCCACTCATTCCTGCCTTGGCCGTCATCCATATGCGAATTTTTTTCGGACAGCCCTTCAAAAACTTGCGGAGGGCTTCTTCCTTGTTGTAAAGTTCTTGTTAAGCATTCTTTCTATCTTGGCTGTTATACGGTCAGGTGAATACATATTTCAATCAATATATGAGTCCATTGTGTTTTCATGAAACTCTGTACACTGGCACTGTATTAATTTAGAAAGAAATCGTTTATGAAAAAGATCCCATGATTTAAGTTTTACACTTGGCAAAAACGGATAGGATATAAGATAGAGGAAGCTACAATTGGATTGATACCAGAATCGGCCATCTATTTTTTTATATACTTTTAGACATTGGTATATTTAATTCATCAAACCCCTTCCGTTTTTATGGCGGAGCTGGGTTTATTTTTACATGATGTTGAAAAACATGAAAAAATTGTTGTTTTTATATATAATGAAAAAAGCAATGCAAACAAGTGAGGAGAGATTAAAATGGTTTTTAAGGTATACTATCAAGTAACCATATCAGAGGTTCCCATCAGGGAGAATACTAAAACAATGTTTGTCGAAGGTGAATCCGTTCGTGACGTTCGTTTAAAATTAAAAAAAGAACCTTATAACGTAGAAATCGTACTACCCGTAACCGGAGCATATTTAGAATATGAAAAACAAAATGAAGATTACAAAGTATTGGAGCTATAATTTATGAAATTTGTAAAAAACGATCAAACAGCTGTATTCGCCCTGGGCGGTTTAGGCGAAATCGGTAAGAACACATATGCTGTTCAGTTTCAAGATGAAATCATCATCATTGATGCTGGAATTAAATTTCCTGAAGATGAACTTCTCGGTATTGACTATGTAATTCCAGATTACAGCTATTTAGAGAAAAATGTAGATAAAATTAAAGGTGTTTTCATTACCCATGGTCATGAAGACCATATTGGCGGAATTCCTTATTTACTTAGAAAAGTGAATGTCCCTGTATACGGCGGAAAGCTTGCACTTGGACTGCTTCGTAATAAATTGGAAGAACACGGCCTTTTACGCCAGACAACCATGATTGAAATCAGTGAAGATGAAGTGATCAAGTTCCGGAAAACGTCCGTCTCTTTCTTCCGAACAACTCACAGTATCCCTGACTCATATGGAATCGTTGTTAAAACCCCACCTGGACAAATTGTCCATACTGGTGATTTTAAATTCGACTTCACACCAGTGGGCGAGCCAGCAAACCTGACCAAAATGGCTGAAATCGGTAAAGAAGGTGTATTGTGCTTACTCTCGGATAGCACCAATAGTGAAGTGCAGAACTTTACTATGTCCGAAAGCCGTGTCGGCGATACCATTCAAGACATTTTCCGTAAGGTTGACGGCCGGATTATTTTTGCAACGTTTGCATCGAACATCCATCGCCTTCAGCAAGTTGTGGAAGCAGCCGTGGCTAACGGCCGTAAAATAGCCGTTTTTGGCCGAAGCATGGATTCAGCCATATCAATTGGACAAGACCTTGGTTATATCGTAGCGCCTAAAGATACATTTATTGATGTACAGCAATTGAATCGTATGCCTGCGAATAAAGTAACCATCCTTTGTACAGGCAGCCAAGGTGAACCAATGGCAGCCCTATCGCGCATAGCGAATGGCACTCACCGTCAAATTCAAATCATTCCTGGTGATACGGTAGTATTTTCATCTTCACCCATCCCAGGTAATACAATCAGTGTTTCCAGAACGATCAATCAATTATATCGTGCAGGAGCAGACGTCATTTCAGGTCCTTTGAATGACATTCATACATCAGGACATGGCGGACAGCAGGAACAAAAGCTAATGCTTCGTTTGATAAAACCAAAATTCTTCATGCCAATCCATGGTGAATACCGTATGCAAAAACTGCATGCCCGCCATGCAGTCGATTGCGGTGTTCCGGAAGAAAATTGCTTTATCATGGATAATGGTGAAGTTCTATCCTTAAGTGAAAACACAGCTCAAATCGCTGGTAAAATCCCTTCAGGTTCAGTTTATATCGATGGAAGCGGCATTGGGGATATCGGTAATATCGTTCTCCGTGATCGTCGGATTCTTTCCGAGGAAGGCCTTGTCGTTGTTGTTGTCAGCATCAATATGAAGGAATTCAAAATTGCATCCGGTCCTGACATCATCTCACGCGGATTTGTTTATATGAGGGAATCCGGAGACCTTATCAGCGATGCTCAATCCTTGATCACAAAGCATTTAAATAAAGTGATGGATCGCAAAACTACACAATGGTCTGAAATTAAAAATGAAATTACAGACACTTTATCTCCATTTCTATATGAAAAAACTAAACGCCGTCCAATGATCCTGCCGATCATCATGGAAGTCCAATAATAATAGAAGCCCAGCCATCATTCGGCTGGGCTTTTTTGTTTAGGTTTGTAAATCTCGAACGTTGAATTCCACACTCCAGGCACTCGCTTTTCGCGGGCTGTCCGGGAGCCTCCTCGGCGCCTTAGCGTATGTGGGGTCCCCCTGGACGCGTACTCCCGCAGGAGTCTCGAACACCCATTCCAATCAACTTTGTTTTAACAGTTAGATAGAACTCCTTTTGACTACTGTCTTTTTTTGTTTTAAAAAAGGAGTATTAAAACTTGAGGTGATAAGGATGCTTGAATAGATGTTCTATCGGAAAGCTTCCGAAACTAAACTGATAAGAAGCATGTATTTGTTGATTCCACACTGTGGAAAGCCAGTGCCGGAAACACGAGTTTATCAAGTACTCCTTCAAGAAGAAATAAATCAAAATAGAGTACAAATCATCCAAACCCATTTGTGCGACTTGTTCACTTTTATCACAGTGTACAGAAAGTAAAGATCATTTTTGTCATTATGTAGATGTTAAATCTATTATGCGAAACGCAAAGAAAGTACTCTCAGATGTAAAAGAAAAGAATGGTTTTCCAGGACTACTTAAGGGAATTAAAAAATTGTCAATGCAGGCTATTCTCTATAACTACTTAAAATCCAAAAACAAAAAGGTTTCGGAATGAGACCATTCCGAAACCTTTTTGTTTTCCTTTGATAAAAGCGCTGCTCGATTTTAGCAGGACGTTTACTTATTCCACAATCTTTTTTCAAAGCGATTGATGTCCGAATCCGCGCCGATGACGATCAATATATCACCTTTATGAATTAAATCGCTCGCCTGTGGCGAGACATTTATTTCGTTCCCTCTTTTGATCGCGACTATATTCAGCCCATAGTGAGCACGGATATCAAGGTCAAATATCGAGTTTCCATTCATCTTTTGGCTTGCAACAATTTCGACGATGGAGTGTTCATCAGAAAGCTCCAAATAATCGAGAATATTATTGGAGACGATATTATGGGCAATCCTTCTCCCCATATCTCGTTCGGGGTGCACAACAAAGTCGGCCCCGATTTTACGAAGAACCTTCTCATGATAATCATTTTGCGCTTTAACCGTAACATTTCCGACACCTAATTCCTTAAGCATGAGAGTCGTCAATATACTAGCTTGAATATTCTCGCCAATCGCTACAATGACGTGATCAAAATTACGAATTCCTATGTTTCTCAGTACATTTTCATCTGTCGTATCCCCTACTACGGCATGTGAAGCTATTCTGGCAAATTCATTCACTCGATCTTCGTCGGCATCGATAGCCAGAACCCCTAATCCTTCTTCAGCTAATGTCTTGACTATGCTGCCGCCAAAACGGCCAAGTCCAATCACCGCAAATTCTTTTTCACAATAAGCCCTCCAACGTCATTCGTTCTTTCTTTAGAGCATGTTCTGTACTGAAACTCATTTTTACGCTTCGCTTCCTTTAAACGTTATATAATCCGTTAAGTGATCGATGGCAAGTTCAATCGCTTTTTCATCCGGGCTTAACTTAGCGTGATGCAATCCGTATTCCGATGAAACCCCAGCCAGAACATGAATCCTGGAATCTCCTTTAACATATAACCAAAATCTTCACCAGTCATCGCTTCAGTACATTGATGCAAATGAACAGATGTTGACTTCTCTGTGAATTCCATGAATTCCCGGGTCAACCGTTCTTCATTATACACTTGGTGATACATCGCGCCATAGTCGATTTCAGCAAAGCACTCATATCCCACTTGTATACCATCCACAAGCGCTTTTATTCTAGACTTGACCTTTACCATCGATTCAGGGTTAAGAGTGCGTATTGTGCCTTCTAACCGCGCTGTCTCCGCAATAATATTTTGAACGGTGCCTCCAGTAATCTTCCCAACTGTAATGACAGCCGAATCAAGTGGATTGACATTCCTGGAAACGATCGTTTGAAGCTGCCCTACAAGCGAGCAGGCCGCAATGACCATGTCATTTGTTTCGTGCGGATAGGCTGCATGTCCTCCTTTCCCTTTCAAATCGATGAATAATTCAGATGTATTGGCAAATAGAAGCCCTTCTTTAACGGCAATCGTCCCAACTGGATACTCTGGAGCAATATGTAAAGCAAGAATCATATCCGGCTTCCATTTTTTCATGGTTTCCGATTTAAGCATCGGTTCAGCTCCTCCAGGACCCTCTTCTGCAGGCTGGAAGATGAATAGCAAGTCATCATCGATCGGATTTTCCGTGAAATATGTCAATAATCCCAAACCTATGCTCATATGAAAATCATGACCGCAGGCATGCATATATTCCCCGTGATTGGATGAAAACGGCAATCCGGTTTCCTCTTTTATCGGCAGACCGTCAATATCAGCCCTGTAGCCAATTGTTTTTCGAGGGTTCATTCCCTTCACTTTCACGAATATCCCAGTCCGCCAAGTTTCTATTTCCATTCGCTCCTGGGCCAAATTCATTATGTAATTCAGTAGGTATTGCTGTGTCTTGAATTCTTTGAACCCTATCTCCGGTATTTGATGCAAATCACGCCGGATCTTGGCAAAAGGGTTTTTTTCCACATTATTCCCTCCTATACAGAAAGCGTGGATATATTTATCCACGCTTCAGGCAATATTCACTAAAGAAATTAAAGTTGACGAAGTTCTTGCATGATTTCTGTTTTTGATTTAGTTTTTTCGTCAATTTGTTTAATGACCCTCGCCGGGATACCAGCAGCCACGGAGTAAGGAGGAACGTCTTTCGTTACAACTGCACCAGCTGCCACAACGGAACCTTCACCGATTTTGACACCTTCTAGTACGACCGCATTGGCTCCGATTAACACATCATCCTCCAAAATGACCGGCTGGGCTGAAGGCGGCTCGATGACACCTGCTAAAACGGCACCAGCACCTACGTGACAGTTTTTGCCCACTGTTGCACGTCCGCCCAGAATTGCGTTCATGTCGATCATTGTACCTTCACCGATGACAGAACCAATATTGATTGATGCACCCATCATGATGACTGCGTTGTCTCCAATGGACACTTGGTCACGGATTATTGCGCCTGGCTCGATACGGGCTTTGATGCCTTTTAGGTCCAATAAAGGAATCGCAGAGTTACGACGATCATTTTCAACTACATAATCCTCGATTTTTGTTCCTGCTGCCTTGATTGCTTCTTCGACTTCAGACCACTCACCGAATACAACCCCTGTATTTCCTGTTATGAAAGTTTTAGAAGCTGCACCAAAATCCACGCCTTCTAAATCGCCTTTGACATATACCTTTACAGGTGTTGATTTTTTACTATTCGAGATAAAAGAAATAATTTCGTTTGCATCCATTTTATTCATTCCGGGTAAACCTCCTAATTATGTATCATTACTCGTTTTAAATTTACCAGACAACTGCCGGCAAGACAAGTTGAATGTCACTCTTATATATTATTCTGCCCTATTGACATTTTTGTCGGCGAACCTATAACATTCCTTGGTCGCGAATATGCTCTTTCACCACTTCCGTGAATGCCTGTACTTGCTTTAACTGGAAGGCAGACTCATAGCCGCAAAGCCATGTATCACGTTCGATTGAGTGATTATGCCCATCCAGTAAAGGGATTTTAAAAACATTCGTATCTTTATCATGTAAAGTGATGGCTGGCAGGATCGCATAACCAATTCCATTAAATACCATTTGTTTGCATGTTTCGATTTGATCAACGACTATGGTGTTTTTTGGTGTCGTTTTAAATTGCCGATGCCACCAGTCCTGGATTTCCTGGTAATAATTCGAATCGCTTTTAAACTGAATGAATGGCCGGTCCGTTTCGAACACTTGATTCAGTTCCTTCATTTCAGTATCCACTAAATACAGCATATCCGTGAATAAATGCTGTTTAACCCCTTTCCAATCCGGGGCTCCCCTTATGATGCCAATATGCACTTGCCCTTCATACAAAGACTTTAAAATCTCACTGCTCCAGCCAGTGATCAAGGAAATTTTTGCATACGGGTATTTTTGGACGAACTTTTTCAATACTTGCGGCAGCCAATTTTGACCGACAATCGATGCACAGGCTATTTTCAAAGTGCCATATACTTCATGGTCCATGGCTTGAATGCTTTCCCTGACCTTTTCTTCTTTTTCTATAACCTCATTGGCCAAACGAATTACCGCTTCACCTGCAGGCGTCAGTGACAGCCCTTTTGTGAACGCAGAAACAGTTTCGAGCCCCAATCCTTTTCTATTGATTGTAAACGCTGGGATAAAGCCGGCTGGGAAACGAACAACCGCTCAGCTGCTTTTCTCATATTCATTTCCTGAGCAAGCACTGATAATAAATGAAATTCTGAAAATGACATACACACCAACCTCTTGATAATTAATTCTTATCATGATGATTTAATTTATTTAAATTTTATTATCAACAAAGTCCGCTTATAATACAAGAGAAAAGAAATGGAGTGAATATCCTTTGACGATCATTTTATTGCTTGCGATCAGTTTTGCAGCATCCTTTGTCGGCACATTGGCCGGGACAGGCGACCATGCTCATGTATACCTTTTTAAGAAATGGTGCCACCTACCTTCAAACCCTGGCCTTTACTAGAATTCAAACTTCCATTAGCTGTACGTCTGCATTCATTACCTATTTCATTGCCGGTAACATTGCATGGGGATTGCCATTTATTATACGATCGGTTCCCTTATCGGATCACAGCTTGCCTTGTGTGTGGCACAAAAAATCTTCACTAGACAGTTGAAATTCATTTTACATTCGGTCACGATCGCATTATTGATTCAATTGGTCATCAGAATTGCGTTTCCTTAAATATAAAGGCAAACTCCATTTAATGAGTCCGCCCTTTTTTCTATGCCTTCTTATTCTTTCTTAGTCTCGTAAGTAACAGGAAGCTGATTACAGAGAAGACCAGTACGATGAGATAAATCGTCTGTAAAGACAATGTAAGTCCTTCCTGTAAAACATTTACCACATTTTCAGGAAGCGACGTGCGTTCTTGGCTGTTCAACAGTTTATTAGCCGTATCTATTGTCACTCCCGAACCGGCTGGCGCATGCTCGTTCAAATAAGCGTGAAGCCTCATATTCATGATTCCCCCAAGTAATGCAGCACCTACAGTATTTCCTAAATTACGCATGAACATATTGAAGCTGTCGCAATCCCCCTTCGTTCCCAGCTGACGTTTTTTTGAATGACGACAATGAATGAGGTAGAAGTCAAGCCCATTCCTACACCGACAAAGAAGGATCCCATGGCAGCAATAACGGGCCCGGATTCCGGCTTCATCCATACTAGGATCAAACTCCCAAGGATCAATGAGCACCCTCCAAGAAGGGAGGTTGATTTAAATCCTATTTTCAACAATAACCTGCCTGAGACCATAGATGCGATCGGCCAGCCAATTGACATGGCTGTCAATGTAAAACCAGCTACCGTAGGCGAGCGCTCCATCACGCCCTGAACGAATGTAGGGAGGAAACTTGATAATCCAATCATCATCACCCCGGTCGTCAAGGATACTAGGTTCGCAATCAGAATGGAACGCTCCTGCCAGATTTCAAATGGCATCATCGGTTCGGCCGCTTTCTTTTCCTGAAGAATGAATAGGATAAAGGTGATGATGGCCACTAATGCCAAGGATATGACCGGAGCTGAAGCCCATGACCATTTCACTCCTCCTTCTACGAGCAGCACCATTAGAGTGGAAATGGATAATGTCAATAGAGTTGCACCTAGGTAATCGATATCACGTTTTTTCTTTTCGATATTTTCATGAAGGAAAAACCAAATTCCAATAAAAGATAGTAAGCCCAAAGGAATATTGACCCAAAAGACAAGCTTCCAAGTCAGGGATTCAACGAGCAAGCCACCCAAAGCTGGGCCCATGATAGCTGAAATGCCCCAAACGCTCGAGAGATACCCTTGAACGCGTGCCCTCTCTTCATTTTTATAGATATCACCAATAATTGTCGAAGCTACAGGAGCTACAGCTCCCGCCCCAAAACCTTGTACAAAGCGATAAATGATGAGTTCCGTCATCGAATTGGCAAAGCCGCAAAGAAGGGAGCCAATTAAAAGACAACGATTCCAAATAATAAGACAGGTTTTCTCCCGAGAATATCCGATAGCTTTCCATATATCAAAACTGTTACGGCGTTCATTAACAAATAGCCTGAAAAGACCCAGCTGTATAGTGAAAAACCACCTAAATCACTAACAATGGCCGGCATTGCCGTCGAAACGATAGTCCCTTCAATAGCATTCATAAACATAGCCAACATGATGGCAGCTAATATGAAGGGACGTTTCAATTTTTATTCTGTACTTTTGCACTATCCACTGTATGGCCCAATTTTCGCATCCTCTCCTAATGATCCTAACTGTTTATAGACTTCACCACTAACTGGATCAAATATGTAAAAAACAAGAAAACTCGCCAACTGGCGAGTCTAGAGGTTAACCGTCATTTTATGCATTGCTTATTTATCAGGTGTATATTGTTTAAATACTTTTTTCAAGATTGCCCTTCTTGTTAAGATACCTTCAAATACATGTTCGTCATTCTCCACACAGACAAATGGATGATCAATCAACAATTCCACACCCTTGGTCAATGTATCTTCAATATGCAGGCGAGGTATTTCTATATTCATTATTTCGGAAACTTTTTTATGCTCAAGATTATCAAATTCAATTCGTTCCAGTCCCAAGATCGAATCAAGAATGACTGGTGTGCTAATTAAACCATGCAGTTTATACATCGGATCTAACACAGGAATGGCCGTATAACCGCTCTTTGTTAATACCAATAGTGCATGTTCTAAATTATTGGTTACCTGCACGTGGGCCACGCGTTCAGAAGAAATCATTAAGTCTTTAACGCTGGATGCCAATAAATCCCCATCATGAGTACCGATCATGTTAAAACCCCTTACCATATGTTTTTATATACAGCTCTTTCTATAGTTTAACATATGTAAGCAGAAAAGGCTCATTCCTAGACCAATAAAATCCCAAACGATGGGATTCGCAAGAGATCTTTAGCCCTTACTAGTTTTGATGTTAACCTGTTTAAAACCGCATTCCGGGCATTGATAAATCACATTTTGGTTGGATTGTGCCGTTAATACATTTTCCATTTCCCTTTTCTCACCGCATTCCGGGCATATTACCATTGGATTTTTCATTTACATCCCTCCAATTAATAAGATGTCGTAAAAATCACTACTTCATTCAAGTAAAAATTGACCGGGTCACAATAAAAAAGCCGCTTCCAATGGAAGGCGGCCTTTTGTGATTTTTTTAAGATTGAAGAAGATCAAAGATTTCAATGGTAATCATATCAATATTATCGAATTGATATTTTGATGATTTCCCTTTATCACTGTATACTTCAAGCTCGAACATTTCTGTTTTGCTGAAATATGTAACCTGGCACTTTTTCACACCATCTATTTCAAAAAAACGTTGAGCAGATTCAGATTCCTTCGCTTGCTCTTGAAGACTTTTCAATCTGGTAAGGATGCCCTGTAATTGAGACATACTCCCTCTCCTTTCTGAATAAAACCTTTTCGATAGGTTTCACTATACCATACTTTTCTATCCAGTAGCCACGCCGAAATAAATTCAGAATAATTTAAAACTTCATTCTTTACATGGCACTATTAACAGAATAAAATAAGGAATGGATTTTGTACATGAAAAATTTTCTGGGGGTAGATTCTGTTGCAAAACATTAGTGAGCTTGGTTATCGTATTTCATTGATTGATGGTTTTGATTTGGATAGAAGAAATCGTACAGGGACATATGTAATTGCCGATGAAGACATCACCTTAGTCGAAACTTCCGCCAGCCCTTCCATCCCCCACTTAATGAAGGGGCTCGAACATTTGGGAATCGCCCTCGAAGATATTACATATATCATTCTTACCCATATTCATTTGGACCATGCAGGTGGAGCTGGACTTTTTTACAGCATTGTCCGAATGCCAAAGTGATCGTCCACCCAAAAGGCGCACGGCATCTAGAAGATCCAACACGTTTGATCGCTGGGGCTAAAGCAGTCTATGGTGAAGAATTCAATAAGCTTTTCAATCCGATATTACCTATTCCATTTGAAAGAATGCTGATTAAACAAGATAGGGAATCCCTAAAAACAAGTGAAACTTCCACGTTGACCTTTTATGATACGCCAGGACACGCGAACCATCATTTAAGCATTTACGATTCGGTTTCCAAAGGGATGTTTTCAGGTGACACCGTAGGCATCTATTATCGTGAACTCGATGAAGAAGGTTTGGAATTTTACTTACCTTCAACATCGCCAAACCAATTTAATCCCGATGCGATGCTTGCTGCAGCGGAATTGTATGAAAGCATCGGCGTCGAACGTATATATTTCGGCCATTACGGGGTATCGGAAAATCCTAAGGAAGTATATAAACAACTTCATTACTGGTTGCCTATATTTGTGGAGACTGCCAAATCGGCATATAGGGAATATGCTAGCTTCGAGGATCAAGTGGCAGCAACCAGTAAAAATATTTTCACGGAAGTCGCTGTTCATTTAAGCGAAAAAGGAATTACCGCTGATCATCCTGTTTTTGATATTATTGCCATGGACCTGAACGTTTGTTCCATGGGATTGATAGACTATCTTGTAAAACAGGAGAAAGATCGGTAAAACGATCCTTAAGGTTTATCCCTATTCAAATGTCTTGGCATTCTCTATAATGAAAAGTGAACCTTACCTAAAGCATATATGGAGGAATGAAATGAAAGACGTTACACTTTATACCCAACCTGATTGCCCTCCCTGCAAAATCATGAAAATGTTCTTTGATGATAATAATATAGTATACAAAGAAAAAGATATTAAAGCAGATGGGCATGCACGTAAAGAACTAACCAATAAATATGGGGCTTATTCCACACCAACGGTCGTCATCGACGGGAAAGCCATTATTGGTTTTGAATTGGAAGAAATAAAAAAAGAACTGAATATATAATAAAAAGTCTAGAGAAGGCTGTGGCCTCCTCTAGACTTTTTCATTTCAGCCCAATACTTTTTAACTTTGAAGGACTTTCCTTTAATATCTCCATTTCATTTTCCCTTTTCATACTTTACATCCATTACCTTCCAAACGCCATTTTCCTTTTTCAAAGTAACTGATTCAACATGTTTTCCCATCGATACAGGTCCGTCCCCAGTGTCCTGGAATTCTTCCTGAACATAAATGACATCACCGTTTTTCCCATATACAATTTCAGTATTCTTGTCGTAACTGAAAAAAGGGATATAATAAGGAGCGAAATCTGAACCAAATGCGATATAACCGCCATCGACTTTCACTACATTCGCTTGGACAAACTTCTCGATGAAATCATCTGTGAAATGTTGATCCAACATTCCTTCAATAGCTTCCTTAGAACGTACTTCCTCACTGATAGAACCTTGATTCTCCATGGCATCTTGTACTAAAGATAGTACTTCCTCTCTATGTAAGCCCTCCGCTGAAGCAGTGAACCCCCCACTTAAAAATAAAAGGACGCTGGCAAGACATGCAACTAAATACTTACACATTACAATCATCTCCTAGTTATAGAATTTCTCCTACTGATTCGGATTTTTGCCTATGTCTTTCAATACCCGTCAAGAATCAAAGCCAAACTACAAAATCACATTCTCCGTTAGACCTTGAAACCATTGCCCATCCTTCACAATAAAAAAGAAGATTTCATGATATTGAAATCTTCTTCTTACAATTATCGAAAAGCATAGTAAAAAAAAACCGGCAACCAAAATCGTACCAATAAAAAGAGAAACGAATATCGGGTTCTTTAAATAAGGGTGTTCCTTAACTGAATCATCGATAGTCGAATCATATCTGACTTTCACTTTCTGTGCCCTTGCTACAGAATAAGTATAAAAGAGCAGATATAACGCCATGACTGTAACGATTATGATTAGAATCCAGATGTACGTGCTCAAAATATGTCTCCTCCAAGCGCATCATTTCTGCTTATCGTTACACATTTAAAGCGATAATATTCATGAATCGTTTTTTATAATAGTGCTTCATTTTCATATAAATAACTATAAGAAAGATCACAGAAAATGTATTCCTTATTATTCAGTGGATATGAAAAGGTCCGAATGGTTTCCCCCGTTTCGATATCACTGTATAAATCGGATAGTATTCCTTTTTTCTCATTTCGCATCTTTACGATATTTTCGAGGAAATAAGGTCTCCAGCTCCAATTTTTATTCATATAACTGGGTTGGACTAACCATTGCCCGTCCTTATGGAGGATATTGGGGGATTTTTGATACCCCTCTTCATCACAAATATAAAGACGAAAACATACGGAATCCAATTTTTTCGCCAAAACACCGAGAAACTCTTCATGGGAGCCGGCACGCTTTTTGCTGTTTTAAGAAATTTTGCATATTCTCGTTGAATTGCAAAGTCTTTTGATAAACGGCTTCAAGCTTCTTGGTCTCTAAAGAAATGAAGGACTGGCATTCTTGATGGAATTTTTCACGAAGTAAATCTTTATTAATGAATTCGCCTTCCGGTTTCGCCAAAAAATACCCTTGATAATATCGTCCCCCATTCTTCCATGCAAAGCGAAGCTGGTATTCGGACTCAATGTTTTCAAATAGTAAGTTGGCCCCGATTTTACGTGCTAGCATGCTTAAAGAAAACAGGATGACCTGATAGGCATCTCCGCCTGAGATGCGAAGCTGATCCAGGTTAACTTTTAAAATATTCGGAGAAATCTGCGCGATTCGGTCCAATTGCGTATCTTGTCCTAAATGATCTAAAGCTATCTTAATCCCATATGTTTTAAAGTAAGCAAGCACATGCTGCAGAGGATCTAAGTTTTCCGGACTGATCGTGTCTGATAATTCCAACACGATCCGGTGCATTTCCTCCGGTTGAAAATGACGATGTAAAATCTCCATGAATTCTTCGCCATGATCCAGCATAAGCAAATTAGGATCTCTGTTGATAAAGATAAGAAAATCTTCACCATAGTCTTTTATTCTCTCCAAGGCAATTTCAAGTACGTAATTATCCACTTCCACCCTATACTCTTCCGGCACCGCAGAATCGTGAAAAAATGGGCCAAGGCTTTTATATTCAGATTGTTCCTCATAGCGCCCTAAAATTTCATATCCGATTACCTGATGTTGATCTGCACTGAAAATCGGTTGAAAGAATGGTGTCACCCTGTCTAAATTCTTCAATATCTTTTCTGTATCCATGATGCATCTTCCCCCTAATTACGAAAACACCAATATGCCAAAATTATACCATTAGTTTCTTGCATTGATAATAAATAATTTTTATTCCTACTGCATAACTCTTTTTCAGTACATTAAAATTCCCCATTCATCCTATCCAATTGGAAAGAAGCACACTGAAAAGGCATTGCCCATAAATGGACAATGCCTTATGTCTTATCAAAAAGGGAAGAACCATGGTATCGTGATCACCATGATAACCCCAATGAAGATCTGTATGGATATCCCGATCATGATAAAATCTTTATGCTTGTAATCACCTGCCGTCATGACAAGCGCGTTGGTAGTGGCAACCCTTGGAGTGGATAACGCCAAACTGCCAGCAACGGCAAGGCATAGAAATACAGGAAGTGGATCGATTCCTTGATTAACGGCAGATGTCAGGGCAATAGGCGTCATAATAACCGTCGCGGCTCCATACGGGATGAATTGGCTCAGGATCAGTGTCAGGAGGTAAAAGACCGCTAAAATGCCGTGTGCCCCGATATTACTGAATAAAACGGCCAGCCAATCACTTATCATTCTCACTCCACCCGTATTATCCAATGCAGCCGTTATTCCGAACATGGCGGCAATCAATAGAACAGGTTCCCAGTTAATCTTTTGGTAAGCATCCTCCATCGAACGGACACAGCCGGTAATCACCATCAACAATGCTGCCGTCAGCACCGACAGTACAGCAGGGACAGACTCCATCGATAAAAGAATGACCATCAAAGCAGTGATTCCCAAGGCAATCCATGCTTTGCCCTTGAGTTCACCGGAGAGCCATCTTCCGATGTACTCCCAATAACGATGACATCCTGTAAATCCGAGGAAATCCTTTCAATGTTTTCCCATTCTCCATGTATCAGGATTGCATCCCCCGGTTTCAGGCGTTCCGTTCCGACATCCGCTTGAATATATTCCCCATTCCGATTGATTGCCAGCACATTACATTGGTATTTCTCACGAAAATGGACATCTATCAAGGTTTGATTTTCATAATCCGAGTTCGGGACGATCAATATTTCCGTCAATCCAAATCTACTGCTAAGAAAATGTTTCTTTATTTGTTCGGTATTGAAATGTTTAAATTCCAGTTCATAGTTAAGTGCCAATCTCTCAACTGCTTCTTCTTCTCCAAACACCAAAATGATATCTTCAGGGTGAAGAACCTCATCCGCCCTGGCTGAAATCGTCTGCTGCCTTTGCAACAGCGGCAATTGCTTATCCTTTGCCTTCCGCTGGATTTCAATCAAAGTCAATTCATACTGAATAGGAAGCTGGAGGTCCGACAGCCTTTCCCCAACAATATCGGAAGTAGCGGGTATATGCAGATAATGCAATCGATCATATACTTTGTACATGCCGGCAAGCTCCCTGCCGACAGTCCCTTGACACTATTGTTCGCGGCAATGGTCTTTTCGGGAAGCAACAGGCGTCCGAGTGTCAGCATGAAGAATAACCCTGCCGCAAAGGCGATTAAGCCCACAGGTGTAAAGTCAAAAAATGCTAAAGTCCCTATTCCGTTTTGCCGTAATACATCAGCAACGATCATATTGGAGGGAGTACCTGTCAGTGTTAATAGCCCTCCAATACTGCTTGCATAGGCAAGGGGCAATAAATACCTTGTCGGACTTGTTTTTTGTTGTAACGCCATGCTCATAACGAGCGGAAGCAGTATGGAAACAATTCCTGCCCCGCTTAAAAAAGCACTTAATATTCCTGCTGTCAGCATGACGATAAGCAGCGATTTCCATTCACTGCCCCCACATAAACCCAATAACTTATTTCCTGCCTTTTCCACGATTCCTGTATTTAACAGGCCGGCACCGACGATAAATAGTCCAGCCAGCATGATGACCACTTGATTCGCAAAACCTGCCACTAGCTCATCCAATGTAAGAATCCCCAGTAAACCCAGAATGGATAGTGCACTAAGTGCAATTAAATCTGCTCGAAATTTTCCTTGTATAAAAAGCGCAATCGCGCATAGAAGTATAATCAGTGTAATAAACATTGGTTCGGTCATCATGTTACCTCCGTATAGATGTTCAATTTCAAACCGGATACGGTTTTATCAAACCCCAGTTTACATGTTTTTCATAGGCTTATAGAAGATATTTTCTTCTTTTTATGTATATTGTTTGTTAGTATGAGGAAGTAACATTTTTATATTAGATAGGTTGATTAATTTGAATAAACCCATATCCAGAAGAACATTCTTAAAGAAAAGTCTTGGCACTTTGGCTACCTTAACCGGTTTAGGTATCGGCGGAAGCTATTATGCCCACAATTTGGAGCCAAAATGGTTAGAAATCAAGCATAAAATTATCAGTCACCCGCTTATCCCAAAAGGTTTTCATGGCATGAAAATGGCCCAATTCAGTGATACGCATTTAGGCTTTCAATTTCAGCTTAAAGATTTACAAGCAATTGTCAATAAGATAAACGAACTGGACCCTGATGTTATTTTATTTACCGGAGATTTGATGGACCAGCCTAATAAATACAAGGCTCACCAGGAAATCCCTCTCGTTTTGAAACAGCTCAAAGCGCCGCTTGGAAAATTCAGCATCTACGGTAACCATGATCATGGGGGATATGGCTCAGAAATTTACAGCGATATCATGGAAAAATCCCATTTTACCATGTTGCAAAAATACCTCCACTAAAATTACCTTATTAACAGATGAAGAAATAGTCATTGCCGGTGTTGATGATGCCATGCTTGGAAAACCGGATTTTGAAAAAGCACTTTCTGGCATCCCGGAAGAAGTGTTCACCATTATGCTTTCGCATGCCCCTGACCTTGCCGACATATCAAGGACTTATGACATCCAGTATCAAATAAGCGGTCACAGTCATGGAGGTCAAGTACAAATCCCCTTTGCCGGTGCCCTAGTAACTCCTCCATACGCTGAAAAGTACCGGGAAGGCACATATGAAATCGATTCATTAACGTTACATGTTAATAGAGGACTTGGCACTACCCGTCTCCCATATCGTTTTCTTTCACGTCCGGAGTTAACTGTTTACGAATTCCAAGCCGAAAAATGATAGAAAAAGAACACAGGGAAAAACCGCCAGACTTATTAACAAAACCTGTGCGGATAAAACAACTTGTTGCCATGAATCATTTGTAATCGACTCCTATGAATTATAGCATTAGAAGTATATCTGAGAAAACCAGGTTTTTTTTACCAGTACCAATGGTAATTGCCATAAAGGTTATACCATACTTAAATAACCACACAGGAAAGTGCCGATGCAACCTAAAACAGACACCGTTATATAGATAAGGCTATCTATATAACGGTGTTTTCTAATAAGTTCAAGTGTTTCCATACTGAATGTAGAAAAGGTCGTAAAAGCGCCCAGGAAACCAATCGTCAGAAAAACCTGCAAAGATAAAGCCCAGCTTTCTTTCTGTGGCAACACCATTCCCAGCCCAAAGGAACCTATAAGGTTAATCAGTAAAATGCTAATGGGTATCGAGACAGATGGCAATAGCCTATTAAAAATAATCTGCAAGACATATCTAGAGGCCGCTCCAAAAAATCCTCCTATAAAAACCGAAAGAACCTCAATCAAAGAGTCTCACCTCTCCGTCTATTAAACAGGCCCAGTCCGAGGAAACCGGCCACCAAACCAAATAAAAGCGTGGCTCCAAGATACAGTCCCGCCAATTGCAGAGAAGTCTGCAGGAGATTCACCACTTCTTGGGAAAATGTGGACATCGTGGTGAAACCGCCGCAAAACCCGCTGCCCAGCGCCAAAAAAACAAACGATTTCTTTTTCGAGGCGAAATACCCATTTATCATTCCAAGTAAAAAGCTGCCTACTATATTTATTAAAAGGGTTCCAAACGGAAAGAAGGAATGGCCCGCAGTCAAGATTACGCAATAACGCAACATCGCTCCAGCCGCTCCTCCAAAACCGACTGCAAAAATGCCTTTAAATCGATCCATCAAGGTCCCCCCAAATTTTTCTCATAAGTAGATTCATTATAACAGATTAAGATGAAACAGGCTCTTTTCTAAAAAAATCCATACTATGTAAAGAATTTGAGAAAAGGAGGCTAATTATGCAAACACAGTATTTTCCTTACTACCACTATCCGCAGACCATAATGCTGCAGAACGATTACAGAAATGCATATGGGAATAAATATGGACCTGAATATTGGAATGACCAGCGCTACTTTCCTTTCTTTCCGCTATTGGCGCCTGTAGCTTTTGTTGCAGGATTGGCAATTGGACCGTTGCTATTCAATAACCGTCCACCTGTCTATCCTCCATATCCTCCTCCATACCCGCCCGCTTACCCTCCTTACCCTGCTTATCCAGCGTACCCTCCCTATCAAGGCTTTCAGGGTTACCAGCAACAACAATTCGGCGCACAGGCTGGGGTATCTGAAAATATCAATATATACACTCAATAAGGGTTGGACAGAAGGCGACATAAACGCCTTCTTTTTCTTGGACCAAAAGGGAGTCCGATTGAATTTTACTTCCCTATATATTTTGAAGTGGTATAATATGAAAATGAATAGATGGTAAAGTGTTGGGAAATGATGGTCATACCCTAGAGATGTACATGCATAATTGTTTCGCTATTTTCTGCCTGGTTGCACACATGTCTCTATTTCAACCAATATATAAAACAGGTTTTTGCTGAAGGAAGTCTGTTTGTAACGTCCTTCTAACCTTATTAAGAAAAGGAGTTTCCACTAATGAACCAAACGAAAGGACATTCTGAAAGGGATGAGTTTTCGATAAACTCCTTGCCCAAGCCGTGTTTATTGTCAATAAACATGCAAAGACTGCATTGGAGCCCAAGAATTTATATAATTTAAAACGGCTCGCATTAAGCAAGCTTATGCAAGAAGGAAAAGCGAAGAAGATTGGACTTCATTTCTCTGATAACCCTCGCTTTGCAGCACAACAATCCGACGTCATTGTCGAATGCGGATCATATGTTTTTCATTTACCTCCCACTAAGGAAGATTTGAAAAAACTACCCCACCTCGGCAGCCGGGCAGCCTCCATACGGAACCCTAAAGCCGCGTTGTCATTATCCAAAGCAAAACAGATCCTGCAATCTTATGTTGGACAAGCAGGTGAAAAACAACCGAACCCAACCAACACCGAGAAAAGGGCTCACGGGCGCGGGTCGGTCAAGCAACCTTTTCACAATCCATTCCCATCCTCCTTTTTAGGAAAAGGTTCCAAGTATTAATCATTGATAAACCAAACGGGCCGTGAGGTAACACCTCATCGGCCCGTTTTCACATTCATAATACCAATTTGTCTATCAACTTTATAAGCTCTGCAATTTCAGGTTTGCTGATTTGTGCGTCAGCCCCTACGACCTGACCTTTATGACGCAGACTGTCAGTAATCAAAGAAGAGAAAATAATCACTGGCAAACCAGCGAGTTCCCCGTTTTCCTTTATTCTTCTAGTCAAATGATGTCCATCCATCTGAGGCATCTCAATATCGGTAATCACCAGTTGCACTTCATCTTCAACCACTTTTCCTGATTCAATCAAATTCTCCAGATAATTAAATGCATCAAGTCCATTCTCATAAAACTCCAAGTACTTGAATCCGGCTTCTGACAATGTATCAAACAGCAGCTTTCTCAGTAATGGAGAATCTTCCGCAATCAGGATTCTCTTGTCTGAATTTTGCCGGATACCAAGCTTTTTAACCTGTTGGATGTTTATTCCTGATTCTGGATTGATTTCGACCACTATTTTTTCAAAATCGAGTAACAGTAACATTTCACTATTTAATTTTATTACTCCGATAATCTGACTTTCAAGGCCTTGATACATATCCGAAGGCTTTTCGATTTGGGACCAGGAAATACGGTGGATCTGTGTTACGGTATGGACATGGAAAACCACTTTTTGCTGATTGAATTCAGCCACTATGAATTTATCCTGCTCAGGAGTTTCAGATGGCGGAAATCCTAAAGCATCCGCGACATTCACAACTGGCAGGACTTCTCCGCGAAGCTCGATGATCCCCTCCACATTTGGATGGGAATGAGGGACAAGCGTGATGGGGACAGGATTAATGATTTCCTTCACCTTAATTACGTTAATGCCGAATTTATTCTTTCCGAGACCGAATTCCACTATCTCAAGCTCATTCGTTCCACTTTCCAGTAATATTCCTTTATTTGCTTCCATTGTTTCATCTCGCCCTTCTGCTTTTTCATTTCATAATTCCATAATCAATTAACCGCTAGGAAAAAATCATGGTTTTATCAATGAACTCATACCTAATAATTCGGTTAAATATTTCTTTTGTTTAGAGCACAGGTAAAAAAAGAATCAATAAGTAATCATTTATTAAAGCCAAACTAAAAAGGGACCCATCAGAGTCCCCTTTTTCCAAGCCCATTTTTCACCACTGCCATTCCGGCCAACCTATCGATCGTAAGGCCTGCCTCTAACCTCCTCAATAATTCTAACTGAGCAAACAAAACCCAGCTTATTCACCAATTTCTCAACTGATACTCATCTCTTTCGTGACCTTTTCTTTGGATTGAGCCAACCTTTTTTTACAAAGAATAAAAACATCATCAAGGCAATACAGCCCATCATTCCAAGAATGAGGAAATAACCATAATGCCAATTTAATTCCGGCATATATTCAAAATTCATCCCATAAACGCCCACTATGAAGGTCAGCGGCATGAAAATGGTAGTGATCACAGTCAATGTCATCATCGTTGAATTCATATTATTAGAGTTCACAGACAAATAGCTATCACGGATATCGGACGAAAAATCTCGATACGATTCAAGCATTTCTGTCAATTTAAGAAGATGATCGTACACATCATTAAAATAAAGATGCTGATCTTTCAAGTAATTCAGACGCTCTGATGAAATCATTCTGTACAATAAATCACGCATCGGCAATATGGTCCGACGGAGCCTGGACATATCTGTCCGTAAATCGAAAAGCTGATCCATCAATTCGTTAATCGAGTCATTTTCAGTATTTTCCTCTATGCTGCCCAATTCGCTTTCAATTTTATAAACAGGCGGGAAGAATTCATCGACGATCCTGTCAATTATCCTATGCAACAAGAAAAAAGGACTTTGCTTCAACATTTTATTACCAGCAATTTCTTCCCAAACCTTTTCCAGTTCAAGCAAATCCTCCTTATGAAAACTGACTATCCATTTTTCACCAACAAACATGTCCAATTCCACTGCTTTAAATACCTTCTCCCTTAGAGCATGAATCACAAGAAATTGGTAGCCCTCATAAAAATCCATTTTGGGACGTTGGTTAAAATCATCCAGGCAGTCTTCAATTGCCAGCGGATGAAAGTGAAAATGATTGGTTAAAAGTTCGATTTCCTTGTTTGTGGGATTGGAAAAATCCACCCAGTACCACTCGATATCCGGATTATTCATTTCCGTTAGCGGTAAACCAAAACTGACTTCATGATTTGAAGTAATTGCGCAAGTCCTTATCATATGTATCAACCCTCAAAATTTTCTTATCATACATTATACCTTTAATTCATTAATCTCAAAAAGATTTCTCCCCCTCCAAACTAAATGATAAAATAGAATGAATGAGTCAAACAGTACATAATTCATGTAGTTAGAAAAGGGAGGATATTCATAGATGGAACATTTAATAAACCCTCTAGTAAAAGACGTTCAAATATCAGGAATCCGTAAATTCTACAATATGGTCGCCGATATCGAAGGCACCATTTCCTTAACGATAGGGCAGCCTGACTTTCCAACTCCGATGCATATTAAAGAAGCGGCAAAACAAGCCATCGATAATGACTATACCGTTTATACTCACAATGCGGGCTATTTGGAGTTAAGGGAAGCCGCTTCAAATTATGTAAAAGATAAATACAAGCTTGGCTATGATCCGGCGAATGAAGTGATAGTGACCTCTGGTGCCAGCGAAGGCATAGACATTACCTTTCGGACAATCCTCATCCCAGGGAACGAAGTAATATTACCGGGTCCGGTATATCCGGGATACGAACCCATCATTAAGATGTGCGGTGCAACACCTGTTTATGCCGATACAACAAAAAATGGATTTCGTTTGACTGCAGATATACTTGAAAAGTACATAACTGAACATACTCGGTGCATCGTTCTGCCCTATCCGTCGAATCCGACCGGGGTCACATTATCTGCCGAAGAATTATTGGACATTGCCGAACTTGTTAGGGGCAAGGACATCTTCATATTGGCTGATGAGATTTACAGTGAACTGGTATTCGATCAGGAGCATGTTTCGATTGCCACTTTCTTAAAAGAACAAACCATCGTCCTGAACGGACTGTCCAAGTCCCATTCCATGACCGGGTGGAGGATCGGCCTTCTGTTTGCACCTGCAGCCATCTCTCAGCATCTCCTGAAGGTTCATCAATACAATGTGACATGTGCCGCCTCCATATCGCAGAGAGCTGCCTTGGCAGCATTGACGGCAGGCAGAAATGATGCAATACCCATGAAGACCGAGTATGCACGGAGACGGGAATACGTATACAGTCGCTTACAAGCGATGAAACTGGAAATAGTCAAACCGAATGGTGCCTTTTACTTCTTTATAAAGCTGCCTGAAGGCTTTGCCTCTTCCCTTGATTTTTGCCTCAAGCTTGTTCAACAGGAAAAAGTGGCAGTGGTCCCTGGAGATGCCTTCTCTCCCCTTGGCGAAGGTTACTTCAGGATATCTTATGCCTATTCCATGGAGACCCTGGAAAAGGCCTTGGACCGTATTGAAGCTTTTTTAGCTAAAAAGTAATCGAAAAAGTGGCCTTCAATTGAATGGACAATTGAAGGCCACTTTCCTATTTTCAATGATGTCAGGCTACCTAAGTTTTTTCACCAAGCAAGCCAACTAATACAATCTCCGTAAAAAACGAATTTCCCGATATCCTTCTTCCTTGTTTGTCGTGGTAAGGCTCACTTCGACGATGGACCCAAGTAAATCAGCCATCACTTCTTCAAATTCCTTTGCGGAGCGCGGCTTTGAAAAACCTAAGTTCTTCAATTCGCGCATCAGTATCTGAAAACCGGCATTCGTTTCGATATGACTGAATTTCACCGGCAAGATTAGCGGACTTTCATTCATTAATTTCAGATCCCAACGAATGGGCTTTGTTTGATGAATGGTTTTTTCTCGTTTAAATCCTTCAATCCTTACAATATATCTACCATCTTCTAATTCCTGGAATTTCATATTGATATCATCGAATTCGCCCATAGCTTTCACTCCTTTTTGTAAAGGCTGTCGCTATCAGCTTATTCATGATAAAGAAATGCTAGCACTTAATTATAATGTTTATATAATGCCTGTGTACCGCTATTTTCTTCGCCAGCTTCTGCCAGCCCCTCATACAGGGATTTGCTCAGGCTTAATCCAGGAGCGTCCATTCCCATTCTTTCCGCTTCATCAAGTGCAATCTTCATATCCTTGATAAAATGCTTGATATAAAAACCAGGTTCAAAATCGCCTTCAACCATCCGCGGTACAAGATTGGACAATGACCAGCTCCCGGCAGACCCCGATGATATGCTTCTTAATACCCGGTCCGGATCCAACCCCGCTTTTTTGGCATAGGAAATCGCTTCAGTCACTCCGATCATATTGGATGCAATGGCGATTTGATTGCACATTTTCGTATGCTGTCCTGAGCCAGCCGGGCCTTGATGGACAACATTGCTGCCAATGATATCAAAAATGGGCCGGACCGCTTCAAATGCCTCACTAGACCCGCCGACCATGATCGTGAGCTTTGCATCACGAGCACCGATATCTCCTCCGGAAACCGGTGCATCCAATGATTCCATGCCCCTTTTCTTGGCTTCCTCTGCTATTGTCACTGCCAAAGTTGGAGTGGAGGTCGTCATATCGATTAAATGGGTTCCTTGTTTCCCGTTCTCGATAAGCCCATTTTCCCCAAGATAGATTTCTTCCACATCACTAGGGTATCCCACCATGGAAATGATCACATTAGCTTTTTGGGCAATTTCCTTTGGTGAAGATGCCCACTTCGCACCCTGTGAGAGCAGTTCATTTGCCTTATCTTTCGTCCTTGTATAAACAAATACCTCAAATCCCGCCTTAAGTAGATGTGCGGCCATGCTTTTTCCCATAACTCCTAAACCTATGAATCCGATCACTTTGTTCGATTGCATCACTGCAGATTCCTCCCAATCATTTTGTTTCAAAAAAAACTTAAATGGACTTTATCATTCCTCCGTCAACTAAATAGGACTGCCCTGTCAAATATGTATTAGCACCTGAAACAAGGAAAGTAACGAACTTTGCAAATTCCTCGGGTTCCCCATAACGGCCAAGAGGGATTTTGTTAATGGATTGTTCAGTCACCTCCTCAGGAGTGACGCCTAGTTTCTCTGCATTCATTTCATCAAGGTGCTGAACGCGGTCCGTTGCGATTCTTCCTGGTCCGACTGTATTGACCAAAATCCTGTCTGGTGCTAATTCTGAAGCTAATGTCTTTGACAATCCAACGATTGCCGTCCGGAATGTATTCGATAATATCAGTCCTGGGATCGGTTCCTTAATGGATGAAGAAGCAATATTAACGATTTTGCCGCCCTGTTTTTTTAAATGTGGCAAGCTCTCACGAATCGTCCTTATGAAGCTTAGCAAATTAAGTTCGAAAGATTGTTGCCATTCTTCATCATTGAAATCTGAAAACGAACCCCCTGGAGGACCTCCGGCGTTATTAATAAGAATGTCGATACCGCCGAATTCCTCAGCAGTTTGCCCAACCAGGCTTTTAATATCTTCAGCTTTTGTTATATCCGTTACCATATAAGAAACTTTTCCAGTCCCAAGCTGCGATAATTCCCTTTGTACGGCGGCTAGCTTTTCTCCATCACGGCTGGCTAGCATGACATTTGCTCCTTCTTTAACCAATTCGGCTGCCATAGCCTTCCCCAAACCTTGACTTGAAGCTAAAATCAAGGCATTTTTCTTTTCCAAATGTAATTCCATATAATATTTAACCTCCATCTTCTTAAAAATATAATTCCATTATATCGTCATAACCGTAAAGTGAAAAATCTGAATAATCATTCTTATGATTTTTTTATTTGCAAAAAAATAGCCGGCTGGATAACCAACCGGCTCAAAGGGGGAAATGAGAATGTCAGCTGCCCTAATAGAGCTAAACAACTGTGCTTGCTTTTTATTTACCCCCATTTTGGTGCAATAAACACTTTTTCTCAAATATTCAAGCAAGAATTAACAGGACAGAAAACAGCACCCCATCCGAAGGTTATATGGATGGGGTGCGTTTTTCCTGATTTTAATTATTTCTTCAAAGCGTTAACAACCGCTTCTTTCACATTATCATTCGTATCCAGCCCTAAAACTTCCTGAGATAGTTTTTTCATCTCTTCAAGCGAAAGTTGGCTAATTAAAGAACGTGCTTTCAGAATCGAAGTGGCACTCATTGAGAATTCATCAAGGCCCAATCCGATCAAAATCGGGATGGCCACTTCATCTCCAGCCATTTCCCCGCACATTCCGGCCCATTTCCCTTCTTTATGAGCTGCATCTATGACCATTTTAACCAAGCGTAAAATCGCTGGATTGTATGGTTGATATAAATAAGATACTCTCTCATTCATTCGGTCAGCGGCCATCGTATACTGAATCAAGTCATTAGTGCCTATGCTGAAGAAATCGACTTCCTTAGCAAATATATCAGCCATCACTGCAGTTGAAGGGATTTCAACCATGATTCCGACTTCAATCTTTTCGGCAACTTGTATACCATTATCAAGCAATTCCTGCCTGACTTCAGCCAAGACGGCTTTAGCTTCGCGGAATTCAGCCAGTGTGGCAATCATCGGGAACATGATCTTCAAATCCCCGTAAATGCTTGCACGAAGCAAGGCACGGAGCTGAGTCCGGAAAATCTCCTGCTCATTTAAGCAAAGGCGAATCGCACGGTATCCAAGGAAAGGATTCATTTCCTTTGGAAGCTCTAAATAAGGCAACTCCTTGTCTCCGCCTATATCAAGCGTTCTGACGACTACAGGCTTACCTGACATTCCTTCCAGCACCGCTTTGTATGCCTCGAACTGTTCTTCTTCACTTGGAAAGTCATTTCTGCCCATATAAAGAAATTCCGTACGATATAGCCCGATGCCTTCACCGCCATTTTGATGGACGCCCTCCAGATCTTTCGGCGTGCCAATATTGGCTGCCAATTCCACATGATGTCCATCATTCGTAACGGTTTTTTTCATTAACCAGCTTCGCCCACTCAGCTTTTTGCCTAGCATAGGCTTCCTGCTCCTCTTCGTAGCGTTTCACGAGTTCAGGAGTAGGATTGATGTGAACTTCACCCTTTAACCCGTCAATTATGACCAAGTCACCATTTTCAATGGACGTGGTCACTGACTTCGCTCCAACGACTGCTGGAATTTCCAATGAACGTGCCATTATGGCTGAATGGGATGTACGTCCACCGATATCGGTCGTAAATCCTTTAACATATGCCGGATTCAACTGTGCTGTATCGGATGGAGTCAAATCCTCCGCAATGATGATCACTTCTTCAGCAATCATGCTCGGATTTGGAATATGAACACCTAAAAGATGTGACAGCACCCGTTTCGTGACGTCACGGATATCCGCTGCACGTTCCTTCATGTATTCATTATCCATTTGTTCAAACATCGTAATGAACATGCTTGCGGTTTCATTTAAGGAAAACTCAGCGTTGACGTTTTCTGATTGTATTTTATCCTGAATCGGAGTGATAAGTTCCGGATCAGCCAAAACAAGCAGGTGCGCGTCAAAGATCGCGGCTTTATCGGCCCCTAGATCCTTTTCGGCTTTATCCCTGATTATTTCCAATTCATTTGTTGACTTTTGAATAGCTTCCTTAAAACGGGATATTTCAGCCCCGACATCTTCTATGTTTCTTTTTCAATCGATAAATCTGGCTCAGTCAGTCGATAGGCTTTAGCGATGGCTATTCCGTTTGAAGCTGCTATCCCACTAATCAAAGTGGACATTATTCTGCTAATCCTTCTCTGTTCAACGTTTCAGCAAGTGTGTTTAGTGCATCATTTTCATCGCTTCCTTCAGCAGAAATCGTAATTTCCGCCCCTTTGCCGATACCTAGGGACATTACACCCATAATGGACTTAAGGTTCACTTTTTTCTCTTTATATGCAAGGTTTATTTCTGAATCAAATTTTCCTGCAGCTTGTACAAGCAATGTAGCCGGACGAGCGTGAATTCCTGTTTCTGCAGTTACTGTAAATGTTTTTTCTACCATATAAATCAATCTCCTTTAAGATAAATTAACAAAAATAGGTTATGTAAGGGGTTTTCTCCATCCAATCAGGAAGAAATGAAAAAAGAAATGCCCTTTTCCTTATCAGGATAGCATTATCATTCCCAACAAACAAACCAAAACTATTGGTACCTACAAAATAGTACAAAAATATAGATGGAACTGCAACTATTACTTTTCAGATTCTTCAATGATTAAATGGACAGCTGTGCATTTTTGGTAAAAAAAGCCCTGAAACTCAGCATAATGAAAAGGACCACCGTTAATGAAACACTTCCGAGAATCCCGATTAGTATCGCAATCTGGTACTCAATAGCTATGAGCGGGCTTATCCCCGACAGGATTTGCCCTGTCATCATTCCTGGAAGGAAGATAATCCCCATCCCGAGCATATTGTTCAAAGTCGGGAGCACAGCCGAGTCGAATGCAGCATCCACATATTTCTTAACAGCCCTCGCTGGAGTCGCTCCAAGCATCAACATCGCCTCTACCTTTTCACGATTACTGCTAATCCCATCATGGAGGTTTTTAAGCGCCAATGTCACTCCTGTCATCGCATTCCCCACGATCATCCCTGCAATTGGAATGAAATACCTCGGCTCGTACCATGGCGTGAAATGGATCACGACCACATTAAAATAAAACAAGGCAGCCATGGGACCTGACAACATACTTAAGATAACCATCCTTTTGATTTTCTTATTGAGTGTATGGGACACTTGCTTAAAAATGTTATGGATGGAAAACATGGCCATCGCACATAAAAACCCTAAAGAAAGTAAAGGGTGGGGATTTTCAAAGATATATGTCAAAACATATCCTGCGAGAATGAGTTGGACAGTCATCCGCACCGTAGCGAGCATGATTTGCTTTTCCCGTGAAATCCCGCGCCATTTCACGATTATGAGCAGAATCACTACAAACACGTAGGCTGCACAAAGACGCCAGAACTCAATATCTATTATCCCATTCGCCTCCATTAATAGTCACCCTCCTTCGCCTTTTTCAGAACGATCCTTTTTCAGCACAAATGTCCGCCAGCTGTTTTGAATGGGTTATCATGATGACCGTTCCTTTTTCCCGCTTTACTTCTTCTAAAAATCGGCTCATGACCGTCAGCTCGGCTTCCTCATCAAGAGCTGAAGTCGGCTCATCCAGTAAATACACCTCGGGGTTCAATAAAAGTAACCTTGCCAGTGCCAGCCTCTGTTTCTCCCCGCCAGAAAGATTCTCCGCACTCTCGTCTAAAGACTTCTGCAACTGGACGGTTTCAAGTGCTTTAACCAATTCTGCCTTATCTTTTTTCCCGCTCTGTCAATTCCAGGCCAACCTGAAGATTTTCTTCAATCGTACCCGGTAAAGTGAACGGTGCCTGAGAAAGCATTGTGACTTTACGCCGGAGCTCTATCGGGTTGAATTTATCCAGCAACTGATCTTGAAAATAAATCGACCCGCTATCCGGGTCATCCATCCTGTTCAATAATCGTAGCAGTGAGGTTTTTCCTGCACCGCTTTCCCCAGTCAAACAAGTGACCATGCCTGCCGGTATTTTCAAATCATCAATTTTCAAAATCCCTTTATACTCAATATTTTCTAGCCTGAATATCATTTTGCCGCCTGCCTCCCTTACTCCACCCTATCATTATAAGAAACTATCATGATATGGGGTATCGATGCATGTAAAGATTTTCATTTTCTTTCGGATTTTTATAGGTTAGTATTAGTCCTGCTGAATATATCCGTGACGTACGTGGAAAACACCTTAATAAATGGAGGGACTTATCATGAACGGAAAATCCTTTTTAAATTCTTACCTGAATGTTTTTCTCCTTACTGCACTTTGCCTGATCACGTTATCTGGCTGCCAGGCAGCATCGGATAACCTGATCAATCAATCCAAACAGGAAGATTCACTTTCCAACGAAGACATCCGATCCAATTCGGATTCTTCAAATGAAGAAAAAGGCAAGACATTCACAGCCGAGATCATCAAAGTTATTGACGGAGATACAGTAAAAATCAATATGGCTAATGGAAATGAAGAAACGGTCAGGCTCCTTTTGATAGATACTCCAGAAACCGTGCACCCATCCAAGCCCGTTCAGCCTTTTGGACCTGAAGCAAGCAAGTTCGCCAAGGAACTTATGCCTGCAGGCTCTAAAGTGGAAGTAGAAACCGGCATAGGTGAAAGAGATAAATATGGCCGGCTGCTGGCCTATTTTTATGTTGATGGTAAAATGGTGAATAAACTCCTGCTGGAAAAAGGACTGGCAAGGGTAGCCTATGTTTATGCACCGAACACGAAATACCTTGATGAATTGGAAAATATTCAAAAACAAGCGCAACAAGACGAAATCGGTATTTGGTCAATTGAAAACTATGCAACTTCAAAAGGGTTTGATGATTCGAAGTCAAAAGAAGCATCCGTGGAAAAACCCACTGGGTCTTGCAATAACCCGCAAATTAAAGGGAATATAAATTCCAAAGGCAATAAAATTTATCACATTCCTTCGGGCCAATATTACGAAATAACTAAACCAGAAGAAATGTTTTGTACTGAACAAGACGCACAGGATGCTGGATTCCGAAAATCGCAAAGTTAACAAATACAATGGTTTAATAATATACCCTGTTCTGAAATCACAATAACCGGTAAATGATGTTTGGAAAATTCATCTGGAATAAGAAAAACACATCTTTATATGTCAGACTGCAGACAAATTTAAAGAAGATCAGTTTGCCTGCAGTTTTTTATTTAGGCTCTTTTCGTAAAGATTGTTGTTTTTTAAAACGAAACTATTTAAGGTTGATTGGAGCGGAAGTGTGAGACTCCTGCGGGAGCAGCGGGACAGGTGAGACCCCACAGGCGTTTACGCCGAGGAGGCTCACCGCCCGCCCCGCGGAAAGCGAGCATCTGGAGGGGTAATCAACCACACCGCACTACTTGGTAAATAGCAACAAAGTATGTGAAAACAGCCTTTATTTAAAAAGATCCAGTTGATTTCAGAATTCCACTCCCTTTCCGCCGACGACTGTCTGCCAAGCCACATCAGAGCAAACGCCTGCGGGGTCTCGGCCAGCCTGTTATTCGGCAGGAGTGTCGCATATTTCTTTAATCCTATAAAATTACACTAAAAAACACGAAGGGTGATTTGTCTTGTTTTATAATCAAGGTTCTTAAATGAGACCATTCCAAACTCGCTTGTCGACAAACTGAACATCATGCTTCGGCACATCCAATATTAGGATGTGTTTTTCATTTGGTCACCCCCCACGCAATATTACCTTAATCATCCTTTTCTCCTTCAATAAGGTTCACTATAGCACCCTCAAGACCCACTTTTTCCATCTCCATTTTTCGGTTAATGCCATTTGGCTAAATCCGATCGATTTATTTATGGTAGAAGCACCCGGGAATACAGGAAAGTGCACTTTCTAAAGGTGACTTGCTTTATGAAAGATTTCTCAACGCTAACGGAAGAATTCACCCCGATGATCCATCATATTATCCGCTCACTTTCCATTTATAAAAATAAGGAAGAATATTTTCAAGTAGGCTTGATTGCTTTATGGGAGTCATTAGGAAATTCAATGAGGAATACGGACAATTCTCCAACTATGCCTATACGGTGATCAAAGGCAAAATTCTGAACGAATTAAAGCATCAACATAAATATGACATCCGTACCGAACCCTTTGATTCCTTCATATTAGAGATTAAAGATCCTTTTTCAATGCATGAAGAGGCCTTTGCCATCGATAATATATTAACCTACACGGAAGGATTGACACTGAATCAGCAACGCTGGCTTATACAGACATACCTTGAAAACAAAACGGTTACTGAAATCGCTGAGATATATCAAGTTACTGCAGCAGCCGTCAAATCATGGAGAAAGTCCGCATTAAATAAATTAAGGAAACAATTGATTTGTCCATTATAAATAATTTGGGGTGGCTCAATCATAAGCCACCCCAAATCATACATCCTTCAACTTCTAGCTTCATCTAAATACGTATAAATTATCACACCGTTATGTTGTGCATTCCCCGAAAATGTTTAAAGTCTTCCCTTTTAACAAGAACCTCACGAAAAGCTAAAAATTCTTCTTTTGTTATCCGGAATTCTTCCATTTCCCGATTTGCCAATTTATCGAGTACACCTTTTGCTTCTTCTGCGTTCATATATTATCCCCCTTAATTATCGAATGTTCCATCATTTTCAGACAGGAGAAATTCCGTTTTCATTTTAACATAAGCTTGCCACTTAATATAAATCAGAACTTTTTGAGCCCCACTCACTACATTATTCTTTACGAATGCTTTAAAATAGTGCAAACTGTATATTAAAATATCATAATGTAAAATGATTGGCATTTTTTGTACTTGGGAATTACATACTGGTTCGCATAACTGCGTTTTCAAGATATACCAAATTATGCCATATCTTTACAGCTGCTCCATTACAAGAATCGTACCTCCTTTTAAAAGTTTAGCTTACTGTACCGACATAAGAGATAACTATTTCTCTTACTAGCACTTCCCACGTCAAAATCTAAACGGCAAGATGTTCGAATAATCCAATTACTCCATTGTTACTTTTTGATCATTGGAAACAAAATGGGAAAGGATGATTACCATGAAGAAAGCGGAAGTTGGAAATATCATTGAATTTAGAGAAGGCTTAAAAGGAATCGTCGAGAAAGTGAACGAGAACTCAGTAATCGTGGACGTCACGTATATGGAAAATTATCGTGATTTGGAACTTGAACAAAAAACCGTCGTAAACCATAAAAATTATAAAATCATAGGATAATTCAATGTACTCAAACGGGATGGTTACTAGATGACCATTCCGTTTTTCACTTTTTAGCAATCGTCCCAATTGATTCCCCCGCTTTTTGTAACCATTTCCATTTCATGCCGTCTAATTCATTAAAGGGCAAAGCACCTGTATGTGATGCAGGAATATCCAGATTGAAATTTCTATCGGAAAGATGAGGGAAACACATGACTAGTTGGACACGTTATATTGGCTGTGTCACATTCGCCGCTTTTCTGCTGACTGGCTGCGGTGCGACTACAGACGAAAATGCAGATGAGCCACAGGAAGATTCAATAGAAGATGGGAACGAAGGGAATACTTCTCAAAGAGGCAATCGCAATAACCGAAGCGATAACAAAATAAGACTGATGGAGCAAAACCTGCAGTATAACATTAACGGGGAAGCAAAAGAAAAAACAGCGTTCCTAAAAAAAGTGATAATCAACCGTTCAGCCTCTATGTTTTGCAACAATTCAAATTAAGTGCCGAAGAACCAGGAAAAGATATTGTGTTCCTGATTGAAGATGACTCCATTTATATGAGAATCGAATTGTTGAAGGCCGATGTCAGTTGGGATGAGGTGGAAAAAAATGTTCAAGCCCAGCTGAAAGGCATTTCAGAAACGATTAGGGATCCTTCACTGATATCGAAAGCGGTACAGGATTTGAAGTGGAAAATGGGGATGATGTCATCACTTCCATATTGCTCAAGGATGAAAAAGCACCCGTCCGCTTAACTATGTTCACGAAAAAAGATAGAGATTACCGGGATGCCTTTCTAGAGATGGCTAAGACGCTGATGATAGGATGATCATTGATTCCCCCTGGTACGGAGGGCTAGGGTCAGGCCCCCGTTCTTCATCACTCCTTCCCTGCCTTGCTTTTCCAGACCAGCACTAAAAAAGGAGGCTTATGTATCCAAAAACCGGATAAATATATCCTAGTAACCTTCCATATCCGAATTCACTAATGATTAAAGCTATTAAAAAATCACCGCTATGATCAGCATGCCTGGCAATTTAATATAACTGCTGATTTGCCTCTGTAATCCATATATGTTTCCGATGACCGAAGTGAATATCTCCCCGTATATCACCAAAATGAACATCCAATACAACTGACTGGCCGCCGTTCTCATAATAACTGCTGAAGGAATTTCAAAACTATTCACGTCAGGAAGTGTCATAAGTGAAAAGTGCCCCGTCAATAAAATGATTGTCAGGAATATCCCTCCAAGAATTGCACCATGTTTAATGACTTTTTCATCTCGAACCTCATACGCAACCGGAACCAGCACAGCCTGTGCCAAAGCAAGGTTAAAGGCTGTATAGGCAAAGGGTGACAAAATCATTTTTACGGTGATCACTTCATCAGGAACTTTTGTAAGGGTCTTAAAGAAATCCCCATTACCCAAAGTCGAGAAAAAAAGGATCACGCTAAAACAAATCATGATTGGTACAACAAAAGAGTTCACAGTGAAAACACCGCGCATGCCCATCATCAGGACCAAGGATGCCAGTATGATCGTAGACCAACTTCCTATACTTTTAGGCACGCCAAGTTGTTCTTCAAAAACGGCTCCTGAACCCGAAATCATGACAGCCGTCACCCCTAACAGCATGATAAGGAAAAAGAAGTTGATGATTCCTGCTATTTTCCTGCCAAAAAGAAATTGATTGAACTCCTCATAAGAAGATGCTCTGATCCTTGCGGAAATCAGCATGATTTTCGTCCCAGTGAAAATGAAAATATAACCTGCTATTAAAATCCCGATAAAGCCATAAAAACCATAACGGGTAAAAAACTCGACAATCTCTTTTCCAGTTGCAAATCCTGCACCGACGACTGTGCCTACATAAACCGCTGCAATCTGAAAACTCCCTGACCACCTTGACAGCATACTCTCCCCTCCTCCCTACATTTATATGTAGGGAAGAGACATTTAAGACAAGCCGAGCAATATTACTTTCGTCGGCTGTTTTTTCCTGGGTTGCATTCTCTCATTGTGCAGTCTGAAACTCCCTTCATCCCGAACGTATGAAAGATTTAAAAAAACGCTTGGAGTACTCCCCAAGCGTTCAAACTCTACAATAATTAATAAAAGTTCCAGATGATTTCAGAAATACGCTTTCTTTCCGACGACTGTCTGCCAAGCCTCATCAAAGTAAGCGCTGTGGGGTCTCGGCTACGGCAGGAGTGTGGAAAATTTCATCAATTCAATAGGTTTTTCTAAATAAAAACTGTTCATGAAAGATAACCAAGTCTTCTTTTATAATCTTGGTTTTCGGAGTTAGGCCATTCCTTTCAAGAATCCGGTTCGTATCTTAAAGGCTAATATTTCATAATGCCTTATCATCTACAGTGGAGAGCCATTCGTCTATCACCTTCACAACGGACTGTACAGTACCGTCAACAAATGGGGATTTCAGATTCGCAGATTCAACGAGATCAAGGAAGGACTTGCTGCCTCCAAGTTGGCACAGATTCAAATAATCCTCCCAAGCCGATTCATCTTTTTCAGTCGACCTTTTCCAGAATTGGAAAGCACAAATCTGGGCCAATGTATAGTCGATATAATAAAAAGGTGATTGATAAATATGGCTTTGCCGCTGCCAATACCCGCCATTCTCCAAGAATTCATTTCCTTCATAATCGCGATGCGGTAAATATTCCATCTCGATTTTACGCCAAGCCTTCTTTCTTTCAATGGGGGAGGCATCAGGATTTTCATAGACAAAATGCTGAAATTCATCAACAGCTACCCCATACGGGAGGAATATGAGGGCACCGCTTAAATGGGAAAACTTATATTTTTCCGTATCTTCCTTGAAAAATAGCTCCATCCATGGCCAAGTTAAAAATTCCATGCTCATCGAATGGATTTCACACGCTTCATATGTAGGCCAATAATACTCAGGAATGTCAAGATCACGGCTGCGATACACTTGGAATGCATGACCTGCCTCATGTGTCAAAACATCTATATCCCCGGAAGTACCGTTGAAATTAGAAAAGATGAATGGAGCTTTATAGTCTTCTATAAAAGTACAGTAGCCACCGCTTTCTTTTCCTTTCTTCGCCACAAGGTCCATCAAATCATTATCAATCATATAGTTGAAAAACTGATTCGTTTCAGGAGATAGTTCATGGTACATCCTTTTCCCATTTTCGATGATCCACTCAGCATCGCCTTTTGGAATGGCATTACCCGTTCTGAAATGAAAATTCTCATCATAATAGTTCAAGTTCTCCAATCCAAGACGTTCCCGCTGCCGATCCTTCAGCCGTGTGACAAGCGGTACCACTTCCTCTTTCACCTGCTTGCGGAATGCTGCAACCATTTCAGCATCATAATCAGTCCTAGTCATTCGATAATACCCAAGTTCCACGAAATTCCCATAACCTAGCGCTGTCGAAATCCCATTCCTCACCTTGACAAGTTCATCGAATATACGATCCAATTCCTCCTGCTTTTCTTCAAAGAAACCGTAATATGCCTCACTTGCATTTTTCCTTAACTCACGGTCCGAGGACTCCATAAAAGGCTGAAGCTGCGCTAGTGTTAATTCTTTTCCATCAAAGTGAATTTTTGCAGAGGCAATTAATTGTGAATACTCACTTGATAATTTATTTTCTTTTTGCAGCTGTGGTATGATTTCGGGCGAAAAAGTTTTGAGTTGGGCCTCAGCCAAGTCAAATAGTTGAGTTCCCCATTTCTCCTCAAGCTCCTTACGGAATTTCGAGCGAACGAGTTCATTGTAAAATTTGGAGGTCAATTCTTCCATTTCAGGGGAAAAGTCATCTAAATAATCATTCTCCGCTTTATAAAAAACATCATTGGTATCAATGGAATGACGGATATAGACCAAATTAAACATCGTACCTACATAATTTCGAATTCCGTTTATTTCTTCCATGGCTTTTATTTGTGCATCGGCATTTGCAGCGTCAGTAAACTTTTCCAAAGCTTTCATGAACCGGGTTTTAATTTCATCCATTTCAGGACGTTTGTATTCATACTCATTAAATTTCATATGCAGGCTCCTTTTCGAATATAAAAACATTTTTTCCTCTATGACGTTATCCAATCGAGTTCGTTTCCAAGACACCTTCAGCATTATCACGGTTATCGTAATATAATTTAATTCGCCACAGCGATATTAAAAACCTTTTTATGTCCCCAAAACAAATTCCTGTTTTATGAGACATAAAAAACCAGCACCTGTAGTCAAATCCTGGTGCTGGTTCTTTAGCTAATTTTGAGCGGAATACCCAATCTTTTTAAGCAATTCGATCACGGTGGCCTTTTCATCTTGCGTAAGTACACTCATGATATCATCGATTCTTTTTTCATGCTCTGGAAATACTCCTTCAATAAAGGCCTTTCCTTTATCCGTTATTTTTGCAAAGGTTACACGGCGATCCTCTTTACATGCTATACGCTGCAGATATTCCTTCTGTTCAAGTTTATCCACGACATAGGTAATGCTGCCGCTAGCTAGCAGGATTTTTCCGCCTATTTGCTGAAGAGGCTGATCCCCTTTATGATAAAGTAATTCCAGTACTGCAAACTCAGTGGGATTCAACCCCTCTTCAGCTATATGTTTATTTACCACATCATTAATGGATCGATGAGCTCTAGACATCACAATGAACAGTTTCAAAGACTGTTGGATGTTATTATTCTCCATAACTTCACAACCTTAAAAGTTTTTAATTAAAATATCTTGAATTAAAAGTTATTATATGACATAAAGGATTTTTTGTCAATCTGCCCTGTTAGTATGCACTATTGTTTAATCAATCATTTTGATATACTTGAAAAAAAAGCTAAAGTAGTGACAAACATGAAAACAAGGCATAAATTCACCACATATCTACTTATTGTTATTTTACCATTAATTTTTCTCTCAATCATTTATTGGATGCATTTAGAACGTTCCCTTCAAAAAGAAAGACAGGAACAAGCAGAATGGGCAGGAACGGTTTATCAGGAATACATAGATCAAGTTATAAAGGAAACGAAGGAAAATCTTGAGCTGCTTAGCCTTAGCAGTTCCGTGCTTTATATGGATGACAAAAAAACCGAACTTCTTATGAACTGGATCAAAGATACAGATTCCAGGTATGCCGGAGTATATTGGCTAAATCGCGACGGTGTTTCCATTTCAGGTACAAATAAGAATTTCCACCATTCCTATTTAATTGAACAAAATGATATTGAACGTGCAGTAAAAACTCAAAAAGCAGTTGTTGCAGGAACAAAGGAGCTATATAACGCTGATTTTAATTATTTTTCCATTTTTGCTCCCATACTGGATCATGATAAAAAAGTGCAAGGGTTTTTATTGGCACATCTCAGGCTGGATCATATGGAAAAAATATTAAAAATGCTCAGCCCTGGTCATACCTTTATATTGGAAACAAAGGACAAAACACGAATTTTAGATATAAATGCCGAGGGATTCACTGGACAATCAACATGGGTGGATGTTCCTTTGACCGAAGTCGATTGGACACTGTCCGTCAAAGTGCCCGACAAGATTAACACAAATAACATGAATGTTTTTTTAATGCTTGTCTTTTTCACCTTCTTTTTTACTCACATGATCTATATCATCGTGGAGGAACTGATCGTTCGCAGGAATGCCAAAAACCAAAAGTTACTAAACGAAAGCCAAAAAATAGATTTTGTCGGTACATTGGCTGCCAGTACTGCCCATGAAATAAAAAACCCACTTACCGGCATAAAGGGGCTAGTGCAGTTACTGGTTGAAAAACACCCTGAAGAACAAGATCAGTTCTATTACTCTGTCATCATGAAGGAAATTGAACGGATCAATAGTATTGTCAGTGAATTTTTGATTTTAGGGAAGCCAATGGTACAGACTTTATCCTTATATGATATTCGCAGTATCATTGCTGAATTGAGACCAATAATAGAATCAGAAGCACGTCACTTCACTATTGAAGTGGAATGGAATATCATAAAGGAGCCCATCCTGGTTCATTGTACAAAGGACCAACTCAAACAAGTCATTCTCAACATTGCCAAAAACGGTTTCGAGGCCATGGAAGATGGGAAAAAGTTAAGGATTCGAATTCACCATGAAAATGAATGGGCTAAAATCATGATCATCGATAATGGTCAAGGACTGAATGAAAAAGATATAGGGAAGGTGTTCGATCCCTTCTATACATCGAAAAAGGAAGGAACGGGATTAGGGCTATTCGTGTGTAAACGAATAATTGAATCTTTTAACGGCACCATCGAGTTTTCAAGTAAACCTCTGAACGGTACAACCGTTACAATCAGCTTGCCGCTTATAAAAGACCACCCTTAGCAATACTTTGAAGGGTTTTTGATTTTTCATGAAGACTAGTAACGATTCCGATTTATTTATAGGTGTCATGCATACGGTGCATGCTTCTTGAATCTATTTATGGAATAGGTAAAAATCTTAATCAGGAAGAAGGAAATATACAGATGGGAAGTATCGCTGCCATTAAAACAAAACCGCAAAAACAAGATATGACTCTTAAAATCATGGTGATCATAGGCATATGCCATTTAATGAATGATTCTCTTCAGGCCGTCGTACCTGCCATGTTCCCAATTCTCGAAAAATCAATGTCGCTAACGTATACACAGCTGGGAATGATTGCATTCTGCCTGAATATCGTCTCATCGCTCCTGCAACCGGCAGTTGGGTTCTATACGGATAAAAAACCATTTCCATATGCATTGCCCATCGGGTTGACCAGTACTTTAATCGGGGTCATCATCCTCGCAATTGCCCCAAACTATACCATTATCCTTGGTGCAGTCATCTTGATGGGCTTAGGGTCGGCCATATTCCATCCGGAAGGCTCCAGGGTTGCCTACATGGCAGGCGGACCAAAGAGAGGCCTGGCACAATCCATTTATCAGGTCGGCGGGAATAGCGGGCAGGCACTTGCCCCACTCATCACAGCCATCGTACTTGTTCCGTTTGGTCAAAAAGGTGCCCTCTGGTTTGCCCTGGTTGCCTTAATGGCCGTTATCCTATTGCTGTATATTGCCAAGTGGTATTCCCAAAAATTAGTTCACTTCCAGCCTAAAAAGCTTGCTGCAAAAATAATCAATAAAGAGCGGTCGCATAAAGTGGCCAAAGCCCTTGTATTGATTTTATTCATAATCTTTGCACGTTCCTGGTATGTATCTTGCATGACAAACTTTTATAGTTTTTACTTAATCGAGCAGTATTCTTTCACGATAAAGGCCGCACAATATTTCCTATTTGCCTTTTTAGCAGCTGGTGCTGTAGGTACGTTTTTCGGAGGTCCGCTTGCTGATAGATTCGGGCGTAAAAATATCATTTTCTTTTCTTTCGCTGCCAGCATGCCAATAACCGCACTTTTACCATTCGTACCTCCTACAGCCGCTTTTATCTTATTATTGATGGCGGGATTCATTATAATGAGCAGTTTTTCCGTCACTGTAATATACGCACAGGAATTAGTCCCGGGAAAAGTCGGTACGATGGCAGGCTTGACTGTAGGTTTAGCCTTTGGAATGGGTGCCATTGGATCCGTTTCACTGGGGGCCATTGCAGATATAATTGGAATCGAATCCATGATTAAGCTAGTGGGATTCCTGCCATTACTGGGAATCATCAGCATATTGCTGCCGACTGATCTAACATTGAAAAAATGGTATGCAGAAGATTGATGCAAAATGGGTTTTTCCTGGAACATATTCTTTATGTCTAAATACAATGAATTATTGTTTCACCCAAAAATTCACAAAGAAGTAACGATAAGTACCTTACAAAGGAGAAATTTATGAGTGGAGTTTTATTAGGCAGCATCCTATCTGCTATGTCTACAGGGTTTGGTGCGTTACCGATCTTGTTCATTCAAGGTTCAATCACACATCGATTCAGAGACACACTATTGGCATTTACCGCTGGAATCATGATGGCTGCTTCGTTATTGAGCCTGATCCCGGAGTCTCTGGCCACCGGAGGGTATGTTCAGCTAGTAATTGGGGTTTTTCTCGGGGTAATGACATTAACGATCATGGAACAAAACATTCCTCATATCGATCTCAGCCATACGAAAAGTGGCATTCAGTTCGATGAAAAGGCTTTACTCATCATCACTGCCATTACACTCCATAATATTCCTGAGGGGCTTTCTGTCGGGGTCAGTTACGCCTCTGATACAGCTGATACAGGTAACTTGATCGCTTTTGCCATCGGCCTGCAAAATGCTCCGGAAGGCTTACTTGTCGCCTTGTTTTTAATTAATCAAAAAATCGGTAAACTCACAGCATTCCTGATAGCAACCTTAACCGGTACCATCGAAATAATTACGGGCTTATTGGGTTATTATTTAACCTCTTACATTGGGTTCCTGGTTCCATACGGCCTAGCTTTCGCCGCCGGGGCCATGCTTTTCATCGTTTATAAGGAACTGATCCCTGAAAGCCATGGGGATGGTAATGAACGCACATCTACCTATTCCTTCATTGTCGGCCTTTTGTTCATGGTAATATTATTGGAAGTTTTATAATTGCGGAACTTCCATGGCTGGCTCCATCAAGTGAGTCAGCCCTTACTTTTTATTTCTCAGTGTAATTCATTCAGAAGAATTAAGACTTCTAAACAATCCAATGCATGAAGGACACCTTCTGGTGGCCTCCCCTCGATAAATCAAATCCATAGGAAATTCATAAGATATATTCTTGTTTATATAAGTCTTTCTTTGAATTGTTTTCATGATATGTTTGCAAAGGTTCATTTCACCAGAAATTACGCAAAGTTGATTGTCTCTTGCGTGCTAATTTAAAAAGTCATGCATTCAGTTCCTTCTAAAAGGTAATGTCATCATTAAAGGGCTGCTGTACAATAACAACCATTTCGTCTCGCTTATTTCTCACTTCCAATGATGAATGATGTTGAAGGATCAGATACTCATTTATAAGTTTGTCAAGCTGCTCACTTTGACGAAGGGTATACTCATGGCCAAGTCCATACATTTTGGCCAACTCCATCATTTCCCAACGCTTCATTCGAATCTCAGAACAAATTTCCGTTGCACACCTAGAATTCATAACTACATTCACTACTCCTGCCCTTTTAAAGTTACATTATAATAAAGAAGTATTACAAAATATGCCTTATATGTAAATAGATTCGCAAAAAAAGACAAAACTTCTTAAATTGCGATAAGGCTTTATCCATCAGCAGACAGGATATGACGGAAATTTCTAAGCATAAGCATCTTATATTGATTAGGAAGATTCCATATGAAGACAGCTCCGAAGATTACTTCGAAAGATCTCCCAATTTGGATTCTATTATTAGTTTCCGCTTATTTAATTCGGCAGCTACCCACAAAAGCAAACAAGGACCAATCTTTCAATGATTTAAAAGAAGGAAAGCCCCTGAAAGGGAAACAAAAATGTTTATCATAGTTTTAACCTCAATTTTAATCCCAGGATAATAATGATGGAACTAAAAAGGAATCCAATAAAGGATCCCCAATGAAATATCCATGCTTTCAGTTAACTTAAGAAAGGTATAGAGCATTCCCTTCTAAATTACTCGAATGGCAAATAAATATGAAAGCTCGTCCCTTTTCCCACTTCGCTTTCCACTTCTATATAGCCATTGTGCTCTTCAATGATTTTATAGCTGACCATGAGCCCCAGCCCTGTTCCCCTATCCTTCGTCGTATAAAAAGGTTCACCCAATTTTTTTAGCATTTCCGTTGAAATCCCCATGCCTTTGTCTGTAATAGAAATGCAAACGTATTTCTCTGAAAATCGGCTTGTTTTAATGTGAACAGATCCGCCATCCGGCATGACTTCCAGTGCATTTTTGATGATATTAATGAACACTTGCTTTAACTGGTTCGCTTCACATAATACCTTAAATACATCTTCTTCAAAGTCTGTCTCGAACTGAATATTTTCCAACAGTGCCTGAGCGGCCATCAATTCGAGTGTCTCTCTCAATATGGTATGAACATCCTGTTTGAAAATTTTTAACGCTTGCGGCTTTGCCAGTACCAAAAATTCCGTGATTATGGTTTCGATTCGTTTAATTTCGGATGTAATCACATGAAAATATGTGGAAAACTCCCCTTTAACACCATCCTCAAGCAACTGTATAAAACCTTTTAAGGCTGTCATTGGATTCCTGATTTCGTGAGCGATTCCTGCCGCCAATTCACCAACGACATTCAAAGTATCCGATTTTCGTATTTGTTCCTGCATTTCGAGATTTTTACTCACATCACGGAAAATGCTTAAATTCAGGTTCGAATATAAATTTTTCCTCGTCAAAAATTCAATATGCTTAACTCTTCCATCTTCGAATGTTATCGGAATGATGGAAGAGTAGACCTCATGCTTATAAACATTTTCAATGTGAGCGTTCAAGTCAGGAGCGTTTTCAGGAATTTTTTCGATGAATCCCTTTACAGATAAAGAAAGCAGTTTGCGCTTCGAAATCTCCAATATTTTCTGACCCGCTTCATTAATATCCGTGAACCCTTCATGATTCCATAAAATCAAGCCGTCTAATGTTCCCTCAAAGATCTTCCTGAATTTCTTCTCACTATCCCTTAATTCCTTCTCAATCAGCCAGCGCTCACTGACATTTCGAAAGATCGTTACGTTATATCCGTCACCTTCATGTTTTTTGGCAGTCAATTCAAGCAATTTAATTTGGTTATTTGGCATTTTATAAATCAACTCACCCCGCACCTGGGTGTCTCTTTCAAACGTTTCCATCATCTCACTGAAATGGTGATTGTTGCTGTACACATATTTCCAGATATAACTGCCTATCAAATCCTCTCTGCTGGATTCGAATATTTTACATGCTGAATGATTGACCCGAAAAATGATTCCGTCATCATTCCAGAATATGATCGCATCCATGGACTGGTCGAATAATTCCGCAAAAATCCTTTCGCTCGTCTCTAACTTTTTTCTATAATATTTGATTCTGTAATTCGTCGAAGCACCGACATATATAATTCATTTCCTACCGTTGAACTTATCGAGAAAGTAAAATGATGCAGTTCTTCGCCAACCTTTATCTCTACCTCTCCTTTGTAGTTCGACTCATCAAAGGCTCTTTGTACACTCACATCCCAATATCCCCTATAATCTGGGGATATGAGGTCCCTCATATTTTTACCGACAATCTCTTTTTTCGGGATGCCCAAGACATGGATAAAGGCATGGTTCACTTCCATTATTATTCCTGAACTGTCGAATAGAACGATGCTTTCTATGGCTGTATCGAAAATGTCCAAAAACATCTGCCTTGACATCCCTGTTTCCCTTGACGAAGAAACATCCAATGACACATCCCCCAAACGATAGAACTGCTGTCCTTCGGAAAGTGATCCCATTGGTATGAACTCTATTTGCTTAAGGGCTCCGGTATGTAGCTGGATAATTTGCCTTTCACTTTCATTCGAGGTTTTTAGGGTGCTTGACACTTCCTGGTTATTTAATGGGATAACATCGAGAAAATCAGTAATCTTCATGGACTCCAGCTGATCTTTCACTGTTTCCAGCAAAGCACAAGCTGCATCATTGGCATAAGTGAGACGCAGTTCCTCATCAACCCTAATATAAGGCTCTGACATCGAATTGAAAACGTTTAAAAACCCTTCGATTTGTTTATTCAATTTTAAGATTTCCTGTTTATACTCCGTTTCATTCTTATAACCGATATTCATATTAACCCCCCTCATCAAAACCCATACTTACCAACTTTATTCGACATCCATCTTGATTTTCCTCGGTATTTTTCGAAAATCGGCGCAATCATTAAGAGCCAAAATTATCCTATATATCAAATTATAGTATATTGAATCCTGTAAAACTTAGCGTTAAGCTTAATTTAAGGTTTTTATAATAAATTTAATAAATATTGATTTAGTACAAGGTATTTAGGGAATAAGAAATAACAATGCTTTCTAGCTACCTTAAAAATTTATTAAATGGAGGCAATAATGAAACAACGTGATTTTTTCTTTGATAACGCCAAGTTCATTCTCATGGCTTTTGTCGTCTTTGGACATTTGCTGAATACGTATATACATGACAGTGAAACGATATATGCTTTATATAAAACCATTTATTCCTTTCACATGCCTGCCTTTATCCTTGTTTCAGGGTTCTTTGCAAAAGGTTTTTATCAAAAAGGGTATTTAGGGAAAATTACTAAAAAACTGATTTTACCCTACATCATTTTCCAATTGATATATACCGTCTACTATTATTTCTTATATGAACGTTCTGCCATCACTGTAGACCTGCTTGACCCCCAATGGTCGCTGTGGTTCTTGATCAGTTTATTCTGTTGGAACATCATGCTGCTTGGTTTCTCAAAGATAAAGCCTTCAGTAGGCATAGGTTTATCTATTATAATCGCATTATTGATTGGATATATTGACAATATCTCCAATTATCTCAGTCTCTCCAGGACATTCGTTTTTTCCCGATGTTTTTGATCGGGTACCATTTAAGCAAGGAACATTTAAAAAAACTCTTCACTCCCAAAGTTCGTTTGGCTTCGCTTTGTATCATGTTAGTGATTTTTATCGGTTTTTATTTAAATACCGATATCAATTATAAATGGCTGCTCGGTTCGAAACCATATGCCGAACTTGAAGATGCGACAATCGTGTCCATGTTTAAACGTCTGGGGTTTTATGGATTGAGCATCATTTCAGTGTTCAGCTTCCTTTCATTCATCCCACGCGGACAATATTTCTTTACGAATTGGGGTAAACAAACCCTTTATGTCTATCTGCTGCATGGTTTCCTCATTCGGTTCTTCCGTGAAAGCACTATACAGGAATACTTCAGCAATACAGAGAGCTTTATCATGCTCGCCGGCCTCTCCTTCTTGATTACCGTGTTATTATCAAGTGAAATGATCGCTACCATGGCCCAGCCGATCATCGAATTGAAGGCGACCAAACCAAAGCGTTTCATGACTAAAACTAAAGAGTATATTAAACAAGCTTTTTAAATAAAACGGATGAAGCATTTTCTGCTTTATCCGTTTTTTTCAATCAAATTTCAATCTGTAAAGATTCCCCAATACAATAACTCATTTTTCAAATGAAGCACGCTATGGTAAAATTACTCGTTAGTGCTTGTTGGCTTAAAAAGACATGTACACGAAAGGAGCCAGGCGTTTCTTTTACGCCATTCAACATGAATATAATAATCAGTACTCTTAATGCAAAATATATCCATACATCGCTATCCATCCGATATTTAAAAGCTTATGCCCAGCCGGATTATGATGTACAGCTGGCAGAATATACGATAAAAGATCCAATTATGAACATAGTTGGTGACCTTCATTCCAAAAACCTGATGTCATTGGGTTCAGCTGCTATATTTGGAACATCGAGGAAACAATGAAAGTGGTAGCCATGCTGAAGAAGATCAACCCGGAATTGGTTATCATTCTGGGCGGACCTGAAGTCACTTATGATGTTGGGGAATGGCTTGATCAGATTCCTGGGGCTGATTTCATCGTAATTGGAGAAGGTGAAGTCACCTTCAAAGCCCTTTATCTGAAATTGAAGGTTCGAATGACTATAAGAGGATCGGTGGCATTGCGTATCGACAGGATGGGAAGAAAATCATCCAGCCTCAGAACGGCAAGGTTGATTTGAAATCCCTCCCTACTCCATATCGTTTGGAGGAAGACCGTGGCGACCTATCTAAACGCGTCACATATATCGAAACTAGCCGAGGGTGCCCATTCAGCTGCCAATTTTGCCTTTCATCGATTGAAGTGGGTGTCAGGTATTTTGATCGTGAAAAGATCAAAGAAGATATAAGGTACCTTATGGCTAATGGTGCAAAGACCATAAAGTTCGTTGACCGAACCTTCAATATCAGCCGAAGTTACGCCATGGAAATGTTTCAATTCTTAATAGATGAACATCATCCCGGTGTGGTTTTCCAGTTCGAGATCACGGCGGACATCATGCGTCCGGAAGTTATCCAGTTCTTGAACGATAATGCCCCTGCAGGACTGTTCCGCTTTGAAATAGGGGTACAATCGACGAATGATCATACGAATGATCTAGTAATGAGAAGGCAGAATTTCGAAAAACTGACCAGGACCGTAACCATGGTAAAAGAAGGCCAGAAAATTGATCAGCATTTAGACCTTATTGCCGGTTTACCAGAAGAAGATTATCATTCTTTCAGAAAGACTTTCAATGATGTTTTCGAGCTAAGACCCGAAGAGATGCAGCTTGGTTTCTTAAAGATGCTTCGGGGCACTGGTTTACGGATACGTGCCGATGAACACCAATATATATACAGCGAACATGCTCCATATGAAATCCTGGGGAATAATGTTTTATCCTTCGATGACATCGTCCGCATTAAACAAGTTGAAGATGTCCTTGAAAAATACTGGAACGACCATAGAATGGATCATACTACGGAATATCTTGTCAAAACGGTATTTCAATCACCGTTTGACTTCTTTCAAGATTTCGGTACCTATTGGGATGAACAAGGTTGGTCACGAATCGGACATCAGCTTGAAGACTTGTTCAGACGTTTACAGCAGTTTTTGGCTTACCGGGAATCTGCCGAACTGAAAAACATTATCGGACTCATGAAATTGGATTATTTCATGAATCAAAAATACAAACCACGTAAACCTTGGTGGGAAGCTTCATTAGATAAAAATGGCCGGAAAGAGATATATGAATATATTCTGAATAAGCCTGAACAGCTTGGTTCCTCTTTCACAGCTTTAGCTCTTAACGAAAAGGAAATACACAAACACACATTGCTAGAGGCACTTCCCTTTGATTTGGAAACGTATTTAGCTGAGGGAACAATCGTCGATAAACCATCGTTCATGCTTGCCTATTTTGATCCGAGTGGTAAAGGATCAACGATTTTCCCTCTCTCAAAATCCGGCAGCATCATGCTTTAAGAATAAGGACGGACCCAAGATTCGGGTCCGTCCTTATTTACTTATCACTTTCACGTTTTTTGTTTTCTTTTGCCAAAATTTCATAAATTTTAGTTGCGTTCATATCGCCGCTGAATTCGATTCCAAATTCAGTTCGTACATGTTCTCCCATCTTTTCCCCGCTGTTCCGTTTTTCTTTATCCATTACTTCTTCCTTTTCTGCCTTGCTTTGAATTGCGGTTGGCACCTTTCATTGCATTTTCCTCCATTGCGAACTCATTGGAAAATTCATTTTCAGCTTGGTTTCTTTTTGGCGTTTTACTCGCTTTAACAGCACCATCCACATTGGCTTTCCGTTTCATTTTCATCCATCCTTTTTAATATAGTTTACCTTTTAGAATGGGGTAAAAATGCCGGAAATTATTCAGGGATAATATAGGGACAGACGAGAAACATAACTGTAAAACGGAAAGGGAGACACGATATGAAAAAGAAATTGGATTCACCAATTATCGACGATACACAACCACACCAAATTAACGCACCAAGCTTTAAAGGGACCGGCATAAAACCACAGGCTCCATTCATCAATGATTATGGAGTCGTCATTGGCGACAGTAAATATGCATCTGAAAACTCACCACTCGAAAACTGGAGCGAAGATACAGACCCGGAAATCATGGCTGGAGACGAATGGATACACCCCACAAATGATATAGGCTGGAATTCAACTGAAAACCGTGAACTGTTAGAGTCTAAAAAAGCGCCGCAGCCGCCTTTCATGCATCCAGATAAAGATGTTAGCAATGATACGGATTGAGGCGTTCTTTAGGGGCAAAGGGACAATTGAAGTCCTAGAAGGGGGTGCATCATACACCCCTTCTTCTCATTTCACCTGCAAAATCAACTTCCCTTTCGTTTGACGGGCGTTCATTTCCTCATGAACGGCTGCTGCCTTTTCAATTGGATAGATGCCTCCGATAGTTAGCTTAAGCTCCCCAGACGCAACGTATGCAAAAAGGTCTTGAATGCTGGGCAACAGCAAATCTGGGTGTTTCATGATCTGTGGCAGGAAAAAACCCACGACGGATTGATTGCGCCTCATTAATTGCTGCGGATTCATCGTATAAGGCTTACGACTTGCATTACCAAAAACAACAAGACGTCCAAATGGAGCCAAACATTTCAAAGTTTTATTGAAAATATCCCCTCCAGCCATTTCCAGCGCGACGTCTACTCCCTTTCCTCCCGTGACCTCACGGACTTTCATTTCCCATCCTTCTTTCGTGTAATCGATGAGTTCATCTGCTCCCATCTCTTTAGCCAGTTCCAGCTTTTCCACTGTGCTGGCGGTGGCAATCACTTTTCCAGCCCCGAAGATTTTGGCCAACTGTACGGCAATCGTTCCCACTCCCCCTGCAGCAGCATGGACCAATACCGTTTCCCCCTGTTGCATGCGTCCCATTGTCTTCAGAATATGATAGGCGCTCAGACCTTGGAGGGGCAAGGCAACAGCTTCATGGAACTGAATGGCATCAGGAAGCGGGATGGCCGAGAATTCATCAGAAAGGGCATATTCTGAATATCCACCAGATTCAATTAAACTGACGACCCTTGTTCCAGGTTTGATTTTGGTCACCTTTCCACCAACTTCCACCACTACGCCAGCCACTTCCGCACCTGGAATGAACGGAAGCGGCGTAGGTACTACATATTGCCCTTCCCTCCTGGCTGTATCTGCATAATTGACGCCGACACAATCGATTTCAATCAGAACTTCATGCCCTGTTGGCACAGGTCTTTCCATTTCAGTCAATTTCAGTACTTCCGGTCCGCCGTATTCTTCAAAATGAATAGCCCTCATCTTTATCCCTCCCTTATTAATTTCCTGTAAATTCCGGTTTTCTTTTTCTTTGAATGCTGCAACTCCCTCCAGATGATCTTCTGTGGAGGCCATCAAGGTTTGCGTTATACGTTCCTGTTCCAGTATTTCATCAAGTGTAGCCGTAAATGAATGGCTAACGAGCTTTTTCATCATCCCATATGCTTTTGTCGGTCCATTTGCCAGCTTTTCCGCAAGTTTCAATGATTCCTCTTCAAGTTGATTGAGTGGATATATATAATTAATGACACCCAAATGATATAAGCGTTCCGCAGAAATTGGCTCAGCTGAAAAGAAGAGCTGCTTTGCAAGGTGGGGCCCTACTAATTTAGGTAAAAATATGAACCCCTCCATCGGAGATCAGGCCTACCTGTGAAAAACTCATGGCAAATTGACTATCATCGGAAGCCACGATCAAATCACAGGCGAGTGCCAAATTGAATCCGGCCCCAGCAGCAAATCCATGGACGGCAGCGATTACGGGAACCTCGGAAGCATCCAGAGCCAATATGCATTCATTCATTCTGCCAACATGATCATACAATTGACCTGCAGAGGCCTTCCCCATTGACTTGACGTCACCTCCTGCAGTGAATGACCTTCCCGCACCTTTGATGATGACTGCCCTTATATGCGGTGTTTGTTTTACATCCTTAATCGCTTTCGTTAAGCTTGCAATCATATCCGGACTAAATGCATTCAAGCTTTCAGGACGATTCAAAGTCAGGATCATTACATTATCGATTACTTCTGTCAATAAGTGTTCTTTTAACATATACACATCCCCTTTTCTATTTGATCAACCAGCCGCCATCCACCAATAAATCCGTCCCAGTCATATAGGAAGCCTCCGGGGAAGCAGCAAAGGTAATGACATTACTTATTTCCTCCGCTTTCCCCACTCTTTCCAGTGCCGTGTTCCGTTGAATGGACTTTACGAATTTTTCATTTTGCAATCCATCCTCCGTTAATGGCGTTTCAATGAATCCCGGTGATACGGAATTGACCCGAATGCCGACTGCAGCAAGTTCCAGTGCCAAAGATTTCGTTAAACTGATGACCCCGGCTTTAGCAGAGCTGTAATGCGGGATGAATGCTCCTGCCTGATGCCCTGACAGTGAAGCCACATTCACGATTGCCCGATTGATCGAACCTTCATTTCCGCTGGTAGCTCCTTCTTCCATCAATTTCCCCAAGTACTTGGAAACTAGAAAGACGCTTTTCAAATTGACATGTTGAATCATATCCCAATCAGCTGCAGATGTATCCAGGAGCTTCGAGGACTTTGAACCACCTGCGTTATTGATTAAAATGTGAAGGTCACGATATTGTTCCTTCACATACTTGGCCAGCTCTATTACATCTTCCTCGACGGTAACATCTGCAGGGAAAATATCAGCAACGGGAATCGTGTGCCTGGCATTGATTTCTGCAGCTGCTTCCTCCAGCTTTCCTTTCGTCCGCCCTACCAACAACACTTTTGCCCCTTCGTCCGACAAGCGCATCGCCGTAGCTTTCCCAATACCAGAGCCTGCACCTGTCACCACCGCTATTGACTGTGAAAACCTCATCCCCTTCACTCCTTATCCGAATTTCGAACTACGTTTCCTGCCTTTTCAATTCTGCTTCGATCCTTCCATCAACCAACTCTGGCACAAGATCTAACGAACCTATTTGCGCTGCCAATTCCAAATCGGCGATCAAACTATGTTTGTCAAACAACTGTCCAACATACGATGATTTCAGGATATCAAAGGCATTTTCGCTATTTTTGCGATAAAGCGCATTGGCAGCCTTTGCTGCATCGTTGAGTATGAACGTACCTTGTGATCCAGAAATCAGGCAATCTATCAAATGACCTGCACCGTAAAAGTCTTCCAGACTGAATTCACCTGAATTTCCCGAACAAACGATGATGATCGTTTCTGTTTTATGATGTTTTTTTTTTTTTCCGCAACAGACGGATTATTCAACAAAGAAGCGATATAAACCTTTTTGGCAGCGGCTGAATTCTTCAACGCAACCGTTCCATTAGTCGTGGACAGTATTAATGTTTTGCCGCGTACCAACTTACTCAATAGCGTCGGACTTGGATACATTAAATCATCAACCGGCTTTGCTTTTAGTTCTCCTGCCACTATAAAATCCCCATGGACCAATTCCTGGCTTTTCCCCAAGGCATCCACTGGATCCATGACAGGTATCACCTGGCGTGCTCCATCATGAAGTGCTGAAATAATCGTTGTGGTCGCTAATAACACATCAAGGATGACCGCGACTTTCTCCCCTTCTTGAAGCTTTTCCACATCTATCTCTTCTTTTTTAGTAGTAAATGAATGTTTTGTATATATCCCATTCTATTAAACTTCCTTCGCAGCTACATTTGCAGCATGAGTGAGTAAGCTTTTAACCGTTTTGCCAAGATTGGAAAAACGGGGATCATCAGTCTGGCCTTTTTGAAATCGATAATAGATTTGCTGAAGGATGACAGCTAACTTAAAATAACCAAAGGTTAAATAAAAATCGACGTTGGTAACATCTCTGCCACTTCTTGCTGCATATGTCTCGATAAATTCCCTTCGTGTCAGGAAACCAGTTAAAGTCGTGACGGACGCTTGACCCACACCGATTTTGATAAGTTCCGGGTCACCGCTTTCCGTCCAGTAGCTTAGAGCCACTCCTAGATCGGCTAGCGGATCACCAACGGTGGACATTTCCCAATCAAATAAACCAACCATCTCTGTAAGGTCCTGATTAAACATGGCATTATTGATTTTATAGTCATAATGGATAATTGAAGTCTGGCTATACTTCGGAATATTCTGTTGAAAATAATTGATAAGCGGACGAATTTCCTTGATTTCATCTGTCTTTGCTCTCTCATAGCGGGAAATCCATCCGTGTACTTGTCTTTCAATGAACCCTTCAGGTTTGGAAATTTCGACCAATCCCGTTTTCTCATAGGGAATCGAGTGAAGATCAGCAAGCCGATTCACCATGACATAAGAAAGCTGTCGGCACTTTTCAACAGTCGGCTTGATTCCCTTGGGAAATTCGGTATCTATTACAATTCCATGTTTCCTTTCCATTAGGAAAAAGGGGCCCCCGCAACCGATTCATCATCCGAGAACAGAATAGGCTCGGGAGCTGCTTGAAAATACGGGTTGATTGAGGAAAGGATATGATGTTCACGCTTCATATCATGTGCCTTGGGAGCAACAGGGCCAAGCGGTGGCCTTCTTAGAACAGCCTCCCACTCACCAATTTTCAGCTGATAGGTCAAATTGGAATAGCCCGTAGAAAATTGTTGTAATTCCAAGGTTCATTTGGAAGTTCCAATATATTTTTTCTTAGGAAACCTTCTAATGCACCAATATTCAGTTCCTCGCCGGGCCGAACAGGAATCGTATCGTCAACCATGTTCTTCCACTCCTTTAGACTTTGTCATTCTAATTATGAACAAGATGTGAAATGAGCTTTTCTTTAATAAATTCTGGAATGGGTTCACTTTTTTGATTCAAAAAATTAAAACAGACTAATACAGCACTTCCCTTAGCAATCACTTCCCCAGTTTGTGAACAGAGGATATCATGGACCATTTCACAGCTTTTCGTACCTATCTTTGTCAAAGAGGTACGAATGGTCAAGAGTTGATTGAAATATCCCTGAGCAATAAAGTCGCATTTAGTGGAGGCTAACAAAAAATTCCAAGATTCTACATTTGTCGCTAGGCCTAAAGCTTCAAAAAATTTCATGCGTGCTTCTTCGAGGTATATGAAATAGCTTGTGTTATTGATGTGGCCCAAAGCATCCGTTTCGGAAAAACGGACATTGACTTCCAATTCATGCATAAGACCCCTCCTTGATTAACGATGTACGAATGCAGGTTTACGTTTATCCAAGAAAGCGGAAACCCCTTCTTTAACATCTTCAGTTTGGAAGATTTCTTCAAAAGATTCGTTTCAATCTCTAGACCTTGTTCAAGCGTTGTCTCACTTCCTTCATTAATCGCCTTTTTGATTCTTGAAAGTGCCTGAAGTGAGTGCCTTGTCATTCGTGAGGCCAAGATTTTCGCTTCCGATAAGCCGCTTCCTTGCTCAACGACTTTATTGACAAGCCCGATTTTTTCCGCTTCCATGGCACTAAGCGGATCACCGGTAAATATAATCTCTTTTGCCTTTGCATTCCCGACAAGTCTTGACAAACGCTGTGTACCGCCCGCTCCAGGGAATAAGCCTAATTTCACTTCCGGCAGACCAATTTGGACCTGTGTTTCGGCCACTCGCAAATCACAGGCCAGAGCCAGTTCACATCCGCCGCCCAAAGTCAGGCCATTTAATACAGCTATGGTAGGTTTAGGAAACAGATCGATTTTAGTTAGGACGGCATGACTTTCCTTTACCATTTCTTTCATATTTGGATTCCCCATCATGCTAGGGAATTCTTTTATATCAGCACCGGCCGCAAATGCGATATTGCCTGCACCGGTTATGAGTACCGCAACAGTTTCAGTATCTTTTGAAAGTTCATCGAATGTTTCTCCCAATTCCCTGAATACTTGTTTGCTGATTACGTTTAATGGAGGATTATCGATGGTGATGACCGCAAGCTTATTTTCCTTTTCCTTAATCACTCTAATTAATTTTGTCATCAATTCTTCACTCCTTGGTTTGGATAATCATACCAGCCCTTGCCAGTTTTCCTTCCTAAATGTCCTTTATTCACCTTTTCTTCTATACAAGCATTCGGCTTGTCTTCTGATTTCCGTTTCATTGTAACGCTGCTGCATGACAAAATATCCCACATCAATACCTGATAGATCCATCAGTTCAAAAGGACCAATTGGATGGCCTAAAGCTTTCCTGCAAATCAAATCGATATCCTTATAATCAACAATTCCTTCTTCATACAAATATAAGGCCTCACGCTGCAACGCTCCCAAGATTCGGTTGGCTACGAATCCCGATATCTCCCTCCTCAACAAAACTCCTGTCCTATTCATATTCTCCGTGACTTCCATCGCAAGTTTCGCTGTTTCCTCAGATGTTTGGTCACTCATCACAACCTCAACACAATCCATCACTAGAGGCGGGAAAAAGAAATGCATATTTAAGAACTTATCCGGACGATTCGTCACACTCGCAATCAGGCTATTGACAATCGTTGAACTATTCGTTGCAAAGATGGTTTCTGCTGGGGCCAATTCTTCAAGTTTAGCGAAAACTTCCTGTTTCACATCAAGTTTTTCAACTACCGCTTCAATGATCAAATCAGCTCCACTGGCCGCTTTCTCAAGATCGGTGGTATATTGAAGACGGCTAAAAGCAGCCAATTTACGATCTTCAGACAATTTTCCTTTTTGGACCCATTTAGTCAAAATGACGTCCAGTTTTTCTTTGGCTGTGTTCAAAGCGTTTTCCTGAACATCCTGAAGAATCGTTTCGTAACCTCCAAGTGCAGCAAGCATCGCAATTTGATGCCCCATCTGCCCAGCCCCAATAACGGTAATTGATTGAATTTGCTTGTTGGTCATGCCTTCTATCTCCCTTCTACTAACCGGTTAGTATATAACTCACGCTTCAATTCCCTGCAGAATCATCCCCATAAAAATGGCTGCAACTTCCTGTTCGGTTTTTTCACCTTCTGGGTCGAACCAATGATAGCTCCAATTGGCCACACCCAAAATAGCAAAAGAGATGATGGATGCATCGAGATTGGAACGTAGTTCTCCGCTCTCGATGCCACTTATCAGCACTTGCTCGATTTTATTACGGAACTCATCCCGCTTAGGAAGGATTTCTGCAAGTTTTTCGTCACTTAGATTCTTCATTTCACGGAAAAAGACCGTTGCGCTGGACTTTTTGGTTTTGATGCTTTTTAAAAGCATCAATACGATATCGAAAAGCTTATCCTTGCAGCTTTTCCCAGGTTCCAACATGATTATTTCCTGCTCACTAAGCAACTCGTCTATATAAGCTAGATGAATATCCATAAGCAACTGCTCTTTGCTCGTAAAGTAATAATAAAACGTTCCCTTCGTCACCCCGACCGATTCGACGATATCAGAAATCGACGTTTCACTAAAGCCCTTCTTTTCAAATAAGCGTATGCTATGTTCTGTCATTTTTTCTTTCATGTTTGCATCCTCGCAATCTGTTAAAATTTCAGCTGAATTGATATCATACGCTTTCGTACTATCAAAGCCCTCTTATTTCCTGGAAAGTTCTTCTCTTAAAGCCCGCCTTAAAATCTTTCCGACATTAGTTTTCGGTAACTCTTCACGAAATTCAACGAAATGCGGAACTTTATAGGCCGATAGGTTTGCCCGGCAGTAATCGATGATTTCCCGTTCATTTGCCGTTTTATTATTTTTAAGTACAAGGACCGCTTTTACCGACTCCCCTCGGTAAGCATCCGGAACTCCGATGACAACCGCTTCCTGGACAGCAGGATGTTCATAGAGTACCTCCTCCACATCTCGCGGATATATATTATAACCACTTGCGATGATCAAATCTTTTTCCTGTCGACAATATAGAGATACCCATCTTCATCAACTTTGGCGATATCCCCCGTATAAAGCCAACCATCCCTAAGGGTCACCGCCGTTTCCTCAGGCATATTCCAGTAACCTTTCATCACTTGGGGTCCTTTGACGACCAATTCCCCCATTTCGCCAGATGCCACTTCTTTTGTCCCGTCTCCCAGGTCCATCACTTTATATTCAGTCGAAGGGATGCCTATCCCGACGCTCCCAGGTTTCCTTTTTGCAAATGCCGGGTTACAATGCGTTGTTGGCGAAGCTTCCGTAAGACCGTAGCCTTCCAATATCTTCGCACCCGATTTTCGTTCGAACTCACGCAGCAGTTCCACGGGCATCGGTGCACTTCCGCTGTTACAGACCTGAATTGAGCCCATTCCATATTCTTCTGCCTTTGGATGATTCGTCAACGCTACATACATGGTCGGTACACCAGGAAAAGTGGTCGGCTGTTCACGCTTAATCGTTTCCAGCACTTCTTCTATTTCGAATCGTGGCAGCATGATGGAGTCACCCGCAATATATATGGATAAATTCATTGCGGACGACATTCCAAAAACATGAAATAGCGGGATGACCGACAGCGTTCTTTCAGTACCTATTTTTAATTCATGCTTGAAGAATTCATACGTTTGAACGACATTGGCCAGAATATTGCTGTGAGTCAGCATCGCCCCTTTTGAACGGCCAGTCGTTCCTCCTGTATACTGAAGAACGGCTATATCATTTTCAGGATCGATTGATACGGGATTGATTTTGCCGTCTCCCGTCTTCATGAATTGGTCAAAAGAAGCATCAGGCTTGAAATCTGCATCCGATGCCTGAAGGCTTACGACGATAATATTTTTCAGATTTGCATGTTGCTGCACACTTTTCACTTTCGGGTATAATCCGTCCAATACCACAATCGTTTCTGCACCGGAGTCCTGTAAAATATGCTGTAGCTCCCTTTCAACCAGCATTGGGTTGATTTGGGTGATAATGGCTCCTGTTGTCAATGATCCATAATAAGCTATGACGTATTGCGGGCAGTTAGGCAGCATGATGGCGACACGGTCGCCTTTTTGAACACCCTTTTTTGCAGGGCTGAAGCAAAGGCTTGCGACGCATGAAAAAGTTCCTGATAAGATATCTTTCGGTCATAAAAAGTAATAGCTGTTTTGGTTGGATGGGACTGACTTGCATTTTGAAGGATTCTTTGCATCGGAAACTCAGGGACTTTTATTTCCTTTGAAATTGAATCAGGATAAACGGAAAGCCATTTTTTTCATTCATCATTTCATACCCTCCAGCCATATTTACTTACCTTGCATTACTTTGCATGTGAACCACCATCGACGATCAAGATATTGCCAGTCACAAAGTCAGATGCCTTCGAGGCAAGGAAAACCGCTGCCCCTTTCAAATCATCATCACTCCCTAATCTTTTTAGCGGCGTGGAATCCAAGATAGGATTCTTTCCTTGCTGAAGAACCGCTTTCGTCATTTTTGTCGGAAAGAAACCGGGTGCGATTGCATTGACATTGATATTATGCTGACCCCATTTAACAGCTAAATCCTTCGTCAAGGTAATGACCGCACCTTTACTCGTATTATATCCGACTGTATCGAGTACCCTCGGGTCGGTACCCCCTAATCCGGCGACGGAAGCGATGTTTATGATTTTCCCATGTCCCTGCTCAATCATGACCCTGCCTGCTGTCTGGCTCATGATAAAGGTTCCGGTTACATTGACATTCATCACCTTCTGCCACGCTTCAAGGGGCATGTCGACGGCCGGTGCCCCCCAGGATGCCCCGCTATTGTTCACTAAAATGTCGATGGCACCGAATTCACGGTAAGTTTCGTTAACAACTTCCTGTACATCTGACGGATTGGTGATATCACACTTGAAGGAAAGCGCCTTGACTCCAAGCTTTTGGATTTGCGAAGCAACTTCGTCACATGCCTCCTTCTTCCTTGAACAAAGTACGACATTTGCCCCAGCTTCGGCAAAGCCGGTCGCTATTTGTGCTCCCAACCCTCTCCCTCCACCGGTTATGATCGCCGTCTTTCCAGTTAGATCGAATAAGTCGGTAACTTTCATATTTTCACCTCATGCTTTTGTTGATATTTTCGAAGTTCTATTTTAGCAACTTGTGATCGGTGAACTTCATCGGGACCATCAGCAAGCCTTAAAGTCCGTGCATTGGCCCAATGAGCGGCAAAAGGAAATCATCGGAAATCCCTGCAGCTCCAAAGCCTTGGATGGCCCTGTCCAGCACATTCAATGCCATATTTGGTGCAACCACTTTTATCATCGCAATCTCCGCCTTCGCTTCCTTGTTCCCGACAGTATCCATCATGTAAGCAGCTTTTAAGGTCAGAAGTCTTGCTTGTTCGATTTCAATCCTTGAATCAGCAACCCACTCCATGACTACACCTTGTCTCGCCAATGTTTTACCAAAAGCGACACGGTTTTGAATGCGCTTACATAATTCTTCAAGTGCTCTTTCAGCAGCGCCGATCAGCCTCATGCAATGATGTATCCTTCCGGGTCCGAGTCTTCCTTGGGCAATCGCAAATCCTTTTCCTTCACCCCATAGAATATTCGTTGCCGGGACCCTCACATTTTCAAAAGTGATTTCAGCATGACCATGCGGCGCATGATCATAACCAAACACAGGGAGCATTCTCTCGATTTTGACACCAGGTGTGTCGAGCGGTACAAGAATCATTGACTGTTGTTCATGCTTGGCCGCCTCAGGATCTGTCTTACCCATGACGATGGCAATCTTGCACCGTGGATCGCCTGCTCCTGAAGACCACCATTTTCGGCCGTTTATGACATACTCATTACCCGTCTTTTCTATCCTGCATTCGATATTGGTCGCATCGGAAGACGCCACTTCCGGTTCTGTCATCGAGAAGCATGAGCGGATTTCCCCAGCAAGCAAGGGCTTCAGCCAGCGTTCTTTATGTTCATCCGAACCGTATCTCACCAACACTTCCATATTACCAGTGTCCGGCGCATTACAGTTGAAGATTTCAGGTCCTATCGACGATCTACCCATGATTTCGCAAAGCGGGGCATATTCTAGATTTGTTAAACCTGCGCCATAACCGCTATCAGGTAAAAATAAATTCCATAATCCTTCTTCTTTTGCTTTTGCCGTCAATTCAGATAATATCGGGGAATTTCACTCCAGCGGCTTTCCTGTGCTTCGAGCTGCTTTTTGTATATTGATTCATTTGGGTAAACGTGCTTCTCCATGAATTCCGTTAACTTCTTTTCCAGATTTTTCACCTTTTGAGTATGTTCAAAGTTCAAATTGAATTCCTCCTTTTAAACTTACTAACCGGTTAGTATGTTATTACTTTTAAAGTATATACACAACATTCAGATTTTTTCAACAATTAAACCTTTTGTTTTTCTCGTCATTCAACGTCCTGTATCTGGACCTTTTCGTTCTCACTATTTTGCTTCTGTTGGACGGCTGGAAATATACAAACGATTTTTGTACCTTTTTTCAGTTCACTTGTGATGAAAACTTTACCGCCATGTTTTTCGATGATCCTAAAACAAACGGAAAGACCCAAACCCGTTCCTGATCTTTTTGTGGTGAAAAATGGTTCTCCTACTTTTTGAAGGGAGTTTTCCGGAATGCCCTCCCCTTCATCCAAAATGCTCAAAAAAACTTCCCCATTTTTTTCATTTATGCTCACAAAATATTTCCGCCATTCGGCATCGATTCTATGGAATTTTTTATCAAGTTTATTAGTACTTGCTTGATTTGGTTTTCATCAAAGTACATTAAAATAGGTTCTGGATCATAATTTTTATGAATTTGAATATTGTTCAGTACGGCGTTTGTCTCCAACAGCGTTACGACATGGTTGCAGCTTTCCTTCAAATCCTTCTCAAGAAAAACCGCCCCAGCGGGTTTCGATAGCAGCAAGAGTTCATTCAGCACTTTCTCGATCCGATTTATTTCCGAAAAAATAATATCGTAATATTCCTGCTTTTCGGCACCGCCATCTTTAATCAACTTCACGAATCCCATTATCGCCGTCATCGGATTCCTGACCTCATGTGCAATCCCAGCCGCAAGCTGGGCAGCCGTTGATAACTTGCTTGATGTGATCGCCAAATGTTCGTTTAGGCTCACAAGCTTTTCCTCAGCATGTTTACGTTCATTAATTTCCGATAATATGCCCGCTGTCCCGATGAATTTCCCAGCGTCATCGTAAATTAGTTTAACGAATGCCTCAACCCAACTTGTTCCCTTTTTCGCATTTAGTTTAATGTCCGCACGAAAATATTTATTCCCCCGATGAAAGGAGTCCGCGAAGGCCTTTAATACGTCTTGATAAGAATCGTTATCCATATGTTTAGAAAAGTGAAGCCCCAGGGATTCATTTACGGATGCACCACTCATCGATTTCCATGCCGGGTTTAAGTACAGCCATTTTCCTTTATCATCCGTTTGGAAAATAACTTCATTGAAGCTATTGACCAATTCTTTAGAGTAATTGGAGAAAATGCGATAACGCCCTTCACTATCTTGCAATAAAGCAATCGTTTTCCGTTTATGATCATAAATGGCACCCAAACACCAGGCTATGGTTAATATTACGATTAAATATATTCCTGCAAAGGCGGAAAACCTGCGTTCTTCATGACCAAGCCACCCTATATAGGGTAATATCAATACAAAAAAAGAGCAGGGACAATGATCCTTCCAGTATATTTCTTCACATTTTCCACCTCCTTACCAAATGATTTATACTTCTCCGACCGAATTCCATGTAAGGGATCAAATTGAGCATATTTCTGTATATAGAAATGGCAGGACACTCACTTATAGGTAAATTTCCACATTTTATCCATGATTCCTGCAAACAACACAAAAAACCTTTCCAAGGGTGGAAAGGTCACTGTTCAACTTAAATCATTTACCCAATGATGACGCGTTCTTTTGGATAATGGAAATTTTCCGTAACTTCTTTATGGCCTATGATATACAGCAGGGAGGTTATCCCGACACGGCCAATGAACATAATGATCATAATGACAATTTTACCGGTATTGCTGAGGTCAGGCGTGATTCCCATCGAAAGGCCGACTGAACCGAAAGCCGAACATACTTCAAAAATGATTTGCATCAAAGTGAAATTTTCGGTAATTGATAAAATGAAGACCGCCATTATGCAAAGAAGCGATCCCATGATCATGACTGCTGTCGCTTTTCGGATATCATCGGGATGAATCTCACGTTTGAACACTTTTATGGAACGCCTTCCTCTCATGAAATTCCATAAAAATAGAATCATGATGGCCAGTGTAGTTGTCCGGATTCCTCCCCGACTGAACTTGGGGATGCTCCAATGAACATCAGTATGCTCAACAATAAAAGGGTCGGTTCCGTAAAGTCACTCACATTCATGGTTGCCAACCCGCCGCTTCGCGTATTGGAGGACATAAATAAAGAGTAAAAGAACGATTCATGCCAGTTCTTCCCTTTGAAGAATCCATTAATTTCCAGAAGGTAAATCAGGATCGTTCCCCCAACGATAAGGGAAAAGAAAGTGACTGAGGTCAGCTTCGTGAACAAAGAAAAATGAAACTTATAAGTACGGGCCTTATTGGATAAAAACTCCTTCAGTTCAATCAAGACAGGAAACCCAATGGCTCCAAGGGTAAGCAGGATAATCGTAATGAACTGTACAAAATAATCGTCTTTAAATGGAATCATCGAAATACCGGTAATGTCAAAACCAGCATTCGTGGTGGCACTTACGGCTAAAAATAAGCCATTTAAAAGGCTTCTTTCCCGTTTGGAAAATAATTAAGAAAGTAAATGCCTAATACGAGAGCTCCAATCATTTCAATTACGACAAATATTTGAATGATTTGGATCAATAATTTAACAAGACCAGAAAGATTCGATTGGTTTTGATCTGTCATGATCAATTGTCTTTCCTTCAAGCCGATTTTCTTGCCCACTATAAGCCAGAAAAAGGTTCCGAGTGTCATGATGCCAATACCGCCAAATTGGAGAACGAACATGAGAATGAAATAGCCTACCTCATTATACACTTCGGGCAAACTTACAACTGTTAGACCTGTTACACTAACTGCACTTACGGCTGTGAATAATGCATCCATGAATCCAAATTCCACGCCCGGCTTAAGAGCGACCGGCAGACTTAACAGTATGGTCGAGATGCTGACGGCCAAAAAATAATAACCGACGATAAGCTGAGCTGGTGTTAACTTTGATAATATTTTTTGATAGCAACCATAAAGAGTTTCCTTTCTTACTCCTTTATAGTTATGCGAATCACATAACCATTAAAAATCTAGTTTACCCTTTTTTTCATTCTTTTTTTCCATTCTCTTTTAAAACTGACTTACTTACAACAAAAAGGCAGGTTTACCAATAAGTTTGATGCCGCTCATATAAGTAAAACTCCACATTCTACTTATACTATCATTACAGCGGCAAAAGCCGTTGAAAAAGTAAAGGGGAGATTCAAATGGCTAACAGCAGTAACAATCTTCTTGTTCCAGGAATCGAACAAGCATTAGAACAAATCAAATATGAAATTGCATCTGAATTCGGTGTACAATTAGGTTCCGATACTTCAGCACGTGCCAATGGTTCAGTTGGCGGAGAAATCACGAAACGTCTTGTCCAACAAGCACAATCTCAACTTAAAGGTCAATAATTCTTTTCACAATTAAATATCCATGGCTAAGAGTCCAGCTGCATGCTGGACTCTTTTTAATCATTATGTCCATTTCCATTTCCATTATTGCCTTTACCCCTTTTCGATTTATCCCAATCTTGCTTGTCTTGTTTTTTTTTTGCTTATTCTGTTTCGTTTGTTTCGTTTGTTTCGCTTGTTTCACTTGTTTCACTTGTTTCGTTTGATTCACTTGTTTATTTTTATTTTCGTGCCTTAAATGATCATTGGGATTATTAGTTTCTTTGGCTGATGAAACTTTTTTCACATTGAACTTTTTATCATTCTGTTCATTTTTCTGCTTGTTCTTTGATTGGTTGCTGTGATCGCTATCGGAACTCCCTTTAGTCTCGTTGCTTTTTTCCTTGAATCCATTTATCGAATTCCGTTTTCCAACTGTATCTTCCCGTTCAGTTTGTTCTTTGGTAAATTCCGTTCCCGGTTTTTTCCGTTCAGTCGGTTTGGCTTCATTGGCCGGCGTTTGCTTCATTTCAATTTCATTATTCTCTTTTTTCTTCTCTCCATCCGATTTGTTTTCCGTACTCAGCGTTACGCTCTTCTCTTTCGGAATAACAACGTTTTCCTCGACTTTTTATATGGCGCTGGAGCAGGCTCCCTCTTATTGACTTTTACCTTTTCTTTATCTTCATTCAACTTCTTTTCGAGATACTTACCCGTGGATATGCCTTGTTCCCTTGCTTCCTTCCGATCGCCTTTTGTTGCCCGGATCACTTTCATTCTTGTTTCGGAAACATTATCCTGCTTAGATATTTCTTTTATCTCTTCTTTTAAATTCTTATCCAGTTCTTTATTTTTTTCCTTTAACGTTGTGGAAACGACTATTTGTTTATTTCCTTTCAAATAACCAAGTTGCTCCGTCGTTTCAACGATTCGGTTTGTAACAGTCTTTATATCCTTGCCTTTCCAGTCCTTCAGCTGACCAATCACAATCTTGCCGTCTTCATTTAATCCGGTAAGCTTGAGAACTTCTAAATCATCGTCAAGCTCCAATTCAATGCTTGGATTCACATCTATCGTCATATATGCAGACACAGGACCAGAGAAATAAGAAGGGAGAATCGAAAGAGAATCAAGAAGGTGGAAGCAATGCTTAGCACGGCCGTTTTTTGAAAGATGAATGTATATTGGAAAAGGCTAAAGTGAATTTTTGTTTTGCTGGTGAAAAAGTGATTTCCTCACCCACTTCATATTCCCTTTCCTGCCTTTTGGTTTTCAGAAATTCACCCTCTGGGGTCAATAGGGTTACAAATCGTTTATTCACTGAAAGAATTACTCCTTTTTTCATTCATCGATAGCCCCTTTTATATAATCATTCAAATACAAAAAATCTCCGTTTATTATGATTGCCACAGCAATGATGTATTTTCTGTTCCGTTCAATCGTTTTTCTGCTTACTTCCACTTTTCCCTCAAGCTGTTTTACGGGCAGCCGCTTTTTTGCAAACAGGATTTCCTTCAATTCGTCATCCTCCATTAACAATTTAGCGATCATAATAGCTCCCTTCCTGGCATCTGCATGTTTGGGAGAACTTTCAACTAAATCCTCAAATGACAGACCAAAATCCTGTAGATGGCTTATATAAAGCTGAATTTCTTCTCTTCTTCTTTCCGATTCCTTCTGCATCTCGTATTCATTGATGGAATTTTCATTATCGATATATATTTGGCTTTGATCATTATCATCATTCATTGATAAATCCAATAGGACTTCTTTTTGTTTGGACTGGCTTCTTAAATAATCTATAACCCTTCGTTTAACGAGGGTTTCGGCAAATGCCAATAAAGAACGCCCTTTTTCCGGGGAGTATTTTTCAATTGCCTCGTTAAAAGCAATCATTCCAATACTGAATTCATCATCTGATTCGTATATGTAACGTTTACAAACCGATGAGACTGTTTTTGCAATAAAAGGTTTGAATGACTCTATAGTATCATTACGGAGGCTATTATCGCCTTGTTGAATTTTCAATACGGTTTCTTCTAAAGAACGCTTTTTTTGAATGCTGTAAACAACAAACCAAGCATTTGCTCACCTCGCTCCTGTTGAACATAAAATACGCATCAACATACTTATCTTAAGCGGAGGGAGTCTAAAAGACAGTACCAAAAGAACTATTTTTGCGATAAAAATGAAATCACATAATATATCAACATGATAAAATACTTAGTTTTTTCTCGTTTGTTACAGTGCAATTACAGTAAAATATCTTTTTCCGTTTATTTGTCCAATACAATGGGACAATTGTCATTTTTATAACCGGAATTTAATATTCACATCTTTTAACATATCATTCGTAAACATACCTGCGCTTTTGAGGGTCATCTCCATAAAATACATTAAGAAGCAAAAAAAATAGGCGTGACCGGCACGCCTGCAGACTGTAAACAAACTCGATGAAAATCAAGTTTGTTTCAGTTTTTATGAATGTTTATAAACCTCAACCGTTGATTTCCACTCCAGGCACTCGCTTTCCGCGGGCGTCCGGGAGTCTCCTCGGCTCCTTGCGCCTGCGGGGTCTCCCCTCGACGCGCTTTTTCGCAGGAGTCTCGCACCCTCCGTTCCAATCAACTTTGTTTTTGGAATTTTAGGTAAAACCACTTTTGTTTACAAACTCTAGGCGTGACTGGCACGCCTTTTTTTAAGCTTCCTGTATTTTTTCTCTTCTTTCTCTTTTTTTCTTTTTTGCTTGAAATGATCCATGCACCTGCTGCAATTCCAATCAATACAGTCCAGAAAATCGATTTCCAAAGAGTTGATTCAGGGAAATGATGATCGATGACAGTAAGTGAAGGGTGTGCAAGTGTGTGTACCGCCAACTTCACTCCAACCCAACCCACTATCAAAAATGCCGCCGTTTCAAGGGAAGGACGCTGATGAAGCAGCTTCACGAATCCATTTGCTGCAAATCGCATAATGATCAACCCGATCATACCGCCGAGGAACATGACAGTGAATTGCCCACCGTCAATACCACCGACTTTCATCCAGCCTGTTGCAGGAAGTGTAACAGCCAATGCGACGGCAGCCAACATGGAATCGATTGCGAAAGCGATATCAGCCGCTTCAACCTTAACCACGGTCATCCAGAAGCCAGATTGCTTTTTAGGTTTTGTAATTTCCTTCTCACCTTTGCCAGCGTATTTTTTGTAAATGTGCTGAAAAGCGATGAAAAGTAAATAAATCGCACCGATTGCTTGAACTTGCCACACCTCGACAAGAAAGGAAATAAGGAATAAACTTGCAAAACGGAAAACAAAAGCTCCCATCAGACCATAAAACAAGGCTTTTCGCTGTTGTTCTTTTGGCAAATGCTTAACCATGACAGCCATGACGACTGCATTATCAGCAGCAAGTATCCCTTCTAATCCAACCAAGATAAGAAGGACCCAGCCATATTCCAATAATATTGATGCTTCCATCCATTCAACCTCCAATAGTTAGTATTTCCTTCCTATTGGCATTGGCAAAATAAAAAGACCTCTGCCGTATAGGCAAAGGTCTTGCTGAACATGAAATCATGTCAACAAAGCCGATGAATGTTTAACATTCACGTAATGACGACTTTGTTTTAGGGCGAACCCTAACGCTACTCCCCTTTGAAAAGGAAAATCAGTTATTAAGTATATTAATAGTATACGCGCTCGATATGAAAATAACAATCTTTTTTTATAAAAGGCTCTATTTTCGGTTCCTTTTAGACATTTTTGTCAATCTCAAATATTCTTTACCAAACCGAATCCAGTTCGGTTTGGCAGAAAAATAGTTCTGAAACAGCGATAAAAAACTCGGGTATTTCCCTTCATATGGATACCACTGTATTTCTGTATCGTTTTTACCTTTATCGATCATGATCGCTTTTTCATGGCAGAAAATCTTCAATCCATGCTCACCATGATAGCGGCCAACCCCACTTTGTTTGGCACCGCCAAATGGTAAATGATGATTGGCAACAGTAATCAGCACATCATTGATCGTCACCGCCCCGGTTACTAACCGTGACGCAATCCTGCTTGCTTTTTCCCTATCCATCGTCCAAACGCTGGAATTGAGTCCATATTCACTTTCATTTGCCAGGGCGATCACTTCTTCCTCCGTATCGAAAGGCACAACAGGCAACACGGGCCCGAACGTTTCTTCTTTCATGATTTTCATGGAATGATCGACATTGGAAAGAATCGTCGGCGGAATGAAATGGCCCTGCGCCATTTTCCATTCTTTCGGGGGTGTTCCGGTTTCAAGTACGGCCCCCTTATTCAGTGCATCCTCCAGATGTTCAGCCACAATATCAACTTGATTAGGGAAAGTCATTGAACCGATATCATCCTGTGATTGCACCCCCTGCCTCATGGACTTCGTTTTTCTTTAAGAAGCATTAGGAATTCCTTATAAACAGGACGTTCCACATAAACCCTTTCAACACTCATGCACACCTGACCACTATTTGTGAAAGCCCCCAAAGAGCCCCGTTCACAGCCCGTTCCAGGTTAGCATCACGCAGAACGATCATCGGATCCTTACCGCCGAGCTCCAAAGTCGTTGGGATCAGGTGTCTTGCTGCAACCTCACCAATCATTTTTCCGGTCCTTACCGATCCAGTAAAAAATATATAATCTGGTTTTTGCTCAGTTAATGCCGCACCCAATTCTTTCCCTCCATGGGCAAACTGTATAGTTCCTTCTGGGAAACCAGCTTCAAGAAACAGATTTTCGATGCACACCCCAACTAAAGGAGTTACCTCTGAAGGTTTGGCGATGACTGTATTTCCCGCTGCCAGAGCATTAAGAATGGGAACCATGGAAAGCTGCAGCGGATAATTCCATGGTGAAATGACGAGAATCGTTCCACGGGGCATATAATGGATAGAAGATTTTTTACCAATTAACATGAGTGGAGTGGTGACCTTCCGTCCGGAAAGAGTTTTCACTGTATGTTTCTCGATATGCTTGATTGCATCAATCGTTGGCATGATGTCAGCAACCAGCGCTTCTATTTTCACTTTTCCCGCATCTTTTGAAATGACTTCCGCTATTTCATCCATTTTTTCAACCATCAATAAACGGAGCCGTTTTAAATAGTGCAACCGTTCCTCGATGGGAAGATTCGACCATGATTGGAACGCATGTCTTGATTTCTTATATATATGAGGAATCGACTTCAATGGCGTTGGGACGATTTCCGCAATCTTTTCACCTGTTGCCGGAGAAAATACTTCCAACTTGTCATGTATTTCTTCCATAACTACTCCCCTTGCTTTAACTTATTTTTATCGGTACTCCATATCATTTTTATACTTTAAATAAAGGTCGACCGAGGAGGTACACCTTTCCTAATCCTTGAACCCTCTTTATATAATGGCAGAGACTCAATCCTGTATAATATAATCGCTTGGAAACAAGATCACAACCTGTTCTCTATTCCTGCCCGATTCCGTGCCATATAATCGGTGCTAAAATAAGTATACCTCTTAAGGTGAGTTTCTCTAACAAATACGCTTACAGTATCCACTGCTTCACTTCAAGTTTTGTCACAAATAACCTTTAATGGTCTTCTTCCAGACATAATGGCACCGCAATGGAATATATAGTAAAAAATTCTGCTATAAAAAGGAGTATTCACGTTTGCTATCGAAGGTAATGTATAGGAATCCGAATTCGGCTATAAATCTGGCAGACCAGTTTATCGGTTTGAGTGTTTAATATGAGGTAATGGCGGATAAATTCATATTATAGGATAAAAATTATTATCTATATAATCGATTTTCCGTTACTATATAAGAAGGCGATTTTTTCGCGCATACATATTCGAGGTGAGCGCACAAGTGAAAAGAATAATTAAAGCATACGACTTCCCTATTTTCATCGCTGTCGTATTACTCTGTTTGTTTGGTTTAGTCATGATTTACAGTTCGAGCATGATCACTGCTGTCGCTCGATACGGCTGGCCGATGGATTACTTCTTTGAGAAACAAAAAACGGCCTTTCTCATTTCATTCGTGGCAATGATCGTCACGATGATTCTTCCTTATAAGATGTACAAAAACAAAATGTTCTTGATGTCTATGATGTTTGGAATGGCCGGTATCCTTTTGCTGCTCTTTATCTTCGGCCATACAGCAGGAAATGCCACAAGCTGGTTCAAGTTAGGGACAGCATCAATACAACCTGCGGAATTTTCCAAGTTAGCCATAATCATTTATCTGGCAGCCATTTACGGAAAAAGGCAGGATCGAATCAATAGTATTGATAAAGCCGTCATCCCGCCGATTTTCTTTCTGGTATTCATCTGCTTTTTAATCGGAATACAACCTGACTATGGAACGGCAGCGGTCATTTTCCTGATTTCAAGCACCATGATCATTTCATCCGGTATGTCTTTTAAGAGTATATTCAAACTCTCTTTGATCACTGCGATATTCGTTGCCATATTTGCATTGGGGGTACTCGTGACAGGAAATTTCTCAGCCGTTCTCTCTGAAAATAAAGTGTCTCGTTTTACCGGGTTTGCAGACCCTTTCGGAAAGGCAGGAGAAAGCGGGTATCAACTCGTGAATTCCTTATTCGCCATAGGATCCGGCGGCCTTACTGGAGTGGGACTTGGTGACAGTGTACAAAAATACGGGTACTTGCCTGAATCACATACTGATTTCATCATGGCCGTCATTGCAGAAGAGCTCGGGATATTCGGAGTGGGGTTCGTACTATTGACACTAGGTTTTATCGTCCTAAGGGGATTTGTACTTTCAGCAAAATGCAAAGATCCATTTGGAAGTCTTTTATTGATCGGCATCTCATCCATGATCGGCATTCAAGTCGGCATCAACGTTGGCGGAGTGACTGGACTTATCCCTATTACTGGGATTACCCTTCCGTTCATCAGTTATGGAGGATCCTCCTTACTGCTGCTCATGCTTTCAATGGGCATATTCCAAAATGTCGTCATGCGAATGAATTTACTTGAACAGAAAGAAAAGGTCGTGTCCATCCCAAAAGATGAGATTGCGTCTTCATAATAAACATCAAAACCTTTACCCCCTGACATTTCTGTTCATGTCAGGGGTTTTCCTTCTCTCAAAGTTATGGAAGTAAAAAACAGGCAGTCGAAGCCGACCGCCTGTTTTTTTCATTTATAATGGATACCGATTTTCGTAAAGCCAGAAATCAGACTGAGCAAAGGACAAAGTAGGCAGAAGAATGCAAATGGGGCATATTCAAGGGTTGAAACACCCAATACCTGTGTCAGGAATACACCGCAGACACCCCAAGGAACCAGAGGATTCACAACTGTTCCCGCATCTTCAAGTACCCTTGCAAGCGTTTTTGGCTGCAAGCCTAAATCCTCATATTTCTGCTGAAAGGCTTTCCCAGGCAGTATCACTGACAAATACTGTTCACCCACCAGGAAATTCACACTGATTCCTGCAAATACGGTAGCGGAAATCACTTTCGCTACACTCGTCAATGAATCTTGGACAGCATTTAAAATAGAAGGTATGACTCCCAATTCGAACAATAGTCCACCCATCGCCAATGCCAACAACACCATCGAAACGGAGAACATCATACTTTCAATCCCGCCCCGCGATAAGATTGAGTCGAGTTGTTCCATTCCACTTTTCAGTACAAAACCCCGTATAAGATATCCGCTAGTTTTGCAACGGTCAAACTTGGCGTTTGTATGAAAGCAATAACAGCCGCCGAAATGATTCCTGCTGACAATGTCGGAATCGCAGACACCTTTTTCAAAGCCATGACTAGAACGATGACAAACGGAATCAAACTCCATATGCTAATGTTCGTTTCCATTTCCAAGGCTTTTGTCATGGCTTCGATTTCCTCAACACGAGTAACTTTGACATTTGGTGAAAGGAAGTAAAAGATGATAAGTGATATAAAAAAACCTGGAATCGTAGTCCAAAGCATATTATTAATATGTTCAAATAATGATGCTCCAACCGTTCCCGATGCAAGGTTGGTCGAGTCGGATAATGGAGACATTTTATCCCCAAGAAATGCACCGGAAATGATTGCGCCGGCTGTGATCGCCAACGATAAATCCATCGCCGCCGCCATACCTATTAAGGCAACACCTATTGTGGCTGATGTAGTAAGGGAACTCCCGATACAGAGCCCAATTAACGAACACACCAGAAATGTGATCGCATAGAAATATTCACCAGAAATCCATTCAAACCCATAGTACATGATGGTAGGAATCGTCCCGCTTGCCATCCAGATGGAAATCAGCATTCCAATGAAAAAGAATATATAAATGGCTCCCATACCAGAAACTGCACCTTTGACTATAGCCGCCTCCATAATTGAAAATGGCAGCTTCTTAATCTTCCCATAAACAAATAAGAAAAGGATTGCCGCTATAATTGGAATATGGGGGCAAGTCCATAATGTATGATACCAGTTGCAATGATTAAGAATAGAATGGCCAAAACCCCAATTGCTTCAGGTAAGGAGAGTTTTAGCTTTGCATCTTCAAGACGCATGATGTATTTCCCCGCTTTCAATGTTGTATATTCTCTGAGGTAAGGCTCGGACCTTTTCACTCCTCACAATTACTGAAACGCTTTTAAGCACTAAAGTACTAGCTAAATATAAAGGAGTTTCAGGAGATTGTCAAATGAATATTTTAGTAGACTTGGATTTTACCAATGATATTTCTCTTCATGTTCAATTCATTCCATCATAATGACTTTATTGTGATTCGATAATTAGTTTGGGCTAATTGCAAAGCCTTGGTTGTCCCATTGATCTTGACTAAATATTGAAACATTTTTTTCTCATAATGATCGACCAGGACAATATAGCCTGTTTTATATACAGACCTTCTTCTTTATGAAGAAATCACCCTACATTCCTACGAGAAAAGTCCGCTAGAGACTATTAGGAAGCAATCGGCACTCCCATTCCCTGTATGTAAGATCAACCTTAAAGTAAGCGATAAGTAATAGTAACGTTAAAATATCTCCAGATACTGAAAAAACCCCGTGTATTCAAAACACACGGGGTTCGAGTTTGCAGACAGAGGGTCCTATCTAAATAAGACAAAGTTGGTTGGAACGGAAGGTGCGAGACTCCTGCGGGAAAAACGCGTCCAAGGGAGACCCCACAGACGCAAAAGCGTCGAGGAGGCTCACGGACCGCCCGCGGAAAGCAGTGCCTGTAGTGGAAATCAACGTTCGAGTTTTCACCACACCCTAAAAAAACTATAGACAAACTTGATTTTCATCGAGTTTGTCTACAGTCTGAAGCCCGTATAAACACGGGCTTCTTCATTATTTCAAATCCATTGGATTATATAATTCCACGTCAGGATTTTTATCTTGGAACCAACGAAGTGCAAACTCATTTTCAAATAAGAATGCATATTTATCAAACCGGTCTTTAACAAGGATGCTTCTTGAGCTATGAAGATTTTCATCAAGCTTTTCATCTTCAGCCCAGCGTGTAATCTTGCTGCCCATGCGCTCCATCACGACTTCAACATTGTACTCGTTCCTCATTCGGTGTTCGAATACTTCGAATTGAAGTTGCCCAACCGCACCAAGCAGATATTCTTCCATCCGAACCGTTTTGAAGAGCTGAATTGCCCCTTCTTGTACAAGTTGGTTAATTCCTTTATGGAAATGTTTCTGTTTCATGACGTTTTTAGCTGTTACCCTCATGAATAGTTCCGGTGTAAACTGAGGCAGCCTTTCAAACTGAAACATGTCTTTACTTGTGGTAATCGTATCGCCAATTTGGTAATTACCGGTATCATATAAACCGATGATATCTCCGCTTACCGCTTCATTTACGGTGTTTCGATCATCAGCCATGAATTGAGTAGAGGAAGAAAGGTTGATCGGTTTCCCTGTCCTGCTCAAGTTGACGCTCATTCCACGCTCGAATTTCCCAGAGCAAATGCGAAGGAAAGCGATTCGGTCACGGTGTTTTGGGTTCATATTCGCCTGGATCTTGAAAATGAAACCGGAAAAATCATTACTGACAGGATCCATTTCACCTGACGTTGTCATCCTTGCTTGTGGAGCTGGTGCAAATTTCAGATAAGCATCCAAAAACGTCTGAACACCGAATGTCGTTAACGCACTTCCGAAAAATACAGGACTAAGTTTTCCATTCGCAATGTTTTCTTCAGAGAATTGGTTACCCGCTTCCGTCAACAGCATGATTTCTTCCAAAGTTTGTTCATATAACTGGGAATCCTTAAGTTTATGATCGACTTCGAGTTCACCATCTTCATTCAACGGAAGGAAACGCTCTTCCCCTTCAGTTTTGAACTGTTCAATCCGATTATTGAACCTGTCGTAAATGCCCACGAAGTCTTTTCCCATCCCAATCGGCCAGTTCATTGGATATGTTTCTATACCTAATACCTCTTCAAGTTCGGCAAGCAATTCTAGCGGCGTTTTACCTTGTCGGTCCATTTTATTGATAAAAGTGAAAATCGGTATACCCCTCATCCGGCATACTTTGAATAATTTAACCGTTTGATCCTCGATACCTTTTGCCGAGTCGATGATCATCACGGCACTATCAACTGCCATCAGTGTACGATATGTGTCTTCACTGAAATCTTGGTGGCCTGGTGTATCTAGAATATTGACACGGAAATCTTCATAATCGAATTGCATGACTGAAGATGTAACGGAAATTCCCCGTTGCTTTTCAATTTCCATCCAGTCACTTGTTGCATACTTCCCTGTTTTTCTAGCTTTAACTGTTCCGGCATCGCGGATCGCGCCGCCAAACAGCAATAATTTTTCTGTCAAAGTCGTTTTCCCGGCATCCGGGTGAGAGATGATTGCGAAGGTCCGTCGGGATTGAACCTCGTCTTTTAAATTAGTCATAATATGTTCCTTTCATTATTGGAGTCTTCAATAAAAAAATTTATAGGAGGTTTTTACTGTATTTTTTACATTGGAATGGCAACCTTTCTTTGTATGCAAAAATCCTGATCATACACAATATATGTAAGAAGAAATATATCATAAGGCTTAAGCATTGGCTACTCAGCATTCATTTCAATCAACCTTTCTATTTTAACACGATATGAAGGAAAGATGTAGAGGTGAATGAATCACCCATTAGGGGATTTGTTCAGATGGCAAAACAAAAGACGCTTAATCAGCGCCCCTATCTTAATCCATATGATTACCGTTCATTTATTCATGGTTTATTTATTTACCTTGCAGTTTTAATCGATTTTTGATTCCGCTTGTTCTTCCAGCGTTTTTTTACTTCCTTGAATATGATTGGAGCAGCAAAAATGAGAGCCCTTTTTAATAATTTCTTCATTTTTCATCAGTCCTTTCTTTCTAATCCTATACCCGATTATTTTCGTGAAAAACTTCAATGCCAAATTGTTTCCCTGATTTCAACCATAAAGGCATTTCGTATTGGACATGGCATCCGCGTCAATTTTCAATCCAGGAAAATCCTGCGCGACAATACCGTTATATTTCCCCGTATAAAACCTGTCTAATATTATTTTCCCCAAATGGGAATGTATAAATTACTTCCATTTGTTTTATCCTTTATAAAGGTGGGTATATACTGAAAAACTGGAAATTGCTCCGAGGTTAGTGGGTTGATTTTTCCTGTAGGCTTTCACATATTATCAAGCATCATCGTATGATAATTTTAACTTGAATGAGGGTGCTGGATAATGTGTGAAATTGATTTTTCCATCTAGGTAAAATCATCACCATTAATATTTTTTAACTTTTTAGGAGGATTCATCGAATGACAGTAACAGGTAAAGTGAAATGGTTCAATAGTGACAAAGGATTTGGTTTTATCGAAGTACCAAACGAAGATGATGTTTTCGTACATTTTTCCGCCATTCAAGGAGAAGGTTTCAAGAGCCTTGATGAAGGTCAAGAGGTTGAATTTGAGATTGAAGAAGGAAACCGCGGACCTCAAGCTAAAAACGTCGTAAAACTCTAAAGCATAGATACACAAACATAATTGATAGGCCATGCAAAAGGATGCCTCCCATATTGGGCGGCATCCTTTCCGTTATGTGTACATACGAAATATTCACGTTATTTTTCATTAAAATGATCCAAAATGAAACCGGGAACATGTTCGCCAGAAAAACTCTTGATGTCCACATCTCTGCTTTCTTTATAATAAAAGGCAGCTGAATACTCTCCGCCCCAATCGATCTGTGCATTATCAATGGCTGTCTCGATTTCGGAAACGGTCTTGATTTTCAAGCGATTTGGCTGTTGTTCAATCTGCTGTGCGAGTTCACTTTCAGAATTCGAATGATAAATTTCCGAGTCGGTCTTCGCAACCAGGATATAAGAGATATCATCAGCCATTAACCGCGCTTGTTCCGATTGTCCGGTACTCTCCATCCATTTTGAAAACTGAGTATATGAAGAGTCCCAATTCATATAAATGGTTTTGTTATTACTCAAAAGAATGTCGATAGAGGCATAATCACCAAAAGAAGAAGTCATTTGCGCGAATGATTGATTATTCAGATCCTCCGACAATGCCTTTACAGCAGCTTCCAGCTGTTGACCGTCCGTGATCGTAATTGATTTGTCCACTTGGCCGCTCGCCGTTATCTTGATTTTAGTAACGTCTTCAGCGGAAACATTCAATAACTGATTAACCATTTTTTTATATTCATTCGACTCATATATTTTTGCCAATAGTGGCATGTATGAGTCGTAATTCTGCAAATGATACTCTCTTGCCAACCGTTTTCCATTCTTGAGTTCATACATCAGAAATACGGATTGCCCATCATTCAATTCACCAATGGAAACCTTTTTGCCCTTATCGATAATTTCCTGATGCAATAACCTGATCGCTTCTATATTTTCCTTCTCTTTAAGATAATTGGGAGCATTATTCGACGTGTCATCGTCTTCAAAAAATAAAGGAGAATCACCAATATAAATTTGGCTAATCATCTTTTCATCAGGAATCTTGGTCTTATACTGAAGGGGATCTATTTTTATAATGAGTGCCAGCACAATGACAGCCACCATAAATGCTACATAACCTTTCAGGTTGACCCGTATTCGCCAAGTCTTTTGCAGGACGATTTCCCCTAAATAATATCCAAGCAAAGAACCAACGGTATATCCGAAGAAAATCCACCCAGGTTCACCCGTCGTTTCGCTAAAATAAAGCCCTGTAAACAGCATCATGCATAATGTCAGGCCGAATTTAAACACTGGCTTAATCTTCGGGTAAACAAATGCCTGCGACACATGTTCCAGCTTTCTCCTCTCATAGAGAAATAGAGAGCTGATAAGAAAAAGAAAGGTTAATATACTATAAATTAATATATTAATAGAGAAGAAAGTGATTTTCTCCAACTCCGTTGCTGCTAATAATGGGGAGATGCCATTCATATTGGCACTTAGATAATAATCTGCAGAAAATCCTGCTATCAAAAATTTCACATTGGCTGCAAACAAAACAAAAAGCCCCACCGGCAAAGTAAGAAAAATATAGGTCAGCACTCCTTGAAAGGCTGATAATCCCGTAACCATTCCAATTAAAACGGCAACAGAAAAGATCAAAGCTTCCAAAATAAATGTAGTCCCCATCCAAGACCATATATCCGGCATGGTATATAGCCTTTCTATATCAATTGCCGAGTGAAATAATATCAATATTGAACCTGTAAGTAAAATCGGTAAACCCATGAAGCCAATTCCCGTTCCAATCATATGAACGTAGATGCTGCGTCTGGTAATCGGTAAACTATGAATGAAGTCTGAGGCTTGTTTCATTTGTAAAAACCGAAAAAGGAAGATGGCAAGTAATACTGGAATTACGATGACCAAGACAAACTGTATCATCCGCTGACAGGAAAAAAGGTTTTCGAATTCCACATATTCATTGTTCTCATTCAAGATAATCGCTAACATTTCCAGAGGCAGCGCAAATATAAGGCCTACGAGATATAGGAAACCAATCCAGCCAGTGCTTCTGAAAATATAGATAATCAGTTCCCTATTAAACCAGGTTATTCTGGATGACATAACCGATATCCCCCATTTCATAAATGAATATCTCCTCTAGAGTAAGGGGGAGAATATCTAATATTTCTGGCTGAAACTGATTAAAATGCGATTTAATCATGGATTCTTTACCTTTAACGATACAAACGATCACGCTGCCGCGCCTTTCCTTGTTAAGAATTTGAATTCCGCGGTATAAACCGTGGGGAATTTTATGTTTAAAGGCAATTTGCACTTTATGTACATCAGCTTTTAAGTCATTCAAGACCTTTTGGATAACAAGCTCACCCTTATGCAAAATCCCTACATGATCGGCTAAATCTTCAATTTCCCGGAGATTATGGGACGATAGTAAAATCGTCATATTCCTTTCCGATACATCCTGAATCAACAACTGTCTCACATTTTTTCGCATGACCGGATCTAATCCATCAAACGGTTCATCCAATATTAGAACTTCCGGCATCGTCGAGAGTGCTAGCCAAAAAGCAACCTGTCTCTGCATCCCCTTCGATAGTTTATGTATTTTATTTTGGACGGGTATCGGGAATACTTCATGTAATTGATAAAAACGTTCTTGATTCCACTCACTATAAATCTGGCTATAAAAACCTGCCATTTGCATGATCGTATAGTTAGCCAGGAAATAAGGCGTATCAGGAAGGAAGAAACAACGATTTTTCACTTCACGGTTTTCAAACACATATGATCCATCAATAAGAACTTCACCTGCATCCTGTATCAGATTGCCTGAAAGCATTTTTAATAGAGTCGTTTTCCCCGCCCCATTTGAACCTAATAACCCGAATATGGAGCCTTTTTGGATGACCAAGGTGACGTTTTTGATCGCTTCTTTTCCTTCATATAATTTACTCACCTGTTTTATTTCAATCATGAATCTCCCCCTTTGCCAATGGACTGATTTCCTTTATTATTCTATAAATTTCATATTTATCGATTCCAATATACAGAGCTTCAGCGAGTACCTTTGAAAGCTCTTTCTGATTTCTTCTTCTTTCAATGAATTTTTCAAGGATTTAGGAGGTGCCACGAAATTCCCTTTGCCTGGTAATGCATATATAAATCCGTCAGATTCAAGCTGCTTGTACGCTTTCTGGATCGTATTTGGATTGATGGTCAATTCCTGAGCCAATATTCGAATGGATGGGAGCTGATTATGTTCCTGTAAAACTTCATTGATCATTAATTCCTTTAACTTATCCATCAATTGCTCATATATCGGCTTTCGACTTTGAACATCCAACTCAAACATCATAAACCCTCCTTGCAATGGGTGTATTACACCTCCTAATACAGTACATTATAAAACAATATCTTCCAATTTAAAACCAATTTAATACCATTTTCAAACAGTAGTCTCCATAAACTCACTTTCATTTTGTTTAAAAGACTTACAGCAGGGAACTAATGATAGTAAGAATAATAAAAGGAGTTGTTTTTATTGAAGCCATTATATACAGCTACAGTTACCGTACACGGTGGTCGTGAGGGACATGTTAAATCTGAGGACGGGATTCTGGATTTCGATGTGAGGTCACCGAAGGAATTAGGTGGTTCCGGTGAGCGAGCCACAAACCCTGAACAGTTATTCGCAGCCGGTTACGCGGCATGTTTTGACAGTGCCTTGAACCTTGTTCTGCAAAAAGAAAAGAAAAAGGTTGATACGTCCGTGACGGCAAATGTCACGATCGGAAAAGATGAGGATGACGGCGGTTTTAAATTGTCTGTAAGGTTGGATGTTTCGATTCCCGACCTAAGCAGGAAGAAGCCGAAGACTTCGCCAAAAAAGCACACATGACCTGCCCCTATTCAAAAGCAACTCGCGGGAACGTCGATGTCACCTTGATTTTGGTATAAAGTTTATGCAAGGGAATGGATGCGGCATTAAGGCCGGCTCCATTCCCTTTTCTTATTTCACTTCTTCCAATCCCTTCATTTTCAAAAGAAAGCCCAAACCTATTATCGCCATGATGATCAATGACCCTAATGCCATCCGGCTCGCCAATGTACCGAGGTCATGGAATATCAACGTTATCGTTCCATATAATAGCGGACCGATTATTGAAGAGACTTTTCCAGAGAATGCAAATAGCCCAAAAAATTGCCCCTCTTCTCATCCGGAGTCAATTCAATGATATACGTCCGTGATGTCACCCACATCGAACCTAGCGAAATGCCGAACATACTCCCTGCAACCCAGAACCAAAGGGCGGTTTGTGCGAAGACCGCTATAAATAAAGCGACCAAGAGCAGAACTCCCACATATGTCACAGCCACCCGCGGTCCCTTCGACTGCGTGATGTATCCAAACAGAAACGATCCGGCAATACTCGATATTGTCGATACCAAGTAAAGCAAAATGAATCCGCTAGAGGAAAATCCAACAACAGTCTTGGCATATACGGCCATCATGCCGATAGTGGTCGCAATTGCATCATTTAAAAAGAAATAAGCAATCATGAATGTAAAAACCGATCGATAGGATTGCATCTCTTTAAATGTTGATTTAATTTCCTTATAACCGGATAAAAAAGGTTCTTTCGCCTTTTGCTGTTTTGGAGACTCTTTTAAAAAAAAGAATAAGGGAAGGGAAAAAACCAGAAATAAAATGGCCGTGGGAATGAAGGCTTCATGTGAACTCCCTTTACTTATGAATGGATAGATTGACAGTCCCACTAACGTTCCAAGGTAGCCTACCGCCACGCCAAACCCTGATATAAGCGGCAATTGCTGTTTCGTGCCTAAATCACTCATCATCGTATCATAGAAAACAAGACTCGAATGATAGAAAAACTTTGCTATCACAAATAAAAGAATGACGATCGCCAAGGAAATGGGAATGCCCAGAATCTTTCCATTGAACGGCGTCCCTCCAAATACCCCCATTAAAAATGTACACACAACAGAAATGAGTGTGAAAATCATAATGTATTTTTTCATTTTTCCCGTTCGATCGATCAAGACACCGAACAGTGGGGAAAACAAAACAAGAAACAAACTGGCAATCGCATTAGCGTAGGAAATGAAGGTACTCGCAATCTGATCAAGAACGGCATTTTCCCCAATCTGTTCCTGTAGGAAGAATGGAAAGAAAATCGTGTTGATATTAGAAGAAAAAATCGTATTGGCAAAATCGTAAAACGCCCAAGAGAGAATGGGAAGGGAAAAATATAAACCAAAATTCCCCTTCCATTTTTTAGACTTCGGTTTCACCTGCATTTCCATCTGCTTTCCCTCCCTTATTGATACTTAAATTATATGTATTCCATGCCTTTCCAATAAATCCTTTAAGTCGGATTATAACATTGTTTAAAACATGATTTTTTCCTGCCTAACATGTAAAATTATGAAATGAGACTGTCCTGCTAAATTTTAATCATTGTGCCTAATAGGAGTGTGAAAGATGATTGCATTTTTTCTAATTATCGTGTTAACCATGCTTGTCCTGTTCACTCTCTACGCTAAAAGATCAAAAGTGATTTCCCTGAAAGCTTAATGATGAAGCATTCCCCCTTAAAATTGGACATCGAGGTGCATCTGGATATTGCCCCGAGAATACAATGGCATCCTATAATAAAGCAATTGAATTGGGAGCTGACTTCCTCGAAGTGGATATCCATCTTAGTAAAGATGATGTCCTTGTGGTTCATCATGATCCCACCCTGGATCGAACCACAAACGGCAAAGGGAATCTCCGTGATTACACGGCAGCCGAATTAAAGGAACTGGATGCAGGAAGCTGGTTTCATTCTCGCTATAAAAACGAAAGGATTCCTTTACTAAGTGAGGTATTGGAGAATTTCGGGTCTGAAGCAGGAATTTTAATCGAATTGAAGCATCCCTCTGCTTATCCCGGCATTGAACAGAAACTTGCAGAAGAATTAGTGAAATTCCAGGAAAATTCAACAAGTAAAAATAAGATAATGGTTCATTCATTCGATATGGAATCCATGAAAAGGTTTCATCAATTAATGCCTGACATACAAGTGGGCGTTTTGATAAAACGTCGAATTAATGACCAAAAATTAAAAGAAATTGCCGAGTTTGCATCATTTTTGAATCCAAAGCAAACGATTTTGAGTACGAATCTGCAAATGCGGATCCAAAAGCACGGGATGAAAGTATTTACATGGACCGTCAACAATAAAAAACAAATACGCATGTTCAAAATGATGCAGTTAGATGGTATCATTTCTGATTTTCCTGATTACTTTTTGGATTGAAACTTTGGATGATAAGTGAAAAACATGAAGGATGACTAGTTCTTTACACGGCTCAGGGTGAGGCCATTCCGAATCCCCCTTTTGTCTACAAACTGAACAATCCGCAAATGCGGATTGTTTTTTTAATAACAATGAAAGAATTGTATCTCATGGGCGTCCGTTCCATAATAGGCCCATCGCTGTTGACTTCGTCTCCATCGATAACCCGCCACGGAATTATAGCCGACATATGTTGGGTAAAACCAAAATGAGCGGCCATTCTTAAACCAAACATACGTATGTTTGTATAAACACCCTTTCATTGAACCAGTGTCCATTGACTTATACATTCCATCGTGAAGTTGTGGAGTGAATAATGGCGGAGCTATATGAGGCGGGCCTCCTCCGTTTGGCGGCCGCGGCGGCGGCTGGCCCCTCCGTAGGACGGACCAGGCGGGCCAGGGGGGTCCTTACATCCATTATCTGATTTTCTAATGGATATGGCGCTGCCAAGAAATCATTGCCCATTTTTCGGGGATGTGCATTTTGGCCATTACCGTTATGGTGGTTCCGTTGATCGAATGAATCGTATGGTTTCATACCTTTTCACCTCATATATGAACTTCCTTTTATCCGTATGTAGATGAACGACCATGTGTGCAATCTTTGCTCTGTACAAACTCGAATTTGGTTTCTATTTGATCTATTATCTAAAAATAATGCCTCAGAAAATATTCCCTGTTTATTTTTTGAAAAAATCCCTATAATTTTTAGCTTTCTTGCACTAGAATTGATATAGTGTTGTTAATGATTTAAACTCAATATGGTCAAAAGTCATTTCAGGCCCTAAATCATTTTTGAACAAATTTTCTTATCTTAGAAAAAACGAGGGATTCCTATGTGGGAATTATTATTAGAATTCGATTATCAGACCGTTCGCCATGCGGTATGGGCAGGTTACTTATTTACCTTTGTCTTTCCACTGGCCGCGTTTTACTTCTTAAATAAAAAGCAATCGCTCTTGAATGACAAATATCAAGCTTCAGTTCATACAGATAAAAGTAAATCCCCTGTTCATGCAGGCAGCATTTTTGACTGGCGCGGTGCACAGCGCTTTTTCACATTTATCAGGCAAAAGGATTCACCAGATGATTCCGATGAGCCAAGCCTCCTTCTAGTTGTTTAAACAATAACAATTCGAGGAGGAAATTATATTGAAGAAGAAAAACATGTTTTTAATTGCCGTCCTATTTTTGGCAACGACCCTTTTGACAGGTTGCTCAGCAGCAACTAGCGGTCCATTTCATACTGCATTGGTTAACCCCATGACAAAAATGCTAGAATTTAATGCTGATTTATTTAATGGCAACTATGGTTTAAGCATCATCATGATGACATTTTTGATTCGCCTTGTCTTGCTTCCACTGACTGCCAAGCAATATAAAACACAGCTTAGCATGAAAACGAAGATGAATGGGCTGAAACCGGAAATGACAGCAATCCAGCAGAAAATCAAAGAGACGAAAGACCCTGCTAAACAAAAGGCCCTCCAACAGGAAATGATGCAGCTTTACCAAAAACATGGAGTCAATCCTTTAAACATGGGCTGTCTGCCGCTCTTAATTCAAATGCCGATTCTAATGGGCTTTTATTATGCGATTCAAGGTTCCCATGAAATTGCTACACATAGTTTCCTTTGGTACAGCCTAGGCCAGCCGAATATTGCCATGGCGATTATTGCTGGTGTCATTTATTACTTCCAATCGGTCATTTCCATGAGACAAATGCCGGAAGAACAGCAGAAACAAATGAAGATGATGAGCTTGCTCTCACCAGCAATGATTTTATTCATTTCTTTCTCCGCTCCTGCTGCATTGCCGCTATATTGGTCAATCGGAGGTATATTCATGATTGTTCAGTCAATCGTGCTTCAGCGAATATATAAAAAGACCATGCCGCTGTCCCGGCTGCAAATGAAACGGTCATGAAAAAAGCTAATCCACTTGGATTAGCTTTTTCAACATTCACTTCCCACTTCTCTGAAACTCCTCAAGCTTGCGTTTGACAGTAAAGGGTTTTTAAGGGCGAAACCCACTTTGTTTTATTTCTTTGGCAACGGATTTGTTGAAACCTTTTCGAAAAACCTCTCTACATATTCGAAATCCGTGTAAAAGAACAATAATAGGTCACCCGGTTGTGATGTTTCCCAGGCTTTTATGAATGCGTCCAATTCATTAGGTTCGATGAATATCCGATCTTTTTGTAACCCTGCTTCTTCCGCAGCTTCCTGAAGCAGCCCGGCTACTTCTAACGGCTCCCTTCCCCGCAAATCATCGTCTTCTTTAATGATGAACAGATCAGAATTAATGGCCGCTACCTTGGAGAGCCTGATAAGCTCTTCATCAATACGGTCCCCCGGTCCTGCCAAGACAGTGATAAGGCGATTTTTGTTATAGGCACTGACCGTTTCGAATATGGCCTTCAATCCCGCTTCATTATGGGCATAGTCGATGATGATCGTGCGCTCTTTCAACTTTTTTAAATTGAACCGTCCTTTGGACAAATTCGTATCAGGCATAAATGTGGCAGCCTTCTTTTCTTAGTTCTTCCATGGTAATGCCTTGTGTTTCAGCTGCGGCTAACGCCTGAAGTAAATTGGCGATATTATGACGTGCCATGCCGGAAATCGTTATTGGAACCATGGTACAATCCATAAATTGTTGGATGACACCATCAGCTGAATGACAAATCACGCCTTGTTCATTGACGTACCAAACTTTACATCCCTTATTTATCGCAGCCTTTACGTGAGGCTGGGTGGCATCTGTAGAGGTGTATATGACCTCCCCATCTGTATAAGCATTCATGGCTGCTACATTCGGATCATCTGCATTCAGTATACAATAGCCTGTTTTCATTACGACTTCGGCTACCAGCCTCTTTAATTTAATGAGATCTTCCAATGTATCGATTCCATCACGGCCGAGGTGATCCTCACTTACATTGGTAATGATCCCCACATCACATTTACGAAAAGCCAGACCTTCACGCAGAATCCCGCCCCGGGCCGTTTCCAATACGGCTATATCAACTTCAGGATGGGCCAATACCATTCTTGCACTGACAGGGCCACTGCAATCACCGTGATCCAATACCTCATCACCGATATATACTCCATCAGAATTTGTCATACCCACCTTTGTTTTTTCATTAGTAAGGAAATAATGAATCAATCGGGTTGTTGTCGTCTTTCCATTTGTTCCGGTCACTGCAATGATCGGTATAGCCGCCTCTTTTCGAGTCGGAAATAAATAATCGACAATGGCTTTGCCTACATCCCTTTTTTCCCTTCACTCGGATAATGATGCATTCGAATTCCCGGTGCAGCATTCACTTCAATAATTGCAGTTTTTGAATGTTCAATTGGTTTTGATATATCCTCACAAATAAAATCTATTCCGGCGATATCCAAACCGATCGCTTTCGCGGCAGCAACAGCCATATTCTTAATGGTGGGATGAACCTGGTCCGTTACATCGATTGCCTTTCCACCAGTCGAAAGATTTGCATTGCCGACAACTTGAACCAATTCCCCTTGATTCGGAATGGTATCGAGCGTCCGATTCGATTTTTCCAAGTAACACGTCACGGTATGTGTAAGTGGGATTTTTGACATCGGCTTTTCATGGCCTTCTCCCCGCAAATCATTACAATTTTCCTTTTCTATCAAACTGCGTATCGTTTCCTTGCCATTGCCAATAACATAGGGTGGAAGCCTCAAACTGGCGGCGATAAGATCTCCGTTGACTATCAATAACCGATAATCATGTCCTTCAATATGCCGTTCGACAATGTACTTCTCCACATGCAATTCCAAACAATTGATTACATTGAATAGTTCATCCTTATTTTTGATATGAGTGATGACCCCCTGCCCCTGTCTCCCATTATACGGTTTTATGACCAGCGGAAAACCCAGCCTGTCCGCCGAGGCAAAGATATCTTCAATGGAATGGGCAACTTCCCCTTCAGGTACAGGGAGGCCACATCCTCTTAAAATTGATTTGGTCAATGATTTGTCACATGAATTCTCAACGGCAATATTCGAGGTCTGGCTAGAAATTGTCGCCTGAACATACTTCTGCCTTGTACCTGTTCCTAAACGCAATAAGCTTTCATCACCCATTCGCTCGACGGGGATACCTTTTGCTTGCGCTGCCTTAAAAATGGCTTCGGTACTTGGCCCCAGTTTATTTTTATAATATAATTGCTCTATTTGTTTTACATAAGATTGTACATTTATAAGTTTTTCACCATTAAGGATGGCTTCCGCGATATCTTTTGCTGCTAAAAAAGCTTGGAGACCCGAGTGAGGCTCCTGATAGTCAAAGGTAACATAATAAAAACCCTTCTTTTCCATCATTATCGTTTTTCCACGGATGGCTTCGATTCCGGCCAAGTTTTGAAGCTCAATCGTCATATGCTCCAATATATGTCCCATCCATGTTCCTTTTCTCAGCCTTTCGGCGAAACCGCCTCGATACCCTTTTGAACATGTATGGCTTCCCAAGTTCGGGAGCGCCTTTAACAATGTTTCATTGAATCCAGGTATTGAATCAGATGGTTTCTGTTCCAGTTCCCCTATATCCAATTCAATGCAAATCGTAGGTGTATAAGCAAAATAATTAGGTCCTTTTAAATAACGGACTCGATTGATCTTCATTGTTGGATCCCCTTTTTCATCAACAATTTCCTGGTAAGCAGGTCAAAACGGTATCCTCTGGTTAGTGCATGAAGGATAAATCCCGAAAGAGTCAACTCTTCACTGCCATTATCAGAAGATGTGATATTGATATAATCACTGGTGCTGCCATCAAGAACCAATACTTGATGTTGGCCGACCACTTCAAAATGACCGTCTTTAACTAAAATTGCTGTATTTTCATCAATGCCAATACCCATAATTTCTTTTTTCCCTGCTATCGCACTTAACAGACGGTCAAAGCGGCCACGCTGGGAAAAATGTTGATCGATTATCAGTCCGTCCAGGAAGCCGAAACCTACGCCAATTTCAACCTTTAACTTATTGTCATTCAGCATCGTGTCAGCAGCTACGATCATATACTTACCTAAAATGGAAGCGCCGGCACTTGTCCCTGCTATCACCATTCCTTCATGCCAGGCTTTAGAAAGGGCATCGTGGAACTTGGTTTTTCCAATCAGTTCAGACAATCGGCTTTGGTTTCCTCCTGAAATGAAGATGGCGGAAAAAGAGGTAAGCAGTTCACAAATTGCTGGATCGTCTGCATCCTGCCTTGAATCCAACTTGATCACTTCCACCCTGTCCACGCCTAAATCCCTGAAAATCTTGATATACTCTGTACTCACTTCTTCAGGAATTTCACTCGCTGTAGGCAATATTCCTATTCCGCCATCACTATTACGGGTTGCAAGCTCGACAAATTTATTTAATACTTCACCTTCAAGGCACTTATCCTCTGCCCCGCCAATGATAAGTAATTCACCACAATTCATTCATCATACTCACCTTTACAAATGGATTCACATCATGAAATTGTTTTAAACAAAACACATAATGACTAGTATGGCAACTTCTTTCAGTATTCATTCATAAAAATGGCAAACCGCATAATTTTGTTTAACTTAATGAAAAAAGAGGAAAAGTAAAAGAGGAAAAGTAACAGAGTTAAAAAAAAAAGGAGTGTGCAAAAATGAGCCAAAACCAAATAAAAGAAAAAGTCCTGAACATCATCCGTGATCATAAAATAGGGGTTTTATCTTCAGTTGAAAACAACAAACCACATTCACGCTATATGACATTTTTTAACGATGATTTAACATTATATACACCAACGAGCGGAAAGACGGAAAAAATCGCTGAAATTGAAAAGAACCTAATGTTCATATCCTGATCGGTTATGATAATGAAGGATTAGGCGATTCTTACCTGGAAATCTCAGGTACGTCGAAAGTAAACGATTCACAAGAACTGAAAGATAAATTATGGAACGAATCATTTGAAGAGTGGTTCGAAGGCCCGAAGGATCCAAATTATTTAATCCTGCAAATTAAGCCGGAAAGCATTCGGTTGATGAACAACAATGGTGAACCTCCACAAGAATTATCATTATAATTTGTCTTCACGAGTATTACGCAGAAACTCACAGGTAAAACACCAAAACTCACGAGTACAAAATCAGAAAAGCCCGCACTACTATGATAGGAGTGCGGGCTTTTAACAATTATACCAACTCTGATTGAATATAATGCAAAATCAGATCGGCTGTATGCTTTAATGAAGAGACATGGGTCCGCTCGAAGGCATGTGAAGCATCGATTCCCGGTCCGATCAGGCCATGTACGACATCAAATCCTGCCCGGATTGCAGCGGAAGCGTCCGATCCATAATATGGATAAATATCGACGCGGTAGTCGACAGCATTTGCTTGGGCAAGTGAGACCAGTTGCTGACGCAGTTTATAATGATAAGGACCCGAGGAGTCTTTTGCGCAAATGGAAACGCTGAATTCATCCGTCGATTGCCCATCACCGATCGCGCCCATATCGACAGCTAGATATTCGACTGTTTTCTCAGGGATATTGGAATTTCCGCCATAGCCGATTTCTTCATTGTTGGAAATCAGGAAATGGGTCGTGTATGCCAATTTTATCTTTCCTGTAGAAATGAGGTCAATGATATGAAGGAGGATGCCAACGCTAGCTTTATCATCCAAATGCCTTGATTTCAAAAAGCCTGTATCCGTCATTTCCACTCTCGGTTCAAAGGAGACAAAATCTCCAACAGAAATGCCAATGGCCTCGGTTTCCGCTTTGGTTTTCACGACAGCATCTATCCGGACCTCAATTGTCTCATCATCTCGCTTGGCATCCCCGGCATTTTTATATACGTGGACAGAGGTCTGATTGATTAAAATGGTCCCGGTGATAATGGCTCCGTCAGCTGTATGGATTTTACAATACTCCCCTTCCACTGAGTTCCAGCGGAAACCGCCGATCATCGTCAATTTAAGGCGGCCATTCGCCTTGATTTCCTTTACCATGGCTCCCAGAGTATCGACATGGGCAGTCAGCAAGCGATGTTTGTTATCATCTTTGCCTTTTAATGTAGCAAGCAATGCCCCTTTATTCGTGATGTTATAAGGAACCTTCCTCTGCTCCATGAAATCGGCCGCGTATTTAATGGCTTGCTCAGTATAGCCGGAGGGGCTGGGTATGGACACCAATTCTTTTATGTAAGATACGATTTCTTTTTCTTCGACCACGCTCATTCATATCTCTCCTTTCCTCTTTGTTCATTATAGCTTTTCATGGCAACTTTTAACATATTAAAAGACCGCCAAAAGGCGGTCCTTTAATCGATTTAACTCATAAAGGCCAAGACAGGCAACATGGCCATAGCTAATGTTGCAATTCCATATAACGCTAAATTCTCCATATTCACTTTTCTTTTCCACTTATTGCGCCATACTTTGTATCTGTCCATATCTTCGTTCCTCATAAAAAAACCTCCTTCATGATGAAAGTTCAACTTACTTCAACTGTCTTTGTTTGTTGGACATTTCCTTCATATACTCCAAGAAGGCAATTCTCTTTTCGTCTGGATAGGCTACAATGTCTGCAATGATTTCCTCTTCGAAAGGTTTCAGTAAACGGCCAACCGATTCAGTAAACAATATTTCTAACTCTCTCTTTGTTTCATTAGGATTTCTCACTTCCATCAATATCACCCTTCCAATTACTTACTGTTATCTATATAACCTTTATCCACTTTATTGAAACACAAAAAAATCGACCGCCATAAAGGCAGCCGATAGTCATTAATTAAGTTATTTCGTTACCCCGACATTATGCCACTGATATTGGCGGCCTGCGAGATAATCATAACCTGTAACGCGTTCATTCACTCCCGCCAATTGATAACGGAATAATGTCGGAATGACCGGAACCTCTTCATGGATCAATTCCTGCCACTCATTATACGTATCGATTCGATATTGATCATCGAAGGCTTCCTCTGAAATCCCTTTCGCAAGCAGCTCATCATTTTTTTCATTTACCCAGCGGGTATAGTTAAATTCTGCAGATCTGGACCAAATGCCTGATGGATCCGGATCGGAAGCGACACCCCATGCTGCTGAATAAACATCAACTTCGTCATTATCCTTTTTCAGCAGGTCGTAGAATGAATTGAACTCATGCAGCCTTCCATCCTGCAATTCGACGTCCAAACCAACCTGTTCCCATTGTTGGATATAATATCTTGCCAGTGGCTCAGAAACATCGGAACCGCTCATGGAAGCAAAGTTGATCTTGAACTCTTTTCCATCCGCATCTTCACGAATGCCATCATTATTCGTATCTACAAATCCTGCTTCATCCAAAAGTTTTTTAGCTTTTTCAGGATTATATTCATATGGTTTTAGGTCTTTATTGTTATATTTAAAGTTCGGTGTAATGACAGAGTTGGCAGGGAAGCGAAGGCCCTTGTACATCTTTTCGCCAACTTCTTCATTATTGATGGCATATGCCATCGCCTGACGAAGCCGTTTATCACCGAATTTAGGATTTTCATCCATAACATTTTCTTCTTTTTCCTTATCATAATGACCGAAGTTGAAACCAATATAGGAATAAGCCAATTCAACTTTCCCCAATAATTCGACATTATCCAATTCCTTGGCCTGTTCATATTGCTCCGCCAGAACCTCTGCTACATCGAGGTCACCATTTTCAAGTGACTTGACGACAACTGCCGGATTCACGACTTTCAATGTGACACTGTCCAATTTAGGTTCACCGCGATAATAATCTTTATTCGCTTCGAATTCGACCGCTTCCCCTTGAACGATTTTCTTCACTTTGAATGGTCCAAATCCAATCGGATTTTTACGGATTTTATCCGATGATTCCAACTCTGCAATCGGAACATCTTTTAAGTATTCTTTATGAAGCGGGTATGTCCATAATCCGGTCGTGACGGAAGGATTCGCTTTTTTGAAAGTGAAAGTGATTTTCTTGCCGTCCACTTTAATGCCTGAAATCTTATCCGCTTTCCCTTCATGATACTCTTCCATACCCTCGATTAAAGCCATTTGTTCATCATAGCGGACACCTTTGTAATCCTTGTTTCCCATGACAAGATATGCATATTCCAAATCGGCACCAGTCACAGGCTTTCCATCATGCCAATTTACATTATCCTTTATCGTCAGCGTGACCGTTTTATGATCATCTGAAATCTCATAGGAAGCGGCGCCTTCATTCGTATATACATAGTCTTCGTCTGTATCCAATAAATCCTCATCAAAGAATGTGATAACTTGGTTATCAGGTTCGCCCTGATAGAAAACTTTGTTCAATATCCCTTCAAACGGGGTATCTGATACCAAACCATATGTCAAATGGCCGCCTTCAATCGGCTCTCCTTGATTTGTCGTCTTTGTCGGGAATTTAGAGGTATCGACCTGTTCGACATCTTTCCCTTTTTCTCTTTCGTTGAAGATTTCTCCGTATCATTCGAACATGCAGCAAGCAGTAGAGACGAAATGGCCAATGCACTTAATACCTTACTGTAGCTTTTGATTTTCATACCATACACTCCCCTTTTTTATCCTCTTCTTTGTCTTGCATCGGCAGCGCGTTTTAACGCTTGACCAACGAAATTTATACTCAGCATCAACACTAAAATCATGAGTGATGCGGGTACCCATATCCACCACTTGTTTTCCAGAACATCTGGATTTCGAGCATAACTGATGAGCGTCCCTAAACTCGGGGTGCTCTCAGGAAGGCCGAACCCTAAGAAAGTCAAACTGGATTCTAAGCCAATATTGCCAGCAAGGTTCAAAATGAAGTTAACGATGATCAATGAACTGACATTGGGCAGAAGCTGAAACAGGATGATTTTCCAATGTGGCGTCCCGAGTGTCTGTGAGGCATGGATATAATCCAGCTCACGCTCTGACAATGCCTTTGAACGAATCAGCCGGGCCTTACCTGTCCATAAAAACATCGTCATGATTAAAATGAAAACATATACATTGAAAATCGGTACAATCGTGACTACAACGATGATGAACATCAATTGCGGGAGGGCAATCACGAAATCGATAATACGCATGATCACATTATCGGTCGCCCCGCCAAAGTAGCCGGCCAGGAGCCCTAAAGATAAACCGATGATAGCCGTGAATAATGTTATGAATAAACTGATCGTGAATGAATTTCTGGTACCTATTATCAGTTGTCCGAATACATCCCGGCCACCATAATCGGTTCCAAGCCAATAGTCTGAAGATGGTTCCATATAAATGGAGAGAAAATCGACCTTGGCTATTTCCTTGGCGTCCATGAAAAGTGACGCACCGTAAACAAAAAGCAAAATGGCTGCTAATATGATCAATGAGCCCATGGCAAGCTTATCCTTTTTGATTTCCTGCCAGATAATTTTGATTCCTGAAGGGCTCACATCTTTCACTTGTATGTTCTTTCCGGTTTCTACTTTCATTTCCATACGACTCACCCCGCTCCTATTCTATCCGTATGCGCGGATCGACCGCACTAAGTATGATGTCCGAAAGAAGTGTGCCAAGCAGAGTGGCAAATCCCGTCATCATGACGATGGCCGTGACAACGCTGAAATCCCGCAGACTGACTGAACTAAGGAAAAGCTGCCCAAGTCCCGGATAACTGAAAATGGTCTCGATTATGACCGCGCCGCCGATCAATCCAGTAATTTCATAGCCTAAGAATGCCGCAATCGGTAAAAGGAATTTCTCAGGATATGCCGTGAATATACCTTTGATTCAGGCACTCCCTTCGAACGCGCAGTCCTTACGAAATCCTTGATTTTATTATCGATGATTTCATTTCGCAAATATTGGATCGTACTTGTTGTTGCAATTAAAGCTGTACTTAAAGCTGGTAAAATCAAATGATTGATCTTGCTTACAACATAGGCGAATGTTCCTTCGTCCACCTTTGAATCGACACTGCCTCCAGATGGGAACCAATCCAAGGCAAATCCGAAAACGAATAACATGATTAAAGCAAAAATGAAAATCGGCGTGCCAAACCCTACATAGCTATAACCCGTAACGGTTTTATCCACCCAGGTATCGTTATACCTTCCGCTAAGTATGCCTAATGGAATCGCAAGCATATATGTAAAGATCAGCGTGACCAACGCCAGGAAAACCGTGTTCCAAAGCCTGTCTTCGATCACATCCATAACGGGCGTCTTATGTGTATAGGAAACACCGAAATCACCCTGTACAGCATTGGATGCCCACCTTATATATTGTTGGTACCAAGGGTCATTCAAACCCAGTTCTTCCCGGATCCTATCAAGCTCTGCTGGATTGGCCCTAGGATTGATTTCCTGGCCTGACAGTGCATCTCCCGGCATTGCTTTTGCCATCATGAAAACGATGATGCTCAATAAAAAGAGCTGCGGGATCATAACTAATAATCGTCTTAGGATAAACTTCCACATTCCTTCCACCTCCTTATTGTAATGCGACTCTATGTGTCGATGAGATCGGTTTCAAATCGTAAGCACGTCCATTCTCATCGAAATATTTTGAGTAGGTAGACTCATATTCCGAGGTGAGTTTTTTTCTAAGCTGCACTTTATCTTCACGAACTTCCGGCTCTAAATCGGGAATGGCGGCAATCAGGCGCTTCGTGTATATATGTTGGGGATTTTCATAGATTTCCTCGCTTTTTCCTTCCTCTACCAATCTACCGCGATACATGACGCCCATCCGGTCACACATATGCCGGATTACACCTAAATCATGCCCGACAAATAAATAAGTCAAATTGAACTCCTGTTGGAGATCCTGAAGGAAATTCAATACTTGTGCCTGAACGGAAACATCCAGTGCTGACACCGGTTCATCCGCAATGATCAGTTTAGGTTTCAATGTCAATGATCGGGCAATCCCAATTCGCTGGCGCTGCCCCCCAGAAAATTCATGAGGATACTTGTGAATCGATTCCGGACTCAGTCCGACTTTGTCCAAGAAGTCCTGGACGATTTTCTTTTCCTCTGAAGGTGATAACCGTTCGAAGTTCCTCAGCGGTTCGGCAATGATGTCCAGTACCCGCTTCTTGGGATTCAAGGATGAATACGGGTCTTGGAAAATCATTTGGATATCTTTTCTGAATGGTTTAATTTCTCTTCTACTTAATGATGCTAAATCCCTGCCTTCAAACAGGATTTGTCCGGATGTCACCTCATTCAGTTTGACCACCGCCTTGCCTGTCGTGGACTTGCCGCTTCCGGATTCCCCGACCAAACCATATGTTTCCCCTTGCTGCAGCTCAAAGGAAACACCGTCCACAGCCTTTACGTGATCAACCACCCTCCTGAAAAAACCGCCCCTTATTGGAAAATGCACTTTCAGATTATCTAATTTGAGTAATGTCATGGGCCGATGCATCTCCTTCATCTTGAAAATAAAATTCTTTATAGCAGGTACAGCGGACAAAATGATCGCTGCCCACTTCATGAAGTCGGGGTGTCTCTTCATGCGCATGCTTAGGTATCCAAGGAATCCTATCTTGGAATCGGCATCCGATCCGATCCATTTTCGCTATCGATGGAACGATTCCCTCGATGACATGCAAACGATTTTTCTCGTTGGCGGCCGAAGGAATCGAATTTAATAACGACCTCGTATATGGATGCAGCGGATTGTTGAATATCTCTTTAACACTTCCCGTTTCCACTACCTGACCTGCATACATGACTACGATCCTGTCAGCGACCTCTGCTACGACGCTCAGATCATGTGTGATTAAGATGATCCCCATTTTAGTCCTGCTTTGGATATCCTTCAGCAGATCAAGTATTTGCGCTTGAATCGTAACATCCAGTGCCGTCGTGGGTTCATCGGCGATGACCAGTGCAGGATTGCAAGCAATCGCGATCGAGATCATTGCCCTTTGCCGCATTCCGCCCGAGAGCTCATGCGGATATTGCTTGTACGTCCGTTCGGGATATGGAATTCCCACTTGTGTCAAAAGTTCGAGTGTCCTGCTCTTTTTTCAGCACTGGAGAGTTCAGTGTGGTAATCAAGACTCTCCTCGATCTGTTTTCCTATGGTCATGAGCGGGTTCAAAGCCGTTAAAGGTTCCTGGAATATCATACCCAATTCCTTACCACGGACTTTATTCATTTGCACATCATTCAACTTTAGGAGATTTTGACCTTTATAATTGATGTTTCCTTCGGATTTCGTTCTTTGCTTATTATGTAATTGAATGATAGATAAGGCCAAGGCACTCTTTCCACAACCTGATTCTCCAACAACTGCTACAATTTCATTTTCATTCACCGTAAACGAAACATCATCCACCGCTGCATGATATTTGTTGCCGATTCGAAATGAGGTAGTTAGGTTCTCTATTTGTAAAATAGCTTTCTTCATCCTTGCTCCCCTAAACTATTTTATCGGGAAAATAATCAATCTTCTGATAATTATTTAGAATTTTAATCATTTTTTTACAATTATACAATAGTTTTTTTAGAAAATAATCACATTTTTTTCATATTTTATAACTTTAGGAATAATTTTCTCCAATATAAAAACGTTTCCTTTATAACTGTTATACAGTAAAGTTTTGAAGTCCGATTAATTATATAAAACCAATAATTTTGAATTTATTATTTCGAGATAACTTTTTTAAAGTTCATACTCATTTATTGACCTTGTCGTTTTACGTACCGCAGAATGTTTTCACTTGAATTATTTTAATATTTCAGAAAAATTAGTCTTTTTGTAAGAATATCATAAAATAGGTAATTATTTCATATATATTTCAATACTTTTAAAAAACACTTAATTTTTCATTAATTGCAATGAAACCTTTTTAAAACAGATTCGTAGAAGACTGTAGAAAATAAATGATGAGGTGATTGAATGTATTCACAAACTGTACAAACATATATGCCATCCGTCATGCGGACGTTCGCTTTATCACTTGCCGTTTCCGTTTTAGGGATGGCTCTCGGCACTCTTGTTCCGCCATCCTTGTTTCTTCCCTTGGCGATACTTGAGATCGCCATGTTGATTGGAGCATTCATATTACGGAGGAAAAAAGCGATAGGTTATACATTTTTGTATACTTTCACGTTGATTTCCGGAATTACGACCTATCCGATCATTGCACACTACCTAGCCGCTGCAGGGGCAAATGTGGTGATCCTGGCAGGTGTTACGACGACAGTCGTATTTGGAGGACTGGCGGTTTATGCCACAACCACCAAAAGGGACCTTTCATTCTTGGGGGAATGTTATTTGCAGCCTTGCTAGCTTTAGTCGTCATTAGCATTTTCAACATTTTCTCTCCATTAAGCTCTACAGCCATGCTGGTCTTTTCATTTATAGGGATTTTTAGTTTTCAGCGGTTATATTTTATATGATTTCAATCGAATGAAGCATTATGGGGTAACAGCCGAAGAAGTACCGCTCATGGCTTTGAATCTATATCTTGATTTCATTAACCTATTCATTAACATCTTGCGCTTCTTTGGTATTTTAGCAAGCGATGACTAAAATCGGATATGTTCAAACCTACAAGGTAACATAAAATAGACGCTTGGAATTTTCCAAGCGTCTTTTCACGTAATTTTCCCATTCGGATAGTTGAAGAACACATTTTTCCTAATAGCCATGTCGATTAATAAAAGACCAAATCACGATGAATTTGGTCTCGATCATCAATAAAACGGCTGAAGGGATGCCTATCTTATTTATATAATCCTGGATTTGATTGATCGGTCCATGGCAGTTTCACACCGAAAGTACTTGCAATGAACTGTGTATCTTCCCTTCTTTTTTCCTTATTTGGGCCCGTTGTTTAGCTGATTCATTTAAATTCCTTTCCATTTCCGTTTCAGGAACCAAACGCGGAACAGGGATTGGTTTACCTTCTTCATTAATGGCAACAAATGTCAAGAAGGAAATCACGCATAAATTTCGGGCACCAGTAACTAAATCCTCCGCAATCACCTTGACGATGATTTCCATTGATGTTCTGCCCGTATAAGTCACGAAGCTTTCAAGGCAAACTGCATTTCCTTCGTGAATAGGGTGTAGGAAATCGACAGAATCAGTTGATGCCGTAACGACGTTGCTTCGCGCATGACGCATGGCTGATATAGCCGCTACATCATCAATGTATGCCATTAATTTGCCTCCGAACATCGTACCAATATTATTTGTATCCGGCGGGAGGACAAGGCTTGTTTTTATGACCAATGAGTCCCGGCAATTTTTTGTTTCTTCCATGGTGACTGCACTCCTTTATGTCTGATTTCTCACTAGTCCACTTTATCGAATTCTTACCTGTAAAGCAATTCACATGCTTATTTTCCTGCTTTTAGTCAAAATTATGCGGCTTATTATGAAGCCAACCACTTTCACTGCCCTTTTGGCTGCTTGCCTTGTTGCAGCTCACGCAGGCTTAGACCAAATGTCATTTGTAAATGCGGATAATCCTTGAACCCTGCCCAATCCCCTCCCCATTCGAAACCTAACCCTTTAGCGATGGTTACGACTTCCATCCAATCCGACTTTCCATTATCGTTGCCGTCATAACTCATATCCCAAATGGCCTCGCCTTGTTTGTTAAGGAGGGCAAAATCTATTGCCAAACCGAAATTATGCAGCGACTCGCCACCTCTTGCATTCGTTACGATGTTGCCCGAGTCTGATCTTCCCTTTTCATAGAGTTCATTTTGCTCGGCTAGAGACCGGAACCCTGCCGTAATGATAACCTGGATGCCTTTGTCATTGGCCAGTTGAATGAGCTCATCTTTTTTTCGGCGACGATCGGATTAAGCTCATCAGTCAGTTCGATTTCATCCAGGTCAGGCGGAAGCATATACTTGAACAAGAGCCACAGCAACAATCCGAAAAAGCCCAATACCAAACATGTCCTTACCCAAGTGGCTTTCACTAAAAAAATCCTTCCTTTACGAATATCTGTCTGAAAATGAAAAACTCAACCAAAGACGGATGAGTTTTTCTTCTATAATAACTTTGCTTTCAGTTCTTCAATTTGCAATAAATGCCGTTTTTCATGTAGTCCCACGAACGGAATCCATTGCTTCAGGCTTAAATCCTTAAACAAAGGGTGTGGAAAAGACTTTTGTTCGAAATCAATTTCCTTTGCATGGTCAACGACCTGTACAAAAGCTTTTCGGGATTCGGACAACTTCTCCTTAACTTCACTCAAAGTCTGGTATGATTCTGACGGAATGACAAATGGCGGGGCCTGGACCTTCACTTCACGATTTAAAGTAAGCTCTATCGGTTTATCCACAGCAGGAATGCTTTCATCGCTCTTCAATTTATCGGAAATGCTCTTTGTTATGGCCCTCTCCATTAAATATAAATGATCCAAAACCTGGATGATGCTCCATCGTCCAGGTTCAGGCCGGGCGTTCAGCTGTTCATCCGATAGTCCGTTGACCGCATTTAAAAGTTCTTCCCTGATTTTTTCATTTTCATTCATTTTAGCATCTCCTCTTATCAGCCTCGCTAATCTCCTTTAATTATTCCATGTCCTATAGGAAAGTGTAAAATAATAATACTTTTTGACAAAACGAACCGATTAAAAGTTGTCTATTTTTTGAAAAGCTCTATGATATTCATAAAGGCAAAATTCATCAAGGACAGTCTAAATAGGAGTGATCGCTATGAGTGGAGGACATATTCCATTCAGCCAACGGCGGCCTTGGATACAGAATCCGAACATTTGATCCAGCAAGCATTGTCACGTTTAATGAAAAACCGGACTTCAATAGTCATTGCACATCGTTTATCGACCATTCATGATGCCGATCAAATCATCGTGCTGGAAAAAGGGCAGGTTCATGAAAAAGGAACACATGAACAGTTAATGCAAAACAACGGCCGAACAAGCAGCTCCATGACTTACAGTTCCCTCAACTAAAAGCGATATCAAATTCTAGCGACTTAGCAGGCAAAAATGCACAGAAAGCCTTTCTGTGCATTTTTTGCTTTCATTTGAAATCATAACTTTCCAAAACCCGATTCGCAATGAGCTGATACCCTTTTTCATTCGGATGTAACTTATCACTGAAATACTTTGTTTTCTTTTCATCTTCAAAAAGATCATTTGTAGGAATGAATAACATCCTTTTATCTTTATCCGCTAACCCCTTTATTGACCGGTTATAATCGCGAATGTGCTTTTCAAGTTTTTGATTGTCTTTAATTGGGTTATATAGTCCTACTACCAGAATATCCGCTTTATCGTTTGCCTCCAGCAATGTTGATGTAATCTTTTTCAGATGGTTGATATACTCCCGTTTACCCTCATTGATTTTTCGGTCACTTATTTTCTCCAAGTCCCCGCCGTTACTATTGATCAAGTCATTCGTTCCAATAAAAACGATGAAAGTATCGGCTTCATCAAGTTTCGTTTTAATGCGGTAATCATCAAGCTGTTTCATCACCCCATCCGTTTCCTGGCCTTTTATACCGTAATTCCAAAACTCACTTTTTGCTCCGATTGCGGATCATTCAATTCATCCTCAAGGCCTTCTATATATCCTTCCCCGTTTTTATCCCCTTTTCCGTAGGTTAATGAATCTCCAAAAGCCATGACCCTTTGCACATCTTCCGACTCCGAGGCCTGGAATTCATATGCAGCAAAACATATAACCAGTACAATAATCAATAAACCTGCCAATTTTTTCATTTGGTTCTCCTCTTGTCTTTTTACTAGAAGTATTTAGTCTTTTACATACCCAAAAATCTGAAGTCTTAACATAAAAAAGAATTGTCAGATAAAGAGTAATGAGTGTATGATAATATAAAACTTTCAATGGATTGGGTGTCGTTCACCGTTCCTAAAACCAAAAACGGGATTACCCTTCATTCTGGAGATTGAATAAATGATAGTTAGAGTTTAAATCATGGAAGAGAACATAGAGTTTAGAGAGGCAGAACTATCTGATCTACCCAGAATTGTTGAAATATATAATTCGACAATTGCTTCAAGAATGGTCACGGCAGATACGGAACCTGTATCCGTCCAATCGAGGGTTAAATGGTTTGAGGAACATCATTCAGAAAGTAGACCGCTATATATCATTACTATAGAAGGGAAAACTGCTGGATGGATGAGCTTTCAATCCTTCTATGGCCGACCGGCATATAAGTCCACTGCGGAAATCAGCATTTATATTGATGATTATTTCCGGGGAAAAGGAATCGGACAAATTTCGATTCGAAAGGCAATTGAATTATGTCCAAAATTAGGTATTAAGACTTTATTGGGTTTCATTTTCGCCCACAATGCACCGAGCCTTAAGCTTTTTTCCAAATTTGGGTTTGAAGAATGGGCACATTTACCTCAAGTTGCCGAGCTGGATGGCATTGAGCGGGATTTGATCATTCTTGGTAAACGTGTCGATATTTAATATATAATTCTTTAGAGCTATTGCCTTGAGCAGTAGCTTTTTCAGATTAATACAGGTCGAATTGGCTAATTTAAAAATACCTATTTGCTTTTTGAAAGGAAAAATACTCAGAATCCCTTTTACTTGCTAATGCATTTAATAGCCTATCCAATTCTTGACTGGCTTGAACAGTTACCAGACTTGTTAAGCCGTAAATCGCTCCCAACTTTATCATTTCCTGTCTCTTTTCTTCTACTTTTTCTACAGTTACCTTACGGCAAGGCATTATAGCCACCTCCCATTTATTCAATATTTTTACACTTTCATCATAATGAAACCACTAGTTAAAATCAACTATTTTCCAGGAATTAAATGTGTTATTTTATAGGTCAAATGTGACAAAACACCTATTCCACTCTTTAATTATGTATATTTTGTGTCGTTTTCTATTAAACGCAAAAAAGCATCCACTAGTGTAGACTGCGAATGCTTACATCATATCCCTTATCCATGAACCAAAAATATAGTATATCGCTTACTATGTCATCCATTCAGAAGGTGACTCGTTATTGGGTCTATTTATAACAATCTTATATTCATCTTCAAGTACTTTTAATGGGGCATCATAAAGGTGCCTTTCATCAGAGGTTTTGTATACTCCATTGGCCAATAGCTCTTCAATGAGCTTTGCCTTCCTCTGTTCAATCCTCTTAAATAATTCTGCCATGTAAATGGCTCCTTTCCTAGTCGTCCTTGAGCCTGCTTCTAGTTAGCTAAACTTTATCAACTTGTTTGATTTCACCAAATTATATATACCTTTTCTATTATGTCACTAAACGTTATTTCCCAAAAATAAAAGCCCCTTCCAATTTAAGAAGAGGCTGACAGTATCCGTACGGCTCTTCTTATCTTCCAAGCATATGCTTGTTGGATTTAGCACAGTTCCCAAAATGGGTCCGCTGCCGAGGTTTCTTAGGGCCAAGTCCCTCCACCTCTCTGGATAAGAATTCGATATATAATGATGTAGAAATGATTCTATCCTAATAATCATCAAAAGTCAATTACCTGGTTCTCCCTTTTTTCCTGGAATAAAGGGATCCCTGTTTCAAATACGTATTGCATTTTCTTGTCTTTCTGATATGATGTCAGTAATTACATACAATTCACACCACTAGGGGAGTCTTTTTTAAGACTGAGATGGAATTAGTTCCGGACCCTTTGAACCTGAACCGGCTCATACCGGCGGAGGGAAGTGGATGATATCGTCCATTTACAGACTATATCCATCTACCCCGTTCCGTATTCAGGAACGGGGTTTTTTATTTAACAAAGGGATCCATTCTAAAGGAGGATGAACAATGGAGAATACAAAATTAGAAACATTCAGTGATAGACTGCATGCAAGGGCAAAAGAGATTTGGAAAAGGAACCATTCACATCCCTTTGTCCAGGCAATTGGAAACGGCACGCTTCCTGAAAAGAAATTTGCCTATTACCTGAAACAGGATTATATCTATCTCATGGATTATTCCAAGCTCTTTGCTTTAGGTGTCATCAAAGCCCATAACATCGAAACCATGGCAAAGTTTGCGAATATTTTAAATGAAACCCTTCAAGTGGAAATGGATATCCATCGGCATTATGCTTCCAAATTCGGGATCAGTTCCAAGGAATTGGAAAATACAGAACCTACTCCAACCACTTTAGCCTATACAGGTTACATGTTAAATGCAGCTCAGCATGGGACTTTGGCAGACTTGATCGCCTGTCTCCTGCCCTGCGCTTGGGATTATTATGAAATCGGTTTGCTATTAAAAGAACAAAATGGAGCAGCTTTGGAAAACAACCGCTACGCAGATTGGATAAGGTCCTATTCGTCTCCTGAATTCGGGGAAGCACATAAGTGGCTGATCGCTTTGTTGGAAGAATTGACGGAAGGCATGCCTGAAAAGGAACTTCTTAGATTAGAAAAGCACTTTTTGGTTACTTCCCGATATGAATATTTATTCTGGGATATGGTTCAAAATGAGCAGGATTGGCCGCTGTAGGTGGATGACATGATGAATCCTATCAAGAAACTGACGTTGACTGCCATGATCACGGCTTTAACGACGCTGACCAGTTCATTTATTTTCATACCTGCAGGATTTGCAAAAATCTTTCCTATTCAGCATCTGGCAAATGTCCTGACGGCTGTTCTATTGGGGCCTGCCTATGCTGTAACACAAGCTTTTTTAGTTTCCATCATTAGAAACATGTCTGGTACCGGTTCAATTTTCGCCTTTCCCGGAAGCATGATCGGTGCACTTTTGGCTGCCATCCTTTACCGAAAAACACAAAGCTTAAAATTCGCCTGTTTAGGGAAGTGATCGGGACCGGCATTCTCGGTTCCCTAGCCTGTTATCCACTTGCAACCCTCCTATTGGGAGAAAAAGCTGCTCTTTTTGGTTTTTTACCGGCTTTTATGTTCAGTTCATTCGCAGGTGCGATTTTAGCTTTCATATTACTTAAAATACTGATAAAAAATAATTATATGAAGGGGTTTTTTTATGAAAACAGCATTAACCATCGCCGGCTCTGATTCAGGGGGCGGTGCTGGAATACAAGCGGATTTAAAAACATTTTCTGCACATGGTGTATTTGGAATGTCCGCCATCACAGCCGTAACCGCACAAAACACAATGGAAGTCCGTTCAGTACAGCCAATTGAAACTGCTATCATATCGGATCAAATTGCAGCTATATTTGAAGATATTCGTGTCGATGCAGTAAAAATAGGCATGCTTGGATCAAAAGAAATCGTGGAAACGGTCGCTGCGTCCCTTAAAGCCTTCATGCCTGCCATCGTTATCCTTGACCCTGTCATGATTTCCAAAAGCGGCCACCATTTGCTCGACGAAAAGGCTGTCTCTGCCTTAAAAATGGAGTTGCTTCCGCTTGCAACACTTGTTACACCAAATGTACCGGAAGCGGAAGTACTTACTGGCTTCTCGATTCGGACGAAACAAGATTTCTACAGGGCATGCATTTCAATACAAGAAATGGGTCCCAAAGCCGTTTTACTTAAAGGGGCCATGCAGCAGGAAATCCAAATGATCTTTTTATGATGGGACTGACTTCCACTGGATCAAGGGAGAGCGCATTCATACAAAAACACTCATGGTACGGGCTGTACCCTATCTTCCGCCATTACATCAAACCTGGCAAACGGACTGCCATTGCAAGTGTCGATCGAACAAGCCAAGACCTATATATCCGAAGCAATACGCAATAGCTTTTCAATCGGTAAAGGTCATGGGCCAGTCCACCATTTTCATTCATATTCAAAAAAGAACGGAGTGACTTGTTATGAAGGTTTCTTCAGCCGATTTATTTATGAAGGTAAGAGAAAGAAAACCACTCGTTCACCAAATCACCAACTTTGTTACGGTCAATGACTGTGCAAATGCCACCCTTGCCATCGGTGGTTCACCAGTAATGACATCGAGCCCAAGAGAAGTGGCGGATATGGTCAAATTAGCAGATGCATTGGTCCTGAATTTCGGTACGATCGATGATAAAGCTTTGGAAGCAATGGAGATCGCCGGTAAAACGGCAAATGCCCTGGATATCCCGGTCATTTTGGACCCGGTTGGAGTTGGTGCCACCTCCTATCGTACAGAGCAAGTCAAAGAGCTCCTAAGTAAGGTTACTTTCCAAATCATTCGCGGAAATGCGAGTGAAATCCTTTCATTGATGGGTGGGGATACCGTTACACGCGGGGTGGATTCGGGAGAACTTTCGATTAGCAATGCAGAGCTGGCTGCACGAGCGGCAAATGAATTGAATAGCATCATCGTGGTCAGCGGAGCTAAGGATGCGGTCAGCGATGGAAAACATACGTCCATCATCGATAACGGGAACCTCCTTTTAACTAATGTTACAGGCACCGGTTGCATGTCCACAGCTCTTATCGGCACTTTTTCCGGTGTCACCGATGATTTTTATTCTGCAGCAATTGCCGGTATCTCAACCATGAGCATTTCAGGGGAACTAGCAGCCGCAAACCTTCAAAAGGATGAAGGAACAGGTACTTTTCGTGTGCGATTAATCGATGCGATATCAAGAATGGATAAGGAAATCTGGATGAACGAGGTGAAATTAAATGAAGAAGTCCCAAATTGATTTAAGCCTGTATTTAGTTACGGAAGAGTCCATAGCAATAGAAGAATTGACCAAAATCATTGCAGAATCCGTTTCAGGAGGAGCCTCGATCGTACAACTTAGAGAGAAAAACAATTCCTCCCTCTCCTTTTATAAAAAAGCATCTGCATTAAAACAGTTATTGAATGAGCTGTCCATTCCCCTTATCATCAATGACCGGGTGGATATAGCACTTGCGGTTGGAGCGGACGGAATTCATATTGGGCAAGATGACCTTCCACTGCCTGTCGTCAAAAAATGGTTCCTGAAGATATGATTGTCGGTGTATCTGTCTCCACTCTTGAAGAAGCTCTCGAAGCCGAACGAAATGGAGCGGACTATATCGGAGTCGGTTCCGTTTTCCCTACCAAGACCAAACAAGATGCAACCCTAATGGCCCTTGAGGATTTGGGGGAAATTTGCCGCAGCGTTTCCATTCCCGCAGTAGCCATCGGTGGTATCTCTGCCGGTAACATTTCCTCTCTTTCTGATAGCGGGCTATCCGGTGCCGCAGTCGTATCGGCCATCATGAATGCAGATAATCCGAAGACTGCCTCCGAATCCCTTTTAAAAATAATTAAGGACTTTAATTAAACAAAGGGAGGAGACTGTATACAGTCCCCTCCTTTTGTTTATGTCAAAACGGTATTCTTTGTTTCCTTCCCAAAAGCTACGGCAACTGCACCCACTAGAATAGCAATTGTAAATAGGGTGAAAATCGATGAAATCGGGGTGTCTGCGGCAACTAAATACCCTACAAGCAACGGTCCCAGGACACCGCCAATCCTTCCGACCCCTGCAGCTAACCCAGCACCCGTACCGCGAACTGCTGTTGGATACTGCTCAGGTGTATACGCATAAAGTGCACCCCATGCCCCTAGGTTGAAGAAAGATAGGAACATCCCGGAAACTATCAGCAGTGCCAGCCCCTCTGCCGATCCAAAGAAAAAGGCACTGACTGCCGTTCCAATTAAGTACGTGATCAAAACGAATTTACGTCCCATCTTCTCTATCAGCCATGCAGCTGAAAAATAGCCCGGAAGCTGTGCAAGCGTCATGATCAAAACATATTCAAAACTTTGAATCATGCTGAAGCCTTTTAGGACCATCACACTTGGCAGCCATAAAAACATCCCATAATAGGAAAAGACCACGCAAAACCATAGAATCCACAATACAAGGGTCTGACGGGAGTATTCCTTTTTCCAGACGCTTTTCATATTGCTTAATACAGATGGTCTCTGCTTTTTTCAAGTTCCGTATACTTCGGTGAATCCGGCAGTTTCAAGCGCAGATACAGAGCATATAAAGCTGGAACTGCGCTCAATAACAATGCAACCCGCCAACCATAAGCCGGTATAATGAAATAGGATATGAGTGCTGCCAAAATCCAGCCAACCGCCCAAAAGCTTTCAAGAAGTACGACGACCCTTCCCCTTTTACTCGCTTCAACACTTTCAGAGACCAATGTCGAGGCAACCGGGAGTTCTCCCCAAGTCCCATTCCAATCAAAAACCGCAATATCAAGAACAAGCTGAGTGTACTGACTGCTGCAGACAGGCCACTTGCGATCGAAAACAATAATAATGTAATGATGAAGACATTCTTTCGTCCGACCCTGTCGGCCATCGCACCAAAGAATACGGCGCCAACAGCCATTCCTATGGAGTTTATGCTCCCGATCCAGCCAACCTGCTCACTGGTTAAGTTCCAATCCTGTTTTAATGCAACAATGATGAAGGAAAGCATACCGACATCAAGTGCATCGAACATCCAACCAAGACCCGCAACACCAAGTAACTTACGCTGCGATATCATTTTCGCATCATTTCCCATATATTCCTCCTGAAGAACTTCAGACCTTCTTGTTATTTTACCCTTATTCATTTTAACTATTAACTTTCATTTTTGCTATAGTAATTACACATGTCATGACAAAAAATACTTCATTTTTAAAATGATGAAGAAATCTTGGATATTCTGTCGAATGTTATAGATTGAATATTCCCTTTTTTCATTTATCATAAAAATTGGCAATCATAGCGTTAACAATAAGTCATCATGTTTTGCCCAAGATAATCATTTTATTCAGGAGGGTAATTAATGACAAATCTAACGTTAGAAGTAAGTGGAAAGCTGCAAAAATTTTTAACAGGACCAAAAAAGCTCTATATTAATGGTCAGTTTGTAGAAAGTGCTTCAAAAAAACCTTCTCCACTCCTAATCCTGCTACAGGACAAAAACTTGCCGATGTTTATGAAGCTGATAAAGAAGATATCGACTTAGCGGTCAAAGCTGCACGCAAAGCATTCGATGAAGGTCCTTGGTCAAGAATGAGCGCAGCTGCACGCAGTAGACTTATGTATAAACTAGCCGATTTAATGGAAGAAAATAAAACTGAACTTGCTCAATTGGAAACGTTGGATAATGGTAAACCAATCATTGAAACTACCAATGCCGATATTCCTTTAGCAATAGAACATATGAGATATTTTGCTGGCTGGTCCACCAAGATTGTCGGACAGACCATCCCGGTAAGCGGAAATTATTTTAACTACACAAAACACGAGGCTGTTGGTGTTGTCGGCCAAATCATCCCATGGAACTTTCCGCTTCTTATGGCGATGTGGAAACTGGGAGCGGCACTTGCTACAGGTTGTACGGTCATACTAAAGCCTGCTGAGCAAACACCGCTTTCCGCTCTTTACCTGGCTGAATTATTGGCTGAAGCCGGTTTCCCTGATGGGGTCGTCAATATCGTTCCCGGTTTTGGTGAAACCGCTGGACAAGCGCTTGTCGACCATCCGCAAGTAAATAAAATTGCATTTACCGGTTCGACCGAAGTTGGAAAATTGATCATGCGCTCCGCTTCATATTCATTGAAACGGGTCACATTGGAACTTGGTGGAAATCGCCAAATATCATCCTGCCTGATGCTGATTTCTCAAAAGCCATCCCTGGAGCTTTGAATGGGGTCATGTTTAACCAAGGTCAGGTATGCTGTGCCGGTTCAAGGGTTTATATTCAAAAGAAACATTATGATAATGTTGTTGCCGATATGGCCAGCCATGCAAAAAACATCAAACAAGGGATTGGCCTAGATCCAAGTACACAAATTGGACCGCTTGTTTCCGAGGAGCAGCAAAATAGGGTAATGGGCTATATTGAAAAAGGGAAAAACGAGGGTGCGGAAGTTCTTGTCGGCGGAAATAAACCGGGTGAACAAGGCTACTTTGTTTCTCCTACTATATTCGCCGGTGTTGAAGAGGATATGACGATCGCCAAAGAAGAAATTTTCGGACCGGTCATAGCGGCAATGCCATTCGAGGATTTAGATGATGTCATTAACCGTGCAAATGCCAGTGAATATGGTTTGGCTGCCGGCTTATGGACAAGCGACATAGCCAATGCCCATTATGTTGCAGGGAAACTCCGTGCCGGTACAGTATGGGTGAACTGTTATAACGCTTTCGACGCAGCTTCCCCGTTCGGCGGCTACAAACAATCCGGAATCGGACGTGAAATGGGATCTTATGCACTGGAAAACTATTCTGAAGTGAAAAGCGTCTGGATTAATTTAGGTAGGTGATTTACTCTATTAAGGAAGAGGGTCTCAAAGAGGCCCTCTTCTTTCAGTCCATTGATTCAGTGTACTAATCATTAAATTATTCAACTATTCAAACCTTTTCAATAGTCTTTCCTTCTTTAGTTTTGGTAAAATGCAAGATAGACAAAATCGCTGCTGGAGCTTGAGGACTTATTTGTGCCACGAGATTGCAGGTGCTGATGCAAAACCGATTTGAATTGAATTCAGCTCCTTGCCGGTTATCATGACCTCCATCGTATACGATTAGTTTTCATAATCGGTGTAAAAAGTTTCTTTTTATATGACAATAAGTACAATTATAAATGTAGAAAATGGAAAAGGAGTTTTAAAATGATGAGTGATTTTCAAACGAATTTAGAAAAATATGCAGAACTTGCCGTTAAAGTCGGCGTAAACATCCAACAAGATCAAACCCTTGTCGTAAACTCAACATTAGAAGGCGCTGACCTTGTGCGTCTCATTGTAAAAAAGGCATATGAGAACGGTGCGCGCAATGTCATCGTCAATTGGAATGACGATATCGTTTCACTTACCAAATATGAACTGGCTCCGGATGAGGTGTTCCACGAGTATCCAAAATGGCGCGCAGAAGAAACGATCGAACTTGCAGAAAACGGAGCTGCCTATCTATCCGTCATCTCCTCCAGCCCTGACTTATTGAAAGGTGTAAATCCTGAAAGGATTGCCAACTTCCAAAAAGCATCAGGGACTGCTCTGAAGAAGTGGCGTCAGTATATGCAATCCGATAAGGTGAGCTGGTCCATCGTTGCCGTCCCTTCAAAGGCTTGGGCTGATAAAGTATTCCCAGAAGAGGCAGAAGGAAAACGAGTTGATTTGCTATGGGAAGCCATTTTCAAGGCAGTTCGTGTTGATGTGAAGGATCCTGTGGAAGCCTGGAAAAAACACGATGATACCCTGCATGAAAAGGTTGATTATTTAAATGATAAGCATTACCAAAAATTGCATTACACGGCTCCTGGAACAGACCTGACAATCGAGTTACCCGACAAACACCGTTGGGTCGGAGCAGGAAGCGTTAACGTACAGGGTCATGAATTCATGGCCAACATGCCCACCGAAGAAGTGTTTACAGTTCCATTGAAAACAGGCGTTAACGGTACGGTATCCAGCACGAAACCACTTAGTTACGGCGGCAACATCATCAATAATTTTTTCCGTGACCTTCAAAGAAGGACGGATCATTGAGGTAAAAGCTGAAGAAGGGGAAGAAATCCTAAAGCAATTGGTTGAAACGGATGAAGGTTCACACTATCTTGGCGAAGTGGCACTTGTTCCATTCAACTCACCGATTTCCCAATCGAATGTTTTATTCTTCAATACATTATTCGATGAAAATGCATCAAACCACCTTGCTATCGGCAGCTCCTATGCTTTCTGCATTGAAGGCGGAAAAAATATGAGTCCAGAAGAGCTTGCAGAAAATGGATTGAATGATAGCCTTACACATGTCGATTTCATGATTGGATCGGAAAAAATGAACATCGACGGCATCAAACAGGATGGCACTTCAGAACCTGTTTTCCGTAATGGGGATTGGGCGTTTTAATTAGCCGGCTTTAAGCGTCCATCACTTGAAAACCTTCAGCCACGTGATCCCTGTATTACTTGGAAACATGTGGCTGTTTTTTTCATGCCCAAAAAGCAGACAAGCCCGTAGTAATATCGACTCCTTGCTTTCGATAGGTTTATTCGCTTTAGCCTGACTCCACATAATCCCAAATTGTGACATCCAGCTAAAAATACATTCACCCTTCACCTTCTGCAATCGCTAAAACATCACCCTTAAATTCCTCTTTATTCAAAATAATTGGGCTAAGTACCGTTTACATAGCCTGATTTTTTAAACCTAATATTTCATTGAATATCTTGAACACATCTTTGATTGCCAAATATGTTATACTATTAGTAAAGAGGGTGGCTAAATTGAAAAGCAATAAGTATAATACTGGTGAAACAGTAACCATTCAGGATACTAATGAATCAGTAACCATTAATAAATGGGCATATGTAAAAAACATGAAGAGATATTCTTATACGGTTAAAGAACATCCAACTACTTTTTTCTTTGAAGAAGAATTTAAAAAAGCTTAAGAACAAGTCACTAAAAAACCTACTCAGTTCAGAGTGGGATTTTTTTTGCTTTTTCATATTTTAGCACAATAAAAAACAGACCCCCATCGAGGAAGTCTGTTCATATAGGTTACGATTTAATTATAAAATTAAGCTTTTTGAACGTTAGCAGCTTGAGCTCCACGAGCACCTTGCTCAACTTCGAAAGTTACTTTTTGACCTTCGTCTAAAGATTTGAAGCCTTCGCTTTGGATAGCTGAGAAATGTACGAATACGTCGTCTCCGTTTTCACGTTCGATAAATCCAAAACCTTTTTCTGCATTAAACCATTTAACTGTACCTTGTTCCATTGTTGTTGCCTCCTAGTGCATAACACACATTGTATTACTATTTTCAATCATTTGGAAAATAACGAGTATCCTCTTCCACAACCAAAAACAATTCTTTATTAGATTAACATGAAATGATGCAGATAGCAAATTATCCAGCGATAATTTAAGATGGCTCCACATTCTTTTTGCCTTCTTATTTTCTTTATTTATCCAATTTAATGATTCAGATATTAATTAATGGGTATATCAGAGTAATAAGATACAGTAGGATTTTCACTTAGAGAATTATCAACAAGGAGGTCACTCAATGAAATATTACAAAGTTTCTAATAGCGGTTTTGACAGTAAAGTGATTGTAGCCTATAGCAGCTATGAGGCACTCGGATATTATTTAATGGAAATCGATGATCAACTTGGTTTTGTTGATGATATAGATGTGGAAGAAGTGGATGCTGATGAACGAGTCGAGATTTCCTATACGGTTTATCCCGTTTATAAGACACTTAAGGAGCTATATCAAGAGAAAGATTTTTGGCAAGTTCCTAATGTCGTCGTGGAAGTCGAATGATGAAAGCCCCCCTCTTTAAGAGAATTCGAATTCACCTCCCAATCAACCCGGTCAAATAGTATTTGGTAATTGCCAGATATTCACGGGTATATGATTTCAACAGTGACACTTTTGGTGTCTTTGCCGGCATTCCCTTCATGTCCAAGCCTTCATTTTTTGCTATTTCGACTGCCCTGTAGATATGAAAGTCATTACTTACGATCAATCCTGAAGCTGCTGTATCAGGAATGAGTTTTTTGAGAAAACAATATTTTCGTGAGTTGTTGTAGATTTGTCTTCCATCATGATGCGTGCTTCTTCAATTCCTTGGGCGATCAGCCCCTGTTGCATTGCTTTTGCTTCCGATATATCCTCTCCCGGTCCTTTGCCGCCAGATACAATGACCACTGTATGTTTATTCGCCGATAAATACTCTGCAGCTTTATCAATCCGGTATTGTAAGGATAATGATGGAACCGAACCTTTGACCCTTGCTCCAAGAATAATGAGGTAATCGGCATTTTCCGGAATTTGCTGGTGAATGCTTTCCTGAATTTTCATGTGCAAAAATCCAAAGTACCCCAGTATCGCAATGACGCTTATTACACAAAAAGTTTCATTTTCCTTTTCAAAGTTTTTCCCCGCTTCATTTTCTTATCATATATAACCACTAACTCCTATATGACTAGGATCAAAGAGCGGGAAATCATGAAAGACTTCCCGCTCTATTCAAAAATATTCAATCGGACAGTTCATTCTGCGACCATATCATCATAAATCAATTTTCCAATTTTACTGATTACTTGACGGCTTTCTTCCTCTGATTTCATATCTTCAGTAAGAACGGCAGCATAAACGGTTTGAGTTTCTGACCGAATGATTGCACAATCATGGGCAACTCCCCGAATTCCGCCCGTTTTGCTTGCGACCTTGACTCCTCTGCCCATCAGCGATGGAAGTTTATCCCTTAATTGTTGATTGTCAAATACACGCAATATTCTTTCCTGGCTTTCTTTCGTTAAAAAGTTGCCTGTATGTATGGCTTTTAAGCAGGTAATCGTATCTTCCGCCGATATGGTATTGTCGCGCCCTTCTTTTAATGCCTTAAAATCCTGCATTTTTCGTTCAAGGACAGTATTTTTCAAACCAAGTTCCTTAATGCATTGATTGATTTCTTCAAAGCCCAACAGGTTCATCATCATATTCGTGGATGTATTGTCGGAAATGGTTATCATCAATGTCAATAAATCCTCTACGGTCAAAAATACTTTATTCGATAAGACGTGCAGGACCCCAGATCCCCCTGTCACTTCACTAGGCGGGATGGTCACTGGTTGGTTCAAATAGATTTTCTTTTGTTCACTTTGACGATAACCTTCGATGATCATTGGTATTTTGATCAAACTAGCTGATTGAAAGGATTCATTCTCGTGATATCCAATCGTGTCCCCAAGACCATTTTCAATTTTATATGCAATTTTCCCATTAAATGATTCAACTAATGCCAAGATATCATGTTCTATAGTTTGTAAAGTCATCTATTCCCTGGTCCTCCCTTAGATATCATTTAAACCCCTTTAAAAAACTCCCTTATCCCCTAACTTATTCTACCATGTTAAAAGCAGTACAATCTTATTAGAAATTCCAAAATTGAATAAATTTTTGTATAAAAAAGAGCCTTCATATTGAAAGCTCCCTTAATAACTGTCATTCATCTAGCTTTAACGGCACGGCCCTTCACTAATGGGAATCGTTTCTTCTCGGTGGTATCCACTTGTGTGATTGCGCCATCATGTACGGTTATTAAAACTGATCCATATTGCAGATCTTCCAAGCTTGAAATGATATGCCTGATTTTCAATTCTTCTTTCTTTTCCATAATATCTCCCCTTCACTACTGGTAATAAAGCTTCGTTTCATGCCTAATGTTAAAAAGATTCGCACGACAAGCACATGTACGCTTCCCACTTTCAATGTTTTCTTGGGAACTTGGTTTACCTATCATATCCTCATCACTTAACTTTCCGTATAAGAATAACCAGTTAATAGGAACTCCATATTCCCTCCCTTCACTATAAAAAATAAAGGCACCCGCCATCTAACGGATTAGATGTAAGGGTGCCTTTAGTTGACTAATCGGCAATATTCGGGAATTGCAAATGTTATAGAAAAATACAATAAAATGAGACAAACCATATTATTCTTACCAATTAACTTGGTATTTACTAATATAATCCAATTTCATCTTTTTGTCAATCCTGTGTTTAAATTTTCTGATTAGTCTGCGTTTTACATTTTACTTATTTACCACTTTACCAAACTAAACTATTTGAGATATACTATTTTAGTATAAGTTGTCGGTATAAACACATACTTTGTATTTAAGAAAGGTTCGATATAAATGGTAAATAAAAAATGGGGTTTATTGATTTTGACCACTTTCGTAATTGGAAATATGGTCGGCGGCGGAATTTTCATGCTCCCTGCCCAATTAGCACAGGTTTCCAGTCCATTAGGGGCCACATTGGCATGGATCGTTACTGGACTGGGAGTTTTTCTAATAGCTTTAGTGTTTGGTAACCTGGCAGTCAGGAAACCGGATTTGAAGGCTGGACCGCAAAGTTATGCTCAATCATTATTTAAATCTCCTGTTAAAGGAAGGGTTTCAGGGTATAGCATGGCTTGGGGCTATTGGGCTGCAAATTGGGCTGCGACAGCTTCTGTCATCATTTCATTTGCTGGTTACCTATCAACGTTTTTCCCGGTGATGCATAGTGCGAAAGTGATTTATACAGCGGGTTCGTTTCAACTTGAACTAGGTAAAGCATTAACGTTTGCGGTATGTTCCATTGCCCTTTGGGGGATTCAGGCAATCTTGGTTAGAAGTTTTAACAGTGCTGGGAAAATGAATCTTTTTGCTACGGTTACCAAAGTGCTTGGATTCTTATTTTTCATCATTATCACGATATTCATCTTCGATACTTCCAATCTAGGAAACGGAGCTGAATTTTATGATAAGGCGGATCTGCAATCTCTTTAGGTGATCAAGTGAACGCTGCTGCAATTTCAACATTATGGGCCTTCATCGGTATCGAAGCTGCCGTCATGCTTTCAAACCGTGCCAAGTCACAAAATGATGTAAAGAAAGCGACGATTCTTGGATTACTTATCGCTGTTGCCATTTATATCGGCATTACTTTATTGACGATGGGTGCCATATCACAAGACGAGTTGAAAGTATCACAAAAACCGCTGGTTGACGCACTACAAGCAGTAGTTGGTTCAAGCGGTACGTATTTAATGGCTGCTCTTGCCGTCATTTCCTTATTGGGGTCGACAATCGGATGGATTGTCGTTGCCTCGGAAGTTCCTTACCAGGCAGCGAAGTCGGATCTGTTTCCGGCCTATTTTGCGAAAGCAAACAAAAATGGCACACCCGTCCGTTCTATGACAATAACAAATGTCATGACACAGATATTCCTATTCTCCACTATTTCGGGTACGATTTTGAGGCTTATAAATTTTCGATGATCGTCGCTACACTTGCTTACTTGATTCCGTATCTTGCATCCGTTCTGTATCAATTGAAACTGGTCATGACCGGAGAAACCTATGACATCATGAAAGGCTCAAGGGTACGTGACGGCATTATTACCATCTTGGCGTTAATCTACTCGATCTGGGTCATCAAGACAGGTACAGCCGATATGAATACATTCATACTTGGTATTGCCTTATATGTATTCGGAATCATCCTATACCCACTCTGGATGAGAAAAAAAGCATAACCTTAAGCACCTTGGCATTCTTAAATGCCAAGGTGTTTTTTATATATCTTTCATAATCAATCTAGTTTTCAGCTGAACCGTTTCCCCTGAGCATAACTCCCTCAATCCAGTCAATTTTGCAGGCAAATCCAAATTAGGAGCATTCGTTACCCATGTATATGGTTCAGGACAGACGAACCCCTCCTGATTGAACAATACCCAAAACTTAAAATATTGATCGCCTTGATAGATGACTTGTATCCAGCCTCTTGGTCAGTGAGAATGCACTCGTTTTCCTGATTTCTTTCTTCATCATAGCCAAATAGGTCATCAAATAGCCGGTCGTCCAAGCTAATACCGTTTTGGATTTCCAATGTATTGGCCGTTTCATGAATTGCACCAGTGGGCAATGACCTATCATTCAACTCCCAATGTTTATTGACGGGAAGAGATATTCTGCAATCCCCCAATTTACTCACTGGTCCAAATGGAAAATTGAATACAGTATGATAACCTGCTCCCCACGGAAAAGGTTCAATGCCCTTGTTGGTGATTTCCAATTGTATTTCCAATGTTTCAGCCCTTAAAGATAAAGACATATTTACAGTGATATCTTGTGGAAAGCTATCTTTTAAATCAAAATCACTGCTTGAAAATTCAGTATTAATCACGATTTCTTTACCGTTCACTTCCTTTTTGCCGACTTGCCACGGCTTGTCATGCAAGAAACCATGAATATGATTGGATTTTTCCATTTCATTGATTGGAAACTTATACTCAGTCCCCTTATATGTAAATTGACCATCTTCAATTCGATTAGGAGGAAACAGGATTGGCATTCCGTATAAAATGGGAGCTTTTTTATACTCTTCCACACTATCCGGAGTTCGCAGCAACTCAATATCCTTATGCTTGTATTTCACTGAAAGCAGATTGCTTCCTAAAGATGGCACAAGTATCGCTTCCACTATTTCATTGCCGAACTTTATGGCATTTTCATTTAAAAAAGTGATTTCTTCTATATACCCTTTCACTTTTTCTCCTCCTTTGACTTGAACATATATCCATCCTACTTCCATGGACCATTTTTTGCAACAAATGGAAAATATAATTCATTATAATCTATCTGTGCTTAACAAATGTGTTGGTAATCTAGAATTTTGCTTTACTATCTTTCTATTTCTCTTTTATCCTTTTCCTTCGTACCGGCCGGCTTGTAACTTTTTCAAATAAAAAAGGATGCCGTTACGGCATCCTTTTACTTATCTATTACTTTCACTTACTAAAGCCACTATGCCCTCTTCATCATCCAAAACAAGTTCAATACCCGAGTATGGATCTTTATTCATATATTCATCCAGCCATAAGCGAAGCGCTTCTATCAAGTTAATGGTAATTAACACTTGTTTCCGGCCATCGACAAAAGCTTCTGCCGAAAAGCCATAATCATCATCATACATTAACTCGACTTCCACCTCATTGGGTTGTACCTGCTTTTTACGGGCAATGTAAACACAAACCGCATTGATGATATCTTGTTCGGATATCTTTAGCCTCTCCATGGGTTTGTATCCTCTTTCTTCTTCTTATCTTTGAAATATGTGAATATTTTACGGATCACAACGATCAATACCACAACCGCCAACACGTTGATTAATAGACCAAGTATAGAACCAAGCATTCCCATATTGGCGAATAGGCTGCCAAAAAGTAAACCTGCCAGTCCACCTAGCATAAGTCCTTTCATTAAGCCGCCTTTGGCGAATGTGTTTCCACTCTTGGCTTTATTGGCAGTAGTGGCATCGGATTTCTTCGCTTCTTTATTTTGGAAATTAGAATTATTATTGGTGTTGTTGTTAAAGCTTCTTTTTCCTGACTTGTAACCCCTTGCATCGACTGATTCCGCATGATCCTGAATACATAAGTGCCGACTGGCGAGAATGCTAGTGTAATTGTAAGTAATGCAGCCATAAATTTTTTCATCATGTTTTTTTGCCTCCGTTTAATAGTATGAAATGTTGTTTCTTTTTATGTTTTCCCAGATTTACTGAAAGTCCACATCACCTATCCTTGTTTTATCTTATAGTATTTACGTTGAAATTCAAAATAAGTTTCATTTTTTTCGATTTTTTTTCAAAAAAAAAATAAGCAGAGGCATTTTCTCCCCTGCTTATTTTTTAACTATTAGTTTACACGAACGACACGGCCGTTGTATACATCTGCCCAATATCCACTTTCCATATTGGCAATTGCAACACCTGTTGAACTTTGGGAACCGATAAATTTGCCGCCGCCGACATAAATTCCGACATGCCCATCAGTTTTATAGGTATTGAAAAATACTAAATCTCCAGGTTGTTTTTGACTATCAGATACTTGACGTCCTGCACCTTTCAATGCATCCGTACTGGCCGGAAGGTTCACACCAGCTTGTTTATAAGCCCATGCAACGAACGCTGAACAATCGAAAAGACCGTTAGCGATATCGGATGCCGTTCTTCCGCCTCCAAATTTATATGTGGAGTTACCGATATATTTATAACCTGCTGTAATGGCAGAGCCTGTATTTGCACTGCTTGGCTTACTTGATGTTTCGGTTTTACTTGCTGAAGGTTTAGCAGCAGAACTGTTTTTAGATGAATTTGAAGATGATTCAGCTTTAGAAGAACTTTTTGCCGAAGCCTCTCCTTTAGACGAACTTGATGATTCTTCGCTAGAAGAGCTTGATGATCCTTCACTCGAAGAATTTGAAGAATTTGAAGCATTCACTTCTTCAGCAGCACGGTCAAGATCTGCTTTTTCCGATGCTTTACGTTCTTCCTCTTTTTTGATATTTTCACGAATGGATGCTATTTGTGCTTCTAAACCAGCATCTTTATTCTCTAAAGATTGTTTTAGGGCCTCTGTTTCCGATTCTTTCTTTTCGATTTTAGCCTTCATATTGACCGTTTCAGCTTTTTGATCTTCAATTTGCGATTGCATGCCTTTAAGCTCTACTTCCATATCCTTAAGGTTTTGCAATTTCTTCTCAACGGTCGCTTGTTTTTTTCCAGGTCAGCTTTATCCGCTTCCTGCTCGCTAAGAATCTGTTGGTCAGCTTCCACGATAGTGGCTACCGCTCCAACACGATTAACGAATTCACCAAAGCTTTTAGAACCTAACACAACTTCTAGGTACTCAACGTCCCCGCCGCTCTCTTGGAATGAAAGCGCGCGCTCTTTCAAGACTTCCTCGCGTTTTGCGATTCTTTCTTCCAACGCTTTAATTTCTTTCTTTAAAGATTCTATGTCTTTTTCGGTGTCTTTAATTTCTTGTTTAGTATCTTTGATTTTTTGATCATTTTCTTTCATTGCCGATTCGATCTGGGCAATTTGGGCATTCATTTTCGATTGTTCTTTTTTCAATTCCTGAATAACTTGCTCTGCCTCTGAAATATCTGATTGTATTCCTGTGCGTTGCGATTGAATCTCCGTGATTGATTCAGCTTTTACAGACGGTATGGCAAAAGCGCTTCCTAACCCAAGCATAATTGTCGTGTTCAATACGATAAGTTTTTTCTTCAAACTCATTTCCCCTGCTTTCCTCCCGTTGCATTTCCATCGACCCACTTCTTTTTCTCTATGAAAAATACTTAGTCAAAATAAATTGCTGGGAACTCTTCTCTATTTTTTTACTCTTTATGTAATCTTCTAAGGTTGAGATAATATTAAATACGTTTCTTAAACTCTACTATGTTTTCATCTAAGTCGTAGTATATCATCAGATTTTGTCAAATACGTAATAACAATATTACAATTATATTTCAATTTTAACATTAAACATAAAGATTCGACTTTTTCACGTGATAAAACATCCAATATCTTACATAACCCCCTTCGTATTTTGATGCAAGACTTTCTATCTAGTATTTAGCACCAAGGGACCATGGACTATTGGCAGTCAAAAACGAACCATTTGCGAATGCAAGGAAGCCCTTTTGTAACAGATTGTAGCCCATTTACCTTTCATGCTGGAAGTTCCGCAGGCATTCCCAATAAAAAAACCGCTCATCAGCGGTTTTTCCGTCAATATTCGACCCATCCTTAAATTCCAGCCATAAAGTCGACAAAAACTTTCAATTCTTTTGGTCGGACGAATACCCTTTCCCCTTTGCTTATTTCCAGATTCAAATATTGTTCTTTCATCAGTTCGATTTCCAGCGGTTCGTTTGTATCCTGCCGAATGACTTCTATCCGGACGATGGGGCCAATTGTGTGGATGTGCTCAATTATGGATGCGATCGAATCCTTTTCCGATGGTTCTCTTTCTATAATAAAGTTATGATTCCTTACATAACCAGTACCCGCTCCATCTTCACTGCCCGGGGCACTCATTTCTGCATTGCCAGTAACCAATTTCCCTTTATGCACGTTGCCCTTGAATAGATTGACACTGCCTAGAAAATCAAAGACAAAGGGATTTTCGGGGTGATCATATACTTCTTCCGGAGTTCCAATCTGTTCAATTTTCCCTTCATTCATGATTACGACCCGATCAGCAACATCCATCGCCTCTTCTTGATCATGAGTCACGAACACACTCGTAACATTGAATTCGTCGTGAAGCCTTCTTAGCCAACGCCGGAGTTCTTTGCGAACCTTGGCATCCAATGCCCCGAATGGTTCATCAAGCAAAAGGATATTCGGTTCAACCGCAAGTGCCCTTGCCAATGCGACACGCTGGCGCTGGCCGCCTGATAATTGGGATGGATAACGATCTTTATATCCTTCCAACTTGACGAGCTGAAGCAATTCGGTAACCTTTTGTGCAATAACATCTTTACTTGGCCTTGTTTTTCTGGGGCGGACCTTTAATCCATAGGCGATATTATCAAAAATGGTCATATTGCGAAAAAGGGCATAATGCTGAAAGACGAAACCCACATTTCGATCTTTTACATGCATATGCGTATAATTCTCTTCATTGAAGAGGATTTTTCCGTTCTCCGCCTGTTCAAGACCCGCGATGATACGCAGTAATGATGTTTTTCCCGATCCGGAAGGGCCAAGAAGGGCTACGAGTTCACCGCTCTTTATTTCCAGATTGATGTTTTGGAGTGCTTGATAGGACCCGTAATATTTTGTAACATTTTCTATGATGATACTCATTTCATTCCTCCTAACTTGCTTTGGTCGATTTAAAGTCCGTTTTCCATTCTATGAAACTTTTAATGATCAAGGTTATGATTGCAAAGATTGACATTAGGGATGCAACGGCAAATGCAGCCGAAAATTGATATTCATTGTATAAGATTTCAATATGAAGCGGCATCGTATTGGTCATGCCCCGTATATGGCCCGATACGACCGATACAGCTCCAAACTCCCCGATTATTCTTGCATTGCAAAGGATGACTCCATATAGAAGTCCCCATTTTATATTGGGAAGCGTCACATACCAAAATGTCTTAAACCCTCCCGCACCGAGCGTGAGTGAGGCCTCTTCTTCAGACGTCCCCTGACTTTGCATGAGCGGGATCAATTCGCGTGCAATGAATGGGAAGGTAATGAAAATGGAGGCGATGACAATCCCTGGTATTGAAAAGATCACTTTAATGTCAAGGGATTGCAGCAGTGGACCAAGGGTTCCATGTAAGCCGAACAGAAGGACAAAAATCAACCCGGCAATGACGGGTGAAACGGAAAAAGGCAAATCTATCAATGTTATTAAGAAGTTTTTTCCCTTGAAATCATATTTTGTTATGGTCCACGCAGCAACCACTCCAAATATGGCATTTAGTGGCAAGGTGATGAGGACAACGATCAATGTTAACTTAATCGCAGCCACGGCATCAGGATGGGCAATGGCCGCAAAATAAGCTTCGGCACCTTTTTCAAAGGCTTTTACAAAGATTGCGATTAATGGAACAACTAAAAACAAAGTGAGAAATAGCAATACAACGGAAATGAGGATCCACTGTATGGATTTAGGCTCTTTAGTTGCGTTTCTCGTAATAATGACTGGGTGATTCGCTTTTGCAACCACTGATTTATCTTCCATCATATCCCTCCTACTTCCCTGAATATCTTTTGCCGGTCCACCATTGTAAGATATTGATGGTGAACAAAATGATAAATGTAATAATGAGCATGACGGCTGCAACAGCTGTTGCACCTTCATAATCATACTGTTCAAGCTTTGTCATGATGATCAGCGGGGAAATCTCCGTTTTAAACGGCATATTTCCGGCAATGAAGACAACGGATCCATACTCTCCAAGTGCCCTCGCAAAAGAAAGGGCAAAACCCGTCAATATCGCTGGAATCAATTCCGGGAAGATGATTTTAATGAATGTCTGCATTCGATTCGCCCCTAAAGAGGCTGATGCTTCTTCCATCCCTTTTTCGATATTTTCAAGCACCGGTTGAACCATCCGCACCACGAATGGCAGACCGATAAATATAAGGGCAATGATGATCCCTACGGGAGTGAAAGCGATTTTAAAGCTGAAAAATTGCCCGATCCATCCATTCGGTGAATACAAGGTGGTCAACGTAATCCCTGCCACGGCAGTCGGGAGGGCAAAAGGCAAATCAACCAGTCCGTCGATGATCCTTTTGCCGGGAAACTCATAACGGGTAAGCACCCAGGCAATTAACACACCAAAAACTGCGTTAACAAAGGCCGCAGTTAACGCTGTCAAGAAACTCAATTTATAAGAAGCGAGAACCCTCGGTTCAGTTATGGTCGCCCAAAAATCCTGGAAGCCCATTGAAAATGTGTTTAAAAAACCATCGATAACGGAATCAAAACGATGATGGTGAGATACAGCAGCGTAAAACCCATCGTCAATCCAAAACCGGGTATGGTCCTCTTTTTCGTCTGTTTACCTTCAGTCACTATATTCATCGCTTCGCCTCAACCCTTTTTCCGATTTATGAAGGAGAAGATGTTAAAGCCACACCTTCTCCTTCATGCTTATTGCTGTTGATAAATCTCGTCAAATGTGCCACCATCATTAAAATGTGTTTCCTGGGCTTTTTTCCAACCGCCAAATGCATCATCAACAGTCACCATATCGATATTGGCAAATTGGTCTCCATATTCAGTGAGAACCTTCTCATCCCTTGGACGATAGAAGTTTTTCGCGGCAATTTCCTGACCGGCATCCGTATACAGATATTCCAGGTAGGCTTCGGCCACTTCCTTTGTTCCTTTTTTCTCGACCACTTCATCGATAACGGCTACCGGTGGCTCTGCTAATATACTGATTGAAGGGTTGACGATTTCATATTTGTCATCACCGAATTCTTCCAGTGTTAAATAGGCTTCATTCTCCCAAGCGATTAGTACGTCACCAATTCCCCTTTCCACAAAAGTGGTCGTTGCACCGCGGGCCCCTGAATCCAGGACTTCAACATTCTGATAAAGTTTTTTCATGAAATCCTTCACTTTTGTTTCGTCATTATCGAAATTTTTCTCCGCATAAGCCCATGCAGCCAGGTAATTCCACCTTGCCCCTCCGCTTGTCTTTGGGTTTGGCGTAATGACGGATACATCCTTTTAATCAGATCATCCCAATCTTTAATGCCTTTAGGGTTATCTTTTTCACCAAAAACACAATCGTTGATGTATATGGTGTCGAGTTCTCCGGTAAACGTTTTTGCCAATCCTCCGCTAATAGGTTACTAGCTTCATAAATGGCATCAATATCATACGCCAATGCCAATGTAACGACATCCGCCTCCAATCCGTCAATGACAGCCCTGCCCTGTTTACCAGATCCGCCATGTGATTGTTGAATCGTTACATCCTGGCCTGATTCTTCTTTCCAGTGCTTCACGAACGCTTCATTGAAATCCTGGTACAATTCCCTTGTCGGATCATATGACACATTCAAAAGCTCTACTGACTTCGATGTCCCGTCCCCCTTCGTTTTTTCCGAGTTGCATCCAGCAAGTACACCGAAGGCTAAAATCAAACTTGTCAATAACATCAACTTTTTCATGAGCTTCCCCTTTTTTTACAGCAAAAAGGCATTCTATTTCCTTCATTTATTTTTCGGGAGATAGTATGCCTTCAGTTCTCTGATCAGCAAGTATTTTGATTTTTGTATATCCTTACCATAAAACAAAGTTTACCAAGTTGTCAACTAGGTATTACATGTCCCTTTAATTAAATTCATTCATGTTTTGCAGGTTGAAAAATTCCCTAAATGAGAAGGGCTCGATCCACCGGGGAGATCGAGCCCTTTTTAATACCTGGCCAACGCTTATGGATTTGATGATTTTTGATACAGCTTATTTTCCACGATATACCGATAACACCGATCAGGCAGTAAATATCGTGGTTCCCCGCCCATTGCGAATTCATCCCTTATATATGTAGAACTGATTTCCATGGAAAGGCCTTTATCAATAAGGTGAAATGTATTGCCATCATCATAATTCCTTAGCAATGGACTTTTGGATATGATTTTCAGCATATCGATTCCATCCCGTGCCATGACAATGAATTTATGATTGGCAATCAATTTTTCCCTGAATTTCCATCGTAAATGTACCGGCAACTCCTGATTATCAATATCTTCAAGTAAATCTGCACCCATTATGAAGTAAACTTCATCTTTTGGAAATTGTGATTTAAAATATTCCATCGTATACCAAGTATATTGTTTACTCGTTCCGGCACGTTCATTAATTTCATAATCACTGACTTCGAATAACGGGTTGCCCCCTATTGCCAGCTTGAGCATTTCCCAACGATGTTCATTGCTCGTTTTCATCTGTTTATCGATACGGCCATTTGCGCAAGGCAGGAAAAACACCTTGTCCAGCTTAGCACGATGCGCAATGGTGGATGCTGTCCATAAATGCACATTCGTGACCGGATCGAAGGAAGATCCATAAACCCCAATTTTCCCCATCCTTTTATCCCCCTCATAAGCCTTTCTTTTTCACCACGGCCCTGACCGGGCTCCCGTCCCCTGCTTCCAATGCCAGCGGCAATGCAGCCAAATCGTACAGCCCAGGCTCCAGTCCATCAAGGACCAGCCCTTCTAGGATATGAATTCCACAGCCTGACAGTTTATTGCGGGCAGGCAATTCTTTGCTGTCAAGACAGTCGACTGAAGGTAAATCAAGCCCAAGGAGCCTAACCCCTTTATTTGCAAGGAAGGGAGCTAAATCTGGTTCAACCGCTGGAATCCATTCCGGAAAACGGCTAAGGTCCTTCCATTGACCTGTTGCCACCAACAACCGCCGGACCCCTGTCAAGTCGATGCCTTCAAAAGCTTTAATGCCAATGCTTTCAGCTGCATCCACCTTTACTACGGTAGCAGTGCCAATATATAAATCAAGATCAAGTTCGATGATTTTTTTCCATTGTCATCAAAATGATAGGGAGCATCAATATGAGTTCCTAAATGTGTACTCATCCGGATTTCCCCTACATTGACGGAAGACCCTGCAGCCATTGATGAATTCAGCCGATATGAATATTGCGTATCTCCTGGCCAATATGGCGTATTTTCATTTAGAAGCTGAGAAATATCTAACCATTGATTCATGTATTCACCCCTCCAGTCAAAGCTTACAGTTTGCTCCTTAATGTCCAAAGCTCAGGAAAAAATGGCTGTTCGACCACTTTCTTCAGATAACTTACACCGGACGATCCGCCAGTTCCCTTTTTATGACCGATGATCCGTTCTACGGTGCTCATATGATTGAATCTCCAGAATTGTTGTTGACTTCCAATATCAACGAGTTTTTCGGCCAGCTCATACAAATCCCAGTAGTTATGCACATCACGGTAAACGGTCAGCCACGCACTTTCAACACTTGCATTTTCCTGATAAATTACAGACCAATCCCTGTTCAATACCGATTGGTCAATGGGAAGCCCCCTTGCAGCCAAAGCCCCTATAGCCGCATCATAAATACTAGGTTTATTCAAGGCCGCCATCATCGACTCATGAAGCTCGGGCTGATGACGGAAAACGGCCAATATTTGCGAATTCTTTTGACCCATCGCAAATTCTATCAACCTGTTCTGAAATGATTGAAACCCTGAAGAGTTTCCTAGTTTATCCCGGAATTCCATATAATCGGATGGCGTCAAGGTCGAAAGCACATTCCAGGATTGAACTAGTTGCTGTTGGATCCTGGCCACTCTGGATAGCATCTTAAAGGAAGGCTCCAAATGTCCTGCCACAATATGATCAGTTGCTGCAGTCAATTCATGGAGGATCAATTTCATCCATAATTCACTTGTTTGGTGAATGATGATGAACAGCATTTCATCGTGATGGCCGGAAAGCCGATGCTGACTTGATAATATTTGATTTAAATGCAGGTAGTCCCCATAGGACATATCTTTTTAAAATCAGTTACCATACTTTCTTCCAAACGATGTTCATCTCTTGGACCCTTATCCATACTATCCCTCTTTCCCTTTACTTTCTTTTGATTTTCGACATCAATAAATAAACGATGCAAAGAAAGATCAGCCAAGGAACCCCGAACTGGAGCACGATTTTAAATGGGCCAGTGAACCAGGTGGAAACCGTCAAAGCAAACAAAAGAAATGCACCAAGAATCGTTAGATATGGAAATCCATACATTTTAACCGGTAATTTGCGGCCCCCTGATTTCTCCCACCTCTTCCTGAAATATAAATGGGAAATGAACACCATGAACCAGGTTAAAATGGCTCCGAACATCGATATCCCCATCATGAATGCATATGAAGTATCCGGAAGCAGGACCTTTACTCCTGCAGCAAGAAATATTCCTAAAGTGGATATGAGAAGGGCCCTTACCGGGACACCTTTCCTGCTCACTTTTTGAAATAGGGCAGGAGCCTGCCGTTGCTCGGATAATGAAAATATCATTCTGGTGGAGGCATATAATTGACTATTCATTGCAGATAAAGCAGCGGTTAAAATAATGAAATTCATTATCCCCGATGCCCCGGGAACATTCAGGGTTTCCATTACCTTAACAAATGGGCTCTTATCAATACCCGCAGATTGCCAGGGAACAATCATCAACATGATCCCGATAGTCAGTACATAAAAAGTCGCAAGCCTGAAGACAGTTGCCTTCAAAGCTTTGGGTACGGCTATATCCGGGTCCTTTGCTTCTCCCGCCGTCACCGCTATCAACTCAGTTCCCAAAAAGCTGAAGAGCGAAATGAATATGGCGACCCAGAGCCCCCAAAATCCGAAAGGCATAAAACCTCCATCATTGGCATAGTTCTCTACACCGATCCCGCTTGAAGGTTCGGCGCCAATCACCACATAGGCGCCCAGTAGAATGAATATGACAATGGCACTTATCTTGATCATTGAAAATACATACTCAAAATTCCCAAATGTATTGACACTCGTCGCATTTACATAGATTAGCAGTGCAGCAAAAAGAAAAATCCAAATGCTTCCAGGCACAGCCGGGAACCAATATTTCATATAAACAGCGACGGCACTCACTTCGACACCAATGGCAAGAACATTCGCTATCCAATATGAATACCTCACAACAAAACCCGCAAATGGACTTATATATTTTTCAGCAATGGTTCCAAAGGATCCCGATGTTGGATAGGCCACAGTCATTTCCGCCAAACAGCCCATCAGCAGAAGGACAATGAATGCACCTATTGCATAGCTGATAAGTACACTTGGACCTGCCGTTGAAATCGCAAGGCCGCTGCCCAAAAATAATCCGGTGCCAATTGCACATCCCATGGCTATCATGGTGATTTGATTCGATGATAATTCACGATGCAGCTTATTTTTCTCCATATGTTGCTCCCATTCTAGGCAATGATTCCCCTTTTATTTTCATAGTTTTCATATAATCTGCCGTCCATGATTTTCTTAAGCACCTTTACAGTTTCATAGACTTCCTGAAAAGAGGTATAAAGAGCGACAGGTGCTAAACGAATCATATCCGGTTCACGATAATCGGGGATGATGGCTTCTTGTTTCAATGCTTTACATATTCTCGCAGCTTCTGGATGTTCAAGGATGATATGACCGCCCCTTTTTGCTTCATGCCTTGGGCTCCCAATTTCAAATCCATATCCCATTAATTCCGATTGTATTAAATCCATAAGATATTGAGTCAGCCTCAAGGACTTCTTCCGAATGTGTTCTATCCCCGCTTCCGCAAACATTTCAAGCGAGCCTAATAGGGGAGCCATGCTTAATATATGGGGAGTTCCAATCTGGAAGGCACCTGCCGAATTTGCCTGGGTAAAGGTATGTTCCATATCGAACTGCTTATCTTTCCGCGAACCAAACCATCCAGCCAACCCAGGCTTCCTTGCGAAATGCTTACGATTCACATATAACCCCGCTACACATCCTGGTCCGCCATTCAAATGCTTATAATTACACCAAAACGCGAAATCCACTTCCCAGTTGTCAAACAAATGCGGGATGACACCCACAGAATGACAGGCATCGAATCCCACCATGATTCCACGTGCATGCGCTTCCTTCGTTAACCTCTCCATATCAAGTATCTGACCGCTTCGATATAAAACCGTCGGAAGTACAATCATCGCTATATCCTCGTTCATCTCTGCAATGATGTCATCTTCTTCAAGGAATTTACCATCTCTGCTTTTCACCTGAACCAAGTGTGCCGAAGGATCAAGCCCATGCAATCGGAGCTGGCTTTGAAGTGCATAGATATCACTCGGGAAGGTTAGTTCATCCGCCAAAATCTTATTCCTGCCAGCTCTCGGTTCAAAAAAGTGGCCGCAAGCTGATGCAGATTAGCTGTAGTCGACCCTCCCATTATCACTTCATCCGCCAAAGCACCTACCAGCGGGGCACTCAATTCACCCAATCTCTCAGAAAAGTAAAACCAGGGCTCGGCACCCTCCGTCCAGCCATCGATTGCATACTTTTTCCAATCTTCCAATGACTTCATTAAACTTTTCTCAGCCCGCTTCGATAAAAGTCCCAATGAGTTGCCATCCATATAAATCATCCCGGGGTTCAAATAGAACTCCTCTCTGTAAGAAACTAATGGATCTTCCTGATCCAAAGTTTTCGCATACTCTTTCGTTGACATGAAATTATTGATATCCATGTTCTCCCCGCTTCCTTCCAATCCACTATTCTTCACTTGTAAATCCCTACCCCTTCCCATGCCAACCTTATCATTCTGTCAGGATCTTTTTCAATATAATCCTTTTTATCAAAAATCATTGTGTAGTGGTTGGTTTCATCATATTTCGGCCAAATTTCACCTTCCGGGGGTTGGGGTTTCCATATTTCGCAAAGTTGACCCAATGGCCCTGCATTCTATGGGAAACCTTTAGGGCAGCTGACCTTGAACCATATGAAACAATCCGTTTCCCAAATGCCGAGTCGAAAGTCTGGAAAGCAAAAGGGATTTCCATTCCATGCGTCGCTCCTAATTTACTTATGCGCATTGCCGCCGTTTTATAATCAAAACGATACATCCATGTTTTTTCAAAGCGGCTGTATGCCTCCGCATACCAAACCGAGGGAATATGGAAAGTCGCATCACGGCCAATGCCAAGTACAGCTTCCTTTTCTGGATAGTTTGTATAAGCATTCGTAATTCGCTCTTCCGCCTCCGGATCAGTATTTTCGAACATTTTATGAATCATCGCCGTATTAGTTGGGATTAACGGGGGCTCCATCTGATCGAATAATGTTGCTTCATCCCGATTTGTTCCTATAAGCAAGGATATTCCCTTTGCTTTTCCGGATCGAATCGATTCTAGTGGATAATCGGGCAGGAAGTCACCATCTACGACTGGTCCAAATGATAGTGAGCCTGGCATGGCTTGTGAGTTTTCCCGTAAGAGTCGGTGGGAGGCAGCGACAATCTCTTGAACTGGAAGTGTTTTTAACCGGTGGATTTCACCCTTTCCAATGCCCAATATTTCAAGGAACCTTTCACTGAATTGACGCGCAAATCCTTTTCCATAAACAGATGTCGGAGCAGGACTTTCTGCAATGGCCTGTTTAAATAGACCTCTCGCTGAAGGCACAGTTAGTAAAGTCGTCACCGCATTACCACCAGCTGATTCACCAAATATCGTAACATTATCAGGGTCGCCCCCAAAAGCTTCTATATTTTCTTTAACCCATTTCAAAGACGCAACTTGATCACGTAAACCTAAATTGTTTTCAAATATTTCCCCTTCATCTGCCAACTCGGTAAAATCCAGATATCCCAGTGCCCCCAGCCTATAGTTGATGCTTACTACGACTACATCTCCATTTTTAGCCAGTAAGCGCCCATTGTACATATCAAGGGATCCAGCTCCCGTTATATATGCTCCTCCAGGAATCCACACCATTACCGGGCGTTTTTTATCATCAGCTCTAGGCGACCAAATATTCAGGAACAAGCAATCCTCATCCATTTTTTCATTTCCGCTCATTCCCGTTCTTACCGCCCGATCCGTCGGCTGCGGGGAACGGGACCAAAATCCACCGCATCCATGACACCGCTCCAATTATCAACTGGCTCCGGAGAACGGAAACGCAGACCATCAATCGGCGCTTTCGCATACCTGACTCCACGCCAAACGCATATATCGTTTTCCATAGTACCTTGAAGATGTCCTTTTACCGTCGTAACTATCGATCCAATCATTCCCATTCACCTCTTCATATAATAGTAGATATTTAAGTTCTTCTTTTTCCATTCCCTTATATCCTTCATCTTTGTCGAAAAAAGATCTATAGAGTCAGTTCATCCAAAATAAAGTACCGCTATCGTATATAAAGCTCAGGTAATCACCAGGAATTTGAATTGTTATTTTAAATAATGGTTTTCAACTACCAGTTCAACAAAAAAAGACCCAATCAGGTCTCTTTTTGTTGAAATCGGCAAAAATCTTAGGCGAGCATGGCAAGGATACTCAATAAAGAGCTGCCCCGAACTGAAAGCTGCTGTGCAGCATATGTTAATTGCTGTTCATCGAGCTGTTCCAATAATGGCTTTAATTCCAGCAATTCATTCTCCAGTCCTTTAAGGTCTGTAGATAGCTTGTCCACCATCAATAGCACTTGCTCAGAATCAACAGTGGTTTCAGACAAGACTTGTAAACGTTCCTTGATTTCAGTCAAAGGCATATTCTGTTCTTTATACCGATTAATCATTTGAAGACGATTTAAAGCATCTTCTGTGTAATACCGATATCTTGACCCAGTTTTTTCATAGTTCAGCATTCCTAATTGTGTGTAATAGTCAATGGTTCTTCTCGAAACATTCGCAAGTTCAGCAAGCTGGCCAATCCGATATACATTCACCCAGATAGTCACCTTCTTTAAAAAATCTACTGTTAACGATACTATAACACATCTATCCAAAAAGGTGACTTCAAGATGAAACTATTAGACTACTTTATCCGAATTTCCCTTCAACTGCTTCTTGGCAAAATACAGGGCATCTTCCTTCGATTTAAAAAAGTGCTGTTTTTCTATTTTATGATACAACCCAGTGCTGAGTAACAATTCCTTTGGTTGCTGCTGAATTCCGGAAATGATCAATTTCCCCTTATATTTTCCGATCCGATTAACGATCGCCAATAGTGCAGCCTCTGCTGAAGTGTCCATATATGTTACCCGGCGCATGCTTAATACCAACACTTTCGTCTTATTATCCAAGTTCGCCAATATCGATGACTCCAGGACGTCTATCGAACCAAAGAAGAGAGGCCCTTCCAAGTTATACACATTGATCTTTGAATCCGAATTATCAATTGGAACAATCTCGGCAATCTCATGACTTCTTTCCCTAACCTTTAACGAGTGGCTCATTTTTGCAATGAAGGTGATGAATGCAATCAATAAGCCGATTCCCACTCCCATGATTAAATCAGTGAAGACAGTGATGAGGAAGGTAACTAGCAAAACCGCAGAATCCGCCGTCTTCGTTTTCAATACATGAGCGAATTCCTTTCTTTCACTCATATTCCAGGCAACAAACATCAATATGGGCGCCATGCTAGCCAAAGGTATATGCGCTGCATATGGAGAAAGCACCAGTAAAACCAGTAAAACGACAATTCCGTGAATGACTCCGGACATCGGGGAGACTGCCCCGCTTTTTATATTGGTAGCTGTCCTGGCAATGGCACCTGTTGCAGGTATCCCGCCGAAGAATGGGGTCGCGATGTTCGCGATTCCTTGACCAACCAACTCCTTATTACTATCATGCTTGGTTCCTCCCATGTTATCGGCCACGGTAGCGGATAACAATGACTCGACACCGCCTAACAAGGCAATTGTAAAAGCGACGGGAAGGAGTGTGATAATGACTTCCACTGAAAGCTCCGGAACTTGAAATTCCGGAAAACCTCTCGGAATCGCTCCATACGTGGAACCTATCGTAGCCACCTTATCGGGAAATAAAACGTAAGCTGCCACTGTTGATATCAGCAGACCCAGAAGCGGTCCTGGCACTCGCGGCAGAAGCCTGGGTGCCAACAGTATGACGACCAAACATATTATCGCAACGATCACACTATATAGATTGATCGTATCTGCTTTAATCACCAGTTCCTTCATGTTATCCATGAACGCTTCATGTTTTTCCACTTTCATGCCAAAGAAGTTGGCAATTTGTCCTGAAAAGATTATTATCGCAATTCCTGTTGTAAATCCAATGATGACGGGACGGGGAATGAACTTCATCAAATTGCCTAACTTAAGAAGACCCATCAAGACTAACATAATTCCGGCTAAAAACCCGGCAATAAGCAGACTTTCATACCCATATTGCATAACGATTCCAAATAATAAAGGAACAAACGCCCCGGTCGGCCCTCCAATTTGAAACTTGGAGCCACCCAAAATCGATATGAGAATACCAGCGATGATGGTCGTATATAACCCGTATATCGGTTCGACGCCTGAAGCAATTGCAAAAGCCAACCCTAAAGGAATGGCTACAACACCTACGACCAATCCTGCCGTTACGTCCTTTTGAAAACCCTTCATGTTATATCCTTGAAATCTAGAATCTTTTATCATCTTTTTCAAACTCACATCCTTAGTCGTTTTTTAAGATTGGAATCTAGCATCATCACGAAAAATGACATTCTTTCATTTTAGAGGGAATTACTTGATCGAAATTAATCTAAATATTGTAGGTTTTTTCAACGGGACAAGCCATGCGGGGGACTTTTCAAAACTAAGAAATAATCGTCATATATAATCTCCTTTTGTAAGGTTATTTGACATGGTCTCTACCACGCTTCAACATTATACAGTAAAACGTAAAACTGTACATTATTAGTAATGTTAACATTTGTTTACAACTTTTTTCATATTTTTACATTTATATTACAATCCGGGACCATATTTCCAGTCTGGTTAATTTGAAGCCGGAGATTCAGACTACGAATCAGGAGGTTTGAACTTTGGACTAATTCCCCATATCAGAAAACTTGATTAATGACCGATGGAAAAAGCATGTTTTGAGAAAGATTGCTCAAAACATGCTCTGCCTAAATACAAAACCACTTGATTAAAATAAAGAGGGTTTCTGAGTTTGTAGACAAGAGGGTTTTCTATCTAAAGTTAGTTGATTGGAACGGAAGGTGCGAAACTCCTGCGGGAAAAGCGCGTCTAGGGGAGACCCCGCAGGCGCAAGCCGAGGGCGGACCTCCGCGGAAAGCGAGAGCCTGTAGTGGAAATCAACGTCCAAAATCTAAAAATCAATAAAAAACCGTAGACATACTCGATTTTCATTGAGTTTGTCTACGGTCTGACAAAAACTTTTGATTAAAATAAAAGAGGTTTTCTCTCAGTTTACAGCTCTACTCCTCTCGTCTCGATAATATGCTTATACCAATGAAACGACAGTTTCTTTTTCCGGTTTAACTGATCATGATGATCCACGTAAATGAATCCATATTGCTTTTTATACCCGTTTAACCAACTTAATAGATCAATGACAGACCATGCGTAATACCCTTTCAAATGGATGCCTTCTTTGATTGCACGCTTAATCACTTTTAAATGTTCCTCAATATACTTAATACGGGGAACATCCACTATTTCACCATCGATGATCGGGTCCTCATCACCAAGTCCATTTTCTGTAACATACATTTTAATATCACCATAACGCTCTTTTAACATATGCAGCCCATCTAAAAATCCTTGAGGTGAAATTTCCCAGCCCCATTTTGTATAGGTTTTATCTTCCATTTTTACGGTCCGATAATAGCCATCAAAAGACGGGTTCCCTGGAGCCAGGGTAGATGTTTCTCTTGAATGCTCCATGTTTGAAACGGCTTCCAGGTTTTTTTCCACGCGAATGGGCTGGTAATAATTGAGTCCAATAAAATCATTTTTGTCCGCATTTCTTTTTAGCGTATCCAGTTCTTCTTCGGTCCAACTAGGCTTCCAGCCCCTCTCATTTAATTGCTCAACCACATAAGACGGATATTCACCTTTTAAAATTGGGTCATAATACCAAAAAGTTTCATATTCATTGGCATGCCGAGCAGCTAATACATTCTCATGTTTGTCATCTATACTGTAAGCTGGCAGGAAAACATGGGTAATTCCTATTTCACCGTAATGATTAAGTGCCTTATATACCTCCACCGCTTTGGCATGTGCATAAAAACATAATGTGTCGCTTGAAAGTACTTATTTTCATCGTTCTGGATTCCAGGCGGATGCGCTCCTTTTAAATATCCCAAACCGCAAAACATAACCGTTTCATTAAACGTGATCCAATGTTTGACACGGTCTCCGAATGCGCGAAAACAAATCCCCGCATACTTGACGAATGCTTCAGCTGTTCGCTTATTCGTCCATCCCCCATCTTGTTCAAGCGTTAAAGGCAAATCCCAATGATACAGAGTAACAAAAGGAACAATCCCATATTTTAAGCATTCATTAATAACATTATTATAAAATTCCAAGCCTTTTTCATTGATTTCCCCGTCACCTGTTGGCAAAATACGTGCCCATGAAATGGAAAACCGATATGATTCAAGTCCCATCTCTGCCATTAATTTAATATCCTCTTTGTAACGATGATAATGGTCTATCGCTACATCCCCATTTGTACCTTCAAATGTTTTCCCCGGAATCTTTGAAAAGACATCCCAGTTTGTTATACCTTTACCATCTTCATCCCATGCCCCTTCTATTTGAAAAGAAGCAGAAGCTGCTCCGAATAAAAAATCGTGTGGAAACTTCATTATAAACCCTCCGTTTTTTCATACCTGCTTATTAAATTGATAATAATATATTTTATTCATTGGTACAAATTTTTTGATTATATTGCTTTCATTCATATTTGCATAAACTTTAAACATAAAAGATAGTATTTACTATGATGGAATGAATAAATCAAGATAAAATAAAAGACGATAATTCTGCAGAATCAATCTCCCTTTTTTAGCAAAGGATGAATGACTTACATCTAGTTGTTAGTTTCATATGAACACATTAAAAACCCGTCCACCTTTGGAGGACGGGTTCATAATATTCAAGATGTCGGCTCATCTTTCCACAACCGGGAGCCAACCTTTTATCCCAATCAACTTTTCCCAAAGCGGATCTGGAATGACCAGTTCTTCCTGATCTTTTTTGAGAGGGTAGTCCGTATTTCCGCTTCTTTTCCAGACCTGATTTTTTCAATCCAATGCGGTTCCATAAGAAGTTCACGGCCAAGGGCGATAAAAGGGACACCCGTTTCCATGGCTTCTGCAACTTCATCGGGTGTATGCAGTGAACCTACACCGACCACCGGGATACGATTACCTACTTTTTCGTAAATTTTAACGATGCGCGACTTTGTCCTATCACTCTCACGGAATGAGCCATTCCAGAAGTGACCTACCGATATATGTAGATAATCAAGGTTTTGATTCGCTAATCTATCAACGAATTGGATCGTATCATCTAAAGTGATTCCAGGATCGCTGCCTTCTTCAGGAGAAAGGCGGTAGCCGATGATAAACGGCTTTTCCGCATGCTCGGCAACCGTTCTCTCGACTTCATTCACAATGGTAAGCGGGAAAATCAATCGTTTTCCCAGTGTTCCACCCCAATTATCCGTACGACGGTTCGAGTGTGGCGAGAAGAATTGTTGCAGCAAGTAAGTATTGGCACCATGGATTTCCACACCATCGAATCCTGCTTCGATGGCCCTTCTTGTTGCTTCGCCAAATGCCTTAATAACGTCTTGTATTTCATCTTCACTCATTTCCCTCGGTACAGGTGCTTCCTCGCTGGAAGCAATGGCACTTGCAGAAACAGGTTGGTTATCAGGCAGTAATTCAGGCGGACTTTGTCGTCCTCCATGATATATTTGCAGGATCGCTTTTGACCCGTTGGACTGAATCGTTTCAGCTAGTTTTCTCAAGGATGGGATAAAGAAATCGTCATCTGCGCTAAGTTGGCCTGGGAATCCCTTGCCACCAGCAGATACATAGGCACATGCCGTGACCACCGCACCTACACCAGCCGAGCGCTCAGCATAATAGGCCAGTTCATCATCGGTTACAACGCCTTGGTCATCCGAAGAATAAGTGGTCATAGGAGCCATCATGATACGATTTTTCACTTCTACCCCTGATGGAAATATATATGGTTGAAAGATCTTTTCGTATTTTTGATTCATGCCAATCCTCCCCCTTTACTATTAGTGGTGATGATGTCCATGCGGTTCTTTAGAAGGATTCGTGATTTCAAAGCCTTCTTCAGGTACATAAAAATATTTAATCCAGACACCATCCAGAAATTCTTCACGTGAATCAAGCAAAATATCGATATCTTTATCTGTTTTGACGATTTCATCATGTTCTGCCGGTGTATCAAGCTTCATGTCATAATGGGCATGATCGCCATGCATATGGGTGATATATACACGAATCATTTTCCCTTCGGCTTCTTCAGTGCTCAGCATTTTTTGTAATACCTTTGCTGCATTGCGATTTATTTTGCACTTCATGTCCATTCCCCCAACAATAAAATTATCCCTGTACTGAATTCTACCCAATTAAGGGTTATCAGTAACATCCATTTTCACCCTTCATGATTGGCCTTGTCCATGGTCTGAAGGAAAGACGACGCCGATTTGCTTTCTTGCTTCATCCATGATTTCCATAGTCAACAGTGAATTCGAATATGAATTTATATCGGATTCCATTTTCCCCTGCTGTATCAAATCAACAAATTCTTTCGCTTCATAATACATGGTAGGCATATCCTGTTTAACAGAAATACTTTCAGTGGTTCCATCCCGATACTGGATATCCACCGCTTGCGGTCCTGAAATTTTCTGAATGATGATGCTTCCACGTTCACCTTGAATTTCCGATGGCAAATTGGATTCAGTAATCTTGGAAAACATGACGACTGCCTCCATTTCATCATAGGAAAGCAGAATCGTACCCTGCCCATCAACTCCTGATTCGAGCATCGTTCCTGTTGCCTGTACCTTATTCGGTTTACCGAACAGTACAACAAGTGGATAGAGGACGTAAACGCCTAGATCCATTAAAGAGCCACTGGAGAATTCAGGATTGAATGCATTCAGCACAGTTCCTTGTTTATATGAATCATAACGTGATGAATATTGGCAAAAGCTTCCCGAGAAACGCCTTATCTTCCCGATTTTATCCAGATTGCCCTTTATACTTTCGAAATTCGGCATGATGGTCGATTTCATCGCTTCCATCAATAGCACATCATTCTGTTTTGCAGCTTCAATCATTTCCATTACTTCTGCCGCATTCGAGGCCATTGGTTTTTCACATAATACATGTTTTTTATTTTGTAAAAATAACACGGCTTGCCTGCAATGGTGAGAGTTAGGGCTTGCTATGTATACAGCATCGATTTCATCGCTGCTGGCCATTGCTTCTAAATTCGTAAAAGTCGTATGTACTTCGTATTTATTGGCAAATTCCTTGGCTTTCTCCTCTGTACGGGAATACACGGCGGATAACGATAAACCCTCTACATGCTTTGCAGCCTCCAAAAATCGTTCCGTGATCCAATTTGTACCTATTACCCCTAATCTTATCAACATCCTATCCCCTTTCAAGCGAACTTAATCATGTCCTCAATATACAGACATTTCACTGAAAAACAAAGTATAATGAACACTCGCAATTGTTTAAATTGGATTTTTCAGGCAATATTCGTTTATAATTTTTCTATATTACAACTGCCATGATGTTTCTACATACTCCCAAAATGGGAAAGAAAACTTAAAAGGAGCGTGTGAAGTGTATGACAGAATTAATGAAAAACAAAGTTGCCATCATTACCGGCGGAGGATCAGGAATTGGCCGGGGTGCCGCACTGAAACTAGCTGAAAACGGCGCGAACATCATCTTTTTTGACCGTACAATCGAAAATGCCGAAAAAGTGAAGGAAGAAGTGGAGAACCTTGGTCGAGAGGCTTTAATCATTAAAACGGATGTTTCCAAGGCTGAGCAAGTTGAACATGCCTACAAAACGGCCTATGAACATTTTGGGAAAATTGATTTTGTATTCGCAAACGCAGGCATCAACGGAGTGATTGCCCCTATTGAAGACATAAAGCCAGAAGATTGGGATCAAACACATACCATCAACCTCAAAGGCACCTTTCTCACCATCAAATACGCCATTCCCTACATGAAGGAAACGGGTGGCAGCATCGTAATCAACAGCTCCATCAATGGAAACCGATATTTCAAGAATTTTGGTTTTTCCGCTTATAGTTCATCCAAAGCCGGTCAAGTCGCTTTCGGGAAAATGGCTGCACTCGAATTGGCAAGATATAAAATCAGGGTAAATACCATTTGTCCCGGCTCCATCGATACGAACATTGACGATAATACATTCCCGGAAGAAGAAAACCTTAAGAAAATCAGGATTCCCATTGAATATCCGCAAGGCTCCCAGCCCCTGGCGAGGAAAGCGGGGACTGCCGAACAAGCTGGCGATCTTGTATTGTTCCTAGCATCAGACATGTCCTCCCATGTTACGGGTACGGAAGTTTATATCGATGGAGCAGAATCACTATTATGATTCAAAAAGGCAAAAAGCTGAAATCCGCATCTGGATTTCAGCTTTTCCTTTTAAGCAACTCGCCTTAACCCTCGACGGGCGAGGAGTAAATAAGCGCACATGGCTATGACATGACAACTTACCATCACAATTCCCATCGGCAAGGGTGACTCACCTGAACCTAATCCCACCAGGGGAGCCATTAGTGATCCTAATATGAAGGGAAGCAAGCCAATTAAAGCCGAAGCACTGCCTGCTGTTTTTTCTGATTTTGCATCGCTAAAGAAAAACTCGTTGTACCGACAATACCGACGCTGGAAACGGAGAGGAATAAAGCGACCAAGATTCCTGCCAACCCCATTTCGAGAAGGACTGAGGCAAGAAGTAATATTCCACCAAACAAAGCTAGGCATAACCCCATTTGAAGCAGTCTTTCTTCTTTTACCTTTCCTGCCAGCTTCCCGGCAACTTGTGAAGCGATGATGATTCCAATTCCGTTTATTGCAAAAATCAGGCTGAAGGTCTGCGGGGAAACCCCATAAATGTTCTGGAGAACAAAAGGAGATCCGGAAATATAAGCGAACATTGCGGCACTTATGAATCCTTGTGCAAAAGCATAGCCCATAAACACACGATCCTTCAATAAGTTCCCAAAAGTCCTGATAGTATCATTTACCCCACCGGCACTCCTGAGATTGGACGATAAAGTTTCCTTTATCCCAAAAAATGCAGCCGCAACCATAATGATACTTAATACTGAAATGACAATGAAAACTCCCCGCCAAGAAGTGAACTGCAAAAGTTGACCGCCAAAAACCGGAGCCAATATCGGTGCCGCCCCATTCACCAGCATTAACATGGAGAAGAATTTGGTCAAATCCGTTCCTGAAAAAAGGTCACGAACTATGGCCCTTGAAATGACAATGCCTCCCGCTCCCGCAATACCTTGGATAAAACGTAATAATAAAAGCAATTCAATGGTTGGAGCAAAAGCGCATAACAGAGATGAAATGCAATAAATGGATAAAGATATGATTAACGGTGACCGCCTTCCTTTTGCATCACTTAGTGGCCCTAAATAAATTTGGCCCAAAGCCAATCCTAACAAGCAGGCAGTCAAGCTTAGCTGCGCTAACGACGTACTGCTTTTCAGATCCTCTGCCAGTGTAGGAAGACCTGGTAAGTACATATCAAGTGACAGTGGTCCGATCGCTGCAAAAGATCCCAGCATTAGAGCCATCAACAGCCTTTTGGATTTAGTCATTTCGTTGCCTGATGATAACGTTTCCTTCATTTCAATCATTTAATACCCCTATCCCTTTCGACTAATTGTTTTTCCTAAATAAAACTCGACTTTCTTTATTTTACAAAAGATCCGAGCAATTTACGATAAGTATGCTTTACTTGAATTGGTTTCTTCCTTTCAGCACTCTGTTAAGCACATGTGCACCAAAACTCCGAAATGTTCTAAAAATGCCAAATCATATATCAGGAAATATCATTTGAGAATACTGCGAACCAAAGAAAAACTATTAAAGGTCCAACAATTCCCCATAAAAAAATGACCCCATTTCGGAGTCATTTCAGACTGTAGCCAAACTCAAAGAAAAATCAGAGAATAAAAATCCCACTATGTTCGGGATGAAACCATTCCGAACCCCTTTTTAACGTCATTTTGATTTATTCAACAATACTAAATTACGGGGAGTATCACCTGATAACCCCTCCATCAAGTTTTGTACAGCAAGAGCTGCCATTTTCAATCTAGTGGCAATGCTAGCACTCCCGATATGCGGTAATGTAACCACATTGGGCAATGTTAGCAGCGGGTGGTCCAGAGGGACGGGCTCTTCTTCGAATACATCCAATCCAGCCGCCCAAATCTCTCGATTTTCCAGCGCCTGGTACAACGCTTTTTCATCGATAATCCCGCCTCTTGCGGTATTTATGAGCACAGCCGTCCCTTTCATTAATGCAAGCTGCTCCTTGCCTATCATATAAGTGGTTTCCGGTGTGAGCGGCAGCATGACACAAATGAAATCCGAGATTTGGAGCAATTTTTCAAGGGGCTGATATTCGATTCCTAATTCTTTTTCCTGTTCATATTTACGGCTTCGATTAAAATAAACTAAGTTCATATCAAAGCCCTTAGCTCTTTTTGCAAGGGCTTCCCCAATCCTGCCTAATCCGATGATACCCAGCGTTGCACCATGTACATCTTGTCCGGTCAGCTGCATCGGCGACCATGTTTCCCACTTTCCACTCCTCAAATAATCTTCTGCCTCCATCATCCTTCTTGCCGTTGCAAGCAGTAACCCGAAGGTTAAATCAGCTGTCGTTTCCGTTAAAACCCCCGGTGTGTTCGTCACCATGATGCCCCGTTTTGTTGCGCTTTGAACATCAATATTATTATGGCCCACTGCCATATTCGCGATGATTTTCAGATTAGGAGCCTGTTCAATCAGTGACTCATCGATTTGTTCCGTCAATAAGCAAAGCAGCCCCTCGGCTTCTTTCATTTCTTCTACAAGGACTTCTCTAGGGACCGGTATATCCTCTTGCTCCCACATCCTGACATCATATTTCCGACTAACACCTTCGATGATTTGTTCTGGCAATTTCCTTGTAATATAAATTTTTGGCTTCAAACCATAACCTCCTATACCATTTCATTCAATAGATCGCATTCTTGCACCATTCGCCGCCTTCGGTTTTCATTACACATTAATTAAACTTAAAGAATATTGGCTAAATTACTGGCTTGTTTATTTAATTTTAAAATAAACTGGATAAATAGACCATCCATTTCCAATCAATCTTAGGTATTAAATTTCCCGATTACCTGGAAGCTTCAGCTTGACAGTTTCTGTTCATTCAACTAATCATAGAATAATAACCCTTTAAATCTATTCGTTCATTAGTAATATCGCAATTTTCCAGAAGAAGTTTATCTCGATTTAGGAGGATATGGGACGTTCATGAAAACGAATACAACATTTAAAATTTATCCAATTATAGCTCCAAGCGCTTTATCTTTAAAAAGTATAAACTTTTATTTAGTTAAACAGGATGAATCTTTAACATTAGTTGATGCAGGTATGAATGATGACGTTTGCTGGAATGCACTGCAGCAAACATTGAACGAAAATGGATTTACAGTTGGGGACATCACGGAAATTTTGTTAACCCATCACCATGGAGACCATGTTGGTTTGGTCAACAGGATTACTGACCTCCATCCGATTCCCGTTTATGCCCATTCTAAATCCATTCCCCGTTTAAAAAGGGACCCTGACTTCTTAAGTATGAGAATTGAATTTTATAAACAGCTATACCTTGAGATGGGCTGTGGTGAACTTGGAGATAAACAAGTGGCTTACCTATTCAACGCGGTCGATAATAATAAAGATCAAAAACTGAATGGTGACATCATCGCAATCACGGAAAAACAATGGCTGAATTTTGAAGTGATTGAATTTCCCGGTCATGCCCCGGATCAAATTGCTTTCCTTGACCAAGAAGGGAAACGGCTTCTTGCCGGTGATTTATTGATTGAACATATATCAAGCAATGCCTTGGTCGAACCTGATGAACAAGGTAATAGAATGCTGACTCTTGTAGATCATATCGACTCATTAAATCGATGTTTAGCATTACAGGTGGATCTCCTCTTTCCTGGTCATGGTAACATCATTGAACAACCTGGTCATCTGATTGAAAAAAGACTCAAAAGCATAGAGAGGAAATCACAAAAAATCCTGGCCTTGATAGAAACCGGAATTTCTACCGGCAATGAACTGGCAAAGGAGTTTTACAAACAAAAGTATATAGCAGAATTCCCGCTCGTCATGTCAGAAATCATCGGCCATTTGGATTATTTAGAATATCAGGGGAAGGTCACTAAACGACTCGTTGAAAATGTAGTTCATTATCAAGCTAAAAATGATATCAAAAAATGCTGAAATTGATATAGTCCCCACTCATGTGGAAAGTGTAAAAGGATATTTGTAGATGATACACTCACACTTAATGGGGACTTTACTATGCCTAGAAAAAATATGTAATCACTTGAATCTGAAATACATAGGCCTAATTGGGTGTTTTAATCAATCGAACAGGAAAACGGGTAGAAAATGAAGAATGTTTTATCTGAATATTAAATATTTTCAGAATAGGAGAATGAATGTGAAACGGAAATTTTTAAAGGTTTTAAGTTCAACAGTAGTGGCCGCAGCTTTACTTGGCCCAAATGCCAGCTTAGCTGAAAGAGGACCAAATCCGACAGGTGGAACCAATCTTTCAACCGAAGCATTCCTTAATTATGACGAACTGGTAAAAAATTTAAATCAACTTGAGCAAGCGAGTGCAGGAAAAATCAATGTAGAAGTGGCTGGAAAAACCAATCAGGGGCGTTCCATTCAAAAAGTGACTGTCGGTCATGGTGACAAAGTCGTTCTTATTCAAAGTGAAATTCATGGAAATGAGAAAACTGGAACTGTTGCGTTATTGAACATTCTTAAAAACCTTGGTCAAAGTAACTCACCTGAGGTAAAGAAAGTGCTTGATGAACTAACTATTGTTGCTATTCCAATGATGAACGTAGACGGCTCAGAGCTTGATCGTCGTGGAAATGAGATGACATGGTCTGAGGTTATAGGGAAATTCCCCCAACTTTCTAATGTGAAACCTACTTGGAACTATTATACTACTCCCAGATCGGGAGACGACTATGCCAGCAAACCGGGATTTGATGTTAATCGAGACTTTAACCCTGACCTAAACTATGTACCAAAGCCTCAAGACTTCCCGGGGGCATCTGAAAAGCCGGGCTGGTTTATTACACCCGAAGCGCAAACGTTACGTGACACATATAAAGGGTTAAAATCGAAATTCGGGAATGTGGATGTTTTTATCGATCTTCATCACCAAGGGTTTCCATATATCGAAGGAACTGATGAGCGCGTAACTATGTCAATATCGGGAAAATTCGTTCCTAACCCAAGCACTCCAGAAGGGGCTAAGTATGCAGAGTATGCAGATAATTTTAAATATGATTTCTCCCGTCAGCTGACACTTAGTGCGTATGACGCACTGCAAGCAAAAGGGAATTCAGTTTTTACAAATATTTCATTATACGATCAATCTATCGACCTACCAGGAACTGCTTTAGGGACGTTTGCTTTAAACGGAAGTGGGACGGTTCTATTTGAGGTTAGTGGTCAAACACAAAACTTTGGGCAAAAAGAGAAAGGCCAGCTCGTAAAAACGGTTGAAACGGGGCTAATGGGTATTATCAATGGTGTAACAGATGGATCGGTTCATAATCTTAATCCATCCGACTATGAAAAAATTCCTGAAAGTTCATCTACACCCGGAATCTAGTCAATTTTGAAACTTAATTGTAAAGGGGCTGTCCGCCAACTGGCACCGGTTGAATATCGAAGCCAGTTGGCAGCACAGCCTTTTTTAGTTGTCTACTTGAAAGGGTAAGTCCATATCAATTAAAGATTTCGGCCTTTTCTTGCTGATGAAACTTATACACACACTACAACCTCTCTGGAAAAAATGCCTTTCCTGGCCACACAGCGATCGGCAATCTCAAATCCTGCTTCTTCGATCATATGGTCCATCGTGTCGATCGTTACGACGACGACTTTGTCAGCAAAGCCCCTGGCATGCTTAAGGATCGACAGCTGATCTTCCGGCGTCGCATGTGTATATAAATTATAAGGCATATCGATAATCGCGACATCATATTTACTGGTGACCTCCGAAATCGGACCTGTAGTTACATCACCTTCTAGTCCGAAATAGGCAATGTTCTCCCTGGAACCGTCGGTAACAAGCGGGTTGATATCACGGCCATCAATATTGATCCCCATCGACAGGGCTTCTACCAATACCGTTCCAATTCCGCAGCATGGATCAATTGCCTTCACTCCATCCGGATGCGGAACGGCAATATTGGCAATGGCCCTTGCCACTCTTGTGCTAAGCGCAGTTGAATATTCACGGGGCTTCTTCATATGTTTTAACCAAACCGCTTCAGGTTTGACATACTTCCCAAAATACCAACGTCCGCCAAGGGGCACGATTCCAAAGACCTGATCAGGATTACGTACATCGGCATTTCCCTGAATGTGCCACCCAATCTCCCGTTCAATTTCACGCTGTCCATCATAATCTATTTTTGATTCTTTATTCAAATCATTAATTTTTACGAATAATACTTTGAACGTCGAATCAGGCAAATGAATCCCCTTCACTTGCTCAACGATTTCGGATATGCTTTCCCCTTCAAACATGATGTCGACCCGCCCTTTTATAAAAGGGCTCCTGCTCGGTTCAATTGCTATATCACTTTTCAAAATATTTCCTGAAGTCTCAAAACCAAAGAACGAGCGCATCTCCATTTTAGATAATGAGCGTTCGTCAGGGCTGCACGTAAACGTATATATATATGCCGGTTTGCGGCTATGATTAGTCAATCCATTCCCATCCTTCATTACTTTAGATTATATCTTTCTATCAAACATAGCTGTAATAGTATAGAAAAGCAAATGGAATCGTACAGAAAAAAGCAGGAATGCTTTTTTCAACATTCCTGCCACTATATTTTTCAATATTCCATCACTAAAGGAAAGGATTGATTAATCCAATTTATGCAGCTGGCTATTTATATATTTTGCACGGGCCTCAATGAATTTCAGGATGAATTCGGGCTCATCATCAAATTTCACAATATTACCCTTGATATATGGATCTTTTGAAACATAAGGTCTTATTTGATCATGCATTTCCTTAATGATAGGTTTCATATAGGCCACGGTAAATTGATTGTTCAAAATCTCCTTAAGAAGTTCTTGGTACCGGACACGAAATCCCCTTACATCAAGGATTCTAGCAGTCAATGTATTGAATCCCTCGATTCCCACATAATCCTCTTCCATCACTTTCCCGTTAACATCCCTGCCCCATGTCGCATCATAATCCCATGGAATCATTTCAAATAGACCAGTATCCCCATTTCGGTACAAGGCATAGTTATGAACGAACCCATCATAGTTTTGCGTGAATATGACACCGGCCAGCCAGCGCAGGTACTTTTCCACATCGACATATTTTACGATTTCCTTTCCAAAATCCACTCTTGAAATTGTATTGATGTGAAGGATCAACTCTTGTAAATATAGTTCATCCTTTGCTTCCCCGCATTTTTTTTGATATCCCATTTCCAATGATTTTTTGATTCCTTTATCCAAATCGCTCATCAATGAGAAATTGGCATCACCATCCACTGCATAGAAAATGGACCCCTTGGGCAGCCCCCTTTTCTTCAAATAATATTCATCCACCGATTCCAATTCCAGGTATATCCCTTCGTCCTTTCCGTTCAGATTCAGGAAAACGAACTGGGAGTTCGGCGATAAGGTGCCTATATCCGCAAAAAAGTCTAAAGATAATTTATTTCTTAGTAAAGATTTATCTTTATATTCGGCATTTAAATGAACTTCCTTGGCATTCTTAAACGTGTTAGGTTTATAAAATACTACATTATAGGATTTTTTGTGAAAACCGCGGATATGTGAGCCACGGTAAACAATATCAATATCAAGTTTTTTCTGTTAAGTGTTAACTTTGCCGGTAAAGGATCATTGCACCATATATCTCTGCGAAGTTCCATTAAATTAACTGGCGGAATATAAAGCTGGTACACAGGCACCTTCTTGTCAGAATTCATATAACCCTTCCCTTCACTTTCCTATTAAATTATGGAAAAAAGCGAAGGGTGTCACCCAAAAACACTATTTTTAAAAAGATTGGGGATTATCTTTAGCACATCACGTACAAGCAACATAGTTTAATGTATAGAAAGGGGGATTATATATGTCAGACATCATTCGTGACATACAAAATGCGGTGGATAGAGCCAATTCCATGGGGTTAAGCGATTTCATGTTTAAGGACCCACAGCCAAAAGGCAGACATTCACGTAGCAACGAAGAAGAGTGCTCTACTTGCAGCACTAAACATTGCACGAGCAGGAATCGGTACACTTGTGGTACTCAAAGGGGCACGAGCAGGTCCACTTGCAGCACGCAAAGGCGCACTAGCAGGAATAAATCGACTTGCGGTACTCAAAGGGGCTCTTGCTGGAAACGATCCACTTCCGGCACTCAAAGGGGTTCTTGCTGGAAACGGAGGTCTGCATGCAGCAGACAAAGGCGCACCAGCAGAAACCGGTGTTCTATATGCAGCAGACAAAGGCGCTCCAACAGAAACCAGTGTTCCTCCAACCACTGCAGGTGGCTTTGCTGCAATAACTTTCGCAATAAACGGAAATGGTGCTTCTAGTTTCATGGTTCCGTTTTAATGTACAAATAATATTTTCTTACTGGATATTAAGCTTTATTTTAAAGTCCAATTTCTTATAAAAAACACAAACTCGTCTTATAGGGCGAGTTTTGTGTTTTTAAAATGATCACGATCTTTATATCCATCCATTCAAATGTCTCTTCTTACCTGCAACTGTTATTCCAACTCTAGCATGATCTAGTTGAGAACCTGAACCTATATTAAAAAGATCCCACCCTCTTACATACGGTAGGATCCTTCCAGTTTCGCGCTTATTTAACGGAGACCAATTCGAACTGTGCATACACATCCTTCAGCCCTGCTTGAATGGCTTGACCAGCCTTCCCACGATAATGCAATTGTACACGATCAATTAATTCTTCGATGCCATCTTTCAGGCAATACCCCCGCAGCAGTTGACGAATGAATTCCCTGCCATGTTCTGTAGCAAGTGTACAGGAAGCCTCGACTATTACTCCATATTTAAAGTCAAGCTCCACCGTGATCGTGATCGAATCATATATATTTCTCGCTGCCATCCCTTGTGGAAGTTTTGCATGCCCTGCAATAAAGTATGTGTTCATCATCTGATCTCCTCTATCTATAGTTAATGTACGGAAACTTGCTCGAAGGGCCATGCAGGCAATTGCTTACGAAGCTCTTTATCCTGTCTGTAGCCAAGTGCGTATTCACCCTGCATTACAGTATGAATCTCACGGGTTCCTTCGTAAATGACCGGAGCTTTCGAATTCCGCAGAAAACGTTCGACTGGATATTCATCCGAGTAGCCATAGGCACCATGAATTTGAACAGCATCATTGGCCGCTTCATTAGCAGCATTACATGATATCCACTTGGCAAGTGATGTTTCCTTCGTATTCCTTTTTCCTTGATTTTTAAGGTGCCCGCTTTAAATACCAGCAATCTGAAATCTCTAAATTTGCGGTCATCTTGGCAATCATCTGTTGAACGAGCTGATGTTTGCCAATCTCTTTTCCGAATGTACTTCGTTCATGGCAATACTTCAAGCTTGCTTCCAGGCTTGCTTCTATTAACCCTACAGCACCTGCGGCCACTGTAAACCGGCCGCTGTCCAATGCCGACATGGAAATTTTAAAGCCCTCACCTTCTTCACCGAGCCTATTCTCCACCGGAACTTTTACATCCGTTAAAAAGATCTCGCCTGTATTCCCGGCACGAATACCCAATTTCCCTTTAATGGCTTTCGACTCCACTCCCTCGAAAGTCCGTTCCACAATAAAAGCAGTGATTCCCCTTGAACCGGCATCATGATCCGTCTTGGCGAAAATGAGGAAATGATCTGCATAATCACAGAGCGAAATCCATGTTTTTGACCCGTTTAAGATATAATGGTCGCCAACGCGTTTTGCCGTTGATTTCATTGCCGCTACATCAGACCCTGCATTCGGTTCAGTCAGCCCAAATGCGCCAATCTTGATCCCTTTTGCCTGGGGTACTAAATATTTCTGTTTTTGTTCTTCCGTCCCCCATTGCAGCAGGGTCATGCTATTTAACCCTGTATGTACAGAAACTGCAGTTCGGTAAGCCGTATCGCCTCGCTCCAGCTCTTCACAAACGATGGCTAGGGTATTATAATCCATTCCGACCCCACCATACTCTTCAGGTATACAAACGCCCATCAATTGCAATTCCGCTAACCTTTTTAAAATATGCGGCTGGAATTGACCTTGCCTATCCCACTCTTGAATATATGGAATAATTTCCTTATCCACAAATTTCCTTACCACTTTCTTCACACTTTGCTGCTCTTCTGTTAATTCGAAATTCATCATTAAAATTCCTCCTAAATAATTTTATTTTCCTTGAATTTGCTTATTTGGTCTGCACTATATCCTATTTCAGCCAAAATGGAAGCGGTATGCACCATAGAGAGGCGGATGCTTTCTCATGGTAACCGGTGTTTTTGAAAGGTTCAGGGCGATCCCGTCACTTTAAGATCATCGATTGTGGGATGTTCCATGCTCACCAACATGCCTCTTGCGATGATTTGCGGATCCTCGAACATCTCTGCGATATCATTAATCGGGCCATTGGGTATCCCTGCATCATCAAACAGCCTTTTCCATTCTTTCTTTGTCTTTCCACCCAGCGAATCCTCTATTATCGGTATTAATTCTTCCTTGTTTTGCAAACGTTTTTCATTATGCTTGAACTCTTCCTGTTCCGCTAAATCAGGTCTGCCTATAACGGTTGAAAATCTCCTGAACTGATCATCATTTCCTACAGCCACGACAAGCTCTCCATCCCTTGTCCGGAACGTCTGGTATGGAACGATATTGGGATGCTGGTTCCCCATTCTTTCAGGGGTCAAGCCACTGAATAAATAGTTGCTGGCGACATTCACCAATGAAGAAACCTGACAATCCATTAATGAAATATCAATTTCCTGTCCTTCCCCCGCTTTATCCCTATGATGTAAAGCGGATAGAATGCCAATGCATGTATACAAGCCAGTCAATATGTCAGCTATGGCCACTCCAACCTTTACGGGACTTCCATCTTTTTCTCCTGTGATGCTCATCAATCCACTCATCGCTTGAATGATATAATCATAGCCCGGCAAATCTTTATAAGGACCGGTTAAACCAAACCCCGTAATCGAGGCCATGATCAGTTTCGGGTTGATTTCCTTTAAATCCTCATAACCCAACCCCAGTTTTTCCAATGTGCCCGTCTTGAAATTTTGAATCACTATATCACCTGAAGACACCAACTTCCGGAAAATCTCTTTCCCTTCCTCAGATTTTAAATTCAAGGTCATGCTTTGCTTATTTCGATTGGCACATAAATAGTAAGCGCTTTCTCCTTCGGCGAACGGCGGCCCCCACCCTCTCGTTTCATCACCTGACTCATGATGCTCGATTTTAATGACATCGGCACCCAAATCACCGAGAATCATTGAACAAAACGGTCCCGCCAAAACACGGGATACATCGATGATCCTGACTCCTTCCAAAGCTCCATTCATATCATCACCCCTTTCAAACTGTCGGGATACACAAAAAAGAGCCAGTAAAACCAAACAATGACATTACATTGAATGTTTCACTGACCCTTATCCACGAACTGTCTTCCTGCAAAGGAAGATCAAGTGAACCAAGTCAATTTTTATGGATTCCAGTTTTATGACAAGCCGGCCATGCAACAAGGTAACTTGTTGTCATCGGTTTGGTAAATTAAGTATAGATTAATTTTTTGAATTTTGCAATAATTTTGTTTAGGTGTTTTTATTACATCTGCTGAAATACTCTTTAAGAAACCTTCCGTTTCATATGAAAATACTTCCAGGCCCCATCAATCCAAAGTAATCGGAATTGCCTTTATTCGTTTGGCATGTGATGATTGAATAGGTATAACTGTCAATATATGAATTTTGAATATAATCAATTGTCGCTCGGCAGACAAGGAAAGGTTAAAAGGGGGATGGCGATATGGACAATAAAAAAATGGAAATAATCGAAGCGATCAAGAAATACCACACAATTATCATTCATCGCCATGTAAATCCGGACCCGGATGCATTGGGATCACAACTCGGTTTGAAGAACCTATTGAAGCACTCCTGCCCTTCTAAAGAAGTCTATGCGGTAGGCGAGGAAGTGGATAAGCTTCTATTCATAGGTGATATGGATGTCATTTCCGATAACAAATACAAAGGTGCCTTAGTGATTGTTTGTGATACTGCCAACATTTCACGGATCAGTGATTCCCGATATGATCATGGAGACATGCTGATCAAAATTGACCACCACCCCGAATACGAACAATTCGGTGACATTTCTTGGGTCGACCCTTCTTATAGCTCTGCAAGTGAAATGCTTGTTGATTTATTCTTGGAATATCCAGAAGGCTTCATCATGAATAAAGAAGCGGCTAAATCCTTTTTTGCAGGAATACTTAGTGATACAGGGAATTTCACGAATGGGAATACCACTCCCAGGACATTAAAAATGGTTTCGCACTTAAGAACTTATAATATTCAGCCCGAAAGAATCCATAACAGCCTTAACGTTAAGGCGAAAAACGCTTCCCGACTTCAAAAGACATTCTAATGAGCTTCAAGGTAACCGATAAAGGGGTAGCTTACTTCATTATTACGGAGGATCTGTTAAATATGTATGGTGTGGATCGACTTGAAGCTTCGAACTTAGTCAATACGCTATCTAGTATCAGGAGCAATAAAATCTGGGCTTTCTTCATCGAATACCCTTCGGAAATCCGTGTCAGGATACGTTCAAGGAATATTCCCATCGCTTCCATCGCACGTCAATTCAATGGAGGAGGACATTCACTGGCTTCAGGCGCTACCATCCATTCCTGGGAAGAGGTTGATCATGTTATCCAAGCATTGGATCAAGTCTGTCCATAACAGGGAGTTCATGACCTGCGGTGTTTATATCCAAGATTATTTCCCCGCTTAATTAAAACTGATTAGATCGTCCTTTACATGATTACAAAAAAAACGCCAAAGCCAGGATGGCTGAGGCGCTTGCTTGTTTCAATTTATTTGGACACTTCTTCAAGAATTGATAAATCGATCATGCCTTTTATATCATTGCTAGGGATATAACCAGCTTCTTTGCTAATGTCAGCCATTTCTTGAATGACTTGCTCATTAACTTCAGTCGTCACTTCAAGGCGTGAAAATGCTGAAGCCACTTCTTCTTTGCTTAATTCTTTTCCAGTGAGTTCCTTCAAATGCTTAATAACCAGTTCTTGGCTTTCTTCAGGGTTTTCCTGTATGAACTTCACTGCTTTTTCATGCGCTTTCAAATAGGAAGCAGCGAGCCCCTTTTTATCCAAGAACTTCTGGCTTGCAGCCACTACCGTGTTAGGTGAATCTTTTCCCCATGCAAATTGATCCCAGTCAAGCACTAGCTTTCCTTTTGCCTGGTTTTCCAATACATACCCCCATGGTTCCTGGGTCGCTGCTGCATCGACAGACTTTTGAACAAAAAGGGCGGTTGTGTCAGCAGGTGCTGCCGCATACAGCTCAACTGTGCCCCCATTTGTAGTCGGTTTTAAGTCAACATCTTGAAGGGCCTTCCTAAGCATGACATCCTGTGTGCTTCCAATGACGGGAATCGCTACCTTTTTACCGTCCAAATCTTTTAAATCCGTAACCTTGCTGCCTTCGCTAGCCACAAGTACGGCACCTCCATTAACAGCCCCGGAGATCAAGTGGTATTCAGGGTTTTTCACGTAAAAGTTAAGCAATGGACCTGGCCCGACCGTTCCGACATCAATGGCGTTTGTGGCCATTGCTTCCATGAATAATCCGCCATTGGCCACTGTTTTGGTTTCAATCTTGACATCTTTACCGAACTCTTCTTCGAAAAAGCCTTTTTCAAGTGCAATGATCGTTGCACTGTGGGTTAGGTTAGGAAAATAACCAATTTTCACGGATTTCCCCCGGCCCCTTCCCCTTCTTCATCATTACTGCTGGATTGAGTGCATCCGCTTACTATTCCGATTAACAATACAGACAGAATAAGGGCAAAGAATGATTTTTTCAGCATATTTTTCTCTCCTTTATAACTATTATTTTATTAAACTACCGTTACTTCACTCCCCATTTCAGTTGAACATTACGTTCAAGGCGGGAGAAGACGACATTATCCACGATTGTTCCGATGATTGCGATGATGATCATCACGGAGATGACCAAATCCATTTGTCCCAGTGATCTGCCCATTTCCAGCAATTGGCCAAGACCGCCTCCCCCGCCAAGTAATTCACCTGCCATCAAAGCACGCCAGGAAAAGGCCCATGCAATTCGGAGACCGGATATTATTTGCGGGACGGATGCTGGTAAAATCACAGTGCGAAGAAAATGAAACCCGGTCGATCCATATGTTTTGGCAACACGCTGATACAACTGGGGTACATTCCGGAAGCCACTCGTTGCATTAACCGTCATCGTCCAAGTTGCTCCGATGGTGACGATGAAGAGGATCGAAAAATCATTCAATCCAAACCAAATGATCGCCAAAGGGAACCACACGATACTCGGGATGGACTGTAATGCCGTCACGACGAATCCTAAAGTGTCTTCAACCAATTTAAAACGCCAAATGAAATATCCTAATATCAGGCCTACTATAATGGCAATCATAAAGCCGATCAGGATACGGCCAAGGCTTTTTCCGATGGCTTCGGTTATTTGTCCGCTCATCAGTCCCTTTAAACAGAGTTTCCAAAACCTGAGTCAGGCTCGGAAACATGAAATCCGGAAGACTGGAAAGTCTAGATGTGACTTCCCATATCCCCGCTATCATCGCGATGAATATGATTCGTCTTAAAGCTGTAATCATTCCCCATTTCCTCCTTCAGCACTTTTTCAATTTCCTCCTGCAAAATCGATAGAACCCTTTGTTCTGTATGCAAAGTTACACTATCCGGCATAACTCCATCTTTCATGGAAGGGACGGAAATCGTCTCTTTGATTTTCCCGGGACGGGTAGCAAAGACGATAATTTTTTCGGAAAGCTGAACAGCCTCGCGAATATTATGGGTAACGAAAAAGATCGTCACTTTAGTTTTTCTCCAGATTTCGAGCAGCTCTTTATGCAAAACCATCCTCGTTTGCTCATCAAGTGCGGAGAATGGCTCATCCATCAACAGGATATCCGGTTCCATCACCAACGCTCTTGCGATGGCTACCCTCTGTTTCATTCCTCCTGAGAGTTGATGCGGATAGGAGTCAACATACCGGCTGAGGTGAACCATCTTTAAAATGTCCAGTGCCTTGGCTTTTGCTTCTTCTTTGGGCATTTTCTTTAACTTCAATCCGTATGTAACGTTTTCAAGGACCGTCAGCCAAGGAAATAACCCCGCCTCCTGAAACACCACAACCCGTTCCGGGCCTGGCTTCACCACTTTTTCCCAGCTACACGTATTTCACCCACATCTGCCTTATCAAGGCCGGCAATCAGATAAAGGAGTGTGGATTTACCACATCCTGAAGGGCCGACAATCGAAACGAAGCTTCCTTTCTCGACCTCTATGTCAATCTTTTCGAGCACCTTTATGCTTTCTTTCTTTTCATTCTTAAAACTTTTTTCAATGCCATCTATTGTTAAATACATAAAGTCACCCCACTTTTATATCGCATCGATTTACTAAACATTATTTCTTAATAATGATTAATCCAATGGTTTTTGTCAACTATAAAAATGCAAAAATTCTAATTAATCGGCATCTTCCTATTCAACTGTCAATATATTGATAAATATTCCAAACATACATAAAAATACATATAGCCAATTCCATTCAGCAAATAAAAGAACCTGATTCCCTTTTAAGGGTTCAGGCTGATTTCAGTATCCATAGTTTTCAAATTGAATTAACCGAGGTCACCGGCAATCTTTCAATACCTTAAAAATCCTGCTTCCATACAATTTATCCTTCATCTTTTGTGTCCTTGCATGCAGAGGCTTTTTCAAAATGATACCTAAGATGAGCGTGATTATTAAAAAGAGAATCAAGATAAAAATGTCCTTGCCAGCTACGCTCCAAGTTATTCCCCCAACAGATTCACGAAGTAAACCCACAGCATAGGTGAATGGCAAGAAAGGGTTAATATGTTGAAAAAGGGCGGTGTGACCTGAATGGGGAAGGTGCCGCCTGAACTTGATATTTGAAGGACCATCAAGACGACGCTTATCCCTTTTCCAACATTTCCAAGAACGGAAACGAAGGTATAAACAATGAGTGTAAATACGGTACTTATCAGAACGGAAAACAGGATGTACTCAAATTTATCCGCTACATAAACACCGATAAGAATGATATTCCCAATGGAAACACTAAGAGCCTGCATGACCCCAATGATGAAAAATATAAGATACCGCCCGATATAAATTTGATATGGGCTATAGACTTTTTGAGAAACACCCACGCTAAGCATGGAGATCAATATTGTACCGCCGACCCAGAGGGAAAGTGCCGTAAAGAAAGGGGACATGGCAGATCCATAGTTCGGAATCGGAAAGAGACTGTGTTTATTGAGCAGCACTGGTTCGGAAAAGAATTCACTTTCTTGTTCAATATCATTCCTTAGGAAATCGATCACTTCTTCCATATTATAAGACTTATCAATTTCCCTCATTTTAGAAGCTAGAGCCTTTATTTTCGTTTCGATTTCCGGAAACTTATTCTGTAACTTATCGATATCCCCTGTACGCGTTTCCAATGTTCGATTGGTCTCATTCAACAGCGTTCTCACCTCAGGAAGGACCTTGTTGCCCTCCTCCATCGTAAGTTGGACATTATTCAATATTGATTCCGTTTCATTCCAGATTTCGTTGAACTTTGGCCCCGTTTCCTTCGAATAGCTCTTCTGGAAGCTTGCCAAGACTTGATCATTGTTCCTGCCAAGTTCGATAAGATTGCCGTATGCTCGGTCATTCAGCGCTTGAAGTTGGTTCGAAGCATTATCCCTTAGTCCATCAACTAGCTGTATTTCTGGCTGAAGCACGTTTTTCTCATTAAATTGATTGACTCTCACCAATAAATTATACATACTGTCCAAAAGGTACAACTCTTTATTTATCCTCGTTACCCCTTGTTCCACTAGCTGATTCGACTCATTGTCAGGTAAATCCTGACTCGTTAACCGGTTCGCCAGCACTAAAATGGATTCATTATCGCTCCTGATGTTCGCGATATCATTTTTCAAGAGGGGATTGATTCCTTCGAATGCCTGCCTTGTTGAATCTACATAACTAGAAACGTCCGATACCAATTTGTCCTTCTGTGACGTTATACCTTCTATTGAATCCAAACCTTCATTGACCTTCTTAATGATATCTTCGGCCTTTTTAACATGTGTTTGAACAGTTTTGATATTTTGTTCAAGCTCTGGCAGTTCACCCTCTAATAAATACACCATATTCTTCATTTTTTGAATGGTCGGCAACTCGTTTTGCAAGGTGATTCCCAATTCATTAAAGATTGCAAGGATACTCCCACTGGCCGATTTGATGAAGGTTTTGCTCACATTGTCCACTATGCTGTTGGCACCCGCTGCCGTAATTTTTGGAGCAATGGAATTGATTTTTTCATTTACATAGTAATCAATCTCCGCTTTCTTAGGGTCATCGGTCATGATAGTCGAAATATGTTCGGAAAAGTTCTCCGGAATGATGATGGATGCATAATAATCCCCCTTTTCCACTTTTGCTATCGCCTCTTTTTTCGAAGTGAAACTCCAGCCCAGATCCTTATTCTCCTTTAACCCCTCTATGACTTCCTTGCCTATGTTCACGACTTCGCCATTTAACTCCGCACCTTTATCATCATTGGCAACACCGACAAGAATTCCTTCCGTATTTGCATACGGGTCCCAAGATGCGACAATATTAAACCACGCATAAATGGAAGGGATGAACATGAGAAAGACTACTACGATACAAACAAAGAAATTTTTATAAATGCTTTTAAATCGTCAATGAAAATTTCCTGAATATTTCTCAAAACATACCCCCGTGCAAATGTATTTTGATACTATTATTCGAAGAAATTTCTTAATCGATACTAAGTAAACATATCCATGGATTTATCAAACCCAAAAAAGAAGCAAGTAATGAGCTGCTTGCTTCCTGAGACTTCACTTATAATTGAATGCCTGGTTTATAAGAAAGTTGCTTCTTAATTATAATTCATGAATAAATCTATAATTTCATGTAAGATGGGTTCCCGAATCAAAGAGGGTTACCTTGTCATTTTCTTATACAGAATAAACGGCAAGATACAAGAACATACTATCACAAATCCAACTGTCGGGAGTTTTGTAAGGGAGAAATCATCATGTCGGAATCTGTTGAAATCATCTTTCGAACCTTTACCTCTTTTATTTTATTATGGGTATTTGTCCAACTCCTCGGTAAACAGACAATTGCCCAGAGGACCTATCACCTTTATATCGCTTCAATTACGATGGGGACAATTGCAGGAAATCTAGCATTCAATATTAAAATTAAATTCCTGTATTTTATCATTGCCATTATCATTATGGGTACCGTCGTTTTTATGCTCAATCTTCTAGCGGTTCGAAATCCGCGTTTCGGGAAATGGATTGCTGGAGAACCTGCCACTTTAATTCAAAAAGGAAGAATTCTCGAAGAGTCAATGGAACGAATGGGGTATTCACTGGATTCTCTTAAACAGGCTTTGCGGGGAAAAGATATCTTTAACATAGATGAAGTTGAATGTGCCATTTTAGAGATAAATGGCTCACTCTCTGTATTGAAAAAGAACAATACCAAAATGCCACCAAGCAGGATTTACCTATACTGCCCTCAGCAGGATCTGTACCGATTGAACTGGTCTATGACGGGAAGATCCTTTATGATAACTTATCCAAACACCCCTACAATGACGAATGGTTGATGGCTGAACTCCAAAAAAGGAACCTTGCTGTTTTTGATATCTCGTATGCTGTCGTAGGGACAAAAGGAAATTTGTATATTGATTTGATTAAGGATCAATCAAGGGAATGATCGTTTGCATTTTAACGAGTACCATAATCATTCTTAAAAATAAATTCGGGTATGGATAGAAAAAGTGGTTTTCCAGAAGGAAAAACCACTTTTTCACCGTACTATGGATTTAACCCTTTTCAATCACGTTTATCAATTCTCTTAAATAATCCGGCAGATCAGGTGGACGTCTGCTTGACACAAGGTTTCCATCTACGACGACGGGCTCATCTATCCAAGTTGCCCCTGCGTTTTCCATATCATCTTTAATGCCAGGTGTACTCGTTACATTCTTCCCATGTAAAACTTTTTGCGGATATCAACACCCAACCTGCGTGACAAATTTGCCCGATGGTTTTTTTATTTTCTTCCATGCTTTGGATAAGTGATAACACTTCAGGAAACCGGCGAATTTTGTCAGGTGCCCAACCGCCCGGTACAAGAATGGCATCATATTCTTCAGCTTTGATACTGCCATACTCATAATCAGATATGGCTGGTACACCATATTTTCCAATGTATGTTTCATTCGCCTTTTCTCCAGCGAGATGAACAATCGCCCCTTCTTCTTTTAAACGTAAAATCGGATACCAGAGTTCTAAATCTTCAAAATCATGGTGCACAAGACTGATTATTTTCTTTCCTGCTAATCTCATGAAAATCTCTCCTTCTTTCGTACTTTCCGCTTCACCATTCTTACCCATTACTTCCCTTTTTTGCTGCCTGTACACTTTACATGCATTAACACATGCTTCAATATCCGGTCTAAAAATCAACCTTTACCAAGTATAACCCAGCTGCCTCCGCCATACGGCCCGTTTGAATTCTTTCTTTTGACTCTATAATGCTTGGAATATTTTCAGCTTCTATTTCATTTAACCCAACTTCTATCAACGTCCCGACAATCTTCCTAACCATATTATAAAGAAATCCATCGCCTCGCACCGTAATTTGGATGAAACCGGCATTTTCTTCTATATCAATGGAATATATTTCACGTACCATGGATTTTTTCTTTGATTTTGCATTTGAAAAAGCAGTGAAATCATGTTCACCTATAAAATATTGACATCCTTTTTTCATTCTAGTGATATCCAGCTTTTTCTCTACATGCATACTGTACTTTCGCATGAAAGGATTTGTATATTGCTCGTTCCAGATCTTATACAAATAGGTCTTATCCTTAGCGTTATAACGGGCATGAAAACGTTCAGGAACTAGACTAACCTCGACAATGCTGATATCTCGGGGTAAATATCTATTTAAATAATTCATGATTTCAGCTTCAGGCATATATTCACCGAGCTTAAAATTGGCGATTTGAGCAAGGGCATGTACACCGGCATCCGTTCTGCTGCATCCGATGATCTCGATTTTTTCCCCTGCCATTTCCGTTAATACATTTTCTATTTTCCCTTGAATGGTATCATCACTATTACCTAGTCGCTGCCAGCCCTTATAGCGACCGCCATCATATTGAATGGTCAATTTATAATTGTTCATCGCTTCCTCCTTATTTTATTACGTATAGTCATCTAAACAGAAAATTATTGATAAAATACAAGACCCCATACAACTCCTGCTGTATGAGGGAACAGATGGTCCTTTCTTAGAAACACATTTAAATTGTTATGTTGTTAATGGGTTTTGTAACTGCTCCACAAGTCTACAGTAAAAGGAGTTCCATTTTAAGGGTTCGTTTAGGATACACCCCCACAGCCTCATGGACCATGATTTATGTAAAGATCCTGCAGCTCATCCATGCGATTCGATAGTAAATCCTAGCAATCAAACTAAAAAAGCACTTCTGCATAGTGTACCAAAGTGGCTAACGTCATGCAACGAACGAGCCGGCGTCACATATCCAGTTTCCGTGCAACTTTGTGCAATGCAGAATTACACAGGAATAATAATTGGAATTCAAAAAAACTATAAACGAACAAAAGCTCTATAAAATAAATCAATCAACCATAACTCCCCATCCTCTGTGTATCATCACAAGGTTTACTAGAAGCTATATTTGGCTTTCAAAGTAGTATTAATTTCGAAATAACAAATGACTCCTTTAAAAATTAACAGTTTTAAAAAGGAATTTTTATACTCTAAAAACCAATAACCCTTTTTTTCGTTGCATTCATACTGAAGATTATCGATAATCACTTCCTCCGCCCCATAATTCCCGACCGCCAGTATGTGCAGTATTAGCATGAATATCTTGATTTACTAGTTGTAATACTCCTGGTTCTTCATTATGGTGCCACGTAAAGCCTTCAGGAGTATCACCGTGGATAGTCCTGCAACTTCTTGGGAAGATAGTCCTAAAACTTCTGCTAATTCAGGTTCAGCTTGAATATGATCGTATAGTTCCTGATTTGCATAACTGAATTGTACATAATCAGTTTGCAGGTATAAACTTTCATCGATATTAACTTCATATTCATCATTAAACGAAGGAAACACACCGGTTATATCTTGTCCATTCGGCAACTCAACTGTTCTTTCAGTGAATGGAACACCGGTTTCAGGGTGTTCAGAGCCAACTAAATGGTCATTTGCAGTCTCAATTCTTACAGATTCTTCAAGGTTGTTAATGTTAGTATCAGTTGTATCTGCTGCTTCAGCTGTATCGGCTCCATCCACCCCATCAATGAAATCAACCACACCAACCGCAAGTGCTCCGATTGCAACTGTTTTTACTAGAGACGTTGCTCCCTTTTAACTCTATCGTTATCCCCATCTATCATCCCGCCAATTACATCTCCACCATTTTGTATTGTGTTCTTTGCTGTCACTACTACTCCCTTTGCAGTCCTCGTTACAGCAGTACCCATTTCTCCAAATCCCTTGTCACGCTTTGTAGAATCATCATTAATAATGCCTGATACAGTATCAACCGCTCCGGCAGCAACTTGGCCAACTGTATCACCCGCGAATTCAGAAGCATTCCTAACACCTTTTCCTATGTCCTCTATTATCTCAACCCCTGTTAATTCTCCGACAAATTGAATCGGCTTACCTACTACGAACCCAGCGGCTTTTCCAGCAAATTTTCCTACACCTCTTATTAAACTCATAGTGCCCACTCCTCCTATTTACCTATCATCCAGTATATTAAAATTTATCGGTGATTTCCCCCTACTGTTTAGAATAATGAGGGGTGAAATGTTAAGTTAAATCTGGCAACACTAGTTAAGCATGCGTACATTTAAATAGTATCTTACTAATTCAAGCTCCCTAAGAGTTCTCCAAATAACGGAGGGAAATACCAAACCGTTTTCGATTTGATCTTTAAGGTTGTCGATATAGTCGATAGCCATTTTTATATAGAGGAAATATACGACCGAAGATATTGAGGCTATTTATAACTTGAAATTGCCTCTATCTTAATTATGTAATACTTGAAAGTTAATACTCTAGAAAAATATTCCTAAAAGGAAAAGAAAAAATACGATATAATAAGGATATTAGCAAGATGATAAATCAAGAAGAAGCTCAGATAGACATAGTGTCACTGGGGTCATCTATTTCCCATTTACTCTAGGAGGTACATTTTGAAAGAATCTAAATTGAATAAAGGGTGGTTAAGTTTGGGGGCAATCGGGTTATTTTTCCTAGGAAAAATGAAATGGTTGTTTGCGCTATTAAAAATAGCAAAAGTAGGTTCCCTGATTTCCATTTTCGTTTCATTAGGAGCGTATGCCTTGGTTTACGGTTGGAAATTTGCCGTAGCCCTAGTCTATCTTATTTACATCCATGAAATGGGGCATTTACTTGCTGCTAAGAGAAAAGGCATAAAAACATCCAATGCCATTTTCATCCCGTTTGTCGGAGCGTTAATTGCCCTTAAAGAAGAACCCAGGAATGCTAACCAAGAAGCTTATCTTGCCTTCGGAGGTCCTTTATTAGGTACATTAGCATTTCTACCAGCCATCCCCCTATTTATGATGACGGAAAATCCATTTTGGCTTTTAGTCATTACACTTGGAGCCATGATCAACCTATTTAATCTAATGCCTGTGCATCCTCTTGACGGAGGACGTATAGTGGGAGTCATCTCCACAAAGCTTTGGATATTAGGGATTATCGGAATGGTTGTATATTTGTTTCTCCATCCAAATCCACTTTTAATTCTTTTCTTATTATTGGGTATTTCTAAGTGGTGGAAAGAATTCCGTAGCGAGACAACCAGAAATCAAAGAGACAACATCATTGAATTGAATCAATTCGGTTTAAGGCAACTAGAACAATATGCAGGCGCAACAGATGAAGAAAAAATTCGCTTAATTAATATTTGGAATATGGAATTAAGCCAACTACATGAAAAGTTTAACAACATGAAGAGTTGGCATATCCCGCTATTTGATGATAATAAGCTAAAAGAAAAACAGCTGACCGAGGTAAAATTAAATATTTATAGGTCCTTACTGGATGCTGCTAATTCGAATGAATACCAGTACGGACCGACCGATTTTGAAAATATAGGCACGTATGAACGAATAACAGCAACGTTCTTAAAAGAAGTGCAAGAACAAACTGAAATTAGGGATAAAGAGAAATCCTATTACTCATCGAGTCCCAAAACCAAAGTCACCTGGTTCTCATTATACATTGGGCTTGCCATTTTCTTAATGATAACCAGCTTATATGCAGGTGATTTAATGGAACAATATAAAACGTTATTACCTTAATACACTATGAAGGGGACCTCAATTTATGAAGGTCCCCTTTGACTGTCCATTTATTAAAATTGATGTTAGAAACATACTAATTGAACAAGCATTAAAAACTGAACTACTTTTCAATTTTTCCTGCTTCAAGCAAACCATATCATCCTCTTTTCTTTTCCTTTATGAACTATTCATCTATATACTATGAAAAAAATGATGTCCTAATAGAATAATCTGTAAAGTCAGGATAAATAGGTCGACACAACCCGGTACCCAATTTTCATCCATTCCTTGCTTGCCATCATCTTCTTTTTTCTTTCCTTGTCTCTACTTATTACGAGCCATTTTAAACCTCTCAAAACAATTATCATATTGGCAAGTACAGTTGTAAAACTTTAGCGGATATAAGGTAAACTTAATAAAAAGTTATTATTTGATGTGCCAAAACACCAAATTGAATGAACAAAATAAAAAAACCACCGCAGCCGGGGAGTAAACTACCATCTTTATTTTGCTTATTTTTATCCGGGAGGATCCAGCCTTCCTCTTCCAAACTCTTACGATCCCTATTCTTCGGTTTCATATGACACCTCTTTCATTCATTTTGTTTCTACTCATCCTTCATACAAGCGCCGCTCTAATTCTCTTTGTCTTTCAATCTCTTCTCTCACTCTGTCAACATCATTTGCTGGGCTTTCTAATTCTCTACTTATTTGATAAAGATTGTCTGAATGTCTTTGAAAAAGGACAGCTGCTTCATGTAGTATTGAATCAAATTTTTTCTGGGCTTCGCCAGCCCATATCTCCGTATTTGTATGTATACTCTGCATTAATTTTGATTCATCTAATTTTAACTCCTCAGAAGATTCCTGAAACACTTTTGTTAATGCTCTGACTTTATCCGAATTCATCTTTTCACCTCATTATTGAGTCAACGTACTTTTTCTCTATTTATACTCAAAGAGTAATAGATGAATTGAGACTTGCAGTTTCATTCAGGAGGGGAACAGTTTGGTTCCTTATTTAGGCAAAACAGCTCTCTTTTTAAAGTAAAACTACACATTTGCTTCATTTCGATTCTTTTTTTGCCTTTCTTCTATCTGTCTTAACACTCCCCAAATCGTGATGAGAGAATAAAACAGCAGCAGCATCGAGTGCCCAGCTTTACACTAAAGTTATATTCCTCGTATGAATACCATTCCTCTATACTAGAATCCCTATGATTCTTGAGATAGAGGTGGGTATTTTTCATAGTCCATAACCTAAAAGTGTATATCCCTTGCCCCTCCATTACATCACAACTCAGAAAAAACCACTACAGACTTGCAATTAATTTATAATTTTTGGACATGGCGATACTATTACTCTAAAGAAGGTGCGTGATCAAAGTTAGAAATCAGGTTTAAATCTAAGCTTTCTAAGACAACTCCTCTTTCTCTGGGTCTTGTCTTATTGGATATCAGTTTAATTTCTCACTCAAAAGTCAGCTCCAGAGAAATTCCCCAAGGAGGCTTCTTTTTCTTGTTTTAGTTTAAAGTCGGGTCTCCATTTTCTTAGAGTACGTTAATTTATTAGCATTTTATCTAATTCACGAACTTTATCATATGACTCCAATAGTTGTTCAGGTATTAATGTTCTCCCATAATCCCAAGCATTAGTTTCAATTTCAGATTTTAGCTTTTCTTTTTCTTCTTCGTGACCATACATTAAAATCCTTAAATCATGTTTGTTTTTCTTAAAATCTAAATAATAACCAATCATACGATAAAGAATAATTTTAACAAAGTCTTCCTCTGTCTCTTTAATTCTAATTTTCCCTTTATAACCGTTAACTTGAAGGTAATTGAATTTTATAGTATTGGTCGATACGTTATAACTCATAGGTGCACTTAGATTATTGTCAAATTCACAAATAATATCCAAATTGTGCTCATTTAATGTGTTATTAATTATCTTTTCGATATCGCTTATATAAAGCATTTAACTATCACTTCCCTTTTAAAGACTTACTTCATTGTAGTAGTAGATTAAGTTATTCTTCCTTTATCAATATAATAAACTGTTGAGAAATTAAAATCACACATTTAAAAATTCCCGTGCATGGTATTTGGTAGTGAGTAATCCAACACATTATAGTAAAGTGGATTTTACCGAAGTATATGATTATGTACCTTTTAAAGAAAAGCCAAAAAGATGGTCTTCTTTTTAACCTCCATCGTTAGCTGAATAAGCAAAAGGCTTTACCCACAGTTCATTGAGATATTAATTATTAAAAATAATTGTCCTGTAATACGTTTAAATGCTTTACTATCCGCCACCAATACGCCACCACTTGAGTAAATAATACAAAATGACCTTTATTTTTATAAACAAAAAAAAAAACCAAATCCTTGTTACATAAAGGATTTGAGCCTTTGTTAGTTGATGACCTGTGAGGGATTCGAACCCACGACCCCTTCCCTGTCAATTTTGTTTCATATAATCAAACTGGTTTAACTGCATTAAATGAGTGTGAAAACAGATAAAAGAGATTCTATTAGATTAGCTCAGCTACTTCGCGCTGGAGAGCTTACTTCTGTATGGGTTCCAGATGAAGATCATGAAGCATTGAGAGACTTAATTCGTGCTCGTCATGATGCTCGTGAGGATTTACAAAGTTCTCGCCAGAGACTTGTTCACTTCTTACTTCGCCATGGAATACGTCCTCCGCAGGGAGTTAGAAATTGGTCCGTAAAACATCGTGAATGGTTAAAACGATTAACATTTGAAAGAGCTTCTCAACGTATTGTTTTTCAAGAATATCTTCATGCAATCAATGAGGTTGAAGATCGTATGAAACGAATCGAAGCTCAGATCCATGAAGAAGCCCTTCAAAGTGAACATGCTCCGGTAATTCAAGCTCTTCAAACATTAAGAGGAGTCGCAGAAGTCACAGCTGTTACTTTGGTAGCTGAAATTGGACAGTTTTCTCGCTTTTCAAACCCAAGACAACTGATGTCCTATGCTGGACTTGTTCCAAAGGAATACTCGAGTGGGTCTAGTCGTTGGCAAGGTTCCATTACGAAAACCGGAAACTCCCAAATTCGTCGTTCCATAGTAGAAGTTTGTTGGTCTTATCGCCATCGACCATCTCTTAAAGGTGAATTGCTTAAACGTCAAGAAGGTCAAGATCCAGAGGCAAAACGTATTGCTTGGAAAGCTCAACACCGTCTTCATATGAAATATCATCGCATCTCTGCTAAAGGAAAAGGTGGAAAAGTAGCTGTTGTTGCAGTAGCCAGAGAATTACTTGGTTTTATTTGGGCTATCGGTTGTGCCATTGAGGATAAGCAAGTAAGTTTATCGAATGTTGCTTAAGTAGATTGAAAGTAAGATTATGTAATAAATGATTTTATCGAATCATAATTTTGTGATTTAGAATTGAAGATTTGGCTCGAAGGCAAACCCCGGGAAGGAGAACCCTCATATGCAACTATGCACTAGGTCTAGGGACTGAACGTGCGCCGTTAGTCCGAGGCAGCTCCGTGACGGATGGAGTGAAATGTGGTAACCAACCCACGCATATCAGTTTGTATACCACCGTCAACGTTTTTGCCTTCGTGCCAAGTTTTTAAGGTTACCCTTGTTCAACTTTTAGAATTGTATCCATTTCGATTTAGCTTATCAAGGGAAAGTACGCCCTTGACAAGCTAAATCCGAAAGGGCATTTGGTTTATAAGTTGAACAAGGAATAACTCTATTCATAGCTGAATGAAACACCATTTAAAAACATTTGGGTGTGGTGGGTTGACAGTTTCGTTCATATCAGTTGCATAAAGAGAGAGCTGCCTTAAAGACAGCTCCGATCTTCAGCTAAACCAGCTAATAGGATGTCAATATCTCCCACTAAAATTTTTGAGGAGAGAAGAGAGGAAAAATCGATATCTGTAACTAATCCAATTAAGCCATTGGATATTGTAGGAGGATATTTATTGTATCAGTGTAGCTAATACCAAATATAAAGTGAGAGAAATATGAGGAGATTCGTAGAGAAATCCATGAAGGATTAAATACAGTAGAACAATGGAACTCCGTCAATACCTATATTTTTTATGGAAAAAACAGTGAAATGCGTTCCAATGCTATAGAAGATCAAGAGGTAGCTGCCTTATCGCTTCAATTGCTGCAAAATTGCTTAGTCTATATTAATACCTAAATGGTACACTATATGACAACAATCAATATTGGTTGAAGAAAATGATCCCGGATGATTTTAGAGGATTAACACCTTTATTTTATCATCACGTCAATCCATATGGAACTTTTGAACTCGATATGGATCAGCGAATACCTATTAAGTTGAAAGTGTCATAGTTTTCATCATTTTGATTGGAGAAAACCAGCTAATATCAGATATTAGCTGGTTTTCTGTAATGAACAAGAGCTCAATCATTCCTTCGGAAAAGCGCCCTATATAATGTGTATACATTTGCAATTAGTTAATTGAAAGCTTATTTAGAAGGGTTACAATGAAGGTTGTACCGTTTCCATACTCACTAACAATTTGAATGGTACCATGATGCAGAGCTACTATTTGTTGCACGATTGTTAGCCCTAGTCCATTTCCTTTAACGGCTGCATCGCGTCCTTGGTCAATCTTATAAAAAGGGGTGAAAATAAGTTTTTGCTCATCCTCTGGTATGCCAGGGCCAAGATCCTGAATGAAGACTTCAACCTTATCCCTATTTACTTTCTTCACACGCACATATATTTCACCGTTTTCAGGAGAAAATTTAATAGCATTGCTAATAAGATTCACCCAAACCTGTTGTAATAAATTCTTATCGGCTTCTATAAAAAAGTGTTCCATATCAAGTGAAATATTTAAGTTTTTCGTAGACCATTGAGGCTCTTGGGTAATCAATACTTTGCGAATTTGTTCATCAATGGAAAACGTTGAAAGTACGAGTTGATATTGCCCATGCTGCAAATGAGATAATCTTAAAATATCTTTACTGAGATAGGATAACCGCTCACTTTCACTTCTAATAATGGATAAGTAACGTTTTCGCTGTTCCTCTGTAAGCTGCTTGTGCTGAAGTGCCTTGGTAAAACCTAAAATTGATGTAATAGGGGTTTGAAATTCATGGGATACGTTCGATACAAAATCCTCTCGCATCTTAACAAGTAGGCTTAATTCCTCTGCCATTTCGATAAAGCTTTCTGTAAGCTGGCCAATTTCGTCTTTTCGCTTTGTTTGATAAGTTGCATCAAAATTCCCTTGTGCAAGTTGTTTTGTTGCTTCTGTTAACTTTTTAACGGGATAGACAATGCTTTTTGTGATAATAAGTATAATGATGGTTCCTATTAATATGGCAATCCAAGTGATGGTGGAAAGGGATTCAAATAACATTGACATTTCAAATTCCTTTTTCTTAATAATTAATGCTCCTTTCTCACCTTCAATTGTTATAGGCAGTCCAATATACATATCAGGCCCTGGTGTTAGGTTGTAAATTTCTTTACCAGAATAAATTTTTTCCAATTCATCTTTAGGAATCTTATTTGAACTCTTTCCGTATTGAATGAAATCAATTTGGTAGCGATAAATCAATTGAATATTTTCTTTTATTTCATTGAAGGTTGCATATTGTAATTGCGCTTCAATCGATTGTGTTACATCAGATATTTCATCCTTTATAACTTCTTCGAAACGATTTTTATAAAAATGCGAAGTTACTGACAATGCGATGAGAAAGCTTAGGACAACAATTCCAACAAATGTAACGGCAAGTCTAACGTATAAGCTTTTAAACATCCTGTACCTCAATTCGATAACCAATTCCCCTGAGTGTGACGATTTGCATAGCCGTATCATAAGGTTCTAAACGTTGTCTTAGCTTGCGAATATGAACATCTATAGTTCGGTCGACTCCCATAAAATCCATACCCCAGATCTTTTCGAGCAGCACTTCACGAGTAAATACTTGGCCTGAATAACTACCCAACAAGAAAAGAATTTCAAACTCTTTTAGAGGTAAGATTTCTTTCTCACCAGTCGGGTATGTGATTTCATAAGTGGTTCGGTCTAATGAGATTTTGCCTATCGGTAATGTTTGACCTGTATGGATACTCGCTCTTTTTAATAGTGCTTTAACACGAAGGACCATTTCTACTGGGTCAAAGGGCTTTGCTAAATAATCATCCGTACCTACTTGAAATCCTCTAATCCGATCCTGCGCTTGATCCTTTGCTGTAATCATTAAAATGGGAATATCATGCAGTTTCCGGATTTCTTGGCAGAGTGTGATACCGTCCATTTTAGGCATCATGATATCTAATATAATAAGGTCTGCACTATGATTTTCTAAATATTCATACGCTAATTGTCCATTACTTTTCTCAATTACTTCAAAATGTTCATCTTCTAAATACAATTTCATTAATTCACGAATGTGCATATCATCATCAACAATCAAAATTTTCACCAATATTCGTCCTCCTTTGACCATTCTATGCCTACTATTTCTAGGAATTTATATCCTTGGTTAGTATCTATAAAAAAGCGATGTAATTGTACTATTGTACAAAACATCGCTTTTTCATACAGGCTTATTTACATACTTAGGTTACAATTAAAGCTTATTTAACGAAAGCCACGACGGTTGAATTTGCTTACACCAAATATGGCAATGAGTAAGATGAGCAGTGAACCTAGAGTCAATGCCAAGTTTCTCATGGAAACGGAAGGATCGGCAGTTCCGCCTTTAGCCATTTGCCCTGATGCCATTCCTTTAGCCATTTGGCTTGGATCAAACCCTTCCGGAGGTTTCATTCCTTCTGGCATCTTACTTGGGTCCATCCCCTCCGGCATCTGGCCTAGTTCGACACCATCAGGTGGCTCCTTCCCCTCGGCCGCCCCGCTTGGATCATCTCCTTTAGGAGACGTTTGTTTTTGCTCTTCATTTGAAGGCACCGTTCCATTAGCTGCTTCAGCTTCTTCAGAGGCAGGCTTTTTATCAATAACCAACTCACCAGAAAGCTGCTTTAAGATGGAATCTGAGCGAGCACCAGCAAAGGCAGCCAGGCTCTTTTCACCGCTTACACCTTCTAGGAACTGTTCTGTCGTCCCAAATTTGGATGGATCCGCTTCTACATACGTTAATATGGTGGCTGACACTTCTTTTGTTATTTTGCTTACATTCTCTTCAGTAAAATATTGGGTTGATAGTTCCTTTAGATATTTTTCATAAGTGGCTAAATACTCCTTGTTTTTTAAAAGGGCATTCAACAAAGGCCGATCTTCTATAGTTGTACCTGAAACAGGATTAGAAATGTCAAAGTTAATCGATTCTTCTGACATGATATCTTGATTTGTCATTGCATCCAGCATGTTACCACCTTCAAAGCCTTTAGACGACTTTTGTCCTTCCGGAAGTTTCATTTCTTCTTTGGACACGTCCATATTACCTAATTTTGAAGGGTCCATTCCTTCTGGCATCTGCATTCCTTTGCTGCCCATTCCGCCCATGGAGAATGAACCGAATGCCATATTATAATCCCAAGGGATGATCGAAAATTTCCCGTCCTCCTCATATAGATAATAGTTATGCTTCAACATGCCTTGATAGCTATCCATACTGACAAGGGCTGTCGTTGTGGCAAAATAGCGTAACATGTTATCTACATCGATATACTCTTCTATGTCTCCACCATTATTAATTACATCAATCATGTCCAGAATATTGGATTGATCGATATTGGATTCGTTTGTTTTTGGATTAAGACCTGAGTAATCATCAATGTCAGAGCTTATATATTTCAAATCACTTCCAGTTCCATCCGGCTTAAACAAAAAGCCGTCATTGCTTCCGTAATTTTTTGCAAGGAAGGTCTCATCAACCGCTTCGACTCCCAGCATCAAGCCATAATCCTCGCCATTGACCGTGACATTCATATAAGAATGCTCCGGAGTGGAAAGTCCCATTGATTCCAGAATTTCATAAGATACATACTCTTTCATCTGGGTTGTATCACTAAAATTGTTATTTAAATTCAGTTTTTTTAATCCATAAATGCTTTGTGAACTATCGTAATAGTCAAAATCTAGTTTTAAACTAAAACGCTTTGAATCACTCGAAGCCACCGACGTTAGAGAGGAATTGCCTTTTGTCCTAATCCCTATATTATTAATTCGCTTTCCATTTACAGTTACTGTTGCTTCCTTAATTTCCTCAGCCGTAGGGTTTTCCATCATACCTGCCCAATCTTTTTCATCTATTTCAATATTGATAGTAGTGACTTTTTTTCATTAAATAGCTTTGTTTCATAGGAAAATTCATCATGTTTGGCTTCAACATTTAGATTCGGCAGGACCATGAGGACGATTAAAAAAAGAGTGATTAAGCAAGCCATTATTGAGTATACAAATTTATTACTTATCATCTATTGCACTCCTTTTAAAAATAGGAAACCCGCCGAAACAGATTTCCTAATACTGCGTTACGCTGTAAAGTTACCATCATAACTTAACATGACAGCAGACGATACGCCCTTCACTCTGGCAATACTATTTATAATTTGTGAATCATTTTCTTTTACACGTACTTCATACGTGGCTTCAGTTTCATTCGTCATCATCATTGATTTAGATTTTAAACTGAATTTTTTGGTATTCTTTTTTAAAATGGTTTCAATTTCTTGGCCGGTTGCTTCAGCGTCAAATTTTACGACAACTAGATAGGGGTTTTCAACTGTAATTTTGTTTACGAACACAATCAATACTAAACCAATAATAATGGATCCTAATACAGCAAGTAAAATGAAGCCTGCACCGCAAAGTATACCAATTACAATGGACCAGAATAAATAGATTAAATCCATTGGGTCTTTAATCGGTGTACGGAAACGGACAATCGATAATGCACCAACCATACCTAGTGATAATAAAACATTTGAGCTTATACCCATTATAATTAAGGCGGTAGCCATGGTCATAATCATGATCGCAATATTAAATGAATGGGAGTAAATTACTCCGTTAAAGGTTTTTTTGTATATGGCATAAATAAATAAGCCAAGTAAAAAGGCAGATAGTAGCCCTAGTAGGGAATCTGTTATTGAAAATGAAGATGTGTTCTCTATGAAGCTTGATTTAAAAATATCATTGAAATTAATTGTATTTTTATCCATCATGTTACTCCTTCTGATTAAACCCTAGCTTAAACGTACATACGGCTTAATTGGTATTTTGAATATGCTTCATGCTGAGTGTTAATGCCTTGCAACATATTTCGTATGATTTCTGGTAAATATTCGTCATATTTAACCTCAAGAATGACTTCGGTTGGTTCAAGTACATCTACCATTGGCAGGTACTTATTGAACATATCAGTGTTTCGAATACTGGACTGTACTTTGCTGTCAAAGGTTATCCGAACATTACCATATAAATAAATATAGGCTTCACGTTGATAATCAACAACTGTCATCGGCTTCAGCTGATATTGCGTCATTTCAATATATAAATCACGTATAAGTTCTCGGTCATCTTCCTTCATCCACTCAATATCGCCTATACGCATCTTTTCAAATTCTTCTTTTGAAGTTTTACACTTTGACTTAAATGTTAAGTTATTCCTCTTACTTTTTCGCTCTAGGTTTACAACATCTGCACTTTTTCCATAAATACGAACACGATATTTATCGCGATTAAGGTAGCCCTCTTTTTTCTCATTCAAAATTTTGTTATTGATATTATCAAAATAGCAAGAACGAATGAGGTATTTACGGTTGGGACCAGCGTTAGGATCGAGTTTCATTACATGTCTTAACTTATTCTTTAACAACATGTATTCAATATAAGTAATCCCATGCTTTAGTTCTTGTCGGCCATTTGGATTAAATGAAGTGTGAATTGGCATATGAAATGGTTCTCCTTTCTATAATAGATTTCAAAGGGTTGTCCGTTTATACTGTTCTAACGAACAAATGATTTATGATAACTTCTATCAAAGATTTTAAAGAGTTTGTATGAAGAAAACCAATTTTTAAAGAAGGGTTATATTACTCAACTGATTTTATTAAAAACAAACTCGATATGTAAAAGATAGTCTAATAATGTTAACTCAATATTAACTGTGTAAAGAAAATTAATTTTTTTGTAAAAGTTTATTGAATAACATTAAGTAGAACTAAAAAACAACATGGCAAAAACACATGCCCTTTTAGGACATGTGTTTCAATTGACAATACATCATGATTAAAGAGAGATTTATTGAATATACTTCCTTATATTTATGCATCATAGATGATGATTTGGCATTTGGATCTTTTTTCTTAAGGAATAAAGCAAGAATGCAAGCACAGGAAGCTAAAATTGTTGCCGCCATAAAGCTAGCATCATAACCAAAAATGAGTGCATCTGTAGCAATCGTTGTTTCCAGTAATGATGGACTTTTTCATTTCTCTTATTGTGCTAAAGCATCTGTTGAAAAAAGAATCAACTGTACTTTGAAATAAAGATTGATCAAAATGGATTCTTTTCTATTGATTTAGTTTACAATTTTTATAAAATAGATTGATTATTTTTAGTAATCCTTATAGAACTAACGCACTCGTTAGTTCATTAAGAAAAAGCGATTCTTATTAAAGAATCGCGCCCGTTTGTTGAATAAGGAGCCCAATCAGGAAAATGCGGATTTACAACGTTAAGCACTACTGAAAAATAAATATTGCTTTTTCCGCAACGATAATACTTTAAAACGAGCCTTATTAGAAATTGAACAATTGGGGTTTTAATTAAATAATCAGTAAAAGGATCTCCAATCGAAGATCCATTTTTACTAATATTGTGTTGCTCAGCGTTTGTGATATCTATTTATGAAAAGTATGTTCTTGTTCTTTTATTGTTTGCTGCTTGTTGCTTACATATTCTATAAAATCCTTTGCTTTTTGAAATTCCCCCTGAAGTTCTTTAGGAAGTTTTTCTACCTCTACGGGACCTTTACTTGTATCTACTTTCCCCTGTGCTAACACTTTTTCGTATGTCATGAGAGCTTCAATGTACAGTTCATATTCTCTAGAATCTAAGATTTCTTGACTTGATGTATATCCGTTTAATTTATCAAAATACGGTTGTAATTCCATCGAGGCTTTTTTAATCTCAGCTTTTTGTTTAGAAGGCACTTGATCAAAATCAGTATTCCCATACTTGTCTCCATACTTCAATTTAGCATCAGTAATTACATGCAAAGACTCTTTAAATTTCTCATATTCTTTTTCTCCTAATTCTCCTTTTGCTTGCAATAATTTTGCATTAAAAGTCATATAACCATCCATAGTTAAGCTTGCTACATGTTTTTTGAGATTCTCAAATGATCCATACAATCCATCTGCCAAAATGGATTGATAAGCAAAAAGCACTAGTCGGAATTAGCAATGCTGCTGCTAAAATAGCTGAGACTAAACGTTTTCTTACGTGCCTCTTTATCTTATTTTCCATTTCTGATTTTGCTTTTTTACACCCATTTTACTTTTTTCGTGAAGTTCAATTGGAATTTCTATTTTAGCTAACTCTTGTTTTAAATTATTATTCATAATAACCAACCTCCTTTTTATAATTTTTACGAAGTTTATCTAATGCTCGATATAATATTGATTTAGCAGTTCCAAGAGGTATTTCTAGTGCTTCAGATATTTCTTTTAATGTATTGTCGTTATAAAACTTCATTAAAATAACGCTTTTTTCATCCTCTTGCAAAGTATCCATTAACTCTTGTAATGATAAAGAAAGAGGAATGTCTTCATCATCTGAACCGACGAATTCTTCAAATTCTGGATTTAGTGGAACCACTTTTTTATTCTTTTTAACTAAATTGATTGCACAGTTCATCGCAATTCTCATCAACCATGTTTTAAAATATTCTGGTTTTTTCAAGGTATCTATCTTTTTAAATGACTGATATGCCACTTCTTGAACTACATCTAAAGCATCATCTTTATTTTTCACATATACATAAGCCATTCGATAGATATCTTCTTCACATTGTTGGAAAATCTTTAAAAAAGCCTTGTCATTTCCTTTTTGAGCCTTTTTTACTAAACGTATAATGGTAATTCCCCTCTCATTTTTTACTTACATCTATTAGACAAACTTACTCTTCATTTAGCTTTAATTTTTATAAAAAAAAAACAAGAACAAATATCCTTGTTTAATACCATTCTTCTTCAATTGGAAAGTTAATTGAATAACTTAAAGCTTCTATTCACTTTCTAATAATTCCTTCCCTTATTCAACAAAATGGCCCAATTGTTGAATAAAGATAAGACAGCACTCTTCAACTATTCTGCCCCGTTAGTGCCATAAGAAAAATTCTGCCGCAGCAACCCCTGTTAATGAACTAACGCACCCGTTAGTTTAAGTAGATCTCTTCACAAACTTTTAGTATTTCAGTAATACAGGATTGCTGATCGTTTGTTGCATTATTAGAAAAGGAGCTGCTGATCAGCTCCTGGTAATAAAGTAAAGCACCCGTTAAATGCAATAACACATTGTGTTAATCTTGAATTATTCCTTTGGACATTTTTTCAAACAGTTCTACGGGCATTGTAAATTTGGTTTTTTTATCATTACGCCAATATGTAACTATTTCTATCTGATTTCCTTTTCTTTCTACTTCTAATAATGAATTCTCACCTTTATCCCTAATTGAAACATATGGTCCATTTTTCTTTTCTTTCTCTTTATATTCATAATTCATAAAATGCCTCCCCAATCCTATTTTAATGACCAAAACTGTACAATATCCAGCCATATAATTCTTCCATTAAACTCCCTGTTAATAAAAAGGGCATTACCATCGTTCAAGTAACGCCCGTTAGTTCATTAACTTTTCATATGATAAAATTACAATTCCACATATTACAGATACTCCCAAAAATGATAATACGTAATAATGAGGAGGCGTAACACTCCCAAACTCTACCTTGTTTTGAAGGGTTTCTACTATATCCCATGCACTCTCAATATCTGGTTTATAGTTTTTTGTTTTTATATAACCGACTAACATCATTACGACTACATAGATTACATGAATTGAAATTGATCCTATAATTGCTTGAAGAACCACCTTCATATTGATCCTCCTTTTTTACTCATTTTACCATATTTAGCGACATGTGTTCTTGAATTAACCTGCCCCGTTAGGCCATAAGAAAAAGAGCTGTTTCCAGCCCCGTATAGAAGTAATGCACCCGTTAGTTAAGTAAGGAAAGCATTCGTTATTAAAGAATTACGGCCGATTGCTTAACACTACTTGGGGATCTTTATTTTTCTAAATTTATAAGTGATTTTATGCTAATATCATCATTCAGAGTTTGCTTGATTAATTTTAATTTTTCTTTATCATCAGGGTATATACTCTCTAAGAAATTACAAATTTGAATTTCATAAGTATAATAAGATAGGATTATCAAATCAGTGTATTTTTTCAAATTTATTGCATCTAAGTTATTAAACGATGGATGATATGTTGACATCAACCTTATACTATTTAGTTTAGGATGCACAATATTACTTAACGCTCCATATACGTTATCAAAGAATTCACCATCTTCTTTTTCAAAAATAGAGCTGTTTTTTACATTTTGCCTTAGATTTCCAACTACAACTTTAAATTCTTCTTTGTTTTCATACCACTGGTTAAAAAATTTTTTATTAATATAAAAGTTGATAATTACTAATAAATCCTCCAAAGAAGATCTTGTAAGTGATATAGCGTCAACTATAAACCCTTGGGAAATTAAAATGAAGGAAGAGGAAAAGTGATCTCTAATTCTAATATTAAAGAGCCTTGTAAAATACTCCTTTGAAGAGTTATCGCCTTCCTTACGCTTTGATTCTAAGTAATCATTAATATCTTTTGATAGAAAAAAAGTTTTAAAAAATCTTTGTAGTTGTCCTTACAAATATCCTTGAAATCTCCAAGGGTATCTTCTCGAAAAATAGGAGAAAATTGTACACCTTCAATTTTTTCATCCATTTTATTTTCATCCATTTTTTTAGCCCCTTTTTTTCCAAACTTTAACACATTTAATGGCATAATATTACTATTAATTTAAATGCCTTTCTTCCACAAGCAGGACCAATTGTTTAATAAAGTTCAAACAGTAATCTTCAACTATCCTGCCCCTTTAGTTCCATAACAAAAAGGTTGCTTCAGCAACCTCCCTTATTGAAGTAAAGCACCCGTTTGTAGTTTAACCAAATTAAAAATAACTGATCCCTTGTTAACATTAGATATGAATGTCTAAAGGGTTGTTTTTTATGTCCGAAAGAAGAATATTTGAAGTTGGAAAATGGATTATGACAACAAATTTTTCACTAACAGTTGGAATGCTTTAGGCAATATCTGAAGCATTACAAGTCAGTCCGAGTAGGATTTGCGCTTTCTTCTCGGAGTGGCATTTACTTTGAAGTAGTACCTGTATTTAGTTCAATGATATATTTCCTGAAGAGGTTTCCAGCTGCACTTCATAATCTCCGGTCCCAGACGTTCCTTTTGTTTCTTTCTTGCTTTGTTGATTATCATTTAATACAATGCCGACTGAACGTCTTCCGCTGTTGGATTTGAGAAGTAGCGTGGCATCAGGTTCATCCTCATTCAAGGAAATTTCCACATTTCCACTTGTTGTAGTAACGTGAACCTCACTATGAAAGTGAAGGAAGTCAAGTTTTACGCTTCCGCTTTTTCCATTAACTTGAAGATTGTGAGTTTGCAGCTCCTTACCAACGACGCTACCAGAGGAGCCATTAACAATGATTTCCCCTTTGAATTCAGTAGGAATCCGAACTTCCAAATGGGGCATCTGATCAATTTTAAACAGACGGGTTATATCATTTTTTAATCGAATCGTTAATTTTTGTTTACCCTTTGCCATTACAATCCCCGGACCATTGTCGTACAAATGTAAGTACGCTTCCAATTCATCTATATCCGCTGATACTACATCTATATCGATGCTTCCATTGTCTATGTAAATGCTATCTATATCTTTAAGTGAGGCCATTTGAATGTCTTCACTTTCCCCACCTTCCGTACAGGCACTTAAAAACATTATAGTAAGAATAACCGACATAACCATACAGTATTTCTTCATTTTTACCATTCCTCTCTTTGGATACCATTATAGAAGGTGACCCCTCGTCAGTTTCAAGGTTTATTTAGATTAATATTAATTAATAAACGTCTAAAAAACTTGATCCTTACGTAACGTCATTTTGTATACTGTTTAGTAACTACTTTTTGCAATATCTGGATAGATTGGAAAAACAGGGGGGATTGGATGAAACAGGGAGATATTATTATTTATGGATGTGTCATTATAGGTGCTGGTGTTGGACTGACTCTGGATAATGCATTTCCTGGTGTACTGATTGGCTTGGGAGCAGGGTACTTACTTAAAACTTTTTTTCGTAAAGAAGAATAAAGTGGAATGAATAAAACAGTTGTTAACGATAAGGTCTTAACGTACAGGAAGGTAGGTTTATCAGTTGATACACATTAACAAAGTTGGAGAGCTGACAGGTGTTACAGTAAGAACACTGCGTCACTACGATAAAATCGGATTATTAAAACCAACATCCAAAACAGAAGGTGGTCATCGTTTATATACGAATAAAGAAATAAAAAAACTACAGCAGGTTCAATTTTTAAAAAAGATTGGGTTTCGCTTAAATGAGATTAAGGATATGCTCGCTTCCAGTGAGTGGGATTGGTCGGATAGTTTAAAGAGTCAATTATCTTTTGTAATAAAAGAACAGGAAAACTTAAAGAAAATAGAGCTGTCCTTACGGGAATTGATACATGGAATTGCTATAGAAGGAGAAGAAAACTGGATTGCGATTCAGAAGATCATGCAATTATCCAGTAAAGATAAAGAAATACAGCAGGATTATCGCGAATCTGTATTTAAAGAAAGAGAAATAAAGCTATGGAAAAAGGTTCCCAATATGACAAGTGACAGTTCTGATTCACTAGAATGGATTGCTCTGATAGGCCAGTTAAAGCGTTATATCAAGGACGGTCCAAAAGCAACCAAAGTTCAAAATATCATTAGAAGAATGGATGAAAAGCGTTTAGAGGAATTTGATGGGGAGAATGAATTTTTAGATAAGCTGTGGGAAATAAGGATGTCGGAAAAGCAGTCAGAGAAACTTGGATTATATCCGATTGATCAGGATGTGCTTGAGTTTATGAACCAAGCATATGTATTTTTTATGGCTAAAAGAATAATCCTGAACCAGAATAAGGGGAAAGAATGGTGAGTACAGAACTACTTCTCCTGATAGGAGGTTTGGCTTTAATGGATACGCTAAGCCCTGCCACATTAGGGATAACGGTGTATCTACTTTTAACAGATAAAGAGAAACTTACCAAACGTTTATTGGTTTATTTATTGACGGTAGCAGGATTTTATTTTGCTGTTGGAGTTTCACTCATGTTAGGATTAGTTTTTTGCTTGAGATTATTTCTGGCGTATTTCAAAATCGAATCGTAAGCTGGACAGTCTTTATTATTGGAGCAATTTTGTTCATCGCAAGTTTTTATGTTCCAACAAAGAAAAATTCAGACCTACCTTCTCCAAAATCAAAAAGCATTCTTTCAATTGTGGCCCTTGGATTCACTACTTCATTAATTGAAGTAGGTACTGCATTTCCTTATTTTGCAGCAATCGGAATAATGACTACTTCTAATCTATCATGGATGGAATGGTCTTCTATTTTAGCTGGATACAATTTTATCATGGTAATGCCTTCCCTCTTGCTGTTTCTCTTTTATCTCCTGTTTGGTCGGAGGATGCAAGAACCTCTTCAGAAGCTTCAGTGAAAATAGCTAATAATACAGGATCGGCTCTTTCTTGGATAATGTGTATTGTTGGAATTATCCTGATTTTTAATAGTCTGGATTACTTGTAGGGTGTTTAACCAAAGCATTAAATAAAGGCAGTAAATGATCAAACTTTTTTATGAAATCTACTGAAGAACAATCATTTTGATTAATTTTTTTCAAAATGGATTTTATTGATTTATCATAAAATATGGGTTTGCCATTGGTTCTTGAACAAACTATATTCCAAACCACAAAAGATGGGAAGTTTGATATGTTTAGTTCAAAATTAAATTCATCATATATCCTATCCCATACCTCTATATATTCTAATGGGATAATTCAATCAAATTTTCCATTTGAATAGCCACCTTTACAATGCTCTTTTGGAGGGTATTATATCATTTCATGTTCAACCCGTTAGTTCCATAAGAAAAAGCTGCCTTAGAGACAGCTCCAATCTTCAGCTAACGCACCCTTTAGTTTAAGTACAATATTTCACAAAAAGAGCCTGTTGTTCACAAAATTAAATAATTTTATAAAATTCCATCATAATTCCACCTATAAAAATCATGAATAAAAAAATTGAAATGATTATACAAAGGTTTTTAATTTTCTTTGTTTTAACAACCAGAAAAAGTGCTATAAACAGTAAAGTCATAATGGCACTTACTGCTGTTAATAAATAAACTAATTTTTCCAAAATACACATCCTAACCTTTTTCATTACTTCATTCCTATTTTTCATTATTTGCTGACAGTATATACGCCAGATATGTAAATTTTATATTTATGCGTGAACAAATAAAGGATCATACATATTAGTCCTTCTAATATGTATGATCCTTTTAGGTTGGTATCCCATTCGATAACTTCAAAAATCCCTCCTCTTTCCTAATAAACCTGCCTCCTGCATAAAGAAAGAGCTGCCTTAAAGACCCCTCTGATCTCAGCTAACGAACCCGTTTAGTTGAATAAACTTTAATGAGTTAGATAAAATAAAAACAAACCCTTATATAAAAGGGTCTGTTAAAGCTTGGTCCTATAGGAGTGTTTATGTAAACTAAATATGAATATGATATACATAGTGATTTGTAGTCTTAAGAATTCGTCTTTTTTACAAACACCCCTAGGATTAGGCATGCTGCACAAATAACTAAAATAGCAAATTGGCTCAAAATTCCACCTCAAATCATTCCTTCAAACTTTAAAAGGACAAACATATGCTTTAAATAACAGGTTTTTTGCTTAAAACTCTACTGCTCGTTAAAATCTTTCTTTACATTCCAAAATATCTTTTTAAGTCTTCATAAAACGCCATTGTCAAAAATCCCAAAATGGTAATACCGATAGAATAGGAGCCTAAGTCAATGAAAAGGCCAAAACATACGAATATAATACCTATATAGAAGCCAGGACCTGTAAGATCATTCTCCTTTTTTTTCCTCATCAATATTTATTTTTTTTGAAATGTACGATCATTTTTAATCAGTGCATCTAATGTAATCTCATATAGTTCGCTTAACTTTATAAGATTATCAATATCAGGATATCCCTTATTGTTCTCCCACTTATAAACTGCCTGTCTAGATACATTCATTTCTTGAGCTAGTTCTTCTCTAGACATGTTCTTTTGTACTCTTAACTTTTGCAACTGTTCTCCCAATTCCATATACCCTCACCTCTTAGTACCACTTTATAACAATTATGGGAAAACAGCCACAAACGCTTAGTAATATGGTGTAAACCATTGGTTTACATAAAAAAATCATAGGTAGTACAGTAATAATCTATTTCAAATACATTATCTCTTGTTGAGCTAACCTGCCCCTAAAACCAAAATCAAGTATTGATTTCGGTTTATCATTTTTATAAACGATTAAACTTTATTCAAAACGGTACGATTTTATTTTAAAACTACATCTTTAATGATCAAACGGTTATATGTAAAACTTAGTTACCATAATACAAATTAAAGGTATGCTTTTCAGTAAGCAAACCTTTAAATAATTTTTTAATAGATTTTTTATTTAATAAAATACATTTTTCCATTTACTTCAATAGATACCGAAGACTGTTTCATTTCTTTTTTAAGATTTTTTGCATAAGCTACAACTTCATTAATTTTATTCTTATCTAACTTTTCAGTGAAGCTATAAACAATAGTTACTTTTTCTTTAACTAATTTTTCATTGTCTCTATCCAAGCTCCTGTTCCATCGTAAGAAGTAGCACCTCCAAACATATTAGAGAACTTCTCTAAAGACTGGTCAACATATTTGCCGTTATCAATAGGTTGATCAATATTGTAGGTAGATGGAACATAAATTTTTACAACATTGTCAAGATGGAATTGTCCTTTCAAAACATTTGGTGGTTGTTCTTGAGTTGTTGATGTTTGTTTAGATGGAAGTTCAACATATACTGTATAAACAAATAACCCAATTAACATAAAGAATGCTAATACTTTAATTACTACTTTATTCTTCAGTTTTATCACTTCCCCTTATTTAATGATCCTTAATTAAAAATAACAAATATAGGAAATTCATCTTTATAATATCAAAAAGGTATACTGACGTATATATACTTTTTTGTCGTTTTTTTAGGTTGTATACGGTATGCAAAGCTAGTTAAGATAATCACTCTTTAAGGAATCCATCAAAAATACTCCCCCTTGGTAGCCAAGGGGGTTTCTCATCTTCGAAATTATCGTTTATGCTGTAGTTCATTAAGGGTAGTTTTTCAATTTAATGTGTATGCTAAGAATCATAAACTGTGCAACAGTATAAAAAGTGTAAATAAAAAAAGGACCTTATCGAGGTCCCGAAGATTGATTTAAGAATTCTTTAATTTCATCAATAGATATACCAGATTCTTTAGCTAAAAGAATTAAATTTATCCCCTCAATATCTAAATCAATAATTGAGTCAACCTCATTAATTAAATTGATAATTTTATACCTCCTAATTAACTTGAGAATGATATATCTAATTATACATTTTTTCAACAAGGTTTTAATTATAATTATCTGACAATTTCCTGCGCCTTCTAGAAGAGACCTTTTCACTCTAATTATAGAAAGGTACATATCTATACTTCTAAATTTATTTCTCTTTAGAATTACCGGCTTTTAATGCAATTAATAGTCGGTTTTTAAATTTTTTTTTTTTTGGACAAACCCCTTGAAAACAGCGAAATTAAAAAATATAATGTGTCCGAATTAAATAAGTTAATTCAAATTAATCACTATTAAACTAATAAATACAACTAAAAGGAGAAATAAAGTATGACTAAAAACATCGAAGATTATCCAATGATCCTAACAGCTGTGCACTTATCTGAAATTTTGATGGTGTCTAAGCCAACTGCTTATGAGTTAATGGAACAAAAATCATTTCCACTTATTAAATTAGGTCGCAGCAAACGCGTGCTCCGTGATAAATTTCAACTGGCTGACGCAGCAACAAGTGAGCAGCTTATAAAACCGGAAGTGCGTAGTGGTCATATCAATGAACTACTTACTTCCCTTACATAATTATTATCAAACATTTACGGTGGTTAGCATAATGAGAGGTAGCTCAAAAAAGAGAGGAAACTCTTGGACATATAGTAGATTTTGAGAAAAATTCGCTAACAGGTGAATGCAGACAAAAAAAAAAGCAGATTCTTACGCCAAAAGGATGCACAAGCAATACTTTCCAAGCTGCAATCTGAAAACTAGAGGAAAAGAGCGGCTTATAGAACGGAAAGTAAGTGGTCAAACTGTTACTAGACCACTTGCTTTCCATTTTTCTAACACGAACTACAATAGGATATGGGGGCAAGCAATATGAAAGGCACTGTTAAAAAAAGGGGTAAAACTTGGTCATATATTGTAGACATAGGAAGAGACCCGATTTCAGGTAAACGAAGACAAAAAACAAAGAGTGGATTTCCTCGTGAAAAAGATGCAGATGCTGCTCTTCGAAAGATTCTGCCTGCACTGGATGAAGATCGATATGCCGATCCGAGCAAAGAATCCTTTTCATCCTATATGGAATTTTGGTTTACGTCCCATTATCAAAAAAGGATTACAGAAACAACGGCCTCAAGCAGAAAGTATTTGATGGATAAGCACTTAATACGAGAAAATCCTTTTGCCAACAAGCCCCTTTCAAAAATTACGACCGAAGATATCGATGCTTTTTATAACCTCAAATTAGATGAGGAGTATAGTACAAGTACCATACGAAAATTACACCAGTTGTTAAATCAGTCCTTCGGTCAAGCTGTAAAGTGGAAAAAGATTAGTTTCAATCCGGTGATCAATGCTGATCCACCCTCGGTGAAAAAAGAAGAAATGAGGATATGGTCTTTTGATGAGATTGATTCGTTCCTTAATCAATGCAAAGGGGAACGACATTATCTAACATTCTTACTCGCCATTTATACGGGAATGAGGAAAGGAGAGCTCCTGGGGCTAAAATGGAGCGATATTGACTTTGGAAAAAAATCTATCCGGATACAACGGTCCCTTTCTCACATCCCGAATAAAGGATATCGTTTATCCACGCCGAAAACGAAAAAATCAAAACGGCAAGTCCCTATTCCTGGATTCCCTTGTCAAGGAATTAAAGGCTCATAAAGAACGTCAAGAAAAACAGAGGAAAAGGCTTGGTGAACATTATCAAAATCAAGACTTAGTCATTTGTACGGAGTTCGGCAGCTTACAAGATCCACGGAATGTGTTACGTGTGATGAAACGTATCAGTAAAGCAGCTAACGTGACATCTATTCGGTTTCACGATATCCGGCACACACACGCTTCCGTCTTGATCTCTGAAGGGGTAGATATCGTCAAAGTTGCGGCTCGTTTAGGACATTCGGATCCTACAATCACGTTAAAGAATTACGCCCATATGATTCCAAACCAAGATGATGAAGTGGCTGATATTTTCCACAATGCTCTTCATAAGTCACGTTAGCAAAATGTGAGCAAATCACTATCTTTGATCTAAACGCATCTAGTAAGACAAAATAAAAAAGACCCAAATCCTTGTTATATCAAGGATTTGAGCCTTTGTTAGTTGATGACCTGTGAGGGATTCGAACCCACGACCCCTTCCCTGTCAAGGAAGTGCTCTCCCACTGAGCTAACAAGTCGTATGTAAATCAAGCTCTTTAGAGCTTGGTTTTAAACCTTACTTAGTTGCTGACTTCTTTTCTGAACAAGATTTATTATATATTGGTATTCAAAATAAAACAAGTAGTTTTGCTAAAAAAGTTTTTTCCTTAAAGCGATCTTTGAAGTTAATCCCTGAAAGCTTCAAGCTTGTAAGAATCAGTTCACTATTCAAACTATTTATCTTAATGAATTTCCTATATCCGTTATCTCCAGATCTTCGTAGTAAAGTAACACGAGCCAATTTGATAAAGTATCTTTTCTTTATAGTCGGATACTGTTTTTGTCTTCATTTTAGTCATTCTACTGAAAGCTGATGCTGAGTAAGGTCATTGTTTTTGAGAAGTTGTTCAAGAGAGTTTACTCTCTTTTTCCCGATAACCGTTTTTTTGAACAAAGTCAAAGAAAAAAGAAGCCAGCAGGATCTGACCCCAAAATCTCTCAGAATAGAAATCGACTAACCTTTTTCAAGGCTCAACTTTCATTAACCAATATGATGTCCAGGTGCTCAATCTAAGGCTTAAGCAAAAAAGATCTTTACATTGGAGAAGGGAATCTAGCAGCCTGAAAGTTGGTTAAAGGTGCCTCTGCTAAAATTTCTCCGTTTGCATCTGCGCTAAATATTACTTGTACCCGATCTCCTGCTTGTAACTTAAGGATTGCAGTAACCGATAGTCCAATAGGCCTTGATTTCTCCAAGAAGTCATTAACAATATCTAAATCATCTCCGTTTACGTTAATTGAAATGGATGCGACACTTCCTTCTTTTGAAGAGTGCTTTTTTTGTCTTTTGAAGAATGACTTTTTTGCAATAATCGCATTTGCAACTATTTTTTCTGCAATAATCACATTTACAATTGTCTTTTTTGTTTTTTGAGGAATCATCGCTTTTACTTTTTGACGGACGAAACGAGACTTTTGCTGTTATCTCATAAATTCCATCCTTAGTTGGAATAAATGTTGATATATGTGGATTATATTCATCTGCTAAATCAAACTGTTCTGTTTGGTATAAAACTTTTACAGAGGGAGTTTCCTCTGCTTCGTAAAGTTGTGGTGTGTTCTTATTAGCCCTGAACGCAGATGCTCTTACTAGATCATGTTTCTTATGGCACAAATGACAGTCATCGGTTTTCTTTTGCTCACAAATACATTCACTGTGTTTTTTATGACAACAATGACAATCATCCGGTTTCTTTTGATGACAAATACAGTCATTATGTTTCTTATGGCACAAATGACAGTCACCGGTTTTCTTTTGCTCACAAATACATTCACTGTGTTTTTTATGACAACAATGACAATCATCCGGTTTCTTTTGGTGACAAATACAGTCATTGTGTTTCTTATGGCAGCAATGACAATCATCCGGTTTCTTTTGCTTACAAATACATTCACTGTGTTTTTTATGACAACAATGACAATCATCCGGTTTCTTTTGGTGACAAATACAGTCATTGTGCTTCTTATGACAGCAATGACAATCATCCGGTTTCTTTTGCACACATTTCTTATTAAGATATGTGGTGTCTATAAAGGAATTACAATGTGAAATGGAATAATGATTTTTAATTATAATCACCTTTTTCTTTTTTATTTTCGGGTTATTTTATTCATTAAAAGAAAAGATGTTTGTACATATGTTACAAATTTGAAAATAAATCTAACTCAAACAGCGAAAATCTACTGGTTTATAAACCATTTTAAGAAGGTTGGTCGTTTACAAAAAAAGAAGGGATTTTTGTGGATGATAATCGGGGAAACAGATTCTTTATTCTTAATCTGAAAAATGAGGTGGGGTATAATGGCACTTCAGTTTGGATTGATGAAGAACCTAGCTACTGTACTTCTAAGAGGACAATCCCGAAGAAAATGGGATGAATACCGTTGAGGATCACCCTTAGAGATATTCACCGTCAAGGAAGTGTTCTCCAACTGAACTAACTTTTCGTATGTAATGACTAACTAGTAATGTACTTAAAGTACATAATTTGTTATTTGTTTTTTGTTAAAAAGTCCACATATTATATAAAAAAGTATAATTTCAACTTATTTTATTTTCCCTCACCAAAAAAACGAACCAACGTTCCCCCTTTTCACTTGCATACAAAACGTATGTTCGCATATAATGATAGCAAGCAAGTCAGCAAAGGAGTGACAGAGAATGAAATATATGCTTCGTAAACATATGGAAGATAATGCTCCATTGGAGATAATTTATCTCTCCGAACAAGGTAAGATTACGCAACGGAAAATCCAAGTGCTTGAAATTTTTCCAGGCCATATTCACGCATTCTGTTTTCTAAGGCAGACGAAAAGGACATTTAAAGTAGCCAACATCCTTTCTGCCCGCCTCATTAAGGCCAGGTTTTACAGGTCTGGATGAAGATTGCTCATCAAGGTTCAACCTATTAACTCTTCTTCTTCCTGGATGTCCTTTTCCTGTTCAGTTAACGATTCTTCTTCATCTCTCAGACGATGGGCTAACCTTGAGGCGGCACTCGCGGCAATGCTTGCAACGATATCATCCAGGAAGGTATGCACGATTCCTTCTTGCTTCTTATCAAGTTCGTGTATGACGCCTATTTTATTTTTATCCAAATGGCCAAAGGTCGTTACAGCAATGCTTCCGTAACCGAGTACTGCACCAAAGGCAATCGTTTCATCCACTCCGAAAAGCCCTTCATCAGATTCAACAATCGATTGCAGGGGTTCTGATAGCTTTTTTGCTCTGCCAGTTTATCCAGCTCCACACCGACTAAAATGGCATGTTGAATTTCCCTTTTCAACAAGACACGCTCAACGCTGTGGATGCATTCCTCCAGCTTAAGATCAGCTTTGTACGGGAACTGCAATTCATAAACGATTTTTGCAATTGCCTCCACACTGACACCACGCTCCAATAATGTTCGTTTAGCCGCCTTTGTCACTTCCCTGCTGTGTACGTGTACATCTGCCATTTTATTCGCCACCTTTTTTTGTATTATTTTTCTATATCCTTGTATTATAGCACCTTATAATTTAAATTTTTAGAAAATATAACGAAAATTTTATATTCCAAATTCTTGTCGCGGGAAAAAGTTGCGAGGCTATGCTAAAATAATCAAGTAAGTTGTTTTTCATTATTAATTATCATTGAGGTGCGGGAGAATGAGTTTACGCAAAGGCACAATTAAAGAGTACATGTTTAAAAGCGAAGCTTTAGCAGAAGAATTGGAACTGCTTGTTTACTTGCCTGCTAATTATTCGCCATTGTATAAATATTCGCTTGTGATTGCTCAGGATGGCCGTGATTATTTTCAAATGGGACGAATCGGCCGGGTGGCAGATGAACTGTTAGGGAACGATGAGATCGAAAATATCATCATTGTCGGCATACCTTATAAAGACCGCTTTGACCGCAGGCGCAAATATCATCCGGACGGGGAACAGCACATTGCATACATACGTTTTCTTGCCCATGAACTTGTCCCGTTTTTAGATGATGAATTCCCAACCTATCAAATGGGACATGGTCGAACTTTGATCGGTGACTCTCTTGGCGGTACAGTTTCTTTATTGGCCGCTTTGCAGTATCCGCATACATTCGGGAAATGCATCATGCAGTCCCCACTTGCCAATGAAGCAGTAATGGATGCTGTACGTAATTTTGAGGATCCCCATCTCCTCGAACTTTACCATGTGATCGGGACTGGTGAAACAGATGTTCCGACGACGGATGGCAACAAGGCAAACTTCATAGAACCAAATAGGGAATTGCATAAATTAATAAACCAAAAAGGATTTCCTTGCTTCTATGAAGAATTTGAAGGTAATCATACCTGGAAATACTGGCAGGCAGATTTGAAACGAGCACTGTTGGAAATGTTCTAATTCACTCGAAATCATTTCTTGGGGATGGTTTCAAGAAAAAACATGTCCAACTAAAATACACAATAAAAAATATCAGGAGGTTTTATTTATGAAATATGGTGTTGCAATTTTCCCTTCAAAAAAACTTCAAGATTTAGCTAACTCCTATCGCAAACGGTATGATACGAAATATGCTTTCATACCACCGCATCTAACGCTTAAACCAACGTTCGAAGCGACGGATATGGAAATTTCAACAATCGCGGAACAATTAAAAGGCATCGCTCAAAAGTGCAAGCCTTTTACGCTGAGCGTAACGAAAACGAAGTCTTTCCAACCAGTAAGCAATACTATTTATTTCAAAGTAGAATTATCCGAAGGACTCCAAGAGCTGCATGATGCACTTAACAATGAGGATTTCATAAAAGTGAAAGTGAACATGCATTTGTCCCGCATATTACGATCGCTCAAGATTTATCCGATAATGAGCATTCTGATGTTTTAGGCCAATTAAGCATGCTTGACATCAGCCATGAAGAAGAGGTGAAACGAGTTCACTTGCTGTATCAACTTGAAGACGGGGCATGGACCGTTTATGAAACATTTAGATTAGGAGCTGAATGATTTCGTGTTTGTAAAAATTGCAGAGAACAGCCAAGAGCTTGAAAATGCATATATGATTCGAAAAAAGTGTTCGTCCAAGAACAAAACGTCCCTCTTGAAGAAGAGATCGATGAATATGAAAAAGAATCTACACATTTCGTTTTATATGATGAGCAGCATCAGCCAATCGGTGCCGGCCGCTTCAGGGTCATTGACAACATCGGTAAAGTACAGCGCATTTGTGTACTATCATCGGGCCGTAAGAATGGTGCCGGGGCCATGATCATGAATGCTATTGAGGAATACGCAATCCAGCAGGAAGTGCCTCAATTGAAGCTTGATTCCCAAGTGCACGCTATCCCTTTTTATTCAAAATTAGGGTATGAGATCGTTTCCGACGAATTCATGGATGCTGGCATTCCTCATAAAACGATGAAGAAAACCATTTTATGATATGAAAAAGCTGTCCTTTCAGTCTTCTGATTGGACAGCTTTTTTTGTTCGTTCATGGATTTAAATTATCGTTTTATGAAAAAAACCATTTCCGTTCAATGGCAATCTCCTCAAAAATACATAGTCTATATATAGAAAGCAAGAAGGAGGGAAAATTTTATGGGTAACAATGATTTTAACCTGGAGGAGTCTCAAAAAAGACTGATGGAACTGCTGGTTTCGAGGACTATGAGAAAACATGGTTTCAAAAAGGAAAAGGTCGATCTAACTGAAAAAGAGAGAAACAACCTTAAAGAAACCGTGCGTTATTTACAAGAGCAATCACTAAAAATCATAAACCAAGAAAAGAACATCACGGAACATGATGTTAATCCAGTTACAAATTCCATTCACAACAAATTCACGGATTCCAAAGATAAATGATGCACCATATCACCTAATCACCCTACTTGCTGGCGAGAAATAAGTAAACCGAGTCATAGCAGCACTTACATTTCATTCCTAAAGCTCCAGCTTCTTTATTGTTCATCCCCCGCACACTAATACTTTCTCTAAGTATTTAAAAAATAGACGAATGAACTGATTTATTCGTCCAACCCGATTAACCAGCAAAGCATATTTTAATAGGGAATAAAACCTAAGGAGGAAAAAACAACATGAACCAAAATGTATATCGTAGCAACTGTAACACACATGATGACTCTGAAAGGTCATGGTCGGCTCTAGATTCAGCTTCCAGACATCCACTTTCAGGATTCTGTAACGACGATGACACAAAGATTGACCAAGATGCGAAACAGGATAATAATCAAGTTCAGCTTTCTGAAGAACTTATTTACATTAAAGATTCTTGTAATGTAAATATCACTTCAACGGATGTTAAAGCGGCCCTATCACTACAAGCTGCTCTACAAGCTGCAATTGCGGTCATCGTAAGCATTTCCATTGCAGATGCTGATAATGCTGAAAAGATCACTCAAGAATTAATCCAATCTTCTAATGTTAAACAAATCACGCGCCAAAAAACAATTGTTGAAAACAGCCGTGATATCGACATTACAACAACTGATGCACAAATCGCTCTAAACATCCAACTTTTATTGCAACTATTGTTAGCTCTAATCGTGGAAATAGACATTCTTTAAGAAATCAACACAAAAAGGACACTTCACGTGTCCTCTTTTGTCTTTCTGGAGGAACTAGACAATTTCGTTGATGAATCTGCCTTTTCCCGTCATTCCAGCCGTTAAATCTTCACTGGCGCTCATGCCCATTTTATATTGATATGTGCCTGCTCCATATGCACATACCCGATCATTATCTTGAATTTGATGTAATCCTTCAACGCTTTCCCTTTCCCTTTCCAACACCTGATCAAAACGGATGGGTTGAATGGGTGTCGTTCCTTTAACAATTCTTACTTTCCCTGCAGCTTCGACAGTCCGGTTGGCATATTGAATATAATCAAATTGTGTGACAGGTGCTATATATCCCATACTAACCCTCCTTATATTGAAATAGTTATATTGTCATTTAATTACCCTGCCGGAACAATATTTAAACATGGTTTCCGCATTCTTTTTTCCTGATCTTCTGGTATGATGAGTATTGCCGATATTTTTAATAGATTAGAGGTATCCATTTATATGAATCAAGCAAAATCTGGCAATGAAATCGTACATTTACATACCGTTTCAGCTGGTGAGCTGCAGACACTTTTTGAAAAAGGAAAACGTGATCAGCTTTCTTGTATCATTTGTCATAAACCAGTGAAATTATTTATTGGAATCCATGAAACGCCTTATTTTTATCATAGTGATCCATCACAGGTACCCTGTGACATGCCAATTTCAGAACCAATAAATGAGGAAAACCCATTAGAATACATGGAACAGAATGGATTTAGGATTCCTACATCACGAACCATTACGGAAACGAAAACCATTACCGAACCTTTCCTTAAAAGCCGGCCCATAACCGGCAATCCGAAATATTCAGATAAACCATCCTGCCTTGCACAATCAGAGGAACCATACTTTCAAGAATTAGCCTCATCAGGGGTTGTTCTCGATGCAGAGCAACTAAAGGCGGTAACGACGATCGATGGACCCATCCTAGTCCTTTCAGGAGCAGGCAGCGGGAAAACCCGCGTATTGACGGTACGCACAGCCTACATGCTTACAGTGAAAAAGATTGATCCTAAAAGTATCATGCTTGTAACATTTACGGCGAAATCCGCAAAGGAAATGCAGCAGCGTCTGCTCGGTTATCCCTATATGACTCCTTCCCTTGTTTCTCAAATCGTTAGCGGGACCTTTCATAGCATCTTTTATAAAATCCTGATTTTCCATGAACCAGCCAAATGGCAGCGTGATTTCCTATTGAAGTGGGAGTGGGAAAAAGAAAAGGTATTGAAACAGGCTGGCAGGGAATTGGAACTTGATGAGAAGGAATTTGCATATGATCAAGCCCTTCAACAAATTGGGCTTTGGAAAAACTCATTGGCCTTTCCAGAAGATATCCAACCTAAGGACGATTGGGAGAAATCGTGTTTATTTTTATATAAGAAATATGAAGAATATAAACAGCAAACAGGGAAGTATGATTTTGATGATATGCTTGTAGGCTGTTATGTATTTTTAAAAAACCACCCGGATTTTTTAAAGAAATATCAGCAAAGGTTTAACTATTTTTTGGTAGATGAGTTTCAGGATATTAATAAAGTTCAATATGAATTGATAAAACTCCTCTCTGCTGAATCAAAAAACGTATGTGCAGTTGGAGATGATGATCAATCGATCTATTCATTCCGGGAAGCGATCCGAAGTTTATTTTGAATTTCAATCATGATTTCCCTCGTTCCCAAGTTGTGAAGCTGACGGAGAATTACCGCTCTTCCCATGAAATTGTCGCTACAGCGAACCGCTTGATCAAGCGCAACCAGAACCGGATGGAGAAAAAGATGAGGGCACAGCATGATTCAGGAAATCCCCCTGTTTTATTTTATCCTTATGATGAGGAATTGGAAGCAACGATGATCGTATCCGATATCCAGGAGAAAATATCCAAGGGAGCAAACCCTGGGGACTTTGCAGTATTGTACAGGACACACACGATGTCCAGGGCCATTTTTGAACGGCTAGCCGCTTCCAATCTGCCATTCGTCATTGAAAAGGATGCGGATTCGTTTTATCAGCGCAAGGTCATTCGCGGCATGCTTGCCTTTATGCGCTTGAGTTTGTTCCCGCATGACAGCAAGGCAGCATCCGATGTCCTTTCCTCCTTATTCTTAAAGCAAAGTATATTACAGGAGTTAAAAGCAATGACAATATTGCAGGATTGTGATTTCATCGATGCATTTGCTTTCGTTAAGACTGGACATGCTTTTCAAGAACGAAAATTAAAAACGATTCCGGGACAGATCCGATCTTTAAAAATCATGTCGCCACTCGTAGCGTTAGAAATCATCGAGAAAGATTTGGGATACCAGGAATATGTAAAAAACGCGGTAATGATGCGAACCTGGAAAAAGGGTCCGATGACATCCGTGACTTAAAGGTGGCGGCAAATCGTTTCCCGACCGTCGCCGCTTTCCTTGAACATGTCGATCATATGACCGCGATGGTCCAAGAGATTAAACAGCTATCGAAACACTTTAAGGATGCCATACAGCTTACCACCATACATCGTTCCAAAGGGCTTGAATATCAAACCGTATATGTCCTTGCTGCTGTCGATGGCAGCATTCCTCATGATTTCGCACTTGAATCTTACCGCAAAGGGGAACTTTCCCCTCTTGAAGAGGAAAGACGATTGCTCTATGTGGCGGCAACCAGGGCTAAAAAGGATCTTTACCTTTCCATCCTGCAAACTAGACGCGGACGGACCGCCCATCCATCACGCTTCCTGAAGCTTTGACCAAAAGCTGGTGCTATTAAGCTATGACAGTTTTAAATTAAAAAACTGCAGGCAAGCTCGCTTTTTTTCGAGTTTGGCTGCAGTCTGAAGGCCTGCATGGATAGCAGGCCTTTTTCACTTTTTATTTATCATATTGGATATCGTCCCGAAATCAAGTTTATTCCCTTCCGCTACGATGGAATGAACGATTTTATCTTCCGTTTCCTTATTGACCGGTTTATTCGCTATTTTTGAAACACGCTTAATGACGTTTCTAACCGTTGTTTCATCTTTGAAGTTGGCTCCTTGCAGCGAGTTTGCCAATTCTAATACATCTTTCATATTTACGCCGGTTTTACCTTCTATGTTTTTAAAAAAGTTATTATCCATACTTAAGCCCCTCCCTTTTCTGTACCTATCCTATGGCATTATCAGAAAAAGTGCTAGGCCCAACAAAAAAATAAAAGGAATAGGCTTCTTCTGCCTATTCCTTTTATGCCTTAGCAGAAAGAAGCCCCTACAATGATCAATAGGATAAACAATACAACGATTATCGCGAAAGTAGATCCGCCGCCGTATCCTCCGCCATAGCCGCCGCCGTATCCATAACCGCTGCCGCCACAACAACCGTAGCCACCAAAACCAAACATACAATATCACCTCGCTCTCGCTAAAGCTTACTGATAACATATGTAGGTCTGGACAAATATGTATAGGCCATGTCCTATTCGAAGGCTGCCTATTTCGCTTCTTTTACCCTTTTGGCCTGAAAACCAAAGCTCCGATGAATCCAAAGACGATTGCTGCAGAGATACCGGAACTCGTAATCTCAAACATACCTGTCAGTACGCCAACGAGACCATGTTTTTCCGATTCCATCATCGCCCCGGTCACCAGCGAATTCCCAAACGAAACGATCGGTATGGTTGCTCCAGCACCGGCAAAGTCAACAAGCGGTTCATATAAATCAAATCCGGCAAGAACAGCTCCTATTACAACGAACAAGCTTAACGTATGTGCTGGCGTCAGCTTAGCAACATCGAAAAGAAGCTGGCCGACTACACAAATCAAGCCACCGATGACAAATGCCCAAAAAACATTGCTAACATCGAAATCCCTCCTTTTTCATGAATTCATCCCATACTCAATGGCCACCGCATGGGCAATGCACGGAATCGTATCTTTTTGCTGGACGGAAAGAGGCGACAATAATGCTCCTGTTGCGACAAGCAGGATTTTTTATATTTACCGGAAATCATTTCATTTAATATATGACCGTATAAAACGACTGCCGAACATCCCGCACCGCTCCCGCCAGCCAAAACAGGCTGGTCCTTTTTAAAAATCATCAATCCGCAATCCTTGAATTTTTCCTGATTGATATCACAGCCCTTTTGCTTTAATAAGTCAAGAGCTGTCTCCCTCCCTATTTGACCTAAATCGCCAGTAATGATGAAATCGTAATCATCCGGGGTCAAACCAGTATCTTTAAAATGGGAAAGAATCGTATCGGCGGCCGCCGGGGCCATCGCTCCCCCATATTGAAAGGATCTTTCAGCCCCATGTCAATGACCTTTCCAATAGTGGCCGAGACAATATGGGGAAATTCCCCTTGCTTGCTTCCATTAGGAGCAACCAGCGCCACCCCGCTCCTGTTATCGTCCATTGAGCCGTAGGTGGTTTTTGCCCTCCATATTCAGTTGGATAGCGAAATTGTTTTTCAACAGCTGCATTGTGGCTCGATGCACCTGTCAACACATAGTTAGCCCCGCCATAATTAGTGATGAAGGCAGCTAGAGCAAGCCCTTCCATCGATGTGGAACAGGCTCCAAACAAGCCGAAATATGGAATTCCATTGGTTCTGGCTGCAAAGCTTGTCGGTGTAACCTGATTGATTAAATCACCCGCCAAGAAAAATTGTACCTGCTCCTTGTCAATCTTCCCTTTCTCCAATGCAAGCTCTACCGCTTTCTCCATCAAATGTCGATGAGCCTTCTCATATGAATCCTGCTCCATCCACAAATCGTCGTATAGAATATCGAAATCACCCGCGATTTCTCCATTAGCTTCAAATGGCCCACCTGTTACCCCTGTTTCCAAGATGACCGGTTTATTGGTGAACATCCATGTTTGTTTTCCCTTTAACACCGCTTAGCCCCCAATCATTAGGTAAATCGTTTTTATCAACGCCACGACAAAGGCTGAAAATACTCCAAATAAAATAACGGATCCGGCCAATTTAAACATATTGGATCCAACTCCAAGTACAAAACCTTCCGTCCGATGTTCGATTGCTGCAGAAATGACTGCGTTACCGAACCCCGTAACAGGGACGGCACTCCCTGCCCCCCCCAAACTGGCCAATGCGGTCGTAAAACCCGAAACCGGTCATCAAAAGGGCCAGAAACACCATGGTTGCCGTTGTCGGACTTCCGGCTGTCTGCTCCGTAAAGTTGAAAAAATAAATATAGAAGTAGGAAATGGCTTGTCCGACTGCGCAGAATATGCCACCTACCAAAAAGGCTTTCAAACAATTCTTCACTAATGGTCTTTTAATTTCATGCTTCCCTTGAAGCTCTTGATACGCATCCTGTATTGGGGTCGTTTTATCCTTGCCGCTCATGTGTTGAACCTCTCTTCTAAATTAATTCTTTTTGAAGTTCTTCAATTTCCTTGAACTTCTTCCTTGCCTTTTTCTCGGGTACATCTTTTTCCTTGAGTAACTCGTTCAATCTTACAGATTCCAAAAAGATTTTATAATCGCTTGAAACAATAAAATCATTATCGGGAAATCTTTCTTCCAGATGTTCAGTCACAGTCTTTTCAATTTTCTTCATGTGAAAACGTTGTAAGTGCTTAACTTTATAAGCGACGATAATCTTTTTCCCGTTCTTCACGACGATCACGTCATAGATGGTGTCTTCATTAGCAACTGTTTCCTTGACCTTTGAGATCAGTCCCTTTTTCATCCTTCTCATCCATTCCATTAATGATATCCATCGGTTCAGGATTCGTACGTTTAATCATTGCTAAATTCTCCGTTTTTCCATCATTCTGATTGCTGCATGCAGTAAGCACACACAAAACAACTATAAAAACCAGCCAGCTTCCTTTAAAATATCTTCCTTGTCTGAACATAGAATCACATCCTAATTTATCGTTCTATTGTTATTTTCTTGTTTAACTGTTTTTTTATGAATGGTAGGATTAGGAAATAAAAAAACCCTTCCAAAATGGAAAGGTTTTTTTACTCAATAGCCTTTATTTTTATTGTTATTATTACAGCCACAGTCCTTCTTGATTTTGATTGGCTGATCTTTTTTATCGGTTTGGCATATGCCCATGGATTCTGTTTCTGATTCAATTCATAACTCCTCCTTTAAGATCTATATCATACTATATGAACGAATAGACAAGTTGTTTCCAATCAAATGTCCATAATTTTGCTGATTAGGACCTCAATAATCGCTCCTACTGCTGCGACGGCAAGGATTAATATCAGTACGTCGCCTATAAACCAATGTTGGATATAAAGGAAAACCAGAAACAGGCTGACCCAGACACCCACGCACCAAAAACAGCTTAGCAATTGTCCAAACCAGCCAAGCAGGCCCTTTTCCTTGGGTATTAAAAATATCTCCACTTCCCCTTCTTCATTTTTTCCTCTATCTCTTTAAAAAGGGGCTGCGCAGCGGCTCCATGATTTTATCGAAAACGATCAAGCGTGTCAGCCTGAAGGAAGCCAAGCCCAATATGATAAATAAGGTAAATTCATTTTGTGGGGAAACATTTAATATTGCTCCTTCACTTGGATTCTTCAATTATTTTGGCATCGATAATATCCGGCAGACCCACGAAACGGATATGGTTCCCTCTTTTAATCTTCACTGATTCCCTCTCATTCCCAACACATGAAACCGAAGCGTTTCTCCATTAATTACAGCCTCACATAATGGTTTTGGAAAACCTTGATGATTGGATAGGCGGGAAATGATGTCCCGGGAAGATTCTTTCTTCTCCACCTTTTTCCTTTTTCTCTTAACTGGCTTTTCGTTTTCCTGTTCTCTTTGTTCAGGGTGTTCCATTTTTTCAACTGGAGTTTGCTCAGGGACATATTGTTCGGTGATTTTCCTTAATCCCGTAATCTCTTTTTCAATTTCCATCATGGCATCATAAACACCAAATTCGCGTTTGACTTTTTCGATTTTTTCTTCTTTATTCTCGGCTTCTTCCTGAAGTTCCGGCTCAGCGCTGTCTTGAGGTTTAGCTTTTTTCGTTCGAAAATCACTTTGCATATTTCCACGCTGATCTGATATTTTTGCTTGATCGACATACAAAAGTGGTTTGGATTCCTTATCGCCATTTTTCTCTGACATGAAAACCCTCCTTAATATTTCAGAATATCCACGGACTGCAGCTGTTCCATCTGGTATTGGACAACTTTTTTCCCGAATTTATGCCTTATGAACAAACTGGATTCTTTTTTTGTTCCAATTTCCCGAATAGTGTACGGTCATTGATGATGAACTTACAAACAGGCTTAGGTGCAAAGGCTGGAAGTCGGGACAATAGCTCCACCAATTCCTCGGCGGTATATGAAGTGCTGATATTTTTTCATTCAAATCAATATGTCTATTCAGCGGATTGTGTCTGGTTTGTTTTCCAACAGCACAAGGCAGACCAACTTTCTTCACGTCCATGATGCCCCTCCTTCTTTTTTACGAATAGGGTTGAAAGTAGGTTTTTGCCGATTCTCGCAAATAATGAATATCAGCTCTATGTATCATTTATATGAGATTCACCCTTCTTTATGCTGGAGATGTGCCACTCCCCCCAAAAGGACATCACCCAATCTTGGATATGTTGGGCGAATAAATAATGGCTGTTAAAGGAGCTCCGAAGATGAAAAAAGCGGAAAGATCGATCCTTCCTCATTTACTGCCAAGTGCAAAACGGGTATCTCCATTGCATTTTCAAAATTGAGTGATCCGGATGATAACTATCATCAAAGTTCATTCATCCTGCCCATCAATCTTAGAGAGATCCATTCCAGAATTAAAAATAACTAAGCAATGGACCGGTCAGGATAAAAAGAAGAAGTCATTATTAATGGAAAGTGTAACTATCATTTCCAATAATAAAATAAAAGATTTTCTGCCGAATAACGTCATGAATGGCGGACGATGGTCAATAAAGATTTCGTTCGTGATAACGTAACCCTTTTCCCCGGAACAAAAAAGGATACATCTGTCATCCTTTACGATAAAAAGACAAAAATCACTCCTAGCAAAGGGAAAAACGGGAAAGTCGTTTTGATGTGGACTTAAAAATAAGGGCAAGTGTGAAATTGATTAAAAATGATGATATAACGCGTAAAACAATATGAATCAGAAATAAAACGCTCAATCAAGAAAGAGATAAAAAAGACATATCAATATACACAAAAAGAGATATCGACCTCTTCAACCTCCCTAAAATACTCTATCGGAATGGAAATGATACTTGGAAAAGAATTGAGAACAAAGGAATGATCCCCTTGGAAGATGATACGCTCAGATCAATTTGGGTTGAGGTAGAACTTCAAGATACCGGTAAACAAAATTATCTCCTATCTTTGAAGGGCATAGAGACAAAGGAGGTGAAAATCAATAAAAAAGGGGACCGATATCGGCCCCCTACTTTTTTGTCATCCGATTACATGGTAACCGGAATCCACATGGATATTTTCCCCGGTAATTCCGCGGGACATGTCACTTAATAAAAATACTGCCGTATCCCCTACTTCTTCAGGAGTCGTTGTACGGCGAAGCGGTGCTTCTTCTTCAATCTTCTTTAAAATTGTATTGAAGTCACGAACACCTTTAGCGGATAAAGTACGGATAGGTCCCGCTGAAATGGCATTGACTCGAATGTTATCTTTGCCAAGATCACTTGACAGGTAACGGACATTGGCTTCAAGCGAAGCCTTGGCCACTCCCATTACATTATAATTAGGCATGACCCGTTCACCGCCAAGATACGTCATTGTGACGATGCTGCCACCTTCAGGCATGATTTCCTTCGCCGCTTTAGCTACAGCTGTTAAAGAAAATGAACTGATATTATGGGCAAGCAAGAACCCTTCACGGCTCGTGTTGACGAACTCACCATCCAGCTCTTCCTTGTTAGCGAATGCGACACTGTGTACCACGCCATGAATGATACCTGCTTCTTCCTTAATCGTCGCAAAACATTTATCAATGCTTTCATCCTTCGTTACATCACATTGTAAAATGATGGAGGGCTCCCCTTCCAATGTAGAAGATAATTCCTTAACGCTTTTTCTGTACGGTCTTTTCCGTAAGTGAAGATCAGCTTTGCACCTACTTTATGTAAGGAACGGGCAACTCCCCATGCAATACTTCTTTTATTCGCAACACCCATTATGACAAACGTTTTTCCCTCTAATGAAAAAGTCATCGTATGTGACCTCCTATTTTTAATACAAGTTATTAGTACCTGCTACTAATTACAGTATATCAAATTTCCTTTGATAAAAAAACCGTTTTCTAAAGTCCTCTGGGAATGACCCTCCAAGAGGGCATTCTCTGACTTATAATAAATAGCCCATTAATAATGTTGCTAATCCGAAATAAATAAGAATACTGATAAGGTCATTTATAGTTGTAATGAAAGGGCCTGAAGCTACTGCTGGATCGATTTTCATTTTATGCATGAGAAGCGGGACGATTGAACCGGCAAGTGTGGCAACGATTAGAGTTATGAAAATCGAAATACCGACTAATAATCCCAGCATTAAATCATTTTGCCAAAAATAGACGATAAAAATGATGGCAATTCCGCATGTCAGGCCAATAATAAGGCCAGTTCCAGCCTCTCGAAGGACTAGTTTCCACTTGCTTTCCTGTTCTAATTCACCTGTTGCGATCCCTCTGACCGCTACTGCCAATGCTTGTGTTCCTGTATTTCCAGCCATTCCGCCAATCAATGGAATAAATACAGCCAGAATCGCTTTTTGGCTTAGTGTCTCTTCGAATCGGCCGATCAAACTCGCAGTCAGCAAGCCTAAGAACAAGAGGATGACCAACCATGGCAGCCGTTTTTTTGCAGCTGAAAATGGACTCTTATCAACATGATCAAGATCAGATATACCTGCCAATTTAGAATAATCATCGGATGCCTCTTCATCCATGACATCAATGATATCATCAACCGTAATAATTCCTAACAAATGGTTTTGGAAATCGACGACCGGCACGGCAAGGAAATTATAGTCCCTTATTTTTCGTGCCACCTCTTCCTGGTCTTCAGATACAGGTACCGAAACTACCCTGTCATCCATTAAATCACCGATTAAAGCATCTTCATCTGCAATGATCAATGTCCTGAGCGATAAAACACCAAGCAGCTTCTTATCCTGATCGGTAACGAACACATAATATATCGTTTCCGCATCCGGAGCTTCCCTTTTAAGATCTGCATGGCTGATCGAGCCGTTTCATTTGCTTCTATGGCAATGAACTCTGTCGTCATGATACTTCCTGCCGTAGATTCCTCATAATTCAGAAGCCCCTGGATTTCACTTGCGGCTTCATCATCCATGATGGTCAAATAGCTGACGGCCTGCTCATCATTGATTTCATTCAGGACGTCAGCAGCATCATCCGCATACATATGGGAAAGCATTTCGGCTGCGTAAGAAGGATTCATTTCAGCCAACAGGCTTTCGTAATCCTCTTCATCTATTTCTATATTTTCAAAAAGGTCCGCCATTTCTTCCGGTGACAAATATGTGTAAACGACGGATCTGAATTCATCTGACAAGCTTGTATAAAATTGAGCCTGATCATAAGGATGCATTTCAAGGAACTCCGTACGAAACTGATCTAGATTTTCCGTTTTAAGCGCTTCAAGCAAAAACTCGTTATCCACTTGACTACTCTCCCGCTCCCGGTCCTTCATCTCCTCCATAACCATACACCTCCTAAAACATATTTTTTCATTTCCTCGGTTTATATTTTATTTTTTAAATAATACTATACTAATACCATAAACATATACAAAACAAACAAAGGATGTGTCAAATGAACATCGATATCATAGGGGACATTCATGGATGTTTCGCTGAATTCAGGCAGCTGACCGAAAAAATGGGCTATACATGGGAGACTGGGTTTCCTGTACATCCCTCTGGAAGGATCCTCGGCTTTGTAGGGGATTTAACCGATCGCGGCCCCAATTCCCTGCAAGTGATCGAGGTTGTCCATGAATTAGTCATTAACCAAAATATAGCAAGGTATGCCCCAGGTAACCACTGCAATAAATTGTATCGTTATTTTTCAGGCAATAAAGTCCAAATATCACATGGTTTGGAGACTACTGTAGCTGAATACGAATCACTGAACAGTCGGGAGCAGAAAAAATCCGAAAAAATTCATGGATCTGTATGAACGTTCCCCACTTTACCAACTCATTGATGAAGGGCGATTGATCATTGCCCATGCAGGAATTCGCAGTGACTATATTGGTCAATATAGCAGTAAAGTAAAAACCTTTGTCCTCTATGGTGATATAAATGGCTCCAAACATCCGGATGGGTCTCCGGTCAGGAAGGACTGGGCCAAATCATACAAAGGAGAAACTTGGATCGTATATGGACACACACCTGTCCCTGAAGCTAGACGAGTCAATCATACATACAATATTGATACAGGCTGCGTCTTCGGTGGAAAACTGACGGCTGTCCGTTATCCCGAAATGGATCTTCAAGAGGTGCCTTCAACGATGCCATATATAGCTGAAAAATTCAGGACATCTTTTGATTAACCAAAAAAACTCGCCATCTTGGTGAGTTTTTTTGCGTCTATGGATTTTTTCATAATCTTGAATCATTCGTTTTAATGTGCCCCGTTATAAAGTCAGGAATCCCATCCTTTACTTCCCTCGAGCAAACGGGTCATATCTTCTGGCAATTCTTCTTGAAACAACATCATCTTCTTTGTGAAAGGATGTAAAAATTTCAACTCAAAACAATGCAGGGCTTGGCGAGGGATACCTCTCCTGTTCCCTCCATATAAATCATCACCAGCCAGCGGGTGACCAATATGCGCCATATGGACCCTGATTTGATGTGTACGCCCTGTTCGCAATTCCAAATTAAGGAATGTATGGGACTCTGTGTGTGCCAATACCTTAAATAGGGTACAGGCATGCCGGCCATCCTCCCTGACTTCCCGTTCAATGATGCTTGTCGATTTTCGTCCGATTGGCGCCACTATCTCCCCTACAGGTCCTTCAACGATACCTTCAGCTATGGCTTGGTATCTCCGTTTAACCTGTCCTGATTTTTGCTGTTCACTTAAAAGGTGATGGATATGCCTGTGCTTGGCAACTAAAACCAGACCCGATGTGTCCCGGTCAAGACGTGTAACTATATGGATCGTCGCCTGTACTCCCGTCTCCCTATAATAACCCGCCAAGCCATTCGCCAGACTGCCTTTGGGATGCTCGCGGGAAGGAATGGTATTCATGAAAGGGGCTTGGCCACCACCAATACAAAGTCATCTTCATACCTGACATCCAGGGGATGGGTTCCGGTAAAAGGCCTTCGCTAGCCTGCTCCGGCGGGAATATGACGGTGACGGTGTCGCCTGTTTCAATCCGTTCCCTAACGGTTACTTCTTCGCCGTTCAACCGGATATATCCACCTTTAAACTTAATATCCGTTAATGCTCGTTTTGAAATATCGCATTTGCTGAGAAACTCTCGCAATAAAGAGCCAGAATCCTCTTCAAAAACCGACCAGGTCAAAGAAAAGTTTTGATTTGACATGAGGTGAGTCTATCTCCTTAATTAGCAATAAATGAATCATGCACTCTTTTCCAGAAAGGAAAAGGGCGGAATCTGGCAAATCGGATCTTTTCATCTGCCACTCGGCACTGTATCGACTTTACATTCTCCTGAAGCAAGGACAAATGGTCGACAGTAATTTGAAAATTGACCGCATTTACCGGCCTGAACATGCATGTATGATGTGCCGGCAGCAGAAGTGGAGATCCTACCGTTCTAAATACCCGGTTATTAATGGATGCCAATTCGGTAATCTGGATGGCATCGATTGATGGATGGACGATGGCCCCGCCAAGCGCCTTATTATACGCCGTGCTTCCAGATGGCGTCGCAATGCATAAACCATCTCCACGGAACGTCTCGAAATGCTGGCCGCGTATTTCAACGTCCATTACAAGCGTCCCTTCAACACTTTTGACTGTCGATTCATTCAAAGCCAAAAATCTGGCTTCCCGTCCTCCATGCTGATAACGGACAATCGTTTCGAGCAGTGGATATTCCACTATTTGAAATGGGGTTTTCGCTAAAGCTATCACCAATTTTTCGATTTCATCAGGGGTCCAATCTGCATAAAACCCAAGATGTCCTGTATGTACACCAACAAAGGCGGTTTTATCCAATCGATTCTTATACCGGTGAAAAGCATATAATAAAGTGCCATCACCACCGACAGAAATGACAATATCCGGCTGATCTTCGTCATATTCCAAATGAAAGTCCTGGAGATACGTTCGCATCCTTTGCATTAAAGTATTCGATTTAGCATCTCCTTTTGACGTAATCGCAAATTTCATGTAATCCCACCTTCAAATTAGACTTCTTCTCGTTTTCCCATTTATGCGTTCAAGAATCTTTCTTCCTGGAAAAAAGACGCTGTGCTTCCTGGATTTCCGTACGGATTTGCGACATTTCTGCATCGAGCAGGAAGGCCGCTTCAGCTGCGCGTTTGAGCCGCAGTTGAATATCTTCCGGGAAAATGCCTTTATATTTATAATTTAAAGAATGTTCAATCGTCGCCCAAAAATTCATCGCAAGAGTCCTGATTTGAATTTCGGCAAGGATATTCTTTTCGCCATGTATCGTCTGGACCGGATAGCGGATTACAACATGATAAGATCGATAACCGCTTGCTTTTTTATGGGAAATATAATTCCTCTCCTCGACTATCTCGAAGTCATTGCGGCCTCGTAATAGTTCAACTACCTGTTCGATATCATCCACGAACTGGCACATCATGCGAAGCCCTGCAATATCCTGAATTTCAGTTCCCAATTTATCAATGGGAATGTCCTTTAGGCTCGCCTTATCCAATATGCTGACAATCGGCTTTACCCTGCCTGTTACAAATTCGATCGGTGAGTGAATATTCTCTCTCTCAAACTGTTTCCTTAAACCCTTTAGCTTAACCTTTAATTCTTCGACAGCCTGAGTATAAGGCGCCAAGAAATCGTCCCAACTCTCCATTGCCACACCACCTATATCTATCTAAAAAGCGCCTGTTCAACTCTGGTATGGGCAGAACGCTCTCCTGAATCCAGAAGTCACATGACTTATGCAAAATTCCCCACTGGATCCTATTAAATCTTTCCCTAGCAAAAAGTATGTATTAAATTTCTATATATACGATGACTCAATTCTCGTGCTCAACGTTTATATTTTATCATATCCTGCAATTGATTCCTAAATATTCAAGTACAATAGCAAAAAATTATTGAATTCAATTTGACAGCTGGAATGGTTCTTATATGATTAACCTAAGAATCAGCCAGAAAGGAAGGTAACACATGAACCAGCATATTGAAATTGAATTTAAAAACCTCTTAAACAAAAAAGAATTTCGCCAACTGATCGACTACTTTCATGTCGGGGCATCGAACTTTAAAACACAGAAAAACCATTACTTCGATACACCTGGATTCTCTTTGAAAAAGCAAGACTCTGCACTTAGGATCAGGGAGAAAAACGGGCATTACGAGCTGACTTTAAAACAGCCAGCTACAGAAGGATTATTGGAAACGAATCAGGATATTCCTGAAGGAACCGCATATGCGTTCCTGAAACATAACATATTCCCTGATGGCGGGATCCGACATCTTATCCTCGAATGCGGAATTGATCCAAAAGACTTTACATGCTTCGGGACACTAAAGACAGACCGTTTTGAATTTCCTTACAAAGAGGGTTTAATCGTTTTAGATCATAGTTCGTATTTGAATCAGGAAGATTTTGAGCTTGAATATGAAGTGACGGATGCAAAAGCCGGGAAAAAAATTTCCTGACCCTCCTTGAAACCCTTCAAATTCCGGTAAGGGAAACCGAAAATAAGGTTAAGAGGTTTTATCGTGCCAAATTCCAGGAATAATCCTGTTTGAACCCATTCGGAGGTGGAGAGTTTGAAAATCCAAGATTTCAAAACGTTTATGGAATTGCAGGCAATCCAGCAATTCACGAACGACAACATCAAAAATACAAATTCATCTCGATCCGTTTTCCAGGACATGCTATCGTCACTGGTTTCGGGTGATGCTCTGGAAGGTACTTCACAGACATTGGGTTCCTTATTATCCAATGTGGAAGCGGAAACGAAGTCCTTTCTTCAACCCGGCGGCCTGACATACATGAACATCAACCCGATATCCACTGCCCATGCTAACAATCAGAGCAGCGAAACCGCAACAAACTATGATCATATCATCAGCCAGGCGGCAAGTTTATATAATCTCCCGGAAAAACTGATTAAGTCTGTCATTAAACAAGAATCGAACTTCAACCCTGAAGCCACCAGTTATGCGGGTGCAACTGGCCTTATGCAGTTAATGCCAGCAACTGCTAAAAGCCTTGGGGTGGATGATGCAACCGATCCAGAACAAAACATCATGGGCGGGAGTAAATATTTAAGTCAAATGATGGCCCGTTATGACGGGGACATCCAGGTTGCCCTTGCTGCTTATAATGCAGGACCAGGAAATGTCGATAAATATAACGGCATCCCGCCTTTTAAAGAAACTCAGAACTATGTTCAAAAAGTTTTTGGCACATTTTCAAGCTAAAGCAAGCTGACCCTGTTTGTTCATGACGGGTCAGTTTTTTCATGTCTATATATGCTTCTTCCACGCACCCCGAGCAAATGGTAAAGCCCCCAAAAGCTTTCATTTTCAACCATTCCCCTGTGTAATACTACAGATGTAAAATTTTCTTTAAGCTATATATTTGTTATATCAGTACGTCATTGATAAAATATGAATAAATATCAACCATCTTTCTTTAAAAGGAGTAATCAACATGATGCAAGGGAACCCTACACCATATGAATTAATTGGAGAAGGGCAATTACACAAATTAATTGATGTGTTTTACTCCAACGTTAGTCAACACCCGGATCTGCAGCCAATATTCCCTGACGATTTAACTGAAACGGTCCGTAAGCAAAAACAATTCATGACTCAATATTTAGGGGTCCCTCTTTATATACCGAAGAGCATGGCCATCCTATGTTGCGGGCTCGACATATACCTTTTGAAATTACACCAGAACGTGCGAAAGCCTGGCTCTCATGCATGTATCAAGCTATGGACGAAGTTGGCCTTGAAGGTGAGATTAGGAGTTTTTCTATCACCGCCTCTATTTGACGGCACAGCATATGATCAATACATCCGGAACTGACGGGAAAGGAGAAGACAGTTGAGCGCACAAAAACCAGTTTTCAATATTTCCGATTGGATCAAGACGCAGCATTGCTATGATATAGGAAAAAGCCAATTGAAATTTATGTTTTTGTTGATCCGCTTTGTCCCGAATGCTGGGGCTTAGAACCAATTATTAGGAAATTACAGATAGAATATGGCCAATTGTTCAGTTTACGCCATGTTTTAAGCGGTAAAATCGATTCTCTTAATATGGGGAAAAATAAAAATTATGAAAACATTGCTCAAGTTTGGGAAAAGACAGCCAGCCGCTCGGGAATGTCCTGTGACGGGAGCCTTTGGTCTGAAAACCCAATTTCTTCTCCATATACAGCTTCCATCGCAATAAAAGCCGCGGAATTGCAGGGCCGTAAATTGGCCATTCGCTTTTTAAGGCAGCTTCAAGAATATGTATTCATAGGTAAAAAGGATATATCCAATATCGAAGTCTTGACCGAATGTGCCAAAATGGTTGGATTGGATGTTGAGGAATTCCTTTATGACATCAATTCTTCCAGTGCAGCCAAAGGCTTTCAATGTGACATGAAAATCACAAGTGAAATGGAAGTGACTGAAATACCTTCCCTTGTCTTTTTCAATCAAAATATTGAAGAAGAGGGAATAAAGGTTTCAGGTGTCTATTCTTACGAGGTATATGTTCAAATTTTAGAAGATATGCTGAACGGTCTTCCAGCCCCTGCACCCCCTCCTCTCTCGAAGAATTTTTAAGCTGTTTCAAACTAGTGGCCACAAAGGAGATTGAAACGGTTTATAATATGAGTAAGAATAACGTCGAGTTGGAAATGAAAAAGCTTGTTTTAAAACAGTTGGCAGAGAAAATTCCTGCTAAATACGGAACGTTTTGAGATATACAAAGAAGCAGTCATGAATTTGGCTGCTTCTTAGTTATAAAAAGGAAAAACCATGCAAATCAAAAGATTGCATGGTTTTTTTATTTAGAAATAAGGGGATGGGAGAAATTTTACACGATCAAACAAAGGGGGTATAAGTTTGTTTGTGATTCACTTCACAATATATAATATAACAGATAACCCTTTTACGTTTCAACTATATGTGTAACTTTTCACAAATTGTTCACAATATATATTTTTTCATCTTTTATTATCCCTGCTGGTATATATAGCTAAATAAGAGCCAATTTTAATTTAAAGCCTTAAGTGTTTTTGATATCTGATATAGCTTGAATGAACTAATTGTGAAATATATCACAATAATAAACTAATTCATTTCTTTTTATAACTTCATCTTTCGTTCAACTTTTGTTACTACCGTTACCATTTTAATCTTTTTACATTTCATTCAAATGAAAAACCCCAGCAAATCGCGAAATTTGCTGAGGTTTTCATCTATTTATACGATTAAGGGGATGGGAGAAATTTCACGACGAACAAACAAAGGGGTATATGTTTGGGATGTGATAACTTCTATATCTGTACTATAGCAGATTATACACCTTATTTGCAAGAACTTTGTGCGCAACTTCACATTATTGTCATATTCTTAGAATACTGCTTATTCTAAAACATACTATCTAATAAAGAGCAGATGAGTTTTTACTGCTGCCAGGTTGGAGGTGACCAAATTGAAAGGCTTTATTCTACTCATACTCTTGATAGGGTCGCTATTTGTCCAGCTACTCGGTATCATGGACCTCATTCCTCTGTATTTTACCTCCCCTATTCTATTTTTTGCTTTCTTCATAATTCTTCATAGTTTAAATCAGAGAAATCGTTTTAAAGGATTATGACGGACATCGATATAAAGATGAAAAGGACCCGAAGTGTTCGGGTCCTTTTCACATCCTATTTTTTCAAAAGTTCTTCCAACTCATTTAATTTTTCTTCGAATACATTCATGGCTTCTTGTACAGGCTCGGCTTTTGTCATATCTACGCCGGCCTTTTTGAGTACTTCAATCGGATAATCGGAACTTCCTGACTTCAAGAACTCCAGATACCTTTCGACAGCCGGCTCTCCTTCTTCAAGGATTTGCTTGCTCAATGCTGTTGCTGCACTGATTCCAGTTGCATATTGATAAACATAGTAATTATAGTAGAAGTGTGGAATACGAGCCCATTCCAAACCGATTTCTTCATCAATCGTCACATTCTCGCCAAAGTATTTCTTGTTCAGCTCATAATATTCCTTAGTGAGCATATCCGCTGTCAACGCTTCCCCATTTTGAGCTTTTAAATGAATGGTATGTTCGAACTCTGCAAACATCGTTTGTCGGAACAATGTGCCACGGAAACCTTCCAGGTAATGGTTCAGTAAATAGATGCGTTTCTTTTCATCTTCGATTGAATTCAGTAAATAATCATTCAACAGGTTTTCATTACAAGTCGATGCAACTTCCGCTACAAATATTGAATAATTCCCGTATGGATATGGCTGATGTTTCCGTGTATAGTAGCTATGGACCGAATGCCCAAACTCATGAACGAGCGTGAATAAGTTATTGACGTTATTTTGCCAGTTCATCAGAATATAAGGGTTCGTCCCGTATGTACCCGAAGAATAGGCACCGCTTCGTTTCCCTTTGTTTTCATGCACATCGACCCAACGGTTTTCAAATCCCTCTTTCAAAACGTTCAAATAGTCCTCCCCAAGCGGAGCAAGGCCTTTAAGGACATAATCTTTGGCCTCGTCATATGTCACTTCCATCTTCACTTCTTTAACAAGAGGAGTGAATAGATCATACATATGAAGTTCATCTAATTCCAGTACTTTTTTACGTAAATCAAGATAACGGTGCAGTAATGGCAAGTTGTCGTTGACCGTTTTAACGAGATTATCGTATACGGTCTCAGGAATGTTATTATTACTTAACGCCGCTTGGCGTGCTGATTCATATTTTCGAACCGTGGCATTGAAGTTGTGGTTTTTGACCTCACCTGACAGGGTTGAAGCAAATGTATTACGGAACTCCCCGTACTTGCTGTATACCCCTTTAAATGCCTCCTCACGTACACGGCGATCTTCACTCTCAAGAAACCTGATATACCTTCCGTGAGTAATTTCGACTTCATTTCCCTCTTCATCCTTGATGGTCGGGAATTTCAGGTCGGCATTGTTAAGCATACCGAAAGTATTACCCGATGCATCGAGTACTTCTGATGCCTGCGCCAATAATTCTTCCTGCTCTGCTGATAAGATATGGGGTCTCTGAAGATTGATTTCCTCTAAAGAATGTTTATATAATTTCAATTCTTCTTTTTCTTCCAAAAACCCTTCCACTTTGCTTTCGTCAATACTCAATAGTTCAGGAACCATGTATGAAAACGCAGCCGCTGCCTGGGCGTATAAAGCTTTTGCCCGATCCTCCATCCCTTGATAAAAAGGATTGGTTGTATCTTGATCATTCCGCATATGTGAATAAGAATAAACTTTGCCTAGCTTCTCGAAAACCTCATCTTGAAGTTGAAGGGCCGCAAATAGCTTTTCTGCGCTTTCCCCCAACGTCCCTTTATGTGCCTCCGCTTTCTTAAGGTCTTCCTTTACCGTTTTGAAGGCAGCTTCCCAATCTTCCTCGGTTGCGAAGATATCTTCCAGTCTCCAAGTATCTTCAGGAGCTATTTCGCTTCTTGAAGGTAATGTATTCGCTTTTGTTTCCTGTGCCATAAAAATTCCTCCCCATTCTATAGAAACTTGCCATTGGGCTGACTCATTAAACCGATTGAACACTGCAATGCTTCATTCTGCGTTCATTCTTTCTTAAAGTTTTTGATTCCCAGTTCTTATTACTATTTCTCCATTTACAAAAATAATCCTGCCATTTCATCTGAATTCAAGATAAATAGAGATGTCATCACTGATTATACTGGATATTCCCCTTTTCAATCATCAATTTATGCTTATCATAGAAATCTTTTTCCAAAATTTGAGCTTGATCACTTGTGACAGGAAGGGTAATTTCCTTTTCAACTTTAAAAACCCCTTCTTCCAGCTTTGATAGATAACCCAATTGCTCCAAAATCCTGATATATTGACCTATAGGATACTCGATGGTTTTTTCATGAAGCAATGGCAACGGTCTGAACTTTATTTCCCCTTTTTTTGAACGCTTTCTAAAAATGTGGATAATATCAGCCATAGAAATCTTTTCCCCTGTTCTTTTTCCTTGAAACACCTCCATGTATAACCATGCCTGCCATTCTATTGAGGCAGTTTCGATCAACAGCATCCCTCTGACGGGAACACCCACTTCAATTGGAAGTGTCGCAGGTGATATATGATGTAAATATAGCACTTCGAAAAAGGATCCCGTCTGCGTGCTGTTTTCACTCGATGGAGGGACCAGCCATTTCGTTTATATCTCCATACAGGGAGAAAAGGGAAACGGAAGCAGTTTTGGGGCAATGCCCGACTAGGGGGAAGGAGCTTCAGAGAAGCTGTTGTCAATTCGGCAAAGACGGTTCTAGGGGTAAAAGGAGTGAGGTTTTTCAATACTGATAAATGATCAGTTTCCGGACAATACAACCAAAGAAACGGATGATGGAAGCTGCCGGTGACGAAGAGCCATTGGAAGCGGGATAAACTGAATTCATAAAAGCCTTTCCTTTTTAAGCTTTTTGCAGCGAGGATCCAGATTGGCTTGATGCCTATGCTTTGATAGGCTCTTGACCTTTCCATGAATTCCACCTCGGGAATAACTGAGCATTGAAATTCTATCGCATAGCGATTACTTCCTATCCTAACTAAAATATCAGCCCTTTTCTTAATTTCGGGAAGGTAGGCTTCTAGATCCACTTGATAACCATGTGATAAAAACCACTGAAACAATTTTCTTTTTCCCATTAAATGATAGGCAGATTCCGGTTCTGAAGAAGCACCGCATGAAGAACTATTTTTATGGGCGAAATGCGGAACCTTTACGTTTCCCGCTTTGATGGTCAATTCCATCTTGCAGCATGGACAGTAATAATCTGCTGATTTTCTCCACTCATCAATCATGTTTGCCGGTATCTTTTCAGGGAGGGTAATCCAAGCCCCATCTTTATTTATCGCAGTTAGCATACATCTCCTCCTCATCCACTACATTCGCCTGCTTCGCTTAGGATTCCTTTTAATGTGCAAAAAAAATGCCTGATCGGCATAAAAGAGAGTTACTATCTAAAGAAGGGGGAAAGCAATCGGCAAGTGGACTCCAATAATTTCAAACCGAAATTCCGTTTGGAAAACGCATCAATCTCCAGTTCTTGGGATACCTTCATATCTTCCATGTAATCATTCACCAGCTGCTGAGTACTTTCCGTCCGGTAGAGAAAAGCATTGACTTCAAAATTCAGGTGAAAGCTTCTCATATCGATATTGGTTGTCCCAATTGATGCCAGTTGGTCATCCACAATGATGATTTTACTATGCATGAAGCCTTCATTATATTGGAATATACGAACTCCCGAAGCAAGCAATTCGGGAAAATAAGTTCTCGATGCATGAAATACGATACGTTTATCGGGGTTCTTCGGGACGAGAAGCCTGACATCCAAACCACTTAAAGCAGCCACCTTCAATGCTTGTAAGATATCATCATCAGGAACGAAATACGGGAGGCAATCCAGACGGACTTTTCTGCTGAAGTGATCATCTTAAAAAAAGGCTTTTAATGATTGTCCATTCACTATCCGGTCCGCCGCCAATCAATTGAACTCCGCCATGTCCGTGATGGTTCGTCATTCCGGCCATGAGGTATTCATCGCTTAAAAAACTATTATTGGTGCTATAATACCAATCCTGCAGAAATATGAGCTGTAAAGTCCTGACCGCTTCCCCCTTTATGATAAGATGCGTATCCCGCCAAGAACCGAATTTCTGGTCTTGTCCCAAATATTCATCCCCTATATTGAGGCCGCCAATGAAACCGACAGAACCATCTATCACAATTATTTTACGATGGTTGCGAAAGTTGAATTTATTATTTAATACAGGGAAATGCAACGGACCAAAGGCCACCATTTCGGCTCCCGCATTCTTCAGTTCATCGATATAAGAGCGAGCCAACTTCCAAGAACCAACCGCATCATAGAGAAAACGGACCTTTACCCCTTCTTTTACTTTTTGTATCAAGATGTCTTTTAGCAGTACGCCAATGCGGTCATCCCTAACAATATAATATTCTAAATGAATATGATGTCTTGCTTTTTCAATTCTTCGATGATATTGGAAAATGTCTCCTCACCATTCCTTAAAACCCTGGTTTCGGTCGTAAATGAAACAGGGCTATTCCCCAGCCTATTTGCAAGAGTGATTAACTGCTGAGGGTTCTCGCCCATTTCCTTAATTCGTTCATTATATCCCGCTTCGCCGCTTATTTTCACGAAAGTCTGTTTATCCAAAAAGTACTTCTTGCGAAATATCCTTTCTTTCCGAAAATTACGGCCAAACAAAAAGTAAAAAATGAAACCGATGAATGGGAAAGCGCAAAAAATAACAAGCCATGTTATGGTCTGGATGGGATCTCGATTTTCCAGGAAAATGTTGAATCCAATTATCACCAAGAAAAGGGTCAATATAAGGCTAGAATAAAAAATCAGCCCCCCATCAACGCCATTTATTAGAAAATACCAAGTGCTGACCAACATGAGAATAAGCAGACCGATGCCAACTATATTCTTCACCTAGACTCCTCCAATTAACAAACACAGGCACACTAAAAAACCCCCTTAGACGAAAAGGCCGATTTCTACTGAAATCGGCCTCAACAGTCTATGCGAAATATTTATCGACCGTTGTGAATACATCATTTTCGATAACTATCTTTCCGTACTCTTCAAGCATGTGCACCGTTATAGGTGACTCCTGGCTATATTCCAATAAAAGACTTAGAACATTATCGATTTCTTCCTCATCAATCTCCGCTTCGGAAAATTCGATATAAAGATAATATTTATTCTGATAAACATAAAGTTTAGTCGTCCAATCATCCAAGCCATGACGTTTGCTTAATGAAATGACATCTTCAAAATCCTCGAAAGTCGTGATGAATTCAATCATTCCATCTTCGAATGTCATACCGCTTTCTTCATCTTTACCATGAAAATGTTGATCAAGAAGCGTATCCATCTTGTCTGATACATTCAAATCCCTTAACTTATCATCTGAAAGAGGCAGCTCGAGTTTCTGACCATCTTTGGCAAGCTGGGCTTTTGTGACCAAAACTTCCAAGCCTTTTTCAAGGGCTTGAACTTGAATCCATAAAGGTCCTTCAATCATGAATTCTTCTTCTTGATGCACTTCATCCATCATTTCCCAAAAAAGTTCCTCACTTCGCTCGCGGCTGTACCAAATTTCTTCGCGATCAAAGCCTCTTTCCTCAATATCTATATAGGAAATATAAAATTTTACTGTATCGTCATTAATGCGTTCGATTTCCATGATTCCCCTCTCCCTTCCTTTCTCATTTTGAAGGGATAATAACCCCCAAGCGAAAATTGCTCTTAAAAGCTCTTTACCCGTAAGTGAATACTGTAAATCATGATAGTCATTAAAACAGACTATTTTACATCATTTTATGACAAAACCTTGAAGAAGGGAAATAAAAAACATTACTTATCTAAAAAACAATTGTTTGCCTAATATTCCATACATTCTATAAAAAAATACATCCACATGCAACTATCATAATGCTTTAATAAATTTTAACCTTAATGCCGTCAATGTCATATTATATACACGGCATGATGAGCTGCATTCTTATTTTTTCTTTAAATGATGACCGGTTCAAGGAACCTGCTACAGCTCAGGAACGACCGCTGTCGCCTATGAATCCTGTTATGTTCCCCGTCATTAAGTAAAAAAAGCGGCGGAAAATCGGATATGTATAAAGAAAAAGCCCTGCACATTTCCTGGCAGAGCTTGAAAGACCTTATTAGTTGACCATACGTTGTGCTTCCCGTAATTGGAAGGTACGGACTTTACGCGGTAAAAAGCGTCTTATCTCATCTTCATTATAACCAACTTGAAGCCGTTTCTCGTCAAGGATAATTGGGCGTCTCAACAATCCTGGATTCTCCTTGATCAATTTATATAATTCTTGAAGAGGCAGGCTCTCTAAATTAACGTTTAACTTTTGGAAAGTTTTTGACCGTGTTGAAATGATTTCATCCGTTCCATCTTCTGTCATTCGAAGAATTTCTTTAATCTCATCAATCGTTAACGGTTCTGAAAAAATGTTTCTTTCTTTATATCCAATCTCATGTTCCTCTAACCATGCTTTTGCTTTTCTGCATGAAGTACAACTAGGTGATGTATATAATGTTACCATGCTTACTCACACTCCCTAAATATAGAATCGGTGATCTATGAGGGGAAATCTACTATTAGTATTCATAAGTACCACTCTAATTTGAAATAATTTTAAATAAGTATTTCATGTTCCTTATTATACACTAATTTTTTTAAAATGAATACCCTTTTTGATATTTGAAAAAATCCTTTAAAACTTCCTGTTCAGCCTGTACTATAGCTTTTTCATTTTTTATGTAATACATTAAGACCACATTTTCTAATTGAAAAAACACACCTGCCATTCTCATTTAACTCTCAATTCGGCCCTCATGATTTTTTAATTAATTCATTACTTTTATTTACCCCCAATCCTTGTCAATAAACAAGTTCATGTTAATATATTTTCTTTAATAAAAAGCAAATTCCTCCTTTTACATTAAAAACCATTCTTTTAGCACATATATTTCCAAAAGTTAAAAAGGTAATTCGAAAGAATCAACGATAAGGGAGTAATCTACCATCCAAGAAGTTATAGATATTCATTTTCTTGCAAAATATGCAAAATAAGAAAAGACAGTCTAAAAAAGATCCTGTTGTTTTCAGAAACCCTCACCCTTTCCGCCGACTGTCTGCCAAGCCTCCTGAACGCAAGCGTCTCCGGTAGCTCGATCAGCCAGTTACTCGGCTGGAGTGTCGCATATTTCTTCAATCCATTAAGGATTATGTAAAAAACTTAAAGAATTAGTCTAAAACATAATTCGGTGTGAGACCAGCCTACAGTTTTTTCAAGAAACCATTCCAATTGTTTTCAGAAATCCGCTCCCTTTCCGCCGACTGTCTGCCAACCCCTCCTGAACGCAAGCATCTCCGGTAGCTCGATCAGCCAGTTACTCGGCTGGAGTGTCGCATATTTCTTCAATCCATTAAGGATTACTGTAAAAAACATAAAGCCTTGTCTTAAACATGGTTTGGAATGAGTCCAGCCTACAGTTTCTTCTTAACAAACGTTCCAGTTGATTTCAGAAATCCGCCCCCTTTCCGCCGACTGTCTGCCATCCCCTCCTGAACTCAAGCGTCTCCGGTAGCTCGGTCAGCCAGTTGCTCGGCTGGAGTGTCGCAAAATTCTTCAATATATTTGGGGTTACATCCAAGTGAAAAGGGTGAACATTGGATCTTAACCAAGTTCTCCTGCATGGTGTGAAGTAAAACCATTCCGGATCTCTTTTATCGACAAATTCTAAGAAAAAAACAGATTGCTTCACTTTTTCTAAAATAAATGTTCTCTGCTGAGTACTTTTTTTCGTCCTTTTCCGCAACTTTTTCGACAAACTAAAAAGGGCCGGTGAACGACCGGCCCTTTCCCCTCAAATTTCCATCTCTTTAAAAATATCCGTTTCCTGACTTGCATTCAAACTTAGTACATCATCTACATCTTGATAAGATTTCCCATAAAGGTCATCATCTTTGTAAGTATGGATTTCAGAATATATCTCTTTCATGAAATCAAATACGTCTTCTTCATCAACAGATGGATTTGCCGGCCAATATAAAATTTCCATAGGCGTATTCTCCTTGGTGGCAAGGGATTTTCTGCTGTAGGAAATTGAAGAGGCATGCTGGAATCCTTCCCTTTTATAAAATTTCAGCCTTTTAAATGTATCGTCATCATTTTCTTGTACTGGTTCTACTTCCAGCAAGATCGTTTTCTGCTTTTTTTTGCAATTTTTGAATCAATTTCCTTCCTAGTCCCTGCCCTCTTGAATTCTTTGATACAAAAAGGTAATCAACGAATATAAACTCTTCCCCTTCCACATACAATAAAACATGGTCGGGACCTTCATCCTTTTTATATATTTCCTGCTTATCTTCTAAAAGAACTTCTATATGTTCTTTGGACTTCATTTCCTCAATAGGGAAATACTGGTTCAACTTATCATACCAATTCATAATTTAATCTCCTCATTTGCTAGATTATACTTTCCAGATTTTTTCTTATCCACTACAATGGAACTTGAATAGCTTGAAAATATTAGGAGGGTTTTGATGATCAGTTACTTTTTAGACTTTTTTTAGTCGCTGCTTGCGTTATTGGCATTACAGCTGTGAATGGCGTTGTAACGAATGGCGTCGGCGAAAAATGGTTTGGCGGGAAACGTCACTCTCATATTTTCGATCAATCGAAACGAATTCAGTCAGGGTGGAGTAAAGTTGGCGGGAATAAAAAGCGGTGATTCTGAGAGAAATTGGATGACCGGAAGGAAATTCCAAGGTCATCCTTTTTCATGGGGTATAGTCTACTCCCTTTGTATATCGATTTGCTGCATTCCATAATAAGTATTCATCAATACCATTATCATTCAATGCTTTTATTTGGGCTTCCACTTCTTCCTTACCATACCTTTGGTAATTACCCTCTCCTAAATATGAGGCAGTAAAATCTTGTAACCAAGGTCTTGAAGTTGGTGGTGTTTTTAATTCCTTCAGCTTTCCGTTCTCCAATTTCGCATATTCCTTAACGAGATTATAAGGCTCCAAATCAGGCTTATCGATACCAAAATAAGATGTCCAGTGACTCGGATAGATCATCGAGGAAATTACATCGACATTCTCAGAGATTTTTGTGAAGTTTTGCCCGATTCCGGGAGCTTCAGGCAATGTAGCCGCATATCCAAAAATATCCACTGACACTTCCACATCGTATGGCTCCAGTTGTTTCCTCGCATAACTTACGAAGTCTGTCACTGCCTGAACCCTTTTGGCTGTATGACTCATTTTCGCTTCATCATATTCACCGACATCATATTCCAAATCATCTTCTTTATTTTCGAATCCTTCGGGAAAACGGACATAGTCAAATTGAATTTCTTTAAAACCCATCTTTGCCGCTTCAATGGCAACACCGACATTATAATCCCATACCTCTTTTAAGAATGGGTTCACGAAGGCTTCACCTCTGCCATTCTTCCACACCTTTTCACCATCTAAAAAAGACAATTCAGGTTTCTCTTTGGCCAAAAGGGAATCTTTAAAGACGACAACCCTTGCAATCGGATAAATCTGTTTATCCTCAAATTTTTTCAGCATTGCCCTTGGGTTTTTTATGTAGTCTTTACCAATCCCAGCATATGGAGAATCGGGATCTTCGGTTTTAAACGTTACGTTCCCCTTGTCATCCTTAATGTCAATGACCATCGCATTCAAATCGGTTTCATCTACATATTTAATAAGTTCATTCAATTTAGTGCCACCCGCTGCAGGCCCTGTCACATATATCCCGCGCACAGCATCCGGATAGTCAAATTTCAACCCCGAATCAAAAACAAAACGTGGTACGCTCACAGGCAATTCTTTATTTTCTAATGCTACCTGCCTGGTTTCGTTCATGCCTTGCGCATGAACTGGCTGTTGAATCAGGAATATGCACATGCCTGTCATCAACCATTTACACATTGGTTTCATTTTCTCCACCTCATTCGCCATCAGTCATCAATATTCAACAAATATAATAAACCCCTTTCTTTAATACCACAAACAATTAATTTTACTCCTATATATTAAAAATAATTTAAAACGTTAAACAATCCTGTATCCCCTTGTGAGTATCCTTCCCTAAAATGGTCTGCCCATTGTGATATATGTTAAACGGTTTGATTTTCCTTGAACCCTTCATTTCTTCCATGTCAAAAAAAGAAACGGATAATCCGTTCAATTGGCTTGATTTCCGTTTCAATTATACATTTAATATGAATAAATGCTAAAATACAGTATAGTGGACATTTCGTATTCTCAAAATGGCATCGATACAGGACAAAACGGCCCTCCACAAGATTCAAATGAGCGTTTCCCATCAAAGGAATATGCACATTTCTTTCAAAGAATGTGGATTCATTTTCTATTTATCCTTACAATAATGAAGAGCGAATATCCATTTATCAATAACGTATTTAGAGGAGTGACTAGCAGTTGAAAAGGATTTTCTCCGGCATTCAGCCATCCGGTTCCGTTACTTTAGGAAATTACATCGGAGCCATGAAACAATTCGTTAACTTACAAAATGAATATGAATGTTTCTTTTGTATTGTTGACCAGCATGCAATTACAGTTCCACAAGATCGCATTAAGTTAAGGAAAAGCATCAAAACATTGGCCGCTCTATATCTGGCCATTGGCCTGGATCCTGAAAAGAATACCATCTTCATTCAATCAGAAGTACCAGCACATGCACAGGCAGGCTGGATTTTACAGAGTATATCCTATATTGGGGAACTTGAGAGAATGACACAATTCAAGGACAAATCCGCTGGCAAAGAAGGGGTATCCGCAGCACTGCTTACTTACCCGCCGTTGATGGCTGCCGATATTCTCCTTTATAGTACAGATGTGGTTCCTGTCGGGGAAGATCAAAGACAGCATCTTGAATTGACACGCGATTTGGCTGAACGGTTCAATAAAAAGCATAATGACATATTTAAAATCCCGGAAATCAGCCTCCCTACAGAAGGGGCCCGTATCATGTCCCTTCAGGAACCAACCAAGAAAATGAGTAAATCAGATCCTAATAAAAAGGCGACGATTGCCTTATTGGATGATCCGAAGCAAATCGAGAAAAACATCAAGAGCGCAGTTACCGATTCGGAAGGAATTGTCCGTTACGATAAGGAAAACAAAGCCGGTGTTTCCAACCTGATGTCCATCTACTCCATCTTCAGTGGAAAATCCTATTCAGAAATTGAAGAGATGTATGAGGGCAAAGGCTATGGTGACTTTAAAAGTGATTTGGCTGAGGTGGTTCTTGGTGAAATCCTTCCAATCCAAGAACGCTATAATGCATTGATCGATTCACCTGAATTGGATGAAATTCTGGACCGCGGTGCAGAAAAGGCGAATATTGAAGCCAATAAAATGATCAGAAAAATGTATAATGGCATGGGACTTGGCAGAAAGAGATAAAAAGACGATTCCAAACGAATCGTCTCAGTTTGTAAACAAAGGTTTCGGAATGATATCATTCCGAAACCTTTTGATTTTTTTATTGGAATTGAAGCGGTTAGAGAGAAGTTGACTCGTGATCCTTTCACGCATTCCTGCCAAATGTGATGTGTACTCCTTCGCTGGCTCAAAGGACCGCCCGCGGAAAGCGAGTGCCTGAAAGGCATTTCCAATAGTACAAACCATAATAAAACTGTAAACAAACTCGATTTTCATCGAGACTGTCTACAGTCTGGGACTTAACTCAATGGATCGTCTTTTTTGTTCATAATATCGATGGGCTATCGCCAGCCTCCACTTGCCAAAGCTTTTCAAAAAAAGGCTGCCCCTTCACAAGGTTTTCACAAAGTTGAAGGTGCTTCTCTGACCAGCCTTCCTTCATTTCTTCATATAACTCAAGCCAAGCGATCTGAAAATCCATTTCTTGAATGCTTTCATATTTCTCAGGGGCCCATTCTGTGTACCAATAGCGGATTTCAGCAGTGTTTTTCGCCGTGAATAATTGGTCCATGGCCATGAATAGCAATTGCTTTAGCTGTCTTTCTTTTCTTGTCAAACCGTTCATGAATAAGGGAGACGGCGACAAAATATGATATTCTTTCTCAGATGTAGGTTTTTCAGTAAAGGTGTAATCCATCTCATCATGGTTTTCTATCATGTCATAAACAATTTGTTCCTGCCGGGGAATTATTCTGCTTTTCCTAATCGGAATATGATAACCTATCGTATCAACAGCTAAAATTCCATTTCCGTCAGTCACGATAAAACAATAGTCAAGCTGAATTCGCTCATGATTTTTCCTTGCATATGCTTTTTGATAAACATCATTCAGCAATGGCTTGGGTAACTCTGACAAGTCGTTTTCTATGTAGTGGAACAATGTTGATGACACTTTCAACAAAGGAACTTGATCTAGTAGTTCGATCCCGTCATCTTTCCTCCATTCATGAAAATGACAAATATTATAGCCGTTTTCTTCTCCTTCAAACCAGTTAACCCATACATCATGAAGATATAGCATCATTCATCCCTCACTTAAACAAATTTCTGTTTGTCAATCAGTATAGGCAGGAACCATACAATTTATTCCTATTCTAGAAAACAGATTAAGAAAAAAGAATGTATATATTAACTATTTTTTGATAAGAATTCTTCAGATTGAATAATGAACGATTTTTTCACAGAGAGTTTTTCAAAATTTTTCACCAGGTAATAACCACTGCAGTATCCAAGCATATATGGATATCCTTTCATCCCAAGCAGAAGTACATCATGAAGAGGATCTGTACGTTTTATCGTGTGTTTTTCCTCTAAATGCTTGTTCCAAAATTCTCGTAGTTTATCTTCCTGATATAACTTAGTCCAATTCGCTAAAAATTTTGTTCCTAAATATTTTCTCACCGTTCTTTCCGCCAGTCCTTCCATGATCATCGTATCAAGGAGAGTGAATTCTTTTTGGTCCTTTTTCAAATGATGCAGACGGCAAACATGATGATATTCATGAATCAACAGGGCCTCCATTTCCTTTTCCGCTATCCCCTTGCCGTAAAAAGGAATAGTTTATCTTTAAATGCCAACCCTGACTTCGTTTCAACCTTTTTATTCCATATTCCTGAAGACATGAGCGGGAAAATATATATGGGAACATCAGGCCCTCCCCAAAGCTTCTTATAAGCTGTAAACAAGCTTTGTGTTTTTTCCCATACATTATTTTCTTTTAAGTCTTCCCATGTGAGTTTTGTTTTTTGATTCGGTGAATACATGCCATGCTTCATTAAATGATGATAAATCATTTCCGCATCAAGGGTATCGTTGAATGTGCTTTTAAGTCTTTCCATCATCTGGACCGGCCGGTTGAAATCCTTCCTCATCCATTCATTGGTTGAAATGACTCCCATTTCCCATACACCTCCGCATCTATTTGACTATCGTATGATTCAATGAAGGCGGTTGACACATTTTATATCCCTTTTCCCTTCAACATAAAAAAGCAGACCCCAAAAGATCTGCTCTTCCTTCAAAACTTATTGATATTTTTTGAAAAGAATAGTTGCGTTATGTCCACCGAATCCAAGTGAATTACTGATGGCTGCATTGATTTCGCCTTTCCTTGCTTGATTCGGAACATAGTCCAAATCACACTCAGGGTCTGGGGTTTCAATATTGATGGTTGGAGGCAAAATGCTGTCCCTGATTGCCTGAATTGTGAATATTGCTTCCACACCGCCTGCTGCGCCTAACATATGGCCTGTCATTGATTTAGTGGAACTTATTGCAAGTTTATTAGCATGGTCGCCAAAGACTTCCTTGACTGCCATCGTTTCGTATTTGTCATTGTATGGTGTACTCGTTCCATGGGCATTCACATACTGGATGTCCTCCGGATTCAAACCAGCATCCTCAATTGCAATTTTCATCGCTCTTGCCCCGCCTTCTCCACCTGGTGCCGGAGCGGTAATATGGAAGGCATCTCCAGTTGAGCCATAACCAGCTATTTCAGCATAAATCTTGGCTCCTCTATTCAATGCATGTTCAAGATCTTCCAGAACGATGATTCCAGCTCCTTCACCTATTACGAAACCATCACGGTTAAGATCAAAAGGACGGCTAGCCGTTTGTGGATCAGGGTTTGTCGATAAAGCCGTATTTGCACAGAAGCCTGCAACCGACATTTTTGTGATTGGCGCCTCGGCCCCGCCTGTGATCATGACATCGGCATCGCCCCGTTGGATGGCTTTAAACGCATCACCAATTGAATTTGTTCCTGTTGCACAAGCTGTTACCGTACATGAATTGATTCCTTTTGCACCCAGTAAGATGGAAACCTGGCCAGCTGCCATGTCCGGAATCATCATTGGAACGAAAAATGGGCTCACCCGTTTATATCCCCTGTTTAAAAAGTTTTCATGCTGTGTTTCAAGTGTCTCCAGCCCGCCGATACCCGAACCGATCCAGACCCCGACACGTGCAGCATTTTCATCTGTTATTTCCAGCTTGCTATCATTATATGCCATAACGGAAGCTGCAATTGCATAATGGGTAAAACGGTCCATTTTGCGTGCTTCTTTACGATTTATATATGTCTCTATATCAAAGTCCTTGATTTCAGCAGCCACTTTAACGGGATATTCTTCAGCATTCAAACGAGTTAAAGGCCCTATTCCCGATTTCCCCTCGATTATATTCTTCCATCCAGTTTCTGCATCATTACCAACTGGAGAGATTGCTCCGATACCTGTTACAACTACACGACGATTAGTCATTAAAAATGGCTCCTTCCTATTTTTAAAGCTCTTACGTTTTGCTTCTTCTATTATTTACCCCACCTAAGAGCGATCGCTCCCCAAGTAAGGCCACCACCAAAACCGACCATGACGATTAAGTCATTGTCCTTGATTCTCCCCGCTTCCATTTCTTCCACAAGGGCCATTGGAATGGACGCTGATGAAGTATTCCCATATTTATGGACCGTTTTTGTCATTTTTTCAAGCGGGAGACCCAATCGTTCCCTTGAGGCTTCCATAATGCGTATGTTTGCTTGATGCGGAACAAGCAGATCCACATCTTCCTTTGTCAAACCAGCTTTGTCCAATACACCCAGGCTGGATTCCCCCATTTGACGGACAGCAAATTTAAATACTTCACGTCCATTCATATGAATGAAATCTCCTTCCTGCAATAAGTGCTTCCCGCCAGTTCCATCTGCGCCTAATTCAAAGGAAAGGACCCCTTTGCCATCAGATACAGGCCCAAGTACAGCTGCACCCGCTCCGTCACCAAAAAGTACAGCAGTATTGCGGTCTTCCCAATTGGTTACTTTCGAAAGTTTTTCAACACCGACAATCAACACATGCTTATATGCACCTGACTGAATAAATTGCTGCGCCGTGATCATTGCATACATAAATCCGGCACATGCAGCACTTACATCCATTGCAGCTGCCTTCATCGCTCCCAATTTCTCTTGAATCATGCAAGCGACAGAAGGAAACGACTGATCAGGTGTAACAGTGGCCACAAGAATTAAATCTATCTCTTCAGCCGAAATTTCCGCATTTTTCAATGCAGCTTTTGCGGCTTCATAAGCCATATCCGATGTATCAATATCATCATTTGCAATTCTTCTTTCCTCAATACCCGTCCTAGTCCGGATCCACTCGTCGGAAGTGTCCATAATTTTTTCTAAATCCGCATTTGTAACGATTTTGTCGGGTAAGTAGCGGCCAAGCCCTAGTATTCCAGCATTCATCTTGCCATCCCCTTATATTTTAATGAGTTATTATAATCATCTATTATTACCTGGTACTAATTTTATATAAAAAAGACTTCCTTGCAAGAGTTAACAGTTTGAAAAGCTAAAGAAATCTCTTTCGGAAGTCGGTCAAGCGCCTATGCCAGGGGAAATTCAGGGACATACATTATAAATAAAAGGAGCATAGGAGGAACTCATTGTGGACATCTTCAATCGCAACCGCGAAAGAAAACCGGATGATCATTTTTCGAATTTGATGTTTGGCAGGAAAGCTGAACCGGAGCAAGAGGAATCGCAGGTTGATTACTTGCAATTGATGGCGAGCGTTGAAACATTGATGGGCTTATACAGTCAATACAAACCGACCATTGATAAAATCAATCTGAACCCCTTGATCGCCAAGTTCTTGAAAAAGAATAAAAAAATTAAGGCTGCCCTTTATCCGGACAGCCTGCCTTTAATTAACGCTGAGCATCTTGTTTACCAAGCTCATAAGCTTCTTGCATTACGCTTTTAAAGAGCTCCATGAATGGCTCTGCCATCTCCATTGAGAATGGAATCCCGCTTGCCTCAAGCTTCGCTTTAGCCTCTGGGAAGTATTTCATGGCGATTCCCATAAATTCAAGAGTTTTATCTGAACTCATTCGCTTTTCCCCCTATCTTTTGAATGTTCATCAATTGATCATTGTGATGCCCAAATAAAGCTCAATAATATCATAATTCCACAGAACCCTTTCGTAAAGGGCGCACATATAAAATCATGAATATCTTTTGATGTTAATTCCTATCCTTGAACATTATAGTACAAGACATATAGATTAGAGGCAAATATACAGTTTTGTCCTTCCCAAATAACGAAAATATTTGATTATCGCTGTCCCGCGTTAATCACGCTTTCTCCACTTTTTAAGTAAGTTTAACCGTTTATTATGTTTTCTTTGCAATGCAATGCCTTCTTCTGGTTCCATTTTGCATTGCACTTCAAATTTTGTTCCTTTATTGATTTTAGTTATTGATTGTTGGGTAGTGAATGAATCCATACTTTCACCAAATATTAGCTTGGCACATTCAATCCAATGATCATCTATACTGCTGTACAATTGGATGTCCCTATCGGAACTTGAGGTAAGCACCGCTTCCAAAGCATTAACAAAATCAGTGATATAGAGAGCATCGCCGGTATATTCGGCAGCAATTGCCGCTTCGATATCAGACCGTCCAAGCTGATTGATTCCAGCTTCAAAGCTCATGCCTTCCGATTGCCAAGGTCCATAAATCGTAGGCAAAAATAGGATTTTTGCAGAATCTATGCCACGAATCGCGCTTAAAATGGACTGAAATATACTGATATCTTTTTCAATGGGCATGAAAAGAACGAAATTTGGCGTTTCATTCTTGCCATTTTTGAATTTCTCAATGAAGGAAACGATTTCGCCAATCAGAAAATCGATTTTGTCCATTTTTTCGCTTTGAATATCGTAACAAGAGATGAACACCGTGTCCTCCTGTGAAATATCCAATAATTTTAGTTTAGTTATCGGAAAGTATATATAATTTGAATTCCTGCCTAATTCAAGTTCCTTTTCTTCCATAATATATTGATTTGCTTCGAATCAGCCCAATCGATTCCGATTACTTCTTTCCTTGGTTCAAAAATATTGAGTCACATAGAATCCCACAAATCTATAAGTGCCAATGACAATGTTTGTTTGCATAAATACAGCCTCCTCGTATGCCATCAAGCCCACTTCACCCGGCACGTCTGGTTTTTTTAGATGCTGTATCGTATGCAAACTATTGTAAAATATATCTCTTCTCATAAAATCTCTTCATTCTCATTGAAAAACTTTTGTATTTGATAGGGGATTTTATAACGTTTTTCGGGCAATATATACGTTAGCTGCAAGTCTGTTTTTCTAGCCAGCTGGATTTGCCGATAAAGGGAGGCTTGCTCTTTCCGTAAGCTTCCAAAAACCTGAATCACTTTCATGGGGATATTCTCTGCGATGACTGAATCTTCAGTGTCCAGGATATGCTGTTCACATTCTGCCGGATCGAGCTCATATGCAGCAGCAACCTCGGACAGCCACTTTTTATAGAAGAACTTATTTTCCTTTTCTTTTTCCAATTGTGCTTTCAAGGAAAAAACCGGATCAATCAATACGACAGACCGAATTTTGTTTCCAAGTTCATTCATTAGCTTTAGGGCAAGTAGTGCGCCTGTCCCCTCTGCCAATATATGAACCCTTTGATTGACTATTTCTTTTTTCATGAAAAGAATATATAGATTAAGGGAAAGGTCCAGTGCTTTAGGACTGCCCCAGTTGGCTCCGTGAAAATTGGATGAAAATAGCGTGTATCCGTATTCCTTTAAATATTCCAATATCTGCAGCCTGCCAGGATGCTGCAGCCAAAAGCTGCTGTCTTTTTCGACAAAATGACTACGGTCTCCAATAACCATTACGGAAAAACCACTGGGCCGCTCTGGATAATAGATGATATTCCATTGGTCATCAATTTGAAAAGTTCGTTGTTCCATCGTTCAAACTCCTTTAAGGAATATTACTACTACTATATTAATTTATGACGAAAAATAGAAAGGGTCAGTGGAAACGCCTAACTTCTTATCTTAAATTAACCAAGCAGGGACGATTTTTGTTTTTATTTCCCCCTATGATTTCCCTTTTGAAGTTTGGAACCAACTTGTCTGCCAAAAAATTTCACTTATGATTTAATGTATTGAATTATTTAAAGGTTATTATTAAAAACACGTTTTAACTGTATATTAATTATGGTAAGATAAAAATGAATGTAGTGGAATGAGGTGAAATTCGATGCGTTATGCTTGGACAATTTTTTGGACATTCTTATTAGTGCATATGACTGTATATGTTGTTTCTTCCATGATCGGAGTTTCATACGATGCTGCGCAGGGAACTATTTTAGGATTAGCTGCTGCTATCCTGATTTGTATCATCCCAGCTATCATGCCTGCCGGGCCAGCTAAAGACTCCCATCAACATTAAGAAACAAAAGAGGACATCCTTTTTAGGATGTCCTTTTTTGTTATACCGTACTTTGCTTACCGGTAAACTGCATTTTAACATTTTTATATGAGTACCAATTCATCATGAGCATAATCAATCGTTATTCCTTCTTTAAGCTCAACAGTCCCAGATATGATTTTACGGGCGATTTTCGTTTCCAGATGCTTTTGGATGAATCGCTTCAGCGGTCTTGCTCCATATACCGGATCATATCCCTGGTCCGCAATGAATTCCTTAGCCGCTTCTGTAACGTTCAGGACTATATTTTGTTCAGTTAACCTCACTTGTAATTGATGAACCATTTTATCTACGATTTCAACGATTTCTTGTTTCGTCAGAGGTTTGAATAAAACTATGTCATCAACGCGGTTCAAAAATTCCGGACGGAAATGCCCTCTTAATTCTTTAAAGACCTGATCTTTTATTTCTTCTTCAATGCCACCATCCACCCGGTTGGATTGCAATAAGAAATGGGAACCGATATTGGAAGTCATGATGATCACCGTGTTTTTACAGTTGATTGTCCGGCCTTGGGAGTCTGTTATCCTTCCATCATCCAACATTTGCAGTAAAATATTGAAGACTTCCGGATGCGCCTTTTCAATTTCATCCAATAATATGACTGAGTATGGGTTTCTCCTAACAGCCTCCGTAAGTTGGCCGCCTTCCTCAAATCCAACATAACCAGGAGGTGCACCAACAAGTCGGGACACGGAATGTTTCTCCATATATTCCGACATATCAATTCGAATCATATGTTCCTCACTATCGAATAACGTTTCTGCCAAAGCTTTTACCAATTCTGTTTTACCGACACCAGTCGGCCCAAGAAAAATGAATGAACCGATTGGTCTGTTTGGATCTTTAATTCCAGCCCTTGCTCTTAAAACAGCATCGGATACGAGTTCCACCGCTTCTCCTTGACCTATTACACGTTCATGCAGGATATCGGATAGGCGTAGCAGCTTCTCCCTTTCACTTTCCACCAGCTTGCTTATCGGAATCCCCGTCCACCTTGCAACAATCGAGGCAATTTCCTCCTCCGTCACTTCCTGGCGAAGCAATCGTGATTCCTGTTTTTCCTTTTCTAATTCGCCTTCCATTGCTTCCAATTCTTTTTGAAGCTGCGGAATCCTTCCATGCCGAAGTTCAGCTGCCCGGTTAAGGTCATAGTCATTCTCTGCCTGTTCCAGTTCATGACGCAGTTTCTCTAGCTCTTCACGTTTATCCTGCACCTTTTGAAGCACTGATTTCTCCATTTGCCACTTGGATTTCATGCTATTCGCTTGATCCTGAAGTTCTGATAGTTCTTTTGAAGCACTTCCAGCCTTGCTTTGCTTTGAGGGTCCTCTTCATTTTTCAGGGCCGCTTCTTCAATTTCAAGTTGCATGACTTTTCTCGTGATTTCATCCAATTCGGATGGCATTGAGTCGATTTCCATTCGGATCATCGCACATGCTTCATCCACAAGATCTATCGCTTTATCCGGTAAAAATCGCTCCGTTATATATCGGTTCGAAAGGACAGAGGCCGCAACGATGGCCCGATCATGTATCCTGACACCATGGTGAATTTCAAACCGTTCCTTTAATCCCCGCAAAATTGAAATCGTATCTTCAACATCCGGTTCAGGAACCAGAACCTGTTGGAAACGGCGTTCCAAAGCCGGATCCTTTTCAATATATTGCCGATATTCATCAAGGGTCGTTGCACCGATACAATGCAGCTCACCGCGCGCAAGCATCGGCTTTAACATATTCCCGGCATCTAGTGCGCCATCCGTTCTTCCTGCACCGACAATTGTATGCAATTCATCAATGAATAAGAGAATTTTCCCGTCACTCTTCTTGATCTCATTCAACACCGCTTTTAAGCGTTCCTCAAATTCACCGCGGAATTTGGCCCCTGCGACAAGTGCACTCATATCCAGTGAAAAAACGGTCTTATCCTTTAAACCTTCCGGCACATCCTTCCTGACGATCCTTTGTGCCAACCCCTCGACAATCGCTGTTTTACCTACTCCAGGTTCTCCTATTAATACAGGATTATTTTTCGTTTTCCGTGAAAGGATCCTAATGACGTTACGGATTTCCGTATCTCGACCGATTACGGGATCGACCTTACCCGATTTAACCTCAGCAACGAGATCTCTGCCGTATTTTTTCAGTACTTCATAAGTGCTTTCAGGATTTTGACTAGTCACTCGCTGATTCCCCCTTATATCGCTTATAACCCGTTTTGCTTTATCATAATCAATTCCATATGATGAAAATAGCCTGTTTACATTCGTTTTATTGACTTGCAAAGACGCAAGCAGTATATGTTCGACAGATAAGTATTCATCCTGCCACATCTGCATTTCCTTTTCGGCAGCCGTCAAAATTTGCTGTAGGGAGGATGACATGTAAACCTGGGAAACACCCCCGCTCACTTCCGGTAATCTATCCAGTTCCTTATTCAGCTCTATATCAAATTGATTCACCGGTTTACCAGATTCCGATAAAATCCTGATTAATAAACTTTCATCCTGCTCCATTAAGGCCTTTAATAGATGAAGCTCCGTCAGCTCGGGATTCCCTCTATCTTTGGCTAGTTCCTGGCCGCCAATGAATGCCTGTTGGGTTCTCTCCGTCATATTATTAATATCCATCTTAAAACCTCCCATTCATCTATATATCATGAACGAATTCCCACTCGGTTTGACCAAATTTGACCTTTATATTTTCATTATACTTCTAATTTTCCCCATGTAAAGGAAAGTTATAAAAAATGCAGTTGGTATGGAGGATAAACGGCAAAAGCCTTTCTTCATATAGAAGAAAGGCTTTTGCCGTTTGTACAATTTGGTTGATTCCTCTCCAGGCACTCTCTTTCCGCGGGCGGTCCGCCCTCAGCGCCTTGCGCCTGCGGGGTCTTCCCTGGACTCGCTTTTCCCGCAGGAGTCTCGTACCTTCCGTTCCAATCAACTGCATAGATGAAACAAAATGGATTATGCTTTCACGGCCGTTTTATTGTAACCATGAAATTCATCGACGAATTGGAAATCCTTATCCGTCCGACCTGCAAGGATCGTATCTCGGAGCAGAATGCCTGCATCGGTCGTATTGTGGATGATTTCCCCCACATTCTTGCACTCGTTTGAACATTAGCCGTACGCGGAATGCGTTCCTCTTGATATTCCAAAAATGCCTGTTCAATGTCATTCCCATGCTTATGAAGCATATCCGACAAATAAGCTGCATCTTCTAAAGCCTGACAAGCCCCTTGTGCCAAGTATTGAAGCATCGGATGTGCAGCATCGCCCGTAAGCGTAATTCTTCCTTTTGTCCAATTATCAATTGGTAAACGGTCATACATCGGCCAGCGGCGTTGTCTTTGAATGAATGAAATCGCATTCTGAACAAGCTCACAAGTTCCGGCAAATACACTGTCCATTTCTTCCGGGGTTCCCCATTGATCTGTTTTTTCGTTTTCTTCCGTGTATTGAGAACTTTTGAACACCACTACTTGGTTGTATAGTTCTCCCCTTCTTACCGGGTATTGAACAAGATGAAGGTTTGGCCCAATCCACATATATACATCATCTAAATCTCCATGGCTCGTAACCTCTTCCATCGGGATCGCTCCCCTGTATGCAACATATTGTGAACAGACCGGCTGATCCTCCACAAAAAGTTTCCGTGCCTTGGACCATAATCCATCAGCTCCAATGACAGCAGTTCCTGAATGTTTAGACCCGTTGGCAGAAGTAACCGTCACTTCACCTTCATTTTCTACTGTTTCAATAATGGTTTGGTTCGTGACCAGTTCAATATACGGGTTCTTTTCACAGGCTTCAGCCAGTACTTTATGCAAATCGGAACGATGCAAAACAACATACGGCGCTCCATATCTTTCTTTATAAACATCACCTAAATCCAAAGCGGAAAGCTCTTTGCCGGAAAAGGCATCCATCAGCACCAATCTTTTTGGAAATACTGCAATTTCATTGATTTTATCCATGACGCCTAAACGCTGCAATACGTTGGTGGCATTTGCTGCAAGCTGAATCCCTGCACCAATTTCACCAAATTCGGGAGCTTGTTCAAGGACTTTTACATACTGTTTTGTTTCTGCGATTCCTAAAGCAGTTGCCAATCCGCCAATTCCCCACCGATAACGATGAATGGTTTATTTTCTGTGTTCATCATCAATTCCCCCTATATAGTTGCTTTTAGCCAATGTTGCGGACTACTACCACAGTAAGCGTTTTCATTCGACTGGCATTCATATATTCACAAGGATCTATGCTTAAGATTCCAAACAGGTTATTATCAAACCAAAACAGGCTTGAATTCACTTTCAACCTTTTGGTACCCATTGTTTGTGTCTAATGCCTGTTGCTGTTCCAAATCGAATCTCTCCATTATTGGCAGGTCGTTTACCGAGAATAGGTAGGAATCCTCCTCTGCAACATGCTCATGCCATGCCCAATTCGGAACCACGAAATAATCTCCCTTGGACCAGTCAAAACGCACTCCATTAATGACCGTATATCCTGATCCTTGGTGCACTTGATAAATTGTGGAATGGGTATGGCGATGTGCTTTCGTATGGAAACCTTTAGGAAGTTTCTGCATCCATGCCCCCATCGTCGGATTGGCCGTTTGGCCATTTGATGGATTGATATATTCCACGGCGAAACCTTCATATGGATCTGGTTCGAAATTCATCAACCCTTCTATCGCTGCTTTGGTGCCTTTCCACTTGTAGTTGGCAAGCGGTGCCACTTGTGAATAACGGTCGGATACTGGACGAACCATTCCGCCTTGATAACGGAGCTCTGAAAAATTATCCGGCCGTTTAGGCGTTTCTATCCTATCTGGATATGGTTCAAAGAAAGTGCCGCCTATGGAATAGATGGTTGGGATATCAAGGGCATCCATCCAAATCATTGGTTTTTCGCCAACATGTCCATGACCATGCCATAGGTTTTTAGGCGTAATCAAGAAATCTCCTTCTTCCATGAAGATCCTTTCTCCCTGCACGATGGAGTAGGCACCTTCACCATTCGTAATGAAACGAAGTGCACTTTGGGAATGACGGTGGGAAGGGGCCACTTCACCTGGCAACAATAGCTGGACCGCTGCATATAGCGTTTGTGTTGTCGAAGCCCATCCCCAAGGCTGGCGATAAGTAAGGCCAGGGTTTTGAAAATAAATAGCCCTGCGCTCCCCGCCTCGGTCAGGTGTGAAGATTTCGGCTGCTTCCATCAATTTTTTTGTCAAAAGCTCTTCTTTCCATAAATAGGCATGCGCATGGGGTTTAGGTTCAAGGTCCATCAGAGCGGGAATGGCTTCCCACAACGGCCCAAGGTTATACTGCTGAATATCCTTTGTAAAATCTTTTACGATTGCACTATTCATGTATTCCTTTTTTTTTCAGCCATATTAGTCCCTACTTTCTTTTTTATCTTGCCTCACTGGATTTTAGAAAGATTTCGCTTGATTTGATCATAGTGTCCTGAAACATGCTCATCGATGAAGTGATCGACTATATAAGAAACTGGTTTGTTTCCGAATTTAGCGAAATTCCGGTGTGGCGATTCTTTGGATAGTGTTTCTTCATCTAAATTCTTGAGACTGCTCTCCACTTTATATTTAAGCTCCTCCACTTGCTTCATGACATCATCGACAGCAAGTTTGTCAGTATCGGTAACTGCCGCCAATCGGGCTGGATCTTGCAATCCACGTCCCCATTCGGCTCCAGGCATCGCTATTACAGTTTCCACTTCACCTAACCAATAAGGAATGGCTTCAGCTAAATGGGAGAGTATCTGCATGATCGACCATTCATCCTCTGCTGGTTTAAATCGGATCGTTTCTTCCGGTAGGTTTCCCGTAGTCTCTAGAATATGGTCGATTGATTGTTGAACCGATTGGATTGATGTCCCGATTTCCTGATAAGCCATTTTATTTTCCCTCCCCGACACGTCTCACACGATTTTCAAGATAACCTATTTTGTCGATTTCGATTTTGACAACGTCACCATCTTTTAAGAACACTTGTGGATCACGGGCTACTCCTACCCCACCCGGTGTTCCTGTGAGTACGATGTCACCTGGTTCAAGAGTCATTAAGTTCGATAAGAATTCAACTAGATATTTCACATCGAATACGAAGTTGGATGTATTCGTTTTTTGGCGTTCTTCACCATTTACCGTTAATCGGACATTTAAGCCTGATGGATCGGAAAGTTCATCTGAAGTGACTAACCAAGGCCCCATCGGAGCACTTCCTTCAACCGTTTTCCCTTGTAGCCATTCAAGTGTACGACGTTGGATATCACGGTAAGTGACATCATTCGCAATTGTATAACCAGCTACATAATCAAGAGCATCTTCTTTTGAAACATTACGTGCTCTTTGTCCGACTACAAAAGCGAATTCCGCTTCATAATCTAGTTGCTCTGAGATTGGGAAAAACGGTATATCATCCTGGGGACCGATTACTGTATTGGCGAACTTTGCGAATACTACAGGGAATGGCGGCAGTTCACGACCCATTTCAGCAATGTGTTCACGGTAATTATGTCCGACACAAATAATTTTGCTTGGCTTTTGGACAGGAGCCTCAAGTTTTATATTTTCAATTTCATGGACCAATTGATGTCTGAAGGAATCACGATTGTTAATAGCGTAGTCCGCAGCCTTTTGCGCGATGGAAAGGCTTTCATTCCCTCCCTGTAAAAACTCCTCCATTGTTGCAGGGACATACGCGTCAGCGATTTGTTCACTGCGAAGTTTCCCCTCGCTTTCTAGAAGAGCTTGATAGGCATAGTTCAAGTCAACTACAACATCATTCGGGTAAATTGCACCAATACGTTTAAATCCTTGACTGCTGAAAGTTACTAATTTCATATTTCATTCTCCTTTATTAATTATTAAAACTCTTTTTGATGCCACCATCCTAATTCTGCTGTATTTGCTTCGCAAACCAGAATTTGAATGACTGTACACCTTATCAATTCCATTTATAGATAACATCGTTCACTATTTATATAAATAATAACTCAATTTTCGGAATATTGTCAAGAAAGTATTGCAAATTTTTGTGCAAATGTTATCATCTTCACCATTATCAGTACTGCGGAATCAAAAAATGAACTAAAGTTATTCATTTAATAGGAAAGTATATTGATAGCTTCAGCAGCAGGCGGTTACGTATATTTTAGAGATTCTGATATACTAGACCTAAATTAAAACAGATTAGGGAGATTGATTTATGGAAATCGTAAAATCCGGTTCGACGATTCAATCATTACAAATAGGGATGAGCATCATAGATTTACTTGCTTCCCAAAGAACTCCTTTAAGATTCTCTGATATTCAGGAATTAACGGAAATAACGAAAAGTAACCTCTATAAGTATTTAAATACTTTGACTCAACTGGAGTTACTATATCGCGATAAGACAACTGGTATGTATCACCTTGGGAGCAAATTGATCCAATACGGAATGGCAGCGATAGGAAATGAGGATGTAACGAGCAGAATAACTCCTTATTTACAGGAAATCAGTCACCATACTTCTTGCACGGTCCTTTTTTCCGTTTGGACATATGATGGACCAATCACGGCAAAAATATGGAATTCCAACCAAAACTTAAACATCGGGGCACAGTTAGGTACGCGACTTCCGCCATCATCCTCTTCCGGAAAGGTATTCACTGTATTTCAGGATCCTTCCTTGACGGCGGAATGGATTGAAAAAGATCGTAATGTTGCGGGCTCGTTCCTTAAAGAAACAAATGAATATGATGAAATTCGGAAATATAAAATTGCTTTTGCCAAAGAGCCTCTTGTACCATCGGTTTCCTCCATGTCCATTCCGGTTTTTAATTATAATTCGGAATTGTTGGGAGCGATCACTGCCGTTGGGTTCACCGAAAGCATTCCTGATCATTATGAAGATCCTTTAAGCGACTATTTAAGGAAGAGCTGTTTGGAAATCTCGAATATATTCGGTTATTCCGCTGAATAGGAAAAAAGCAGGAAGAAGGATGGCGACCATTCCTTTTTCCTGCTTTTAGATGTTTCATGGCTTCCGCTTATATGTCCAAATCCGGTTATGATTGGATGTTTCAGGAAAAGAATCCCCTGCATCAAGCTTTACCATTTTCGGATTCACTACCGTGCTGCCCGTTTCACCGATTTCTACGTAGGTCCCATTATTAGGTGCCTTCTGACCTGGCTTAAATTGACGATTTTGCCCCATAGATTTCACCCCTTTGCATGCTTTCCCTGTTATTATTACCAGGTTCCTTCCTTTCATGTCAGAAAAATTAGGAAAGCGGCTTTAACCAAAAAAGCGTCTGCTCAGAGCAGACGCCTTTTTGGTTAGGACATTAAGTCAACCAGGACCGCCTTTTGGGCATGAAGGCGATTTCCGGCTTGGTGGAAAACGACGGAATTAGGTCCATCGATGACTTCAGCCGTAACCTCTTCCTCCCGATGTGCAGGCAGGCAATGCATGAATAAATAATCCTCTTTGGCAAGTTTTACTAGCTCGCCATTGATTTGATAATCTTTAAAAGCTTCTAAGCGGATACCATTCTCGACTTCCTGCCCCATGGAGGTCCAAACATCTGAATAGACGATATCCGCATCTTTTATGGCCTCCGAAGCTGAGGTTGTCACCAAAATTTCACTGCCAGTCTCCTCTGCCACTTTTTTAGCATAGGCGACGACCTTTTCATCAGGTTTGTAGGCGTCAGGACATCCAATGGAAAAATCCATTCCCATTTTTGCACAGCCTACCATCAATGAATTGGCAACATTATTGCCATCACCGATATAACTCATCTTCAAGCCCTTTAATTGCCCTTTTATCTCGATGATCGTCAAGAAGTCAGCAAGCACCTGACAGGGATGTGCAAGATCTGTTAATCCATTGATGACTGGAATAGAAGCATTTTCTGACAATTCCAGGATTTTTTCATGCTCGAAGGTACGAATCATGATGCCGTCAATGTATTCAGAAAGGACTTTTGCAGTATCGGAAATAGTTTCACCACGTCCAATTTGCAAATCATTGCCACTCAGGAACAAAGCGTGTCCGCCAAGCTGCATCATGCCCACTTCAAAAGAAACACGGGTACGGGTAGACGATTTTTCGAAGATCATCCCCAGCGTTTTCCCTTTTAAAGGGGTATATTCTTCACCAGCTTGCAATTTGCCTTTAATGGTCTGTGCCAGCTTTAACAAATCTGCAATTGCCGTTGGTGTAGACTCTTTCATGGTCAAAAAATCTTTTCCATTTAAAATCTTCGCTTGTGTCGGTGCCGTCATTGAACTCATACGTGTGACACTCCTTTCGTATATGGTACAAGCCACTCCTGAAGCGAGGTAACCCCTGGATCAGCATTTTCTACCGATTGTAGATAGGCCTTGAACGTCTCTTCTTCCGTAAATGCAAGCAGTCGGTATTTCGCTGCAAGTAACCTTAGCTTCTTATCTTCTTCCGTTGATCCATATGCCAAAACGACCGCCGCATTTCCTTCATTTAACCATTTATCAAAACCTGAGTTCCCCAATGTCAAACCTGCTTCTTTGATTTGCACTAACAAATCTTCACTTAATTGGACTGATCCTGATTGATAAACACCTGTAGTATGTTTAGCTTTTTGAGCATGGAACACTTTTGTCAACGCTTCATTTACCGTATCCCCGATGGCGATTCCTTCACCTGTTGATTTCATTTCCGGACCTACCTTCGAATCAAGGCCGCTTAGCGCAAATGTAGAGAATACGGGATATTTGACGACTGCATATGGAATTTCATCCATTAAGCCCGTTTTTTCGAATGCATTCGACAATGAATATTTCCCAAGCAATATTTTTGTCGCTATTTGCACCAAGGGTACATCGGTCACTTTACTGATGATTGGAATTGTCCGACTTGCACGAGGATTCACTTCCAATACATATACACTATTTCCCTCAATTACGAATTGGATGTTCATAAGCCCTTTATAACCAAGTTCACTAACAAGTTTTTTAGCATAAAGGGTCATTTTTATCTTTGATATCATCCGTTAAGGATTGAGCTGGCAATAATGCCATGCTATCCCCTGAATGGACGCCTGCTTTCTCTATATGTTCGGCAATGATGGGAATGTATACATCATTTCCATCCGCAATCAAATCGATTTCGGCTTCCTTCCCTGGAATATAGGAATCGATCAACACGGGATAGACAAGTGCCGTTCCATTTGCCATTCTATTCAACAAGCTTTCCTTGGAGCGGATGATTTCCATTCCCTGGCCGCCTATTACATAGGATGGGCGTAAGAGCACCGGATAGCCGATTGCCTCTGCATGGGCAATTAATTGTTCTTCACCATTAGCCATTGAACCTGGTACATGGGGGATATCCAGTTTCTGAAGAAGCTGATAAAAACGATCACGATCTTCTAATTGATCAAGTGTATCGAAGGATGTCCCCAACAAATTGACACCGTATTCTTCCAGGCCTTTTGCAAGGTTTATTGCAGTCTGCCCACCAAATTGGACTATAACGTCTTTTATGTCTTCCGCTTCTATTACATTAAGAACATATTCAAGGGTCAACGGTTCGAAATAAAGGCGATCTGCCGTCGCAAAATCCGTGCTCACCGTTTCCGGATTATTATTGATCATGATCGTTTCAACATTTTCATCCTGGAGTGCATAAACACCGTGAACCGAACAGTAATCAAATTCTATTCCCTGTCCGATGCGGATCGGACCGCTGCCAATCATCAAGACTTTCTTTTTATCAGTTTTTTGCTGTTCGTTCTCACCAAAATATGTTGAATAGTGATAGTTTGTATGTGATTCGAATTCGGCTGCACATGTATCAACCGTTTTGTATACCGCCGTAATGTCTAGTGATTTGCGGTGTGCTCTCACTTCCATCTCACTTACTTTCCATACGGAAGCAAGATAGCGGTCGGAAAAGCCCTTTTCCTTGTATGTCTGAAGTTCTTCCCTTGTTACCTGATCGATTGCCTTCGCTTCAATCTCCATTTCGCTTTGGATCAATGAAGCAAAGGATTTAAGGAAGAAATAATCTATGGCTGTCGCTTCATGGATTTCTTCAATGGTCACGCCTTTTCTAAGCATTTCAAAAATGACAAAGATTCGTTCATCCGATTTTTCGGCAAGCTTTCCCCAAAGTTCAGGAACGGTTTTATTTTTCAGCGATGATAGCTGCAGCCCGATCGTTTTCAATTCCAAAGAATCTACGGCCTTTTGGACTCCACCCTCAAAGCTGCGGTGTAAAGCCATCACTTCACCAGTCGCCTTCATCTGTGTTCCCAATTTGCGGTCGGCGGTCGTGAATTTATCAAATGGCCACCTCGGAAACTTCACAGCTACATAGTCAAGCGCAGGTTCGAAGCTTGAATAAGTGCTTTTCGTTACAGGATTGATGAGCTCCGATAAATCGTAGCCGACAGCGAGCTTCGCCGCTATGCGGGCAATGGGATAACCTGTTGCTTTTGAAGCTAGTGCCGATGAACGGCTGACGCGCGGGTTCACTTCTATTAAATAATATTGCTTGCTATTCGGATCAAGTGCAAATTGAATATTACAGCCGCCTATGATACCTAAAGCAGAGATGATTTTAATGGAAGCGGCACGCAGCATCTGAAACTCATCGTCCGATAAAGTCTGTGATGGTGCCACGACGATCGAATCACCTGTATGGATCCCTACCGGATCGATATTTTCCATATTACAGATGGTGATGCACGTATTGTTGCCATCTCGCATAACCTCATATTCGACTTCCTTATAACCAGCTATGCTTCTTTCAATCAAGCATTGTGTAATTGGGCTTTCTTGCAGTCCGCCCCGTACAAGTTCCTTAAAGGTATCCAGTGAATCGGCAATACCACCGCCAGTTCCGCCGAGTGTATAAGCGGGACGTACGATTATGGGGAAACCGATTTTGTCGGCAAAAGCCAGCGCTTCTTCAAGTGTATGGACAATCGTACTGTCGGGAACGGGTTCACCTATTTCAAACATCAACTCACGGAACAGCTCACGATCCTCCCCTTTTTTGATGGAATCGATCGGAGTTCCCAATAATTTGACTTTATATTTTTCAAGTATTCCAGCATCATCCAACTGATAAGCTAGGTTCAATCCTGTTTGACCGCCTAATGTAGCGAGCAGGCCATCCGGCTTTTCTTTGGAAATGATCTTTTCCAGTACATCAACCGTTAAAGGTTCGAAATAGACAGCATCCGCATTCATGTCATCAGTCATGATCGTTGCAGGGTTGTTGTTGACCAGGATGACTTTATATCCTTCTTCCTTTAAAGCAAGGCAGGCCTGTGTACCTGCATAATCGAATTCGGCGGCCTGCCCGATGACAATCGGCCCCGAACCAATCACTAAAATGGTCTGTATCGTGTCGTCCTTAGGCATAAGCTTTTTCTCTCCCGCTATAATCATTTATCATTTGTAAAAAGTCATTGAATAGTAATGAACTCTCGATAGGTCCCGGATTTGCCTCTGGGTGGTACTGGGTAGTGAAGATTGGCAAGTCTTCATGCATGAGTCCCTCAACCGTGTCATCATTCACGTTTCTGAATCTCACTTGCAGCGATGTTCCTTGTAGGCTCGGTTCATCAACCTCATAACTATGGTTCTGCGAACTCATATACACCTTTTTCGTTTTCAAATCGACCACGGGCTGATTTGCACCGCGATGTCCAAACAGCATTTTTTTGTATTCCCGCCTAAGGCAAGGGCCGTTAATTGATGACCGAGGCAGATGCCCATCGTCGGGAAATTCGTAATGATTTTTTTAATGTTTCCTAAGAGGTATTCAAGCTGTTTTGGATCCCCAGGCCCATTTGAAAGCAAAATACCATCTGGCTTCAAGTCCTTGATTTGCTCGAATTCAGTATCGAATGGCACGACAGAGACTCGGCAGCCCTGCTCGACCAATGAATCCAATATGGATTTTTTATAGCCGAAGTCCATCATCACAACATGCTTGTCGCCTTCCCCAAAGCTCTGGACAACCTTTGTGGATACCTCGGCAACGTGGGGTGATAATCCATTCAGGCCCGGTACGACAGTGTATTTTTCTTCGGCTGTGATGACTGCCTGCATGGAACCTTCCTGTCTTATATTCTTAACGACCGCTCTTGTGTCAACATGGCTTAAAAGAGGAATGTTCCACTTGTCTAAATATTCGCCAAGTGAATATTTAGCCTGATAATGGGAATGGCTCATATTTCCTTCATATACAATTACACCGGCAACATGCGGCTTCTTACTTTCAAAATCATGTTCATTGATTCCATAATTCCCTATTAGCGGGTATGTGAAGATGACAATCTGGTCCTTATATGAAGGATCTGTCAGCACTTCTTGATATCCGGTCATTCCTGTGAAAAAGACAATCTCTCCAGTGATTGTTTTTTCAGTCGATTTAGTCAGCAGCTCGCCTTCAAAGACGGAACCATTCTCTAAATATAGATAGCTTTTCATGATCTTCACCTCTTTAGATGATGTATATTTATATATACAATAGCATAATTATTCATTTTGTTCTATAAAAATTCAATAAATTTAGACGGTTTGTTTTATTCCCAATACTTTTTTAATTTTATATATAGCCCTATCGATCTCAGGTTCGGTAACTGTCAGGGATGGGAGTAAACGAAGTACTTTAGGGCCTGCACTCAATACAAGTAAGCCCTCTTCTTGGAGTTCCATTAAAAACACCTGAACATCTTGTTTACATTCAATTCCGACCATCATTCCCAGACCGCGAATCTCTTTCACTTCTTCCATGTCCTTCAATGCTTTTGCCAATTCACTTTCAAGGTATTCAGCCTTTTTAACGGTTTCTTTTAAAAACCCTGATTGAAAAATTTCCTTTAATACGGCTTCGGCTGCAGAGACACTTACGGGATTACCTCCAAAAGTGGATCCATGACTTCCAGGGTTAAAGAACTCAGACAGCGCTTCCTTCCCAATCATCGCCCCGATTGGCAGGCCATTTCCCAGCCCCTTTGCTGAAGTGATGATATCCGGTTGGATATTGAAATGCTGAAATGCAAATGGTTTCCCTGTACGTCCTATCCCAGTCTGAATTTCATCTATGATGAGGAGAGCTCCGTGTTCTTGGCATTTGGTTTGAATCACGTCCAGATATGATTGCTGTACAACATGGATGCCGCCTTCTCCTTGAATGATTTCAATCATTACAGCTGCCGTATTTTCATCAATGGCTGCTGTCATGGCATCATTATCATTAAATGGAACATATTCGAACGAAGCCAGCATCGGTCCGAAACCAGTCTTGATTTTTTCCTGCCCCGTTGCAGCCATCGTCGCAAACGTACGTCCGTGGAAAGACTGCTGACATGTGACAATTTTGCTTTTCCCGGTAGCTTTTCGTGCTAGTTTGATAGCTGCCTCATTCGCCTCGGCACCGCTGTTGGCAAAGAACACCCGACTTAAACCAGAGGCATCAGCCAGCATTTTTGCTGTACGTTCCTGTATGGAACTTTGAAACATGTTCGATACATGCCAATATTTATTAAGTTGTTCCGTCACGGCCATTTTTACTTTTTCATGACAATGTCCAAGATTCAAAACCCCGATTCCGGATGTGAAATCCAGATACTCTTTACCTGTTGCACTCGTAATCTTCAATCCTGACGCTTTTCTTGGCTCAATGTTCCACCTTGCATATGTTGGAAATAAAGAACTCATTGAAATACCCCTTCCTCCTGAAGAAATTTCGTACCGATGAATTGTCCGCCTTGATAAAAATGATCTTTCCCGCTAACGATCATCACTTCTTCAATCCCTTTATTCAGCACCGATAAAGCTGTATTGACTTTCGGGATCATTCCGCCATGGATACTTCCATCCATGATCATGTCCTTCGTTTCCGTTTCATTCAATTTCTCAATGATCTGCCCATTCTTCAAGACCCCTTGAACATCGGTCACAAATAAACACATATCAGCCGATAGTGCCTTCGCTACAGACCCGGCAGCCATATCGGCATTCACATTTAATTTAGTGCCTTCTTCAGTAGATGAAATGGGCGTCAATACCGGACAATAACCTTTTTCGAATAAAAGTCCGAATAATTCCGTATTGACTTGTTGTATTTCACCAACAGCCCCAAGTTTCTGTTCATCGATATAATCACCTGTGAGAATTCCGCCGTCAGAGCCATTTAAACCGACTGCCTTGATGCCATGAGCTGCCAATTTATGAACGAGGCTACGGTTCGATTTGCCTGCCAGCATAAGTTCCACGATTTCCAGCACTTCAGCGGTCGTTTTTCTTAACCCATCTTCAAATACTGGTTCAATTTCAAATTTTTCAAGCATTGAATTTATATCAGGGCCGCCTCCATGCACAAAGACGATATGGTAGCCGCGGTTTTGTAACTCTTTAACACTATTGAAAAATGACTCCGATAACTCATTAATGATGCTGCCGCCGCACTTTATGACTAATATGTTCATACTTTTCACCTCTACGAACGGTAGCTTCCGTTTATTTTCACATAATCATAGGTTAGATCGCAGCCCCATGCCGTGCCTGATTCATTACCATCTTTCAAATAAACATTTATGATGATACTTTCATTTTCCAAGTATGCTTTGGCATCTTCCTCAGAAAACATAATCGGCTCACCATCTTTAAGTACGACGATATCACCAAAAACGATGGTTGTTTGATCCGGATTGAATACCACTCCGCTTCTTCCCATTGCAGCTATGATTCGTCCCCAGTTTGCATCCGCTCCAAAAGCTGCCGTTTTCACTAGATTTGAACCAACTATCGTCTTCGCCATCATCTGTGAATCTTGTTTCGTATGCATGCCATGAACATTCACTTCAATCAGTTTTGTGGCACCTTCTCCGTCTTTAGCAATTTGTTTGGCGAGATTTTCCGAAGTTTGCTTTAATAATTCCAGGAAGATGGACCATTCTGGATGGTTAGGTGTCAAAGGTTCATTATTCGCTTCTCCATTTGCGAGCACCAACACCATGTCATTCGTTGAACAGTCGCCATCAACCGTGATTTGATTGAATGTATCATTTGTAATGGAGGATAGTGCTTGCTGTAAGTCATCCGGTTCAATTACAGCATCCGTCGTAATGAAGCCGAGCATTGTGGCCATGTTTGGATGAATCATTCCCGAACCCTTTGCAGCACCGCCCATTTTCACGGTTTTACCGTCAATGATTGTTTCATAACCACAGCTCTTGGTTACGATATCCGTTGTTAAAATCGCGGTACCAAAAGCTTCAGCAGCTTCAGGTGTATTTTCTGGCTGCAATGACTCTATGCCTTTTCTTACCTTTTCCATTTCCATGAATTCCCCTATGACACCCGTTGAAGCCACTGCAAATGAATGGTCCTCCAAACCGAACTTTTGAGCCGCAAGCTTCCTCATTTCATTTGCATCTTTTAAACCCTGTTCACCTGTACAAGCATTCGCACAAGCACTATTCACTACTATGCCGTGGAGTTTTCCAGTAACCGCAATACTATCTTTCGTTACATTGATTGGAGCGGCTTGAACTACATTTTGTGTATAAACCGCCGCCGCTGATGCTGGAACATCGGTAAAAATGATGCCAACGTCCTTTTTAGAATAGCGTAATCCTGCATGGACACCTGACGCTTTGAACCCTTGGGGCATTAAAATGTTTCCTTCTTGAACTTGTTTGATTTCCTCAACTGGCTGTAGTGTATTCATTGTTTCCCTCCAAAGTTTACGGATATATCGGACTGTTCCATAGTCCTGCCGTTTCTTCTAGTCCCATTACTATATTTGCATTTTGAATGGCCTGCCCTGCAGCACCCTTCACTAAATTATCAATAACCGAAACCACCGTTACCTTACCTGTCCTTTCATCATAATCAATGCCAATGTCGCAAAAGTTCGATCCATATACCTGTTTCGTGGATGGAAAGCGATCAAGGGGCTGTACCCGGACAAATGGGTGGTTCTCGTATACGGTTTCGTATAAATCTTTTAATTCAACATTTGAGGTTTCCCGATTTACCTTTATATACATCGTTGCCATAATCCCTCTTGTCATTGGAACAAGATGGGTATTAAATGTAATGGGCTGTAAACCTGATGACCATCGCCCGAGCTGTTGTTCGATTTCCGGTATGTGTTGATGTTGATTCACCTTATATATCTTAAAGTTCTCATTCATTTCACTATAATGGGTGACTGCCGAAAGTGATTTACCCGCCCCTGAAACCCCGGACTTTGCATCGATGATCACATCGGCAGCTGCTCCGGCCAATCCTTCAGTGAATAAAGGGGCAAGACCTAATAGTGAAGCGGTTGGGTAACACCCAGGATTTGCAATAATCGCCGCTTTTTTATTGCTTCGGCATTCCATTCAGCCAATCCGTATACAGATTCTTCAATAATATGCCGTGGCGCGGCCTGCTTTTATACCAGTGCTCGTATTCACCTGGAGTTTGAAGCCTGAGGTCTCCCGATAAGTCGATCACTTTAATGTCAAGGTCAGAAAATTCCGAAACCAATTGCGATGAAACACCAGAAGGAGTTGCAAGAAATACAATATCGGATTTTTTGCAATCGCTTCCGGGTCAATTTCTTCTAATGTATCTTCCATATGCATTAAATGTGCATTTTCTTCAGATAAATTTCGACCAAATTGGGATGAAGTATGCAATGATTTTATTTTAAATTGCGGATGATTATTCAAAAACCTTATTAGTTCCATTCCCCCATAACCCGTTGCACCTACTATTGATACGTTCATAAAACCATCTCCTATAATTTCAGGTCCCTGTCAATCTTTGATTCTATTATTATAAGACTGAATAAAAATAAAATCAAATGTATTTTTATAAAATTTAAAACATAAATTCCAAATGAAAAATCATCCATCTAAAATCCTAAAATTATCCAAACTTGTTGACTACTAGGTTTTTTTTCGTTTAAATCAAAGGAGTAATTGAGTAATGACGGTTTTTGAAAGGTGGTCATAGGCATGAATGAATTATCATTATCTAATCGGATGCATGCAATGTTAGATAATAAACAACAAGTTAAACATATGGAAAAAGGGTGCTACCTTTTTCATGAGAGCACCCCAGCAAGTGATTTGTATTACATTATTAAAGGGAAAGTGGAAGTGAGCAAGGTTGTTCCAGACGGTCGTGAATTAACTATACGCATTAGTTCGGAGAATGATTTGGTTGGGGAAACAGTCTTGTTTTCTCAAAATCCTAAATATATGATGAATGCAAAAATGATGGAAGATGGAACTGTTGCGGTTATTTCCAAAGAATCATTAGAGAAAAAAAATCGCCTCCGATAGCCTTCTTGCTGTTGAGATGATGACATGGTTATCCTCTCAAAACCGTAAAAATCAGGCTAAATTCCGCGATATGCTCCTGCACGGTAAGAAAGGGGCATTTTACTCCACCCTCATCCGTTTATCAAATAGCTATGGAACTGAAGCAGAAAACGGTAAAATTATCAATCTTCCATTTACAAACCAAGAACTCGCCAATTTTTGCGGTACTTCCCGCGAGGTGGTCAATCGAATGCTCGCTCAATTAAGGAAAAACAATGTCATCTCGATTAAAAAGGGACGCATTACGATTCTTGACTTTGACTATTTGAAACAGGAAATCGACTGTGAAAACTGTCCAATTGAAATCTGTACCATCGATTGAATCCATCCCATAAAAAGAAGCAATACATAATGCCTTACTGATCTTAATATGATTGGAGTTTATTTCAGGCTAAATCCACCCCTAGGACCTTTGAATTATTTTCATTACCTTGTGTCCTATATAAAAATGCATAAAAAAGTATAAAAATCGATTTCGTCCATTGTCTGACATCAATTCCTGACACTATACTAATAAGGGATGGCATAGCTGCCATCCCTTAATTTTTCATTCATTAGGACAGATTACCCGCCAATGAATGACATTTCGATTTTTCCTGTTTCTTCACCGTTCCCGCTGCCCGTTCATCCGAATAGCGGTCGTCCCTGCGGTTCCAAAGTGAAATGATGAACCCGGTCAACTCTTCATCTGTCATGTCGGAACGGAGCAATGACTTCAAGTCATGTCCCTTTCCATTAAACAGGCATGTATATAAACTTCCATTTGCAGAAAGACGTGCACGTGTACAACTTGAACAAAAAGACTCGGATACCGAGGTTATGAAGCCCACTTCTGCAGTAGTGCCCTTATAACGGAAGCGTTTTGCCACCTCCCCAAAATAATCTTCTTTAACCGGTTCAAGATCGAATTCGGTTTGAAGCATCGCAAGCAGTTCTTTTTCGTAATGACATTCTTCAACTGCCAGCCATTTGTGTGTCCGACATCCATGAATTCAATATAGCGTAATTGAATGCCCTCATCTTTACAAAATCGGGCCATCGGCAGGATTTGAGATTCATTGGTTTCTTTTTTCACAACCATATTCACTTTAACGCCAAGCCCTGCTTCTTTGGCAGCAGCGATGCCTTCAATAACGGGCTTTATGCCGATATCCCTGCCGTTCATCTTCTTGAAAAGATCGTCATCGAGGCTGTCCAAGCTGATATTCACTCTCTGTAAACCAGCTTCCCTCAAATCCACGGCATGCTTTTTCAAGAAGACACCATTCGTGGTCAGTCCAATATCTTCAATACCTTCAATTTTAACGAGATTTGAAACCAGAGTGGTAAGATCTCTCCGGAGTAATGGTTCCCCGCCTGTCAACCTTAGTTTTTTTACACCTAAGCTTGCGAATATTTTAGAAAGCCTTACAATTTCCTCATAAGATAATAGCTCACTTTTAGGCAGGAACTGAAAATTCTCATGAAAAATTTCAGCAGGCATGCAATACGAGCAGCGAAAGTTACAGCGATCTATGACTGAAATCCTTAAATCCCTTAGTGGCCTGTCCAATGAATCTTTAATTTGACTGTTCAATTAACCACTCCTAGCCGAATGTATTAGAAAAAACCAGACCATAAAAAGTGGCTCCTTGAATGGATTCACTTTTTTTGACTGGCTTCTCATTTCTATTACAGAGATATTATTTGATTCCTAATGCAATTTTAGCATACCTGGACATTTTGTCTTTCGTCCATGGCGGACTCCAGACAATCTTTACATCCGTTTCCTTGACCTCGGGGATATCTTCCAGAACCAATTTAACTTGATCGACGATCGTCCCGGCTAGCGGACAGCCCATTGCTGTCAATGTCATCGTAACGGTAGTCAGACCTTCCTCATCCATATCCACATCATATACCAAGCCTAAATTAACGATATCTATACCAAGCTCAGGGTCAATGACCTGCTCCAAAGCTCCAAAAATAATGTCTTTTGTATCTTGATCCACTTCGATCACTCCTTTTATGGAAAAATTTCTTCGTTTTAGATTATCGGTTTCATCATTATGTCCGTATAAGCATCATAACAGATTTTGAGTGAGTACTTAAGCATTTTGCACAGTTGACAGTAAATGTTTCGTGAACCAGTCTGCTGTCTTAAGCACTCCTTCTCTACTGACCTTATGTCCAGCCTTAGGGTCAAGGATAAAATCAATTTTTCCTTCTGTCTCGTCATACCCTGCTTTGACCCCTTCATAAAAACGGTATGCATGTTGATAAGGCACAACCGGATCTTTGGCTCCATGCCAAAAAGAAGCGGTCGGTCGGAAAGCTTATCCTGATTAAGACTCAAATCAAATGGCTTGAGCTGTTCAATCACCTTCGCAACTTCCTCATCAGTAGCTGGGAAATTAACTTTCCTTTTCTTAATCTCCTCCATTTGGAGCTCAGCATACGCGACATATGATGGGTTCCCCATTAAACTGACTCCGGCGGAAATCCATTCATAAGCAGCCAGGGCCCCATTAGTCACTATTCCCCCCATTGAGGTACCTGCTACGCCAATTCTTTCGGGCTCAATCAATTTTCGGGATAATAAATCATCCTTCAACAAAGATAAATCCTGGATTGTTTGTAAAACCATTTCCCAAAAACGGGGCATCATTTGAGATTCACTTAAACCGGCTTCCCTTTCCCCATGATGAATCACATCAGGCAGAAGCACACGAAACCCCTTTTCAGCCAATAAATAAGCATAGTGTAGATTATGTTCTTTTGCACTTTGAAAACCATGTATAAAAATTATAAGCGGCAATTCCTGATTGAAAGTGGTTTCTTTCCCTAGGTGCAATACAGGAATTTGTCCTATTAGTTCTTTTTCAATTATTATCAAGTTAACCCCTCCGAATAATTTGTTCCGGTCTTTCCAATACCATTATCAAAATGGATTCCATTCCTTTAAACCTGAGCTTCGCTTTAATTATACTAATCCTGGATATAGTAATATCATACAGGAATGCATAAAGAATGAAAAAGATTTACATTTACCTTAAAATAGGCTTAACAATATTTGCATATAATGAAATCAAAAAGAACAGAAGGTGTGTACATGGCTGAGAAACATTTAATCGTATTGGATCTTGATGGTACTTTACTTACAGATAACAAAACAATTTCTTCAAGGACTAAAAAACACTCCTAAAACTAAAGGAAGATGGACACGAGGTTATGATCGCCACCGGGCGTCCCTTTCGCTCAAGTGAACAATATTACCGGGAATTGGGGTTGACTACACCAATCGTTAATTTCAATGGGGCTTTCGTCCATCACCCATTACATACAAGCTGGGGGTATACCACTCTCCACTGGATATAAATGTTGCGAAAGATATTGTCGAAGCGTGTGATCAGTTTAAATTTCACAACATCATCGCTGAAGTCCGGGATGAAGTTTATGTCCATTATCATGATGAAAAGTTGATGAACATGTTCAATCTAGGAAATCCGATCATGAAGACCGGTGACTTGCGCGATTACCTTCAGGATTCCCCAACTTCGATGCTGATTCACACAGATAGTGAATTCGTAGGACAGATTCGCCAGCATTTATCCGATGTCCATGCAGAATTGGTCGATCATCGCCGCTGGGCAGAGCCTTTTCATATCATCGAAATAATAAAAAGCGGGTTAAGTAAAGCCGTAGGGCTAAAACGTGTATCCAATTATTTGGAAATTCCTCAAAACAGGATAATCGCTTTCGGTGATGAAGATAATGATTTGGAAATGCTCGAATATGCGGGAACCGGGGTGGCCATGGGAAATGCGATCTCACCAGTAAAAACGGTAGCAAATACGACTACATTGACGAATGAAGAAGATGGTATAGCCGTCTTCCTCGAAGAAAAATTCAATATAAAAGCCTAATCCGTCATTTTTTACCTTCATAATATCCACCTTTCAAGCCAAACTAATATGGACAACAGATTCATTCCGTTGTCGACAACGCTCAGAATCGGAGGAGATAAGAATGGGTAAAAGCAGTAAATCTAAACGATTTGTTCAGCAGGGCAAAGAAAGTGTTGCCAGGCATGCCGAAAAAATCCCTTATCACACTACGTTTGAAGAGGCTGAAAAAGACAGGTTAAGAATTATGTCTGAACAAAGCTATGGTGGCTTCTAATGGGAAACAAATTATTCCAAAAGGCTAGGGAATTTGTTGAAGAAGCTCTCCACTCTGAGCATGAGGGTGACCAGCATAAGACAGAGGAAATCGCTAAAAACGCTCTTTCATCAGCTTTTGCCAATACGACCGAGGCTGAAAAAGAACAATTGCGAGAACTTCAGGAAGAGCTGGAAAATCACTCTAAATAATGTGAAAGCCTCCAGGATTCCTGGAGGCTTTCACTTTGTTTTCATCAATTGTTATTTCGTGCCTTACCGCCTTTTGTAATAGAAGTGTAATGGCCTTGATTTTTTGTTAATATCATTCCCTGCGGAAAGTTCCAACAATGCCTGACGTTTCTATGATGTTCGTGAAAGCATGTGGATCCACTTCCTTGATGATCTTTTCAAGGTCATAAAGTTCATACCTTGTAATGACAATCAATAGCATTTCCTTAGTTTCGTTGGTGAACGCACCTTTAGCGGGAACCCTTGTAATTCCGCGAACTAACTTAGCATGGATTGCCTGTTTAAGCTCTTCGCTTTTCTTTGTAATGATCATGGCCGTAAGCTTTTCATGACGTGTATGTATCGCGTCCACGACACGGGTCGATGTGTAAAGGGTAACAAGCGTGTACAAAGCTTTTTCCGGTCCATAAACAGCACCTGCCGTTACAATGATCACGCCATTCAGCAGAAATAAATAAGTACCTACAGGTTTATCCTTTTTCCGTGAAAGAAGCATGGCGATAATATCCATTCCGCCAGTCGATGCACCGTATTTCAAGGTGATCCCCACACCTACTGCAGCTATGACTCCACCAAATACCGCATTCAATAATATGTCAGGTGACCAGCGTGTAATCGGAATGATTTCCATAAAGAAGGACATCAAGGCAACGCTGAGGAAACTATAAAATGTGAAAGACTTTCCAACCTTTCGCCAAGCAATGATCGTTACTGGAATGTTCAATAAAAACAATAGAATACCTGTTGATACATCAAAAGGAGCAAAAGATCCAATCATCCTCGATAGAAGCTGGGCCACTCCCGTAAAGCCGCTTGCATATACGTTTGCCGGTATTAGAAAAAGTTCATTGCAACGGCATTAAGCAATGCGCCCACCACAACTATGATAATTTTCTTCATTTCACCACTGTACATCCTAAAAAACCTCCATTTCACCCTTATTCTATTATCTTTTTACCCTTAATTATTTATTCTATTTACGTAGAGATTGAATTTTTACCGTTACGTGCTACACTAAAAAGTAGAGTGACCACTCATTTTCTAAAAATTGTAAAAAGAAAGCAGGTGTATTATGGCTATCACAATTCTTGCAGATAGTGCATGTGATTTGCCGTTGTCTTTCTATAAGGAAAACAATGTTTCATTAATCCCTTTACAAGTCCATCTTGACGGGGAAAATTATGAAGATTTACTTACCATTAATTCTCACGAAGTCTATCAGGCGATGCTTGAAGGAAAAACCCCGAAAACATCGCAAGCTTCCCCAGAATACTTTATAGAACTTTTCACACAGTTTGCCAAAGAGAAAAAACAAGGGATTTATATAGCCTTTTCCTCTGAGTTATCTGGAACATATCAAACGGCAGTGATGATTCTTAATCAGGTGAAGGAAGAGTACCCTGACCTTGACATTGAAATCGTCAATACGAAATGCGCTTCGATGGGCGTCGGTTTAATTGTAAAGAAAGCAGCCGATCTGGCAGCCAACGGTGCCACTAAAGAAGAAATCCTGGCTGCCATCGAATTCCAAGCCCGGCATATGGAGCATCTATTCACTGTAGATAACCTTGAATATCTGGCCCGTGGCGGCCGTATCTCCAAGACATCTGCCCTTGTTGGCGGTTTATTAAACATTAAACCGTTATTGCATGTTGAAGATGGGAAGCTTGTTCCGCTTGAAAAGATACGCGGCAAAAAGAAATTGATTAAACGTGTAATCGAATTAATGCATGAAAGAGGCAAAAACTTAACAACCCAAACGATTGCCATCAGTCATGGTGACGATGAAGCAACTGCCCTGGAATGGAAGGAAGCCATCCAAAATGAATTCGGGACAACCGACTTCATGATCCATACAATTGGCTCCGTCATCGGTGCACATGCCGGTCCTGGCACAATTGCCCTCTTCTTCTTAAACGATACCCCTGAGAAATCATAAACATACATACTCCCTTCCATAATTGTGAACAATATATATTGATCAGATAATGGAAGGGAGTTTTCACTATGTCCAAAACAGCCGATGACAATAAAAGGCCAAAAGATAACCAAGCGAGAAATGCTGAAAAAATATCGCATATCAGGAAAACCTTGCTGCAGGTAAGCACTCCTATTCGAAGAAAACGGACCATAAATGAAGCGTGGGGCTTGTCCCCGCTTTTTTATATCGTTTAGATAGTTGTCTTCCTAACATACTTTCTCTATAATAAAGGAAATAAACCCTGCTGGAGGTAAGTGATGGCAAAGGAAAATTCATTTGATATTGTTTCGAAAGTAGACTTTTCAGAGGTGACGAATGCAGTTACCATGGCTATGAAGGAAATACAGACACGCTATGATTTCAAAGGGAGCATAAGCAGCATCACCATTGAAAAAGAAGACTTGGTTTTAGTATCCGACGATGAATATAAGCTCGAACAGCTGAAGGATGTTCTCATCAGTAAACTCATTAAACGTGACGTACCCGTCAAGAACCTGGATTATGGCAAATTAGAAGGGGCTTCTGGCGGGACCGTTCGCCAACGGGCCAAGCTAATTCAAGGCATCGATAAGGAGCAAGCTAAAAAGATCAATACCATCATTAAAAATAGCGGCCTTAAAGTAAAAAGCCAGATCCAGGATGATCAAATCCGGGTTACCGGTAAGAACCGGGATGATTTACAAGGAATCATTTCCGCTATTCGGGGCGCTGATCTGTCCATTGATGTACAATTCTTAAATTACCGCTAAGTATGAAGGCCTCACCTGTTGGTGGGTCTTTTTTAATTGTTTCAACTGCCTCCTTCAGCGTTCATCCCTCATTTCCTTCAAATGAATCGCCTTCATGGAACATGGAAAGACTAGTCATGTTCCCTTCAGTTAAAACATTAAACATGATTTTTTTGGGTATTTTTTCCATGTTTTCTTTTTCCTAAAAGAAGGAATAGAGAAAGCGTAGATAATTAAATGGGAGGCGTTTATATCTTGACTACTCAAAATCAGAACAAGCAAGGATTTCCACCTCAACATCAGCAGCATCAACCTGGATTGGAAACAAAAATGGAACCGAACCCTGATTCAGTTAAAGCTGCCTACAAAGGAAGCGGCAAATTAAAAGGTAAAACGGCAATCATAACAGGAGGAGACAGCGGAATCGGTAAATCCGTTGCCATTTACTACGCTAAAGAAGGAGCGAATGTGACAGTTGCATACTTGGATGAACACGAGGATGCCAAAGCGACAAAAGAATTGATCGAAAAAGAAGGCCAAAAATGTTTACTCATTTCCGGTGATATCGGTGATGAAGCCTTCTGCCAGGATGTCGTCAAAAGAACGGTTGAAGAATTTGGCGGTTTGGACATTCTAGTCAACAACGCCGGAGAACAGCATGTGCAGACAAGTATCCTGGACATTTCGGCTGAACAATTGGAAAAAACGTTCCGCACGAATATTTTCTCGATGTTCCACTTAACTAAAGCTGCATTGAAGCACCTGAAAAAAGGAAGCAGCATCATTAATACAACCTCTATCACAGCCTATCAGGGCAACCCAAAACTAATCGATTACTCTTCAACAAAAGGTGCAATACTGGCATTTACAAGAGCCCTGTCGAACTCCATCTCAAAAGATGGCATCCGAGTGAATGGTGTTGCGCCAGGTCCGATCTGGACACCGTTGATTCCTGCCTCATTCGGCGAAGAGGATGTTGCCAAATTCGGGCAGGATACTCCAATGGGCCGTGCAGGGCAGCCAGAGGAATTGGCACCAGCCTATGTATATTTGGCAAGTGATGATTCATCCTATGTAAGCGGACAAGTCATCCATGTAAACGGCGGGACCGTTGTAAACGGATAAGACCTTACCTTTCCAAAAGCAGTGGATTTCACAAATTGAAATCCACTGCTTTTGCTCTTTCATGCAGGATATTCCCGGTTAACGCGGAATATATGAGTGGGAAGGAGTGGAGTCATTTTTGAAAAATATTGTAGATCCATGGTTCACCGTTCAGGGATTGGACTCAAAAACGTTTGCAATCAGTGAATATGGTCATTGGGAGAAAGTTCATTCCTTTTTATTACTAGGGAGACCCGGGCTGCGTTAATCGATACAGGGTTAGGCATCGATTCGATTAAGCGGATTACAGACCAGCTTACAGATCTTCCGATCATCGTCCTGACCACACACGTTCATGCTGACCATATTGGCGGTCACGGTGATTATGACACAATTTATGTTCATGGTGATGATGCCAATTGGCTGATTAATGGCATTGCAGGTTTGTCCTTGGAACAAATAAGAAAGGACATGGCCCGGGATATCACATTACCCATACCCGAATCATTCAATCCTGATACATACAAGCCATACCGGGGTTACCCTGATAGGCTGTTATCGGATGGGGACACGATTGATCTTGGAAACCGCAGTTTAGGCATTTATCATACACCTGGGCATTCACCTGGCCACATTTCAATTTTGGATAATGAAACAGGTTATTTATTTACTGGCGACCTGCTTTATTCAGATACTCCCGTTTATGCATTTTATCCCTCGACAAGTCCTGAAGACCTTGTGAATTCGTTGGAAAAAATCACAAAGATCAAGTCAGTCTCCAAAATCTATGGCGGGCACAACCAACTAGGCCTCGAACCAGGGATCCTTGAAGAAGTCCTTGCAGCCATTCAATATCTTAAAGAGAATAATTTAGTCAGACACGGAACGGGTGTACATGCATTCAAAAGTTTCAGCATACATTTCTAGTGAAAACAAGGCATTGCTTTTACGCAATGCCCTCTCGTTCAGTATGTCATGGCCATTGCACCTTGCTTGATCGATCTGCAGGAATGCCTTTCCACGAAATGATGTGGAATGATGGTCCCGGCAGGTGCATCTCCAGTCTGCAGCATATGAATGATGCCCTTAGCGGCCTGATATCCTAAATCAAAAATATTAATATCTACGGAAGTCAGGGCTGGTAATGACAGTTCAGAGAAAAGAACGTTATTGAAGCTGACGATTGAAATTTCTTCAGGAGTGCGCACGCCCATCTCGCGAAGTGAATGCACGATGCCAAGTGCCATGAGATCATCACTGACAACCAAAGCGGTTGGTGGTTCTTCGATGGATAGTAACCTTTTTGCAGCTGCTTGTCCCCCTTCATGCAAAAAATCTTCATGCAGGGTATATTCCCCCTTCGATCGATTCCAGCCCGCTTCAATGCCCGTTCATAACCTGACAAGCGATCAAGGGTCATCACAAGGGTTACATCACCTCCGATGAATCCAATCCTTTCATGTCCTAGCTGTATGAGGTAATCCGTTGCCTGTTCGGCAGCCAAGATATTATCGTTATCAACATATGTTATCTCCTCGATGTAATCATAGGGTTTCCCAATGATCACAAATGGAAAAGCCCTTTCCCTCAAATAGGTCAGGATGTGATCGTTCATCCTTGAATACATCAGGATTATTCCATCCACCATCCCTCCCTGCACCATATTCACTACTCCTTCGTAGATTTCATCTTCTGTTTTTCCCGTGCTTAGCAACAGGGAATAATGGTTTTCCTGAGCTCCCTCACTTAGACCCTGGAGGATCGTCGGAAAGAATGGGTTTTGATAATAATCATTTGACGAACTTGGCATTACCAAACCAATGATCCTGGTCGATTGATTGGCAAGACTACGTGCAATGAAGTTTGGATGGTATCCTAATTTAGTCATCGCCTTACGTACCCGTACCTTTGTCTTTTCACTTATCCGAGGATTGTTTGCAATCACTCGAGAAACTGTTGAAGGAGCAACATTCGCTAGCTGTGCCACATCTTTTATTGTGATGGCCATGCATTTCCCTCTCCCTTCTTAGCCTTTATTGACTTCATTTTAAAAAAGGTGAATACCAATAAACACTTCTTTAATATTTGTTTTATATTTATACATTTTGTATGTATTCATAATACACTCAGTCCAATAGTTATATCCATACTTTTTTTAATGTTTATTTAATTTTTCAGAAAATACTCACTTTTCCGTTTTCTTCATTCATGTTTAAAATCAAAAAGAAGCTGATGTATGATCAGCTTCTTAAAAACGACAGGTCTATTGGAAATCAAGAAGTCAGACGACTAACTACATAGGTTTTAAGCCATTTCCAATCTAGTCCATAGAAATCAATAACGATAAATCCTCGTTTCATATGGACGTAAATCAATAAGCGACACCTCAGGACAATCCTCATAATTAGCCAGCAGAAGTTCCATTCCCCCCAATAGGAAAGGTCGATTTGATGGTGATTCATACTAAAGTTACATACTACCATGACTGAATTATCATTCATAGTTCTTGTATAAATATAAAGATCGGGGTGATCTTCCCATAATAATTCATATTCCCCATATACGAGGACCTGATGTTTTTTTCGAAGTTCAATCATCTTTTTATAAAAATGATAAATGGATGACGGGTCATTTTTCTGCTGTTCTACATTAATGGCTCGATAATTTGGATTAACCCTCATCCAAGGTGTTCCATGAGTGAATCCGCCATTTTCAATATCATTCCATTGCATCGGTGTTCGTGAATTATCACGGCCGCTATGCCATATAATGTTCATGATTTCATCATGGGGACGACCTTTCGAGGTCTCTATCCTGTAAAAGTTTTTCATTCCGACATCATCATAATCATCAATCGAATCAAATTGGACATTCGTCATGCCAATTTCCTGACCTTGATAAATAAAAGGTGTCCCTTGCATGAAAAAGTATAGGGCTCCTATCATTTTTGCGCTTTCCAACCAATATTGATGATCATTTCCCCACGTTGATACACTTCTCGGCTGGTCATGATTTTCAAAAAACAAAGCATTCCATCCTTTGTTTTTCAGCCCCTTTTGCCATTTGGTCATCGTGCGCTTTAACCCTTGAACATCAACAGCGTGATTCTGTCCCCTATTCCAAAGTCCAAGATGTTCAAATTGAAAGATCATATTGAACTTCCCATTCGATTCCCCGACCCATTCTTCCGCCTGCTCAATCCTGACGCCATTGGCCTCACCGACCGTCATGATATCATACTTAGAGAAAGTCTCTTCTTTCAACTCCTGAAGGTAATCCAGAATCCCGTCCTGATTGGTATGCATTTCAAACGCAGGTACATACTGATGCCAATAAGGATTGGGCATATCCGGAAGGCCTTCACGCTTATGAATATGCGTGATCGCATCAATCCGGAAGCCATCGATTCCCTTATCGAGCCACCAATTGACCATTTCATATAATGCCTTTCGCACATCAGGGTTTTTCCAGTTTAAGTCTGGCTGCTTTTCGGCAAATAAATGTAAATAGTATTGATTGGTCCTTTCATCGAATTTCCAGGCACTTCCGGAAAAGATGCTTTCCCAATTATTAGGCTCACGGCCGTCCTGCCCATCCCTCCAAATATACCAATCCCGTTTCGGATTATCGCGGGACGAACGTGACTCGACGAACCAGGGGTGCTCATCACTAGTATGATTCAAAACAAGGTCGAGTATCACCTTCATCCCACGTCCGTGAACATCTTTCAATAACAGATCAATATCTTCGATCGAACCGAATTCATCGGAAACTGCTTGATAATCACTAATATCATAGCCATTATCCGCATTGGGAGATTTATAAAAAGGACAAATCCAAATAACATCTATCCCCAATTCCTGCAGATAGTCGAGCTTTGAAATCAAACCTTTTATGTCTCCGACTCCATCACCATTACTATCCATGAAACTGCGCGGGTAAACTTGATAGCAAACCGCTTCTTTCCACCAGGTCTTATTCATGCTGTAACCTCCCGATCCTGTTTTCCACAAAGCCTTAGGGACAATGTTTGGCGGCTACCGACAATCGAGAGGTATATGATTATTTTGGTTGATTCCGTTTTGAACGCTTAATAACCAAAGCAATGAATATACCAAAAATGAGAAGAACCAATCCTATAACTAACAGGTAAGGAATATTAATAATCGACTTAGGTGACAGCGTATAGACTTCTGTCGTCTCCCTGTCGATTACGATCGAGTAACTGTTGTCCTTACTGCGGACCAGATCCCCATTCAGCATACCTCTCAACTCTTTATTACTTTCAAGTTCCTTATCAGTAAGGTTTATCGTTTGAGTTTCAGTCGTATTGTTCATGGCGACGACAATGGTTTCATCACCATATACACGCTTGAATACCGAAACTCCACCTTTTTCATATAAAAGCTCCATATCCCCTTTGCCAATGCTGGGTACATGTCTCTGAGATCAGAAAGCTTTGTTATATATTCAACCAATTCCTGTTCTGTCTTAAAATTCATCAACTTATGATTATCCGGGGCAATATCGCCATTTAAGGCAATTTCCGATCCATAAAATACGATAGGAACCCCTGGCATTGTATATAGATACGACAGAGCCATTCTCCATCTGGAGCCTGGATTTTCGTTATGATCGGCTGCATCCTTTGTAAAACGGGGCATTCCCTGTGTGTCCATGAACAATGCCTGATGGGCATTGCCCCTAATTCATCTTCGCTTTTCGCAAACGCTTTAAAAACAGGTTTCAGTTCCTTATCGGGCGCAGCAAATGCTTCACGTAGCTCAGCATTCTGCGGATAAGCCATAAAAGCATCGATACCCGTCTCCTTGTAACTTGAGATCAATTCCGCATCACCTTGTACATCGCCGATTGTATAGAAATTTGATTTTTCAGATTTGACTGCATCCACAAATTCCTTCCAAAAATCTTTTGCTACGTATTGGACTTTATTTATACGGTATCCATCAATATCGGTTTCCGTTATCCACCATTTGGCTGCATCAAGTAAATATTTCCTTGTTTCCTCATTATCTTGATTCAAATCGGGAAGACCATCGACCCATCCTGTTTCCAAATCATTCTGCTTACCGTCCTTGGAAATCTTTTTTCTTCATGGAACCAATCTTGTTTTTTGAGATCGGTCAGCCACGCGGAGTCAGGGCCCACATTATTTGCCTGAAAATCAATGATCACCTTCATATCGCGTTTATGTGCCTCATTCACGAGTTTTTTAAACTCTTTCATTGTCCCATAGTGTTTATCGGTTTTATAAAAATCGGCCACCCAATCGCCATGATAGCCATTTTCATCATTAGCGAAAATCGGTGAAAGGATGATAGCGGTATAACCCATATCTTTTAAATAATTCAGTTTCTTCGTGACACCTTCGAAATCCCCACCATTAAACGCGGAAGGGTCATTCACGTTCGCATCTCCGTTATTTTGAGTATCACCATCGAAAAATCTGTCGACCAATAATGAATATACGATTTCATCCTTCCAAGTTCGTTGTTCTTTTTCAGCTGCTCCTACTGGAATGGCGTAAAAAAGAAGCAACGGAATTAAAGCGAGTGATAACGCTCTTTTTCTCATATCCGCTCTCCTCCTAGCTATCTCTTTACGCCTTTAAGATTAGCCTTTTGCCCCCTTAACGTCAAATCCAATTTATAAAAAACTTTACACTTAAGGGACAAACTGGGGATACTGGTTATGGTTACTGAATTGGAAGAGAGCAGAACACGGTTAACGTTCTTTTTTATCGTCTTTACCGCTTTATCCAAAACCCTTTTTGGTTTTGCTTTTTGAGTGGTCATTTCATCCATGGCTGAATTCATCGGTCCCCATACCTTATTCATTTCCGGAATATTCGGCACTGGTTCAGCGTATTGTAATTGTATGCTTAAGGCTTGTGCCCTTTCATTTTCTTTGATTGCGGCATTGTGTTTGATTGATTCATTAGAGGCATTTCCCCTGTTAAATCATAACGCTGCATTGCATTATTATCATTAGTCAAATATTCAACTAACTTCGTAGACCAATAAGGGTGTTTTGTGAAAGCTGTTACATGCCAGCCTTTGATTTCCATGAACGTTTTCATTGGCTTGCCATCGGGCAATTTGGGCATGGGGGCAATTCCTGTATCCTTTCGCTCGGTAAATGAGTTCCCGTCACTCATGATAGAAGCCAAATTCCCTTGTAAAAACAACTTCTCGATCACTGCCTTGTCGCCTTTGGGAATCAAACCCGCCCCATACCATTTTTGGATGTACGAAGCCCCTTTTATGGCACCCTTATTATTCAAGCCAATGTCATTAGGGTCTAATTTTCCATTCTTATCTTTAAATATATAACCTCCCATTCCAGCGATTACTCCATACGAATCATGGAAATCATTCCATTTGGCATAGTAACCATGAACATTGCCCTTTCTTAATCCCTTCGCCTTTTTATAAAGGTCATTCATCGTCTCAGGAGCCTTAGGCATCAATTTTTTATTATAAAAGAAAACGGATGTGTTTACGGATTTCGGCAATCCAAATACCTTATCTTGATACATCTCCCCTCTAATTGAAGATTCAATGAAGGCATCCAATACCTCATCGTCCACCTTCACTTCCTGAATTAAGCCTTCCTTCACGATTTGACCGACTTTTCCATGGGAAAAAGTTACGACATCCGGGGCCTTTCCGTTTCCGATTGGCCCATCACGACGAAGCCGCTCGTACATCTCGGTAGCCATTTCAAGCTCTTCATGCTCAACTTTGATTCCATATTCTTTTTCAAAACCTTCAATTACCGGCTTTAGAGCCTCCGCTTTACCTTTTTCCTCCCAAATGATCAGTTTTTCCGGCTTCGCTTCATTACTGGCTTCGTCTTCTTTTTTCTTATTTTCTTTAACTGCTTCATTTTCCAAATCTGAACTGGAACCACAAGCACTTACACTAACGATCAAAAACATGGACATGAACAAATGAAAAATCAACTTCTTCACTTTCATTCTCCTTTTTAAAATGTTTATTCTATCATGTCCAAAAGCACCAAATAATACTGTTTTTTCAGTTCAGTACTTCAAATAAAGCCACTTAATGAAAGCGATACCAAAGCTATTGTTATCATTATATGAACGGCTTTGGTTTTTACAACATTTTACTTGGCGTTTTTATTTCCTTGTAGTGATGAGCACTTTTTGTTATTTTTTAGTTAATAAGTGCTTTTTTCAATTGAAATAGGGTATATAACCGTATTGAAAAACACTTAACCTGGCTAGTGCAGCTTCATGGAGATCCCCCTCATAAACAGCTGGAAGTTTCCTTTTTCACATCCTCAAATACTTATAGAATTGGAGTGGTTTTTAATGGAATTGTCATCTATACACCATAGACCTAATGACAATTACGGCTATCCCATCAACACCGAAACCCTACATATCCGCCTACGTACGAAAAAACAAGATATCTCTTCAGTTGGATTGATCTTTGGTGATCCATACATTTCAGATAATGGTCAATGGCAGTACGAAGAACTTCCCATGAGTTTGTCAGGCAGCGATAACCGCCATGATTATTGGCATATCTATGTGAAGCCTCCCTACCGAAGAATTCGATATGGGTTCAAGGTATCGTCAGAAGATGAATGCTCCATTTACACGGAAAAGGGCTTCTTTAAAGAGCCTCCCCGAGATCCCGGAAGCTATTTCGCGATTCCCTATCTCCATCAAAATGAAGTTTTTGGGGCACCGGAATGGGTCAAGGATACTATTTGGTACCAAATTTTCCCTGAGCGGTTTGCAAACGGAAACCCCGACAACGATCCGGAAGGTGTGAAACCCTGGGGAAGTGAAGACCCGGCGGTGGATAATTTTTTTGGCGGGGACTTCGAGGGAATCATTGAACATTTGGATTACCTTGAGAATCTCGGCATCAACGGAATTTATTTCACGCCAATCTTCCATGCCTACTCCAATCATAAATACGATACGATTGATTATCGGAGTATCGATCCGCAATTCGGAACGAAGGAAACACTGAAGACACTAATAGCCGAATGCCATAAACGGAATATACGGGTCATGCTGGATGCCGTTTTTAACCATAGCGGCTACTATTTCCCCTTTTTCAGGATTTACTCGAAAAAGGAGAGAAATCGAAATATAAGGATTGGTTCCACCCACACAGCTTCCCTCTTAAGGGAGGGGAAAGGCCCAATTATGAAACATTCGGTTTTTTGAATCGATGCCAAAATTGAATACGGCAAATCCGGAGGTGAAAGAATATCTGCTCGAAGTCTCGTCTTATTGGATCAAGGAGTTCGATATAGACGCCTGGCGCCTCGATGTGGCAAATGAGGTCGATCAGCCATTCTGGCGTGAATTTCGAACAACAGTGAAAAATATAAAGCCTGACCTTTATATTCTTGGGGAAATTTGGCACGACTCCATGCCATGGCTTCGCGGCGATCAATTCGATGCCGTCATGAATTACCCTTTCACCAACCAAGTTTTTCGCCTGGTCGCCTCACAAACGATCAATGCACGCGAATTCACTGAAGAAATGACAGCCATCTATCACAGTTATCCGACCAATGTTTTTGATGTGACATTCAATCTTCTTGGAAGCCATGATACACCGCGGATTTTCACGGATTGCGGGAAGATCTAGCCCGAGCCAAGCTCATTCACGCAATCCTGCTGACATTCAATGGCACCCCTTGTATTTACTATGGAGATGAAATCGGCTTAACCGGTGGGATGGATCCTGGGTGCCGAAAATGCATGGTCTGGGAAGAAGAAAAACAAAACACCGAGCTACTCAATGAAATTAAGGCATTGATCCACTTGCGAAAAGAAGAACGGTTACTTGCCAATGACGGGGAGTTCAAATTCCTTGATACAGCCGGAAACGAAAATATCGTGGCCTACCAAAAGTATAATGAAAAACGTTCTGTCGTGATCCTCATCAATCCGACCGACTTCCAGCAATCCTTTACCCTTCCTGTTGATTTGAAAGGACGTACACTAACGGATTTAAGAACAAAGGAAACCACACAGGTTGGCAAATTTGAGTTGGGTGGTTATCAATATAAAATTCTCGCATTCAATCATTGAGGCAAATGAAAACGGGGCAATGAAAATCATCCGCCCCGTTTTTTCACTCGATTATTTGGATATCATATTCTTTGAACCATACATGGGTCTGTGCCAAATATGCGAGCAACTGTGGACCTGACATCAATTGCCCGAACCACGGCACTTTAAAAGCGGCACCCTTGGAATCTACTATATCGGTTAGCTTCTGCTTATCGAAAAACTCATGCAGGACCGAATTCTTATCCGTCAGTAATTCTTTCAACCACGCCTGCACACGGTCTGTATATATAGGGTTATGGGTTTTTGGATATGGACTTTTTTACGATACAATACTTCATCCGGTAATAACCCCTCCAAAGCCTTCCTAAGAATACCTTTTTCACGGTTGCCTTCCATTTTCATTTCCCAAGGAATGTTCCATGCATATTCAACAAGGCGATGATCGGCAAATGGCACGCGCACCTCTAAACTTGCCCCCATACTCATCCGATCCTTCCGGTCAAGGAGCGTCGTCATGAACCATAATAAATTCACATAGAAAAGCTCTCTCCGCTTTGCTGCTATACCGCTTTCCCCTTCCAATTTAGGCGTTTCGGCAAGTGTCGGAAATAAGCTTCCTGCGCATATTCCTCCAGCTTCAGTTTCTCGCGCCATCCCGATTTCAATAAAGATACCCGCTCCCCGGTCGACCTCATCCATGGAAAACCGGCACGATTCAAATCATCCTCACGATGAAACCAAGGATAACCCCCAAAAATTTCGTCCGCACATTCGCCGGACAGGCCTACGACAAAATCCCGCTTGATTTCCTTACAAAACCAAAGTAAAGAAGAATCGACATCCGCCATGCCTGGGAGGTCCCTTACAAGGACAGCTTCCGTTAAATAATCCGTCAACTGCTCTTGAGTGATGACCGATGAATGGTGAACGGTGTTAAAACTATCCGACATCTTTTTAATCCAATACCCATCAGAGTTTGGCTGAAAATCATTCGCCTTAAAATAACGCTCATTATCCTCATAATCAATGGAATACGTATGAAGCTGGCCTTTCCCTTCTTTTTGATAGGCATTTGCAGCAATGGCCGTTATCGCGCTTGAGTCAAGCCCTCCTGATAAGAAGGTACAAAGCGGAACATCAGATACAAGTTGCCGCGTCACTGCATCTTCGACAAGAAAGCGAACCTTCTCGGCCGTCTCATCAAGCGTATCCCGATGTTCTTCGCTTTTCACATTCCAATATCTCCAAATCCGGAGGCCTTTCCTTGATAAAGTGAGCGCATGGGCAGGCCTTAATTCCTGGATATTATGAAATACGCCTGAACCTGGCTTCCGGGATGGACCAACACCAAAAACTTCAGACAACCCTTCGCGGTCAATCTCCGTTTTAACATCCGGATGGGCAAGAATCGACTTCAGCTCCGATCCGAAAATGAACCCGCCGTCCCTTTCCGCATAAAAGAATGGTTTTACCCCCATGCGATCTCTTCCAACGAATAATTTCTGTTCCTTTTCATCCCAAATCGCAAACGCAAAAATCCCATTGAACAAGTCAATGCATTTTTCTTTCCATTCTATATAAGAAGTTAATAAAACTTCTGTATCAGAATGACCTTTAAAGGAATATCCTTTTAATAATAGCTGTTTACGAATATCCTCGGTGTTATATAGCTCACCATTATAACAAAGCGTATATCTGCCGTTTTCGTGATTTTTCGTCATCGGCTGTTTTCCGCCTTCCGCATCGACAACCGTTAACCGTTTATGACCAAAGGCAACATGGGCTTCGCTCCAAACATTATCTTCGTCAGGCCCCCGCTTTGCCAACGTTTTTGTCATGTTTTCCAGCGTTTTCGTTTTTGTCCGTAAATCTTTTTGAAAATGCACCCAGCCTGTTATCCCACACATTTTACACTTCATCCTTTCTATCCGGACTATCAAAAATATATTGGCTCCCTGTCTTAAAAAGATTTACAGTCCCTAAGTATCGCTCAGCATCATTCCGTAGGACCCCCTGCCAACAACGCCCGGCGTCATTAATGAATTGTTGAGCAAAGCATCCCGTGTTAAACATAGCCTATGCAAAGACGGAAAGATGGTTATTTGTCCATAATATTTTAAAATATACAGTTATATTTTCATTGGATTTTGACTAAAAAGTAGGTGAGGATTCCACTATTGGAGGTATATGTATGAGTCAGCAACAACGAACTAAGTTAATGAATAGGCAAACAAGAGCTTTTACCGAAGGAACAGTGGAAAATATCAATCAACAATGGATTTTTTCGATGATGAAACAGATGAGGCCTGCTCCATTGAAGACCACGTTGACAGCATCATCGAAGTGTACAGGGGTGGGCGCTGGCAGCAAGGAGTAGTTGAAGAAGAGGGAAAATCCTGCTTCACCGGGAAATCACCTTCTTAAGGGAAAATGAGCCCATTCGGATACGCAAAAAGCTGCTCTACTCTTTTGAACGTTTATTGGAAGAATTGAACGACGATTCCTTTTTCCAATTTGTAACGACATTGAATTCACTTGATTTTTCTATTTATGATTGTATATATAGCTATAACCAGCTTACTTTTTTAAGGGCCGTCCCAAACCAGTCCGGCGTGAATTTCTTCACCTTTGATAACGAGAGCCAAATTTGCCTCGTTCAGCACCATTTTCTTACGGGAAAAAGGATCATGATCGTTTTGAATTCACCCTGAACACCGGAAAAAGGATCGTCATTGAGAAAGTGAATTCACAATAACAGGTAAAGAAAACGGGTAAATGAGATTTCCTCATTTACCCGTCTTTAATTCTGTATTAAAAAAGTCCATTCCTTGTGGCAGCGCAAGTCCTAAATAAAGGACGAATACAAGCGCTACGATGAACAATATCCACATGGCACTTGTGCTTTTTCCTTTTTCGTACGGACCAGCACCATTTCCATTGCCGCAATCACGATGATTCCAACAATCATTTTTACTGCGTAAGCACCAAAATCAGTGATCAGCATGCCTCCAGTAAGGAAAATCAATAGATAGAACAACCGTGTTATCATATGTAGCATTTTCGCTTTCGGGTTTCCACCTTTAAGCATCGAATATGTGACAAAGAAAAGAATGATTCCGATAACCCAAGCTGTAATATGCATATGTGTAGTCATTTTTTTGCCCCCTCGTTCAGTTTCCATTTCATCATATCATAGGCTTTTAGAAAAAAACAAAACTAAGTATCCACCTGAATGGGTAAAACCAACAATTTAATGAACATCATTTACATTTCTTCTTAACTGGTCTACCTGCGCATAACCGGCTTTTTACCATATGTAAAAATACGCCATATATATTCAACCGGTCCGTATTTATACAGACCCATCCACAATAAGGAAAGCAGAATTTGCAGGCAAAACAGGGCTATTAAGAAAACAAATCCTGTCGTATATGAGACTGATCCATATAAACCAAGGCCATATGAATAAAAAATGGCCGTACATACCATCGATTGGAACAAGTAATTGCTCATCGACATCCTTCCGATATACGAAAGCGGGTGTAACAGGCGGGAAGCCCCTGACCGTTCCGCCAAAAGCGTGATTGCCGTGATATAAAAAATCGTAAGTAACGGCCCTCCCAAATAATCCTGCACGAATATCGTTCCAAAATGGTATACCGACACATATGGCAGAATCTTAATTGACATGCCCAATAGCAAGCTTACAATCGATATCGCTTTCAATTGTCGTTTATATTGGGTTGGATTTTGGAGAAAACCTTGTTTTGCAACGCCTGCTCCAATTAAAAAAACGGAAAAATCGATAAAAAAGGATAATGGCATTAAAAGGGTTGTTCACCATATACCAATCCAGTGCCCTTTGACTCATCAGTTCCGTAAATGTACCAGATTGATAAACTTCCAAAGACTGTTTCACCATCGCTGAATCAGTCGTAATCGCCATCCCTTCACTATCAAAAATGCCCATTATAAGAAATAGAGAGCCCAATATCGCAAAAGGCAGGACATAACAAACCGAACCTAGCAGAATTAAATTCCTGGCCTTCATCTTATAAAAAAAAAAAGTGCAAACCCAAATACAGCATAATTAATGAGGATATCCCCATGCCAGATGAAGAAAGCATGAATGCAACCAAGTATCAGCAGGAAACTTAGCCTTTTCATATATAGTAACGGAAATGAAATACCCCTTTCTTCACTCCTTACTGCCAAAATGATTGCCCCGAAACCGAACAGAAAGGCAAATAACGGATAAAAGCTAGCCTGTGCGACTATATCACTGAAACTGTACAAAATCCTGTCCCATCCTCCTGCCCACCGCTCGGCACCATCTATGTACAAGAGCGGAGAGTGGAAAGAAGGCATATTCACTAAAAAGATCCCTAAAATGGCTAATCCACGTAAAAGATCGATGCTTACGATCCGTTTACTTTCCTGCAATGGTACCATCGCGCCCTTCATGGGTACACCCTCTTTCATTCATACAGATTTAACATCTTTTCTATATCTCCATTGCATCATCTTTAACTTGCGTGACCGCTTTTTGCTTTTTTATCAGTATGACAAACAAGCTGCCCAATAAGCAAAAGATTCCTGCAAGGAAGAATGCCCATGTATAGGAGCTGAATATTTTGAAGATAAGCCCTCCACCGTACGCGGCCACTGCTGCACCCACCTGATGGGCCGCGAATATCCACCCGTATACGATCCCGCTTTTCCCCATGCCAAATACTTGCCTTGAAATGCTTATGGTCGGAGGAACGGTCGCTATCCAATCCAAGCCATAAAAAATGGAAAAGATGACCAATAGACCGATAGAGCCTTCATTTAGCGCAAAAGGAAGTAATACGAGGGAAGCACCCCTTAGAGCGTAATACCAAAACAACAGCCAGCGGTTATCAAAACGATCTGATAACCACCCGGATACAGTCGTACCAATCAAATCAAAGATTCCCATGAAAGATAGCAATGATGCTGCCGTCACAACTGGTAAACCAAAACTAATGCAGTAAGAAATGAAATGTGTCCCGATTAACCCACTCGTAGAAAGTCCGCATATAAAAAAGCTTCCTGCCAATAACCAGAATTCCTTCACTCTCACCGCTTCAATCAACGACTGAAAAGCCATGGCGACGGGGTTCTTATTTTGGACTGTAACAGTTTCCTGCTTTTCCTCTTCCAATCCATATGGAAGAGCGCCGACTTCCTTCGGATTGTTTTTCATGAACAAAAGGATGATTGCCAGCATGATCAAGCTAAGGACCAAAATTAATCCAATCGCAAATCTCCACGAATAATTCTCAATGATGATGGCTAAAACCGGAAGTAAAATGAGCTGACCTGTTGCCGTACTTGCCGTCAGTATCCCGACCGCCAGCCCCCGCCTCTTCTCGAACCAACGATTTGCCACATATGGGCTCAATACCGTTAAAAACACTCCAGAACCCAATCCAATGATAATTCCCCAAATAAGAATGAGCTGCCACTCATGCTGCATGAAAAAAGTGAGGAAAATCCCTGCCAATAAAGTGGACATGGCCAATACCATCATTTTCTTCAATCCAAGAACTTCAATTAGCGCGGCCATGAACGGACCCGATAATCCATAAAGAAAAAGACTTATGGCGAAGGCTAAAGAAATGACGGATCGGTCCCACCCGAACTCATTTTCAAATGGTACGATGAATACTCCTGATGATGACCTTACGATTCCGGCTACAATAATCGAGAAGAATGCTATGATTAAAATAACCCAGCTATAATGAATACGTTTCAATGCTCTACCCCACAATCCAAAACTCTTAAAATCAACTTGATGAAAAAGAAAAATTATAATAATTTGAAATATTTTATAATAGTAACATTTTATCGTTAAACAGGAAGCTTTTTATCGAAACAAATTCAAGTGTTCCTGAATGACCATCCCTTATCCAACATTGACATGAGTTACTGCGGCTTATTTACGAATGGAAACCTATCAGTGTCCACCTCAATTTTCATTTCTTCAGGATGAAATCTTCATTGCTTAATATGAAACCGAATTTAAAGGGCAAAGAAAAAAACGCTGATCATTTCTGAACAGCGTTAGCGAGCTTCAATTAACGAATCTGCCTGTTTTCCCCTTAGATTCCCAATAATCATTACGGAGATGGATTTTTGTATTTTCCCCGATGCCGTTTTTGGAAGCTCATCGACGAACGACACACTGGTAACTGATTTGAAATGAGCTAATTTTTCCCGTGTGAAGGCCTTTATATCATCCTCCGATAATTCAACGCCCATTTTCGGCACAATGAAGGCATGCGGTGTCTCTCCCCACTTTTCGTGCGGAACGGCAATGACTGCCGCTTCAAGAATGTCCGGATGTTCGTAGAGTATTCCTTCCACTTCTATGGAAGAGATATTTTCTCCGCCACTAATGATTATATCCTTTTTGCGGTCAACGATATCCACATTCCCATTTTCATCGATTGTGGCCATATCCCCTGTATGCAGCCATCCATTTATCAGTGTCTGGCTGGTCGCTTCTTCATTTTTCCAATAACCTAACATCACTCCATGGCTGCGGACGATAAGCTCGCCGATATCCACCCCATCATGGGCAACTTCCTCACCATTGTCATGGATAACCTTTACCTCACTGCCTATGATGGGATATCCGGCTTTCGCCTTCATTCTGTATTTTTCTCTTTCCGGAAGATCATCGAATTCAGAACGAATCAGCGATATCAGACTGACCGGTGTTGATTCAGTCATTCCGTAAATTTGAATGAATTCCCAGCCTAACTCTTTTTCCACCCTTGTAACGAATGCAGGAGGCGGAGCGGAACCAGCAACAACAATTCGGATATCCTGCTCGATATTCGGAACACTCCGTTCATAATATTGGAACAGTGAATTCAGAACCGTGGGTGCCATATGCATTATGGAAACCTTATGCTTTTGTAGTGCATCAAATATCATCTCGGGGCTGGTTTTCCTCAAACAAACTTGAGTGGCACCATTTGCCGTATAATAAAATGGTGCACCCCACCCATTCACATGGAACATCGGCAGTACATGCAAATATGTATCGCGGTCATTGACCCTGAAATGATGCATCGCACCCAGGGCATGTAAATAGTTGTTGCGGTGAGTCAGCATCACCCCTTTGGGATTTCCTGTGGTCCCGCTAGTATAAAGGAGGCTCGAAACATCATTTTCATCCACTGACTCCCGATTAAAGCACTTGTTATCATAACGTTCCAGCCAATGGTTGTAATCGGTTTCATTTATCTCTTCATCTTTATAATGAACGATTATGTGCTCCACCGATTCAAGTTCATCCTTGATAGGTGAAATTAGATGATACAATTCCTGATCTACGAAAAGGACCTTGGACTCGCTATGGTTCAAAATGAATACATAATCCGCAGGCTTCAAACGGATATTCAAGGGAACGATTACTGCCCCAAGTTGAAATACCCCATAAAAGCCTTCAAGCATTTCAATTGAGTTGGGTGCCAAATAGGCCACCTTATCACCCTTTTTGACACCGAGATCCCTTAACCCATTTGAAAGCTGGTTTACACGGCCATTCAGCTCTAAGTATGTTAAAACCTTGTCATCTCCAATGATGGCTTTCTTATCGCCATATAGTAAGGCTGCTCGATCTAAGAAATGCGATAAAACTAATGGTACATTCATTTCCTCACCTCTAATTTTATTTAGAAAATTCTGAATTAACATTATGTTACCACACCTGTTTCTAACATTTCAATAATGCCGGCCATTGTTATATAACAATATATTTATAGGCAGATGAATCACATCAATCATGAGTCAACATACAATACATTGAAACTCCCTTCAGTGATAGGCTCATGGCCTGAGATTCAAGGGGAAAACCAGAATAAAAAAAGGGTGATTTTCTTGCCGGCCATCGTAGGAATCGTTCAAGTCATCAACGTCGGTAGCAGTGGAATTGTCCATATTGGTGACGTCTTTAAAATTAATCCATATTCCACCTCAAAAACGTTTGCAGGTGCTGGCTCTTTAATACAGGTGAATCCATATCCCTCTATAATGCCTATAGCACCACGAATACAAATGATACTGATGGTGTCGATCAGCCACTGGTCCTAAATCTCTAATGTTTTAAGAAAGGAGTCAGCATGATCTTCAATATTCACCAGACCATACAAATCAATATGATAAAAATTGAAAGCATCGCCAATTCATCCGTTTTTCAAATAGGAAGTGCCGGAGTGATTAAACCATATTCCACATTAGCCAATACCGGTGGATTCACTGAGCCTGCTCCCGAAATTGAAGCTGATGTAGTCCCATTAACCAGCTTCGTCCCATTTACACCCTCCTAGTTCATAGGCATTCACCTACATCTAACTTTTTCATATACTGTCATATATGAAATTAACTTATTGTGAAGGCGGGGTGTTGAATCGTGAATCAGGATCTTTATTCATATTCCATACAAATGCAGCGTTTTCTTGAAGCCCAGGATAAACGGATCATGAAACTTGAACACGAAATCAAACGCCTGACAGATGAACTAGCCGAGCTGAAAAATAAACCGCCAATCCATGTTGATAAAATTGAATATAAATTCGATCAGTTAAAGGTCGAATCTTTAGATGGAACATTGAATATCGGTTTAAATCCAACTGACCTTAACAACATAGATGAATTTGCCGTAAACAACCAACCTGTTCCACCTGCCCCTAACCTATTTCCAGGCAGGGAGATCGTCGTCCAGGAAATTCATAACGAAATACTTTCAGACTTGGAAAATATGATTCACGATGCGGAAAACCAGCTGAAAATATCATTGGAACCTTCTTATCATGACTTCATTAAGCAGGATGTAGAACGCCAGCTGCATCAACGAATCAATATGTATTTCGATAATCTTTCGTACGCTGAACGTGCTCCGCAGCAAAGGGATAATATCAAGGAAAAGATCAGGGAAAAGGTGAAATCCGATATTCAAACCGCACTATTTCAATTCATTACCCATTCACAAGCCGAGACAGGAGGAAATCCAAATGGAGTTTAATGTAACCAATCATCAGCTTTGCGTAGGAGATATTAAAATTACCGGTGTAGCAAGTTCTGCTTTATTTCTCATAGGGGATGTACAAACGATCCAACTATCCTCGGCATTCGATACCCCGCCGGAATCCCTTATCATCGGGCCACTCGTGCCGCTTTCTCCAGAAGGATAAATAACATGTTTTCTAGAATATCAAAAGTAAAATCTTTATTATCCGACACGGTATCATTCAGCTCCACTTTGCAAATCGGGGATACTTCATATATAGACGGTAATTCCCAGGCTTTAGCGGTCCAAAAGAGAAGTGAAACTTTCCACTCAGTCGATATTCATTTCGAAGACTATGACATTTTTAAGAAACCATTTTACATCCCAAGATTGAATGAACCAGTCATATCAAGTTTTTCAAATCCGAATCCCTTCATACGGGTCGGCAATATCAATATAATCGGGGTATCAGCCTCATCTGTGGTTGGTGTGGGGAACGTAGGCCATGCACGTATGGAATCAAGAGTGAAACATATTCGGGAGGTTCCTAAACAAAACGAAGAGACGCCAATCGAGGATTCAACCAACAACACTTAAACTTTTAAAGGAGGGGTTCATATGCCCGCCATTATCGGCCCAGTTCAAGTATTCAATGTCGCGCAAGGAAACCTGTTATTCGGTGATTGCGCTGTCATTTCCCCTAAGTCTTCCTCCAAATCCGTTTACGGATCCGGTTCAGGGAACACAGCTGCAATCACCTTCACGGCTAATGGCCTGAACGGTAGCAATGTCCTTGATGTCAATGGGGTCGACCAGCCCATTACAGGGAATAATTAGTCAAAGTAAAAAGCCTCCCATTTCCAGGGAGGCTTTTATTCTCGGCCTATTTTTCTAACATGTTAAATACTTGCTCAACATCTTTGTCTCCCCTGCCTGATAAATTAACGATCAGTATATCATCTCTTGTTAACTCTTTTGCGAGCTTCATGGCGTGAGCTAGAGCATGTGAGCTTTCGAGAGCTGGAATGATTCCCTCTGTTTTGGATAATACCTGAAAAGCCTCTAGAGCTTCTTCCCCTTTTACCGTCACATACTCCGCCCGTCCGCTATCTTTCAAAAAACTATGCTCGGGTCCCACGCTTGGGTAATCCAAACCGGCGGCTATGGAAAATGTCGGTTTTGGTTCCCCTTGCCCATCCACTAACGTCAAACTTTTGAATCCGTGCAATACTGCCGGGACACCTTGCGAAATACTTGGGGCTTCAATTGGCTCTACACCAATTAAACGGACATTTTCTTCATCGAGATAATGAGCAAAAGCACCGATCGCATTACTTCCCCTCCTGCACAAGCAATGATGGCAGTTGGCAGTTTTCCTTCCTTTTCAAGGATCTGACGCTTTGATTCTTCACTTATGATTGATTGGAAATGCTTAACGATCGTTGGATACGGGTGTGGTCCCACTGCTGAACCAAGCAAGTAAAAAGTATTTTCATAGTTTTGAACCAAGTCATTCAATGCCTCATCAACGGCATCCTTCAATCGACCCTGTCCCTTTTCGACCGCTACGACTTTTGCCCCCAGCAATTCCATCCGAAAGACATTCAATGCCTGCCTCTCCGTATCCAGCTTACCCATATAGATCACACACTCCATGCCAAACATCGCACATGCTGTCGCAGTCGCCACACCATGCTGTCCAGCTCCTGTTTCTGCGATGATGCGTTTAGCACCCATTCGTTTAGCGAGCAGTATTTGTCCGATCGCATTATTAATTTTATGAGCACCTGTATGATTCAGATCTTCACGCTTCAAATATATTTTTGCCCCGCCAACCTTTTCCGTTAAATTCTTTGCAAGTGTTAACGGGTTTTCGCGTCCGACATATTCTTTCAGATAATATTGAAACTCCTCAATAAATTCCGGATCATCCTTATATTTCAGGAATTCCGCTTCTAAAATATCCATAACTTCCTGAAGTTCACCAGGTATGAAGCTTCCACCGAACTCACCAAAGTATCCCTTGCTCTTGATCTCACTCGTCATACTCTTCTCTACTCCTTTAAAAAGGTATTTTTCTCCACTAGTATATAGTAAGCATTTATACCTTTTCAAACTATTCTGTTTATTTAATTGGAAAGAAGCGTCCCACATCAATGGGACACTCAGACTGTAGACAAACTCGATGAAAATCGAGTTTGTCTACAGTTTTTTGGGCTTGTACAAATTTTGACGTTGATTTCCACTTCAGGCACTCGCTTTCCGCGGGCGGTCCGGGAGCCTCCTCGGCGCACTTGCGCCTGTGGGGTCTCCCTTGGACTCGCTATTCCCGCAGGAGTCTCGCACCTTCCGTTCCAATCAACTATGTTTAAAATTTCAGATAGAACTCCTTTTTGCCTACAGTCTTTTTTGTTTTAAAATAGAACTATTAAAACTTGAGGTGATGAGGATGCTTTCGAAACATAATTCTAATCAGCGAGATCAACTTGAAATAATTACTTTAGATCAACTGGTTCCGGCGAATCATTTGGTTCGTAAAATGGAGGCTTCCATTGACTTCACTTTCATTTATGACTTGGTGATAGTTATGTATTCAGAGGTAGGACGCCCAAGTATTAATCCAGTTATCTTAGTTAAACTGACATTCATTCAATTTTAAAGGGGTTCGGAATTTTTTAAATTCCGAACCCCTTTTGTCTACAAACTGAAGTCCCACATCAATGGGACACTCCTTCTCTCCTATACTTCCAATAAATGCGAGCCGTCAAAGAAAAACAAGTAACGGCCGGTTACCTTCTTATTCATTATCCCTTCAACAGCCCTCGTATAAAGCTGAAGCTGCATCCGGTATCGATCGGCAAGAATCCCTTTAGCCCCTTCATACCCGCTTGTAAAACGGCCGGTGATTGTATCCGTTTTATAATCGAGAAGCACAAGACCTTGTTCATCCTCAAAGATACAATCAATCACACCTTGGATAAGGACTTCTTCATCTCCAGCTGTCCAATCGCTGTAAGCTTCCTTTGCAGGCAGCGACATCGTAAATGGCACTTCACGGCGAATGCTTTCGGCCCTCTGCATTCTTTGACCGATTTCACTGTCAAAGAAATCGACGATCGTCTCCGGATCCACAGCTTCCTTCTGTTCCTCCGTCAACAACTCACGTTGAATCAAGTCAATGATCAGTTGCTGAATCGATTGAATGGTAATTTCTTTAGATAGATCGATATGCTGCATGACTAAATGTGTAATCGTACCCCTTTCAGCAGGAGTCAGTGACTTTTCTTGCATGAAAGTCGGCCGCTTCGTGATAGGCCGCTTAAATTTACGCAACAGCTCTGTGGAGCTTTGCTCGTCCTTGAGTTCATATTGACGTTTTAATTCAGAAACGGATTGCTTGGAACGATACACCGTCGCCTCATGCTCGGGGTACTCCCATTCCAGCTGTTCCTTGATATCATCATAAAACTCGGAAACGATACCGACCTTCTCCGATTTCTGGACATGTTCAAGCATTTGCTCTTGAACCAGTGCCTCTTCCTCATCCAGAACAGCAAGCTCTTCACTTGGAATGACGGAAATGGACCAATTCGAGGGATGCGACTCCATTTCCGAGCCAAGACCTGCAGCACCAAGAGAATCCCGATGTCGGACAAGGGAGGGACCAATCCAATCAAGATAACTTTTTGCACCTGCCCGTACATAGTCCTTTAATAACCAATCTCCATGGGCAGCATTACTTTCCCAGTTCTGGCGCGTTTTTTCTGCATCATTGATGCTTGCAATCAAATAAAGCTTTTCCTTAGCCCTTGTTAGCGCCACGTAGAGGACACGCATCTCCTCGGCAATTAATTCAAGCTGCTTTTTTTCTTAAAAGCCAATTGCGGGAGGGAGGGATAAGTTATTCGTAATGCGGAATTCACATACTTTGCCGCAAAGCCATAATCCTTATCCAGTAAATAGGACTTGCGTAAATCCATCATATTGAATTGCTTGGAAAGACCGGCAATGAACACAATCGGGAACTCAAGCCCCTTTGACGAGTGAATCGTCATCAGCCGGACTACATCTTCCTGTTCCCCTAAAGCCCGAGCTGCCCCTAAATCATCTCCACGTTCCTGCATCCTTTCTATGAACCGCAAGAAACGGAACAGACCGCGGAAAGAACTTGCTTCATATTGCCTTGCCCTGTCATACAGCGCTCGTAAATTGGCCTGACGCTGTTTGCCGCCCGGCATCCCACCTGCAAAATCATAAAACTGCGTTTCGCGGTATAGGAGCCAGATCAGATCTGATAATGCCTCCTGCCTGGCAAGCTTCCGCCACTTCACTAGTTTTTATAAAAAGCGGAGGCTTTTTCATAAAGACCCGGATGTTCTTCCGGATCACTCTTTCTGTAAAAATCAGCTAGCGCTTCGTAATAGCTTCCTGTATGGAATAAACGCACCTTTGACATCTCTTCTTCATCCAACCCGACGATGGGTGAACGGAGAACGGATGCCAATGGGATATCCTGTTGCGGATTATCAATCACCTTCAATAAGGAAATCATGATGGCCACTTCGGTCGCTTCAAAATACCCTGTAGACAAATTGGCATATACTGGAATTCCTTGCTTTTTAAATTCCTCCATGATTTGCGGTGCCCATGGCATCGAACGAAGAAGAATGACCATGTCCCGATAAGTGGCAGATCGGTACTTTTTGGTTTTCGTATCATATATCCGTTGCTTTTCGCTTATAGCCTTTTTAATGAGCTTTGCCATCTGTCTTGCTTCGAGCTGCGCTTTTTCAAGCTCCTCGGCCTCAAACCCGCCATCATATCCTTCCATTTCCGAATGAGCTTCCGGATCGGCTGTTCCATCAATTAAATGGAGTTCGATCGGGTTTGGATCGTCTTCGGGATATGGGGCACCTTTTTTCAATTGGGCATCTTCATCATAATCAATCTCACCGACTGTAATGCCCATCAACTGTTGAAACAAGAAATTGGTCCCATCGAGAACTTCCTTTCGGCTCCGGAAATTGCGGTTTAAATCAATTTTCAGTCCGGAATCAACACCGTCATGGGTAAATCGTGTGTATTTTCCAAGGAAGAGATTCGGTTCTGCAAGCCTGAACCGGTAAATGGACTGCTTGACATCGCCTACCATGAAAAGATTCCCATCATATTCTCCGTCAGCCGTCACCAGTTTTAAGATTGATTCCTGAACCAGGTTCGTGTCCTGGTATTCATCTACGAGTACCTCTTTGAACTGGTTCCTGTATTCGATGGCTGCCGCTGAAGGTTTTCGTTCACCATCCACCGTTTCCCCTGTCAAAATTTGAAGACAATAATGTTCTAAATCGGCGAAATCCACCAAGTTTTTTTCTGCTTTTGCAGCAAAGAATCTTTCGTCAAACCGTTTAACAAGCATTACAAGTGTATCAACATAACCCTTAAGCTCCCTTATATCCCGCAGATAGCTTTCCGGTTTACGGGAAAATAACTCTTCCTGTAACGATTTGATGATCTTCTTGGCCTTATCCCGGTACTTGGTAGCCTCATCTGTAACTTCCTTAATAAAATCTGCACCAGTAAGGCGTTTTGCCGTCCCAAATTTCACGTTTTGGATTTCCTCATAAAGTGCATTCCAGGATTGGTCCTTCACTTCCGAAAGTTTAGCAACCAGGGCAAGATCGGCTAAATAGTTTTCAGCCCTTGGTGCCGGCCCCCCAGGGACTTTTGTCAACGCAAGCGAGCGTTCCAATAAATCCCTGGCAGTATCCAATTGTAAACCAATATCGAACTTCAATGAATCGATAAACGAAAGATCATCGATCCCATCATCATCTGCCAGCTCATACATTCTGGCCGCACCGTCGAGCCATCGGTCCGGGTTTGGATTCGATTGCGAAAAATCATGCAGCGATCGAACGATATTCTGAAGTGCATCATCGTTTCGATCGCTTGTGAAAGCATCAACCAAATTAAAAAACTCTTCGTTATCACTTTGGCCATACTGCTCCTCGAAAAGCTCTTCCATCACTTCATCACGGAGCAGCTGGATCTCCGTAGAATCTGCAATACGGAAGCCCGGGTCGATATCCGTAAGATAATAATACTTCCTGATCACCTCCAAACAAAAAGAATGGAGTGTGGAAATAGAAGCACGATTAATCAAGCTCAACTGCTTACGCAAATGCTGTGAATGCGGATTATCATTGATCGCTTTTTCTAATGCCTCACTTACCCGATGGCGCATCTCGGCAGCCGAGGCATTGGTGAATGTAACCACGAGCAGTTCATCAACATCGATTGGATCTTTTTCTGAAATGACTTTTTGAATGATCCGATTGACCAGTACCGCTGTTTTCCCTGAACCTGCAGCAGCCGCTACCAGAATGTCCTGATCTTTAGCCCATATCGCCTTCCATTGATCTTCCGTCCAAGTCACGTCTTCTGGCAGGGCAGGAATTTTCGTTTTACTCATCTCTCTCCTCCTCTCCCCTTAATAGCTCAAGGACGTCATTTTGTTTCTTCTGTGCCAAATTCCTGAATTGGTTTTCCTCAAGTGACTGGTCGAATTGGCATACAGATTTAAAGGAACAGAAGGTACACGGCGTTTTTCCTTTAATTTGTATGGTGTTATATCCACATCACCATCGACCATTCGATTGCCAGCTTCCTGATAAATACGGCGCACATGATGATTCAGAAGCGAAAACTCTTCCCTGCTGGCAACTTTGGAAGCTGCCAGGAGCGATCCGTCCTTTTTAAATCCAGCTGGAATGATATCCGACTTACCAGAATTTTCAATATCAAGTGAGGTATCCATCATCTGAATGACATTTGAATGGTCCAGTACAAGTCCATTCATTTTAAAACTTTTATAAATTTCTTCTTCAATTTTATCCAAACTGAGCATTCCCTTTGATTTGACAACGGGATTATGCACATGAAAATACAAAACTCCGGCTGGAATCGCTTCTTTTCCAATAAGCGACTTTGAATGGGTGACGACGATATCAAGATATGTCAACATTTGCAGCGCGAGTCCATAATATACTTCACTCATGTTCAGTTCCTTTTCACTCGACTTATAATCGAGCACACGCAAATAAACACCCTCATCTTCTTCCGCTTTATCCACACGGTCGATCCGGCCGATCAATTCCATCTTCGTACCGTTTTTCAATGTGAAAGAAAGTGGCGGCAGCTCGCCATTTTTTCCGAATCCAAGTTCCAATCCGATTGGAGCAAAACCGCTCACCTTTGCATGTTCACTTAATACGATCGAGGCCCGTCCAATCACATGTTCCAGTTTCCTGCGTAAATAGTGATGGCGGTTCGTACTTAACAAAATCTGATTTTGGAGTTTAGGAGCAAGTCTCTCCACAGCAATTCTGGCCAGCTCCAAGCATTGTTCCGAGGTCAATGTAGCCCAAGGAATATCATGTTCCTTCAAGTAATCGGAAATCATTTTCAACGCTCCATGGAACATCTCGCCTATATCAGGTGCATCCAAACGGAAAATCTGCCGTTCCCGTAATTTCAAGCCATGAGCGGCATAATGGGAAAACGGGCAGCTATTGAACATTTCCATCCGGGATACACTCGTAAGAATGCTCTCACCGTATAATTGCTTACTTGTTTCCTCAGATAATTTCTTTGTCCTATTTTGATAAAAAGGCTCGATAAAACCTTAGTTGCTGAAGGACTGGCCATTTCATCATCAATAATGGCATTATATACATCCCACCATAGTGGATGGATTGGATAGTTCCTTTTTTCAGCTGCAATTGTGCAGCCAGGTACGATAGGGCCACATCATGATTCGCAGCATACTTCACCTGTTCCTCAGCAGATAGATCGGACGGATCGTTCATATAATACACCTCGGAAACGTTAGGCAATACGTCCCTTACCCGTTTCAAATAGGATGAGGGTAAAAGCGCTTTTCCTTCCTCATCGGCAAGGGGATATGATAAATAAAGGGTCTCGGCAGGCGTAGTGAATGCTTTGTATGCTGTAAACTCCTCATCCAGCAGGCGCACCTTTGAACTTGGGGCAACATCAAGTCCACCAGCCAGCAGCACCTCACGATCACTATCTGAAAATATCCCGTCAGATACAGCTTTCCCAGGCAGAACCCCTTCGTTCAGGCCGATAACAAAAGCTGTCTTCACATCATCCAGGCGGGATAAATCTAGATTAGCGACCAATACTTGGTCAATTGCCGGCGGTACCAAAGAAAATTCAAGAGATTCCAGACCAGCTTCAATGATTACCGCAAACTGTTTCATGGAAAGCTCTTCCCCGCTCAGCAGTTCGACGAATTGGTCCAATAGGTCGACAACCGCATTCCATGTTTGCTCATGCTCTCTTGCCGATACCAAATCACCTGCTTCTTCCGCCTCCAGTTTCAGCTTTTCCAATTTTTCCGGCACATGCAATTCTTCAAGGTATAGATAAAGGGCTTCACACAATTCCCTGCCATTAGCAGCCTTTTTAGCCCGTTTTGAGAGCTTTAAGATCGGCTCGGTAAATAATTGCTTCATCTCATTCAACTCTTGCTCAAGCATCATTTCCTTATCCGTTTGGTTCCGGTCCTCGAGTTCCAGTCCGCGGAAGCGCCGGTAGGTCCATCGATCTTTGGACGTCCACCTGCTTCCTTTAATGCCGCGGGCCAGCACATAGTTTTCCAGCTTATCTACCTGTTCACGCATCCTATCGTGGTTTTTTTGCAGCGGAAATAGAAGCTCCGTCTTGATTGCACGAAATACCGGCTCATAACGCCAATAGCCATTGATGATCTCCAAAGTGGAACGAATCAGTTCTATCAGAGGATGATTCAGCATCGTCCGTTTGGAATCGACGAACAAGGGAATTTGATAATCCCGAAAAACGGTTTGTAAAATATCAGCGTATGCTTCCCCATTACGGACTAAAATCGCGATATCACGGAAACGGTGCTGTTTCTGTCTGACCAGCGACAGGATATCCCGGGCAACTCCTTCAATCTCAGCTCTGCGGTTAACTGCCTGGGCGATCGTTACATCAGGTGACTGCTCAAACGTTTGTGCAGGACGCGTGGAAAAATAGGTTTCCAGATGATTCAGCCCCGGACTCTTTCCAAACCTTTCCGTTCCTTTTAAGATTCGGTCTTCTGCAATCGGAATGCCATTCCTCAATCCAGCCTGATAAAGGTGATGATAAAGATTTCCCGTTTGCCTGAACAATTGCAAATCATCCGGAGCATATCGCCTGTAGGGCTGATCTAACGTCAGCGAGATCGTTACACTCCTGCACAGCTTCATCATTTCTTCCACAATCAATAATTCTTGTGGGGTCAAGCTATAAAAACCATCAATATATATATCCGCATTCCTTATATATGAAGACTCTGACATTTTTTCGATCAGCAAAGTGAAATAATCTTCGGAATCTAAATATTTGTTGACCATTTCATCCTCAAAAGCCTGATAGACCAATTCAAGATCATGCAGTTTATCCTGAATGCCGCTGCCGGCCTGCGAGGTTTCAGCCATATAGTTTTGAATGTCATCAGGTTGGATGCAATACTGCTTGAACTCAGCCAGCATTAGCTCCATCTGTGCAATGAACCCCTGCTTATCAGCAGATCGACGAAACATCTTTAACTCTTCCTTTTTATCATCCATGATTTTCCGTATCAACATATTAACGCCAACACTGTCCAAATGCAGCCTGCTCATCCCCCGGTTTCCTGAAGAACACGCCAAGCAAGCCTGCTAAAACTGAAAACCTGTGTCCGGATCATTCCGGCAAGGCCTGGTGTTTTAATTAATTTATATTCAGATAGAAACGTCATCTGATCAGGAACGAGGTAGATAATTGGATTTCCTTCGGGATCTTCTGCCATTTTAGAACGGATTTCGTCCAATATATTCGAAGTTTTCCCTGCACCCGATCTTCCCAGTAAAAAACGGAGTGACATCTCTTTTTCCCCTTACAACTTAATATCTAGACCCATCATACCAGAAATACCTTCGTCTTTATGACTAGGTTTCTGTTTCCAATTAGATTTACTTTCTATTATTTTACCGTTTCCCTTAAAAAAACACCAATCGTACGTTCGCTTTTCCCCCAAAAGAAAAAGCCCACATAATTCTCGGGCTTCCACAATCATTCACCTGTAAATTTAAAATTGAAATCCTTGACCGGCCAATATCGAACATCCACTTTACCAACAACATTTTCAACCGGTATATAACCAAAGTGACGGCTGTCAGCACTTTCAAGACGATTATCACCCATGACAAAAAGCTTGCCCTCCGGAACTTTGGTCATGTCCGTCAATTCTTTTAATGTAAAATCGCCCGTAAAATCCTGTCCTGGGAAACCTTCCTTGAATTTCTCAAGATAAGGCTCATCCACTTTCTTACCATTTACATATAGCCAATCATCTTTATAACGAATACGGTCGCCTGCAACCCCTATAACCCGCTTAACATAATCTTCTTGTGAATTCGCATGAAAAACAATAATGTCAAAACGGTTGATATCATGAATCTGGTAATTGATTTTATTCACAACAAGTTTATTTCCATCTTCAAGGGTCGGCTGCATCGACTTTCCTTCAACATCATAGCTTGAAAAGAGAAATGTACGGATTAAGATGTAAATAACAAAAGCTATCATCGCTGGTTTTATCCAATCGGATAAAGAATTCTTGTTTGTTTTTTCCATCTAGTTCAACCCCTACTGCATTTATATATTAATTTATTGCCCTTCTTCTCTCTTCATGCTTCTATTTAACCGGACTTCCAATCTTTTCCCCACATACCATAGGATGAAGATGACGATTCCGATAATGACCGTTCGCACCGGTTTATGAATTAAGGATACTAAATCGTAACCCACGAAACTGATCGTAAAAATCATCACCGCTTTTCCTCCCACTACTGCAAGTCCATATTGCAGGGTACTGACTTTTGAAAGTCCTGCCACGATATTAACGATAGCAGAAGGTGTAAAAGGGAAGCAGAGCAATATGAACAAAGGACCGAATCCATGGCTCTCAACCCAAACCATCAACCTCTGCACCTGTTTATGCTTTTGCAAAAATCGGAAAAACCTCATTTGACCATATCTTCTAATAATCCAAAAAAGCAAAAAGACCCCGCTACCGCACCAATCCAAGAAAATAAAAACCCCCACCAGAGACCAAAAGCCGTTGCATTGGCAAGCACGAACACCACTAAGGGCAAAAAAGGCAAAAAAGCTTCCAGCATCGGCAGTAAGATTCCGGGAATTGGACCGAATGAGCGATATTGCTGAATAAGTGCCGATATATGATCAAGTGTAAACCACTCACGTATAGTATCCAAATCCATAATTATCTCCCTCGACATGCTGCCATCAAAGCAGCATAAACTTATTAAAAACTGTTTATTTTAGATATATCACTTTCCCCTGAAATTGCAAGAATTATTATCCATATATCTTCATACTTTCCCTATCTCCGGAAAACATAATCTTGTTAACGAATATTTCTAGATTTATCAAAATTGCTTGCATATACACTGAAAATACATTAGGATAAAAAAACAGAACAAATGTTCTAGTTTTTACGGAATATACATATTATTATTGAAAACGTACTATTTAGAAAGGGGCGGTCATGATGACCCGCATTCCAGAAGGTGACCGAAATATGATTGAAAAAGCCATCTACCTCCCTATGGTTATTACAGTCTTAAACCTGGATCTCAAGGTCATCGAAATTAGTCCGTTTAAATTAAAAAGGCCCTATTCGGAGCTAGTCGAACATACTTTAAAAGTGGTTCAAGACGAACTTGCCGAGGTACGGCGCTATTTGCGCAAAGAGAATATTAAGGTTAGTGAAATCAAACGCGATGAATCCTTCACGATGTATTGTTTTTTATATAAAGGATACGAGGAACATCATAATTATTTCAATCCCCGCCTTCGCAACAAAACCGAAGACTTGTTATGTTATTACTTTTTCGAAAAAAACCACCGTTCAAGGAATTAGCGGGCGGGTACAGGCATCCTCCATACATGTTTCTGTGAATGCTGGATGCTTGGATCCTTCGGGAAGGGACAGATCCCTTGGATGTAAAAAGTATGACCACAAAAAAGCATTCCGCCCTTCCAGGCATAAAGGTAAGTGAGTCTTTCATGATAAGACCGATAAGACTCACTTACCTCCATTCACCTGTTTGAATATTCCATAATCATAATTTAATCGGCTTGTTAAAACCATGGATTCATCTTTATGAATATTACTTTTCGCTCAAGGCATAACCTATGTAATCAAGTGCATACTGAATATCCTTAACCATTTTAGTTTTGAGATTCTTCAAATAAAAGTTATTTACATGCTCCTTTACAAAGGTTGAGTCGCACCCATTATGATTGTCTCTGCCCCCATCAAACCAAGAGCACTAATCATCTTGAAGAGAAGGATAGGAAAACAGTTATCTTGAACAAGGAGCTTAAAGTAAACCAATATCATGATCCGCCGCAGAATGTAACACGCATTCATGATTTCCCCTGATCGATTGCCTTCAACAATTCCCTGTGTCGAAAAAATGAAATGCCTTTAATACGATAGGGACGCTTAAAAAGCCCATGATATCCTTTGTTTGATTGATCTATGCCATGTGGGATGAAATGTCTGCCATGGATTTCAGATAGATAATTCTTCTTCTGGAAAATACCTTTTACAATTAACTGAATTACTTCAAGCTCCCTTGTTATGGCATCCTTCATTAAGTTCACTCTATGCATAGCATCGCCTTTGTTCTTAATGATTAAACGGCAGAATATCCCTCCATATTCGACGCTGTATCCTTCTGGTATACTCTCCTCTTCCCCATTATAGGAACTGAGGACTGTCAATCGCCGTTTTACATAAGCCGTTTGCACAATTACTGCTTACTGATCAGGGCAACACTTTTTCAAGGAACAGTCCTTAACGATTAATAGGTCGGGCCCGTTTGTTCATTATTAATCGACAATTTAATTTCCATTCATCTATTATAACTATACGTCAACACTATCATTTTAGTGTCAGTACAACGTTATTGAAAAAGATGTTAATTGAATATCCATACCTAGTATTATCTACTAGTAGCGATTTCTTAATATAAAACGTATAAAACAAAAGAGTTCCAGAAAAGTAATAACCTTTTTCGAACAGTTTGTGAAACACTGAACAAAAGATGCATCGTCGGTCTATTGTCTAATATATTATGTATCAAGGAGTCAAACGTTAAGGAAACTTATACCCCATGTTTTGATCGTAAAAATTTTCCCAACCTTTATTTCTTAGAAAAACCATGCAATGTTTTATTTGCATGGTTTAATTCGTAGCCAAAAGGGAGGCACTGAAAAATTAAGAAAAGAAATTGACGATTTAATGGATGAATTATTTGAAGATTAATTCCAGGGCCCTTCTTTAATAAGAAGGGCTTGCTTAATTTTGAATGATTCGGCGTTTGCATTCTTCTATGATTTTTCCCTGAACCCCCTCTTATCGAGGTATATACTTTGAGATTACTTCTGAAGCCTTGGCTCCATTAGCATCAGTGAACAGATAAAAGGATTTCCTCTTTGTTTCCTCAATCCTCTGGATTAATTTCGTTTTTAAAAAAGATGTCCGGTGCAGCTGGTTTTCGAAAGAGCTGCATGATACCGCTATATCGATGGTTTGTCTATTCCTGAATGTGATGGTTGTATGTTTGGAATCCAGGCGATCATAGGATACCACATGCTCATGTGATAACCAGATGCATTGAGGACGCAACGGAGATGTAGTTGGAAAGAAGAATATCGAACTGGTCGGATCAATCGCGATCGGTGCTTTATGCGTGATGTTTATGAGCTGTTTCGTGCCTTGCTTGCGTCCTTCATAACTTGATCCGAAGAACTCGCAGCTTCTCTTAATTATTTCCATAGGTTTAAACGGGGAGATGAACTCGTCCTCCATTTCAACGATACGGGCATATATTTTACTGCCGTAATTGATTGGCGAAACCATTAGTGTATGTGGCGTGATTTCATATTCCTCGATGATTCCCTGATTGTTTTCCTTCATTTTTAATCCACCTCTTCCTCATTGCTAAACTCCGCTTTCACTTTACCAAAGCTTATATTCTTGATTGCTTATACCCTTCCATTCCTGTCCAAGAAGAGTGAAGGGAGATAGTAAATGTATGTTAAATTACTCACTATAATAGCACAACCCTTAAACATAAAAAGCAAGTTCACAAAAAATTAAAAATTCTTTTATATAGTGGCTTTTTCGTCATCTAAACGACACATTCTCTATTAAAATTTAAATTTTTAAAATTTTCAGTTGATTTTATCCGCTCAAATCCATATAATAATAAAAAGGGTCAGGGGTGGTAACTTTGAAAAATGAAAAATCTTATTCAGAGTCAGTGAAGTCCTTATCAATGAGCGAAATGAAAAACGATGCCGTGGTTCAGGGAATGTTAATTGATATGATTATTCAGGAAGCCGTCCTTACTACCAAAAAGAATATCCTTGCAAAACAGATCGATGAAGCCTTGGATATGAAAAACAAACCTTTATTCTTAAAACTAAGTTCTGAAATGAACGTTTTACTAAAACAATTTGGAAATTAACATTAAGATCAGAAAAGCCTCCCATAATGTCGGGAGGCTTTTCTAATTATCATCACTCTTTATGAAACATCCCCATGACCTCGGCAGTTTCGGTTATATTAACAAAAGCATTCGGATCCACTTCTTTTATCATCGTTTTTACATCGGTTAACTGATAACGTGTAATGACTGTCATCATTACTTTGCTCTTTTCTCCAGAATATGCACCTTCACCATCCATGACTGTAATTCCACGATATAGGTTGGTCAGGAGCTTCGTTTTCATTTCGTCACTCTTTTTGGTAACGATCATTAATGTTAATTTAATGTGATTGGAATGGATCGTATCGATCACCTTTCCTGCTGCATAAATGGAAATCAGCGTATATAATGCGGCATCCCAACCAAAGATGAATCCTGAGATAACCACCACAACTCCATTCATCACCGAAAGCAATGTACCAAGTGGAAAGTCGCTCTTCTTCGCCAATAGCATGGCAATGATATCAAAACCGCCCGAAGACCCCGAAGCACGAAAGATGATGCCTATGCCAAACCCCGATATGATTCCGCCAAATAAAGAAGACAAAATCGGTTCAGTGGATATTCCGTGAACTGGAATAAGGTATAAACTGACCGAAATCACGACAACTGATAATATCGTATAGGTTATAAAGCGTCTCCCTAATTTCAAGTACCCAAGAATCAGCAAAGGCAGGTTCAACAGGAAATTCAATATCCCTGTGTTGACTGGGGTGATGATTCCGAACATGATCGCAAGTCCACTAAGTCCGCTGCTTAAAATTAAATGGGGTATCAAAAATAAGTTGTAGGCTACTGCAACAAGCACTGAGCCTATAGTGATGAAAAGTACATTATACATATCCGATCTCCTTAAAACGAACTGGGAATTTAATTTATTATAGTAGAGAACCTAAGATTTTTTAAAAAAATAGTTTTTCTGAAAACATCTACAAATCCCCACTTTCCAAAGAAAAAAAGCCAGCTGGTTTTCAGCTGGCTTTCAATCTCCCTTTGTATCTGCATTTTCAACCGTTGAAATCCGCTCGAGCATGGTAGGATGGGAATATCGCAGCCATTTAACCAGGAATGGCGGGTTGACCTGACTCAACCCCGACCTCGTGAGTTCCTGGAACGTCGTGATTGCTGATTCTTTATCCCCGGTCATTTCAATGGCATAACGGTCAGCCCTTGTTTCTTGATATCTGGAAACATAATTGGACAGCGGGCTTGAAGCAAAGAGCAGCACAGACGTTATTAAAAGAAATAATGGGAGAGAAGAAATGCTGTCAACCGAACGGATCTTTAATTGATGGCCCCAGCGACCAATGATAAAATTCATGATTTTCGATGTCAGCCACAAACCGATTAAAGTCAGTCCTAAATAACCTGCAATCCCTATATAAATGTGCTTTTCCACATAATGAGCCATTTCATGTGCCATGATAAAAGGATTTCATCTTCTTTCAGTTTGTTCAAGGTCGTATCCCAAAGGACTATTCTTGAGTTGGAACCTATGCCGGTCACGTATGCATTCAAGGCATTGGTCTTTTCCGCCATATTTACTTCATACACGTGTTCAGCCGGAATCTCAGCCTGTGAGGCAAGTGCCAATATTTCCGTTTCCAGCTCTTTATTTTTGAGCGGATAGAATTCATTGTAGAGCGGATCAATCAATACAGGCTGAACAAACATCAGGAACAAGGTAAATGGAATGGACAGCATCCAAGCATAGAGCCACCACTTCTTCACACTTTTCTTCATTAACCAATATAAAACGGAAACGATGATGAACATCATCCCAAAATTCACCCAGAATTCGATGACTCCATCCTTCATCCACGAGGTGAAACTTTGTGTACTTATGTGGTAACTCTTGCTCATCCGATATCCAATGAAACTGATTGGAAACAGTGCCAGGTAAGAAATAATGGAAAGCCAGAATAAGTAAATGCCCGTTCTGATCGCTTTCAGTCTCGAGACTGCCATTGACGATTTTTCAAATGCCTTTGAAAAACCGAATAATAAAATGAAGAAATACAGCAGCCATTCATATGGCGTGGATACGAAAAAAATAAAATTCCGCAGTCCTGAATACTCTTCGCTAAGCTTTAGTTCCCTTGCATTCAGGAATGTTGCAGGATCTGCTGCAGTTCCACGCAAAGCTTCGGGAATGGTGGTATCAGCTCCATAAAAATATACCAATACATCGCTGCTGCATATAGGATATATAATATAATCGCTCTTCCAGCCCATTTTCTAACCATGATGCCCCTCCTTAAACGAATCTCCCTCTTAATAGTTTAATCCAAAATGGACAGGTTAGAACCGGATTTCCCTTCAATATCATTCATCCCTTACAATCTCCATCATTTTGTTGATTTTTTATTCTTTATTATCAACCTTAAGATCTCACAGAATACACCTCCAGCCAAAAATGCACATCCGGGATTGGAGGCGGAATGATGATCAGAGACACTAAAAAAACAGAGGGATGTTTAAAGCAACGACGAATTTGTCCCTTTGCCGCCACTTAATTGCTTAGATGAAAATCGTTTCATCAAAGGTTTTGGTAAGGGCATTATGAAAGACGCCGATTAACGGAACGGCAGGGCATGTGTAGTCATCCCTTCATCCCGCTTTTTGGAAAACTATACAAAAGTGCCATAAGCTCCGGTCGATTATTAACATTCAGTTTTCTGTAAATACGGCTTATATAGTTTTTTACCGTGCCGATCGATAGAAAAAGTTTTTCTGAAATTTGCTGATTCGTTTCGCCTTGGGTTAGCAGGATAAGCAGTTCATGCTCGCGTTTAGAAAAGACCCCCAATTTTTCTATTGCCTTTTCCAAAGTCACTGGTGATCTTTCAACATCCTGCTGCAGCTTTTTCATTAATATTGATTTAAATGAGGCAGGATAAACTATCTGACCGTTGGCACATTGACGGATTGCCGACATCACTTGTTTCATTCCGCCATCCTGTAACACATAACCTGCTGCACCATGGCATATGGCTTCGATAAGATAATGATTTTCTGAATAGGCAGTAAAAATGAGGAAAGGAGTGGATGGATATTTTTCCTTCAGGATTTGCATGACTTCCTGTCCATACTTTCCAGAAGACCGGGCATCAATAAGAATGACATCTGGCATGGCTGATGTATGATCAGAATCAAGAAGGTCCATTTCATTTCCTGTCTTCCCCATGACCTTAATGTCATCTTCTTTTTCGATGATTCCCTCAAGTCCTCCCTGACCACCATATATCATTAGCTTAATCGACTTCATAACCTCACCTGTTACTTTCTTTATTTGTTATTAATCCGGTAATTTTTTGTAATTGTCCGCCGCAAGTAGTTCTATTGGTCTATATTTTACATCATTAATTTACCTGATAACAAATTTAAACTGTTAAATGCTTTAAAAAGTGCTCCTTCTGACAATAAAAAGGCTATCAACCCGTTTGACTTCAGGATGATAGCCTTTTTCTTTGTTCCTCATCTATGAGAGTATCAAGTTTCATGATGCTTTCCTTTGCCCGGGGAAAATCAATTTTGCGATAATGGTGTTTTCCACCTTCTTCTTCATCTTTTTCGTCGGCCCATTTGACGACTTGCTGAAGCGGTGTGCGAATAATATCATTTGAAGGTAAGAACGAATCGGTGTGAAATAAAATGGCGAGGGAAATGGTCTTTGCCTTTATCGGATTTTCTCCCAAGCGGATTAATAGTTTATGTGCTCGTTCTGCTCCTTTGATCGGGTGAATATCATTTTGTTTATATAGATCATAATCCCATTTACCATTGCGATACCAGGTGAAATGACCCATATCATGCAAAAGTCCAGCTTTGGCAGCAATATCAGGGTCGACATTATATTCATTTGCTAAGTGAAACGCATGGTATGCTACCGCAATCGCATGTGCCAGACCTGAACGGTTCAAGTATTTTTGAGCAATGGGATGTGTAAAAATATCCAAAAGCTTTACATCTCTCATCTAACCCCTCCTTACAATTTTGTGGAAATTTTTAATGACAATGATAACTCTTTTCGAAACAAGAATCAAGGTTTTAAGTTCTTCAATATATTTTATGCATCCTCATACACTTTGGTTGTACAAAAAAAGGACCATTGCCAGTTATAGGCAATGATCTCCTCATGATCAATGTAATTCAGTTTTGCAGTACATGGTTTTTCAAGGAACGTCGCAAAATTTTACCAGTCGCGTTTTTTGAAGTTCATCCAAAAACTCAATTTTTTCCGGTACCTTATATTTGGCCAAGTGTTCCATGCAATAGGCAAGCAGCTCTTCCTCGGTCAAAGCATTGTTTTTCTTTACCACAAAGCATTTAACCACTTCCCCCTGATTGGGATCGGGAACGCCGATGGCTGCTGCCTCAACTACTTCAGGATGGGCATACAAAACCTCCTCCACTTCACGTGGATAGACATTATAGCCACCGACGATGATAAGCTCCTTTTTACGATCTACAATGAAAAAATAGCCTTCATCATCCATCCTGGCTAAATCGCCTGTATATAACCAGCCATTTTTCAAGACAGCGGCTGATTCTTCAGGCATTTTATAATAACCCTTCATTACATTCGGACCTCTGACAATCAATTCCCCTACCCCATTGATCGGAACTTCTTCTCCAAGCTCATTGACCACTTTGTTTTCCACCCTAAGGATGGAGGTTCCGATGGAACCCGCCTTCCTTGGACGGTCCAAAGGATTGAAGCAGGTAACAGGGGAAGCTTCGGATAAGCCATATCCTTCTGAAACCCTGACATTAAATTTCCGCTCGAATGATTCAAGCAGGGACACTGGCATGGCGGATCCGCCCGAGATGCATATCCGCAACGACTTCAAAGCATCCTCTTTCGCATCTGGATATTGGAAAAGAAAGTTATACATCGTAGGCACTCCAGCAAAAACGGTCGCTTCGTATTTTTTGACTTGCCTGAATATTTCCTTAGGACTGAATTGCGGGACAATTAAAAGCGTACCACCGCTTATCAACGGGGCATTCACAACTACCGTTAAACTGAAAACATGGAACATTGGCAATGTCGTAATGACACGGTCACTTTCCGTGATTTTTAAATATTCCCCAATATCATGTGCATTGGAGTAGATATTGGCATGTGTGAGCATGGCACCCTTTGGTTTCCCCGTGGTTCCCGAGGTATAGAGTATGATTGCCGTATCTTCAGGATCCAGTTCTGGACCTTTAAACCCGTCATCCCCCGATTCGACCATTTTTGTAAACGATTTCATTTTTTGATAGATGTTAAATTTGCTAATCTCCCCATTATCCGGCTGCGTTTCACAAATTACATATTGTTCGACGCTTGAGAGGGTTGGGTTCATTTTCTCTAATAAGGGTAAAAGCTTGTCTAATGCCACAACAACCTTTACATCGCCATTATTCAGGATGTAACCAATCTCGTCAGGTGTGTAAATGGGATTGACGGGAATTACGGTCGCCCCTGCTCGCATAGCTCCATACAACGAAATGATGAAATGTGGAGAGTTGCCTAATAACAGCGCAATGTTATCACCCTTTGTAACACCAAGCCTATGTAATTCGTCTGCGAACTTCGTAACGGCCTTATCCAATTCCCCATATGAAGTGGATTGATCCACAAAGTAATATGCTGGCTTATCCGCCTTTTTTAAAGCCATTTGATGAAGCCGTTCAGATAAATTCATCTTTCTCCCTCCCCTGCAAATAGCATGAATGAATAGTCATTCATTTTTATGGTGAACTAAATACAGTTTTATTATATTAAAAGAATGCGATCACAGCAAGAATTTTATCCATTTTCAAGAAATTACTGTCATTATTAGGCATAAAAGCCGTCCTATTAAATCGGGACGGCTTTTCAAGCTTAATATATTAAAGCCAATATTTCTTCTTTTGTTACATTGCCAAAATAATGACGAACATCGATCTCATCCAGTACCCTGCTGATTGCTTCCTTTTCATAGCGTATTCCAGTAAGCTTTTGTTCAATATCCGCAACCTCACCGACCCCGAAGAAATCACCGTAGATTTTACAATTTTCAATGATTCCCCTGTTCACTTCAAGGCGGATATCAACAGATCCCACAGGGAATCTATGCGAGTTTTGCAAGTTGAATTTAGGTGATTTTCCATAATTCCACTCCCAGTTTTGATACCTTTCTTCCGATATTTCGTGAATTTTCTCCCAATCCGTCTCGGTTAAAACATACTCTGTAACCTTACCGCTATCTTTGAAAATATTTTGCAGGAGGAATGAACGGAATTCTTCAACAGACATCGGTTCTTTTAGGAAATCGGCGATATTACCGACACGGCTTCTTATCGATTTAATCCCTTTGGACTCGATTTTATCTTTTTTCACTTTTAAAGCGGATACAATGTGATCCATTTCTGATTGAAACAGCAATGTCCCATGACTGAACATCCTGCCCTTCGTTGAAAACATCGCGTTCCCTGAAATCTTCTTTCCTTCAGCCAGAATATCGTTACGTCCGCTCAATTCAGCATGTATTCCTAGTTTCTCGAGCGTTTCCACGACAGGCTGGGTGAATTTCCTGAAGTTATGGAAACTATCCCCATCATCTCTCGTAATGAAACTGAAATTGAGATTCCCCAGGTCATGATAAACCGCTCCGCCCCCGGAAAGGCGGCGAACAACTGTAATGCCATTTCCATCTACATAATCGGAATTGATTTCTTCAATCGTATTTTGATTTCTTCCTATGATGATTGAAGGACGATTAATGTAAAATAGAAGATAAGTTTCATCTATATTTAAATGTTTAAGCGCATATTCTTCGATGGCCAGGTTAATTCTTGGATCTGTAATTCCCTTATTATCAATAAAAAGCACAGTTGTTCCTCCTTGTAGACTTCATATCCCAGATGTTTTTTTATAGTTGGAATTCGAGATTGGTTTTGGCTACAGCTATTTCCCTTTTGAATACCTCGGATGCTTCTTTTTTCAGTTGATCGAGATTCCCATAATGAGGAAGGTGAGTTAACAGCAATAGCTGGACGTCTGCCTTTTCTGCCAGCAGGCCCGCTTCCCTTGCCGTCATATGCCCCGCCTTTGAACCATCCATATCACTATAAAAGTTACTTTCACATAATAAAACATTTGCGTCTTTAGCGAAATCTGCAAGCTCGTCCATATATGAACTATCCCCTGTGTAAACTATCGAATGATTTTCTGCTTCAATCCTCATTGCAAAACAAGGGACTGGATGTTTTGTTTTCATGAACGTAAATTTACACGGTCCAATGGTTAAGGGTTGATCAGCAGAGTAGGCGATCCCCTTTGTCACGTCTTTATAAGTTAACTTACCGAATTCGACTTCGTCCAAATCATGACCATAAATAGGAATGGTCCTTTTTTCGCTGCCCAATATCTGCTGTATGAACGCAGCGTGCTGCAGGACACCAATATCCGCTACATGATCCGGATGATAGTGGGATAATACAACTGCACCAAGATCCTCTGGCTTCATATGGTTTTGCAGCTGTGATAGAACACCGCTGCCACAATCAAGCAGAATGCGAAAATCTTCATATTCAAGCAAATAGCCGGAACTTGCCTCATTTTTAGCTGGATAACCGCCCCAGCAGCCAATTACGGTGATTTTCATGCTTAGGCACTCCTTTTTCTCTCAATGACTTCCCCATTAATATAAACTATTCTTGCCCTTATTTCACCTTTTTTACTTATGTTATAAAACATTCATTGACATTGTAAATCTGTTATAATACAATAAAACCATAGAAATGAGAATAATAAAAAAATTCAGGAGATGATGTTCATGATTCAAAGTAGCGTTGAGTTCTTTAAAAACCTTCCACCGAAACAATGCACGGAATGCGGAAAAAAATTGAAGAACAGCACGAATGTTATGGAAACCACTGTGATCATTGCCTTTCTGGAGAGTAGTAGTCTTGTGTTTCACCATCCGCTTCCCAAATAGCAGGATGAATATATATATATGTTTCGGTTTCGCAGCTGAAACCAACCCCAATAAAAGAAGAGATACCGATCATCGGTATCTCTTCTTTTATTGGGGTTCATTGCCTTTCAGCAAAAAAATAGAATTGTCACGTAACGGATAATCCTTTGAATAAATATATTTTAAATAGTTCAGCAATTTCCTCTTTCTCTAATGGGGCATGGTTCCTTTCCCAATCAAAAATCAGGGCAAGGTACATCTTTAGCATCAGGAAAGCTGTTATCTCTGGATCGCAAGGTTGTATATAGCCCTTATCAATCGCTATTTTTAGTTTGTCCTTAATGTAGGATACAATGGCTTCTTCCATTTCATTAACCATCTCCTGAACGGCTGGCGTACCTATTTCCCGCTCTTCCTGAAGAAGTTTTAATGATAATTGATGTTCCTGCCTGAACTCCAGAATTCGATAAACGGCCCGATGCAGGTTTTCAAAAAAGGAGAGTTGGTCATCCAAAGACTGTTCCGCCTCATACTTCATTTCCTCTATCAACCTCTGAACGATTTCTTTAAACAGCTCTTCCTTATTTTTATAAAAGGTATAAATGGTCCCTTTTCCCACATTGGCAATTTTAGCGACTTGATCCATCGTCGTTGCCTTATAGCCAAAAAGTGAAAACGACTTGGTCGCGGCTTCCAAAATTAATTTTTTACGATCAACAGACATTTCCCACCTCAATCCTGACCAGACGGACAATACAGTCATTATGTTCAACGATATCATATCAAAAATTTTCAGTCTTTTCAATTATATTATCAATTACTTAGAGAAACAATGGCCATCCCCGTTACTGGACAGCCACTTTTCGAAAATAGGGTATTTATTTAAATCAGCAAGGTCAAGTAAAAAGAAAGCGTCGCTTTTCCGGTGAATTACCTAACATCAAATGAAAATTTGCAGAGCATATTGCAAGCTTGGTTAAACTAATTTTGTCCTATTGACTGATCACTTTCTGTAATCTGTTTAAAATGATCGTGGCCAAAGCATCGATGAATTCAGGTTTAACATTAGGCATATCCGGCCTATAGTAGCCTGCACCAATCTCTTCCGTCACAACCTTACATTCATAATCGTTATCATAAAGGACTTCAAGGTGCTCGGCAACAAAGCCAACAGGAATATAAATGAAAGCTTTATAACCTTTTGCCTTGTGAAGATCTCTGGTTAAATCCTGTACATCAGGTCCCAACCATGGTTCAGGAGTTTGTCCAGCGCTTTGCCAGCCTACTGCATAATTGGTAACCCCTGCGCCTTCGGCAATCATGTCTGCCGTTTCTTTCAGTTGATTTGGATACGGATCTCCCGATTGCAAGATTTTTTCCGGGAGGCTATGTGCCGACACGATCAAAGCGAAATTATCGCGTTCTTCCGAGGTCATTTTCCCGATTACTTCTTTTACTTGGTCTACCCAATATTGGATGAATTTTGGTTCATCATACCAGCTTTCAACGGAAGTGATGGTCAGGTCCCCCAATTTAGCGGCTTCATCCTGGGCACGTCCATTATAAGACTTCACGCTGAATGTTGAAAAATGCGGTGCCAATACTATACTGACCGCTTCTTTGATTCCATCTTCATGCATTTGTTTCACTGCGTCTTCAACAAAAGGTTCAATATGTTTCAGTCCAAGATATGCCTTGAATTCAACTTCCTCCTGAACGGAATTCAATTTCTTTTCAAGCGCTTCAGCTTGTCCTGCCGTTATTTTTGCAAGCGGGGATAATCCACCGATCGCTTCATATCTGCCTTTTAGGTCGGCAATCAATTCGTCGCTTGGCCGTCTCCCATGACGAATATGTGTATAATACCTTTCAATATCCTCTTCAGTGTATGGAGTACCATAAGCCATGACTAAAAGGCCCATTTTTTTCTTGACATGAAATTACACCTCTTTTAAAGATTTCGTTCTTTCATTGTGCATCCAATTACGGAGTTTTAGCAAATGGTTCGCTCACTTTACTTCATTTTTGAGGAATATTCATGAATGAAAGCGGTCAGCCTCTTCAGTGTTTCCGGATTTACGGAAGGGAAAACCCCATGACCAAGATTAAAGATGTAGCCGTCCTGTTCCATGCCCTGATCCAGGATCCTTTTCGTCCGTTCTTCTATAACATCCCATGATGATAATAGCAGGGCAGGATCAAGATTACCTTGTACCGTTTTCTGGATTCCCATTTGTCTTGCTTCTGTAATTGGCAGTCTCCAATCAAGCCCGACTACATCAATCGGAAGATCATTCCACTCAAGTGCCAAGTGACTTGCGCCGACCCCGAACATGATTAGCGGTACATTTTCTTCACGCAATGAAGAAAAGATACGAGTCATGATCGGCTTGATGAACACGCGGTAATCTTCAACGTTCAGAGCACCCACCCATGAATCAAAGATTTGGACGGCTTTAACGCCGGCTTTGATTTGTGACTTGACATAGATGATGATCATATCCGCCAATTTATCCATTAATGCAAACCAGGCCTTTGGCTCGGAATACATGAAAGCTTTCGTCTTATTGTAGTTTTTGGAGGGACCGCCTTCAATCATGTATGAAGCAATGGTGAACGGAGCCCCGGAGAAACCGATCAAAGGAACGGATAATTGCTCCGTGGTCAATAATTTAATCGTGTCCAACACATACGGAATGTCTTTCTCTGGGTTCAATTCACCTAATTTTTCAACATCTGTCACCGATTGGATCGGGTTGGATATGACTGGACCGATTCCGGACTTAATCTCAACATCGACACCAATGGCTGGTAGCGGTGTCATTATATCTTTATATAAAATCGCAGCGTCTACGTCATATTGCTCAACTGGCAATCTAGTTACATAAGCGCATAATTCCGGCTGGTGAGTAATTTCAAAAAGTGAGTACTTCTCTTTCAATTTACGGTACTCCGGCTGTGAACGGCCGGCCTGACGCATATACCAAACAGGCACATGATCCGTTTTCTCTCCTCTTGCAGCTTTTAAAAATGTATCATTCGTAATTTCCTTAGACATTAATATCCACCTTTCAAGCAATCACGTTTCTATTTTTATTCATTACCTACATAGAATATCAGAAGGATGTTGAATTTCAAATCGAATCTCCTTAAACTATAGCTTTTTCTATAATAGAAGTATAGCCAACCTATATATTTGTCAAAAAATCGACTTTTTTATACGTACCTTACCGGTTTGCCAGCTTGATGGTTAGTTTGGAAATGGTAAAAGCACTATTCATTGGGTAAAATGGGTATACAGGTACTATATAGTAATTGGAGGGAAATTATGAATGTATTCATCACATCAGGCACTTACGATTTTTTGAAAATCAAAAAGATAAGCACCCGAATGAAAAATATTACTTATGCAAAATCCTGACACTGCAGTACTTTTACATGAAACAACTGGTAAAACGATCTTCAGCTCGCCACGTAAGTATGAAGTGGTTGATGGGAAAGGGAACCTTCAGGATCATGGGTATGTAGTCATGAATAATATCCCTGTAAGTGAGGAAGGAAGGCCGGTATTCGAACATCGTTTTAAAAACAGGGCTGGATTCATTGAAAATGAACCGGGTTTCGTCGCACTTCGTATTCTGCGGCCGATCAACTCTGAAACTTATGTTATTCTAACGATTTGGGAGAAACAAGCTGATTTCCTGAACTGGAAGAATTCCAGTTCCTTTAAGATGGCGCATAACAGCGACTCAAAACCTCCGTTACGAATTCCAGCCAGAAGATGTTTTCGGGTGAAGCCTATGTAACCCAATACACATTGGTGAAGGATTCCGAAGAATAATCCATTCCTGCTCAATAAAAGGCCCATCCCCTCAAGGATGGGCTTCTTCATAGTAATGCAGAACGTTATTTTGAATGCATGATCAATAAAACCTATAACAATCCGACAAATTCCTTCTTTATTTCCGGGGAAATGCAACCGATATTTACATATATTTCATTCAAAGTACTCTAGACCCCAGGAATTTATACAATTTAAACAAGGTTAAACTATATGCCGCTCCTAATGCAAAACCTGCCAAGATATCAGTTGGAAAGTGAACTTTCATAGCGATCCTGCTGACACAGATCAGGAGAACCATACAAACGAAACCAATTCCCACTGCCCATTTCAATGAGTTTCCTTTAATTTCATTCATGATTAAATAAGCAACCATACTGAAGAAAATAAGGCCCACCATTGCGTGGGTACTTGGAAAACTGAAGCCAGCGGTCTCCATCATATGATTTTCAGGGCGTACTCTTTTAACATGATTTTTTATCCACCCGTTTAATACATCACCCCCGGCAATCCCGATAGAATAGACGGCCATGGTCCAATAATCCTTCTTAATTATCCACAAATATAGAACACATAGTAAGCTTCCAAAACCAATGAACATGGATTTCCCAAGATAGGTAATGTACTTGAAGAAAGTGAACGAAAAAGTATTTTTACCTACAGAAAAGAGTTCCGCAATATATGTATCGAATGCTAAAGATTTCTCACTCTGGACTTCATTCATCAAAAAAAGAATAGCAACAAGCAAAGCGAAACCATAGCAATCCAGGAATATTTATTCATTATATATCGTCCTCCTCAAGGTATTTAATTCACTTTGGATTATTCAGAATATGATATACTATTTACAATTAATCCAATCATTGGGAGGTGCAAAATGATACAGCGATTACACGATCTTCTAGATGGTTCATATGAAGAAATGGTTTCCATCAGGCGTTATCTTCATCAACATCCAGAGCTTTCTTTTCAAGAAACCCAAACGGCGGCCTTCATCGCTGAATTTTATGAAAAACATGGAATCGAACACCGGACGAATGTAGGCGGAAATGGAGTTATTGCCAAGGTCACCGGCAGTAAGCCTGGTAAAACCGTAGCATTGCGCGCTGATTTCGACGCCTTACCTATTCAAGATGAAAAAGAAGTTCACTATAAATCTTCCGTACCCGGGGTAATGCATGCGTGTGGACACGATGGGCATACAGCGACACTCCTTGTCCTTGCAAAAATCTGAATGAACTGAAGGATGAGCTCGAAGGTGAATATATCTTTATCCACCAGCATGCTGAAGAGTATGCTCCAGGAGGCGCCAAACCGATGATTGAAGCTGGCTGCCTTGATGGGGTGGATGTAATTTTCGGCACCCATTTATGGGCCACGGTCCCTACCGGAACAGTCCAATACGCTTTTGGCCCCCTTATGGCCGCTGCTGACCGTTTTGAAATCACCATTCAAGGGCAGGGCGGACATGGAGCCCAGCCGCATAAAACCCGTGATGCAATCGTGGTCGGCTCTCAGCTAGTCATGGCCCTACAGCAAATCGTAAGCCGCCGCCTTAACCCAATAGATTCTGCAGTCATTACCGTCGGTTCCTTTGTAGCAGATAATGCTTTTAACGTCATTGCAGATAAGGCAAAAATAATCGGGACCGTCCGCACATTCAAGGAAGATGTCCGTTCATTCATTAACGAAGAAATGGAGCGGATTGTTAAAGGAACCTGCCTAGCTGCGGACTGCACCTATGAATATCAATACTTTCAGGGTTATCCAGCTGTTATTCCACATGTTGAGGAAACTAAATTCCTCATCGGGAGCACTGAGTCCGTCAAGGAAGTTTTAATTACAGAGGAAATTGACCCGGATATGACAGGTGAAGATTTTTCTTATTATTTACAAAATGTAAAAGGTACATTCTTCTTTACGGGAGCCAGGCCAAAAAATGAACATACATATCCACATCATCATCCTTTGTTTGACATTGATGAAAAAGCGATGCTCATTGCAGCCAAAATATTAGGCACTGCAGCGGTGACCTATCACAATAAGAAACAATCATCTCAAAAGGTGAATGAATCTTTATTGCGGTAATGGTAAAGGGACGGGTTATCCCCGTCCCTTACTGTTTAAGAAGTCTGATTCGGTAACAATGGACAGCCGTCTCCCCAAGATGTTCCAACAAATGATGGTTCGCATATCCACCGACAGCTGCCCCAAAACCTGGAACGAGCTGAAACATTTTGATGACATCGATGTGATCGCGATATTCCTGCTGAAATTCTTGCCAGTCTATTTCCGGACATTTCCCTGAATCCCATTCCTCTATTACCCGTAATGTTTCCAATTTCTTCTCCTCGCTGGAAAATGCCATCTGGAAGATATGAAGAATGAACAATCGTTCCTCATATTTATTTGGATCGAAACCGTATAGACGGGATAGTTCGAATAATAATTTCATCTTGATGCTAAGCAGTAATGGGAAATCAGCCAATCCAATTAAAAGCCCTGCCGCTCCGGTTCCCACACCTTCTATAACCGCCGTTTTCCGATATGCTGTTACAGTTTCCGCAACCCACTCTTCCTTTTGCTGCAAGGTTAATAGCACTACATTTTTTTCTTTAGACATATATTTAGAACCTGATAATACGGCCTCTATCATCCCTTTAATACTATCAGTAATCACTTTGTGCACTCGGTCTGGAATATAACTATTCAATTTGATTTGCGCCTTTTTGGACATCCGCTCAAGCCTGCCGGATTTCTTGGCTACTTTCTTTTTCCATGATACTAGTTCAGATAATGCCTTTTGTTCATATTCATCCATCATTTAACACCTCCGTTAAATATGTATATACCCCCTATGAGGCTTTTAGTTTCAATTTTCATTTCTTAAAAGAAAAAGCTGATTTTATGAAAAATCAGCTTTTTCTTTATTAATGTTTTGATTTCAGAAATCCGCTCCCTTTCCGCCGACTGTCTACCAAGCCTCCTCGGGGCAAGCGCCTGCGGGGTCTCGGCTAGCCAGTTTTTCGGCAGGAGTGTGTCGCAAATATCTTCAATCCATTAAGGGGGCATAAAACAGTTAACCCATTAAGGATAATCTAGTCTTGTTTTAAAGTCATGGTTGATGTGAAATCATTCCGAACCAATCTGCTTACATTTTTTCTTAATAAAGACGTTTCAGTTGATTTCAGAAATCCGCTCCCATTCGGCAGCTGTGTCACAAATTTCTTCATTCTAAAAGCTGATTTTATGAAAAATCAGCTTCGCTTAAAAGTTTTTAATTTTCTTTGCTGCATAAATTTTAAAACCGAATATGAAAACAAGCCCCATTGCCAAGGCGGCTAAAGCGGACATCCATTCCCCTTTCACTAACAGGACCAAACTGAAGACAAGGTCCTCAAATAATAGGAAATAGGAAATTAGCTTTATGACTGCAGATTCTCTCATTTTTGCTGGCAATGGATACAATGAGACCCATACTTTCCATTCATGTGCCTTCCAAACCGGCAGCAGTTGCAGGGCTGTCATGAATAGGAACATGAACGTAACAATCAAATGTGCCCATATGTTAGTGAATACACTTAAAATCACGGAGCCCATGATCGTTAAACGAAAACAAAGTCCCACATAATCATTGGATCGCAGCAGTGTACGGGCGTAAAGATAGGTATAAGTTGATTTATCACCATACGGAATGAGTGATAATAGCCAGTCCATCCATTTCCTTCTCGCTACTTTCCCTTTCAAATGAGGAACATCAGTGAACATGTTCGCTATTCGATAGAATGAATTCATCCGTTTGTTTTCCAGTTCCACCAGCCGTTCCCACTTCAGCACGAAACCTTTAGTTGCGCTTCGGTAATACATGTAAAGTGCTAACAATAATAAGAAGGTTATAAGTGCAAACAGTATATTTGCCCTTGAACAGATGAAATAAAGAATCACTCCATTAAGTAAAAAGCGGATGAGAGAGTCCCAATGGCTCACTGATGTATCCTGATATTTCAATACCAGCCAGCGCATGGTTAAATTCAAAAACTTCAAAATAAGCAAAACGACCAGGATGATTCCAAGGTCCTTACCTCCTGCACCCGTAACCTTCGAATACATCGGAATCGATGCAATCAGGACAACCAGAAGAATAAAGCTTTGCATGACCCAACTTAATATCAATGAATTCTTGAAATAGCTTCTTAACTTCGTTTCAAGCGGAAGCAGGAATACCGTATCAGGTTCTTTCAAGAATGTATTTATCGGGCTTCTGGTTACAATGATCGATAACACAAAGGCCATGATCAATTCAGCCGGGAAATCACTGTTTAACGTCTTCACCCAATCACTGTAATAATAAGCCAACCCACCAAGAACCAATACCATGACAAAAACAAGATGGCCATTAAAAATATAACGAAGATATTTTTGCGTTTCATTTATATAGCCTAAATATCTTTCCTTCCAGAGATTTTGACTATTCATGACCGATTTCTTCTTTCGTCAATTGGATATATAAATCGTCCAGAGTTGCCCCTGGCATGGAAAATTGTTGACGAAGCTGCTCAAGATCGCCTTTCGCCCGAATCTCGCCATTATGCAGTATGATGAAAGAATCACAATACCTCTCAGCTGTCGCCAGTATGTGTGTAGACATTAAAATTCCCGCTCCGCTCTCTTTCATCTTCCTCATCAAATCAAGCAGGGATTGAATGCCTAGGGGATCAAGACCTACGAAGGGTTCGTCGACGATATATAAAGACGGCTGTACTAAAAAGGCGCACATTATCATCACCTTTTGCTTCATTCCCTTTGAAAAATGGGCCGGGAACCATTTAAGCCTTTTCTCCATATGGAATTCCTTTAACAGAACGTCCATCCTTTCTTTATATGTGGCTTCCTCCAAACCATGTGCCATGGCTGTAAGCTTTAAATGCTCCTCAAGTGTAAGCTCATCATACAAAATTGGCGTTTCTGGAACATAAGTGAATTGTTTTCGATATGTATCCGGGTCCTGGGCAAGTGTTTTGCCATGAATCGAGACGCTTCCGCCTTTCGGCTCCATGAGTCCGATGATATGTTTAATCGTCGTACTTTTCCCAGCCCCGTTAAGCCCAATTAACCCAACTAGCTCATTTGGCTGAATGTCAAAACTTATTCCTTTTAAAACGGGCGTTTTCGTGTATCCGCCCACTAATTGCTTTATTTCCAATAAGGACATATAAACGATCCTTTCTATATAGAGGTTCTTATTTCCATTTTATCAAATTCTCCTGCTTTTATATAGTCGAGTGTTCCCGGAACTAAATTTCCATAAATAACTAATTATATTTTTCCAGCTTGTTGGTCATCATAAATAAGGAAGAAGGGGTTAGTCATTACGTGTGATTCACATCATATTGTAAATGAGGTGTCAGTTAAAGACGTATTACACTGAATTACCCATAAGTTTTATTACAAATGATTTACATCATATTGTAAATGAGGTGTCAGTTAAAGACGTATTACTGAATTAAACCAGAAGCTTCATAAAAAAATCGTTTCGAGCAAGGAGATGGTTCTCTTGCACGTAAAAGCAGAAAAATCATTCAATAATTATCAATTATGCTTTGAAAGTTGATGAAACTTTAAAGATATAGGAGATGGTTGCTTTGAATGGAAAATCTCTAATCAGATAATAACCGTATTTTACTACAATGTAGATGAGGTGTTTGTCGCAGAGAATTTATGCTAATGCGAATTTTGAAGCAAAACCCCCTTTTTCGACAGGCAGGGTGCAACTTATGTTGCATCCTGTTTTTATGATTTTTCCTTTTCTCAAAGATTCAAGCTATGGTACGATTAACCAAATACATTAACTTTTAAAGGAGCGTTTTTAATGAGTGATTGCATTTTTTGCAAAATAATCGATGGGGAAATTCCAAGTAGTAAAGTTTTCGAAAATGAACATGTATTGGCCTTTCTCGATATCAGTCAAGTAACAAAAGGCCATACGCTGGTAATACCTAAAGTACATAAGGAAAACCTTTATGAGTTGACACCTGAGATCGCCAAGAACCTCTTTGAAGTGGTGCCGGAAATTGCCCGCGCCATGAAGCAGGAATTCCAACCTGTAGGCCTGAACCTTTTAAATAATAACGGTGAAGCTGCAGGACAGTCCGTTTTCCATTTTCATATGCATTTAATTCCTCGGCATGGGAAAGGTGACGGCTTTGGTGCTGTTTGGAAAACCAATACCAGCGACTATACACCAGATGACCTGAAACAAATCGCTGAATCCATTGCACAGCATTTAAAATGAGACTGTAATGGCCTGTGAAGAAGGTTTCTTTCTCCTTTCCAATCGGCAATTGAACTTTGACTGAACGCTGGTTGCATGAAAAAACAATGATCCCGATTTGGTCCTCACTTTAAAGTGCAGGACCTTTTTTACATTGGCCTAACATTAAAATGGATTGTCACTTAAAATTCTAAATTTTCCTCCTATTGATTTTAGTTTTCTGGTAGGATATATGAATAGTCTCAAATACTTTATCACATAGTCGTATAGGAGGAAAAAAATTGAAACGTGCACGCAATTTTAACGCTGGGCCAGCCGCCCTTCCCTTAGAAGTTTTACAAAGAGCTCAAAACGAATGGTTGAATATTGAGGATTCCGGTATGTCCGTCATGGAATTAAGCCATAGAAGTTCGGAATTCGAAAAATTCATAACCATGCCATTCAATCATTAAAAGACCTTATGGAAATTCCTGAAAATTATGAAGTTCTCCTGCTGCAAGGAGGAGCAAGTCTACAGTTTTCCATGATTCCCATGAACATTTTGAAAGATGGAAAAAGGGCAGATTATGTACTCACTGGTTCTTGGTCGGAAAAAGCATTAAAAGAAGCCAAAAAGGTTGGTGAAACGGCCGTAGTCGCTTCATCCAAAGATGAAAAATATACGTTCATCCCTAAAGTCGAAGACATCCAATTGAATGATGATGCTGCATATCTTCATATCACAAGCAATAATACGATTTACGGAACACAGTGGAAGGATTTCCCGGAAACGGGCAACATTCCTTTAGTAGCCGATATGTCAAGTGATATTCTCAGCAAAAAGATTGATATTAGTAAATTCGGCATCATCTATGCAGGTGCACAAAAGAATCTAGGTCCATCGGGTATCACGGTCGTTATCATCCGTAAAGATTTAATAACGGATAATGACAAAATCCCATCCATGATGAACTACTCTATCCATTCAAAAAATGATTCTTTATACAACACCCCTCCGACATTGGCCATTTACTTATTGTCCCTTGTGTTGGATTGGGCAAAAGAACAGGGCGGCGTGGAAAAGATTGCTGAAGTCAATGAAGAAAAAGCAAAAGTCATTTACGATGCCATCGACGGCAGTGATGGTTTTTATAAAGGTCATGCCCTGCCGGACAGCCGTTCATTAATGAATGTAACGTTCACGCTTCCGTCTGAAGAAGCTGAAGTACAATTCCTTAAAGAAGTGAAGCAAGCCGGATTCGTAGGACTGAACGGTCACCGTTCCATCGGCGGCTGCAGAGCATCCATCTATAATGCGGTCCCTCTATCCCATTGCCAGGACCTTGCTGATTTCATGAAGAAATTCCAAGAATCGTATAAAGCGAAGGAAGCTCAAACCCTTTAATTCAAACAAATATAACTTCTAAAAAAATAGGTCTTATGATATACTATTTTAAACTTCTTGCAACAGGCAATAGTGCATTGTTGAAGAAAAGCTGTTAGTTGAGATGAGAATAGGAGAGATGAGTAAATGAAAACGAAAACCCTTGTGTCACTGTCCCTATTAATCGGGATTGGGGCTGCCCTGCATTTTATCGTACCTGGATTCTTCCTTGGCATGAAACCGGATATGATGCTGTTAATGATGTTTTTGGCGATTACCCTGTTTCCCGCGAAGAAGAATGTATTCATTGTCGCCCTGGCAGCAGGAGCCATCTCTGCCATGACAACTACATTTCCAGGAGGACAGATCCCAAATATCATAGACAAATTGGCAACAGCCTTTCTGTTTTACCTTTTATTCATCAGTCTTAAGAAGTTTTCAACATCCGTTGTCACCGTTAGTATCTTGACTGCCGTTGGAACAATGATTTCCGGCGCTGTCTTCCTTGGTTCGGCTTATTATATCGTTTCCCTTCCAGGGCCTTTCGTTGCACTTTTCGGCGCTGTTGTACTTCCTGCCGTGCTTTTAAATACAGTTGCGATGGTCATCATTTATCCAATCGTGAACGGCATCGTTAGAAAATCAAATATACCCATTAATGCTTAAGCAGCAGGATCATCATACCTAAAAAGCACCGGAAACTCCGGTGCTTTTTTTTCCAATCATATGAATCTGGAATTCTAGCAAGAATCATCCTCCAATGGTCAATGAATCAATATCCACATAAACCAAATGAAAAGCAGTAAAACCCCAGGGAGACCCATGGCGAAGGCTCTAGCCTGGAGTACCCTCCTTGGCGGATAGATGCCAGGAGTTTTTGCTAGCCTTAGAAAATACCCCATTCCGCACAGGCATACCAGGCCTAATAAAAAAATGATTTTCATTATTAACCCACCAGTGCCATCCATGTTCCGACAGCTTGTTTTTATTATCTATATGCAGCTCTCCCCTTTATATGAAGCATTATTAATAAAGCTTCAAGTTATTTTTAAATATTATATATTTACTCTCTAAGTTTAAAAAATATTTTTGTGATATAAAGATAAAATGGTCGATTCTCTTCCATAAGGATGAAAATTATGGTATTTTGATATCAATAGTATTTCTCTCCCTATTTATCATTATTTCCAATTGATGCAGCAGGGATTCAGACCATGGAAAGCGAAAACATATTATAAAATGAGGTGATCCTAATGAAAGCAAAATCATTACTAATTGGCTTTTTGACCGGAACAGTAGTGGCGGGTGCGGCAACCCTACTTTCGACACCAAGTTCAGGTAAAGACCTACGGACCCGCATCAAAACGAATACAGACGAAATTAAGAATACAATTGATGAGTTAAAGGTAAAAATGCTGAATATTAAAGATGACACGATGGAAGCTTCACAAATCAGCAAAGAAACGATTAAAACGTTCATTTCGGATGTTCAGGTCGTCATCGAGAACTGGAAGCGGGAAATCGAACCCAATAAGAATGAATTATTGAAGAACGTTCAAGAAATTGAAAATTCATTGAAAGAATTGGAAGCGGCCGCCCCTTCTTCAAAAAATCAATAGCTGACATCGTCACACAAGCTTGATTCTCCATTTTTCCCAATAAATTACATGGTTTATTGGAGAAGAATGGAGAATTCATTAAAAAACTAAAATTTTCTAAAAATTTTGCAAATATTTATCTTTATTAATTTTTATTTTATTGTCATAATAAATATATAGAATCTTATAAGTAGGTGAGCCCATAATATGCAGAATAAAAATTATTCTATGAAAGAAGCAATGATTTTTAGTCAACGAATTGCCCAATTAAGCAAAGCATTATGGAAATCGATTGAAAAAGATTGGCAACAATGGATCAAGCCCTATGATTTAAACATCAATGAGCACCATATTCTTTGGATAGCCTACCACCTTAATGGCTCTTCCATTTCAGATGTTGCAAAATTTGGGGTCATGCATGTTTCTACTGCATTTAACTTTTCAAAAAAATTAGAGGAACGCGGATACTTAACATTTTCAAAAAAGAAAATGACAAAAGGAATACGTATATAGAGATCACAGAGGAAGGTGAAAAAATTCTGCTTGATTTAATGGAAACTTACGACCCAAGTAAGAATTCCGCTTTCTCGGGTGCACTTCCATTACGTGAACTTTATGGCAAGTTTCCGGATATGATTGAAATGATGGCCATCATCCGAAATATATACGGTGAAGACTTCATGCAAATCTTTGAACGATCCTTCGATAACATCGATCAGGAGTTTACTGACGTGGAGGGTAAAATCACAAAAAAAAGATAGAGAAAGAAACTGAGCCAGTTTAATCTCATACTCTATCCATTTCCTTCATGAATGATACATATAAACCCTGTGAGATGCATGCATCAATACATTCCTTTGTAGTTATTTTTGGATTAACCTTTCTTTCAAATTGATTAAAAAGCGGTCGAAAGTTCATATACCCTTCCGCTTTTTCTATTTCATAGCGTTTGCTCAGAATATCACATGTTTCCAATAATTCTTCCGCTTCCTTCTTCGTGAAATTTTTTTCCACAAATAGATAGTCCAACTTTGCCTCCGGATTGCGTATAAGGTTTAATAAAAGCCGCTGATGAAAACGGAGCATTTCCATTTCTTCATTTATATTTTTCATACATCACTAATCCCCAATCGATCATTCAATTTAACATAAAAGGCTTATAACCAATTTTTGATTTTTCACACTCAGTAATCCGCCTGTTCCCTTGTTTAAAACCTGGCCTTAAACGCCCTTAGCATACTTTGACACTAAAGTGATTTTATCTTAAATTTAATCCAAGAATTTCATTGCTTTTTCCACCCATTCATCGTAATGTATGTAAGTATATTCAACAGCTTTGGAGGGCTGATTTCGAAATGAATTCGTGGAAAACGATTGACATGGCAAAACAATATGGGAATTGCCGTCTGCTCTTTTTTTCAGTTTTTACTATATTGGTGTCTTTTGTTCTGATCTATACATTACTAAGTGTCTTTTCAACCCATGTTATTTTGTATGGCGATCAAACAATGGTATTTTTTAGCCTATTGCTCTTATTATATCCTGTTCACAAACTATTACACTATCTACCTTTACGATTATTATGTAAAAAAGTAAAAACTTCTTGGTCCTTGAAGTGGAACCTGGTGCTTACATGCAGAGTCAATGTGCATGATCCGATTCGAAAGCATCTTTATCTCTTGACCCTTGTGTTCCCTTTCTTCTTTATGTCTGTCATATTGATTGGTTGTGCCCTTAGTTTTCCGCATTACATCCATTATTTCACTATTTTATTATCCCTGCACACCGGATTATGCGTATCGGATTTTATTTATATAAAAAACCTGGTTGGTTCCCCAAGGCATTCTTTTATCGAGGAACATCTCGAAGGATACGATATACTTATTCAAAAGTGATTTCTTATTCATTCATAAAGATGCCTGATAAGATTTTTAGGTATCTTTTTTCATTATAATTTGGTATCGTATTTATACATGATGTTTTGCAAGGAGGGATTTTAGGTTTTGATCTCGTTCTGGTTTATTATTTTTGCTATTTTGATCTTTTATAATATTAATAGAATGACAAACTCTTTATGCATTCAAAAGGAAATTGCTGAAGACCGGCAGCCTAAAGTATTCAGGACCATTAATGTATTAATTACTATTATGTTATTATCCTCCTATATTGAAATTTTGTATACGTAGAGATGAGCAACAAATGATGGCCATCATTTGTTACATACATTGGTGATACCCGGAGCATTATCCACATAAAGAAAAAGGGCGAAGCAGCAGCTTCGCCTTTTGTTTATGAGTTTATAACCAAGAAGCTCCAATGATGACTAACAGGATGAAAAGAACGACAATTAGAGCAAAGCCTCCACCTATTCCTCCAGACATTGATCTTCCTCCTTTCCATTCTTAAGTAATAGTAATTTAATGCACACTCTTATATCCGCCAAAAGGATTCCATTCCTTTCTTAGCTTGAGAATCACTTAAATCTTTTTTGTTGAGCGGCTACCCTATCCTATTCAACTTCATGGCAAAAGGAGTGGGCTCTTTCCATTAGTAATTTTGCAGCCGATTAGCAATAGGCTGCTCCTACAATTATTAATAAAATGAATAACACCACTAACAAAGCGAAGCCGCCGTTAAATCCATTACCCATTATGCTACCCCCTTTTGTTGTCCTCGATTTATCATATGTAATGGATTAATATCTGGGTAGGCGTACACCCATTTTTCAAAAAATTCTTATTCACGCACCAATATATTATTTTTTGTAAAGTAACCAGAATATGTTATAGTTAATTTTGTGGAAATACGAAAAAATAGCAAACCAGAAACTTATAACTAGGAGTTGTTTTTATGAAGAAGTGGGCATTATCGATTGCTGTTACTGCAGGGCTGATCGGACTTACAGCATGCAACAGCGACAAGGAAGCAGTCGTGGAAACTAAAGCGGGGGATATAACTAAAGAAGAATTTTACAATGTAATGAAAGACCGTTATGGTGAAACCGTTCTTCAAGAACTTGTTTATGAAAAAGTTCTTTCTGAAAAATATACAGTAACGGATAAAGAAGTTAAAGCTAAAACGGACGAACTTAAAAAGCAAATGGGTGAAAATTTCGAAACGGCCCTGGCCTCTTCCGGATATAAGAGCGAAGATGATCTTAAACGTGCACTTAAAATCGGCATGCTTCAAGAAAAAGCAGCCGTTGCCGATATCAAAGTCAAAGAAGCTGATGTGAAAAAAGCTTATGAAGACTATAAACCACAAATCAAAGCGAGACATATTCTCGTGGAAGACGAAAAAACGGCCAACGAAGTAAAAGCTAAATTGGACAAAGGTGAAGACTTCGCCAAACTTGCCAAAGAATATTCAACGGATACAGGCACAGCTGAAAAAGGCGGGGAGCTAGGCTGGTTCGGACAAGGTGAAATGGTGCCTGCATTTGAAGAGCAAGCTTACAAAATGAAGAAAGATGAAATCAGCAAGCCGATTAAATCCGATTATGGCTACCACATCATCCAACTTCTTGATACAAAAGAAAAAGAATCATACGAAGATATGAAAAAAGATCTTGAATATGATTTGAAAGTCGCTCAAATTGACCAAACTAAAGTTCAGGACATTTTGAATTCAGAAGTCAAAAAAGCGGACGTGAAGATTAAAGATAAAGATCTAAAAGATGCCATCACTTCTGGTGACGCAGCCAATGCTGAAAAATAATTGAATAGTAAAAAGCGACAGGACTTTACCTGTCGCTTTTTTTTCATCATTCGAGCTATGCTCCCTGATTTATATCCTTTTTACGCCTCTCGCGCTCTTCTTCCATGCGTTCAATGTATTTCTGGCCTTCCTTTTCAATCCAAGCATCATCTATGAGGCGTTCCTGCCTAGCTGTCCAAATTGACATGACTGCACTGACAATTATCCCAATAAACACGAACCAGATCCAAATTGGCATGTCCATTCCCTCCCAAAAAATCTACTATTCATTTACTAGAGAATATGCACGAACAAAAAAATATGCTTCTTTCTCCATCGAGAAAGAAGCATATTTCATTAAAATGTTGGTTTATAGAATGAACGATTATCGAGCGCGAAGACTCTTTCCGTAAATTCACCCGGTTTCACTTTTTCCAAGGCCCGGTCCATCATATTTATCTTGGCATCCATATTATCAATATAATGCAGCACTTCCGCTTCCCTAACCATTGGCGGCTTGGGACTGCCCCACTCAGCTTTACCATGGTGGCTTAATATCAAGTGCTTGAGAATCATGATTTCTTCCGCTTCAATGCCTAATTCCTCTGCAGCTTTACCGACTTCATTCACCATGATGGTGATATGTCCCAACAAGTTCCCTTCCACAGTATAAACAGTCGAAACAGGTCCAGATAGCTCATGTACCTTTCCAAGGTCATGCAGAATGACTCCTGCATACAAAAGATCCTTATTGAGCGAAGGATATAGGGTTGAAATGGCCTTAGCCAGCCCTAGCATCGATACAACGTGATAGGCCAGTCCCGACATATACTCATGATGGTTCTTGGTGGCAGCAGGAAACGTCAGGAATTCATTCTGATATTTTTTAATGAGATGCCTAGTCACCCTTTGGATATTCGGATTCCTCATTTCAAAAATGAATTGAGTGATGGTTTCCATCATTTCTTCCTGACTTAAAGGCGCCGTTTGAATTAAATCGGCTTTCGTGACCCCATCAGTATCTGAAGTAATTCTAATATTACGGATTTTCAATTGGCTGCGTCCTCGATAATTCTGGACTTCCCCTTGAACCCTCACTGTTGCTTCCGCACTGTATGTTTTCTCATCAGCCTCGGAAACATCCCATAGCTTTGCCTCTATCTCCCCGGTTTTATCGCACAAAATCAATGTTAAAAACGGCTTTCCATTACTTGCCACCGCTTTTGTACTCGTTTTAATGTACATATATATATCTACTACTTCACCAATTCCGTAGTGTATGATCCCATTTCCCATGCGACTGCCTCCGTTCAATTAAATATCAACATTATAACATACCAATCTCGTTAGTGCGTTTAGTTTTCGTTAATAAGTGATAGACAATGGACAGGAAAAGCTTAAAGCTGGCCGTCTCTTATCACTCCACAAGAAAACCAGGCTTGAACCCAAGCCTGGCTCTCCAATCAAATCTATTTCAACAGTTTTTGTTCGGACAATACGCGCACTTTTCCTGGCCCTCAATTCGGTAATATAAACAGCAGGTCACCCGTTTATAAGGATTCATGGACGCCGGAACACTTTTTCCCCAATGAATCGTTTAAAGGGGAACGCGTTTCAATATTCAGCCATACTTCATCTTCAAGCAGCATTTCAATGTCCTTTTCAACTCGCGTCTTTATATCAGTTTGCTTCAATAACTCACTATACATCCATACCGTATAGCTCCAAATATTTTCCCAGAGTACTAGTTTCGATATTTTAGCAGTTCCGGAAAAGTAGCGAATGGCATCAGCACCAAAGCGGCTCAATATGGAATGGAGGGCAGAAGGGCTTTCCTTTTCCGTGACATTGCTCCACCTGTTAGTTTTCAGCAGAAAATTCGGGAGCCAATGCTCATCTTCTGGATCATCCAAAACGGCAATGTCCTGAAGTGTGCCTCCCCAGATTAGCCGATGTTTGCTTAACATGTACAATTGTGCCGTGACAAAAAAGCATAGCGTCTGAACCACATTGAAATGGCTATCCTTGGCGTTTCCGCCCCAGTGCGGGCTTGTGCATACTGAATAAGCTCATCAGCATGATTGAAGGTCTTGGAAACATTGGCTTCATCTCTAAAGGATATGCGATATCCCTGCAGCTCTTTTTCAATGGATGGTGTGAGGTTATGCATTGGCCAGCGCTTTTATCTGACTTTGGGCGTAGCGCCCTTTACCAAACGGGACGCACATGGGACTGCCGAAAATTGGATCAAAGGATATTTGACATTCCATGTTGAATACATGCTGTACCAATTCAGGCGTGATGATATCCTCTGGCCGGCCTTGAGCATGTATCGCCCCATTTTTAAGTGCCACCAGATTATCCGCATAACGGCACGCTAAATTCAAATCATGAAGCACCATCACGATCGTTCGGTTCTCAAACTCATTCAAGTCGAATAATAAGTCCAAAATCTCGATCTGATGGGTCATATCAAGATATGTAGTCGGTTCATCCAACAAAATGACATCCGTATCCTGAGCAAGCGTCATTGCTATCCATGCCCGTTGCTTCTGGCCTCCCGATAGTTCATCGACTGCCTGATCCTTTAAATCGGTCAGATTCGTTGCTTCAATCGCCTTTTGAACTTTTTCTTCATCCACGGAACTCCACTGTTTCAACCAACTTTGATAAGGGTATCTTCCTTGTTTAACAAGTTGATAGACTGTAAGCCCTTCAGGAGCAACCGGGGATTGCGGAAGAATCGCCATCTTTCTCGCTACATCCTTCGATGACATGGTTGAGATTGCTTTGCCTTCGAGCAAGACCGAGCCTGATTGAGGTTTTAACAATCGGGCAACAGACCTTAGAAGTGTTGATTTTCCACATCCATTAGCACCGATGAACACGGTGATTTCCCCTTTGGGTATTTCTATATTCATATCATTTATTATTAATTTATCACCATAACCGAGCGATAAAGACTGAGTGTTAATAGCTGGTCGCATTAAAATACTCCCCTTTTAGTCTAATAATACCAGTTTAATGAAAATGATTCTCACTGTCAATCTTAAAAAAGAATATAAACCAAAAACTCCATGTCCCATTCCTTTTAATTAAAGTGAATGCCTCTTTAAAGATATGAAACTTCCTTTGGAAACATTAATGTAAAAAAAATCAGCACATTATACTTTCATTTATCACTGCCTGTAGTTTCCGAACGAAAGCCCAATCTCCCCTTTCGCGCAATCCCTATCGGAATTTCCAAACCTCCATTTAGCGGAAAATAAAAAAGCCCTCCATATGGAGAGCCTTTTAACCGACAAGCAGCCGATTTGTACAATGTTCCAGGGATTCATCCCTAATGTAGGTAAATAAATCCTGATCGATAAAAGGAATGAATCCTTCTGCAATGTTCCATGCATTGACCTCTATTTGATAAAGGATTTCTGATTTTCCTGTACTGTGTAGCTCTTCACTAAGCACAGCAAGATCGGGGTCCAATGCGTGGCCCATCTCATGTGTGAGGATCACCCATGTATATTCCTCAAGCCTTGCTAGCGAGCCTAGGGAGCGTTCACACTGAATTTCAATATCTCTCTCATATAAAGTGATGCTATGACCTTTGGCAGAATATTTCCCCCCAACACATCGTTTACCAGGAAACTCCTTTTCGATGATCAACTCCAAAGAAGAATCATGGTGGCTTACAAACTCATTCATATTCAATGACTTCACTCTCTTTAACTATAGTTTAAAACCCATTATATTTCGGGGTGATCAAATCATTCATATTTTGGCGCAATACGGGGCTGGTTAGACGAATCACTTGATTTTCACTAAAGTACTCCATTATATATCTGTGGCATGTGAAAAATAAGATTTGCCGCTTTTCCGAAACTTTTTTCAATAACTCAAGCATCCGTTTTGTCCTTTCCGCATCAAAATTGACGAAACTATCATCAATGATGAGAGGGAATGAATCATTTTCAAAAGTATGATCAGCAAGTGCGAGCCTTAAGGAAACATAAATTTGCTCTGCTGTCCCGCGGCTGACCTCTTCAACCCTGAAACTCAAACCATCACTGCGCTGTACCAAAATTCCTTCTCCCGACTGATCAAGGATGATTTTACGATAGCTTCCATTCGTTAAAAGGAAAAATGCCGCTCGGCATCAGCGATCACCTTCGGTAGGCGTTCCCTTTATATCGGTCCAATGTTTTATTCAATAAGCTTTTGGCTATTGCCAATTTCGCCCATTCCTTAGCCTCTTCGTTAAAAGCAGCTTTTTCTTCATAAAAACGATGAAGTAAATCATCATAAATCCCTGAAACTTCAAGCTGTTTTATCTTATGCTTCACATCCGCCTTCTTCTCTAATAAAAGGGATTTCACCTTTACAGAATCCTTCCGTTTCCGTTCCAAATTTTCAAATGTATAAGTATTGATTCCCTGTCTTAAGTAAGATTGGATTTGATCAGGCAGCATTCTGGATTGCCCAATTTGAATGGTAATCAAATCAAGCTGTTTTTGTAAAGTGATTTTCTTTTCGGACAATGCAGCGTCATGCCTGAATTCTTCCTCGTCATTGACCTTCGCTAACTTAAAAAAGCATTTCCATTTCTGCATCAAGATAGCCATTTTCCATCGTCAGCTGCTCGATTTCGTTCGTCAAACGACTTCGTTCCTGCACCCATTGCGTTAACTGAACGGAGAATTCAACCGCTTTATTCAATTCCCGTTTCAATTGGCCAATCGCTTCCCGCCATGTGGATGGTTCAAAATCAAGGTTGTGAGCAAAATAAAATAAAGCCTTTGATTTACCCTCAAATTCTGCCTGCAGAAAATTATGCCTCTTGATTGTTTCATATTTCCTATCGACCGCTTCCTTCCATTTCTCAAGAAGTTCAAATACAGATTCAAGATTGATTTCCATTCCGGGATAAGACAGACCCCAACCGCTTAAGATGCTCCTCAATTCTTTATCCAACCGGTCCCTGCTAGCTTCCCAATCGGCATACTCTTGAATGGTCGATTCAAACGCTTCCTCCCTTTCTTCATATTTGAAACTTTCACTTTCAAAGCGCCTTTGGAGACGTTGGTCCAGTTCAAGCAACCGTACCATCGACTCTCCTTCACTCCCTCTATTGGTTTCACTCCCAATTGCAGCCCTTTTCCTTTTCATCTCATCCAATTGCCTGATATACCCGGACAATATATCATCACCTTTGAAGAAATACCTGGAAACTGCAAACAGAACAGCTACGGCTAGAAGTATAACCCCCAACAAGATCTGTTCACTGAAATAACTTCCGATCGCACCTAAACAAAGAAGTACTATTAAACTGCCATTCATGAGATGGGAACGTTTGCGATTATCCGCTTCCTTCTTCCTCTGTAAAGCCAATTGCTTTTCAAGTTCGTGTATTTGTTCATCAAGAATAAGGGATTGTGCTGCTTCAAATTCGATCTTATTCTGCTTGTTGTATAAGGACTCCAGCTCGATTCTTTTTTCATCTGGCATTAACTGGGCCTTTATCTCCTTCAAGCGGGCTTCTGTCGTTTCCAGACTACCCTTTTGCAGTTCATATTTCTCATCAAGCTGTTTTTATCATTTTGGAGTTGATGCTTTTCCTCTCGGCCCTTTTCACCTTTTCCTTCATGAAAGTACTGATATCCAGCTTTCTTATTTCCTCATCAGAAACATCCAAGAATAATTCCTGCTTCACCTTTTCGATATTCTTTTCTTCCAACAGCCTTTCGTGTTCCGCTTTTCTAATATCCAGCTCGAGTTTCTCCAGCAATGTTCCTTGATCGATTGCATGTTCAATTTGCTCTTTATGCTCCTTGATGAACGGATTGATTTCGATTTCCGTGAGTTTTCCTCAAGTTTGTCCATTTTCTCAGTCAAAGCCGCAAGTTGGGCTTTCATGGGCATTCCAACTGCCTGTAGCTGTTCAAATCTTTTTAAGCCATCAACAGGAAAACTTACATCCGGAATTTTACTTATTTCAGCCTCTAGTTCCCCCTGTTCTTCTACCAAGGGTTTAATGCGCAAAAAGGCACTAACGTTAACAAGATTTTCTTCAATCTCTTGAATATCTTCCGTGACTTTAGAGAGCTCCTCCTCAAGTTTTGCTTCTTCCTGAATTAATTCCGTATATGACTTCTGTTCTTCTTCTGATGCTTTCACCTTTTTCTGCAATTCCTTAAGTTCTTTCAATCTCACATTCAGTAAAGGTTTTTGGCCTGATGGCTTGAACCTTGAATCGAGCTCTTTTTGCAATGTCGTTTCGGCTTCAAGGAGTTTATCATTCCCGATCAGCCCAGCTGAAAGCAGATATTTACTCATGGTACCTTCACTTAGTGTATGCAATCCCTGCAGACCTTGAAGGTCGAAAGAAAAAATGGCTTGGTAATAGTTTTTATCAATGCCATGAAGAATCTCATTCAATTCTTCCTCGCCGCCGACCCTTCCATCCTCGAAGGTCAATTTCACATCACCAGTAGCTTTTCCCTTCACACGTTCAATAACGATTTCTCCATCTTTTTTGTTATGAGACTGAGCCTTCCCCCATATTTGGCATGCATTTTTGGCTCGTAACGCGGTTCGTTTTGAACCTTCGTCGGAAAACCAAACAGCATACTATGAATGAAAGACATGATGGTCGACTTGCCCGATTCATTTTCCCCAAAGAAAATCTGCAGCTGTCCCAATTCGGGAATACGCTGATTTTCCAATTTGCCGTAACCATAAACATGGAGGTCTTTAATAATCAAATCCGTTCCTCCTCCCTACACTCATTTATTCGCCTCAAAAACTTGCAAAAGCCATCTTTCCGCTTCATCCAACAGTTCCCTCTCCTCTTCCGGCTCTATTGAATCAAGAAACCTCCTTGCACCTGGATGTATGTAAAGCGGGGCCAGAGCAGCCTCCGTATCATCAAATTCAGAAGCAAGCCTGGATACCTCAGCCAGAAATGGCGATATTCTTTCATTTGACCTAATCATGGGAATGGACTGGATGAGTTTGATTTTATACACCCAAACAAATGATTCCCCTTGGTCCTCTTCCTGTAAAATCCGGGTCAATTCTTCAAGATATTCCCCGGAAGCTCCTGCTTCATCACCTGCATCCAGCTTCAATTCCAAAAGGAAGCTTCTCCCATCGAAACCCTTCCGTTCAATTACTTCCTTGCATTGCTTGAACAGGGCATCAAATCCACCTTCCGCGGATAGTTCAATTGTTTCGCTTTCCCATATCACTTCAGAGGTTTCAATAAAAGAATGACGCTTCATGTCCCCATCGAATTCTACAAGCAAGCACCCTTTAACGCCAGACTCCTTTCTGTTCCTGCCTTGAATATTTCCTGGGTATATCACTAGCGGATCTTCCGAAACAACCTGATGTTTATGAATATGGCCTAATGCCCAGTAATCGAAATCTTTAGCAGCTAGTTCCTTCAATGAAAAAGGGGCGTACGGGCTATGTTCCGAATTGCCTTCCAAATTCCCATGAAGCAGACCTATATGATAATCGGCCCCTTCAGCTTTTATGTAGGTTTCAATCATTCTCTCCCTTACTTGACGGCGTGGATAACTGAATCCATAAAGGTGGACAGTCGTCCCATCGATTTTTTCAAACCGTTTCACTTCGGTTTGCCCTGAAAATACGTGGACATTGTCCGGCAGCTCCACAGTAATCCATGAGCCGCTGAGATGATCATGGTTACCATGAATGATATAGGCAGGGATCTGATGCTGCTGGAGTTTTTCCATTTCGGTCCGAAAGCGGACCTGTGTCCGGAGACTCCGATTTTCCCCATCAAATAGATCCCCCGATAACACGATGAAGTCAACCTGATGGGAAATTGCTTCATTAATGATAGTTTGAAAAGCTTTAAACGGACTTTCCCTTAATTCCTTTAATATAGATGACGGCATATCCTTCAACCCTGAAAAGGGACTATCCAGATGGAGATCTGCCGCATGAATGAACTTCACACCGCTCAAAAATGTCACCTCGATTTCTTTCAACATTTCACATTCAATTTTAACATGAACAGAACATACTTTCCCATACATTATTATTTTTAATACGTCATCATGCAGTATGGGCAAATTCAACAGGAAAAAGACCGAATGGCGAACATTGTTTCATTCACGCATTCGGTCTTTTTCATCAATTAAAATATCCATACTTAAATAGCGTTCACCATTATCCGGGGCAATGCATAATACTCGTTTTCCACTTCCAAGACGACGGGCTTCCTGCAGGGCAGTCCAGACAGAGGCACCTCCCGAAGGTCCAATCAATATCCCTTCCTTCGAAGCCATATCCTTCATGGTGGATATCGCATCTTCATCAGCCGCTTGAACGATTTCATCAAATACCTCAGTATTTAAGATATTGGGGATAAAACCAGGGCTCGTTCCCACTAACTTATGGGGCCCAGGCTTTCCGCCGGAAAGAACTGGGGAACCCTTAGGCTCAACAACGACAACCCTTAAATCCGGAAGATGTTCCTTTAAGGCTTCACCAGTACCGGTTATCGTTCCTCCCGTTCCAGCAGTAGCGACAAACACATCCAGATCTCCATCCATCTGTACTAGAATCTCGACTGCTGTCGTCACTCTGTGAATATCAGGGTTGGCTTGGTTTTCGAATTGCTGCGGGATAAAGCTATTAGGAATCTCTGCGGCGAGTTCCTCAGCTTTACGGATGGCTCCCGGCATCCGCTCTGATGCAGGGGTGAGGACAACTTCCGCTCCGTATGCCTTTAAGATATTGATTCTTTCTTTCGACATATTATCCGGCATGACCATAATGGCCCGATACCCCTTAGCCGCGGCATTCATGGCAAGCCCAATACCCGTATTCCCTGATGTTGGTTCAATGATCGTAGCCCCGGCTTGAATGATACCATCCAATTCTGCCTGCCTGATTAAGTTGAAGGCAGCCCGATCTTTACGCTGCGGCTCGGATTGAAATACTCAAGTTTCACAAATACTTCAGCGTCACCCTCCGCTGTTAAATGATTAATCCTTACAACAGGTGTATCTCCTATCAATTCAGTGATATTATTAACGATTTTTACTGTCATTCAAAAAACCCCTTCGATCCATACACTTCCTACATGCACTTTTACTCAGGTTTATTATATCATTTATGATTTTTCATTTTAAAGAGAGAATTCCTCTAGTATAAATAGGTTTTGTTTTCATTCTTTCCATACTTAAAGGAAAAAACTATGAAATTAGTTCGATATAGTCATTTTCCTTCATTTTTCAAGATATTCAGCCATTTATCAATATCCCTTGTCATAATGCATTCCCTCATATAACAATAGTCAAAATTGACAGATAATGATAAAATTTTTATAACAGTCGCTAATACAATTACATTTTTAATAAGGGAGTTTTTGAAAATGAGCAGAATATACAAATTAACCGTTTTTGAACCGTCAGGGGAAAAACTATTGGATGAATCATTTACAGCCGAGAATGATGAACAAGCAAAAGAATTGGGACAAAATCTATTGAAGGAAAAAAACTATCAAGATCAAACACATCGCTGTACATCGCCTTCAGGCGCTTTATTGCTTTTTCATCGCTGATTGAAAATGGAAGCGCAATCACTAAAATATGATCAAGTTTTCCATACATTCCTTATGTAAAAAAGACCGTCACAATTTGATGGCCACAGACTGTAGACAAACTCAATGACACCCAAGTTTGCCTACGATTTTTTTATACAATTTGACGTTGATTTCTGATCCAGGCACTCGAATTCCGCGGGCGGTCTGGGAGCCTCCATGGCTTGCGTCTGAGGGGGGCGCATACCGGTCCAATAAACTTGGTTATAGCATTTAGATAGAAACCATACCTGAGTTGAAGTGTTGGTTTGGGAACATCATTTGATGAAAGATATGTTTTCCGAACCCTTTTTTGTCTACAAACAGAGGCCGTCACTGGAAAGTGACGGCGTTTTTCATTCATTTTCCGATGAAGTTCGGCTTCCTTTTTTCCACGAAAGCTTTTATTCCCTCTTGGTGGTCCGCTGTTTGGCGCATTTTCATCTGAGCAGCTTTTTCAATCTCAAGCATCTTAATTAAAAGTGGGCGATTTTTTTCACTAAGGATCTTTTTCGTTTTAATCATTGCCTGAACCGGGCTTTGCAGCCATGATTGCACTTTTTCTCCACCGCATGTTCCAAGGTTCCGTCTGCCACTTCATGAATGAGGCCCTTTTCTTTTGCTTCAAGCGCTGTAAGCACTTTACCTTCCCAGATCAATTCTTTCGCACCCACTTCACCAAGACGACGTTCAAGGAAGAAGTGTCCGCCTCCATCAGGGATTAATCCAATCCCGATGAAATTCATTGCAACCTTACTTTCCGAGTCGGCAATAAGATGATCGGTTGCAAGAGCTATACTCAAGCCTAGCCCTGCAGCTGCACCATGAATGGCACTTATGGTCAATTTAGGCATGAAGTAAAGAGTGGTCACCAATTCACTGATTCCATCCATCAGTTCATCGAAAGCGTTTTCTTTTCCAGGCGAGAGCATCATCTTAATGTCACCACCAGCGGAAAACGCTTTCCCATTCCCTTTTAAAATGACGACGTCCACTTCATCATTCTCGCTTACTTCCTTCAGGGCATTAATGAAATCATGCAGCATTTTGGGATTTAGAGAATTCATTGCCTCTGGACGGTTCATTGCAACAGTGGCCGTCCTGTCCGAATATGTGACTAATACAGTGCCTGCAGGTGATGTCGATTCAATACTCAATTTATTTCCTCCTCTTTCGTTCTATGACTCTATTATATATTTCCCGCCTACTTTCAGAATAGGTCGAAAAGTTATAATTAAACAAATATATCATTATTTATTGATATATTTATCCTGAAGCTGATCACGCAATGCCCTTTTCAAGAACTTCCCAACACCGGTTTTCGGGATTTCATCCAAAAAGACCACTTCATCCGGCAGCCACCATTTTGCAAACTGCGGCTTTAAAAATTCGATGATGTCTTCCTGGGACACTTGCCCCTTGTATGCCTCCTTCAAAACAACACAGGCGATCGGCCGTTCCTGCCACTTTTCGTGAGGCACTGCAATTACCGCCGCCTCAAAGATTCCTTCATGGGCCATTAAGGCATTCTCTATATCCACGGAAGAAATCCATTCACCGCCGCTTTTAATCAAGTCTTTAGTCCGGTCGACGATTTTCACGAATCCTTCTTCATCAATCGTGACAACATCCCCCGTATAAAGCCAGCCATCTTTAAACGTATCCTCTGACCGCTCATCATTAAAATATTCATTGGCAATCCAAGGGCCCCTAATCAGCAATTCCCCCATTTCTTTACCATCAGGTTTCACTTCGCCATCCTTACCGATCACTTTAATTTCTATCATTGGCGAAACAAGGCCCTGCTTGGCCTTCAACTCATAAAGTTCAGCTTCAGGGAGGTCTTCCTGATAACTTTTTGGTTTTGATACAAATACGAGCGGGCTTGTTTCAGTCATTCCATAGGCATGCAGGAATGGTATCCCATACTTTTGTTCAAAGGTTTTAATCATGCTTTTCGGTGCAGCCGACCCTCCGCATAAGACAGCGCGAATGCTGCTCGTATCATGGCTGCCTTCTTCCAGCTCCTTCAATAAGCCCAGCCATATGGTCGGAACCCCTGCTGCGATTGTAACCTTCTCCGTCTCTATAAGCTCAGCCAAGACCTTTGGGGTGAAATAGGGTCCTGGCAAAACCATCTTCGTTCCAAACCAAACACTGGCAAAAGGCATGCCCCAGGCATTCACGTGAAACATCGGCACGACAGGAAGAGCCACATCACGTTCGCTTATTGCTGTAGAATCGGCAAGTCCCAGTGCAATCGCATGCAGTAAAATTCCGCGATGAGAATAAACCACACCTTTGGGGTTCCCGGTAGTGGCGGAAGTATAACATATGCCGGCAGGTGCATTTTCATCCAAGGTTTGGATGAATGGCTGTTGCGGATTCCCTTCTGCTAATAATTTTTCATAATGATAAATAGGTGAAAGGGTCGTTTCAGGCAGCTCATCTTTATCCGTCATTATGATATACCCTTCCACTGTCGTTAACTCATCTTTAATTGCTTCCAAAAGGGGATGACATCCGGATCTATCAATAATAATCGATCCTCCGCACTATTGACGATATAAGAAACATGTTGAGGAGACAGACGCATATTGATTGTATGTAGGACAGCACCATGACAAGGAATTGCAAAATAAGCTTCTAAATGCCGATGATGGTTCCAGGCAAGTGTTCCGATACGGTCACCTGTTTGAATACCGAACTTTTCAAGATTACTGGTCAGCCTTCTTGTACGCTCAGCAATCTCAGCATATGTAAATGTATGAATGCCACCATCCGTACGCGAAACTACCTCTTTCTTCGGAAAATATTTTTCAGCTCTCTCAATGATTTGAGTCATGATCAATGGAGTATCCATCATTCCAATCTCCCCTTATATTAAAAGCATGCACATTATATATTCGACCAGAAAAAAAATAATCCTTTTTCCCTAGGTGCCTTTTATGATTATTTTGAACCTGGCTTTATTTTGATGATATTTATCTAATCAGTTTGACGACAAAAAGGGGATTAAGAAAGGGAGCGGATTTCTGAAATCAAGCGGGAACATTTTTTTGGAAAGAACTTTAGGCAAATGGCTTTTCTTAGAATTCGTCTACAATTGGAGGTTCGGGACGGTCTTATCCCTAATAGTTTTTACTGCACTCCATATTGGATTGAAGAAATTTGCGACACTCCTGCCGAATAACTGGCTGGCCGAGACCCCACAGACTCTTACGTCGAGGAGGCTTGGCAGGCAGTCGGCGGAAAGGGAGCGGATTTCTGAAATCAAGCGGGAACATTTTTTTAGAAATAACTTTAGGCAAATGGCTTTTCTTAGAATTCGTCTACAATTGGAGGTTCGGGACGGTCTTATCCCTAATAGTTTTTTACTGCACTCCATATTGGATTGAAGAAATTTGCGACACTCCTGCCGAATAACTGGCTGGCCGAGACCCCACAGACGCTTACGTCGAGGAGGCTTGGCAGGCAGTCGGCGGAAAGGGAGCGGATTTCTGAAATCAAGCAGGAACATTTTTTTGAAAGAACTTTAGGCAAATGGCTTTTCTTAGAATTCGTCTACAATTGGAGGTTCGGGACGGTCTTATCCCAAATAGTTTTTTACTGCACTCCATATAGGATTGAAGAAATTTGCGACACTCCTGCCGAATAACTGGCTGGCCGAGACCCCACAGACGCTTACGTCGAGGAGGCTTGGCAGGCAGTCGGCGGAAAGGGAACGGATTTCTGAAATCAAGCGGGAACATTTTTTGGAAAGAACTTTAGGCAAATGGCTTTTCTTAGAATTCGTCTACAATTGGAGGTTCGGGACGGTCTTATCCCAAATAGTTTTTTACTGTACTCCATATTGGATTGAAGAAATTTGCGACACTCCTGCCGAATAACTGGCTGGCCGAGACCCCACAGACGCTTACGTCGAGGAGGCGCAGGCAGTCGGCGGAAAGGGAGCGGATTTCTGAAATCAAGCGGGAACATTTTTTTGGAAAGAACTTTAGGCAAATGGCTAACCGGTATATAACGGAATCAGATAATAAGAGCGGAAACTGAAAAGTTTTTTAAACCATCTAAATTTAGTGGTGCAGTTCCATGACATATTTTTTATGTTTCTTTATAGAAAAAAGAGGAAATAGTAAAGATACAATTATATTTAGAGGGAGCTCATTTATGATAAACAAAATAAACGAAGAACTAGAAGCTTATTGCGCAAGTGAATATTCAAAGCTATCACGGGTGATCGTCTGTGAACCACGTTATATGGAAATCCGGGAGATCATTAACGAAACTCAAAAAGAGTTTAAAGATGAAAATATCGATCAGGCACTTGCCTTGAAGCAGCACGCTCAATTTATAAAGGCCCTTGAACATGAAGGGATTGAAGTCATAAAACTTCCCCCACAATTTACATATCCAGAACAAGTCTTTACGAGAGATATCGGTTTCACTCTTGGCAATACCGTTTATGTAGCTGAGTTGGCAACAGGAATCAGACAGGGTGAAGAACAAATATTGAAATCCTGGCTAGAAACGAATGGAATCTCTTATTTCAACCTCCTCAAAAATCATATTGAGGGCGGGGATGTCCTTATAGACGGAAAGACCATCTATATTGGAATCAGTGAAAGAACAGATGAAACATCCGTCAAGCATCTTCAATCCCTATTACCGGAATACGATGTCATCGCGGTTCCTTTCATTGAAACATTCCTTCATTTAGATTGTGTTTTCAATATCATATCACCTACAGAGGCGCTTATTTTTCCAGAGTCCTTTACAAAAAAGAAATGGATTTATTAGCTTCACGTTATGACATGATTGAAGTATCCAAAGAAGAACAATTCACCTTAGGAACAAACGTGCTTTCGATTGGGAATAAAAATTATTTAGTCTACCATGTAATAAACAGGTAAATAGTCAACTTCGTGAACGCGGTTACGAAGTCATTGAAGTCGATATTAGCGAAATCATCAAGTCCGGTGGCTCTTTCCGATGTTGCACAATGCCACTATTAAGGACAACGAATAAGAAGACTGATTCAGCCTGAGCAGAATGAAAGAATCCGGACTTGTATGGAAATCCGGGTTCTTTCTCCTTTTTATTAAAGCACAGCTTAAACATTCGACTTCCGCCATTTTTCCATTAGATAAAGTAATTCCCCTCATAATATCCTCCAAATGATTACCCGATAAAAAGCTGGCTGCGGTCAATAACCTTTTTGATAATCCGGTAAATGAGTTTTTATGTTAATGCTTGTCTGGAGTTTTTTGAAAGCATGCTCTCCTCCTTTTAATTATGCAGCAGTCTTAATATGATATTTGATTCCTTTCTATTTAACTGTACATACTGGCAATGTTTATCCTTCGTCAATTCTACGATATTTTCATCAGGGTTAACCCAAACATAATATACCGGTATTTTACCTTCGATTTTTTCATCATCATTAAAATAAAAGATGAAGTCCGCCTTAGGAAGATCCTTCTCCAAGGCGAATTCTTCCCAATCTGCATTCTTTACTATTTCTTTTGTTTTTTCTGTTTTCCCCATTTCTATCTTTTCTTTATATAATTCGAATTTGTAATGTTTACCTTCATATTTTTGAACGGAAATATGTTCTTGCTTTGTTGAACAACCTGAAGCTAACGTTATTGATAATAGGCTAAGTGCAACTAGCAGATGTTTTCTCTTCATTACTATCTCATCCCCCATACCCGAATGGATTAATTATCCAATATTTCATTTTACTAGTCCAATCAAAAGAGTATTAGGAATGTTTATCGATTCATATCAGAACCTTATATCCTTTTGGCATATGGCTGCATTCAATTCAAACAGAACAGAAGGATGCCCATAAGCCTTTTCTTGTTTAAAAGGCTTATCTAAAATTTGATAATATTGAATTATCCTTGCTATAATTTTCAAGAGACAGTGTTTAGAAAAATAAGATTGAAAGGGGAATGTAAAATGAATTATGTAAAAAATCAGCTAACGGTCATGCGCGGCAATCTTTTAAAAGAAATCGAGGGAATCAAACCAGAGTTCATGGATGTGCAGCCTGAAGGTTTTAATAATACAATCCATTGGCACCTTGGACATGTCCTTACTGCAGCCGAAAATTTTTTATTGAAATCCAACAGTGAATTGCCAGCGAATTACGGCCAACTATTCGGTTATGGTTCAAAACCAGCGGACTGGACAGGGACGTACCTACCGTTGAAGTATTAAAGCAACAGCTGCATGAGCAACTTGATCGACTTCTTGAAATTCCGGAAGAACGATTGACGGAAAAAACAGCACAGCCTTTCAACGGAATGGAAACAGTGGGGGAATTCATTAACTTTATAGTGCTTCACGAAGCCAATCATATTGGACAAATTCACGCAATGAAACTCTTAATACAAGCCAATAACTGATTTTAAGCCATAACTGTCACTCTATTTTTCTTGAAATAGAGTGGCGGTTTTTTTTATTTACAGTAGAATATGCTGTTTAAGTAAGGTCTTGAGTATGGGTGCTTTTACTTGTGAGTTCGAGCAATACTGGTAAATTCCAACCTTTTGCTCGTGAAATTTCAGAAATACTCGTCAATATAATAAAAAGGAGCCCCCGCTCCATAAGCAAGGGCTTTCATCTGATCATTCTCTTTCAGTAAGCTAAGTAAACGCCTCTTCAAGTCATCTGGTCCTGGTTATCCATATAATCACTGTATGCTTTTTCCGCTGCGGCTTCTGAAGTGAACAAAGCATCATCATCCTCAATCGTATGAAATGTATCGTTCAGGAACAAGGCAACTGCATTGGGATCCTTGGGATGCGGGACAATTTCCGCTGCCCTGATATTTGAAACTGTAGGAACATGGGGATTATTATATATCACAAACACCTCGTCACCGACTTGCACTTCTTTTGCATTGATTACACCCATTGAATTCTTCCTTTCCATTACTGATTTCCCTTTAGTTTATGGAAAGAAACTTATAATTATTTATGAAAGATAATATGCCTCGCAAGCGGCGTTATCTGAATGGGGCCCCTTCTATATGAAGGAGCCACGCCATTCATTTAAGCATATTCATCTTTTGTAAAAATTCGATCGGATGCTGTTTCCGGAAAAATTCCCTAAGCATATAGGCAACACCGTCTTGATCATTGGAGCGCGTTACCCATTTTGCCACTTTCCTTACTTCCTCATCCGCATTGCCCATGGCAACTCCCAGACCAGAACCAGCAATCATCTCCATATCATCCAATCCATCACCTATCGAGACGATTTCCGTTCTTTTCACCTCTAAATGGTCCGCTAAATACAATACACCGCTCCATTTAGAAACACCCTTCGGAACGATTGTCAGTTTATGTCCTGGGTGTAAGAGGGCATCCACTTCAGGGAACATTTTCTTTATCAATTTCAACATATCATTTCGATCACTTTTTTCTGGAAATATTATGTCCATCTTCGTCGGGGCCATCGGCTTGTCAACAAGCTCTTCACTGATATCATCCACATAATTTTGAGCATAAATATTTTGGTCATTCAAATACATAACCGATTTACCAAGCAAATTCTCCGGAAGGTTCACCCGATTGCCCAACGAGTATTTTTCATGAATGAGCAATATTTGGCACGTGGTCTTTTCAAGCATTTGCACGAGCTCTGCAGTCAGTTCTTCTGAAATTCTTTTACCATTATCGGCTTTTCCATGGAAGCTCCGACAAAGGCTCCTTGCTGAGCAACGATCATCGGATTTATTTTTAGGGCTTTGGCCACTTTTTTTGCTGAGTGATAGTTTCTTGACGTCACAAGTGCAACATGGACACCTTTTTGGTGAACATAATCTATTGCTTCTTTAGTCGATTTATTTAAACGGCCATTCGACTGGAGCAATGTCCCGTCGATATTGACCGCAAGTAGTCGATATACCATGCTGATCTCCCCATCTGTAGTATCCTCTTTCAAAATTTATGACTAAAATTTCGAGAATAGAACAAATAGTGGTTCACGATCCTTGCACTTGTGCTTTCAGGGAACAAAAAACCCCCAACCATTATAGAAGGGAGTCTCCAACTGCTTATTGCTGTTGATCAGGCAAGCCATATAAATCTTCAAGCGGCTTCATGATAATTTTATTGAGGTCTGCGATGACCATGCTCATCCGTTGTTCAGCTTCCATCAATTGTGAAATGGTTGGGTTTTGTTGGACAAGCTGTACCGTCTTTTGTGCTTGCTCAACCTCTTCCGGTGCAATCTCCTGTCCCATCATTTGCTTTTGCTGCAATGACATTTGAAGATTACGGAAGTTTTCAAACATTCCTTTTGTTGCTTCATCAGAATTCACAAGATCATATAAGCGTTGCAAATCGGCATATTCATTACTTGCCCTAATCGCCTTTTCCATTTCATACGCTGCATCATATACGTTACTCATTTATTTCCCCTCCCGGTAATCATTGTATTCCTACACCTTTTCCACTATAACAAATCCGATTGAGAATTACACGTCATCCTATTAAAACAGTTACTAAACCTTGAAATAAACCGATGATTCCACCAAGCAAGGCCCCAAGGTATGTAATCATCGACAATTCCTTCTTAGTGATGGAAACGACCATTTCCTCAAGTCGGGACACTGAAAATGACGAGACCTGTTCTTCCACGATATCGTCCAAACGCAGTTTTTGGAATAGCGGCTGAAAATGATTGATTAAGTACTCGGCACCTTTACCCACAAAGATCGGGACGCCCTTTTCCACGATGATGTCCGAGAAATTGGCAGTCAATTCTCGAACCGGCTTATTCAGGATCGAAGCGACAGGCAGCATTTCAGCCGTTTTTTCGGTAATCAATTGTTTTATCGTTTCTCTTCCTATCAGTCCCTCAATTTTCTCTACATCCCATTTCTCCAGATTTCTCCACTCTTTCACCATCATCACTGACAATATATCATTCGTTCTCGATTGTTCAAAGAATTTAATGATTTCCGGCTGAATCTTATCAATTAACTTTTCGTTTCCAATGAACATCTGAATTAAATTGATCAGCTTGCCACGTTCCTTGAAAAAATCATCCAACATGTCTTCAAGACGGCTTTTGCCTTCTGTACTGTCAAAATATTCCTTCCCCTTTTTCACGATGAAGCGTGATAAATCAGGAATCGAGTCGAGGGCTTTTTGCTGAAGGTGCAGAGGGACGATATCTTTCAAGCTCTTGGTCCTGTTCTCTTCCGACCATGTTTCATATTTACCAAGAATGAATGTTTGTAATCGCTGTTCTAACGTAAATGAAGAATTCTTCATTCCCAATTGATCAAGCAATTGAGTGGTACTTTTTCCGTGGACAATGCTTTCTTTACTTCTGCCTGGACGAAAATTTTCATATTCTGTATAGAGGCATCATTGATGACTTTACTTTGAATGCTCTCTGGCGTGATTAAATGATCGACCACCAATTTGCCTAATTGTTTGGCTAACTCATCCTGCCGCTTCGGAATCAACCCTGGTGTCAACGGCAGCTGTTTCCCGAAAATATAGATTGGCTTATACGGTCTGAATAGCATTCTGATAGCCAATAAATTAGTGAAGCCACCTATTACAGCACCAACGACAACCATAAACAGTATCTTTACCCAAAACTCACCCATGAAATTTCTCCTTTTATTGCCTGAAATAAAGGCTTGATGACACCTTCTAATTAAAAAATCATAGAATGTGTTATCCACTTTTGCCCATCATTTAATTATTAAAGGATATCAAACTTAGTGCAAACGGGGAATTATTATGAACATTAACCATCAGAAAGTTTACATTACGGTAAATCCCGCAGAGACTAGAAAGAAGGCGCTATTGTTTATCGAAGAAAAACTATTTGAGGAATGGGGCCTTCAATTTGGAGAACCCGTAACGATAATCGCTGGATGCCGTTCGGTCCCGGTACTTGTCCAGCCATTTCCGTCATCCCAGCCTACATTGAAACTTTCATATGATATGAACCGAATTTTATCCTTACCCGATTTTTCCGATCCAATCTCCGTCTCATACCATGCGGAAGGAAGATCGATTAAAATAGGCCCATTCTTCGCTTCACTCATGAACCAGACTCCCTTGCAGGACGGGACATTCGGCGAGATGGAGAAATTTTATCAGGAAATGAAAACATATTGTAATCAGCAGGGCATCCCCTTCTATTTAGTAAAACTGCAGTCTCTTCAAGATGGTGTTGTGGAAGGCTACCTGCCAGGGCAAGATGGCTGGAAAGCCTTTCGCCTCCCCATTCCTGATGTATTTTATAACCGGATACATTCGCGGAAACTTGAGCAATCACATTCTTTCAAGCTGTTTAAAACTGAACTGGAGGAACGATCGATTCCGATGTTCAACGGAAGGTTCCTCTCCAAACATGATGTACATGAACTGCTAATCCTAGAAGATGAGCTGTTGCCAAATTTGCCAGAGACGATACTGTTTAACGAAAAGGAATCTTTCTTGAGTTTTATAGAAAAGCATTCGGTAATCTACTTTAAACCCGCATCAGGCAGCCAAGGCAGGAATATTTGCAGATTAACGCAAGTAGCTGAAAAATGGAAAATCGAGCAATCCGGACATCTCCAGAATGTACATTTTGCTGATACGGATGAAAAGTTGTTTGAAACCTTAAAAAGATTTTCCAGAAAACGATCCTTCATTCTTCAAAAAGGGATTTCCCTATTCGAAATAGATCAGAGAAAAGTTGATTTCCGCATACTACTTCACCGGAACGATCAGCTTGAATGGAAAGTTTCATCAATGGTTGCCCGGATTGGGGACCCTGGTACCATTGTTTCCAATCTTGCACAAGGCGGATTGATGAAAAATGGGCCGGATTTTCTAAAAGAAGCATTTGAAATTCAGGACGCCAGCCGCATATATCAAAAGCTTGTACGGCTGGCTAAAAACACTGCACAGGCCTTAGTCGAAAACCTTGACGATTCATTCGGTGAGCTAGGGATTGATTTAGCACTGGATACCGATACCCATCCATGGATCATCGAAGTGAATTCAAAACCTTCAAAAAAATTCCAAGGCAACTATGAAACCTTTCGTCCATCAGTAAAATCAATCATCGATTTCATGCTTGCCCTTAACCGCGAAAACCATCCATAAAAGGAGTTGCTAGCACGTGTTAATAGGATTAATGGCCGCGTCGGATACTCATGAAAACAACTACTTCACCGAAATAGCCAAAACCGCTAAATCATTTAATATGAAAGTTTGCAAATTTTCACCGGATAATATTGATATGGATCTGAAAAAGGTGAGGGGCGAGCATTTTGATGCCGAGAACGAAACTTGGATCGCCACATCTTTTGATTTACCTGATTTTGTATATGATCGCTGTTTTCACGGTTTAGTCCGTGAGTCAACGGAAACGCGACACAAAATCGATTGGTTAAAAGATAACTCGAATTTCTTAGGGCTGGGCCTTCCTGGTAAGTGGGGAGTGTACCAAATCCTAAAAACCATCCACACCTACAGGCATTTTTTCCAGAGACCGTACAAGTGACGACACCTGAAGATATTACCGATCATTTGGAACGCCTGGATAAAATCATCATCAAACCTGAATTCGGTGCAGGCGGTACAGGAATCTATCTCCTTTCAAAAACCGAAGACGGCACTTTGGTTTCCATGACGAAAAAGGGCACCAAATATGACCGCCAATTCTCCTCCAAATCTCAGCTTAACAAATGGCTGCAGCATTTATTAAATCGATACCGTTACCTTTGCCAGCCATATTTGGAACTTTGCAGCCAAAATAATGAGCCATTCGATTTACGGATTTTACTTCAAAAAAACGAGAAGAATCAATGGATGGAACGGGGCCGCGGAATTCGCATGGGACAAAAAGATGGAATTACTTCAAATCTTGCCACAGGCGGGGAAGCCATTTCATTGGATACCTTCAACAAAAGAAACCCGGAAACGATTTCGATTGCAGTCGAACAAAAGATTCAGCATATCCTTCGCACCCTGCCCGTAGAAACCGAAGCTGTCTTTGAAAGATTATTCGAGTTGGGAATTGATCTTGGCATCGATAAAAAGGCCAAATATGGATAATGGACATTAACTCGAAGCCCGGTAGGAAAATCATTCAGGCACTACAGCCGGAGACCATGAAAGATATTCATCGTGCACCGTTTGAGTATAGCCAGTATTTAGCCGAACAGCTTCAGAAAGCAGGTGAATAGGAAGTGAGAAAGACTTATCCTGCCGAAATTGCCGCTATCCCTGGCAATGTTCTCTACTACCCTTCAGAGCTAGGAGATTTGGCAGAGATTGAATTAATTTATTTCGGACGACATTCATGTCCTGCCATCGTCAAACAAAACCCGGCCGTCAATCAATCAATCGTGCTATCGGAAAGTCTTGCGGAATCTCTAATATTCGATCATACCGATATTCCCCTTCATTTATTCATATACGGCAAGAGCATCCATATCGGACCGCTTGTCGGAATCTTTTCCTCAGGCTTCACTGGCCTTTCAAACAAACCATTAGGGAGAGAGGTCGGAATTTTTCGCAAAGCTCCTTTCGCTTAGCAAGACCACAGGCTGTATTCCCTTTGTTTTTGGAGAGAATGTAATCAATTGGGATGAGGAGACAATCAAAGGCTATGTATTTGATAACGATGACTGGCACATTAATGAATTTCCTTTTCCCAATGTCATCTATGACCGGCTCCCAAATCGGTTGACGGAAAACCGTGATGGGCCTAAAGAAGTGAAGCAGAAATTTCAAAAAATATACCATACCATGGTATAACCCTGGATTTTTCAATAAATGGGATGTAAATGAAAGGTTATGCGCAGATGAGCGGGCACTGCCTTATTTGCCGGAAACGTATCCATTTCAATCCATATCCGTGGTGGAAACCCTTCTTTCCCATTACCGGCAAGTTTATATAAAGCCCATTCACGGCAGCCTCGGTCTAGGGATTCACCAAATTCTTTATGATAAGCATGAGAATGTTTACTATTGCCGCTATACAAATGAAGCAAAAGAAAATAAACTGCAAAGGTTTTCGACATTGGAATCCATCGTTAAACATATTTTTCACGACCGCCCGATAGAGAATCTTATCGTACAGCAGGGCATCCCATTAATTCGATCTGAAAAACGTCCAGTGGATTTCCGGGTCCATACGAACAAGGACAGTGATGGAAAATGGCAGGTGACCGCGATTGCCGCAAAGATCGCCGGCGCCGGCAGTGTCACGACCCATATTAAAAGCGGGGTGTCATCAAAACGGTTGCCGAACTGTTCGGAGATGGCGAAGAGGCGAAAGAAGTCGAACGAAAGCTATCGGAAGCAGCATTGATTTTAAGTGACAGTATAGAAAAGAACTTGGACGGCATAATCGCAGAAATAGGATTTGACTTTGGATTGGATAAAAAAGGGCAGGTTTGGATGTTTGAAGCCAATTCCAAACCTGGACGTTCCATCTTCTCCCATCCAAAACTCAAGGATTTCGAATTGCTGACTAGAAAGCTAAGCCTTGATTATGCCATTTATCTTACGGAACAGACGATTACGAAATCAATCAGTGTGCCGCAATGAACATTTTTTACGATATCCCCACTGGAAATTGGTACCACACTCATGAGAATGCGGAACTTTTCGCCGGCTCTGCCAAGGAAGAAATCAGCTATAAAAAGGACCATTCGAATCAACCTCTAATTCCAATCACAATATTTCCGGGTAACCGGATGCTTGCCGTCGGAATTTTAACTGTTCCCAATCCCAAAAAGGAATCAGGTTTGGGTGGAAACCTGACCCTTTTTCGGGACCTATCATTATATTTATTGAAACATGGAATATTGGCGTATGTATTCACAGGAAATGCCCTTCATTCCGAGTCGATGAGAGGGTATGTTTTTTCCTCCATTTCAAACAAGTGGATCGAATGTAAAGTGCCCTTCCCTGACATCGTCTATAACCGTATCCCCTCGAGGAGCTATGAGGCGTCAGAGGAATTCCAACATCTTATTACACTTTTTAAAGATTACCGAATGAATCTATTCAACCCCTGTTTTATAGATAAATATGTGATGTTCGAAGCATTAGTTGAAGATGGATCCCTCACCAATCATCTTCCGCCCACCATGATCTTACGAAACAGCAGTTGCCTTGATGCTTTCCTGGAGACCTACAGGCATATATACCTTAAACCATGCAAAGGAAGCCAAGGGAAAGGCATCTATACCATTATCAAAAATGATGATGATACTCTATTGTTCAATAGCTTAAAACATAGTGAGTCCTTCCCGGATTTTGCATCCTTCTGGGAAACGAAAAAAGGGATTTATTAAAAAGGAGCTATCTTGCTCAACAGGCGATCACACCAAAAAAACTTGTTGGACATCGTTATGATTACCGGATTCTGGTCCATTATGAAAAAGGTTTTTATAAAGTGACCGGCAAAGCGGTAAGGATGTCACAAACTCAGGAAATCACCACCCACACTCCCCGAGGCGGGAAGCTTTTTCCTTATCAAGACCTGCAATCAAAAAGCCTGAATCTAAAATTAGCGAATATCGCCCAGAAATGCGGAGAGATACTTTCAAAAAAATCGGGTTTCTCGGAGAGTTTTCCATTGATATAGGGGAAGACGAATCGGGCGCGCTCTTCATATACGAAGTGAACTCAAAGCCCATGCAATTCGATGAGGAGGAAATTGAAACAAACAGGCTTTTGCATTTAAAAAATCTTTTCATTGAATTAACTTTTCCCAACCTGACAATAAAATAACACCTCCAGCTGCCGTTTTCCATTATAATTAAATGAGAAACTGTATATATGGAGGTAATACATATGATCACCCATTTTCAATGGGCACCATTGCATAAGAATCTGCCAGGATGGAAAATTTCCTTTTATTTCAACAAGCAGGCAGTCCAAGCATTGTATCATAAAGATGGATCCATCGAGTGGACAGCCAATCCGCCTTCGAAACAGATGAAACCAAACTCAAAAGCATGATACATGATTTAATGATCTTCCATGTATATGAATGAACCCTCAATACATTCATGAAATCGCTAAACGGAATAAAAAAACTCCTTTGCCTAAACTAAAGAAAAGGCTAGGAGGGATTTATTTTGGATAAAGAAAAAATGACATTTTTGAAGGATACCGAATATGATGGCAAGGACTCCGTTTATTTAGATATCGACCGTATCATCAATGAAGGAATGGCGGGCGGAAATGTGTATGAAGTCGCTAACCTTCAGAACATCGAAGAAGCACATGATTTTTATGATGAAACAGATCCCAATATCAATAAATAACAATGGGGGCGCTCTTATGGAGAGCCCTCCTTTATATCAGTCAGAGCGTTAAAAGACAAAATCAAATAGTTCCATTCTCCATCACATTCAAAACATTTTCGTTTAATATCGATGTAATGATATGCTCTGAATCCCATTCATGCCCAGATATTTCGATAAGGGGATAGCGATTCGGTAAAACGACCTGCTGGATTTCATGAACGGTCAGCCCTTGAGAATGCAAGAGGAAAATTTCCCCTCGGAGATTTTCAAGATAATCAAGTTTTTTCCGAAACATTTCCTTCCCATCAGGAACATACCCAGCATGGCAGCAAAACACTTCCCCGAAGTCATATTGAAGCAATCTTTTTATGGAATCGATGATGACCGGAACAGACTCTTCCCGTAAGACAAGCTTTGTTTTTGGGGTTACGAAAAGGTCTCCTGAAAAGAGTACGCCATTATTGTGATTCAAATACACCATATGGTCCTTTGCATGACCTGGGGTAAAAATCGGCTCCCACGTTTGGGTACGGGAATGAATGGCCTTCCCTAGCGGCTCAGCTTTAAAGGCATCTCTCTTTCCCCAGAAAACTTTACGATATTCAGGATATACTGCATCCTTTGCACAAACCTCAACCGACATCGGGTGAATGAAAAGAGGGACCTTTTTATGCTCCTGTATCCATGCAGCGCCCCCAGTATGGTCTTCATGATAGTGAGTCAGGGCCACTGAGTCGAAGTCTGCGGACTCATAGAATGGAATGAGCTCTTCCATTAAAATCTGTGCTCCAGTATCTATCAATAGGCCATCCGTTAAAAAGACATAAACACTCATCCCCGCCTTGTTCCCGCCAGGAGTCCCATGCACACAAACGACATCATTTATCGTCTTAATCTCTATCATTCAATTTCCTCCCCATCATTGTACAAAAATAGTTTCATCTTCCTTTTTTAACTTTACTATAATAAATGTAGTACCACTTTACCTTTTTGACAAGGAAATATCGGAATAATTAACCTGGATGAAAATCCAGGATTATTGCATAATCGCCCGGAAAAAGTGGCATATGGCATTTTAGTCCAGCTTGTGCTAGAAGGGAAATTCTAGGAAATCAAATGATTTCTTCCAATATACTAGGAGCTTAAATTGCCGATGACATTGGTTGATATTGGTCTGACCGTTGAACATAAGGCGGAACTTCAACAGATTGCAGCCCAGTCTGTCAAAGAAGGTGAAGACATCCAACTTTTTTTCCCTGATATCAACAAGGAAAAAGTGGAAGCCGCCATGGAAAACCTTGAAATCCTCACAAACCATGCAAGCCAATCCATGGACTAAAAAACGATGGGGTTTTTACCCCATCGTTTCAGAACTGTAGACAAACTCGATGAAAATCGAGTTTGTCTACAGTTTTTTTGGGCTTGTACAAATTTTGACGTTGATTTCCACTTCAGGCACTCGCTTTCCGCGGGCGGTCCGGGAGCCTCCTCGGCGCACTTGCGCCTGTGGGGTCTCCCTTGGACTCGCTATTCCCGCAGGAGTCTCGCACCTTCCGTTCCAATCAACTATGTTTAAAATTTCAGATAGAACTCCTTTTTGCCTACAGTCTTTTTTGTTTTAAAATAGAACTATTAAAACTTGAGGTGATGAGGATGCTTTCGAAGCATACTTCTAATCAGCGAGATCAACTTGAAATGATTACTTTAGATCAACTGGTTCCGACGAATCATTTGGTTCGTAAAATGGAGGCTTCCATGACTTCACTTTCATTTATGACTTGGTGATAGTTATGTATTCAGAGGTAGGACGCCCAAGTATTGATCCAGTTATCTTAGTTAAACTGACATTCATTCAATATAACTTCGGTATTCGTTCCATGCGTAAAACGATTGAAGAAGTTGAAACAAATATGGCTTACCGTTGGTTCTTAGGCTATGGTTTCCATGATAAAGTACCTCATTTCTCAACGTTCGGGAAAAATTATGAGCGACGCTTTAAAGATACAGACCTGTTTGAACAGATTTTCTATCGCATCTTAATAACAGCTGCTGAAAGAAAGTTAATATGTGCTAAACACATATTTGTCGATTCCACACATGTGAAAGCCAATGCGAATAAGCGTAAATTTGAAAAGAAAATCGTACGCAAAGAAACACGAGCATATCAAGGACGTCTTCAAGATGAAATAAATCAAGATCGTGAAAACCATGGAAAGAAGCCTTTTCCACCAGATAAATTTGATAAGGAAGAAACCAAAGCAATTAAAGAAAGTACTACGGATCCTGAGAGTGGTACTGAAAGCAAAGACTATCAAAAAGTAGTGACACGGCATATCTGGCAAGCATATGTGGAAGAAGCAGATCATCTGCGTCATCATCAAGATGTAAAACTTATATATGCGAAACGCAAAGAAACGATTGAGCGTGTATTCGCAGATGCAAAAGAAAAGCATGGTATGCGTTGGACTACTTTAAGGGGACTTAAAAAATTGTCGATGCAAACGATGCTTACTTTCGCTGCCATTAATTAAAAGAAGATGGCCACTTGGACATGGAAAGGTCCTAAAATGGCTTAACATAGTGGCTCGAAGAGCCCAAATCTCTTATCCTTTGGTCAAAATTTCAAGGGAATTTTAAAAGGGGTTCGGAATTTTTTAAATTCCGAACCCCTTTTGTCTACAAACTGAAACGATGGGGTTTTTACCCCATCGTTTTTTTAATTCCTTCACGTTGTTCATTTAAAAGTAATTAAAGAAGACTTTCTGTCTGTTTCCATAACCCAAGGAGATCACTTTCATGTTGTCTGAGGATGCCTGCTTTTCTAGCAGATTCCGGACGGCCCTTTTCCCAATTCCATATATCTTCGAGAGTTTCTGTTAGGGGACGGAATGTTAGTCCATTATTGATGGCTTTATCGTTGTCGACAGCCAAAAACCCATTCAAAGGTTCCTTACCTCCTGGTAAAGGGAATTCTTCTGGTATCCATAAAGGCATTTCTCCCCACGGCTCTACTTTATTGTCATTTAAAAATTTTTCAGAGACCCACGTAAAGGCAGCATTACTTCTTGTAACCTTTTTGCAGCCTTCAAGTAATTGCCCCATAGTAAGTGTGTAATTTGGTCCAACGGCATTATACGTACCTGTCATGCTTTTTCTATCATTTGGATGATCCATTGAGCCAAGTCCCTTGCATCGATAACTTGGATTGGACGTCCAGGGCGTCCAGGAGCTAAAATTTCTCCCCCTTCCGCTATTCTTTTAAGCCAGTACGGCAATCGGTCAGTATAATCATATGGACCTACTATTTGCCCGGCACGAATTGACAAGACTTTCCCCGGCAGTTCTTTTTCAGCTACTTTTTCGCTTAATGATTTTAACGGTCCATAATATTCACCGTATATCGGTCCAGCAGTCCCGCGGGATATTTTTTCTGCTTTATCTTCATTTAGTGAATGAACCTCTCCATTTTCATCAATACCTGGTTCGGTTGGATCACTATAAACTGAGATGCTTGAAATATATGTATAATGTTTAACTTGATTAAGCAATCTGCAAGATTTCAATACAGTTCGAGGGATAAAACCTGATGTGTCAATGACTGCATCCCACTGTCTTCCTTTCAACATTTCAAGATCCCCATCACGGTCCCCTCTTAACTGTTCTATTTCGGGAAAAACATAAGGGTCGCTTCCACGATTAAAAAGTGTGACAATATACCCTTTCCCTATCGCAGCTTTTGCTAAATACCGGCCTAAAAAGCGTGTACCGCCCAATATTAAAATGTTCATAAGATCTCCTCCTCTTTAACGATATTCCATAAAGCATACGCAATACCCTTTCCTAACATTAATAATACTTGCAACCTTTCTTTGGTTTTCCCTTCGGAAAATCTAGAAATATCCTAATCTTTTGAACTTTATGCTTTTTCGCTATAATGATATGGAAAGGGAGAAAGAAGGTGGAACAGATGCTTGAAAATCTTAAACAAAAATTCCCAAACGCTCTTACCAATAAAAAGGATACAGATGATATTTCTAATTATGTTTGGTTTGAAGACTCCAGAAGTATACTTGGCATTCCCCATTCAGAAATCACAGCCGAAGAAATCCGTTTATTGGAACTGCTTTTTGCTCCTTCCATAAACCCAAATAACCTCAATGCACATCCAGGCTCATCATGGAAAAATTTTTTATCCGAACCGAATGAACCATTGCCTTTAACGAGCTGGGAGAATGTTCGATTCCTTCATTTCAAGTTGACTCATGATGATTTTTCCAACTCCGATTTTGAAGAGGCCTTCCTCGCTTTCGTTCCATCTGACGCAGCTATTATCTGGGAAAATGAGACGGCAGGAGTCTTAATTGAACCGGACAAGGATGAACCATTATCGAATAAAGAACTGATCGCCATTTCTTCCACGCTTGAAAGTGACTTTTATGTAAAGACACGTATGTTCACCGGGCGCTTTCATCCTGTAGATCAAGACCTTCACCATCACTGGACTCAGGAGAAAAAGTGTTTTGAATTGGCACAGGTGCATCTGCCGGATATAAAGGTGACTGATTTGGCAGACATCATCCCATACTCATTAATAAATGATCCATCCTTTAAGAATGCAAATTGGTTTATCAATGAAATTCTTGGCAAGACCAAGCAGGATACTGAGCTTATCAAAACGGTTAAAATGTATATCGAATGTAATTCCAATGCCACATATGCCGCCAAACAGCTTTATATACATCGGAACAGCTTACAATACCGAATCGATAAATTCTCTGAAAGAACTGGTCTAGATATTAAAAACTTCCGTCATGCCCTTACTGCATACTTGATACTTTTACTGAATGATTAATTTCCAATTTAAACACTTTTTTGTGCAATGTGCCCATACTTTTTCTAAACCTATAGCTTAGACTATAGCTAATTGGTACAAGTAATCTAAGAGTTTAAAAGGGGATTTTTCATGGCAGAGTTAGTGTTGGATCATATATTCAAGATTTATGATAAAAAGGTGACGGCTGTTAAAGACTTCAACCTTCGTGTTGCCGATAAGGAATTCATAGTTTTTGTGGGACCTTCAGGCTGCGGCAAATCGACGACATTAAGGATGATTGCCGGACTGGAAGACATTTCACAAGGGGATTTATACATAGACGGCAAGCGAGTCAATGATGTCCCCCTAAAGATCGCGATATTGCGATGGTTTTCCAGAACTATGCCTTATATCCTCATATGTCCGTATTTGACAATATGGCATTCGGTTTAAAGCTCAGGAAAACGCCAAAAGCGGAAATCAAGCAAAGAGTCAATGAAGCGGCAAGGATTCTCGGTCTTGAAGAGCTGTTAAACAGGAAACCTAAAGCACTTTCGGGTGGTCAGCGCCAGCGTGTGGCACTTGGCCGTGCAATTGTAAGGGACGCAAAAGTTTTCTTGATGGATGAGCCATTATCCAATCTCGACGCAAAGCTGCGGGTTCAAATGCGTGCGGAAATAGCTAAACTGCATAAACGGCTCGACACCACAACGATATATGTCACACATGATCAAACAGAGGCAATGACCATGGCGACACGTCTTGTTGTAATGAAAGATGGCATCATCCAACAGGTCGGTGCTCCAAAGGATGTTTATGAGAAACCAATAAACGTTTTCGTCGGCGGCTTTATCGGGTCGCCTGCCATGAACTTCTTTACCGGAACATTAAAAGAAGGCACAATTAAAATAGGCGAACAAACGCTTGAAATACCTGAATTAAAGATGAAAATGCTGCGTGATCAAGGATATGTCGGAAAAGATGTAATCCTTGGCATCCGTCCGGAGGATTTCCATAATGAAGGAGCTTATTTCACGGAATCCCCTAACACTACATTCACGACCCAAATTGATGTAGCCGAACTCATGGGCGCGGAGATCATGCTCTACTCCACATTAGAGGGGCAAGACTTCGTTGCAAGGGTCGATGCCAATAACATTATCCAGGCAGGCGAAAAGATCGAACTTGCCCTCGACATGAATAAAGCACACTTTTTTGATAAAGGGACCGAACATCGCATTTTAGTTGAAGAAGATGAACAGATGCAGGAAAGCATGAAGTTATCTGCCAATTAAACGTAAAAAGACCCATTCATAATGGGTCTTTTTACGTTTATTCAAATAAAGGAATGGTTCATTCTTGGACCAATACCACTTCATCATGTCCGCATTCAGGGCATTTCATGAGATGCGGGCATTGACCTTTTTGAAGGGATTGAGGGTATCCGTCGTTTTCTTTAAGTATGTCGATATCCATATAAGCACTGTAATCATCAGCATAATCCATGAATTTCCCTTTATCCTCAAGATCATTGCCGCATTCCGGGCAATTCACATGGATTTTTCTTAGACCGTTGCAAAGCGGGCATATAGACATTGTTTTTCCTCCTGTTCCCGTTACTTATGATTTCAGTATTTGTCGATTCCATTATTTTAACACATGGAAACACCCTCCCTAATACCAGAGGGAGGGCATTTCTATGCAATTATTTATTAACCATGTTAGCAGGATCGACCCATGCTTTGAATTCGTCTTCCGTCAGGAACTGCAATTTCAACGCCGCTTCTTTTAAAGTGGAGTTGTCCTTGAATGCAGTTTTGGCGATCTTGGCTGCTTTTTCATAACCGATATGCGGGTTCAATGCCGTTACCAGCATAAGGGAACGCTCTACATTTTCTTTGATTTTATCTTCATTTGCAGTGATGCCAACCGCACAATTATCGTTGAAGGAATGAATGCCTTCCGTCAATAATTTAACCGTTTGCAGGAAGTTATAGATGATGACTGGTTTGAATACATTCAATTCAAAGTTACCTTGGCTTGCTGCAAAGCCAATTGTAGCATCGTTACCCACGATTTGTGTTGCAATCATGGTAAGCGCTTCACTTTGGGTCGGATTGACTTTACCTGGCATGATGGAGCTGCCTGGCTCGTTTTCCGGAATGGCAATTTCGCCGATTCCGCTTCTAGGACCACTTGCCAGCCATCTGACATCGTTCGCAATTTTCATTAAATCCGCTGCCAATGCTTTCAAAGCACCGTGTGCGTAGACGATTTCGTTATGGCTAGTCAATGCATGGAACTTATTATCAGATGTGACGAAAGGATATCCTGTATCCGCTGCAATTTGTTTGGCAGAAAGTCCCGGGAATTCTTTCTTTGTATTGATTCCGGTTCCTACAGCCGTTCCGCCTAGAGCAAGGTTCAATAATTTTTGGCTGCTTTCCTCAATCATCGCCAAATCTTTATCGAGCATCGCTTTCCAACCGGAAATTTCTTGTCCTAATGTTAATGGTGTAGCATCTTGAAGATGTGTCCGGCCGATTTTCACGACATCCCAAAATTCTTTTTCTTTTGTATCGAATGTATCACGAAGTGCTTTGATGGCAGGAACCAATTTTTCAGCGACTTCCATAAAGGCTGCAATATGCATGGCGGTCGGGAAAGTATCATTTGAGCTTTGTGCCTTGTTAACATCATCATTCGGGTGAAGGGTTTCCGATTCACCATTTTCTTTTAACCATTCATTCCCTTTGTTAGCGACCACTTCATTCACGTTCATATTGCTTTGCGTACCGCTTCCCGTTTGCCAAACTACAAGCGGGAAATGTTCATCAAGCGTACCTTCAAGGATTTCACCGCAAATCTTGACGATGGCATTCTTTTTAACTTCGGAAAGATCACCAAGATCATGGTTCACCTTTGCAGCAGCTTGTTTAACATATGCAAATGCACGAACTAATTCAATCGGCATTTTTTCGTTACCGATTTTGAAATTGTTACGGCTTCTCTCAGTTTGTGCTCCCCAATATTTATCAGCAGGAACTTTCACTTCACCCATCGTATCTCGTTCGATTCTGTATTCCATGTGTTCTCCTCCTATGTTTGCACTATTCATTGAAGACTTTTTGCATATGAAATGAATAATGTCGGATTATTCTTTCTCTCCATACATTGTACAAACTTTATTATTTTAAAGCAAAAATATCCGGCCGATCCTTTCCATATTTCTGAAAAACCTTTGGCCATTCATGTTTATATGAAGATTCGGATATTCTTTTTTGACACATAAAATGTAGATACCGCTAGGCTCCAATTGACTTGGCCATGAACATCAAAATATCATCACTCCCAAAATGCCCTTGACAGTATTTTGTATATATAGTAAATTCAAAAGAAATTGAATAATCTAAACTCTTATCGAGAGAGGTAGAGGGAATGGCCCGATGACACCTCAGCAACCTTCATTTGTTTCAAACCAATGAAAAGGTGCTAATTCCACAAGTTTATGAACTTGGAAGATAAGAAGAATGACTCGTCCCTACTTAATCAAAGTCTTCTTCTTAAAGAAGACTTTTTTTATTTTATTTAACTCAAAGGAGCAGTGAAAACCATGTATAAAACTGAAACATATCTTGCTCAATTAGGAAATCGCAGCGAAACGGCGACAGGAACAGTCAATCCGCCGGTATACTTTTCAACAGCTTTTCGCCATGAAGGAATTGGCCAATCGACGGGATTCGACTACACAAGGACAGGTAACCCTACACGCCAGCTATTGGAGCGATCCATCGCCGATCTGGAAAAAGGCGACCAAGGTTATGCCTGCAGTTCAGGAATGGCCGCCATCTCCACTATACTCGCCCTTTTTAAATCCGGGGATGCATGGATTGTCAGCGAAGATCTTTATGGCGGTACATATCGTCTGTTAGAACAAGGCTTTAAAAAATGGGGATTGCAGTGTGACTATGTAAACACTTGTTGTTTGGAGGATATCGAAAAAGCCATCACTCCTCACACGAAAGCCATCTTCATCGAAACTCCCACTAACCCTCTTATGCAGCAAACGGATATTAGCGCCGTTGCCGCATTGGCTAAACGATATGGTTTATTGTTAATCGTTGATAACACTTTTTACACGCCTCTTATTCAACAACCCATCCTGCTTGGAGCGGATATTGTGATTCACAGTGCAACCAAGTATCTCGGTGGTCATAATGATGTGCTCGCCGGACTGATCGTTGCTAGCGGCGCTGAATTATGTGATGCACTTGCCTTCCACCACAATGGTACTGGAGCTGTCTTGAGCCCATTCGATTCTTGGCTGTTGATGCGCGGAATGAAAACCCTGGCATTACGGATGGAGCGTCATGAAAAGAATGCCAAGATACTTGTAGATTATTTATCGGAGCATGATTGTGTTACAGACGTATTGTATCCAGGCAGAGGCGGCATGATTTCATTCCGTATCATTGAGGAAGCGGCGGTCAACCCATTTTTACAATCGCTCTCATTAATTTCTTTTGCAGAAAGCCTTGGAGGGGTTGAAAGCTTCATCACCTATCCTGCCACACAAACACATGCCGATATACCGCTTGAAGTCAGAACGGCAAACGGGGTTTGTAATCGCCTGCTCCGCTTCTCCGTTGGCATCGAGGATAGCGATGATTTGATTGGTGACTTGCAGCAAGCATTCGCACATGTAAAAAGGGAGGCACTACGATGACAGATCATGAGTTTAGCTTTGAAACGAAATTACTTCATAATCAACATAAATTCGATCCGGCAACGGGCGGTGTGAGCGTCCCCATTCAGCATGCATCGACTTTCCATCAATCCGATGTCGACCAATTCGGGAAATATGACTACAGCAGAAGCGGGAACCCAACTCGCGAAGCGCTTGAAGATATCATTGCCGAACTTGAGGAAGGCACTCATGGCTTTGCCTTTTCATCAGGTATGGCTGCCATTTCAACAGCCTTCCTGCTATTGTCTGCCGGGGATCATATCGTCATTTCCGAAGATGTGTACGGCGGAACGTTCAGGATGGTCACAAGCGTATTGACCCGTTTCAATATTGAGCATACCTTCGTTGACATGACGGACCTTGAAAGCGTCAAAGCCGCCGTTCAGCCAAATACCAGGGCCATATATATCGAAACGCCTTCAAACCCGTTACTTAAAGTGACCGATATCCAAGCCGTATGTGATATCGCAAAAAAGCCGGTGCCTTAAGTTTTGTTGATAACACATTCTTGACCCCGGCATTACAAAAACCATTGAATCTGGGCGCTGATGTTGTCCTTCATAGCGCGACGAAGTTTTTATCCGGTCATAGTGATGTGGTAGCTGGGCTTGCGGTAGTGAAAGATCCGGAATTGGCGGCAAGACTCGGTTCCCTCCAAAACTCCTTTGGAGCGGTCCTTGGTGTCCAGGATGCCTGGCTTGTAATGAGAGGTTTGAAAACCTTATCAGTTAGAATGGAACATTCACAAAAAGGGGCAGAAAAAATTGCAGCCTACCTAAAGGAGCAGCCCTTGGTGAAAAATGTGTATTATCCCGGCTTAGCGGATCATCCACAGCACGCCATCCAGAAAGGCCAGTCACTTGGAGCGGGGGCGGTCCTATCATTTGAATTGGAAAGTGAGGAAATCTTCCGTTCCTTCGTGAACACTGTCAAGCTCCCAGTTTTTGCCGTAAGCCTAGGAGCGGTCGAATCTATATTATCCTACCCGGCCAAAATGTCCCATGCTGCCATGCCTGCTGATGAAAGGGTAAAGCGGGGCATCACGAACAGCTTACTCCGTCTCTCTGTCGGACTGGAAAATCCGGACGATATAATCAAGGACTTCGATGCAGCCCTCGTCAATATTGCCAAAGGGAAGCAATTGCTGCAAAATGAATAAAGGATGGGTGCCCACATATATTATGGGCACCCTTTTCCCTTGCATCATTATTAATCGTTTTCAACCCAATCATAAAAAAGACCATCGATTTCCCGATGGCCTGACTCTCATTTCTTCATATTATATTTATCCAGGAAGCGATCCACCCGTCCGCCTTTTTCAGCAAACTTCTGCTTTCCGGTATAAAAGGGTGCGTATCCGAGCTGATTTCCACTTTTAATAATGGATATGTTTGGCCGTCTTCCCAAACGATCGTTTCATTGGACGTCTTCGTGGAACCTGTCAAAAATTTATACCCACTGTTGGTATCCATGAACACCACTTGTTGATAATCGGGATGAATTTCTTGTTTCACTATTATCACCTCATTGTCAGTATAGGTATATCTTAAACGTAATGATTACTATTATCAATCATTATGCTTGAAGGTACCAATAGTCGGTACCCTCATTATAGTTTAATCTTGATGATCCAACCTTATTCAATTGTCAGCCAGCCATGCCTTTATGCGGACCAGCCTGCAGTTCATACATTTGATGGTACTTCCCTTTTAGTTCCATTAATTCCTCATGTGTACCTTGCTCAGCAATCTGCCCTTTATCCAGTACAAGAATTTGGTCGGCATTTTTTATCGTAGAAAGTCTATGTGCAATGATGAAGGTCGTTCTCCCTTTTTCAGCACTTCCATACCTTCCTGGATAATCGCCTCGGTTTCGGTGTCGATGCTTGCTGTCGCTTCATCCAAAATCAATATGGCCGGATTGAATGCAAGGGCACGGGCAAAAGAGATTAGCTGCCGCTGTCCGGAAGACAGCGTTCCGCCCTTTTCGATCACGGGTTCGTCAAGCCCTAAAGGAAGATGCTTCAGCACTTTGTCCCCCCGACATCTCTTAATGCTTTTTCAACCATTTCCCTTGTGATGCCTTTATGATCCAGACTGATATTGGAGGCGATCGTGCCAGTAAATAAATAGGGATCCTGAAGGACGATTCCCATATGCTCCCTAAGCGTCTGATGGGGGATATCCAATATATTTCTGCCATCGATTTTAATTTGTCCTTCACTGCTGTCATAAAAGCGGAACAATAAATTCATTATGGAACTTTTTCCTGACCCGGTATGGCCAACTAAAGCGACCGTTTCCCCTTGTTTAGCGGAGAAGGAAATGTCCCTTAACACATATTCTTTATCCTTATAACCAAAAGAAACATTTTCGAATTGTACGTTTCCTTTGTATCTGGATATGTTTTCATCGCTGACTGCCAATCCCTGCTCATCCAATAAGCTGAACGTCCTCTCCCCTGCAACGAGCGCCTGTTCAAGATTAGCGAACTGATTGACGATTCCATGAAGCGGATGTAGCAGGCGGCTGATCAAATCAACAATTGCATACATCATCCCTAAGGAAATGGCCGAACTCGCTGTAAGGGAAATCCCGCCGAAATACCAGACGAATGCCATTAGCGCCACAACCTTAATGACGCCAATCAAGTTTCCACCCGTCAACGAGTTCAAATGGAGCATTTTATTTTGATAAGAATAATGCTCCCGGTTCAGATTTTCAAAAGATTGCTTCGTCTCCTTTTCACGTCCAAATGCCTGAATGATGCTCATTCCAGAAATGGATTCATTGATCATCCCATTAATATCGCTGACCCGTTCGCGAATGATGTGATTATATTTCGAGGCGAATTTACGGTATACCGTCGTCCAGATAACGATGATCGGAATAAGTAGAAGGCCTATGGTACCGACTCGTGGATCCAGAATAAACAAAGCAATTAGAACGCCGAAAATATTAATTGTACTCGAGAAGAAGTTGGCGAGCACGGTTACATATAATTCCCGGATCGCTTCCGTATCATTAGTGACCCTGGCTACAACTTTACCCGCTGGCATATTATCGAAATAACGTATCGGCAAACGGGATATATGCGTAAAAATATCATTTCGCATCTTCTGTATGATTCGGTTCGCCGCTTTCTGTAAATAAAAACTCTGCCCATATTGAAAAATGGAGGAAAGGATGACAAGACTAAAATAAAACGCCACAAGCTTAATGATCCGCGGGATTTCCGGTTGATAAAATCCCATCACTTCCTGACTCGTCAATTTCACTGCTTGCACACGTTGCTCTTTCCCGTCTTTCTTGATGATCAATGATTGGTCCTCCAAGGTTCTGCGCCCATCGATAGGGACAGCTTCATTTACGAAGACAAATTGATTGCCCACCTGCAGAACATGGACTTCCCTGCCTTTCTTCTCGCCTTTTGCAAAGTAATCAGCCCGTTTATACCAATTTCCATCATACTTAACTGCATCTTTTCCTTTACCTGCTTCATACCAGGAAGATTCAATGCCAAGTATATGTGAATCGATGATTTTCTTGGCAACGAAAGGACCCGTTAAATCGGCCGCTACCGAAAGTGCAAGCATGATCAGGGCGCCAATGATCAATTTTTTATAAAGGGCAGCATAATTAAAAAGTTTCTTTACGACCCTCATGCCTTCACCTCCTTCCCTTCGTCAACCTGCTGTCGTTCATATTGCTCCCTATACCAGCCATCATTTTCCAGTAAATCCGCGTGAGTCCCCTCTTCGATGATCTTTCCGCTGTCCAACACGATAATCCTGTCCGCGTGCTGAACGGCCGATAAGCGGTGGGTTGTGATGATGGTCGTTTTCCTGCCCGTTCATTTTGGATATTTTCGATGATCGTCGTTTCCGTTTTTGCATCGACAGCGGATAAGGAATCATCCAATATAAGGATTTCCGGATTTTTGATCAATGCCCTGGCAATCGAGATCCTCTGCTTTTGCCCACCGGATAGAGCGACACCCTTCTCACCGACGAGTGTCTCAAGACGGTTTGGCAGCATCATTAAGTCCTTCTCAAAATCAGCAAGCCGGATAGCTTCAGCCAGTTCATCTTCCGTTGCATCCATTTTACCGAATAAGATATTTTCCCTAACAGTCTTCGAGAATAAAAAATGGTCCTGTGGAACATATCCGATCCATTTACGAATATCTTCAAGGTGCAGTTGCTCCAGCGGCATGCCTGCAAAGGCGATTTCACCTGTTCCTAAAGGATATTCCCGCAGCAATTGCTTCACGAATGTCGTTTTTCCACTACCTGTTTTCCCCACTATCCCCAATGTTTGACCGCGCTCAAGCTGAACTGAAATATCGGATAGATTCACAACCGTTGAGGAAGGGTATGTAAAATGCACTGAATTGAAATGGATATTCCCCGGATTCGTAATACTCTCCAGTCCCATTGAATTCTTCACATCCGCTTCATACGAAAGGGTATCCTGAACACGGTCTAGCGAAGCATTTCCCCTTTGCATGACATTGATCAGTTCTCCCACCGCAATCATCGGCCAGATTAACATGCCTAGGTACACATTGAACGAAACAAGTCCGCCAAGCGTTATGGCCTGTTGAAACACAAGATAAGCCCCATAGCCCAATCCGATTAAATAACTGATGCCGATGATAATGCTGATCGTCGGATCGAAGAGGGCGTCAATCCTTGCCACTGCCAGATTTTTGCGATATACATCCTCAGTCATTTCCTTAAACCGCTTTTCATCTGCCCGTTCCTGGACATAGGCCCGGATAACACGGACACCTGAAATGGATTCCAGGACCTTGTCATTTAAAGTACCAAAGGCTGCTTGTGCATCCGTAAAACGTTTGTAAATTTTCTTCACGTAAATTTGCATCATCACTGCCATGATCGGAAGGGGCAACACAGCCGCAATCGTCAACTGCCAGCTGATCGTGGCTCCCATCATGACCACTACCGTAATGGTGAAAAGCACCGCGTCAACGAGGGTCAATATCCCGAAACCAGCTGTGAGGGATATGGCCTTCAAATCATTGGTTGCCCTTGCCATTAAATCCCCTGTACGGTTTTTTCATAAAAACTCGGCGTCATTTTCAGCAAATGTCCCATAAATCCAGACCTTAGTTTTCGTTCGACCAAATTTCCACCGCCGAATAACAGATAACTCCATAAGTAACCAAATAGGTAACTGCCGATCAGTACCAAGAGCAAATAAATAACGTATTTCATGACCCCTTCCTGCGTCATGCTGCCATTGTTCATATCATCGATCGCATTCCCGACAAGTTTTGGCGGGATAACCTCCAAGATATTCACTAGACATAGAAATAAAATCGCCAAGGTGTACCGCTGCCACTGTTCTTTAAAGAACCAGGACAGCTTTTTAAAAATCGCAAACATGAATTCCCTCCCTTTTGGTCAAACCTTTCACTCGCTAACCGCTTTCTGGATCTCCCGGCTGCAATAAGATTTCCAACGTCTTTTGTCTCATTAAAAATTCCTCCTATCCTTTATATGGAAAGGGTGCTAATGCACCTGGATCCCAAATGCCAAAAAGCCCCCGCCAATTAGCGGAAGCTTTTTTAGATGCGTAATAACACATATAAAAGCGCAGGCCGCGAAAATTCCACAACCTGCGCTTTAAAATGATGAATGGAAATAATGAATCCCTAGTCTAGAAAGACAAGGTGTCAGGGCAGGCGGACGTATGATATTCGATTGTGACATCACTTTGCTTAACTGATTTAGTCATGACGTTCGCCTCCTTTTTCATTAATTAATGGTAATTTTTAACTTATTTTTAAAGATTACTACGTTTGCATATTTTTGTCAATTGTGACTTTTCTAGATTATTGATTGATAATCCTTTATTCTAATAAGAATGACGCAACCTAAGGAGGTTCAGCATATGCAATGGAGAAAATATATACTCCTGGCGGTTCCCTTTTTTATTATCAGCCATTTTCATCTTATTTGCCGTCCCGATCGAATATAGATTTTTATCCTTCATTCCCGTGTTTCTTTTCTGGATCGTTTATTATATTTTATTGTACCGGGAAAAGAAGAAAAAAGATGACATCACCTTGGGGGCATTGCAATTGCAACGCCCCTTTATTGACTGCTCTGCATATAATGATCGAAAAACATTCGTGGTGAAATGTATGCTCTCCCAATATTTGCAAAAGCTGTTGGGTAAACACCCTGCCAAAACAAAACCGATCATCGATGCTGAAAGATATGACACACTAAAATCGCGTTTACAAAAAGAGCTCTTTCAGCCTTTTGATGAGTCAAAAGCTTTTTTCCCCGAGGAATCCGCTCTGATAAAAAGCATTCGGGCCGAGACGGCTGCCTTGAACCGGAACAATATCACAAGAACACAAGCCTATCTTGCCTTTTACAATCGTAATCCAGAGGTCCATTGGGCCTTTTTAGCACATATGGTTTCGAGGAATGGAGGATACCATATGACTGACCTGAAAAGTTCAGCCATGACCCATCTCCTTGACCGAGCGGACCGGCAGAAATTTTCCTGTTCCTTGAGCGCGCCAATTCAGCCATATTTGCAGATGCCTTCCCCAGCTTCTTTTATATGAACATTCTAAACAAAAAGAACTTCCGTTAAGAAGGTATTTACCAGTATTCCGCATTTCAAGATTCATGGCCCCGATTTGGGAATCTTTCATCGAAGAGCCCCATTCACCCCTTTTGACAACGGCCCTCATCATTAATGAACAAAGAATGCTTCAGGAAAGGATCTTAAAACGCACCCGTCATGGTGAAATCCTCCGAAGGCTTGATTTTCAGCTTCAGGAACACTTAGGCTTCATGAAAGTGATTTTTCCCTATGAAAACAAGCAAAAAGGACTTCATTCTTTGACAGGCCTTACCGTCGAACGCTTTGCCGACCCGAAACAGCGTATTGAAACGGGGAAATTATTATATGGGCTTCTTTTTCAGCATCCGGTGGTTTTTCGCGGTGTCGGCCATTTTACAAAAGAGATTCCCACACGGGTTCCAGAGAGGATTACTGGGCAAGCATATATACCTCTGATGGATCCACGTCAAAAGATGATAAAATCTACAGCCCCACTCTTCATGATGCATGGGAAGATCAACTATTCTTTCCTCCCCACTCCTTTGATTGGTTCACGAATGAAAGCTTCATGGAAGATTTACGAAGCTTACCGATCATTAAAAAGGCTGACCTGACCAACGAAGTGCTCGAAAATGTCAAGCAGCTCAAAACCCTTAACGAAATGAAAGCCATTTTCTAGCATAAGCCTCTTACTTTGAATATCCCATCCCCCATTTGGCAAGAATGGTTAGCAAAAAGAATGGGTGAACCAAATGAGAGGCATTGTACTATTGAATCCAAATTACAAAATCGGGGATTTACATACGGATGAAAGCTTTGTAATCCAAAAAATCGTGACAAACAGGTATATGGAAGAGAAGAATATTTCCCCGGTCATACTCAATCCGTATCAACTCCACCATTATTACACCATCCCGCATGAGCTTCTATCCAATTTACGAAATAAAAAACGGGGCAAATCGATTGCCTTGTGCTTCACTCCCTAGAAACGATTGAACGGTTCAACTATATTTACCCTGAAAAATGGCTTGAGCTATGCGGATATTTCAAAGAGATTATCTGTGTCACGACCCAAACTCCCGTTAGGAAATATGAAGCAAAATAATGCTTATCATGGTACTTAAGTCATTGTGAATGGATACTAAGGTTTATAATCATTAAACGTTCATGTACAAGACTTCTTTCCAAGTACCTTGGTTTATGTTCCCCTTTTTTATATGAGCGCCCCATACACACATCCCTCCTCATGATTGCCGCTGTTCCGCTTCTCCCTCTCTTTATCTATTAAATCCCCTTCAGACTCATTGGCCATTATATGTATATCAATTTTCCCAATTATAAGATTACTAGGAATTATATAGCTTCAAGACATTCTTTTGGAAATATAGATAAATTTACGGATAAAGCATAGAAAAATAAGTTAATTTTATATATCATTGGAGATAGGAATTTTCTTATTTTTTACTTTTACTAGAAAGGAATGTTAATGATGGCCAAAGAAAAAAGAAAAAAACCCCAATTCCTTTCCGACTGAACTTTATGTTTTTTTTAATATTCATTTTATTTTCAAGCTTAATAATCCGGCTTGGCATCGTCCAAATCGTGTATGGGGATGATTACCTCCGCGAAGTCGACCGAACGGAAAACGATGTGGCCAATACCCCCGTTCCCCGTGGCAAGATGTATGACCGCAACTTGAATCCGGTCGTTGATAATGAGCCGCGTAATGCGATCACCTATACGAAATACCCGAATACGAAAACGGCCGATATGGTGAAGACGGCAGAGGTCCTTGCTACCTTGATAGAAAAGGATACCAAAAAGGTAACCCTTCCGGATAAAAAGGATTTTTGGATTTTAAAGCATCCGAAAGAAGCCGAAGCCTTGATCACCAAGGCCGAGAGGAAGAAAGTGGTCGAAAAGAAACTTGAGCAAAAAGATTTATACAAACTTCAAATGGAACGGGTAACAGATGAGAATATCAAGGAATTCACCAAGGATGAATTGGAAGTGATCGCCATCTTCCGGGAATTCAATAGCGGCTATGCCCTCGCACCGTCGATCGTGAAGAATAAAGATGTCACCACTAAGGAATTCGCCAGGGTCAGTGAACATTTGGATGAAATGCCAGGCGTGGATGTAACGACGGATTGGGAAAGGACCTATAAGTATGATGAGACCCTCCGCTCGGTTCTTGGCAAGGTCTCTTCTTCCGAAGAAGGCATTCCCAGTGAAAATATCGACTATTACCTGGCACGCGACTATACCAGGAATGACCGGGTCGGAAAAAGTTATATCGAAAAACAATATGAAGATGTCCTGCGCGGTCAAAAGACGCGGATTGAAAATGTGCTGAGCAAAGGGAAGTTATCAAAACGAATACCCTCACTGAAGGGCAAAGCGGAAAAGACTTGGTCCTTACAATTGATATGGAGCTGCAGCAGCAGGTTGAAAAAATCATCGAGAGCGAATTGCGCAAAACCAAGGCTAAGGGAAACACATACTTATTGGATCGTGCCTTCGTCGTTTTAATGGACCCGAATACAGGCGAGGTGCTCACGATGGCAGGCAGGCAATACGGCCGTAACAGTAAAACCGGATTAACCGAAATGAACGATTTCGCCCTTGGAAACATTACGACATCCTATACGATGGGATCATCTGTTAAAGGAGCCACTGTCTATACAGGCTTTCAGACAGGAGCCATCGCACCAGGGTCAGCTTTTTTGACAGAAAACTTCTTTTAGCAGGGGCTAAGCCCAAAGGATCTTATAGTGATTTGGGTTATGTAACCGATGTCTCTGCGTTAAAGAAATCGTCGAATGTCTATATGTTCATGACGGCAATCAAAATTGCCGGCGGTCATTATATCCCTAACCGGCCGTTAGGAATCAACCGGGAAGCTTATTCCATCATGCGGAATCATTATGCCCAATTTGGATTGGGTGTACGTACAGGAATCGACCTGCCAAATGAATCCGTAGGGTTTAAAGGCGTCGATATGTCAACAGACGGATTGCTGCTGGATTTATCGATTGGCCAGTATGATACATATACACCCATGCAATTGGCACAGTACGTTTCGACGATTGCAAACGGCGGAAAAAGGCTTGAGCCCCATATGGTCAGGGAAATCAGGAATCCATCCAACGAACACAATGAATTGGGCAGCGTCTTTAAAACAATGAGTCCCAAAGTGTTAAACGATTTAGGCGGGAAAGACGTTTGGATGCAGCGTGTCCAGGAAGGATTCAGGCAGGTTGCCCAGGAGCCAGGCGGGACGGCATATAAATATTTCGGCGGGAAGTCCTACCGTGCGGCAGCAAAAACGGGCACTGCCGAGGCCTTTTACGACGGACCGCGGAGGAATCAATATAGCGCGCCAGTCCCGACTATCAATCTGACGCTTGTAGGTTATGCACCTCACAATAATCCGGAAGTGGCATTCTCTGTCGTCGTGCCATGGGTGTATCAAGGCCAGCCCTCTGATGATATTAACAAACGCATCGGGCGGGACGTAATGGACGCCTACTTTAAATTGAAGGAAAAAGAGCAAAAGGTGAATCTGATGCAGATAAAGCAGTAGAAAGCACTCATTGATAAATACAAAAAGGCCTGCTCGATTACGAGCAGGCCTTTTTGATGCTCCATTTATTCTAGCTTTTGAACGAATTCCTTATAAAGGGCCCTAAGTGCATCTCCCCTGCTGATGATGCCGACGACTTTATCATTTTTGTCCACGACGGGGATTTTCTTGAAATGATGCTTGGACAGGACCTTTATCAATTCATCTAACGGGTCTTCGGGAGATAGCTTTGTAATCCTTTTATTTTTAATGATTTGTGAGACTTTATCATTCATTTTGGATGTAACCTTTTCATCCAATTCTTCACCAGGAAGAACCGTAATATAGGTGAAATACCCCATGATGGCTTCCTCTGCAGGCGTTAAGTAACGAAGGATATCCCCGTCCGTCACCATTCCCAATAGCCTATCATGTTCATCCACAACGGGGACCCCGCCCACTTTATTATCGATCAAGATCCGCAGAATTTCCTTTAATGTAAAATCAGGACGGGCTACAAAGACTTCCCTTATCATGAAATCCTTAACTAACATATTACCACCCCTTTTTTAAGTTTGTACGTTCTGTATTCATCTCTCCCTATTAATGCCCTTACATACTTTATTTAAAAACCCTTGCCGCCTGAACTGCCTTTTTCCAGCCATTATATAAATCCTTCCGTTCCTGTTCTTCCATCTCGGGTTCGAATTTCTTATCGACTGCCCATAGCTTTGAAATCTCTTCCTGACTTTCCCAATATCCGACAGCGAGCCCTGCCAAATACGCCGCTCCTAACGCTGTCGTTTCACTAATGACGGGTCTTTCGACTGGTACATTCAGGAGGCCGCTTTGGAATTCCATCAAGAAGTTGTTTTTTACAACCCCGCCATCGACCCTCAGTGCCTTTAGGTTAATCCCCGAATCGACTTCCATGGCGCTAAGGACATCCTTTGTCTGGTAGGCCAATGCTTCCAATGTTGCCCGGACGAAATGCTCCTTTGATGTCCCCCTTGTCAGTCCGAATACAGCTCCCTTGACATCACTATCCCAATAAGGGGTGCCTAATCCAACAAATGCGGGAACTACATAGACACCATCGGCTGAAGTGACCCGCAAAGCATACTTTTCACTGTCTTTCGGATCATTCAAGAGTTTCAGTCCATCCCTTAACCATTGTATGGCCGAACCTGCGACAAAAATACTTCCTTCCAAGGCATATTCGACTTTTCCATTCAGCCCCCATGCAATCGTGGTCAAAAGGCCATGCTCTGATTTCACTGCCTTTTCTCCTGTGTTCATCAGCATGAAGCATCCGGTGCCATACGTATTCTTAGCCATTCCTTTTTCAAAGCATTCTTGGCCGAACAATGCGGCCTGTTGATCTCCCGCTGCTCCGGCAATCGGGATTTCGTGCCCAAAGAAATGGTGTGGCGCTGTTTTCCCGTATACCTCCGATGAAGAACGCACATCCGGAAGCATCGACCGCGGAACTTGCAGGATTTCCAGCAGCTCTTCGTCCCACTTCAGGTCATGAATGTTATACATCAACGTCCTTGAAGCATTCGAATAATCGGTTATATGTGCTTTACCACCCGAAAGTTTCCATATTAGCCACGTATCGATCGTACCAAACAATAAGTCTCCGTTTTCAGCCTTTTCCCGTGCCCCATCTACATGGTCGAGAATCCATTTCACCTTTGTACCGGAAAAATATGCATCAATCAACAAACCGGTTTTCTGCAAAAATAAGTCATCGAGGCCATCAGCCTTCAATTGCGTACAAATTTCGCTTGTCTGCCGGGATTGCCAGACGATGGCATGATGAATCGGCTGTCCTGTTTCCTTATCCCAAACCACGGTCGTCTCGCGTTGATTCGTTATGCCAATTCCAGCGATCTGGTCAGGCTTTACATTCATTTCCGATAGACAGGAAGCGATTACCGATAGGATGGAACCCCAAATTTCATTGGCGTTATGCTCCACCCATCCTGGATTCGGGAAATATTGGGTGAATTCCTTTTGGGCAATATGCAAAACTTCCCCGCTTTTATTAAATAAAATGGCCCGGGAACTTGTCGTTCCCTGGTCCAATGATAGTATGTAAGTCTCCACGGCTGTCTCCTCCTGCACTTAAGAAAAGGTTCATTTCAACTTAAGTGTCATGCTGTTTTTTCTTTCTTCATTTTACTAGATATACCCTTGAAAACAAAAAATATATAAATTACAGCAGTAAACTGAAAAATATTGGCAGGTTAAGAGTTTATCTTTTACAATGAAAATAAGCGGATGGGAGGAATGGAAATTGAATAATCATGAAATAGATTTTAAGTTATATGGAGATGACATGCAGTTTGTTGAAGTGGAATTGGACCCTCAGGAAACGGTGATTGCCGAAGCTGGAAGTTTAATGATGATGGAAGATCAAATCAAGATGGAAACCATCTTTGGTGATGGGTCTTCGAATGGTGACAGCGGTATGATGGGTAAGCTATTCGGTGCCGGGAAACGGCTCCTTACTGGTGAGAGTCTTTTCATGACGGCTTTTACGAATGAAGGACGAGATAAAAACACGTTTCATTCGCCTCGCCTTATCCAGGGAAAATCATCCCGATGGATTTAAGCGAGCTAGGCGGGAAAATCATTTGTCAAAAGGACGCTTTCCTGGCGGCTGCAAAAGGCGTTTCGGTCGGAATTGAGTTTCAGAGAAAAATAGGGGCAGGCTTCTTTGGCGGTGAAGGCTTCATCATGCAAAAACTAGAAGGAGATGGAATGACCTTCGTTCATGCCGGCGGCACGATCCATAAAAAGGAATTGGCAGCAGGGGAGATTTTACGCGTCGATACAGGATGTTTAGTGGCAATGACTAGCGGGGTAGATTATAATATCGAAACTGTAAAAGGCGTGAAAACCGCTTTGTTCGGAGGCGAAGGTTTATTCTTTGCAACATTAAAAGGGCCCGGGACAGTCTGGGTGCAATCTTTGCCATTCAGCCGGCTTGCCAGCCGTGTATTTGCTGCAGCGCCGCAAAATGGAGGATCATCCGAAGAAGGCAGCGTAGCTAGAGGCTTATTCAATTTATTCAACGATAAATAAGAACCGGACCAATGGCTGCCATCCTGGCAGTCATTGATCTCTTTTTGAAAAGGGTGGGTAGCTACATGCAGCTTGTTAAGTGGTCCTACATGAGACGCTATAATATCAGGGCAATTTTTGATCAATTCCCGAATTCGCCTGTCATTTTCCGAAAAATAAGAGATTACCATTTTGTTTATACCGTTCATTGGACAGCTGCCGATCCCCCTATCGGCATAAAAGAGCTTGAAGAAATGGAACAGCTGCTCAACCGTGAGCTCGGTACTGAACTGCAATATCTCTATCGGAAAAAATGAGTTACTCCTCGTACACCATTTTTCTTGTCATGCCTCCATCGACGATAAGATCCTCACCCGTAACGAAATTATTTTCCGTTGCCGTCAAATAAAGACAGGCCCTTGCAATATCTTCCGGTTTGCCAACCCGATTGGAAAAATGCTGCTGGTGATCTTTATCCCTAAGCGATTCATAATCTCCTGTTTCAATCCACCCCGGAGAAATCGAATTGACCGTAATTTTCTCTTTGCCCAAAGAAGCGGCAAGTGCATGTGTCAGTGCTTTGATCCCTCCTTTTGTCGCTGCATAGGATTCCGAATCCGGCTCAGACATCATCGCTCTCGTTGATGCTATATTGATGATTGCACCTCCCATTTCATTTTTCCGCATCGATTCTGCCGCGGCCCGGGAACAGAGGAAAACACTGCGCAAATTCGTATTCATCATATCGTCCCATTCCTCAATCGTCAGATCATAAAGCGATTTGAATAATGCCTTTCCTGCATTATTGATTAATATATCAATGGTCTTATATGTTTTTAGAGTTACATCCATCAAATGTTGAATGTCAGCTTCCTTGCGTACATCCGTTGTAACGAACATAGCTTCATGACCGTTACTTTTGAGCTCTTCCACATACAGAAGACCTTCCCGCTCGTCCAAATCAGCGAGAACGACTGAAGCTCCGCTTTCTGCATATCCCTTTGCCACGCCTCTCCCTATCCCATTCGAAGCGCCTGTAACAATCACCGTTTTATTTTTGAAACCCATTATTCCAACCTCACTTTCAAAGTTTTTTCCCTATCATCATATCCAATCCGCTTCACTTCAAACAAATTTGACATATTGAAAAATCCTTCTCCTTATCATCAATAATAACAGGACCCTTATTTTTTTGTAGCTGCCCTAAAGTGATGTATGATAGATAGTAACAACAAGAATGAACCAGGAGTGAATGGCATCCGCTATTATCTTTCTTACAGTGTAAAAATTTATATTGGAGGAATGTAAAATGGACTTATTAAAAAATGTGTTTTCATTAGGATTAGGTGCTGCCGCTTCTACAAAAGAGCAAATTGAAAAAGCAGTGGACTCTCTTGTCAAAAAGGCGATATCAGCAAAGAAGACTCCAAGGTCCTTATTAAGCAATGGGTCGAAAAAGGGGAACAAGCCCAAAAGCAGCTGGATGATTCCGTCAAGGCCAAAGTCAATCAAGCGCTCAATGGCCTAAACTTGGCAACTAAAGAAGAAGTCCAGGAATTGGAGCGCCGTATCGTAATTTTGGAGAAACAGAACCAAAACTTACAATCGTGACAGGAGGTACTTGAATGTTTCGCAAGCGACTGAAACACGCACATCGTTACCAGGAAATCATTAATGCCTTCTTGAAAAATGGTTTCGGTTACTTCATCTATCGTTTGGGATTATCCGAGAGCAAAGCGGGATCGAAACTCCAACCCGATGAAAACCTGAACCTCCGCTCAATCGGAGAGCGGCTGCATACGATATTACAAAGCTTGGGACCTACATTCATTAAACTTGGACAGATTGCAAGTACGAGGCGTGATTTCGTTCCTGACGAAATCGTCCGTGAGCTTGAAAAGCTACAGGACCAGGTCACCCCTTTTCCATTTGATGAGGTCCGTAAAATTGTCGAAGCCGAATTGGGTGATTCTTTGGAAAACATTTTTCTGGAATTTAATGAAACCCCACTGGCTACCGCTTCGATTGGACAGGTCCACACGGCACGGCTTCCGTCACAGGAAGTCGTAGCAATCAAAGTGCAGCGCCCCGATATTTTGCCGACGGTGGAAACGGATTTGGAAATTCTCGATGATTTGGCAAGACTTATGGAAGCTCGCATATCTTGGGCAAGACGTTATCAAATCAGAAAAATGATTGATGAATTCGCTAAATCACTCCGTGCAGAACTCGATTATAACTATGAGGGTCGAAACGGGGAAAGAATTGCCAAGCAATTCATCGATGATCAAGGGTTTAAGGTACCAAGGATCCATTGGGAGTTTTCCACAAAAAGGGTCCTGACAATGGATTTCATTCAAGGAATTAAGGTCAATCATTATAAACAGCTTGATGATGAAGGTTATGATCGCCGGCAAATCGCGGAAAGATTAGCGAACTCCATGCTTCATCAAATATTGATCGATGGCTTTTATCACGGCGATCCCCACCCAGGCAATATCATCATTTTGCCAGGGAATGTAGTCGCACTCATGGATTTTGGAATGGTGGGACGTCTGGAGGAAGAAACGAAGTATCAGTTCGCCTCACTTGTCATCAATCTGAAACGCGGAAGCACCAATGGATTGATCAAGACACTTTCAGATATGGGCCTCCTGACGGACGAAATCGATATGGCACCATTAAGGGGGGATATTGATGAACTGCGAAATAAATATTATGATATCCCATTGAGCCAAATCAGCTTAGGCGGAGCAGTCAATGACCTGTTCACCGTTGCCAATCGGCACCAAGTCCAAATCCCTCCCGAATTCACGATGCTCGGAAAGGCTCTGCTTACCATGGAGGCCATTGTCGAAGGGCTAGATCCGAATTTCAGCATCATGAAGGCAGCTGAACCTTTTGGGGAAAGGCTTTTTAAAGAACGCTACAACCCAAAAACATTGCAAAGAATGCCTGGAATCAATTCATTGAGTCTGCTGAAGCCATTGCCGAACTGCCCAAGGATCTCAAGGAAGTGACGGGTATCATTAAAAAAGGGAAATTGCGGCTCGATATCAACATCCCAGAACTTCAAGTTTTTTACATAAGCTTGATCAAATCTCGAACCGGCTGTCGTTCAGTATTATCCTGCTTGCATTCAGCATAATCATGGTCGGTCTCATTATCGGCTCTGCAATCGGCGGGGAAACCTTGACCCTATGGAAGATACCGGTTATCGAGATTGGATTTGTCGTTGCAACCCTGATGTTCTTACTTATGCTCTACACCATTTTCAGATCCGGAAAAATGTAAACTTACTAAACTTTGATTTCCACTCCAGACATTCGCTTTCCGAGGGCGGTCCGGAATCCTCCTCGGCGCCCTTTGCGCCTGTGTGGGGTCTCCCTTGACTTCGCTTTTCCTACAGGAGTCGTACCTTCCATTTCAATCTACTGGAATGGTATTTAAAGGATTTGCAGGCTGGTCTCATCCCGAATTGATTAAGAATAGTTTATGCTTGTGGCAGAAGGATTGGTTTCAGGCTCGAAAAGTGAGCGGATTTCTAAAACAGGTTTTATGAAGGGAGCCCCCTTTAGTAAGGGGTTCCCTTTTCTTGATTTCATTCATTGGTTATTTATCCGACGTTCATATGAAACGGCATAAGCACTATGGCGAAAATGCAAGATCTGGTCTTCCGAGCACTCGATTCCTTTTGGAATATTGGTTGGATCAAACAATAAAGTATCTTTACACACTTCCGATTTTTTGGAGATCATTAAATGCCCTATCGTGATTACCTGTTTAGCTTCCGACCAAGCTGTAGTCGGATCGTCAGTCGGGTCATTTTCCCTCCTATTTGGATGTTCAATTTAAAGCCTACCGGACCTTCTTTAAGCCTCTTTTCCATTTCTTCATCCAGATACTCCGGCGAATGCTCGGCCACCTCCCCTTGTTCTAACATACTAAGGCCGGCATCAGGCACCCACTCATACTTGATGGCCTGCCGCCTTCCTTGCTTGTTAATGAAATAGAATGCGTGAATGGAGTAATATTGGCACGTTGAAAAACTGGCTGGAGAACGCATTTCTTTAAGCATTTGCAAGCTCGCCTTGCTTTCAGGGTATTTCAACAGGATTTTTGCAAGATCTTTCAGATTGGGGAAACCTTCCTTTGCAGATTTGAAAAAGCCAGCAATATCAACAAACGCTTGTGGTGTTTTTGCAAAGAATAACGGAATGGTCACAGTAATAAGATCTGACACCTTTCCATTCGGCAAATGAAACTTGACTGCCATGCCCTTTACAGGGGAAATGGCATCAGGATGGCTTGGAATCGGCGAGCTATTTGAAAACCGAATGATCACCGGCACGGCTTCATCCTGAAGATGCGAAGCCACCGTTAATGGGGAAGCTTTTCCGTTTGGGGTAAAAACCCCTCATAAACATATCCCCTTGCATGCACACGCCGATAACCAGGATGTGTTCCTGCTACATTTTCTATCACATTTACTGCTTCCCTGGCCAGTTCAGGTTTAAAGTCGTCAGTTCCCTCCATGATACCTCACCCTACCCTTTCAGATTATAGTCCATTATTACATGTACCCCTTTTACCATTGGCTTATTCTTTCTTGAATCACCGAAAGCATTGATTGCAAAAAACACCTGAAATATCCAGGCGCTGTAACCATATGTTATACCTTATGGACACGCGATTTTATCCATTAATTCAAGAACGGTTCAAAATGTTCGGCATATACAGAGACTCTTTTTCTTCCATTATAAAAATACTCATTCCTGTTCCCGCTCCACCTGTGAAAGGATCACATGGGTAACGGTTGCCGCAAAAGGGATGGTCCGATTGATGAATTCCTCCACTTCTTCAAGGCTCTGAGTGTGGATTTTCAGCATAAAGCAAGCCTGCCCGGCAATTCGATAACAAAAATCAACATTCGGCACCTTGGAGATATACTTTTTGAATTTCTCATATTCCCCATTTTTTATCGTTGCTTCCACGATACACTCAATTGGAAAACCGATCTTTTTATGATCAATCTCGGCAACATACCCTTTAATGATCCCGAACGATTCCATTTGCCGTACCCGTTCGGCGACGGTAGGGGCCGAGAGGTTTACTTTCTTTGCCAATTCCCTCATGGAGATTCGGCTATTCAACGTTAATTCGGCAAGGATGCTCTGGTCTTTCTCATCTATTTTCATTTTTAAATTATTCCCCTTCTTCTCTTTACATTCATTCATTATTCAACCGTATTACTTTACAAACGGAATTAAAATCCCTGGATTTTTATATTAGGATTATCTCAAAGGAGAGGTGTTCATGACAAGAATAAAAAAATCATCACAGGGATCCAGTCCATTTCAAAGATTATTTCATTCTGAAGATATTTCGAATAAATGGTCGGATCTCTCAGATTGCATATCTGCAGATGGGAAGCTTTCGAAGAAATTAAAGGAAAACGTCAGAAGGGTGCTTGCATACGGTAATGGCTGCTCATACTGTCAGGCAAAAGGGACTCCACTAAAGCCGGACGATATGAAAGAAAGCTATGCAATCGCATTTGCGGAAGTATTTCTCTTGCAACGTGAAAAAACGGAGGAAAAGTTTTTCCAAGTATTGAAGGAAGTGTTCAATGATGAAGAGATTTCTGAACTATTGGCATTCATTTGTTTTACAACCGCCCAGCAATATTTCGGGGCTCTGATGGATTTATAATAACACCAGAAAAGGAACAGGCCCTCTGCCTCGTTCCTTTCTGTATAAAAACCTAAATTCTAACCCTCATTAGTTTGAACGGTACCCCAACCCTTGCCAGCATCAGTTGAATGACCGCCTAGGATTTCGCACCATGATCCTCCATTTCATTGATCCTTGGAAGAATGGAGCGGGAAGGTACCGGGGATGTCAAAACCACAGATGTATTCAGATGTCCATAGGGTATTAATCGATCTATCAGTAATCTCATGCTGTCCATATCAGCTAAAGCCGCCTTCAAAAAATATCCAACTGTTCCTGTTACACGGTGGCACTCGATAATATCTAAATCATTTTTCACTAATTGCTCAAAATCGGAAACAGGAACCTTAAGTTCACTCACCTGAATGAATACAAGTACACCCCTTCCTATAGCCAAAGGTGAAACCCTTGCGCTGAACCCCTCAATGATCCCCTTTTCTTGCAGGCGGTACATTCGTTCAGAGATGCTAGGTCGACTGAGAGCCAATTTCTTCGATAGTTCACTAATCGTAATGCGTCCATCTTTTGTAAAAGTTCCAGTAAACTGACATCTATTTCATCCATGAAGCAACCGCCTTTCATAATGAAGGAATATAAGCATATATTTCTTTAAAATGTTTTATGGATAGCGAAAAATACATTCTTTTTGTATGTAAATTTAACAGTTAATATTCTATCATTAAAATAATCAAATAGAAAAAGAAAATTCAGAATTTACTAAAGGGAGGAACCTGCATTGACCTTTACGAAAATCCCGGTTCGACAAAACATCGAAAGCATTAGCCCATATGTTTCCGGCAAGCCGATTGAAGAAGTGCAACGCGAACTTGGTCTTGAAACGATCGTTAAATTGGCATCCAATGAGAACCCATTCGGTTACTCACCTCTAGCAAAAGAAGCCATGCTTACCGAGATGGAGCAAACCTCCTTTTATCCTGAAGGTATGGCGCCTGCATTAGCTGAAAAGCTGGCAAGGAAATTGAATATCAATAAAGATCATATCATTTTAGGCAATGGATCTGATGAAGTGATACGTTTGTTGACACGAACCTATATCCAACAAAATGATGAAGTCATCATGGCTGATGTGACATTTCCACGGTATGAAACGAATGTAATGATTGACGGCGGCACACCTGTAAAGGTTCCTCTCATCAATGGTGTACATGACCTTCAGGGTATGTATGAAGCCATAACAGAAAAAACAAGAATGATATTTGTCTGTAATCCCAATAATCCGACAGGAACGATCGTTCAAAAGAAAAAGTTACGCTCTTTTATCGAGAAGGTGCCGAAACATATTTTACTGATCGTTGATGAAGCATACTATGAATATGTCGATGATGCAGAGTATTTAGAAACCTTACCACTTCTCAATATGCACTCAAATCTGGTTATCTTACGCACTTTTTCAAAGATTTATGGACTGGCTGCTTTAAGGATTGGATACGGTTTAATGGATGCCTCCATCATACAAGAGCTAGTTAAAGTGAAGGAACCCTTCAATACCAATCGTTTAGCACAGGCTGCGGCATTCGCTTCCCTCGACGACCATCCATTTGTTGAGAAGTGTGTTCGTAAGAATGGGGAAGGAAGAAGATATTTAGAAAACGAACTAAGCAAGATGGGTTTAACATTCTTCCCTTCACATGCCAACTTCTTGATGGTCAAATTGAACCAGCCTGGCAGGGACATTTTTGAGAAGTTATTAATTCAAGGTGTCATCATCCGTTCAGGTCATTTGCTAGGCTATGAAAATACTATCCGCGTGACCATCGGCACTCCGCTTGAAAACGAGAGATTCATAGCATCCTTGCAACATATAATCAATAAAACGTCTGATGCATGACCAACCGAAATGAAGTTGCACAATATCAGTGATTATTAATGAAAGATACGACATGGACACCTTTGCCCATGTCGTATCTTTTACGTGGATTTATTTAGCGATATTCTTTTCTATTATAGGTGTTTCCTGTTTGTCCACACTTTTAAATTTAAAAATCGAAATCGAGATTAAGGCAGCCAACACAATCAGGCAAGCAATGATACTGATCCGATTCTGTTCACTGAACACGAACGTGACACAAATGATACTTAAGGTGATTACGGTAAACAAGGTTACATATGGAAATCCCCACAATTTAAAACTCGGGGCTTTGGGATATGAATTACGAAGTTTTAGCTGCGCTAAACAGATGCTGATCCATACAAGTGATACTACAAAACCCGGAAACGCCATTAATAGAGCAAATGCCTTGTCCTGTGCAATGAAAGTAATCATGGAGCCGACGACCAATACAACTGCACTTAATATCAAACTGTACATGGGAACGCCATTTTTTGATACATAAGAGAACGACTTGGGAGCTTCCCCTTCTGCAGCTAAAGAATGCAGCATTCGGGTACACCCATATATTCCAGAGTTAGCGGCTGATAAGACGGCCGTAATCAAAATGAAATTCATGATATGTGCAGATCCCTGAAAACCTGACATTGACAAAACTTGTACAAACGGACTTGCCTGGTCGCTAATTTCGTTCCACGGAATCAAACCGCAGATTACAAGAATCGGTAAGGTGAAGAATAATACGACTCTCCAAATATAGTTTTTAATGACCTTAGGTAAAATGCGTTCTGCATCCTTTGCTTCCGTTACCGTCACCCCTATTAACTCGGAACCGCCATAGGAGAACATGACGATCAGTAAGGCCGAAAAGATGGACATCCACCCATTTGGGAAAAATCCTCCATGCCCTGTGAAGTTTTGCAGATAATTAGATCCGCCGCTTGGGATGACACCAAATAAAATACAGGCTCCCAATATGATGAATAAGATGATCATTGTAATTTTAATGCCAGCAAACCAAAATTCGAATTCACCATAATTTTTGACATTCATCATGTTAATTCCAATGATGAAAGCTGCACACCCTAAACTTAATATCCATAGCGGGATTGCCGGGAGCCAATACTGCAAGAAGCTTCCTGCCACCACTACCTCAATGACACAAACGGACAGCCACATGAAACAATACATCCAGCCTACGATGAAGGAGAAGCGCTTACCGAACGCTTTCTGAACGAAGCCTTTCATATTCGTATTTGGATAGACGATTGCCATCTCCGCTATAGCACCCATGACTACAAGCAGTAATAATCCTGCAAAAATATAAGTGAATATGACTCCTGGCCCTGCTAACGATATGGTTTCAGCACTTCCTTTAAAAATCCCAGTACCTATTGCCCCTCCCATTGCCATCATACTAATATGCCGCGGCAATAATTTCTTTTGCAATGATCCACCATTTGACTCCATTTCATTTGCCTCCTTCATTCCATAATTTCCTCGTATAAATTAAACCCATTTCAATCGTTGAATGGCGAATAGATTTGTTATCTCATCAACCGTTATGGTTTAGGAGTTGAAGGATCCAAAGCTTTATTGAAAACTCTATACTTCCCCAAAGTAAAAATGATATCAATATGCCGATGGTTTTACAAGAGGGAATCATTGCTGGCCAATACGCCCCTGTTTGGTCAAACGCCGGGACAGATTTTCGAAATGGAGTGAATTTACTGATAGCCTTGCCTTTCGGGTACCAATTCCAGGTTTTTGACTCCATTAAGATATAACATTCTAATCGGGGACTACATTGGTAATCCCCATGACTTTACCTTTTCCTATTTATTTACGATGTGAATTGCATGTCCCAAAACTGCCTCAGCCGCTTCCAACCACCCCTCGGTCAAAGTGGGATGAGGATGCATGCTAAGGGCTATATCTTCGACCCGAGCCGCCAGCTCAAGGGCAAGGATCCCTTCACCTATAAGGTTGGAAGCATCAGCACCTACCATATGCATTCCGAGCAATATATGGCTATTGGCATCCACGATCACTTCTGCAAATCCCTCCGTTTCATTCGTTGCAAGCGCCCTTCCGTTGGCACTGAACGGAAATTTGCCAACCTTGACGCTGTATCCCTGTTGTTCAGCTTCTTCACGGCTTAAACCAACACCAGCTATTTGTGGTTCCGAGAAGATTACATAGGGAACATAAGGCGAGTCAACAGCACTTGGCAGCCCCGCTATCACTTCAGCTGCCACGATTCCCTGTTTGGACGCTCGATGGGCAAGAGCCGGACCTGGCGTAGTGTCACCGATGGCAAAAATGTGCGGCACATTTGTACGGCATTCCATATCCACTGCTATATGGCCTTTCTCGCCAACCGTAACTCCAGCCCGATTCAGGCCAATTTCTTCAGTGTTAGGGATCCTGCCAATTGTAACCAGGGTCTTTTCGCTCACGACCGCTTCCGTCCCTTGTTCTTCCGAGGACACAAGAAGATGCACTTGACCATCCACTACACTCGCTTTTTCTACCCGCGAGGATGTTTTGATATTGATCCCAAGCTTCTTGACATTCCGGGTGACCTCCTTTACCAGGTTTTCAGCAACTTGGGGAAGAATGCGATTGTCCATCTCAATGATGGTCACTTTAGTACCTAGCTTTGCAAATGCCATACCCAGCTCGATTCCGATATATCCTCCGCCGATGATCGACAAGCTTGAAGGAACTTCTTTCAGCTGCAAAGATGTTGTTGAATCCAATATATATTCTCCATCGACTTTAATGAAGGATGGAATGAAAGGTCTGGACCCCGTCGCAATAATTGCCTGTTCAAACTTGTAAGTTTCAAAATCGCCATCGGTTTCAACTCCAATGCGGTCATCAGATAAAAAGGTTGCTTGGCCTTTAACCACCGTCACTCCGTTTTCCTTACACAAATGGGCAATACCTTGCCCCAACTGGGATGTGATGCCCGCTTTCCAAGCCTGCCAAACTCCCAAGTCCATGGTGGTTCTTTCCTGAGGCAGCCGGATTCCCATTTTCCCTAAATCGTTAAGCCCATGGTATTGATCAGCTGCGTGAATCAATGCTTTTGAAGGTATACAACCCCGATTAAGGCAAACCCCGCCCAGCTTATCCTTCTCAACCAGCACGACCGATTTTCCTAACTGGCCGAGACGAATAGCCGCAGCATATCCTCCCGGACCTCCTCCAATAATGATAACCTCCGTCTCAACAGCAACTTCCCCTACTACCATTTATCTCATCTCCACAACTAAACGAATTGGATTTTCCAGCAATTCCTTGATTTTATTGGTAAAGTGCACCGCTGTTACCCCATCAATCAAACGATGATCGAAAGAAAGCGACATATTCATCATTAAACGGATAACACCTTCCAAATCGCGAACGACCATACGATGTTCCATTTTATGCAAAGCTAATATGGCCGCTTCCGGATAGTTAATGATCGGGGTCGCGTGCATCCTCCGATCGGCCCTACATTGCTGATGGTAAATGTACTGCCTGTGATTTGATCTATGCTCAACTTCCCTTCACGGGCTTTGGCTGCCAATTGCCTGATTTCATCAGCAAGTTGGAAAATGGTTTTTTGATCTGCATGTTTTATGACCGGAACAATGAGACCTTCTGTTGTATTCGTCGCAATCCCAATATGATAATAATTCTTCAGGATGATTTCATTGGTTCTTTCATCAAGTGAAGCGTTTAATGTTTTGAATTCCTTTAAGGCGATGACAATGGCTTTAATGAAAAATGGCAAAAAAGTCAATTTTATATCCTTATCATCGGAGTACACCTTCAATTGATTTTTAAATTCCTTCAATCGATCCATTTCCAATTCATCTACATGGGTTACATGAGGTATGGTCGAAACGGACTTTACCATATGTTCAGCGATTTTTTTACGAATGCCTTTAAGCGGTATCCGCTCTTCCCGCTCATTTTCCAAACCTTTTGCAAGTACGGCATCCTTCATCGGGGCCATTTCTTGAACAGTCTTGTCATCATGCTGTTTGGCATTTTCCCGTGTAAACGAATTATTTTCTTTAAACTGCTTCAAGTCACTTTCGGTAATTCGGCCAGCTGGACCGGAGCCTTTAACCTTCTCGATATCAATCTTCATTTCCCTGGCCATTTGACGCACGAATGGGGTTGCCAACGCACGCACTGCCTGATGATGCTGTTTAGTCGTAATATGCTCCGGATTTACTTTTACATCACCGGATTGCCCGACTTGGTTTTCTTCTTCACTAATGCCTGTATCCGGAACTGACACATCGTTCTCTTCCTGAATCGTGAATATAGTGGTTCCCACTTCCACAATATCCCCTTCGGAAAAAATATTTTCTTAACCACTCCCGCTGCCGGAGCTGTCAATTCCGCATTGACTTTATCCGTTTGCACCTCAACAATGGGTTGGTCCTGTTTTACAGCATCCCCTTCTTTGATGAGCCATTGGATAATTTCCCTTCATGCATCCCTTCCCCTACATCAGGAAGTTTAAATTCCATCATGCGCCATCCTCCTTCTCCTTCTCCCTTAATCAATTAAAATGATATCGTTTCGACTATTCCTTGTTTTACACGGTCAACAGTCGGTAAATAATGATCTTCTATTGTAAACGGCGGAACCGGTACATCAAATCCTGTTACACGCTTAATCGGCGCTTTCAGGTAAATAAGAGCTTCATCATTAATGATGGAGATAATCTCCGCACCTAATCCGGCAGTCTTGTGGGCTTCATGGACGATTAATGCACGACCTGTCTTTTTAATGGATTGCACGATCGTATCCCTATCTAAAGGGTATAAAGTTCTAAGATCGACCACTTCACATTTCCAGCCTTTTTCTGCTTCAATCTTTTTCGTGGCATTCAATGCCTCCCTTAACATGGCCCCCATGCAAAAATGGTCAGATCGCTTCCTCCTGGACCACTTTTGCTTGACCGATTGGTATTCGGTACATTTCGTCGGGAACTTCTTCCTTAAAAGCCCGATACAATTTAGTCGGTTCCAAAAAATCACCGGATCTGGATCTTCGAGCGCTGAAATGAGCAGCCCTTTTGCGTCATATGGATTACTGGGTGCAACCACCTTTAAACCAGGAGTATGGGCAAAGAAGGTTTCGACACTTTCGGAATGAAGTTCCGGGCCCCTGATTCCGGCACCATATGGCGTACGGATTACGAGGGGCACCCCAAATTGCCCACGAGTACGATATCTCATACGGGCAGCATGGGAAACGAGCTGCTCGAATCCCGGATAAATAAAGGCGAGAAACTGGATTTCCACTATGGGCAGCATTCCATTAAGAGCTAAACCAATGGCAGAGCCGATGATTCCGGATTCAGCTAATGGCGTATCCACAACTCGATCATTTCCATACTTCTCATAAAGTCCTTCCGTCGATCGAAAAACACCGCCATTCACCCCAATGTCCTCACCCAAGATCATCACGCGATCATCATTACCCAGCATTTGGTCCAGCGCTTCCGTAATAGCCTGAAGCATCGTTAAATTTTTGCCCATCATTTCTTCCCGCCTTTCTTTAAGAATTGGTTCAATTCCTGCTTCTGTTCCTTTAGATGCCATGACTCCTCGGCATATACATGGTTAAACATTTCGAGCGGGTCGGATTTCGGATACCCTTCGGCCTTTTTAAGGTGAGCATCAATCAGTTCGTTGAATTGCTTTAACACCAATTCTTCCTGTTCTTCATTCCAATGCCCCTCTTTATTCAAATACTTTCTAAGACGTGTAATGGGATCCCTGTTTTCCCTCCAGAACGTTGAAATTTCATCCTGATCGCGATATATGTTCGGATTGTCTGCAGTAGTATGGGCGCCATAGCGAAAAGTAATGGCTTCGATTAATGTAGGCCCTTCCCCTTTAAGCGCTCTTTCGACAGCCTCCTTTACAGTCATCCATACTGCAAAAATATCATTTCCATCCACTCGAACCCCATGGATGTCATAAGCAGCAGCCCGCTGGGATATTGTTTTGGATGCCGATTGCTTCTCAAAAGGCACACTGATTGCGTAGCCATTATTTTGGCAGAAAAAGATTGTCGGGGTTTTATATACGCCGGCAAAATTCAGTGCTTCATGAAAGTCCCCTTCAGAAGTCGCTCCATCACCAAAATAGGCTATGCTAACATTCTTTTCGCCTTTAATCTTACTTGCCCAAGCCGTTCCAACTGCATGAAGCATTTGAGTGGCAATTGGAACACTTGGAGGCAATAACCTTTTTCCTTCTGGACAAATCGAACCATCAAAATGTGCCATCCAGTATAGGAAAACACGGTATAATTCCTGTCCATGAATGATTGCCGCTCCATGATCACGGTATGTGGGAAACATCCAGTCCCCTGCCGCCAATGCCAAAGCGCTTCCTGCTTGGGAAGCTTCCTGCCCTTCGAAAGGTGCATAAGTCCCGATCCTGCCTTGGCGCTGGAGATTAATTGATTTTCGGTCAAATGTTCTGAGCAGAAGCATGCTCTCATACATCTTTAACATAAGTGATTTATCGATTTTTCCATCAATCGTTTCAATGATTTCCCCATCTGGAGTCAATACACGAAACATTTCCGGCTCAACTTCACTTGAATGCGCTTTCATTATTGGGTTTCCCGTCTTTTCCATTTCATTTCTCCCCTTAAGATAGATTTGTTTTGCAAACTTACCTAGGTTTTGAACAGTCATGAAATAACAGCCCAAAATGTTTTTATTGGTCTTTATATCTGTGATTAAATGCTGTTTCATAAACTACATTTCCTTATATAAAAGGATAATACATCCAGGTTTTTAATAATATGTTAAATAGAATGAATTTTTTACATATTACCTTTATTTAGAATATGTTTTCTGATACCTCACCTTCATTTTGAAAATGAGAACCTTTAATGGGGAAATTTCAAATTGATTACCAACAAATTGTGATATGCCCGATCGATTCAGAACCTTCACCCAAAAGTATCCAGCACAAAAAAGACCCATTATGTAATATATGGGGCTTTTTTGTGCTGGATACAAACTCCAAGAAATCCAGTTGCATACGGTTTTTTCTAACAGAATATTCCAGTTGATCTCAGAAATTCGCTCCCTTTCCGCCGACTGTCTGCCAAGCCTCCTCTACGCAAGCGCCTGTGGGGTCTCGACTAGCCAGTTTTTCGGCAGGAGTGTCGCATATTTCTTCCAATCCATTGAGGATTACGGTAAAAAACATGAAGGGTAATCTAGTTTTTTCTAAACAAACGTTTCAGTTGATTGGAATGTAAGGTCCGAGACTCCTGCGGGAAAAGCGTGGCCAAGGGAGACCCCGCAGGCGAGCGCCGAGGAGGCTCCCGGACCGCCCGTGGAAAGCGAGTGCCTGGAATGGAAATCAAAGGTCAGAATTACTGAACCTCAAAAAACGTTCGAGTTGATCTCAGAAATCCGCTCCTTTTCCGCCGACTGTCTGCCAAGCCTCCTCGACGCAAGCGCCTGTGGGGTCTCGGCTAGCCAGTTTTTCGGCAGGAGTGTCGCATATTTCTTCAATCCATTGAGTATTACGATAAAAACATGAAGGGTAATCTAGTTTTTTCTAAACAAACGTTTCAGTTGATTGGAATGTAAGGTACGAGACTCCTGCGGGGAAAGCGTGGCCAAGGGAGACCCCGCAGGCGAGCGCCGAGGAGGCTCCCGGACCGCCCGCGGAAAGCGAGTGCCTGGAATGGAAATCAAAGGTCAGAATTACTAACCCTCAAAAAAACGTTCGAGTTGATTTCAGAAATCCGCTGACTGTCTGCCAAGCCTCCTCGGCGCAAGCGCCTGTGGGGTCTCGGCTAGCCAGTTTTTCGGCAGGAGTGTCGCATATTTCTTCAATCCATAAGTGTTTCATTTGATAAAATAGTAAAAAAAATCATGGTTTTGTATTAGATCAATGTAATCCCTTTTTTCATTTCAGGATAAATGGTTAGATCTCGCACCGGAAATAGCACCCAAAATTAGAAAAGATCTATTTTTCAAATGTTCCTTTCACGACTGCTTCACCATCTTTGACCATGATCTGCCCCATCGCGATAACACTATTTATTTCTAAAGTTTGTTGATTCATCATGACGATATCGGCGTCCTTACCTACTGAAAGTTGTCCCTTTGCAGAAAGCTTTAAAATTTTTGCCGGGTTTTCCGTCACAACTCGTATGGCATCGGCAATTGTCACTCCATCCTCGAGGACCGCATCGACAACACAATCATATAAGGACATGCATGTACCAATGTTCAAACCGCGCAGGTTGCCGCTTCCATCGAAGTCTGGCAGGCTGGCTTGCCCATCTGAAGTTATGGTGATCTGCCCGATTTCAACACCTTTTTCTAGTGCCATTTTTATTGCTGTACTTGCTTTGACCTCCCCTTCTTCGAGGAATTTCTGGATTGTACTTGTCGTAAAATCTATATACCCCCTTTTTTGCATATTCCACCCCTGCATTGAATAAATGCGGATTTCGGTTTATATGTGTAGGGTAGAACTGAGTGATCGGTATTTCCGTTGTCTCGACCACTTCTTCAATTACCTGCAAATGATCTAGACTGTCGCCGACATGAATGTTGACGATACCGCTTTTCCCGGACAACAGACCCCCATTACGCGCCTGCGAGGCCAGTTTAGCGAGTTCGGCTGCAGTCGGCTGCGAAGAACGATGATCTGCAATGGCTATTTCGCCAACACCGATAATTTTATCCACAAGAATCAAATCATCCTCGATCTTACCGGTTAACGTCTTGACTGGAACTTGATACGAACCAGTCTGAACGAAGCAGCTAATTCCTTCTTCTTCAAGCGCTCTCGCTTTAGCGAGCAGTGCAGGCATCGTCCTTGTCGTTCCATCTGTGCCGATGACCCCCACCAATGTCGTTATACCCGCTAAAGTGGCATCCGTTAATTGGATTTCAGGTGTCCTCGTTTTAAAGCCCCCTTCCCCGCCTCCGCCGATAATATGTACGTGAGCATCTATAAAACCCGGAGCCACAATTTGACTACTCGCATCAATCACTTTCATTTCAACGAAATTGGCAGGTACATCAATCTTGTCCTCAATGAATCCAATTTGCTTTCCCACCAAGAGGATATCTTTTTGGCCCATATATTCCGGACCATAAAGCTCCCCATTTTTAATAAGTGTGAGCATTGTTCGTTCCCCCTCCCAAAATTGAAATTTTCAAATAGGTTTCAAAATCTTTCACTCGGGTAAATATACAACATGACCCGCTAACAATTACATAAAAAGTCCAAACATACTTGTTCATTTTTAAAAGTTGTAGCTGAATTGACATCTTGATTATGCTTTTCCAAAAGTATAAAAACAAAAGGAGTAAACGACATGAATAAAGTGATTTCTTCTGACATTAAAACAAATAAAAGATTATCCATGCGACAAATCATGAACCTATATCAAGTTACAAAAGAATTTAAAGGGAATATTTATTTCATCTGCAACCATAAATTGGTCGATGCCAAGAAACTTTCGACTTTCGTATCCTTTGTGCTCATTCTTCAAGAGTGTGCAACCATGAAAGTCATACTTGAAGGCGAGAATGTACATGCCATGCTTGAAAAAGTACAGGCTATTTGTAAAGAAAATGATGAAAGTGCATTTCATTTCCAATCGAACCAAACCGTAAATATTTGAATTGATTCCAACTACATTTTGAAGAGGGTGTATTTATATGAGAACCATTTTAATGGTGATAGGCGCCATCGTCGTAATCGGCATAATAGCAAATCTCATTTTTTAAGAATGATGAAAGACTGTCAATGATTGACAGTCTTTTTTGTTGCTCCCAGACTTGAGAATTACCACGGAACCTCCCAGTCCCTCCATTTATTCAAGCCTTCCCGTATTTCATTTCCTTTATCAATCCAGTATTGTCTCCTTTTCTCCTCTTCTGCCTTTTCCTGTTGCTCAGCAATAATTGCCTGTTGTTCTGCTATAAGCGGACCGATATCTTGAGCTTTAAAAGATTGAGCAGCCTGATTCTGTAAAGCTTGCGACATTATTTTTGAAAGATGAGTGCACTTCCCTGACTGCTGTGTGTCGTTAGATAATGTTTTTCGTCCGTCTTATCATATCCTGCCCAAACAGCACCGACCAGCGAAGGTGAATATCCGATGAACCATTGATCTTTAACCCCTGATATTCCTTCGATTGGAACTTGTGTGGAACCTGTTTTACCTGCTATTTCATAACCGGAAACAGCCGCGTTTTTCGCTGTGCCGTATTCCACTGTTCCTAGCAGCATGGCATTCATTTTGTCGACGGCACCTACAGAGGTCACTTTGGTGCTATTCTCTTTCCAGGCGGCAACCTCTTTTCCATCGGCATTTTCTATTCTTACAATGGCATGGGTTTCCATCCGTTCGCCTTCGTTGGCGAAAGCTGAAAAGGCTCCTGCCATCTGCAGCGGGGATACACCTTTCTTCATCCCTCCTAAAGCGATCGACAGGTTTCGATCATCCTTGTCATATGGAATCCCAAACCGCTTAAGTGAATCAAGCCCCTTATCGATGCCAATCTCATTCAATAGCCAAACTGTCGGTACATTCAAGGAATTCATCACCGCTTCATACATGGGGACTTCTCCTTTATATTCACCACTCAGGTTTGTTGGCTCATATTCACCGAAGCTCATTTTTTCATCCTTTAAAGGGTCAGTGATATCATATCCCTCTTCAACTGCTGGCGTGTAAACGACAAGCGGTTTAATGGATGAACCAGGAGACCTTGTCAGTTGGGTTGCCCGGTTATATCCCATGAATTGATGTTCACCTCTCCCGCCGACAAGTGCTTTTATGCCGCCCGTTTCAGGATCAAGAAGGACAGACCCGCTTTGAACCAGTTCCTCTGTACTCGTTCCAACCGGAAAATTGTCTGCATTCTCATACACGGCTTCTGTAGCCTGCTGCATGGATTGGTCCAGAGCCGTGTAAATTTTATACCCCTTTGAAAGCAGATCCTCAAGCTTAATTCCATATTTACTCGATGCTTCCGATAAAACATGATCGACATAATAAGGATACTTACCTCTTAATGGATCGGTTTCCTTCTCCCCCATAAGAAGTGTTACCGAATCTTTTTTGCAGCCGCTTCTTCATCTTTCGTCAAATAACCATGTTCCTCCATTCGCGAAAGAACCAAATCACGCCGCTTCATTGCTCCGTCTAAATTCTTGTATGGATCAAGTTTGGATGGCAAGTTAATGACTCCCGCCAGCAAAGCTCCCTCGGCAACGGTCAATTCAGAGACCTCTTTGGAAAAATAAATATTTGCAGCCTTTTTGATTCCCCATGCCCCATGGCCAAAATAAACTTGATTCAAATACATTTCCAGAATTTCATCTTTTGTATATTGATTTTCAACTTCCTGGGCCAGAAAAAACTCTTCTATCTTCCTCTTCAGTGTTCGCTCTGATTCCAGCATCGTGATTTTCACAAGCTGCTGGGTGAGAGTGCTCCCGCCTTCAACAACACTTCCAGCCTTCGCATTTTTAACCAAAGCCCGCATGATCCCTTGATAATCTATGCCGTGATGTTCATAAAAACGGTGATCCTCAATGGAAACCACCGCTTGTTTCATATGTTCCGGTATTTCATCTATCGGAACACCTTCGGATTTATTTGCCGTGATCGTACTGGCTAGGTTCCCATCCAGATCATAGATTCCTGTAGGTTGCTGAAGACTATTTTCAAGATGACTTATATCAGCGCCCTGCCTGAAATACAATAGTGAACCGGCGCCTAAAACCACAATCGCCAATATTATAATTAGACCTAATTTCACTAACCCTCTCATTTGTACCCCCATTTTCCCATCTGCGACATGTTTCATTAAAAATATTTTACCCTTTTTGTTAAAGAAAACTCTTCGATTGAATAAAAGGCGCCCTTTTCCTGTAGCACTATACTCGCGAATCGGCATCCTTGCCGATGATATCCCTACATCTTCTGAGCATGCCAATTAACTGAAGGACCCAGATTTCATCCTACCATCTTAACTATGCTCGTATCTATCCTTTACCCGTAAAAGGCAATCTATATACCGATTGAAGGCGTGAAGCCATTTAAAAGTGGGTATAACACTTTTAATGGCTTATAACGGGGAGAGATGATAGTAATGAAAGACTTAAAACATATTGTCGTCGCTTTTAATGGAAATGAAGAGAGTAAACGTGCCGTCGAATATGGAGCAACATTGAAAAAGGCCTTTCCAAAAGCCGAGTTGACCGTAGTTCATGTCCTAAATGATAAGGTTGAACAGCGTATCATGGGTAACGCCTCGGCGCCGGGGTTCGTACCCTCTGCCGGATTTTATGTGGATCCAGTCCAGACACATCCTGTTGTTGAAGTTGATCAGCCAAGAGATCAAAAGGTAAATGACACCCCTTCCGCCCTCGAGAATAGTATTCAGAACGCAGAAAGTAATACGTTGAGATTGTTAAGTGAATATCAAGTTAAGGGAAGATTCGAACTATTGGAAGGATATGCGCCAGATAGCGTATGTGACTTTGCAGCAAGAACTTCAGCTGATCTTATCGTTGTCGGCAATAGCGATAAAAGCGGTTTGGAAAAATTCTTCCTTGGCAGTACAAGTAGTTCCATTGCGAAAAACGCACCATGTTCGGTATTCATTGCAAAATGAAGATTGAGCGGGTTCACCCTGACTGGCTCCGAAAAAAGGGGTTCGGAATGGTCTCACCCCGAACCATGATTTTAAAGGAAAACTTGATTATCCTTCATGTTTTTACTTGTTTATACGGATGGAACCTCATTGCATTGAAGAAATTTGAGACACTCCTGCCGAATAACTGGCTAGCCGAGACCCCGCAGGCGCGCTTGCGGTGAGGAGGCTTGGCAGACAGTCAGCGGAAAGGGAGCGGATTTCTAAAATCAACTGGAACTTTTTCATTTGTCTACAGTCTAAGGCCGGATTCTTATAGAATCCGGCCTTGTTGTTAATAGGGTTTTTCAGTATTACATTTGGAGCAGCCGGAAAATACCGGGGTGCTAATTGCTGCCCAAAACCTCATCCTGTATCAGTGCTAACTATCAGTTTCAAAATGCCTGAACCTGAACCGTTCACTCTCAGCATTTTGGCTCCTTGTGGAAGTATTTAATTTTCGATCATCGGTTAGAATATACTATTAGTTTCTCTAAATGATTAAAGAAACTGTACATGTCATCAAAACTCACTTTTTACCATTTAATGTAAATATTATTTTGTTTATCCAACTTCTTTACAGACCTTCAATACACCTGCCGTTAACCAAGTTAGGTGGCTAAATACGACAATTTTTCTATAGACTCACTAAGGTTTGATTTGGTATCTTTATTAAGCCTAATTTACATTGGGGAGGGAATGGACATGGATAAACATTCGATATCAGCTGAAAAAGGCGCCTACATAAGCATTGCCGCTTACATATTCTTGTCTGCTCTTAAATTGTCATTTGGTTATTTCGGTGACTCTAAAGGGCTTTGGGCTGATGGTTTAAATAATACCACCGACATCATCGCTTCCATAGCCGTTTTGATTGGTTTGAAAATTTCAAAGAGACCTCCTGATGATAATCATTCATATGGTCATTTACGGGCGGAAACAGTAGCGTCGTTGGTAGCTGCCTTCATCATGATAACAGTGGGCCTTCAGGTTGTATTCAGTGCCATTGAATCCTTCTTTCACCAAGATTCAACAACCGTTCCCAATATGCTGACCGGTTATGTCGCTCTATTCTCTGCAATCTTCATGTATGGAATCTACCGTTATAACCTTTCTTTAAGTAAAAAAATCAACAGCTCTTCCATCTATGCCGTTGCACAGGATAATCGGTCCGACGCCCTTGTCAGTGTTGGAGCTTTCATTGGAATCATCGGTACTAAGATGGGAATCCCTTGGCTGGATGCAATAGCTGCAGCAGTCGTGGGGGTCATCATATGCAAAACGGCCTGGGATATCTTTCGTGATGCCTCCATTTCTTTAACCGATGGTTTCGACGAGCAGCTCCTGCAAAAGATCGGACAAACCATTATACTGACAGAGGGTGTTAAAGACATGAGTGAAATTAAAGCCCGGATGCACGGAAGTGAAATCCTTCTCGAAACTACCGTTCATGTCAACCCTCTTTTGACAGTCATTCAAGGTCATGATATTACAGTTAAAATCGAAGAAAATCTTTTGAAGGAATATAATATCCAGCATGTAATCGTTCACATCGAACCATATGCATTTCATAAAAAAGGTAACCGTCATTAATTGCGGATACCTTTTTTTGTTATTAATTCCTGTAATTACTGTAATAAAACTGTGTCAAAAAAAGGTATTTATTGCTTAATTGCCGAATATTTATCCAATTGACACATGTTAAAAGAACAGTAATCTGTTATCATGAAAACTATATGTAATTATTTTGATATTTTGTAATTTTATTCAAATAAAGTACTTTCTGGGTCAAAAGTAAATTCATTTTCCTACAGTATGGAGGGCAAAATGGTATCTAATCGAGAAATGACCATTCACTTTTTATCTTCTCAAAAAAACAGTATCATTTCCAAATGGAAAGATGAGTTGCTGCATTTACCGGACGGATATCTGGGGTATTTTAAAGGAGAGGTGGAAAATATTTTTAACCTTCTAATGGATCAGCTTGGAAAATCGGACGGTGAACAAGACGATGTACTGAAGGTCGTAGGGGAAAAAATTGCGGCTGATCGAGTTAGTAAGCAATTGGATATGGAAAATCTCTTTTCCACTGCAACCATCGGGAGATCCATCATCATAGAGCACATTTTGAATTCCGAAGCACCCAAAGAAGAAATATCGGATCTAATTAAACAAGTAAATGTTTACTTCGATAAACTCATTCATTATGCATTATCCCATTATACCGAATTGAAAACGATGGAACTTGAAGAACGTTATCAATTCATAAGCCCAAACCATAAAGACCGTTTGACACTCCTTGGCCAAATGACCTCAAGCTTTGTCCATGAATTCAGAAATCCACTGACTTCCATCATGGGATTCATACAATTGTTACAGGCAGAACAACCTGAGATAAAATACCTTGATATCATTTCAAAGGAATTGGATCAGCTCAATTACCGGATCACACAATTTCTTAATATTTCCAAAAAGGAAACTTCAACATCACAACCTGATCTATTTTCCATTGCTCAGCTTGTGAATGAGGTGATCGAATTTTTATATCCCAGCATTTTGGAGGTTAATGCTTCCATTACATGTAATATTGCCGAGGATGCCGTAATTTCCGGTTCCAAAGAAGAATTCCGTCAAGTTTTACTTAATATTATATTAAATGCTCTTGATGTGGTTGCAGGGATGCCTTCCCCATCCATTTACATTTCAGGCTCTGAATCACCACCCGGCATTCTTACTTTAAATATATCGAATAATGGGCCGAAGATACCTGACGACGTCCTGCCGAATATTTTTGAACCATTCATCACCACAAAAAAAAGGGGAACGGGATTGGGGTTATTCGTCTGTAAAGAAATCGTTTTAAAGCATCAAGGAACCATTTCCTGTCACTCTACGGATTTCCTTACGACCTTTTCCATACAATTAAAAACTAAATAATGGATAATTATCCTTTTTTCCTTAGGCTTTTAGTGTGAAATTTTTGACTGATTGACGTCCAGTTACTTATACTAATAGGAAGGTTCCACTACTAATCGAGGTGAATGATCCTATAGATTGAAAATAAAAACCATAATAATTTCATACAAGATAGACGATACTTATTTTTCCATCTAACATTTTAATATCATTTCATTCATTATTGGTTTTGGGAGGTGACTGGGATAATTAAATCGTTCGGCACATCTGGCGATTCAAGTCCCACACTAATTGGACATATTAAGTTTTTTATTTGTCATTATTTTAATTGCTTTAACAGCCTTTTTTGTAGCTTCGGAATTTTCGATCATAAGGGTTCGTAGCTCTAGGATCGATCAATTGATTGAAGAGGGAAACAAAAAAGCCATTGCGGCAAAGAAGGTTACATCCGATCTTGATGAATACCTATCCGCGACACAGCTTGGAATTACCGTTACTGCCCTTGGATTGGGGTGGCTGGGACAACCGACCGTCCTTAAATTGGTTGGCCCCTTATTCAATGCCTTGAATATCCCTCAAGAAGTCACAAACATTCTGACATTTGTCATTTCATTTTCCCTGATAACGTTCCTGAATGTGGTTGTTGGTGAATTGGCTCCAAAGACGGTTGCCATCCAAAAGGCTGAGCAAGTGACCTTGGCAATTGCCGGCCCGCTGATTTTTTTCCATAAGATAGCCTTTCCCTTCATCTGGGCCTTGAATCATTCTTCCCGATTCGTTGTCGGATTATTTGGCTTTAAGCCAGCATCCGAAAGCGAAATAGCCCATACGGAAGAAGAATTGCGTTTCATCCTATCAGATAGCTATAAAAGCGGGGAGATTAACCAGTCGGAATTTAAATATGTAAATAACATCTTTGAATTCGATGATCGTGTTGCCAAAGAAATCATGGTTCCAAGGACAGAAATCATGACCATATCCAAGGATGAAACGGTACAGGAATTCGTCGATGTGGCCAAATTGGAAAAGTACACTCGATATCCTGTTGTCGAAGGTGATAAAGACCATGTCATCGGCTTAGTGAACTTAAAGGAAGTTTTCTCGGATCTTATTAAGAACCGGGAAATCCATATCAAAGCGATTGAAAATTACGCTCGTCCGATCATCCGGGTAATGGAAAATATACCAATTCACGATTTGCTGTTAAAAATGCAAAAAGAACGCATTCATATGGCTATTTTGATGGATGAATACGGCGGAACTTCCGGACTTGTCACAGTCGAGGATATCCTCGAGGAAATCGTTGGGGAAATTCGCGATGAATTCGATATCGATGAAGTTGCCTCAATCAGGAAAATTAATGATGGACATTATATTTTAGACTCTAAACTTCTTGTAAAGGAAGTGAATGATCTACTTGGCATTCACTTGGAAGAAGATGATGTCGATACTATAGGCGGATGGGTCCTTACTGAAAACTATGATGTGAAGGTAGGGGACATCATGGAAAGAGACGGATTCTGCTTTAAAGTGATTGAAATGGAAGATCACGCCATTCGTTCTATTGAGGTCACAAAAAAGGTCGTACAGCTTCCTTTGGGAGAAGACCTTACCCAAGGATAATGATTAAAAACAGCCACGTAATAGGTTATTTTACGTGGCTGTTTTTTCGATTTGTTCATTTATCGGGAAACCGTCCCACTTTTTGACCGTTACGATTGGAGGTGTGCTCTTTTTTTCCATAAGATATACAGCACGATAAAGATAAAGGAAAAACCAGCAGCCGGAATAAGATAAGGTTCAGTTATTTCCCGGATTTGCTGCCAATTCTCGCCAAGGATCCTTCCTAAGGTCAGGAACAATATGGTCCAAGGTATGACAGCCGCAACCGTATAAAATATAAACTTCCATACGGACATCCTCGCAATTCCAGCAGGGATGGAAATAGCATGGCGAACCACCGGAATGAATCGAGCCGTAAAAACCACGCCTACGCCATAACGCTTAAACCACTCTTCAGCATTTACAATATGATTTTCTTTAATTAGAATATATTTTCCATATTTCAAGAGAAAGGGCCTGCCACCATAATAACCAGCCCAATAGAGAAATAATTGTGCCATCGTCCCGCCGGCCACACCTGCAAGAACAGCTCCCCAAAAATTCATTTTCCCCAGGCCGACCACATAACCACCGTATCCGAGAACAAGCTCACTCGGGATGATTTCGACCATCAGCCCCAATAAAATCCCGAGATATCCCATTTCCGCAAACCAATTCAATATCGTCATAATAAGCTGTGATATCATGCTATCGGACTCCCCTTACCGCTAATTTCAAATTGTTTGTCCTTCTATCCTATTCAGCTCATAACGTTCTATTCGATTTTTCATATCCAGTTTCACAAGCATCACATTTAGGAATGCATAAAAAAGACCAGCTGCTATGTACTCCGGTCTCTTTACATCAATATTCTTTTAGTTCCCCTTTTGGGGAAAATTGAGAAAAACAGCGGTGGTGAGTAAGGATGAATCATTTTGTGAAACATTAGTGAAAATCTCCTGCCGTGATTTCGTTTTTTCAATATGAATCCCGAGATCTTTATACTTGTTGATTATTTGATTATTCATGCTCACCCTCCCTTTCTGCTGTACCGTTATCCTTTAACTTCCCATTTAACGAAGTGATAAAACCTGTTTAAACAATTCGATCTAAAAAACAATCAATTGACTTGAATGGTCTGCAGTTGATGTTCATGCACTTCGTCTTTTTCAACATGTACCTGCACCTTATAGGTTCCCGCTTCTTCAAAAGATACCTTATTTAGATATGTTCCATTTCCATCTTCTTCAGCTTTGGTGAAATGACTTTCTTCACTGCCTTCCTTCCACACCTCGAAATTCACATCTGCATTTGTCAGTGGCTTCCCATTCAATTCAACTGTCGCTTCAAAGTTCGAACTGTTTCCTGCCTTTACAGGGTTACTTTGAAACTCGATAGATACATCCGTACTAGGATGAACCGATGCACCTTCACTTTCATGTTCTGGAACGACAACTTCTTTTTCAGGCATTACATGAAGGCCTTCAGCCGTTACATGGGAGACTACAATATATTTGCCTTGTTCTTCAAAAGTATGCATCACTTGATACATGCCACTTCCAGTATTCTTTGCTTCAAGCATTTCCCGTTTATCCTGTCCGGACTTTCTCACTTCAAACAGTACCTCATCAGCTTCATTCACCAATTGGCTTCCCTGTTTCACTGTCGTCTCAAGAATGACTTCTTTTCCTGGCTCCAATTTCCCTTTAATGACAATTGATGCATCCATCGATTCTGGAACAGCACTGTTCACTTCCTTATCCTCTGGCATTTCAGATTCTTGACACCCTGCCAGCATGACTAACAAAGCAGTGCACATATAAAGTTTTTTCATATGAACTTCCCTTTACTATTTATTAGACTAAAAATCTGTCCTCTTCATATTGCCCATCCTTTCCTTTTTTCTGATTTTTATACATAATTTAAGATCAAATAGTTCGCATCACGGTGACTGAAGTCAGCATGGCTACCGCGATGATCGTTAAAAATGAATATAAAAAGATTGAAGTCCCCACAACGCTCAACCCGCAAAGCAGTACACATCCATCAATGAAAAAATAAGCAGACCTACATTGAGTCCACTCTTCCTGGAAATGATCTGTGCCAACATATCCGTTCCGCCTGTAGAGGTCCCATACCGAAGCATCAAGCCGATTCCAAGTCCAATCAACCCTCCCCCGATAATCGCACTTACATAAATGGGAAGGTTCCATCCTGTGACGGCGTCGGAAAAAATATCGATGCATAAAGAGGAAAAAGCAAGCCATGCAAGCTGTTCAGAAATAATTTTTTTCAAAATACCAAGCATATATATATAATGGAATGCTGCTCAAAATCACACCCAGTCCAGTCGGAAGTCCTATATAGTAATGAAAAATCAGCCCAATCCCTATCATGCCGCCATCCAATAAATGATAAGGTATCAGAAAAAAATTGATTCCCACACCCACTAGCATGCTGCCGGCAATGATCGCTGCCATCCTTTCCATGATTTTCATGGCTGCCACCCCCTTTGATTCTTGCTTTTAAAACTTGTCTTGGTTTCTATAGAATATGTTTGTACCATCCAAAAAATAATGAACTGACCAATTTTTTATGAAACGGTCTCTAGTTTTCTGAATATTCTATAATATGTTACAATAAAGTAGAGAAAACAGTCAAAAACAGCTAATTATTAGCTCAAATTGATCCTTTACAAGCAATTTACCGGATTTAAGGTGCAGTAAGCTGTTTGACTGAATGATTAACTCTTTCTATAATGAAAGTATTTAATTAATTAGATTGAGGTGATTTGATGGGGCATTAAAGAATGTTCGTTTTGACGGACGGACGCTGCTTTGCGTAACGGATATGTGCATCCTTTTGGAAAATGGCTGCACTCCTTCAGACAGAAATTCTTCTATTTCCCGTCTACGCATCGCTAATCGGCATATACTATTATTCTCTTCATCACTAAAAGATATGGGAGTTCAAGCGGCTGCACATCTATTACCACAGGCTTTTTTGAAGTAATCCCAAAATATTCAGCACGGCAAAAAAATATACTTGTATATTTTAAAAATGTAGGAGGTGTACTCCTTATTCGTCTCGAAGGCGAGTTAAGGGAGACTATTTGGACATAATAAACTTGGTTCTTATTGCCATTTTAATTGCTTTAACAGCATTTTTTGTAGCTACGGAGTTTGCGATTGTTAAAGTGAGAAGCACGAGGGTCGATCAATTAATTGAAGAAGGAACGCCGAATGCTCTTTCAGCAAAGAAAGTCATATCCAACCTGGATGAATACCTCTCAACATGCCAGCTCGGAATTACCGTTACAGCTCTAGGGCTTGGGGTGCTTGGGGAACCGACAGTTGAAAAGATTTTGCATCCACTCTTGAATCAATTGAATCTCCCAAATTCAGCTTCACATGCACTCTCGGTTGCAATTGCCTTTTCTCTCATTACCTTCATGCACGTGGTTGTTGGGGAATTGGCACCAAAAACATTGGCGATTCAAAAAGCGGAGCAAGTCACTTTATTGGTTTCCAAACCTTTAATTGGTTTTAACAAAATCATGTATCCATTCATCTGGGTACTGAATGGCTCTGCAAGGACGCTTACAAGAATGCTAGGATTAAAAGCGGTTTCCGAACATGATTTGGCTCATACAGAAGAAGAGCTTCGAATCATTGTTTCCGAAAGCTACAAAAGTGGCGAAATTAACCAATCAGAGTTTAAATATGTGAATAAGATTTTTGAATTCGATGATCGGATCGCAAAAGAAATCATGGTTCCACGTACAGAAATTGCAACGGTATCCAAAGATGATACGATCCAGCAGTTTTTCACCGTAATGGCGGAAGAGAATTTTACACGATATCCTGTCATTGACGGTGATAAAGATCATGTTATCGGAATGGTCAATATCAAAGAGCTATTCACTGAAATGATAGACAAGAACAATCAGTCAGCGTCAACGATCGAGCGATATGTTCGTCCGATCATCCGTGTCATTGACAGTATCCCGATTCACGATTTACTTTTAAAAATGCAAAAGGAACGGATTCACATGGCTATCCTCATGGATGAATACGGCGGTACATCAGGTTTGGTGACCGTGGAAGATATCCTTGAAGAAATCGTTGGCGATATCCGCGATGAATTCGACCTGGATGAAGTTCCGGATGTCCGCAAATTAAAAGAAGATCACTACATCATCGATGCCAAGGTATTAGTCAGTGAAGTGAATGATTTACTTGGATTGGATATCAATGATGAAGATATTGATACGATGGGTGGATGGATCCTTACCGAGAATTATGAGGCCAAACAAGGTGATATCCTGACTTATGGTCCCTATAACTTTAGGATAAAGGAAATGGAAGAACACCATATTCGTTATATTGAAATATATAAACAAGCAAAAGTCGTAAGCGAAGTGAAAGAATTCCCGATCATATCACAAACCGAAATCGTTTCATGATAATAACCCCCGTTCCTAAAAACAATAGGAGCGGGGGTTATTTTTTTCAACTGGTACATGAAATTAAATAAATACATATTATATAAAACCTGCTTCATTTAACATTGGATGATTACATGAAGTATAGTTCTACCTTTATTGTTTCATACTGTTAAAAAAGCGATACTTTTTGAAGGAGTGAGGAATCATGAAACTCATAACCATTTGCCAGCACTGCAAAGGAAAAGGTAAAACCCGTTACCTGCAATTCTTCTCCCGGGACTGCAATCATTGCAACGGTCAAGGTAAAGCGGTAAAAGATATGTCAAATTTAAGAAATCAGGCCAAAAACATCTAATACTCTTTCATATTTTGAAGTTGGTTTTGATGACACCTGCCCTCTTTAGCGTATCATAGACAATCAGTATCGAAGGTCCAAGGAAAAGCCCAAGGAAACCAAGCATCTTAAAGCCTAAATAAAGACTGACCAACGATGCCAAGGGGCTTAATCCCATATTTGCTGAATAGATTTTTGGTTCGATGGTCCTTCTTATGATGGTAATCACCAGGAATAGGATGATGAGGCCAATACCAAGATGATGATTTCCTTGAGCCCAAACGATCGCTGCCCAAGGAACCAGTACAGATCCCGTCCCCAAGATAGGAAGAATGTCCACAACCACTATTAACAGTGCCAATGGAATCATATACTTCACATTTAACAACCATAGTCCTCCATAAGCCATGATGAACGTTATTAAACTCAACAGAATTTGCGCCTTTATGAAGCCTACGGCTGCCATACTTAAATCTTGATAAACTAGCGAAATCTTTTGATAGGTGGATGTCTTTAAATAAAGGATCGCCTTTTTTCTTAATTTAGGCAAATCAAGACTGAATAAGAATAAAGCGATTAAGTAAATTAAAAAGTCAATGAAAAATCCCGGAATGAGTGTAACGAACTGAACCATATCCTGAACAAAGCCCTCTGTGAACCCCTCCAGAGCCATGACTCCCTTTTCCATCGTCTGTTCTATCGATTGAATGAGATTTGGCGGCAAAGTTTGGGAATACCGTTCCCATTGCCTAATGACTGGCAATATAGCCGTCAAATACACTTCACGTATGAAACCGGGAAATTCTTCCGAATAGACAATGACCTTCTTGATTAATACCGAAAAGGAAAAATAAGTGATGCTTATAAGCCCGCCTACATATAAAACAAACGAAATCAATACTGCCCAAAAACGATGCAGCTTTGCCGTTTCACCAATCATGCGGACCAACCCATCCAAAAGAATGGCGGTGAGCAACGCTAAAATCAACGCCCATGAATAGGGAATGACGATTAATATGACTAAAAGGAGAATCCCCTCCAAAACCAGCGAAAAAAGACGGCGACATTCACTGAACAAACCCTCCTTGCACTTTCCTGTTCTCCTTATATTTATGAAACGGGGTCACATATATTTCGCTTATACGTTTTATTTTCTTATTAAGGGGAAAAAGGGATATAAAGAGATGGAGGGATTGACATTGGATAATAAAGATAAAGAAAAGTATCTTGAAGAGCGTAATGATAAATCCAAGGCCTTCAAGAAAAATCAGGAAAAACAGCTGGAACGTGATCAAGTGGTCATGCCCATTGATGATTTACCAATTGATGAAATTAAATATGAACATCAAGAAGAACGAAATAAAAAAGAAACAAAGCACCGCTCCACCAGCGAAAAGTTTTAAACAAAAACCAGCCACTTTTGAGGCTGGTTTTTGTTTGCAGGATATAATTGCATTCAGCTCAAAGGTAAGGTGGCGTTTTTGACTTTCACCAATTCTCGGCGGCAATTTGATACTTGCTAATGGAACATTCTAACTAAATGTTATAACAAAGTGGATGGGAGAGGAAGGTACGAGACTCCTGCGGGAAAAGCGCGACCAAGGGAGACCCCGCAGGAACAAGCCGAGGGGGCTTCCCGGACCGCCCGCGGAAAGCGAGTGCCTGGAGCGGAAATCCACGTCCAAATTATACTAGCCATAAGAAGGGGCCGGAAAACGTATCTTTCTTTAATTGATGTACCGGCAACACCTTCAACTCCTCATGTATGGTTTCTAACTAAATGTTATAACAAAGTGGATGGGAGAGGAAGGTACGAGACTCCTGCGGGAAAAGCGCGACCAAGGGAGACCCCGCAGGCACAAGCCGAGGAGGCTCCCCGGACCGCCCGCGGAAAGCGAGTGCCTGGAGCGGAAATCCACGTCCAAATTATACTAGCCATAAGAAGGGTCCGGAAAACGTACCTTTCTTTAATAGATGTACCGGCAACACCTTCACCTCCTCATGTATGGTTTCTAACTAAATGTTATAACAAAGTGGATTGGAGAGGAAGGTACGAGACTCCTGCGGGGAAAGCGCGACCAAGGGAGACCCCGCAGGCACAAGCCGAGGAGGCTCCCCGGACCGCCCGCGGAAAGCGAGTGCCTGGAGCGGAAATCCACGTCCAAATTATACTAGCCATAAGAAGGGGCCGGAAAACGTATCTTTCTTTAATTGATGTACCGGCAACACCTTCAACTCCTCATGTATGGTTTCTAACTAAATGTTATAACAAAGTGGATTGGAGAGGAAGGTACGAGACTCCTGCGGGAAAGCGCGACCAAGGGAGACCCCGCAGGCACAAGCCGAGGAGGCTCCCCGGACCGCCCGCGGAAAGCGAGTGCCTGGAGCGGAAATCCACGTCCAAATTATACAAGCCATAAGAAGGGGCCGGAAAACGTATCTTTCTTTAATTGATGTACCGGCAACACCTTCAACTCCTCATGTATGGTTTCTAACTAAATGTTATAACAAAGTGGATTGGAGAGGAAGGTACGGGACTCCTGCGGGGAAAGCGCGACCAAGGGAGACCCCGCAGGCACAAGCCGAGGAGGCTCCCCGGACCGCCCGCGGAAAGCGAGTGCCTGGAGCGGAAATCTACGTCCAAATGGACAAACCAATTGTGCATATGCCCCCTTTGTTTTTTGATGATTTGGGAAGGCTGGGCTTTCCCTCAATCCATTAATATTTTTCCCTTCCCCGCTTTGCTTCCAAAAATAAACATTGACTGAAATAAATGATTCTTTACAATAGACTTTTAAGAATTAAAGAATATAATGGATTGGTCGACCATTATAAAGGAGAATCATATGACGAACCCTACTCAATTATTTCATCAATATTTACAAGTATCGAGATCTTTAGTCAGCAAAATGAATGAACAAATTACAGCCCTTGAAATTTACCATAATCAGTGGACAATCCTGAATTACTTAAAGAACTGTGGCTATTCTACAATCCCGGATATTTGCAGTTACCTGGATGTAGATAGTGTTATCATCACACGTTCGGTCAACAGTATGGAACAGAATAATATGATTAAACAAGTTCCCGGTAAAGATGAACAGGAAAAACGAATCGAACTGACCCCCGGGGCAAAGAGGTACATACAAAATGTCTTAAAATTGCAGAAAAAATCGAAGGAAAAGCCCTGGAAGGCATTACTGAAGAAGAACAGGAAGTATTTTTCCAGACTGTCCTTAAAATCCTTAATAATATAAGAAACTAAAATGGGTAGCTTATATCATTGTTGAATAAGTGTGAAGCAAGGCCTTTTCCTTACTTTCGCACCAAGCTATAGCCATGCCTTTTTTAAAAGCCGGATTCCAGCTTCGATTTCCCTTTCGGTTAAACCACCGTACCCAATCAAAATAGTCGGATCTTTCACATTCTTTGAATGATAAACCGATGTTGGATGGACTTTAACCCCTACACTGGCAGCCTTCTGGATGAGCTCTGCCTCACTGCTGCCGTTTTTTACTTTTAAAAGAACGTGCAATCCTGACTTTTCACCGATTATGGCTACACGATCATGGAAGCTTTCTTCAATTGCATTCAGCAGCACCTTATTCTTTTTACGATAAATCGTTCGCATTTTATTCAGATGGCGTTCCCAATGTCCATTTTTCATAAAGACAGAGCGTTTCCTGAATCAGTCTGGAAACGGTCTGTTTATATCCAATTAACTTATGCTGAAAGCCGCAAGCCAACTCCATGGGTAATACCATAAATCCCACCCTGATCGATGGGATGAGCGACTTTGAAAACGTGCCTAGGTAGATGACCCTTCCATTTGTGTCCAACCCCTGCAAGGACGGAATCGGTTTGCCTGCATGTCGGAATTCCCCGTCATAATCATCTTCAATAATATAACCCTTTTTTCCACTGCCCAATTCAGTAATTCCACCCGTCTAGTTATTGGCATGATCATACCGGAAGGAAATTGATGGGAAGGAGTGACATAGGCAACATTCGCTGCACTCTCTTTCAAGGAGTCCACACTCATTCCACTTTCATCCAAGGGTATGAATGCCGTATCCGCTCCCTCCAGCCTCAGTACCTCCCTTACCCGATGAAAGCCAGGGTCTTCCAACCCAAACAACTGCTCATTTCCAAGAAGTAACCGCAGCAGATGGATGAAATACTGGGTACCTGCTCCAATGATGATTTGATCAGCCCCGCAGCGGACTCCTCTCGATTGAAATAGATAGGATGAAATCTCAGCCCTGAGCCCCCATTCCCCTTGAGGGTCACCGCTCATGAACATTTCCCTTTCCTGTAGATACAACGTATTGTTCAAGCATTTTTTCCACACGGCATGCGGGAAAGAATCCACGTCCACCCGGCCATGATTGTAATCTATCTCATTTCTTTCATTTGGAGGGCCCATCATCCCTTCTGTTACAGGCAACGGCTCATTCAATGCTGAGATCGGCTCTAAATCGGCTACATAATAACCTTTCCTCAATTGACTTTCCACATACCCTTCTGCCATCAACTGCTGATAAGCCGTATCCACTGTATTCAGGCCTATCCCTAAATGCAAGGCCAGCTTACGTTTAGAAGGCAGTTTCATTCCAGCCTTTATTTGCCCATTTTGAATTTCCTTTATAAAGTATTTATACAATTGGACATATAAAGCTTCTTTATTCGTTTTATCTAAGGTTAGAGTGATTTCAAACATTTGGTCCTCCTTCAATCTGGTTCCATATATTATATCAGCATTGGTCCTTATTGAAGAACCAGAATATTTTTATAATGAAGATATCAATCAAGAGGAGGATACTATGGAGCATATCGAATTGTTCGGGAAACACGTGATACTCGCCCCGATTATGGAACATCATATCGAACCGCTTTATGCCGCTTCCCTGCCATCTGAAATATGGGAATGGAGCGCAACCAAAATTTTGTCATATGAAGAGGCGATTTCCTATGTAAAGGAAGGCATTCGAGCAAGGGAACAGGAACTTCATCATCCATTTGTCGTTATCGATCAAACTGATGATTCGATAGTTGGCAGCACGAGCTTAAGAAATATTCAATTTCATAATCAATCCCTGGAAATCGGCGCGACTTGGTATCATCCAGACAAATGGCGGACAGCCATTAATACAGAATGTAAGTACTTGCTACTGCAGCATGCTTTTGAAAAGTGGCAAATGAAACGGGTTGAATTCAGGACGGACGAATGCAACCAAAGATCGCGTGCAGCAATAACCAGGCTCGGTGCCCTTGAAGAAGGCATTTTGAGAATGGAGAAAAAACTGCAAGATGGAAGGATCAGGAACACGGTGGTCTACAGTATTCTCGAGCATGAATGGCCCAGTGTGAAAAGGAAATTGGAAGCCTTTTTGAAAAGGTGAAGATGAGAAAAAGAGTGCCCTTGTTATGCACTCTTTTTCTCTTGCTGCTATTTTTCATTTGAGTCTTCATGAATTTTCGATAAAGAATCCTTTTGTCTTTTCGTTGATCGAATGAATACGAAAACGCCAATCGCAAATAAAAACGGCATTAGTAAAGCAAAAAGAAGATAAATCATATCACCAAAGAACAAGTTCATTCCCCTAAGCAATGCGACGCGCACTTTTGTCTGTTAAGCTTTTCCGTCAAACTTGGATGATCATTGCTTAGTCTAAACTTTGTGACAAGCGAATCATATCCTGGCACTTAATCCCATTTTCATAAATGGCCTCGGAATAGTTTCTATTAAAAAAATCCCGATCGACCCCAGTTATTCTAAATCCGCACTTTTGATAAAGGGCAAGTTGCCCTATCCCCGAATTTCCCGTTCCGATTTCAATCGTTTTATATCCCTGTTCCCTTGCATGGCCTATCGCGTGTTCAATCAATTGCCTGCCGATACCTCTTCCCTGGTACTGTTCATCGACCGCGATGTTCATTATCTCTATCAATTCCGGGCCTTTTTGCAGTAAAACACAAACGCCGATCATTCGCTTATCACTCACGGCAACAAAGGACGTTCCGTTCCCCAAGTATTCCTCGACCAATTCCGTTGAAGGATCTGCCAAAAGCAATAAATGCATCGGGGTGGCTCATCCAAGAATAATTTTCTAATTTCCATCAGCATCCAAATCCTTCTCAGTTTAGTTCTTCTACAAGCAGTTCAACCAATTCCGATGCAGGAAGTTCCCTGCTCAACTTATATCCCTGTCCTGCCCACAAAGCCATCAATTCAGGATTGTTCTTTTGTCCGGCCGCTTTTCGCATTTGCTTTGTCATGTGATGGACATAAGGATAGGCGACCGGTGCAACACTATCATATTCCGTTAAAAAGTGATTCACCAACCCGCGTGCCCTCCGGCCGCTGAAGGCTCGGGTAACAGAAGTCTTAGTAAATCGGGGATTTCCCAGCGCTGCCTTATGGACCGGACTTGCCCCGCTTTCGGGACAGCGAAGGAAAGCCGTTCCCAATTGCGCCGATGTTGCTCCCGCTTCGAGCACAGCCGCGATATCCTTTCCATGCATCAGTCCGCCCGCCGCAATGATCGGTAAGTTCAGCTCAGCTTTTATCATCCGAATCAATATTAAAAGACCGTAATCATCTTCTGTGCGGTTATCAAAGCTGGCCCGGTGACCCCCTGCTTCAATCCCCTGTACACATAGAACGTCGGCGCCTGCTCCCGCCGCCTTTTTTGCTTCCTGAAGGTTGGTTACTGTCACGGCTATAAGGGAACCGACATCTTGGAGCTCCCTTATTACATCTTCCGTTGGACATCCAAACGTAAAACTGACGATTGCGACCGCAGCCTCCTTCAATACATGTAGTTTATTCCCCCAATCATCGTCATCACTATCAGCCTTTCCAATCTCAGCCCCAACGCTCTCGGCCTCTTTTTCAATCTTTTCACGATAGGCAGATAATATATTTTCATCCACGACCCCGTTGCCTGGCACAAATACATTCACGCCAAAAGGGCGCTCAGTCAAATGGCGGGTCTGCTCTATCTCGTCCTTCAGCTCTTCTGCAGTCTTATAGCCAGCTGCAAGAAAGCCTAACCCTCCTGCATTGGATACTGAAGCCGCAAGTTTAGGAGTGGAAGCTCCTCCTGCCATAGGTGCTTGGATGATTGGATATCTCATTAACTCTTTCAACATTCCATACAACTCCTTTTGATTTTCCTTCATGCCCTTATCATTTTTACGTTTTCTTGGTATAATGATTATCTGTAAGAGAAAAGTGTCTAAATGATCACCCTTTATATCTTGCAAATATAAAACATAGGTGGTAAATAAAAAATGGAAACAAAACCATATAGAGTATTACTTTATTATTTGTATGTACCAATCGAGAATCATGAAGAATTCGCAGCCGAACATCTTGCGGCATGTAAAGCCCTTGAATTGAAAGGCCGTATCTTGGTGGCTTCAGAAGGTATCAACGGAACAGTTTCAGGTACGATCGAACAAACCGACAAATATATGGACATGATGAAAAGCGATCCCCGCTTTGCCGATATCATGTTTAAAATAGATGAAGCTGACGGCCATGCTTTCAAAAAATGCATGTTCGTCCACGCAATGAACTTGTAACGCTTCGCTTGGAAGAAGACATCAACCCGAACCGTACGACAGGCAAATACTTGAGCCCGAAGGAGTTCTTCGAGCAAATGCAAGATGAAAATACCGTCGTCCTTGATGCCAGAAATGACTATGAATTTGATTTAGGACATTTCAGGGGCGCAATCAAGCCGGAAATCACGAATTTCCGTGAACTTCCTGAATGGGTCCGGGAAAATAAACAAATGTTCGAAGGCAAAAAAATCCTAACGTATTGCACCGGCGGTATCCGCTGTGAGAAATTCTCCGGCTGGCTTGTCGAAGAAGGCTTTGAAGATGTAAGCCAGCTGCATGGCGGCATCGCAACATACGGGAAGGACCCCGAAGTCCAAGGTGAGCTATGGGATGGCCAAATGTATGTTTTCGATGAAAGGATTGCTGTACCTATCAACCAAAAGGAACATGTCATTGTCGGACGCGATATTTATTCCGGTGAACCTTGTGAACGCTATGTCAATTGCGCTAACCCTGAATGCAACAAGAAAATCCTTTGCAGCGAAGAGAACGAACACAAACATATGCGCAGCTGTACTCATGAATGCCGAGTACATCCGCGTAACCGCTATGTAGTCGAGCATAACCTTTCTGAAGAAGAAGTGGCTAAGAGATTACAACTAATCGAAGAAACCATTACGGCAAAATGATTTTAGCAAACCCGAATCAGTGGACAAGATCCCTATTCGGGTTTTTTTATCGATTCAAACCAAATCTTATTTCCCTATATTAAATCTATGCCTTGGACTTCATCCCACTGCAAGAATTAACTATGATCTTTTAATGCCATCTGCTTCTACTGCAATATCACTTACATTCTTACTTCTATATCACAATAGAAAAAACCTTCTTAAATCGTAAAAAGAAATAAAATATCCTCCATTAAACCATTAGCGGTCAGCAGGTTTACCTTCAATGAAAAGAGCGATTCCTCTTTAAAGGAATCGCTCTTAATTCATGTTATTTTGCCTCTGCACTTACAACAATCCCGCAAGCTTGTCTATCGCCTGCATCACCAGTTTTCAAAGTATCTGCATCCGGTCCTTTTTCTCCATTGGCTTCATAACGGTCAGGAATATTGGCAAAGTTGTCTGGATTCGCATGGACGATTACAGCCAGCTCCTCTTTCTTCAGTTGGTCTATTGTCATGTTATCCAATGTTGCCGAATATTTGGCTGTCCCATCTTCTTTTACATATAAAGGAGGCATATCCCCTGCATGTTTGGAGTGCGTTTCATCAGTTGGATTGAAGTGTCCTCCCGCTGTAGTGAAAGGGCCATCCTTGGCATCCGCCTCACATACTGCGTTTTCGTGAACATGGAATCCATGATAGCCTGGCTCAAGGCCTTCCAAAGCGGTCTCGATCACTACAGAATTCTCTTCAGAGGTAAAGTTCACCGTTCCAAGTGTTTTTCCTTCTACATCTTTAACTTCCGCTTTCACCTGCGGATCGACCTCTGTATCTGTTCCTTGTCCCACTGCATTCAAGTCCTCGGCATTTTTGTCCGCCTGATTTGAATCATCCGCTGAATTGCATCCATACAGCAAAAAGGCAGCACACATTGGGAGTACAAGTTTTTGTTTATAGTTCATGATAAAATTCCCTCACTCTCTTTTATGTATCTTCCTCTTATTACTTTCCACTATTATGGAAGAATAAACAGAAAACGGGATAAATAGGAAAATAGATTACACTAGTGAGAGTGAGCACCTTACTAAATTCACAGACAAGGATTTACAATATAGCTTAAAGGGCTCACATTTTTACAAAGTGATGACCCCGAAAGCAATGGCTGCGATCGTCATGATGATGGTTGTCCCAAACGCCCATTTAAACAGGAATTTTTGATGATCCCCAAAATCCACGCCTACAAGGCCAATCAATATGAATGTTGCAGGCACCAATGGCGATAGTGGGAACCCTGCGGTCGAATGACCTAATAAAGCCGCCCTTCCGATTTCTACAGGGGCAATGCCGAAGTTCGCTGCCGTTTCACTTATTATTGGTAGAATGCCAAAATAATAGGCATCAGGTGAAAAAATGAACCCCATCGGTATGCTCGTCAACGCTACCACCAGTGGCAAATGTGCCCCGAGCCACTCCGGAATGACGGTTACGATTGAAGCAGCCATCGAGTCCATCATCTTTGTTTCTGTGAATACACCCGTAAAAATCCCGGCGGCGAAAATGAGTGTACAGATCATCACGAAACTATTGGCATGACTTAAAATCCTTTCCTGCTGTTCTTTTGGGTTAGGGAAGTTAACGAATAGTGCAATCGCAAAAGCGGAGGCAAATAAGATTTGGATCGGCAGCACTTCCATCACCAGCAAAACCATCAGTAAAATCGTCAAGGACCAATTAAACCAAAAAAGCCTGGATGTTCCTTTAGGTGCGGTTTCAACAGCTGCAGCCTGTTCGCCCATACCAGGTGGCATGTTCGTCTCCATGGAACTGACTCCTAATCTCTCCCTTTCCTTCTTGCCAAGTACATATGCCGAAAAAAGCGTCCATAAAAGACCGCAAATCATGACCGGAATGAGAGGAATGAATAACTCCGATACTTCAACCTGAAGGCTCGCGGCCGCCCTTACCAAAGGACCTCCCCATGGAATCATATTCATGACGCCAGCGGCCAAACCAACGACGCAGGCCAATACGAGCCTGTTCATCCCTAATTTGATATAAAGCGGCAACATGGCCGAAACAGTGATCATGAATGTGGAAGAACCGTCTCCGTCCAAACCTACCAACATGGTTATAATGGCGGTTGCCATGACAACCTTTAGCGGATCTCCTTTTACAAAACTCAGTATTTTAGCGATCATGGGCTCGAATAACCCGACGTCAATCATTAAACCAAAATACAGAATAGCAAAAACGATCATGACTGCGGTCGGTGTCACCTTTAGAATACCCGCAACCATCATATCTCCCATTTCCGAGGCAAACCCACCAATCAAACCAAAAGCTATCGCCGTGAAGATAAAAGCGACAACCACTGATAAACGCTTCGTGATGACCAAGACCAGAAACGTTAAAATCATGCAAAATCCTAAAATCGTCAACATGTTAAAAACTCCTTTAATTGTAAAAATGAAAACATCTTTCTTTATCTCACTTTTCTGAAAAATCAATATTTTCACATTATACCATTTGCCCATTCATTAAAAAACCAGTTAAACAAATTCGTTTAATAAATTAGTTAAATTCTGTATACTATTATTTAGGAACCCGAAGTTTTTTTCGGAGGAAAGAAGTGTTGTATGTAAAATGAATGCTCACAAAATAGCAAAACGGAATCTTTTAATCATGTGGTTCGCCAATTTCTTCATAGGCGGGAGCATGACGATGGTTCTCCCATTCATATCCTTATACATTGGTACATTCGGAGATTATTCGACTCAATATATCCAGCATTGGTCCGGATGGACATTTGGAATCACTTTTGTGACTGCCTTTTTATTTTCTCCCATTTGGGGACGAATTGGTGACAGGTATGGCAGAAAGAAAATCTTGATTGCCTGTGCCTTTGGGATGGGTCTGTCCATTTTCCTGATGGGATTCGTTGAAAATGTTTGGCAGCTATTCGTCCTAAGGATGTTCACGGGAATATTCACTGGCTTCATTTCCATGTCCCAGGCCTTCATTTCAACGCAGACTCCCAAAGAAATTGCCGGACGTGTACTGGGAACCTTGCAAACGGGAAATATAACCGGATCCCTTTTCGGACCATTGCTTGGCGGCCTGCTCGCAGACACACTCGGCTATTCAACCGCCTTTAAATTCACCTCCATCACCATTTTCATCTCTGGACTTCTTGTTTTTGCAACCAAGGAGTACCGAATGGAGCGGCAGAAGGGAACGAAGTCGAGCTATACAAGCAGGGAGGTTCTCTCGCATATCTTTAGAAATCCCATCCTGGTGAATGTCATGCTCATCTCGACGCTCGTTCAAGTTGCCCACTTCAGCATCCAGCCCATTCTTTCTTTATACGTTGGTGAGCTGCATAGAACTTCCAACCTTGGTTTTTATTCAGGAATCGCCTTTTCTGCAGCAGGCCTGGGGAATTTATTGATGGCGCGTCACTGGGGCAAGATAGGTGATCGGCATGGACATGTGAAGATTCTTGTGCTGCTTCTTTTTCTGACAGCTCTTGTCTACTTGCCTGGTGCCTTCATCAATCATTTTTGGCAGCTTGTCTTTGTACGTTTCATACTGGGCATGGCAATAGGCGGCATCATCCCTGTAAGGATTGCCTACATTCGCCAAGAAGCGCCTGTCGCAATGCAGGGGAAGTACTTGGGTACAATACGAGCCTGCGCTTTTTAGGCAATATCATCGGACCCGCAATGGGCGGAATGGTTGCTGGTTTCTACGGATTCTCCGCCGTTTTCATCACGACCAGCACGTTACTCCAAATAGCTGGACTTGTCCTCTATTTCGCGATGCACCGTAATCCGGAGTTGGCCAGATCACATTAATTACATTTTTGGCAAGAAAGCCTGCTTACATCTGGAAGCAGGCTTTCCCATGTTTATTTCTCATACAGCTGTAGTGCTGGATACTATGGAATTGGATTTCGTTTCGGTCGTATTCCGATACAGGCAGTGAGGCCAAAATGAACAAGAAACCAGCTGCTGCACATGGTTTCCCAAGTTATAGCGTCAAAAGGGGAAGGTTGGCCGCAGCCATAAACACTTCATAACATCAAATTTTATGTTAAGATTATTTTAGGCAAATTTTATGAAAGTAAAAGACGCAAAGCCACGGGCCTAACACAACATCTTAGTTGTCATGGCAGCCGGGTTGCCAAGATTTTTCTTGAATGGATCACTTTATTATTAATTTCTTGCCCCTTTTTAATTTGCCTAAAATTAAAAATAGGAGGGTTATATATGTTTTTTCCTACCATTTATACAGCTACTACGGATGAGAGACACATAGTTAAAGATAAAAATACTTGTGCATGCGGCACAAGGTATAATGTATTCGCAATGTTGACCAGAAGCGACCTTCGAAAGATCAGGTTTAAGCATTATAAAGAAGTGACATGCCCTAAATGTAAATCCAGTATCATTGATAAGGAATAGCCTCTTGACACCGTGATGAGGGTTCCTACTCCAAGAACTTTGATAGAGCTGGCCTTTTCACCCTCACCACTTCCATGTATGTTGAAAAGGGAAGTTATTGTCCCGGTAACCATAGCCATCCTCCTCATGCCAAGTGGCTCCTCTTCCAGTTTCAAAACTGCAATCCGGTATGGCCTGTAGATCAATCAATGTCGCATATTCGACCATCTTAGCTTTATCTTCAATTTCTCTTCAAACTTTTATCTAACTGTCCTTTACACCTTTTCCGGAATTTCACCATGGTGAATGGGAAAAGAATCAGGAAAATGCTAATGATCATCCCCTCTCAAAACGTTTGCCACAAATCCCCATGAAAATTCCAATTGAAATGATTCAACATCCAATGTTTCTTGGATTAAAACGAATTTCAATAAATTTCTTGCAGTAGCCTTAAATGACTCTTAAGCAAAAGCAATTCAGAAAACCTTTGGAAATTTTTTAACCCTTTCTTGATGCCCATCGTCATTTCTTGAAAATTCCCCTTTAGGCCTTTTACCTTCATTCGCCTATGATAAGAAATGAATAGCCCTCGATTTGTCGTTCATATTATCCATATAGATAGAAAGAAGGACTCATGCTATAATTTAGTGCGTTAAAAAAGAAATGAACACACATATATAAAAGAAAGAAGGAGTGTTTCTTTGAATACATCTGCATACAAACAGGAATGGTTCGGCAACGTTAGAGGAGATGTTCTATCCGGAATTGTCGTTGCCTTGGCATTGATTCCTGAGGCGATTGCCTTTTCGATCATTGCCGGCGTTGACCCAATGGTTGGTCTATATGCCTCATTCTGCATTGCCATCGTCATCTCTTTCGTCGGCGGAAGGCCGGGAATGATATCGGCTGCCACTGGTGCAATGGCACTCGTCATGGTCGATCTTGTAAAAGATCATGGCTTGAACTATTTACTTGCTGCGACAATATTGACTGGTTTGCTGCAAATTTTGCTAGGGGTCTTAAAAATCGGGAAATTAATGAAGTTCATTCCGAAGCCGGTCATGACTGGTTTTGTAAATTCTTTAGCCATCTTGATTTTCACGGCACAGCTCACCCACTTCGTTGGCGAAACATGGATCATGTATGTCATGACAGCCGTTTCATTAGCTATCATTTATCTTTTTCCGCGAATCACGAAACTCATACCTTCACCACTTGTCGCCATCATATTCATGACGATCGTTGCAGTTACCACGGGGCTACGGTACGTACGGTTGGGGATATGGGGCAATTGACCGAAGCGCTCCCGATGTTCATGCTTCCAGACATCCCTTTGACGTTCGAAACTTTGGCGATCATTTTCCTTATTCCATAGCCCTGGCGTTTGTAGGGCTGCTTGAATCGTTATTGACCGCTCAAATAGTCGATGAGATGACTGACACGGACAGTAATAAAAATAAGGAAGCCAAAGGCCAGGGAATTTCGAATATCATCGCCGGATGTTTCGGCGGCATGGCAGGATGCGCGATGATCGGCCAATCCGGCATCAACATCAAATCGGGTGGAAGGGGCCGGCTCTCTACTTTTGTAGCAGGTGCATTCCTTATGGTATTAATGGTGGTATTGAATGATGTCCTTATTAAAATACCGATGGCTGCACTTGTCGCAGTCATGATCATGGTTTCAATCGGGACCTTTGACTGGTCTTCCCTAAAGAGGCTCACTAAAGCTCCAAAGTCGGATGCAGCCGTGATGATCGTGACGGTCCTCATTGTCCTTTATACACATGACTTATCAAAAGGGGTATTTGCCGGAGTGCTCTTGAGCATGATTTTCTTCTCCGCTAAAATTTCTAAAGTGGCTGTGGAGAAAACGGAAGACATCCAGGCTAAGAAAACCACTTATCGTATCAGCGGGCAAATATTTTTCGCTTCTGTCCAGGACTTTGTTTCGAAGTTCGACTTCAAGGAGAAAGCGGATGCAATCGTCATCGACTTCTCCCGCTCCAAAATCTGGGATGCTTCAGCAGTCGGTGCTGTCGATACGGTTGTCCTTAAATATCAGCTTTTGGGAATACCAGTCCAAGTGGAAGGGCTCGATGAAGAAAGTTCGTTATTGCTCGAAAAACTCGCCACCTCAGAAAGTAAAATATCTTGAAGAAGTAAAATTCTGCTGAATATAATCTTTTCAAACCGACAAAATAGATAACATGAATCATTTCCTTTTGAAAGGAGCGAAAAGCATGACACCCGAGCAGGATTATACGGCAGCAAATCTGTCACCGGATTTATTGAATGAACTGAAAAGCTTTGAAAGCAGACTTGGCGAGGAAGCCAATAAAGAATTGATTGTCATCGCCTATGAAAAAGAAAAGGAATCTTTGAATTAAACAAAAAGACTCAAACACCCTTAATGGATGGTTGAGTCTCTTTTTGCATGTACAGAAAAAGGGTGCCCATGTATTTAATGAGCACCCCTTTTCCTGTATTATTTGCTGAATACGTCCGTTAAGACCGGCACGATTTGTTTTTTACGCGATACAACGCCTTCCAAGACGGCGATGTTGTTGTTCAATGAAACGTCGTATGCTTTTTCCACTGCATAAGCCGCTTTACCAAGAGCCAAGGCAACGGAATCATTAGTCAAGATATCCGTTACGACGAATAGGAACAAGTCCAATTCCTTCACAGCGATGACCGCTTCAATCGCGGCTTCCAATTCCGCTTGCTTAGCAAGGACTTCGTTCGGATCAACAGCATTGACCTGTGCTATCTCCACTTTAGCCATTCCCATGGAGAATTCCTTTGCATCAAGAGTGATAAGCTGGGCAATCGTTTTATCGCTCAAGTCAGCTCCCGCCTTCAACATTTCCAAGCCATATGTTTCGGCGTCAACTCCCGCAATGGCAGCCAATTCCATTGCTGCTGCAACGTCTTGCTCCGTGCAAGTCGGTGATTTGAACAATAAAGAATCGGAAATGATGGCAGACAGCATAAGACCTGCGATTGCTTTAGGAACTTCAATGCCGTTTTCTTTATAAATTTTATTTAAAATGGTTGCCGTACAGCCAACTGGTTCCGCACGGTAATATAAAGGATCGCTTGTTTCAAAGTTAGCGATACGGTGATGGTCGATAACTTCCAACACACGGACTTGGTCAATATCTTCAGCACTTTGCTGGCGTTCGTTATGATCGACCAGGATTACGCCGTCAGCTTCCCCTGCAACTTTTTCCACAAGACGGGGAGCGTCGAATTTGAATTGGTCCAATGCATATTGAGTTTCACCATTCACTTCACCCAGACGAACTGGTTCAGCGTTGATACCTAACTGCTTTTTCAGATCCGCATAAGCGATTGCTGAACAGATTGTGTCTGTATCCGGGTTTTTATGTCCAAAAACTAATACTTTTTCCAAGATTTTATCCCCTTTTTTATAAATATTTTTCCGCGAATCCCCTCACCGCAATAAGGAGAGCCACCTTTACTAGACACTTTATTTTAACACAAAATCCCGTAAAATCAGCGCTTGAATTATCCTTTCCCCAATAAAATCTTTCATTCCTTGACTCTCTGCCATCACTTTGTCAATAGATAAGGGTTGGTTTTTTCAAATATATTAGTTGAATTATCATCGTATATGGCTTACGATAATATAAGCAGAAATACTAGATATTGATTGCCTAAACAATACCAATAACTATATATAGAATTTATTATAATCCAAGGTGCCAGTGATGGCTGAAAAGGGAATCCGGTGCAAACCCGGAACTGTCCCCGCAACTGTAAATGTGACGAAATGAGAAAACCACTGTATAGCTCTTTATACGGGAAGGACTCAAAGTAGGATGATCATGAGTCAGGAGACCTGCCTTGAATTTTTCACGTTTCTTATTCTTCGGGGATTGAGATGATGAAACGATAGTATAACGGCCATTTTTTCATGGCTCTTTTATTCTATCGTTTGATCCGCCTCAATTCTTTGGGCGGTTTTTTTTATTTTAGCGGAAGTTACCAAGGAGGATTATTAATGATTCAAACATATAACTCTACCATAAGTGAAAATGACACAGAAACGAAATCCATCCAGCTTGAGACGTTATCGAAGGAATTCGAAGGCCGTCTCGATATGGAAAAGTTCAAAAAGCGTTTTACAAAATGGCTTGATCGCAAAAGCGACTCAACCGAAGAACAGGCATCAAAAAAACTGATTCAGCTCGCTCTTGAAGGTGTGGATATCGATGCTCCGGATTGGACGTTCGTTGCTGCAGCAGAACTGTTGAATACAATGTATAGGGATGCACAAGCCAATCGAGGTTATGAAGGCAAGAGTTATGGCCCATTCTATGAGCTGATCACGGAACTTTCCCAGCTTTCGGAAGGTCAGCGTTATCCCATTTATAAACCAGAACTGCTATCTTCATATACGAAAGCGGAAATTGAGGAATTGGGTTCGGTGATCGACCCGGAAAAAGATAAATTATTCTCTTACATAGGCATCTACTTATTGAACGACCGCTATCTAGCCCGCCCAAAAAAGGACAAGGTCTACGAACTTCCACAAGAACGTTTCATGATCATCGCAATGGAAATCATGCGAATGGAAAAAACGGAGCATCGCCTGCAACTTATAAAAGAAGCATACTGGGCCATGTCCAACCTTTATATGACCGTTGCGACTCCTACACTCTCCAATGCAGGTAAAACACATGGGCAGTTAAGCTCTTGCTTTATCGACGCAATTGAAGATTCCATTGACGGAATTTACCTATCAAACTACGATGCGGCAAAAGTATCTAAATTCGGCGGCGGTGTCGGCCTTTACGTTGGTAAGGTCCGCTCACTTGGTTCTGATATCCGGGGTTTCTCTGGAAACAGTTCCGGTACGACGCCCTGGATTCGGCTATTCAACCAGACAGCTGTAAGTGTCGATCAATTGGGTCAACGTAAAGGTGCCATCGCGATTTACTTGGATGCCTGGCATAAAGATATCATGAGCTTCCTCGATTTGAAGACACAAAACGGGGATGACAGATTAAAAGCCCATGACATTTTTACAGGTGTTTGCATTCCCGATTTATTCATGGAGGCTGTACGCGACAGAAAAGAATGGTATCTTTTCGATCCGCATACCGTTAAGCAAACCCTTGGATTTTCACTTGAAGATCTTTATGACGAGAAGAAAGGCGAAGGAAGCTTCAGGAATCATTATGCACTTGCAGTCGAGGCCGCAGAAAATGGCACACTTCCAAACTATAGCTTTGAAAAAATCAATGCGATGGACATCATGAAAAGCATCATGATTTCTCAATTAGAAGAAGGCGTACCGTATATGTTCTACCGCGATGAGGTGAATAGGAAGAATCCGAATAAACATAAAGGTATGATTTATTGTTCTAACCTTTGCACGGAGATTGCCCAAAACCTAAGCCCTTCGACGATCACGGATGAATATGAAACAGAAGATGGAGATGTTGTTGTCGTTCGTAAAAGCGGCGATTTCGTTGTCTGCAATCTTTCATCCATTAACTTGCCCCGAGCGGTGGGCAGCGATGTTTTGGAAAGATTGATTCCCATTCAGATCCGTATGCTGGACAATGTCATTGATGTGAATAATCTTCCTGTCAAACAAGCAGCCATCTCGAACAAGCGTTACCGGGCAATTGGTTTAGGAACGTTTGGATGGCATCATTTACTTGCCACAGAGAATATTTATTGGGAATCCGATGAGGCTGTTCACTATGCAGATGCTTTATACGAAAAGATCGCTTACTTAACAATCAAGGCATCCAACGAATTGGCCAAGGAAAAAGGATCTTACCCATATTTTGAAGGTTCAGATTGGCATACAGGGGACTATTTCGAACTGCGTGACTATACAGATCAAAAATGGCTGGATTTAAAAGCAGACGTGCAGGAGCACGGGACCCGTAATGGATATTTAATGGCGATTGCCCCAATTCATCGACAGCCAAAATCGGTAATTCAACGGATGGAATCGATCCTTTGTATGAAATTGAATTTTACGAAGAAAAGAAAAACTTCAAATTCAAGGTGACCGCACCAGGCTTGACGCCAAATACGTATGAATATTATAAAAGACGCGATTCAATTTGGACCAACTGGAAAGCATCAGGCAAAATGCGGCCCGCCAACGCCATATTGACCAAGCAATCAGCTTTAATCTGTATGTACACAATACAATCAAAGCGAAGGTTCTCTTGATATCCATTTAACGGCATGGGAAAGCGGGTTGAAATCGACGTATTATGTTCGTTCGACTTCTTCCGAATATGACAATGCCTGCGAAAGCTGTTCAAGTTAACGACAATCATGACCCAGTAATCTATTCTTAAAGGAGTTTTCACGAATGACCAATCATATCAAAAAAATTCGGATGCTCGAACCGACGCATCCAACCAAGGCAACCGGTGTTTTCAAAGGAGAAGCTTCAGGCTTCCTCCTTTGGAACGATATTCAGTATGAAAAATTCTATGATACCTATACACAGCTCATCAATAACTTTTGGAAGCCTTCGAGCGTGAACATGATTCAGGATAAAAAGCAGTGGGGCGAATTGGATGAAGATATCCAGGATGCTTTTCTCGATATCCTTACGATGATTGCTGGAATGGACAGTCTTCAAACGCCCACTTTAGTAGAAATTCTTCGGTACATCAAAGATCCGGCGGCAAAAGCTATCCTGGCCAACATGGCCCAGCAGGAATCGATCCATAATGAGTCTTATTCCTATATCCTTGCCTCCTTGATTCCGGTAGGCAAGCAAAAACAGCTTTTCGACCGCATCAAAGAACATCCTGAAGTGATTAAGCGTAACCAACCGATCGTTGATGCTTATCAAACGTTCGTGGACGATCCCAGCCCTCAGCATTTATTCGAGGCACTGATCCATTCAACGAACCTTGAAGGGATTTATTTCTATCTGGCTTTCGCCTTTTATTATAATTTAGGACGCCAAAATCTAATGACCGGTTCCGCTACGATGATATCCTATATTCATCGCGATGAAATGGTCCATTTCGATTTCATTGGTATGCTCATTCAAATCTTGATGTATGAATATCCTGAGTTAAATAATGAAGATAACACGAAGTTCATCTATACAACGATTGAAAAAGCAGTCGATCTCGAAAAAGAATGGTCTGAATATATGCTTGAAGATATCCAAACGAAAGCCGATCTCGATTTGGAAGAATTCAATGAGTACATTGAATATATCGCCAATAAACGGTTACGTATGCTGGGCCTTGATAATTTGTATAAAGAGTATGGAGAAAACCCGATGCCATGGATCAAAACATTCGATGATGAATCCATCGGTCTTACCAAAACCGATTTCTTCGAACAGAAGTCAAGGACATACAGTCAAGTAAATGCCAGCAATGGGTTCGATGAGCTGTAAAGTTGCCATTGTCTATCATTCTGCCGGCGGCAATACAAAAGCGCTTGCTGAAGCCCTGGCTTCCCTTTTACCTGCAGCAGGACTATATCGAACGAATGAATTCGATTTATGTACATTGCCGGATTACGATGCATTGATCGTCGGCACCTATACATGGGGCAATGGGGAGCTTCCCGCTAAATCAGCAGCCCTTTATAAAGAACTGGAACAGTTGCCTATTGCTCACCTGAAAACGGGAGTCTTCGGCACTGGTGAAACCAACTATAATCATTTTTGTGGGGCGGTCGATCATTTCCGGGACATGTTATTTGCCAAGAGCCAGTTATTGGTTACATTGAAGATAGAACAGATGTATCAAGAATCAGACCTGCCCAGACTTCAAAAGTTCGCCTCGCTATTCCAGAACTGACTGAAAGGGGATATGCGTTTTCGCATATCCCCTTTCAGTACTTTTAATAAAAATTGGCTCCCTCTATCATGGCAGCGGTAAGCATGAAGTATAATGGAAGAAAAAAGGAGGTTGATATCCCATGACTGAGAATATAACCCAGTTCCTGCCTATCCTTTTTATGCTAGTGCTTGTCGCATTCGTTATATTCATCGTGTTTTTCCTGTCAGGGCATTTTAATCGTTCTAAAAGGATCGAAGAAAAATTGGACAAAGCATTAAAGGAAATCGCCGAAAAAAGAAAAATAAAAAGACTCCAAAATAGGAGTCTTTTTTATATGCGTTCAATTATTTTTGAACGTTAGCAGCTTGTGGTCCACGAGCGCCTTGCTCGATTTCGAAAGAAACTTCTTGGCCTTCTTCAAGAGTTTTGAAGCCTTCACCTTGGATAGCTGAGAAATGTACGAATACATCGTCTTGGCCTTCAACTTCGATGAAACCGAAACCTTTTTCTGCGTTAAACCATTTTACTTTACCTTGTACCATGATAGTTCCTCCTGTGTTTGGAAAAATCCATTTTATTACTATTTTTGGTTCTGGATAATGTTTCAAGAGGAATCCTATTACAGTAAATCCTTCTTTCAAACTTTTCCGAACAAAAATAATTACTCATATTATATCATGGAAAATCCTAAAAAACAAGATTATCGCAGTAAATCAACCGACAAATTATCCTAAAATTCTACATATTCCTCTTCTTGCTTTGTCGGAAGCCTTCGTCCAATAAGTAGCGCTCCGCCTCTACCGGACTTTCGAAACATTCCTCAAGATTCGACCCTGAATAAACATTCCAAAGCAGGTCTTCCCTTTCAAGTGTAAGCTCTTGCTTTTCAGGGCCAATCCATGCCCCTTCCAACCTAGCGAACTCGTTTGCCTCTTCTTCGAATTCAGCCGGAGGTTCAGATAGGTAGTCCACGCTTCTTTGAATCAATTCTTTTAATTCCGCTTCATTATAGTCACGTATATTGATAAACCCTTTACGGTCAGTGTCTTTTTTCTCATATGCCCTGCATAAACGAATCCATTTCCATTGGGATGCAAGTGCTGAACGACGATTTTTTTCTCCTGGACGCTATCTGGATAATGGAAGTTCACACGTCCCAATGAAACGTCTTTTCGCTGTAATTCCGGAAAAGTTTCAATGATGCTCAATTTTTCTTCAAATGTTAACAAATTTCTTCCTCATTTCATTAGTTCATATTGTTTGTCGATTATAACACAGACTGATTAGAAACAATAATCTCCCTCTTCCATTATTATGTACGGAAAGGGAGATGCAGCATTCATTTTATGTATGTCACGATAAAAAGCATAATGAATGAAATGACAATGATTACGGCAACCCATAGCCAGGCTAATGTCATATTCCCGGAGTCCATGGCGATATATATCGCGGTCGGTATGGTTTGTGTCTGTCCGGGAATGTTTCCGGCAAACATGAGTGTGGCCCCGAATTCCCCCAATGCACGCGCAGAACTCATAATGGCACCTGTGACGATGGATTTGACCGCCAATGGAAGGGATACAAACAGGAACAATTTCCATTCGCCCGCCCCGTCAACCCTTGCTGCATTTTCAATTTCCTCATCTATACCTTCAAAGCCCGTTTTAGCGGATTGGTACATAAGCGGAAAAGCCACCACGGTAGATGCAATGACTGCCGCCCACCACGTGAACATCAGGGGCTGATCAAAAACCCTTTCAATGAATTGTCCCGGCATTCCATTCTTGCCAAAAATCACAATCAATAAAAAACCAACGACGGACGGCGGCAAAACAAGCGGCAATAAAAACACTGTTTCCAACAGGACTTTTCCCCTGAATTGCTTTTTAGCCATCATTCGCGCCAGGATAATTCCTAAAATGAAAACAAGGAGACCCGATAGTCCCGCCACTTGTATCGATAGCCTGACTGGTGACCAAAAATCCCCTGTCATGATACCACTCTCACATCACGGTTAAATATCGGCATTTGCAGGTCCTTATTCGGCATCTTTACCCAAATGGTTTCTTTTTCATTAAAGGCAGATTTCATTTCATTTTCTCCCTTTCTTTTAAAATAACATTTAAGTTTATTTTTCTTGACATCTTGCTGACACAAAGAAACGTTAAAGTAAGAGTATCACAAATATAAAAATAATTTCATTCCAATAAACTTGAAAACTTTGAAGGAGTCGATTTTAATGGTAACAATTTATACTACTCCAAGCAGTTTAGCCTGTCGTAAAGCAAAAGCTTGGCTTAAGAAGAACGAAATTTCCTTTAATGAACGTAACCTATATTCGCAACCTCTTTCTATAGAAGAAATAAAAGAGATTTTACGTAAAACGGAAGGCGGGACAGATGAAATCATCTCAACCCGTTCCAAGAAATTCAAAAGCCTGAATATCGATATAAATAATACACCGCTTAATGATCTTTGCAAGCTTATTCAAGATAACCCGGATTTACTTCGCCGGCCAATCATTTTCGACCATAAGAACTTGCATGCAGGATATAATGAAGAGGAAATGGGACGCTTCCTTCCAAGGAAGGTCCGTCATGTACAATTATGGCGTGCAATCAGCCAATTAGCTTAATTAGTTAGCATTCTGCATAATGAGAGGGTTGTCCATTACAACGGACAACCCTTTAGTTTATTGACCATGATTAAAATACCCTCGGCCATACTCAATAACTTTTCACTGTTTTATAACAGGATGAAACTTTTCTTGATTGAAGAAATTTGCGACACTCCAGGGGACTCGCTTTCTGCGGGCGTTCTCGCGCCTGTGGGGTCTCCCTTGGATACGCTTTTCTTAGCAGGAGTCTCGAACACCCGCACCAATCAACTGGATTGTTTTTTCAAATAAAAAACTGTAGGCAAACCGGCTTTTCCCCGAGTTTGCCTACAGTCTGAGGGTTGTCCATTACATCAGACAACCCTTTTTTATATTTGATCCGCTTTCTCTATGACAATCGTGAAGGTGGTGCCTTGTTCATCGCTATCCTTAAGCACAAGATCTCCCTTTTGCGCTTTTGCGAGCATCTTACTGAATGGCAGTCCCAAACCTAAACCACGTACCTTCAACTTTTTGTTTTCGCCTCGATAAAATGGTTCGAACACATATTGTTGTTCATGTTTTGGAATCCCCCGCCCGCTGTCCAGAACATCAATGCAAATTCGTTCTTCATCCTTTTCATAAAGGTGAATCGCTATTTCCCCTTTGCCGTCAAGTGCATGTCTGGCATTATTCAAAAGGTTAATGACGATTTGCTGCATCCGCAAAGAATCAATTTGACCGAAGACTGGTTCATCAGGAACTTTTATCTCAAAAGCGAACGCTTGATCATCATCCTGGGTCACCTGCCAGCGATAGGCGATTTCCTTGATGAATATATTGATATTCTCTTTTTGCACCCGGATTTTAAAAGCGCCTGCCGATATGGCATTATAATTGAGTAAATCCTCTATCATACCTTGTAAACGCTGAGTTTCCTTTAAGGAAATATCGAGGAATTCCTTACTTTGCTCTCCCTTAACGACATCATCCTTCACCGCTTGTATCAGTCCGCTAATGGAAGTGACTGGCGTTTTCAAATCATGGGTTACGCCTGCAAGCAATTCCGCCCGCAACCTCTCCATGACCTTCAATCGATTGGTCATTTCCTTAAATGATTCTATCAATTCATAAATTTCTTCTTCCTTGATTTCCTCTTCCTCTTTGAAATGGATATCATAGTTGCCTTCACGAACCTGGACCGCGGCGTTAGCTACGTCTTGGATGGGGCGCGATATCTGCCTGGAAAGAAAATAAATGACTCCCGTTCCCAGAATCAGAAGTCCTCCAATCATGATCGCCAACAAGCCATGATCTTGGTTGATTTCCTTTAATGCCCCTTCTTCCTGGGCAATGACCACCCAGCCTCTCGTCTCATCATTGAACGTAATGGGGGATTTGACGACATATACTTTATTGTCGGAGATCTTGACCTTCTGGACCAACTCCGTATTTTTCATGATGACGTCCGGGAGTTTATTTTCATCCGGATCGATATACAACTGTGGCATCGTATATATGATGGTGGCATCGGGATCGACGATATAGATGATTGGCTGTTGATTCAGATGGAGGATTTTCTCCTTTCCTCAACAATTTCCGAAAGGATCGGGCCAACGACAATCTGGCCATTCTCCTTAATCGCCCGATCGGATGTTTCGTCCGCTAAGTACTTAAGAAGGCTGAGCCTATATTCCAAAGCCGTTTTTTCCATCCACCATAAGGAAAAAACAGACAATAATATCAAACCGGAAATCAAGGTCAATACGTATCTCTTTGTCCAATAGCGTTGTAAAGTGGTTCTTTTTTTAGTTTTCATAGACACTTAATTGATACCCCAATCCACGCAATGTTTTTATTTCCCCTTCAGTTACAGGCCATGCATCTATCGCCTTCCTGATTCGCTTGATCGCCAGGTCCACTGCACGGTCACTGCCGTCATAATCCATGCCCCACACTTGGTCGAGCAGCTGTTCCCTCGTGAAAATTTGATTAGGGTGTTTAGCGAAAAAAACGAGCAGGGACAAATCACGCGGCGTCAAGTTTATCTCTTCGCCATTCAAATGCACCATATAAGAAAGATCATCGATGGTTAAACTCCCAAACTCATGTACATGACCATCTTCCGTAACAACCGATGATGATCTTCTTAAAACGGCATGAACCCGGGCCACGACTTCTTCAGCAACGAAGGGTTTCGAGATGTAATCATCCGCACCTGACTTAAATCCCGATAATCTGTAATCGACATCTGTCAACGCAGTCAACATGATAACCGGACATGTATCGTCATCCCGGATTTCCTTCAATATATCCCAGCCTTCCTTTCCCGGCAGCATGACATCAAGCAGGACAAGGTCTGGCTTCGTTTCTTCAAACACCGGAATGGCCTTTAGCCCATCGTACACTTGGACTACATCAAAACCTTCCCGCTCCAAATATGCTTTCAATACCATCGATATGGCGATTTCATCTTCTACTACAAGAATTTTCTTCATATATGGTCTCCTCCTCCCTGAATTATAGTGGAATCATTTTGTATATGCTAACTATTAAAAAACACCAAGCATTTTCCCTCAATCTTACCCTTTTTATGTGTCAGGATTATGTTCGCAGTAAAATTAACCGATGTTTTCACTTAGTAACTTTGTGTAAGTGATCTCGATTCATTTTAACAGGAATGCCGCTACATGATCGTAAAAATCATGCAGAAAAAACTATGATCAGCTTATTACACTCTTAAGAGGCTGGCTCTAAACTGAGCCAGCCCTTTTCAATTACATGTCTCGTGTGGATTGGGACAGCCCGCTTCCTGTCTTTCCACTTGAATCGTGCTATGTTCAATTCCAAACTGATCATGAAGAAGTTTTTGCGCTTCTGCTAAGACGGAATCGTGATTACCACTCTCATCTATAACAACATGGCAGCTCATTGTCAAAAAACCAGAGGTGATCGTCCAGATATGGAGATCATGGACATCGGATACACCGTCCAATTCCAGCATGGATGCTTTCACTTCATCCATATCGATTTGGTCTGGTGTGCCCTCCATCAAGATATGGAAAGAATCCCTCACTACCCTAAAACCGCTGATGATAATTAAAATCGCGACTATGACGCTCGCAATCGGATCTGCAATTCCCCAATCGAAAAAATAAATCAAGAGTGCTGCCGCAATGGCACCCACAGATCCAAGCATATCACCGATAACATGTAAAAAAGCACTTCGTACATTCAGATTGTCTTCCTTATCTCCGCTCATTAATATCCAGGCTGCAATGACATTAACAAGTAACCCGATGATTGAAATCATTAGCATTCCCATGCTTTGAACCTCAGGAGGATCCAGGAATCTCTTAATTGCTTCTACGAAAATGAATACGGATATGACGATCAAGGTCAATCCATTCAAACAAGCAGCAATGATCTCAAACCGTTTATATCCAAACGATTTGGATGATGTCGCTTTCCTTTCCCCAACCTTATCGCTGTATAACTAAGTCCTAAAGCTGCCGCATCGCTAAGCATGTGACCTGCATCCGACAGTAAAGCCAGACTATTTGTCAAGAATCCACCAATGACCTCGACTATCATAAACGTGGAGATTAATAAGAAAGATGCCAACAATGCTTTTTTATTGTTAGAATGATGGTGGTGTCCGTGCCCATGATCATGGGAGTGACCATGATGATGTCCCATGCCATCCCTCCTCTCGGATTGAAACTTATATATAGTATGGGATAAATCCAGAATGGTTTCAAATGATTCACTTCCGGGATTCACTGACTGTAAAAAGTATGAAGAAACGGGAAGCACGTGATCTTTTACGAAAAACCAAAATTATGCCTTCAACCATTTCAAAGTAAAAATAAACGCTACAGACATTTCCTGCAGCGTTTTTCCCGTTTATTTCTCCTCTTGCATCGTATCATCGACAATGGCGTACAGATCCTTATTAAACAATTCATCATTACAGACAAGACTGTGCCGTTCCATCTCTTCCTGCTCTTGAATTACCTGTTCATTTTCCTTCATGACCTACCTCCAGCTTCATGATGTTTGCCTATTAGCGTATCCGCAGGCATGTACCTTTATGCTCAACATTTCCCCATACTTCATCTTTTATAAACGTCTTAGGCCTGCTGGCCGCCATGGAAGGCACGTATAATAAATTCATGTTCTGGAACTTGTAAGCTTTGATACGATGACAGGAACGATGTATTATCATAGGCGACTTTTTCAAGCTTTACCTGAATACCCGCATTTTCGATTGAAACAATGGCATAAGGAGCAACTGGTTCACCATTACAGCCAAGAGAACCAGGGTTCAGGTATATCGTTCGGTCATTTTTAAAAAGGTGGAAAGGATGATGATGTCCAAAGCCTATTAAATCGTGATGCTGATCTTTGAAAAGCATTTCTAAGTTATTTAAACACGGTTCAACGATTTTACTATATGGATTTTGGCTTATGTGCTCATCCAATTTCTTCGATTCCATGTGATAATGGGTGAAGTAAACGGAGTGATCATTAATGATATGATGTATGGTTCGAGGCAATTTTCCCAATTCACTTATGAATTTCCGATGCATCCTTTCAGCTATCCATTCATGATGTTCCTTAACATGAATATGACCGTCCGGATGCGGCTCCCCGTTAATGATGGCCAGGACAGCTTCATCATGATTTCCAGTTATCATCGATAAATCATTTCTTGAAAATAAAAGTTCAAGGACTTCATTTGTATCCGGGCCAATTCCAACCATATCTCCCAAACAATAGAGACGATCTATTTCTTCCCTTTGATCAATATCCCTAAGGACGGCTTTTAGCGCTGAAGCATTACCATGCACATCCGTTATAATGGCAACTTTCATGACTTAGTTCAGCTCCCTTCCTCCACAATCCACATGGTATATTATAACATTTAAAACGAAATCAAAAAATATTCGGGCTTAATCCCTTGATTTGCCCACGCCCATTTTTTATGAATAAGCAAACACTTCGGCCTAGAATACATAGTATGAAGTATTCCCGGTAAAGATGTTTTGCTAGGTATGTAATTCATAATATATATAAGGAGGAAATCAAATGGGTGGAATTGGTAACGAATGTTGCGGCGGCGGTTTCGATAACGGATTCGCATTGCTGATCGTATTATTCATCTTGTTGATCATCATTGGATGCAGTTGGGGATTCGGCGGCGGCTTCGGCGGATGTTGCTAATAATGATATAAATCAAAAAGGCGCCTGATCATGGCGCCTTTTTTGTTATGGATTGATTTTTAGTTTTAGTTTTTACTTTTCCAAAAAGGCTTTCCCTTTTCAAACTTTTATTAAAAATGGGGCTTCCAGATTGAATCCATTAAAAAAACGATATTTTCAAAACACGCACATTATTCCATGAACCGATATTGTTGTATGAGGAATGATCAAATAATTTGATGTTAACCAAGGGAATACCTTCTTCTTTACTTGAACGGATGGCAAGATTGGTACCTGCCGCGCACTCAAATCATAAAAGGGGCAGAAAGCCTGCTCAATCCATCCTCCATTTGTTTTTTCGCATCTTTCATCATGCCATCGAGTAATTCCTTTACCGTGGGAATATCGTCAATCAATCCGGCAACCTGGCCGCTGTTCATAAATCCATTGGTAACATCCCCGTTCATCGCCCCATTTATATGATGTACTTCAGAGGTCATTTCACGATAATTCATTGGAGAAAGCCCCTGTTTCTCCAAATCCAGCACTTTCTCCGTATAGGGGTCCTTCAATACCCTTCTGACCTGTCCAAATGATCTGCCCAAAATTACCGTATCATTACCCATCGCTTCGACTAGTTTCTGCTTATATGACGGATGGAACGGTGCTTCTTGTGTAGCAATCAGCCTAGTTCCCAATTGGACTCCTGAAGCCCCCAGCATCAATGCAGCTGCCAACCCCTGCCCATTGCCTATTCCGCCAGCGGCCAAAACGGGAAGCGTCACATGCTTGCTGATTTGCGGAATGAGTGTAAACGTCGTCATTTCCAAGTTCGAGTTGATGCCGGCAGCTTCAAACCCTTCTGCGACCAACACATCTGCCCCTGCATCTTGCGCTTTTTGTGCGTGCTTGACCGACGCAACGATGGCAATCACTTTTATATTCTTTTTTGCAATAGTGGAATGAAAGGGGCAGGATTTCCTGCAGATAAGGAAACTGCAGGTATATCATGCTCCAGGACAAGATTCACTAACTCATCTGTATATGGACTAACGTTTATTGGAATGTTCAACGCAAAATTGTTATTGGTTTTATCTTTGGTTTCGAGAATGATGGCTTCTACCTGTTCAGGAGTCATGGTACCGCACCCTATTGTTCCCAGGCCTCCTGCATTGGATACTGCAGCCGCAAGACTTGCATTGCTTATATTCCCCATGCCGCCTTGAATAATTGGATATTTTATCGTAAAAAGTTCACAAATATATTTCACTTTCATCCCTCCCTGTCAATTTAATGTTATACTATATTCATTAGAAAAACAATTCAGACTTTTTGAAAAAGGAGCGAGACTATGATTATTCCGTACAATAATAAAAAACCATCCATTGATGATACCGTTTTCGTCGCACCTGGTGCTCATTTAATCGGTGATATTTCGATTGGGAAAGACTCGACCATTTGGTTTAATGCGGTACTGCGCGGTGATGAAGATTCAATTACAATAGGGGAAAAATGCAGTATTCAAGATAACTCCACCATTCATTTATTTGAAGGATGCCCGGTTGTCATTGAAGATGAAGTGACGGTTGGTCACAATGTCATCCTGCATGGTTGTAAAATAGGCAAACGATCCATTATTGGTATGGGTTCCACGATATTGGATAATGTAGAGATCGGCGAAGAATGCATCGTCGGAGCGAACACATTGATTTCCTCTGGCAAAATCATACCTCCACGTTCACTGGTTATTGGTTCCCCGGGGAAAGTCGTTCGCCGATTGAATAATAAAGATCTTGAATTGATCCAACTTTCCATCGATACATATGTTCAAAAAGGGAAAGACTTCAAAGGGATACTTGATTAATTATTGCAAGGAATTTGAAAAGAGCTTCGGCAAGTCGTCATTAACGGCTGGCTGAAGCTCTTTTTCACTTAATGATAAGTGGATGGTCCTTGGCATCATAGGTTTCATCTTTCCGGCATAAATCATTGTTTTCCTGAAATACGCTTTCAAAGAAACGGCTTGCTGGTTCAGCCAAGACTTGATAATACTGGCTAAATAAAAGAGCAGCATGATTCCCATTCCACTTAGAAGGCAGAAGTTCCTTTGGCAGGCCCGGATCGATAAATAAAAATTTACGGTATTCATGCACCAAGTTCGTTCGTTCCACAAAACAATCAGCATCGGACATTTCTCCCCTGCCAATGATGCTTTGATGAACGATGAATTGTTTGCTGTATTTCTCGATGAATTCTTCATATTTATTTTCAATCTCTTCTAAATGCCAGCTCTTCTCTACAAGCGATTGGTTTTCTTTTGGACCTTTGTACTCCGAAATGAAAAAATCAACATATTCATCTATGTCATATTTGTCGATCAAGCGATTGATTTGTTTCTCCAAATCATTGGGGGAAATCCAGCAACCACTAGAAAAACTGCCAAACCCGCTCCATAATAATTCTTTACGGAGATCATCCCGTAATTGCCGCTTATCTTCAGGGATCGTGTACATTAAGATACGCCATTTACCGTCCCATTCATTCGGTTTCATCTTATATATGCGATTGGCCGCTTCATCCATTCTCTGCACACCGCGATCAGTCAAAAAATAATAGCTTTTATTTCCCTGCTTCTCTGACTGAATCCACCCTTGCTTGACCATTCGTGAAACGGCTACACGAACGCCCTGCTCATTATGGCCGAATTCCTTTAACAAACGAATTAAACTGCCTATCCAGATTTTATTTCCATAGTTACGGATATAATCGCCGTATATTGTAAAAATCATGGATTGTGTATTAGTACCTATCTTTCTCACCTCGTCCTAACATTGTTACTATTTTCACACGGAAGACATAATAATTATTATATCTTTTTAAAATGAAAGCGCAATATTATTCACCAATAAATCGTGCTTTTCTCCGTTCACTAAATGCTAGGAGCGCTTCCGATCTATCTTGAGTCGGGATGGTCAATTCATAGGCTTTTCCTTCTATGGCCATTCCGGTTTGCAAGTCCGTATTCATTCCTTGGTTAATCGCATATTTGGCTTGTTTGACTGCAATCGGCCCGTTTTTCATGATATTGGCTGCCAATTCCTCACAGGCTGGCATTAGTTGATCCCTTGGCACGACCTTCAAAAGGATCCCTAATTGACATGCCTCTTCTGCAGTCAATTTTTTAGCGGTGAAAATCAATTCCTTCGCTTTCATTTCCCCAATCAATCTCGGCAGCCGCTGTGTCCCGCCTGCCCCAGGAATAATGGCCCAGCTAGTTTCGGTGAGCCCCAAAGAAACACCTTCCGCAGCAATTGCAAAGTCACATGAAAGCAGCCATTCAAACCCTCCCCCAATGCATATCCATTGACGGCAGCTATTGTCGGCTGCGGAAGCCCTGCGATACTATTAAAAACATCGCGAATCGCCTTAACGTTCCTTCTTACTTCGGCATCATTCAAAGACTTCCTTTCTTTCAAATCAGCTCCCGCGCTGAATGCTTTTTCCCCTGCACCGGTGAAAATGACGACACGGATATCGCCGTCATAATAAACTGCATCGATGACTTCCTGCAGTTCATATAGTGTCTCATAGTCGAAGCAGTTCAATACGTCGGGCCGATTCACTGTTATATAGCCGATTTGATTTATCACTTTATAAATAACCTTGGACATGAGTCTCCTCCCCTTTTTGAAAAAATGACCCTTATGCAGATAAAATCAATAAGGGCCATGCCCATAATCAATCTTTTTCAATATTTTCTATAATGGCGGATATGCCTTGGCCGACACCCACACACATTGTCGCAAGACCATAGCGTACTTTCCGCTTTTTCATTTCGTGGACAAGTGTTGTTAAAATACGCGCCCCGCTTGCACCGAGTGGATGGCCAAACGCTATTGCACCGCCGTTGACATTCACTTTCTCCTGATCCAATTTCAATTGGCGGATGCACTCAAGGATTGGGAAGCGAATGCTTCATTCAATTCCACTAGCCCGATGTCTTCAATCGTCAGACTTGCCCTTTCCAATGCTTTTTTAGTGGCATGAATCGGACCAAGGCCCATAATGGACGGTTCCAAGCCGGCTACCGCCCCTACAACATATTTGGCCAGAGGCTTCAATCCAAGCTCCCGTGCTTTTTCTGCACTCATCAAAAGTAATGCCGAGGCTCCATCATTTACACCTGAAGCATTACCGGCGGTTACAGTGCCGCCTTTAAAGATTGGTTTGAGTTTTTCCAGCTTTTCGATGGTCGTGTCAGGACGTGGGTGTTCATCTTTATCGAAAATGACCTCATTCCCTTTACGATCCGTATATCGAACAGGTACGATCTCATTAATGAAACGCTCATTTTCCACTGCGTTTTTCGCCTTTTGCTGGCTTTGATACGCGAATTGATCTTGGTCCTCCCTTGAAACCGAAAAACGCCGGGCGACGTTTTCAGCCGTTTGAGGCATGGAATCCGTGCCATACATTTCTTTAAGTTTCTCATTCGTGAAGCGCCATCCGATCGTAGTATCCTGAAGCTCCATTGAACCCCGTGGAAATTCACTCTCAGGTTTGGCCATGACGTACGGCGCCCTTGTCATGCTTTCAGTACCGCCCGCGATATAAATATCTCCTTCACCAACAGCAATGGAGCGTGCAGCATACATAACGGCATCCAGTCCGGATCCACATAAACGATTTATTGTCGTTCCAGCTACATTTACCGGAAGACCAGCTAAAAGAGCGGACATCCGGGCCACATCGCGATTATCCTCCCCTGCTTGATTTGCATTCCCGAAAATGACATCCTCAATTTGATCAGCCGGCAGCTCTGGATTGCGATCTATCAGCGCCTTGATTACAATTGCACCGAGGTCATCCGGGCGAACGCTTTTCAATGCGCCTTTATATCTTCCGATTGGTGTTCTCACAGCATCAATGATCACAACATCCTTCATTTCCTCACCAGCTCGCCATCTTTTGTATAATCGTACACACCTTTCCCTGACTTACGGCCGAGCCTGCCAGCTTTAACATACTGTTCAAGAAGGGGAGCAGGGCGGTATTTCTCACCAAGTTTACTATGTAGGTATTTTAAATTATTCAAACGGGCATCCAATCCCACCAAATCGCCTAGCTCAAACGGTCCCATTGGGTAATTCAGCCCTAACTTTATTGCCTTATCGATTTCTTCTGGTGTTCCTAATCCTTCTTGAAGCATAAAGAACGCTTCATTACCTACCAAACAGCTGATCCTGCTGGTTACAAACCCAGGGAATTCATTTATGACTACAGTTTCTTTCCCCATTTTTTGGGCTACCTCTTTTATTATGGCTGCCGTTTCATCGCTTGTTTCAAGACCACGTACAATTTCAACGAGCGGCATCTTTTGTACAGGATTGAAAAAATGCATGGCAATCGTTTTTTCGGGGCGCTTTCCATAAGAAGCAATTTCTGTCGGACTCATCGTGGAAGTATTGGTTGCAAAGTAACAATCTTCTTTTGCATGGACTTCAATCGTTTCGAAGACTGCCCTCTTAATTTCCGCCTTTTCCGGAACTGCCTCTATGATCAAGTCGGCATATGCTGCCGATTCTTTCAAATTGGTAGAATAGGTAAATCTGCTTTTTGCATCTGCCGCTTCTTCCTCGGTGATTTTTTGGTAGCGCACACCCTTCTCAAAAATGGAATCGATCTCGTTTCTTGCACTTTCCAAAGCATCCTGATTTACATCCACCAATACTACATTAAAGCCTCCTATTGCCCCTACATAAGCTATTCCCCTGCCCATGACACCAGATCCGACAATCACTAGATTACTAATCATTCGTTCATTCCTCCTTCAAAAATAAATAGGGCTGGCTGCGGATGAATCAGATCAGCATTCAACCATACCTGAATTACTTTTCCGACATACCTTTCAGCCAGCCGCCTATTTTTTTGTTTTATTGAATTCCAAAGGGATTTAAGGGACGGCTTCCATGATAGGAAATGATGCTTTTCGTTTCTGTATAAAGATCAAGTGTTTCAATGCAAAGTTCCCTGCCGAATCCTGATTGTTTATACCCTCCGAAAGGTGTTCCAGGAAATGCGGAGAATGGGCAATTCACCATGACGATTCCCGCTTCTATTTGATTGGCCACTCTAGTCGCACGCCCGCCATCTTTTGTCCATAAGGCTGAACCCAAACCGAATTCCGTATCATTCGCGAGCCTCACAGCTTCTTTTTCATCTTTGAATTTCATTATGACAACGACCGGCCCGAATATTTCCTCTTTCACTACATCCATTTCATGATTGACATTCGCTATGACCGTCGGCTCATACCAATAACCGTTTTCGAAACCTTCAATGACCGCTGGCTTTCCTCCTGTCAGGATCTTTGCTCCATCAGTAATGGCAGATTGTACATAATTGTCGATGACATCCAATTGCCCTTGATCTATGACTGCACCGACGTGAGTTTCTTTGTCGAGCGGATTGCCCAATTTCAATTTTTTCGTTTTTTCTACGAATCTGGCAACGAACTCATCGTATATGTCTTTGTGAACGTATAAACGGGATCTAGCTTCGCAAGACTGCCCAGTATTATAGAAAATTCCATACAATGATCCATCGATGGCCGCTTCAAGGTCTGCATCTTCAAAAACAATATTAGGGGACTTACCGCCAAGCTCCAATGTGACCCTTTTTAATGTCTGTGAAGCCTTGCCCATAAGATCCCGGCCGATTGGCGTAGAACCCGTGAAGGCGACCTTATTCACTTTCGGATGCTGAACAAGGTAATTCCCCACGTCCGATCCAGGACCTGGAATGATATTGACCACGCCTGAAGGGACACCGGCTTCTAAACAGATTTCCCCTAATAGAATGGCCGTCAGCGGCGTTAACGAAGCTGGCTTAACAATGACTGAACAGCCAACTGCGATTGCAGGTGCAATTTTCCACGCTGCCATCATCATAGGGTAATTCCATGGGATGATTTGGGCACATACACCTACTGGCTCTTTTTCCGTATAGTTATGGAATTGACCAGGCACATTATTTACAGATCCGCGGTGTGCAACTATGGCTCCTGCATAAAACTCGAAATCTTCAATTGCCTGCATGACTTGCCCTTGCGCTGCAGAAATGGATTTGCCGCTGTTCAGTACCTCCAATTCAACCAATTCATTAAAGCGTGAACGCATGATTGCTGCAATTTTGTTCAAAACACGTGAACGTTTATTAATCGGAGTCCTCTTCCATTTCCCATTATCAAATGCTTCACGTGCAGCTTGAACAGCTTTTTCTGCATCTTCCTTGGTCGCCTTTGCTACCTTGGCAATGATTTCACCAGTCGCAGGATTGTACGCATCAATTGTGGAACCATCAGAGCTTTCCACTCTTTCTCCATTTATGATCAGATGATAATAATCCCGCTTCATTTCCGCTTTTTCAAATGCCGCCTCCTGTACTCTAACCATGTAATCCCACTCCCTTTTCTATATTATTTGCCTATGAATTGAGCTTTCCTTTTTTCAGTGAATGCTGCCACACCTTCTGCATAATCCTTCGTTAAGCCAGCAATGCGCTGCCCCTCCGCTTCTTTTAAGTATTCTTCCAATGAAAGATGATAGGACGCCTCTAAGTATCTTTTGATTAATCCGATTGCCTTCGTTGGTTTGTTTGCGATATTCTCTGCAAAGGCTTTCAATTGCTCGTTCCATTCATCCACACCGATCACTTTTGTAGCGAGGCCGATATTTTTCGCCTCGCTAGCCGGAACCTTTTCCCCCAATATAGATAATTCCAAGGCCTTCGCATGACCAACGATTCGCGAAAGGTAATACAGATTCCCCGAATCAGGAATCAATCCGATATTGACAAAGGCATTTAAAAAACTAGCTTTTTCAGAAACAAGCCGAAAATCGCATGCCAGCGCCAGGCTGAAACCAGCTCCTGCAGCCACTCCATTGACTGCTGCAATGATCGGTTTTTCACAGTTTGCTAATTGCTCCATCATCGGACCGTAGTCATCAAGCAGCATCTGGCCTAAATTCATGTCCTCGTCAACATCCGATAAATCCTGCCCCGAACAAAAGGCCCTGCCTTCCCCTGTAATGATTATGGCCCGCACTTCATCTGACCCCGCAGATATTTTGATCGCTTTCCGTATTTCCTTATTCATTTGAGACGTAAAGGCATTAAGTTTATCAGGGCGGTTCAAAGTAAGCCAAGCCACTCCATTTTCAACCCTATATTTGATCGTTTTGTACATAGAGCACCCCTTATCGGCCTGTAAATTTCGGCTCCCTTTTTTCAACAAATGCATTCATTCCTTCTTTTTGGTCCTCAGATGCGAAAAGGATATAGAAGTTCTTCCGTTCAAATTGCATGCCCTCATTTAAGGAATAATCAACGGCCTTATTGATGGATTCTTTGATCAGCCTCACTGCCAACGGGGTTGCATTGCTATCTTTCTAGCAAAATCAATCGATTCTTCCATCAACAATTCAGGTGCCACGATCTTATTGATGAAACCATATTGCAGGGCTGTCTTTGCCTTTATCCTTTCAGCCGTCAATATCCATTCAAGTGCCTTCGTCTTGCCTACCAATTTCGTCAACCTTTGGGTTCCTCCTGCCCCAGGCATGACCCCTAGTGTCACTTCAGGAAAGGAAAACTGGGTATCACTGGCGGCAATCAGGAAATCACAGGATAAAGCAAGTTCAAAACCACCACCGAATACAAAGCTTTTAACAGCACCAATTACAGGCTTCTTGACTAGGCTTATTCGGTCCCAATCGGCAAATTGGTTCGTTAACTCCATACTGATTGGGTCATCGTTCACCATCTCGTCAATATCAGCTCCAGCGGAAAATGCTTTTCCATTGCCCGATAGCAAGATCACCTTCACTTGTGGGTCCCGGTCGAACTCTTCCATGGTTGAAACTATTTCCCTAACCATTTTCCTGTTAAGCGCATTCAGTTGCTTCGGCCGATTTAAGAAGATATAGCCAATGCCTTCCGCGATTGACGTTTCAATGAATTGAAGCGCATTCATTTCATTTCTTCGCCGATCATCATCGTTACAAGTTTCCCGGCAAAGCCCATTAGGTCCTTCCCTGATGCTTTTCCTTCCGGCGAACGCATTCCTTGCTGCAATGCTTCGTGGTCTTCATAATACATTTCACAAAGAATGTAATACTCGGAGTCTTTACCCATTGGGGTCCCTACAATTTTAGTGACCTCCATTTTTTGAAGACCTGGAATTTTTTCCGTTATCGGACCATGTACATTGAAATAGTGCTCATCGAACTCTTCCTTATTTTCAGGTTGTTTGTATAGGGCGATTAACTTTACCATTTTATAACCTCCATTTTATTAGATTATTTTTATCATCGGCTTCATCGCTTCGAACGGATTTTTGCATGCTTTACAATATAAAATGCTGCGGCAGGCAGTAGGACCGAAGATATTTTCCATCGTGACATATGTCGATTCACAATATGGGCAATCCACATGCCATGATCCATCACTTTTCATTTGTCGAGGAGGAGGAGATTCCGAAAACCTTCAATCCAGCTTTCCCCTTTTCCGTAATTCGATCGGATGTCCAGGAAGGGGAACGTAAAAATTCCACACTTACATTTTTTACGGCAGGAAGCTGTCGAAGGGCTGATTCCACATTTTTTTGAATGATCGACAATGCCGGGCACCCTAGAAAAGTTGGCAGCATTTTTACCGAGACGTCCTGGCCCGAAACCGTCACGTCTTCAACCATCCCTAAATCCAGAATACTTACTGTATCGATTTCGGGATCTTTAACGTCTTCCAGGAGCTTATATATTTCTTCTGTGTTTAACTGTACGGTCGCCATGGTACCCCTCCCCTTTCTATTGATTCACCATGAAGCTACTTTATCTGTTGCGTACACTTCACTTAACGTTTTTAGCGCCTTTTCCAAATCTTCCGTATGCTGGCCATTACGGCCATCACCTCTTGCCATTCCTATTTCAATAGTTGTTGCCAAGCCTACACTTTCAAAAATTGGGGTGATAGCCTCGATCCATTTTTTCTGTAAGTCAGCTTCGCTCTCTATCAAGCCGAGCTCAATCATTTCTTCCCCATATTGCCCCAGTGAAAATATTCCAGCAAAATCCGGCATTGTTTTCCCAATAGCCGCTTTCATTCTCGAAACCGCTTCCAAGTGGCCAGATCCCAGCAATTGGACGAACCATGTTTTCCAGTGCATCAAATGATAGTAAAGTTCCATTTGTACCTTTTGGGCCACTTCAGCAAGCGGTTCATATGAACATGAATGAAGGGATTGAACCTTAATCGCTTTGGCTTGGGTATAAAAATAATTCCGCACTACCGCAAACGCCCAATCATAATCCGGGTCTTTCATATAGTTACCAGGGCCATTGACCAATTCGAGAATGATCGCATTGCGCCGTTCCTTGGCGGGACGGTCGTGAGCCAGCTTATCAGCATCCCCTTCACCGAGTTCTTCAAGTAACTTATAATAAATGGCTGCATGCCCCATCGTGTCTTGAGAGATCGAAGCGGATGCAACATCTTCTTCGATATGCGGTGCGAGTCCAAGCCATTCTGCACCACGGTATGAATGGATGAAGTCATCGTCCGCAAGTTGTAGCAGCAATTCCTTGATTGCGATGTTCTTCAATGATTTATTCTTCATTTTTCACACCTCCAGCCCAAGACATTATCTCTTTTTCATCGAGCATTCCCTGCTCATATTTCCGCCATTTTTTCTTTAAATACCCGTACCCTTTTGTGGTCCTGTAATCTTTATTATCAATACGCTGAAGCGTTTTCTTTTCCTCGACCGTCATTTTCCGTATATTCTGTCTTTTAACGACCCAAATATCATCAACCGCTTCACGTCTCATGAAGTTTTCTTGTGCCATCATGATGGCAATATCCTCATTTGGGGCCAGCAGGCTGAAGTGGTATTGAACGGGTGATGATTGCGTTTTACGGCTGAATACTTCAAATTCTTCAAAGTAATTTCCTTGCCTAGTTTCCATATCGTCCTTCCCCCTCCCTTAGATGACCTTTGGCGCCAATGCCTCACGTACCCATTTATTATTTTCATAAGAAATTCTCCGAAGACTTAAGCGATCCTGCGAACGGGGACCTTCATTCCTTGCGAATACCTTCAATTTCCCCCAATCGGGTTGTTGATAAATCCAGGTTTCAGATGCTTTATCAAACCTAAGCGTTTCATCTGGAATGCTAAATCCGAGTGAAAGGATCCGCTTCACATATTTAGAAAAAAGGCTTGTCGAAGCTCTTCGTTCGTACTGGTTCTAATTCTGTACTTAATCGTTATATCCTGTTTGGATGTGCCCACTTCATTCTTGCTGGGAGGTCCAAAAAAGAGTAATAAAGATTCCCACCAATAATTGATGGAGTCTTGAACCAATTTCCTTTGTTCTTCCGTCCCTTCAGCCAAAGCCATGATTATCGCTTCACCATGCTGGGCGTGAAAAACTTCCTCCGCGCAAATCCTCTGTAATGCCCGGGCATAAGGTCCGTATGAGGCTCCAAGCATATTCGTCTGGGAAATGATCGCTGCACCATCAACCAACCAGCCAATCAATCCAGCATCGCCCCAGGATTTGGCTTCCATATGGAAAACATTATGAAACTTTAAATCTCCTTTAAATAAATCTTGCATTAGGTCATCCCGTTTTTTACTGTATGGCTTTAGCAAATCCTCGGCGACTCGAAGCAATAATTGTCCATGTCCCATTTCATCCTGCACCTTTGCCATGATTCCAAGTTTTCTGTTTAAGGTCGGGGCTTTAGGCACCCATTCCTTTTCTGGAAGTGCGCCCATGATTTCACTGATTCCATGCATCGATATTAACTTGATTAACGTTCCCCGGTATTCTTCCGGCATCCAATCATCCGCTTCTATCTTTTCTCCTGCTTCGATTCTGGCAATGAATTGATTTAGCTTTTCTTCTCCTGCCATATCATTTAATAGAACGTTCATTTAAATCACCTCTTTTTATAATGTAACGTTTATATAACGTTATTATATTTTATTGTTATATTTAATGCAAGACTATTCTGTCTTTTTCAAAATAAAAGGAAATTATCAGGGAATTTCACGAATCTTTTAATCCACTAAAACTTTAATGGGCGAGGTTTCCACTTTAATTGAATCTGTCGGACAGCCTTCCACTGCATCATCCAGATCATCAAATAAACCTTCCGCGACCTCTGCCGTTCCTTCATTTTCATCCAGGATGACGAATGCCACTCCCTCATCATTGTAATCAAATATTTCCGGCGCAGCGGCACCGCATGCACCGCAAGCAATGCAAGTTTCTTGATCCACAACTGTATATTTAGCCATGATGCCTCCTCCTTCTCTATTGCATGATTGGATCCATCTTCTCTTCCTTTAAGAGAAAAACCCATAGTTAACAGCGACCGCATCCTCTTTATGTATCGCGTTTTCTTGTTCGATTTCTTCAACTCCGCTTATTTCAATCGGGACATAAGCAAAAAAAGCTTTGTTCATGATCACGGAATTTATAAACGAATGACTTCATCCTTCCGCTTATCAATTACACGAATGGCTTTTCCTTCTGAACGAGGAATGCTTTTTGGGCTGTTGACAACTATATCCATCGTGACAAGACATGCGGATTTCAAATGATGCTGAATCGTTTTCCTTAATATCTCTACATTCCCATGCGTTAAGTCTTCTTCAATCTCCTTGTAGAAACCGCTTTCAATTTCGAGGTGGAGTTCAACACCGTCCATTTTCCCCCTTCTTCACGAGATGAATCTGATAATGAGGGACAATTCCCTCCATTTGGAATAACACACGCTCTATTTCCGATGGAAATACATTCACTCCCCTGACTATGATCATATCATCCGTTCTGCCTTTAACACGGGACATTCTAGTTGTGGTACGACCGCATTTACACGGTTCATGGGTAATTGAGGCGATATCACCTGTACGGTAACGAATGATTGGCAGCGCTTCCTTTGTAAGGCTGGTAAAGACAAGTTCCCCATCTACGCCGTCCTCAACTGGTTCCAGCGTGTCCGGGTTAATGACCTCAACAAGAAAATGGTCTTCTGCGATATGCAGTCCATCCTGTGCTTCATGGCATTCTATTGCAACTCCCGGCCCCATGATTTCACTTAAGCCGTAAATATCGATGGCTTTCAATTTCAGTTTCCTCTCAAGTGTTGCCCTCATTGCCTCTGACCATGGCTCAGCTCCGAAAATCCCATACTCAAGCCCGTTATCAGCAGGATCAATTCCCATCTCTTCCATCTTTTCAGCGATATTCAAAATATAGGTAGGCGTTCCACAAATGCCGCGCGGTTTAAAATCATTAATGATCGTAATCTGCCGCTCGGTATTCCCCCCTGAAATGGGTACTGTCGCAACTCCCAGCTTTTCTGCACCGCAATGCAGACCTAGGCCCCCTGTAAACAGACCATATCCATATGCGTTATGGAAAATGTCCGACTTGCGACCTCCTGCAGCTACAATTCCACGTGCGACAATTGTTGCCCAGTTTTCCAAATCATTTTTCGTGTACCCGACAATTGTAGGCTTTCCGCTTGTTCCGGAAGAACCATGAATGCGTGTAACGTCCTCCATCGGAACGGCGAATAAACCGAATGGATACTTATCGCGAAGAGTCTGTTTTTTGTAAAGGGAAGCTTTATCACATCGTTTAGAGTTTGAATATCTTCTGGTTCCAAGCCCATCTCTCTAAATTTCTCTCTGTAATAAGGTACATTTTCATATACATGGCTTATCGTTTTTTTTAGGCGTGCCATTTGTAAACTCTCCATTTCAGCACGCGAAGCCGTTTCAACTTCCGGATTGTACATTTTTTTCAGTCCCCCTCAATTTTACTATTGTCCCACCGACATACATAACGGTAATAAAACGGATATTAGATTATTGTTATGATTCATTTTAAGATTAATACGTCATTTTTACGTTGTCAATCATGTTTTTATAATTAAGCACAAATGACCGTACAAACAAAATATTAATTTACTAAATTTTCAGACTATGTTAATTTTAAAAATGATATATCACTTTATCGAACATTCGTTTTAAAAACGTTCCACACCAAAAAGGGGGCTTACTATGGAATCAACAGCTAAAAGCAGGCATTCATCATCAGGGCATGACAGCGGAAATAAGTATCGTAAATTAATTGAAACGGAAGAATTCAAGCATTTGCTTCAAAAGAAAAAGGCATTCATCGTACCTGTCACTCTCTTCTTTCTTGCTTTTTATTTTGTTCTTCCTATTTTAGCTGCTTATAGCCAAGTGTTGAAAGGTGAAGCTTTTTCAATATTACTTGGGCTTGGGTATATGCCCTTCTCCAATTCGCCGTCGTTTGGTTAGGGGGAATTGTCTATATCAAAAAGCAGCGAAGTACGATAAGATGGCTAAAAATATCTTGAATAAATATGAGAAGGAGCTTGGCGAATGAGCATTTTATCCCTCACGCTTTTTTGGGCATCATTTTATTAACGCTTACAATAACCTATTATTCTTCCAAGAAAACGAAAAATGCCAGTGATTTTTATACTGCCGGCGGTGGATTGACAGCATGGCAGAATGGATTGGCCGTAGCAGGTGACTTTATGTCAGCCGCTTCTTTCCTGGGAATTACGGGTGCAATCGCACTGATTGGTTTTGATGGCTTTTACATGAGCATCGGGAACCTTGTTGCCTTTCTTGTCTTATTGTATCTTGTGTCGGAACCACTTCGCAATCTAGGTAAGTTTACGCTGGCAGACATGATTTCAGCACGCTTCAAATCAAAAAAAGTCCGAGGGATAGCTGCGGCTAACACACTTGTCATTTCAATCTTTTACATGATTGCCCAACTTGTCGGTGCAGGAGGATTAATTAAACTGCTGCTCGGCATCGATTATTGGCTATCCGTTCTTCTTGTCGGTGTACTGATGACGATTTATGTGATTTTCGGCGGGATGAGAGCGACAAGCTGGGTGCAGATCACCAAAGCTGTTCTCTTACTAGGAGGTTCCGCCGTGTTGACGTTCATCGTGTTTTCACGTTTTAATTTCAACATCTCAGAGATGTTCCATCATGTCCAAACTGCAACACCGCTCGGAAGGGATTTTTTGAATCCTGGAAATAAATACACCGATGGACTTGACATGATTTCATTTAATATGTCGCTTGTCCTCGGGGCAGCAGGCCTCCCGCATTTACTCGTCCGCTTCTTTACAGTAAAGGATGCAGCTACTGCAAGGAAATCCGTCGTTTATTCCACATGGTTTATAGGGATATTTTTCATCATGACGATTTTCCTCGGTTTCGGAGCTGCATCTTTCGTCGGGTTTGAGCGGATCGTCGAAGCAAACCCGGCTGGAAACATGGCCGCACCCCTTCTTGCATTAACCATGGGCGGTGAATTTTTATTCGCCTTCGTTTCTGCTGTGGCATTTGCCACGATTTTAGCGGTTGTATCCGGTCTTGTTTTAACGTCGGCATCCGCTTTTGCACATGATATATACGGTGAAATCATCAAGGAAGGAAATATTACGGAAAAACAGCAAGTGCTCGTTGCCCGATTGGCTTCTGTTGGCGTAGCGGTCATTTCGATTCTACTTGCTTTATTTGCACAATCAATGAATGTCGCTTTTCTTTCAGTCCTCGCGCTTGGAATTGCTGCCAGTGCCAATTTACCGATCATCCTTTGCACAATATATTGGAAACGCTTCAACGCAACCGGAGCAATCACAGGAATGTCATTCGGGTTACTTAGCTCCATCATACTGGTGATGCTCAGCCCTAATGTATGGAATCCGGAACCTGGAATGGGTATTTTCACAGGCGATCCCCTCTTCACGATGAGCAACCCTACCATTTTCACCGTACCGCTCGGCTTTATTGGAGCTTATTTAGGTACAATCTTGTCAAAGGCAAAAGATGAGGATAATAGTTTTCCTGAAGTACTGTTCAAATCTAACACCGGATACGGGATAAGTTCCGCAAAAGACCATTAAAGAAGGGGGATTTCCATGACCACACATTTAGATCAGGATATTCACGAATTGCATTATGATCAAATCAAACAAGTACTGGTCGACGAACCATATGCCTCTTTTCTCGGGATGAGATTGACGAAACTCGGTCCCGGCACAGCGGAAGCAGAATTGATTCCAAGTGACCACATGCTAAATAGCCACGGAACTGTTCACGGTGCCATTATCTTTTCACTTGCTGATTACGTGTTCGCAGCAGCCAGCAATTCATATGGCAAAATAGCGGTTGGGGTTTCAAACAACATCAACTTCTTATCCGCTGGCAAACGCGGTGAGACTTTAACTGCCAGAGCGGAAGAGATCAAGAAAAACCATAAACTGGCATGGTATAAAATAGAGGTGTTAAATGAAAGGGAACTGATTGCAACCATGGAAGCGATGGTATTCAGGAAAAATCAATATTTTGTCGACCAAGGTGAATAAGTAACGTTTGAAACCGGACAAGCAATCCACTTGTCCGGTTTCTTTTTTGCCCATGATACCTACTCAGAGCAGTTAAAGGGGGATTTCCGGTCCGGAATCCCCCTCCTTAAAATGAATTCAATTGCTCCAAACCGGATAGGCCTTCTTCTTAGTTATTGACCGCAATACGGGAATCTATCACTTTAACCACTCCCCACGCTCACTTTCACTTATCCCATCAGTCTGATAAACGATTTTCCTCTATGCCTTCCCAATGAGCGCGGTTAGGTTCGCTGAAATGCACATAGACATCAATTAATCAAAGAGATCCTCCTGATGCTACCATTTTCTCCTTCTTTCCTGCATATACATCCAGCGCAGCCTGCAAAGCCTCTCCCCGATTAACTTGGAACCCCAGGCGCAAAGGACAGCTTCCAAGGAGGCCAATACAAACAGGATGTTTTCTTTCCTGCAACTGAATCCCATGGTCCCGATCCTCCAGATTTTCCCGTGAAGCGGACCAAACGAGGAAGCGATTTCGATACCAAATTCATTCAACAGCATGGCTCTTACAACTTCTCCATCGATTCCTTTTGGAATTTCGATGCAAGTTACACACGGAAGTTTGTTTTTCCCATCCCCGAATAACGTAAGTCCCATTGCCTTGATCCCTTCAACGAGAGCAGCTTCATGGAGTTCATGACGGGCAAAGCGTGTTTCCAAACCTTCTTCGAGCACAAGGCGCAATCCTTCACGTAACGCATAAATCATGGAAGTAGCTTCTGTATGGTGATTCAAACGGCGCGGTCCCCAATAATCCTGCAGCATGCTTAAATCGAAATAATTACTGGTGATCTGACGGCTGGGCGAAACCTTTTGATTGTCTTCATCCGTTGCAATACCACGTTCCACCTTTTTGCGGGACTGGATGATATCTTCTATTCGCTCATTATACGTAATCGGTGCCATACCGGAAGGAACGGACAAGCATTTTTGTGTCCCTCCTATCAATCCATCAATGCACCATTCATCCACCTTAACATCGGTTCCCCCGATGGAGGCAACCGCATCCACCACAAGCAGGACACCCAATTCACGGCAGGCCCATCCGATTTCCTTCAAAGGCTGCATACAACCAGTGGAGGTTTCCCCATGGACGATTGCTGTTATTTTAGGGGAGACTTTCTTGATTTCCGCAATGACTGCTTGCGGTTCGAACACCTCTCCCCAAGGACATTCCATCGTATGGACTTCAGCTCCGTATCGCTCACAAATTTCCACCAATAAATGACCGAACCTTCCGAATATAGGAACCAGGACCTTATCCCCCGGCTCAATGATGCTGCATAGAATCGCTTCATTACCGGATCTTGAGGTGCCATCAATCGGGAACGCCCATTTATTTTTCGTTTGAAAAACCAATCGCAGCATTTCCATCACTTCATTCATGATAGTGGTGAATGCAGGATCGAATTGCCCTAATATCGGTGTGCTCATCGCCCTTAAAACACGCGGGTCAACTTCGACAGGCCCTGGTGTCATGATCGTTCTCATCGGTGCATTCAATTCTGAATATGCCATTTTAACCAACTCCTTCAATAGGCTAATTTATAAGGTATTTCACTTAAAACTTCGATTCCCTTATTCATATCCGCAACACTCGTAAACTCCTTAGGTGAATGGCTGATCCCCCTTACTTGGAACGAACAGCAAGCAAGTCGGACAAAACGAACAAAATACCTGTGCATCATGGCCGGCCCCGCTGACCATATCTTGGTATGGCCAACTGTCGCAACTAAACCCGGTCCATGCCTTTCGCTTTTTCTTTAAAAAAGAAATGAATTCCGAAGCAGAACCGACAGCATCCTTCTCGTATGACACGGGAGTGGTGCCTGCATGATAACTCTCACCAATGAATTTCACCCTGTAACGTCGCTGTCCGACAATATGGCTGACGACCCCATATGCGACGTCATATTCCCCCATCCTTGACCGTGTCTATATGAATGATTCCACCGGAGGAGATCCGTTCCCTTATGCCTGCCAAACAAGTTGCCTACACTTTAAAAATATGTATAAGGTTTTCTTTTTCCATCTCAGCTTTCATTGCCTGCTGAGCGCTCATCCATTCCTTGAAATATAATAACCGGGTCACCCCATTACTCTCTGTTGACCCGAAAGCATTCTATCATCGAACGCAACATCATCCTTTTCATCAATGAATTTTTCGTTTTGATTGACCATCACATCGCTTCCCTCCACAATACCCATTCACGGTAAGAATATTCACAAAATTTTTGTCATCTATTATTTTACTTGCTTTCGCATTTAACTTCATTGACAATTCTGTTAGTATTTCAGTGTTTTTTTGTGCAAAATAACCAACTGAAAGCAAACCAATAATGTGTATAATATACAGATTTCTATGATCAAAAGAAGTGGCACTTATTGTTAAGTTAGCACCTTATATATTTCACGGCTATTTTTTGATAAATTAATATACTAGTTCTACTTATGCGATCCAAATTAAATTCTGATGGTCTGCGAACCTAAAAGGTGAATTAATCTTGTTACATCTAATTCACATATGTATACTTAGCTTCTTTCTTTTTATAAAAATTAGACCAAAATGGGGAACAAGTAATCTTGATCACTTGTTCCCCATTTTATCGAATAATCACTTATTCTGACCCAAATTTCTTATGTTGACTTTAAAAACATTTTATTATGATTAATGATTCAACATCTTGATTTTAGTTCAGGCTTTATCGTAACTTTATTGCGGGATACCCCAACACTTTAACCTAAAACCCTAACTAAATAAATAGAATGAGACAATTATTTTTTCCTACGCAAAGCTTTATGAATGTAATAACATTGCATCCCGGTTGGTCTGAATGCCCCAGAAATCACTTATTGTTACAACTTGTTTTTCTTCGCTTCAATGCGTCGTCGATGCAGGATAGGCTCAGTATACCCACTTGGTTGGTTATAGCCTTGAAACACTAGGTCGCATGCCGCTTGAAACGCCACTGAGCTGTCGTAGTTTTCCGCGATACATTGATATGCTGAATCTCCAGTGTTTTGTTCATCCACTACTTTAGCCATTCGGTGTAAAGTCTCCAAAACCTGTCCTTTTGTACAAATTCCGTGGTGAAGCCAGTTAGCGATATGCTGACTCGAAATTCTTAGTGTGGCACGATCTTCCATCAAACCTACATTGTTGATATCGGGTACTTTAGAACAACCAATTCCTTGTTCTACCCAACGTACAACATAACCGAGGATACCTTGAGCATTGTTATCTAGCTCTTGCTGAATTTCTTCCGGACTCCATTCGGGGTTTTGAGCCACTGGGATTTCTAAAATATCATCAAGTAAATTTTCTGGATTCTTTTTCAACTCTTCTTGTACCTTTTTTACATCCACTTGATGATAATGAAGAGCATGCAATGTCGCTGCAGTTGGTGAAGGCACCCATGCTGTATTCGCCCCTGCTTTCAGATGGCCAATCTTTTGCGTTAGCATTTCCGCCATCATATCAGGTATTGCCCACATTCCTTTACCAATTTGAGCTCGACCTTGAAAACCGGTTGCTAGACCTACATTGACATTCGATTTTTCATAACCTTGTAGCCATTTTGATCTTTTCATGTTATTTTTGAGAATCATAGGTCCGGCTTCCATAGAAGTATGAATTTCGTCTCCCGTTCGATCTAAGAATCCGGTATTAATAAATGCCACTCTTTCTTTAACTTGGCGGATACAAGCTTTCAAGTTTAATGAAGTTCGGCGTTCTTCGTCCATAACACCAATTTTCAGTGTATTTCTCTGTAGACCAAGCATGTCTTCCACACGATCAAAGAGTTCATTGGCAAAAGCCACCTCTTCGGATCCATGCATTTTTGGCTTAACGATATAGACTGATCCTTTAGATGAATTTTGATATTTACCATTCCCCAACAGGGAATGTTTGGCAAGTAAACTAGTCATGACTGTATCCATAATCCCTTCAGGAATTTCCTCACCATTTGCATCTAGGACAGCGTTTGTGGTCATTAAGTGTCCCACGTTACGGACAAACATAAGTGAACGACCAGGCAAAGAGAATTCTTCTCCATCTGGTGCTCTGTATAAACGATCCGGGTTCATTGTACGTGTCATCATTTTATTATCCTTTTTGAAAGTTACAGTCAGATCACCCCTCATAAGCCCTAACCAATTTCGATATACCAGGACTTTATCATCGGCATCCACTGCGGCAACTGAATCCTCACAATCCATTATGGTCGTAAGAGTAGATTCCATTAGAATGTCCTTAACGCCTGCTTTATCTACTTTACCGATCAGGTGGCTTCGATCAATCTGAATTTCAAAATGCAACCCATTATTTTTTAATAATATAGCCGATGGCTTTTCATATTCACCTTGAATGCCAACTAGCTTTGATTCCTCTACTAAACTCGTAATTTCTCCATCTTTGAGTGTAACAGCTAATTTCCCATCTACTACTGCATATTTCACAGCATCTTTATGTGAATGATCCTTTAAAGGAGTTACTTGATCAAGAAAATCCTTTGCAAATGAAATGACTTCTCCACCGCGTACTTCATTGTAGCTCCCTTCTCGGTAGGCTCCTCCTTTTTCGCTAATAACATCTGTTCCATAAAGGGCATTATAAAGGCTTCCCCACCTTGCATTTGAAGCGTTAATAGCATAACGAGCATTATCAACCGGAACAACTAGCTGCGGCCCAGCTTGGAAGGCTATTTCATCATCTACTCCTTCTGTCGTAATATGAAAGTCTTCTACTTCAGGTTCGAGATAGCCAATTTCTTGTAAAAATGATTTATATTTAGCAAAGTCAATCTCTTTATTTTCTCTATGCCATGTATTTATTTTGGTTTGAATTTCATCACGACGAGCTAACAATTTTTTATTTTTTGGAGACATGTCATGCACCAATTTTTCAAAATCAACCCAAAATTGTTCCTGATTCAGTTGGCTTCCAGATAGCCCATCTTTATTGATAAATTCAAAAAGGACCGGAGCCACTTGAAGATTACCAACTTTTACATATTCCCCCATGGTGTATTCCTCCTTTAAAAATTAGTTTGACACCCGGCATACGCCGAGAAGAATTATCTTAAACCAGATGATCTCTTCTACATTTGAATGGGTTCAATACTTTATTTGTTATCGATTAATCAAGTTTTCAATTTATCGTTTTGTTTTCTTATAATCAATTTCAAGTTTATCGTTAGAAAGTTAAACATCGCCTTCAACACATGTCCATTCTTTAATAATCACCTTATGTTGTTGCTCATTATCCATTTTCAGGTAGATAAATCGGTCACTGTCCTACTTCCAACTTATTTGTTAACTTATTCCAATCAATAAGTTTTTCCAAAAAGATCGATATAATGACACCCATAATGAGACCATTTGTAATGAAAGGCTGCAAGAGGACAGGAATACTGCCGAATAATGCTGGAGGGATATTCATAATGCTAACTCCAACTAGGACTGGTCCAGCTAAACGGAGTATCGTTTCAGAGTTGAATAACGTTCCTTTTAGGCTGTTTAATGCTGTCCCAAACAATTGAAGGTATGCGACAAATAAAACAGCGTTACCTATTGTTAGTGGTATCGTTCCTAAGAATCTCCCTAATGGCGGAATAACTCCAAGGAGAGTAAACAAGAATCCACTTATAATGAATGGCCCTCGTTTAAATAATTTGGTACTTTGTAAAAACCCTATTGTAGATGTAAATGGTGTAAAAGGGACCAAGCCAAAAATCGAAGTGATAAACGCAAAAATACCTGTTACAAAAATAGATCTCCTGTATTGACTATGTTCCACCTTTTCCTTGTAAACATCTGCAACAGCTTGAATGGAAGCGAAAGAATTCGTTAAATTCAAAAGGACCGCAAAAAAGGAGACAAAAATAATACCAATATTCAAGTTTGGAGTTCCAAGGGGAAAGAAAGTGAATGCCATACCTGAAGAGCTAGCCGTCTGAAGATCTGAAGGGAAAATAATTCGATATAATGACCATCCTACGATAATTCCGATTAGGATTGAGAAATTGCTTAGTATTTTCCCTCCTTTAATCCTTAAAAAGCCAACGAATATGACAATCAAGATTGAAAACAAACTTACAGGGAGATCAATTGTTCCACTTTCGGTTATTTTAAACATACCTTTGAAGAAAATAAAGATGAGCTGAAAGGTTAGCAAGAATATATAAACACTTATCACCATCGGCTTAATTACTTTCTGTATGATACAAATCAGGTTAAATGCCGCAAGCAGTACGGTTACAGCTCCAGCCAGCAAAATGCCTGTTGCAATTCCTCCTCCTACGGTTGCAAAATCCAATCCGAGTGCAGATGCAGAGATGCCCATATTTATCATCAGACCCCACATTAGCCCCGAATGGCTATCCAATAATGGATAACGATGCCCAATCCATGCCTGCAGAATACAGGCTATTCCTGTAAAGATAAAGGAGCACCTTATCGTCATTTCAATTGTTTCTGCAGGAAGCTGGAATGCTGCCCCTACAGAAATTGGTACGACAACCGTATTGGCAAAAATAAAAAAAGCCACTGTAAAGAGGACAATAATGTTACAGTAACTCCTTGCTGTGTCATCTTAATCATCACCATTTCCGATTTCTGGATTTTTTATAAAATCTGTTTGCGAGAATTCTTAAAAGTATTGATTTCCTTTGGAATCCATAGTTTCTTCGTAAAAATTACAAATCATCTCTTTTTATAAATAAAAATATAAGCGAAGCGCTGTTTTCATTACAATCGCTTCGCCTTAATCACTTTTTTTGTTTTTGAAAGAAGAAACTTTTATTTTGTAATTGTTTAATAACCTTAGCCTTTTTCTAATATCTTGTTATATCCATAGGCAATGCCCCTGCAGCAAAGCCTACAAACATGAATCGACTGTTTCCTGTATTACGCATTCCATGAATTTGATTAGGCTTGGCCAATACTACCATTCCTTTTCTGATCGTAATCTCATTCTCTAGATCAGGAAAGTATGTTCCTTCCCCCTCAATGCAAACCCAAATATCATCAACATTCGAATGAGAATGTAAAAATACTTCCTGCTCAGGTTCAAGACACCAAACTGCCCCAACAGTTTTATCCGTTTCATAGAAATAATTTTTTTGTGGTGCATTAGAATCGAATTTTGCTATTTTATCGATTTCAAAAACTCTTTCCTCTATTATCGACTTTTTGTTCGAAATTACATTCTGGTCCATATCTCAGCACCTCTTTCATATTTAATGGTTTTGAATTACACTTACCAGATCTCCCTAAAATACAATTCTGCCCGCATTAAATCTCTTGAAGTTGGTATTTACGCATTTCTTCTAATTGATGTGACCTTTTACAAGGATGCATCACGATTACAATCTTTAGAGTAAACATATGTTAAATTTTCTCTGCCTACCGCATAGGCTGCTTGATGTACATATGGACCCATAAAAATGTAATCTCCTTTCTTTACAGGAACCCACTGATTATCCAGATTATACATCCCTTCTCCCGAGAGTAAGTAGGCGCCATGTTCTTGCACATGTGTTTCGATGAATGGATGAGATGCAGCAGGATCAAAGGAAAGAATATGAAAATTCATATCAAAATCTATATCAGCAGGCAATAGATCCTTAAGATGGACATTATGCATATCATCATAAATCCTAAATTCAATTTTGTTGGCATGGTTTGAATAAACCCATGGCCTCCGTCCTTCAAGTGGACGATACTTTTGCTTATATAGGAATAGTTTAGAATCTCCATCCAATTGGTTTTCTAAATACATCTTTGTTCCTGGCGGACAGTATAAATAACCGCTTTCATCGAGGACAAACTCTTGTTCACCTGCAGCAGCTTTTATTTTTCCTTCAATAACATAGACAAATGTCTCTACATCTTCTTGTCCACCAAACCCCTCGCTGTTCTTTCCTTCCTTTTGCATTGTCACAATGTAATCGACAAAGCTTGCTCCAAGCTTTGGAGAACCCAAAATGGAAATGATACAATTCTCAAATCCTGGAACAACATTATTAACCAATCCTTCAGGTGCAATTAAAGCATATTTACCGTGCTCAATTATTGATCTGCTTGCTAATAAATCTTTAGGATAACCCATCTTTTAAACTCTCCTTTTAATCGTATTTTGTGAGCTAATTCATATGACACCAATCAACGTTCATAAGCAGGCGCCATTTGAAAATATGTGAATCATGGTGTGCCCTGTTCCCGCTATAGATTAATTATAATTGAAGCTTCTTTTCATATATTATTAGCTTGTTTTAGAAACAATTAAGTCTCTTATATAAATATTAACCGCTTTCATTTAATTAGTCTTTATGCCTAATCGATAAAAACGTTTTATATTTTTGTTTATTATAGATAAAACATATTATCTTCTTATTTCTTCATCTATGTTTTTCTCTTTTAGGTACTCAGGTGCTAGTTCCTTACAGGCTTCTTTTTGCTTTTAAGATTGTGTATGCCTAAAATAAATGACTGAAAGCGACTCATCCATAATAAGCTAATAAAATCAATTAAGATTTTCTCAGTCCTTTATTGCTTAACAATCCTAGATTTTAATTTTTTCCACAGTGGTAATGCTTCCATTTTCAAAAACGATTGCCCCATTGACGATCGTTGTCGTTACTTGCCCTTTGAATGTCCTGCCAACATAAGGCGACTGTTGATGGCGGTAGAACAAATCTTCCTTTTTCAGCTCGAAGCTTCTGTTCAGATCAACAATCGCCAGATCAGCGTCGCTATCAACGGCTATTATCCCTTTATGGGGATAAAGGCCAAATAACTTAGCTGGATTCGTTGATGTTAATTCAACAATTTTCCCCAGAGGAAGATTACGGTTAAAATGCCCCTCTGTCAACATAATATTGAGCGTAGATTGGGCACCGGAAATCCCACCCCAGGCACTGAAAAAGTCTTCATTTATTACTTCTTTCATAGATGCAGGTGCTGGTGAATGGTCGGATGCTATTACGTCAATTTCACCGTTTGCTACAGCTTCCCATAATTGTTCTACTTCTTCATCATCACGCAGTGGAGGGCAGCATTTTGCCAATCCGCCTTTTTCCTCTAAGTCTTTTAATGTCAAAGATAAATAATGAGGGCATGTTTCTACCGTAATATCTAGGCCTCTTTGCTTTGCCTGATTGATGACATCCACTACTTTCCGGCTGCTCGCATGAACAATATGCAGTTTACAACCTGTAGCTTCAGCATATGAAATTATTCTTCTTACCGCTTCAATCTCGGAAATTATCGGTCTTGATTCGACGAAGTCTTTTGCAGTCGTCTTATTTTGTCTTTGTTTTTCTTGTGCAAGCTGTTCACAAATGACTGTACTTTCAGCATGAACGGCTAAAAGTGAACCTACAGAGGCAATTTCTCTCATCCCTTTAAAAATCGTAATATCATCGACATGATTGAAATCGACAATTCCGCTCGGTGACATAAATGCTTTAAATCCAATTACTCCATTTTCATCAAGTTCCTTAATATTCTCAATATTTTCTGGTATAAGTCCACCCCAAAAGCGGCAATTGACTACCGACTTTTCTTCGGAGCAAGCTCTCTTTAATGCCAAATATTCTTTATTGATTGTTGGCGGTGTACTGTTCAATGGCATATCAAAATAGGTTGTTACCCCACCTGCCGCTAAACTTCTGCTACCAGTTTGAACACCTTCCCACTCAGTTCTGCCTGGCTCGTTGAAATGAACATGAGTATCAATTAACCCTGGGAGGATGTGCTGTCCCTCAGCATTAATTTCTCTTGTTGCTATAGCTTCAATATTTTTTCCGATAGACACTTCTTTAATTTTCCCTTCCTTAATTGCAATATCTCCTTGAACAATCGAATCAAACATTACAAGATTTCCATTTCTAATGAGTAAATCATATGTAGCCATAGGTTCATTCCTTTCTTCAGAAATCAAATTTTATAATTACTATTAAGACCGATCCGTTCCATGATGAAGAACGAACATTTTGCTTTGGGCTGTTGTAATCGTAAAATATTCGGAACAAGATACAACCATTACATTCTGAACATCGTTTTGAGAATTAATAGCTCTCTAAAACTTCTATCAAGCTAATCTGTAATGAAACTTACAATCTATTTCCCCAACTTAATCGCATTTTTTAGACATCCACCTTTATGGAAACAGGAAGCGAGATGCGCAACTTTAGCCTTGGCTGTTATCTTGTTTTGTATGGCATTTTCTCACCAAGACGGTCAATAATGAGTACTTTTCTTCAAAACGTTTATTCCTGCTAAAGTGATTTTTAAATATTCACACTATTTAACTTTCCCATCAATTAATTCCCTTTAACCACATCCTCTCGTTTCTGCACTTTTCTTGAAGTGTATAATACCTGTCCAACCGATAGTCCTAGCACAAAAAAAAAACACCAATTGTAACGTAGGATGGAACATTATGAACAGAACCCATCCCTATGGAAAATAGTTCCCTACTTTCCATTTTCCATCTTCGGGTTTTGTTGCCAATAAGTCTCTGCTTAATTCTGTTTCTGCTCCAATGGAGCTTTAGTTTGTTCCAAAAGGTTTCCTCCTCAGCATTGATAGCGCTTACTATCCACCGAAATACAAACTGGAAATATATAAAGGTTTAAAAGGTCTGTTAAGCTCTTAGGTGTTAAAAACCCGGCTTCCTATAGTAACCATTGCAAAAAAACGTATGATGCTATGCGCTTCTAAATATAGTTGCTAAATATAATAAAAACTTGAGATTTATGGAATGTAAAAAAATTTTGAAAACAGTTTCCTTAACTTTCAATCCTCTATACAATTGATTATAAGCGGAGTAATTCACAAAATCATTATGCAATGTAAACAATTCCCATTTAAATTTTTGTCCAAATTTAACAACATTCGTTTGCTTCCCTTTCTAGAAATAAAAACTGACAAAATGCAGAATTAGAAGGTGTATGATGAAAAAGTAGAAGATTTATTTATCGTTGATGTGTTTCGAGAAGCCAAAATTATTGCTGGACATGCCGGACTTAAAGGAAAGTGGAATCAATTGAGATTTCAGAAACACCAGATGCCATCCATTTTTTAGCTGAGAACTCCCTATTATTGACAACAGGATACGCTTTTAAAGACGATCCTCATGCATTATGTACTCTCATTTCCCAAATTAATGAACTTCCATGTGCAGGGATTGCCATTAAACTTAAAAGATTCATTGATAAGATACCGCCGGATGTAATCGAATTAGCTGACTCATTAGAATTTCCAATTATTCAAATTCCAGAGACATTAACATTAGGTGCGGTTGCTCATCAATTATTAAGCTTTATATGGGATAACCAAATTGAAGAGTTATTTTATGCGATGCATATACACAAGGAATTTACCAATATGATGATAAAAGGTTACAGTCTGAATTCTTTAATTGAAAATCTTGGCTCCCTATTAAAATGTCCTGTTCTCCTACTTGATCCTATTGGTGATGTGACATCCTTTTCTCATCATTTTCGTACAGGAAATATGAAAATCGTTATGAAAAATGTTCAGGAATACATTAAAAGTGATATAGAAACATACCTAGAAAAAAACCAGCTCACAATCGACATCCAAAATACTGACATTTCTATAAAATTGTTTCGGGTGAAAACAATGCGTCCCTATCCATATTTACTAATAATTCTTCATCCTGAGAAGCTTTCATACCCATCTTCCCAATTAGCTATTGAGCAAGCATCAACAGTCATTTCATTCACGCTGCTTAAAAACGAGGCTATTAGAGAAAACAGTCGTTTGTTAGAAAATAACTTTTTTGCTTCCCTTGTTGATGGAAAGATTTCTAACAAACAAGAAATTATTCATAGGGAAAACAGCATGGCTTAATCGACAATATGAAATACGCATGCATTGTATGTAAGATTGATGATGATGAACAAAACGCTTTACAAAAAAGTGCAGAAATAATGAATAGATTATACGACTATTTATATAAATTTTTACATAAATCATTTTTAAAAATAGATACTAACAACATCGTTTTTATGAAAGATGGTTATTTTGTTATTTTGATGCAATCTCCTCTGAATATTAATGATTCGATTAAAGGCATAATAGAAGAAAGGCTGAAGGAATTCCAGAATGAGGTATATTCAAATCTAAAAATTTCGTTGTCGTTTGGAGTTGGTAACTTTTCTAATGACCTAACCTATATCAACCTATCATACGAAGAAGCAGTGGAAGCATGGACACATGGGTCTGAACTGTTTCAAAATAAATTTATAAACTTTTACGAGACCAAACAATTAATCGAACTGATTCGTTTAATTCCCGAAAAAGATTTAAAAAATTTTATGAAAATACATTACGTTCTCTATCCTATCCGAAAAATAAAGATGAAAAAGACTTAGTCAATACCTTATTGGTATATTTGGATAATAATTGTGAACTTGCGATTACATCCAGGAAACTGTTTGTTCACCGTAATACCGTTAAATACCGAATTGCCAAATGTGAGGACATATTGAATTATTCCGTCCATGATTCAAAAAACTCACTTCATTTACGTATAGCTTTACTCATGGGTTCAATTTTCAGAGATATCAGTGATTAATAAAAATTGTAATTACTACTAAAGCAGGTATTGACTGAATGTAAACCGCCCGCACAGACAGAGATCAATATGAAGAGTAAATCTCGACTTTATTTTCTGGAAGTGACGCTACAGAATCCTTCGATTATGGAGGAATCCAGGAATTTCAGTGGCTTTTTTATGGACATGTTAAAGAGTCCGACAGAACTCCCTTTGTAACCATTGGATCTGAGTCGATACGCATGACTGTTTCATCGCATGAAGGATACCTGTCTTTAATATACTTTTTATCTAATGAGCTTTTCGCAGGATTCAATCTTATAGAAAAATGCTTCTGATAACAGTTGACTGATTTGTTCAAGAGGTACTAATTGAAATGTATTCATTTTGAAAAAACTCGTGATCCGATACAGGCGGATCACGAGTTTTTTTGTAAGTTCTCTTTTAGTCGATAGTCTTATATTCTCTATAAAATCTTTTATGTCACTCAATATTGTTTTGTGGCTATTTTAATTACTGTAGAGTAAAGAACTCTAGCTCCTACACCCATATCTTCTACAGTAACGAATTCATCAGGGTGATGACTAAGACCATCTTTACAACGAACGAAAATCATTGCAACATTCGTTACATCCGCCATAGCCATTGCATCGTGACCAGCACCACTTACAAGACTGATAACGCTACCATCCACTTCGATAATGGACTCTTCGATTACTTTAATCAATTGTTCATCACAGTATACAGGATCGGCTTCCATGACTTGTTCAAAATGAATTTGGAGTCCTCTAGCTTTTGCTACCCTTTCACTTTCAGTTAATATGGCTTCAATAGCTTTTTTCTTACGATCAACATTTAAATCGCGGATATCCAGAGTCCCTGTTACAAGGCCAGGTATTACATTACTGGCACCCGGACTTACAGTAAGTTTACCGATAGTCGCTACTAATGGTTCATTTTGGATAGCGATGTTCTCAATGTAGGAAATAAGATCACTAGCTCCTAAAAGTGCATCTTGTCTAAGGGCAACAGGAACTGTCCCTGCATGTCCAGGTTTCCCGATAATTTCAAAATAAAATCTTGTAGCACCAGCAATCCCACGAACTATTCCGACAGGTTCATTCTCCTTCTCAAGCACTGGCCCCTGTTCGATATGAAGTTCCAAATAGGCGAGAAGTTCTTCTGGATTTCGACTAGCGTTACTAAAAGCATATGGGTCAGCAATACCAATTCCTTTTAACGCTTCGGCAATTGTTATTCCTTGTTCATCTGCTCTTTCTAAATCTTCAGCAGTAAAAGTTCCTGCAATCGCTTTACTACCGAGGAAAGTTGAGTGAAACCGTACTCCTTCCTCATCACAAAAACCCACCACTTCGATTGGATTATATAATATAATGCCATTATCCTTAAGAGTCTGAACAACTTCTATTCCAGTTATAACTCCTAAAATACCGTCATATTTACCTGCTTCAATCACGCTATCTAAATGTGAACCAATCATTAAAACTGGAGCTGTAGGATCTTTCCCTTCATAACGTCCGATTATATTGTTAAGTGCATCTTTTCTTACCGTCATCCCAGCTGCTTTCATCCACTCTTCAACTAGCCTTTCTGCCTTTAAACTTTCCACTGTGAAAGGTAGTCTAGTGACACCAACAGATGTAGATGAACAAGCAGCAAGTTCTTCGATTCTAGTGTTGATTCTTATAGCATCAACATCCTTCTGAAGTTTAACCAATCGATCACTTCCTTGCCAATTTAATCTCTAAGAAAATTTGTTATTTATTACAAAATCCAGTTTTTTAATGCAAAGTCATATTAACACCTTATTTAGTCGTTGCTCAATAGGAATCCTGTATTATAAGCTAATTAAATCTTAGATTAAACGGTGACAAGCAAAAGTACTTGTCACCGTTTAATACTTATAGTTATAGACAGGTTAACCAACTAAACGCCCTTTTTTTTGAATGTAATAATGACCATGCATCAATGAGGGTACGTTTTGACTGTGCAATTACAATATCTGATGATTCTGTACCAACAGGTTTCACTTCAAAAGCGACTATATTCTTTATACCTTCACCGATGTAACCAATTTCTAATAAAGATCGTAAATACTCCGCTAATTCAGGAACATCAACTTCACTTCCTGGATATCCGAAACGGGGATGCTGATCTCCGTAAGCAGGATCAGAAGTATCTTTAATATAGCAATTTCCGATATGGGCATGGTTAATATAATCACGAGCAACCGTTAATGCATCAGAAGATGTTTCACGTTGCATTGGTAAATGACTTAAATCAAGCATTAAACCGAAAGTAGGATCTACTTTACGAACTTCTTTTGCAACTTCAACAGCAAGTTTATTCGAACCGATTAGACATTTCTTATCAGTCTCATCATCAAATGTTTCAAGTGAGAGTACTAAATCACCTTTAGATTTTGCATAATCGCATAATTCTTTGATAGAATTCGTTAGTAATTGTAATGCAACATCTTGTTGAGTATCTGGTTTAGCCCCACTTAAGAAACCAAGTTTAGCAGCATTCACTTCGTAAGCTTGGTCAATTCCGCCTTTTACTAAATCGATAGCCCGTCTACGCTCAGCTTCATCAAAAGAATTAAGGTTTCCTTTGTTTCTTAATAAAATCGGTTGTGCACCAAAACCTACAGTCATTCCACCAGATTGTAAAATTTGAGTAGCCTCTTTACGTTCTTCAGGATTGTTAATAGATGTAATTTCAATTCCAGAGAAAAAAATCATCTTGTACAATTTTCTTAATTGTTTCAACAGTTGGACCATCTCCACCCATTGTTTCAGGATAAGCCATAAAGTGAACAATTCCGACTTTCATAGAATTATGAAGATTTGCTGACATTGTTTCGCCGATTTTTCGGCTTCCCTCCTTTAATAAACCCATTATTTAAGTTCAGTCAATATTTTTTATTACTAATATGTTTTTTGAAGCAATAGGTTATATCCCATTGCTTCAAAAAAATCACTTCGATCAAGAGTAGTGATTATTTGGAATAATCAATCTTTTTCAGAGTATTTGAAGCCGTTAAGTGCACCGTTATTAGAGAATTCGCATGCGTTCTTTGGATCTGGATCAACTATAACTTCGATTAAATATGGTTTACCTGAGTCAACTGCACGTTGCAGAGCCGGTTTGATATCATCATAATGTGTTACAAGCTCACCACGAACACCCATACCTTCAGCCGTTTTAACAAAGTCGATTCCTCGCTCTTCATTATCACATAATTCATTATTGTAAATTAAGTCCGTAGAAATTTGACGTCCATTATAGAACCAGTTTTGTTGTTGACGAATTAATCCCATTAATGAGTTATTCATACAGAAAATAATGACCGGAATATCATGCTTTGCAGCTGTAGCAATATCTTGCAATGACATCCCTAAGCTTCCATCACCAAGGATGTTTACACTTTGTCTTTCAGGAAATGCAAGTTTCGCTGCCATTGCTGCACCAAGGCCCCAACCCATTGTCCCCGCACCACCAGTTAATAAGTAGGTTCTTGGTACATACGTTTCAAATAATTGAGAGGACCAGATTTGGCTGATACCGCAGTCATGTGATACGAAGGCATCGCGATCCAAGAATTCACGAAGTTCTCGTAATGCACGCTCTTGTCTGATTGGAAGTGTTGTGTAATCCGTTTTACGTGCCCATTTCTTACGCTCTTCAGTTAAGTCAACTTTAGTACCTACTTCGGCAGTTGCAGCTACATGAGCACCAAGTGCTTTATGGGCTTCTGCAAGTTTTACCATGAATGTTTTAACATCAGAAACAATACCTAAAACCGTTGGTACAACTTTACCAATTTCCTTATTATCAAGATTTACATGGATGATTTTCTTACCGTTTTGTGTGAATACCGAAACATTACCAGTTGAACGATCAGCGAAACGTCCGGCAAGGTTGATTACTAAGTCGGCTTCAACAATTGTTTTGTTACCGAATGGAGTATCAAGCATCGTTCCCATACGTCCAGCGAATAAAGGGTGATCATTAGGGAATGTATCCATCCCCATGCCAGAAGTTACTACAGGGATTTGCAGTTCTTCAGCTAATGCTTTCAATTCAATGGTAGCGTTTGCAATGTTGACCCCTCCACCAGAAAGTAAGACCGGTCTTTTAGCATCTTTTAATAATTCCAATGTTTTCTCTATATCAGCGTCAGAGGCTTGTGGTAAGTTATCGACTGGAGTAGAACCGATAAGCACATCTAAGTCGACTTCTATTTCAACTTTTTGTTGATCAACTGGTAAATCAAGAAGAACTGGACCTTTTCTGCCAGTAGTAGCTGTTACCCATGCTTCATGGATAAATTCAGCAGCTTTCGAACCGTCAGTTAAACGGTATGCAGCTTTCGTTACAGGCTTTGCCATTTCAACGATAGGCGCTTCTTGGAATTGCATGGTTCCAATTAAACTATTTTTTGTTGACCGGTAATTGCTATCATTGGAATGGAATCCATCCATGCACCGTAAAGTCCAGTTAAGAAATTGGTTCCACCAGGACCTGATGTGGCAGCACATACGCCCACTTCACCAGTTGCTCTTGAATAACCATCAGCCATGAAAGCACCCGTTTGTTCGTGACGAACAATATATGATTCAATTTTAGTTAATTCTTTTACTGCATCATAGAATGGTAAAATTGCAGCACCCGGTACACCATAAACATGTTTCACCCCTCTTTTTCTAAATACAAGGCAATTAACTCAGCAGCTGTCATTTTTTGTTTAGCCATTTATATCTCTCCCTTTTGATCCTTTTTTATATTTTCAAAGATTTGAGCAATTGAATCTTTATCCCCAACGTTGCCTGGAAATACGATATAAGGTGTATCTTTGAACTTAGCTTCACTTCCGGTTAACCATACTGGGACACCGGCGATCGCTTGCCCTAAAATTTTTGCATATTTTATATCTAAGCCGTCAGTTGCCACATCACTCGAAGTTATACCACCTTTTGCAATGATAAATTTCGGCTTTACTTTTAGTGAGCGAATAACTTTAACTAAAGAACTTGAAACAGTTTGACTAATTTTTAAGTTTTCTTCCTTATCTTTCGCACTAATTAAATCCCTGCTTGTATAAACAAGCGTATCGCGATTAGAAGAAATATTATGGTCAACTAATTGACATACTCGTGTTAGCTCTTCATTTCTTGTTTCTTTATTTAGAACTTTCACAACATTCATTTCGATTTGTTCAATCGGGTATTTATTCATTAGCTCCTTAATTTGTTCCGTAGTTTTATTCGTGTGGGAACCTACTATAATAAATCCACCATTGTTTTGGTTTTCATCATTTGAAACAATCTCATTAGCTGATAAATATGGACGATCCTGAATTCCCGCAATCGATTTTACAATAGATGCTGCAGTTCTAAACAAGAATTGCTTGCCAGAATCAATTGCTTTAAGGACAGCTAATGATACGATGTCTAAATCATAGTAAGATTTAGCATTTACTATAATAGGAGTATTATTGTTAGCAGATAGTAAAATCTCATAAACTTTATCAATGCCACCATTATGAATATCTTCAAGTGAAATGATCAAAGCCGACTCTGAAGCTACACTTCCATTTGTCTTCTCTTCAATCCATTTCGGCAAATTAGCAGTATTGAAACCGAAAACGGAATCATTCGCAAATTCTGTTTCATTTACTGGGACAAGTTGACCATCCATACCTAAATAATGAATATTATCTATGGTGTAACGATGTGCTTCAAAAAAGCCGGTATGATTAAATGACCTGAAATTTGTACATCAGCAGTTTTTAATAATTCATCTTGGAGCACATTAATTTCAAGTGGATAATGCCCTCTTAATGTTGAGTCACTTCTACTGATAATTGAATAATTAATGCCCATTTCCTTAGTAACGTCAACAATGTTTTGGACAATCTCTCTATTGATGTTTTCCGTTTTTTCTGCATTATAACTTCTTGTGTTTGTTAAAATATAAAGTACACTTCTCTCATCAGATAATCCTTTTTTAATCCAGTCTTTTCCCCAGTCCGTGATGACAAAAATATCATGTACCGTTTGGACACCAGTTGGATCATCATCTAAAACGATAAACTTATGTTTTGTTTGTTTTAAATGAGCTTGGATTTTAGCACGAAGGCTATCATCCGATTTAGAGAAGAGGTCTAAAGTATCCTTTAAACTTAGATATTGGGTTGCGTTTGACAAAAACCCTCCCCTTTCATTATCTAAAAATGTGATTAACTAGTTACTCTATGTCCTAATAATTCATTTGCAGTAGAAACAATACGGTGTGCTCTTAATTCAAACAAATCAAGTAATTCATCCATTTTTCCTGAAACCCCAAAACGGTCATTTGTACCGATTCTTCTTAATTTAGCTGGTTGGCTTTCTGATAATACTTCAGCAACAGCACTACCTAATCCACCTATAATTGAATGCTCCTCAACTGTGATAACATGTTTTGTTTTCGCAGCAGATGCAATAATGGCTTCTTTATCAATAGGTTTAATTGTATGAATGTGTAAAAGTTCAGCGCTAACACCTTGCTTTTCCAATTCACCTACTGCTTTTAGTGATTCATCAAGCATTATTCCAGTACTGATGATTGTAATATCAGACCCTTCACGGTATTTAATTGCTTTACCTATTTTGAATGGTTCTTCTTTTTTGTAACGATTGGTACTGGTAATTTGCCAACACGCAGGTAAATTGGTCCGTCATGGTAATAAGCAGCTTCTACTGCTTTTTCCATTTCAACCGCATCAGCTGGAACAATTACAGTCATACGTGGAAGTGAGCGCATTAAAGAAATATCTTCAAGCGGTAAATGTGTTGCACCTTCTTGAGCAGCTGATGTACCAGCGTTATGACCGACAATTTTCACATTGTTATTTGAATAACATACAGAAATTCTCATTTGATCAAATGCACGCCCAGTAAGGAAGTTTGCATAAGCATTCGCAAATGGTACTTTACCTGCTACTGCCATACCAGCTGCAGTACCTACTAAATCACATTCAGAAATACCGATGTTGAAAAAGCGTTCCGGAAATCTATTTTTATATAGATTTGTCATATTTGATTTTGCACAGTCCGCGTCAAGTACCACTAAATTATCATGTTTTTCTCCAAGTCTAATTAGTGCATCAGCAAAACCTTTACGTGGTGCTTCTTGATTTGCCATCTTAAGCCAACTCCTTTAAAGCGATTTCTAATTGCTCATCATTCGGAGCCATTCCATGCCAATCATGTGTATCTTCCATGAATGAAACTCCCTTGCCTTTAACCGTATGAGCTAGAATTGCAGTAGGTCTGCCTTTAGTGCGTTTAGCTTCTTTATACGCTTCATTAACTGCATTAATATCATGACCATCAATTTCAACAACGTGCCAACCGAAAGCTCTAAATTTATCACCAAGATTTTTACACCTTTTACATTTTCAACAAAATCATCAAGTTGAATTTTGTTCCAGTCGATAATCGCACAAACGTTATCAAGATTGTAATGTGCAGTTGTCATTGCTGCTTCCCATACTTGACCTTCTTGTAATTCTCCATCACCAATCATGCAATATGATCTTCTATTGCTACCATCTAGTTTTGCAATTAATCCAACACCATTAGCTACTGATAATCCTTGACCAAGTGATCCTGAAGATATGTCTACACCTGGAATATGCTCTCCACATGGATGTCCATGTAACCTGCCATCAACATCCCTGAATGTCATTAACTCTTCAACTGGGAAGAAACCTTTTTCAGCTAATACTGAATAAAATACAGGTGTACAATGACCCTTAGATAGGAAGAAACAATCTCGGTCTTGCCAATCTGGGTTTTTAGGATCAACATTCATGTGTTCAAAAAATAGGACGGACATTAGTTCAGTTGCTGATAAAGAACCACCGGGATGACCACTTCCAGCATGGTTCGTCATTTTAACTATGTGCCGGCGAATCGTTTTCGTTAGATTATTATAAAACCTGCTTTTCTCTTTAGAAAAATCCACTATTACTCCTCCTTATAGTCGCATAATAAGCAACGCAGTTTCATTAAATAATTAAAAAATAAGCATTTCGTTGCTTATTAACTAACCTTGTTTCTTATTTTGATATTATCACCGTTTTTGAATATTTCAAGTATTTTCGCCATTAAATTTTTTATAAATATTTTTGAAGGACAAAAGGTCAGAGTGCCTATTCGAAGATAAACTTGAATCAATGAATTTCTACAAAAAAAGAACTGCCCTTATACCAATTCTTTCAGACTGTAGACAATTCGAACGTTGCCTCCAGGCACTGGCTTTCCGAGGGCGGTCCGCCCTCGGCGCCTTCGGGCCTACGGGGTCTCCCCTGGCTTTTCCGGCAGGAGTCTCGCACCCTCCGTTCCAAGGCAACTTTGTTTTAACTTTTAGAAACCCTTTTTTCGAAAGTCTCCATGATTCTACACATCTGAAAGCGAGTGCGAATAAACGGTAATTAAAAGAAAATCGTTCGTAAGGAAACAAGAGCTTTATCAAGGACGCCTTCAAGATGAAATAAATCAAGATCGGACAAACCATGGAAAGAAGCCTTTTCCACCTGATAAATTTGATAAGGAAGAAAAATTCCTAACCCCTTTTGTCTACAAAAAAAGAATTGGTCTTATACCAATTCTTTTTTCACATTATTTAATTGTCTGTGTAACCAAGCCTTTTGGAAATCTTTTTTACCAATATCCATTATAATTGGTTTAATTTCAGTTAATCTTTCTTCAGTCATTCGGATGCTTGGTCCTGATATACTGACAGCAGCTGTAATTTTCTTCCGATTATCAAAAATTGGCGCTGCAATACAGGTGATTCCTTGTTCATTTTCTTCAACTTCCCTACCAATACCTTCGTTCCTGATTTTTCCCAATTCTTTAAAAAAGATTCCTTATCTATAATCGTATGTTCAGTATGTTTTGGTAAACCATGCTTGTCAATTATATCTACGATCTCATTTAATGGCAGATGGGCTAAGATTACCTTCCCAACTGCCGTACAATGCATTGGGGCCCGTCTTCCTACTTGTGAATGTGTTCTAAGGGTTTCACTACCCTCAAGTTTTTCAATATAGATTACCTCTCCTTGATCATATACGGTCAAGTGGATCACTTCATTAATATGTGATTCTAACTCTTCCAGAAAAGGTTTAGCCTGAGTTCTCAAGTCAATAGATTCAAGTAACATCGAACTTAATTCTAAATATTTATAGCCTAATCTATATTTTTTAGTTTCAGGATTTTGTTCGATGAATCCATGATCTACAAGAGTACTTAATAATCTGAATATAGAGCTTTTATTTAAATCTAGGTTGGAGGCCAGCTCAGTAACCCCAATCCCTTCTTTACGCTTGCTCACTAATGAAATAATTGTTAACGCCCTATCTACTGACTTAACCATTTATATTAACCTCCGATTAAATCCTAAATTACTGATCCTGTTTCTTTATCTTACCACAAGAGCAATCCACAGACATAATACCATTCAAAAAATAAAACAAAAAGAAGGTATGACGCCATTAAGAGCAACTTAAGTGCCCTTTTAGGTCAACCTTCTTTAAATAACTTTATGCTTGTACGAAACTACTTTTTGCCGAAATGAACTTCCCGATTGGATGACTTACTATCCCTTGCTCAAAATCAAATACCAGTTGTCCTCTTACAAACGTTTTCGTCACTCGGCAGTTAATTTTCCTTCCAACATAAGGGCTTTGTTGATGACGGTAATACAAATCTTCTGGCTGAATGGTGTATGATTTATTTGGATCAAGGAGAATGATATCAGCGTCATAGGAAACTCTAATGCTTCCTTTATTTCTTAAGTTAAATATTTCTGCAGGTTTTGTCGCAATCATCTTTGAAAATTCACTTACAGAAACCCCACGTTTCTTAACAGCCTCGTCAAACATTAAATCAACATTATTTTGGCAGCCACTAATCCCTCCCCACACATCAAACATATTATTGCTGTTGCTCTGCTTCATTTCTGGAGGACATGGGGAATGGTCTGAGGCCAGGATATCAATTTTCCCCTCCTTAAGAGCTTCCCATAATTTATCTTGTTCTGTTTTAGTACGAAGCGGTGGGGCGCATTTCGCAACAGGTCCTATCCTTTCAAAGGTTTCCGTATCTAACGTGAAATAGTGAGGACACGATTCTATCGTAACCTCTTGGCCTAGTTTACGTGCTTTAAGGATTTCTTCAACAGCCTCTTCACTGCTAATATGAACAAAATGTAATTTACATCCAGTCTCTTTACCTAATAACAAAGCACGTTTTACAGCATCAACCTCAGTAAATATGGGGCGGGACTCAGCATAATCTTTTGCTGTTGTCTTCCCTTGTTTTTTCTTTTCAATTGCCAGTTTATCAGTAAGCTCTGCATTCTCAGCATGTATGGATAATATATGCCCCAATTCCGATAGTTTTTTCATACCTTGATATAGAGTAAAATCATCAACATTTTTAAAATCTCCAATTTCCTCACTACCACATGTTGCCATAAAACATTTGAAGGCCACAACACCTTCGTTAGAAAGGTCTTCTAAATCTTCGAGATTATCAGGAACTAATCCACCATACAAAGCATAATCAACGTACGCCTTATTTTCAGCAGATTTTAATTTTAAATGCAGTGAACTCTTTGTAGTCGTTGCCGGCAAAGCGTTTAATGGCATATCAACAAATGATGTTGTCCCTCCTGCAGCTAGTGCTTGAGTTCCTGTTACAAACCCTTCCCACTCCGTTCTGCCTGGCTCGCAAATATGGACATGGGCATCTATCATCCCAGGCATGACATATTGATGAGAGGCATCTATAATTTCAGCAGATTCCCCGACTATTTCTTTTGAAATTTCTGCAATTTTACCATTAAGTATACCGATATCCAGTTGTTCTACTGAATTTTCAATTACTACATTTCCGTTCTTTATAACTAAATCAAACTTCATTCTCCCAACCCCTTTTTTGAAATTTTCTGTATATTAGCATTACTCAACTGCCTTGTTTATTTCATCCTCAGATTGCATCAATCCATTATAAATAGACAGAGAGAATAACCCCAGGAAACATAGAAATACAGGTTTACTTTTCAAAAATAGTACCCTTTTTGAATTTTGAATTTTTAAATGCAAATTTCATCAAAAGCAAATATGCAATACCTGCCACAACAACGCCGATAATCCATGCCAGCTCCACTTTCACACAGGCTGCACCGGCGCCGATAAGCAATGCAAGCACCGCTGCTGGATTATACCCGGCAAATGGACCGTCTTCCTTATACAAGTCTGCAACATTTACCTTTTGCTTTCTTAATATATAATATTCCACTAATAATATAGAAACAATCGGTCCTAGAAATGCGGAATATATAAGAATGAAGATTCCAAGACCCTTTGCCGAAGAATCCTGCACAAGAACCCAAGGGAATGAGCAAAATGCAAGCAGTCCGGTTATGGTAACTGCAGGTTTATATTTCATTTTTGTAAGCAATGTAATAACATAGGTTGGCGGAATAATATTGGCAACCATGTTTACTGCAACCGCACCCAAAACAATAAATGCGGATACAAAGAGTGTAATGTAAGAGTTATCCACCACGACCGCAAACGCTTTTACAGGATTATTGATGCCGGTTGCGGAAGCAAGCATTCCACCGATTGTAAGTGTCAAGCCGTACGCCATTAAAATAGGAAGAAAGTACAAAAACCCGCGTTTTGTGTCGCTAATACCAGACTTTAGCTCTCTTGAATAGTCCGCTGCACTTAAAAAGATAGCCGCATAATTTCCCATAAACATCATGATCAATGCAAAGAAAGGCAAGCCCCATGATCCTTCTGCATGAACCCATGTTTCTGCAATAACATCGCTATAGGAAGTTAGTAGAACGCCAAATACATAGAGAAGCGCTAGTACAATAACAATAGACGCAAGCGTTTCCACCCATTTAATGGCATGGAATCCATACAGCGAAAGCCCAATTTGCACCAACTGTAGCACTACAAAGCAAATGGCAACATTATCAAAGGCGCCGCCTGTAATAATCTTCGCAATTTCATTTAAGGCAGTACCGCCAATCCAACTTTGAAAACCGTACCAAACGATGGCGGGAATACCCCGCATCAGTGATGATATTACGGAACCTTTAAGCCCAAAGGACATTCTAAGCTGTACAACATATGGTATTCCCGTTCTGTATCCGAGCCTGTCATTTAAAGCAAAAACAGTTGAAATGATACCAATTGCCATGATAGCTGCGGCAAATGTCTGAAAGATGTTTAACGTAGCGATTCCCGCTACAATCATACTGGCTCCAAGCGTCATATTACCTAGATTAACACCGTCACCAACCCACATGAAAATATAGTCCAACGGACTTACCGTCCTACCCTCCTCGGTTTTTGGATTAAGTGATTCATCCACACCCGTATCATGTTGGATCTGCGTTTCTTGTGGAACGTAATTTTCTAAATTTGTAGACATGATACATCCAACCCCTTTTTTATGGTTTGCCGCATTTTAATGCATTGGTTAACAGGTTAGGTCTTAGATGTTTGCCGAGGCTATAATATGATACAATCTTTCTTCTAAGTGTTCTTTTCTGTTCTTCATTCAAAGGAAATAAAAGGCGAATTTGTTTTGTTAAAAGTACTATTTCCCTTCGATCCTCCACCATCTTAATGTGTTTGAATCGAGCTATTGTCGCGCATTAAACAACAACGTTCCTTGAAAATCACAAAAAAAACAGCATGAAAACTACATTTAATTTGGAAAATGATTTCGATGAACTGTATCACCTCCTTAAAAACCCCATCAGTAAGCGCTTTCAATGAATCGTTTATCAATTTACATTAAAGAAATATATCTGACAAGGAAGACGAGATTTGTAATTCCTCATTAAAATGAAGATTCGACTCAATTTCACTAAGATGAATGAGAGATAAGTGTTCTGCAAGGTCACCATCCCTTTGCTTAATAGCATTAAAAATTTGAAAATGATCATGATAACCACATGTTTCCATTCCCCTCTTCCATAGATTGCTATAATCACATAAGTTAAGGAAATTAAATCTTCGAGATATTGATAAAAATACGAATTTCCTGCGATTTCAGCTATTTTCAAATGAAAATCCCCAGATAATTTTAAAGATTCAGAAAAATCCCGACTACCATAAATATGTCGTTCTTCCTCAACTAGAGTCTCTAGTTCTTGTAATTGTTCCTCGTCAAAGAGTCTGCATGCTCTTCGCACTGCTTCCCCTTCTAAGATTCTCCTCATTTCAAATACTTCTTTTGCTTCTTCAATTGTTGAACAAGAGACAAAGGTACCTTTATGCTCTTTAATTTTCACCAATTTTTCATATTCCAATCTGCGCAGAACATTACGGACAGGGGGCTAACGCCAAACGATTCAGCAAGATCCTTTTCTATTAATTGCATATTGGGCCGAAGCCTTTGCTGGATAATAGCTTGCTTGATTTTTTTATAGATATCTATTTCTAAACTATTCAAAACTTTATACCTCCTCTCAATGAAGAATTCAAAATTGAATGCAGTATTGTATACAATACAGGGTAAAAAAATTTGAATGGGATAATTATTTGATACTTAATTTTATACAATCTGGTTCATTTAAATTAAGTTGTTTAAAATACTTCATCTATCTGTTTTCAAATATCATTGCCAAAATTCAAAAAGTTTGTCACTTCTTTAAGTTTCTCAATAAGCAACATTGTTTCTATTAATGAGAAAAATATAACATTTAATTCCATAATTAATAAATTCTTCACATTTTTATAATATCACCCCTAATTTAGTTTTCCAACAAAAAAATATAAAATTCAGAATATTACTGACACCTTATTAAGAAAAATCAAATATTACTATTATCAGCCTATTCCTTTAAGGTAATAAAAACTTTTTTGTCTCAATGTTTGCACCTCACTACCCCATTATTAAAACCATATAGAAGAATAGGCTGACCTTTCGTGAGGCAGCCTTTTTATTTTGAGATTAGAATATAATAAACTGAGAAAACAAGATTTTAATACGTAATGCGTTCTTTAAAACATAGTGTATATTGCTTATTTATGTCACTTTTTAACTTTTATAAATGACTTAATTGCTTTTATAGCTGCTTCATAATTCGGATGTTCCGTAATTTCCGGAACGTATTCAACATACTGTACGACATCTTTTTCATCCACAACGAATACTGCACGGCATTCTAAACGATGTTCCTTTATATATGTGCCATAAGCTGTTCCAAATGACATCTTAAAATGGTCTGAAAGGGTTTGGGCTTGTTCTATTCCTGCTGCTCCACACCATCTTTTTTGTGCAAATGGAAGATCTACACTAATTGTTAACACTTCCACGTCATTTCCTAGATTGCTAGCTAATTGGTTAAATTTCCGTGTTTGTGCGTCACATACCCCTGTATCAAGAGAGAGAACACATGAAATAAGTCGGACTTTCCCTTTTGAATCTTCAAGTGTAACTTTTGAGAGATCATTTGCTAATACTTCAAAATTTGGCGCTTTATCACCAACACGAATTTCACTACCAATCAACGTAACTGGCTTACCAGCAAAGGTTACTATACTAGATCTTTCTAAAGACATATTATTTTCCTCCTATTACCTTAGCAATTCTTCTAAAAATAGTTATCTTCGACGATAAATTGTATAGCTATTTAATATGTGGTTATAGGGTTTATCTTATGTGTCTAAAATAAGGCGGTACCCGTTCAAAGTTAGTATAATATTACTTCTTAAACATAATAAGAAGCGCTATCGCTACTTATTAAAAAATTTTCAATTTTTTCTTTTACTACGTTCTGAACTGCGTTTTGGACTAAAGTTAATGTTTCAGTTGGAAGTTCCGACCACTCTTTTCTGTAACATAATTTTTCTCGATTAAGAGTTTTTATCATCATATGTTCTAAATCTGTTGCGATATTCACTTTACTAATTCCACCATTAGGAATTTGAATTGCATTTTTAATCATCTCTGAAGGAGTGCCGGAACCGCCATGTAACACTAAGGGGACCGATGTTAATGTACGAATTTCTATTAAACGTTCAATATCAATTTTGGGATTTTTAACAAGATAAACCCCATGTGAAGTTCCGACAGAAACCGCTAATGCATCAATACATGTCTCTTCAACAAACTGTTTTGCTTCTTTAGGCTCTGTAAATAGCTCTTCATCAACGTCGGTTTCAATAAAGTCGGTAGTCCCTATCTTGCCTAGTTCAGCTTCAACAGTTACGCCTCTTGAATGTGCATACTCAACAACCTTTTTTGTTATCTCAATATTTTTCTTAAATGGTTGCTCTGATGCATCAATCATAACGGATGTAAAACCAACTTCGATGGCTTCAGCAATTACATTGAAATCCTTCGTATGATCTAAATGTAACACAGCAGGGATCGTAATATTCTCCTCTCGGATGACACGATAAAACTCTCGGCTAAATTCCACTAAATTGATGCCATATCGTTCCTGCTCCCTCTCAGAAGTTTGGACAATGACCGCAGATTTCTTTTCTTGGGCCGCTCTAAGTATAGGAGCTACCATCTTTGTAGCTCTAGGAGTAAACGAACCGACAGCAAATTGATTTTGCGTAGCTACTGCAAGTACCTTTGTTAATGAACTAACATTGTTTGGTTTTAAATTTACTTTCATTCATTCAAACTCCCTTAAAGATGATTTAACTTATTTCGTTCATTCATACTCTTTCCGTTACCCAATAAGCAACGATGTTCCCTCATAATTCTAATTACTTTTCTGAAAATTGCAACACTTTCCCCCGTCTTTCTTACCCACTACTCTAAAAAAGGCGTCTGCATTTCTATGTACGAGGATTCGTTATCTGACAGCCGCTTTTATTACCATGTAAAAACATTCGCATCATTTTTACAATATTACTATTCTCAACAAAGATAAATGAACCCATTTAATTACTGATAAATTTGCAATTCATCTTAAGCTTCTACTATTGCTTCTGAATTTAATGAATTTTCTTTTTCGGTATTATTGCCAATCGTAAGGGCAATGATTGCTGCTACAATTATTGCTGCAATCATTAATATGAAAGTTGAATTGTAAGAACCACCGCTGCTCTCAATCATATAACCCATTAATAACGGGGAGATAAATCCTGCAATTGATCCGAAACAGTTAACAGTGGATGAACCTGCAGCCATTATTTTCGCAGGAAGTGTGTCAACAACCAGACCCCAGAATGCTCCTTGAGCTAAGAACATGAAGAATGCTGCAACACATTGATACGTAATGACCACCGCAGTAGAAGTAGCTTGAAGCATTAATAATAATGCTAACCCACTAATTACAGCATTAGGGATGAACACCCATTTCCTCTTTCCTTTTACTTTATCTGACAAGTACCCACCAAGGATAATTGAGACTGTACCTACTAAATACGGTAAGGCACTGAAAATACCAGTATCCATTAAAGAAAGCCCTCTAACATTTATCAGGTAAGATGGAAGCCAAGAAGTGAAGCCCCAGAAAGTAATATCAAAGAAGAACCAAATGAACGCCATTTGCCATAAAATCGGTTTTCTAAATAGCTCCTTAAAGGAAACTCCTGAGTTCTTTTCTTCATTCAATTTTTCACACTCAATGTCTTCATCTAATTCTGCAAGCTCTTCTTTCGTCATTTTAGGATGATCTTTCGGATTGTCTTTGAATTTAAACCAGATATACAGACCGAGTATAATGCCCGGAATACCCATTACGATAAAGACTGTACGCCATCCAAATGCCCCAATAATTGCTGCAGCAGCTATAGCAGCAATAGCCGGTCCTAAAGTATTAACTGTTGACTGGATTCCAGTAGCTGTTCCTCGTTGCCTACTAGGAAAGTAATTAGCTATTCCTTTATAAGCAGCACCTGGTAAACATGCCTCACCTAAACCGAAAACGAATCGAATAAGTAACATAAGTGGATAAGAAAAAATAAAACCAGTCAATGATGTGAACATTGACCACCAAACAATCGCAATGCTCATCACACGACGAAAGCCAAATTTATCTGATAACATCCCGCCCGGAATTTGGAACAGTGCATACCCCGCAAAGAAAATACTTAAAAGTAATCCTTGAGCTGTTGCCGTTAAATTAAGATCTTCACCAATATAAGGCAATGCAATAGTGATAACCATTCGATCCAGGAAAGAAAACAGCCAACATAACCATAATACGAATAAGACAGTATAACGAACTTTCCATTTAGATTTCTTTTTCATCTGCAGTTGTTTGTTCATTAAACAAAAACCTCCTGAATGATTTCATCTCTATCATGTAAAGTTTTGCCTTTTCTAAACTAGTTACGATGTTATAGTCTAAAACACAGGACATTACCAACGGATAACTTTTATACAAGCGCTTACATTTCTTCCATTCAAAAAAATAAATCATTAGATTTACATCGACATAACTTTTATTGGTGTTTTAAGCTAATTCTTTTAAATATTATTTCCCGTCAAATTTTCTATAGTTTGATTTCAATTCATCATTCTCACCCCTTGTAGATAGATTTGAAGAATATTAAAACTGAAGATGTTTAATCAACAACTCGCAGTTCCTTAATAAACAACATTGTTTCTTTCCATTACCAAAAATCTGTATAAAAAGAATGATTAGTTATGTCAATATGTATAACAATCATTGTACTGATTTTTGATGTTTTAATGTAATAGGCAAGAAGGCATCGTTTAATGTTTCCAATCCCCGTAGACTTTATTTCCTATATGGATTCTTTAGTCCTTCATTGCGGTTTTGTTGCTTATTAAGAAACTCAGTTTCACCAAAATTCCAATATCAGCTTATTTATAATACTCTTTCCTGAAATGAATTTTAACATGTGCATGGATCACTTTCAAGAAAATTCTGAATTTTGTATTTTTACCCACTAAAGTTTTTACACAGCTTTTCTCTTTTACTAGTCATGTAATAGTAAGTGATATTTGATTTTATAAGAGCAGAAGAACTTATTAAACACCAGCAATTACAAGCTACCTATTTTACAAAGAAATCATAACGGCTTTACCCTATACACGTCCTCGAACAAAAGAAGGGTTCTTTCGCAAACATGACCATGAATACGCTGAACATTTTGATTGTTACCTTTTCCTTCTGGCGAGCCATTAAAGTACTTAACAACAAATAAAGAGGGCTATCGCGAGTATAAATCGCCAAAACACATCTGTGCAACAAGCCGAGTTATCCTATTAATAAAAAATAACCTCTTAAAACACATGACAAAACCCCACCTGTTCCCATAGCAACTGGTGGGGTTTCTAACTGGCTTCTACATCTACATCAACCGGGAGGTCCATCTTTTACAATCACGTCCTTTCGTTTAAACGGCTAATTTACTGTATTCATCCAACTGATCTTTAGTTAAATTTTTGATGAAATGGTCGATGTTTATCGACTCGATTTCATACCTTTCACAAATCTTTAAATAACTTTCATAAGCTTTATCATAAATGTTCATCATCTAGATCCCTCCTTCTGTTATATAACAATAAATTTATCTTATTAATAATATATAACAACCGTAATTTCCCGTCAATGCATTTTTCTGAAAATTCGGTAAGAATTTCATTCTCTTAGTATTTCCCATATTGTTCTTTGCTAACCGTCATATAAAGAAAAAGCTTCCTAAGCGACAGCGCCGATCAAAAGCTAATTCACCCGTTATTTCTCTGAAGCAAGAAATAAAATGCCTGGTTACATTAATGACCATTTGAATAGCGTAAAAACCAACTTTCCATAATAGGAAAATTGGTTTTTCATTTCAGATGAAACCCTGAATAGATTGAAGAAATTTGCGACACTCCTGCCGAAAGACTGGCTAGCCGGGACCCCACAGACACTTTTTGGCGAGGAGGCTTGGCAGACGGTCGGCGGAAAGCTAGTGTTTGGCAATAATGATTTCGGCAAACCCAATCATGATAAGGTCTGTCTATTCCTTTTAATGATTAACTAAACAGCGCTTTGTTTGTTCCCTTTTTTGAAGGGGATGGAGTCGGGAGTATTTCTTTTTGTAATATAGGGCCGTATGTATCGACACGACGGTCTCTAAAGAATTGCAGGATTTTTCTAGTTTCTTCTATTTCTTTTAAATCAATTTCTTGCACAATAATTCCTTCTTCATCATCAAGTGAAGCTAAAATATTCCCGAATGTATCGCTAATGAATGTACCTCCATAAAAATTCATGTCCTTTTCCTGGCCCACTCGATTTGTCGCAGCAACAAATACACCATTAGAAATGCCATGAGCGGAAATTGCCTTTTCCCAGGATGGTCTTGTTGATATCTCGGGATGATCTGGTTCTGAACCAATAGCAGAAGGATAGAATAATATTTCTGCCCCTTGTAAGCTCAAAATTCGGGCAACTTCTGGATACCACTCATCCCAACAAATCCCAACTCCTATTTTTCCATAAGCCGTTTCATAGACAGGATACCCAGTATTGCCTGGAACGAAATAATATTTTTCATGATACTGGGGGCCATCCGGAATATGATTTTTTCTTGTAATCCCTAAACATTCCCCATCAGCATCAAATACAGCTGCACTATTAAAATAAATCCCGGCACCTGCTCTTTCGTAAAAAGGTACAATCAAGACAATGGCTAATTCCTTTGCTAATTCACCCATTTCGGCCAATGTACCGCTATCTACATCTTCAGCTAATTCATAATTTTTCACACTCACCGTTTGCGGAAAATATTGCGAAGAAAATAATTCCTGTAAACAAACGATTTGTGCACCATTATTTACTGTTTCTTTTATTTTCTCTATCGTTTTTTGAATATTTTCCTCAATGAATTCCCCGCAATGAATTTGAATAAGACCAACTTTTACTTTTGACATTTTTTCACTACCTACCTTTTATCATTTATTATCTTATACAGTTTGGACGATCTGGTTTTCATATACTATCTTTCCATCCATAATCGTCATCTTCACTTCTGTTTCAAGAATTTCCTCTGTTGATATGCTGAATAAATTTTTATTTAATACTGCGATATCCGCTATCTTCCCTGCTTCCAATGTGCCTAATTCCTTTTCCCTGAAAGAACCGAATGCCGGTGTAGCCGTGTAATATTTTAACGCTTGTGCCAATGGTACTCCTTCCGACTCTTGCCACGCCTTCCCGGTTAAATCTTTTCTCGTGATTGCCTGGTAAATGCCCATCATGGGATTTAAGGGCACTACAGGAAAATCTGTACCAAAGGCAATTTTTGCACCAGTATCCACTAGTGTTTTGATTGGATAATAGAGAGGTTGTTGTTTTTCACTGATTCTGGCTGTGTATGCCTCACTTTCCATTAATTCGATATGTTTAGGTTGAAATGAGGCGATTACATCTAATTCCTTAAAGCGATGAACATCGTCTGGATGCAATACCTCCACATGTTCAATGACATGTCTGGCATCTCTTACTCCATTTACGTTTCTCGCTTCTTCAAATGCATCCAATGCTAAGCGGACAGCACCGTTACCAATAGCATGGAAACGAATTTGAAATTTTTCCTTATCTGCCTGTTTAACTAATTGTTTAATTGTTTCAGATGGATAAGTGGTTCCGCCTTTTGTTTCAGGACGGTCTTTGTAATGATCCAATAAAAAAGCAGTATGACTTGTCACAACACCATCTATAAATTGTTTTAATCCAGAAAAAGTGAGCTTGTCTGACTGATAATTTTTTGTAATTCCTTGGCGGCAGCTAAATCCATTTTTAACTCCGGCGAAAAGTGAATTCTGGTTGTTAGTAATCCTTCTCTCTCAAATTCCTTAAAAATTTCAAGATCGTCTAATGGATTCGGGGCAATTTTAGCTCCGTATAAGTCATTAACGGATGTGATTCCCAACCTTTTTGTTTCATTAAGAAAACCTTGGAATAGGTTTACACGTTTTTCTTTCGGTAATTTGTATGCATGTTCTGATGCATACCCAATTGCCTGTTCAAATAGAAGGCCTGTCAGTTCCCCATTTTCATCTTTCCCAATTTCTCCATATTCCGGATCTGGGGTATCCTTCGTTAATTGAATCATTTCCATAGCTTTACTATTGATCCATGCGTAATGCACTTCTGCATTGAATAATAAAACAGGACGATCACAAATATATTTATCTAGTGTTGTTCTATGTGGCAGCACTTTGTTCTTCCAATTGGTATGATCCCAACCAACACCAAATATCCACTCATCATTTGGTCTCGTTGCTGCAAATTCAGCTACGATTTTGGCTGCATCTTCTTCTGAATCTGCATCAAATAATTTGGCACTATCCTTCTGTAAAATGCTTCCCATCATAATGTGCATATGAAAATCATGAAATCCCGGAATAATCAGTCCCTCTTCGATGTCATACACTTTTGTTTGTTCCCCAATGAATGACATTATATCTTCTTTAGAACCGATTTTAATAATTTTATTATCTTTAATGGCGATAGCTGCTTTTATTGGCTCATCTTGTAACCCAGTAAAAACATGTTGACCAGAAAGAATGACGTCTGCACTTACCATTTTTATCCTCCTTGATGAATATAGCTTTTATGCTTGAATTTCTTTTTCAATCGCACTATCAATAGAAAGCTCTGGCGGCCGCTTACTAAACATTTTCGTATTTGAAAGCAGCATGATGACACCAATTCCGAGCCATCCCAGTCCGAGTAAGAGTGCCTTTGAATCAAGACTGGTCCATAACCAAATTGTGAAACTCGTACCAATCAGCGGCAATATTAGGTATTTTAATGTGTCAATTCCGCTTCGCTGTTTTTCTCTAATAAAATAATGGGAAATAACAGAAAGATTGACAAATGTAAATGCAACAAGCGCCCCAAAGTTAATAAAGGATGATGCTGTCACTAAATCAACAAATAAAGCAGATAAAGCAAAAATACCCACCAAGATGATGTTGTGTGTTGGAGTTTGAAATTTTGGGTGAATATGACCAAATATTTTCTTTGGAAGGACTCCATCTCTCCCCATCGCATACAAAAGCCGCGAAACACTTGCATGAGCTGATAAACCAGATGCCAGTCCCCCGGTAATGTATCCTGCTAGAAAAATAGATTGAAATAAATTACCCCCGATGTACATAGCAATTTCCAAGGAAGCGGAATCTGGATCTTTAAAAGCTTGGAAATTCGGGTAAACAAGGTGACTGATGTATGAGATGGTGACAAACAGACCTCCTCCTATTAATGCGACGAGGAAAATGGCCTTTGGTATTATTTTTTCGGATTAATGGTCTCTTCCGAGAATGTGGTAACTGCATCAAATCCTAAAAAAGATAAACATAAAACAGAAGATCCTGCTAATACTAAAGATAGCGGTATATCGCCATTAACGAATGGAGAACTCATGAATAATGTTCCTGAACCCATTCCGTTTAGTAGCCCTTTAATCGAGAGGAATGCAAATATGACTATTATTAAGAATTGAAAGGCAACTAATAATAGATTTATTTTTGTTGCTATTTTCACTCCAATTATATTTACAGCAGTGATTAAAAGAACAAAGGCAATTAACCAGACGGAAAAAGGAACGGATGGAAAATATGCGTTTAAGTAAATGGCTATCAATAATCCATTGATCATTGGCAAGAATAAATAGTCCAATAGGATGACCCAGCCCACTAAGAATCCAAGGTGAGGATTAAGGGCCTTTTGAGTAAATGTATATGCGGAACCGGCAACAGGGTAGGCCTTGACCATTTGACCATAACTATAGGCTGTAAACAACATACCAACCAAAGCTATGATATAAGCAGCAGGTACCATCCCTTTCGTTATTTCCGCAACAACCCCATAAGTAGAAAAAACTGTTGTAGGTGCCATATAAGCCAATCCAAATAGCACTAAAGGAAAAACTGTTAACGAACGTCTTAATTTTGCATTCTCCATGTATCACTCCACCCTTATTCGTGATTAATTAACTTATATGCAAATACCATACCAAGCGGAGATTGATTATTTAGCGGCTTAATTATCGGTTATTCCTAATAATTAAAATATACGGACTATTTAATGGATTACTAGTTTTATGCAATATTGCATCAATTAATTATGATTGCATAATAGTCGTTGGCTACGAAGATGTCTCACCATGTATCTGGTTCATACGAATAAGGTTCGAAAAAAGCTACGTGCCGGAATGGCGTCATCGATAAATTGTATCTGGTATGACACGCAAATCCCGCGATTATTTAAGATGCGATTCATGCATATTGCACATTTTCCTTATAGCCCTAAGAAGGACGATTCGAATTATTAGATTTTAATTTCCCGAATTCCCTTTCCAATCTCCTTTGAAGGTATATTAAATGGCACCCTGCGCTCTTTCAAATAGTTATAATGTTGTCTGCTTTCATGAACAAGCGACAAGTCAATGGATGCTGATAATACTTCTTCTTCACGTCCCGCTTCAGCAATTACCCTTCCATATGGATCAACAATAACGCTCTCTCCACAAAACGCAGTTTCCTCTAGCTGTCCAACTCGATTTGCCATAGCGACAAACATTTGATTCTCTTGAGCTCTGGCTTTAATGGCAAGGCGGTGTACCGGACCATCCCAATTCCCATCTGTCAACACCAATAGCTCTGTTCCCATACCGGCAACTGCACGTGCCGTTTCTGGAAATTCTATATCGTAGCAAATGAGCAGTCCGATTTTTGTTCCTTGCCAGCTGCAGCTCCGGTAATAATTTCCGGCTTCAACGGCTGAAGATTCGCCTGCCCATAAATGGGTTTTACGGTAAGAAAGCAATAATCCTGTCGGTCCAACCAAAACTGTTGTGTTATATAGGTTTTCTCCCTCCTTTTCGTATAAACCAACAACGATTGAGGTATTAGATTTCTTCGCTTGACGTTCTAAATGCTTAACAATTGGTCCATTTAATGGCTCGGCTAAAGTACGGCAAACCTTCGATGAAAGAAATCCCGTTATAAATGTCTCAGGAAACACAATGAGGTCATGGGAATGCCCATATTCATCAATGACATTATCCAAACGGGTGAGATTGTTCTCAACTCTCCCTTCTTCACAACTGAGTTGTGCCAAAGCGATATTGACCTTTTTCATTATATAAGCCTCCCTTTATTCGATGATTAAAAAACTCCCTAGAATAATACAATTATTGTGCCAATATTGAAAAAATAATTAAGATAGTTCCAATCTATAGCTTCTTTCAAGCCTATGTTCACCCTCACTCTTAACATTTGCTGTCATGTATGTTTACGGCAATACCTGTAAAAGATACTCGATGAAGCTCTGCGTTTAATATAGCGACCCAACAATCTTGCTAAAGCTTTCCCTAAAATATTGTTTTAATCCCCTGATGCCTACGACCATAACCCAAAATGGAAATCGGTGAAGCAGTTCCTTAAAAGATTGAGACTGTGTATTTAGTGGCTTATTCGAATCATCTCTTCCTTTCTTTTTCACCCTAGTAATCAAATTTTTATAGGAACTAAAAAAAAATTTGGCATTGAACCATTTAATCCTCTTGAAATACTAAAAATTCATTGGCAATTGCTCAGTTGTATTTAGTAAAGAGGTATCTGGTTTCACAAACACCCACAATATAGTTGCAATAAACACAGGGATTACTGTTACTCCTAAAGTGATATTCCAACCAAAGTTTTCTGCTAACCATCCACATAATAACGGTGATACAAATGCTCCTAAATTCCCCCATAAGTTCATCCAACCTGAAACTGATCCAGAAAAGTTTCTCCCTAAGTCTGTAGCTGCGGCCCAAGAACACACTACTGTGAATCCGAGTGAGCCCAAGCATAATGATAACCACAAAACATTCATATATGGTGATTCTGTCATAACAGCCAGGTACATTGAAATAATAAATACTAATAAGCCTGATATTGCTAAAGAGGATCTAGATATTTGTTTTGAAAATCCTTTATGCACTAAGTAGTCAGAAAGAATACCACCAGACATTACAGTTATCAGAATTGCCAACCATGGTAGACTTGCAGCAAATCCCATTTTACTTAATGAGAATCCCCTATCTTCCAATAGATAAGTAGGTAACCAAACTAAAAAGAAAGTAATAATATATAAAACAACAAAATACTGCACTCCTAACGCCCAAAATTGAGAGTTTTTCAGAAAATTACTCCAAGGAGCCCTTACTTTAGCAGTTTCAACAATTTCTCTGTTTTCAAGTATATATTCTTTTTCTTGTTCATTAACTAATTTGTGAATTTCAGGATAGTCCCTGGCTATAACGTACCATACAGCTGCAATCATTATTCCTAAAATTCCAAAAATGTAAAATACAGCTTGCCAGCCAAAGTATTGATAGATATAAACCGTAACGATAGGGGCTATAACTGGTCCAAAATATGAACCTGCCAATAAGGCACTAGAAGCTCTAGCTTTTTCATCTTTTCTAAACCAGTTTGTATTAAATACGGCGTTAGATGGAAACATTGGTCCTTCACCTATTCCAAATAAGAATCTCACTACATACAAAAGACCGTGAGATTTCACTAAACCTGTAAGACCTGTAAATACTGACCACCAAATAAGAGAAAATGCAATCATTTTCCTTGGCCCAAATTTTTCCGCCAATAGTCCAGCTGGAATTTGAACTAACGCGTAACCTAATGAGAATAATGATGCAAGCATACCAAACTGAACTTTATCCAATCCTAAATCATCCATCATAGGCTTTGCTATTATAGAAATATTTGACCTATCCATGTAAGCGATTACACCGATGATAAAGAAAAAAGTGCAAGTCCCCATCTAACCCTTGTTGGTTTCTTTTTCAAAATCTCCCTCCTTAATTGATAATAGAATCATGATATTTAATTTTTTCTGCTTAACTTCGAGATTTCAATTTCATACTCAAAGTTTTCACCAACGATCTCCCAGTAGAAAACAATCCATCACCCACCTATTGGATTTTCTGAACCCTTTTAGTCGATTGTTCTACTTTCAGAGAGAGGAATACTGTTACTTTGACTATTTCGGACAAATAATACTGAAATAAGAGAGGCGATGCAAAGAAATACTAAAAATAATGCTAGTGGAATCCAAGAATTATTGTAAGCGCCGACTAATATAGTCGCAATCATTGGAGCAGTTCCGCCAAATAATGCAGAGCCAGTTTGATAACCGAGTGTTATTCCTGTATAGCCAACATTCGTACTAAACATTTCAGTAAACATTGTCCCAATAGTCGCCGCAATTGGAGGCCATAGAATTCCTAAGCCTACTATTGAAATAACGTATAACCAAGGAGTGGATTGTAAGGAAAACAAATAAAAGTATGGAAAGGCAAAAAGAGTTATCCCGATTGTCCCCATAAGAAAAACACGTTTACGGCCAATTTTATCAGACAACATTCCCATAAATGGCATGCAAATTGCTGTAACAATTGTTGCTGCAGTAACTACATTTAAAGCTGTAGTCCTTGAAAAACCTTGTGTTTCCGTAGCATATGATATGAAAAATGTGGAAAATAAGTAGAATGAGCCCACTTCAACACATTTTGCACCTAAAGAAATCAATACAGCTTTCCAATGATATCGCAGTGTCTCAAAGAGTGGAATTTTTACGACGTTTCCTTTTTCTTTCTCTTCTTGGAATGCCGATGTTTCCTCAATACCTCTCCTTATCCAAATACCGATAACCACCAAAATCGCACTTAGTACAAATGGCACTCTCCATCCCCATGATAGAAATTGGGATTCTGGAAGTAAACTCATTAATGAAATGGAGAATGTCCCAAGTAACATCCCAAGAGGGATACCCATTGCGGGAAAGCTTCCAAAAAAGCCACGCCTTTCTTTAGGTGCAGATTCAACCGCTAGGAGTATTGCTCCTCCCCATTCTCCGCCAAGCCCGATACCTTGAACGAGACGAAAGAAAACAAGGAGGATTGGTGCCCAAAGCCCTATCATGCTATATGTTGGAAGGAGTCCAATACACACAGTAGAAACTCCCATTAATAAAAGTGAAAGCACGAGCGTATTTTTCCTGCCAAACTTGTCCCCCAAATGACTAAATACAAGCCCGCCAAGAGGTCGTATAAAAAAAGTAATGCCAAATGATGCATAAGCAAGCAATAAACTTACAAACGGATCATCATTAGGAAAATACAGTTTATTAAATACAAGTGCAGCAACGGTTCCATAAAGAAAGAAATCATAAAATTCAATAGTACTGCCAAGTAAACTCGCAAATAATATCCTTTTTGATTTCTTGTCCAGTTTCTTTTCCCACTCAATTTAACACACCTCCGAATTAGTTATATTTCTGGATGTGGTTTCTTAGATGTTGAAGAATTATCAAGATGGCCTTCCGATAATTCTTCCACATTTTCTTTAATAGATGGTAAAAGGTGCAACATCATTAATAACGAACTACTCCCCGATAAAGAGAGTCTGACTCTTACCTCTCGTATTGCTTTCCCATCCGTAATCATCTTGAACATGCAGTTAATGAGCTTTTAATTCAATATGTATTATGTATAATGCATTGTGTATACACAATACATTATTGAAATACAGTAAATAAAGATAAAAATCGTTCTCGTGAAAAAGCTTAAAGACAATTGCCATTTGTTCTCAAGCGTGGACATATTGATATATCAGCCTAAGCAAAGATGTTTATCGGTATATCCAAATTTCCGTGATATCTCGAGTGCTGCACACTTAACCTTTTTAACCAATGGAGGCAACAACTCCTTTTCGTAGTTCACCTCAAGACCTGCAACACTAATGCCCGCTATGATATAACCTTTATAATCAAAAATAGGAGCGGCTACCGCAGATATATAATTTTCAAGTTCCGAGTGACTGACCGTAAATCCCGTTTTTCGAGACTCTTCTAGAAGAATACGAAGTCTCTCTTTAACAGTAATCGTTCCAGATGCAATCGGCTTCAGTTCGGTTTGTTCTAAATATTGTTCCTGTTCATACTTCGCCTGAAAAGCGAGAATAACACGTGAACACGCTCCGGCATATAGCGGCATTCTCCGGCCAATTGCCGCATTAAGCCTTACACACTGTTTTGTATCCAGTTTTTCGATGCAGATTGCCTCATTGCCATCTTGTACGATGAGATTAACAGCTTCCCCGACCTCATCATGAAGTTTATGCATGACCGGCAAAGCGACCTTCCGAATATCGAGGCGTTCGGCTACTAAATGGCCAAACCGAAGAAATAACAGCCCAAGTGAATACTTTCCATTTCTATCTTTATCGAGAAGACCCATCTCTTCAAGTGACATCACCATTCGAAAAACAGATGTTTTAGGTATCCCTGAAAAATGCACGATTTCATTAAAACTTAGCTTTGAATGCGTTAAGAAAAGAGTAAGGATATCCATTGATCTGACGACTGTCTTATTTTTGCTTTGCATGAGTTTCCCCTCCTTAACCACAACAAAAGCGCTTTTTAGAAAGCTCACACAATTTTAACCATCAAACTTAAACAATAATCCTGCCATAAGTTTAGCTGAGTATTTTACCGTATTTCCCTTCATAGAAGGCTAGTGGTGCCCCTTCGCTAATGACGAGTTCAGTTACTTCTCCAATAAAGAGTGTATGGTCCCCAGCTATTTGTTTACTATGGACCTTACATACGATGTTTGCTAAAGCATTTTTTATTACTGGAAGTTCATTTATCCAGCCAAATTCAATCTGGCGATTATCTTTAATCTGCCCCGCAAAATGCATGGATAACTCTTTTTGGGCATCTGACAATATATTTACAGCAAATTTTCCAGATTCATTAATTTTATCTAGCATTTTAGCATTTTCGCCTATGGATATTAAGACCAACCTTGGGTTAAGGGAAACTGACATAAATGCATTCGCCGTCATACCGTGTGCTTCATCTTCTAAAAGTGTCGTGATCACTGTTACTCCTGTAGCAAATTTCCCCATCGCATTTCTAAAATTTCTATCATCCATCATTTTATAACCTCCTTAAAATTTGTACTGCACTGAGACTTTGACTCAAAAGGTATCTGTTTTAAAAATTTAACCGTCACTTCTTCGACAACACCTCCCTTCAGCATTTCTATAATTTGACCGCTTATTTCATCATTTCTCCTGCTGGACCCATACCTTATAAATAACCCATGACAAGTTTTGTTCCAGGTTTTGATTTCTACACGATATACACCTGGTGCTGGCAGGATATACTTATTTTCGGTATGGAACTCCATATTTTTCTTTTTCTCTTGTTTATGTCTATTTGAACTATAAACGATCCCTTTTATTTCAAAATGATGTCCCATATAGTAAGGAACAAGGTGGACATCCCCGTCCCTTACTATTTTCCTGATTATCGTTGAACTTATTTTTTCGCCATTATGTACCTGTTTTGAAATGACGGTTACATCAAAAGGGTTGTTTTTGCTCATTTTTTGCAAATAATCAGCAGTCCCCTGAGCTTTATTACCAAAGGTAAAATCAAATCCCACAACTAAGTGTTTAGCTTGAAGACCTAAAACATATTGTTTAATAAAATCAGATGGCAAAAGGGAAGCAAATGATAAATTAAACTTTATGACAAAAAGTTTATCCACTCCAATGGCAGCCATTCTTTCAATCTTTAAAGCCAGGGGAGTTAAATATCTCCAGTCTTTCTCCAATTTGATTACTTCATTTGGATGTGGATCGAAGGTCATCGCCGTGAATTTAAGATTGTTCTTTTCAGCTATTTTCTTGGTTTGCATTAACAGAGATTGATGACCTAAATGAACACCGTCAAAAAAACCTAATGCCATTACGTGAGGCTCCCTTGGATATAGGGATCCCTTTAGTGGATGTGTTAAATGGTAAACTTCCAACTTGCTTCACCTTCTCCGTCATCAAGTTAATAAAATTTTGTCAAAGGGGAAAAAATTGTGTTGTCGATTTATTTAATGGATTACTGGACTTTAAAAACCTTGCATCCGTTTGCTAACCAAGGACCAAGTTTCGTGCCCGGTGGACGGGTATTACCCATTCATGCGGAATCAACAACTTTCCAATAATCTTGAATGTACACTCATTTTTTAACGATTAAAGGTTTCTGTGTTATGAACTCTGTATACACAATTAATTACACAGAAAATTCAGATACTCACTTCCTGAAAACATTCAATCCCATCAATTTGAGCATTCAGCACTTAGTCCCTGTTGAAGAATATATCAGAGATAAAAGGCTCCTCGTTGTTTGATGTCACGAGAAGCCATTTGATAGATTACCATATTCCTATAGGAAAGCAGGATCTTATTTATTCAAACATGCCTGTTTATTGTTCCTTGGAGTAGTACCGGACCTCGAAAATCTTACAGCCATCTGGTGATTTCCACGGTCCATGCTCCATCCCGGAGGACGGCAAGCAACCATTCCCGCTGTAAATTCCTCATTTAGACGTAAATCGATTAAAGATCCTTCAATAATATATAATTCTTCCCAAAAATCATGGACTTGCACGCCATTAGGAGAAGTATCTGTCCCGGGACCGTTATGAAGAATTCTTGTAGCGACTCCAGTAGCAGGGTCAGATGCTATTATTCGTTCAGAGAGGCTCTTAACCTTACTAAAAGGCTGCGCTTCAAAAGTAGTATGATCAACAAATTCATGTTCTTCTTTTTCTGATCTGCATAATAGCGAACTTCAAAAATCCTGCAACCATTAGGTGATTTCCATGGTCCATGCTCCATCCCAGGAGGACGGCAAGCAACCATTCCTGCTGTAAATTCCTCATTTAAACGTAAATCAATTAAGGATCCTTCAATAATATATAATTCTTCCCAAAAATCATGCACTTGCACGCCATCTGGGGATGTATCAGTACCTGCCTCCAGTTCAAGAATGCGAGTTGCTACATTAGTACCCGGAATCTGCGCAATAATTCGTTGGGATGCACCTTCAACAGTTTTTGAAGGAACAGCCTCAAAGGTTTTATACTCAATAAATTCAATTTCTGGTTTTCTATCAATTTTAATTTTTGGTTTTTCCATGTCAAACTACCTCCGCATCCGTTAAAATATGAACCTGATAATTCAATTGAATTTTGTTATCTGTTAAACGATCATATAATTCTGCTGAAAATGCTTCCCCATAAATAAATTCACCATTTTTAATCGGTAATGTTCCGCAAAACACAATCATATCCTCACTATCATAGCCGCGTTCCTCGATAATTTTGAGCAATTCTTCTGGATGCAGGAATTCTCCTAGTTTGCCTGTTTGGTACTCTTTTTCACCCCATCAACAATCATCCAGCTTCTCATTTCAATGTCATCCCATCGATCTTTTACGTCATCCAAGGACCAAAATTGTGTTGAAATAGGCTTGCTGCATACTTGTTTGGATTTCTGAATAGACACTTTTTCAAGCCCGCGGTCGGTGTGGTCACTGCCTAGTCCTAAATACCATTTCCCTTCAATTTTCATGATGACTACTTCCGCTTCCCCACTGCTGCTTTCTTGAATAACTGAAATTGACTTATTTGTCGTAATAAGATTTGTTGAAAGATCATAAATCATCGGGACTTGTGGAGGCGCTGGAACTCCGATCTCCTTCAATTCATCAATATGTTTTTTACAGATTCCTGGTCTTTTCCCGTATAGCCGGCAATAAGCAATCGTTTTGGGTCTGCGACAATATTTCTTCCACGAACATTAATGTTTATCAACTGAATTCCTCCTGTCTATCTAAGACTCGATGCTTCAAATTAGGGAATACATCGCGAATTTTAGTAACCTGAGATGGATCAATCTCAGTTTTAATAATCGTTTCTTCATCTCCTCCAGCAGCCACAACAATCCCCCATGGATCAACCACTTGACTATGGCCAGCTAAAAGGACGTCATTAGTATTTCCAACACAATTACTCGAAATCAAGAAACACTGGTTTTCCAATGCTCGAACTGAATTGAATAATTTCCAATGCTCAAGCCTTCTATGCGGCCAAGCAGATGTAACAAGAAGTAACTCTGCTCCTAAATCCACTTCTGCACGGTACAATTCAGGGAATCGCAAATCATAACAAGTTGATAAGCCAACTTTCCCGAATTCTGTATCTACTACAGTTGTTTCATTTCCTCTCGTCAATATTTGACCTTCTTTTGAACCATAACGAAATAAATGCATTTTTCGGTAGGTTCCTATAAGTGTCCCATCAGGAGCAAATAGAACACTTGTGTTATAGTATTTTCCATTATTTTTTTCTATAAAACTACCTGCAAAAATATATGAATGAACTTCTTTGGCCTTCGAGGAGAAACGTTGTACAAAATTACCATTCAATTCTTCCGATTCGTCAATATAACGATCAAAAGAAAAGTACCCCGTTGCCCACGTTTCTGGCAAAACTATTAAATCTTGTCCTTTTAATCCATCAATCATTGACTCCACACGATCTATGCGAGCAGATTTAGATTCACTATCTTTAATCTCCAATTGTATTGATGCAATTTTCATTTCTGCAACATCCTTTTCTTTATATTTCTTATATGAGTTCTTTCACCTGAGTGGGAAGAGAATAGCTTTCTAAAAATTTATCCACCATTTGAACCGGCTCATCATATCCGTAATTTCTAAATGAAAAGCCTTTCGTGACGAAAGGTGCACCATTATAGAACAATTCATACTGTTGATGTCTGCCACCGAATTCTGAACCAATGATATCCCATACTAACTTAAATAGTTTAATTTTCTCCTCAGCCCCAACTCCCGTAGAACGTATATATTGATACATATCATCTTTCGTTTCAGGATTGATGAGCTCTTTATACGAGGATGGTAATTGTAAAACACCTCCACCGCATAACTCCCTTAAAATTTTAATAGTGGAAGAATAAATAGTTTCCTGTTGCCCCACTACACCATAAAGAAAACGTGGATTCGGTCGTGCCACACCATTTTTGTCGATGATACAATTATATTCCGAAGCTAAAAGATTACCTTCTACAGAAGCCGCAATCGAAGCGAGTTCCCTAACTTCTCTTGGACTGAAGGGATTTTATCGATTCCATTCATAGCAGAAACTTTTCGGGCAGCACCAATCAAAAATTTCAATTTATTGCTAAATCTTATTTGTGCTTGATTATTGCCTAATACGTGAGCTGGTGTTTCATGGAACTGGGCTCTCACGATGTCAATGTTCTTGTAAACAAAGATATCTTGCCAAGGAATAAATACATCGTCAAAAACAACTAATGAATCACTTTCATCAAAACGAGAGGACAATGGGTAATCAAATGTGCTTGGTGATTTTTCAGCATAACCAGGCCTTGCATAAAATTTTAATCCTTTTGCATGAATCGGCAGTACAAAAGACAATGCATAATCTTCATCACCTGGTCTGAGCGGCGTAAGGCAACTTACGAATAAGTAATCTGAGACGGCTGATGCAGTACCGAGCATCTGGGAACCTCGAACAATAATTCCATCCTCCCTTTCTTCGTACACTCCAACCGGGAGAAATTTATCTTCCTGCTCATGAGCTGCTTTACTTCGATCAATTTGTGGCGGAATAATAACGTATGTAACATATAGATCACCATCTCGCACATGTTTATAAAAATTCAAAACATTATTTCCATAACCTTCTCCTCCACGATCGAACACATCAGGTGAACTGGCAAAAGCAGCCAAAAAGCTGGCGACATGATCAGGGCTTCTACCGACAAATCCACAAGTTGCTTCAGACCATTTAGATATCGCCAATCTTCTCTCTTTAAGTTCTTCCCGACTCCTTGGAATCATATAAATTTTATTTGCTATTGTACCGTCCTCAGTTTTGTATGTCATATTCTGAGATTCATCCGATGCTAAATCGTATAAGCCTGCAATGGTATGTGTAATTCCTGTAAAAGCTGGGTGGGTCGTCACATCCTGTACTCGTTCCCCATTTATGTAGATTGCCCTATCATCTTTCAATGTTTGTAAATATTCTTTACCTGTCCTGACCATACCTGATTCCTCCTATATGTTTGAATAAGTACATGTTTTAAAAACAAGAAACAATTTAAAAGCTTAACGGCGAACCTTAATTGTACTTTGTGTTATGTATTATGTATTGTGTATACATTAGAGGTTTCGCCATTTCCTATCTGTAATTAAAGTAGATAATGACATTACATATCGAATTTCATGTTTATTCCTTAAACCTACGCTTTCACCTATGAACAATAACAACGGATGGGTAAACGCTTTCATTTCCAATGAACTATACACTGATCTCTCATAAGTTTCAACAATAGGAATTACAATTTATAGCAAAAACTCAGGAAAAGGCATTCGAAAGAATTTTCCCAAGGCTTTTGCTATAAACGTTACAAAAGACTTGGTTTGACCTTGCAGATATCTTCTATTTCTTAGGGTGAAGTTGATTTTAACCCTTTATTTTTTGTCCCAGAGATGTAGTAAACCACCTTTTAATAGGGGCAATCCCCCCCTTCAAGCATTTGATAGAAAATCAGGAATTATCTACGATAATTAATGTTTCTTTTGTTTTTTCTAAATGGTTTAAAATCGCCTGTGAAGCTAGTTCGGGATTTTTTTCTTCTAAAGCCTGGATAATCTGATTATGCTCCAGCAAAACTTTCTTCATTCTCCCATGTTTACTGACTGCTTTTAAACCCATTAGCTGAGTAAGGTTATGCAGATTGTTCAAAACTTGCTCTATTATAGTGAAGTTTGCCAGTCTTGTCAGCGAGAGATGAAACTCATGGTCTAGCCTTATAAAACTAATTGCATCATCATTTTGCAATGCTTCTTCTTGTTGCTTCAGAATTAATTTAAGTAACCTCAGTTGTTCAGGTGATGTAATTTCTTCTGTTAGCTTTTTCACCGATTCAACCTCAATAGCACTTCTTAGTAAAAAGATTTCATCCTGTTCCTCTGGTGTAATCTTTCTTACCGTTAATCCCTTCCTTGGAATGGAAACAAGTAATCCTTCTTTCACCAAATCTTGAATAGCTGCCCTTACCGGCGTTCTTGAAGTATTTAACCTTTCCGCTAATTGAACTTCTGTAAATATTTCATCACCGGTAATACCACCAAATAAAATTGCTTGTTTAATTTGCTTATAAACTTTATCTTGCGTCGTTCTTTCCTTTTCGATTGGTTTTAAATGGATTCCTGCCATGTTAATCCGTCCTTTTTGATGAGTCTTTTCAATTGAATAATTTGAATCTATATGATTGGTTAAAATTTCATGTGTGTTATGTATACATAATACATAACATCCAAAACATAAGTCAATAATATTTTTTTATATTTTTCTGAATTTTGTAAACCAACCAAAACCTTTGTAATTTTCTAAAACGTAAAGTCGTTTATAAATCATCCTTATGGAAGTCAAAAACATGTAACAAAAGGATAAAAAATTCAAATAAAAAAGCCCCCACATAATGGGGGATGATTACCAGATGAACTCTTATACTCCAGGCATATGCCCTTTATGCCAAAATACGGAGAGGGCGACCACAACATCATTCACACACACTCGATTCTTGGATGCCACTTTCCATAAAAGCCGTTGGTAATACATCTGTTCACTCAATATATTTATTTATACAAAATATCATCTTTTAGTGTAGCAACTTTAGTTAAAGCTGTATCTATGTCAGCTTCATTCACTCCAAAGTGAGCAAGTGCATCATTAAGATGTTTTACAATGGCATTAAAATGGGCAGGTTGCAGATTCAATCCTTGGTGAGCTTTTGCCATGGATTGTCCAGAATATTGTTTTGGACCGCCTAATGCAAAACTAATGAATTTTGTCTGATGACTTCGTTGCTTTTCCATATCCGTTTTTTCAAAAAATGATTAACTGTCTCATCTTTAAGAACCAATTCGGAGTAAAAGTAGTCCACAACTTTTGCTATTGCTTCTTCTCCGCCGACTTTTTCATAAAGTGTTTGTTCCATATCCACACTCCTAATTTGTAATTAATAGAAGTATTCTCTGTAGAAAATTTGATTTTATTCCTTATCTTATAATATCTCCACTCTAGCCCTTTGCAACTATCCTGTCCCTTAAACTCCATAAGTGTGCTGCCAAAGCAACTCCGAAAGTGAATTAAAGGACCGGTTAGTTCCTTTTATCCCCCCATTATTTCAACTTGTTGCCACTAAGATGCTGAAAATGCATAATTGATATAGGTAATTTCATTTATTACATTCACTGTTCACTTTGTTATTTTCATTTTTAAATTGTAATGTGACAAAATTGTAATCTTACTTCCTGTTACATCTATGGTGGGGAAAGGGATGAATTTTATAGTATGTAACATGAGGAGGAGATTTACGTTGAAAAAGTATTACAAACTAAAAACTTATCTAAATCCTATGGAACGGCACAGGTTTTAAAAAATATTGACCTGACCATAAATTCGGGTGAATTTACAGCTATTATGGGGCCTTCCGGTTCAGGAAAAACAACACTGATGAATGTGTTATCGACAATTGATAAATTTTCTGGCGGGGAAGTCTGGCTTGAAGAACAGGCCCTGTTGGATTTAAACAAAAAAGCGCTGCGCACATTTCGCCAAGAACGAATGGGGTTCATCTTTCAAGATTACAACTTGCTTGATACTTTAACGATTAAAGAGAACATTCTTCTGCCCCTTTCACTAAGGAAATTTTCTTCGGATGAGATGGAAAGACGGCTGAGACCAGTCATTCAGGCATTGAATATTGAAGAAATTCAGGATAAATACCCTACAGAAGTTTCAGGTGGTCAGAAACAACGGGCCTCATCTGCGCGCGCCATTATTACAAACCCTGCGATTGTCTTTGCAGATGAACCCACAGGCGCCCTTGATTCGAGATCAGCAACACAATTATTGGAACAGTTAGCAAGCTTAAATGAAACGTTTCAAACGACGATTCTTATGATTACACACGATTCCTATGCAGCAAGCTTCTGTAAACGAGTTATCTTCTTGCGTGATGGGGGAATCGTAAACGAGCTTTATAAAGGTGACCAAAGTCAAAGTGACTTCTTTGATCGGATCCTTCACATCCAGAGTGCAATGGGAGGGAATCAAAGGTGAACTTACTGAATATGACGTTCCGGAACGTTCAGCGCAATTTCCGTGTTTATACGATTTATCTGTTTGCCATGATTACAGGTGTGATGGTCCATTTCACCTTCTCATCACTGATGTATAACCAGGATATATTGGATGTACTCAATAATAAAGAGAGTTTTCAAACGGGGGTGTCGATTGCCTCGGTGGTCATCTTCCTCTTTATCATTTTCTTTATTCTTTATGCAAACTCTTTCTTTATGAAGCAAAGAAAAAAGGAATTTGGACTCTATTTGCTGCTAGGTATGAAAGAAAGCCAGATTACACGAATGGTTTTCGTTGAAAATTTGCTTATTGGATCATTCTCGCTTGTAATTGGAATACTCCTTGGCGGTCTGCTGTCCAAGTTTTTCGGTATGGCATTAATGAACTTAATGCAATACGACAATGTCATCACGCTGAATTTCCCTTATCAAGCGATCGGATCGACAATCATCCTGTTTCTTTTGTTAGCGATCATTGCAAGTATCCAAAGTTTCTTCATGATCAGTCGCGTACAACTCGTTGAGTTGTTTCATGCCAAAGAAAAATGGAAAAACCGATACCTTCTTCGTTCATTATGGCAGCTTTATCGTTAGTATTATTAGCAACGGAATTCTTTCTGATAAGCCGGGGCAAAGAATCAAGCATATGGCAAGAACACTTAACTTTTGCCATGATTGCTGTCACAGTCGGCATGATTGGTGGAACGTATTTGTTCTTCCGTCAGTTCTCCGGCTGGCTTCTGCAAAAGATCCGCCAGAAGCATAATTTCCATGAAGGCAATCGGGTATTGTGGATCTCTTCATTACGCTTCCAAATACGGTCTAATACGTTAAACCTTACCTTCATCTCTTTGTTCAGTGCGACCATCATTTTCTTGATTGGATTCGTTTCGATCAATTACGCTGTCCAGTTTGAAGCTGTCGGCAGGAATTTACCGAATGATATTGCATTCCAGTCATTGGATAAGGAAACTAACGAGAAAATTGATGCTAAGATAAAAATTCCGACCACTCAATCGAGTATCACAAAACTTTGGAAGCCTTGGTAGGAAAGCCAAATACAAACATGGACCTTGCTTTTGAAAACCCTGAGTATTTTTCAAAGGACGTTTTTCTTTTTCCAGAAAAAGCATATAACGAAATCATCTCATTGCGTGGAAATCAGGAGGAAATCCATTTAGAAGATATGGAAGCTGTAACTCTGTCACAAGGAACAGATTCCCCAAAATCCTTCCCCTCCGATCAGCTGCCACGTTTTAATGTGAATGTAAATGAAGATATCACTCTAAAACTAATAGAGAAGAAAGATTACGCATTATTAGGCTGGGCCAGCGACCCTGTTCGATCTATGATATTGAAGCCCGCAGTCCTGATTATTTCAGATGAGACTTATCAAAACTTAAAAAGCAAAGCCAAAAGGGTCCCTTTTGAAATTTATGAAATCGAAAATGAGAAGCAGGCTGAATCCTTATCAACTGATATACATGCCATTGTTACGAAGAAGCCCGACACTTACTATTCTTCATTTGCTGATGTGTATTCAAAGCAAATAGAAGGTTCATCTTTAATGTTATTTGCAGCTGCTTTCCTGGCTGTCATTGCCCTGTTTGCATTGGCCAGCGTCATTTACTTTAAACAATTGCGGGAAGCGACGGAAGAACAAAGACAATATTCCATTCTGCGAAAGATAGGTACCGCAGACCGTGAATTAAAAAGCGTGATTCGTAAACAACTACTCTTTGTTTTCTTCCCTCCGCTAGTTTTAGGCATTTTACACAGCTGGCTCATTTTAAAATACTATATCCTGGATTCTGTACAAGATTTTCCGCAGCTCACCTCTATGCTCTGGTTCATCTTTGCTATTTACTTTGTGATCTATGTATTGTTTTATCTGTCTTCTGCGAATCTCTACTACAAAATCGTAAATCAGAAATATTAATTAAAAAACGCAATGGCCTTCATCAAGGTCTCATTGCGTTTTTTTGCATATTGAAATAGGGATCGACATTTTTGGGAAAGTGCATGACAAACTCGGTATACAAACCCGTTTCAGAGGTACAAGTGATATAGTGACCAAGCTTATTCGATAACTGCTGCGCTAAATATAACCCCATCCCTGTGGATTTTGTGTAGGTACGCCCGTTGGATCCTGTAAAACCCCTATTGAATATCCGTGGTAAATCAGTCTTTTCTATACCAATTCCATTATCTCTAATAATCAGCTGCTTTTCTTTTAAATCAGAACCTGTCTCAATCTTAATTTCCCCTTCTTCTTGCGTATATTTCAAGCAATTTGAAATTAATTGATTCAGGATAAATTGCAGCCACTTGGGGTCACTTTGGATGGTGGTTGGTTCAATCTGTAACCGAAGGCGGATTTTCTTGAAATAAATGTTTTGGAATGCGTTTTTATAACCTCTTTCACCAATTGGTCCAAATCACAATTCTTGATGTCATAATCTTGATTGAAGTTATCCAACTTTGCATAATAAAGTGCCTGATCTACATAATGCTCTATCCTTGATACCTCATCATGAAAACTCTTGACGTCGATTTCTGTCTGCTGCATCAATCGCAGCACTGAGATGGGTGTTTTAATTTCATGAAACCACGATACAATAAAATCATAATACTCGTTTTGCTTCTCATGAATCTCATTGAGAGACCTAATATGTTCCCTTTCCTTCTCTTCAAACAAATACTGTAAAGAGGCTGCCTCCAAAGAAAGGTTATCGTGATCTTCTTCACCCCTTGCCCGGATTGCGCGTAAACTTTGCTGATACCGATACAAAAAGAAAATAATCAATACGAAAAGGGTTAATACCCCTGCATATAGAAAAGTGTTCCAGCTCCATGTCATATTGGGGTCCGTGTAAAACACGGCAGAAACCATGCAAAAGATAAAAACGAATAAAACTATATAAGGCTTCTCGTATTTTAAAAATTTCATGAACCTCATTCGATCAGATACCCCATTCCTTTACGTGTCACAATAAAGTCTTCTAATCCAATTCCCGAGATCTTACGCCTTAATCGATTTACATTGACGGTCAGTGTATTATCGTCGACAAACTGTTCATCATTCCAAAGAGCTTGCATCAAGTCCTCTCTGGATACAATTTTCCCTATTCTGCGCATCATCAACTGCAAAATGATGAACTCATTACGTGAAAGTTCAATGGACTGTTCCTCAAATTGGATAGTTGAGTTTGTTACATGCAAAGACAAGTCCCGATGCGTTAATTTTAGGTTATGTCCATTTTGATATGTATAATTCCTGCGTAGCAATGCACTGATTTTTGCTACAAGAACATCTAAATCAAATGGCTTCTGGATAAAATCATCCCCTCCCATATTAATGGCCATGATGATGTCCATGTTTTGATTTCTAGAGGAAAGGAACAGTATGGGCACACTTGAGATTGCACGGATCTGCTGACACCAATAAAAGCCATCAAAGGTTGGCAAGTTTATATCCAACAGTACCAAATCAGGCTGGGATTTCTCAAAATCATCTAAAATGTGGTCAAATTCCATAATCCCCACAACCTCATATTTCCATTTTGTTAGCGTATCAGCCACAATTTTTCTAATTTTTTCATCATCTTCAACTATCATAATTTTAAACATAACTATCTCCTATTCAGGTTTACATGTTCTTTAATATCATTATGCTAATTATTCCAAACTCCTGTCATTTGTACAATACATCACTCCAGAATATGACCCAATTAAAGAAACTTTAGTGAAGGAATGCGATAGTGACACCCTGCCCCCCTTTTAGAGATTGTACAATTTGAAGGTTGCCTCCAGGCACTCGCCGCCTTCCGTTCCGAACAACTTTGTTTTAACTTTTAGATAGAGCCCTTTTGTCTACAAACTGAGCGAAGAGAATAGCGTTAGTCGACAATATTTTTTCAGCAATTAATAACCGCTAATGGGAATGACTTCTCCTATTCTTCGAGTTTGCACTCAAACAGAAGGATACCAAAAAAAACTGAAGACATTAATTTTATGATAAAAAAGTTACCAGCCTGGCCAAAAAATAAGTATAAGAATGTAATAGATTGGATAAACTAATAAAAAAGGAGTGGGAGATTATGGAGACTAAACTTAAAGAAGGAACGAAAGAAATGTGGAGCGAAATTAATGAATGTATAACTCGGAAAATCAATGAAAAACATGATTTATCATTTCAAAAGAAGAGCAATGATAATTATATGAATCTATATATTCAAACAGCCGTATTACACACGTTATTTGAACTATCAGATGAGTTCAGGAAAATCGAAAGAAAATATAACGGATTGTGATGCTTAAATTCAACTTAACGGTGGATTAGGATTAAACTCTTTAAGGGAGCCTATTAATCCTAATCCACCTTTTCTTTCCAGCTTATTAATTACATCATTACCGCTACTGACAATTTGGCCAGGATTATTACTGTACCATTTGTTTCCCTTCCCTATAAATCCCTCTTTTTATTCCAACTAGAATCCATTAACCTAATAGAAACCCCACCAGTTTTTAAGGCAGGGGTTTTTCCTGTGTTTTAAGTTTTAGTATAATACGAATGATCTTAATGGTACGCTAGGTTTAAATACGATAATTTGTTGTTTTATTAATCTAAAGTCCTGTATATTTAAATGAGTATGTTTTTTAAATTACTGATGTTTGAAACGAATGATCAGTAGCAGCCCGGAATAGCTTTTTAATTAGCTAAAATCATTAAAAATAAATATTTTTTGAAAGTGAGCTGAAAGCTGATGTTGTGGTCACCACTATTCGAAAATGATGTACCTGCAGTTTTTCTTCCTTAACGGCAGAAAAATTGCATCTCCGTTAAGGACTGGAAATGTTTGGTTAAAACGGAGGGTACAAAATGAAAAACACTATAATAGGTTCTTTATATCTATCACTCGCTGCAAGCATTTGGGGCGGGATGTATGTTGTGGTAAAAGTTGTGGTAGACGTTGTTCCGCCTCTTGAATTTGTATTATTACGATATGTAATTGCGATTTTAGCATTGCTGACAATTGGTTTTATAACAAAACAATCTTGGCGGATTGAAAAACGAGACTGGCTTTTGGTTTTCATTATAGGACTTATTGGAAACACCATTTCCATCGTAACTCAGGAAGTCGGTACGCTGCTATCCACTGCACAAATGGGAGCCATCATCACTTCAACAACACCTGCATTCATGGTGATATTCGCACGTATCGTTTTAAAAGAAAAGATCACTTTTAAAAAATCAATTTCTGTTATTTTAGCGACAATCGGTGTAGGTATCATTGTCGGAAATGCCCATATTGGCTCATCTCACCAACTTGGGGGCGTATCACTGCTTATTGCTGCCTTAACTTGGGCACTTATGTCTGTTCTAGTTAAACGTGTACCTGGGCAATATTCACAAATTGTTATAACGACCTATGCAGTGCTTGTGGCCATTGTCTTTTTAACACCTGTTACGATTAGTCGATTGGATGAGCTTGATATTCAAGCAATCACGCATCCATCCATATGGGGCGGCCTTCTATACTTAGGCGTTATTTCCACAGCATGTGCCTTTTTACTGTGGAATCGCGGACTGCAAATGCTTACCGCTTCAAGTGGCGGACTATTTTTCTTTTTACAGCCTATAGTCGGTACTTTTTTAGGTTGGTTAATACTAGGTGAACAAATCGGCTTGTCGTTCTGGATCGGTACAATCTTAATTTTTATCGGTGTGTTATTAGTCATTCGGGAAGAATGACCCACATTAAAAATATTGATTAGAGTTATATAATAAAATGTACCCTATAGAGCAGTCACTCAGGAAAAGGCTGCCTATAGGGTACTTTTTTGGGTTTGAAAAAGGGGATTGTAGAAAAGTTGTTTTTTTGTATATAATTTTCTCCTCTTATTCCCCTTCAATAAGGCGGGGTCCAAGAACCCACCGCACTAATGGTAATAGCATTATTGCTTGTTTGTCTTATGTAATTCAATTTTCATCCCTTAAGACAAAAAGATATTTTCTTTTGTTTTTTCCAACCTATTTTATTGAAAATCCCTAAATATACATTCATTACGTAATTATTATCATTGTTTGATGTACATTTCGAAAAAATTTTTGTTATCATTAATTCATAATCTTGGAAATGAATGCTGAATTTTATAACAAAGGAGGAATCGTTTTTGAAAAATCCATATACGGAATTGACGATTGGAATGATGAGAACGGGGATATTAGGATTCGGCGGCGGGCCATCTGTCATTCCGCTCATCCGCCACGAAGCAGTTTCCCGTTATCACTGGCTTGACGATGATGAATTCGGGGACACTTTGGCGATTGCCAATACACTCCCAGGACCGATTGCCACGAAGATGGCAGCATATCTTGGTTATAAATTAAAAGGCTGGCCAGGAGCCATCGTAAGTGTGGCCGCTCACGTGTTACCTTCATGCATTGCGATGGTTTTCTTGATTGCGTTCATTAATGTTTTAAGTAATTCGGCGATGATCAGTAATATGATCTCAGCTGTAATGCCGGTTGTCGCTGTCATGCTTGGTCAAATGGCTTATGAGTTTGGCGAAAAGGCGGTAAAAGGGTTAGGAAGGGTGCTCGGAATCACCTTTTTTGCGATTTCCTTTTTGCTTCTGCAGGTCATTTCCCTGCATCCGGGTATTGTCATTATGATATTTCTTTTATATGGGGCGTTTCATTATAAATTAAAGGATAGATTGAAAAATAAAAAGACTGATAGGAAGGAGGAATCCGCTTAATGGGTATTTTTATCCCAATAGGAGTTGCTGTTTTTCTAGCGTTTTTCATTGCCAATATTCTTGGTTACGGCGGAGGCCCAGCCTCGATTCCGCTTATGTATGATCAAATCGTCACCCGTTATGGCTGGCTTGATAATACCGAGTTCTCACAAATGCTTGCGTTAGGAAATTCACTCCCAGGACCCATCGCCACGAAAATAGCCGCATATGTCGGATATGATGTATATGGCTGGCCAGGATTCCTGGCTGCATTGGCAGGCACGATCATCCCTTCAGCCGTGGCTTTGATATATTTATTAAAAATCCTGCGAAAATACAAGCAATCGCCTATCGTAAAAGGCATGTCACTGCTTGTACAGCCCGTGATCGCGATCATGATGTTATTGCTCACCTGGAATATGGCCGCGGATGCGGTCGGGTCCATTGGCTACATCCATTCAATCGTCATCGCTGGATTGGCCTTCCTGGCTTTAGGTAAATTCAAGATCCACCCGGCATTCGTAATCATTTTTGCCTTTGCATACGGCGGCTTTATCATCCCGCTCACATCATAATAAAAAATCCTCCCTCCTATATAGGGGGTTTTTCATTAAAGCTTCATGCCCATCCGGCTTTTATAACGTTTAATGAGAATTTGGCAATCAACGCTGACAACACCGACGACCGCATACAGTTTCTCATTAAGAAAGCGTTCCATCTCTTGATTATCAGTAAAGATTCCGTGCATATGGAGTTTACTCGGACCGGTCATATGATATAAACTCGTAACAGCCGGTTCACTTTCTAATTGCTGCGCGACCGATTCCAGATATTTTGGCTCAACCTCAACGTTAAAGAATGCCGAAACATGGATGCCGACCTTAGTTGGATTTATGACTGCAGTGAACCTCTCGATCACACCGTTTTCAACAAGATGATTAATTCTCATCTGAACCGCAACTCTGGACAGCTCCACTTTCTTCGCTAAGTCGGTATACGAAATTCGTGCATCTTCATGTAAAACCGATATGATTTTCTTATCGATCTCATCAACTTTCAAGCTGGGAATCTTAAAGTCCTCTGCCATCCTACGTAACTCCTTTTCAATTTCTTTATTCCATTATCGCAGAGAACACCATCGGATCACAACAATCTTCCTTTTCACTTCTCATAACGCAAGAAATTTTTTTGTATCCTTTTCAATGAACTCCCTCCTATTTGCCAAGAAATGTCCATCGTATATGTAGTATTTCAAACTAAAGGTGCATCACTTCATCCAGCTGTACGACTATCCTCCAAAATATGGAAATCAATAGGAATCAGAGCCGGACAAATTGACAACATCGCGACACTTCCTTGATTTCCTAATAGACTGCAGTCCCCTCCTACTTCGAAAATTGAAAGGCGGGGTTTTACAGCCATTTTAATGCAGGTTAAAAGTTTATGAATATCCAATGGACACTTCCTCAATCCTTTGATTGAAAGGTCTTTGCGATATTTTTGTATTCTTCATCATTGAGAATGCCCATTTTTTTGAATAATGCGGAATAAGCCATTATTTTTTTCTGCGTACGGTTTGTACAATTCATATGGATCAGCTCCTTTTTTACATAGTATTCATTCACGACAAAATGTTTCCTTAAGACAAAACATTTTGAATAAACTAAATCAAAAAAACTGCCCATTTTCCCGGCAGTTTCAATTTATTATAGATTAAATTAAAATAAGAGCAGTTATAAATAATTAATAACAACTTTCAAAAGAAATATGTTAAATGATTCCCTCCTGGAAAATAATGTTTTTCCAATGTTGCCGCATAGCAAAGCTAAGTACATGTTTATTGGGAGGAAATATTCCTCCCCATTTCCCTATACAAGGCTGAAAAAAATGACAGTTTTGACCCATTAAAAATATAGTCTCTCTTGCAACAAGTCATCATTCGGATTATCGTTGTTTAAAAGGTACGAAGAAATTGAAAAAAACTGCATACTTTCTTCATACTTTTTCGCTAAACTGACTTTATGCTATAAGAAGGTGAATACTCCTGAAAATATCCTTTAAACTCGGACTATCTATATTTGTTTGCATTTTTTTGATGGAAACCATCTCCATGATTTACCTGCATAATAAAGTGATCCATTCCCGTATCAATCAAGAATTGGAATCACTGAAGGCCCGTGGCAACAGTCATCGTGATGTGTTGGAAATCACGTATTCCGACTCTACCCTTCAGCATATCGGCCTGATGGAATACCATACCGATACAGATGTCGTGATTACGAACACAAGAGGAGATAATCTGATATCTTCCGCAAAGGTTAATGGGGAATGAAAAAAATCTTGGCAAAAAACATCCCGCAAGTACCCCGAAAAGGTATGGTCATCCAATCAAGTTGGAAGGATGAAAGATATATAGCCACCGTTACGCCATTTATCAGTAATAAAGAAAAAAAAGGCTATGTTTATATGTTCAAAGATACTAGAGATGTTGAGGATTTGATCGCACAATTGAATAGGCATTTCCTTTTTGCGACTGCATTGCTCCTTATATTCATGCTTATCACCATCTATTTTCTATCAAAAGCTTTGACTAGACCGCTAATTTCGATGAAGGAAGCGACAACAAAGCTCAGCAAAGGGAATTTTTCAGTGGCTGTGCCGGTACGATCTCATGATGAACTCGGGGAGCTTGCCCAATCCATTCAAAGATTGGCTAATGAATTGAACTATTTAAAGAAGGAACGCAATGAATTTTTGGCAAGTATCTCCCATGAACTGCGCACGCCGCTAACTTATATCAAGGGATACGCTGATATAACCCGCCGGAAAGATTTGGATGCATCCGAACGAACACGATACTTAGAGATCATCCATGATGAATCCGAACGATTAAACAGATTATTGGACGAACTATTCAATATGGCCAGAATGGATGTAAATACATTCACCATATCAAAGGAAACCGTCCAGCTCTCTTCATTCCTGCAAAACATACATGAAAAAGTGTTACCGGCTTTTGCAAATGAAAGAATTCAATTGAATCTGGAATGCAAGGATGATTTATTTATAGATGTAGATCCCTCACGGTTTGAGCAAGTCATTCTTAACCTGTTGGATAATGCGCTGAAGTACTCGAACGAATATACAGTCACCACCATCAAAGCCACTGAATGCAATGGCAGGATTTCCATCTCCATAATCGATCAAGGGGTTGGCATTCCCCCTGAAGATATCCCCCATATCTTCGATCGTTTATATCGTGTCGAGAAATCACGCGCCAGAGATACCGGTGGATTCGGGTTGGGGCTCTCCATCGTCAAGCAATTAGTGGAGATACAAGGAGGAACCATTTCGGTTAAAAGCAACTTGGAGCAAGGAACGTGCTTCACTATCACATTTAAGGAGATAACAAATGATGACAGTAGTTCTGGTTGATGATGAACAGAGAATGCTTGATCTATTAGAGCTATACATTAAACCTCACGGATATACATGCATGAAGATGAAATCTGGACATGAAGCCTTACAGTTCTTAACGCATGAACATGCGGACATAGTACTTCTTGATGTAATGATGCCTGAAATGGATGGGTGGGAAACGTGCGAAAGGATCCGTGCGTTTTCCAACATTCCCATAATCATGCTCACCGCCCGGGATGGTGCACAAGAAATGGTGAAGGGGTTGAAAAAGGGCGCAGACGATTATATTACGAAACCCTTTCATGAAGAAGTTTTACTTGCCAGAATCGAAGCTGTGACGCGGCGAGTGCATAATCAGGATGATTCTGTGATCTTTAGGGGCTAAAATTAAATGAATCCGCTTATGAAGCACATTATGATACCAAAACAATCCCATTAACACCGAAAGAGTTCTCACTGCTGTGCTTGTTTTTAAAATCCCCAGATCAAGTGTATTCCAGAGACCACCTGCTTTCGACCATATGGGGATTTAAAACGGATACCGAAGATCGGACAATCGATTCCCATATTCGAAATATTAGAGAGAAATTGCGTCATGCCGGTTTTCCAGCAGATCAACATTTGAAAACGGTCTGGGGCATCGGGTATAAATGGAGTTCTGCGGATTGATATGGATTTCATTACTGAGGCATTACAATCCAGCGGCCCTTTTTCCATTGCTGTAAGTTTAGCATTCAATATATTGATCAGTGTGCTTGGTTTTATTCCAAGCGTATTCATCACGGCCGCCAATATCAGCGTATTTGGATTTGAAAAGGGATTGATCCTTTCTTACATAGGAGAAATTGCCGGTGCAGTGTTCAGCTTTTGGTTATATCGAAAGGGCTTTCAAACATTCAAACCCAAGTTCATGAAGAACCGGTGGATCATGAAGCTGCAAAAATCACAAGGGTTTCATGCATTTTGGATGATCCTGATGCTTAGGCTCCTTCCCTTTATACCATCCGGCGCGATCAACCTTACAGCAGCACTAAGCAGGACGGGAATGATGATTTTCTTTCTCGCGACATCCATCGGAAAACTGCCTGCCCTCCTTATCGAGGCCTATTCGGTAACACAAGTATTGAAGGCATCGGACGATATAAGAATTGTTTTGGTACTGCTGATTCTGGTAATCTCAGTCGTTTATTACTTTTATAGAAATAAGAAAAAAGGCATGGAGTAAAAACCTTTACTATTTTTTGGTAAATTGCTAGCCATTCATTTACCATTTTACAAACTCCTTTATTTAAAAGAATCGTTAGCCCTTGGTCTCAAAAGGTTAACGACCATATCCAGAAGGCGACGAGTTCGCTGTTTACTATATCCCTGTGCTGCGAATGGTATCGCAGCCTTTTTCTGCGCCGCCTTTTCATCAAAACAGGAAAAGAAAGACACCACGATGGATGGATCGAAATGCTTTCCTTTTTGTTCGTTTATGAAAGATAATGCCCGCTCCACTGACCAGGAATCTTTATACGGCCTTCTGCTGGTCAATGCATCAAACACACCCACAATGGCAACGATTCGAGCTTCCAATGGGATTTCCTCACCTTTCAAACGATGGGGATATCCAGTTCCATCCCATTTTTCATGATGATGGAGGATGATGTTTTCAGCAACTTCCAGGCTGCTGATCACATCATTGTTTATTTCCCTTGAAATCTTATTCAAAATATCGGATCCCATTAACGGATGCATCTCGATGATTTTTCGTTCATATGGAGATAAGGGGCCAGGTTTGTATAAAATCCCCTCAGGAATCTCCGCTTTCCCGATATCATGCAGAATACTTGAATGGACGATATGATTATAGCTTTTAGATAGTTCCAGCTGGCATCTTCGATTATGAACGATAACAAGCTGCTCGGTCAGGTTTTGAACTCTCAATAAATGCGCCTCAATGCCTGGATCACGGATTTCGCATGAAATGGCGAGCACCTTAACAATTCCCTTTGAGTCTCTGCCCTTTTCTTTTCCGAAAGGTAGATCCCCTCTTTCAATTGTTCCAGTTCACGGAAAACCCTTACGAAATACCACTGATCCCCCAGATGAATAGGGGTAATCGTAATCGAGGAATGCCAAATCTCACCCGATTTTTTCGATTGGTGAAAACCCCTGACCAATGTTTCCCCATCCTTAACTCGTTTTTCAAGGATGTGTATGTACATAAAGGTGTTAACCCTGACTTCAAGAATCCAGCTTTGAACCCAATGATGCTGCCCCTGGAATATCCTGTCGTCTGTTCATAATAGGCATTAATATCAAGTATGCGATGATCTTGATCCGTAATGATGACGGCATCCCCCAACTTTAAATACCCTGCCAATTCGCCTGGCAGCCTTGATTTCCCTTTCAAAATCTATACCTCCAATAATCTTCTGGAATTCCAATACTATCTCTTAGTTCACTTTTCTCATTGTCACGGCTCACTCCATTCATGATTTGATCATTTCATTAGATAGGCTAAATGAACTATATCCGGATGATAAGGTATATAATACCATACAATTTTCGTATACAATAGTTACTAAGCATCGTTTCGTGGTAAGAGATAGATTACAAGTTTCTGACTGTACCAGGATCAGCCTTCGCATTCCTTTTAAGCGAAGGGTAAATTGGTTCATTTCCGTTAATGTTACACTTATATAATGAGATAATGCCTATACTATCTTCCTGTTTTCTGGAAAAAAGAATGAATATATTGTGTTTTAATGGGAAATTCCTTTATAATGCGCATTAGATGATTTTTTAGCATTGAATATGAGAGGAGACTGAAACTATGAAGAAATTATTGTACCCAATCATCATTGGATTATTGGCAGTTGCTCTGACGGCTTGTGGTTCGAACGATGAAGCTGATAAGAAAAATGACGAGAAAGAGACTAAAACAACTGAGAAAGAAACGGCTAAAGCAACTGAGGAACAGCAAAAACAGATGGAAGAAATGCAAAAGAAACTAGACAAACAAAAAGTGGATGAAAAGAAAACGGTAGCCATCGTCAATGAGGAAAAAATTTCAGGTGCGGAATATAATACCGTGTTGTCCACTACACAAATGCAAATGCAGCAATTCGGACAAGACCCGACAACCAAGGAGGGCGCCAAACAAATTAAAGAACAAACGCTCAACTCTATAGTGGGGCAAACATTGCTGCTTCAAGCAGCTGATAAGAAGGGCTACACAGCTTCCAAGGCCGAAATTGAAAAGCAACTTGCCGAAATCAAAAAGCCATATGAGAGTGAAGAGAAATTCAAGGAAGCGTTGAAGCAAGCAGGTCTGAATTCGGAAATGCTGAATGCCCAGATCGCAGAGAACATTCCATATACGAAGTACGTTGAAAAAGAGATTAAAGTGGAAGAAGCAACTGATGAAGAAATCCAAAAGTATTACGACCAGGTTGCTGAGCAAGCTAAAACAAGCGGACAGAAGGTACAGAAACTCGAAGAAATGAAGCCGCAAATCAAGGAACAACTAGAGCAGCAAAAGAAACAGGAAAAGCTTGTGAAGCATGTCGAAGAACTTCAGAAAAATGCTAAGGTCGATATTAAGATTTAATGATGAAAAGAGCTGCCGAATTTTGGCAGCTCTTCTTTATGGCCTTTGGTCCGCCTGCTAACACCCATGGCATTTCAATTTCATTTATTCACCCGTTTTAGAGAAACGTGCAATTCTTTCTTCTATTTCATCACGAACACGTTGGAAGGTAGCCCATTTTTCTTCATCTGTTCCTACCGCTTTTGCCGGGTCATCAAAGCCCCAATGTTCACGTTTAACATGCGGTGGCGTCATTGGACATTTGTCAGCCGCATCCCCACATAATGTAACGACAAAATCGGCATTATTCAAAATATCAGGGTCGATGATATCCGATGTTTGATTGGAGATGTCCAATCCAACTTCATTCATTGCTTTTACAGCTTTGGGATTTAACCCATGGGCTTCGATTCCTGCGCTAAGCACTTGCCATTCATTACCTAAATATTTCTTCCCCCATGCTTCTGCCATTTGGCTTCTGCAAGAGTTCCCTGTACATAAGAAGTAAAGTGTTTTTTTAGCCATGCTGTTTCTCTCCTTTGGTTTTGTAAGTAAGTGTTTAATGAATGATTTGCAGCCATATATATAAGCCGACCAATGTGATGAACAATGTTGGGATGGTTAAGATGATTCCCGTTTTAAAGTAAGTTCCCCATGAGATTTTCACGCCTTTTAATGAAAGGACATGCAGCCACAATAACGTTGCCAAAGAACCGATCGGTGTGATTTTCGGGCCCAAGTCCGAACCGATGACATTTGCATAAATAAGTGCCTCCCTGATTGCTCCCGTTGTATGGGTGTCGGAAATGGCAAGGGCATCAATCATAACGGTTGGCATGTTATTCATAAGTGATGACAGAATGGCGGCGATGAAGCCCATTCCAATCGTTGCGGCAAATAATCCTTGATCGGCGGTAACTTGGATTAAATCCGTTAATAAATTCGTCAATCCAACATTTCTCAGGCTGTAAACCACTACATACATGCCAATTGAGAAAAAGACGATGGCCCATGGTGCGCCTTTAATAACGGTTTTCGTGTTGATCGCTGGACTCCTTCTTGCCATCATGAGGAAGAAAATGGCGACAATGCCTGCAATGATCGATACAGGAACCCCAATGAATTCACTCGCAAAATAACCAACCAGCAATATTCCTAATACGATCCAGGACAGCCTAAACATCCTTTGGTCTTTAATGGCTTCCGCTGGTTTTTTAAGCTGTGATACATCGTAATTTTTCGGTATGCTTTTTCGGAAAAACAAATATAAAACCAAGATGCTTGCTACAAGTGCAAAGATGTCCGGTACGATCATTCTTGAAGCAAACTCGGCAAAACTGATATTGAAAAAGTCTGCGGATACAATGTTTACAAGATTACTCACCACTAATGGCAGTGAGGTTGTATCAGCAATGAACCCACTTGCGATGATAAACGGGAAAATCATTTTATCACTAAATTTCAGGGCTCGAACCATTGCTAATACAATTGGTGTAAGGATAAGTGCCGCACCGTCATTCGCAAAAAAAGCAGCCACAAGAGCACCAAGGATACTTACATAGACAAACATCCTTACTCCATTTCCCTTGGCGGCTCTCGCCATATGCAGTGCTGCCCATTCAAAAATCCTATCTCATCCAAAATAAGCGAGATGATGATGATGGCGATGAAGGCGAGTGTCGCGTTCCAGACTATCGCTGTCACGTCTATGACATCAGTTAAGTCCACTACTCCAACAAGTAAGGCCAAAACCGCACCGCCACAAGCTGACCATCCGATCGACAATCCCTTCGGCTGCCAGATGACGAGAATGAGTGTTAATAAAAAAATGATAACTGCCAAAATAACTGATCCCACTGAAGTAGTACCTCCTAGTTAGTCACAACAAATCCGTTTTCCTTGTGCTGTTAAGTTTTCTAATTTAAAGTTTTGACTTGGCAAATCCTTGATGACCGTCTGAATAAATGTGTAATGGGAAGAAGACGGGTTTAACGAGTAAAAAACCCATTGTCCCCTCCTCGCTTCATTCACGATCCCGCCATCTTTCAACTTTCGTAAATGCTGGCTGATAGCTGGCTGGCTCATTTCGAATAGGTCCACAAATTCACAGACACAGCATTCATGCTCAGACATGATCTTAATCATGGTCAAACGGGTTTTATCACCTAGTAATTTAAGAATGTTTGCCGTGGTTTCCAAATCCAACGCCTCATTCATAGCATTTCAACCCTCCTAGCCTGAAGTAAATAAGTATATGCTTATGTGATTATTCAAGATCATTGTATAAGCATATTCTTATTTAATCAAGCATTAAATATTCAACAATATAATTTCCTTACTTTAATCCCTCTTAATAACACTTCAAACCGAATAAAGCGATTAGCACTTCAAAGAAATTATAAAAGACCAGCCTAACTTCAGGCTGGTCGTCTATTTCATTCACAACAGGAATTATTTTTAATTCCCAATCTCACTGGAACAGAACTGCCACAGCAAGAACTATCGTTAGTAGATGCAGGAATATCAGGGTCTGAACTAGATGTCAGATTCACACTGCAAACTCCTGTTTCAGGGAGTTTCAACTGTACTTCTTTTGCCCCCTCTATATCCCCTGTCAGATATGCCACCACGGAACGGACTTGTTCGTAGCCTGTCGCCAGTAAGAATGTAGGTGCTCTTCCATAACTCTTCATGCCAACAATGTAGAAGTTCTTTTCAGGGTGTCGTAGTTCTTGTTCACCATGCGGCCGCACCGTTCCACAACTATGAATATTGGGATCAATTAACGGAGCAAGCGCGTTTATACTTTCGACAGCTGAATCAAGGTTTATCCTAATTTCTTTTAAAAAGGATGTATCTGGTCTGAAACCCGTACTTACCACGATTTCATCGATATCACCGAGTGTGAAGTCTTCTCCTTTTAGTTCTCCAATCAAAGTGATTTTACCGTTTGTTGGAGTAACTCCGTTAATATGAAAAGGAGTGAGAATATGGATTCGTCCAGATTCCACTAATTGTTGAATTCTGATGCCAAGCTCTCCACGAGCAGCCAACCCATCGTTTTCTTGCCCACCGTATACTTCATGGATCTGTTTTTTACGAAGAACCCAGTAGATCTTGGTATTCGTAAACTTTTTCTGCAAGGTGGCCAGATCCAATAGGGCATTGATGGCTGAATGGCCGCTTCCGATCACCACAATGGATTTATTTTGATATCTGTTTTCTAGTTGTTCGACGTTAGGAATGCCATAGTAAATCTGATTGTGTAATTTTCTCTCCGCATTCGTCCAGATACCATTGAAAGGATCGGGTTTGGATTGGTCCAAGTACCTGAAGAATCAATCACTGCTTTCGCTTCAATGACTTTTGTGTCACCATTCACTTCTACATAGAGTTGAAAGGGAACCGTGTCCCGTTTTCGTGTTTTTAATTTATCATGAGCCTTTTTGGCAACACCGACTACTTTTGCCTGTAACATAATGTTTTCCTTTATTTCTGGAAGGTTACTTAGCGGAAGAAGGTACTCTTCTACCAGTTCGCGACCTGTTGGCAAAGCATTTTCGACGGGTGACATCCAACCAGTGTTCTCCAGTAATTCCTTTGCTGCTTGATCGATGTTATACTGCCACGGAGAAAACATTCGAACGTGTCCCCACTCCAGCATGCTTGAACCCACCGAGTCCCCTGCTTCCAATACGATAAACTTCTCCCCTTTTTTTAGTAAATGAGCGGCAGCGGCCAGCCCCACAGGACCTCCACCTATAATTGCTACGGGTAATGCACTTTTATCAAATTGCCCCATTATTTTCCCCTCCTATATTTTCATTTCTCAAAAAGTTGTAATTTGCAAGTATTCTCGAAAAATTATACTACCCCCAGGGAGTAGTACAACATACGGATGACTTCAGCATTCGATCATTAAGCAATTTCAGAGAACGCACGACTGATTCCTTTTCAAACTCATTCATCGTCTTGAAGACCTCATTCAAGTAATCATTCATTTGCTGATCGATGGTTTGATTAATTTTCACGCCTTCATCGGTCAGAGAAAGGATAGAAATTCTCCGATCTTCTGCATCAGGCGTTTTAGTGACTAAATTCAATTTTATCAGGGATTGATTTGTCTACTGAACGTCGTGATATCCGTTCCCAGGGTTTCTGCAATTTGCTGGATCGAAGCGTGGTTTTGTCGGTTTATTTCATACAAGATATGGCTTTGAACAAGGGATATCTCAATTCCATCAGCGCTGCAACAATTTTTATTCAATAATCCAAAACGTCTAGTTAAGAGTTGGAAGAGACCTCTAAGGTTTTCATTTTCCATTACTGTCACCTCACTTTATTTATACGCTGATTATTTGCATTTTACAACTATTTAATTCAATTATTTTTTTATTTATCCTTTTAGTTTGATAAAAGCCGTCATGAAATTTCGGTGAGTTTGATCGCCATAATAGCCCGCTTCTCCTTTAAAAAAATTGGCTTCAATGAATTCTTTTGCCTTTTCCACCAAAGGTTCACGAGAAGCTAAAACCAGTTTGAAATAGGCATCAAAATATTCAACAGACAACACACTTGAATGGTTCACTGTCATACTCCTCCTACCCCCTTATTGTTTACAGTAATTTCTCCATAGCCATCACATCGACAAATTCCCCATCTAACATTCCCTGGTTCTTAAACACACCCACTTCGCGATACCCCGTTTTTTATACAAACCTTGACCCATCTGGTTAAAGGGAAAAGTGAATAACACAATTTTATTGAAGTCATTTTCTTTCGCGAGCTTTTCGATTGATTGCAGCAATAAACCGCCAATCCCTTTTCCTCGATGATCTCTCGATATATATACGGATAAATCGGCAACCCCTTTATAAGCATTGCGGCTGTTATATTGGTTCAAGGAAGACCAACCAATGATTTCCCCATCTTGCTCGGCGACAATCAGCTTATATCGCCCGATGTGCTTGGCAAACCATTCCTCCATGTAGGCTTGGTCCTTCGTTTCCGTTTCCAACGTGGCAATTCTATCCTCAATCCCCTGATTGTATATATCTTTGACCGAGTCCAAGTCCGTTTCAATCGCTTCACGAATGATCATACCATACCTTTCCCCTTTCGTTTGCCACATATTTTTCAATATTCTTTAGTCGATTTATAACATTAATAGTTGCAAATTACAAATATAATTCCGGATTTGAAAGTAACACTTTACAAATAATAGAGCTTGAAACAAGAAAACTGCCGAGTGACCGGCAGTTTTTTCAGCTTTATAAATATTTCCGGTGAATGCCTTTTCCATCATAGGAAAACAGGACTTCTTTACCTTCTATGACTGATTCCATATGAACGGAGCGGCCCCAGAGCTGATGGATATATGGCATGACTTTTTCGAGATATTTCAGATCCAGTTCAATATCTTCATACCAATGTTTTAGATAAAGTTCCCCATTGCGCATGAAGTCCCCATCGTTCACCGTGATATAGGGGAAACCGCCGTTAACCCTCATACTTACGAGTTGATCACGAACATTTTCCCATGCCTTATCGACGATTTTATAATCCTTTCCCTGTTTTTGAAATAAATACATATCCTCCCGCATGACCAGATCTTTCGTCAAATAATTACGGAGAAAGGAAATATCCGATTCTATTTCCCTTACTTCGAATATCTTTTCCCGGCCTGATCCGGGCTTGACGCCCATCCTGATCATTTCTTCGGTCGGATTATCATAGCGTTCTTCAATATCTTCAATCACTTTCAATCCAAGATAATATGGATTGATGCTGGTCCGTGATGGCTGAACGACACCTGCGTTCAGTTTTGCGAATTCAATGGCTTCCCCTGAGGATAGATCCAATTCACGGATTATGCGCTGATGCCAGTAGGATGCCCAGCCTTCGTTCATGATTTTCGTTTCCAGCTGCGGCCAGAAATATAGCATCTCTTCCCTGATCATCGTCATGATATCCCGTTGCCAATCGGTTAAATCCCTGCTGTACTGTTCTATGAAAAGCATAATATCCTTTTCAGGCCTTGGCGGGAATTTTTTCTCTTTTTAATGTTCGATTGCTTGGGTTTATCCTTATTATCAAGGTTCCATAAATCATCGTATTGTGTGGCTGTCGGTTTTATTTCCTCTTCTTCTTCCTCATCTTCCATCGTCCAGGCAAGCTTCGGTCTCATCAGCGACGGATCGATATGTTCTTCAATGGCTAAAAGTGCATCCAGGAAGGTTTCCACTTCCTTTTTGCCATGCAGGATTTCATATTCACGGATTCTTTCTGCAGTTGCCGACATACTTTCTACCATATCTCTCTTGGTATTATTGAAACGTATATTATTCTTAAAGAAATCACAATGCGCCAAAACGTGGGCAACAATCAATTTATTTTGCACAAGTGAATTGGAGTCCAGCAGAAAAGCGTAACAAGGATCAGAGTTAATGACCAGTTCATAGATTTTACTTAATCCAAAGTCGTACTGCAGCTTCATTTTATGAAATTGCTTTCCAAAGCTCCAATGAGAAAAACGGGTCGGCATCCCATAGGCACCAAATGTATAAATGATTTCTGAAGGGCAAATTTCATAGCGCATCGGGTAAAAATCCAACCCGAACCCCGTTGCTATTTCTGTAATTTCACTAATGGCATATTCCAGAGCCTTTTGCTCCGCTTCATTCATCCGATATCCCCCTTGTCTTCCGCCTTTAAACTAATGTATGAAAAAAAGGAGGAAAAATGCCGTGATCATGAGTAAAGGTCCTCGCTAACAGAAAAAACACCTCCATGAAGAAGATGTCAGGCCAAATGTTTCATGCAGTTCTGCACTCAATCCCTTTGATATTAAAATTTCGCTAATTCCGGATTCACTGCCTCTTTTTTCGTTTTTGAACGGATCCAGGAAATGATTAGCGCTGCAATGATGACAAAACCTAAGTATCCTGTTATTGGGTATACCGTCCCAACCAATTTAATAAAGCCAACGAAACTTGCAAGGAAAGCAAGGATCCCAACCATGATCACGGATAATTTAAAGGGTTTCGTTTCGGCAGGCACCAACCTGGCGGTGAATGCATACAGCATCCCGACAGCGGTATTATAAATCATTCCTAAAAGGATGATTGATAGGATATATCCCAACCATGGAGAAATCTGGTTCGCTAAATGAAGGGTAGGCATACCTGAGCCTTCTATGCCCTTCAAGTCGGACATCATCCCCAAATTGATCAAGAATAACAAGATCCCCAATCCGATACCTCCCAGAATGCCTCCCATACCAGCCTGTTTCTTATTCTTGAAGGTCCCCCCATTACGGCCAGCATGGCAATTCCGGCAGTCATATTATATGAAACATAAAGTAATGAACCCATCAACCAATTTCCGGTTGCAGCCTCTCCTTCACTTGAAGATGAAATGATTTGATTGAAACTTAGATCGGATGTAAAAAATGAATAACCTGAAATAATGATCATGATAACGAATAAAAACGGTGTGACTGCACTAATGATGGACATTATTTTATTAACATTAAGTAAAAGCGTACCAATCGTAAGCACCGTCATGACGATTGCACCGACCATGCTTGGAATCCCGAATTGTTCCTCAAAAATCGTTCCGGAACCGGCAATCATGATGACTGTAACGCCAAACAAGAAAAATGTGATGATTATATCGACCAACCTGCCTATAAAGCGGCCGCAAATATGATCGATGATGCTTTTATGGGAACGTGTTTGGAGAGTGCTCCCCAACTGGGTAACTTGCATTCCCAAAAACGCGAATAAAGCTGTAGCAACAACAATTCCCAATACACTGTAGATTCCAAAACTCGTGAAGAACTGTAACACTTCTTGTCCTGAAGCGAAACCTGCTCCAATGATGATTCCAATATATGCTCCTGCAAGATTCATACTGTTTTTCATATTAAATACCACCCTAATTATATGATTATTCTGACAATTCAGATTAAAAGAAATACCTTCCCTTTCATCATTATCCTGTTCCTTAATAGCCTCCCAGCTTCAAGTTAACTGGCCGATGCCCATGAAGTTGGGAGGTTCTTTTATTCCAACTCTTATTTATTTGTATATCTTTTACTATAAGAAGTGAATTCATCGACCGCAGCGTAATCGACTTCATAGCCAATGCCTGCTGCTTTTGGAACGGTTATGACCCCATCATTCACTGTAACCTCTGGTTGGATGATGTCTTGATGCCAATAATTCGCAGATGCTGCCGTATCACCAGGCATCGTGAAGTTATCAAGTGTTGTCAATGCGATATTATGGGCACGCCCCACACCAGATTCCAACATGCCTCCGCACCAAACCGGTACATTCCTTTCTTTACATAATTCATGTATTTTCATTGCTTCCGTTAAACCGCCAACCCTGCCAATCTTAATATTAATGATTTTACAGCTTCCCAACTCAAGGGCTTTTCTTGCATCTTCGACGGAATGTACACTTTCATCCAAGCAAATCGGTGTTTTGATTTCCGCTTGTAATGTAGCATGATCGACAATATCATCCGATGACAATGGCTGCTCGATCATCATTAAATCAAATTGATCAAGTTGTTTCAGTAATTCGATGTCTTTCAGACGGTAAGCGGAGTTTGCATCTGCCATGATCGGGATATCGGGATATCTATTTCGCACTTCCCTGATTACATCTACATCCCAACCTGGTTGAATTTTCATTTTGATTCTTTTATACCCATCCTTCAATCCAGCTTCTATCTTCGCCAGTAATTCAGGTACCGTTTTTTGGATGCCGATACTGATCCCAACATCGATCTTTTCTAGTTCCCCGCCTAAAGCCATACTTAATGGGATATTCTTTTCTTTTGCGTATAAATCCCAGATGGCTCCCTCGATTGCCGATTTTGCCATATTATTTTTACGAATATGCGAGAACATATCCGATACATCACGAGGATGCTCTATTTCTTTATCCAATACAAGCGGAATCAGGAAATCCTCCAGCATGGTCCAATTGGTTTTTATGGTTTCTTCGTTATACCAAGGTGCTGAAAATGCCACAGATTCAGCCCAGCCTGAAAGCCCCTCTCCATTTTTCACTTCCACAAGAATGAACTCCTTATCCACAAACGTTCCAAAGCTAGTTGTAAAGGGAGCTACCAAATCCATATTTAAATGACGTAAACGCACTTCCGTTATTTTCATCCCGATTCCCCTCTTATTCTTGTTTTTTTAATAAATAGTTTTGAATGTTTTCACCTTGTTCCCGTTCGATCCCGGCTGCAACATATCCTTTGGCAAAAAGAGCTTTGAATAATTCACCGGTTTTTAACCGCCAATCAATCGCAAGGCGGAGATCAGCTTTTTTGATTTTTTGAATATCCGTCGGAATGGGTATGGCGATCACCTCGGCATTGGTTTCGAAATGATAATCCTTGATGTAAGGAAAGCCTTGATCGGTCATTCCTGTCGTTACGATGTGTATGGCTTTATTTCGAAGCGGAGTCTCTTCCTTTGCTTCCTGCCGTATATTCCATTCCACCATGAATCGATCAGTGGACAATCCTTCATTGAGGGTATCATTCATATTCCCATAACAATCTTCCATATATGTAGAGCAAATAGCTTTTAGCTTACCGATATTCAAGTTTGCATTCACACTTTCCAATGGATCATACGTCCAAGTTATCAAGTCGTAGCCTTTTTTGAGTGCTTCTTCTTTTTGCGCAAGCTTAAGTAATCTGCCGTAGCCCTTCTTTTGATGGGCCGGATGGATGGCTAACATATGTGAACATAGATATACCCTTCCGTCCTTGAATCCCGGGAAACTGTATTGAAACCCGACTAACCGGCCATTGATGTAGCCGCCTAAAACAAGCCCGCCGTTTTTGACTGCCGTAATCGTCTGATGGATGGGAACGCAATCCATGCCCCATACAAGGACTTCCAGTCGCTGCACTTCTTGTAATTCCTCTAGTGTTGAGAGAGATTTAATGATGAATTCATCAGTCATGTAATTGTCCCTCCTCTCCATACTTCTCGAAAGTGAGTATGATGGCTTTGGCCAGGATTTCAATTCCCGATAACAAAGCTTCTTTGTTGAATGTCATGTCCGGATGATGGAGCCCTGGTGCCAAATCACAGCCCAATCCAAGCATCGTCGCTTTAAGTTCAGGTCTTTTCAACGTATAAAAATGAAAATCCTCTCCTCCTGTTGTAATGACAGGCGCTACCAAATTTTCTTCCCCGAGTGTCTCGGCTATCGCTTCAGACATTATTTCCTGGGCTTGATCGTTCACGGTTGCTGCAGCAACCGTGGTTCCCGGTTCGAGTTTCACTTCGACTCCGTGGACAATGGCCAAAGATTCTGCAACCTTTTCCACCTTTTTGGTGAGCTCTTCCATCACTGCATTATCCTGTGCCCGTAAATCCAATGAAAAAGTGGCTCTCCCCGGGATGATATTGGAACTTTCGCCGCCAGCAAAAAACTGCGTCATTTTTACGGAATAAGGGATGGATGGATTGAGATGGATACCATTTAACAAAGTGATGAATGCCGCCCCTATCTCGATGGCATTTTGACCTTGATGCGGTCTTGCTCCATGTGCATCAGTTCCCGCTATTTCACCTTTAATGAACTGGGCGGCTCCATGGACAATGGCTGGCGCCGCTTGCCCATCCTTCACTTCCTCAACCGGTCTTAAGTGCACTCCATAAAGGAAATCGACATCATCCAATACTTTTTCTTCAATCATCTTCAAGGCGCCCGTACCTTTTTCTTCAGCAGGTTGAAAAATGAATTTCAGCTTGCCTCTTGGACGAAAGTCCATTTCCTTCAATGCCAGGAATACCCCAAGTGCCAAGGTCATATGACCATCATGTCCACAGGAGTGATTGGCTTGAAACGTCCCATGCACCTCCTGCCAAAGTGCATCGATATCCGATCGTAACCCGACCGTGAAATCCCCATCTCCGATTTCCCCAACTACACCTGTACAGTCCTCGAACGTTTTCACTGTACACTGATTCTCCGTTAAAATATTTGAAATGAAAGCTGTCGTATTCACCTCATTCCAACTCGTTTCAGGATTTGCGTGTAAATGGTCAAAAATATCGAGTATACGCGGCTTTAATTTTTCGATAGATTGTGTTATATCCATTTCTGTCTCCTCCTTATATCCCGGTTTAATCGGCATGTTCACCAAACTGATGGAATTTTCATCTCAAAAGAAGTAATCGTCTTGATTGAACGCATCATATATAGCTTTTCTTTCTTTGAAACCTTGTTCATCTTTAATCGATACACCAGCTACTAAACTATTCAATAATGAAAATAACACTGGTGCCGTATCGATAGTGGAAGTCCTTGGCGTTGAAATTGGCAATAAAATGTCAGTGTATTCAGCAATTGGAGCCAGTTCGGAATCCGTAACACCAATTACAAATGCCCCCGCCTTTTTTGCCATCTCCGTTATTTTCACAGTTTCTTTAACATAGCGGTGAAATGAAATGGCTACAAAAACGGAATTTTCAGTCATTTTACTCAACAGTAAAAAATATCATCTGTATCAGGCTTATATAAATGAACCTCTTCCCTAACAAGCCTAAGCGTAAAGGTTAACCAATGTGCTGCCGAAAATGATAACCGATGTCCGGATATCAAAATATTGTCAGCTGCCGCCAATTTATCAACTGTTTTGGAGAAACTTTCATTTGATAAATTTTTCATTGTCTTTTCGATGCTGATGATATCCTGCCCCATCACTTGAGCCATGAAGTTTGGCTGATTCGCGGCTTCAAGTTTTGAAGAATGATATTCATTCAAACTGCTGCTCTCGTATATCAACTGATTGCGAATAAGTTTTTGAAGCTCTGCATATCCACTTAACCCCAATGAATAGCAAAAGCGGATGATTGTCGTTTCGCTTACCCCTATATCTTTTCCAAGCTTTTGAGCTGAAGTGACTGCAAATGTATGTGAATGCACTAACAAGTATTTTGCTACCTTTTTTTGACCAGTTGATAAACCAGGGAATACTTCTTTAACTTTTTGCTGTAAATCCATAAACATCCCCTCTAAAGCAAGATATGAATCCAAAACTTTTTATATGACAATATGAAGTTCTAACTTCATCAATAATAGAGAGTATTTTATCACGGGACTTTTAATAAAACAATAATATTCTGAATTTTTAATAATAAAGGATGGTGGCAATGTCCTCAAGCACAAAAAACACAGAGATGGACCCGGTGGTTTCAGTTTGGCGACAAATGGAGTTCGGAGTACGAATAGAGAGGATGTTTTTTACTGTAATCCCATTGGATTGAAGAGATTTGCGAGACTCCTGCGGGAAAAGCGCGTCCAAGGGAGACCCCACAGGCGCAAAGACGCCGAGGGCGGACCGCCCGCGGAAAGCGAGTGCCTGGAGAGGAAATCAACGTCTACCAAAGAAAGGGAGCAGTCTCTGAAATAAATTGAACTTTTCAAATAAAAAAACTGCAGGCAAACTGAGTTTTCATCGAGTTTGTCTACAGTCTGAAACCACGAAGATGAACTCCGTAATTTTCCTTCGTCTATTTTTTATGACGCTTTGCGTAGCCACACCGTTTACATAGTTCTTCAACTGCACATCTTCTTGAGAAACCATCATACATATTTTTAGCCCGTTCACCATTTAAAATGTCTTCAAGTGATGTTTCGAATATATTTCCAAGCGGTATTTTCCCTTCACTATCCAAGCAACAAGGTACGACTGTACCATCCACCAAGATACCTAACTGATCTCTAAGAGCATAGCAGAAAATATTTTCATCGATAATGTCACGGTCCAATTCCGGCCACTCGAATTTTTCGGCCATGTTTATATAAACCCGGTCCCTCAACTTAATATTATTCTTTTGCTGAAGAGCTTCACTTAAGCGAATGTCCAATGAAAGCTTCTCCTCCAGCATGCTCAGAATATCATCGTTCAGGCCATTACTCGCTTTTAATTCAGCCGTATCCATATTCCATAAACGAATGGCACAAATCACTTCACTTTTTCGTTTGCTTCATTTATGAAATCGGCAATATTACTGACATAAGAGTCAAGACTATTGCTTGTATCGTTTGCCTCAAAGCTATGAAGTGAAATATTCACCTGCCGAAGGGCTTTTTTGGAGAGCAGCTTGTCTTTGACCTTTTGAATCAAAGTACCGTTCGTTGTAATATTAACCTTCAAGTCATTTTCAGCACTGATATCCAGGAATGTACCCAAATTTTTATTTAAAAACGGTTCACCCATCAAATGAAAATAAATATGATCGGTGTGTGGTTTGATTTTCTTGATAACATCCGTAAACCCTTCAGGATCCATGAATTTCAGGGTCCTTTGCAAGCTGGAACTTGGGCAAAAATTACACTTCAAATTACATATATTCGTAATTTCCACATAAACTTTCTTAAACTTTCTCATTTTCTAAATCCCTACCATCAAGCTTATTGTTTCAATCTGATACTAACTATACTGGTTAGCTGCTCATAAATGCAATTAAAACTTCATGGCAGCTGACCGTATTGGCATCACTTTCCTTTAACACCCATGCCGATATCCCTCATTTTCCGGACAACCTTTAAAGAAATAAGAAAAAAACATCTTCTCGAGGTGAAGATGTTCGGTAAGATGCATACCTGGAATTTCCGTTTGTCCTGATCTCACTTTCCTTTTGCTCCATGACCTTCAAACTAAGTAATTTTTCATTTTTCAAATCATGTTGTACGGTCACGATGACATTGAACTCCTGACCTTTATCCTCGACCAAAAATCTGAAATCGTCTTCGACGAGATTTTTCGCCACAGTTTTTCTGCCCTTATATTCGTAGTCGGTAATCTCAACTTCAGGATAATCTGCCTGCACTACTGTAATAGCAATCTTTCCGTATTTTTCGTAATCGGTTTTTGGGCCTGTGCTGAAATGGACCCTGCTTGTATGATTAAAAAAATCCCCATTAGCATTACGATGACTTTTTTCAAAATCTTTCCTCCTCAATACTTTCCGCTTAGTATTATTATGTAAAAATGTTCAGTTGTTATGCAGCTGCTTCGCTTCTTTTACAAGCATGATTCCAACTAATCGATTCCTCTTCCATTCCTCAGGAAACACAGTCAACGGCGGATTGGTTTCATCCACTAAATAACTAAGTTCGATCGTCATTCCCGGGCGGCGGAATTCAGTTATGAACCAATCAGTAAACCCGCTTCCTACCGCTTCTTTTTCCGGGAAGGTCAGTTCATACCCAGTCAATTCGGCAGTCTTTTTGGCAATCCCATAATCCCTTGCCATATTTTTCCGTTTATTTTTGTAATGCCAAAAGATTTCCCTTCCTGAAGTATGATAGGAAACAGCAATAAGCGGATCGATCTCCTTCGTGAAATCCATAAGCGCTTTTACTTCAGCTGCTTCCAGTGGTTGTCCGCCTTTATAAAATTGATACGTTGGTTTTGTTTCATGACTCATGACTTCTTTCCATCCAGCCGGGTATTGCCTATTTAAATCAATGCCTTTAGCGTTGGCTTTCCACCGTGACCAATTCCTGCTATATCGGTTCATTTTCCATACTGCAGCCTTTTCAAGAACATTTAAGTTGGATAAATCTCCTTGCTGGATGCTCACCCCATCTGGATTCAACATCGGGATGAACCAGATGCTCACTTCATCCAATGATTCCGACGGATATTCTCCAACAGGTTTGCCCGCTCGATAGGCGGCTGCATACTCTTCAAGCATACGCACTAAAAGTATGGAGCTTAGCCATTCCCGTCCATGATGTGATCCCACCAGCAAAATCGACCTTTTTCCTTTTCCTAACTTGACTGCCTTTATTTTTTCCCCTTTTCAGTTTGCCCGATTATTTCAACATCCAATTTATACTGCTTTTCGATTTCATGCAGATCCATTTCCATCTGTTCAGGGGAATACACTTCTGCCGCCAGCGATGGTTCAGGGAAAAAAGAAGCAACAATATTCCAATTACCATTATTTTTCTCATGTACTCACCTTTTATTTTTATTCAGGTAAAAAGCAACAACCGCGGTTCCAATACATCGCCACTTATTGTAAGGAAATGTTCTGTCATATCTGAACAAAATACAAATAGCTCCTTATTAAGGGGAGAAGAACATGAGGATTGCGGATTATGATCAGGCATTGTTTCACACACACCGTTCTGATTGGGACAGCTTGTTAGTATTGATGGTTCGAACGAAAGATCATTTTCTTTCGAAAAAAATAGAACATTTTTTGCACGCTTACAGATTTGAGCATGATTATCAAGTCGTTCAATCCCAGCTGTATGCACTGCTTCGTTATCTGGATCATGCGGCAGAAAAAACAAGTGATTATTTAAGTGAACTTCCAAGTTAAAATCAATTATAGTTTTTGCAAAACGGGAAAATTTATACAAGGGGATTGTTTATCGGGGATATAACTTTGGCTGGTGAAACCCTATAAAAACAAGGAAGGGTCAGGTATTTAATACCTGACCCTCATTTCATCATTTTTTCATTGTAGCATATGCAGTTGCATACATTTTAAGCTCTTCAATCATTCCTTCTACAAGTACCGCAGACTCTTCAAATAAACCATCATTTTCGTAATCGAAGCAATGCGGATCCAGAACCAATTGTTTGGCAATCACATTTGCATAAAGGCTTCGACCCACTGTCCTCATGGAATTCAAGGCATTGATCCCGCCTTTACCTCCGCCGGAGACAGCCAATAGAGCAACTGGTTTATGCGTGAATTGTTCACTGCTTAGAAAATCCAAGGCATTTTTCAAGGCTCCGCTCATGGAACCATGATATTCCGGAGTGGTCAGAATGACGCCATCAGCTTCCTCGATGCTTTTCCGAAGACCTTGAATCACTTCTAATTGATATTGCTCACCTTCACCTGAATATAAAGGGATTTCGCTATTGCTTAAATCAATAAGTTCCGCTCCATATTTCTTGGATATGTAGCGTGAGGCAATCCCCGTACGCCCTTGTTTACGTGGTGAACCATTAATGATTACTAATTTCATGAATATATACCTCCATTATTCCTATATTGCTGCTCACTCTAAATTCAATTAACCGATGTTTTCCGAGATCACTCGCCAATACAGTATACCAAAACCGAAAAGGAATTTCCTAGAATTTTGATTTTTCATGCAACTGAAAATTTGCCATCATAAAAAAACGAAAGACCGAAGAAGTCTTTCGTTTAGCTTTCATACATTTAAACCAACGCTTCGATTTTGCTCATGAAATCTTCCATGACTCCCGATAACTTGGACTCAGCTTTCGGCATTGATTTACCTTGAACTCCGAAATAGAATTTGATTTTCGGTTCAGTGCCTGAAGGACGGAGGCAAACCCATGTACCATCCTCAAGGAAATACTTCAATACATTTGATTTCGGAAGCTCGATCAATTCTTCACCATTCGAAAGTAATGTACGCTTTTTGCCGCTTTGATAATCTTCTTCAGCGACTACCGGAATGCCGGCTATTCGGGAAGGAGGATTTTGACGGAATTGATTCAATATTCCTTGAATCTGTTTTGCTCCCTCAATGCCCTTTAAAGTCAATGAACGCAATCCTTCCAAGTAAAAGCCGTATTTTTCAAACACATTCAGCAACCCTTCATATAGTGTCAATCCCTGCTTTTTATAATGGGCACAGACCTCGACAGCCAGCACTGCCGCTTGAATGGCATCCTTATCTCGTGCAAAGTCTTTAATCAGATATCCGTAGCTTTCTTCATATCCGAACAAAAAGCTATTTTCTCCGCTTTCATGATACTGATTTATTTTCTCGGCGATGAACTTAAACCCTGTTAGTACATCAACCGTCTTCAAGCCATATGACTTGGCAATCGTCCGCCCGATTTCTGATGTGACGATTGTTTTTAAGACGACACCATTTTGAGGAATCATCCCTTTCTCTTTTTTCTGGGACAGCAAGTAGTCCAGGAAAAGAGCACCTGTTTGATTTCCAGTCAGGACAACATATTGACCCATCTCGTTTTTAACGGCAATTCCAAGCCGATCTGCATCTGGGTCCGTTGCAATCAATAAGTCCGCTTCCACCTTGTTTCCAAGCTCGATGGCCATTTCAAATGCAGCTGGTTCCTCTGGATTTGGAGATTTGACCGTCGAAAAATCAGGATCCGGCAATTCCTGCTCCTTAACGATATGCAAATTTTGGTACCCTAAGCTTTGCAGTGCCCGCCTGACGGATTTATTTGCCGTTCCATGAAGCGGCGTAAAGACGATTGACACATCTATTTCCTCGGCAAGCTGCGGATTCTCGGGAACTGTTAGCAGCTCACGATTATATGCGGCATCCAATTCCTCCCCAATCATTTCGATAAGGCCCTGCCCTTTAAGGACTTCAGCTTCTTCAACCTGAATTTCAAGCTCACTTTCAATGGCATTCACGTAGCTGATCACTTGATCCGCTGCTTCCGGTGGCAATTGTGCCCCATCTGACCCATAAACCTTGTAACCATTATATTCAGGCGGATTGTGGCTCGCCGTGATGACGATTCCAGCATAGGCATTCAGCTCGCGAACCGCAAATGACAATTCTGGAGTTGGACGCAATTCATCGAATAAATAAGCCTTCACCCCAAATGTAGCCAAGGTCTTAGCTGCTTCGAGTGCAAATTCCGGGGACTTATGTCTCGAATCATAAGCGATCACAGCCCCTCTTCCTTTTGCTTCTTCCCCAAACGAAGAGATATATTGAGCCAACCCAACCGTTGCCTTCCTTACGGTATAAAGATTCATCCGGTTCGTTCCCGCTCCGATTTCCCCACGCATTCCGCCTGTTCCAAATTCTAAATTTTTATAAAAGGCATCTTCGAGTTGTGCTTCATCCTGCTGCATTTCCTCAAGGAGGACACGTAATTCCCCATTTAAATTCTGGTACCCTGCCCAAGTGGTGTATAAAGATTTCCAGTCCATCTCCAACATCTCCTCCTAAACGCCTTATTTTTTTATTATTATGTATCTGCCTTACATATACAAAATTATCACATTTATTCCAATAAATGAAGTAAAGGCTCGTAATGAAAAGAACCAAATCCAGTGTTCTTCACATCACGAGCTCGTTTTCCTCTTTATTTTTCGCCATCTTTGTAATGCAGATGGTATATATCATGGCGGCGATCTTTCAATTGCTTTACAGTACCGGACTGACGCTCCCGCCTTAAGATCTCCAAATCGACATCTCCAATCAGGACCATCTCAAGGTTCGGGCTGGTTTCCCCGACTATGCCGTCACGCGCAAATTCGAAATCCGAAGGAGAGAAGATTCCCGATTGGGCATATTGGATATCCATATTTTCCGTTTGCGGAAGATTTCCGACCGTTCCGGAAATGACGGTATAAATTTGGTTTTCCACGGCACGGGCCTGGGCACAATAACGAACTCGCAGGTAGCCTTGCCTATCTTCCGTACAAAACGGAGTGAATATGATTTTCGCTCCCATGTCGGTAGCAATCCGGGCGAGTTCCGGGAACTCAATATCATAACAAATTTGTATCGCGATTTTTCCACAATCCGTATCAAAGACACGAACGCGGTCACCTGCGTTAATACCCCACCATTTTCTTTCATTCGGTGTGATATGAATTTTATATTGCTTTTCAATCGTCCCATCGCGACGGAATAAATAAGCGATATTATAGATATTATCATCATCTTCTTTAACGAAATGGGAACCGCCGATGATATTGACGTTATACCTTACAGCTAAAGTGGTAAACAATTCAATGTACTGCTCCGTGAAATCCGACAGTTTCCTGACAGCCAAGCTTGGTGATCTTTCATTCAAGAAAGACATCAGCTGGGTGGTGAACAATTCCGGGAACACGGCGAAATCCGCATTAGCATCCGAAGCAACGTCAGTGAAATACTCGACTTGGTTAGCGAAGTCATCGAATGAATCGATTTTACGCAGCATGTATTGGACGACGCAAATCCGTACCGGTTCTGACGTTTTATAATAACGTTTTGTTTTCGGCTGATAATCAACGTTATTCCACTCCATGAGCGTAGCATACTTATTCGATTGCAGATCATCCGGCAAGTAATTCGGATTGATCCTCATAAGCGTGAACCCATTTAAAAGCTGGAACGAAAGAACCGGATCATATATTTTATGCAATTGAACTTCTTTAACGTATTCCCTTGGTAGCAGTTCATCCGCATGTTTATGGTAATTGGGGATCCTTCCCCCGATAATGATGCTTTTTAAATTCAAATGGGCAACAAGTTCTTTCCTTGAATCGTATAGTCTCTGACCAATTTTCATCCTGCGGAATTCAGGATGGACCATGACCTCGATTCCATATAAATTATAACCGTCCGGATTATGATTCGTGATGTACCCATTATCGGTTACATCATCCCATGTATGGCGGTCATCATATTCGTCAAAATTAATAATGAGGCTGGAACATGAGCCAATCACTTTTCCATCATATTCAGCCACAAACTGCCCTTCCGGAAAAATTGCCAGATGGCTCTCAAGCTGATCTCGCTTCCAGGGAACCATTCCCGGAAAGCAACTCGACTGCAAAGCAATTATTTCATCAATGTCTCCTAGCCTCATATTACGTATTTCCATTATTTTTTCATATTTATGCAGGTCCAAATTAGGCATTTTCCTCAGACTCCTTTAATCTCTTCCATAAGAATTATACCCCTTATCCAAAAATTAAAACAACTGAACCTACCCAAGGATTTCAAATTAAAACATTCAGAATGTCCGTTAAAAGAATATATATTTTACAGACGCGGTCCTTACATACTATACTTTTCATGAGAGTAAAAAGAGATGGGGAAGAGGAACCATGAACAATACTAAACGCAGTGTGGAAAACTTATTATTTGCAGCCTGGGCTGTTTCCATCATTGCTATGTTTGGAAGCTTATATTTTTCTGAAATAAAGCAATATGAACCTTGTGCGCTCTGTTGGTATCAGCGGATCATCATGTATCCTTTTACGATCATATTAGGAATTGCAATCATTCGAAAAGATTATCGGATCAGCTTTTATACCATGATATTATCCGCTATCGGTGCATTCATTTCCACGTACCATTACTTGATACAAAAGGTTTCATTCTTTTCTGATCACACCCTTGCATGCGGAAAGGTTCCATGTACAGGACAATATATAAACGTATTTGGTTTCATCACCATCCCGTTCCTAGCCTTGACTGCATTCATCATTATTTTCATATGCAGTTACATCATATGGACAAGATCCAAGGAGGTTGCAGCTTAATGAAGAAAATGGCTATATTTTTAGTGATAATCGTCGCGCTATTTGTCCTGCTGGGCGTTTTTACAAACTTCAAAAAAGAAGAAAAATCAAAAGGGAATCCATACGGCAAGGATAAACTTAAACCCGCTACTGTCGATCAGCTGGATGACCCCAATTATCAAAACTTGATCCTGCCGGAAGAATTGGAGCAGGACCTCCAGGATAATGAAGATGTGACCGTTTATTTCTATAGTCCTGAGTGCACGCATTGTCAAAAAACCACGCCAATCGTGGCTCCTTTGGCAGAAAAGTTGGGAATCGACCTAGTTCAATTCAATCTTTTGGAGTTTGAACAAGGTTCGAGCGATTATGGCATCAAAAAGACTCCTACCATCGTTCATTATAAAAATGGCAAAGAACAAGAACGGATCGTTGGCTATAATGATGAGGAAACGTTCGAGAAATGGTTCAAGGAACACGATATTAATTAAGGATGGAAAAAATGAGCCGGCCCTAACGGAAATGCTTCTCCCGTTATAGCCGGCTCATTTTTTTTGCCTTATACTAAATATTGATTCGCCACCTGGATGTCCAACATCTGCATATCATTATTCGCTTCATGGTTTATACTTGAAAAATGGTCATAATAAAAGGGGAAGAATATTCCGCATTCATTCAATAGAGTGATGTTATGTTGGAACAATTCTTCAGATTTAGGTTCCATCACTCTCTTTTTATTGTCTAATATCGACATAAGGACTTGAAGACATGTCATTACTTGAAATGCGTCTCTTAATGTTGCCAAGTAAGTAACAGGACTTTGATTGGGCTCTAAAACGCCAATCTCGCGAAAATGAAGGATTTCACTTTCCGTAAAGTATTTTGGAAATACAGATTCGTAGAAACGAGAAACGAGACTCGCTATTTCTTGCTCTTGTTCTTCCGTTGAAGAAAAGACCGTCTTCACTAAAAAAACCACCTTTTTCAGATCCGTTAGACCTATCTATTATATGTATATTCTAGGACAAGGGATTTCTTTCCCCATAGAATAACATAAATATTGTAAAAAATATGTGGTAATTTCCACCACTGAAAATCTTAGCAATAGGCCCAAGGTTACTTTTTTACACCTTATCCGTAATTATTATATATTTTTTTCATATAAGCACAACCAAACGAGTCGAAAGTAGGAGTTAAATTGGAAAATTTCAAAATAACTAACCAACATTTAATAATCGATGTTCTCCAAAGTTGGAATGGATTAACATTGGAAAAGCTTTTCAGGGAGCGTTGAAGGCCCCGAAGAAATTAGTGCATGAATGGAGGATGAGTAAAGGAGTGACAGTGAACGGGAATTACATCACCTGGTCAACTCTCCTTAACGAAGGAGATACGATCAGCATCCCCTTATTGGATCACACTGAAAATGAAACAGTTCAAGCGACAGACTTAGGAATTACCATTTTATATGAAGATGATGTGTTGTTGATAGCCAATAAGCCGGCTGGAATGGATACCCACCCTTCTCAACCGGGTGAAGCACACTCCCTTCTCAATGGAATCGCACACCATCTTCAAATAACCGGCCAGACCTGTATGATCAAGCATATTCATAGGCTTGATAAAGATACCACCGGTGCGGTCCTTTTTGCCAAAAACCGCCTCATTGGGTCCATGCTGGATAAAATGTTGGAAGAAAGGGAAATCAAGCGGACATACCTAGCTTTAGTCGAAGGAAACATTAAAAAGGATGAAGGCGAAATCAAAGAAAAAATTGGCCGTGACCGCCACCATGCCACGAGACGAAGGGTTTCCCCTACAGGCCAGACGGCAGTCACCCATTATCGGGTGCTCAACCGCGATTCCAAGAAAAACTTGACGCTCGTCAGCTGCACCCTGGAAAGCGGCCGGACCCACCAGATCAGGGTGCATTTCAGTCATTTGAATCACCCCTTGGCCGGAGATACATTGTATGGCGGAAAAAGACATTTCCACGTCAAGCCCTGCATGCAAGGAAAATCGAATTCATCCACCCGATTTCTGAAGAAAAAATGATCGTTGAAGCTCCTTTCATTGATAGGCCTGAAATATTCGATGTCACCATTTAAACAGAAAAACACCGTTCCATTCAGGACGGTGTTCCAGTTTGTAGACAAAGGGGTTCGGAATTTTAAAATTCCGAACCCCTTTTAAAATTCCCTTGAAATTTTGACCAAAGGATAAGAGATTTGGGCTCTTCGAGCCACTATGTTAAGCCATTTTAGGACCTTTCCATGTCCAAGTGGCCATCTTCTTTAAATTAATGGCAGCGAAAGTAAGCATCGCTTGCATCGACAATTTTTTAAGTCCCCTTAAAGTAGTCCAACGCATACCATGCTTTTCTTTTGCATCTGCGAATTCACGCTCAATCGTTTCTTTACGTTTCGCATATATAGGTTTTACATCTTGATGATGACGCAGATGATCTGCTTCTTCCACATATGCTTGCCAGATATGCCGTGTCACTACTTTTTGATAGTCTTTGCTTTCAGTACACCGTGATAAAAATGAGCATGTTGCACAAATTTGTTTTGGCGATTTGTACTCACGATAGCCCTCTTTATTTGTTGTTGAGTACTTTAAAGTTTCTCCCGAAGGGCAAAGATAACAATCAAAGTGTTCATCGTAAACATAGTCATGTTTGCGAAAGAATCCTTCTTTTGGTAAAGCAGGTGTGATTTCTTTGTTAAATAGGTAGCTTGTAATCGCTGGTGTTTTATAAGCTGCATCTGCGGCAACTGCTTCTGGTTTTCCAACTTTCTCAATCACTTGCTCAACAAGTGGCTCCAAAATATGACTGTCATGTGTATTACCAGGTGTTACAATCGTTCCCAATACAAAACCGTTGCGGTCTGCGGCCGCATGGAATGAATAGGCAAACTGTTTTGTTCGTTCATCTTTCACATAGTAGCCACTCTCAGGATCCGTAGTACTTTCTTTAATTGCTTAGGTTTCTTCCTTATCAAATTTATCTAGTGGAAAAGGCTTCTTTCCATGGTTTTCACGATCTTGATTTATTTCATCTTGAAGACGTCCTTGATATGCTCGTGTTTCTTTGCGTACGATTTTCTTTTCAAATTTACGCTTATTCGCATTGGCTTTCACATGTGTGGAATCGACAAATATGTGTTTAGCACTTATTAACTTTCTTTCAGCAGCTGTCATTAAGATGCGATAGAAAATCTGTTCAAACAGGTCTGTATCTTTTAAGCGTCGCTCATAATTTTTCCCGAACGTTGAGAAATGAGGTACTTTATCATGGAAACCATAGCCTAAGAACCAACGGTAAGCCATATTTGTTTCAACTTCTTCAATCGTTTTACGCATGGAACGAATACCGAAGGTATATTGAATGAATGTCAGTTTAACTAAGATAACTGGATCAATACTTGGGCGTCCTACCTCTGAATACATATCTATCACCAAAAAATAAATGAAAGTGAAGTCAATGGAAGCCTCCATTTTACGAACCAAATGATTCGCCGGCACCAGTTGATCTAAAGTAATTATTTCAAGTTGATCTCGCTGATTAGAATTATGCTTCGAAAGCATCCTCATCACCTCAAGTTTTAATAGTTCTATTTTAAAACAAAAAAGACTGTAGGCAAAAAGGAGTCTATCTGAAATTTTAAACATAGTTGATTGGAACGGAAGGTGCGAGACTCCTGCGGGAATAGCGAGTCCAAGGGAGACCCCACAGGCGCAAGTGCGCCGAGGAGGCTCCCGGACCGCCCGCGGAAAGCGAGTGCCTGAAGTGGAAATCAACGTCAAAATTTGTACAAGCCAAAAAAACTGTAGACAAACTCGATTTTCATCGAGTATGTCTACAGTCTGAAACACCGTTCCATTCAGGACGGTGTTCTTATTTCTTCATTATTATCCAAAATTGTTACTCCTATTTTTTCAGCATACGGTTTTTCTTCATGTCGGGACGAAATCCATTCATTTTGGCAAAAAAAATAGCTGGCCACTTGGGCCAGCTTTATTTTTGTATTTATGAAGCTTTTCTCATGCCTTTTAAGATAAGGCTTAAGATGAAGACAAATACGATTGCACCAATCAATGCTGGAATTATAGCGAAATCTGCCACTGAAGGTCCCCAGTTCCCAAGAATTAATGAACCTAACCATGCACCAACGAAACCAGCGATAATGTTACCGATAATTCCAAATGGTACGTCACGTCCAACGATCATACCTGCTAACCAACCGATGATACCTCCGATAATTAATGACCATAAAAATCCCATAATATATTTCCTCCTTCAAATTAGTTATTTTTTTCATTTTCTGCAGCAGACTCCAAGAAATCAAATCACTTCCATATTGTCATGCTTTTTTTCAGTACTTTAACCTTTACATTCAAATGGTATGATGCCGATTCGCATAATATCTAATGAATGTGAATGTTTTAGTTATTGGGTAGTGTTAGCTAGCTATAGCCCTTGAGTAACTGATTTGCAATTCTCGTGTTAGTGAATTTTTTCTTTTTGTTTGCTGCTGTACTCATTATTTTCCCCGTTTAATTAATCTAAAACCTAATTTTTTTAAAAATATTTGGTAACGAAAACAGGATTATCAGACATATTAAACGGGTATACCATAGGTTTAACTTTGTCACATATGTTAGTATAAACAGCAACTGTCCCGATTATGTTCATAAAGGAAAAGAAAAAGGATGCCCCATTATCGGGACACCCTCCTATGCAGTATTCTTTTTAGAACAAAAGTTCATCGGGATTGCTGCCGAACCGTTCATTTTTGTTCAAGGCATCTATTTGATTCATTTCATTTAAACTCAATGAAAAATCAAATACCTGTGCATTTTCCTTGATACGGGACGGCGTAATCGATTTAGGTATTACAACCAGATCATGTTGCAGATGCCATCTAATCAATACTTGTGCTGAACTTTTCCCGTGCTTCTTCGCTATATGATTAATTGTCGGCTCTTCCAAAAGGTTCCCCCTGCCTAGAGGGCTCCAAGATTCTACCTTTATTTCATGTTTTGCACAGTAATCACGAATTTCAACTTGAGTCAAAAGTGGATGCAATTCAATTTGATTGACGACCGGCTTCACTTCACTATTTGCAAGTAAATTTTCCAAATGATGAACATGGAAGTTACTTACACCGATTGATTTCACCTTTCCATCCTTATACAGCTTCTCCAATGCCCTCCAGGTTTCCAGATATTTATCTTTTCCCGGCCAGTGGATCAGGTATAAATCCAAGTAATCCAATCCAAGGCGATTTAAACTATCATCAAATGCCTGGAGCGTCGTTTCATATCCTTGCTCGGTATTCCACACTTTGGATGTAATGAACAATTCTTCACGTGGCACTCCGCATTCCCGAATCGCCTGACCAACACCTTCTTCATTTTCATAAATGGCCGCCGTATCAATAGCACGATAACCAACTTCTATTGCTTTCTTGACGGACTCAACCGTTTCATTGCCGTTTTTCACTTTAAATACACCGAAACCCAACTGTGGCATTTTTACTCCATTATGTAAGGTGATCGTTTCCCCAATATTTGAAATCATTCCATCATTCCCCCTTACTTTTATTTACCAATTATACATCCCTCCACCTTCTATTTCTAACCATAAGCATCGGGATTTATAGAGTCCCTTGAGTGATAACACACCCTTATATTCCATTTATATATATTAAAGGAAACATTTTATCTTTTTAATCATTCATTAGGTTAAATATTTTGTAAAAAAATGACGAAACATCTATCCTTATAGGTATGTAATTCGTTACAATAGTATAGTTCGACTTTAAACCAAGTAAAAAAGAAGGTGCCATCTTTAAAGAATAATCAATAGTAAAACTCCCATTCTAAATATTGAGGAGTGCAAACTGTCCTGCGCCCATTCATTGGTCACAATCTATATACACTTTACATACTTGAAATCAAGGGAGTCCTCCATGTATGAATAGCATACTCATCTTAACCGCGCTAATTATTATTTTTGCTTTGGTCTTTGACTTTATCAATGGTTTCCATGATACGGCTAACGCCATCGCTACAGCAGTATCAACCAAGGCACTTAAACCACGTCATGCAATCATCATGGCTGCGGTCATGAATTTATTGGGAGCACTGACCTTTACCGGTGTAGCGCATACCATTACGAAGGATATCGTCGATCCTTTCACATTGAATAATGGTTCTTATGTAATCCTTGCTGCACTGCTTTCAGCAATAATATGGAATTTAATCACGTGGTATTTTGGCATTCCAAGCAGTTCCTCCCATGCAATCATTGGTTCAATAGCTGGAGCTGCCATCGTGGCTAGTGGATTCGATGCGATTAAATGGAGTGGGTTCACTAAAATTGTACAAGCATTGATCCTATCTCCAATCCTTGCCTTTACGCTTGGATTCATTGTATACAGTATCTTCAAGGTAGTATTCAAAAATAATAATTTAGGAAAAACCAATAAACGATTCAGGAGTATACAAATTCTCACGGCGGCCATCCAGTCTTATACACATGGGACGAATGATGCTCAAAAATCCATGGGAATCATCACGATGGCTTTAATCGCTAACGGATATGCCTCTACATCTGAAGTTCCTTTCTGGGTACAATTATCCTGCGCAATAGCCATGGCGCTCGGAACATCGATCGGAGGTTGGAAGATCATCAAAACCGTTGGCGGTAAAATCATGAAAATCCGTCCGGTTAATGGTGTGGCTGCCGATATGACTGGAGCAGCGATCATTTTCGGTGCAACCTTCCTGCATATGCCGGTCAGCACGACACATGTCATTTCTTCTTCAATACTTGGGGTCGGTTCTGCACACCGCATCAAAGGGGTAAAATGGGGAACCGCAAAAAACATGTTGGTCACTTGGTTCATTACATTGCCAATTTCCGCTTCACTAGCTGGAATCATTTACTATTTGATTGCTTTATTTTTATAGAACCTTTTGCCTTTCCCATATCAGAAAGGCTTTTTTTTTACAAATCCCCCTTATAAATGCAGGGTTTTTCCCTTTTTTTAATTTTCCTTGTTTTTTTATGTAAAGTTTTATTAAGATTTTGTAAATTTTCGTCGAAAAACCTTCCCGTATACTACATGAATTCGTTACAATCAATTTGTTAATACTAAGCGTACGACTAAAGTGCGTAAATTTGCATGACTAATTGGGAGGCTTTAACATGGCTTTTAAATCAAAAAAAGACAAATTCGCGGTAATGCTTTTTAACATCGCTCAAAACCTTAAAGAAGGTGCTGACTATTTCGCGGATTATAAACTCAAGAACATCTCCGATCTCAAAGTATTTTCAGATACCATGAAAGACTATGAGCATAAGGGCGATTCAATGGTTCATAATGTGATCAAAGAGCTTAACAATGCTTTCATCACTCCTATCGAACGGGAGGATATCCTTGAATTAACCATGAGAATGGATGATGTCATAGACGGTTTGGAACACTGTGCGGCATTATTCGAAATGTACTCAATTGTCAATGCAGATGAGTATATGCTTAAGTTTGTGGATGCAATCAAACAGTGTACGTATGAGATTGAAAATGCTGTCGATACACTATCCACTAAAAAATTGCCAATGATTCGTGAACATGCAATCAAAATTAAAGATCTTGAATCCGTTTGTGACGGAATCCAACGTCAATCAATCAAAAACTTGTTTACAGTTGAAAAAGATCCAATCAGGATCATTCAATATAAAGAAATTTATGAAAGCCTTGAAGAGATTGCCGATCACTGTCAAGCGGTGGCCAATACACTTGAAACAATCATAATGAAAAACGCCTAAGGAGTACCCCAATAAATGGATACTTTATTAATTATAACAATATTAATCGTTTTCTTTGCTTTAGCATTTGACTTCATCAATGGTTTTCATGATACAGCCAATGCAATAGCGACTGCTGTTTCAACAAAGGCCTTGAAGCCTAGGCATGCCATCATCATGGCAGCCGTCATGAATTTCGTCGGAGCCATGACATTTACTGGAGTGGCGAAGACCATAACGAAGGATATCGTGGATCCGTTCACGCTTCCGAATGGTTCATATGTAATTATGGCTGCTCTACTTGCCGCCATCATATGGAACCTTCTTACGTGGTATTACGGAATACCAAGCAGTTCCTCCCATGCATTGATTGGTTCGATTGCTGGTGCAGCGATTGCTGCAGCAGGATTCGCTGGAATTAACTGGGGAGGATTCTTGAAAATTCTTCAAGCTTTGATCTTCTCCCCGCTAATTGCTTTTGCAATCGGGTTTATCGTATACAGCATCTTTAAAGTTGTTTTTAAAAACAATAACCTGACAAAAACAAACCAAAAATTCCGGACTATACAGATTGCTACTGCAGCTCTTCAATCGTATACCCACGGAACGAACGACGCTCAAAAAGCAATGGGTATCATCACGATGGCCCTTATTGCAAATGGTTATGCATCAAGTACCGATATCGCCTTCTGGGTTCAGTTCTCCTGTGCGCTCGCAATGGGACTTGGAACTTCGGTCGGCGGCTGGAAGATCATTAAGACCGTTGGCGGCAAAATCATGAAAATCCGGCCGGTCAATGGTGTTGCAGCGGATTTAACCGGAGCCTTTATCATTTTCGGTGCGACTGTAATACACATGCCAGTCAGTACAACCCATGTTATTTCGTCTTCAATCCTTGGGGTTGGATCAGCGCATCGTGTCAAGGGTGTAAAATGGGGAACGGCAAAAAGAATGATCATCACATGGTTCATTACCATTCCCATCTCGGCTACATTAGCTGGTTTGCTTTATCTTTTAATTAACTTCCTATTCTAAAATAAAGTCCCTTCCGGTTTCCATCGGTAGGGATTTTCTGTTTTACAAAGGATTTATCTATGCTTATTAATAGGAAATCGTTTAAAATTCAAGGAGAAGGAATTTTTTTAGCGAGGGGCAAAAAAAATGAAGGAATTCGAAAAAAATAGAGATATTTTTAAAGACCTTTATGGAGATATGATGGAGTTTGCCGATAGAATCAGTTCGGTATTAGGTTGCCCCATTACAATCGAGGACGGTAACCACCGCTTACTTGCATATAGCACTCACGATGATACTACGGATCAGGCTCGTATCATGACCATAATCGGAAGACGTGTCCCTGAAAAGGTCATCAACAGTTTATGGAAAGATGGCTTCATCCCCGCGTTATTGAAAGAAGATGCCCCCATTAAAATCGGGGCTATCAATGATGTCGGTCTCGGGAACAGGGTTGCGGTTTCCATCCGGAAAAATAATGAAGTACTTGGATTCATTTGGGCTTTGGAGGTAAATGAACCTTTCACCGAAGAAGATATGAAATTTCTGCAATTCGCTGCCAAGGAGGCAAAGAACCAGTTACAGCAATTGCAATTGAAAAAGAAAAGGAAAGAAGCAGGTCATCAAGAATTCCTCTGGCGCATGTTGACCGGGCACTACCAAGAAGAATCGGAAATAATTGAAAATTACAAGAAATTCTCCATCCATGTTCCAGTGGTTTTTTCCATTTTGGTATTCGAATTTCCTAAAGAGATCAATCGCGAAGTGGAGCGCTACATTTCATACATGTTAACGACCACTCAAAAGATAAACAGTTCCTTATTTGCCATTGACCATAATAAGCTCATTCTTTTCGCGGGAGCCAACCAGGAAAACAACCCTTCTTTCACTTCATCGATTTATGAGTTCATTCCTTTTTTCATTCTGGAGATGAAACGGCGTTTCGGTGTTGAGCATATCCTTGGAACGGCTGGAAATATGTATAAAAACTTAATGGATGTTAAATCAAGTTACGAAGAAGCTTTATACACCCTAAAAATGAAGAATATATTCCCTGATGACATGAAACTCATTTTACATTACGAAGAACTTGGCATGTTTCAAATGATTGAATCACTTGCAAGCAACAAACAGCGTCGTGTCCATCCTTCCATCCTTAAGCTAAAGGCATACGACATGAAAAACCAGACGGAATTGCTGCAAACACTCACCGTCTATCTAGAGAAAGATTGCAACCCAAATGAAGCTTCAAGAAATCTTCATATCCATGTGAATACATTGAATTACCGATTGAAAAGAATCTCTGAAGTGGGAAATATTCGATTAAAAGACCCGATTCAAAAAATGTCCCTCTTTCTTAACATTAAACTTAATCAATATGATGAATTTTTCAAGAAAAATTAATGATATATTCCTTGATATGGAATGCTAAAAGAAGTGTGGAAAGGTTGATCATATGAAATTTGAAACAAAGAAGAACTTGAAAAAGAATTAACAATCATTGGAAAATGGGAGAAGGATCAGAAAGGACTATGGTTTTGGGAACGTATTGGGCGGATCCCCTTCAAGCTATTGGATAAGTTGACACCGGATTTCATTCAGAAAAAATTGGGTGTCATGCTTGATGAAATCGGCAGCTACATTCAGAATGGCGGAAAATATTTAACGAAAGAAGCCCATATTCTAAGTCAGCTGCAAGCAAAAGTTCCCGAATTGAATATTACTGACCTGGAAGATGTTTCAAGGATTCCCCTCCATATCATGGATAGCGTGAGTCAGGATATTAAAAATTCAGGCAGCAAATTGGCAACGGTTCAAGGTGCCACTACCGGAATTGGCGGAATCTTCACCTTGGCCATCGACATCCCACTCCTTCTCGGCATGTCGATCAAAACCCTTCAGGATATTGCCATCACATATGGCTTCAATCCCAGAGACCGCGAAGAACGTATTTTCATCGTCAAATGTCTACAATTTACAACATCGGATGTTGTCGGCAAAAAGGCTCTATTAAATGAATTGTCGAAAATGAACCAGACTGATTCCCAATCAAAAAGGGAAATAGCATCCGAACTGCAAGGATGGCGAGAAGTCGTTTATACATACCGTGATCAGTTTGGCTGGAAAAAGCTTTTGCAAATGGTTCCTGTTGCCGGAATAATATTTGGCGCCCTTACAAATCGGTCGATGATAGCCGATATTGCCGATACGGGAATCATGCTATATAAGAAAAGAAGGATTTTAGAGCGCATTCAAGAACCTATTGCAAAGAATTGAATTCAGCTTTTAAAAAAGGTCTTGATCCTGCGAGTCCATGTTTTTAAACTGCGTTTGTGGAATTCCACAAATACACCTTTTTCATTTTTCTGATTTCCACATACTAACTGTTTCTTTTTCCAACTATACTTGTGATACAAATAGTAAAACATATTATTGGAGGGATTAAGATGAGAATAGGAATTCCAAAGAGATTAAAAACAATGAAAATCGTGTAGCTATCACTCCAGCCGGGGTCGTAGCATTAGTCAATGCAGGACACGAAGTATTAATCGAAATGAACGCAGGTCTAGGAAGCAGTTTTACAAATGAAGCATATCAAGAAGCTGGTGCTGTTATAGTCGAGGACGCTGCTAGCGTTTGGGCAAGCACAGAAATGATCATGAAAGTAAAAGAACCTATCTCATCTGAATATAAATATTTCAGAAAAGATTTAATCCTTTTCACATATTTACATCTTGCGGCAGAACCGGCCCTAGCTCAGGCCCTAAAAGAAAGCGGTGTCTTGGCCATTGCTTATGAAACGGTTGCAGTAAACCGCACACTTCCTTTATTGACACCAATGAGTGAAGTTGCAGGACGCATGGCTGCACAAATCGGTGCTCAGTTCCTTGAAAAAAATAACGGCGGTAAAGGAATACTCTTAAGCGGAGTTCCTGGAGTCAAACGTGGTAAAGTCGCTGTAATCGGCGGAGGCATGGTTGGAACGAATGCTGCTAAAATCGCTATCGGATTAGGCGCAGATGTTACCATTCTTGACTTAAGCCCTGACCGCCTTCGTCAACTTGATGATATTTTCGGAAATGAACTGACTACACTCATCTCCAACCCTTATAATATTGCAGAAGCAGTCAAAGAAGCCGATTTAGTAATCGGTGCTGTATTGATTCCAGGTGCTAAAGCTCCTAAGCTAGTTACTGAAGAAATGGTTAAATCGATGTCTCCAGGTTCAGTCATTGTCGATGTTGCAATCGACCAAGGCGGTATCTTTGAAACTGTCGACCACATAACAACACATGATAACCCTACTTATGTTAAGCATGGAGTAGTGCATTATGCAGTAGCAAATATGCCAGGAGCAGTGCCTCAAACTTCTACAGTAGCTTTAACTAACGTAACAGTACCATTTGCACTTCAAATTGCAAACAAAGGTGCCATCAAAGCAATCCTTGAAAATGATGCACTTGCAAAAGGCGTCAATGTGGCGAACGGTGAAATCACTTTCGAAGCAGTTGCCACAGACCTTGGGTACAACTATGTAAGTGTTGAAAACGCCTTAAACCCCAATAACATTAACGCTTAATAAAAAATAAGACTCCAGACATAATCGTCTGGAGTCTTATTTTTTCCTGGTTTTAATATTCTTTCAACTAAAAACGATATCTGCGCATTTAAGTGACTTAATATTACAAGGAAATATAGGTGCTGGCCTGGTTCTTCCTTTCAATTTAAGGTTTTAACCACTTTGCGCATGGTCATTCAGCCACACCTGGCAAAGAATATCTGTGTGTAAAAGACCTACTGGAAAAATAAGTAGGTCTTCTATTAAAGCTTGTTTTTACTACAAAAGTCACGATATACCTATTGTAATCTTTCCTTATGTATTTCCCGAATACAATGATGACTTATTATTCGGTCGTCTTCTTCTTTTTCTTGCGTTTAACACCAGGGCAGTTTGGCGTGATGATGCATCTTGTCTTGGATCCTAATCCAAAAGGAATGACTGGTATTCCATGTTCATTTGCATAACCCATGACTGCTCTTAATTCCGCAGTATCCCTTGGATATATCACCATATCCGGTAAATGCGAAGTGTGATATGATTCATCATGGGCTGTTTCAATAAAGTTTCATTCACCGTTTCTTGTTCTTCCGAAAGTATCTTCCTTCATTCTTCTATATAATCATTCGTTATGCTGCCCTTTTTTTACCAAACATTATGAAAATATTACACAAATGAGATTGCCCGCTAATAGGCAATCCATCTTTCTTCACTTACTGAAACCTTTCGTTTTATCCGTGCAGGCCTTCATTGCTTGTAGAATGCTGGATCTTAGCTGATTCTCTTCCAAAGCCGCTACCGCAGATATCGTTGATCCGCCCGGCGTGCACACATCATCCTTTAAAGCAGCAGGATGTCTTTCCGTTTCCAGTACCATTTTAGCAGCTCCCATTACAGCTTGTGCTGCCATTCGGTATGCTTGTTTTCGTGGAATGCCATCACGGACCCCCCATCAGCCAGCGCCTCGATGAACATATATACATAAGCAGGCGACGAACCGCTGATAGCCGGTACTGCGTCCATCAAATCTTCATGCAGGATTTCCGTTTTACCGAAACTATTCAGCAGTGCAGTCACATCCTCTATATCAGCATCGGTAATTTCATCATTAATGCACATGGCAGTCATGCCTTCACCGACAAGCGAAGGGGTGTTTGGCATCGTCCGGACAACCTTCACTCTTTTTTCGAAGCTGTTCTCAACTAGAGATACAGTGATTCCTGCTGCCATAGTAATGATCACAGCATCTTCTTTAACATGATTCTTCACTTCTTCAAGCACTTGCTTATGCATGGCAGGTTGGATCCCTAGAAAGAGAAAATCGGCAAAACCGGCAACCTCTTTATTATCCAAAGTACCTTTAACGTTATATTTCGTGGTGATTTTAGTTTTGGTCTCCGCACTCGCAGTACTGACCATGATCTCTTCAGGTGAAATGACCTCTGCAAGCAGCATGCCCTCAAGCATTGCCTCACCCATTTTGCCGCATCCAATAAAACCGATTTTTTTATTCATATCTTACACTTCCAATCATAAGTTCATCTCGATTCCTTCTTATTATATCGGATATGGTATATGGAAACACGTTGGAGATATTAATCAGGAAGGATTTGGTGGTTTCTGGTCGAATTACTTAAATGATATGAATGAATCTTTATATCCATCTTTACGCAATATAGTCATGTAATTGAATTCTATTGCAAAAAAAAACGTTGACTAATTGGTCATTAGAGATTTATAATTTTGACCTATTAGTCACAAACGAATAAGAAATACAGTTATAGAAATGGAGAAATGCTATGCAAATGGAAAAAAAAGCGGTCAATACCAAGCTTGTCTTAACAGGATTGATCATAGGAATGTTTTTCAGTTCATTGGAACAGACGATCGTCGGTACGGCCATGCCGACCATTATCGGGCAATTGAATGGTTTTACCATCTTTGCATGGGTAACGACTGCCTATTTAATAGCCTCAACGACTGTTGTACCCATTGTTGGAAAGCTATCTGATTTATATGGCAGGCGTTCCCTTTATCTGCTTGGCACAATCATATTTACGATCGGTTCGTTTTTATGTGCCACAGCCACTTCGATGGAGCAATTGATCATCTACAGGGGTCTGCAGGGAATCGGCGGCGGGATGATCATGCCTTTATCCCAAACGATCATCGGCGATATATTCTCTGCGGAACAAAGAGCCAAATGGCAGGGTGTATTCGGAGCCCTTTTTGGTTTAAGTTCTGTCATCGGCCCTTTTTTGGGCGGCCTGATCGTTGACCATATCAGCTGGCATTGGATCTTTTTGATCAATGTACCGACGGGCTTACTATCTGCCATTTTGATTTATGTAGGGTTGAAACATGAAGCGATAAGGAAAACTGAGAAAGTGAATATCGATTATCTAGGGATTTTCACCTTGATTCCTGGTATTGTCCTGTTATTGCTTGGCTTGACCTTCGGTGGTGATAAATTCGAATGGGTATCATTAGAATCTCTCTTGATTTTCGGCAGCACCATTGTCTTCATTGCCCTATTCATCATTTTTGAAAGAAGAGCAGTCGAACCTATCCTTGATTTATCCCTTTTTAAGAATAGAGTTTTTTCCACCACGAATATTTTGGGATTCCTGCTTGGCCTTGGCATGTTCGGAGCAATCATGTTCGTCCCGCTGTTCATGCAAGGCGTTTTGGGAGTTTCACCAACAAAAGCGGGTTCGACCATGACCCCGATGATGATCGGTATGATTCTTTCCAGCATCATTGGCGGTCGGTTACTTTTGAAATTCCGTTTTCGTACCGTGCTTACCTTTGGAATGGCCTTTGCGACGCTTGGCTTTTTCTTAATGAGTATGATGGACGGCAGTACGACTATATTCACTGCGTACTCATTCATGGCCATCCTTGGGATAGGCATGGGGCTTGTCATGCCGACATTGATGATTGCCGTTCAAAACGAATTTCCAAAATCGCAGCTAGGTTCGGTTACAGCTGCTTCGACATTCTTCCGGTCAATAGGGGAACGATGGGCATCACGATTTTGAATGCTGTCATGAATCACAATCTCCAGCAAAATATGGATGATGCGGTCGTAAGCCAAAAGGACCCTATATTGCATGAGGCACTGAAGGCATTAGCCGATAAAACGGATACGTTATTCAACATCATGCTTTATCCTGAAAACCTTAAAATGCCCGCAGAAGTCAGCAATGTCCTTGTAAAAACGATAGAAAATGCCTGGATCGATGCATTCTCCAGTGTTTTCATCACCGGTATCTTTTTGTTTCCGCGGGGATATTAGTGGCACTTTCCGTGGGTTCGGGCCGAATCAAAAGTGATCAAGAAACAGAAAAAGAATTAGGCTAAACATATGCTCGGGACCGGCTGATATAATCGGTCGGCCTTTTTCATCCCTTCAATCCTATGTTTCTTTTTCATTGATAAGGGAATTTTACCTATATGAGATTAAATGGGGTGATACTATGAAAAAGATAAACCATTCAATTTTGCCAGTTGATTTTTATCAGCAGCCCACGCTTGAACTGGCAAAATCCCTTCTTGGCTGCCTGATTGTAAAAGAAACAGCTGATGGAACCGCTTCTGGATTCATTGTTGAAACAGAGGCCTATATTGGTCCTGGGGACAGGGCCGCACATAGTTTTGGAAATAGACGGACAAAACGGACGGAAGTGATGTTCGGAAATTCCGGTTTGATATATACATACGTCATGCACACACATACACTTGTCAATGTCGTAAGCGGCGGCCCTGAAAATCCAGAAGCCATTTTAATTCGGGCGATTGAACCCTATTCAGGGCTCGAGTTAATGCATGAAAGACGCGGAATTGCCGATATTCGTAAATGTACCGATGGACCAGGGAAGCTAACAAAGGCACTAGGCATCACTATGGATGATTATGGTCGATCTTTTACGGATCCCCCGCTATATCTAGCTGCAGGAAAAAGCCTGAACACATATCCAGCGGCCCCCGTGTCGGAATCGACAACTCCGGGGAAGCAAAAGATTACCCTTGGCGTTTCTGGGTTACCGACAATCCATTTATATCCCGTAAGAACGTAATTAATAAAAGGGTACCGAAAAAATCACCGTGATGTTACCCCTCTAAGTGAACTGTGTAAATTCTGTGGATGATACACAACTTTGAGGGGATTTTACTATGTCCGTAAGCATTCCGATATATCAAAAAGTAGTGAAAGAAAACTTCAGGAATATAGCTTAAGGCACTAGCCCAAAAGGGACGAGGCTTTATTTGAGGAAATACTTAATTTCTGCCAAACTAATTATTGAATTTCCCAATAAAATCCAAAATCTATTTTTCCCTCCTATTACCCCGGTAATAATAAATTGACTTCCCTCCATTACAACCTACTATAGTTAAGTCAGCAATATGGAAGGTGGTTATGATGAACGTTCAGTCCTATTTGTATAATGGAATCATCTAAATGTTTGTATGAAATCCGTATATTATCAGCAATTCAAGAAAACCATTCCCCTGCTCAAAGTAACATCACATAGTAAAATCGCTGAACCTGATGATCTCTAAGTTTATAGACAATATTAAAAAATCAAAACTCAAACTTCCATTTTATGAAAAGCTCTTTTAAAGTTTAATGGTTATCCATTTTTTACAAGAAACTTCAAGATTTGGTCATCTTACACTCTATGAATCCGCCCGATGTAACAGACTCCCATTTCCTGTAATAGAATAACCGAAAAATGACGAAAAAGTTGAATTTTATTTATATGGGTCATGTTTTTTATATTCCATACCTTTATAATATAAATGCTAGATATTTTTTTACCACATCAGGAGGAACTTTCCTAAATGAACAATTCTAAAAACTCTTTCATTCTTGCGGGGACCATTATAGGTACCCTAATCGCCGGCACTTCTGCTTATGCTGGTTCTTATCAAGTTAAATCAGGGGACACCCTAGATAAAATCTCTAAAGCCAATAATACAACTGTCCAACACTTAAAATCTCAAAACCATTTGACTAGTAACCTTATTTTTCCCGGCCAAGTCTTGAAATTTAATACTATTAACAACCGTACAGATAAAAATATAGATAAAACCGAAAAATATGTGGTTAAACTGGGGATACTTTATCTAAAATCGCTAATAAATATAACCTTTCCCTTAGCGCCCTGCTTAAATTAAACACTAACATTTCTAATTCGGATCGCATTTATATCGGCCAAACCATCCGGGTTTCAGGAAAAGCCACTGGGTCTAGCTCTACGGCTAAAAACAGTTCAAATGCTACATATACAGTCAAATCCGGGGATACACTGGACAAAATTTCCAGAGTCAATAATATGACTGTCCAACAATTAAAGTCTATAAACCATTTGACTAGCACTCTTATTTTTCCCGGCCAGGTCTTGAAGGTTAATACCATTACCAGCAATCCGGATAAAGGTAAAAATACAACGGACGTTTATGTGGTTAAATTAGGGGATTCCTTATCAACAATCGCTAAAAGATATAACCTTTCCCTTAGTGCCTTACTTAAAATAAACCCTAATATTTCCAATTCGGATCGTATTCGTATAGGCCAAACCATCCGGGTTACAGGAAAAGCCTCGGCATCTGCAATTAATAAACCGTCCAAATCCACCAAAGCGGATCAAGTTTTGGCAGCTGGCGCTAAATACATGGGAGCCAAGTATGTTTACGGTGCGAGCACTTCACGCACTGATGTATTTGATTGCTCTTCATTCACATTAAGGGCATTCCAAAGTGCAGGTATTTCCTTGCCTCGAAATTCAGTGGCACAATCACACGCTGGTACAGCTGTATCTTCGAAAGCCCTGCAAAAAGGGGATTTAGTATTTTTCGATACCAATAATGATGGAGTAATCAATCATGTAGGAATTTATGCCGGTAACGGTCAAATGCTGAATGCTTCGACATCTAAAGGTGTTTCCTACGCAAACATTAACAATTCCTACTGGGGACCTAGCTTTGTGAAGGCAGTCCGAGTTCTTAACTAAATGACGATATGGCAATAAAAGATTGACGGCAAAAAAATAACTCTATAGGCCTTGATAAAAGAGCAAAAAAGCGCGTTTTGATACTATCATACACGCTTTTTTGCGTATCATAATGTCGCCACCTGGTGTTATGGCTAATAATCCTTCTTCCAGCATTCCTTTTGTTATTACTTTAGTTTCTCTTGCTTTTCAAGATACTGCCTCATTTTTTGCAAATAAGCCGGTGCATCCATTTGATCTTTCACGACCAATTCTATAAGGCAAAGTTTATCGGCGTTCATTTCCTGAGCATTTGCAATGGCATCATCCAGTTCACCATTCGTCTCGACTCTTGCTGTATATGCCTCTTTACCAAACGCTTCAGCCAGTTTTGTATAATCCCACTCTGGTATCTCGTTGTATTTCTGTTTTTCTATATCTACTTTTACGTTTAAGAATTTTTCTATCGTGTAGCCATTATTGTTGAGGATAAACACGATGGGCTTGCAGCCGTTCTCCAGCATCGAGCTTATTTCCTGTGCTGTCAGCTGTATCGAGCCGTCCCCTGTAAACAAAAGAACACGTCGGTTTCTATCCGCTATACAAGCACCGAAAGCTGCGGGCGTCGCATATCCAATGCTTTGCCAGCCTCCCTGAGCAATGTAGGTCACCCCTTTCGGCAATCTGACCTGTGACATGCCATAAGAGAATGTTCCTGTTTCCGTGACCACTATGTCCTTTTCCTTCAACATTTGCTGAATTCGAGGATAATAGGAAGTCGCTTTCAGCGGTGCTGAAGGGTCTTCCGCAATTATTGTGCTATACGGAAACGAGATGTTTCCAACAGATTCGTTCTGCCGGTAGCCTATGTCCTGGAATTCATTTAGAATTTCCTCCGCCCTGACATTCATATAACTGGCTGCTCCCACTTTTACTGTGTCAGGTTGAATTTCCACCATTTTCAACGGGTTAAGCTTTGCTGTTCCTTTGGAAGTATTGACGTCGGACCAAACAGCACCAACGGCTATGATCAAATCCGCTTCTTCAACAGTCTGAGTTACATCCTTACTTCCGAAAGCTCCGCCGTATACACCAATATACTGGGGATGGCTCTCATCAAACCCGCTTTTGCCCTGCATTAATGAAGCAACTGGAACGTTTAACCTCTCAGCGAGCTGCAGTACGGGTTTCTGCAAGTTATAACGAAGTGTTTTTCACGTCCACAAGCAGAACGGCTTTATTTACATGTTCTAACATGCCTTTTATATGCTTCACTGCTGACTGCAAAGCATCGACATTCGTTTTGGTCATATTTTCTGATGTCTCACTGTGAGAAAGCACTGGTTTTTCAACGAGATCGATAGCCACTACCAAATAAACGGGCTTTTTCTTTTCTTTCGCGATTCTGATTGCAGCCGGTATCTCCCTAACTGCGTTTTCTGGTGTAAGAATTGCCGTATAACTGGTGATATGCTCATAAACCTTACGGAAAACATCAAAATCTCCATCCATTAACGTATGATGGGCAAGCTCCTTCTCCTGTTGCATCATGGACTTTGGCGAGCCTACAATATGGATGAGCGGCACATTTTCACTGTACGCTCCAGCGATTGCATTACATGCGCTCATTTCACCGACACCAAAGGTGGTGATGAGTGCCGACATGCCCCTCACCCGGGCATAAGCGTCCGCTGCGTATCCAGCATTGAGTTCATTTCGTCCATTAATAAACTCAATCCCATCGTAATCTTCAAAGTATCTAGCAATGAGAAATTATAGTCTCCGGGCACACCAAAAATCTCTGTAATGCCTTCTGCTTTTAAGCAGTCGTATAAATATTGTCCCAAGGTTCTGTTTTCAGCCAAGTCAATCACTCCTTCATCGATTACTCTCTACTTTATTTATACCCAAACAGAAGTAGGTTAACCGTATATGTATCCATATACTTCAAGGTGGGTTGGCTCTATTACTCTAGTTTTAGCTTTGATGAATGAATTGAGTTAGACTATCCCAGGCATGACTCTTATAAAAATGATTCAAATCCAAATCGAAATATCTGAAAATTCTTGATTTCAGCTCTATTTTTGATTTATATTTGAATCACCGGAACAGTGGATAAGGGGGCAAACGATGAGTGATAACAATGTGAAAAGAGTTTTGGAATGCATCATCAACACATCCAATAATAATATTACCGTGACTGATGAAAAAGGATTCATTTTATTCACGAATCCTAACCATTGGTGGATATATGGAATCGAACCAGAACATTATCTTGGAAAATCCGTTTATCAGCTCGAAACGGAAGGAATCCTTTCACCTTCGATATCCGCCATGGTATTGGAAGAGAAAACACCTATCCAGATCATGCAGCAAACGAAGACGGAAAAATCGTCATGTCGACCGCCTATCCCATCTTTGATGAAGATGGTGAATTGATTCATGTCGTCAGCTATGCCCAAGATCAAACTGAAATCAGGAACCTCCAGGATCAGTACGGTCAATTGGAGAAAAAGATTCAAGAATACCAATCGGAGGTAGAGGAACTTAGGGAACAGGAGGAGCTGATCTATCGCAGCAAGGAAATGCGGCAAATCGCCAAAACAATACACCGTGTTTCCAAAACGGATGCGACAGTCATGCTTCTTGGGGAATCCGGTGTGGGAAAGAGCGTATTCGCCCGGCGGCTGCACAATCAGAGTTACCGCAGCAAAGAGCCATTCATCGAAGTCAACTGCAGTACCATCCCAGAAAGCCTCTTTGAATCAGAAATGTTTGGATATGAAGCGGGATCCTTCACCGGAGCGCAGAAGCAGGGGAAGCAAGGGCTGATTGAACAAGCAGATAACGGAACCTTATTTCTGGATGAAATTGGGGAGCTTCCCCTGGATATGCAAGTGAAATTATTAAATGTCCTGCAAGAGAAGACCTTTAAAAGAGTGGGAGGAAAAAAGAGCATAAGATAGATTTCCGGCTTGTAACGGCCACCAATCAAAACCTTGAGGAAATGGTGGAAAAGGGAACATTCAGGCTTGATTTATATTATCGCTTAAATGTGATTCCCATCCAAATACCGCCTTTACGAGAAAGAAAAGAAGATATTGCCATCTTAATCAATCATAATCTCGAAATCATCAACAAAAAATACAAGTCAGATAAGAAATTGCACCCTTCCACTTACGAAATACTGATTCAGCATAAATGGTCAGGAAACGTGCGTGAATTGGAAAACCTGATTGAACGGCTCATTTTGACCTCGGAAGACTCCATCATTTTCCCAGGCTTTCTCCCCTCCCATTTCCATGGACAAGAATCTTTGGAGAAAATAGATGACACCCTAATGATTGACAATATGATGGTTGATGATAGTGATCTCAATACCGCCCTCGAACAAGTCGAAAAATGGATGATGATGAAAGCGAGTAAACAATGCAAGTCCACATATGAAATGGCTAAATTCTTAGGTATCAGCCAGCCTTCTGTCGTCAGGAAAATGAAGAAATATAAAGATCATCTGCCCATTTAGTAACAGTGGGATGAAAGATTTTCAATACAGTATCCACCTTTTTTTAGCCTGTATAAATAGGAGACCAGCGTATCGAAGGTCTCCTATCGCTTACTTATTTGACACGCCTGCAGATTCAAATGTTGCCATTTCTTTAATGACCAATGTCGCTGCCTTAAGGATGGGGTATGACAGGGCTGCCCCTGTTCCTTCCCCGATTCTCATTCCCAGGTCGAGGATCGGCTCCTTGCCAAGCAGTTCTATGGCCGTTTCATGACCAGGTTCTGCAGATCGATGTCCAACAAACATATAATCGGCTGCACGTCCGGAAATCAGGTTTGCCAATACGGCAGCCGTGGTTGTAATGAAACCATCAACAAGAATGGGTATACGGTTATTCGCTGCAGCAAGCATCGCCCCTGCCATACCTGCAATTTCGAATCCACCGATATTCATCAAAATATTTATTGGATCATCAGGATTAGGATTTCTTAATGAAATCGCTTCTTCAATTATTCTTCGTTTATGTAAAATGCCTTCTGACTTCAATCCTGTTCCCTGCCCCACTAGTGATTCGACGCTTTTCCCGCTTACGATGGAGATGATTGCGGTACTGGATGTCGTATTTCCGATTCCCATTTCACCAAGAATCAGGCAATTCACACCACGGGCAATCATTTTCTGTGCACGGTCATATCCAATTTCAAGCGCTTGATTTACTTCTTCCTTTGTCATCGCCTCTTCCTTATAAAAGTTTCTAGTTCCATTACGGACTTTTCTCGAAGTTAATCCCGGTGCTTCGATATCTGCATCGATCCCTATATCGACAATGTCCAAGTAAGCATCTATCGCACGGCTTAATACATTGATGGCAGCACCGTCATTCAGGAAATTAAGCGCCATTTGTTCCGTCACTTCTTTTGGATAAGCAGAAACCCCTTCTTCCGTAATTCCATGGTCGGCTGCAAACACGATCACCCCCGGTTTCGAAATGTCCGGAAATGCCTCCCCTGTCATCTTGGCCAGTTCGATTATCCATTCTTCAAGCCGTCCTAAGCTTCCCTGAGGAAGCGTCAGCGAATCGACATGGCCTTTAACCTGCCGTCCCATTTCTTCATCCAGTATCGGAATGGAGATGGCAGCTAACTCATTTGTCATATTAATAACCCCACAATCCAAAATGAAAAACCTTAACCATAGGAAAAGGTTCTTATCCATCATCTGATATAACTACAACTTAGTCCATATAATTATCATCTAAGCTTTCACTTGAATTCACTGTGATCCTTTTACTTCGGCACTCCCATTTCATTTAATGGGTAGATACGAAATTTCACTTTGCCCACAAGTGATTTTTCAGAAATAAAACCAAATCTTCTTCCATCCCAACTATTCCTTCGATTATCCCCCATGACAAATAAATGACCGACAGGTACCTTGGATTTCCCAAGTAAATCACTTAGGTGAAATTCTCCGTCAGATTTTCTTCAGGTGGAATTTCACCTTTTTTGTTTTCAAATATGGTTCTGTATACTTTTTCCCATTGATATATAAGACATCATCTTTCATTGCGATGCTGTCCCCTGGTAAACCGATCACCCTTTTATATAATTCTCTTCCGCGTCCGGAGCATAAAATACGACCATATCGAAGCGCTCCGGCTTTCCTATTTTAGCTACCACGATCCGGTCATCATTTTCATAAGTCGGCTCCATTGATTCACCTTTTACCGTGACTGGTGTAAATAAAAACTGTTGGCAAATGAACACGATCATTAGAGCGAATAAGATAGCTTTCAACCATGAAAACACTTCACTTTTCATATTCTTCATAAGAACTCCTTCCCAACGATAATTGCTGTATTTTGCCTAGCAGCACCAAAACCGGTCGGTGATTTTTAGAGGAGACATTTCAAAGAAATATCTGGAAAAATTGTAACATATTCATTTATCGCTTGCGAGATTAAATGATTCGTAGAGCCAATCTTAAACCATGAGAAAAAGGATAGCGATTTTAGCTATCCTTTTCCTTAGTTTGTTCTTTAGAATTTATTCCAAGTCAATATTGAGTCGAGTGGTAAACGGACTTTTTCAAATCCTGCCTTAGTTCCTTTTCCAAGGGAAATCAACATGACAGGTTTAAAGTTTTCCGGTACATTGAATGCTTCCACAAATTTGGCTTCATCGTACCCTCCCATTGGGACTGTATCGTATCCTTTTGCTTTTGCAGCTAACATGATCTGCATGGAAACCAAGCCACCGTCAATCATGGCTACGCTTAAAGCTTTTTCAGCGGAAAAGTTGCCGTAATTATGCAGAATAGAGGCTACATATGGCTCTTTGATTTCCTTCTTCATGATCCCTTTATCGACTAATTCACCATAAATCCGTTCTGCATTTTTGTAACCTTCTATATCTGCTAAAACGGCAATGACAGCAGATGCATCGACGATTTGTTGTTGGTTATTTGCGATGGGAAGCAATTCTTGTTGGGTTTGTTTATCTTGAATCACAAGGAATCTCCATGGCTGTAAGTTGGAAGAAGACGGTGCTTGAATCGCAATCTCCAGGATTTCACGAATTTCCTCTTCAGTCATCACGTATTCAGCATCGTACTGGCGAACAGATCTCCTTTCTTTTGCTACCGTAATGAAATCCGTATCATTAAGGACTTTCGGCTTTTCAAGCGGTACATTCAATTCTTTCGATTTATTCAGGTACTCTTCTTTACTCATTATATTTTTTGTCATTTATAATGACCTCCATTTAACTGTAATTAATACAGGAACAGTATATAACGCATACTGTTCTTTTGTCAAATACAGTTTAAGAAAAACGAAACCATGTCAGTTTCGTTTTTCACATCAAGATTTTGATAGTAAATCAGCAATCGTCTTCTGCTCCAAGCCTTGTATAATCCAGCTCTCCATCTCGTTTTTCAAACCGCATAAAGCTTCTCGGGAAGATGGTTGAAAGCATTTTTTATCATTCACATCAAGAAAGCCCTTTGAAAAAGGTTCAGATTTAATTGCAGAGTATATATCTGCAAGAATGATTTGTTCGGGGTTTTTGGCAAGTGAATACCCCCGTCTCTTCCTTCCTTCGCTTGAATCAGTCCTGCCTTCACTAAATTACTTAATATTTTTCTAAGAAAACCTGACTCCGAATCAAGCTTAACGGCCAATTTATTACTATTGCATAATCCATCATGATCAGCAAGAACAAGCAGGGCTTGTACTGCAAGACTAAACCACATTATACTGGAAACCTTTTCAGACATTTCTTTCACCTCTCCTCTACTTTAAACTATTTTTCAATGAATATACAACGCTGCATCGAACAATCCCGCCTAAAACCTCCTTTTAAAACAATCCATCAGGAAAAGTAAAAGAAAAGAAAGCCAAAAGAATGGATAAACAAGCAGCCCACTTGGCCTATTTTATTTTATATAGTCGTACATTAAATATTTTTTAAAATAAAATGACAAATTTCTTGTCTTACAAATTATATATTTTGAAGTATGGTAAACTTACTTAATAGAATGATTGAGGAAGTGGATGTATGATGTTGAAAACAATAAATGAACAACTCGATAAAGTCATGCCTCTCATCACGCCGATAAGCGTGGTTATTGGGGTATTATTGTCCGACCATCTAATGGATTACACCTTTCTTGTTCCATGGATATTTGCCTTCATTACATTTTCCGGAAGTTTAGGCTCTAACTTTAAATCTCTGCATCAGGCAGTAACCCACCCTTTACCTGTTTTCATCGTATTGATCATCCTTCATATGCTTATGCCTATTTGGGCTTTTGGCCTCGGCCATTTAGTGTTTCATGGCGATGATTTCACAATTACCGGCCTAGTCCTGGCTGTAGTGATTCCAACCGGTGTCACCAGTATGATCTGGGTATCCATTTATAATGGTAATGCCATACTTGCCCTGACCATCATCTTAATCGACACACTGCTCTCGCCATTCATCGTTCCTTACAGTGTTTCCCTTTTTGGCGGCGGTTCGATCGAAATGGATTTGGGGTCGATAGTGATAGGATTAATCGGAATGGTCGTTCTTCCCTCCATGCTTGCTATGTTCTTGAATCAGGCTACAAAAGGAAAGATACAATATACACTATCCCCCGATTAGCCCCATTTTCCAAGATAAGCGTTGGAATCGTAGTCATATTGAATAGTTCAAAAATTGGGCCTTACTTAACCCATTTTGATAAGAAAATAATGATCATGGCCTTATTGGTATTGTTTATTGCTGCTTCAGGTTATGCCCTTTCTTGGATGGTCGGTGCATGTTTAAGATGGGAAAAGGCGGATATCATCACCTTGACATTTACTGGCGGTATGCGAAACATCAGTGCAGGAGCCGTTCTTGCAACCACCTATTTCCCTGCTGCCGTCGCGGTACCCGTTGTACTTGGCATGCTGTTTCAACAAATGCTTGCCTCCTTTTTTGGCTATGTCATGGAAAAGCATTTTCATCGTGATGTGATTGAAGGGTCATCCGCCGAATGATTATTTCCCAAGCATCCTTTTTCCCTTTCATTTATATTCCAATTATAATAGGGGAAGTGGAACTCATTTACATGATTATCCATTATAAAATCATTGGGGGTATTGAAGATGAAAGTTGTTGCAATAGTGGGAAGTATCCGTAAAGAGTCATACAACCTTAAGCTTGCCAAATATATTCAAACTAGATATCAAGATCGGTTTGATCTCGAAATCTTGAACATTCGGGATTTACCTTTTTATGATCAAGATATTGAAAATGATCCTCCATTGGTTGTAAAAGAATTTAAAAGCAAAGTGGCCCATGCAGATGCAGTCTTATGGGTAACACCTGAATACAATGGGACGATTCCAGGCGTATTGGGCAATGCAATCGATTGGTTATCACGTGTCGATAAAGTCTTGATCGGCAAACCATCATGGATCATGGGTGCGTCAATGGGGCAATTGGGAACGGTTAAAGCTCAATTGCATTTGCGTGAAATCTTATTCGCAATAGGCATCTCCTCCCCACTCCTTCCCGGGAATGAAGTATATGTTGGTGCAGTGCATGACAAAATCGATAACGAAGGCAGCCTTACACATGAGTCGACTGTCCAGTTTATCGATACGGTCGTCGATAACTTCATTAGCTGGTATAATCATCATACTCGTTAATGCTTTTTTACAAGAATCCCAGCAGGTATGATCCTGCTGGGATTCTTGTTGCATCAAAAGAGGGAATTAACCAAAATATTCATCCTCTACCAGCTTGGAATGAAGGGTATTTTGTCATTCCTCCGTCAGCGAATAGAGTGATGCCCGTTACATAACTGGACTCTGAAGATGCGAGCCATGCAGCAACCGCGGCAATTTCTTCAGGTTTTCCGATATATCCCATCGGAATCATGCTTTCAAGATCCTTTTTCTTTTCGGGATCTTCAAGCTTGTCGGCATTTATTGGCGTGGCGATGGCTCCGGGACCAATGCTGTTCACACGGATCCCTTTTGGTGCATATTCAAGAGCCAGGGTTTCCGTAAGCAGCTTCACCCCGCCCTTGCTTGCTGCATAGTGAACGAATAAAGGCCAGGGAATCATCTCATGTACACTGGACATATTTATTACATTCCCTTTAATATCGTTCTCGACAAAATACTTGATAGCTTCACGGCAGCCTAAGAAATTTCCCGTTAAGTTAGTAGCGATTACCCTATTCCAGTCGCTTAACGGCATCTCGTGAGATGGAACCGGGTTTTCAATTCCTGCATTATTGATGAATATATCGAGTTTCCCGAAATTCTTTATCGCTGATTGAACAAGGTTAATAACATCTTCTTCAACGGTGACATCGCCTTTTACTGCAATGGCTTCCCCGCCATTTGTTTTGATTTCTTCCATTACACTATCCGCTTCTTCTGATTTAGTGCGATAATTAACCACGACCTTTGCCTTTTCCTTAGCAAAGCGAATGGCCATCGCTTTTCCTAAACCAGTGGATGAACCGGTTATAACAACGACCTTACCTTCTAAATCTGTATACATTTAATCACCCTCCAATTAACTTTTTGCCAATCCAAGCATTATCCCAGCTATGATGATCAAGATAATCCCAATTACAATTCCAATTAGTTGGCGCTTCGTTTTCTTTTCACGTAAAATAAAGATCCCGCCAAGAGTTGAGATGACTATGCCCATTTGCGAAAGGGAAAAACTAGTAGCTACTCCCACACGGGGCTGGGAAATGAATAGAAACATGTTCCCTGCAGCCCATATCAATCCCGGAATGATATTGCGAATCGTATATTTGTTAAACGGTTTATGTTTAAAAGTCAATAACAGACCGCCTATCACCATCCCGATCGCTTGAGGGAACAACGCTGACCACCCGTCAACATCAAAAAGACGGGCCACGACCACATAAACCAAATAACCGAATGTCGAGATGAGGAGAATAACAATTCCTTTCTTCAAGTTTCCCGACTTGCCCTCTTTCGATTCTTTATCTTCCAAGGAGGTCAAGACGATTCCTATAATAATGAAGACCAATGCCAAAACGCCTAAAATAATAGCTTTCATTGTAGACCATTCGTTAAAAACTATGACCCCGAATAAAGTGGTTGAAATGAGCTGCAATCCTGTTGATATCGGCATCGTTTTGGATACTCCCATTAAATCGATGCTCTTAAGCTGATTAGCTTGTCCAACGGCCCAAAACAATCCAGATACGACTCCGACTCCAAACACCAGAAGTGACAGCTTAATATCTGCAAAAATATAAACACCAATTGAAAAAATCAAGGCGCCAATCGTTGTACCTAGTGTTTGACTATAGGGTCCACCCCAAGTTTCACATTAAATAAAACGATGCTTCCCCAGAACAATGCCGGCAAGAGAGCTAATAATATATCCATTTTCAACCCCCATATATGTAAGTACAAAACTAAGCAGGATATTTCATTTTGTTTTCTTTTAATATGTTCTCATTATTTGAAATGACCCTTGGTAATTTTATGAAGTGTTCCCCCAAAAAAGCGTTCAACACAAAAAGGGCTGCAGAAGCAGCCCTTTTGGATGATATTATTGCATAGCTACCCACCATGTTGATGATGTTGCATGTCCATTTCCGAATCTCCACCGACCTTGAAATAATCACTTTCCCAAACAGCCGACGTTCCGATAATGATGATGGAGAACAAGAGGGTCAGAAAGAGGGGAGCAAATCCCTCCCACTTTTTGTCTCTTTTACATCCTCTCTTTTTATATAAAAAGTCACAAAGAAAATACTGCCAAGGTAAATCAGATCCATTGAAACGAGCATGAAAGTTTGTGAATCAAGAGGCAGCATGACCCCAAGCATGGCTCCCATCATTGCCCCCATCAGAGTTGTTGACAGAGACTCCATAACCGCTGTTAAACCGAATGGCCTTCCGATGATGAAACCTGCCACTGCACATATTGCGATGGCCAGGACGGTTAAAACCGCCATCTTGCCGGGCATCAGGAATGACACCCATTAAACTTAAGGTTAAACTTGTCGTCATGCTTAACATCATGACCATGCATTTACCAAGGGTAACACCAATATGATCTTTTTCAGATGGGCTTTTTTAGAAAGTAAATTGTATATGCAACGACTATCATAAAACTGGTCAGCAACAGCATTCGATTCGTTTCCCCCTTTTCGAGCGATATTTAATGACAGGAAGAATGACCGTCCATCCGGCAAGCTGAATTCTTTGGTTTTGATGGAGGCACGTCAAGAGCTGGATTCCGATTGAAAAAGCCCGTCGGTTTTAAAATGAAGCTAATATAAGCGGTCGGCATGACTGGCCAATCTTCAGGTCGGGTTATATGATGGTGGCCCATGTTATACCAGACAACCACATCTTCATTTTCAATGGAGCGATCGGCTTTAACCCAATCTTCCAACCCTTCTCCCTCTGCATGTTGGTTTGGATATCGCCCTGAAGCAAATTGTTCTTCAGGATCGAATGGCGTTACCCAAAAATGATGTTTTAAAAATCCAGCCCGTTTTAATAAAGGCGAATCATCATGGGCGAACGGGAAACAATTCTCCCCGGCAAACAATTTATAACCAACCGGTTCCCCCAATATATTCGTTTTTGAGGGGTTGACGATCTTCCAGAAGCGCGCTGTACGCAAATCAAGGTCTCGAACAGCCTCGGATTCATTTTTAAGCAAAGTCGACACCGGATAGAAACCATTTCCATATGGGTTGTCCGGTCCCTTTTCCATACTTTTTGTATTAACTTCATAAACTGAATTATTAATTCCATCAACCATCATATCAAGCCTCATATTAAAGAAATGCTGATGATGTGCAGCAAATAATTGAGGTGCAACCAGATTCCCATGCGGGTGCTTCCGGTCAGGTTCGATGGCTTGTGTATGCAATATGCCTGTCAATTTCACTTCAAACTGTATCGTCCCATCCTGAAAGAAATACCAATAAAATCCGTATTCGTAATTTCCAACTGTCGAAATGCTCGATAAGACCAATCTTCTTGAACGGCGGACTTCAACATGACCTGTCCTCCAATCCGTATGTTTCCATCCAATTCCAAAATCCTCCTCATGTAAACAAATTGCATTTTTAATTTGAATTACATTCCCTTTACTATCCACCAGGTTCGCATCAAAGTACTTGATCTCACCTAGGCAGTCACACCCAAGTTCAAGTGAATTCGCCAACATGCCAATGCCGTATTCACCTGCATCAAAAGCATTGTTCCTGTTCACTGGATCTGTTGGATCACCATAAGGGACCACCATCTCGGATAAAGAAGCTCTATATAGGATTGGCCGCTGCACACCATCATCATTGTAACTGACCATATGAAGGACAAGACCCTCACGGGAGTTGAAACCAAAGCGGATATTCCATTTTTGCCAATCGATCACATGGCCTTCCGTCGTGAAACTTGGTCCTTTTGGTTGGACTATTTCCAAAGGTTTAACATCCTGCCTCATGTTACCTACTTGATCGGGTGTATAATTTCCATCAAGCGGTGGAAATGGTATGACACCTTTATCCACAATCTTGATGACCTCCATCTTATTTAAATCTACAAGGACATATAATCCTGAAATGGGGCGTGCATACCCATTATCATATAATGATGTACGGTAATAACATAAAGCCCTGACGATTCGTACATCCACTTCGTCTTCAAGTCCAAAATTCCCTGCTGACCATGGATCGACCATGATATTGTCCATATTCGTAAGCCCTCTTTTGGCAAAGGCTTTCATCATCTCAGGGTGGCTTTTCACCACTTCCTGACATTCCATGAATTCATCAGCCATTATGGATGGCTGCACTCCAGGAATCAGTTTCCATGACGTTACGCTGCCTTCCGTTAAGGAAACTACAGCCTCATACGTTTTTCCCTCTTTATTATGAAGAATGATACAGAATGCTTCTCTCTTGATTTGTTCTTCATCACGATAATCCAGAACAATGGATTTTGCAGGTTCCAGTAAGCTGATGTTAGCAAAGCGGTAATGCTCATCCAATCCTTTATCACGTTTTAAAATCTGGACCGTCAATTTAAGTTCTTCTGCCGTTAATGGATCAAGCGGGTGATTTTCCCTCGTTACTTTCATGCTAGATGTTTTTTCCATCTTAACCTCTCCCTTATAGGTAAAATATCATTCTATCCATTAAGTAAACTTCCCCTCGAAGTGACTCGTGCATAAAGTGCAAAATTTATTTGCCTACCGCATCATCTTTCCCAAAAACTGGTGTTGACTCTTTTTCTTCAGTAAACCCACCCCATTCATACGGATTTATCAAGCGGATAGCTGGACATCCAAACCCATGAGGAAGCGTTGATCAAATTCCCTGCCCTTAAACTCCATACCAGTTCAAGCCCTGCTCATTCAAATCGATCCACACATTTTTTGTTTCCGTGTACATATCCATCGCTTGGATACCCAGTTCCCTTCCAAAACCGCTTTGCTTCCTGCCTCCAAACGGGGCTGCACTATCAAGCATGCTAAACGTGTTCACATACACCGTCCCCGCTTTCAACCCCCTTACCATCCGGTGCGCCCGTTTTAAATCATTGGTCCATAAACCTGAAGCCAACCCATACAAGCTGTCATTTGCCTTGTTCAATGCATCCTCTTCATCTTTGAACTTGATAACCGACAAAACCGGCCCAAAAATTTCTTCGCGGGCAATTGTCATATCATTGGTAACGTCCTCAAAAACAGTGGGCGTGAAGAAATAGCCATTTCCTGCCTCCGTGTTTCTTTCGCCGCCCATGACAAGATTAGCCCCCTGTTCCAGACCGGCCGCTACGTATTGTTGAATTTTGTCAAGTTGCTGCAAGGAAACTTGCGGTCCCATTTGGGTCGTATGGTCTAAAGGATTCCCTACACGGATGGATTGCGCTTTCTTCACGAATTCTTCCATGAATCGATCATATATGCTTTCCTGCACAAAGAGCCTTGTACCCGAGGCGCATACTTGGCCTTGGGCGAAGAAGATACCAAACATGGATCCATTCACTGCATTCTCAATGGAAGCATCATCAAAGACTATATTTGGTGATTTCCCCCTAATTCAAGGCTGATTGGTTTTAAGTTCTTACTTGCTGCCTGCATGATTAGGCGGCCAGTATTCGTTGAACCCGTAAAAGCGATTTTATCGACGTCAGGATGTGAGGAGAGGGCATCACGCTATCTTCCCGTATCCCGGAATAACATTGATGACCCCATCCGGAATTCCGACTTCTTGAAAGATTTTAACCAATTCCAGAATGCTTACAGGAGTTTGCTCAGCTGGTTTTATCACAATCGTATTGCCTGCCGCTAAAGCGGGGCAAGCTTCCACATCGTCAGCATAAGGGGAAAGTTCCAAGGCACTATGGCCCCTATGACACCGATTGGCTCCTTCAAGGTATAATTGAACCGGTTATTGGGAGAAGCAAGAGTACTTCCCTGGACTTTATTTGCTAATCCCGCATAAAATTCAAGTACATCTATCATGGCTGGCATCGCAATGAATTTTGTTTCATTGATTGGCAGCCCGTTATCTTGTGATTCTACTTCGGCGAGCATATCGGCCTTCTCCCAAAGTGCCTGTGCCACTTTATTCAGAAACCTCCCTCTATCCCCCGGCGCCATTTCAGCCCATGGGCCAGATTCAAAAGCCCTTCGTGCAGCTTTTACCGCTAAATCAACATCTTCCGGACCTGCCTCGGCAACTACAGCATTCACTTCATCAGTTGCAGGATTAAGTGATTCAAATGTTCTGCCAGATAATGAATCAACCCATCTCCCATCAATGAACAATTGATATTTTTTCCCCATCATCGGTCCCCTTTCTAGTGGAAATCCCAAAACAACAATCACATATCTATTAACACAATAAGGCTGCGCACTATTTTTTTATTGTAAAAAACGGAACATTCAGAATTTTTAATCGGGGTTATGAATTAAAACCAAACAAAAAAGATCCTCGTCATCATGAACGGGATCCTTCAAATGTAATCACTAAATAGCAAGAACTTTTTATATTGGCTTTGACAATTTCTTTGAAACGGCATCAATAAATTCATTAGGAGTCAGATAACCAAATTTTTTAAATTCATTAATTAAATGTGATTGATCAAAATATCCATTTTCATTAATCACATCCCAAACTGTGAAGGCCTGGTTATTCAATAACATATACAGGGAGTTTTGGAACCTCACAATTTGGCTGAATAATTTGGGCGGCATCCCTACATGGGCATCGAATTGCTTTCGCAAGTATCTTGTAGAATATCCGGTCTCAGCGGCTAATTGATTCATATTTACATTTCCTTTAGAAGAATATATTTTGTTCAAGGAATATTCTATAATTGCCGGCAAATCGTTACACGCAAAAATATTAATCCCTATTTCTTCTTGAAACAGCTTTATTTTTCTACGAAAATCCCGTTCATTTATTATCCTTTCCATAATGGTAGGTTCAATTGTTACCATATCAGCTAACGGGATTTGGCGATTGATTACCTCCTTCATGGAATATTTAAAATGCTGGTCCTGCTTAGGCATAAACCTCACACCGAAATATTCACAATTAGCCTGAAAGTTTATCGTTTTGTACTTGAGGACAGTCCCGTACACATCTGCGGTGGGTCTTTCGGGATCGCAATAAAATAATATGTCGATGCACCCATCCGGAATGACGGACATTGGATTCATTAAATCCCGATTGATTTTAAATTGATAGAACAATGTAGTTGAATGGTCAGAATTTCTTTGTTTATATTCTATATAATAATCTGATAGAATCTCGAATTCCGGTTGGAATGGAAAATAGTCGAAGTTATTGAAACTCTGAATGATGCTCAGCTACCATCACGCTCCTTTTATATTACACTGTCACCAAGCCCCTTTACCCTTGAAAACTTCTGCAAGCAGTGAAAATCCCTCTACTTTGATACAATGACCTTCATACTTTCAATAAGCTTGCATTTGCCTGAATTACTACAGTAATCGTTTGCCATGAATACGGCTGAGAGGGCCATCCGCATTACTACACGGATCAGAGAGCCGATCATCATTCTTCCCACCCCTGGCTATTATCAATATGAGCTTTGTTTTTATAATTTTCTACAAGTATTTCCAAAACCCTTTTGACTGAAAAAATTAAACAACGCCCCACTTCAATAAACCATCCAACTTACAGAACTGGTGATAATAAAAAAAGCAAACCGTAGTCAAGGGTCACACAGTTTGTAGACAAAAGAGTTCGGAATGGTCAACACCACAGATGTTTGCGGTAAGGGGGCTTGGCAACTATCGACGGAAAGGAACCGATTTCCTGATACCAACTGCAACGTAGATTTCCACTCCAGGCACTCGCTTTCCGCGGGCGGTCCGTGAGCCTCCTCGGCGCCTATGCGACTGCGGGGTCTCACTTGGACACGCTTTTCCCGCAGGAGTCTCGCACCTTACGTTCCAATCAACTTTGTTTTAATTCAGATCGAACCGGACTCAAAATCTTAAAACAAGACTTGGTTATCAATGGTTTTTACTGTTTTATAATCCTTACTGGATTGAAGAAATTTGTTCACTCTCGCGGATAACTGACTAGCCAAGACACCACAGACGCTTGCGGCAAGGAGGCTTGGCAGACTTTCGACGGAAAGGAACCGATTTCCTGATACCAACTGCAACGTAGATTTCCACTCCAGGCACTCGCTTTCCGCGGGCGGTCCGTGAGCCTCCTCGGCGCCTATGCGCCTGCGGGGTCTCACTTGGACACGCTTTTCCCGCAGGAGTCTCGCACCTTACGTTCCAATCAACTTTGTTTTATAATTCAGATCGAACCGGACTCAAAATCTTAAAACAAGACTTGGTTATCAATGGTTTTTACTGTTTTATAATCCTTACTGGATTGAAGAAATTTGTTCACTCTCGCGGATAACTGACTAGCCAAGACACCACAGACGCGTGCGGCAAGGAGGCTTGGCAGACTTTCGACGGAAAGAAACCGATTTCCTGATACCAACTGCAACGTAGATTTCCACTCCAGGCACTCGCTTTCCGCGGGCGGTCCGTGAGCCTCCTCGGCGCCTGCGGGTTCTCACTTGGACACGCTTTTTCCGCAGGAGTCTGGCACCTTACGTTCCAATCAACTTTGTTTTATAATTCAGATCGAACCGGACTCAAAATCTTAAAACAAGACTTGGTTATCAATGGTTTTTACTGTTTTATAATCCTTACTGGATTGAAGAAATTTGTTCACTCCCGCGGATAACTGACTAGCCAGGACACCACAGGCGCTTGCGGCAAGGGGCTTGGCAGACTTTCGACGGAAAGGAACCGATTTCCTGATACCAACTGCAATTTTTTTAAAAGAAAAAACTGTAGACAAACTCGATTTCTTCGAAATTTGTCTACAGTCTGCAAACCTGATGAAGGTTTCTTCTTTTCTAAGAAATGGAACTTACTTCTTCAAATGATATGGCACTGTCGTAACAACCACATTTCTTTTATAAAGTAAGTAAGCGCGAATCAGTAAACTTGATTGGTTATGAAGTATATTGTGCCAGCCCTTCTTCGGAATGAATTGGGGGATGATCACCGTAACTTTATAATTGGATTCACTAGCCTTATGTTCAACTGTATCCACAAATTTAGTTAGTGGCTGAATGATGCTTCTGTAATAAGAATTCAGTGTAACGAGCCTTACATCCGGCTGCCATTTTTTCCACTTTTCTCCGAATTTCTTTTCATCTTCTCTTTCAAAAGCGACATAAACGGCAATGACCTGATGTGCAGATAAAGATTTTGCATAATTTAAAGAGTTCTCAACCACATGAGTTATACCCGCCACAGGTACAATGATGATATTTCCTTCAATTGGTAAAATTGGCTCACATGTTGTAATCCTTAGTTGGTCCCCAACTGCTTCATAATGCATTCTAATTCGATGAAAAATTAAAATGATGATAGGTAAAAAAATCAAAACCGGCCAAACCTGAGTAAATTTGGTTAAAAAGAATATCATCGTGACGATAAAGCTAATTATGGCACCAATTGAATTAATGGCTAATTTCATCATCCAGCCTTTTGGCTTTTCGCGAATCCATTTAACAATCATCCCGGTCTGGGATAACGTAAATGGAATGAATACACCTACCGCATAAAGCGGAATGAGATTTTCCGTATGTCCTTCAAATGCGACTATCAAGATGATGGATGCAAGTCCAAGAATGATAATTCCATTGGAATACCCTAAACGGTCCCCTCTGATCGTAAACGCCCTTGGTATGAATTTATCCTTCGCCAGATTTACCGCAAGCAGAGGGAAAGCCGAATAGCCAGTATTTGCTGCAAGTATCAAAATCAATGCAGTCGTACCTTGAATGAAGAAATACATGAAATTCCGTCCAAAGATCTCTTCAGCAATCTGGGAGACGACCGTTACCTCTGCGCTAGGAACAATGCTTAAATAATAGGCTAAGAATACGATTCCCGAAAACAATACAGCTAGTAAGGAACCCATTGCTATTAATGTTTTCGCAGCATTATTCGGTGCTGGATCTTTAAAGTTCGGGATTGCATTGGAAATCGCTTCGACTCCTGTCAATGCGGAGCTTCCTGATGCAAATGCTCTTAGCAGTATAAATAAACTGATGCCAGCTACTGGAGTCCCAAGTGACGCATGCAATTCCGGTGAGACTCCTCCCGTCAAAATCCTGTAAATTCCAACCCCAATCAAGATGAACAATGCTAAAACGAATAGGTACACCGGATAGGCCAAGACAGAGGCCGATTCCGTAACCCCTAAGGTTCAAGATTGTAAGTAAGATGACGAATATAATGGCTATGACGACATTATATTCATGCAGGCCGGGAAAAGCGGACGTGATGGCATCCGTACCAGCAGAAACACTTACCGCGACAGTTAATATATAATCGACCAATAAGGATCCCCCAGCTATCAACCCTGGATTGACACCTAAATTGTTTTTTGAAACCACATAAGCTCCCCCGCCATGTGGATAAGCGAAAATGATTTGTCTGTAGGACAAAATCAAAGCAGTTAACAGGATCAATACTCCGATCGCGATAGGGATTGAATACCAGAAAGCCGCAGCACCGACCGTGATCAGGACGATCAATATTTGCTCAGGTCCATAAGCAACCGAAGACAAAGCATCAGAAGATAATATCGCCAAAGCCTTTGTTTTGTTAAGCTTTTGTTCACCAAGTGCATTTGATTTTAAAGGTCTCCCAATCAAGAACCTCTTTATAGCAGATAACATCAAGAATTCACCACCATGTTTAATTTATAAGTTTATGATTCCCAGCTGTAGCAAAAAACGAGACGAAACACAAAAATGCCTACAAGTCATAGCGAAATAGACCTGTAGACATCAATTTTTTTGTCTAACAAGCTCCACCTTCCTTCTCATATAACGCTTACGAGGTTAGCTGTCGGATTCGGACCTAAGAGTAGCCCTACCTTTTAAAGGATTCACCCCTTGGATTGTAAAAACAATCCCAATAACGGGTCCCCCGCACCATAAGGTTTAAGCGATTTAGAAATATGAAACTGTTGATTATCATACTCCCGTGAAATGGAAAAGTAAATGAAAATTTTACACAGAAATAGAATTATTCTTTGTAGGTGAGGTTTTATTCTTGACATATATTACATAAGTCATGCAAACACATGATTCGAAGGTAGGAAAGGAGGTAAGTAAACGTCTAAAAAGAAAATAATCAAGCGCTCAATGAACAATAGGTGGTCCAAAAAAGGTTAAAATGATTGCCATATGGAGAACGTGAAGGACGAAATTAAACAGATCTGCCCCAGCTTGGATAGTCATTAAATGCATAGAATTTCGCTTTCCGATTCCATTTTAATTCCCGTCCAATCGGGGGCATTATTCCACTGATCCACCCTAATTAATTCCTTCCTTCTTGAATTGGTCTCAAATTGCTTTTTTAAAGACAAAGTATTTCTGGCCAAGATAGTTAAGCACTGTATAAAATATCGTTCCTATCAGAACAGCCAAATTTTGTTGTATGGATAAATGGACGGATCCTTCCAGTGATTCTGCAATGGCTTGGCCTATGGAATAAGCGGCGGAATAACAAATCAGAATTACGCAAAAGAAACGGGCAACTCCTCGCCGCCATTCTATGTCGCTTTTAAAGGTAAAAGTCCTGTTCAAAAGAAAACTCGTTACAGCTCCCGTTCCATTGCCGAAAAAGGTGGAGACCCAGTAAGATAATTCAAGAACATTCATGAGAAAAAGCATGATGGAAAGTCCAACCGCTGTATTGACTATTCCAACCAATAAAAAGCGGATAAAGGAGTTAGTGTGTTTTAGATAGTTTTTCAATACTGTTCCGTTCATTGTCTAGTTGCTCCCGTTTTTTTAAATCGAGCGGATTAAATAGATCAAGATCAACAATATATTTAGGCCGGCGTTTGGATTCATTATAGATTTTACCGATATATTCCCCAATCAAGCCGACAGCAATCAACTGCAGTCCACCGATCAACCATACGGAGGTAATTAATGAGGTCCACCCAGTTTCGGTCTGCCCATAAAATTTCAACCATAAGAAGTAAGACCCAAAGAGTAAGCTTATGAAAAAGGAAAGACATCCAAGCCATAATACAAGCCGGATCGGTGTTACTGAAAAGGAAGTAATGCCATCAAGCGCAAAAGCAACCATCTTCTTAAATGGATATTTCGTTTCCCCAGCCAATCTTTCTTTTCGGTCATAATAAACAGAGTCCGTCTTAAACCCAATGAGCGGTACAATCCCCCGTAAGAAAAGATTCGTTTCATCAAATCTCTCCAACTCCGCGATCGCCCTTTTGCTCATTAGCCTGAAATCGGCATGATTATAGACAAGGTTAACCCCCATCTTGTTCATCAATTTATAAAAACCGGTTGCAGATGTTCGTTTAAAAAATGAATCAAGGTCCCTTTTCTGGCGGACACCATATACGATTTCACATCCTTCATTGAATTTCCGAATGAATTCAGGGATGACTTGAATATCATCCTGTAAATCTGCATCAATGGAAATCACACAATCCGAGGCTTCCTTGGCTGTAAACAATCCTGCCAGAAGTGCATTTTGATGTCCAGCATTCCGGGAAAGCTTTAGCCCGCGAACATATTCATTATTAATCGTTTCTTTATAAATGATCTTCCAAGTTTGATCCTTGCTTCCATCATCAACCAACAAAATTTTACTTAGACCAGAAACAACGTTTTCTTCGACTAACCCCCTCATCAATCCACAAAGCTGGGAAATGGTATCCTGCAAAACGCTTTCTTCGTTATAACAAGGTACAACAATCGTTACTATCGGTGAATTCATTCTATTCCCCCTTTTTACATGACTCTGTATAAATGAATTTTCCATGCGCTTCCTTTTTTGTGAAAATCCTATCTAGCACCAATCCGTTTTCCTTCGCGTTGTTGATTGGGATGGCAGAAAATATATACTTCCCGCCTAATCCTTTAAACGCATCCATATTAAGGTCCAAATTTTCCAACTCTTTCTTCGAACGTTTCTTGAACATATAATGCTTCCCAAGCTCATCGGTAAATAGGTAACAACGTCCTCCCCATTCATCAAAGTAAATTCTGATGTTTTTATTCTTAGCCAATTCGTTTTCAATTATTTGACGAAATTGATGTTTGTAAGAAAGCGGATAGAAATTGTTATAGCTATCGAGCGTGTAAAATCCATTAAATTGAGCAATTGCGGGATGCAGCCCAATGCTGGCAACACGATATTCTTCCTGTGGAAGGTCAATATGATCTTTTATTTCCTGAAAAAGGCTTTCTGAATAGAACTCTTTAAAAGATGGTTTTTTATTGTGAGTGATTTCTTCATTGAAACCCATTAAAATCATAATTTGAACGGCGATGAAAATAGAAAGTGTTTTCTTAGCATAGTCGCTGTGTTCCCAAATGATTTTTATCGCGAGGGCAAACCCCAAGTAAATTACCATCGGCCTTAAAAAGTGAAATCTGGCAAAATTAAATGTATCCAGGGTGTGAAACCTTTCCGTTAAAGGAAGCCAGCCTTTATAAAACCAAAATGCGTACCACGCTGAAAGCATAAAATTCAAGCCGAATAAAAAACATATACCTTTTCCTGTCTCCACAGCTTTTTGGTCAGAATAATATAAAGCGCAAAGACTGTAATCGGCAGGATGATAAGCGCATGTACGGTCATGACATGCGTATGTCCAAGAACGAAATTTTTGAAAGTAAGCTTAATGACCCAATCGAGCGGCAGCCTTGCGTGAAAATATTCATCTCTGCTGTTTGGCTCCGAATCAAAAATGAATGAAGCGACCAAACGATACTCCACCAAACCAAAAATGACGGTCATATACACGATCGAAAGAAGAAACGTTATATTCCAACCTTTTCTCCTGATCACATCCGTTAACCAAAGAAAGCCCATTGCAACAAGAAAAAAGAAAAAGCCAAGCACGATGCTTGAATAAAGCGGTAAAAGTGTAAGGACCAAATAATTCTTCCAAGAATGGTCCTTGCTGCGAATATTCAAGAAAGCCCAAAGGGCTAGCGGCATCCCAAGTGTACTGAGCATTCCCGATGGCCAAAATGGGGTAAGGGCAAAGGCTAAGGATGTTCCAACCCTAATCCAACCTGATTGTCTTCCTGTAACCAAATGTTTCTTTAATAAAATATACATACCAAAGAAAGCAATAAACCTTGTTAATGCCTGGCTTATTGCATATGCAACCATTGTTGGAAAAAGAGCATGAAGCCATACGATAATACTGAACTCACTGCCAAAAGCATTTCGGGGCAGCCCATTCATAATCTGGGGAATTTTGGCGTCAATTCCACCGAATAACTCACCGCTTTCTGAAAGGACTTTATACCAGGCAAGGTTGGAATCCAAATTATCATGTACGCGAATATGCGCATTTTCTCCAAGTATGATTAAAGGGGAAAGATATAAAACAATGATGAGTAAGGCAAAAAGGATTTGTTTTCTCTCTTGATTTTCAATTGGCAAAATGTACACCTCTTGATTAAATTCATATATCCATAATATTTGGCTTCAAAGGTAAATCTATTCTTTTTCAGGGATTTATTTTAACCTATTTTGATATAGGTCAACCAATGACCACATAAAATGCAATAAGCATATAAAAGAACCTTAAAAAGGGGCTGGGCTATGATAAGGAAAGCGGTGATTCCAGCAGCCGGTTTAGGAACACGTTTTTTACCTGCTACGAAAGCTCAACCAAAGGAAATGCTGCCGATTGTCGATAAGCCGACCATTCAATATATTATCGAGGAAGCGGTACAATCAGGGATTACGGATATTATCATCGTTACAGGTAAAAACAAACGTGCCATCGAAGATCATTTCGATAAATCGATTGAACTTGAAATGCTTCTGCAAATGAAAGGACAAAATGATCTGCTAAAGATCGTGGAGAACATTTCCAACATGGTGGATATCCACTATGTAAGACAAAAGGAACCTTTAGGTCTGGGGCATGCAGTTTTATGTGCCAAAACTTTTATCGGAGACGAACCTTTTGCCGTCCTGTTAGGGGATGATATCGTGGATAGCCAGGTTCCAGCCTTGAAGCAGTTAATGGAACGGTATAACAAGGTTCGAGCGAGCATTATCGGATGCAAGGAAGTGTCACCTGCCGATGTCTCCAAGTATGGAATCGTGAATTTCCAAGAACGATATGAGGATTTATTTCTGGTAAGAAACTTAGTGGAAAAGCCAAAAGTGGAGGATGCACCATCAACACAGGCGATAATCGGCCGATATATTTTATCACCAGCGATTTTTGAAATCCTTGAAAACGTACAGCCTGATCGTAAGGGGGAGATCCAGCTTACCGAAGCTTTGGACCTTTTGTTAGAAAAGGAACCATTATATTCGTATATCATCGAGGGAAATCGTTATGACGTCGGCGATAAATTCGGCTTCCTTCAAGCTTCAATAGATTTCGCCATGAAACGCCCTGAACTTCGTGATCAGCTAATAAAATATTTAAGGCAGTTGTTTCCTTAATAAAGTTAATATAGACCATGCCCAATTACCAAGAAAAGGTGATTGGGCTATTTCCACATCGGGTTCACCCCTTTTGTTGTAGAATGATCCACTAACCTATCTCCATACCATAACCCTCTAAGCAAACATGAATTGTTTATCTTGATCGCTTCCGCGTAATGTAAAAGCAAGTGAAAATGTTGGACAGAGAAAGAATACTTTTTCATAAGTGAGGTTATGTTGATAACGTATCCTTCATGTATGTTCGAAACACACGATATCCAGAAAGGAATGTAAGAAACACATGCACAATAAAACTAATAATCCAATAATATCTGATGAATTTTTAGATCAAGTTGTTAAGGATATCAATGCACAATTTGGCGGGCCCATCAATGAAAAAAATGATCGTTTCCAACATGGGAACGATGACGAAAGAAGTTGAATTGAATCATCCTTCATTAATCCAAAGCTCTCATGAAAAACTCTGGCTATATTCATCCAGAGTTTTTTGCTGTAACTTTTTTTCTTCCATAGAATTATCCGCCCTTTCTTTAACGACTTGTCCAAACCGAATTAGCTTATCCTCATAGAATGATTACATGTAATTATTTTTAAAGAAAGGGGAAAAACTTCATTGAGCCACGCTGATGATGTCTTCCGCACTGCTCCAAAGGTTCCAAAAGGAAGGCTGGTTTCCGGACATACAAAAGAGTTTCAAACAGATCCCATTGGGTTTCTGACCCGATTGTCCAAGGAATATGGGGAAGTCGCTAAATTCCGTTTAGGGCCATTCCAAAATGTTTATCACGTTTTAAATCCTGATCTAATAAAACAAATACTCGTAACAAAACAACAATCTTTCGCCAAATCCAAGGACTTCAATCTTTTAAAGCCGCTTATCGGTGAAGGTCTACTTACAAGCGAAAAAGACTTTCATATGCGCCAGAGAAGGCTTATCCAACCCTCTTTCAAAAAGACTCATATTAGCAAATACGCCAAGGATATGATTGATATCACAATGGATTATATATCAACTTGGCAACATCATGATGAACGGATTATAACGAAGGATATGATGAACATCACTCTCGGGATAATCAGCAAGACCATGTTCAGCATGGAATTCAAGGATGGATATGAAATCGTTGGGAAACCTCTGGAAACTGCTTTGAGAATAACAGTCAAAAGGATGAGAAAGATTTTCCGTATGCCATTATGGGTACCAACTAAAATCAACCGTGCATATAAAAGGCGATACAAAGCCTTGATAAAGTAATTTACGGCATTATTGAAAAACGGAAGAACGACACAGTAAAACATGAAGACATGCTTGGGATCTTGATGGACGCCCGTGATGCCGACGACGGGTTAGGCATGACAAGCCATCAGGTCCGAGATGAATTAATGACTATTTTCCTTGCCGGTCATGAAACGACAGCAAATGCTCTTTCCTGGGCACTGTATGCAATTTCGAAGCATCCGGAAATTCAAGCCAAGCTTTTCAATGAAGTCAATAGCATAATCGGTCACCGGACACCCAAGCCTGAAGATTTCATGAAATTACAATACACTCAAAATATCATTCATGAAACACTTCGCGTTTACCCGCCACTGTATATCTTATCCCGTGATGTGACGGAGGATGTCGTAATAGGAGGATATCGCTTTAAAAAAGGCGATATGATTCTAATAAGTTCTTATGTGATGCAGCATAATCCAGAGTATTTTGATCAACCGGAATCATTTATTCCTGAGCGATTTGAAAATAACTTTATGAAAAGCCTGCCTCCGTTCGCTTACTTTCCATTCGGCGGAGGGCCGCGGATTTGTATCGGCAATCACTTTGCCATGATGGAAGCGGTGTTTGTCCTGGCCTGCATAGCAAAGCGGTATAGGATAAAGCTTGCACCTGACCATCATGAAGTAACTCCCCTTCCCTCTCTTACACTCAGGCCCAAAAGTGGACTGCGTATGGTATTAGAAGAAAGAGCTGCAGAAGCCTTTGAACCTGGCGCATCCAATTTTTAGTAATAGGAGTTATTTGTAATAACTCTTTTAACAAACTGGCCTATCCTTTTAGAAAGGAGGGATGAAAAAATGTATTTGCTCCATTCACCACGGAAGGGAATCATTCACACTGAATTGCACTATTTAGGAATGGCCTCGCAGGTATATACCGGTTATTTACAATTCCTAAGCGAAATTGAACCAAAACAAGAAACCGAATGCCTGCAGTCGCCGCCGCTCCCCTTTTCATATGAGAACGGATAGTTTCCCGCTTCGTACCTTATATTAAAATATTAAAGAAAAACCGACCTTGAAAGGTCGGTTTTTTGTTATTCTGCAGTATGTTCCATAGCCCTGGCCCGCGCAGCCGCAAATGCTGCTCCAAGTTCACTAATAGATAAACAAATTGCTATGAAGACGAAACGTCCGCCAATTCAAAAACCGCCATCACAACCCGGCATATATGAAACATTTCCTTTTTCATTTTTATCGAAGGACTTGAACTGATTACATCATCTTATTCACTACCAAACAAATGCCAGTAATAATGCAATTAAACAGAATTATATTTCTCTCTTTTCAATATGTATTTTAAAGAATGAAGAATTGCCTAGTGCGATTGGTTAAATTAAATCGATACCATCCATAAAAAATCATCTAGCAGTTTTTTTCTTTGATTCATTTCATAAAATCCAATATTTTTAGATAACCATCTTCGCTTATTGAAATCTATTTCAGTTCATCGGCCTAAATTGACATTTTTCCGATTCATGATATATTAATATAGTACTTTAGTGCATGAAAGCGTTCAATAACAGAAGAACTTTTTAGTTTTATTGATAGACTATTTTATTAAAATAATGAATGAAAGGCATGAATACAATGGAGAAGACTCATCAAGATCTGAAAAAGGGCCTATTGCCGAGGCATGTCCAGTTCATTGCTTTAGCCGGAATGATAGGAACCGGTATTTTTAAGGGGAGTTCCGATACATTAAATATGGCAGGTCCAAGTGTTGTAATAGCCTATTTAATAGGGGGGGGGCTATTGTTATTTATTGTAATGGCCGCATTAGGGGAGATGGCAACCGCTTTTCCTAATATGAACGTACAACATCTCATTAATAAAGCTTTTGGGTTTCAGCTCTCCTTCATTGTCGGATGGCTTTATTGGTTCAATTGGATTATCGTAATCATTGTAGAAATAGTCGCAGCCGGCAGTTTTCTACAATATTGGTTTCCTACAGTACCATTATGGCTGTTAAGTATACTTTGCGCTTCAGTAATTGTAGGAATTAATTTGTTTCAAGTAAAATACTATGGAGAACTCGAATTTTGGTTCGCAGGAATTAAAATAATAACCTTAATTGCCTTTATTATTTTAGGAGCTTTGATCATGCTAGGACTTTTTCCTAGTTCGGCTTCATTTTCTAATTACACGGAACATGGTGGTTTTTTCCCCAAGGAATTGACGGAATGTTAAGTGCACTTTTAGTGGTAATGTTTTCATATGGTGGTGCGGAATTAATTGGTGTAGCCGTCACGGAAACAAAAGATAGTCAGCGAGTCATACCAAAAATCATTAAAGGAACAGTATGGCGGGTGATTCTTTTCTATGTCTTGCCGATACTTATTATTTGCGGGGTAATACCTTGGAACCAAGTAAGCACTGAAGTAAGTCCTTTCGTTCAGGTTTTCAGCTTATCGGGCCTTCCCGGAGCCGCCGATATCATGAATTTCGTTCTTTTAACCGCTGTCTTATCAGCTGCAAATTCAGGTATATACGCTACCTCAAGGACACTGTTCACTCTTTCCCAGAACGGAGAAGCGCCTAAGGCATTTTTAAAAACAACGAAAAAGGGTATCCCGCTTAATGGTATATTTTTAACTACATTATGTATATTGGCAGGTGTGTTTTTATCCTATTTGTATCCCGACCTGATTTTAAGCTACCTTATGGCCATCCCTGGATTCACGGTTTTATTATTATGGATCAGTATTTGTTCCGCGCAATTGAAGCTGCATAACCAATACACTGGCAAAACAGGTTTCCGGGTAAAATGGTTCCCATATACAACTATATTGGCGATCATGGCATTAAGCATTATCTTTTTTGGCATTTATATTTAATAAGCAAAACATCATCGGGACCACAGTATGTCTTGTCACGTTAGTGATATTCATCCTTCTCTCTTTTATTGTCAAACAAAAAAATAGAAATACTATACCCCCTGAATTTTTATAGGGATTTCAGACTGTAGACAAACTCTCCATGAAAGCAGAGTTTGCCTACAGTCTTTTTAGTGCTAGTACAGTTTGAACTATTCTTCAGAAAAAATTTCAATTGATTTCAGAAATCCGCTCCCTTTCCGCCGACTGCCTGCCAAACCTCATCAAAGCAAGCGGCTGTAGGGTCTCGACTAGCCGGTTATTCGGCAGGAGTGCCGCAAATTTCTTCAATCAAGAGAGGGTTTCATTCTATATAAAATACTAGGTGATTCCCTCAAGAAATGATGAAAGCGAGTGCCTGGAGAAATAAATTTGGATTTCAAATTCTCCGTATGCCCCATTTTCAACATATATATGTTAAAATAACCAATGAACCAATCATCCTACAAATTCGAGGTGTATATCTTGACCATATCTAAAACAAATCGCTTATCACTTGTAGAGCAAGTGGTTTCCCAAATCGAATCGTTAATCGAATCAGGTGAATGGAAAGTTGGAAATCAAATTCCCCCTGAAATGGATTTGATCCAACAGTTCGATGTAAGCAGAAATACATTAAGAGAAGCTGTACGATCACTTGTTTATGCAGGCCTTTTAGTAACGAAACAAGGAAAGGGGACATTCGTAAGGTCATCAAGTGCCTTGGGGGCTGCTTTTGAAAGAAGGATCCAGCAGTCGAGTTTATTAGAAACGTTAGAGGTTCGTCATGCCCTTGAAAGAGAGGGAGCTCAGTTAGCGGCATTAAGACGTAATCAAGAAGATATAGAACGATTGCGGTTTCATATTTCTGCATGCAGTAAAGCTGCCGAAGCAAAGGATATCAAGGCTTACGAAGAAGCGGATATACAATTACATAAATCGATTATGGTTTCATCACATAATGATTTATTGATTGATTTGTACGAACATATGGAACAATCCCTGCATGAATCCATCCATCAGATAGTGGAGATGAGTTCCGATGTGAACTTTCATTTGAACATTCATTGCAAACTTGTAGATGCCATCATCGGACAGGATGTGAACCGGGCAATCGAAACAGTGAATGAATACATTGCACAATTCAAAAAATCTTTAGAGTAAGTAAGGAGGAGATTATGGGCATTCATCAAGCGGCAAATCAACTAGAACAAAGAAAAGCGGATATTAAACCCAGAGTAGGACTGCTTATCATCGGAATCATTCTTCTTGGGGCAAATTTGAGGGCTCCCTTAACATCGGTTGGACCCCTTGTCACTTCGATCCGTGATAGCTTGGGGATTTCCAATACATTATCAGGTTCATTAACGACATTGCCTTTGCTTTCCTTCGCTTTATTATCACCGTTTGCACCTAGGATAGCACGGCGTTTTGGAATGGAGCTTACACTTTTCCTTTCCTTGGTATTATTAACGATCGGGATTGGGTTACGCTCAGTTGGCGGAGTGCCGACATTGTTCATAGGGACCATTTTAATCGGGTTAGCCATTGCAATAGGCAATGTATTGCTACCCAGTCTGATTAAACATAACTTTGCCAGGAACATCGGTTTGATGACAGGAACCTATGCTGTTTCCATGAATTTATGCGGCGCAATAGGTTCTGGAATCAGCATTCCCCTAGCTTCTTCATCGGGATTGGGATGGGCTGGTGCCCTTGGATGTTGGGGAATTTTATCACTTATTACAGTTTTCTTATGGATGCCGCAATTAAGACGGCCATTCAAGTCAGGTAAGGATGGACAAACGGCACAAAAGGATAAAAAGATTAACTTATGGCGTTCTGGTTTAGCCTGGCAGATAACATTCTTCATGGGTTTGCAATCGTTTATTTTCTATACAGTAATTACCTGGATGCCGGAAATCCTGGAGCAAAAAGGCCTGAATGCTGATGAAGCTGGCTGGATGCTATCCATCATGCAGCTTGCAGTCATTCCGATAACATTCCTTGTGCCAATTTTAGCTGGACGCTTACAAAGTCAGCGTCTGTTAGTGGTCCCGCCTGTCATCTTCCTTATAGCAGGGATATTCGGCATATTATACGGAAGCACTCTCTTCATCCCAATATGCATGATATTGATCGGGATTGGAGTCGGAACCATATTCAGTTTATCCATGATGTTCTTTAGTCTGCGAACACAAAGCACCCATGAGGCGACGGAATTATCAGGAATGGCACAATCATTCGGGTACCTCTTAGCTGCCATTGGACCGGTATTATTCGGATTGCTTCATGACATTACACACAGCTGGACTGTTCCCTTATTGATGTTGGCCGCAATATCGGCACTTATATTCATTGTTGGAATGCGTGCAGGAAATAATGAATATGTAACTACTCAATAAGCCAGTCATGAAATTTTGTAAAACAACCATACTTCCATATAAGGGGATGGTTGTTCTTTTTCTTTCTTTTGATTCGTTCTGCTTATAAATATTGTTAACTTGTAAATTATAAACTTCAAACGAATGATATAAATATAGTGGATATGAAAAGGCCGCTGCTTCTATTGAGCAACGGCCTTTTCATATGGAATTGACTTTATGTATCTTATCAGTTACCCTGACACTGCAAAGAAAAAAGGCGTACAATGTGAATTGCACGCCTTTTTTACCTACAATTATATTGATTTTAAAATTCCACTTTCCACGTTTCCTTCTTCATGCATACTTCTTACTTTCCTCGTCTTTAAAAAAGCTCTTCATTGCATGGAAAACGTCAGCCTTTTGCTTAAGGATATAGTACCTGAATTTTTCATTATCAATGTTCTTATATGCTGTCATCAATGTCGAATGACGATTGTATTGATTGACTTCCCCGTATCCGAACATATTGGAAACCTTCATGAGTTCTTCAACAAGCTTAACGCATCGGACGTTATCGGATGTTAGGTTATCACCATCGGAAAAGTGAAACGGATAGATATTAAACTTCGCGGGGTCATATTTATGATCAATAAGTTCTAATGCTTTTCGGTATACGGACGAACAAATCGTACCGCCGCTTTCCCCTTTTGAAAAGAAATCCTCTTCCGGAACAACTTTCGCTTCTGTATGATGGGCAATGAACTCGATTTCCACCGTTTCATATTTTGTCCGCAAGAAACGGTTCATCCAAAAGAAAAAGCTTCGAGCCATATATTTTTCCCATAACCCCATACTTCCGGAAGTATCCATCATTGCCAGTACAACTGCTTTGGAATCAGGTTTCTGAATCTCATTCCAGGTTTTGAATTTAAAGTCTTCCTTATAAATTGGATGAAATCCTGGGTCCCCCTTAAGGCGTTCCGTTTGAAAGCGGATATCATCGTTTTCTTTTTATCGATATTTCCCATTAGGCCTGTCTTGCGGATGTCGTTGAATTCAATATGTTCAAGAGTGTGCTCCGCGTGTTCTTTCTTCTGAAGATTAGGGAGTTCCAATTGACTGAACAGGGCTTCCTCCAATTCCATCATCGACACTTCGGCTTCATAATAATCCTCGCCGGCCTTGTCACCTGCACCTTGGCCCTTACCGGCTCCGGCATCGGATGGTGAGCCATCCCTTGCGACTACATCCCCCACTTTACTGTCTCCATCGCCTTGCCCTACATGTTTGTTTTTATCATAGTTATAACGAATTTTGTATTCATCCAAGGAGCGAATGGGGATCTTGATGACATCCCGGCCATTGGACATTACGATGCTTTCTTCTGAAATTAGATCAGGCAAATTATTCTTAATCGCTTCCTGCACCTTTTCCTGATGACGTTGTTGATCATCATAGCCTTTCCGATGGAGGGACCAATTTTCCTGTGAGATTACATACTGTTGATTACTCTCTTCCGACATTCTCTTCCCCCCCTTAAAAATGTTTGCACGCTTTTCATCATTCCTTCATATAATAAGTTAGTGTGGGGATGCCCACATCATTCCGGTTTTCAATGAAAAATACAGTGCGAAAAAACGGATTAAAAGTATTACTCTATCTTATGCAGCGATGCAGGATAATTTACAACAAAATTCAATAATGGATGTTTGCCTATGAACTAGACAAGTCCTGACATAGGCGTTAAAGGCCCTTTAAGGTTATTTTCTAAATAAGCATTTCAAGATACGGACAGACCTGATGATTTTCAGGTCTGTTCGTTTTTTTCGCAGGTTTCATCATTCATTCGATTATGGGCTCAATATAAATATCTTTCTGAACTTAGCTAGAAGTAATTGAGCTGCAAAAGACTGCCAGACATATAAAAGAAGCAATGAAACACAACAAAAAAGGTGCCCCAGCAGTTTTTCTGGACACCCTTTTTACACAGATAGAATGATTCTGGTTGTGATATTCGTCAATCTTTCTCTTCCTCTATTTCATGTTGAACTGTACCTGGGCGTTTATCCCACTCTTTCAATTCTTCATTCGTCCTTTGATTTTCCATCTGCTTTCCAAGTTCTTTCATCTCTTCATAATCCTTAGCCATGGAGCTATTTTCCGGTACATGTTCTTTTTTCAATTCCTCTTTGCTCATTGCCATCACCTCTACTTATTGATACCCAATATTTCCAAATCCGAAACGTAACATATCTAATGGAAATATGGGGTATAGATAAAACATTATGAGCAAATGTAAGGAGGTGCAAGATTATGCAAACAACTACCCTTTATGTAAAGGAAGCAACGTCAGAAGGCCCTATTTTAAATTTGGAGTCCATACTTTTGAAAACGGAAGGTGTGGAACGTGCAATCATCGACGTCGATGATGGGGAAATTAAAATCGATCATAGTGAAGAAAAACTATCACCGAATCAACTTATTACACTTATTGAACAGTATGGCTTGAATGTAACTAAATAGAAATCAAAGGCACCGGGCTCCTTCCATTCAGAAGTGCCCGGTGCTTTGTTGATTCATATCCCATGATGATCATCGTTTAACACCTACAAAAGATGCATGATTTCAATGGAAGGCCACTTTTCATTCAACCTTCCGCAAAAAGTTATAAACCCCTGCCCGATCGGGGGCAGGGGCAAAAAAGTATGGATTACCGATTTAACAAGCTGCCCACATAGCGCAGCAAATCATTGGCTGAAGTAGAATTATATCCGTGCTCGTCGATAAGTCTCGTGATGACCTCGTTCACTTTCTTCAGTTGCCTTTCGTCTGGTGTCTTCGTTGAAGTAGTGATCTTAACGACATCCTTCAAATCAGCGAATAGTTTTTTCTGGATTGCTTCCGTAAACGATCATGGGAATTATAATCAAATCGCTTCCCTTTACGAGCATATGCTGAAATGCGAATCAATATTTCTTCGCGGAATGCTTTTTTGGCATTCTCGGAAATTCCAATTTGCTCTTCTATCGAGCGCATCAATTTTTCATCTGGGTTGATTTCTTCCCCAGTCAATGGATCGCGCAGCCTTGATTTATTGCAGTATGCTTCGACATTATCCAGATAATTATCCATGAGGATCTTCGCCGACTCTTCATATGAATAAACAAAAGCCTTTTGTACTTCATTTTTTGCAATGGCATCGTATTCTTTACGTGCCAGTGAAATGAAATTCAAATACCGCTCCCGAAGTTCGTTTGTAATGGACGGATGCTGGTCAAGACCTGCTTTTAATGACATAAGTACATCCAATGCATTAATGGACGGATTTTCCTTACGAATGATCGTAGAGGAAATCCGGTTAATCACGTAACGCGGGTCGATTCCGCTCATGCCTTCATCTTGATATTCTTTTTCAATTCATTGATGTCTGCGGAATTAAACCCTTCGACATTTTCCCCATCATAAAGCCTCATCTTTTTCACTAAATCGATATCGCCCTTTTTGGGATCTTTCAGGCGGGTCATGATGCTGAAGATTGCGGCCACCCTTAATGTATGCGGAGCTATATGAACATCCGAGACATCACTTTCACGGATCATTTTCTCATAAATCTTCTCTTCCTCGGTAACCTTCAGATTATATGGAATAGGCATGACAATGATCCGGGAATGCAATGCTTCATTTTTCTTGTTGGAAATGAATGCTTTATACTCCGTTTCATTCGTATGAGCCACAATGAGTTCATCTGCACTGATCAATGCAAAACGGCCTGCTTTAAAATTCCCCTCTTGTGTCAATGATAGCAAATGCCATAAGAATTTCTCATCACATTTCAGCATCTCCTGGAACTCCATCATCCCGCGGTTCGCCTTGTTCAGCTCGCCATCAAAGCGATAGGCACGCGGATCTGATTCGGATCCATATTCGGCAATGGTCGAAAAATCGATGCTGCCCGTCAAATCAGCAATATCCTGTGACTTAGGGTCAGAAGGACTGAATGTTCCAATTCCAACACGCTTATCCTCAGAAAGGAAAATACGTTCGACCATCACATCTTCAATCCTGTTTCCATACTCCTGTTCTAACCTCATTACATTAAGCGGCGATAGGTTTCCTTCAATCCGGATGCCATATTCTTCAAAAAAATCATCCCGTAAATACTGCGGAATGAGATGCAGTGGATCTTCATGCATCGGGCATCCTTTTATTGCATAAATCGCACCAGAGTCTTTTAACGAATAATTTTCAAGTCCACGCTTCAGTAAAGAAACGAGTGTGGACTTCCCGCCTGACACCGGACCCATGAGAAGCAATATCCGCTTACGGACATCCAGCCGCTTTGCCGCCGGATGAAAATATTCCTCGATGAGCCTTTCCAGTGAATCTTCAAGGCCAAATAACTGACCGCTGAAAAAATTGTATTTCTTTGTCCCATTTACTTCCTCTATCCCTGCATCTCTGATCATGTTGTATACACGTGAATGAGCAGATTGAGCAACTAAAGGCGTTTCTTTCAATATTTCTAAGTACTCTGCGAAGGTGCCTTCCCACTTCAGCTTCTGTTCATCTTCTCTAAATTTTTCGATTTTCTTTAAAATATCCATTAAGGAACCTCCCCTGTCACTTTCAGAGAATACTTAAATCTATGCTCCAAGTCTGACAAACATGTCAGACTTTAAAAAAGTGGACGGGCATTGTTTCGAATCCCCCTTGACTCTCCATGTATCGAAAAAGGCTTCATCATTGAAGAATAGATGACAAATATGCCGACAAGAAAATTTGTGTGCACTCCTGCTAAAAATTAGGGTATACTAAGCCTATACTTAAGTGGGACAATATGGGTAAAGGGAGGTCACAACATGGGCACAGTTATTATCATTGGAGTTGCTGTTACATTTTTAGCCGCTATCTTCACTGCTGGATATGAAGATAAACCAGGTGTGAAATAAAAAAATAACAGCCATTTCTAAAACTCCAAAAAAGGGACAGCAAATCAAATTTGCCGTCCCTTTTTTGTATCCTCATCAATATAAATATAAAGAAGCGCTTTCGAGCATGCCATTCAATGAAGTGGCTTCATCATTTATACAGCGTTCTTTTTATCAGTTTGAGCTGCATTGTTGTTCACCATTGACTTCAAGTCTTCATTTACTTTTTGTCCTTGTTCCAAATATTCCGTTTGGAACCCACTCTTTATTGCCCAACTATAAAACATTAGTGATAAACATGTAATGATGACCATATCCAAACCAAATGGAATTATGTTTAGTCCACCAAACTTTTCACTGCCTAAGTATGAAATGGTCATCATACAGAGTAAGTAAACAACCATCCAAAGCCCTGCTGAAAAGTTTTGGCGGAATCCCTTCCATTTTATTTTTGATTGATAATAGAAATAAACGGGAAGACCAGCCATAATGATAAATAATACTTGACCTGTCAGCGGCCATCTTGCCCAATATAGAACCAAAGAAGCAAAAACAAAGCCCAGTGGTGCAATGATGCTTAATCCTTTTAAACGTAATGGTCTGTACAAGTTCTGACCTGTGCGTCTTAATGTCATAACAGTAACTGGACCTGTAATATAAGAGACTAAAGTCGCAACTGAAATAACCTCTGCCAATACGCCCCAGCCTCTAAACATGAATAAAAATAAGAAAGATACGCCTAGATTAAAATACATGGCTTGACGCGGGATACCATAAAGAGGATGCAGTTTTCCAAACACGCTTGGCAAATATTTATTCTTTTCCATTCCATAAAGCATTCGTGACGTTGTCGCCGTGTATGTTATCCCCGTCCCGGAAGGAGAAATAAAAGCATCTACGTATAGTAAAATAACCAACCAGTTTATGCCTAAAACAATTGCTAAGTCAGCAAACGGTGAATTGAAATTCAAATGTTGCCATCCGTTTACAATCATGGATGGATCAACAGCGCCAATAAAAGCTACCTGTAATAAAACGTAAATGACCGTTGCAATCAAGATGGAGCCAATTACTGCAAATGGAATCGAACGGCCGGGATTCTTTGCCTCGCCTGCCATGTTAATCGGACTTTGAAAACCGTTAAATGCAAAGATGATCCCAGAAGTTGCTACAGCAGTAAGCACACTTGCCCAACCATTAGAGCGATACTTCCTGCAGAGGTAAAATTTGAACCATGAAACCCGGCAAATAAAAGTGAGCCGATCGTAAGTCCAGGTATAATGACCTTAAAGACTGTAATAAATGAATTTGCTTTTGAAAACAAACTAACTGTCCAGTAATTCAATAAAAAGTAGACGATCAGTAATGCAGAGGCAATTGCCAAGCCTCCCCAGTAAGACTTCCATTTTCTACTAAACCATGCGTCCACTGTGCCCATTCCCATGGCCATGAGCTCATATATTGAACAGAAGCAATCGCTTCAACTGGAATTACGGAAACGATTGCAATCCAGTTTGCCCAGCCTGCAATAAACCCTAAAAAGAACCATGAGAGTACTGCGTGTATTTTACCATTCCCCCAGCTTCAGGAAACATAGACCCTAATTCACTGTAAGATAGTGCGATAAATAAAATAACAACCATCCCGATAATCCAAGAGATAATGGCAGCGGGTCCTGCAATCTGTGCCGCTCTCCAAGCTCCGAATAACCAACCTGAGCCAATAATTGACCCGAGTCCTACCATCATTAACGAAAATGTTCCCATCTTTCGCTGCATATTATTCATACATTTTTCACCATGCTTTCCAAAATTATTCTTTACGTTTAAAAGTAACTGGATTAATGATTTGTGCTAGTGCGTCCAATTACATCTTAAAGTAATTGCTGCATTTACATCACCTCTTGTTAAAGTTTAGTAATTGATAAGGAAAATATATGGATGTCCCCTATATTGCTTTATTTATATGATCAAATTTTCTCTGCTTTTAGAAAATACTTAGATCCCATTCTTGTGCCATTTGTTTCAATAACAAACTACCTGCTACGCTATTCCCATATTCATCAATGGCTGGTCCATAAATACCAATGCCACATCCATCTTGAAAAGGCATTCCACTTCTGGCACTTGGAGGAACAAGCGCCATGATCCCGCCAGATACTCCACTTTTGGCCGGCACCCCAATAAAAGCCGCAAATTTCCCCGAAGCATTGTACATACCGCAAGTAAGCATTAATGCTTTGGCCAGCTTAGCCACTTTTTTTAGGGATTACTTGTTCTTTACGAACGGGATGGTAACCATCTTGAGCAAGAATAAGTCCAAGCAGGGCTATGTCTTCTGTTGTCACTTCTATGGAACATTGCATGAGGTAAACCTCTAAAGCTTCCTCTACTTCCGATTCCAAATAATTCGTCTCTTTTAAATAGTGAGCTAAAGCTCTATTTCTATGAGAGGTTTGCCACTCGGATTGATACACTTCCTCATTGATGGTCGGGCGCTTCCCTAACAAATTTTCAAATAGCACATAGAGAAATTCCAATTTCCTTTGTGAAGAATCCCCTGGGAGAAGCGAAGCTACGGTAATCGCCCCAGCATTTATCATGGGATTAAACGGCTTTCCCGGCTTATGCATTTCTAAACGAATAATTGAATTGAAAGCATCCCCAGTCGGTTCCACATCGACCCTATCTAACACATAAGAAATGCCGCGACCCAAACATGCGGCTATAAAGCTGAGCACTTTTGAAATACTTTGCAGCGTGAATGGGACCTCCCAATCCCCTGACTTGATCATTGTTCCACCCGGCTCCAGTATGGTAATGCCCAATTGCGATAAATGTGCATTACTCAATGCAGGTATATAATTAGCGGTTTGTCCTTCACTAGCAAAGGATCTGTAATGTGCTACCCATTCATCTAAGTCGGATTTTCTTTGACTATTAACGTGAATGTCATACTCTTTCGATAATTCTTCAATCACATTCTTCCACCTCTTCAGTTGTTGTATCATTATATTTTCTATATGAACGTTTTACCGAATGCCATCAAGCTTACATGTAATAGATTCGATGAAAAAATAATGAATATTCTAAAAATTGTTAAGCGCTTTCAAAAAATTCTATCTACCGTTAATTTTAAATTGGGAACTACATAATCATACGAAAACCTACAAAATCTAAAAAAAAAATCCTCTAAAAAAACGTGATCATCTTACATGTTCCATTACCATTTTTTGTGGATAGAAAAACTGATTGGTTTTGCCATAATTGAGTATAAGCCGTTCTATTCAGGAACAAAGTAAGCGTTGTATTGAAGCCCATGAAACTGTATACTGATTTTTTAAACAGATTGGGAGGTGACGACTTGAATCTCAGTACGTTAATGAAAAAGAGGTCAATATCCTTGCTTTGATGTTGTTAACAGTGCCATTAGCAGGCGAATTGAGTTTTTATCCTTTAAATGAAACGTTTCGGGTAAGTTTTGGTCCGCCTGTACTTTTCTTCTTTTTACTATTACTACAGAAAACACCTGCCATTCTTTCGGGCACCCTGACAGGGGCAATGGTTGTGGCATTTCGAATTCTAAAAGATTTTTTCATGCACGATAGTTTTTCCTTGACATCCGCTTTTGAAATTCATTATCCTAGTTTTTTCTTTTATTTCACTTATTCCTTTCTTTTTCATTTAGTGAAAATCAACCGCTTTCAAAACCGTTCTTTGATTATTGGATTTATTGGTCTCATTATCGAAATATTATCCGACTCTGTAGAATTAGTCTTTCAATATATTGTATTAGAAACAACAATAACGTTAGGTTCACTAAACGAGATGATCATGATTGCATTCGCCCACAGTTTTATCGTTTTAAGCTTTTTTAATATGATGAAATTATATGAAGCACAATCAAGGGAAAGGCAAATCAGAAAACAAAATGAACATATGCTGATGCTCATTTCCAATTTATACGAGGAAACGATTCATTTAAAAAAACATTAAAAAATGCAGAGAATATTACAAAGAAATCGTATGATTTGTATCGCGAATTAAAAGCACTAGAAAAACGGGAAAAACAGCTTCATGTTCTTACAGAGCCATATAGTCAAAAAGCATTGCGCATCGCTGGTGAAATGCATGAAGTCAAGAAAGATAATCAACGGATTTTTGCTGGTCTCTCCAAATTGATCTCTAATGAAAGTTTTAAAGATTATATGAATGCAGCTGAACTTTTTCATTTAATTATCCGAATTAATGAAAAATATGCCTTATCACTAGGAAAGGATATTCAATTTGAATACTCATTAGAGGAAAAAACGATTCACATTATCATGTGTATACCGTGTTATCCCTTTTCAATAATTTAGTCGCTAATGCAGTGGAAGCAATTAAAGAAAAGGGAATCGTCCGTTTAAGTTTGGTTGAAATCCATGACAATGTAGAATTTAAAGTGGCTGATACTGGACCTGGAATTCCTCAAAAATATCAGACTGTCATATTCAAACCCGGATTCACATCAAAATATGATCAGTTCGGGACACCTTCAACAGGGATTGGACTCTCATATGTAAAAGAGGTCGTAAAAGAACTGGGAGGCGATATCCTATTTGAAAATAGTTTTAACGGAGCCGTTTTTACAATAAAATTACCCATTGATAAGTTGATCCAGAAAGGATGATTCCATGCGTTTTTTTATAACAGATGATGATTGTGCTATACGTTCAAACTTAAGCCAAATTATAGAGAGCGAAGATTTAGGAGAAGTGGTGGAGGAAGCCGAAGATGGCAGTCTATTAGAAGGACATATTTTGAATTTAAAGCAAATTGATATATTATTCATTGATTTATTAATGCCCATCCGGGATGGCATCGAGACACTTCGTCATATAAAAAGTACATTTAACGGAAAAATAATAATGATTTCACAGGTTGAATCAAAGGAGCTGATTGGTGAGGCATACTCGCTTGGAATCGATTATTATATTACTAAACCAATCAATCGTATTGAGATCTTAACAGTTATCCGAAAAGTTATGGAACGTATCCATTTAGAAAGATCGATCACTAATATCCAAGCCTCTTTAAATAGTGTATTGAATTTTGAACAGCCAAAAATTGATAAATCAAATAATTTCAATGAGAAAAGTATAAGAGAAGTGGGCGAATTCCTACTATCGGAATTAGGGATCGTTGGAGAAAATGGTGCAAAAGATTTAATGGAAATACTTCAATATTTATTTATGTATGAACGGACTTTTACTTTTAAACAGCATTTTCCGACCCTTAAAGATATCTTTGTAGAAATCACCAAAAAAGCTCGGCACATCAGCTGTGCAGGTTGATATCAATCGGGAAATAAAAGCTGCCGAACAGCGAATACGCAGAACGATAAACCAGTCGCTGAATCATTTTGCTTCGCTCGGTTTAACGGATTTTTCAAATCCGAAGTTTGAAAATTACGCTTCCAAATTTTTTGATTTCACAGTCGTTCGCCAAAAGATGAAAGAACTGCAAAATGATACAGCAATAGTTCTTACACCTACCCGAGTAAATACAAAAAGTTTATTCAAGTATTTTATTTCGAAGCGAAACGATTGAATCCTGATGAAATAATTAGATATAGATAATCCATGATTGAAACAATAAACTACAGTGTCAGTCAAAAAGCATAAAATCCCCTGAAAGAAAGATTTCAGGGGATTTTAGTAAGTTCTTATTTTTTCAACAATAAATACATGAAATAAGGAGCACCGATCAATGCAACCATGATACCTGCAGGAATCCCCTCTGGTTCAATTATATTACGGCCGATCGTATCGGCAAGCAGCAATAGCCATCCACCGATTAAAATGGCAACCGGAATGAATAGTTGATTTCGAGGTCCTACCAAGGATTTTGCTATATGCGGGGACATAAGTCCGATGAAGGCAATTCCGCCTGTAACAGAAACGGCAGCGGCTGCCAGTGCTACAGCCGTGATCAGCAGGACGATCCGCTCCTTTTCAATCGATACACCGACCCCAATTGCGACCGGTTCACTTAAACCAAGCAGATTCAAACGATTTGCTTTATATAAAGTGAATGGAATGAGGATGATTAACCATGGAATGATTGCCCAAATGAAAGGCCAATCCGTGCCCCATATATTTCCCGCCAACCATTTTGCGATGAAATCGACCTTCGCTCGTTCCGCTGACGAAATAAGGACAATCATCAGGCCTGAAAGCGCCATTGAAAAACCTACGCCGATCAACACTAACCGAACGGGTTCAAGGCCACTCTTTCTCTTATATGAGAGGATATATATTAAACAGGCCGTCAGTAACGCTCCGATAAAACCGACAAGCGGAACCATATAAACAAACGAACCAGCGTCAAGAGGGAAAAACAGAAAGAAAGCGGCAATGGCAACACCTGCTCCTGAGTTGATCCCGATGATTCCGGGATCGGCTAAATCATTACGTGTGATCCCTTGTAGAATGGCTCCCGACAGTGCAAGGGCCATGCCTGCTAAAGGGTGATGATGATTCGCGGTAAGCGGACGGAAAATAATATGAATTCCTCTTTAAACGTCCCATGCCCGAAGAGCGTTGGAAACAGTCGCCCTAAAGAAAGATTGGAATATCCCGAACACGTCCCAATAATGACCGTAATGATGATGAGTGCAGTCAATGCACCTATTATCCAACGCTGTTTTTTGACTAAAGCTGACTGGATCATGAAAATGCTTTACCTCCTTTACGCACGATTAGGAGGAAGAAAGGTAAACCTATCATCGCAACAACCGCTACCACAGGTGTTTCATATGGAGAATTGATCGTACGGCCGATCGTATCGGCTAGCAGCATGAAAGTGGCTCCCAAAATCGCAGACATTGGGAGGATGAATCGATAATCCGTACCCACGATAGCCCGAACGATATGCGGGACCATTAACCCGATGAACACCATATTTCCTACAAGTGCAACAGCAGCCCCTGCCAGGAGAATGATGACCACGAAGAGAACCGCCTTTATTTGTGTTGTCTTTTGCCCTAAGCCTACGGCCACTTCTTCACTTAAGCTAAGTATGGTGAGCTGTCTGGAAAAGATAAGGGAGATCAGGATGCCTATTAAAATGAACGGAGCGATTACTCGAAGCTGCTCCCATGAAGTTCCGATATTTCCGCCCGCTGTCCACATCGATACATCTTTTGATACCTTGAAATATATGCCGACCCCTTGCGAAACGGCAAATAGGAATGCAGAGACCGCAGCACCAGCCAATACGATCCGTAAAGGGGAAAATCCTCCCTTTTTCATCGCACCGATTCCGAAAACCATGGTTGCCCCGACAGCGGAACCTATAAAACACGCAATCATGATCCCTAAATTATTAGCATTTGGAATAAATGCCAAAGTAATGGCGAGACCTGCATTGGCTCCCGCCGTCAATCCAAGCAACCCCGGATCGGCAAGTGGATTCCTGGTCATCCCCTGCATGATGGCACCAGAAACGGCAAGCGCTGCACCAACAAAGATTGCCCCCACTTCACGAGGGAAACGGATTTCACGAATGATTGAAATCTTTTCACCGGTAGCGTTCGATGTCAGTGCTTGCCAGACATCTTTAACGGTAACATCAGCCGCACCAAATGCCATTGAAATAATGAACATGCCTATAAAGGCAAAGATCGCTATGATCAGTTTACTTATAAATGGGATGAAACGTTGATTTTCATTAGTCATCTGTCTCTCTCATCTCTTTTTTTTTATAGAATAAAAGGAGAGGAATTGGAATCCCTCTCCCTCGCTGTATTATTTTCCAAGAAAACTTTTGGAAAAGAAGTCTAATTGGTAATCTAATGTTATTGGGTCATTGAAGTAGAATTTTTTGCATCAGCTTCATATAGTTTATTATTTTTAACGGCAGGTATGTTTTTAAACGTGTCAGTTTGTTGGAATGAATTGTCCTGATCTTTGTTATTGCTCAAAATCACATAATCACCGGCATAGTCTTTCAGGACTTCTAATGATAAGGCAAAGTAACCATCTTTCAACGCCACTTCTTTTACCTTTTCAGGCATGCCCAATTTCATTTCTTGATAAAGGATTTCCGTTCCACGGCCCCAATTATCACCGTATACATAGAACTGTTTGTCAAACTTTTCGAAAACGGAAACAGTAGCATCTTCTCCAATTTTAGCTTTAATTTCATCACCAGTTGTTTTTGCCCGTTTTTTGAAATCATCCACCCATGCTTGAGCTTCTTTTTCTTTATTCAAAAGTTTACCGATTTCTACGTGCTGTGTTAAATAGTCCACTTTTCCGTATGTATATGTTACGGTTGGAGCAATTTCCTTTAATTTATCGACATTTTTAATCGTGGATAAACCAATGATTAAATCCGGATTCAACTCGATGATCTTTTCCAGGTTTTCGTCCGTCACTTCTTCAACATCTTTTAACTCTTTAAAATTCGGGTTCATTTTAGACCATGAATCAACCCCTACTAGGTTAACATCCAAAGCCATTACGTTACCTGCGAAAGATGATAGTACTAAAACACGCTGGGGATCTGCCGGAACTTCAACAGGACCATTTTCAGATTGATATGTGATGGTACCTGATTTTTCCTTTTTGGAATCGGAGCTTTTTTCTTTTTCGGCTGACTCGTTACCACAAGCGCTAATAATTAACACTAACAGCAGTATAAACGGGATCATCATCTTTTTCATTTGTTGTCAAATCTCCTTTTAGTAAATTTCCTTTTAGTAAATTGTATGTACTGCACATTGGTTTGTTCGTTCGTAGATCTCGTCCGATTACCGCATCAATATGGAATACTTCCTTAAGCACTTCATGAGTGATGACTTCTTCACAATCTCCGGCTTTGACTATTTCCCCGTCCTTTAAGGCAATGATATAGTCGGCAAAGCGAGCAGCTTGGTTCAAATCATGAAGAACCATGACAATTGTGCGTCCCTGTTCTACATTCAGCCTCTGTAATAATTCCAGGACCTCCAGTTGATGCGCCATATCCAAATAGGTGGTCGGCTCATCAAGGAAGATGATTTCCGTTTCCTGGGCAAGGGCCATCGCAATCCAAACACGCTGGCGCTGACCTCCCGATAGAGCATCCACCGGACGGAACTTGAAGTCTTTCGTGCCGGTCACTTCAAGGGCCCAATCAATAACATCATAGTCTTTTGGGTCAGGCGCCCAAAACCTTTTTGATAGGAAAGCGCCCATATGAAACGAGCTCCCCAACCGTCAATCCGCTTGCACTCTCGGGTGTCTGCGGAAGTATGGCCATTTTTCTTGCAAGGATCTTAGTGCTTTCTTTTGAGATATTCACCCCATCTAAAACAACCGTACCTGATTGATTAGGAATGATTCTGGTGATCGCTTTCAAAAGTGTCGATTTCCCACACCCATTTGAACCGATGATCGTTGTAATTTTTTTATCTGGAATTTCCACACTGAGATCTTTTACAATTAAACGTTCACCATAACCAATATTCAAATTCTCTGTATATAGGCGAACCATTTTTTAACCTCCATTTACTGAAAAATAGGTAAGTAAAAACTCAAATGAAAATGATTATCATTATCCACTACTTAATTACTATAATTCTATCTAAATATATTGTCAATGGTAATTTCATGGGTATATAAGAAGAAAACCTGACAGGATTTTTGGGGCAAATCCGTATCACCGACTGACAAATGAACACAATAAAGACCCCGGGGGCACTTCCGGGATCTTTACTGTTTGGCTCATACTCAGGACTTTGGCAAGAATACTCCTAATAGGCCATTTCATTAATCAATGTTTCTTTAATCCTTGCTTCTCAACATAATCTTTCATGTACAGCCTGCTTTTCTTTCCAAGCATTCCAGCCATTTGTCCGGTCCAGGTGTCTTTTCGTTTACCTTTAGTCCGAAGCTCGTAATAACTGGAAATCGTTTCATTATACCCCTCAAGTTGTCCGATGAACTCTTGCTTATCCTCCTGATATCCATTTTCATGATAGATATTGGACAGCGGCAAACGCGGCTTTTTATCCGAACGGTTTTTCGGATATCCGACCACTAGAGCGAATAATGGTATAACTCGATGCGGTATATTCAAAATCGCTGACACTTCCGGGAGATTATTGCGGATCCCGCCTATATAGCAAATGCCAAGATCCATCGATTCTGCCGCCAATGCTGCATTTTGTGCCGCAAGGGCCGCATCAATACAGGCAACCATGAATTTCTCGGTACTTTCAATCGATTCGACAGGTCCGTGTTTTCCATTTCGGAAACCATATCCTGACGATATAAATCGGCGCAAAAGACGAATAGATGTCCATTCTTCTCTACATATGACTGTGGTCCGGCAATTTCAGCAAGCTTGGCTTTCTTTTCCGGATCGGTTACCCCTATGATTGAATACGCTTGAATATAACTTGAAGTCGATGCTGCTTGGGCACATTCCACAATCGTATTGATTTGCTCCTCAGACAATAACTTATCCTCAAAAGAACGAATGGAACGGTGATCTAAAATCTTCTCAATAATGCTATTCAATGCTCCCACCCCTATAGAATATGTAAAGTAAAGTATCCATCATCGGGGCTGAAATGCCCCGATGATAGAATTGATGAAACTCAACCTTTTGTTTTCAAATCCAATTCACGGTAATTTTGCTGTCTCAGTGCTTCATAAACCAAGATGGCAGCCGTGTTCGACAGATTAAGGGAACGTACTTTATCCGTCATTGGAATCCGCAGGCACCGATCCATATTTTCTTGGATCAACTCTTTCGGGAGACCCGTCGTTTCACGGCCAAAAATGAAGTATATCTCACTGTCTTGGTCACTGTAGTCGAAGCTGGAATGCGGCTGCTCCCGAATTTCGTCAAATAATAAAATTCACCGCCGGCATTCCTTTCAAAAAATTCTTCTAACGAATCATAATAATGAATCTTTACATTCTCCCAATAATCGAGCCCGGCCCGTTTGAGCTGTTTGTCATCCGTCGAGAAACCGAGCGGACGAATGAGATGTAAAGACGTATCCGTCCCTGCACATGTTCTTGCGATATTTCCTGTATTTGCTGGAATCTGTGGTTGATATAAAACTACATGTATTGACACTTCATTTTCACCTCTAGTTTGAACTTCACCTTAATTATAGCATTAAACAAAAAAGACTAAAAACCAATCACCCTCCATCCAAAATCACAAAGAATTTATAAACGATGTTTGGTGTATATCTGGTTGAATCCTCATATGTCCAATACCGGTGACGGCTGTTCATCGTATGTGCATTCACAAGCGGCATCCCGTCCTGATCCTTAGCCGTCACGATCAAGTTATGATCAAACCGTCCGTCCCCTTCGAAGTCTATGCAGAGGATATCACCCAAATTCAATTCTTTTGCCGACCCCACCTGCTTTGTCCTGATGGCATTCCCGGCTTTAAGCAGATGATATAAAGAATGGGCCGTCGTCCATGTGTAGCTCCAGCTTTTCCCTCTTATCCACCAGCCCTTATTTTTATTTGGCGCCCCCACATAGGTATTCCCCCTGCATGTAAACATTGTGAAATGTAATTCGTACAATCATCAGTGAATTTATAATAAGCGGGATTGAATTCGTTCCACCAACGCTCGGCATATTGGACTGCCTTCATTCGATCATACTTATATGCGAGACGATCTGCGCCTGATCACATTTTGGCGGTGCCTCTTCGGATTCAAAGCTGGGAATCAGCTCACGTTCATCCACTATATACCCATTTCGAAACCGTGCCTCCCTTTCTTCCATTTCTTCTTCTATATAAAATGAATCTTCCTGTTTCAATAAATATTGCAGATGCACATGATATGTCAGGACTGTATCACTGTCTTCCTTTTTCTTCGAATGTACCTTGCCTGCCGCATTCACCCGAACAATTTCGGCAGCGCGGTTCCTCATCATTTCCTTCTTCAAATGTAACTTCCTTTCACCCCGTTCCAGATCATCGGAAGTATAAAACTCCACCCTTTCTTGTAAAAGGCGTTGCAATTGTTCCCTCAAGTTCATGCCCTCCTTCTTACCATCTATGCTAATGTGTATGTACGAGGGCATGGACAAAACACAACTTCATAAATGTCGGAGTTTCAATCCTTTAACCATAATGAACCTTTTTATATAGATTTTCCTTGAAGGCACCGGAATATTTCAAGCAAAAAAGCCGCCCCGTTATATTTACAGGGCGGCTTCATTTTAGATATCATTTTGTTTCCAAGGTAAACTGCAGTCCTTTCTCAATTTCCGCCAGTACCTCTTCATCCATTTCCTTCATTCGTGCTTCCTCCAGAATGGAAACGGCCTGCTCCCGGCCAATTTTCCCAACTGCCCAGGCCGCCGTCCCCCGGATGACCGGCCGCGAATCATCCTTCATGACCCGTATCAATTGAGGCAATGCCGTTTCGTCCTTGAAGTGGGCCAATGCTAAGATGGCATTTCGTTGGATTGGTTTTTACCGCGCCAAGAGCCGGATACATGGCCATATGTCTCTTTGAAGTCCCGATTTGAAATCGTAAGCAGGGGTTTCAACAGCGGTTTCGCCAACTCGGGGTCGGGTTCCATTTCTTCATGAAAATGAAAATCCATTCCTTTGTTTTTCGGACAAACGGTCTGACAAGTATCACACCCATACAAACGATTGCCTATTTTCGTCCTGAATTCATCCGGAAGGAAACCTTTTGTCTGCGTTAAGAACGCAATGCAACGCTTGAATTTAGCTGTCCTCCCTGAACAAGCGCACCAGTCGGACAAACATCGACACATTTATTGCATGTCCCGCATTGATCTTCCATCGGTTGATCCGGTTCAAATGGCAGGTTGGTAATCATGTCTCCCAAGTATACATAAGAACCGAATTCAGGTGTGATGATCATACTGTTTTTTGCACTCCAGCCAATTCCTGCACGCTCAGCAACTGCCCTATCTGATAATTCGCCCGTATCAACCATGGACTTTGTCATTGCCCCTGGCACCTTATCTTTAATGAAATCCTCAAGTAACTGCAATTTATTACGAAGGACGGTATGATAATCCGTTCCCCAAGAAGCCCGGCAAAAGATCCCGCGGCGATCACTTTTTGTACTTTGCGGAGCATCCTTCAATTTCGAAGGATAAGCAAGCGCAATCGAAATGATGGATTGCGGTTTATCGAATATCAATTCAGGCCTTACCCTTTTTTCTATATCGGCTTCTTCAAACCCTGACTGATAATCAAGTTCCTGTTGACGTATCAGCCGACCTTTCAGTTCAGTGAAAGCCGTGGCCGATGTAAAGCCGATTTTATCGATGCCGATTTCCTTACTATATAAAATAACTTCTTGCTTGAATGAGTTCATATCCATATTAATCACCTACGTTCATTCAGTATTCCCATTGAAGCTTGAATCCATTTCAAACCATTGCTATCTATGATAAACTAATTGCAATCATTTTTGGAGGTGAAACGGTTGGAAATTACCGTATCAGCTAATCTTAGCAGTAAAATCCCTGAATTCAAAGTCGGGATCATTACATATGAAAACATCGAAGTAGGTCCCTCCCCGCAAATGGTGAAAGGAAGACTTCAATTATTTCAGGAAGCTCTTTTCTTCGACCTTGAAGAAAAGGAATTGACCGACTTTTCCGGCATTAAAGTTTGGCGGGAAATTTTCAAGGCTACAGGAACAAACCCGTCACGGTATCGTCCCTCCGTGGAAGCCCTTTACCGCCGCATAAAAAACAGAATTACTTGACACCCATCCATTCGGCCATCGATTTGAATAATTTCTTCTCCCTGTTATATGAAGTTCCGATCGGCATTTATGATGCTGAAAAATTATCAGGAGACATCTCGATTAAGATTGGCGAGGTGTCAGATGGTTATGATGGTTTGAACGGCCGCTTGAATTCCATGGAAAATATGATTACTTCAGCCGACCATGAAGGCCCATTCGGTAGTCCTTACGTTGATTCAGAACGCACGAAAGTCACCGAAGAAACGAAAAAGCCATCCAAATCATTTATTTACAACCCAATACTTCAACCACGGAAGCAAATCAGTTAACGAAATCCTTGATGGACATGTTCCTTGAAATTCACGGTGGTGAAGGGACTTACTCAATTATAGAAGGATAATTAAATCGAACGGATATAAACCCTTTCCACAATCGGAAGGGGTCTTTTCATTATTGTTCCAATTAATAAAACCAGTCCGCTAGTATCAGCATCAAGGATCACCTAGTCTTAAACTTGGTTCGTGATGAGTCTAGCCTACGGTTTTTTCTTAAATTACATTCGAGTTGATACCACAAACCCGCTCCCTTTCCGCCGACTGTCTGCCAAGCCCCCTCGCCGTAAACGCCTCCCGGGTCTTTTGCTATCCAGTTTACATGGTTACTTTCTGCCTTTCGAATAGATAATCATCGATGGCTACATAGCCTGGCATGCCTTTCGCTTCCCCATTAACAAAAAAGCACAAACTTAGTCAATCTGATTCTACTAACGTAGTTAATCACATTGACTAAGTTTGTACTGTATCGAAATCCCCCACACACTCCCGGATGGAGGATAATTAAAAATTAAAAACTCCATTTTTCGGGTATAACATACTGTATTACCGCTTCGATAAAATGCAGGCAATTTGGACAATAAAAAATCCCACTGTAAACAGTAGAATTCTTGTAATAATATTTAAACGCAAAGCTTCGTTCTCCAGGTAACGAAACCCTACGTTATGAGTATGTATTGGAGCGGGTGAAGGGAATCGAACCCTCATCATCAGCTTGGAAGGCTGAGGTTTTACCACTAAACTACACCCGCATATCCTTGTAGAAGTTTGTCGAATTACCAATCAACAAAATTAATTATATAGTTTAATGTGAAAAAATGCAATAGTTCTTTTAAAAAAAATTAATAATTAGCGTATTGTAACGTTAATATATTCATTCACTCTAGTAAAAATGTTAAAAAGTCCCCTGATTCAGAGAACTTTTTCAACCTATCTGATGATTTAAGACCAAATGACTTCCATTAACCGCGGATAAACCTGCTGTGCCGTTTCAAGCAGCATGATTAACTTCCTGAACGCCAGATCAGGTTCGATATCCCCCTCAATGGAGTATGAATAACGAATGGATATGGTCCCATTTTCTTCATACAGCTTGGAATATCTAAAATTGGCATTATATTCATTCAACAGTGTATGTACTTCCTGTTTCTTTTCAGGATTCTTCAACTCGGCGACATTAAAGCAAAATAAGTCCGCCACATTTTCATCTTGATTGAAAGCAAATACTAAAAGGACCTTCCACCCGTCCTTTAACTTTTGCTCAGCTCTAAAAAAGGTGGTGCCATCTTCATTCAACTCATTCATATAGATTTTCTCACTAGTTAAAAAATCACGAAATTTAGCAACGTTTGACATGGTTCATCACCTTTCTGTTTGTAAGTACATTTTATAATGAAAACCTGCATTTTTACAGACTTTTCTATTATCCTGCCAATTTCATCCTAATAGGGGCGACATTAAAAGGAAGGAGTCAAAATGAACTCCCTTAATAGATTGATTGGCCAGTTGCTTCTCCGCAAAACTGAAGCGCTTCTTGCAGGTCCAAAATTTCTTGGCGGATTTTGGAGTATCCTTCAATTTCAGGCACTTCTTTATTCGTAAGTGGTCGACTTTTATCTGCCGCTATCGCCATGGTTTCGAAAACGTACAGCACCTGAGCAAGCTCCCGCTGTGAAAGGACTGGCCGTTCAGATAATTTCAAACTGGCATTTAGATAATAGCCCAACTGTTCTATCGAAAATATAACGGGCCAAAGAGATTCCAATCTAGCTTTGTTTTTGAATATCTCACCAAGTGATGCATTGTAGACCATTAATAAATTCACGATATTCGTTTGCATTTTATTCCTTTCGCTGCTTTCATCAATTGCAAGGTCATTATTTTTTTCAGAGAACGCCATCAATAATAACTGCCCCTGGCTGCGAATCGTTTTGGCTATCAAATGATTGAGAAGACTGGATGCCGAACGACTTCCAAGTATCACCGACCCAATAAGACCTATCAAGCTTCCAACGATGATATCGGTTATCCTTACAGTCGCAAAAAACCAAAATCATAGCTTTGAGATGAATATTCCGCCATGATCAATGCTGAAGGGGTAAAAAACATCGCCGCCAATCCATAATTTCGAACGATGAAAAGCTCTGTAATGAATGTCAAAGATAAAATGATCAGAACGATGATGTACTCGTTATGAACGGCTGCTAGAATTAAACTTGCTATCAGGAGTCCGATGACCGTCCCGAAAGTCCTTTGGACCGCCCGATGGAATGTGGCGATGATGGTCGGACCCGACATAACGGCCGCACAGGATAAGGGTATCCAGTACGAACGGTTAAAATTGGCGGAATAGGCGATGATGGCCGCAATGGTAAGGATTGTTCCATATCGAACGGAAGAGAGGAAAACAATTGAATTCTTATCGAAAGCCCCAAGAAAAATGGTTTTTAAAGAAGGTTTGGAGATGGTTGCTGCTTGATCGATTTTCTGGACAGGTTCATTCATGATGGCATCTGCATTATAAAGCTTCATGAATAACCCTTCCACCTCATCCGTCATTTGGTCAGGTTGAAGGATCTTTTTTTATTCTTTGTTTTAGATGCAATGGCACCGGCCAAGGCACGAACGGATTGACCTAATTCTGGCGGCATCACGATTTTTTTGTTCAAGGAAATTTCCATAGCATCCAGGAATATGGCATTGGCATGTTCATTCAATAGGTATAATCGCTTCAACTCATTTGGACTTCGCCTGTTTGAAAACCCGGCTAACAGTGTATCTTCAGCGTGTTTCATCGCCAATACCGTTCTCTGTCTTGCTCTTCTGAATGTCTCGGTGCCCATGGAATCAAAGAATGCCCCCAATTCCCTGTACACCTTTTCAACCGCAAGCGATTCTGGTCCATGAGGGTTGAAAACCAGCCTAACATACAAATTATCCAAGATAGTGCCCCACCCATTAAAACGAGCCCACCACGCAATGGGGCCAGACTTTGGTCAATGGGCATGCCTGTCGCAAGCGCAAAGCTCAAAACGAAGAATACCGCCGAAGGACCGGTAATCCTTAAAGCACCAAATATAAAAAACACTGGCCCCGATGATTCCCATCATTATGGCTGTTCCCAATTGGTATGGAGCCAATAGCGTCCCGAAGACAACAGATAAAGCAAGACCCACCATCACAAAGAAAATCTTTTTAGCTCTTTGGTGATACGGTTGGTTAAAAACGTATAAATAAGTGAAGCCTCCTATCCCTGCAAGTAAACCGTACGCTAAATTTCCGAATAATAAGCCAATGAAAACAGGTAGTGCAGCAGCTATGCCTGCACTTAGTGCTTTTATCCAAGGAAATGGATTCTTTTTTATTTCAAAAGCCTGTTTAAATGTAGTATGTATTGTATCCAATTTATTAGATTCGGAAGGGTGCTTATTTTCACTCATTTTCAGTTATCCTTTCATTGAAGATTCCAATAACACTTTCGTGAAGGCTATGTCAGTTGAAGTGACTTCTAATAATTAATATCCTTCATATGGTTTAAGAGATACCACTAATATATTTTACTTAATAGGAAACGGCCTTTTCCCGATTGAATATCGAGAAAAGGCCGCTTTTTTTGTTATAAGCTGCTTAAAATCACTACAAATGACCTTCCTCAGCTCCATAAAACTTATAGTTGAGCGAATTCGGGTTCCGCAACTTTTACAAGCTGTTTACCGAGGTTCGTTCCCTTAAACAAACCTAAAAATGCATCCGGTGTGTTTTCGAACCCTTCAATAATCGTTTCTTCATACTTCAGCTTTCCTTCTTGAAGCCACTTACCTAATTCCGTAGCACCCTCCTGGAATCTAGCGGCATAATTTCCAACTGTGAAACCTTTCATTAGTGCACTGGTTTTGATCATCGCCGACTGCAGACGCGGTCCTAGATCTTTTCCTTCCGCGTTATACGAGGAAATCGCTCCGCATAATGGAATTCGGGCATTCGCATTCAAAAGTGTAAAAACAGCATCGGACACCTCGCCGCCCACATTATCGAAATAAACATCGACTCCATCAGGAACAGCATTGGCTAAATCTGTCGCAAAACTATCACTTTTATAATTTACGGCTCCATCAAACCCGAGCTCTTTCGTTAAGTACTCAAGTTTTTCATCCGAACCAGCGATGCCAACAACCTTCGCACCTTTAATCTTAGCAATTTGCCCGACTACTGAACCAACTGCTCCAGCCGCTCCTGAAACGACTACCGTTTCACCTTCTTGAGGTTTACCAATATCAAGCAAACCAAAGTAAGCAGTTAAACCGGTCATTCCAAGAATCCCTAAATGAGTTGTGACCGGAGCCACCTTGGGATCGATCACGCGGATTTCCTTTTCGGTGACAACTGTGTATTCTGCCCAGTCGATATTCCCAACAACGACATCCCCTTGTTTGAAGGAATTCGATTTGGACTCAACAACTTCAGCAACAACGCCGCCCGTGATGACCTTATTCAATTCAAATGGAGCAATATATGATTTCGTTTCTTGCATTCTGCCACGCATATATGGATCGACAGATAAATATAGTGTACGTACTAAAATCTCATTATCCTTCGGTGTGGGAACTTCACTCTCAACAAAGTTAAAATCCCCTTTCGAAGGCATACCTTTCGGACGGTTTGCCAGGGTGATTATTTGTTGCTTGGTTTGTGTCATCATTGTTCCTCCTTGGTTTTGAATACGTAATTTCGAAAAGAAGCGTATCACTGATGAAGTTCATAGGTCAAAGAATATGATTGGCTATTGCTTCCATAACAATCTTTAGCCTTTCCTGAAACCCCAAACTTGCTATAGCCTATTATGTCCCATGTTTTTCATTTCAATATACGGTTCGCTCCCCTAAAAATATAACGGCCTTTCCCCGATTGGATACCAGGAAAAGGCCGCAGCTTGAAATACTCTATTTTTATTGTCTGCTTGGCAGGGCTACTGCCTCTTCTCGTGGATAGTCTACATCAATTTCGCAATGAACATCGTCGCAATTCCAAAGTAAATAAGTAACGAGAGTATATCATTCAGTGTTGTAATTAGCGGACCAGAAGCAACTGCGGGATCGATGTTGAATTTATATAATATCAAAGGAATAATGGTCCCAGCTAAAGTCCCGATAATCAGGGTCATCACCAACGAACTTCCAACCACTAATCCCAGAACAGGATTTCCCTGCCAAACATAAGCTATGATGGAAATTAATATTCCACAGGTGATGCCTATTATCAAACCAACTTTCAGTTCCCTTATAATAAGTCTGGTCACGACTCCTTTATCCGTATCACTAGTGATTAGGCCTCTTACAACAACAGCTAAAGATTGAGTACCTGTATTTCCAGTCATCCCTGCGATCATCGGCATAAAGAAGGCAAGTGCAACAACTTTGGACAATGTTTCTTCAAAACCGCTTATAATGGTTCCAGACACTAAACCGATAAATAAAAGTAAAATAAGCCAGGGCAACCGGCGATATGCGGCCACGTGCGCCTTCGTGTCAAAGTCTATAGCTTTACCGGATGCCGATAATTTTTCAATATCTTCATTCGCTTCCTTAATGACAATATCAATAATATCATCGACGGTTACAATTCCTAATAACTCATTATTTTTTTCAACTACAGGAATTGCCAAAAAATCATATCGCTCAATGACACGAGCTACCTCTTCTTGGTCTTCATATGCAGATACGGAGATAACCCGGCTATACATAATATCTTGAATTTTTTCAGATTCATCATGTATTATTAAATCCCGATATGAGACAACACCTACTAATTTTTTATCATTATCTATTACATAAAGATAGTTGATCGTTTCCGAAAACTCCGCAAAGATTTTCAGTTTTTCAACTGATTCACGCACCGAATAATGTTGGGGGATCCATACGAAACGGTTTGTCATTATTCGCCCTGCCGTTTCAGGGGGAAAATTCATGATATTTTGAACGATTTTTGATTCTTCCTGTTTCATGCCTGAAAGAAGTTCTTCGATTTTTCCAGGGGACAGGTCCTCTAACAATGAAGCTAGATCATCATTATCCATTAAATCCATTACATGGCCGGATTTCTCTATTCCCAATTTACCAAGAATTTTTAATTGATGGACTTTCTCAACTTCTTGAATCAGTTCAGCGATTTGTTCTGAATCAAGTAATAACAAGAAACGTGTATGGTGTTTTTCTGGGAGCCCCTCAAAAATTCGCGCAATGTCATACGGTTGAAGTTCTTCCAATATTGCTTGAAATTCTTTCTTTTTACCTTCTTTTAAAACCTTTATGATCTGTAAAGTCATTTGATCTTCCGTCAGGACTTTAATCATCTTGTCACTCACTCCTTTTTAGGGGAGCCAAAAAATATTTCCCTTAAATATTAAGAGTAAAAAATATTATTATTCCCCTTACAAAATCTTGTTTCCATTCACGAGTATGTCGTCGTGAATAGTTATCCAAATTCCCCACCTCCAGGAAAAAAATAAAAACACCTCCATTACAAATGAAGGTGCTAAATACGGTATATATGCGTTCATTGTCTGGATGACAAATACAAACAGTCGTATATGACTGAATGACAAATACAAGCATAAATCCAGTTCCTCCATTCGTAGAGCTTTAGCACTGTGTGGCATAGGACAAAGCCAGCTACATTAAAAACCACCTTATGTCGATGGTTTCTGTTGACCCATTGGCGTCTTTCGACATTTTTGGGCAGTAGCGTATCTCCTACACAGGAGCCTCACCTAACGAGGATATTTAATTTACACATCCACTCTAAAAGAGTTTCTTTTAGATGTCAATGTTTGATTCAAATAATTTAATTTCGGCCTGATTTCCCGACCTTTAATGAAAACAACACCGACTTTTGAGCCCCGATTAAAATGGTCTGATTGAATGTCCCTTCGATATTTTTTTGAAAAACCTCCCTTTTCACAAAAGATAAAAGTAGAAAAACAAATGCGACCACAAGGGAAAATATTGGAATTTTATATTGGAACTTACTTATAATGAAGACAGATATGAATGACTGAAACAACAAAACACGTTACATGTCCTAATAAAAAATATCCTCTTATCTCTAATTATTTTAAGAAAGGAAATTGCTCAAATGAAAAGATTTTTGCCGATTATATGCATTATCGTAAGTGCTGCTATATTAATGGTAGGTTGCAGGGCCAAGGACGAGGTACAGGTTGAAGAGAAATCGAAGGAAGTGAGCTCATTGAAAGCTATTGAAGGCAGATGGGAAGGAAATATTAAGATCCCAAATCAACCGCTTCCGATCATTGTTCATTTTACGAAGAAAGATGGAACGATAAGCATTCCTGTACAAGGGTTGAACGAATTCCCCTTAACAAATGTAAGGTTAAGTGAATCAGACTTGTTTTTTGATATGAAAATCCAAAATCAGCAAATTACGTTTGATGGGAAAGTAAATCAGGAAAAAATTTCAGGAACATTTGTTCAAAAAGGGCATGCCTTCCCTTTGAATTGCTCAAAAAATCCAATCAGGCAGTTGAAGAAAAAGAATCAGGTGAAATCGTGCAGGCCGACTTAAAGAACGGAACCATTAAAGGCCTTTTAGAAACACCAAAACATGGAGGGCCTTTTCCTGTGATGATAATAATAGCGGGTTCCGGTCCGACCGATAAAGATGGTAACACCATTGGAAATCCCGGAAAAAATAATAGTTTGAAAATGTTAGCCGAGAGTCTCGCAGAAAAAGGGATCGCAAGCATCAGGTATGATAAGCGAGGAATTGGTGAAAATATGCAATTGACTGGAAAAGAAGAGGACCTGAGATTTGAACAGTATATTGATGATGCAGCTGCTTGGGTCAAGTTTGCCAAAAAGGATGGCCGTTTTTCCAAAGTTGGCATCATCGGCCATAGCGAAGGCTCTTTAATTGGAATGGCAGCCGCGAAGAAAACAGAAACAGACATATTCATTTCATTAGCGGGTGCAGGCGAACCTATTGACCAAGTACTCATCAAACAGCTTGAAGAGCAGCTTACACCGTCGTTATTAACGGAAACCAAAGATATACTCGCAAAGCTAAAACAAGGAAAACAAGTCGAGACGGTCAGTGCTGATTTGCAGAGTGTATTCCGTCCGTCCGTTCAACCTTACATGATTTCTTGATTCAATATAACCCGTTAGAAACAGTAAAGGAACTGAATACCCCTGTTCTGATCGTAAACGGCAATAGAGACATTCAGGTGCCGGCAACTAACGCAAAAGCGTTACATAAGGAAAAAAGCGATTCTGAATTACTAATACTCGAAAAGATGAATCATGTATTGAAAGAAGCCCCTGCAGATCGAGCGGGAAATCTAGCAACCTATACAAATCCTGAACTACCATTATCCCCTGGATTGATGAGTGGAATCATTGAATTTTTAGAAAAAAATGACATCACCAGTAAAAATATCAATTGAGGATTGTGCCTCCCCAGGGTTTACAAAGATCACCCAAATGATTCTCGTACCTACAATATTTGGATGAATAATCTTTTTAAGTTGTATCATCTTAGCCCTGGGTATCCATAAATGTTTGTATTATAACAGAAAATGAAGATCATTTAGAATTTCCAGGAAATATCAATACTATAGAATTGAATAGTTTAATAAATGAGTGAAAAGTACTTTATATAACTATGTAAAAGTTAGATAAAAAAGGCAGAATAATTCTGTCTTTTTTATATTTCCTTCGAGATATTCTGCCCCACTTTTGAACTATAAGCTAATATTCTTTTTTGAAAGTGCATGAAAAAAAGCGCTTATTAAGTAAGAAAAAACAGCAACCAGAAAAGCTCCCTCATATGAATTAATGGTACAAGTGAAAGTAACTGTGAAGTAAATATTCTACTGACCCTTCATAAAGTACATACCAAAATCCCAAAATAGCAAGAAATATATTCTATCGAGGCAATTATTGAAAATATTGTCCACTTATAATAGCCTTCCTTCATATACATGGCATCAGTTGGCAATGGTGAACGATCCTTTTTCAACAAAATCGTACATCCAGAAAAACAATGGCAGGTAATCTAACAAAGAGGAAGATTTTGTATAAATTCATTAGTATAATTGATGAAATTACAATAAGAAAGGAAAGATCACGCATGCATGCTTTAAAAAAGAATGCCACATGTATCCTTGAAACCATTTATCTGTATATGATTTTCTTTTTTTCAGAGCTACAAACTACTACTGCAAGCTTTTTTAAAATAAAGTAAGAATTATGTAATTTAAACCTCGTGAATGTACTAAGTTAAAAGATCCTCTAGTTTGCGAACATTCCCTTACGATTATTTTATCTTCATAATTAGCACTTTCAACAATCATAACAGCCATTTTGTACGCTTTGTCTAGGTAAGATCCCTCAGGCGAAATGACAATTCCCCTTACTGGTTCCAGATGATAAACTGTAAGGCCCGACATACGTTTTAAGACTTTAACTCAGTCCCCTGTAAAACCAACCTGACTCGATATGCAGCTGTGCCCTTTTTTCAACAGGTAATGATTATTCTACCTATTCTCCTTACTGGGCTTCCTTAATAGCCGTGAATGAAAATATCATTTGGATAAAGATGCTCCTTTCAAGTGAGAAACATAAGTTCACCAAAAAGGGACAAACTGTATTTGAAAAAGAAAGGAGATGTGAGACATGACAAAAAAATTCAATAAAGGCAGCTGTAACCAAAATTCACCGCAATTACACGGACAAACCCCTGTTAGTGGGGACAACAGCAAAGGAAATAAAAGAAATAAAGATCAGAGCTCTAAATCAGAGTAACTAAATTGAAACAAACCGGCCATATTCAGACCGGTTTGTTTCATTTGCAGGCAACCTTTTTTTGTTATTGGACAGAAAGCGATCAAAAAGAACACTTTTCATAGGTCATTTTCCCCCTTAAATCCAAAAAGGGCGACTCATTGAATTATCTGTGTCCACTGGACCAGCTTTGATTCCAAAAAGCCAAATTCATTAAAAATGTTCCGAACTGTAACTGGAGTGCTGCAAAACAGCCTCCCCAGAAAGTTTTAATTAGAGGGCCGTTTTTCATATTTATATCGGAAGTGAATATAAAAATCATGTTGAGTTAGCTTATTCGATTCTTTTGCCTTAGGATCTTCTGCTCTACAATCAATCCTTTTGAAGATAATCAAGGTGATGCATTGGCAAATTGGCTAGAACCAATTGAGGGCTTCCAATCATTATTAACAGGTTCCTCGGATGTGGGAGATGTTAGTTGGATTGTTCCTACTGCCCAATACACAACAGCTTGTTTTGTTCTTGGATCCCCTTTGCATAGCTGGCGGGGTTACACGCGGATCAACATCCATTGCCCATAAAGGAATGCTTCATGCAGGCAAGGTTATTGCGGCCACTGCAGTAGAAGTACTTCAGAATCCTGAGTTAATTGTAAAGGCAAAAACGGAACTAAAAGAACGATATTTATGTTCCCAAACCAACACCTTCTACTCCTCAGGCATGGTTTCTATCTAACTGTTGTATAAGTTGATTGGAGAGGAAGGCACAAGACTCCTACGGGGAAAGCGCATCTAGGAGAGTCCCCGCAGGCGCATGCCGAGGAGGCTCCCTGACCGACCGCGGTGAGCGGAAATCAACGTCCAAACTGTACAAGCCATTAAAGGGTCTCGGGAAACTTATCTTTCAGTAAATGATGTTCCCGAAATAACTGGCCTAATTGTTTTACCTAGATTAAACAACCAGCGTTTTATTAAAAAGGCGACCCTTCTTGAAGAAGAATCGCATCAGTCATAGAAACGGAAGTATGGGTACTGCATTGTCCTGTCATGAACAAGCCTGCCTTTTATCTTATCGCTATTAAATCAGTTGCCCTAAATGTATCTTCGCCTCGTAATCAACAAGTTTTTCATCCCGCTTAATTCGTGCCAAATAATCCGGGTTGGCGATAAGCGGACGTCCAATCGCCGCAATATCAATGATGCCTTTTTCCAGGGCGGCTTCTGCTGTTTCTGGATCAAGCCCCCCACACCAACTATAATTCCATCCCAGTGGCAGCGTACCAATTCATGCATGGTCAATCCTCTTGCAATCGGTTTGGTAAATTCCATCGTGGATGGGTGGATCATTTTGACTCCTGTTTCATTGAACGCTTCAATAAATGTTTGGATCGCTTTTTCAGGATCTTCCCACATATAAGACGGCTGGTCAATTTTCAAAGCCGAGAAACGAATAAGGGTGCGTTCCACTCCTACCGTCTCAATAACTGCTTTTAGCACTTCCTTCATGAATGTCAGACGCTGTTTTAAATCACCACCGTACCGATCGCTCCTTTTATTCGAAGTGTCAGAATTGAACTGGTCTATTAAGTAGCCGTGTGCACCATGAATTTCTACGCCGTCAAAGCCAGCATCCATTGCATTCTTTGCAGCTTGTTTATATTGGTTCACAACTTCTGCAATATCCGTCTCTGTCATTTCTTCAGGAATGTCAAAAGGTTTGCCAAACCGTGAAACCTTTCCTTCCGCAGCAATAGGTGACGGAGCCTGCGGAGGAAGTCCTCCTGCAATTTCATGATGGCTTGCACGGCCCACATGCCAGATTTGCGCAATAATCGTTCCGCCTTCTGCGTGTACTGCTTCCGTTACTTTTTTCCACCCGTCGATTTGCTCTTGAGTATATATTCCGGGAACCCCAGGATTGCCCTTTGCTCTTGGTGAAATCACTGCACCTTCAGTGATGATAAGCCCGATTCCATCTTGTGCCCTTTTTCGGTAATATTCTACGGTCAGGTCATTCACAACACCCGTTTCGTTTTCGGCAAACGCCCGTGTCATAGGAGCCATTGCCGTTCTTGTTTTTAAGTTCCATGCACCTATTGTTACAGGTTCAAACATTTTGGTTTTTATTGTATTCATTTGAATTCCTCCTGTTAACCGCTTTACCTAGGCTAAATTTTCGTAACTATTACTGTGTAAGATTATCCGATAAGTGGTTAATTTTCAAATAATTCACTCTGTTTTTATAGCAATCGATGGAATATGGTGAAAAAGACCAATGAAAAACGTTTTATTCATCATGCTTTTTTCAAACAAAAAAAGCCAGACAGAGAAAATCTTTCCCTGCTGGCTAATTTATCTTTTTTTCATTAATATCTTATTAGTCTCGTGCTGTCCTGATAAAAAACGACACGATCAAACCAATGATTGCAAGGACAAGACCGAAAATAAAGGCATCTTGGACGCCTGCAGTCAATGAACCGCTGATGGCAGATGGATCGAAAGGATCTTCTGCATTTGCCATATAATTTTTTGGGATGCTGACATGATTGTAATGGCAACGGTTGTACCGATGGCCCCCGATACTTGTTGCAATGTATTCATGAGTGCCGTTCCATCCGGATAAAGATTTTTCGGCAGTTGATTCAGCCCATTTGTCTGGGCAGGCATCATGACCATCGAAACGCCAATCATAAGGAGGGAATGCATGACGACTACCATGATGATCGAAGTTCCAGTCGTTAGGTTCGTCAAAGTCCATAACATGACAATCATGATAATGAAACCTGGGATAACTAACCCTCTTGGCCCGAACTTATCAAAAATGCGCCCCGTAACCGGAGACATGATACCATTAAGAACTCCACCCGGTAATAGTACCAGCCCAGCAGAAAACGCAGCTAATGCAAGCCCGGTTTGCAGGTATAACGGTAAGAGAATCATGGATGACATGATGACCATGAAGGTGATGAAGACAGTTATTAATCCTAACGTGAACATCGGGTATTTAAAAACGCGCAAGTCAATCATCGGTTTATCCATGTTGAATTGTCTCACAGCAAACAGGAATAGCGCTATAAGTCCAACAATGATCGAGGATAGAACTATCGCATTGCTCCATCCTTGCTCTCCAACAATACTAAAGCCATAAACAATTCCCCCAAAACCAATGGTCGATAAAATAATGGATGGGACATCGATTTTAGGTTTAGTGATTATTGAAACGTTTTGCATATACTTGAGACCGAATAGTAAAGCGATCACAAAGAACGGCAAAGACACCCAGAAAATGTAATTCCATTTTAGATTTTCAATAATCAAGCCTGAAACTGTCGGTCCGATGGCTGGGGCAAACATGATCACCAGCCCCATCAATCCCATTGTCGCTCCCCTTTTATGAATAGGGAAAATCAATAAAATGGTATTGAACATGAGAGGTAATAAAAGACCCGTTCCGATTGCCTGGATGACACGGGCTAGCATCAAGATGCCGAACCCAGGTGCAATTGCAGCAATGAGCGTCCCAATGATGGAGAACACCATTGAGGCAATGAATAATTGACGAGTATTGAACCACTGAATCAAGAGTCCCGAAACGGGAACCAATATCCCCAATGTCAATAGGTAACCCGTTGTAAGCCATTGCACGGTTGAAGGACTGACATTGAATTCTTGTATTAAATCCCCCAGCGCCATGTTTAATGCCGTCTCGCTGAATAACCCAATGAACCCTGCAATTAAAAATGCAATTAAAATGGGGGTCGTTCTAATGACTGGATTTTGTTGCTGTGTTGCATCTGCTGACATAAAATGATTCCTCCAATTACTAACTGTTCGACCTAAGCTTAAGATAATTTTTTCGCATGACTTATTTCTTTATCAGCAATAATGGTATCTGTTCCGCAATGGCTTGGAGAGGTTCTCCGTTTTTCGCCGTTAAGGATAAAAGGATACCACCTTCAATTAAAGCATTAATTACGATACTCAATTCTTTTGCCCGTTTTTCACTGAATTCCTCCTCGAGTAATTTCTTCACATATATGGATTGCCATTCTTCTATCGCTTCTTGACAAGCCGTTCTTATCTGCTCACTCGTCGTATATGTTTCCGCTGCAATCGTCCCGATGGGCAGACCTAATAGATTTTCACTATCACCAAAAACCTCGGATAAATGAAAAATATGAGACTGAATGGCTTTGATAGGGTCTTCGATTTCATCAAATCCCCGTTTAATTTCATCTATCACGAATTCTTTTGTATGAATAATCGCCTCGATCGCCAATTCTTCTTTGCCTTTCGGAAAATAATGATACAGCGAACCTTTTGGGATACCACTTTCCTCAATAATGTCCTTAAGCCCTACACCGTAATATCCACGTATACGAAAAAGCCGGGAAGCAGCTTCAATAAGAATGTCTTTCGAGTTTCGTTTTTCTGCCATAGCTGGATCACTCCTTGAAATTATATCAACCGGTCTATTAGAGACTATACTTGTATATCATTGTTTTGTCAAAGATGATACCTAAATAGTGCTCGGCCTTTATGTTTTTTGCAATCCTCATTGGATTGAAGAAATTTGCGACACTCCTGCCGAATAACTGGCTAGACGAGACCACACAGGCGCTTGCGCCGAGGAGGCTTGGCAGGCAGTCGGCGGAAAGGGAGCGGATTTCTGAAATCAACTGAACCTTTCAAATAAAAAACTGCAGGCAAACTGAGTTTTCATCGAGTTTGTCTACAGTATGAAGAACACCTCCTAATGGTGTTCTCTGCAAGTTTAATAAATCGAGAAAATCAATACCTTCTATAAACAACCCGCTACTTTTTTAAACGCTTCCATTATTAATCAAAATAATCAGCCGGCCTTCATTATCTTCAAGGATTCTTGTCATGATTTTTGAAATCAAGAATAGCAATTACAAACATGCCAAAGCTTAGCATTAGGGAAATAACTTCGAAAGTACCCATTCATACATCGCCTCCTTATATCCAGCATTTCCTGATCAGAGATTGTCCTATACAAGAAAAAGATGAAGCAGCGGCTTTTAAACAAAAAAAGCAAACCCAATCCGGGTCTGCCCTTGTACTTCATTCTTATGATCGATCGTTGAAACTTTCTTTTCAAAAGACCGTTTGCTGTTAATAACCAAGTTTTTTTCTACAACATTCATTAGGGGTTTACCTTCAGAAAAAAGCTTTAAGTTTCTCAGGAATAATTCCATTACACGATCTAGGTGTTTGGATGAGTTGTAAGCATTATGTGGGGAAACCATGACATTTTCCAACTGCCAGAAAGGGTGGTCCTTAGGTAAAGGTTCTACTTCAAACACATCTAGAGCCGCTCCTGCAATGTGCCCATTGCTCAAGGATTCGATTAAATCTTCATCTACAATCGTATTACCACGGCCGACATTAATTAGATAGCTGCCTTTTTTCATTTTATTTAAGCGTTCTTTATTAAAAAGGGCTGAGGTATCCTTTGTAAACGGGAGTGCCAAGACGACAAAATCGGACCTGGAAAGGACATCATCCACTTGATCCATACCCATTATCAAATCAGCAGGTTCATATTCTTCGTTCCTCTTGGAGGGATTCCGGCGGCACCCAATAATGGTCATGCCCAGTGCTTTACATCTCTTTGCTATCTCATAGCCAATATCACCATACCCAATTATCCCCACTATCGCATTTTCAAGATCTTTCACTGGAATTTCAACCCAAGTTTTGTTTATTTGATTTCTGATCATTGTCGGTACGCCTCTCGCTAAAGAAGATAACATCGCAATTGTATGCTCAGCAATCGGGACAGACGTGCAGCCTTTGACATTGGTGATGATGACATCGCTGTTTTGTATATCTTCATTCAGCATGGCCTCAACTCCAGCACTGTCTGAATGGACCCATTTAATCTCTGGAGCTTTTTTATAATGTTAAGATTATCATGAAGCCCCAGCGTATAAATTACATCAAACTTTGATAAATCAACTGTTGGCTGTGGTTCGGGCTCGCCGAATTCCCATGGCTCGACAACAACTTCCGAACAAATCTCCTTAAACTCATTGATGTATTTTTCCGGTATATCGACCCTGATATAAAGTGAAGGTGCTGTTTTCTTAGAAGCGGACATTATAAAACCTCCTCAAGAACCTACGATTCCTTTTTCCCTCTTTTATGGGAAGGCAATCCGTTGCGATTATACCATGCCTTGCTTCATGGTCACTTCAAGAAATCTGGTTGCTCTTTTCTGATTCTGTCCCACAGAGGCTGAAAACTCAGCCATCCCTCATATTCCGTTCCCGTTTGTTCTGCCGTTAACTTTGCATACTCTTCTTCTATAAAAATCGGCTTTCCAACAGATTCAGCCATTATCTGTGCTTGACATGAACGTTCCATCGTTATGAACCACCACGCAGCTGAATCTACAGACTGTCCGACCGTTAACAATCCATGATTGCGGAGGATGACAGCTTTGTATTGACCTAAAGCCTTAGCAATGCGTCTACCTTCTTCGGATGCATAAACCACACCAGTAAAATCATCAAATAATGCATGGTCATTGTAAAACTGGCAGGCATCTTGCGTAATCGGATCTAACAGTCTCCCTAAAGAAGACCATGTCTTTCCATAGACCGAATGAGCATGTGCCGCTGCAATCGCATCCGGTCGCGCTTTATGGATTTCAGAATGAATGGCAAAGGCAGCACCATTAACAGAATGTTCCCCCTCTACGATATCACCTTTATGATTAACCAATATAAGATCCGAAACGGAAATTTGACTAAAATGCATCCCAAACGGATTGACCCAGAAATGGTCTGTATATTTAGGATCACGGACCGTAATATGGCCGGCTATCCCTTCATCGAAACCAAATTTTGAAAAAAGGCGGAATGAAGCCGCCAAACGTTCCTTCCGGTGATTGCGTTCTTCTTCCATTGTATTGAATGTTGCCGGTTGCAGGGAAATTGTCTTTGTCATATTCCGTTCCTCCTCGAATCTTTTTCCGTTTTTTCGCTAAAACATCAATTAGCCATGGTGTCCATATCGGCTTTACCCTTTATATCTTGTTTTACTTCACTTTCGCTCTTGTGATCATTATTGGAACTTAGAAGAGTGATTGTAGTAATGACGACAAAACTAGTAGCGAGCCCGTACAGAATTGGTTGAGTTGAGGAAGGTCCATTAATCACCAATCCGACAATGATAGCGATCATGCTGGCCAGAATCGAGTAAAATGCTGCTGTAGCCGTGACCCTTTTCCAAAAGAAACCAAGGATGATCGGAAAGAACACAGCACCTGATAAAATTGCGTAAGCCACATCCAATGCAACTAAAATATCTTGAATCCATATCGAAACGATTATGGTCAATACACCAATCGTTAAAGTAGTAATTCGGGATGTTTTTAAAAATTGACGCTCATTCATTCCCGGCCCGATATATTTTTTAATGATGTCATTGACAACTAAAGTGGACGAAGCAAGCAAAGTTCCTGAAGCTGTGGACATAAGGGCCGATACCACACTCGCAATGACAACCCCCAATAGACCAGCAGGTAAAGTTACCATCGCTATACTGGTAAATGCATTTTGTGGATCGCCTAAATCAGGAAGGATAATAAAAGCGCACATTCCAATGATACTGATTGCAATCGCATAAAAAACACTATATACCCCCGCTCCAACCGTTCCGCCACGAGAAACAGCTTTCGTTCGTGCGGTGAATAGACGCTGCCAAATATCTTGGCCAACAACTACCCCTAGTGTAAATAATAGGAAATATTGAAAAATTGTCTCTCCGCCAATGTTGCCTAACTCGAAATGTGATGCAGGGAGATTTTCTTTAAGCGAGCCCCACCCTCCTGCCTTAGAGATGCTCATAGGAAGCATGATAAAGAAAATACCGATCGTCATGATGACGAATTGCACGACATCAGTCATGGTGACTGACCACATACCTCCTAGTATTGTATAAAATAAAACGATCCCACCCCGACTATCATGGAAATCGTTAAATTCCAGCCAGCCAAAACATGTAAAATTGTCCCCATCCCAATCACTTGCGTTACAGTCAGCATGAATGTATAGATAACGGAGACAAGGGCACTGATCAATCTTGTCTGAGAGTTGTAGCGCTTCTCGAGCATTTCACTGATCGTCAATACTTTTAAATTAAATATCTTATTTGTTAAAAACAACCCGATAGCGATAATGCCGAGCCCGATCATCACCACTAGCCAAATACCGGATATCCCAAACTGATAACCTAGCTTTGCTGTTCCTAGAGTAGAAGCACCCCTAATATCACAGCAGCTAAACAGGATAAATACATAAAATGACCAAGATTACGTCCTGCCACAATGAAATCATCTGCTGTTTTTGCCCGTCTGGACCCAATTACTCCCACAATGATTAAAACAGAAAAATATAGAATCATGATCGATATATCCAAAATATGCATTTACACATCTCCTTTTGGGCTTGTATTGTTCTTACCGCTTTGTAAAGAGGAAAGAAAGGCTTTCACCGCTTCCTTCCTTCTTTACAGTTAAATGAGGAAACTAATTGTTAAGCTGCGTTTCCAAATCTCCGACTCTCTCTTTTTTCTCCAGTTTCGCTTTTTTGCTAGAGCGATGAGTGTGATGAATTCATAGACAATATTAGCGGCTGCGGCAGCCGTGATTTGTCCGTGATCGTATGATGGTAAAACCTCAACAAGATCGAATCCAACAAAATCTATATTCGTCAAGCCTCTCACCAAGGCTAAAGCATCATCAATGCTGGCACCGGAAACTTCTGGAGTCCCCGTTCCCGGAGCATAGACCGGATCTAAAAATCAATGTCGAAAGATAAAAACACCGGGCCATTCGCAACACGCTCATGAATGACACTTAGCATCTTTTCGACCCCGATCCGTTTATAATCGTTTGTCGTGTAAACTCCCAAACCTAAATCCCGGGCATCCTGAAGGTCTTCCGGTCCGTACAGACCGCCCCTCATACCAATTTGAAGAGATCGCGAAACATCGATGAGCCCCTCTTCTATTGCGCGACGAAAAACGGTTCCGTGATTATACTTTTGATCAAAATAACTATCCCAAGTGTCAGAGTGGGCATCGAACTGAAGCAAGGCAACTGGTCCATGTTTTTTACGATCGCACGTAACTCCCCTAGTGTAATGGAATGATCGCCTCCCAATGAAATGGGAATGATCCCTTTTTCAATGACAGGGGTAAGCTCCTCTTCGATTTTTTTATATGTTTCAGAAATATACCCCGGGATGATCGGGACGTCCCCATAATCAATTCCTGAAATATAGTCAAAAATATTAATATCTTGTTCTGGATTATAAGGACGTAAAAGGATTGAAAAATCGCGAATGGCTTCTGGTCCGAATCTCGCACCCGTCCTAAATGATTGCCCGGAATCAAACGGAATTCCCGTAATGACAAAATCCATATTTTCATCTATCTGTTCAACAAATGGGAGCCGCATAAACGTACGCACTCCACAAAAACGAGGTGATTTGAATGAGTCTTTCGGTTGATACTTCATCATGTAACATCCTCCTAAATTTTAATTCCACTATTAATTTTTTCACTCCATTGCAATGTCATACAAACTTCCATCTTATCTAATAGAATGGATATTCATAACATCCTTGTTTGGAAATTCTCTTCTTACCTTTTACATAAGCAAGATTCAGGCCAACTATTTCACTGCGGTATATAAGGATTTTCGTTATTTTGTTTCATCAATTGATTAAAAACTTAATCATTTTCTTGTTATTTAATTTAATTTTTGATTATTTAGACTTTTTGATTTATATTTTAATTAAACAGCATCCCAAAACCCAAAGGAGCGAAACGTATGTACGATGAGATGATGGAGGAAGAACTAAATAAGATTATTGAAACATCTAATAATAACATTCTCATTACCGATCAAGATGGAATCATTTTATATTCCAACCCAAAGCTTTGGGAGATTTATGGTATGAAAAGTGACTCTTATATCGGTACCTCCGTCTATCAATTAGAAAGCGAGGGCCTTCTCGCACCTTCCATCAATGCGATTGTTTTAAAAGAAAAGAAAGCGAAACGCATAATGCAAGAAACAAAAACGGGTCATGTTGTCATGTCGACTGGCTATCCCATTTTTAATAAGGAAGGACACCTCGTTAGGGTAATCAGCTATGGTCAGGATCAAACCGAGATCCTGCAATTGCAGGATCAATTTGAGCAATTACAACGAAAAGTTAAAGGCTATCAAACGGAAGTCGAGGATTTAAGAGAAAAGGAACTGGATTACCATTATCTGATTGCCAGAAGTAATGAAACGAAGCATATTTTAAAAACGATCCATAATGTTTCAAAAACCGATGCCACGATTCTCTTATTAGGACCTTCCGGGGTTGGGAAAAGCACTTTTGCCCGTGCTGTCCATGACCAAAGCAACCGAAAGAAAGAACCTTTTATCGAAGTGAATTGCAGCACGATACCTGAAAGTTTGTTTGAATCAGAAATATTCGGCTATGAGCCGGGATCATTTACAGGGGCAAATAAGCAAGGGAGGCAAGGCCTGATTGAGCAGGCTGACAGCGGAACTCTTTTCTTAGATGAAATTGGGGAACTCCCACTTGCCATGCAAGCTAAATTACTGAAAGTATTACAGGAAAAAAAGATAAAGCGTATCGGTGGGAAAAAGAAAACCATATTAATTTCCGCCTTGTTGCAGCAACGAATCAAGATTTGAAGGAGATGGTAAGTCAAGGTAAGTTTAGATTGGACTTATTTTATCGTTTGAATGTGATTCCAATCCAAATTCCGGCATTACATGAACGTAAAGAAGATATCCCTCTCTTAATTCAGCATTACTTACAAAAAACCAATGATAAATACCAGAAATTCAAAAAAATCCATCCATCGACTTATGAAGTTTTGACCCATTATCATTGGCCAGGAAATATACGGGAATTAGAAAACTTAATTGAACGGTTAATCCTGACCATCGAAGAGCCAATTATATTTCCCGAACACCTTCCGCAATCCATCACAGGGCAAGTGGAACACCCTGAAGATTCCACCCTCCTAGCAATCGAACAGGAATTTGAAGAGAATTTCGATTTAAAGAAGACAATGGAAAAGGTTGAAAGGCAACTGATTGCAAAAGCATGGAAAAAATGTAAAACCACATACGAAATGGCAGAACATTTGGGCATCAGCCAGCCAACAGTCATCTATAAATTAAAGAAATACAAAAAGTATTTTTAAATTCATCTGGACTGGATTCCCTGCAAACCATGAAAGGTCCTTAGCCTTTAGTCATAAATGCTATTCAAGCTAAGGGCACTTTTTGAAACCTTATGCCGGCAATTCGAAGTGAATCCCATGAAGATTATCGACCATAATTCCAATAAAAAGGCCATCAAAAAAATCCACATTCAAGTTAAATGGGATTCACTATTTCACGTTTCCATATTTTAATGTTACAGCTTACTTTAATTCAAACGGTTGATCGTCAGTGATTCTCCTGCAGATCCCCTCTGTTAAGACAACGGTAGCCACTAAACCAAATGGCTTAAAGGATATTATATCCCCCGCTGATAAATGTACAATTACATCATTGAAAAACCATATTGGTATGTTTGGTAATCCCCTAATGTGTTTTTTTTCACATCTTTGGCCGAAATGTAAAAAGGCTCCCATAAAGGAAGCCATTCATTTACTAACCCGACAATCTTGCCAAACATTTTTAGGCATTCAAGCTTTTTCCAATTTGGAACCGCAAGATTCGCGGATGATCAACTCATCTTCCAGAACGAATTTTTTTCTTTTCAATGGTTCCGCCTTTCATTAAGGTCAGCAATAAGTTCGTTGCCTTTTTCCCTATTTCGTATTTAGGCTGGTCAATGGTCGTAATATGCGGATTAAAAATCGATGCTATTTTCAAATTATCAAAACCTACGACAGCAATATCCTCGGGAACGCTCAACCCATGATCCTGGATTGCCTTTACAGCTCCCAGCGCCATTTCATCATTAAAAACAAACACTGCTTCAGGCTTGTTTTCAAGCGATAATAATTTCACCATCTGGTCATAACCTGAGTCAATGCCATAATCCCCTTCCTGGATGTATTCCGGGTTGACTTTCAAGTGATGCTTCTTCATTGCCTGCTGGAAGCCCCTAGGCGATCCCGGCTAAGAATGATGTTCATAGGCCCTGTTATATGGGCAATCCGTCTATGACCAAGCTTGATTAAATGTTCCGTTACTTTTCTGGCACTGCTTACATTGTCGATCGAAACGGTTGGAATGTCCAGTCCGTCCACGTATTCACATGCCAGTACAATCGGAAATTGATTTGATAGTTTTTCCAGGCTTTCCCTGTTCATTCTAGCAGTAAGGAGTAACGCTCCATCTGCCTGTTTTTTGTATAGCAAATCGATATATTCCTTTTCCCGTTCAATATCGTTCTCCGTATCTCCCAATATAACCTGATAGCCATTTTCTACAGCTGTATGCTCAATGCCCCGAAGCACTTCGGAAAAAAGGGCCTTGTTATATCCGGAACGACGACCAGAATGATCTTTGTCTCTTTCGTCCTGAACTGACTGGCAATCATGTGGGGCTTGTAATTCATCTCTTCAATCACCTGCAGCACCTTTTGTTTAGTTTCCTCGCTGACTAAATCCGGCTGTCTGAGCACTCTTGAAACGGTTGCAGGAGATACGTTGGCCAATTTCGCCACATCGCTCATTTTCATACTATTATCTCCACCTGCCTATTTCTTTTGTCATTTTCATTAAGTCCATTATAAAGTAATTTAGACTTCATGTTAAAACATCGAATTCTCTAGGCAATGTTTCTTTCAAAACATTCATGGATTTTTCACGCCCGTTAGTGGTTCCATTGTCAAATCTTCCATTTCGAGAACGATGGGCCCTTCATAACCAATCATTTTAACAATCGTAAAAAACTCCTTCCACCAGCCACTGTCGTGCCCATACCCGAGTGCAACATAATTCCATGATCTACCTGCATATTGGTTCATTGGTTTCACATCAATCAATCCCTGGACGTCATATATCCCTCTTTCCAAGCGGACATCTTTTGCATGAATATGATAAACTGCACTTCCTAAAGCCCTTAAAGCCGCAATGGGGTCGCCGCCCATCCAAAATAAATGACTCGGATCAAAATTCATGCCGATCGTATCACCGACTTCATGCCTCAATTTAAAGAGTGTTTCAGGATTGTAAACTAAATTGCAGCCTAGATTTTCGATGGCAACCTTTCTAACCCCGTTTTGTTTTGCCGTTTTCACAGCTTTTTCCCAATAAGGGAATGCCACTTCATTCCACTGCCAATCAAGCATCTCAAAATGTGAGGGCAAAATGGGATGTGTCAGCCAATTTGGCGTCCTGTCACTTGGTCCGCCGCCAGGACACCCCGACATCATGACAACCGTTTCAACACCTAAAAGCCCAGCTAGCTGAAAGGTCTTATTAACAACGGCTTTATGCATGGCTCCTTCATCTGATGGATCAAGCTGATTGCCAGAACAATTCAATGCTGCAATGCTGATCCCCCTTACATTTAATTCATTTAATAATTGCTTTCGTTTTGCCGCATTGCCAAGAAGTCCATCGAGATCAAGATGTGGAGCCTTCGACCAATTGCCGCATCCTAGCTCCAGTGTCTCTATTCCCTGATCCACACACGTATCCAGCATCTCTTCAAATGGCATGTAACCTAAAATATCAGTAACTAAACCAACCTTCATAAGTGCTCCTCCTCTATTAAACTAGCAGCCCTTTGACATCGCTTAGTTCAATTTCAAATTATGTTTTGTTGCTTTCCTTTCAAGGCGACTCCATACAATCATAAAGAATACAGCGGTTAAACCTAATGACCCCGAGAAATAAAATCCTGCAGAAATACCTAAATGGGAAATCAATATTCCTGCAATGAAAGGTCCAGCAAACATACCAATCGCGTAGATTGCTTGATATGCCCCCATGGCCGTTGCCCTTTTTCAAGGGAAATCGTCTCTACCGCCATTCCTAAAAACAATGGAAAAAGAATACCTAATGAGAATCCATTCAATCCTTGAATCAGAAAAAGCAGCCCTTTTGTTTCTATTAATGGCGTACAAACTGTAAAAATGGCCGTTAGAGCAAAAGCTAGTTTCAGTAACTTCCATTGTCCGAATAATGGTACGAATATTTTCCCGCTAAGCATGGTGGCAATGGCATGAGGAATCATGAATGAAAAGATGACCATGCTGATCTCATCAGTATGGAGCCCAAGCTTTAAAGCAAATGCCGGGGTGAAGCCGAACATTGTCGAGAAGATGATGCCATGTGCGAGAATGGATAGAAATGATACTTTTAAAAGTGCCGGCTCAAGCATGACTGATAACAGTTCTTTCAATTGAATGGGCTCTTTCTGAAAATCCTCTTTTGATTCGTAAATAAAAAGCGAAAGGACGATACCAACGAAACCGATGATCCCGCCTACATAAAATGGTGCGTGCCATCCCCATAGATCGACAATGTATCCGCTGACCACCATTCCAAGCAGCTGTGCCAGAACCACAGCTAACGAGATACTGCCCATCGCTCGGTGAAGATCATATTCTGAAAAGTAGCTGGAAAATAAAATGGTGAACGCTACCCATGTAGCGGCGGCAACGCCAGCTAAAGAGCGAGCCAAAAGGATCCAGCCTAAACTATCTGCCCATGCAAATGTCACGCAGCTCAACGTACTCACGGCCATCCCAAAGATAATAAAAGGCTTTCTTGCTTTTATGAGGTCGGATAGGATTCCGAACGGAAGCCTGAAGAGAAATTGCATCAGCCCATAACTGCCTAACACCATGCCGATAAATGTATAATCCCCTCCAATCATCTCAAGGTAAGGAGACAAAATGGGAATATAAATGAAATTTGAAAACCAAAAAATAAAGGAGAGCACTAAAAACAAAAATCTATTACGTGCGGTATGTAACAAAGTCATTTCAACACTTCCTCTGACCAGCGGGCTATTTTTTCACGGTACCTTAGGTAAAAGGTGAATGTACAAAAAGGTGCCCGCAACATAGTTGGGAACACCTTTCATACTTAAGCCTTTCCACTTGTATTGAACTCTGCCATTTTTCTCTTCACGACGGTGATGATAGCTTCTCTCGCTGGTGTGATGATGGCGCGAGGCTCATATACTGTTCCATCCATGGCCAATACTTCCCGAATGGTTTTTGCCCACACTTGTATGCTTTCGGTATTGACATTTATTTTAGCGTGTCCAAGTTCAATTGCTTTTTTGATTTGGTGCAGCGGTATACCTGAGCCTCCATGTAAGACGAGAGGCACATTCGTCATGTTCGAAATTAATTCCATTTCCTCAAAACCGAGTTTAGGTTCTCCTTGATATGGGCCATGAACAGAACCCAAAGCAGCCGCTAGTGCATCAATTCCCGTTTCTTTTACAATCCTCGTGCAATCATGGGGATCTGCATATTGAACACCGCCGACGAGGCCATCTTCCGTCCCACCGACTGTCCCCACTTCCGCCTCAACGGAAACGCCAATCTTTTGGGCATAGTCGACAACCATTTTGGTGATTTCAATATTTACATCTATTGGATGATGGGAGCCATCGATCATGACTGATGTAAAACCCGCATCTATCGCTTTCTTGCAGCGTTCCACATTCATTCCATGATCAAGATGAAGGGCAACAGGAACAGTAATGTCCATTTCTTCCATAAGGCTTTTTACCATAGCAGCAATCGTTTTAAATCCTCCAAGATAATCAACAAGCCTGTCCGATGCCGCAAGTATGATCGGCGCTCGTTCCTCATTGGCAGCCTGTAAAAACGACTGGGCGAATTCCAGACCATTAATATTATATTGACCCACAGCATACCTTTCTGCTTTTGCTTTTAAAAGCATCTCACTTATTGATACTAAAGGCATTATTCCATCACCCCCTTATTCCCGAGATTATCAAGACACTCATACATTCTGTAGTGCGAAGTATTTCGAAATAACTTGAATTGTCGTTTCTTTTGCGGTCTTAATGGCTTCTTCAGCATCGAGTTCATAATATTCTGGACGGAACAATTCCACAGAGGCGACGTCAGAATAACCAATTCCCTTCAAGATGGATAATATGCTGTCTAAATCTATGGCACCATGTCCAGGCCATACCCGGTCTTCATCCGTCAAAAAACCAACCGGAAAATCCTCTGTATCATCAATGTGTAAAATGAAGATTTTCTCCCCATCCGCTTTCTTCAAGTCTTCCAAATTGGAACCCATAGCATGGAAGTGAAAACAGTCCAGCACCAGACCAACATTATCACGGTTGACTGTTTCAACGATATCGTATGCCTGACCGAATGTATTCACAGTACATTGCGGATGCCCAACAAATTCTACTGCAATTTTAACGCCAAACGGTTCAGCGATCTCGGAAAGTTCAGCCAATACTTCCACACAGCTGTTTTTAATATCTTCTTTCAATATTTTCGCTTCCGTTACAAGCGGAACCGCCACCACATATTTCACACCCAATTTCTCCGCCATGATCATCATATTCTTAAATTCGGCTATTATCGCCTTATGACCGTCTTCATCGCGGTTATTAAAGAATACGAGCGCGTTGAAGGCAAGTGGCTTAATATGATTTGCAATAAAAAATTCGGCCAGTTCTTCAATTGTGTGCTCTTCCAAATACTCAGGCAATTTATCCATGGTACGGATTTCGATATAATCGTAACCGTGTTTTTCACAGTGTTTGAGATCTTTGACCAAGTTGGAATTTTCAAGTGTGGTCGCTTGGTTGAAACAAATTTTCATTCTGTCAGCCTCCAATTCTTTCTGCTAAACCCAATCCGTCTCTCATTTTTTGAAGCATAAGCTTACTTGACCAGTCTGCTTTGTCGATCCAAGCAAATACTGCATTTGTCGCGATGCCGTCAAAATTCATTTCTTTCAGTTTTTTGAAGATCGTATCAAAGTCAACTTCCGCTTCGCCGATGTTCAAATGCTGGTGGACGGTTGCCTCGACACCTGGAGGATTAACGATATAACGGAGTCCGTTGGACGCTTTATGATTGAATGTATCAGCGAACAAGACATGTTGCAGGCGATCCCCGGCAGAATCGAACATAGGGGCAATATCGCCTTTGCCATCATCATAGAAAAATGTATGTGCTGTTGAATATACAAGGTTGATCCACGGACGATCAAGGGCACGGATCATATCCATAGCTCCCTCATGCGTTTCGATGAAATCGAATGGGTGTGCCTGCAAATTAAGTTTAACGCCTTCCCTTTCAAATACCGGGAGGAGCTCATCCATTGATTTAATGAATTTCTCTTCACAGATAACTTCATTGAATTTAGATCCGTTAAATTCACTATTCATCAAGTCAACATCCAATTCCACTGCCACTTCAATGGCGCGTTTCCAATTACGGACTGCGGCCTGGCGCCGTTCCTCATCAGGACCGGCCCAGTAGTAAAGCGGAAGCAAGGATGATATCTTCACACCTGCGTCGCTGCACCAGCGTTTCAAATTTTTAATCTGTTCCTTATCCACTTTAGGATATTTATAGAATGGACAAAAATCTTCCCTCGGTGACAGTTCGATATATTCATAACCTAGTTCCGCTGTTTTATCGACCATTTCTTTTAATGATAAATTGGCATACATCGTAGGATCCAATGCTAGTTTCATTGTTCTTTCCCCCTATAATTTATTTTTCGTTTCAATGCATAATTACGTTCACTGTACAGTGATTTTTCCCGTATAAAAACGGGCTTCTCTTCAAGGTCAACGGATTCTTTCTTTCCGGACTCTTGTGCTTTTACACAAGCATCAGCTGTTACCGCAGCAATGTATCCATCCCATGAAGTCGGACCATTCGGCTGACCTGTCTTTATAATGGAATCTATGAAATCCTGTAATTCTATGTCATATGCATCCATAAAACGGTCCTTCCAATCTACCAAGATATCCGTGCTCCGTTTAGCGCCTTTCCTTGTTACGATGCTCGCTGGTTCAGGGAGATATGCAACACCGTCCTCACCAATGACTTCACATTGGATATCATAGCCATATTTACAATTCACGAATACTTCAGCTTGGATGACAATCCCACTCTTCGTTTCCATTATGATAAGTTGGGGATCTTTTAAGTTAGCATGCGCGCGGCTCGCTTTCTTCGGGTAAATCACTTGAACTGATTTGTAATCATCGCTGATTAACCAATGCAATACATCAATCTCATGAATCAATGTATCAACGACCGCCATTTGCGTGGTATATTTTTCATCCACTTCTGGATTGCGGTGTACACATCGGACCATAAGCGGCTCGCCAATTTCATTTCTATCAATGGCTTCTTTCAGTTTTACGTAACCGCTATCATAACGTCGCATGAAACCGACTTGCACCAAACGCTTCCCGTGTTTCATTTCCGCTTCTGCAATTCTCCTGCAGCCTTCCGCCGTTGTCGCCAGTGGCTTTTCACAGAACACATATTTACCAGCCTCAATCGCATTCAATACATTTTGCTCATGTGCAGGCCCCCAACTCGTAACAAGCACTGCATCGACATTTTCCGAGTTTACCAGTGATTTGTCATCCTGATATACAAGTGCCTCAAGTCCATATTGTTTCACGACCTGCCTTGCCGCCTCTTCATTCACATCGGTTACAGCTACAATCTTCCCTCCGGATAATTTGTCTGTAATTCTTTTAATATGCTCCCGGCCGATTGCACCCGTTCCTATTACACCAAAATTTAATGTCATGATCATATTCCTCCTTTATACGTATCTGGTTTTTAATTTTTCTATAACTCTAAATTATTTTTGTCATTTCCTTAGCAGATTCTTTTCCATGATTGCGGAAGTTCTGTTCAAGCTGTTCAAGTGTAAGTCCTCTCGTTTCCGGTAAATATTTTTTCACAAAGATGATAGCCAAGATGCCTAGAGCGAAAAAGATATAAAATGTGGAAGACAATCCGACCTTATCTAGTAAAATCGGGAATGTTAAGCCGATTAGAAAGTTTACGACCCAAAGGAAAAATACGGTGACACCCATACCGAGCCCACGTACTTGTAGCGGGAAGATCTCTGAAAGCATCAACCAGGTAACAGGAGAAATGGCCCCCTGCTGAAAGGCAAGGAAAGTGACAGTCAAGGACAAAATGATATAGGGAAGGGCAGCCGTCCCTTCAAGAAAGGAGGATAAGAACCCAATCAATAGCAATGTGGTCGTAGTTCCGATCAAACCGGTTAAGAGCATTGGACGGCGCCCGATTTTACCTAGCAGCCAAATACCTAAAAATGTTGCCAAAACAGAAATGATACCGTTTGCAATATTCCCGATCAAAGCTGCTTTTGTCGCAAACCCTGCATCTTTTAAAATTTGGGTACCATAATACATGATAGAATTAACGCCCGTTATTTGCTGAACGATGGCAATCCCGATTCCAAGAAAGACGATTCTCCGTATCCATGGGACGGTCAAATCTATAAATGTAGCTTTTTTAACATGGTTCTCTTTTTCGAATGTCGCTTTGATTCCCTGAAATTCTGATTCTGCCTCATCCATTTTACGTATTCTTTTCAAAACCTTCAGGGCCTCTTCATTTTTGTTCTTCGACACAAGCCACCTTGGACTTTCAGGCAACCTGATCATGCCAAAGAAAAGAAGTATGGCGGGAAGAGATGCTATGGCCAGCATGTAACGCCAAACATGTGAACTATCACCCATCGTTGTCCCAAGAATGGCATTGAAGATGAATGCGAGCAGCTGTCCGCTAACAATCATCAATTCATTTTGGGTGACGATCCGGCCGCGTCGTTCAGCAGGAGACATTTCCGCCAAATAAGTAGGAACGGTTACTGACGCCCCACCTACCGCAAGACCGAGTAGAAAACGGCAGGCAATCATGACCGTAACATTTGGTGCAAGCGTGCATCCAACAGTGGAAAAGAAAAAAAGTACCGAAAGAAAAAGAATGTTTTTTCGGCGGCCCGCATAATCCGAAAGCCTGCCTCCCAGAAACGCTCCAAGTGCCGCGCCAAAAAGAAGTGAACTGGCAACAAGTCCTTGCGTAAGTGAATTGAGGTTAAGTTGATCCGCTTCGGACATGAACGGCAAGGCACCATTAATGACACCTGTATCATATCCGAACAAGAGACCGCCTAACGTCGAGATAATAATAATCTTGCGTAAGAATGCCATTTGATTTCCATCATTATTCAAATTAATCACTTCTTTCCCGTTTTTAATCTTGAACTAGGAGCAGCCTGTCATTTATATACTTTCGAGCGATTAATGCGTATTCCAATGGATGGGCAACGGAAGGATCTTGTTCCGCCTCTACAACAATCCAGCCTTTATAATGAATTTCCAGTAATGTATGGTAAGCTTCTACAAAGTCAATGCAGCCATCACCAGGCACTGTGAACATGCCGGCTAAAAAGCTTCTTGAAATGATTTTCCAGCTTTTCGGCACTGCTCCAGCACGCTATGCCTCACATCCTTGAAATGAACGTGCCCAATGCGGTCGATATGCTTTTGTAGAAGGGACATGCATTCGCCATCCGATACATAAATATGTCCAGTATCATATAACAGTTGCACTTTCTTTTCGGTATTTTCCATAAGGCGGTCAATTTCACTCAGTGTCTGGACGCCTGTCCCCATGTGGTGGTGATACACCAGTTTTAAGTTGTACAGTCCTGCAATATCCCCGAGCCGATTCAGGCCCGTACACAATATTCTCCATTCTTCATCAGTAAAGTGGGGCTTTTCCTTAAATACATCGTACCTTTCGCCTTGGATACTGTAAGTCTGTTCGGATACTACCGCTACATCTCCATCGACAGCCTTTAAATATTTGCAGTGTTCATGGAAATCCCGTTCTGCTTTGTCGATGCCATCACGGATGATGAAACTGCTGAACCACTGACCGGCTATTTTTAAGTTCCGAAGCTTCAGCTCTTTATTCAGGACCGCCGGTTCAGGGAAGAATCCTCCTACTTCGGTCCCCTGAAATCCTGCCACGACAATATCGCTTAAAAGGTGGGATAAGGTGTTTTCAGCTCCGATTTCCGGAATGTCATCATTACGCCAGCCAATTGGGGCAATCCCCCAAGAAATCTCCTCCATTTTCCAACTTCCCCCTTTTAATATTGTTTGGCCTTTTTTAATTTCTCCTGTCTCGCTTCATATGCCCTTTGTATACTTTTCCGTTCCGAGACCTCTGCCACGCCAACATTCCACCAAGAGTCATAACCATCCGTCATCGTTTTCGGCAGAACCTTCATTTCTATTAATGTAGATGCCGTTTGTTTCTTTGCATCCTCCAATGCAGCCTTCAGCTCATCGACAGTATTGGCCCGATAAGTTTTGGCTCCATACCCTTCCGCCACTTTTGCGTAATCAATATTCATGATTTGGTTATCATGTGTTCTGAACTCACAGAAATATGTTCCGCTGCCATTCTCCATTTGCAGATTATTGATGCAGCCAAATCCAGAATTATCAAACAAGAGAATGTTGATTTTATGATTATATTGAATGGCTGTGATCAATTCCGAATGAAGCATCAGAAAACTGCCGTCCCCTACCATTGCATAGACTTCCCGGTCTGGATGAGCAAGCTTGGCTCCTAAAGTTCCTGCAATTTCGTAGCCCATGCAGGAGAAACCATATTCAAGATGGTACGTGTTTGGCACGCTTGAATGCCAGAGGCGCTGCAAGTCACCCGGAAGTGATCCGGCTGAACCGACCACCACACTTTCCGGATCGACCGTATCGTTTATTGCGATCATCGCAGTGGATTGGGCCAATTCAGTTTTCAATGCATCCGAGTATTCATTCAAGACTTGCTGTGAAAACTGGTCTTTGATTTCAGGCTTGAAATTTTCACGGCTGAAAGTGACTGTACTTAAGCGGGTCCGTTCGGAAAGCCACTCCGCCTTCCAATCTACAAGCATTTCCCCATATTCAGTTTCATAGCCCACTAGTAACGCTTCAAGGTTTTCAAGCGCCACTTTTGCATCGGCGACGACCTGAAATCCATCTAATTTATAGGTTTGAAGGCGGCTGACGTTAATGTTCAAAAACTTTGTCCTTTCAAAATCAAATGCAGTTTTGGAAGAAGTCGTAAAGTCCGTATAGCGGGTCCCTACACCAATAACGAGATCTGCTTGGCGGGCAGCCTTATTGGCAGCCATCGTACCAAGAATGCCGACACCGCCCAAATTCTTAGGAAAAGTTGATTCCACCGTCGATTTACCTGCCTGTGTTTCCACAAGTGGAATGTTATGCTTTTCCGCCAGCTTCATCAAAATATCCCGAGCTCCGGAATATCTTGCTCCGCCACCGACGATGATGATCGGCTTCTTACTTGCTCTAATTCTCTCGGCTGCTCCTTGCAGTTCCCGTTCAACCGGAGCTTTCCGATCTAAATAATGGACGCGCTTTTCAAAAAATGTTCATCGAAATCGAATGCTTCCCCTTCTACATCCTGTGAGATGCATATCGTCGCTGGGCCGGCTTTCCCGGGATCGGTCATCACCTCGAAGGCCCGGATCAGGCTGGACATGAGCTGCTCAGGGCGAGTGACGCGATCCCAATATCTTGATACTGCAAGAAAAGCGTCATTTGTGGTAATGGCCGTACTATGCTCATGCTCAAGTTGCTGAAGAACCGGATCCGGCTGACGTGTCGCAAATGTATCAGCAGGAAGTAGGAGGACAGGAATATTGTTGGCAAGTGCAGTCCCCGCCGCAGCTATCAAGTTTGCCGAGCCTGGCCCGGCAGATGTAGTGACTGCATAAATTTTCCTTCGGAGCATTTCCCGGCTGTAGGCAATTGCTGCGTGAGCCATCCCTTGCTCATTCTTTCCTTGAATCACTTTCAAGTGCCCAGCGTCCTGTTCGAGTGCCTGACCGATACCAACGACATTCCCATGGCCGAATACATTAAATACTCCTTCTACAAAAGGAGACTCCTCACCATCAACATGAATGTACTGCTGATTTAAAAACTTGATTAAAGCCTGGGCTGTCGTCAACCTCACTGTTCCCATCTTCTGTTCCCCCTCTATGTAGATAAATTCCTTACACGCGTTCGGCAATCAAACCCTCGATTTCTTCTGCTACGGGCATTGCCTCTGATGAGCTGTGCTTGCTTACTACTATGGAAGCGGAAGCACTGCCAAACTTCAAAGCGCTTTCAACCCCTTTGCCGCTCACTAACGCATATAAGAAAGCGGAAGCATATGAATCTCCTGCGCCGAATGTTTTCAATACTTTCGTTTTATAGGACTTCGCTGTAAAAACTGCCCCTGATTTTGCATAGGCACATGAACCCTCAACACCGTGTTTGATGACCACCAGGTCTGCGGAATGTTTAAACAAGTAACGAATGGTTTCTTCATTTGTACCTTTTTCGGTATTTTCCATAACATCATATTCATCACGCGTACCAATCAAAATGTCTGATTGCTCTGCGACTAACGAATAGTAAACGGACGTTTCTTCAATGGAATTCCATGTATAAGGACGGTAATCCAATTCAAATACCACTTTTACATCATTTCTCTTCGCAAGGCTGACAGCTTTTAAAACTGCCTCACGTGATGGGCTTTTTGCTAAAGCCGTCCCTGAAACCAATAGGATCTTTGATTTTTTGATATATTCTTCATCCAGTTCCGAAGGTGCTAAATGAAGGTCGGCTACATTATCCCGATACATCAGGATACTGCATTCTTCAGGGCTTTTAATTTCCGTGAAGGCAAGACCCGTTTTATGTCCTTCTTGATCGATTATCATATTCGAAGTATCAACACCTGCCTCACGCATATAAGATTCGATGAAACGGCCGTGCTGGTCATCGGCAAGCTTACCGATAAATCCGACTTTCAAGCCTAATTTTGCACTTCCGATTGCAACATTGGCAGGTGAACCGCCCACATATTTTGTGAATGTCATGGTCTCTTCCATCGGACGGTTATATTCATTGGCATTCAAGTCGATGCAGGCCCGGCCAATGGCAATCAAGTCAAATTCCTTATCGATATTAAAAGTATAGTTCATCAGGTTAACAGCTCCTTTTCCTTTAACGACTCAGGATCCACTCATGATCGGGATCATTGTAGAATTTCCATGTCCTTGCCGGACCGGCCATGACATTCAAGTAATAGGATTCATAACCGTCTGGCACCCCTACCGGATGATAACCGGCCGGTACAAGTACGACATCTCCATTTTCGACTGACATGGTCTCATCGATTGAACGGTCATCTGTATATACTCGCTGAAAGACGAAGCCCTGAGACGGATTCATTTCATGATAATAGGACTCTTCCAATAATGACTCATTTGGTAAATTATCCTGATCATGTTTATGCGGAGGATAGCTCGACCAGTTTCCGCTTTCTGTATATACTTCAACAACGAGAAGGCTATTCGCATACGGAGCTGAATCCGGTAATATATTATGGACCATCCGCTTATTGCTCAAAATGCCCCTATGTTCAACCTCAACATCTTCCGCTTTAATCCATTTAGTCGGAAGTTGCTTATCGGATGGCGAATAACACAGCGCCACTCTGGCCTCGGTTATCGCTTCCAATCCAAAACCCCTATCATTTGACACGTAAATGCTATCAGTCGGCACTTTATCAAATACACTATCTCTTGTGCCCAAATCATGGTATACATTTTCGCCTACAGTCACATTGATTTTTCCAGTAAGAGCGACAATGCAGCATTCTTTTTTGATTAATAATTCAGAATATTCAGTGCCCTGAGCCAACTCCACTATTTTGAATTCTACATATTCTAAAGGAGAATTTCCTTTCGTAACTGATTGAACGATTGTAACACCTTCAGCGACCTCTTGTTTTTCCGGCTTTTGAAGCAGTTTACTCATATGTACCTCCTTGGTTTTTCAAAAAATCCGGCCCGTATCCAAACGGGCCATCTTGCAATGTCTTTTTCGTTCACTTATTTCACGTAGCGTGCAGTCACCATTTTTTTACGTGTATAGAACTCAACACCGTCGGTTCCATTTGCATGAAGATCACCATAAAATGAATCTTTATATCCAGAGAATGGGAAGAATGCCATCGGTGCAGGAACACCCACGTTTATGCCCAGCATCCCGGCATGGATCGTTTCACGGAATTGGCGTACATCAGCTGCACTGTCCGTATATAAGCAAGCCCCGTTTGCCAGTGCTGAAGCATTGGCAATCTCAATGGCTTCCGTTAAATCTTTAGCACGGACAACGGAGAGCACTGGTGCAAAAATTTCATCTTGCCAGATTTTCATTTCCTGTGTCACATGATCAAAAATCGTAGCTCCGAGGTAATATCCATTGCCGCTTGCTGCCTCGTCTTTACGTCCATCGCGTACAAGGGTCGCACCTTGAGCTATACCTGATTCGATGTAATCAATAGTCCTCCTTTTAGCTCCTTCCCGGATTACAGGTCCTAGAAAAACGCCGTCATCCAGACCATTCCCGATCGTAATGGCATCAGCTGCCCGTTTCAATTTTTCAACTAGCTCGTCCGCTACGCTTTCTTCTACGACAACAACCGCAGCGGCCATACAACGCTCACCGGCCGACCCAAAAGCCGCACTTGTAATTTCCTTGGCCGTCATATCGAGATTGGCATCTTTCAAGACAATCGAGTGATTCTTCGCTCCCGCAAGAGCCTGGACGCGCTTCAAGTTAGCCGTGCCTGTTTTATACACATATTCTGCCACTGGCTGTGAACCGACGAAGGAGATAGCTTTCACATCTTCATGCTCCAGAAGCCCATTAACCACGTCATGTGCTCCATTGACAATGTTCAGTACTCCTTTAGGAAGACCTGCTTCCTCAAACAGTTCCACAATGCGTGCTGCAAGCAAGGTGTACGTTCAGATGGCTTTAACACGAATGTATTGCCACATGCGATCGCAAGCGGGAACATCCAGCAAGGAACCATCATTGGAAAGTTAAAAGGGGTAATACCGCCGATTACACCAATTGGGTAACGGTACATACCCGATTCAATGTTTGTCGCGATATCCGGAAGCTGTTTTCCCATCATCAGCGTAGGTGCACCCGCCGCAAACTCGACGCACTCAATGCCACGCTGTACTTCACCCATCGATTCCGATAAGCTTTTACCATTTTCGATAGTGACCAGTTTAGCAAGTTCTTCCCAATTTTCCACAAGCAGCTGCTGATACTTGAACAATATGCGAGCCCGTTTCGGGACAGCGACCTGGGACCATTTTTTAAATGCCTCATCCGCCACTTGGACCGCATTATCCACATCTTCCCTAGAGGAAAGTGGCACCTCGGCAATAGCCTCACCAGTTGCAGGGTTGAACACGATTTCCGTTTCCTTTGAAGCGGATTCAATCCACTCACCATTTATATAATTTTTTAATTTTTTCACCTCATGTGTTACTGAAGACATGTTTTTCCTCCTTAAAATAAAGTATTTTGTTAGATCATCGAGCCAGTGTAACCATCGCCGTCAATGAAATCGATTTCATTTGATTATGGAAGAAATCCATCCATGTTTCTTTTTAGAATCAATCAATCAATTTTCTAGCTCAATCCTAAAAGCTTATAATTCGCTAATGAAATCGATTTCATTTCTTAAGAGGTCCACCTTAAGAAAAATAAGGACCAATCCACTCCCCTTCAGTTATAGCTTGTATATAACCTTGATTCGGGATGAAATCGATTTCATTTACTTTATAAGGAAATACTACAATGAAAAATTTTCCCTGTAAACACTTTTTTTGTATTTTTTATAATATTCACTCTTCTTTACATTTCAAAACATTGATAAATATGGAAATGTGCTTGAATATTTAATAAAAAACATCTTCAGCGGTTCTTGAAAATCTTACCAATACTTTATCGATATCGGTAGTGGTATTTTGGTATATTAATATTTCTAAACTCAATTGACTTTATCATAGGAATTCCAGCTAGCCTAAGAATAACATCCCTATTCATTTCATATATGTAAATTTTTAAGACTACCTTCCTGCTCCCCTTTTCTTTACATTTCCATGAATGTCTCCATTTTAATGAAAATAAAAGATATTTTACTATATCAACAGACTTGGGATTACATAACCTTTCCCGAGATAATTTCATCAACAAAAAGAGGCACCCATAATGGGAGCCTGAATTTTAGTGAAGGTAAGCTATTATATGTGAATGTTAACCATTCCGTATCCTTATGCTAACAAGATGATGGAGAAATGGGATATTCCACCCAGTTACTTATTTATACGGAATTTAAAACAGGCTAGCTTAAGTCCAGTTATTTCACTGCCTTTTTGATTGCCTTCACTTCATATAATGCTCCTTCCGAACTGACGATATATTCAGGCTTTGGTTTCCCTAGGTTTGCTTTATGGCCTGCGATATGGGCTTCACTCTTTTCCCACTGCTTCCAATGCTCCTCCGACTCCCAATTGATCATAATGATGACCTCTTCATCCCCGCGTCGCACTTTTTCACCATTACACTTAAATCGATGAACCCTTCCTGCTTTTCTATGATCCCTTCCCCACTGAACCGTTTTACTACTTGTTCTGCATTACCTTCTTTTACCACCATTTTTCTCATCTGGACGAACAATACAAACAACTCCAATCGATATACTTATAATGAATCATTTTATTCGATAACGATTCTCATTGTCAATTAATGAGACTTCTACTTAAGTGCACTACTTAAAACTCTGAATCCCAAAAACAAAATAAAAAATGGATCAGGAAGTTTTGCATATCTTCCTGATCCATTTTTTAATGTCACTCACCTTTTATCTTTAAGACTTTTGGGAACATAGTCATTCAGTTTGTTAAATAAAGAAGTAATGTAGGAGCTGAGTTCGAATCGATCCTCCTGAACAAATTCAACTAAAGACACTCCATTCTTTTTCATATCTTTTCCCCCTTTTAGTTTTTGTCCCGGTGCAAAACTTTTCAGCCACTAATACCTTTGAATCCCGCCATTAGCGCACTTACATACTTCTCTCCATCGTTTTCTTTATTTGATTATACAAGAAAGCGCTTACAATGTAAATTACTATAATACTATAGATTGCTATTTACTGAGTATGTTTCAGATAAATGAAGTTTTCTCTTCATATTTATGGTTAGCAAGCTGTGCTGGCTTTTCAGTGTACGTTCCATATTATTACTACTTGTCTTGTTCACAGAGAATGAAATTTCAGGAAATGCCCTTCAATATCTCAGTTAAACGTAGGAACTCTTCCTTATCACGATTTCTTAATGAGTCATCGATTTCTTTTTCGATCTGTGCTTTCCGGTAATCAGCAAGGGCCTTTTTTAAAACCATTTCAGCCATCTCTTCAGGTTCAAGCGATGTTCCTGGCAATTGCTTCTCCATACGAAACCAACTCCTTAACCTTTTTTCTATTATACTAAATAACTTGGAGATTATTATTATTTATTAAAATCTTATCCTTTCCTCTTTTTCATTTCCTTAACCACATGATTTCCACTTTGCCACTCTTCTATACATGAAAATTCTAAATATTCCGATTTAATTTCTCCTCATTCATTTTATTTCACTGTTAGTCATTTTATCCGGGAAGATCGGATCGTTCATTTCCATTACTTTAGAATTAATTATATTCCATTACAGGTGATGAGAGCTAAGTTATTCGCTTCATTTTTTCAGAAAAGTCAGAATTATATTGACCGGTATGGATAAGCCCTCTAAAATAGTCTAAATAATCCAGTTTTTCACTTATATTCATTAACCATCATTTTTGTTCATTTCGGCTTTATTTATTGTTGAAGACAGTTTTGATGAAAAACTTAGCATTAAAGGAGCATTTACCATGAAAAAAAGTCGAGTTCTTTTCGCTAGTTTAGCTGGTTCCGTTATTGAATGGTACGATTTCTATTTATACGGGACAGCAACGGGCCTGGTTTTTACAACTCTATTCTTTCCCAATCATGATCCTGCGATTTCACTTCTTCTCGCCTTTGTCACATTCGGGGCTGGTTACGCAGCCCGTCCAATCGGAAGCATCCTGTTCGGTCATATGGGTGATCGCATCGGACGGAAGGCAGCGCTTATGTTCACCCTTATTGGTATGGGAGGGAGTTCCATGCTAATCGGTGTTCTGCCCACTTATGCCCAGGTTGGGTTGGCCGCCCCCGCCATCTTGGTGGTGCTGAGGTTGATTCAAGGAATTTCCTTGGGAGGTGAATGGGGAGGAGCCATCCTATTGGCAACGGAATCTGCTCCTAAAGGTGTCCGTGGGTTATATGGATCCATTCCCCAACTAGGGGTCCCCATCGGCTTGGTTGCCGGTTCGTTCAGCCTAACCCTCATCAGTTCCTTGACAACCGATGCCCAATTTTTATCTTGGGGTTGGCGGATCCCATTCCTTTTAAGCGGTGTACTGATCGGATTGGCAATCTGGGTAAGGAGCGGCATTGAAGAAACACCGGAATTCCAGCAGCAGAAGGATAGCGGCGATCTTGCGAAAGTTCCCATTATTGAAACGTTGAAACACGATTGGAGAAGTGTGCTGCAAGTGATCGGACTAAAAATTGGGGACGGGTTCTTCAATGTATTCATCATGTCCTATGTTCTCGTCTTTACTACACTGTATTTTGGTTATTCCCAAGATTCAGCCCTTACCGGTTTAACGATTGGCTGCGCTACAATGCTGATTACCATTCCTGTAATTGGTTACATTTCAGATTTTATCGATCGAAAAATCATCTATTTTGGGGGCCTGACTCTCCTTTTCGTCTTGGCCATCCCATATTTCACAATGATTGGGCGTGGGGTCGGCTGGTTCTACATTATGCAGGCTGTTGTACTCGGTGTCATCTGGGGAGCCATTTTTTCTACACAAGGGACATTATTCTCGGAGCTCTTTCCAGCCAAGGTCCGTTATACTGGATTATCTGTCGGTTATCAGGTCGCGGCAGCCATTGCAGGTTTCGGTCCGCTCATCTGGACCACCATGGCTGAATCATATGGCCCATCCCCTTTGGTATTTGGCGGATTCATGATGGCAGGTCTCGCAATTTCCCTGGCGCTCTGTATATTATCACCGCATTTCAGCAAAAGGAAAGAAAAGGATCAAACACTCAAACCACATGAGCTGGATTTGAACTGAGTCTAAAATCTCTGGAATGAGTAATAACAGAGGCTGCCGCGTCCTATCACTCGGACAAGCGGCCTCTGTTTTTTAGAATGCATATACCTCTCTATACTTGTTTACTTCCTACAATCTCCAAAAGATCAGTGAGCGACCGGATTTCATAGGTGGGCTTGATTCCAAGATAATTATCCTTTTGATGTGGATTGTACCAACATGTATCCATACCATAATTCAAGCCGCCCTGTATATCTGATGTCAAGGAGTCACCCACTATTAAAGCTTTCGATCTATCTGTGATCTTCAACTTGGAAAATGCATAATCAAAAATCCCTCTATCAGGCTTCTGAAACCCAGCCTCTTGGGAAATTATCAAAGTCTCAAAGGTATTGCAAAGGGCTGACCCGCCGATTCTTGCTTTCTGCACTGCCGTGAAGCCATTTGTTATGATAGCAAGCCGGCATCCCCCAAGCTTCTCGCAAACCTCTAAAGCCCCGGGCAGAAGATGTATCTCCTTTCCCAAATGTCCTAGGTACGCACGGCTGAACGCATCCGCATCGATATCAAGCCCGTGCTTCAGGAACAACTGCTTGAACCTTTCCACACCCAGATTTGTTAAATCTATAAGCCCCAGTTCCAAATCCCTCCATAATACCTTACTGATTTCTTGGTAGCATCCCGCATAATCCTCCACCCCTGTGGGTAAACCGAACTCTAAAAAGGCTTCATGCAGTGCTTTTTTTCCGATATTCCAAAGTCTAGCAATGTATCATCCACATCAAATAAGATAATCTCGTATTTCATCGCTGCCCCCATAATCATTTTAGTCCAACATTAACACATTTCCTTTAATTACGTATGGAAAATATAATACTGCAAGCTTGAAAACTACAAAAAGGATAGCTTCAAAGGCTATCCTTTTTGTTTGGTTCTTTATAGATAATGCTCCCAGTTCTTTATCGATAGTCATGGAAGATAAGGCGAATAAGACGTTTTCTACTATAAAATGCTTCCTTTTATCAAGAAGTGATTATTCGTTTAACCGGTTCTTCTTCCTGAATCGTTTGTTGGTCTTTTCTTGTGAAAGCACTGACAGCCAGCGTGACGATAAGGTTAAAGGTAATGGCGACGATTCCTATATCAATATCCTGAATGAAATGTGGTGCCTTTGGTAATAAAGTGGCCATTGTTGCCTCCGCCAGCGTAAAGTAAGCTACCAACACCACCCCTAAAATCATCCCTGCAGAGGCCCCCGCTTTACTTACCGGATTTCTCTTAAGCAAGCTGAATACTAATGGAGGGAAAAGTTGCAGGACAAAACTGTAAGCCATGGTCAGTAACGCAATCATCGTATTGCCACCATAGAATGTAAAGATCAAGGAGACTAGTGACACGATAGGAACGAATATACGGGTCAGTTTGGCAAGCTGTTCATTCGATGTGTCAGGCTTAACCGCTTTGTAAATATTCTTTGATAAAATCGTGGCTGCCGTCAAAATTAACATCGAACACGGTACGAGGGCTGCAAGCATTCCCGCTGCTCCTACAACGCCAACAATCCAAGGAGGGAAAGCATCTTTCGCGATTTTAAATAAGGCAAGGTCCGTATCGCCGCCTTGTAAATTCGGTATCTGTAAAACCGCCGTAAAACCGATAAAAAGAATGAAAACCAGAATGATTTGATACAGAGGTAAAATGGCAGAGTTTTTCCTCAGAGCTGATTCATTTTGGGAAGATAAACTCGCTCCAAAGCAATGCGGCCACATATATTGGCCCAATGCGATGGTCAGGCAAAGGGAAATATACCAAGAGATGCTCAGCCCTTCATCAGGAAGCAATAAGAATCCCGGTTTTGTTGCTTCTAGGGTTTCGAACATCGGTTGTACTCCGCCGAAGTAATGTATGGGCAAATATATGCCCAAAAACACGATTACGACAAGAATGAGGATATCTTTCAATACTGCCGTCCATGCCGAACCGTGAATTCCTGACACATATACAAAAACAGTTACGCAGAGCATTCCGATCCAAACAGCAACCGTTGGGGGAATCAATCCATATGATGCTTCGGAAACAATGATCTGAAAGCCTTTTAATTGTAATACGATATAAGGAATCATTGATAGGACTCCTATAACAGCAACCAGAAGTCCCAATGACTTACTATTATACTTTTTTGTAAAAAAGTCAGATTGCGTCAGCACATTATGTTTTTCGCATAGCGCCAAATTGGGGGTAAAATCCAGAAAGGAACGATGTAAGTAAGAGCGCAAAATATATAGATAGTGGGACCGCCCATACGGTATGCCGCTCCGCTGGCTCCAAGAAACACAAAAGTCGAAAACATCTCTCCTGCCATCAGAACGAACATGATTAACGAACCGAAGTTCCTCCCCCGACCGCCCACTGGTCAAGCTTCATTTCGCGCCCCTTTTTTGCGCGGATACCTAAGTAAAAAGCCAAAGCAAGAGTCATGGAGATGATTAATATGGAACTGTTCATTTATTCTCCTCCTGTCTATCACAGATCACACTGCTAATATAAAGACAGATGGATGTCAAAATAAGCCATGCTGTGGCCCAAAAGATGATGAAAGGCAACCCGAATATATATGGCTCCACACGGTTAACCACAGATAATGAGCCAATTGCGGGTATGACGCTGAGCAGCACAATGATTTTCTTCAAATTGAAGTCCCCCTCTTAATAAATCTGTTAATGAAACGGCCTGTGAAAGCGCTTAAAAAATGGGTCATGTAAATCTTGTTCTTAACCACCTTCACACTGGCAGTAGCTTCACTACTAACCTCAAAAAGAAATAATAATACAAATTTTCAAACTACTATTATCAATTTCTCTCTAATTAAGGTTGCAGATAGATTCCAGTGTAATCACCTTTTCTTTGGCTTACAATAACATAAGAGGCAAAATTCCGCCTAACATTTCCGGTCATCCCTTAATCCTGGAATCTATTATAATGGATGAACTTTCCCCCTTCATATTATTATTTGCAAGAGTTATGCCAATTGCTTTTATTCATAACGATTCACCCTTTAACCCTATTAATACTAGTGATTTTAGAATTCTAAGGCTTTTATTAAACCTAACAATTTGTTTTTTATTATTGAGCATCTGTTTTCTTGAGTTTTAATCACCTCAACTGAACTGTTTTTAACTCATAAAACAGGTGACAATGTTGAAAACCAAACATAAGGAAGTCTCTCCTCCCTGCTTTTATAAGCATTTTTCACTTGGGGATGATTGGCAATAGAATGCTAGAAGGAAATTCCTTGCTATGATAAATCGTTTGTCTGGCCCTTTTTGTTTCACTGCTTTCGATCATTGATTTCCCTGTATTCGGATTGGGGGCATATTGTGGAAAACTGCTTGATGAAATTTCAAGCAAGATCCGATGACCCGGAAGAAAGACATTGCTTGTAGCCCACAAGTTAATTTCATATTCAACGATTTCCCCATTCAATTCTTTTTCAGCTCGATGGCCATTCCGGTATTTTGCATTGACGATTCCCTCGGTTAAAATAATCGCTTTACCATCGGGTGATTCATCCACAAGCTTTGCAGTAAAATCAGTGTCCGCTGCGTCAGTTGATGCAAACAACTTCACTTTAACCGGACCTGTTACTTCAAGCGCTTCTTTCAATGGCTCTGAAGTATAAACGAGCACGTCGTCCCGCTTTTCGATTTCGCTTTGATCATATGGACCCATTGTAAGTGGGCCGGAAAAAGTGTAGCTCCACCTTTTGTCGGTACAGGGTTTAGGGGATCATATATATATGAATCCGTCTTTTCTCCCTCCTGCTCCTCTCTGCTTAAGCGCCCATCACCTGTTTTCGTATTCGCTTTTCCCTTACTGTGCAAATAATAACTCGTATATTCAGTACGTTCAAGCGGCCATTCATTTTCATCACGCCATACATTAATCCCCATTACAAATATTTTCACCGGCGGTTCCTTCTCAATACCATTATCGATACCTTTCAGCCAGTGATTAAACCAGCGAATATGAAGGGCGGTAATATCTTCATCAAGGTTAATCCAATCCCCAGACGCGTGCACTCCAAAGAAGCGTTCACCCTGGATCGAGGAAAAAGGCCATGGCTCCATGGTCCAACAATCAGTTTTTGAATATTGCTTAGTTGGCCATTCACTTTGTTCATTTCCACGTAATTTTCCAGGGTAGGGCCGATAAAACAATCATACCAACCGCCCAAATGAAAAGCAGGAAGCTGTATCCTATCAAATTTCCCAGTAATACTTGAATTCTGCCAATAAATTTCGTCTTCGATTGGGTGATTCAAATGTTCAAAGAAAAAAATTACCTTCGTCCAGAACCTTTAATGGCGGCCAATCATTAATAGGTGCATATGCATATAATTCCTCAATATTGTTGAGGGATTCAGCAAGCTTACGAAAAGCCGAAGTTCTTTCCTTATTTTTTCATACTTCCGCTTCAGCAAATCGGGTACAATCGATTCCAATGTCCACGTTTCAAATAGTCCTAGAGCAAAAGCTCCATTACGATAAACCGTTCCATTTCTTTGGTCATTCAGCGTCATTGTCGGAAAAATGGCGATTAAGTGTGGAGGTTTTTTCCGCTGCAAGCAGCTGCGTGTATCCATAATAGGATAGGCCAAACATGCCCACTTTCCCTGTGGAATACGAGAGTGAAGCCGCCCATTCCACTGTGTCGTATCCGTCATCCGCTTCCTGGCTGAATGGCTTGAATTCCCCTTCGGACTGAAAGCGTCCTCTCACATCCTGAATGATGACAACGAATCCATTTTCAACAAGACGATTGGTGTCCAAATAACGATGGGAGTAATACGGTAAGTCCTTACTGTATGGTAGCCTGGTCAATAAAACCGGAAACTGCCCAGTCAAATTAGGTCTGTATACATCCGCATAAAGTACGGTGCCATCCCTCATGGTGCATGGGACATTTTTTCGACAACCATTTCAACTTTTTTCATCAAGACCGCTCCTCTTAGCTATACCATTGATTTGAGTACTTTTGACTGTGTATTAATGATTACCATTCCGTGTTCCTTGTTCTTAAATATTAAGAGACCAAGGGCTTTTCTTTCCAAGCCTTGGCCTCTTAATTTTGTATAAACGATTGGCTTAACACTTGGCAGCATCATTATATTCGGATCACCATTCAATAAATATTGAACGATCCCCATCAATTCAAATCAGACCTTGGATAAAATGATTGACTCGATGATTTCCGTTACCCTGTCCCCCACTTCGGAAGTGGATGCCGTGCCCTGCATATCGGGCGTGAGCACCTGGGCTTCCAGCAACAGTTGCTCAATCGCATCAAGAACAATCTTACCATGTGATTCATAGCCAAAAAGTCGAGCATCTGGCTTGCTGACCAAATGGAGGCAAGCGGGTTTCCAATGCCTTTGCCGGCAATGTCAGGAGCTGAGCCGTGAATTGGTTCGAACATCGATGGAAATTCCCTTTCAGGATTAATATTGGCACCGGCAGCCAGGCCGATTCCTCCAGCAAGCGCAGCCCCCAAGTCTGTTAAAATATCACCGAACAGGTTCGAAGTGACAACGACTTCAAAGCGCTTCGGGTCTTTGATCATCAGCATTGCCGCTGCATCGACTAGATATGAAGCAGTTTCGACTTCAGGATATTCCCTGCTGACCTCTTCGAATACTTGATCCCAGAAAACCATCGAATAATTCAGGGCATTTGCTTTAGAAATGCTCGTGAGCGATCTGCCTTCTTTTTTCGCGGTTTCAAAAGCAAAACGGATGATCCTTTCCGTCCCTTTACGGGAAAACACACCGTTTTGCAGAACAACTTCATGTTCCTGCCCTTTAAACAGCCAGTCTCCTGCGCCTGAATATTCACCTTCACTGTTTTCGCGGATGAACAGCATATCAATATCTTCACGTTTCACATCAACGAGAGGCAAGTGAGCCCCTTTTAACAATGTCACGGGCCGGATATTGACATACTGATCAAAGCTTTTACGGATTTTCAATAATAGCTCCCATAGTGAAATATGGTCTGGAACGCCCGGAAACCCGACCGCACCTAAATAAATTGCGTCAAAAGCTTTTAGCTTATCGATCCCATCATCATCCATCATTCTACCATTTTCGGCATAAAATTCGCAGCCCCATGGGAAGTATGTGAAATCCAATTGAAAACCTGAATCCAGTTCAGCCACTTTTTTTAATACCTTTATTCCTTCATTAATCACTTCAGGGCCAATGCCATCTCCTGCGATGACCGCAATTTTGAATTGTTTCATAAATGCTCTCCTCGATTTCAGTCTTGATTCCAAACGATCAATTTCATTTCGGTCATTTCTTCCACAGCGTATTTAATGCCTTCACGGCCAGTCCCGCTTTCTTTTACTCCGCCATATGGCATTTGATCGACACGATAGGTAGGCACATCATTGATGATCACACCGCCTACATGCAATTCCCGTGAAGCATACAATGCGTTTTTCACATTGTTCGTGTATATACCGGCCTGCAAACCAAAGCGGGAATCATTCACTTGATCGATCGCTTCCCTCACTGAACCCACTTTATTGACAGTGACAACCGGAGCAAATGCTTCCTGGCAAGAAACTTTTAGCGTATGATCCGCCTCTGTAATGATTGTAGGTTCAAGAATGTCACCCTGCAATTTCCCCCTGCAGCAATCGTTGCCTTACTGCCTTTAGTTTCCTCAATCCAGCCCAATACACGGGCCGCTTCCCCTTTGGAGATTAGGGAGGAAATATACGTATTCGGGTCTAATGGATCGCCAATTATAAGTTTTTTGGCCGCTGAAGTGAATTTTTCGACAAACTCTTCATACACTTCTTCATGTGCATATACTCGTTGCAATGAAATACAGACTTGCCCTTGATTGGAGAAGGCACCCATGATGCAGCGATCGATAATTTTATCGATATCTATATCTTTATCAATGATTAAAGCCGAGTTCGAGCCAAGTTCAAGTGTGGTCTTTTTCAGCCCCGCTTTGTTGCGGATCCCGATTCCAACGCTTGGGCTGCCTGTGAATGTGATCATGCTTACCCGATCGTTTTCTACAATCGCTTCCCCGACCGTGCTGCCCGGACCCGTCACTACATTTAATACGCCAGCCGGCAGACCCGCCTTTTCAAAAATTTCTGCGATGAAAAGTGCCGAGAGCGGAGTTTGCGAAGCTGGCTTCAACACAATGGTGTTCCCCGCAGCTATTGCCGGTCCGACTTTATGCGCCACTAAGTTCATCGGGAAGTTAAACGGGGTGATGGCTCCAATGACCCCGATCGGCTCTCTTAACGTGTATCCGATTCGGCCAACCCCGCCTATGGCTGCATCAAAAGGAATCGTTTCACCGTGAATCCGTTTAGCTTCTTCAGCCGAGAACTTATACGTTTCGATAGTCCTTCCAACTTCCGCTTTTGCGAACATGATCGGTTTGGCTGATTCACGGGATATGATTTCTGCCGCTTCTTCAGCATTCTCCATTAATAACGCGACAGCCTTCTCCAATATTTCCGCCCTTTGATAAGCTGGCATTTTTGCCATGACTTCACGTGCATTGTATGCGGCTGCAATCGCCTTTTCCGTCAGCTCTTTATCCGCCATGGCAATTTTGGCGATCTCTTCCCCGGAGTAAGGGGAATATAGCGGAGCATAACTTTCCGTTTCCACTTTTTCACCATTGATCATTAGATATTGTTTCATTGATTTTAATTGATTCGCTAATTTACTCATTTAGGGCCTCCAATACCATTTCATGAAATTGAACAATTGCTTTTTCCGAAGAGGCATATCTGCCTTTGTTAAAAGCACGGGAGCGGAAACCTATTTGTTCCAGCTCTACTAGTTCCACATCTTCCTGTCGGACTTGTTCGGCAAACGTAACAAGATCTTTCTCTTCCTGAGTCAAATTCTCATCGCGGAAATAATATGTGTAAACAGCCAAAGTCGTTTCGTGATCAATCGGAACCATTTGAATGGTCGCCATATTTCCAGGACCTGGATAAATGGTCAACATCAAGTTAGGCCACAGCCAGAAAAAGGATCCACCTTGCATCTCCGCCTGATTTAAATCGACCGTTCCGTAATTTTTATCCGGTTTAACGATCGAACCTTGCAGTGAATAGTTATCGCAAGTAATGATTTGATAATCATCCATATCAAGTGCTGCAACAAAGCTTGGATGTGCTACATGGCAATGATCACATTCTAAATAGTTATCTATGAACGCTTTCCAGTTTGCCTTGATCACCCTCGTTTTTTGACTTGTTCTTTTTAACTCACTTAAAAACGGGTATTTACTTAAACGGTCAAAGAAATCGCCGTAAGATTCGCTAAGCGGTTTCGCATTATCATCCAAGTTTACAAAAATTAGAGATTCCAAGATTTCCATGCGTACTGAGCGTAAACAGGCATCTTGAACACATGCTTCATCTTCTCCTTTGAAATTTGGCGCTTTGTTCAATTTCCCATCCAATTTGAACGTCCAACCATGATAACTGCATTGTAAGATTTTCTTCTTGCCTGATTCACTTTTTTCAAGCTTAGTAGCACGATGCGGACAAACGTTATAAAAAGCGCGGATCACCTCATCCTGGCCGCGGTTCACTATGATCGGCTCATTGGCTACCTCTGTCGTAAAGAATGACCCCACTTTTTCCAATTGGCTGACATGACCCACAAGCTGCCAAGATTTAGAGAATACTAGATCGATTTCTTTTTCGAGAACTTTCGGATCCGTGTATTTGTCATATGTCAATGTTCTTTCAAATGTACGATTTGTAACATTTTCCACCTTGTTATAAGCCATCATTATTTCCCCCTAAAAAATGATTACAAGCATTCCTGCCCTACTGGATATAAAGATTGATATCTTTTAATTAAACCGACCTTCCGCTTCAACCGGCTGTCACTGGTATATTGGCAAAAGGTTCTGCCGCCAACTTAATTGAATCTGTCGGACAACCATCAAAAGCATCTTCCAGGTCCTCCTCCAGATCTTCGGATACTTCAGTTATTCCTGTGTTCGCATCCATGATTGAAAAAGCTATTCCTTCATCGTTATAATCGAAAATTTCCGGTGCAGTCGCTCCACATGCCCCGCAAGCGATACATGTCTCCTGATCAACTATTGTGTATGTAGCCATGTGGTCCCCCTCCTTTCATATAATTAAACGGACGATGTGCTTTTCTCTTTTCCTCCCATTGTGCTCGTGCTGTGGAGCGGCTGAACTTTCGCACTCGGGTCGATATGAACTTTTGCATTACTCACTGCTGTAGGCGCTTCACCGAACCCGCTAGCAATCAGCTTCACCTTCCCTTCGTACGTGCAAATATCCCCTGCGGCGTATATGCCTTTGATATTCGTTTCCATTTTAGAATTGACAACGATGGAATTGTTTTCAATTTCAAGTCCCCAATCCTTGATTGGCCCTATTGATGATACGAATCCATAATTCACAAGTACGTCATCGACTTCCAGTTCAAGCGGTTTTCCACTCTTCGCATCCGTCACAATCACTTTTTCTATACTTTCTTCTCCAATCAGTTCGGCAGGGAGATAAGGAGTCAAGACCTCCACATTGGATTGTTTCAAACGCTCTACACTGTGTTCATGGGCACGAAATTTATCCCTTCGGTGAATGAGTGTCACTTTTTCAGCTATCGGTTCAAGCATTAGCGACCAGTCGACTGCCGAATCACCACCACCGAATACAACCACTTTCTTATCAGCGAATTGACTCATATTCTGGACGAAATAATGAAGGTTGGCATTTTCAAATCTTTCTTCGCCTTCGATTTTTAATTTCCGAGGCTGAAATGCCCCGTTTCCAGCAGTGATGATTATCGCTTTCGAATAATGCGTTTCTTCGGATGTCGTAATGGCAAATATCTCATCCGAAGTACGGACAATGGTCTCTACAGATTGATTTAGACAAATATCCGTTTTGAATTGACCCATTTGTTCCAGTAATCGATTGATGAGATCTTGGGCCTGAATTTTCGGGAAACCCGCAATATCATAAATATATTTTTCAGGGTACAAAGCAGACAGCTGCCCTCCCAATTGAGGGAGGCTTTCAATGATTTTCACTGAAGCTTGGCGCATCCCCGCGTAAAAAGCTGTGAACAAACCAACCGGCCCTCCCCCGATAATAGTGATGTCAGAGACTTCATACTTTTCTTCCAAACTCATTCCCCCTAGATGTCTTCCTTAATAAGATTCCATTTACTAGAATCACTTTGCTTACATGTAAATTCATGCAATAATTACTGACATGCAAACCTAGCTAATCAATTTCACCAATTGATAATTTTATATATTGCAATATGCGTGCCAACCACGGAAACCGCCTTTAATATACTAAATATTAAGAATTCATTTTGAAAACGCTGTCATATTGAGTTATAATTAACTCAAATTTGATGAAACGTTAATCAGAATTCACTCATTCCCTTTTGAAAAGAGAGGATTACCTTATGAAAAGTACGGATTCAACTGAAAGTGTCGAGATGACACTCCAAACTCTATTAAAGATTCTTGATCATTCCTCAGATGAGATTTTCGTCCTTGACGGTGAAAAGCGGATTCTTTACGTCAACAAGGCATGTGAGCGCCATTATGGGCTGAAACCTACTGATGTCATCGGCAAAAATAATGTGGACTTATTTGAAAAAGGATACTGGACGCCCTCCATAGTGCCTGAAGTATTTAAAAGAAAAAAGCCTTGCTACATGAAACAACAAACATATATTGGGGCTGAATTGATGACATCGGCGATTCCAATTTTAAATGATGCGGGGAAATTGAACTGGTCGTCACTACATCCACAGAAACACAAACGTATAAAATGTTAAAGGCGAATGAAGCAAGCAGTGAGTCAAAAATGACTCATGATGAAGATGAAACGGGAGATTCATTACTAACAGCGGTAAAATCAACCGCATCCTCACTTTTTGTGAAAAGGTGGCGCCTACGGATTCCACGATCTTAATCCAGGGGAATCTGGAACGGGTAAAGGAGTGCTTGCCCATTTCATCCACCGGATCAGTAAGCGGAAAAGCAAACCTTTCCTGACGATCAACTGTGCAGCGATTCCCGAAGAACTGCTCGAATCCGAACTATTCGGCTATTCAAAAGGTGCATTTACCGGTGCAAATAAAACTGGAAAACGCGGATTGATTGAATCCGCTGACGGCGGCACTGTCTTTCTTGATGAAATTGGGGAAATATCGCTCGCTCTGCAGGCAAAGCTTCTCCAAGTAATCCAGGACAAGCAATTCATTCCCGTCGGCGGCAGCGAAATGAAAAAGGTCGACATCCGCATCGTCGCTGCAACAAACCAGAATTTGATAGAAATGGTCAATGATAAAAGATTCCGGGAGGATTTATTTTACCGTTTGAATGTGATTGATATTCAATTGCCTCCATTGCGGGAACGTAAAGAAGACATCATTCCCCTTACGTACAATTTCTTAAATAAGTTCAATGAAAGGTATCATGAAAATAAAGTCATTTCGGAAGAATGCTTGAACCTATTAATTCATTATTCATGGCCCGGCAATGTACGCCAGCTCGAAAACTTGATTGAAAGGTTGGTCTTAATAAGTGACTCCGTAATCCTAATGTCCGACTTGCCTGAAATGATTACCGAGAACGTTGAACAGGTCACACAGATTGATCTCCCAACTTCTCTCGATAAAGCACTTGATGAAACGAAAAGGATATTGATCAGGAAATCTTACCAAACATATAAATCATCAAGGAAAGTCGCAAAGGACCTCTCTATCAGCCAAACGAAAGCCTCGGCATTGATCCGGGAATACTGTGAGGACTTAATGAATAAATAGGTACCATGAAAATGACAATGTTTGTCCATTTGCTTCCAACCAAAACATGCTGGTTGTTGCTAGTGATGATAGTATTCCATTTTATATGGGCTTCCATTGTAAATCCTGACTTCTTCTTCCTGATCCATTGTCCAGGTACGAACAAAAATAAGAGACTTCCCCTTTGCGGGCAAGTTTCAGTTGATCTCGCTGATTATGTTTCGAAAGCATCCTCATCACCTCAAGTTTTAATAGTTCTATTTTAAAACAAAAAAGACTGTAGGCAAAAAGGAGTTCTATCTGAAATTTTAAACATAGTTGATTGAAACGGAAGGTGCGAGACTCCTGCGGGAATAGCGAGTCCAAGGGAGACCCCACAGGCGCAAGTGCGCCGAGGAGGCTCCCGGACCGCCCGCGGAAAGCGAGTGCCTGAAGTGGAAATCAACGTCAAAATTTGCACGAGCCCAAAAAAACTGTAGACAAACTCGATTTTCATCGAGTTTGTCTACAATCTGAACTTCCCCTTCGCGGGCAAGTCTCTTATTTTTATGAAGATCCTACTATTTTTTCACCTCTCGGCTTTGTACTATTTGAATCCGGTTCCCTTGTGATGCCAATTTGATTGAATTTATCCTCTATGGACAGTTTGTATGTCAATGATCCTGCACCTGCTTCATCAGGCTTGAAAGTTCCTGCATTTGTCCGTTTTCCATCTTTCAGCAACCACACCTGATACACCTCGGACTCTTGAAGGCTAGGTAAATTCTGAATTTGAACGATTAACCGTCTTTCTTCACCTTGCTGCAAAATGTATGCAGCACCGTCCGTATTCATATTTACAGCCGTCTTATCGGCAGGCTGCAAAGATAGCGACGTTTTAACCTCCATTGGCAGATTGATAGCTGCAAGTTCTTTTTTTAGTTGAATATTGGAATATAACAGCACAAATACCAAAACCAGAACGGCCAGCAAAAGGCCTGAAGTTACTGGTGTAAACTGTTTAAAGAAAAAACCACTCCAATTCTTTTCCCTTCTCACCGGAACTTCATCATCAGTCCCAAAGACAAAATTCATGACCTCTGATTTCAAGGAAGAAGAAGGTTCCATTTCATCGAAATCCCATTTCAATGAATTCCAGGCTTCCGTCATTTGTTCATACTCCCTAGTGCATTCAGGGCATTGAATTAAGTGTTCCGCGAATGCTTTTTTTCTTTTTCTCCCAGTTCACCCGATAAAAATGAAAGCAGGTTAGCGCACTCTGTATTCATTTACAAACCACCTACTTCCAAATACTTTTTCAACAATTTAAGCGACTGATGAAGTCTGCTCTTGATGGTACCAATCGGTTCATTTTCAATTTTGGCAATTTCCGTTAACGAGTACCCTTTCCAATACAGTAAATCAATCAGCCTTTTTTGCGGCTTGCTTAACTTACTTTTTGCATTGGCAATTTCACTATATAATAGCCCATTTTCTATAGCATTATTAGGATCTTCTATGTCAATGGGATGACTCATGTCCATGTGTTTGTTATTCCGGTTATGAACGCTGTCTTTACGGACATAATCCACACACACATTTCGTGTAACGGTCAAAAGCCAGCTTACAAAGTGCCCCTTTTCGGAATTGTAACTGCTTTTTGTGGTCCAGAGCTTTAAAAAGACCAACTGCACAATCTCTTTAGTTTTTTCAGCATTTCCATTTGTGAACTTAAAAGTAAAACCATAGATTAATTTAATATGCCGGTCATAAAGTTCTTCCAGAGCAGGACGATGCTTTTTCATTACTAATGCCATCAATTCCTTATCATGTTTTTCTTTCAATCGCACCTGCAACTCCTCACCAGTAAATTTGGAAAAAACGTGTAACAGGAACGACCATCAATGATCGTCCCTTTTTTTCTTATTTAGGAAAATTCGTCTTATCATTTACAATATACCAAACATTTTTCACACCTTCGCCATTGACATCTCCCGCTGCCTTATCATTCACAAAATAGTAGAGTGGAAATCCTTTGTACGTTACCTGCTCTTCCCCTGTATCTTCCCTTTTAATGGTTCCAAAGTCTTTTTCCTCAAATCCTTTTGGAACAGCAAAATCCCTTTCCATGAATGGAGGCCATTTTTTCAGACAATCACCCATGCAATTGCTTTTTCCTGGTTTATCATTCTTGAAAAAATAAAGTGTCATTCCCTTGGAATCTGCAAGGTATTCGCCTGTTGTTTCACTTTCCATTAAATTCAGGGTTATTGGTTTTTCATCGGCAGTACCACTAACCACTTGATCATTTTGGGGTGAATCATTAGCTTCATTTCCGCATGCCGCCAAAACTAGGACCATCATAAAAACTGAAAATATCATCCACTTTTTCATATACTTTCACTCCTCGTCAATTTACTTCCATCCCCATTTTTGAAATACTTGATGGGATTCTTCCGTTTTAAGATAATCAATGAACTGTTTTGCCTTTTTCTTGTTTTCACTCTTTCTTGTTATGCTTACCGGGGTTCCTCTATAGAGCTTGTCTTCCTCAGGGAGCTGAATCAGGTCCGTCACATCCGCCAGACGGTAATGCCAGGATTCATACGTAATCCAGGCGTCTAATTTAGAATTTGCCTTCCATAGATCGATAGCTTCTGCACTGGACCTCACTGAAATGGCAATATTCCTGCTAATTCCAGGAATCAATCCTTTTCTTCCAGCCAAATCTTCCCATAGCCCCAGTTGCCCGGCTCCATTAACATCCACAATCTTTACGCCCTTCTTCGTTAAATCCTCCAAAGACTGTATATTCTTTGGGTTTCCTTTTCTAACCAGAATTCCAGCTGACCGTGCATACAATTCTGTACGGTTTTTTTCATCAAGGAGCTCCGGATGATCATGCATAAAATCTGTTAGCATATACTCGGACCCTCCGTAAATGATATCCGCATCCTGGTTGGCTTGATCAATCCATTTTTCTTCGGGTCCCGCTGTCACTTCAACTTTTATTCCCGTTTCTTTGGTGAATTGTTCCGCCACTTCCTTGATGGGTCCAAGAGGTCCACCTGGTCCATATACTTTTACGACATCATCGACAGCTTGCCCCCGTTTCGAACCCATTTCCGGTGAAAACCCTAACAGTACTATCATCAATGATATCCATCCAACAAAAATGACCTTTTTCAAATCTTTCCTCTCTCCCTTCTAAAAAGCCTTTGTACTATAGATAACGGGACAAACTTCAAAACGGTTTGAAAAAATTGTTAATTATTTTTAACCTGCTGTTAAATACATCTAATGATCTTTAGCATTTCTCTTTTTGCTCAACAAAAACACCCCATTCGAAAAAGTATCTACTTTCGAATGGGGCATGACTTTAATTACATACTCTTTCAATTCTCTTAAACCAAGTGACAGAAAAGGCTAACTTGAATTGCTTCCCTCTTTCTTTCTCTTTCCATTTCTTTTAATAACAGCAATCACCAATAATAAAAGCGGAATAATCGTTTGCATCAAAACTCCATAAATAGGAAAGGCGATGATATCAAATCGATTGACATCCATAGAGCTGGGGTACGACCAAAAGCTGAATTCTACAATCAAAATCCCTATCGGCCATATAACCGGACGATAGTCGGAGAGGTTCAGCCACTGCGCGGTACCTAAAGCAGCCGCATAATAAAACACAGAAATTTTGACAAACGCACCTACTATCCATACGGCCATGATGGCGGACTCCAAATGTTCAAAAAGTCGGCCAAACTGATGTACCGAGATACATTCATCAGGGGATAATTCTTTGTGGCTGTTGTTGACCCGAGTACAAAAAGAACCAGAAGATTCACCACAACTAACGTCATCATCACGGCAAACACAGACATCATCCCGGATTTCATCCCTTTTTTCATATCGGTTAAAAAAGGAGGAGAAAAATTATCAGAAAAACTCGCTGAACCATCCACCCGGTACAATCGAACCCTTGATCGGAGGCATAATTCCATTCCCCAATATCGGGAATATATTCTTAAATTCAAGATCAGGGCCCAGTAAGACGATTAAAAGAAGGATTGGAAAGATAAACATAGGAACAAACAATTGGGCAGCTCTCCCCAGCACCTCTATCCCTCCGCGTACGATAAACGCACAGAGAAGTACCATCGATGCCATGATCACGCTAATCGGGGTTTTGACCAGAAATGAGTCGACAATAAATTCTCCGTAACTTCTTAGGATTTGCCCTGTGATCGGGATATAAAAAACAAGAATAAAAAACCTAGAATTTTCCCTGGAATCCGACCAATGATCTGTTCACTGAATTGGATAACCGTTTGTTTCGGATAAATTTTGTGCAGTTTATAAGCGATATACACCGTCACATACCCGATGAGAGACGCCAAAATGGGGGACAGCCATAAATCAGTTTTGGCATATTTGGCTGTGATGCTTGGAACCCCGAGAATGGCCGTTGCCACAATCGTCGGATACATCATGAATGCCATTTGTAGAGATGAAATTTTACCTTTCTCCATCATCTTCCTCCTTTCTGTGATAGTCTGTAAATCCGAAATCACGAAACCCACAGATAGATTTACTTTTTCATAAACACTCCATTCAGTTGGTCCTGCCATCTGCGCGAGTACTAACATAGATAGCACCTTATCGATAGGATATTTAGCATAAATAATGCCCAGTCAGCTGGTTTCGGTTCCTTTACGATTTCTTTGCCTTACAACAGCAATCACCAACAATAACAGAGGAATAATCGTTTGCATCAAAATACTTTGTAAAGGGAAGACGTTGATATCATTACGACTGACATCCACAGTGCTAGGCAACGACCACAAACTGAATATGACAATCAAAATCCCTATCGGCCATACAATAGGACGATAGTCGGAGAGATTCAGCCACTGTGCTGTACCTAAAGCAGATGCATAATAAAAACGGAAATTTTCACAAACGCCCCCACTATCCATACCGCCATGGCGGCGGATTCTACATGTTCAAAAAAGTCGGCCAAACTGATGTATCGAGATGCATTCATCAAGGGGTAAAGCTTTGTGGATGTTGTTGACCCAAGTACAAAAAGAACCGTAAGATTCACCACAATTAACGTCATCATCACGGCAAACACAGACTTCATACCGGATTTCATCCCTTTTTTCATATCTGCCAAAAAAGGAAGAAGGAAAATGATCAAGAAAAACTCGCTGAACCATCCACTCGGTACAATCGCACCCTTGATTGGGGGCATTATACCATCCGCCAATACCGGGAATATATTCTTGAATTCTAGATCAGGAATCAGCAAGAGGATTAAGATAAAGATTGGAAAAATGAAAACAGGTACAAACAATTCAGCAGCTCGCCCCAACACTTCTATTCCCCGCGCACGATGAACGCACACAGAAGCACCATCGATGCCATGATCACACTAATCGGGGTACGTACCAGAAAAGAGCCGACAATAAATTCTGCGTATCCTCTAAGGATTAGCCCCGTGTTCTGGATATAAAAAACAAGAGTAAAAAACCGAAAATTTTCCCCGGAATCCGACCAATGATCTTTTCAGTGAATTGGATCACCGTTTGTTTTGGATAAAGTTGGTGCAGTTTATAAGCGATATAAACCGTAAGATACCCTATGAGCGCAGCAAAAATGGGGGACAGCCATAAATCGGTTTTGGCATACTTCGCTGTGATGCTGGGAACCCCGATAATAGCCGTTGCCACAATCGTCGGATACATCATGAATGCCATCTGTAATGATGAAATTTTCCCTTTCTCCATCTGCTTCCCCCTTTCTTTAATAGTATGAATTTAATCCCGCAACACCCACTAATAGACTCACTTTTCCATAAACTCTCCAAATGGCCTGAAAAAGCTTCGATCCATTGAGTGGGTCCTGACATCTGTGGGAGATTGAACATGGACAGAATCAAGCCAGTGAGGAGCAGTGTAAGAAATGCCATTTTATCTTTTTAGGGTTTTGTTTCATTTTCGGCCATTCATACAAAATGATTAGAGCAACAATCGCGGTTGTACAAAAAAAGCCCCCCATCTCACTTGTCCTTCACCTCTTTCTCAGACAAACCTGCCGGTCTGTTTATATAGCCCTGTCTTCGAATATGGGCCGCAACATCGATTTCCACTTCCATTTCCGCGAATATCTCATCCCAGTGGTTTTCGACCTTATTAAACTGTTTAGGATATTTCCGATAGAAATCTTTACCTAACCCTAAAATGTCCGCTTTCCTATCCTGAGTATTCAGAAAAGCCATCTCGATGCGTTTTTCTATATCTTTTTGATAGGCTCGTTCTGCAGCTTTTAGAGACTTAGGATTTGAAAGGTTTAAATTCGTTCCATTTTGTATAACAGATCCATCTGTATTCACCTTCACCAATAATTTCCATTTCCCGTTGATAATTTGCGGAATGATCTTGACTTTGGCTGACACTGGACTTAAAGATATCTTCCCTTTTACCCCTTTGGGTTTTATGGTCACGGTGTATGATTCCACTTCATCCCTTAACCACAATAGCCCTCTTGTTTCTTTTTCCGTCATCATCCCAGTCATTTTATCTTTTTTGAACACGGCTGTCCCGACAATGTAAGGAATTCCCTGTAATTTCGTTTGCCCTTTCCCTGGTGGTAAAATTTCAACGAATGGAAGTGCGGCCGCTTGAGGTATACCCGTTAACATTTCATCTAAATCCTGCATTGTGACCAGCATCCCGATATGTAAATCAGATAGTTCTCTAAGCACTTCCCCTGAATAGTTTTCCAGGGGTGGCAAAGATTCAAGGATAGGCTTTGCTTTCCCTTTGCTGACATACATATTTGCTTTCTCTCTTGGCTGCGGATGGCGCAGCAAAAATCCAGCTGCTCTTGAATTCCTTCCTTCGCTAACTTTTCACCGAATACAAATATTTTACAATGTCCCCAAAATACTTTTCGCGGAAGCTTGCTTTGAAGCTTGGACAATGCATCTGAAATATTGGAGCCTTTTTCATATCTCACCAATGTCGTAACAGCACCCCTCCTTGACTGCTCCCTCCTCCTTGTCCGCCGCCTCCACTACTTATTGAACTTGGAATAAAAACCTGGACGGATAGTTCGATGTGATCATCATCCTTCTTATCGATGGCGGCTGCTGTGACAATTGCCAAATCAGTGATTTCCACTCGATCCCAACAACCGCTTAGAAAAGGGGTTGTTCCACAAATACCAAGCAAAAAGAAGGACACTTTTCATGAAATGACGCCTCTTTACTTTCTCCAATATCTTTGTTAGCCTCCAACCATTATTCACTCCGTTTCACTTCCCCTTTTTGGATTTGGTCCCTGTTCCGGGGTTGACGGTATTCATTAGAATCCCCTGTGAGGCGCGGGCGTGTAGTCATCCTCCACCAAGGAGCTCTCCACAGCACATCTTTCAGCTCTTGACCTTTTAACGGTGCCAGTGGCGTTAAGTAGGGAACACCGAAGGAACGTAAGCTGCATAAGTGAATGACTATGGCAATGATCCCCATCATGATGCCAAGCAGTCCTAATGTACCGGCTAGCAGCATCATTGGAAAACGCAGCATCCGGAAAGCAATTCCGGCAATATAACGAGGCATCATAAAAGAAGCGATTCCCGTAATTGCAACTACAATGACCATTGGCGCTGAAACCAACCCCGCTTGTACGGAAGCTTGACCAATCACTAGCGCTCCAACAATGCTGACGGCAGAACCTACCTGCTTCGGCAATCGAACCCCTGCCTCTCTTAGTGCCTCAAAGGTAATTTCCATAGCCAATGCCTCTACTATTGCAGGAAAAGGGACCGATTCCCGGGATGCCGCGCTGCTTAGCAGGAGTGCGGTTGGGACAGCCTCATGATGAAACGTCAAAATAGCAACATAAAGGGATGGAAGCAATAGGGATAATCCCATAAAAAAATAACGTAACCAACGGATAAAAGTGCCTGCCATAAAACGTTGCGCATAATCCTCTTGTGATTGAATCAAAGAAAAGAAGGATATTGGTGCAATTAATGTAAAAGGGGTTCCTTCTACAAGAATGACAGCGCGTCCCTCGAGCAAGCAAGAACAGGCTACATCCGGCCGTTCTGTCGTCATGATCTGAGGGAAAGGTGAATACGGATTGTCCTCGATCATTTCCTCGATGTACTCGCTTTCTAAAATGCCGTCTATTTTAATTCGTTCCAACCGAGTTGTAATCTCTTCAATCAGTGTTTTATCCGCAATTCCATCAATATAAGCAATCGAAACATTCGTCCTGGTATAAGTTCCGATCTTCATCGATTGTATTTTAAGTGCTGGACTTTTAATAATACGTCGCAATTGGGATGTATTTACCTCTAGAGATTCAATAAATCCCTCTCGTGACCCCCTGACTCCCCCCCCTCTGCCATAGGTTCTTCAATCGCCCGCTTTTCCCATTTGGACAATCCTAAAGAAAATCCATCGCTTTCCCCTTCATATAGAAGGATCGGATTTCCAGAGGAAATCGATTCAATGCAATCCGCCAACATATTCACTTTCACCACTTTAGGAACGGGCAATTTATGTTCAATAAAATCATTTAATGGTTGTGGCTCCTTGGGTGACTCCTGCATGAGTGGTGATAGCACATATTGCTCTATCGCCTCGATGTCTGAGAGTCCCGCAATGTAAATAAGCATCGCCCGCGTTTTTCCGAAAAGTAAGAACGAGCGGAACATGACATCCGAGCAATTATCATAAACAGAACGAAGTGTTTCTACATTTTGACTGAAATTCGCATCAAGTACATCTGCAGGCTTAGAATCTTGGTAATTATTTTGTATACTGGATTTTTTTCTTTTGTTTTTCTTAACAATTTGCCCACATTACGAATCAAGCTGAATACCCCCATTTTTTTGCAGGTCACTCTAACTCCATTTTTCTATGTTTCTTCATTAAGGGTATTTTATACAGAAAATCCTGTGTCCGGCATGAACTAATTTTCATGGAAAAGCAGTGTCATAAGTTGATTTTGAATAAACCGTAAACTCTTGTGATATCCTGTTTGTAATTAATAACTAAGGGGTATATCAAAAACCGGGGCTATTTATTAGTCGAAAATGCTATCTCTGGCTAAGCATTGTTTATTGAACAAGATACACAGGACCATAAAGTAGGGGTTATTTTTTAAAGGATGGATATTGCTCTTATATATCTCTGTTTTTTTATAAGTTTCATGGGCAATCAGACTAAAACATTAGAAGATAAGGGAGATTCTATGTCATTCTTAATCACATTGCTCGGATTATTGGTGTCCACAATAATCGCTACAATATTAAATGCGATATGGCCTCGTATCCCACTTCCGATATATCAGATCTCCATGGGAGCAGTGTTTTCATTATTACCATTTCAATTATCATTTGATTTTCATTCAGAATTATTTATGATCTGTGTCATTGCTCCGCTGCTCTTTACAGAAGGAAAAAATACGTCCCGTAAAGAAATGCTTGAATTGCGTAAGCCTATTCTGTTATTAGCCTTTGGGTTAGTATTTGTGACGGTTTTTGCAGGAGGCTTTTTCATCCACTGGTTAATACCCGATATGCCGATGGCTGTGGCTTTTGCTTTAGCAGCTACCATTACCCCTACGGATGCGGTAGCGGTACAATCGATTACAAAAGGATTGAAATTGCCTGGAAACATGATGCCCATCCTTGAAGGTGAATCACTTTTCAATGATGCTGCTGGAATCGTCGCTTTTAAAGTTGCCCTGGGAGCTGCCTTAACTGGAGTGTTTTCCATAAAAGATGCTTCGCTTAATTTTATATTTGTAGCTTTAGGCGGTATCCTTATAGGTATCGTATTGGGCTATTTAATCGTTAAATTACGATTATTTTTACGGGTTCATGGACTTGAAGAAATCCCGATGTCTATTGTCATTGAACTAATTACGCCTTTTGCCATATATATGGTAGCTGAAGAATTCCATGTTTCCGGAATCTTGGCAGTGGTTGCTGCCGGTGTGATTCATGGCATCGAGCGGGATCGCCTTCAGAGTTCCACAACTAAATTGCAAATTGTATCAACTAATACATGGTCTGTATTAGGTTATGTCTTGAATGGACTTGTATTTGCTTTGTTAGGATTCATGTTGCCCAGTGTTTATCAGGAAATTGAGTCCAACTTAAATAGGGGCATTCTTTTTGGGATAAGTGTCTTGATCGTTCTTTTATTATTGATGATCCGTTTTATTTGGGTATACATTCTGCATGATACTTTTACGAAAAACAGAGTGAATCCATTAGAGCAATTCATTATGTCCAGGGTTCATCCAGAAGATGCCAATGACACCGATGAGGAGAATGTTTCAAGATCACGATTTGCATTTTTGACATCCGTTTGCGGCATTCATGGAACCATTACATTAGCTACAGCGTTATCCATACCATATTTTATGCCGGATGACACTTTATTCCCGATGCGTAATACAGTCTTGTTTACCGCAGCTTGCGTTATATTGTTAAGCGTCACCTTGGCTACCGTTCTCTTGCCATTACTGGTAAAGACACCGATTGAATTCAAAGATGAGCGCCTAACCTCTGAGGAGGCTTATAAAATTGTTTTAAATAAAACGATCAATCATCTGAGCAAAGAAGCAACCATCGATAATCAGAAAGCGGTCCATCAAGTAATGGAAGATTTAAATGAACAACTGATAGATTTGGAACGGGGAATAACGAATAGACCGGATAATCGGACAATACGCGATTTAGTTGAGCTTGGAGCCAATAAGGAATTGGAAGTCGTTTCTGGATTAGTCGAAAAAGGGAGTATATCTGAAACAGCCTTTGAACTATATAAAGTGTATATTTCAAGAACCTTAAATTATATGCAAAAATCTTCGCTGAAAAGGGCTTGGGTCAATTTGCAGGCCATTCTTTTCAAGAAAAAGATCAATGTCAAATGGGATAAGAAATGGGAAGCGAAATTAGAGGACTCCATCGTTAAAAATGCGGACCTGATCAGGGAGTTCCGTAAAGCACAAAAAGAAGCTTCAAAGGAAGCCATTTCATTGATCAAACAACAAACCACACCTGAAAACCGCCATGAAGTCATGCTTGTCATCCAAAGATACAATCGTTATTTGAATCCGTTCGGAACATTAAGTGAAAAAGATGCAAAACGCTTTGAAGAGATGGTGAGTCAATTTCAGTTGAATGCGATGCAAATCGAACGTGATATCATTCAGCAAATGGTTGAAGCTGAGCAAATATCCATACAAACAGCAACTGAGCTTAGACAAAACTTAATCTATAATGAAATGATAATGATACAAAATTGATAAAATATAAAGAGACACCCATACAACAGGAAAGGTGTCTCTTTATTACATTCCAAAGTAGGGATGAATACCGCAGGAAAAATGAAATGAAATGACAGCAGATATAGGGCTTTCATGAAAAAACCAGAGGACCTTGGTTAAATTTGCTACAGGATTTCATGGAAAAAATCCCATTATTCTTTTTTGTGTTCTTGTTCGTTCACAATGGTAAGTTAATCGTTGTTTCAATTGAACATCATGGGAGGGATATGAAAATGCCTTTCCTGAGGGTTTATTATTTTCTTGGGTTCAGATTTACACCGCTCTAACTAATCGATCCGCCCTCAATTCCTTCTTTTATCAATTCCTTCATTCAATATTTTCACTTGGAAGCGAAAGTAGAGATAGAATATGGTCCAGATGATCATATAGAATGGTATGAAAATCCCAATTCCTATAGCTAATCCTTTTAAGCTGAAAGGAATCCAACCAACAAAGAAAGATAATAGGAAGTAAAGAATGCTGACAGTCAGGAAGTGCAGAATGGTTTGAGATAGCAAACTCCATTTTTCATTTTCAAAGAAGATTGTTGCCGTGCTGAAGAACCAGCCACATAATATGCAGCCTAGCGCGTTTTATACAAATATTTCACTGTCCAATGCAGGAACCTCCCCAAAAACGATCACTCCAAAACATGTCAGCACCATCACGAGTGCCCCAAAGGAAATCCCAACAAAGCTGCGGAATAATAGTGTTTTCATCATAATCCCTTCCTTTTCCATTGAAATGCTTTCTTGATTCCTGGAACATAGTGCCGTGAAACATATTCTTTTTCCCCTGATCGGAAATACACACATAAGGTCCCGTTGAAAGATGCCTCGAATCTGCTTAACTCATCCAAATTGGCAATCACTGACTTGGACAATCGCACGAATTGATCACCGGGAAGGTCCCTTTCCAGTTCATATAACCTTTCTTTCATTTCGAAAGTGCCCTGTTTCGTCCGCACCATTATGGAATCTTGCTCTGTGAACAAACAGATGATTTCTTCTGCCCGGAAGACATGCTGCATTTCTTCTTTTTTGCCGACAAAATACGGTCTTTTCCTCTCCTTCAAGCGCTCCATCAGTTCCTGCACTTCTTCATTCCATTCGTGATTGCGGATAAGCACCTCTATCGCCTTGATCTCCTCATCTATCTCTAAGTTTATTTTCATTCTTCGACCTCCCTTTGCTTATAATATTAATATCTTGATATTTCGCTTGTGATTTCCAGCTACATGCCACTTTATTGCTATAACATGCTTGTAATGGATGCTCAGATACACTAAATAACCGTCCAAATAATTGGACGGCCCTTTGATAAAAAATCTAATTTTGATTCGAATGCGTTTACATTAATTAAGATCACTCTTTACTTGTAAAAGTACTTGGCATCACCACAGCGATTACCTCTCCACGGGCGCAAAGTTTATCAAGTGCAAATACCTCTGTTTCGATTCTCCACTTCTTAGGATGAATTTCATGAATCGTACCAACGGCTATTAATGGCACATCATTTGGGGTCGGCTTTACAAACTCCACATTCAGTGACGCAGTCACAAACCTGGGTGGCTCCACTCCATCTCCAACTTCATGACCATTTTTACGGTGTAAAGCCAATGCAGCAGAACCTGTTCCGTGACAATCAATTAAAGAGGCAATCAAGCCGCCATAAACAAATCCTGGAATTGCGATATGCTCTGGGCGTGGTGTATAAATTGTCCTTGTTTGCTCGTCATGCCAACCCGTTCGAAAATGATGACCATCTTTGTTCAAGCGACCGCATCCATAACACCATGCAAATGCATCTGGATAATCATCTTGAATTGCTTTTAGCACATTCTCCTCCATCATCTCTCCCCCTTTTTCAGAATATTATAACACCATTAAAGGATAAGGGGTCTATTTGGATAAATGCTGAAAGGTTAGTTTTTGTAATTCCATGATTCTTTATTGAGCTTACTGGCAAGTTTTAATTTTCATAGAATAGTAACCTGACGCAGCTTTAATCGTCAACACACATAAAAAGTTACAGGAATCCCTGCTTCTTTACTCGATATAATCGACAAAGGCCCCTATTCAGGAGCCTTCCTTTGACTAATATAGTGTTGTGAAATGTCTTCCATTGCATTGTCCACTGTTCTGTTGCAGGCTTACCTTCTTATTAAAAGTTAAGCCTTTTTCTTAAATCCCAATACTTGAATGTCATTTTACCCATTTTCGATTTCGAAAGTGAATCATATTTACGTCCAAGTGCTTGGTTTTGTTTTTCTAGCTTAGTAATTTGTTTAAGTTGAACTGTGTTCAGTCTTTTTAATTGCTTTACTTCTTTAGCTAATTCTTTATTTTTCCCTCTCATATCATATTTTTCTTTATCAACAATTGCCCGTTCTTTCATTGAAATTTCGACATCTTTTGGTTTTAATTTAGGATTTCCATAAGTTTCAAATCCTATCATTTTTAAATATGGCATGTTATTTTGAAAATTTTGTTCAAAGTTTCCATAACTTTTATGGATGTTGAGAAATGTATAACATCCAGCTTTTTCTGCTGAAATGATTTGACCATACCCAGACAGTTTAAACAGCTTTTCGACTCGTTTCATTTCTTCAGGTATGTTTTTGACAATATAGGTGAAAACTTCGTCAACATTAAACTCCGCAGGCAATATTTTCACTTTTTTTAATGATGCATGCTTAATCAGTTCATCAAAGTCATCTTCATCAATATAAAACGTATTCGTGCTTTGATTTACATAATCTGTAATACGCTTGCTCCATAATGGTCCTTGCAGTTTCTTTATTGCCTCCGAAAATAAAAACTGCCTGCTAACTTGATACATTCGTTGTGACGCAAACTCATATATGTCCTTATTGCATAATGCTAATTTGACAGCGTCACGGAAATCCTTCTCTGTAACAGCATATAACGGGTAATCTTCGCCAAAAAGCTTCATATGCATTTCGGTTGGGTTCATTATTACAGCCTTCCTTAAAATCCCATACTCCAATAGCTTTGTAGACAGTTCCAGACTGCTGTCCATTTCCTCACTTCTCCAGGTTATCCCAATATCACTGTTCACGATTAATTGTTGGGCATTCTCCCTTGTCAATGCCCCGTACCATGTAAGCCCATCAGTATTTTTAAGGAGGTATGCCGCTTCTTCCTTAAACTGAGAATCGTCTTTAACCCATTTGAATTTATCCCCCGCCACATCAAGTGATAAATTCGGAATCTCTCGTTTTAATTCTTTAAAAGCAGTAATAATGGGAATGGTCTTCCAATCCGGGTCGAATTTCCCTGTATATACAAGTTTGTTTCTTAACCGGGTATGCCCTTCCGCTGATTCAACGTTTGGTATCATCGGGGTAAGCAGGGAAACTTTGTTTTCTTCTTTATTCAAATTAAGAATCTCAATGACAAATTCGCACATCTCTTCTGTTTGACATAAGAAATACGCACACTGATCATATATATTTTTGATGCTCTCAAATTTTTCTTCCTTAACATCCTGACCTATGTGAGTCAATCCTGTAGCATAAACTAATGTATTCTTTATGATATGCTTATGCTTTGCTATTTTTTCAACAGTCTCAATGCTTCTAACAAATAGCCAATCATATTCCTTTTGACTCCAATAATGAGAAATGAGCATTTCAGCTATATCGAAATCAATAACACCTTTTTTTACCCATTCATCATCGGCGACATTAAAAAAAGGATCAACAAAAGGATTGAGAATGGTTATATTATCAAATTTCTCAAGAGGCTGAATTAAGATATCACGTTTGACCGGGCTAGCTAAAAGTAAGTCAACTTCGATGTTAGAATCTAACGCAATGGTCGATGCTAAGGAAGATAAAAATACTGCAGATCCATCCATTGAATTCATGTCAATAAAGCCAAATAGAAGTACCTTCATTTTTCTGTTTTCAACTAGTTCATGTGAATTCAAAGTTTTCACTCCAATGACTGAAATCTGATATGAATTTTTATTTTTTTATTTGTTCTTTAATAGATGATTTAAGCGCAAGATATTTTAACGTGAATTTCCCTGCATACGTAACGTTGAATTTGTGTTCTAACAACTTAAGTCTTCGTATTTCTTTGTTAAGCTTAATATTTTCCTTTTGGGCCATCTTACTTTTTCTAATTCTTCTCGCAGCATATTATTTTCTTTTGTAACTTTCTCAATGATTTTTTGTTTTTCCATGCCATTGCCCTCTATGAGCTCCAATGTCATGGACATCATGTCTTTCATTTGTAATTCGAGTTCCTCATACATGGTTTTCCAATATTCGTTTCGTTCGTCCATATTGAAAAACTCCCCTCCATTAACCTTGGATGATCTCCAATTCTCTTTTTATAACAACATCCACAGCGCATTTTTCCCGGATCGACTGAGAAGCTTGTTTTGACAATCTTAAAAATACGTCCGAGTTGTAATATAAGCGCTCTATTGCATCGGCAATTTCGATAGGAGACTCAGGTTTTGTTAGAAGGCCAGAAACGTCATGTTTAACGAATTCCGGGATTGCCGTAATATCTGTTGAAATCGGCACTAGCCCACTCGACATTGCCTCGCACATAGAAACCCCTTGAGAATCCAAACGGGTCGGGCAAAGGAAAATCCCATACTCCTTATGTAATGCAGCGATTTTCTCCTGAGATAGGAAACCTTTATGAATCGTTACATTCTCAAAATCCCGGATTGGCTCAACGGTTTGATCGAACAATTTTCCATCACCATAAAATGCAAATTCCAACTTATCGAAGTATGGCCTCTTCGATAGTTCCAGCACTGCTTTCACCGATAGATCATTGGCGTATTTTCGTGAAGCGTATGGCCTGATTGAAAGGACTTTTGTCCGCATTTCAACTGGCTTTTCAATAAAGGTAAACAGATTGTCATCTATTACATTAGGAATGATTACTGAGTTTTTCGATTCTGCTCTTGCATCACATTCCGCTATATGCTCTTTGAACCATTTGGATATATGAACAAAGGTTGTATCCAATTCATTCGTTTGATAAAACCAATTCATAAAAGAAAGCTGTGCTACATAATAGTCGTCCGACATTTCAAGAATCTTCCTCAAACTTTCAGGGCTTTCAAGAAAATTAAACCATCTTCTATGCCATGCCTCCGTTTCAAATCCATGTATCCAGGTAATAATCGGTAAATCTGTGTTCGTTTCTTTTATCGCTTGTACCATTTTTGGATTAACAAAATGAATCAGCGCTTTTTTATGTACTTTATGATTTAAGAAAATGCGCAGATGCTGTTCAGTTCCTCGATAAACAGGCACATCCTCATACGTATAATTTTCTGCTTTTTTATAGGCAGGATGCAAAACAAAGACATCAACCTTCAAACCCTCATCCAGATAAGCCTTGACTCTTCGGTGGATAAACCCATTCCGATATAACTGATCTTCATGTGGATAAGCATTCGTAATGATCACATATCTATCTTTTTCACTAAATGTAAGCTCATATAGATTTATAGATTCCTCCATTTTTGTTCACTCCTACTATTCAGTCATCTTCAATCAGCCTGCTACTTATCTGTAAATGAAGGATTATTAAAAGACCATTTTCCAACCACTTTTAAAACCGTCAATCGATTATAACAAACATGTATTACTGAATATTGACATCAATATGAGAATTCTGTAAATAAAAGTAAAGTTTTCATGAACTTTTATATGTTTTTGTAAAGTTTCAGTAAGCATAAACAAGCAAAATATAGAAGGACGACCCTTATCGGAATCGCCCTCTTACATATAAACCATTTTAAATCTATTAATAGGACGTGGGAGTGTAGAGCCGCAAAGCTTAGACTTTTTATTATTTTTATATCCTTAATGGATTTTATTGGTTTAGTTACCAGTCAGTTGACTTTTTTCTACCTTCAAGAATTATTCAAGCATGTTTTTGTAAGAATAGAATAGAATCGAAAAAAGACCAATTTGCTGAAGAGAGTGATATAGATGGGACCAATTACCTTTAAAGCATGTGCAATCACTAATGAAATTGATTTGAACAAAATCGCCGTTCATTGCGGCATCCCCAAAAAATTCACCTGGGAAGAGCCTTTAATCCTTAAAGGCGATATTCTAAGTTCCATCCTTAATAAAAATGTGGACGAATCGCAGCAGGTGCTGGTTTTTTCCTTTGGCAGCATTGTCTTCATCAATTACTCACACGAAGATGAGATTAAGGCATTTTCCTCCTTTATCCATTCTTTCGAGCCGGACATTGATCTCATCAATGTAGATAGATATACGGACGATTACAGCCTTCACTTCAGTGAAACTGAAAACATCAATTTGACGGACGAATATGTAGTTGTTCCTAAATATGAATTTTTCTACCCTGAATTAATTTCCACCATTCTCGCAAAATCGGTGGCACTTGAAAAAACTGAGGAACAACTCGGAAAAATCCACGACAAGCTCGAAGCCATGATTGACCGACTGGAAAAAGGCAAGCTGAGAATCGGCAACAAGGAACTGGCGAGGACGACGGCAAAAATCGTACGTCACGAGTACAATACCTTAGCGTATATCATGATTCTGGATAAACCTGATATCACATGGACAAGCAGCATTGCCGGCGAATTTTATGACAGGATGCTTGAATTTTTTGAATTGAATGATCGGTATAAAATCCTGAAAAGTAAAACCGAAATTTTATATAACATTATGGATGGGTTTTCTAACATCAGCCATTCGATCAGGGGACTATTCGTTGAATGGATCATTGTAATTCTCATTGTCTTTGAGATTCTTTTGACGCTTTTAGAAATCGCAGGATGGATACCATGAATTCTGCATCATATCGGAAGGAATACCTTCCAAAAAATAAGCATCGTTTAGATGCTTATTTTGCGTTTAACCACTACTTCATATTTAAGCTGACTCTATACTGACGTTTAATACATTCTTTTCCTATCAGGTCAAAGCATTCCGGAAGTTACCTAAGTTCCCCTTAATCCAGAGCCAAGTGGAAAATAAATTCCTCCCCTTCTTCGCCGTTAAATCTGTATCCTTTGTCAATGAACCCAGCTTTTTTATATAAATTTATCGCTGGGACATTCGAATGGTGCACCGTTAGAATTATCTCATCTTTATCTGGATGTCTTAGTTTGATCATATCAGGCAACACTTTTAAAGTCTTAAAAGCTAGCCCCTTTTTTGATGGCGCAAATCCAAAGAGAATGATTTAAGAAGAATCGCATTCTCATTACTTGTATATTGATTTCCCGCTTTATCCGTATATAAAGCAAAACAACCAATCAAATCCTCATCTAAATAAATGACCATGGGGAGGTTATATTTATCCTTCCTGAAGTCTTCGATAACTTTCAAAGGTAAAGAAGTATAGATTGCTTGTTCCATAGGTAAACAATAATTTCTCAGTGCCTCATAGTCATTTTCGATAAACGGTCTAATAGTTAATCCAGTCACCATTCGCACCTCATTTTTTCATATCTGATAAATCCATATTAACAGATACTTAAGTTTTACAATCAACTGCAAAATATTTTTCAAGAAAATTCATTCATAAAAAAAGGAATGGCTTTGTTTACCATTCCTTCAAACTGTAGACAAACTCAATGAAAATCAAGTTTGCCTGCAGTTTTTTATTTAAATAGTTCAGTTGATTTCAGAGATTCACTCCCTTTCCGCCGACTGTCTGCCAAGCCTCCTCGGCACAAGCGCCTGTGGGGTCTCGGCTAGCCAGTTATTCGGCAGGAGTGTCGCAAATCTCTTTAATCCAATGAGGCTCAAAGTAAAAAACATCAAGGATAATCTAGTCTTGTTTTAAAAATCATGGTTAGGGATGAGAGCATTCCGAATCTCCTTTTGTAGACAAACTCTATGAAGACTCAGTTTGCCTGCAGTTTTTTATTTGAATAGTTCAGTTGATTTCAGAGATTCACTCCCTTTCCGCCGACTGTCTGCCAAGCCTCCTCGGCACAAGCGCCTGTGGGGTCTCGGCTAGCCAGTTATTCGGCAGGAGTGTCGCAAATCTCTTTAATCCAATGAGGCTCAAAGTAAAAACATCAAGGATAATCTAGTCTTGTTTTAAAAATCATGGTTAGGGATGAGAGCATTCCGAATCTCCCTTTGTAGACAAACTCGATGAAGACTCAGTTTGCTTGCATGTTTTATTTGAATAGTTCAGTTGATTTCAGAGATTCACTCCCTTTCCGCCGACTGTCTGCCAAGCCTCCTCGGCACAAGCGCCTGTGGGGTCTCGGCTAGCCAGTTATTTGGCAGGAGTGTCGCAAATCTCTTTAATCCAATGAGGCTCAAAGTAAAAAACATCAAGGATAATCTAGTCTTGTTTTAAAAATCATGGTTAGGGATGAGAGCATTCCGAATCTCCCTTTGTAGACAAACTCGATGAAGACTCAGTTTGCTTGCATGTTTTATTTGAATAGTTCAGTTGATTTCAGAGATTCACTCCTTTCCGCCGACTGTCTGCCAAGCCTCCTCGGCACAAGCGCCTGTGGGGTCTCGGCTAGCCAGTTATTCGGCAGGAGTGTCGCAAATCTCTTTAATCCAATGAGGCTTACAGTAAAAACATCAAGGATAATCTAGTCTTGTTTTAAAAATCATGGTTCGGGATGAGAGCATTCCGAATCTCCTTTTGTAGACAAACTAAAGGAATTTCCAATCCTTTTTTCTTCTGTTTTTAAACTCATGATGTTAAATCATTTAGACGGTGATAATTCACTTTCCGTTACCCATTTATGGTTCTTCACTTTTTCTCCTCCCGTAGTCGGTGTGAAATCGACCATATAAACAGTCGTTTCTTCAGCAGATTCAACTTCAGCGACAGCCCCGTTCATCCCTTCCATATGAGATGCATTTACTGTGACCTCCGCTCCGGGTTCATATGTTTTCTCACCTGCATCTTTGATTTCTTCGTGAATGATCCATTTATGATTTTCCACTTTTTCTCCGCCTGTTGCAGGCGTATACGATATTGCATAAGCAGTCGTATCAAAGGCACCCACTATTGTTGCTTTGGCCCCCTTCATGCTTTCCATATGACCTGATTCGATAATCGCTTGACTTCCAACTTCATAGGTTGGATTTTCTGCGGCTTTTAATCCCTCCGGAACATCACCCGAGCTAGAATGGTTCATGTCCATTTCACTATGTTCCTTTTCTTCTTTATCTTCTTTGTTTTTATCATCGCTGTTGGAACATGCTCCAAGGACTAAAAACAGGGCTGCTAATAATGATAAGATGGTCGGCAATTTTGTTCTTTTTTCATATTGAATAAAACCTCCTTTATGATTACATCCATCTTACCAATTAAATGTGCAGAAAATATGGAGTACACTCTTAGCATAAGACATGGATCCTGTACTTTTTAAGCAATGGTCCTGACTGAATTTAACCTGATAGCGAACATATTAAAGGATTGGATAAAAGTGAACAGCATGCCATCGAGTGGTTTAACGAGGTAAAAGAGATGATTTATTGCAGAGGATATTTGAGGCATTCAATCCTGCCGGACATTGCCTGGAAATCAAGCAAGAAGGACTTGGTCAAAAGTCCTTCTTCTGTCTAGTATCCCAAAGTTGATTGTTCGATTTTTTGCATGATATGTGAAGGTTCATGGAGGCATGTTTTTTATAATCCCTGCCTATGGATTTGAATAACCCTTTCGCTATACCTATTAACATGATTTTGGTATGTCCATCCGAAATAATGGACTTATTAGGGAAACTTGATTCAGCTTGTGCACCGCCAATCTTATTGGCTGTTTCCTTAATAAAATCAATGATTTTAATTTCCTGGATTTTTCCTTCGATATCGGTTTTATAGAGAATTTGATTTCTCCAAAGCTTTAGCTCAATCCTCTGTTTAGTATAATCGAAGAGTTCTTCCGTAATATGAACATTGCTCATTTGATTGGTGTCTTTAATGGGATACAATTTCGGGTTTGGATTGATTTTCTTTATTAAGGATTGGTCAATTGTGACCTTTTCCCGCTTTATGCGCGTATTTTTCGTTTCACATAGAATCAGCCTTAACTGTCCGGCAATTATATTGTTGAACTCTTCTAATCCAAAGAATTCAACAAGCATTACACTATATTCCAAAATGGTGATCGCTTCATCGAATTTTCGTTTAGCAGCTGCATTCGATCTAGTAAAAATCAATCGATTCTTCCTCTCCATATCCTTCTCACCCCACTGAATTCGAATCTATTGAATAAATAGTAAAAACATCCATAAAGGATGTTTCAGACTGTAGACAAATTCTTAGAAAGTGAGTTTGCCTACAGTTTTCAAGTGTTCTCAGAAATTCGCTCCCTTTCCGCCGACTGACAGGCCCCCCTCGCCAAGCATTCAGCGGTTCTCAACTTGCCAGCAATTCAGCAGTAGTCTCGCAAATTTCTTCAATATAGTAATAGTTTTCTAAGTCTTGCATCAATGACATCCCATGGAATGATCATGCTGTTCATAAAAAACTGTCGAGAATGGACAATCTTTCGATAAGGACTCCTTCGATATTCAGACCTTTTTCCACTATCTTTTGAAGTGCTGTTTCATTAACTCTCTTTAAATCGTGTTCCATCTATTTCTTCTTTCGTCACTTTCCCATCTTCCCACTGTGTAAAGGATGTATCAGTTAAAGTGATGTTCCCACTATTTGTCAAACGGGTGATTAATGGATGCTTATTGAATGGCGATTGGGGATTTTCCCTGATGATCGTTTGGACCTCATTAAGTTCCGCTACATTTCCTACCGGTTTTGCAGAATCGAAAGCATACCCTATTCTCCAATCGCGATCTTTATGTTTCAGTTTTAATTCAAGGATATGATCTCCATGGTCGGTACTTTCTTTTTTATCCTGAATTCACCATTTCCGGAAACGACCGTTTCTCCATTCAACGGAACTGGTTTTAGAGGCAGATTCCCGCCAAAACCCGTATCGATCAAATAGGCTTGGCCCTCATGGTTCAATAGAATGGTGACATGTGTCCTTCCTATGGTCATCCACCCCTGATTATAGATGACACCCCGAACCAATGATACATCAAAGTTATTTTCCACCAGGAAAAAATAAAGGGCTGTATTCAATTCATAGCATAATCCACCCTCATTCCTCACGAGGATTTTGTTCATGATATTCGCTTTATTGATATCACTCAGATGGGATGCCATGATTGACAAGTTTTCAAAAGGAATGGTTTTCGCTGTCTTATCCAGAATTTCATCTAATTTCTCAAATGTTAGTTTCACATCTTCCTGGACCCCTATTCTTTTCCTGAATAATGCATTCAGTTCATTCATTAAGATTCCCCCTTTAAACAGATACCGGCGAAAAGTATCTTGACTTTGTATATATTCATTATACTTTGTCCATATTTCATTCTTCAATCAATCTGCCATTAGCTCCACCTTTTCACCTGTAAAGAGGTCGCCCAATAATGCCTTAATCCTGGGCAACCTCCCCATTCATGCACCAAAGCAGTTTTTCTTTAATCATTCATTTACCTGTAAGATGATTTTACCTAAATTCTTATTGGCTTCCATATGTTCATGCGCCCTTTGTACCTCTCCAAAAGGGAAGACATGGTCCACGATTGCCTTGATTTCATTTTTGAGGAACAACGGCATTGCCTTTTTAACGAATTCACCCGTTAACTCTTTTTTATATTCATCACTCCGAGGAGTTAGTAGAGTTCCTTTTAATTGAACTCTTTTTAGAGAAGTTCCATCAGGTTCACCTTCTCGACTACGGTTCCGCCTAGAATGCCTATCAGTACCCATCGTCCATCAGTTTTTATGCTTTTGAGGTTTTTCTCCCAGTAAGAAGCACCGATGAAATCCAGGATAACATCCACTCCTTGATTATTTGTAGCTTTCAGTACTTCCTCATCAAAAGATTGTTCTTTATAGTTGATACAGATATCCGCTCCTAGTGAGTGACAGAAATCCAATTTTTCCTTTGAGCCGGCTGTAGTGATTATTTTCGCTTTTGTCATTTTTTTGCCAGTTGGATAGCTGCTGTGCCTACACCGCTTCCGCCAGCATGAATCAATACCGTCTCTCGATCAGTCAATTCCCCTAACCAAAACAAAGTTTGGTACGCAGTCAAGAATACTTCAGGAATCGCTGCTGCCTCTTCAAATGACAGGTTATCCGGAATCTTCATTGCTCGATCAGCCGGCATCAAGGCATATTGAGCATAACCGCCGCCGTTTACAAGGCCCATCACTCTCGTCCCCAATTGTATATTTGTACCTTCCCCTGTTTCCACCACTTCACCAGAAACTTCAATCCCCAATATTGGATTGGCCATATAACCGGATTTACCTTCCCGGGAAACAATATCCGTTCTATTTATCGCAGAGGCTTTAACCTTTATTAATATTTCCCCTTTTCCGGGCATGGGCTTTGAAAAATCTTTAAATAGTAATTGTTCTGCACCACCCGGTTCTTTAACCACTACTGCTTTCATTTGCCCCACTCCTATCAATTAAATTAGTGACCATCCTTTTAAAATGGTTTGTCTTGGAGCTGGAAACTATCCTACTCCAAAAATATCCACAAGCAAACAATTAGGTTTTGCATGATAGAATAAAAAAACCCGATGTCCCTTTCGAGGCCATCGAGCTTTTTTGAAAAGTTTATATTACCTTTTATTAAGCGATTGACTTCTATCCAGGTCATGATGCACTTGTGGGGCAGGAACCTTAGGGTTAGGAATCTGCCCTTTTGCAACTGGTTCAGCTACATAAACAAAATCTCCCGTTCCATCTGGGGCGCTTCCTGTTGCCCACAGGCCGTCTGCTGATTCATTACCTTCTGACAAGTTCCAGAATTCGTACGCTTCCGGTTGAGATTCCATTTCCGCTTCCGGTGGGAATGATGCGGGGACGACAACGCCATTTTTTTCTTCGAGTTCTGCAATGGCCGCCATCCATTGATATTGGTGGTAACGATCACGGGCTAACATTTTACGGAAGGTAGCACGTACCCCTTCATCTTTGGTCATATGATATAATCGGGCCACTTGAAGGCGTCCTTGGCTTTCAGCATGCAGATTTGATCGCATGTCCGCTAATAAATTTCCGCTGGCTACAATATAAGATCCGTTCCAAGGCACCCCATTCGAGTTGGTTGGCAGTCCGCCAAGACCGCTTACGAGCAAATGCTGGGGATTGATTCCACCCATGATCGCTGCTGTAGCAGGATCTTTTGCGGCTTCTGCTTGATCTTCCGGAGAAGCGCCATCAAGTAATTGACTAATGAGTGAACAAAGCATCTCTACATGTCCAATTTCCTCTGTACCGATATCCATCAGCATATCTTTGTATTTTTCTTCTCCACGGCAGTTAAAACCCTGAAAAAGATATTGCATCATGACAGTCATTTCCCCAAACTGTCCACCTAACACTTCCTGAATTTGACGTGCAAGCATCGGATCTGGTCGATCTACCTTAACTTCAAATTGCAATTCTTTTTGATGGCGAAACATATTAACTCCTCCTTTTTTTATATGATGTACGGTTTTTTATTACCCGCCTGTACATGCATGAAACCTTAATCCAGTTATAATGAACAATAATTAGAAAAAATTCACATACCATTAACATTGATTACCGAACTAAAAAGCAAAGGATTATCTTTGTGCTATGAATCGCTCAATAAATAAGATTTATAAAAGGTCCATTTACCTGTCTATAACTTTACAATACAGGGTAAAGTAGAAAGAACCATATATAGGAAAATACAAAAGGAGGATGGAAAATGGATTTCAAGCCCCGAAATCAAAAAGATCAATCCATTTCGGAATTACGGTATACTTATTCCGCCCGTAACCTATGGTCCGGTTTTCTATTCGGGATCGGATTGGTGGCATTCATCGATGAGGCCATCTTTCATCAACTATTGCATTGGCACCATTTCTATGACAAGTCCACAACCAATATTGGGCTTGTCTCGGATGGTTTATTTCATGCCCTAAGCTGGTTCGCAACGGTCGGGTCGTTATTCATGTTCGCTGACCTTCGCCGTCGAAAGGGATTATGGCTGAAAAGGTGGATAGGGGAGTTTTGCTCGGGGCAGGTTCTTTCCAGTTATATGACGGAATCATCCAGCACAAGCTCATGCGCCTCCATCAAATCCGTTACAATGTCGATATTTTCCCATACGACCTGACTTGGAACATTGCCGCTACAATCATGATCTTGATCGGCATTGCCCTCGTCATTCAAACAAGGCGCAGCTTACTTAAAATGAAAGAAGACGCCAGCAATGCACAGTAATGGACATATTCATGATAATGGAACTGGTTTTGAACCGATTTTATTGATTCTACTCATGCTGGTTATAGTCATTTATATCGCAGCTGTCATAATTTCGAACCGCCGCTATAAAAAATGGCCCTTATACCGTACCTTCTTGTGGATTCTTGGCACTCTCTGTGCAGCCTCAGCAATTATAGGCCCTATAGCCAATCGCGCACATATGGACTTTACGGCGCATATGGTTGGTCATTTACTGCTTGGAATGATTGCACCCATCCTGCTCGTGCTTGCTGCACCTATTACGCTTGCACTGCGCACACTTGATGTACAATCAGCAAGACGTCTTTCAAAGGTGTTGAAAAGTTGGCCGCTGCGCATTATGAGCAATCCACTCACTGCCTCCGTGCTTAATATTGGGGGGCTTTGGATACTTTATACGACTGGTTTGTACGGGTTGATGCATCAGAATGCCCTTCTGCATGCATTAGTGCATTTTCACGTGTTCATAGCGGGCTATCTATTCACTGCGTCCATGATTTATATGGACCCTGCGCCCCACAGGTTCAGCTTCATGTTTCGAGCTATCGTATTTACAATTTCACTGGCCGGCCATGATATCCTTTCTAAATATATTTTTGCCCACCCGCCAAGCGGAGTCACCAAGGTACAAGCGGAAAATGGCGGAATGTTAATGTACTATGCCGGTGATGCCATTGACGTTGCACTTATATGCATCCTTTGCTATCAATGGTTCAAAGCCACCCGGCCCAAGGGATCACTTGCCTTGTAGGAAGGCGGTTCCATGATTACTTCGGTAACTCCTGTTTAATCGTCCAACATTTAGCTCATACTAGTTTTTGATGAAAAAATTTTGGATGGAGCTGAATGAAAAATGGAATATGAAGCTAACAATTCTACTGAAAATGCTCTTCGTGATTATAAAGCTGGAATCGGTGTCTTTACGCATAAAATGCCAGATCTTGCTGAGAAGTTCAATTCGTTTACGGAAGAGTGCTTTAAAGAAGGTCAATTATCCAAGAAAGAAAAACAGCTTATCGCACTAGGAATAAGCCTATATTCACAAGATGAATACTGTATTATCTATCATACAAAAGGATGTCTTGATCAAGGTTGTTCCGAACAAGAAATTCTTGAAGCCATTGGTGTGACCGCGGCATTTGGCGGAGGAGCAACCATGAGTCAGGCTGTTACCCTCGTACAGGAATGCATTCAGGAAATCAATCAGATGAAACAATGAAAAAGAAGGGATAGGAGAATTAATCCTATCCCTTCTTTATGTTCTTAATAAATGCTTTTAATGACTCATGTTGTTGTTATTTCCTTGTGCGGGTGCATACGAATTCATCATTTGTTGCATATCCTGCTGTGCAAGCTGCGGAACTTGGTAATAATGATGTTTGTTTTGATATATCGAAATCTCATATGCCATTTCAATGCAGTTCGGAACGGAATCTGCAAATACGCGGCGAACCACCGGATTCGTTATTTCAAGCGCTGCCATCGCCTTCATGGATGCTGCAGACTTAACAGCTCCAAGCATCAAGCCTGAAATGCATTCATCCGTAATTTCCGATACGGATTGCAAAGGTTTCTTTGGCTGAGTTGGTGTCAATCCATATATAAAATCGTTACCTTGATTCATTTTGTAGCTCTGAGTCGGTTTGGAAGGATCCTGGCCCGTTTGGAAGCACTCCAATGAAATATTATATTCATCTTGGATGAACTGATATTGACGATCCAGAATGTCGAGTAATTCCTGATCTTGGATATGCTGACGCAAAAGAGTATATGTGTTTAAAGTACCAATCGCTCCCGACAACACTTCATGTACATCGAATACTTCGTGACCACCGTGATTCATTTGTGGGGGAATGGCACCCGTTTGCATGTTCTGGTGTACTTGACCTTGTTGATATTGGTTTTGCATTGTATTTCCCTCCTCGTTTTATCAATCATGCGAACACGTTTAGTATGTTAAACCCCAACCGGATTATTCAATCTAAACTCTTCCAAGAAGACCAAAAAGCTGCTATATCATTTTTTTCTGTATAAAAAAACCGTGGCGCTTTAAACTATAAACACTTTATAACATGGGAGGATTTCTAATGACACATCAATGCTTCTATTGTAGTAATGTCACGGAAGAAAAAAATCCATGTCGTAACATTTCAAGTTACTGACACGGATAGAAATGAAATGCTTTGTGATGAATGTTATCAAGAATGGCTACAAGGAATTAAAGGTTAAGCATCAAAAGCCCTCTAACATTTCCCAAACATAAACGCTGATGCATGCTTGGATGAATTCAGGGTAACTTAAATGCGTTAATGAATTTCAAGGAGGATGGTTATGGGAATTTTAAGCGGAAATCCGAAAGATGAGCCTATGCATTATGGAGAGGTATTTGGAACTTGGGCATTTCTAACAACTACAAAAGGGTTGATTGCCTGTCATCAAACTATGCTTAATCATACTGGCGACAAGGACCTGCATAAATTACTTGTTGAAGTGATCAATCAAGGGAAACAGGAACATGACCAACTTGAATCATTATTAAAAGAAAATAACGTAGGACTGCCTCCGTCACCACCTGAAAGGCCTAAAGCTAATTTGGAGGATATTCCCGTCGGGGCACGTCTTCAAGATCCTGAAATCTCTGCTTCAGTATCAATCGATATTAATGCAGGATTAGTTGCTTGCAGCCAAATGATGGGTCAATGCATCCGCGAAGATATTGCACAGATGTTTGCGCAATTCCATACCAATAAAGCTGCATTGGGTGCTGACTTCCTAAGATTGAATAAGGAAAAAGGATGGCTTGTCCCTCCTCCTCTTCATATTAGTAAAACAAGTATGTAAATAGTAATGAAATATCCCCTTAATCATGTTTTGTGATTGAATGCCCAACATGATAAGGGGATTAATTCCATAAGGACGATCAAGGAATCATTACCATTGCAGACTTTCGATTAAGTGGCACTTTGTACATTGTTGACTATAATCATTTATCACAAATTCATGGTTACAATTTTCCCGAAAAGTGTTCAGCTCCCTTTTCAGCTGTTCCAATTGAGTTTCCAACTGTTTCATTTCAATTTTTATCTGGATTACCCGATTCATCGAATTCTCCTTCGGAATCATTGATAGATTTTCCCATCCGTTTTCCTAAATTCATTCGCTTTTTCTTTAAGCCCTTCATCGATTACCGACTCAAAACCCAGACCCTTCTCCTTCGCCAAATCACGGATGTCCTGAGAGATTCTCATACTGCAGAATTTTGGTCCGCACATTGAACAGAAATGGGCTGTTTTGGCACCTTCAGCCGGAAGAGTTTCATCGTGATATTCAACTGCCCTTTCAGGGTCAAGGGAAAGATTGAATTGATCTCTCCAACGAAATTCGAATCTGGCCTTCGAAAGGGCATCATCCCGTTTTCTTGCCTGCGGATGGCCTTTTGCAAGGTCAGCTGCGTGGGCTGCAATTTTGTAAGTAATGACCCCTACCCGAACATCCTCTTTATTCGGTAGCCCCAAATGCTCTTTCGGTGTCACATAGCAAAGCATGGCAGTACCAAACCATCCAATCATGGCAGCACCAATCGCAGAAGTGATATGGTCATATCCAGGAGCTATATCCGTCGTCAATGGTCCCAGGGTATAGAATGGTGCTTCTTGACAGACTTCCAGCTGCTTATCCATATTTTCTTTAATCAAATGCATCGGTACGTGACCGGGTCCCTCCACCATTACTTGAACGTCGTGCTTCCAAGCAATCTTCGTCAACTCCCCAAGTGTTTCCAATTCGGCAAATTGTGCCTCATCGTTTGCATCTGCAATGGATCCAGGACGGAGACCGTCACCTAATGAGAATGCGACATCATACGTCTTCATGATTTCACAAATCTCTTCAAAGTGAGTATAGAGAAAACTTTCTTGGTGGTGGGCCAAGCACCATTGTGCCATTATGGAGCCTCCCCTGGAAACAATGCCCGTAACTCGCTTTGCTGTCATTGGGATGTATCGCAAAAGCACACCAGCGTGTATGGTGAAGTAATCGACACCTTGCTCAGCCTGCTCGATTAATGTATCCCGGAAAACTTCCCAATTTAAATCTTCCGCGACTCCATTCACTTTTTCCAATGCTTGATATATCGGAACCGTTCCAACCGGCACAGGTGAATTCCTAATAATCCATTCCCGCGTCGTGTGAATATTCTTTCCTGTGGAAAGATCCATTATGTTGTCTGCACCCCATCGTGTTGCCCAAGTCATTTTCTCACTTCAGCTTCGATCGATGAACTAACAGCTGAGTTTCCAATATTCGCATTTATTTTCACGTGAAAATTACGTCCGATGATCATGGGCTCACTTTCCGGATGGTTAATATTTGCCGGAATGATCGCCCGCCCGCTAGCTACCTCTTCTCTTACAAACTCAGGGGCTACATTTTCCCTGATCGAAATGAACTCCATTTCTGGAGTAATGATACCTTTACGGGCATAATGGAGCTGAGTTACGTTTTTCCCTTTCACTGCACGCAATGGTTTTCTTTTCAATCCCGGAAAAACTTCGGCATTGGATTGTGATTCCACTTTTCTATATCCGTTATCTTCGGGCTTTATTTCACGCCCTTCATACTCTTCAACATCTTCCCGTTCCAGAACCCAGCTGCGTCTAATCGGGGAAAGGCCTTTATGAATATCAATGGGATATTCTGAATCCGTATAGAAGCCGCTTGTGTCATATACACGTAAAGGCGGATTCTCCTCTTCGCCGAATGCCCCTGTTGTCGGACTTAGCTTAATTTCACGCATAGGTACTTTAATATCGGGTCTAGATCCCTCAACATACACTTTTTTACTCCCGGCAAAACTGGACATAATTGAAACGTTCATGTCATTTACTGAATTACTCTTCATGATTTCATTTCTCCTTTTTAAGTTTATTTAAAAGGACAAAATCCAATCCATTTCGCACGAAAAAGCCAGGTCTCATATTTAAAGACCCGGCTAACGTTAGTATGACTACAGAAATGACCAATTGAAATGTCATCGTTCAGTAGATTCTAACTTCCCCACGCTGGTATGAACCAGATCAGGTCCTGAGGGTTAAGAAGCTTAAGCGCTTCCCTCTCAGCCCAACTTTTATTGGACACCCCTAGTCTGAATAATTTAATTGATTACACGGTAACTATAGCTCACCCTTTTCATTCTGTAAATAATTTGAAAGACCTAATATTTTCTCTACAATTATCTAATATTGTTATTTGGAGGAGGACCGCCAATTAATCCCTCAGGTTCTCAAGGATAGGGAAAAGCTCGTCTAAATGCGTGATTTCATAGGTTGGAATCACTTCATTCCGTTCCTTATCATGGCGATTTATCCAGACCGACTTTATACCTACCCGTGATGCTCCAAGGATATCGGTCATTAAATTATCGCCGACCATCAATACTTCATCCTTATCAAGCTCCATGATTTCCAAAGCATGCTCAAAAATGGAGGCATCAGGTTTACCTCGTCCAAATGCGCCTGAAATCACGATTTGGTCGAAATAAGGAACCAGTTCAGGCGTAATTTCAAGTTTGGTATTTTGCAATTCAGGAGATCCGTTCGTAAGCAATAGCAATTTGTACTTCCCTTTTAATTCATCCAGAACACGGAATGTTTCTTCATAGATAAATGGCTTTTTGCGTCTTTCGGCCGGGAAACGTTCTGCCAGTTCAAGCCCAAATTCCGGGTCATCGATCCCTAAAGCCTTCAAGCCCCTCGTCCACGCTTCTTTCCGATAAGCCGGTACAATCCCGGCCATCTTCCGGAATTCATCATGGTCATCTTGAAAATTCCCCCATAGTCCCTCAAATGGGTTGATTCCAATCATTTGAGTGAATGCATATGTATCGTAAGAAGAATAAAGCTCACGCGCTTCCTTCCGCACCGCTTCTTCAAACTCGTCGACATTCAGACCATATTTCTCCTTGGCAACTTGACATGTGGCCACAAAAGCCTCTTTTACACTTTTCTGATCCCAAAGTAATGTATCATCTAAATCAAAAAAACTGCCTTCAGCAAAATGTCCACCCCTCTTTCCCCAATATTGAATTCGTAAAAATTACACTATTACAATAATAAACCACAACCAATAAAAAAGAATAACTATTCGGAAAATGCCTGCCTCTTTCTTAAAATCAGCAAAATGGCTTACCTTTTCCCGGTGGGAAACCATACATTATTTCCCTTCTCTTCTTTCAAATACATACAGTTTTCCATTACTGGCAATCTTGAATTTTGGACCGATGAACCCTCGCCGGATCAGCTCTTTCCTCAGATATACCATGAGGGCGGCATGACTCACGATCAGAACATTCCTTTCCCCCCCTTGCAAAAACTTCATCCAATACTTTATTGATCCTTTGCTCTGCAATCTTAATTTCCGCCCTTGTCTGCTTGTTGATCACCGAGCAGCAGCGAATCCAGATGGCCCAAAGGATGAACGGCAGCTTGATCCTTCCTCTTAGAGGGGGTGATGGTATTTCCCGCAGCTCCTCCATCCGATGAACCGTACCTGGATAGATGTGTTCCGCTGTCTTGACAGCTCTCGACATATCACTGCAATAACATTCTTGCCATTCCTCAACACCAAATAAAGTCGTTCCATAAATAATATCCGCTGCATCATAGTCCTCAAACCATTGCTTCATATCATCCGCCGTCACAGATCTCCCAGTAGGAAATTCATGTGCCACCTTAAAATGCCGTACCAAACCAATTTTCATATATTCTCCTTTTTATCTTTTAAAATATTCATTTCTTTTTCCTGTAAAAGCCCTTAACAATATATTAACCTATGTAAAGCTATATAATAAATGCAAGTTGAAACCATTAAAAACCTTACTGAGCTCTCCTTGACATTGTGTATGGTTAAAGGTTCTCACAGATTGAGTCACTGCAAGCATTTGATTATGATAGGGAAAGATATCATGGGCAAGACCATATGTAAAATGATCGAAAAAAGAGAGAAAGCATATCGCCTTCTCCTTTTATCGTTTAATCTATGAATTGAAGTTCTGTTATCGTACATCTTTTCCTGAATTTATATTTCCCGCTCAAATCACTGAATTGATAATCATTTAGAGATTTCCCCAGTTCTTCCTTTAGTTTATCCACCGTGATGGATTCCTCAACTGTCTCTTTCCAATTTTCATTTCCCATTATCTCTTCGAACGGAATGGTAGCCAGGACTTCATCATATATCTGGATGCTTTGATCGATGCCGAAGCTGCCATAGATACTGCCATTTTCATCAGCAAAGATATGCTCCGATTCCAATTCTTCCACCAACACTTCCAGATATCCCTTTGACTTAACAGGCTTGATGGCAATCTCCGCTTCTGCCTTTACAGGTCCCAATCTCTTATCTATGATCTCTATCGTCAATTTAACGTGAACGGGCGGATAACCAAACCCTTCACAAAGTTCTGCTGCCGAGTTATATACCATCTGAACATCCTCCTTTTGTCACTATCATTATATAATATAAATCCTCCATTTCCTTACCAAAAACCCTTTTTCAAGATCACCCGGTACTGCATCTCTCCTTCATCATCTGAAGGGTCAATCGTCACATTCCCGGATTCCCCTTTAAACGAATGCCAGCCATCATAGTAAAAAAGCCAGTAATCCTGATTTCCTCAGTTCACTGGCAAGATGATCATTTATATTTCACATAAATTGATCGAAGGTTATTGTGTATTATCGGTAAACGTATAAATGTAAAAATCCAATGCAGCTCATGGGCATTGGATTTTTTATAGCTTCACATTATGGCTTTAGCACCACTTTAATACATTCATCTTCGTGATCGTTAAAGATTTGATAAGCCTCACTCGCTTTTTCGAGGGGGACTTTATGGGATATGATTTCCGTAGGGTCGAACTCTCCAGCCGTGATTTTATCAAAAAGCTTGGGCATGTAGTGAATGACCGGTGCTTGTCCCATTTTCAGGTTAATGTTCCGCTCGAATATATTGCCTAATGGGAACATATTATATTTCGATCCGTACACGCCAGTCAGTTGGATCGTGCCGAATTTACGTACGGCGTTAAGTGCAATCTCGATCGCACTTAACGTTCCACCCTGAAGTTTCAGCTTTTGCTCAATCGCCTCTATCGTTGATTTCTTTCCATCCATTCCCACACAGTCTATGACCACATCGGCCCCGCCTGAAGTGATTTCCTTAATGTATCTGCCCATATCGTTATACTCATCGAAGTTATACGCCTCCACCTTATTCATCTGTTTAGCCTTATTGAGTCTATAAGGAAGATTGTCGATGGCAATGACCCTTTTTGCTCCTTTCATCCAAGCGAACTTCTGAACCATCAAGCCAATCGGCCCACAGCCCAATACCGCTACCGTATCACCTTTCTTGACGCCAGCGTTCTCTACACTCCAATATGCGGTTGGCAGCACATCGGACAGGAACAAAAGCGCTTCATCCTCAAGTTCACATGACTCTGGGATGACAAATGGCATGAAGTTTCCATATGGTACCCTAAAATATTCTGCCTGCCCGCCTGGATAGTTCCCATATCGTTCCGTAAAACCAAAGTACCCGCCTGTATCCACCGCTTCATTGGGGTTGGAATTATCACATTGACTCTCCATATCATGTTCACAATAATAACAGTGCCCGCAAGAAATGTTGAAAGGCAAGACAACCCTGTCTCCTTTTTTCACCTTTGTCACTTCCGGACCCACCTCTTCGACGATCCCCATCGGTTCATGGCCAATGATATAATCTTTATGCGTCGGCAAAGCACCCTGATATATATGGAGGTCGGACCCGCATATAGCTGTTGAAGTCACTCGTACGATGATATCATCCTTTTGCTGAAGTTTCGGATCTTCAACTTGTTTTACCTGAATATCTTTTGCTCCTTGAAACGTTACAGCCTTCATAATCAACCTCCCAAAATTTTCTTATTACTTTTAATATACCCATCCACAAGACTACTAAGCCTATGAACACCTGATTTTCCCAGGAATTAGAAGTCCTTCATTGCAAAAAAGCCCCGGAAAACCGGGACTCACCTATGAAACCTTTTATTTAGCACTTTATTTATTGCCATTATTATTGTGCTTGTACTCTCTTAGTACCTCATTGAATACATCGGGATAATTCGTAAACAGCCCCGTTGCACCCCATTCAAGAGCCTTTTTCATATCGGCTCTTTCATTTACTGTATATGGATGGAATTGAAGGTCATGGTTGCGAACCATCTTCACATATTGTCCGTCTACCTTACTGAAGTTCGGGCCAACGCCAACTGCATATTCCTTTATCGATTCCAATTCTTGATCGGAAATGGTTGCTTGGTTCTTGTAAGAAAAAAGTTGCACAAGCGGTAACTTTGGATTCAAGTCGTGAACCTTCATAAGGCTTTCTTTACTGAACGATTGTATTAATACATTCTTGGTACGGCCTTTTGAATCCACCATTTTATATTCTTCCAGAACCTGCAGAAGTTCTTCTTCCATTCCTGGATACACATCAGGGGACTTTGTTTCGATATAGTAATTGGCCTGCTTGCCGAACTTCTTAAAGACTTCTTCAAGAGTGGGAACCGTTAACCCTTCATATACCTCTTTTGCCAATTGCGGATATTTTTTCATTGAACCATGAACCAGCATCCAGTTTCTTGATTTCTGCTAGCGTTAAATCCTTCACAAGACCAGTACCATTCGTTGTACGATCCACCTTTTCATCATGCATTGCTATCAATCTTCCATCCTTGGTCATTTGCAGATCGATTTCTATGTAGTCGCCCTTCATTTGTTCTCCCAATTGATAAGCGGGAATGGTATGTTCAGGTGCATGACCAGAAGCTCCCCGATGTGCGATATTCACGATTTTCTTCTCATAAATAGACGAATTGGAATGATTTCCTTTTGCTGCTGAAGCCCCCATGGAAGTAGCCTGCAATATAAAGGCCGCACTCATCATACATAAACCGAATTTCTTTAGATTCGTTTTCATTTCCCTCTCCCCCTCCTATTATTACCATTATTTTAAAAGGGAAATATGAATCTACAACGAATATAATGTAAAGAATTAATATATTAGTAAAAATGAGTAAAATAACCTATCAAATACACTACCCGCAGTGTAGTTTGTTGTACCTGACCAAACAGGTGAATGACAGCTTAATTCCTTGGATTAGAAACCCACTAAAAGCGTCTTTTTCTAAAAAAATCGTAAATGAAAAATGTGCTAAACATGGATACTGGTAATCCAATAAGAAGATATAAAAAGTTTCTTGGCATATACATATTGAAATAGTAGAAAAAACGGTCATCCAAAAAATATAAATAAATATTTCCAAACCCTTGGCATTTCTTAACTCCTTACTTCACTTTTATATAGGTCTTTAACTGCTAACAATTTAAGTCTTCCATATCCATAATAAATAAAATTCAAAGCCGATAAATTCCAGCTATTAGATAGGATGTCCCAATGTTTATATACCTTGGGAGCCCGGACGCTTAACTCCTTTACCTCCCCTTGCGGTACTGAATTCTACCTGAACCTCGATTGAAGAAATGGCCAATTCTAAAATATAGATAAAAAGACTATCGATGACAAAATTTATCTTTTTCTGATTTACAAAAAACTAGTATCATATTACTATTAAACAAACAAACAGAATATTAATATTAAGGGGAATTATGTTAAAAAATTATCAATATTATCAAAACAAACACCGATTTATACTGAAGGCATTCATGGCAATGATATCCTTTTTATTATTAGTTGGGATTTCTGTATCACCAATAAGTTGGAAAGATAATCCCTACGAGATGGCAATACAGGTCATTTTAATATCGGGGTTGATAATTTCTCTGTTATTTTTCTTAAAAACAGAAGTCAATTTTTATAAAACCCTATTCATTTTCTTAATTACTGTTTATTTATATAGCAAATTTTGGATATTCCCAGATACCGCAATCATGCTGGCTTTATTTGCTATAGCACCGTTGTTTCCCATTTTTCTCTTTGATAAAATCGGGTTTTATATTGTGGCCACTTTAAATATCATATTAGGCCCCGCTTCCATCTTGATCATTTCAAAAACGAATCTTCAATACTCTTATGAATATGTCGCTTTGGATGGTTTCGGCAACACGCTTAATTTCATCGCTATACAAATCATATTGGTATTCGTATTTATAGGAACCAATAATAGGATGGAATCCACAAATGCATTTCATAAGGAAATACAGCAGGCTAAGCAATTGAACTCAGTCGGACAGCTAGCTGCCACCATTGCACATGAGATACGTAATCCGATTACAGTCGTTAAAGGGTTTGCCCAGTTATTAGATCAAGAGAAGGAACTGAATGAAACGGAAAAATTTTATGTACAGACCATGCTTACGGAACTTGAATATACACAAGTGATAATCAATGACTATTTGTCTTTGGCAAAACCGCAAACGGATAATGTACAGGTCATTCCTTTAAATTATGAAATCCAAAAGATTTCCGACCTATTAACCAGTTTCGCCAATAATCGCAACATAGGCTTTCTCCTGGATTTCCGTGACGATCTGTACATTAACATGAATCCCATCGAGCTTAAACAGATATTGGTCAATATCATGAAAAATGGAATTGAGTCAATGAACAAACCCGGATTTATCAAGGTGGAAACAGAGCAGGAACGCACTATGGCCAAAATACGGATAACGGATACAGGAATAGGCCTCTCTAAAGAACAGCTTGGAATACTAGGAACCCCATTTTATTCACTTAAAGATAGGGGAACCGGTATCGGCCTGACCGTTTGTTATTCCATCGTTCAAAAATACAAAGGGAAAATCATGGTACAGAGCGAAGTGAACAAAGGAACATCGTTCACCATTTATTTGCCCTTATATAAAAAATAGATTAAACATACATACCAAACATGAAAAAGGATGCCCCCATCACCCGGCGGTCATCCTTTTTCAATTTAGGCTTTAAAACTATCTTGCCATTTGAGCAAATGATTTTCTAAAAAGCGGACAAACGAGTCTGAGATTTTACCAGCGAGGGCAAAATGATGATTCCTACGAATACGACGTCCGTTTGCATGAATGAACGGGCATCCTGGATCATGAAGCCCACCCCTCTATCCGCACCCAGCAATTCAGCGACGACCAGGCACATCCAAGCCGCACTTAAGGCTAACCGGATACCAAGCAATATGTTTGGCAATGCTGCCGGAATCATGAGCTTCGTTATTTGTTCCCGACGGCTAAACTCTAGGATACGGGCAACATCGTACAGTTTTTTATCCACATTCCGCAGGCCCAAAAATGTTTGTAAATAAAGAGGAAAAAAAGCACCCAAAGCAATTAGCAGCACTTTGGATAGTTCGCCAAATCCGAACCACATAATGAATAAAGGGGTAATCGCAAGTAAAGGAACCGTTCGTAACATTTGAATGCTTGGGTTAAGATATTCTTCGGATTTTTTTGCATCCCAACAATCACTCCTAACAATAAGCCTAAAAAAACCCCCTAAGGCAAAGCCAAGAAGAGCCCGCGTCAAACTGATTTGTAAATGCATGCCCATTTCCCCCGACTGAACGAGATCAATGAAAGTCGTGACGATCAATGAAGGTGATGAGAATAATTGGGCAGGCAGGATGCCAACCGAACCTAATGCTTGCCATGCAATCAATACGACAACAGGAAGAACCGAACCCCGCAATGCCGATTTGGCAAGTTGGGATTGTTTTGTCCTTTCCCTTATGACAAGGTACTTATTTTGAGCAACGGTCTGTGTAGACATAATTTTCATCCTTCCTTTTTTCAAATATTTAATTAAATGCTCCAATCTTCCACTTCAACTGAATGATGATCAAGTTGGTTTAATATGACGGACCGGAACTCCTGAAACGCTTTGCTTGTTCGAATTCTTGGATATGGCAAATCAATGGGAACGATAGCTTTAATCCGTCCAGGCTTTACATCCATGACGACCACTTTTCTCGATAAAAAGATGGATTCATCAATATCGTGGGTGACAAGCACCATCGTTGTCTTATTCCTCTCCCATATTTCTAGTAAAGCCTCTTGAAGATGCGTTCGCGTGAATGCATCCAATGCACCGAATGGCTCATCCAGCAATAAAACTTCAGGATTACGCAATAAGGCCCTGGCAATGGCAACACGCTGCGACATTCCACCTGATAATTGACGTGGATATGCGTTTTCAAATCCTTTTAGTTTAACAAGTGAAATCAAATCATCCACCCTTTTTCGAATGTCATGTTTCTTTAATGGAAGGTTACCTGCAATATTCTTCTCCACGTTTAGCCATGGAAATAAGCGATGCTCCTGAAAAATGAAACCACGGTTTTTAGATGGGGCGCTAACCGGATGATCCCCTGCCATGATCAAGCCGTCAAAGTCTGAATCAAGTCCTGCGATCAACTTTAATAATGTGCTTTTCCCGCATCCGCTCGGACCTATGATGGTGACGAACTCACCATTGTTGACGGTGAAATTCAAATTATCCAAAACATGAATACTTTCATTCTCATTCTTAAATGTTTTGCTGACCTGATTGATTTCTAACGTCGCAACCAATACCCTCACCCTTTCTCAAATAAAAAACTAGAGATCCAGCAATAAGGCACATATTGTCCCTTTGCTGAATCTCTAGTTAACTAGTCGATTCAATATTTCATTTAATCTTAACCTATCGATTATTTATAAGCAACACCTAATACCAATTTATTTTATCGGATTAATCAACAAAGTAATTGACAGATTATTCTAACAGCTGTTAAGATGCATTCATACACAAATCCGCTTCACAAAGGAGCCAATAAAATAAAGGTCATGTGAATCAACTGGACTACCGGAGATTCAATGAAGAGTAACCAAGCAAACTCTTCGTTGAATCTCTTTTTTTGTCATTAATCTGACTATCCAGCTGTGGTACGTGTATTAAAAAAGGAGGGAATTCATGAAGGAATATCGTAACAAGTTAACCGCAGCATTACTTGCCATCATTAGTCTCGCTGTATTGGCAGGCTGTAATTCCGATGCCGGCAAAGCTTCCGGGAAAAGTGGCCCCCTTAAAGTTCATATTGCCTTAAATGGCAAGATGGGGCCATTGGTCATCGCAAAGGAAAAGGGATTGTTCAACGAAGAATTTTCTAAACTGGATGCCCAAATCGTGTGGAGTGAATTCCCGAGTGGTCCCCCGCTTTTGGAATCCCTTGCTTCCAATCGGGTTGACCTGTCTTTTTAGGCGATGGTGCACTGATTGCCGGCATTGATAAGAATCTGCCATTCGAAGTGATTGCACAAACAGGCCGGGGTGAGTCATCTGTCCGGATCCTGGCTCAAGCAGAAGGTAACATAAAGCAGATTGAAGACTTAAAAGGAAAAACGGTCGGTGTTGCCTCGGGGACAACGGGTCATGTGTATTTAATCAAGGCATTGAAAGCTCATGGTTTAACGACTGATGATATTAAACTCATCAATTTGCAACCAGATGATGCTCAGGCGGCTTTTGAAACCAAACAATTGGACGCCTGGGCAATATGGAACCCGTATTACCTTAATAATATTGAAAAAGGGAATGCTGTCGCACTTAAAGTAAAAGGAAAAATATTAGCTCCTGGTGCAATCATTGCACGTAAGGGCTTTGCCGAAGAGCACCCTGAAATTGTCGAGGCCTATTTAAAGGTTTATAAAAAAGCTGCCGATTGGCAAATCGAGAATCCAGATGAAGCATCTGAAATTTATTCCAAAGAAACTAAATTGCCTGTGAGCACGGTAAAGACAATCATAACGGCCGAGAAACCAAATATCTTTTTTACCGAAGATGCCATCAAAGCACAACAGGAATCAATCGATACTTTAGCTGGTGTGGGTTATATCAAGAAACCATTTAATTTTAAAAATCAGATCCACAATGAATACATTGATGAAGCCTTTAAAAAATAAAAAACTAACCTTACAGGAGGAGATTGATTATGACGGAAACTAAAACACAACAATTGAAAGTGGTACCGGTAGCAGGAAGGATTGGAGCGGAAATTCAAGGAGTGCAATTAAGCGGGGACTTGGATTTAGCTATTTTCAGTGAAATCAAACAAGCATTAAACGATCATAAAGTCGTATTCTTCAAAGGTCAAAATCATTTAGATGATGCCAGCCAAGAAGCCTTTGCCAAACTATTGGGTGAACCTTATGCACATCCTACAGTACCGGTCAAAGACAATACGAACTATATTTTCGAACTTGACTCCGAACGCGGTGCTAAAGCAAACCATTGGCATACTGATGTCACTTTCGTTCCAGAAGTCCCCAAATACTCTATTTTAAGAGGTGTAACCATACCTGATGTCGGCGGAGATACAGTTTGGGCAAATACGAATGAAGCATATGAGGACCTGCCAGATGGATTAAAGAAATTAGCAGACGGACTATGGGCAATCCATACAAATGAATATGATTATGCTCAATTCAAACCTGCTGAAAACATTGATGATGAGGTTAAAAAGAAGTATCGTGATGTATTCGAATCGACCATTTATAAAACAAGGCACCCAGTCGTTCACGTACATGCAGAAACCGGAAAAAGGCATTTATTATTAGGTGGCTTTGCTGGTAGAGTGGAAGGATATACAACAAGTGAATCCGAAAGATTATTAAGCATCTTCGATTCATACGTCACGCGCTTAGAAAATACCGTGCGTTGGCAATGGAGTGAAGGGGACGTGGCCATTTGGGATAACCTAGCCACGCAGCATTACGCTATTGCCGATTACGGGGACCGGCACCGCGTCGTTCGCAGGGTCACAGTAGGAAAAGACGTTCCCGTAAACAAGGAGAACGAGTCCAGCAGACTAATTATTAAGAAATAAAACTCCGTATCGAAGGTAAGCTTTCATTACTTGACTGCCCCATAAGCGAATGAAAACATTCAAACGGCCTTATTGCAGGAGGCTTGAGTGTTTTCTTTATTGAGCAGGACTTGCCAACTCGCCAGGTATGGGGTTTTGTGGATAAATAGATGGAGTAATGTAAAAAGGTAAAAAGAAACTGCCAATCTAATATCGGCAGTTTCTTTTCGCTTTCGTACAGCCAGCGTCTTTATCAGAATTAATTATCCTGAACGATTATTTCATCGATTATCCCGTAATCCTTCGCCTCATTTGCGCTTAAGAAGTAATCACGATCTGTGTCCTTCGCCACCTTTTCGATAGGCTGACCGGTCCTTTCCGAGACGATTTGATTGATATGATCCTTTAGCTTCAAGATCCTTCGGGCAGAAATTTCTATTTCCGTTGCTTGCCCCCTCGCCCCACCAAGCGGTTGATGAAGCATGATTTCACTATTTGGCAAAGCGCACCTTTTCCCTTTCGTCCCCGCCAATAAAAGCATGGCACCGAATGATGCGGCCATCCCCGTACATACAGTCCGGATATCAGGCTTAATATATTGCATCGTATCATAAATGGCGAAACCGGCACTGGTCGATCCCCCGGACTGTTTATGAAGATGGTAATTTCTTTATCAGGTGCATCCGCTGCCAAGAATAACAATTGGGCAACCACACTATTGGCTAAATGATCGGTAATCTCTTCCCCGATCATGATGATACGATCTTTTAGAAGTCTGGAATAAATATCGTACGAGCGCTCCCCCTTGCTGGATTGCTCAATTACATATGGAATGGTGGTCATATCTCTTCTTCCTCCTAACAATAATATTGGCTATGCAGCCATTGAGAGTGTGTTTGAAGGAGTGAAGCTTGATTTGGAATTCGAACGATTCATCAGTTTAGGAATCATCGATTCACTGTTCAGGGATTTGAAAGATGGGATGCTTCTAATGAGGATATCAGGATTTTGGGCTTTTAACGCCTGTGTCATCAGGGACATGAGCCGCTGCTCCTCCTCATCCTGCCAATCTTCCACGCAAGACAACCTACGCTCTTCAACGTCATTCTCTAAACGCTTCTTCACACGGTTCAAGATTGCCTTTACAGCCGTTTCCGTGGTGTTCAAGTAATCTGAGATTTCTTTTGACCGGTAGAGGAATCCTTCCTTTAATATGAACACTACAGCTTGTTTCGGGGTAAGGGATTTTACTATATATTCAACCGTTTCAAAGACATTTCCCCCAACTGCCCCCAACTGTTCGGTATCCAACAGATCGTCTAAGGATTCTTTTTTCCTTTTTCGTAACGTATCAATCCAGGAATGTCGGGCTATCGTCTTCAATAAAGCTGTTGTTATCTCCGTTTTCTTACCATAGCCCTGCATTGCCTTCAATATCGTTTCCTGAGCCAAATCATCCCCATCCCAATTATTTTGGGTCAGGAATCGGCAAAACCTAATCAATTCAGGATAAACTTCACGCAAAATCGCACCGTTATCCTTTTCTTCAGGAATATCTTCCTTCAACTTATTTATCATTTTTCTCACTCCTTCAACACCCTCTATCCTATAAACGTTTCAGAAAGAGAAAAAGATATGGGGGTGAAAAATTTTCCTTCATTCTTTATATTCTATTCCATCTTTTCCATTGGATTTCCTTTCATACTAAAAACCTGTTTGGTTAAGACCCAAACAGGCTAATGCCAATGTTCTGTAACAAATAGGGCCTCCAGCCGCTGTGTACCCGGTTCGTCACCAATCATTTCAGTATAGACCTTATTTCCAGAACATTTATTATTCCCCGTGCATTCAGCTCCATTCCAATAAGCCAACCAAACGCTTGGATGTGACGTGCCAGATGTCTCTGGTGTGAATCCTGAATTTACAATTGCCGGGTGAGCCATGGGAACCTTGCTGCTATTCCAAGTGTTCAATGCATTCGACCGTGTATTCGCTAGGTTCCATTTCGTTTTCTTCAATACCAAACCAACTGGAGGAGCGGCTTTCATTAGCGCTATCTTTACAATAGTTCACCATAGAACCTGCTGGATTTTCTTCAGACTCTTGATCGCCCATCTCTTCAAAATCCACTGATCGCTCGTTATGACGCTCACTGTCTGACTTTTCATTATCCAGGTCTGCGAACATGAACATGCAGTAAAAAACCAAAACCATAATTGCCATGGTAATCAACCTTGACAGTATAGGCAGTAATTTTTTCAATATAGCTAAAACTCTCTTCATGGTGGTTTCCCCAATCCTGCTAAAGCATATTAAATTCAGAATGAATTAATTCATCTATTAAATATCCATCAATAATACTAGTTTAGAAAAATATTACTATTTTCATTATATCAAGTTCCAGAAGTTTTTATTGCTATTATTCAATAAACAACTAAAAATACTCCGAACCCTATAAAATGGACAGTCCAAAAATATACAATATACCCCTCAAATTGACTTCCATCCTTTTTCAGTGTTACTCTTAAAAGTATACATTCAAAATACTGATTCCATTGGCGTGAATTAAGGGTGATCACTTTTGCCAAAAGAACATTTAATAGACGTTCAACCAATCAGATCATCGGAAAAATTAGATGATATGAAATGGTCATTGAAAAGACATTGCAGCGAGAGAGACTACATATTGTTCTTGTTAGGCATCAATACCGGCTTACGAGTGACTGATCTATTATCACTGAAGATAAAGGACATTAAAGGCAAGAGGGAGGTCATCATCAAGGAAGGGAAAACAAAAAAGCCAAGAATGATAGAGCTTAACAATGTCTGTAATGAATTGGCCGCCTATATAGCCACCATTGATGGTGAATGGCTATTCCCCTCACGCAAGGGCGATAAGCCAATAAGCAAGATACAAGCTTACAGACAGCTTAATAAAGCAGCGGACATGGTGGACATCGAGGGCGTCGGTACACATACCATGCGGAAAACATTCGGGTACTGGCACTATAAACGAAGTAAGAACCTTGCTGAGTTACAAATGATCCTTAACCATTCACATCCCGTAATTACACTTAAGTACATTGGGATTGCTGATGAAGGAACAGAGGACAGCTTAAATGACTTTACACTATGGGAGGACGGAAGAAATGTCACTGACTGAATACAATGCAAAATATGAATATATCATTCGCAGCAATATTTCCGACAGACAAAAGGCATTGAAATTAGCTGATCTAATGACCGATATGGAAAGCCAGCTAAGAAATGAAACCGGGGAACATCGAAATAAAGAGGTAAATGCTTTATATAAAAAAGTATCTCTTTTCTCCAACTTGTTATGAAATTGGCCTAAGACCTTGCCCTTATGTGCAGAGGTCTTTTTTGCCTTTAAAGTAAATGTTGTTTCCTTAAGACTTTACACTGAACTCATTTAACATCCGACTCACTCGGTAATGGTTTCTATGTTTACAAATTAAACATACTTAAGGAATACTTTTTCGCCATCATTTCCAAGATTTTTATCCCGGCAACGCTGTTTCCCTTCTCATCCAGAGCCGCACCATAAATTCCAATCCCACATTTTCCGGGGACGGCCCCCATGATTCCCCTGACACACCGCTTTTAGCCGGAATGCCAACATTAATGGCAAATTCACCTGATGCATTATACATGCCGCAGGTAACCATGAATGTCTTGCAAATACGGGCAATGTCCCCAGGGATGATTTGCTTTCCCGTCAGCAAATCTTTCCCATTCATGGCCAGCACACAGCCTATCCTCGCTAAATCCTGACTGTCCATTTCAATGGCACACTGCTTTGAATACAACTCGATTAAATCCTCCACATCCTCATTTATTACATTATGCTGCTTTAAAAAATAACTTAACGACCTATTTAAGTCTGCTGTATTATATTCCGACCGGGCAACATCTTCATTAAAGCCGATACTCGGATTTTGCGTCAACTCCCGGATAAAATGTAAAATACGTTGAAATCGCTCGGTTACACTGTCACCCGCAATCATGTGGGTCACAGTCAATGCACCTGCATTGATCATCGGATTTAACGGTTTGGATGGCTTGTTTGTCTCTAACTTGGCAATCGAATTAAAAGGATCGCCAGTGGGTTCTTTTCCTACATAGGAAAAGACATAATCCTCCCCTTTTTCCATTAATACAAGAGCAAGTGTCAAAACTTTTGATATGCTTTGCAGGGTCATTTTACCTCTTACATCACCAGCACAATATCCTTTACCGTCAGGATAGTAAATAGCAACAGACAAATCCCCAGGATTCGCCTTTTCAAGAGCCGGTATATAGTCTGCCACTGTTCCGTTACCCGTATATTTTTTGCCTCATCAACCAGTTGCTGTAATTCGTCATTGGACCTGCATTGACATCCCATATTGTTCACAATTTTCCGCCCCTTAGAAAATTTGTTTTGTGAAGTGTTCTTAGATAGTGTTTTTTTATTTATTACCATATTTCATCGATATTATTTATAAAACTGCGAAGCGGCTACTTTCCTGGTCTTGATTTCTTAAATAACAATTTCTAAAGAAATTTTTAATTGCTCCTCCATTTATTATTTACTGATTTTAAAGCACCCTTTGTAAGGTCATGCCCTTATGTCTAATGCACAGGTACTGAATTATTTTAGTCGTGTTAAAGAATAAGAAAAACAACAACATATATAGCAACGGTCAAACTGTAAGACAGGTAAGCTTCGCCTTGTATAAAAACAGGGGCAACTTCTATGTTCTCTAAAGATTTAATTGAAAAAAGAAGGAATTAGAAGCGCTCAGACGGAAATATAGACCATACGAATATTATCGCATAAGCTTTCATATGTATTTCACACTTGATGGAAAGTAGGAAAAGACATGGGAAAATCGAAAAGTTTACAAGAAATCTATAACGCCAACCGTCCAGAAAATAATGAACTGTTCCGAACGATACAACAGCAGCTACAAATGAAGCATCCAGACAAACGAATGACAACTACGAGAACAATGCAAATAATTGTGGCTGATAGTGTTTCATCTGGAGAGCTGCGTAATGTGGAGGCCCGCCTTCTTTACAGTTAATAAGGATCTGTTTTTTCATAAGCCCCTTTGAAATTTTCGAACACAGAAAGGATCTCATCAATGAAAGAATTTCTAAAAAATTGGCCATTTGGTTGAATAAAGTAAATGGAATGTAGTAAATAATCCAACTAGTTATAATCTAGCCTAATACCCTAACAATCGAGCTTGAACCAACATGTTACATGTAATTTGGTTCGTTTCGTAAACAAACCTTCATTCTTTCGCCTACTTCATACGCTTCGGTCAATAATATTTTTCTTTGGAAAAGTCCCAGGTATTCCATTACTCAATTTTGAATATATATCTACTTTCAACTGGGGAGTAAAAATGCTCAAAAGATAAAGATTGACAACATTTTTAGAGTGACTCATACTAGTAGTGACTCGGATGACAGAATATTATGAATAGTGGAGGGGTAATTATGAATAAGATTTTCGTTCCTAACGCAATCGCCACTTTAACAAGACTTTTCTACAGTTCGACTACAACGAATGAGTATTTAGCGATGAGAACCGCTCAATTCTACATTGAAGACCTGAAGTTACTGCAAGACGTAGAGGCTGTTGCCTTGGCAATCGAAAATCAAAATGCTTTCGCGTTAATGTCTAAATTTAAATTATTTGATTATAAGGCTGCCGAAAAAATTGAAATCGCACTTTCCTCTTCTGGCTATACGGAAGCAGACTTGAATGCTATGAATATTGAAATCTAAAATCATTTATCAATCAGTTTACGGAACGAATGGTAGAGCTAATACTCTTTCCATTCGTTTTTATTTTTAATCGTAGTAACAAACGTGCTCTAAACTATTGCTGATTTATTTAATGGAGAATTCATGTATCGTTTCATAACTTCTATAGACGTATGTCACAGTTTATGATATTTCCAAATACATTTCATCTCCGATAACCTGCATCACTTTTATTCGCACTGTATGCTCCTTCGTTTCAATTCTCCCTTTTTCAATACCCCCGCATTTTATTTATACATATTTTGCAGTGCGTAATGAACACAAAAAAGCTTCACACAATTAAGTGTGAAGCTTTTTGTAATAGCGATTCTTCGCTATTGGTGATACCGGTGGCCGGGGTCGAACCGGCACTCCAGAGGAACACGATTTTGAGTCGTGCGCGTCTGCCAATTCCGCCACACCGGCATGTATGTTGGAGGCGGCAACCGGAATCGAACCGGTGGTAAAGGTTTTGCAGACCTCTGCCTTACCGCTTGGCTATGCCGCCAACGTTTTTGGAGCGAAAGACGGGATTCGAACCCGCGACCCCAACCTTGGCAAGGTTGTATTCTACCACTGAACTACTTTCGCATATGGCTGGGCTAGAAGGGATCGAACCTTCGCATGACGGAATCAAAATCCGTTGCCTTACCGCTTGGCTATAGCCCATTAACGTTGTAATCATTATATCATATTTTTTAAAATGGGGCGACTGATGGGAATCGAACCCACGAATGCCTGAACCACAATCAGGTGCGTTAACCACTTCGCCACAATCGCCATTATAGGATTTAATTTGGCAGGGGTAGTAGGAATCGAACCCACACTGGAGGTTTTGGAGACCTCTGTTCTACCTTTAAACTATACCCCTGTAATAAAGATGGTGGAGGGGGCAGATTCGAACTGCCGAACCCGAAGGAGCGGATTTACAGTCCGCCGCGTTTAGCCACTTCGCTACCCCTCCGCATATGGATGAAACATGGTGCCGGCAAGAGGACTTGAACCCCCAACCTACTGATTACAAGTCAGTTGCTCTACCAGTTGAGCTACACCGGCACTACTATGGTGGCTCAGGACGGAATCGAACCGCCGACACAAGGATTTTCAGTCCTTTGCTCTACCGACTGAGCTACTGAGCCAAGCAATAAAAATGGCGGTCCCGACGGGAATCGAACCCGCGATCTCCTGCGTGACAGGCAGGCATGTTAACCGCTACACCACGGGACCATAGATTGCGGGGACAGGATTTGAACCTGCGACCTTCGGGTTATGAGCCCGACGAGCTACCGGACTGCTCCACCCCGCGACGGTAATAATGTTGCTAATGTGCATCAAGTTTTCGTGTTAAGTGTTTCAATGGGCTGAATAATCAATCCTTTATGCAGAAACAACCTGATTTTGTTGAAAAATGGTGGAGGATGACGGGATCGAACCGCCGACCCTCTGCTTGTAAGGCAGATGCTCTCCCAGCTGAGCTAATCCTCCAATATGTTATCTAAATGGTGACCCGTACGGGATTCGAACCCGTGTTACCGCCGTGAAAGGGCGGTGTCTTAACCGCTTGACCAACGGGCCAGATATAAATGGCGGAGAGCAAGGGATTTGAACCCTTGAGACAGGGTTACCCGTCTACACGATTTCCAATCGTGCTCCTTCGGCCACTCGGACAGCTCTCCAATAATGGCTCCGCAGGTAGGACTCGAACCTACGACCGTTCGGTTAACAGCCGAATGCTCTACCACTGAGCTACTGCGGAACAATATAAGCTTGGCGACGTCCTACTCTCACAGGGGGAAACCCCCAACTACCATCGGCGCTGAAGAGCTTAACTGCCGTGTTCGGAATGGGAACGGGTGTGACCTCTTCGCTATCGTCACCAAACAATGTTAACATTTTTTCAAGACATATATTATTATAACGTCTTTTTGAGAAAATGCAAGAAGAAATTTTCATTCCTTCAAAACTAGATAATAAGAAGGTATTTCATTTTTTAAAAAGCGTTGGTTAAGTCCTCGATCTATTAGTATCAGTCAGCTCCACATGTCACCATGCTTCCACCTCTGACCTATCAACCTGATCATCTTTCAGGGATCTTACTAGCTTGCGCCATGGGAAATCTCATCTTGAGGGGGCTTCATGCTTAGATGCTTTCAGCACTTATCCCGTCCGCACGTAGCTACCCAGCTATGCCTTTGGCAAGACAACTGGTACACCAGCGGTGCGTCCATCCCGGTCCTCTCGTACTAAGGACAGCTCCTCTCAAATTTCCTGCGCCCGCGACGGATAGGGACCGAACTGTCTCACGACGTTCTGAACCCAGCTCGCGTACCGCTTTAATGGGCGAACAGCCCAACCCTTGGGACCGACTACAGCCCCAGGATGCGATGAGCCGACATCGAGGTGCCAAACCTCCCCGTCGATGTGGACTCTTGGGGGAGATAAGCCTGTTATCCCCGGGGTAGCTTTTATCCGTTGAGCGATGGCCCTTCCATGCGGAACCACCGGATCACTAAGCCCGACTTTCGTCCCTGCTCGACTTGTAGGTCTCGCAGTCAAGCTCCCTTGTGCCTTTACACTCTACGAATGATTTCCAACCATTCTGAGGGAACCTTTGGGCGCCTCCGTTACTCTTTAGGAGGCGACCGCCCCAGTCAAACTGCCCACCTGACACTGTCTCCCACCCCGATAAGGGGCGCGGGTTAGAATTTCAATACAGCCAGGGTAGTATCCCACCAACGCCTCTACCGAAGCTGGCGCTCCGGCTTCTCAGGCTCCTACCTATCCTGTACAAGCTGTACCAAAATTCAATATCAGGCTGCAGTAAAGCTCCACGGGGTCTTTCCGTCCTGTCGCGGGTAACCTGCATCTTCACAGGTACTATAATTTCACCGAGTCTCTCGTTGAGACAGTGCCCAGATCGTTACACCTTTCGTGCGGGTCGGAACTTACCCGACAAGGAATTTCGCTACCTTAGGACCGTTATAGTTACGGCCGCCGTTTACTGGGGCTTCGGTTCAAAGCTTCGCTTGCGCTAACCTCTCCCCTTAACCTTCCAGCACCGGGCAGGTGTCAGCCCCTATACTTCGCCTTGCGGCTTCGCAGAGACCTGTGTTTTTGCTAAACAGTCGCCTGGGCCTATTCACTGCGGCTTTTCTGGGCTATTCACCTAAAAAGCACCCCTTCTCCCGAAGTTACGGGGTCATTTTGCCGAGTTCCTTAACGAGAGTTCTCTCGCACACCTTAGGATTCTCTCCTCGCCTACCTGTGTCGGTTTGCGGTACGGGCACCTTACATCTCACTAGAGGCTTTTCTTGGCAGCGTGGAATCAGGAACTTCGGTACTATATTTCCCTCGCCATCACAGCTCCGCCTTAATGGAAACGGGATTTGCCTCGTTTCCGGCCTAACTGCTTGGACGCGCATATCCAACAGCGCGCTTACCCTATCCTTCTGCGTCCCCCCATCGTTCAAACGATGTATAGGTGGTACAGGAATATCAACCTGTTGTCCATCGCCTACGCCTTTCGGCCTCGGCTTAGGTCCCGACTAACCCTGAGCGGACGAGCCTTCCTCAGGAAACCTTAGGCATTCGGTGGAAGGGATTCTCACCCTTCTTTCGCTACTCATACCGGCATTCTCACTTCTAAGCGCTCCACCAGTCCTTCCGGTCTGACTTCAACGCCCTTAGAACGCTCTCCTACCATCGACACCAACGGTGTCAATCCACAGCTTCGGTGATACGTTTAGCCCCGGTACATTTTCGGCGCGGAGTCACTCGACCAGTGAGCTATTACGCACTCTTTAAATGGTGGCTGCTTCTAAGCCAACATCCTGGTTGTCTAAGCAACTCCACATCCTTTTCCACTTAACGTATACTTTGGGACCTTAGCTGGTGGTCTGGGCTGTTTCCCTTTCGACTACGGATCTTATCACTCGCAGTCTGACTCCCAAGAATAAGTATTTGGCATTCGGAGTTTGACTGAATTCGGTAACCCGTTGGGGGCCCCTAGTCCAATCAGTGCTCTACCTCCAATACTCTCATCTTGAGGCTAGCCCTAAAGCTATTTCGAGAGAACCAGCTATCTCCAGGTTCGATTGAATTTCTCCGCTACCCACACCTCATCCCCGCACTTTTCAACGTGCGTGGGTTCGGGCCTCCATTCAGTGTTACCTGAACTTCACCCTGGACATGGGTAGATCACCTGGTTTCGGGTCTACGACCTCATACTCATTCGCCCTATTCAGACTCGCTTTCGCTGCGGCTCCGTCTCATCAACTTAACCTTGCATGAAATCGTAACTCGCCGGTTCATTCTACAAAAGGCACGCCATTACCCATTAACGGGCTTTGACTACTTGTAGGCACACGGTTTCAGGATCTATTTCACTCCCCTTCCGGGGTGCTTTTCACCTTTCCCTCACGGTACTGGTTCACTATCGGTCACTAGGGAGTATTTAGCCTTGGGAGATGGTCCTCCCTGCTTCCGACGGGATTTCTCGTGTCCCGCCGTACTCAGGATCCACTCAGGAGGGAACGAAGTTTCAACTACAGGGTTTTTACCTTCTTCGACGGACCTTTCCAGGTCGCTTCGTTTACCCCGTTCCTTTGTAACTCCATGTTGAGTGTCCTACAACCCCAAGAGGCAAGCCTCTTGGTTTGGGCTAATTCCGTTTCGCTCGCCGCTACTCAGGAAATCGCGTTTGCTTTCTCTTCCTCCGGGTACTTAGATGTTTCAGTTCCCCGGGTCTGCCTTCAGTACCCTATGTATTCAGGTAAAGATACTGTTCCATTACGAACAGTGGGTTTCCCCATTCGGAAATCTCCGGATCAAAGCTTACTTACAGCTCCCCGAAGCATATCGGTGTTAGTCCCGTCCTTCATCGGCTCCTAGTGCCAAGGCATCCACCGTGCGCCCTTTCTAACTTAACCGTTAAAAAAGATCTTACAGATGCTTTGAAAAAAATTAATTGCCTTCTATCTATTATCTAGTTTTCAAGGAACAAAGCAGAAAGAATCCATCACGTCGTGATGACTGTCTTTCTTATTTGAATGAATTACTCATTCAAAACTGAACAAAACAAAAGCGCTCTCGTAATTATCCTTAGAAAGGAGGTGATCCAGCCGCACCTTCCGATACGGCTACCTTGTTACGACTTCACCCCAATCATCTGTCCCACCTTAGGCGGCTGGCTCCATGAAGGTTACCTCACCGACTTCGGGTGTTACAAACTCTCGTGGTGTGACGGGCGGTGTGTACAAGGCCCGGGAACGTATTCACCGCGGCATGCTGATCCGCGATTACTAGCGATTCCGGCTTCATGCAGGCGAGTTGCAGCCTGCAATCCGAACTGAGAATGGCTTTATGGGATTCGCTTACCTTCGCAGGTTTGCAGCCCTTTGTACCATCCATTGTAGCACGTGTGTAGCCCAGGTCATAAGGGGCATGATGATTTGACGTCATCCCCACCTTCCTCCGGTTTGTCACCGGCAGTCACCTTAGAGTGCCCAACTGAATGCTGGCAACTAAGATCAAGGGTTGCGCTCGTTGCGGGACTTAACCCAACATCTCACGACACGAGCTGACGACAACCATGCACCACCTGTCACTCTGTCCCCCGAAGGGGAAAGCCCTATCTCTAGGGTTATCAGAGGATGTCAAGACCTGGTAAGGTTCTTCGCGTTGCTTCGAATTAAACCACATGCTCCACCGCTTGTGCGGGCCCCCGTCAATTCCTTTGAGTTTCAGCCTTGCGGCCGTACTCCCCAGGCGGAGTGCTTAATGCGTTAGCTGCAGCACTAAAGGGCGGAAACCCTCTAACACTTAGCACTCATCGTTTACGGCGTGGACTACCAGGGTATCTAATCCTGTTTGCTCCCCACGCTTTCGCGCCTCAGTGTCAGTTACAGACCAGAAAGTCGCCTTCGCCACTGGTGTTCCTCCAAATCTCTACGCATTTCACCGCTACACTTGGAATTCCACTTTCCTCTTCTGCACTCAAGTTCCCCAGTTTCCAATGACCCTCCACGGTTGAGCCGTGGGCTTTCACATCAGACTTAAGGAACCACCTGCGCGCGCTTTACGCCCAATAATTCCGGACAACGCTTGCCACCTACGTATTACCGCGGCTGCTGGCACGTAGTTAGCCGTGGCTTTCTGGTTAGGTACCGTCAAGGTACCAGCAGTTACTCTGGTACTTGTTCTTCCCTAACAACAGAACTTTACGACCCGAAGGCCTTCTTCGTTCACGCGGCGTTGCTCCGTCAGACTTTCGTCCATTGCGGAAGATTCCCTACTGCTGCCTCCCGTAGGAGTCTGGGCCGTGTCTCAGTCCCAGTGTGGCCGATCACCCTCTCAGGTCGGCTACGCATCGTCGCCTTGGTGAGCCATTACCTCACCAACTAGCTAATGCGCCGCGGGCCCATCTATAAGTGACAGCGTAAACCGTCTTTCCATCTTCTCTCATGCGAGAAAAGAACGTATCCGGTATTAGCTCCGGTTTCCCGAAGTTATCCCAGTCTTATAGGCAGGTTGCCCACGTGTTACTCACCCGTCCGCCGCTAATCTCAGGGAGCAAGCTCCCGTCGATTCGCTCGACTTGCATGTATTAGGCACGCCGCCAGCGTTCGTCCTGAGCCAGGATCAAACTCTCCGAAGAAATGTTTGACTTGCTCATTTGCTTTTTTATAGTGTGTGCTCACTTAAAATTTAACGTTGGCGCTTTGTTTTGTTCAGTTTTCAAAGAGCAATTTCGATGTCGTCTACTTCGTAAGCGACTTTTACATCTTATCATGTTTTCAACTAAGTTGTCAACATGTTTTTTTATTTTTCTTTGTTTTGATGAAGCTGCGAAAGCTGATGTCCCGCAGCGACATGTATTAATATAACACCTATATTATAATTGGTCAACAATAAAAATGCATTTTTTAAAAGTTTTTTGATACCCGATAAAACCGATGATATACCTCGTGCCCTTTTGTCTCCGCTTTGATGACGTCGATTACCTTCTTCTCTATCAAATATTCCAATAAAACGCCTAGGTCGACTGAATAAAACTTAACTTCCGGATGCTCCATAAGCTCCGCAATCGTCCACGGATCTTCTTTCATCCCCATTATTTCGAGCAAATGCTGTGAACCTGCATTCGTCCTCGAATAAATAAGAAATTCGCTTGCAAGGAATAAAAGCTCCAATCTTTTTTCGAGCGTTTCCTCACTGCTGATCAATTCTTTATACAACTTGTAAATTTCAGGTTCCATATGCTTCACTTGGTTCCAGACAGTAACCTCCGGATAAAAGCCTTGTTCTATTATCTCCAAACGGGCCAAGTGATGCAGGGAATGAACGATATGGTTGTATGCTTCAAGATGATGGCCCTTTTCAAAGAAGCTTTTCCCATCCATGTACCTGCGAATTAGCTTCGCGAACTCCATCCCCATCTTTAACTTCCTTCCATAGAAGGGGAACTCCCGGATTTCGGTTTTCAAACGGTCCAAATATTCATTCCGGTCAAAAAGGACCTTCCCGTTATATATCCAGTCAACGACTTTGCGGTTCGTGCCTAATAGGAGCCATTCTTTTAACTGGTCTTCCTTTACGATATGCAGGGCTGCCTTTTTATCCTGGTAAGTGTAATGTTTTAAAAACACGGCCTCTTCGGCTTCATCTGCAATTACAAAAAGGATATAGTCAAATGTATCGGTAATCGGGCTATTATCATCTCTTTTTCTACTAACAAGATTCCAAGTGTAGATTTTAAACTTGCTCGCTCTTGATAAATCGGGCGAAGGATATCTTCCATCATAAATTCCTCCAAAACCTTTTTTTAGATTTTCGACAAAACTCTTCAAATTCCTGCTTAGTTCCCTTTACCCCAAACCATTTCAATTCAAAAGTAATATGTATCCTTTATTTCTTTTTTGTTCCATCCATTGTTTATGTTATAGTTAAAGTTATATTTTAGGAGGGACAATCCATGGCTAAATATTCTAGCAAAATCAATAAAATACGCACTTTTGCTTTGAGTTTGATTTTCATTGGCTTTATCGTAATGTACCTTGGGCTTTTCTTCAAAACACACCCTGTTGTCATGACGATTTTCATGGGGCTGGGCCTTTTATTCATAATCGCAAGCACAGGGGTTTATTTTTGGATTGGAATGCTTTCCACAAAATCGATCCAGGTAGTCTGCCCTAACTGCAGCAAACCTACAAAAATACTAGGGCGTGTAGATATTTGCATGCATTGCGAAGAACCATTGACACTTGACAAAAAGTTGGAAGGCGAAGAATTCAACGAGAAATATAACCGGAAAAGCCTGCATGACTAGGTCGGCTAGCTGAATTCCCTTTCCAGAAGTCTTTAACAATTGTATCATTTCTTCATAACATGAAAAAAGTTCCAACCAAGTGGAGGAACTTTTTTAATGCGATTCTTTTTCGCACAATCCGTACAGTCGCCGTAGATTTCCATCCGATGGTGACTAACATTGAAACCAGTGACTTGTGCTGCGAAATGCTCGACTTCATCCAATGCAGGATAATCGAAATCCACAATTTTCCCGCAAGTTTGGCAAATTACATGATAATGATTCGTCGTCACAAAATCAAACCTTGCTGAAGAATCACCATACGTAAGTTCTTTTACCAATCCTACCTCACGGAACACACGCAGGTTGTTATAAACCGTTGCCACACTCATATTCGGAAACTTGCCTTCCAGCGCTTTATATATATCATCAGCGGTAGGGTGGGACATGGAGCTTATCAAATACTCAAGTATCGCATGGCGTTGAGGAGTTATTCTTACACCGGTATCTTTTAAGGAATCCAACGCTTCTTTTAACTGAACTTCAGACACCGTCATCCACCTCTTTTTCTCATTAAGTATGCATTCTTAAATTATAATGTTTATAAATAGTGTACCTTTTATGCGTTGAATTTGTCAATAATTCAATGGCTTAACCATTCTTTTTTAGTTTATTCATGAACACTTTGAATCTTTCCCATTTTTGCATTGAGTTTAGTATCCCCTTGATAAGTCGATTACGTTGGTGAAGTCTTTTCCAGCTTTCAGGTATTCACGCATGTTTTTTCGAATATGGCAAAGGTTCTTGGTAAATATTCTCCGCTTTTACTTGAAAGATGCGGTGTGACTGTTACATTCTCCATCCTCCAAAACGGATGCCCTTTTCCTAAAGGTTCCGGATCAAATACATCCAAGATGGCATGAGACAATTCCCCGGTATCCAGGGCTTCGATCAACACTTCATACTTAATCAGGTCGCCGCGGCCAATATTCACGAATACTGCAGATTCTTTCATTGCTTTAAAGTGTTCTTTTTCCAGAAGGCCCTTCGTTTCATCCGTACTTGGCAGGACGGATACAATATAATCGGCTCCCGGTATGGCTTCCAATAAATTATCCAGGGTAAAGAGGTGATCGATGGATTCCACTGGTTTCCCGCTCCGGTTCACTCCTATTGTCGTCATCCCAAAGGCTTTCCCAAGACGAGCCACTTCCCTCCAATTGCACCCACACCAATAACGAGCATGGTCTTGCCATTCAATTCCCCTACTTCAATCTTTCTATCCCACAATTCTTCCTTTTCATTCTTCATAAGCAGTTTCAATTTCTTTTCATTTTGCAAAAGCATCCCTATCGTATACTCGGCCATCGGGATTTTATGAATGCCTCTTGCGTTGGTTACCAGAATGCCCCGTTCCTCGATGGCTTTAAATGGCATTAGTTCCATCCCTGCACTCATGACCATGATCCATTTCAAGTTCACAGCTTTCCCAATGATCTCTTCAGTTAAGTCTTCACCATATGTAATTAAGATTTCCGCTTCACGAAGCGGCCCATCCGTCCATCCTTTTTGATAAATGAAGTTCAGATCAGGAAATGCTTCCATCATCTTCGTTTGGATGCCTTCATTCGGGATGACAGCCGAAAGTATTAACATGTTTATCTCTCCCTTTTAATTAACATAAAAAAACACGGGCTCTATGTGTCCCGCGCAACTTTCTCTGAGGAGGTATTCCCTTAATAAAGCATATTCATGTGTCCCCTTTTTGAGTTGGACAAAAGCCTTACCCTTATTAAAAAAGGCTTTATTTTAAAGAATTTGGGTTTAATGCATCTAATTCCGGCAAAATGAAAACGCCATCCCTTCTGATCAGGACGTCGTCAAAATAGATGTCACCACCCCCATATTCCGGACGCTGGATCAAGACCATATCCCAATGTATCGATGAACGGTTTCCATTATCCGCTTCTTCATAGGCAAGTCCAAGAGCCAAGTGCAGACTCCCGCTTATTTTCTCATCGAACAAAATATCGTCCATAGGTTCCAATATGTATGGATTGATTCCAATAGCGAACTCCCCGATAAACCGGGAACCTTCATCAATATTCAGGATTTGGTTCATTTCAGAGTCACGATTGGAAGTCGCTTTAATGATTTTCCCCTTTTTCAAGTTTAATTCTATGTCACTAAAGGTGATTCCTTCATAGGTTGTAGGTGTGTTGAATGATATCCTTCCATTGAGACTTTCTTTTATGGGTGCCGTAAACACTTCCCCATCCGGTAAATTCTTTTTCCGGCACATATGACGGCCGGCATGCCTTTGATGGAAAAGGTCAAATCTGTCCTAGGTGAAACGATCCTGACTTTGTCAGTACGTTCCATCAATTGTTTTAACGGTTTCAAGGCCGCCTCCATTTTCCCGTAATCCATTGTGCATACGCTCAAAAGAAAGTCTTCGTACCTGTTGAAGGTCATGCCGGCTTTTTGCGCTGATGCCTTTGTGGGATAATTAAGCAAGACCCAACGTCGGTTGTTTACATAAAAAAGTGTAGGGGAATTCATAGCCTCTCCTTGAAGACGGTGCCTCTCGATGGGAACATCAGTCATTTCAGCATCGTTTTCTTCACCTGCGATGATGATGACCGCATCGATATCCGTATATTTCTTCAAGGCCCATTGCGAAGCTGTGTCAAGTTGTTCCTTCACATTCCCTTGTAACAGGTGGCGGCTTATCTCATCGTCTTCGAGTTCTACATATGGATAAGCGCCCACTCTGTATATTTCATCAATCAGCTCTTTCAATAATGGTTTTGTGTTGATATGCCCCCGCATGAGGATTCTCTCTTTTGGCTGTAATTGTATCGAATGATGAATCAGCCTGGCCGCAAGCTTCGTTATTCGCTCATCCTTCATCTGCCTGTCCCTTATTTTTCGAGGTCGCGAAGAGTTTCAAGCGCTTCTTCGACGTGGCCTTTGACTTTTACTTTACGCCATTCTTTGACTACGTTTCCAGCCTTATCAATCAAGAAAGTTGAACGTTCAATGCCCATATACTCCTTGCCGAAGTTCTTTTTCAATTGCCAAACATCAAATGATTCAGCCGCTTCATGATTTTCGTCAGCCAACAGCAAAAAAGGCAATCCATGTTTTTCGATGAATTTTTCATGACGTGCAACTGGATCTGGGCTGATACCAATGATGACCGCGTTCAATTCCTCGAATTGCTCATTATGGTCCCGGAAATCACAGGCCTCCGTCGTGCAACCTGGCGTCATGTCTTTTGGATAAAAATATAAAACAATGTTTTTCCCCTTAAAATCCGATAGGGAAACCGTTTCTCCATTGTTTGCAGGGAGTTTGAAATCAGGTGCTTTCTCTCCAATTTTAACAGTCATATTGAACCCTCCATTTCTTTCATTATGGTAAGAGTACCCAATAATCGAAAGAAACACAACTTTCATTTACCCTTCCTATCTTTCTGCTCCAAATCGATCACCGTCCGAATCACGAACGCTGCCGGCAGTGTATACCCAATGAAAGCCTGAATGGTAGCTATCATCCTGCCCATGCCAATCGGGGCTATATCTCCATACCCTACAGAAAACATCGTCATCGCACTAAAATAAAAAGAAGTCTTCAATTGTTCATAGAAAGTCCCATCCAATCGATTGCCCATATCAAGAATCACCGAATGATTCTGAAGCTCGTATAATAAATAAATCAGTGCAAATCCAACTAATATCGTCGCATATAAATTGCCAAGCCACAGCATATCCTCCAGAGAAAACTTCTTTCCTCCCGACTCAACAAGAAATAACGTACGAATGCTCATCACCATGCAAAAAATGATTCCTGCAATCAAGATGTAGAAAGTCATCCCCCACGCCCCATTTCAAAACGCCACTTCCTCTATACATACTCCCTGTCCAAACAATATATTCTTTTTTAGGAATCATGCTTATCACCTACACACCTAATAACCGGATACAAATCATCACAATACCATCTTTAGCGAGAAAGTAGTGGCCTATGTTGATAAAACAGTCTGCATTTGAGCTGTACGCCATTGTCGAAAACCCGTTGTGACTGCTTCAAGCGACTCTTTTGATTGTTTGGTTCCCATCTAGACGGGGGTTGCGATCAACCTTGAAGCTTATGCACCTGTGCCCATCGCGCATCAATGGAAGTATTCGTAAGTGGAGCGCGATAACCTATTGACAGGTGAGAAACAGCTTACGGCCCGTGCTTTTTAACGATGCTGGCCATTGGTAAGCGGACAAACGTACCTCAAGTCATACCGGAAACGGAAGAGGAAAAACAGCAATATGTTCAAGCGCAAGCAAGATATATTGAAAGAAAGAAAATACGGAACTAAACAAAAACCCCTTCAACATGAATGCTGTTGAAGGGGTTCTTTTAGTTCCCTGCCCCGCGGTACCTCTTCACTCCCTGATTCCATATGAAAACGGATATCACGAAAAAGGCAACCCCAATTACAGGTGTAGCAAATGCATATGCATACCACTCTTCTTTTCTTAGGAAATAAGATGCCGGATAGACACCGACAAACGCGAATGGCAGCACCCATGTAAGGACAAAACGGATGACCTTATTATAGATATCAACAGGATAGCGCCCATAGTTCCCGATATTGTACATCATTGGCATGATGGATGTTTTCGCATCCGACCAAAACCCAATGCTTGCTATCGCAACGAATATGGCTGCATAAGCAAGTGCCCCGCCTATTGCAAAAATGACGAAAAGAATCGGGTCATACCACGCAAGCTGCAGATCCAATGAAATCGCCGAATAGAATATAATGATCAAACCGGTCACAACACCAAATAACGCTTCAAGTTCGATTCTTTCTAAAATGACTTGAAACAGGCTATGTATCGGTCTTGTTAATATCCGGTCCATTTCACCTTTGACGATATAGCGGTCATTAAAATCCCAGATGTTGAAAAAGGCAGAAAAAAGGGCAAATGGGATAAGGAAGAATCCATAAATGAATATGATTTCTTCACGGCTCCAGCCGCTTAAAAATTGGGTATGCCCGAAAACGACTAAGATAAATACCAGATTCACGACCTGATTCAGCAGATCTGATAGGATTTCCATAAAGAAATCGGCTCTATATTGCAATCTTGTTTTCATATACTGACTCACATATTGAAAAAACATCGATACATAAAACATCCCGTCAACCTCCTTGAATAATCAGCTGTTTTTTTGCGACTATCCATAAAAGCTGAATCGGTATTAAGAGAATGATGCACCAAATTAACTGCTGTAAAAGCGCCATGCCAATTTCGCCTGAACTGTACCCATTCGTAAAAATCATGCTTGGTACATAGCTGATTCCTTGAAACGGTAAATATTTCATCACTTCCTGCGCCCATATCGGGTAGAAACTGATGGGCAGCAGCAGACCGGAAAATAGATCAATGATAACCCTTTTAGCCCGGATCAATCCGGCATTATTGTATAAGAAAAAGGTAGTGATTCCCGTCAATAAGTTAATTTGTGTATTGATGATGAAACTGAACAGCAAGGAAATGCCGAATATCCCCAAGTAGCCGGCTCGTGCGGCAATTCAATAGGAAAAATGAAAGCTACCAGCAGCATTCCTGGAATCGAGAAGAAGAAGAAACGGAATATCCCTTCCCCAAGTCCTTGCATCGTTTTCATGCCTAAATAGTTATAAGGCCGGATCATTTCAATGGCGACCTTGCCGTCTTTAATTTCAGTGGCGATTTCGCGGTCAATATTATTGAAATAAAAAGCGCGCGCCATCCATGCAACCGCGACATAGGTTGTCATCTGCATACCTGAAAGTCCTTCGATGGAGCTTTTTCTCCATATATCGCATTCCATAAGAAATAATAAGCACCGATATTAATGCTATAAATTAAAATGCCGGTATAATAATCCGTTCGATACGCAAGCATCATCAAAAAACGCATGCGGATCATTGCAAGATACTTCCCCATGGCCCTCCCCCTTCTTGATAGACACGTTGTTTCTTAATGATAAGAGAGTCAGACAGTGCCTTCTTCGTAAATGTTGCGAACAATCTCTTCAATGGACGTTTCATGAATTTTGATGTCCTTTATTTTAAAGTGAGATACGACAGCCGAAACAAGCTGTGAAATATGATCACTTTCTTCTTTCAACAAGGCAATGTATGTTTGATTTTTCTCATCATAAACCCAGTTAGCGGTAAATGGGAGCGCTAATGATTGCAATTCCTTCAATGCGATCGGCTCGATGAATTGAAAATGGATCTGTTTTTCCTCAGCCCAGTTATCTTTTAAACTCTGCAATTCCCCATCATAAATGATCTGTCCTTCATCAAGCATGATTACGCGCTCACATAATGCTTCAATGTCTCCTAAATCATGGGTAGTCAAAAGGATTGTCGTATTATATTTTTCATTGATTTCTTTCAGGAACTCACGGATCTTCATTTTCACGAGTACATCAAGTCCAATCGTCGGCTCATCCAGGAACAGCAAAGGCGGATTATGGATCAATGCTGCGGCAAGCTCGCAGCGCATTCGCTGACCAAGTGAGAGTTTACGCACTGGTTTGTCCAGCAAAGGTCCGATATCGAGCGTCTTGATGACATGTTCCATATGATCGTTATATTGTTCATCCGTTACCTTATAGACCTTTTTTAACAGCCTAAAGGATTCTTGAACCGCAATATCCCACCAAAGCTGTGAGCGCTGACCGAATACGACTCCGATTGTCTGAGTGAACTTTTCCCTCTCTTTATGTGGATTCATGTCATTTACCGTGATTTCGCCTGCTGTCGGTTCCAAAATACCTGTCAGCATTTTGATCGTGGTCGATTTCCCTGCACCATTTTCCCCGATATAAGCTACCATCTCACCCTTTTTTACAGTAAAATTGATATCATTGACGGCAGGGACGATCTTATAATTTCTAGTAAGTAAATCCCGGAAGGCACCCTTTAGCCCTGTACGGCTTGATGCCGACTTAAATTCCTTCCGAAGCTGTTTCACTTGAATTGCATCACTCATCCTGTTACATCCTCCGTAATCTCTTGTCCTAATGAATTAGTTTATCCAACCTAACCTTTTTAGACAATAAAAATGCTTGGATGCCATATACCATTTTCAGGGTGAAATGAACGTTGTACCAGATACATAGATAAAGGAGGCGAGAATACTTTGGATATCAAAAAATTATTACTATCCCAAATCGAAAAGGTCGTTATCGGCCTCCGATATGACTTTCTTTATGAAGATGAATACGGGGAATTATTATGCCAGGTCATCCAAAGGGATTCCAGCGGGTCGATCGAAAGCACCCCCTTAAGTTTCCACATTCGCATTAATGAAGAAAAAGGAACCGGTCATCTAATCTATTACCAAGCCCAGGGTGAAATGAACCGCCAATCCTTTGACATCGAAAACCCTGCCACCATCTTGGCCATTCTTACTTTCATATCCGGAGTTTTGGGCTCCAACCACATTTCCGAAATAAAATGATGGCCCGGAATCCTGATTCTTCTTGGGTACAGCGTATCCGCCAGGGGAAGAATCACATTTCCTAGCCTTCCACCCCAGATTTACGGACGGAAAAGTGCTATGATTAAGGGGAAATATGTTTATATTTATAGGAGGTTTTAAGATTGGATTTTAGTAATTCGGAGCTTTTACATAAAGAGGCATTGGAACATATCGTTGGCGGGGTTAACAGCCCATCCCGTTCTTACAAAGCTGTAGGCGGCGGTTCGCCCGTTGCGATGGATCATGCCAAAGGGGCTTATTTCTGGGATGTTGATGGCAATAAATATATCGACTATTTAGCTGCATATGGCCCGATCATCACAGGGCATGCGCATCCACATATTACGGAGGCTATCGTTAAAGCAGCAGAAACCGGCGTATTATACGGCACTCCGACAAAACATGAAGTCAAATTTGCCAAAATGTTGAAAGAAGCCATACCATCCATGGATAAAGTCCGCTTCACCAATTCAGGCACTGAATCAGTCATGTCCACCATCCGTGTTGCCCGTGCATACACAGGGCGCGATAAGATCATCAAGTTTGCAGGCTGTTACCATGGACACTCCGACCTTGTTCTCGTCGCTGCGGGTTCCGGCCCGTCCACTCTAGGAACACCGGACTCTGCCGGCGTTCCAAAAAGCATTGCACAAGAAGTCATCACGGTACCTTTCAATGATATCGATTCGTTTAAAGAAGCACTTGATAAATGGGGCAATGAAATTGCAGGCGTGCTGGTCGAACCGATCGTCGGCAACTTTGGAATCGTGGAACCAAGTCCTGGCTTCTTGGAAGAAGTCATTTCATTGTCTCACGAAGCCGGATCACTTGTCATTTTCGACGAGGTCATCACAGCGTTCCGCTTCATGTATGGAGGGGCACAGGATTACTTGGGAATTCAACCCGATTTGACCGCGCTTGGAAAAATCATCGGGGGCGGGCTTCCCATTGGTGCCTATGGCGGTAAAAAAGAGATCATGGATTCTGTCGCACCTCTGGGACCAGCCTATCAAGCTGGTACGATGGCAGGAAATCCGGCTTCCATGCTTTCCGGGATTGCTTGCTTGGAAGTACTTAAAGAAGAGGGGCTGTACGATGAGCTTGACCGGCTGGGGAAAACCCTTGAAGAAGGTATCCTGAAAGCGGCTCGCCAATATAATGTACCGATCACCATCAACCGCCTTAAAGGGGCATTGACGATTTATTTCACGACAGAAAAAATTGAAAACTATGAGCAGGCGGAAAATACGGATGGCGAAATGTTCGCCAAGTTCTTCAAACTCATGCTCAATCAGGGAATCAATTTGGCACCATCCAAATACGAAGCCTGGTTCTTGACAATTGCTCACACGGATGATGATATCGCTTATACTCTAAAAGCGGTTGAACATGCATTCAAAAACCTAATATAATAAATTGAGTCAGCATAATTATGCATTTTTTATACACCCTCAGGATGTACATCAATCTTGAGGGTTTCTTATTTCCCTGTAATAAATCTTTAATATTAGCATTTTAAGCCACTCCTCACAAAAATCCCTTTTAATCACAGCATCCATTCCATTGTATAAAAAATTGATTTCTGAATATTTAAATGATATGATATGAATACATTTATATACATTTATACACTTTCTTTCAATCTATCAAAACTTGGACTATTGTTCGGGTTTACTAATATTTCCCCCATTAAACACATGCTACAGGAGGTGAAAGGCAGAGAATAAGGGTAACCTTATTCAAGCCACAAATATGGCCCAACAATGGACACCTGCTACATTCAAAGAATTTCACAAGGTAGAACATGACGCCTGCGGAATCGTTTCCTGCATCGAAAAAAGAAGATCCCTACTAACGAAAACATCTTTGCCTGTATCGACGCCCTGGTTAAAATGAACCATCGCTGCGGCTTCATCAATGGTGAGGGCGATGGCGCCGGCATCCATATCGATATTCCCCGGGCTCTTTGGAAAAAGAAGCTTGAAGCGGTAAATGTCGATTCAGGCATCGTCGATCAAGATACCTTCATAGTCGGCCACTTATTTTTAAGCAAAAAACAGAAGCTAACGACTTAAAGATCGAAGTTAAGGAGAAACTGCTCCAACATGGTCTCTCATTGATATTCGAAACGGATAAAGCCTACCGTTCCGAGGCATTGGGACCGATTGCCATTCAAGAAGACCCAGTGTTCTGGCAATTTGCCTGTTCCTCCACCATCAATGACAACCAGGAGCTTTCAAATGTTCTTTTTGAGCTGACTTCCGACATCGAAAAAGTGATTTCATCCATGTTGCCTCTTTAAGCCAGCATCATGCGGTATACAAAGTGATGGGTGCGGGGAATACGCTCCCTGCCTATTATCTTGATCTTGCCGATCCTTTGGCTGCCTCCACCATGACACTGGGACATAATCGCTTTTCAACTAATACCCTATCAAGCTTCTTCCGGGTCCAGCCTTTCAGTGTACTTGGCCATAATGGCGAAATCAATACCATCGCCAAATTGCGTGATGAAGCGAAAATGATCGGAGTTCCCATCGCTAAAGATGGAAGCGACTCTCAAGATTTAAACAAGACGATCGAAACTTTCATCTGCCGTCATGGCTACTCTTTATTTGAAGCTGTCGACCTTATGTTCCCGCCAATCATCAATGAAATCAAGGAATATCCCGAGCACCTACAAGATTTATATACGTATTTAAGGGAAGCATGGGGGCATTTTGCACAAGGTCCGGCAGGCATCATCTCCCGTTTCGGCGATGAAGCCGTGTTCTCTGTCGACTCTTTAGGCTTGCGCCCGTTATGGAATATTGAAACGGAGTCATCCTATATGTTCACTTCCGAACCAGGAATCATCCCTTCCAGTGAATATACCGGAGATCCGAAACCGATGGGTCCAGGGGAAAAATCGGTTTGAAATGGAACGGCGACCGTATTGAATTGTACACATACAAGGATTACCAGGATAAAGTGTTTGAACTCTTCAATGATCGTTTCGTCCTTTCCAATGACCGAGTCCGCTTACAGCCCCAAGTTTTTGAAAAGGTTGTCTCCATGACAAACACGCAAGCCATTCATAATGGTCAGTATAAAGCCTTTGGGTGGGAAAGGGAGCATGTCCAATTAGTGGAACAGATGGCCGAAAAAGGCGCTGAGCCAATTCGTTCACTTGGTCATGATGCGCCGCTGGCAGCACTTAATCCCCAACGGACCAACATTGCTGATTTCATCAAGGAAAGTGTGGCCGTTGTAACCAACCCAGCGATCGACCGGGACCGGGAAACCGAGCACTTCTCAACAAGAACGATCATCGGAAAGCGCCCTTCCCTTTTCGAAGCGAATAAGGCAGGAAAGGTAACGGAGCTGCTGACTCCCTTATTGATTGAAGGATCTACGGGTTATGAGTGCTCATCTATCGTATCGCAGCCAAGCTACGACCAGTTCATTAAATTTAATCAAGATCAAAAACTGGTACACTTCATTTCAAGCACGTTCAAAGAGGATGAAAACATCACGGATGCCCTGACCAGGATTACGGATGAAAGTGTCAATGCTGTGGATGAAGGAAAAACGCTGCTCGTTCTGGATGATGCCCTTGCCCATCAAAACGGCAACCTTTGGCTTGATCCACACCTCGTCACTTCAGCCGTCGACCAAGCGTTGGTCCGAACAGGCAAGCGTCGTGATTGTTCCATCCTTTTACGTTCAGCGTCGCTAAGGTCACTGCATGATATCATCGTTTCTTATGGTCTTGGGGCCAACTTAATCAGCCCCTATTATATGTTCCTTTCCTTATCTTCAGATGACCATAAGGGGGTTACCAATCTATATAACTCCTTGACGAAAGGGCTTGAGAAAGTCATATCCACCATTGGCATACATGAGCTGCGCGGCTATGGAAGACTTTTCTCAAGCATCGGTTTACATGAGGAAATCGCGAAATATTTAAATGTGGCTAATTTCTTCGGATCCAATGATCTGGACTATAATTTTGATAAAATCAAGGCAGATGCCATCCAGCGTGCAGAGGATTACGGCAATGAAAAAGAACGGATGGGCAAGACCTTCCATCTATTCCCTAGAATTTGGAAATCCATTGGGGAAGTTGCTTCAACCGGGGACTATGATGCTTATCGCGAAAAGATAACTGAACAGGAAGAATCCAATCCGACGACGATCCGCCACTTGACATCATTAAAAACTTCAGATGCTTCCATCCCTTCTGAAGAAGTCAGTCTTTCGGTCGGTGAACAGGAATTGCCATTCGTCATAGCCTCCATGTCCTTTGGATCACAAAATGAGATTGCTTTCCGGGCCTATGCAGAAGCTGCCGAGAGGTTAGGCATGATCAGCATGAATGGTGAAGGCGGGGAAATAAAGGATATGCTGGGCAAGTACCCGAAATCCCGCGGACAGCAAATCGCTTCCGGACGTTTCGGTGTCAATGCAGAACTCCTGAACTCTTCAAATCTATTGGAAATTAAAATTGGGCAAGGGGCAAAACCCGGTGAAGGCGGTCACCTTCCCGGTTCCAAGGTCACAGCGAAAATCGCAGAAGCCCGAAATGCAACAATCGGTTCCGATCTGATCTCCCCTTCCAATAACCATGATATATACTCAATTGAAGATTTGGCCCAAATGATCCATGAGCTAAAAACGGCAAACGACAAGGCAAAAGTTGCCGTCAAAGTACCAGTCGTTCCAAACATTGGTACGATTGCTGTCGGCGTCGCAAAAGCGGGGGCCGATATCATAACGCTTTCCGGTTTTGATGGCGGAACGGGTGCTGCCAGGATCCATGCACTCGCTCATGTCGGTCTACCAGTTGAGATAGGTGTGAAAGCGGCCCATAATGCATTGCTTGAGTCAGGTATCCGACAGAACGTTGAAATTTGGGCTGACGGTGGGTTAAAAAGCTCGATGGATGTATTGAAGGTAATGCTGCTTGGTGCAAACCGGGTAGGCTTTGGGACCCTTTCTATGATTGCCGTCGGCTGTACAACGTGCCGTGGATGTCACCTTGATACTTGCCATGTGGGCATCGCCACCCAAATTGAATCGGAAGCCCAGGCGAAAGAACATGGGCTGCGCCGTTTTGTTCCACGAAAATTTGATTTAGCCGTTCAAGGGTTAACGAATATGTTCAGTGCATTTGCAAAAGAACTCAAATCTTTGACCGGATCACTTGGAGTGAAGAATCTTCAGGATATCGTCGGACGTTCTGATTTGCTGCAGCAAGTTAAAGGTCAGCAATCATTGGATTTAACCTATTTATTAAAAAACCTGGATATAACACCGTTCTCGCATAAGGAAACGGCGGCATATTTGAATGAAGGCTCCATGCAGGTAGCCGTTGGCGCTGAATATCTTGATTCGCATGTAGATGACCTGCAGCAATCCCGTAGCTATAGCTCGATCACTTCCGAGCAGCGTGTACTCGGCAGCAGGGTGTCCTGTCACCGAGTTAGGGGCAGATTGGATGGATCATACAAAAACTTCCTCCTGTTCACCTATCCTACCAGGATGGTTCCATTCCGGGTAATGGACTTGGGGCGTACAATACGGAGGGAATTTCAATCAGCGTGAATGGCGGTGCCCAGGATGGTATCGGCAAAACATCGATTGGCGGTAATATTGCCATCTTTAAATCTCCAGGAAAAGATGGGAAGTTCTACAACGGCTCTGTCGGCAAGGGCTTTGGTTACGGTGCACAGCATGGGCTCCTCATTGCCCAGGGTGATGCCGATGCCAGGGCGGGAATCCGCCTTTCCGGAGCGGATATGATCATTGGCGGATTATTGAAACAACCGCTTCCTAAAAAGGAAAACGGTAATATTGCGGTTACTTCCAATATTAAGGGATTCGCTTTTGAATACATGACAAATGGAAGAGGTTTAGTTCTGGGTGATCCCGGTCCATGGATTTGCGCAGGGATGACAGGCGGTGTCGTTTATTTACGGCAGCAGCCTGAATCTGGATTAACCAAAGAGGTCATTAAGAAACGGGTTGCTAAAGGGGCAAAGATTTCCATTGAGCCCCTATCTGCAAAAGGCCTGCAGGATGTGGCCGAACTTCTTGGCAAATACACGGCCCTCCTGAAAGATCATGGCCAAACCGAGGAGGCGGCCTCTTTAGAGACACTGCTTCAAAATCCTGGAGAGCACTTCCTTCAGGTCGTTCCAGTTAAAGAACAGGCGGATCCTGCTGTATCCACGGAGTGATGCCGAAAATATATAAAAAAAGGCTGATGCTCTTCAATTCGAGCATCAGCCTTTTCCAGTCATATTCCTCTGGGATAGTCTTCAAACGATTGAAAAACAATGCTGAAAGCAATCAAGAAATTGCCTATCCTTTCTTTATATATTAAACTTGATTTTAACTATTGTAACTCTTAGGAAAATCCTGTATATTACTTTTTGTTTACATCATCTTATTTTAGTGTAAAGTACTAACAAATAAGTTAGAATACAACTTTAAGCAAAAGCCTATATATTAATAGAGCCTTTTCTTACCAGATCCATTACAACACAAAGAAAGGATTAACCCATATATGAAGTTTGGTGCCCGCATTCTCAAAACAGGAATAGCAATTGTTTTAGCGCTTTATCTATCGGAACTGCTTAACCTTCCTGCTCCTGTCCTTTCTGGGATTGCTGCAATTTTTGCAATACAGCCGACCATTTACCGTTCATATCAAACGGTATTGGAGCAAATTCAAGGAAATATCATTGGCGCATTGGTTGCTGTCTCCTTCGTTTTGTTGTTCGGAAATGATATTTTTATGATCGGTCTTGCCGTAATGGTTGTCATAACCATCAATTTAAAACTAAAAATGGATAAAACGATTGTCCTTTCCATCGTGACGGTCATTGCCATCATGGAAAGCCAGGACGGGGACTTCCTTAATTTTGCCTTTATTCGTCTTTCATCCGTTTTGCTTGGAATCGTTTCTTCGTTTATCGTGAATCTTGTTTTCATTCCTCCAAAGTACGAAGCAAAGCTTTATACACGCATTACAGATGTAACGGAAGACATCTTGAAATGGATCAGAATCAGCACAAGACATGCTACAGAACACACTTTATTGAAAAAAGACATCAGCCGACTGAAGGCAGAGTTACTCGATCTGGAACATATCTATTCCATGTACAAAGAGGAACGGGAATATTTCAAAAAGAACAGTGTAGCTAAAGCAAGAAAGCTTGTCGTTTATCGGCAAATGACCATAACGACAAAAAAGCGTTTGAAACCTTGAAAAGAGTCCATAAATTCGAGAATGAAGTATATCAAATGCCTGAAGGTTTCCAACGGAGCATCTTACAGCAGCTTGATTCCTTGATTCGCAAGCATGAACAGTTGATATTACTGCATATCGAAAAATCAAGTCAATCGAAGAGATTGAAGATTGGGACCAGGATTGTTTAAGTCGTAAAGAGCTGCTCGCCCACTTTTTCGAACAGCAAAATCAAGTGGACGAAATGCATGATAACCTGGGCCACCTCTCTGCCCGACTTGTACCATTGATTTCTGCAGTCATAGAATATGACGAACAATTGGAACACCTTGAAAAGCTGATCGTCAGCTTCCAGTCCTTCCATAAGGAAGACAACGAAATATCTGTCCAATATGAAGAAGATTAAAAAAAGACGGTTCCCGGGAACCGTCTTTTTCGTCTCTATTTAGAGCATGCACTCATTCAATCATCCAAAAGGTTCTTATCAGCAGCCTTTTCAATCGTATCCAATTTCTTTAAAAGATCCTGCAGCTCATCTTCCGAGAATGAATTGAAGTTCTTGCCCATCAATTCGTTATGTTCAGCAAGGACTCTCCCCAAAATCGCTTCCCAGCCTCTTTCAATTCCAGGTTGATGACCCTGCGATCCTTATCAGAGGGCTGCCGTTTCACATAATCCATTTCGACCAACTTATCTACAAATACGGTAATCGCACTTGGCTTTACGGTTAAGAAGTCAGCCAGCTGGGTCGATTTAATCGACCCCTCTTTTTCAATATCAATAAAATGAAAAACTGAGGCGATGTTAATCCATAAGGCTGAAGATTTTTTGCTACGATGGCCCTAAGCTTCTTCCTGATCCGAAAAATCTGCATTTCTATACTATTAGTTACTTCCCATTTAAATTCCAGCCTTCTCACTCCTTATATAGGACAATCCTACCTCTTAAATTTAATTAAATGACATTCCAATGTCAACTTTACTTTCCATATATCCTTAAAACTAAAAAAATTCAAATTTTTACTATTTCACTGTATTTATTTCCCACCATTATTCCGAATAAATTACATGACAAAAAATAATTAAACTGGTAAACTCTTTACTTAATAATATTAATACTTATAAAAATTAATATTTATTAAAATTAATAAATAAACATTAGAATAGGAGGCGGTGTCATTTCTAGCAAATGACCGTTAAACAAAAAAAGGAATATATCATCAATATTTTTTGGAGGCGAAACAAGTGAATAGAGGACGTTTAGTTTTAATCAATGTCATTGGTTTGGTTATTATAATAGCGGTATTAGCCGGTGGGGCTTATTACTATTATGAAAGCACGAATTTCATTAAAACGGATGAAGCGAAAGTGTCGGGAGAGCTATATACCATCGTTGCCCCTGCTGCCGGTAAACTTGCAGATTGGGACTTACACGAAGGAGACAGTGTAAGTAAGAATGACAAAGTTGCCAATGTAACCACCTTAGACGGAAAAGAAGCGGTAAAAACCGCAGCACAAGGTACTATCGTTAAAACACAAGTTCATGATGAACAGCTTGTTCAAGCGGGTCAAACGCTAGCTCAGACCATCAATATGGATGATCTGTCCATAACGGCTAATATTGAAGAAAATAAATTAAAGGATATTGAAAAAGGCGACAGCGTCGATATTATCATCGATGGAGATCCCGATACTGTCTTCGAAGGTACATTGGAACAGATAGGTTATGCTACAACGTCTGTCTTTTCAGTGATGGGCAATCAAAACAGCAGCGGAAACTATACGAAAGTCACCCAAAAGGTACCAGTGAAAATTTCCATCAAAGCACCATCCGATAAAGTTCTGCCTGGAATGAACGCAGAAGTGAAAATTTCGACTAAATAAACCAGCTATACAGTTATACAGAAAGGAGGCTTTTCTGTAAATGGCTTCTCAAACCATCACAGTAAATGAAAACAAGGGAATGAAACAGTTTGCCCCCATGTTAATTATCTTAATGCTAGGTTTGTTCATGGTCATTTTGAATCAAACCCTGCTTAGTGTCGCCATGCCTAGGATGATGGCAGAATTCAATGTAACTGCGACTACGATTCAATGGTTATCAACAGGATTCATGCTCGTGAATGGAGCCTTGATCCCACTGTCCGCTTTTTTAATAGAACGGTTTGGCACGCGGATTTTATTCCTTGCTGCCATGTTTCTCTTCACAGTCGGGACATTCATCTGCGGCATCGCACCAAATTTCCCCGTCATCCTTACAGGCCGGCTGATTCAAGCGGCTGGCGGCGGGATCCTGCAGCCATTGGTCATGACGATCATTCTTTTCATCTTCCCTCCGGAAATGCGCGGGAAAGGAATGGGAATCTTTGGACTTGCCATTATGTTTGCCCCTGCAATCGGCCCGACTTTATCAGGTTGGGTCATTCAGGAATATAGCTGGCGGGTCATGTTCTACGCAATGGTGCCATTAGGCATGATAGTCATGACGCTCGCCTTTTTAAGTATGCGTAATGTAGCTGAACCAAAGAAAATCAAATTGGATTTGTTGGGTGCGTCTCTATCCTTGATAGGCGTTGCATCATTACTATACGGTGTCAGTGAAGCAGGTTCCAAAAAGCTGGACGGATCCCATCGTTCTGGGAACGATCATCATTGGGCTGATCCTTTTGACGCTATTTGTGGTTCAACAGTTAAAATCGGAAACGCCTATGCTCGACTTCCGTGTATTTAAGTATGACATGTTCGTATTATCCAATATCATTTCTGCAATCGTCACAGTGGCCATGTTTACCGGGATATTCTTATTGCCTATATATTTGCAGACTTTAAGAGGCTTTACACCAGTTCAATCCGGCCTATTGATGTTACCCGGAGCACTTGTGATGATGGTGATGTCACCCATTTCAGGAGCATTATTTGACAAAATCGGCCCTCGTCCATTAGCACTTCTTGGTTTAGCTATCACTGCTGTCACAACCTTCGAATTCGCTAAATTGACTACGGAAACTACCTATTCGACTTTGGTCATCATCTATGCAATCCGCGCACTTGAATGTCTTTACTGATGATGCCGATCATGACTGCTGGGATGAATCAGCTTCCTAAGCATTTGAATACACATGGTACGGCTATGAGCAATACGTTGAAACAAGTGACTGGAGCCATTGGTACGAGCTTCGTTACGACCATTTATACAACCCGTGCTTCTTTCCATGGATCCGCTTTAGGAACGGAAATGAGTACGAGTGATCCCGGTTTCGTTCAGAATTTCCAAACAATCGTTCAATCCATCATGACTTCGATGAATCAAACAAGTGAACAGGCACAGGAAACTGCCATGTCGCTGATTTCTTCCCAAATCCAGGGTCAAGCAAATGTGATGGGAATCAATGATGCATTCTTTTGGGCAACTGGCTTTGCAATTGCCGGTATCGTTCTTTCACTGTTTTTGCGTGACGTCCGGAAGGACAAAGCAATGAAAAAAGCTAAACATGAACATTTGGATGTACCTTTGCTCCCTTCACCAGTAAAAAAATCGGTTTAATTAAATGGGGGAATAAAAATGAAGATTTATGTTGTTTACGACAGTGAAGGTAACCATACGAAAGCACTTGCCGAATCAATTGCCCAGGGAGCCGCTGCGGTCCCTGGCGCTGAGGTTCTCATTGACCATGTAAACGAGGCGGATGTTTATAAGCTTCAGGAAATGGATGCCATCATTTGGGGCTGTCCCGGTCATTTCGGCACCATCAGTTCGAGTTTGAAAACATGGATTGATAAACTTGGTTATCTATGGGCGGAAGGTGCCCTGATCAATAAAGTGGGTGCTGTGTTCTGTACAACGGCCACCGTACATGGCGGACTCGAGGCTACCATGCTGAACTTAATCACCCCTATGCTTCATCAAGGCATGATCATTGTCGGTTTGCCCGGCACTGTCCCGGAAAACGCCTTATATGGTTCCTACTATGGAGTGGGGATAAGCTGTCCGCCCGGTGTGGATGACAACATCACCCAAAATGACTTGCAGCTTGGAGAAGCATTAGGAAAACGGGTAGCCTATGTCACCCGTTCATTCATAAACGAGCTCTAGGAGGCATGATTCAATGGGCATAATTCTAATTATCATCGTTGCCATATTAGCGGTTACGGGCTTGATCACATACAATATCAAAGCCTTATCACCTGAAGGTAAGCCGCGGGCTGTCGAGGAAGAGGACCCGCTTGAAGAGTCCGCTTTCTCTTCGGCTGATGATTCCGTTACCGAAATCATCTCCCCAACAGACAATGATGAACTGAAAATGAAAGATCAGGATTATCGTATGGCACTTTCCAAGCTTCACAAACAAAAGCCAAATGATGAGCCAGCTTCAGAAAAAAGCCTAATCTTCGCAAAATGAAAGACGCGGAATACCGTGGTACATTGGAAGACTTCCAGCAAAATGGCGATTGAAGCCCATCCCCCAATTGGCATATTCGCCTCTTTGGGGGTTTTCAATTACTATGCAGAAAGGAATATTTCCGACCTCTCCCACTGCCTCGGCTTAAAGTTAGACCCCAACCATAACTTATTTTTCTGGTTGACAAATATTCACAAAGACCTTAAGCTAAGGTAATGCAACACATACATTTTTTTAAACTCAGCTTTTGTTGAGAGACGGAATTTTAAAAGGATTTCCTTTTTTTCGTTCGTCACTTGCCGTTTTGGCAGGTGGCGATTTTTATTTTTATAGGGGGAAAAACATGCAACTTTTGAAGTATTCCATAATGGTCTTAATCGGTTCGATCTCATACGGCACTTTATCCACCATGATGAAGTTTGGATTCATGGATGGCCATTCTTCTGGAGAACTGGTCGGCAGTCAATATCTTGTCGGTTGGCTGATTGTCTCCGTTTTATTTCTTTTTTCGTTTAAATATAAAGTTTCATGGAAGAGTGCCGGATTACTTTTAATCACGGGAATGATGTCCACTTTCGTCGGAAAGGCATATGCCGTTTCCGTATCCGAGCTTCCCGCTTCGATTGCCGTTGTCTTTTTATTTCAATTTACCTGGATAGGCGTCCTTATAGAAAGCTTCTTAAATAAAAGACGCCCGGATAAAAATAAACTCATTGCCATTTTCGTTCTTTTCATCGGTACATTATTGGCAGGGGCGATCTTTGGTCAGCCTCTATCTGGTCTAAGCCTAAAAGGCGTATCGTTCGGACTACTGTCTGCGTTGCTTTTTGCGCTGTATATGTACTGCAACTCTCAATTCGCAGTTGGGGAATCTTCAATGAAACGGCTATTTTTCATTGCAACGGGTGGTATGCTGACTGCTGTATTCACGACTAACCCCGTCACGCTTGTGACGGACCTTGTCCAAACGAACCTATGGTACTACGGTCTGCTCCTCGGCACTTTGGGTGTTTTAGTCCCTTTCTTTTTCTTTGCTGTCAGTTTGCCGAAAGTGGGGTCGGGCTTGGAACGATTCTTTGTGCTGCGGAACTGCCTTCAGCAATGGTCGTTTCCGTCATCTTCTTGAATGAACAGGTTACGTCACTGCAATGGATCGGGATGTGCTTGATCATCGTCGGCATCGCCTTGCCTGAGGGAATAAAGCATCTGCCTCAATTCCTTCCTGACAGAAAAAAAACGCTGCATGAAAAAAGGATTTCATAACGTTCATGCACCAGTTCGTATCAGAATAAAAAAGAAGACCATTCCCGTTAGCGGAATGGTCTTCTTTTTTTAACTTGTATTGCCTTTTCTCCTTAAGAATCCAATTGTTGTACTTGAAATAGGTTGTAATAATGCCCTTGCTTTTTCATAAGTTCTTCGTGTGTTCCCATTTCCGTAATTTCCCCATTATCGATATGAATGATCCGATCGGCATGCGTGATGGTTGATAACCGATGGGCCACGATGATCGTGGTCCGGTTTTTCGCCAAAATGTCCAGCGCCTCCTGGATATAGTGTTCACTTTCCAAATCCAATGCGGAGGTGGCTTCGTCGAGAACGAGGATTGGAGGGTTTTTCAAAAATACCCTCGCAATGGCCACCCGTTGCTTTTGGCCACCGGATAATTTTACTCCCCGCTCCCCGACTTTCGTTTCATATCCTTCTTTTAGACTCATGATGAAGTCATGAGCATTCGCCGCCTTTGCCGCTTCAAATACTTCTTCATCACTTGCATCAGGTCGTCCCATAAGAATGTTGGCCTTAACCGATTCACTAAATAAGATATTATCCTGTAGAACCATTCCTATTTTATCTCTTAGGCTGCGGACTTGATATTTACGGATATCCATCCCATCCAATAATACCCTTCCCTCCGTCACATCATAGAAACGGGAAATCAAACTGACGATCGAGGATTTCCCGCCGCCGCTCATCCCGACAAGTGCAATGGTTTCCCCTGGTTTAACATCCAAGTTTATATGTTTTAAAACGGGTGCCTCTTTCTCGTCGTAAGCAAACGATACATCCTGAAACGTTATTCGGCCATCCACATGCTTCAGCTCTTTCGCCCCTGGTTCGTCATCGATATCATACTTCTCATCCACAAACTCAAAAACCCTGTCCATGGACGCCAATGTCTGGGTCATTGTCGTCGAAGAGTTAACTAAACGTCTGAGGGGGTTATATAGCCGATCAATGAAACCGACGAAAGCAACCATGGTGCCCAGTGACAATTGTTCATGAATGACCTGATAACCGGCAAATCCTATCACGAGCAGGGGGCAATATCCGTGATTGTATTCACGACAGCAAATGACTTGGCATTCCAGCTCGTATGCTTTAGGGCCTTATCGAGGAAATTCTTGTTCTGCTTTGCAAACAATACCTGTTCCCTGTCTTCAATCGCAAAGCTTTTGATGACTGACATCCCTGAAACCCGTTCATGAAGGTGACTCTGTACATCCGCTAACGCTTGGGACCGAATCCTTGTATAGGTTCTCAGCTTGCCAAAGAAATGCTTAATCGAAAATGCGTAAAATGGAAGCATGATGATGGATACAATGGTTAACTTAACGTCCATTGTAAACATGATGACTATCACTATGATGATCGTTGCGATATCGAGCCAAAGGTTCATCAGACCCGTGATGACAAAGTTCTTCGTTTGTTCCACATCCGTGATCATCCTCGAAATGACTTCGCCCACCCTTGTATTGGAATAATATTTAAAACTCAGTTTCTGTATATGAGTGAATAAATCATTACGAATATCATATAAGATTTTCGTTCCGGTCCATTGAGCGAAATATTGACGGTAATACTCAATCGGCGGCCTGACTGCAACGAAAATGAATATCATGATGGCCATTGCCCATAAAAGGCGTTCGGACTTCACGGCTTTGGACAGGTCACCGTTTCCGATGATGTCATCCACTATATACTTACTGAGCAATGGAAGCAAAAGCGGAATCGCGAACTTTAGCAATCCAATCAGTACCGTCCCGATTATCTGCCATTTATATGGTTTGACGAATTGCAAATATCTCTTAATGCTCCCCACGGAATTCCTCCTTTTCTTAATCAATAATTCCAAATGCTAAAAAAGTCCATAGCAGTCAATTGGGAATCTTATATGCACTATTCAATTATATTTTCTTTTTCGATAATTAACTATCAAAAGGATTACTTTCATAAACATTTGTAGGAGGTTTAATGGTTCCTGCATTCTTGAAAGATTGAATCAGTCGTGTAGTTACGATACACAATGAAAAAGCCTGCCAATTATGCAGCAGGCCTTTTCTATCATCGATAGGTTAAAAAGCGTTCATACCAACTATCAATAAACTCTGCGGAGAATGGTCCTTTTCGCTGGCGTATCATATAAATCAAATAGTCTACGTTCTGTTTCAATATTGAATCGATGGCATCCGGGTAATTCATTTCTTTCCGATGCCTTTCATATTCATCCTCATCCAGCAAATTAAACGTCATATCTGGGAATACTTTAATGTCCAGGTCATAATCAATGTATTTCAATGCTCCCGAATCGTATGTGAACGGCGAACTGATATTGCAATAATAATAAACCCCGTCCTCTCTCAACATACCAATAACATTAAACCAATACTTTGAATGAAAATAGCAAATCGCCGGCTCTCTCGTAATCCAGGTCCTTCCATCTGATTCCGTTACCATAGTACGGTCATTCGCTGCTATCACCAGATTTTGGGTCCCTTTTAAAACGGTTGTCTCTTCCCAGATACGATGGATATGTCCATTATGTTTATAGCTATGGATTTGGATTTTTCCTCCTTCGGCAGGAACAATCCCCATTTATCTCTCCCTACTTTCTATAGACACCCTGACAGCGTACTGTGCCCTATTCCGTTTGCAGTTGTTGTGTGTATTTAAAATATATACTTTTTTCCATTTACCCTATATTCCTATATTATAGCGATTTATTCATAAATTTAAAACAAAAGTGGCTAATCTCCCAGTGAAAATGTGTAAATAAGTCGAAAAAGTCTGACCATCCACCCATTTCATCTAAGAAATTAGCCGGTTATTTATCGTATGGCTGCCTGTCCTTGCTGAAAATAACGGATGACTTCTTCCGTTTGCTTTTCGAACATATCATGGATACTTTTCAATTCCTGCTTTTTAAGTTGAATCTCTTCCTGAATGGTGACCGCTTCACTCTCCTCTTCAAGGGCAAGGAGCTGCTTCTCTATATCTTGGCATCTTTCGATTTCGGATTGTAAAAGTAAAAGCTTATCCATCGTTTTCAACTGGTTGTTTATAAGCCGGTTAAATTCCTCCATGAATGCACCTTCCTAATCTGTATTTTTCTATAGTATGTATATTCTATTTTTATCAGCTTTCTCCTTTGACATAAAATGTAAACACAACGAAACATTTGTCGAATCCAATGAAAGGCAAAAAAAGCACCCTTCATAAGAAGGATGCTTTTCATCGGCAATTAGCCTTGGTTTTTATTGCTTTGAGATTTTTGGTTTTGTTGTTTCACTTCTTGAACGTTAGTTTCAGAAGCAAACTCTGTACCGAATTGGCCTTGTGCTTGACCTTGGCCTTTTCTTTGTTGAGATTGCGCGTTTTGTTGTCTCACTTCCTGAACGTTAGTTTCAGAAGCGAATTCTGTACCGAATTGGCCTTGACCTTGCTGAGATTGCGCGTTTTGTTGTCTTACTTGTTGAACGTCAGTACCTGCTTGTGATTTATTCATGTTTTTAGCCATTGATATCACCTCCACGATAATAAGATAACCATTATCCAGGAGTGCTATCCAACAAAAATCATTTAAATTTTTCCAGTTACATTAAACAAGCAATGAAATGCCTCCATCAACTATTACGGTTTGTCCACGAATCATCCCGGCTCCATCGGAAATTAAAAACAGGATGGTATTCACCATATCTTCCACCTCGACCATCCGTCCAGCGGGAGTCTGTTCTGCCGCCTCAGCAAGCATTTCATCCCGATTCGGGAAAGACTTCAGGGCATCCGTATCGATCACACCGCCTGAAACGGCATTGACACAAATATTTTTAGCAGCCAGTTCGACCGCTAAATATCTTGTCAGGGCTTCAAGCGCAGCTTTGGAAACTCCAACAGCTGTATAATTTTTCAAATAGCGGATGGATCCTAGTGAACTGATGCTGACGATTTTCCCCCGCCGTTCCTCTCCATTAATTTCGCCGCTTCCTGTGCGCAGAAAAGGAGTGCTTTTGTATTGATGTCCATGGTCCAGTTCCAATGGGATTCCTCCAGCTCCATCAATGGACGCTGCACTCCTGAGGCCGCATTATTGATGAAGATATCCAAACGTCCGTAATAAGCATCGATTTCCTCGAACATGCTTTTCACTTTCGCAACATCACCGACATTTGCCTTAACTACAAGGGCTTTTCGCCCCAACGCTTCAATTTCGGCTGCCACTTCTAATGCTTTCGACTTGCTCCGGGCATAATTAATAACGAGGTCGTAACCTTCCTCTGCAAGCCTTATTGCCGTGCTTCTGCCTAAACCTTTACTGCTACCTGTAACGAGTGCCACTTTTTGTTCCATTCGTTTATTCATCCTTTCTGAGTAAACACCGAGTAATAAAAATCATTTTTTTAAGGAGTGTTACTGTTATGTATGTTGGACGTGATATGACTGAGTTGTCGATGATGAAAAAATCGGATTGGGAAAATGGTGAACTTGCCTATTTTCATCACTCCCTTCAACAAATGGTACCTTATTTAAACCAAGAAGGACAGACTATCCATAGCGAAATCATCAAAGAAATTGAAAATAGAGGCGGACTTAATAGGCAGGAAGCCGATTATACCCACGGAACGCAAACCAGTTACGATTGATTTTATACGGATATGGCTTTGAAAATCAACAAAAGGAAGAGGATATCTTAGCGGATATCCTCTTTTAGCATAATACCACTAGCGCGTTTTTTATTTATTATCAGACGTTATGGACATTGGGCAAATCAGGGCTGCCCCTAAGAATTACATTACCGAATTCTTTTTCATTCTGAAATGCCCCTGCCTGTTCCTAAGGATTTACAATACGCACCCCATGTATGAGTATGATGATTGAACCCACAATCGTTATTCAATACACTCTTTTTCTTTATACGCCTTCATCATTTTTTGATGGGAAACCGGAAATGCTAACTGCTCCATCTCTGCTTCACTCACCCACTTAAGTTGCTGTTCACTTAATGTCTCTTCACTGATGGCTTCTTTGACCACTCCGATATACGTGTCCACTTTCCAAACGAGATGTGAGAAAACATGTTCAATTCTCACAAGTGATTCAGTGATTTCCGGTTTGACGCCATACATTTCCTGAAACCGGCTCGCGAAGAATTCCTCTTATGCAAAAGGGTTGAATGGTTTTCGAAATTCGGGTACTCCCAAAGATTTGCAAGCAATCCTTCTGAAGATCGCTTGTGAATTAAAAATTCACCTTTTTCATTCGTTAAAACGGCAGCTACAATTGGTACATCCCGCGTTTTTTCTTTTGGATTTTTACCGGTAATTCCGACTGGACCCCAGCTTCAAATGCTAGACAATGACTTTGAACGGGGCATAATAGGCAAGCAGGCTTACCTGGCGTGCAGATTAATGCTCCAAGTTCCATCAAGGCTTGATTGAAGGCTGAAGTATGTTCATGATCGATCAGCTTTCTGACGGCAGCTTCGAATGTTTTTCTTGTCTTCGGCTTTGCTATGTCTTCATATATCATTAATATCCTTGATAAAACACGCATGACGTTTCCATCAACGGCTGGCTCCGGCTTGCCGTATGCGATACTAAGAATTGCACCCGCAGTATAAGGGCCGACACCTTTCAATTTGAGATTTCCTCGGGATCATCCGGTACGATCCCATTGTAGGATGCCTTCACTTCCTGAACGGCACTATGCAGATTTCTTACACGCGAGTAATATCCCAGCCCTTCCCAAGCTTTTAGGATTTTCTCTTCATCGGCATTGGCAAAATCCTCGAGTGTCGGGAACCATTCCACAAACCGGTTGAAATAAGGAATCACCGTGTCCACTCTCGTTTGCTGCAGCATTATTTCAGAAACCCAAACGCGGTACGGGTCCTTATTTTCCCTCCATGGCAATTCTCTTTGTTCTTCGAGAAACCAGGAAACCAAATCTTTTTGAAATTCATCGATTTTTATTTTTTCTATTGTCGGGATCGTTATTTCTTTCACATCAGTTCCTCCAAAGATGTTACACTCTTATCAAAATTGGGAATACCTATAGTAGGCCATTCTTTTTTTAATATCATGTTCATATCCATTTATTTGTAACGGGTCACTTGAAATAAGTCAAAATTATATTCATTTGATGGTTAATATATAAATACGGTATGATGAAAGAAGACCATTTTTTTCAAATTGTGGCAGGGAGGTTAGTTTTTGGATACAGGTACTCACTTTGTCATGGGAATTGCTCTTGGAGGTCTTGCCACATTAGATCCCGTCATTGCGCAGAGCCCAGTTACTGCAAGTGCAGTCATAGCAGGTACGATATTGGGATCACAAGCTCCGGACATTGACACCGTTTTAAAATTAAGGAATAACGCTGTATATATACGTAACCACCGTGGAATCACGCATTCCATACCCGCTGTTTTACTTTGGCCCTTGATTATCAGCGGAGCAATTTTCGCCATCATACCTGAAGCAAATTACCTTCATCTTTGGCTTTGGACCTTTTTAGCCGTATTCCTTCACGTATTCGTGGATATATTCAATGCTTATGGGACCCAGGCTCTTAGGCCGATTTCATCAAAATGGGTAGCTTTAGGGGTCATCAATACATTCGATCCGTTCATTTTTGGAATACATGTTGCCGGACTGATATTATGGGGCTTTGGATTTCCTCCAGGCTATTTATTTCTTTCCATTTATGGAATACTCGTCATTTATTACATTTCCAGGTTCAGGGAACAAGCTTTTATAAAAAAGTGGTCAAAAAGCAAATTCCTGGAGCAAGGAAAATTCTATTATCACCGACCATGCGTTTTCACCGCTGGAAAATTGCAGTGATTACCGAAAAGAATTATTATGTGGCACGGGCCGATAATGGATATGTGAAGATTCTTGATACGTTCGATCGAGTGCCATTGCCTGAAAGTGAAATTCTCGAAGCCGCCAAGAAGGATATCAACTTGGCAGCCTTTCTGTCCTTTTCTCCGGTTTACCGCTTCGAAATCGAACAGATAAAAGAATATTATGAAGTCCGTTTCATCGATTTAAGATACCGCAGCAATGGATATTACCCGTTTGTGGCCGTGGTCCATTTAGACAGCGAATTGAATATCTTGAATTCTTATACCGGCTGGATCTTTAGCGAAGCGAAACTGCAGAAGAAATTGAATATTATTTTGTAATATATTGAAAAAGAGCTGATTCCAGGGACCCCTCTGGAATCAGCTTTTTTAATGCAGTCGATTCTGCTGATTTAATAACTGTTTATATTTAGGGTTTTTTGCAATGAATTCGTGGAATTGCTCTCCGTAATTATCAATCCAGGTCCTTACAACGCGTGATGTCATTTCTTCTCCGGCATATTCATGCCCGGCCTTTGCATAGGTCGCCTCGAAATCTTCCCATAATAATTCCACCCAAGTCAAAGCTTGCTCATACGTGATGTTTTCATTTTTCTCAAGCAGTATCTTGGTTAATCTTTCATGGTAATCATTCATTAGAACCACCTCATTGCCAATATTTTTACAGAATGAACTATACTGTTCCATACCCATACTAGTGGTAAGCGGAAACGCTTCTTTCTTTAATCTGATGCTTGGAGGAGAAAAATTTGCGAAATAAACAAAAAGGATTCCCCAACCAAAACAATAATAAATTCCAAGGCGAGCCTCGTGCAAAGGCAAGATATGCTTCAAAGCGTGCAGATGGAAGTATTAATACACACCCTCAAGAAAGAATGAAAGCTTCAAACGAGCGATCGAATTAAAAGGTACATCAGAAGGAATCGGGTACTTCCCGGTTCCTTTTTATTTCAGCATTGAAATCGGGAGTGCTTCTTCCTTACCGCTTCCACCCAAGCGGTAACCCCAAGCGAATACGCCATTCATATAATCAATTTTGAAATAGACACCGGGATCTCCGTCAATTTGATATATTTCACCTTTTTGAAATCATCCGGATTTAACAAATAAGCCTTGGCCATCGTCACTTTTCGTTCCAATACTGAAAATTCATTAACCATTCCCAATTGCTCTGCTTTTCTCGCTTTTTCAGTCAACGCTGCAATTTCCTGTTGTAGTTCATAGGCAGACATCTTGCTATATCTTACGTCGCTCATATATATGACTCCTCAAATGAAATATTAATTTACTTCTATATTAAACAAAATTTTGTGATTTGGCTATTGATGCACTTAATCATCATCTGGATTGGAAAGATAACGCTCAATCAATTCTATTGGAAAACCTTTTCGGTATAATGCCTGCTTCATTTTTTGTTCATATTCAAAGCCTTCATGGTTTTTATATCGGCGTTGCATTTTTTCGGCATGGTGGCAAAGGGAATCCCATTGTTCATCCTCATCCTTTTCAACCGTCACACCTTCAAGTGCTTCATGGATGACATCTCTAGGGAAACCTTTCCGTAACAAGGTTTGTTCAACTTTCAGCCTTAAAGCTCGCTCGGAAATGTTTTTTTCCTTTTTGACCGCTTTTCCAGCGAGATTCCTGGCATGTTCAATTTGAATATCATAGGGGTACTCCTTCAATGCCTCGACAATCAACTTATCTTGCACCCCTTTTTCCTTAAGCTCAAGCTTAAGGGTGGTGGGCCCTTTATTCCCTCCATTTACATGGGTCCGTACGTAAGCCTTGGAAAATTCAAGGTCGTCTAAATAGTTAAAACTGTATAGTTTATGTATCGCTTCCTTAATGATCGGCTCTTCCGTTTCCTTCTTTCTTAAATAAAGGCGAATTTCCGATTCCGAGCGCATCCGGTATGATAAATAATTAAGAGCATCGGTAAATGCTTTTTGGATTTCATCATGGAATTGTATTTCGGCCAAAAGCAGGTCATCAAGTTCCATACCCTTTTTCAAATGAAATTTCAATAGCACTTCTTCGTCTACACTGAAGGAATATTTTTCGTCAACGAAGATGTTATAACGATCTTTACGTTTCTTTTGGGTTGTTATTTTTGTTATGTTTGGCATAAATTCACCCCCACACCTACTTTACCCCTTTACGTTTACCATTTCTATATATAGCATGTCTAAAAATGAAAAAAGAACATGGGCATGTTAAAGTGAAGGAAAGACAGGGAAAGGAAGTGGTTTTCATGAAAATAGCCATTGCTGGTGGAAGCGGTTTTGTCGGCAAAGCCCTTATTGATGAATTATCAAAAGAAAATCATGATATATATATTTTGACCCGTCATCCCGAAAAATTTAAAAAACAGATTAATTTGACATATATCGGCTGGCTGACCGAGGAGGCAAAGCCAGAAAAGTACTTGGAGAGGCTCGATGTGTTCATTAACCTTGCTGGTGAATCTCTGAACAACGGCCGTTGGACACCTGAACGAAAGCGCCGGATTGTCGAAAGCAGGATCGAAGCTTCCAAAGAGATGAACCGGATCATTTCCATACTGCCCGATAAATTGTCCGTCATCATTAGTGCAAGTGCAATCGGGTATTATGGTATTTCGGACGATGAAACCTTTACTGAAACCTCTGAATCCATTGGTGATGATTTCTTGGCCCGTACTGTTCAACTATGGGAAAAGGAAGCAGCTAAAGCACGCTCTTACAGTAATAGGTTGATCTTAACAAGATTCGGGGTGATTCTTGGGGAAAAAGACGGCGCACTGCCAATGATGGCCCTCCCCTATAAACTATTTGGCGGAGGAAAGGTTGGCAAAGGGAATCAGTGGCTTTCCTGGATTCATATCCATGACGCGGTCCGTGCAATCATCTTTTGCATGAAAGATGCTCGGATAAAAGGTCCAGTCAATTTTACGGCACCGAACCCCGTTCAGATGGATACATTCGGGAAAACGATAGGAGCTGCCTTGCACCGGCCCCATTGGTTAACCGTCCCCCCTTCTTAATCAAGAAACTGTTGGGGGAAATGAGCATACTTGTACTTGAGGGGCAAAATGTCCTTCCCACTAAACTTAAAGAGGAAGGATTCACCTTCTCCTTTCCAACCCTTAAAGAAGCTTTACAAAATATCTTAAAAGAAGATTCCCACGTATGAATGGTTCATTTTAGGAAAAAATAGGGATATTAAGTGAATGGAGATGATTTAATTGCTCAAAAAACACGATAAAGAGAAAAGTAACTTAACTAGTACACAAGCGATTCTTTATGCTCGCGAATTTAAAAAAGCAGATAAAGCTGGTGGATATACCGAGAAGAAATCCCGTCGTTAAGTTTGGAGTTTTTTCCGTACATTTTGAACAGCCACTCTACACAAAATAAGCTGGAGATGATTAGTGAATTCATCTCCAGCTTATTCTTTATTCCAGGGGGCGATAACATGGGACGAAATAACATACACCATAATCGAGATAAGAACAAACAGAAACTTCCTCAGGTTCCCAAAAACCTGAAAAGTGACGGACTTGACGTTGAATATTCTTCAGAACTGGCTGACCAGGAAGATATCGAGGCACAAGCCCGTGCAAATGCGGCTGACCGCCGTGCTCATAATCGCCGCTAATAAGCAGAATAAACCAAACGAAGGGGCTGTAATTCAGCCCCTTGTTTTTTCATTATTCACATAGCTTATCCACACCCCTGTGTATATTGTGGATATATTCTGAAAATACTGATAAAAAATAAGTACAATAAACCACCTTATTAACATGAAAATAATGTTATTTCTGGATAACCCTGTGGATTATGTGGATAAAGGAGATATTGCGCTAACCACCCTGCATTTTTGTTGTGGATAACTATTCTCTCTCCTTCATTTGTTCCACAGGATTATTATTTATATAATAATTCATCCATCTCTATTACATTCCCAGCAATTCTAAATGACTTTTCCAATCATAACGTGGTGTTGTATCGGCTGCCGACCCCTGCATTAAAGAAGGTTCCCCAAACCTTTGCCATCAACATTTTCTTCCAACTGTTTACGAAGCAAGAACTTTTGTATCTTCCCACTTGCATTCCGAGGCAGTTCATTACAGAAGATATATCTCCTTGGACGTTTATAGTTCGCCAGAGTATTACTGTTCTTACACCAAGTTTCTAAATCGGTTTCCGCTAGCGAAGGGTCTTTGGCTACGATGAAAGCCGTTACCGTTTCTCCCCATTGATCATCCGGCTGACCAAGTACTGCACAGTCAAGAATTCCTTGATGCTCATATAGTGTATCCTCCACTTCGCGTGGATAAATATTTTCCCCTCCAGAAATAATCATATCGTCCACACGGTCCTTGACCCATAGATATCCATCTTCATCCAGGAATCCGATGTCACCGGAATGGTACCAGCCTTTGTAGAGCGCCTTTTCGGTCTCTCTTTCTTTTTGAAAGTAACCCTGCATGATGCACGGACCCTTTACGAGGATTTCCCCTGTTTCCCCAGGTTCCAGCATATCCCTGGGATCCGATGGCCCTTCGTCATTCGGACGGGCAATGATGATTTCATGACCGGAACATGCCTTGCCGGCAGAACCCGCTTTCCTAATTTGATCTTCCTCCATTAGGAGAGTGATGGCGGGACCCATTTCAGTCATTCCATAAGCTTGGATGAACTGGATGCCAAGTTTCTCCTGACAGGCACGTACAAGTGATGGAGCCATCGGGGCTGCTCCATAAAGCCCTAGCTTCAAACTCTGGAATTTATACTTCTCCAAGTTTTCCTGAATGAGCATGTTCCACATCGTTGGTGCAGCAAAAAACTTGGTGATCCCCTCGGATTCAATCAGTTCCATGACCTTTTTTGGGATTAAACTGATGTAATATGACATTAGCGGCACCGACCTGTACGCGAGGTAAAAAGAGCAGTGCAATTCAGCACAATGAAACATCGGGGCAGTAATCAAACCGATATCAGAGCGTTCATACTTCATGGCCCCTATTAAAATCCCGGCTTGTTTGACCATGTCTTTATGAAGGTGAATGACCCCTTTGGGACGTCCGGTTGTCCCGCTCGTATACATGATGGCATAAATGTCATCTTCGTGAACTTCCACTTCATCTGGCTTTGATGAGATACTGGCCAATTTCTGGCGGTAACCTTTGGCATACCCAGGCACATCCTCATCAATATACCAGAAGGCCGTTTCCGGAAATCGCTTTTCAACCGCGGCAACGTTCGTTTCCAATTCATGTTCGAATAAAACGACCTTTGGAGCAGCGTCGTTCAAGATGAAGGCCAACTCTTCCGGCATTAAACGGAAGTTGATCGGATTAAAAATTGCACCTATTTTTGCACAGGCAAAGAACGCTGTTGCAAGCTCTTCATTGTTGTAAAGGTACGTAGAGACCCTGTCCCCTTTTCGCACCCCTTCCGCTTGAAGGGCCGCCGCCAACCTATTCACCTGTTCATTCCATTGAATGTACGTATAGCGGATATTCCTTCTCACGTCGTAGATAGCTTCTTTAATGGGGAATTCCTGAACCGTCTGATCAAAGATATTTTTAATCGTTACTGACATATCATTTTCCTCCTCAAGTAACCACCATCAACAGGAAGAATTCAGTAAAGCCTGCCGATGGTCGGCTTCATCCCTTTTTCAGCTTTTTTACTTTCGTGCGAATTACGAATATTCATAAATGGAAGTCAAGATTCAGTCCAATCTTTCAATGATTGTCGCATTCGCCATGCCGTGGCCTTCACACATTGTTTGCAGCCCATAACGGCCGCCCGTCCTTTCTAACTCATGGATCATGGATACCATCAATCGGGCCCCGCTGCCGCCAAGAGGATGCCCCAGGGCAATCGCCCCGCCATTTGGATTCAGCTTCTTGGGGTCTGCCCCCGTTTCTTTTAGCCAGGCAATCGGTACAGGAGCGAAAGCCTCATTCACTTCAAAAATATCGATATCATCAATTGTAAGACCTGCTTTTTCCAAAGCTTTTTTGGTGGCGGGAATCGGTCCCGTTAGCATCAGGGTGGGATCTGACCCGACAACAACCCGTGTATGCACTTTAAAGCGCGGCTTCAATCCAAGTTCTTCGGCTTTACTGCGTTCCATCAATAATAAAGCGGCAGCACCGTCACTGATCTGACTTGAGTTCCCTGCATGGATTAAACCGTCTTCTTGAAAAACCGGTTTCAACCCAGCAAGCACTTCAAGCGTAGTTCCGCCCCTTGGTCCTTGATCTTCCGTAACTTCGATTTGATTTCCTTCTTTATCAGTACCCGTTACTGATATCATTTCACGGTTAAAATGCCCTTCTTTTTGTGCACGTATTGCCTTGGCATGACTGTCAACGGAAAACTGATCACAATCTTTTCGTGTTATTCCCCACTTATCGGCGATTCTTTCAGCTGATAACCCTTGGTTGATCACCTCATATAAGTCCATATACTTTTGGCTTGTTACAGCACCTTGATAATTAGACCCCATGGGAACTCTTGACATGTTTTCCACTCCACCGGCCACTACCACATCCATATCACCCGACAAGATGGCCTGGGAAGCGAAATGTACTGCCTGCTGACTTGATCCGCATTGACGGTCAATCGTCGTTCCCGGCACTTCAATCGGAAATCCGGCAATAAGTGCAGCAACCCTTGCTATATCACCGGCCTGTTCACCCGACTGTGAAACACAGCCTAAAATTACATCATCGACAATAGCCGGATCGATGCCCGCCTTTTCAATCAGACTCTTCAATACTTCACCTGCCAGATCATCAGGGCGAACGTCTTTCAAGACACCGTTCCTTCTGCCTACCGGCGTGCGAATCCCTTCAACGATAACCACTTCCCGCATATACTCTCTTCCCCTCTCATCCTTTTATTATAGGCCCAGGTTCTTAGCGATGATTTTCTTCATGATTTCATTTGTCCCGGCATAGATGCTTGCTACCGGAACATCCCGATACCTTCTCGCAATCTTGTATTCCTCCATATATCCATAGCCGCCATGGAGCTGCATGCATTCAATGGATATTTTTCTGGCAGTCTCCGTCAAACGCCATTTTGCCATCGAAACTTCCGTTACAACCTGTTCACCAGCCATATGTTTGGCGATCAATTGATCTAGGAAGGCACGCCCCATTTTGATCTCCGTTGCCATTTCCGCGATTTTGAATTGAGTATTTTGAAACTGACTTACTGATTTTCCGAACGCTTCCCTGCCCTTCACGTACTCAATCGTATCGGCCAGCATATCCTCAGACGCGGTTTGTGCACAAATTGCCACCACAAGTCGTTCCTGCTGCAGTTTTTCCATTAAGTAAGTAAACCCCTTGCCTTCTTCTCCAAGCAGGTTTTCCTTTGGAACACGGCAATCCTCGAAGATGAGTTCTGCTGTATCCTGACTGTGCAAGCCAAGTTTCTTCAGTTTTCTCCCCTCGAAAACCCGGGTGTATCCCTTTCGACCACGACTAAGCTTACGCCTTTATGTTTCGGAACGGCACTGGGATCCGTTTTACAGGCAACAATGACCAAATCAGAATGAATGCCATTTGTAATGAATGTCTTTTGGCCATTTAATATGTAATGATCTCCATCCAAAATGGCAGTCGTTTTTATATTGGCCAAATCCGAACCTGTACCAGGCTCTGTCATGGCAATGGCTGTAATGATTTCCCCTGTCGTGCATTTAGGAAGCCAGCGCTGTTTCTGCGACTCGGTTCCGTATGCGGAAATATACGGAACGGTGATGTCACTGTGAAGTCCGAAACCAATGAACCCCGAACCAACCCTTTCCAATTCCTCATTAATTATAACGGCAAAGCCCCAATCTACCCCGGAACCCCCATAATCTTCTTCAAGATCCGGACATATAAAACCCTGTTCCCCCATTTTAACCCAAAAAGACCGGGGAATGATCTTCTCTTCTTCCCATCGTTCATAGTGGGGAACTGCTTCTTTCTCTAAAAATTTTCGGAAGGACTTACGGAAAATTTCATGTTCTTCACTTAGATATGGATGCTTCATCTGTTTTATCTCCTTTCCATTCCTTTGTCGAGCTTCTTTTTCTAGATTTACAATGGATTACCCTGAAGGGATTAACAACTTACCTTGGTGACATTCTAATGGCCCCATCCAGTCTGATGGTTTCCCCATTCAGCATTGGATTGGTTATGATGCTTTCCGTTAGTTTAGCGTACTCTTCTGGATACCCGAGCCTTGATGGGAATGGCACGGTTTTCCCTAATGACATCCTAGCTTCTTCAGGTAATGAATCGAACATCGGAGTATGGAATAGACCCGGTGCAATCGATACGACACGTATCCCTTTGGTGGCAAGCTCCCTTGCGATCGGCAGAGTCATACCGACAATTCCACCCTTGGAGGCACTATATGCGGCTTGTCCGATTTGTCCTTCAAAAGCAGCTACCGAAGCTGTATTGATAATGACCCCACGCTCCCCTCTTGGTTCGGTTCATTATCGACCATTTTTTCCGCCGCAAGCCGTATTACATTAAACGTACCGACCAAATTGATTTGCACGACATTTGAGAACGCTTTCAATTGATGTGCACCTTTTCTGCCTATGACCTTCTCTGCAATCGCAATGCCTGCACAGTTGATGACCGTATTGATGCTCCCGAATTTTTTCATTCCTTCACCCAACGCTGCCGCTACACTTTCTTCACTGGTAACATCCGTTTTAATGAACAGGACTGAATCTCCCAATTCCTGAGCCATTTTAGCTCCATTTTCTTCCGAGAGGTCAAATATGACCGCTTTTCCTCCTTTATTAATGATGTTTCTTACTGTCGCGGCTCCCAGACCTGAAGCTCCGCCTGTCACAACTGCAATGGTTTCTTGAATTTCCAAATCCTCACCCCATTTGTTTCTAGAATGTATATTCATCTTTCACTATCATCAAAACCTATTTTCAAGATTAATTTCACCTCTTGCCTGTTTTATCGGTCATTTTCAAGTCATGAAGGGTTTCGGTAAAGCCTTTGATTACCTGTTCAAAATCCTGCTTCAACCCGTCCAGCTCTTTAATTCGTTCATTAATATCGTTTAACTTCTGTCCTGCAGTTTCAATCGTTTTTTCCAATTGCTTAATGCCTGTCCTATCCTTATCGAATAAAAGGACTATTTCCTTAATTTCCACTAACGAAAAACCATATTTCTTCCCGCGCATTATGATTTTGAGCTGTGCATATTCTTTCTTTCCATAAACTCTTTTTCCCGTTTCGGTACGCATTGGCCTAAGCATACCCAGTTCCTCATAATATCGGAGGGTCCTTGTCGTCAATCCGAATTCTTTTGCTAATTCAGAAATGGTGTACATGTTAAAACCACACTTTACAAAGGGATTATTTACCTTTATTTTAACATTGACGTTAACGTAAACTTCAATGAAATATTCACAAAATTTATAATATATGAAACTGCATGAAAGATTCAAATTGATATACTATGGGTATAGTCTTTTAATGAAGGGAATGATCGATTGATGCTATGTTCAAAAATATTAGTTGCTTATGATGAATCAGAATTGGCACTTAAGTCTTTAGAAAAAGCGATTGAATTAGCGAAGCTGGATCCCGCTATCGAAATCCAGGTGCTTCACGCCGTAACGCTGCCAATCAAGCCAAATATATATGGCAATGCTTTTCAGGAAATTGAAGAAACCATGCTCAAGTACGGCAATGAAGTGATTAAAAAAGCAGAAGCGCTTTTATCCGAAATCCCGAATGCATCCCAAACATTTGTCTTAGAGGGTTCAGCCATCACGACTTTATTGGAACATGCAAAATCCCAGAATTGTGACCTTATCATCATGGGCAGCCGCGGGTTGAGCGGCTTCAAGGAATTCCTAGGCAGCGTGAGCCACTATATAGTCCAGCATTCCCCAGTGCCCGTCTTGTTGGTCAAATGAAATTTACGGCAGATACTCTTTATAGCCAGCCCTTTCATAAGCTGGGTTCCCCTTGGAATCCAGCTTATTTATGCGTGCAGGGAACTCCAAACTTATCATGTTTTACAAACCCTTCCGTTTACGGGTAAAATGAAACTAATTTTAAACGAGGATAACAGGTGACGCAATGGATATTAAACATTTGCAATACTTTATAGAGGTAACCAATTTCAATAGCTTCACTCGGGCTGCCGACCATTTATTCATTACCCAGCCGACCATCAGCAAGATGATTAAAAACCTGGAAACCGAGCTAGGTGTTGAGCTTTTTGATCGTTCACGCAAGCAACTGATCTTGACCGATGCAGGCAGGGTCGTCTTAGAGCAGGCAAAATTGATCGATAAGGCCTTTCACAATTTAGAAACGGAAATGGACAATTTATTAGGTTTGAAAAAGGGACATATACGCATCGGGCTGCCGCCGATCATCGACGCTTCTTTCTTCCCCCGAATTCTTAGCCGTTTTCACGAGGACTATCCCAATATCACCTTTCAATTAGTAGAGGATGGTTCAAAGAAGATAGAAGAATCCGTCCAAAATGATTTAATCGATATAGGCGTAATAGTCCTGCCAACCAACACCGCACTTTTTCATCATTTTGCTTTTTTGGAAGAGGACATCAACTTAATTGTTCATCCCTCCCATCCCCATGCTTGTGTGGAAGAAATTGATTTGGCCGACTTGGAAAACGAATCTTTCATCTTATTCAATAAAGATTACGTCCTACGAGATCTTATCATTTCATCCTGTAATGAAGCTGGTTTTTCTCCACATATTGTCACGGAAAGCTCTCGCTGGGATTTTATTGAGGAAATGGTTTACTGTAAACTTGGCGTTGCTCTATTACCTGAAAGTTTGTGCCGTCATGATGAGCGCGTAAAGACAATCAAGGTTAAAAATCCCTCAATTAATTGGAATTTAGGATTCATTTGGAGTAAGGACCATTACCTTTCATACGCTGCAAAAGAATGGCTGAAATATACGAGGGAAGCATTGTCTCATAAGGAGTGAATTATCCAGCATGATTGATGTAAGCAGTATCATAGATTTGGGTTATGCACATGATAACAACTAACCATTTTACAATGCATTTCGGCAGGGTTAGACTAGTATAAGTAAAAAGCACGGTAAATGCTGATGGATGCCATATATTCTAAAAAGGAGATATTCATGATCACTTTATCTAGTGTCGATGAGTTACAGGCAACAGAAGCAGCTCTGGAGAAAATTAAATATTCTTACCCCGAACTATTTAAAAAACTGCTCCATGTCATTGCCTTAACACGGGCTCTTCAATTTAAATATCAATTTATGGGCACGTTACTCATGGATGAAAACCCTAACGAATACACCCCTGAATTCGTTATGCCCTCCGTTATCGGATTATATATAGAGGAAGTTCAAAAGTTAAAGGATGACCCGAATATCCAGGTATTACTTCAGACCTTCTCCCAAAATAAAAATATTGGATATGCCAAAATCAGTATGCTTGTGCTCGGTAAAAGCCCTGAATCGCTTTTAGGCGCTTCATGCATCAAATGAAGCCCCCTGATATACTCCGAAAAAAAAACCTCCCTTTATGGAAGGTTTTTTCTTTACGTGCCATTAAAGCACTTTACTCAAAAAGGCTTTCGTTCTTTCCTGCTGGGGATTATTAAAAATCTCACTAGGAATATTTTCTTCAATAATATAACCTTCGTCCATGAAAATCACGCGATCTCCAACTTCTTTTGCAAACCCCATCTCATGGGTCACAACTACCATGGTCATGCCTTCCTTAGCCAGTTGCTTCATAACCTCAAGGACTTCACCGACCATTTCCGGGTCCAGGGCGGAAGTCGGCTCGTCGAATAGCATGATTTTGGGTTCCATCGCCAAAGCCCTGGCAATTGCGACACGTTGCTTTTGTCCCCCGATAATGAATCCGGATATGCGTTCGCTTTCTCTGCAAGTCCCACTTTCTTAAGCAGTTCCATTCCTCTTTGGGATGCCTGTTCTTTGGATATCTTGCGGACCTTTATAGGCGCAAGCATTATATTCTCAAGAACAGTCTTATGTGGAAATAAATTAAAATGCTGAAATACCATGCCAACTTCGGTCCGGACTTTATTGATATTGACCTTCTTGTCTGTCGTATCAAGCCCTTCAATGAAAATATGGCCTCCCGTTATCGTTTCAAGTTGATTGATGCACCTGAGGAAAGTGGATTTACCCGACCCAGAAGGACCAATTACCACGACTACTTCCCGAGGGGAAACGATTGCATTGATATTTTTCAATACATCATTTTCGCCAAATGACTTCTTTAGATTCTCCACCTTTATCATTCTGTTTTCAACCTTCTTTCGAGTCTATTTAATACGAAACTTAAAATGAGGGTCAGGAATAGATAGATGAAGGCACACGCCAAGTATGGCTCCCACACTTTGAAGTACTGACTCCCCATCGCTTTCCCCCAATACATTAATTCCGGGGCAGCAATGACACAAAGCAGGGATGAATCCTTCAATAATACGATGAATTCATTTCCTAACGGAGGAATCATCCGTTTGAAAGCTTGAGGCAATACAACATGTACCATTGTTTGGATATGGGTCATTCCCAATGAACGCGCCCCTTCCATTTGCCCTTTATCGATGGATTGAATGCCCGCCCGGAAAATTTCGGCAATATATGCGGCTGCATTTAATGATAAAGCAATGACACCGGCAGCTACTGCATTCGTTTCCCCGGTAAAAAAGGGTACAATTCCAAAATGGATTAAAAAGATTTGAACTAAAAGCGGTGTTCCGCGAAAAACCGTGACATAACAGTAAAATAGAAAGGCAAGCACTTTGTTTCTCATGAGTTTCCCTAAACCGATCAATAACCCCAAAAAAGTTCCGATTAGGATGGAGGAAACCGACAGCCCTATAGTAAGCAATGTTCCTTTTAATAGGAAAGGTGCATATTCAAAAATAATATCCCAGCGAAAGCTCATTTTGTTTCCCTCCTAAGGCCAAAAAAACTGCGTAACTTCACACGTAAAGTTACGCAATCTTTTTCTATCCATTTGATTTTATTGTTGTGCTTTCAATGCTTCTATATCTGGATCAGTACCAAACCATTCTTTGTAAATTTCTGCATATTTCCCATTTTCATAAATGGCATTCACGGCTTTATCGAACTCCGATTTCAATTCACTGCCTTTTGGGAACATGAGACCATAAAATTCCTCATTGAAACTTTTGCTATCTTCAACGACTTTCAGTTTTTGATCGGGGTTATTTTTCACATATTCTTCAACAACCGTATTATCAGCTACGACAGCCGAAGCCCCGCCTTTTAGTAATTCCTGAATGGCCAGGTTATTATTTTCGAATTTTTTGATATCCTTGTGATTCTTTCCAAGGAGTTTCTCTACCGCTTCCTGTCCGGTTGTACCAGTCTGAACGGCAACGACGTTTCCTTTCAATTCATCTCCTGATTTTATATCACTATTCTCCGGAACGAGAATCTTGTTTGTGGATAAGAAATACGGAACCGAGAAGTCATAAGATTGTTTTCTTTCATCATTCACTGTAATCGCAGATATGGCGACATCCGCTCTCTTACCTTCGATTTCAACAAAAATCGGATCCCAACCAACACTTTCCAATTTAACTTCATAACCCGCTTCTTTTGCAACGGCATTGATGAAATCAACATCGAATCCTACAATCTTATCGCCTTCAAGATATTCAAATGGAGCATAGTTGGCGTCCGTCACGATCCTGAGTGTCTTTCCATTGGACTCTTCTTCTTTACCAGTTGTCGAGACTTCCTTACCCTTCCCGCATCCTGTCATGACTAGTAACAAAGAAGCTACCATGGCAAACACTAAAAAAGAAACCTTTTTCAAAATAATCCCCTCTTCTCTCTCGTAAACTCTCTTTTTTTAAAAAACAGATAAATCTAACTTTAGAGAACTTTCAGTATATTCTTTTAAGAATATTATACGTTTATTTGTTTTTTTATGCAATAAAAAGTCGATAAATAACTTTAGTAAAATAAAATTTTAATCCATTAACTCGGTAAATCAAAAACGCAATTAAGCTCTAATAGGGAAAGATGCACCCTTTTCCCCTTTACTCGAACTAATGGATATTATATTGAAAACAGTTAGCGCCACCTTTCAAAGGATTTAATAGAACAAAAATAAGCAGCGGCCATATTGGCGTGGCCGCTGCTCAAAAGATTATAAAGATTATTATGGGGCTTCCATATTCCCCTCTTCGATATCTAACATATCCAACAGGAAGATGAAGATCGGTATTCCGATGATCAATCCCCATATCCCAAGGAAATGCTCGGAAAACAATAGGATGATGAAGGTGAAAAATGTTGGAAGATTTGTTTTTGCCGACATGAATTTCGGATTTAAAATATAGCTTTCAATTGCATGGATCACAACAATCATGATTAATACAGCAATCACTTTGGGCATGCCGCCGATGCTATAGGCAATCATGCTAAGCGGGATGAGGGAGATGATGACCCCTGCAACCGGAATCAAACCAAGGAAGAAAATCATGATCCCTAGACCGAGCAACTGCGGGAAGCCAAGAATCCATAAGAAAGTTACGGATAGGACGGCATTCGTAATGGCTATCAAGAACTGGACCTCAATCACCTTTCCGAATGAATTGATGAATTTGACGCCAAAGTGGCTTAAGTTTATAAAGAAAGATTTAAATTTGGCCCGCTTGAATTTAGAGGTGAATCGAATGATTTTATCTTTTTCCAATAAGAAAAATAGACTAAGCAACATGGAAATGAAAATTTGAAATGCCAGTTTACCGAAATCGGATATATAAAGATAGAGAGTATTCATCTGTTTTTGAAGATCGAGCGGCGATTCCAGCTCGTTCATTATATTAATGGCATATTGAATGACCCTACTATCTGGTGGATGTTGAAAGAAGAAAACGATCTGTGTCACTAATTCCGTGAATTGTAGCGTAATGACCGGTAGATATTTATAAAGTACGATGGCTAAACAAGAAATGACGACTGCATATAAAAAGCTTATAACAACCTTGGAGTTGATATGCATCACTTTATTCAGCCGAATCATGATGAATTGCTCCAGCCTTCCCATCAGGAAAGTGAAAACAAATGTGAATAACACGATATTAACCATACTGCCGATGCTTATTAAAAAGAGGACTAACACAATTAATGTAATTAACCTTGAAAAACCTTCGCTTTGCAAATACTCTTTTACCACTTACCTATCTCCTAACTACCATTCTGCCGTGATAATTCCATCTACCTTTCATTTTACACGGAATTGAGGAATTCTACTACAATTACCTTGCATTGACAACAAAATTATTTGAATGATCAGTAAGACCCGGGATGGAGACGTAGTTAAGACCATTTTCGAAAATTCGACAATTGATTTCACAGCCATTTCTGCATGAAAAAACATCTGCCAAATCGGCAGATGCCAGACCGTAGACAAACTCAATGAAAATCTAGTATATCTAAGGTTTTTATTATGTTTTAGAATTTGGACGTTGATTTCCGCTTCAGGCACTCGCTTTCCGCGGGCGATCGTGGAGCCTCCTCGGTTTGCGCCTGCGGGATCTCCCTAGACGCGCTTTTCCCGCATGAGTCTCGCACCTTCCCCCTTTTGTCAACAAACTCAACATCTGCCAAATGGAAAGATGCTAATCTTCATCCTTCACATCGATATCTTCAGGGATAGGTTCGTTATAATAATCCGCTAATTGCTTCTTATATTTCTCCATCTGTTCAAGATGCATATTAAACTGCTCTTTAAAAATCAAATGCTGCTCACCATCATGAACGGTGCGAATTTTATTTTGAATGATCAAATTTTCTATATAAGTTTCCGGCATCGATAGATATTCCGCAGTCTCTTTTACTGTCAAGTACATGCCTTCACCCCTTTTCCCCTCTAACTATACTAGATATGAGGCATTATTTGAAGTGCTTGATTTAATGATTGAAAGTCCCTTACATGCCATGGAAAGGACGAAACAGTTTCAGGGTTTTGGCATGCAACCTCCACAGCTTAATCGATTTTTGCCAAGGGAACATTTTGCAAGCAAATCCAAACAAAAACTTACAATCCCTTCCAAGAACATGTAAGATAATGTTAAAGTATTTTATCCATAGATTAAGAGGAGTGGACAAAAATGACCTTCTTTTATGTCATTCTTGCGGCAATTTTTGCTGTTTTACTGGTCAATTTCGTTAAAAGGCTAAGTGAGCCAGCTAAATTGGAACGCTATCAAAATGAATTCCATAAATACCGTGAGGAAACTTTAGATCTGCATGCAACGGAAATCGTTTCAGAAACATTGATAGAAAAGCTTAATACAGCACTTGATTTCAATTATATGGAAAAGGTCAATACTGAATTCCGACTGAAGCACCCTCGGGACTCACAGGTAAAAGTCAATCAGGCTTGGCGTGAATTGAAACGCTATTTGATTATGGCTGCAGTGTTTGGAAAAGTTGAAATGTTTAATTCAGTCATCGATGAGTTGTGGCATATCATGCTGAATTATAGACAGGAATATGATCAGTTTTGCCAGGCTTTCATCGGTAGGACCATTAAGCACCATCCTCATTCAGAACCCGTTTTCAAACCCGAAGAGCGCACTCTTTTTGACTTTTACTATGTACAGCTATTTACGGTGGACTCCCATTCCATTCAAAGGTGGGGAAAATTTTTCAAACATGATAAAGGGCAAACGCTTCTCCGCGATTTTAAAACGTTGGAGCTGGAGCAGTTAAAAGAGAAATATATGCGGAAACCGACAAGTATGCAAGCGGAGCGGACCTTTGAAGCCTTCACTTCCCAATTTAAAGGAAATCGCCCCATGAAAGAATTGAATTGGCGGAAAACGTACGACCAGACGGACTACGCAGCTCCTGCCTATTTCACTTATGCAAGCACCGATGATTTTGACAGCGAATTTAAAGATATATTCGGGAATGAATCGAACACAGTTTCCTCCGGCTCCGGCCATGCCGATCATGGTGGCCATAACAGTTCCCATGACAGCAGTACTGATTCCTCTTCCAGCTGTTCTTCATGCAGTTCTTGTTCGTCTTGAGCTTTTCGCTTGGAAAAAATCCAAGTGTTTTTACACAAGCATTAGTAAAAATGTAAACTGGATTGATGAAGCTGAGTTTGTTACTCAAATTCAAAGGATTTACTGCTGATACGGATGATAAAGAGATACGGAAATTCAGACCAGTTTTTGTATATGCAAATTTGGAAAACAAGAAAAAATTAGTACAAGGTTTAACTTAAGATCGAGTGAAATTGATTCAAGAACTAAAAAATATAGAAATGTCCTTTCACCATTTTTAATGAATGTTTCCAAACTAATATAGCAGTGAAATAGAAATTCATGATTGGCAAGAAGAAATCAAGAAAATAGAAGAAGGAAAGAGTACTTTTAAATGCTCTCGGTTTGTAGACAAAAGTGGTTCGGAATTTATAAATTCCGAACCACTTTGAATTTTGGTCCAAGGTTTTGAGATTGGACCCTGCAAGCCCACTCTCTTAGGCCATTATTAGACATGTGCATTGAGCTCTCTTCTCCAAGTTAAAGGTAAGCATCGCTTCCATCGGAAATTTTTCCAGTCGTTGATGCATTCCTTTTCCTTCTTCATTAATTCCACCGATTGAGCCAATTCTTGATCCTTTGTTTATTTTTCTCTAGAACCTCCTTAGAGGTCCTGTTGTCTTTTTGTTTTTTCCATTCAAAGAAAGATGCAATTCCGATAAGCAGGCCTCCGCCAATGATTAAATACAGCCACCATGGCATCTCGCCCCACATCGAATTGGTATTCATATAGACATTGAATAAAATGGTCCCCGTTCCAGCGATGAAATAGGATTTGTATTTCATCATGAATCCAAAAAGCATTGCCGCCAATGACATCGTGCCGATAATGAGGGCATCATATAAGGTGTTTCCTGCCATTGCATCAATGATTAAGGCTAAAAACAGGAGGATAACAATACCACTCTCGATATATTGTGTGATTTTTCCTTTAGCAAAGATTTTCCTCAGTAGAGTGGTGCTGACAATGAACAATGGCAGAATATTCACCTCCTCCGCAAGTAAAGGATGTATCGTGAGCTGATCGACAATGACCCAATACGGATATAGACTGAACAAAAGCGCTGCAGCCAATTGGGATTTTCTTTCCCTCTTGCCTGTCGTTGTGCTTCTCATCAAAATGAAATAGGCCGGAATCAGAAGTGCCACGAAGATTTCCAAAGTGAAATGTACTGGTCCCCCATCAAAACATCCATGTTCATGGCAAGAAGAAACAGCAGTCCATAGACTCTGTAAAAATCCAATTGAAAACCTGCCCCGCCTTTATCAAGCAACCCTTTAAAGAATTTCCTGCTTAGCAGTACCATTATGGCCATACACCCCAAAAGGACTGCCGCTCCGACGAAAGGCTGTAATGTGTCCGCGTACATGATGATGGTCCAATACGGATACAAACTGAGAATTCCCGCCAGCCAAACGTAGATGCCTTTTTCTTTACATCCTTTGTGAAACTTCCAATCAAGATGAAGTAAACCGTGATCAAGAGCGAGACGAAAACCTGGAGTAACTGGCTTGAGGTTTCAGTTACTGGGATTCCCCTATTCATGGCAAGTAAAAACAGCAGGCCATATATCCTGTATGCATCAATGGTAATACCTGTATCTTCCTTTTTGATTAAACCATCGAAATAACGCCGGCTTAAAAGCAGCATCCCTGACATAAAGCCGAAAAGGAACAGCAAGCCCATTACAACCGATTGGCTGTTGGCATAGCCGACGATGATCAGGAAGGGATACAGACTGACTAGTGCAGCAATATTGGAATAGATTTTCTTTTCAAGCTTTTCCGCTGTCAGACTCCTCAGGAAGATGAAATAGGCGGTTAACAGAAGCGAGACAAAGACTTTGAGCAACTGAGGTTTAGTATCGTTAAAAACCTCCGCATTCATATCGATCAAAAAGAATAAACCATAGATCCTGAAAGGATCAAAGCTGATGATGCCTGATCCGTTTTTCTTGAGTGACCCGCTGGAATACAGTCTGCTCAGCAACAACATTCCTGCCATACAGCCAAAAAGAACAGCCAAACTCGTGACGATTGGAAGTGTATGGGCATAATCTATGATATTGATGAACGGGAAAAAGGCCGATGATGGCCGCTATTCCCGAGTAAATGCTTTTTCTTTCTTATAGATCGTAAATTTCCCCATAAGAATGAAGTAGCTAGGCAACAGCAGGGAAACAAAAATCCCCAAAATCGCAGAACCTGTATCGCTCAAAAACACTTCCAGGTTCAGAGTACACAGATATAACAAACCAAAAATCCGATAATGATCAATGACTCTCTCCGTTGCCTCTTGGTTGACCAATCCTTTGAAATGGCGTCTGCTAGCCAGCACCATCACAGCCATACATACAAGCAATACGATAATCGCCATAACCAGAGGTAATGTATTTACATACATATTATAGAAAATGAACGCCAAGCTTAGAGGAGCCGCAACATAGTTCCGCCAATTCCTTTTCATGAGCAGATACCAGGCAAACAAGAACTGTACAGTCATCACTCCTACCCAGACCAATTCCCTGTTAAGCGGAAAATCCCGGATTGCCGTTTCCAATATGGATATGCTTATTCCTAAATGAATGAATGGAATAAGATAATACTCCATGATGCCTTTCCAATTCTTTTTGGAAACCGACCACAGAATGGTTATGAGTCCTGCTGTTATCATCATGCATATTGATGTAATGAATGCCATTCTCCCCACGTTTGCAAAAAATAAATGGACCTGCAGGAAAAGTGTCGAAAACCCCAGGTACGTAAAAACGTATTTTTCCCATTTCACATTTGCCCTTAAAGCACCAAAATATAAATCAGCAGTTGTGAAACATATAGGAACGGTGAACTTTCCGTATGGATGATGAGCAAATATCCAACGGGAATCGCCAGTAAATTGGCAAGGTGACTCGTATATTGGAAGTACAATTTCCCATTTCCCGAATATTTCCCAAGCCATCCTCCTAGAAGGAAAAAGACGATAGGGCCTAGGAGCACAAACGCAATCTTCAGCACCATTGAACCAAAATCAAAAACATCGTAGAGTGAGGCATATAGGCCGGCACTTGTGATCACGACAGGCACCCAGAATATTTGCTTCCGATGTATATGGACGGACCAGCCGTTCATTGCAGTAGCTATGGCAATGACTCCGCTTGCCTCCAAAGGATTCAATGAATCGAAGGGAATCGATATCAAGGAAAGGAAGGAAAGAATCTGTCCGCTATATGCAAAAACAGGAAAGTATTTATGGTATCTCTTTTTAAATGTGTAGGCTGAACAGATGGAAATCAGTGAAACCCCCATTAAATAGACGCTGAGCGGGATATTTGATCGGACCCACCCTAAACTCTCCAACAAATATGGATAGAAAGCAACCAAAGCCAGTACGAAAGTGATTGGAAACCCGTATATGGCGTTTTCCTTCATATGCTTTGATTCGTCTTTTATATATGTGATGAAGAAAAGCCCAGAAATCATGGCGAGCTCTGCACTAACTGCAAGCCAATCCATTTCGCTGAATTTACTGGTCAGTATCACTAACATGATCATTGGGGAGATGAGTAAGATACTCTTCTTAAACAGGCTGTACCTTGGATGACGATTATATAAATATACTCCAAGATATTGAATGACCTGAACAACAAAAATCAGATTTAAAATGGTAGAAAAAGAGACTGGCAAGGCAAAGAAAAGATATAGGAACGCTAAGTCGAAAACAATAACAGCCGGGTACGTGAAGCTGGAATTTCTCGAATGAAGGGAAACATGGACAAGCTGAGCGGATATTATCATGAGCGCAATGAATATTTGCGCATAGATCTCCTGGTACACCATCGCGTTACTATATAAGAAAACGATCCCGCTCTCAATCAAACTGGTGAACATGAAGTTCTTCGAAAGCTTAGTCATTTTGGATTTAGCCAGATATTTCGATAGCATAGTAAAAATGATTGGAACAAGTGCAAATGCAATGATCATGTACTCACTTAAAAACGAGTTATAAACTAGATGGATATAGCCATACGTGAAAACGGCGCTAAAAGCCATTTCATAATATTTTTTTTGGAATTTGACCGAAAAAATCAAAAACAAAACAGAAAAGACCATCAACGTTAGCGAATACACCAAGTTACTTGAAAATAACGTCAGGATCACAAAGGCTTCCACAATGATCTTAAACTGGATGAATTGAAAAATGACTGGTTTGAATAACGTTAATGCTTTTTGATTTTTCAATTGCTCCCTATTCCATAATAGTATTAAATTAAGAATGCCAATCGCCAAAAACATCCACTCGATAGTGGGTGTCACAAAAGCCAATCCGAAATAGCAGGTAATGCCAAACGTGAATATTGAAATGAAAATGAATATTTTCGACTTGAAGTAGTCAGCAATCTTACAATAAATGGCTAAGCAAAGTAATCCCCAAGAAACCCCAGAAGCCCCCGCCCATCACCATTAAGTGAAAGGTACTCTCCAAAAATCCGATAATATGAAGCTGATAAAATAGTAATCGGAACGAATAACCCGGCTAGCGTCAGGAATGCAAAAGCGGTTTGTTTAATTTTCAGCTTCGACGCGATGAAGGCCATCCCTGCAAAAATGACGGAAACCATTCCAATGAAGAAAACTTTCAGGACCGCATTCAGATCCCCCATGAAGTGGTTGCTAAAATCAACCCGCCAAACAGAAGCAATATGACCCCAGTGAGCAGGATGACAGAGATATTCCGTTCCCTGATTTGCTCAGGTGTTTTCTTCGGCTTTACCGGTTTTACCGGTTTCTCCCGCTTGATGGACTGCTGTAGAATAACCGGTTTCCTATCAGTGATCTCCTTGACAGGTACCAGACTATCCTCCAAAACGGATTCAATAGGATCATACCCGGCCTTCTCATTTTTCATTATCGATTCTTTCCATTTACCAGATTCCCGTAATCCCAATGGAAATTCTTCCCTCAGGCTATCTTGAACCTTCATCTCGGCACTTTCACCGATAATCGTTTCATGTTCTTGGATGGATTTCTTTTTTCATCCTCTAAGCGCCTTTCTTTATGGAGGGCAAGTTGGAAATGGCGATTATATGCCCTGCTAATCCGGATATATTCTGATTTAGGGATGAGCCGCCTTTCCCATAAAACATCCAGCTCTTCTTGGAAAATACGCTTCCTTCTTTCTAATGTCATTTCTTCGTTTGAAGAATCATTCATCCCAAGATTCCCCTTCCTTCAAATAGACCTTCTATCATCTTATGTATATTCTCTTTTTGATAATAACAAAGTTCTTCCATTTTTTTAAATATTTAGGATGATACACTGATGGAACAACGAATCCAGTAATGTTCCTCATGACTCAAAAAAATGACTTCCATTTGAAGCCATTCAACGTCTTTACATTGATTTTACTTTATCCTCGCTCCTGATAATGCATAAATAAACGATCATCGAAATGAATATCGAGGCGGCTGCCGTGATATAGATGCTCCTATAGCCGAAGAGGAAGCCTATCTGCCCGAACACGATGGCACCTATGCCCACTCCAAGATCAAAAAATGAAAAGTATGTTGCATTTGCCATCGCCTTCCGATTGGGTGCCGTCTTTTCAATCGACCATGCCTGCAGCGCCGGCTGGACAGAACCGAATCCAAATCCATAAAGCACTGCCGCAATGTAAAGGACCGCTTCACTCGGCATCCATGCAAGCAGCAGCATCCCAGCCATGATGAGTACTGTTGAAGGCACGAATACGGCTCGATGTCCCCTTCTGTCATATAATCGGCCCGCGAATAATCTCGTGACCATGAGGGCCATTGCATATACTAAAAAGTACCACTGAATTCCATCTACACCTTTTTCCGCTGTATACAGGGGAAGGAATGTTGCAATTCCACCAAATGTAACGGAGATGAAGAAAATGAGCAAAGATGGCTGAAGGGCACTTTTTTCATATATATCAAACCTTTTGGCTCTGACAGCGGCCGAAGGATCACTTTCCACTTTTTGATACCGAATAAGTGATGCCGCAATGATGGCAAGCAATCCTAACAAAGAGCAGATCAAAAACAACTCTTGAAACGGAAGGACAGTAACTAGGAAAAGACCCAATGATGGCCCGAATGCCAGTGCTAAGTTACCCGATAATCCGTAATACCCCATCCCCTCGCCACGCCGTTTCGCAGGGATTATATCGGAAGCAATCGTTCCTGAAGCCGTTGAAGAAAATCCCCAGCCGACGCCCTGTACAATCCGCATCATGAATAACAAGCCGATGCTCCCCATAAAACCGAAGGAACCCACCGACAATGCGAAAATGGCTAACCCAGCAAGAAAAACGATGCGCCTTCCCTTCGTCTCCAATAACCTGCCGGCAATTGGCCGAACAAGCAAGGCCGAAAAAGTGAAGATTCCAAGGACAGCCCCCACAAGACGGTCATCACCGCCAAGCTGTTCTACAAACAGCGGGAGGGTCGGCATCGTCATTTGAAAACCCATGAAGATGCACATATTTGCCAAACAGATCATGATGAAATCACGTGTCCAGATTTTATCAGTCCCTCTTACCCGTTCATCCACTAAGGTTTCCCTCATATCCCTTCACCTTCTAATTATAATAGTCATTGCAAGTTTACTAAAATTGCTTAAAATAAGCGAATGATTTATTTCGTGTACCTAAATATATATATATATAAATAAAAGCCCAGTATGACATTGGGCTCCCCTTTAACATTCATAATCATTTCCGTCCACTTACCCTCCGTTATGCAAACTAATAATTTAGGTTCGCCATGCTTTTAATGCATATCATCCCTTCATACAGCGGAACGGCTCCAAATCCTTTTGGCTGAAACGAAACCCGCCAATATAATGGAATTCCCTTAAATTCTAAATTTCATAAAACATCCTATGAAACAACCATTCTGTAAGTGAAGAATGGTTGTACCGCCCTATCTTATTGTATGCCATTTCTTTCATCTGCCCGCCCGAACGAGTTTCTGTTCTTTTCTTCGCCGTTTATCCTGAAACATTTTTTGATCCGCTTCCATGAATAAGCTATCCATATTCCCTTTGGAATGCGAACGGTAAGCATGCCCGAATGACATACTGATGTGAGGGCCTTTTTTAGGGAGTTTTGCAAAAGGATTTCTTCCATTAATAATTCACAAAGAGATTCTACCTCTCGCTTGCTTCTGTCAATCAGAAGAATGGCAAACTCATCGCCTCCCACTCTCGCTACAACAGCGATGTCCGAGAAGATCCGTTTCAATAGATTTGCCGCTGCTTTAATCAATTCATCTCCTTTCTTATGGCCATACGTATCATTCATAAATTTCAGCTCATCTAAATCACACAATATCATGGCAACCGGAGTATCGAAATCAAGATTGGATTTGGCAGATATATTATCGAAAAACTGTCGATTATGGATGTTCGTTAATGGGTCATGGGACATTTGATACTCAATATCCTGTATGAACCTCACTCTTTCATCGATATTGCGAATGATTCCTTGAACGGCTACCAATTGCTCTTTTTCATATATAGGTGTGGCATATTCCTCGAACCACAAAAAATCCCCCTCGATATTTCTCCAGCGTTGAATGACCGGCTTAGTATAATCAATCCCAATATATACCTTTTCATTTAGGAGTTCAAAGTCATCAGGATGAATCCTTTCGAAAGGGGAGGAAGGGTCATTGTATGCTTCTTCCAAGACACCTTGACCTAAAAGTGTATTGATTGATGGACTTAGATACCTGAACTTGGAACTTGGATTCGATTCGTAGCAGTAGATAATATCCTTAGAACTTTCCACTATATTAAAAACCTTTTTTGCACTTCGAACCCTTTCTTCAGATAGTCCACCTCCCTTTTCTTGCGAGTGAAGATCATACGTTTAAATATATCCAATGACAATTTATTGAATTTCATTCTACAGCCCCCATGCTTTTGAAGTCGTTTCATTAAAACTTTTCCTTAGATTTGATGGCGGACTTACACTCATTACTTTTAACATAATTATCCTTCATATATTATAATTCCAAAAACATCTAAAAGGAAAAACTTTAAATCTTTTTCAATATTTCCTTAGAAGGGGGCCGCTTATAGCAATGGCAGCATAACTGAAAAAAGCCGACCCCAATTGGATCCGCTTTTTCATGCTTCACGACTATTTCGTTATCTCGATTTTCCCATTATTCGTTTCCAATTTAACTAGATTTTCACCTTTGCCAATGACAGTATTGCCTTCGTACTTACCAAGGATATCTACTCTCCCATTGTCAACATGAACATCGAATGTTGTATTTGTCGGTTCATTCTCCGTTTTGATCATGATTTTACCATTATTACTTTCGAGTTCGATCTCCCTATCCAAGTCTTTCGTGACTAATGTGATTTTACCGTTATTCGATGAACCAACCAGTTTTCCCTCCACATTATTAAGCTCTACTTTTCCATTAGCAGATTTCACTTCAACTTTTTCGGTTATTATATCATTTAATTCTACCCGGCCATTTTGAGATTTCACATTTAGATTTTCACTTTTCAATCCCGATATTTGCAATTTTCCATTATCGGATTCGGCTACAAAGGATTTATAAGATTCTTCAGGCACATATACCTTTAAATGTAAGGATTGAATATGAAAACCAAAGCTAAAGGTGCGTCGATCTTTTAATTGTACCGAAAGCTTCTTCCCTTCCACATCTGCAGTGAAATCCAACTTGGAAACATCCATCCCTTTTGAAACCAACTCTATCCTGGTCTCCGTATCCTTCGTTGGAACGATTTCTACAGCTGCATTATCAGTGTCGATCCGAATGTCCGTCACGATTTCCGAAATCGTTTTTTCCTCTGTAGTCGTTTCCTTATTCGTCACTTGGGAAAACGTAAACAGACTTCCTATTACTCCGATCAATAACAATACAAGTGCAATGATCGATAATTTTTTTACATTAATCATTTTTCAAACCGCCTTTCACAAGGGAAGCGTTAAATTTTAAATAGCGAATGAATCCTTTAGTTAAAGCATTCGTGGCAACAAACATTCCCATGGCAATGAAAATGCCAATCCCGCATAGTCCCAATGCGAAGAAAAGATCGAATAATTGAAAGTTACCTATCGCAAGGTTAAAAGAACGCCAAACGGAGCAAGAATGAACGCTATCGCCGAAGCCCATCCTGCAATGACAACTCCGATCAATGCTATAAATGGCCCCAAAACGATTACTAAATTAAAGAATCCCAAGCCAATGACTGCCCAAACTGCCCGCATGACATTACTTGCAGACGTCGTTTGTTCAACCTGACCCAGATGATAGGATGCCATCAGTTCCTTGAAATCTGTTTAGGATTCCCAAGGGATTTGGAGATTTCCTGCTCTGACTTCCCTTCTTCCATTCCAATTTCGAAATACTCTTCGTAATCTTGAAGGATATCTTCCCGTTCCTCTAAAGAAAGTCTGGTTAAAGAGGCATTCAATTGTTTTAAAAATTGTTCTTTATTCATTGGTTCACACCTTCCTTGATTAATTGGTTGACACCATGGGAAAATTCATTCCATTCCGTCAGCAGCTCTTGAAGGTATCTCCGGCCTTTTTCGGTTAATGTATAATACTTGCGCGGAGGCCCTTCTGTTGATTCTTGCAAATATGTCGTAAAATACTCTTCCTTCGTCAATCGCCTTAAAAGTGGATATACCGACCCTTCCGATATTTCAATTTGATCCGAAATCTTCTGTACAAGTTCATACCCATAGCGATCCTGCTTATCCAGTAAAACCAGGACACACAGTTCCAGGACACCTTTCTTAAATTGTACATTCATAGCACCTTCACTCCTTCCGAAAGTTTTTCAGTATAGTTCAATAAACAGTACTGAACACCGAACAATACATCTTATGTAAATAATTTACCACACGGTACTGTTCATTGCAAGGTACTATAAATAATTTTTGCTCTTACATGCATTCTAATAAGGGTAGAAGAAAATTAGCATTATATTCAAAGCTGCAAGAGAATACGATGTATAATAGTAAAATGTGGAAGGAGGAGTTACTTTGGCCAACAAAGCAATAACAAAAAACAATTCGATTTTCTTGAACATGAATTTAATTACCTTGAAAAGGAAGGAGTCATCTCCCAGCAAGAGAAAGTGAGGATGTTAGGTTCCTATGATATCAAAGGTAATTTGAACTTCATCACTATTCTATTATCCATTGGGGCGCTTCTTTTAGGTTTAGGCGTATTGACCTTCGTAGCCAGCAACTGGATCTATTTAAGTAAAGCGGTTAAATTCCTGCTTATCATTGCATGCCTCATCGGAGTGAATTTTGCTGGCGTGAAGGTGCAGGTACGCTTTCCCAAAACGTCACGAAGTCTGCATTATGCAGGTATTCTGATCTTTGGTGCAGGGATTTTTCTAGTCGAGCAGATGTTTAACATTAGCATCAATTTCAACAGCTCCTTTTTATTATGGGCGATTGGAACGGTATTCATTGGATACTATTTGAAGGATGTTTTCATCCTCCTTTTTACAACCTTTCTGCTTTTCATTTATATTAATGGAAGTATATTCGTTGATGAAACATCTTATCCGCTTGCCATTCTTGTATTTCTACCGGCTTTATACTTTCTGTTAAAGAAATTCGATTACCCTAAATATCTGACCTTTTTCATTAACGCTTTAGCCATCAATACAATTGCCTTATTTCTTATGGAATTCGTGCCGAAACAAGGGTTTGAAAATTCGAATACGATAGTCCTTTCCATTTTGTTTGTACTGGGAATCGTGCTTGCCTATATTCCGGTAAGAGCCAAATTACAAAACATCACACACATACAAGGGCATATCTTACATGGTATAACTGCACTCTTCCTTACCTTTGATTTTTCAATCTGGTTTCCTTTAGCTTATTTCGTTTTTCTGCTTTATCTGATTCTAAAAGGCAGTTTGACCAGCATCGTGATAATATGTGCACTGATTTTCAGATATTACATTTACTCCTTTGACTTCCTGCCAAAATCACTTACATTCATCATCGGTGGAATCATGCTTATCGGTTTTGGCTTCTTCTTTGAAAATCAACGAAAAAAGGAGGGGAACTCAATGAGTAATCAATCATTCAGGCCACTCATCGTATTTTCCATTCCAGTCTTGATTCTGTTAATCTTGGCGTTTCCTCCGGTCTGGACAACAATGACAGGAGATGTAATCAAGATCAAAACAGCCCCGGTCGACCCGACTGACTTATTTAGGGGAAGCTATGTGGCATTGAAATACGAAATTGAATCAGTTAGGTCATCACAAGTCGATGACTCGATTAAAACCGAGTTCAATACAAGAAATATGGGTGATTATAAAAAGGTATATGTACGTTTGAAACAAAACACTGATGGACTATACGTGGTCGATTACGTAACGAAAGAAAAACCCGGCGAAGGCGTGTACCTAAAAGGGGAATTGGAAATCCCATATGACCTGCAAAATGCTAAAACCATTCAGATCAGATACGGTCTGGACAATTATTTCGCTTCCGAAGAAAAAGCAAAGGAAATGGAGAAGGACGCATTGGCCAATCCTTCAGTGGCCGTCGTAAAAGTTCGTAATGGCAATGTTGTTTTAACCGATATCATCATTGAATGAATGCCCCCGGATATGACTAGCAAAAAGAGCATCGGTTTTTCGATGCTCTTTTTTGCTGGACTTTTTTCATATGAACATTAGATTGTTACTTAATGACCCGTTTTGCCCCTATATATTTTTCTTTCCAATACTTATCACTCATTTTGACCACCTTGACCCCTTTGGTAGTGGTCCCGACAAATGTACCATTTCCATAATAGATTCCTACAAAAGAGACCTGCCCTTTCTTACCTGTCGCATAGAAGACCAAATCGCCCGCTTTTAAATCTTTTTGCTTCACGGCCTTTCCGGTTTTATACTGGTCCGCACTCGTTCTTGGAATCTTCATTTCTGTGGCGGCATTTTTATATACATATTGGGTAAGACCGCTAGCATCAAACCCTTTTGGGGTCGTCCCCCATATTTATATTTGCTTCCCACCTGCTTCTTTGCCAAAGCGGCAACTTCATCACCATAATTGATAGAGGCTGAAGCATTAGCCGGACTGAATATGAATGCCGTCAATAATGCCCCGATTAAAACTATGGCTGTAAACCATTTTGAAACTTGTAAACTATAACTCATCCTTTTTCCTCCCCAAACTGAAAATGAACCACAATTTTAAATGTATGTTGCATTTCGGTTTTTAGACCAAATCATGTTCGGCGATCATCATCTCGGCAAAAAATAACCAGATAACGCCGGTGTTTAGCTAATACGGTGTTATCTGGTATATTCTATTTTCCAGTAGCTGAAAGGATAGTGTCCATTACTTAGGTTCCTCGTATTGTCGAGCATTTTCACTGTCACTTAGACCTTTAGTGGTATGATCGACCACACCGCCGATCCCAAAGAATGTAAGCGCTATGAAGTTAATGATGCCTAAAGCTCCGTTCAATGCATCATCAGTAATGGTAAAGCCTATAGGAGTAATGAAATTGTTTATGAACGCCGCAACCATCTGCGCCAATATTAAAAGACCAGGAAGGAGTACAGTGAATATAAACGTAGGGTTCTTAAGACGCACTTTCCAGTTGATCATTGCTTTTCCCCTCTCTATCATATTAAGTCCGCTTCATTGAAGATTGTCGCAGACCTGCTATATTTTATGCGGCTTGTCCTTTTTACGTTCAAAAGTTCCATTATAATCCATCTCTCTAGTTTCCCATAAACAGAAAAAGCCCATCAGAGGATGGACCTTCTCTTAAACCTCAAAGTAGTTTTTTAAAACACTAGAGAGCATCTCACTTTAACAAGTACGTAACAGCCTTCCTCAAGCTCTATATACTCCTCGGCGTGCCCGTTTATTCCTGCCTTTAGAAAATAAGCTTCTGCCTCTATAGTAGATTGGTAGTCACCGTCCGCAAACCTTTTCTCTCACTCTCCCCCGGAATGGATACCGGCGGCCCCTGTGCCAGCCAAAACCGTTTATACTGCTGAGCCAATTGTGCGGCATTTGCTCCGGATTTTTCAGGATCAGGGCATTATTCCATGTGGGCCAACGTTTGCAATTGCCTTAATGATATTTGTGCATTTCATTTAAGTAAGAAAATAAAAAGAAAGAACGTCCGATCCTTGATCGAGCGTTCTTAAAACCTGAATATATTAAATGCTAGATTTTTCACACTCCAATTTTTCCCTCCAAAAACAATCTGATCCGTTCAGCAGCTTCTGTCAATCTATCTTCCGGCTGGACCAAGGCCATCCGGACATACCCTTCACCCTGCTTACCAAAAGCATCGCCTGGAACGACCGTTACCCCTGCTTTTTCAATCAATGCATAGGCAAAATCCCGTGATTTCCAGCCAGCAGGAATCGGGGCCCAAATAAACATGGTAGCTGATGTTTTCGGTACATGCCATCCCCCTTCCGCAAGACCTGAAATCAATGCATCACGTCGGGACTGGTATTCCTTAACCTGTTCGGATAGCAGCGAAAGATTGGAAGTTAGCGCCATCTCGGCAGCTTTTTGATAGGATAAAAACCCCATAATCGATGTGTGATTTCAACGTTCCCAGAATGTTCAGCGCCTTTCGATTGCCTACTGCATACCCGATGCGGCAGCCGGCCATATTAAAAGTTTTGGAAAGTGAGTTAAATTCAATCCCCACTTCCTTGGCACCAGGAATGGACATAAAACTAATTTGCGGATGATCATCAAAAATCAACTCGGAATAAGCAAAATCGTGAACCACCATGATCTCGTTCTTTTTCGCAAACGATATAACTTCCGAAAAGAAAGCTTCATCAGCAAGGGCCGTGACAGGATTTCCTGGATAACTAATGATCATCATTTTGGTCTTTTTCACTATTTCACCCGGAATTTCGTAAAGCTGCGGCAGGAATCCATTTTCGGCAGTAAGCGGCATCGGATGAATGATTCCGCCGGCAAGTTCTACACTCGCTTCATAAATTGATATCCCGGATCTGGCACCAGCACATAATCTCCAGGGTTTATCATCGCTGTTGCCAAGTGTGCAAGACCATCCTGCGATCCCATCAGTTGGAGGACTTCCCTTTCTGCATCCAGCTCCACTCCATAACGCATCCGATAAAAATAACGGACTGCCTCATGGAATTCAGGTGTACCTTTTAACGTATACCCGTAGGAATTGGGATCCTGCGCATACTTTACAAGCGTATCCACTACAAAATCAGGAGGTGGTAGATCCGGACTTCCTACACTCAAATCGATAACATCCAGCCCTCGTTTCATTGCATCCTGCTTGCGGGTCGCCAATTCTGAAAATATCCCCGTTGTGAATTTTCCGACTTTTTCAGATGGAGTCATATTCATTCTGCGATTCCCCCCATTAATGATTTTCTATCTATCATTATAGCAATCTTTCTCGTGTATTTTAAGAATTCATCAGTATCTGTTCCAGAGCCTCATCAAGATGACGGAATTTAAATGCATACCCCGCCTTTTCCAATCTCTCAGGTATGACCCACCGGCTTTTTAATATCAATTCCGTTTCGGTACCCATAAAGAAAGCGCCCATTTCAAGCATGGGTGTTGGACAGGGAAGTCCTATCCTAATATTCATGAGTTTTCTCAAATGAGCCATCAATTCACGATTTGTAACTGGATGCGGCGATGAACAATTGAACACCCCACTCAGCTCCTGATTCTTTCTCAGAAAAAGGACAATGTTAAATAAATCTTCTATATGTATCCAACTGAATTTCTGATTTCCTGATCCTTGATGCCCTCCCAGTCCGAATTTAACCAAATTCCTATATGGGGTCATCACTCCCCCATCTCCCAATACAATGGCGATCCGTAAAGCAATTTGCCTCGTCTTTGGTAATCGGAAATTGAAAAATGATCGCTCCCACGCTTTCGCAACATCTACAGAAAAGCCTGAACCGATTACACCATGTTCCTCCGTCATTGGTTTATCTTCAGCATGCCTGTATATCGTTGCCGTACTTGAGTTTATCCATAATGAAGGGGATTCTCGCATTGTTCAATCGCCTTACCTAGCACTTCAGTCGTATCGGTTCGTGAATCCAATATTTTTTCTTATTCTTGGCGTTGTAACGGCAATTGACCGTCTTTCCTGCTAGGTTGATTAACATATCCGAGTTATCGATCATTCCCCTTATTCCTTCTTTATCTTCCCAGCCAGTATGCGGGGATTGTCTGGAGATGATCCTTACCTCATACCCTAAATTCCTGAAATGCTTTTCAAAGTATTGACCGACAAAACCAGTCCCGCCAGCTAAAACCACTTTCTTCAGCATATAACCAACCCACTTTCGTTTATGAGTTAATAGTACGAATAATAACGAGTGTTTAAGTGTTTTCATGTGAAGTAATTCACATGAATTATACCATGTTATTACATTAAATGGTAGCAACTCCTGCGCTGCGCAATAATTAATGAACTTGTCCAAGCAAAAGGAAAAATTACACATAAATTAGTAATGTGGAAATCTATAAAACAAAGGGGATGATTTCAGTGTCAAACAAAAAGCTAAGAAGAGCTGTTAATTCTGGAACTGGTAATTCTGGAACTGGCAATAGCAGCCTTAGGTCTGCCTTGAGAAGAGTCTTACAAAATCTATTAAACAATAATAGAGGTACTTCAATTAAGGAACCTACTTCCATCAAGAAACCCACTTCTGTCAAAGAATTTGAAAATTAGAAGGTTGCTTTTTTGAGATTAACATGGAATCCCTTTGGACTAATCTAAAGGGATTCCATGTTATGTATTTACATGTACCAGCTATATATGTCTAGTGAATAACTGTTATATCTAATAGAGATAAAGGAGAAGTTATAATGTATTTTTTTCGAGACTGGAAACCTAAAAGGATATAAAGAAATTAACGGATATTACGGTAAAAAATTTTCGGGTTTCGTCCGATAAAGTGAATGAAATTCTGCAAAAATCACACAAGGTACTTGTGATTTGTAATGATAAAGGTAAAGTAGTGGGGTTTCTTTGTTATAATCTTTATTTATATAAAGTGGCTCATATTAATTATGTAGTCATTGACAAGAAATATAGAGGAAAGGGAATTCTCCAAGCCCTTTTACCCGAATTAGTAGCATATGTGAGAAAAAAAGGAATCCTTGTAGTGTCCGGTTTCGTGAACAAAAATAACCATGAAGCATTGCAAAAGTTTAGAGCCCTTGGTTTTAAACCGATTTTCATTTATCATGATGACATTCTAATTCAATCACTGATTTAAGAAGGGTCTCTTGAAGCCTATAGGGGTAAATAAAAAGAAAGATCGATCAATATACATTCCGTTTTACCCTCCATTCACAGGGATTATCTTCCTGATACTAATCCTAATAAGTGAGATTAGGATTATAGGGATATATGAATTCTCCGTTCCTCCATGCAATGAACAACTAGGGAAGGAAAGCCTGTAAATTCTACACGGATTCATAGGCATTTTCCCTGTAGTCTCTTCAACCTTTCTTAAAATCTTACTCCTCTCTCCGATGCTTCTTTTTCATGCAATTTCCCATGTATTCAAGGTAATTCTATTGAACAAACAATGTGCCACGTTTGTCATTCCTTTGCTTGATAGTAGAGTTACCCTTAAAAAGGTCAACCAGTAAAAACTAGTTAACCCTATCATACGTTTATCTTAATAAAACAGGAGCGTCACTATATATATTGGAAGGAATCGCAATGATTTAATACCCTATCCATAATATTTTTTCTATATTTTCAAAATAAACCCATTCCTGTATAGTGATTGTATACCTGCTAAAAGGGGAGATATAATGAAATCGATAGAACTAATCATCTTAAATCTTGAAGAGGTTAGAAGAAGAAACATTAAACTATGGACTTCAATACCTAAAGGCACACTCCATTGGAAACCGGACGACAAGGCAATGAGCTGTTTAGAAATGGTTAGACATGTCCTTGATAGTGAGCATTACTATCATTTATCCATTAAAAATCAAGGCAGCTTACCAGTTTATGAATCACCATATGAAAAACAGCCACTTATCTCTGTAGAAGCGGAATTAAACTTTGCCGAACCTTACAGGCGTGACTTTTTGGAAACAATCATATCCTTCAGCGAAGACGACTTATCCACTATTAAAATCGATCGCTCTGATGTAGGATATACCAGGGATTTAGGAGACATGCTGCTGAGAATCGCTTATCATGAGTCTGTACATACTGGTCAATTATTGGACTACTTAAGAACTGCTGGAGTCCCTAGAATTAACGTTTGGGATTAATCATATCATTTTCAAAGGGTGTTTCATCATAGTGAAGCGCCCAGACTGTTGGCAACTCGATGAAAATCGTGTTTGTCTGCAGTTTTTTTTTATTGCTTGTACGATTTGGATGTTGATTTCCGCTTCAGGCACTCGCTTTCCGCGGGCGGTCGGGGAGCCTCCTCGTCTTGCGCCTGCGGGGTCTCCCCTAGACGCGCTTTTCCCGCAGGAGTCTCGTACCTTCCGCACCAATCAACTTTGTTATAGCATTTAGTTAGAAACCATGCCTGGGAGTTGAAGGTATTGGTTTATAGAACATCATTTGATGAAAGATATGTTTTCCGCCTACAAACTGCGGGTACCAGTCTGAATGATTGGGCCTGCAGTTTTTTTATTGCTTGTACGATTTGGATGTTGATTTCCGCTTCAGGCACTCGCTTTCCGCGGGCGGTCGGGGAGCCTCCTCGCCTTGCGCCTGCGGGTCTCCCTAGACACGCTTTTCCCGCAGGAGTCTCACACCCGCTCCAATCAACTTTGTTATAGCATTTAGTTAGAAACCATGCCTGGGAGTTGAAGGTATTGGTTTATAGAACATCATTTGATGAAAGATATGTTTTCCGCCTACAAACTGCGGGTACCAGTCTGCATGATTGGGCCTGCAGTTTTTTTATTGCTTGTACGATTTGGATGTTGATTTCCGCTTCAGGCACTCGCTTTCCGCGGGCGGTCGGGGAGCCTCCTCGTCTTGCGCCTGCGTGGTCTCCCTAGACGCGCTTTTCCCGCAGGAGTCTCGTACCCGCTCCAATCAACTTTGTTATAGCATTTAGTTAGAAACCATGCATAGGAGTTGAAGGTATTGGTTTATAGAACATCATTTGATGAAAGATATGTTTTCCGCCTACAAACTGCGGGTACCAGTCTGCATGATTGGGCCTGCAGTTTTTTTATTGCTTGTACGATTTGGATGTTGATTTCCGCTTCAGGCACTCGCTTTCCGCGGGCGGTCGGGGAGCCTCCTCGTCTTGCGCCTGCGGGTCTCCCCTAGACGCGCTTTTCCCGCAGGAGTCTCACACCCGCTCCAATTAACCTAGTTTTTAATTTTAGATTGAACCCTTTTGCCTACAGTCTTTATTGTTTTAAATAGAAATATTTAAACTTGTGGTGATGAGGATGCTTGCTATACATGGTTCTAGAGATCAACTTGAAATGATTACTTTAAATCAACTGGTGCCGCAGACCGCAAAAGTTTTGTATTGGGAACGATTGTAACACCTGGAAATACATATTACAGTCGAAAAACGGCATATTTCCAGTACGAATGAAATCAACTACATTTCCAGGACAGGGAATTATGAACTGGAATTCATTGTCGGTGAAGATCAAACTGTAGTGGTTATTTTCGAACCCTATATTCGTCAGTGTAGAGGATAGGAATCATGATAAACACTAAGTTAAAAGAACCTTGCAATAGTTCCGGATGGCCCAAAAACCCCCTTTTCCACTTAGCTAATATTCGATGTGGTTGAGGGGCTATTTGTCCCCTTGGATTCTTAATGATCACTTCCCTTTCCTTTCGTATTATTTAACTTCAATGCGTGAAAATCCGTATAATTCACCAAGTTTCATTAACACTAATGATATAAGTTATTTTCATTGACTTTTTTCCTTTTCTTGTATAGTATCACAGAGTATCAATCCCTATCAGATTACTAGGAGGTTTACCCAAATGAAAAAAATGGTTGCACTTTTATCGCTATTGTTAGCTTTCACGGTTGTACTTACCGCTTGTGGTACCGATACAAAAAATGAGGCAAACGATACCGGCAATAAATCTTCTTCACAAGAAAGTCTATATGATAAAGTCAAAAAAGATGGCGTATTAACTGTTGGAACAGAAGGTACATATCCTCCTTTCACATTCCACGATGATTCAGATAAACTAACGGGGTTTGATGTTGAAATTGCTAAAGAAGTGGCAAAACGCCTTGGAGTGAAAGCTGAATTCAAGGAAACACAATGGGACGGCATGTTTGCAGGCTTGGATGCAAAACGATTTGATATGATCGCAAACCAAGTGGGCATCGATGAAGACCGTCAAAAGAAATATGATTTCTCTGACCCATATATTCAATCAGGGGCCGTATTGCTTGTACACAAAGATAATACCGATATTAAATCCTTCGATGATTTGAAAGGCAAGACCTCTGCACAATCATTAACGAGTAACTACAATGACCTGGCTAAATCACATGGTGCTGAAGTTACCGGAATTGAAGGATTTTCTCAATCCGTACAGCTTATTGGTTCTAAACGTGTAGATGCCACGATCAATGACAAATTATCTTACCTTGATTATAAAAAACAACATCCGGATGCACCTATCAAAGTCGCTGATGAGGAAGAAAGCGGAGTCGCAAGTGGTTTAATGTTCAGAAAAGACAGCGGTAAATTAGTGGAAGAAGTAAACAAAGCACTTAAAGCAATGAAAGAAGACGGCACGTACGCGAAAATCTCGGATAAATGGTTTGGTGAAGATGTTTCTCTAAGTAATATTTTCGCCGACCCCGAGCGTATGGGCCAGCTTGTTTCCATCGCTCAAACCTCCCTCTATCCGATGATAGAGGGAGCTATTCAATATACGATTCCACTAACACTAATTTCATTTGTTCTCGGCCTTATTCTTGCTGTACTCACAGCATTGGCTAGATTATCTTCCATGAGGATACTTCAAATAATTGCGCGAGTATATGTGTCAATCATCCGCGGGACACCATTACTTGTGCAATTATTTATCATTTTCTATGGACTTCCAAATTTAGGTGTAACCATCGATCCTTTCATATCGGCTATTATCGGATTCTCACTAAGTGTTGGAGCATACGCATCTGAAATTATACGAGCGGCCATTTTATCCATACCAAAAGGGCAATGGGAAGCAGGCTATTCAATCGGGATGTCATATACCCAAGCTTTAAAGCGCATCATTTTGCCGCAGGCAGCTCGGGTATCCATTCCCCCATTATCCAATACGTTCATTAGCCTTTTAAAAGATACATCGCTTGCATCACTCATTCTTGTAACGGAATTATTCCGTAAAGCCCAGGAAATCGCTGCAAAAAACTATGAATTTCTACTACTTTACATGGAAGCAGCTGCTTTATATTGGATTTTGTGCACCATTCTATCTTTCATTCAAGGAAGTTTAGAGGACAGACTTAATCGTTATGTAGCAAAATAAGAACCGCAGTAGTTAAAGGGGATTTTAAAATGATCAACATTAAGAATCTTCATAAATCGTTTGGTGACCTTGAAGTATTAAAGGGCATCGATTTGGAAGTTGAGCAAGGGAAAGTCATTGTATTGATCGGTCCTTCGGGTTCAGGTAAAACAACCTTTCTTCGGTGTTTGAATCTCCTTGAGGTACCAACGGACGGGACGATTGAAATCGATGAAACGGTAATGGACTTCAAAAACCGGTTAGAAAAATTCGATTACTTCTTTTCGCAGTTTGACAGGGATGGTTTTCCAAAGCTATAACCTCTTCCCCCACAAAACAGCTTTGGAAAATGTAATGGAAGGCCCCATCATTGTAAAAAACATCGCCAAACATCAAGCGAAAGAAACGGCTGCTGCCCTGCTTACAAAAGTGGGCTTAGGTGAAAAAATCGATTTTTATCCGTTTCAATTGTCCGGCGGACAGCAGCAACGGGTCGGAATTGCAAGGGCCCTGGCCATGGAGCCTAAGGTCATGCTATTCGATGAACCCACTTCCGCTTTGGATCCCGAACTAGTCGGAGACGTCCTGCAGGTCATGAAAGACCTGGCGAAAGAAGAGGGCATGACAATGATCGTGGTGACCCATGAAATGCGTTTCGCCCGTGAAGTCGCCGATGAAGTCATTTTCATGGATGAAGGAAAAATAATCGAGCGGGGTGCACCCGAGCAGATTTTCACAAACCCTAAAGAAGCGCGTACACGAAAATTCCTCAATATGATTCAATAAAAAAACGGTGCTATTTCAAGCACCGCTCGCATCCCCCCATTTTTAGAATGGGGGTTTTTGCCCATCATCAACTTAATGAGTTGCTTGGACCTGTTTAGTCTGTGTCCGTGCATGGTATAACTGAAAAAGAATCAAGGCAAAAACGGAAAGGATCGCGCCCGATATAAATGGTAAATCAATCGAAATCGAAAATAACCAACCGCCGAGCGGAGGACCCGCAATCCTGCCGAATGAGTCGAAGGAAGATAGCAGTCCCGTGACACTGCCATGGCCCGTCATGGAACTTTTGGTCAGCAGTGCCGAAATGGCCGGCCGGATGAACCCATTACCCACTCCGAAAATAGTCAGGAAGACTGCCGATGTCAAGAACCCGGAAGAAAACAGGATGAGAATGAAACCAACTGCCGAGACGATGATTCCCATTCGGATGACCGCTCCTTCCCCATATTTCTTTGTCATCCTACCCACTAATCCACCTTGAACGATCGCACTGCCAAACCCCATGATCATAAAGATATAGCCTAATTGTACAAGACTTATATCAGCCTTTTTGGCTGCAAAATAGGCGAAAGTCGTTTCAAGTCCTGCCATTGAAAGGGTGACGATCATTTGCAGGAAGAACATGGTTTTAAGAGGCCCTCTAAAGGCTTTCCAAATGGACTCTTTATTTTTTGACTGTTGGGCCCTCTTCTCTACTGTATGTGATTCCTTCAGTATCGCAATCACTAAGAATAAAGTAATCAAAGAGGATATTCCCGCAATGTAAAACGGTAAGTTCAAACTTGATTTGGAGAATACCCCGCCAATCGCCGGTCCAAAGATGAATCCAAGCCCTGTGGCGGCCCCGATGATTCCCATCCCTTTTCCCCGATCTTCCGGCGTCGTGATGTCAGCCACATATGCCATTGCGGTTGGCATGTTAGCCGATGACAAAATCCCGCCAATGATTCTGGCTACAAATAATACCCATAAGGAATCTGCCGAAGCCTGGATGAAAAATGAAAGTGCCAGTCCAGCAATCCCGATAATCATGACAGGCTTACGTCCTATCCGGTCAGATATACGTCCCCACATCGGGGCAAAAAATAATTGCATCAGTGAATAAACAGCCATTAAAAGGCCAAGCTCTGTAGGACTGCCGCCAACCCTTTCAGCAAGGAACGGAATGACGGGAATGATGATCCCAAATCCGACCATGACTAAAAACATCACTAAAAAAGTACGGGTAACACCTTTTTTGTTTCCATTATATTTTTCTCCTTTTATTCTCCACATTCGCTGCGTACATTGGAACGAATTCCTGAATCCCATTACTTAGCATAATCTACCTGGCAATACTTTAAACAGTTTATCATACAACCTTTACCAAATCAGTATGAAGCACGACCTTCTTTCAGAAACTCCCTTAAATAAATAAGGACCGGGCATCAAAATCCTGAACTCTACAGTCATTTCTCATGTAATGGCACTTTCTTTTTTCACTGTGTTTCGTGAAATCAGTGGCATGAGTTCGTTAAAAATCTTTTCCTCCCCTTATTTTTTCTTAAGGGGTACTCTATACTGTAGGGTATGATTGATGTTTGGGAGGTAGAAGAATGTCTAATGATCAGTGGATTTTAATTATTGACGATGAAGAAGATTTGGCACGTCTCATGGAGACAGTTTTACATAAAGAAGGTATCCCGAATATTATTACGGCGGGAACGATTGCGGATGGGTGGGCAAAGTTTCAGAAGTTCGATCCATCACTAGTCTTGCTGGATATCATGCTGCCAGATGGTGAAGGCTATGATTTATGCAAGCAAATTCGTGAAGTGTCGAATGTGCCCATTTTATTTTTGTCGGCAAAGGATGAGGAAATTGATAAGCTTTTAGGGTTGGCGATTGGCGGGGATGATTATATTACCAAACCATTCAGTCCGAAAGAAGTGGCCTATCGGGTAAAGGCGCAGCTTAGGCGGGCGGGCTATACAGAGGAAAAAACCTCACCGAAAGAATTGCAAATTGGGCCATTTGAGCTTAGTTCAAATGAAAATGAAGTGAAAAAGGATGGCAAAACGCTTGAGCTCACAGCTAAAGAAATCGGTCTGATGAGCTGTTTTATGCATCATCCGAATCAGATCTTGAGCAAGGAAACTTTGTTTGAACATGTGTGGGGCGATGATTTCTTTGGCTCTGATAATACAGTGATGGTTCATATTCGCCGTTTACGCGAAAAAATCGAGGCAGATCCTTCAAAGCCTTCTTTTTTAATAACCGTTAAAGGGCTTGGTTATAAATTACAGACCAAGGGTGAAACAAGATGAAGTGGAAATTGACACGGCGCTTTTTAGGATCCGTTGTGACAATTGTTGTAATCGTGGGAATCGTAAATACAATTTTACTTTTATGCTTACTCTTTGTTCATTTCGACACGGAAGAGGAATCTGCGGAAAACTTTAGCCGATCTTTTTCACAATATGTAGAACTAATTGATGACAAACCAATGGTAAATGAAGAAGGACTGGAAAAACTGCGGAACACAAACGCCTGGATACAATTTTTGAATGATAAGGGTGAACAAGTCGCAGCCTATTACACACCTCAAAAATTGCAAACCGTATATTCCCCTGTTGAAATCGTCCAAATGTATAAGTATAAAGAAATCGATGCAGAGACTACTGTTTTTGCCGGCGAAGCTCATGATTTCAGCTATTTTGTAGGGGTTAAAGATCGAGGAATAGGCCGATATGTACTGTCCTATAATTATGTTCACATTTTAAAGTATATCAACATCATACTTTTACTGTTTTTAACCGTGGATATTATTATTGCCCTAGTCATTGGACTATTATTTGGTAAAAGATTAACGACACCACTTAACACTTTAATAGAAGGAATTCAGCAGCTTCGTGAAAGACGTTTTAAAAAGATGAGTATACCAAAAGGCGTATATGAAGATGTATTTCACAATATGAATGAACTATCGGTAAAGTTAGATCAGTATGAAAAAGAACGTGATCAACTCGACCAAATGCGTGAGGAATGGATTAGCAATGTTTCTCATGACATGAAGACACCACTTGCTTCGATCCATGGTTATACAGAATTGATGAAAGACAATGCCACTGAATTAACACCACAAGAATTGTATGAGTTTACATCCATTATTAATAGACAGTCCGTATATATGAAAGATTTGTTGGATGACCTCAATTTAACGATGCGTTTACGCAACCAACGACTTCCATTGCAATTTGAAGATGTTGAAATCGTTGGGTTTATAAGAGAAATGACGATCGAGCTCTTAAATGATTCACAATTTGGTGATCGACAGGTTGAATTTGATGCAAATGTGGACAAGGCAATACATAAAGTCGATAGAAATTTACTGAAACGGGCGATTTTTAACTTTATCTACAATGCGCTCGTACATAATGATGAAAATGTCGTCTTGAAAATACAAATTGATGATATTCATCTACAATCAGAACTTCATACCCAAATTACCATTGCCGATAATGGCCGCGGTATTCCCTCCAAAGATTTGGAACAGGTTTTTGAACGCTACTATCGAGGTACGAATACTGCCAGTACACATGGGACCGGCTTAGGAATGGCCATTGCAAGGGACATTATTCTGGCTCATAAAGGTAAACTGGATTTGACTAGCATTGAAAATAAGGGAACAACCATTAGAATACTTTTATAATTTTTTCCTTACAAAGAAAGGGCTGTCCACAACATGCAGACAGCCCTCTTTCCTATTTATTTTGGTTGTGCCTTTTTTGGAATATCCTCAAATTTCACTTCATCATATGACGAAACTTCATCACCATTTTTCACGTACATCTTTAAGTAAGCATCTTTTCGAAGATTTTTTGTGCAGTGAATTCAAGCGGTATCATTTCACCATCTGCATTTTTGGCGTCAAGTTTATAAGAATAGTAAGTCATCACTGAACCATCATCGAGCTTGGTTTCATGTTGCACCCCATCCTCAGTAATTTGCAAATAATAATTATCGGCATTCATTCGGTTAATGTCCAATTTAGTAAGCGCGAATACTCCTGCCGCTCCGAGTATAAACAAAATGCCAACTATCATAAGAAATTTTTTCATCACGATCATCCTTCTGTTTTATTATTTTGTGTGATAATACGATTATAGGAAGCTACCGTTAAGATATAATACAGACCGTAAATAACCGTATAAGCGATCATCCAGATCAACACAGGTTTTGCCAAGTCCATCATCAATAAGCCCGAGAAGGCTTTTAACGCAACCGCACTGTGCAACAGCCCCACTGCCAGCGGAACGAAAAAGATTACAAACACTTGAGATGCAATGGATTTCCGCATTTCTTTTGCGTTAACGCCCATTTTATGAAGCATATTGTATTGTGATTTATCTTCCTCAGCTTCCGTCAGAACTTTAAAGTAAATGATACTGCCTGTTGCCGCTAAAAAAACCAGACCAAGAAAACTGCCGATAAAGAGCAATGAGCCTACACTTTCAATGCTTGTTTGAAAATCTTGAGGGGCACTGGAAAATAGAGCTTCTTCAGGTATTTGTTTTGCAATTTTTTCAGATAAATCCACGGAGGCTTGATCAACACCGATAACACGATAGTTCAGGGCTTCCCCTTCTTTTTGCAATGATTTAAATTGCTCATTAGATACAACCACTGCAATGCCTGCTGTTTTGGCATTTAAAACTGTTTGTGTTTTAAAGCTTTGGAATGTGATCGCCGTGTTGTTTTCGGTCCTGATCGTCTTGTCCTTGTATTCAGGTGAGAATCTTTTGTCATATCCAATATCTAAAATGACTGCTTTGCCATGATTCACAAGCAATGTGTCCTTACCTTGTACATCTGCCAATTTGTTATATGTTCTTTCGTCAATAACCGTATAAATCCTTTTATCCGAGCTATCGAATGCTGATCCCTTGCTAAGTTCTTCCGTATTAAATGTGATGGATAGTGCTTCGACATTTTCATCATACTTTGTATCTGGCAATACGGCGGTGACTTGATGATCGCTTTTTGCATCCGTTTGCTGATACATGAAGGTATTAGGATCAACGGTCATGACTTGGTCATTCGCGTTGTAATAAAGACCATAAACCGCACCCCGGCCGTTACCGTTGTAGCACTTAACACCGCAATTACGGTCAATGTCCGTGCATTCCCCGAATGCGATATAGCAATTGCGAGACCGTCATCAGATGCAGGCCTTTCCATAGCCATTTTTCATTTTTCTTAATAACGGCTAACAAAAAGCCTGTCACGCTATGAAACAATAAAAATGTACCGGCAATTACAGTTGTCAAAATAATGAGTGCCGTCATCAAAAAGCCGACTTTTTCCCACACTTTAGAAGTAAAAAGATCTTGCATCGCCAACCAATATCCCATGACAATCAGGAAAATTCCCAGAAAGGCTACAATCATAGATGGCTTCGGAGCCGCTTCCCCCTTTTTCGATGCATGGAACAGATCAATTAGTTTAAATTGGTAAATTAAACGATAGCCCTGGAATGATGTCACCAAGAAAATAATAAGAAATACGATAGAGGTGTTCAATGCTGCAGATCCCGAAAATGTAAATGGTGCGATGACATCATAGCCCATTAAATAGATCAAGATCGTCATGAACCCTTTTGAACAAAGAAATCCAAGTAAAATCCCCACAACCAATGAAACCAAACCTAGCAATAGGTTTTCAAAGAAGAGCATAAAGCCAATCTGGCGATTACGTACGCCAAGCAAAGCATATAATGCCACTTCTTTTTTACGTTTTTTCATGAAGAATGAATTGGAATAGGCAATAAAAATGGCAACGAAAAAAATCAGGATGACGGCCGCTCCACTCATTAATGAATCTAATTTCTGTGATGAAGCCGTTTGTTCTGCAACTGCATCACTATATTTTAATGTTACAAATGTGAAGTAGATGATAATGCTAAACACCATGGATGCGATATATAAAAAATATTGGGAAAGGTTCCGGGCAATATTTTTTCTCGCCAGACTAAATAACGTCATCTACCTCACCTCCAATTGTTGCAAGGACATCCATAATTTCTTGGAAAAAAGCTTTACGTGACTGGCCACGACAATAAATTTCTGTTGAAAGCGTACCATCCTTGATGAAAATGATCCGCCGGCAGAAGCTTGCGGCATATGCATCATGTGTCACCAACATGATAGTGGAATTATTATTTTCATTTAGTTCACTTAAGCTTTCCAGCAGACCGGTTGCTGATTTTGAATCAAGTGCACCTGTTGGCTCATCTGCCAGGATCAATGCAGGCTCTGTCACAAGCGCTCTGGCTGCAGCTGTTCTTTGCTTTTGCCCACCGGAAATTTGGTATGGATATTTAGCTAATAAATCTTCAATCCCGAATACTTTAGCAATACGATTCACCAATGCAGTAATTTCTTTCGCTGGAATTTTCGCAATCGCCAGCGGTAATAATATATTTTCCTTCACAGTCAATGAGTCTAGCAAATTGTAATCCTGGAAGATGAAACCAAGATTATCACGTCTGAAATCCGTTAAGTCAGCCCCTTTCATATCGTGAATGCTCGTATCATTCATATAAATTTTCCCTTCAGTCGGCGAATCAATAGTTGCCAACATATTGAGCAACGTCGATTTCCCCGCTCCAGAAGGTCCCATGATCCCTACAAACTCCCCTGCATGGATGTCAAAAGATATATTTTCCAACGCTGTATAAGCAGCGCTTGATTTACCATACGTTTTTTTATATTTTCCACTTTTAATAATGGTTCCATTTGTTTCACCTCTTCAGTATTGTTGATACATTTACTTTACATGCTCATTCTTACAGCATCTTTGTGCCAACCTTACAGCAAGCTTAAATCCAAAAAAACGCCTTCCATTTAAATGGAAAGGCGTTTCTTTGGATTTTTTAAAAGTAATAGTAATTAACTTTGCTTCAAAAGCCTGCGGTCGATTACAAAATTACCAAATGGAATGAATGAAACGATGAAAATCATCGCCATTTTTAAAAAGGACCATTTTGATATGATGCTCACATAAAGTAAAAAAGCCCAAACACGACAAACAAGAAACCATGGATGCTGCCTAAAATGAGTGTTGCTTCCCCAATATCCAATATGTACTTAATGGGCATACCAATGGCAAGTAATAGAACATATGAGATTCCCTCAATTATTGTAATAAACCGAAACCATCCAATAGCTGTCGAAAACATTCGCTCATCCCCTTATTCATTGTACAAGTACGGCAGATAAATCCAGCTTCTTGTCCCAATCCAAAATCTGTTACTCTATCATATTATATTATGGTGACACCCACTAATAAATAGTACCAGGTTTTCTTAAAAATAGAACAACAAAAAAGCCCAATCAAAGGATTGGGCCCTTAACAAAGTAAGGTGGAAATTTACTTAAAGACGCTCAATTCCGAAACCAATTCGCTCCCTCATCCATGTGCACGAAGGGAATATCCGTATCAATTACACCTTTGATTCGTTCTAAATCAACATCTTCCCCTTCGAGCCATTTCGCAAAATCTATGGAAGTCGGCTCCTGGTTCCCTCCCAATGCAATCCAAGCTTTCATCTCTTTAGGTAAATAAGCGGATGTATGAATCGTTCCCGCCCAGCTGCTATATAAATCCGAGAAGACACCTTGATTGGTATCATTAAACAGCCGATAAGCATCGTAGGCAGATGCAAGTTTCCCTTCATGATCTTGGATGATCTCCAATCGGCGTTTCGAATCGATAAGATGGTTACGGTTTTCATTTTTCATGATTTCAAAGTGATTGGTACAAGCATTTGACGTGCGCACCTCTATATTTCTTGGGAGGTTTCCACAATATAGGTACTTCCGCTTTTATCATAGACGACGTAAGTGAAAGAATGACGATGCGGGATTTCCTTCAACATCGCCACTGCTTCCTGAACGTCCGCACACGATTCAACAATCAGTCTGCCAATCATGCAACAAATGAAACCATCACCAGGGTTCTTCCGATTCATGAAGTTATAGCCTATCACCAACCCTTTTTCGTTCATTCCATCCATCCGGCCAGTCCCTCGCTGACTAGGGCCGATGCTTGAATACCCTTGATCGGTTGGCTGGAATAAGACATAGCGTCCTTCATAGGTCTTCGGGTGGTAATCATAATTCCGAATAAGATAATCATTGCCTGTCATGATCGAACAGCCCGACCGAACATAATCCAACCGGTATCCACCGAACTCTTGCAGCACGCGGTAAATTGGCCATTTCAGCGCTTCTTGCAATCCCAGTAATTCTTCCCAAACTCCAGGGGCGAATTGTGTAATCGCTCTCTTGACCTCTTCTTCTTCAACCGTAAACCGAGGCTGCCTGATCTTCCACTGATCTTCACGGTTTTTTACCGTTAGTGAATCTTTTAATTCCTCCCCTTGCATGTATCCAAACTCATAATGTGTACCCCGAAATTGTATGACATCACTATATATTTGCTTCACGGCTTATCCCTCATTTACAGTAGTTGCTATTCAAATTAAGAATACTTGAAGCATTGTTGAAAATAAAGAAGATAAGCCTTAAATCATGTCATTAGTTCAAAAAAGAAGACCCAGATAGGGCTGCTGCAATTACGGCATATCAATTCTATGAATAATGATATTACGGTTAAGTTAAGATGGTTTGTCTATTATTTGATTTACCTTAAAAATGAAAATAGCCCCTTTCAAATAAAAGAAGAACCTATTTTATAAGAGTTTCATGTGGAATTAATTTTATTAAGCCTCTATATTTATTGTCTTTTAGAATTACGCTGTAATGAAATTCAAAGATTCCTATAGTACTTCTTTATATCAACTACATCAAATCCCACAAATTCTAAATAACCATAGTCCAAGAAACAAAATTCAATTCCTTTAAAACTAAATTTACTTTTTATATCATTTTCCGTTCAAACAACAGTCGAAGTAGAGGATACTGTTGTTAAAGCTACGCTTGATAAAGAAGTAACGAATTTACTATTGTTTCAAGTGAACCAAATGAAACTGGAGAGATTGTAAAAAAACGTATAATGTCATAGTTGAAGAAGCTACAGATAAAGAATTCATAGCAACATTTATTGATACAGAGACTGGAGAGGAATATAATGTTAATTCAAATGATTTTGAAGCCTCACTTGTGTAGTTTATTCCTCTAGGTGTAGTAATAGGGGAAGCCTTAATTGCTCACCTGATTTCTGCTGGATTGGCTGTAGTTATTGCTGGTGTAACTTATACCGCTGTAAAAGAGGTATCAAGCAAACTTAAAAAGCAAAAACATAAACACTATATGGCTATGCTAACTAAGGGCGATTTATATATTGGAAATTCATTATCAAAAACACAAGCAGTTTCTCGACTAAAATCTTCAGATAAAAAAAATAACAATGTTTGGTCTGTTTCGTATACTGATGCCGGAACTATAGCACGGGAGGCTCGGAAAAACAAAACACCAATTGGTCCTGAAAGAGACAAAGGTAAATCTTCTGCAGAAGGTTATTATCACCACTTTCCACTTATATAATCGTACTGGTGGCCATTCATTTTATTATTAAAAGGATGATATAAATTATGGATGTAAAAATTGAAGAACTATACAAGAAATATCTTAACCGTTCGATACCAAATAAATTTTTATTATCTGATGCAGAAGATTTTCTAATAAATGAATACCTTTCTAAATCACTAGACAAAAAGAAATGGCTTTTCTAGTTGATCCAAAAGAATTGGATTATTATAATAAGTGTTACCTCATTGATAATGTTGAAATTCTACACAACTTATTTACAGATCAAGAAAAAAGTGATTTTCTAAGTTTAAAAGAATTAAACAAACAATATACACTTGATCCTTCTGAAACTACTAAAGCAGAAATCGAATATACTCTTATTCAAGAAGGAGAATATTTGGTGATTTTTTTAGGAGTTGACAGTGATGGTTACATTAAAGATTTCAAAACAATTGGGAATAGCGAGAGATTATTTCATAGATTAGTCGTCTTAATGGGAATCGAAAAGAGGACTGCAACCTGAAAAATAGAGATTTTCATGATTATTTAGAAGCCCTTTCAAATTTAGGCTACTTAGATTAATTGTGGCCATTACCGCAAAAAGCAAATGAAAATACAATTCCGCCTTCACTAACGAAAGATAGCTTCTTAAATATTGACTTAAAGAAAACGAGTAAAGTCCTTTCTAAAGTAGATCCTACTCTATATTATTAAAAAGTCGATTCCTAAATGTGAACTGCACCCCAATTGTTAGACACAACTAACAATTGGAGGTGCAGTTTTTTTATGCTGAAGTAATTAAATGGGTATATTATAGGGGTGATTTATAATAGTTTCTCTTTCTCATTATGCAGTCCAACTTAGGTCACTCATTCTATTGCATCATTCTTGGTTATCTCATCTTAAACTGGATAGTTACATCATAAGTAAAAAAATAAGATAAGCCTTATTTCATTTTCTCAATTAGCGATGATAACCACATTAATTGGACTCACGAATTAAAAATTGATTTCCAGGGGGCAAAATGGTATTAATAGATATAAAATTAATTGTTTTTTCGGTTCAGCTTCATGGCAAATGAGTGCATATCTGATCGGAATAACCCTTTATAGTATTCGACCAAATTCCCCTTGGAATCAAAAATCATTCGTTCTGTAATCAACACGCACATCATTTCGTTCAATCCTAAATGTTCAGCATCTTCTTTAGTTGGAAAGCCGCATGTAATAATTTGTTCCGCTTCATTAAAGTTAATGTTTAGATCACCTTCGAGAGCATCATACAATACTGTTGTGCTTAAATTGAATTTCGTCAATTTTTTCCTAGTTCCAAAGAATAATAATGCATTTCAAGCGCTATGGGGATATCTCCCTGTAACCGCAGCCTTTTAATATGGTAAGATTCATCATCAAAACCATTTGCATCTGCAATATTTTCAGGGGTCAATACACGGCCATGATCAAGTAATTTAATCCTCATGCTTTTAGTAGTTTCAGTGAAATTTATCATCTTAAGCCATTCCTGAACAGGTTTTAGGGATACGAACGTTCCCTTGCCATGCCTTTTCTCCAATATCCCTCCACGAACCAGAATGGAAACAGCTTCCCGTACAGTGCTTCTGCTGACAGAATACATGTCCATCAATTCCCTTTCACTTGGGATTTTATCCTTATAATAACCTTCTAAGATCTGATCTTCCAAAATGGTTTTTAATTGAGCGTGTAATGGGATTGGATTTTCAAAGTCTAACTCCATAAAACTCCCTCCAAACAGACGATCTTTAGTGAACAAAAGCTCCCTTCATCGTTTGACAAAGGAAGCTTTATTCTATTTCCTGAAAAATGGAAGTAACTGGATTGAACCTGATTTAACTACTTAACTTCAAAAGAATCAACGATGCCAGTAATCGCTGCATCAATTGGAGAATTTTTTTCATTCGTTAACTTTTGTGCAGGTAAACCTTGTGTGATTATGACCGTTTCACCGACACCTGCTCCAATTCGATCCATGGCAATAACAATATTCCCTACTGATTCTTTCATTGAATTTACCGGCTGAACGATCAATAATTTAACATGTTCCATTCCTTTTTCTTTTTGAGTTGTCCAAACACTACCTATAACTTTTCCTAAAAGCATCTTCACTCATCCTTTTTAACAAACAGGACATTTAGTTTATTCGCTTTAAGCAAGTCCTTTGCCAAAGGAGAAATGATGGTCCCCTTCGGAAGGTAAATGGTATCATTCGGGCTATAGGATTGTGATTCAAACCAATCGGCCGTTAGTAACTTTTTGGTGTAGGACAAATGATTACCTTTAGAATGATTTTCCAAAGACTCTTGTTTATTTTGGCCATTCACTCCCAGACCTTTACAAAGTTTTTTAATGATTACATCAGCTAAATCCTTTTGCGGTGAAAACGATATACCAAGCTCATTCATTTGCTTTACATACTCATCAAACAGTTTACGATATGGAGCTGGTAAAGAGATGGCTTTTAAACAACGACGATCCGATCGTTTGATCCCTGGTACATCTTCGCCAACTAATATGAATTTTTGCAACAGGCTCGCTGAGAAAATGATTTCTGACTTAATTGATCCTTTTAATCCAGTAGCAACCCTTGCTGCATTATCCAAATCAATTTCAGGAATAATGATTCCATCATACCCTTTAGGGAGTTCCATTGCGGATGGTGCATATTCATCAGCGGCAATCACGTTCCTGGCCCCGCTCGATTCAACCTGTTGCAGGCCTATCCATGATGATGTTTCACCGTCTAAAAATAAAGTATCAAAAGCTATATTTGCATTTTTCAACTTAATAAACTGATCTGTAAATAGCTCATGTGCTGAGCTATCACAAAAGACAAATAAAACTTTTCCGTTATTTTCTTTTTCCTCTGCGCTTTAATAGATTGTATAACTTCACGGACAACCGATTCTACCATTGAACGAATTTCGATCCTCCTCACCCCCTATTCGAGATAGGAATTCCCCATTTTTCCCAACAACTTTTAAATAGTCACCTGTTTTCAAACCTGCTGCATTTCCTTCATCTAGGTCAACGTGGAAATCCAGTTTGTAGCTCGGAGCTACTCGAACAATAACATCCAAGAAAATTATAGAGCGCTCGCCTATTGTTTGAAGAAGTAAACCATCTCCATGCTTAACGTCAAAATGTTGAGCATTCTCAGGTGACATATGCACATGACTTTTTGCTATAATCACTCCTTTATGGAGAGCAATACAGCCTTTTGGTCCAATTAAGGTCACTCCAGGCGTATCATCGATTGAACCTGATAGCCGTATGGGTGGATGGATTCCCAATTGAAATCCATCCGTTTTAGATATTTCTACCTGAGTATCTTCCCTTACCGGTCCAAGGATTCGGACATTTTGTATCATCCCTTTTGGTCCCAGTAAAGTGACTTGTTCCTTTGCAGCAAATTGTCCTGGTTGTGACAATTCCCGTATGGGAGTTAGTTTGTAATTATTTCCAAACAGTATTTCAACATCGTGTAATGATAAATGAATATGCCTATTTGAAACACCCACAGGAATCATTAAATGCATTTCCTTTTCATTTGACGCCAAGGAATATTTAATATGGTGTTGATTTCCTATGACAATTTTTCTGTCTCTTAAGAAATCAGCCGCCGCAGGAGTTAGTTTATCGTCCCCAATAGGGTATGGATTTGGAATCCCGGTTTTCAACATCGATCTTAATTTGGATTCCGTTATAATTGCCATAAGCTACTGTTTATCCTTCCAAGTTCGGAAGAATAAGTTCAATATCTGAATGAGGACGGGGAATGACATGAACGGAAATCAGTTCTCCTATATTTTCAACTGCTGCGGCTCCTGCGTCTACAGATGCTTTAACCGCTCCAACATCCCCCGCACCATAACTGTCACTAAGCCTCCACCTGCATGAACTTTACCAATTAGTTTTACATTTGCAGCTTTTGACATGGCATCAGCGGCCTCTATTGCACCTACTAACCCTTTTGTTTCGATCATTCCTAATGCTCCCATTTCTACGCTCATTGTTTATTCCTCCCTTTTTATTAGTTATAATTTTAGTTCTTGCAGGACACTTTTCACGATATCCATAACTTCCGATCTTGAAATTGTTTTCTCACTACCTGTTTCCTCTTTTCGACGATGAACATTGTCTGATGGTTCATTAGACATTTCACGAACCCCAAATGCAATTCGTTTAATATTCAACAAATGCTCTGGACCGATGTTGTCCGATGATACATTGTTTCCATATGTTCCACAACCAAGTGTCATTGAAGTTGTAATCCCTGTCGTAGCACCAATTCCACCAAATGTTGTTCCGGAATTGACTACCACTCGAGATACTCTTTGTTCCAACCCTATCTTTTCAATAATTTGTTTGTTTTCAGAGTGAATCCCAATCGTATGCCCAAGTCCGCCTACTTTAAGCAATTCATTACAAACATGACTAGCTTCCTGCCAATCCTCAACAGTATAATAAGCTAAAATGGGAGATAACTTTTCTACGGAAAAAGGATAGGACTTTCCGATATTCGTTTCTTCTGCAATCAATACCTTAACCCCATCTGAAACGAAAATCCCTGCCATATCGGCTAATGTTTGTGGGGATTTGCCCACTATTCCAGGATTTAATCTCCCGTTGACCATAATGATTTCCTCTATTTTTTTCTTTTCATAATCATCCAGGAAATAAGCCCCTTCATTTTCCAGCTCTTTTTCACTTTTCTTTTTATACTTTTTTCTACAATAATCGCTTGTTCAGATGCACAGATGGTCCCATAATCAAATGTTTTACTTTGTACGATTTGTTTAACGGCTTTTTCTACATTTGCACTGGAATGAATAAAAACTGGAACATTTCCAGGTCCTACCCCATATGCAGGTTTACCTGAACTGTAAGCAACCTTTACCATATCTGTACCACCAGTGGCTAAAATAAGATCCGTTAACTTATGATTAATTAACTCATGTGCCGAAGAAAGTGTCGGATTTGTAATGCTTGAAATAATTCCTTTTTGGAGCATTTGCTCTCTCTGCAGCTTCTTGAAGAATTCTTACCGTTTCATTTGTACATTTTGCAGCAGCTGGATGTGGACTAAATACGATCGCATTTCTAGACTTTAATGAGATAAGTGCTTTAAAGATGGCTGTAGAAGTAGGATTAGTGGATGGGACAATCCCCGCAATTACGCCTACTGGTTCAGCTACTTCCCACACTTGTTTTTCTTCATTACGGGAAATGATCCCTACTGTCTTTTTATCTTTCATCGATTCAAATATATCTCTTGCGGAAAATAGATTTTTTGTCCGCTTATCCTCTATCTTTCCATACCCCGTTTCATCAACAGCCATCGCTGCAAGCCTTCCAGCTTCCTTTGTAGCAGCTTGAGCCAAGCTCTGAACAATCTGATCAACTTGGTCTTGATTCATTTTTTCAATTTTTTGCTGTGCCAACTTTGCTTGTTCAAGAAGTTTTCTTGCTTCTTGAATCGATTCAAGATCTTTATCCAACATCATCATTTATCCCCACCTTTCCCATTCTGGTGTGCATTTACATATTTTATTAATTCCTCTTTTTTCGCAGTTGTAATTTCTTGGGAGATAGAGGGAAGCCATTTAAAGAATTGGCAAGTTTTCTTAACTCTTGGGTGCTCTTTTTATGAAGTTCTTTCACATTTTCTTCGACTTTTTCATTACTGACTATGGTAACTGGCTGTTCAACTGGCTGCATTGCCTTTTCACTTGTGACAGCTTTTTTCTTCTTCAAGCTTTGGAAAGAGCATTTTAATAACATGATCATCCGGTCGCGCTAAAACATGGGAATAACGGAATATTCCTACTTTTTAGCAGCTTCCTCTCCAACAAAAACAGCCGATTGTACGGAAGAAACATCACCCACTATATAAATAGTGACAATACCTGCATCTGCTCCCTGATAGGAAGTGATTTTTACATCCGCCGCTTTCGAAGCGGCATCTGCCGCAGCAATCATTGCGGGAAAGCCAATAGTTTCGACCAGACCTAATGCATAGGTACTTTTAACCAATTTCAATTCACCTCTTCGCCTCTTTGAAATTATGATCATAGGAAAAATCCTCTTATTGGTTGAAAGAAATGTTTTATCTTTAGTAGAAGGAAAACCGCCTTCTTTATGGAATTTAATCGCCATTAGCTAGGCGCAAATTAATTTTTGGGATTAATTGATCTAAGTCCCCAATACTATCAATAACATAATGAGCTCCAGCTTTTTTAAACCTTTCTGCCACCACTTCCAGTTTTTCCGCTAATGTTTCTGGGTCTAGAGCATTCACTTCTTCTTCCTTCAACCCTAATTCACTGCTACCTTTCAATATGCCCACACTCCAAGAACCCGAGTTAATACCTTCTTTAATATCGCTTACTGTATCTCCTACTTTGATAAAATGCTTCATGGGATAGACTCCCAAATTCATCGCGTTTTGATATACCATCCACGGAAACGGCCGTCCAGCTGGCACATCATCCGGCGTTACTAGCGAATCTGGAGCGTAACCCTTTTTTTCGCTCCTGCTGCAACTATTTCCATCATTTCAGCTGTATATCCAGTGGTAGAACCAATCTTTATCCCTTTTCTTCTCAGACGTTCAACTAATTCAATAGCACCCGGTATAGGATTACAATAGTTAGGGAGTATAGAAAACAGCATAGGTTCAAAATCTGCATATAAAGCATCTACATCTTTATCTTCAGGCAAATTACCATACTTGCTTTTCCATAATTCCGCGATTCGGTCCATATCGCACATTTGTCGAATATGATCCCACTTTAAGAGGCCCATTGGTGCTCGCGCTTCCTCATCCAAAACTTCTATTCCTCTTTTTCTAAATACCTCTTTGAACACCTCTAGCGGTGCAAAACAACCATAATCAACAGTTGTTCCTGCCCAATCAAAAATAACCGCCTCAATTTGGGGAGAGTGATTATTCAAAACGCCAACCTCCTTCTTCGACAATATCATTGGTATTTCTCCTATGGGAGATTCATGGTCAAAATAATTACAAGATGTGGTTCCTATATTTCTATTTTTCTATCTTATTAAATCTAGCTCTGTACGGTAGTTTCTTCTACGCTCTCATCAATCACTTCAATTTCTTCATGAACATGAATGCCTCTTTTCTTTAGTTCATCAAAAATCGTTGTCGGTTCAAATGCTTCCTCTGGAATTAATACCCCTGTTTGCTTCACCAAGCCTTTAGCAATAATCTCAGTAGCGATTGCCATTGGAATTCCTACATTTCGAGTATAAGCTCTTAGCTTTTCCCATCCCTTGACAGATCCATCACTTGAAGGGTGTGTATGGTATAAAACATGACGCTTTTTAACACCACCTTTTATTCCGACTACTTCAACATGGAGAGAATATCCGTATAACTCAGTTTCTTGGCCTGCCTTTGACTGAAGCAAATAATCACCAATAATATCCATAAGGCCTATTTCTTTTTCATTCACCATCACTTTAGGGTTTGCAATGATTCCGTAGTCATATAGCGAGCGAACTAACTGCATATTTTGTTTAGGCCAAGTACCTCTGACTTCAATTAGTTGTACGCCCTTACATGAAAGCGCTTTAGCAAGTGTCCGTGTTTCAGAATGAGGAATAATATATTGAACGGTTTCACCATACGGCTCAGGCAGTTTAATGTTTCTGGGCCTTGCAAATGGTGGAACTTGCACAAACTCACCTTTTTCAAAAACAATTCTTCCAGGAAGTCCTGGATCGTACTCATAAGTAGTTGTTTCTGTAATTGATTTTGAGAAGGCAATCGGCCTGAAAGACCCGTGGCTTACTCTAATAGATTCAATCTCATCCAATTGATTTGCAGCGTGCATGGCCATCATTTGAGTTACACCTGGCGTCATCCCAAAACCCGGAACTGCTGTCCTGTCATTTTTTTGAATATTTCTGAAAACTCATCTTCTGCACCAAATCCATTTAAATTGATTCCATGACATCCTGCTTCTGCAATACATGCCGTAGAAATACCATTTAATGTGATGGTAGTGCCATCCATTACTATATCGTAGCCCCTCATCTGCTCAACTGTTTCATCATGATTCATTACATTCACTTTCACGAAGTTCACACGAGGGTCGTTTAGTTCGTTTACTAATTCTCTTCCTAATGCTTCATTGAAATCACCGATTGTAATTTCATCAAAATCGGAATACTCGACTAGATCAAGAACAGCTTCTCTACAGATTCTTCCAGCTCCACCCAAACAAAAAACTTTCATTAGCCACACCCTTTTTATTTAAATATTCACTCAATTCTGAGTTATTTAAAGTTTACCATATTGTTTTTGTTTTGTCTTGTTTTTACTTGTTTTTTATTTGTTTTTATTTGTTCTTGTTTTTTGCATTGTTCAAATTCATTATTATCCTTTATTTATTTCTTAATGATAAAGTTCTTTCAAGTAGCTATGCGGTATATGGAAATTAAAAAATAAATAAATAAAAAGCCAAGTTCTCTAATCACAAGAACTGGCTTTCTACTTATATAACTATTTTAAATTATTATTTTAACCTTCTTGCACATCCTTACTACTTGGTATTCTATGCTGAATTTTTTCTTTTCTTGTGATTTTGCTTGTCGATGTTCTATGTTGTTACTAATTTTAGTTAAAATGAAAGTAATGAAAACAGCCGCACATACAAGACCGTAAAAGCCAGCACCAATTCCAATTCCTACACCTCCTGCAAAAACACCATTGCGGCAGAGGTTAGTCCTTGTACCCTAAGTCCGTCTTTTAAAATGAGACCAGCCCCTAAAAAGCCCAGGCCAGAAACAATTTGTGCAGAAAGCCTCATTGGATCCATTCTAATATTTATATTTGAATGACTGAAAACGTCAACACTGTAAATCGAAACAAGAGTGATTAAAGTGCAGGAAACAGAAACATAAGTAAATGTTTTTAATCCAGCTGGTTTGTTTTTAGCACTCCTATCCCAGCCGATGAACATTCCTAGCAGTGCACTGATTACTAGCCTTAAATACATTTCCATATTTTGCGAAATATATTCTTCGTAAAGTAAAACAAAATACTCCATTTGCTTATCCCCCTTCATAGGCAAAAACTATGCCTATATTACTGAGAGGTTTACTTCGCACTATTTTCATCTATTGTATTGTCTGCAACCAACCATTTTACATTATTTTCTCTCAGCGGTGTTTCCCAATCACTCGGATGTTGTTTGTCAGATATCACCATACTTATATCTTGAAGATCCGCCATTTTATAATGGGTGCGTTTTCCTACTTTGGAATGATCAATTAATAATATAGACTTTTCTGATTGTGCGATTAGTTTTTTTGCTACCATGCCTTTTGAAAAGTCATAGCTAGTTATTCCATCGTTTACAGAAAGACCATCTGCCGATATAAAAAACTTGTCAATGTAGAGACCATCCAGCATCTGTAATGTAAAAGGCCCGGATACTCTATGGTGTGAGGTGTTGATCTCTCCACCTAACATGATAATTTTTCCCGAAAAAATATTTTGATAGTTTAAATCAATGAGTACAGAGAGGGAATTAATAGAAGTGGTATAAATAGTCAAGTTTTTCTTTTTCCGCAGATTTTTTGCCAATTGCAATGGTGTGCTGCCATCATCAATGGCTATTACATCGTTGTCATTAATAAGATTAACTGCTATTTCTCCGATTCTTCTTTTTCATCAGAATGTATGACCTCTCTTTCATCAGTTGAAGGCTCCCCATTAAAAAATGAATTTTCAATAGCCCCACCATAGACTTTTTTAACTTCTCTTCTTGATGTAATTCATCTAAGTATTTCCGAATGGTTTCAGTTGAAACCTTTAATATGCCCGAAAGATCCTTAACTGTAACTTTTCCGCTGACTTCTAGTAATTCTAGAATTTTTCTCTTTCTTTCTTCTCCTGCTAATGACAAGATTTTCACCCCAAAATTAGTATTTCCATCATTGTTTCATAAGTTTGATTAAATTACTATTCTGACCTGGTTCTCCAATAACCGTTAAAAATAAATCAGATCTATAGAAAAAAGTATAAGAAACAATGATGGAAGATACAAGTAGTCTGAGGAAGGACCTAGTTTTTAAATGCAGGTTTCTGCCAATAGCTGCTTTGCTCAATCGCAAGAAGCAATGCTTCCATATCACTTTGATGTACATTTCCGATGTTACCAATTCTAAACGTATTTAAATTGGTTACTTTTCCTGGATAGATCACAAATCCTTTTTCTTTTAATTTGTTATAAAATTCGGTAAATTCAAACTCCTTATCTTCCGGGTAATAGAAAGGCGTAATAAATGGTGACTGTAATTCATCAGGAAGCAATGGTTTGAAATTAAGCTTTTTCATTCCGTCTACAAGGGTTCTTTGATTATTTCTATATCTTTCTGCCCTTCTCTTTATTCCACCTTCATCCGCTAATTCTTTTAATGCTTGTGCGAATGCTCGAACTACATGGGTAGGAGAAGTGAATCGCCACTTACCATTACTGTTTTCCATAGTTTTCCATTGATCATAAAGATCTAACGATAGAGACCTTGCGTTTGACTTACATTTTGCAAATTCTTCAATTTTGACGATGGCAAACCCAAAACCCGGTACGCCCTCGATACACTTATTTGCACTACTAATGAGAAAATCAATGTTTAGTGTATCTATATCCATTTCAATGCCACCGAAGCTGCTCATCGCGTCTACAATAAAAATCTTGTTATGTTTTTTGACAATTTCACTTACTTTTTCAATAGGGTTTAACATACCCGTTGTTGTTTCACAATGAACAATAGCAACATGAGTTATTTCTTGATCATTCTCCAATGTTTTATTTAACTCATTTAAGTCTGGATGTTTAACCTCCCCACTATCTAATACAACTGTATTAATGCCAAGGATACTCGATATTTTTGCTATCCTATTTCCATATGCTCCGTTGGCTAGCACTAATAATTTCCCATTCTTCGGAATCACAGTTCCTATTACAGATTCCACACTGAAAGTCCCACTTCCCTGCATCAAAACAGCTGAGTACTTATCCTTTGTATTAGTTGCTAGTTGTACAATTGTCTTCCTGATACCTTGAACAATATTATTATAGTCATCATCCCAAGTACACCAATCCTTCATCATTGCTAATTTAACCGTCTCAGTTGTAGTTAATGGACCAGGAGTCAGTAATAAATATGGATTATTTGTAATATCTTTCACATTCATTTTAATTCCACCTTTTTAAAGTTTTTCTTTTTTAAATTTTCTGCTTGTTTGAATCTATCTATCAATCAATTAACATTATTAAAAACAGACATACTTCAATTCTTAACTATTTTGTCCGCTATATAAGGTTCCATATTTTTTGTAGATTCACTTTTTTCACGTTCGCTCATCGTTTTCAGTAAGACTACACATATTAGTGATAAAACACCAAGTAGCATGAGGTAGATTGCGGCAGGAAGCCACGAACCATTAAATTTTGCAATAAGCCAAGTAGCAATTAATGGGGCTGTACCTCCGAAAAGGGCGGCACCTAGTTGATAGCCTACAGAAATTCCTGTATAACGAATTTCTGCTTTAAACATCTCAGAGAATAAAGTTCCCATAACAGAAGTAATGATAGACCAAAGAGCATATCCAATCATTACAGCGACGGTTAGCAAAAGTATTGATTTCTTAGAAAGTAAAAGGAAATATGGTATTGAGAAGATAATTACCCCTAAAGTCCCACCTATAAATATACTTTTCCTTCCAAATCGGTCAGATATTTTACCAAAAAGAGGAATCATAAAGAGAGATACTAGTGTTCCAATCGTCACGGCATTTAATACCGGACTTTCTGGCATCTTTAATGTATTAGTTGCGTATGACACCCCAAAAGTCGCAAATATATAGAAAGGAGCGGTCTCAATGGCTTTTGCACCTGTAATCAGAAGTACTTCTTTCCAATGGTGTTTTAGTGTATCAGCAATGGGAAGTTTAGACACTCTGCCTTCATCTTTTGCCTTTTGAAAATCTGGTGTTTCTTCTAAACCATTTCGTATCCATAAACCGATTAAGACTAGCACTAAGCTTCCAACGAATGGAATGCGCCAACCCCACGAAAGAAAAGCAGCATCTGGCAACAGGCTCACCAGAGATATGGTAGCGGTGGCAAGGATCATTCCTACAGCTGCTCCCATCATTGGGATACTCCCTGCAAAACCACGTTTTTCTTTCTCTGTATATTCTACTGCAAGAAGGACCGCTCCTCCCCATTCACCACCCACAGCGATTCCTTGAATCAACCTTAATGTGACAAGTAAAACCGGTGCCCAAATCCCAATCGATTGGTAACCAGGTAATAAACCAATGAGGGCCGTACTTACACCCATGATTCCAAGGGTATATACTAATGACTTTTTCTCCCAATTTTGTCTCCAATGTGGCTAAAAATAATACCTCCAAGCGGACGAAAGAAGTAAGGGATCCCAAAAGATGCTAATGCAATCAGTAAACCTACAGCTGGACTAAAATTTGGGAAGAAAAGTTTGTTGAAAACTAATGAAGCCACAGTACCATACAACAAATAATCATAATATTCTATTGAACTACCAATCAAACTTGCAACCAAGGCTTTCCTTTTGACCCTTTTCGAGTGAACTATTACCGACATAAAAACCCCCTTTTTTTGAAACCCTAAATTGAAAGCGTTTTCTTGCGTGAAAATAACATATCATATTTTCTGACAATTGTGAATATTTTTTCTATATTTTTTTTATTTAATTGGCAATAAGGTTTTTTTGTGTTGGTTTTTATTTGTTTTATAAAATATATGTTAAAAACTAAAATTTATAACTTTTTACATTTAAGGGAGATAAATGAACATCACAACTAGAATACATTTTGTTCAAGTTCCCCTTTTTTGCGGTTGCAGGGCGTAGTCTGTTAAAAATTGTAATTTGGGTTATGTAATAGAAATTTTATTTCACACGCAGTCAAAAGCCCAATGATGTTTCATATTCATTGGAACAGAAAACAAGACTTCATTTTGCACCTAGTTAAAAGGCACCGCTATCTCATAATCTTACTTAAATAGGCTTTTTACGAACCTCGACCTCATCGATCGAGAACGGACGCATGATAAAGGTGCTGAAGAGCATCTTCAGCACTTTTTTTAACCCTTCGAGGACGAAGATATTATAAATTATCAATACCTAAATCGTAAAAAGCATTAAAAAATAAAGGGGGATACATATTAGTCTTGTGTAATATGTATCCTCCCTTTCTTTCCTGTTTCCACAATCACGCCCTATAATGAAATAACGAAAATAGAAACATGGATGCAAATGAGCTTATTTTTCTTCAACTAACACCCCCGTTTGTTCAACAAGAAAATCTGCAAGATTATTTAACAGTGTCTTTTTCATTAGAAAAAGACTCACAAACGAATCATGAGTCTTTTTTCTCGTATAGTCTTAATAACTATTGTAAAAGCATTAGAAGAAAACGTTATTAAGTATTCAGAGATCTATAATTGTTACATCCTTTACAACAGGAGAATCATTCGTGCCGCTGATTAGTAAGAATCGCGAATAGTACTTTTGGATGAAACAGATGGAGAGGGCTTCGGATAAGATTCATTACTCTGACTAATCGAATATATATTTCCGGCTCAGAAGCTGAAAGTTCATATACCCTTTTGCAGTACCACTGCTTGTATGGCTGAACAAAAGTTCGCTCCCCTTTAATTTCGGGATGACGAAGAACCTCTGTTGTCGCCATTTCCCAAGGAACGTCGATAATCTTAGAAATCTTCTTATGAAATCTTTGACCAAATCCCTTGTCAGCCCTCTTCGTTTGAAAAAGAGAAGATTGCAACTCTAAAGCTTGCACCGCAGCAACAGAAATTCCCTGTCCGAAAAGAGGGTCAAAACGGCAATGAGCATCACCAATGATTAAGAAACCTTCCGGAATGTTTTTTGCTAGATCAAAACGGCGTCGTACTTGATAAGGAACCCGATGTATTTTAATCTCGGAAAGAGGCTCTGCTCCCCCAAGAAATCGAAGAACATCAGGAACAGGAATTCTTTTTGCGTATGAGATAAATTCCTCATTTGTGTGTGGTGCATATGCATTAGCATACCCGCTGAACGTGACAGAGAATCGGTTTTCTTCAAGAGTTTGAATATAGGCACCGTAAGGGTTATCGGGAAAGCTCGGTGATATAAGGAGGTTTTGCCATTCGGGATGTTCTTGACTTTTAAGAGAATAAAGGCGTGTTGCATAAAACAATTGAATCTTAACTTTTTCTTCCTTCACTTTTACATCAAGTGCTTGTAGCCAATCTATACTCTTAGAGGCAGAACCGCTGGCATCCACTACAAAACTGGCATCCAGTTCTTCTGCGAGACCCGTCTTAAAGGAACGTACTCGGACTCCTAGAACGGTCTGGTCATGCTTGTTTACTAACAGCTGTTCCGTTTTTGTTTCATATCGAGTAGTAATATTAGGAACTTCTTCAACCCGTCTTTGTAAATGCCATTCAAGCATAGGCCGGCTTTGCTGAATCAGGATAAACTCTCCAGAAAACCGTTGTTTCCAATAACCAAAATGGTGCCACTTCAGATCTTTTGTAAAATTAGTGACGATGCTGCCATCTTCTATTAATTGAGACACTATCCCCGGAAACAAAATCTCAATGGCTTCTTCTCCTCTTTTCAATAAAACGTGAGGGTGGTAGCTCTGAGGAACTCTTTTTCTAGGGACTTTTTCTTTACATTCTTGACCTGCTTCTATGATGATGACTTGCTGAAAAAATGAGACAACGCTTTAGCAGCTAATTTACCGGCAATCCCCCACCAATGACTACAGCCTTTTCCCGCATTTTACTCCTCCATTTTTATTTTATATTTACATGATTGAAGCATTCAGAAAACTTTTACTGTTTTGCTATTTTAAGCACGATCTTATTATAACTAAAAAACAAAAATAGGAGTAGAAAGATTAGCTATCACTTGGAACTGTTGATTCAACAGATTCGTTTGAAGTAGCGCCAGCGAATTTGCAAATCACCACATATATTTCCAGTTTGTGTTATGGAACTATCCTGCCCCGTTAGCGCCATATGAAAAAGCTGCCGTAAAGACAGCTCCGATCTTCAGCTAACGCACCCGTTAGTCTGACTCCGACGACCACGGTGTACCACCGACTGTCGCGCCCTTTATGGGTAGCACTCATGGGAGATTAATCCTTTTTTGGTCGTCGCGCTAGCCTCTACTTAATTTGCTATGATTGGAGGTTTTTGTTTAACGATCTACCAAACTCAATCAGATTACTCATAAGGCTCAGCCTTTTTTTAAAAAGCGTTTTTACTGGGTCTATTTTGTTGTGGCTTTTACTGAATTTTGAGCTTTTTTAATTTTCATGGGAGTTTAAGTAGTTTTTTCACAAACTTTAAAAATGACATTAGCAACTGTTCCTTTAATTGCACATGTGTTCCACTTCATACCATAGTGAGCGTCGACTTGTAACCAGTCACTGGCTTTATATCCAGCTCCTTAAAGACAATCCTTTGTTGCATTCTCCATTAATAATGAGCGAACAGGATTACCTTTTAATCCGTCATATATTAATAGAGGAACTCCAATGAATACTAAGAGAAAATGATAACAATTAAACGTTTAGTATTTATTCCCAAAAATACATCCCCCTAAATTCATCACGTCTCTTATCTTTTTTTGGCTTTTCTCTATTTTTTTAATGGAAGTCGAGGACTTTCGTCTTGATATATAGATTAAGTCCACTCTTCATTTTCCATTTTTGAACATTGATAATTATCACAAGAAAACAGTTAGGTCTGCTTATCAGTACGTATACTTACCGCAAAATAGTAGGGGATTACTGCCTCGTTCATAGTTCAAATTCCCTATTGCTAAAATTAAGGATTACAGTCCATTAACTAAAATACTTATTATTCTCGTATTAATATTGCGAATTTTTTCCTATTATGGCAACCTATAGAATGAAGAATATATTTCATAACAGTAATCAAACAATTTGGTTAGCTATTCTAGGGAGAAAACCTATGTCTGTTCGAAAAATACTAACAATCGTTTTTGTTTTTATACTACTTCTTACAAGCCTCAGAGTCATTTGGTTCATCAAAAATTTACCACTCAATCAACCGTTTGTTGAGGAAGGTGTCTATGACTTAGTTCATTTTCCATTATCTGATAAATCCACCGTTGCCCTTGATGGCGAATGGTCATTTTATCCAAATATATTTGCTGTTCCTAAAGAACTACCAGCAATGGAAGAACAAAGCTTCATTCAAGTCCCACGCGGGTGGAAGGGGCTTTCCACTTTAACAAACGAAACTGAGCAAGTTGGAACTTACGAATTGCGGATCCATGTACAAGACGACGAAAAAAGTACGGTTTAAAATTACACCGAATTTCAGACTCATTTATTCTATACGTAAATGGAGATAAGATCGAACAGCGAACTGCTTCCATTGACCCAATGAATCAGTCCTCTCTCGTTCCGACCATCATAACGGCGACACCCGATGAAACGGGATGGATTCATCTTGTAATTGCTGTTTCTTCCAGTGATGAAATCTATGATGGCGGGTTATTAAAATCGATTCGTTTCGGAACAGAAAGAGCTATTATCAGAGAACATTGGACATCAGTGGCAATGCAGCTGATGGTGGCTTCAATCATGCTAGTTCACGGAATATATGCCTGTATTCTTTATTTTATTCGTCCAAAAAAATCGAGCTTTTGTACTTTATGGTGGCCATGTTACTCTCCTCCCTATCCATTTTGGTTAGTGACGATCGCCTCATTCTTCAATGGGTACCATTAAATTATGAAATGTTTGTTAAGCTTGCATATCTGTCATACACAGGGCTCTCCGTTTTCTTATTGTTTGTGAGGTATTTATTCACTAATTACAAAGGAAATCAAATGGTTCGATGGATTTCTGGCTTTTGCGGGGTGTATGGGCTTTTTATTGTTATGGCGCCGATCACATTGATACGGGAATGGTCAATATTACTACTATTTGTACTAGGAATACCGTTTACTGCCATTATATTGCTTATGTTTCAAGTAATCGTAAATAAAGTGAAGGATTCCCTCTTTTTACTGCTGGCCGCTATTAGCGTGGCTTCAAGCATCCTATGGTCGACCTTTGCTGGAAGAGTACACTCGCTCAATTTAGGGATTATTAGTATGATTGACCCTAACTTTTATCCAGTTGATTTAACCCTTGCACTTTTGTTTTTTCCACATTTTGGTTCATGCGATTCTTTCGCGCAAATGACAAAAATCATGAACTCGTGGATAAGCTCCAAAAGGAGTATACTACAAAGGATCAATTTTTAGCCAATACTTCCCAAGAGCTTCGTAATCCTTTGCACGGGATGATCAATATGGCTCAAAGCATTATCGAACAAGATAGGTCACGACTTACTCCTCAAAGCAAACAAAAGCTTGAGCTTCTTATGGTCATCGGTCGGAGAATGTCCTATTTATTAAACGATTTAATTAATGTGACGAAAATTCAACAAAACAAAATCAACTTGAATAAACAAACGTTTGCCCTTCTACCTGCCATCAGAACTGTTGTTAATGTTCAAAGGATTATGATGGACTCGAAAAATCTTCACTTTCAACTAGTCATCCCTAAGGATTTCCCTCCTGTTTATGCAGATGAAACCCACCTTAGGCAAATCATTTTCAATTTACTGAATATTTCGGTGAAATATTCAGAGAATGGTGTAATTATTATTAAAGCCGAGGTGAAAAACAAGGAGGCGGTCATCCATATAAAGGATTCTGGAATCGGAATGGCTGATGAAAAACTGAAGCGTGCTTTTCTTTCGTATGAGCTAGGGTCAAAGGAGCGTTACGATGACCTAAACGGGCTGGGGTTAGGGCTGAGTGTTTGCCACAAATTAGTCAGGATGAATAACGGAACGCTAACCGTTGAATCCAACCTTTCAAAAGGCTCTATTTTCACATTCACCTTGCCGCTCACACAGGATGATGAGGGAAAACAGGAAGAAAACGGTCTTGCTCCACCCACCAGCCAAGAAGACATGGTCCATCAAGAGTTAGCAATATCCGGAGATCCACTATCTACAAGGGATAGGCAAGGTTATATCAAACCAAAAATTTTGGCTGTTGATGATGACCCAATGAATCTTCACGTTTTAAAAAACATTCTCTCAGGTGAAGAGTATTCAATTGAAATCGTAACAAGCGGTGAGGAAGTTTTAAAACGGTTGGACGAAGGTTGGGATCTTATTATTGCCGATGTTATGATGCCAACAATGTCAGGATACGAATTAACAAGAAAGATACGAAAGCACTTTTCTATTTCTGAACTTCCTGTTTTATTGTTAACAACTCAAAATAATCCTGAGGAAGTTTATACAGGGTTTCTAGTAGGAGCAAACGATTATCTAGTAAAACCAATAGATTCGCTAGAATTAAGGGTACGGATTGGCGTTGTTATCGACCTAAAGCATTCGATACAGGAACGATTAAGAATGGAAGGTGCTTGGTTGCAATCACAAATTCAGCCACATTTTCTTTTTAATACACTAAATTCAATTGCTGCACTAGGAGTTACTGATTCCTCTAGAATGCTTACTTTACTCGATGAATTCAGTAATTATTTACGCTTAAGTTTTGATTTTAATAATGCTGAACCGCTTGTTCCGTTATCGAATGAACTTTCGCTGGTCCAATCTTATTTATATATTGAAAAGGTAAGGTTTAATGAGCGTCTTACAATTAATTGGGAGCTTAACTACAGCGGTGAATGGATGATTCCACCTCTAACGATTCAACCGCTTGTCGAAAATGCAGTTAACCATGGTATTTTATCGAAGCCAGAAGGGGGTACTATCTCGATAAAACTATCAAAAGAAGCCCATGATTTAAAAGTTGAAATTTGTGATGATGGTAAAGGTATAAGTCCAGATATACAACAAAATCTGTTTACATATGTAAAGTCTGAACATAAAAAGGAATAGGACTAATCAATGTCAATCGTCGTCTTGAGCAAATGTACAGGCAAGGATTAACAATTCAAAGTAAATTAAATCAAGGAACAACGATTACGTTTTTCATCCGAAAAGATAAGGGATAATCAATTTACTTATCTTTCGGTTTTTCCTCATTTTGTTTCTGATTATTTAAGCATTATGATATATATGACTAAAGGAGATAAGATATAGAATGATTAAGGCTATATTAGTTGATGATGAGATTCTAGCACTAGATTATTTAACAAATTTACTTCGGGCATTTCCTATAATTCATATTATCAATACATATACAGATAAAACTAGTATTCTAGAGGATATTCTGAGCCAAACCGTTGACGTTGTATTTTTAGATATTGAAATGGCTGATGGAAACGGCTTAGATTTTGCAGAAACTATTTATTCTTTATCTCCTTCTATTCAAATTGTTTTTGTAACTGCGTATGCTGAATATGCAATAAAAGCTTTTGAAATACATTCAATCGACTATTTATTAAAACCTGTTATGCCCAATCGATTAGCTAAGACCATACAGCGATTATCAGAAAAAATCATTGACAATAAAGTTGATCGAAAGTTGGAGAATCCGTCATTATATATTCAGTGCTTTTATGAATTCCAGGTGTTGAAAGATGGTGAACTACTCCATTTTAAAACTGCAAAAGTAAAGGAGTTATTTGCATATTTTGTAACCTTTATGAATACATACATTCCTCGTGACCGTATTATCGATAGCCTATGGCCAAATTATGATAGTAAAAAGCAAAGATCAATCTCCATACCACCCTATCCTATTTACGAAAATTTTTGAGTACAATTGGATATACAAATTGCATTAAATTTTCAGATCAGAGCTATATTTTATCAATGGATTCGATTCACTGCGATTTAACTATAATCAACGAGGCTGTTTTAAATATAGAAAAGGTTGACCAATCAAATATACTTCACATCGAGGAAGTACTAAAACTCTATTCCGGTTCATATATGGAATGGAACAGCTATGAATGGGCAAATGAAGTGGCACAAAAAATAGAAAATGACATTATTATTCTTTTGGAAAAAGTAATAGATTATTATAGTGACAATGACCGCTATAGAGCATTACATTATCTACATATTCAAAGAAGGTTATCACCATACTTGGATAGAAATATTGAGCAAACAATGCAACTTCTCATTCAAAAAGGAAATCATGTTGAAGCAATGAAAATATATAATGATTATGAACAATTGCTCTCGGAAGATCTAGGAATTGGTCCCGGAGAACGTCTAGCTACACTTTATCAGTCCTTACTAATAGGATAACCGTTTCCATAGTTTTTTTTATCTTTCCACATTATTAAATGATTGTATAAAATCCCTTATTTCATCTATACTCACACCTATTTCCTTTGCTTCAATTATTAAAGAAATCCATTCTTCATCTAATTGATTTTTTTACAGGTATCATTCATATTCTACATTCCCCTAAATATGTTAATTCATTTTATCGTTTATCTCTTAAAAATCTCTTAAATGAAGAAAGACAAATCCACAATGGACTGCCGTTAATCAATATTAGTAATAGTTTTTAGCTTCATTAAGTTCATACTCTCGATTCCCTTCAGTTAATTAATCTTAAGGGTTTTTGTTTTGTTATTATAAAATTCAACATTTTCTACCTATATGGTTTAGGCTCCCGCTAAATTGAAAAGTAATATTCCTGGTATGGAGATATAACTTAGAGTGTTACACAGACCGACCAATAACACCATAAAGACAAAAGAGAAGTAAAATTTATTATCTTTTTCATCATACACCTCCATATTTAGACGTTTATATTTCAAAATAGTTCCAGCTTATCTTTAACTATCCCGCTTCTATTAGCTCCATAAGAAAAAGAGCGGCCTAAGCAACTCCCTTGAAGTAATGTACCTGTTAGTTTAGCAAGGATATATAATCATCTATCCATGAAAAAGATACTAAGAAAAAATCGCCAGCTAATGGCTCACAGGAAGCACTTCTTGCTGAATTAGAATACTTACGTACAGAGAATGCCTATCTAAAAAAGTTGAATGCCTTAGTTCAAGAAAAGGAAGCCTTCCAAAGAAAAAGTGAAAGTAGTCCATGAACTAAAGAAACAATTTGATTTAAATCTGCTTCTATCCATTTCTAAAATGGCACGGAGTACGTACTAGGTAAACGCCTTCGGGCGTGAGGATAAATACACACAGAAATCAAATCACTTATCAAAGAGATTTTCCATACGCATAAAGGGCGCTATGGGTATAGGCGTATCACCCTAGAATTACGTAACCGAGGTGCTCTCATCAATCATAAAACAGTCCTCCGATTGATTCAGTACATTTTCCAAAAATGGAATCAAGTGATCCAGGGTTATATCCTTCCTTGTAAAGTGCGGCCTGTAGGATCCATGTAAGATTGCCTTTTGCGCCTTTTTGGACAGTGACGGTTGCCGCCTTAGTTTTAGCTCCCAACTTTCCATCCACAACTAGCTTTTTATTAAATTGTTTATTAAGCTCAGTTTGTAGTGCTTTGATAAGTGCTGATTGGGTTTTAGGACCATTAAATCCTTCCACAATAAGACCAGCTTTATAACGGCTATTTGAGGTTTTTTGAATGGACCTGACAGTTTCATCTCCACTTTCCAAAGTTTCGTCATCCTATTTAATATCTGGATGAACAATAACGTCTTTAGCATTTCCAAAATTGATTTTCTGGCCTATTTTCAATTTAGCTGGATCGATACCAGCGCTTTTATTAAATCTCCAACTTGAACCCCACCTGTTCCATCCTTATGTGCAATGCTCCATAAAGTACCGCCTTCTTGGATTGTATAAACATCAGGAGCAGGTGCTGGTTTGGCTGGAGTTTTTGAACCTTTCCAATTAAATGCATCCCTGTAGTTATACTGACAATAAGCTTTCCAACTATAACCTGGCATTTCATTATGGACTTTGTCATATTTCCCCTATTCCATCTTTAACAAGTGCAGCGTGAAGCTCTGCGATACTTGCAAGAGTAGCTTCATCCATAGTGAACAAGCTTATGAATGACCTTTACTTTGATGCTGAGTTTATACACAACTTTAATTGAACATAAGAAGAAGGATAGTTGAGGAAGAATTCACTTTAATAAGACGAACTTATACTGTATTTGTGGAGTCCTGCTTATGGAAAACTTATCGGAAATAAAAAAGACCTACTTCATGTTGTAAAGGGAATATGAATTCTCCTTTTGATTTTTGACTCGTCTTACACTGCTGTATAAGTAAGGAACAAAAAAAGGTCTGGTAATCCAGACCTCTTATGGGGAAAGTGATTCCACTAATAAAACCAACTACCTTTTAGATTTATCTTTTATAGTTTTTGCTATTGCTAAAAAACTATAAATCCGATAATACCCACGAAACCTAATATATTAATTATAGTAGACAATCCGATTCTTCCTTTCCGTTAATAATCTTATTCTTTATTTTAATCTAGTTACGAAGATATGGATGAAATGATTTCTATTATTATTAATTTTCTTGAGAATGAAACTGATATGGCCATTAGAGAAGCCTGCACCGAAATAGTTGTCGGTTTAATTAGAAGTGAATACATTACAGATAAATCAATTATAGATAAAATTAAAGTCCTTGTTGATACAGATGAGGAAGAATGAAAAATCTATTATAAAATACTTATAAATTTTTTAAACGAACAATAACTTTCTTATACTAAAAAGCCCCTCTCACTAAGAGAAGGGCTTTTAACAATGATGTACTATTGGGGATAGTACCATAGTTATATTTTATTCATTCAATTTTTTATTATTCATCCTACACAACAAAAAACCTCTCAATTAAGAGAAGGTCTACCAAACTAAAAAGCCCTCAAAGAGGGCCTTCCCAGGGTGGGCCTTCCCAGGGTGTGCAACAATTTTTGGAGATGCACATGTCCATATTTTATCCATCCAAGTCCTAAATATACATCTATTTTTTGAAGCAAACAATTCAGTGAAAGTAGCTTTGCCTGCCTACTTATCTGCAGTTATCTTTTTACCTTCCTGGAATTTAGATAATGCTGATTCAGTACCTTTTCCGAAGATAGAATCAATTGATCCAGGATTATATCCTTCCAAATAAAGTGCAGCCTGTAGGATCCATGTTAGATTGCCCTTTGCGAATTTTTGGACAGTGACGATTGCCGCCTTAGTTTTAGCTCCCAACTTTCCATCCACAACTAGGTTTTTATTAAATTGTTTATTAAGCTCAGTTTGTAGTGCTTTGATAAGTGCTGTTTAGGTTTTAGGACCATTAAATATTAAATCCATCTACAATAAGACCAGCTTTATAACGGCTATTTGAGGTTTTTGAATGGACCTGACAGTTTCATCTCCATTGTTCAAAGCGGTGGTATCCTCTTTGTTATCAGGTTGTTCAATAACAACTTTAGCACTTCCAAAATTGACCTTCTGGCCGATTTTTAATCTAGTTGAATCGATACCAGGATTCGCTTTTATTAAATCTCCAACTTGACCCCCGCCTGTTCCTTCCTTATGTGCAATGCTCCATAAAGTATCGCCTTCTTGGATTGTATAAACATCAGGAGCCGGTGCTGGTTTGGATGGAGTTTTTGAACCTTCCAATCAAATGCATCTCTGTAGTTATACTGACAACAAGCTTTCCAGCTATAACCTGGCATTTCATTATGGGCTTTATCGTATTTTCCAATTCCATCTTTAACTAGCGCAGCGTGTAGCTCTGCGATACTTGTAAGAGTAGCTTCGTCCATAGTGTCATATCGATAATCACCAGCAACACAGATTCCAGTGAGAACTGGTTGCTATTCCCTACATGGTAAGTCCTTCGGTCAATATCATTTACATATACAATCCTAGCCCTTTTTCCATTTGGAGTATTAATTAATTAGATTCTTAGGTTCGATAATAAATGTATATCCTATTCCAGGCCACCCGAGCGTGTTTACATGGTAATCCGCGAAGCTTTCAGCATCAGATCCACCCAAATTCTTCTTTGTTAATGAATGATGCCATACACGGTGAGTAATTGATTTTGTTCGTTTTGAGTAAGTACCGTTTGATTCCAATTTTCCTCTCATATCAACTAATTGGGGTAGCTTATTAAAGTTCATTTCACATCGTCTCCTTTTTCTTTTGAAATAGTATTCTTTATTTTAGGAGCAACAAAAAAACGCCTATTTAAGGAGTTTGTGTTCCCTTTTTCATTAATCCAATTGTTTGTTTAATGAAAAATATTTCAAGGCTATTTTGTAATAAACATAGGTCATTAAAAGTGAAATTCCATAACTTGCTGTTGTCCAATATATATTCCATCCATTTAGGTAATCTAGTTTACCAAGCATTACTAATAAAAGTTCAAAGAAACTTTCACCTAAGATAAAAACTAAAAAAGTAATTAGGAAAGGCACTTTCTTATAATGGATTATACATATAAAAAAGCAGCTCAGTATTGGAAAGAGCCCTATATCATAGGGAAGCGAGGGAACGATAATTCTACAAAATCCTCATTCATCTTCCAAAAATAATTAAATCCAATTTTATTTATTAAAAAAGCTATGGCAGCGCCAACCGGGTAAATAATAACGAAAATCCTTGTCTGATTTCTAATTAAATAAACTCCTAGGATCCATGGGAAAATAAAACCAACTATTGTATGAAAAAACATATCCCACCCCTCCATTATTAAATCTAATACAATAGTCTATTCCCAAAAATCACAATGAACATACCTAAAAAAAGCCACCCGATGGGCAGCTTATTTTAAACCTTGTTTTTTCAAAACATCTTCCTGTTTTTGAGCCTTCTTCGTTAATACATATTGATTCTTATATACTCCATATTAAAGCATGAACCAAGGGGGACTAAGGCTGTAAGAAAATTAATAAACGAATTGATTGTGTGTTCATTGAACCATTCAACCTAAAAACTGAGTGATTGAAAAAACAAAAGCAGTGCACCAAGTGCACCGCCTATCATGGCTATATCAATCCGAATGTAATCCACCAATATTGTCTTACTTTGTACTGATGATAGCTGATTCTGTAGCATTATCTTATACAACATTCCTTTATTTCAACTAAGTCTTAAGCAAAAGAAAAAACACTTTGACCCAGTAATCTCATCTTAAACTCGATATCTACACCATAAGTTGAAAATAAGATAAGCCTTTAAATTTTTGAAACAACTCACCACCCCATACCTTCCTCATAATCTGTAACTAGGCACATTTATGAGGGGACGGATCATGGAGATGGAATTAACGGCACTCCATTGGATTTATGTTGTTTTTATTGCATTGATAATCGGGTTTATGGTAAAACGTCGTGATACTACCCTCATCTGCATAATTGGTATTTTCCTTTTGGCTTTAGTGGCTACAGGCAGTTTAGCCTCTTCCATAAGCGGGATATTCAACAGCTTCATTTTCGCAATCACGGAATTAATGTCCACGATATTAATCATTTCCATAATCGTTGCCATGAGTACGGTTTTAACGAAGTCGGGCATTAATGATGTCATGATTGCACCGTTTGCAAAATTCATTAAAAATCCTACACTTGCCTTTTGGGTAATCGGAATCGTCATGATGATGATTTCCTGGTTTTTCTGGCCATCACCTGCCGTTGCCTTACTTGGGGCTGTTCTGCTTCCCGTTGCCTTACGGGCTGGTTTACCTGCACTCGGCGTGGCGATGGCGATGAACCTTTTTGGTCACGGAATAGCATTATCGGGGGATTTCATCATTCAGGCTGCCCCTAAACTAACGGGTGATGCGGCTTCCATACCAGTCGGTGATGTCATCGCTGCGAGCATCCCCCTTGTCATTACAATGGGGGTCGTCACCACCCTCTCCGCCTTTATCCTTTTAAAGCGGGATATGAAGCTTGGAAGAATCCAGCCGGCGGATAATGAGGGACTTGTCCAAGATCAAACAATCAGTGAAGATTTGCTTACACTGGCACAAAAGAAGTTTTTGCCGTTTTCATTCCGATTGCCTTTCTGTTGGATGTTGTGGCATTGTCGATTTTGAAATTGCAAGGCGGAGATGCAACGGCGTTGGTTGGCGGTACAGCCGTTTTCATTCTGCTGGTTTTATCCCTTGTCGCACATAAACAACAAGGACTTGAAAAATCAACGGCCTATTTGATTCAGGGGTTTCAATTTGGCTTCAAAGTATTCGGACCCGTCATTCCGATCGCCGCATTCTTCTATTTAGGTGATTCTGGATTCAATCAGATCATCGGTGACTACTTACCAAAAACATCCCTCGGCATCGTCAATGACCTCGGTGCCGCCTTAGCTGCCTCCGTTCCTTTAACGAAAGAAATAGCCGCCGTCACATTAACGGGCATCGGTGCCATCACTGGCTTGGATGGATCGGGCTTTTCAGGCATTTCTTTAGCGGGATCTGTCGCCAAACTTTTTGGCACGGCAATCGGAAGCGGAACTGCCACCTTGACTGCACTCGGGCAAATAACCGCGATTTGGGTTGGCGGAGGTACCCTGATTCCATGGGCACTGATACCAGCCGCTGCCATATGTAACGTCAGTCCCTTTGAACTTGCCCGCCGGAATCTGCTTCCGGTAACCATTGGTTTAGCAGTGACTACGATTGTCGCAATGTTCCTCATTTAATCGATTTGCGCCGATTTGTGGACTTTAAAACACACGGAACGGCATCTCAATTTCCATTTCCATATTTAAAGGAGGTTCGATTGGTCTCACCCCGAACCGTGAAGTAGAATTGGTTATCCTTCATGTTTTTTACTTTTTTATAATGTTGAACTCTCATTGATTGAATAAATTAGCGATACTCATGCCGAATAACTGGCTAGCCGAGGGCGGACCTACTTCAATCTACATCCAAAATCTAAAAGCCAATAAAAAACAGTAGATAAACTCGATTTTCATTGAGTTTATCTACTGTTTTGAAAGGACTGAATAAATCAGTCCTTTTTTTAGATGAAGATTGGGTTTCATGCTTATCAAGCGGATATGCCAAACTTACATTAAATTTTGACTTCTGAAACTAATTGGCGGAGCAAACTTTGGTACAAAACCGGCCGCTATCTTAAATGAGAACTTCACAACGACGATTGAGTACATACTCTTGAATGATTTTTAAAACGATATCCTGGTTTTGCTTTATATAGAAATGATCACCCTTTAATATATGCAATCCTTCAATATGTTCAATATATTCATTCCAGCTTTCGATACTTTCCTTCGTCACGGTATCATTCGATCCCAATAGCAAAATGGCTTTGTTTCCCACCTTTTGCTCGCGTTTTTTCTCATGGTGGTAGTTTGCTAATATATTCAAGTCCGACTGGATTATCGGAAGGAATATATTCATGAAATCTTCCGTTTCCAGGAGTTCCTTGTTTGTGCCCCCGATTTTTTCAAGCGATTGTTTTAACTGTTTTGTATTAGAGCAATCGATTTGATCTACTTTATAATTTGGAGACGACTTACTTGAAATGAATAAATGTTCAACTTTATTACCATCTCTCTCTTCTAATTTTGCCGCAATTTCATAGGCTACGATCGCACCCATGCTATGTCCAAACAAAGAGATGTTTTCCAGTGAATTCATTCGATGTTTCGTTTCCATTTCTTTCAATAATATATCCGTCAAATCCGTCATATGATCACATAATGGTTCACCATATTTACTGCCATGTCCAGGGTATTCCAGCGGGACTACCTCTATCACATCATCATCAAATTTCCATTCTCTATAAAAAGATGCACTTCCCCCAGCATAAGGGAAACAAAAAAGTGTTTTTTTCAGTCCTTTCATCCCCCTTCTCTTACGACCAATTATTTCAACATGTACTTCATAAAGTTTTCAACATACCTTGAATCAATTTCCGGCATTTTCATTGATAGCCTTTCCATGTCCTTCTTGGTTTTTGATTGCAGGATTTCCGACTCTTTTAATTTGGTTGATTCATCTATTAACTGGGACAAAGCACTTAATGAATGAATCTCGTTAGATTGTGTCTTTTCTTTTAAAGATTGTAACCATTCTTCCAAATCCATATTGGAGTAAGGTATTTCATTTTTTCGAAGAAGGAGGTCACGAATTCACTTGAAACTCTCTGATCATTGAACATATGATAGATCCCGAGCTTCTGATTCTCTTTTAATCTTGATATTTTGTAAATAAACTCACTTACAAAATCGACTGGCATCAATTCAAAATGAATTTCCTCTTTAAATGGCAATATCCTTTGTTCAATAAATGATTCGAAAACCTTGTACAACATATCCTTCTCATTCCAAACCCCGTTTGAATTAGATGAAATCCTGCCTAATCGGAAAATATCGATTGTAAGTCCAAGTTCCCTTGCTTGAAGTAGCAGTTTCTCGGCAACCCATTTGGACTGGCTGTACCCGATCATTAAATCGGGGAGTAAACCAATTCGTCTTCCTCGTCCCATTTCCTTTCTCCGGTCAAGACAGAAAGCGTTGATGCATAATAAATGTTTTTCCGATTGTATGATGAAGCAAACTTAATGACTTCCACTACACCATCCACATTCGATATTTTTGATTTGCTATACGGCTCGAAGAAATTCGTTTCTGCACCGGCATGATACACATGAGAAACATCATTGCTTAATTTCTCATATGTCATATCATCCAGACCGAATTGATGTTTACTAAGATCCCCTTCAATTACAACGATTCGACTTACGAATTCATCCTGCCAAAGACCATATTTCATTAATGTATCTTTCAGCCTATTTCTTGAAGGAAACCTAACCAAACAATAGATTTTGACATCTTCCAATTCCAGTAACAATTTGTTTAATAGATGTGCTCTAAAAAACCTGTTCCACCTGTAATCATCATATTTTTTTCAATTTGAACTGGTTTAGCGGATATTTCCCTTATTTTCCCCATCAACTCTTGATCGAGCATGGAATCCTTCTCCATCACTGCTTCCATGCTGCAAGAATAATCGACTTCAAGTGCCTCAACAAATTTATTCACTGTATTATTTTCCAATAAGATTTGTAAAGTGGCTTCAGGAAGTACAGTTTCCTTCATTACATAGACCAGTTTTGTAGCTAAAATGGAATGGCCTCCATTTTCAAAGAAGTTGTCGTCCAATCCTAGACTTTGATTTCCTAATACATCTCTCCAAATCTCCAATACTTCTTTTTTCTTTCCAGTTTCTTGATTGGCTAAGGAAGTTTTATTTGACATGATATCCATTTCCAATAATTTCTCTTTATCCACTTTACCGTTGGCATTAAGCGGAAATCATCCACTCTGACAAAAAAGTGGGGAATCATATAATTCGGCAATTCATTGTTCAGATAATCTTTAATATCCTTTTCAGCGTTTTCGGCTTTTTCATCTTTATGTTTGTAATAAGCGATAACATATTTTTCATCATTGATGTTTTTAACAGCAACTACTGAACTTTCAACCTTCATGTATTTATCAAGCTTGTCTTGAATTTCATTCAGTTCAATTCTAAAACCGCGAATTTTCACTTGACTGTCTTTTCGGCCTTTGTACAGGATCTCACCATTATGTAACCGGATGCCATGATCACCTGTTTTATACCACTTGGTCTGATTCAAATCATCCATGATCAACGCTTGTCCGGTTAATTGCGGCTGATTTAAATAGCCTCTCATGACCCCTTGACCGCCAATGTAGATTTCGCCTATTTCCCCATCTGCTACCTCGACTTGTTCTTCAGATAGAATCCTGATTTCTACATTGCTCAATGGCTTTCCAATGGGAATAACATCTGCATCTTTGTCTTCGACCTCATGACAAATGGCAAAAGTCGTGCATTCAGTTGGCCCATACCCATTAATCAAGGAAAAATGACCGATTGTTTGCTTCAATCTCTTCACATGGGAAACCGAAATTTTATCTCCGCCAACCACAATTTTCTTTAATCCTTCAAAAATTAATGGATCCTCATCTACCATTGCATTGAAAAGACCTGTCGTAAAAAAAGCTACATCCACCTTTCCAATGGATATCGCTTCTTTCCAATCATCAAAAGAAGTGAACTCATTCGGCATCAAGAATAAAGTTGCTCCATTCAATAAAGCTCCCCATATCTCAAAAGTTGCGGCGTCGAAGCATGGGTTGGAAAATTGAGCCACTCTATTATTTTCGTTTATTTCAAGAATTTCAGAGTTCAGTACTAAATTGACTACACTCTTATTCTCTATCATTACACCTTTTGGCTCCCCGGTCGTTCCTGATGTATAGATGACATATGCGAGACCATTCTCCGAAGAACGGTTCACGGGAATATGCCCGTCCCTGCTTAGTTCATTCATCTCAAATGGAATTGGTTCGATATCCAATTCACTGAGCTTCCCTTCTTGACCATTAAACGATAAGAAGAACTTCATATCCGTATCTGCAAGCATATATTCCAATCTTTTTAATGGGTACTTTTCGTCAATTGGAACATAGCAACAGCCTGATTTAATTATGGCAAGCATCCCTATGATCAGTTCAATGGACCTTTTGCTTGGAATACCGATCATTGTTTCTTCTTGAATCCCCAAATCAATGATCCTTTTGGCAAGATTATCTGAAAGAATGTCCAATTCTTTATAAGTAATTTGACGTTCATTTTCACAAAGTGCCGCATTTGATTGATTATCTTCCACGATTTTTTTAAAAGCTTCAGTTATTGATATCAATTTATTCGTCGTCATCGATTTACTTATCATCGGGCCCCAACTTTCAAGTGATTTATTAATTCACCAATATATAGAAGCGTTTCATCTTCTATTAGTTTTAAGAATATTTCTTGCATGGAATCCATAAAACTTAAAATTTCATTTTCGGCGAATTTACTGTCTTTATAAATGATTTTATAATGCAGCTTGGATTGCACTACAGCCGCAGAGAACGTAAGGTCAAAATTGGTCGATTCGCTTCCAACTGAATTTTCGATCATGATTCGCGAATCCTCTGCCAGTTCTGTGCTCGGATAATTTTCGAATACAAATATATGTTGGAACAATTCTTTATCCCATGGAATTTTGGCGTATCGCTTTATATCCGTAAGTGAACTGAACTCATACTCTCTCATTTGTAATTGTTTGTTTTGAATAGCAGTAAGGTAGGATTGTAAATCATCATCCCAATCGATTTTTAACGAGAATGGCAGAGTATTGATCAATAAGCCTACAGCTGATTCAATATGCGGAATGCTGAGGTTCCTTCCTGAGCTTGTCACTCCATAGCATACTGAGTCACTTTCACTGAGGCAGGACAGGACGATGCCCCAGACTCCTTGAACGACTGTATTGATCGTCTTTCTATGCCGCTTGGATAATTCTATTAATCTTTCGGTTAGCTCTTCAGGTAAACTATATTCAATAACTTTATCCGATGTAACAGCTTCCTTATCCGTTTTCTTACCTACTAGTGCTTTTACTTGTTCAAAATCCTTCAATTCTTCATTCCAAAAAGCTGCTTCATCCTGTTTATTAATATTCCGGACATGATTCATGACTTGTTTATAAGCAATCTTGTGTTCATCACTGTCTTTTGCCATATTGGATGGACTTCGATAATTATCCAAAAAATGATTAATGACGATTTGCAGGCTCCAGCCATCAATTAGAGCATGATGATGTGTCCATATGAATTTATAGCGATGATCCGATAGCTTGATCAAGGTGATGTTCATGAGCGGACCATTCTCTAAATCCGTTTGTCTATTTTTGCTATGCTCTATAAGATTTTCTATCTTGGATGCTCTCTCGTCTTCACTAAACATCGTTAGATCCACATGATTAAACACATAATAAATGTCATTTAGTATGATTTGATAACGGTCACCCATTTGATTGCGCCTGAAAACAGATCTAAGAACGTCGTATTTTCTACAGGTTTCATTCCAAGCTTCTTCCAATTTAACAAAGTCCAGATCACCTATTAAATCAATCGATAGCTGTGAAATATATTCAGGACTTTGAGTTACTTCACTATGGAATAACATCCCTTCTTGAAGTGATGTCACTGGGTAAATCTCTTCAATGTTATTAAACTTATTAATGAAATGGGTGATCGTACTTCCATCGACTATTTTCTCAGCTTCAAAATCCGTTTCGACAATAGCTTCATTCAAATCTGCACTTCCACTTAAAATTTTGTTTAAGTGTACTTCAACTTCTTTACATATCATTTGGTAGTTTTCATTGTTGCTATCGCCAATAATATTCAGCATGAGTCTATTATTTACGATGCTGGCGACAAAGTTGAGTTTATATGGAAACTTATAGTTCAAATCGATATTGCTGCTATTGGTTTTTTCCATATCACCAGTGTTATTGAACTGTCCAAGATAGTTGTAACTCACAAGGCTATCTGGATAGTTATGATTCCGGGTGGAAATATACTTTAGGATTCCAAAGTCGAACCCTTTATTTGGCACACTTCTTAATATGTTTTTGTATTTCTCAAGGTTGAGCCCAAAGACGCCATTCCTTTAATCCTAACTGGATAAATGGAGGTGAACCACCCTACCGTCCTTGATAGATCAATATCATCTTCAATATCCTCTCTGCCATGTCCTTCTAAATCGAGCCAAAACTCATCGATTCCCATTATATTGGAAAACGCATGGGCGATAACGGATAATAAAACTTCATCAATCGTCGTTTTATGTTTTCTTAAAGTGTTTTTAATAAGGTTTTGTGTTTGGTCCTCATCCATTTGTATTTTGTACATGTTTTCAAAATCACATGTTTCTCCTAAGCTTTCCGTCAGCGGAGAAACCGGAATATTCATTTCCTTTTCCCAATATTGAACGGCATCGTCCGGTAGGTCAGTGTTCCGGTATTCGTTCAGTTTCTCGGACCATTGTTTATAAGAAGTCGTTTTTAAAGGCAGTGAAGGTTCTTGTTCATTCTTTATCTGTTGATAGCACCTTTCGAAATGATCAAGAAGTATCCTCCATGAAACACCATCAACCACAAGATGATGAATCACCCAAAAAATCCTTACCTCCCTTTGATCCCTAAATAGAAGGAACTTCATCAGGGGGCCATTGTGTATGTTTAAACTTTGTTGGGCGTTTTCTTCTAGCTCCTTAATTACTTTCAGACTATTTTCATCTGAAAAACTTGAAACATGATACTCATAAAAACCGCATGCCGTATCAGCATTTGAAATATTGCCAATATATGAATCACCATGTTTTATAAATAACGTCCTTAATATGTCGTGCTGATCAATTAATTTCATGATGATTTTTTATATTGTTCAGTCTCCAACGCATTATCCTTCATCAAAACGACTGACTGATTCCAATGATGGATATTCTCATGATTTTCATTAAAAAACCAAGATTGAATAGGCGTCAACGGTATATAACCTGATATTTTTTCTTGAACCACTTGTTTTTGCTCAAGCTCATTTACAATATTCCCTAGCTCACGTACCGTTTGATATTCAAATAAATCTTTAGGCGTTATAAATAAATCTTTTTCTTTTGCAGCAGAGCATATTTGTATACTGATGATTGAATCACCGCCACATTCAAAAAGTTATCTTCCGGTCCTATAGTTGGATCGTTTAAAACATTTCTCCATATTTTCAGAAGCTCTGTTTCAGTTTTGGACAATTCTTGCACATCCAGCACTTTTTCTTTCCTCTCATCCAACTGTTCAGTCCATTTCGGCAGGGATTTCCGGTCAACTTTTCCATTCGGCGTCAAAGGGAATTTATCCAGTTGCATAAAATGAGCAGGAATCATGAACGCAGGCAGTGTTTCTTTCAGTCTTCTTCTGATTGAATCCACCGAAACCTCATCATTCACCGTATAATAAGCAATTAGCCTTTTATTCTCAAATCCATCTTCCATTACCGTTACATAACTATCTTTGATTTCTGCTATTTTTCGTAATGAAACATTAACCTCAGATAGTTCCACACGGTATCCCCTTATTTTCACTTGATCGTCCGCTCTGCCTATATAAACTAATTCCCCAGCTTTGTTATGCTTTACTAAATCCCCAGTTCTGTAAACTTTTTCGCTAGGGTTGAATGGATTGGATATGAATCTTTCATTTGTCAGACTCTCATTATTCAGATATCCCCTTGCTAACCCCATTCCTCCGACATAAAGTTCACCAACCGTTCCTGCCGGAACTAGTTTCCGGTTTTTATCCAGCACAAGTGCAACCGTGTTAGTCAGAGGCTTCCCAATTGAAACAACGAATTCATCTGTAACATCCTCATTCGGGGAAACATTTTAAAACTTGTACACACCGAATATTCAGTAGGCCCGTAGCCATTGAAAAACGATATATGCTTAAACTTTGAAACGAGCTCAACTGGACATTCAGAACCTGCGGATCCCAACACTTTAATAGTGCTCAATTCATTGATTGGCAGTTCCTTCAACACAGCAGGCGGTAAAATGATATGAGAAATTCCTTCGTGCTTAATTTGTTCAACAAGTTTACTCATGTCAAATTGATTTTCTTTATCTACGCTTATATGCAGCTCGCCACCGAACAATAGTGTGCTGAAAATCTCTATGACGGATGAATCAAAATTAAACGTAGCGAATTGCAGCACTTTAGCTGATGTATCTAAACACATCATTTTATTTTGGTTATAAACTAAGTTAATGATTCCTCTATGTTCCAACATGACTCCTTTGGGCCTGCCTGTCGTTCCAGAGGTATAAATGACATATGCTAAGTCTCGCTGATCCGCAATGTGAAGATTCTCTTTCATTAACAAATCCGATTCTTTTTCAATATCTTCAAAATATATTATTTTGGATGAGTCAATCAAACCATTCTTTCCGAGTTCTTTGTGACTCAAGCAATAGGAAATGGACGAATCTTCAACCATGTAGCTTAATCGTTCATTAGGATAATGAGGATCCAATGGGACATACGCAGCACCTGCTTTAATTACTGCCAACATCCCTGTCACCATATCAATTGATCGATTCACATAAATTCCGATTCTTTCTTCTTTAGAAATCCCTTTGCTTAGTAAATAGTGTGAAAGTCGATTGCTCTTATCATTCAATTCGCGATATGTAATGGTTCCAGGACCATCAACAATGGCTATCTTATCGGGAAATCGTTCAACAATTTTATGGAAGGCTTCTGGGATTGTGTCATTGATCCCCTCAAAGCAAATGGTTTCCCCTGCCATTCTTCCAATAATACTTTCTCCTGCTTCTTACTCACGACAGATACCTTGTCAATGGATTGTTCAGGCTGATAAGTAATTTTCTTGATCCACTCCAGGAAATTCTCAGCTAACGATTGAATGGTTTGTTCATTGAAGATCCCTGAATTATACTCAAGGCGAATAATAGCTTATCTTCATATTCTTCAGCAGCTAAACTCAAATCGAATTTTGCTGCCTTTGATTTTATTACTTCAGGCGTTATCTTTATGTATTCACTTTCCAATGCAGCTTTGGCATTATTTTGTAAAATGAAGACGGTTTGAAATAAAGAAGTGCTTGCTAAATTTCTTTCAGGGTTAATGACTTCAACGATTTTCTCCAATGTCATTTGCTGATGATCATAGATGTCGATGATATGGTCTGTATTTCTTTGAAGAATCTCTTCAAATGTTTCCTCATGTCCCAGCTTTAATCTAAAGGGAAGTGTATTGACAAAATAACCTATCGATTTTTCTGTCCCTTCAATCATTCTATTCGCCAAAGGACTTCCAACGATGATATCATTTTGACCTGTATATTTTGCTAGAAAAGACTGGTACATCGTTAGCAGTGTCATGAATAATGTCGAGTTTTTTTCCAGGGACATCCGCTTTAAACCCTGGAGCTCTTCCCTTGTTAGTTCCACTATAAAACTACTGCCATCGTTGCGATTTTCTTTTGAACGCATCGTATCTAAAGGAAGCTCCAATTTAGGTAATTCCCCAGATAAGTTTGTTTCCCAAAATAGTGATTCTTCTTTAATGTTATTTTCCAACCAGTTTTTCTGCTCTAATGCAAAATCCTTATATTGTTTAAAGTCATTTCCAAGGATAAGTTCCTTTTCATTCACTTCACTGTCATAAAAAGATAACCATTCATCTAAAAATATACTCACTGACCATCCGTCAAAAACGAAATGGTGGAGATTCACAAATAAAACAAAATCTTTTTCACTCAATTTAACAAGTTTCACTGTCATGAGAGGACCTTTTTCAATTTCAAAGATTTCCGATTGGACATCATCTTCAATTTGCAGCATACGAGTCGTTTGCTGTTCAGGCTTTAACGCAGAGAGATCGATTTCATTTATTTTAATGTATACATCTTCCCTGATTTCCTGATAGCCTTTACCAGCTTTTTCACGGACGGTCGTCCTCAAAATCTCATGTCTATCAATGACATGATTGATAGCTTTTTCCAGCATCGAAGTATCCACTGTTCCAGTAATTTTATATTTTTGAGGGATATTATAATTGGCTGTCTTACCATTGAGTTTTTCGTTGAACCATAAAGCCTCTTGGTTACTGGATAAAACATGATCTTTTTGTTGCACTTCTATGTGCTCAATGTCATGATCTGAAATTTCATTAATGATGAAGGCCGTCAACGAATCGATTGTAGAATTTTGAAAAATATTTTTCAAAGTTAGAATTTGATTATATTCTTTGTTTAATTTTGTCAATAACTTCATGGCTAAAATCGAGTGTCCGCCCATTTCAAAAAAATCGGCATCTTTATCGATTTGACTTGTTGATAAGACTTCCAAAAATGTCTTTTCCACGAAAGATGAAACTACCTGCGTTTCATTTCTCGGAGGTGTACTCATTTCCTGAAAGATCTTATGATTTAGCATTTTCAATGTAGGATTTTCAAACAAATCAGCTAATTTCATATTCGCATCAAGTCTTTTATTTATTTTAGACACCATTTTCATGGCCGTTATCGAATGCCCGCCCAATTGAAAGAAATCAGAATCCTCATTAATATCGCTGTTCAAGAAAAACTCTTGCCATATTTCTTTAAGTCCTTGATTAACTGGTGTGGATGTGATCGAATGGCTATCCGTTGCTTGATCGTCTTTACTCACATTATTTTTTAAGTTTTGAAAAATCAATATCCATAGATATTTCATCAATTTGCTGAACTTTAGTAATTTGATGGGCAATCTGCATGAAGGCTGATTGGATATCATTTACTAGCGAACGCTGTAAGAAGCAGGTATTAAAATACAATTTGCATTTAACCGTTTCTTTATTATCCTGGGCTTGTAACGATAACGGAAAGCTATGTGACTCTTTTCCGCCTTCGACCTCCCAGTTAATGCTAATGCCTTCATCTTTCGCCTCCGGATAATTTTCATAAACAAATAAAGTTTGGAAAATCGGATCGTCCTTCTTTAATTTCGTATGCCTTTTGATATCCACCAAAGAAATTTGGGAGTAGTCCAGCATATTGTTTAATGTTTCCTGGAATCGTTTCAGTAAATCGGTAACGCTGTCTGTATCGCTTATTTCAGCTATCATAGGAATCGTATTAATGAGCATCCCAACAATTTCTTCTGATTTGAATAAGTTATTCGATCTGCCAGAGCTGACGATTCCAAAGACTATTCGATTTTGATTGGACATTTCCTTTAGGAGGATTGACCAAATTAACTGCAGTAATACATTAAGCGTTACATGGTTTCTAGCGGCAAATTCTCTTAAAAGCTTACTTTGTGTTTTATCCAGCTCCCAAAAGAGATCATTTTCCTGTTGGTTTTCCTTCACATGTTTCATGACGGGAAATGTGATCGTCGGCTGCTCAATATCCTTTGCAAGCTCTTTCCAAAAACGATTTAAATCTTCCTCATCTGTTTTATTCATATACCGGATAAAATCTCCATATTGCTTTGGCTTTTCAATAAGTCCTTTGGAGTCTTTTCCCACAATTCGGCCGTAAATAACAAAGAGTTCATCGATGACTATGCTGGTGCTCCAGCCATCCAAAATTATATGGTGATGAGTCCAAATCAAGATAAACTGATTTTCTTCAATTTTCACTAACTGGAGTTTCATCAAATTGGAGTTATTCACATCCATCTCCTGAGATTCGGAAGTCACTCTCTGAATTTCCTTTAATTGTTCATGATCACTCAACTCTGTCATATCGATCATTTCCGGTTGATAATCCATTGTATTGAATACAACCTGAACATTATTTTCAATATTTTTAGAGATGACCTTCATTCTTAATGCTTCATGACGTTCTACAACCTGACTCCACGCCTCGAACAATGCATTCACTTCAAGAGCGCCTGTTATCCTGATTCGCATTTGAGAAATGTAAAGGTTCTCAGCTGTATTGTTCATTTCCAGTTCATAAAGGATTCCTTCTTGAAGCGGAGTTAATGAGTAGATATTCTGAATAGATTTCTCCAATTTTGCGCCTCCCGATTCCATTATCTTCGTGTCATCCATACCCGCTGACTACAATCATTCAATTAAACCAGTAATCACCTTATTTATTAGAATTCAATATATGAAACAAATCTTCCTCAGTGAGTATCGCATCCGGAAAATCACTTTCTATTAAAGAACCTTGGTCAAATTCAGTTCCCTTGATTTCCATGACGACTTTACCTATAGCTTCTATTATTAAGTTCATCTTTTCTGCGGCTAATTTTGAAATGATTTTTATGATTAGTTTTCCGTCCTGAATAAATGACAGGAAATGCAGTTTTGGTTTATTTTCAAACTCACCAAAATCCCTGCTATTGGATGATTCAAATTGAGAATCCAATCTTCCTAAGTAATTGAAAGTCACGAGGATATCCGGCTCCTGAATGACCCCAGGTCGTAAATACTTGATGACGCCATAATCAAGACCCTTATTTGGGATTTCCCTTATGGCATTCTTCGTGTTTCTTAAAGTGTCGTCAAACCTCTCATCTGACTGCAGCAATATTGGATACATCGCAGTAAACCAGCCAACGGTCCTAGTAACATCGATTGTTTCGTCCACCATTTCCCTGCCATGCCCTTCTACTTCCATCCAAAAGTTCTTCACATCCAAAGATTGTTTCAAACCCTTTGCGATTAATGACAACAATACTTCTTCTACAGTCGCTTTAGATTGCCTTGTTAATTCCTGGATCAATAATTCAGTTTCTTCTTCACCGAATGATTTCTCCATCGTACTTTCTTCTTTAGCTATAAAGTCTTCCGCTATTTTAAAATCCGTTATTTCACTTTTTGTTTTTTGTTCCCAATAACGGAGTGTTTCAGGGTCCATCAACGATTCATTGTATTTCCTCAAGAAGTTTGACCAGTCTTTGAATGATGAAGTTTTATAAGCCAGCTTCCCTGTTTGATTGTTTAATGCTTGATCATGGAGAGTATTGAAATCTTCAAGTAAAATCCTCCAGGAAACTGCATCAATCAATAAATGATGGATTACCCAAAAGAAGCGATACTTGTTCGATTGTTCTTTTAAAACAAGCATTTTCATGATCGGTCCATTACTGATGTCCAATGAACCTTGAGCCTTGCTTTCCCATTCATCTCTCATTTTCATCCGCGTTTCTTCATCTAAATGTTGTATATCCTTATAGACTAACTCCCATGTTTTGTGTTCGGAGTCTATATTCCCGATATATTTATTGTCTTGTTTTTAAATAGGGTTAATAATCCATCATGATGTTCCACGATTTGAGATAGAATTTTTTCCATGTCCTCCATTTGGACACGGGCATCTTTACTAAAAACAATAGACTGGTTCCAATGATTGATGGAAGTCGTGTGTTCTGCAAAGAACCATTCTTGGATGGGGGTCAGTTCCACATTCCCCCTAGTGGCTATAGGTTGGATCATGACCTTATTTTCGGTTTTCGCGATCGCTGCCAGCTCTGCTACCGTTTGATTTTCAAAAATTGATTTTGGACTAATGATTATACTTTCCTGCCTTGCTAGTGAACATATTTGAATGCTCTGAATGGAATCGCCGCCAAGTTCAAAAAAGTTATCTCGGATACTGATATCATCTAACCCTAAGACACTTTTAAAAATTTGAAGAAGCACTTTCTCATTGAACGTCTCAGGTTCTTCCAATGTATTGCTTCTAGTTACTGGTACCGGAAGAAGCGCTGAATCAATTTTCCCATTTGCATTTAACGGAAATTTGTCCACTTGCATAAAGAATGAAGGAATCATGTAACTTGGTAATCTCTCTTTTAAAAATGCTTTTAAGTGATCGTAATCAACTTGTTGTTCGGATGTGAAATAAGCGATTATTTGTTTATTTAAGTTTGGCTGATCCTGAACCTTAATGAATGAGTCACTTACTTGCGGATAAGCATTGAGATTGACCGAAATCTCATCAACTTCCACACGGAAACCTCTTATTTTCACTTGATTATCTTTACGCCCCAGAAAAATCAACTCACCATCGCTCGTGAATTTTGCAAGGTCACCGCTGCGATACAAACGCTTTCCAGCTTTAAAAGGATGTTCAATGAACTTTTCTTTTGTTAAATCATCATTATTCACATATCCAACGGCTAACCCTTCACCACCAATATATATTTCCCCTGCTGCACCTATCGGAACGAGTCTTTGCTCAGGACTTAATAAATAGACGTCGGTATTCAGGATTGGTTTGCCTATCGATACTTTATTATTAGTAGTCTCATTGTTTTCATGCGCTTTAAACATTTCAAACGTGGTCCATACTGAATATTCCGTTGGACCATAGGCATTATAAAAATTTATAGTTTGATAGCGATCCAGCAAAGCTATTGGACATTCAGATCCGGCTGAACCAACGAATTTCACATGGGATCCCTCTATATTGAGCTCTTGTAATACTGCAGGCGGCAATACTAGATGCGTTAACTTTTCACTTTTGATTTGATTTTCCAATGCGAATAAATCAAACATTTCCTCCTTATTATTCCCGATATGCAGCTCTGCACCATTTAATAAGCTCCCAAAAATCTCATATATAGAAGCGTCAAAATTAAACGTGGCAAATTGTAATGCCTTTGAGGTCTCATCAAGTTGTAAGTATTTGTTTTGACTTATTATTAAATTCACTACTCCTCTATGAGATAACATGACACCTTTGGGTTTTCCTGTCGTTCCCGAAGTATAGATTATGTAAGCCAGATCGGAAGGTGCAATGGATTCGTTACAGCACTCGGTATCCACGTAATGTACGGATTCTAGATCAATCACTTTAGCTATTTTTTTAATGGCAGGAACCTCAACTTGATTCGTAATGCATATATCCATTTTCGAATCATTGATGATATATTCCAATCTTTCAGCTGGCAGCATAGGATCAAGCGGAACGTAAGCACATCCGGCTTTAATGATTCCCAACATGCCGATTACCATATCAATCGATCTGTTTACATGCAGGCCTACCTTTTTAGAACCATTTTCGATTTTATTTCTAACCAATTTCGCAATCACATTCGATCTTTGATCTAATTCCGAATAAGTAATGGTCTGACCATTATCAGCAACGGCTAATTTGTTTGAATGCTTCTTAACGATTCTTTTGAATATGGTGGTGATCGTCTCATTTTGATGTGCATCCGAAACCTCACCTTGCCACCCAATTAACAATTGATTCATTTGATTGTCATCTAAATACTGCAAATGACAGATAGGCATATCTGCATTTCTGCAGATTTGGTATAACCATTTTTCAAAACTCAACATGAGTCTTTCAATTGTTTCCCGTCTGAAAAGTTCATCGGAATACTCGAATTCCAGGATTAGATCATGAGACCCCTTCACCTTTATAGTCAGGTCATAATTTGAATAAGGAATTTCGAATTTGTCTTGTTCAAGAGTGAAGAATGAATTGCTAAAGTTCCCATCAAAGCTTTCTTCCATTGCCAAAGCTGTTTGGAACAATGGGGAATGGCTGAGATCCCTGTCTGGATTAATGATTTCCACGATTTTTTCAAATGGAAAAGCCTGATGTTCCAATACATCCAAAATCACTTTACGATTCCGGTTCAATATTTCATGAAATGATTCCGTGGCATCCACGGTTAACTTCAATGGCAGCGTATTGACAAAGCATCCAACTGTCCGGGCAAATTCTTCTTGGCCACGGTTTGCCACGGTACTCCCGACAACGATTTGATTCTTCCCGGTATACTGACTTAAAAACACTTGATAGGCTGTCATCATAAAAGCATATAAAGTTGTACCATTCTCCTTTAAAACCCTGTCTATCAATACACGAAGTTCATCCGTTATGTCCATTTCCAGTCTTTCCCCTGAGTAAGAAGGTGATTTTGGACGTTGAAAGTCAAATGGAAGTTCTAATGCTTCTTCCTCTTGATCTAAATAACTTTCCCAAAACCTCCTTTGGCTTGGCGTACTTTCCTTGACCCACTCCTTATGCCAGACAGCATAATCTAAATATTGCATGTCCAGAGGAGGAATATCCCCAACCCTGCCTGTTTGAATTCTTTCATAAATCTCCAATAACTCTTCGAAAAAGGTGACAAACGATACTCCATCAAAAATGATATGGTGAAAATTGCATACTAAATAATGCATTTCTTCGTCAACTCGAAATAGTTTCATATTAAATAAATGATCATTTTCCAGGTCGAAGCATCTTTCCATTTCTTCAGTAAGATGGGAGGTGACCATTATATTACTGACTTCGGGATCTAAATCCCGACAGTCTTCATAGGCAATTATGTTTCTGCTTTTTTTGATAAGAATTGAAGGATTTGATGTTCTTCACCCTTGAAATTAGTTCGCAAAGTTTCATGGCGGTCAATCATGAAATCTAATGCCTGTTGCAGGTCATCAGTATCCACTACGCCATTTAAAATGAATTTAAATGGCATATTATAGAGCATTTTCCTTTCATTCAGGCTGTCAAACAGATACATTCGATCTTGATTATGAGAAAGCATTCCTTCACTTTTCCCGCGTTTATAAGGCTTATTTACCTCGACTTCCCTCATTTCGAGGAGCATGTCCAGGAAACTTGCCAGTTTTTCTATATTCCATTGACTTGAAATGATTTCCGGTGTTAATTGAATACCAAACTCCTGTTTTATCGAAGACAAAAACTCATCTTTTTTTCATTTGTGCTTAATGATTCATTCATGTCCTCTAATAGTGATATTTTTAAAAGGTTCGATAACAATTGAAATCAAGTTTAATAGCCTATCTTCCGTTTCACTGATCATCCTGTTCATAGATAAAACACCTCAATTCTTTTCCATTCAACTTAACTTATTCATATCGTCCAATTGTTTGATGAGTACAGATAGTTCCTGGATGGTGGACTGTTCGAACATGACTTTGATTGGTAATCTCACTCCCAGGTTATTCTTCACCATTTGTATAAATTGCATGGCCAAAAGGGAATTCCCTCCTAAGTCAAAGAAGTTGGAATCTGTATCTATTGTTTCTTGTTCTAAAATTTCCCTCCAAAATCCAATAAGCTTTTCCTCAATTAACCTTTCCTTCACCGTAATTGTTGTCTCCATATATTTCCCCTCATCTCACTTTCAATTTTTCCAACATTTCACTTAAGATTTGATTAAATATAGAAAGTACTGATGACCTTAACTTTGGATTGACCGCTGCCTCATTAAATTTAATTTGAACACTTGAACCAGGGGTGATGATGATGACGATTGGATAATGGGTCGTTTCCCGCCCTTCTTTCAAACTCACGTTAATTTCATCATTATTAGCTAGTTTCACGGGATAGTTTTCAAAAGCATATAATGATTCAAATAATTGGTTTTCCAAATTAGCCCACTCATAAATCTCTGATAACGGTGTATTCTCATAGGCACTTAATTCCAAAAATTCATTTTGAACTTCATCCAGTATTTCCATATAGGTCTTTTCGTGGCTGATATGCTTGATAAACGGCACAGTATTGATAAATGGACCAACCATGGACTCAATATTTTGGACAGGAATATTCCTGCCGGATGTCACTACGCCGCAGCATACATTTTCCGTTCCTTTTACTTCTTTCAAAGTGGCTAACCAAATGGTTAGAAAGAAAGTATTCATGGTAATCTTGTGCTCCTGACAGAATCGTTGAATGGAATCACTTAATTCCTCATCCAATACTTTCAAGTAGCTATTCTCAATGTACCCCTCGCCTTCCAACACTCCCATTAAACTAGATCCGGAATTTCGAGCACCTTCCAATTTCCCTGCCCAATAGTCCCGCAGCTCCTTATTACTCGTATAATCTTTCATATATTCAACATACTTTTTAAATGAAGCACTCACGGATGGTGATGTTGCTATTGAATGATAAGAAGCAAAAATGTCATTTATCACCATCGAATAGCTCCAACCATCCATAATAATATGATGGAATGTCCATATTAATTGGTATTCATTTTCCGCAAGCTTAACGATCATGAAGCGATTCAACTTATTGTTCTCGATATCTATGATCTTATATTGATCTGCTAACAACTTTTCCAAGTTCTCTTGATGATCAATTAGTTCTTCATATTCAATCTCGGTATCCATGGAACTCATTAACAGTTGGTAGAATACCCCTTTTCTGCTTGAATATAATTTGGTTTTTAAAATGTCATGTTTCCCTGCAGTTGTCACAATGGCATTCTTTAATTTTTCGACGTCCAGAAAACCTTTAATATCAAAAATGAGTTGCACTTTATACTGGCTGCTTTCACTATCAAACAAGCTATGGTACAACATCCCTTTTTGCAAAGCCGTCAATTCATAAATATCAACAATTCTTGTTTCTTTGTGCAATAGTTGGTTAAGTTCCTCTTCGGGCATATCCACCAATGGAAAGTCTTCCGGACGGTACATCTGTTTTCCCAATGTTTCTTCTTCCAATGTCCGTAACAATTCCGGCATATTGTGTTGAATATATTGCTCAAAATCTTCTCTTACGAAATGTTTGTTATAGTTTATTTTTATGGTTTGCTCCTCATTCACTACAAGCAATTCGATATCGACTTCATGTTCGGTATAGGAATTATGTTGAATATCTTGTTCACTAAAAAAGATGACCTCTTTTGCAGCCCATTCATTGTTTTGGTGAAATCTACCTAAATTATTAAAACTGATGATCGGCCTATTTCGTTTCATATGTGTCCCGTCGCATAATTCGGTTATGATTCCATACTCAATCCCTTTATTAGGCAGTGTCCTTAACTTTTTCTTTGTACCTTGAATCGTGTTCGAAATGGATTCTTTATTTTCTATATAAACCGGGCACATGGTCGTAAACCATCCTACTGACCTGGACAGATCGACACCTGCAAATAACTCTTCGCGACCATGTCCCTCCAAAGTAAAATGAATATCTTTTTTATTAAAATATTTCCCGATCAGCGCTGCGAAAATGGATAAGTATATTTCATCGATAGATGCTTTATACGCTTTTGTCATTTCATTATAGATTTTGTTTGTAATCTCTTTATTCAGCTTCATTTCAAATGATTTTCCATCGTAAACATTCCCTGTTTTGACTAGGGCGTTTTCGTATGTTGTGTCATGTTCATTCAGCCAGTACTCTTTAATGCCTAAAGGAATGCTATTTTTATATTGGTTTAGGCTATTCGCCCATTCCTTATATGATGTCGTTTTACTATCCAGTTTTAGTTCCTGATTGTTTATATCTTGCTTGTATAGCTGGTCAAAATCTTCGATCAAGATTCTCCAGGAAACCCCATCAACAAGTAAATGATGAATGATCCAAATGATTTCATGCTCGTTTTGATCTGTATTGATGCATACTATTTTCATTAGCGGTCCGTTTGATATGTTGATGCCCTGCTGTGCATCGATCCCGAGTCTAGCTATTTCCCGTTCCTGTTTGTCCTTATTCACGTTTGTTAGATTTACGTAATTCAAAGTCCAATTTTCAGACGGGTCGATATGCTTTTCCACCTGCGAAAATGATTCTTCTCTATTGAATCTTGATCTGAGCCCATCATGATGTCTGACGATATGAGCCATGATTCTTTGCAGCCGCTTCTCATTCAATTGCGGATAGCCCTTTAACGTTACAGATTGATTCCAATGATTATAATTATTTATTTGTTGAGTGAAAAACCAACTTTGAATAGGTGTAAATGGTGCCTTTCCAAAAACATCAGACTGAGTTATCGTTAAATCGCCCGTCAATTCCACAACCTTTGCCAGCTCTTCGATACTTTGTTTTTCAAAGATGTTTTTTGAAGTGATGTGAAGATTTTCTTTCTTGGCAAGTGAACAAATTTGAATGCTTAGGATGGAGTCTCCTCCACATTCGAAAAAGTTATCAAAGATGGTTATTTCCTGATTATTCAGCACCTCTTTCCATATCTTTAACAATTTTTGTTCCGTTCCATTAATGACACTTTTACTGTTGGCTCCTTCCGAATTCGTTTTTGTATCCGGCAGGCTCTTCGCATCCACTTTGCCGTTAACGGTTAGCGGAAAGGACTCCAGTTTAATGAAATGTGAAGGAATCATATAGTGGGGAAGGTGATTCTTCATATAATCCCGGATATAATTTTCTTCTAGGTCATTGTCGGCGATATAATAGGCAATGATGAATTTCTTCGATTTAGATTCTTCTTTTATCGCTATGAAGCAATCCTTTATACCCGTGCATTTATTCAGAACTGCACTGACCTCTCCCAGTTCGATACGATATCCCCGGATTTTCACTTGGTCATCAGCTCTACCTGCAAATAGTAGATTTCCATCCTCGGCATACTTAACTAAATCTCCAGTTTTATATAGTTTCCTTGAGGGACTGAACGGATTAGGAATAAAGCTTTCATCGTTTTTCTCCGGATTATTTATATATCCCCTTGCAATGCCTTTCCCGCCGATATACAGCTCGCCTATTTGACCTAGAGGAGTAGGCTTCATCCTGGAATTGAACACGTATGCTTCTGCATTTAATATTGGCCTTCCGATCGGAATCACTGTATCATCACTTGGAAGTACCTTATATGCTGTCGAAACGACAGTGCCCTCCGTTGGACCATAATTATTATATAAATCAAAACTCAAACGATCGGGTATCGTTTTTAAACGATCTCCCCTGTCAAAATAGCTCTGATTGATTCTGGGAATTTCATATCGTTTATAAATAATTGCTCGAGCAGTCCCGTTGAAAAAAACGCGAGTGTGACTTTCTCCTTTTCCATCTTCTCCGAAAGGATTTCTACATCCAATAAATCATAGTAATCCAGTATCAGGAGTTTATTCCCATTCGTCAGGTAAGGGAATATCTCCCAAACGGAAGCGTCAAAAGATGTATTCGAAACCAGTACTGCTGCATCATTTCCATCGACTGAATAATAATTGATATGCCAATTACAGAGGTTAGCCAACCCTCCATGCTCAATCATGACCCCTTTAGGTTTTCCCGTTGTTCCTGAAGTGTAGATGATATAGGCCAGATCACTTTCCGATATCTTTCTTGAATCGAATTCTGAGCACTCCATTTCCCGTTCTTTTAGTATGTCTTCGATACATAATAGTTTTCCTTCATCACCAGGATACTTTGGAAGTCCTGCTTCATTACTTAAACAATATGTGATTTGAGAATCCTCAATCATATGTTTCAGCCGTGACACTGGTTGTGACGGGTCCAAAGGTACATATGCCGCCCCAACTTTCATAATGGCTAAAATGGCCGTAACCATATTGATCGATCGATCCATAAAAATCCCAATTCTATCCTCTACGCCTACATGGTTTAGGAATAAGCGTTGCGCCACCTGATTTGCCCGGGCATTTAATTCGCTATACGTCACCTGCTCATCACCATGAACAATGGCAACATCAGTGAAATTTGTCCTTACTTTTTTCTCAAACCTGGTTATTACATCTTCAAAGCGATGATCCTCCACTTCTTGATTTACATTGCCTGTCCCCATTTCGATTATTGATTGCAACTGTGCAGGCTCTAAGTAGGTAATGTCCTTTATCCGCTTGTTTTCCTGGGTTGTAACCTCTTGCAGCCAATGCTGAAAATTACTGGCCATTCTTTGAATCGTCGTTTTATTGAATAATGATTTGTTGAATTCAAACGAGATGACTAAATCATCCTCATCCATTTCTTCTGCCTGAACAACCAAATCAAATTTAGCTTTAAAGGTATTGATTTTTTCGGTTTCAACTTGAAATTTCTATATGCCAGCTTTTCTTTTTGGTTATTTTGCAGGACAAATACTGTATCGAACAATGGCGTATTTCCCATGGTTCTTTCTGCCGATATATATTTCAAAATTTCCTTAGTAGGTAAATTTTGATGGTCAAAAACACCTGCAATATTTTTTATGTTTTTTCGCAAAATCTCTTCAAATGAATCTTCTTGAGACACATTTAATTTAAAGGGCAAGGTGTTGACGAAATATCCTATCAATTGTTCAGTTTCCACATGGTTTCTCTTCGCCAAAGGGCTGCCGACGACAACTTCCCCTTCATCAAAATAAACCGATAAAAAGGTTTGATAAGCGGTAAGTAAACTCATGAACAAAGTCGATTTCGTTTTTTATGAAGACTTTCCAGGTTGTCTTGAATTTCTTTCGGTAACAAAAAGCTGATAATATCGGACGTGCTTTTACCTTCTCCCGCTTTTTGATGATCATATTGTAAAAAGGACTTTTGCCGTAATGCAGTTAGTTCATTACTCCAAAACTCATTATCCTTACTGGTTACATAATTTGGTGAGTTTTTTGCCATAAAGCATAATCTCCATATTGGATTGATTGGTTATCTTCATCATTTCGTTGTCCATTCTCGATTTGCTCATAAATGGCAAACCAATCATTGATCATTAATGGAATCGACCAACCATCAAAAATGATATGGTGGATGTTACATAATAATTGATATTCATGTTCATTCGTCTTCACTAACGTAATTGATAGGAGGGGACCATTTCCTAAATCAAATTGCCGTTCCGTTTCTTCCTTCACAAAGTGATTCATTTTTTCTTCCTGCATGTCTGAAGGAATATCCGAAACATCGAAATAATTAATATAATGATGAATCGACTCATCGAAAGCCAAGATGCCCATTCCAGCTTCTTCTCTAATGACACTTTTTAAAATTTGATGTTTATCGCTTAGCTTATCTAAAGATAGTTCCAGATTTCCTTCATTCACTTCACCTGCTATTTCATACGAAAAAACGATGTTATATAATGATTTGTCTACATTGGTTTGATGAATGAACCACAAATTTTCTTGTTCATATGTTAAAGGGTATGTATTTCTGGCATTCATATTGATAGGTGTATACTCTTGCTTTACCTCTTCTTTTTGACGAGCTTCTATGACCTGGGATAATTTCATAATCGTATCGTTTTCCAATAAAACGGAAGGCGCAATTTCAATCTGAAATTGATTTTTAATATTGACAATCAATCTCATTATCGATAATGAGTTCATTCCACTTTCAAGTAGCGACTGATTATTATTTATAACCCCATTGCCTATGATGCTAACCACCATTTCCCTTACTTTTTCACTTATTGTTTTATCTGCTGGACTCTTGATATTCGATGGAGCTTCACAGTCTTTTATTATGAATTTTGGTAATAATGATTTATCCAGTTTTCCATTTACAGTTAAGGGGATGTTGTCCACCTTGATAAAAAAGCTTGGTATCATATACGTTGGCAAAGAGCTTTTTACACTTTCCCTCAAATAATCAGCAGCTAATTCTTCATCAGCAACATAGTATAAGAATAAATGCATATCATCATTAAACGCTTTATCCATCGTAACAACTGCATTCTTGATGTTTTGCAAATCATTATACGCGCTCTCAATTTCCCCTAATTCAATCCTGAAACCTCTTAGCTGTACTTGCTCATCATTCCTGGAGATATATTGCAGATCACCATCATCCAACAGTTTCACTACATCCCCTGACTTATAGTAGCGGACATTATCAATATCCGTAAATTTCATCTTATTCATCATGGGGTTTTTATAGTAGCCAAGCGATACACCTTTTCCTGAAACGTATAACTCGCCCTCTTCATCTCCAGTTACTTCTTCTCCATTTTGATTCATCACTTTGAACCCAAGATGAGGCAAGACTTTTCCGATATTGGTAATTCCTTTTTCAACATCACTATTGGCGATTTCTTTGTATGTTACATGAACGGTCGTTTCAGTTATTCCATACATATTTATTAACTTTGGCAGTCTGCCATTTTCGGGAGAAAACCATTGCGTCAATTTCTTGAAGTTTAATGCTTCCCTCCAAAAATAATGTATTTTAAACTTAATTCATTTTGACGATTTATGAGCTCACCGCTCACCTCGAAGAAAGCGCTTGGCGTACAATTAAAAACGGTTGTTTCTGTACTTATCAATAAATCAACAAAGGATATTGGATTTCTGCTTTCTTCAAATGAAACCACTACAACTTCTCCGCCATATATCCAAGCCCCCCACATCTCCCATACGGAGAAATCAAATGCGTAGGAATGGAAAAATGTCCATTTATCTTTATTATTAAACTCGAACAAATCGGCGCAGCCATAAAACAAGTTCATGACATTTTCATGTGAAACGCAAACTCCTTTAGGCTTTCCTGTAGAGCCCGATGTGAAAATGATATAGGCTGGATCTTCTGGGTCAATTAAAGTATGTAGATTCTCACCTGTCATTTCTTTTGAATTCTCTATCACTTCATCAATGGATACATAATTACAATCAATGTCGCTAATATTGCTTTTATCCCCAATTAATAACTTCAATTCTGAATTCTTTATTATATGCTTTACTCTTTCATCAGGACTTTTAGGGTCGATAGGTACATAAGTAACACCCGATTTAAGTAGTGCTATGATCAAAAATAAAACATGCTCGGATTTTTCAATATAGATTCCGACATTGTCTCCTTTATTTATCCCTTTGTCCTTTATGTACATTGCCATTTTATTTGCCAAGATATTCGTTTCTTTATATGTAAATTGCCTATCCTTATTTCTTACTGCAATATTGTCTCCATATTCCCTAACACTTTCTTCAAATAAATTCGCTAAAGAATTCATATTCATCATTTTCCCCATTATTTTAAATATGTGCCTGATGCAACTGTCAACATATGAAAAACCAAAGAAATCAAAGCTATTACAATCGTTATGATCAATGCATTTCTTCTCTTAATGAGCGCCAATTTTTCCAGACTATAGCTGAATAGAATTAAACTGACAATGTAAAACAACTCAAACTCAGCCATGAATGTGTGAAGGATGGAATGTTTATCATGCACCAGTAAGGATAAACTAGTAAATGTCGTTTCCTTGCTCTTAACCAATAATGCGATAATTGCATTAACACCAGATCCAATCACGATGCATATCCCTGCATTTATGACAGCTTGGCAGATCCCTTTATATTTACCGGCCTTTCTTTTAAAACTAAAAATAATAGGCACACAATTAATATTTGAATGATGAATGTAACCAATAATCCTAGAGCCCCCATTACAATTGTGTTAATGGCAAAACTCATGGCTCCGATCTCTGAAATGGACATGCCATTTAATACGTTCATCCCTTTTTGATCTGCAGAATATAACAAAAGCGTCGTTTCGATACCTGCTATTAAACTGAGTATCAATAACGAAATTATTAACTTATGAACTCTATCCTCTTTTTTAAAAAGATATTGCACTAATTTGTTATTGTTTCTTAATTCAGCATTTGCTTCCATTTTTAATTCCATTGGTATTCCCCCTTAATTATTTTTGTAGAATTTATTGGAAAGGTAACACTTCTTATTTCATCATTCACGAGTACAACCGTCGATTTGTATTGGGAAAAATTTTTATAAAAAAGTGAGATGTTATCATGATCCAATTCAACCTTGGAAATCTCATAGATTTCAAGTGGAGAGGTCAATCCTGTTTTTAGTATCTTTGATAGACTTTCTTTTGCACTAAAGAAAATTTCTTTACTTAAAACACCATCACTTTCCTTAATCATTTTTTTCTCGGATTCCGTTAAATAGATCTCCAAAAATTCAGAATCAGATTTCGTTTTAGTCTCAATATCGATTCCCATTGGATGCAGCTGATCAAAAACCAATATTCCGATTGTTTTATCCGTATGTGTGATGGATATACCCATGTTCATTAATAAGAACAAGTTTGCAACAATAACCGGCTGTCCAAAGACTCCTTTCAACAGTGATACATTCTTTATTTCATCCAAACCTATACCTAAAAATTCCATAATTGCTTTTTTTCCACAGTACAAACTTTTCTTTGCTTCGATGGTTCTTTTGGGACCATTTTGCAAATTTAGATAACTCCATTCTTTTTCGTTAAATAAATCATCAATATAGTTCAAATTGACTGAATCCGCTTCATAAAACTTGATATAAGATTTATAAATTTTTTTCTTATTCATGAAATATTCAATCAATTATAATTTGCCTCCCTTCTTTTTTCTAGAAATCTCGTAATTTTTCTCCATTTTTTACCTCTAAAATTTCTTTTTTTAAACAATTATTTCATTTTCTAGGTCAAATATTACCTATTATCATTATCGATAACACTTTATCACAACAATTTTGCCGAGTCCATTAAAAATTTGTAAATTATCTACATTACATAATAACTTTACCAATTTTCATTTTTTCTTCTTTAGTAGTATTTTCATAGGACTTATCGTGTGAATTTAGATGGAAAAATTAACCTTAAATTTTCTAATAAAAAAGCCATATTTTATTTTTCACTATAATTTGTGAAAAATAAAATATGGCTTTAATGCTGTTCAATCATTTTGGTTGTTTCGTAAAAATGTGCATTGCTTTTTTAAAATCTCATTCTCTTCCTGTAAATCTTTAATTATTTTATCCTTTTCCTCTTTCAGACTGAGCCCTGAAAAACCATTACTGGAGTCCGCCGGGCCATCTTCATTTGTTTCTTTATAGATATTGACCCAATTTCTTAATGTAGGTATGGAGATATTAAGTTCTTCGGCCAATTCTTTAGGTTTTCTGCCTTCTTCCAATACTAATCGAGCAGCATAAATTTTAAAATCTTTATCATGGTGCTTCCCCATAATAAGACACTCCTTTTTTAAATTTATTTAGTGCCGATTTTCTGTACTTCCTTTATCAAACGGAAATGTTTTTCTAATATAAAGACTTTCATAAATTTATTTTCAATCTATTAATCAAAATGGAATTGATCGCTATTGCGATCATTAAAATTATCAGAGCTCCCATCAGGGGTTGGACACTGAGCCAAATCAAGGCAAAATGAATCGCTGTTACCATGATTAATAATGGCAATCCATAAAGCAGGCTTATTAATACATTGGGGTTTGATTTAATTGCAGCAGATGGATTCTCCCATTCTATACTAGGATTTTTCATATCATATAATGGTGTTAGAAGATTATAGCAAACCACTAAACAAGAAGTAATCAATAACAAGACTGCATTTTCCATTTCCCAATAGCCAAAAAGTGCAAATATTATAAAGCTGATCACTACGGCAATAATACTGATTATTGATGAAAATATCACTTTAGAAAAATAAACATATCTTTCATCAAAAGGGGCACTTTTCAGTAAATAATGGTATTTCCCTTCTCTTGAATATGGAGTTCCGCTTATATTATTTATACAACACAAGAAAAGGACCGAATATGAAAAGTATTTATCAAAGACTCCCTCTTTCGTTATATTCAAATAACTCGGGAACACTTCATTCTGAATCAGCAATAATATGACAAGTGATACGATTGGCGGCAACAGGAGACCTAAAGCGATTTGCATCTTAAAATATGCTTCAGACTTAATAATCCACATCTCTCTTTGTAAATAGTTACTCCATTGATTTTTTGATATATTAACCTTTGAGTTTTTCATATTCGTTTTGTTGTTTCCCAATAACCCGTTTTTAAAGTAATTAACAGAAATGTTTTCTATAATAATTGAATACAATAGGAAACCAATTACCAGTATCGAAATATAAATAATAAAAAATTGACCTGTTATTTCATTTGAAACAAAAGCATCCAGTATCCACTTAATCACTGGAATCATATTTGCGGTTTCAAACATATGTCTCATTAACAATTCCAACGAGTTCTTTAGCCCTTCAAAAGAATTCAAATCTATTTCCGAGATGACCTTTGAAATGGCAATTGATGATTTTCCTGCAAAATATACGATGGAAAAAATCGTAAGCAATAGGATGATAGCAATGTTCACCATTAAGTATGCTACTTTACTTTTGAATCTATAATAATACCTATTAATGCACGATAGGATAAAAAGCAGGAACAAGGCCGTTAATCCATTGACAATCGGTAAAAACGCGAATAATTTAATCGCTTCCATAAACTTTAGATCGACTATCAAGAAGCCTAATGTTGGCACTTGGGTTATCATTGATAAGATGATGGGGACCCATAAGCTACTTAACACCTTAGCCCTTGATATTTCCTTATAGGTGAGCGGCAGAGGTGCCAATACTTTAAATTCATAATAAGCAAATATTTGTGATGTGGACAAATAACAAACCAATGCAAAGACGAGAATGCTGGAAATCGTCAAATTATAAAATAGGAAGACCTGGGTATCTCCAAGAAAATAAACAAAGGCATTAACGACAGTCAGCTGCAAAAACATATAAAAAATGGCGATTATCAGGACAGCCTGCAACATTGTCTGCTTGGGCATTTTATAGAAGGAAGAAACGAAAAATCTAGTTAACTGAAGTTTTTCCTTCATATACCTGAGCCTCCATAAAGGTAGATTCCAATGAACTTTCACCTATTATATTTTGAATTTCATCATGCAGGATGATTTTTCCCTCTTTTAAAATAGCCACTGTATTACAAATTTTCTCTGCCACATCCAGCAGATGCGTCGAGAAAAACACTGTACCGCCCATTTCAACATATTGTTTGATCAACCCCTTAAAAACTAAAACGGCGTTTGGATCTAATCCGTTTAATGGTTCATCCATAATGATGATCGGGGGATTAATGGTAAAAGCCGCTATCAGGGATACCTTATGCATCATTCCATAAGAATAACTTCCCATTGGCTTTTTAATGGACTCCTGCATCCCAAACCGGTTGATATATTTCCCCAACCGCTCTTTGTCATCATTTCCATATAGGTTCATCAAGAAACGAATCCAATCAAATCCCGAAACATTGTTAAATACATTGATAGTATCAGGAATGAAGAAAAATTGTTTTTTATATTCTATGCCGTCTTCTTTGGTCAGGCCATTTATTTCAACCTTTCCATTTTCAGAATCTAAAATGCCCGTAATAATGTTCAGCGTCGTGGTTTTTCCTGCACCATTTGCTCCTATAAAACCTAATATTTCCCCTTTTTTGATTTCTAGATTTACCCCATTCAAAATCTTCCTGGCCGAGTAGCTTTTCTCTAAATCTGTGATGCTTAACAAAGTTATCATCCTCCGAATCACTTCATGATTAACACATTTCCACCCCAAACTTACTCATTATTGAATTTCTTTTTTGAAATCCATATGTTCGTTACCAATATCGTTACGGCCGTCAATGCAAGTGCAGCTAATGCACCCCAAATCGCCTGTGAATTGACTGTGCCTAAAACCAGTACTTCCATGGCATGTTTACTCATGCTTGCCGGATTCACATTGTCTATTACCGGACTTAATCCAACTATGATTCTACACCCGAGGAGAAATACTATCGAAATTAATGCTATAATACCCTGGCTATTAAAAATGGTACTGATCATCGTCGTGAATGAAACGATAAATAGGATCCACAGCAGATAGAAAAGCAAAGCCAATATTAAATCCGCAAAGTTAACATTCGTAAACAAAAAAACTACATACAGATATGAAACCAAATATCCCAATGCTACACTGCAGGCAACAAACAGATAATTGGAAATGATTTTCCCGCTTATATATGATCCGACCGTGACGGGTCTTGTAAGTATAAAAGCAAGCATCCCATTTGCTTTATCGGACTGTACGACTCCCATCATGGAAACGATGATGATCATGACCCCTAGCTGATCAAATTGAGACCCTAAGGTACTGGCAAGAACTTCGCCGCCTTTTTGGGCAGCCATGCTTGGATCAATGGTGATCCCTTGGCCCCCGCCCAGTGCCTCTAATATTGAAGGTAAATAATAGCTTACAACCGGTTGAGTTATTCCTAAAAATATAAATACAAGCGGCAGCCAAATCACTTTAAATTCACGTACCATCTGAACAAATTCCTTTTTAGCTAAAACGGCAAAATTATTCATTTTTCCACCACCAATTTTAAGAATATCTCTTCCAATGTATCGTTATCTATTTCGAACCTGACAAGATCAACATTATGCTCCAAAGCATTCGCCAGTAACATATTCTTGTTTGACTCAATATTTTCCACTTCTATCTTCAATTTATTTCCCATTACCTCTACACCTTTGACAAAGTTCAAGCTTTTAACGGTTTCAATCCATTTTTGACTTTTAGAGGTTATGTCGACATTGATTTTATTTCCGCTATTCCTGTTTAATAATTCTGACATTGTTGTGTCCTCAATTTTTTTACCGCTTTTTATAATGACAAACCTCTCACATATTTCTTCTGCATCGCTTAATATATGCGTCGATAATAAAATTGTCGTATCTTTCTTTATCTCTTTTATAATATTCAACACTTCTCTCCGGCCGATTGGATCTAATGCCGAAACCGGTTCATCCATGACAATCAATGCCGGTTTATGTAACAGCGCCTGTGCAATTCCAAGCCTTTGTTTCATTCCGCCTGAAAAAGTCCGCACCTTTGAATTCTCTTCCCCGCTCAACCCCACTTTCGACAATATCTCTGGGATGCCGCTTAATAATTCTTCCCTCTTGATACCCGAAAGCTGCCCCATGAAAGTAAGGGTTTCTTTGGCGGTCATCCATTGAAAGAAGTTAGGGTATTGTGGTAAGTAGCCTATTTCCTTTTTCATTTTTGAAATTTTCTTACCATCAAGCAATACTTCTCCCATACTTGGATCTATAATATCTGCAATCACTTTTATCAGTGTCGATTTACCAGCCCCATTGGGCCCAATCAATCCAACACATTCCCCTGATTGCAATTCCATTGAAAAATTATTGACCGCTGTTTTTTCTTTGAATTTTTTTGTAACATTTTTAATCTCTAATTTCATATTCTTTCACTATCCTTTCTACCGATAACGAAGTACAGAATTGGACCGATAGTATTTGCAAAAATAATGATGAGTGTCCACAATAAAACATTTTTCCTCGTCTTTCGATTTCTGTATAAATCAATTAATGCTATAAGCACTAAAATCATTCCAATTGCAATTACCGGTAAAATAATCGGCAGAATAGACATGAAATCAATATCTTTCAATTCGTTCCATCCATAATGCAATTCCATATATACCACTCCTTTGGTAACGAAATATTATTATCATTATCGATAATGATAACATGTAATTTGGAATTTTGCACCTATTTTTTTTCTTAATAAAATATTGTTTTAGTTTTTATTGTTATTTATAATGATAATATTATCATAATGAATAATAATAAAATATCGCGATATTTATTAATTTTCATTGCATGAAGACATCTTTTTTTAAAATTTAAATTATTTAAAAAGGCTTATTATTTACTTCGAAAAATATTTCGGTAATATTATTTTTCGAACCGTGTCATTTTTATTTAAATGAAAATGATTCAAACATTACAATATATGAAGAATTAAACTTATTATTCATGACCAACATTAAATTTGATCAAAAATTATCCAGTTATAACAATGTGAGGAGAATTAGATGATTAATAAAGCTGAAATTTTAATGCACCCGGTAAGAATAAAGATTACCCAAGCTTTAATGAGAAATAGGGAAAATGGTTTAACACCATTAGAAATGTTAAAAATCATTAAAGATGTACCCCAAGCAACATTATATAGACATATACAGGTTCTTTTGGATTCAGGGGTCATACGCATTGTAAAAGAGAAAAAAGTGAGATCCGTTTCCGAAAAATATTACGTTTTAAATGAAGAAGAAGCACGGCTTAGCGGGGAAGAATGGAAAAAATCCTCTAATGAAAAAAAGGTGAACTATTTTTCTTATTATCAATTATCCCTTATGACCCAATATCAAAACTATCTTACTAAATTAGAAGAAAGAGACTGCGCAGAAGATGGTTCAACCTTTTCCCTTTTAGAACTAAAGCTTGATGATGAAAGCTTCCTTAACTTCCAAAATGAATTGAACGATTTAATGTTAAAATACTACAAAGCAACGAATCAAAGTGCCAAACAAGATTCTCCTATTCGAACAATCGGCGTTACAATTATTCCAGAATCATAAAAAATGAAAAGGCTGTTCCAAAACCACGGACTCAAGAAAAGAATACTTAGAAAAAAAACCGTCAGGAAACATATCTATATATTCACAAAGCAATCAGGTTGCAGTCCCGTTTTGAAACAGCCCTTCATTATGGAAGAAATCCCACCCGTTATGGAACAGGACTAAAAGTGATATATCCGCTTTCAGCAGTTCCCCAATGCTTCCTTTATACTGCCGTATACTTCGTCCCACAGGTGTTTTTCTTCAGCAAAAGCCGCAGTTATCTTTTTAATGAATGCTTTTTGCTCTGCCTCGAAACGTTCATCATCCTTGGGAGGCAGGTCTGACCTTAACTCCATTACATACTCTTGTACCTTTGGTGCACGAGGCCCCCAAACAGCTTTTTCTTCACCATTCTTATCAATGAATATAAAAATGGGAATCGAACGCGCTGTTCCATTCGTTAGGTATTGATCCATCAGTTCAAGATTTTGATCTCGTAAAACCATGCGGGTTTCAATATTTGCCGCTTCAGATATATTCAGCAGTATAGGAATATTCATCATCGCATCTCCGCACCAGTCTTCAGTAATGACAATGGCTCGAAGTTCCTTCTTCTTTAATGCATCAAAAAAACTTGGTCCTCAGCAGAAATGGAAAAACCATCCTGGATCGATTGTAAGTTTTCTTTATGAACTTTCATCGAAGATACAAATTCTTGAGCAGAAATCCCCTTTTCAAACCATTCATTCAGTGTCGTCATACTATTTCTCCTAACTATTTTTTAAATTAAAAGTACCATAAACCACTTATTATTTCATTGAATCACCCCTGAAAAACAAAATGGAAAATTGGTAAATTAAAACCATGTTTTCTTTCCCGTGTAAAGGGAAAACTATACATACATTCAATAGCTTACTAACTTGCTATTTTATATTGATAAAAACATTGTTTTCTAGTTTAGGAGATGAAATTTTGGAAGGTTTTCTCTTTGCGCTCCTCCCTGCATTGACATGGGGCAGCTTAGTGCTTGTGTCCGAAAAACTCGGAGGCAACTCTTATAATCAAACACTTGGCATTACAATCGGTTCATTACTGTTCGCCATCATGATGTCTTTCATCAATCCGCCGGAATGGAGCGGTACAGTGTGGATTGTCGGCATCATTTCCGGGATAGGCTGGGCATTCGGGCAGTTATTTCAATTCAATAGCGTGAAGGAAATCGGGGTATCAAAAACCGTTCCAATCTCAACAGGACTGCAAATTCTAGGGAATACATTTTTTGCGGTTATCATTTTCAGGGAATGGAATGACAAGATGACAATCACCATCGGCATTGTTGCAATAATCTGTTTGATTACAGGTGTCTTGCTGACTAGCTACGGTGATGGTGATAACAAAAAAGAAGGAAACATGAAAAAGGCGTTTTTTACCTTGCCATTTCTACGATGGGTTATGTTACATATGTCATCGTCGTTAGATGGAATGAAGTTGACGGATGGTCGGCGATCCTGCCGCAAGCAATTGGCATGTTCCTGGCTGCCTTGCTCCTTTCAATCAAACATAAACCGTTTAATAAGTACGCCGGACGAAATATTCTAACCGGAATGATGTGGGCAGTCGGCAATATCGGTCTCTTGCTCGCTAATCCAAAAGTGGGCGTTGCCATCGCATTCTCATTTTCCCAAATGGGAATCGTCATTTCCACTTTAGGCGGCATCTTTCTTTTAGGAGAGAAAAAATCCAAAAAGCAAATGGCCTTCGTCATCATCGGGTGTGTACTCGTAATTGCTGGCGGAATCATGATCGGCTTCACAAAAGAATAGTTAAAGGAGAGATGAATGATGTATGACGATTTAGAGAAAAAGTGGTCGTGATCACTGGGGCGGCAAAAGGGTTAGGAAAAGCCATGGCCGAAAGGTTCGGTAAAGAAAAAGCACATGTCGTATTAAATTATCACACTGAAAATGGCGACCATAAGGAAATCATCAAAACGATTGAAGCTGCAGGCGGGAAAGCCGCAGCCATTCAAGGTGACGTTTCTAAAGAAGCGGATGTGAAGAAATTGCTTTCTTTCGCTGTGGACACCTTTGGTACAATCGACATCATGATCAACAATGCTGGTATTGAAAATGAAGTGCCCAGCGAAAAATTGACTCTTGAAGATTGGCAGAAAGTCATCGATGTAAATCTAACGGGGATGTTCCTGGCAAGCAGGGAAGCAATCAATTATATGCTCGATCATGGTATCAAGGGCAATATCATTAACATGTCTTCCGTCCATGACCGGATACCTTGGCCTCATTTTGTCCACTATGCAGCAAGTAAGGGCGGAGTGAAGATGATGACAGAAACCCTTGCACTTGAATATGCTCCTAAAGGGATTCGCATTAATAATATTTCACCTGGGGCAATCGACACACCCATCAATGCCGAAAAATTCAATGACCCAAAAGCCAAACAAGAAGTCATCGACCTGATACCGATGGGATACATCGGAAAACCGGAACAAATTGCCGCTTGTGCCGCTTGGCTAGCTTCCGCCGAATCGAGCTACGTAACGGGAATGACCTTATACGCTGATGGCGGAATGACCAAATATCCAGGATTCCAAGCAGGAAAAGGCTGAACTTAACTTATGAAAAAAAAACACTCCATCACAAACTTGGGGTGGTTCTTTTCATGACCCTGGACAAGAATTGTACAATTTAGAATCCTATTCTCGGCGGATAAATATTGTTAAAAAATAATACTTACTATACTTGCGTTCTTTTACTTGGATTGGTGTCCCATTTGGCTCGATTTCTGCATTGGAACCAACAAATCCTAAGCTATATCGCGGAATTGATGTCAGTGGAAAATCGTCTGGAATAGACGCATATTCGTTCATGTGGATCGCATCTGGTGTTACGGTACGCCCGGTAATTTGTATAACAACTTCCTTGTGTAAAGATGAAAAAAATCTGGCAGGAATTCTCAATCCATAGGCTTTTTGATTCATTCCCCTACTGGTCTCCCTTGTTATGGGGTCAAATTAGCTTTACTCGTGAATTCAACTACTTTACTCGTGAGTTTTGCCGATTTACTCGTGAATTCAACTACTTTACTCGTGAATTTCGCTGATTTACTCGTGAATTCTAACAATTGATCCACAAAGACAACAAAAGCCCTTCTCGAATTAAGAGAAGGGCTTTCTAATAGAATTTTTCATCCTGAAATTTCATCATCGGATTTAACATCCAACGGTGTTCGTTTATCCATTTTCAGCATGTAATAACTTGCCACGACCAAGGCTAGGAAAACGATCCCGACAACCAAGGAAATCCGGGTACTCGGATTGATCCACATACCCACCAGCACCATCAGTAAAAAGGCTATTGTCGCATAGTTACTGTAAGGGGCCAACGGCATTTTGAAAGGATGCTTCTCCATTTCAGCGGCATTTACCTTTCTGAATTTAAGCTCACTGATAAGTAAGACAAACCATGGAATCATCCCGGGCAATACACTCGCACTATACACATAAAGGAATAATTGCGGCGGTGCAAGGTAATTCAGGATAACCCCGATGCCCAATCCTAATAGTACAGCGATCGTGCAATATGCCGGCACTCCATTTTTGGATACTTTAGCAAAGACTTTCGGAGCTTGGCCATTCAATGCGAGTGTGTAAAGCATACGTCCTGCACTGAAAATCCCACTGTTGCATCCGGACATTGCCGCAGTGATTACGACAAAATTGATGATTCCTGCCGCCGCAGTGATACCGATTTTGGCAAAGGTTGAAACGAATGGGCTGCCTAAGTCATCCAGTTGATCCCAAGGGAAGACTGTCACAATGACGAATATGGCACCAATATAGAAAATCAATATGCGCCATATGATTGATTGAATCGCTTTTGTTACGGTCTTCGTTGGGTCTTTCGCTTCACCGGCCGTGATGCCGATAAGCTCAACGCCTTGATAGGAAGCCACGACAAGTGAAAGCGCAAAGAAGAATCCTGTCCAGCCTCCCGTAAAGAAGCCGCCATTTGCCCATAGATTCGATAATCCAATCGCATCCCCGCCATTGCCTATCCCAAAGAAGATAAGGCCCAGGCCGGCAACGATCATCAATATAATCGTTATGATTTTTATAAGCGCAAACCAGAATTCAAATTCCCCGAATGATTTTACGGAAATGAGGTTGGCCGCCCCCAAGATGATCATGGCTACCACACCTGGTATCCAAGCAGGTAACTCCGGGAACCAATATTGCATATACAACCCAACCGCGATGATTTCGGACATTCCGACGATTACCCATTGAAACCAATTGCTCCAAGCAGTCATATAACCTGCCAAAGGATGTATATAGCTGCTCGCAAAGGTTGCAAAAGAACCTGTAGTCGGTTCTAAATATAACATCTCACCCATGGAACGCATGATGAAAAATATAAAAATACCTGCGATGGCATAAGCAAGCATTACAGAGGGCCCGGTCCATTTGATCGTGCTCGCAGATCCCATGAATAACCCGACTCCGATGGTTCCGCCCAAAGCTATCATTTGAATATGTCGTGATTCCAGCCCTCTCTTTAATTCCTTGTTCGACATGATTAACTCCCCAGATGCAATATCGGTAATGTTTTTCTACCCTTACCACGAACGACTCTCTATTAATTATTCCAGTTAGAAATGCCTTATCCTAATCAATATTACATAACACTTCAATTACGTTTTCTTATCTTATAATAGTAATATTCTGTAAAAATACAATTGTATTTTTGAAATAAACAGTTACCAATAATATCTTGTCGATTTTTCCAATCTAAAAATATCATTTTAAAAAAATGATGTTCAGTATTTTATTATAGTGATCGTTCAAAAAGATCACTTCTGCTTAAACCTTAAGTTAAATACAACCCACTATAAACTGCAGATAAGTCCTGTTTCACTTCAAAAAAACTTGTTGACCTACCGAAGAATAGATGATAGAATTCCAATATTATTTTATAAGTATAATGAATGCTCCAGCAGTGATAGATTTTCACTGACTGACATTTCTTCACAACCGCATACAAGCAAGCGATGAATGCTATGGATGACACTATAGCAGGAGCAGCTTCTGGAGAGACTGTACAAGATACAGCGCCGAAGGATTCACAATCTCAGGCAAAAGGACAGAAGAGTAACGAATGATAAAATTGTTATTCTGAGCCCTTTAAGAGATTGGTATTATCCAATCTCTTTTTTTATTGTCCATTTTGTGATTGGACTAAAAACACCAACTTTAAAACCAATGGGAAAGGCCAGCTGGGCGAAATAATCACGTCCCTCTCTCCAAGACCATGCAGGTAAAAACATTCACTACCAAGACTATAAAAGACGGGGGCGTACGAATTGGCTAAACAAGAATTGAAAAGAGATTTAAAAAATCGACATGTACAACTGATTGCAATAGGAGGAACCATTGGCACCGGGTTATTTTTAGGGTCAGGAAAAGCTATACAATTGGCGGGACCTTCCATATTATTCTCTTATCTGATAATAGGGATTGCCTTGTTTTTGTGATGAGGGCCCTGGGGGAATTACTCTTATCCAATGCAGGGTATGTATCATTCACTGAATTCGCAACTGAATATGTCGGTCCATGGGCCGGCTTCGTGACAGGTTGGACATATTGGTTCTGTTGGATCATGACCGCAATGGCCGATATCATAGCTGTCGGTGTCTATATACAATATTGGTTTGATGTCCCTCAATGGATTCCGGCTCTAATATGCCTGGTCATTCTGTTAGGATTGAACCTATTGACCGTTAAGATATTTGGCGAATTGGAATTCTGGTTTGCCATCATTAAAGTAATCACGATCATCGCCTTGATCATCGTAGGAATCTTTCTTTTGATCATCGGCTTCAATACCAATACCGGAACGGTTTCCTAACGAACCTATGGAATCATGGTGGCATGTTCCCCAATGGCATTTCCGGATTCCTACTATCTTTACAGTTGGTCGTCTTCTCATTTGTCGGTGTCGAATTGGTCGGGGTTTCTGCAGCAGAAACGGCGAACCCGAGAAAGAACATTCCATCTGCCATCAATAAAATCCCTGTCCGGATTTTACTTTTCTATGTTGGTGCCATATTCGTCATTCTCTGCGTCAACCCATGGGCACAATTGAATGCCACGAGCAGTCCATTTGTAGAGGTCTTTGCGTTAATTGGCATTCCCGTCGCTGCAGGGATCATCAACTTCGTCGTTTTGACATCCGCTGCTTCTGCATGCAACAGCGGTTTATTTTCTACAAGCCGAATACTCTATACGTTAAGCAGGAATGGAGAAGCCCCTGCTAAACTGGAAAAATTAAATAAACAGGCTGTTCCGAGCAATGCCTTATTAACATCCACAATCGTTGTATCAATAGGGGCATTATTAAGCAAGCTGATACCGGAACAGGCATTTACTGTCGTGACTACCATCAGTGCCATCTGTTTCATATGGGTATGGAGCATTATCTTGATCTCCCATATCAAATATTCGAAAACAAGGCCTGACCTAAGAGCCGAATCGACTTTCAAGGCTCCTTTTACACCTTTTGTCAATTACGCCATTTTAGGATTATTCCTGTTCATCCTTATTGTTATGCTATTCGCTGAAGCTACACGACTATCACTGCTCTTGACCCCAATCTGGTTCATCCTCTTGGTGATACTATATAACTATCGGAAAAAAGATAGCTAAAGGAAATAAAGCCTTGAACTCAATATGAATTCAAGGCTTTATCTGTCTTATGAACACATTTGGATTCGGCTGTCTGCGAACTGTTGCTAAAATATATCAGGCAACTGCATTAAATTTTATATCAAAATAGTGTAAGCTAATATATATCATCGGACCTTTTCCGTCATGTATGAATTTTTCATCCCGGTTTGGTTCACCCATCCATCAGTGGCATTGAAGAATAAACCCCCATTGGTGGGCGTTTCACTTTATTTAAAAACGGAGGGGTTTGTTTAGTGAAGATTATATATATTCTTACTCTAGTTCCTTTTATAGGCATACTCGTATTTCTACCTTTTGTTAATAAAATAGAACCATATGTATTAGGGATGCCTTTCAATATGTTCTGGATGGCTATGTGGGTGGTCCTTACCTCTGCCATACTCGGCATCATGTATAAGCTGGATCCCAGGAATCGGGAAGGTGACCAGGAATGAATATTGCTCTCTTAATCATTTTAGCATTTTTACTTCTATCGATATTTTTAGGCATACGTTCTTCAAAAGGAAAAGATATGGACTTGGAACAATGGACGGTGGGCGGACGCGGTTTTGGTGCGATATTCGTCTTTCTGCTGATGGCCGGGGAAATCTATACGACCTTCTCCTTCCTTGGCGGCAGCGGCTGGGCTTATGGCAAGGGTGCACCCGCTCTATATGTTCTCATTTACATTACTTTATCTTACGTATTATCCTATTGGCTCCTACCGGAAATATGGAGATATGCCAAAGAAAATAAACTGATGTCTCAATCCGATTTCTTTGTAAACAAATATAAGAGTCCCAGTTTAGGAATTTTGGCTGCGCTTGTCGGTGTGGTGTCGATGATTCCAGTGATCGTCGTGCAGCTGAAAGGATTGGGGATCATTGTCTCGGAAGCATCTTATGGTGCCATCTCAATGTCCGAGGCAGTTTGGATGGGGGCGATCAGCCTTACCATTTATGTGATGATTTCCGGTATCCACGGTTCAGTTTGGACAGCGGTTATTAAAGATATCATGATGGTCGCCATAATAGGATTTTTGGGGATTTATCTGCCGATACATTACTTTGGCGGATTTCAGCCGATGTTTGAAGCGGTTGATGCGGCCAAGCCTGGTTTTCTAAAGTTCCCTGATCAGGGGCTTAGCGTATCATGGTTCATCTCCACGGTAATATTGCTCGTATTCGGTTTCTATATGTGGCCACAAGTTTTCAGCGCTGTTTATTCAGCACGCAGCGGCAAGGCATTTCGAAAAACGCCATCATCAGCCCTTTATATACACTCATGCTGTTATTCGTCTTTTTCGTTGGGTTTGCAGCTATATTGAAAGTGCCCGGACTCGTTGGGGCAGATGCAGACCTCTCATTGCTGCGCCTTTCAATCGAGACCTTTGATCCATGGTTTATAGGCATAATCGGCGGAGCTGGATTGTTGACCGCATTGGTGCCGGGATCCATGCTTTTGATGAGCGTCGCTACACTGCTCGCGAAAAACGTTTATAAGGAATTTGCACCCGCAGTATCCGATCGCCACATTGTACGGTTGGCAAAGTTCCTTGTGCCAGTCATTGCCCTTATAGCCGTCTACTTCACCTTAAACGGCGGTGAAACCATGTCGGCATTAATTCTTATGGGATACAGTCTCATCACACAGCTTTTCCCGTCCCTTCTCTTTAGTCTGAAAAGGAATAATCCGATCAATAAATTTGGTGCAATCACCGGTATCATCACCGGATTGGCCATCGTAATCTGCATTACATTAAGTCAATCGACAATAGGGACCTTGTTTCCATCCTTGCCGCAAGCAGCGAAAGATTTGAATGTTGGAATCATCGCATTGGCAGTCAATTTCATTGTGATGATCACGGTAAGTCTTGCTTTCAGAAAGCATGCGGTTCAGTTGGAACCTAAATCCGTTAACGATATATGAAGCAACTTTGAAACTGGTTATTCTGGATAAATAAACATTGGAGGCTCAGTCAAAAGACTGAGCCTCAGTTTGTAGACAATAGGATTCTATCAGAAAGTTAAAACAAAGTTGATTGGAGCGGGTGTACGGACTCCTGCTTAGAAAAGCGTTTCAGGGGAGACCCCTCAGGCACTCGCTCAAATTGTAAAAACCTAAAAAAACTATAGTCAAAAGACTGAGCCTTCCTTATTATTGACAGACAAAGCATAATGTCCTTTTTCTCAAGTTTGATTATAGGAAGTCTCATTTTAGACTATTAATCTTTTCTGTTTATAAACAAATCCCCTATTTTAACTAATAAATACAACGAAAAAATAATCATCAAGGTTCTGGATACTACCAGACCATCAATAGCTAAGTCATATCCACCTCTTAATAAAGCTTCCGGATTCAAGCAAAAAATAATCGATATTACGAAAGCTATTAAAATCAGGATAAAACCGAACTGAAATCTATTTGACATTAACATTCCGCCTCATATTATATATTTTACAAATAACGGCATTGCCTTTGGAAATAATCTACATTTATTGTTAGTGGGGATATCTCAGTTTCAATAAAATTCAAAAAAATAGCCACCCTAATAAAGAATGACTATATATCATAAAATAGGAAGCTTTCTCTGTTAACAGATAAAATGCATCGTATTTCGTCCAAGCCGACAAAAATACGCTCTTCAGGAGGTTCGGGCTTTTACTCGTGAGTTTCATGCTTTTACTCATGAATTGGAACAAATACTCGTGAGTTTCATGCTTTTACTCGTGAATTTGGTGCAAATACTCGTGAGTTTCATGCTTTTACTTATGAATTGGTGCAAATACTCGCGAATTTCATGTCCGTTAAAGCTCATTTCCTTTTTACCCCGTACCTTCAGTAATCCACTAAAGCCTTCCTGCGATCATTCAATTCTTTGACCATTTTCTTATATTCTTGCAACTCTTGTTCCAGTTTTTGTTTTCTATTTACAATCATTCTCGTAACCTCTTTCGGGGAGGGCCCGCCTTGAATGCTTCTTATCTCCACAAAATATTCGGGAGAGATTATTTTTTTCCATTCGTCTTCAGCTATGTTCACTGAAACGAATTCATTGATGATACTGTTGATTTCTTGTGTGTCCCAATCATATAGCTCTTTCCCTTCACTAATTGACCGTTTTGCAATAGTACTGGCTATGGAATGGGCTTTTCTAAAGGATATGTCGTAATCTCTTGATAGGGTATCCGCTAATTCAGTAACCGTTATACTGGATTTTGCGGCCATTTTCTTTGTATGTTCTTCATTTACTTTCAAAGTCGATATGACGGCATACATTAGTTTCATGACACGGCCTGCATTCGAAAAAGCTCGATATAAATGCGGCTGTAAATCATCTTCCGTATCGACGATATCACCAAATGGTGTATTGTGGATCATATTCATTGCAGCAAGTGCATCACCATACGCACTGCTTGCAATTGAACGGGAATGTTCAATTGAGACTGGATTTCTTTTTTGCGGCATGATGCTGCTCACTTGAACATAAGGATCCGCCACATGAAATGTTCCAAACTCCCTTGTCACATGCTGCAGGAAATCTTGAATCCATCTCCCTGTATTGACCATGCACGTCATGATTGCAGTTGCGGTTTCCAATAAATAATCTGCCCCGCCTATCGAGTCATAGGAATTCTCAATAACCGAATCAAACCCAAGCAGATCAGCAGTACGGTTCCGACTGATCGGAAAACCGGTGGTCGTTAACGCGGCCGCACCCAAAGGGGATTGGTTAACCGTTTCATAGGCTGACCACAATCTGCCAATATCCCTTTGAAGCACATCATAAATGGCTAAAAAGTAATGTCCTATTGTAGTCGGCTGAGCCGGTTGGGTATGCGTATAACCTGTAATATAGGTTTCTGTATGTTTTTCAGCCTGCACTAAGAATGCTTCATTCAATTGGTTTGCATAGCCTATCAATTGGAGCAGATGACCTCTCAAAACAAGCCGGTACATTGCAACTCCCATATCATTACGACTGCGGCCGATATGAATCTTCCCTGCAAGTTCATGACCGATTTCCTCACCGATCTTTGCCTCCATCATAAAGAATAAGTCTTCGAATTGGGGCTGATAGGTCAACTGGGCGAGATCTGTTTGGGCCACTTTCCGAATCCCATCAAGCATGGTTCTCGCCTCTTCATCTTTAATGATCTTTTGTTCCGAGAGCATGATGACATGTGCCCGATGAATATCGAACATTGCATGAAATAAGTAATCTCTTTGATCATTAAAAACAGGCATCAGAAGCTCTCTAGCATAGGTTTTTCCGGGAAAGACACTACCTTCATTTTTGATAAACTCTTCAAGCCTGCTCATCTTTGAACCTCCGATTTATAAAGCTTTTTCCGCTTTGATTCCAAAAAACTTGTTCGAAATAAAGAGAACGATTACAATCAGCGTGATTTGAATCATCCCATATGCGGCTGCCTGCCCCATATTGAACATTCTAAGCTGATTCATGATTTCAATGGATATGGGCCTGTTTGAAATCGTGTACAACAGGACCGAGGTCGGGAATTCCCCACAGATTCGATAAATGCCAATAATGTCCCTGATAAAACACCTGGCATAATAATCGGAAATATGACCCTTCTGAAGGTATAAAACCACTTAGCCCCCAAGTTTCTGGCTGCTTCCTCAATCGAATCATCCAGCTGCTCCAGAACGGCATTAGTCGAGCGGACAACGAGTGGAATATGCCTGATGAAATAGGCAAGCGGCAAAATCCAAAATGTTCCTACCAATATTTGACCAAAGGAAAAAACGCTAGGTTCATTGAATGCGAATATCAAGTTCATCCCTATGACCGTTGCAGGCAACGCCCAAGGAATCATGACTAGAATATCGACAAGGCTTTTCCCGACGAATTTCCGTTTGACAAGTACATAGGACGCTATGACCCCAAACACCAGATTTGCCAACGTTGCAATGACCGCCATCAGTAAACTATTTCGTAACGGTTTGAAGATATTAGGATCTTCAAACAAAAGCCGGTAATTTTCCACATTAAATACTGTGGGGTACGTTTGAAATGTCCAGGTTCCATCCGGTACTAGTGAAAGCAAAAGAATCGTAAAATGCGGTAAAAGCAGAATAATTACGCCGATGATACCCGTTACGACCATCACCCATTTCATGAACGGGTTCTTCACTTCACTCCTATGTGCGCCAATTCCTTTCGAAGCCATGCGATAATCCTTCCTATTCTGATACCAACGCATGAATAATAGAAATGAAATCGAAACGATGGATAGAATGACCGATTGAGTAGCGGCAATTTCCATATCACCATTGATTTTTGAAAAATAAATTTGCAGGCTCAACACCCTGTATCCGCCAGCTAAAAAAAACGGGGCACTGAAAGAAGCCATTGATATCATGAAAACTAGTAAAGAGGCGGCAACGATGGCAGGTGTCAATAATGGAAATGTCACCTTCCAAAAAACCTTGAATTTATTTGCGCCTAAGTTATAAGCGGCTTCTTCAAGTGAGGGATCTATTTTATTGATTGCAGCGGATACAGTCATATAAAAATAAACATACATCGTATAGGCATGCACGATAAGAATTCCCGACACCCCGCCAATCTTGAATGGAACCTTATCAAGACCAAACAGGTCCTTGATGGCATTTGGAACCAATCCCGATTCTCCATATAAAAACATAAAGGCCATGACCCCTACCAATGATGGCAGGACAATCGGCAAAATCGCTGCTGATGAAAAGAAGCTTCTGCCGGGAAAATCGTAACGGTTAAAAATGAATGCGAGCGGAATGCCAATCAAGGCACTGACCAATACACTCAATAAGGATATATAAACAGAATTCCAAAGAGCCTCTAAGTTCGTTTTCGATTCCTGTACGAAGAAGTCCTGATAATTTCCAAGGGATATCATTCCGTCTTTTTGCAGACTTTCTATAAAGGTCCTCAACGATGGGTAGAGTACATATGCTACAAGCACCAATGCAACTGGTAGAAGGAGCCAAACCGTCAATCTCGTATCACGATTTTTAATCATGGAGCATCACCGCTTATGACAGGAATAAGACGCAGCTGTTTCTCGGGAAGCTGGACATACACTTCCTTTCCTTGATAAAAGTATCCAAAATCATGGGTGTTAAATACGTCGACCCTTAGTGACACGTCTTGAACATCCACCATGACATTCACAACAGATCCAAAGAATTGGACGGAATTTATTTTACCTTTAAAGATATTCATTCCTTCTTCGGTCACATCCAGAATTCTGATTGCTTCAGGACGAATCGAAACAGCAAGGTCAACATCAGTCTGTAAGATTGAAATTCCTTCTCTAGCTTGATTTTCCACATTCAATTTAATCGGTTGTTCACTACCTTTAAGGGCAACCTCTATATTATCTTGTTGAACTTTTTCGACTTGAACGGTCAATAGATTAATCTCGCCTATAAAACTCGCCACAAAGTCATTGGCCGGCCGATTATAAATTTCTGTTGGCGTCCCGACCTGGTGACATACACCATAATTGAACACGGCGATCCGATCACTCATGGATAATGCCTCAGCCTGATCATGTGTGACATAAATGGTGGTAATCTTATAATCACGCTGCAGCCTTAAGATTTCCACTCTCATTTCATCACGAAGCTTGGCATCCAGATTACTTAATGGTTCATCCAGCAGTAATATCTCCGGTTCAATGACCAGTGCTCTCGCAAGGGCCACCCGCTGCTGCTGTCCTCCGCTTAACTGGCTCACTTGACGATCCGAATAGCTCTCCAGCCTGACCTTTTGGAGGGCATCCAGCACTCTCCTTTTTAAGTCAGCAGGAGAAACCTTTCTGACACGCAGGCCAAACGCTACATTTTCAAAAACAGTCATGTGGGGAAAGAGGGCATAGTTTTGAAAAACCATGCCTGTATTTCTTTTCTCCGGAGGTACACGCGTCATATCTTTGTCGCCAAATCGGACGACACCTTTTGTCGGATAATAAAAACCGGCAATCATCCGAAGCGTTGTCGTTTTACCGCAGCCGCTTGGACCAAGAAAGGTAAAAAACTCACCTTCTTTGATTTCCAGATTTAACTGGTCAACAGCTATCGTTTTCCCGAAGGCTTTTTGGACATTTTCCATTTTTATTGACGCCATCCCAACGACACTTCCTTATTCTTTAATTTCTTTATCTCCACTTTTAATATTTTCGTCCCAGTATTTCATCCACTCGTCACCTTTTTCCTCGAATGCATTCCAATCAATATCCATCGCTTTAATTTCTGTTTCCGTGATCCATTCAGGTAAACCCTTCACATCACTTCTGGTCGGAATCCTGTAAAATTCTTCTGCCAAAGTTTTTGCGGCTTCAGGTGTATTCACAAACTCATAAAAGGCCTCTGCCGCTTTTGGATGCTTGGCACCTTCAACGATGGCGATACCTTCTGTCAATACTGGTGTTCCGCTTTTCGGAATGACGAACTCAAATGGATAATTTTTATTTTCCTTAAGCATGACAACATCCGGCATTGCCCAAACGGAAAGTGACCCCTCTCCTTTGGCTACCTTGTTATACATCATTTCAGGATTCGCTGAATATTCCTTTGTGTTTTGGTCGAGCTTCTTTAACCAGTCATACCCTTCTTTCGGATCATTTGTATCCTTATACGTACGATAGATCATCGCAGAAAAAATTGTCCTCATCGTTCCGGAGGCTAACGGATAGCGGATGATTATTTCGTCTTTCCACTTGGGATCAAGCAGCTCATCCCAATCTTTCGGTACCTCGTCTTTTGATAGCTCTTTGCTGTTATACATGATGACTTCCGGTGTCTGGCTCGTTCCTGTCCAATACCATTCCGGATCGCGGAATCCTTCATCGAGATTATCGGAATAACTAGGCTTATAAGCAGCCAGCAGCCCATCATCCTTTGCTTGATTGAAGTTCGTGGAAGGTGCACCCCACCAAACGTCTGCCTGCGGATTGCTTTTCTCTGATCGAACACGGTCAAGAATTTCCTGGGAACCCATATCAAGCCACTCAACATCAATACCATACTTATCTTCGAACTGCTTTTCGAATTTTGATAAAATATCTTTGCCATGCGGTGAATAAACAACGATTTTATCTTCCAGCTCACCCTTTTCTCCCTTGGCACCGCCAGTATCCGAATTCGTTTTCGTATCTGTACCGTTACATCCCGAAATCAATAGCGCTGCCGATAAGGTCAGTACTGAAACAAGCGACTTTTTCCTATTTTTCATTAATAATCCCCCTCATCACGAAAATTCAAAATGCCATCATGTTCCCTTAAGAATAGGGAAACCGCTCCAAGCACTCCTGCGTTTTCTCCCAGTTGTGAAGTTTTCATTTCTACTAAACTTGGAAGATATCGATCAACGATCTCCCGAATTCTAGGTAAAATGTATTCAGAAGAATTTAATACACCACCTCCTAAAATGATCACTTCCGGATTTAGCAAACTAGCCGCATTGACAATTCCGCAGGCTAAATGTTCGATGGCTTCATTTATGACGGCAATGGCTGTCGTGTCTCCTTTTTTGCTGCAAAAAAGCATACTCCCCGATAGTTCGGAAGATTTGGCCCGTTCGAATAAAAAATGATGAGGATCCTTGAGGACCTCCCTGGTGAAATGACCGCCAATCGACTTTCCTCCTGCAACACTTTCCAAATAGCCGTATCTATGGAAAATCGGCTTGAATTCACGTTTTATATCCTCTTTGTCCGTCACCATATATCCCATTTCGCCAGCTGCACTGGAAGCCCCTCTGTATAACTGGTTATTCAAGATAATGCCGCTTCCGATCCCCGTGCCCACCGCAATGAACAGCAGATTCCGCTTATTTTGTGCATTACCCAGCCACTGTTCACCTAGTGCAGCCGCGTTTACATCATTGTCCAGAAAGATCGGGAAATCAAAATAACGCTTCGCTTCTGCTATAAATGGATATTGTACCCATCCTAAACTCGGTGCCTCTATTACCAATCCGCTTGCCGTTTGCGTAATACCAGGGATACCGACTCCCATCCCCAATATCCTTACTTTCGCAATCTGATTCTTTGCAATTAACCGTTCCGTTTCAATCGCCATTTGTTTAAGAAGCCCTGATTTTAAATAAGTGTTAGTTGAAAAACTAGTGCCGGCAAGGATGTTGCCGCTTAAATCACTTAAAACGATTTTCACTTTCGTCCCGCCTATATCGACACCGATGATATAGGCAGCCTTTTCATTAAAAAAGAGCTGGATGGGCCTCCTCCCGCCTTGAGATGAGGATTCTCCTATTCCTTTCTCCAATACCCATTTCTCCTGTATAAGTTCATCCACAGCCTGAGAAACTGTTGGTTTGCTTAGCTGAAGCTTAACGGCGATTTCAGCTCTTGAAATGGGTGAACATTCCTGGATGCATTGAATGATTCTTTTTTTATTTACATATTTTTGATGACTGGGTGTTCTTTTAAAACTCATCACATCACGGCCTTACATCATTTAGTTAGTAAATCTTACTAATTAAGTAAAAATATAACTTAAAAATATTCAACGGACAAGTTATTTTTCTGAACATTTAAAATGTTCAACCTTAAATAATTACTTCGTATTATTTACATTTATAACCATTAGTGCTATTTATTAGATATGTTTTTTTCCGTCTGGTTAGTTAGAAAACATTACTAACCTACATTTTTTTAAGGTGTTTTATAAAAGTTGAAGGGGGTTACAAGAAGATGAAAAAAGCTTTGTTATCGTTGCTTTCCCTTTGGTTGGTCCTTGCATTATTGCCGCTTGGGGGTAACGCTGCAAATCCTGAGGAAGCCAACGTTGAGTTATGGAGTGCGGTCAAGCCGCTCGAGACGACCGTGACATTCTTGAACAGCGGTGCCCATCCGGATGATGAACGCAGTGACTTTCTCGCTTATCTATCGAGAGGGTTAGGGGTTAAGACATCCAGCCTGATTGCAAACCGTGGTGAAGGAGGACAAAATGAAATTGGGGATGAACTGGACAATGCTCTTGGAATCATCCGTTCGAGGGAAATGATAGAAGCTGCAAAAATCACCGGGGTTAAGGCCTATCATCTAAGTGAAACTACCTCAGATCCCATTTATGATTTCGGCTTCTCTAAAACACCAGAGGAAACATTGGAAAGATGGGGCGAGGAACTCACCTATGAAAGGCTAATCCGCTTTATTCGGACATATCAGCCGGATATATTGATGCCATCCTTTCAAAATGATGATACCCAGCATGGACATCATCGAACAATGACAATCTTAAGTGAACGTGCCTTTAAGGATGCCGCCGACCCAACTGTGTTTCCACAACAATTGAAACAAGGTCTATCGGTATGGCAAGTGAAAAAGTTATATTTGCCCGTTTCCTCGGCAGATCAAGCAACCACTTCGATTGAAATAGGTAAATTTGACCCAATATACAATATGACTTACCCGCAGCTTGGAGAACAATCACGCTATCTGCATAAAAGCCAAGGCATGGGTTCTGATATCCCTGCAGCACCTCGCCAAATCCATCTGGATTTGAAGCAAAGCGCCGTTAATACAAAAAGCGAGTCGGACCTTTTTGCAGGTGTACCATACAATTTTACTGAATGGGCTGAAAAACTCCCTCGCTCAGCTTCAAAATTGAAAGGTGAACTTAAATACCTGCAACGGAATTTGGACGCCGTTATTGCGGCTTATCCAAATGAAAAACGTGTTTTTTCAACATCCCAAAATGCTCTCTCCAAAGTTCGTTCAATTACTGCGAAAGTCAAAAAGGCAAAGCTAAGCCCTGCCATTAAGAACGACCTGCTCCATAAACTCTCATTAAAAGAAGAGCAATTGCAAAACGTCAGTTATGTCTCTTCAGGACTCGAAGTTCAAGCTAACGCGGCTTCAAAGATCCTTACGAAAGGCCAAAGAACGAATGTTACCGTAACCGTGAAGAATAACGGGAAACAAACCTTGAAAAAGTCGCTGCTGCATTGAATGTGCCTAAAGGATGGAAGATCAAAACAAAAGCTAAAGATGTCAATCTGGCTCCAAATAAATCAGCAACGATGACCTACCTGGTTGAAGTCCCTGAAGATGCAGCCTATTACCATGCCTATGATGAACCAACCATTACAACGAGCATTTCTTATAAATACGGCAGCACAAAAACTTCCATCAAGGAAGAATTGGACGGAACGATCGCTGTCCTGCCCGACGTTGGCCTTACCCTGTCTCCTGAAGATATCGTCGTAAATACAGCAGATGTAAAAGAAGAAATCCCAGTGACGGTGACCTTGAAAAACTATACAGAAGGAAAAACAACAGCAAAGGTCGCTTTAAAAGTCCCTGAAAATTGGGGAGTTCATCCCAAAAATGCCACTGTATCATTTAATGAAAAATCAGAAGAAAAACAAGTGAAGGTCACCCTCAGACCTCCGAAGGCAATTCAAAATGGTGAATATCAGATTAAGGCAGCTGCTACAGTCAATGGGAAAACCTTTGATTCGACCATTCAGGAAATTTCCTATGACCATATCGGAACATTCTATTACCAATACCCAGCAGTTATCAACACCGTTGCATTTGAGCTTTTGAAGCCAGCTTCATTAAAAGTGGGGTACATTGAAAGCGGATTCGATAAAGTGGCAGATTACTTGAGCAATGCAGGCCTGAACATTACGAAGTTAACTGCGGCTGATTTAGCTGAAGGTGATTTAAGTCAATATGACACGATCGTTACAGGCATCCGTGCTTATCTATCAAGGGAAGATTTAAAGGCAAATAACGCGCGCTTACTTGAATATGTGGAAAACGGCGGTCATCTCGTCGTTCAATACCATAAACCGGGTGATGGATGGGATGCCCTGAAGACAGCTCCATATCCCCTTACCCTCGGGAATCCTTCGATTCGCTGGCGGGTAACCGATGAAAAAGCCACGGTAAACGTCTCGAAACCCGAATCGGCTCTTTTTAACTATCCAAATAAAATAACAAGTGATGACTGGAGCAATTGGGTCCAAGAAAGAGGATTGTACTTCCCAATGGAATGGGATGAACGGTTTGAAACATTCATTTCCATGGCTGATCCAAATGAAGAACCATTTGATGGCGGAATCCTCATGGCTAAATACGGCAATGGCACCTACCTCTACACAAACCTTGTCCTATACAGGCAAATTCAAGGCCAGGTTCCCGGCGGATATCGAATCATGACGAACTTGATTAGTTACGGTGCCAAGTAAACAAGAAAAAAACCTATGCATGTATTGAATGCATAGGTTTTTTTGATGCCTGCCCGATGATATTAATAAACATGCCTAACTGATTTCTACTCTAAAAAACAAAAAAGTTATGCACAAAGATGAGGAAAAGGCTGATGCGTTTGGGTTTCCCCTCATTTTCCGCCATTCCTTTGTCCACACTTCATGCACAACTTCATTCATGATGTACCATGGTTTCTTACAGCCATCCCGTTAAAGCACTTTGCTCAAGAATGCTTTCGTTCTTTCGTGCTGAGGGTTACCGAATAATTCATTCGGCTCATTTTCTTCCACGATATACCCTCCATCCATGAATATGACCCGGTCCCCTACTTCCCGGGCAAAGCCCATCTCATGCGTAACGACGACCATGGTCATGCCTTCCTTGGCAAGTTGTTTCATTACCTCCAAAACATCGCCTACCATTTCAGGGTCAAGGGCCGAAGTCGGTTCATCAAATAGCATGATTTTCGGATTCATCGCCAATGCCCTTGCGATAGCGACCCGCTGTTTTTGTCCGCCGGAAAGTTCCCCTGGATAGCTATTTGCCTTTTCCTTTAGACCAACCTTATCCAATAACTCAATCGCTAACCTTCCTGCTTCCGCTTTATCGGTGGCCCGAATTTTAATGGGGCCCAAGGTTATGTTCTCCAAAACGGTTTTATGGGGAAATAGATTGAAATGTTGAAAAACCATCCCAACTTCTTGCCGGACTTTGTTTATATTGATTTTCCTTTTAGGATCGGTTATATCATGTCCGTTAATGACCACCTCACCGCCCGTAACTTCCTCAAGGAGATTCAGGCAACGCAGGAATGTACTCTTTCCAGATCCAGAAGGGCCTATTACGCAAATTACTTCCTTTTCCTGCACTTCTGCATTAATATCTTTTAAAACCTCGACAGTTCCGAATGATTTTCTCAGGTTTTTACTGTAATGATGCTCATCGAACTTGTACCCTCCTTTCTATGAAATTAGCAATTAGGGTTAACAAATAGATGATGATAAAGTAAATCACACCCACGGCCAGCCAAATCTTGAATGCTTCAAAGGTTGCCGAAGCCTGAATCTGACCTTGCTGGGTTAAATCGGCTATACCAATGACGGATAATAGAGAAGTGTCCTTCAAGCTGATGATCGATTGGTTCGTAATGGTAGGGAGCATCCTTCTAAAGGCTTGCGGAAGCACGACATACCTCATTGTTTGAGTACCCGTGAACCCGATGGATCTTGCCGCCTCCGTTTGCCCTTTATCGATGGATTGTATCCCTGCCCTTATTATTTCAGCAAAATATGCCCCTGCATTGATTGCAACGGTAATGATTCCAGCTGTTGTACTGTCCAAAGAAATCAAATTCAGAGAATTCACACCAAAATAGATAAAGAATAACTGAACGATGAACGGCGTCCCTCGTATCGCATCCACATAAACCTTTGCAATCCAGTTCAAGATTTTGATGGGGGCAAGCCGCAGCAAAGCGACCACTAAACCAATCAAAAAACCTAGGATAATGGCAATCACAAAGATATAAAGTGTCACCTGAAGTCCTTTTAATAAAAGTGGCAATGCCGCAACAATTATATCCATTTCTTTCACCCCTTTGAAAAAGAAAGCGCGCCATAAGCGCGCCTATTGAGCTTTAATCTATTGTTTATTCACCAAGATACGTTTTTATAATTTCATCATATGTGCCGTCTTTTTTAAGATTGGCAAGACCATCATTTATTTTCTTCAATAAATCCTCGTTTTGCCCTTTCAATACAGCAATGCCATATTGGTCACCATTCAAACGGTCACCTACGATTTTCAACCCAAGATCCTTTTGGGCGATCGCATAGGAGATAACCGGGTAATCTTCTATAAGGGCATCGGCGTTGCCGTTGGCCACTTCCTGGAACATCGCTGGACTATCATTGAATTGAACGACTTTTATTCCTAGCTCAGTAGCATTATCCTGTGCATATTTAGCACCAGTTGTCCCTTTTTTGACTGCAATGGTTTTTCCTTTAAGATCTTTAACAGTTTTAGTGCTTGTATTATCTTTTTTAACAACTATTGTTAATCCTGCATCAAAATACGGTGTTGAGAAATCTACTACCTTTTTTCTTTCCTCTGTAATGCTCATTCCCGCAATGGCCACATCAAGCTGATTGGCTTGCATAGCCGGAATGATTCCGCCGAAATCCATTGGAGACAATTTGATTTTAAAATCCTGGTCTTTCGCGATTGCATTGATCAATTCTATATCAATACCTTTATAGTCGTTCCCCTCTTTAAATTCAAAAGGAGGATAAGTCGTATCCACACCAACCTTATATACCTTTTCAGGTTCCTTTTCCTCACCTGCATTTTTTTCTTCTTTGGTTCCACAAGCCGAGATAAAGATAGCTAGAATCAAAAACATACTCAGTAAACCAAGTTTCTTCATTCAAATCACTCCAATTCTTAGATTATACGTGATAATAAATAATTCTCCCTATAATATAGCATAAGTATAAAGTATTATAATATGAATTTTTAGAATATATATTATTTTCTTTAAATAATTTTTCTGGATGTTTTTCCTAATATTGTTTCAGTGATGGTAACTATCAAAAGGGTATGGGAATCGCATATTTGTTCCTTCTTTATAAAAATAGATGATCATGTCACCAGTACCTGTAAACAACACCATTAGAGGGCGGTTTTTCACCAGGGTTCCTTAGTCATCCCTATTAGGGATCCCCCCAAAAAAACTAAATCAATTAACTTTTGGAGGCTCATAAACCAGAATATAGGAATTGTTTTTTCCGCCTCCACTACCCTTACTTTAAATGTCCGTGCAACCGTGCATCCTACCATGTCTACTGATTTAAGATTCTATCAAAAAGGTCAACCAGTAATTTAACTGGTCGACCTTATGATACGAACGCACCTTTTCGATTTGTGATCGAATTAAGATTCGTTGATTTGTACTAAAGCAGCAATATTGCGATAGGTGCAGTTATAATTAACGTGATGAGCGTCCGTTCAAACCAAATTACAACCAACTTCGTAATACTGATCGGGATTTCGGTTGATAGGATACAAGGTATCGTCGCTGAAAAGAATAATATGGATGATACAGATACCACGGCAATGATGAACTTAGTTACCAGAGGTGCTTCAACCACGAGAAGCGCCGGCAGGAACATTTCTGCAATTCCTATAGCTGAAGCTTTTGCAGCCAAAAATGGTTCAGGTATTTGCAATGCCCAGGTAAATGGGTAAAAAAGATAGCCAAGTAAATTAAATACTGGAGTATACTCCGCTAATACAAGGCTGATGAGACCAACGGATAAAATGGACGGCAGAATGCTCATTGTCATAAGAAAACCGTCCTTTAAGTTTTCCCATAAATTTCTGCCAAGACTTACGGAATTGTTTGCCCCCACCATCGCACTGTTCCAGGCATTTCGGAAAAGTCCTTCTTTGATAACTTCTTCTGGATCGGCATTATCCGAATAATATTCGTCGCTCATTTTATTTAATGGCCAAATACGTACGGTAATGGCAGTGACAAGATACGTTATCCCTAAAGAAACCCAAAAGAAAAGCGACCATATGTCCATAAGCCCGAGAGTTTTTGCAACAACGATCATGAACGTTGCTGAAACGGTTGAAAAGCCGGTTGCAATAATAGCAGCTTCTTTAAGGGTGTATTTTCCTTCTTTATATAGTCTATTCGTAATAAGCATGCCAATAGAGTAGCTACCTGCTAAATCAGCAACCATATCAACCGCTGAACGCCCTGGCGTTTTAAATATCGGCCTCATGATTGGCTGCATCAACACACCCAAAAATTCGAGAAGCCCGTATCCAATGAGCAGCGCCAAAAATATTGCACCAAAAGGAACAACAAGTCCAACAGGTATGACAAGTTTATCGAAAAGGAAAGGACCCATACTTGGGGCCATTAACCATTCAGGTCCAATCTTGAAATATATTAATATCGCAACAACAGCACCTATTACTTTTAAGAAAGAAAAAACTATCGATACCTTATCTTTGCTCCAGTTTTTTGAAATAAATGGATAAACAGCTCCTAATAGGATAACGATTAGAGCATAAATAGGAACAGCTGACGGTAAGTTTACTTTGATCCATGTTACCATATGATCAATTGGTATGCTTGAAACACCATTTATGGTAATAGGAATAAAAAACATAAAACTTCCTATTAAACTATATATAATAAACTTCAGTACATTGGTGGTTGATTGAATTTGCGGCTTCTCTTGTTTCGTATTTGTCGCAACATTTGGTGATCCCATAATCATTCCCCTATAATTTAATTGCATACTGGGTAAATCCCTGGCGTCATACCCACATCCAATCAAGTAAAGCTTCACCCGCTTACAGCTCTTTAAATGATTGAACATTCGAAGCAAAACACCACAGTTATGTGCCGCTTTCCAATCCCGCCTTATATCGGTGCACATCTACACCCCGGCCAAAATTGTTCACTAACATGCGAAACACTGCCACTTGTTGCGAGACTTTTAAATGCAATCCTGTTCTTTTTTCATATCGTTACTTTTTCCATTGTATCCGCTTTCATTTTGGTTGACCTCCTCATCATTCAACATTCATTGTATACTGAAAATTCGAAAAAATTTTTTATTTTTTGATGATAATTTTATAATTTATTTTCAAAAATTCATCTATTATTGTTCTTTTATAATCTATATTAATATTAGAGCAAAATTTAATAGGAGAATCCGTAGTTTTGGTACAAAAAGCTTGAATATGTAGTCTATAAAACCTGGGCAGAGTGTTCCTGCCCTTTTTCTTGCATAAGAACAAGAGCGGAACGCACATATCATTAAAGAACCAATCTTTCTTTTATATGCTTCTTACTCCTAACTTGGGGATAAATAGTTCTTACACTTACGTTTAATTATCTGTTAAATTGGGGAAATATAAATTCAATCGATGATGACTTTAAAATTAGGATGGGTATGATGAGAATTAAGGTAAAAAAATAATATATTACCTGATAAAATTAAGAGGTAGAATCTTTATACCATTTGCCATTTTGTACATATTAGTTGCAGCATATGTTGCTTTTTCCATAGAGCCACAGACGTTCGAATCATATTTAACTTCAGTTTACTGGGTTCTTACAACGCTTGCTACGGTTGGTTTTGGTGACTATGCACCTGTCACCGATCTTGGAAAAGCATTTACCATCGGTCTTTACATAACGGGTATTGGGCTTGTTAGTCTATTTATTGGAAAAATCATTAAATCTGTATATCTTATCGAAAAACGTAAAGTTGGTGGAAAAATGAAATATACAGGTAGAAATCATATCATTCTGATTGGATGGAGTGATAAGTCAAAATCAGCACTCCAAGAAATTTATAAATCTGATGAAACCATTGATATTGTAATCATTGATAACTTGGAAAAATCCCCCATGATGGAGGAGCGTCTGTTTTATGTTCGCGGGGATGCCACCGATGAAGAAACATTAATCCGTGCAAACCTTCCTAAAGCAAAAGGCGTTATCATTTTTGCTGATCAAATAACACAAGATAATTATGCTACAAAAGATCCGTTACTTGTCGATGGAAAGACATTATTAGTTGCCACTGCCATAACGTCCATTGAAGAAAAAACGAATACGTCCATTCATGTCACCGCTGAGGTGATCAATCAAAAGCATATTCGTTTATTCGAGCGTGTAAAGGTGGATGAGTTTATTCCTACACAAGAAATGATCTCCCACGCAGCAGTACGATCATTGTTTTCTCATGGAGTCACCCACATGTATTCTGAACTTATGAGCACAAAGTATGAAGAGACGATGTATGAAATTCCTAAACAAGATGAATGGCGAACTTATCGTGATGCATTCATAGATCTTCTCGATAAAGGAGCCACACTGGTGGCAGATCGTGGTGATCTTAACATAAACCAAAAATTAGATGCACGAATTCCTGATGATGCACAGCTTTTCATTATTTGCGATAAAGAGACCATTTCCAAAATAAATTCAAAAATACATTAGAAGCTCCTGTACAATTTGAACGTTGATTGGAACGTAGGGCACTCGCTTTCCGCGGGCGGTCTGAGCCTCCTCGGCTTGCGCCTGCGGGCTCTCCCTAGACCCGCTTTTCCCGCAGGAGTCTCGAGAACACCCGCTCCAATCAACTTAGTTTTAACTTTTAGATAGAACCCTTTTGTCTACAAACTGAGGGATGCAATTAAAGCATCCCAAAACAAAAAAAGAACCTTCAATCAAAGATAGATTAAAGGTTCTGTTGTTTTTAATTTCAATGTTGCTTCAATATCCAAAAATTAACTATAAACTAGCTCTTTTTTTTGCTCAGACCAAGCGTCTCTGATGTTGAAGTTTGAATTTCGTGCAGAAGCTCTGGATTTTCCATTAGTGACTCTCCATAAGAAGGAATCATTTCTTTAATTTTCGGTTCCCACTCTTTCATGCGTTGCGGAAGCATTTATTAATTACCTCAAGCATAACGTGAACAGCAGTAGAAGCCCCTGGAGAAGCACCTAGCAATGCTGCAATAGAGCCATCGGATGCACTGACAACTTCCGTACCAAATTGAAGTGTACCTTTGCCGCCTTCAGCAGTATCTTTGATAACTTGTACACGTTGGCCAGCCACTACTAAATCCCAATCCTCGCTCTTAGCGTTCGGGATGAACTCCCGTAACTCTTCCATGCGCTGTTCTTTCGATAACATAACTTGCTGGATCAGGTATTTTGTCAATGGCATCTCTTTTGCGCCTGCCGCCAACATAGTTAAAACATTATTCGGTTTTACTGAAGTTATTAAATCGAACATTGAACCTGTTTTTAAGAACTTCGGTGAGAAGCCCGCAAATGGTCCAAATAGCAACGATTTTTTATTGTCGATAAAACGTGTATCAAGATGCGGAACAGACATTGGTGGAGCACCAACTTTAGCTTTTCCGTATACTTTCCCATGATGCTGCGCAACAACTTCAGGATTATTACATACCATGAAGTATCCGCTTACCGGGAATCCTCCGATATGCTTCCCTTCAGGAATGCCGGATTTTGCAGTAAATGCAAACTTCCGCCCCCGCCTCCGATAAAGACGAATTTAGCATTATGGCGTTCTACGCTACCGGTATCGACATTACGCACTTTTAATTCCCATGAGCCATCACTGGCACGTTTAACATTATCAACACTATGTTTATATTTGATATCGACGTTTTGAGTCTTTAAGTGGTCAAACAACATACGTGTTAGAGCACCGAAGTTAACGTCTGTACCGTAATCAATTTTTGTTGCCGCTATAGAATCATTCGATGGACGGTCTTGCATAATAAGTGGAATCCATTCCATCAGTTTTGCTGGGTCATCGGAATACTCCATACCTTGGAACAGAGGATTTTTTGACAGCGCTTCAAAACGTTTCTTTAAGAACGCTACATTTTTATCCCCTTGTACCATACTCATATGAGGCAATGGCATGATAAAGTCTTGCGGATTATCAATCAGCTTACAGTTTACAAGATACGACCAAAACTGCAATGAAACTTGGAACTGTTCATTTATTTTAATTGCTTTGCTAATATCTATAGATCCGTCAGCTTTTTCGGATGTATAGTTAAGCTCGCACAGCGCAGAATGTCCCGTACCCGCATTATTCCATTCGTTAGAGCTTTCTTCTCCTGCGTTTGCAAGCTTCTCAAATACTTTGATTTCCCATTCCGGTGCTAACTCTTTCAGTAATGATCCCAAAGTCGCGCTCATGACTCCGCCGCCAATTAAGATAACGTCTGTTTGTTTCTGTATGTTGCTCATTATAACCTTCCTTATCCCCTATATTTGCAAAAAAGATGTAGGCGCTCCTGCTTAGGTGTCACAAAAAAGCCCGGCACGAACTAGGAACACACCTTTTCTGTCTCCTTATAACTATATCATAATCTATTATTATTATTTCATAGATTAAAATATTCTACTATTACTTTTTTTGTTAAAATGTTGATTTTACGAAGAAATTGGCTTAAACTTAACCGCCCCGATAGTCACATTAAAAGATTTCTTCAGTAACTTCCCATTATTGAAGGAAGAAACTGTTAGTGAAATAATATTGACAGATTCGAAAAAGTCATGAAAATACACATTTATTGACAAAAATAGAAGTGAAATTAGAAGTTTTTGTAACCATTTCCCTAAAAAATAAGGGACTACCTGAAATTCCCAAACTCCTATCTTTTTAACTTGAATCATAAATTCCACCCAATTATTAGATATTATAACAATACCAATAATTAATGAAAATTAAACCAATATAAGGTATTGTCATTGAAAATATTCCTAATTTTAAGACTTATCGCACAGTTCCTTATAAATGAAATTCCTTGCTTTATTGCTATTACAAAAAACATTATTTCTAATTTATTATTTTCGCAAAAAGATATTTTCAACTTTGTGTTCTGATCCTTTTTCAAGACTAGTTTCGCCCTTCCTTTTGTCGGCAGTATATTTTCATGTAAATTTTTCAAATTAATTTCTTCCCAAATTTGAGTCGCTTGTTTAATGGACTGTTCTTTAGACAAATCAATATAACGATGAAAATAGGATTCGGGACTTTGAAATGCGGTTTTCTGAAGTAAAAGGAACCTTTCAACATACCATCGTTCTATGTCGTTTATGTCTGCATCTACATAGATTGAGAAATCAAAAAAGTCACTGACGAATACTTGATTTTCCTTGTCAACTTGAAGTACATTAACACCTTCCACTATTAAAATATCCGGATTACAGATAGTCTGCACTTCATTTGGCAAAATGTCATACTTCAAATGTGAGTAGATTGGAACTTCCACTTTATTTTTTCCCGCTTTTACATCTCCGATAAGGTTGATTAATTTTTGAGTATCATAACTTTCAGGAAACCCTTTTCTTTTCATCAGTCCTTTTTCTTCTAAAAGATGATTTGGATACAAAAAACCGTCGGTAGTGACAAGACCTACGTTTCTGTGATTATCCCATCTGGATAATAAAGTCTTAAGTAACCTTGCAGTCGTACTCTTTCCTACAGCAACACTCCCTGCAATCCCAATGATATAAGGTACTTTTTTAGCATCAGTTTTTAGAGATGAAGAAGCGGCTGTGTTAAGCTGCTGAGATGCTTCAACATGTAAATTGATCAAACGAGTCAAGGGCAAATAAACCTCTTCTACTTCCTGAATGGATATTTCTTCATTTATTCCTTTTAAGTTATCCAATTCTTTTTCAGTTAAAGGAAGTGGGGTATGGTTTCGCAAAGATGCCCACTTTTTTTCGATTGAATTCAAAATAGGGAGTATAGGAACTCATGATTTTTCGTTACCTCACTTTTTAGAGTTACTATCAGTTTAACAAGGATGATGTCCATAAAAAAGATGTTCCTGATCCCTTATTCACGTAAAGTGATTAATCTTTGAATGATAACCCACCTGTCTCCAAAGCTTCCCTAAGTTTAGGTAAGGAAGCTGGTCCCATACCGTGAAATTTCAAAATCTCTTTTTCACTATATGTTGATAGCTGTTGTAAAGAGGTTACCCCATTGTTTTCCAATGCACGTCTGGCAGGTGCCGAGAGCACTGAAAGAAATCCTGTATCAGGTTTTCGTTCCTGCTCACATACAGGACAGGTCGGACAGTCGCTGGATTTGTAGTATTTGTGTCCCTTTTCGCAAGTCCTCAAATTCTTCTTTGAAGTTGTCATTGTCAACTTCTCCTTTTCTATGATATTTAGCATTCTATATTAACTTTGGCGGAAACGTATCCTGATGTCATTAACTAGACTGCCCAGATCGTTTTCCATTCATCATAGATCATAAAAAATTGATATTTGTCAGATAAGCGTGTGCCTGTAAATTGGATCTTCTCCCTTTTAATGATTATTGAATTTTCATCAGATCCATTACATATGATGAGATAGCCATCGTTCAAGTGAAGCCCAAGGACATATAAATAAAAATAATCCGGTGCGTTTGTTTCACATCTTTCAACAATCTCAATCCCAACCAGCTGTTTACAAGTAGCTGAATTCAGTTCCTTAACTTGTTCTTTTCCCATTTAAGTCTTAAATCCGTCCCATACCAACAAAGGTCTTGGGTAACAAGGATTTTGTCAAAGGTAACAGCGTATTCATCAGCTTTGTTTGCAAATAATTCTAATTGGCGATTTCCAAAATGGATAACGCCGGGACAATCATTAAACCATTCTTCTTCATTTTGTTTCCAGGCCACCTATATTTCTGGAAGTTTTCACTAATCAGTTATTTAAGTGCATTTCTGTGGTCCTTGATGATATTGGATGGATTCGTATACATTTAGGATTGTCATTTTTAAGTCCGAACATCGTTAGTTCACCCTTCACAATGAAGCAATCAATTTAATCCATTTTATCATCTCTTATTAAAACTAATCTGCCCTTTTAATTTCATTGGAAAAGGGCTGCCGCAGCAACCCTTTGCATAACCCATAGTGAATGATGGATTAACCCACTTTATCTTCCTTCTGAGCCTCTGTCTGAGCATTGGCTTGTACACGCTTGTCTATTCCAAAAGCGAAATAACTAATTGCAACGATAGCCAGAAAACCTATTCCAACCATAAGAGATATACGTGTGTCATCATTAAACCACATACCGATTAATACCATGAGCAAGAAAGCGATGGTCAGGTAGTTTGTAACAGGTGCAAACGGCATCTTGAATGGATGATTATGCATTTCTGCTTTTTTGACTTTCCTGAATTTAATTTGACTGATCAGAATGACAAACCATGGAATCATTCCAGGAAGTACACTCGCACTGTATACATGCACAAATAAATTTTCTGGTGCAATATAACTTAAAACAACCCCAATTGCTAAACCGACTATCACTCCAAACGTACCGAATAAAGGGACACCGCTATTAGATACTTTTGCAAAGAATTTTGGCGCTTGTCCATTCATCCCTAATGTGTAAAGCATTCGTCCTGCACTGTAAATTCCACTATTGCAGCCAGACATTGCAGCCGTGATTACGACAAAATTAATGATTCCAGCTGCTGCCGTGATACCAACCTTCGCAAAGGTCGCAACAAATGGACTGCCGATCGAACTTAATTGATCCCAAGGGTAAACGGTTACAATAATGAAGATCGCACCGATATAGAAGATTAAAATACGCCAAATGGTACTTTGAATCGCTTTGGTTATCGTTTCTTGCGGATTTTTGCTTCACCAGCCGTAATCCCAATTAATTCTACACCTTGATAAGCGGCAACCACCAGTGAGAGAGCAAAGAAGAAGCCCTTCCAGCCACCTGTAAATAAACCGCCATGTTCCCAAAGATTCGATAACCCTAAGGCTTCCCTCCGTTACCGATTCCAAAGAAAATTAGTCCAAAACCTGCAACGATCATTAAAATAATCGTTACGATTTTAATCAGTGCAAACCAAAATTCAATTTCCCCAAATGATTTAACGGAAATTAAGTTCGCTGCTCCAAGAATCACCATTGCAATTAAACCTGGAATCCAAGCAGGGAGATCAGGGTACCAATACTGCATGTACGTCCCCACTGCAATAATTTCTGCCATCCCGACGATAACCCACTGGAACCAGTTACTCCAAGCTGTCATATATCCTGCCAATGGATGAATGTATTTATAACCAAATGTTGCAAATGAACCTGTACTTGGCTCTAAATACAACATTTCCCCCATTGCGCGCATGATCAAGAATATAAATAAACCAGAGATCGCATAAGCTAACATTACAGACGGACCTGTCCATTGAATCGTGCTGGCTGAACCCATAAATAAACCGACACCAATCGTTCCGCCCAAAGCGATCATCTGAATATGACGACCTTTCAGGTCCCTATTCAAATCTTTGTTTGCCATTCCATTTCCCCCTACACTACTAATAGTCGAAATTTAATGCAAGATGCTTAATACACTCCCTATTTAGTATAGAAATGATATAGCAGGCACTTTATTTTAAAGCCGCCCCTTAAAATCATTCTTCACTTTTAAGCATTCCTGAAAGTCAGAAAGATTACTATCAAATTTCATGTTATTTCTTGATTCTGTTCAAGGTTTCATAGAAAGCGCTTACTTTTTATCGCTTATAAAAGCTCACCCCTTAAACGTAAAAATTCCCCTGTATAAAATAACTCGAATAAAAGAGTTTTGCAACTCTTTTATTCGGCTGGCAGGTTTATTATGCTGTTACTAAAAGGGACTTTAATCTCAGCTTCAACAACATATCATTGGTCATTTTCTCCAAATCATATTCCGCCTTGAATCCCCACTCTTCCTTTGCACAAGTTGAATCAATTGTATTTGGCCAACTGTCTGCAATGGACTGTCTTACAGGATCGACTTCATAATTCATGACAAATTCCGGAATATGCTTTTTAATTTCGGCTGCAATTTGCTCAGGATCAAAGCTCATGGCAGAAACATTGAAAGAATTCCGATGTTTCAATTTTGAAGCATCTGCCTCCATTAATTTAATGATGGCTGCTAAAGCATCCGGCATATACATCATATCCATATACGTTCCCTTATCAATGTAAGAAGTATATCGCTTGTTTTTAATCGCTTCATAGTAAATTTCAACTGCATAGTCGGTAGTTCCACCGCCAGGAGGTGTGACATATGAAATCAGTCCCGGGAATCGAAGCCCCCGTATCAACCCCAAATTTATGATGATAATAATCACATAATAACTCTCCGGATACTTTATTCACGCCGTACATCGTATTCGGCCGTTGAATGATGTCTTGCGGTGTCCAATCTTTAGAGTGGTTGGACCAAACGCACCAATGGAACTAGGAGTGAATAATTGGCAATCGAGTTCTCGTGCCGATTCCAAAGCATTGACCAATCCGCCCATGTTTAAATGCCAAGCTAAAAGCGGCTTCTTTTCAGCTGTTGCTGACAATAAAGCGGCTAGATGTATAATTGTATCCACTTCATGTTTTTTTGCCATGTTATACATCGCTTTTTCATCCGTAACATCCAAAATTTCGAATGGACCTGATTGAGCAACATCGCTGTCCGTTTTTCGAATATCTGTCGCAATGATATTGTCAGCTCCATAAACCTCTCTCATTTTCAGCGTCAGTTCTGAACCAATTTGACCTAAAGCCCCCGTTACCAAGACCTTTTTCATCAAAAATCCCTCCCCAAGTTTTAAACTCTGAAACAAGCAATCTACTTATATGATCGACATCTCTTTTCCTACTTTTTCATAAATGGCAATTGCACGATCCAGCATCTCTTTTGTATGAGCAGCAGTAGGCATATTCCTCACTCTTCCTGTTCCTTTTGGAACGGTAGGGAATACGATGGATTTAGCATACACACCTTCTTCATTCAGTCTCTTGCTGAATTGCTGCGTTTTTGTTTCATCACCCACAATGCAAGGTGTAATCGGTGTTTCGCTCTCACCGATATCAAACCCTAATTCTTTTAGGCCCTGTTTCAAGTAATCGCTGTTTTCCCAAAGCTTATTTTGAAGTTCTGAGCTATTCATCAAAATATCGATGGCTTCTATGCTAGCTGCAACTGCTCCCGGTGTGGCAGCCGTTGAAAATAAAAATGGGCGGCTTCTCACTTTTAACCAATCAATCAAATCTTTCTTTCCTGCTACATAGCCTCCAACAACACCAATGGCTTTGGATAATGTCCCAATTTGGAAATCCACTTTATCCGATAACCCAAAATGTTTTACCGTTCCTGCACCGTTACCTAATACACCCGAACCATGCGCATCATCAACATACGTGATTAAATCGAACTCTTCGGCAATCTTCACGATTTCAGGAAGCTTGGCAATATCGCCATCCATCGAGAACACACCGTCGGTAATAATCATGATTTTGTTATACAATCCGGACTCCTTTGCTTGACGAGCTTTTGTCCGTAAATCGTCCATGTCGGAATGGATAAAGGGAATAATTTTCGCCTTGGACAATCGGCATCCATCAATGATTGAAGCATGATTCAGTTCATCTGAAAGAATGGCATCGTGTTTATCCATCACTCCTGAAATCGCTGCCATATTACAGTTAAATCCAGACTGATAAGCAATTGCTGCTTCCGTATGTTTAAACTCAGCAAGCTTTTCTTCTAATTTGACATGAATATCTAACGTTCCGTTGATCGTACGAACGGCACCGGCACCGACACCATATGTTTTCGTCGCTTCTATGCAAGCCTCTATTAATCGTCTATCTGTCGCTAAACCTAAATAATTATTGGATGATAAATTAATTAGCTCCCTGCCTGCAATGGTAATTACCGGACCATTAGGTCCTTCCACTGGATCAATAACGTTGTAAAGTCCCTTTTCTTTTAAATCTTCCAAATTTTCTTTCAAGAATTCATTTAATATTTCACTTGACATTTAATATACCCCCTCATTGATGGTTGGAATAAATGCAGGATCTTTATATGTTTTACCCCTATTTCAGAAATATTGTATTTTTTCTTTTTTCTAAAAATACATGTGTCCTCTCCAAAAATACATTAAGAAGTACCACAAACCCCTTTATACTAAAAGTTATAACAATCATAATAATAGATAATTTTAACGTTGTCCATATTGTGCGGACAAAAAAATTTGAATTTTTGTAGTTTTACAATTAACATCCGCCTAAAAGGCGCTTATATCAATGGAAATACGAAGAGAATTTCATCAATTTTCCAAGGTAACCGATGTTTATCTACTGGTTTTTTGGAGACCTTAACCATTAACCTAATTAAGGAGGGGTATAGTGAAAACGGAAGATGAAAAAACATCAGAAGGCCTAAATGAAATTTTTGAGGTTATCAATGCCAAAGGTGACATTGGGGAATTAAAAGAAATCGTCCAAAAACCTGATGAACAAACAAATGAAGACAAGTAAAACAAGGGGATCATCCTCTTTCCGTTTATTGACAAAAGGAAGTTCAGAATGGTTCATTCCTAATCATGAATCTTTTTTGGGGGCTTAATTTCCCCTCCAGCAATCTCTTTCGCGGGCGGTCTTTGCGCCTGTGGGGTCTTTTCTTGGACACTCTTTTCTAAGCAGGAGTCTCGAACACCTGCACCAATCAACTGGATTGTTTTTTTAAGAAAAAACTGCAGGAAAACCGATTTTTTCAAATTTGTCGATAATCTGAAAGGGGAATAATCATCCTCTTTTTTGTCTGTTATACATTGTACTAATGGACGCTTAAGTCCATTACAACAATAAAAAAGAGCTGCTGATCACCTCGGATATTGAATTAAATCTCACGTACAAAAAGTCATGCAAAAGAATGGGATAAAGGGGGCTAAGAATAAGGATTTTCCCTATTTCTCTTCCTTGTCCACAATCCATGCACCAACCAACAAAATTACTCCTCTACTGCACTAATCCTAGGACAATAGTGCTCCATAAATCAGATTTTTCCATGTCCCACCGTTCCTTTTCGTTCTCCTTCATCGGTTTTTCCCATTTTCCCGGGATGGACAGTACGGAATTTATGGTGGTCAGCCGGGATGATATCGATCATCTTTTCTATCATGTCTTCCGGATCGAATTGATTTTTTAATCCCTTTTCCTGCTTTTTCATATCCTCTGCTCTTGTAAAATTCTTTTCTCCATCGTACCATTTCCATTTTTCCTTAGCTGCCCTGTCGTTAAAACCGGTATGTAGACACCCGGATTGATGGTCGCAACCTGCACCCCAAACTCTTCCAGCTCATCCTTCGATGGCATGTTTGGTCGCTGCATACGGACCGCCGTATGGTGTCGTTATGATCCCAGCCGTTGAACTTAAGAACAGGAGCACCTCTTGGACCTTTCGCCATTTTAGATGTGGTAGGAATCAATACTGCTTATAATATTTCACTTGCAAAAGCGAAAGCGACAGGTGATCCAGAAGTTGAAAAGCTGGCTTACTTATTGAAAACAGAGTATATCGATAAAGGGAAAATCGGAAGAGAAGCAGGAGAAGGCTTCTATAAATATCCCAACCCCAATTTTTCAAAACCAGACTTTTTAAGAGGCCAATGAACTCGTATTTAATGTGCAGAGGGTGCCTTAAGGGGTGCCTTCTGTTATTAAATTCATTCTCACTTCCTAGTGTCTTCGAATAGAAAAAGACCCTGAAATCGGAAAAGTACTTTTCACGAAATCAAGGTCTAAATATCATGATGTTCAAGATAAAAACAGTACTGAACCCTTATCCCCTATATCTCAAAGTTAATCCTTTTAAGAAATTCCTGGCGTATCGATCCCCGCACTCTTTATAATTCCTATGACCCACTTTTCTTAATATAGCGCTTAATTCCCCTTTGGTTATCATGACTCCTGCATCTTCCAAGATATCAATCATATCCTCACTGGTTAATGATAATGCTATTTTCAGTTTCTTCAGAAGGATATTATTCACACTTTCCTTATGCTTTACAGCCGGTGCCTGACTTTGGGGCTGACCAGGTTTTGGCTCTTGTCTCCCTCGTTTAAAAATGATCAAACCATTTAAAAAGGACTCTAGCATCATGTTATTGCAGTTTACCCCATCTTCAGCTTCATCCATATCATCATCATATTCATCATAATAATCATCTTTTGGTTTTGTGAGCATCTGCATGACTTCTTCCATTGTCACTTCTATCTCCCCGAGTTTAAATATCTCAACCATATCTTTATTTTTAATATCCAGCGCATATCTTAATCGAATTAATATATCATGATTATGCATCCAAAACCCTCCTATGTATTTCTCGATTTTCACAGTACTTTCATTATTTCACAAATGGATGGAAATAAACGCAGATTAAAATCCGAGAACCTTTTACAGATTCCCGGATCACTCTGCTTATTCTTTAATCAGCTTCAACGAGGTTACTACTTCCACATGGCTCGTCTGCGGGAACATATCCACTGGCTGCATGGCCTCCACGCGATAAGAAGAGCCCAGTTCTTGTAAGTCCTTCGCCAATGTGGACGGGTTGCATGATACGTACACTATGGTTTTCGGTTTAACTTTCAAGATTGTCTGCAGTAAAGATTGATCACAGCCGGATCTTGGCGGGTCGACGACCAGTACATCCGGTTTCCAGCCTTCTTTGGTCCAGCGTGGAAGGATATTCTCTGCTTTGCCTGTTTCATAGTATACATTGTTGCGTTTATGCTTTTTGGCATTTTTCTTGGCGTCCTCAATGGATTCTTTAATGACGTCCATTCCTCTGACTTCCTTGGCATTTTCAGACAGCCACAGCCCAATGGTTCCAACACCGCAATAAGCGTCAACCACTTTTTCCGTGCCGGTTAAGGCTGCTGCTTTTTTCACTTCATCATATAAGCGAACAGTTTGGACAGGGTTAAGCTGGAAGAATGTACGGGCTGATAATTCATATGATAGGTCACCCAATGTTTCGTTGATGACTTTTTCGCCTGCCAGGTGAATCGTTTTTTCGCCAAAGATCAGTGATGTGTCCCGGTTGTTGATGTTTTGTACAACCGATTTCACTTCAGGCAATTGGTCACGAATTTGTTTTAGCAACTGATCTTTTTGTGGAATTTCCTCCGCTCCTGTAACAAGGACAACCTGCACCTCACCTGTTTCAAACCCTACACGTGTAATGACCGTCCGGATAACACCTTTTCTTTTTCTTTCGTTATAAATCGAGATGTTCAGGTTCTTTAGTATCTTTTTCACTGTACGTGTTACCTTATTTGTTGCTTTATGCTGTACGAGGCAATTCGGGATATCGATCAGTGTATGGGAATTCAAGCCGTAAAGGCCAGCAATCAACTTGCCATCTTTTTGGCCGACTTGGTACTGACTTTTATTGCGGTAATTCCAAGGATCTTCCATGCCGATCGTTTCTTTTACATTTAATGAAGAAACTGGGAATTTCGAATGACGTTCCATCGCTTGAATGACGATATCTCGTTTTTCAATAAGTTGCTGGGAATAGCTTAAATGCTGCAACTGACATCCGCCGCATTCAGCGTAAACCGGACATGGCGCTGCAATGCGATGCGGTGATTCTTTACGGATGGTTTTTATTTTCGCCTCGGTGAAGTTTGGCTGAACCTTTGTAACCAAAGCTACAATTTCTTCACCTGGCAATGCTCCTGGGACGAAGACGACTTTCTTTTTGAAATAACCGACTCCCTCTCCGTTTATGCCAAGTCGTTTAATCGTAAGGGGAAGGGTTTGATTCACTTCTAGTTTTGTATCTTGAATGTTTGTCATTTCTTTTCACTCCGTTTTTCAATGCTTCTCCACAAATAGAGGGAAGCGTAGCTTAGATATGGAGCCCATTTCACACTATAGGACTCCATTTCTTCTTGGGTTGGCTTATGCGGTAAGCCATATAATATTTTCAAGGCATTTTGAATGCCAATGTCGGCTTTAGGAAATAGGTTCGGCCGGCCAAGTCCAAAAGCAGGAAGTTTTCAGCCGTCCATCTCCCGATACCGCGTATTTTTATTAGTGTATCCATAACCTCTTGATCGGATAGCTTATCCATTATATCAAGGTTGAGATGGCCCTGAATGATCTGCTCGGAAAGTCCGATGACGTATTCCGCTTTCCGGCCACTGAATTGAATGGCTCTTAATTGCTCGATTTGAAGTTGGGCGGTTGTTTCCGGTGTCGGATAAAACCAGGCACCTTCCATCTGAAAGCCGAAAGTTTTAACGAATCGTTCCGTGAGCGTATGGGCAAAAGATAAATTCAATTGCTGATGTATGATGCATTTGACGAGGCAACTGTAGTAATCGAAGTCCAAGACTATAGCAGTACCGCGGTGCTCTTCGAAGATTTCCCGCAAATCGGATTCCCGGAAGTGCCGGGAAACGCCTTCTAATGGCTGATGCCAATGAAAAACCTTTTTAACCGTTCGATTGCTTTTGATTTGTACACCTCTGATTGACCTTTGATGATAAAAGATGGTTCATCGATATTTCCTATTGCCTGAACCTGCAAAACGATTGGTTCTTTTTCTATATATAGCGGAACTTTTACCGTCCTGTTAGTGAAATCAACTACCTGAAGTGGGTCTAACGATAATCGTTCGAGAACAAGATCGAAATTATAGGGTCCTTGAACCTGTAATTTTTCTGTCCACACAAGCGATCCATCCTTTAGCAGTTTTCCACGTATTATAGCATGTTTCCTGAAATATTACTTGAAATTGAGAAGAATGGATAAAAGCGGGACCTGAATTATCACTACAGGACCCGCTTCTCATTTTAATAAAGCATTCGGTTCGGCAACTGTTTCGCAATCATTAATTCATCAAGGCTACCAAAGGTGTACCCCTGCTTTTCAAGATCCGTCAGAATCGAGTCCAATGCTTCCGCATTATCCTTTGATACAGTATGCAATAATAAAATCGCGCCGGGATGAATCTGCTTAAGCACTTCATCATGTGCGAACGCGGCACCCTTTTGTTGATCTACAATCCAGTCTCTATATGCCAGTGACCAAAAGATGTGGTAATACCCTTCTTTTTTTGCGATCCTCATAGTTCTCTCATTAAATATTCCACGAGGCGGCCTTAAGTAGTTCATTCCCTTTTGTCCCGTTAATTTTTCCGTTGCTTCTTTTACCCGCTCAAGCTCGGTGCGGATCACATCGTCCGTCACGCTGGTCATATCCGGATGGTTCCATGAATGGTTTCCTACGATATGCCCCTCATTAGCCATACGGACGACAAGCTCAGGGGCCGTTTTTAAATAATGACCCGTGACAAAAAAAGTTCCAGGAGCACCATGTTTCTTCAGAACGTCTAAAATCTGGGCCGTATAGCCATTTTCATAACCGTTATCAAAGGTTAAATAAACGACTTTTTTCTTTGTATCCCCCTTATAAATCGCTTCATATTCAGGCAGCATTTCATTGAATTTTTTGCCGGCATCGGCAGGTGTCCCATTTTTACCTTTATTGAAACCCCAGTTATAGGATTCTGCAAAAGCTGGGCTAGCCAAAGAGCACATCAAGCATATAAAAGCGGATAAAATCACCATTTTTTTCATTGGAATATCCCCCATGTCCTTTTTTCTTATTGTTTGGAACATGGAGATTTATATGCATGATTGTGAAGGTGGAATTAACGGCTATGGGTCGAATTCCTTCCGCAAAACCATATCCCACGAAAAAAAGGCCTTTCCCCCGAAAGGGATAGGCCTCTTTGTTTTGTTTATCCTTTAAATAACGCTTGTGCCGCCTTCCAAATAATGGAGATAGCGAAAATGAGAACGGTTACAATTCCAACTACGTCAAGGAATGTTTCAAGACCGGAGAAAATCGTGTTTGCCACAGGAAGTTGGATGAAAGCAAAACCGGTTAACATGGCTAAAAAGAATAAGATGTAGCTATTCTGCATGAAAATCCCTCCTTTCTCTTCTAATGTATGTGCGACCGTTCCAAAAGATTGTACTTTTCTGAGGTAATTTTCGCCTTTTTTTCATATACATTTACCAAGGGGGAATGAAATGCTGGAATGGGTTATCACTTTAGGATTTGTTGGTTGTCTTGGTTTAAGTGGTGGAGTGTTTGTTCATTTTGTGAAAAGCGGATTGAATCTAGAGGATTCGTCAAGGATCGATCCACTGCCGGAAGTCGAAGAGTAAGATATGCAAAAGACGCTCAACCTTTTGGTGAGCGTCTTTTACCATACATTTATTTAAATACTGGTTCTTTGAATTGTGCCAATTTTTCCAATGAAGATTGCTGAACATCTTTATGCAGGCTGTTTCCATGTGAATCCATGGTAACCACTGCAGTGAATCCTTCAACATTAAGATGCCACATTGCTTCTGGAATACCAAATTCAGTGAAGTTCACACCTTCGACGGATTTGATGCAGTCTGCATAATATTGAGCAGCTCCGCCGATTGCATTTAGATAAACGCCGCCGTGTTCACTTAATGCTTCTAGTGTTTTTGGTCCCATTCCGCCTTTACCGATAACTGCACGGATACCGAATCGTTTCATGATATCGCCCTGGTATGGTTCTTCACGAATACTTGTTGTCGGTCCGGCAGCCTTGACATGCCATTTGCCCTCTTCATCCTTCAGCATTACTGGTCCACAGTGATAGATGATTTGTCCATCCAGGTCGATTGGTGCAGGATTTTCAGATAAGTGCTTGTGGATGGCGTCACGGCCTGTATACATTCTGCCGTTAATATGAACTACGTCACCAACTTTTAATTCACGGATTTGTTCTTCCGTGATTGGTGCTTGCAAGATGATTTCACGGGAAGCTTCAACGTCCGATTCTGCAGCGGCTGCCACTTCATCCTTCGCCGCTTTTTCTGCTTCCCGGGCAAAGTCGATTTTCTCGCCTTCTTGATATAACCACTCACTGATTTCGCCTGTTACAGGATTGACTTTCACCCCTAAACGGCGGAACGCCCAGCAGTTATAAGCAACGGAAACGAAAAAGCTTGCCGGAATACGGTGCATGACACCGATTTTACATCCAAGCAGTGTAGTTTCGCCGCCAAAGCCCATCGTGCCGATACCCAATTCATTAGCTGTCTTCATGATGTAATCTTCAAGTTTACGAAGATCTTCATTTGGATTCACATCTTCATTACTGCGGAAAAGTTGAGCCTTAGCCAGATCATATCCGGATGAACGGTCCCCTCCGATCCCTACGCCGATGAAGCCTGCACTGCAGCCTTGTCCTTGTGCTTGATAGACAGAGTGAAGGACACATTTACGGATTCCATCCAAATCGCGACCCGCTTTTCCCAATCCTTCAAGTTCCATAGGCAGACTGTATTGGATGTTTTTATTTTCACAGCCGCCGCCTTTTAAGATGAGACGAACATCAATATAGTCTTTTTCCCATTGATCGAATTTAATGACAGGAAGACCTTCCCCAAGGTTATCCCCGCTATTTTCACCCGATAAAGAATCAACTGCGTTTGGACGAAGTTTTCCGCCTTTTGTCGCTAAAATGATTGCATTCCGAATTGCTTTTTTATTTCAAGTTGGTTCACGCCAACTGGAGTTTTTATTTTGAAAGTCGGCAGACCAGTATCCTGACAAATCGGTGATACATTGTCGTCAGCCATTGTAATATTATTCGTGATGGTGGTCAGGCTCAATGCAGAACGAGTACCTGCATTTTCACGTTGTTTTGCACTTTTGACCGCACGACGAACATCCTTTGGAAGATTCGTTGAAGTTTCAACGATAAGACTGTACATACTTTCTTGGAATTTTTGAATATCCAAATTTCTCTTCCCCTCTTATTTCCCTAGATTAGATTTAATCATTTCCCTGCTTCTCTATAAATAGTGAATGATTCAACACCCGTTTTATTATACATCTAACATAATCTTTCGAAAACCAGTAATTATTTTTCTTAATGAACAGCAATTGGGAGAGAAATGAGCAAAGCGCCAGAAATAGCCCATGTGTGAAATTCCGTCACCAAACATTTCCATCAAAAAAGGATGACGCATTTTCCCGTCATCCCTTCATGAATATTAACATTGAAAAAATCATACTATCGAAACAGATATTAGTCTTCGCGGGTTTTGAATTGTTCCACTTTGCCTTCCAAATCATCTATCATGCCGATTAAACGGTCTATATCTTCCAACTCCGTATTTTCCGGTTCGATATGATCAAGAACTTCCATGAACATCGTGAGGCGTTCTTTTAAATATGTTAATTGTTCGTTTTTACCTGTAATGGATTTTCCCATGAGGCACTCTCCTTCCGTTCTTCTTTCATCGTAACGAAATCTGCTTGAAAGTGCAATGGCAAGCTATAAATGCAGCTCTCCGCCATTTGACAATTTTTGTCCCCATTGTTCATAATGGGTTAGTGCATTATTACGTAAGGAGTTTTAAATATGTCAATAATCAAGCAAGATCTTTTAACACCAATTACACCCAAGTATGACCCTTGGGAAGCATATATGGACGTTGAACAATATGGAAAACTCAGCCTTACCAATGTGGAGTTCACCACCACCACCCTTTGCAATATGCGTTGTGAGCATTGTGCCGTCGGTTACACACTCCAGCCCAAGGACCCGGATGCACTGCCTCTGGAATTACTGATCCAGCGCCTTGATGAGATCCCTTTGCTTCGCTCGCTCAGCATCACTGGCGGAGAACCGATGCTTTCAAGAAAACAAGTGAAGAATTATGTTTTGCCTCTATTGAAATATGCCCGCAGTCGCGGGGTCCGGACACAAATCAATTCCAATTTGACCCTTGACTTGGAACGGTATGAGGAAATCATTCCCTATTTGGATGTTCTCCACATTTCCCATAACTGGGGAACGATCGATGAATTCATTGATATCGGCTTTGCCATGATGGACCGAAAACCATCCCGGGAACAGCGAAAGAAATTATTTGATAAAATGATCGAAAATTCCCGTGCCCTGACAAAAGCTGGTGTGCTGGTATCTGCAGAAACGATGCTTAATAAACGGACATTGCCTCATCTTGAGCATATTCACAGGCAGATCGTCGATGAAATGGGATGTCAAAGGCATGAAATTCATCCGATGTATCCAAGCGATTTCGCATCGGCACTTGAAACTTTATCACTGGACAAAATACGTGAAGCGATTCATCATTTACTTGATATCCGTGATGAAAATGTTTGGATGCTTTTCGGTACCCTGCCATTTTATCCATGTAATGACAGTAAAGAGGATATTAACCTGCTTCAACGCCTTTACGGTTCACATAAAGTGACTGTGCGTAATGACCCTGATGGACGTTCCCGGTTGAACATCAATATTTTCACCGGGGAAGTGATCGTGACCGATTTCGGGGATGCGCCTACATTAGGGAATATCAAAGAGCAGCCATTGACTGAATCCTATGAAACATGGATGAATTCGAAACTGGCCAATGAATTGAATTGCCACTGCCCTGCAGTCAAATGCCTAGGCCCGAATGTTCTCGTCAAAAATGCATATTACCCGAAAGAGGACTTCAAGATCAGGAAGTCAACCATATGAAGAAAAACTCGCCAATCCGGCGAGTTTTTCAATTTACCTGGGTTGCTGCGAGACTGTAAAACTGAAGGAAACATGGTCCTGAACCGGTATCCATGCACCGATGCCTTGGGAAGTGATGTTCTTTATCGTAATGGTTCTTTTATTTCCTTTTAGGTTCAAATACACTTCCCCATATGTGACCTTGCCTTTTTCATTTACGGCGGAAGCATAGCTGGATAAGTAACCAATCCTATTTGAAGCAACATTGTATACTTCATCTTTTTTCGTACCAGCTCCGATGATCGTTTCAAAAGCCAATGGCAAATTCGTTTTCTCAGTGGCTTTTAACAGCATCATTTTTTGAACATCCTCTGTCTTAGGGATTTTCGCTGTCAGACCGCCGCTCACTGCCTTCTGACTTTCCTGGACATAACGGATCTTGTATGGAACTTCACCGCCGCGATTATCATAGTAATTCGTATTGATTTTTTGGTATTCCCAGTTTGGTGCCGTTTCCAAAGACTCATAATTCAATGCCCAATGGCCAAGGTAAATGGTCGCCCTGTAACCAAAAGCAAGCGGCGCCTTTGCAACTGCCGATTCATTCAACATATGGATGAGTTCTGGATTTTCAATCTTGATATCCGACGAATCGATCAATTGTTTCGCAAACGTACTTGGCTGAAGCATCGGAAGATCCTGGGTCGGGTTCGGGTACGTATTCTCCTTTGCAATATTCAATACGGAAGGAGGGATATTCACCTTTTTCGGACTTGCTTTGTCTACTGGTATATCTGCTGCAAAACTTACATTCGCCTGTATGAAGGCAATTAGGGCAATCATCGTAATAAGAATTGTTCTTCTCATGCTGTCGCACTCCTTTTGAGGGGTTCAATCATTTTGTTTATAGATTTTGTTTTTAGCCAACATTCTATACATTTCATTCCGATTTCAACTTTGTAATGAATTTGTAAAGTTCTGAATATTTACTTTTCTTTCAGAATCGGTTATAATTAATTTACATTATAAAAAGGAGGCGAAATCGTTCATACCTATTAAACCTTAGGAGGTATGCTTATCGAACAATCCATGAAACCCTTTTAAAGGCTGACAGAAAACGAATTCGCCAATACTTAAATCTGATGTAAAAGGATGGTGTGACACTCTAGAATATTTTCTCAACTTTTACAAAGCATGATGAAAATTTTGGAATAACTTATGAATGGTAATTTACTAATATAGAAATGACTCTGCTAAATCTAACCTGAGCAGAGTCATTTTTATTTTATAAAAAGAAAGACCTTCCGTATCGGAAGGCCTGCATTCTTATAATAAGTAAAATCCAATTCCCATAATGAAGTAAGCGGCCAATAAGGTAAGGCCTTCAAACCAGTTCGTTTCCCCGTCATTAGAAATCATGATCATCAGAAAGACTGCTGTAACCATCGAGATCAGTTCTGGCATTGTGAAGACAAGCGGCATATGCGTTGGATACATTAACGATATAAGTACGAGTACAGGAGCTACGAACATCGCAACTTGAAGCGTGGAACCGACGGCTATCTCCACTGCGACATCCATTTTGTTTTTATAGGCCATTATGACTGCGGACGCATGCTCTGCCGCGTTACCCACGATTGCAACGATAATGACACCAATGAATAACTCCGACCATCCGAAGGTTTCCCCACTTCACTGAACGTATGGACAAGTTTTTCCGATACGTACGCAACGGCCAATGTAGCGGCAGCAAGTATTATAATTGCCTTTTTCCTGCTCCACTCCGGTACTTCCTCTTCATGTTCCTCGAGTTTCTCCGTATGCTGATATACCCCGCGGTGAGTAACCAATTTAAAGAATAATGCAGCAAGGTATAATAAGATCAATATAATGGAAATTCCTACACTTAACGACATCGTGCTTGATTCACTCATGTCTTGTGTGAATACTTCCGGTATGACGAAGGCTACAATAACTGCAAAAATCAATAGACCGGCATTATGCCTCGCATCGAACACATTAAACTTCTGCCGTTTGTATTTAGTCCCTCCGACAAAGAATGAAAGTCCTGCCACCAACAATAAGTTTCCTAAAACGGAACCAGTTAAAGACGCCAACACGACCCCAACAAGCCCAGCTTTTAATGAAAAGATGGATATGATCAATTCCACTGCATTACCAAAGGTTGCATTCAAAAGACCGCCAATCCTTGGTCCCATGACGATTGCTAAGCTTTCAGTCGCCCGGCCCATGAAGCCTGCTAGCGCGACGATGGTTAAGCAATATACGATGAACATGATCACACTCGGCCAGTGCAATAATGACCCGATGACTGATATGGGGACGCCTAACAGGACAAGCCCAAAAATATTTTATTCACGATACTTCTCCTCACAATCCTATAGTTCTTTTATGTAACAAAAACTATCATACAAAATCTTTGTGCGATGACAAAGGAAAATTTTATCATCTTCTCCCTTCTTGTCAATATTTACCCAAATTTCTATTGCTTAATCCTCTTCCTAAGATGTAACATCAAGAAGGTATACATTTCTTAGGAGACTTGATTTCATGAATAATAAATTGCTTTTTAGCGTTTTAATCTTAATTGTCGGCATATCGGGGTTTTCACAGGGAATGCTTCTGCCGGTCATTGCCATCATTTTTGAAAATGACGGAATTAGCTCATCCCTGAACGGGTTTCATGCAGCCTCGCTTTATATCGGAATTCTGTTGATTTCTCCTTTTATGGAAGCCCCGCTCCGTAAATACGGCTATAAGCCATTGATATTATTTGGCGGGATAACGGTCATTCTATCGCTTGCATTATTTCCTGTTTGGAAATCATTCTGGTTTTGGTTCGTCCTGCGTTTCTTCATTGGAATCGGCGATCATACACTTCACTTCGCTACCCAGACATGGATCACTGCCATTTCACCAAAAATGAAGCGCGGAAGGAATCTTGCCATTTATGGACTTTTCTTCAGTCTTGGCTTCATGGTGGGCCCGCTGATGACGAAGCTTCTCGAGATTAATCAGTCTTTGCCTTTCATCATCACATCCATGCTTAGCCTTCTGGCTTGGTCCGCTGTTTTCCTTATTAGAAATGAACTTCCTGAACAGGATGATTCCGAAAGCACATCATTCGTGGGCACACTCAAAAGGTTTACGAAAGTGAGCCGCATAGCTTGGGTCGCTTTTTTACTTCCGTTCACATTTGGCGTGCTCGAAGCATCATTGAATAGCAATTTTCCTGTATTCGCCCTGCGCTCCGGAATCGATTTAACCGCCGTTTCCATCATCATTCCGGCATTTTCCGCAGGGACTCTGCTCACCCAGATTCCCTTGGGGATGATCAGTGACCGTTTTGGCCGGCGAAAGACCTTGCTGACAATCCTTTTTTCAGGGTTTGCCATATTCACGCTTGCAGGGATTTATTCCTATTCAGTGATTGGTCTATTCATCTGCTTTATGTTTGGCGGAATGATGGTTGGTTCGACCTTTTCGCTGGGGATCAGTTATATGGCAGATCTTTTGCCTCGAAACCTATTACCTGCAGGAAATTTATTATGCAGTATTTTCTTTAGTCTCGGCAGCATTGGCGGTCCATTTTTTGGCGGCCTGGTCATTGAACATATACAAGGCGGGAATTTTTCTACATGATCAGCATCATGCTTTTCCTTGTCTTCATTTCATTGGCCTTGTTTAAGGAGAAAATGCCTGCTTCAGTTATGTAATATAGTTTATTATCTGGACTACTTCTTTTATTATTCAATTTGAACGGTATTTATCAAGAGTGTCTGTATTCGATACTTTATATTTTTTCCTAGATTAGAATCATTCTTCTTTATTTCTGAATAGGATATGTGGTAATATAATATTAACAAAAGGGACATCACCTTAATAAACCTTTGAAAACATTGCTGTCATCGCAATTACGGTGGCAGCTTTCATATTTTATCCAGAGAAATGACGTTGATTATCTTTCTCAATTAGATATAAAGTAAATGATAATCTATATCATTTACACAAAATAGAGAAGAATGTGGGAGGGAATCTTATGACTACAGATACTAAACATTTAACCCAACCGGCTACATGCAAAACCACTTGGTTGGAAAAAGCAAAACCTCATTTAGAACTTATTGCCGCATTATTCAGCGGTTTATTAATAGTTTTGGGCTGGGCCCTTTCAAAGAACGGAATGGAGTCCGCTTCCATAGTCATATACTTAGCCTCTTTCTTGATTGGCGGATATGCCAAGGCAAAAGAAGGCATAGAAGATACGATTGCCGACCGGGAATTGAATGTTGAGATGCTGATGATTTTTGCGGCCATCGGTTCTGCGGTCATCGGATACTGGACGGAAGGTGCCATATTGATTTTCATCTTCGCTTTAAGCGGCGCCCTTGAGACATACACGATGAATAAAAGCCATAAAGAAATTTCGGCACTTATGGACTTACAGCCTGAAGAAGCACTGCGCATCACTAACGGATATGAGGAAACCGTGTCCGTTTCCCAGCTTCATATCGGGGATCTGATTTTAGTGAAACCAGGAGAGAGAGTTCCTTCAGATGGAAAAATCACGGATGGGCGTACCAATATCGATGAAGCGGCCATTACTGGCGAATCCATACCAGTCAGTAAATCATTGGATGATGAAGTTTTTGCTGGAACGGTTAATCTCCGTGGTACGATTACCGTGGAAATCACCAAACCAGCAAGTGAAACATTATTTCAAAAAATAATCACTCTCGTTCAATCCGCACAAAGTGAAAAGTCCCCTTCCCAGCTGTTCATTGAACGGTTTGAAGGGACTTATGTAAAAGTGGTATTGACGGTTGTCGGTTTGATGATGTTCGTACCCCATTTCCTATTGGAGTGGAGCTGGACCGAGACATTCTACAGAGCGATGATCCTGCTCGTTGTCGCTTCGCCTTGCGCCCTTGTGGCCTCTATTATGCCAGCTACACTTTCTGCCATTTCAAATGGTGCTCGTCATGGCATTTTATTTAAAGGCGGCATCCATCTTGAGAATCTAGGTAACCTGCAGGCAATTGCTTTAGATAAAACCGGTACATTGACAAAAGGAAAACCAGAGGTAACAGATGTCATTATCCGTAATGATTTAAACGAAGAAGATTTCTTATTTCATATTGCATCTGTTGAAAATTATTCGAACCATCCTTTGGCAACATCAATCGTACGTTATGCCAAAACGAAATTGCAAAGAGACATCATTAAACCGGATAATATGGAAGATATCTCAGGTAATGGTGTTCAAGCATACATCAATGGCGTGCTTTGGCAAGTCGGAAAAGCTGATTTCGTCGGACGCAGTGAAGCAGAACGATTCCAAAATGGCATTGCGCTGACATTAGCTGAACAAGGTAAGACAATCGTGTATGCAAAAGATAATCAAGGAATTGCCGGTATACTCACTTTGAAAGATGTCGTGCGTGAAGAAACCGTTACAGCCATCGAAGCTTTGAGAAATGAGGGCATCCATACGGTCATGCTGACAGGCGATGGTGAAAAAACGGCTAAAGCGATTGCCTCGGAGAGCCATATTGATGCATATATTGCCGAATGCCTGCCAGAAACGAAAGTGACTGAAGTGAAAAAGCTGAAAGAACATTTTGGCACTGTAGCAATGGTTGGGGATGGCATCAATGATGCACCTGCACTAGCAACCGCTTCTGTTGGAATTGCAATGGGTGAAGGAACGGATGTTGCCTTGGAGACAGCAGATGTCGTTCTGATGAAGAATGACCTGCCGCGCATCGCGGAAGCAGTAAAATTATCCAAGAAGATGAATCGGATCATCAAACAAAACGTCATCTTTTCAATTTCGGTCATCATGATCCTGATAGCATCCAATTTCCTTCAATTCCTTGACCTACCATATGGAGTCATTGGCCATGAAGGAAGCACAATCCTCGTTATACTGAACAGCTTAAGACTATTGAGAAACTAAACATGAAAAAGGAGCCATACAAGGCTCCCTTTTTTTATGTTCATTTAGTGATATCCGTTCTTACCGTTTGCAGAACCTGATGTTTTATGGTTCGAACCTTTATTTTTCCCTTTTTGCTTTGTGCTGCCATCCTTTTTACTCATGAAAGAACTCCTCCTCTTTAAAAGTTGTCATTTCTTGAATAGTATCCGCAGCATGATAGTCCGCTATTACGGAAACTCCAGGAAGTTCATTCACATTCTGGCTTTTTCTTTTCACTTATGAGCGCATTTATTTCCCCGCCCAGTATGATGATGAGCCCCGATAAATAAAACCAGACCATTAATACGATTATCCCTCCAAGACTTCCATATGTTGCGGAATAATTAGCGAAGTTCTCCACATAAAATGAAAACAAAAAAGAAGCGAGACTCCATCCTGCCGTTGCAAAGATTGCACCAGGCAGTACGGTTATGCACTTCAGCTTAATGTTGGGCGCAATCCAATAAAGGATGGTAAACACAATTAAAAATACAAGCGTACTGATCACCCAGCGAATTTGGTTCCAAATCGTAAGAAACTCATCGGATTGTCCAATTTCGGCAAATAGGAACACTCCGATTTGTTTTCCGAATACCGGCAGCAATAAAACGACAATAAAAACAAAAATCATCGCTAAAGTTAGAAGAATCGACATTCCCCGGGAAATAAAGAAAGTTCGACTTTCTTTTACACCATATGCATGGTTAAATGCTTTAATGATTGCATTCATCCCATTCGATGCCGACCATATCGTTCCGATGACACCAAACGACAATAAAGTCCCATTCGCTTCCATCACTTCCGATAGGTTAGCCTCAATGATGTTCATCGAATCGTCAGGTGCATATGTACGGACGGTATTTAATATATCTTCTTGTGAAAATGGCAGATAGGCCAATAAAGTGAATAAAAAAATAAGTAATGGAAACAGGGAAAGTAGGAAGAAATAAGACAGCTGTGCGGCAAGCCCTGACACATCATCGACCTGTAACCGTTTTACCAAAGTCTTGAAGAATGAGCCTTTCAGCCATTCTTTTTTATTGGCCATACCTCCACCCCATTTTCTAATTTAAGGAAATTCGATCGTGATTTCTAGAAGATGGCTCTTCTTCCTCTGCAGCAAAAACTTCCTTCGTCTCCATCACCACTTGGGCCACTTGTGATGGAATATCTTTCATTTCCTCAACCTTTTGGGAAATGAAGGATACATCTTCGGAAATTTTTTCAACAGTGGAACGGACCTTGGATGATGTTTCACGTACTTGTGTAAGCACCCCATTGGGATTCTTCACGAATTCCTTCATATTACTCATGCAGCTTTTGCTGTTTTCCAATACAGAATAACGCGTTTGCTTGTCAAAAAGGCTTATTGCCGCCCCAGCTAACGCCCCAATAAAGACCGCTTGCATAAATTTACTTTTCTTGGCACACTTATATTCTTCTCGAATGTTGCTCATATATTCTCCTCCTCGTCATATATTAGTTGATGGATAATGGTAGCTATCTCCATTATACAATGTTTAAAAAGTTTTTTCCTATCTTTTCCCAAACTCTCTAACTTTAAAACGCGAAGATGACCAAGTATATCGGGGGTCAAGCTTCGCATCCCACCCGAATATTCATTGACTTCCAGCGGTAATCATGCAAAGATGAAAATAATTTAGGAACGAATGAAAGGATGAAGGAAATGGATTTAACGCAAAACACAGCCGAAAGTGTCGAGTTTATGATCGAAGCAATCAAGGATAAATTAAAAGTGATGAACTTCGGAGCAATCAAATCAACTCATTTTGATATCGAAATGTACGAAGAGCTGCACGATATTTATACAATGGTGATGAAAAAAACGAATTTCAGTGTCCGTGAAATGGAAGCGATCGCTGAAGAACTTGGAAGACTGCGTAATAAGTAATATTCAAATCCTCCCATACCGGTGAGGATTTTTTCATTTTCAAAAAAATTCTGCTACATTTGATATAGAAATTTGAAAACGGACAGGAGTTGTAAGCATGGTAGAAAGAAGAACGCCCATCAGCATTGCAGAAGCAGTGGAAAAAGTGATGAAGCATAAATTAATAGGACAAGTGGAACTGATTCCTCTCGAGGACAGCCAAGACCGTTTTTGGCTCAAGATATTGTAGCTACAAATGATGTTCCGCATTTTAACCGCTCCCCATATGATGGATTCGCCCTCAGGTCCAAGGATACTTCTGAAGGTTCCATAAATAACCCTCTCGAGTTCGAGGTGGTGGAAGAGTTGGCTGCGGGTATGGTGTCGACTATTCCTGTACAAAAAAATCAAGTGGCTAGAATCATGACTGGAGCTCAGATGCCAGCTGAGTGTGATGCCGTAATCATGCTCGAACTTACGAAGGAATTCGAAAAGGACGGAAAGAAGTACATATCATTTAAACGCTCACTTAAGGAAGGCGAAAACGTTTCTTTTCAAGGCGAAGATGCAAAGAAAGGAGATGTTCTTGTAAAAAAGGAACAGCGATCAATCCAGGGATCATCGGCTTGCTGGCAACATTCGGTTATGCCGAAGTGCCAGTTGCCAAGAAGCCTGTCGTCGGATTATTCGCTACGGGATCGGAACTGCTTGATGTTAATGAACCGTTGCAGCCTGGGAAAATACGCAACAGCAATTCACATGCCATCTCCGCCCAAATTCGGAGGGCCGGGGGAGAAGTCCGTTTTTATGGAAAGCTTAAGGACGAATTCGAATTAAGCTACGATGCCATTTCGACTGCCTTGGAGGAAGTGGATCTGCTCATTACAACAGGAGGAGTTTCTGTCGGTGATTTTGACCTTCTCCCGGATATTTATCAAAAGATTGGCGCTGATGTCTTATTCAACAAAGTGGCCATGCGCCCCGGCAGCGTTACGACCGTAGCGGTATATAATGACAAATTTTTATTCGGTTTATCCGGCAATCCATCCGCCAGTTATGTCGGCTTTGAACTATTTGCAAGACCGATCATCCGCACCATGCTGTTTTCGGAACATCCGCATTTAAGAAAAGAGACGGCCCAATTGGCAGAGGACTTCTTAAAACCCAATCCATTCTCACGGCTGCTTCGTACCCGATTATTTTACGAATCCGGCCAGTTGAAGGTAATTCCAAGCGGTGTGGATAAATCCAATATTACAACAAGTTTGGCAGGTGCCAATTCACTGACCGTCTTACCTGGAGGGACACGTGGTTTCCAAACGGGGGATTTCGTGGACATCCTGCTCCTCGATGACCAGGAAGGATGCAAATGGCCTTGGTGAAGCCCTTTATTTTTCAGGTGGTCGGCTACCAAAATAGAGGAAAAACGACCTTCATAACGAATTTAATCAAAAAGCTTGGCGAAGCCAAATTGGAGACAGCCGTTTTAAAACATCATGGACATGGCGGAAAACCGGATGTTACAGGCACGAAGGATTCCAATAAACACTTTCTTGCTGGGGCGGCGGCTTCACTTGTTGAAGGAGATGGAACAATCGAGCTGCTCGGCAATTTCAAGGAGAGCCCCTATCACTGAGCTGATTCAATTACTGTGTCTATTTCTCCCTGATGTGATCTTAATTGAAGGTTATAAGCAAGAGGACTTTCCTAAGATCATTTTGATCAAGGAAGTAAGTGACCTCCTGTTATTGGAACGGCTTACCAATGTCAATGCGGCAGTGGCTTGGCCCGAATGTCTGGAACAAACCAGGAATCATGCTTCAGTACCAGTCTTCCCTTTGGATTCGGATGAATTCATTACATGGTTTTTAGAACAAATATGAAGGAGGAGGCGGACAATGTTCATTCAATTCCCCATGGAAAAACGCCGCAAGATGATCGAAAGTATCCAAGATTATGTGTATCAGGAACATGGGAAGGAAATCGGTGAAATCGCTGCTGAAAATCACTTGCAGTTCATTTTCGAAAATATCGCTCCCTTTATTTACAATGAAGGTATCAAAGATGCTAAAAAAGTCATTGAGGACAGATTAGGAAATATCGAAGAAGATTTGTATTCATTGGAACGTCCAATTGATTAAAATGAAAAACAGCATCATAATCGATGCTGTTTTTTTATGTTCATTGTTCGGTTAGAATAAGCGGGCCGTTTTTCGTTATGGCAATCGTATGCTCATATTGAGCCGAGTATTTCCCATCTGCAGTGGATGCCGTCCATCCATTCGGATCGCGGCTCGCTTTATATGTACCTACGTTTACCATTGGCTCGATGGTGAATACCATTCCTTCCTTAAGACGCGGACCTTTATTCGGCAGTCCATAATGCGGAACTTGCGGCTCTTCATGAATGACATTCCCTATTCCGTGTCCGATGAAATCACGAACGACAGAGAAGCCTTCCGCTTCGACATATGTTTGTATGGCATGACCTATATCTCCAATCCGATTGCCTTCCACACATACTTCAATAGCCTTATATAAAGATTCCTTCGTCACTTTCACTAAATGTTCGGTTTCCTTTGAAACCTTACCGACCGTATACGTCCAAGCAGAGTCAGCAAGGGCCCCATTATAATTGACGACCATATCAATCGTTACGATATCTCCATTTTTCAAAGGGGTCTTACGAGGGAAACCATGACAGATTTCTTCATTTATGCTGGCACATGTCGCATATTCATACCCTTTGTAACCCTTTTGTTCCGGCTTCGCACCATGTTTTTTTAAGAATCCTTCAACAAATTCCTCTATTTCCCATGTTGTCACACCAGGAACAATCAACTTTGCAATCTCCCTATGACAAGCTGCCAAAATTTTACCCGATTCATGCATCGCTTGAATTTCACGTGCAGATTTTAATACGATCAATCGTGACACTTCCTTTTTTATTCGTCTCTCCTTTTATTTTACTGCAAAGATTGAAGTATATGAATCCTTTAAAATGAAAAATCCCGGCAGCTGCCGGGATTTTTCATTATTTCAATAGATTGAGCGATTCCCGGTTAAATGCCGGAAGATCCTCAGGTGTCCTGCTGGTTACAAGCTGGTTGCCGCAAACCACAACCTCTTTGTCCAAATATGTGGCACCTGCATACTCCATATCGACTTTAATGGATGTATATCCTGTTGCGTGGCGTCCTTCAAGTGTTTTGGCCGTAATCAGCAACTGCGGTCCATGACAGATCGCAAATACAGGTTTTTTATCATCCATGAACGATTTTGCGAAAGATACGAAACGTTCATCAGCACGCAGTTGATCAGGCGAGAATCCACCGGGGATGAATAATGCATCGAAACTTTCTGGTTTCACCGAGTCGATGCTTTCATCAATCTCGACTTCTACCTCCCCTTGTTTCCCTTTAACAGTTTTCCCTTTCACCATTTCAATCGTCGTTACCTTATGGCCGGCTTCTTCGAATGCTTTTGCCGGTTCACTATACTCCGAATCCTCAAACATATTCGTTACTACACATGCGATATTTTTACCCATAATAATTCATCTCCTCAGTTTTTGATCGAATGAACCTATTTGCACTTTATTTATGTTCCCTCTGTCACTATAAATAAAACACATAATTAATAGTTGTCCCTTTTGTTTATGAGTAAATCCCTAAGTTTCCGGCTGTCCACTTTTTTAATATCAGCCTTTTCCCAATGCAAATCAATGTTTAGGATACAAGCCAACAACGTGTATCGCATTGATGATTCTTTTATTGATCCATTTCCTGTTTTCTTTTGTATTCAAATTTCCAAATATCCTTTTCCGCCCTTCTTCCGTGGTTACATAGTAATTAGGCAGGTTATTCAATGATAATGTGATGATGTCATTTTTACATTTCCTGCACGAACAAAATGTTTGGTATTCCATACCTGACATTAAAACCTGCACCCATGTCACTACGATTTCTTCCATCACATTTGTGTATTCTCTTTCCATATATTCTCCTTCAAAAGAAAAACCCGTCCATTCCTGACAGGTTTTCACTCATTTATCGCTGTCCGTGGAACAATTAGGATTTCAACTCTCCTGTTTTTCGCCCTTCCTTTTTTCGTTTCATTGGAAGCAACCGGCTTGAATTCCCCATGTCCTTTAGCACTGAACATTTCGGGATCCAAATCCTTATTTTCGAGGAGAAGTTTCATAAAATTCACGGAACGCATCACGCTCAGGTCCCAATTGGATTCATACTGGTAATTTTTAATAGGAATATTATCAGTATGTCCGCTTACGATAATATTTCTAGGTAAGTCCATGACCAATAAATCCGAGATTTCTTTAGCGATTTTACGGTTTTCACTTCTCACCTCGGCCACACCCGATTCGAACAGCACGTTTTCCCTAATTGAAATCAACATGCCTTCCTCCGTAAGGTTCGTTCCCAATTTATCCGTTAAATCATTCTTTTCGATGTAGGCATCAACACGCTCCTGAACTTCCGTAAGTTCTTCCTGCTCGTTTTTCCCTAGCTTCTCAAGATCTTCTGCACCTGTTTTTTGTTCTGGTGACGTCGGCTCATTGCTGGGGGAATCACTTGGATAATCCATAAAACCCGTTCCGCTTGTAAAAACCTGATTAAATACATTGGACAACTGCTGGAACCTTACTGCATCAACCGAACTTGAAGCGAACAAGACGATAAAAAGCGCGAGAAGCAATGTTAAGATATCGGCATAGGGAACCAGCCATGATTCATCGATATGCTCTTCATGCCTTTGTTTCTTTTTCCGCCTAGCCATCTTCTCTCACATCGCCTTCCAACCACTTTTTACGATCTCCAGCAGGCAAATATGATGTTAATTTCTGTTCAATCGTTCTCGGCGCTTCCCCTTCGATGATCGATAAAATACCTTCTATCATCATTTCTTTGATTCTGACTTCCTGCTGCGATTTCCGTTTGAGCTTATTGGCAAATGGATGCCATAGCACATACCCCGTGTAAATCCCCATCAAGGTCGCGACGAACGCGGCAGATATGGCATGTCCCAATGCCTCCGTGTCAGCCATATTACCCAATGCGGCAATCAGCCCGATTACCGCACCCAGTACGCCAAGCGTCGGTGCGTATGTACCGGCTTGACTGAAAATCGCTGCCGCGCTTAGATGACGTTCTTCCATCGCGTCTATTTCCTCTGCTAAAATATCACGAATATAATCGGCACTCTGACCTTCGACTGCAAGATTCAAGCCATTTTTCAAAAAGGTATTATCCACTTGATCCGAAATGCTTTCCAATGCTAATAAGCCTTCTTTCCTGGCAATGACGGCCCATTCCGAAAAGGTTTTTATTAAATCTTCCGGCCTTGTCAATTTTTGTTCAAAGAATAAAATCTTGAATATTTTTGGTAGTCTTTTTAATTCCGACAAAGGGAAAGCCGTTACGACAGCAGCTATCGTCCCTACAATGATGATCAAAATAGCCGCCGGGTTAATCAGCGCCGTTACACTAACACCTTTCAACACCATTCCGACTAAGATGGCCACAATACCCAGAACTACGCCCAAAACTGATGTTATATCCATAATACTCACCCATTCATTTAAAGTCTCGTCTCCTCCTTATATCGGATGAAGTTCAAAAAAAGTGAGGATTATTTTACTATTCGATTTCAATTTTCATTAAATCATCACAAAATCCACCAACTTTATTGCCTACATAAGCTTAATCAACAGCACATTTCAATGGTTCTGGCACTTTATCATTTCGAGAATGCAATTATCAGCCTGTTCCGTTCGTACTTTTCTCATAAGGGTCTGGAATATGCCGCATTACTCGTGAGTTTTTGGGGTTTACTCGTGAGTTTTGCACTTTTACTCGTGAATTTTGCACTTTTACTCGTGAGTTTCACTTTTTTACTCGTAAATTGCGGTTTACTCGTGAGTTTTGCTCATTTACTCGTGAATTCCGCAAAACGCCAAAAGGACAAAGCCTGTCAGCTTTGTCCCTGTTCTTGTTTCCCGGGGCTTCTTCCGGCCAGCCATTTTATGATTGGTGAAAGAAAAATAAAATGAATAAGATCCTGAATAAATGAAAGCTTGTGACAACGGATAAATCTACATGCACAGACATGGCTGTGACTGCCATTTCGGCGACGCCGCCTGGCGCCATGCTCAAAAATAGTTCGTTCGCCTGTAAAGATAGGATCGGGGCAAACTGAATGGAAAGAAAATAGCAAAATCCAATCAATAGGACATTACTGACGAATACGGCCCCGAACATCTTTCTGAAAAGTCGTGGATTATCAATTTTCAGTGTGTAGCCTAAATGTGCGCCGATCAACAATTGCGACAAGTTCAACCAAAAGTCAGGAATCTGCGGGGCACCTGGGCCTGCTAAATTGAATAGTGCTGCGGCCATGAGAGGTCCTAGCAAAAAGGCAGCGGAAAATTGGCTTTCTTTGTGATGAAGATGGATAAAAGCAAGGTTAGCAACATCATGATGGCTAATTTCCCATCATATTCAAATAAGAAAAACGGCCGCTCCGTTACGGCCATTATCGCACCTGATTCAACTGACATTACATGAGTCACAATCCAAGGAACAATGGAAATCACCAGGATGACCCGCAGTGTTTGCATGAAACCTACAACCGTTTCATCACTATCCTTCATTTCCTCACTTAAGACCACCATCTGGGAAAGACCTCCCGGAAAACTGCCCAGCATGGATGTTCCCACGGATAAGTTCATTCGTTTTCCGACAAACCAGCCAGTCAACACTGTAAATGAAATGATTGCGATTGTCGTAAAAAGCATAACGGGCAGATATTCAATCATCTCATTTAACGATTGTTTCGTGAATGAACTGCCCAGTTGTAAACCTAGAATGACCAATCCAGTACTTCTAAATGTTTTAGACCAAAACAAGTACTTCCTTAACTTCACTTTCGCAATCATCACGACGAATAATGGTCCAAGCATCCATGGCAGGTATATTCCTAGGCTATCAAACGCATAACCACCCAAGAATGCTAGAAAAGCTGTAACAATGACTCTAAAACTCTTACTCTCGATTAAATTTGCATTCAAAAAAATTACCTTCTTTATCTAAGCGGTTTTTCATCTATATATTAACATAAAATATGTTGGTTCAAAGCTGTCATCCACGCTTGTTTTCGACTGAAGCGAGTAGCGCAGTAGTGATAAATACTAAACCGGCTCATATGAGATGATATATTTGCAGCCTCCAGCTTACGTTTTACAATAGGCAGAATGTTGGTCCCATCAGCCATTCCGATGTCAGTGGATTGGTTACAATTGGGACATTTGCCGTTCTTGGCGCGCTCGCCATCGTCAATGCACTTTTATATTTCATCATGTTTTCGCTCCATGAAAAAAAAACAGCATGGCACTTCCACCATTTACTAGATTTCCCACCCCCACAAACTCGCAAGAAAAGGTAGAATGATATATATAGGGGTCAAACTCTTATGGAGGGGTGACTAGATGTTATCAAATACAGAAATAGGCATTGACTTAGGAACTGCAAATACGCTAGTTTACAGTAAAAATAAAGGAATCGTATTTAATGAGCCATCTGTGGTGGCCATTGATATAGAGACTAATAAAGTATTGGCAGTCGGTGTTGATGCAAAAAACATGATCGGGAAAACACCTGGAAATATCGTGGCAATCCGTCCGCTTAAGGATGGTGTCATTGCGGATTTTGATGTGACCGCGCAAATGCTTAGGGAAATCATGAAAAAAGCTAGTAAGGCCCTAGGTTTATCGATTCGCAAACCTAGTGTAGTGGTCTGTACACCATCAGGTTCCACTTCAGTTGAGAGAAGGGCCATTCAGGATGCAGTCAAAAGCTGCGGAGCGAAACAGGTCCACCTTATCGAGGAACCGGTAGCAGCAGCAATAGGTGCGGGCCTGCCTGTCGAAGAGCCCGTTGCCAATGTCATCGTTGATATCGGCGGCGGAACGACTGAGGTCGCTATCATTTCTTATGGCGGCGTCGTTTCTTGCAATTCAATCAGAATTGGCGGAGATCAATTGGATGAAGATATCAGCCAATATGTCAGGAAAAAACATAATGTGCTGATTGGGGAAAGAACAGCCGAGGAAATAAAAAAGAAATCGGCTACGCACTCGTTGAACATTCCGTGATTACCATGGAAGTCAGGGGCCGCGATCTTGTAACGGGTCTTCCAAAACCGATTACAATATCATCCACTGATATCCAGGAAGCCATCCAGGAATCGCTTCTTCATATACTGGAAGCAATAAGGGCCACTTTGGAAGATTGTCCTCCTGAATTGAGCGGGGATATCGTCGATCAAGGAGTCATCTTATCCGGCGGGGGTGCACTTCTCAACGGGGTACAGGAATGGCTGACGAATGAAATCGTCGTCCCTGTCCAACTTGCGGATAACCCACTTGAATCAGTTGCCATCGGAACCGGGCTTTCACTTGAGGTCATTCACAAATTACAAAAAGCCGTGTACTAAAAAGATAGGAAACCCCAACTTGGGGTTTCTTTTTTTATCATTCCAGGCTGATGTCCCCCATGATGCAAACAGCAATCTCCACATTAAATAACTTCCCTGAAATATTTTACCTCGTTTAAGTAGAGAATAAGGAATAGTTTTTTTACGTTCGAAAGCATGCATTTCTGTTTGGATAGGAATCACCTGTCGGACTAAATGCATGCAATGTTACATAATATGTGTTACAATGTAATTATGTTACATTAGCAAGAGGAGAAGATCTATGGAATATGTAGAAGCCTTTAAGGATATCAATCAAATCAGCAAAATGAAAACCTACTTACGCGCTCACTCCAGTCGGGATTATTTATTATTTGTACTCGGCATCAATACAGGTATGAAGATAAATGAAATGCTCGAAATCACCGTCGCCAGCGTTCTGGATGAAACGGGTAAAATCAAGGAGTTCTATGAGCAACGGACGGAAAATGACGAAGTCAACCAAATTTATTTGAACCTGAAAGTCCGTACCGCCTTACAAGAATACCTTAAAGGCTCGAAGGTTATCGAAGGTCAATTTTTATTTCTTTCCCCTAAGACAAAAAAGCCGATTACACGTCAACAGGCGCACCGAATCATTCATGATGCTGTGGAAGGTGCAGGGCTGACAGGCAAATTCGGAGCAAGTTCGATGCGTAAAACTTTTGGCTACCATGCCTATAAACAAGGAGTGTCACTGGCCTTGATACAGAAGCATTACCATCATTCCAGTCCATCGGAGACATTAAAATACATCGGTATATCCAAGGAGAAGAAATTCAAGACGAATATTGACGTTAACTTATAAACATTCTGCTATCTTCTATTAACTCTAACCAACATTTTAAGGAGGAATTCCAGTGAAAATTAGAGAAAGTGAACTTCCTGGTATTGGCCAAAAATTCGAAATCATAACGAGAAATGATGAAAAGTTAGTAATCGTCATTCACGATGATGGCCGTCGGGAATTATACCATTTTGATAATGAACATGAGGACGTCATATCGAGCATCACCCTTAATGATCAGGAATCCCGGCAAATGGCTTCCATCATAGGCGGCATGGTCTATAAACCACAAGCACTTGAAACAATTGAAATGTCATTGGGTGACTTGGTGATAGAATGGTTCAAAGTCGAACCCGGTTCAAAGGCCATCAATCAAACGATCGGTTCGATTGATATCAGAGCAATTATAACGTGACCGTCATCGCCCATTCTAAAAAAGGCAAAAAACAACTGAATAATCCTGGTCCTGACTCCATCATCGAAACAGGCGACACCCTTGTAATATCCGGTGAAAGAAAAGATATCCGTAACCTGATAAAAGAATTATTGACCGACGAAAGGAGTGACTAAGCTCATATGGACCATTTAGTCTTTGAAGTGGGAACTGCCCTACTTCTAGTGGCATTAGCCGCTCTCGTTGCAGGTAAATTCAAAATATCAAATGTTCCACTATTAATTATCATCGGGATGCTCGTTGGTCCCCATGCCCCGCACTTCGGATTAATTGACCTGCGTTTCATTGAAAGTGATGAAATCATAGCATTCCTCGGTCGTGTCGGTATTTTATTCCTTCTGTTTTACCTAGGGCTTGAATTTTCCGTCAAAAAGCTTATGAAGTCAGGGAAAAATATCGTGACAGGCGGAACCTATTACATTTTAATCAACGTGGGAATGGCCTTGCTGTATGGTTTCCTGCTCGGTCTTCCGTTAAAAGAGGTCCTGATATTAACCGGGATCATCAGTTTTTCTTCAAGTGCCATTGTGGCAAAGGTACTTGTGGACCTTAAAAGGACCGGTAACAATGAAACGGAGCTAATCCTTGGCATCATCATGTTTGAAGATATCTTCCTCGCTGTTTATTTATCAGTCGTATCCGGATTGGTATTAAGCTCTTCTGGTTCCGTTTGGGGAACATTACTTTCTACATTTATCGCGATTGGGTATATGCTGATATTTTTCGTTATCGCCCGGAAAGCATCTGGTGTCCTTAACAAATTATTCAATATAACCTCCGATGAGATTTTTATCATCGTCGTGTTCGCATTACTATTCTTCATCGCCGGTTTCTCGGAAACGATTCATGTTGCGGAAGCCATTGGTGCATTACTGCTCGGCCTGGTCTTTTCTGAAACGGAACATAGCGACAGGATTGAGAAACTTGTCATTCCCTTCAGAGACTTCTTCGGAGCCATATTTTTCTTCAGCTTTGGCTTGAGTATCGATCCGACGACCCTTGGCGGAGCTGTCTGGATGGTTCTTGGAGCTGTCATCATCACCATAATCGGTAACTTTGCAGCTGGCATGATTGCTGGACGCAAATCCGGTTTATCTCACAGAGCTTCCGCAAACATCGGTTTAACGATCGTTTCGCGCGGCGAATTCTCCATCATTTTAGCCAACTTAGGCATTGCCGGAGGTTTAATGCCTATACTAACCCCGTTTGCGGCACTTTATGTTTTAACCTTAGCGATTCTTGGGCCGATCCTTACAAAAGAATCCAAACACATCTATAATATCCTAAATAAAGTATTCAAATGGACCCCTCCGAAGGTTCAAAAGGAGCAGGAAAAAGAAGTCCAATAGAGAAAAAGGCCAGAAATTGCTGTCTGGCCTTTTTTCCGTTTACCTTTTATAACTCACTTACATGATTATACTTGTTATACAGTGGGCATAAAATCATACCTAGTAGTAGTATTGGTGCCGTCCTTGAAGTATCATCAGCACCTATTCACAGTTAATCGAGAAACTTTCGAGAATTTGGGATATTAATTGACTTTAAGCATTTAAAATTGACTTGCCTCTCTCTCCAAATTTGTTTTTCGTAATTACGGAGTTCGTATCAATCACACGGGAGTAGCTGTAGGTTATGTCATTGTCACAAACTTCTACAAGCGCACGGATTAGAGGTTTCAATTTCTTTTCTTTTGAGGATTAACTTATAGTAACAGAGGGAATAGAAGCAGATAGCCTAAGTAACTATTCAGGAGTGATGCCCAGATGAATAAGTCGATCCAATTTTCAAAGAAACTTATTAAAGAAATAAAGGAAGATCGTGTGACCGGGCTGGCAGCAGAACAAGCTTATTACTATTTACTGGCACTATTCCCTTTGCTCATTTTACTGCTGTCCATATTACCTTATCTGAATATCGATATTCAGACAGCACTTGACACGATAAAAACCTTCATGCCTGCGGAAACGATGGAAGTCATCGAGAAAAATATCATCAACATATTATCTGAACGGAACGGCGGCTTACTGACTTTTGGTTTCCTTGGAACCATATGGTCCGCTTCCAACGGAATGAATGCGTTCATCCATTCCATGAATATCGCCTATGATGTGGAAGAAACAAGGAATTTCATTAAAGCCCGCTTCATTTCCATTATATTGACATTAGGCCTGGTTGTAGCATTCATCGTCATGTTGGGTCTCCCCGTCTTCGGAAAAGTCATCATCGAATTATTACAGCAAGTCATTCCGATCCCTGAAGAAACGAAAATATTATTCAGCTTATTACGGTGGGTCATCGCGGTTGTGGTCATCTCACTTGTCCTTGCCTTTTATATCGCTTTGCACCGAATAAAAGTTTTCCCATTAAACATGTCATCCCTGGGGCAGTGACCGCAACTGTACTTTGGCTGGGAATATCACTTGATTTTCATTCTATGTCAGTAACTTTGCCAACTACTCTTCTACTTACGGCAGTTTAGGGGCGTCATCATCTTGATGCTTTGGCTGTATTTGAGTGGTCTGATTTTTGTGATCGGCGGAGAGATCAATGCAATTCTTCATCGCCAAAATTCCATTCCAAAAAAACCGTCACGCACCATCGTTCATCCTGTCCCGCTTAAAAGGTAAATCAATGAATGACAATGAAGATTGAAAAGCGGCTGTCCCATTCGGACAGCCGCTTTCCTATTTATCCCTTATTGACAAACTCTTCATATCTTTCATCATGGGCCAGCCATGCAGCGTATTTCCGCTTAATGTATTTTTTCCGCTTCTGCAAAAGTATCGAATGTTTTTTTCTGTTGTTTTCCGTTTATTTCTACAACCCATTCCTCTTCTTCATCTTCATAGATGAATATGTCCTGTTTGTCTCTCGTTGAATATAGGCAACCCTCTGGGGATTCTTTTACATTCAATTGATTTTTATGTGCATCTCGTTTAAGCGGCTCGGAATAGAAGGTCTTTTCGACATATTGGCTATATGCCTTTTCGGACATCGTACAACCGGCAGCTTTTTGGTGGCCGCCACCATCATACTTGCCAGCAACCTCAGAAACATCTATATCATCGTGGATTGTCCGGAAGCTGATTCTTTTACCTCCTACCATCAGGATGGCTATATAATCCAGGTGCGAGAACTCTTTCGATAGTTCATTACCCAATTCTGAGTGGTATGACTCTGCATGGACTACACCAGCTGTATGGGGACCGACCGTGGCCTGATAAACTTCTCTTTTTTCCTGTTTATGTACCGATCTACTCGACTCTCTTCAACATTCAGAAGCGTTTGCTCCACTTCGTCAAAAGAAAAACTTTCAGCCGTGGACAGCTTATTTGCGATTTTCATTTCGAATTCCTCTATCGGAATCATGAAAAACAGGTCATTCAATCGCTTTGCCGTTGTATTTTTATTGACTTCCCATTCCCAAGTATCGTATTGACGGACCAATTCAACGAATTCAGCGACAATGCTTGAAGGTTCCAGCAATTTATTTTCAACTGCATACTGATAGAATAATGACGTGGCTGCCGTCTGTTTACCATCTTCCTGTTCGACAGTTACAGATGCCCAATCATGTTCGTTCAAATGCAGTGCTGACTTATGATGATCAATCAACAGCGCCTTGCCTCCATCTTCCACAAACTGAGTAATCATTTTTTCGTTATCTTCATCAACCGATAGATCAGTAACGATCAATGTATCTTCAATCTTGGCCTGCTCAAGAAATGCTCCTACATTCTGATTAAGGCGGCCAATTGAATTATAACTAACCACTACTTCTTCTCCGAATGCCAGCTTGGCTACAATGCCGCAGCCGACTCCATCTAAATCATTATGTGTAAAGAGATGGTACACACAAACCCCTCCTAATAACTAAAATTTACTTTTCCCTAAAGACATGAATTTCAATTGCAATCTTTACAATTGTAGCATAATCATATCCGCATATTTTATTATGCTTCCATTACGTGATGCTTTTGTTCGGTTTTTTTAAAGGAATTCCCTAATGATTCTTTATTTTCCATAATTTATACCAAAAAGTTTTGAAAACCCATTACTTTGAAATCGAGGTATTTCCATTGAAGAGGTTGAGGCGGGTGTCGAAGATCAGCACTAGCTAATCGATCAATGGCAAGGAACTTTACGAACTTTGAAAAATTGCTGAATGGTTTATGAAAAGTTGACTCAATCAGACCAAGATCCAGCACATCAAAAAAGCCGCAGGAATATTATTCCCTGCGGCTTCCTTATGTGAAATCACTGCTCTATCAATTTTCCAAGGTTAGCCATTTCAATGGCACTTACTGCAGCTTCATAGCCTTTGTTACCTGATTTTGTTCCAGCACGTTCAATGGCTTGTTCAATATTCTCAGTTGTCAGCAAACCGAATATAACCGGTACACCTGTTTCCAAAGAAACGGAAGCCATCCCTTTAGCTGCTTCATTGCAGACATAATCATAATGTGAAGTAGCACCCCTGATTACCGTTCCAAGACCGATTACCGCATCATATTTACCTGTATTCACAAGTTTCTTAGCAATTAACGGAAGTTCAAAAGCACCCGGGACCCAAGCGATGTCAACATCATTCTCATCAACGCCATGACGCTTAAGGCCATCCAATGCCCCTCTAAAAGCTTGCTTGTGATAAACTCATTAAATCTTCCTACCACGATTCCGACTTTCAATCCTGATCCGATTAATTGTGCTTCAATAGTTTTCCCCATGTCCAATTCCTCCTAATTTTTAAAAACAATATTATTTTTTCATGTTAAGATTTAATTCCTTAAAAATCCTTCAAGCTTTCGGGATGTTCAGTTCAAGTTCCTGTTTCCCGATTTTATCATTGTGTTGAAGATACCGAATCAAATCGGCTATCGTAATGAATTTCAGGTTGAATTTATCAGCGATGACTTCTAAATCAGATACGCGGGCCATTGATCCATCTTCATTCATGATCTCACAAATGACACCGGCTGGAGCGGCACCGCATAACTTCGCCAAGTCCACCGATGCTTCCGTATGTCCTGCCCTTCTTAATACGCCGCCTTCTTTAGCGACTATCGGAAAAGTGTGACCAGGCCTTTGGAAATCTTCAGCGACCGAATCTTCATTAAGAAGCTCAAGGATGGTCAAGGACCGTTCAAAAGCACTGATTCCTGTAGAGGTGCTTTTATGATCGACACTTACCGTAAAAGCAGTGCCATGATGATCGGTATTTTCTCCTACCATAGGATGCAGTTTCAATTTTGCTGCCAGTTGTTCAGTGATGGTTGTACAAATCAAACCACGTCCATGAGTCGCCATGAAATTAATCGCTTCCGGTGTCGCCTTTTCGGCCAACACTACAAAATCCCCTTCATTTTCACGGTCTTCATCATCGGATACGATTACTACCTTGCCAGCCTTCAAATCTTCTATTGCTTCTTCTATTGTATGGAACATCATTACACCGCCCTTTTATTAGAATCCATGCTCTGCCAAAAACTCTAAATTCAGTCCTGGTTTTGGATTGCCATTTTTCATTTGATGTATTATATATTTCCCTATCATGTCGTTTTCGATGTTAACGATATCTCCAGCCGCTTTTTGTCCCAATACGGTGTCCTGATGAGTCAATGGAATCAATGATACTGTCAAAGGTTCCTTTCGATCCCAAATATCGTCAAGCTCGTTCCGTCGATGGCCACGGAACCTTTTGGAATGCAAAAGGTACTAAGCCCTTCTTCCAATTGGATTACATAATATACGGCATTTTCTTTCCGTTCTTTTTTATGATTGTTCCGGTTCCGTCGATATGACCAGAAACAAAATGACCTCCAAACCTTCCCTGTGCACTCATGGCTCGTTCGAGATTAACAGGTGATCCCAATTTTAACGTCCGGATCGAGGAAGCTTTGACCGTTTCCGGCATCACGTCGACCGTAAATAAACTTTTCGTGAAGGACGTTACCGTTAAGCAGACCCCGTTGACTGAAATACTATCCCCCAGATGCACATCTTCAAGGATTTTTTCAGAACGAATCGATAACTCCATACTGCTTTTTCCTTTTTTCAAGGAATGGACGGTACCGATATCCTCAATGATTCCCGTAAACATGTTTTTCCCCCTTTTATAAAATATAAAAAACCCCTTAGGATGACCTAAGGAGTTAACAGGAGAAATGAGTGAAAAAAATTGTATACTTAAAAAGCCTAATATTTTCATTTTCGAAAAATTAGGCGTACGTATACACTTGGGTTCCACACGTCCTTCTCCCATCCAGACTGTACTGTCGGCTTTGGAATCTCACCAAATCCTGCCTTTAAAAGGCTCGCGGGCTTAGAATTTCTTCATCACCGCCGGTTGGGATTTTCACCCGACCCCGAAGGACTAAATTAATATGAATCTTTGAATATTTTATCACCATAATGTGAAGATGTAAAATTTCTAACCTTAAATGGTTCAATTGTTACAGAAACTTCCTCCCTTTATGAAATATCGACCCCCAAGTCCCCGATGTGCTCCAAAAAGGTTAACCAAGCTAAATATGTGGAATAGGGTTAGAGGATCGCAATTCAAATAAGGAGGAAAACCATGCTTATTTCCATCATTAACTTGATATTCTATCTGTTCGTCGTCACGATGAATTTTTTAGCCAATTTCCTGCCAATGAACGGCCAGACATCAGAGAGATTTCCGATAAACTGGATGTCCTTTTCACTCCTGCCGGTTATGTATTTTCCATTTGGGGCTTGATCTATTTCCTGCTCGCCATCTGGGTCTTCAGGCAGTTTTTAAGTAAATATCAAAACAGCCCTGCTTATAAGGCATCCTTCCCTTGGTTCGCTTTAAGCTGTGTCCTGAATGTTGCTTGGCTTTTGGCTTGGCACTATGAACACCTTTTGTTATCCGTATTCATTATCATTGCTTTGTTGGTTACTTTAATGATCATTTATACAAGCATAAAAAAGTGGAACACACGACTTTCGACCTATTTCCGTTTTCCGTTTATACAGGCTGGGTAAGTGTTGCAACCATAGCTAACATTTCTTATTACCTCACCTATATCAAATGGGACGGTTTTGGGGTTCCCAGATTAAACTGGACGATCTTCCTGCTGATTGCAGCAACGACCCTTGCCTTTGTCTTTGCAGGTAAAAACCGGGATTGGTGCTATCCTCTCGTATTCGTTTGGGCGTTCATAGGCATCGGGATACGAAATAGCGGCGCCTATCCGATAATCACAGACATATCTTATATCCTGGCTGCCATCACTTTTATCGTATCCATCACCATCTTCATTAAAAATAGAAGGAACTAAATGAGGGATATGGTACCCTAAAATGCTTGCTGAAGATCTTGCCATACATCCTGCCAAGCTTCAAGGCCAACTGAGAGACGGACCAGCTGGTCACTGATGCCCATTTGTTCCCGTGAATCTTCAGGAACGGCAGAGTGCGTCATGGTAGCGGGATGCTGGATCAATGTTTCGGCATCCCCTAGACTTACGGCAATTTTGATAAGTTTCAATTTATTGAGGAATACCTGTGCATCCTGTTTTGTGCCATGCAATTCGAAAGAGATAAGGCCGCCGCCATGTTTCATCTGTTTTTGCATTATATAGTGATCCGGTGAAGCATCATCACCTGGATAATATACCTTTTTCACCTTTGGATGTTTCTTAAGTTCATGAAAGATTGCCGTTGCATTGGCCGAATGACGGTCCATCCTGACAGGCAAGGTCTTTAACCCCCGCAATAGTAGCCAGGCATCGAATGGTGAAATGATTCCACCGATATCTTTCTGTGTAGTCCCAGCTATATGATTCATGAATTCCTTTTTACCCACCACAAGTCCCGCAACGACATCCCCATGCCCGCAAAGATATTTAGTAGCGCTATGAAGGACGATATCACAGCCATATTCAAGCGGTCTCTGTAGGTAGGGCGTCGAAAACGTATTATCGACCACGACCGTCACATTATATTCCTTCGCAACCCTCACCACCATCTGTAAGTCGATCATTTTCATCGTCGGATTGATCGGGGTTTCTACATAGATGCAGGTCGTTTCCGGCCGGATCATTTTCCTAACCTGTTCTTCTGTATCCATTTCACAAAAATCATGAGTTATCCGGTATTTATTTTTCATTAGCTGCAGAAGGCCAAATGTACAACCATATACCCCCTGTGAGCAGAGGATGTGATCATCTGTTTTAGTTAACGCAAAAAGTACCGCTGAGACGGCAGCCATGCCTGAACCGAAAGCAAGACCAGCTTCCCCGCCTTCCAGTGCGGCAATCTTTTCTTCTAGCACTTGTACCGTTGGATTTCCAAGGCGGGAATAAATATATCCATCTTCCATACCGGCAAAACGCCTCTCCCCTTGCTCGGCATTTTCGAAAGTGAATGTTGAGGTTTGGAATAAAGGTGCTGCCAAGCTTCCCAAATGCTTCTTCGAGTCATATCCTTCATGGATGACTGCCGTTTCAAATTGTTTATACTTTCTTGTCATACCGTCTCCTCCTAACCTATGTCTATTTCTATCATATGTCAAAAAACCATATAAAGGAAGCGTTTTCATTCATATAAGTGGACCATGAATTCAGGAAATATTATCTGGTTTTCTGTTCAGTTGGATTCTGCAAATTGAGCAACTCTTTTAATTTTAATCCTAACGGGAATGTAAAAAAGGGACAGCCGTCATGGCCGTCCCTTTTTCCGAATCATTCATCGACTACGATGTTTCCACCATAGAAGGTTACTCTCGTTAATGGAATCTCCAGTTCACGAGCCATTTTTTTCAGCTCCCGCTCTTCTCTTTCCGTTACGATTGAAATGACCGTGCCATCTGCACCTGCACGCCCAGTTCTACCGGATCTATGGATATATTGTTCGATGTTGTCAGCCATATCAATATGAACGACCGCAGTAAGACCTTTAATATCAAGCCCCCTTGCCGCTACATCCGTTGCTATCAGCATCGGGGATTTTCCGGAACGAAGCTTGCGCAGCGCTTTCTCCCTGTCGACTTTATTGGATTCACTGTGAAGCACGCCCATTTCAATACCTTTATAACTCAGCTTTTCATGTAAGACGCTCAGCTCCGCTATATCATTCAGGAAGGCAAGTGCCTTCACATCTTTAAGTCTTGTGATTTTCTCGAGAATCTTGGACTTTTCCCGTCTCTCAACAACAAAGTAAAGATGGTCCACCTTTGATTCCATTTTTTCATGCTTATCGATCTTGATCATTACGGGTTCATTCATGAACCCCCGGGCCGCTTTTTCCGTTTCTTCTGGCAGGGTTGCTGAAAACACCATGATTTGCCGGTCCCTTAGCGTTGTTTTGATGATATTATTGATTGTTCCCATATGCTCTGGAGTGATCAATTGGTCACCTTCATCAAGCACTATCGTCTTAACTTCATGCATCTTCAATTTCTTTTGGGCAATCAATTCGTAAATCCGCCCCGGTGTTCCAGCAATCACTTGTGGACGCTTCTTCAGTTTGTCCAACTGCCTTTTCACATTAGCACCGCCGATGAATGCTGCACCCGTAATGCCGCTTCCCTCTGACCAAATGCGAATTTCTTCATTGATTTGCATGACCAGTTCTCGTGATGATGCCAGAATCAAAGCTTGGGGCGACTTTTTTTCAGGATCTATCTTTTCCAGCAATGGCAGTAAATATGCTAATGTTTTTCCCGTACCAGTCGGTGATTCGGCCATGATATCCTTTCCCTCGACAATCACGGGAATCGCTTTCGTTTGAATCGGAGTAAGCTGTCCGAATCCGGACTTTTTCCAGACCTCTTGTATATATGGTTTTCTATCGTTCACTATTGCAGGTAATTCGCTCATATCGTTCTCCTTTAATATAAAACTTTTCCTATCTTTCATAGTACCATTTATTCTTGTCCTGTAGCCAACGGAATACGAATTGTAACCGTCGTCCCTTTGTTTATTTCACTTTCAAAATTCATTTCCCCCTGAAGGCGATGAACGATCTTCCGGCAAATTGCAAGCCCGATCCCTGTTCCCTTTTCCTTCGTCGAATAAAAAGGCTCACCGATCCGTTCAAGACGCTCTGGCACCATTCCCATGCCATTATCACTCACGCTGACTACAGCTTGTCCATCGATGGTTTGCAGCGATATATCAATTTCTCCATTATCCTCAATCGCTTCAATGCTGTTCTTGACGATATTGATTATCAACTGTTTAAGTTCAATTGAATCAGCCATAATATAAATCGGTTCGGCGGTTTTAACCCTTAGCCCCATTTCGATATTTTTCAAATTCGTTTCTGCCTTCATCAACGTGAATACCTGTTGTAAACTGTCGGCAAGATCGATCCTGCAGAATGCGACATCCTGTTTCTTCCCAAGAACCAAAAGTTCACTTGAGATAATATTGATTCGGTCAATTTCCTTCAACATGATATCAGAATGCAGCGGGTTCACTTCCTTGGTCATATCCATTAACTGTACAAATCCTTTTAACGATGTAAGCGGATTCCTTATCTCATGTGCGACGGCCGCAGCCAGATGTCCGATAACAGATAGCTTTTCAGACATGATCATCAATTCCTCTTCGCGTCGCAATTCAGTAATATCCCTAACGATTGCATATACTCCAAGCATTTCCGAGTGAACGATGATCGGTAAAAAAGTTACACGGATTATCCGTTGTTCATCACTGCTATTCTGAATGGTCGTTTCGAATTTTACAGCCTCCCCTTGAAGGGACTGTATAAAGAACTCAGATACTTTATCACTTTCATTCCAGTTGATGAGATGATTCGCATTCTTGCCTTTCAAATTGTCACTATGATGACCTAACAGTTTTTCAGCTTCCGGGTTTATCGAAACAACATTTCCTTCGAGATTCAGCTCAAGGACACAATCCGGGTTATGCTTGAATAGCGACCGATACTGTTCATCCTTCAGAATGAATTCCTGTTGGGACCTCAACATTTTCCCCGTCCAATACCTGATTATGAAGTATAGGAAAAGCCCGGTTATGAATATGAACATCCACCCTTTGGAATGTTGAAACATTGCATATATCTGAACATCTGCCCTTGCCCGCGACATAGAGATGTAATCCGTAACGATAATCCATAAGACCCCAATGAATATATATATAAAAGCCACTTTACATGCAATTTTATGAGATTGGTTCATATTTTTTCCTTTGTATTGTTTTTTGGTTTATTATTCCCAAATCACTCAAAAAAGCCCTCATGTTTTCAACATAAGGACTCTATGGATATTGTACCATATATATTTCATTCATTGTTTTATATCGTATAAAAATCACCGGCATTTTAACTGGACCTTCAATAAATCAAGAGAGGTTTTTAATGGCTTGATTGAATTCTTCTTCTATATCTTTTGTAGGCTTGGCCGATAATAAGCTGAAAACGACCACCGCTATTGAACCAGCGATGAAACCAGGAATGATTTCGTATACTCCAGCGAACTTATCGATCATATCCCAGACGATCACGGTTGCCGTACCGACAATCATTCCCGCCAGGGCTCCCCATTTCGTCATCCGTTTCCAATACAGGCTTAACAGAATGACAGGTCCGAATGCCGCCCCAAAACCAGCCCATGCATAACCAACCAATTTAAGGATCGTACCGCTTGGATTAAAAGCCAATAATAGGGCAATGGCAGATATCGCCAATACACCAAACCGACCCACCAGCACTAACTCCTTATCAGATGCATTCGGCCGAATGAACTGCTTATAGAAATCATCTGTCAGAGCACTTGCCGATACTAACAGCTGTGATGCAATCGTACTCATGACCGCTGCTAAAATCGCAGCCAACAAGAAACCTGTAATTAAAGATGGAAACAATTCTTTAGCTAAAATGATGAAGACGGACTCCGCATTTCTTTCCCCTAAAGGACTGTTTGTCAGGTTAAAATAAGCTATCCCCACCAATCCGGTGAACATCGCTCCGACGATAGCAAAAATCATCCATCCCATACCGATTCGCCGTGCACTTTTCAATTCTTTAACAGATGAAACCGCCATGAATCGAACGATTATATGAGGCTGCCCGAAATAACCAAGCCCCCATGCCAGAAGAGATATGATGCCAATGGTTGATGTTCCTTCAAAAACATGCAATAAATTCGGGTTAATCGATTTTATTTCATTAAAGGCAGGATCCCAGCCCCCAATATTTACAATCGTGACAACTGGTACTAGAATTAAGGCAATGAACATGATTGTACCTTGTACGAAGTCCGTCCAGCTGACAGCCAGGAATCCGCCAAATAATGTATAAAGAATAACAACGCTCGCCGTCAGCCAGATGCCCCACCGGTAATCTAAATGGAAAGCCGTACGGAAAAGCTCACCGCCCGCTACCATGCCCGAAGAAGTGTAAAAGGTGAAGAAAATTAAAATCACCGATGCTGATACCACTTTCAAGACCCGGGAGCCATCTTTAAACCGATTTCCCAAAAAGTCGGGAATCGTAATCGAATTGCCGGCAATTTCCGTATATGTCCGAAGTCTTGGTGCCACGAATAACCAGTTTAAATAAGAGCCTGCACACAGGCCGATGACAATCCAGCCAGCACTCAACCCGCTTATGTACATCGCACCAGGAAGACCCATCAACAGCCATCCACTCATATCGGAAGCCCCTGCACTCAATGCAGTCACAGCCGGGCCCAAGTTCCGTCCGCCAAGCATGTAATCGGTTAGGTTAGCCGTTTTCCGATACGCCAAATAGCCAATTAGCAGCATACCTGCCATGTATATTCCAATTGATATTATAATTCCATAATCCAAAAATGAATCCTCCTATTTATAGGTTAATTTTCATCTTGTAAGCTTATCAGAAAAAAAAACATATGTTAAGAAGTTCTTGCACCTTTCAACGATTTCACTTTCAATATAAATAAGAAAATTCATTTTATTAGAACAAATCATTTAGGAGGAATACGCCATGCAATCCCATATCAATCAGCCAGATGGAGTCTTTCCCTCTGTTTGCTCTCTTGACTGTCCTGATCAATGCGGTTTACTGCTGCACAAAAAAGACGGGAAAATCATTAAAGTTCAAGGAGACCCTGATCATCCAGTCACCAAAGGTAATATTTGCAACAAAGTCCGAAACATGACTGCTCGCCTATATGACCCCAATCGCTTAAAACAGCCATTAAAGCGCATCGGTCCGAAAGGGGAAGGGATGTTCGCTCCAATCAGCTGGGAAGAGGCCATTGATATAATCACTTCCAAATGGAAAGACCTGATCGAATTGCACGGACCAGAAAGCATACTTCCCTATAGCTTTTACGGAAACATGGGGAACCTCAGCGCCGAGGGGATGGATCGCCGCTTTTTCAACAAACTCGGTGCAAGCATACTCGAGCGTTCCATTTGTAATGCGGCTGGCTCAGTCGGATACAGCTATACAATGGGTGGTTCATTCGGCATCGATCCAGAAGAAACGATTCATACAAAGCTTTTCATCATGTGGGGCATTAACGCTGTGAGCACAAATATGCACCAAGTGACGCTTGCCCAGCAAGCCCGAAAAACGGGGCCAAAGTAGTTGTCATTGACGTACATAAAAACCAAACCGGCAAGTGGGCAGATTGGTTCATTCCGATTCTGCCTGGCACCGATAGTGCACTCGCCCTCGGATTAATGCATATTCTATATGCCGAGAATCTAGTCGACCAGCCCTTTCTCGATGAATACACAGTGGGTGCTGCTGAATTGCGCGAACACGTCCGCCAATATGACCCTGCGACCGTCTCCGCGATAACTGGCGTTCCAATTGATGACTTATATGAACTAGCCAGGATGTACGGCACTACAAGTCCCTCATTCGTTCGGATAGGCAATGGCCTGCAGCACCATGACAATGGAGGCATGGCGGTACGTACCATTGCCTGCCTGCCTGCACTTACCGGCCAATGGATGGCGGAAGGCGGCGGAGCCATCAAAGGTAATTCAGGATATCTGGCCTTTAATATAAATGCCTTAAGACGTCCTGACTTATTGCAAAATAAAGCTACCCGGACCATTAATATGAACCAAATCGGTCAAGCTCTTCTGGAAAAAGAAAACCCGATTCGCTCCATGTTTGTATACGGATCAAACCCAGCACTTGTCGCTCCGAATGCAAATAAGGTGCAGGAAGGTCTAATGCGGGAAGATCTATTCACAGTTGTCCATGATCTATTCTTAACCGAAACGGCCATGTTTGCCGACCTCGTCCTTCCTGCCACATCATCTTATGAAACGGAGGATTTTTATAATTCATACTGGCATAATTACGTGCAAATACAAAAACCTGTAGTCGAAAAATATGGCCAATCGAAATCGAATGTTGAATTGTTCAAACTGTTAGCTATTGGAATGGGATTTGCGGAACAAGCATTTAGAGATTCAGAGGAAGATATGATACGGCAGGCGCTGAATTTTCCCGATAACCCGCATTTGGAAGGAATTACCTATGACTCCTCTCAAAGAATCAATTTGTCAAAGCCAAAATGCAGCCGCTGTTCCCAGGAAAACTTCCGACACCAAGCGGTAAAATCGAACTTTATTCCGAACGGATGAAGCAGGATGGATACGAGCCTTTGCCAACATATACGCCAATCATAAAAGACAGCGACCTGCCATTTTTATTCATTCCGGCACCTAATCACAATTTCTTGAATTCAACCTTTTCAAATAATGCCAAACATATCTCCATGGAAAAGGAACCGAAACTGCACATGAATGCCGCTGATGCCAAAACAATGGGGATAGCCTCCGGAGATATGGTTAGAATCTGGAATGATCGCGGTGAATGTTTGCTTACCGCTGCTCCCGGTGAAAATGTGTTACCCGGCGTACTTGTCAGCCAAGGCTTGTGGCAAAATGCACCTAAAACAAAACAACACATCAATTCCCTTACCCCAGATCGCCTCGCAGATATGGGTAATGGCGCCGTTTTCTTTTCAGGACGGGTTGATCTTGAAAAAGTCCGACAAAAGTAAAACAATGTTTAGCATTCTTTAAATATATCTGCGATTTCTACATTTTATTTTCGTTTTTCGGATTTTATCTGCAATTCTCGGATTTTATCTGCGATTCAGGCATTTTATCTCCGATTTCGACATTTTATCTGCGTTTCTCGGATTTTATCTCCGATTTCGGCATTTTATCTCCGATTTCGATATTATATTTCCGATTCCACGAAAAAGGCTGTTCCCCAAGGAACAGCCTTTTTCGTCAAGCTATTTACTCTTCATCAAACCAGCCTGTTGGCTGAATATCCAAGTTGTTATTGATTTGCTTCACTTCGGTGTAAGCTTCGTAACCGAAGGTTCCCAGTTCGCGTCCATTTCCGCTTTGCTTGAACCCTCCCCAAGGAGCTTCGTTATAAGTCGGATGATATGAGTTTATCCACGTGATGCCGGCACGCACTTTTTTAATGACACGGTATGCTTTTGCGATATCATTCGTGAACACCGCTCCGGCTAAACCATATTTCGTATCATTGGCAAGTCGAAGAGCTTCCGCTTCATCCTTGAATTTTTGAACGACAAGCACCGGTCCAAAAATTTCTTCCTGAACAATCCTCATGTCCGGTGTCGTATCAACAAAAATAGTAGGTTCGACAAAGTAACCTTTATCCATGCCTTCTTCTTTAATTCGATTTCCACCGACGATTAATTTGGCACCTTCTTCTTTTCCGATTTGGATATACGATAAAATTTTGTTCATATGGGCTTCTGAAACGATAGGTCCCATCTGGCTGTTTTCATCAGAACCTGAACCTACTTTGATCTTTTTCGCCTTCGCAGTAAGACTTGCAATGAATTGATCGTAAATTGACTCTTCCAACAGTAAACGGGAGCCAGCTGAACACACTTGTCCTTGATTACAGAAAATCCCGTATAGAGCATAGTCAACGGCAGTCTCAAAGTCTGAGTCCGCAAATACGATATTAGGCGATTTACCGCCGAGCTCCAATGTCACTTTCTTTAGGTTACCCAGTGAAGCCTCCATGATCTTACGTCCTGTTGCCGTTCCTCCTGTAAAGGCTACTTTATCGATTTCCTCATGCTCTGCAATGGCTTGTCCGACAACTGGCCCCGCTCCCAACACAAGATTTGCGACACCCTTTGGCAATCCTACCTCATCCATGATTTCAAATAGTTTGACCGCCGTCACCGGAGTGATCTCAGATGGTTTGAACACAACGGAATTTCCTGCAGCAAGAGCTGGAGCCAGTTTCCAGGCGGACATCATCAGTGGGAAATTCCATGGAACGATCTGCCCGCAGACACCGATCGGTTCCCTTACGACCATCGCTTGCTGGCCGTCAGGAACTTCAAAAGTCTGACCTGTCGGTTTTGTAGCCAATCCTGCATAATATCTAAAACAGGCTGCCGAATCAGCTATATCATAACGAGCCTCACGCAATGGTTTCCCATTGTCCAATGTCTCCAACGCAGCTAGTTCTTCAGCTTTTTCTTCTATTTTGTCGGCTATTTTGAATAAAATGCGAGCTCTTTCGACGGCCGGAGTTCCCCACCAACCACCTTCATAGAAAGCATATTTTGCTGCCTCGACCGCTGCATCCACATCTTCCTGTGTCCCTTCCGCTGCTTTGGCAATAACTTCCCCCGTGGCCGGATTCAATACATCCCTCTTCTCACCTGAAGTCGAATTCACCCATTCCCCATTGATGAACATCTTTAAGTCCAGTGCTCCCGTTCCTTCTTTTTTCGTATTATTTTGCAAAGTTTCCTGCATGTAATTTCCTCCTCGGTTTTAAGATATCTACCTATATAAAATATGAGCAAGATTCATGCCAGTTTGAAATATTAGGTAACTCACGTTTTTGTGCCCTTTCCTGTCTTATTTAAATTCAGTCGTGAATTACCTATTCATTTTTGCATAACTCATGGGCCAATCTCTTACAAGATTCATAGAAAAAGAGATGAGCAGCTGCCCACCTCTTTTCTGATTAATTCCGGTTAATAATGATTAATTTCATTTCCGTCATTTCTTCAATGGCATATTTCAGCCCTTCGCGACCCGTCCCGCTTTTTTTGACTCCGCCATATGGCATGTTGTCAACACGGTAAGTTGGGATGTCATTAATGATAACACCGCCGACTTCCAATTTTTCTGCGGCAGAAAGAGCCAGATTGATATTTTCTGTGTAAATCCCGGCCTGCAATCCGAATTCGGAATCATTGACCAAGTCAATCGCTTCCTCAACGGAAGAAACCTTATTGATCAAAACAATTGGAGCGAAGACTTCCTGACAAGATACCTTAAGCATTGCATCCACTTCCAGCAACACAGTGGGATGCAGGATATTTCCTTCAGATTTACCTCCTGCTGCAACAATCGCACCGTGTTGTTTAGCTTCACCGATCAATCCAGGCTTCGCTGTACATCCCCAGCGCTGATCAATGCCGAAATATCCACAGACGGGTCCAAAGAATCCCCTAGTTTCAAGCCATTCGTTGCTTCCGTGAATTTTTGACGAACTCATCATACACCTCTTCATGAACATAAGCGCGCTGTAAGGAAATGCAGACCTGCCCTTGAAAAGCGAATGCTGCCGATACACAGCGTTGGATGATTTTATCGATATTGATCCCTTTATCGACGATGACAGCCGCATTCGAACCTAGTTCAAGACTCACTTTCTTTAACCCGGCCTTATTACGGATCCCGATTCCGACAGCCGGACTTCCGGTAAATGAAATGCTCTTCACCCGTGAATCGGTGACTAATTTATCACCGATTACCGAACCGCTTCCGGTGACTAAATTAAACGCACCTGCCGGCAAATCCGTTTCTGCTAATAGTTCGGCAAGAAATAGTGAAGATAGCGGTGTTTGGCTCGCAGGTTTCAGGACAAGTGTATTTCCGGCAGCAATGGCCGGGCCTACTTTATGGGCAACAAGGTTCATCGGAAAATTAAAAGGCGTAATCGCACCCACAACGCCTAGAGGCTCACGGACGGTGTACCCTATCCTTCCTTCTCCGTCAGCTGTTGCATCCATCGTCAATGTTTCTCCATGAATCCTTTTTGCTTCCTCTGCTGCAAATTTATATGTGGCAATCGTCCGGGATACTTCAACCATTGCCGTTTTAATCGGTTTCGCTGCCTCTTTTGCAATAATTTCAGCTGCCTCATCTTTGCGGCTTTCCAAAAGGCTCGCAAGCTTTTCAAGTATGGCAGCGCGTTTATGACTAGGTAAAGCTGCCATTGTTTTTCTAGCTTGATAGGCTGATTCTATTGCCAACTCGACGTCTTCAAGGCTCGCCGAAGGAATCTCCGCTAGAACTTCCCCGCTATAAGGAGACTTTAGTGTCGTGAACTTTTCAGCTTCTTGCCATTTACCATTAATGTATAATTTCTTTTTCAGCGTTTCCGTCATGACCATCACTTTCACCTCTTATAAAATTTCTTTTTCGACAGCAGTAAATGTCACATCAAGGATTTCAATCATTCTTTCGACTTCCGCTTTTGTAATGATTAAAGGCGGTGCGAATACGAGTGTATCTTGATCAAACGTAACAGACCGGCAAATCAAACCATTCTTCGCCGCTTCAGCAACAAGCCTTGGAGCAAGCTGTGACTCAAAGCCTTCACCTGTTTGTTTGTCCTTTACGATGGAGATGCCTCCAATTAGTCCAAGTGCCCTGACATCACCAATAATCGGATGTTTGCTTTGAAGCTTCTTAAAGCCGGCAAGCAACTCTTCACCACGCTGTTTCGAGTTTTCTATCAGGTTTTCACGTTCAATTATTTCAATATTTTTTAAAGCAACCGCACATGCCATCGGATGCCCGCTGTAGGTGTAGCCATGTAAAAGCGTGCCTTTTGAAAGGGCAATGAAATCCTGATGCATCTTATCATTCAGGACGACCCCGCCTAACTGTGCATATCCGCTCGTTACACCTTTTGCAAAGCACATCATATCAGGTACAACACCAAAGTGTTCAATCCCAAAATAAGTCCCTGTTCTTCCGAAACCTGTAATGACTTCATCCGTCACCATCAAAATCCCGTATTCATTACAAATTTCCCTTACTTCCTTAAAATAGCCTTCAGGAGGAAGGTTCACGCCACCGGCCCCTTGAATCGGTTCAGCGATAAATGCCGCAATCGTTTCCGGTCCTTCCTGTTCTATGACCTTACGCAACTCCTCAATGGAGGAACCGTCCACATGGTAAAAATCAGGTGCGATTGAATTCGTGAAATCTCGGAACGGCTTCAGGCCAGTCGCACTTGTAGCTCCCATTGCCACTCCATGATAGGATTTCGAGCGGGAAATGATTTTTTGACGATTAGGCTGCCCTTTCAAAAGCCAGTAATGACGAGCAAGTTTGATCGCCGTATCATTCGACTCCGATCCACCTGAAGTGAAGAAAACTGCATTCAAATCCCCTGGCGCGATGGAAGCGATTTTGGCCGCCAAACGGATTGCCGGCTCATTGCTGAAAGTGGCGAAACTTGAGGTGAAAGCTAATTTCGCCATTTGTTCCTTCGCGACATCAGCCATCTCTTCTTGTCCATGTCCAATATTCACATTCCAAAGTGAAGCCATGCCATCAATGACAGTCCTGCCCGTGACATCCGTAAGATATATCCCCTTCCCTTCCTTAAAGATGAAACTTGGACCATCTGCCTGCTGTTGTTCGATTGCCGTAGTCGGATGAATAAAATGCTTTTTATCCAAATCGATTAATTCCTGAATACCCGTAGTCTCTTTAATCATGTAAAAACACCCTTCTCTGTAATGGATTTTTTCAAGCTAGTTTATTTTTATATTTATAGATGTAGCAAGATGCATGCCAAATTATATGAGCCTTATATTAAAGGTATTCAAGTTAAAGTGATTCATATTCAAATCAATAGTAGTACGTGTTGATTCACATATAAATCATTTGATTCATATTCGAATCAACAACTCCCATTCATTAGATTAAATACTGAAATACAAGCATTTTATTGAATCCCCCTCATTATTTTCTAATTGATGTTACAAAACCTGACACACAATATTGAATTTTCGTAAGATTTGTATTATTATCATGTTAATATTTTTTCATTCCTTTTAAGCCGCTATGTTAATCTTAAAGAAAGAAGTTGATATATATGCAGGTAGGATTTGAACTGTATCAAAAACAAACCTTGAAGTTATCATTAACCCCTGAATTACAGCAATCGATCAATATCCTTCAATATTCCACCCATGAACTGATAGATTTCCTGAACCGACAGGCTTACGAAAATCCCATTCTCGAAATTAGCTTTAAAGAACCCCTCGCATCACTTAATATTCGTACACATAAAATAAATTCTCAGATACGTGGATCCTCCTCTAAAAGTAAAAGTTTCACCGGAGACAATGATTACAACCCTATCAACAATTATTCAGTTAACACAGAAACACTGGAAAGCCATTTACTGGAACAATTGAGTTTACTAAGTTCGTTGAAAGAATTTGAAAAGAAGATTCTCCAATTTTTGATTGGAAACTTAAATGATTATGGATTTCTTGAATTGGATGCCCATTGGGCTGCCTCGCATTTTTCCGTACCCGTGGAAGAAATCGAAAATATGATTCAAGTATTGCAATCCCTTGACCCAATTGGAGTCGGGGCTAAAGATCTGACCGATTGTTTACTCATTCAGCTGCGTGAGCATGAGAATCACAATGAATTGGCGTATAAGATCGTTAAAAAGCATTTAGCGGATTTAGCAGAAAAACGCTACAGGAAAATTGCCGCCCTTCACCAAGTGACCGTTCAAGAAGTACAAGAGGCCTCGGATTTCATCCGTACGTTAAACCCGCGTCCAGTCAGTCACTTTTCCAATGATATGACTCATTACATCGTTCCGGACGTTTACGTGGAAAAAGAAAAAGAAGGTTTCCTGATAACGGTCAACGATAGCTGCACACCTAAACTTTCCATCAATCCTTACTACAAGAATCACGTCGCCATGAATTCTGTTAATCCAGCTAAAGATTATATAAAAGGGCACATAAATGATGCCCAATTACTTTTAAAAGGGCTCGAACAAAGGCAAATGACACTTTACAAAGTGACAGCGTCAATAGTGGATGAGCAGCATGAGTTTTTCATGAAGGGAATTACGGGATTAAAACCTATGACACTGAAGGACATTTCGGAAAAACTTCAGCTTCATGAATCAACGATCAGCAGGGCGACGAGCAATAAATATATCCAGACGCCGCATGGCCTCTTCAAACTAAGGAACTTCTTTACTAGAGGGTTAAACCGCGTGAACAGCCAAGCAACCGAATCAACGACCACCATCAAGGAAAAAATAAAGGTCTTGATTGCCGATGAAGATAAAATAAAGCCTTTTTCAGATCAGAAACTCTGTCAAATATTCGAAAATGAAGGGACGAAGATCTCCCGCCGGACTATTGCAAAATACCGTGAAGATCTCGGTATACCGGGATCTTCAAAACGGCGCAGATTTTAAAATCAAACCAAATTTTTAAAAAGACTCTTTCAAAAGATGTATCTTTCGTAAGAGTCTTCTATATTTTCCTCACAACAAAAAACCCCTGAACCAGGGGCTTAATAAACAAGTTTTAGAACCTTAATATATCGTTTTATTTATTCCCCCATTTATCCTTGAAAATAAGTTCGTCCATCGGCCTTCTTTTTTCCCACTTAGCAAGTTCAAGAATGGGTTTATCCGGATATTGATCCGTAAAGCCAATCGACAGGAGTGCGACGGGTTCTATATGCGGCGGAATCTCCAAAATATCACGAATATCATTTTTCTTATAAAAGCTTACCCATCCCATTGCCAATCCTTCCGCACAGGCTGCCAGCCACATATTTTGAATCGCACAGGCCGTGGATAGGATATCGGTTTCCGGAATGGAGTTCCTCCCTAAAACATGGGAGCCGCCCCGTGTCGGGTCGCATGTAACACAAATGGTGTATGGTGCTTCTTTTAACCCTTCCACTTTCAAACCAAGAAACTTATTTTCTTTACCTCCTTCATAATGAATAGCGAGGGCCCTTCTTTCTTTATCCGCTGCCCATGCCAAACTGTCCTTGGTTTCCTGAGATGAAATCACGATGAAACTCCAAGGTTGCATGAATCCTACAGACGGCGCATGATGTGCAGCATCCAAAATTCTGCGGAGTATATCCTTTGAAATGGGCTTAGGCAAAAAACTCCTGATATCCCTTCGGTTATAAATGGCTTTATATACGGCAGCTTGTTCTTCATTAGTAAACATCGTTTCCCCCATGTTTCCGGCTCCCCAGAAATTTATCTAAACATATAATATATTTTATAGGTAAACCCTTACAATTAAAAGCGAGCTCCAGATATCCCGGATTCAGCTCGTTCCGTCCACAACAAGATTCGCTCTTTCTTGAGGCCTTTGTGCACCCACATAAAGATCTTCATAAACCATCCAATTATCCTCCCACATCTGACGCGCATCTTCACCATCCCGCTCAAGGCCACGTTTCAATCGCTGATCACGGGGACATTCCACCCAAATCGTGAAATCATGGTACCCTGCCAATTCTTTACGGATAGAATATGTTCCTTCTATAATGACAAGGCCTCCAGCAGGAACCACATGCCATTCGGCCATCGTGTCCGTTTCCCAATCATACCTTTGATACCTTCCTTCTTCCCCCTTCGTAAGCGGTTTCAGTATTTGGTTACAAACCCGTTCCCAATCATAATCCGCTCCAATCTGCTTTTGGGATGGAGGCAGTTTAACCCTATCCGATGACGGCAAATAAAAATCATCCATATGAACGACCAAGCTACCTGGAAATTCTGCTTGGATACAGGAAGCGAGTGTACTTTTTCCAGACCCGCCCCGACCATCTATGGCCAATATATAGAGTGAGCGTTTTTTGAAATTTCGTGAATTTCAGCTATAAGACTGCTAATCGTATACTATCCATTGAGTGTTGGAAAGTTCATAAGCATTCCCCCCTATACTACTTATTTCTATTAATCCTCCCTTAAAATCCTTCCTTGAGCGGATAAATGAAAAAAATAAGAGGAAGGTGCAGGTATTGAATAAAATCCAATATGCTTCCAAGCTTCATGTTTGATTCAAGAAACAGAGAAGGAAAAGGTTCGCTTTTCCTCACTTCATGGAGACCCTGTCTACGATCAAACAGCTTGGCCTTTCCATTTTGATTACTAGTGACGGTCTTGAAAAGCACTTCTTGTTATAGACATATATATCGGAGAAAGGTCTTCGATGGTTCAAAAGCCGGCTTGATGCAATGTTATATAATGACCATCGATTTGAAACGCCATTCGAATCTGCGATTGAAACCCGACATCGAGTCAGCAAATAAAAAACGGCTTATCGGCTTTATTTTGCCGAAGAAAATGAATTGGCAGATGCCGAGCAGCTTATCACATCTGAACTACATACCTTGCTTTCCATGGATACTAATGGCCACTTCCCAATAGGTTTTCCTGTTCCGCGAGCATAACGGCTATCTTATCCTGGATTGCCGTAATGCCTTTTTCTTCCACAAAGTTATTCAAGATGATTGAAAATATAATTTTTTCCCCTCTTTTGGTCGTCACATAACCTGATAAGGAGCTCGTTCCTGAAATCGTCCCTGTTTTAGCGCGAACATTCCCGGCTGCAAGTGTCCCTTTCATCCTCTTTCTTAGCGTACCCCCACCATCCGATTTTCGTTGCCTGCAATCGGCAAAGCATTCAAGTAAGCAGGAAACCACGTTTTTTCCTGTACGGCATACAGAAGCTTCGTTATTTCATTCGCTGGAATCATATTGACTTGGGAAATGCCAGATCCATCACGCATCATGATCGTTTGCATATCGAGACCCATACTCTTGAGCTGATTTCGAGTAACCTTTAAACCATCCTTCCAGCTTCCCTCCCCTTCTGCCTCTTTGCCCATTTCCTTTACCAAAACCTCGGCATGGCTGTTATTGCTCAATTTCATGAAAGGAATAAGCAGCTGTGAAAGCGGCATGGACTGATGAGTGGCAATCAAGTCCGCTTCTACTGGCGTTTTCCTTTTTCCCTTTTTCCCAACACTTTAATTCCATGTTTCTTCATTGATTTTTCAAATAGGCTCAGGGCATATTCCGTGGGATCTTCCACCGAGATCCACTCTTTGGTCACCCCAGAACGCTCCGGAATGGTCCCGGACACCGTAATGACTTGTGTGCCATGAGACCGTTCGACTTCAATTTTCTTATTGCTGTCTGCCGATTCAGTTTTCGTTTTGTTGATGACCTTCACGTAATCCGTTTCCGGCTCCAGCTTCACCGTTGCCCTTTTACCAGCCTTTTCCCCAGGCGTTATCTCCACGATGACGGTACCGGTATCGTAATCTTCATTAGGGGATGCGGTTAAAGCCGAAACGGCTGCTCCGTAATATTCCTGTTCATCGCTCCAAACCAAGTCTTGGGAATAGCGAATATCATCATACCAAGAATCGTCCGCTATAAGGTCCCCATGAACCAGCTTAACTTGCCTGCGCTTCAATGAAGCTGCCAGCTCATCAAAATCCTTTTCCAATAATGTGGGATCTCCTTTTCCCTTCAGATATACATCTCCCTGCAGAACATGGCCAACCTGCACTCCTTTTATGTATAGTTCTGTTTGAAAAACATGATCTTCCCCTAAAGTTTCCAGCGCAGCTGCTGCAGTCAATAGCTTAAGGTTCGAAGCAGGCCGCAATCTCGTTTGCGCTCCCCATTCATAAATCATTTCCCCCGTTTCAGCTGAACGGATGGAAATTCCCGTCAAAGCCCCAGCCAATCCCGGCGAATACTCTAATATTTGTTGAATTTCCTTCTCTAGGTTTCCATCATCATTTGCAGCCTGCTTCGATTCTCCATCAAAAAAACAAATCAAAAACAGGAAGAATATAAAACTCAACTTCCTTTTATATGTCAAACCTATCACTCCCACTCTAAAAACTTACATCTTCTATCTTGTCCATTTAACTGTCTTATAAAAAGAAAAGAGCCACTAGAAAGTTCCTTATTTATATATACTCGGAAACTGCAGGATTATTCGGCCGGCACCCCATGGAAACAAGTTCTTATGATAGGGAACTTTTTTGTAAGATAATCCGTATAAGTATAAAGACATAGTAAGGAGTGAATATATGTATTCCAAGATAGAGCCACCAACGAAGAAAATTTCCAAAGAATCAGTGAAGGTTTGGCGGATGACTGAAGCCATTACCAATCTTATTATCCTCGCCGTACTTGGCATCCTATTATTTGTTGATGATTATTTCACTTGGAAAGAATGGATTGGATGGATTTTAAACGGACTTATCGTATTATCTTGTTTCAATGCAATCTGGTCCATCTTCATTGAACCGATACTTTTGCAAAAGTATTGGCGTTACGATGTGAACGAAGAATTCATTCAAACAAAACGGGGAGCCTGGAGTGAAAAGCATGAACTCATTCCAATGACGAAGGTTCAATCCGTCAAATTGAACCAAGGACCTTTTTTGCGAAAATATAACCTTTATTCCCTAAGCGTCGGAACAATGGGCGACTCTCATGACATACCTGCCATCCCCGAGAAAGAGGCGTATGAATTACGAGATAAAATTGCCCATTTCGCAAAAATTAAGGAAGTGGATTAACGATGGAAGAACAAGCAAAACGATTACACCCTTTCAAAATCCCTTTCGAATTTTGGAAATTGCTGAAAGGGAATGTGTTTTTCATAATCATGCTTTATGTCCTGAATTTCGGTTCTGAAAAGATGTACATGAAGGTACTCCAAATCGGTTTTCTAGTTTATCTGATTTGGAAAGTCATTTCTGTCATCCTTAAATGGTATACGTATAAATACCAAATCAAAGAAAGTGCCATACATATTACTTCAGGGCTTATCTCGAAATCGTATCGAACTGTCCCGCTTCATAAGGTCCAGAATGTCCAGCAACGGACGACTTTATTTCATAAAATTTTCAGATTGACCTCTTTAACATTCGAAACGGGGATGACTGGCGATCAGGGTACCGTACTTTTCGAGATGATTTCCCGAAAAGAGGCCGAACGGCTTGAGGGGGAATATGCTTCAAAACAGGAACTTCCGGTTATCGAAGTGGATAGTCCTGAAGAACGAATAGCTGAGGATATACAACCAACCAGTGAAAAAACAATCCATTTCACGCCAAGCAAACAAGATGTGCTGAAAGCTTCCTTTACATCACTCAGTTTTCTGGCCCTAATCCCAATATTGGCCACGTTATATAATACACTTGATGATTTTATCGATTTGGAGAACGCCGAAGGCTTCCTTGCCAGGCTATTGGATACTTGGTGGATCATAACCATCGTTATTGCGGGCCTCATTTGTGTCGCCGTTGCATTCGGAATCGTTTCCACATTCGTTAAATATGGAAAATATGAAATTTCATCCGATCACGAGCGTATATATATCAAGAAAGGCGTACTGGATGAATCCGCTTTTTCCATTCAGAAAGAAAAAGTACAAGCAGTCGAAATCACCCAATCAATCATTAAAAGATTGCTAGGATTGGCAGAAGTAAAATTGATCAGTGCAGGAAGCACCGGTGATGAAGATCTGGAAACGAACACCCTCTATCCTTTTTTATCAATTGAACGGGCATATGGGATGGTAGAAGAGATTTTACCCGCTTATAAAGTGGAACGGTCAATGAAGTCACTATCGAAACAGGCCTTCAAAATCCGAATGCTTCGGCCCAGCTTTTTCTGGATTCTCACAACATTGGCGATCTATTATTTCAAACCCTCCCTATGGTATATCTCGCTGATTCTATTCGTCCTCATTTATACATTGAGAATAATGGATTACAAAAATAGCCGTTACTTGTTAAATGATGAGTTCATTCAGTTCAAATCCGGAAGTTTGGAAACATCACTATTCATCACCAAAAGAAGCAAGGTCATCCAAATTGAGGTGGAGCGTTCGAGGCTGCAAAAGTTTTTCGGGCTTGCCACAATTGAAACGATCAACCGCTCCAAGCCTGTACACCATACAAAGCTCCAAGATGTATCCGTTAATTATGCAGACGAGTTTTACACATGGTATATGGACAGGACAAAAATATCCAAGTCGAATAGCAATCAATGAATGAAAGAGTTGACCATGGCTGTCAGCTCTTTTTTTATCCACTATACCTTGAATGCATGTCGTTCACTCACAGCAAAATTAATATTGGGAATTTTCTAACTTGAAACTTCAAAAAAGTCAAAGCAGACCGAAATATCTATAGAAGCCTAAATTAATTTGAGGTATATAAGGAGAATTGTACAGATGAAAAGACTCACAGACTGGTATTTTAATTCGCTAAAAAAACAAATATTGATTCCTTTTTTAGCTTTGATCATGATAAGCGGAATGGCCATCTCTTACATGAGCTATAAAAATAGTATCGAGTTGACGACCAAGGAACTTACCGGAACGACGGAAGAGCAAGTCAAGTCAATGAACGATTCTTTCGAAATCTTCTTTCAAAAAACGGAAAATCAATTGGATAGGATCGGTATGTATCCTATCATGATTACTTATGATAAGAACCCCGAATCCATAATGGATGAGTTTTCCCATACACAGTCAAGCAGTTCTGAAATAAATGGTTTATACCTCGGCACGGAGAAAGATGGAAAAACATTAATATTCCCTAAAGCGGAATTGCCGGCTGACTTCGATCCGAGACAAAGGGATTGGTATCAATCCGCATTAAAACAAAAAAACAAGACCATTTGGACGGAACCTTATACGGATCAGGCGACGAATGAACTTGTCATTACGGCAGCAAAAGCCATATATGATGATCGTGATAAATTAATAGGCGTGCTCGGTGTCGACATCTCGATCGATACATTGATCACGATGGTCAATCAAACGAAATTCGGCGAAACGGGCTATACGGTTTTGTTGGATAAGAAAGGGTCATTCGTTACACATCCAGACAAGGAAAAAATTCAACAGGACATATCAAAGGAAAATATTTTCAAAAAATGAAAAGTGCATCCGGATCAATGATCGAGGAATATGAAGGGGAAAGCCGGATCGTCGGATACGCCACCAACCCTACCACCGGATGGAGAATAGCAGGGGTAATGGACGAAAATGAAGTGAAAGTCCGGGCAAGCTCGATGATAATCGATAATATCATCACACTTTTGATTGTCTTTACCGTCACTGCACTATCTGCCATCTTCATCACCCGTTCTTTAACGAATCCCATTAAAAAACTGCAGGAATCCATAAGGAAAATGGCTGATGGCGATTTCACCTCCAAGAATTCCATTTTCAGGAAAGATGAAATAGGCCAACTTGCAGAAGACACCAGCTTAATGACCAGGAATATGGGTCATATGTTTGGGGTTGTCAACAACCTTTCCGATAAAGTATCGGATTCCTCCATGACGCTAGTGGCTAGTGCCGATGAGAATTCAGCGGCTGCTAACGAGGTGGCCATGACGATGGAACAAATAGCGGCCGGTGCCATAGACCAAATCGAAGTTGGGCAGAATAACGAAATAGCCGTAAAGCTGCTGGCTGACAAAATCAATGACCTTGAAGCGCAAACGGGCAAAATGGCCACGGAATCCGAAAATATGTTCAAAGCTTCCGAAAACGGAATCACTCAAGTGCAAAGCCTAAAACAACAATTCAATGAAACGTCCCAGATATCCAATAAGATGAGTACGGCAGTCAAATCATTGGATGCACGGTCCAATGATATTAGTGCGATAGTAAAGACCATAAGTGGGATTGCCGGACAAACGAATTTACTCGCCCTGAATGCTGCCATCGAAGCAGCCAGGGCCGGTGAGCATGGAAAAGGATTTGCAGTTGTTGCCGATGAAGTGAAGAAATTGGCCGAGCAGACGGAAAACTCACTGAAAGAAATCTCTGAAATCATTCAAGCCATGCAAACCGATACAACCAATACCGTTCATTTGATTGATCAAGTCAATCAAAAAATCCATCTTCAGGATACTTCTGTAACGGATACGGAAAATGCTTTCAGTCACATTGCATCCATCATCGCGAACACATTCAGCAATTTTGACGAAATGAAAAAGATGATGAATGATATGGTAAACGAGGTCACACGAATGGCGACCAATGCAGAAAAATTAAATTCAATCAGTCAGGAAACTGCAGCAGGAACTGAAGAAGTATCAGCTTCTGTAGAAGAAACGAATGCCTCCATGGAACAATTAAATGCCCTGGCTAGTGAATTGGATGCCCTATCCCAGGAAATGCACAAAGAAATAAAGAAATTCACATTCTAATCAAAAAAGGACGGGTCCTAAGGGATCCGTCCTTTTTTACGACTTATAGAGTTCTTCTGCCATTCGTTAGCGTTTCATCGGTTTCAGTTATTCCCGAGTAAGAAGAACTGGATTTTCTCGCATCCGAATCTACTAACACAAGCAGCTTGCCACTCTTTACATCCGCTTCATAACGATTGGCTTCGTCTTCAGGTATGCCCATTCCGATTAATGTACCAGCCAATCCTCCTGTACCAGCGCCTACAGCCGCTCCGGCTAATGTTGCAGCAAGCGGTCCAGCAGCCAGTACCGGCCCGATTCCCGGAATTGCCAACGCACCCACACCTGCTAATAATCCGGCAGCACCTCCCAAAATACCTCCAGTTGCCGCACCAGCTGCGAGCCCCTCTTCAACTTTTGTACCCGTTTCTTCATTCACTGCATTTAATTCTTCTTTATCTTTAGCTACCACTGAAATATCTTCACGATTATACCCTTGGGCCTGTAATGACTCAACAGCCTTTATGGCTTCTTCTCCAGTTTCATATACACCAATTATACGTTTATCCATATCTATCATCCTCCTTAAAGAATGTAAATTGTCGCTCCCCCTTTACATACCCCAGGGGATGAAAGTGCTAAACGTTATTTAACAGGAAAATATTTTTGAGTTAACCCTTACTCAGAAAGGGTATATATAATATTAGTATGCATATTTTTAGGAGGTTTTCTTTTGCTCATCGAGTTACTTAAAGATTTAGTATCTATCGACAGTTCATCGAAAGAAGGAGCCAACCAAGCGGTTGATTACTGTGCGGATTGGCTAAAAAACAAGGACTTACCGTGAATTTGATTGTAAATAACGGTTATAAAATGCTTGTTAGCGAGATTGGCAGCGGAGATAAAACCCTAATTTGGAATGGCCATGTCGATGTTGTCAGCGGTACGCCGGATCAATTTTTCCCTGAGGTTCATGAAGGAAATTTATATGGACGCGGGACAGCCGATATGAAAGCTGGAGTTGCAGGGATGATGTGTGCATTTAACGAACTGAAAGATAAGGACTTAGGTTTGAAAATCCAGCTTCAGATCGTATCGGATGAAGAGATTGGCGGGTTGAACTGTTCCGGATATTTAGCGAAACATGGTTATAGAGGGGACTTTGTAATCTGTGCTGAACCTACGCAATTGGGAATCGGGCTCCAGGCAAAGGGTGCCCTTCGTCTCGATATTGAAGTATCCGGCAAATCTGCACACGGAAGCCGTCCATGGGAAGGCGTGAATGCAATTGAAAAGGCCTATGATCTCTATCAAAAAATAAAGGAGCTTCCTTTCACCCGGGATCATACTCCCTTTACTCTTCCCCTTCACTTAACCTAGCAAAAATAAAAGGCGGGGAGGTCTACAATAAGGTACCGGATGCCTGTTTGCTAAGTCTTGATATTCGCTATCTTCCTACGCAAACAATGGAAGATATCGTCGCTCAGATCGAAAGTGTAACAGGAAATAATGTTCACCTTAATATGTACAGTAAACCTGTAAAAACCGAAGAGTCAGACCCATTCATCACTCTGCTTCGCCCGATTATCGAAAGAAACACCAAGCAAGACGCTGTCATTTTTGGACAACACGGCTCCGCAGATACCGTCTTTTTTGCGGCATATGGTATCCCAGCCATTGAATTCGGACCAAAAGGCGAGAACTGGCATGGAGATAGGGAATGCGTCAATCTTGAATCGGTAGCAGTCTATCAAAAAATGCTAGTCGATTTCGCTTCTGAATTCGTTTTAAATTAATCAAAATCGTGAAAAAAGCCGGCATCTCATAGATGCCAGCTGAGTTTGTGGAAAGGAGTTTTATTTAAATTTCAAAACAAAGTTGATTGGAACGGAAGGTGCGAGACTCCTGCGGGAAAAGCGCGTCGATGGGAGCCGACGGGAAGCGAGTGCCTGGAGTGGAAATCAACGTTCGAATTTTTACAAACTCTCAAAAAAACTATAGACAAACCGATTTTAATCGAGTTTGTCTATAGTTTAATCCGGCATCACATAGATGCCGGATTTTTCCATTTTCCGAATATCCTCTCCCACAAAAATAAACAGCATTCAACCCTTTATTATTACGTTGCTTTTTTACAAAATATACAGGACTTTAAAACCAGGGAATACACATCCACATTTTACCTAATTAAACAGGATACGCCATTATAGCAGCACTATTTAACAAAAATACGCTTATACTGACATAATAAATAATATATTTACATTTAACAGATAAGTCCTTTTGTCCTAGTTTATATTACATTTATTTATCAAGGGAAACCTTTTTGTAACACAATTACTATTCCACCGAAACATTGTTGTCATAAAGACCTGTTATTCTAAGTCTACGATTTAAAACAAAGGAGACTATTCATTTTGAAAAAATACTACTTCCACTATTCACTGCTTTCTTTTTGGTATTTAGTTTTTCCGGAGTTTCATCGGCTGCTACTACTACATACAAAGTTAAAAGCGGCGACACACTATGGGGTATCGCCAATAAACATAATATAACAGTCAATCAACTCAAAAGTTGGAAAACCTGAAAAAAGATAACATCCATCCAAAACAAGTTTTAAAGGTCAAGAAAACTTCAACCTCTGCTAAACCTAAACCTAAAGCTAAAGCTAAAGCTAAAACCTCATCATCATCCAAGAAATATAAAACGATCACGGTGAAGGCAACAGCTTACACTGCGAACTGCAAAGGTTGCAGCGGTATTACAGCATCTGGTCTTAACTTAAAGAAAAACCCTAACGTAAAAGCCATCTCAGTCGACCCTAAGGTCATTCCACTAGGAACAAAAGTTCATGTAGAAGGATACGGGGATGCCATTGCGGCAGATAAAGGCGGCGCAATCAAAGGGAATAAAATTGACGTCTTCTACTCTTCTCACTCAAAAGCTATCAATTGGGGCAGAAAAACAGTTAAAGTAAAAATCTATAAATAATGATAAGCACCAGCCTGAAACCTTTCAGGCTGGTCTTTTGTTTTTCCCATTCTTATAAACATGTAAACAACCAGTTGACCTTCAAACTGAAACATTTACCGAAAATTCAGTCAATGTTATGATTAGTACATCTTAATCAAAAGAGAGGTGTGCGCTTTGAATATTGTCATTATAGGGGCCGGGGCACTCGGCTCCTACTTTGGGGGCAGGTTGCAGCAGGCCGGGCAGGATGTTCAATACCTTGTCCGAAAAACCGCGCCAAACAATTGAAGGAAAACGGGATCAGCATAACCAGCCCACATGGAAACTACCAATTCAACGACCTTCATATCACAGAGAATGTAAAGGATATAGAAAAGGTCGATCTCGTGATTCTCGCCGTAAAAGGCCAGCATCTGCAAGGCACCCTTTCAGATTTAAAGGTGCTTGTCGAAAAGGGCGCAAAGGTCCTCCCGCTTTTGAATGGGTTGGAACATGTATCCATTTTACAGGACGAACTGGGCGAAGAAGCCGTCTTGGGAGGAAGCGCCTTCATCATCGCCACCCTTGATGAAAAAGGGCATGTCATACACTCCAATGAAAATCACGATTTAATCTATGGCCCGCTTCATCCGTCACAAAAAAGATTTGTGATGAATTCGAACAGGCGGCCGGCTCAGCTATCATGAAGGCAAGCAGAACGGAAAACATATTGATCAGGATGTGGATCAAATACATGTTCATCACCGCGTTCTCCGGTGTGACAACTGCCTCCAACCTTCCTATCGGCACGATACGGAGATTTCCGGAAACCAATGGATTGCTAGAAAAGGTCCTTGTTGAAATGAAGGAGCTTGCAAATGCTTATGACGTCGGGATTACTGCGGAGAATATTGCTCAAGCGTTGGAAAACATGGCAGGCTTACCTGATGAATCCACCTCTTCGATGCACCAGGACCGCCGGAAGGGCCTGACCCTCGAAGTGGAACATTTACAGGGCGGTGCACTGCGCCTAGCCGACAAGGCCGGTTTGAAACTACCTGTGATTGGAACCCTATATGCACTCATAAAACCATTTGAAAATTGATTTTTCCCAATACCGGCACTCCGCCGGTATTTTTTTATTGCAGCTTAGTAATCTATCTATATCCTAATCGTCACTTTTAATTCCCTTTCTTCCCTTCAGTTATTAAAAATCCCCAAGACCAAAAAGAACAAAAAGAAAACAATATCACCAAAAGAATATTCTGATTCTTTCTTCTGTTACACTATTATCAAGTTAAGAAAGCGCTATCATATGACAAAGGAGAATGCACCTTGAAAATATTAAAAAATCTAACAGTTCAGGTCATCATCGGTATCATTCTGGGTATTACAGTCGGTTTCTTCTTCCCTGCTTTCGGTGAACAGCTGAAGATATTAGCAGATTTATTTATTAAAATGATTAAAATGGTCATTGCACCAATCATCTTCTTAACCGTCGTAATCGGAATTGGCGGTATGGGTGATATGAAAAAGGTTGGCCGCATCGGCGGAAAGGCCCTGCTCTATTTTGAAATCGTTACCACTTTCGCACTTGCCATCGGAATCATCGTGGTCAATCTGCTGGGACCTGGTAAAGGCTTTAACATCGATTCAGTCGAGGGCGGAGATGTATCACAATATACAACAGCCGCTTCCGAAACGGAACATGGAGCCGTTGCTTTCATTTCTAATATCATTCCTGATAATGCCGTTGCCGCACTGGCTGGCGGAGACTTACTCCCTATTCTATTCTTTGCCGTATTATTCGGATTATCAATGGCGGCAATGGGACCGAAAGTGCAGCCAGTCGTTTCTTTCTTTCAGCATATTGCAGACATTTTCTTCGGCATCGTCGGTATGATCATGAAAGTTTCCCCATTAGCCGCATTTGGAGCAATGGCTTATACAATCGGTAAGTTTGGCCTTGGTTCTCTAACCTCGTTAGGACAATTAATGGGTAGCGTATACATCACAATGGCACTATTCATCATTCTCATCCTTGGCTCGATCGCAAAAATGTATGGATTTAATATTTTCAAGTTCATTGCCTATATAAAAGAAGAGATCCTCTTAGTTTTAGGAACATCTTCGTCGGAATCCGCCCTGCCAAGCGTGATGAAAAAACTCGAAAAATACGGTTGCTCAAAATCGGTAGTCGGGTTGGTTGTCCCAACCGGTTATTCTTTCAACCTTGATGGCACATCCATCTACTTATCCATGGCTGCGATTTTCATTGCCCAAGCCTATGGTGTCGATTTAAGCATTTGGCAGGAATTGACCCTTCTAGGAATCTTGATGTTAACATCCAAAGGTGCTGCCGGTGTAACGGGATCCGGTTTCATTACACTTGCTGCAACATTAGCTGCCTTCCCAATGATACCAGTTGAAGGAATGGCATTACTGCTTGAGTCGACCGCTTCATGTCTGAAGCACGTGCCATCACTAATCTAATCGGTAACAGTGTCGCTACAGTGGTCATTTCTAAATCAGAAGGTGAATTCAATCCAAATCAAGCCATCTCAGGTGATATGGATGAAGTGGCCGTCTCATCGGAAAAATAATCGAACCCTGAATGAAGAGGTGTGCAACTTGCACCTCTTTTTTATTGCTCCCTTTCTATCAACCGAACAGCCGATCTTCTATAAATAGCCAATCAAATTAATTTCAGAATCACGGAAAAGTGTTTATACTTTTATGTAACAGGTAAAAGTATAAAGTTAAAAGTTTTAGTAGTTTGATGGATTTAACCAAATTAGGAGGTTTTATCATGAAGGATTACGGATTATTTATTAACGGTGAGTGGTCGGATTTTGGATTGGATAAAATTGAAGTGAGAAACCCGGCAACGGATGAAGTAGTTGCCACCGTTCCTAAAGGCGGTGCAACTGAAGCGGCGAAGGCTGCAGATGCCGCATATGAAGCCTTTACGGGATGGGCCGCGCTATCAGTCTACGAACGTGCTGAACTAATTTGGAAATGGCATCGATTGATTGATGATCATAAAGAAGAACTGGCCAAAATCATGACTGAAGAGCAAGGCAAGCCCCTTAAAGAAGCTCTTGGTGAAATGACATATGCCAATGGCTTTTTATCTTGGTTTGCCGAAGAAGGAAAACGGGTGTACGGCGAAACGATCCCTGCTTCCGTGTCCAATAAGCGGCTTTTCGTGACTAAACAGCCTGTCGGAGTTGTAGCTGTCATTACGCCTTGGAACTTTCCTGCAGCCATGATTACAAGAAAAGTTGCACCAGCGCTTGCCGTTGGCTGCACAGTCGTCATTAAACCGGCAAACCTGACTCCCATAACGGCTTTAAAAATGGCTGAATTAGCTGAAGAAGCTGGCATTCCAAAAGGAGTCATCAACGTCGTGACAGGAAAATCATCAGAAATCGGCGAAACTTGGCTTCAAGATACGAGGGTTCGTAAATTGACGTTTACCGGTTCTACAGAAGTCGGTAAAACCCTTATGAAAGGCTCAGCTGACACGGTAAAGAAAATCTCGCTTGAACTCGGAGGTCACGCACCCGCAATCGTTCTTGAGGATGCCGACCTTAATAAAGCGGTTGATGGCATCATCAGTTCAAAATTCCGTAACGCAGGACAAACATGCGTCTGTTCAAATCGCATTTATGTCCACGAAGCAATTCAAGATGCCTTTATCGAAAAGCTCGTTGCCAAGGTCAAAGAACTAAAGGTAGGAAACGGACTGGAAGATGGCGTCGATATCGGTCCTCTTATCGATCAAAATGCAGTGGATAAGGTTCAAAAACAAATTGATGAAGCAATCAGCAGCGGCGCTAAGCTCGAAGCTGGCGGTAAATCAATAAGCGGTCTTTTTCTTGAACCAACCGTACTTTCCAACATTGATGACAGCATGCTCTGCATGAAGGAAGAAACATTTGGCCCTCTAGCTCCCATTGCCTCCTTTAAGACTGATGAAGAGGCAATCAAGAGGGCAAATGACTCTATCTTCGGTTTGGCAGCTTACGTCTTCACTGAAAACATCACCAAGGGCATCAAGTTCACCGAGGCACTTGAATTCGGTATTGTAGGCTTGAACGATGGACTTCCTTCCGTTCCGCAAGCTCCATTTGGCGGATTCAAGCAAAGTGGGCTCGGCCGTGAAGGCGGACACCAGGGCATCGAGGAATTCCTGGAAGTAAAATATATTTCCTTAGGTTTGTAACCTATTTAGCACACTATAAAACGGGCCGACTCAATTGAGCCGGGCCCGTTTTTTCATTCCAATATATCTTCTTCAAGCTTTTCCTCTTTACGGATCCTGATGAATTTTACGATATTCAATACAATCGTTTTAACAACGGAGTAGGTCGGAACAGCCAAAATCATGCCGATGATACCGGCAATGTTTCCGGCCACGAGCAATAGGATGATGATGGTAAGCGGATGTGTGTTCAATTTTTTCCCGATGACTAACGGTGAAATGAAATTACCATCCAATTGCTGAATGACCGTTACAACGAGAATGACCAATAACGCCTCGGTCGGTGAATGAATCAATGCCACAATGACAGCAGGAGCGGCTCCGATAAACGGGCCTACATATGGAATGATATTGGTTACGGCACCAATCAGCGCGAATAAGAACGCGTAAGGCAAACCAATGATCAAATACCCGATGAACGTTCCGATCCCGACAAACATGCAAACAAGCATCTGCCCTTGTATGTATGTAGTAAGCGTCCCGCCAGTTTCCTGAAGTACTGTTAAAGCTGGTTTTCTATAGCGAACCGGTACGAATTTCATAATGGCGGCCGGAAGCTTATCCCCATCCTTCAACATATAAAACAGGATGAAAGGAACCGTTACGACCACTAAAGTAATATTCGTGACCACACTGAAAACCGAAGTTAAACTGTTCGTTATATTACTAGGTAAATCAGTCAAATATTTCTGAAGCGAGTCACCTACTTCTTGCAGAGGTACATAATCTTGTTCCACCGTCCACAAAAACCATTTTGACTCAGCTGAATCTTCAATGAACTTCCTTGTTTGATTGAAATAATCCGGAAGGTTATTGATTAAGTCCGTAACCTGTTTGGAAAGTGATGGACCAACCAGACCGACCAATAAACTAATCAACCCAAGGAAAAATACGTAAAGCAATAAAATCGCCAATCCCCTTGGCATTCTCCTTTTAACGAGGAAATCAACGGTAGGGTTGAACAAAAAGTAGAGAAAGCCCGAAATCAAGATTGGAAAGAACAATGTAGATGTAAAAATGACTATTGGTTCAAAAAGAAAAGAAATCTTTGTACCAACATAAAAAAGTAAAGACAATAGTAATAACTCTAACGTCCAAAAATGTAATTTTGTCTTGAACAAATTATCTCCTCCACTATAAGCAATTCTATTTAACTCCCTATTTCTATGGAAACAACATCATGAATGCGAAAAATTCTATGTATGATAATCTTTCATTGTTAGCAGTTTACCATATTTCTATAACTTGAATGAATAATTATATACAAAAATAAATGAAAAAAGCCTAAAGATACAGTTCCCTATCTTTTTGATGGTTAAGCATCATTTTAAACTTTAAATCCGTTATATGTCGCAGGAAAAAGAATCAATAGGAAACATCATACAAATTACTTAGGGGAAATAATCTATTTACCTTTCAATATTGAAAGATTCATGGGGTTTAACCTATACGGACACGGACCCAAATAAAAAAAACCCCGCTGTTTATTGACGGGGTTTTGAGTCTTATTTTTGATCTTGAAGAACCGCTTCAAGCATCGTACCGTTTTTAGCTAGGTTCGTATGCCATGAAAATGCTTTTTCAAGAATGTGCGGAGTTTGATGCCCGCCCGTTTGAGCAACAGCTTCAGTGAAGTATGCACGAAGCTGCGGACGGTAGTCAGGATGAGCACAGTTTTCTATGATTAACTCTACGCGCTCTTTTGGTGCCAAGCCACGTAAATCTGCGATCCCTTGCTCTGTCACTAATACATCCACATCATGTTCAGTATGATCCACATGAGAAACGAAAGGAACGATACTGGAAATTTTGCCGCCTTTTGCATATGATTTCGTAACGAAAATGCCTAGGCGTGAGTTACGGGCAAAATCTCCTGATCCACCGATTCCGTTCATCATTCTTGTCCCAGAAACATGTGTAGAGTTTACGTTACCATAGATATCACACTCTAACGCTGTATTGATTGAAATCAAGCCCAAACGACGGATGATTTCAGGATGGTTAGATATTTCTTGTGGACGAAGAACTAGTTTATCACGGTATTTTTCAAGCTCACCGTAGACTTGTTTTCCTTTTTCTTCAGCTAATGTAATCGAACACCCTGAAGCGAATTTAACCTTGCCAGCATCGATTAAATCAAATACTGCATCTTGCAGCACTTCTGAATAAACTTCCAAATCTTTAAATTCAGAATCAAGGAAGCCAGCGAATACTGCATTTGCCACTGAACCTACACCCGACTGAAGCGGAGCAAGGCTTTCAGTTAAACGGCCAGCCTTGATTTCTTCACGAAGGAAGTTAATGAGGTGGTTGGCGATTGTTGCAGTTTCTTCATCCGGCGGCACGATTGTAGAAGGTGCATCAAGATCTGTAGAAACGACGATTCCCATTACTTTTTCAGGATCAACCGCAATACCGATCGATCCAAGGCGATCACTTGCCTTTGTCATAGGAATCGGTTCGCGTTCCCCTTGTTTAGCTGGTGTATAAATATCATGCATCCCTTCCAACCCTTCTGGATGGGATACGTTCAATTCAATGATCACATGTTTAGCTTCTTGAACGAATATGGCTGAGTTACCTACAGAAGTTGTCGGGATGATCAATCCATCTTCCGTAATCGCCAAAGCTTCGATGATTGCAAAATCTATTGGTCCGACAATGCCTTGACGAACTTGTTCAGCTGTATGAGATAAATGCTGATCCACATAAGTTACTTCATCAGCATTGATTTTATTGCGAATGCCTTTATCCGCTTGGAACGGCAAACGTTTATTTATGATACCTGCTTCCGCCATATGTTGGTCGACTTCCGGCCCTAATGAGGCACCAGTATAAACGTCAACTTTGAATTTTTCAGTTTTAGCTCTTTCAACTAGAGCCATCGGAATAACTTTAGCATCACCAGCACGGGTAAATCCACTCATACCGAGTTTCATCCCATCTTTAATCCATGAAGCTGCTTCTTCCGCTGTAACTACTTTCCCCTTAAATTGTTCGTTGCGAATTTTTTTGAAAACGCTTTCGTTCATACAAAAGACCCCCATTTTTCGCTTTTCTTACACTTAATTTTACCAATCCTGTGTAATCGTCACATTCATTTTCGAATGAAAAGCCTTAAATTGGGCATAAACCAGCATTTTTTCACACAAAGGAGAATCACTAAAACCCCAAAGCCCTCCTGAATTGACTTGCATATGTTTGACTGACCTGGATTTTGGAGTTGTCTTTCATTATCAATAAAAATGTAGAATGGAAATCAGGTAGGATCTCTTGAATATAGTTGATATTGACAATGTACGAACGATGCACCCGAATGAATGAATCACCAGGTAAAATGAACTCCAATTCACTCAAGTTCATTTTATGAAATCCACTCACACGTTCGGACTGTATTTTAGTTTTCCTATTTTGAGCTTCCAAATACATAATTTCATCATATGGAAGCGGTATCCAGCGGTCATCCGTTTTAATGGTCAAGAATGATGTCGGTAAAATTAATGGCTTTGATGGCAAGATGGCCGTTACCGCCCCTAAAGGATTTCCCTCGTCCATGATAGGAACACTCAGCCCATAGTAAGGTACGCCAAATACATTGCTTTCAACCTGCACCCCTATTTTTTTACGGACACTCAGCGCTTTATATGTCGCCGTGTTTTCACTGATTAAATCACCCGGTTTTATTCTTAAGTCAACTTGTTTGCTTGGTTGATAATAAATGTATTTTTCGGAATCAGCCACAGAAATTGAAGCATCCTTCGGTACAAATTCCCTAATGATATTTAAAACGGATTCGACCGTAAATTGATCCATTTCCTTTCACCTCTTAATAGAACATATTAATAATTTTTTCCTATTATTAAATAGGGCATTCACGAAATAATTCATCGTTTCTTTGGAAAACTTACATTTTTTTGAATTAACTTTTCGTAAGAAAAATTGAAGTAACTAAGCGAAAAGCGTCAAAAAAGGCAAGAAAATCGTATTTAAATTTAATATCCTTATTCATTATAGTTGTAAAGCTCCCCGATTTCCATGGGGGATTCTAGAAAAAAGTTACCTGAATACATTAAAGCGGAGAGTGGTAATCAAACCATAAAAAAGCCGCTAATCCCATATAGGATAACGGCCTGAAAAGTCATTTTTTAAAACGGGGATTTTGAAACGAGGATTTCATACGGAGGGATAGTATTTCTTCTAAATTTTTCAATGGCAATTCCAATAAAAAGGGTCGGTCATCAGGTTGATATACATCCTCTGAAATGAGCGTATTAACGATCTTCTGTTTTTTTGCATTAACAATTCGGACCAATCTCCCCATTTTCAGGCTCCCTTTCTTTACCTCTAATGTATCCGGCACATTTGGCCAGATCATCAACCAATCAGAGGTCATTCTTTAAAGCATCATGGCCTTCTTTTCCGGTACGGATATTCACAACATTCGCCAATTCATAAATGAAGATTTTTCCGTCACCCGGTTTACCTGTACTCAAGAATTTCCTTGCTACATCCACAACATCCTGAACTGGCACTTCACACACGACGATTTCGATTTTCATTCGGTCATGTAATGACATTTCACGATTTCTGCCTCTATAGGTTTCCACATAACTTTTCTGAAGACCCGTTCCTTTTACTTCCGATACAGTCATTCCGCTTACCCCTATTTTTGCAAGTTCCGCTTTGAATTGTTCAAACTTGATGGGACGTGTAATGATTTCTATTTTCGTTAAAACCTCGGACATATGAGCAACCCCTTTTAAATGGATTCGTGATAAGCTTTTTCTCCATGAAGTGTAAGATCAAGCCCCATTGACTCATCTTCTTCACTGACACGCAACGGCACGAAAAGGTTAATGACTTTAGCAACGATATAGGTGACAACGGCAACGAAGATATATGTCACAATGATCGCTACAAGCTGCTTCCACAACAAGTTGAAATCACCATAGAATAAACCATTTGCACCGTTTTCGTTTACGGAAGTTGTCGCGAACAACCCTGTAGCGATGCCACCCCATGTCCCACCGATTCCATGCAATCCGAAAGCATCAAGTGCATCATCGTAACCCAGTTTATTCTTCAGGAAGAATACACCCCAGAAACATACGGCACCGCCGATGACCCCGATGATGATGGAAGAGGCAGGGGTTACGAATCCGCAAGCAGGCGTAATGGCCACCAATCCAGAAATGGCTCCGGATACCGCACCCAGCAATGTTGCCTTTTTATTAGCCATATACTCAACGATCAGCCAGCCTATGATACCGGCAGCCGCTGCAACAGCTGTATTGACGAATACATTCATCGCCACTTCATTGATTGTCAGTGCGCTTCCGACGTTGAAGCCGTACCAACCGAACCAAATTAATGATCCGCCAAGGAATGTTAAAGGAAGATTATGCGGCGCACTGTCCCCTGACTCTTTCCTTTTACCTAACATGATCGCTAAAACCAGACCTGCAACCCCTGAAGAAATATGAACAACGTTGCCACCTGCAAAGTCAAGTGTACCCAGTTCCGCTAACCAGCCGCCTCCCCATACCCAGTGTGCAACGGGAGCGTATACGAATAAAGACCAAAGGATCGTAAAAATCAGGAATGCTGAAAACTTCATCCGCTCGGCAATGCCACCTGCAATGATCGAGACAGTTAAAACGGCAAAAGTCATTTGAAATAACATGAACAAACTATGAGGAATTGTTTCGCTGTATGGTCCAGGTGCAAAGCCTACATCCTTTAAGCCAACCCAATCCAGACCGCCCAGAAGTGTATTACCAGGTGAAAATGATAATGAATACCCAATCAACACCCAAAGAATCGAAATGACAGCCAAAGGCATATAACTATGCATTGCCGTATTCAGGACATTTTTACTTTTTACCATCCCTCCATAAAATAGGGCAATCCCTGGTGTCATTAACCAAACCATCATCGTTGCCAAAAACATGAATACCGAATCTGTCATTTGCATACTGTTTTTTCCCCTTGTTTTTTGTCTATGTTATGTTTATTTACAATATTATGTTATATTTTTTATCATATACTTAATTTTCTAATTATTCAACTTAATTTTTGAATTTTTCAAAAAAATGTTAGATTATATAACATCAATATGAATAAAGGACCAGGAAATGTGATTTTTTTGGTTTTATATTTACTTTTCCACATTTTCACTACTCCACGGCTGTTACATTTCACCCTCCACTTATGTCCCACTTCGAAAAAACCACGAAAAAAAGGGCCCCTATTGAGGACCCTTCAATAAATATTTTTTAACAGCAACGGGACACTTTCCCACCCTTTGCGTTATACCGTTCATCCTGAGCTTCGCAGAAAAATTCTTTCCTGGTTTTCACAGGATCTTCAGGATGATGCATTCTCATATGTGCCACATACGTATCATAACTTGGCACACCGACGAGCAAACTGACGAATTGCTTTCTGTAGCTGAGAATTTTAATTATTCTTTTCAACATTGCCTTCCCTCCCTTATGACGACCTGGATACATAAGGTGTTTCATGTAAATCTATTTTCTGGTTCTTCAAGACTTTTATCCATAACCTTATGGCAGAAATCAGGACCGTGATCACCACGATCATGAAGATGGCACATAGGGCAGCATCCACATAATCATTGACGATAACCCGCTTCATCTCGGCAAGGTTAGCTGCCGGAGCAAGAACTTCCCCACTGTCATAGGCTGCTTTAAACTTATCTTTATGTGCTAAAAAGCCAATCGCCGGGTTTTCATGGAACAGCTTTTGCCACCCTGCCGTCATGGTCACTATCAACAAGAATGTAGTGGGCACAAGGGTGACCCATGTGTACGCTTTTTACCCATTTTGAAAAGGACCGTCGTCCCAAGCAGCAACGCAATGGCGGAAAGCATCTGATTCGCAATTCCAAACAATGGCCAAAGGGTATTGATTCCTCCAAGAGGATCAATGACACCTTGATAAAGGAAATACCCCCAACCGATGACACAAATGGCAGTCGCAATTATATTAGGCAGCCATTTATTCGTTTCGGCAAATGGTTTGTAAAAGGTGCCGATGATATCCTGTATCATAAAACGCCCTACCCTGGTTCCCGCATCAATGGTGGTCAATATGAACAATGCCTCGAACAGGATCGCGAAATGATACCAGAACGCCATCAGGGACGCTCCGCCAATCACTTGCGAGAAGATATGGGCCATGCCGATAGCAAAGGTTGGAGCTCCTCCAGTACGGGATATAATGGTCTCTTCCCCAACATCGTCTGCAAGGCCGGTAATCATCTCAGGTGTCAAAAGGAAACCCCAATCTGATATCGTAGCGGCCACTTGCGCAGGTTCCGTTCCCACAACGGCCCCCGGGCTGTTAATGGCAAAATAGATACCTGGCGTCAATACACAGGCTGCTATCATCGCCATGATGGCTACAAAGGATTCAGTCAACATCGCCCCGTATCCGATTGGACGTGAATGAGATTCTCGTTCAATCATTTTAGGGGTTGTACCTGATGAAACGAGTGCATGGAATCCCGATACCGCTCCACAAGCGATCGTAATGAATAGGAACGGGAATAAATTTCCGGAAAATACAGGTCCTGTTCCATCGATGAATTGAGTGACGGCAGGCATTTCAAGGCTCGGCATGACAATAAAGATGCCAAGTGCAAGTCCGATGATCGTCCCGATTTTCAAGAATGTGCTTAAGTAATCACGCGGTGCCAATAACATCCATACAGGCAATACGGAGGCAACGAAACCATATACGATCAACATGATGGCAATCGTTTCCCGCTGAAAGTGAACATTGGCGCCCATGTTTCGCTCTCGGCTACAAAGCGGCCGAAATATAAAGCGAGCATTAAAAGTATGATTCCGATAATCGATCCTTCACCAACCCGGCCCGGTCTTATATAACGCATGTAAATGCCCATAAGGACTGCAATCGGTATGGTCGAAGCAATCGTGAACATCCCCACGGACTGCCCACCAGCGCTTTTACGACAACCAGGGCAAGTACCGCTAATAAAATGATCATGATACCGAGGATACCGATCATCGCTATCAAGCCAGTAACCGGTCCAATCTCCTCTTTGATCATCTCACCCAAAGATTTGCCGTTACGGCGCATCGAACCGAAGAGAATGATGAAATCCTGTACGGCACCAGCCAATACAACTCCGACTACAAGCCATAGTGTCCCTGGCAAATATCCCATCTGCGCTGCAAGGATGGGGCCTACGAGAGGTCCAGCTCCGGCAATTGCTGCAAAATGGTGGCCAAACAACACCCATTTGTTTGTGGGTACATAATCTTTCCCATCATTGTTCGCTTCCGATGGAGTCTGGCGATTGTCATCTAGCTCAAACACTTTCCGTGCAATGAATTTACTATAAAAGCGGTATGCAATCGAATAAACACAGAGTGCTGCAGTAACAATCCACATGGCATTGATGCTTTCCCCCGGTTTAGCGCGACGAAACCAAAACTAACCGCACCCAATGCAGATATGATCCCCCAAAGAATAACCGACTTAAGCGCTTTCATTTTTTTCCATCTCCTCTCTATTGATCTAGTGTGCAACTATAAAAAACCTTCATTTATAAGGGGCCTGGGCTGTATTACTCCCCACGCCCATTAAATTTAAAGAATTTTATATATATTCTGAATTATATGTTACCATTAGGTTTTTTAGCAATAGCAATTTGGTCAATTTGTAAAGTATTTCCCATTATTTTGTCGATAATTACCTCTTTTCCCACCATGATGGAATTGGTGATTTCACGTTTTATAAAAACCATATTGTGTGAAAAATCCAGGAGCATTAAATGAACGGCAATCCAAGTTTAAGATCCTTATTTTAGGACCAACAAAAAATGTGCGCCTAGTGGCACACATTTTTTTCTTCATCCTATCTGATTTTCCCTTAATGAACCGCGATTTAGATCGTAATAAAAACCCTTCTGCCGCAACAATTCATCATGGGATCCCCTTTCAATGATCCTTCCTTCATCAAGTACGAGGATTTGATCACTCTGCTGAATTGTATTCAATCTGTGGGCAATGACAAAACTTGTCCTGCCCTCCATCAAGCGGTGTAATGCTTCCTGGATTTTAAGCTCGGTAATCGTATCTATGCTACTTGTCGCTTCATCCAAAATCAATAAAACGGGATCGGCCAAAATAGCCCTGGCAATCGATAACAGCTGGCGCTGCCCCTGACTTATCCCACTGCCATCTTGATTCAAGATGGTATCATATCGATCTGGCAATTTCATGATAAAGGAATGGGCATTGGCAAGCTTGGCTGCATTCACCACTTCTTCATCTCCAGCCTCCAGCCGGCCGTAGCGGATATTTTCACGAATCGTACCTTGAAACAAGAAGGAATCCTGTAAAACGAAACCCATATGCTTACGGAGACTGGACCTTGTCACCTGTTTGATATCCTGGCCATCAATCAATATCCGGCCGCTATTCGGCTCGTAAAAACGGGCAAGAAGATTAATGATCGTGGTCTTACCTGCCCCCGTGGGACCTACAAGCGCGATGGTCTCGCCCTTTTTTGCATGGAAACTAACATCATATATCGTTTGCTCTTCATCATTATACGAAAAGGACACACCCTCAAAGCCCACGTCACCGCTGACATCACGAAGTTCCGCAGCCTGTTTCTCATCCAATTCCTCTTCTTTTTCATCAAGTATGGAAAAAACCCGCTCAGCACCGGCAACAGCTGAGAGCAGTGTATTGAATTGGTTAGCCAGGTCATTGAGCGGACGGGTGAATTGCCTTGAATACTCGGTAAAGATGACAATGACCCCGATGGAAACCGTACCTATGCCACTCAGCGCCAAAAATCCGCCGACAGCTGCTATTACCGTGAAACTTAGGTTGTTCAGTAAATTCATCAGTTTTGGAATCAGCCCTGAGTATGATTGTGATAGAAAGCCGGCTTTCTTCAAGTTTTCACTCCGGATGATAAAATCACGGATCACTTTATCTTCCTGTGAAAAAGCCTTTACGATCCGTTGTCCGGAAATCGTTTCTTCTATAAACCCATTCAGTTCTCCCAGGTTCTTCTGCTGTTGTTTAAACAGCTTTCCCGTCCTGTTCGTTATCCACCTCAGACCGAAGAACATGAGGGGAACGATGAATAAGGTTAAAACAGTTAATAAAGGGCTCAAATAAAGCATGACTCCGATCGTCCCGACCAGTGTCAGCACACTTGAAAAAATCTGGATGACGGAACTATTCAAAGTGGAACTGACATTTTCTATATCATTCGTGACCCTGCTCATCAATTCCCCATGCTGACGCCGGTCAAAAAAGGGAATGGACAACTGGTGAAGCTTTTTGAATAGTTGATTGCGCATCGCATAAACCGTATCCTGTGCGATTCCGATCATCCAATAATTCTGAAGCCACATGGATAGGGAATAAAATATATAGACTCCGAGAAGCCCTAAAAGAAGGCGGATCAGCCCCCCGCTATCTCTTGTGACAATATAATCATCAATGGCCACCCCAACAAGAAAGGGGCCAAGCAATCCCAAGACCGAGCTCATCAGTACCATGAAAAGGACGCAAAATAGCAGGCTTTTATTCGTTGCTAAGTAGGGAACGATCCTTTTTATCGTTTTCCAGGAGTTGACCGGTTTAGACTTTGCCTTATCGGGAGATATTCTTCGACTCAAGCGAAATCCCCTCCTCCCCAAACTGTGAGTGAACGATTTTTCGATAAAGATCGCTTGTTTGCATCAAATCCTCATGTTTCCCCAGCGCAAGGACTTGACCGCTTTCCAGCAATAAGATTTTGTCAGCCTCCATGGCTGTACTGATTTTTTGGGTAATGATGAGCGTTGTGCATGTATAGTCCTTTAAAGCGGCAAGCAATTTACTTTCCGTCTTCAAATCCAGCGCACTTGTACTATCGTCCAGAAGGAGAATCTTCGGTTTGCGCACCAATGCTCTTGCGATCGATAAGCGCTGTTTTTGCCCTCCCGATAGATTCACTCCTTTTTGCCCTAACTGGGTTTCATACTGCTTCGGAAGTTTCATTACTGTCTCATGGACCTGAGCATGCATGGCCGCTGCCATGATTTCCTCCATCGAGGCACCTTCTTTTCCCCAAGCGACATTATTTTTTATGGTTCCTGAAAAAGCAGGGCCTCTTGCGGGACATAGCCGATCCTATTCCGCAGCGAATTCAAGGGAATATCTTTCAGATCCTGGCCATCAATTTGAATGGAGCCGCTTTCAACTCCGTATAATCTCGGAATCAGCTGAAACAGTGATGTTTTCCCCGATCCTGTCGCTCCTATGATTGCAAGCGATTCTCCCGGATCGATGGAGAAGGTCAAGTTTTTCAATACCGGGGTTTCGGTTCCGGGATAGCGGAAAGATACATCCAGAAACTTGATGCCTCCCCCATTTACGTCCCCACTCTTGCTTTCCGCATTACCTTCATCAATATCTATCGGGGTTTCAAATATTTCCGTCACACGTTCCGCTGAAGCCTTTGCACGGGAAATGACCATGATCAGCCATGAAAAAAACGGAAAGGGATGCGGCAATCCTCGTGGCATAGTTGACAATCGCCACAACTTCCCCTACCTGTATCTCTCCGGTTGTTATAAATTCACTTCCAAGCCAGAGAATGACCAGAATCGCCACATTCATGACAAGCATCAGCACAGGCATCGTCGTTTCAATTAAACGAAGGGAAGACACAGTCTTTCTTTTCAACTCTTCATTCGCATGGTCAAATCGGCCGATTTCATGCTCCTTACGAAGAAAAGCTTTGATCAGGCGCATGCCTATCAGGTTTTCCCTCATGACGCCATTGAGATTATCGAGTTTTTTCTGCACGAGCATAAACAGCTTAGCAGCCCGTTTCATAACCCATCCCAAGAAGAAAACAAGAACCGGTATTGAAATGACCAATACAAGGGATAATTTCAAATCGACCGTAATAGCCATTATCGCTCCGCCGATTACGATCAATGGTGCCCTTGCCATGATACGCAAGCCCATAAAAATCGTATTTTGAAGTTGGGTCACATCATTTGTCATCCTTGTGATCAATGAGGAAGTCGGGATATTATTCAAATTCGCAAAAGAAAACGCCTGTATTTTACCAAAAAGGCTCTTCCTGACATCATGTCCAAAGCTTTGACTTACATGTGATGCCGTAAATGAATTAACGATCCCGCCAAGAAATGAAAAAATGGAAAGTCCAACCATGACGCTTCCCATTTAATCACTACCGATAAATCTTTCTGTAAAATGCCATCATCAATTATTTTTGCTATAAATAGAGGTTGTAACAGCTCTACCCCGAGCTCGACAATCATTAAGGATAAAGCAAGAATGATCAAAAGCCAGTACGGCTTAAGAAATGAGGACAATTTTTTCATCTATGACACCTTCGATTCTCCATATGTAGATAGCATCTTTTCATCCTCTCATTATACATTTTTATACAGATTTTTTAAAAGATTTTACCTGTTTTAAAGGATTGGTAAATATCTTGAATTTTTTTATAAATACCCTTGACAAATAACAGGAAATAAGCGAAAATTCTAATTGATAATGATTTTCAATTTCATTATCGATCTCTGAAATTTGATAAGCAATTACGATATTCTCTTATCGTACCCTTTTGATATTGTACATAGATACAATGTCGCCCCGGCTTCTCTGTGCCTAGTAAAATTATATGCTCATTAGCGAATGCAAGTCACTAGAATATTGCCCCTCTTTATTCAAGTAATTTATTCACATTGGAAGCATATTAGGCAGCCGGGGATTATTTTTTTCAACTATTAAACTTACATATATGATTTAAAGGAGCAGGATAGTCATGAAACTAGAAGATATCATTAAAGAACGGCGCAGTATCAAACGATTTAAGGACATTCCTGTTCCTAGCGATACCATCCAATCATTATTGGAAACTTCAACATGGGCACCGAACCATAAAATGACCCAACCATGGCGCTTCATCGTAGTGCATGGTGATAGCCGTTTAAAACTCGCAGAAGCAACCCGTGCATTCATGGAAGGCAAAGAGAAGGACCCTGAAAAGAAAAAAGCAGCCGGACAGCGAGGATATAATAAACTTATAGGTGTACCGATGTTTGTCGCAGTGATCATGGAAGAGCATCCGAATCCTATGACACGTGAAGAAGATTATGCGGCTACAAGTGCCTTGATCCAGAATTTCAGCCTGCTTGCCTGGGAACAGGGAATCGGGATGATATGGGAAACATACGGCATGATACACAGCATGGAGTTTCGTGAAGCTTTAGGCGTGAAACCAGGCGAGAAGATTGTCGGCAGCCTTCACGTTGGCTATCCCGATATGATCCCTGCCCCGCGTCCAAGGAACGCGATCGATCAACTCCTGACCATTATGGACTAACATAAAGGAAAGCCTCCAATCTTCCATTTGGAGGCTCAGACTGTAGACAAACTCGATGAAAACCGAGTTTTCTACAGTTTTTTTATGGCTTTTATAATCTGAACGTTGATTTCCGCTCCAGGCACTCGCTTTCCGCGGGCGGTCCGCCCTCGGCTTACGCCTGCGGTGTCTCCCTAGACGCACTTTTCCCGCAGGAGTCTCGCGCCTTACACTCCAATCAACTTTGTTTTAACATATAGATAGAACTTATTCCTACATTCTTTTTTTGTATTATATAGAAGTATTTAACTTGAGGTGATAAGGATGCTTTTCTAAACATGATTCTATTCAGCAAGATCAACTCGAAGTAATTACTTTAAATCAATTAGTGCCAGTGAATCCCATTTGGCTCGTAAACTTGATGTGCCCTTGACATCTCTTTCATTTATAATTTGGTGAAAGATATGTATTCAGAGGTTTGGACGCCCCTTTCTATCCGTTTCAAGAGCGCCACCCCCGTTCTCCTCCAATTGCTTTAGCCACTTGACATATGGGTATTAAATTAAAACAGACGCTCTGAACCCTACAGCGCGTCTGCTAGCTTGGAATGATTATCCCCACACGGTCATTGCCACTATCATAAAGAACCAGATGAAAAATCCAGCGTATGTATAGTGACTAAAAGACTAATCACAAAAAAACCCCTTCTAAAAGGAGGTCCCTAAACACTCATACTCAAAAGAACTCGTGATATAATGCCTGAATCGCCGTCTCTTCGTTGTGCCCTTTTACACCGAACATCATGCTTACTTCCGAAGAACCCTGGTTGATCATCTCAATATTAACCTTTGCTTCAGCCAAGGCTTTTGACGCTCTTGCCGTTGTACCGACATTATGGCGCATTCCTTCCCCTACAACCATGATCAAGGCAAGATCATGCTCCACATTCACTTCATCGGCATGAAGCTCTATCTTGATTCGGGAAATGATTTTCTCCTCGGCATCCCCTTTCATCTGGTCCTGCCTTAGAATAAGCGTCACATCATCGATGCCTGATGGAATATGCTCATATGAAACTCCATAATCTTCGAGGATGTGCAGCAGTTTCCGGCCAAAACCAACTTCCCGGTTCATCAAATATTTGCTAATGTAAATACTGCAAAATCCTTTATCACTTGCAATCCCAATAACCGGCCCGTTCGTATTATCCCGTGTATTCACAATGCGAGTCCCTTGTGCCGCCGGATTGTTCGTATTCTGGATATGGACAGGTATTCCCGCACGGAATGCAGGAATCAGCGCCTCATCATGAAATACCGAGAAACCTGCATAAGAAAGCTCACGCATCTCACGATAGGTTAGTTCCCGGATTCCCTTCGGATTGGAAACCACATTTGGATTCACCGCATAAACGGCATCCACGTCCGTAAAGTTCTCATACAAATCAGCTTTGACCCCATTCGCAAGAATCGAACCCGTAATATCGGAACCGCTTCTCGAGAAGGTTAACACATCACCATCTAACGTATATCCGAAGAACCCTGGGAATACAACAATTCCCGGCTCATCTCGCAGAGCATATAACCGATCATAAGACTCTGGCAGCACCTTGGTAAATCCACCTTCATCCGTTACGATCAAGCCGGCCTTCTTTGGATTTATATACTGTGCCTCTACTCCAAGGCTTTGGAAATAACCTGCGACCAGCTTCGCATTATTATCCTCGCCACTGGCCTTCAAGGCATCCACATAGCGCTTCGGGTTAGTTTGGTCTGCATGCAGCAGTGCCATTAAATTTTCATGAATCCCTGTGATGACACTCTCGGATATATCCAACTCTTCAGCAATGCTCGCATAGCGGGATACGACATCTTCTATCAAATGCTCACCGTTATCCCCGCGCAGCTGCTGTTCCGCAGCTTCAATCAATAAATCCGTCACCTTTATATCATCGGAATTGCGTTTTCCCGGAGCCGAAACGACCACAATCTTCCTCTCCGGATCAGAAACAACAATTTCGAATACCTTCCTCAACTGTTCACCTGACGCAAGTGAACTTCCACCAAACTTTGCAACTTTCATCTCGACATCCCCTATTTTCGTAAATATTCTGTCAAAATTAACTCTCCCTATTATTACGCTTTTTCTCGAAACAATCAAGTGAAAATTCCATTATAGAAGGACATTTGTCTTTTTAAAAAGACAAAACAACAGAACCACTGATCGAGATTAGCTAAAAATTAAAAAAGACAACGGGCATATGCCCATTGTCTCTCCCATTCTTTAGCGATTATCCACGGTTTCCGGGTATAAGTCATGGTTCATCAAGCGGTAATTCGCCATTTCCTCATACTTCGTACCTGGTTTCCCATAATTCGTGTAAGGGTCGATGGAAATTCCTCCCCTAGGTGTAAACTTGCCCCAGACTTCAATATATTTAGGATCCATCAATTCGATTAAATCATTCATGATGATGTTCATGCAATCTTCATGGAAATCACCATGATTGCGGAAGCTGAATAAATAAAGTTTCAAAGACTTGCTTTCCACCATTTTCACACTGGGAATATAGCTGATGTAAATGGTAGCAAAGTCCGGCTGGCCCGTGATCGGACATAAGCTAGTGAATTCCGGGCAATTGAATTTGACGAAGTAATCCCGGTTCGGATGTTTGTTATCGAATGACTCAAGGATTTCAGGAGCATAATCGAATGTATATTTTGTTCCTTGATTCCCAAGCAGTGTAATATCTTTTTTTAATTCTTCTTCTTTTCTTCCAGACATGAAAAGTCCTCCTAATCCCACGTTTCAGGGAGATTCATAAAATGGGCCTCTATATAACAAAAACCATATCTCCTCAAAGATATGGTTGATTCGCGAAAAATATCAAAGCCATAGTTTTTTTAAGAGGGTGATGCTATGAACCTCTCCCGTTTATCGGGAAATATTTTAAAATTGTCATAGTTAATATAGAAAAAAAAATCTAATCTGTCAATCATACATTTTAAATTTGGTTTGATTCCTGAAGGCAATCAGCTTAAAATGTAGAAGAAGTTTATCCTACATGAAGGAAGAGATTAAGTCAATGTGGATTTTTGCAGCACTCATCACGAGTTTATGTTTCGGAATCAATAACAGCATTTTTAAATGGAGCAGCGGAAAAGGCTATTCCAAGATACATATCCAATTTTTCTTTTATTTTTCAGCTTTTATTTTGTCCATTTTTTATGGAGTATTCACGGACGGTTTGCAGCTGAACTGGCTATCCATCATGCTTGGGGCAGCTATTGGGGTACTGAACGCTAATGGTAACATCCAGATGGCAAGCGCCTTTGAAAAAGGGCCGGCAAGCTTGACATCTCCATTAATCGCAGCGAATGCAATATTCCCCATTCTCTGTGCAGCTTTAATTTTTCACGAACATATTTCTTCCTTGCAGTGGAGTGGAATCGTCTGCATGTTTATCGCACATTAGTCATCCAATATACACCTAACGCAAAAGGTAATCATCAATATGTCCCTTGGATGATGCACACATTACTCTCCATCTTATCTTTTGGTGTGCTCGGCATTCTTATGACGACATCAACACGTCTTCATTTAAACTCCCTTGATATCCTTGTATCAATGTATGGAGGCGGAATGCTTTATCTTCTTTCGGCTCTAGCCTTTAAAAAAGAAAAAATAAAGCTAACGGAAGTCAAAATCGGTTCCTTAGTAGGGTTTTTAAGCATGATAGGCTATGGATGTTATTTCTTTGCGTTGAACACCGGGATCGCAAGCATCATTTTCCCTGTCGTCAGCCTGAACTGTTTGGTTGTCGTATTCGCTGGATGTTATATATTCAAGGAAAAACTAAAAACCTATCAAATTGCCGGTGTCCTTGCAGCATTAATCGGTATTATTTTAACTAAAATATGAATATAGTTCGTTTAATAAAACAACCTGGCTGTCAGTATACAAGCCAGGTCGTTTTTTGTTTAACCGGAAAATAGGGTAGGTCAAAAAAAGTGTTGACACCTCCCTAAAAATATCAGATAATTTTGAATATTAATTCTTTCAAATTTTACTGCTTTTGAAATGTTTGATTATCCTTCTGCCATGGGTATAAAAGAAATAGGTACAACCCCTCATTTAATTCTGAATTAGGAAAGGAAAGATGCATAATGGTAAAAGTTACAGTAACAGTTGATTTCCAAGGAAAATCTTATCAAACTAACGTCCTTACTAAACCGGGTACTGATCATGAAGTAATTTTACAACAAGCCCTTCATCAAGTTGAAAAACAATGGAAAGCATAAAAAAGCAGGCATCGCAATAGATACCTGCTTTTTTATTACCTTAAATACTATCCAAAATACTTTTCATATGCACGATTAACGACCCTCTTGCAGCAATTCCCTCCTACTTAAAAACACATTTAATTGTTTTTTCTAAAGACACTAAAATCAAGATGCCAGTTTGTGCACTAGAATTTTTATAATGAAAAAATATCTAATTGAAATGGAATTATATTAAAAGCCTTATAAAAAAAGACGGTATTTTTAAGGCGCGCCTCAGCTGTAGACAATTTAACCGTTAATTTCCACTCCAGGCACTCGCTTTCCGCGGGCGGTCCGGGAGCCTCCTCGGCGCCATTGAGCCTGCGGGGTCTCCCTTGGACTCGCTTTTCCCGCAGGAGTCTCGCACCTTCCGTTCCAATCAACTTTGTTTTAAAATTTAGTTAGAACCCTTTTGTTTGCAAACTCAAAGACGGTCTTTTAAGGACCGTCTTTTTAATGTTCTATTAAACTAAATTTCTTATTAATGGCATGGTACGTTCTTGGAGGCTATCGGAAAACAGACTATAAGAAATGACCTTCTTCTTGAACAGTTTAAGTACATCCACGCGATCGTTGTAAATAAAAATTAATAACCTAACATCCTTTTTGCCTCTTTTAGTATCAATGACTAATGGAGTCCCACTGTTCTCTGGATGTAAAAACAATTGCTCGTTCCCTGGGAATATATGATTTTTCTTCAAAAATCTAGCGTTATTAAAATAATTAATAACTTGAATTTTTTCTTCACCTTCCAAATGTTTCCCGTCAAAGGTTACGATTGCATTCCCATCAATAATTTCTGAGTGTATTTTAAATTTGCTGATAATCCAATTAACTGCATCTGTTGGAAGACAGGAAACCAATATTTTTAACAAACTTAAGATAATTGTCAAAATCAAAACCGGCAATGTCAATTCATCATCTCCGCTACATTTATAAATTAATTCTTACATGGCTCATTATATCAAAAGGGCTGACAGTTTTTCTTAGAAGATGTGTCCGTTCTATTAACGTTTAGACTTTAGTAGAACATTGCACTTAAATGCACGGGCACGCTTCTAAAGTGAGAATTTCCCGATTATAAATATAATTTCATGAAATGGTTATACTAAACAATATGATTTCAGCCACATCCTACTTAACAAACTTCCATGAATGAAATGGATAGACAAGTATAAGAATTAAAATACAAAAAAACTGGGCGTCATCAAGACGCCCAGCTTTTCCGGAATCGATTATTGATATCCCCAAATCATTGTTAGCATTGTACCGAAAATTGTAACCAATGCAACGAACAATCCGTAATAAACGTTTGTATAAATCGATGCTTTATCTTCAGACTCACCTGCGTGCATGAACATAACTAATTGAAGTGCAGCTTGCATGAAAGCTGTAACAAGAAGGATGATCATAGCCATTTTCAGTGAGAGATCAAACATAATAACTGATAGTGCGACCAAAGTCAGGACTAGTGAAAAGGCAAATCCCATAACTTGGCCCCGTGGGAATAATTCTTTCATATTACATCATTCCTTTCAGGTAGACGAAACTGAAGATGAAGATCCAGACAACGTCTAAGAAATGCCAGTAAAGTGAAAAGATGAAAGCCTTGTTTGTTGTTTCTGGAGTCATACCGCGCTTTTTGATCTGCATGATGATGAAGGTTCCCAGAATAAACCAAGTGTAACGTGAGCTCCATGCGTACCTAGTAATGTAAACAAACTAGATAAGAAAGCACTTGTTTGAATGGTTGCCCCTTCATGTACATACTCCACGAATTCGTAAATTTCGACTCCCAAGAAGCCTAAACCAAGAATAAGGGTGATGATGAAGAAACCAATCGTTGCTTTCTGCCTTCCAAGTCTCATTGCATTGATTCCAAGACCAATGGTAAAACTACTGGTTAAAAGAAAGATTGTTTGAAACATCAGGGTTGGGAGTTTAAAAAGATGTTCCCCTGTTGGACCATTTCCAGTTCCATCAACTAATACAAAGTAAGTTGCGAACAGTGTAGCGAAAAGAGCTATTTCTGCTCCTAGGAAAATCCAGAATCCAAAAATCTTTAAGCGATTTTCTTCCGTGCTATATTCTAGTGGCAGCGAGTTATCTATTTTCATTACTTAGCACCTCGCAATTTATTTTCAGTTTCTTCGATCTCTTCAACAGAGATATAACGTCCGTGATCTTTTTCGAATGAACGGTGAATCATACAAGCAAAGATACCGATCGTTGCAATGATTGCAATGATCCACATGCTGAATACCAACGCAAAGCCCCAAACGAAGAAGATACAGCTCATGATAAACGGCACACCACTGTTATTTGGCATATGGATCTTTTCTACTTTACCGCCAAATAATTTAAAGCCTTTTTCTTTGCATCCCAGAATGCTTCTGTAGAATCAACTGTTGGCACAATTGCAAAGTTATATTCAGGGATTGGTGTATGTGTAGCCCACTCTAGAGAACGCGCATCCCATGGATCGTTTGAAATATTTCTTGACGCATAACGTGTGCTCCAATAAATATTGTACACAATAAGTGCAAAACCTATTGCCAAGCCAATCGCTCCAACGAAAGAGAGCATATTCAATGGACCATACCCTGTTGATTCAGAGTACGTATACATACGACGTGCCTGCCCATCTAAACCAGTGATGAACATCGGGAAGAATGTTACATTAAAGCCGATTGTAATGAACCAGAACGACCATTTCCCAATTTTTTCGCTCAACATGAAACCGAACATTTTTGGCCACCAGTACGTGAAACCAGCAAGTACGGCAAATACAGTACCAGGGATTAAAACGTAGTGGAAGTGAGCTACTAAGAACATTGTATTATGGTATTGGTAGTCAGCACTTGCCATTGCAAGCATTACCCCTGTTACCCCACCGAGCGTGAAAATCGGAATGAAAGCTAAAGAGTATAGCATTGGAACGGTAAATACGATTTTACCTTTCCAAAGTGTGAACAACCAGTTGAAAATCTTAACACCAGTTGGGACGGCAATTGCCATCGTGGTAATCGAGAAGATACCATTAACCATTGCACCGTGACCCATTGTATAGAAATGGTGAGCCCATACAATGAAAGATAGAGTAGAAATAGCTACCATGGAGATAACCATCGAATTATACCCGTACAGGTTACGACGTGCAAATGTCGAAATGATTTCACTGTAAATACCGAAAGCTGGAAGAATTACTATATAAACTTCAGGATGTCCCCAAACCCAGAACAAGTTCGCCCAAAGCATATCGCTACCGCCATTGGCCATCGTAAAGAATTGAGTTCCGAATAGACGATCCATTGTCATCAACGCAAGTGCCACTGTCAATACAGGGAAAGCGAAAACGATGATGAAGTTTGTGATCAAAATAGACCATGTGAACATTGGCATTTTCATTAAGTTCATGCCAGGTGCTCTCATTTTCAAGATTGTTACGATAAAGTTGATACCAGTCAGTAATGTACCGATACCAGCTATTTGAATTGCAATCGCGTAATAGTTCGAACCTACTGATTCACTGAAATCGTTACTTGCCAGCGGGAAGTAAGATGTCCAACCTGCATCAGGGGAACCACCGACTACGAAAGAGATGTTAAATAGCATTGCCCCCATGAAGAATAACCAGAAGCTTACTGCGTTCAGACGTGGGAATGCTACGTCACGCGCTCCAATTTGCAATGGTGTAACAATGTTCATTAACCCAATGATGAATGGCATAGCCATGAATAGGATCATGACGACCCCGTGTGTTGTAAATACCTCATTATAATGCTGTCCATCCAAAAGACCGTTATCTGGAATAGCCGTTTGAGCACGCATCATAAGTGCATCGACGCCACCACGGAAGAGCATAAGCAGTGCTGCCAAGATGTACATGATACCAATACGTTTATGGTCAACCGTTGTTAACCACTCACGCCATAAGTAACCCCATTTTTTAAAATAGGTAATTCCGGCAACAACCGCGATCATGGTTAAACCAATGGCAACCATGGATGCATAAATCGCAGGACTTGGATGAGGTACGGCAAATCGATCAAAGTAATCCATACTTTTGTGACTCCTTTCAGGAAAATATTCCTTATCTTGTAAACCTAGTTGTTTTATCGAACGAAATTAATTCTTAGTGATCATGATTCATGTTGCTGTGTTCTGAATGTTCCTCGTGTGAATCCTTGGAATCATTTTCTTCAGTATCAGAAGATCCGTGGTCATGACCAGCATTTTCCCCTTCAGGAGCTGGCGAAAACTCTAAGTGAGTTCCAGTGTAAGTGGATTGTCCCACATGACCAGGTTTTAATAATTCATTGAATTTTTCCTCAGTAATCGGTTTAGCAGTAGCTTTAATTTCATCTACCCACTTATCGTAATCTTCTGGAGACAGTACATTAACGTTGAACGTTTGCTGAGCAAAACCTGAACCACTGAAGTTTGAATTTCGACCCATATACTCTCCTGGTACATCAGCTGCTAAGTGCAACGTATTAACCATGTCCGACATCGCGTATTTTTGTCCTCCAAGTTGCGGAATCCAGAAACTTGAGATTGGACCGAATGAGTAAAGTTTAAATTCAATTGGTCGGTTAGTAGGTAAAAACAGATAGTTGACTGTTTCGATATCTTCTTCCGGATAACTAAAATGCCACTTCCAGTTGGAAGATGAAGCGTAAATGATTAAAGGTTCTTGATCTCCGTATCCTTTAGGTGTTGCCTCAACTTCATTTGTAGTTTTAACAGTAACAACGGATAGGAAAGCGACGATTAAAATTGGGATCGCAACCCAAATTATTTCAAGAACTTTACTTCCTTCAATATGAGGCGGTTCATAATCATCACGTTGTTTGGAAGCACGATATTTCATTATCATGAAGATATACAGTACCATAACGACAAGGACGACAAAGGCCATTGTCCATATCGAAATCATAATAACATCTGCTTGTGTTGCAGCTACTGGCCCTTTAGGGTCCAAGACCATTAATGGGTTATCGCAACCGGTTAGCACAGTGGCAATAGTAAAAAGTATAGTTAATAGAGCCCATTTTATTTTCATAGTACTACCCCTTTCTTACATAATAAAATTCCAATTGGTAATTATTCGGACAAAGTGTTACCATGTTCACAAACCCCGACATACCAATATTAATCCCAAGTCAAAAAAGACAATACAAAGTGACATCTGTCACATAAAGTTCATTAAAGAGCAGTAAGAAGATGGTAAATGAACTGAAATGTTCGAAAATCTTCAGCAAATGAAATATAATAATTGTTTAATAACATACCTATGAAAATTCACTTATCAGTACATGATTGTATTTTTTACCGATCCACTATCCGTTTAATATTACTCTAATATAATGAAATAAAAATTCCACATTATTTTCACCGTGTATATTGCCTCAACCCCCTCAAGAATATGAATTATATTACCTATCCTGTCAAGTATGTATTTATCGTTGGAAAACATGATTTAAAACGGTTTTTCATACTTGTCCATGGAAGTTGATAATTGGTAGCCGCATTGGAAACGATGTTGTATTCATGTTTCAATACTCTTATGATCCAACACTGGTCAAATATTATATATATATAAGGAAACACCGGGTGTGTAATTTGTTTCTTTTCCCTCGCAATACTTTTTCCCCTGTCAGTATTCTTAAACAGCCGTTGAAGGTCAAACTTGTTGCAACTAGTCTTGTTAATCAGTCAGTAGGACAGGATTGAAACCATTTCACAGAAAAGTACATTTGGTGGTTCAATCAACCCCGCCATTGGAGCCCAAAATCTTCCCTTTTGTATCTTCAAGTAAAAGTGCAATAAAAAAACCACAAAAAAAGGACTTTTTAAAAATGTCCTTTTCTCGTGGTTATCGAAATGTAAAGTTATTTCTGCATTTCGGGCAGTTTGGTTTGAATATCCAAGCACATCTTATGTATTCCGTTTAATACAAAGGGTTGCTTGAAATATTTTTTGATGCATAACGAGTGCCGTGTATTGTATTGAATTAAAATTTATCGATACAAATGATATGAAAGCGCACTCAATGGTTGGAATCAAATTGGCTCCCTGATAAACAAAACAGCTGGTTTTGTTCAAACATGTTGGTGAATCTGATGATAGTAAGCCAGTTTATTACGCTATATTCCTGGTTTTAGTTACTGAATTCCGTACTTCTTTTTGTATGAGTTTTAGTCTTTGATTTCATTTTTATGATTTTAGTCGTTTCCGGTTCAATTCTTTCACCTTTATGTGTATTCATTACCATTTCTTCTGTCAGGACAAAAATATACCAACTAGAAAAATGGCAGCTGCGCTTAGTGTGATGGCGATTCCAACAGCGGTAAATATATAATCCTTATTGTAATCGCTTACAAAAAAGCTTAAAGCAAAAATAATAATTCCGATTACACAACCTGTGCCCGATACCCATTTCACTGCATCTAACATCTTCTGATTAGCTTCCATAATTTCATCCCCTTTCTTTCTATTTTATGACATTTCACAAATTTGTCAAATCTTTTCTATTTTTTAACATATCCACGATGAAAACCTTGACAAATAGAAGGCGCCACCATTCACTTTTAGGTATTCAAGACTATATGAATAATTTGTAAAACAGTGCAAATACACTATCTATTTTTCTTGATAGTAACCCTTTTGTATACTATTAAATAGGGGTTTGTACAATTTGGGCGTTGTTTTTCACTCCAGGCACTCGCTTTTCCCGCAGGAGTCTCGTACCCTCCGTTCAATCAACTTTGAATTTAGATAGAACCCTTTTTTGTCCACAAACTTAGGCCCCTGATGAATAATCAGGGGCCTACCATTTTTCATGGTTTTTGTAAGGTTATCGTTACCGTTTTCTCTTCAGTACCTCGATATACTTTAATTTTTACTTTATCGCCGATTTTCTTATCAGTATATAAGTATTTCCTTAATGCCGCGGCAGTATTTATTTTCGTTCCATCAATCTCAACAATGATATCCTGTTGCTTAAGCCCTCCGTTCGCCGCAGCCGAGCCCGCTTCTATACTCGTCACCATTACGCCGGATTCTGCAGCTTCTGGAACATTTTGAATGTAATATTGCGGCAGTTCTTCTATACTGGCCAAACTTACTCCTAAATACGGGCGCGCGATCTTTCCATTTTCAATCAGTTCCGTAACAATCGGAATCACATCATTACTTGGTATGGCAAACCCCAAGCCTTCCACACCGTTTTCGGAAATCTTCAGACTGTTTATGCCGATCACTTCCCCAGCGGTGTTGATCAATGCACCACCGCTATTTCCAGGGTTGATCGCTGCATCTGTTTGAAGGACATCAAGTGCCCACTCCCCATCCGAGGTATCGACTGAAATGGTGCGTCCGGTCGCACTGACGATTCCTTGTGTAACCGATCGTGAAAAATCAAGTCCAAGTGGGTTGCCAATTGCCAATACTTCTTCACCTGGACGCATGCTATCAGAATTCCCGAATTTAATTCCCTCCGGTGCTTTCGAGGCATCAATTGTCAAAACCGCTAAATCCGTCAAAGCATCAGCCCCGACAACAGCTGCCGTTGCCTTTTGTCCATCATACAATGAAATTTCGACTTCCTTAGCTCCTTCAATAACATGATTGTTCGTGATGATATAGGCTTTTCCATCAGCCTTTTTATAAATGACCCCTGAGCCGGTTCCGCTCTCAACCGTTTCGCTCTCCGTGCTTTGCCGCTGGTACGGGTTCTGGTTTTGCATCTCCTGTAAATTCACGACCCCTACAATCGATTTGGATGCTGATTCGACCATCTCTGCCCTATCATTTGAATCCGTACTTGTCGATAACTTTTCCGCCGTGACACTTTTATCCTTTTCAACACTGTCCGTTTGCTGTACACCTGCCGTTTCGGTTGACTCATTCACTGAACTTTTCCCTTGATCTATAAAGTCTCCGCCAAATAGAAATACAGACGATGTAACCATAGAAGCAACCGTTCCGGAAACAAGGCTAGCTAACCAAAGAGACTTACCCTTTTTCCGTTCTGCATTGACTCTGACTTGCTCCTCACTATTATAATTCTCCATCTTTATCCCTCCTATGATTGTCCTTTACTTGGCTCAATCATAAACAGGAAATATTAAAAAATTCTTAAGAAATAAAGAAATAGGCTACCTTTTTAAAAAAATTATAAATTTTTATCGAATCCTGCATTTTGTCGCGCAACAAAATAAAAGGCCACAACCGGGGCCTTCAATTCGACCATTCAGTTATCCTTACATGACTTCATAAACTTCTTTGGTCTCCTTATTCACGCCATACCAGCCCCAAGTGGTTTTGTGGCCGCTTTTCTGACTAGGTTCATCTGCCTCGAAAACATGAAAAATATAATCTCCCTTTTCGGCATCATGATCATATTCGATTTGCAAATGCGAAAAGTTTTCCATATCCACGTAATCCTTCACAAGCTTCTCCGCCTGAGATTTACTTAATGTACTATCCGAATCCTTGCTTACTTCTTTACTTTTTGTATCCGTTGCCGCCCCTCTTCTGCTTTGGATCCGTCTTCAGTTGTTTCCTCCGCCGGTTTCACATCATCATTTCCCACTACTGCTTCTATCGTGGCGGAGTCTGATACCGGGTGCATTTCCACCGCCTTTGAAACCATTTGTTTACCTTCCCGGTATTTTGCTTTATATGCGACTGCTTCTTCAAAATCTCTTTTGGCCGAATCAAAATCCTGTTCATCGTATTTCTTCATTCCACTCGCCAGCAAACCTGAAAGATCCATTAATTCCCTTGATTCGGGTGTTTTTGCTTCTTTATAAGCTAATTGAAAAGCCTCGTGGGCTTCTAAATAATTTTCCTCATTCAACTGACTTTTCCCTAAATCCATATTGGAATCATAATTCCTTGTTACGCAGCCTGAAGCAATCAACACAAAAAAAATGACCATGATTGACCTCTTCACTATATCACTCCTCAATTTTACATATTATTCTGTAAATCCATCTTAAACCATTTAATAAGGAATCCGATACCTCTATTTCCTATCTTTTTCATTAAGGAAATGTTTACTTTCATGATTAACTTTTTACAAATAGTGGTACTGAATAGACAAACACTTGAAAGGGTGATGTGCAGAATGATGCAGGAAAAACAGACCTATCATGTCGATTTGGTAAGCGGCGACGTACTCGGACAAAAACTTGAAGAGAATCCGAGCTTCACTGTACACGCAACTGATGAGGAACTTGCAAAATTGAAACAATGCTTGGAGGAACACCGGACAGATGACCTGGAGGCATATGCCCGATCACATGTGCCTTACCTTCTCTATCATCATGACCGGGCAAATGATAAATACGATGCAGCCATGAAAAGGCTTTATGCCCTAATTTATAAATTAGGGGATGAAACGGCACGAAATCATATTGAAGAAATTGGCATATTGAAAGATAACAAATTCGAGGGACAAGAAGAAGTGCAAAAGTTCAAATAAGAAATAGGAACAGAACCTGAAGTTCAAAGGTTCTGTTCATTTATGATCAAGTTTCACCAAAAGGTTATCATGCCCCAAATAAAAAGATTCCCCTTTGTGATTCACTATACAGTTTTATAGGCAGAGTTTTTTCAATCTACATATTTATCTTTCAAATAATCTGAACCAATACCGCCAATAACCATCAAAGCTAATGGTAAAAAATTAGATACAACTGGCATACTTTTTAAAATTGTAATTTCGGTGCCTGCAAATTTGTTAAGACCAAAAATGATTAATTTAGACACTAACAAAAATGCTCCTATCATTAACAAGATATCAAAAAACATTTTCCTTTTTGGAAATGCTAACTGCTTACTTTCCCGTATTATTTTTTCTTTCAATTCCTCGTCACTCCTTAATAATTCATCCACCGTAATTTGAAATAAATCACTTAAATTAATGAGTACTTCAATACTTGGGTAATTTTTTCCCGTTTCCCATTTGGACACAGATTGGCGACTCACATGAATCTTCTCTGCAAGATCATTTTGTGACCATTTTCTTTTTCCCGTTCTTTTTTTAACCGTTCGCTAAAAATCATAATGAGTTCATCGCCTTTCCTACTCCTAGTATTGTGAGTGAATTGTGCAAAGTAAAGATAGTAATAAGCGCATTACTATGCAACTTATGAGTGACACCGAAAAAAACCTTGATATATCAAGAGTATCATTTTAATTTTTATGGAACTGCTGCAGAAGTAAAAAACAAAAAGTCCCAGTTGAGTTCAGAAATCCGCTCCCTTTCCGCCGACTGTCTCCCAAGCCTCATCAAAGCAAGTGCTTCCGGACTCTTGGCTAGCCAGTTAAGCAGTTACTCAATTCTATAATTTTTCAACTTAATAAGCCATCCTCCCATCACATAATTGAACTTAATTCAAAAAAGCCTTGTATAGACAAGGCTTTTAAAATCACCGCTTGTTTGATTACACGAAGCATTTTTATATTTCACTCCTTGAACCTTTTTCACTAATGCTTTCACAATGGCAGTTATCAAAAGGTAGTAAGGGTATCGTTACTCATTTTTGTTTGTACTTTATCTTTTCGTTATCGAATTTTGCACATAAAAAAAGGTTGCCTCGGCAACCCATCCTATTAATGAAGGAACTGTCTCCAGCTCCCGATATATATTCATTGCATTGACACGCACTTATAACGTTTCGTTATTAAATGTTCCACTCTTTTAATTCCAGTCTCCGAACTTTATGTACAACGTGGGGATCATTTTCCGCTAATGAGAGTGCTTCTTTAAATGTGTCTGCAATATAGACAACTAAACCGCCTGAGCCATCCGCAAAAGGCCCTCTTGCAAAAACCTTCCCTTTACGATCAAGTTCGTTTAAATACTCGATATGATGTGGACGCACTTCTATATTTTTTTCAGCATCAATCATATGTAACATTGCTGCATAATAAGCCATGCTTTTCCACTCCCTAATTTCGGTTCCAGACAACCAGCTTCATTTCTGTCATCTCTTCAACTGCATATTTTAATCCTTCACGGCCAGTTCCACTTTCCTTCACTCCACCGTACGGCATATTATCCACACGGAATGTCGGAATGTCGTTGATCATGACTCCGCCAACTTGTAAATTTTCTGCTGCATCCAGTGCTGTATATACATCGTTCGTATAAATCCCTGCTTGCAGGCCATAAGTTGAATCATTCACCAAATCAATTGCTTGTTCTACTGATTGAATCTTGTTAATCAAAACGATTGGGGCGAACACTTCTTGACAAGATACCTTTGTGTGGGCATCAGCATCCAAGATGACGGTCGGATGAAGGATATTGCCTTCCGCGATTCCACCTGTTGCAATCTTGGCACCACCTTGTTTCGCCTCATCAATCCAATTGAGGGTTCTTTCAACATCATTAGGGGAGATTAAAGCGGAAACATCCGTTTCTGGATCAAGCGGATCACCTAATTTTAATAGCTTCGTTGCTTCTATAAACTTTTCAACAAAGCAATCGTAAATTTCCTCATGAGCATAAATCCTTTGCAAAGAAATACATACTTGTCCCTGGTTGGAAAATGCTCCGGTCACACAACGGGATATAATCTTATCGATATCCACACCTCGGTCAATGATGACAGCTGCATTGGATCCCAGCTCCAGCGTCACTCGTTTCAATCCGGCTTTATTGCGGATACCAATACCGACTCCTGGGCTCCCGGTAAAAGTAATCATATTTACTCTAGAATCAGTGACCAACTTGTCTCCAACCACTCTGCCTCCACCCGTGACCACATTTAATGCTCCTGCAGGCAATCCGGCTTCCTGTAATAATTCTCCGAGGAACAGGGAGGATAGAGGTGTTTGGCTTGCTGGCTTTAATACAATTGTATTTCCTGCGGCGATGGCAGGACCTACTTTATGAGCGACCAGATTCATGGGGAAATTGAAAGGTGTAATGGCCCCAATCACTCCAATTGGTTCACGTACAGTGTAACCGAGTCGGTTTTCGCCGCCTTGGGCGGCATCCAGCGAAAGCGTTTCACCATGAATTCGTTTCGCTTCTTCAGCGGCAAACTTATAGGTTTCAATTGTTCGCGCAACTTCGCCCTTAGCGGTTGTAACTGGCTTTGCTGATTCAATAGATATGATTTGAGCGGCTTCATCCGCGCGTTCCTCAAGAAGATCGGCCAATGTTTCCAGGATTTTCGCACGTTTATGGGCAGGCATTTTTGCCATCACCTTAGAAGCTTTTTGCGCCGCTTCAATAGCTTGGTCGGTTTCTTCGTCTGTGGCCAGGGGGATTTCAGCTATGACTTCTCCAGAATAAGGAGATCGAAGCGAACTATACTCCTTCGCCTCCACCCATTCCCCTTTAATTAGTAAATGTTTTTTTTCACTTTATCTATGATATTCACATTCTCAGCCACCCTTCACTCTTTGTATGTGCTTCATCTAAAGATTAGAGGCAATTTTTGAAACAGTCGATTCCACCCTTGAAAATAATACTCTTCTAATTTTGTCGTTAAGCCACCGTGACCAAATTTACAGTGGTTATTTCCACTCTCGGAATTCCGCTTAATAAATTCAAGAAAATATAATATACTATTGCGCCGTTCTAGAATGTTACTAATTCCTTGCTTATAAAACCAAGCATCAATGGTATTATAAACCCCTCTATTAATCCCATACTGTTCATTACAAACCTTAATAAAGGATAAATCAGTTAAGTTTATTATCTCTTCTACATCTAATAGCAATTTGTCCCCTCCTTGCTACTAAGCCCTGCTAATTGAAATGTACTCAATTCCAAAACGATTTATCAGCTGGAGTTTTTTCATTTTGGTAAATTTACTATCTTTTAGCTTAGTTGGTGCTCTGGTTTAGTACTTTTCAGTGCTTTTTGCATAAACACGACTTCTTCACCCAGCATTGAAATACGTTCCAAAACTTCCTCATCAACCAGTTCATTTTGTGGATTGAAATGATCGTTATGGGCATAAACAGAGCCAGGCGCAACAAATGCACGGAAATAGCTGGCTATAGGTTTCAGCTGATTTTCAATGACTAAATAATGCTGGTAGGTCCCACCTGTAGCCACAAGACCCATTACTTTATTACGAAAATCCTTCGGGGAAATTAAGTCAAATAAGTTTTTAAGAGCTCCAGTAATCGACCCTTGGAATATTGGTGTTCCTATAATATAAAAGTCTGCCGAGGTAACAATATCAATTACTTTTTTCGTATCTCCAGTGTATGTTGACGGATTACGGCCATCACAAAATTGAACATCATACTTTTTCAAATCAAGCAATTCGACTTCGATATCAGGATGGTTATTCTTCACTTCCTCCAAAACCTTTTCAATAACGACCTTCGTCTTTGTTCCTATTATCGTTCCTGAAATCCCCAATAATTTCATTCACTATTCCTCCTTATTAAATCCCTTCAATAAAAAGCGTCTGCCCTTCAATATTTCCACTACCTCATTATGAAAGGATCAGGAATCGGTTCAGATGATGTATTGATCCAAACCACTTTATCTTGCATATATTCATGAATCGCTTCATAACCGCCTTCTCTTCCATAACCGCTTAGGCCAGATCCGCCGATTGCAGCAATTGGTGAAATACTTCGATAGGTATTCACCCAAACGATTCCAGCACGTATAGCTTTCGCGACTCGATGAGCTTTTGCAATATCACTCACCCAAATTCCAGCTGCCAATCCGTAATCAGTACTGTTTGCTAATTGAATAACCTCTTCTTCATTTTTAAAAGGGATAACACTTAACACAGGACCAAATATTTCTTCTTTAGTAATACGGGAATTGTTATCGTGATGCTCGAAGATCGTGGGCTCAAAATACCAGCCTTTATCTAAATATTCAGGCTTTTTACCTCCGCAAACAAGCTTTCCACCTTCATCTAACCCTATAGCTACGTATTTTTGGACACGCTCCAATTGTGCTTGCGTTGCCAGCGGTCCCATTTCTGTATCATCTTGAAAAGGATCACCAATCTTGATTTTCGATACTCGGTCCACGAGCTTTTGCATCACTTCATCGTAAATATCGACATGTAAAAGTGCACGCGAACCAGCCACACAACTTTGTCCTGAAGCACCAAATATACCCGCTATGATTCCCATCGCGGCATTATCCGGATTGGCATCCTCAAACACGATATTGGGTGATTTCCTCCAAGTTCAAGTGATACCTGTGCAAAATTTTGAGCCGAATTACGAACAATATGCCGTGCTGATTCTGAACCTCCCGTAAAGGCCACACGCCTTACAAGAGGATGGGAGGTGAGTGTATCGCCTACAGGAGTTCCAAAGCCGGTAACTACATTGACTACACCAGGTGGAAAACCAGCTTCTTCAACCAGTTTCACCAGTTCCAATAGTGATGCCGAAGTCATTTCTGAAGGTTTAATGACTATAGTATTTCCTGCTATAAGTGCAGGAGCAAGCTTCAAGGTTGTTAAATAAAGAGGGGAATTCCAAGGAGTAATGGCGGCTACAACCCCCAGCGGCTCTTTGGATGTAAAAGCAAACATATCTTTTTTATCAATTGGTAAGGTTTGACCATGGATTTTATCTGCCAGTCCTGCATAGTAATAGAAAAATTCAGGTAAATATTTTACCTGACCACGCATTTCGCGTATTAATTTTCCATTATCCAGGGATTCGACTTTTGCAAGATCTTCAGAGTGAATGGCGATCAGTTCTCCAAGCTTTCTAACCAGACGGCCCCGCTCTGTAAATGTCATATCAGTCCATCCTGAATGCAAGAATGCATTATGCGCAGATTGAACGGCACGATTAACATCTTCAGCATTCCCTTTGGCGACTTGACACCAAGCTTCTTCGGTTGCAGGGTTATAACTATCGAAATATTCACCACTTGATGATTCTACCCATTCTCCGTTTATATACATCTGATATTTCTTAAGCTCTTTCACATCGAGTCACCCCTTTGCTTTTGTCTTTCAATAAACGACCTAATAGCTCCGTTCACTATTTTGGCTCCTTCAATCGGCAGCATATGCCTCATATTAGGTACTATCATTAGTTCTGAATCCACAATCTTTTCATGCATTTGTCTCGCCATTTCCGGATTTGAACCTACATCATGCTCCCCGGTTATAATTTGGGTCGGTATATTAATCTGGTGGATCTGTGGCCACAACTCTTCATCCGCAGTTGCAAAAAGTGTATAGGCCGCTAAATATGAAGCAGCATCGTTTGTCTGAAGCCTTTCCCGGATCTTACTGACGTTTTCTTCCTGTAAATTCATGAATTCAAGATTAAACCAGCGTTTAATTGCTGGTTCAATTGTTGCCAAAGGTCCAGTTCTTTTCACTTCTTCAACCCTTTTTAAAACGGCCTTCCTCTGTTCCTTCGTCCGATTGGCCACTGCGTTCATGATTGTTAGCGTTTTCACTTTATCCGGATATTTTAATGCAAATGCCTGAGCGACCATACCACCCATGGAGAAACCAATAATATGACTTCTTTCAATCCGTAAGTGATTCATTAGTTCTGCTAACTGCTCCACAAACTGTGAAAGGGAATAAGGACCCGGAGGATGCCCAGATCCTCCGTGCCCAACCATGTCGTATACGATAACACGGAAATGTTTCGACAAATCTTCAACTTGTTTTTCCCACATCGTAAGATCAAGACCAACACCATGAATAAAGATAAGCGATTGACCAATCCCTTTCTCTTCATAATGTAGCGAATCTTTTCCATGCAAAGTAGTTGGCATTATACCAGCCCCATTTCAACCATATCTTGATGCCTGTTTCCTGTTCTCGGATGAGGACGTCCTCCTGTAGAAGCCCCAATGGCAACAACGATCTCATCGGCCCTTGGTGCATCAGGTATAGAAGCTTCAAATGTAATGAAATGAGAGCGTTCAGACTCATCTGTCTTATGTACCATCGGTATAAGCACTGCAGATCCAGCGCCACCACGCTTATTAGTAAAGCTTAAGATACTCGTTCCTTTCACGGCGTCCCGGAACTTGTTACCGAATTTCAAAGTATGGATAAAGGCTGATGCATGTTCAACTTCCCCATCAACTCCCACGACAGCTGCCTTGCCGAATGCTTCGACGTCATCAGCCGAATCAATGTGCTTAAATAATTCAGCAACTAATAGTTCGCCAATTTGCGGTGCAAATTCATCAATTTCCGGTTTTAAATTTTCTACATACCCTCTGCCAGCCCATGGGTTTTTGATAACGGCCATAGTTGTTATCATCTTGATGGGATTCTCTACTTTTTTACCGCCCTCAATACGTGTTTCTTCAATAGCTGTATACACTTTACGAATATCTAACATTTACATTACCCCCAATTTAGTTTCTGTGAATCTTGGCATGACTTCTTCCGTGAACAATTTTAAACTTTTCATCATTTTTTCATGTGGCAAACCATTATGGTTCACCCAAAGCAGTAATGTTTCTAAATTCAGTTCTTCCTTCAATTCTTGAATTTTCTCAGCTACATAGTCAGGTGTACCAAACAATAAATTTCTTGGATGTAAGAATTCATAGTTCAATTCCTGTCCTTCTTTTACTTTTTCGCCCGGATCCATCAGGTTGCTAAGCCCTCTCCAGTGACAAATCCAGCGATAATTGTTCAATACAGCTTCTGCCGCATCTTGACGGGCCTGTTCCATCGTTTCCGCTACATATACATCACGCACTAAAGCAATCCCCTGACCAAGTGGCACTTCATAGCCTCTGGATTTGGAAGCCCTTTCACGGTACAGTTCAAAACGGCCTTTTAACTCCTTGACGGTCGGCATCCAAAACATTCCTTGTATATCGTTCTCCGCTGCCCATTCAATAGAACGCGGTGAATCAATTACTTGCCACAGCGGGAGTGATTGTTGGTAAGGTCTGGGCATTAGGGATATTTTATCGATCTCGCCTTTTTCCATATCCATAAATTCCGAAGTCGACGGGCTCATAGGGTGACTCCACTTTAAACCTTTAGGAGGAAATTGATAGATGTCACCTTGATGTGAAAAGAAACGGTTTGACCAAGCCTTTTTAGAATTTCCAATGTTTCTTCAAACAGTGCACGGTTTTGTTCTTGATTTGCTGGATCTGCCAAAGTGTTTAAATTAGCCGCTTCCCGTCCGTATAATCCACGTGCCAGACCAACCTCCACACGTCCTTTGCTTAACTGATCAAGCATTGCTATGTCTTCCGCCAAACGCAGTGGATGCCAGAAAGTGGCGACATTCGCAGCTTGTCCAATTCGGATGTTCTTTGTCCGTGCAGCAATATCAGCCCCCATTAAGATCGGGTTGGAAATCAATTCATTTCCTTCATGACCAAAGTGGTGTTCGGTATACCAAATCGAATCATAACCATTTTCATCACAATAAATAGCTTGCTCACGGGCTTCATCCAGCACTTTATGATACTCATCATGTCTTCCCTGTCCTGCAAGATTTGCAAAGATTCCAAATTTCATAAACTCATTCCCCCTCATATCAATTTTTTTGACCAAGTTTTTTTGCTATGTCCATTTTAAGTTGCATTCCACTTGCTTTTACATGCTCTCGCATGGCCTTTTCCGCTTCCTCCCGATTGCCTTTTTCTATAGCTATCAAGACCGCCTGATGTTCCTTTAGTGATCTCTCACGGCGATTCGGATCTTCGATGGTTAAAAGACATACTGTCTATAAGGTATTTGATTGAGCAGCAAATTTAGCATGTAACTTAATTTAGAGTTATTGGCTCCTTCTTGGATGACTGAATGAAAAACATCATTAGCCTCGACATATAGCTTTTTATCAGAGGTTTGTATAGCAATCTCCATGTCGGACACTGCTTGCTTAAGATTATTAATATCTTCAGCACTCCCGCTTTCTGCAAGCAGACCCGCTGCAAGCCCTTCCATTACTTCCTTTAAAGTAAATAACTCATCTAGTTCCTTTTCCGTTGGTTTGGTTACACATGTTCCAACCCTTGGAATGATCTCGACTAACCCTTCTCTTTCTAGCTGTTTAAACGCTTCCCTGATAGGGGTTCTACTAACTTTGTAATATTCAGATAAAACAGTTTCCGATAATTTTTGTCCTGGTTCATAATCTCCAGTTACTATGGATTCACGTATAGCGTTAGTAACCTGAGCCGTAATCCCCAACGTTAAGATTGCTGTAATGAAAAGCCCCTCCTTTTAAAAGTTTGTACCATGTACCATGCAAGCTCTTGATAAGTGCAATTATAGGTCATGGTAAATAGACTGTCAATTCAAAAATATAAAATTTTATTTTTTAATCGATGATATATTGTTCCACAACTTTCAAACTAGAGTTTAATATTTTCAATCATTCAGTCTATTAATCAATTTGATTTATGGAAATTCACAAGATGAATGAACGGATTTTTTATGATAATTTCCTTAAAAATTATTTTTTCTGAAAATATTGACATCTGTATACGCTTACAATTATAGTGATTCTATAAAATAGCTTGCATGGTACATGGTAGTATACCAAATTTGATAGGGGGTAAATTGATGAAAGTTGAAACTCGCAGTATAGAATATATTCCGGCAGATGAACGCCATGGCAAGGCCCGTGATTTATTTCCAATATGGTTTGGGGCAAATATGCATATTACCACCCTTGTGACCGGGGCATTGCCCATTACATTAGGTCTTAATTTATTTTGGAGTCTGGCTGCAATAATTGTCGGTACCTTATTAGGTGCCATTTTCATGGCCTCCCATTCAGCTCAAGGACCTCAACTCGGAATTCCGCAAATGATCCAAAGCCGGGCCCAATTTGGTGTAATTGGAGCCATCTTCCCTTGTTTCTCGTTATGTTTGTCTATTTAGGCTTCTTTGCCAGCAGCGGTTTGCTTGCAGCACAAACCTTAAGCAGCTTAACAAAGATCGACCAAACATGGAGCATTATACTTTTAAATGTTCTTTGTTTCGTAGCCACCATATATGGCTATAACTTAATTCATAAAATGCAAAAATTATTGTCCTGGGCGTCTCTTTGCATTTATATAGTAGCTACATATATAGTCTTCCAATTGCAAGTTCCGGCAGGCAGTTGGGCATTAGGGAATTTGGATTTACCAGTGTTTTTACTGGCTGTGAGCATGGTTGCTACATGGCAATTGGCATATGCCCCCTACGTTGCAGACTATTCTCGCTATCTACCGATAACCACACCCACCGCCCATACATTTTGGTATAGTTACGCGGGCACAGTCATCGGGACTATATGGATGATGACATTAGGCGCAACCTTAACCATAGCGATTCCTAACTTCCTTGATCATTCTGGCGGTAACTTGGCCAGCCTGTTTGGAAATTTTGCTATAATCATGTTCTTTATAATCATCTTTGGACAACTTGCTATAAATGTCTTCAACCTATATGGAGCATTCATGGCAACCATAACAACCATTGAACCGTTTATTAAATTAAAAGTCACACCGAAAGTTAGAATAGGAATGATATTCTGTGTAACAGTAGTTGGAACCGTTTTGTGCTTACTAGGTCAGAGTAATTTCCTATCCTTTTTCTTGAATTTCATCTTTTTCATTAGTTATTTTTTAATTCCCTGGACATCCATCAACCTTGTTGATTATTATTTGCTGCGACATGGCCATTACAATGTAAAAGATATTTTTGATGTGAACGGCCAATATGGCAAAATAAATTGGATTACTTGTATGGCATTTCTTGTATCAATCTTGGCGGAAATCCCTTTATAAACACATCATTTTATGTTGGACCGATAGCCAAGGCCTTTGAAGGAGCAGATATCGCTTGGATTATTGGGTTAGTTGTCCCAGCTGTTTTGTATTACTTCCCAATGAGAAAAAGTTGAATATCGCTGAAAATGCAATAAACAACCAAGAGATTGGTTCGTTAGAGAAAACAACCGTTTCAGAGAAGAATGTTAAGTAAGATAAAAGAGGACCGTAAAATGAACTGCACCCAAATTGGAGGTGCAGTTTTTTTGACCAAATATACGATAAAAAGGCATGAGCCCGGTAGATTACCGGGTTCATGCCTTAAGGCTTCCTTCCTTGGGCAAACTCAGTTATTAGTTGTGGAAAATAGCTTTATAAGGTCCAATTGATAAGCAATCCAGCTTGAGCTAATCCACCGCCGAAACCATATAATAAAACCTTCTCACCACCACTGAGCTTCCCTTCTTTAATTCCTATTTCTAAAGATAATGGAATTGTTGCTGAAGAAGTATTTCCATACTCCACTAAGCTATATAAAGTTCGCTCAATTGGAAAGCCGCTTCTTTCACATATTGACTCAATCATTCTTAAATTTGCACTATGCGGTACGAACCAATCAACATCATTCAATTGATATTCAGCATTTTTCATCACAGTTTGCATTCCTTTTGGAACGGTCGTGACAGCCCATTTATAAACCTCACGTCCATTCTGTACAAGGTTGCCACTATTATTTAAGTCTTCACCATTTATACGTGTCGAAAGGTTTGTACTATATAAATGTTTACCGCCTTCACCCTCCGAATATAAATGTGAAGAAATAAAACTTGGCTGTTTTTCATCATATTCTACAAGAACTGCTCCTCCGCCATCTCCAAATAAAATACAAGTGGCTCGATCCTCATAGTCCATAAGTTTCGATAAAGTATCAGCTCCAATAACTAGGATTTTCTTATTTAACCCAGATGTTACTAATCCATTAGCAACATGCAACCCATAAGTAAATCCTGCACAGGCAGCGTTTAAATCAATAGCTCCAGTATTCTTAATACCTAGCTTTGCTTGGACTAAAGATGCTACACTTGGAGTGTTGAAATCAGGTGTAAAGGTACAAACAATGATCATATCAACATCTTCGACAGATTTATCATACCGTTCCATTAAATCCTTTACAGCTTTATAACCTATATCACTAGTAAACTCCTCTTCATGTGCAATTCTTCGTTCTTTAATACCAGTACGTTTAACAATCCATTCATCATTGGTTTCAACCATTTTTTCTAAGTCTTTATTTGTTAACCTTTTTTCAGGAACATACGAACCTATCGCAGTAATACGTGCTTTGGATTTGAACATAGAATAGCCACCTCGTGTGTATGAATTGCATCATTTTTATAACTTGATATTAACACCTGGTACTAATTATAAAGCAAAAAAAATCTTATGCAACTAACCGTTACCTTTAAACCCGTAAGAAAAAGAGCTGAACGTCAAAGAACGATCGCGACTGATAGCATCAGCTTTTTGCACTGATGTGTTTTAATTGAATTATCTCCATATTCGTCTCTTGTGGTATCACTCGTCACTTCCAGTTTTTCTGCCTAATCACGTCTCCTTATTTAGTATTTGAAAGGTTCACACTTATTATCGGATGGCCATATAGAAAAACCTTTCATTAAAATTTAAAAAAAGGTCACCCAGTAATTTTTACTGGTCAACCTTATAATAAGAACTCTTCTGTTCGTTCATTAAGAAATACATAGACACGTTAATTATGAGGAAAAAGAAAGAACAAATTATGCTTTATTTCAGTCTTGTATAGCGAAAGTAAAATAATGCCTTAATCAGCCCTTTAAAAATGATAGCAGCGCTTCATTAAATTCTTTGGCATGTGTTGCATTGAACCCATGCGGACCACCCTTTATTAAAGCTACTTTAGAATTAGGAATTGCTTCATGTGTTAGCTTCCCACTATTTTCAAATGGAACAATTGCATCTGAATCACCATGAATAACAAGGGTAGGTATATTAAACTTCGCTAAGTCTCCTCTGAAATCCGTTTTGCTGAAAGCAGCGATACAATCTAATGTCCCTTTGGGCGATGCCCCCGCTGCAATATCTATATTGTAAAGTCGGAATGGTTCACTGACTAAGTCAGTTCGGTCTCCAGCAGCAAAAATCCTCTAGTAAACTCATTAAGAAATGCTAGGCGATCATTTTTTACTCCATTTTCAAATCCTTGAATTGCTGCATCATCTAATACTCCCTCAGAATGATATCCTGACTTATAAAGAAATGGTGGTACAGCTCCTGCAAATACAGCCTTCTCTACTCTATTTGTTTCGTAGGTTCCGATATAGCGAGCTACTTCTCCACCCCCCATTGAAAATCCGACCAGTGTCACATTTTGGAGATCCAAATGCTCTAGTAACAGATGTAAATCAGTAGCGAATGTATCATAATCGTAACCGTTCCATGGCTGAGAAGAGTTCCCAAACCCCCGGCGGTCATAAGTTATGACTCTGTATCCAGCCTCAACGAGAGCAGGAACTTGGTATTCCCAAGATCGACCACTTAATGGCCAACCGTGAATTAATACAACTGGCTTCCCAGTGCCATGATCCTCATAATATAGTTCAATAGGTGTTTGATTTTCTGTTCCTACAGTAATTTTTGCCATTCTTCTACCTCCAATTGATATTCGGATATATTTCCTTTTCTCCAATAATCCAGATGGTCTCGCAACCTTTTTCTGTACGTTTATGTTGAAGACTCCAAGCATCCTATTGTTCAGATTAAATTCATTTTCTGTACTTTTAACAATTCCCCATCTATTACTTTTTTATTAAATAACACTTGAAATTCTCTACAAGGGTCTTACTTCCTTTAAAACTTTAAAAGAATTTATACCATAAAATAGTTGTATATACTGACCCTGTTCTCTTTTAAAAGTAATAGTTTCAATATGTAAATTGGTCAGGGCTTTTACCAAATGCCGATAAGCTGGATGTCATAATAAGGACAAATAACATTTGAATCATAAAGCTACGTTGATTCAAAAAATCTTATCCAAACCGTTATAAACACTGTTATCCAGTCCAACCCACCATTAGTAAATATTCTGGAGGAATATACCTTTTTTAACACGAAGTAAAACATGAGCAGCAGCTGCAACTGCTTTCACAAATGGCAAATCATAAAAAGTTCCAACCATCAATCTTTTTTTCTTACATTTTTTTACACCCCTTCCCATAATTGATAGATTATAGTATCAACGAAAGGTTTGTCAAACAAGGAGGAAATGGTATGACCAAAACCATTGTTGATAATGCTCGGGGAATTCCAGAAGGCATCCCCGAAAAAATAAATGCCTTACCATCGGGATAATCAAAAAGTACTTACTGACGAAAAAAAACGATATCACCAGGGGTATTTTCAAACGATGGCACAATTCACTAAGGGATTGAACCTACCGGGTCTGTTTTAAGCAAGTTCAAAAGAAAACTTGTTTTAGCTATTTTCCCCACTTTCGGCTATGAACGCTGGGTTACGAATTATTTGGTGTCACCCGTTTCTCACCTAACGGATCTGGCCTATGATTAAATATTTCAACAACTGGACCTTATCTTGGATGTTTTGAATGGGAAAGATTAAATCGTGGTGTATAGTATCACACATAAAAAATTTCATGCCTGCTTTACACTCTCCTTTAGGTAAGTACCTATACTAAAAGTGCATACTTACGTTCTTGCAGGGTGCACTTTATACTTAAGATAAATAATAATCCAGGAGGAGAAATCTTTGAAAACTCTTGTTATCGTATCACACCCAAGTCTTGAAACATCCGTCATAAATAAGCGATGGGTGGAAGAACTAAGGAAATATCCAGAAAAGTATACAGTACACGAATTGAATACAGTTTATCCTGACGGAAACATTAATGTGGAAAAAGAACAGCAATTAATTGAAGCGCATAGTAATCTTGTTTTACAGTTCCCTTTTTATTGGTTCAATTGCCCGCCCCTCCTAAAAAAATGGCTTGACGATGTTTTTACTTATGGTTGGGCATATGGTTCAAATGGAGGCGATAAATTAAAGAATCGCAAGGCTGCTTTAGCTGTATCTGCTGGAATTAACAAAGAGGATTATAGTGAAAAAGGAAGATATCGCTATCCACTTGAACATTTATTATCTCCTTTTGAAACTACCTTTCTATACTGCAATGCAGACTATCGTTCATTCTTTGCGTTTTATGGTGCTGAAAATGAGCCGTCCTCAAGCGAATTGGCAAAAAGCGCACAAGATTTTTTAAATTTTGTCGATAACCTTTAATAGGCAGTTTCATTAAAGAAGTATTTCCTTGTCAGGGAAATACTTCTTTCTTTTGATTTAATCAAAATAGCTACACCTACGGCTGTACAGTCTCCTGAGCTGGCAAACTGTTTTTCTCTCCCCACTCGCACATCATATTTAACAATGGAATGAGAGATAGACCACGTTCAGATAATGAATATTCTACTTTCGGAGGTATTTGGGGAAATTCCTTGCGTATGATAAGGCCGTCTGCCTCCAACTCTTTTAACATGATGCTTAGCGTTTTAAAGGAAATGGTACCGATACTTCGCTTCAGTTGATTATGCCGCATAACCTTATTTTCGGACAGCCAATACATTATGATCATTTTATATTTGCCGCCTATTAAGGATAACGTATAACCAAAGCCAGTATCATTTGGTTTCACGCCAGTCGGAACACAGGTTTCACTCATAAGTTTACACTCTCCTTTAGATAAGTATAGGATATGAATGTTCATACTTTACAATAGATCATTATCAATCTTATTGAAAGGTAAATAAGGCCCCTATAGTCCTCCTGCCCCCATTTTCGGAAGTAAGAAGATTTCATTATTAAACAACATGATGAAGTTGCAAAAATTAATATAACCCTCCCTTTTTAAAAAAGGAAAAATCCTGTTGCATCCAACAGGATTTTTTTTCATGATTTTGGATTTCTGTAGAGTAACGTAACGAATTCATTTTAGTGTTTTTGTTTGTAATAGGTTACCGCGAGCGCAAGGGCCAGCACTGTTCCTTTGACGATATCCATCGCATAATACGGAACGGACATCATGATCAGTCCATTTTGAAGGATTCCGATCAGGACTGCACCGACGAAGGTTCCAAAGGCATTCGGTTTTCCCGCTCCTAAAACGGAGGAACCAATGAAGGCTGCTGCAACGGCATCCATTAAATAGGGGGACCCTGAATTGATTTCCGATGTCATGACCCTTGAAGCAAGGACTATCCCCCGATTGCAGCAAATAGAGCTGAAAGCAGATAGGCAAGGATTTTGTATTTATTAACCGATATCCCGGAAAGTCTCGCCGCTTCCTTATTTCCCCCAATAATGTACATATAACGACCGTGCTTCGTATAAGTCAAAAAGATATGGGTCGCTATCACAATGACGGCCATGATCAGGATTATCCATGGTACCTGGCCAATTTTGGCGAAAAACGGGCTGATCAGTCCTGTTGCGAATGTCCCGTCGGGCATGACCATATTTTGCGAAACCGTGGCCCCTTTCGTATAAGTAAGGGCAATTCCCTGAATAATGAACATGGTAGCCAATGTCATCAGCATGTCGGGAATTCTCAATTTAACGATCATGAATGAATTCAAAGCCCCTACGAAAAGTGAGGCACCGATTGCAGCTAATATGGCGATAAATGTATCCTGGGAAAACCAGACAAACATTGATATGACGATGGCATTGGCCAATGATGCTACGGAGCCAACGGAAAGGTCGAAGCCATCCACGGTCAGTGATATCGTAATGCCGATCGCAATGATGGTCACGATTGAAATGGAACGCAGGATGTTTATCAGATTAGAAGTCTGAATGAAAGATGGATTGGACACGGCGAAAATTCCAATCAGAATGATAATCGTCAATATTGTGCCGTATTTATAGAAAAAGTCGAATAGTTCCACCTTTTTCTTCGCTTTCGCTGTCTGTGTAACAGGAATGGGTATGCTCATCCTATTTACCTCCTGTTGAATAGAATAGTAGTTCTTCTTCATTCGTTTTGCTTGTTTCTAATTCGATGACAGTGCTCCCGTCATATAACACATATGTCCGGTTGGTAATGCCAATGATTTCGGAAAGCTCGGATGATGCATAAATGATCGCTTTTCCATTCCTTGCAAGCTTTGCAATCAATTCGAATATATCCTTCTTGGCTCCAACATCGACCCCTTTCGTTGGTTCATCGAATATGTATACATCCGCATCTGCCATAAGCCACTTTCCAATGGCAACTTTTTGCTGGTTACCACCGGAAAGGTTTTCGACCTTCACTTCTCCTGAAGGAGTTTTAATGCCGAGACTTGCGATCATTTCCTTCGCCTTTTCCTTTTCCGCCTTACGATCCACGAAACTGAATGTTTTGCAGAATTTGCCGAGACTGGCTGCAGTCAAGTTGGCCGAGACTGATTCCTTTACAAGGACCCCTTCTTTCCTGCGTTCTTCAGGTACGAGTGCCAGCCCGCTTTTTACTGCTTCATGCGGTGATTTCAAAGAAAGCTTTCGACCATTCAGGATGACTTCACCGGCTGTGATGGACGCATGACCGAAAAGGGTTTTACACAGCTCAGTTTTCCCAGCCCCGACCAACCCTGCCAAGCCGATTATCTCACCTGCTTTAATATTCAGACTGACATTCTTGACTTTCTCGGCATTTGACAAACCGTTCACTTCCAGAATTACGTCTCCAATTAAAGCTTTCACTTCAGGAAACTGTTCATCCATGGTTTTCCCGAGCATGTTCTCTACCACTTCGGTACGGGTTATGTCCTCGCTTTTTCGACAAGTGACACGCTCCCCATTCCTCATGATTGTAATTTCCTCACAGATATTAAAAATCTCAGGCAGACGATGTGAAATGAAAACAATCGCCACGCCTTTTTGCTTTAATTCATTTACAATTCGAAAAAGTTCTGTCGTCTCCGTATGACTTAACGGCGCAGTTGGCTCGTCGAGAATCAGGAATTTGCATTCTGTCGAAACGGCTCTTGCTATCAGGACCATCTGTTTTTCAGCCAAGGTAAGGTCTCTAACCAGCTTTTTCGAAGGGACACGAATTTTCATACCTTCAAGAATAGAAGTGGCTTTGTTGTGCAGCTCTTTCCATTGGACCCTCTGTTTTTTCCCCATGTTTTGGACCATATCATTCAACATTACATTTTCCCCAACTGTTAAATATGGGATGAGCGCGGTATCCACTTCCTGATAAACAATTTGAATGCCTTGTTCCTGAGCAGCTTTTGGCGAGCGAATATCCTGCTTCATCCCATCAATAAAAATGTCACCTGAATAATGAACATGGGCTCCCGATAAAACTTTCATTAACGTCGATTTCCCTGCTCCGTTTGCACCGACCAATGCATGGGCTGTCCCTGATTGTACTGAAAAATCAACTTCACTCAGCGCCTTCACTCCCGGAAATTCAATCGAAATCTTCTTCATCTCTAGTTGAGTGCCCATGTCCATTCCCCCTTATAGAACAGACACTCCCTTCACCGGAAAGAGAGTGTCTCTTTTTATTTTTTGTAATGATCTTTCAAAATCTTCATCCAATCTTCTTCAAATTCCGTGGATACACCCCAACCATCGACAATATCAGACAGGTTTGCCATGTTTACGGCTTCTTTTGAAGCTTGGATTTGCTTTTGTGAAATAAGTGAAGCCTCCAAATCATATGTTTGCGGCGTTTCTTCGCCTGCTAATTTTTTAGCTAATATCCTCATATTCACTGCACCGATCAACTTGGGATCGACTGCTGCCGTGTAGGACCATGAGCTATCAGCCGATTGGATTTCCTGGAGATCTGCATTCGAAACATCAATTCCATATATCTTCACTTCATCGCGGCCCGCTTCTTTAATCGCACGGGCTGCACCGATAGCAAAGGCATCCCATGTTGCGAAAATGGCATCCAATTTACCTTTAGGGTATTTATTCAGCATTGCGGCCACAGCATTTTGTGTCTGGACCGAAGTATCAGCAGATGCCACTCCGAATCTTTCGACTTCTTTAATCCCAGGATTTTCTTTTAATTTTTCCTGATAGACTGCATTTCTTCTTACCATCGGAGGAAAACCGTCCACCCAAAGATAGGCAATTGCAGCTTCACCTTTCTGTTCCTTTATCAGTTTATCAAAAGCCAGTGTGGCCAACGCTTCATCATCTTGTGAAGTTAACGTCACTCCCTCTATTTTAGATAGATCGCTTATTGAATCGAATGTGACAACGCTTTTACCTGCATCAACCAACTTTTGAACGTCATTTACAGTTGCGGCATCATCACCATGTGAAATGATATAGCCGTCATAATCTTCCTCCAAAGCCTGCGCTATCGCATCATGGAATTTAGCCGTGTCACCATTGGCTGTGTACGTATCCACTTGAAACCCCAGCGCTTCTCCTTCTTCTTTCGCCCCCGCCAAGTATTGGGCAGTATGATCATCACCGCCAATTTTACGGATCACTTTGATCTTGGCTCCATCCCCGTCAGCAAATCTTTCCGGGACATTTTCAAATGATACTTTTTCTTCTTTCTTCGATTCTGTGGAACTCTGCCCTGTAGAGCAACCCGTTAATAGCAAAGCCGAAGCGATGGCAGAAATGAATATCCCTTTAATAGACCTTCTCATCTTGTTTCCCTCCATGTTTTCTTATTAGTCTTATCAGTTAAGTTGGTGTAAATCCCAAAATAAAAACCTCTCTAATATAGAGAGGTTTAATCGGCTGTTTTGCAGACTTATCCCTCTCTTATCTGTCAAAACATTTCTGTTTTGCAGGATTTAGCACCAATTCCTAATGGAACGGTTGCTGGGCATCTTAGGGCCAGTCCCTCCGCCACTCTTGATAAGAGATATATTGTGTTACATTTTCGTAATTATCACTTTATAGGGATATAGTCGTAAAGTCAATAGATTTTTGAATATTTGAAATCTTTCCCGTTATTTTTATTTTCTTTGAAGCTGGGCTAGACGCTTTTTCTCGATTTTTTCAAGCCTCTCCAACTGCCTTAATTTCACTTCGAACAAAGTGATCGGATCACGGTAAACTTCCGGATTTTCTTTCATATGCTCCAATGCAGCCTGGTAGTCTTTTATTTCTGTCTGTGTCTGCTCTATCGTTTTTTGAAGTAAGGCAAATGAACTGCGATAGAAAAGTGAGATGTCCCGATCCAATGATTTCTCAAACAATCCAAATTGGGTGAGGAAACGTTCCGTAATCATTTCGGCAACATCCAAGTAATCTTCACTTTCCAGGTATTTCTTATAACGATTGTACATATTGGCTTTATTTTGCGGTATTGCCCCAAACAGCTTCCCTGCTCCTTTAAGCAGCAATTGTGATGGAGTCCTGCGCAAAAGGATATTAACGTTGTCGATGCGGATACTGCTTGTCATCCGGTCGGCATCACGGCGCCAGTCATCCAATACCCTGAAGTCACCTGCCAGTGTTATCCGTTCTTCTTTATATAATTCATTGAATCCGGAACTCATCTCATCCATAAACTGCTGGCTTTGTGAGAACTCCAGTTGGGAACTGGCAATCCAGTCTTGAAGAGAACGGTAATATTGAGGCATGATCTTGTCAGATATGAAGGTTTGAATCCGCTCATTCATTTCCTCGTTTAACTGCACATGGACCTGACTGAAATCACTGCTTTCCGTTAACGATTTCGAGCAATCCCTCAGTAATTCAGGAATTTTTGAATAAAGCTGATTTTTCACTTCGTCCTTAAGCGAACGATACGACCGTATGATATTTTCACTTTTTTCTTTTTCCAGATCAGCCAGTTGATTGACCGCTCCATTCAGTTTGACTTCCATCTGTTCATTCCAAGAGATGGAATGCTCACATTTCCGCTCATTGGCTGCCCGTTTTTCTAATAGATAAGATAAAGTTTTACGAATGAATGCCAGGATTTTTTCAGATCTTCTTTCCTTCCAATTATCATCTTGATAATTCGATTGAAGGAAGGCTGAAAGATCCTTCAATTGCTGCCTGCTGTCATAATGTTTGGAGAAAGCGAATACTTTCGCATTCGGGAAATATGCATTCACTTTATCCCATGTTTCGTCTTCCATCCGGACTGCGACCTGATCACTATATATCGTATCCATTTTATTTAATAGGAAATGAATCGGCAGTTTCGGAGCCATCATTTGAATTTCCAATAACAGATCCCGTTCGCTGCCGGTGAAAGGCGCCCGGGCGTCAAGAACGAACATCAGGCCATCACTGCCATGTAAATAACCTTGGAAATCGGATTCCACGCTTTTTCCCCATTGAAACCCGGTGTATCCAATAATCGCAGCTGATTATTTCTTAAATAGTCACTGATGATCGTCACATCGACAATAGTCCCGCGCTGACGGCGTGTTTCATCCAAATCAGTTAGCTCCTCGACAACTTTGCTATCTGTATCGGTAATTTCAAGGATTTCCAAGTCATCCCCGTCTTTGACACTGACTAGGGACGAATGATCTTCAGCGGCAATGCTCTCGCCAACGATTGACTGAATAAAGGATGTCTTGCCATTCCCTGCACTTCCTGCAAGAAGCAGATTGAAATTCCTGGTATCCTTAAGCCCATCCACCATCCATTTAAGCTTATTGCCAACCCTTAAATCATTATCTTCAGCCCACTGGATAATGGAATTGAACAGTTTCTCTCCCGCTTCCAGTCCGCCTCCCAATTTAGGCGATTTCGCCAATAGACTCTCTGCATCCTGAATGACCAGCGCATTGATCGTATCCGGGAAGATTTCATTCCAGGACAACGCGGATGCCGCAGCAAACAGCGAGAGCTCCCCGTCTGCGATTTTGAGCCAGTTTTCCAGCAACCTTGGCACGACTGGACTTAATTCTTTGATTAGGTGCGTTCCTTCTAACAGACCTGCATATGCATCCCTGTAATAGAAGGAAAGCTCATCCCATACATCCGCATGGTTCAATTCGATGGTATCTATCAAGTTATTAATCACTCTTAACCATTCGAAATAAGAATCCGTATATTTATAATTTTTCCAAAGGGCAACCGTCATTTTCTCGAAACGCTCCTGGTCTAGTGTGTATAGCGAACCAAGGACAGTTGAAAAATAATCCGGCTCCATCGATTGGGCAACACCCTGCTGAATATACGTTTTCAGCACATCGAACCAACCCATTGATTCTGTACGGATACTTTCATTCGCCGCTAATACCACCGCACTGTTCCAATCCTTTTGTTCTTCAAAAAAGGCGCGTGCGATTTCCGTGACATTCGGGTAGTCAGGTTGAAACTCGACTGCTTCTTTCACGACTTTGGAAGCCAAATCATTTCTCGATTCCACTATGTACAGGGAAAACAGTTGCAAAAGAACTTCTGTTTTCAAGACCGCTTCATTCGTATCGACGGATTTATAAATATCCTCTGCGGTTGAATACATTTCCAATTCAAAATAAGCATCAGCGATGTTTTTCTTCGCCCATGAACCAAGTTCGCCTTCTATGTTTTCCCATTTGAAAATGGCTGCTTCATAGTCATTGTGCTGAAAATATACCTCACCTTGAGCAAATCTAATTGCGGTTAAATCGGCTCTTTCCTTTTTTTGTTCCACGAGGAACATTTCACCCAAAGCTTGAATGGGGTGCTTCCTTGTATCCTCAAGCATCGTTTCATAATATTTTTTCCGATCAGCCGTTCGTCCATCTTTATTCCCCCGATATATTTCATATTTTCAATTAAAGGATAATCACTGGTCCTATAAGCCTTCTAGTAGAACTAACATTCAATTTATAGATTCCTTTAGTTAAAAAATCATTTACAAAACCTTAAAATATTATTTTAGCAAAACAATATGGTAACAACATGTCACCACTCTTACAATTTTAAAACAGAAACAAATGGAACTGTAATGTTTTTAATAAACCGATACAAAGATGTCATTTCCATATTCGAAAAAATATGTTTTTCTAGTTTTACCAAATATCCGCCAGAAGTGAGCGAACCATTCTTTTTAGCTCTAAATTATCAGAAGCCCAGCCCTTCAACTTACCTATAAACGGTAAAAAAACAAAATCACTCTGCCCCGTCCCATTACTTAATCCCCATTTTTGTATTCATATAAAAAAAGCAGTACCCTCATTCATAAAAGGTAACTGCTCATTGATAAGCTCCGAACAGTCGTTGTCCTTTGACAAATTAGGATTATACCCCTGTACGCTTACGTTGGTTATTCGGCTTTTTGGTCAACTGGCTTTTAAGTTGTTTCGTTTTCTTCACAACGCCTGTTTCCAGTTTATCTTTACTTGATCCTGCTTGCTTTTGAGCCAGTTTTTGTTTGACTGCATCCGCCAGGCTTAATTTTTATTTTCAGACATACTGTTGTCTCCTTTTTGTGTACTGCTTCTATTATAATATAGTTGCGATTAGAAAGATAATAGGGAGTAATAGCCTATTCTTCTTTAAAAAATCCTCTGGATAAAGGAAGTTTCGCCAACCAGGGACTAATTTCCTGCTCCTTTTAAAGGATTAATGATAAATTATGTTGACTTCATAATCAGAATTTGCTAAATTGTCTTTATATTATAAAATCAATGAAGAGAAAGAGTAAGATGAGAACCCTGTTCCACAGAGAGTCGACATATGGTGGAAGTCGATGTCCAAGGCCTATCCGAAAATCATCTCTGAGATGCAAAGCTGAAAATACAGTAGGCTTTGACGGGTTTCCGCCGTTACAATGGATCACGTATGAATTCGTACGTTGACTGAGTGCCGAGCTTCTTTGAAGTGCGGAATATGGGTGGTAACGCGAGCACAAACTCGTCCCTGATTTTTCAGGGGCGAGTTTTTTATTTGCACAAAACACTTTAATTAGCCTTTTTCAGGCCAGTCGGCGGGAGTTATCATTTTAAAAAAAGGAGAAATCATCATGAAAAAACAGACACATTATTTATTGGCCTTATGCTTTTCTCAATGTTTTTCGGAGCGGGGAATCTCATATTCCCTCCATTTTTAGGAGCGTCATCAGGAACTTCCTTCTGGCCAGCCATTGCCGGTTTTGTCGCCACCGGAGTCGGACTGCCAATTCTGGTGCTTCTTGCTGTCTCACTTGTTAAAGGCGGGGCACAAACCATCGGTGCCCGAGTACATCCTCTATTCAGCACGTTGTTCATGGTGGTCATCTATTTAAGCATCGGGCCGTTTCTGGCCATTCCACGGAATGCGAATGTTGCGTATGAAATGGGCTTTAAGCCATATCTTGGCGACTCAATGGATCAATCACTATTTCTATTCATGTTCACAACCATATTTTTCATCGTCGTTTATGCCATTTCATTGAATCCAGCAAAAATGGAAACCTTCATGGGACGCTGGATTACACCCGTTCTTCTTTTGTCCATGGTCATTCTCTGTGTCGTTGGGTTCGTGAAGCTTGATGCTCCATTCCAACCTCCAACCGAAGCATATGCTGCAGGAGCATTTTCGAAAGGGTTCATTGAAGGCTACAACACGATGGATGCTCTAGCTTCCCTGGCTTTTGGGATCGTCATCCTTAATTCAATCCAGCAAAGGGGGATTTCCGAACGAAAACAATTGACGAGATATACAGTAAAAGCGGGTCTCATCGCTGGAGTTTTGCTTTCTTTAGTTTATATCTCCTTAGGTGTAATGGGAGCACGCATGGCAGCCGATGGGTCATTTGAAAACGGAACGGACATCCTCACTGTCGCATCCACCCTTTTACTAGGAACCGGCGGGAAGGTCCTTCTTGGCATCATTTTCACTTTGGCATGCTTCACCACCGTCGTCGGGTTGACGACTGCTTGTGGACAGTATTTCTCGAAACTTTTCCCCAAGCTGAACTACAAAACCGTCATTCTGATTGTAACGATTGTCGGTTTCATCCTTTCAAATATGGGCCTGAATCAAATTCTGAAAGTATCGGTACCATTCCTTGTGATGGCTTATCCGCTAACGATTGTCCTGATTGTCCTGACATTCTTCAGCCGTCATTTCAAAAACCCGAAGAAGGTTTATCGCGGTGCAATGACTTTCACAGGAGTTTTCGCCTTGATGGACGGACTGAATGCATTCGGCCTACAATTAGGACCCGTGCAAAAGTTGACTGATGTCCTTCCCCTTTCCGCTTACGGCATGGAGTGGATCATCCCTGCTCTCGTCGGTACAGCCCTTGGCCTTCTGCTCAGTCAAATCGGAGAATCCTCTCCAGCTGAGGAGTTGGAAATCGAAACACTATAATAATGAAGTAAGCAGGTGATTTTACGGATCGCCTGCTTATTTTGTACACACCTACATTGCTTTATTTTGGAAATCGGCATCCACTTTTTTGTTATGATGGGGTCAAAGGAGATGATAAGTAATATGTCTAAGCAAACCCGTATTGGTAAAACAGATCTGTATGTAAATCCGATTGGCCTTGGCACGAATGCAATTGGCGGACATAACCTTTTCCCTAATCTAAGTGAGGATACAGGAAGGGATGTTTTGAGAACGGCATTGGAAGAAGGAATCAACTTTTGGGATACAGCTTACATTTACGGTCCTGAACGCTCAGAAGAACTTATCGGTGAAATCCTTAAAGAGAGTCGCAAACGCGAGGACATTGTCCTTGCCACTAAAGGGGCACACAAATTTGTCGATGGCAACATCGTCTTTGATAACTCTCCCGCTTTTCTGAAAAATGCCGTGGACTCGAGTCTAAAAAGGCTCCAAACAGACTACATCGACTTATTCTATATCCATTTCCCTGATGGTGATACCCCTAAAGATGAAGCAGTAGGTGCCTTAAAGGAATTGAAGGATGCAGGCAAAATAAAGTCAATCGGCGTCTCGAACTTTTCGTTCGAACAATTGAAGGAAGCGAATAAAGACGGCTATGTCGATGTCCTGCAATCCGAGTACAATCTATTCAAGCGGGAGGCAGAACAAGACCTGCTGCCATATACAGCCGAAAATAATATTTCCTTCATTCCTTATTTCCCCCTTGCTTCCGGTTTGCTCGGCGGCAAATATAACCAGGAATCAACATTCAATGACGGCCGGGCTAAAAGTCCGCTTTTCCAAGGACAAGCCTTTGTAAGCAACCTGCAAAAAGTGGAAGAAGTACGGGCGATCGCCAACAGGAAGCATTCCGATGTCGCCGATGTCGTACTAGCTTGGTATTTAACTAGGCACTCGATAGATGTACTGATTCCCGGGGCGAAAAAGCCAGAACAGGTCACACGCAACCTACAAGCATTGGATGTCGATCTAACCATGGATGAAATCGCCGAAATCAGTGCCATTTTCGCTTAATATAGATGTGTGAAAAGGCTGTTCAGCTCAAGTTGAACGGCCTTTTTATCTGCTCAGTGGTTCATCCATGTACAAAAATTGACTGCTAGGCCCTCTATATTGCTTAGGTACTTCTGTTTTGTTATATTTAGTGAATATTCCATCAATTAAGGAAGAGGCAGTCTGATGAAAAAATCTATTGTTATTTTATTTCTTATCTTGGCAAATTTGTTTTGGGCCGGTAATTACATTTTCGGAAAATACGTAGTGACCGAACTTTCCCCGATCCAACTTACATTTACGCGATGGCTAATCGCCGTTTTCTTATTGTTTCCTTTAGCGCAATGGATTGAAAAGCCCGACTGGAAGAGTGTATGGAAAGCCTGGAAATTACTATTAGTCATGGTGTGCTCGGAATCATCAGTTATAATTTTTTCCTTTATTGGGCTCTGAGCTATACAACTTCCATGAATGCCGCTCTTGTCAATTCCATGAACCCTGCCTTAATTGTTCTTTTTTCCGCTTTGCTGTTAAAGGAGAAAATTTCACCCCTCCATGCACTCGGACTTATCATATCTTTATTCGGCGTTTTATTGGTCTTGACAAAAGGACATCTTCAGGATATATTCCAGCTCACTTATAATAAAGGCGACCTATTGATGATCCTAGCGATTCTTGTTTGGACCTTCTATTCAATAATCGGTAAAAAGCTGAAAAACATTCCGATCATCTCAGCCACTGCCGTTTCCGTTTTTCTCGGATTGATTCTCATCGCTCCATTTGCCATTGGCTCGGGAATGAACCTTGCTTTAAGCAATAAAGCCATTACGGGTCTCTTATATATTGGGATTTTCCCATCTGTCGGCTCATTTATTTTCTGGAATATTTCCCTACGTCATATCAATGCCGGCCAAGCTGGGATTTATCTAAATCTGATTGCTGTATTTACCGCCATTCTTAGCCTGATTTTGGGTCATGCGATTACGATCATCCAAATCCTCGGTGGCCTCCTTGTCTTCATTGGCGTCTACCTGACAAGCAAAAAGAAAAAGGCATATCCGGCAGCTGTCAACGAAGAACATCCAGTAATTCTCATCAACGAACGCTTTCTTGTCTTTTCCCCTTGTCTATGTACCATGATTTACGTTATCCTTTAAAGAAGAAAATCTGAATGTAAAGGTGTGCTTTAGTTGAGGATCAATAAATTTATCAGTGAATCCGGAATTACCTCGCGACGAGGCGCAGACAAATGGATAGCCGAGGGTCGCGTGACGATTAATGGCACTGTAGCTGAGCTCGGCAGTCAAGCTGAACCCGGTGATGATGTTCGGGTGGACGGCAAGCCGATAAAAGTGGAACAGCAAAATGTCTATATTGCACTGAATAAACCGATAGGGATTACAAGTACGACCGAAAAACACATTAAAGGGAATATCGTTGATTTTGTAAATCATCCGCTTCGCATTTTTCATATCGGACGTCTGGACAAAGACTCAAGCGGTCTGATCCTTCTTACAAATGACGGAGATATCGTTAATGAAATCCTTCGTGCAGAAAACAAGCATGAAAAAGAATACATCGTAACCGTGGATAAGCCACTTACCGCTTCCTTCATTAAAGATATGTCTTCCGGAGTCGAGATTTTGGATACGAAAACACTTCCTTGTAAGGTTGAGCAGTTGACCAAATACACATTTAACATCACTTTGATGCAGGGACTGAACAGACAAATCCGCCGTATGTGCTCAGCACTAGGTTATGAAGTCCGTGATTTACATCGAATCCGGATCATGAACATCCATCTGGACGGACTGGCGATCGGACAATGGCGCGACCTGACCGAGGATGAATTGACGGAACTATTTAAGGAATTGGATTATACCCCAAGGAAAAGATGATAAGGAAGATGCCCCAGAATTCCGGGGGCATCGCTTTTTTAATTTCAGAAAAATTTTCAGCAATCATTTGCTTTTTTATACGTATTTGGTGCTTTCACTCATGAATTTTGCTGGTTTACTCGTGAGTTTCGCACTTTTACTCGTGAATTCCACTTTATTCGTGAGTTTCGCGCCTCCATGATTTCATCGATGGTTGCCCCGGCATTTAAGCAGCATTCCATGTGATAGCAATTGCATTCATCGCAGCGGCTGACTATTGATATGGATAAACCGATACTCACCCTAATTGGCGTTTAAATACTTTACTGGCAAAGAAGTAAGCGATGACCATGATGCCGACGCACCAGGCAAGCGCGATCCAGATATCGTTGCCAACAGACCCTTCATACAAAGGGCACGAATCGCATTCACGATTGAAGTCACTGGCTGGTTTTCAGCGAACGCACGGACAATTTTAGGCATGGTTTCCGTTGGGACAAAGGCCGAACTGATAAACGGCAGGAAAATCAGCGGGTACGAGTAGGCCGTCGCCCCTTCCATAGAACCCGCTGTGAACCCTGGAATGACCGCCAGCCATGTCAGCGCCAGCGTAAACAGCCCAAGTATCCCAGCTACCGCGAGCCAATCCAGGATATCAGCGCTGGAACGGAAGCCCATCAAGAGCGCGAGCAGGATAACCACCACGACAGTAAGCGCATTGGAAACAAGCGAGGTCAACACGTGAGCCCACAATATCGACGAACGCTTGATGGGCATGGTTATGAAACGCGCCATCAGCCCGCTCTTTACATCCGTAAACAGCCGCAAGGATGTGTAAGCGACGCCGGATGCGATAGCCATCAGCAAGATTCCCGGCAATAAATAATTGACGTAGTTGTCCGTTCCTGCCTCTATGGCGCCGCCAAATACGTAGACAAACAGCAGCAGCATCATAATCGGCGTAATCGCCACCGTGATAATTGTATCCGGGCTGCGCATGATGTTGCGCATTAAACGCCCTAGTAATACCCCTGTTTTTCTTTTCATTTACATCTCCTCCTTTTTGCCGATGATCGCGAGGAAAATTTCCTCTAATGTCGGCTGCTTCTCGATGTACTCCACCTTCGCTGGGGGAACATCTCCTTGAGTTCGGTAAGGGTGCCGGTTGAGATGATTTTTCCGCCATGAAGGATGGCGATTCGGTCCGCCAGTTGTTCGGCTTCCTCCAGGTACTGGGTCGTCAGCAAGATGGTCGTGCCGCCGCCGGCAAGCTCCTTGACGGTATCCCAGACTTCAATCCGCGCTTCGGGGTCAAGCCCTGTCGTCGGTTCGTCGAGGAAAATGACTGCTGGCGTCCCGATCAGACTCATGGCAATGTCAAGCCGGCGCTTCATCCCGCCGGAATATTTGTCCGCCCGGCGGTTGGCCGCATCGGTCAGACTGAATCTTGCAAGCAGTTTGTCGGCGACTTGAGCGGGATTGGAAACTCCCGCAACTTGGCGATCATCAGCAAGTTTTCCCGCCCGGTGAGCATGCCGTCTATAGCTGCAAACTGCCCTGTCAGGCTGATGCTCTGGCGAACATGATCCGGTTGACGCTGAACGTCAAAGCCGCAAATACCTACTTCGCCGCCATCGGCCTTCATCAGAGTCGAGAGGATGTTGACCGTCGTCGTCTTGCCCGCTCCATTTGAGCCCAGCAGTGCGAAAATTTCGCCACGCCGTACCTCAAAATCCACCCCTTTAAGACTTCCTTGTCTTTAAATGATTTTTTTAACCCTTTTACAGAAATCGCTGCATTATTCATACTTTTTCCTCCTTTTAATATCGCAGTAAAGCCGCTTGTAAGATCCATAATTATCCGGTCAAGCGCCTTGCTGAACTAGATTGCTTAGACTCCTCTATTTAGTCTGACTGATATTCTGTATAACTTACTACCGGGTTAAAATATAACTGAATAGCGAAGGTGGCATTTCACCTTTGTAACCAGCTATTCAGTCGGAATTATTTATTGAATTTATTTTTTCCCAATCGCGTCATGATACTGTCATTTAAATCTTCACGATACTTGGCGAAATAGGTTTTAGCATTTGCCACTAGTTCGTCGGCAAAGGACGCAACGTCTTCCCCAGTGATTTCCAGCACTTGTCTGCCTTCCGCCGCACCGGCTTCGAACAACTCGATTAATTCATACTGCATGTGCAGCATATCCATCCCGTTGCCCGCTGAGAAATTCCACATATAGTTTTGAATCTTCTTAAATACAAACTGGTAGTCCTCTGGCAGGGCTTCAACCCGTGCCATCATCATTTTATACTCTTTTTTATCACCAATCATTTTTTTGAACAATTCCATCATTTATATTTCCTCCTTTTTTATAAAGCTGAACAAGTCACTCCAAAAATATCGTACGGAATATCTTATGAAGCTAGATTGACTTTAAGACGTTGATTTTCGATGATACAAAATCCCATTTTTCCCAAAACAATTCAAGTTCCTTTCGGCCAGCCTCATTAAGTGAGTAAAACTTGCGGGGCGGCCCCATATCTGACGGTTTCTTCTCTATGTTCACCAGTTTTTTCTTTTCTAATCGCACGAGGATGGTGTAGACCGTCCCTTCCACGACTTCAGTAAACCCAAGCTCGTTCAGGCGGCGGGTAATCTCGTAGCCATAGGTTTCATGGCGGCTGATGATTTCCAGCACGCAGCCTTCCAGCGAACCCTTCAGCATTTCAGTTAAATTTTCCATATTCAGAGCCTCCTCTATTTTGTGACTTATATAAAGTAAACGTAGTTCCGAGGGGAATTTTTACTGAATAGCTTTTGGGAAATCACGCTATTTAGTATTACTTATTACATCTAAACTGTAACACTGAGTAGCAGATGTGTCAACTTTTTTCTTAAGAATATTTTTGCAACTTCACTATTCAGTGCTGTTGGTATCCCGTGTTACTTACTACAAGGTATGCTGTAACACGTAGTAGAATGACTGCAAATTGATTAATTTTTTAAAAAACAAGCTATCTCCAATGTATACTGGTGATTTCTTTTATGGAGCTTTTACTTTCCCCTATGCGCTTTCACAATGATTACACGTGTTAAGAAAGGCGAAAGATTTCAGTATATTGACAGGGAAGAACCGTTAAACGTAAGGGTGGAAAGGGTCACAATATATTTGTCTTCAACACAATTTATGTAAAAAAGTAATTTTGACGTATTATTAATTCCACTTTACTCGTGAGTTTCACGCTTTTACTCGTGAGTTTTACACTTTTACTCGTGAGTTTCGCACTTTTACTCGTGAATTTCGCACTTTTACTCATAAATTCCACTTTACTCGTAAGTTTAACGCTTTTACTCGTGAATTATACTTTTATTCGTGAGTTCCACGAGTAAGGGCGAAAATAAAAAGCAACCCTGAATTAGGCTGCTCGTTATCGGCTCTAAGTTATACCCACCATAAATCAGTTGGGCTTTCGTTGATGAGTACAGTTTTCAGATTGGTTACGGCCCGTTGGAATCCTTCTTCAACTGACATCAGCGGATCTTCGTGTTCGATGCTGACGACGTAATCGTAACCGTATGTGCGAAGTGCGCTCATGATGTCGGACCACTCTTGCAGGCTGTGACCGCATCCTACAGAGCGAAAGTTCCAGGCACGGCTCTGGATATTTCCATAAGGCTGCATGTCGGTTAGTCCATACATATTGATGTTATCCTGATCCAGGTATGTGTCTTTTGCGTGGAAGTGGTAGATTGCTCCCGCTTTCCCTAGGATCTTGATGGCCCCGACTGGTTCGATGCCCTGCCACCAAAGATGGCTTGGATCAAGGTTGGCGCCTATTGCATCAGATGTAGCTTCCCTCAGTTTTAACAAGGTATAGGGTGTGTGGACGAGAAAGCCTCCATGGAGTTCAAGGCCGATTTTTATATTGTGTTCATCGGCAATGGCGGCCACTTTCTTCCAATAGGGGATCAATTTTTCTTCCCATTGCCATTTCAGCACATCTGTATACTCATTCGGCCATGGGGCGACGGGCCAGTTTGGATATTTAGCTCCTTCGTGATCACCCGCTGTACCAGAAAAGGTATTGACGACCGGGACGTTCAGTAAGGATGCAAGCTTGATTGTTTTGATCAGTGTTTCATCACTTTCTTTAGCGAATGCTTCATCTGGAGAGATTGGATTGCCATGGCAGCTGAATGCACTGATCGTTAACCCTCTTGTTTGAACGGCTTCGAGATATTTTTGGCGCTTTTCTTCACTTTCCAGCAGTTCATCGAGTGGACAATGGATATTCCCTGGATACCCGCCTGTACCGATTTCAACTGTTTTTAATCCGGAATCCGCGACATAATCAAGCATATCCTCGAATGATTTTTGAGCAAATAGCACTGTAAAGATCCCTAATTTCACATGCCCCACCTCACCTTTTCATTAATTTATGCTCATGACCTTCCCACTTGCCGAGCTTTGATAAATGGCTTCGATTATTTTTGAAACTTTCATGGCTTCCGATGGTTTTACCAATGGTTCTGCCAACCCCAGGCAGCTATTAATAAAGTTCTCTGCCTGTTGCAGGTCTGGTGTATCCTCCCCTGGCATCCATACTGCCTCACTGTTTAAAAGCATGCCGTGCTTAGCCTGATTCAAGACCAGCGGGAACACATCAAGTCCGCCCTGCGTTCCGGATAAACTCAAAACAGTCGCTTCTTCTCGGATATTCGCGGCCCAAGATGTTTCGAATAATAGAGATGCTCCATTGGCAAATTTGATATATGCCGTGGCATGGTCATCAACTTCGAATACCGAGGCATCGAAATTCCCCCATAAATTGACTTGATCGACACCCTTACTGACATAATTATATGTCGAACCTACGATTTCAATCGGTTCTGGGTCATCCATCAGCCATAATGCCAAATCAAGCAAATGGCAGCCGTAATCGATCACGCTTCCCCGCCTTGTAATTCCTTGCTTGTAAAAACCCCCCAGCCCGGGACTTTGCGACGCCTTATTGCCTGTACACGCGCTACATATGGTTCACCGATTTCACCGGCTTGAATCATTTTCTTTGCAGCCTGGGCTTCCTTCATGAAGCGGTAATGATATGCAGTCGATAACACTTTACCAGATATATTCGCTGCCTCGGTTATTGCTAAACATTCCTCGGTTGTAATGGCCATCGGCTTTTCGCATAACACATGTACACCCGCTTGCAGGGCAGCAATGGAAATCTCCGCATGGAACTTGTTTGGCGTTGCAATCGTAACAGCATCCACTTCAGCAAACATTTCTTTATAATTGGTGAAAACCTTTTCGATATGAAATTCACGCGCCACTTCCCGCGCCTTCATTTCATCTATATCCTGAATGGCGTATAAAACCACTTTATCTTGAAATTTTTGAAAAGCTGGGATATGCCTTTTTGAGCAATTCCGCCAGCACCGATAATACCCATTTTTAATTTGTACATGATGACTTTTAACCCCTTTATAAGCGGATGATTTTTCGGGATGCATTTGATTCCATCGCGCCAAGAATGACTTTTAATGATTTTAATCCTTCAACTCCCGAGACAAGTGGCTCCTCATTGTCCATCACACATTTTACAAAGTGGCTGATCACTTCGGAATCATGTTGTCCTTCTGAGTCATTAGTCTGGATGCTTCCTAATTGGATGGTTTCGGTCTTTCCATTGTCATGATGGATGATCAGTGAGTATTTCGGATCGTCTTCAAGGCGCAATACCGCTTTTTCCGCATAAATGACCGTAGCATTGTCTTCTTTTGCATAAGACCAGCTGGCGGTAAGAGTCCCGATGATACCGCTCTCCGTCCGGAGGATACAGGCCGCACTGTCATCAACGTCTGTATTTTTCTTGGCAGTCGTTTCCACAAAGGCTCCCACTTCAACAAATTCTTCTCCAAGGATATACCGTAATAAATCAGCTTTATGAACACCTAAATCGCCCATTGCACCAATGACTGCCTGATCCTTTTTAAAAACCAGCTTTCCAGTCCGTCCACGCTCCAGGTTTCCGGCCCGGAATGTCCAAAAGCCGTCCTGAAGCTATAGACCTTCCCTACCTCCCCGCTCTCAATAAGCTGTTTCGCTTTTTGATGTGAGCGAACAAAACGCTGATTATGACCAATCATTAGTATTTTGCCGCTTTTCGCTGCTGCTTCATTCATTTTTTCAGCTTCTACTAAAGAAGTAGCCATTGGTTTCTCACATAGGACATGCTTACCCGCTTCCAAGGCCGCAACCGTGATGCGCGCATGCAGGTAATTCGGTGTACATACACTGATCGCTTCAATCTCCTCATTCTTCAAAAGTTCTATATAATCAGTATATGCTTGCGCTCCATACCTTTGTGCTGCTGCATTCGCCCGGTCCGGCACAATATCACAAACGGCAAAGATCTCCGTTTCCTGATGTGATTCATACTCCGGAAAATGCCTGTTTTTTGCGATACTCCCGCATCCAATGACTCCTACCTTCACTTTGCCCATATTGTTCTCTCCTTCACTTCATCTCTTTGCATGAGATGGATTCCAACAGTTCGGCTTTACCATAGTTCGTTATGATCCCAAATTCCGGCTTGACCCAATCAACGGCATTCTTAATTACTCGTTGAATCTCCGGATTATGGTAGGTAGGATATGTTTCATGTCCTGGACGGAAATAGAAAATCCTCCCTTTTCCCCGCTGATATGTGCAACCGCTTCTGAATATCTCCCCGCCTTCAAACCAACTGACGAATATTAATTGATCTGGTGCAGGAATATCAAAATGTTCCCCGTACATCTCTTCCTTCTCAAGCTCTATATATTCTCCGATTCCATCAACGATAGGGTGATTCGGATCGACAACCCAGAGCCGTTCCCTTTCATCCGCCACCCGCCATTTCAAATCGCAAGTCGTTCCCATCAATCGTTTGAAGATCTTTGAAAAATGACCAGAATGGAGGACGATGAGGCCCATTCCCTCGAGTACTCGCTTGTGGACCCTTGCAATGATTTCATCCTGAACTTCATCATGTGCAACATGCCCCCACCAAAGTAGTACATCGGTTCGTTTCAATGCTTCATCGGTTAATCCGTGCTCTTCTTCATCGAGAGTAGCAGTCGTCACCTCGACCTGTTCACTTTGTAAAAAGCCGGCAATTGCACCATGGATACCATCCGGGTATACTTTTGCTACTTCAGGCTTTGTTTTCTCGTGGCGAAACTCATTCCATACAAGGACTCTCATGAACAACCTCCTCCATTCAAGAATCATTTCACGGCAACTTGCTTTGTATTTTAACTATTACCTCTTTATTCATAACGCAAACGTTTGCGTTAGGCGTGATCAAAATATAAGGACATACTTATTGATTTTAGAATGTATGAATTTTCAAAAATAATAGTGATAATCTATATTGTAAATTTATGTTAGCAAAAATCAAGCTTTAATTGGTAAAACATTTCTACATTTTTCATTTAATTTCCTTTTCAGCAACAAAATGCGAGTCCCGCTTTATGATTTTGGTAGGAATACTGATGCTCTTTTCCATCATTTCCGGATTTGCAATTAGGTCGAACACGCATTTTGCCGCCTCATACCCTAACTGATACGTATGGATATCAACCGTTGTCAGCGGCGTACTTAAAAATTCTATGAATTCTGAGTGGTTAAAACAGACGACGCTTATTTGATGCGGCACTTTCAAGTTCTTTTCGGCTAACACTCCAAGTAAAAGAACACCCAATAAAAGATCCATAACCAAAAAAGCGGTTGGTGCCTCTTTCAATTCCAGCAATTCGTCAATCGCCTTTATTCCATCCGTTCGATTTAAAGGAATCAATTTGATATATTCCTGCCGCACATCCAACCCAGCCTGTTCCATCGCTTGTTGAAAGCCTGTCAGGCGGTCCTGGATCACTTCAAACTCGGGGCTGCCCCCTAAAAAGGCGATGCGCTCATGTCCAAGATTGATGACAAACTCCGATACTTCCCTGGCCGCTTGAACATTATCGTTATCAATGAATGTAATACCGCTCATGTTCGTACTTGGCTTCCCGATCAAAACGAACGGGAAGCCCTGCTTTAATAAATACGGCACCACTTTATCGTCTTTTTTAGAGTACAAAACAATCATGCCATCCACTCTTCTGCCCTGAACCATTTTCACGACGTCCTCAAAGATGGCATCCTCCGTCTCTCCGGTTGTCAGAGAAAGACTGTACCCTTCTTTATTACAGAAATCCCCGATTCCTCGGATCACTTCTGGAAAAAAGGATTATAAAGTGATTCCCTTGCCGAACTTTTCATGACGATCCCAATTGCCTTAGTTGACTTCGTGACTAAGTTCCGGGCATTTTCATTCATATGATAGCCCATTTCCTTTAATACCTTGCGTACCTTACGCTTGGTCTTTTCACTGATTGTCGGGCTGTTATGGATTACACGCGATACCGTTGATGGAGCGACATTCGCTTTTTTGGCAACGTCTTTTATAGTAACAGACAATTTCATCAACACTCCCCGTTCACCGCACATGGTTTAATATTCCCTATATTTAAATAGTTATTTAACGGCTCCATCAGCAATTCCTTTGATAATTTGCCTTTGAGCAAAAAAGTACGCAATGATGACTGGAATGATGGATAAAGTAAGTCCAGCCAAGGCAAGATGCCATTGCTTCGTATATTGACCGAAAAAGAAGAACAATTTAAGTGGAATGGTCTCCGATCCCGCACCGCCAATAACAAGGGATGGCAACAAATAGTCGTTCCATATCCAAATGACATTTAAGATCCCAACTGTAATGGACATCGGTTTTAATAATGGAAATATGATATACCAAAATACTTGAAAGCGGTTTGCACCATCAATCTTTGCTGCCTCATCAAGTGAGAGGGAATGCCCTTTAAGGTACCATGATATAGGAATATGGATAGACTGCAGCCAAAACCTAAATACATGAAAATCAGTCCCGCCTTGTTCAGCATCCCAAATTGACCGAATTGGGCAACGAGCGGTATCATCACAGACTGAAACGGGATAAGCATGGCTGCTACAAATATAAAGAAAAGCAGGGAACTTATTTTACTTTTGTTTCGGGAAAGAGCGTATGCTGCCATCGCAGAAAAAATGATGATGATGGCTACACTGACGCCCGATATCAATAAAGAATTGAATAAAGTCCGGAGGAAATCCAATTGCTCGAAAGCTTGAATGAAGTTTTCGAACGTCCAGGTCTCAGGCAGTCCCAATGTATCGGCAAATATATCCCGTTTCATTTTAAAAGCATTGACAAGCATTAAATAAAACGGGGTGAGCCATAATATGGCCAAAATGAATCCGATGAATCCAATCAGCCACAATTTCCATTTTCCCCTCATTACAGCTCAACCTCCCGTTTTTATTGAAATAGACTTGTGTCAGCGAAACGACCGCCACGATTACGAAAAAGATAACGGCTTTTGCCTGTGCATATGCCATATCGTTTTCGGTGAAGGCGGATTTTACAATGTTCATCGCAACCATTTCAGTTGAATTATAGGGAGCTCCGTTCGTCAAAGAGAGATTTTGATCATAGATCTTGAACGAGTGGGAAAGCGTCAAAAACAAACTGACGGTAAAAGCAGGTGCCACTAGTGGAAAAGTTATATGGCGAAAACGCTGGAAACTGTTAGCTCCATCAATTTTTGCCGCTTCGATCAAGTCTTCAGGAACTGCCTGCAGATAGGCGATATAAATGATCATGATATATCCGGCCATTTGCCAGGACGTTAAAATGATCAACCCCAAAAACCTGTATCAGTCGTAGATAACCAACCATTAAATGCTTCGATCCCAGTCAAATCACCAATCGCACCGAAGACCTTAATAAAAATGAACTGCCAAATAAAGCCGAGAATCAAGCCGCCAATTAAATTGGGCATAAAGAAAACTGTCCGCAGTATGTTGCTTGATTTAATTTTCGAAGTCACGATGAGAGCCAAACTTAATCCGATGATATTGATTACCACAATTGCCGCTACGGAAAATTTAATGGTGAACCAAAATGTATCAAGGAACCCTTTATCCGTAAATAAGTCCATATAATTCTTAAGACCGATGAAATCCGGTGTCCCTAAACCGTTCCAATTCGTAAAGGAATAATAAAAACCGTAGATGAGTGGCACGATCACAACCAAAATGAGTGCAGCAAGAACAGGTGTCAAAAACAGCCAATATGCGGCATCCCGATTTCTCAACGAAACCGACCTCCTTGAATGATTTAATAGTTAATGGGTTTAGATCATGACTGGGTTATTTGATGATTCCCTTTGCGACTTTTCTATAATAAGGAACAACCAATCGACACACTTTTCATGCCGATTGGTCACTTGCATTTCCCCACCACTTATTTGCTATGAATCTTCTCCCAATTTTCAATGTTCTGTTGGACAAGTTCCTCCCAAGTCAATTTACCAGTAACGTATTTTTGGACACTTGCTCCAAGATCATCATTCCAACCGACCGGATATCCATTAAACACCCACCCAATCGTGTTTCCTTCTTGGGAGTATTTATAAATTTCTTTTGAAATTGGATCGGCAATTTTTTCTACATCATATCCTTCATAAGCAGGAATGAATTTAAAATCTTCCAAAACGGCTTTTTTCCCTTCTTCGGATGTATACATCCAATCGAGGAACTTCTTCGCTGCTTCCTGTACCTTTTCATCCGATTTCTTGTTCACTGCCCAATAGTTCGGTACGCCGACCGGCATGCCTGCATTGTCTCCATTTGGAATCGGGATGATGCCAATCCCCTTTTCAGCCAACTCAGGGTCCATATCATAGACTGTGTTATACACCCAGTTACCTTGCTGTATGATCGCAACCTTTTCAAGTGAGAACAGCTCTTCCACTTGTTGCGAGTAATCGAGGCTTGCTGTCGGCTGGACGGAATATTCATTTTGGATATCGACCAGTTGTTTAAACTTATCACCATCCGTGAATTTAACCGTTGGTGCCTTGCTTGCTTCTAACACATTCCCATCAAACTCCGGAGATAAGAATACATTGGATAAATGGTTTCCTGTCACCCACTTCTCTTTGACCGGATAAGCGAAAACTGCATCGATTTTCAACTTGTCTTTTTGTGAATCGATTTTCTTAACAGCCGCCTCTAAGGCTTCATAACTTGTAATTTCATCAGGATTAATTCCGGCTTCTTTAAATATCCGTTTGTTATAAATCAAGCCGTATCCTTCCTGGTTAAATGGAAGTCCAAGGACTTGCCCGTCCTCTTCCACGCCATCCAAAGTACCGTCAAGTGCTGCAGCAGCGGCCTTCGTGTCCTTTAAATCTGTTAATCTATCTTTATATTGTTCGACATCCACGGGTCCGCCAATGTTAAAAACCGCCGGCTCCTCACCTGAAGCGAACTTTGCAGTAATGGCTGATTTATAATCATTTCCGCCGCCGACTGTCGATACCTTTATCTTCACATTTGGATTTTCTTTTTCATATTGTTTTGCCAATGTCTCGAATTGCGACTTGAATTCTACCTTGAATTGAAATATATCCAGCGTAACGACATCCTTTGAGTCGCTGTTTCCGCCAGTTGAAGAAGAGCATCCAGCCAAAATCACACTAAAAATTAATAAAACAGTAAGAATTCCCCCGTACCATTTTTTACGCCTCATGCTTACCCACTCTCCCCTTTTTCTCATAATATTCATGCAATTTTAAGAAAACGTTTGCATAAAATTAGTAAAATAAAAGCCCTTCATTCTATAAAATTCATAGTCTATCATACTTCTTTTACATCACCTCCTCACAAATACACTGCAAACGTTTACATTTATGCGCTTTATATTACCACCAAATTCCATACTTTACAATAAAATTGTAGTATATTGTAAAAAAGGATGTTAAGAACTCTCTTAATCTAATTATATGATTCAGAAACCTTTGATTATTCCTTTATCCGATTATTTATTGTACGGGCATTTTCAACCTGGCATTATACGAAAAGAAGGGAAACCCTACGGTCCCCTTCTTTTCACTTCAATATCATCTTCACATTGGATGGACCGTATTCATCCTTCAATTCATAATATTTATCGCTTGCTTGTCCAAATTCTTTAAACACACCACTAATGATCAATTCATTCGTTTCCTTATCAACGACACTGTACTGGTTCTGGTGCAAAAACTTCAAGACAATTGCAAGTAATCTCTAAAACTTGGACATACTGATACTATTACTCTAAAAAAGGGGCACGATCAGTATGGAAAAGCAAAATTTGTTTAAATGGAAACACTATCAGCCTGACATTATTTTATTAACGGTAAGATGGTATCTACGGTACAATCTCAGTTTTCGTGATTTGGTGGAAATGATGGAAGAACGAGGCTTCTCTATTGCTCACACAACCATCATGCGTTGGGTTCATCAATATGGTCCTGAGCTGGACAAGAGAGTTCGTCGTCATCTTAAGAAAACCAACGATTCTTGGCGAGTGGATGAGACCTATATCAAAGTCAAAGGACAGTGGATGTATCTGTATCTTGCAGTTGATTCAGAAGGAAATACCATTGATTTTTATCTAAATAAAACAAGAGACCCCAAGGCTGCAAAGCGATTCTTTAAGAAAGCCTTGCGGTCTTTTCATGTTTCAATACCTCGTGTGATAACCGTTGATAGGAATCCCGCCTATCCTGTGGCGATTGAAGAGCTGAAGAAGGAGAAAAAGATGCCTTTAGGCATCCAAATAAGAAAAATAAAATATCTTAATAACATCGTAGAACAAGATAATCGCTTCATTAAAAAGCGAGTTCGTTCCATGTTAGGATTAAAGTCCTTTCGAACTGCCAAACAAATTCTTGCAGGAGTAGAAGCTGTGCATATGATGAAAAAGGACAAACCCTCCAAGGGGAGAAGTCTGTCCGAAATCAAGTAAACCTCATTCATCAACTATTCGGCCTTCCAGCATAAAATAGATTCCACTAAGAAACTTTTCGCCTCTTTATACCTCTCCTGAAGTATTTGCACCAGAACCTTATTAATAATGTTTTGTGCTATCTGGATATCCAGTAACAACAACTTTAAGGAATAACAAAAAATTATACGTTTTGCAACACCGTCTATAAAACTAATCTACATAGCTGAAAAAGTCTCTTCTTTTTTGATCTGAACCTGTTGTGCATGAGAACTTACTACTTGTTCACTTATAAACTTTGCATCCCGGCCAACCCATCCAATCAAACCAGAGCCGCGGGAAGTCTGCCAAGGCAATCCCAGAAAATACAACCCAGGAACATTACTTATTCCTCTATCTTGAATAACCTTCCCATCATAGTCAAACAGTTCTGGGATTTCAACCCAACTGTAATCTGATATGAATCCCGTGGCCCAGACGATAGTTTTGATTTTCAATTTTGTTTGATCAGCAAATTCCACTTCATCATTCATCGCTTCTATTGCGCGAGGCTTTACTTTAATAGCGCCTGATTTGACTAGTTTTTTGAGTATAAACCCATACATAGGATCAGGTTTTCCTTTCATTCTCTTACCTAATATTGTTTCAGGCCCCTTTTTTAACAAACCTAATTTATCATACCACCAAAATAAACTTCTTCCTAAAAACTTATACGGCAAATAATTAATCTTAGAACTAATAGCAAGATAAACTTCACGATCTTTTGAGCATTCTACAGCAATCTGCCCACCTGAGCTACCTCCTCCAATAACTAACACCGGACCTTCAGGTAACTGCGAAGGATTATGATATGAAGACGTGTGAATCTGATAAATTTCGTTTGATAAATTTTCAGCTATACTGGGAATATAGGGATTTTGGAATGGACCTGTCGCAATGACTACTTTTTGAGCTTCAAACTCCCCTTGGCTGGTTTCAACCAAAAATCCGGTTGCTGTTTTTTTCATTCTGTATAAATTTGTGTTTAAAGAAACTGGAATGGAAAAATGTCTTTGATAATCTGCTAAATAATCCGCAATCTCATCCTTCGTAGGATAGTCCCACTGATCGCCAGAAATGCGTAATCCGGGTAAGGCACTGTAAAATCTCGGTGTATATAACACAAGTGAGTCATAGCGATAACGCCAAATATCACCAATATTTTGACTGCTGTCAATTAAGAGAAAGGACACATTTTGTTGTTGCAAATAATATCCCAAAGATAATCCAGCTTGCCCCGCTCCAATAACTAGGATATCTATCTTTTTCATCATAATCGTTATACTCCTCAATCCATCTAGATTCCAAACCAACATTTCGTACTCTGCCACGCATACTCAGGCAGATGAACATTTGCTCTCCTTTTTTGATTGAGCGAAATTGTTTCTATCGGATATCCCCTTGTGTAAAGGTGACCTAAACTCTCCAACATAACCGTTTTATCTTGAAAGGAGCATCGCAGGAGAAGCGCTGATTTCCCTTCTAGTCTATCTACCATATTTTCCTGATCCAATAGAGGTTCTGGTGAAATTTCCAAGTAAATGGCATCCCTTTTACTAACCCATGTCTGCAATTGTTGTTCAACGCTAAGGCTAACATAATCTGAATGTACGGCCCTATCATCCATAGATAGTACCCTATGAATTGCCTCCTGTAGCGTCAACAATCCAGTTGCGTAGGAACCACTGATTTCTCCTAAGCCGATTCCTATAAAAGATACTGGATTTATACCCCAGTAATTCCATAAATCCACTAAAGCTACTTGTAGTGCAAACAGTGTGAACTTTAGTTGTTCTGATGAACCCTCCCATGTAGTGTTTCGATTTACAAATAACTGATTCCATATTGAATAGCCAACCTGCTTTTGTATGAGACGGTCTGTTTCTATCAATGATTCACGAAAAACTGCTTCTTGTAAAATCCAAAAGTCTTTGTCCTGTGACCAAATAGGCATCTGGGTTGGAAAAACAAACACTACCTCTTTGCTGTTATCTAAATTTTCTATCATTTTGTTTTTCACGTATTCTTCGAGCTTCTTAGCAACTTCTTCTTTGCTTCTCCCGACAACAGCCAACCGAGTCTCATGATGCTTTCTTTGATGAATAAGTGTGCTGCTAATATCCTCCAATCGCTCTTCCTCCGCCGAAGAATACAACAGATAGTCACGCATTCGACTAGCAATAGTCACGAGCGCATCCCTTCCTTTAGCTGAAAGAGGAAATAACACAGGTTGGTCAGAGGTTGTCTGATCCAAAAACGTGCAGCTATTACCTGGAAAACCCCTCCCAACACCACATGGGCATTGGTTCCACCAAAACCAAATGAACTTATCCCTGCTATGTTTTTATTTACATCAGGCCACGATTGTAACTTTGTTGGAACTTTTAATAAAAGTTCTTCAAATGGAATGTTTGGATTCGGTTCAGCAAAGTTCAAGTGTGGAGGAATCTGTTTATGTTTAATGGAAAGAGCTACCTTAATGAGTCCCGCAATACCAGCAGCAGATTCTAAATGCCCAATATTTGTCTTCACCGAACCTAGACAACAGTAATTTTCAGCATTTCTACCTTGGCTCAACACTTTTCCTAACGCTTTTGCTTCGATAGGATCACCAAGATATGTACCAGTCCCATGTGCCTCGATATAATCAACATCTGTAGGTGAGATCCCAGCATTTTTATAAGCAGCTAAAAGTACTTCTTCCTGTGATTGTTGATTCGGTGCTGTTAAGCCGTTTGTGCGTCCATCCTGATTCACAGCACTTCCATGAATGACTGCGTAAATGTCATCTTCATCACATATAGCTTGGGAGAACGACTTAAGAATTACCACTCCTACTCCTTCTCCGCGAACATAGCCATCTGCTCGAGCATCAAATGTTTTACAACAGTCATCACCTGCAAGCATACCTGCATTCGCAAAACTGGACGTAATCTCCGGAGATAAAATGAGATTAGCACCACCGACAACAGCCAATGTTGAATCTCCTTGCCAAATGCTCTGGCAGGCATAATGAATGGCAACAAGAGAAGATGAACAAGCAGTATCAATTGCCATACTCGGACCATGAAGATCAAAAAATATGATATCCTGTTGGCAGCAATACTTAATGCTGTACCAGTAACCGCATAAATATGAGGATCTTGCGATTGAGTGATTTGCATACGTCCATAATCACTGTTGGAGGTTCCAATAAATACACCTGTCTTCGTCCCACGTATTTTCTCAGGATTAATGCCCGCGTCTTCGAAAGCCTCCCACGTTACTTCCAACAGCATACGTTGCTGTGGATCCATTCTAGTCGCTTCCCTTTTAGTAATCTTAAAAAAGAGTAATCAAAAAGCTCAATATTCTCTACATATCCCCCTCTACGTATCCCAAAATGTTCTCCCTTATACTGATTAATCAGCTTCAAACGTTCAATCGGGAAATCTGAAATCGCATCCTTACCTTCCTTCAACAAATCCCAAAACTCTCTAGGATTTTTTGCTCTAGGAAATCGGCAACCAATGCCTACAATTGCAATCGGTTCTTTTGATATTTGTACTTTTTTATCGGCGGTAAAATTAATTTTGCAATCTTCATTATCACCATTTGACAATGAAATTGCTAATTCCTCAATGCAAGGAAAATCCCAGAAAATTGTCGGTGAAACTTCTTGACCTAACCATTCTGCCAAGTCTCCAGACAACATGACCGCTTCCGCAGAATCCAAACCAAAATTAATGAATGGTTCCCCTGTCTCGATCTCCTCTGGAACTAGTTCCAATCGAGCAGCAATTTCTTCAATTAGCCATTTCTTTATATCTGATGAAGTACGTACATTTAGACTCATTTGTTTACCTTTCATACCTGTGTTTTTAGATTAGAAACATCCATAGGCTTCAAAATTGTTTTCTAGATACTTTATTTTTGAAGCATGCCGCTGTATCTTACCACTAGAAGTCTTAGAAATTGTACCAGTTTTAATCAGTATGAGTTTATAAAGTTGAATTTCATGTACTTCCACAACTTTCTTGCGTACTTCAGTAGCAACTTTTTTCAAAAGAACCGCCTCATCCGACTCATTCTGATCCTCTAAATTTTCATTTTTGCCTCTTGGACGGTAGTCACGATTCAGTTCAGCAACTACCACTAATCGTTCTTCTCCATCAACCTCTACCGAGAACGCTGCTACATATTCATCTCGAATAGCCGGGCTGCTCTTTTGAACAGTTAATTCAATATCCTGCGGATAGTGATTACGTCCTCGAATGATAATCAAATCTTTCATTCTACCCGTCACAAATAGTTCTCCATCCATAATAAATCCTGAATCACCTGTTCGTAAAAATGGGCCTTCTCCTGTATCTTTGATGTAAGCCTCAAAAGTTTCAGCAGTTTTCTCTGGATTGTTCCAGTATCCTTTGCATATACTTGGTCCAGACACCCAAATCTCACCGACTTGCAAATCAGTACAGTTAACCAATGTTTCTGGATCAACAATCGCTACCTTTTGTCCGGTATAAACGTGACCACAGCCAATCAACGCACGTGCTTCCTCTGTTGTTTCTGAAACAACCTTCACTTGATTTTGTTCTAACTTTACAGCATCGACGAATAACGTAATCGGAAAATAATCCCTGCTACAAGCAGATACATACAAAGTACCTTCCGCCAATCCATACCCAGGCATGATGCTTTCTTCCCTAAAACCATAAGGAGCATAACACTCCGCAAACTTTCTTAGAGTTTCTAAACGGATCGGTTCCGCACCATTTAGAGCTACACGCCAACTACTCAAATCCAAATCAGTCACCTGCTCAGGTTTAAACTTCTGAACACATAATTCGTAAGCAAAATTAGGACCCCCACTGTAAGTTGCACCGTATTTTGAAATTGTTTGTAGCCACTTTAGTGGACGTTGCATAAAGCTAACTGGAGACATCATAACAAGCTGACTACCCAAATAAGGTGTCAAAAGAATTTTTCCAATCAAGCCCATATCATGAAAAGCTGGAAGCCAGCTCACCGCTTTAGTTTCAGAAGAAAGTTTAAAGTTTTGTTCCATCAGAAAAAGATTATGTAGCAAATTACGATGAGTAACCATCACGCCCTTTGGCTTTGAAGTAGAACCTGATGTATACTGCTGGAAAGCAATCATGTCAGCAGAAATCTCTTTTTCCTGAAATTCGTTAGCTGAAATATCTGAAATAAGATCTGTTGCCTTAAATCTCAAGATGGATAGATAAGGTAGTATAGATGAATTCTTCTTGATTTCGTCGGATATTTTAGAAGTAGTTAAAGCAATAGAAGCCTGAGAGTCAGCAACAATCGCTTGAATTCTTTCCGAAGGACGACGAAAATGAGGCAACGAAGTAGGTACAGCAATCATTCCTGCATATAGACATCCAAAGAATGCTGCAACAAAATCGAGACCTGATGGATAAAGAAGAAGAACGTGATCCCCTGGCTTTCCCATCTCAAGCAACGTTGAGGCAATAGCACGAGCTTTTCTGTCCAAATCAGCAATGGTAAACGTTCTTTCTACCTTTCCAGTGTCATCTAAGTATGTATACATTAACGAATGTGGATCATATAATGCACGGTACTGCAGTAAATTGACAAGATTTGAATGTTGTTCAGCTATATTTACTATTGTCATGTATTATTTCCTCCACCTTTTCCTACTTTGTCTGTTGAAGATGTGAAAGTACGTATTGAGCTAATGTGGCAACCGAATAAAAATGCTTTCTCAAAGAATTGATTTTTTTAATATCTACTTTCATCCCGAACTCCTTTTCGATTCCTTTAACGATATAAAACGTATCGACTGATTCAAGACCCAGTCCTTCTCCAAAAATAGGCTCTGTATCTTGAATATCGCCCGCTGTAATCCCTGTTAATTCCAAATTCTCAATAATTACTTTCTGTTTTATCACATACGAAATATCTTCAATGGTTAGCACCTTATTTGCTTGCATATCCTCACCTCATGTTAGAGTTGTACAAAATTGTTCTGCTCAATAGGAATCATCCGACGAAGCTTTGAAACGACATGCTCTAATGCATTAATCAGGAAAAACACATCATCTTTTTGTGTATATTTTCCAATACTGATTCGGATCGATGAGCGGATTTGTGCTTCTGATAATCCAATGGCGGTCAGCACATGTGACAAAGAAGCTTGTTTGTTCGAACTACATGCCGATCCTACTGAAACAGCAATACCATAAATCTGATTCAAAAGAGCAGCAACTGCTTCTCCCCTGACATTTTCAAAACTAATATTTACAGTATTATTCAAGACATGCTCTTGATCAGTTGAGCCGTTAATGCAAGTGTAAGGAATCCGCTCTATGAGCTGCTTTAAAAGAAGATTTTTATATGCCTGTATCCTTTCATAATCTTCTTTAAACTCCTGACGTATTTTTGCACTTGCTTCTCCCAAGCCAACAATGGAAATCACATTTTCCGTTCCACTACGCAATCCATTCTCTTGAGATCCTCCATGAAGGAGTGGTTCAAGTGCGCGTGATTCTTTTAAAAAAAGTCCCCAATTCCTTTTGGACCGTAAAATTTATGCCCAGAGAATGAAAGGGCATCTACCCCTAATTCTTCAATATTAATACGTATTCTTCCAACAGCCTGAACGGCATCGGTATGAAAAAAGATACCGTAGCGCTTAGCAATACTCGCGCATTCCTGTATGGGCTGAATGCTTCCAATCTCATTATTTGACATCATTAGTGAGATGATTCGGGTGTGCGGGAGAATTGAGCGTTCAAGATCATCCACGGACACAAATCCATTTTTATCCACTTCCAAATAAGTGATTTCAGCGTTGAAATACCTTTCTAAGTATTTGCATACTTCTAATACAGAAGGATGTTCAATCATCGATGTAATTACATGAATGGGATCAAATCGAAATTGTTCAATCCATCCTTTTAAAACCCAGTTATTAGCTTCCGAACCTCCCGATGTAAAATATATTTCATTTGGTTTCGCTCCAATAAGGGCTGCGATTTCTTCACGAGACTTCTCTATCTTCTTCTTGGAACTACCTCCATACTGATGGTTGCTTGACGGATTACCGAACAATTCAAATGCTTCTTTTGACATAGCCTTTGCTACACTCTCATCTATAGGGGTTGTTGCATTGTAATCAAAGTACGTTCTCAACATGCATTCGTCCCTTCCGGTATACCAAGTTGTTTAAAGAGCTCTTTCATGATATCCAGACAATGCATTTGATTTGGCTCTAATTCCCCAAGCAAAGCCTCGATTTCTGTCTCGGAAACGGCAGACAAATCGGAAATACACTTATTCTGTATAAATTCACTAAACACACACTGACTGTGGCGATAGATGTGGCACAACCATAAGCTTTATATCTGACGTCCGTAATTTCTTGATTATTGTTGTAAGCAATATGAAGGATGATAGTATCTCCACAAACAGCGTTGCCAATTTTAATAACGCGACTTGGATGCTCTAGCTCTCCAATATTACGGGGATTCATAAAATGTTCTGTAATAATTTCGTTGTACATTTTTAGCCTCCTTTACTTCTACTTCATCCATAATCATCTTATTTGGAAAGTGCTAAGAACTTTGCACCTCTTCGCGACAAGAAACCTAAATCCATACCGATGAGTGAAAGCATCGATTAGCACCAATCGCGAAGTAGTGCATCGTTTTTTATCTCGTTTCTCTTCTAATAGATCTCTAATTTTCTTTTCGATATTCTGTAGGACTTGCTCTTCTAATTTTAAATACCCACTGTACGGAAAAGCTTATATCATCTCCTCATTTTTGAATTCAGTCATTCAACGATGTAGGAGGCTCTAGTCCTTAGTTCCCAAGCAGTCTACTCTACTGACTTTTCTGTTTCTAAATAAGCTGCCTTGCTTTAGAATGCTTCTATTTTCGCATTCCCTGTTCTATATATCCAAATTTAGTCTGCTAACAAAAACAACTCACAGAGAAACCTTCTCCGCCATCGCTCTTTTCATTTTCATCCATGTGCTTTTCTAAATTGATGGCACAGCAACCGATTTCCGCCCCTTTAATTCGAAATAAATAGTTGATCCTTTGTCCATTTCGACCACAGGAGCAGCCTTTATCTTTAGACAGAAAAACTAGATCTTCCGTAATAATAAATCCTGGATACGATATGGAGGTAGGGTCTAAAATTACTAGTCTTCCTACTTCCCCATCTTCTACTTCTTTACTGAGATCTTCCATGGCCCGTACAGAAAAATGTACCCAAGGGGGAACATGTTTTTCATGTTGTTCGCACTCAATAGCCATAAAATTAGTTTCAACCAATCCATACATATCTCTCACTTGATCTTCCTTGATACCTAAATACTCAGCACATTCCTTATTAAATTGTTCTCTATCTATCTCAACGCCCGTATATCTTTTCCATCCACCTAGAGTAATTACTTTTGTTTTTCGATCCAGTTTCAGTCTGATATCATTTTCTCTTAGATAATTGAGCAGTCGGTCAATCATAAACGGAGGTCCAATAAGATGTCTGGTGTGAATTCTTTCCCATCTATTTAATAACTCTATTACCTCTTCTGGAACAAAAGTCGCTTGCTTCACTACATTATGGCTTCCATCCATCAATCCAGAGAACATGCTCAATACTTTGACCATCCCCATTTCCGGCATTTCCTCAGCGGATGGTGCCAAGAAGATTGCTTCTCCGTCAAAAAATTTGAAGAACTCTCGATACATTGCGTAAATCCCTAATACAGTACGGTTGATGGTTGCTTCATCCCGTCTGGAGATACTAGGAATACCACTTGTTCCTGAACTTCTTAGTTCGTGTTCAAGAGACGCAATAGATTTGGTCAACAATTGGTGAGAGTTAACATCTTTAAATCTTGCTACGTGTATCCCTGGAATTTTTACGAGATCCTTAAATGTCTGCACATCATCAGGAGTCACACCCTGTTCATCACAGAGGCCTCGGTAATAGGCATTATTTTCGTAATGAAATTTGAAATTATCATAGATTAGGTGTGCCTTGATTTCCTCAATTTCTTTTTCTGGTCGTGTATAAATGTCTTTTACAGACGAGATAACTGCCCCTACTGGATCAATCCCCAAATTGTTCATATTTTTTACCACTTCAGCAAAATAACTACCCATTAATCAAAACCACCTTTTTTTACCTGTTTTGTATTTATTTTCCTTAAATACAGGATAATATTATCTGCATTTCAAAAAAATGTAAATAATAAATTGGAATTTTGGTGAAATAATTTAATCCATCTCCAAAATCACTCTTTTTTAGCTATAACTGAAATGATTTTTTTAGTAAAAACATCGCTGAAATACTAAAGAAAATGGATAATAACATTCCGAAAATAAATGCATAATGAATAGCAGTTACCTTATTTTTCTGTTCCTGATCTCGCAAATCTGAAATCATCTTTTTCGATTCTCCCAGATTATTCTTACTGATTTCGAGCGATTCCAAATGGGATGTATAATTTCTATCGAAAAACGATACCTGTTGTGCTTTTAAAGCATCTGTTAGTTTACTTTTTTCATACGTTGACAAAGAAGTTGAATGAATTTGTTGAATAGAATCTTGTATCGAAACCATAGAGAAATGATTAAAGGATGTCATAATCACACTAACAAAAAGAGAAACACCAATGGCCCCTCCAACATTTCGTACCATTGCAAAAATACCTGATGCGACAGAAGACTGTGAAGATTGAACAGAAACGGTGCTGACAGTTAAACTGGTAACTGCAATCATGGCAATCCCAACACCAATGACTCCAATTCTCCACAATATGGATAGTGTAGGTGTGTTTACTTCAAGACTTGTTAAAAGATAAAAACCGATAACACTGATAATATAACCAATTATCATAGGGACAAAAAAACCGAAGCGATCAATCAGTCTCCCCGTAACCGGAGCAGTAATCAGCATCGCTGCAGATAATGGTGTAATAAAATAGGCTGCTTGCAACGACGTAAATTCCATAGCTTCCGTAAGAAGGATCGGCAAAATCATCATCATACCGCTTAAAAGAATTCCACCTAGTAAATTCGATATCAGCCCAACTACATACAACTTATTGGTGAATAATTCAAAGTCAACTAACGGATAAGAGATCTTATGTTCAATCCAATAAAAAACTCCTACCCCTAGTATGGAAAAAGTAAAGCCGCCTATTATTGGCCAGGACATCCACCCAACATCCGGCCCTTTAATAACAGTGTAAATAAGAACAAAGAGTGTAACACTCAATGTAATTGTCCCCCAAACATCAAAATGGAGCGGTTGTGTCTTTTCTCTTAAATGTTGAAATATTCTTTTATTTAAAAACAAAGCAATTGTAATGACAGGAAGGTTAATGTAAAACATCCAACGCCAATCAGAAACCTCTGTAATTACTCCCCCAAAGCAGGTCCAATTGCTATCGCCAATCCACCTACTGCTCCCCAAACCCCCATGGCAGAGCCTACTTTTTCAGGAGGAACTGCAGTACGAACTAGACTCATACTGGTTGGTATCACAATCGCTCCGCTAATCCCTTGAAAAAAACGAAAAAGGATAAGCATCTCCACATTAGTGGAAAGCGCGCAAAAAAAGAACTGAGCATAAACATAACCAAGCCTATGTTGTAAAATTTAGCTCTCCCTAACATATCTCCGATTTTCCCCATAAAAACAAGAAAAACCGCTACAGTAATGACGTACGCATTTATTATCCAAGATGCCATTCCTAAGTCAGTGCTATATTCTTTGATGATGCTTGGCAACGCAATGTTTACAATACTTCCATCTAAGAAAATAATAAAGAGCGCTAAACTAATAGTAAAAACTTGTTTCATGCCCCCATAGCCCGATGAATTTTCGCTTAGTTCAGCCAAATTATTTCCACCTTTCATTTTTATATGGAAATTAAAGTAATATTTGTTTAATATTGTAATAAATAATAAAGTGAGGTGATAGTTATGAGCAACAAAGAAAAAAAGAATTTGAATTAAAATGTCCTATGTGTTACATGGCGGATTTTATTGTTTGGGCAAACGAGAAAAGAAAAAACAAAAAGAATGCAAAGAAATCACCGCAGATTCCTTGTGACAAAAAGTAAAAAGAATTTTAAAAAGCCCATCGACCCTTTTTAGATTCGGTGGGCTTTTTCCACGATCTTTCTAGAAAACAAACCTAGTTCTTAGTTTAATTTCTATATGACTATATCAAGTCGTTTAATATATCATTGTAGTTTTTTCCCCATTAACTTTGCAAAAAAACGCATACATACTTTTGGCATAAATCTCGAGAAAATACGAACACATTTATCAATCAAGATTACCCCTCCTTTTATTTAGCTTTCTAACTATATAATTACAATAATATCCTTTTATATATTTTTTACAACTTATTTAATCGGTTAATATTTGAGTTTTATTTCGATTTCTAAATTATAATCTACACTACGGTCTGTTTTTGACACAGATTATCGGAAACAGGTAAACGATACTCCGACGTATATAAGAAAAGTTTCAAATTAAAGAAACCCGACCTAAATGACCAAGTTTCTTTAATTATAATAATGTTTAGTGCTTTTCAAAACACGTCAAAGAATTCACGCTGTGAGTGAGAACATATCCCGCATTTGCAACGCCCGCAACCATAATCGCTTCCAAAATCTCTTCCATTTCCCCACCAAGTTTCTTATAGTTTTGAGTATGGACCTCAATACTATAGGCGCATCCAGTCACTTGAGCGACTGCCACGGCAATAAGTTGCTTAGTCTTTGCATCGATATTTCCTGAAACAAGTACATCTGTATTAAATACTTCAAAAGATTCCACTGCCTTAGGTAACGCCGTCTTAACTTCCTTGAATTTATCCATATAAGTTTTCAAATAAAGGCTATCACTTGCTTCTCCCTTGAAAGCATTTAATGCATTCACACTTTTTAAAATGACGGACTCAGCGTTTACTACGCCCGCAACCATAACCGCTTCCAAAATCTCCTCTACTGTTCCGCCGTGACCTTTGAATTTTTTTGTATGAACATCGATGCAGTAAGGACACCCTGTTACATGCGTAATAGCAACAGCGATCAGTTCTTTGGTTCTAGCATCAATTAAACCAGGAGAAAACGCCTCATTCATAAAACCAAAAAAAGCATTCGCTGTTTTGGGCGCAAGCTTTTGAATATCAGAAACTCGCTCCAAGTTAGACCGTTTGTATAAAACATCATCCATTTTAATCAATATTATCCCTCCAAAAAATAGAAATCATTAGCTTCCATAAATTATGGTATCTAAATATTTTTGGATTGTCAATATTTACAATCTTATAACAGATGTAAATAAGCGTTTTGTTATATTTCAATATTTTTATGCACACGCTGAAGCCATAAGCGAAGTATCATAGTCTCTTCAGGCGAAAACCCCTTACGAACTATGACTTCTGCTTTCTCGACAATAGTCAAGCATCTTTCCTCTAGCGCTTTTCCTTTGTCCGTCAAATACATAAGATTTGCCCTTGAATCATTAGGATCCACTCTTCTAATAATAAGTCCTTTGTTTTCAAGTCCTTTAATGAGATTAGTTATTGACGCTGGCGTAATTCCCAAAGTCTGTTGAACTACTTTCTGGCTGGTACCGTCACTTTCCCATAAGATAAGCAATACACCTAATTGTGAATTCGTTATGTTGTATTGTTCTAACTCATGATCTAAATAATTACAAATTGATCTATAATTCCTTTTTAACCAAAATCCTATCCAACTTTTCATTTTTTTGTCCATATTGATTTCCTCTCATAAAAAAGTAAAATTCTAACTTTATTATAACAAAGTCTTATATAACTTGTTCTATTGCTTCTAGGTCCATTAATGTTACTTCCTCGGGAAATTGCGCCTGTATAGTACACGCTGACAAGGTATAACCTTCTGCCAAATTATACTGCTTAAAAAACCAGCGACAGGGACTTTCATTGCATGCAAAAATAATCTCCCCGTTGTTTTTTTTGGTTATGGAAAACGAATGAAAAGGTTGGCACAAGCCTTTTCCCACAGCCTTTACATAGCTTTCCTTTAAGCTCCATAAATCAAAAAAATAGTTTTCTTGTTCTTCCCTTGGCTTCCTCAAAATTTCTTGATATTCCTTATCCGAAAAAATGCGTTCAGCGATGTGAATATCAACAGGGCGAATTTTTTCCACATCAATCCCTATGGGGGCTGTATGGAATATTGCCACTACCCACTCACCTGAATGAGAAACATTGAAAAAAAGACTTTGAATTCTTTAACGACGGTTTCCCATATTGATTATAAGTAAATTTAATTTCTTCATTTGGTATGTTAAATTCTTTACTTATGACCGCTCTCACTAATAGTTCAGAGAACAGTGAGCGCATTGCATCCTCCTTTCGAAAGAATCGACTTACTTTCTCCATTCGTTCTTTTGATACTTTTGTGCTCCATTTTAAAAAAATTTCCGGTTCAATTTCTCCTGGTATCTTAAGCGCAAAAATCTTGATCAATTCTATTATCCTCCCTTTGTACAAATGATGACGTTATTATTTCCCTATCGATTCCCTCGATAAATTTCTGTTCGACTTCTTCTTTGTTGTAAAAAAAGTGATCTCGCGATAACGAATAAAGTTCATTCTCGTTTACTAAATCAATAATTCTCTTCGCATTTCCCCAATCTTCACACTGTATATAGGTTACGATTAGGTTCCCTGTGATGACATATTTTCTTTCTTCATTTTCAAATGACAGTACCTCCAGTGCTCCATTGTAAAGATAGATAGCGTGTTGTTGTTCTCCTATTCGCTTCAGATTTCTATGCTCCGATTGAAAGGACTCTTAATTGTATTCTTTACATCACTAACAATACTGTATGAAAAATCATCAGTGATTAAAATTTTCGGATTCCATTTGTTTACTTTTGGATTATACGTATTATACCAATCAGGTTTCCTTTGATCAAAAAGCTCAGAAAACTTCTCTTGTTATTCTTCATCATCTAACACCCTAAAATTCTTTTCTCCTAAAATCATGTGGAATGCTTTCTTTGCAAAAAAATTATTAAAGAACTCCTGAATTGTTCCAATAAAGTTAGGGTATTCTATATCATTCATCCCCATTTTTGCTAAACCTGTCCTAATCTCATCTACTGCAACATTTGTATGCGTAATAAGACATATCCCTTTATCACTCTTAGCTATTTTGTTCAATAGTAGGCCACACTTAGCAATTAGAACAGTAGTCTTACCAGATCCACTGTACTTGATATTGCTTTTCCCAAACTTTCTGTCATCCACTTTTAAAAGGATCATCTTGGACACCTCCACATTTAATGGCTGCACTCCTCAGGGTGTGTGGTTTCTTCCTTGCATAATATAACAAATTATTCGGAATTTACAGATTTTTTTCAATGCAAAATAAAAAAGCCTAATAGGCCTTTTCATTTCGCCAATACCTTATTCACATCATGACTTTGAGATATCCAGGAATCCTTCACCAAATACGTCCCGAACGTCATGTATGGCTATAAAAGCATTGCTATCGGTTGACTGCACTATTCTCTTTAACTTCAGAACCTCTTGCTTACTTATAACGATATATAAAATATCCTTGGATGCTTTTGTATAGTATCCATGACCGCTAAAAACAGTGACCCCCGGTCCATCAATTCGGTTACTTGTTTTGCAATCTGGTCCGCTTCTTTTGAAATGATGGTGATCGCTTTTTTCGGGTTCAATCCCTCAATGATGAATTCCATCGTTTTTGTTCCAATATAAAGCATTAGTATAGTGAGCATCAGACCTTCTGCACCAATGATGAAATAAGATGAGAACGCAACGATTAAATCGAAAAACAGAAGTCCGTAGCTTAAGCTCCACCCCAAATACTTATTCGTAATTCGGGCAAGGATCGTCGTACCGGCAGTAGTGCCTCCAACACGAATGATCATGCCAATTCCTGCACCGGCAAAAACCCCGCCAAATATCGCATTGATGACCAATTCATCTGAAGATATCGTCCAATTTTCGGTTAAATGAAGGAAAAGTGAATTGAATGCAACGGCTACGATTGTATATACCGTTGTCATTTTCGACAAATATTTATAACCGACGATAAGCAGGAAAGCATTAATGATCAAACTTAACAGCCCTGGTGACCATTCAAAAAGATAAAATAAAATGATGGTTATCCCCGTGACCCCTCCCTCGCCAAGTTCATTGGGAATGACGAAAAGATTTATTGCCAAAGCGAAAATAAAAGCTCCTATTAATATAAAGAAAACATCTAAAGAAATCTTTTTCATATTTATACCCTTCCTTTATGTAATGGTTAATGTGAATTGGTTAATTTCACTGCTCTATAGTAACATGGAATTCCATTTAATCCTTCAAAGATTTGAAGGTTTAACAAAAAAGACTACCTTGGAAATTAGATTCTCTTCAATGAACGAGCTTAATACATACAAAGGCACTGATTTTCACTAAGCTATTAGCTTAACAAAACCGCTTCCCGGTTAAACCTTTTTTATGGTTAGCTACATGTTCCTGGCTTGGATCAGCTTTTTTCGACCCTTGATTTCTCCCAGATTAATGGATTATTAATTTGTTCTCATGCCCCTTTTCAACCTTGACAGTTTCATTGAGTCAGAATTAGAATGTTTTATATGTTAACCTATACTAATTTTAGTTAACATATAAAAAGGAGAATGGCCATGCACAGTGAAAAACAATTACCTTGTTGGGAAGAAAAAATAAAAAAAGAACTGGCTCATTTAGAAGAGATTTCTCAAAAGCGTGAACTCGTATCAACCGGATGTGCCGAACAGCCTTGGCTTACGATCAACGGGTGCAGGATGCTTAATCTAGCTTCTAATAACTATTTAGGATATGCAGGAGATGAGCGGCTGAAAAAGGCTATGGTTGATGCAGTACATACATATGGTGCAGGAGCAACGGCTTCACGTTTAATTGTTGGCAATCATCCTCTTTACGAGCAAGCGGAACAAGCTCTTGTCAATTGGAAGAAGGCCGAAGCAGGACTGATCATCAACAGTGGATATAACGCGAACCTTGGAATTATCTCAACCCTGCTGTCGCGGAACGATATTATTTATAGCGATAAATTGAATCATGCAAGCATTGTCGATGGAGCTCTTTTAAGCCGTGCAAAGCATATACGCTATCGGCATAATGATTTAGCTCATTTAGAAGCATTTTTAAAAAAATCACCGATTGAAGCACGTAAATTAATCGTGACGGATACGGTCTTCAGCATGGATGGTGACTTCGCTTTTCTTGAAGACCTCGTTCGGTTAAAGGAACGTTATAACGCACTGTTAATGACAGATGAAGCACACGGAAGCGGCATCTACGGTGAAAACGGTGAAGGCTATGCCAGTCATCTCCATCTTCAAAATAAAATTGATATCCAAATGGGAACATTCAGTAAAGCGCTAGGTTCATTCGGGGCCTATGTTGTCGGAAAAAATGGCTCATCGACTATTTAAAAAATCGCATGCGCGGATTCATTTATTCAACTGCACTTCCCCGGCCATACTCGGTGCTATAAAAACAGCGATTGCACTTGTACAGCAAGAACCAGAACGCCGCTCATTGCTCCGAACACATTCAGAACACTTTAGAAAAGAACTCACATATAACGGATTTAATATTTGCGGAAGCCGCTCACAAATTGTTCCTATCGTCATCGGGGAAAACGAAAAAACGATGGAATTTGCAGCACGTTTACAAAAAGAAGGAATTGCGGCCATTGCTGTGAGGCCGCCGACCGTTCCTGAAAATGAAGCAAGAATCCGGTTTACCGTAACAGCTCTTCACGATAAAAAGATCTTGATTGGGCAGTTGAAAAAGTTTCGATCATTGGAAAAGAAATGGGTGTTATTGAATGAAACGGCCGAATTTAGTCATGCTTCCTGGCTGGGGAATGGAAAAAGATGCGTTTCAAACTTTAATCAAACCGCTATCAGAAGCATTTCACCTTTCATTTATAGACTGGAGAGATATGAAGGCACTAAATGACTTTGATGAACGGGTCATAGACACAATCGCTTCCATCGATGGTCCTGTTTATTTACTGGGCTGGTCATTAGGATCACTAGTATCACTTGAACTTTCAAGTTCGTTTCGAGAAAAAATAAAAGGTTTTATCCTTTTTGGGGCAACAAGTCGGTTCACTACAGGAGAAAATTATTCATTTGGCTGGAATCCAAGAATGGTCGAGCGCATGAAGAAACAACTGCAGCGCAATAAAGAGAAGACTTTGACTTCTTTCTATGAAGCAATGTTTTCCGATGCTGAAAAAGAAGCAGGTTTTTATCATCAATTCATCAAGACAATTCAACACGAGTTTCATGGCGATGATGTGTCTTCACTTCTGGTTGGTTTGGATTATTTACTTCAGAAAGATGCTCGAGCAAGACTAGACCGGATTGAAGCCCCTTTTTAATGCTTCATGGGAGGGAAGACAACATTTGTCCACTTGAAGCCTCATCTTTCATTAAAGAGAATTTGGGTGGGAAAGCCGAGGTTCGTATTATCGAAGGGGCTGGTCATATTCCATTTTTCACAAAACCACAGGAATGTATGGAGCATATAAAAACATTTATTCAAAAGGAGTACGTTCATGATAGATAAACGATTGTTAAGCAAGCGGTTCAGTGAACACGCGAAAACATATGATGCGTATGCCAATGTTCAAAAAACATGGCAAAGCAATTAGTGGATTTGCTTCCTCAAAAAACACCAACCATAAAATCAATATTCTTGAAATCGGCTGCGGCACCGGTTACTTAACCAGGTTACTCGTCAAAACATTCCCTAATGCCGCCATTACAGCTGTTGATTTGGCACCAGGAATGGTTGAAGTGGCAAAAGGAATGACAAAGGAAGACCGTGTTACATTTTTATGTACGGACATCGAAGAAATGGCGCTAAATGAAAATTACGACTTGATTATTTCCAATGCAACATTTCAATGGCTGAATGATCTTCCTGCAACCCTTGAAAAACTGTGTACACGATTAACGGCTGAAGGAAGCCTGATATTTTCAACGTTCGGAATAGATACCTTTCAAGAGCTTCATCGGTCATATGAACATGCGAAAGAAAAGCTTCAACTATCCATGGATAGTTCACCAGGCCAAATGTTTTACACTCTGGAAGAATTATCCCAAGTTTGCGAAGCGGCAATCCCCTATCCAGCAGCAGTTCCAATCGAGATAACAAAAATAGAAAAGCTTGAACTGGAGTACTTTCAGACAGTACGTGAATTTTTCACTTCTATTAAAAAGATTGGCGCAGCTAACAGCAACAAAGAAAACTACTGCCAGCGCCCATCCTTTTTTCGAGAGTTAATGAACATATACGAAGCAGAATACCGAAACGAATCAGGTGTGAAAGCAACCTATCACTGTTTGTTCTTAAAGATGGAAAAACATGATTGATCCGAAGATAAGCATTTGGGATACAAGCAAAATATTATACATAATTGCAGACCGTTCTTATATAGTAACGACTAGTATTTCAGCCGCTTACTGTCAATTAGCCAGGTTCCCAGTCAAGCAATTCAGGCCGCGCCTCTCCTAACTCCTTTGGAGAGGCGGCGGCCATTTTACGTATAACTTCATCCAAATACCTTGCCATCCGTAATATTGACCACTCGATCACATAAATCCAACATTCTTTCATCGTGCGTCACCATGATGGCTGCTTTATTCTTGATTTCACTTCATTTGCAAGCATTTCAACAACATCCCTGCCTCTTTTGGAATCAAGACTTGCGGTCGGTTCATCCGCTAAAATGATTTCTGGATCATTCATCAGCGAACGGGCGATGGCTACACGCTGCCGTTCACCGCCCGACAGTGCTTCCGGAAAGTGGCCAGCCCGGTGTCCAAGTCCAAGGTGGCTAAGCAATTCGTCCGCTTTTTTAACAGTTGTTTTATCTCGCTTGCCAATCAGTTCAGAAAGTAGCAGAAGCTGATCTCGTACGGAGAGATATGGCACAAGATTCGACGATTGGAATACAAACCCGATCTTTTCAAGGCGCACTCGAGTCAATTCTTTTGGGGATAGTGTTGTAATATCCTCGCCATTCAGCCGTAGGCGGCCTTTGCTCGGGGATAGTAACGCACCTGCTATTGAAAGGAAAGTACTTTTTCCTGAGCCTGAAGGACCCACGATGGCGACGAATTCCCCCGCTCTCACATTCAGGGAAATATCATCAAGGGCTATAACCTTATTATCGCCTTCCCAATTAAACCTGTAAAACAACAACTACTAATTTTCCGGTTCCTTATAAATTAGCTTTCCAATAATTTCGATTCATATTGAAATGCATTTTTTAAAGTTTCATTACTTAATAAGTGATTTTCCCATTCCCCAATAAATGAACTTACTGTCTTTGTTGGGAGTATTTTTTTGAACTACCTGCTATACTACTACTAGATAAAAGTAAGGCATTTAACATATAGATGAATTTTAAGGATGAGAGAATATAATGTCACCAAAAATAAAATCGTCAAGAAAAATAGCTAGATATTCACTAATTATCATGGGGGCGGGTTATATTGCAACCACTCCATTTCAAGGTACGTTGCCGCTGGATTTATTACATGGAGGGTTTGAGGCTGGTTTAGTCGGCGGATTGGCAGATTGGTTTGCAGTCACTGCATTATTCCGCCATCCACTTGGTTTACCAATCCCCCATACAGCGCTTTTGCCCAACAATCGTAAAAGAATGACAAATGCACTTGTTTCGATGCTAAAAAACGACTGGCTTTCTAAGGAAAGCATTCAGGACAAAGTAAAACATATTCCTTTTACTGAAAAATTGATCCCTATTTTAGTAAAAGAGATTCAAAGTGATACTTTTAGAAAAGTCCTGATTAAACTGATCAAGCAAATGATTGGTTATATAGATATAGAAAAGGTTACACCTTTCGTTACAAAAAAATTAAAGCATCACTTTCTAACATAGACATGGACAAGATTCTGCATTTAGTAAGTTCAGAGTTACTTAACGAAGAGTTTGATAAGAGGGCTTTGGATCATGTTTTGAAAAAAGCGGAAGATTGGTTAGGGAAAAAGAAACCAGTCATCGACTTGGCACTGTTTCCATGGATGTACTCAGCAAGATTGAACTGGAAGGTATGCTTCAGTTTGCCGTTAAATCCATTCAAAGTCTACTTAACGAAGAGAAACTTGGGAATATCATCCAAAACCTGTTATTAAGTGTCGTAAATAATTTACAAAACGAGAAAGAACCAAATAGAGAAGCTTTAATCTCATATATCCGGAAAGAGATACAAGGCATTAACCATAACCGGGAACTGTTGGAAGGAGTTGAAAAATGGAAAAATCAACTTCTGACAAAATGGGAGCCTGAGGCGACAATAACGGGAAGTCTACAACAAATTCAACAAGAAGCATTGGATTTCGTCGAAGATGAACATTTCATGGATACTTACCTTACGCCACTGATTCATCATATACTGGACAATATTAAGGAAAATAGCATCCACATCGATAACTGGATACAGAAACAAATTACTGTTCTCATTGAAAAAATCATACGCAAATCGGCAATCTTGTACAAGAAAACTTAGATAAGCTAGACAATGAAACGCTGATTGATATGATGGAAAATGGTGTAGGAAAAGACTTACAATGGATTCGGGTGAACGGGGCGGTCTGTGGTTTTATCATAGGGCTTATCCTAACAGGTGTACAGGCTCTGCTTAAGCTGTTATAATCCAGGCACCTTCGGCCGGTTTGGTAATGGCATTATACTGTTGTTACTAAATCAACTGGCGCTGATTCGTTTTTCTGAAAATGTAGAGATAAACAAAAAGGCCAGCCAAGGTTTTCATGAAACACCTCGGCTAGCCTTCCCATTTTCATATTCACGTGTTTGCATCAATGGACTTAGATTACAGGTACAACATATTAATCAAAGCCCCACTCAAAGCGGGGCTTCAATTAACTAAGGTTTGAAATGCTGATCACTAAGCCAGCCATCAATATGATCTAAATTAAAAATCAACAAATTATCGATGGGTCTGAGGTGGGGTATCTTTTTATTTAATATTAGATCATTGATTTCCTCTTCAGTAATTGGATAATTTACCGACTCAAGGTAGATCATCAAACTTTTTATACCATAGGCTTTCCTCATTTAATCACCTCCCACCAAATTCTCCTTATTCAACATAAAGAAAACTTAGTGCTAGATATTAAATGAAAGACCGCTTAATTCTTAATACCCACTTTTTTGAAGAAATAACCGCTTTTACTTTATGTAGGCGCTTTAAATCAGGAAATTAATCTAATGTATAAGGTTTCCTTTCTTCGATTATCTCCACTTCATCCCATTCCACAGATTTTGAGTACATAAATTTATCTGTTCGTTCAAACCCCATCTTTTTAGCAAGTTCAGTGTTTGTTGTATCCAACAATACTTTTCCGGTTTTTCTTTCTTCAGAAGCTGAAAACATCTCTCCCTTATATACTGCCTTTGAATTTATCTTAAATAAATCTACCTCTTCTACAGAAACATTTTTTATATAGATATTTTCATCTAAATGTTTGAAACCTTGAGTTAGATCAGCATATTTATTACTTATTAACCTTATAGACTTATCTTTCAGTAGACTAAAACTATACTCGCTACCATTATGTATTGCATACTTTCCTTTTCTTATCATAGGTTCCTCCATTTTCAAACTTTATCAAGCATGGAATAATTCTCTATTTAATTTTTCAGCTTTATGTAATTCTCCTAATAACGGATTTTGATAGTCACTATAACTATCCATATAAGCACGTACACCACCAATAATATTTATTTCTTTTATATCTTTGTTATTTTCCAATATTTCCAATGCATTCTTATATCTTTTATATATAAGTTGTAAAACGCCGCTAGTAATTTCATTACTATAATCTTTTTCAAGATTATTTATCACAACTTTTATTTGATCGATTAACTGCTTTTTCTTATCCATTTCATCTTCCTAGCTACTCGCCTATAAAGAAGACCTTAACAAAACAGTTCCAAAGCTCATTAGAGGGGATAGTGCAATAAATATTAATCGAGTTTGAAATGGGGAAATTAATCTAATGAATAAGGTTTCCTCTCCTCGATTATTTTCACTTCATCCATTCCACAGATTTGGAGTACATATATTTATCTGTCCGTTCAAACCCCATCCTTTTAGCAAGTTTAGTGTTTGTTGTAGCCAACAATACATTTCCAGTTCTTTTTTCTTCAGATGCTGGAAACACCTCTCCCTTATATACAGCATAGTGATTAATAGAATATAATTCTTTAACTTCACTTACACCCACCATTTTCGTGTAAATATTATTTTTGTAATAAGTAAAGCCATTGTCCATATCTTTTTTATCATTGCTAATTAATTCAATAGCTTCCACTGTATCAGACTCTATGAATCTATACTCTCTCCCATTATAGATCGTATACTCACCTTTTCTTATCATTTTCCCACTCCATTATTTAATTTTCCATCACCAATAATAAACTGCTTCGCTTCCCGTTTAACATAGCATAATCTGTCCTCAGAACATAAAAAAAACCCTATAAAGGACTTTTATAGGGCGTTTCTTATGTTTATATGAGGGGTTTTACTTCAATCCCCATACTCTTCTTTAATTGCTTTATCTGCACAAAATCTATGGAATTGCTCAATTAATTCATCAATATCTTCTTTTCTTGTGATTTTCTCAAGCCATTCTTTAGGAATGTCGTCCATTTTATAGTACATACCTGCCATTGTCCCTGTAATGGCACCTACTGTATCCGTATCATCCCCTAGATTCACTGCTTTTAAAACGGCATCGCTAAACGAATTTGAATTTCCTAAGCACCAAATGGCTGCTTCCAACGTATGAACGACATAACCATCTGACTGAATTTCTTCATGTGGTAATGAAAAGAAATCTTCCTCAAAAATCCTTGAATAGAATTGCAGCTCTTTTTGGTATATATGATCTTTATCAAAATTCTCATCAAAAAGTTCTTTTATTTCCTTTTTGAAACTTCAGGAGAATTATTATAATAAAGTCTAAGTAAAAACTCGACATAAATAATGGAACCTACCACAGAACGCGGATGAGAATGTGTAACTTCCGTATATTTTTTAATGGTTTGGATTTTTTCAATGAAATTAAAGTTATTAAAAAGGATAAATGCCACGGGAGCGATCCTCATCAACGCCCCATTCCCATTATCAAACATGGCATTTCCGCCACATTCTGGTGCCGGGGATCCATTTCTAAACTTGGTTATGGCTTCACTGGTTGTTTTGCCAATATCGAACATTTCATGATGTGGTGTCCAATAGCAAGATTCCATATACTGAACGAATTTTTGCATGAGCTCCGCTGAATCGCCTTTTTCAATTAAGTTTTCAATTAAACATAAAGTTAATGAAGTATCATCCGACCAAGTGCCTGGCGGCTGATTATAGGTTCCATATCCCCTTATATCATTAATAGTGAAAGTCCCTCTTTTTTTAAATTCAACTGGGACACCAAGCAAGTCTCCAACAATACCGCCATACAGACTTGGTAACATTCTTTTTTTTAGATTATATCTCAAAAAACTTTTACTATCGTCTTCCCATCTGTCTACCATTCTTCTGCTTGTCATTCTTTACACCTACTTTTTGTTTAAGTACCATTTTGTCATCCTTCAATACTCCTTGCTTAATTCAATGTACTACGGATTGATTAAGGTAACACTTTGGTTTTATAAAAACTAACACCTATACTATAGGTTTTTTTCCTTTTATAAAAAAACCTTGAATGGCTTTAGCCACTCAAGGTTTCATTTTATTCTAGCAAAATACGGTTTTCATTTTCAAAAATCTTAACTATGTTACCGCGGCATGCAATGATTTTGCTGCTTTGGTTAAGTAGTCTGGCATCCAAATTATATGAATCGCCTATAATTCTACTTCCCTATTTTCCCCATCGTTATCATATATAAAAACTTGAAAATTCGATCCTCGTTACCTCTTTCGATAATTGAAAAATTTTGTCTTTCATCCACATTATACAATATCCAATTTCCATCTTCAAAGTAACAACCTGTTGAAATTGGTACATTAGTTTTTTTTCCAATAACAATATTGAGTTCTTGTAAATCTACATCTAATTCTTTTATCTTATTTTTATATTCATTTCGTTTCATTTTACCACTACCCCATTGGACAAATTCCTCAGCTTGACCATTATTATTTAGGTTAAAAAAGTTCAAGCATTTGAAGGTGCGGTAAAACAATTTTTTTAAAAATATGCGTTCCTTGGATTATGTGTTTTAGGTTTGAAAGATGGTTTATTCGGCACTGGGTAACCACATTTTAAACACATAAATACTATCATATGATACTAAAACAATATTTTTTCTAATCTTAATCTTTTTATAAAGTTTTCTAAAGCATCACTTTCATTATTAAATTCTGTAATAGAACCTGTAACCACACTAGCCCTTTCATCTGTTACATATACTACCCATTGATCACCATCAACTCTAATTCCTACCTCATTTTCTCTTTGTGGATGTTCATTAAACCAATTGTATCTTTTTAATTTCTCTTGCTCGATAATTTCTTTTGCTTCCTGTTGTGTCATTTGTTTAATCTCCTTTAATTTAAATAAATAGAAAAATATCTTTTTGAATTGATTACTTAATTTCTTTTAACATCCCTAACCCCTCAAGCCATTCTACAGGTAAAGGAAGTTCATATTGTATTCCACCTCCTGGTGACCCAAAACCTTCTGCAATTCCTCCTTTTTGGGTTATAACTTTGCTGTAATCTCCATTGTAGTACCTTTCAATTTGAGCTTCTACTTTCATCTTTAATTCTCTATCCGTACAATTCATAACATACTCTTTTAATCTTGAAAAATCCCCTATTACTTTGTACTGATGATATTTCGTCGCATCCTCAACATAAGGCAAGGACCTCTGTACATATTCATACGGTTTTCCATCCATAACTGGTGAGGTATATCTACCATTTGGTGGCCCGTACCTATCAATAATTCCCCTAATTTAGGTATAAATTCTTCTTTTATTGCATTTCCATTCTTATCAAGCACATATCCACCTTGAGGAACTTCTGACCAATTAATTGAACCATCTGCATTCAGTATGCTAGACTCTTTGGGTATCTGGATGTCCTCAGGCCACTTACCAAATGATTCAAATTCGTCAGCATAATTTGTTCCTTTGTATTCATCTATTTTCATGAGATAAGTTTTAAGCTCAACTGAATTGCATGTCGATTTCTTTAATAAGTTTTCTACATGTTTAACCGTATCCTTAGAAATACTCTCCCCAGAAACACCCTCTACTTTGCTATCCTTCACCGTGAATTTCTGATAGGCTTCCTTAATTGTCTGCTTTTCCAGCATAACTTGGCGAAGGGTTCGTCCTCCTGCAAGGGATACTTGTTCCATACTTATCCGTTTAGGGATTTCTTTTTTACCGATTTCTTCACCTATATTTTTTAACGTGTTTTTCCTGATCTCGCTATATCTGTTATTGTAGCTTGAACCTTCTGAACCTGCTTTTGCGCAAATTCCTTACTGTAAGGGACGAACTTTGTACCACTCGCTACTTTATCGGCGACCTTCGCCGCACCTGCCACACCGCCGATTCCGAGTGCCATTAACAGCCCGTTCTGGCGCTGTTCCTCGGTAAGCTGGTTGCCGAACATGTCTTTGCCGGTGGCCGCTTCACCGAGGCCGTTGGCTGCGAGGAGTCCGTATATTCCGTATTCGGTTTTCTGGAGGAGGCTAAAGCCTTTTGTCGTTTTATAGGCATCGAGCGCGTGGTTCGCTGCGTTGAGCCCTTTGGCGGTTTTGTAGATGGCGCTGCCGCCTTTGATGGCCCGGCCGGCCCAGCCGACGACGGGGATGAATCCAGCGGCTGCCATGGCGCCTGCGGCGATTCGTTCGGCATCGGACAGCTTGCGGCCCGTTACTGGATCGACTCCGGTCGAGGCCCTGATTGAATCATAATATCCCGTGAATTCCCCTGTAAAGGTTTTTGTCGTATCCCAGGCTTTTTCGTACCATGGGCGGTTTTCGAGTTCTTCCCTTTCCTGTTCGATTTTCCGGGCTTCGGCTTGCTGCTTTTTGAAGGTTTGATAGTCTTTCATCTGACTTGCGACTTCATCCTTCACTTGATAGACGTCACTGCTCTTGAATGCCGATTGATTGAATGTCATCGGCGAAACGTTTCCATCCTGTTTGGTGGCATCAAGCAAGGCACGGAAGAGGCCAACGGCCACGTTTTCCTGCCCGATGGACACATCATATTCCTCGACCAATTGCCTGTCCACATTCTCGACCTTTGTCACGGTGTCATCCAGTCTATGCCCGGCCAGCGTGATTTTTTCATTAAAGTCCTTTTGGTCGAACATATCGAGAGGCAGAATATCGTCAATGCTGTCGAGGATCCTTTGAAGATCGTTCGCTTGTTGATCGACAAGCGACTTCGCTTGGTTGATGCCGTTTGAGACTTCGCCATCTAAAAAGGGAACCTCGACCACCGTATTTCCGGAGAGGTCCGCCTCTTCCAGACTGGCCGGAATGCCTTCCAAAAACTGATCTGGGTGGTGAATAGTTCCATCCAGGCGTCCGCCACCTCAATTTGCGCTTCATAGAAGCTTTTGATGGCGGTAGCACCGGCTCCCTGAAACTCGTTATCCAGGCCGACAATGCCCTGAAATTCCTTTTTCAGGGCTGAGACTTCCTTCTTTAGTTCTTCATATTGCTTGGCGCGCGACTTGGTTGCGGCCGTCAATGTCTCGGCTTCATATATTTTCATCGCGTAGGATACCCATTTGAAGACGCATGGGCGATGGCTTCATCCTGTTCTTTTAATAAGTCAATGTTGGCACGGGTATCTTCCACATTTTTCTGGACGATTTTGATATATTGTTCAAAGACCTTCTCCAGGTTCGTTTCCCGGTCGATCCATTTCGAAGTGAATTCCAATTTATTGTTGCCAAGCTCGCCTGCCGGCAAATTTCCAAGCGTGACTGTGCCAAGTGCCGTCTTCACCTGATCGACTTGTTTCATTACGGCAGGATGATTCAGTTTGATCGTCGTCATTAAAACAACCACCCTTTTAAATATGATATTTTGCTTTCCAATTGATCTATGACGGCTTCCCCTTTACCTAAAAGAACATCCGCCTCATGTGCTATGGTTCCTGCTGCACTCAGAGCCTTTTTTTCTATATTAAGCATCATGATTTTACCGTCGATTTTCTCTTGATAGTCGTCATAATCATCATGAATGATCGTTGACATTGCCTTATATGCATCACTGCGGGCATCTTGAAAGTCTTCTGCACGGTTTCCCGTCCAGCTTTTTGCCAAATCCGGATTTTTAATTTTAGCAATTTCCCCCAGACAAGCATTCTGTTCGTCTTTGATTTGTCTTTTTGCCTGCTCCAAACGATTGATTTTTTCATTCACATCGGACATTTTGCTGGAGAGGGCTGAGTGAATTTCACTCAATGAATTTGCATACACTTAAAAATCACCTCAAACATACTATTCTCATTATGTAGACTGTCATATTTTTCATAATTTTTATTATAAGGATTATAGTCTTAGAGTTAAATAGGGATAAATAAGCTATTTATGCTACCGATTTAGGGAATCCTTCCCACAGGCATCAATTCCGGATTAGACTTATTACCCCTTCTTTTCCATTTTTAAACATAAAAAGAGGATGCAGGCTGCACCCTCTAAATATTTACTGCATTATCTGAATTCCTTTTCATTAAATAAATGCGGTACTTTCACCTTTTTCCCTTTGTTATGATTGAGATCAGGTTTTTTTGTTTCGATTTTAGCTTGGTCATAGACGGCGGTGCCGACAATTTCAGCTACATCTTGAAGCTTTTCTTTTGAGATTTTATCAATGGTATCATCAGGAGTATGATACCAAGGTTCTGTAGGACTGTGGATGAATAACGCAGCGGGTATTCCTGCCTCAGCAAAGGATACATGGTCACTTCTCCCGCCTTGTCCATATGGAGTCGGCTCGCCATTCAGTCTTGTACTTGATGCCTGGGCCAGCTCGGTTACAAGGTTCATTTCTCCATCATTAGTCAAAATGACCAAATCCCCGGCATCCCTGCTTCCCACCATATCCAGATTGAAATTAGCAATGGTCCGCTTGATATCATCATCAGGAAGATTGCTCACATAATGCTGTGAACCCAACAATCCATTTTCCTCTGCCCCAAAGGTGACGAAGCGAATTTCCGTATCTGTAGGAAGATTCTTCAGAACACGTGCAAGTTCAAGGGTGACGGATGTTCCTGATGCATCATCATTCGCTCCGGGTGCCCCCGCGACGGAATCATGATGTCCAGTAATATAAATGATATCGCTTTTTTTGCTTTATTGTTCTTTGTTGCTTTTTTAGTTGAAACTACGTTATAAGAGGTTTTTTCTCCGGAATGGGCTCCTTCGATTTTTAATGATGCTGTCAATTTGACTCCAGCATTCAATTTTTCCAAAAGGGCTTCTCCATCCTTCTTGGTGATCGTGACGGATGGAATATACTTGTCATTATCCTCTCCGAGTGTCCCGTTTAATTCCCCATCTGCATTATTGAATAGGATGACTCCCGATGCCCCTTTTTCCGCTGCATTCAATACTTTCTCTGCAAAAGTGAGGCTCCCTCTTTGTATTAGGGCAATCTTCCCTGCAACATCGGTTTCCTCAAGCTCTTCCTTCGTTCCTAAACCGGCATATACAACTTCACCGGATAGGTCCCCATTAACTGAATAGGTTATATGGTTCGCTTGGATTTCCCCATCAAATCCAGCAACGGACAGCTCGACCAGATTTGGGTCTGTATAAGATGAAAATTTGAACTCTTCAATATCGGCTTTATAGCCATAAGATTGAAATTGCTTTTTGATGAATTGGACGGCTTTATACTCAGAATCCGTACCAGCCACCCGAGGTGTTTGTGAGAGGTATTCAATATTCTTGTAGATTTTATCGGCATCGATTCTTTTAATGACTTGCTTGTCCGTGGATGGTGCAGATAGCACCGGCGATGAATGTGGCGCTGCTAAAGCGGTGGTTGTCCCGAGTGTCAATGCTGCGATCAAGGTTACTGTTAGAAATTGTTTTTCATAGATTGCCTCCCAGTTTAATAGATTTCTCCATAATTTTACAATATATAGATAATACTAACTAGGTAGGTTTATCCCTATTCATACATGTCTAAAGTAACGAATTTACAAATTAAAGAAGTTATCAGGAGTTTTGACTCATGCCGAAAGTTCTCTATCAATCGATATTTTGTCATATTATATAAAAATACCTGGAAACCAAACAGGATTTTCGCTCTTTTTCGGGAAAATAATACAGAAGAGATAGAATTTTCACAGGGAGAAGGCGCAAAGATGTCGATAACTAAATTCGTGATGCCGGAAGTGATTTTTGGAAAAGGTTCGATTGAACAAGCTGGCGAGGCCTGCTTGCGGCTGGGCGCCAAAAGGCGCTGATAGTAAGCGACTCAGGGGTGGCCAATGCCGGCTGGTTAGATATAGTCATTAAATCCTGCCAAGATGCAGGCCTTGCTTTTGCTACCTTCATTGAAATGACGACCAATCCGAAGGACAGGGAGATCGAAGCCGGCTGTTTGGCATTTAAAGAACAAGAATGTGATGCCATCATCGGTTTGGGCGGAGGCAGTGCTTTGATGTCGCCAAAGGGGTTGCCCTTTTAGTAACGAATGGGGGCATCATCAGTGATTATGAAGGTGTTGATAAAGTTCACTCTCCCCTCCCGCCCATGGTGATGATCATGACCACGGCAGGATCGGGTTCGGAAGTATCACAGTTTTCGGTGATCGTCGATTCATTCCGCGAGAAAAAATGACGATCATTTCAAAATCACTCGTCCCCGATATTGCAATAGTCGACCCTGGTACCTTGACCACCTTGGGACCGGATTTGACCGCAGCTACGGGAATGGATGTTTTGACCCACGCCATTGAATCCTATGTTTCACTCGCGGCCACACCAATGACAGATGTACAAGCTAAAAACGCGCTTTTCATCGTTTCCCGCCACTTACGCCCCTCTGTTGCCTCCAGGCATAATGAGGAAGCAAAAAAGCGATGGCGATGGCGAGCCTGCAGGCTGGACTGGCTTTTTCCAATGCCATTTTGGGAGCTGCCCATGCTATTTCACATGCCATAGGCGGCAAGTACCTCCTTCCGCATGGTGAAATCAATGCGATACTCCTTCCCCATGTCATGGATTTCAATCGAATTGCCTCACCAAGGCGATTCAGCGAGATTGCAGGCATCATGGGCATCGATACACGGGCATTGACCGAGCAGCAAGCAGGAATGGCAGCCATTCACTTCGTAAGGGAATTATCCCAGGATATAGGGGCTCCCAAGAGCTTAAGTGATGTCGGCATTACGGAAGAAATGATAGATTCGATAGGGATGACCGCTCTTGAGGATGCCTGCATGATCACAAACCCTCGTGATATGTCATTGGAACAGATTAATCAGCTGCTTCTTACAGCCCTTTAAGAGGTGAAAAGCATGAACAAACTTGAAATGATAGATTTAATGACAGGCGTTAAATCTTCAAAGAAAACGTATTATACGGAACTTAAGAAAACCGTGGATCAGCTGAAGAAGAAGAATATGCAGCTTGAAATCATGAATGACATCACAAAAAATATGAATATGGACATCGACATCCAAGAGATTCTCCGAAATGTTATTGCAAAACTTAAGCAGCTCATTACCTTCGATGACAGTCATTTTGTCATATTGTATGAGGAAGAACCTGCCCTGCTTCACATCTGCCCTAATGGTCACTGCGAACTTGAAATGGATTCCAAAAACTTGTTACACCCTTTTCAGGACTTCTCATCCGCCCTGAAAGAAAAGCAGCCGATTCAGGTGGAAGTTAACCAGTTACCGGACTTCCCGGAAAAGGAACGTCTATTATCCCTTGAGATCGAATCACTTCTATTAGTCCCTTTATACGGAAAAAGTAAAAAAATCGGAATTTGGACTTTCGGCAGGAAGAAAAAGAAAACATGGCATGAAGATGAACTCGAATTTCTTGAGCAACTATCCAACCAGCTTGCGTTAACTTTGGAGAATGCCCAGCTTTATAAGGAAGTTCTTCATTCCAAACAGGAGTGGGAGGATACATTCAAGGCAGTTGAAGATATGATCATCGTCTTCGATCACAAAGGAACGGTTTATCAATCCAATGATTCAGCCAGGGACTTTCCCGAGCTGGTTCCTTTAATTGAAAAATCGCAAAATCTGATTACAGATACCTTTTCATTTAATAAGCCAGGGTTTCAGGAAATTCTCCTTCAGCATGATACCATCTTGGAAATGCATGCTTACCCGATTCAGAATAAGGAGCAACAAGTATATGGGGTCATTGCTTATTATAAAAATGTCACCGAAAGAAGACAGATGGAAGTCCAGCTATTGCATGCCGGTAAACTTGGGGCGATTGGTGAAATGGCAGCAGGGATTGCCCATGAATTGAATAGCCCATTAACGGCCATTCTAGGTAACTCGCAAATTTTAATGCGGAAAACCCCTCAGGACAATCTGGATTATATGCTATTGAACGATATCAGGATTTGCGGGGACCGATGCAGGCAAATAGTAAAAAGCCTGCTTACCTTCTCAAGGCAGGATGAGTATAGATTCCACTATTACTCTATTAACGAAGCCATTCACCAGGTCCTGAACCTTTTGAAGTTCCAGCTTGGGAAGAAGCAGATCTCCCTCCATCTTACCCTTCAGGAAGACCTTCCTTACATAAAGGGCAGCCAGCCGCAGATAGAACAGATCATCATCAACTTGCTATTGAATGCCAAGGACGCATTGGATGAGTCCGCCCAAACGGAAAAATCGATTGCAATCACTACCTATTCAGAAAACAAGTTCATGGTGGTTCAGGTGACTGATAACGGAACGGGGATTGAAAAAGAACGCCTGCCCTTCATATTCCATCCCTTCCATACGACTAAAGACCGTGAAAAAGGTACAGGCTTGGGGCTGTCTGTAAGCCTTGGCATTGCCAAAGACCATGGCGGAAAGATCGACGTTTTGAGCACACCAGGACAAGGAAGCACTTTTTTCCTGAGGCTTCCCTTACAAGCAGAAGAGGAAAGGGGACGATAAGGTGGTTCATTTACTTGTGGTAGACGATGAGAAAGAGGTTGGGACTTTTCTATCCCGCCTTTTTACGATGAAAGGTTATCTCGTACAAGTTGTGAATAGCGGGAAGGATTTTCATGAAATCGATTGGAATCAGCAGCGATTTGATGTCGCGATGATAGACCTGAAGCTTCCGGATTGTGATGGACTTTCCCTCCTGCAGCATCTAAAACAACTGCAGCCGCGTTGCAAGGTACTGATCATGACCGGATACAGCACCGTCAAGACCGCTGTTGATGCAATGAAACTTGGCGCGAGTGATTACATGGAAAACCCTTTGTGGATATTGAAGTACTGGAAAGACAGATTGACAACCTATTGAATGAAAATGAAGCTTTGAATCAGCATTTCATCCATAAGCTAGCCGAGGATTCAGGACTCATTGTCGGTGAAAGTCCTTTAATGAAGAATTTGATTGAAACGGCTTTCAAGGTTGCCCAAAAATCCGTCAATGTATTAATCGAAGGAGAAACCGGAAGCGGAAAAGAAGTGCTTTCCCGCTTCATCCATATAGCCAGCCCCGAAACCATGAACCTTTTATCGGCATCAATTGTGGAGCGATCTCTGAATCCCTGCTTGAAAGCGAATTATTCGGTCATGAAAAGGGGCTTTCACCGGAGCTACCCAGCTGCGAAAGGGGTTTTTCGAAATTGCCGGGAACGGGACGCTTTTCCTTGATGAAATTGCGGATGCAAGTCCGGCCATTCAAGTCAAATTGCTTCGGGTTTTGGAAACGCGGGAATTCATGAGGGTTGGCAGCAGCGGGACATTACGGACGAACGCCCGGTTAGTGGCGGCCTCCAATGAAAACCTGCAGCAGGCAGTGGACAAAAATAAATTCCGGGAAGACCTATTTTACCGACTGAACGTCGTGACTCTGGATATCCCGCCATTAAGGAACCGAAAAGAAGATATTCCCTTGCTTGTCCGTCACTTGATCGAGAGAAATGGTCATGGAGATATCTCATTTTCCAATGAAGCCATTGAAAAACTACAGCAATACAACTGGCCAGGCAACATACGCGAACTATCTAATGTGGTCATGCGCACGCTAACTCTTGCAGACCATAAGTCGGTAATAACCGCCAATGATATCTCTCTATCCAACAGCCAGATCACCCCTGACAAAAACTTGTCCCCTAATGAGACTCAGTCAACTGAAAACCTTCTTGAAGAATGGCGAAAAAGGCTAGTGGCTGACTTTAATGAGAAGGATGAACTGATGCTTGAAGATATACTTACGGAAATCAAACAGCTTCAATCGACAATTGAAAGGAGCTTGTCATGCAGGCACTGCAAAAACCTACGGCAACCGGAATGAAGCAGCCAAACGCTTGCAGATATCCATAAGGAAATTACGCTATATATTAAATGAGAAGAACCAGACATAATAAAAAGAGGATGCCCCGTTCCAGGGCATCCTCATCCATTCCTATTCCAGCGTCAATACGATGCGTCCGTTGATTTCTCCCTTTTCCATCATTGAAAATACATCATTGATTTCATCAAGTTTCCTCGTCTCTATATTCGTTCTGACTTTACCTTCAGCCGCAAATTGAACAGCTTCCTGTAAATCTTTTCTCGTCCCGACGATTGACCCTTTTACAGTTACCCCATTTAACACTGTATCAAAAATTGGGATTGGAAGTTCATCATTCGGCAATCCGACTACGACAAGTGTCCCGCCCCTCTTGACTGAACTGTAAGCCTGTTCGAATGCTTTTTCGTAACCGCTACAGAAATGGAAGCCTGCACACCGCCAACTTTATCCTTAATGGCCTGTACAGGATCGGTCTTAAGCCCATTGACCGTGTAATCCGCCCCCAGTTCCGTTGCCAGATCAAGCTTATCATCTTGAATATCGACAGCAATGACATTAAAGCCCATCGCTTTTGCGTATTGCAAAGCAACATGTCCCAATCCGCCAATTCCATAAATCGCTACCCAATCGCCAGGTTTTGCTTCTGATACCTTAAGCGCCTTATAAGTCGTTACACCTGCACAGAAAATCGGTGATACCTCCGCAAAGTCAAGCCCTCAGGAACCTTCACCACATATTTGGCAGGTGCTTTACAATATTCCGCATACCCGCCGTCCACGGAATATCCTGCATTCAATTGATCCAAGCAAAGCGTTTCCCTGCCGGTCAGGCAGTATTCACAATCGCCGCAGGCCGAATAAAGCCAAGGGATCCCAACACGGTCACCCACTTTCAAGGAAGTTACTCCTTCCGCCACCTTTTCTATAATGCCCACACCCTCATGTCCGGGGATAAGCGGAAGTTTCGGTTTTACCGGCCAATCACCATGTACCGCATGCAAATCGGTATGACACACGCCACAGGCTTTAATTTTCACTAATATCTCACCATATTCCAAGTCTGGGATCGGAACTTCTTTAATCTCAAGTTTTTGGTTAAATTCATTGACGACGGCCGCTTTCATTGTCTTGACCTGTTGTTTTGCATTTACAGTGCTTGCCCCTTGTTTTACATTCATGATTCATATTCCTCCCTTAATCTAGTGGATATTAATTCTTGCTACTCTTATACAAGATGCAAGTGCCATGCCACTGCAAAAAGGCCAAGACGACAGCATTCACTAATAAAAGTGCCGAAAAATCGGCCCATTTGGACGAATTAACGGCTCAAGTTGGACGAAATCCGGTTTGTATATTGCAGAAAAAATGGTTCACCCTATAAATAGGAGGTGTCAAAAACATGGACCAATTTGAAGAAGCCTATGAATCATATAAACAGCAGGGAACACCGCAAGCAAACCAACTTGATTCAGCAGGAAAAGAAGAAATCATCGCCGTAAGGAAAAATGAAGAGGACAATATTATCGCCATCAAGACGAACTCCGGCCGCGAACTCGACTACCCGACAGCCCTTGCGGAAGCAAAGGCGGGCAACCTGGCCAACGTTGACGTCTTTCATAAATATGGACGTGACATATTGCGGAGTGAGCCCGATGGGATAAAGGAAAATAACCTGGATCAACTGCCGGAGTTTTGAGTTTTTCGGGGAAACTGCCTGATATGGGCAGTTTTTTTCTGTCTGGATGCGCTAAAAAAAGAACCAGCATGATTAGCCGGATCTTATTTTTCATAGTGATAGGATTCAGAGATTTCGAGCAGTCGGCCGCAGGACTCGACAACCTCGATGATTTCCATCCATGACATGTCCAGACCCAGTTCATTAGCATGGGAAATCTTATCCCGTAATTTCCGGATGGCATTCGCATCCTTCTTCCCTTTACTTTTCGAAGGGATTTGGAAGAAGTGCCTCAATTCTTTATCTTTATGTATAATATCGAATTTATCACTGATTTGCAGGCACTCTATTATATTGATATCCTCATTTTTATCAATTCTCCTTCTATATAATTCGGTTGCCTTTTCTAAACGGTCTTCACTGATCATTGGATACCAGCTGCCATCACCGAATCTATCCAGGATGATATCGCTCATCCTCATTTCCAATAAGGTAATATATCCGAATATCAGCATCCTGATCGGAGGCTTTTGAAGGTCGGCATGAGTAATCAACTTTTTAATTGAATTATTCTCTAATACGAACACCCTTGTTTTATTCTTGAAGATATGGAGAAGCTGGATCAAAGGGGTTGAATCCGAAACCATTTCCCTTGGTGAAAAGTTTCTTAAATATTCAGAAATGATCCCTTCACCTAGTTCTTCCCTCTCGATATACCCGATGATTTCCCCCTGATCTTGCACTGCCAATATATCAAAATTCTTTTTTCCATTGCTTTCTGGATATCCAGCGCCAAATCGTTTTTATGGCAAAACTCAAGCTCCTGGGCAATGCTCTTAACCGTTATATTTTCTTCATAAAGAGTTTTAAGACTGAGATAGCTGCTATTGCTTTTTCTTTGGCTTCCATTTAACATCTTTAAACCTCCGCTCAGGAACACTTTCTTCACGATGCATGCGATCTCCACTAAAATAGAGTCCACACTAGTGGACTCCATTCCATTCAGTGAATCTTTATGGAACTATTGATCAGATGACATCAGCTGCATTGCCTACCGCCGTTTCCTCATTCGCCTTTTCTTCCCAACCCTTACAAACATCGACCCATTCCTTCGCACCTGAATATTCAAATAATTCGGCGAGTGTAAGTTCTATTGCAGAGTTCGTACTGCCGCATGCCGGGAACAATGACTCAAAGCGCTTCATCGATACATCAAGAAAAACAGCTAAATCGTTTGCCAGCCCAAACGGGCAAACTCCTCCGATTGCATGGCCGGTCTGTGCAAGCACTTCTTCAGGTGAAAGCATTCGTGCCTTGAAACCGAACGCCTGACGAAATTTCTTATTATCCACTTTCGCGTCCCCAGCGGCAACAACCAAAATTGCATGTTCACCTTCCCCTTTAAAGGAAAGAGTCTTGGCAATCCGCGCTGGGATTACACCGATGGTTTCCGCTGCCTCAATCACCGTAGCACTCGATGTTTCGAACTCCTTTACGTCGCCTTCCCGATTCCATTGCTTAAAATGGCTTTTGACACTCTCGATCGACAATAATATTCACTCCTTTAAAGTACATATTGAAATAATATCATCCTTCATTGCAATAAATCAAAATCCTATTGTGCGACTTCTTCCGCTTGGAAACTTATAATTTAAAACCATTCTTTACAAATTGACGAAACAAGCTTACATGGGATACTATTAATCATCGGGTAAACGCCTGCACGTGGTTCGTAACCATCCCACGATAAAAAACTAGGGAGAGAGTAAAATGAATGTTCGTACACTCGTGATAAACGGGTTATTGGCTGCCCTGTATGTGGCGGTCTCATTGGTGTTTAAACCAATAGCTTTTGAGATGTTCCAATTTCGTGTCCCGGAAATGTTGAATCATCTGATTGTATTCAATAAAAAGTATATCTACGGTATCGTTGGCGGGGTCTTCATTTCGAATCTGCTCTTTTCACCGATGGTGCCATATGATTTGATTTTTGGGGTGGGGCAATCCCTGCTCGCCTTATTGCTTGTCATCTTCGTTTCGCGTTTCATTAAAAGCATTCAAGGACGGATGATCGCCACGATTATCTTTTTCACGTTCACAATGTTTTTAATTGCAATTGAACTGAACCTTGCCTTTGGCTTGCCATTCTGGCTAAGCTGGATGACTACGGCTGTCGGTGAGTTCGTTGTCCTCCTGATTGGCGCGCCAATCATTTATGCAATGAACAAAAGAATTCAGTTTGAAAAGTGGCTTTAAAGGAATCTTCGCGTCGTTAACCCACTATAATGGAAAAGAGCTGTCTGCATGATGCGGCGGCTCTTTTTTTCACCAATGAACTCGAAAATGATAAACTATTAGTATGAATGGTGGTGGCCCATTGAAAAAAGTCCTGACCATAATTGGTCTACTGATAATCGCAGTATTTATTTACTCTAATGCAGAGTTGTTCACTTTGGTTTGGAAAAGTGATTTGGATTCTGTTATTGGTATATTGAAGGAAAACCTTTGGCTTACATTTATTGTGACATTCGTATTGATGTTTGTACAAAATTCTTTTACAATCATACCCTTAATTTTGCTCCTGACCATCAATGTCACGATATTCGGATTCATATATGGCTATCTATGGAGTTGGTTTACAAGTGTTGTTGCCTCAGGATTCATTTTTTATGCAGCAAGAAACTGGTTTCAAGAGCTTCTCTTAAAGAGGATTGGCGAAAAATGGCAAAAAGTTGCTGTGGAGCATGGCTTCATGTACGTTTTTACAGGCAGGATTTTCCCGCTTATCCCAACAAGCTTAATTAACTTGGCAGCTGGAGTCAGCACCATCACTTTCAAGGACTTTTTATTAGCGACGGCACTTGGCAACCTTATATACTTTTTCTTCCTATCGCTGATTCCCTATGGACTGCTATCTGTTGAAATGAACCAATATACGCTAGCTGCTCTCGCACTCCTCTTTTTACTATTCTTCATTATCTATAAGCGTGCAAAAAGAAGAAGAAACTAACCTTATTCAGAAAAAACAGGTGACCACATTGGCCCCTGTTTTTTTATTTAGGATTCTGCATATATTTTTTACCGATAGTTTGTTAAAATGTGTATGTAATTTTACCTTTGAAATGTCTTAAAATCAGGGAGAATCTCCATGTCCAAACGCTCCATCTTAGCAATATATATCCTATCCGGGATTCTTACATTAGTCGTATTCGACTATTTTTTAACTACAAATATCCATAATAAAGAGGTCTTCATTCAACTCCAAAGGGCTGAAGGCATCGTTTTCCTTTTATCAATAGGCTTTATCTTATATCTTTATTTAGCTAAAAAGGAAGAATTCAAACGATTAAAAGAAGCGGAACAACGTCGGCGCACACTCATCAATTCAATGGTGGATTTCGTTAACTTCAAGGATGGGGATGGCCGATGGCTTGAATCCAATACCTTCGGGCTGCAATTATTTCAATTGGAGCATGTAGATTATAAGGGAAAAAGAGACAGTGAGCTCGCAGAATACTCCGAATTTTATAAAGAGTCTTTGATCTACTGTGAAGATTCCGATGAAGAAACGTGGGTAAAGGGGGAAATTACAAGGTGTGAGGAAATCATCCCTCTTCCCGATGGCAATCACAAGACCTTTGATACAATTAAAGTTCCCCTGTTCAATGAAGATGGTTCACGTAAAGGCTTAGTCGTCATTGGCAGGGATATATCTGAAAGAGTTGTCGCGGAGAATCAATTATTCGATAGCGAACAACGCTATAAATCATTGTTTGAACACAACCCTTATCCGATGCTGATGCTTGATTTAAATGGAATGATCACGACCGTGAATCCAAGGTTTGAAACGGTAACAGGCTTTCAACAGGAAGAAATACATGGCGCCTCATTCATTAATTTGAACTTTTCAGCAGAAGACGCGGAATTGATCCGTACATCATGCCAATATGTCATGGAAAACCAAAAGGGGATCAAAAAAGGGAAGGATATAGAATTCCTGACGAAGTATGGGAAGTCCATCTTACTTTCTTGTACGTTTGTCCCGATGATGGTTGGCGAGGATTTAGTCGGTATCATTACTTATGCTAAAGAAGTCACTCAAATTCGAGAAACCGAAGCACGCTTAAGAAGAACCGAAAAATTATCGATAGTCGGCGAACTTGCCGCAAGTGTAGCCCACGAAGTACGAAATCCGCTGACTTCTTTAAAGGGTTTCGTCCAGCTGCTTAAAAAGAGCGACCATCCCTATGAACAATACTATACGATCATGTTAAGTGAATTGGACCGGATCAATCTTATTGTAAGCGAGTTACTCGTTCTGGCAAAACCACAGGAACTTCCATTCAGCAAACATCAAATCATCGACCTGATGAATGATGTCAAAACCTTGTTAAAACCTGAGGCGGACTCGTACCCCACCCAAATATCAATATCTGTCAAAAATGAAATACCGCTTCTATTATGTGAGGGAAACCAATTAAAACAAGTTTTCATAAATATGCTCAAGAATTCCATGGAGGCATCCGCCGATCACATTTGGATTGATTTCGAACGTATGAACAATAACCTTTCCATCACCATCAAAGATAATGGAAGCGGAATAGAAAAAAACCGCTTAAAGCATCTTGGAGAGCCTTTCTATTCTTCAAAAGAAAAAGGAACCGGATTAGGATTGACAGTCAGTTGCCGAATCATTGAGGCGCATCGGGGAAAGGTCCGCTTTAACAGTGAACTAAACCAAGGAACCGAGGTCCAAATCATTTTGCCCATCTAAATATGAATTTCGAGGACAAGCCTAAACCTTGTCCTTTTTTTGCAGGATTCAAAACCATCCTATTTAAACAGGGAGGTGAAGAAATCCTTTATATTCCTAAAGAATGACACGGTCTCAACCTGTTGTTTCCCATTAACCTGGCCACCTGTATCATTGGATGTTTCGCTATCCGCCTTGCCAGCTGTACTCGTTTGCTTTGCCTCAACTTCCACTTCTTTTGTTTTGACATCATCCACGGTTTCTTCCACATCCATTTCAACATCCATATCCTTTTCGAAAACAAGGACGTAAGTACGACGCTCCCCATCCTTTGAAACGGTAACGGAAATAGCCGTTTTCGCTTTATCCTTGATTTTCACTTTTTCACTGCTCTTACCGTCATATTCAATCGTTGCTCCGCTCGCATTTGTCGCTGCATTCATTTTGACTGAAGAAATATCATTATCGACCTCGATATGATAGGTATGCTCATTAGATTCAAAAGATTTGTTCCATACTCCGGATGATAACGTCAGACTGTTCAACACTGGTGCATCATTGCCTTCCTCGCCTAAAGAATCTGCTGACGTAACTTTCTCAACAGAATCCGTTTTCACTTTTTGTGTTGAAATACTTTCAATTTGCTGTGCTTTCGGTGCCTGGCTGACACCACCGCCTGATTTTTGATTATTGGAGGATCCTGCTGATGCTAAAGATGATTTATTCCCCTTATCTGAGGAAGGTTGGGCTTTACTCGTTCCTGTTGAGGGCTCCTTTTGAACTTCACCCTCTTTAGGAACAGCTTTCGATTCAGTTTCCTTTGCTGCGACCCGTGTAATCGTGAGTGTATATATTTTTTCATCTCCATTTTCTGCTGTAACGATTATATTCACCGTTGTCTTACCGACTGGAAGGGCAACCTTCACACCTGCACTGGTTGCATCCTTTCCATTCACCTTTACAATTGCCTTACTGTCACTCAATGTCGGAGTTACCTTAACGGAATGGACTTCATTTTCAACTGAAGCATGATAAGCTGTCACTTTAGAATCGAATGTTAATGAGCCTTTTGATAATCCAATCGATGTTAAATGGTTATCATCACTTTTTTTTTTGACCTTGAGAGTATAGGCAACGGTTTCATTTTCCCCATCGCTGACGGTGATTTCGAACGTATTCATCCCAGTTTGAAGAGTTAAATCCTTCACTTTACCATCTGTCATTTTAACACCATTCACGTAAATGACTGCATTCTCGTTAGGGCTCGCTGCAAGCAAGGTGATCTTTTCCACATCATTCCCCACTGCTGAACTATAGTTGTGTACATCATCTGAAAATTTTTGATCCAGTGCTATACCCTCTATTTCTAACTTTGAAAGACTATTCACCGTTTGTGCCTCTTCCAGAATGATAGAAGTGCCTTCCGCAGCTTCTGCCGCTGACATATAAGTGGATGTTCCCATCCCCACAAGGGAACCAACCAAAATGACCTTCACACTTTTTCTTTTAATCCCATCTTTATCAAAACCTATCCCCCCTATATTTTCTTAAACATGATAGGAACAGATTAATAAAGGAACCTTAATTATTTCTTAATGGAGTTTATACCAACAGGAGGATGCCTATTTGGTCAACAACTTTGTGCAAAGTGGAATCCCTACCCCTTATTTATGGCTATACTGGAGCGGAAGGCAAATCTAAACCTATTATTCCCGCTTTTCTAGCGAACCTCTTAAACTGCCTTTAGATAACTAAATTATTTTCACTGTTTTTTCACATTTTCCTTTTATAATGGGCTTACATAATCTGATGAAAGGATGATGGCACACCAAGATGAAAAAATATTTATGGCTGGTAGTCAGCCTATTCAGTTTGCTTTTATACCCGGCAATGGCTTCCGGTCATGCTACAGTAATCAGCTCTAATCCTAGCCCGAATGAAGCGATGGATACTCTTCCTGAAAAGATCAGCATTCAATTCAGCGAGAATATTCAACCAGCTTTTCATTCGCTTGAGGTATTCAGCCAAGATGGAGACAAAATCCACACTCAAGACAGTACAATCTCGCAACAAAGTGAAAAAGTACTGGAAGCTAAGTGGAAGGGCGCTATCGATGAAGGGATTTACTATATTAAATGGAGAGTGGTTTCGAGTGATGGCCATCCCATTGAAGGAACAATTCCCTTTCAATTCGGAGATTCGGCGGGCCTATCCGATCAAAAAATTCCGAGGTGAATGCAAGTTTTCCGAATTCCATCAACGTTATACTGCAAAGTCTTCAATACATATGCTTCGCTGCCCTTACCGGAATCCTTTTTTCAGATTATCGTTAATGAAGGATTCTCGTCTTTTTGAAGCCAGCGGAAGAACCCGTCTATACCTTTGGCTTTCATATGCAGGTTTAGCATTTTCCATCTTCTGCAGTCTGCCTTTAAAAGTTACGATCGATGCTGGCGTAGGTTGGACCGATGCATTTAAAGTAAGTTATATAAAGGAAGTATTGAATGCTACAAACTTTGGAACGGTCTGGATCATAGAAATTCTAATATTGCTCCTTCTATTTTTAGTAATTTATTTCATGCTCGAGAACTCCTTGAATAAATCACTGCCTATCATTTCTTTCATCATAATTGCCAGCTTGATGATTTGTAAGGCTCTCACTGGACATACAGCAACCGTTCCTAATCAGGTTCTGGCCGTTTTGATGGATTTCCTTCATTTATTGTCCATGGCTTTGTGGCTCGGCGGCCTTATGGCCTTATTGGTAATTTTGCCTGGGCTTGCAGATCGGCAGGCAGTCCAAGAAGACAAGAAAACATTTTACTGGTCGATCATTCAAAGGTTTTCCAAATGGGCATTTCTGTTTGTAATCATACTGATCATTAGCGGGATATATAGCAGTTTACAGCATGTACCAACTATCCATTCAATGTTTAACACAACATATGGCCAATTGTTACTAGCGAAAATCGGTCTCATGTTAATCATGATCGTTTTAGGAGGCTTTCATTTTCTCAGTGGGAAAAAGCAAACGAAAAACTTGGTTATAGTGTGGGAATGGAGTTTGGTTTAGGAATCGCCATACTTCTCGTTGCAGCTTTATTGACAAATGTCCAAACTGCCATGTCTTCTCCCGGTCCCATTGAAAAACGTTACGGACTGAACAAAATAACGAGATTACATTAATGGTGACTCCCAATGAAGTCGGGGATAACCTGATTCAAGTAAATCTATCCAATGAAGGCAAGCCAATTGCTGAAATAGAGCAGCTTACAATCACTATGCAGTCATTGGATACGCCACGCGGTGAAATAAAGCTGCAGATGAAGGAGAAAAACACAGGTACATTTACATCAAAGTCTATATTAACCATGCCAGGAAAGTGGAATATCCATGTTCACGGATTAACTGAAAGCCTGGAATCAATCAATGCTGATTTTATAATTTTCATAGGGAATTGATAACAGGAGGGATTTATACAAATGAAAAATTTTTCAAAGCTACTTATTTTCACATTTGCTGCATTATTCATTTTTTCCGGTTCAGCATATGCTCACGTTACAGTCAAGCCTAGTTCATCTGCACCTGAAGCGTGGGAAACTTATACAATTAAAGTACCCGTAGAAAAGGAAACTGCCACTACAAAGGTGACTATAAAAGTACCTGAAGGGGTTACTTTTGAAAGCTATCAGCCTGTACCGGGATGGAAAGTAACGACAGAAGGTGACAAAGATGGGCATGTAAAAACGGTAACTTGGGCAGCAACTGATGAAGGGATAGCTGCTGGACAGTTCCAGCAATTCTCTTCGTAGCACAAAATCCTAAAGAAGAAACGAAAGTTGCCTGGGATGCATTTCAATATTACGAAGATGGTGAAATTGTTGAATGGAGCGGGGAAGAAGGCTCAGACCTACCGCATTCTGTAACGGAAATTACGGTAGCGCCCAAGGCTGATGCAGAACCTGCGGACCATGGTCACGAAGATGAAGGTGACACTAATGATTCCACGACTACTGACAATTTAAAGGATACAGCAACAACAGAAGATGGTAGCAATCAAACGCTGATCATCACCCTTGCTGTCATCTCACTAATTCTTTCCATTGTAGCGCTTTTTGCAGCTCTAAGGAAAACTAAAAAATGACCATCATGGAAGGTGCCCCAAAAATTTCTTGGGGCACCTTTTTTCTCTTCTAATATTCCATGACCACTGATTTACTCGGTAACTTAAGATTTTCTGATTCTATTGTAATCTTAATCGATTTTTCAGCTCTTTGTTCCGTAATCGTTAAGTTAAGCAGTCCATTTCCCTGTGCTTTTTTGCTTATTCCCAGATCTTCCGTACTTTTCACCAGCTGTGCATATAATTCCGCTTCAGTTAAATTGCGATCAAATTCCTTTTCAGCAATCACTTTCAAGAGAGCTGCCGCACCGCTTACATGAGGAGTAGCCATTGACGTTCCGCTCAACCTTGCATATTTATTTCCTGGATACGTAGAGAGAATATCAACCCCTGGAGCCACCAAGTCAATTTCATCATTCGTATTTGAAAAATCCGCTAAATTTCTGCTTAAATCCACAGCTCCCACTTCCACTACCTCGATATGCTCCTGGATAATCCAATTCATCCGTTTCATGACGCCCATCACCGCTATTTCCAGCTGCACAAACAACAAGGATATCGTTCTGAAGGGCCCTTTGAATGAGTTTGTGTTCAGTCTCATCCGGAGGTCCGCCAAGTGAAAGTGAAATAACCGAAACCTTTTCTTCATTAGGTCCCCGCCAATTGATTGCATACTCTAGAGCCCCATTAATCCAATCTATGTCGCCTTGTCCTTGACCATTTAGGGCCTTCAACGCTAATATGCTTGCTTTCGGAGCCACTCCCACTACACCAGCATTATTAATGGCAGCCACAACCGTACCGCTAACATGTGTCCCATGTCCGTTATCATCTTGATAATCCCCGGTATTAGTAAAATCCTTCCCGCCAATGATTCTTTCCTTGAGGTCTGGATGTCCTTTGTCAATGCCTGTATCAATGACGGCAACTACCACGCCCTCACCATGATTGCTTTTTCCCAAATTGCCGGTGCTTTCACAAGCTCGACACCCTCAGGAATCTTCTCTTTCACCGTTTCCATTACTTCAAGAACTTTGTAAGGTATTAATCTTTTTTCCCTTGTCATTTGATTACCCCTTCCTTCGTTCAAAAGTTAAACTGCCATCAGTGTAGGGATTTTCATCCCGTCTGGTTGCCGTCTACCGTTGAAAGAGATGAGATCAAAAACTCTTCTCTCTTATATATACCAGATTTATGAAAATAAAAAGAAGTTTTCGGAAAATTCCGTCTAAATGACTACTTTTTATTTCTTTTTGAGTAATTATCTGGTACTCTTATTATAGAACAAACGTTCGTTTAATGCCACGTTTTTTTCATTACTCATTTTTTTCCAAGCATGCGCTTTTCCAATAAAAAAGAAGCGACCCCGAATCGAGTCAGCTTCCAAGATGTTATGCTGCACCGCAGCATTTTTTATATTTTTTCCCGCTTCCGCATGGACAAGGTTCATTTCTGCCAATGACAGGTTCTGTATGAACATGCGGCATTTTAGCTGCCTTTGCACTTTCCACGATAATTTGCGTGCCTTTTTCCTTCATTTGCTGATACCGCTGTTTAAATAACTCCATTACATCTTTACTGTACTTGAGCGTATCTTCCGCGATATCCATCGCCTTTTGCTTCGAAATATTATAATCCTCCAGGACAAATTGATTATCCCCGAAAGAAACCCTTACTCCAAAATGCTGTCCCGCCTGTTTATTTCCTTGCGCTCCTCAACGAATTCAAGGTATACTTCCTGGCAATCACAAGTCTGATGCATGCAATAGTAATCATAAATCCAATACGATTTATCTTCGTATTTACTCTTTAAAGCAATGCCATCCTCAACGCCAAATACATCCAAATATTTTATCGCTTTTCCATCGAGTATCTCAAATGGATCAATCGTTCTCATCTATAGACACATCCTAATTCATCAAAATTTATTCTTCTTTTTTATTGTACAACCTAATTCATCAATCGTCACTTGAAACGAAGCCTGACAAAGCCAAATCCCTATCAGTAAAAGCAGACTCAAGGAAGCCTTATCAAGGCAATAAAAAAGCTGCATCAGTGTCTATAAACTGATGCAGCCCCTCAATCCTTCATCCGATCCATGTGGTCAATTCATCAATCGGTGTTTTCTTAGCAGGTTTCGGTTCCATGTCAGGATAACCCAAGTATATGAAAGCCAATACCTCACCCTTAGAAGATAAATTGAAAAATTCACGGACCTTTTCATGATAAGTTATTTTCCCCGTTCTCCATACTGCTCCCAGACCTAGAGAATGTGCTGCAAGAAGCATATTTTGAATGGCACTGTTCACTGCAGCATATTCTTCTGCCACGAGGACATTATTCTTTTCACTAGGCTCTATGCCCACTGCGATGATGACTGGAGCCCTTAATGGATTCTTTTTTTGCCTTTCGAGCTTGCTGATTAAACTTTCAGGGGTATCATCAGCATTTTCAATTCTTGTTATTTCTTCGAATACTTGCCCAAGTTTATTTCTTCCTTCCCCTGTCAATACAAAAAAAACGCCAAGGCTCCGTCCGATGATGATTAGGTGCGTATGTTCCAGCTTCAATGATTTGCTCGATCATTTCTTTAGGAACAGGATCTTGCTTAACGATTCCAATGCTTCTTCTCGTTTTTATAGCCTCGATAGTATCCATATTATCTCCCCTTATCCCTTTATCTCTAATAGTTTCTGTTTCAGTTCATTTTCCATAGACGCCAATTCCTGTTCGGCTTGACGGCGTTTATGCCTGCCTTCTTCTTGAATCCGCATGGTCTCTTCAAGCGTGGATATCAAGTTAGCTTGAGTTTTCTTCAATGTTTCGATATCGACAAGCCCGCGCTCATTTTCTTTTGCTGTTTCAATGGTATTCGTTTTCAGCATCTCGGAGTTCTTCAATAACAAGTCATTTGTAGTCTTGGAAACCTGTTTTTGTGCTTCTACAGCATGCCTTTGCCTGATTAGGGTCAGTGCAATCGCAACTTGATTTTTCCAAAGTGGAATAGCTGTCATGATCGAAGATTGTATTTTCTCGACTAGTGCCTGATTCGTGTTTTGGATCAGCCTGATTTGCGGTGCGCTTTGAATCGTGATTTCACGACTCAATTTCAAATCATGAAGCCTTTTATCCAATCGTTCAGCAAATTGCAGCATATCATTGACTTCTTGAAACTTCATTTGATCATTGCTTGATTCCGCGGCCTTCCTTAGCTCCGGAATCGTTTTCTCATGGATTTCTTCGAGTTTGATTTCCCCAGCTGCAATATAGACATTCAATGCCTGGAAATAATCCTTATTCGTTTCATATAGCTTTTCGAGAATTACGATATCCGATAACAGGATATTCTTGCTCCGATCGAGTTTAACACTGATTCGGTCAATTTGGGCACCAGTTTTTTGATACTTGGATAGCACCTCCTGTACAGATCCCGAGAGCTTCCCGAACATACGCGCAAAAAATGAGGGCTTATCCGGTTTTAACTCATCTGGGCTCAGTTCGTTTAACTTTTTCATTAAATCACTGATAATGTTGCCCACTTCACCCACATCTTTTTTCTGGACATGCTCAAGCATGGAATTAGAAAAGGTCAGGAGCTTTGATTGGGCGGGTGTACCATAGGATATCATTGCCTGATGATTCGTTGGGTCGATTTGTTCGGCAAGCTGATAAGCCTTTGCCCTGTTCTCTTCAGGAATGACATCAATCAGTTTAACCGGTTTCGCTTCTTGGGAAGATACTTTCTCAAGCTCCTGCATCCCATCAAATGGATTGGCTAAAAGGTCATCCACCAAACTGGCATTATTCGTTTTATTCAACAGGTTTGGATCATTGTTATTCATTTTAACCTCCTGCTTTCATCAATTACTTGTGACTCTTTTCTAGTTTTAATGGATTGCTTAGCAACATCCAATTCAAAGTTAAGGTTATCGATATCATCGGCAATCACTTTATATAAATCCTTTTCTATCGTATTAGTAAGTTCCTTTAAGGTTTTACGAGTCTCTGTTAGTGAAAGTTCGAGTTCCCTATTCTTTTTTGGCTGCTGTGCTAAAAAACATATTTCTCCGAAAGCTCCATGGCGGAATCAAGATGCGAGTAATAAAACTGTTCTGCCTGATAAAACCGCTTCGGTTCTTTTTTTGTCAGACTATATATTTTCCTGATCATTTTAATCATATCTTTCCTCTGTTTAAAAGAAGAGATATGCCTGACCGAGATTAGTGCTTTTTGCACCCTCCATATCTTCGGTTTTGCTTCAATTAAATTTTTCTTTATATATTGATATTCTTTTCTCGTCAATTCATGTTTTTTGAGGTATCTTGATGAAAAATATACGGAACTTAGCCAGTATGCAAGCACCCCTCCTGCTAAAGATATGACAGCGGACAGGGCAAACGGTTGATTCAATGCAAAATAGCTAATCATCCAAACCGGCAAAACCATTGGAAATGCAATCAATATCGGAACAAGATCAGCAAGAAATCGATTCATTATCATTACACTCTGACTTACACTCTTTTCTTTATATACGGATTATCCTTGAATTGGTTTCAAGTCGGATAAAAGAATTTCTCCTATCCTAAACGATATAGGAACCGGATGGTTTCTGCAAATTTATTGAAATTTTTTCTGTGAATTACCTCTTCTTCCCATTCATATGGGCAAACGCCTAGTCACTTCACTGGAACTTACATAAGTTATAAGGTATCCATCCTGATTTTAAAAAGGAGAGTTGACCATGAATTCATACGGATTTTATCCTTATCCACAACAAAATGGAAATCACCAGTACTATGAGCCTAATTTTAATCCATATTTCCAACAGCCTGAACGATTTGATTATATGCCACAGCAAGATTGGAACGTTCCGCAGGTACAAGAGCATCCATATAGCCAAGTGCCAGACCAATTCGATATTGAAAGGCAGCCTCAACAACTTGAAAGAAGAATCCGGGAACTTGAGCGTCAAAACGAGCGTCAAACCAGGGAACTCAATCGGCAGAACCAAGAAATCACGCGGATAAATCGTGAAGTGAACCGCATTAACCAGGAAATCACCAGGCTGAGTCAAACGGACCAGCGACATACGAATAGGTTAAATAGACTGAATCAAAGACTTCGGGCCGTGGAAAGAAACCTTAACATCCCCTTCACCGCAACAGATGATGGTTTTTAATGAAAGAAATAGCAGGAGCTCATTGTGAGCTCCCGCTTTTTTCATTTACCGAGGCTTTAAATGTCGGTATATGAAATTTAATCAAACGATTGATTAAATCTTTAAAGGTTCACTAAACCCTTGTGCACGTTACTTAAACTGATTAATCCATTTTAAAGTTACACGTCGGTTCAGAGCTATATGATTTCACTATGTGTAATATACACAATTGTTTTCGCCGCCTTAAATGTGAATCCTGCTATCTTCTTTAAAAAAATAGTTAAATTACTGACGGGCTGAATAAAAGGAAATGGAATCAGCCACCTTTCCGCGGAATCCCTTAAATCATTTAACATAAGATTCCATAATGAAAAAACAAAAAAGAACGGGAGTCATACTCACACCCCCGTTCTTTCTCGTTTACAACATTATCCGTTTCAACTTTTCGTTTCTAGATTCCTGTTCCTCCTGGGTAGATAAGTCATACTTCTTCAATAGATGAAAAAGTTCATTCAATGTTTCCTGCGAATTCCCTTTTTCAAGATATCGATCTAATGTTTGACTCAATTCAGTTGGTAAAAATGCCTTTTGACTCTCAAATTTCAGCCTGACATCTTGTTGCGAATGGTTAAGATTACATGCACCCATTTAAAATTCACCTCTTACTTGATTTTACCATGGTATTATAGTCAATTACCTTGTCAATTCTTCATCCTGTTTATAGTAGTCCTCTACCTTGATGAACCCCGGCGAGGTATGTGTGGCCATGATGCCATGATAACTGATATCCAACCCAAGTTCTTCTTCTTCTTCAGTGGATCTTATAGGCAGCCAAACATTTATAACTTTAAAAACAAGCCATGTCACTGAAAAGCCCCAGATGCATAACACCACTAATCCTAATATTTGAACTCCGAGCAAATGCCATCCCCCGCCGGCAAATAATCCGTTATCAATGGAGAAAAGCCCTACCGCTATCGTACCCCACATTCCTGATGCAGCATGAACAGGAAAGGCACCGACGGGATCATCGATTTTCCGGGCTTCCAACCAATTTGTCGCAGCTAACATCAACATTCCAGAAACTGCTCCAATCAGTAACGCCGACAGATCACTAACGAATGCACATCCAGCTGTAATCCCGACAAGACCAGCAAGTGAGCCATTGATGACGGAAGGTGCATCCGAGCGTCCATATCTAAATAGTGTATAAATCAAGGTCGCCGCTCCCCCTGATGCAGCTGAGAGCATCGTGACAATGGCAATATGGCCAATGCGGACATCTGTAGCTTGCAAGGTGCTTCCTGCATTAAACCCAAACCAGCCAAACCATAAAAGGAATGCCCCAACAGATGCCAGCGGGAGATTACTCGGCAGTGAAATGGAGCTGGTCCCCGTGAAGTGAATTTACCTGCTCTCGGCCCGATTACAATGGCAGCCGCAAGTGCAGAAAAACCGCCTAGTGCATGAATGACAGCAGACCCTGCGAAGTCCTGCATGCCCAACCCGCTTAACCAGCCGCCACCCCATACCCAGTGACCGGCAATCGGATAGATGAATGCCGTCATCATTACAACAAAAAATAAGGTACGCCCGAAAATTGATCCTTTCCGCAACTGCTCCCGAAACGATGGAAATGACGGCGATGACGAATGCCCCTTGAAATAACCAAAATGCATCCATGGAAATTGTAAGGTCGATATGCGACAGATCACCTTTAAGCAGAAATCCGCTTGCCCCGATGATTCCAAATACATCCATTCCATACATTAAACCAAAACCAACGACGAAATAGCAAAGCGTTCCTATCGTAATATCGGCAAAAACCTTCATGATGATGTTCACATTATTTTTCGTACGGACGAACCCTGCCTCCAATAAGGCAAACCCGCCCTCCATCAATAGTATCATGGCTGCTGTCAGAACCACCCAAATCGTATCCAAGCCAGCGTTTAACGTTTCTAGAGTCATCTCGGCGTTCCCTCCGCTTTCTGCCAGGCCATTATTTCTTTAATGATGTCTGATGGTAGATTCATTTCCCTTTTTTCCGGTTCAGCCTCAAGTAAACCGATCACCTCATTTAAAAAAGCGACCCTCCGTTTTATTTTCTCGATTTGTTTATATCTATCTTTAACATTCACCAAATGTTCAACCGCCTGGTGATGACTTGGGGCACGCCCTGTAAAAAAACGTTTAAATGGAGACAGGGATTGATACCAAGCTTCCTCAGCTCTTCGTTTTTGTTCATATTTATGAATTTTACCTTTGATCGATTCAATTTCCGACTCCTGTTTGCTTTTATGGAATAGCAGTCCTTTTATCACTTCTTCAGATGAAATTTCAAAAACAACTCTACTATATAAATCATCCATAATATAAATGTCACATCACCTCACGTAATTACGTCATGTTTTCTACAATTATATTTAAAATTCTGAATTCAGTCAATAATTAAACAATAAAAACGATTAGCACAACGAAAAAGGAGGATTTTAACAAGGAATTCTGCCTGTTGCCCTCCCATTAATCAAACGTTTAATTAATGGAATTTTTACTAGTCACTCGATTCAATTCATAGATAAATTTGGAAGGTATAGATAATCATTTTCTTCTCACTCTAATAAGGCAGTTTAAAAAAACTAGGGGTTTATATATGACAGTTATAAACGATGTCAAAACAACGATAGCAGGGTTAAAAAGCGCTCAAGCAAGCTTCGAAACCTTCGCCCTTTCAACAGATAATGAACAAGCCAAACAATTGTACCAACAAGCTGCCCAACAAACACAAACGATCGTGGACAGCATCACTCCTCGCATTGAAGAGATTCAAAACGAGGAACCACAATATAAACAATAATCATTCATATAAAAAGGTTGGTTAAAGCAACCAGCCTTTTATATCTTTCATCGTCGTTTTAATGTAGTACAGAATCTTTAAGCTAATCCCAAACTACCAAAGGGTTACATACCTGAATTGACCTAACTGCGGAAATCAAGCTAATGAATCAGTCGGGTCGTGGATTAAAAAGCCGTGAATTCTTAAAGTGGAAATCTTGGATCGACTGCCATCGTATACGATCGTTTTGAAAATTCCGTTTGTACGGGAATGAATGAAGAAGTGATACGAGGATGTTCCTTGATTAAAAAGAAGAAGCTGACTGCTCCTCATCGGACTTGGAGTGTTTGAACGAATTGGCAGCTTCATTCCACTTTCAGGTTTCGTTTTAGATATTAAATTGGCTAGGATTATTCCTTTGCTTTATCTTACTGACAATACTCATACAATGGGGTGGTTAATAATGCTTACGGGGCATCGCACATGGGTGTTTGATCAAAAGCCCGTCATCGTCTCCACAGGAACCGTTGGCGGTCCATTTGAAGCAGACGGTTTGCTTGCGGATGATTTCGATCTTCTCCATTCCGATTTATGGATCAATCAAGATACCTATGAAAAAGCACATAAAGTCTTATTGGAAGAAGCGAGTACAAAAGCAATCGAAAAGGCGGGTCTTCAGAAGGAACAGATTCAATTCTTCCTCGGAGGCGACCTTATCAATCAAATAACCCCTACCAGTTTTGCCTGTCGAACACTTGGAACACCTTATCTCGGCTTATTTGGTGCCTGCTCCACCTCCATGGAGGGACTGGCTCTTGGTGCCTACCTTGTCAATACCAAAGGAGCAGAGTACTTATTGACAGGAGCATCAAGTCATAACACCGCAGTAGAAAAGCAATTTCGCTACCCAACTGAATACGGAGGGCAAAAACCTCCAACAGCCCAATGGACCGTTACAGGGGCCGGGGTGGCTTTATTGAGCAGTGCCGGGGAGGGACCAAGAGTCACTTCAGCTACGATTGGCCGTGTCATCGACATGGGATTGACCGATCCTTTCAATATGGGCGGTGCCATGGCCCCAGCCGCTGTAGATACGATTGAAGCACATCTCAGAGAAAGAAACCTCGACCCATCCTATTATGATTTAATAGTGACCGGGGATTTAGGAAAGATTGGACATGAAGTTTCTCTGGCATTATTTAAGAAACATGGCACCCCGATTAAAGAAGAGCAATATAAAGATTGCGGTTTAATGATATACAGGGATGGTCAACCGGTCCTGGCCGGGGCAAGTGGTCCTGGATGTTCCGCAACCGTCGTTTATGGACATCTATTAAATCGCATGAAAAAAGGAGAAATAAAACGATTGCTCGTCGTGGCTACCGGTGCCTTGCTATCTCCCCTATCCTTTCAACAAAGTGAGACGATTCCATGCATCGCCCATGCCGTATCGATTGAATATGATGGTGATGGAGAAGCACAAAACTAAGGTTTAAACACATCCCTGCTCATACTCGATGGACATTCTTGGCTGCGGGGATTGTTTCCGTAGCCTTAGCGGATGTGGAAAAGCACCGATTGATCGGTTTTTGCCGCTGACATGTTTGAAGCAACCAGTGCCTGGACCTCATTGTTCCATGTCATTATTTTAGACCTAAAAAGATAAGGAGGATGCTGCATGACGATAGCTTCCAATGTCAAACAATGTGTCTCTAGCCTAAAAGGAGTTGAAGCAGGCTTATCCAGCTTAGCACTCCGGACTCAAGATGATGAATCTAAACGCATTTTACATGAAACGATGCTGGTGGTGAATGAAGTTATGAAGGATGTACAGAAGCGCGTGGGCGAGTTAGAACGGGAAGAACCACAATATAAAGGTTTTTAATAACCATGATCAAAGCAGGAGGTGTTTGGTAATGCCGGAGTGGATAGAAATTCTTTTACGTTCATTTTTCTTTTTAATTGTTCTTTTTTTGATCACTAAAGTGTTAGGAAAAAAACAATTGTCCCAGCTCTCCTTTTTTGAATATGTAACGGGCATAACCATTGGTAATGTTGGGGCAGAATTAGCTACAAAAGTGGAGGGCAATATTATGTATGGCGTACTGTCCATTCTCGTTTTTGCCATAGCCCCCTACATTGCAGGATTAATATCCCTAAAAAGTAAAACCTTTCGTGATCTTATTGAAGGAAAAGCATCGGTATTCATCAAAGATGGGAAAGTCATGGAAGATAATTTAAAAAAGAGAAATATACCATTGATGAATTGCTGGGATTGCTCCGAAAAAAGGATGTCTTTGATATTTCTGAAGTTGAGTTTGCCTTATTAGAAGCCAATGGGGATTTTTCCGTAATGTTAAAGAAGCAAAATCAACCTATAACACCTAAGGACCTTAACCTCCCAGTGGCTGCAGTAAAGGAGCCACAAACCATCATCATGGACGGCATTATACTTGATGAACCACTTTCCACGATTGGTCTGAACCGACATTGGCTTCATACTGAACTGGATAAGTTGGGGGTAATCCTCGATAATGTTTTTCTTGGTCAAGCCAATTCTAACGGAGAATTAACTGTGGACCTTTTTGATGATAAACTTAAAGTTCCTTCTCCTCAAGAAAAACCTCTTATTCTCGCGACTTTGAAAAAATGCCAAGCGGACTTAGAGTTGTTTGCACTTGGAACTGAATCAAAGGAAGCTAAAGAGATGTTTACTAAAAATAGCGAAAAGCTGCAAAAGGCAATAGATGACGTAGCCCATATCTTAAGGAACTGATTATTTATTCATCTCCTCATTTTCATAAGCGATGTGATCAGTCCAATGATGACGATCGTCACACATGAAAAAAGAAAAATTTCGATACCTAAGGTGAATGCTGCTGCTGAAATGATTAGTGTATCTATGACGATAATCGCCAAAGCAATATCCATGGAGGTAGATTTTGAGATGATTTTGGCTAACATATCCGTTCCCCGCTGCTTGTCTCATATCGAAGCATAAGTCCTATGCCCATCCCTATGATGGCACCGCCAATCAAAGAGCTTGTCAGAATTGAAATGGAAAAGACCTTTTTCAATGGATTAAGCCAATCCATAAAAAGGGATGTCAAAAGCAATCCGTGAACGCTGCTATAGAAAAAGGCCGTTCATAATACCAGGCATATAAAAATATAGGAATACTAAGGATCAACATGGATAGTCCCGTTTGAAAACCAAAGAAATAATGAAGGATGAGCGCAATCCCAATTACGCCGCCATCTATTAAATGATGAGGAACCAAAAATCCATTAATTCCAATGCCCACCAAAAAGCTACCAACAATTACAGCCACCGCTTTTTGAAAATTAATAAAATCACCTTGCCTCCCAATCCATATATTTCTTAATATATGTCCAAGTCAGGGCGTCAAGAATAAACATGCAAAAAAAAAATCCTTCTTCCTTTTCTTCAATTCAACTATGTAAAAAAAGGTCCTGGTCATTTAGACCGGGACCCACAGTTTGTTGACAAAAGGGGTTCTGAACACATATCCCTCTTCAAATGAGGTTCCCGAAACAACTGACCCAAAGCAGCCCTGCAACTCCTTTAGGCATGGTTTCTATCTAACTTTTTTAACTAAGTTGATTGGAGCGGGTGCGAGAGACTCATGCGTGAAAAGCGTGTCTAGGGAGCCCCCGCGGCGCAAGCTAAGGGCCGACCAACCGGGAAAAGCGAGTGCCTGGAGCGGAAATCAACGTCCATATTGTACAAGCATAAAAAATGAGGGCCCAGTCAATTAGACCGGGCCCTCATTCAATCATTTCAACTCTAATAACACTACATTTTCAACATGTGTCGTCATTGGGAACATATCGACAGGCTGGATATCAACCGCTTTATATCCGCCTTCTTCCAAGATATGAAGATCACGCGCTAAAGTACCTGGGTTGCATGATACGTATACGACTTTGTTAGGTTTTCATCTCGATGATCGTATTCAGAAGGGATTCTTCACAACCTTTGCGAGGAGGATCCACAACGATGACATCAGCAGTGTTGCCCTTTTGATACCATTCAGCAATAACGTTACCCGCATCGCCGACCATGAATTCTGCATTTGAGATTTCATTCAATTCAGCGTTGCGGCGTGCGTCCTCTATCGCTTCTTCGACCACTTCGACACCGATTACTTTTTTCGCTTTTTTAGCTAAAAATAAAGAGATGGTTCCAATGCCGCAATAGGCATCTATCACCGTTTCTTCACCAGTCAGCCCTGCATAGTCAAGAGCTTTATCATAAAGGACTTTCGTTTGGTCTGGATTGATTTGGTAGAAGGATTTTGCTGATATCGCAAATTTCACATCACCGATCATATCATGGATTGCTTCGTCGCCCCATAGCACAGTCATTTTATCGCCCAAGATAACATTCGTTTTCTTGGAATTCACGTTTTGAACGATGGATTTCACTTGCGGGAGACGCTCAACGATTTCCTTCACGATGGTTTCGATGAAAGGGATACTTTTCGTTCTTGTAACAAGAACAATCATTAATTCCCCTGTTTGCTTACCATAACGGGCCATGATGTGCCGCAATACGCCTTTATGCGCCTCTTCATCGTAAGCAGGGATACCAAGTTTACTAAAAATCTCTTTAACAACTTGAACGGCTTCATTGATCACTTCATTTTGGATAATGCTTTCTTTCGTTTCAACGATTTCATGTGTCCGCGGTTTGAAGAACCCTGCTATTAGCCGGCCATCCTTTTCACCAACAGGCACTTGCGCTTTATTGCGATAATGGGTTGGATTCTCCATCCCGATGATTGGGTGAACCTTTACATCCTCAAGTTTCCCAATGCGCGTCATCACTTCACGTACTTGCTTTTCCTTGAATTCCAACTGCCCTTCATAGCTCATATGCTGCAGCTGACAACCACCGTATTTATGGTAATCTTCAGTTGTGATCTCAACCCGGTATGGACTGTTTTCGATAATCTCCATCAAGCGTCCGAAACCATAACCCTTATTAGCCTTCATCACTTTGATTTTTGCTTTTTCACCTGGAAGGGCGCCCTGAACAAAGATCGGGTAGCCATCGACTTTGGCGACGCCAGCTCCTTCATGGGTTAAATCTTCAAATAAAACCTCTACTATATCATTTTTAGCAACTGGTGCTGTTTTTTTCATATCATCTTCTCTTTTCTTTTTTATGCTAGCCTGTATTTTACCACAATAGAAGCCTTGCCACAAAACCACTCACCAATTTACCCTGTTTTTCATAAAAATATAGTGGAAGGAATTACGGATTTTTCATAGTTCCATGAATAAAAGTTCAATAAAAAAGAAAAATAAGGAAAAACAAATGAGGTGAGGAAATGGGTTTATTTAACTCTATATCGGCCTGGAATGCTACAAGGTTAGAAAAACATCGAGCAAGTATGGAGGAAAAGGGCCTCTGTCCGGATTGTTACGGACGTGGATACAGCTCCTTCGTACCTACGGAATATCATTTTTCCGATATACACGACTGTCCCGGCTGTAATGGCACCGGAGCTTACGCTGATTGGGCAGCCATGAATGGGCAGCAAATGTAATCGCATACAGTGCCAAAACTTCAAAAGACTAAAAAGGACCCCCTGTTAAACAGGAGGTTCTTCCATTTCCTTTACCATATAGCGAAATTCATGGCCGCTAATCGAAATTGTTTTCATTTCTATATATCCTAATCTGCTATAAAGACGATTCGCCGCTTCATTTTCATTTTCCACAACTAGGGAAATTCTTGGATATCCCTTATGTTTAGCGTATCCCTCCACATATTGAATAAGTGCACTACCTATTCCTCTTCCCTGAAAATCCGGGTCAACGGACACTGTATCCAAATAAAAGTCTCTCATTTCCGCTTCCTTATCGAGCGTAACGCTTGGGTCTTTCATTTTCATCCTTAATTGTTTCACTATCGGTTCATCCAAGCTTTCGGCATCCTTGCCATGGTAAGCGATGATCAATCCAGATACTTGTCCATCATGTTCACTGACAAGCGTATTTTCATAGCTGACCCGATTCCCACTTTTCCTGAACAAATCGGCAAGAACGGAAAGTATTCTTTCTTCTTCCGTTTCACCTGTCAGAACCTCTGCAATTTCCTTAATCGCTAACCGGGTCAATATGGCGGCCTTGTCCGCATCCTCCGGTGTCGCTTTCCTGATATACATGTTTGCCATTCTCCTTGCTTCATTAAACTGAAAAGGCCACCAGATTCAGTGGCCTTTCCACCTTATTTATTTGCCGGATCATCCGGCAATAGTCCTTGCGGGATGAATACATCAAAATGGCGGTACTGATTGACGAATTCAGCCGGGGCCATCCCGCCAAATTCCCCATCCAAATTAAGCATCATGTCCTTTTTGGCCTGTACTTTAATTCGATTGGCTTTTTCATAAATGACGTTTTTGTCATGGATATGCTCACCGCGCATTGCCAATGTTGCGACACGGACAATATCAGCTAGGTTTGCCTTTTTTAAAATAAGCAACGTGAACATACCATCATTCAAAGACGCGTCAGGGGCCAGTTTCTCGAAGCCGCCGACCGAATTCGTGTTAGCCACCAAGAAAAGCATGATCTCTCCTTCAAAAAGCTTTCCATCATATTCAATGGAAACTTCAGTCGGCTTAATTGAAGGTAGCATTTCAATTCCTTTAATATAGTATGCTAGCTGACCAAGCATCGTTTTCAGCTTGATCGGAACGTCGTAGGTCAATTCGGTCAATCTGCCCCCGCCAGCGATATTGATAAAATACTTATCGTTCATTTTCCCGATATCGATCGGCATCGTATGCCCACCGGCAATAATTTCGGCTGCCCCTTCAATCGACTTCGGTAAATGCAGCGCCCGCGCGAAATCATTGGTCGTTCCCGTCGGAATGATTCCTAGTTTCGGACGTTTCTCTGCAGTGGCCAGTCCATTAACAACCTCATAAATCGTACCGTCGCCCCCTGCTGCAATAACTACATCATAGCCGCGTTCAATCGCTATCTTAGCCGCTTTCGTCGCATCCCCAGCACCGGTCGTCGCATGTGCAGAAGCTTCATAACCAGCTTCTTCAAGCTTTGCTAGCACACCTGGCAGGCTCTTCTTAATGGCTTCCCGGCCCGAAGTCGGGTTGTAAATCAACCTTGCTCTTTTCATTTCCCATCATCCTTATACATATTGATTCCATAATTTACATCTTAATCCTTCGTTACATGAAAAGCAATATTCGAAAAAAGAGGACCGTATTCCGGTCCATATCTTCTGCATTTTTACTAGAAATCTTATCAGGGAAAATTATAATGCTTTTTACAATTTTATTCTAGTAAATGATTTCAATCATGGATATTGAACATTCACGTTAAATGTGTCAGTAACCGTCAATGTATGTTTCCCTTCACCAATATTGAATATCCCATTCTTTTTACAATACCTTCTTCATTTGTTTCTTCTTTCACTTCATTCATCTTCCAGCCATTCTCAGGACCTTCAAGTTCCTCGACCCCTCTAGCATCAATCTTGATATCACTATTATCCTGAAGGAAAACACTTAGATTTCCGCTATCCTTCACACTCCAGTCATTCAAGAGCTTTCTAGGCTTCAAGACAAGATCGGTACTTTGTCCGTCTATCTCCACTGCCAACTCAGCAGGGATTATAAGGGATGCCTTAAGATTCATTGTACCACTGTCCAAAAGTCCATTTTGAATCGGCAAATCCTTGAAGCTTATATAAAGCGTATCACCATTTCTCTCAACGAGTAAATAATCTTCCGCCTTCTTCAACAACGAATCAGCACCTTCCATTACCCGCTCACCATATGTTCCAAAAACGGAAACTTCCCGTCATTACTACTTTCAATTGTCAATGGGTATGGGCCAGAGTCCAGGACAACTCTCTGTATGCCTTTCCCTGCCTTTTGATTGAAACCAGGCAAATTGACCGTTCTCTCTTCACTATTCACGGCAGCCCTGACTTGATCCATCAATCCGCTTGATGTAAGCAGGATTAAAACTATTCCTGTCGTTCCAAGCAAACCCACGAAAAGAATGCTAAGAATATCATACTTCACAAAAGAACTTTCTTTTTCTGGAAAAATAAATATAGAAGAGAATCTCTGCACCCAAGATAATGAATAGCAACGGCCACCATGATAGCAGAATCGTCGTCAAATTCATATCCGCAATTTGAGAAACCAGTAAAACCAAACCCAAACCAATCAGGGAGATTCCCATTGAAATCGTTCCGACTCTCCATGTTCTCATTTTCTCTCCTCCTTGACGCTCCCTTTTTTACTTCCCGACAGCAATTTGATTCCCCCGCCTATAAGAAGGATGCATACAAGACCTTTTTGAAAATAATCTCTAAACCAATATTCCAAGTTACTTCCAATCCATTCATCTAAATGAGGAGCAATGGCCGGGACGATCATATTACTAGCCAAGAAATAGATTCCAAGTCCCACCAACCCCAGTCCTAACCATTTTTGATGATTGACCATTCCCGAAATGATGGGCGTATCTTCTATTGGACCCTCCTCCATTTTCGATGCTTTTTGCAATCCATCAAAAAAACTATAAAACCAGATAATTGGAATAAGGAAAAAGAAGAAACCTAACCGGAGTAAATCCAGTATGTAAATGGCGAATAAAAAGCCAGCCATCAATTGTATCCCACGTTTTTGCAGCCCTAAATATAAGTGACCTGCACCAGGGAAAATAGCGAATAAAGTCGCGACCGATTTACTCTTCTTTCCGGATTCCCGTCTCTCCTCGAAATCTTCCAAAACGGTCCGATCGATGAGCTCCTCACCTTTTTGCTTTTTATTCAGCTGTTGAACAGAATCAAAAAAGCTGTAAATCCAGATAACAGGCAATAGTGCCATGAATATTAACAGGCCTTCCATTTGTGTCATCACACTGATGAAAATCACCATAATGCCAAGGCCTAAAAAGCCGATGAGAAAAATGAGCCCACGGTTCATGAGGCCTAATTGAAAATGCCCTAATCCAGGAACGAATGAAAGGATGATTACATAAAATCTTTCCGCTTCCGGCTGATTTTCCATTCCCTCCACATCCTCTTCACTTTTAGGATTCCTCAGTGAGGTGACCACCAAATCAAATATACTGATGAAATAAAACACCATTCCAATAACGGAAAAAGCCAGAAACGCATCCGATTGACTAATCAACGAAAGAAAAAGACCTCCTAGCCCCAATCCAGCCGTGGCAAGAAAATAAAATAACCCTTTATATTTCCTTCCTAGGTAAAAATGTCCGAAACCTGGCAGAAAGGATAATAAAAAAGCTAATACCGGACTTTTATTCATTCCTAAACCCCTCCTTATTTTTCTTTTCGATTGTATCCATCCAATTAAATGTTTTATCAATAAGTCCATCGGTTAAGGACTGCGTTTTCTTATCGCTGCTTGATTCCACAGAATCCACGTATTCTGTCAATGATTGAAATACTCCGCCTGCCATTAATAAAATTGTAAAGCCGGCCGCAATCAGGTAATGTCTTGTGATTGTCCGAAGTGACTTCTCTTTCCGGTGTAGCTTAGCCTCTTCAACAGAGCCGCCTTTCAATCGGCTAATCGAGTCCATGACTGGACCTGCAATATCAAATCCTTCAATTTCCAGACTTGTTTCTTCTTTTTCCATCGCTTCCATATAGGCGGACAAACACTTGTCACAGGAGTATAGATGATTTTCATATTCAATTTTTAGAGCCTCTGGTATTTCATCTGCCAAATATGCAGCCCATCCTGCCTCTGGAACATGATTCATGAAAAATCCTCCTCTTTCCAATGTTTTCTCATCCAATTTCTTGCCCGATATAGCTTTACCTCCACAGATTTCACTTGAATCTGCTGTTCCTCTGCAATTTGCTTGAATGTCTTTTCCTTTATGTAATAGCCATATACAACGTCCCGATATCCCTCTGGAAGGTCATTCAGCTTCCGTAATACTTGCTTTCGCCTTTCGTTCCGAAAAATACTGCCTCGACTTCATCAGTTAAGCCCAAATTAACTTCCGATGAATGTTCGTCCTGTAATTCTTCCTTTTGGCGTTCCCTCTTTCTCTTTAGATCGATTGCATGATTGACCGCAATTCGGGTAATCCAAGTTTTGAAGCCTTGGTTCTTATATTGAGGAAGAGAAGTGTAGATTTTGATAAAGACTTCCTGGGTAACATCTTCTGCATCCTTTTGATTCCGCAAGACGGAATAGACGGTTCTATAAATCGTCTGTTTATATGTTTCAATCAACATTCGGAATGCATGATCATTCCCAGCCCTTACCTTCTCAACTAACTCATCGGTCACTTCTCTTCCCCTTTCCTGATAAACATTCATGTAATAGACGACACAAAAAGGAGTTACCCCTACAGATAACTCAAAAAAATCAAAATTATTTTCCCGCTTATTATTTTTCTTAGTAAACTCTTTCATTACTCAAGAGAAAACCGTACCACTTTAAAAGTGATACGGTCAATATTAACGTTTATTGATTTCTTCCACCAAAATTTTATTAACAAGTTGTGGATTGGCTTGTCCTTTTGTAGCTTTCATAATCTGCCCGACAAGGAAGCCGATTGCTTTTTGTTTACCGGCTTTAAAATCTTCAATTGATTGCGGGTTATTATTCAATGCTTCTTCAACGGCTGTACGCAATGCGCCTTCGTCGGAAATTTGGACTAGTCCCTTCTCCTTGACGATCGTTTCAGCATCCCCTCCGTTTTCAATCAATTCTTTGAAAACTTTTTTAGCGATTTTAGAAGAAATCGTGCCATCTTCAATCAGCTTGATCATTCCAGCCAACGATTCAGCAGTCAATTTGACATCATGCAGCTCTTTGCCTTCTGCATTCAAGAAAGCGGAAACTTCACCCATGATCCAGTTGGATGCTAGTTTTGCATCCGCGCCTGAAGCGACTGTCGCTTCAAAGAAATCAGCACTTTCTTTCGTCACCGTTAAAACGGCTGCATCATATTCAGGTAAGCCAAATTCTTCGACATAGCGTTTTTTCCGGGCATCCGGAAGTTCCGGAATCTCGGCAGCGATACGCGCTTTCCATTCTTCATCGATATGGATCGTCAATAAGTCCGGTTCCGGGAAGTAACGGTAATCATCGGAGCCTTCCTTAATTCGCATTAGTACGGTTCTGCCTGTAGCTTCGTCGAAACGGCGAGTTTCCTGTTCGATTATGCCGCCTTCATTCAAGATTTCCGCTTGTCGGATTTCTTCATGCTCCAACCCTTTGCGAACGAAGTTGAATGAGTTCAAGTTTTTCAATTCGGTTTTCGTACCGAATTCTTTTTTTACCAACTGGTTTCAAGGAAATGTTAGCATCACAACGAAGTGAGCCTTCTTCCATTTTACAATCGGAAACGCCGGTGTATTGAATGATGGATTTCAACTTTTCCAAATAAGCATATGCTTCTTCCGGGGAAGTGATATCCGGTTCGGATACGATTTCAACAAGAGGCGTACCTTGGCGGTTATAATCACAAAGTGAATAGTTCCCTTTATGTGTCAGCTTTCCAGCATCCTCTTCCATATGAATGCGGGTAATGCCAATTTTCTTTTTCTTGCCGCCCACTTCGATTTCAATCCAACCATGCTCACCGATCGGTTGATCGAACTGTGAAATTTGGTATGCTTTAGGATTGTCCGGGTAAAAATAGTTTTTCCGGTCGAATTTCGTAATTTCCGCCACTTCGCAATTCAGGGCAATTGCAGCCTTCATTGCAAAATCAACAGCCTTTTTATTGACGACAGGCAATACACCTGGGTAGCCTAGGTCAATTACAGTCGTGTTACTATTTGGAGCGGCACCAAAATGATTTGGGCTCGCTGAGAAAATTTTAGAATCCGTTTTTAATTCTACGTGTACTTCTAGACCAATCACCGTTTCAAAGTCCATTATTTTCACCCCTTACAGCTTAGGAAATTGTTTATGAAAATCTGTTGCTTGCTCAAATGCGTGAGCAGCGCGGTAAATCGTGCTTTCATCAAAATGCTTCCCAATCATTTGCAGTCCAAGCGGAAGACCATTCGCTGCGAATCCACATGGCACAGATATACCCGGTACACCAGCAAGATTGACTGGAATCGTCAAGATATCATTAGCATACATCGTTAATGGATCGTCGACTTTTTCACCAATTTTAAATGCAGGCGTAGGTGTAGTCGGCCCAACGATGACATCGTATTTTTCAAAGACATCTTCAAAGTCTTTTTTGATTAATGTACGTACTTTTTGAGCCTTTTTATAATAAGCATCATAATAACCGGAACTTAAGGAGAACGTCCCAAGCATGATACGGCGTTTCACTTCGTCACCGAATCCTTCTGCACGGGTTTGCTTATACATTTCTATAAGAGTTTCTGCATTATCTGTACGATGTCCGTAACGCACACCGTCAAAACGTGAAAGGTTAGCCGAAGCTTCCGATGAAGATAGCAGATAATAGGCAGCTAAAGCATATTTGGAATGCGGCAAGGATACCTCTTCCCATTCAGCTCCAAGACCCTCTAATACTTTTAACGCTTCAAGTACGGAATTACGCGCTTCCTCACCAACGCCTTCGCCAAGATATTCTTTAGGCACAGCTATTTTCAATCCTCTAACATCGCCTGTTAATGAATTCACAAAATTCGGCACGTCAACATTTGCAGAGGTCGAATCCATTGGATCTACACCCGAAATCGCTTCAAGCAAATAAGCGTTATCTTCAACAGTTCTTGTAACTGGCCCGATTTGGTCCAATGAAGACGCAAATGCTACAAGTCCGAATCGGGAAACCCGTCCATATGTAGGTTTTAAGCCGACGACTCCACAATATGCCGCTGGTTGGCGGATCGATCCACCCGTATCGGAACCTAAAGAGAATAGGACTTCACCGGAAGCGACAGATGCAGCTGAACCACCCGAAGAACCGCCTGGCACATATTCCGTGTTCCAAGGGTTGCGTGTTGCCTGAAATGCGGAGTTCTCATTGGAAGAACCCATCGCAAACTCATCCATATTCAATTTCCCGATCGTAACCGTTTCTGCCTTCTGTAGCTTTTGGACAACTGTTGCATCATAGATTGGATCAAAGTTCTCCAAAATTTTGCTCGCGCAAGTCGTACGCAAATTTTTAGTGACAATATTATCCTTCACTCCGATTGGCATACCAAATAAAGCGCCTTCGTTCTCGCCTTTTACCAATTGATCATCCAATCGTTTTGCTTGATTGCGGGCGTTTTCTTCATCAAGTGTCAAAAATGCCTTCACCTTGTCCTCTACCTGTCCGATCCGCTTATACGATTCGTCAACAAGATCAGTGACACTTATCTCTTTCTTATGTAAGCGTTCATGAAGCTCAGAAACCTTTTGTTCGAACAACGACATCATTGTCCCTCCTTATTCAATTATAGATGGTACACGGATATATCCTTCTTTGCTATCCGGTGCATTTTTAACTACTTCTTCCACTGGCAATCCCGGTTTTGCGACATCTTCGCGCATAACATTCTTCATATCCAAAACGTGAGAAGTCGGGTTAACTTGATCCGTATCAAGCTCATTCAACTGCTCTGCGAATGAAATCATTTGGTCAAGCTGATGCTGAAACTGTTTTGCTTCTTCTTCCGTAATGGCCAAACGGGCCAAATGGGCAACGTGTTTAACTTGTTCCATAGAAATACGTGACATTCTCTTCACCTCCGAAAAATATCCAAATCGACTGAATTTCGTCGCTTTTCTCCAAATAATTAACGCTTAAATCATATCAAACTATTGCACAGTAAAGCAACAAGAGATACATTGTCGAAATTCAATTATTTCATAAGGAAAAAGAGATATTTTCCGGGAAATATGGGAAAGTTGCCGAAATTTCCGGGGAAATGACAATAAGGCTTTTAAAATCCGACAAATGTTTCCTTTTTTAAAGCACTTGTTCCCTAAGATGGAAGGGTTTATATTTTTGTTCCTTGTTAAAGGTTATTTGAAGTCCACAAGGAAATAGGTTTCAATGAAAAGCAGGTCGCAAAAAGATGAAGCCGCTAAGCTTCATCTTTTTTCATTCGTATATATGCACGGTTGGTTCGTCCTGATTTGCTTCACGGACTATGAGCGCTTCAGGTCCATTTACAGACGTAATGGATACCTGTACGGCAATATAGTTCGGGAAACGTTCCATTATGAGCCCAGCAACATATTGGGTAAAGCCGATAGCTTCCGAGTTCCCATAAAATTGAATCGGGATATCGATGTTCAGGCTTTGCAATTGATCATCCATATAGAACGCCCTGCCGATGACTCCGTTAAAGTTAGGGAAGTATTCTTCGACATCTTCTTTAAAGTTCGTGAAAGTATTGACGTCATCACGGTATTTTTTTCAGCAGCAGCAGAAGGAAATAGGAAATACTCTTCGTCCAAGTTCGTCCATTTTCCAATATTGTCAGAGTTTTTATCGATATTTGTATAGGAAATGAAATTCCCAGGGACTACTGAAGATTTTTCATTTTGCTCGAATAAGGCAATCGTAATCGGAACATTTTTCAGCTTATCCATTTTACGCAGCCTTTTTAAGACTTCTGCAGCAATTTTCTCCCCTTCTTGCTTTAGCTTTTTACTATCGATTTTATTTTCATAGGTGGCACCGAATGCCTCTTTTTGATAGTAATGCACTGAATTCAACGCAAGACCGATTACAACTCCGCCAAGGCTCACTGAATTATCTTTTGTTTTCACCAAGTAATTATGTTCTAAAATATGGGCAAGGTAAATCGGATTTTCTTCATTTCGCTTATCAATGTCACCTTTACCTGGATCAACCGGATTCAAGCCAAGGTTCTCTGAGGCTTTCTTTTTCTTTTCTTTCAACTGACTATCGGTATATTTTCTGTTCAGCCAGGAAGATATGGTGGAACTATCCAGCATTTGCCCCTCTTGAAAAAGGTAATCTTCCGGATCGAATTGGGTTTGCGCCAACCGCATCAATCCATTTTCGAATTCTTCAATGTCATATCGGGTATTTAGATTGGATACGACCAAACCGCGTGCTTTTGATGGTTCAAACGGTAGGATTGTTTGATAATATTCTTCCGAAATTTTATACTTCGGAATAATTGCCGTTTCTTTTTTGTCTTTGGAGTCTTGAACTACCTCTTGCTTATCCTCGAAACTAGGCGCACATCCAGCAAGAAGCAGTATAAGAATCATCCCCAAAATAGAGTGTTTCCTCATAGCTACACCTCTTATTTATTTAGTTCCTCAATCAGTCTCTCTTCATCCCATACCATGACGCCTAGGCTTTCAGCTTTTGCCAGTTTGGAACCGGCATCTTCACCAGCTACGACCAAATCGGTTTTCTTGCTGACACTTCCAGCAACGTTAGCTCCTAGCGCCTCTAATTTCTCTTTTGCTTCGTTACGTGTTAACTGATGCAGTTTACCCGTTAAAACGACTGTTTTACCGGCAAAAATGGAGTCGACATCTTCTATAGCAACAGCTCTTTGCCCTTTGAAAGTAAGATTCACACCGGCTGCATCCAACTCATTCAGTAATGCATGGACTTCTTCCAATTCAAAATAAGCTACGATGGAATCAGCCATCTTATCACCTATTTCATTGATGGCCGTTAGTTCTTCACGGCTCGCCTTGCTTAAGGCTTCCATCGTCCCGAATTCCCTCGCAAGCGTCTTGGCAGCTTTTGAACCAACATGGCGAATGCCCAGCCCGAATAGTAATTTTTCCAACGAGTTGGTTTTCGAAGCTTCAATTGCTTGGAGAAGTTTATTGACGGACTTATCCCCCATCCTTTCCAAAGCAATCAGTTGATCGTATGTAAGCTTATAGATATCAGCAACATCTTGTATGAGTTCTTCTTTAAATAACAAGCTAATCACTTTTTCACCAAGACTGTCTATATTCATTGCTGTACGGGAAACAAAGTGAATCAAGCCTTCCCGTATTTGTGCAGGACACTTCGGGTTGATGCAGCGTAAAGCAACTTCCCCATCCAGCCGTACAAGTTCACTGCTGCATTCAGGGCACTCAGTCGGCATCTGAAACTCGACTTCTTCCCCTGTACGGCGCTCTGCCAGTACATTGACTACTTCTGGAATGATATCACCCGCTTTTTCACAACCACTTGATCTCCGATTCTGATGTCCTTTTCACGGATTAAGTCTTCGTTGTGAAGTGAAGCTCGCTGCACAGTCGTACCCGCTACCCGGACGGGATCCAAAACGGCAGTCGGGGTCAATACACCCGTACGGCCCACATTCAGCTCGATATCCCTTAGGGTTGTAATGACTTCTTCAGCTGGGAATTTATAAGCAATGGCCCATCGAGGACTTTTGCAGTGAAGCCTAATTCATCCTGCTGTTCAAGGGAATCCACCTTTACGACGATTCCATCAATGTCATAGGCTAAGTTTAAACGTTGTTCCGTCCATTCTACTATATAGGCCAGTACTTCCTCTATATTCGAGCATGTTTTTCTCTCCCGATTCGTCTTAAACCCGAGTCGATCCAATAAATCCAGACCCTCACTGTGGGAGCGGACCCCTGTTTCCCCCAAATCGGCAATCGCATAAAGGAAAATATCCAAGTTCCGTTTCGCAGCAAGTTTTGGATCAAGCTGCCTTAACGAGCCGGCAGCGGCATTTCGTGGGTTTGCAAATGGTTCCTCACCGCGTTCTTCCTTAGCCTTGTTTAGTGATTCGAATGATTTTTTGGGCATGAAGGCCTCGCCGCGCACTTCTATGGCGACCGGCTCCCGCAACTTCAATGGGATCGACTTGATCGTTTTCAAATTAGCGGTAATATCTTCACCGATCGTTCCATCTCCTCGGGTTGCCCCTCTTACGAAATATCCATTCTCATATTGAAGTGTGACGGCAAGTCCGTCAATTTTCAATTCACATACATAGGAAAAATTGTCACCTACAGATTGTCTGACCTTTCTGTCGAAATCCCGTAAGTCACTTTCGTTGAAGGCATTGCCTAAACTAAGCATCGGTGTGGTATGCTCCACCTTTTCAAACATATCCAAAATGGCGCCACCGACCCGTTGTGTCGGTGAGTCCGCCGTTTGCAGTTCCGGAAATTTCTCCTCATACCCAATAAGTTCACGGAGCAGCCGATCATATTCAGCATCAGGTACTGATGGCTGGTCCATCACATAATATTCATAGCTGTATTGGTTCAATAACGTTTGCAGTTCCAGAACTTTCTTTTCTGCAGCTTGTAAGTCCATACGTTCAATCCTTTCTAAAGAAGACTCCACCGCACTTCTTATAGAAGAGCGGTGTCTAAAGTCAGATATCCCTATTCTTTACCAGTAGGAGCGTATTAATAGCTTATGCTTTTTCAACTGGTGCAAATTTCGCCAATAGGCGTTTGATGCCGATTGGACTTGGAAAGGCAATATCCAATTCCTTTCCTTCGCCTTCCCCTTTTACGCTCACTACGGTTCCTATACCCCATTTTTTATGGGATGCACGGTCACCGACAGCCCAGCCGATTTCTTCACCGCCCGTTGCGGATGGTGAAGAAACAGCTTTTCCAAAGGCAGGCACTTTTCTTGTTGAAGCTGTTGAAGGAGACCCAGTTCTCGAAGAGCTGAAAGGCGTTTGCCTAGCTCTAGGAGCAGGTTTCGGTTTTAAGTCTTCGAGAAGTTCCTCTGGTATTTCGCAGATGAAACGTGAAACGGGATTCATGCTCGTCCGTCCATACAATGTCCGCATTTGGGCATTGCTTATGAATAGTTCATTTTCGGCCCTTGTAATTCCCACATAAGCCAGACGGCGTTCTTCTTCCATCTCCTCTTCATCCATAAGCGAGCGGCTGTGAGGGAAAACCCCTTCTTCAAGGCCCAATAGAAAGACCACCGGATATTCAAGTCCCTTCGCTGAATGCAATGTCATCAAAGTTACCATATTTGTAGCTTCTTCGGTATTCTCGTCAAGTTGGTCTATATCGGCAACCAACGCAAGGTCAGTCAAAAAGCCCACCAATGATTTGTCCTCGCTGTTATCTTCGAATGCTTTCGTAACAGATAAAAACTCATCTATATTTTCAAGCCGGCTTTGTGATTCAATCGTTTTTTCTGCCTGCAGCATCTCACGGTAACCGGTTTTCTTGATGACTTCTTCCACAAGTTCCGTCACGGATAAGTACTCCTGCTGATTTGTATAGTTCGTGATCAGCGTATGGAATTCCCTTGCCGCTTTGGTAGCCTTCCCGCTTATCCCTGCCATTTCCACAGACTCCAGTGCTTTATATATGGAAACATCATATTGATCTGCATAATCTGCCACTTTATCCATCGAAGTTGCACCAATTCCGCGTTTTGGTACATTGATTACACGGCGAAGGCTGATGTCATCATCAGGATTCGCAATAAGGCGAAGATAGGCAAGTAAATCCTTAATCTCTTTACGGTCATAGAACTTAGTGCCCCCGACTATTGCATAATTTATATTGGATTTAAGCAGAACTTCCTCCATGACACGTGATTGTGCATTCGTTCTGTAAAGTATTGCTATATCTGAATATTTCCTGCTGCCGTCCTGAACTAACTCATTTATCTTTCCGGCTACGAATTGTGCTTCCCCTTGTTCATTGTCCGCACGGTAATAGAATATCTTATTGCCATCTGCATTCTCGGTCCAAAGATTTTTCGGCTTACGGTTTTGATTGTTATCGATAACCTTATTCGCCGCTGCAAGGATCTTTTTCGTCGAGCGGTAATTCTGTTCAAGGAAAATCATGTTTGCATTCGGATAATCTTTTTCAAATGAAAGGATATTCGCAATGTCCGCACCGCGCCAACGATAGATCGATTGATCGGAATCCCCGACGACACAGAGATTACGGAAGCGTGAAGCCAATAGTTTAACAAGCATATATTGAGCCCTGTTCGTATCTTGGTACTCATCTACATGAATGTATTGAAATTTACGCTGATAATATTCAAGCACCTCAGGTACGAGCTGGAACAATTGAATCGTCATCATGATCAAATCATCGAAATCGAGCGCTGAATTTTTACGCAGCCGTTTTTGATATTCCGTATAGACATCGGCAGTTACTTTAGTGAAGTAATCAGACGCCGTCTTTAGGTACTCTTCCGGCCCGACCAATTCATTTTTCGCTGAACTGATGCTACCCAAAATGGCACGATAATCATATTTCTTTGTATCCATATTACGGTCTTTCATGATTTGTTTTATGACCGATTGCTGATCCGTCGTATCCAATATCGAAAAGTTCCTATTAAATCCGATACGGTCGATATCTCTTCGTAAAATACGGACACACATCGAGTGGAAAGTCGAAATCCAGATATCTTCGGACGCACCGCCAAGTATGGCACGGATCCTCTCCTTCATCTCACGTGCCGCTTTGTTGGTGAACGTGATTGCAAGGATGTTCCAAGGCGCTATTTCCTTCTCGACCATCAAGTAAGCTATCCGGTGAGTCAGCACACGCGTCTTTCCACTTCCTGCCCCAGCCATGATTAAAAGTGGACCATCTGTTGCTTTCACTGCTTTTTGTTGCTGTTCATTCAAACCTATTAATAATTTTTCCGCTAAATATTGCATTATCACACCACCTATACGAACATTCGTTTCTGTTTTAGTATACTATATTTATTACATGTTTTCATTTAACAGCCGTAACTGTTGCAAGTGCCACTTTCAAATCTTCATAAATCACATTGCCGACAACGATGACATCCGCAATCTTAGACATTTCTTTGGCCTCTTCAACCGATTTTATCCCACCGCCATAGAATAGTACGGTATCCTCCAAACTCTCTTTGGCCGCTTCCACCACCTGGACATCGCCATAATCACCGCTGTATTCCAAATAAAAAATCGGCAGGTTGAACATCTTTTCTGCCATCATAGCGTATGCACCCACATCATCCATATCCAAATCGGTATTGGCTTTCGTCAATTGGGCGGCCTTGCACTCAGGATTCAGGATACAATACCCTTCAACGAAAATTTCATCCCAATTCAAAAGGTATCCGTATTCCTTGACTGCTTGCTGATGCAGTTTCATCATCCAATCCGGGTTGGTGCTATTCAGGACACTCGGAATGAAATATAAATCAAACCCTGGCGTCACCGTTTCAACTGAAGAAATTTCCATCACACAGGGGACGGTATATCGTCTGACACGTGCCATTAAATGAAGCACATTCTCAAGCGTGATTCCATCCGTTCCCCCGACCATGATTGCATCAGTACCTGATTCACAGACTTTCTCAAGTGCCTCATCACTTATTTCTTTATTTGGATCGAGTTTAAAAACATGTTTCCACTCGCGAAAATCGTACATTATAATCCTCCATTCACACTTCCCATTACACCATTATAGCATTAAGATTTTTCATTAAAAAGAGAAGTATCGATAAAATGTTATTACCAAATGGAACCTCTGAATCTAAAATCCAATATAACATGGATACTGCTGAAAGACAGCCGGCAATGAGGGAACTCAAAATAAAAAGCCGGGATATGAATTCCCCGGCTTTTTATTATAATCGAAAGAATTAAGATTCTTTTGTTTCCTCTACGTTATCCTTAATACGGTTCAGAGCCATGGAATAAGCATCATTTCCGTAGTTCAAGCAGCGTTTGACCCTGGAAATCGTAGCCGTGCTTGCACCCGTTTCCGTTTCGATCTTATGATAGGTTTTTCCTTCTTCAAGCATGCGGGCTACTTCAAGACGCTGTGCCAATGATGAAATTTCATTAACTGTGCATAAATCATCAAAAAATCGATAGCATTCGTCCAAATCACGCAAGGAAAGGATCGACTTAAACAGCTGATCCGTTTCTTTTCCTCTTAACTTATCAATTTGCATGTTACTCCCCCTCAATTTCATGGGTATCAAAATGAGACGTCTCCTACTAAACCAGGATCATCCGGAATAATATTGATCCAAGTTTTCCCTGGAATCAACCCTACTTCCTTATCGTTTTTCACTGGTGTAATCCGACCATCCTTACTAACCCATTCTACTTCATTCGCTTTTCCTTTTTGAAGTAAATAACCATTTCCGCCACTTTTCAAGTCGATTTTACGACGCCCTTTATCGTCGATCACTTGATGAGCAGCCTCAATGATCAATATATTATCCAGTAAAATAGGTTTATTCGATTTATGCTCGACTGTTTGCTCTCCATTCGAATAACGTTTATATTTCTCTTCCGTGGCTTCGTATTCATACTGTACATCATACTCGTCTGATCCGTAGGAAACCTCGGTTTTCAATGCCGGTTCCCCTTGAAGTCCAGCTGCCTCTTCCTTTGTAAGGAAAGCATAAGGCTCCGGTGCACCATTCAACTCATATCCCTTTTCCTTTGCACCTTTTTGGATATCCTTAAAGGAGGTGTAGGAATTATGCGGTGCTTTTCGATCTGCCGAACGTTGAAACAAAGTACCATCATAATATAATCCGTTCAAGTTATCAATATACCCTTTGTCCAGCATGGTTTTGCCTCGGGGCTATTCCCATGACAGACATAGATGCAATCAAGGCCTTTAGCCAATTCGATATAATAGTCCCTTGCACTCCGGATCGGACCGATTTGGCTTGGCATTTCACTTTGGAAGATAGCTAAAAATCTGGTTATGTCACCTTCTGCGAGCATTTCGTAAACCATATCGGCTTCTGAGAGGCCCGATTGTGGGCGTGCTTCCGGATGATTATTAATCATCACTGCTGCAGCCCTTCGTTCACTGCCTGCTTCGGTGGCTATACCTGTAAGTGGAAACTCATTGGAAGGTTCATTTTTCACATCTGTATTTTTGATGACAGCTTGGTCTTTCGGCTTACTGTCATCCGATGCAGGATCTTCTTTAGTCGAACAGCCTGCCAGCAGGAAAATAGCAATAACGATGAAAAGAACTCTCTTAAAATTCATCTTTCCACTCCTCTGATTTATTAGCCATTTCTTCTCTTATATTTTAACGCATTATAGTAGGAAAGAGTATAGTTTTATTCATTACATCATATACTCCTCGCTGGGTCAGCCTTATATATGGCAGATGGGTTGTCGAAAAGAATGAAAGGGTATACACAGGATCGGCGAAGCGATAACCTCTCTCACGCAGTAAATGTTTCAATTCATTTTCTTCTTCTATCAATTCGGGAACCTCCTTGGTGGACATGACTCCCTTTAATTTCAGAGGAAGTTCATGGATCACCTTGCCTTGTTCCGTCAAAATGATTCCACCGCCGATTTCCTTCAGCCGGTTAAATGCCAAATGCATATCCTTTTTCCTTTTACCGATCAGTATGATATCACCTGTATTGGTATAAGAGCCGGCAAAGCCACACAATTTGTCCGCAAACCCTTTTAATATCGTATTGATACGCCATTTCCCTTCGCGATCGATTAGCATGAAAAAGCATTCATCATCCTCAAAGTTCAGTTCTTCATGTCCAACATCATTGGCAAGGGAGTACGGTTTCGTAATTACATTATTGACCAATTCAATTCCAAACGGCATGGAAAATTCAAAATCTTCCTTTAAACTGAGATCCCAATCAAGATCGAGCGGTTTAAAATCGAAATCACTCCATTCGATTTCCTGTTTATCCGGAATGATTTCACCATCCCTTTTAACCCATTTCCCTTTCGCCATTACCGAAACCGGTGCGGGTTCCTTTACATCGGTCAGGAAGTTGATGTTCGCTACCCTTCCCGTGGCAATATTGCCATGAAGGTATTCAATGTTATAATATCGTGCGATGTTGATAGTTGCCATGTTGTAAGCATCGATGACCGGAACTCCATGCTCTATCGCTATTTTGATCAAGCAGTCTATGAAACCACCTTCATAAAAGGACGGCGGCGATCCATCTGTCGTATAAAAGAATTTGTCATAGTGGTCGATGCCCAGTTCATGGATTTCCTGTATCAGCTTTGGTAAATCCGGACGGATCGAAGAATGTCTTAACGATACATAATAGCCCTGCAGCAAGCGTGACATGACTTCATCACCTGTCATTGCCTCATGATCACAATCGGCGCCGAACAAGGTCATTTTTGCTAAAGTCTTCTCTGAAGCACCTGGAAAGTGACCTTCTATTTTCTTCCTCATTCGCTTGGCTTCCTGAATCCAGTGCAACATCATGTCATCCCCATCAAGAAGCTTCGGCCATCCTGTTAGTTCCCCGCCCTGTAATACGGCATCATGCTCCAGCCATGATTTAACGGCCCCATGGGAAAAGACCATATCTTCATCGATCAATTCCGTTTGTCCGTCAAAACGGCTCCACCAATACATTGTTACAGGAATGTTACGTAATTCTTTCAAAAGAGAAAACGCTTTCTTTTTATCTAACTGCAATAGAAACGGCAAGTTATCATTGATCAATGTCGTTGTGCCAAAATGAGATGCATAACGTGAAAAAGAAAGGGGATTATATAATTGAGAAGGGTGTGAATGCGGCTCAATATAACCCGGGACCAAGTACTGGTTTGTACAGTCGACCATTTCACAGCGGTCTATATTATCAGGAAGCTTATCGCCAACATATATGATGCGATCTTCATATATCCATATATTCGCTTTTACCCATTTTCGTAAAGCCTGATTTAAATAAGTCGTATTTTTTAGCAGAATGTGTGGTGCCCTATTGCCATCCAGCACATCTATATGTTCTCTTAGATGTTTATTTTTCCATCTATAGCGCTGTTCAAGCATAAACATTCCCCCATAAGTTATTAGAAACAGATGTATGAAAAAACCATTTTCAATCCAATTTTATTTCATAGTAACATACTTGCCCCATTAGAACAGTAATGTTATCCAGATTATTGTTAAATTTTTGTGAAGGGATGGATTTTATATGAAGTTTAAACAAAATATCAGTATAATAAATGCATTAATGCGAATTACTTGTGGTTTTACATTTCTAACATGGGCTACGGCTAAGATGGTGAAAAAACCATGGAAAAGCCAATCTTATATAATCGTGGTCATGCTTTCTGCCATGAAAATAGGCGAAGGAATCCTCCGTTATTGTCCTGTCGTCGATGCGATGGAAAACGGACAAAACTTGATGACAAATGAACGAAAACAGGAAAATGAATCTAATCAATCTGATTTATATTAAGTTTTTCTTAAAGAAGAAGCTGACTCCGCTTAGAGTCAGCTTCTTTATATTATGATGAAAAATTGTATTTTATTGCACGGTAGCCAATATCCGTTCGCCAAAATAAGCCGTCTTTCTCAATATGCCCTAACTCTTTGTATACTTCAGCTTGGGCAGAGGCCAAATCTTTCCCTTTTGCAGCAACCAAAAGTACACGTCCGCCATTCGCGATGAAATTCCCCTCGTTATTGAGAGCCGTTCCCGCATGATAAACATGTGCATTCGCATCAATCTTTTCCAAGCCTTTAATGATAGACCCCTTTTTATATTCCCCTGGATATCCATCTGCTGCGACGACCACTCCAAGCACGGCTTCTTCATGCCATTCAAGTTCTAAACCCTCTCCAGAAAGAACAGCTTCAAGCGTATCTACGAAATCTGTTTTTAGTCGCGGTAAAACAACTTGCGTTTCCGGATCGCCAAAACGGGCATTGAACTCAATGACTTTTGTGCCTTTTTCAGTAGCGATCAACCCGGCATATAATATTCCTGTAAAACTCCGCTTCTCCGAAATCATCGCATTTACCGTGGGCTTAAGAATCGTTTCGACTGCAGTCTGGATCATTTCATCGGAAATTTGCGGAACCGGTGAGTATGCACCCATTCCACCTGTGTTCGGACCCTGATCTCCATCAAAAACCCGCTTATGATCTTGAGCAATGACCATCGGGTACACCTTTTCCCCATTAACGAATGCCATCAATGAAAATTCCTCGCCATCAAGGAATTCCTCAATAACGACTTTGGCAGATGCTTCCCCGAACTTTGCTCCGACTAGCATATCATGGATGGCGTCTAACGCCTCTTCCATCGTCATAGCAACTACGACACCTTTTCCTGCTGCCAAACCATCCGCTTTTATGACGATGGGGGCACCCATTTTTTCGATATATGCTTTTGCTGAATCATAATCAGAAAAAGTTTCATATTCCGCTGTCGGAATGCTGTAGTTCTTCATTAAATCTTTAGCAAACGATTTACTTCCCTCGATGACTGCAGCACGGCCATTAGGGCCAAATACCTGTAATCCTGCCTCCGTAAAATCATCTGCAAGTCCATTCAACAATGGGGTTTCGGGCCCGATCACCGTTAATGAAACTGCATTCTTCTTTGCAAAGGCAACCAAATCCCGGTGATTGTTTTCATCAATTGGAACAAGAGTCGCTACATCGGTCATCCCTGGATTTCCCGGTGCTGCAAAAACGGTCCCAACCCGTTTACTTTCAAATAGTTTGCGGGCTATTGCATGCTCCCTGCCGCCCCGGCCAATTACTAGTACATTCATTATCGCACCTCATTTTTGATTAATGTTTAAAGTGACGAATTCCTGTAAACACCATCGTAATCCCATATTCATCAGCTTTCTTGATTGAATCCTCGTCTTTAACAGATCCACCAGGCTGAATGATCGCCGTGACGCCCGCTTTCGCTGCCGCTTCTACAGTATCATCCATCGGGAAGAAAGCATCTGATGCCAATGCACTTCCTGTTGCTCTTTCCCCAGCTTGTTCCAGAGCAATTTTTGCAGCTCCCACACGGTTCATTTGGCCTGCGCCGACACCTAATGTCATTTGATCGTTACAAACCACTATTGCATTCGACTTGACATGTTTCACGATTTTCCAGCCAAGTTCCATGGCTTTCCACTCTTCAGGGGTAGGCTCACGTTTCGTTGCCACTTTTACCTCTGCATCCTTTAAGCTATGTGCATCCTGATCTTGAATAAGTAATCCGCCTTCAATGGATGTCAATTTACGTTCAGGCTTTTTAACCGCGTCGAAATCGATCGTTAATAAACGGAGGTTTTTCTTGCTTGTCAATACTTCCACTGCCTCTTGTGTAAACCCAGGGGCAATGATGATTTCAAGGAAAATTTCATGAAGCTTTTCCGCAGTCGCCTTATCGACTTCACGGTTCAAAGCGATGATTCCACCGAAAATGGAAGTGGCATCTGCCTCATAAGCTTTTTCATATGCTTCCAAAATGGTCGCACCGACACCGACGCCGCAAGGATTCATATGTTTGACTGCAACTGCAGCCGGCTCATTGAATTCTTTAACGATTTGAAGTGCTGCATCAGCATCATTAATGTTGTTGTATGAAAGTTCTTTCCCATGTAATTGATTCGCTTCTGCAATAGAGAAAACGGAACCAAGCGGTTTTTATAGAATGCGGCTTTTTGATGTGGATTTTCCCCATAACGAAGCGACTGTTTCAATTCATAGGTAACAGTCAATGATTCAGGATTTTCTTCATCGGCAAGCTCTGTCATGTACTCTGAAATAACGGCATCATATGCTGCTGTATGACGGAAAACTTTTGCAGCCAGGCGGCGATTCGTGGTTTTTGATACCCCGCCGTTTTGTTTCAGCTCAGCCAATACGGTAGGATAATCATTGGAATCAACGATAACAGTCACATATTCGTGGTTTTTAGCAGAAGAACGAAGCATTGTCGGTCCACCGATATCGATGTTTTCAATAGCATCTTCCACAGTGACTTCCGGTTTGGAAATAGTCGCTTGGAATGGATATAGGTTCACACAGACAAGTTGAATGGGTTCAATATTATGCTCTGCAAGCTGTGCTGCGTGATTTTTGTCATCATGTTTTGCCAACACTGCTCCATGGACATTCGGGTGAAGCGTTTTAACACGTCCATCCAATATTTCCGGGAAACCGGTGACGTCACTGATTCCAATTACCTCAATCCCATTATCCTGCAGCGTTTTTTTGGTACCGCCTGTAGAAATGATTTCAAAACCTGCTTCAATTAAACCTTGAGCAAATTCTACGATACCTGTTTTATCCGATACACTAATTAATGCACGTTTCTTCATGTTATGTTGGTCCCTCCATTAAGTAAGTTTCTTGTGGCATAGCTCCTGCAAAACTGACGGATATAGGTCATGCTCCATTTCCTGAATCCTTTTTTGAAGGATGTCTTTCGTATCCCCCTCAAGAATTGGCACTGCTTTTTGGGCAATGACCGGTCCTGTGTCCATTCCATCATCAACGTAATGAACCGTTACCCCGGTTTCCTTCACCCCGGCATCAAAAGCCTGGCCAATTGCATCCTTGCCTGGAAAACTAGGCAGAAGTGAAGGGTGGATATTCACAATCCTCTGTGAATACTTTTGTAATAATGTCGGTCCGATCAAACGCATATAACCAGCCAGAATGATAAATTCTATCTCATATTGGCGAAGTTTTTCCAGGATTTCCGATTCATACTCAGTCTTGTTGGAGTAATTTTTCGCTGAAAAGGAGAAAGAATCAATATTCTCAAGCTTAGCCCTCTCAAGCACATATGCGTCTTCACGATCGCAAACGACAAGACAGATTTCCGCCTCCAACTTCCCCTTTTTATTGCTTCAGCAATTGATTGAAAATTACTACCGTTACCTGATGCAAAGACAGCAAGGCGTTTCATTATTTGAACGACACTCCATTTCCATCCACAACCGTTCCAATAACTGAGGCTTCTTCACCGCAAGACCGCAGGTGGGCTAGCACATCGGATGCCACTTCTTTTTCACGACAGCCGTCATTCCAATTCCCATATTGAAGATATTGAACATTTCCTCTTTTACAAGATTCCCTTTTTCTTCAAGGAATGAGAATATAGTTGGAATTTCCCAGCTTCCAAGCTCGATTTCAACACCGCATCCTTCAGGAAGAATACGCGGAATATTCTCGATGAATCCTCCACCTGTGATATGGGCAAGACCATTAACCTCAAATTTTTCCAACGTCGATAAAACGGACTTCACATAGATTTTTGTCGGTTTTAATAATTCCTCTCCCAACTTGCAATCCAATTCCGGCACGAAGTCATGAAGCCCCATGCCTGAGTCTTCAAGAAGAATTTTACGAACAAGGGAATACCCATTACTGTGGATGCCGCTTGAAGCGAGTCCAATAACGACATCACCAGCCGAGATTGCTTCACCAGTAATAAGACGTGATTTTTCAACGGCACCTACAGTAAAACCTGCCACATCGTATTCTTCCGTCTCGTACATGCCTGGCATTTCAGCCGTTTCTCCGCCGATTAAAGCACAGCCCGCCTGCTCACAGCCATCTGCAATTCCTTTGACGATCATTTCAATTCGTTCGGGATCTGCTTTACCGCAGGCAATATAATCTAAAAAGTATAAAGGTGCAGCACCTTGAACGACAACATCATTGACGCACATAGCTACACAATCCACTCCAATTGTATCGTGTTTATCCATCATGAACGCCAATAAAAGTTTTGTACCCACTCCATCCGTACCTGAAATGAGCACAGGTTCTTTAAGGTTCAAGGAAGATAAATCAAACATGCCGCCGAAACCGCCCAGACCATTCATTACTTCTGGACGAAATGTGCGCTTTACATGTTTTTTCATTCGATTTACCGCTTCATAACCAGCCTCGATATCCACACCAGCCTGTTTATATGCATTAGCCATTTGAAATCCTCCTCCGAAAATCAATCATCATTGCCGACTTGATTAACATTTTGTTTTTTCTCGTTCGTATTCAAAAATTTCAGTCGGATAATTTCCGGTGAAACAAGCTAGGCATGAACCGCGCGTTTCTCCAGGAAACGGTCGTCCAATAGCTTCGACCATACCTTCGACACTTAAAAAAGTTAAGGAATCAGCACCGATGATTTCCCTTATTTCCTCCACCGATTTAGAGCTCGCGATCAGTTCTTCCTTTTTAGACGTGTCTATGCCATAAAAACATGGATTCTTGATCGGTGGTGAGCTGATAACTACATGCACTTCTTTTGCCCCGGCATCTTTTAACATGCGGACAATCCTTCTGCTCGTTGTCCCACGGACGATTGAATCATCAACCATTATGACCCGCTTACCTTCCACTACCCCTCTTACAGGTGATAGTTTCATTTTCACGCCTTGTTCACGCAAACTTTGTGATGGCTGAATGAATGTCCGTCCAACATAACGATTCTTTATTAAACCCATTTCATAGGGAATGCCTGCAGCTTCAGCATAGCCAATCGCTGCCGAGATGCTGGAATCAGGTACACCTGTAACTACATCGGCTTCAATTTTGGTTTCCAGTGCCATTTGCTTACCAAGGTTTTTTCGTGCCGTATGAACATTGATTCCATCAATGTTGCTATCCGGACGGGAAAAATACACGTATTCCATCGTGCACATTGCCTGTTGACTGGAAAGCGAAAAGTACTCGGATGTGATTCCCTCATCATTAATGACAACGAGTTCACCCGGCTCAATATCGCGGATGAATTCTGCTCCTACAATGTCAAGGGCACATGTTTCTGATGCAGCGAAATAGGCATCGCCTATTTTCCCCAAGGAAAGCGGGCGGAAGCCATGCGGATCTCTTGCCATGATCATTTGGTTTTCGGTCATGATGACAAAGGCATAGGCTCCCTTCAGCATGCTTAAACTGTTCTTCACGGAATCTCTTACATCAGAGTAGCCAGAGCGTTTAATCAGATGTGCCAGAACTTCCGTATCAGATGTCGTTTGAAAAATGCTTCCCTGTCCTTCTAGCTGTGCTTTTAACTGATGGGCATTGACGATATTCCCATTATGAGCAAGGGCCAGCCCTCCTGTATGCGAATTGAACAGGAAAGGCTGAACATTTTGATACCCGCCGCCGCCTGCCGTTGTATAACGGACATGGCCGATTGCCGCTTTTCCGGTACCGGAAAGTGCCTGCATTTTTTCGGCAGTGAAAATCTCTGTGACAAGTCCTTCGCCCTTTGAGATGGACATCTGCTCACCATCCGTCACGACGATGCCTGCTCCCTCTTGACCACGATGTTGCAAGCTATGCAAACCGTAGTAAGCAAGCTGTGCAGCATCGGGGTGTCCCCAGACTCCAACAACACCACACTCTTCGTTTAGGCTTCTTATTTCAGCAAGCATGGTATGGCTCCCTTCCAAGCTGTTTGTAAATCTTCAACGTCCGCTTCCAATACTTTACTATCACTTGTTGCCACGACTAATTTATTATCTGCCGTTACTGAGCCTATGCATATCGCATCTTCAACAAGTGCTTCAAATGCCGTTTGGTTTTCAGGACTGATGGACAGTAGGAATCGTGATTGCGTTTCACTGAATAATTCGGATACCGGTTCACCGGATATATTCACTTTTGCGCCAAGTTTGCTAGCCCCGAATAAAGATTCAGCTAAAGCCACTGCCAAACCGCCTTCCGAAAGGTCATGGGCAGATGCAACAAGTCCTTTTTGGATTGCAGTTAGAATCTGCTGCTGACGTTTTTGTTCAACGGCCAAATCAAGTTCTGGAGCGCGTCCAAAGATTTTACCCTCGAGCATTTTCTGTAATTCACTGCCTCCGAATTCAACTTTCGCTTCGCCGACCACGTAAATCAAATCGGATTCATTTTTAAAAGTTTGTGTTGTGATGTGCTGAAGGTCACTGACTAATCCAACCATCCCAACTACAGGTGTCGGGTAAATCGCTTCACCATTCGTTTCATTGTAAAGGGAAACATTTCCGCCAATTACAGGAGTACTTAAGCTTCTGCACGCTTCACTCATACCGTCTGCCGCTTTTTCCAATTGCCAAAATATTTCAGGTTTTTCTGGGTTTCCAAAATTCAAGCAATCCGTGATCGCTAAAGGTTCAGCACCCGAGCAAATGATGTTACGGGCAGCTTCAGCCACTGCGATTTTGCCGCCTGTTTCAGGATCTAAATAAATAAAGCGGGAGTTGCAATCCGTCGTCATGGCAAGGGCCTTATTCGTACCCCGTACACGCACTACCGCAGCATCCGATCCAGGTGAAACGACTGTATTCGTGCGAACCATATAATCATATTGGTCGTAGACCCATTCCTTACTCGAAATTGTCGGTTGCTTCAATAGTGATACCAATGTTTCTTTATAATCTCCAATGACCGGCACTTCTGCCGTCATGCTTTGAAAGTCACGGAAATATTGCGGTTCTGCAGATGGCTTGTGATAAATCGGAGCTTCTTCAGCCAGTGCATCAACAGGAACCTCAGCAACGATTTCACCTTGATGGGAAAGAGTTAGATTTTTATCATCCGTTACTTCTCCAACAGCGACCGCTTCTAGGTCATATTTCGTAAACAAGTCAACGATTTCCTGCTCGCGTCCCTTAGTGACAACGATCAGCATCCGCTCTTGTGATTCAGAAAGCATCATTTCATATGCTGTCATTCCCGTTTCACGCTGCGGTACCAAATCAAGGTTCATTTTTATTCCTGAGCCAGCTTTACTCGCCATCTCGGCAGATGAGCTTGTAAGACCTGCTGCTCCCATATCCTGAATGCCAACAAGGGCATCATTTTGAATCAATTCAAGGCATGCTTCCAAAAGCAGTTTCTCCATGAATGGATCGCCTACTTGTACGGCAGGGCGTTTTTCTTCAGAAGACTCTGATAGCTCCTCAGATGCAAATGTTGCTCCATGAATGCCATCACGTCCAGTTTTGGCACCCACATACATCACTGTGTTGCCCACTCCATGCGCTTGGCCTTTTTTAATGTCCTTATGGTCGATCAAACCGACACACATGGCATTGACTAGAGGGTTTCCTTCATACGATGGATCAAATTGAATTTCTCCGCCGACAGTTGGAATTCCGATACAATTCCCGTATCCTGCAATCCCTGCAACCACTTCTTTAAATAAATATTTCACGCGATCATTGTCTAGCTCACCGAAGCGAAGCGAGTTCAACATCGCGATCGGACGTGCACCCATTGAGAAAACATCACGGATAATACCGCCGACACCAGTAGCAGCACCTTGATAAGGTTCTATTGCCGAAGGGTGGTTATGACTTTCTATTTTAAAAACGACAGCCTGATCGTCACCGATATCAACGATACCTGCTCCTTCACCAGGACCTTGCAGCACTTTCTCCCCTGTAATCGGGAACTTCCTTAAGATGGGTTTTGAATTTTTGTAGGAACAATGCTCTGACCACATAACTGAAAACAATCCAGTTTCCGTATAATTCGGCAGTCTGCCTAAGATTTTCTCCACCATTGCAAATTCATCATCGGATAGTCCCATAGTTGCGTACAATCGATCCGATTTAATTTTTTCCGGACTTGGTTCAAGCTGTAATAACATGTGATTCCCTCCAGTTTTTTACGATGGATTGAAAAATCTTTAAGCCGTCTTTACTGCCAAGCAGCGAATCAACAGCACGTTCGGGATGAGGCATCATTCCGAGGACATTTCCTTGTTCATTTGTAATTCCCGCTATTTGTTCCAAGCTTCCGTTTGGATTTTCACCATCATAAGTGAACAAGATGCGGTTATTTCGTTTTAATTCAGCCAATGTTTCATTATCGCAGTAGTAATTCCCTTCACCATGGGCAACCGGGATCGTAATCGTTTCATTTAATTCATATCCTGTCGTGAACATCGATTGATTATTTTCAACCTTCAATGCTACATTGCGGCAAATGAATTTCAAGCCTTCATTACGGCGCATCGCTCCAGGTAAAAGTCCTGCTTCTAGTAAAATCTGAAAACCATTGCAGACACCCAAGACAGGCTTTCCTGCTTGTGCCGCTTTTACGACTTCAGCCATTACATTCGAAAATCGTGCAATTGCTCCAGAGCGTAAATAGTCTCCATAAGAGAAACCTCCAGGAAGGAGAATCCCATCATACTGATCGAGATTGTCTGTAGAGTGCCAAACATACTCCACTTCTTCCCCCAGTGCATCCTTTATCGCATGGTACATATCGACATCACAATTGGAGCCAGGGAAAACTATGACAGCAAATTTCATTGGGTGATAACCTCCTCAACATCATAACGGTAAGCTTCAATTACCGTATTGGCCAATAGCTTTTCACACATTTCCTTCACAAGTTGATCTAAATCACGATCCGTATCCTTAATTGTAAGTTCAATGTATTTCCCCACTCGAACATCACTGACTTCGTTATATGTCAAGCTATGAAGTGATTGTTGCACTGCTGCTCCCTGTGGATCTAGTACACTTTCGCGTAGTGTGATATATACCTTAACCTTATACATGTTGAGTACCCTCCAACTTTGCTAGTATTTTTTCGTAAGCATCTGTTAAACTGCCTAAATCACGGCGGAATACATCTTTGTCTAATTTTTCGTTCGTGTTAATATCCCATAATCGGCAGGTATCAGGTGAAATTTCATCTGCCAGCAGAATGTCTCCATTCGGGGTTTTGCCGAACTCTAATTTAAAATCAATCAATTTAATGTCCAACTCTTTAAAGAAGGAAGTTAGGACGATACTGATTTCTTGTGCCTTTTCTTTTAAAATCGCTACATCTTCCTTGCTTGCAAGTTCCAATTCTTCAATATGGTCTTCCGTTAACAGAGGATCGCCGAGCTCGTCGTCTTTATAGTAAAACTCAATCAGCGTTTTCTTGAGCGGCTGGCCTTCTTCTATGCCAGTCCTTTTAGAAAAACTGCCGGCAGCCGTATTTCTGACAACGACTTCAAGCGGAATGATGGATACCCTTTTGACTAGCTGCTCCCGGTCGGAAAGCATTTCAATGAAATGGGACGGGATATTCTCTTGGGCAAGCTTTGAAAATAGTAAGCTAGTAATTTGATTATTCAACTTACCTTTTCCAGCAATCTCTGACTTCTTCCCACCATTGAACGCTGTTGCGGAATCCTTGTATTCCACCCATACTATTTCACTGTTGTCCGTTGCAAAAATCTGTTTCGCTTTTCCTTCATACAACAATTCTCGTTTTTCCATCTGTCAAGACCCCCACATTGTGAATATTATGAATCTTCCTGCCGTTGATCAGGCTTGGCAAACATATCACCATTAGAGGTGTCATGTTTGCCGCCTTCACTTTTATAAACCTAAACGATCAAAGATTACATCAACATTTTTCAGGTGATGTGTAGGATCGAAACAATCATCAAGTTCTTCTTTCGTAAGCAAGCTTGTGATTTTATCATCCTTTTCGATCAGGCTTCTGAATGGAACCTGAAGCTCCCATGCTTCCATCGCTTTCGGCTGAACCGTATCATAAGCTTCTTCACGGACAAGTCCTTTATCGATAAGGGAGAGCAGCACACGTTGTGAGAAAATCAATCCCAGCGTACGGTCCATATTGCGTTTCATATTTTCTGGATAAACGGTCAAGTTCTTCACTATGTTGCTGAAACGGTTCAGCATGTAGTTTAATGCGATCGTTGCATCCGGCAAGATGATGCGCTCAGCAGAAGAATGCGAAATGTCACGTTCATGCCATAATGGCACATTCTCATATGCTGTCATCATATAACCGCGGATTACACGAGCCATACCCGTCATATTTTCAGAACCGATTGGATTCCGTTTATGAGGCATTGCCGAAGATCCTTTTTGCCCTTTTGCAAAGAATTCTTCCACTTCGCGTGTTTCACTTTTTTGCAAGCCGCGAATTTCCACTGCGAACTTTTCAATTGATGTCGCAATTAAAGCCAAGGTGCTCATATAATGTGCGTGGCGATCGCGTTGCAATGTTTGTGTTGAAATTGGCGCTGCTTCAAGGCCAAGCTTTTCACAAACGTATTTTTCAACGAATGGGTCGATGTTTGCGTAGGTTCCGACAGCACCAGAGATTTTCCCAACCTCTATGTTCTTTCTAGCTTCTTCAAAACGTTCTACATTGCGTTTCATTTCTTGATACCAAAGAGCCAGTTTCAACCCAAAAGTGGTCGGTTCAGCATGAACTCCATGTGTACGTCCCATTTGAACCGTGTATTTATGTTCTTTCGCTTTATTTTTCAGGATCTCCACGAAATTATTTAAATCCTTGGCAAGGATCTCATTCGCTTGCTTTATCACATATGAAAGAGCTGTATCCACCACATCAGTGGAAGTCAGTCCGTAATGGACCCATTTCCGTTCTTCACCCAATGTTTCAGAAACCGCACGTGTAAAAGCAACAACATCGTGGCGTGTATCTTTTTCGATTTCATTGATACGGTCCACATCGAATGTAGCATTTTCGCGAAGAAGCTTCACATCTTCTTTTGAATGACACCTAGTTCAGACCATGCTTCACAAGCTAAGATTTCAACTTCCAACCACGCATTAAAGCGGTTCTTTTCTGTCCAAATGTTTCCCATTTCTGGGCGGGTATAACGTTCAATCATTTTACTTCCTCCGTTTCAACCTGTTGATTCCATATTTTGCTTCGATCACTTTCCAAAAGAGCTTCCTCAATCGTTGGACGTAAAATATTCACATGACCCATTTTCCGCTTAAGCTTGGCTTCTTTCTTACCGTAAAGGTGAACCTTCCAATCTGAAAGCGTCGGAATTTCATCCATTAAGGGCCCGATATGCTCACCAAGGATGTTTATCATTACAACAGGCTTCAATAACGCCGTATTTCCGAGAGGCCAATTGCAGACAGCCCTTATATGCTGTTCAAACTGTGAAGTCTCACATGCCTCCATTGTATAATGGCCTGAGTTATGAGGTCTTGGCGCTAATTCATTAATGATGATATCATCCTGAGCGGTTAAAAACATCTCGACTGCCAATGTCCCCACCAAATCAAGTTTCTCTGCAAGCTGCAAAGCTTCATTAATAGCTTTCCGTTCAGCTTGTTGACTAATACGGGCTGGAACAATGCTTTTATGAAGAATGTTTTCAATATGAATGTTTTCCGCAATCGGAAAATGACTTGTCTCGCCATCCGCCTTACGCGTCACGATGATGGATATTTCTTTTACGAAAGGAATCCAGGCTTCCAGCACACATACACCTGTTTTGAGCAGGGATTCAGCCTTTTTGATATCGGCTTCTTCCTTAATGACCAACTGCCCTTTTCCATCATAACCGCCCCGCGTCGTTTTTAACACACTAGGGTACCCTAATTTCTCTATATGAAGGTAAATTTCTGAAATATCCTGTATTTCCTGATATGGAGCAACGGAAGCCCCTGCATCAGATATGGCTTTTTTTCAGTCAATCTATCCTGTGTCAGCTTTAATAATTCTGAGCCCTGTGGAAGAAATGCATGTTGCTTTAACCAATCCAAGGCTTCTGAGCTGATATTTTCAAACTCGTATGTTATGACATCACTGACGTCAGCTAACCTTTTCAATGCTTCGATATCATCATAAGCACCAGTGATTTCAATATCCGCCACTTGAGCACATGGACCTTCTGCAGTCGGCTCAAGGACCGCTATCTTAAAGCCCGATGCCTTAGCCGACAAGGCCATCATCCTGCCCAATTGCCCACCGCCGATAATTCCAATGGTCTGTCCCGGTAAAATGATTGTATTATTTAAGTTGTTCACTGCTCTGTAACACCTTTTCTCTGGTTTCGTCTCGTAAGGCCTCTAACCTATCAGCAATGTCAGAATCAAAAGCCGCTAATATTTGCGCCGCCAACAAACCGGCATTGACTGCGCCGGCTTTTCCGATCGCAACCGTTGCAACCGGTACGCCACCAGGCATTTGAACAATCGATAATAACGAATCCATCCCATTTAATGCCTTCGACTGTATTGGCACTCCAATAACAGGGACAATCGTTTTAGCGGCGGTCATACCTGGAAGATGTGCAGCCCCGCCTGCTCCGGCAATAATCACTTTAATATCTCTATCTTTTGCACTCTCTGCATATTCAAATAGTAAATCCGGCGTCCGATGGGCGGAAACGACTCTTTTTCATAGGGAATCTCAAGCTGTTCCAATGATTCACAAGCGTATTTCATCGTTTCCCAATCCGAGACACTTCCCATAATAACCCCAACTTGCGGTTTCATATCATCTTTCCCTCCAACACTCATATTATGGCGTCCCGAGTATGCAGACGGACGCTTATCATTTATCTATAACATGTAAATTAAAAAACCGGACAGGTTGCTTCCTCATCGAGAAAGCAACCTGTCCGAAAAAGAAAGCCCTTTTGCAAAAAGTACAAAAAGACTTGGCTAATTTCCGAAATAGTCAGATGCTTTTCTCATAGTCCGATGATTTACGGTCATCAGGTAGAAACTTTTGGGCCATATCCCCATGATTATATGAGATGTATTAATGTAACTTCATCTTACCTTCCGGCCATTTTAATGTCAAGTTAAAATCGAATATTTTTACATGATATTAATTAATCGTTCGTGTTTTACTCAATTAATTTTGCTTCGAATACAATTTTTCGATCAACTGGCACATAATGGACTTTGCCATTCTCGATTCTCTCGGCAAAGATAGGCTCTTCCGTTCGCCTTACAGGAAAGTAGCCTGCCGCTTTAATTCGATCTAAACATGCATCAATCGTCTCGCCCTCGATAACTTCAAACTTTTCCTTACTCTTTTTACTCACAATACCGATCCCTTCATAGTTCTATTTTGTCCTTGCATATTATCATTAATAAATTCTTCCTAGTATAATGAAAAGAACAAGTAAACACAAGAATACATTTGAATAAAATCGATTACTTTATAATGGAAGTTCCGTAATGCCTCAGAATATGATATCCCTGCCTTCCGTAAAAGCACCACACTCATAAACTATGCATCCCCTTCAATATCCTATCCTTCTCCCCTCCTGAATTACTAGAGCCTGTTTCATGATATTAACCCCTGCTCCATGATCGGTACATATTCGTATCTTACTCCCATGAATTATTTCAATTCAAGTTAGACCGATTATATAAGAAAGCTGTTGGAAATAAATTAACCTACAGGTCGATTTAGATGTTAATTTACGTCACTCCTCCCCGAAGCTGAAAATATCGCAACGCAAAAAAGACCAGCCGTATGGCTGATCTTTTTAAATGGCTTGGCGGCGTCCTACTCTCACAGGGGGAAACCCCCAACTACCATCGGCGCTGAAGAGCTTAACTGCCGTGTTCGGAATGGGAACGGGTGTGACCTCTTCGCTATCGCCACCAAACATATCAGGAACGTTGTTCCTTCAAAACTAGATAATAAGAAGGTATTTCATTTTTTAAAAAGCGTTGGTTAAGTCCTCGATCTATTAGTATCAGTCAGCTCCACATGTCACCATGCTTCCACCTCTGACCTATCAACCTGATCATCTTTCAGGGATCTTACTAGCTTGCGCCATGGGAAATCTCATCTTGAGGGGGCTTCATGCTTAGATGCTTTCAGCACTTATCCCGTCCGCACGTAGCTACCCAGCTATGCCTTTGGCAAGACAACTGGTACACCAGCGGTGCGTCCATCCCGGTCCTCTCGTACTAAGGACAGCTCCTCTCAAATTTCCTGCGCCCGCGACGGATAGGGACCGAACTGTCTCACGACGTTCTGAACCCAGCTCGCGTACCGCTTTAATGGGCGAACAGCCCAACCCTTGGGACCGACTACAGCCCCAGGATGCGATGAGCCGACATCGAGGTGCCAAACCTCCCCGTCGATGTGGACTCTTGGGGGAGATAAGCCTGTTATCCCCGGGGTAGCTTTTATCCGTTGAGCGATGGCCCTTCCATGCGGAACCACCGGATCACTAAGCCCGACTTTCGTCCCTGCTCGACTTGTAGGTCTCGCAGTCAAGCTCCCTTGTGCCTTTACACTCTACGAATGATTTCCAACCATTCTGAGGGAACCTTTGGGCGCCTCCGTTACTCTTTAGGAGGCGACCGCCCCAGTCAAACTGCCCACCTGACACTGTCTCCCACCCCGATAAGGGGCGCGGGTTAGAATTTCAATACAGCCAGGGTAGTATCCCACCAACGCCTCCACCGAAGCTGGCGCTCCGGCTTCTCAGGCTCCTACCTATCCTGTACAAGCTGTACCAAAATTCAATATCAGGCTGCAGTAAAGCTCCACGGGGTCTTTCCGTCCTGTCGCGGGTAACCTGCATCTTCACAGGTACTATAATTTCACCGAGTCTCTCGTTGAGACAGTGCCCAGATCGTTACACCTTTCGTGCGGGTCGGAACTTACCCGACAAGGAATTTCGCTACCTTAGGACCGTTATAGTTACGGCCGCCGTTTACTGGGGCTTCGGTTCAAAGCTTCGCTTGCGCTAACCTCTCCCCTTAACCTTCCAGCACCGGGCAGGTGTCAGCCCCTATACTTCGCCTTGCGGCTTCGCAGAGACCTGTGTTTTTGCTAAACAGTCGCCTGGGCCTATTCACTGCGGCTTTTCTGGGCTATTCACCCTAAAAAGCACCCCTTCTCCCGAAGTTACGGGGTCATTTTGCCGAGTTCCTTAACGAGAGTTCTCTCGCACACCTTAGGATTCTCTCCTCGCCTACCTGTGTCGGTTTGCGGTACGGGCACCTTACATCTCACTAGAGGCTTTTCTTGGCAGCGTGGAATCAGGAACTTCGGTACTATATTTCCCTCGCCATCACAGCTCCGCCTTAATGGAAACGGGATTTGCCTCGTTTCCGGCCTAACTGCTTGGACGCGCATATCCAACAGCGCGCTTACCCTATCCTTCTGCGTCCCCCATCGTTCAAACGATGTATAGGTGGTACAGGAATATCAACCTGTTGTCCATCGCCTACGCCTTTCGGCCTCGGCTTAGGTCCCGACTAACCCTGAGCGGACGAGCCTTCCTCAGGAAACCTTAGGCATTCGGTGGAAGGGATTCTCACCCTTCTTTCGCTACTCATACCGGCATTCTCACTTCTAAGCGCTCCACCAGTCCTTCCGGTCTGACTTCAACGCCCTTAGAACGCTCTCCTACCATCAACACCAACGGTGTCAATCCACAACTTCGGTGATACGTTTAGCCCCGGTACATTTTCGGCGCGGAGTCACTCGACCAGTGAGCTATTACGCACTCTTTAAATGGTGGCTGCTTCTAAGCCAACATCCTGGTTGTCTAAGCAACTCCACATCCTTTTCCACTTAACGTATACTTTGGGACCTTAGCTGGTGGTCTGGGCTGTTTCCCTTTCGACTACGGATCTTATCACTCGCAGTCTGACTCCCAAGAATAAGTATTTGGCATTCGGAGTTTGACTGAATTCGGTAACCCGTTGGGGGCCCCTAGTCCAATCAGTGCTCTACCTCCAATACTCTCATCTTGAGGCTAGCCCTAAAGCTATTTCGGAGAGAACCAGCTATCTCCAGGTTCGATTGGAATTTCTCCGCTACCCACACCTCATCCCCGCACTTTTCAACGTGCGTGGGTTCGAGGCCTCCATTCAGTGTTACCTGAACTTCACCCTGGACATGGGTAGATCACCTGGTTTCGGGTCTACGACCTCATACTCATTCGCCCTATTCAGACTCGCTTTCGCTGCGGCTCCGTCTCATCAACTTAACCTTGCATGAAATCGTAACTCGCCGGTTCATTCTACAAAAGGCACGCCATTACCCATTAACGGGCTTTGACTACTTGTAGGCACACGGTTTCAGGATCTATTTCACTCCCCTTCCGGGGTGCTTTTCACCTTTCCCTCACGGTACTGGTTCACTATCGGTCACTAGGGAGTATTTAGCCTTGGGAGATGGTCCTCCCTGCTTCCGACGGGATTTCTCGTGTCCCGCCGTACTCAGGATCCACTCAGGAGGGAACGAAGTTTCAACTACAGGGTTTTTACCTTCTTCGACGGACCTTTCCAGATCGCTTCGTTTACCCCGTTCCTTTGTAACTCCATGTTGAGTGTCCTACAACCCCAAGAGGCAAGCCTCTTGGTTTGGGCTAATTCCGTTTCGCTCGCCGCTACTCAGGAAATCGCGTTTGCTTTCTCTTCCTCCGGGTACTTAGATGTTTCAGTTCCCCGGGTCTGCCTTCAGTACCCTATGTATTCAGGTAAAGATACTGTTCCATTACGAACAGTGGGTTTCCCCATTCGGAAATCTCCGGATCAAAGCTTACTTACAGCTCCCCGAAGCATATCGGTGTTAGTCCCGTCCTTCATCGGCTCCTAGTGCCAAGGCATCCACCGTGCGCCCTTTCTAACTTAACCGTTAAAAAGATCTTACAGATGCTTTGAAAAAATTAATTGCCTTCTATCTATTATCTAGTTTTCAAGGAACAAAGCAGAAAGAATCCATCACAACGTGATGACTGTCTTTCCTATTTGAATGAATTACTCATTCAAAACTGAACAAAACAAAAGCGCTCTCGTAATTATCCTTAGAAAGGAGGTGATCCAGCCGCACCTTCCGATACGGCTACCTTGTTACGACTTCACCCCAATCATCTGTCCCACCTTAGGCGGCTGGCTCCATGAAGGTTACCTCACCGACTTCGGGTGTTACAAACTCTCGTGGTGTGACGGGCGGTGTGTACAAGGCCCGGGAACGTATTCACCGCGGCATGCTGATCCGCGATTACTAGCGATTCCGGCTTCATGCAGGCGAGTTGCAGCCTGCAATCCGAACTGAGAATGGCTTTATGGGATTCGCTTACCTTCGCAGGTTTGCAGCCCTTTGTACCATCCATTGTAGCACGTGTGTAGCCCAGGTCATAAGGGGCATGATGATTTGACGTCATCCCCACCTTCCTCCGGTTTGTCACCGGCAGTCACCTTAGAGTGCCCAACTGAATGCTGGCAACTAAGATCAAGGGTTGCGCTCGTTGCGGGACTTAACCCAACATCTCACGACACGAGCTGACGACAACCATGCACCACCTGTCACTCTGTCCCCCGAAGGGGAAAGCCCTATCTCTAGGGTTGTCAGAGGATGTCAAGACCTGGTAAGGTTCTTCGCGTTGCTTCGAATTAAACCACATGCTCCACCGCTTGTGCGGGCCCCCGTCAATTCCTTTGAGTTTCAGCCTTGCGGCCGTACTCCCCAGGCGGAGTGCTTAATGCGTTAGCTGCAGCACTAAAGGGCGGAAACCCTCTAACACTTAGCACTCATCGTTTACGGCGTGGACTACCAGGGTATCTAATCCTGTTTGCTCCCCACGCTTTCGCGCCTCAGTGTCAGTTACAGACCAGAAAGTCGCCTTCGCCACTGGTGTTCCTCCAAATCTCTACGCATTTCACCGCTACACTTGGAATTCCACTTTCCTCTTCTGCACTCAAGTTCCCCAGTTTCCAATGACCCTCCACGGTTGAGCCGTGGGCTTTCACATCAGACTTAAGGAACCACCTGCGCGCGCTTTACGCCCAATAATTCCGGACAACGCTTGCCACCTACGTATTACCGCGGCTGCTGGCACGTAGTTAGCCGTGGCTTTCTGGTTAGGTACCGTCAAGGTACCAGCAGTTACTCTGGTACTTGTTCTTCCCTAACAACAGAACTTTACGACCCGAAGGCCTTCTTCGTTCACGCGGCGTTGCTCCGTCAGACTTTCGTCCATTGCGGAAGATTCCCTACTGCTGCCTCCCGTAGGAGTCTGGGCCGTGTCTCAGTCCCAGTGTGGCCGATCACCCTCTCAGGTCGGCTACGCATCGTCGCCTTGGTGAGCCATTACCTCACCAACTAGCTAATGCGCCGCGGGCCCATCTATAAGTGACAGCGTAAACCGTCTTTCCATCTTCTCTCATGCGAGAAAAGAACGTATCCGGTATTAGCTCCGGTTTCCCGAAGTTATCCCAGTCTTATAGGCAGGTTGCCCACGTGTTACTCACCCGTCCGCCGCTAATCTCCAGGGAGCAAGCTCCCATCGATTCGCTCGACTTGCATGTATTAGGCACGCCGCCAGCGTTCGTCCTGAGCCAGGATCAAACTCTCCGAAGAAATGTTTGACTTGCTCATTTGCTTTTTGATAGTGTGTGCTCACTTAAAATTTAACGTTGGCGCTTTGTTTTGTTCAGTTTTCAAAGAGCAATTTCCACAATCGTCCTTTCGAACGGCTGTTTATCCATCATAACATCTTATTGATTAGTTGTCAACTTCTACGAAGTTTTTAACTTATTTTTAATCGCTGTGTTTTTCAGCGACCATTTCATCTTATCATTTTCATAGTAAGAAGTCAATAGTTATTATTTCTTTCAGCAATCAGCCAAAAGCGATGAAGTTTTCATTTGTCTTAGTGGTGCTTATTTATATTAATCCTTTCCTACCATTAAGTCAACACATTTCATGCATTTTCTTATAAATGATTAAATTAATTATTTAGAGGTATAAATGTGCCTTTCTCACCTTGGCTTCCGCTTAAAACATATGATCCAAACATTTATCCCATCCATTTTCATTAAATCAAAGCCCTGTTTGAAATACTCTCCCCTTCGACTAAGTAATGCCTTTGGCAAAATCATAAAGCCTGCAAGTGATCGTAATGGCAATAACAACCTGGATAATATGAGGAAACTAATAATTAGATGTATGAATCCAATACTGAAAACTGATTGCTCCTTTCGGATAGTTTGATTTAACTCACGGGATTCCATTGTCCAAATATTAAAAAATTTTTTACAATTTTACTTTCTTGTACTATAATAAATATATTTTAAAATTTTCAGGAGAGACTTTTAATCATTATAAAAATAGTTGGGAGAGGGATTTATAAATGATTAATAAAAACACATCTTTGAGGATGCAAAGTATCGTTTTTATTGGCTTTATGGGGGTAGGAAAAACGACGATCGGACAGAAAGTAGCAAGGAAATTATATAGGGACTTTATTGATATAGATCAAGAAATTGAAAAGGAATTCAATATGCCCACTACGGAAATATTCAAGAAGTTTGGGGAAAAAACTTTTCGCGAAAAAGAAAAAGTGTGATTGAAAGCTTTAGTCAACAACAATTGAAAATCATTTCAGTTGGAGGCGGGGCATTTTTACAAGAGGATATACGGAATATCTGTTTATCCAATTGCATTGTCTTTTACCTGGACTTGTCTTGGGAATACTGGAAAGAGAGAATAGGCTTGCTTATTGATAGTAGACCTGTTTTACAAAGTCGGTCCCTTGAGGAAATCGAAGAACTCTTTTACACCAGACAGGAAATATACTCTTATCATCATTCAAAAGTGAATACCAATGATCTTGATGTTGATGAAGTGGCAGACTTTATAGTCGATTCATTGAAAGTGGCCTGGGATATTTATGAACCGCTTAAGTAAGGCCAAACTTTTTGATATATAATCAATGTTCCCAATAAAAGAATAATAGAAAAGATGAAAAGGGTACAGCGGTATGGATACGTAACCTCCTGTAAACTAATCACCTTTTTATTTTTCTTTTTTAGGAAGACTCTCTAATAATCAGTTCTGGATTCAATATGATTCGCTGTTGTTCACGTTCAATTTTCTCCATTTGCTGATACAGGAGATTCGCCGCCTCTTTCCCAATACGTCTAGGGAATGAGGAAATGGTCGTTAGCGGAGGATGATAGATTTCTGCGACTGGAACGTTATCGAACCCTACGATATCTATATCTTTTCCAGGAGTAATTCCTTTCATCATTAATCCTTGCATAACACCGAAGGCAATTAAGTCGCTAAAGCAAAAAATCGCGGTAGGCGGATCGGGATTATCAAGTACTTTTAAAACAGCCTCAAGCCCTCCTTCCCGTGTAGGGGCACTATCTATCACCAACGATTCATCCACTTCCAATCCCGCTCTTGAAAGAGCTTCACGGTATCCCTCCATTCTCTCGATCCAAGTAGAAGATTCCTTGATGCCACCAAGGAGCGCAATTCTTTTATGCCCCTTTCCAAGGAGGTGATCAACAGCGATTCTGGCTCCTTCTGGATAGTCTATGCCTACATAGTCACTATTCACTCCAGGCAGTTCCCTAACAGCAAGCACCATCGGCGTGTCAATTTCATTTAACCGTTCAATTGTATCTTCTGAGCTTTCAGAGACAGGACAAAGTATCAGGCCACCCACCCTATGTTCCATCATGGTTGAAAGGAGATGATCTTGCTTGGCAACCGAGTCGAAAGTAGTCCCTAGCAACACTGTATATCCGACCTCATCCAATGCATCGTGGACCCCTATCAGGAATTCAGAAAAAAGGTATTTGATATGTCGGTAATAATGATTCCTACAGTATCAGAACTCTGCGACCTTAGGTTCGCTGCAATTCTATCGTAAACATAACCCAATTCATGCATGGATTTTAATACCTTTTTCGCGTCGCTTCCGATATTCGAGGGTTATTGCGAACGATAAGGGAAGCAGTGGATGTGGATACCCCAGCATGTTTCGCTACCTGTTGCAGCGTGACCCGCCCTTTTTTGGATTGTTTCATAGTTCAATCACCATCTTGAATGTATTTTTGATGTACTTATTATTATCATGTTCTTACTATAATAATAATATAGTTACTGTCATTATTACACCCTTGCTTTTGGAACATGGGTATACCATTGATTAATACTCACTCCAAAACACCTATATCCAAAATTCATAAGCCCCAAAAAACACCCTCCTTATTCTAGTTAGATGGAGTTTTAAGTAAATCCTTTATATTTAGCCATGGTTAAATATGGTCTGGTGCTGTGTCAATTTTTTATACCGGTAATATACAAAAGCTGCAGCCAGGATTCCTATGGTAGCAATAAAGCAATCAAAAAGAAATATATGCGATATATCCCCACTCTTAGCGATCAAGCCCGTTGCAATTGGTAAAATGACGCTCGCCAAACTGGATGCTGTCGCTACGATCCCTGTTACAGTTCCTTTTTTCTCCAGAAAAGTTCAGTCATTATCGCAATGGTTAATTGAAATATCCCAGCTGTCGAGGCTCCAAGGAAAAAGGAGCTAATACTTAAGACAATAGGTGAATGAATCGTTAATATGATGATTACCGTAATTAAGGTAATCATTGGATAAAGCAATATCACCGTCACGGGCTTAATCCATTTGTTTAATAAGATGGATAATAGCAGGACGGAAATCAGTGATCCAACACTATAGTAACTCAATAATTTAATTGCACTTGCAGATGGCATCCCTGCGACTTCCTGGCCGAAACTCGGTAACCAGATTTGCGAAACTGTAAATAACGCAGTTGATGTAAACCCAATTATGATCAGTGCCACTCCTTCAATCCAAAATTTAGGTTCAGTTATGAACCTGTTACTATGCAAATCCTCCTCTTGACTGACAGCATCGGTTTTGCTTTTTGGAAATGAAGCGGACAAAACCAAAAACATATTCATGAAATAGATGACAGCCGGTAATAAAAATGCAAACCCGTAAAATAATTGGTTCGTAGTAAGAAACAAGATGATGAATGGCAGGATGGTAGCACCAAGCGAACCAAAAGCCTTAACCATAACGCTTGCGGAACCAGCGGATTCAGGAAACATTTCAGTTAGCGCCGGATATGTACCAGCATCCATGGCAGAGTTGGAAATTCCCGCAAGTAATGCAAATACAAATGCCATTTCATATGTGGGGGAAAATGGAATCCCAATTAAAAAAACTCCCATTATAACCGAAGAGACAATGATTAATGGCTTTCTTCCAAATTTATCTGATAATACTCCAGTGAGACCATACGTGAGTAATCTGCCTATTCCTATTGCTGCAATAAGATAACTAATGCCAGTAGAGTCCGTGCCCCATTGTTCTGTTAAAGAGGGCATGTTTGACGCGAGAATTATATTAACCATCCCCAGCAGAAAATAGTTAATATACATACCAGATGCCGCTTTAAAATACTGATTTTTCATTATTACACCCCTATATAAATCACGTTGTGTTTCTCCCATAGAACACTTTAATGCACAATATAATTACATTGAAGCCTCCCTTTATGTTATCCATTTAGATGAAAACCACTTTTCAAAAAAAACGCTAAGAAAAACAAGGGACTTCACTCCCTGCATTTCTTAGCTCCGAGGTTTCTGCACTCAATTTTTGTAATCATTTAACGAAAGATGCAATGAGTATGAAAAAACCTCTATTTGGAGAAAATCTCCAGAGTGGAATCTTTTTTATTCTGCAAACAATTGCTCTTTGATGTAATCAACAGGCATTTGTTGGCCTGTCCATAATTCAAAGGCCAATGCACCTTGCCAAAGCATCATCCCAAGACCATTAATGGCTGTAGCACCCACAGCCTCAGCTTGTTCCATTAATTTAGATTTTCGTGGGATGTAAACAACATCGGTTACGATTAAATCAGGACGCAGCATTGATTCGTCTTGAATGACACTTAAGCCTTCAAGTGGTTTCATGCCAACGCCGGTTCCATTTGCCAAAATATCACTAGTTGCGATTTCAGCCTTTAATTGTTCAACATTTTCAAGAGGGTATACATTGGCTTTCACATTTAAATGCTTCATATCTTCATTGATGATTCGTACATTCTCTTCTGCTTGCGGGAAGAAAGCATCATCACGAGCAAAAATGCTGATTTCCGCCACACCTTCCAGCGCAGATTGAATGGCAATTGGAGTAGCAGCCCCACCAGAACCGATAAGAGTCATTTTCTTGCCTTTAATATCAATACCATGTTCTTTTAGGTTCCGGGTATATCCCATTCCATCGGTGCTGTGCCCTACGAACTTTCCATCGACATTGACGACTGTATTAACGGCCCCAGAGAATTTAGCACTGTCCGCCAATTCATCAAGATATGGAAGGATCTTCATTTTATTAGGCATGGATACGTTAAATCCTTTTACATTTAATGCGCGCATCCCTTTGACTGCATCTTCCAGCTCTTCATTTCCAACCTCAAATGCTAAATAGGCGCAATTCAAGCCTAATTTATCGAAAGCTAAATTATGCATGGCAGGTGATAAAGAATGTCCGATAGGTGTTGCCAGCAATCCTACTAATTCTGTTTTCCCATTGATTCTTCCTAGATTTTCCATGATCTATTCCCCCTGGTTTTTTAAACTTTATATAAATTCCTTCTTGGAAGGAATTATGAGTTAAATATTTTGATCAATGATTTCCAATACATCTCTTAATTGAGTGACAGGAATTTGTCCTGGTGCAGATGCTTCTTTACCGGCACCGAATGTACAAGCAGATCCAAACACCGCACCTGATAATCGACTGACCAGGCCTGTTCCCGACATTGACATCGTAATGAATGGGCGATCGGAATACTTTGTTTTCATCGTGTAAGTTGCATCCAATAAAACGAGTAAGTCACCAACCGTTTGGGGCATTACAGCGATTTTTGGAATATGGGCCCCAAATTCCTGCATTTTACGCAATCGGTAAATGATTTCTTCTTTTGCTGGTGTCTTATCGAAATCATGGTTACACATCACTACGTATACGCCATTTTCCTCAGCTACCTTCACAGTCTCCTTCACTGATGATTCCTCAAAAAACAACTCCACATCGACAAGATCAATATTCTTCGTTTTAATTGCTGTATGAAGAAGTTGGAAATAATAATCATCGCTGATTTCCTTGTTTCCGCCCTCTTTATGGCTTCTAAAAGTGAAAAGCAGCAAAGTGCCGGGAACAGCACTTCTAAGTTTTGAAATCATATCCGAAACGGCTTCTAAGCTTTCGACTTGTTCAAAGACATCTACTCTCCATTCAATGATATCCGGCCGTAGCGCATTTACCGTTTCAACTTCTTTAAGCAGTTCTTCTTCAGTTGTCCCCATTAGTGGAACGATGATTTTTGGAACCCCTTCTCCGATCGTTACGTCTTTGATCGTGATTGTTTGCATGGATGTTTCCCCTTTTTTCATTATCATCAGTGGGGTTCATGCCACACTGATGTTCGGTTAGACCGTTTAATTGGAAACCTTAATTACCTTTTTGTATCGATAGGCAACGAATACGGCCAATAAAATACTAACTACCGCAATTGCCACATCAAACAAGAAGACCTCAGTTAACCCAGCACTCTTGGAAATGATACCTGTAACGAAAGGTATGATGATAAAGGCTGAACTACCTGCAATGTTTACATATGAAGTAATCGTCCCTTTATTGGCAGGGAAGAATTCCGTGATTATTGTCATAGCTAATTGGAACACGCCTGCAGTTGAAAGCCCTATGAAGAAAGCGCTCAAAACGGTTATAAATGGTTGCTGGATGTAAATGAGTGACAATAATGATAATGCTGCAATGACCGGATAGATAATCATGACGGTAATGGGCTTAATTACTTTATTCAATAGAACTGCTAGTAATATGACAGAAACAAGGGAGCCAATGCTGTAATAACTAAGCAATTGAACAGCCTTAGCTTGGGTCAGCCCCAATACATCTTGTCCGAAGTTCGGGAGCCAGACTTGAACCAGCATGAATAATGCAGTTGATGTGAAGCCTAATAGTATGACGGCCAGACCTTCCTGAGCAAACTTCGGTTTTGAGAGGAATTGGTGTTGAACCGGCACAGCTTGTTCATCATTTTGAGTTTGGCTCTGAGCTTTATGATCCGGGAATGAAACCTTTAGCAGGAAAAATCCATTAACAAGATAAACAGCAGCCATTAAGAAGAATGTATACCCGTAAAACATATCTCTAGCTATAAAGAACGCCATGATAAATGGAAGAAGTGCGGCACCGACCGAAACGAACGCTTTTATTAATACGGTAGCTGAACCAGCTTTCTTTTGAAAAGCCTCAATAAGAGCTGGATACGTACCTGCATCCAAAAATGAATTGGCAATACCAGCACATACAGCAAATATAAATGCCAATGTATAGTTAGGAGCCAATGGTATACCTATGAGGAAGATCAGGTAGATAAAAGATGCAGAAACAACAAATGGTTTCCTACCTAATTTATCCGACAGTCTACCGGCGAAAAACAAAGAAACTAACTTACCGATTCCTATGGCAGAGACCAAGTAACTTATCCCCGAGGCACTTGTATTTAATTGATTAGACAAATTTTCCATATTTGACCCAATGATAATATTGATCATGCCTAAAATAAAATAGCTAATATATAAACCTGTGGCCATTTTTATAAATGGATTTTTCATGAAACACACCCCTATTAAAAAGTTATCGAAATGCAATTTAATTCTTAAGCCTTTCAGAAGTTGCCCCTTGCCCCATACCATAAATTTAAGAAACATAATTACGTACTAAATAAAATAATAAAATTCATTAGGTTAACCGGCTTAAGTTAGTACATCGTTCTACTAACTCAGCATAACTAGTATATCGTTCTACTAATCTTGTTTATCGTTAGTACATCGTTCTACTAACACTTTAAGCGATTAGAAAAGTATTTGAATTAACACTTATGCTAACGATAATTAGTTAAATTTATTTAGTATATCGTTCTACTGAATTATTATACTGCGCTAATTTAATTGTGTCAAACCCATGAAGCAGCCCTTAATAACTATAACGCGATTCCTCATACTCATTATTTTTAAATTCCGAAGTGCTCATTTTGGATTTCATTTACCTTAAAAGTTCAGCCATACCTTGAATTTATTACTGTTCATACAAGATGAAGAATACCTTTTATTTGCAGTGGCACAAATTATTTTATCCTATTATGAGGGCTTCCTTCTAATCTCCCACTTTTTTAGTTACCAATTTCTGAATAAATTTCTTTTTAGCTAAAATATATATACTTCTGCTTATTTAAATCCAATTATCCAGTTATTCACAATCGATTTTAATAACCCAATGTCCAAGTAAGGCTGCAATAATATGTCGCTTATATCCTAAGTTTAGAATGGTCAAAACGATTTAAATTTAAAATGATAAACACTTTTCGATTTCAGCCCCTCATTGTGATATAACAACTTTCATATATAATTAACAGGGCTTCATAATTTGTTCTTAACGCAAAAAGACCAGCCGGATGGCTGATCTTTTTAAATGGCTTGGCGGCGTCCTACTCTCACGGGGAAACCCCCAACTACCATCGGCGCTGAAGAGCTTAACTGCCGTGTTCGGAATGGGAACGGGTGTGACCTCTTCGCTATCGCCACCAAACATATCAGGAACGTTGTTCCTTCAAAACTAGATAATAAGAAGGTATTTCATTTTTTAAAGCGTTGGTTAAGTCCTCGATCTATTAGTATCAGTCAGCTCCACATGTCACCATGCTTCCACCTCTGACCTATCAACCTGATCATCTTTCAGGGATCTTACTAGCTTGCGCCATGGGAAATCTCATCTTGAGGGGGCTTCATGCTTAGATGCTTTCAGCACTTATCCCGTCCGCACGTAGCTACCCAGCTATGCCTTTGGCAAGACAACTGGTACACCAGCGGTGCGTCCATCCCGGTCCTCTCGTACTAAGGACAGCTCCTCTCAAATTTCCTGCGCCCGCGACGGATAGGGACCGAACTGTCTCACGACGTTCTGAACCCAGCTCGCGTACCGCTTTAATGGGCGAACAGCCCAACCCTTGGGACCGACTACAGCCCCAGGATGCGATGAGCCGACATCGAGGTGCCAAACCTCCCCGTCGATGTGGACTCTTGGGGGAGATAAGCCTGTTATCCCCGGGGTAGCTTTTATCCGTTGAGCGATGGCCCTTCCATGCGGAACCACCGGATCACTAAGCCCGACTTTCGTCCCTGCTCGACTTGTAGGTCTCGCAGTCAAGCTCCCTTGTGCCTTTACACTCTACGAATGATTTCCAACCATTCTGAGGGAACCTTTGGGCGCCTCCGTTACTCTTTAGGAGGCGACCGCCCCAGTCAAACTGCCCACCTGACACTGTCTCCCACCCCGATAAGGGGCGCGGGTTAGAATTTCAATACAGCCAGGGTAGTATCCCACCAACGCCTCCACCGAAGCTGGCGCTCCGGCTTCTCAGGCTCCTACCTATCCTGTACAAGCTGTACCAAAATTCAATATCAGGCTGCAGTAAAGCTCCACGGGGTCTTTCCGTCCTGTCGCGGGTAACCTGCATCTTCACAGGTACTATAATTTCACCGAGTCTCTCGTTGAGACAGTGCCCAGATCGTTACACCTTTCGTGCGGGTCGGAACTTACCCGACAAGGAATTTCGCTACCTTAGGACCGTTATAGTTACGGCCGCCGTTTACTGGGGCTTCGGTTCAAAGCTTCGCTTGCGCTAACCTCTCCCCTTAACCTTCCAGCACCGGGCAGGTGTCAGCCCCTATACTTCGCCTTGCGGCTTCGCAGAGACCTGTGTTTTTGCTAAACAGTCGCCTGGGCCTATTCACTGCGGCTTTTCTGGGCTATTCACCCTAAAAAAGCACCCCTTCTCCCGAAGTTACGGGGTCATTTTGCCGAGTTCCTTAACGAGAGTTCTCTCGCACACCTTAGGATTCTCTCCTCGCCTACCTGTGTCGGTTTGCGGTACGGGCACCTTACATCTCACTAGAGGCTTTTCTTGGCAGCGTGGAATCAGGAACTTCGGTACTATATTTCCTCGCCATCACAGCTCCGCCTTAATGGAAACGGGATTTGCCTCGTTTCCGGCCTAACTGCTTGGACGCGCATATCCAACAGCGCGCTTACCCTATCCTTCTGCGTCCCCCATCGTTCAAACGATGTATAGGTGGTACAGGAATATCAACCTGTTGTCCATCGCCTACGCCTTTCGGCCTCGGCTTAGGTCCCGACTAACCCTGAGCGGACGAGCCTTCCTCAGGAAACCTTAGGCATTCGGTGGAAGGGATTCTCACCCTTCTTTCGCTACTCATACCGGCATTCTCACTTCTAAGCGCTCCACCAGTCCTTCCGGTCTGACTTCAACGCCCTTAGAACGCTCTCCTACCATCGACACCAACGGTGTCAATCCACAGCTTCGGTGATACGTTTAGCCCCGGTACATTTTCGGCGCGGAGTCACTCGACCAGTGAGCTATTACGCACTCTTTAAATGGTGGCTGCTTCTAAGCCAACATCCTGGTTGTCTAAGCAACTCCACATCCTTTTCCACTTAACGTATACTTTGGGACCTTAGCTGGTGGTCTGGGCTGTTTCCCTTTCGACTACGGATCTTATCACTCGCAGTCTGACTCCCAAGAATAAGTATTTGGCATTCGGAGTTTGACTGAATTCGGTAACCCGTTGGGGGCCCCTAGTCCAATCAGTGCTCTACCTCCAATACTCTCATCTTGAGGCTAGCCCTAAAGCTATTTCGAGAGAACCAGCTATCTCCAGGTTCGATTGGAATTTCTCCGCTACCCACACCTCATCCCCGCACTTTTCAACGTGCGTGGGTTCGGGCCTCCATTCAGTGTTACCTGAACTTCACCCTGGACATGGGTAGATCACCTGGTTTCGGGTCTACGACCTCATACTCATTCGCCCTATTCAGACTCGCTTTCGCTGCGGCTCCGTCTCATCAACTTAACCTCGCATGAAATCGTAACTCGCCGGTTCATTCTACAAAAGGCACGCCATTACCCATTAACGGGCTTTGACTACTTGTAGGCACACGGTTTCAGGATCTATTTCACTCCCCTTCCGGGGTGCTTTTCACCTTTCCCTCACGGTACTGGTTCACTATCGGTCACTAGGGAGTATTTAGCCTTGGGAGATGGTCCTCCCTGCTTCCGACGGGATTTCTCGTGTCCCGCCGTACTCAGGATCCACTCAGGAGGGAACGAAGTTTCAACTACAGGGTTTTTACCTTCTTCGACGGACCTTTCCAGGTCGCTTCATTTACCCCGTTCCTTTGTAACTCCATGTTGAGTGTCCTACAACCCCAAGAGGCAAGCCTCTTGGTTTGGGCTAATTCCGTTTCGCTCGCCGCTACTCAGGAAATCGCGTTTGCTTTCTCTTCCTCCGGGTACTTAGATGTTTCAGTTCCCCGGGTCTGCCTTCAGTACCCTATGTATTCAGGTAAAGATACTGTTCCATTACGAACAGTGGGTTTCCCCATTCGAAATCTCCGGATCAAAGCTTACTTACAGCTCCCCGAAGCATATCGGTGTTAGTCCCGTCCTTCATCGGCTCCTAGTGCCAAGGCATCCACCGTGCGCCCTTTCTAACTTAACCGTTAAAAAAGATCTTACAGATGCTTTAAAAAAATTAATTGCCTTCTATCTATTATCTAGTTTTCAAGGAACAAAGCAGAAAGAATCCATCACAACGTGATGACTGTCTTTCTATTTGAATGAATTACTCATTCAAAACTGAACAAAACAAAAGCGCTCTCGTAATTATCCTTAGAAAGGAGGTGATCCAGCCGCACCTTCCGATACGGCTACCTTGTTACGACTTCACCCCAATCATCTGTCCCACCTTAGGCGGCTGGCTCCATGAAGGTTACCTCACCGACTTCGGGTGTTACAAACTCTCGTGGTGTGACGGGCGGTGTGTACAAGGCCCGGGAACGTATTCACCGCGGCATGCTGATCCGCGATTACTAGCGATTCCGGCTTCATGCAGGCGAGTTGCAGCCTGCAATCCGAACTGAGAATGGCTTTATGGGATTCGCTTACCTTCGCAGGTTTGCAGCCCTTTGTACCATCCATTGTAGCACGTGTGTAGCCCAGGTCATAAGGGGCATGATGATTTGACGTCATCCCCACCTTCCTCCGGTTTGTCACCGGCAGTCACCTTAGAGTGCCCAACTGAATGCTGGCAACTAAGATCAAGGGTTGCGCTCGTTGCGGGACTTAACCCAACATCTCACGACACGAGCTGACGACAACCATGCACCACCTGTCCTCTGTCCCCCGAAGGAAAGCCCTATCTCTAGGGTTGTCAGAGGATGTCAAGACCTGGTAAGGTTCTTCGCGTTGCTTCGAATTAAACCACATGCTCCACCGCTTGTGCGGGCCCCCGTCAATTCCTTTGAGTTTCAGCCTTGCGGCCGTACTCCCCAGGCGGAGTGCTTAATGCGTTAGCTGCAGCACTAAAGGGCGGAAACCCTCTAACACTTAGCACTCATCGTTTACGGCGTGGACTACCAGGGTATCTAATCCTGTTTGCTCCCCACGCTTTCGCGCCTCAGTGTCAGTTACAGACCAGAAAGTCGCCTTCGCCACTGGTGTTCCTCCAAATCTCTACGCATTTCACCGCTACACTTGGAATTCCACTTTCCTCTTCTGCACTCAAGTTCCCCAGTTTCCAATGACCCTCCACGGTTGAGCCGTGGGCTTTCACATCAGACTTAAGGAACCACCTGCGCGCGCTTTACGCCCAATAATTCCGGACAACGCTTGCCACCTACGTATTACCGCGGCTGCTGGCACGTAGTTAGCCGTGGCTTTCTGGTTAGGTACCGTCAAGGTACCAGCAGTTACTCTGGTACTTGTTCTTCCCTAACAACAGAACTTTACGACCCGAAGGCCTTCTTCGTTCACGCGGCGTTGCTCCGTCAGACTTTCGTCCATTGCGGAAGATTCCCTACTGCTGCCTCCCGTAGGAGTCTGGGCCGTGTCTCAGTCCCAGTGTGGCCGATCACCCTCTCAGGTCGGCTACGCATCGTCGCCTTGGTGAGCCATTACCTCACCAACTAGCTAATGCGCCGCGGGCCCATCTATAAGTGACAGCGTAAACCGTCTTTCCATCTTCTCTCATGCGAGAAAGAACGTATCCGGTATTAGCTCCGGTTTCCCGAAGTTATCCCAGTCTTATAGGCAGGTTGCCCACGTGTTACTCACCCGTCCGCCGCTAATCTCCGGGAGCAAGCTCCCGTCGATTCGCTCGACTTGCATGTATTAGGCACGCCGCCAGCGTTCGTCCTGAGCCAGGATCAAACTCTCCGAAGAAATGTTTGACTTGCTCATTTGCTTTTTTGATAGTGTGTGCTCACTTAAAATTTAACGTTGGCGCTTTGTTTTGTTCAGTTTTCAAAGAGCAATTTCCACAATCGTCCTTTCGAACGGCTGTTTATCCATCATAACATCTTATTGATTAGTTGTCAACTTCTACGAAGTTTTTAACTTATTTTTAATCGCTGTGTTTTTCAGCGACCATTTAATCTTATCACTTTCATGCTAAGAAGTCAATAGTTATTATTTCTTTCAGCAATCAGCCAAAAGCGATGAAGTTTTTCGTTTGTCTTAGTTGGTGCTTATTTATATTAAACCTTTCCTACCATAAAGTCAACACCATTTCACAATAAATAATTCCTTTTCTAAAAGTTAGATCAATAATGATTTCAAGTCCGTTCTGCTAGTTGGACAGCTGAAGGTATCCTCAAAAAGCTTAAAAATTTCCCCCGTCTTCATGACCTTGCACACAAAAAGACCAGCCGGATGGCTGATCTTTTTAAATGGCTTGGCGGCGTCCTACTCTCACAGGGGGAAACCCCCAACTACCATCGGCGCTGAAGAGCTTAACTGCCGTGTTCGGAATGGGAACGGGTGTGACCTCTTCGCTATCGCCACCAAACATATCAGGAACGTTGTTCCTTCAAAACTAGATAATAAGAAGGTATTTCATTTTTTAAAGCGTTGGTTAAGTCCTCGATCTATTAGTATCAGTCAGCTCCACATGTCACCATGCTTCCACCTCTGACCTATCAACCTGATCATCTTTCAGGGATCTTACTAGCTTGCGCCATGGGAAATCTCATCTTGAGGGGGGCTTCATGCTTAGATGCTTTCAGCACTTATCCCGTCCGCACGTAGCTACCCAGCTATGCCTTTGGCAAGACAACTGGTACACCAGCGGTGCGTCCATCCCGGTCCTCTCGTACTAAGGACAGCTCCTCTCAAATTTCCTGCGCCCGCGACGGATAGGGACCGAACTGTCTCACGACGTTCTGAACCCAGCTCGCGTACCGCTTTAATGGGCGAACAGCCCAACCCTTGGGACCGACTACAGCCCCAGGATGCGATGAGCCGACATCGAGGTGCCAAACCTCCCCGTCGATGTGGACTCTTGGGGAGATAAGCCTGTTATCCCCGGGGTAGCTTTTATCCGTTGAGCGATGGCCCTTCCATGCGGAACCACCGGATCACTAAGCCCGACTTTCGTCCCTGCTCGACTTGTAGGTCTCGCAGTCAAGCTCCCTTGTGCCTTTACACTCTACGAATGATTTCCAACCATTCTGAGGGAACCTTTGGGCGCCTCCGTTACTCTTTAGGAGGCGACCGCCCCAGTCAAACTGCCCACCTGACACTGTCTCCCACCCCGATAAGGGGCGCGGGTTAAATTTCAATACAGCCAGGGTAGTATCCCACCAACGCCTCCACCGAAGCTGGCGCTCCGGCTTCTCAGGCTCCTACCTATCCTGTACAAGCTGTACCAAAATTCAATATCAGGCTGCAGTAAAGCTCCACGGGGTCTTTCCGTCCTGTCGCGGGTAACCTGCATCTTCACAGGTACTATAATTTCACCGAGTCTCTCGTTGAGACAGTGCCCAGATCGTTACACCTTTCGTGCGGGTCGGAACTTACCCGACAAGGAATTTCGCTACCTTAGGACCGTTATAGTTACGGCCGCCGTTTACTGGGGCTTCGGTTCAAAGCTTCGCTTGCGCTAACCTCTCCCCTTAACCTTCCAGCACCGGGCAGGTGTCAGCCCCTATACTTCGCCTTGCGGCTTCGCAGAGACCTGTGTTTTTGCTAAACAGTCGCCTGGGCCTATTCACTGCGGCTTTTCTGGGCTATTCACCTAAAAGCACCCCTTCTCCCGAAGTTACGGGGTCATTTTGCCGAGTTCCTTAACGAGAGTTCTCTCGCACACCTTAGGATTCTCTCCTCGCCTACCTGTGTCGGTTTGCGGTACGGGCACCTTACATCTCACTAGAGGCTTTTCTTGGCAGCGTGGAATCAGGAACTTCGGTACTATATTTCCCTCGCCATCACAGCTCCGCCTTAATGGAAACGGGATTTGCCTCGTTTCCGGCCTAACTGCTTGGACGCGCATATCCAACAGCGCGCTTACCCTATCCTTCTGCGTCCCCCCATCGTTCAAACGATGTATAGGTGGTACAGGAATATCAACCTGTTGTCCATCGCCTACGCCTTTCGGCCTCGGCTTAGGTCCCGACTAACCCTGAGCGGACGAGCCTTCCTCAGGAAACCTTAGGCATTCGGTGGAAGGGATTCTCACCCTTCTTTCGCTACTCATACCGGCATTCTCACTTCTAAGCGCTCCACCAGTCCTTCCGGTCTGACTTCAACGCCCTTAGAACGCTCTCCTACCATCGACACCAACGGTGTCAATCCACAACTTCGGTGATACGTTTAGCCCCGGTACATTTTCGGCGCGGAGTCACTCGACCAGTGAGCTATTACGCACTCTTTAAATGGTGGCTGCTTCTAAGCCAACATCCTGGTTGTCTAAAAGCAACTCCACATCCTTTTCCACTTAACGTATACTTTGGGACCTTAGCTGGTGGTCTGGGCTGTTTCCCTTTCGACTACGGATCTTATCACTCGCAGTCTGACTCCCAAGAATAAGTATTTGGCATTCGGAGTTTGACTGAATTCGGTAACCCGTTGGGGGCCCCTAGTCCAATCAGTGCTCTACCTCCAATACTCTCATCTTGAGGCTAGCCCTAAAGCTATTTCGGAGAGAACCAGCTATCTCCAGGTTCGATTGGAATTTCTCCGCTACCCACACCTCATCCCCGCACTTTTCAACGTGCGTGGGTTCGGGCCTCCATTCAGTGTTACCTGAACTTCACCCTGGACATGGGTAGATCACCTGGTTTCGGGTCTACGACCTCATACTCATTCGCCCTATTCAGACTCGCTTTCGCTGCGGCTCCGTCTCATCAACTTAACCTCGCATGAAATCGTAACTCGCCGGTTCATTCTACAAAGGCACGCCATTACCCATTAACGGGCTTTGACTACTTGTAGGCACACGGTTTCAGGATCTATTTCACTCCCTTCCGGGGTGCTTTTCACCTTTCCCTCACGGTACTGGTTCACTATCGGTCACTAGGGAGTATTTAGCCTTGGGAGATGGTCCTCCCTGCTTCCGACGGATTTCTCGTGTCCCGCCGTACTCAGGATCCACTCAGGAGGGAACGAAGTTTCAACTACAGGGTTTTTACCTTCTTCGACGGACCTTTCCAGGTCGCTTCATTTACCCCGTTCCTTTGTAACTCCATGTTGAGTGTCCTACAACCCCAAGAGGCAAGCCTCTTGGTTTGGGCTAATTCCGTTTCGCTCGCCGCTACTCAGGAAATCGCGTTTGCTTTCTCTTCCTCCGGGTACTTAGATGTTTCAGTTCCCCGGGTCTGCCTTCAGTACCCTATGTATTCAGGTAAAGATACTGTTCCATTACGAACAGTGGGTTTCCCCATTCGGAAATCTCCGGATCAAAGCTTACTTACAGCTCCCCGAAGCATATCGGTGTTAGTCCCGTCCTTCATCGGCTCCTAGTGCCAAGGCATCCACCGTGCGCCCTTTCTAACTTAACCGTTAAAAAAGATCTTACAGATGCTTTAAAAAAATTAATTGCCTTCTATCTATTATCTAGTTTTCAAGGAACAAAGCAGAAAGAATCCATCACAACGTGATGACTGTCTTTCCTATTTGAATGAATTACTCATTCAAAACTGAACAAAACAAAAGCGCTCTCGTAATTATCCTTAGAAAGGAGGTGATCCAGCCGCACCTTCCGATACGGCTACCTTGTTACGACTTCACCCCAATCATCTGTCCCACCTTAGGCGGCTGGCTCCATGAAGGTTACCTCACCGACTTCGGGTGTTACAAACTCTCGTGGTGTGACGGGCGGTGTGTACAAGGCCCGGGAACGTATTCACCGCGGCATGCTGATCCGCGATTACTAGCGATTCCGGCTTCATGCAGGCGAGTTGCAGCCTGCAATCCGAACTGAGAATGGCTTTATGGGATTCGCTTACCTTCGCAGGTTTGCAGCCCTTTGTACCATCCATTGTAGCACGTGTGTAGCCCAGGTCATAAGGGGCATGATGATTTGACGTCATCCCCACCTTCCTCCGGTTTGTCACCGGCAGTCACCTTAGAGTGCCCAACTGAATGCTGGCAACTAAGATCAAGGGTTGCGCTCGTTGCGGGACTTAACCCAACATCTCACGACACGAGCTGACGACAACCATGCACCACCTGTCACTCTGTCCCCCGAAGGGGAAAGCCCTATCTCTAGGGTTGTCAGAGGATGTCAAGACCTGGTAAGGTTCTTCGCGTTGCTTCGAATTAAACCACATGCTCCACCGCTTGTGCGGGCCCCCGTCAATTCCTTTGAGTTTCAGCCTTGCGGCCGTACTCCCCAGGCGGAGTGCTTAATGCGTTAGCTGCAGCACTAAAGGGCGGAAACCCTCTAACACTTAGCACTCATCGTTTACGGCGTGGACTACCAGGGTATCTAATCCTGTTTGCTCCCCACGCTTTCGCGCCTCAGTGTCAGTTACAGACCAGAAAGTCGCCTTCGCCACTGGTGTTCCTCCAAATCTCTACGCATTTCACCGCTACACTTGGAATTCCACTTTCCTCTTCTGCACTCAAGTTCCCCAGTTTCCAATGACCCTCCACGGTTGAGCCGTGGGCTTTCACATCAGACTTAAGGAACCACCTGCGCGCGCTTTACGCCCAATAATTCCGGACAACGCTTGCCACCTACGTATTACCGCGGCTGCTGGCACGTAGTTAGCCGTGGCTTTCTGGTTAGGTACCGTCAAGGTACCAGCAGTTACTCTGGTACTTGTTCTTCCCTAACAACAGAACTTTACGACCCGAAGGCCTTCTTCGTTCACGCGGCGTTGCTCCGTCAGACTTTCGTCCATTGCGGAAGATTCCCTACTGCTGCCTCCCGTAGGAGTCTGGGCCGTGTCTCAGTCCCAGTGTGGCCGATCACCCTCTCAGGTCGGCTACGCATCGTCGCCTTGGTGAGCCATTACCTCACCAACTAGCTAATGCGCCGCGGGCCCATCTATAAGTGACAGCGTAAACCGTCTTTCCATCTTCTCTCATGCGAGAAAAGAACGTATCCGGTATTAGCTCCGGTTTCCCGAAGTTATCCCAGTCTTATAGGCAGGTTGCCCACGTGTTACTCACCCGTCCGCCGCTAATCTCAGGGAGCAAGCTCCCGTCGATTCGCTCGACTTGCATGTATTAGGCACGCCGCCAGCGTTCGTCCTGAGCCAGGATCAAACTCTCCGAAGAAATGTTTGACTTGCTCATTTGCTTTTTTGATAGTGTGTGCTCACTTAAAATTTAACGTTGGCGCTTTGTTTTGTTCAGTTTTCAAAGAGCAATATTTTCCATCGCTTCGTTTAGCGACTTTATTAGTATAACACCCTCCGAACACAAAGTCAACAGCAAGTTATCATTTACTTGTTTATCTTGTTTGTCTCAAGTGGTGTATTTAATATATTAGCACTTGCATATAGATAAGTCAATTTAATCTTTTAAATTCCCTTCATTTTTTCTATTCTTCTATATATACACCACTTTCTTTCATAAATGCGGCCCCTGCCGATGAATCATCAAACAAAACAGGGAGGGCAGCTGATTATAGCCACCCTCCCTTTATTAATGATTATTTATTGATGGAGATTACATCCGCTTCTTCCCTATCTACATTTCCGGCCTTTTCAATCTTGACACTTTCACCTTCGGAAAGGTTAGTAAAGACGATTGGCGTAATGATAGAGCTGGCATTGTTTTTGACATACTCTATATCAACTTTAAGCAATGGCTGTCCGCTTGTCACTTTATCTCCTTGAGCGACAAGTGCTTCGAAACCTTTGCCTTCTAACTTAACTGTATCGATCCCGACATGTATCAAGATTTCACGTCCAGCTTCAGAAACGATACCTATTGCATGTTTAGTCGGGAATAAGTTAACGATCGTACCGTCCACAGGAGAAACAACCAACCCTTCCTCGGGTACAATTGCAAATCCATCACCCATCATTTTTTCAGCAAAAACTGCATCAGGCACTTCCGTGATCGGTTTTAATTCCCCTTTAATAGGAGAAACAAAGCGCTCGGAAACTTCATCCGTCCGTAAAGGTTTCGGGACGACATCCTCGATTTGCTTTTCCACACCTTCTTCAGGAGACGCTTCTACTTTACGCGGCCTTTTTCCATCAATGATATCCTTCATTTGCCCCTTGATCGTTTCTGAACGAGGTCCGAAGATCGCCTGGATGTTATTGCCCACTTCCAGAACTCCAGCGGCACCAAGTTTCTTCAGCCTGTTTTTATCAACGTCACCGATGTCTTTGACTGACACACGAAGACGGGTAATGCAAGCATCCAAGTGAGAGATGTTTTCTTTTCCGCCCATGGCATCCAAGATATCCCCAGGCAGACTTCCAGCAGAACTTGTAGATGCGTCCGTTTCCTCATTCTCTTCCACTTCACGGCCAGGAGTTTTAAGGTTAAACTTCCTTATCGCAAATCGGAATCCAAAGTAATAGATAACCGCAAGAACTAAACCAACGGGAATAACAATCCATGCATTGGTTTGCGGATTGATTAACCCGAACAGTACGTAATCGATCAAACCGCCCGAGAACGTCATCCCTATTTTCACGTCCAGTAAATGCATGGTCATGAATGATAGACCTGCAAACAGACAGTGAATCCCGAAAAGTATCGGTGCAACAAATAAGAATGCAAATTCAAGTGGCTCAGTAATCCCTGTCAAGAAAGATGTAAGTGCTGCAGAAGCCATCAATCCCCCGACTATTTTCTTTCTTTCCGGTCTTGCTTCATGATAAATGGCCAAAGCCGCAGCTGGTAACCCGAACATCATGAATGGATATTTACCAGTCATGAAGGTACCGGCCGTTAAATTCTGTACGCCATCTTTAATTTGTGCCATGAAGATGGCCTGGTCCCCTCTGACTGGCGTTCCCCTCCTTGAGGGATATAACTGCCAAATTCGAACCAGAATGGAGAATAGAAGATATGGTGCAATCCAAAAGGAATCAGCGCACGTTCTACAACCCCAAAAACGAAAGCCCCAAGTGTCAGGTTAGCACCCAACATATTTTCGGAAAATGAATTTAACCCCGATTGAATCGTCGGCCAAACCAAAATCATCAGCAACCCAAGAATAACTGCGCTTGCAGCTGTTACAATGGGAACAAAACGTTTACCTGCAAAGAATCCTAAATAAGAAGGCAGTTCGATTTCATAAAACTTATTATACATAACAGCAGCCATGACACCGACAATAATACCGCCGAACACACCTGTTCCCAACGTCGGGATTCCCAGAACATTTGTATACACCGCACTATTGTTCTCAATGTCGGCAGCGTCAATGCCAAGAACAGTTCCCATCGTTACATTCATAATCAAGAAACCGATAATCGCCGCAAGGCCGGCAACACCATCTCCACCAGCTAACCCAATTGCGACCCCACAGCAAACAACAAGGGAAGATTCCCAAAAATAATATTTCCGGCATTCTCCATTACCGATGCGACCATTTCCACTCCGCCACTCGCAAGAAACGGGGCGATATCCAACAAAGTTTCATTTTGCAATGCATTACCAAACGCAAGCAAAATTCCGGCCGCTGGTAAAATGGCTACAGGAAGCATCAAAGCTTTTCCGATTTTTTGCAAAACACCAAACAACTTCTTAAACATAGGTTTTCCTCCTCTTTACTGTTTTTCCATGCTAATAAAACGGTTACATTCAACGCTGGTATTCATCTTCCCACGCATCAGTATTGAAATACAAAAAAGGCATAAGCAAAGATAGGATTGAAATGAAAATTCAGGTATATAATACCCTCTTTCAAGACAATCATTCTCCTCACTTATGCCTGATCGAATCAGTAACACGTAAGTTAATGTATGTTTATTTAATTTTCTTTTGTAATCGTTGGATATGCATCGTTAGATAGACAGCTTCCGCATCACAAACCGGTTTGCCTAATTTTTTGCTGCATAATTTTTATTAGCTTCCAAGAGATATTGTAACACAAAGGATATTCTTCTTTCAATAGCATTGCTATTTTTTCAGGTTCCTCTACTTTTTCCCCAGCCAACACCCTGTCTATCATGAATCTTAAATGACGGACCAAACGTGAATAGTCTATGCTATCCTTATTAATTTTTACGTTGAGCTGTTCTTCAACAACATGGATAAGGTGATAGATTAACTGCGAATGCTGATTGACTTCAGATAAGTCTTTGTTTGATATTGCGCTATGAATATGAAGCGTAATAAAACCGATTTCCCCTTGGGGCAGGCCTATGCCTGTCTTATCTTGAATCAATTCTACTACATCAACAGCAATATCATGTTCAAAAGGATAAAGGGTTATCGTTTCTTTCAAGAATGGGTTTTTGATAGTCATTCCTTGTGAAACACGCTGAAGGGCGAACAATAAATGATCTGTTAAACCGACATGTATATGTTCATTTAACTTTCCAGTTACTCGGTCATTAATGAGATGAATGGATTCTATAATGGCAGCTTGAAGATTTTGATCGATTTGCGGCAAAAGTTTTTTGTAACTTTCCTGTTCCTTAACATTTTTCAGGACAAACGTTTTCTCCGCTAGTTCCGGACTCAACTCTTCGCCTCTCTTCCGGTTGAAGCCTAAGCCCTTTCCAATAGTAACGACTTCTCCATACAACGGATGCGTGGCAATCACCACATTATTGTTCAAAACCTTTTCAACGATAAAACCATTCATTTTTCTCCCTCTTCTTTTCTCAAAGTCATCCTATGCCCCATACAGGATAAAGTACTTAGTACTTAGTACTTTTACTATACACGATATGAGCTTTCTCTTACAACATGAAAGAAGAGCCCCGAAATCAGGACTCTCCTTACACACTTGCATTATCACTTCAAGAAAATGAAATATAGCAGGAAGACGACCCCAAGACCCCACATGATCGGGTGAACCTCTTTAGCTCTTCCTTTCATCGACATAGTGATCGGATAGAAGATGAATCCGCAAGCTATACCTGTCGCAATTGAATATGTCATAGGCATCATGATGACCGTAAAGAAGGCCGGAACCGCAATTTCGAACTTTTGCCAGTCAATATTTTTAAGTGATGATGCCATTAATACTCCGACTATAACCAATGCCGGCGCAGTTACCGCAGATGTCACCACTGAAAGAAGCGGGAAAAAGAAAAGGGATAGAACAAACAGCAACCCAGTCACTACAGCTGCAAAACCGCTTCGGGCACCAGCAGCAACACCTGATGTGGACTCTACATAAGACGTCGTGGTGGATGTACCAAGAATTGCACCTGAAACGATGGATAATGAATCAGCAAGCAATCCTTTTCCTACTCTAGGAAGAACATTATCCTTCATCAATCCAGCTTGTTGCGCGACAGCCACCAACGTGCCGGCTGTATCAAAGAATGCTACGAACAAGAAGGTTAGTATCACGATTAACATTTGACCAGTGAAGAGATCACCGGGATTTCCAAAGGCATCGAACGCAACCCCGAATGTAGGCGCTATGCTAGGAACTGCACCGATAATTTTCTCCGGCACCGGAACTTGTCCAAAGATCATTCCTGCAATGGCTGTAATGACCATTCCTATGAACACGCCGCTTTTGACGCCTCTTGTCATCAAAATAACGGTTACGACAATTCCAAACACAGCCAATAAAGTATTCCCCGATGTCAAGTCGCCCAGACCGACAAGAACACTGTCATCATTCGTGATGATTCCAGCATTCTGAAACCCAACAAAAGTAATGAATAAACCGATACCGGCTCCAACTGCGTATTTCAATTCGACCGGAATTGCATTAATGATTTTCTCACGTATTCCCGATAGGGAAAGCAAAACGAAGATAATACCTGAAATTAATACTCCTGACAAAGCCGTCTGCCAAGGAATTCCAAAACCAAGCACAACGGTAAAAGCGAAGAAAGCATTCAATCCCATACCCGGCGCGAGCGAGATTGGATACCTGGCTATGATCCCCATCAATATCGAGCCAATTGCAGCTGCCAAGGCGGTCGCTGCAAAAACCGCTCCGTAATCCATTCTCAATTCATCCGGATAGTCCTCGATGCTTTGTAAAGTCAGCATCACAGGGTTAACAACCAGGATATATGCCATTGAAAGGAAAGTAGTTAGTCCACCAAGTATTTCACGGCGATAATTAGTTCCCAGCTCGTTAAACCGAAAATAATTTTTCATTATGAGTCTCCCTATCATAAGATCGTGCCAACAGAAAATGCCCCGTTCGCTTACGAACGGGGCTTGACTGCGGTCATGTAAAGAAGTGGCGGTTTATCCATACCGCCAATCCTTCCACATCGTAGTCAAGCCGTTCACGGCAGCTTGGTAGAAACTTTTGGGCCATATCCCCAATATTATACGACAATTATGTTTTTTATTATTATAGGTATAGTGTATCAGTCACCAAAATAATCGTCAATAATACCAAACGAATATTTTTTATGTAATTTTAGGCAACGTTCGCGTTTCGCTATATATTCCTTAATTATTATGGCTATATCTTCGCCAAATTACGTAAAATGTAAGAAATCTACATATTCAAATACTATTTTAACAAAAAAATCAGTGAAGGTTAATTCCTTCACTGATTGGATGATTTTAATCTACTATTCCCACTCGATCGTTGCAGGCGGCTTAGACGTAATGTCATACACTACGCGGTTTACATGGTTTACCTCATTAACGATTCTCGTTGAGATGATTTCAAGTACATCCCATGGGATTCTTGCCCAATCGGACGTCATTCCGTCAATGGACGTAACCGCACGGATCCCGATTGTATAGTCATACGTACGCGCATCGCCCATTACCCCTACGCTTCGAATGTTAGGAAGCACCGTAAAGTACTGCCAAATTTCGCGTTCCAAACCATTCTTTTTAATTTCTTCACGTAAAATATGGTCAGATTCACGTACGATTTCAAGTTTTTCATCTGAAATTTCACCTAATACACGAATACCTAAACCTGGACCCGGGAATGGTTGACGCCAAACGATTTCATCCGGAATGCCCATTTCACTTCCAAGTGCACGCACTTCATCTTTGAATAGGGTGTTCAAAGGCTCAATCAATTTAAATTGCATATCTTCCGGCAGACCGCCAACGTTGTGATGCGATTTAATTGTTTGTGCAGTGGCCGTACCACTTTCAATAATGTCTGTGTAAAGTGTTCCCTGTGCAAGGAAATCGATTCCTTCGAGCTTCGTTGCTTCGTCATCGAATACGTAGATGAACTCGTTACCGATGATTTTCCGTTTTTGTTCCGGATCTGAAACGCCAGCAAGCTTCGATAGGAAACGTTCTTTTGCATCGACCTTGATTACATTCATATTGAAACCTTCACTGAATGTTTCCATTACACCTTCGGCTTCCCTTTACGAAGTAATCCATGATCAACGAAAATACATGTCAGCTGATCGCCAATCGCTTTATGGATCAAAACAGCAACAACGGATGAATCCACTCCGCCGCTCAAAGCGCATAACACTTTTTTATCTCCGACCGTTTGGCGGATTTTCTCCATCTCGATTTCAATGAAGTTCTCCATTGACCAGTCACCTTTACAGCCACAAACACCGAATACGAAATTTTTCAAAATGTCATTACCGTATACGGAATGACGGACTTCTGGATGGAATTGCACGGCATATAATTTACGTGACTCGTCACTCATAGCCGAAATTGGGCAAGACGGGTTCGTCCCATCAATTTGGAAACCTTCAGGCGTTTCCACCACTAAATCACCATGGCTCATCCAGACTATTTGTTCTTTTGGCAGGTCACTGAATAACTTGGACTCATTTTGGATGGCAAGTGTCGCTTTTCCGTATTCACGGTTTTTCGCTGGTTCCACCTTACCGCCAAAATGTTTGGTCATAAGCTGCATGCCATAACAAATACCGAAAATAGGAAGGCCCATTTCGAATATGCGTTCATCACAACCAAAAGCATTTGCATCATAAACACTGTTTGGGCCCCCTGAGAAAATGATTCCCGTTGGGTTCATTTTCTCGATTTCCTCTACAGTAATTGTATGAGGATGAAGCTCACTGTACACACCAAATTCACGGATACGACGAGTGATCAATTGATTATATTGGCTTCCGAAATCAAGTACTACGATCATTTCCTGGTTTTTTGCAATTCTGTTTTCCCCGGCACAAACGTCACCTCTATCAATGTAATTCACTCATAAAATCGAGTGATAACTTCTTATAAAAAATATTATCATAAAAAAGAAAAACTAAAAATCCACCCTCAAAAATACAGAAAAGTACAGACGAAGGCAGATTTTCAGCTTTCCTGTTAAAATCCGCCTTCATAGTCAAATCATTTACGGTGATTCGGTAGAAACTTTCGATCCATATTATCGAGGATATATGAAGGATATATTAGTTTAAGTTAGTTTTTGTTATTGTATCAATATAATAAAAACCTGGTCAAGAGCTAGTTTTTCTCATTAAGCTTTCCCAACCCTTTTGAAAGTGTTTCCATTCCCCATCTTCCGCGTCTCCACGATATATCATTAACTCGTATCCAGCAGTCAATTCACTCATCTCATCCGTTTCGTACACTGCATCCACATAGGCGGCGTACTCCTTAAAGTTTGCCCCTCCGGCCGAACTAAACCAGCTCGTTTTAATTGTTTCAATAATATTAAATAAGCTGTCGAGAAATGTGCACCGGTTTTCTTTCTATAACGAAGAATCTGCAGATGAGGAATCCACTTCCTTCTGAGGAAATAGCCGATAGAAGCGAAAATCAAAGCACCCGACAGCGTGATGGCAGTCCATTTTAAGAACCCTTCCATGTTTGCAATACCAGTTTTCACGGATGATTGAGTTTCCCTATCGGGTGTATCCTGGCGCTCTTTGGTCTCTTTCTTTGTTTGCTCTTCATTAGTCGGGGGTTCTTCAAGGTTCTTTATCGCTTCCTGTTTCAATTCCGAATCGTAAAATTCAACTTCCCCATCGAAACCCTTTGTCGGCTCGAAGGGAATCCAGCCTATCCCTGAAAAATAGACCTCGACCCAGGAATGTGCATTATTATTGGTCACCTTATAAACGGATTCGCCGTCAAGGATTGATTTTTCCCCTTCGGTATAGCCCTTTACCCACCTTGCAGGTATATTGGCGGCCCTTAGTAAAACGACCATTGCAGTTGAATAATTATCGCAATACCCTATCTGTGTCTCAAATAAAAATTGATCGACATAATCTTGATTGCTCTCTGGATACGGAATATCGTCCTTAGAATAAATGAATTCAGGTCCGTCAAAATAATTCTCAATGGCTTTTGCTTTATCGTACCAATTCGTTTCATTCCTTGTTAGCCGGGATGCCAATTCAAATATCCGGTTTGGCAATCCTTCTGGAAGCTGAGTGTTTTTTTCCATTAATAAACCCATGGATTCGTCGGGTTCCGTTACCTTCCTTAACTCAGCTATATCAAAACTTGGCATATCATAAACCAGCTCATACTCTTTCATGGACAGCCGTTCGCCATTACCCTGTTCAGAAATAACTTTGTCCATATCCTGATAATATTTAAAACCCTTTCCGTTTTTGCCCTCAACCTTTTTTAAATACCCGGACTGCGGATGAAGGATATGTGAATAGGATTCCGTCATGGACACTTTTGCCGTCATTTCTTCTGTCCTCACCAATTCAGGAACGTCGTAAATATCTAAAGTTTCCATATCCTGACCGTTGGAAAAAGTGTGAAATTCCGTTTCCGGTATGGAAACCCACCCTTTACCGGTATAAATATTCTTGTTCTCTACTTTCCAGTAATGTCCTGCGGGAGCATTATTATAAAAAACGATGGAACTATCCGGCTCTATCGAACCGCCAAGATCCGAATCATCTTCATCATATCCGACACTTTTACGCTTCGAATCACCGTCTTCTTTCACAGCTTTATCGGAATAGGAAGTAATATAAGGCACCGGGTCCGGCCACTGCGGAGAGAGCTTGGGGGCAGCGAAACCGACAAGGACACTTCCCAATATCATGCCTGTCAGCATCAAGATCCACTTATTGATGGAAGCCAACGGAAACTTAATCCTCTCCTGTACCGTTAGCCTCAGAAGGGACAGCAAGCCGAGCATCAAGAACCCGATGATGATGATTCTTATCATTGCCTTATCCCCCACATAAGGAGTGAATGTGTCAAGTACAGATATAAAAATGACCGTTAACATAAAAAAGAAAAAGATGCTTTGCCTCACCATCACCCAGTAATGGATCAAATATGTCACAAGCCAAAGAAGCACAAAAAATAGAAACGTTCGAAATGGATTTGTGATCAACTCCCAATTCCCATCATATATAAAACCAAGATTGCCCTTAAAATCCGCTAGAAACCCTTTCAGCCATGACAATTGATATAAATCGTCTTTTGAATGGAGGAACTGTAATGAAACCATTATATAAGCACTAATGAGAATAAATCGGATAGACCAATGTATGCGGAAATAATGCAGTAGCAGGGAATAGAGCAAAAATAAGATAAAAATGATGATATTACCTGTATCAGTGAGTTTATCGACAGGCCTTAACCATTCAGTAATCAACAACAGACCAAATACATACATGAGGACGTGCATGAACTTTTCCAATTTTTCGGTAGTGACATTCATTTCGCCATCACCTCCGATCTGTCAAACTTCAGTTGACCATGTTCAAAAAAGCTAACCTTTATCCCCCTCGAAACAGCTGCAGAACTTGACAACCTTTCCTCATCAGTAAGATCCCCCTGTTTCTTCACACATAAAATTAATCCCTGATTAGGCCGGAAAGCATTCAATATGTCCACCTTTTCTAAGGTTAAGTCTGAAACGATGAATATCACAGCAGCGTTTGCCGGAAGAATTCCCTTCCTGCCATTTTCGTTCAATGCGTTTCCAACACTCGGCTCTTCTTTAACAAGTCGGTAAAAAATCTTCCGTTTCTGCTTATTGCCTGCTGCTGCCGGTATGATTAACCTCGATCCCCTACTCACATACCCAATTTCCATGCCTTTCTTTAACATGGCGTGGGCAATGGTAGCTGCCATTTCAATGGATTCTTCGAATAAATCCGATGGCTTTTCATCAAGCATGATGAATACATCCCGGTTTTTCTGCACCTCGAATTCCTTCGTCATGATTTCACTCGTTCTGGCAGTCGCCTTCCAGTTAATCCATGACAACTGATCGCCTGGCTGATATTCCCTTACCCCGGAGACCACTGAATGTTCCCGTTGTGTTTTCTTTGTTGAAACCACTGCCCCCTTATTGAACACTCGATCAAGATCACTGTAGGCAAGTTCGTGATAACGAGGAAAAACAGTTATTTTCAAAGGTGAACTATATATCGCTTCCTTTTCGACCAGCCCGAAAAAGTCCCCAATCCAAAAGCGGATCGATTGAAACGAATGCTCTCCGCGCTGCAAGTTTTCCAAGGTATATGACATGCTGAAGGTACGCTTGAATCCAGGAAAGATAATCATTTTCCTTTGGAGTCCCCTATCTTCCATTTCCTGTGGCAATTCCTCCTCTACCACCATAAATAATAGGGGCAACCGGTTTTTACGGGTAAACATCAATGCTATCTCAACAGATTCACCAGCCTGGCATTCCCTTTTATTGACCTTTCTCTCAACGGTAAAATCATGCAGCGGATAAAACAGCAGGATCGAAGCGTACACAGAAAACGGCAAAAATGAATAAAAAATGAACCAACTGACAAAACCGCCTTGAACCATTGCATAGCAAAAGGAAACGGTCATAAGTAATACAAGTCCGATCACACTCATATTTCCCCTTAGAGTGTTGATGAATCTGCGCATTAGGTCACAGCCCGCTTCACAGGCACTTTTGTTGTTGCGACAATTTCATGTATCACCATTCCAGCATCGAAGCCCTCATAATTCGCTTCAGGTTTCAAAATAAGCCGGTGGGAAAATACGAATGGCACTAAATATTGAACATCGTCCGGCAGAACATAGTCCCTTCCCTGGATCAGCGCGTAGGCCTGGGCTGCCTTCATCAATGCTATCGATCCACGCGGGCTCACCCCTAAATAGACCCCTTCATGTGAACGTGTTTGATTCGCCAATTCAACAATGTATCGTTTTATTGTGTCATCCACTATCACCGCCTTTACCTCAGCCTGTAATTCTATCAATTCATCCAAGGTGATGACGGATTCCAGCTCCTCTAGCGGTGCCGTGTATTGAACCCTATGAAGAACCTCTATCTCTTCTTCCACACCTGGATAGCCCATTTTCATTTTTAATAGGAATCTATCCAATTGAGCCTCCGGAAGCGGATATGTTCCCTCGTACTCGATTGGATTTTGTGTCGCCATTACGAAGAAGGGCTTCTCCAATCCTCTTGTGACACCATCAATCGTCACACTTGCCTCTTCCATGGCTTCAAGCAATGCAGACTGAGTTTTCGGCGAGGTCCGGTTTATTTCATCGGCTAAAATAATATGGCCCATTATCGGACCTGGCCTAAAGATGAATTCCTGTTCCTTAGGATTGAAGATCGAAACGCCAGTAACATCCGAAGGAAGTAAATCAGGTGTGAATTGAATTCGCTTAAAGCTTGCACCTATTGATTTTGCCAATGCCCTTACCATGACTGTCTTTCCCACACCCGGAACATCCTCCAATAAGACATGCCCGCCGGAAAGGAGTGCCACGATGCTTAATTCTGCTATATCCCGTTTTCCGATAATCACCTTTTCGATATTCTCCAAAATCATTTCTAGTTTTTGGTTCAACTTCTTGTAAATCATTCGCTACCTCCCGGGATTCACATTATCATTATTATTTCATGTCTTTTCTATATCACGCATTTTACATTAAGCTCCAATTAAACCTTACATTGTAAGTTTACTAGATAATCAGTAAACCATAAACGAATTTGTCTAAAAATATAAATGCGCTTTTCATTTGCATCTGCGGATACATGCTCAATCGTTTTTGTATTTCGGATATCTATTTTTTACATCTTGATGATTACGCAGATGATATGCTTCATATGCCCGCCAGTCCTCAGGTATGGTTTCTATCTAAATGTTATAACAAGTTGATTGAAGAGAAAGGTACGAGACTCCTGCGGAAATGAACGTCCAAAATGTACAAGCCATAAAAAACGGCAGGCAAACTCCAATAAATTGTCCACACCTTTTCATAATTTCCCGCCCCGGTCATCAGGGCAATGAAGCCACGCCCTTCCGATCTGTATATTCTTAAGTAAACTTCTTTTCTGTCTTGTTTATGCTAAAATGAATGCAATCCACTCATAAGATATTAAGAGGTACTGATGATGTATAAAAATTCTTCATTTTGATCTTCGCAGCCGCCCTTCTTTTAGGGCTTATTAAAACCATTATGGATATGTAGCCAAAAACAGCCCGATTCCTGACAGGAATCGGGCTGTTTTCATTTTCGCTTAACCTCTCCATTCAGCTTCCCCATTTTCGGGATAAGGATAAAAAACAAACAAACGACCAAAAGCGCCAAAACGATGCCGAGCAATATCGTCAGGTCAAAATTAAGTGAAGGCTCTGTTTCTTCTTCGTTTCTCGTTGGAATGCGTACCTCCGAGAATAATCCAAGCTGTTCTGACTTTGCAGCGATGGTATTATTTTGATTCTCCGTCACAGGTGACAGAAACAGCGAGTCCTTCACCGAGTCAATGGCATCATACTTCCCTCTTTCAAAAGTGAGATCCTTTTGTTCTTCAGGCAGTTTCCGTTTTTGTTCCAACAATCCTTCTTCATGGAAATACTCCGTTTGAATATCAATATCCTTTTCTTGATATTCATTGGGCTCCACCATCGGTTCCTCTTCCGCCCCGCCATGAGGTGCATGGCTAAAAAACAGGATGAGCAAGACAGGCATTACGTATTTATTCCACTTCATGGGCCATTGCTCTTCTTTCTGCAAGACGCTTCACTACATATGGAATGATCGTTGCGATAAGCGTCAGCACAATCAAGATGATACTAGCCGGAATGAATGCCGACTGATTACCGAATTGAATGGACATGTATACGTCTGCAACAGGGTGGTCTACATTGAAATTAGGCATGATTAAATCCAATAATGGTATGGTAAAGAAACTGATTAAACCAATCACCAGGATAGAACCGACAAACGGCCCAATCGAGAAGGCAAGTCTGGTAAACGCTGAACAGAAGAATAAAAGCAGGACGGTGAAGACGGTCCATTTAATCTCCTGCATATCTCCCAGTGGATAGATCTTCAAACCATATATGCTGATGATTAAACCTACGATCAGATTCAATAAGGTAAACAAGGCCGCATGGACCATCATTGGAATGGTTTCATAATGATGCAGGAAGAAACCGATCAATAACCCGGAAATGAGTATGATCACCAACATGACGATCGGCGGGATATTAACCTTTTCCTGATGAAGGACTTCCCCGCTGATTTGTACGGGATTCGCTAAATATTCGTACACATACCCGTTCTCCTGATCATCGACTAGAGTATTGTTCAAGACGCTATATACGTCCGTCTTGATTTTTTCGGTTGAGTCTACATTTTGGGACCAATTATCATTAAGCTGATCGGCCCTTTCCTGCACTGACCCCACTTTTGCTTGCAGGTCTGCTGTATCCTTCGTGACCGTGTCCTGTCGTTCCGCTACAGAATTGACAAGCTCGGAAATGAAGCCGACAGTTGTTGCCGTATTGTCTTGAAGTGATACAAACATTTCTCCATCAAGGTTAACTGGCGGTTCTGCCTCCATCTCAGGAACTTCCATATGATCCGACAAATTGGCAGACACTTCTTGAGCCTTGCCGGTAATTGCCGCTAATTCAGCTAAAGTAGCTTTCTGCCCCGTTTCAACATTAGCATCATATTCTTTCATATAACCCATAATGGAATCCGAGAACATCTGAAAGTTCTCATTGACTCCTGCTAAACTGGCTTTAACGAGTTTCGCTTCTTCATCCACGTTTCCGGAAACCCCATTTTTCAAGTTTTCCAATTCTTTTATATTGGCTGCAAATATCTTATCTACATTTGCTTCCGTGACTCTTTCAGCCAATTCACCATAAGATGAGAGTGAACCGTAATAGGCAAGGAGGGTATTTGAATCCCGATTGGTGATAGGATTCTCAAAGGCCTTCACAAGCACTGCTCGCCTTTCTCCCCCACTTTTTCAAGAAGTGACTGTTCGAGGGTCTTGATTTCTGCAATGGCCTCATCGATTGTCATACTCTGGATGTCATGTAATTTTTGAATATCTTCTTGTGACTTTTTCCATTTGTCACCTAAATCCTTATAATTCGTGCCGAGTTCATTATAATCAGCTTGCAATTGCGTAAACTGGGCCAGCAGATCATTATATGAATCTACCAGTGTATTAAACTCCGTTATCACTTGGTTATGATTCCCCGTTCTGCCGCTTACCGTTCCGCTGAGATTATTGATTTCCGTTTGGAGATCCGCTGTTAGGATGTTGATTTGTTCAGCAGCTCCTTCACTTCCTTCTGCCGGCACCAAACTTTCAAGTGCCGTGTTGATCCCATTGATTTGATCCAGCAGAACCTGCAGCGACAGTTCATCTATCGCGTCCTTCTTTTCAGGTGCAGCAACCGATTCACCTTTTCCCGTTTCCGTTTCAATATCTTCTATAGGCGTGGTTCCTTCACCAATATCCTCCCCATCACCAGAGCTGCTTGCAAGATTCCCTCTTTGCACAAGCAAGGTGGACTGAAGGTTATCAAGACCCGCCTCTTCCGATTGCTTCAATTGTTCAATCGAGCTTTGTTGATCTTGGGTGATTTTCGTAATTTGTTCTACTTGTTTGTCTTTCATGCTTGTTGAAAATTGTTCCAATTCATTACTGCTGGAATCAAGTTTCTGCTGCATGATTCCAACATTTTCACTAATGCCTTGATCATTAAGGCTGTATTTCGTATTCATTCCTTGCTGAATCTCCGGTATAGCTTGATTCCCCTCATTCAGCACCTTGTCATATGATTGTACACTCTCCATGACAAGCTGCTGATTTTGGGCAGAGGCCTTCTCAAAAGGATACTTTGAGCCTTTTGATATTCCTCAAAAGAAACAACATCTTTCACAAATGAAGCCATTTGAGCCTTCGTGTTTCCTATTTCATCCATTGTTTCAGTACTTGTTTTGCCAGCATCCTTCGTCTCGGCAAAGACTCCTTCAAGCATGTCCTTATGCTGCTTGATTTCGCCGGCAAGACTTTCCGAGCTCGGAGTATAAAACTTATACATCGTGTTTTGAAAAGCGATTTCTTTAGCAAGGACATTATCGAACTTCTTACGGATGTCCTCGACTGATTGGGAAACATAGCTCCAATACTGTGTTGAAATATGCTTATTCATTTTGCTCTTTGTCTTCTCTAATTCCTTTTGTACCTTTTCCATGTTCTCTGCATTCAAACTGGGTTGTACCTTGTACTTTATCCCCGCCTTAACAGGCTGTTCATCATCGAATGTATAAATATTCTCTGAAAAATCGGATGGAAAATATATGACTGCATCATACTTTTCATTAGCAAGTCCACTTTCCGCCGTACTTCTATTAACCACAAACCACTCATATTCAGAATCCTTGTCAAGTGTAGTAACAAGCTCTGAGCCCATGTAAATGGGATTATTGTTAAATTCAGTCCCATTATCTTCATTTACAATGGCGATTTCACGAGAAGCCGTTTCTGTCTTTTTCATTGGATTTTGGCCAATATAAGAAAAAAACAAGATTGGCAGCGCAATGATCACCAGGATTTTACCGATTAACAGCATCGGTTTTATTTTTTCAGACACTCTCTTGCACTCTCCTTCTTTCTTCACTTAGCGGAATTTGGATTTTACTCTCCTGGCCATTCAGCACAAAGTATCCGTAACCCGGCTGTATTTCTTCTTCTTTTCTGGAATAGGAGAGGGTGTACAAGCTTTGGTCCGATTTTTTAAGAAGCAAAACAGCCTGCCTGACTTGTTTCAATTCGGTTGTCAACGAATCATACCCCTTCGTGAAGTCGTTGGCATTTCCCGCGACAATCAGACTAAACCCGAGATGGCTGTATTGTTTCATCAAACTGCTGATCCTATCCTGAATCCTGCCGTCTATCGTTTGTTGGATCCTTGAAATGCTATCTATGACAAATATGACCTGTGGGAATTCCAGTTGCTTCATCGGTTTCATTTCCAATGCCGCAAGATAACTTCGCTCACGTTCTTCAAATATTCCAGTGATATGATCGAGCCATTCGGTTATCTGCTCTTTTGTTTCCACATAGCTCACCTTCTCCTCAAAAGCATAAGAAGATAAGCCGCGATCCACTCCGTCAAATAATCCAATTTCCCCGATTGCCTGTTTAAGCAACGATTCCAGTAGCACTTTAAGGACATTCGTTTTCCCTTTACGTGACTGTCCTACGACAAGCAGGAATGGATTGGAATTCAACTCCACGAATACAGGTGTAACGCTTTCCTCTGAAAGCCCGATTGGAATGGTACCCTTCTTTATGGCTTGTGAGCAGTAACTCTTGAAGCTGCTGGAATCAAGACGTGCCGGTAACATCCGAATCGCCGGTGGTTTGTCCATTTCCTTATATTTAGCCTTATGTTCTGCCACGACTTGTTTCATTTCTTCCAAAACGGCTATATCATCCGCTCCATCGGCTGGTAAATAAACCTGCGTGAGATAGGTTTGATCCTTTTTCACCAACGCCCTGCCAGGAACAGGTTCATTTTCATAAGGGGTTCGCCCCAAAACTGAATATTTTTCCGAACTGTCCATTAAGTAATGGACGACCTTCGTCTTAAGGCTATTCATTAACGGCTGGCGAATCGCATTGATTCTCGTTGCCGTTAAAATCATGAATATCCCAAGTGATTGTCCATCACGTGCAAACTGAACGAATTGGGCTTCCTGATCCTGCATCTCATCCTTCACTAAGTCAAAATTGTCGACCACGATATAAATAATCGGCAATTTATCTTCCACTAATGCATTATAAAGCTTTATGTTACTAAGCTCCTTTTCTGAAAAAAGCTGCTTACGCCTTTCCATTTCCGCCTTCATGAATAACATGAATTTTTCTATTTTCCTTAACTCATCGAACCTAAAGTATTCCCCAGTATGAGGCAGCTGGCGCATTGGCAGTAAAGCGCTATTCCCGAAGTCGAAAATATAATAATGCAGTTCTTCAGGACTGAATTGATCTGCAAAACTAAAGAGAAGTGTCAAAACGGTGGTGGACTTGCCGTACCCGGAAGAACCAAAAACCCCAATATTCCCATCTTCAATCCAGTTATAGACATAATTTGTCTGGCTTTGCAATTCAGGCTCATCCTTCATTCCCAGGTGGAATTGATTCCTCGTCAGGCTTCTTTCAGTGTTTCTCGATAAACGATCTGAAAGAGGCGGCAGCCATGGGCTTGCCAACTTCTTAATCTCCATTTCTTCCTGCATCGCAACAATTCGATCCGCCACAGCTTCAATTTCACTAATCTTTTCTTTCCTCTTATTAGTGATCTGTTCCGATACATTTGAGATTTGAACAAGACCGAGGTCTGTGACAAGTGCCACTTCGTCCTCAGATCCAACCGTATCCTCTAAATATGGGGCACCGCTCCACGCAGACTGGAACAATTCATAAACCTCGTTGTTTCCTACCTGCAAATATCCCCGTCCGGTGACAGTAATATTTGCCGCATCGCTATTTTTAAGAATTTCCTTACTATCACTGGCTTCCTGCACTTTCAAGGAAATTTTAAAACGGGCATTGCTCCAAATCTGGTTATCAATTACACCGCCCGGCTTTTGTGTAGCAAGAATTAAATGAACTCCCAAGCTCCGTCCAATTCGCGCCGTACTCACTAATTCGCGGATGAAATCGGGTTCTTCGTTTTTAAGTTCCGCAAACTCATCTGATATCAAAAATAAGTGCGGTAACGGTTCATCCGCTTTGCCTTCTTTGTATAAGTCCGTGTAATCGTTGATATGATTGACTTCGTATCGATCAAACATGCGCTGGCGTTTCTTCAATTCGCTATTGATGGAGGCTAGTGCCCTGGCACTGAAGTTCTTGCTTCCCTCAATATTCGTAATGACTCCCAGCAGGTGCGGAATCTGCCTGAATGGCTGTGCCATTCCCCGCCTTTATAATCAATGAGCAAAAAGGCAACTTCATGTGGATGATAATGAACGGCTAATGATAGGATGTATGTTTGCAGTAATTCACTTTTCCCCGATCCTGTCGTTCCAGCAACCAATCCATGGGGGCCATGCGCCTTTTCATGCAAGTTCAATTCAACCCTATCCGTTTTCCCTTTCAATCCAATCGGAACTGCCAAGGATTTGGAAGACTGATTGGTCCGCCAGTTTTGGCTGATAGGCAGATCTTCCACTTCACGAGCTTTCAATAATTCCAGAAATGATACCGTTTCTGGTATGGAATTGTTCATGCCTTTTTGATGATCTAGCGAACGCAGCGTACGTGCAAAACGCTCATTCCCTTCTTTTGAATGTGCATCAAGTTTAAAAGGAGTATGAACGGCCTTCGTTTGCTGGATGAGAATTTCACCTTCAAAATCATTGATATACTTCACAAGCGTATGGACGTTTTCGGTCAAACTTTCTTTTGCATCCGCTGCAAAAATCGTCGAGATACCCAAATCGTCTGTTTTACCTTCTAAATATTCCAATATGACATGCTCCGCAATTAAATTACGATCCGTGACAATAAAGACAAAGTGGGGAGTGAATCTCACTTTCCCTTTGTTCTCGTCCAAATCTCTTTCCCTCAATAGCTGATAAATCGAGGTCAGCAGCTGGTCACGTGATTGCTCATTATATATAAAGCCTTTTGCATAGGCATGCGGCAATTGAAAATGAGGGAGCCATTTCATCCATTCCCATTCTTGGTAATCCTTTTCCGGAAAAATGGCCACAAATCGAACATCATGATAACTATGAAAAAGGCCAGTTGCCCAATCAGTTGCTGCAGCTCCCGTTTAACGATCGATTCCTTTCCGACCAGGCCCATCGATCCATTTGATAAATCGATCGATAATGGAAGATCATCCAGGTTTTTGTATACATCCACAAGTTCCTGCGACTGCTCAAGTAAATCATCTATATCCCGATTGGACATATCGCTGCTATTTACCGACACCTGATAACTTGAGGGTATGGTCGCGGTTCCGATCTTAAAGTGCAGAGCATCTTCACTTTCCAAAGTTCGCTCCCATATACGATCGCTAATACTGTCAGTCAGCAGCTTCATCCTTTCAAAGGAGGGGTAATGATAGAACAGCACATTCTTTTGTTTTTCAGACAGCTCTTGCAGTTCTTCCCTCTTCTGCTCTAGATACCTGGTATATACACGTTGACGTTTTTCTTCTCTGAATTTTTGCTTCTTTTTGTCTTTAAAATATTGTACCGTCGAGGTAACTAAAGTCGTTGTGAACATCACAATCGATATGATGATGAAAATTCCCCGAGGCTGAATGACCGTGATGACCCCCATGACGATTAGCATCATTAAAGGCGGCATAAGGATTAGCCATAACCCTCTATTATTATCTTCCGATTCTTGGCTCGGAAAAGATATCGTCACTTTTTCATCCGGCAATTCGTAGATCATCCTTGGTGTCCGGCGATACTGTGGATAGCTTTTTTCATTTCAGAGATTGGTTTCTTCATTTTAGATAAAGATGTTTCATAACTTTCGGCACTATGAATCATCAATAAGTCGCCTTCAACCAACCTCAGCACCATATTCGGCCAGCAAATCAGATCACCATTTTGAATGGGAACAGCCTTCGTTACCCTTTCACCATTCAAGAAAATCCTGCTATTTTCATTTGGCATGAGGTGCCACTTCCCTTTATGCAGCAAAAGGAAAAGCCAGTGCCGGAAACCGGTCCTTCTTTACGGAAAGTCGCTCCCGCCTTGGCCGATAAAGTGATTTCTTTCAAGTTGCCTATATAATAGAGGCTTTCTTCCAATTCCCCTGCCGTATAAAAATCTCGACCGTTTCTTCTCCTTCATGAAAGGTGAAGCTATGGAATGGCTTTACATCACCAAGCTTCTTGTCCTCCCTAAACACCTCATATTCATCAAGTCCCTCATGTTTTTTCAGCTTGATTGAACCTTGTTCAAAAGGAATGGAATAAACGGTGATCGTATCCTGTCTTGATGGCCCAATCGTAATTGGACCGTTATGATTATCCTTGATCGTATAGGATTGGTAGGTCCCCTTATAATAAATCCATAATAAACTCATTAAATCTCACCTCCGCAAAAGGCCCATTGCTCACTCTTTGCTTTTCTCTTTTTCTTCAGTTGATTTTTTGGAGGAATCCTTACTTTCTTCTTTCCCCACAGTAGCAGGTTCGTTTTCCGCTTTTTCTTTTACAGCAGGTTTTGCTTCCGCTGCGCTTTTATCCTCTATATTGGACTCTGTTGCTGACTGGTTTTGATCTTGCTGTTCCTTCATTTGCTCATCCAATTCCTTTTTTTCCTTTTCATATTGGGACAGCTCTGTATCGATTTCTTTAATTTGCGTTTCCTTTTCTTCCCCAGAAAGTTTATCGTCCAACTTAATCTGTTCTTTCTGGTTTACCAGCCCATACATTATCAATTCGCGATCCTCCATGATTCTCGCCAAATCGATCGCGTCCTCACTCATGCCCCTGCCTATATAAATCCAATATAGGAGATACTGACTATCGGTCTGCAAAGTGATTGCATTTACTACATTCTTCTTCCTGACATCATCTAACGGCTCATAAGCGACATAGGCCATAGCCAGTTCATATTGAACGACATACGGCATATTTTTTGGATCGTAGTTTTCCAAACGGTCAATGACTTCACTGTATTTTTGTTTTAAGAAGCTTTCACCGCTTTCTACATATGCTTCCTGCTTAGGTTGGTAGAAGAATAGTGTGTAAATCGTAAACAACAGCAGCGGCACCAGAACGATCATCGTACCCCAAAGTGTATAACGGCCCGTTTTCCATTTCTTTTCAGGGATATGCACAAATGCTTTTTCTTCCTTCTCTAAAACATCTATCCGATCTTGAATGACCGTGGAAAGTTCATCCCAAGTCCCCGATGCCAATATACTTTGTGTTTCGTTCGATAGTTTCAGTGTCTTATGATAAAGTAAATACTCTTCGAATGTATACTGCCCATCCACAAGTACCGAAATCGTTGCCTTCGTTTCTTTAAATAGCTCATCTTGATTATGCTCATAAGGAGGCAAACTGTCTTTTACGCCATAATGCAGGAAATATGGGGCCAAGCTCGAATCAAAAACGATATTTTCTGGACAGACGACTAGTTGCAGGCGACTCAATTCATGAGTCCTGATTTTCTTCAAGATTTGATAAGACGATAACCATCTACTCAATGAATTTTTATCTTTAGCTTTGGAAAAAACAAAAAAGAGGCTGGTGGATTTACTCTGATCTGCACCTCGTCCTCTGTAACTTCTATATGTTTCTGGAGAGCATCATCCGCTTCATGAATAATCTGTAATTCCAGTGGGTCCTGCATAGAAAGTTTTGCCCTTTGGAAAACGAACGAATGCCCCTTATCACCCTTCAACATTACAGCTTCTGTTTTTTTCTCCAAATATGAGGATTTTTTCTCATCCATTTTATGTAACTCCTTTACCCCTGCTAAAGGGCTTTAGACTTTTTCCTATATAGAGCCCACACTTAATCCATTAGAGGATCTCAAGGCGGTCCCCCGTCGTAATGCCGCTATCAAGCAGGGTTTCATATCCTGAACATACGAACTCTTTATTCTGGACCCGCACCCAATAGCCTTCTTTAGGTGCACTGGCAATATCCTTTACCTGCCAAATTATTTCCACAACTTTCTTGATGGAACGGTAATTCGAAACTTGCAAATCAAATACTTCCCCTGTATATCTGTTTAAATCGATCGTTAGTTGAATATATATGGAAACCACCTCTTTTAAAGCAAAAAAGCACCACGATCTTCATAAAGAGTCGCGGCGCTTTTTCCTAGAAATTTCTTTATCTCATTGACCTAATGATTATCCGCGAATTTGACTAGCAATCTGATTATCTGTGTCTTCAAGGATTTGAGCTGATTTATTCAATTGTTGAGAAACTTCATTCAACAAGCGGGCCATATCCATGAATGAAGGCTTCAATTCTTCATACTGACCTACGAAAGCTTCGCTGGAGGAACCTTCCCAAATACCAGTTAAATGATCTCTCATTCTATCTAAACGACCAATCATATCCGTTACTTGTTGGCTCTCATTATCATATTGTCTAGCTACATCTTTCAGTTCCGAAGGTGTTACGCGAATTTGTGACATAGAAAAAATCCTCCTTTTATCTTATATAGTACATTTTAATGGAACCATACATTTTCTGCCATATAAATAAGCGCAAAGTCGAAAAATGGTAAATTATGATTATACAAAAAAACCTAAATATGGCATTACGAAAGTCTATGTACCTGTTTTCCCAAACCTTTAAACCCATTTTCTAATTATTTTTTAATATTTTACATTTTTATGGTAAAAAAAGTTCCTTATACCCAATATTTCTGAATCGTCATCCTATAATATGATTTTCACCATAATAATAGTGACTTTAGACTTTCTTTTTTAGAAAATTAATCAAACGTTTGATTAAAAGTCTGAAAATGATTCTTTTCAGACTGTTCACCTTTATTATTGATCGAATCCAAACCATTTAAAAAAGGACATCAGAATGAATGGAAGACCTATTTTTACAATCAGCCGCAGCAGGAATCCGTGTCATATAGCGAGAATCGATATTCCCAACAGAAACAGGCCATCTCTTCCCAATGGTTTTGGAAAAGTGATAGCCTTTATGTTTAATCCATGATTCAATTAAGTTGCTAAGTCATATAACCCGTTCCAAAAAATCTTTCAAAAACCGCTCACTTTCCACATTCGTACAGACACGGATTCTAGGTTCGCCATCCTTTTGACCGATTGTCCTGCCTGTTTCTTCACCCTCGGTCACCACCTTGACGGTCATCAACTCTGTACTCACAAAACTTGAATCAATCGCAACCCCGACAGCAAGCGGATCGTGAAGGGCGCAACCGCCTAAACCTGGATGGGAGTTTTCATATGCTTCCATATAATAATCCGTCATTTCCGCTAAAAATTTGGCGCTTTCCTTACCAGTGGCACGCCAATCATCAAGCTTCGATTTCAGTAGGTATGTTTGCAGTGTCACATCAAGCCCCACTAGTGTGATTGGCAGTCCAGAAGTTAATACCTGATCGGCTGCTTCAGGATCTGAAATAATGTTTGCTTCAGCATAAGGGCTTACATTTCCAGGTACGTTAACGGCACCGCCCATAATTATGACCTCTTTTACAAGCGACATGATCAGTGGCGCTTTATTAATCGCCAATGCGATGTTAGTCAGTGGTCCAACTGCAATGATCGTAATTTCATGGGGTCTGCTTTTCACTTGATCGATAATGAAATCTGCTGCATTTCCTTGTGATGCTTTGATGGTTGGTTCAAACCGAAGGGTATTTCCTAACCCGTCTTCCCCATGGACATGCTTGGGATACCTCTTCTTCCTTCCGCGTACCAAAGTTTGGCCAGCACCTTCATAAACCGGTATGCGCCTATTTAATTTCTCCAAGACGGCAAGCGTATTACGGGTCGATTCAACAACGGGCACGTTACCAAAGCAAGTGGTGAATCCGAGCACTTCCAATTCAGGGGAATTTAAAGCATATGCCATCGCCATGGCATCATCAATCCCAGTATCTACATCGAATATGATTGGTTTCAATATTTCCACACCTTCCAAACACTTTTTGAGACCCTTTTAACAACTCATTGCCTCTCTTTTCTCTTTCTTATATAAAGAACACTGTTTTCCAACTGAATTTTAACATTCAACGATAGCCAGTTCCACAGAAAGTTAGGAATAATCATAATTTGCAAACAAATGACAAGTAAGGCTGGTTCTTGTACCTACCAGTAAAAATAGTTGACCGCTCATAAATATCAATGATATAAAAGTGAAAAGAAGAAGTCGTCTCTTAGAAGTGACCTAATTCCTTTTCAACTTGTTCAATGCTATTACGATGTAGTTATGAATACATGCGTTACGAATTTATGATATCCAAGGTGGAAAAAGGATGAAAATGTTTAAGTTAATTGAAGATGTTCCTTCTGCGTATAAAAAAGGAACAAAATTCTTTTTAATATCACATTCAGAGTTCATTGGCGTGAAAAGTTATGTATTGCTAGCTGAAGATTTGAAAGGCAAGATCGAAGTAACGGAAGAGGAATTGAGGAGTAAATTCGTTAACTTCCATTGATCTTCAGTACTCAAAAGCCCAGCAGCCCATCAAAACTAAAAAAAGAGGGGATTTCATTTCTGAAATCCCCTCTTTTTCTTATTTCAAGTCTTCAATCGAATCAATTTCGACGTAATCCGGTACGACCAGACCATTTTTTGTTCCTTTTAAGTTTGGTCCAAGGTTAACCATATCATCTTTATACTTATTATAGTATTCAAGATGTGTTCCCGGGAGCCATGCAGCCACCATTGCGTCCGCACTTCCGTTTGCAACGCCGGCAAACATTGGTCCGACTTCAACCTGACTTAATGTTACATCATAGCCATTCTGCTCCAGGACCTTGCCAATCACATTCGTGCTGGCAATTTCAGTGTCCCAAGCAACATAAACCAGTTTGATTTTTTCACCATTTCCTGATTGTGCACCTTGGGTCCACTTGGATACTTTGTCCTGATTTTCCTTTATCCATTTTTCCGAAGCTTCTTTAGGAGACATTCCATCGGAAATTTCGACCATTACGTCTTCCATATCTTTTGTTTCCCAGTTGAATTGATCAAGAATTTTATAGGCACCAGGTGCATCCTGTTCAAGTCCTTTTCTGGCAATCGAATTGATGTTTTCAGCTCCGCCGAATGACTCATTAGGATCTTCAAGATATTTCAAGTCATATTTCGAGAACATCCAATGCGGTGACCATCCAGTAACGATGATCGGTTCTTTTTTATCGATTGCTTTTTCAATTCTGCAACCATCGCTGCCGATGACCCTTCAACCAACTTCCAATCATCCAGCTTATAATCATCTATAGCCGTTTTAGTCAGCTTCATCAATCCTGCGCCAGGTTCAATTCCGATGATTTCATAATTGGTTTTTGCAGCAAGACTGTTTTCATCCCCATTCATGGCTTTTTCTTTTGTAAAAGTACCGAATAGCGCAGTACCCACAACTAGTAAGGCCAAAATCGTAAAAATGATTTTCCTGCTAACGATATGTTCGTAAGCTGGTTTACGAAGGTTTTGCGTGATACGATCGAGTATGATTGCAATGATTACAATGGATAATCCTGCTTCAAATCCTTGCCCCACATTAATTTGGCTGACTGCCCTGTAGACATCCGCCCCAAGTCCGGGTGCTCCAACCAATGAGGCTGTAACAACCATGGATAGTGCCAGCATGATGCTTTGGTTAACTCCTGCCATAATCGTTGGAGTAGCCAATGGTATTTGTACCTTGAATAACTTTTGGCTGCTGGTTGAACCAAAAGCATCCGATGCTTCGATCAGATCATTAGGCACTTCCTGAATCCCAAGATTGGTCATACGGATTGTCGGTGCGATTGCGAAAATGAATGACGCAATGATTCCAGGCACTACCCCTATTCCAAAGAATAAGATCGAAGGAATCAAATAAACGAATGCAGGCATTGTTTGCATGAAGTCCAAGATCGGGGTAACGATATTGCGTACGGTTTTATTTTGGGCACACCATATTCCGATCGGTATCCCGATCACGATCGTTAAGACTCTGACAAAATAACGATCGCCAGTGTTTGGATGCTTGATTCCCAATAACCCAGATTATCAATCAATAGTAAGCTGATGAATGCAAAAATTCCTAATGGCCATTTGCTTGTATAGGTAACCAGGAGGGTCAGGACGATAATTAACACAAGCGAAGGTCCTGCACTCATTACATCGACCAAGATATTCAATAGACCCTCGATCACATTCGTTATAAATGTAAATAATCCAGCAAATACAATAGTTATCCAATCCACTAAAGAATCGACCCAAGCTCCTAGTGGGATTTTCGGCATATTCATTGAATTATTCACTCTCCATTTCATTCAAGGAATCTTTATTTCCGGCCAAAGCACCGATGACGGCACCGCGAAGAAGAATTCCTTTAATTCTGTTCTGATCATCGATGACTGAAATCGGCAAGCTTGAAGTCGCCATCACATCCATGAGGTTTCCAAGTAATTCATCCTCTTTTACAGTTGGGATATCTCTTGACATCACCTCAGAAATCGATTGGTTATTGCTCATTGCCTGACGAGCCTGTTCAGCAGTCACGGCCCCCAATAACTTCTGCTTTCTATCCACAACAAAAATGCTGGAATACCCTTGTTTGCGCATGATTTCGAGGGCAACCCTCGGACCTCTGTCCACAGCGATCTTCTCTGGGCGTATCATCACATGAGACGCTGTCAATACTTTTGATAGATCAACATCTTCCACAAACTTCTCGACAAACTCATTGGCTGGATTCATCATGATTTGTTCAGGGGTTCCCAATTGAATGACACTTCCATCTTTCATAAGGGCAATTCTATCCCCGATTCTTAAAGCTTCATCAAGATCATGGGTAATGAAAATGATCGTTTTTTTGTACTGATCTTGGATTTGAATCAGTTCATCCTGCATATCCTTACGAATTAATGGATCGAGGGCACTGAAGGCTTCATCCATCAGTAGGATATCCGTATCACTTGCGAGTGCCCGGGCTAACCCAACCCTTTGCTGCATACCACCGCTAAGCTGTGATGGCAGCTGATTTTCGTAGCCTTTCAATCCAACGGCCTCAAGAGCCTTCATCGCATTTTCATGACGTTTTGCTGGATCCATTTTTTTAATTTCGAGCCCGAATTCAGCGTTTTCCAATATCGTTTTATGCGGAAATAAAGCGAAGTTCTGAAATACCATGCTTATTTTCTTTTGTCTGACTTCCCTTAACCGGGCAGCGTTCATCTTCACGATATCTTCATCATCAATTAAGATTTCACCCAAGGTGGGATCGATCAAACGATTGAACATGCGGATCAAAGTGGATTTCCCGCTTCCGGATAGGCCCATGATGACAAAAATCTCACCGGGATAAATCTCGAAATTAACATTATTCACTCCGACCGTTTGTCCCGTTTCTTTCAAGATCTCTTTTTTTCGTTTTGCCTTGCTTCAATAAGTCTGTTGCTGCTTTTGGAGATTTGCCAAAAATTTTCGAGACATTTCTGACTTCTACATTCGGCTTCATCAAGTCACCTCATTCTAATAGTTGCCCATATGATATTCAGTTTTGCTGAATTCCCCGTTTTATGCGAGTGATGATTATTAATGCACAAGTATCTTGAAATAACCGAAATTCTACCCATTACTTTTTCTTCAAAAAAGCGGAAGTGACACTTATTAAGCGGCACAGGGCATACGTGCGTAGAAAAATAATCTATATTTATTATTCCCAAGAAAAAATTCTTTACTTGGATTATATTTTGTGTGATAAATTGAGCATTTCACGTAGGAAAAAAGAGGTGCAATCACAACTGAGGAAACTAGCAGGCACAACATATACCAACTGTAATATAAACGATTTCCACTTAGAGTTTTGTCCGGATGATGGACTTACGACTACCCTCTAAAGTACTTCATTTCCTTTACCAGGTGGAATGATACTTGCAGTGCAGTATAACACCAAAACGCATAGAAATATGATTATGGGATTCCCAATATGTCTAATTTGAGCTTTGCAGGGAAAAGAGGTGCAATACAACTGAGGAAACTAACAGGCACAGCATATACCAACTGAAATATAATGGTTTTTTTTTTTTAGAGTTATGTTCAGTCCCAGCACAAGGAATGAACCTGTATCCCTAAAGTACTTAATTACCTTAACAAAGAATGAATATAAGTTCAAATGATGTGGGACGGATTTCTTGCCTAAAAAGCCCATTTAAACCATCGATTCTAAAGGATACGGAAGGCTCTAAAAACCTTGATATACCAACACTTCGACTTCCTATAATCATAAACGCCCATCATCCGCCACAATTTTTTTTGAGTTTTTTAAAATCTAAAATCATCCAAAAAGTGGAAAATGTAATTTCCCGCTTAAAAATGACATGGCAAGATTGGGATTTCACACATTTTTTATTGGTTATTTTTTATGCAGACATACATGGAAATGTGTCATATATACAGAAAAAAACCTTGAAACAACAATTTCATTTCAAGGTTAATGCATATTATCGGTACATACTAATTAGCATTCCTATGTTCATCAAAATCAATTTGGCATTCCTCTAGCGGAATTACTTTTGTTTTCTTAATGAACTTATAACCAAGCCACATTACCAGAAAGAATGGGATGCCAAGATAGGCAGCGAACACACTGGCCCAGTTAATATGATCGCCAATAAAGGCTTGATAGTTTTGCGCCAATAAAACGAAAAAACAAAGAGCAAAGGAAAATATCGGACCGAAAGGAAACCATTTTGACTTATAGGGAAGATCGTCCAGTGAATGGCCTTGGGCAATATAAGCTTTTCTAAACCGGTAATGGCTTGCCGCTATACCGAGCCAAAATATAAATCCAGTGACTCCAACCGCATTCATAAGCCAAATATAAATAACTCCATCACCGAAAATGGAAGCAAAAATGCCAGCATCCCTACAAGTGAAGTGACGACCAGTCCCCAAATGGGAACACCGCGTTTGTTAAGCTTCCCAAAAATACGCGGTGCCAGTCCTTCTTTTGCCATTGAGTACAACATTCTGCTTGTCACGTAAAGACTCGAATTACCAGCGGATAATACAGCTGTCAAAATGATTGCATTCATCACGGAAGCAGCGAATGCCAGTCCCACTTTTTCAAACACCATCGTAAACGGGCTAACCATGATCGTGTGTCCCTGCAGGCTGCCATTCGTATAAGGAACGATCAATCCGATAACAAGTATGGCCAGGATGTAAAGAGGAAGATTCTCCAAAAAATGCTGCGAACTGCACGAGGTACATTTTTGCAGGGTCTTCACTTTCACCGGCTGCCACACCGACTATTTCTGTACCTTGAAAAGAAAATCCAGCAGCAATGAAAATACCCAAAGTTGCCAAAAAACCACCGGCAAACGGAGCGTCACCAACTGTGAAATTTTCAAAACCAATCGCCTCTCCGTTCATGATCCCGAATATCATCAATATTCCGACAACGATAAAAATGATGATGGTCGCCACTTTGATGAGGGAAAACCAATATTCCCCTTCGCCATACCCTTTAACAGATACGTAATTCAATAAGAATATCAAAACTAAAAACAAAGAACTCCATAAAAAAGACGAGCTGTCAGGAAACCAAAACTTCATTACCATCGTTGCGGCAGACAGTTCCGCGGCAAGAGTCATCGCCCAAGTGAACCAATAGTTCCAACCAAGCGCAAACCCTAATGCCGGATCGATGAAACGCGTAGCATAGGTACTAAAAGCGCCGCTGACCGGCATAAACGATGCCAGTTCTCCAAGGCTTGTCATAATAAAATAAACCATTATACCAATTACGGTGTAAGCGACCAAAGCACCGCCAGGCCCTGCAGAGTGAATGGCTGGACCGCTTCCGAGAAACAGCCCTGTTCCAATTGCACCGCCCAGCGAAATCATCGTAAGGTGGCGCGCTTTTAGCTTTCTTTGTAAAGTATTTGACGGCTGGTTTTGTTCATTTATGACAGGTGGTTGCAATTGCCGATTTTCCAAATTAGATTCCCCTCCAAAAATGCATTTTTAATCTAGCACGAATAGGTAAAGTCGATCATTCCATCAATAGTCATTTCCTGCATTTATTACTATTTCAAGGTCATTTTCTCTAATGCCGGGACCTTTTTGGATTTCAGGGATCTATGTAGCATTTACATAACGAAGTTAGGCTTAAAAGCCCAAGTCAAAGGGCTATAAGCCTAACGTTTATTGAAAAAGGAAACACCGTTTTTTAAGATTCGGATATTCCGAGCTTCATATTATGTCGTAGGCAAACTCCTATGAATAAATGAATTCCAATCGATTTGCTGTAACCAGCTTGCCGTCGCTTCAATATCCTTTGAAAAGATACGATCTTGTGTAATGCTTGGAATGAGCTTTCTTGCTTCCGTATAAAACTCTTTTGTAAACGGAGCCATCTTTTCTATTCCACGGTATTCCACCGCTTGTAAGGCACAAATGAGCTCAATCGCCAAAACGCGGCGAACGTTTTGAATGATTTGATGTGCGTGCCGGGATCCAATCGTTCCCATGCTTACATGATCTTCCTGGTTCGCTGAAGATGGAATGGAATCAACACTTGCAGGATGTGCGAGCGTTTTATTCTCAGAGACGAGTGAAGCTGCACAATATTGCATGATCATCGCTCCCGACTGTAAGCCAGGTGACGGACTTAAGAATGGCGGTAAATCATTTAGCTGAGGATTGACGAGTCGCTCAATCCGGCGCTCTGATATATTTGCAAGCTCGGCAACAGCGATTTTCATGAAGTCCATCGCAAATGCTATCGGCTGGCCATGGAAGTTCCCCCCGAAATAACCTTTTCCCCATCGTCAAAAATAAGCGGATTATCCGTCGCAGCATTCATTTCAATTTCCAATTTTTCTTTTACATAATCAAGCGTTTGCCATGATGCCCCATGCACTTGCGGGATGCAGCGGAGGGAATAAGCATCCTGAACCCGCAGTTCTCCTTGCTTGGTGATGAGCTGGCTGCCGCTGATCATGCGGCTAATCCGTTCCGCGACCTCTGTTTGCTGGCGGTAACCGCGTGCAAGATGAACATCCGGATCAAAGGCATCTTCAATGCCGCGTAATCCCTCTAAAGTCAGTGAAGCAATCGCTTCAGTTTGATGGGCCAGCTGTTCGGCTTCAATGTAATTTACGAGGCCCATCCCCGTCATGGCCTGTGTTCCGTTAATTAATGCAAGGCCTTCTTTTGCTTTAAGCGTCACTGGAAGAATGCCTTCTTTCGATAAGGCTACGATGGCCTCCATTCGCTCTCCTTTATAAAACACTTCCCCTTCTCCCATCAATACTAGCGCCAAATGCGAAAGCGGCGCCAAGTCCCCACTTGCCCCAAGAGAACCTTGCTGAGGGATGACCGGGTGGATATGAGCATTCAAAAGATCGATCAAACGTTCAATGACGACAGGACGGACGCCGGAAAACCCTTTTAATAGCGCATTGGCACGGAGAAGGACCATAGCTCTCGAAACCACCTCTGGAAATGGTTCCCCGACTCCGCACGCATGGGAATGGATCAAATTCCACTGTAGCTGCTCTGCGTCCTCTGCATCAATCAAAACATCGCTGAACTTTCCAAAACCTGTTGTGATGCCATAGACGACTTTCTTTTTGTTTCACGATATTTTCAACCGCTTCCCGGCTTTTTTCCACTTTCTTAACACTCTCGGCGGAAGCAGAGACAAATGCCTCTCCATACAATACTTTTTCGCTTCTTCAATCGTTAAAGTTTGGCCTGTTAACATAATCATTTCCTGCACCCCTATTCTTTTTTTAAACAAACAAAAGGAGGCCATATTGACAGACTTATCCAGTCTTTCAATACAGCCCCTATTTCACTAAATAACTATAGGCTTTTAATTATTTAAATGTGGTTAATTCCCAAGCCAACGGCTTCATGTTCAAATCCCCGAACCGGTGCCCCAATCGTTCCATACACGGCGACAGCAATCCATTCACCTTCGTCCCCGTTTTTAAACGGCCTGCCCCGAACGATTGCAAACCGGAGGCCCGCAGTCCTCAAAAGACCGCCAAGCTCGACTTGGCCGCGTGTCACTCCTTGGAGTGCTTCGATGATCGCATGATACAGCGCATGCATTTCACGATACATATCGGGATTGACCAATCCAAGTCTTTTCGCTGATGTCTCAATGGCCGCAACTATTTTCTGCAGCTCCATTGAACCGACTTTACCTTTTCCATAAAGCCAATCCATCCGCTTAAGCTCATTCGTCAATATGACTTCTTCCTCTTCGTCCGCAAACGCGTACATGATTGCATGGCGCCCGATTCTTCTGTCGAATTCCTTTGTCATGCAGGTACCTCTTTTACAATTTTCTAAATACACTAATAACTAAATATCATTGTAAGCGGATACAAGCTATTCGGTCAATATATTTTTTAAAATAGTTCTTTTAGGGGATGATTCATCACTCCCGAAAGTTGCTTTTTACCCTTACAGCCATCATCAATATTTATCAATCAACCATTCATGCAAAAAGCCCATCCTCATTAGCGTCCTGGAAAATGGGCTTTTTTCTGTAACTTTATATAAAATGTTTTTCACGATTCGTCCCCCAGATCGTCCCGGATAACCAGATTAATGCCTTCATGAAATTGTTCGGTTCCATTTTCATCTGGAAGATGACCAGACCTGCACCGAAAGCTGCATTAATTCCTATGCCTACCAATAATAGTCTAGCAGGCGTCACCTGCCCTTTTTCCAAGATAGTGCATAAATTAAACGGCAAGGAATGAACCCACTAAAGCAGTGAAAGGCATGATGAATACCGATCACCTTTTCTTGATCAATAGTGATGAATCCACTGGCTCTAAAGCATTGAATGAGTCTTTATGGAAAAGTGCATCAGCTTTGAAACCCGGAAATGTTCATGAGTTTTCTGCTGATGAAAGCTGGTTATACACCGGGGCAATCGCTAATGAACAAATCATTGATAATGTTTTAAAAAATTTTAGTGAAATAATAACCAAGGCTATCACAGGCAGTGATGGCTTCTGCCTGTTTCCCTTATGGGACACTATTTTGAATCATGTAATAGCATGCGTAGCGCTTCTTGCCATCTACTTATTGAGTACTCTATTAACCTTCATCGTTTATTATTACGGACATAAACTTGGTATAAACATCGAAACGGACCATAGGGAAAATCTTTTCTCCAAGCTGCAAAAGCAATCCTTTAAATTTTTTGACAATAATAAAACAGGGCATTTAGTATCCAGGATGACGAATGATTTAATGGACATCGGGGAAATCTCACACCATAGCCCAGAGGATTTATTCATAGCGTTCATGACCATTTTGGACGCTTTCTTCGTCATGTTCCAAATTAATTGGCAATAGCCATTATCGTATTTACGGTTGTTCCCTTTTTGATAGTCTTATCCGTTTATTTCAGCTGTAAAATGACAAGGGCTTTCAAAAGGATGTTTGGTGATATCGCAAATTATAATGCCCGTATCGAAAATAATATTAGCGGCATCCGCGTTGTCCAATCCTTTACCGAACAAGGTGCCCATGATAATTTGCTCCATCAAGACGGAGCATATAAAAAATCTGATCCTTGCCCAAACTGTTTAGAATAAAGCTTCCAGCCATTCTGATAGAACAAGAAAAAAGGCCTCCCGACATTAACGGGAGGCCTTAAACTTTATGGAGATATACATTTATTCATTCGTTTTCCAAAGCTTCATAAATCGCAGTTACAACACTTCCATAGCTTCCTGTTTTGAAGAGGTCGCCAAAAAACTGATTGGAATTGGCTACAGGATTGACGAGCGGAGAGTGCTTTTTATTTGTAAGTAAAACAATCCCTAAACCAATTTCCGGATCAATGATCGTGACCGTCCCAGTCCATCCAGTATGACCGTAGGCACTATCGCTTGCATAAGGACTGAACATCCACTCCATGCTAGCATCGCCATTTCGTCTCCACCCAAGTCCATATGTAGGATTCATCTCGGAGGGTGCGACGAATTCACCGATTGTTTCTTGATCAAACAACGTATGTTTACCGTATCCCCCGCCATTCAGCATCACCTGCAGAAGGACAGCCATATCTTCCGTATTGGAGAAAAGGCCCGCATGCCCTGAAACGCCCCCATCGAATAAAAGGCTTTTTCATCATGCACTTCCCCTTGAAGTGTATATGTGCGAATGTTAGGGAAATCTATCACGCCATCCCGCGTGTTGCCAAGCAATTCAGTTGCGGCAAAATCCTTTGGCTTAAAGCCCTTTCGAAGAGGATTGAACTTAGTATTTTTCAACCCAAGCGGCTTGTACAATTCGTTTTCAACATAGACATCAAGCTGCTGACCCGTTATTTCTTCAACAATGGCACCAAGCAGCATATAATCGACATCACTGTAGACATTCTGTGTTCCAGGTACATATGTGAGCGGTGTTTTGGAAATGAACTCGATGGTTTTATCCCGCTCCTGGGAATAAAGTTCTTTCGAAACCTTTGGATTATGGTATTGCGGATCGGGCCTAAACCCTGCTGTATGGTGAAGAACATCAATAATTCTCAGATTGTCCTTTCCTTTGATCACATCCTCCTCCGTGTCTTTGAATTCAGGAATGTATTGCTGGACTCTTGCCTGGATATTCAGCTTGCCTTCGCTGACTAATTTCTGAATGGCAAAATTGGTTGCATACATCTTAGTGTTTGAAGCAAGGTCAAATAACGTGTCATTTTCCATTTTCCGGAACTTCTTAAGAGGTTTATGTTCATTAAACTTCTGTTTGTACCCGTAGCTTTCATTTTTAACGATCTTTCCGTCCTTTATGACAATCAGGGCAGCACCGGGGAAACCGGCAGCCACTTCCATTTCAATAAGCTGATCCACTTTTTCCAGCCTTTCAGACGAAAAGCCCGCTTCTTCCGGTTTATTTACTTTCTTTAATATTGGATACTGGCTGGCAGTTTCCTTACTCACAGCTGCTCCCCGATTTGGACTTTCATTAGCAAAAGACACGGATGGTGCTAATAAGGAAAGTGCCAGAATTGAACTCAGTGTGCAGCTTGTCCATATATTCATCATTTTCCACCCCTTTGAAATCACTTTAGAAAATAAAGAACAACTTTACCGAAAGTTCGGTTCTTTTTCACCAGGAATCACTAAAAGCGCTAATGGAGTATCCTTTTCCGTCCCGGAATTACGATTGGGATATTTTAACATTATGTTGATAAATGCGGATTAAAAGATAATATTTACCAATAATTCTCAATTTTCAGTATATATCATTTCTAACATCATTTCAATTTGATATTTATTTTTTATATTTTCAAATCTGAGGTTAAGTCATCCCAATAATCTTTCCATCATTTCATCCCCAGTAAAAACAACGTTCACGATTCTCCTCTTTCTCTCCTCTACTATATTCAAAATCAATTTTCCCACAAAGCTAACGTGAAGTATAAATGGCTTTTAACTTCATTGCATAAGAAACACAGAAGATATTAATACTATATGAGAAATAAAGGAATTTTGGCTGCTAACTGAGACAAGTATAGGGTGATGAAAATGTGGAAAACGATTGTTTCCTACCTTCCAGAATGGCAGGTTTTTATACAAGCTTTCATTGTGTTTGTTATTCCGTATTTAATCTCCAAATTGTTTAATCGGCTTCGCAACTCAAAGGATGAGTGATGAAAATGAAAGAGTGGATATCAAAGATCGGTAAAAAAGGAAAAGGGACCGATAAAGACAAACAACAAGCAAATGCCTCACAAGATACAACGTGTCAGTTTACAGATAATTTTAATTTAAATCTAGAAATGGTTAGGCAAGAAATTGGACATAATTGGGATGTGCATTTTCGGGAATTTAATCTAGGGCGTACCGGTATACGGTCAATTATCATTTTTGTGGATGGACTATCGGATAAAGATCTCATTGATAAACATATTATGCCATCATTGATGGTTGATTTTTCAGCAGAATATAAACAGGACCTTCCCTACCTCAAAGGAAGCATTTCAAAAGAATTTATAAAAAATGAAGTGTTATCCATTAGTGAAATTGAAGCTGTTCGTTCCATTAAAGAATTAGCATCTAAAGTGCTCACAGGTTCTACCGCCCTTTTAATTGATGGATCATTGGATGCGCTGATCCTTGAACTGCAAAACTTAAAACAAGGACGGTTGAAGAGCCGGTATCAGAGGCATTAGTCAGAGGTCCACGGGTCGGTTTCACTGAATCATTGAGTGACAATACCTCTTTTTTAAGAGGTAGCGGTGAAAATGAGAATTTATCGTTAGTAAAATTCCAAGTAGGAAAGCGTTCGAAAAAAGACTTGGTAGTCGCATACATAAAAGATATTGTTGATCCCGAATTAGTTCAAGAGGTGGAAAATCGAATTAAGAGAATTGATATTGATAGTGTGCCGGAATCGGGTTATGTAGAGCAACTTATCGAAGATAATTACCTTAGTCCTTTTCCACAGGTACAGAATACAGAGCGCCCTGATCGCGTGATCGCTGCGTTGATGGAAGGCCGAGTGGCCATCTTATTAGACGGGACGCCATTCGCTTTGATCGTTCCAGTTACATTAAGCATGATGCTACAATCACCAGAAGATTATTATGAAAGGTGGATTCCTGGCACATTCATACGTATGCTTCGTTACCTCGCAGCTATTCTGGCTCTCTTTACACCGTCTTTGTATATAGCTTTCATCTCATTTCATTCAGGGTTGATTCCGACCAAATTGGCCATCTCCATTATAGGAACCAGGTCCGGGGTTCCGTTTCCGGCACTTATCGAAGCATTATTCATGGAAATATCCATCGAAATTTTGCGGGAAGCAGGACTGAGATTACCTAAGCCAATCGGTCCCGCAATGGGTATCGTCGGCGGTTTAATCATTGGGGAAGCTGCTGTACAGGCAGGGATCGTTAGCCCTGTTTTGGTCATTGTAGTAGCCTTAACCGCCATTTCATCATTTTCCATTCCGCACTATAGTATTGGGATTACATTACGGATTCTGCGTTTTCCAGCTATGATTTGTGCTGCCACATTTGGATTATACGGGGTCATTCTCTTTTTTCTTTTAATGACCAGCCATTTAGTTAAATTAAAAAGCTTTGGTGTACCCTATTTGAGTCCAGCCGTTCCTTATCGCTTAAGTGAATGGAAAGACCTGATGGTTCGCATGCCGCTTATGATGATGAAACGCCGTCCAAAGATGATGCATACAAAAAACCCCATGCGTAAAGGATAACCTATCGGTGAAAGGGTGGTTAAAAGAATGATTCTCAGTCCGAAAGACAAAATTACAACTCCTCAAGCAGCTGTCATTGTCATCAACTTCATACTCGGTACAGGATTACTCACCCTACCCAGATCATCTACCGAAAAGGTACATACACCAGATGCATGGATAAGCGTTATTTTAGGCGGAGTTATCGCGATAATCGCGGGGGTGATCATGGTCAAATTAAGCCAACGGTTTCCCGAAAAAACCTTTTATCAATACATCAATGATATTGTTGGAAAATGGGTGGGTGGGTTACTCAGTTTAGTTATAATCTGTTATTTTCTTACAACTTCCAGTTTTCAGCTCCGTTCAATGGCCGAGGTTATAAGGTATTTACTTCTTGAAGGTACGCCTAACTGGGCAATTATTATAATGTTTATGTGGGTGGGCCTCTATCTGATCATCGGCGGCATTAACCCGATTGCCCGTCTTTTTGAAATTATATTACCTTTGACAGTTATCCTTTTTTTGGTTGTTGCCTTTATGAGCTTTAAAATATTTGAGATCGATAATCTGCGTCCGGTATTAGGAGAAGGAGTTATCCCTGTACTTAAAGGAGTAAAAACAACGGCTCTCGCTTTTACAGGGTCTGAAATCATGTTAGTGCTTATTCCGTTTATGAATTCGCCAAAAAAAGCAGTAAAAGCCGTTCTTGTTGGAGTTTCCATTCCATTGATTTTTTACGTGATAACGGTCGTAATGGTTATCGGGGCATTATCTATTGATGGAGTGGTCACGAGAACATGGCCGACCCTTGATCTTATCCGAAGTTTTGAAATCGCCGGTTTGATCTTTGAACGGTTTGAATCTTTATTGCTCGTAGTTTGGATCATGCAAATATTTGCCACGTTTTCAATCACCTACTATGCAGCTGCTTTAGGGCTGGCACAACTTTCGAAAAAGAGCATTCACCCATTCATGTTTGGCTTGCTTCCGATTCTTTACATCATTGCCATGATTCCAAAAAATATCAATGACCTCTTTAAACTAGGGGATTTCGTCGGCAATATTGCATTGTTTTTATTTGGTTTACTCCCGCTTCTCCTGCTTATTATCTCAAGAGTAAAGGGAGGAAAATATGAAACAAACACATAAAAATATACGGCCTCTCTTCGTTTCCCTCTCCGTTCTTTTGTTCTTATCCCTTACAGGATGCTGGAGCAGTCATGAAATTGAAGAGCAAAGTTTAGGTATAGGTATGGCATTTGATAAAGGCAAGAAGTCCTTCATTGAGAAAGAGTTAAATGAACAAGGGGAGGGATATTTGAAAAAGACCTGATTACTTCAACCTATCAACTTATCACTCCACAAGTAGCAAGTTCAACAACGAAACAAGCCGGGCCACAACAAAAATCTTATCTGAATGTTTCTGAAACGGGAGATTCTATCCTTCAGATGACTCGTGAATTACCATTGAGAAGCGAACAACCTTTAACCGCTCACCATATGAAAGTGATTGTTATCAGTGATAAGCTTGCAAAATCACATGATTTGGAAAAATTACTTGATCTTAATTTTCGGGATAATGATTTTAGACCAAGCTGTCTTGTGCTCATCAGTAATGGAAGAGCAAGCAAAACACTGGAAACAAAGACTGCAGGAGAGATTCCAGCGTTTCGACTTGTTGGCATTGTAGAAAATGCCTATCGAACAACGAGGATTTTGCCTCCTATGCCACTTATTAAAATAGAGAGCAAGCTCAATTCAGAATCAAGTTTTCTTTTGCAAAATGTACTATCAGTGAAAGGGGAAGTCAAATTTGCGGGAGCTGCCGTGATCAAAGGAAAGACACACAAAATGACTGGTACTTTGAATGAAGAGGAACTGGAGGGCGTGACTTGGATAACAGGTAAGGGAAAAGGAGGTGTAGTGAAAAGCTTTGACAAAGAAACCGGCCAACTGATCGTGTATGAAATAGAGTCCATGAAAAGCAATATCATTCCTCGAGTTAAAGGAGACAGCATCTCTTTTGATGTAAACATTGAATCAGTGGGAAGACTGTCTGAAGACTGGGTAGTTCCAGGAGATACTTTTAAAAATGAATTTCTCAAAAAAGCAGAAAAATCATCTGAAAAAGAAGTGAAACGCCTGGTGGGGAATGTATTGGAAAAAATGCAACATGAATACCAAGTGGACGTCGCTGGTTTTGGAAATCGATTGAGAATTGAGCACCCCAAAGTATGGAATAAGGTCAAAAAGGATTGGGACCAAACATTTAGTGAAACTCAGGTCAACTACGATGTAAAAATAACTATTAATGATTATGGAACATCAGGAGGATCAAAGAAGTGAACCTCCTGATATACACATAGAGCCCCAGGCATTAAAAGGTCAAATGCGATGAGCGCGAAAAGGCCTCCCACTGCGGGAGGCCTTTTCGTGAATTTTCACATCGAAAGATCAGCTTAATTCCACTTTATTAATTTCAGATAAATAACCCCCATTTAAAATCGAGCCTTCGTCTGCAACAACATATTCGATAACAGTCGGGCTTATGGTTCGAATATAAACAAAAGCTGAATCATCCACATGCTCAATTCGAAGTTTTTTCCTCTGTGCCTGGTTAATATCAAGCTGGTTGGTACTAGCTTCCGGCAGGCTTGTGTAATAAATTTCAAAATCCTCTTCTGACGCATCAATGAAAAGATGCCACTTGTTATACTCTTCTTCTTGATCAATCATTGTTTTTAATTTCCCTTTTCTCCCGATGCCAAGAAAATACTTGAACTTCGATTCACCATTCACCATATCGCGGTCAATAACTTTTATACTTCCGCCTTTCCTGCTTTGTACAAGTCCGAAGGCAACGCCTGTTTTTCCTGTAGGAGCAGTTATTATATCTCGGTTAACCACTCTGTTTCTCTCTTCTTGCTTTATATAAGCGCCCGCTGTCCCGAGTGGCGGGAGAATCTCAAAAAGATCACTAGACACTTCTCCCCAGTTCTGAGTGTTCTGTGCTTCCCTTTCAATCCATTTATTAAATAGATTCATAACGACCGGGGATTTACTTGAATTACCCGCAAGCAGTATATTCACTTTATTAATTTTGCTGTGTTCTGACCGGGCAAAAGCGCGCCGTAAAGACTCAAAGAAATTTTTAATGCCTTTGTCGATTCTCTCCTCAATCAGATGTTCCATTTCATCTTGATCGATCAAAAGTTCCACATTGAGTTTTGCGTGGCCGGTTTTGTTAAACAAGTCTGCCCGGATCATGCCTTTTCCAAACTGTTCTTCATACCGTTCATGCCTTTCCCAAAGCGGCCTTAATTTTTCCACCAATTGTTTCGTATTTAAATAGGATTCTTGTGACTCATTAATCAGTGTTTCACTTCCGGGAAATTTCACACATTCTGCCGGGAGAGTAAAAGGAATGTTTAGCTCACGCATTGTTCTTTGGTTGTTTTTAAACACTTGGAACGCCAAAAGCTCCAGCATGTTCTCTCCACCTAAATAACGGTCCCCGCCCGCTGCAAAATGCTCAATGACATAATCATATCTGCCTTCTTTCAAGCCCGCTTCACGCCAAATCCCAAAATCAAAATCTGTCGTTCCTCCACCAAAATCAAACACACCATAGTATGTTTTTTCATTCTCTTCCGGTTCAAACCCGTATTCCTGTAACGCACAGACGGCATAGGCAGCAGGTTCACTCGCCCCAGCGGTGACACGAAACTTTTTCATTAATTCTTCATCCTGCTGAATCGGCATAGGCAGCGTCTTTTTTAACCCACGCTCAAAACACTTTAGAATTTTTTCCCTTACCTCTTTTTCATACGTCACCGGGAAAGATAAGGTGTAATCGAGGTAAATTCCATTGTTCTGGTTATTGATATACAAACCAAGGTAGTAGGCGTATAACTCGATTGGGTTGATTTCCTGATCGGTTAAGTCCAAAAAGGAACGCAGTACAACCGCATATCCCTTCTTGTCTTTTAATCGGAGTTCGTTATTCTTTTCTCCAGCCCACTGCTTTAGATTATTCAATATGGAATAATAATGGTCACTCTTCCCATTCATCAAGTTGTTAAGAGCATTGTGGGAAACCGTCACATCCTGCCACCTTGTATCTGGTCTTCCTTCTTTTCCTTGATAAAGCTCCAGGAAATGTTCTAAGTCAATAAATTCAATCACGGTTGGATTTTCATAATGCCAGTCTTGTACTTCCGTGTTAAGGTAGCCAACCCCAATACGCATGGGAAGGGTAAAATCACTTTCTTCTTGATGAACGACAACTGTACTTTTCGTTCCAAAATCAATGCCAACTATGCCGTCCTCCCTAATATCCATTTTAGGGTTTCTAGCCATTATTTCTTCGTTCAGTTTTATCGTTAAAGGTTTTTCATCAGAGAGGACAGGCCATAAATCCCAATGTCCCCGGTTTGGATCTGTTAACATCTTTTCATCATATGTATCAATATCAGCTCTTACTTTTTCAGAGTTTAAAAGCTTCTCATAAAACGTTTTGGAATCGATAGCAATCGATGGCAATTCTTTAAGAAAACTTTCATGATCTAAGCCCTTTAATTGATACAATTCCAGTAAATAATCATACTCCTTCTGGCTTTCTGCGCTTAATCCACTTGGTACTAACCGGTTTTCCAGCCAGAGATGGAGAGCCAATCGGTCATTGATTTCAAAAGCATTTTCCCCATTCAAACGGAAAACAGGAACGAAAAATCCTTTTCCCAGCAAATTCGTTTTTTGATTTACTACATCGAAGCTTTGAATGTCGTACCCGTTTGATTTAAACGCTATTGATTTAGAAGAGTTCGCCGTTTGATTGGCAAATATCCTTGAAATGGAAGGATTTTTACTCGCGGAGTAATCATCCAGAGCTATTATTTTCTTATATACAGGGTGATCGGGTGTATTGAAACTTTTGGCAGTTTCTTCACGCGTCATGGCATCACCTATAAAACCGGATACGTCCAGATGCTTTTTGTAGTCAAAATCTTCATCCATTAATTCATAGTATTTTCTATAAGGGAATAAAGCCGCAATATTGTGATCATATATAACATTCCCGTCATTCATGTAAACCCATCTGGAACGGAGCATCTTTTTAATGTCTTGAAAGAAGCTCGCTTCATCCTTAAAAAGGGTTTCTTCGGCACGCTGATATAAATGGCTGATTAGCGATCTCACTTCTTCATAAGTCATTGAAATGGCAGAGACCGGAACGGTTTGGGAATCAGGTGAAAATGGAACCTGCTCTTCGCTCTTATTCATTAAGTAAATGGAACTGTCTATGTTATTTTTTTCAGCTAAACTTGTTACGTTCTCAAACGGCTCTTTATCTTCTATCGTTTCTTGTTTTTCAACTTCTTTTAATAATTCTTCTGAAAGATCTTCACCAGAATCCAAATAACATATCAGATCACCAATCTTGACTATAGTGTCCTCCGCTACATTCAATTCTTTAAGGGTGCCTTCTTTCTCTGAAAAAGGTCAAATTCGATTCCCTCACAGCTGAATTTGGCCAAGCTTTCGCCCACCGTAATATAATCGCCTGGCTGCTTATACCATTGTACAAGAAGGATTTTTTCAATGCCCTCTTCAATCTCTGGGATAATAATCGATGTCATTGTTATTTCTCCTTTTATATCATTCTCTTTTTCGCCTGCTAGATTCTCACAACGGATTTTTTAATGGTTTTACCATTAATGCTTATATATCCTGGCAGCAGGATGTCCGTAATGTTCCCGGATATTTTGCTATTAATGGTCCTTATGTACAAGTCTTCTCTGAAGACCTCATTCATTTTCACTTCCTGGATTTTATATAAAGGGGTATCGTATGTTTTACTGTATTCTTGAAAGAAATACAGAAAAAGGGCGAGCAAAATCTCTCTTTCCTGCTCCCGTCCTTCCATAATCTCGTTTTTAATAAAATCCCACAGTGATGAAATGTTTTCATATTGTACACCACAGACAATGAATTCCTGCACTGAACCGCCCTTGAAGATTCCTTTTAAGGAACTTTTCGTGGTTTCGGATAATTGTTGAACAGCTTCGTAAAGTTCTTCTGCTTCCCGATAGTCTGCTCTTCTCTTTTGCAATTCATTATAATAGGATTCCATTTTCTCATTTAGATGGGTAATCTTTATTTGGTACTCACTAATTTCTTCTTTCTTCGACTCAATCTCTTGTCGGAGTTTTGCTATTTCTTTTTCTTTTTCTTTCAGCAGTTCCTTTTGTTCCCCCAATTGACTATACGGACCCGCTTCTGCTATAGCTTTTATCTTTTCAATGACTCTTTCGTCTTGAAGGGAAACCATTAATGCCTCAATAAAACCATCATCCAATTCTTTATTCATCTTTACACTCCTTTCAAAAGTGTCAATCAACCTGACTCGCTCTGTATATGAATGAAAAGGTTTACCCCTTTTTTGCCATAGAAAAATCCCCTCCCAGATAGACTGTTAGGAGAATACAACCATAACTTATATTCCAAGAAAGCAGCAATGAGATTACTTATTTTCAAAAATACGTATATAACGTATTAATGATGTATTGATAATATGATTCTTACTATCACTTTTTACAATAAAATACTCACAGTGCTCCATCCTTTTTAAGACTTCTTGTAAAACATCCTCTTTTTACTGCTCAATCCCTTTTTTATTTTCTCCCACTTAACGTCAGCGTCAAGAGTATAACAAACATTGAATTCCTTTAACAGGTTAATCTTCCCCTTAAATGCTTAGTTTCGTAACTGTTTTTATTGTTTATAGCTAATCCAAATTCATACTTTTCCTCAATCCGATATACTACCTCATGAGTACCACTTAATAATATTCGGTATGTTCATATTGTTTAAGTGGGTTGAAATAACTAGGGTTAAACCTCCGGATTACTTGATAAGAAAAGGCCTCCCATCAGTAAACTGCGGGAGGCCTTCAATTTAAATCTTTCACATGTTAGGGTGATCTCCCTATAACAGGGAGATTTAATGCCTTCCATTCATCTTTAAATAAAAAAGAAGAAAAAAGGACTATATACCAAAGTTCCACAAGGGTCGACTAGATTAATTTTAAAAATGCGGTTTTATTAAGAAGATGACAAATCCGAACAAAAAAAGCCCTTCTCGGTTGAGATGGCCTCTAGTTATGCTGTTTCAGCGCAATCGCTTAACTTTTAAATCGCATTGCTTGATGCTAGTGGATTCTTGATTGTTCGCATACATGTTTGGATGGGAGCTTAAACAAATTATCCATAACAGCAGTAACGCAATCTTCACAATAATAATTGACGAACTCCCGACCTTGGTCAAAAATTGGTGTCATCGTATCTATGTCAGCCCATTTAAAACAGTAAATACACATTTGCCTCATGATATATCACTCCTTTTTCATCCAAAAGTAATTAGTAATAATCAAAAGAAGAATATGTGATGCCTGTCGACATTATTCATGAAACGATACTCTTTCGTAAAGAACCCCAATCATCAAAAAAGTTAAGGCAGCAGGGGAAACTGATATAAACCGATACCATTTATATACCACTTCACCTGAGTATTAAACCTCTCCAAAAAACATTATTTGTCACCTATCAATTTTTACCACCAGTTTTTTTCTTTTACTAGAAGTTCTCCCAAGTTCAAATTTGTGTTTACTCCGTTTGCTGATTGGAAATAACATAATAAATCTTTTAACTATAATCAGAGTAGGAGTGATATTTATGACAAGACGTTCCAACAAAATCAAACATAAAGCAAAAACTACTTTGAATAAAGTAAAGACTAATATTAAGGAAACATTATTTAATATCGCAGACATTCCATCAACATCTGTACAGCAACTGGCTGATTTTATACAACATCACCCTGATACAAAAGTCACCAAGAAACAAATGCTTGGAATTTCCTATGCCTTCTATAGTTTAGAAACGGAAGGGTATCATTATTATTTAGAAACCAACCCATCCAAAATTTTGCAATTGGATGGGTATGATAAGAATAAAAAAATGGTATGCTATCGATCATATAGGGATTATGATCAATTAAACACACCGATTAAAATGCCATAACTAAAATTTTCAGCCTCTTTAATTAGAGGCATTATTTCTATTGTTTTTAATTTTTAACCGCCCTGCCCCTTTATTTACATAAGAAAAAGAGCTGCCAAAGCAACTCTCTTATAGTAAGGTACATGTTTTAAATTCATGAACGGTCATTGAAAAATGACTGTTTCTTTTATCACTTTCCATCACTGCCAGTTTGTGTGAAAGACTCCTGCTAAATCACGTCGCTCATAGGTATGTGCCCCAAAATAATCACGTTGCGCTTGCAGGAGGTTAGCATTTGAGATTCCTGTACGATAACTATCGTAATAAGAAAGTGAAGCGCTTAAAGCTGGAAACGAGATACCGGAATTTATTCCCTCACAGACAACCTTTCGCAATCCTACTTGGTAATCTGTAACCTTTTCAGCAAAGTATGGTGAGATCAATAAATTAGCCAGATTCGGCTGCTTTTGATAGGCTTCGCTAATGACATTTAAAAATTCTGCACGAATGATGCAGCCACCGCGGAAAATCAACGCAATATCCTTTAAAGGCAAATCCCAGCCATTAAGTTCAGAAGTCATTTTATATTGAGTGAAACCTTGCGCGTATGCACAAACTTTCCCCATATATAATGCTTGTCTAATATAGTCAATCCACTCATTTTTATCTAATTTTTGCCCAACGTTCCCAGGGCCTGTCAGAATGTTTTCTGCAGTAACACGTTCTTCTTTTAAGGCGGAAATGTAACGAGCAAACAAAGACTCTGTAATAATCGATGCTGGGATTCCGTTATCAATCGCTTGCATGCTGGTCCATTTACCTGTGCCTTTTTGTCCTGCTTTATCAAGAATCACATCGATCAAGGGTAAGCCCGTTACGTCATCTTTTTCCTTAAGATATCAGCCGTGATTTCGATTAAATAACTTTTCAGTTCGCCTTGATTCCATGTTTCAAAGATGTCAGCAATTTCATTAACTTCTAAATGCAGCTTTTCTCTTAAAAACGTATAGGACTCTGCAATTAATTGCATATCTGCATACTCAATCCCGTTATGTACCATTTTCACAAAATGACCGGCCCCTTTTGGGCCGATATAGGTACAACAAGGGTCCTCATTTACTTTGGCTGCGATTTTAGTCAGGATCGGAGCTACTTTTTCATAGGCGTCTTTATCTCCGCCTGGCATGATTGAAGGTCCTTTTAACGCCCCGACTTCTCCACCGGAAATACCGATTCCTATATAACTGATTTCTTTAGATTTCAATTCATCATATCTGCGTTCTGTATCTTCGTAATGGGAGTTACCTCCGTCCATGATAATATCGCCTGATTCAAGATGAGGTAGTAATGAATTGATCACCGAATCGATCGGTTTACCCGCAGTCACCATTAGAAAAATCTTTCTTGGAGTTTCCAGTGACTGAACAAAGTCCTGGATTTCGTAATACGGATGGAGCGACTGACCGTCCAATTCAGCAACAAGCTGATCCGTTAAATCTCTTGTGTAGTTATAGACAGCTACTTGTTCCCCTTTACTAGCCATATTTAAAGCAATATTACTGCCCATTACCCCTAAACCAATGACACCAATTGTATTGTTCATTTTATTTCTGCTCCTTTTATGTAAGAATAATAGGCAGTAAATCCCTGCCATAAGTCGGGGATTTACTGCCGGGAAAGCCTATACGAATAAGCTTAGTAATAGAATGAATCCTAATCCAGCTACTGAAATGATCGTCTCAAGCAATGTCCATGTTGCAAATGTTTCTTTCATGCTTAAGCCAAAATACTCTTTAAACATCCAGAAACCGGCATCGTTAACGTGTGAAGCGATTAAACTTCCCGCTCCTGTAGCAAGTACGACCAAAGCAAGGTTAACGTCCGTCTGACCTAACATCGGAATGACCAAACCAGCTGTCGTCAACGCAGCAACTGTAGCAGATCCCAATGAAATGCGCAGGATTGCCGCGATGATCCAGGCAAGCAAGATTGGTGATAATGATGTTCCTTTGAATAATTCAGCTACATAGTCACCTACACCGCCGTCAATCAATACTTGCTTGAAGGCTCCGCCGCCCCCAATGATCAAGAGCATCATTCCGATATGCAGGATTGCTGATGTACAAGATTCCATAATATCTTTCATTGGAATCTTTCTTGCCAATCCCATTGAATAGACCGCAAACAATAAGGAAAGCAACATGGAAGTACCGGCTTCACCAATGAAACGGATAGCTGCCAGTAAACCATTATCTTCAAATCCCATCGTTTTTTGCATCAAAGTGATAATCGTAGCAATTGACATTAATATAACCGGAAGTAACGCGGTAAATACACTGATTCCAAATCCAGGTGTATCTTCAAGTTTAAAAGATTTTTGTTCCCCTAAAGAGGCAATGCTGCCTGTTTTCGTAAATGATGCAGGCACTAATCTTTTAGCTATCTTCGTAAATACTGGTCCAGCTAAAATAACGGTTGGAACGGCAATGATGAAGCCGTAAAGTAAAACCTGACCAATGTCTGCGCCATATTCACCAGCGATGACGGTTGGCCCTGGGTGCGGCGGTAAGAAACCGTGAGTTACGGATAATGCCGCTACCATTGGGATACCAAGATACAATATCGAAACTTTTAATTCCCTTGAAATCGCAAATACGATTGGAATCAATAATACTAATCCCACTTCAAAAAATAATGCGACACCGATAATAAATGATGCTGCAACGACTGCCCATTGAATATTCTTTTCACCGAATTTTTTAACAAGGGTCATGGCAATGCGTTGCGCTCCGCCTGAATCGGCAATCAACTTACCCAACATCGCCCCAAGTCCAAAGATTAACGCTAAGTGACCAAGTGTTCCGCCTAATCCAGCTTCAATGGTTTTGACAATACCGTCAAGCGGCATCCCAAGTGCTAAAGCCACTCCAAACGATACAATGATCAAGGAAATAAAAGTGTTTAATTTTAAGCCCATTATTAAAATTAATAAAGCGACAATTCCTAAAGCGACAATAATTAATGGCATTGTAATCCCTCCATGTCTTTACTTTGCAGCATTTATTAAGTTTCTTTGATAATTCGCAATCTGAGTATATTCATTTTCCAATACCCTTGATAGGTTAATGAAAATCGGCAGCAGCTGCCTATATTCATTTACAGAATCAGCTTTCGGTGTGTGCTTGTGGGTATTGCCTATCATTTCAGAAACCACTTCAAAGGAATCAATTTGCCCAGTGGCATATAACCCTAATATACAAGCACCCAGGCACGAACTTTCGTAGCTTTCCGGAACCACGACTTCCGATTCGAAGATATCGGACATCATTTGCCGCCAAACAGCCGACCTTGCGAAACCTCCCGTAGCTTGAATTCGGGTCACGGGACCGTCCATGCACTCGGTTAAGGCCAAAAATACGGTGTATAGATTGTAAATGACTCCTTCCAGAGCCGCTCGAATCATATGTTCTTTCTTATGCGAGAGTGTTAATCCGAAAAATGAACCCCTTACGTCCGATTCCATAATGGTGCACGTTCACCTGCAAGATATGGATGGAATAACAATCCATCAGCGCCAGGTCTTACGCGTTCGGCAATCTTGGTCAAGACTTCATAAGCGTCGATTCCGAGTCTTTTAGCTGTTTCCACCTCGGAAGAAGCAAATTCATCGCGAATCCAGCGAAGGACCATTCCGCCATTGTTTACCGGCCCGCCGATCACCCAATGCTTTTCCGTTAAGGCATAGCAAAAGATTCTTCCTTTTTCGTCTGTTTTCGGCTCGTCAATAATTGTCCGAATCGCACCGCTTGTCCCAATCGTGACAGCGATTTCACCTTTTCGTATAGCGTTTACACCTAGATTTGAAAGGACACCATCACTTGCCCCAATGACAAATGGGGTTTGTGGGTCAATCCCGATCTGTTTGGCTAAATCCGCGTCACAGTTGTTAAAGATCTTTGTTGTCGGTACGAGTTCAGATAATTGATCATGCGTTATTCCAGCAATACTTAGGGCTTCCTCATCCCAATCCAAGTTTTTGAGATTCAACATGCCCATCGACGAAGCAAGGGAATAATCGACAACATATTGGTCAAAGAACTTTTTAAAGATATATTCTTTAATCCCGATATACTTTTTAACATTGGTTGCGATTTCCGGGCGATCATTCACGATCCAGGCGATTTTGGATAATGGTGACATCGGGTGAATCGGTGTTCCGGTTCGTTTGTAAACTTCATGTCCATCTAATTCATCTTTAATTTTATGGGCCCAAGCTTCACTGCGATTATCTGCCCAAGTGATACAAGGGGTTAGCGGCTGGTCATTTTCATCCATAGCTATAACACTATGCATCGCACTGCTAAATGAAATAAATGATGGTTTTTTATCTGGATGCTGCTTCGTTATATTTGAAAAGGCTTTCAGAACAGCCTGGAAAATCTCCTCAGGGTCTTGTTCCGCTGTTGTCATATCCGGTGTGTAAAGAGGATAACCAATATTCTCTTGCTGGATGACATCGCCTTTTATCGTGAATAATACAGCTTTTGTACTTGTTGTACCGATGTCTACACCTAACATATAGCTAGTCATTTTCTTGTTCGACTCCTTTTGAAAGCATCTGCTGGGCCATCCATAAGTCTTCAACTTTCCCTTGGACATCATCAAAGTTTTCATGTAACGACTTAATCATGATGTCTCGATCTTTTGTTTTGATCGCATCAATATAAAGTTGATGATTATTTATGATCCGTGTAAAGTCTTCATACTTTTCTTTAAAACGGCTGCGCATGGATAGAAGAATCAAACTTTCCATCACGGGTTTTAAATTATCCCAGATCATCTGGATGTAAGAATGATCGATGGATCGAATGATCGTTTCGTGGAATAGAACATCCTGATAGGAAAACTCATCAGCATCCAGGTATTTTATGGACACCTTCATCATTTCCAATATTTTACTTAATTCCATTACTAATTCATTCGTGTTCATCCTCACTAGACGTTCAAATACAAACGTTTCAATGAGTATACGTACGTCATAAATCTCTGAATACTTTTTTCTGTTAAACCAATGACAACCGCGCCCATACGTTCTAATCGGATGATATTTTCAGAGGCCAGTATTTTTAAGGCTTCACGAACTGGTGAGCGGCTTACACCGAAATCAGCAGCTAATTTATTTTCAGAAAGGATGGCACCGCTTTCAATCATCCCCGAAATAATACGCATTCTAAGCTCGGATGTTACGCGATCACCAGCTGAAGCTTTTGAAAGCCATTTTACAGGATAAAGAAATTCCTTTGATTCAGCCATAAATTCACCTTCTTATAGAGTTCAAGTACACTTGTATACAAGTATTTTATAATAATGATAATGAATAATGCAAGCTTTTTGAATTCAACTGGATTCTCGTCAATATAATCAAAGTCGAACGTTTTAGAAGTATCTGTCTTTAGCGAATGTTGAAATCTTTTTCATAAAAAAATCCCCGTTCATAAACGTGTACTTTTACGAACAAATCAATTAACTCACAAGAATGACAATCTATAACATTAAGAAAGAAGTAAGAGCATGTATTAAACATGCTCTTCTTAATAAAAAGGGTTATAGTTTATAATCCTTTCAGTTTGAGAAATCATGGGGATGGGAAATATAAAATTATATTTGTGAATGCCAATACGGCGCTTGTACGTACAAAAATGACTAATGAAGAACTTCATCAAAAACACGAAAAACCCCCTGGAAGCATCCAGAGTGTTTTTCGTGTTTTTGATTAAACATTTAAAATCATACCATAAAAATCCAAATCGTTATGCAAATAACCTGCCCGATAGTAAGTGCAAATTATCACCTAAAGTTACACAATTCCGTTAAGTTATGATACCAACTTAGTCAAAATAAAACACCCCATTTCTGGGGTGGACATCTCTTGGTCATATGTACTTTAGTTCTTTAACGAGAATCTTCTATTTTACTCATTCTCCTATTTTAAGGTAACTACCAGAACGGTCGTTTTACCGGCTACAGATTGTCCACTATAGTGATACTCTAAATGTGTCACAATGTCTCCATTGGTAATGATCATCGGTGTAATAGTACTTGATGCTTTTTCCTTTACCAGTTCAAGGCTGTAGGTGACCAATATGTCTCCTGCTTTAACCTGGTCCCCTTCTGCCACACAAACGGAAAACCCTTCTCCTTTCATGTTAACCGTGTCCAATCCAATATGAATCAATATTTCCAGCCCTTCTGCCGTTTCCAATGCAATGGCATGCTTCGTCGGGAAGACATTGATGACTTTTGCATCAGCCGGCGCCACTACCTTCCCTTCGATAGGAAAGAAAGCAATACCATCTCCCATCATTTTCTGTGAAAAAACTGGATCCGGTACATCTTCAAGCTTTAAAATTTCTCCTTCAATTGGCGATACTAATTTTATTTCCGAAATTTTTGTTTTTTTTTCCAAATAAGTTTTTTAACAAGGTAATACCTCCAATTATTTTTAATATTCTGGCTGAACAGCAAATTTCTAAGCAATCACTTTTTTGATTTGTTCTTTTAGCTGGTCTGATTTCGGTCCGAAAATTGCCTGGATGTTATTTCCTATCTCCAAAACGCCCGCAGCTCCAAGGCCTTTTAATCGGTCCTTATCAACTTAGCAAGCCAATCGGTCGGTACTTTTCCGTTTAGGGCAGGCGCCATTATTGATCGATTTGCTGCAGTTTATAAATCGCTTCTTTGGCCGGAATGGAAGAGATTGCTCCTTTTCCAGTCGTAGTAAGAGCGCCACTAGCGTTTGCAAAGCTTAGAATTTCTTGGTGATGAAGTTCAAGAACTTCTTCCAGATTTCCTTGCCGAACGTCTTTTTCTAATAACTGATACAGCAAGCCTCCGATAAATGCATCCCCAGCCCCTGTTGTATCCTGTACGCCCACGCGATACCCGGTTGATTCGTATTTTTTACCTCTTACATATAATTCGGCACCTTGAGCTCCTTTTGTATAAATTACTGCTTTAACAGCACCAGTAAATAACGAAGAAACTGCTTTTTCTTTGTCAGTAATCCCGGTAATAAACTCAAGCTCTTCATCAGAAATTTTCACAATATGAACCATTGGAACAAACTCTAAAATCGTTTTCCGGCATTCTTCAGGATCAGTCCAAAGCGGAAGGCGGACATTTGGGTCAAAGCTGATGATTCCGCCTTTTGCTTTTACAGAAGTAATGGCTTTCACATGCGCATGCTTCATAGGACTTTCCACTAAATCGACTGAACAGAAGTGGAGGAGGTCTCCGTTTGCAAACCAGCTATCGTTAATTTCAGTCTCATGAAGCAGCAAATCTGCAGAAGGATTGCGGTAGAAAGAGAAATCACGTTCACCATTTCCAAGCAAAGATACAAAAGCAAGGCCTGTGTTGGCTTCATTCGTTCTCGTAATTTTATCTATTTTCACGCCGGCTTGCTGCAATTGTTCTAAAAGAAAGTCCCCAAATGAATCCATTCCGAGCTTAGTAATTATCGATGCATTGCCGCCATTTCTGGCAACTGATACAGCAACATTCGCTGGAGCGCCTCCTGGTGCACGCTCGAATTCCATTACATCTTTTAGTGCGATTCCTTTTTGAAGGGGGATAAAATCAATTAATACTTCACCGATTGCATATAAATTTCTCATACCTTACCTCTCGCTTTCATACATAACTCCATTTTTTGCTTGAAAAGTGGTGCTTCCAGATAATGCAAAGAAACGAATTTCATTTCTGTTTTCACGAGGGAAAATCCGGCTCGTGAATACTTCTTCACCGTCATTGATGAAAATCTCAACAGAAGAGGTATCTACAAATAAATGAAACTTAATTTTTTTGGTATTCACAAAGCATTTTCGGATTGTTCCATAAGCTTCTCCAACGGTCTCACCTGAAGAAGAGCGGTCAAGAATGACTTTTTCTCTACAGTATCATATTTAATGACCGTTTTTTCATCATCACCGGCCCTGAATTCAATACCAAATTCAACGGCATCGTTGTTTTCAAATTCACATACCATTTCATAGGATACTCCTTTGAACTCTTCATACATGTTCTTGGTGTTCTTCAAAACACCTTTTACTTCAGTTTCCTCCTTGCGTAGCGCTTGAAGTTCCTGCACTGGCCGCTGAATCAGTTTGCCGTTTCGAACAGATAATTCTCTTGGCAGTGTTAAACAATGCGCCCAGCCATTTTTGTCTGTGGGTAGGTCGATTTCAGGCAAGCCCATCCATCCGACAAGGATACGCCTTCCGTCAGGATTAACCATTGTTTGCGGCGCATAAAAATCAAAGCCTCTGTCAAGCTCCTGAAAAGAGCCATGTGATAATGAGCGGGTTAATGTATCTAGCTTGCTGCCAATAACATAACCGGATTGATAAATATTGTGGTAAAGGTCTCCCTTGGGCTCCAAACCTTGTGGAGAAAACATCAGCACACCATAGTTTTGCAGTTCAAAATAATCCGGACATTCCCACATATATCCAAAAGTTCCAAGGTCAGTTTGTAACTCTCCTTCAAATGTCCAGTTTACTAGATTGGAGGAACGATATAGAACGACACATCCTGTTTTGTCTTTCCGCTGTGCACCGATTACTGCATAAAAGGTATCATTTTCTCTCCAAACTTTCGGGTCGCGGAAATGATTAGTATATCCTTCTGGTACGTCCCGAATGAATGGATGGGTCAATTTTTCAATTTGTCCCGTTTTCTCCATGATGGCGATACATTGATAGGGATGTCTTTGCCAATTCTCATCACGAGTGTTGCCGGTATAAAATAAATATAGTTTTCCTTCATATTCAATAGCACTTCCGGAATAGGCTCCATGGCTGTCATAATAATCATCCGGTGCGATCCCGATGCCGGCATTTTCCCAAGAAACAAGATCTTTTGATTTCGTATGATACCAATACTTCAACCCATGTACAGGACCAAGTGGAAACCATTGGTAGAATAAATGGTACTCGCCATGATAAAAGAGAAGCCATTAGGGTCATTAAGTAGGCCGGATAAAGGCTGTATATGAAAGGTTTGTCGCCATGTGCATTCATTTACTCTTGTTTGCAAATTTTGCAGCTCTACCTGATTAACATCTTCAACGCGGCGATAACGCTGTTCTTTTGTCCATCCCATGTGATCAGACTCCTTTAAAAAGTCAGAGACTGTTCCTTGTTTCGAACAGCCCTTTTCATATTAATAAATTAGGCTGCTTCTTTTCGAGAAAGGGCAGCAACTTTTTTATCTGTCCGATTTGCTAAACTGAATGTTGCGATAAAGGCAACAGCAAAGGAAATGGCCATACCAATTATATAAAAGATAATTGTATCTGTTTTTATGGAAATAATCCCTGGTAGACCTGCAGCGCCAAGTGCAATCGCCTTTACTTTGAAGAAGGTGACGAAAGCAGAAGCCACTCCTGAACCTATAATTGCTCCAATAAATGGATACTTCAGTTTTAAGTTAACACCGAACATTGCAGGTTCTGAAATCCCTAAAAGAGCCGAAATACCCGCTGCAGATGCCGTACCTTTTGTTTTTTTATCTTTCGTAATGAAAGTAACTGCAAGGGTTGCTGCACCTTGAGCAATATTGGACATTGCTGCAATTACGAAAATAAAAGAGCCACCAGTTTTTGAAATATCAGAAAGTAATTGTGTTTCTACAGCAATAAAGCTATGATGCATACCTGTGATAACGATAGGTGCGTAAAGAAGTCCAAATATAGCTCCTCCGATAAAACCAGTTCCATCATATAAGAAGATGAGACCGTCTGTTAATAAGTTCCCTGTAGCACGAGTAATCGGTCCTACTACTGTGAACGTTAAGATACCAGTAATAAAAATTGTCAATAATGGTGTTAGAATATTGTCTAGTGCGGAAGGAATGACTTTTCGCAAATACGTTTCTATTTTTGCTAAAATAAAGGAAGCAACAAGTACTGGCAACACAGTGCCTTGATATCCGATTTTTTCAATTTCAAATCCGAGAATATTCCAGACCTGAATTTCACCGCTTACTAAGGCTCCTCCGTATCCCCAACCATTCAATAAGTCAGGGTGAACCATTAGCATTCCAAGTGTAGCACCCAGATAAGGATTTCCGCCGAACCGCTGTGTGGCAGAGAAACCGATTAAGATTGGAAGGAATACAAATGCTGCGTTGGCAAATGTATTAATTAGAGCTGCTAAATCTGCGAATCCCGGGTTAGCATCGACAATGGATTGCCCTGCGATAAATAAGTCAGGTGCTGTAAGCAAGTTGTTAATCCCCATCAATAGACCGCCGGCAACAATTGCAGGAATAATAGGAACAAAAATATCAGAAAGCATTTTTACAAAGCGCTGAAGCGGATTCATTTTCTTCGAACCAGCATCTTTTACATCTTTCGTCGACATTTCAGTAAGTCCAGTTAGCTTTGAAAACTCTTTGTATACCTCATTAACAGTTCCCGCACCGATAATAATCTGGTATTGTCCTCCAGTTGAATATGTTCCCTTTACTGCATCCATCTCATCTAGTTTTGCTTGATCGACTTTGTCTTCATCATGTAAAGCTAAGCGGAGCCGAGTCGCACAGTGTGCTGCAGCTGCCACATTTTCTTTCCCGCCGATTGCTTCCAATATTTCCTGGGATACTTCTTTATAATTCATAATGATCCTCCTTTTAAACGTTTATAAACGCTGACTTGGAACCGGTTCCGTTTGAATTCAAAAAATATATGAATATATTAAGCAACGGAACCGGTTCCAGCATAAACCAAAAAATATAATATCAACAAGTTGATTCACAGAAACCGGTTACATTTTAGAAGGGAAATATTTGGTAACCGATTTCATTTTGATTATAATCGGTGTAGTAAACGATTGTCAACGCTTTCTCTTTCAATAATTTTATATTTTGATAGAGATAATTTTGGTAATTCTTCCCCGTTAACAAGCTTTACGATACTTTTAGCTGCCATTTGTCCTGCTTCTTTGTAGTAAAATTTCGCTGTAGTTATGCCTGGGTGTATCATCTCTGTTACTTCATAACCTCCAAATCCAGTGATCGACAAGTCTTCTGGGATTTTTAAACCTCTTAAATAGGCTGCTTTCAAAGCACCAATCGCTATATTATCAGTTGCACATACGATAATTGAGGGAGTGAATTCCTCAATAATAGAAGGAACATTGATTAATGCATCTGTTATGCTGAAGCTTGTTTCATAATACCTTACTTCACAGTCTGATTTTTCATCTATCGCCCGCTGAAATCCTTTTTCCGCATGACTCCTACAGCAATATCTTTTCCTGTTACGCCCAAAAAAGCAATCTTACGGTGACCTTTTTCCAGCACATGTTTTCCGAGATCATATGCTGCTTCATAATCATTGTGTATGATGCTGTGAATTGTTTCATGCTGCTGACCAACCAGTAAAACGGGCAAGTGCAGCTCTTTGAAGGCCTCTAAATGGGCGTCTGTAACTTGGGATGGAAGCAAAATCATTCCCGCAACCTTTTGCTTAGCCAGTGTGTAAATATTTTCAATTTCCTGATCTAAATCCTGACCGGAATTTGAGATCAGCATTTGATAATTTAGTTCTCTTAATTGTTCATCAATGCCAATTAACGTATGAGAAGAAGCATATGAATCAAGTCTCGGTACAATGGTACCGATTATATTAGTTTTCTTTGCTTTTAAACTTTGAGCGAAGGCATTAGGAGCATAGCTGGTTTCATTTATCACACGTTCGATTTTATTTTTCGTTGCCTCACTAACAGAACCATTATTTAGATAACGTGAAACTGTACTCTTAGCAACTCCGGCAAGCTTCGCGATATCAGTAATTGTAACCAAAGCATTCATCTCCGTCTTTATATGGATTTATTTATTATACACCAATATATTTAGTAAATTAAGAGGTGAATATAGTTGATTATTTAAACAGGAAATTTGGCAACGTTACCATGGCAAATTTAAATGTAAACGCATTCACGTCCAAGTAGGAGGTGAAAAATATGGAAATTAGTAAAGAGGTTACATTTATACAATGATAAATAGAACTAACAATTAAGAGAGAGAAAAATCCTTTCTTTTCTATTTAGCTCTCTTCCTAAATGGGTATTGCACTCCATCAAACCCAATTACGAAACATTTCGTATACTTCCTGATTAGTTTTAACATTACCTAGAAATACACCCATAAGTTCATTATAATAGTATTCTTTATCACTAAATAACGCTTTAAACTCCTTATCATCTGCGAAATCATTAAAAAACAAGTCCATTGAACTGTCATTTCTTACCCAAGCAATTGCTTCTATATATGGAGTGAACTCATATTTCCAAATATCTACATGAAGGTGATTACCAGTATAGTTTTCATCATTAAAAAAATTATTCATTGACTTACCCCGAAAACTCAACTATTAGCAGAATTATACCATAGGACTTATTGTTCTAACCCGCTCCGATAGTTTAATAAAGAAAAAGCTGCCTTAAAGACAGCTTCGATCTTCAGCTAATAAAGTCCCCTTACAATATTCGTTTCACATTTTTCAAGATTGAGAGAAAATTTCACCTTTCTTTTTTGGAAACAAGGTATAACTAAAACTGATGATAAAATCAATAACCAAGATCAATGTCCATAATCTTAAAGTATTAAGCAATGCTTGAGTCTGAGAAGGATTATTAATCGAAAAGATCATCACTGCTAAAAGAGCTCCTCCTATTAACCAAGAAACAAAATGCCGAAACAATCCTAAGCGCTCCTGTCTCGCATGTTCCCTTCCGAATTTTTTCTTTTTTATAGGTTTTTCACCATTTCCATATTTATAAGCGAAGTGCGCATCCGCCCATTTAATCAACTGATGCCCAAACGCTACACTTACCCCTATATAAATGGCAGAAAGTCCATGTACGGTGGTGGCAATAGCTCCATTTTTTAAATCTAAAAAAGTAGCAATGAGTAAAATGATATCGACGATTGGTGTACAAATAAGCAACAATGTACCAAGCTTCTTTTTCTTTAAAATATATCTAACAAATAATCCTGCTAAAACAAACACCCAAAATCCAATCTCACAGAAAATAATTAACCAACCAATCAAATCAACACCCCTTTATTTAATACAACTGTATTAAATACCCACTCCATTATAACAAAAATTTCCAAAATAAGTGTGAATTCTTAATGAACCAACCTGCCCCATGAGTTCTATAAGAAAAGTAATTCTTATTAAAGAATCGCGCCCTTTTACGGAACAACTCTATTACCACTCAAAATTCCCTTGATCCATTTTTAAATTTCAGATGTACTTTATCTTTTGGACATAAAAACACCCCTTTAGAGGATATTATCCAAAGGGGTAAAACGGTGCAACTTTATTATAAACATCGTGACTTTATTTCAAAGCCACATCATTTTCCCTTTAATTCAGCTAAATAGTGCCTTACGGCACTTTCAACAAGTTCATAAACCGTCCTATCATGAATGATTGCTTGTATTTTTAGTTCCTTCATAAGTTCAACATCCAAATCGAATGAAGAACGTTTTCTTATAACGTTGGTTCGTTCTATGGTTGGTGCTGATTGTTCGTTCGCTTATTTGACCTGTTCTTTACCACGTTTTATGCCAACGTTAGAACGTTGGTTGGTATCGTTAATAGGTTCTTTATTTACATTAGTTGAAACGTTCGCCTTTGCTTTTCCTGCTGTTGCAAAGTCATAAATAAGCTGCTCTTGTACCGCTTCCTCTTCACCTTCACCAACGAAATACCAGCCTTTTTTGCCTGAATTTCTATACTCATAACCAGCTTTATTCAATGCTTTTCTTAGTCATTTTTCTGAAAGATGAACATCAGCCCTTTAGGCAATATTCGCTGGTGTATCAGTTTTAATTAACTCCAAGATTTTACCGATTTTCATTTAGTACGCTCACGGGAAAACCAATACTTTGTTTTGATATTTCGATAAGTCCCAATGTCTTTGATCAGCTCGGCAATAAGATCATAACCGCAATATGTATGCCTCAGCGTGCTAAATTCATCCAATGTGACATAATCATCACTCTTTAATTCAACGTGACACTCTCCACAACAAATCGCCATATCCAACACCTCCAAAAAGTATATTGATATATTCGTCGAAACTTGGTGGCCATCCTTCTTTCGTACAAAAAACAGGTCTATTGACGGTCCTTTAATGTTTGTTAGTTTTTCAAAATTATCTAGACCTAATTATAAAAAACTTAATAAATAAAGGAGAGTACATATTAGCTATGTATAATATGTACTCTCCTTTTTTTTTTAGTGAACTAACGTACCCGTTAGTTCATTAAGAAAAAGCATGCTTTTGCTTTGAAATAAATTTTGATCAAATTAACACTAATAACCTTAATATAAGAGCAATTAGAAAAAGCATGTTTTGAAAAAAGATTAATCAAAACATGCTCTTATTTAATGTAATGGATTAACTTCTTTATAAAAAAGTTTGATCATTTTTGAAAAATCCTAGTTGCACTAAAGAGAAGAATGGAAATATAGCATACATAGAATAAGGGGGTGTAGTTTGGTTAATACAGTACTCCCTTACTTTAATAATTTTATTTTTCATCCAACAATTATCTCCAAACTTCGTATAACATATCTCCATGGTGGTACCAATATGTTTCATTATCATAGACATAAACGTCATAATCTCCACCGTTCATATTTGTAAATGTTGGAGCAGTATATCGAAATGATTTAGTTGTAGTACATGTTGAGGTACCTGCTCTACAGAGTTTAACAGAAAGTGCTCCATCATTCTGTATTCCTCCTTGTGTTTCCCAAGTAGATGTATGTGTTCTATACCAATAAAAATCAGTGTAAAAAGAAATATTTGCTCCTCGTCCTACGTTTGTAATTCGATGTTCACGTGATTTTGAATAAGTATTAAATTCAAATGTACTAGTACTAGAGCCAGCATCTGCTTTAGATTGAGGGAAAATTACAAAAATCATTGAAAAGCATAAAACAAACGGTAACAGCCATTTCTTTATAATTCTTTGAGATAATGTCATTTTTTCTTCTCCCTTCTCCTTTAAAAAGTAAGACTTATTAATCAAGTTTCTTCATTCATCTCTCCTTTTTGTATATAATTGAATTACAAGTGACGACTAGTCGGTACTAATTTAATTATAAACTGGCAATATATTACAAACAATAATAAAAATGCAAGATTTTCCGATAAAAGGTTTTTGACATTTTCAAACAACTCTATTGACACTTAACACTACACTTCATTAAGGCACATTATTCTAAATTTATTGATGTAGTTGAGATGGACTCACTTTTTGAATTTGAACAAGTATATCAAACGCTTTACCTAATGATACATCAACAGTTTTTGGTATATCAGGCCCTTCCATAGTTATTCCAGCGAAAATTGGATGTTGTTCGTTTAACCAAGTTTTTGTCACGCCGTTTGCCTTACGTAAATCAATAAAAAATTGATCTTTTTTAACTTGTCCAAAGATGTAGTTATAACTGTTTGGATCATCCGATTTTAATATTCCATATGGGCCAAATTCACCATCGCTATTCTGGACATTATATTGTCCTTCATAAACTGACGTTCCAATAGATACGTACCGTTTTCCATAATATTCTGCTAAATGCTGCCCAGCTACTTTAGGGTATATAAAAGGAAGCATATTTGTTTTCGAAACGTGTCCATTATGTCCCCATACAATGGTTTTTCCTAAATGTTCTTCAGTCCACTTCGCATTTTCATACATTGCAATATCATGTTTCAAAAAAAGATCCGATGGTTTATCAGGAGGTGACGCTAACATTGTAGTAAACTGTTCAATAATACGAGCATTTTGTTTTATCCATGCGAACTCTTTGGATTTCCCATTTAAATAACTTTTATTTTCCTCTAATAAAGCACTGATTTGTTTAGCATCTGAAATATACTTTTCTTTTTCTTCTTTCGTAAGGCTTTCAAAAGTATTCATATCCTTTGTTACAGGAATAAGACCTTTTATCTTCTCTTCTACTCTAGGTACAAGATCTGAATTGTTTCTTTTATATATTCTATTATATTATTATAAACATTCTCGTTTACTGATTGAATGTCCATCCCAATGATACGCACTTTAGATTTATGTTTTGGATTAGCATTATATTGTTGAATCCAACTAAGTAAATCTAACATTTCTTTGTGTTAAATATAGGTGATAGATGTTGGCTTGGGTTTCCCTTACCAGTAAGAACATATCGATCAAGCTCCAAAGCTCTGTCCCATACCTCTTCTAAAACTAAGTTGATAAATCCCTTTTCAGATACTAAATAATTAACAATGCGTTGTTTCATTGTAAAAACTTCATGAGCCCCATGCGTAGCTTCACCTAAACCTACAATTGAAGCTGAACCTACCATATTCTTAAGTGGTTTTAAATCATTAAAAGATGCAGTTGGATTAGTTGTTTTTAAAGGCTTTGCATGCATTTCTAACCATTCCGCTATTTGATTTGTATTGTAGGGAGCTGTAACAGAAACACCAAGTGCACTAATCATTTTCTTTTTCATATAACCCTCCTGAAATACTTACTTGTTAGTTTTTGACATGCTCTAAGGACCCCAGTTTAAACCATTAATTCTCTTATTACTGTTAAGATAAATTTATTCTAGTTCCTAAAACAAACGCTATTGTGTCCTAACAAACGGTAAATTCCTCTTTTTCCACATGTATGTTAACCCTAGAAATTACTTCTTTTCCTTAAAACAATTCTTGTTACTGGTTTGTTTTTCTACCTTTCACGCCTCTTTATATTTTTATCATACACAATGAAAATCTCCCCTCCTCATTTTATTGTTAATGCGTTAAAAACTGCTCTTTGATTCTAAGTGTTTTTCTGTCACATACGGTAGTGACAAAATGTCATGGTTTCTATGACATAGCTATTAATACAGCCGTATCCCACTCAATTTTTGTTGTTCTTTATAAATAGGGGTCCTACCACATGCCCATCAAGCTAACAATAACGAGTTACCCCAAAACGATAAAAACGGTAAAATGCACAAAACTTTCGTTCTGGGGGTATTATGATACCTTATCTTGATTGGCATGTGACGCTACCCCTAATAGATGAATTTGTTTAAACTTGATAACCTCAATAGACCATTTTTAGGTTAGTCAATGCCAGGAGATGATAACAAACAAAAAAGGCCTGGTATTCCAGACCTCTTTCATAATCACATCCGATGCGTGAATCAATTACCTTTTGGATTTATCTTTTATAGTTTTTGCTATTGCTAAAAAAATGATGATGTTAATATAGAAGGAGCTATTAGAAAAAATTATAGGAGTGAAGGACAATGAGTGTACATAAAGCCCTTACGTTACATGCTCAAAAACAAAATCAACTTTTTACTGAATTTTCCCTATTAGACCAACAACGTGAAGATTATATTCAAGAAGCTATAGAATTATGTAAGGCTGAAAAGGATTTTACAACAGACCATATTAATCAAATCACTATGCAAATCAATGTTCTTGCAAACCAAAGGCTAATACCTACTCGTAAATTAGTTACCCCAGAAATGGTTCATTCATATGTGGAGTCATTAAAGTAAAATAATTTACTGATCTCTTAGTCGTAAGAAAAAGCACCGAATATCGGTGTTAAACCTCGACCTCCTAATCAAATATTAAAGATAATTTATAGCCCCCAGAAATGAGGGTTCTTTTCTTTTGAGCACGATCTGGCTCATTTCTTTTCCTTCTTTTCCATTTTATGCAGGATGATAGAGCAAATAATCGTATAGACTGCCAATATCAAAAAATAATAACTTGGATAATCCTCATATTTTTCAATCGGGGTACCGCCACATTGCCATCAAGTTAAAGTTTTGTAATGCCCCCAGAACGAAATTTTGTACTTTCTTGTATAACTTATAAGCTCAATTTATCGTTTTGGGTGTGACCTATTTTCTTAGCTTGATGGGCATGGGGTAGCGTCAGGAAAATGCGGATATACAACGTTAAGGGGTACCACCGACAATTTTAAATCAAAAAATCGATTTCCTGTACAATAAGAAAAAGGCTGCCGAAGCAACCACTGTTATAGAACTAACGCACCCGTTAGTTTAAGTACAATCCTTCACAATCTTGTTGATAAAGCGACCTTCGCCTTGAAGAATCGCAAATGTAGCTTAATAAAATTCTGATTAACAAATTCTTGACCTTAGTTTGGATCATAAAAGACTGGAGCTGAATCAACGTTCTTAATCCATAAATATTCTTGCTCACTAATACCATCTTTCACCCATACATCTCCCTGAAAATCCCTTGCCTTCCTTCGAAACAAAGTAAGATTAGATCTAACTACTTGAGGATCTTCGTCAAGTTCATTCTTTGGAAACGAAATTTGTTTTTGCTCTCCTGTTCTTATGTTTATAGCGTAAAGTGATGTGAACATATTTGGTACAGGTCCTTCTTCCCACTCCTTGTTCTCTTTCGCACGAGCCACAATTACCAAATCTTTAGAGAACCATTCAAGATCGAGATCTACAAATCCTTTAGGTGTGTATTCCTTTTGTTGTTTAGATGTTGGGATTTCGGCAATCGTCATCTTCTTGTTTTCAACGAAAAATCTTCCTTCTCCTGAAATATAGGCCAATTGATTGGCTAGAGGTGCCCACTTAAACCAGTCTTTAAACCCTAACATTTTTCCTACTGGTTGAAAGTGTTTTCCTTGTGATGATAGGACACCTAACGTATTGCTATCCATTGACCAAGAAGCTGTAGGAACAATTAAAAAGCTAACCCACTTCCCATCAGAACTCCACTTAAAATAATCTGCATCAATCCCAAACAAATCAGGTTCTTTAGTTTGAATAGTGTAAAAAGGTTTTATTTTATCTTTAGCAAGTTTTGCATCTACTGGAATTCTATAAAGTGGGATTGGGCCCCATCCAGTAGGTAGTAAGCTGGATTGTGAAGCAACGATAAATTCTTTTCCGTTCGGAAACCATTCAAAACCACTAACCCCAAGTGAGACATTTTCAAAACCCTGTGGACGACCGTTCTTTGTTTTCGTAACGTTTAATAAACCTTGATCATTGTAAGCCAGTTGATTATTTATCGGCGACCATTTAAAGTCAGATGTTACGACCCTTACATAAGGTTGGTAGTTTTCTTTTTCCTTTGTATCATAAATGAATAAATCCGATTTTTCTCCCTTCTCATCACCATCAATATAACCAATAAACCGACCGTCATATGACCATTTTTGATTATACACATATCGATTCTTTGTAAGTTGTATTTCTTGATCTCCCTTTTTGATCCATAGTTGGTGGTCACGGATAAATGCAGCAGTAAGTGGAGCTTCTGCACTGGCAATTGTAGATAGATCAAAACTGAATAATATCAGCAGCAATAATATCCGAAATAACAAGATCATCCCTCCTTCTTTTAGGATGACCATATATGTTATCACGATTCTCATTTCGCAATTAGTATGCACCTTTTATTTAAAACCTTCTTCAGGTATCCTACCCCTTTAGTTCCATTAGAAAAGCTACCTTAAAGACAGCTCCGATCTTCAGCTATAGCACCCGTTAATTCAACAAATAAATGTAAAATGATAGTTAGTTTTTAAGTTTATTCAGGTCAAATCTTGCTATTTCTTGATTTTCAATTGTTACAACCAAAAAAGCATCCAATGCATATTCTTTAAGTTTATCTAATTTTTCTTTTGAAGGTACAAGTAGTGGGACTTGGGAATTTTCTTCACTTACACCTAAATCGTAGTTAAGAGTATACTCACCCTTTTCGTCAGGATTAATAACAGATGAAAAAGAATGACCGAACCCTACACCACTCCCGTTATAATCGTCAGGATTATAAATATTGAATCCTATTACGTCTTCTGACACCGATTTTAATTTTTCTTTGGGTTCAATCTTAAGTTCAATTCCTTTATCAAATTCTCCAATACCTACTGTTTTATTACCAGTATTTTTAATGGTGAATTCATAAACTAAAGCTGTCGGTATCAGTTCATCTCCCTTTCTTTCTCCTTCAGTTTTCTTAATTGAACCAAGTAAACTTTTACCTTTAACAATATCAACATTCGCATCTTCTAGTTCCAGAGAAGGTTTTTCCTTTATATCCATAACCAATATATCGAATAATTTACCATCAATATAAACTAAGAGTGCCCATTTTCCTGCTTTTGGTAGCACGACATTCGAAGGCAAACTCGCATCTGCACCATTAATTTTACCACCACCGATACCAGTCCTAGACCAAACCCCTTCACTTAAAACAGGACTTATATTTGAAGTATCTTGGTTGTAACCAACGATTGTTAATTTACCTTTATCAATCCCCCAAAAATGCCACAACCACTTTTCCACTTTATTTGGTTTTAATTCTGGTCCTATTATGCCCAGTTTATTTTTGTTTCCAACAATATCACTACTTGTACCTGTGCTAAATTCGGTAGCCGTCCTATCCCAATCTATCTTTTCAAAATCTTTTACTGTTACAAAATTAGGAATATCTTCAGGCAGACTGAGTTTATTTGGATTTTGAGGTTCTTGAACTTTGGTTGATGTACAACCACTTACAACAAATAAACACAAAAATAGTGCAACAAAAAGGCTTTTTATTTTCAAGAATTTTCAGCTCATTTCTATTTTTCTTATGATTATACCATTAAATTCCAATCATTCAGAATAGTTATATTACGTTTGCTTTTTCACTAACCTGCCCCTTTAGTTCCATAAAAAAAACTGCCTTAAAGACAGCTCTAACCTTCAGCTAACGCACCTGTTAGTGGTAAGTACAACCCTTCACAATTGCATTTAAATTGAATAGTAATAAAAATATAATAACTATAGGTTCCTCTCTAATAAAATCCCCACTCGTTGTGCCATAACATGAGGTGGGTAAGGCTTTCCATTCTTGAACCACCATTCCACTATCCCTACGATAGCTGCTCCAAAAAATTGATTAGTAACATCTTCACCATGATTTTCTCCTTCTTTTATATCAACTTCATTCTTTAACTCTTCAAGGACAAATTCAAGGAACCGAGTACGGAAATATACTGCTCCTTTACTCGCTAAGATTGCTGAGAAAAATAAATAATTACGCTCAAAGTACTCAAACAATAACAATTCCGTATCTATATAATTCATTTCGGTTGTCGATTCGCAGAGTTTTCTTAGTTCTTTTATATGTTCTTCAGTAATTTTATCCAGTAGATCATATTTATCCATGTAATGAAGATAGATGGTCCTTCGGCCAACATTTGCTCTGTCGGAAATATTTTGTATTGTAATCTGATCAAATTTTTTTCAGACATCAGTACAATAAAAGCATTTTTTATAGCTGCTTGAGATTTACGTATTCTTCTATCCACTACAGACATTTTTAGAGTCACCAAACTTTCTTAAAAATAATTACACCATTTTAATCAAAATCAGCAATAAGGCACAAATCATGTTCTTTAATTTTTGCAGACAACCTAATTTCATACTCTACCCCCATTTAATGAATAATTATGTATACTTTGGTATTATTATACAGTATATTGCAACTAATTAAAAGGATGTATTATTGACCTGCCCCGTTAGTGCCATAGGAAAAAGGATTGCCGCAGTAACCACTTTTTCACAATAGCTAGATTCGTTAAATAAAATAATCAACATTATACATGATAACTAAAGCGAACAATAGGTAAGTAAGTGTAATGACATATTGTTTTGAGGTTTTCAGGTACTTCCACTCCATAAACGACTGAAAACCAATTAATACAATAAAAAGCACATATACCACTTTATAACATTTATGTCCTCTTCTATTACATAGGGAAGAGGACATAAAAAATTAATAGGATTAGACCTCTTCCCCATCGGTCAATATTCTTACCAGAAGTTTCTGATATCTTTTCTTTCTTTTCTACACCAAGCCATTTCGTTTGAAATTTATTTATAAAGAGAGAAATAATAATAATAATGATAAAGAACATAATCCACACTAGGAATTCCAATTAAACGTCCCCTTTTCATAACCATTTTATCTATATTTTACCACAATGTTATTTGTATCTTATTCAAACTATCCTGCCCCTTTTGTTTATTAAGAAAAACCGAAATTAAATCATTTCGGTTTTTCTTTTTATATACGGTTAAACTCTTTACAAAACGCTACGATTTTTTTAAACTGTACAACCTTCTTTCAAATCGACACAAAAAGCTATATCCAGATAGCCAGTGGAATCGGGTGTATAACCTGATTCTTTTTTCATTCAGTCAGTGAATTAATCATAAAAGATTAAATGCATATCACTGTCAGTCCTTGATTTTGCAAAAAATTCGGCTTCATTTCCACCATCAACAAATTTACCAATACCCCAGAAATACCCACATTTTCCTCGTTCTATATATCTTGTTCCTACATAATCATTATAACTATCAGGATCGTACTCCCATAATTCAACTTTTAACTTTCCTGCTGGCCCCACGTAAGGATCGCGACAAATCTTATAATCTCCACCAGTAGAGTCATACACATGACTTTCAGCACCATTAGAATAAAGGGTTTCTTCCCTAAGTAATCCCAGCCACTGGCAAATGTAGAAGAAGGTATCAACAACGCAGCTACCAATGCCACGACACTCATTATAAACTTTTTCATACTCATTCTTCCTTTCCCGTTTTGACTTGAAAAATTATGCTCTATATAATATGTTGCTTTGAAAAAAGTTTGATTAAAAATCACTTAAAATTCTTTAATCGAAAAGGAATGAAAAACAGTGCAACTTTTTTACAATTTCAACACATTAGTAAGTAATCATTAAAAGTAAAAAAAAACCTTAGCAATTTTTATTAAAAGTCAAGATATTTTATTAATGACTTGATAAAAAGAAAGAATTATATAATGTTGCACAATATATAAGGCAAAAAAGAAGGATAGATAAAATTTACTTTATCTATCCTTCTTTGTACTACATATGACCTTATTTACTACAACTACATTAAGATTTACTACAATAAAATAAAAAATTCGTTGTTCAATTAAAGCGCCCGATTACTGAAGAACGAATATAAAACCTTGGTACCAAATGGCCTTAACATTTATTTATGATACGGTTCACCGCATATATACAAGCAGTGTTTTTTAAACACTGTCAGCCTTTAATTTTACACTTCTACTTTACATCGACGATGCTGAGGAAGCAGCTGCTTGATCAGCCTTCACACAATCAATTGCAACAACGAGTGCAATAATAATGGTTTTCATCTATTATTTGAACATTGTAGCTATCGGCCCAAGTGAACCACTCCTTGCCCACTTTACCTTCGATTTTACCATGCTGTAAAACTTGAAAATCCATATCCGATCAAAAAGTTAAATGGTCATACTTCATTACTCTTAATCATAAGGAACAAAGAGAACATTTATTAGGGGGTGGTCTTTATGAGAACAAGTTATAGAAGATGGACAGAGTTTCCTTACCCAGGGGAAAGTATCCCACCTAAAGGTTCTCCAGAGGCAGGAAATTGGCCAATGTTTTTATTTCTAGGGGAAGAGACAATGATTTCCTGGACCCCTTTCATCAACGAATCATTTGGCGAATTAAAAATCCTCTTGATATTGATTGGGAAACAGAGCTATTCATTGTAGAAGAGACATTAAAGTCATTGACTTCCCAGCAAATACGCATCGCACAATATTGGGGAACAGGTGAATTAACCGCGAAAATTACCACTCTAATTTTCAATTTAGCTGAAAAGTATATGCTGGGGTCACCGAGTGTTGCAAGGGTTCAGAGTTATTTCCACGCTGCTATGAATGATACCTTTGTTATCACGTGGTTTTTTAAATATCATTGGGATGTTGCACGTCCAAATCAATATGACAGAAATCTGTCTACTGTGTTGTTTACCCCCGTTTTCCAGCTTACCCTTCTGCACACGCAACTGTGGCAGGATGTGCAGAGACAGTTTTAAGTTATATCTTTCCTCAAGAGTCTTCCGAAATAAAAAAAATAATGGAGGAAAGTGCTCAATCCCGTTTGTACGCTGGAGTACATTTTAACGTGGATAACAATGAAGGCTTAAGGTTAGGCAGACAAATTGGAGAGGTAGTTGTAAACTTTTTAAGGGCACAAAATCTAAAAACGCTTCAATAATATTTTGGGTTCAGGTTGTGCTAACCTGAACCTTTAGTTAAATAAAGAAAGAGCTGCCTTTAAGACAGCTCCGATCTTCAGCTAACGCACCCGTTAGTTCTATAAGTAAGCACAGTTATTTGTAAACCTATTTCACATAATCAGATAAGAACACTAAATTATTTTGTTTCTATACATTACCTTATTTACATTATGCCTTACGGTATTATGACCGGCTTTAGTACCTTTACCAATAGCTATAAGCATAACATCTAAATACCTATCAGAAATATTTAAGATTGCTTTTAATTTCTTAGAATCATAGCCTGACATAGTAATTGTTTCAAAACCTGCTTCATTTGCTAACAAAATTAATGACATTGACGCAAGACTTACATCTCTAAATAATTCTAACTTTAGATCTTCATTTGATTTATTTTCATAATATTTTATTGCAGCATTCGCTAGATAATCTCTTAGCGATTCATCAAAAAAACCTGCTTGAAAGCCTTCTTCATGTATCTTAATAATATTATCTTTATCAAATGCTTGATAATCACCCAACATAACAATTAAAGTTGAAGCTTCTACCACTTGATGTTGATTGAAAGCTATAGGTAGCAATAAATTTTTTAAGTCTGGTTCATCAATAATTAAGTATCGGGTTGCTTGAATATTATTTCCGTTAGGTGACTTACTTGCACTTTCAATTAATGAGGTTATAATTTCTGAACTTATTTTATAACTCGAATCATAATGTCTAACTGATCGTCTTTTTTCCAAGATATTTTTCACACTCATTTTATCACTCCGAAATTTTTATTTATTGCTCCTTTAATTATAGTAAGTAATAATAAATTAGAAAATAACGCACAAAAATGTGGTATAGCCACTTTTAAGTGCCTATTCAGGAGGGACAGCACATGGTTAACTATAATACTGGAATCAACATTTTCATGAATATTGCAGGTGGAAAATGGAAATGTTTAATACTCTTTTTCTTGAGCCAAAAATCAGTAAGGACAAAAGAGTTTTACGAATTAATACCTGGAATTACACAAAAAGTCTTAACAGATCAATTGAAACAATTAGAAAGAGACGGACTTGTACGAAGAGAAATATTTAAAGAGGTACCACCAAAAGTAGAATACAGCTTAACTGATCTAGGAAGATCATTTGTACCAGTATTAAACACAATGTGTGAATGGGGTAATAAGTATGCAATTTTAAAAGGTATAGATAAAGATCCACAAATTTATTGTGATCATAATTAAATTTAAAATTCACATTTTTGACTTCTGAAGAAGCTTGGCGGATGCATAAAAAGTGGAGTTCTATGCAACCTCTTATTCAATATAATGCCCAATTATTAATTAAGATCAAACAGCTCTTCAACTATCCTGCCCCGTTAGTGCCATAAGAAAAGAGCTGCCTTATTAGACAGCTCTGATCCCAGCTAACGCAGCAGTTAGTAAATTAAAGCATTATTTATGATTTTTTAATATTCGAACCTGTTCTTCTAGTTTATCTATTTTTTTGTTGAAGTTCTTTCTTCGGTTGCACTAGCTTTCTTAGTAAATACAAAACTAATATTCCTAAAAGAGAAGACAGAATTAATCCTGGAATACCTATATTACTCAACAAATTCACACCGCCCAATTATTATAATCAACCAAACTTTAGTTTTTTTGTAAAAATAGTCAATATCAACAGTTCGATTAAGCTACGCTTAATGAACTAACTGCCCCGTTAGTTCATTAAGGAATAGACATTTTTTCAAGCAGCAGAGGATCTTCTCAGAGATCCTTCGATTCTATGTTTATTGTGATTTATTAATTGATTTCTTTTCGTATTGTTTTGAAAAGTATAGAGTAAGGATAATACCTAATAAAACGATTCCTATACAGATATAAAGTGGAACACCCCAACGTATGTAAGCAACTGTTGATGCTCCTATTACCGTGATCCATTCAAAAACTAAAAATGGTTTTATGTATTTATTCAATTAACTAACCTCCCCTTTCATTATCCATATATTGTTAATTTATTTTAACATACCTGGAGTTAATAAAATCTAAAAAAATGCCTTTTAGAACTATCCTACCCCTTTAGTTCAATAAGAAAAAGCCGCCTTAAAGACAGCTCTGATCTTCAGCTAACGCACCCTATAGTTTAAGTACAATATTTCACAAACTTCTAACTAATAAAAAAGACGTGACTTACATAAGTCATCGCCCCGATATTACTAATTATTCAATGCACTAGTAGAATCCCACTCGTCAACTATATGGTCCCTAAAATGAGCTACTTTAATTGTTTATTCATCCCCCACTGGAAGTACAACAGTAAATGGTTGTACTTCCTTAGCTGGTATAAAGGTTGAAAAATTGAATTGCAAAATTGTATTTTCCAGTTTAAAGTTCATGATTTTTTCTTCTCCATTTAAATCGAATGTAGATCGGAAGTGCGCTGTCTTTTTATCGATAGTTTTCACTTTATTCATGCGAATGCTATGATTTTTAGGTGGTACTGGATTTTCAGGATCTATTTCCCCTATATATTCTTTATCTACCAACAGTAATTCATATTTCAAATTATTTTCAAATATATCAAGCTGGTGTTTACTCAATTCCTTGGGGAGCCCTGTAAATTGATAATCGATTACTAGTTTACTACCCTTTTTGGTTATATCATTTACCTGAAGGCCTAAGCTGAGCCGTTTGCTTTTTAACGTAAACGATTTTTTGTCCAATAGCTGTTGTACTTTTGGGTCTGCAACAGATAGCTGCGGATAAAAAGTAAGTGAAGTAGTATTTGAGTTCAGCTTGGTCATTTTTGTTCGAGCAGTACTATGATATCCATCCTCTAGTGCTGCCCCCTCTAGAGATGTTCCGTTTCCAAACCTATATACCTTTCCTTTATTATCAATTGCTTTTAGTATATAAATTTCATCATCTTTGTATTTTTCCACCGTCTCATAAATAAGCGAAGATGACGCCCTTGCGGTGAGGATCTCTTTAATACGGATTTTGACCTCATCATCCGGGTATCCTTGCTCCTGATCAATAACAAGTGTACTGTTTTTTCTTGCTGAATTGGGATATCAAAATTCCATTCACCTTTTATTCCGTTAATATTATGAATAGTTATGGGGAGAGTAGAATTCTCCTTAAATGATTTATATGGATATTCCATTTTCCATTGGAAATTGTATCCCCCTTGACCTTCCTAATGTCTGTCGACTTTCCATTCAACCAAGGGTCATTATCCCCTTTGTTGTGTTCAAAATTTACATCAAAGCTTACCTCCCCTTTTTCGTTATGCCCTTTTTCAACATCTTCATCTACAAATCCTGTAATTGATACCACATTGCCATCAAAATAAGCGCTGGTGAGTTTTACAGTCACTCCATTTTTAGTTAAGGATTGATTTAATTCTGTAACTGCATCTTGATTCGCAAGTTCAACGCCCATTGAATCATTGAATTCTTGAAAAATCCCGCCTATTAAAGGGGTATTAGCCAATACTTTATTCATTGAAGGATTAAAAAATCCAGAAGCAATGGTGATTCCAAGAAGAGCAGCTGCAGCAGCTGAACCTGCAAGAACTTTCTTTTTCTTTATTTTCCTACCTTGCCCTGACATCTTTAAGCCTTTATCAATAGCGCCAAACACTTTTTCTTTTGGTACAACTATTTTTTCAATAGCACTTTTTACTTCTTTGTTATCCATTGCATTTGCCCTCCTCTTCTTTATAGGACTTTTTTAATTCGGCTTTCCCCCTGCTTAAATAAGTTTTTACAGTCCCTTCGGGGATCTCCATGATTTCACTAATGGTTTTAATAGAATAATCATAGTAGTAAAACAAAATAATGGCGGATCTATAATTGCCTTTTAACTGTCCAATCACATTTAATAGATCTATTGCTTCGTCATGACCTGAGTGATAGGTTACCGATAAATTAGACAATACTTCGTCTGTTAGTGGCACAATATTATTTCTTCTTTTGAGAATATGACCAGCACATCGGATAATGATCCTGGTAAGCCAAGTCATAAAGTAATCCGGTTTCTTTAACGAGTGAATACTCTTATAAGCTTGATATGTCGTCTCTTGAACGACATCCAATGCATCCTCTTCGTTATGTACATAAAGACAAGCAGTCCGGTAGATTCGTTCATAGTGCTGCTTTATGAGTTGTTCAAAAGCTTTTTTATTGCCCCTGATTGCTTTTTTAACCATCTTATCATTCTCAAACTCCAATCTCTCTCAACTCCTTTCAACTATTAGTGGAATATATCTTCAGAAAAAGTTTCAAAAAGTTAAAATATTTTTAGAAAAGGCATAACATGCAAATAAAAACCTAATTTTAAAAAATAAACAGAAACCACTTTGCGATTTCTGCTTATTTAAACTGTTGCTTTTTCTGATAGCTTTTGAATTTGTTGAGTGTATTCTGCAACACAAAGGTGTTGTGAGTTTACACTTTATTCTACAAAATCGCTTATCGAACTATCCTGCCCCGATAGTTCCATAAAGAAAAAGCTGTCTTAAAGACAGCTCTGATCTTCAGCTAACGCACCTGTTAGTTCATTAAGAAAAGCGATTCTTTTTAAAGAATCGCGCACATTTGTTGAAGATTAAATCCTATTGAATTCAATTGTACTTATTGAATTATAGCACCCAGTTAATTTAATAGGATTTATAACTATGGTGATTTATATAAAATTCATCTATCTTACTAAATATTTTTTGTATAGTTGAGATTGGAGTATATGGATTTAATAGAACTGCTCTTAACCAACGTTCTCCTCTATAAGTTGGCAAGGAGAAAAATACACGTTCTTCATTAAGCAGATATTGTTGCAACTCTAAGTTCCATTGGTCCCATTGTTTAGAATCTAGATATTTTGGTCTTCCTCTAAAACAACACAAATTTGTATCAGGTTCACTTGCTAGTTCTATGTAGGAGAGTTTTTTAACTTGCACTACAAATTCCTCGACTAATAAATAACTTTCATTCAATAGTTGGTCGTAACCTTTTAATCCAATGTGTTGAAGAGACAAATATAACTTTAAAATGTCAGCATGACGGGTGCCTTGAACACTAACTTCACCTAAATTTGTAAAATTTGTATCATTCATATATGGAGCAGAAATTCGGAAATCCGTTTCCAATAAGTCTCGATTCTTAAATAAAACCATAGCACATGTTTTTGCAACGTACATCCATTTTTGAGGGTTAAAAGTAACAGAATCTGCCCCTTCAATACCAGAAAGTAGGTGACGATTCTTCTCTGAAAATACTAATGCCCCACCATAAGCAGCATCTACATGTAACCAGAGCCCATACTTCTTTGCTGTTTCTGCAATGGATAGAATGGGGTCAATACTACCCGTTACAGTTGTTCCAGCCGTTGCCACAACTGCAAAAGGCTTTTTCCTTCTTCAAACATTTTAATAATTTGTTTCTCTAAGTCGGAGATATCCATCTGAGAATTATGATTACTTTTTACTGCGATTACACTAGAGGTACCTAATCCTAATAACATTGCTGCTTTATGAAGAGAAGTATGGCTCACTTCTGATACTAAAATTACTGGTTGTTCTATTAATCCAGTTAATCCTGCCTCTTTAACCTGTAATTTATGGTTTCGAGCAACTGCAAGGGCTTGAAGGTTAGCAAGGCTCCCTCCACTAGTCATTACTCCTCCACCCTTTTCATCAAATCCAAACATATGTGCAATTTTTTGAAGTACTTGAACTTCCATTTGAGAGAATACAGGTGACATTTCAAGACTCAACATATTGTTATTAATAGCCGTTGTTACAAATTCACCCAAACAGGAAATTAAAGTAGGGATTGAGTCCATGTGACCAATATAGTTAGGAGTTAGAGGATTCATTGAATTTCTTAATATCTCTTGTAATTGTAGAAGAATATCTTCAGTTGGAGCTCCTTGCATGGAAAACTCACCAAAATTATAATTTTCTATTTGAGCTAAAGATGGACGTTGCTTAGAATTAGCAGAATTCTCTATAACCAAATCCATAACTTTTCTAATTAGGCTCTTAACTTCGTCAATATTTTGACCATTTGGTTCAATAAAAGAGTCATTCGGAAGAAAATTAATATTCATAATCATCACTCTACTCTCGGAATTATTGCACTTATTATAACAATCGAACAGATAGATTCAAGAAAAATATGGAATACCTCTTATGAATAAATAAAAGCAATCATCATAAATACAACACTGTTCTTCTTCAACTATCCTGCCCCAATAGTTGCATACAAAAAAGGCTGCCTTAAAGGCAGCCCCGATCTTCAGCTAACGCACCCGTTAGCCTGACTCCGACGACCACGGTGTACCACCGACTGTCGCGCCCTTTATGGGTAGCACTCATGGGAGATTAATTCTTTTTTGGTCGTCGCGCTAGCCTCTACTTAATTTGCTTTGATTGGAGGTTTTTGTTTAACGATCGACCAAACTCAATCAGATTACTCATAAGGCTCAGCCTTTTTTTAAAAGCGTTTTTACTGGGTCTATTTTGTTGTGGTTTTTTCAGAATTTTGAGCTTTTTTAATTTTCATGGGAGTTCTATAAGTAAAGCAAAACTTCTTCAAGTATCGCGCCCTATAACGGAAAAACTAAGTAGCTTCTATTAGCTGGTTAATTGAAAAGAAATTTTTTCCATCTACTAATATTTTAGTTGGCTATAAAAGGAGTTTTCTTTATGTATTTATTATCACTGATCTGATTAATGATAAAATCTGCGATATCTATATTCGTAATTTTTATTCCCGGCATATCGGTTAAGCTTTCCTTTATATTACCAGCAGATAATCCCTCAACTACAAATGGCAAACGTACAAGTGTCCAATCAACATCACTGCTTGCAAGAATCTCAAGTTCCATTTTTTATCTGCCATCATCTTCGGAAATAAGAATCTAAATATCCTTGCTCCAATTTTATTTATTATGTTCTTATTATCTCCGTTAATATCAAGTGATCCTCCTGTAACACCAATGTATCTTCTAATTTCTAATTCATTCATTGCAGTAAGGATGAATTTTGTTACAACACTGTAAATAGGAAATCTTTTAAGGGTTGACCTAAAGTATTGATAACAATATGACAACCCTTAAGAAACGACCGAATAGAATTTATATCTTGTGCGTCTCCTTTCACAATCTCAATTCGTTCATCAGTATTAGTTAATCTAGTAGGATCTCTAACAAGCATACGAACTTGATATCCATCTTCTAATGCCCTTTTTGCAATAAATCGTCCTACCTTTCCGTTCCCTCCCACGATGGCTAGCTTGTAAGAATGCTTCATTTTTCCTCCTCTTGAAAAATTATTTGAACATCACAATTACTCTTATTTATTATAATATTTATTACTTTAAAATTATCCTTCTTGAGGTAACCTGTTCCATTCGTTTAAGTAGACTAATTCACAAGCCTATGTCAATTTTAACATAAATATCCAGTTTTGTTCGGGAGTCTAGTTCCATTAAATTGCCCTTTAACGGAACAACTCTATTTTCAATCAACAGTTCATTAATCCGCCTTTTCTTTCACTATAAAACACCCCTTTAGATAACCATATCCAAAGGGGAAAACGTCGTGACTTTATTTCAAAGATACATGTAAACTAGGAAAGCTATATATATTGCGTTTAATGATGTCGGTTTATGTTGTTTTATGTAGATTAAAATATAGAATAAATATGAAACCTTTTTGTTGCAAAAAAGTTCACTCTATATTTTAAGTTAGAGACTTAAACGTGGTTTTAAAGAAAGGGAATTATATGAAAAAATTAAATGATCAACTATTGATAGACTCATACCATAAAGCAATTGAATTAGACTTAGACAAAAAATTTATCCTCGTCCTAGAAGAAGAATTGAAGAGAAGAGGTTTACCCCTTATCGATCAAAAAGATAAGCGTAACTAATTAGTATAACTTTAAATCTTTACTCTTATTTTTTAACCCAAACTAATAATTATTGTTCCTTAGTAGTCAATTCTCTTTATAAGACTTGTTTAAATTTCCTACCAACAAAAAGCGAAAAACGCTATTATTCCTGTAATATCATGAAAAGGCTGGTGTTTTTTTATGTATCGCGAGATTTCAGTCGAACTTACCCTCTTTTCACAGGAACTACAACGATCCTTACCTCCAAAAGCTCTCCAAGAGCTAGCCAAAAAGTAGTGAGTACTTCCCTAACAGAGTTATGTAGTTGTCTAGTATCTATAACGGGAGTCTTTATAAGTCCTAAAGGACTCAATCAACGATTTAATCCATCGGCTGTCAAGCTCTTACGACAGAGTATTTACTTCCTTATTTACTCAAAACCTTTATACACTTCAGGTTCTTCCTTATCGTTACGCTTCTCAAATTAACGTATTAAAAAATAGATTGATTTCAACAAAGAGTAAAGATATAATCATCATGATAATGATTATCAATATCAATTGTTGAAAAGTAAAGGATGAATTTAATGCTACATAATCCCTCTCTAAAGGGACTCAAAAATCGTTCAAGTGTTTTTCCGCTAATGTGTTTATTCATTCTGGTGATTCTTGGATTAATGGTGTGCCTGTTTTTGGCTGTAACATTTGGGGCAAAAGAGGTTACCTTCAATACTGTGTGGTCAGCGATTTTTAATTATGATCCTACACTGACACAGCAACAGATTATTCACGAACTACGGCTTCCACGGGTGATTGGCGCCTCATTAGTCGGAGCAGCTTTTGCAGTTGCTGGGGCTTTAATGCAAGGAGTCACCCACAACCCCTTAGCTGATGCAGGAATACTTGGTATTAACGCAGGGTCAATGTTTGTGGTAGCCCTTAGTTTTGCTTTCTTTCCAAACATTCCGTATTCTATCTTGATGGTTTTTCATTTATAGGAGCTGTATTGAGTACATTGTTCATTTTTATAATTGGCTCATCTGTGCCGGGAGGATTAACACCTATACGGTTAACAATCTCAGGTGCAGTTATAGCAGCGCTCTTACATTCACTTAGTTCAGGAGTGGCTATTTATTATGATTTGAGTCAAGATTTAGCCTTTTGGTATGCGGGAGGTGTTGCAGGGATAAAGTGGAATCATTTAAAAGTGTTGGTTCCTATTATTCTTATCGCAATTATTTGGGCAATATCGTTAGGGCGATCTGTGTCACTCATTTCAATGGGCAATGATATTGCCACCAATCTTGGTGTGAATACGACTCGTATTAGAATACTTGGAATAATAATAGCCGTTATTCTGGCAGGGGTTTCTGTTTCAGCCGTTGGTTCAATAGGTTTTGTTGGACTTGTAATCCCACATATTTCACGAAAATTGGTTGGAGGATATTATCAGCTCATCATTCCAATGTCAGCATTATTGGGTTCGATACTGTTAATACTGGCTGATTTGGGAGCCCGAACGTTGAACCCACCTAGAGAGCTGGCTATTGGTATAATGGTAGCCCTTGTCGGTGTTCCTTTTTTCTCTATATTGCTCGTAAAGTAGGGAGGGACTTATAGGGTGAAATATCATATGAATGCAGACAACAAGAGGGCTTATACAGTTACTATGGTATTTATTTTAATTAGTATAGTTGCAGTATTAATAAGCTTGAATACAGGTACCCTGCGACTTTCACCTTTTAAAGTAATCCAAACGCTTTTTGGCTACGGTGATTTTAAAAGTTCTACTATTCTGTTTGAATACCGTATCCCACGAATCTTGATTACCATGTTGGCGGGAGTTGGATTAGGAATTTCAGGTGCAATCTTACAAGGATTATCACGTAACCCTTTGGCAGATCCAGGAATTTTAGGCTTACATGCCGGTGCGTCCTTTGGTCTCATTATCTTTGTTACATATTTTCATTCATTAGATGAAAAAGCATCAATTCTTATACCGTTATTTACCTCTTTAGGCGGAGTCTTAACTGCTTTTCTTATTGTTTTACTTGCCTATGATCGTTACAAAGGCATATTGCCCATTCGACTTATTCTTATTGGAATTGCGATTTCTGCTGGTTTTAGTGCTATTACACTTTTTCTTTCTCTTCGTCTCGATGAAGAAACCTACTCATTTGCTTCAAGATGGTTAGTTGGAAATGTATGGGGAAGGGATTGGATTCATGTTATTGCCCTTTTTCCGTGGATCCTTATTTTAGCACCTTATGCTTGGTTCCAATCTAACACATTAAATGCCTTAACACTTGGTGATGACGTAGCGGCTGGCCTTGGTGCTTCTGTTCAAAAACAACGTTTGCTGATGTTGGCAACTGCTGTTGGTTTGTCATGTGCGAGTGTAGCGATGGCCGGCGGTATTGGATTTATTGGTCTAGTCGCCCCTCATCTTGCCCGTCGGCTTGTTGGCCCATTGTACCAACATTTCCTTCCTGTTTCAGGACTTATAGGGCTCATTATTTTGGTGCTTGCGGATACCATTGGTCGATCCATATTTCAGCCAAATGCTATTCCAGCTGGTATAGTCGTTGCCGCTATAGGAGCTCCCTATTTTCTTTATTTGCTCACAAAAACAAAATAACTTTTCAATTAAGGAGAAAAAATGAACAAGAAACTTACTATTTTATTTAGCATTATGTTAATTCTTATTTTGTCCGCCTGCGGACAAACTTCTTTAAATGATAGTAAATCAGCACAAAATAATAAACCTAAGAGTGAAGAACTAAGAATCGCTTCACTTTCCATCCATCTAACAAATGATTTACTTGCATTAGGTATAACTCCAGTTGGTTCTGTTATTGGTGGGGAATTAAAAGATTTTCTGCCTCATGTGAAGGATCAATTAAAAGATACGCAAAAACTTGGACCTGTAAAAGATCCAGATATGGAAGCATTAATTGAACTAAACCCTTCTGTGATTTATCTAGATAAGGAATTTTCAGGAAAAGATGCATCAAAATATGAAAAAATTGCACCGACTAATGTATTTAATCTTGATGAAGGAACATGGAGAGATCATTTAAAGTCCGTAGGTAATCTTGTCGATCGTCAACAGCAAGCAGAAAAATTCATTTCAGATTATGAAAAACAAGCAAAAGAAGTGAAAAATTTAATTGAAAATAAACTTGGTGAAGGCAGTAAAGTAATGGCAATACGTGTTACGGCAAAGGAGTTACGGGTATTTAGTACAAAACGACCAATGGGACCTATCTTATTTCAGGATTTAGGTTTTAAACCTGCCAATGGTGTTGAAGACATTGATAAAAATCTACCTTACGAAGTCATATCTCAAGAAGTTCTTCCAGATTTCGATGCAGATGCTATATTTGTCATCGTCAACAGTGACGATGAGTCTCAGACAGCTTTTAAACAGTTAGAAGATACACCCATTTGGAAAGGGTTGAAAGCAGTTAAAGGAAAACATGTATACGTAGTTCCGGATCAGCCATGGCTTGACTATTCAGCACTAGGAAATAAAATGGCCATGGACAACGCAAAAGAAATCTTTTCACAATAATAGACCAAAGATATTTTTTATTTCATAATAACTATTAGGTATTTCTGTTACCAGAATATATTATTAAGGTAAAACCTATCGAATTATCTTACCCCCGTCTCGTAGATTATTCAAAAAAGCCTGCCCAGCCTTTCTTAAATAGTCATTAGAGGAGTAAGCATGCAAAAAAGCTCTTATTATTTAGGAGCTTTTTTGGTGTGTAAAAGTATATTGATTTTAGCCTTCCTTAACAACAATTTGATAAGATTACATAAATCGGATACTAAGTATGATGGAAAACAATAACGTGGATTAACCTGCCCCGATAGTTCCATAAAGAAAAAGCTGCCTTTTAAAGACAGCTCTGATCTTAAGCTAACGCACCCGTTAGTTCATTATTGTTTTTCCATACCCCACCTGAACAGGAAGTAAAGCCACAAGTTTCATAAAAGCTTTTATGTTTGGAGTCATACGTCAAGGTAACAATCTCTAATCCATACCGTTTAGACTCTCTTAATAATTCTCTTACTAACTCCATACCAATCCCTATTTTTTGATAATTAGGATGAACAATTATGTCTTCCATATAACCATGTTCTAATCCCATGCCTGCAACATAACCAAATGATATAAGTTTATTAGTTCCGTCTCTTACTCCAGCCCAAAAATTACAACGCTCAAACAATTTAGGGTAATCTTTATCGCGTCTTCCCCATCCAACAAGCTCTCTTAACTCAGGTACTTCATGATTAGATATTGGCATGTTTATTATGACTTTATAATTCATTTAGTTCCCCTTTTCCTCAACTAAATTAGAATTCAAAGTACTAATTTCTATAGGGTGAAGTCTAATTCCTTGTTGAACTATCCTGCCCCGTTAGTTCAATAAGAAAAAACAAAATCAAGCATTGATTTCGTGGTTTATTATATTAATAAACGGTTTTACTTTTCTGATCGGATGTTGTCAGGCACGGGTATTCTACTACTCCTGTTCTGATTCTTAAAATGCTTTCTATATTTTTAGCTGTACTCCATAGTAACAAAGGGATAATTTTCAAAAAAGAAAACCTTCTTATATGTACTATCGTCTATATATCTAGGAAGGAAGTGTGAACTGTTTTGGAGGAGTTTGTGTTGAAATGGTCTCAAATGAAAGATGACGAATCCTTACTGGATGAAATGATGTCCCTTTATGGCCAGGATATTCTGCAATTGGTCTATTCCTATGTAAAAGATGCAGTTGTGGCAGAGGACCTGACACAGGAGATTTTCATCAAATGCTATAAGGCTCTGCCCACGTATAACCAACAATCCAATATAAGGACGTGGCTTTGGAGAATTGCTATTAACCATTGTAAGGATTATAGGAAAAGCTGGTACTTCCGAAAAGTTTCGACTGCGGAAGAGGAGCAGGAATGGACTTCTACCGATAATGTGGAAGAAGAGGTCATTCAGCAGGATGAAGACAGGCAGCTTGCTGTTGCAGTTATGGAGCTGCCTATCCAGTATCGGGAACTTATTTATCTCCATTATTTTCAGGAAATGAAGCTCAAGGAGATTTCTGAAATTACCGGGGTCAAACTTGGAACGGTGAAGACAAGGATGCGCCAGGCGAAAAGACGGTTAAAAACCTATTGGGAGGAATCCACCGATGGAAGATAAATTAGCACGCATAAAATCAGCTATGAAAAAGCATACATTTCTTGATTTAAAATTCACGGAAAACCATAGACACTCCATCCATACTGCCATCGAAAAGCAGGGTGTGAGTAGGGAAGACATTTTGATTGGTATTTTTAGATCTTTGGATGAGGAGAAAAGTGGTTATCAAATTAACGAAGCTCTTTACCAGAAAGGCATCCGGAAATATGAAAATAACGAAGGCTCCTTATATGCTGCCTTGCATGAGCTTGAGAAGGAAGGCTGGATCCAGTCTTTTTGGAAACGGAAGAAAGAAAGCTCTATTCCTTGGATGAACGTGCGAAAAAGTGGCTAAAGAAAAGGAATCTAAAAGTGGTTCTGCCTCTGCTCGTTGGCGGACAGCGTTTGAAGGAGGAAGAACCGATTGAGAAGCAATCATTTTTTAGATGAGGTTTCGTCTTATATCCGATCAAAAGAAGCAAAAAAATATATAGAAGCTGAATTAAAAGCCCATTTGCATCAAGCTAAAACTGAATTGGTCAAAAAAGGATATACAGAGGATGAAGCAGAGGAACTGGCTGTCCGAAAAATGGGAAGCCCTCTGACATTGGACAGAAAATGGACAAGCTGCACAGGCCGAAAATTGATTGGAAGCTAATGAGCATGTTTCTATTCATGTCAGCTACGGGTCTGTTTTTGTTTTGGTTCTTATTTAAGAATGGTAATTCATTTTCAGTGCTGAAGCAGGTATATTCTGTCACAGGAAGTGTAATTTTAGCCTGTGTCCTTCTTTTTTTCGATTATCGGAAACTTCAGAGATGGGGCTGGGCTTTCTTTACGATAGGATGTCTGATTCTTGTTCAGTTCCAATTTTCCAATGTATTAGTGAACGGCAGTCCGAGAATTAATATTATGGGTTTATTGTCGGTCGATTCTATTGTGGTTCTGCCACTTTTTCTGGTTGCCTGGGCCGGAATGCTGCAATCAAAAAAGATGAATGTTTATTTGGCTGCCATTTTATACATTTGTTCTGCCTTTTTGTTTATGGTTACAGTCAACTTGCAGGCGGTGGTGCTTTATTCATTGATGGTAGCTGTAATGGTCTGGAGGAGCAGCCTAAATAAAAGGAAAATCCTTATCACTGCAGCGGTCCTGCTTACTACATGTGTTTCACTTTTGCTTATATCCTTGAAAGATATAAAGACCTATCAATTAGAAAGACTATATGCGTTCGTTACGCCTGAAAGATTCAGGGAGACATCGGGGTATATGTATTTGAAACTGGAAAAGCTAATTGAAGATGCCGGATGGATTGGCCATTTAGGTTCCCACAGGGGGATTGATTTTTCTAATGAAATGATGACGGATTTTATCTTTGTAACCATTACCTATACGCTTGGTTGGGTCGGGGCCTTGCTCATTGGTCTGCTGTTTTTATGGATGATCTGGCGACTTTCTCATATATTCCAAACGGTGAAAGACCCATTTGGGAAAATGCTTGTTTCCGGCAGTTTTGCCATATTCACTGCACAGGTAACTGTCAGCATCGGAATGTCTCTCGGCTTATTACCAATAACAACCGTATCCCTGCCATTTATGAGTTATGGTGCTTTATCAGCGATGGTTAACGCCTGCTTGTTTGGTCTGGTTTTAAGTGTGTATCACAAAAGGATATTATACTGATGAAGAAAATATGAGAGTATGGTTTGTAGCTCATACTCTCTTTTCTGAAGAAACTAGGAATGGGTAAAGACATAAAGCTTTGAAAGATGCAATGAATCATGAGGATAATTATCAGGTGGAAACTCCCTGAAAATTGAATATATAGGAACCGATAAATAATCAGTAAGCCTATTTATCAAAATATAGAACTAATTAAGATCTATGTGTATTTTTGAAATCAAGATTGACCAAAATTCCCTCTTGAAACCACATATTAGTGTAAAAAAGAATCCATTTTGTAAAAAGTGAAGAAATGGATTCTTTTTTTGTGAGTCAGATATAATTCTTATAAAATTGTTTGATTATTTTTAGTAATCCTTAATGAACTAAAGCACCCGTTAGTTTAAGTAGATTTCTTCACAAACTTTTTAGTATTTCAGTTAATACAGGAATGCTGCCCCGTTAGTTCTAAAGCGAAGGAGTTGTTTTTGTACCTTGGTGAAAAAACATTTTTCACCTTCCATCTCTAAATTTCCAAATTGAACTTCGCAATGAATGTTGTTTTTTTACTTCGTTAAAGATTCGGTAGATAGTTAACATTATTTCTTCAGACAAAGGATGTATTTCAAAATCACTCAATGTCATCTTTACCTCACCTATTCCTTTTTCACTAATACCCTCATCTTTGTACAAGACTTTACCAGAACTTCCAAATTCAAAAAAATTGTCTGCAAGTAAATTATTAAGCTCTTTTTGAGATGTGCGAATTTCTGGTTTTAACAACTTCTCTTCCAGTTGATGTAAATGTTCTTTTAACGAAGATTCACTTTCCATTTTCCACACCCCTTTTTTACTGTTCATTATAAAAATAATACCAAATACTTGCATTTCCTCTTCAAGATAACCTGCCCCGTTAGTGACATAAGAACAGGATGCGGTAGCAACCTCACCAATCATATTCCACAATGATACAGATAAAATTCACCTTTAGTTAAAGCTTCTGACATTAAAATTATTTTTTCAAATTGTGTAATCACTTCATCTCGGTTGAAGACTAGTTTTTTATAGTCCCCTCCTGATTGTCTGCATCACCATAAACGAATTCTCCAGTGAGTTGAAATTTATCAGGTGCATTTTTAATTAGACTCTTCCAAGACGAAAAAATACTTATTAAAGTTTCAGAAGAGTGATTATCGAAAAGGGTTACTCCATGATAGTTAATACCATGGCCACTTGGAGTTCCTTGCAATGATGGGTTTTTACTTGGGATCCATTCTAATGAGTCAATAATGTATTGAATCAAATCATCCTGTATCACAACACTGTCGATGACACTGTTGTTCCTTTCTCTGTACATCCAAAAATTCTTTATATCTGTTGTCTTAGAAATAAGATAAAACTCATGATCCAAGCTCATGTTTTCCTCCTTAAAATAGGTCCTCGTTAGCTCTTATAATAGCATTCCTTAATGAACTAAACTGCCCCGTTAGTACCATAAGAAAAAGCTGCCTTAAAGACAGCCCCAATCTTCAGCTAACGCACCCGTTAGTGCAATAAAAAATTCTATTTTAATGCCTTTATCTTTCAGTTTCGTAATCATTAATGATTACTTCTATAATATTACATTGTTCATCTGCGACTGCTTTGTTAGATTGTTTATTATAGTTGTAGGTTATTAAAGCCTTCCATAAAGCCCAACCTCTTGCTCTATTCCAAGTTTCTGCATCAAAATTCAATGCATTCTTAAATGTCTTTCTGCTACTATCATCAAAAAAGTCCAAGCCATTGCAGCATCGCAAGAAGGGTCTCCTACTCCCAATATCCCAAAATCAATAACCGCACACAATTTACCATTTTCAATTAATATATTTCCTGGGGCTATGTCACCGTGGACCCAAACTGGTTCACCAGCCCACTTTGAAGTTAATGCCAATTCCCAAATTTCTTTCAATAGGTGTTTATTAAAAGTATTTACATTATTATTAATGGCATCTCTACACTCATCATCGTATACAACAATATCTCCGCCTCTATAAAAATTATGTTCGCCAGCTAAGGGACCTTCACTGGCGTCAATAGATTGTAATTCAACTAAAAATTTCCCCAAATCATTTGCAAATTGATTTGAATCATCTATATTTTCTAAAGTTAATGTCTCCCCATCCAACCATTTGTTGACTGACCAAGGATGTGGGTAATCCTCACTTGGTTCTCCTTTAGCTAATTGTTCAGATATTGGTGTAGAAAGATGCTTGGCTAAAATGGGTAACCATTTTTGTTCTTTTTCAACTTGGGGTACATAGGCTTCATCACTTGGTAACCTAACGCTCATACTGTTGCCTAAGTGAAAAGTTTTATTATCATTTCCACTTTTTTTAACAGGCTTAATTTCCAAATTAGACCACTCTGAAATTGGCTATTTATTAACTTCGAAACTAAATCTACGTCGATTTTTATCATTTAATTTCTCCCTATAATTTTATTTATTCATCACCCAAAACCCAGTTACAGTCACAAATTTATTTGATGAACGCATCCTTATCAACCCCTTTAATTTGATTACATTTAATGTACCATATACTTACTACTACAAGGACTTCTTATTCCACTATCCTGCCCCGACAGTTGCATAAAGAAAAAGCTGCCTTTTAAAGACAGCTCGATCCTAAGCTAAAGCACCCGTTAGTTCATTAAGACTTATGTAGAGTTGAAATAAACTGAGAAATAAAAAAAGGCAGAGCTCAATCATTCTGCCTTTAAAATATCCATAGTCTTCTTTATTCATAAAGGGAGGTCTGTAGGTTTTTTGACTCAATCATATCAGACACAAACGTATACAGATTTGGTGGATGCTCTGCTATGCGATGTGCAAGATACAAGTACCATTCCGTTCCATATGTGACGTACACCTTCGTCTGGAAATTCTCATCTCTCAGTGATTTAAGTAAATCTGGACGAACACCATCTAACATTTCTACTTCAGTATATGGATTGGCTATCAGTCCATTTTCTTTCAGTGCTGCGACAAGCTTTTCATCATGTGTTGCTATCGACAGAGGATGGTTTCTTGCCACACAAGCCATAACAAAATCTACGTAACGCTTATCTAGTTCTACAGATCGTGGGATATACGTACCTTCTTTTTCTTGATAAGCACCTTTTACTAAGCGGATTTTCCCTTGAAATTCCAGTAATTCTTGCAGGTCAAATTGGGAACGGAGTAAGTGTACTTGTAATGTTATGCCGAGATTCGCATACATCGGTGACAGTTTTTTATATATGTTAAGGATCTGATCGGTCTTTTCTGACTCCTCCATGCTAATCATGAGCTGGATATCGTATTGTTGAGCTTGTAGTACGATTTCTTTCAAGTGTTTAGATGCAAGAGCATCTGAGATCGACATACCTATATGTGAAAGATCGAAAGAAATGGTTGATTTCATTTCTTTAGCGCCAATCTCGTTAATCAGTGAGAGAAATTCATTCTTTGCTGAGATACATTCATTTTCGGATCGTGTGTTTTCACCAAGATACTCGATGGATACTTGATAACCCATTTGAGCAAGCATGGAAATACGTGCCAATCCCTCTGCCCGTGTATGGCCTGAGACAAATCTTGTTGCAGCTTTCATAAAGAGAGGGAAAAGTTCCTTAGAGTTTTGTATGTATTCTTTGATATCTTCGTTTCGTGCGATCGATTTCAATGCTTTTGAAACACGCTGTTCTGCTTCGTTATACATTTATATCACGCCCTTTTTTATGGATAGTTTAGATTCGTTTGTGAAAATTCTGATTTCTTTATATAGTATATCATTTTACTAGATCATGATATGTGTTACCGTAAAGTCCGTATACACTACCTAGCCCCATAAGAAAAAGTGCCTTAAAGACAGCTTCGATCTTCAGCTAACGCACCCGTTAGTTTAAGTAGAATGTTTCACAATCTTTCTCGAGGATAAAGTTTATGCGTCATAAAATATTCTGTTTATCTAAATGATTACTTAGAATACATCACAACGGTGTAGGAGTATTAATTTGTTCGTCAAAATTTAATTCTAAAAGTTGTCCAGCGTGAACCAATCCAGATCCAAATCCGTACATAAGAACTCGGTCTCCATTTTTGACTTTTCCCTTTCGGATTCCAAGATCAAGAGCTAACGGAATGGTTGCAGCAGAGGTATTTCCAAAGTTGACTAAGCTATAAAGCGTTTTTTCCATTGGGTATTCTAATTTTTCGCAAATTGGCTCTATCAACCTTAAGTTAGCACTATGAGGTATAAACCAATCAACTTGATCTAAAATCGTTTGCGATTTTTCTAATATATGTCTTATACTCTCAGGAACATTCCTTACAACCCATCGAAAAACTTCTCTACCATTTTGTACAAGATATTGAGTATCTATTAACTCAATCCCATTGATCTTTTTTGATAGTCCAGGTCGATATACATGTTGTGCTCCTCTTCCATCACTTCCTAGGTGGAATCCAATGAAACTTTTTGATTGTTCATCTCTTTCAACTAATACCGCACCAGCACCATCACCAAATAAAACACATGTATTTCTATCCGTATAATCTGTAATTTTTGAGAGTGTGTCTGCTCCAATAACTAGTACCTTTTTGTGGAGCCCAGAAGAAATTAAACTGTGTGCTGTATGTACTGCATAAACAAATCCTGCGCACGCTGCACTTAAATCTATGGCACCTGTTTGGGATATATTTAATTGGTCCTGTATGATACTTGAGACAGATGGGAATGGTAAATCTGGTGTGCTTGTTGCCACAATAATCATATCTACATCTTTGACTTCTTTATTATATCTGTGCATTAAATCTTTTACTGCAGATACGCATAAATCACTGGTAAATTCATCAGGACGGGTTATTCTTCGTTCATGAATCCCGGTTCTTTGAATAATCCATTCATTACTTGTTTCGACCATTTGCTCAAGTTCAAAATTTGTTAATTTTTTTCTGGTACATATGTCCCGATAGCTGTTATTCTTGCCCCTATCATACGCTCACCCCAAATATTTATTAGAAGTTAGTATTAATACCTGGTACTAATTATAACAATTTATATTGTTATTAATCAATTTAAATTCCTTTTTTTCTAAAACACTTACTCCTTATTGAAGTAAACTGCCCTGTTAGTTCAACATGGGTATGGAAAGGAAAACACTATTCCCATTCATAATCAGTCACCAGCTCAACCTTTTCCGGCATTATTTTTTGAAGAGAGTCTATTGTTGAAAAGTTTTCATCATTTGAGAATGCGGCTATATAATCGCCATCATGCCCTACCCAAAACATAGTGGAACTCTCTGTTAAAGTTGCTATCAGGGTATTGGCTATCCATTTTAGTTTAATAAGTCTTGTTCGGTTATTTTTAGTCCTTTTTACGGGATAAGGCGACTCATGTTCCCTTTCCTCTAGTCTGAAGACATCCTGTTTTAAGGACCATAATGATAAGTTCAACATGCTCCCATTCCCGTGCAAATAAGGATAATATTGTTTAAATTGCTGTGGGCTGCGGATAATTGCCTTTACAAAGAACGTGTCTTTGCTACTCCCCTTCATATAATTGAACTCTATATTTTGCATCTTAAACAGCTCTTCGTACTCTTCTAATTGAAAATCATAGATTTCCGCAAGTGAATAAATAGGGTAATAATTTGGGCTCTCCAGCCAATTGCAAAAGAATTCTTCATGGGCATCTGTATAATCCCCATCAATATAACAAGAAAACTCTACGATATATTGGAACTCACCGGTAATCTCAAAAGGATAAGTGGCTTCTGGGCCAGGTACAGTTATTATTTTTTCTGGAGGGAGGTAGCTTATTTCTATCTTCAAGTTATTCGCCTCTCTTAAAAGGTTCGGATAGTTATATTTTTATTATATACCACGTGAAAATGTTGTTTTCACTGGCTTAATAGAGTTTTCTTCAGCTAACGCACCCGTTTGTTCAATAGTATTATTAATTCTAATCCCAAAAATTATAGATTGTCTCTCCAACACTTTTTGGCTTCCAATACGCTATTTCTTCCAATTCAGCACTGTTCAATTCATTATCATTTTCTAAATTAATCTTTCCAGTACTCTCTTTAATGTATAAGGGCTCGTTAAGTTCCTCGATACTCAAAACCTTATAAAAAGGACTAAACTGTTTCAATAATTCGGGTTCATCAATAAATTTAATATTTTCAAAATCAACAAAAGAAGCAAAAGCTAAAAAAGGATAATGTTCATTAAGCAATATATGCAAATGTTTATCGAAAACTTTAACTTCGACATTTAGAAAATTAGTTGCAAACTGTGGTTCTATGAATTCCAACACTTTTCCGTTATTCCTTTTAATGATACTAAAACATTGCTGTTTAAATTGTTTCCCATCAATTATTGGTGGTTTATTATGTTTTGCAATATAAAAACCAGTTACTCCCTTAGGAAGTTTCAATAAACATACACCCGCATTCATTATTTTTATAGCTTATATTCTCCATTCCTTATGCAACTATCCTGCCCTTTAGGTGCATAACAAAACGGTCAGCAATCTCCTTTATTAGTAAAACGCCTGTTAGTTCCATAAAAAATGCTCCGAACCACCATATAAATGCTATACCAAAAATAATACGAACCACATAAACGCAATACCAAAATTTAATAACATCGGCCTCTTATTTTCCTTTTTTAAAAAACTTTCAAATCCATCTATTATTGAACCAATTCCTAATAAAAGATATATATATTTTATGAAATTAAAATTAAAATCATTAATTATACATAATATTAAAATTAAGCCCATTGCTATTATCATTAAATATCTAATCAGTATAAATGGTTTAGTACTTTCTCTTTTTTCAAAAAACAATCCCATTACATATTTCAACTTATTTGACACTAAATTTCCCCCATAAACTACAAACTGAATTTAATAAACTATATCATAAAGCAACGGGTCTTCTTTAAACTGCTCCGATAGTTCCATAAAGAAAGAGCTGCCATAAAGACAGCTCTGATCTTCAGCTAACGCACCCGTTAGCCATCCATGAAGCGCAAAAAATCAGCGCTTCACCACAGAGAATGAAAATTGGTCTCTATGTCGATAATGTTTTAATGGCTGGCGAAGAAGGTCGTTGAACTATGGTGCCTTTGAGCCCATCCGTTAGTCTGACTCCAACGACCAAGGTGCACCACTGACTGTCGCTCCCTTACGGGATACACTTTTCGCACTAAAAATCCCACCCTATTACCTTTGCTTTTTATCTAGAATAAATCCAATAATTGCCACTAAAATCACGGGTTTTGTAACATATATTCAGTTTGTAAAATATTAACATATTATTATTTTGATAAACAGCGCTTTTTAAATTTTGTTCCGCAATCGGGCCATTTAACGGGAAAAGATTTTCCATACTGCTTATAAAAATCACACTTTTGCCTTCCATATAAAGAATGTACTTACTTTTGGTTCCTACTGATTAGACACAAAAGTGAGTACATTAATTTGTGAAATGGTTGATTAATAAGCAATTATAGATACCTTAAATGTTCTTGCTTTTATGACCTTCTACAAAGGAAGAAGTCCCCATACAGTTTTCAATAACATAAAGCTATGCTTATCATAAAAGATCCTACTCCTAAGAAGTGAAGTCTTCTCAGAGATAGATTGAAATTATACCTAGTTCTTACTTAACCAACACCAATACTTGATTTTGACCCGTACGTTTCATTACCCTGTATCCATTTTCTGATGCTGTCGCAACTCCTTCATTATTTGGCTTGCAGTATCCGCCAACTTGACACGTTCCGTCATCACGAACCAAGATTTTCCCTACTAAACCAACTGCCACCCATTCAGGCCTTTTTAAACGAGGGATATATTTCTTAGAAGAATCCCATTCAGGATTTAAAATCGGTTCAGTTTTTGTAAAGGCGGGTTGAAGTACATTTCCCTCCTCGTCTTTCACTTCTGGAACAGTAACCTCGTGATATTGGACCCTTCCCCATTCATCTGTTACGAAAAGATTGTGCCAACGCAGATCACTAGCATCTGCAACCATGGCTGGTGTGGCACTTACTACTCCAATGATATAATTATCGGAAGCAGTTGCTTTTCGTATCTTATCACTTTCCCCATCAAAAGTAACAAAGTACCCAACGTCAATCGGGTTTCCGTCACCCGTTTCAAACATTTCAGCGTAATCGGCTTGAGCACCAGCTAGTACCATACCGTCGAGATAAAGATTTCCTGTTGCGCCTTCAATGACAGCAGAATTTAATGTTGGTCCAATAGCAAGACCATTTGCCAAATGCCAAGAAAAAGGAAAGCGTGTGGTTCCATTTTGACCCATGATATGAGAACCTGTGTGTGCGGCATCTACAATCGTATTTAGCCCCTCTGAATGGGAGAAACCTGCTCTTGCTTGTGTTCCACTCCCTTCTGCATGGGAGTTAAAGCCACTAGCAATAGTAAGTACACCTTCGGAATGAGAGTTAGTACCAGAAGCACTAGTAGCAGCCCCTTCCGCATGGGCGGAATTACCCCCGGCAGAAGAATTTAATCCTTCAGCATGGGAAGCAATACCCAATGCAGTTGTCCCTTGACCTTCTGCATGAGCATTCATACCTTGTATTGGAATTAGTGGATTTCCCGTAGTAGTTCGAAATCCTTCCACATGAGAATTTTCCCCAAAGGCTCTAGTTTCTCTACCTTCCGCATGAGAAGCAGTTCCACTGGCCATTGTACCTAAACCTTCCGCATGTGAAGAAACTCCACTGGCAATTGTACCATCCCCTTCCGCATGAGAGCCTCTGATACCACTTGCTAATGTACCAATTCCTTCAGCATGCGAACCAAAACCTCCACTTGAGGTTGTAACAAATCCTTCCGCATGGGAAACAAATACATTCGCAGTTGTACGGAAACCTTCCGCATGGGAAAAGGCTCCACTTGCGACTGGACCAGGTCCTACGGTGATATCGTTAGTTCCTCCTTCCGCATGAGAAGCAAAACCACTAGCGATCGTTCCAACCCCTTCTGCGTGCGAACTTTCCCCACTAGCTAAGGAAGGAGCTGGATTACCTACTTGATCAAGACCTCCTCCTTCTGCATGAGATGCTCTTCCACTAGCTGTGTTCCCTTCACCTTCAGAATGGGAATTTTCTCCAAACGCTCTGGTTTGTCTTCCTTCCGTATGAGAAGCCAATCCACTCGCAGATGTTGCAGACCCTTCCGCATGCGAAAAATCCCCACTAGCTAAAGTAGCACTTCCTTCCGCATGGGAATATAAGCCGGATGCTATTGTGTTTCCTCCCTCTGCATGAGAGGCGGCACCATTAGCCTGTGTGTCATATCCCTCAGCATGCGACGCATAAGCATTCGCCGTTGACTGGAAACCTTCGGCATGGGCTACTGCTTCATTGGTTTGGGTTTGGAACCCCTCTGTATGGGAAGTTCCAAAATTTGCTTGAGTTTGACTCCCTTCCGCATGAGAGGCAAATCCACTGGCTGTGGTGTTCGATCCCTCCGCATGAGAGGCAAATCCACTGGCGGTTGTAACATTTCCTTCTTCTACAGAGCATCCGTTAGCCGGATTCGTATTAATGCATCCATCACAACATTCTGCCATAAAATAATTCTCCTCCTGTATCAAAAACTGAAAAAACGTAAATAAACCTTTAACAAGGTGTTTTTCTACCTCTTTTTCTAGATAAAAAGGTTAGTAGTAAACCATAAAATGAATCATTTCATTACTGCTATGGCAATTAAACATATAGAAAGTGCCTTCGATCATGAGCAGCATGAATCATACAATAAATAATATAAATCATGATAATGATATCCTTCCTGTCATGCAGTAAGATGGATTGTTGTATTTATGTTATGTTTCAACAACACATTCGTATGGACATACTCATTACCCTTACAGAAGTTTTCCACTCTTGTTACATTTCTCATCGTTAGAAAAAGATGTTCAAACAGAAAGTTTCCATTCGAAAAGCCTTGGATTCTATGAAATCCAAGGCTTTTTTGCCGATAAGGAGCTTTATGTTAACTGAATCATTAAGACAAAGATCTAAAAGAACTCCCGGCTGACAGTCCAAAGCCTTACAAATCGCTTCTAACGTGGATAGTCGAATCGCTTTTGCCTTTCCATTTTTCAATATGGAAAGGTTAGCCATCGTTATTTCAGACTATTAAGTCATTCTCTGATTTTATATCGATGGCTTCTTGTAAAAGTCTTTGAAGGGCAGCCGCAAAGACAGCAATCACCATGGGGGCAAAAATCATGACCATTCCGATTAGTCCGAGACCCGGTGCGTCATCCACTTCCGCTAGGATAAAGACGAATGGTAGGGCGACCACATACAAGCCACTGATTGTAATGGCACAGTTTTTGATTTTCTTTAGAGCTCTTACAGATAATTCCGAGAAAGCTTGGTTCTTGTCAATATAGCTTAATAGGTTAAAAGATTGATACAAAGCGAAGTAAAATGGGATTGCCGACACATACATAACCATTAAAAGGCCATATACCACATAAGCCAAGTCTGAACCTCTTTCTGCTGCTTCATTTGCTTCATTCGCTATCTGGGAAATAGACACAAAGCAAGAACCGGAATTCCGATAAAAATAACAGCTACCTTTAAAAAGAGTGTTGAACTTCGTTTCATAAAAAGCACCTCATTTATAGGGCAAAAATAAAAAGCATTCCCCATTACAGCGAAATGCTCGATAACTTTAAACTATACAATTTAACTTATACTAGTCATAATAAACGAAACAACTACAGCGCTAAATCGTAAAAAACGAATAACCAGTATAAAGTATCCTACTGCAACTCCCCTATATGATAAACAAGAGCCTCGATTTTCAACCTGAAATCGAGGCCTTCAAATATATAAATTCTAAACTAGGACTTGTTAATCCTCATTGGAAGAGAACGAAAACGCGGATGCTCAGCAAGTATAGAACTTCTCATCTGTTTAACGACAGGATGTTCTGATGAAAAAAACTGATCTTTAGAATTGTAATGCTCGATTAATTCCCCTTTTTCCAGTACACCCAAAGTATCCGCGATTGAATAAGCTGCTTTAATATCATGTGTAATAAAAAGATAAGATAAGCCGAAGTCTTTTTTCAACTCACTTAATAATTCTAAAATCAGTGTTTGATTAACCATATCCAGACTGCTTACGGATTCGTCCAAGACAATTAGCAGTGGCTTAAGAGAGATTGCTCTAGCAATATTAATTCTTTGCAATTGTCCACCGCTAAATTGGTGTGGGTATTTTTTCAAATCCTTCTCACTTAGGCCCACTCTTTCCAATAACTCAATAACCGTTCTTTTTTGCTCGGCTACGGTTAGTTTTTCATAGTTTTCTAATGGCTCGCCTATAATACTTTCGGCTGTCATTCGTGGATTGACAGCTGAATATGAATCCTGAAAGACGACTTGTAGATCTCGGCGCAGCCTTTGTCGAGTAAGCTTATCAGCAGTGTAGATATCATGCCCTTGAAACAGGACCTGTCCTTGCTGCGGACGTTCTAAGCCAAGAATCACTTTTCCTAAGGTACTTTTTCCAGCTCCACTTGTGCCAAGCAGTCCTAAACATGTTCCTTCGTCAATAGAAAGGGAAATGTCAGTGAGTACTTTTTAGAAGGCTCTTTCCATTTTAAAAACGTATGAGAATTATAGCTATGAGTTACTGCTTTTACTTGTAATAAACTCATTTGTTCACCCCTCAAAAGAATGCAGTCCATATATCACAACATATGGGTGATAGGCTCATCATGTTTAATGCTAAGGCGGGCATTTAGCAGTTTCTTTGTATATTCATGCTGCGGATTATCAAATAGTTCATACACATTTGCTGCTTCTACAATTCTGCCATGTTGCATAACGACTACATCATCTGCCATTTCAGAAATGACGCCAAGATCATGAGAAATGAGTAAAATGGATGTTCCATATTCAGAACGAATTTTATCCAAGTGGCGAAGTACCTGTAATTGGTTATGTACGTCGAGTGCAGTCGTCGGCTCATCAGCAATAATAACGGAAGGCTGTAAACATGCAGCCATCGCAATCATCACGCGTTGAAGCATACCTCCACTCAATTGAAAAGGATAGCTTTTTAATAGTTTCGCGGGATTTGGCAGGTTTACATTTTGCATCGCCTCGATGGCAAGCTCTTTTGCTTGTTTTTTATTCAATGCGGTATGAGACCTAATCGTTTCGACAAATTGATTGCCAATTGTAAAAACAGGCGTAAATGAATTCATTGGATTTTGCATAATAAAGGCAATATCCTTGCCGCGAATTCCACGTATTTCTTTATCGTCCAAACCATTTAATTCTCGTCCTTGAAGGGTAATGCTCCCTTCAATTGTCGTTGTTTTCCGATCAAGAAGCTGTAGAATGGACATACTCGTAACGGTTTTGCCACTCCCACTTTCCCCAACTAGGCCCAATACCTTCCCTTTTTCCAGTTCGAAATTAATATCCTGAACGAGGGTGGAAGCACCTTCCTTTGTTTGTACTTTTACATGTAGATCGCTCACTGTTAATACATTCGACCGTTCTGTTCTCAATCTTCTCATTCCTTTTTATTAACGACGTTTGACTCCAAAACGTTCTGATAGCGCTTCGCCTAATAAATTGAAGGTGACGACAACAAGCATAATCATCAAACCTGGATATAGCATTAATTCTGGATTCGTCCGAATATAGGATTTCCCTTCATGAATCATTGCTCCCCATTCCGGTGTAGGGGCTGCACGCCCAAACCTAGAAACGACATGGCCGATATATCCATGATGGCCCAACCCATTTCTAATGTACCCATAACAGCGAGCGGAGGAAGAACATTTGGAACAATATGTTTCTTTATTATCTTCCATTGAGAAGAACCGCTTATTTTAGCTGCCGCTATATAGTTTTGTTCTTTTAGACTAAGTACCATTCCTCGGAAAATTCTCGCATAATACACCCATTGCACAAGCATCAATGCTATGATGACCTGTTTAAGGCCAGGTCCCAATATACCAACAAGTCCAAGAATGAGCAAAAGATTCGGAAATGCCATAACACCATCACACAGTCTCATTAGCACCTGGTCCACCCATCCGCCTTTATAACCAGCAATGGTTCCGACAATCAAACCGATGCCTAAAGATGAAATAAAGATCAATGTGGCAAATCCTAACGAAATGCGAGCTCCATATAAGATGCGTGATAACGTACATCTTCCTAAATGATCTGTTCCCAATGGATACTCAAAGGAAGATGGCTGTAGTTTATTAGCTAAATTGACAGCAATAGGATCATTAGGTGCAATCCAAGGAGCCAAGATGGTGATGATAAATAGGAAGCTCAATATTATTGAACAAAGGACAATCACTTTCTGACTTCTCATCATAATACGAAGACTTGTTATCATTGACGCTCCCCTCCTTTTCTGGAGATGCGCGGGTCGATGCACATTTGAATAAGGTCAACAATCAAGTTGCTAATAATGAATAGTCCCGCTGCTAAAAGCACATAGCACTGAATGACAGGAACATCCCGATTAAAGATAGCTTCAATGAAATAACGTCCGAATCCTGGCCAGGAAAAGACCGCTTCGACGATAATGGTTCCAGTCAGCAGCTTTCCTAAATTCATTCCTAGTCCAGTAATCATAGGAGATATGGCTATTCTCAATACATGCTTTCCCATAATGATTTTCTCATGAATCCCTCTTGTGCGAGCAAAAAGGACATAAGGTTCCTGTAAATTTTCAAGAACGCTAGCACGTAATAATCGAGTATACAAAGCTATTAATGGCAAAGCTAAAGTAACGGAAGGGAGAACCAAATGTTTCCAAGTCCCGATTCCTTCAACAGGGAATAGGTCGAGTTTAACAGAAAAGAAAAATATCAATAAATAACCAAGCCAAAAAGAAGGGATGGATGCCCCGAAAAAGAGAGAAGGCGACTAAAATGGTCAATCCCACTGTTTTTCTTTATGCCTGCCAAAAACCCAAGAGGGATACTGACCAGGATAGCCAATATGATGCTACCTAAAGCTAACTGAATGGTCGCTGGCATTCGATATGTAACCTCTTCCCAAACAGGTTTATTCGAAAGATAAGATATGCCAAAATCAAATTGGCATATCTTAATAATAGAATTTACATATTGAACATGGAGGGGTTGATCTAAGCCAAACTCATGTCTTTTCTGAGCCAATATCTCATCTGTAGATTGGATATGTGCTGCAGATAAATATGCCTCAGCTGGGTCCACTGGTGAAAGGTGAATCATTCCAAACGTTAGAAGAGTGGCCAAAAGAAAGATGGGAATAATGGCCATAATTCGTTTCAAGATATAAGTACCCATGAAAACCCTCCTGTAACTTACTTCTCGATGCTAATTCCTGTGAATGGATGTTCATCCCGGTTAGCAGGGAATGTAAAATTAGATACATCTTTTTGGTAAACAGCTATTTTCTTAATATAAGAAATAGGCACAATCGCTCCTTGGTCTTGCAGTGATTCCAAAATGGTTGAGTAAAGTTCTTGACGTTCTTTTTCATCTGTTGTTCTAGGAACATCTGCAATTTGTTTTAACAACTCATCTCTGTTCGGATAAGATGAAATGGCTTCGTTAAAACCAAATCCTTCTGAACCAACGACATTTACGAAAGTATGTGGATCATATGGAGCGCCATAGTTACTAAAGAAATTCAATTCAAAATCATTAGCTTTGAATCTTTCAATTTGTACCGTAAGCTCAACTCCAACGATATTCAATTTAACACCTAGTGCCGCCCACTCAGATTGTAATGTTTCGGCCATTGCTTTTTGAATCGATTCTGCAGAGTCGTACATTAACTCGATTTCAAGCGGCTTTCCGTCTTTCTCACGAACGTTTTTTCCTTTTGGAAGCTTCCATCCTGCTTCATCTAATAAGGCTTTTGCTTTTTCGACATTATAATCAATCGCTGTTACATCAATGTCTGAAGTATACGGGAAGTTTGTCGGTAAAATGAAATCTGCCTTCTCTTCCAACCCAGAAGTAACTCCGTCAACCATTGCTTTTTTATTAAATCCATATTGTAACGCTTGACGGACACGTAAATCTGAAAGTTGTTCTTTCTTCGTATTCATAACTAGTTGTCTTGTCGCAACCGGATCAGAAATACTAGTCTCATAGTTACCTGTTGTTTCTAATTGTTTGAAAGCATCCAGACTGATAGCACCTTCACCATAAATTAGGTCCAGGTCACCTTTTTCAAAAGCAAGAACACGGGTTTCAGCATCAGGAATGATCTTGACTTTGATTTTCTTTACTTTAGGAGTTCACCCCAATAATTTTCATTGCGTTTGAAAATAGCATATTCATCCGATTTATGTTCCTCCAAAATCCATGGACCTGTACCGACTGGTTTTTTAACACCCTTTGAAGTATCCCCATCTTTAGGGAATCCAGCATCACCTAAGAATCGGACTGGACGAACGACGGCTAACTCTTGAATAGTAGGATAATATGGTTCTTTTAATGTTAGTTTAAATGTGTTTTGGTCAATTACTTCCGTTTGATCCACTTTCGGAATAAAGCCCAACCAACTATGTAAATCAACATTTTTCAATATAGTATCAAAGTTCTTTTTCACAATTTCAGCATTAAAGCTCGTACCGTCAGAAAATTTCACATCTTGACGGAGGTTGAACGTATATTCCTTCCCATCCTTGGAAATTTCCCAAGATTCAGCTAAATGCGGTTTCAGCTTACCTCCATCTTGGTAGCTGACCAAAGGTTCATATATCATTGATGTAGCGAATAATTGAGAAGGATTATAGACATGCGGATTCATTTCACCTATATCCCTCGGCCAAGCAAAAGTAAGCATGTCTTTACTGTCTTTGTTTGAAGTTGAATTTTCTTTGGATTCATTTGTACATCCAAGTAAAAGCGTCGATAAAATTAAAACGATTGCAGATATAAATAACACTTGTTTGCTGTTTCTTCGTTTTGACATAACATTGGTGCCCCCTGTACCATATTGAGAATTATTTTCAATTGTAATGAGTAACTATATTATTGTCAATATAATGTCGAAACTCTCGAAAAATATATATATGTTTATAACAAAGCATATTTAGATACATAGAACCTCAATCTCCTTTTCATCTATGATGCTACTCCAAATATTCTTGCGTTCGACCCCTTTTGAAGCCGGTATTGCTCGTGAAAGTTAGGAATATGACCAAAATGATTTACATTCCGTTGTGAAGATATAATCTCATTCACCTGTTTTTTGATAACAAAGTCATCAGTTGCAATAATCTTAACCTTATAAGAGGATAAAGTTGACATTATTATTCTAATATAATGATTTATGCATCGCGGATACCATATGTAATTTCCCTTTGGAGTTCTCCTTAAGCCGCCTTTTCCCAATCCTGCCGGTTCTCATCTTCGGAAGGGTGGACATGGCATTTAATCGTTGTTTAGATTTGTGAATGTCCAAACGTTCTTGCACCAAGATAATAAAGGATACGATGAGAATGCCGAAACATATATAGTGTTAGATGCATTCCGTTTTTTCCCTTTAAGTTCTTGAAAGTAGAATGATATTCCATTGGTGTCCTGGACTTTCGCCAGCAATTTAACAAAAACAAAGTTATGACCCTGATTATAATCATCAATCACTTCATACTATATTCCTTTCCCCTGTTTTCTAGCTGTTCTAGATATGGAAAATAGAATTTTTAAAGCCGTGTAATAGGTCCGTAAAGTAGCACGATGAACATAAAAAAATCGAAGAAAAGACCTCCCATAAGTTAAGTGAACTTACAAAAGGTCTCCTCTATCGGTGAAATTAAGTTGTATCAAGAACTGAAAATTAGCATTTCACTAATCTCCACCTTACAAACCCCTTATATTAAGAGACGCCCATTCAATTAATAATTTAATATGGAAGAACAAGGTTTTGAATGGTGTCTCCAGTAATGGAAAACGGAGTGCAGCTGTAAACAGTCCACACTCCACTTCGCCTGGATCGCCAAACCAAATGAACAATGGCGATATACAAAAAAATGAGAAAAATGTCAGGTGACACATTCCCAGTCCTCATCACCTTCCTTCTCACAATCAATTCCCCTTCGGTTTCATCCAAAAAGTTGAATCTATTATGAAAACAACACTACAAGAAAATGAACTTCCCAGGCATCCGTACAAGGTACAAGGTTTTCTATCCTATATATACAGTGAGGTTTATGTTGGTAATTAAGGAAAACTTATAGAAGGCATTATCTTTTATTCTAAGCTGCAACTCTCACAAAATTAATGGAAACTATCGGTATAATTACAAGCCTTGTTTGATTTTCATACCCTGTTATCGATTCAACGATTTCAATCAAACCAGATTGGCTCTTCACCAATAGTCCTTCCACTAAAGTTGTATCTGTCGCCACTTGTATATTGTGAGTGATTAGATTGTTCAGGACTTCATTAAACATTATATTTCCTCCTCCTCGACGAGTGTTACCAGTTCTATACTTCTAATCGGGATGTATACTAAGCTATCGCCCGTTTCCCGCAATACGACATAGTCATCCTTTACTTGAATCAATTGTCCTGTTACTCCCGAGAAATGTGTTGTGATGATAATATTTCTATTGACCAAACCTTTAAGAGCCTCTTTTAATGACCGAAAATGCCCTAAGATTAAATCTGTATATAACACGCTTTTCATCCTTTCCATGTTCTTAAACTTTGCTTGCACTCTAAAGGATATGCAGTAGACAAGTTATTGACACAACTAAATAGAATATTTTTGAAAGAAAGGTAGAATTACCAAATTAAATATTTTGCTTGATAAGTTTCACCTTTGATACCAATTTCACATATAGTATGTCCGAGGTGATGAAAAATGTTATACGAAAGATTTCCAGGGTTAGTAAGCGTGGTCATGACTTGTCATAACGTAGCCCCATATGTTGATGACTGTTTAAATAGTATACTTAACCAAACTTATAAGAATATAGAACTTATTATAGTAAATGATTCTTCTACTGATCACACTGCTGAAAGGATTGATAACTGGATCAAAATAAACAATCCTTCATTCCCAGTTGCAGTGGTGGAACTGCCCAGGAATGTAGGTTTTTCAGGGGCATTGAATACTGGTTATTATTTATCTTCTGGTGAGTATATTGCGGTACAGGATGCTGATGACATTTCTCATCCAAACCGGTTTGAAAAACAAGTAAACTTCTTGAAAAAGAATCCAGACCATGTGTTGATTGGGACAAACTATAAAGTCTTTCCAGATGGTGAATTTGAAAACCAGGATAATGTACACTGGCTTAAGTACGGTAAGGATATAAGGGAAGTGTATTGGAATGGAGGTCATTGTATTTGTCATGGAACGATTTTATTCCGTGGTGTGGTTTTTGATGAGTTAGGTGGCCCTACCAGAAGGATAAAGGGTGCTGAAGACTATGAATTTATTGCAAAATGTCTGAACTCCAATTACCAGATCGAAAATTTAAGAGAAGCACTCTATTATTATCGTCTCCATCCTATGCAGCGGTCCCGTGAATTTTTTGGGGAAGGCAGAAACGAGATATGAGCGAATCTACAATGCGTGTTCTAATGACACTTGATGGAATAGATGTAGGCGGTACTGAGACACATGTTTTGAGTCTAGCTGAGGAAATGATAAATAAAGGTATAGGGATCGTCATCATAAGCAGGGGAGGTTCATTATTACAATCCTTCAGTCGATTACAATGTCCCATTTACCAAGTGCCATTCCCTACTCTCTTCCAATTCCAGCGGATTTACAGGAGAAGTTATGTAAAGAAATCAAACAAATTATCATGACTGAAAAAATAACACTTATTCATAGCCATCAAACTCCTTCAGCTTTCTTAACCTTTCAAGCAGCAAAAGAGCTTGGTATTCCTTCAATATTTACAGTGCATGGAACTTATTATCCAAAATCTGAACTATTGCGGGTACTGCCCCTGGCAAATAAAATCATCTGTGTAAGCCCGCCAATCCAACTATTCATACAGCAACTGACTGACCAACCGACAATTGTCATCCCTAACGGAATAGACACCACTCGATATTCTCCATCAGACTCCTCCGATCTAAAAGTCCAGCTTGGGATCCCAAAGGATTCATTTGTTCTTTTATACAGCAGCCGAATAGCGTGGACTAAGGCAAATATCTGCATGATTTTCCTGAAAGCCTGTAAAGACTTAAAGCTTTCGGACATTCCCAATTTAAATGTTGTAGTTGTTGGTGGCGGCCCTCGGTTTAAAGAAATAAAAGACATAACGGATACGATACATCGCTCATCAACAGATAACTTTATCAATTTAGTCGGTGAAAGACTTGATTTACAGCATTATTACTCATTGGCTGACTGTGTGATTGGAACGGGCAGAGTCGCCCTGGAGGCAATGGCCTGCGGCAAACCTGTTATCGCGGCAGGAAGCCATGGATATTTCGGTCTAGTGGAAGAACATAATTTTGAAGATGCTTGGCATTGTTATTTTGGGGATCACGGCTCTCTTAAACCCTGCAGCCGCTTTACAATGGCAAATGACATTCGATCTTCACTATCTCCATCTGACCGTCTATTAAAAGCAGGGTCCGCTTCGCGCGAATGGATGTTAAAAAAGTTTGATATTAAATTCAGTGTAGCAAATCTGCTCGAGTGTTATAAAACTCTAATTAAGGGATGAGTGTATTGAAGAAAGTATTATATATCGGTTGGATTGGTTTTGGCAACTTGGGGGACGAGTTATTATGGAACGTGTTTAAAGAGTTAAACAAGCACTATAATTACTCCACCGAGATTGAGATTGTTCCTTCTCTGCCTGGCGTGGATATCAATCATACGGAAGAATATGACACAGTTATCTTAGGTGGTGGTTCCCTATTACTCCCCGGTTATATGGCAGTACTAAAACAGGCAATAGACCTTGGAAAAGACGTTTTTATATGGGGAAGCGGCCTAGACTGGATAACTAAGGAACAGCTGGACATTATAAACTCGGGACAATCATTTTCATTAGAAAAGACTTTTACAGAAAAAGATATAATCTTGTTTCGTGAGACCCTTGAAAAAGCAGCTTTTGTTGGTGTAAGGGGACCCATTACCAAAAAGGTTCTAGAGACATTTGGAATCAACAGTGACAAAATTAAACTGATTGGAGATCCCGGGGTCTTGCTTAACCCGCCCGCAGTGATTAGGAAAAAGGAAAAAATAGCAGCAATAAACTGGGGTACAACATTCAACCGATTGTACGGCCAGGATGAAGCTGCTATTGAAAATGCGCTTCTTCAAGTATCCAAAAATTAATAAAATCAGGTTATAAAATTTTATTGTACGTTGTCTGGGGCAGCGACCGGGAGGCCTCCAAACGACTTTACGATAAATTGAATGACCCCTTGAATGTGACTTATGATCCATCACTATACTCAGAGGAAGAGCTTATTGAAAAACTCTCTGCCTGCAGTTTGAGCATTAACTTTAAACTGCACGCTAATATCCTTTCCTTAGCAGGTAATGTCCCCTGTATCGCCCTGGGTTACAGATTTAAAGTATTCGATTTGTTTCAGTCCCTTGGGCTGGAGAATTTAGTAGTTTCAACCGATTCTGATACTCTAGCTCTCGATATTATGGAAGGGATCCGGGAAATTGAACAAAATAATGAAAAGATAATCGAACAGTACAAAAATAGAAAGGAACATTTTAGTCCCTTAATAATTGAACCTATAAAAAATAATTTCACAGTAGACTAAGTTTTTGATTTTAATATACAACTTCCAAATAGTTCAAATATATTTTCTCTCTTAAAATTCACCTCCAGACATCAAGTTTTGGGGGTGAGTTTTTTTCTGAGGTCAACTCAAACTGGGCGCAAAAGAAAAAGGCCACTAAACCTTAGCTGCCTATTTTTTCATAATAAATGCCAGTTTATAGTACGGATTCATTATGTTAATAGACTTTCCGCTACCTGCTAAGTTTGTCGTAATGTCATGGCTATGAGCTCCCGCTTCTGTTGTCGTAAAGTCGTGGCTATGAGCTCCCGCTTCTGTTGTCGCAAAGTCATGGCTATGGGCTCCCGCTTCTGTTGTCGTAAAGTCATGGCTATGGGCCCCCGCTTCTGTTGTGGTGAAGTCGTGGCTATGAGCTCCCGCTTCTGTTGTCGTAAAGTCGTGGCTATGAGCTCCCGCTTCTGTTGTCGTAAAATCGTGGCTATGGGCTCCCGCTTCTGTTGTCGTAAAGTCGTGGCTATGGGCTCCTGCTTCTGTTGTCGTAAAGTCGTGGCTATGGGCTCCTGCTTCTGTTGTCGTAAAGTCGTGGCTATGGGCTCCCGCCTCAGATGTCGTAAAGTTGTGAGTATGTTCCCCTGCAGGAGATGTGGTGTAAATGCCGGAAGTGTTATTGGCTGCTGCTTGATTCCCGCCTGCCGGTTTATTAGTGGTTGTGTCGCCGCGATCAACGTATTGGTGTGAATGTATTCCAGAAGGATCTGTCATACCTGTATGCGTGTGGCTTCCAGCTACATTCGTTATTCCCGTATGAGTGTGGCTTCCAGCTACATTCGTTGTTCCCGTATGCGTATGGTCTCCAGCTACATTCGTTGTTCCCGTATGCACATGATTTCCAGCTACATTCGTTGTTCCCGTATGCGTGTGGTCTCCAGCCATATTCGTTGTTCCCGTATGCGTATGGTTTCCAGCTACATTCGTTGTTCCCGTATGCGTATGGTCTCCAGCTACATTCGTTGTACCCATATGTGTGTGGTCTCCAGCCACATTCGTTGTTCCCGTATGCGTGTGGCTTCCATTCACATCCGTCGTACCCATATGTGTGTGGTCTCCAGCCTCAGCCGTGTTGCCGGTATGACTATGGGGAGCAAGTTGAGATTTCTTTAGTTTTATTCTTTTATGTCCGCCCGTGTCACCAATTTCCGAATTTTTACCTGTTCCCAAAACAAAGCGATCCCTCAAATCCGGAGTTCCTTTCGTTCCATCACATAACAACCAACCTGTTGGGATATTCTTAATGGAACCGCTCCACATTACGATAACCCCACTCGGAATCCGTTCATAGTTTGTCAATGTTACCCTCTCCTGAAGACAATGAATTTTACTATATATTATGCTAGGTAACACCTTTAGGGCTGGACTTTTTGGTGAAATAAATAGATTGGATATTGTGGAGTATGAACATTTAAAGACGCCCATCACTACCATAAGTGGGTGTAGGAGTAATGGAAATTCAGCGGCGTTTAGGGCATACAGACATCTACGTTCCAATGGAACTTTTTACAGTCTCTTGTTTTCTTCCAACCACTTTCTGGAGTAACAAAACAAGGATGTAGAATCGAAAGTATAAAACAGCCTCCATCCACTAATAGAAGATACATTTCTTAAAATGATTTTTCATAATTTGCAAGATCTTGAATACCCATATTGGATACTATTAAATCGAAACTTTTTTCTTCTAAAAAAGAATCTAAGGCGATCTATTCCTCAACTATCCTTTCATGGACAGTTGAGGAAGAACGGAAGCGTATTAGGGAAGCACAAAAAGAGGGCATGGCTATTACAAAGAAAGAGGAAAATTTAAAGGTCGTCCAACAATCTGAGTTATAATGAAATAATCCGTTTGCTCAAATGAAAATGAGTCAGTGAAAAATATACGTGAAAAAACAGGAGTAACAATCTAAAATATAAAGAAAAAAATTTGAAATTGTGTAATTTTACTATTGTGTATTTGTGTTAGAATCATATTGTATAAAATTAGGAAGGTAGGCCAATACATATGAAAAAAAGCATCATCGCTTCACTAGCACTTGCACTTGTTTTAAGTCTTTCAAGCTTTGGAGGCACTCAAAAAGCAGAGGCAGCTGATTGGTCAGTTCCAGGAACTATTTGGACTGACTATTATCATTCTGGCTCATTCACTAATTATGTTTACCAACGTACCATGACCACTACTTATAAAGACGAAATTTGGACTACTGTAAAAGCAAGTAGCTCTGCATCTGGAACATTCAAAGCAGTTCTGCAAAAAAGACTAATGGTGTCTGGAATAATTACCGTACAAAATATCCTGCTAAAAATGGCACTACAGCACTAAACTGGACGGGTGTTACCCAAGGCGCTACATACCGTGTTAAATTCGAAAATACGAGTAGTGCAAAAATAACTTATACATTTAAAGTAACGCAATAATATTCATTCAATAACAGCCTACATCCTTATAATTGGGATGTAGGCTTTAATCGTTCTAATCCACTCACTAGCTTCAGGGGGACATTGTATGGACCTATGCGCTCTTAACCTAGTTATTTCATTTCAGAAGCCCCTATGTCACATTTTCAACCCAACTTTCAACAACCCCTTTCACTTGGGAAATTACGGGAACTGATGTTCTCCTCCATCCCCCAGAACAATATGTATTTCTTTCGTGAAAATGACAAAGAAGAGGACAAACCCGAGGAGAAAGAAAACGATTAAGTTATTGCTTGTCTACTTCGAAAAAGCTTCAAAATTGGGCAATTATTTCTTTTACTTTGACCCAACAAGGTTTAGATAGCTTTAGTATGTAGATTTTTAGTAAATTACCAGATAGTTATCACTCTAAAATTGTATAACAAGAAAGCACTCCTTTTAAAAGGAGTGTTTATTAAGTATGAACATAAAAAAGCACCTGTTTAAGGTGCTAAGCTTGTAACGTTTTATATAGTTGATTTTCTAGACCAATTAGAGATTGCAAAGTACTTGTCAACTAGCATAGGTTGCTACTCGCGGGGATTAGCTGCCTTTTTTAATTTACTTAAACAAAACGTGATCATTGTTTACCTGCTTTGTCTTGACTACGCTGGGACATATGTATCCCTTGCATTGGGACCTCCTTTTGCCTTCGGTCTTAGCCTTGTTCTCTTTGACTTGTCTAGGTCTTGTTGTGATGTTCGAGCCATCACAGGTCGCTACTCACGGCAATTTAGCTGCCTTCAGTACTATCGTAGGTTGGCCCTCATTCACCCTTTTATATTTCTTTAGTCCTGAAAGGTGTGTTCTTCTCAAACACATACGCTTTCATTCAAAAGAGATATAGTTCGACTACCTCCCCATACTCAATACCTATAAACGTTTTCAATCAAGTTTTTAACTCAATCAACCACGCTTCCATCTGAATTCCTTGTTAAAAAACTCAATTGGTCATAATTTTCACCAATGTTTTACTACATCTTTTAGAACCTTCTAATTTTGTCGATATTTACTCAGAATTTGTAGTTATTTCTCGGGAAATTGTTGAAATTTGAAAATAGTGATTCTGAATAATTGGAACAAAGGAATTTCTACTATTGATTTGATTGCCTCGGTTTAAATTGTTATTAACTCTTAATTGTTTTTTTGTTGTTCAGTTTTAAGCTGTGACATATCGTTTGTCAGTTAAATGGTTCATCTCACGCTTAGCTGCGAGTGTATTGGTTGAAAAATTAAGTTCTCTTTTAATTGAATGAGAACATGGGTTAAATTGTCATATGTATCGGGTATCGCTATCTCTGTCTCATTGGTGCCTTCTAATCTTACTTTTTCTTGTTACAAGGGGCTTTAGCTATATCGTTTAGGGGCTGCCCGTATCGTGTAACACTTTAAGCGTTTCGATATCGGATTGAACGAAGGTATACAAACTTCCACATTTTAACAACGGTAATCCATTTCGCTCTAAGTTTTAAACATACTTTCGAACAATGATTTTGCATCTCCACTTCTTTACCACTTTCTTGGAAGAGGATGCTCATTCATTCAGAAGTAAATCCTGTTGCATATCGAATTCCCTTTCTATTTATAGATGAAGGTTTTTTTGGACTTATTTTCATGTTGTATCGCCCAGCGATACGAAACAAAAAAAGAACCGATAAGCCCCTTTCTTGAAGAACACTATTGAGGACATAGATCTTGCTGGAGCTGGGAAACCGTTGTTTTAAGCTGAGCCATATCGTTTGTCAGTGGACGTTCATTTCAAGGGTAGCTGCAAGTTCATTGGTTAAAACAATTATAATCTCATTTATTTGTTTGGAATTATAGGTTAAGTTGTCATTATACCGGGTATCGCTATCTCTGTTTCATCTGTTCCTTCTAATCTATCTTTTTGTAGATACACAAGGTCTTTAGCTGTACCATCTAGGGACTTGTCCGTATCGCGTAACGCTATGTGCGCTTCGATGTCAGATTGAATAAAGATAGGTAACCACCATCTTAAAAACTCATATCCGTTTCGTTCTAAGTTTTGACCATACTTTTGAACAGTGGGTGTGTATCCCCACTTCCTTAGAAAAGAATACAGAGAATACTCGTTCATTCGGATGTATATCATGTTTGCATATCAAACGCCGCTTTTCTATTAAACCTAAAGATTCGAAGTTATTTGCAAGTTATATCGTCCAGCGATACGAAACACACAAAAAAGGAGCCGATCAATCCCTGTCTGGAGCACCTCTAGTAAGAATGACTCTTGTTTTTGAATGCAAGTTTTCAACCTCCTCAACTCCCTCTTTATCAAACATGCCTTTTTTGCTTGCTTCAAATTGTATATTTTGTTTTAGCTGTATATCGCTTAAACAAATCTCCAATGAATTTCAATTGAGCCTTCGCTTGCCTATGGTAGAATGTCCGATACATTTGTATCGCCGAGCTCTTACATAACAGGTGCCAAGCCTGTAAAGTTGAAATATTCTTTCTTAATTCTGTTTTTCAGCTACGCGAATCATTTATGGCACTATGAATTTTTTAAAGTTTTGTGGATTCGCATTTCAATGCTTTTCTCAATCTTTATTTATTTAAAACATATTTATATCAAATGTTTCTTCATCAATAACAAATCAATACACAGCTAGGCAAAAAACCTTAACAGTCAACTTATTTCCTGAATATGGAGAAAATCCCCCGCCATTTTTCGGAACGTTTTTGTATAGCCTCTTCTAAACGTTTATTAAATTCATTTTGTGAACTCCATTCTTTTTTCTGTTCGTCCCGCATATTTTGTATTTCTTTTTGTAAGAGTTCACTTTTTTGTTTTTCTTGTTCCAGCAATGTTTCGTAATGGGTATTTTGTTGTTCAGTTAATTGTTCAATTTTAGAATTAGTTCTTTGCGCTGAGTTTCCAATACTAGAACTTATAACGTGATGATCTTGCTGGAGCCGGGAAACCTTTGTTTTAAGCTGTGACATATCGTTCGTCAGTTGGACATTCATTTCACGTGTGGCTGCGAGTTCATTGACTAAAAACATTAAGACCTCGTTTAATTGATTGGGGTCGTGGGGTGAATTTTCATATGTATCGGGTATCGCTATCTGTGTTTCATTGGATCCTTCTAATCTTTCTTTTTGTAGATATACAAGGTCTTTAGCTGTATCGTCTAGGGGCTTGTCCGTATCGCGTAGCGCTATAAGCGCTCCGATGTCAGATTTAACAAAGATACGCCGATCTCCATCTTTCAAAAACTCATATCCATTCCGCTCTAAGATTTGACCATACTTTCGAACAGTGGGAGTTGCAATCCCCACTTCTTCTGCCACTTCCTTGGAAGAGAAAGCTCGTTCATTCAGTTGTATATCGCGTCGCATATCGGACCTCTTTTCTATAACTAGTTGTATCTGTAGTCTACCTGACCTTAAATTTTCTGTCTAGATAAGTATAGCCTATCCAGAAGTCGTTAGGGATAGCGATAAGCTTCCCTTTTCCTTTCTTCTGTTTCCATATAGGATTAGATCACCTATTCACTTACCTTCCTTCTCTTGCATAGCCTCCATCTACCCTTATCCATTGAGGATGTTACATCTGGTTGGGCCTGACGCCTGTCCCGTGCCTTTGGAAAACTGGCCAGCCTTATCCTCAAGATTCCCCCTTTTTTGTTGCAAGTTACCACTCGTACAAATTTCGTATAATCACTTAAGTTAGATTGAACCCTCTTATAATTTTCATTCTTGATAAGATTGTAATTTATAGGAGTATACTCTAGCTCTAATATAGTCTGCACCCACTAATTTAGCCCGTAACATTCGATGATTTCCATCACTAGACACATGATATTCTATCATCGCAGGCTTTCTAGAATAACTTTGTGCATATTTTCCTTCGAATTGCTCAAAAAGAGTAGAATTCCATCCAAAATTCATCGGCTCTTTTACATAACCAGCTCTGAGTCCTTTTCTACTAAATATGGCTGGCCGATTATTGAAACCAAGTCCATTAATCCACTTAAGTGTTTATTATTACTTCTCATATTAGCATTCCTTACCATTCAAATTGCTGAAAGACTCGTGAAAATGCTGAAACACAACAAGATTAAGCAAAAAGAAATAAAACTTCAGAGAATCGTTCCTTTCTGGTTTAGGTCGTTGTGGAGACTCCTTCTCTTACATCAGTTTGGACCGACCCTATTATTTTTTCACACTAAAAAACTCGACCCAAATGACACATAATATGCCTTTTGGATCGAGCTCCTTTTCTCATTATTTCATCAGCTTTGCGACTGGCTTCGAAAGAAACAACAATACAATACCTAAACCAATTGTTACAAAACCAATCACACTGAAGATTTCCAGGTAACCTAAAGACTGCGTATATGCAGCTAATTGTCCGGCTACCATATTGGCCACTGCGGAACTTGCCAGCCATACTCCCATTAGAAGAGAGGCTAGCTTGATTGGAGCAATTTTGCTTACCATTGACAAACCAACTGGTGAAATCATTAGTTCGGCTAATGTATGAAGGAAATACGTTACAATCATGAATAGGATGTTCACTTTCAGGGCTGTATCGTTTCCTGTGTACATAACGGCAGGAAGCAGTACTAAGAAACCTAAACCAACAGTGACTAAACCAAGAGCCATCTTCGTTGGGGTTTTTAAGTCACCGCGTTTTGAGCTGCCAAGCTTGTACCATAATGCAGACATAATTGGCGCTAAAATCACGATGAATAATGGGTTCAATGATTGGAACCAGGCAGTTGGAACCTCAAAGCCAAATACATTCCGATCAATTTGGTCATTAGCATACAATGTCAATGAACTTCCTGCCTGCTCGAAAGCGGCCCAGAAAGCAATGACGAAGACTGCCAAAATCACGATAGCCGTTGTACGTTTTTGTTCTCTTTTCGTTAACGGTGCAGCTGATTTTTTACCAGCTGTAACATCCGGTTTGCCAGTAGGCTCTTTACCGATATCACCTAAATAGCGATTGCCTAATAAGTTGAAAACTAACTGTCCTACAATCATGCCAATTGCTGCTGTCAAGAACCCATATTTATAGCTCATAAGCCCGACTACTAATGGTGCGAAGAATGCCCCAACGTTAATACCCATATAGAAGATGGTGAAAGCCCCATCACGACGCGGATCATTATCTTCATAAAGATCACCAACAATTGTCGAGATGTTCGGCTTGAAGAAACCATTACCGATAATCAATAAACCAAGACCAATGTAAAGCGCTGTCAAACTCTGACTTGCGAATAGCGAAAAGTTACCAAGCGCCATTAAAATACCGCCAATCGTGATCGCCAATCTTCTTCCTATGAAACGGTCAGTCAAGTATCCGCCAATCATTGGCGTAATATAAACGGCACCAGTAAAGAATCCGTATATGGCCATAGCCGCAGATTTGTCGACTCCAAGCCCGCCGTTTACAACCGTGGCCGTTAAGTATAGAACAAGAATTGCCCTCATTCCGTAATAGCTGAAGCGCTCCCATGCCTCAGTAGCGAACAGCATATACAGTCCAGGAGGATGCTTTTTCCTGGGCTGGTTTGACTCGTATGGCTGCTGAACATCATCTTTTAATAGTGCTTGCATAATAAAGTCCTCCTCAATATGGTTAACCACCAATCGTTACATTCACAACTAATTGCATGGTCTTTATTTTAATAGACAATTGATTGGTACGATGTTGGCCGCGCATGCCATCCAACTCACCATCAGTAAGCGCTTACATTCTTAATCTTCGCTCTGGTGCAAAAAAGAATCTGATAGCAAAGTCTACATGAGCATTAACTTATAAATTCATTCATTTAACTTGAAGACATTCAATGAAGGCATTTATATTTTAAAGAATCTTTAGTGTTGTAAAATAATTTTATATTATCAGAAAATATAAAAATACAGAAAAAAAAGAAAAAAAAGTCTTATTGCATTAATGGTCTGTACAGCAACGGAGACCCCTCATCATAATAAAAAACTGCCTTGTATTAAGGCAGTTTCTTAGTCAACAATCCATTGATATAAATTTTTCGGTCTTCCTATTTTTTGATAACTCACAATAATTTCCACTTTTCCTTCATCAAGTAAATGCATAATATAGCGATAGACGGTCGGATAAGCCAATCCAACTTCTTTAGAAATTGTATCAACAGAAAAAGGTTCACGATTTGAATGCAGAAAATCACTAACGTGACGAAGTGTTCTCTTACTAATTCCCTTTGTAACAAATACATCCTTCTCTTCACTGGATTTTTGCTGCGGAGCTGATTGAGTTAATTTTGCAAGGCGGGCATGCAGTTGAATTCTTGAAATCAAATCAGGCGCTTTTACAGGCTTTAAGGCAAAATCCGTTGCGCCTGCTTCAAGAAAGCGATCAGCAATTTCCTGCCGTTCATCGACTGTTAATACAAGAATCGGAACATCGGCATTAAGTTTACGAAGCTCACCCACTGTTTTTATTCCGTCCATTTCCGGCATATGATAATCCACTAAAACGACATCTGCCCCTTTTTCTGCAAACACATTCAACCCTTCTTTTCCATTGTTCGCCGTATCTACATTCCAGCCGGCAAATTCACAAATTTCACTTAGCATGTATTGAATTGATGCATCATCATCTATGACTAAAATGTTCATCTTGACACACTCCCCTCAGCTAGTTTAATCCAAATTATTGTCCCGTGCCCAAGCTTGCTGTCAATTTCCACCGATGCACCATGTCCATCAGCAACTTGTCGTACGAAAGCTAATCCCATCCCTGGATGCGATTTCGTACTGAACCCAGCTTTCCATATTTTCTCCTGCTCTTTAGGTGAAATCCCTATCCCATTATCTGATACCCCCAACCAAAGTTCATTTTCATAGTTTTTTACCTTAAGCAAAATCTTGCCATCTGCCACTCCATTCACTGCATCGTAAGCATTGTCAATTAAATTCACCAATGCCCTTGTCATTCGGATTTTATTAATGAAAATTTTAATTTCAGGATCTGTTTGAAAGTCTACCTTCAGATTAAGATTTGTCCCGCTCAGTCTGCTTGCTTCGACGTATTCAACTAAATCTTTTATACGGCACCAATGTTTTTTATCATCATATAAAATCTCGGAAATCATGTCGCTAACGGAAAGAATCGATGCTGAAATCCTTTGGCAATATTCTTTAATTTTAGAATCGTCCACTTTCATACTAATTAAAGAATTTAGCCCCTCAATTGCTGTTAGAGGCGTTTTTAAATCATGGACCAGATATAGTGCTTCCCGTCCTGATCTTGACTGCATTGCTTCCAACTGCGCATAATGAAGCTCTTGCTTTATCCGCCACTTTTGTTCAGCCAATGAAAAATACACAGCTAAAATAACGGCATTAATAACGAAAATCAAACACAAAGTTAAACTGTACAATGTTAAAGATTGCTCGAATCCAATTTGAACCGCTATATTTGTTAATTCCTTTGAAATCGACCCTTGGCCAAATCCATATTTAGATAAAGAAGGAATCTCATTCAGCCATTCAATCCCAAAGATTAATTGAGAACAAATAATCGTTTTAATAATGGGCTTTAGCCTATCCTTTTCAAAGGCTTGCAATAATAAGATGGCTAACAACAATAACAAAGCATATGCGCTAAATGAGTATGTTAAAGAATAATAAGCATTTATCACGATATAATCGAGAGGAATAACAATAAGAGGAATGATGATTTTTAACCATGGACGGTTTAAACGAGCAGCGATTTCGTCACCCAACAGCAGTGCACCAATATAATGAAACAAAGCTAAAACTGTATTTAAAGACACTAGCAAAAAAACGGCAAGCATTAGTTTATTTCCCGTTTCTTCACCTTCTCTTAATGAAATAAGCAAATCAGTAAGGCCAATTTCGTCGGGACCCAACCACGACAGTAAGAATACCCCGAATAAAATCACTCCAATTTTCATCCATATTTTCCAAGACTTCATAAGACTAGCTATCATAATCATTTCACCTTTAATAGATTATTTGCTTATAGAATAGAATGATAACCATTCTTTCATTTCATCTTTTTTAAATATATGTATACCCTTCCATAACCTCATTATACGCAATTCATCATAATTATGAAAATTATAAAAAAATGGGTTCTGGTGCAAAGATTCGAACATCTTGCAAGTAATCTCTAAAAATTATTGCTCTCACAGTAAGGTGGTTCCTACGGTACAACTTGAGCTTTCGTGATTTTATGAGGAACGAGGCTTATCCATAGCTCGCACAACCATTATGTGTTGGGTCTATCAATATGTTCCTGAGTTGGATAGGGAGTCAGTTTTATGCCAGGATTCTATGATTCTAACAAATCATTGGGGTAAAAACTGCCTGTATACAACGTCTACTTAAGAAGTCACCGCATATCAACAAGGAAATAACGTTGCATTCATTCAGGCATACGCATACATCCTTACAGATCGAAGCAGGGGTGGGGTTGAAAGAAATTCAACAACGATTAGGACATACAGATATTCAAACAACGATGAATATCTATGCTCATATGACTGACAACATGGAAGAAAAGGCCTCCCATCAGTTCAGTAAACTGATAGAAGACCTTCAACTTTAAAAGATATTTACATGTTAGGTGAGCAAATAGGTGAGCATTTTTTCTAAATACTCTTTAAACCCCTATATTTCAAGGGATTTAAAACCCTATTACATCATGCCGCCCATTCATCTTTAAATAAAATAGAAAGTAATAGGATACAAAAAAGGGCTATATATCAATATTTCGCAAGTGTTCGACTAAATTAATTTAAATGCGATATTATTAAGAAGAGGACAAACCCGAGGACAAAGAAAACGATCTGATGTAGAGTTTAGAAAATTACCAGATAGTTATTATCCCGAATTTTTATACCAAGAAAGCACCCCTTTAAAAAGGAGTGCTTTTTAAGTATGTACATAAAGAATACCCAAATAAAAAATAAAATCAGGTATTCTTTATTACTTCTATATACGTGCTCTTACCATAGAACGTACTCTATCTCTTACTTCAGTATAAATGGGGATATCAATTCCTTCAGCTACCTCTAGTGTTACAGACAGATCCTTTTATAAAAGAAAGAGGACTATCTACTAGTCCTCTCAGGCTTACTTTACTTATCACAACCAATTCCATCTCCATCACGGTCTAGATGCTTGCCATAACCAGGACTTCCTTCATATACAGGCGCTGCACCGGCGGCTCGTACGGCATCACAGTTCTCATAATAAACACTGGTGACCGCCTCTTGTTCCTTTTGTTCTTCAGCTAATCGAGCAGCTTCTTCCTTTTTCTTTTGTTCCTCAGCTAATCGAGCAGCCTCTTCCTTTTTCTTTTGTTCCTCAGCTAATTGAGCAGCTTCTTCCTTTTTCTTTTGTTCCTCAGCTAATCGAGCAGCTTCTTCCTTTTTCTTTTGTTCCTCAGCTAATCGAGCAGCTTCTTCCTTTTTCTTTTGTTCCTCAGCTAATCGAGCAGCTTCTTCCTTCTTCTTTTGTTCTTCCTCCAAACGTTCAGCTTCTTTTTTGTTCTTGTTTAAGAGTAATTTCCTTCTTTTCTTTAGGTACGGTTTCTTTTACTGGTTCTACAAAAATCATAGATAGTATGCAACTAAGTAAGAATCCTGCTACAATTATCCATCCAGGTTTTGAAAACGTCACTCTTCCTTTACTACGTTGAATCATTTGGTAAATACCAAACAAGAAAATTATTAGACCCATCCAAGCAAAAGGGGTAATGATAATAGTAGATAAAATTATAAATAGAGCAATAACAATCATAATCCATTTAATAAACTTCAAAATTTTCACCCCATGAGTTTAAAATCTTTTGTTTTTCTATTTCAAATTCTTCTTCAGTTAGCACGCCTTGATCACGTAATTTAGCAATTTGAGCAAGCTTCTCATACTTATCAACTGAATGTGCGGCAGCTTTATTTTTATCTTTGCTTATTCCAGTAACCCGTTTTGACTCGTTCATTTTACTTCTAACAACTTTGAGAAACTGTTTGAATTGATCGTCGTTTGCTATATCGTCAAAGATTTTGCGGGTTCGTCCATAATCGATTAATAACTCTTTTTGAGCAAACCCATCCGGAGCTAGTGAAATGCCATTCATTTTTCGATAATCGAAAGCTTCGGTGAATTCACCGTGACCTATTCCATTAGTAACAAATATAAGTCTGTGGCTGGTTGAAATAAGCATGCCCTTGAGTTCTCTTTTTTTCGTTTTATCATACTCAGCAGGTATAGCTATTAAAACTTCCTCATCGGAGGATTTAATATATTTTTCAAAATGGATAATTGTACTTTTATAGAGAGAAAAACCTACCCTATTGAAAAAACCAGCACTCTTTCCGAAATATTTCTCCATTAATCGCATGTCAGCAGCTTGCTTTTTCTTTTTTGTTGTTGGGCGATCTGATATTCCACTTCTCTTTGTTGACGTTTCTCCTCTTTGACTATAATTGCCTTTTCTTTTTCTTCAAGTGAAACATAGTCTTGTCCTAAAAGTTTTTTAAAAAAACTCAACACAATCACCTCCGTTTTAATAAAGGCTATTTTTTATGTAGCGGAAACCGTTACTATCTATTAGCAATAAATATATAATGCTACAAAAATTGAAAAAATTTCCTAAACTTAATAAAATAAAAATTCTCAGGGAGATTGGCAGGGGGCGAATAATAGCATATTTGAGCAATTTCCAAATTGGTGGATATTGCATTACAGATTAGTTACCACATAATTGGTTCCGTTAAACAATAATGGATATTAAAGACATAAAAAATAGACAATCATTGCGATGGTCTTCTTCAACTAAACTGTCCCGATAGTTAAATTAAGAAAAAGCAGCCTTAAAAACAGCCTTGAACTTAAAGTAAAGAACCTTTAATTTAGTTAAGAAGTTGGTTTTTATCTTTAAATATTTGGTGGGGAAATCCAGTTATATGTATGGTAGCACACAAAAAAGCACCTGTTTAAGGTGCTAAGCTTGTAATGTTTTATATAGTGGATTTTCTATACCAATTAGAGATTGCACAGTACTTGTGTACTGGCATGGGTTGCTACTCGCGGGGATCTAGCTGCCTTCCTTAATTTACTTAGATGGCTCCCATTCACCTATAAAAAACGCTATCATTGTTGGGCCTGCTTGGGCTTTGCTTTGCCACGAGACATATGTATCCCTGGCCTTGGGATTCTCTCTTTGTTTCTACCATAGGCCTGTCCTCCCTGGCTTGCTTGTAGTCTTGTTGTGATGTCCGAGCGTGATAGGTTGCTACTCGCGATGATTTACTGCTTTCAGTACTATCTCTCTTTCGTATTATTATTGAAATCTCATTCCAGATTGTTATAACATAAAAAAGGGAATTGAGTGGTGAGAGACTCAATTCCTTAGGTGAAGTACAATAAAATTACAGCTGTAGAAGCGATAAAAAAATAGGAATGAAGAGTAATACGTTTTCTTATTCCCCCTTTTCGTGGTGGGGATGGGCAAAAACCCCCAATAACCGAACTGGAAATTGAAAAATGACTTATCCTATCGATAAGTCATTTTTATATCCCAATTATCAACAATATAATTTAATAAAGCCAAAAAATAAAAAATCCGATTTCAAATCATATTGGAAATAAAAGGAATGATGTGACCTGTTTTTACACGTATCTTCTCCTTGTCATATTTAACCAATTGAATTTAAAACACATCTGTATGCTATTTGGTGAAATTTACTATTCGAGACGTAATTATTGCAGTAATCAAGATGATAATAGCGGTTATCAAGCCAGATTCTCCAATCCAAATCTCAGTTTGATATCCTGTACTTGCACGTGCGAAAGGTCCTTGAATAATGGCATTCCAAGTGGTGTGGATGATAACCGACGGCCAAACACTACCTGTGATAAGTCGTAAATAAGCTGTAATATAACTGAATGGTACAATACAAAAATACATGCCAAGTACAGAGAGAAAGACAGATGATCCCTCTAAGTATAGACCAGCAATAACAATTGGAACATGCCACGTTGCCCAAATCAATCCACTAATAAGGATGGGGCGTGAAAACTCTGCATCGACTAGCCTTGTAAGCATATAACCTCGCCAACCCATTTCTTCTCCCAAAACTGGGATTAAGTTAAGCAAACTTCCTAAAATGCCGCTCAATACTACTAGATAAATGAAACTGAATGGCGCCGGTATATACTGAAGCCCAAGTATATTGTAGATTGGTTCTAACATACCACCTTCTGGAGACTGAAACCTCGCAATTCCGCTCAACCAGGCGATAGAATAAGTAATTCCACAAATAATCATAGGTATTAGCAGAGCAAAACCAATCCCCTTCCATATCTTTAAGTTACCGAGACTAAAAGATACATCTTTAAACCCTTCTTTCAGTATTATGCGAGTCAAAATAGAAGAAAATGCTGGGGTAAACATATACACCACAATAAGCGGCATACTTTTAGTAATGATTACTACTACATTTAGGATAATAGAAGTAATGGTTAAGATACTCAGAAAAAGTTGAAGTCCTATTTTAGCACGTTGGATTTTATCTTTATTATGGAATGATTCTTCGTGTAATATCATTGTAATCCGCCCTTCTCCTTTTATTCATTTGTTTATCGAATTTACTTCCTGTCATTTCAACAGACACAACTTAAAATAAAAATATTTTTGGTATGCAGATTCATTCATCTTTAAAATCCCTCCCAAATTTATAATCTAGTCTTACTTGCGACTCATCAATGTAATTATTATTTATAAGTTGTCATAGCCGATAGTACAAAAGTGTAATGATTAGCCTATGACCTGTGTCAATTAACCTTATGACAATATGTAACTAGAAAATATGATATGGAATAGATAACAATTGAATTAAAGGCAATTGATTCGTGCAAGTAAATGAATCAATCTTGCTTATAAAAATAATTCAATTAAGGTGGGTAAAAGTGAATAAGAAAAGAATAATTGCAATGGTTAGTACAGCTTTATTAATCACAGGATGTGGAGAAGTAGGAAAAGCTCAAACGGTAGCAGTCGAAAACTCAGGTCAATCAATCCAAAAAATATAGTTAAATCAATACAATCACAGGCTAACCCATTAAAAACGATAGAGCCGTCAAAACCATTTGAGGATTTAAAACCACTTAAGAAAATGATTGGGAGTGCACAATATGTAGGATTAGGAGAGAATACTCATGGAAGCTCTGAAATTTTCACTATGAAGTTTCGACTTGTGAAATATTTGGTTACTGAGATGGGTTTACAAATTTCGCAATGGAAGAAGATTGGGGAAACGGCTTAAAGCTAAATGAATATATCCAAACAGGAAAAGGAAACCCTAAGGAATTTTTAAAATTGTTATATCCTACTGATGAAATTATAGCCATGATTGAGTGGATGAAAGATTATAATGCTGATCCATCAAATAAAAAAAAGATCCAATTTATTGGGCTCGACTTAAAAACATTGGACAAAGGTAGCTTTAATAAAGTAATTGATTATGTAAGGGTGCATCGACCAGATTTGCTGGCAGAAGTAGAAGAAAATTATAAAGAATTATCGTCTTTTACTGGAAGTATACAGGAATATATGAAACTTACTCCTGAATTGAAAGAGAAGTTCAAAGCAAACGCTGAGAGAGTAGCCCGATTACTAAATGATAGGAATGAGCAAGCCAACACAGAAATAGTTTCACCTGAGTACATCTGGGTGAAAGCAACGGCAAGTGCAATTGAGAAATTTACCACAATGCTACTTCCTAACGACTATCCAAGTATGATAAAGCTACATGAGCAATACTTGGCCGATCATGCAATGTGGGCACAAGAGACATTTGGTGGTAAAACGATGGTATGGGCACACAATATTCATATAGCTAAAGGGATTATCGATGAGGAATTCTACCCTGATGTTGCTGGGCAGTTTTTAAAGGAACGTTTAGACAATAATTATGTCACAATTGGTAGTACAACTACGGAGGGGAATTTCACCTTATATAGCGAATATAATCCTTCCACCGGAGGTAAGATTACAACAGACACTATTCCACAAGATGTAAAAAGTTTCAATTATACTCTCGGAAAAGTGCCATATAAAATGTTTTTATTGGATAACCGTCACCTTAAAGGACAAGCAGAGAAATGGGTTAAAGCAAAAAGACCATTACTAAGTATAGGGGGACAAATCCTCCCGAACAGTTCGTTATACTTTGATACTTCATTGCTTGAGCAATTTGATATTATTTTTCATATTCGAAAAACAAGTCCATCTCATATTAAATAAAATTACAAAACAATCCCGTTCTTGCAGATGCAAAAACGGGATTGTTTGTGGAGGATTAATAAAAGCATCTTTTTTAACTAGAAGTAGGCTGCTCTCCCCTTTTTAACATCATTTAGAACTGTCATATGACACTTTTACACTGGTGAGAATGACAAAAAGCAATATGATTCGGTTATTACATAGATAGGAGCGATGAACTTTATGAAGTCAAGATTCATCCATAATGGTTATTTTTTATTGCTAACTTTCGTTACAGGATTGTTTTATTTTTGTTTTTATCTAATAGCTCTGCTATTTAGTTTAACCCTTTCATTTACTGTTGTTGGGATTCCATTAATAATGCGCGTACTACAGACTACCACACCCTTTATCCAATTCGAGCGCATACAGACGAATGAGCAAGGATCGCTGGTGGAAGTGCTATAGGTGACTAAGTTGCCTTGCTCGAAATATTATATTCCCTTAAAGGGCTTATGTTACATACCAAACACAAATTGTGAAGGAGGGGATGTTTGACGGATGGAGAGAAAACCTATTGAATCCATTTATGTACACGAAGGAATGTGAGTTCTTATTAAATATAGCGATGGCACCAATGTTTTCAGGAAAAGTTGTGTTAAGCGATAAAGTAACAAAAGAGTAACGTCACAGTACGAAGACACTACACTTAATGAACTAAACTGCCCCGATAGTTCCATAAAGAAAAAGCTGCCTTAAAGACAACTCTGATCGTCAGCTAAAGCACCTGATTATTAAATAAAATTTATATTTTAGTTCCTTTATCGTTATCAAACAAACTTGAATTCCCAGAGTTTAAATTTTGTATTATTTCAATCTGAAATTTATCGGCTATTTTAAACGTAAATTTATAAATGAAGTATCCAAGAATAACACCTAATACATTACAAATTACGTCATCAATATCAACTGTTCTTCCCCGACCACCTGCTATTAGTTCAATAAATTGTATAGATTCTATACTAATTGATATAACAAATCCGAATAGTACAATATTTTTAAAACCCTTAAATTTATTCCATATTATCGGTGATAATACACCCAAAGGCATCAATAATAATATATTTCCACCCACATTTCTAATAATTAGACTAATCATAAACACGGTATCACCGTCATATGCAATACCTATTTGTTTAATATCGTTTATAATTCCAACAAATGGAATGAGATTTAAGCCAAACTTAATATTTTGCATATTAAAATCAATCCATAAAGCTAATGGAAACAGTGTAACGGAAACAACCATAAGTATGTATAAAACAAAAAGAAAATTAATAACTTCCCTTAACCAATATACTTGTTTTTGTTTTTTTAATTTAAACCCTATTAAAATACCTCTTCCAGCCAAATAACATATAACTCCAATTCCAATAAGTAAACTACCATTAATCAAATACACTCCATCAACCCTTCCTTCCAGCTCAAACAAACCCTTATTTTACCATAAAATATACCTTTGTTGGAATTTAATTCTGTTCGTTCACCAATAAAACCAAGAATTTATTGCGTTTCTTAATGAACTATCCTGCCCCGTTAGTGCCATATAAGAAAAAGGCTGCCGCAGCAACCCCTGTTAATGAACTAAAGCACCCGTTAGTTCATTAAAGCTAGTTTTTATTTGTGATTTTTCAATATTTGAACCTCTTCTTCTAGTTTATCGATTTTTTGTTGAAGTTTTTTCTTAGGTTCTAAAATCCTTCGACCTAATATAACGAAGAAGCCGGTAATAGCAATAACTACCCCAGCAGAAGCTATAAACAATATCAAGGTAATGTCAAACATAGAAACAACTCCTAATTTATTCTTGGTATTTTCATATACGAAAATTGAACAACAACGTTTTATTTTTCTTTCACTATAAGAAAAAGAGCTGCTGATCAGTTCCTGATAATGAAGTAAAGCACCTGTTGAATAAGACTTATTGTAGAGGTGACATATAGTGTGACAAAAAAAAAGACGGTTTTACCGTCTAATAGATTGCACTAATTTTCTTAGTAAAATCAAAACTAATAATACGCAAAGAGAAGATAGAATTAATCCTGGAATTCCTATATTAGTTAACAAATTCACACCGCCTAATTAATACCATTACTAAATTTTAGGAGTTTTGATAAAAATAGTCAATAGCACGGTTCGAATAAGCTACGCTTCTAGGACTATCCTGCCCCGTTAGTGCCATAAGAAAAAGAGCTGCCGAAGCAACTCCCTTATTGAAGTAAAGCACCTGTTTGTTGAATAAGACTTATTGTGAGTTAACACAAGTTGTGACATAAAACAGTTAAAATGATTTAAAAATTGAATTTAAAACAATAAATAGAAAAATGATAATAGCAACTACAATTGCTTCGAGTGTGAATTTTTTATTCTTTTTCTTTTGCTGTAATTTCTCCCTATATTCCATTTGAATCTTTTTCTTTTTATCATCTAATTTCATAGCAGGTAGACCCCTTAATGAAAATAATTTAAGTTTATTTTACCATAAAAAACCACATTTGTTCTTCAACTATCCTGCCCCGATAGTTTAAGTACTATCATTCACAATCTCAATAGAGTAGAACCTATTGAGACACATTCAAAGTACATCTAAATTAGGCTATATAATGTCTCATAAGACTTGTATCAAAATGCTTATCGTTGTAAATGCGCATTTTCCTGACTCTACCCCATAGCCATCAAGCTAAGAAGAATGAATACCCCCAAAATGAAAATTTTAAGTTTCTTTTCCTAGAAACATCTTAGTTTTTCATCTTGAGGGACTTGAAAAATATTAACTTGATGGGCATGTGGTAGGACCCCTATTTATAAAGAACAACAAAAATTGAGTGAGATACGGCTGGATTAATAGCTATGTCATAAAAACCATTACATTTTGACACTACCGTATGTGACAGAAAAACACTTAGTATCAAAGAGCAGTTTTTAACGCATTAACAATAAATGAGGAGGGAGATTTTCATTGTGTATGATAAAAATATAAAGAGGCATGAAAGGGGAAACAGGTATGACCTATTTATGAAAAACAAACCAGTAACAAGAGTGTTTTAATGAAAAGAAGTAATTTCTATGCTTAATATGCATGTGGAAAAAGAGAGATTTACCGTTTGTTAGGATACAATGACGTTTATGGAAAATCAATGTTGACTTTTTGTCATTGATAGAGTTGATAGCTGTGTGGTTAGTATGACATAGCTATCAATCATCTATACAATTTGAATAGAGGAAAGGAATGCCTTATGAAAACACGTAGTCAAATTACATGCGCAAGTTTAGCCCTTTTAATAGCTGGAAGTTCCCTGTTATACACAACACCAACCTCAATTGTAAAAGCAGAGTCTGATCAAAATGTATCTAGTTCGTTACAAACAAATACTCAACGAGATCGTACTTCCGTCAAGAAAGCAATGCGGGATACACTACAACTTGGATATCCAGGGATACTTGCTACAATTTATAAGGGTGGAAAAACGTGGAGTTATGCCGCTGGTATAGCGGATCTGAGAACCGAGAAGCCAATGAAAACAGATTTTCGCTTTCGCATTGGTAGTACGACGAAGACATTCATTGCAACAGTTCTACTTCAATTGGCTGGAGAGAACCGTTTGAATCTAGACGACTCCATTGAAAAATGGTTGCCTGGTGTCATTCAAGGAAACGGATATGATGGTAACCAGATTACTATCCGGCAGATATTGAATCATACAAGTGGTATCGCTGAATACACAAGGTCAAAAGACTTTGATATGATGGATACAAAAAAATCGTATACGGCTGAAGAATTCGTAAAGATGGGGATTTCTCTTCCCCAGACTTTGCCCCAGGAAAGGGTTGGTCTTATTCAAACACAGGATACGTATTATTGGGGATCCTTATTGAAAAAGTAACTGGAAACAGCTATGCGGAAGAGGTTGAAAATCGGATTATTGAACCGCTTGATTTGTCAAATACATTCCTACCTGGCAATTCAAGCGTGATTCCAGGCACCAAGCATGCCCGTGGCTATTTCCAACTAGACGGAGCAAGTGAGCCAAAAGACGTTACTTATATTAACCCAGGTAGCTCGGATGGAGATATGATTTCTACTGCTGACGACTTAAACAAATTCTTCTCTTCCTTGCTCGGTGGCAAATTACTGAAGGAACAGCAACTAAAACAAATGCTTACTACAGTTCCTACAGGAACAGAAGTAGTCGATGGATATGGTCTTGGAATTTATGAAACAAAACTTCCAAACGGTGTCTCGATATGGGGACACGGAGGTCGCGTTCTAGGGTTTGTTACTTTTGCTGGTGGCACACTTGGAGGCAAGCATACATTGGCCGTCAATTGGAACAGCCTTAAAGCTGATAGTCCTGATCCATTTAAAAATATTTTACTTGCTGAATTTAGCAAGTAGGTAAAAAGGAAAACCGGATAAATTTTGTCATAGTTTTTATATTTAAAAATATATACCTTTCTGGTTCAAAAAACCAACTTACTTTTAAAAATTTTTTTGGAATTAAGGTGGTAAATGCTATTAAGCTAATAAAACAAAATCCTCCGTAACATGAAAAAAACGTTATTCTTTCTCTAGAATCAAAGGAAAGGATAGCGTTTTTTTACACTTGGGGGTAAAGCAATTTTCTAAGTTGTTGGGCATAGGGTACCACCACATGCCCATCAAGCTAAGTTTAAACAAACCTTCAAGAATGAAAAAACGCTATTCTTATTGTAAGAAGTTTACGAGAAGGAGGGTGTTTTTTATGAATCCTATTATCTCCAGTGAACTGACACTTTTTTCACAAGAATTACAACGTTTTCTATCTCCAATTGTCATACAAGAAACGGCCAAACAGGTGGGCTTTGTACAACGATCTAGTAAGTATCAAGCAAATGGACTTATCGCCCTTTGCGTTTGGCTCAGCCAAGAAGTCGCTAGTACATCACTTACGCAATTATGTAGTCGTTTAGAAGGCTTCGACGGGTGTATTAATAAGCCCAGAAGGGCTGAATCAACGCTTTAATCCAGCAGCTGTCACATTTCTTCGAGAAGTCTTTACTTCTTTTCTCACACAAAAACTCTGTTCAAATCAATCGCTTTCTGCACACATGATCTCTACTTTCAATCGTATCCGTATTTTAGATGCGACAGTTTTTCAACTGCCTGATCATTTCGCCACTGACTATCGAGGTTCTGGTGGGAGTAGTAATACGGCAGGCGTGAAAATCCAATTGGAATATGATTTACTTAGTGGTCAATTTCTTAACGTGCAACTTGGACCAGGAAAGAATAATGATAAAACATACGGTACCATCTGCCTTGAAACCGTAGATGCAGGCGATTTATGTTTGCGTGATCTTGGTTACTTCGATTGCTGCAGAATTGTGCCCGATTGCGGAAGATCGTTATTAAAGGAAAGCATCCGTTACTTTAATATGAAATCCTTATTCTATTCCTTTTTTGCCGAAACCCTTACCAAATTTTAGTGAATGTAGTTGTCCATTAGAAGCCCAATTTTCTCGTTCATATTCATCAAATATTACTGTTACCCATTCTACTTTTACATTTAAACTATTTACTGCTTCTTTTGTAATTACTTCAACAAATTGTTATTTTTGCTCACTTGTTCTAGCTTTGGCCAACTTAACAGTAATTATAGGCATATTCTTTTATCCTCTCTTTCTAATCATTCAAAGCCCCTTAATATTTAATCGATATATGTAAAAGGCGATATTTTCCCACCGATTTTAAACAGTAATGGAATAAGTGCTAATAAACTAATTCCTATAACTAACGTTGAAATTATTAACTCTTTCCATAAAATCAAATCGCCTTCAAACATTTGATAAATAATTAATGAATTTATCGGAATGTTAAGTAATACCCCAGTAAAAAGCCCAGGTGCATACCTTTTCATTAAGACTGTTGCAATAAGATGTGGGAAAATAGCATTAAAAATCATTGAACCTACAAAGCCAATGAAAATCCATTTTGCAAAATCTGATTCTGGTATCAATAAATAGCTAAATACAGATAAATAAGCCAAAGTTGTTATAACAATGACAGCAAAATGAAATTCACTCGGAGTAACTGATTTTTGAAACTTTGAAGCATGTTGTGACCACTTAGGCAACCAAATTGCCTCCTCGATATTATGTAATGTAATAGCAAAACAAAAGAATATTACAAGATAATCCAAATACCTTTCACTCCTTAAAAGCTCCCTATTGTTGAAGATCATTGTTTAAATCTTATTCAAGATAACATAGCCCATTTAGCTAAATAATGAATATGTTGTACAATTCCAGTGCTTTGAATTTATTTTCCTTTTACCCTTCCAATTCCCAAACCCAGCTTTTTATAAAACTCCAAGAAACATCTAAATTTTTTACAGGCTAATGTGCTTCAAATATTCCTTCTATCAAGTTCCCAACCCCTTTACCATTATGAATATATTACCAATTGTAGATTAAAACATGTTTTATACAACTAAGCTGCCCTAAAAACAGCTTCGATCTTCAGCTAAAGCACCCGTTAGTTTATTAAGAAAAGCGATTCTTATTAAAGAATAGCGCCCTATAGTTGAATAAATATCTATAGTAAATTAGATATAAATTTATGAACTGTGTTATTAAAAACCTTTGGCTGACAAAGATTACTAGGGTCAAAAGAATTTTCGATTACCTTCAACTCCGAATCTTGAATGCAACTCGATACCCGTTCCATCATTTTTTTACCCAATTTAGTATAGTCACCTACTAAACAAAGTGTAGGAATATTAACCTTTAATAACTGATCATTAAATCTAATTCTATTTATTGCTTTTCTTTGGATTTTCGTTTCATATGCCCTCATGTTAAGTATAATGCTTTCCATCTCTTTACAAGCTATGGACCATCTTTTATATGAGGATTTTGTTAATTTTGCTAACCACTTTTTAGGCATATGTAAAACCCATGTTTGATTTGCTCCTACCATTGCTAATAATTTTTGAAGGGAATCAATTGAGGTATCACAGAAACTATCAACTATAACGAGTGCCTTAACAATATCTGGGGATGCAAGGGCTACCTTTTGAATTAAAACCCCACCGTATGAAACTCCAATAAATGTTGCTGAAGAAATTTCTAAAAAAGTAAAAGTTCTTTAATATCTTCTGCTTGTTTATCTAAAACACTTTCCACATTACAATCTAAAAAACCAGAGTTCCCATTACCTCTTAAATCAAGTAAGATAACTTTGAAGTGTTGTTGAAAGTATTCTATTTGCGGCTTATACATTGAGGATGAAGCCCCTAATCCATGTACAAAGACTAATGGCTCTCCTTCACCATAACACTCATAAAATATATCTATACCATCTTTAACTTTTAAATAAGGCATTTACTCACCCACTTTTTTCAACTCTTATTAAATTAACCTGCCCCGTTATTTCCATAAGAAACCTTATTTATCATTATCTAAATCATCATCAAGAAAAGACTTTTTATCTTCTTTAATTCCATACTTATTTTCAATAAATTGACCAATTATTGAATTGTTTATTCCTTTCCTTACTGCTGTTTCGATAACTATATATAGAATAAATAACCCAACAAATCCGTAAAAAATTGAAAGTATAATTCCCATAATTTTAGCTCTCCTAATAAAATTCATTAATATAATGTTACCATAAATTAGTAACAGTGGTTGGGCTTTTAACATAGCTCTTCTTCAAGTAACCTGCCCCGATGGTTGCATAAGAAAAAGCTGCCTTAAAGACAGCTCCTATCTTCAGCTAACGCACCCGTTGGCAGAACTTTAATTACTTATTACTTTCAAATAATGAATAGACATAAGTATCGTGTGCTTCACCATTTTGGTACATATATTTCTTCAAAACTCCCTCTTTTTGAAAACCAATTTTAGTTAGTAAATTATTAGATGCTTGATTATCAATAAATACAACAGCACCTATACGAGTTAAATCCATAACATCAAAGCCATATGAAAGAACTTTAGATATTGCTTCTGAAACATATCCTTTTCTCCACTGCTCTGGATGGATTTCGTACCCTATTTCTGCTCTTTTATGTTTAGGCAACCAAGCATTAAAGCCAATTGATAACTTTACCCATTGAATATAAAAAAACAATTTATTGTTGAGAAGAAAGAAAATATTCCATGTCCTGATGATAACGAACCTTATATTAATAAGGCGACCCTTAGATCCGATATAAAGAGATTTCAATCTAAACTTGAGTACATAGTTCATGACAAATTTATATTTCTCTTTGCGTTACATGGTACAGCAGGTGACTTTTTAAAAATATTGAGATTGCATAAGAATAAAGACATCACCGAAATGGCTAAACATTTAAATACAGATAGTAAGACATATAAGTCACTTGAAGAAAACCTCAAAAGTAATTCAGCACTTCTAAAAGAATATGGAGAAAAGCTCGGAGAAATATTAGGTGTTGGAAATTTTGAAGACTGGCTAGAATTAGTAGCTTCAGCATTGATAAAAATTTTGCCTGTATCAACAATCGTCGGTGCTCACACAAAAAGTGATCTCGAAATAATAGAAATCAGTGTACCATCTGTCTATCAAAAAACAGATGAGAATGGAATCGGCTATTATATTACCTATACCGAGGAAGAATTAAAAAGAAATTTATTTAACCTTGATAATATACTCAACCAAGAAGTACACGATGTTTTGTATAAAGATAAAGTGTTATCAGAATCTGAAATAGAAAAAGTAAAGACGATGCTGAAATTGTTATTGGGAGATGACTAATTAAAGGAGGCACATAATGGCTTACTTCAGTAAACGGGGGATAAGTGGAGTTACACCGTCAACCTAGGCATAGACACTATTACAAAAAAACGAAAACAGATTACAAAATCAGGATTTTCTTCAAAAACAGCCGCTAAAGATGCAGCTAAAGAAATGGAATTCAAAATTTCTAGAGGAGAATTTATACAAGATTCTAATATGAACTTTCATACGTTAGCAGAAAAGTGGCTTGAAAGTTATTCAACACAAGCTAAAGTAAGTAGTGTACGTGCTAGAATGAAAGAATCTAACGTATTACTTAAACAGTGGACAAACAATAAAAAGTATTAGTAAGTCTGTTTATAGAGAATATTTAAATGAGCTGAGCAAAATGTATTCACAGAACTATATGGATGGGATACATACAACAGGCAGAATGATCTTCAAATTTGCCGTTGAGTCTGAATGGTTACAACAGAACCCGACAGAAAACTATAGCCTTCCTAAACAACAAGCTACTATTGAAGAAGTTGAAAAGGAGAATCTCAGAAAGAAATTCCTAGAAAAAAACGAACTTATAGGATTCTTATCCCTTGCTCGTACTGAAGGACTTAGTAATGATTATACGCTGTTTTCGCTATTAGCCTATTCAGGCATTCGGATAGGTGAATCGTTAGCTCTCAAGTGGCCTGATATCAATTTTAGGAGTGGATCTATAAGAATTTCCAAGACTTTATATAATCCCACGAACAACAAGGTGAATTACACATTGCTTACACCAAAAACAAAAGGATCTATACGTACGATTAAAATGGACAATCAGGTCATGAAGTTGCTAAAAAAGCATCTACTAAAGCAAAATAAAATGAAAATTCAAAACAGGCATCATTATATGGATGAAAACTTTGTCTTCACTTCACCAGAGGGATATCCATTGGTGCAAAAACTGCCTGCAATACGATTACAACGTCTTCTTAAGAAGTTACCGCATATCAACAAGTAAATTACGCTGCATTCATTCTGGCACGCATAAATCCTTACTAATCGAAGCAGGTGCAGGAATTAAAAAAATCAACAACGATTAGGACATGCAGAATTCAAATATAAAGAAAAGGCCTCCCACAGTAAAACTGTGGGAGGCCTTCAATTTTAAAAATATTAACATGTTAGGTGAGCATTCATGACTGAATCTCTCGTTAACCCCCTACATTAAGGGATTTAAGCGATGATTACATCATGCCGCCCATGCCGCCCATTCCGCCCATATCAGGCATGCCCATGCCGCCAGCGCCTGCAGGTTCTGGTTTGTCAGCAACGACAGCTTCTGTTGTCAAGAACATAGCTGCTACAGAACCAGCGTTTTGTAGAGCTGAACGAGTTACTTTAGTAGGATCGACGATACCGGATTCGATCATGTTCACCCATTGTCCAGTAGCTGCGTTGAAGCCAGTGCCTACTGCTTCGCCTTTAAGGCGCTCTACGATTACAGAGCCTTCAAGTCCAGCATTGTGAGCGATTTGACGAACAGGCTCTTCGATGGCACGAAGAACGATTTTCACGCCTGTTGCTACGTCACCTTCCGCTTGAATTTCAGCAATTTTATTGTATACGTTTAGAAGTGCTGTACCACCACCGGCTACGATACCTTCTTCAACAGCGGCACGAGTGGAGTTCAATGCATCTTCAATACGAAGTTTACGTTCTTTCAATTCTGTTTCAGTAGCTGCACCGACTTTGATTACCGCTACACCACCAGCTAATTTAGCAAGGCGTTCTTGTAATTTTTCACGGTCGAATTCAGAAGTTGTTTCTTCTAATTGAACACGGATTTGGTTTACACGAGCTTGAATTTGAGCTGTATCTCCAGAACCTTCAACGATTGTTGTATTTTCTTTTGTAACAACCACTTTAGACGCACGGCCTAATGAATCGATTGTTGCAGATTTAAGATCAAGTCCGATTTCTTCAGTGATTACTTCGCCGCCTGTAAGGGCTGCGATGTCTTCAAGCATTGCTTTACGGCGGTCACCGAATCCAGGAGCCTTAACAGCAACAGCGTTGAATGTTCCACGAAGTTTGTTCACAACAAGAGTTGCAAGCGCTTCGCCTTCTACATCTTCAGCAATCAATAATAGCGGTTTTCCTTGTTGTACAACTTGCTCAAGTACCGGAAGGATTTCTTGGATATTCGTGATTTTTTTATCTGTGATCAAGATATATGGATTCTCAAGGACAGCTTCCATTTTATCTGAGTCAGTAACCATGTATGGAGAAGCATATCCACGGTCGAATTGCATACCTTCTACTACGTCCAATTCAGTTGTGAAACCTTTAGACTCTTCGATTGTGATGACGCCGTCGTTACCAACGCGCTCCATTGCTTCTGCAATCAGTTGGCCCACTTCTTCATCAGCTGAAGAGATGGCAGCAACTTGTGCGATTGATTCTTTGTTTTCAACAGGTTTGGAAATGGCTTTCAATTCTGCAATTGCTGAATTGACCGCTTTCTCGATTCCTTTACGGATACCCATTGGGTTAGCACCAGCTGTTACGTTTTTAAGACCTTCACGGATCATCGCTTGTGCAAGAACCGTTGCAGTAGTTGTACCGTCACCAGCTACGTCATTTGTTTTGCTTGCTACTTCAGCAACCAATTTCGCACCCATGTTTTCGAATGCATCTTCCAATTCGATTTCTTTAGCGATCGTCACACCGTCATTTGTGATTAGCGGTGAACCGAATTTTTTCTCAAGAACCACGTTACGACCTTTTGGTCCAAGCGTTACTTTAACTGCATCTGCAAGTGCGTCCACACCGCGAAGCATGGAGCGGCGAGCTTCTTCACTAAATTTAATTTCTTTAGCCATTTATAAGTACCTCCCTAAAATTTTAAGAAAATTTTTCGTTCAGTTAAGTATGATGTATAATTAGCCGATAACAGCTAGAATGTCGCTTTCACGTAAAATTAAGTATTCAGTGTCTTCGTATTTAACTTCAGTACCTGCATATTTTGAGAAGATAATTAGATCGCCTTGGGCAACCTCTAAAGCAACACGTTCGCCATTTTCAAGGACACGGCCAGTACCAACTGCTACTACCTTACCTTCTTGCGGCTTTTCTTTAGCAGTATCAGGAAGAACAATACCGCTTGCAGTTTTTTCTTCAGTTTGAACTAGTTCAATAATAACGCGATCACCTAATGGTTTTAACAAGTGAAACAACCTCCTCATATTCTCTTGATAATTTGTTTCATGATTATTAGCACTCTTCATCATCGAGTGCTAACACATTTATAATATTAAATAAACCGAGCCTTTTTTGCAAGTATCTTATTGAAAATTTTTTATTAATTTCTGATAAATTACGGGTAAACTACTTTAGGATAATGATTTCCTTAACATAGTAATTTAAATGTAATGTTAGGGGTACCTTTAAGTGGTGTTCTGCCTCAATTTTTGATACCATTTTGGAGTATGCGTTTATAGCTTGTCCCCATATCAGTAACGTTGGAATGGGTGACTATAAAAGGAGTTTTCATTTTTGAAAAAGAATATTGGTTCGTCATCATCACTTATATTGCCATGCAATTATCCAGTATTGTCGGGGTACCCATTTTCATGCTGATCGGGTCTTATACCGGAATGCCGGCTGATGAACTCGAAGTGAAATCTGCAGCATACTGGATAGTTTTCAGTTTTCTCGCAGCTTTATTCTTGATTCTTTTTTTAATGAGAAAAGATATGAGGGAAAAGTTGGACACGAGAAACCAAACTTCCGTTTCCATGTCCATATTATGGGCAATTGCAGGAGTGTTCATGGCTCTTTTTGCGCAAAGCATTGCCGGAAGCATTGAACAAATGCTTGGGGTGGAGTCTGAATCTGAAAATACGCAGCAACTCATTTCACTCATTTACAAAGTCCCCATGGTCATTTTCGTCACTTCAGTAATTGGACCTATATTGGAAGAATTAATTTTCCGGAAAATCATTTTCGGATCACTTCATAAACGGTTTAACTTCTTTATTTCAGCTTTAATCAGCTCAGTTATTTTCGGCTTGGCGCATGGTGAATTTGAACATCTTCTTTTATATACGGCAATGGGCTTCACTTTTGCTTTCCTTTATGCGAAAACAGGCCGCATTCTCGTATCCATGAGCGCTCATATTGCGATGAACACGCTTGTTATCATCCTTCAAGTGGTATATCGGGAGGATATAGAGAAGATGCTGGATACTGCACAGGCCTTCATCGGAGGTTTATTATGAAACGTCAATCACCCTTATTCATGGGCATCATCTATGCAGGCTTAGGAGCTCTTTTTACCGCTATCGCGATTCAAACCGTCAATTCTTCAGGATGGGGACTCTTTGCCTACATACTTGTCCTTATTGCGACTCTTGACTTTGGTTCGGGATTACGAATGATCATGCTGCACTTTAAGATTAAAGCCGCACAAAAAATAAGAAAAAATAAAAAAACGCTGCATAGATGCAGCGTTTTTTCATTCCTCCAATGCGGCTTCTTCCACTACAGGATAATGTTTCAGGAAGTAGATGAGCGACTGAAGCTCCACGGCCAGGTCAATGTGGTGGACCCTTATGGATGGAGGCACGGTCAGCCGTGCAGGTGTGAAATTCAATATTCCTTTTATGTCAGCTTTGACTAGACGATCGGTTATCGTCTGGGCTACCTGTGCAGGCACTGTCAATATAGCCGCAGTAATATTATTTTCCTGCAATAGTGTATCGATTTGATCCATATGATAGATGGGCACATCAGCTATTCGCTTGCCAACCTTTTCTTCAGAAACTTCGAAAGCCATTTCAATTTTTGTATTATTATTTTTCATGAAATTGTAATTTAAAAAAAGCGGTTCCTAAATTTCCTACCCCAATTAAAGCGACTTTGGTCAATTCATCTTGATCTAGTGTTTTTCTGAAGAAGGATAATAAATAATTGACATTGTAGCCGTAGCCTTTTTTCCCAAGCGCGCCAAAGTAGGAAAAATCACGGCGAATGGTAGCAGAATCCACTTTTACAGCTTCGCTTAGCTCTGCCGAGGAAACTCTTTGTTTGCCTGAGGAATGTAAGTTCTTTAAAAATCGATAATACAATGGCAACCTTTTGGCTGTTGCCTGCGGTATCTTTGGGTCATGGTTCATTGTTCTTCCCCGCCTTCACACATGCTTTTCAACTTAATCTCTATTTGTTTGTTGTTTTACTTGCCTTTTATAATCGCTACTAGACACTCCGCCTGTTTTCTCCACTAAGAATGTAGGCCCGATCACCATTCCCTTATCAATGGCCTTACACATGTCATAAACAGTCAAGGCAGTCACGGATGCAGCTGTTAACGCTTCCATTTCCACACCTGTACTCCCTTTTGTCTTAGCTTCCGTTTCAATCCTAAGCCTATATCCTTGTTCTTCTTTTTCCCAATCAAAGGCTATATTGACCCTTGCAGAGCAATGGGGTGGCACATCGGAATTATATTGGATGTATTTTTGCTGGCCATTATTCCTGCAACTTGTGCAACAGCCAGTACATCACCTTTTTTCATTTTATGGTTCGTGACCAATTCATATATTTCATCATTCAATAAAATGCTCGATTGAGCCACTGCCGTCCGGGTTGTTTCAGGCTTTGCACTCACATCGACCATTTTGGCCCTGCCCTGTTCATTAAAATGCGTTAAGTCTCCCATTTAAGTAACCCCTCCTAAATCATACACTATTATTCCACTTTATGTAACAGCTTTTCTTTTAGGTTGGAACCAAGCTGTTGCCGATAATAACTAAAATACGTTACACTAACAATAATCAATTGAGGTGAAATCTATGATTTTATTACAAATCAATCAACTATCGAAATATTATGGAGCTGAACTTATTTTATCAAATATGAAGCTCGAAGTTCAAAATAAAGATCGAATTGCACTTGTAGGCCGAAATGGCGCCGGCAAATCCACTTTACTAAAAATCATAGCCGGGCAGATTTCGCATGATGGCGGTGAAATAATCAAACCAAAAGGCATCACCATCGGCTATATGGCCCAGGATACGGGATTGGAATCCGAACTGACCATTTGGGATGAGATGCTGACTGTATTCACTGATCTTATAGAGCAGGAAAAGGAACTGCGCCGCCTTGAGGCTGATATGGCCAGACCTGACATCTTTGAAAACGAAACAATTTACCAAAAAGTGCTGAATGAATACGACACTTTGATGGTGGCATTCAAAGAGAAGGGCGGTTATCAATATGAAGCGGATATCCGTTCCGTATTGCATGGACTTCAGTTTGCCGACTTTGACTATTCTACCCCAATTTCCACTTTAAGCGGCGGGCAAAAAACAAGGCTTGCATTAGGAAAGCTGCTTTTAAGGAAACCGGATATATTGATTCTGGATGAGCCGACGAACCATTTGGATATCGAAACCCTCTCTTGGCTTGAACAATATTTACAAAGCTACCAGGGAGCTGTCCTCATTGTTTCCCATGACCGCTATTTTTTAGATAAAGTAGTAAACCTGGTATATGAGATTTCCCGGAATAACATGAAAAATACCATGGTAATTATAGTTCTTATCTAGAGGGAAAAGCGGAAGATTATGAGAGGGACATGAAACTGTTCGAGAAACAGCAAGGGGAAATCGAAAAGCTTCGTGACTTTGTCCAACGTAATATCACAAGGGCTTCCACCACGAAAAGAGCACAAAGCAGACGTAAACAGCTCGAAAAGATGGATGTGTTGGACAAGCCGCAAGGTGATGAAAAATCCGCGAATTTTTCTTTCCAGATTGAAAGGCAAAGCGGAAATGAAGTACTCCACCTTCAGGACTTGGCTATCGGATACGAAGGGGAAACGGTATCGAAGAATATAAATTCCCGGATGACAAAAGGAGAGAGCATAGCTCTTGTCGGCCCAAATGGAGTAGGAAAATCAACTTTATTGAAAACGATCATTTCCAAGCTGCCTGCACTTTCTGGGGATTTCCGTTTTGGAACGAACGTAGAAGTCAGCTACTACGATCAAGAACAGGCTAACCTTGTTTCCAATAAACGCGTACTCAATGAATTATGGGACGACTATCCCCTCAAACCGGAAAAGGACATTCGCACCGTACTCGGTAATTTCCTATTTAGCGGGGACGATGTTTTGAAAACCGTTTCCACACTAAGCGGGGGCGAAAAGGCTCGTCTTGCTCTAGCCAAAATGATGATGCAAAAGGGAATTTTTTAATTCTCGATGAACCAACGAACCACTTGGACCTCGATAGTAAATTGGTGCTCGAAAACGCTTTGATCGATTATCCGGGAACTATTCTTTTCGTCTCACATGACCGCTATTTCATAAATCGGATAGCAACGAAAGTGATAGAGCTCTCCAAAGACGGCAACGAAGAATTCCTCGGTGATTATGATTACTATCTGGAGAAGAAGCAGGAGCAAGCGGAAATCCAAGCACTTGAACAGCAGGATCAGGCTAAAACTTTAGGTGCGGCTGTAGAAAAAACAAATTACAAAATTGATAAAGAAGCAAAAAAGCTGAACGCCAGCGAAAACGGCGCATTGAGGAAATCGAGGCAGCCATGGAGCTTCTTGAAACCGAAATAAACGAATATAATGACCTCCTTTGTGATCCAAATGTTTTTCAGGACCATGAAAAAGTAATGGAAGTCCAAACAAAGCTTGATCATGCACAAGAAAGTTTGGACCAGCTTCTCGAAGAATGGACTGAACTGGAAGAATGAAAAAAGACCGAGTCAATTGACTCGGTCTTTATCTTTTCCAATCAAATTTTCTCTTGAAAGTTATCCACAAACTTGTTAACAAAACACTTACCGTTCATAAGCCATTAATTCGAGTTATGCACATTATCCACAGAAACATATCCACTTATCCACAAAACAACGATTTATACACATGCAGTATGATTATCAAAAAAACTTTATCCACAGAATATTCTATTATTTTATTAACACGATAAAAAGACAGGATGCCGAAGTGAGGGATCCTGTCTTCTCGTCAATTAAAATGCTTCTATATCCAATCCAGGATTTCCGTTCAAATCCAAACCAGATCGCTTCCCCTTTTCAAACATGACACTGCCAGCAGCACCGATCATGGCAGCATTGTCGGTACAAAGATAGAGGGGCGGAATGGATATATCCATAGGTAAATCCTTAAAAGCTTCCGTTAATGCTTCCCTAAGGCCTTTATTTGCCGCAACTCCTCCAGCAAGCAATACCTGTTTCACATTATATTCCTTTGCAGCCTTCACAGTTTTCATTACAAGCACTTCTATCACGCTTGCTTGGAAACTAGCTGCTAAATCTTTAGGTTCAATTTTTTCCCGCGCTGTTCTGCATTATGCAAAGTGTTGATTACCGCTGATTTCAAGCCGCTGAAGGAAAAGTCATAGCTTCCATCCAACCATGCCCTAGGCAGTTTCAAAGATGGTGAGCCAATTTGTGCAAGCCTATCGATATGAGGCCCGCCAGGATAAGGGAGACCCAAGGTTCGAGCCACTTTATCATACGCCTCTCCTGCGGCATCATCCCGCGTCTCCCCGATCACCTTGAAAGAACCAGGTTCTTCTAAAAGCACCAACTCCGTATGCCCTCCCGAAACGACTAAAGAAAGCGCAGGATATTCGATCTCCTGAATAAGCCGATTAGCATAGATATGACCAGCGATATGATGCGTGCCGACAATCGGTATTCCATGTGCGAAAGCTACAGCCTTCGCCGCATTCACACCTATTAATAGTGCCCCTACAAGGCCGGGACCTTCTGTAACGGCAATGGCATCCAAGTCTTCATATGTCACACCGGCTTGCAGCAGTGCTTCTTCAAGAACAATCGTAATTTGTTCTACATGATGACGGGAAGCAATTTCCGGGACGACACCGCCAAAACGTTTATGGCTTTCTATTTGTGAAGCCACGACATTACTCAGTATCTCCGTTCCATTTTTTATGACAGCTGCCGCAGTTTCATCACAGCTTGTTTCAATTCCTAATATAAATTGATCTTTTTCATGAAAAATTCACCCACATAACATAAGCATCTTCTTGATTGTCTGTATAATAATTCTTTCGGATTCCGCCCTTTTGGAAACCCAGCTTTTCATAAAGTGAAATGGCTACGGCATTACTGACACGGACCTCAAGTGTCATCCTCACCACACCCATTGAAATGGAGATTTCAATCATCTTCCTGAGCAAAGCTTCTCCAAGTTTTTGCCCTCGGTATTCTGGTAATATCGCTATATTGGTAATGTGCGATTCATCAATGACGATCCAGGCACCGCAATAACCGGCAATTTTCCCTTCATCCTCTATCACCATGTATACAGCGTACTGATTATGATTCAATTCATTAAAAAAAGCTTCCCGGCTCCAAGGCAAAGTAAAGGACTGCTTTTCCACGTTGAGCACTTGGTCGATATCTGCCGTATTCATCTTTCGGAACGTCAATGTTTTACTCATAATAATCGGTCGCTTTCCTTGTTTATTTCCCCTGTTGTTCAAGCCACTTAGCTTCTGCTTCAGCCATGCGGATATAATTCGGTACAAACTGGTGAACATCCACTTCAGTCTTATCAAGACCAATGAAGGCAAGTTCGCTTGGCCTTGAATTATATGATTGTACTGGAGCAAATACCGCTAATTCGCCTAATGCATCCGTAATTGCATCCCGATGGATGTCCACATCTTGACCAACAAATAAAACAGGACGATTTAATTCCTTCAATTGATTCGCCCACTCAGAGGATAGAATATTACAATCTTCAATGACTGTCTTTAAAGAATCCTTTTCCATTTCATATAATCCAGTATAAATCTGCCCTCTTCTTGCATCGAACAAGGGAGATATCAACCCGTTAAAATAACGTCCATTAGCTGCTAAAACCTCTAAGCTGGAAACACCTGATAACGGAATCTGAAGCGTCCAGGCCAAGCTTTTCGCTATCGTCACTCCAATCCTGACCCCTGTATAGGAGCCTGGACCTTGAGCGACCACTATCTTAGTCAATTCCTTCGGTATAGTATCACAGTCCCTCAGCAGTGTTTCAATTGCTGGCATTACCCGCACCGAATGATTTTTCTTTAGGTTCGTCGTATACTCACCAATTACTTGATTCCCGTTTACAAGTGCAATCCCTAATGTGAAATTCGATGTATCTATAGCTAAAACCTTCATCAAATAATCTCCTTACATAACTTTACATATCGTTCGCCTTTGGCTTCCAAAACAATACGCCGGCTTGTATCGCCCAGACGATAGATATAAATGGTCAAGATTTCCTCTGGGAGGTGATCCTTTATTAAATGGGCCCATTCAACGACAGTCACACCACCACCATCAAAATATTCATCAAAGCCTAAATCTTCTTCCGATTCACTTACCCGGTAGACATCCATATGATACAAAGGCAAACGACCCATATACTCCTTTATTATCGTAAAGGTTGGGCTATTCACCATTCTGGTAACACCTAATCCTTTAGCCAGCCCTTTTGTGAATGCTGTCTTCCCTGCACCCAAGTCACCTTCTAAAGCCAGCACATCTCCACTGGAAAGCTTTTGTGCCAATTTGTGCGCAAATTGCGCTGTTTCTTCCTCATTCTGAGAAATCCATTCAACATGCTGCATATATCAATCACCTTTATCATTATTAGGAAAACGTCCGTCCTATAGTTCAAGTCGAGAACCATAAACGCAATATTATGGAACAAAAACCATTCTATATGTAGTTTACCTTGTTTCAAAAGAAGAAACAAATAAGTTAGGGACATATTATTGGAATTTCAGATAAAATAAAAAAACGAAACCTAAGTTTCGTTTTTTCATGATTGCGGGGACAGGATTTGAACCTGCGACCTTCGGGTTATGAGCCCGACGAGCTACCGGACTGCTCCACCCCGCGACGGTATAAATGCTGCTTTTATAAATTTAGTATTCCCATTCATTCAAAAAGAATACAAAGATTATAGCTTGGCGGCGTCCTACTCTCACAGGGGAAACCCCCAACTACCATCGGCGCTGAAGAGCTTAACTGCCGTGTTCGGAATGGGAACGGGTGTGACCTCTTCGCTATCGCCACCAAACATTTAATCTTTTTAGCACATTTATTATCATAACATGTATGAAATCAAAATGCAAGAAGAAATTTTCATTCCTTCAAAACTAGATAATAAGAAGGTATTTCATTTTTTTAAAAGCGTTGGTTAAGTCCTCGATCTATTAGTATCAGTCAGCTCCACATGTCACCATGCTTCCACCTCTGACCTATCAACCTGATCATCTTTCAGGGATCTTACTAGCTTGCGCCATGGGAAATCTCATCTTGAGGGGGCTTCATGCTTAGATGCTTTCAGCACTTATCCCGTCCGCACGTAGCTACCCAGCTATGCCTTTGGCAAGACAACTGGTACACCAGCGGTGCGTCCATCCCGGTCCTCTCGTACTAAGGACAGCTCCTCTCAAATTTCCTGCGCCCGCGACGGATAGGGACCGAACTGTCTCACGACGTTCTGAACCCAGCTCGCGTACCGCTTTAATGGGCGAACAGCCCAACCCTTGGGACCGACTACAGCCCCAGGATGCGATGAGCCGACATCGAGGTGCCAAACCTCCCCGTCGATGTGGACTCTTGGGGAGATAAGCCTGTTATCCCCGGGGTAGCTTTTATCCGTTGAGCGATGGCCCTTCCATGCGGAACCACCGGATCACTAAGCCCGACTTTCGTCCCTGCTCGACTTGTAGGTCTCGCAGTCAAGCTCCCTTGTGCCTTTACACTCTACGAATGATTTCCAACCATTCTGAGGGAACCTTTGGGCGCCTCCGTTACTCTTTAGGAGGCGACCGCCCCAGTCAAACTGCCCACCTGACACTGTCTCCCACCCCGATAAGGGGCGCGGGTTAAATTTCAATACAGCCAGGGTAGTATCCCACCAACGCCTCCACCGAAGCTGGCGCTCCGGCTTCTCAGGCTCCTACCTATCCTGTACAAGCTGTACCAAAATTCAATATCAGGCTGCAGTAAAGCTCCACGGGGTCTTTCCGTCCTGTCGCGGGTAACCTGCATCTTCACAGGTACTATAATTTCACCGAGTCTCTCGTTGAGACAGTGCCCAGATCGTTACACCTTTCGTGCGGGTCGGAACTTACCCGACAAGGAATTTCGCTACCTTAGGACCGTTATAGTTACGGCCGCCGTTTACTGGGGCTTCGGTTCAAAGCTTCGCTTGCGCTAACCTCTCCCCTTAACCTTCCAGCACCGGGCAGGTGTCAGCCCCTATACTTCGCCTTGCGGCTTCGCAGAGACCTGTGTTTTTGCTAAACAGTCGCCTGGGCCTATTCACTGCGGCTTTTCTGGGCTATTCACCTAAAAAGCACCCCTTCTCCCGAAGTTACGGGGTCATTTTGCCGAGTTCCTTAACGAGAGTTCTCTCGCACACCTTAGGATTCTCTCCTCGCCTACCTGTGTCGGTTTGCGGTACGGGCACCTTACATCTCACTAGAGGCTTTTCTTGGCAGCGTGGAATCAGGAACTTCGGTACTATATTTCCCTCGCCATCACAGCTCCGCCTTAATGGAAACGGGATTTGCCTCGTTTCCGGCCTAACTGCTTGGACGCGCATATCCAACAGCGCGCTTACCCTATCCTTCTGCGTCCCCCATCGTTCAAACGATGTATAGGTGGTACAGGAATATCAACCTGTTGTCCATCGCCTACGCCTTTCGGCCTCGGCTTAGGTCCCGACTAACCCTGAGCGGACGAGCCTTCCTCAGGAAACCTTAGGCATTCGGTGGAAGGGATTCTCACCCTTCTTTCGCTACTCATACCGGCATTCTCACTTCTAAGCGCTCCACCAGTCCTTCCGGTCTGACTTCAACGCCCTTAGAACGCTCTCCTACCATTGACACCAACGGTGTCAATCCACAACTTCGGTGATACGTTTAGCCCCGGTACATTTTCGGCGCGGAGTCACTCGACCAGTGAGCTATTACGCACTCTTTAAATGGTGGCTGCTTCTAAGCCAACATCCTGGTTGTCTAAGCAACTCCACATCCTTTTCCACTTAACGTATACTTTGGGACCTTAGCTGGTGGTCTGGGCTGTTTCCCTTTCGACTACGGATCTTATCACTCGCAGTCTGACTCCCAAGAATAAGTATTTGGCATTCGGAGTTTGACTGAATTCGGTAACCCGTTGGGGGCCCCTAGTCCAATCAGTGCTCTACCTCCAATACTCTCATCTTGAGGCTAGCCCTAAAGCTATTTCGGAGAGAACCAGCTATCTCCAGGTTCGATTGGAATTTCTCCGCTACCCACACCTCATCCCCGCACTTTTCAACGTGCGTGGGTTCGGGCCTCCATTCAGTGTTACCTGAACTTCACCCTGGACATGGGTAGATCACCTGGTTTCGGGTCTACGACCTCATACTCATTCGCCCTATTCAGACTCGCTTTCGCTGCGGCTCCGTCTCATCAACTTAACCTCGCATGAAATCGTAACTCGCCGGTTCATTCTACAAAAGGCACGCCATTACCCATTAACGGGCTTTGACTACTTGTAGGCACACGGTTTCAGGATCTATTTCACTCCCCTTCCGGGGTGCTTTTCACCTTTCCCTCACGGTACTGGTTCACTATCGGTCACTAGGGAGTATTTAGCCTTGGGAGATGGTCCTCCCTGCTTCCGACGGGATTTCTCGTGTCCCGCCGTACTCAGGATCCACTCAGGAGGGAACGAAGTTTCAACTACAGGGTTTTTACCTTCTTCGACGGACCTTTCCAGGTCGCTTCATTTACCCCGTTCCTTTGTAACTCCATGTTGAGTGTCCTACAACCCCAAGAGGCAAGCCTCTTGGTTTGGGCTAATTCCGTTTCGCTCGCCGCTACTCAGGAAATCGCGTTTGCTTTCTCTTCCTCCGGGTACTTAGATGTTTCAGTTCCCCGGGTCTGCCTTCAGTACCCTATGTATTCAGGTAAAGATACTGTTCCATTACGAACAGTGGGTTTCCCCATTCGGAAATCTCCGGATCAAAGCTTACTTACAGCTCCCCGAAGCATATCGGTGTTAGTCCCGTCCTTCATCGGCTCCTAGTGCCAAGGCATCCACCGTGCGCCCTTTCTAACTTAACCGTTAAAAAGATCTTACAGATGCTTTGAAAAAATTAATTGCCTTCTATCTATTATCTAGTTTTCAAGGAACAAAGCAGAAAGAATCCATCACAACGTGATGACTGTCTTTCCTATTTGAATGAATTACTCATTCAAAACTGAACAAAACAAAAGCGCTCTCGTAATTATCCTTAGAAAGGAGGTGATCCAGCCGCACCTTCCGATACGGCTACCTTGTTACGACTTCACCCCAATCATCTGTCCCACCTTAGGCGGCTGGCTCCATGAAGGTTACCTCACCGACTTCGGGTGTTACAAACTCTCGTGGTGTGACGGGCGGTGTGTACAAGGCCCGGGAACGTATTCACCGCGGCATGCTGATCCGCGATTACTAGCGATTCCGGCTTCATGCAGGCGAGTTGCAGCCTGCAATCCGAACTGAGAATGGCTTTATGGGATTCGCTTACCTTCGCAGGTTTGCAGCCCTTTGTACCATCCATTGTAGCACGTGTGTAGCCCAGGTCATAAGGGGCATGATGATTTGACGTCATCCCCACCTTCCTCCGGTTTGTCACCGGCAGTCACCTTAGAGTGCCCAACTGAATGCTGGCAACTAAGATCAAGGGTTGCGCTCGTTGCGGGACTTAACCCAACATCTCACGACACGAGCTGACGACAACCATGCACCACCTGTCACTCTGTCCCCCGAAGGGGAAAGCCCCTATCTCTAGGGTTGTCAGAGGATGTCAAGACCTGGTAAGGTTCTTCGCGTTGCTTCGAATTAAACCACATGCTCCACCGCTTGTGCGGGCCCCCGTCAATTCCTTTGAGTTTCAGCCTTGCGGCCGTACTCCCCAGGCGGAGTGCTTAATGCGTTAGCTGCAGCACTAAAGGGCGGAAACCCTCTAACACTTAGCACTCATCGTTTACGGCGTGGACTACCAGGGTATCTAATCCTGTTTGCTCCCCACGCTTTCGCGCCTCAGTGTCAGTTACAGACCAGAAAGTCGCCTTCGCCACTGGTGTTCCTCCAAATCTCTACGCATTTCACCGCTACACTTGGAATTCCACTTTCCTCTTCTGCACTCAAGTTCCCCAGTTTCCAATGACCCTCCACGGTTGAGCCGTGGGCTTTCACATCAGACTTAAGGAACCACCTGCGCGCGCTTTACGCCCAATAATTCCGGACAACGCTTGCCACCTACGTATTACCGCGGCTGCTGGCACGTAGTTAGCCGTGGCTTTCTGGTTAGGTACCGTCAAGGTACCAGCAGTTACTCTGGTACTTGTTCTTCCCTAACAACAGAACTTTACGACCCGAAGGCCTTCTTCGTTCACGCGGCGTTGCTCCGTCAGACTTTCGTCCATTGCGGAAGATTCCCTACTGCTGCCTCCCGTAGGAGTCTGGGCCGTGTCTCAGTCCCAGTGTGGCCGATCACCCTCTCAGGTCGGCTACGCATCGTCGCCTTGGTGAGCCATTACCTCACCAACTAGCTAATGCGCCGCGGGCCCATCTATAAGTGACAGCGTAAACCGTCTTTCCATCTTCTCTCATGCGAGAAAAGAACGTATCCGGTATTAGCTCCGGTTTCCCGAAGTTATCCCAGTCTTATAGGCAGGTTGCCCACGTGTTACTCACCCGTCCGCCGCTAATCTCAGGGAGCAAGCTCCCGTCGATTCGCTCGACTTGCATGTATTAGGCACGCCGCCAGCGTTCGTCCTGAGCCAGGATCAAACTCTCCGAAGAAATGTTTGACTTGCTCATTTGCTTTTTGATAGTGTGTGCTCACTTAAAATTTAACGTTGGCGCTTTGTTTTGTTCAGTTTTCAAAGAGCAATAATGGAGCGGGTGAAGAGAATCGAACTCTCATCATCAGCTTGGAAGGCTGAGGTTTTACCACTAAACTACACCCGCATTTAATTTTAAAGTATTTTCAGAAAGAAATAATGGTCGGGAAGACAGGATTCGAACCTGCGACCCCTTGGTCCCAAACCAAGTGCTCTACCAAGCTGAGCTACTTCCCGTAAAATATGGTGCGCCCGGCGGGAGTCGAACCTACAACCTTCTGATTCGTAGTCAGATGCTCTATCCAATTGAGCTACGGGCGCTAATTTCTATGATGTTATTGGTGCGGCCGAGAGGAGTCGAACCTCCACGGGGTTTCCCCCACTAGGCCCTCAACCTAGCGCGTCTGCCATTCCGCCACGACCGCGAAAGCGACTTTGTAAGTTTAACACCTTTTCAACTTGATGTCAAGAAGAAAAATATCAGTGCGGGTGAAGGGACTTGAACCCCCACGCCTTGCGGCGCCAGATCCTAAGTCTGGTGCGTCTGCCAATTCCGCCACACCCGCGAAAATAAATGGTGAGCCATGAAGGATTCGAACCTTCGACCCTCTGATTAAAAGTCAGATGCTCTACCAACTGAGCTAATGGCTCTAAATAAAAATGGCTGGGCTAGAAGGGATCGAACCTTCGCATGACGGAATCAAAATCCGTTGCCTTACCGCTTGGCTATAGCCCAATAATCAAACACTTAATTAACAGCCAGGATAATATTATATCACGATAATATTAGTTTGGCAAGTGTTTTTTTAAATGGCGGTCCCGACGGGAATCGAACCCGCGATCTCCTGCGTGACAGGCAGGCATGTTAACCGCTACACCACGGGACCAGTATTTTGATTATGCATAAGAAAGTGACCCATACGGGATTCGAACCCGTGTTACCGCCGTGAAAGGGCGGTGTCTTAACCGCTTGACCAATGGGCCTTGATATAAAATATGTGACTGGCGGAGAAGGAGGGATTTGAACCCTCGCGCCGCTTACGCGACCTACACCCTTAGCAGGGGCGCCTCTTCAGCCTCTTGAGTACTTCCCCAAAAAAATGGCTCCGCAGGTAGGACTCGAACCTACGACCGTTCGGTTAACAGCCGAATGCTCTACCACTGAGCTACTGCGGAATAATGAAAATTGGGTTCCTTTTTCACGCTCAAGGACCTTAGTGTTTGTCGTTAAGGACAAGTTGTTATCTTGTCGACTCTTATGATTATATAGAGGTTGTAACTTAAAGTCAAGAGTTCTTTTGTGTTTTTTATTTTTTTGTTTTTTACTCCTTAAACCCTTGGTAAATCAATGTTCCGCGACATTTACCACAAACGAAACGGGTAGTGTCGATTCGTTTTTTCCTTATATATACCTGCTGACAGTCTTCACATTTATATTGAATTGTATTCATCTTTTTCTTTAATTGGTTAGATGGCAGCGGCTCGCAAAATCTCGGTGCCCCCACTTTTTTGAGTAAATGCTTAAAGTCCGCATCACGATGCTGGTACCCCTTCTTCTCGATGTGCAGATGGTAATGGCACAATTCATGTTTAATGATTCCAATCATTTCTTCCACACCGCGTTCATCAAGATACTTCTTATTGATTTCTATATTGTGTGAACGGAGCAAGTATCGTCCTCCTGTTGTCCGGAGACGCGGATTAAAACTCGCTTGGTGTCTAAAGGCCTTTTTAAAGTCTTTCAACGAAATTTCTTCTACTAGTTTTTGCAATTGACGATTATCCATTTCCCCCTCCCTTTCCTTGGTAACATGACAACCCATTATAACATAGACTAATAATACAATAGGAAACTAAGGGAGGAAAAGCTATGCCTAATTGGTTCCAGAATCAAATCCGCAAAGCCTTTTATGAAAAGGATTATTATCAAGTGAAGATGTTGAATCAATGTTGGTTTTTTTATCAAAAGAAAGAAAGTCTCAGATTATAGATTCGACATTGTTCCAAATATAAATACATCATTTCAAAAAAACCCCTTCTAATATAGAAGGAGCTTAACATAGGCTAGTTTTGATCCTTTGGCTCGAGCATCGTTAAAGATACCCTTTGCTTTTGGGAGTCAACAAGTTCGACCCAAACCGTTACAACATCCCCAACGGCAACTACATCCAATGGGTGCTTTACAAACCGGTTGCTCAGTTTAGAAATATGCACCAGTCCATCCTGTTTAACACCGATGTCCACAAACGCACCAAAATCCACAACATTCCTCACTGTACCTTGTAACTCCATCCCAGTTTGCAGATCCTCCATTTTTAGTACATCCTGCTTAAGCAGCGGTTTTGATAACTCATCCCGAGGATCTCTTCCCGGTTTCATCAAATCATCGATGATATCTTTGATCGTAATTTCTCCAATTTCCAATTCATTGACCAAATCAGCAGGATTTAGCTTACCTAACTCTTCATTCAGTGCATCACTGCCTAAATCCTCAGATGTGAATCCCATTTTCTTCAATAATTTATTCACGGCACTGTAGTTTTCAGGATGTATCGCAGTTTGATCTAAAGGTTCATCTCCATTAATGATACGTAAGAACCCAATACATTGTTCATATGTTTTGGCACCAAGCCGGGGAATCTTCTTTAATTCCTTCCTGCTTGAAAACTTTCCTTCCACTTCCCTTTTCTTCACAATATTTTGAGCAACCGATTTTGATAAACCAGCTACATATTGTAAGAGAGACGATGAAGCGGTATTGACATTAACCCCCACCTGGTTAACAGCTGTTTCCACTACAAAGGTGAGGGATTCCGTTAACTTTTTCTGGGACACATCATGTTGATACTGGCCTACTCCCACCGATTGCGGATCAATTTTTACAAGTTCAGCAAGGGGATCTTGAAGCCTTCTGCCTATCGAAACGGCGCTTCTCTGTTCTACTTGAAGATCCGGAAACTCTTCACGGGCAATATCCGAGGCTGAATACACACTAGCTCCCGCTTCATTAACAATTATATATGAAATGTTCCCTTTCACTTCTTTTAGAATATCTGCAATGAATTGCTCTGATTCACGCGATGCCGTACCATTGCCGATTGCCACGATCTCAACTGAGAACCGCTGGAGTATTTCGATCGTTTTTTCACGGGCATCATGAAGTTTCGCAGCAGGAGGATGCGGATAGATTACACTGATATCGAGTACCTTTCCGGTTTCATCAATGACAGCAAGTTTACAGCCAGTCCGATATGCCGGGTCTAAGGCGAGGACCACTTTTCCTTTAAGCGGAGGCTGCAAGAGCAGGTTCCGGAGGTTTTCAGAGAAAATGTGGATAGCTTGATCCTCAGCTTTTTCCGTCAGCTCTTTTCTGATCTCCCGCTCTACAGAAGGCATGATCAAACGCTTAAGTCCATCCTCAATCGCAGATTTAAGAACAACTTGGGCTTCAGATTTGTTATTTTTAATGATTTTACGTTCTAGATGACCAATGATGACTTCAGTCCGGGGCTGGATGGAGATTCGCAAAACCTCTTCCTTTTCACCTCTATTCAGCGCCAATACCCGATGTGGTACAATTCTTTGAACGGGCTCCTCATATTCATAGTACATTTCGAAGATTTTTTTCTCGTCCTTCTCTTCATTTTTCACAGTTGAAACCATTTTTCCAGCTTTGAAAATTTCAGCCCTTATCCACTTCCTTAATTCCGCATCATCGGAAATATGTTCAGCTATGATATCCTGCGCACCTGCAATAGCCTCTTCAATAGAAGGAACTTCTTTTTCTGCCGATATGAATTCAGCTGCTTTTTCACTGACTCGAGGATGCATTTGACATTCCAAAAGCCAAATAGCCAGTGGTTCAAGACCCTTTTCTTTAGCAACTGTCGCTTTCGTTCTCCTTTTTTGTTTGAATGGCCTGTATAAATCCTCGACTTCCTGCAGTTTTGTTGCCTTCTCGATTTGTTTCGTTAATTCTTCCGTCAATTTCCCCTGTTCACCAATCGAACGCGTAACTTCCGCTTTCCTCTGGCCAAGGTTTTCTAGATAGTTCCATCTTTCCATAATGGAACGAATCTGCACTTCATCAAGTGAACCCGTCATTTCTTTTCTATACCGTGCAATAAAGGGGACAGTATTCCCCTCTTGCAGCATCTGTATAACGTTTTGGACCTGATGATTTTTCAAAGTCAGCTCATTGGATATTTGTTTTATCAATTCTTTTAATGTATCTTCCACAACGATCATTTTGTATACCTCCAACCTTTTGATCTAATATATATAGTCTAGCAAATGAGCGATGAAGTTGCGAATTCAATACAAAAAAGCTCACTTCCGAATTATGGCGAAAGTAAGCTTCCTAAAATGAAAGTTGTATCATCTGCAGTTAATGGACTGCTTTTTAATATGCATTGGGCGTTCTTATCAATAGGGACCAACCTTTTTAAAAAGACTTGGCTCCCTTTAGTTCCAAACCATCGGAATGAAGAATGAATTTCGCATTTGGTTCATATTTGTATCTCTGCGTCCTGTATTTTTGTTTCCTGCCGGATAAATACCCTGTAACAGGTAAAGGGTAAACGAGTTTATCGTCGCTTGGATTATACAGGAAAAAGCGGATGTTACCCACCGAACTGTATACAAATTCATTCTTGTCATAAAAGATCTTCAAAATGGAAACGGCTGCCCCCGTTTATCGACTAAAACTTGATTGCATACTGCCATTAGTGCTTCCACATCCAACTCATGATTACGTTTAACTTCCTCAATGACGGCATGGGAGGAATCGTATGCGTTTTTCCCGCTGCCTAGACCATCTGCCAGTACACACAAAAATATTCTTCCGTATGAAGAAAATAGTAATCATCACCACAATAAACCATACCGTTTTTAGACGATTGAGAGACAAGGACTTCTATTTTTTCTCCCCTCAAAATATCTTTGATCACTGAATTAACTCCGAGTTTTCAGCATTAATGGCTTCTTGAAGTTTCTTGATCGCGCGGCGTTGGAGCCTTGACACATGCATTTGGGAAATCCCAAGTTTATCGCCTGCTTCTTTCTGGCTTAAATTCTCTAAATAAGTATGTTGAATGATCATCTTTTCACGGTCACTCAGCACATGAAGCACCTTTTCAAGCACAAGACGCTGATTCACCTTTTCAAAACCTTCATCAACATTTCCGAATATGTCAAGCAATGTGACAGTACCGCCATCAGAATCCGCCTCAATAGAATGATCCACGGATAAAGCTTGATAGCTTTTTCCCATTTCCATCGCTTCTAAAACTTCTTCTTCGGTCACGCCTATACTATCGGCTATTTCATCTATTCTTGGTGAACGATGCAGAGTTGTCGTTAATTCCTCGACAGTCACCCTGATTTTCGGACCAAGTTCCTTAATTCTCCTTGGCACATGGACACTCCATGTTTTGTCACGAAGGAACCTTTTGATTTCCCCGATAATAGTGGGGACGGCAAATGCCTCAAAGCTCTTACCGAAAGATTCATCATAGCGTCGAATCGCACCTAATAAACCAATCATGCCGACTTGGGAGATATCCTCCTGAAATGATTTACCTTTCGCATACTTACGGGAAATTGTTTCAACCAAACTTTTATAATGGATGACCAGTTTACTCTGTGCTTCTTCATCTTGATTCTGCTGGTAAGCTCTGATCCATTCATTTACCTGTTCTCTTTGTGCCTGATTAGGTTGAGACTGTTTTTGCATCCATCTCCACCTGCTCTCCTTCTAAAAACTTAGTCATAAATACAGTAACCCCATCATGCTGATGAATTTTCACATCATCCATCAGAGTTTCAATAAGGTAAAGACCCAAGCCTCCTTCTCTCAAAAGTTCGACCTTTTGCCCATTTTCATATGGACCCAGCCCTTGACGAACCTCTTCGAAATTACAGCTCTTGCCACTATCGGAAACCATGACCTCCAAACGGTCAGGATAAAGGCCGAAACTTACTTTCACTTCACCTTTTTCAGAATCCTTATATGCATGCTGTACCGCATTTGTACAAGCCTCACTGGTAGCGATTTTCAAATCCTCTATTTCATCATACGCAAATCCCATCCGGCTCCCTATTCCAGAAAGCGTTAAACGAATGACACCGATGAATTCTGGTTTTGCAGGTATTTTCATTTCGATGTAATCATATACTTGACTCATTCTAACCCACCCTCTGTACCACTTTTTATATCAATGATATCTGCAAGACCCGTTATATCAAATAAACGTCGTAACCTTTCCGATAAGCCAACTAATGTGAACTCACCATTATGTGCCCTTACGCTTTTAAAAGCACCGACAAATACCCCAAGTCCCGTACTATCCATATACGAAACTTCAGTTAGATCAATAGTTATCGAAACATTTTCCTGCTCTGAAATCGGAAATAGTGATTCCCTTAATTTCGGTGCAGTGTAGGCATCGATTTCACCTTTTAGTTTTACAATAAATTCAGTATTCAATTCATTAACATCTACTGTTATATTCATCCTTGACCCACCTCTTCAAATCCTCTTCATTCCTATATCTATACCCAGCAGAAACAATACTAAACATTCGATTTTAAAATTATTAATGTAAAATCATCCCTCAGTTGAAAGTTCTGCATTTTCTCCAATTGTTTATATATATTATTCACCATTTCCTGGGCTTGCAAATGCATATTCTTTTTAATGAAACCAATAAGCGTTTCCCTTCTATGAACCCATCATTCGTCCGGCACTCCGTTACTCCGTCAGATAATAAAATGATCATGTCTCCACGATTCACCTTTTTTTCATATTGGCGATACCTTGTTTTTTTATCGACTCCAAGCAACAAGCCCTTTGCATCCAAATCGCTAAACGTACCTGTTGCGGCATCATAGTAAAAACCGGGTTCATGTCCGGCTGAAGCATAGGAAAATAGCCTGTCATGCGGATCATATAAACCATAGAACATGGTTATGAACATGCTTGGATCAACATTATGCTCCACAACACGGTTCAAACTCTCAAGCACACTATTCGGTTCATGACGATGCTCCGGAAGACTGTCCATCGCATATTTGATCATCGACATGCACAATGCAGCAGGGATCCCTTTTCCTATGACATCGGCTATCCCTACCCCTATTCGTTCATTTTCATCCTGGACGAAGTGATAGTAATCCCCGTTCATCTGCCTTGCCGGAACACTGATCGCTCCAATTTCAAGAGCTTTGATATCAGGGATTTCCGTTTCCAAAAGAGTATGTTGAACGTTTGCCGCTATCTCGATTTCCGTTTTCAGTTCCTGCTGTTGATGCCTTAGGCTTTGATGTTCACGATATGCAATGCCGTAGCCCATCATGACTTCAAGCAGGAAGTCGAAAGAATCCAATACTTTTCCCGGTAATTCCGGGTAAAGTTCCATTAAGTTATTTTTATGCATACTGATGATTTCTTCTGGAGATATATTGTATTTGATATGTAGGCGGCTAATCTTTTGCCCTTGGTAGAGTGCCTGCTCATTTTGGTCTTTAAGATAAGTGGAAAGCGCCTCATGATACTTTTTCTCCATGTTCTCCCTAATATCCATAGTCCCCCCCTAACGGAGCCATTTCGTAGCGATAATCTTAGTCCCTTCACCTGGTATCGATTCAATATCAAAGTCATCCATTAAACGTTTGGCTCCAGGAAGGCCTGCCCCCAGTCCCCCTGAGGTGGTATATCCATCTTCCATGACTCTGCGGATATCCTCAATTCCCGGCCCTTGGTCATCTGCAATGATTTTCAATCCTGACTTCCCATTTATATTTAGCTTTTCTATGCTAACACTGCCTTGTCCAGCATATAGGTATATGTTTCGGGCCAATTCGCTAATGGCCGTTGTGATCCTAGCCTGGTCTACAGTACCGAACCCCAACTCTTTAGCGACATTTCTTCCGAGCTGCCTTGCAGCTACGATGTCCCATTCATTTATGATTTTTACGCAGGATTGGAACTCCATTCTTTAATCCCCCAATTCCTGTTGTAATTTCTCCAGGCCTTTCTCTAAGTCTAATGCTGTCAGAACATCATCGAGACTAATTCCAAGTTCAATTAATGTTATTGCAACAGCAGGCTGGATTCCCGTAATTACAACTTTGGCCCCCATAAGCTTAGACATGCTAAAGACATCGCCTAATACCTTCGCGATAAAAGAATCAATAAAATCTATTGAGGTAATATCTATAACAACGCCATTCGCGCTTGTTTCATGAATCTTATGCAGTAAATCCTCTTGAAATTGAAGGGCTGTCACATCATCCAATTCCCACTGTATAGAGACTAACAAGCAGTCATAAAGCTTTAATATCGGAATCCTCATTCTTATCCCTCCACCTTTACGATCTTACGGCTCGTTAATTCCAACGCAACTTCTATCCCTTTTTTCAACGTATTTTTTGTAATCACTTCATTTAAATTAATTCCAAGATTAACGATGGTTTGAGCTATTTCAGGGCGGATGCCGCATAGTATACATTTTGCACCCACTAATCGGACTGCTTCCGCAGCTTGAATGATATGATGGGCAACCATGGTATCCACGACCGGCACGCCCGTAATATCAATAAGAACAACTTCAGATCTATGCTTAACCACGCCAGTCAACAGGTTTTCCATTATCTGTTTGGCACGTTCCGTATCAATCGTACCAACCAGCGGCATTACTGTAATTCCTTCCAATACAGGAATGAGCGGTGCCGAAAGTTCTTGCAACGCTATTTTTTGCATGGAAACGGTTCTTTCCCATGTTTGAGTATATATATTGACTATTTCATTATTTATCGGTGTGGCCCATTTATCCAAATGGTTAACGAGATTGACTTGATTATCAGGAGTAACGAGACCCTTTTCCACCATTCCATTAATGACAATTAACGTGAATTTATGAAGTCCTTCATTGACGAAAGTAAGAGGCCATCCCAATTGGACGACTTTCTCGGCAAAATCTGAAAGCTTCAATGTGAATTCCTTGTTTTTACTATCAACGTTGGTGATGATCATATCTATAAATTCACTGCTCGTTTGCGTGAACATTCGATCTGAGACGACTTTAATTAATCTTTCGTCCGTACTTTCCTTCATGATGCCCATCCACTCAGTAAGGATGTAATCTTGATTTTGCTTAATAAAATCGTAAACCAATTGATTCATAATATCCTCCCATTCTAACACAATTGCTATGTTTCCCTGTCCACGTCACAAGGATGTTAACTAACTGTAATGTTATTTCCATTTGGATTCCCTTTAAGTTTCCCCACTGCACTTTTGCTTTTTTAGGTATTTACAACATAACTACATACCCGGAATTCAGGTAAGAAAAACATAAATTGATGAAAAGTTAGGGAGATAACATAAAAAAACAATGACATTCCAGCCAATATCTAACTGTATAATGTTTTTATTCGTCAAATTTTTCATATTTCCTCCCTGTTTCCCTTTTGGACATATGTTTATGTTATTTCATAAAAAAACACGATTCCCACAGTTGCAGGAATCGTGCCATCTAAATAATATCAAGAATGATTTGTATTATAATAACGCCCGGTTTTACGGGGAAAATTTTCTTTAAAACTCAATGAGGCCTAAACTGATTTGCAAAGCTTCATTGACTTTTTGCATCATCGGTTCGTCAAGATGCGTAATTTTATCAGTTAAACGCTGCTTATCGATAGTCCGGATCTGTTCTAATAAAATGACGGAATCCCGTTCGAATCCGTACTTTTTTGCATTAATCTCAACATGTGTAGGCAATTTCGCTTTTTGAATTTGAGCTGTAATGGCTGCCACGATCACAGTCGGACTAAAGCGATTACCAATATCGTTTTGTAAAATTAGTACCGGACGGGTCCCACCCTGCTCTGAACCGACTACCGGGGAAAGGTCTGCGAAGTATACGTCACCACGCTTAACAACAATCAATGGCTCAGCCTCCGCTAACTAATCGTTCAACGCAATGACCAGCCTCGAATTCAGCCTGGAAGGCTTCAGAAGCAATCGTTAAATTAATGGCCGCCATTTCAATATAACCGCGTTTCATCGATTCACGAAACTCTTTCTTTTTACGTTCGCGAAGATACATTTTTGTGGCACGATAAATAAATTCACTGCGATTAACATTTTCCTCACTCGCATACCCATCTAACTCTGTTAAAAAATTTTGAGGTAATCGAATTAATATCTCTCTTGTTGCGCTGGATTCAGACACAAACATACACCTCCACCATCACTACACACCTTTATTATATATCCTTTTCAATATTACCATTAAAATGCCTATCTGCAAAGAGTATATTCTATTCTCAATCCTATTATCAGCATAATAAAGGAAATCTTATTCACAATCTTAGGATTTTTTTACAATCCGCTCATTCCAAAATGAAGTTGCGTACATGATTCACCTGATTGTCTTTAATATATATGCGGGGCACTCTTGCTCCTATCATGCATGTTACCTCATAGTTGATCGTTTCCAGTTTTGCCGCTATCTCATCGACAGTAATCGATTCTTCCCCATCAATCCCCATTAGTGTGACCACTGTTCCTACAGGGTATGGTCCAGGCAGCTTGATCATGCATTGATCCATGCAAATCCTTCCGACTATGGGTACTCTTTTTCCATCCACAAGAACTTCCTGACCTTGCAGCTTTCGGATCCAGCCGTCAGCATAACCGATTGGCAAAGTCCCAATCCATTCATCACCTTCAGCCGTATAAGTCGCTCCATAACTAACGCTTTCACCCCTGGCAAGCTGTTTAACCGCGACCATTTCCGTTCTCAATGATATAGCTTGTTTTAATGGAAATGGCAATATCGGCTTCATCTCCATGGAAGGACTCAAACCATACATGGAAATTCCCATTCTTATTGCATTCCATTCAGAATCGGTGAACCTTAAAGAAGCTGCACTATTGGCTGCATGAATATATTCCGGCTTTCCAGTCAATTCGAAAGCATTCCTTTAAAGAAAGCAAGCTGCGTTTCATAAAAGTCTGTCTTCATTTCATCCGCAGTCGCGAAATGAGTGAATATCCCTTGGAAATTGAAACAAGCTTCCTCTTAAGCAAACTTTCCACTTTCATGAGTTGACCTTTATCCCGAACGCCGATTCTCCCCATGCCGCTATCCACTTTTACATGGATTTGCAAAACTTGTCCCGGTTTCAACAAATCCTTTGCCTTCTCCAACCAGGCTACATCGAAAACCGTCACGGAAATCCCATGCTCGGCAGCAAGTGCTGCACTTTCAGGCCTAGACGCCCCAAGCACAAGAATCGGGGCCAATATTCCCTTTTTCCGTAAGGCAAGAGCCTCATCCAAAAAAGCTACACTTAAAAATCCGCCCCTGCATCAAGCGCCGTTTTAGCCACTTCATAGTCCCCGTGGCCATAAGCATTCGCTTTAACGACAGCGAAAAGACTAACGCCCTTTCTCAGTCTTTTTTCATTGAAGAAATATTTTCAAAAATATTATCTAAATTTACTTCTGCCCACGTATCTCGATGAAATATTTTCGTTTCCAAGACCTTTTCCTTCTTTCCTACACTCACAATAAGATTCTTCCCAGTAGCGAAGTTTTCGTTTCATTATAGGACCATTCTATAACCAACCGCTAGAAAGATAAAGTGCTTTTTCACCTTGATCCTAATTTCCCAGCTGCCAGCCTAAATCAAAAAATGGATTAAAAAAAATGTCAACAAGCCGCTTCCCCGCCTATCCTACCTAGAAGAAACCTTCGTAAGGAGACGGGAAACATCAGCTTGTTATGTAATCCTATTTGACTGGATCTTCCCCAACCGAACGGGCGACTTCTATCATCTCTTCCTGTGTCAAATCCTTTGATGCAAGCATATAATCGACACCTTCAAAAGTCCATGCAATCGTATTTCCCGTCATGGCCCCGACAGTATAACCCAAATCAACAGGTTCTCCATTCACATTCGTCGAAACGGAAGTTTGAACTACCTCAGCTTTTTCCTGAACTAATGTAAAACTTTTTGTACCCTCATAGGTCAAAACGACACGTTCTCCCTTTTCCGTCGTAATTTCTTTTTCTTCCGTTAAATTCATATCACCGACATTTTCAGGGTATTTCACAGCAAACCCCTCATTTTGGACTTCTGCCATAACGGGCGCTTCAAGTTGTGCACTTGTCATGTTTTTCTTCATATCAAATGAATCTTTATCAAAAGTCGTATCGAATTTAACTTTTGAGAATTCAACAAGAACCAACGCGGTCTTATCAGGGTCCATGACTTTTACACTGACTGGGGATAAATCCTTTTTGTTTATAGTAATCTCTTGATATGGCAACATTTTATTGTTTTGGTAGCGCGTTTTCGTTTCAAACACATAATGTTTATCCGTTTCTTTATATGTCGCACTTTTATCTTCCGTAATGTCTTTCACCAACGACTCGAACAAATAGGCCTGACTGCTGTTCTCCGGCCACTCGCTTTGAAATTTAAAACTTTTATTCAAAGCTGGCGTCAAAACATATACACCATCATCATTTTTCAAAATCATCTGGCTTTGATCCTTCTCTTCATTTTTCAGATTTACGCGGTAAAAAGAAGGGTCCTTATGCCAAATCTCCACATTATACACTTGAGGTTCCGTCCCCATCTTTAATGTCATCTTCGCGTTAGCTTTATATCCTTTCATTTCGCCAAGCTTCTCATTCAATTCACTCACTACGTCACTCTGCGATTTTTGGCCGCAAGCAGAAAGAGCAAGCAAGAGCATGATCCCTGCAAAAGCATTAACATCTTCTTCATCTTTTCAACCCCTTTTTGTCATTTGAACGTAAAAGGGAGAGGAAAAGGCAGGATCCGGACATTGGCTCGACTGATGTCTTAGATTCCTCAGTATTTTAGACAGACCAATTCTCGATCCGGCTAAAAACTTATCGAGAGCACCTACTCTGCCATGTACCTTTTACCGGGCCTTGTCTCCCTATAGCACTAAATGTATATGAGACAACCTCAAGGTTTATGACCCGATTGGACAAAACTCCTTTCACCCTTCAATTACGACTTGAGCAACCGCATAATCCCTGCTGTGGCTAATCGAAAGGTGGACCCCTTCAGAAAACGGCTTTGAAATCACCGGCTTTCCTTTATCATCCGAGATGATTTCAATGTCCAAAAAGGATAAGTGCTTACCTATCCCTGTACCGTTTGCTTTTGAAAAAGCCTCCTTTGCCGCAAAACGCCCAGCAAAATACTCGATCTTCCTTCTTCCATTTAACTTTTCGAAAATCAAGATTTCACTATCTGTCAATATACGCTCCTTTAAACGGGGCTGCCGATCGATCAATGTTTCCATTCTATCCAACTCAGTAATGTCCACGCCAATACCTTTAATCACTTTGACACCTCTTCTATTAATTTAATAAGTTGCATATCATTAGGAGGACTCTTTTACCTGAAAATGATAATATTTTATCTAATTAAAAACGATATAAGGAGGAATTTATGTTTACAAGAACAGAAAGCTTCCGCGAATACGCAAATTCTTATCGAGCTGTAACTGTGCTCATACTCATTATGATGATTGTATTCGTTCTCGTCCTTTTCCCCATACTTCCCGGTAATGTACTCTTTTATTATGGCACAGGTGTGAACTTATACATTGCTGATGGACAATGGTGGCGCTTGATCACCCCCATCTTTCTACATAGCACGTTTACACATTTACTGTTTAATGGATTCTCACTTGCCATATTTGGTCCATTCCTGGAAAAATTACTTGGAGCCGTCAAGTTTTCAATCTTCTTTTTATCGACAGGGATCCTTGCCAATATCGCAACTTTCCTAATTAATCCACTGACATATAACCACGTAGGTGCTAGCGGAGCAATTTTTGGTTTACTCGGATTCTTTCTATACCTTGTACTGTTCAATAAAACCAATTTTACTAACAACGAAAGAAATACAGTATATACATTGACCGGCATTGCCATTATCATGACTTTCATTCAACCGCAAATCAACGTTGTCGGTCATTTGGCTGGACTGGCAACCGGCTTTTTGACAGCTCCTTTATTCTTACGAAAAAAATGGTAGGCCAAACAGCCGACTCTTCCTTTCAATCATTGGGAGTCGACTGCTTTTTAGGTAAATACCATGATTTAATTATTAGGTAATCCTTTTCTTCCACATCAGCAACAATGCCTACCCGGGAGGTAACTCCTGATTTAATCGATGCTGAAATAGTGGCTAATTCTTTTCGATTCTGAAACCAACTTTTTTATATGTGATTGATTGAATTCTGCTTCTTTGCATGATCAATGTTTGCTTCGAGAAAAAACGGCTGCTCAATAGCAATAAATCCCCTTCTATGCTCCATCCTGCATCTCTATATTGCATGTAAGCCCAAAAAATCGCCAACGGTACAAGCAAAAGGGAAAAATAACCCCAAGGTCTGAAAAACCATACCAAGGCACCGATGATCGGGATGAGGAATAGAAACTTATGAAACACATACCGGGAAAGTGCACGCTTGGGTATCGGTGTCATCTCCGTGTCTGTTTTATAAACTGGTAAAATTTCCAGGATTTTCTTTTGTAAATGCTTCTTCCTGATTAAAGGGAACAGCATGATGGAAAGACTTTCTTTATCTTCCATACTCCCACCCGCATATTCAATATAAACCGTCGCCAATCCCAATGGCTTTCGAATCAAATTTTCCATGATCCGGATACCTTGAATTTTATGGATAGGGATTGTCAGCCGTCTTTTCTCTAGAAGCCCCCTGAAATGACTATTTCCTCATCCGTTTTTATCACGGTAAAGGAAGCGTATTTAATTACCATACTTAATGTGGCCAGTACATAAACCACCAATAAAGCCACAAGGGCAAACAAGGTCAGAATGAAGGTCCCCATTTCAATAAAATCTTCATAATCCTTAAATATCCTCTCAAAAGGTATCATTTCATCGAACTGTGAAATGAAAGCGACTGCCCCGGATAGGAAGACACCTACCGCTCCCGAAGTGGCAGCCATAACGAATAGTTGCGGCAGCGTCTGCTTAAAAACGGAAGACGATTTTGCTGCATATTCATTATCCGCGATTTCATCTTCATCCTTATTAAAAGGATTATTCGCATTTTTTCCTCACTTATAAAAGCATTGATTCGATCCGCATCACTTTTGCTTATGGCTGATAATACGGCATCGGCCTGAGACCCGCCTGCAGTTTCAATATTCAGCTTCACCAGGCTGAATACCCTCTGATAACGCCCTCTGATATATCTATGCTATGAATCCGATCAAACTTAATATACCGTTTCTTTCTTACAAATACCCCGGACTCAATTCTGAATTCGCCCTCTTCTATCCGATATGTAAAGCGTAACCATTGCAAGAATGCATTTCCTATAATTAAAAGTATAATAATGGCTATGACCAGAGGTTGTATCCATCCGGGAATTCCTTCATTATTCCCCGGAATGACGACCACTAATAAAAAAGGGATGACTAACTCCTTAATCGATTTAATGATGTTAAGCAATACAGCTATGGGGTGAAGCCTTTTAGGTTCAGACATCTTCTTCCTCCACACTTGCCATTCTGGAAATATAGTGCCGCAATTCATCTGCCTCAGCTAGGTCCAGGGCAGGGATAACATGAAGGGTAGCTGCAGTGGAAATTTCAACGGATGCTAAATTATATTTTCTCAATAATGGCCCTTGCTTCGTTTCAACATGCTGAACCCTAATCATGGGTATGAGTGTTCTTTTTATGACGAAAATACCACTTTGGATATCAATTTCGGTATTTCCTACTTCGTAACGCCATCTCTTCCATTTCACCGATGGAATCAGAAAAATGGCCAGATAGGATTGGATAATCGAAATTATGATCAACGCTCCGAACACCCAATATGTCCAATCAAAAATGATTGTAAGCACGAGTACGGCGATGTTTATTATCCAAGTTATTGAACAGCTTATAAGTCCACTGATTTTCCATACGGTCAGGGCCTTATTCGATATACGATTTTCTGGTTCCATGTGCTTCTCCTCTTCCGGACAGGTAATTTTAAATGAATCTTCATCATCAACCCTTCGCTTTCATCCATTATACTATAATTAAATGCTGGGAAATAACCCCTTTTTAAACAAAGGCTTTGAGCAGTCCATCCAAAAACCGCGGATACCTTCATGAAGAATTGGAGATGCACAAAAAAATGCCGCTCAAATGAGCGGCATTCCCAATTCAATTAAATCTTATTTGTTTTTTCTCTTTTTTGGCTCGTGCTGCGGTTACCGTAACCATTCGATTTACGGTTCGTGCTTGGGCGTTTCCCTGATCCGCTACCGTAATCTTTTCTGCCTGAAGAACTGCGACCATTGCGCTGTCTGTTACCAGAAGATCCGCTGCCTCCGCGATTGCGACGCATTGGAGATGGAGATTCTTCCGTTAACTTGATAGGCGTTTGATCCGGTTCTTTTGTCATTGATTTAAGCATGGCTGCAACTAAATCCGCTGCGCTATGTTTTTGCAATAACTCTTCCGCTTGACCGAGGTATAAAGTTAAATCCTCATTCTCGATTGTATTAAGGATTTTTTCCGTTACTGCTTTTTGTTGACCTTCCAACGCTTCAGTTAACGTAGGAGTCTTAAGTTTCTCCATACGTTTTTTCGTTGTATGTTCAACTGCATGCAGTTGGCCTCTTTCTCTTGGTGTTACAAACGTAATGGCTATACCATGTTTACCTGCACGTCCTGTACGTCCAATACGGTGAACGTAGCTTTCCGGATCTTGAGGGATATCAAAGTTGTATACGTGAGTAACGCCGGAAATATCAAGTCCACGTGCAGCCACATCGGTAGCAACGAGTACATCGATGCTGCGGTCTTTAAACTTTTTCAATACAGAAAGGCGTTTTGCCTGGCTAAGGTCACCATGAATCCCTTCAGCCATATAACCGCGGATATTCAATGCAGATGCCAATTCATCCACACGGCGTTTCGTACGTCCGAAGACGATGGCAAGATCCGGTGTTTGAATATCGAAAAGGCGTGCAAGTGTATCGAATTTTTCACTTTCTTTTAACTCTAAGTAATATTGTTCGATACGGTCCACTGTCATTTCTTTTGCTTTTACACGTACAAGAACGGGTTCCTGCATGAATCTTTCAGCAATTTTACGGATCGGATCAGGCATTGTAGCTGAGAAAAGCAATGTTTGCCTTTCATCCGGAACCGTTGAAAGGATTAATTCGATATCCTCAATGAATCCCATGTTAAGCATTTCATCCGCTTCATCAAGAACTACAGTGTGAACTCCGCCTAATTTAATATTTTTACGTTTGATATGGTCTAAAAGACGACCTGGCGTACCAACGATAATATGTGGTTTTTTCTTTAAAGCACGGATTTGACGGTCGATGTCTTGTCCACCATAAACTGCAAGTACACGAGCACGTTTTCCGTAACCAAGCTTGAAAAGTTCCTCGGAAACTTGAATGGCCAGCTCACGTGTAGGTGCGATGACGATCCCTTGCACGTTTTCGTTATTAATATCGATGTTTTCCATCAATGGAATACCGAATGCTGCTGTTTTACCTGTTCCTGTTTGCGCTTGACCGATTATATCTTTACCTTCAAGTGCTAGAGGTATCGTTTGGGATTGAATCGGGCTCGCTTCCTCAAATCCCATTTTTTCTATTGATTTCATGGACGTTCTATCTAATCCTAATTCGCTAAACAATGTCAATGTTTTCGTACTCCTTTTATATCGTAAATTTACACGTGCATATCATGCACAGATGTTTAGTTCAAATCCTCATCATCATGACGGATGTTCTACTTTATCTCTTAATAAAAAGTTTATCATTATCACCTAAAAGTATCTGCCTTTTAGTTCAAATGAACTCAATATGATTTTTTAAAAAGGAAATATACCAGTACGGACATTCACTGGCATTTTTAACTTCGCGCACGTGTAAACTTATCATTAACATACGCTCATCTTTTTAAAAGTACATGTAACCAAAATTAAATTCAATATGGAAAATTAAAAGTAGCATAAACGGGTGTTTGACCGTTTTATTCAGGTGAGGGCTGCTGCACCTATTATTCATCAGACTTAAAAAGGCTGTATGAACAAAACTTGACGAGAGCCAAGATTCTTATACAAAACAGGCCCGGTGCGTTGAGGATTTGCAGAAGTGGAAAAGCGCAAAATGCGGCTTGATTCCCTAATAGCTACTAAAGCCGCCAAGAGATGCAGCTTTTATATATGACCAGACGCGCGGCCTATTTAATCTAAAATAATCTCAAGAATTAACTCATGAAACATGTAAGAACATACAATTTTGTTGCCTCAACCTGATTAATTCAAATAATCATCAATGATAAGACATTTAAACTCATACTCATATTACCATTTTCAAACTGTTAATGCAATAAAGGATATCGCCCCATTCATAGTTACTAAAAACTTTAGATCGTTTCAAAAACTGGGAAATTGGATATCACCACCTGATAATTGTGCAGCTGATTTATTCAACAGGATTACCTTAGTTACTATATCCTATCATGCGTAAGTGGATTCAGACTGTACACGACAGTTGGCTTCAGAAACCCAGTTAAAGGATTTAGTAACTAGTCCTGTTTTAAAATCACGGTCCGGGATAGACCATTCCAAACCATTTACTGTATCCATGTAAATTTTTTTACAAAACGAACATCCATTTATATATCATATGAGTTTAAATCAAATAGTTTCAACAAACAGGAAGGATTAATTCTAATGATAACACCCTTCCACGGTACCCCCGTTGGAAAAAGGAAGGACTTATCATGAACCCTCTTTGGATTTCCAGGTATATGGGATCATTTAATTTTAGAAAATTCCATCTTTTTTCTTAAAAATTATAGCAAATTAATCTAAATGCAGTATGATTGACCTATCAACAAATCAACGGGGGTTATATGAACATATTCACAATAGATGTTCCTTTATGTAAGGATTTTGGTCGAATCTTAAAGAAAATGAACAAGAAAGTCACCTTTTTGGAGGATCCACTCAATCAAAGTCATCTATTCAAAGATTCAACGGACTTAATGAAATCATTATTTATTTTGCCTTTAAACATATCAAAAGATTCTTGGCAGCAAACTTCTTTATTCGCTTTAGCTGAATCTCACGAAATCCCTATCTTATTTCTTTACAAACGCGCTTTAGGAATGGAGCACCCTCTGGCCTTACCGGAAAAGACCTATTATGACACCATGGCGGTCCCTGCCGATTCAGTAGAAGTCAGGATTAAATTAAAGTCACTCAAAAACATCGGCATGCAACTGTTTTCGGCAAAAATGAAGGGGCAACAGCTTGAAAAGATGCACCAAAAAACAGCAAGGAGCCTGCGGATTGCAAAGGGCATTCAACTTTCAAGTTTACCTTTGTCGATCAATAATGAAGATATAGAGGTCAAAGGTCTTTTTCAGCCTTCGAGTGAGCTGTCAGGCGATTTATTTTACTGGACGGAGGTTGATGACAGGATATACGGCTTCATAATGATCGATGTATTCGGAAAGGGCATCCACACAGCACTTATAAACATGTCCATACGCACATTGATCCCCGACCTTATCAAACGTGTAAAAGACCCTATTTTCATAACAGAGGAATTGGACAAACATATGCGGGATCTATTTCAAGGAGTTAATCGGGAAAACAAAAACCACGCTCGGATTACAGCCTTCATCGCATACGTGAATACAAAGGATCGACTCATCGAATATGTGAACTACGGACTTCCTTCAGCCTTTTTGTATTCCCCACGCACCAATCAAGTTCTCAATTTAAACGAAGGGGCCTCCCCAAGGGTACTGATCCCCGAAATGCCCATAAAAAAAATGGCCTTTCATTATGAAGCAGGAAGCCGTTTCATCATCTATACAGATGGGCTCTCTAAAACGCCCACGCCTTCCGCCATTGACCGATCTGACAGCATCCAGAGGGAATTCATCGAAAATGTCCATCTCGATACAAATGACCTTCTTCAGGAACTGTTAGCCTCAAGGATGAGGCATTCAGTGATTAACGATGACATCTGCATTATTGCTGGGACACTTTTTTAAGCACGATAAAAGGGCCGTTTCAAAAAAGAAACGGCCCTTTCTATGTTTTTTTATTTTTGTAGAGCTTGAACGACTTCCTCCAGCTTCATGCCCCTGGAAGCTTTAACGAGTATGATGTCATTTGCCTGTGTGGACGACTTAAGTTCCTCTATAAGCTCCTGCTTATCTTGAAAAGGACGAACCTGATCCGATGAAAAAGACTTGCTCGCTCCCTTGGCAATAAACTCTGCTAAAGGACCATAAGTGAAGATCTTATCAATCTGCTCATTGGAAATTAATTCACCAATTTTCAAATGAAAATCTTTTTCCTGCGGCCCTAACTCCAACATGTCTCCCAATACAAGGATTTTTTTATCGAATCCAGATAATCCCTCAACCAACTCCACTGCTGCCTTAACTGAAGTTGGACTGGCATTATAGGCATCATTGATGATTTTCTGCCCTTTTGCGCCTTCAACCAATTCCATCCTCATATTGGTTAACTGAATGGACGATAGACCTTTACGGATTGCTGAATCATCCACATTGAATTCTTTAGCGACCAAGATGGCTGCCAACGCATTAAGAACATTATGATGGCCTAAAACAGGAATCTCATAACTGATCTCCTTATCACCTCTTGCGATTGTAAACGCGGTACTGTCTGCCCCTTGGCTAATGGTCTGTGGATATAAATCATTTTGTTCCGTACGTCCAAAAGATATTACGTTTAAATCAGGAAAATCCTTTTTGATCCGATTGCGAAGCAAAGGTTCATCACCATGATAGATCAGCGTTCCATCTTTCGCCAAACCTTCAACAATTTCCAACTTCGCATTCGCGATTTCCTCACGTGACCCTAAATCCAATAAGTGTGATTCACCAATATTGGTAATGATTGCTACATCAGGTTTAGCCATTTTGGATAAAAACTCGATTTCACCACGGCTGCTCATTCCCATTTCCAAAACAGCCGCTTCAGTATCCTCTGCCATAGAGAGCACCGTTAGTGGCAAACCTAAATGATTATTGAAGTTTCCATTTGTTTTATGAACCTTATAGGTAGTGGCCAGCAGCGCAGCCGTCATATCTTTCGTAGTGGTCTTACCGTTGCTGCCTGTTATCCCAATGACTTTCATATTCAGCTGCTGACGGTAGGAACGCGCCAATTGCTGAAGTGCTTTCTCGGTATTTTCGACAATGATTATCGGTAAATCTTCAGGAGGATTCGGAACATCCCTTTGCCAAAAAGAAGCCGCAGCCCCCTGCGCTAAAGCTTGCTTGACATACTGATGGCCGTCAACCTGCTCACCCTTAAGCGGAATGAACAAACATCCTTCCTTAACCGTTCTTGAATCAATGGTAACTCCATTAATTACTTTGGACTGGAATGGATTGATATCATTCAATCCCTCTGCCATTTCATGTACTTGTTTTAACGTTCTCTTTATCATTTTGTTCCTCCTACATTCATCGAACCGTTAATCGTTCTCCATTAACCAAACGAAGCAGAAACCAGTTTAAATCGCACCGGTTCCTGCTGATTGGAATCCATCAAATTCAATGCTAGATGGATTGTGGAGTTTACTGAACATTACCTGTATGATCAAACTGTATATTTGATTTGTTGTTTTTCCTGATGACGTTCCAAGGCAAGTTTCACGAGTTTTTCAATTAACGCTGGATAGTCGACACCTGTGTGCTTCCATAATAACGGAAACATGCTGAAAGGAGTAAACCCAGGCATTGTATTCACTTCATTAATATAGATCTGCCCCTCATGCGTCAAGAAGAAATCAGCGCGAACCAATCCAGAGCAATCCAATGACTTAAAGGCAGTAATGGCCATTTCGGATAAAGCTGTATACTCGCTTTCCGTTATCTCCGCCGGAATTACCATCGCTGAATTACCGTCTACATATTTTGCTGAATAATCATAGAAGGCAAAATCTTTCTTAGGTATGATTTCGCCTGCCACCGAACAAGACGGTTCATCATTACCAAGAATACCAAACTCGAGTTCACGAGCGATGACCCCTTCTTCAATGATGATCTTCCGATCGAATTGAAAAGCTTCCGCTACCGCCTTTTCCAGTTCATCAGCATCATTACATTTGCTGATACCGACACTTGAGCCTAAATTGGCAGGTTTGACAAAACAAGGGTACCCCAATTCATCCGCTACCTTTTTGATGGCACTTTCAGTATTCTTCTCCCATTCAGAACGAATGAACCAAGTGTATTTCACTTGAGGAAGTCCAGCCTGGGCAAAAATGTTTTTCATGATGACCTTATCCATTCCTGCTGAAGAAGCTAAAACGCCATTTCCTACATAAGGAAGGTTCAATAGTTCCAGCATCCCCTGTACGGTTCCATCTTCTCCATTTGGTCCGTGAAGCAATGGGAAAATCACGTCATACCCTGTTGATTCACTATTTTCATCAGTTGAATGTGCTTGCAAAGCAAGAGGCGAGCTCGAATTTTCCGGTGAAAATGTCAAAGCCTCCACATTCTCGGCAGGGCCTGTTAACTTTGGTCCATTTATCCATGAACCCTCTTTTGTTATGTAAATCGGATATATATCAAACTTTGCTAAATCGAGAGCTTTAATGACTGCTAAAGCCGTCTGCATAGAAACCTCATGCTCCGCAGATTTTCCACCATAAAGCAAACCAAGTTTAGTTTTCATGAGTTATTACCCTCCAATATTCTTTTAACCATGTTCATTGTATCACTTTACACTAAAACGGATAAAGCGAAACTTCCATCATTGGGGCTTTTCCAATGATTACTATAATGTAGAACTCAGGATAAAACCGCCACATCCTGTGGCAACTCCTGTGCTAGCACATGCTGTGCGTCGCAATCGGGCATTTACAGGCTGTTGGACCACTACATTACTTTTTTGTTACATCTTCTATCCACCTGACCTACAGCCGCCTGTTAATGCGGGGAAAGCGAAACTTCCATCATTCGAGCTTTTCCGATTATTACCATAATGCAGAACAAATCATCCTGTGGCAACTCCTATCCGTTGCCCTCTCTTATCTTTTATGCATGAGATGGTAAGTCTTACACCTAAAAAATTCAAGGATGTCAAATAATCAGGAGGATGATGCATTTTTAATAACGCTTTCCCAGACCTTTTCTTTTCGATTGAAGATAATATAGGCATCGGGCTCCTTAATATCTCTATCCGAAAAGTAATCGTGCATTTCATCCATGTTTAAATGATCCCCTACGACCCATGCCGGTATCTCAATTTTCGTTCTTGTATACTTAACATCCCGAAAGGAAAAAACGAGCCCCTCTGCCAGGATATGGGCCAAGGAAGCAATGATTTCTGCAGGAATCGCCGTAAGCTCTTTTTTCTTTCTGATTCCAAGCCACGTCCTCTCTACTTTTAACGGCTCCAGCTTAAGCGGTATCAGGCTTCCTAACATCATATAATATGTCGAAAGAGAACGAAAATAAATTTTATTGAACCAGCCATCATCCTGGGCAAGGTACACAAATTGATTATTCAATTTACGGAAAAATGGGGGATCCAAATGGGTTTTAGCGTGTCCTAAATATAAAAGCTCCGCTATTTCCCTTCCATCCAATTCATCCAGCCCTTCCTCTTCTTCAAAATCGACCCAACAGAAATCTCCATATGCCCGGACATTTTCTTTAACGAGCTTCGCAATAGCTTCAGATGAAGCGCTCTCAAGCAGGACATTCAAATTGTATTCCCCACCATCGAATTGATGCTTCAATAATAAGATCGAATCCAAGGTATATGGCAGCGATTTGACGAATTCACGAAAATTGAGTCCATTAAAAAGGACAAACCGTTCGGAAGCCTGCATATACATGTATAAGATATCATTGCTGTCATTCTTCATAACCTGACCCCCTCCGAGCTCTCAATCAATAATGTTATTTTATCAAACTTTTGGAGTTTCACGTAAGTTATATAACCCCAATATTAATCAACATCTGCATCGTATAAATAACATGAAACAAAATCCATATTAACCAATAGGAAAAAATATAGAATTGGAATAATTGATCAATAAAGGTTTTATCATTAATTCATTTCATGGGGCCGCTTCCCTTTATGCTGATGATTCCCCAGCGAAATAACCGACAGTAGCTTAAATTCATGAAGGTATTTTCATTTTCACAACACATGATCGTGGTAAAAACGAAAATCACCTGACCTTCTGGGAGCAAGAGGAAATAATTTGGTTTGGAGGACATGATGAAAGGCTTTATGAGTTTCGGGGTATTTTGACATGCAAAAAGATGCGTCAAGAAGGTACTTACAGCCATCAAGAAAAATAAGAAAGCGCTTTTTAATTCAAAAAAATCCAGAGTGACATTTCACTCTGGATTTTTTGTATTAAGAAACTTGTTGTTCTAGTTCTTTTTTGGAAGGAGGGTTGAATTGACCTTCCCATTTAGAGATGACGATTGCCGCAAGTGAATTACCAATAACGTTTACTACTGTACGTCCCATATCAAGAATACGGTCGATACCGGCAATAAATGCTAAACCTTCAATAGGAATGCCGACAGTTCCCAATGTCGCTAAAAGAACTACGAAGGATACACCCGGTACACCCGCAATCCCCTTGGATGTGATCATTAACACTAGCATTAGCGTAATTTGCTCATACATGCTTAAATCGATTCCGTACATTTGAGCGATGAAGATAGCTGCTAACGCTTGGTATAATGTAGAACCATCAAGGTTAAATGAGTATCCAGTCGGAATAACAAATGTAGCAATATGTTTCGGACATCCCGCTTTCTCCATTTTTTCCATGATTTTCGGAAGAACCGCTTCTGAACTTGCAGTAGAGAAAGCAAGAATCAATTCCTCTTTTAGAAGTTTAATCAACGTAAAGATATTGAATCCTACAAATTTTGCAATGACACCCAGAATGACAATTACAAAGAAAATCATTGTTCCGTAAACAGAAAGCGCTAACTTTCCTAACGGAATTAAAGATTCCAAACCGAACTTGGAGATAGTCACACCGATTAATGCAAATACACCGATAGGAGCGAATTTCATGACCATGTTAGTTAGGTAGAACATTCCTTCAGCTACACCTTGGAAGAAACGGAATACTGGTTTACCCTTTTCACCTATGGCTGCAATACTTAGTCCAAACAACACGGAGAAGAAAATGATCGCTAGCATATCGCCTTCTACCATGGCTTTAACTGGATTGGATGGCACGATGTGTACAAGTGTATCCACGAATGATTCATGCTGCTTAGTTTCTGCTGTATCAACATATGTGGAAATATCAGTTTGTTCCAGGTTATTCATATTCACACCAGCACCAGGCTGGATGATATTCGCTGAAATTAAACCTACAGCAATCGCTATCATAGTTACGACAACAAAGTATGATAATGATTTAGCACCTAGTTTACCTACCGCTTTCAAATCACCTACACCGGCAACTGCAACGATAAGGCTGGATACGATGATCGGCACTACAATCATTTTAATCATTCGTAGGAAAATGTCTCCGAATGGCTGTAAAAAGCTTTGGGCCGACTCATTACCATAAAAAATGGCACCAACGATAATCCCTAGTATTAAACCAATGAAAATTTGGCTAGCTAAACTTAATTTGAATTTCTTCATTTACTTTCCTCACCTTCCATAAAGTCTTTGATGCAAAAACATTTTTGTCTCGGTAAGGGAAACAAGATACTAATAAAAAGAAAGTAATTTTTCTTTTTTTGAAAAACTCTGTCTTTACGCCGAAAAAAGACACTTCATGTGTCGATTTCTTATTGGCGTGAATATTCACACATGTTCCCTTAAAGACGCTGACGAGGTTAGCTGTCGGGTTAGGAATTGGAAACACAAATGCCCTTTCATTTCTGAATTCACCCCTAGCGGATAAAATCCACAAAAATGGGTCCCCCGTTCTTGGAATAAGATTAAGCGAGTTAACTTATAATAAAATATTATACTAAAAATGATAATCTGTAAATATTTATTCGCATCTATTCTAGAAAAAATCTTTCAATATGTCTGAATATTCTGTATTAAAGGCTATTGTATCTATAATTACGCTTCCCGATTTTTGTTCAAATAAGTTATATTGATATATAATTTATACCTAATTTGACATCACCTCTCTTGTAAAAGGAGCAGTTATTTTTCCAGAATGCCAAGTAACAGATATCTTACTTTTTCCCTTGAGGTGAATTTTTTATAAGTTCCAGCTTTCACTTTTTCAAATTGAATCGGGGTAATAAAATAAGAATGGTTCTTCACTGCCACATTCTGCTCCAGTAGGATGACGTCACCTACAGAAGGTCCCTTTATGATTTCTTGCTTCCCTTCAGCCTTAAGCCCTTTTGTAATGTAATGTTTATCCACATGTCCTTTATTAGTCAACTTGTAAATATAAGGCTGTTTTTGGTATTGTACCGCCTCTATAGGAATGGAGGGTACACCTGCTTTCTCATTGGTTATTACAGTAAGATTCACTTTCGATCCCACCAACAAAGGTTCCGTTTCTTCGCCTTCCGGTTCGATTGAAGCTTGAAATGGAAATCTGTTATCTTTTTTAAAGACGGCTCTTCAGCGGGATAGGAATGGATACGTCCTATCGTTCCTTTCAATGCCTTTTTTGAATCAGAGGAACTTGCTTTTATAGTCATGCCCACTTCAGCCTTTTTCATTTCCTCTTCGGAGAAATCCCCTTCAATTGCCATATTTGTCGAAACAATGGATATAATGGGATTATTCAGGTTTTTATTGATATTTTTAACTACACCATCAGCCTCGCTTGTCGTCACAATCGCACTGGACTGCTCCTCAATCGAACTTAATTTAGCGTCAAGCATTCTCACTTTTTCATTCAACCTGTTTTTTCTAGTTCCTGCTTGTACATTTCTTGCTCAATGTTACTTTTAATAAGATCTGAAGAGCTTGTCTTTATATCAATATTCAAGTTTTTTTCCACCGATTCATCAATTGCCGCTTTTTCAGTTTCACTGGTCACGGTCCCTTGATAAGACCTCAACTTCCCTATGTATTCCTCAATCCCTGCCATTTCTCCCTCAGCTGCCGTTTTCTCCGCTTCCAAATTCGCTTTAAGCGCATCAAGTTCGGTCGTCGTATATTCAAACAACGAGGAGCCAGCCGTAATTGCATCGCCTTCTTTTACAAGGAATTTCTTAAAATCATTTTTCTGGGTATCAAAATAGATATCATACTCTTCTACTGGTTTAATTACCCCATTTGTTTGGATGGTATCCGTAACTGTATCTTTTTTTACCTTAGTCCAGTTTTCAACGAAAACAGTCCGTTCCACTTTGCTTTCTTTTTTTCAATAAGGTATAAGTTAACGGTTATTAACACTATCGACGCAATGGAGACCGCTGCTATTTTCCATTTACCGCTCATTCATTTCACCCGCCTTATACAAATACGCCTACTTGGATGTATCCTAAAAAGGCTTTAACAAACCATGTGGCCAGATAGAATAGAACAATCATTAAAAGGATCAAATAATTATTTCGTCCTGAAAATTCCTTTAAATAAAAATATTGCAGAGCAATAATAAGAAATTGAAAAATGGTGATTTCGCTGAAAAAGTGAATGAAATAATCACTTCTGAGAAAATACTGATTGATGATTCCCAATGAAAAAGGGTTGGCATCACTGCCTATATCCATTAAAACGAATAGGGGAATCAATAATGCTTTTTCAACTAATTGCAAGCCAAAAAGAATCATTTGAACGATTACCAATTTTATATATGGGATATCAGTAACGATCCAAAAGAATAGAGCTGCTAAAAATATGTATATGGAAGGGTCGATTATTCCTGTTATTATATTGCCACTCAAAATCAGCAACTTTGCTGCTTCGAATTCATTGGCGCTCATCTTCGTGATTTCTTTGGAAAATGATTCTGAACCAATGCCAAAATATCCCCCAATGGCGAATACTATAAGACTAAGAAAATATAAAAATAATAATTTCACAACAAGCTTTGTGACTGCCTCTGCATTTTGCAGCTGATAACGACTCCGATAAGGCTCTAAAATGCCCTTTAACAATCTGACCTGGTATACCATAAGTGGTCCTCCTGCAAAAATTGATATATCATCATATATTTTATCCTATTTTGGGAACAATTGCAGATATAAGGAATGAATATACAAAAAAATACATAAGCCTTTCCCTTATCCCCTCACTAGTTTGGTGTTAATACTGACAAATGATGGGCAAGGACTTTAATGCTCGAAGGCGTTTGTCTATAGTTCTCTCCATCCATATCCACATTAAGCGGCCTCTTGGATTCAATAGTCAAGGTACCTGCTTGGAAATAAGTCACCCCAGAGCCAGAGCTCATATTTTGAGTCCATGAACGTTTCGTCGCTATTATTTCTAAAAATGTACCAAGGCTTGCATTTTAAAAAAGATGGCAACGCCAAAGAGCCCATCGTCTGGACTAACCATGGGAAGGGGCAATAAATCAGTACCGATAAAACAGCCATTCAAGACCAAAATCATAACTGCTTCCCCTTCAATCGAACCCCCATCATAATCCAGTTTATAGGAAAAGGGAGCATTCTCACCAATCGTCCTTACAGCATTTAATAAATACCCTATCTTTTCGAACCTGCTTTTTTCCTGCTCATCAATATTGTTTGATGCATCTGAAATAAGTCCAACTCCCCCAAAAAAATTGGAGAAATGGACATTATTGTCCTGCCCAATATCAATTGGAACGAACCTTGCCATTTACTAATGCTTGCGCAGCTTGACGAACATTTTGAGGAATTTTTAATGTCCTGGAGAAATCATTGCTGGTCCCTCCAGGTAAATTCCCAAACAACGGCCGCCTCCAAAGGGGTGAAAGGCCATTTACAAACTCATGTACCGTTCCATCTCCTCCCAATACGAAAACTACTTCCATTTCTTCACCATATTCCCAAACAATAACGGCATGCTTCGCCTTTTTGCTTTGTTTGTAGAATGAGAAACTCATCAATATGTGTTACCAATACTGGAAGACAACCCTCAAGATTCCTTTCGAGTTTATGATTTCCTGCATTTTTATTATAAAATCACCTTTTTCCATCGCAGGATTCTTGCCCCCATATCATTGAAAGAATTGTCTTCTTTCCATCACTTATACTTTTTCCTTAACCCCGCTTTTGAAACTCATTAAGAATTAAATGAAAAAAGAGGCTACACGCCCCTTTCGGTAAAGCCTTCATATATCCAACAAATAATCCTTCATCATTAAGATAAGCTTTGAACACAAGGGACTCCTTTTTTCATTTTTCTCCAAAAATAACAAAAGGCTTTCCAAGATGATGGGGCTTGGCCTAACTTTTGAAAACTCTTCCTGGAGAGCCTTTAAGGCTTCCGTATTTTTACGCGTTTCCAATCCCTCTTCTTTACGTGTTTCGACTTCCAGCATCCTGACGATAATCGAATGGATTTCTTCTTTTGGGCTCATATCCCGCATCGAGCAACCTGGTAGGGGAAATTGTTTCAATAATGGATCTTCCATATTCTCCAGGCTTGCGACAATGGAATCCATCCGGTTCAATATGAAGCTAGGTAACAATTCCACATCGAAAGCATTTTGTTTCCTGATCAATATTCCGATATATCCTTTGAAAAGAGAATCTAAAATTATGGTGCAATCCGGCAGAAGATCAGATGAAAGTTCCGGGTATAACTCAATGATTTTACGCTTGAACCAACTCAAGCCCTCTTCATGGATATAATGTAAAAATCTATCTAATTCTTTGCTGATATGAACCATTTGTTCCTGCATCATCATTTGTATCAAGTTGGTATTTCCCGTCATATGCTCAATGTGAACAGTGATCTGCCTCATGAATTTGTCTTTACTGGATAATGAAGCATCCAGTTCAAGATCAAGCAATGAGTCTGTCAACGCTTCATAATAAAATTTAAAAATGGAGACTAGTAATTCCTCCTTCGATTTAAAATAATTATAAAAAGACCCTTTTGCTATCCCGCATTTTTCAGCAATTTCCTGAACGGAAGTAGCATGATAGCCTTTCTCCGCAAAAAGCTCTACAGACTTATCTATGATCATCTTATTTTTTTCTTTCATCAAATTCATCCCATCTCTTAAGATTGTTCATTGGTGACCAATGGGTCACATCTTCCAAATTCTATCCCAAAACCCTTGAAATCACAACGTTAACACTGACGATTATTATCTGTTGCAATCATAATCCACATGCTATATATTTGAGTTTGTGACCGACTAGTCACAATTATATGTATGGAGGGTACAAGCTTGAATTCAATAATTAAATTTTCATTAAAGAATAAATTGGCTATCTGGTTGCTTACCATCATCATCGTTGCAGCTGGTTTATACTCCGGTTTAAACATGAAACAAGAAACCATTCCAAGCATCTCCACTCCTTTAATAAGCATCTCCACTGTATATCCTGGAGCTGCACCTGAAGAAGTAGCAGATAAACTCACAGACCAGATTGAGCAGAAAGTAACGAATTTGCCAGGAGTCGAATTAGTCAGTTCTTCGTCCATGGCCAATGCCTCTTCCGTCCAATTACAATATGATTATGATACGGATATGGACGACGCTGTAAAAGAAGTGAAAGAAGCTTTAGAGAAATTGGAACTGCCTGAGGGAGTGGATGACCCAAGCGTATCTAAATTAGAGTTAAACGCTTTTCCTGTCGTCGCACTCAGTGTAACAGATAAGGGCTCTGATTTACCAGCTCTTACAAAAACGTCGAAGAGGTGTTAGTGCCTAAACTTGAAGGAATTGACGGCGTGACATCCGTCTCAATTTCCGGACAACAAGTAAATGAAGGCAGCCTTGTATTCGACCAGGAAAAGATGGCTCAATACGGGCTCGATGAAGAAACCGTAAAGAAGGTTATCCAAGCCGCAAACGTCAACATGCCGCTTGGCATATATAACTTTGATGATAAAGAAAAAACAATCGTTGTGGATGGAAACATCTCCACATTAAAAGACCTGAAGAATATAAAGATACCTTTAACCGGCGGCTCTCAAACAGGAACGCCAGCACAAGCCGGACCGGAAACCAATCAATTATCTCCTGAAATGGCAACAGGTCCTGCCCAACTGCAAAATGTCAAATTATCAGACATTGCCGATGTTAAAATCACCGGTAAGGCTGAATCGATTTCAAGAACAAACGGTAGCGAATCGATTGGGATCCAGGTTACAAGATCGCCTGATGCCGATACAGTTGCAATCGTAGACGAAGTAAACGAAGAAGTATCTAATTTCAAAGAAGATTTTAAAGGTGTAAGTGTTCACACTACGCTCGATCAAGCTAAACCGATTAAAGATTCTGTTGAAACCATGATCAGCAAGGCACTCTTCGGCTGTCTGTTTGCAGTCATTGTTATCATGCTATTCCTTAGGAACTTTAAAACGACTCTCATTTCCGTCATATCGATTCCCTTATCCCTGTTAGCAGCGCTTCTGGTGCTCAAACAAATGGATATTTCATTGAATGTCATGACACTTGGAGCAATGACCGTAGCCATCGGCCGAGTCGTCGATGACTCCATTGTCGTCATTGAAAATATTTATAGGAGAATGGCTTTAAAAGGCGAACAATTAAAAGGCGGCGAATTAATACGATCAGCCACTAAGGAAATGTTCATCCCTATCCTTTCATCGACAATCGTCACTGTAGCCGTATACCTGCCTTTAGCAAGCGTTACAGGACCTGTCGGGGAACTATTCATGCCATTCGCCTTAACAATGGTGTTTGCATTAGTCGCTTCATTAATAATAGCCATCACACTTGTTCCGGCAATGGCAGACTCTTTATTTAAAAAGGGACTATCTAAAAAAGAATTAAAATCACATGAAGAAAAACCAAGCAAACTATCAGCATTCTACCGAAAAGCACTGGATTGGTCGTTAAACCATAAGTTAATCACTTTCGGCACAGCCATTCTATTATTGGTCGGCAGCTTATTCCTAATCCCAAGCATCGGTGTCAGCTTCATGCCTGCAGATGAAGAAAAAAACGATCATCGTCACTTACACTCCCGCACCTGGAGAGTTAAAAGAGGATATTGAAAAGCAAACAGAAAAAGTAGAAAAATACTTCATGGATAAAGACGATGTGAAGACCGTACAATACACACTTGGTGAAAGCATGATGGGCGGCATGATGGGCGGATCGAGTAACTCGGCTCTCTTCTATGTACTCTATGATGAAGACACCGAAAATTTCGGGGACAAAAAAGAAACCGTCATAAAAGATTTAACTGAACTTGATTCACCTGGAACATGGAAACAACAAGAATTCACGTCAACATCAAGCAGCGAAACCACTTTATTTGTTTACGGAAATACACAAAAAGATATTGAACCGGTAATTGACGATATTCAAAATATCATGAAGAAAAATAAAGATTTAAAAGATGTTGATACAAGTCTTTCAGATGCTTATGAGCAATATACTCTAGTTGCAGACCAGGAAAAGCTAAGTGACCTTGGACTTACAGCTGCACAAATTGGCATGTCCATTGCCAATACAAATAAAGATGATGCTTTAACTACGATTAAGAAAGATGGAGAAGAAGTCAAAGTATATGTCGAGACAAAAGAAACGACATTCGAAGACAAAAAAGATCTTGAGAATACGAAAATTTCTTCTCCAATGGGAATGGAAATCCCATTGAAAGAGCTTGTGAAAATCGAAGAAGGCAAAGCTTCCGATACAATCAGCCGCCGCGAGGGAAAAATTTATGCCGACGTGTCTGCAACAATCAAAACGGATGATGTGGCAGCAGTAACAGCTGAGGTACAAAAGGAAGTTGATAAATTAGACCTGCCTGCAAGCGTCACTATAGACTATGGCGGAGTAACGGAAGATATCCAGGAATCATTCACTCAACTTGGTATCGCTATGTTAGCGGCCGTTGCTATCGTATACTTTGTCCTAGTCGTTACTTTCCATGGTGGTTTAGCACCAATAGCCATTCTCTTCTCCTTACCATTTACGGTAATCGGGGCATTGGCCGGGCTATTCGTTGCAGGTGAGACCATCAGCGTTTCGGCAATGATGGGTGTCCTAATGCTTATTGGTATCGTCGTAACCAATGCTATCGTATTAGTGGACCGTGTTATCAAGAATGAAGAATCCGGGCTATCTATCAGGGAATCTTTACTCGAGGCAGGATCCACCCGTCTACGCCCAATCCTGATGACTGCCCTTGCCACAATCGGCGCTTTAATACCTCTGGCAATCGGTGCAGAAGGCAGTGGTTTGATATCACAAGGTTTGGGAATTACCGTTATCGGCGGACTGGTGAGTTCAACATTGCTAACACTTGTAATAGTGCCGGTAGTATATGAAGTTATAATGAAAATAGGTAAAAAGAAGAAAAAACAGTTAAGTAAATGAAGAAAAGAAGAGGGGATTCCTTTTATCAGGAATCCCCTCTTTTTGATTCAACAATGTATCAATATGTGCAGCCCTTTTGACTGAACTATGTTCCTTCTTCTTTTAACTTGTCCTGTCTCTTAATACAAATTCTCCTATTCGTCATTTCAAAGGAAATTTTTTGTTTATACAAAAAAGGGAAAGAACTCGCTTTCCCTTTAATTTCTATATCTTAGTGTTTGGTGAAAGTTTGGTCTATCGCATTTGCCAGATCCAGCGGCTTTTCTTTTAGATAACGCTTCGTTACGTTTAAATCTTTATGACCGGCAAGCTTGGATATCGTTTGTATATCTATTCCATTATCCACTAGCCTTTGACAAAAGGTATGTCGCAGTTTATGTGGATGTACATTGTATTTTTTCAATATATATTGAACTGACCTCGGAGTGATCCTTTGATTATAGCTTGAGATGAATAACGGATCTGCTTTTTCTTTTAAAGAAAAAGATAATTTTGCACATGTTGTATAGCCGATATTGTAAGGGGGACGGATCTGTCGATTTCACCTTTTGCGTTCCTGACAAGTATATAATTTCGCTCTGTTTCCATGATGACGTCACGGCCATTTAAGTCACATAATTCGGAGACACGGATTCCTGTATGTAACAAAAGGTAGACGATGGCAATGTTCCTTAGATTTCCTTCTGCTTCTATATCTCTTAACAGGATCTGCTGTTCAGTTATGCTTAAAGTTTCAGGTACCTCAAGCTTGTGCTCCTTGACCTTACGTTCCACAGAAAGCATTACTTGCGGTTTGCCTAAAAATTTAAAGAAGACATTTAGGGCGATATAGTGTTTTTCGATCGTTCCAGGACTTTTCTTGCAATTTTCTAAATAATCAAGATAACCCTGAACATCTTCAGAATGGATCTCCATCAATATCTTTTGTGTCTGGTCACAAAACTGTGAAAGGACACCAGTATACGTTTTGATCGTATTAGCTGATTTGCCCTGGTCTCTCAACCATTCAGCAAACGAAAAAATCATTTCATCTTTAGCAGAGGTATCCATCGGCTATTCCCCCAATGACAGTTTCAGAACTACGTTAAGTTTAACATATATCCCTACAGAAACGAAGAATTCTGTCCCTTTGTCTTAAACAGATATGGATAATACAGATAGCTTTAGAAATTCAGATGCATTTATAGTATGTCCTACCATTCATACTGCATATAACTTTCTTTATGTCCCTTTTGAGTCACCACTTTTTTAACAGGTGTAAATAATAAGTACTGAAGGAATAACGACCTCAAAAAGACCAGCCGGATGGCTGATCTTTTTAAATGGCTTGGCGGCGTCCTACTCTCACAGGGGGAAACCCCAACTACCATCGGCGCTGAAGAGCTTAACTGCCGTGTTCGGAATGGGAACGGGTGTGACCTCTTCGCTATCGCCACCAAACATATCAGGAACGTTGTTCCTTCAAAACTAGATAATAAGAAGGTATTTCATTTTTTAAAAGCGTTGGTTAAGTCCTCGATCTATTAGTATCAGTCAGCTCCACATGTCACCATGCTTCCACCTCTGACCTATCAACCTGATCATCTTTCAGGGATCTTACTAGCTTGCGCCATGGGAAATCTCATCTTGAGGGGGCTTCATGCTTAGATGCTTTCAGCACTTATCCCGTCCGCACGTAGCTACCCAGCTATGCCTTTGGCAAGACAACTGGTACACCAGCGGTGCGTCCATCCCGGTCCTCTCGTACTAAGGACAGCTCCTCTCAAATTTCCTGCGCCCGCGACGGATAGGGACCGAACTGTCTCACGACGTTCTGAACCCAGCTCGCGTACCGCTTTAATGGGCGAACAGCCCAACCCTTGGGACCGACTACAGCCCCAGGATGCGATGAGCCGACATCGAGGTGCCAAACCTCCCCGTCGATGTGGACTCTTGGGGAGATAAGCCTGTTATCCCCGGGGTAGCTTTTATCCGTTGAGCGATGGCCCTTCCATGCGGAACCACCGGATCACTAAGCCCGACTTTCGTCCCTGCTCGACTTGTAGGTCTCGCAGTCAAGCTCCCTTGTGCCTTTACACTCTACGAATGATTTCCAACCATTCTGAGGGAACCTTTGGGCGCCTCCGTTACTCTTTAGGAGGCGACCGCCCCAGTCAAACTGCCCACCTGACACTGTCTCCCACCCCGATAAGGGGCGCGGGTTAGAATTTCAATACAGCCAGGGTAGTATCCCACCAACGCCTCCACCGAAGCTGGCGCTCCGGCTTCTCAGGCTCCTACCTATCCTGTACAAGCTGTACCAAAATTCAATATCAGGCTGCAGTAAAGCTCCACGGGGTCTTTCCGTCCTGTCGCGGGTAACCTGCATCTTCACAGGTACTATAATTTCACCGAGTCTCTCGTTGAGACAGTGCCCAGATCGTTACACCTTTCGTGCGGGTCGGAACTTACCCGACAAGGAATTTCGCTACCTTAGGACCGTTATAGTTACGGCCGCCGTTTACTGGGGCTTCGGTTCAAAGCTTCGCTTGCGCTAACCTCTCCCCTTAACCTTCCAGCACCGGGCAGGTGTCAGCCCCTATACTTCGCCTTGCGGCTTCGCAGAGACCTGTGTTTTTGCTAAACAGTCGCCTGGGCCTATTCACTGCGGCTTTTCTGGGCTATTCACCCTAAAAGCACCCCTTCTCCCGAAGTTACGGGGTCATTTTGCCGAGTTCCTTAACGAGAGTTCTCTCGCACACCTTAGGATTCTCTCCTCGCCTACCTGTGTCGGTTTGCGGTACGGGCACCTTACATCTCACTAGAGGCTTTTCTTGGCAGCGTGGAATCAGGAACTTCGGTACTATATTTCCCTCGCCATCACAGCTCCGCCTTAATGGAAACGGGATTTGCCTCGTTTCCGGCCTAACTGCTTGGACGCGCATATCCAACAGCGCGCTTACCCTATCCTTCTGCGTCCCCCCATCGTTCAAACGATGTATAGGTGGTACAGGAATATCAACCTGTTGTCCATCGCCTACGCCTTTCGGCCTCGGCTTAGGTCCCGACTAACCCTGAGCGGACGAGCCTTCCTCAGGAAACCTTAGGCATTCGGTGGAAGGGATTCTCACCCTTCTTTCGCTACTCATACCGGCATTCTCACTTCTAAGCGCTCCACCAGTCCTTCCGGTCTGACTTCAACGCCCTTAGAACGCTCTCCTACCATCGACACCAACGGTGTCAATCCACAGCTTCGGTGATACGTTTAGCCCCGGTACATTTTCGGCGCGGAGTCACTCGACCAGTGAGCTTTACGCACTCTTTAAATGGTGGCTGCTTCTAAGCCAACATCCTGGTTGTCTAAGCAACTCCACATCCTTTTCCACTTAACGTATACTTTGGGACCTTAGCTGGTGGTCTGGGCTGTTTCCCTTTCGACTACGGATCTTATCACTCGCAGTCTGACTCCCAAGAATAAGTATTTGGCATTCGGAGTTTGACTGAATTCGGTAACCCGTTGGGGGCCCCTAGTCCAATCAGTGCTCTACCTCCAATACTCTCATCTTGAGGCTAGCCCTAAAGCTATTTCGGAGAGAACCAGCTATCTCCAGGTTCGATTGGAATTTCTCCGCTACCCACACCTCATCCCCGCACTTTTCAACGTGCGTGGGTTCGGGCCTCCATTCAGTGTTACCTGAACTTCACCCTGGACATGGGTAGATCACCTGGTTTCGGGTCTACGACCTCATACTCATTCGCCCTATTCAGACTCGCTTTCGCTGCGGCTCCGTCTCATCAACTTAACCTTGCATGAAATCGTAACTCGCCGGTTCATTCTACAAAAGGCACGCCATTACCCATTAACGGGCTTTGACTACTTGTAGGCACACGGTTTCAGGATCTATTTCACTCCCCTTCCGGGGTGCTTTTCACCTTTCCCTCACGGTACTGGTTCACTATCGGTCACTAGGGAGTATTTAGCCTTGGGAGATGGTCCTCCCTGCTTCCGACGGGATTTCTCGTGTCCCGCCGTACTCAGGATCCACTCAGGAGGGAACGAAGTTTCAACTACAGGGTTTTTACCTTCTTCGACGGACCTTTCCAGGTCGCTTCGTTTACCCCGTTCCTTTGTAACTCCATGTTGAGTGTCCTACAACCCCAAGAGGCAAGCCTCTTGGTTTGGGCTAATTCCGTTTCGCTCGCCGCTACTCAGGAAATCGCGTTTGCTTTCTCTTCCTCCGGGTACTTAGATGTTTCAGTTCCCCGGGTCTGCCTTCAGTACCCTATGTATTCAGGTAAAGATACTGTTCCATTACGAACAGTGGGTTTCCCCCATTCGGAAATCTCCGGATCAAAGCTTACTTACAGCTCCCGAAGCATATCGGTGTTAGTCCCGTCCTTCATCGGCTCCTAGTGCCAAGGCATCCACCGTGCGCCCTTTCTAACTTAACCGTTAAAAAAGATCTTACAGATGCTTTGAAAAAATTAATTGCCTTCTATCTATTATCTAGTTTTCAAGGAACAAAGCAGAAAGAATCCATCACATCGTGATGACTGTCTTTCCTATTTGAATGAATTACTCATTCAAAACTGAACAAAACAAAAGCGCTCTCGTCATTATCCTTAGAAAGGAGGTGATCCAGCCGCACCTTCCGATACGGCTACCTTGTTACGACTTCACCCCAATCATCTGTCCCACCTTAGGCGGCTGGCTCCATGAAGGTTACCTCACCGACTTCGGGTGTTACAAACTCTCGTGGTGTGACGGGCGGTGTGTACAAGGCCCGGGAACGTATTCACCGCGGCATGCTGATCCGCGATTACTAGCGATTCCGGCTTCATGCAGGCGAGTTGCAGCCTGCAATCCGAACTGAGAATGGCTTTATGGGATTCGCTTACCTTCGCAGGTTTGCAGCCCTTTGTACCATCCATTGTAGCACGTGTGTAGCCCAGGTCATAAGGGGCATGATGATTTGACGTCATCCCCACCTTCCTCCGGTTTGTCACCGGCAGTCACCTTAGAGTGCCCAACTGAATGCTGGCAACTAAGATCAAGGGTTGCGCTCGTTGCGGGACTTAACCCAACATCTCACGACACGAGCTGACGACAACCATGCACCACCTGTCACTCTGTCCCCCGAAGGGGAAAGCCCTATCTCTAGGGTTGTCAGAGGATGTCAAGACCTGGTAAGGTTCTTCGCGTTGCTTCGAATTAAACCACATGCTCCACCGCTTGTGCGGGCCCCCGTCAATTCCTTTGAGTTTCAGCCTTGCGGCCGTACTCCCCAGGCGGAGTGCTTAATGCGTTAGCTGCAGCACTAAAGGGCGGAAACCCTCTAACACTTAGCACTCATCGTTTACGGCGTGGACTACCAGGGTATCTAATCCTGTTTGCTCCCCACGCTTTCGCGCCTCAGTGTCAGTTACAGACCAGAAAGTCGCCTTCGCCACTGGTGTTCCTCCAAATCTCTACGCATTTCACCGCTACACTTGGAATTCCACTTTCCTCTTCTGCACTCAAGTTCCCCAGTTTCCAATGACCCTCCACGGTTGAGCCGTGGGCTTTCACATCAGACTTAAGGAACCACCTGCGCGCGCTTTACGCCCAATAATTCCGGACAACGCTTGCCACCTACGTATTACCGCGGCTGCTGGCACGTAGTTAGCCGTGGCTTTCTGGTTAGGTACCGTCAAGGTACCAGCAGTTACTCTGGTACTTGTTCTTCCCTAACAACAGAACTTTACGACCCGAAGGCCTTCTTCGTTCACGCGGCGTTGCTCCGTCAGACTTTCGTCCATTGCGGAAGATTCCCTACTGCTGCCTCCCGTAGGAGTCTGGGCCGTGTCTCAGTCCCAGTGTGGCCGATCACCCTCTCAGGTCGGCTACGCATCGTCGCCTTGGTGAGCCATTACCTCACCAACTAGCTAATGCGCCGCGGGCCCATCTATAAGTGACAGCGTAAACCGTCTTTCCATCTTCTCTCATGCGAGAAAAGAACGTATCCGGTATTAGCTCCGGTTTCCCGAAGTTATCCCAGTCTTATAGGCAGGTTGCCCACGTGTTACTCACCCGTCCGCCGCTAATCTCAGGGAGCAAGCTCCCGTCGATTCGCTCGACTTGCATGTATTAGGCACGCCGCCAGCGTTCGTCCTGAGCCAGGATCAAACTCTCCGAAGAAATGTTTGACTTGCTCATTTGCTTTTTTGATAGTGTGTGCTCACTTAAAATTTAACGTTGGCGCTTTGTTTTGTTCAGTTTTCAAAGAGCAATTTCCACAATCGTCCTTTCGAACGGCTGTTTATCCATCATAACATCTTATTGATTAGTTGTCAACTTCTACGAAGTTTTTAACTTATTTTTAATCGCTGTGTTTTTCAGCGACCATTTAATCTTATCACTTTCATGCTAAGAAGTCAATAGTTATTATTTCTTTCAGCAATCAGCCAAAAGCGATGAAGTTTTTCGTTTGTCTTAGTTGGTGCTTATTTATATTAAACCTTTCCTACCATAAAGTCAACACCATTTCACAATAAATAATTCCTTTTCTAAAAGTTAGATCAATAATGATTTCAAGTCCGTTCTGCTAGTTGGACAGCTGAAGGTATCCTCAAAAAGCTTAAAAATTTCCCCGTCTTCATGACCTTGCACACAAAAAAGATCAGCCGGATGGCTGATCTTTTTAAATGGCTTGGCGGCGTCCTACTCTCACAGGGGAAACCCCCAACTACCATCGGCGCTGAAGAGCTTAACTGCCGTGTTCGGAATGGGAACGGGTGTGACCTCTTCGCTATCGCCACCAAACATAAAAGGAACGTTGTTCCTTCAAAACTAGATAATAAGAAGGTATTTCATTTTTTAAAAGCGTTGGTTAAGTCCTCGATCTATTAGTATCAGTCAGCTCCACATGTCACCATGCTTCCACCTCTGACCTATCAACCTGATCATCTTTCAGGGATCTTACTAGCTTGCGCCATGGGAAATCTCATCTTGAGGGGGCTTCATGCTTAGATGCTTTCAGCACTTATCCCGTCCGCACGTAGCTACCCAGCTATGCCTTTGGCAAGACAACTGGTACACCAGCGGTGCGTCCATCCCGGTCCTCTCGTACTAAGGACAGCTCCTCTCAAATTTCCTGCGCCCGCGACGGATAGGGACCGAACTGTCTCACGACGTTCTGAACCCAGCTCGCGTACCGCTTTAATGGGCGAACAGCCCAACCCTTGGGACCGACTACAGCCCCAGGATGCGATGAGCCGACATCGAGGTGCCAAACCTCCCCGTCGATGTGGACTCTTGGGGGAGATAAGCCTGTTATCCCCGGGGTAGCTTTTATCCGTTGAGCGATGGCCCTTCCATGCGGAACCACCGGATCACTAAGCCCGACTTTCGTCCCTGCTCGACTTGTAGGTCTCGCAGTCAAGCTCCCTTGTGCCTTTACACTCTACGAATGATTTCCAACCATTCTGAGGGAACCTTTGGGCGCCTCCGTTACTCTTTAGGAGGCGACCGCCCCAGTCAAACTGCCCACCTGACACTGTCTCCCACCCCGATAAGGGGCGCGGGTTAGAATTTCAATACAGCCAGGGTAGTATCCCACCAACGCCTCCACCGAAGCTGGCGCTCCGGCTTCTCAGGCTCCTACCTATCCTGTACAAGCTGTACCAAAATTCAATATCAGGCTGCAGTAAAGCTCCACGGGGTCTTTCCGTCCTGTCGCGGGTAACCTGCATCTTCACAGGTACTATAATTTCACCGAGTCTCTCGTTGAGACAGTGCCCAGATCGTTACACCTTTCGTGCGGGTCGGAACTTACCCGACAAGGAATTTCGCTACCTTAGGACCGTTATAGTTACGGCCGCCGTTTACTGGGGCTTCGGTTCAAAGCTTCGCTTGCGCTAACCTCTCCCCTTAACCTTCCAGCACCGGGCAGGTGTCAGCCCCTATACTTCGCCTTGCGGCTTCGCAGAGACCTGTGTTTTTGCTAAACAGTCGCCTGGGCCTATTCACTGCGGCTTTTCTGGGCTATTCACCCTAAAAGCACCCCTTCTCCCGAAGTTACGGGGTCATTTTGCCGAGTTCCTTAACGAGAGTTCTCTCGCACACCTTAGGATTCTCTCCTCGCCTACCTGTGTCGGTTTGCGGTACGGGCACCTTACATCTCACTAGAGGCTTTTCTTGGCAGCGTGGAATCAGGAACTTCGGTACTATATTTCCCTCGCCATCACAGCTCCGCCTTAATGGAAACGGGATTTGCCTCGTTTCCGGCCTAACTGCTTGGACGCGCATATCCAACAGCGCGCTTACCCTATCCTTCTGCGTCCCCCCCATCGTTCAAACGATGTATAGGTGGTACAGGAATATCAACCTGTTGTCCATCGCCTACGCCTTTCGGCCTCGGCTTAGGTCCCGACTAACCCTGAGCGGACGAGCCTTCCTCAGGAAACCTTAGGCATTCGGTGGAAGGGATTCTCACCCTTCTTTCGCTACTCATACCGGCATTCTCACTTCTAAGCGCTCCACCAGTCCTTCCGGTCTGACTTCAACGCCCTTAGAACGCTCTCCTACCATCGACACCAACGGTGTCAATCCACAGCTTCGGTGATACGTTTAGCCCCGGTACATTTTCGGCGCGGAGTCACTCGACCAGTGAGCTATTACGCACTCTTTAAATGGTGGCTGCTTCTAAGCCAACATCCTGGTTGTCTAAGCAACTCCACATCCTTTTCCACTTAACGTATACTTTGGGACCTTAGCTGGTGGTCTGGGCTGTTTCCCTTTCGACTACGGATCTTATCACTCGCAGTCTGACTCCCAAGAATAAGTATTTGGCATTCGGAGTTTGACTGAATTCGGTAACCCGTTGGGGGCCCCTAGTCCAATCAGTGCTCTACCTCCAATACTCTCATCTTGAGGCTAGCCCTAAAGCTATTTCGAGAGAACCAGCTATCTCCAGGTTCGATTGGAATTTCTCCGCTACCCACACCTCATCCCCGCACTTTTCAACGTGCGTGGGTTCGGGCCTCCATTCAGTGTTACCTGAACTTCACCCTGGACATGGGTAGATCACCTGGTTTCGGGTCTACGACCTCATACTCATTCGCCCTATTCAGACTCGCTTTCGCTGCGGCTCCGTCTCATCAACTTAACCTTGCATGAAATCGTAACTCGCCGGTTCATTCTACAAAAGGCACGCCATTACCCATTAACGGGCTTTGACTACTTGTAGGCACACGGTTTCAGGATCTATTTCACTCCCCTTCCGGGGTGCTTTTCACCTTTCCCTCACGGTACTGGTTCACTATCGGTCACTAGGGAGTATTTAGCCTTGGGAGATGGTCCTCCCTGCTTCCGACGGGATTTCTCGTGTCCCGCCGTACTCAGGATCCACTCAGGAGGGAACGAAGTTTCAACTACAGGGTTTTTACCTTCTTCGACGGACCTTTCCAGGTCGCTTCGTTTACCCCGTTCCTTTGTAACTCCATGTTGAGTGTCCTACAACCCCAAGAGGCAAGCCTCTTGGTTTGGGCTAATTCCGTTTCGCTCGCCGCTACTCAGGAAATCGCGTTTGCTTTCTCTTCCTCCGGGTACTTAGATGTTTCAGTTCCCCGGGTCTGCCTTCAGTACCCTATGTATTCAGGTAAAGATACTGTTCCATTACGAACAGTGGGTTTCCCCATTCGGAAATCTCCGGATCAAAGCTTACTTACAGCTCCCCGAAGCATATCGGTGTTAGTCCCGTCCTTCATCGGCTCCTAGTGCCAAGGCATCCACCGTGCGCCCTTTCTAACTTAACCGTTAAAAAAGATCTTACAGATGCTTTGAAAAAATTAATTGCCTTCTATCTATTATCTAGTTTTCAAGGAACAAAGCAGAAAGAATCCATCACGTCGTGATGACTGTCTTTCTTATTTGAATGAATTACTCATTCAAAACTGAACAAAACAAAAGCGCTCTCGTAATTATCCTTAGAAAGGAGGTGATCCAGCCGCACCTTCCGATACGGCTACCTTGTTACGACTTCACCCCAATCATCTGTCCCACCTTAGGCGGCTGGCTCCATGAAGGTTACCTCACCGACTTCGGGTGTTACAAACTCTCGTGGTGTGACGGGCGGTGTGTACAAGGCCCGGGAACGTATTCACCGCGGCATGCTGATCCGCGATTACTAGCGATTCCGGCTTCATGCAGGCGAGTTGCAGCCTGCAATCCGAACTGAGAATGGCTTTATGGGATTCGCTTACCTTCGCAGGTTTGCAGCCCTTTGTACCATCCATTGTAGCACGTGTGTAGCCCAGGTCATAAGGGGCATGATGATTTGACGTCATCCCCACCTTCCTCCGGTTTGTCACCGGCAGTCACCTTAGAGTGCCCAACTGAATGCTGGCAACTAAGATCAAGGGTTGCGCTCGTTGCGGGACTTAACCCAACATCTCACGACACGAGCTGACGACAACCATGCACCACCTGTCACTCTGTCCCCCGAAGGGGAAAGCCCTATCTCTAGGGTTGTCAGAGGATGTCAAGACCTGGTAAGGTTCTTCGCGTTGCTTCGAATTAAACCACATGCTCCACCGCTTGTGCGGGCCCCCGTCAATTCCTTTGAGTTTCAGCCTTGCGGCCGTACTCCCCAGGCGGAGTGCTTAATGCGTTAGCTGCAGCACTAAAGGGCGGAAACCCTCTAACACTTAGCACTCATCGTTTACGGCGTGGACTACCAGGGTATCTAATCCTGTTTGCTCCCCACGCTTTCGCGCCTCAGTGTCAGTTACAGACCAGAAAGTCGCCTTCGCCACTGGTGTTCCTCCAAATCTCTACGCATTTCACCGCTACACTTGGAATTCCACTTTCCTCTTCTGCACTCAAGTTCCCCAGTTTCCAATGACCCTCCACGGTTGAGCCGTGGGCTTTCACATCAGACTTAAGGAACCACCTGCGCGCGCTTTACGCCCAATAATTCCGGACAACGCTTGCCACCTACGTATTACCGCGGCTGCTGGCACGTAGTTAGCCGTGGCTTTCTGGTTAGGTACCGTCAAGGTACCAGCAGTTACTCTGGTACTTGTTCTTCCCTAACAACAGAACTTTACGACCCGAAGGCCTTCTTCGTTCACGCGGCGTTGCTCCGTCAGACTTTCGTCCATTGCGGAAGATTCCCTACTGCTGCCTCCCGTAGGAGTCTGGGCCGTGTCTCAGTCCCAGTGTGGCCGATCACCCTCTCAGGTCGGCTACGCATCGTCGCCTTGGTGAGCCATTACCTCACCAACTAGCTAATGCGCCGCGGGCCCATCTATAAGTGACAGCGTAAACCGTCTTTCCATCTTCTCTCATGCGAGAAAAGAACGCATCCGGTATTAGCTCCGGTTTCCCGAAGTTATCCCAGTCTTATAGGCAGGTTGCCCACGTGTTACTCACCCGTCCGCCGCTAATCTCAGGGAGCAAGCTCCCATCGATTCGCTCGACTTGCATGTATTAGGCACGCCGCCAGCGTTCGTCCTGAGCCAGGATCAAACTCTCCGAAGAAATGTTTGACTTGCTCATTTGCTTTTTGATAGTGTGTGCTCACTTAAAATTTAACGTTGGCGCTTTGTTTTGTTCAGTTTTTCAAAGAGCAATTTCCACAATCGTCCTTTCGAACGGCTGTTTATCCATCATAACATCTTATTGATTAGTTGTCAACTTCTACGAAGTTTTTAACTTATTTTTAATCGCTGTGTTTTTCAGCGACCATTTCATCTTATCATTTTCATAGTAAGAAGTCAATAGTTATTATTTCTTTCAGCAATCAGCCAAAAGCGATGAAGTTTTTCGTTTGTCTTAGTTGGTGCTTATTTATATTAATCCCATTTCACTTTAAAGTCAATGCTTTTTCTTCATTTCTTATATTTATATATTACCGGTCATTAGCTTCTTCAGTTTATCAACAATTCCAAGACAGTACTTATATAATAGAAAGAATGGCAACCATACACGAAATTGACCTGATAAGCATCTTTATATCCTATTTAATGCTTCTTAATGATATTTAAGTTTTGGAATATAGCCAAGTTGACTTCATTATTTTCCTTATGCTATTATATAACCAAGTAAAATAATCGGAATAGTTAATTTTATTAAAACTTTCTTTTAACAAAACTAAGCTAACTCAAAGGAGATGGGAATATGACAGCAGCAATGGTAATACCAGGTGCGGAATCTTTTTACTTACCCGGCAATTCTATTGGCATTCTTATTTGCCATGGTTTTAACGGAACGCCACAAAGCGTAAGGTATTTAGGTGAAAAATTCGCCGCAAAAGGCTTTACTGTCTTCGCTCCTCGACTGGCGGGACACGGAACGGATGAATATGAAATGGAAACAAGTCATTATCAGGAATGGATACAAGATGTTGAAATGGCTTATGCAAAATTAAAGCGAACCTGCACCCACGTTTTCGCCATCGGACAATCAATGGGAGGCGCCCTTGTTCTCGATTTAGCGACAAAAGTGGCTTGTGATGGAATTCTCACCATTAACGCCGCTCTCCAAGTTCCTGAATATGAAAGATATCGTAACCAATCGGTTCCACGCTTCGTTCCCGAAGGCAATCCTGACATAAAAGACAATACAACTAAAGAAATCACATATGACCAAGTACCGTCAAAAGCGATTAATCAATTGCTTGATATAATGGAACATACCAGTCAAAAACTAATAAACGTTTCGTGCCCGATACTTATCTTCCATTCTCCAGAAGATCACGTTGTACCAGACTCGTGTTCCTATCAGATTTATGATACTGTCATGTCCGGTGATAAGAAGATGGTGCCCCTTGAAAATTCATATCATGTGGCCTCGTTGGATCATGACAAAGATCATATCATTGAACATTCATCTCAGTTCATTCAAAGGTTAAGTAAAAGGGCAATAATCGCTTCTTAAAACTCCTTTCTCCATATAAATCAGGTTTATCCATACACTTCATGGGTATACACAGTATATAAAGAAAAAGGAGGTAACATATAATGAGCGGTTTATCAGACAAAGTAAAGAGTGCTGTAAATAAAGTTAAAGGTGAAACGAAAGACCAAGTCGGAAACGCGAAAAATGATCCTCACTTACAAGCAGAAGGTAAAGTCGACAAATTAAAAGGCAATCTCCAAGATAGCATCAGTAAATTGAAAAATGACCGTTAATCGCAAATAGCCGAATACAGGATTCACTCTCTTAACGAACATTCTCATTTCATATAAAAGTGACCCCTTTTATAGAGAAGAGGCGGCAGATAATCTGCCGCCTCTTCCTTCTTCAATTTGCTTGAATAACAACAACACACATATCATCAGGTTGATCTTGCTGCATTTCCGGTGACATCAAAAAATCGATAGGGGGAGATTCTTTACAATCAAACCACCTTGTCGAGACCGCTTCTTTTATTTGGTCGAGTCCTTCCGTCCCTTCTCGATCTATTGCTTCCATGACTCCATCCGTAAATAGCATAAGCTGAATCTTCTCTTCATAATGAATGACCGATTTCTCTATTTTCATCTCGGCGAAGAAACCCACAGGACATGTCCCTTTTGAAAGAGAGACCACTTTTCCATCGTCCATTAAAGCAAATCCTGGAGGATGTCCGGCATTCACATATTCCACTGTCTTTTGCTCTGTATCAATGATCATATAAATCGCGGTAAAATAATAATGCACTTGATTATCTTCTTTATTAAGGGTATTCATCCAGCGATTCATTTCGTTTATTACTGCCACTGGATCCGTATGTGTCCTGATGGCATCCCTCAATACGGAGGAAATGAACATACAAACAAGTGAGGCTGATATGCCATGCCCCATCATATCCAACAGGATGATCCCATACCGGTTTTCATCGATGCGGTGCCAATAGTACATATCCCCTGCTAATTTATTCGCAGGTAAGTATGATGCCCTTATAGTTAAGTGGTCATTTATAATGGGTTCACTTAATAAGCTGCTTTGAACCTGCATGGAAAGATCCAATTCATTGCGGATTTTTTCATCCTGCATTTTATGCCAATCTTTTTCATATTTAAGTCTTAACCCCACGCGAATCCTCGCAAGTAAATCTATTTTATTGATGGGCTTCATTATATAATCAATTCCGCCAACATCAAGTGCCTCGGCCACCTTGTTTGAATCTTCAAGGGCGGTCACAAAAATGACGGGTATATCTCTAAGGTGAGGAATACTTTGAAGTCTCCTGCACGCCTCTATCCCATCGATCTCCGGCATCATGATATCAAGCAGAATGATATCAACTGAAGTCTCTTTAGGTTGCGGACTATCCACCTGTAAATATTCAAACATCTCAACAGCTGAAGTTAATGATAGAAAATCCGTATAGCCAGCTCGTTTTAGAATTTTCTCTATAACGAAAAGGTTAACCTGATTATCATCTACGATTAAAATCGTCATTCTTCCATTCCCCTTTTGGCTTATATCGAGCGGCAACATTTATCTTTTTATATGGAACAGCACTTTAATAAAGCTCCCTTAACAGGGATTTTTCTATTATATTATAACTAAGTTCAGTCTCTTTTAATAATAATAAACCACAGTCGCGATTCTGCATGGAGACCAACTCATTATTTATACCCCTTCTTCCGATATCTTAAACATTGAAATGCAAAAAAGTGAAAAATAATTCACTAATTAAAAAGAAAGAGTCCGCTTATATGCGAACTCTTTCTTTTTACAATTTCCGATAAATTCGTTCCTTTGAGTCAAAGTCCTCATAATCTTCCGAAAAGGATGATGTATGAAGTGTCTCCTTGCTGCCAACCGCAAGGAAGCCGTCTTTACAAAGACTGTCATAAAACAACTGATTAACATAGGTCTGTAATTCACCGGTAAAGTAAATCATCACATTCCGGCACATGATGATATGGAACTCATTGAACGAACCATCAGTAACTAAATTATGCTGGAAAAACACAATGTTTTTAAGGAGGCTCGAATCAAGATAAGCATTTTGATAATCGGTTGTATAATACTCCGAAAATTCCTGGTTACCTCCAGCTTGCAGATAGTTTTTCGTATAAGACTGCATTCTATTTAAAGGTAATATCCCTTTTTCCGCATGACGGAGGACTTCATCATTCATATCAGTGGCATATATCCTCGCCTTATCATAAAGTCCTTCTTCCTTGAGGATGATCGCCATGGAAAAGGCTTCTTCACCGGTCGAACAGCCTGCATGCCAAATTCTGATTTCTGGAAGTTTTTTCAGGAGCGGTACAATATTTAAACGAAAGGCTTTAAAGAACTCCGGATCGCGAAACATTTCAGTGACATTTATTGAAAAATCTTTCAAAAGCTTCTCGACATACCCTTTTTCATATAAAACCATTTCTATCATTCCACTAATCCTGCGTACATGGTCCAGTCTCATTCTATTTTCAACTCTTCTTTTTATTGAAGAACGCATATATTTGCGAAAGTCAAAACCAGAAACGGAATAAATGGCCTCTAATAATAATTCGATTTCCAAGTCTTCTCTTCTTCAATCGTTAAAGTATCCTTCATGTAAATCCTTCCTTACCCGTACTATCAATCAATTAGTCAGCCATACTCTTAGGACGGATAGCAGCTGATCCAATTTTAGTGGTTTGCTGACATAATCGGAAGCGCCGGCCTTCAGGCATTTTTCCCTATCGCCTTTCATCGCTTTCGCAGTTAACGCGATGATTGGAAGATCCTCGAACTTACTTTGTTCGCGAATTCTGGTCATCGTTTCGTAACCATCCATACCCGGCATCATGATATCCATCAATATGACATCTATATCGTTACCTTTTTCAAGGAGTTCCAAACATTCGTAGCCGTTTTCAGCTGTAAGGATTTCCATCCCCTCATGCTTCAGCGCATTCTTCAGAGCAAATATATTACGGTGATCATCATCGACGACCAGTACTGTTTTATTGCAGAATGGTTTGGCCTTATCCCGATCTTCTTCATCCATCATAACCGCATCCGGTTCTCCCTGATCGCCAAAAGGCGCGGCAGAATCATCGTGGTTAGCTGCTGCCACTTCCGGGGAAGCAGCTATCGCTTCGTCGACATATTTGAAGCCCTCTGGCATGCTTGGAATAAAGAAAGTAAAGGTACTGCCTTGCCCTTCTTCACTATCTACAATGACCCAGCCTCCCAGAAGTTTGGCAAACTCCCGGCAAATCGATAGCCCAAGTCCTGTACCGCCATATTTTCTCATTGTAGCTCCGTCACCTTGCTGGAATGCTTCAAAGATAAGTTTTTGCTTCTCTTTTGATATTCCGATGCCAGTATCCGTCACCTTAATTTCAACCCAATTGCTAGCACCTTTTGTCTGTATCCATTGTGCCACATTTTCTTCATCAGCTTTTTTGATTTGGACAGATACAGAACCTTTTTCCGTGAATTTAAATGCATTGGATAACAGGTTTTTCAAAATTTGCTGGAAGCGCTGCTCATCCGTAAAGAAAATATCCGGAACGTTTTTACTTTTTTCGATTATAAAGTCAATGTTCTTTTTCTTCGCTACATGATCGAAGTTACGGTGCAATAACTCAGGAAGCTCACTCAAATTCATTTCGTCAAAGACCACTTCAAGCTTTCCGACTTCAACTTTTGATAAATCCAAAATGTCATTGATCAACGTTAATAAGTCTTGTCCTGATGAATTAATGACACGGGCGAATTCCAGTTGCTCTTCATTTAATTTACTATCATTCGGATCTGAAAGCATTTCTGATAAAATCAGGATACTATTGAGCGGTGTCCGCAATTCATGGGACATATTTGCCATGAACTCCGATTTATATTTTGAACTTAACTTCAATTCTTCCGCTTGTTTTTCAAGATTCAGCTTAGCGACTTGAAGCTCTTTCGATTTTTCTTCAGTTTCACGATTTCTCTCTTCCAATTGTTCATTGATCATTCGCAACTCTTCAGCCTGTGTTTGCAGTTCCTCCGATTGGGCTTGCATTTCCTCTGACTGTGATTGCAATTCTTCCGATTGAGCCTGTAGCTCTTCGGTCTGTGCCTGTGATTCTTTCAATAAACGCTCTATTTCCATCCGGCCCTCTACATTATTGATCGTGATGCCCAGAGTATCAAGTACCTGGTTCAGGAAAGTTTTTTGCAGCTTCGTAAAGGCCTCCAAACTTGCCAGTTCAACCATCGCCACCACTTCATCCTCAAAAACGACTGGCGCAATGACAATGCTTTTCGGGTTGACTTCCCCCAATCCTGTCGTAACCAAATGAAAATCTCCAGGGATATCTTCAATGACTTTGGATTTCTTTTCAAGGGCGCATTGGCCGATCAAACCTTCGCCAAGACGGAATTCACGCCTGCCCGTATCTTCGCCATCTCCAGCAAAGCTGGCAAGCTTCACAAAGCGCATATCCACACCCTCACCCCGTTTGACGTAAAAAGCTCCAAGTGAAGCTCCCATCATCGGTGCAAGCCTTGTAATGAACCGGTCAGCAAGAACTTCCACATCAACAATGCGCTGATACATGGTAGCTATATCTGCCACACGGGTCTGGATCCAGTTCTGTTCACTGATCTTTTCAGTGAAATCTTTTTCTTTTTGGTTATAGATTTCAAGCGATTCCGCCATATCATTGAACGATCGCGCTATATCACCAATTTCATCAGTGGTCCGAACCGGAATTCTAGGTATGACCGACAAATTTTTAAAATCGATATTTTTGATGACCTTCGTAATTGATTGCAGATCTTTCGATGTGCTGCGAATCATCCAAACAACCGTTACGGAAATGACCAAAATGCTGAGGATCACAGCAAAAATTACAAAACCGATCATATCTTCATAGGTTTGTTTCGAATTACTTAATGTATCTTTCATGACACCTTCTTGGTAATCCTTAAATTCATCCATCGTACTGATGACTTTCGTTCGTTTTTCCCTTTGGTCATCCATCAGGCTTGAAAGATTATCAGATGAGTTTCCCGATTTTATCTTTTGGATGATCTCAGCCTCCGTTATGGAGTAAGAGGCATATTGAGTCTCGAACTCTTTCAATAGTTGCTTTGCTTTCCCCTTATTTAACGAACCTGATAACCCGGCAATTTTTGATTCAATCAAACTATGATTCTCATTGATGATTTCGAGGCTCTCTGCTCTTTCTTCTGTATTTGCATCATTAGCTGCAAACAAAATCTCACGGTCCGACCTAGAAAAAAGCTGACGGATTTCCATCGAAGTTTGAACTTTTTCATAGCGATTTTCAACTATTTCAGTCATGCTACTCTTTAAATTGTTTAGCGTAAACATCATGAAAGAAAGTAAAATAGCCAAGAAAAGCAAGATTAAACCAAATCCTAACATTTGCTTTTTCTTAAAACCCATTTTCCCGCCCACCTTCAATACTTATTTATACCAGCCCGAAATAAACGGCATTGCAAAATACTAGAATTCACCTTATATTCTTTGAAATTTTGAATGGATATATAGGTAGTTTCATTGCTCAAAGTCAATTTTAACATTTTCCATGCTAAAATAGTTACCTACACTATTATTTTAAATCAATTCCTTTTCCAATTAAGTAACAGTCTGCCTAAACCGTTGTCATAAAAACCCAAATGAATTGTTCGTACGCAATAAAAGCCGAAAGTTTCCACTTTCGGCTTTTGGGTGTGATCCTGTTTATTTAATCTTCTTCACTTCAACATATAAAACATGGTGGCCGTCCATTTCCTTTACAGTAAATTCATATCCGGCGTATTCAATTTTATCCCCGACAGCAATTTCAAATCTGCCTGTCAGGAACCATCCTCCCAATGTATCGATATCTTCCTCCGGCAAATCGATCGCAAGGGTATCATTGACGTCTTCAACCAATGTTTTAGCATCGAATACATAATGCCCTTCATCAACTTTTTGAATGAGCGGACGTTCATCCTGGTCAAACTCATCACGGATTTCCCCGACGATTTCTTCAAGGATGTCTTCAACCGTTACAAGACCAGCTGTTCCGCCATATTCATCAGTCAAAACTGCCATATGGATCCGTTCTTTCTGCATTTTCAGCAGTAGATCATGAATGGCGATCGTTTCAAGAACACGGATGATGGGTGTTACAAAGGAATCCACCGTCAAAGCCGTTACATTTTCTTCTGTAATCGTCGCTGTATAAAGTCGCTTGATATTGACCATCCCCACGACATTGTCTTTATCACCGTCTATGACCGGATACCTTGTGTATTGTTCTTCTTGAATCAGTTCAACAACTTCCAATAATGGCATGCCTTTTTCGATAACGGTCATTTCCGTACGCGGAACCATGATTTCATTGGCAATACGCTCATCGAATTCAAATATCTGATTTACATATTTGTATTCCGATTGGTTGATTTCACCGCTTTTATAGCTTTCCGATAAAATGATGCGCAGCTCTTCTTCGGAATGGGCCATTTCTGACTCAGATGCTGGCTTCAATCCGAAAATGCCTGTCAGAAGACGCGCAGAGCCATTCAGTAACCATATGAATGGGTATAAAATGCGGTAAAAGAGAATTAACGGCTTTGCAAATAGCAAAGTTACCTCTTCTGCCTTTTGAATCGCAACCGTTTTCGGTGCCAATTCGCCGACTACAACATGAAGGAATGTTACGGAACCGAACGCAATCAGGAACGAGATGATGTGACTGACAGATTCCTCTAATCCCCATTTAGTGAACAATGGTTTCAAGATCGCCTCGACCGTGGGTTCACCCAACACCCCTAAACCTAAGGCGGTTACTGTAATTCCCAATTGACAGGCAGATAAGTACTCATCGATATGCGATGTCACTTTTTGGCTGCGAGGGCATTTCTATGCCCTTCTTCAATTAATTGATTGATCCGGGAACTTCTTACTTTCACGATTGCAAATTCCGATGCAACGAAAAATGCGGTTAATGCTATTAATGCAGCTACTGCTAATAATTTTATAAAAATCTCCAATATGTGCGGGTTCGCCATATGTTCCAATCCTTCTGACCTTCGGATTAGACATGTACGGCTTAATCCCAAGCACCTCCTGTATAAATGGTTATTTTCGTTTAAAAAGCGATTTTTGCCTTATAACATGAACCGAAACCATTTAGCCTATATCGTTAATATGCACCTTTGTGCATAAAACTATAGAGATAAATTTTAATCATACGAGCAACACTAGTAATGATTGGATCAAGGCCATGCTTTCACGGGATATTTGTTTTTTTAGAAGAAGCTCACTTTTTCCGTCCTTTTCAATCAAGCTGATGAATTCCTGGAGTTCCTCGTTAAGGCCATCCATTTTATTCTTGAGTTGAAGACCTTTTTCCTCAATTACTGATGCGGCTTCCTTATCCTTTTTAAGTATTTCTTTAATATCTTCCAATGAAAGGTTTTCTCTTTTGTATCCTTCGATACGGCGGAGCCTTTCTAGTTCAACGACTGAATAATAACGGTAATTGGAGGCGGAACGTTCTGCTTTAAGCAAGCCAAGATTCGTATAATAATCTATGGTTCGTTTCGTAACGTTCGCCATTTCCGCCAACTCGCCAATTTTTAAAGTCTCGTTCCCAACATAATCCCCTCCTAACCATCACGTTATGGTTTAGACAAATTTAAAATATGTCTATTCTTCATGACGTTTTATTCTATTCCATAATCGTACATTATTTTAATTGAAATGAAAAATATTATTACCCTCTTTACCCTCCATTGGAAAAACAAAAACCGATTAATTGAATAATCGGTTTCAGTTTGTAGACAAAAGAGGTTGGGAAAACGTGACTTTGATCGAATGATGTTCCTGAACCAAATGACCCAAAGCAATACCTTCAACTTATCAGTATGATTTGCATCTAAATTTTATAACAAAGCTGATTGAAGAGGAAGGTACGAGACTCCTGCGGGAATAGCACGTCTAGGGAGACCCCGCAGGCGCATGCCGAGGAGGCTCGCGGACCGCCCGCGGAAAGCGAGTGCCTGGAGCGGAAATCAACGTCCAAATTGTACAAGCCATAAAAAAATGTAGGCCCAATCATGTAGACCGGACCCACAGTATGCAGACGGAAAAAGCATCTTTCATCAAATGATGTTCCCAAACCAACACCTTCAACTCCTCAGGTATAGCTACTAACGAATGCTATAACAAAGCTGTTTGAAGAGGAAGGTACGAGACTCCTGCGGGAATAGCGCGTCTAGGGAGACCCCGCAGGCGCATGCCGAGGAGGCTCGCGGACCGCCCGCGGAAAGCGAGTGCCTGGAGCGGAAATCAACGTCCAAATTGTACAAGCCATAAAAAAAATGTAGGCCCAATCATGTAGACCGGACCCACAGTATGCAGACGGAAAAAGCATCTTTCATCAAATGATGTTCCCAAACCAACACCTTCAACTCTTCAGGTATAGCTACTAAAGCTATTGAAGAGGAAGGTACGAGACTCCTGCGGGAATAGCGCGTCTAGGGAGACCCCGCAGGCGCATGCCGAGGAGGCTCGCGGACCGCCCGCGGAAAGCGAGTGCCTGGAGCGGAAATCAACGTCCAAATTGTACAAGCCATAAAAAAAATGTAGGCCCAATCATGTAGACCGGACCCACAGTATGCAGACGGAAAAAGCATCTTTCATCAAATGATGTTCCCAAACCAACACCTTCAACTCTTCAGGTATAGCTACTAAAGCTATTGAAGAGGAAGGTACGAGACTCCTGCGGGAATAGCGCGTCTAGGGAGACCCCGCAGGCGCATGCCGAGGAGGCTCGCGGACCGCCCGCGGAAAGCGAGTGCCTGGAGCGGAAATCAACGTCCAAATTATACAAGCCATAAAAAATATAGGCCCAATCATGTAGACCGGACCCACAGTATGCAGACGGAAAAAGCATCTTTCATCAAATGATGTTCCCAAACCAACACCTTCAACTCCTCAGGTACTAACGAAATTGCTATAACAAAGCTGATTGAAGAGGAAGGTACGAGACTCCTGCGGGAATTGCGCGTCTAGGGAGACCCCGCAGGCGCATGCCGAGGAGGCTCGCGGACCGCCCGCGGAAAGCGAGTGCCTGGAGCGGAAATCAACGTCCAATTTTACAAGCCATAAAAAAAATTTAGACAAACTCGATAAATTCGAGTTTGTCTAAAGTCTGAAACCGATTAATTGAATAATCGGTTTCATTTATAATTGAATCCATGGATTTATTTTTTAGTTTTAACTGAGAATTGATTGCTCAATATCTTAGGACCGCATTGGCATAGGGAAGAATGCTTTAGCTTTTTTATTGGTGTTCCACATGTTTCACAAACTTTTGCTACCATTTATACTGTCCTCCTCGATTTAAATTCTTGTTATACATATTATACTATTTTCATAATAATAATCAATACTAAATTAAAATAATTATAAATAAGGATAACTTTTGTTTTATTAACCTTTCACTTCACAAGTGATTAAAATAAAGATAAAATGTAACAAAACACATCAGGAAGGTTGGTATTCTATGACGAGTGAAAGTCGCTCCATTCCCCGTCCCTTAGTACGAACGAATCAATGGGTCATTTTGTTAAGCGTAGCCACCGCCTTAATAACGGGACAAATATGGATATTAGTCATTCCTTTAACAGCGGGACTTTTGGGTCTTCTCTTTAATTTCAATCCAGTGATGCGTCTTGCAAAGCTCTTTCTTAAAAAGAAACCGTCCGATTATATTCCCGAAGATCATTCACAGCAACAATTCAACCAGGCCATAGCAGTCGTTTGCTTAGGACTTGGATTCACTTCTTTTTTGCTTGGTTGGAAAGTTACCGGTTATATATTCACCTTGACGGTCGGAATGGCTTCTCTCATAGCCATTCTTGGGTTCTGCATCGGCTGCTTCATCCTTTATCAATGGAAGCAATATTCCTATCGCCGATCTCTACGCTAATACCACACATAAATGGGACTGACATGCGTCAGTCCCATTTTATTATTCGGTTGCACGTAAGGAATTACTCTTTTTGACCCAAATGGTTGCCAACAATGCAATCAGCAAAATTAATACCGCTTGCTGCACAGTGTTTCCATTATTGGATAAAGACCTATCGTTTCTGCAAACGGGAAGGAGCCGATCGTATCTGTCTGTATTACTTCCGATACCTGAAGTGAATGAAAACGGGACAATCTCTTTAAAAAGAATCAACCTCTATCCCTTTTGTTTTCGCAGGATAAGTAGCTCCCAGCTGGCTAAAAATAAAAAAGGTAGCCTACATATCAGCTACCTTTCACGCTCACTCATTAACTTGTCATTTTCTTTATCCATGATTTTTGTGATAGCCTCAACAAATTGATTGATCAATATTAGCTCTTGCTCATTATAAGCTGAGCACAAATCTTTTGTGGCCATAGAGAGCGATTGATAGTGCGATTTAATCTGTTCCTGTCTTTCCGGTATCGGCACAATCATTACCTTTCTTCCGTCCAATTGATCTCGTTCTCTTTTAACATAACCGGATTTCTCAAGGCGATTGATCAGTGCCGTAACAGATCCCGTGCTCAATCCTGTAATTTTGGATAATTCACCGGCGGTAATGGGTCCTGTTTCATTCAATATTTCAGCACTCTTTAAGTCTGTATGGGACACCCCTATTTTCTGGGCCATATTTTGTTGAAATAATACGGATCTCATTCCATACCGCTTCAATCTGTGTGTTAAACTCTCTAACAGAGCTGAATTCCGCCCATTATCGCTTGACATAAAATGCCACCCCTTTTACACTTAAATTTATCTTGATTTTCAAGATAAATGTTTTGTTTCATCTTAACGTTTACCCTTCAACCATGTAAAGGAAATTCATGAGCTGGTTGATATAAGGAGGAAAATAAATGAACGTTCAAAAAAAACAAAAATTCATTGTTGCCGGTTTACTACTGGGTATCTTGATGTCAGCAATGGATAATACGATTGTTGCGACTGCGATGGGAACGATCGTTTCTGATTTAGGCGGTTTCGATAAGTTTGTATGGGTGACATCTGCCTATATGGTCGCCACGATGGCAAGTATGCCGATATTCGGTAAGCTTTCCGATATGTATGGAAGAAAGAGGTTTTTTTTTCGGACTTATAGTCTTTTTGATCGGCTCCGCATTATGTGGCATGGCCCAGAGCATAGTGCAGTTAAGCATCTTTCGTGCATTCCAGGGGATAGGCGGAGGCGCCTTGATGCCTATAGCCTTTACGATCATTTTTGATATTTTCCCACCTGAAAAACGCGGAAAATTAACTGGCCTTTTCGGCGCTGTATTTGGGGCCTCAAGTGTCTTGGGGCCACTTTTAGGTGCTTATATTACTGAATACTCCAGCTGGCACTGGATTTTCTACGTCAATGTTCCGATTGGGATCATTTCTTTATTTTTCATCTGGAATTATTACAAGGAGTCACCCAACACCCAAGAGCAAAAAATCGATTGGGGTGGCGCAGCAACTCTCGTCATTGCCGTTATCAGCTTAATGTTCGCTCTCGAACTGGGCGGGGAGTATGGCTGGAGTTCCTCTCCCATCATAGGCCTGTTTGCCAGTTTTGTGGTATTCTTCGTTTCATTTTTCTTTTTCGAAAAAGGGCGAAAGATCCAATCATTTCATTATGGCTGTTTAAAAGGCGATTATTTGCCACTTCTCAGATTTTAGCCATTCTTTATGGCGGTACATTCATTATTTTAACCGTCTATATCCCGATTTTTGTGCAGGCAGTTTACGGTGGTTCCGCAACAAATGCCGGATTGATCCTGACTCCCATGATGCTTGGTTCTGTGTTCGGCAGTGCAGTTGGCGGGATATTCAATACAAAGACAAGCTTTCGCAACTTAATGGCGATTTCCGTCATCTGTTATTTTGCAGGAATGCTTTTATTAGGGACCATCACCCCTGATACCAGCAGGACTTCATTAACTCTATACATGATTTTGACTGGATTTGGCATGGGCTTTTCCTTTTCCCTTCTGCCTATTGCGTCCATTCACAACTTGGAACCTAGATTCCGGGGTCGGCCAACTCAACAAACTCATTCCTCCGTTCTTTTGGGATGACACTCGGTGTAACGATTTATGGAGCGATTCAGAACAATGTATTCACAAGTAAAATGACGGAGGCGTTTAAAGGAATGCAAGGAAGTCCGGATACAGCCGGATTGACGGAGGACCCACGCCAGCTCTTCCAATCGGACGCACGTGCCGAGATTCCGGACTTTATCCTGAATAAAATCGTTCATGCGATGTCCGATTCGATTTCAATGATATTCACCTTGGCTCTCATTCCGATCGGTCTTGCAGCCATCACTGTGTTCTTCATGGGAAAAACAAGAGTGGAAACACATTCAAAAAAGGAATACTTACAATAAACAAAAAGCGCTGCACTTCCAGCGCTTTTTGTTATTTTCATCTCCTTTCCATAAAGGAGGTGAAAATTGCGAAAAATCATTCCACTACTAAAATATAAGTAACACATTCCCATAGAAGTTTGAAGATCGTATGTTTTGGAGACAGTTTAACCAGAGGCATTTCTTATGTTAGGGGCGCCTTCGCATCATTAAAGAAAATTATCCGAACTCCCTAGCTAAGCTAACAGGATCTTTGCCATTCGTGGAAGTTTTGAATAAAGGGGTTTTCAATGATAACTCCGACCTGTTGGTTAGCCGGATCGAGAAAGACGTCATGTCGGAATATCCCGATATCGTATTAATAGAGGTCGGTGGCAACGAAACTTCCATTGGGACGAAGTAGCCAAGAATCCAGAAGGTGACCATGAGCCCATCGTTCCAATCGAACGTTACCTGGAAAATATCACACAACTTGTCAAGCAGATTCAAGATAAGCATGTAACGCCTTACCTTTTAACTCTCCCGCCACTTGATCCAGCTAGGTATTATAGATCCATCGCCGATAAGTTCGGTCATTCAATCGGGCATTTCGTTTCCCATGTCGGTGGTATTGAACATTGGCATGGGATGTATAATCGCCAATTGAAAAGACTTGCAGAGGAACTGAAGGTACCTTTGATCGATGTCCGTTCCTATATTAAATCCTCCGGTGACTTGGGTCGCTTGATAAGCGATGATGGCATCCACCTCACTTCAGAAGGGTACAAGAAATGAGCCTGGCCATATTCAGTGATTTGAGGAAGCATATGGAAGAGGATATGTTTCCTCAGCCATAAAACGGTTAAAAGGCAAAGCATGGCGCTTTGCCTTTTTGGGTTTTACAGACTTTTCACTTCCACGTTTTCAGGAAGCTTGAAAGGGTTCTCGGTGTTGATCCGGTCATAAAACATCATCCCGTTCAAATGATCTAACTCATGTTGAAACACGATTGCAGCAAAGCCCTTCAGCCGCAACTCTATTTCCTCACCATTACCGTCCAAAGCTTTGATTTTAACTCGTTCATAACGCGGTACATATCCTTTAATATCACGGTCGACAGAAAGGCAGCCTTCACTTTGCGGTAAATAGATCATTGTGGCGGAATGGCTGATGATTTTCGGATTCACAAGGGCATATTCAAACAGCTTCCCTTTTTCATCGGGAAAATACATGACGAACATGCGTTTATTCAAACCTATCTGATTTGCAGACAATCCAACTCCTTCACGCAAGTTGAACTTCTTTTGGAGTTTTGGATCCTGACTATTTTTCAGGTATTGCATCATGCATTCCAACGTTTCACGATCTTCATCCGAAATCGGCAGGCTAACTTCATCCGTTACCTGACGCAGAATGGGATCCCCTTCTCTGACGATATCCTTCATCGTAATCATATAGTCTTTTATAAATTTACTCATAAAACTTCACACTCTTCTACCATTTTATTTTTTCATGACTTAGACCATTTCACTTTAGCATTTCGCATTTAAAAAGTCTAATATGCCGGTTAGATTAAATATTTCTTAATTGCGGACTCTTTAAACTTTCATAATAAATATTATTTCTTGACCTTAACATTATTTACCTTTAATTTAAGGTATAAAAACATGTTTAAAAATTTTATACTTAATATATATTCTTAAAGGAGATGAAAAATTGAACTCGAACTCTAAATTAGTTTCGAAATTGCTGCCGTTCCTTACGGCTCTCATTGTGATAATTGCTGGAATCAGTTGGTATGTTGTTACTCAGTCAAAGGAAATGGTCATTCCCTTTTCTTCGGTAGAAAAGACGATCAAAGCCCAAAATGGAGCCCTTGTCACCATTGAAGAAAAGAGAAATGGCACTCTTCACATCACCACACCGGATGGAGAATACGTTTCAAGTATTCCTCCCAACAGTCAAATGATCAATAAACTTGTCGAAACTTATAACGTTCAATATTCTTTTTCATCAACTAATAAATCAGCATTATGGATTTTAGGCGGATTAATGGCGGCTCTCGTCACAACCGGTGTCATTATACAGAAAAAATCAAAGGGCGGATTGCGGATCGGCAGCAAAAAACAAAGCCTTTCCACCCCGAAACCCCTGCCAGAGATAACTTTGGATGATGTAGGCGGTTTGCAATCCGAAATCAAACAGGAAATCCTTCAGACACTTACTACACTAAAGGAACCTGAACGTTCAGCTAAAATTGGAATTAAGCCACCTCAAGGCATTTTATTATATGGCCCTCCTGGAACGGGGAAAACGCTGCTTGCACAGGCAATTGCAAAAGAGCTTGGTGCAAACTTCTTCTCAACGAGCGGTTCAGCCTTCAACGAAATGTTTGTTGGAGTAGGTGCAGCCCGTGTCCGCAGCCTTTTCCAAAATGCACGTAAGCAATCGCCAGCTGTCATTTTCATCGATGAAGTGGACGCGTTGGCTGGTAAAAGGAAAGCCCATGGCGGGGAAGAAGGCGAAAAAACGTTAACTGAACTGCTTGTGCAATTAGATGGAGGCCATCCAAATGAAGGCATTTTATTCATTGCAGCGACCAACCGGAAAGATATGCTCGATGAGGCATTTCTACGTCCGGGCAGGATCGATTTCTCTTTCCAAGTCCCACTTCCAGATACACAAGGAAGAAAGGAAATCATCGATATCCATACGAAGGGAAAGCGTCTAGCGACAGATGTCCTGGCTTCCCTGGATGAGTTGGCTGAAAGTACATCCGGTTTCTCCGGCGCTGACTTAAGCTCCCTGTTCGATACTGCCTCACGTCATGCCCTGAGGAATGAACAGGATATGATTCGTAAACAGGATCTTGATTACGCCATTGACCGAACGATACTTGGAGCGACATCACGTACCTTGAATGATGCGGATACGAAGCGGCGTGTGGCCATTCATGAAAGTGGACATGCCCTGATTGCAGCTTTGACAAAGCCGGGTTCCGTTCGAAAGGCGACCATCATTCCGCGTGGGGAAGCCCTTGGATATGTAGCGCCGATACCAAAAGAACTCCATCTGGCAACAGCCAGTGAATTGCTTGATCAAGTCAAAATGATCTTAGCAGGCGGCGTGGCGGAAAGAATGTATTTAGGAGAACATAGCATCGGTGTAGGCGGAGATGTACAGCAGGCGAAACATCTACTGGAACAAATGGTCGATACCGGAATGCTTCAAGATGGATTTACCCTCACCTTTAATAAAGGTGAGAAGGAGCAAAAGATGCAGGAATTATTCACGAAAGCGATTCAAGAAACGGAAATGCTGATTGACTCGAATCGCCTACAGTATGAAGAGCTCGTTGAAGAGTTATTGAAAAAAGAGACACTAGAGGGTTCAGAAGTTCAGCGTATCGTCGATGCATCGGAAATAACCGGCATTTGCTCGAATGCTTAACGTGTTTAAAAGACTAATGTAATGTTTAGAGCCTGTTCGAATCGAACAGGCTCTTTTTTATATATGGTAGTGAGCCGCAAATCCAATCTTTAATTAATATTTTATGTAGGCAGTCCCTTTACTGCTAGAAAAATGAGAGGGAGGTCACTGGCAAATCACAGTTATCCGCTTCTGACCTGGTTTTACAATAAGGGATTTAGCCATATTCTGTTTCGGTATCTTGGCCTTAAAATAAAATCATCCTTGTGCAAACACATCGCAAATAATAGGGCTATGACGAGCAAAGCCACAGAACCGAGGAGAGCAAATTGATAGGATGTTAAATTACATGCTGCTCCCCATTCGTTCCCATCGAGCTAGTGCCCACTGCCCTCAGAATGCTGGCTAGGATGCCGACAATGCTTATCAATGTATAAATGATGATTGTACCAAGCAGCCCTATCCGGATCACCGGATTTCTGAAATCAGCGGGATCTTCTTTCAAAGAAAAAAACTGCAGTCAAACTCGCTTTTCATCGAGTTTGACTGCAGTCTAAAAGGATGTCGACAATGTCGACATCCCTTTTTTAACACGGTTTATAGTTTTTCCAACTGGATGATATCTGGTGCATTTTGCTTCTGGATCCCTGGCTTTTGCAATTTCACTGCCGTTCCTTCTGGCAAGTTAGTGAATATAATAGGAGTGACCGTTGATGGTGCATTCCGTTTTATGAAATCTAAATCAATTTCCAAAAGAGGTGTTCCTTTTGTTATTCTTTGACCTTCTTGCACAAGGGATGTGAACCCTTCTCCATTTAACTTAACTGTATCTAAGCCAACATGGATCAGAATTTCCAGACCATTATCCATTTTCAATCCCAGTGCATGATTTGTCGGGAAGATACTTAGAACTTCCCCATCGATTGGGGATACTAGTTTTCCATTGGCTGGCTCGATAGCAAAGCCATCCCCCATCATTTTCATCGCAAACACTTGATCGGGAACTTGTTCTATCGGTAAAACGGTTCCTTCAATTGGAAGGACAAAGTCAATTGCACCCAAAGCTTGGTTTTCTTCCATTCCATCCTCGGCCACTTGTGCAGATGGACTTGTTTTCACTTTGCTTGGGTCGACGCCATTCTTGACAAGTTGTTTCATTGCATTTGCAACGAATTCAACATTCGTTCCAACAATGACCTGCACACTCGATTTGTTCAACTTCATGACACCGCGCGCACCATGCCTTTTTAAGGCTGCTTCATTCACATTTCCTGAATCGGCCACTTGTAAACGCAAGCGCGTTGCACAGTTATCAATTAGCATTATATTCTCTTTACCGCCAAGATCTTGAATGAAAAGCGATCCCATATCGGTATATTTATCCCCTGTTTTCACAATGGTTTCTTCTTCCACAACTTCCTCATCATCTTCACGGCCAGGTGTTTTTAAATCCATGATCTTGATGACAAAATAGAAAATCACGAAGTAAACTGCAGCGTATACCAATCCAATCGGGATTAACCATAGCGGTTTTTGCGCTATACCAAAGTTCAAGAAATAATCAATGGCTCCTGCGGAGAATCCAAACCCATGATGGATATCCAATATAACAGCTAGCGCCAGAGAGACCCCGGTTAAAAGGGCATGTATTACATATAACACCGGTGCGATGAACATGAACAGAAATTCAATCGGTTCAGTGATTCCTGTTAGGAAAGAAGTGAAAGCCAACCCAACAAGCATCCCTGTCACCAATTTACGTTTCTCTTTTTTAGCAGCTGCAATCATGGCTAATGCTGCAGCTGGAAGGCCGAACATCATGATCGGGAAAAAGCCGGTCATGAAGGGCCCAGCAGTCGGGTCCCCTGCGAAGAAACGATTTATATCACCTGTCGCTCCATTGTATTCACCAAAAACGAACCAAACCATACTATTCAAGACATGATGCAATCCTACTGGAAGCAATAAGCGATTCAATACGCCGAATACGCCGGCACCCAAGGCCCCTGCACCCGTAATCCAGTCTCCAACACTATTGATTACATCTTGAATCGGCGGCCAAACAAAACCGAATATTCCCGCAAGTATAATCATCGCAAGCGAAGTGATGATCGGGACGAATCGTTTCCCTGAAAAGAATCCAAGCCATTCAGGGAGTCTTATGTCGGAGTATCTATTATATAGAAGAGCTGCAACTATACCTGATATAATACCGCCTAATACAGCCATGTTGATATCTTTATTAATCGCTTGTGTACCATTCGTTAATACAAAGTAACCAACAAGACCCGCTAATGCCGCAGCACCGCTGCCATCTTTGGATAATCCAATCGCTATACCTAAAGCGAACAATATGGCAAGGTTATCAAAAATCGCTTGTCCCGAGGCAGCCATGAATGGAATATTAAGTAAATCCGGTTGCCCTAAACGAAGCAATAAAGCCGCTGCCGGCAAAACAGCAATCGGTAACATCAAAGCTTTCCCAATCTTTTGTAAAAAATTTAACATCGAACTCATCTCCCTTGTTCCTAACTTCTTTTAATTCAGCAGAACGAAAAGACGTATAAAGCGTTTTCATTTTATCAATATAATAACTTTTCTTTGGCTTATACTAGCACAGAAAATATATAGATGTCTATACCAATTTACTTGAAAGTATACTATATTCTTCGAAAATAAAGCAAAAATATCTTTTTTATCCGGTTCCCTCTCAACTGGTCTAGACAACCTTTAATAAAAACGATAAAATGAGGGCAAAATATATGAAACCATTTCATGACTCATTCATTAAGTTTTACTTTCATAAAGGAGATTATGTATGAAAACATTCATTATTAATAATCTAATAGTTCATAGCGAAAAGGAAACATACAAAAATGGGTACATTAAAGTCGTGGATGGAAAAATTGCCGAAGTTGGTCCAGTCAGCCAATACAAACAGGACGATGATGCCAAGGTAATTACCCTTTCACCGGATTATCAGGTAATTCCCGGTGCGATCGACATTCATATTCATGGGGCATCCAATTCCGATGCAATGGATGCCACACATGAAGCATTATCCACAATGGCAGAGACCCTTCCCAAAGAAGGAACCACCAGCTTTCTGGCCACAACAATGACCCAATCTACCCAAGCTATTGAATCAGCGCTTCTTAATGCTGGTAAATATATCGAAAATCAAACTCAGGAACACGCTGAAATAGTTGGGATCCATTTAGAAGGTCCTTTCATTTCACCTGCCCGTAAAGGAGCACAGCCTGAGGAGTATATCGTTGATCCTGATGTCACTCTATTTAAAAAGTGGCAGGAAATGGCCGAAAATCAAATCAAGCTTGTAACGCTTGCTCCTGAACAACCAAATGGATTAGATCTTGCCGCTCACTTAAGGGGGACTGGCGTCGTGGCCTCCATCGGCCATTCAGATGCAACATTTAACCAAATAGATGAAGCAATCCAGGCAGGTACTACCCACGTTACACATCTTTATAATGGGATGCGTGGACTCCATCACCGCGAACCTGGTGTTTTGGGAGCTGCTTATCTTCGAGACGAGCTATATGTTGAACTTATTGCTGACGGCATTCACTGCAGGCCGGAAATGGTAAAACTGGCATATAACCAAATAACCAGTGAACGCATGATCTTGATAACGGACTCGCTGCGTGCCAAATGGCTTGAAAAGGGTACCTATGATTTAGGTGGTCAGCCTGTTAATGTTGACGAAACAAGAGCAACGCTTTCAGACGGTACACTGGCCGGCAGTATATTGAAAATGAACGATGCCATCAAAAATACATTGGAATATACCGACTGTTCCATGACTGACATTATAAAAATGACGGCAGAAAACCCTGCCAAACAGCTTCGGATATTTGATAGAAAAGGGAGCATCCAGGTCGGTAAAGACGCGGATCTTGTAATTTTGAATGACCGCTTGGACGTTGAAATGACGTTTTGCAGAGGAAATTTAGCTTTTAAAAAGGAGAATGTAAAATGAATATCATACAAGTGCGGGATTACGCAGAAATGAGCCGGACAGCCGCAGAAATAGTGATCGGAAAAGTTAAAGGAAATCCAAATATCAAATTGGGCCTTGCAACGGGCGGTACCCCAAAAGGTATGTATGATAATTTGATTGAAGATCACGGGCGTAATCATACCTCTTACGAAAATGTAACGTCTTTTAATCTTGATGAGTATATCGGCTTAAAACCAAATGATCCAAACAGTTACCATTATTATATGGATGACTCCTTATTCACTCACATCAATATAAATAAAGAGCGTACTCACCTGCCAAATGGGACGGCCGATGACACCAACGGAGAATGTAAACGGTATGACGAAATGATTGATTCCGTAGGAGGAATCGATCTTCAGATACTTGGTATTGGCCAAAATGGCCATATTGGTTTTAATGAACCTGGAACTCCCTTCACATCCGGTACACATGTCGTGACTCTTGAAGATTCAACTCGCCAAGCGAATGCACGTTATTTCAATTCCATAGACGAAGTTCCGACACATGCCGTTACGATGGGCATTTCCACAATCATGAAAAGCAAAGAAATTCTGCTGCTGATTTCTGGTGAAGAAAAAGCCGAAACACTGAAGAAATTGTTACACGGTGACATTTCCGAGGAATTCCCTGCATCTATCCTAAAAAAACATAATAATGTTACAATTATCGCAGACCAAAAAGCGTTATCCGGAGTGATAATACCTTAAAAGGAGCGAAAGTCGATGATTGATAAAAACTCACCTCTTCCGATTTATTTTCAAATCGAAGAACAAATAAAAAGACAAATAGAAAACGGTGAGTTCCAAGCGCACGATGCCCTTCCATCTGAACGTGAATATGCCGAGCAATTCGAAATTAGCCGGATGACCGTCCGGCAAGCCATAAATAATTTGGTGAATGACGGATACTTATACCGTCAAAAAGGAAGGGGAACCTTTGTCGCCGATAAGAAATTGGAGCAGCAGCTCAATGGGCTGACCAGCTTCACCGAGGACATGAAAGCCAGGGGATTAAAACCAAGCAGTAAGCTGCTGAGCTTTGAAATCATTCCGGCTGATAAGAAAATTGCCAGTGAATTGCACATTTCCCTTTATGCTCCCGTATATGAAATAAAACGCATTCGGTTGGCTGATGATGTTCCAATGGCATTAGAGACCGTGTACATGTCCGCCAATTTAATTAAAGGATTGACGGAAGAAATCATAAACCTTTCCCTTTACCAATATGTAGAGAATTACGTTAAACTAAAAATAGACTATGCTACACAAACGTTGGAATCATCGATTGCTTCTGAATTGAAGTCACCCATTTAGCGATTCCAAAGCACTCACCCATATTATTCATTAAAAGGCATACTTTCCTAATAGACGGAACTCCCCTTGAATATGTTAAATCGGCTTATCGTGCGGACAGGTATAAGTTCACTATAACCATAAGCAGATAAAATTGAATATTTTCATCACTATAGTCTTTTAATTGCGATAGGTAATCGGAGGGGTCACATATATGAACTCATACTTTGAAGAAGTGCAGGCTTTACTCTCAATTGTGGGAGAACAGGAAAAGCAATCAATTAAGGAATCTGTGGAACATATCTCAAAAGCAGTGATGTCAGATGGAATCATCCATCTATTCGGAAGCGGACACTCTCACATTTTGACCGAAGAGGTATTCTACCGGGCGGGTGGGTTAGCCGCAATTCGTCCCATTTTCGTTGAAGATTTGATGCTTTTCAAGGGAGCTTCAAGGTCATCCCAACTTGAACGGCAAAATGGCCTATCAGAGAAATTCATGCATGATGAGGATATCCGTCCTGGTGATGTCTGTATCGTCATTTCATCATCCGGCGTAAATCCCGTTCCAATAGATGTCGCCATTATCGCAAAAGAAAAAGGGGCCTTCGTCATTGGACTAACATCACCGGAGTATGCAAAAAGTTGTTCTTCACGGCATAAACAGAAGCATTATCTCCACGATGTCGTTGATTTGGTCATAGACAATCATATTGCCAAAGGTGACACATTACTGAAATCAAACAATATATCTTTTGGTTCCGGATCGACCGTGATCGGGGCCGTTCTCCTCAATATGGTTTTCACGCAAGTCATCCAAACGATTATTGAATCTGGGAAACCCCTCCCGTATTCCTAAGCAGTAATATCGAAGGGGCAGATGAACACAATCAAAAGATCATCGCGAAATATAAAACAAGAATCCCCCAATTATGATTCGATTTAGCCAAAAAGGAATACATAAGCTTTTATGTTCCTCATAAAGCGGTCATGATGAAATATTAAAGAAGGCATCCATGCGGATGCCTTCTTTAATTTAAGGGGTACTCCCCATTATTCCTTATTTTTTAAAAATGGCCACCAATTCGCATTTCCAAACGTTGCAACCATAACCGGTATAAACAATGGCAATATGACAAACGCATATAAAGCAAGCCCCACCAATATTAAAGTGGCTATCTCCAAAAGCGATAAAACTCCTGCTGGCATCATGGCAGCAAAGGTTCCCCCAGAATGACAGCCGCCGAGATGATCACCGTTCCCATTTTTCTCATTGACAGTAACATCGCTTCCTTGAACGGCTTATCTTTCCACTCGTTAAAGCGATCCATCAAGAAAATGCTATAGTCAATGCCAAGAGCAATCAAGATGACGAATGCAAAGAAAGGAACTGCCCAGCCGATGCCGGCATAACCGAGAATATTAACAAAAATCAACTCTGTAACGGCTGCCGCTGTATAATAAGTCAAAACAAGCGACACAATCAAATAGACCGGCATGACCAGGGATCGCAGCATGAAAAAGAGAATGATTGCAATACCCGAAAGCATCAAAACGACAGTCCTTGAGAAATCCTCCTCAGACATCATGCCCAAGTCATGATGTGTACTTGTGATTCCCCTATCGTCACCTGTGCGTTTTCAAGCTTTGTATCTTTCGTTACTCTTTCAACGGTTGCCTCAATAGAATCGATTTGCTCGATTGCTTCATTGGAATATGGATTCGCCTTGAATACCACATCCATGGTCATGATTTTACCATCTTCAGATAAATACGCGTTCAATGCTTCCCCGAATTCTTCGCTTTCGACTACTTCTTTGGGAATGTACATGCCTGTTACCGTTTTATCCGTTTTTGCCAGCCCTGATAAATAACCCTGTGCGGACGATAGTCCATCATGGACTTCATTCAGACCATCCGCACTTTCATTTAAGCCATCTGTCAAATCAGTAAGTTGTCCGCCGAGGCTTGAAAAACCATTTAGAAGTTCTTGCTGCCCATTACCTAAGCTGGTAAGGCCTCCTTTAAATCCTGACAGATTATTTATGACTTCCCCCTGACCATTGGCCATGGTACTTAAACCTTTTTGTAAAGTGCCGACACCTGAAATCAGTTGGTTCAGGCCCTCCCCAAGAGAATTTTGACCCTTTACGATCTCTTCCATATTTTCGTTCGCCGTATTCAAACCGCCGGACACTGAAACAAGATTCCTATTGAGCTCTGAAAGGCCTGCTGCCATGGGCTCCAAGCCACCCTGTGCCCCTTGAACTGTTTGCTTGATCGTTTGATAGGACTGATCCGCCTGTAATTCTGGATGAGTGGCTTCCATTTGCTCAAAGGAAGGATTTAAACCGGCAAGGCTTTGTGATACGCCCGTAAGGTTTGTTTGAATTTCTTTATATCGACCTGTGAGCTCGCTTAACCCATTAGCTGATTGTTTGTAGCCTTCGAGTAGCTGTCCGCTTCCGGTGGCAAGCTTCTCCAAGTTTGCCTTGACCTCATTCAATCCGTTTTTTATGTCCACAGTCCCTGAAGACCCATCGCGAATGCCTGCTTCAATGCTTGTTAACGCCTTCTCCACCTGACCAACGCCGCTCTTTAATTCATTGGTCCCGGATATGAGCCCGCCTAATCCGTCTGTCGCTTGCTTCAATCGCGGTCCTGAATCGGAAAGCTCACTGCCTGCCGTTTTCAATCCATCGCTGATTTGTTTAATGCCTTTATTTCCTTCCCCGATTCCCTTTTCCAAAGTTTTGGCTTGATTGGAGACAAATAAGTCCTTAATGGGTTCACCTGTCGGGCGGGTCATGGATCGAACGATATCGACTTCATCCACCTTGACGATTTCCTGGCTGATTTTTTCAGCAAGTGCGACGTAATCTTCCGAATCCATACGTTCGTCATTTTTTATGACAATCTGTGTTGGCATCGATTGTCCCGGACCGAATTCATCGGAAATGATATTAAATGCCATGATGGAAGGAACATCATCACCCGCTTCTTCAAGGGAGTTATAAGAAATCTTCCCATCATACATAAACAAAAGGGGACACAGACGATTGCGACGATCATGAGCGCCAATAATGGGCGGTTCAAAGAGAAGTTACCAAGAATTCCCCACAGTTTACTTTCACTATGCGCAAGCTTCCCTTTCGCCGGCCAGAATAGCTTCTTGCCAAGAACCGCCATGAAAAATGGAACGATCGTATAAAGGGCGATCATTAAAATGAAAACCCCTATGGCAACGGCCGCCGCAGATTGATAGAGCTTAAAAGTAGAAAAACCGATTGCCGCAAAGCCAATCATTACGGTCATTCCGCTGAATAAGACAGTCTTACCGGCGGTTCGGTATGTCTCCACGATGGCTTCAGGCAAGGACTCCCGAGACGATAGCTCCTCCTTGAAACGACTAAGAAGCAGGATGCAATAATCAGTCCCGATTCCAAATAAAATACCTACCAGGAATATTTGGGTGTAAGACGAAATCGGAAAGTCCCATTTATCCACCAGGAATGAGACTATGGATTGTGAACATAAATAAGTGAAACCGACAGTTACTAACGGAATGATCGGTGTCACCACTGAACGGAAAACTATCAGCAATACAGCCAGGATGAAGACAACCGTAATGCCTTCAGTTTTCTTCAGCCCCTCTTGGGAATTGGCATTAAGATCTTCATCGATCATCCAGCTGCTTGTATAATAATGCTCGACTTCCACTTGTTCCAACTCTTTATAAAGGGCATCGATCACTTCCTTAGCTTCCCGGTCCCCCTTGACCATCGTGATGGATGTCAAAACCGTTGATTCATTCTCCGAGACCAACTGACCTTTTAGCGAGGGCTCTTTAAAATGGGTCATGACCTCTTTGATGCCAAGCTCCGCTTTATTCTTTTCAAGCTTTTGGATCGCTACCTCGATCTCTTTCAATTCCGAGGAAGATAACTTCTTATCACCATGAAATACGAGAGCCACTTGTGACTCATCCTTATCCTGGATCTCTTTCATTAGCTCATTGGCCATTCCAGAGGAATACTCTGCAGGTACATCCAGCTGGCCCTTATTCCGGACAAGCTCTGCCATATTCGGTGCCGCAAACAATAACCCTGCCGTAATTGCAACCCAAGCGATAATGACCAGCCATCTTCCCTTTATGATTCCCCTCATTTATATTTCCTCCCATTCCTCATTCTTCATTTGAATGAAAATCTGTGAAAGCTTCTCATATGTATCAAGGAATTTAACAATCTCTTCATAATCGAATTTCGTCATGATGCTCTCTACCAATTTATGAATCTTATTTTCCGTTTCCTGTAACAACGCTTCCCCCACTTTGGAAAGCTTCAAGTGAAAGACCCTTCGGTCAACCAGGTCCTGTTCCCGTTCTATCAATCCTTTGCCTTCCAGCCTGTTGATGTTGGACGTGACGGCACTCTTATTAATGTAAAAGGCATCACTGATTTCCGTCGATGTACACAACCGCTGTTGTTGAATGAACCGTAAAGTATAGTATTGTTCGTTCGTCAGCACATCACAAATCTGATCTTTTATTAAAAGCTCCCCCATCTTATTGACATAGAAAGAAACCTTCATATAGCGATCAATCAATCCAGAAACTTTTTCATTAGTCATCGTTGCGCCTCCCAAAAAGTAGTTCAGTCATTTAACTATATGTAGATTACTATTGTTTTATTTATTATGTCAATCCCGTGATAGTTTATTATTTCCAGTTTAACTTATGGTAAATAAGGGAAAACCCAAAATAAGCAAACAATCTACCATTCTAAAGGAGGAAATATAAATGACTCAATCAACTATCGAAACTCAAACGAATAGCAAACTTTTAAAAGGGATTCTAATCGGGGGCTTGTCGGCGGTGCGTTGACCTTACTTGACTCCAACACAAGAAATAAAGTAAAGCGATCAGCCGTCCTTTTAAAAGACAACTCCATGAATATGATTGAACAGGTGAAGGAAAATCCCGGCGAAATGAAGGAACAGATGGTATCAGGAGTCAAAGGGGCAACGGAGACGATTAAAGAGGCAATCAATGACGTTGAAACATTATATGAAACCGTCAATGAAGACGTGGTAGGTAAAGTATCCGAAGTAAAGGATATCTCCACTGATGCACTTGGTACGGCTAAGGACGCAACAAGTGAATTAAAAGACATCAGTTCAAAGGTGGTCGTTGCCGGTAAACAGCTAAAAGAAACGCCATCACAATCATTGAAATCCGATAATGATAAAGGTGAAAAGAGAGTGATGAAATCGTTAAAAAATCAGGATTATCCAATCAAAAATCCATTTCATCCAACTTCTAATATATAAAAAAGCTGAGGCATTATGCCTCAGCTTTTTATCGCTTGTCAATGTTGATATCGCTTCAGGCACTCGCTTTCCGCGGGCGGTCGTGGAGCCTCCTCGGCTTCCGCCTTTGGTGTCTCCCCTTGACACGCTTTTCCCGCAGCAGTCTCTTACCTTCCTCTCCTATCAACTCTGTTATAACATTTAGATAGAAGTCTACAAACTGTGGGTCAGTTGGGTCGGGAACATCATTTGATGAAAGGTACATTTTCCGGAACCCTTTTGTTTTTTCATATATCAGCCACTTGATGACCTTAGTTAGAGCCCTCCAATTTATTCGTTATCTCATGGTCCTTTTTCACTTCGGCTAACCAAACGGGATATTCCTCTTGTAATCTTTCGGAAAGAAGCGTTTCTTTAATTACATCTTTACTGTCTTCTAAATTAGCTTTTTGGCTTCCTTCTTACCGGTTACTTTTATGATATGGTACCCATATTCGGATTTGACTGGATCACTGACTTTATTTATATCAAGATCAAAGGCAACATCTTCAAACTCTTCCACCATATCGCCTTTTCCAAAATATCCTAGGCTTCCTCCGTTATCCGCCGTTTCAGTATCAGTGGAATATTCAGCTGCCAACTTAGCGAAATCACCGCCTGCTGCAAGCTCTTTCGCAACTTTTTTTGCCGTTTTTTCGTCTTCGACTAAAATATGACTAGCTTCCACTTGTTCCGCTTGAGCAAATGTATCTTTATTATCTTCAAAATACGTACTGATTTCATCGTCCGTCACGGTAATTCTCGGTTCTACCAGTTTTTTCGTTTGCAGGTAAACCACGATGTCCTTTTTTAAGGCATCCATCGAAGAACCGCTTGCTTCCAATTGCTCTTCTAACGACTTTTCATCGCCATAGGACTCAACCATAACATCGATTTCTTTCTGGATTTCTTCATCCTTAATTTTAATTCCTGCTTTTTCCGCTTCCAATTCAACCAATTTATTAGTAATTAACAGGTCTAAAGTATCTGCTCCGTATCCCGCAACAAGTGCGTCATACAGCTCATCCTTATTTATTTTCTCGCCATCGATACTCGCCATTGTATTATCCGTGGACGAAATCATCGCAAATGCCATGATCCCGGCAATGATTAAAATGCTCCCTGCCCAAATATATGCCTTCGTGCTCAATAGTTTCATGAATACTCTCCCTTAAGTTTTCTATTATGATAGCTTGGAAATATTAATTAATCCTTAAGATTTTAATTCAACCTTCAATATGCACTAACTCAATCATTATACTAACATACTTAAATCCCTACAGATATTTTAGAGTATTCATTCTGCTACAGATTTACATTAAAATTTTGGTTGATCATTACAAAAAATATATTATACCGTTATACCAAGTTTTTATATAGGTAACAAATGAATTTGGAGCAAATACTCCGTAAGTTTCGGGCTTTTACTCGTGAATTTGGAGCAAATACTCGTGAGTTTCGGGCTTTTACTCGTGAATTTGGAGCAAATACTGTGAGTTTGGAGCAAATACCCGTGAAACACAGAAACGAAAAAGCATGGTGTACGGAGGGGATTCCTACACCATGCTTTTTTTTTTTTGTTATTTACGATGCATCTTGAATTCAAGGAAGAGTTCGTTGTAATGGGCCAAGTTTTTCTTCCCAAGGTTTTCGTATACTTCCAGTTTCTTCGTCAGTTCAGGTGATGGATAGAAACGTTCATCCTTCACCACTTCTTCAGGCATATATTTCAGTGCTTCTTTATTGGGTGTCGAGTAACTTACATATTCAGCATTTTGTGCCGCAACTTTCGGGTCCAGCATGAAGTTGATGAACTGGTGAGCCGCATCGACATTTTTCGTTGTTTTTGGGATGACCATATTATCAAACCATAAATTGGACCCCTCTTTTGGAACAACGTATTCCAGATCTTCATTTTCAGCCATGATTTCAGAAGCAACTCCCGACCAAACAAGGCCAATTGCCGCTTCCTGGGCTTCCAATAGCATGCGGCTTTCATCACCTACTATCGCTTTAATATTCGGAGTGAGGGCATCAAGTTTGGATTTTGCCTCTTGAAGGTGTTCTTCATCTGTATCATTCAATGAATAATTCAAAGAGTTCAGACCCATGCCCATCACTTCTCTAGCCCCATCCGTCAAAAGGATTTCATTTTTTAAATCTTTATCCCATAAATCCGCCCAGGCCGTTATTTCTTTGCCATCGAGCATCTTGGAATTATAAACAATCCCAACCGTTCCCCAGAAATACGGGACAGAATATTTATTCTCCGGATCGAATGGCAGATCGATGAATCGCTCATCGATATTTTTCAAATTCGGAAGCTTGGAATGATCTAAGGGAACCAGCAAGTCTTCTTGCCTCATCTTATCAATCATGTACTCAGACGGAATGGCAATATCATAAGTGGTACCGCCCTGTTCGATTTTAGTCATCATGGCCTCATTCGAATCGAAAGTCTCATAAATGACCTTTATACCTGTTTCTTCTTCAAAACGTTCGATTAGATCCGTATCGATGTAATCGCCCCAATTATAGATGGTAAGCGTATTGCTGCTCGTAAATCCCTGCGATGAATTCAAACTTGAAATTGCATATAGCAGCAAAGCGGATACGATGGAAATGAGCAAAAACATTTGGAGAAGCCTTTTCATCGTTTCCCCCCCATTCCCGTTTGCCTAACACGTTGAGTTATAAAGTAATATACGACAACCAACAGCAGTGTCACGACGAACAGAAGTGTCGATAGTGCATTGATATTCAATGAAATTCCACGTCGGGCCAATGAATAGATTTCCACAGAAAGAGTGGAGAAACCATTACCGGTCACAAAGAACGTAACCGCAAAATCATCAAGTGAATAAGTCAATGCCATAAAAAAACCAGCAAAGATACCTGGTAAGATGTATGGAAGGATGACCTTCGTCAATACATCCCACCGGCTTGCTCCTAAATCCCGGGCCGCATCAATTAAAGTAGGGCTCATTTCCTGAAGTTTCGGAAGTACCAGCAGCACAACGATCGGGATACTGAATGCGATATGCGACAACAGTACCGAGTAGAATCCTAGCTTGATCCCGGCCATCGTGAATAAAATCAGGAAGGAAGCACCGATGATCACATCGGGACTGACAATCAATACATTATTCAATGACAATACCGTATTCTTAGCTTTACTGCTCGTAAAGGACCGAATTCCAATTGCCCCTATCACCCCGATGATCGTTGCTATCAGTGCAGATAATAAAGCAATCACAAGTGTATTCAATACAATGATCAACAGCCTCGTATCTTGGAACAGCTCCTTGTACCACTCCATCGTGAACCCTTTAAAGTCATACATCGTTCCACCGCTGTTAAAAGAGTAAAAGACTAAAAGAAAATCGGTGCATAGAGAATGAGAAAAATCAAAACGAGAAACGCTTTTGATATTGGTGATAATTTATTGCCCAATTTACACACCCTGCTTTCGGTTACCCGTTACAAACATAATCAGGAACATTATAATAATCAGAAATACCGCGATTGTGGAACCCATTCCCCAATCCTGTGTTACAAGGAAGTGCTGCTCGATAGCGGTACCAAGTGTAATGACTCGGTTACCGGCAATCAGTCTTGTAAGCATGAACAATGAAAGTGCCGGGATGAAGACTACCTGGCATCCCGTCTTTACACCATCTAACGTCAATGGAAAAATGACACGGCGGAATGTCATCCATCGGGACGCTCCCAAGTCATTGGCCGCATCCAATAGGGTTGGATTCATTTCATCAAGCGCATTGAATATCGGTAAAATCATAAACGGGATGAAAATATAAACCGAAACGAATATGAAGCTGAAATCCGTAAAGAGAATCTGCTGCTTTCCGATTCCTACCGCCTCCAGGAAACCATTCGCCACACCATATGTGCCAAAATACCAATGAAGGCATAAGCCTTCAAAAGTAAATTAATCCAGGAAGGCACGATAATCAGCAAAAGCCACAACTGCTTATGCTTGGTTTTCGTTAACAAATAGGCTGTCGGGTAAGCGACTAAAAGGGATATTCCCGTAATCAGGAAAGCATACCAAAATGAGCTTAATGTCATTTTTAAATATACTGGCGTAAAGAACTTTTGATAGTTAATCAAGGATAGATTGCCTTCAATGTCAAAGAAGGAATAGTAAAGGATCAATAAAATGGGGGCAATCACGAATAAAGCAATCCATAAGACATAGGGTATGAAGTAAATATTCCGGGATATTTTATTCTTCATGACTTTCCCCATCGTGATACGCTTCCAGACGCTTATCGAACTCTTCTTCAGTTTCACCCAATCGCATGACATGAATCGATTCCGGATCGAAATATAGCCCTATTTCATCTCCTACTGTCACTTTTTTCGTTGATTGGACAAGCCATTCATTACCATCATGGTCATAACAGCTGATTTCATAATGAACACCGCGAAATAGCTGGGAGTCCACCCGAACTTGCAGTTTCCCGCGATCGACCGAAGTAATCTCTAAATCTTCCGGGCGGATGACAATATCGACAGCTTCATTACTGTTCAATCCTTGGTCGACACATTCAAACTGTCTGCCTACGAATTCCACGAGGTAATCTTCAATCATTTTTCCTTTTACAATATTGGACTCACCGATGAAATCGGCAACGAATCGATTCAGCGGTTCATCATAAATATCCGTAGGGGTCCCGCTTTGCTGAATTTTCCCTTTGTTAAGGACAAAAATTTCATCTGACATCGCTAATGCTTCCTCTTGATCATGAGTGACGAAGATAAACGTGATTCCAAGCCTCTGTTGCAGCTCCCGCAATTCATATTGCATTTCTGTACGCAATTTCAGATCGAGGGCAGATAGCGGTTCATCCAGCAGAATGACTTCAGGTTCATTAACAATAGCCCTGGCAATGGCTACCCGTTGCCGCTGACCGCCGGACATTTCCCTGATCTCCCGTTTTTCATAACCCTCCAAATTAACAAAGCTGAGTGCTTCCTTCACCTTGATTTCCACTTCAGAATTCTTCATTTTTTTGATCCGAAGACCAAATGCTACATTTTCAAACACATTTAAATGCGGAAAAAGTGCATAATCTTGAAAAACCGTATTCACTTGCCTTTTATTGGCTGGTACATCATTGATCTTTTTTCCTTCAAAATAAATATCACCTTTGGAAGCTTCCGTAAAGCCGGCAATCAAACGAAGGATCGTGGTCTTCCCACATCCGGAAGGACCCAATAGCGTATAGAACTTCCCTCTCTCGATTTCAAAACTAACATTATCGAGAACCACCGTTTCATCATCAAATTGCTTCGTAACCTGATCGAAGCGTATTATATTCCCATTTGCCATAGCTTCTTCCCTCTCTCCATTACCTTACTCATCAATCATCAACGATTGGTTTGTTTTGAATTCTATAAGTAGGATTCCGTCACCACGAGTAATAACTCGGACGCTCCTTCAAAATCATTGATGATTTGATGTTCATCTGAAGCATGAAAATAAATCGATTCCCCTGCCTTGACGAAATACGTATGTGTACCTAGCTTTACAATGACTCTTCCGCTTAATACATAACCGAATGTTTCCGACAAGGATGGTTCAAATTGTTTGAACTCCCCTTTTTCCTGCAGAGTCAGACGAATAGGTTCCATTTCCTTTTCATTCGATTCAGGCACGAGCCACTGAATTTGGTATCCCCGTTCTTCATCGATGAAAAATGTTTGTGCTTCTTCTTCATACACTACTTTTTGGACTTGATCCTCATCATCGAAGAACTGCTTCGGCTTGCAGCCGAGTACTTCTAAAATATTGAACAGAGTTTCAATTGAAGGGGAACTAAGATCCCTTTCCAACTGTGAAATATATCCTTTGCTTAAATCGGTTCTTTCGCCCAATTCTTCCTGGGTCAAACCTTTTTTCAAGCGGAGGTTCTTTATTTTTTCCCAATTTGCATTCCATAACCCTCAATCAGTTTACTTATAGTAAACCCAAAGTAGATAAAGTTTTATATAGGTAAACTTTCAGTTTAATTTTACGAATATCATTATACAGGAAATGCGGGAAACTTCAAACGTAATTTCCAGCATTCGTTAAAAAAGGACTGCCCTGACAGTCTAGTTTGCAGACAAACCCCAAGAAAATTATCTACAGTTTTTTTGAGTGATTGTTGAATTGGAACATTGATTTCCTCCAGGCACTCGCTTTCCGCGGGCGGGGTCTCCCCTGAACACGTTGTGCTTGTTTTAAAATTAAAGATACTTTCTAACATGATTTTATTTCCGCGAAATCGACTTGAAATGATTACTGTAAATCAATAGGTGCGATGAGTAACAATGTTGAAGTCGGCACGATTGTAACCAAGTATGATAATAATATCCTAGCGCCTCTATTGGAAAACGTGATTGAAAGAGGACACCAAACGAATTTGCGTTTTTTTATAGTACGATGTGCAGAAAGAAAAAGTGGGTTAATACGTCACATTCGAAGTATACGCGGAAGAATCATGAGAGGTAACTATTCTCTATACCTGCTACATTTCCAATAGTAAAAGGACCGCCACCTGGCAGTCCCCTTTTATAACTTCAGACATATCTCTTCCGCTTTCTTTTCCCCATCAGCAATACAGTCCGGGATTCCGACACCATTGTATGAACAGCCCGCAAGTAATACATTCGGATAATTCTCGGAAATTTTCGCCTCCAGTGATTGAACGATTTGAGGATGTTTAATATGGTAGTTCGGCATATTTTCATGCCATTTCGTCACTTCACTCGTAATTGGATTCCCAGAAATGCTTAGACTGTTCTTAATGTCGCGTAAAGCCACAGAGATCAATTCCTGGTTTGTAAGTGACTGTAATCGTTCATAGTCCGGACTAGAGCTTTTATAAAAAGCCTTACCAAAAGTTGACTGTTTTCAGAAGTATGCTCCCATTTCCGGCTTGTCCAGGTACATGCATTACAGATCAAATCACTATTATCACCTGCAATGAAACCTGTCCCGTCTTTAGGAAGCATGCTGTCCGGGATATCGAATCCAAGATAAACGCTAATCATCGAACTATTGATCAAGCCGTCGAAGTCCTCATCCAGCTCCCGATCACCCAATAATTTCTGGGCAATTGTATGCGGTGTACTCAATACGATAAAGTCCGTTTCCAGCGTTTCACCGTTTGCCAATGAAATGATGTACCCCTCATCATTTCTTCCGATTTTATCTACACTGACCCCTTTTAAAATCTCGACCATATCGAGCCTTTCCTCTATTCGTTCAACCAATGTTGATAAGCCATTTTTAAACGAAAGGAACTTCTTATTTCCCTTGCTTTTGTATTTCTGCTTATTTTCCGATAGTCCTCGTATTATGCTGCCATATTGATTTTTATAATCCAGCATCTCTGGCAGTGTTTTGGCAATGGTCAATTCATTTAACTTTCCTGAGTAAACACCTGATAGGACAGGCGATATCTGCTTTTGAACCAATTCCTTGCCTAAGAAGCTTTCAAGAAATAAACCGATGGAGTCATTCTTCGTAAATGTCTCATTCTTTGTGTAGAAATCCTTTAAGGCGTCGACCTTCCCTTGGGCGGAAACCAGATCACTTTTCGCCAGCGACTCCAGACTCATTGGTATTCCGAATAGGGCATCTTCAGGGATTCCCTTCAGCATCCCATCTGTATGGATGAATGATTTTCCCGTCGCATTATAGACGACTTGATCCTCCAGGTTCAATTCTTTAAGAAATGGTTGGATATTCTGTTTCCTTGCGACGATCGAATCGGCACCCGCTTCAATTTTAAAAGGGCCATCGTGCACAGTCCTTATTTTACCGCCTAATTCCTCATTTCCTTCTAATAATATTAATCGTACGGAGAGACTCCTCGCTTTAACTGTTTTTTGTAAATGATACATGGTTGATAATCCGGTAATGCCTCCACCTACGACTACGACTGTTTTCATTAGGACTACACCTCGATTAACGAATTTTGCAATAAGTAAAGTGTACCATAAGGCAGCGGCATTATTAAAAGCAGCCCTTCTAAATCACTGATTTCTTAATGAAACCTGTAACAAATTGGACAAAAAGACCTTTCCTTGGAAAGGTCTACATGCCAATTGTTTTTGTTATCCATCCCTTATTCCATATCCTTGTTCACCGTATCCACTCTATATTCCATTATCTCCATCAACCCGCTTCTGCCTTCCTTTTGAATCCCTGTATCCTGAAACCCCGATTTCACATAAAGCGTTTTTGCAATCACGTTCATGATGTTCACTGCCAGAATGATCGAATCCTTGTTTGGAAAAATCCCTTTTACGAATTCCGGAAGGATTTGCAAGGCTTTCTTCGCAATCCCTTTTCCCTGATGTTTTTGATCAACAAGAAATCCCCGGAGCAATATCGCTTTTTTATCGCTGGTGAAAGGGGTGATGTTTTCGCCAATGTGTAAAACGAAAAAGCCAACTGGGATACCATCGGCCAATATTACGATAGGGTGCCTGTCGCAATCTTCCCGGCAATATTTCAGTGACTCTTCCGGCAGAGCTGAAAAAGGGGTTTGTGCATTCGGTAAATAAAACTGGGAAAGCTGGTGTAGATGTTCCGGTAAATAAGGCGTTAAAGTTATGGTCTCGATTTCCTTTTCCATTAAGCACACTCTCTTTCATCAATTATTGAATACAATAATGATTCGATGCCCCGTCCGATATTCCCTTCACAAACCGGAAGGAGCCCTGCCGAATATATCGACAGTGCTCCTTCTGTATAATCAATGTGTATTTTCATTGATAGTCAGTGCTTCTCGTAAATTGATTTGCTGGCGGAGTATGTTGGCAACATCACGGGAAATTTGTCGTTTTTCAAACATATCCTGCACTTCGTCCCGTTCTGCCTGGATCGCTTTATAGAACAGCTCTCTTTCATATTCGGCCATTTTACTCGGGGTACGGCCTCTGTTTTCACGTTTGCATTTTAAAATCAACACTTTATACTCTTCTATGATCATCGAGGATGTCTTATGATTATCGGATGTAATTCCGGCTTGTATCTCTTGGATGGCAGCTTTATACATCCTGATTTTAAGATCCCGGACCTTTTCCAATCTCTCAAGATTGATTTTTCTTATTTTACTTTTGTCAGGGAAAAATAATTTTAAAAGCCTTAACATACTTCTTCTGAAAAGCGTTACTGACCTGAAAAAACGGAACTTCAGCCGATTTGTCACGGCACCTTCCATACGCTGGATGTATTCCTTGCATATATACGCCGTTTCCCGGTCCACTTTTTCATCCTTAATGAGTTTATCCAGGAATCTTTGCTCTGCTTCAAGGGCCTTGAAGCGAAGTTCCTTCTCTTCTTCTCTTAATGCAGCCGGTTCTTTCTCCTGTTCTACATAGGACAATTCATTGATCTTGGTACAATACCTGGAAATGATCGATAAAGCCGCTTCCCGGTTTTCATCTGTCATTTGGGACTCAACCACCCGAATGGCCGCTTGATGTGAGTGAATGGCAGCAGCTTTCGTTTTGTCAGCCTGCTTGTTCACCACTTCCTCTTCTTCCGACCGAGCCACGATTGGCAGGAATACACTCGCAACAATCAAGGTCAGCAATATGACACCTGCTGCAATGAAAATGATTAACGAACGCTCAGGAAAAGGACTTCCATCTGCCAACACATACGGAATCGAAAACGAACCCGCTAACGTTACAGCTCCGCGAACACCGGAAATGGTAATGATCCCGGCAGCTTTGAAGTCCGGTTTTTGGGCTCCCGCTTTTTTCGTCATCCAGCCAATCGACCAGGCAGCCGAAAGCCAAATGAAACGTAAAGCGAAAAGGAAAAGTGTAATGATCACGATATAAAGGATCACTTGTCCATTATTGAAGGCTGGGTCTTGAAAGATTGTTTTCGCAACGCTTGGAATTTGCAAGCCAAGCAAAACGAATACAAGGCCATTCAATACATATAAAATGACGGACCATGTACTCTTTGAAACGACTTGAAGTTCCACTGTTGGTGATATTTCCCGATCTCGTTCAATGGCATGGACTATTCCCCCAGCCACGACTGCCAAAATCCCAGAAAGGTGGAAATGTTCCACAGCGAGGAAAATAATAAAAGGAGTTAGGATTTGGATCAGCATATGCATCGTGACATCTTCCATCCCTAAACGGCGAAGAAATATCCGAAGCCTGATAATGATGAAAGCTAGTATTGCTCCACCTACAAAGCCACCAGTTGCAATCCATATGAAACTGAAGGTTGCGTCGACTAAGGAGAAAACACCCGTGACTGTAGCAGCAACGGCAAACTTAAAGGCAACTAAACCTGAGGCGTCATTCATTAGCCCTTCGCCTTCGAGAAGGTGCATGATGCTCTTCGGCAATTTGACACGACTCGCCAAAGCGCTTACTGCCACTACATCCGTAGGTGACAAAATGGCTGCTAAAGCGAACGCTGCCGGCAATGGTATTGAAGGAATCATCCAATTAATTAAATATCCGCCTACCCAAACCGTTATGAATACGAGGCCCAGTGCAAGCATCAGAATGGGTGCCCTCAACTTCCATAGTGCTGTTCGGGGTACATTTTTACCATCATTGAATAATAGGGGTGCGATGAATAATAGCAAAAATAATTCAGTCTCCATCTCAACATGCATACCCAGGGGTAATAGTGCCAATATGACACCGAGTGCTATTTGTATTAATGGTACAGGTATAAAGGGTATAAAATGGTTAATTACATTAGACACTCCAATCAATATAAGAAGCGCTAATATAACAAGAAAAAACTCCATACAAACATCAAACTTCCTCTCTCATCCATAATCGTAACTATAAGCGTAACATACTTATACCCAGTCATTCATGCATTAACTATTCTAACCTGGAATCCCCTGAATAATGATACCTTTTATAAAAGCGAAGGAGCTTAAGTCGTGCACGATGAACACCACCAACAAACTCCATCAACACAAGCTTGGGTAACCGCATAGAAAAAGCTGATTGGCTAACCCATAATCAGCTTTTCCCACATGATGAATGAAATTGGCACTAAACGGCTCATTTAGTTCCCGGGACGAATAGACGAAGATGTTTATGCAGTACATTTGCCCGGAAAGGAAGAAGAATGCCTTCATCGCCATCGATATTGACTGCAAGTTTCTCTGATGTGGTTAAATGGAGCTTGGATGTTTTAATATATTCAACTTCGTCATTCCCCATGATCTCCCCCTGATCAAACTGGGAATGATTTTGACGATGAGAGGAAGAGATAAATCCTTGATGATGAACGTGTGCAGCTTTCCATCATTCACTTCCGCCTCTGGTGCGAGTTGTTCAAAGCCTCCGACAGAGTTAGTCATTGTTGCAATTAGTAAATGAGCCTCCCCATCCACTTTCCGTGATCATGTTCAACCGTTAAAGGAAAAGGAGTCTTTTTAATGATCGCTTTTGCTCCTTCAATGAAATATGCAAAAGACCCAAGACGGGTTTTTTGTTCAATGGTAACATTATAGGTGGCCTCGGCGATTGCCCCTACCGCCAACACATTCATGAAGTAACGGTCATTGATCTTCCCTATGTCCGATTCCTTAATATGCATATCCTTCAATATCTCGATGGCTGCATTGGGATTCAGTGGTATTCCCAAAGACCTGGCGAAATCATTGATGGTTCCTAGTGGAATGATCCCGAAGATAGGCCGATGCTGCTGCTCGCCCAAGCCATTCACTATCTCATTCACCGTTCCATCCCCACCCATGGAAATGACAGCATCGAATCTTTCTGCACAGGCCTCCTTTGCAAAACCCGTCGCATCCCCTCTCCTTCCGTTTTACGAACGCGTACCTCATCAAAAATTTCACCAAGTGCCTTTTCCGCTTTCGGCAAAATCTTCCCTGCCTTTTCCTTGCCTGAAGATGGATTGACGATAATCATCGCTTTCGACATATGCTACCTCCCATTATTGTACTTCTACTAGCAAGTTACCTCTTTACTTATGTATTAAAACCACACAGACAGAAACTTACATATAATCGCAGCCGCTCGAATTTTTCTGACATTTTAGAACAAGCTCTTTTATGTTACATCGACTGTGAAATAGCATTCATTGATCATTGAACTTCCTGTTTCTCATCTGTTACATTAATGCCCATCTCAACACATCGAAAATTGTTTGTCTCTCTCACTCCCTCTTTGTTTTTTCGTTTTATAAAAAGCATTATTTCTTTGAATTCCTACTTGCCTTGGAGAAAAATAAAAAAATAAACAGATGATAATTCCCTTTCCCATAGGGTTTTCACACTATGGGTGAAAAAAATTTTAAATTTTCTGTAAAATACCTATACAATTTCCAAATTCGGGTATATACTGTATTATAACAACAAACAAATAACAAGAACTGTACTATAAGGAGGGGGCGAGACATGCAAGCAAATCAATCAGATTTACTCACAATCGATTCATTTAAACATTGCCCGGAATGTGGTGAAACACATGTGGACCAATCAGATGCCTATCTGATGGAATGCGATCGCTGCCTTTCCAAACGTGAAGAATAAAGCGATCGGAAAATATATCTAACAATAAAAGGAGGAAATCATCATGCAAATGAAAAAATCCATTGAGTTTTTTAACAATATCCCTGCTAAACATTGCCCCGAGTGCGGTGACCATATTATCGAGCATGCTGAATCCTACTTAATGGAATGTGACCGCTGCCTTTCCAGACGTGAAGACTGATTAAACCAAATCAAAAAGGAGGAACCATCATGCAAACTATAAATCCACTGGAATTCTTCAGGACACTGCCGCCTAAACAATGTACGGAGTGCGGAACCCATATCACTGAACAAGCTGAATCCTACTTAATGGAATGTGACCACTGCCTTTCCAAACGCGAAGACTGATTAAAACCAAATCAAAAAGGAGGAACCATCATGCAAACTATAAATCCACTGGAATTCTTCAGGACACTGCCGCCTAAACAATGTACGGAGTGCGGGACCCATATCACTGAACAAGCTGAATCCTACTTGATGGAATGTGATCACTGCCTTTCCAAACGCGAAGACTGATTAAACCAAAATAAGGAGGAATCATCATGCAAACCAAAAACCCATTGGAATTCTTCAGGACACTGCCGCCTAAACAATGTACGGAATGCGGGACCCATATCATTGAACAAGCTGAATCCTACCTCTTGGAATGTGATCACTGCCTTTCCAAACGCGTAGACTGATTAAACCAAAATAAGGAGGAATCATCATGCAAACCAAAAACCCATTGGAATTCTTCAGGACACTGCCGCCTAAACAATGTACGGAATGCGGGACCCATATCATTGAACAAGCTGAATCCTACCTCTTGGAATGTGATCACTGCCTTTCCAAAAAGATGAATACTAATAAAAGATGCTGGCATCAAGGAGCTATATAGGCCATTTTGATGTCAGCATTAACCTTGTTATCTGCCTCCCTTTCCCTTGCATTCAAAAAAGGATGTCCCCTGGACACCCTTCAGTCTTACTTATATTTTTATCTCCCAATATATTTGTCTACATATTTCCCGCTGATCTTCCTGCTGCTGTATTGTAAGAAGTCCAATGCAAAAATCATGAATTCAAGGCCCAAACGTTTATCGGAACGCATAAAATCAGAACCTAGCAGTTTCTCCAATTTTTCAAGCCTGTGATATAACGTTTGCCGGACAATGAATAATTGTTTTGATGTTTCCTGTTTAGAACCGTTACAGGCAAGGTAGGTCTTCAGGGTAGGCATTAACTCCCCATTGTTTTGCTTGTCATATTCAATGACAGGACCTAAATATTCATATACCGCTTCCTCCAGATTGCCATGTTTATTTATGAGTGAAATCATGCGATGCATATGTAAGTCCTGATAAAAGAAGCTCCTGTTATCCTCTGGTAATGTATCCTGAAGCAGCAAAGTCTCACGGGCCGTTTCATAACTTTTATAAATCTCACTTAACCTTTGAACATGCTTACCAAACCCAATGGAAAGCAGACCCATTCGATTACGCCCGCTTACATCCATTTTCATGATTCGATCCACCGCGCTTGTAACCCTTGATTTCCAATCTTCGGATGAACGATTATCACCTAAAATAAAAACAAGATGCTGATGTATTTCAATGGAAAATATCTGAAAGCCGTACTGTTCAAAAACCGTTCTAAACATTATCTTAAAATAGGTTCCATCTAATTTTGCGGAATTTTTATTATACTTTGGGTGTTGTTTGCAAATGCAAACAATTCCGCCATCCAACTGCATTTTCGGATCAATATAGGAAAGCCTCTCCCGGATTGCTTCGTCACTATATTCACCTTCAATCCAATTTGTAAGCCATATACTTTCTTCCGACATTTTCTTTTCTTCTATATATAACTCCCTTAATAGATGCTGTGCCAATGCGGTAGCCGTTCGATCCAAGATCAGTGAATCAAAATCAGTCAACTCTCTGCCGTTGCTGCAAATGAGCAGTTCCGCATAATTTTCACCAAGCACTTGAATCGGCTGTCCAAGAACGGTTTTATCCAATTTCCGCTTCTCATCGTATATGTCCGCTACCATTTGATAGGTTGTTTTTTCTTTATTTTTGGAATGCTGGCTATATCATTTTCATTAAAGATAAGAATAACCTGTACATTTAAATAACTGTGGAGAAATGTTAGAATTGGTTCATAATGGTCAATTTCGAGGAGATTTTTATTTAACTGCTGTGAGTAGTTTTCTAAGTTGGAGATCATCTGATATTGTTTATTGATGATAAGGGAATGTATATCCTGCGTGATTTCTACGAAAGGGACTTCTTCATGAAATAGGATGATAGGGAATTGCCGTTCATTTGCGAGATCGATGGCACATTGCGGCACTGCCATGGTGTTGGCGCCAATCTCTATACAGAGCCCAGCTGCATCACATTCTATTAACTGTCTTAAGTAGGATAGAAATGTGTCATCGCAGTCTTTCCACCCTAAACCGGTAGTCAGTATCAGTTCGTTTCCATTTAACAAATGGCTGATTTGGGTGACTTCCATGCAGTGGACCCACTTCACTTGACGCTTTATCCCACTGCTGCCTGCAATTATATCAGTCTGATTAAAATGCTTGCGTGTTAGAATTTCCTCGATTGTAATCGATGTATTCATCCAGCCACATCCTTTTATAAAACTGCTTTAAAATCTATTATAAACGGACAACCCTTAAATCTCCATACACTTGTCATAAAATCTAACGTCAAAATTCTACAAAAACTCGAACAAAAAGGACCCATTCGTGAGGAATAGGCCCGGTCCATAACCATTTCAATTCAACTTTTTTTGAAAAGCAATGTAGAGAAGTATTTCCTTCCTTCCGGGGTTTTGATGTTCAATTGCTTCCATTCCTGCTTCGTTCCTTCAATCAGTTCAAAATCGAGAAAGGCTCCACTTAAACTTTCGGAAACCCGGGTGATTCGATATCCTCTTTCAAGCAAAAAATCGATTTGTTCCCTTTCTAAGCGATACTCTTGATATTCGGACATTTCCATTCCCCCTTTTTCAAACGTTCTCCTTGCCGGTCGAAGCTGTAAAAACCATCTCTTCCTCAAGTTCTGGACCTTTTCCGATTATCCAATCCCTTCCAACTGAAATGCCTAGATATTTCTCGTCGCTCGGATCAATGATTTCAGCTTGTTCATATCGCTTGAACCACCAATACTTAGCTAATATAAAATAACTTGCACCGCCAAGAAGAAAGCCAATAATAAACGAATAATTTGAAAAAATCGTGGCACCAATCCCTCCAATCACCCAAGAAATGATTCCTGCCCAATTCACTCCATTCAAGTACTTATACTGGCCTTCACTTTCATAGAGTTCTTGTACATTCACTCTCCGTTTACGAAGGAAATAGTAATCCGCTACCAGGATGCCGACAATGGATGCCAGGATTCCACCTATTATTAATAAAACTTCTATTATGATGCCGAAAAGGCTCCATGGCTGAACTACTATCCCAATAACCCCCGCTACGACGACCCCCGCCCAAAATGGCATTTTAGGACCCAAGACATTGGAGAAAATGGTAGCTGCGGGAATGACATTGGCCGTAGTATTCGTCGACCATTGAGCAAATACGATCATGATCAAAAGGACGCCGAGGGCAATTCCACTTGCTGATCCCTGTAGGGCAACTACAGGATCATAATTGGAAACAGCCATATAAGAAACCGCTCCGATAATCACCATGAACGTCTGGGTGATGGGATAGGTGATAATATTCCCAATTATTTGCCCCTTATTGCGCTTGAACCAATTTTTTTCATTTTTTGGTGCCTTTATATAGCGGGAAAGCGTGGGCATATCTGCAGTCAACGTGCCCCAAAATCCCATATTTGCCATTATGACGACCATGAAAGCCGTGGCGGCTGCCCCGCCAGTGACCGGGCTTTCAATCCAGGACCATACATCCCTTCCTTGGGCCACAGCCTGATCGGATAGGGTGAAATACATCCAGCCAGAAATTAAAATGATGACGGGCGCCGCCAAGTCGGCGAATCGTTCAATCGACTTTATTCCCATTGCCGTGTTGACTAATTGTAAAACGGCAAAAATGAGGAAGCAGATAAACCAATTATCAAAGTCAAAAAGAGTTGTGAAGATCGCGTTCATTGCAGTGGCTCCAAAGTAAGTATTGAGGCCGAACCAGCATGACGCTACAAAACCGCGTACAACCGAAGGGATGTGGGTGCCAATCGTACCGAACGGCGCCCTCATATAGACTGGGAATGATATTCCATGCTCAACACCAATATCCCCTGTCATTGTCATCAAAAAGCCGAGAACCACACAGGCAATGACCGTTGCAAGAACGACCCAGCCTAAGGATAAACTTTGAACACCGTTCCCACCGATCGCGAAGGCAGCCAATACTACAGCCATGCCCACCCAAATGAAACCAAATCCGGCTGCACTTATGTTTTTCTCACTATGAGGTATAGGCAGCAAATCGGGAGACTTTAAATAATCTTTCTTCTCACTCATAAAAATCCCCCTAAATTAATTTGCAAGATTCCTTACCGAAGTTAGACTGTAAGCTTTTTCCCGGTATCCGGCTTCAGCGCCGCATTATATTTTGCCCGTTTCAGGAATTGTCCTTTTCCAGCTTCACCTACAAATTGTTTGTCTTTAATGACGAATTGACCTCTCGATAAAACCGAAACCGGTTCACCCGTAATTTCCATACCTTCAAACGCATTATAATCCACAGCCATGTGATGAGTATCTGCAGAAATGGCCCTTTCGACTTTCGGGTCAAAAATGACTATATCAGCATCCGAACCTACTGCAATCGTCCCTTTCTTTGGGAATAATCCAAATAGTTTGGCAGCGCGCGTAGAGGTCACGTCGACGAATTGATTCAAGGTAATTCGCTCTTTCATGACCCCTTCAGAAAAGAGGATACTCATGCGATCCTCAATCGTTGGGCCGCCGTTCGGTATTTTCGTGAAATCTTCACGTCCAAGTTCCTTCTGTCCCTTAAAATCAAAAGAGCATTGATCGGAGCCGATCGTTTGCAGCTGCCCCATTTTCAAAGCATTCCATAGCACTTCCTGGTTTTTCTTATCCCTTAACGGCGGGGACCATACATACTTTGATCCTTCGAAATGGGGCTTTTCAAGATAAGACTGGTCAAGAACCAAATATTGCGGACAAGTCTCACCCCAAATATCCACCCCTTTATTTCTTGCCTCAGTGATCTTTTCAACCGCATCTTCACAGGTGACATGGACGACATAGAGATGACCATTTGCCATTTCCGTCAGTTTAGCTGCACGTCCAGTTGCTTCCCCTTCAAGCTCCGGAGGCCTTGTTAATGCATGGTAAATTGGATCGGTGTTACCTTCAGCAAGCGCCTGCTTTGTAAGATAATCGATGACATCACCATTTTCAGCATGAACCATGACAAGTGCGCCAAGTTCCTTTGCTTGCAACAAAGTGCGGTATAGTGTGGCATCATCAGCTTGAAAAACATTCTTGTAAGCCATGAACACTTTAAAGGAAGAAATCCCTTCGTTATCGATGATACTTGGCAACTCAGCCAATACATCATCATTAATCTCACTGATCATTAAATGAAAACCATAATCTATGGCCGCTTTTTCATTGGCCTTTTCATGCCATGTTTCAATTGCTTTCTTTAACGGCACCCCTTTTTCGGTCAGGCAAAAATCGATGATCGTTGTCGTGCCTCCATATGCAGCAGCGATTGTACCCGTTTCATAATCATCCTTTGTCGTTGTCCCGCCAAACGGCATATCGAGATGGGTATGCGGATCAATGCCCCCAGGAAAAATATATGCACCTTTTGCATCAATGATTTCAGCTCCCTCAGCCGGCAGGTCCTTGCCAATCATTGCAATCTTCTCATTTTCAATCAATATATCCGCTTGATACGTATCTGCAGCCGTTGCAATCGTTCCATTTTTAATGATTTTCTTCATATTCGACCCCTCCATCATTTTACGAAATCAACACTTTCACTGCTTATGCCCCCAAGGAGCGATTGGCGTTCATTCCAAGTCATTGGCGGTAATTCATTTGTCAATTCGATCATATTGATCGCCCCATCTACCGGACAGACGATCGAGCAAAGATTACAGCCCACGCAATCCTCTTCGCGCACTCTCAAGAAGGAGCTGCCTGACGCGTCCTTTAACATATCTATACATTGATGGGATGTATCTTCACACGCAATATGGCATTTATTGCAGTTAATGCACACATCATTATCAATGCGTGCAACGACCTTATAATTAAGGTCTAAATTCCCCCAGTCGGAATAGCGCGGTACGGACTTACCGACAATATCCATCACGGAGGAAATCCCTTTTTCATCAAGGTAATTGGACAATCCATCGATCAAGTCTTCTACTATTCTAAAACCGTGATGCATGGCAGCCGTACAAATTTGCACTCCAGTCGAACCCATCAATAAAAATTCCACCGTATCCTGCCAATTTGAAATGCCGCCAATTCCCGAAATGGGAACATTGATCATTTTATTCCTTGCACACTCTGCCACCATATTCAAAGCAATCGGCTTCACGGCGGGACCGCAATACCCTCCGTGAGCACCCTTTCCGCCTACATGAGGAATCGTATTCCATGAATGGATATCCACTCCTGCCAAGCTGTTGATCGTATTGATCATGCTTATTGCATCCGCTCCGCCGCGCACCGCCGCTTCAGCCGTAACCGTAATGTCGGTTATATTGGGTGTAAGCTTGACGATGACGGGTTTGGATGCAGCTTCCTTCGCCCAGTATGTTTGCTTTTCCACTAGTTCGGGAACCTGTCCCGAAGCAGCTCCCATCCCACGTTCTGCCATACCGTGCGGGCAGCCAAAGTTCAACTCGTAACCATCGACCCCTACATCTTCTATACGCTTGATGATCTCATGCCACTTTTCCTGTTGTGGCTCCACCATCACCGATGCAATGATTGCATGATCAGGGAACCTCTTCTTCGTTTCATATATTTCTTTCAGATTCACTTCAAGCGGACGATCCGTAATCAATTCTATATTGTTGAATCCGGCAACTCTTTGTCCATTAAAACTGACCGCTGCAAAACGTGATGAGACATTCAGGATGGGATCACCCAATGTCTTCCAAACAGCTCCCCCCATCCAGCTTCAAATGCACGCTGGACTTGATAACCCGAATTAGTAGGTGGTGCTGAAGCAAGCCAAAAAGGATTGGGAGATTTAATACCTGCAAGATCAATTGATAAATCAGCCATGATAAGCCTCCTATTTTTCATAGTTATTTAAGCAATATCCACCGCTTCGCCCATCAAAATCGAGTCAATTTCATAGGCTGTCTTCTTCCCTTGCTGGGCAGCTGAAACAACCATTGCCTCACCTTGGCCTTTTCCGAAGATCACGTCACCGCACGCAAAGATCTTGTCATTCGATGTCCTGTAGGAATCACCCTCCAATGTTACGACGCCATCATCATGTTGAATGCCGAACTGTTCAATCAATCCTACATACCTGGATTGGCCTATGGCACGAATGACCCCATCGACCGGTATGACGAACTCTGATCCGGTAATTTGGACTGGACGGCGCCGGCCATCTTCACCAGCCTCGCTAAGCACCATCTTTACGCACTCGATACCCGTAACCTGACCGCTTTCATCCGATAGGATCCTGGAGGGGGCAGTCAGCCAGTGAAACCCGACACCTTCTTGTTTGGCAAACTCAAATTCAAAATCATAGGCAGTCATTTCCTTTTGGGTACGACGATAAATAATGCTCACCTGTTCGGCGCCCAGGCGAACAGAACAGGTCGCGGCATCGATCGCCGTGTTTCCAGCCCCAATTACCGCCATCTTCTTCCCAATGAATTTATCAGTGATTGCCCCTGTTTTCGTTGCCTTTACGAAATCGATTGCATCATAAACTTCAGCCAAATCCTCCCCTTCAATCCCAAGCTTTGGAACATCGGACATGCCGATCGCTAAAATGACCGCATCATAGTCGGCAGTCAGCTGATTTGCGGAAACATCCACCCCGACCCGTGTATTCGTTTTAATATCAACATCCAAACTCTTTACTTGTTCAACTTCCCAATAAGAAATGCTCTGAGGTAAACGGAACGATACAATTCCGTAAGTATTTAATCCGCCTGGATTCTTTTCAGCTTCGAAAATGGTTACACTGTAGCCAAGCAAGGCTAACTCCCTTGCTGCAGACAAACCCGCTGGACCGCTTCCTACAATGGCAACTTTTTTGCCATTCTTCTTCCCGGCCTTGAATAGGGCTTGTTTATTTTGGATGGCCCAATCTGTGGAATAACGCTGGAGATTGCCAATCATGATCGGCTTTGTAGAATGGTTCAGGACACATGCCCCCTCACATAACTCTTCAGTCGGACATACCCGCGCGCAGCTGGCACCGACAGGATTGGCCGTCATGATTGTCTTGGCCGACCCTTTAAAATTACCTGAAGCTATCTTCTTAATAAAACCAGGAATATCTATTCCGGTCGGACAGGCTTGGATACATGGGGCATCATAGCAGTATAAACATCGATTCGATTCTTCCAAAGCTTCCCTTGGGGATAAACCCCTCTCCGCTTCCTGAAAGTTAATCTCTAGACCACCTTTTAACGGGCTCGTCATACTCATCCACTATTTCTCCTTCCAAACATTTATTTTCGAAAAATAAAAAGGGAGGAATTGCATGCATTAACTCTACTGTCCTCATATTTAAACGATTGAAAGCATTGCCAATATGGTTTCCATCAATTTTTTCACCTAACAAGTCATGGCGATTTCCCAGCCAAAAATCTCTCATTTTGTTCATTATTTTCTATCATTCTCTCACTGGTCACGCCTCGGTCCCTGCTTCCTTCTAACACAAAGAGCCCCCTATTAATCTTAAAAACCCAAATCCTGATGATAAATCTGAGAATTGAGTATTCTTTATTTTATAATGTTGAAATGCAAGTTACATTATACAAAGTGTAAAGTGTTTCCAGATGCTAAATATGCAATATGTAATATTCATGTTATATTTCCTAACAATAAGTGATAAACATCGTCATTTTTCTACATTCAAACTTCCTCTTCATCATACTTACCGATATTCTTTAGATGATTTGTTCCGAAAACCTACTTATCAACACTTTGTCCACATAACAAAAAAGCCCAGAAACGCATATCTTGGTTTCCTGGGTCTTTTCACTCTTATCCACAACTTATTCACATATTATACGGCATTATTCTCTTTGTTTTTGCAGAACAGAGGCATTTCACCAGAAGTTATCCACATTAACGAATCGACTTTTCCACTTATCAACAAACCGTTAACAAATTATCAACAGGCAGGTTCATTCCGGATGAATAACGTATCGTTTATATTTCTCATAATCCGTTCTCTTGCACTCAAGCTTTATTCGATATCCGATTTCCTCATATTCCGTTTCCGTTATGTGACCATTTTCATTGAAATAAGAAACCAGCTGTCCTTGATCAAATGGAATCAGCATTTCACAGTGAGTATAGTCGACAAAAATATGCTTGCGAATTTGATCTATCAATTCTTCGATGCCAACTTTGTTTTTTGCTGACATATATACAGAGCCACGATTCACCTGAGGGATATCCAAATCGGTAAGGTCCGCTTTATTATAGGCAAAAATTGTCGGAATCCCTTTAATCCCTATCTCGTTTAAAGTCTTTTCCGTTATCTCCATTTGCTGCTCATGATTAGGATTGGAAAAATCGACAACATGGATCAACAGATCCGCTTCTACCACTTCATCTAATGTGGATCGGAATGCTTTCACTAGATGATGCGGCAATTTAGACACAAATCCCACCGTATCCGTCAATAAAAATTCCTTTTTATCCGGCAGCGGAATGTTTCGGACGGACGTCTCAAGCGTAGCGAACAGCATATCCTTCTCCAACACCTGCTTCTCGGCATTTGGATGGAACATCTCAATCAGTGCATTCATGATCGAAGATTTACCTGCATTGGTATAACCGACTAAGGATACGACAGGGATGGCATTCTTTTTCCGCTGTTTCCTCTGCGTTTGCCTATGTGCAACAAGTTCTTCCAGTTCTTTATTCAAAACACTTATATTTTCCTCGATTCTCCTGCGGTCAAGCTCTAACTGCTTTTCACCTGCCCCTTTGTTTGTACCGACCCCGCCACTCTGACGCCCTAATGACTCCCTTAAACCAACGAGACGCGGGAGCATATACTGCAGCTTTGCCACTTCTACCTGAAGCTGTGCTTCCTTTGTTTTCGCCCGATGCGCGAAGATATCCAGAATCAAGATTGTCCGGTCGATCACCTTGCAATCCATGTCCCTCCAGATTACGAAGTTGCGAAGGGGAAAGCTGATCATTAAAAATGACGACATTAGCTTCTTTATGCTCAACGAGATTTTTTACTTCCTCGATCTTCCCGGTACCGATTAAATGTGATGAGTTCACTCGATGCAAATTCTGTGTGATGGTCCCTAGAACCTCTACCTCACATGCTTCCGTTAAATTGGCCAATTCCTCCATTGAATACTCAAAATCCTTTTGACCGTTGAGATTGACTCCAACCAAGATTGCCCTCTGCTGTAAAAATTCCATCATTTCAAATCCCTTCCGTACATACCTTACTCCCTTTATTATACTTAAACAAACCTATCATACTGCCTAAAACAGCCACATTGTAGCATACCAGGCATCACTTGCATAACGATTCCAGCCCTTTAATAAAATTAAACAAAAAATAACAGGATCGATTAATTTTTTCAAAGTTTCACATGAAACAATTGGAAATCTATAAATAAAAGCTCCCTGGTGCACCTTAAGATGCACCAGGGAGCCCATATTATTCTACTCTTTTATTCTCAATAACCTAAGACTGTTCAATGTAACTAATAACGTCGCACCCATGTCGGCAAAAATTGCCATCCAAAGTGTTAACCAGCCCGGAGCTATCAATAATAAGGCCAGGATTTTAATCACCAATGAAAACGTGATGTTCTGCTTAATGATTTTTAATGTTTTACGGCTTAAGCGGATAGTATAAGGCAGCTTCGATAAGTCATCACCCATTAAGGCAATATCGGCTGTTTCAAGGGCCGTATCAGTGCCCGCCCCGCCCATTGCGATTCCTACCGTGGAAGCGGCCAAAGCCGGGGCATCATTGACACCATCGCCTACCATGGCCACTCGATCGTATTTTTGTTTCCATCGTTTGATGATGGTCAATTTATCCTGCGGCAATAGCTCCGCCTCAATCTCATGAACGCCAGCTGCCGCTCCAATTGCTTTTGCCGTTCCGATATTATCGCCAGTCAGCATGATCGTTTTTTCAATGCCCAAAGCATGCAGTTTCCGAATCGCTTCCTTACTGCTTTCCCTTATTTCATCAGATACCGCGATGAGTGCCAGAAGCTTCACTTGATCGCCAAGCAGCATCACCGTTTTCCCTGTATTTTGATAGCCGCTGATTAATTTAAGCACATCATCAGAGAAAACCATACCTGCCTCTTCTTCAAAAAGGTGGGGTTTACCAATGTAATAGATTCCTTGATTGATTTTCCCTTTTATGCCTTTACCGGTGATCGCAGTAAAATCCTCCACCAATAAAGAATGATAGTCCACATCGTGGTTTTCCGCCTTTTGAAGAATGGCCGTGGCAAGGGGGTGCTGTGACCTGCTTTCTAAAGCAGCAGCGATAGCCAGCACGTCCTGTTCATTCAACACATCAGATAACACCATGAAATCAGTCACTTCAGGTACGCCCTTTGTTAAAGTACCCGTTTTATCAAACGCGATCGCCTTTAAGGCTCCTGCTTCCTCCAAATGGACCCCGCCTTTAATCAGCACACCATGTTTGGCAGCATTTCCGATTGCTGTCACGATGGCGATGGGCGTTGAAATGACCAAAGCACAAGGACAGCCGACAACCAGTACAGCCAATCCCCGGTAAATCCATTCACTCCAATCCCCGTCCATCACAATGGGGGTAATACGGCAATGGCCAAGGCAATGAGCATGATGGCCGGCGTATAGAATTTTGCGAATTTATCCACGAAGGCTTGGGAAGGGGCCTTTTCAGCCTGTGCTTCTTCAACAAGGTGGATGATTTTTGCAATCGTCGTATCCTCGACTCGCTTCGTGACCTCCACTTCGAGCAGCCCTTCACCATTTAAGGTTCCGGCAAACACTTCACCATCAACCGTTTTAAAAACCGGCTCGGATTCCCCAGTAATGGCTGCTTGATTAAGTGTCGAGGCCCCATTCATGATCCGGCCATCCATTGCAAGCTTTTGACCCGGTTTAACGATCATGATGTCGCCCACTACAATCTCATCAACAGCAACCATCATTTCGTGATGCCCTCTACGGATCAAGGCTTCTTTAGGTGCGATGTTCATTAATGATTCGATGGAATTACGGGCTTTATCCATTGAATATTTCTCCAGTGCCTCACTTATCGCAAATAGGATGACGACGGTCGCCCCTCTCCCCATTCACCAAGCACGGCCGCTCCGATGATGGCAACCGTCATAAGGGTGTGCATATCAAAGCGAAGCCTTACAAGGTTTTTCAATCCACTGACAAATAATGAATATCCCCCAACTATGATTGCTGCCGCATAACCGATTACCGGCATGATGCTTCCATCAGCATATCGATTATCCAATATCCAGCTGACCAGCAATAGGATAACCGAAAACACCACTTTAATATTTTCTTTTTGCTTCCAAAATGGTTCCTTTTGCGTTACCTGTTCCTGTTCACCGCGGATCTTCAGGTTATCGAAAGCTCCCGCCTTTTCAATCTCTTCAATGGTAGCGCTGCCCTGTACCGAAATCTTCGAGGCCCCAAAGTTGATTTTGGCATCCTTCACACCCTCTAGTTCACGGACATTGTTCTCGAATTTAGCCGCACAATTCGTGCAGGATAGACCCTGGATACGATATGTTTTCATTGGGGACTCAGCCATCGACCCTTACCTCCTGCTGATGTTCTAATGCAATGAGAATCAATTGCTTAATATGGTGATCATCCAAAGAATAAAAAGCCAACTTTCCTTCTTTTCGGTATTTTACGATTGCATGTTTATATAGGGTACGAAGATGATGTGACGTTGTCGCCATCGAAGCACCAATGATATTGGCCAGATCGCACACACACAATTCCTCGTCCGTACAGAGCGCATAAGCTATCTTCGCCCTATTTTCATCGCCTATAACTTTAAACAGCTTCGACATGCTGGATATATCCACCTGGCCCATTTCCTCTTGAATGCGATTGACCTTCACTTCATCATGCAGGTGAACATCACATATATCTTTCAGTTCCGTCATCTTCTCACACCCTCATTCAAATCTTCGTTTGATTATAATATAACATAATACCCTGAATATTCAAATCCATATTTGAATGTATGGGAATCTTTTCTCCTTCCTCCAAGTTAGTGAAAGCGCCCTTATGTCTTTATATGTGGGCCATCGTTTTTTTGTTTCCCTTTTTGAACAAAATGGTCATGCTGTTCTCTTCCCTAATCTTCAGGCAAAAAAAGAAGGGACATAAATTCCTTTACGCCCCTTCAATCCGATGATTTCAGTAATTACCTATCGTTACCTTGATAAGTATAATATATTTAATTTAGTATTTTTTAGAAAAACTATGATATACTTAGTCAAACCTTTTTAAGCGTTTTACTTTACTTGTACCATTTACCCTGCTTATCGTTTAGCGGGGTTTTTGTTATGTATTTTTATAAAACAAAAAAAAGGCGGAGCCTATAACAAGGATCCGCTTTTTTTGTTATTGAAATTATGCTTTTTGAACGTTAGAAGCTTGAGGTCCGCGTTGACCTTGTTCTACTTCAAAAGTAACTTCTTGGCCTTCGTCTAAAGATTTGAAACCTTCGCTTTGGATAGCTGAGAAATGTACGAATACGTCGTCTCCGTTTTCGCGTTCGATGAATCCAAAACCTTTTTCTGCGTTAAACCATTTTACTTTACCTTGTTCCATTGTTGTTGCCTCCTAGTGCATCTAAGCACAATGTATTACTATCCTTGCTCTAAGTCATCATCGAAAACGAAAAGTAGTACTTTTAGTATCCTTAGTACCGAACAAAAATAATTAAGACTAAGCATAACATTAAATGGTAGCGATTGCAAATAGTTTGGGAAACTTTTTTCCAGCAATTTTTAATACTCTCTAAATTCGATAAAAAAACAGTAACCAATGTGGCTATCTATTACAGCCCTCGGCCAACATGAACACTCACATGCATGCATTCATCCAAACAAAAACCGCATACAAAGTTAAAGAGGTTTCAGACTGTAGACAAACTCGATATCATTTAAGATTGCTATATTTTTTTGAGGGAGTGTAAAACGGAGCATTGCCTCCAGGCAATCTCTTTTTGCGGAAGGTCCGCCCTCGGCGCCCTTAGCACCAGTGGGATCTTCCCCGCAGGAGCCTTGAACACCCGCTCCACTCAACTATGTTTCAGATAGAACCCCTACAAAAACCTCTCGAAAACAAAGTTAATGAGAAGTTTTTGCAGATGTTTATATATTTCATTTTTCGGTAATGAACTTTTCTACCATTTCTTCTAAAATGGCCGATTCTTTTGCTAAATCTTCATTTTGGTCCTTCAATCCAGTCATTATGGTATTTTGTTGAATTGCAGCTGCCGAGATTTGCTCAGTTGTCGCGACTCCTTCTTCTGAAATCGCCGCAATTTCTTGAATGGATGCCAGGCTTTCGTCCGAAGACTCATTGATTTTTTCGAATGGACGGCCAATTGTTCTGTGCCTTTCAGCAATTTCCCTACGGATTCGAATATCTTATTGAAAATCTCTCCATTGTTTTCCACTAAGGAAACACCATTTAGTATATCCTGAAAACTCTCGTCATTATTTTGAATGACTTTGGCTGTTTGTTCATTAATCCGCATAATGGATTCTGAAATGATATCGATGGATTCATCTGTTTGCACAGCCAATTTTTGCACCTCTTGAGCGACTACGGCAAAACCTCTGCCGGCATCGCCCGCCCGTGCCGCTTCAATGGAAGCATTCAGGGACAGCAGGTTCGTTTGGGAAGCAATCACCCTTATTAAACCAATCACTTCATTTATCTTCACTACATCCTCTTCCAGGCTTACCAAATTGGCTTTATTCGCTTGGCCGTTTTCCATGATTTTATCCATCTGGTTCGTTACATCTTGCACTTGTTTACTTCCTTGTTCTGCAAGTGTATTCGCATGCATCGTAAATTCATTCATTTCATTCGTTTGCTCGTTCATTAAACGGATCGTATCCGTTAAGTCACTGATCATATTGGAAATTCGGTCAATATGATGGGCACGTTCTTCCGAGGCTTTTGCTTCTTCCGTTGTCCCCGTCACTATCTGGCCATAGGATTCCACCATCTCTTCAAAGGATCGCTGAATGGAAACTGTCGTTTGATTCATCGTTTGAGCGTGTTCACGGACATTCTGGATAATATGGGCCAAACTTAATCTCATATCTTCGAATCCATTTGACAGATCGCCAATCTCATCCTGTCTGCTAACGGGAATCGACTTACTTAAGTCCCCTTTTGCCATTTCATTCGTGTAACCAACGAGTTCATTGACGGGTCCCGAGATCTTTTTCCCGATGACAACGGCGCATAGCACACCTAATATAACGGCACTTGCAAGAAATAAGATATTATAGAATATCATTGTGCTTTTCAATTCATCAATGAATTTTGCATCCATATCGATTCCGACAATCGCGTCCGTTCCTTCGATTGGCGTAAAGTACGACCTGTGTGTACCCCACTTATCTTTATATATTTCACTTAAGACGTCTTCATTTCCATTTATCGATTTTGCCTGTTCCGGTGTGAAGGGGGATTCCACCATATAGTCATCGCTGCCGCTCAAGGCTACAATCATGTCGGCATCATTCTCCCGCTTCAAAACATAAACATATTCAATTCCCTTTTTATCTTCAACAAAGGCATCCAGTTTCCGCTTAATCTCTTCGCCCCGTTCGGAAGCATTGTTTATCAAAGTGGGATTGAGGCTCGCTGCTAAACTGTGGGCATTTTCAGAAAGGCGATCATCGAATTGCGGAAGGACGTTCTCATTGATCATTTTATTAGTAATATAGGAAAAGCAAAGGCCCATGGCCCCTGCGAAAATCACGAAAGGAATAATATAAAACAAGAATAGTTTTGCCAATAAAGATTTTTTAGGATTCAGCTTTGAAAATCTCATTTTCATGCCCCCTTAGTTGAAAACCAGGTGTTTTATAGTCAAATATGGTATTAAATCCAAATGAAGCAATTGGAGGTTTTTATTCAAATCCTCACTTCTATAAAAGATGATTGCCATGCTACGGTCTTTTTGAAAAGGAAGCTGCCTATATTCCAAAACATGTTCGAATTCATGACGAAGTCCATCATGATCAATACGTGCAACATCTTCCAGATTTATTTCCAGTGGGACCTCTGCAAAGAAAAAGCTATATATTCGATCGTCCATCTCTTCCAATATCCGATTCCAATCGGGTTTCGTTCCTGAAAAATAGTGTTCATACATATTCATTCCATAGGCATGGTAACCTAGATCCGTTGTACCCGCTCCTGCAAAACGCAGGGGATTGATTTCAATGGGTATCACCCGGTTTCCCTTTTTGCGAATTTCAAAGTGTACAGGATAATTCCTAAGCGGAAGGACCGTTTGGATATTCTTCATGAACTTCAGTGCTTCATGATAGATTTCATTAATGGCCAACTTCGAAGTATAATAAATTCGATCGGAAGTATCGTAATCATCCTTGAATAACCGTTTGAAGACATTCAAAATGACCGGTTCACCATCTTGATTGTAATAACCGTCAATGGCATACTCTTCACCCTGAATCCACTCTTCTATTAAAACGGTCTGGGAACCGACCACTTCTGAATCATATAATCCATCCGAATGAAGTAAATCCGCTTTAAGCTGGTTCACGGCTATATCCCAATCCTGCTCATTCTTGACTTTGTGCACCCCTACACTGGAATAGCCAATATTGGGTTTGATAACTACCGGATACGGTATTTGATTTTTACCAAGGTCACTTATTATGGATAAATCGATATCTTGGAAATAAAAATCAGGATATAAAGATTTCGTCAAATTTCGCACCTGACTCTTATCCTTCAATAACTTTGACCATATGTATTCATTGCTATTCGGTTGAAAATGACCTAATAGTGTTATGCCATTTTCAGAGTTTGTAAGAATTCTTTTGTCCTTTTCCATGGACTTGAAAAATTCTGTATCCTTTTGAATGTTTAACTTTTCTGATGTTAATGTGTCTCCCCATTGCCCTTGTTCCAATACTGGAATTTGCTGTTCCTCTAACACCTTTAGAAGAATTGGCGACACAATGGACTCATTCAAAATAATCATTTTTTCCACCTAACTTATACTGTTTTTTGTATCTCCATATTTAATCGGTTAAAAGCGGTAAGTATTTAGCTTATATAGGTATTTATTATTAAAAATCAATTCAAAAATAAGATATCACTATATCTTTTTACCTATAACCCCTAGTCTTGAGATCCTTACACATATTCCTTCACTCTTACTGTTAACCATTGAATATTTATTTTTCTTGTATCTTCATGAAAAAAAAACCGACACTATTTTAGATGTCCGCCATATTTTTTCAAATTTATCCTCCAGAAAAGGTTCACCAGTAGTTTCGTGGAATAATTAAGACTAGTTCATATTCAATTCATAACTTCTTTATATACTTCTCTGTAATGAAGATCGAGAAAGGATGTATTTACATATGTCAGAAGCAAAAAAACAAAAAGGATGGCGCCAGTTCGTTCGATTGGTTCAACAAACTAAGCCTTCTAAACTAATGATAGGGATTGCATTAGCATTAAGCCTAGGCACTACAGGTGTAGCTTTATTAGTCCCATTATTCACAAAAAATCTAATCAATGATTTTTCAGTCAGTTCACTAAGCACTGAAAGGATCATGCTCCTCGTTCTTGCCATCATTGTTCAAGCATTGGCCAGTGGATTTTCCATCTATTTATTGAACCGGATCGGACAATCTGTAGTGGCGGGCATCCGCGATCAACTATGGAAAAAATTACTCGTATTACCCGTGAGTTATTTTGATGAACATCCTTCGGGAGAAACAGTCAGCAGAATGACAAATGATACAACTGTAGTGAAGGGATTAATCTCTGAACATCTCTCTAATTTCGTTACAGGAATCATTTCCATCATAGGCTCCATGATCGTGTTATTCGTACTGGATTGGAAAATGTCATTACTAATGTTCACTGCAATTCCACTCTCTGTTTTGATATTAATGCCGCTAGGGAAAAAATGCATAAAATATCAAAAGGGATGCAGGACGAGACAGCAAGCTTCACCGCAGTCCTTCAGCAGGTTCTAACGGAAATACGCCTTGTTAAAGCATCTAATGCTGAAGCTTTGGAATATCAAAATGGCAAAAAAGGAATCCAGAAATTATTTCAATTCGGATTAAAAGAGGCAAAAATCCAAGCCTTGATTGCGCCGCTAATGAGTTTTGTCATGATGGCATTACTCGTGCTGATTTTAGGATATGGGGGAATGCGCGTTTCTTCAGGAGCCCTGACAGCCGGAGCTCTGGTTGCATTCATCATGTACCTTTTCCAAATAATCATGCCAATGGCTCAATTAGCCAGTTTCTTTACTCAATTCCAAAAAGCAACGGGTGCAACAGAGCGCATCATTTCCATTCTGGATTCAGTAGAGGAAGAAGATGCGAAGCAGCCCGTTCAAAATATGAGTCAATCTATCAGCGTGGATCACCTGAACTATAGTTACAATAATGGAGAACAGGTACTTAAAGATCTAAGCTTTAACGTTGAAGCCGGAAAGGTCACTGCAATTGTCGGCCCAAGCGGCAGCGGAAAAACGACCCTTTTTTCATTATTCGAGCGTTTCTACAAACCACAGCAAGGGTCAATATCCATAGGCGGGAAATCCATAAATGATTTCACACTCCATTCATGGAGAAGCCAGATTGGATATGTTTCACAAGAAAGCCCTATTGTATCAGGTACAATTCGAGATAATATTTGTTATGGCATCGATCGGGATATAACAGATGAAGAATTAACTCAAGTGGCTAAAATGGCGTATGCAGATCAGTTCATTTCTGAGCTTCCGAACGGATATGATACAGAGGTTGGTGAAAGGGGCATGAAATTATCAGGCGGTCAAAGACAAAGAATTGCAATCGCTCGTGCATTTTTAAGAAACCCCAAAATATTAATGCTTGATGAAGCTACTTCAAGCCTGGACAGCAAATCTGAAAAAGTGGTTCAACAGGCATTAAATGATTTAATGAAAGGCAGAACAACAATAGTTATCGCCCACCGCCTATCGACCGTGATCGGTTCAGATCAAATCATCTTCCTTGAAAAAGGGAAAATAACAGGCAGCGGAACACATAAAGAGCTATATAATACGCACTCATTATATCGCGAATTTGCCCAACAGCAGTTGCACAAAGTTGAACTGGCCTAGTTCACCGAAAGGAAAGAAAAAGGATGACAAAAATATTGATAGTCGATGATGATGCACATATTCGCGAACTTATAAACCTGTTGTTAAGAAAAGAAGGCTTTGATCTATATGAAGCCTCAGATGGAATGCAGGCATTGAAAGTAATGGAAAAAGTGAAAATCGATTTGGCAGTCATCGATATTATGATGCCTAACATGGATGGATGGCAATTATGCAAAGAATTACGGGAATTTAGTGATATCCCCATTTTAATGCTGACTGCAAAAGGGGAAACAACACAAAAAGTAAAAGGATTCGGGCTTGGGGCAGATGATTATCTTGTAAAGCCATTTGAACCAATCGAATTGGTTCTTAGAATAAAGGCATTATTAAAACGGTACAAAATCACTATTTCACAAACATTAAATATCGGCGAATTAAAGATGAATCGCAACACGCATGAAATGTCATTCAAAGAACAGGAATATACGATTCCATTAAAAGAATTCGAATTGTTGTTTAAATTAGCAAGCTATCCTGGAAAAACTTTTTCCAGGGAAGATCTTATCGAAGACATTTGGGGCTATGATTATGAAGGTGATGAACGAACTGTCGATGTTCATATTAAAAGAGTGAGAGAACGGTTTCCAGAATCGGCATTCCCCTTCCGGATTAAAACGATCTGGGGATTGGGCTACCGTTTGGAGATAACGAAATGAGAGGCAATCGATTTTTCAAACAAATGCTTGTCATGCTGTTTTTTGTTACGTTTATTTCAATTTGCTTTACCGCCGGATACTATATCATTCAGCTATTGCCCTTGAGGTTAACCGATTATGTTCGGTATCTGGCTACAATCGTGACAAGCATCGCAATCATGATATTAATTGGTCACCTTATCCATGCTATCCATCACAATAAACGGGTGAATATTTACCTCGAGATCATAGACGCCTTAAGGAAAATAGCAAATGGCGATTATAATGTACAACTGGATTTTAATTTTATGGACAAGAGAAACGAAATGACCGATATCATTAACCACTTCAATCACATGGCCAAACAATTGAAGCAAATGGAAGAAATGCGGCAGGAATTCATCTCTAACGTCTCACATGAAATACAGTCGCCCCTTACCTCCATTGTAGGATTTGCCCAAGCTCTTCAATTTAATAAGCTGACAACCGAAGAACGAAATCATTATCTTCATATAATAGAGACAGAGAGCAGGAGATTATCCAAATTAAGTGATAACCTCCTAAAGCTTACATCCCTTGAATCCGAGCATCATCCTTTTGAAAGGACTGATTTCCGGCTGGATCAGCAAATACGAACCATCATTTTGGCTTGTGAACCCGCTTGGTTGGAAAAAGAACTCGAATTGGATATAACCTTAGATAAGATTCCAATAGTTGCAGACCAGGATTTAATGAGCCAGGTATGGACAAATTTAATACACAATAGCATCAAATTCACCCGCCATCGTGGAAAGATCACGATTCTGTTACAACAGGTTGATGACCTGGCATCCATAACGATATCCGACAATGGAATCGGCATTTCCGAAACCGACCAGTTCCATATATTCGAGCGATTCTATAAAGCCGACCTGGCAAGGGAACGCTCAAAAAGCGGGAGCGGTTTAGGTCTATCGATCGTGAAAAGGATTATAGAGATGCATGAAGGGACCATATCCGTGAACAGCGAACTCGAAAAGGGAACGACTTTCACCATTCGGCTTCCTATTTCGTGAAGGATTTTGTGATTTTATAGTTAAATCTAGTAATAAAAAACAGCTGCAATGGCAGCTGTTTTTAAAATCTATTTGTTGGTTTTCACCCTTAATAATCATTTTTTTATTTCCGCCAAAAAGTTGAACAGTCTGCCTTATCAAAAATATTATACTCTATCATTTTCTCAAGTAATGAGTAATCAACCGGACTGTCCCACTTGATACGTACCAACTGCTTTGTGTGATCATAGCCAGCCTGCACGATTGCATCAGAAAAATGATCGATCCCTGCCTTTTCAGGGGCAACAGCCAAATGATGTTTGGCTACGCTAAAGCCAATAATATATGTGTCATGATCGGTAAACATAGGCTGATTCCACGCAATCTTCGGCATTAGATTTGGAAATTTCTTAGTTACCCAAGCCAGGACTTCTTCCGTTCGTTCCCTATGTTGCGGGTTATCAATATTCGATAAAAATTCTGCAAAAACTTCCATATCATTCTCTCCTAAAATCTAAAATTATTTTTGAAGATATTATTTTTCATGCCAATACGCCCCAGCATCAATAGAATTAAAACTTCATTTTCCAGATCGCCTAAATTAAATGCCTTATGGGTTCCTTTCAACAATGCACCATAGGAAGATCATTAACATTGCTCTAATGGATGCCATGATTACCTACTGATGGATTTGATAGATTATTGCATTACACTGCCACCGATTCTTATTAACTCGGTCTTCTAATCCACTTGTTAACTTTAGAGGTTCCCGTTCCTTTAGACATAAAAACACCCCTTTGGCTAATCATAGTCAAAGGGGTGAAACGGTGCAACTTTTTAAAAACAGTTAATCATTTTTCAAAACGGTAGAACTGTATTTGAATTCTACTCTACATAACATACATTGCATTCATTCCAACTTACTCAACCGTTACACTTTTCGCAAGATTACGCGGTTTATCCACGTCACATTCACGGTGCAAGGCTGCGTAGTAAGCAATGAGCTGCAGCGGGATAACAGAGATAAGGGGTGTTAATAGTTCATTCACTTCCGGGATGACGAAACGATCATCCTCTTCTTCCAGCCCCTTCATGGAAATGATGCAAGGGTTGGCGCCACGGGCAACCACTTCCTTCACATTACCACGGATGCTTAGGTTGACGCCTGCTTGAGTAGCAAGTGCTATGACAGGTGTACCTTCTTCAATCAAGGCGATCGTTCCATGTTTAAGCTCTCCGCCAGCAAAGCCTTCCGCTTGAATGTAAGAAATTTCCTTCAACTTAAGGGCCCCTTCAAGCACAACATAGTAATCAAGGGAACGGCCGATGAAGAAGGAGTTTCTCGTAACGGACAAATATTCACGGGCGATGTCTTCCATCTCTTCTTTCGAATCACATAGGGCTTCCATTGCAGTCGCAACGATTCCAAGCTCTTTTACAAGGTCGAAACCGTACTCCATGTTACGGAATTGGCCTGTTACGTTTGCTAGGATGGATAAGACTGCCACTTGAGCCGTGTAGGCCTTTGTGGAGGCAACGGCAATTTCAGGACCAGCATGCAGCAAGAGCGTATAATCCGCTTCACGTGACAATGTAGAGCCAGGTACGTTCGTGATGGTCAGGGCTTTATGACCAAGCGCTTTGATGGACACTAACACGGCACGGCTATCTGCAGTTTCACCACTTTGTGAAATGAAGATGAATAGCGGTTTTTTCGATAATAACGGCATATTGTAAGTGAATTCCGATGCAACATGGACCTCAACCGGAATTTCAGCCATTTTTTCGATGAATTGCTTACCAATCAACCCTGCATGATAGCTAGTTCCGCAAGCGATGATATAAATACGGTCAGCCTCACTTACGGCTTCAGTAATGTTATAATCGATTGCAAGTTTACCTTCTTCATTTTGGTATGCTTGAATGATTTTACGTATTACAGCTGGCTGCTCGTCGACTTCCTTAAGCATATAGTGAGGATACGTACCTTTTTCAATATCACTTGCATCCAGTTCAGCAGTGTATGGGGCACGCATAACTTCTTCGTTGGAAAGGTTCTTGATCGTTACCTTTTCATTTGTCACGATAACCATTTCCTTATCCATCAGTTCAAGGAATTGATCTGTGACTTGCAACATGGCCATTGCATCCGAAGCGACAACGTTAAAGTCTTTTCCGACACCGATTAGCAGCGGGCTTTTATTTTTTGCGACTAAGATGGTTTCATCATTTTCAGCATCCAATAGGGCAATGGCATATGAACCCTCTAATAGAGTCAGTGTTTGACGGAACGCCTCTTCCACTTCCATGCCCTCGTTTACGAACTTCTCTATGAGTTGAACGATGACTTCCGTATCCGTTTCACTTTTAAAGGCAACATCCTTCAAATATTCACGTTTTAGAATCGCATAGTTTTCAATGACCCCATTATGAACTAAAGTCAATCGACCTGAATTACTTTGGTGAGGATGGGCATTTTCACGGCTTGGCACACCATGTGTAGCCCAGCGCGTATGTCCTATTCCGGTATGTGCCATAGTATTTTCATCCACGGCTGCCCGTAAGTCCGCGATTCTTCCCTTTTCCTTAAAGATTGTTACTCCTGCTTCATTTCTGACAGCAATCCCTGAAGAGTCATAACCGCGGTATTCAAGTTTTTCAAGACCTTTTAATAAAATTTCCTTTGCATCGTTAAGTCCAATATATCCAACAATTCCACACATAATTTCTGTTCCTCCAACCGATTCGAGGGAACAGGAATGCACGGGGCATCCCTGCCCCCTCATCTCTGATATATATTTTTATAAAGGAAATGCCCTAAAGCACTTTTTCCCATTGTGCATTTCCAACCCTTTGTGCAGTAAGTTGCCCTACTGTTTTAAGATTGGAATTACTGCGGCTGTGCACTTCAGCCGGGAGGTATCCGCCGATCATTCGATAAACCTCCTCCTCGTCAACTAAGTCATTTCTCGTCCAGACTTAGTTCAGGCGCTTTTGTGAATCCGTTCTCTCCTTGCCTACCCTCCTTTTTAAAACAACCATTTTTAGAAAATGAGTTGTAAATCAGGATAATCATACCTTAAACAAGGGACATAGGTCAATTCTTTATTACCTTTACCAACAAAAAAGACTTCTTTATAAAAATATGCATAAAAGGAAATTTCGTTCCTTTTATGCATAGGATTAGTTATTCGTTCATTCCCATTTCCGCTCTTACAACTGCGACGATGCGATCTACATAATTGGTGCATTCCTCAGCTGTCGGTGCTTCAGCCATAACACGGACTAGAGGTTCAGTACCGGATGGTCTCACCAAAATACGACCGTTTCCGTTCATTTCCCCTTCGACTGCCCTGATAACTTCCTGTACCTTTTCATTATCGGTTACAGCGTGTTTATCGGTAACTCTGACATTGATCAGCGTTTGTGGATATTTCTTCATCTCGCCAGCAAGCTCGGATAAGGTTTTTTGGGTGTCACTCATGATGTTCACAAGCTGTAAGCCCGTCAATAAGCCGTCTCCTGTCGTGTTATAGTCAAGGAAGATGATATGTCCGGATTGTTCGCCGCCAAGGTTATAGCCGCCTTTCCGCATCTCCTCGACCACATAGCGATCCCCCACTGCCGTCTGGGCGCTTTGTATACCATGCTCTTCAAGACCTTTATAAAAACCAAGGTTGCTCATGATCGTAGAAACCACTGTTCCCTGTTTCAGACGGTTATTTTCTTTCAAGTATTTCGCACAGATATACATGATTTGGTCGCCGTCCACTATATTTCCTTTTTCATCTATTGCAATGACGCGGTCTCCGTCGCCATCAAAAGCAAGCCCGACATCCGCACCTTTTTCTTTTAAGAATTCAGCAAGTGCCTCAGGGTGGGTGGAACCTACCTTATCATTAATGTTCAAGCCATTGGGCGATGCCCCCATTGTAGAGATGTCTGCATCAAGATCTGCAAACAAATGCATGGCCAAGGCAGAAGTAGCCCCATGTGCACAATCAAGAGCAACATGAATGCCTGTAAAATCTTCATCCACTGATTGTTTCAAATACTGGAGATACTTTTGCCCTCCTTCGAAATAATCGTTCAAATGGCCTAAATCTCCGCCAACCGGGCGTGGAAGTTCATCCTTTTCCTTATCTAATAGTGTTTCAATTTCCGCTTCTTGTTCATCGGATAACTTAAACCCATCCGGTCCAAAGAATTTAATGCCATTATCCGCTACCGGATTATGCGAAGCGGAAATCATGACACCTGCTTCAGCACTTAAGGCCTTAGTTAAATAGGCAACTCCCGGTGTCGAAATGACACCCAGGCGCATCACTTCAGCCCCAATGGATAAAAGACCTGCAACAAGCGCACCTTCCAGCATTTCACCTGAAATACGAGTATCGCGTCCTATAAGCACTTTGGGTTTTTCTGTATTTCTAGTAAGAACGTAGCCACCAAAACGGCCTAGTTTAAATGCTAACTCTGGTGTTAACTCGCTATTCGCTATACCCCTTACTCCGTCTGTTCCAAAATATTTACCCATCTTTATCGCTCCTTCTTCGAATCGTTACTGAATTTAATGATGATGTTAAAGGAAGGTCATGTCTCTTCGTCTTTTTTGTGATGGTGACCGAAACCGTTTTAGAATCCAGTTCCCATTCCACTCCCTCAGGCACTGTTACCGCCAGATCCACATCATGCGTACCTTCATCTAAATTACTCACATCTACTGTAAGATTAATGTCGTCTTTAGTTATTTTCTTCAAATCATCCGCCTCACCAAGCAAAGTGATGCTAGTTACATCGGATTCCAATTCTGCATCTTGGTCATCCCGTATGCCCACAGGCACTATTTGTATATTGTTGAAAGTTTTAGACTCAATGGCAGCCGCTTCATCTTCTTCTGCTTCTGCTTCTGCTTCTGCCTCTGCTTCTTCTTCGACTACTTGTTCTTCTTGTTTTTGATCGGTTTTTGGTTCTTCCTCTTCTACGACTGGCTCTGCATTCTCTTCATCTACATCAACTTTCTCTGTGAGAATCTTGACCTGCGCCTTACCCAAGGACATTTTTTGTACACTTTCCGGTTTATTAAGATCGAGTTCCAGTTCTGTATCACCATCAATTTTCGAGATATTTACAGGAAGATTTATTTCATCTATTTTCTCAAGGCTCGTTTCCGAACCAAATAAGGTGACCTCTTTGGGATCGACACTTATACTCGTGATCCTGATGCCATCCTTTGCCTTGCCAGTTTGCTTCGGTTCTATCGACACCGTCTTGGAAGGAATGCTCACTTTTAATGAAACGGCAACTGAAGATGGCTCTATCGTCACATCCAGCTTATTCAAGTCCCTGTCCAAGGCTTTAACGGTGGCCTTGCTGTTCACCGTTTCGTTAAGCCCTTACTTATTTCAAGGTTTGCCTTTACATAGGAAATTTGTTCAATCGCATCTTTAGCACCCGTAATTTTTACAGTTTTCGGGCTGACTGTTGGCTGACCAGCTGTATACCCCTCTTCAAGTAAAGAGCTGTTATACTCGGCTTCAACGGAGAATTCCTTCGTCACCCGTTCCTGAACGTTGACTTCCGCATATTCCGGATCGATCGTCGCCACTAACTTTTCATTCAACTCACTTATTTTAAATGTGACAGTTCTGTCCCCCATTGAGATTGCAGGATCAGAAAGGTCTACATACACTTTAAAATCCCTTTGGTTTTTCGCATTTATCAATAGGCTTTTTGCTCCCTTTAGAGTAACATCAACTGTCTCAGGTACTCCGCTCACCACTAGATTCTCACGGTCATAGTACACTTCAACCGGTACATTTTCGATGGTCTCCGTACTGATTTCAGGGGCAGTCGATAAACCAAGGGATTTTTTATCCGACTCCATCTCAAAGTTAATGGAAATGAACAAGAGTGCTGCCAAGGCAAAAGCTACAATTCTCATAAACCAAGCGCTATTGGTGAATTTATCCATTCTTTTTCCCCCTCCAGTTAAAGATGCTTGAGGAAGTTGATTTGATATTTTCCACTACCAGTTCACTTGTAAGCATGGCCCTAAATGATTCTTGATTCAAATCCCGGTAAAGTTCCCCGTTTTTAGTGACGGATATTCCTCCCGTTTCTTCTGAAACGACAATCGTAAGACTATCCGTAACTTCACTCATGCCTATGGCTGCCCTATGCCGTGTGCCAAGTTCCTTTGATATGAATGGACTCTCTGATAATGGCAAATAGCAAGCTGCAGCTGCCACCTGGTTATTTTGTAAAATAACTGCGCCATCATGGAGCGGCGTATTAGGGATGAAGATATTAATGAGCAGTTCTGAAGAAATATAGGATTTTAGGGGTATCCCCGTTTCAACATAATCCCCCAGCTCCGTACCTTTTTCTATCGTAATCAAGGCACCAATCCGCCTTTTTGCCATATAGGTGGACGCCTTTAGGATTTCTTCGACTAAACGCTCTTGCTGATTCTCTTCTGGAACGGTGCCCCTTGCAAAGAGCTTCCCGCGTCCTAATTGTTCAAGTGCCCTTCTCAGTTCAGGTTGAAAAATGACGAGAATAGCCAATACTCCCCAATTCATGACTTGTGCCATTAACCATCCGAGTGTATTGAAACCAAACAGGTTGCTTAAGCTTTTTACAATGACAATTACAAAAATTCCTTTTAGCAGCTGAATAGCCTTCGTGCCTCGAATTATAGTTAACAATTTATATATCACAAACCATACAAGGAGAATATCAATGAAATTTACTACATAGTCCCAAACAGTCAAATTGGTTAAAGACATGTTGTTTCCTCCAGTCAGTATTACTCCAAATACCAATTACAATCTTTATACGATAACCTTAATAGTATACCATTTTTTAAATGATACATCTAAAAACTAGTGTGAGAAATTTACACAGGAAAAAACACCATGAAAAATGGTTCCCCTCCCTTAAAAAAACAAAGCTGGGCGAAGTCACCGTATATGAAAAACGATGTCCTACCCAGCTTCTATTCCTTATTCCTTTTTCTCCTCTTTAGCAGGAACCAACGAGGTTGCAGTGTCCTTCACTTTATACCACATCCACTCAAAAGCTTGGTCAATAACATGGATGCTTCCAGTCACATTACCTGCTTTAGACATATATTTATGCCCATTTATGATTGTCACATCTCCTCTACTTCACCATCTATTTGAATATTACCATTTTGAACTACAACATTTCCCTTGATTGTCTCACCCTCAGGCACAATCACCGTTTCACCTTCAACCACTAAGTTAGGCTGCTTTGATACTGAAAAATGTTCGTCCTGATTATAAGTGGAAAAAACAGATCCTGTCATCAATATGATGAACATCGCTGCCGCTGTCATGAAGGGATGGCTTTTGAACCAACGTTTGGCACCTGTTGTTTTCGTTTCCTTTGGCAATTGAGCCATAACCTTTGCTGTAAAGTCATCCGGGGCCTTTATATGGGAAGTGCTTTGTACAAGAGCGACCGCCTTTTTCATTTCATGAAAGTAATCCCGGCATTCAGCACAGTCATGCAAGTGCTTCCGTAAAACTTCTTTATGCTCCGGTTTGATGTCCTCATCTAAATAATCATGCATATATTCAATGATTTCCTCATGGCAGTTCATTTTTCTCACCTTCTTTTTATAAATGGCGTAGTTGTTTACGCAAGGCTTCCCGACCGCGATGTATCCTCGTCTTAACCGTACCGACCGGCAAATCGAGTATTTCACTGATTTCCTTTAGAGATAACTCTTCAATATACTTCAATACGATTACCGATCGGTATTTCTCGGGCAATTTCATTATTTCCACTTGAATGGTTTCCTGCAGTTCTAAAGATTCAACCTCTTCCTCGGGTTTCGCCATATCCGATGCAATTTGGGAATACATATTCAATCCCTCTGTTCCTGCCACCTCTGCATCTAGATAGTAGTCCGGTTTTTTCTTGCGAAGCCGGTCAATACAAAGATTGGTCGCAATCCGATATAACCATGTAGAAAATTTCATTGTTATATTGAAACTTCTAATATTCACGTAGGCCCTTACAAAGGCTTCTTGAGCCAAATCTTCTGCTTCTTGCCTGTTTCCGAGCATCCTGAAACATATTTGGAAAACTTTGTCCTTGTAAATTTCGACAATTTCCCCAAAGGCATTATGGTCTCCTTTTAATACTTGATTAATTCTCTCTTTAATGAGTGCATCCATTTTCCGGTATTACCCCGCTCATGCGGCTATACGATTACTACGAATCGTAAGCTAAAAGGTTTCAAAAATTTAATACATTAATTTTAACAAAGTTTTACATTTTATGTTTAAGAAAAAATAAACAGGGTTATATAGTAAGAAATTGTAAAATTCAAGGGAGTGATTCTCTATATGACTGTTGAACAAATTTTAGATCATATTGAACAATACAGACAGAAAATGATGTTTTTGGCTTCCCGTTCTTCGATGGTGGATAATGAAGTTGTTGAAGTTAGCAACAAATTGGATTCTTTAATCATTCAATACATCCATTTAACTAAAAATGGAGATTTCACGGACAGACGTGCTCTCAAGTGAATATGGATATACGATTGCAACCATTTATCTATAGATATGTTCCTGTTACATACACCCTGGTAAATAAACCTACGTCTTATAGCATATAAAAAACAGTAACCCATTACAAGCCGGTTACTGTTTCTTTTAATTATTAGTTATAATAACTTTTCTCCAAATAGCGAACCCATTAGGGCCACGGCAACAATCGCCGTTTTATTTCGCTCATCTAAAATGGGATTCACTTCAACGAATTCAGCTGATGTAATCAAGTTGGATTCCGCAAGCATTTCCATGGCCAGATGACTTTCACGATAACTTATACCACCAATCACCGGTGTCCCGACTCCGGGTGCATCTGCTGGGTCCACTCCATCCAAATCCAATGAAAGGTGGACGCCATCCGTTCTTTCCCTTAAATAATCAATGCATTCTTCCATGACCCGTGTCATTCCCATCCGGTCGATCTCATGCATCGTGAATACTTTAATCCCTTTCTCACGGATAAGTTCCTTTTCCCCTTCATCCAATGACCTCGCTCCAATGATTACGATGTTTTCCGGTTTCACTTTTGGAGCAAAACCATGGATATTGATCAGGTCCGGATGTCCAATCCCTATACTGACGGCTAGGGGCATCCCGTGTATGTTCCCTGATGGTGAAGTATCTTCCGTGTTTAAATCGCCATGTGCGTCGTACCAAATCACACCTAAACTTTCATAGTGCTTTGCGACTCCTGCCAGGGTGCCTATTGCTATTGAATGGTCTCCTCCCAATACAAGTGGAAAGGAACCTCCTTCTATTATTTCATCAACTCTCGTAGCTAACTGTGTGTTACCTTTTGCTACAAGCTGTAAGTTTTTTAAGTTTGTCCCAGGCTCATTTGCATTTTCAGGACGCCCTACAATTATATCTCCTAAATCCTCTACTTCTATATTCAACTTTTCAAGACGCTCGACAATCTCTGCGCAGCGAATGGCACTAGGTCCCATATCCACCCCTCGCCTTGCTTGACCAAGGTCCATAGGCAATCCGATGACGGAAATTTTCTGAATAGACATGCAATTCCCCCTTTCCACCATTTTATATCGTATATGCCGATTGGTTCAACTCGACATTTCCATGTATAAAGATGCACGTTTTCCGATCACATATGTTTTTTGTGAAAAATATCTTTCTGGGGATTAGTTTACCCAACTATGTCTTAAACAAAAAAAGTCTTAAACCATTTTTGGCTTAAGACGTAAGTTTTGGTGTATGTAGTTGATGGTGGAGCCTAGCGGGATCGAACCGCTGACCTCCTGCGTGCAAGGCAGGCGCTCTCCCAGCTGAGCTAAGGCCCCTAAGGAATTTAAAATATATTAAGCGGAAGACGGGATTCGAACCCGCGACCCCAACCTTGGCAAGGTTGTATTCTACCACTGAACTACTTCCGCAAATGGCTGGGCTAGAAGGGATCGAACCTTCGCATGACGGAATCAAAATCCGTTGCCTTACCGCTTGGCTATAGCCCAATATATGATATGCAATGATTAATGTATAACAAAATAAAAAGGTGGTAATCATATATTTCCCCAATACAGAGAATATATAACTGATCCACAGGATTTTATTAAAATGGTGGAGGGGGGCAGATTCGAACTGCCGAACCCGAAGGAGCGGATTTACAGTCCGCCGCGTTTAGCCACTTCGCTACCCCTCCGCAATATATGGTTGTAAATGGTGCCGGCAAGAGGACTTGAACCCCCAACCTACTGATTACAAGTCAGTTGCTCTACCAGTTGAGCTACACCGGCAAATAAAGAATGAAATGGTGGAGGATGACGGGATCGAACCGCCGACCCTCTGCTTGTAAGGCAGATGCTCTCCCAGCTGAGCTAATCCTCCAATATGTTATCTAAATGGTGACCCGTACGGGATTCGAACCCGTGTTACCGCCGTGAAAGGGCGGTGTCTTAACCGCTTGACCAACGGGCCGAACTGTTTTTTGTTCATAGATAGATTGGGAAGCTCCCAAGCGGATTCGAACCGCTGACCTCTTCCTTACCATGGAAGTGCTCTACCTACTGAGCTATGGAAGCATATGGCTCCGCAGGTAGGACTCGAACCTACGACCGTTCGGTTAACAGCCGAATGCTCTACCACTGAGCTACTGCGGAATAATATAATGTTTCCTAAAACCCAATTAAAGATTTAAATGAACAGCCTGGCAACGTCCTACTCTCACAGGGGAAACCCCCAACTACCATCGGCGCTGAAGAACTTAACTTCCGTGTTCGGAATGGGAACGGTGTGACCTCTTCGCCATCATTGCCAGACTATATTCATTTTTGAAGAATTCATTCCTTCAAAACTAGATAATAAGAAGGTATTTCATTTTTTAAAAGCGTTGGTTAAGTCCTCGATCTATTAGTATCAGTCAGCTCCACATGTCACCATGCTTCCACCTCTGACCTATCAACCTGATCATCTTTCAGGGATCTTACTAGCTTGCGCCATGGGAAATCTCATCTTGAGGGGGGCTTCATGCTTAGATGCTTTCAGCACTTATCCCGTCCGCACGTAGCTACCCAGCTATGCCTTTGGCAAGACAACTGGTACACCAGCGGTGCGTCCATCCCGGTCCTCTCGTACTAAGGACAGCTCCTCTCAAATTTCCTGCGCCCGCGACGGATAGGGACCGAACTGTCTCACGACGTTCTGAACCCAGCTCGCGTACCGCTTTAATGGGCGAACAGCCCAACCCTTGGGACCGACTACAGCCCCAGGATGCGATGAGCCGACATCGAGGTGCCAAACCTCCCCGTCGATGTGGACTCTTGGGGAGATAAGCCTGTTATCCCCGGGGTAGCTTTTATCCGTTGAGCGATGGCCCTTCCATGCGGAACCACCGGATCACTAAGCCCGACTTTCGTCCCTGCTCGACTTGTAGGTCTCGCAGTCAAGCTCCCTTGTGCCTTTACACTCTACGAATGATTTCCAACCATTCTGAGGGAACCTTTGGGCGCCTCCGTTACTCTTTAGGAGGCGACCGCCCCAGTCAAACTGCCCACCTGACACTGTCTCCCACCCCGATGAGGGGCGCGGGTTAAATTTCAATACAGCCAGGGTAGTATCCCACCAACGCCTCCACCGAAGCTGGCGCTCCGGCTTCTCAGGCTCCTACCTATCCTGTACAAGCTGTACCAAAATTCAATATCAGGCTGCAGTAAAGCTCCACGGGGTCTTTCCGTCCTGTCGCGGGTAACCTGCATCTTCACAGGTACTATAATTTCACCGAGTCTCTCGTTGAGACAGTGCCCAGATCGTTACACCTTTCGTGCGGGTCGGAACTTACCCGACAAGGAATTTCGCTACCTTAGGACCGTTATAGTTACGGCCGCCGTTTACTGGGGCTTCGGTTCAAAGCTTCGCTTGCGCTAACCTCTCCCCTTAACCTTCCAGCACCGGGCAGGTGTCAGCCCCTATACTTCGCCTTGCGGCTTCGCAGAGACCTGTGTTTTTGCTAAACAGTCGCCTGGGCCTATTCACTGCGGCTTTTCTGGGCTATTCACCTAAAAAGCACCCCTTCTCCCGAAGTTACGGGGTCATTTTGCCGAGTTCCTTAACGAGAGTTCTCTCGCACACCTTAGGATTCTCTCCTCGCCTACCTGTGTCGGTTTGCGGTACGGGCACCTTACATCTCACTAGAGGCTTTTCTTGGCAGCGTGGAATCAGGAACTTCGGTACTATATTTCCCTCGCCATCACAGCTCCGCCTTGATGGAAACGGGATTTGCCTCGTTTCCGGCCTAACTGCTTGGACGCGCATATCCAACAGCGCGCTTACCCTATCCTTCTGCGTCCCCCATCGTTCAAACGATGTATAGGTGGTACAGGAATATCAACCTGTTGTCCATCGCCTACGCCTTTCGGCCTCGGCTTAGGTCCCGACTAACCCTGAGCGGACGAGCCTTCCTCAGGAAACCTTAGGCATTCGGTGGAAGGGATTCTCACCCTTCTTTCGCTACTCATACCGGCATTCTCACTTCTAAGCGCTCCACCAGTCCTTCCGGTCTGACTTCAACGCCCTTAGAACGCTCTCCTACCATCGACACCAACGGTGTCAATCCACAGCTTCGGTGATACGTTTAGCCCCGGTACATTTTCGGCGCGGAGTCACTCGACCAGTGAGCTATTACGCACTCTTTAAATGGTGGCTGCTTCTAAGCCAACATCCTGGTTGTCTAAGCAACTCCACATCCTTTTCCACTTAACGTATACTTTGGGACCTTAGCTGGTGGTCTGGGCTGTTTCCTTTCGACTACGGATCTTATCACTCGCAGTCTGACTCCCAAGAATAAGTATTTGGCATTCGGAGTTTGACTGAATTCGGTAACCCGTTGGGGGCCCCTAGTCCAATCAGTGCTCTACCTCCAATACTCTCATCTTGAGGCTAGCCCTAAAGCTATTTCGGAGAGAACCAGCTATCTCCAGGTTCGATTGGAATTTCTCCGCTACCCACACCTCATCCCCGCACTTTTCAACGTGCGTGGGTTCGGGCCTCCATTCAGTGTTACCTGAACTTCACCCTGGACATGGGTAGATCACCTGGTTTCGGGTCTACGACCTCATACTCATTCGCCCTATTCAGACTCGCTTTCGCTGCGGCTCCGTCTCATCAACTTAACCTTGCATGAAATCGTAACTCGCCGGTTCATTCTACAAAAGGCACGCCATTACCCATTAACGGGCTTTGACTACTTGTAGGCACACGGTTTCAGGATCTATTTCACTCCCCTTCCGGGGTGCTTTTCACCTTTCCCTCACGGTACTGGTTCACTATCGGTCACTAGGGAGTATTTAGCCTTGGGAGATGGTCCTCCCTGCTTCCGACGGGATTTCTCGTGTCCCGCCGTACTCAGGATCCACTCAGGAGGGAACGAAGTTTCAACTACAGGGTTTTTACCTTCTTCGACGGACCTTTCCAGGTCGCTTCATTTACCCCGTTCCTTTGTAACTCCATGTTGAGTGTCCTACAACCCCAAGAGGCAAGCCTCTTGGTTTGGGCTAATTCCGTTTCGCTCGCCGCTACTCAGGAAATCGCGTTTGCTTTCTCTTCCTCCGGGTACTTAGATGTTTCAGTTCCCCGGGTCTGCCTTCAGTACCCTATGTATTCAGGTAAAGATACTGTTCCATTACGAACAGTGGGTTTCCCCATTCGGAAATCTCCGGATCAAAGCTTACTTACAGCTCCCCGAAGCATATCGGTGTTAGTCCCGTCCTTCATCGGCTCCTAGTGCCAAGGCATCCACCGTGCGCCCTTTCTAACTTAACCGTTAAAAAAGATCTTACAGATGCTTTGAAAAAAATTAATTGCCTTCTATCTATTATCTAGTTTTCAAGGAACAAAGCAGAAAGAATCCATCACGTCGTGATGACTATCTTTCCTATTTGAATGAATTACTCATTCAAAACTGAACAAAACAAAAGCGCTCTCGTAATTATCCTTAGAAAGGAGGTGATCCAGCCGCACCTTCCGATACGGCTACCTTGTTACGACTTCACCCCAATCATCTGTCCCACCTTAGGCGGCTGGCTCCATGAAGGTTACCTCACCGACTTCGGGTGTTACAAACTCTCGTGGTGTGACGGGCGGTGTGTACAAGGCCCGGGAACGTATTCACCGCGGCATGCTGATCCGCGATTACTAGCGATTCCGGCTTCATGCAGGCGAGTTGCAGCCTGCAATCCGAACTGAGAATGGCTTTATGGGATTCGCTTACCTTCGCAGGTTTGCAGCCCTTTGTACCATCCATTGTAGCACGTGTGTAGCCCAGGTCATAAGGGGCATGATGATTTGACGTCATCCCCACCTTCCTCCGGTTTGTCACCGGCAGTCACCTTAGAGTGCCCAACTGAATGCTGGCAACTAAGATCAAGGGTTGCGCTCGTTGCGGGACTTAACCCAACATCTCACGACACGAGCTGACGACAACCATGCACCACCTGTCACTCTGTCCCCCGAAGGGGAAAGCCCTATCTCTAGGGTTGTCAGAGGATGTCAAGACCTGGTAAGGTTCTTCGCGTTGCTTCGAATTAAACCACATGCTCCACCGCTTGTGCGGGCCCCCGTCAATTCCTTTGAGTTTCAGCCTTGCGGCCGTACTCCCCAGGCGGAGTGCTTAATGCGTTAGCTGCAGCACTAAAGGGCGGAAACCCTCTAACACTTAGCACTCATCGTTTACGGCGTGGACTACCAGGGTATCTAATCCTGTTTGCTCCCCACGCTTTCGCGCCTCAGTGTCAGTTACAGACCAGAAAGTCGCCTTCGCCACTGGTGTTCCTCCAAATCTCTACGCATTTCACCGCTACACTTGGAATTCCACTTTCCTCTTCTGCACTCAAGTTCCCCAGTTTCCAATGACCCTCCACGGTTGAGCCGTGGGCTTTCACATCAGACTTAAGGAACCACCTGCGCGCGCTTTACGCCCAATAATTCCGGACAACGCTTGCCACCTACGTATTACCGCGGCTGCTGGCACGTAGTTAGCCGTGGCTTTCTGGTTAGGTACCGTCAAGGTACCAGCAGTTACTCTGGTACTTGTTCTTCCCTAACAACAGAACTTTACGACCCGAAGGCCTTCTTCGTTCACGCGGCGTTGCTCCGTCAGACTTTCGTCCATTGCGGAAGATTCCCTACTGCTGCCTCCCGTAGGAGTCTGGGCCGTGTCTCAGTCCCAGTGTGGCCGATCACCCTCTCAGGTCGGCTACGCATCGTCGCCTTGGTGAGCCATTACCTCACCAACTAGCTAATGCGCCGCGGGCCCATCTATAAGTGACAGCGTAAACCGTCTTTCCATCTTCTCTCATGCGAGAAAAGAACGTATCCGGTATTAGCTCCGGTTTCCCGAAGTTATCCCAGTCTTATAGGCAGGTTGCCCACGTGTTACTCACCCGTCCGCCGCTAACCTCAGGGAGCAAGCTCCCATCGATTCGCTCGACTTGCATGTATTAGGCACGCCGCCAGCGTTCGTCCTGAGCCAGGATCAAACTCTCCGAAGAAATGTTTGACTTGCTCATTTGCTTTTTGATAGTGTGTGCTCACTTAAAATTTAACGTTGGCGCTTTGTTTTGTTCAGTTTTCAAAGAGCAATTTGCTCGCCATCTCTCTTAGCGACTTTAATATCTTAACATCTTATTACCGCTTCGTCAACAACTTTTTCAAAAAAGTTTTTATCGTTCTTTTTCAAATGCTTTAACGTTGCAGCAACTTTTATAATATACCAGCGTATAAACCAATAGTCAATAGGTTTTATGAATATAATTCACTTTTATATATCATGACTGATTCCACTTGGATAAATTCGTTTTCCCCTTCATATACATTAGGATTTCCTCCTCGGTGCTCACCCTTTTAAACAGCCTGAAAAGGATGTTATATTTCTCGTTTATTGCCCTTTTGACTAAGTGATCGATTCTGTCATCCTGCAAATCGAATAGTATTTCATCCATCTCTCTTTTTAAAAGGTACTCCAATTCCATCTTTTCTTTTTCATTGATCAATAAACCGAGCATGGTTCACACCTCCATCAGACAGCTTTCCCCATTCCCATCAATTTTATGAATTATCATCTGATTTTTTTGCATAACAATAATCCTTGCGCATAAATTTGAAGACAAGAGTACTTTGGACAAGGGGATGGATTAATGAAATTTTTCATGGTGCTTCAAGCCAAGAACATTAAGTATTATTCGTTAATTTTGCTTACCGCACTTTTTACCGCTTGGTTTCTTTTTGTACAAAACATTCTTCATGCTCCCGTTTTTTCTACAAAAGATGGGCCGAAAGCGGTTTATAAAGGGGAAAAGAATGTTGCGATCACGTTCAATATTGGCTGGGGTGATGAGAAAGCCGCTCCGATAATAGAGACATTAAAAAGAGAAAAGATTAAATCGGCCACTTTTTTCTCTCGGGATCTTGGGCTGAACGTCATCCGGACATAGTAGCTGAAATTGTGAAAGAAGGATTTGAAATCGGCATGCTTGGTTACGATTATAAGGATTATTCGGAAATGGAAGATCAAGAAATCATCCGGGATATTTCTAAAGCCCAGGAAGCATTTAAAAAACTTAATGTAAAGAATATAGAACTTTTACGTGCTCCCACCGGCCACTTTGATAAACGCCTCTTAAAGATCAGCGAGAATTTCGGATATACCGTTGTCCATTGGAGCATCGATTCAAAGGATTGGACCAATCCAGGTGTGGATCGGATCGTCCAAAACATCACCAAGGCGCAAAAAGGTGATATCATCTTATTACATGCTTCAGACTCAGCAAAGCAAACGAATAAAGCATTACCGGAGTTATTAAGTGAACTTCGATCAAAAAATTTAAACTTCGTTAACGTTTCAGAGATGATATCCAATTCCTCTGCAAGCACCGAGGAAGTCCGCTGACTGAAAAAAACTGCGTACTAATGGTCACCATGAACCTTTAGTACGCAGTTTTTATGTTTTGATTCCTTATGTATGGCCCGATTTGCATATAGGTTAGCTGCCTTTACCTAATTGACCGGCTTTCATCTTTCCCTTTGCTGGAGTTTGCTTACGCCCTCTTTTACTGGCCAATTCCTTTTGTGAAATTTCAATTAATTTGCTAAGGACCAATAATTGATAAGCATTGCAGACTAGCAATGGAAACAGCATGAAGTAAAGCCAGCCTTCATCATTGGTTTTCAGGACAGGTACCCACTCCAAAACCGTGACCACGACCATGAAAAACAAGGCCGGTATGAAAGACTGTTTATTCGTTTGTTTCATTTTGAAATAAGCTGTTACAAGCCCTGCGGCCACTACAACCAATGCCAACACGATATACGAACTGATTCCCTCACCTGAACCAAAGCTAAGATATCGCAGGTAAACAAGGTCGAATACAACAAAAAGAATGAGTACAAGCTGAACGGCGTTCCATAACGAAGCGGTTTTAAATATCCCCAAACCAAAACGATGTATCGTTAAATAGGCAAAAAGCCAGCTTGGCTTATGACACTGAAAATTAATCCAACACCGAATAACCAAATAAAAGTTGATAGGATGGCACTGACTTCAAAATAAGAAAAATAAGGCTTAAACTCACTCCATCGAGCCAAGAACCCTACAACTCCCCCAGTTACGCCACCTATAAGCAATGTTGTTAAAAACAATTTAACTAAATTACGGCTGTTCATTGTTTTCCTCCATACATTTCTATTTCATTTCCTTAATTGTACCAACCAAATTTGAAAAATCCACTTATTCCACCAAGGAATAATATCGCCGATTGGAACCATATTAACAGTAAGAAGGATGAAAGGGGCCCTGCGTATGAGAGTGGGAGTTGCTTTGCTTTTCACGTCATTCTTACTCGTTTGTTCCGGTTGTGCTCAAAATGGAGCAGGCGCAGAAAAAATGGAGTACGAAGAGACAAAGAAAATGGTCGTCGATATCTTGAAGACAGATGATGGAAAAAAGCCATCCAGGATATCATTACTGATGATAAAACGAAAGCTGAACTTATTATGGATTCGGATGCCATTAAGAAATCCATTGAAGATATGGTCACTTCAGATAAAGGGAAGGAATTTTGGAAAAAGACATTTAGTGATCCTGAATTTGCTTCCGCTTATGCTAAAGCATTGGAAGACGAACATAAAAAGGTATTGAAGGACTTAACTGCTGATCCTCAGTATCGTGGAATGCTCATGGAAATAATGAAAGAACCGGATATGGAAAAAGAAATCAATAAATTATTAAAAACCAAGGAAATGCGTTCGGTCTATAAAGAGCTGATCATCGAAACGATGGAGAGTCCTCTCGTCCAAGCGAAAATGCAAGAGAAATTGGATAAAGCAGCCACAAAAGCGGTCGAGAAGGAGAAAAAGTAAAAGAATGAAAGAAGGCTGATTCCAATCGGAATCAGCCTTCTTTTATTGTAGTTTTTCAATGACCTTTTTAGCAATATCTTCGTAAATCCTGCCGAGCCTATGGTCCGCTGCGTAAATGGATGGAGCAAAGTCCTCTTCGTTCCAATCTGGCTGTTGCAGGGGAAGTTGACCTAAAACTTCTGTACGAAGCTCTTCTGCAAGCTTCTCTCCGCCGCCTTTTCCGAATACATATTCTTTTTCACCGGTCGTTTTACTTTCGAAAAATGACATATTCTCTATGACACCAATGACTTCGTGTTCTGTCTTGATGGCCATGGCACCAGCTCTCGCAGCAACGAAGGCTGCAGTCGGATGCGGTGTCGTAACAATGATTTCTTTACAGGAAGGGAGCATCGTATGCACGTCCAATGCAACATCGCCTGTACCCGGCGGTAAGTCAAGGACCAAATAATCCAACTCTCCCCATTCCACTTCATTAAAGAAACTGTTAAGCATTTTACCCAGCATCGGCCCTCTCCAGATGATCGGCGCGTTATCCTCTACAAAAAAGCCCATTGAGATAACTTGAACGCCAAACCGTTCTACAGGAATGATTTTTTCCCGCGAACAACCGGTCTTTTTGTTATCCCCATCATATCTGGCACGCTGAATCCGTAAATATCGGCATCAACCAGTCCGACCTTTTTACCCAAACGAGCAAGTGAAGTAGCGAAATTCACTGAGATCGTGGATTTTCCCACTCCGCCTTTACCACTGGCTATCGCGATGAATTGTGTCTTACTGTTAGGTCCAAGCAAACCTTGGTCCGCTTCACCCTGAGGAATGCTTTCACGATGCTTAGCTAATTCCTCTTCTGAAAGCTCCGTGAAACGGATGCCCACCGATTCCGCTCCGTTCGTTTTCAGCAAGTCCACAACTTCCGATTGCATTTGCATTTGCTCGGCAGTCCCCGTTTTCGCAATCGCAAGTTTAACGCTTACATGATTCTTTTCAGGTTTTATTTTGATTTCTATAATTCCATTTGTCTCTTCAAGGTTTTTATGTAGAAAAGGGTCTTTAAGATCCTTTAATAAATTCAGTACTTTCTCTTCTGTTAACAAGTCGAGCACCCCTTTGAATTTTATTTTCCCATTTTTCAGTATAACATATTACCGAAAGAAAGCTTATTATCTACCTTGCATCCAAAATGAGATTATTTTCCCATAATAAAAAGGCCTTGTACCTTACAAGACCCCGACATCACTCGTCATCCGATAGTTTTTCCTCCGTGAAGTACCGTAAAATACCCATATAAATCGAACTGGCAACCTTTTCTTGATACTTATCACTGATAAGGCGTTCCCTTTCCTCAGAATTGGAAAGAAAGCCGATTTCCACAAGCGCTCCTGGTTTCTTAGCATACTTCATCAAATACACATGATTAATCGTTTTTGCATCACGCTTTGTATTTTCCAGGTTTCTGATGATTTCAGTCTGAATGAATTTTGCCACCTGTTCATTTTCCTCAAACCTGCTTGTATAAAAAGTCTGGGCACCTTTCGATGACGATGAAGGAAAAGAGTTCAAATGAATGCTTAAGAATAAGTCCGCTTCCGAATCATTGATCATTTTAACCCGATTCCGTAAGTCCTCCTGTTTTCGCTGGCGGATCCCCTTTGTATTACCCTGTGCCAAATCCTCATCCTTCTCACGGGTCATGATGACAAGTGCACCTTGTTCCTGTAAATAGTCCCTGACCTTTAATGAAACGGAAAGGGCAATTTCCTTTTCCATTATCTCTTGTACATTTGCCCCGCCGTCCATTCCTCCGTGACCTGCATCCAGAATGATGACCTTACCTGCCAACGGAAGGTTCCAGGAGTCCCAAGAATCATCTTCAACAAATTTAAAAGTCACAATTAAAAATAGGACAAACAATCCCATAGCGATTCCTGTATATTTCAGCTTTCTTCGCATGACCGTTCCCCTTCCATGATCTCTCTACTAAAAAGTATGGGACAAACCATGGAATTAGAACAAGGAATGGGATTTTGCCTTCTTAATGCAGTTTCATTTTATATCGTTTTTCTCCAGTCTTAAAGCCGTCCAGCCACCAATCCCCAACAAATCCTTCACAACAATAAAACAAACCTTCATCGAAAGCGTTATTCGCTGTAACTTCCCGCCAATACAAAATAAAGTTAAAAAGAGTATCGACCAAAAACTTCTCTTCCTTCCAGCACCTAGCCCTTACATCTTCTTCCGACTCACCATAATAGCCAAACTTACTGTAGTTCGCTCTAATAAATAAGCCTCGATGGCAACATCGAAGTATCCTTCTTCCAAAACATCCATCAAATCCTGTCCGAAGTAACGCTGAATCCTTCCCTTCATATCCTCGATAGAAAGTTCCCTGAGCAACCTGCGTTCGAACTTCAATTGCCTTTCCCTTTGCATCTCCTGTAAACCTAATATCACAGCCATAATTCACCTCCGGGGCAATTCCCCATTTCCCAAAATTATTTCCCAAGACATAATTTAGTTTTAGCGTTCTATTTTGAACCATTCATTTATTCCATTGGCAAAAAATAATGAGGATAGGTTCGGCAGGTAATTGAAATGCCTATCGATTTGCTATAGCTTCCATAAGGAGCCTTCAAAGGGCAGACTGCACAGGATGATTTTTTAATGGCAGAGGAATTGGAACCGTCACCCGTAACCCGTCACTTTAGGACGCTACCCGAGGCTGACCTTACCGACTTGGGTCGCTCACTGCACATGTCTTACTTTAATCATAACTGATTATTCATGTCGTTCTTCCTTAAATTCAAGCCAGTCATCCCTGTAGACACCTTCTATTGAAAAAAGGACATCCATGGTAAACGGATGTCCTTTTCTAACCTGATATAACATTTTATAATAGCGAAATCATTTAATACCCCGCCTACTTAGCAAGGAGTCCTTTTAAACTCCAGAGGTTCATTAAGCACAGTACAATATCCAGTCGATGGCGCAAGACAAAGTTGGATGGCTTCCTATATTCGTTTCACCTTATATCTATCCAGCCCTTTTCATTAATCGGCCAGCAAGCGGCACTACGATTATTCCGGCTATTACGACCTGCATCACGTTTCCGGGGACGGAGCCGAATGGCTGTATCCAGTTACCGTAAAGGATAACCTCAGTAAAATAATAGCCGACGATTTTTATGATCAATGCAACAACAACGGCCAGTGTGTATACCCATTCTCTTTTGCCCGGTACCTTTTCGGATATAAGGCCGGCTAGAAAGCCCATTGCACCTACGATGACGAATGTAAACGGTGCCCATGCTGCCCAACCAGAGAAAAGATCGAAGAAGGCCATACCGAAGGCGCCTGCTATCGCCCCTGTTTTTTGCCATAAACCAAAGCAGCTATAAAAAGGGGAACGTTACCCAGATGGATCAGGCCGCCGTTACCCATTATTGGGAGTTTGATGTTAATGAACATTGTCGCTACAAGGGTTAATGCAATGAATAGCGCATTGATGACCAAGGCTTTTGTTTTAGTTGTTTCAATCGGTGAGTATGTTGAATTCATATGAAGTCCTCTTTCTTTTTTTAAGTATTATCATACTCCTAAACAGAGACATAATAAATATCGATTTTACAAATAATTCTGTATTCCACAAATAAACTCATGTGTAAACAAATGGGACCTATCATCCCCAACATCCGAAGCACCCTCCCCACGGCGTTAAATCGAATTGAGGCTGGAGACTGGGATGGATTTATATCATGACGCAGAAGGGTTCATGGAGCATGATATGGTCATATGAACTTAATGAAATTCAAGTTGATTCAAACGGTTTCAGAATCATTGCACTCTGTACATCAAATAAATTTCATTGGCAATATAATCTGAACTAAAATGAAGCCCCCTTTCTTAACCACCATATTATAATGCCAACCAATGAGGCCGTTTTAATATCAATGTCAACATAATCATCTGGTAAATACTCCTGGTATTCTTCCTTCTTATTTCTACTAATTGCTTTAATAATGAAAACAATTGGTCCTAGAACTGATTCGTATTAAATAAAATAAGTAGATAATTTCGATGGATATATAAATAATCAAGCAATTGTGTTAGCTGTTGTTTTTCCGATAAATCTTTTGCATGTATTAAAGCAACAATTTTATCAGAAAGCTCATGTAAAATCCCATCGGTAATTTGCTTTAGTAAATCTTGAATATCCTGATAATGTAAGTAGAATGTTGTCCGATTCAACCCTGCTTTGGCCGCGATTTTCTGAACCGTTAAATTTGAAATTATGGAATCCTCGCATAAGAGAGCAATGACCGCATTTTTAAACATTTCCCTTGACCGAATTGTACGAGGATCTTCTTTTTTAGATATAGACATTTTAAACTCCTTTATGGATTTTTCCCTAACTTTCACAACAGCATATATTTATATGTCGATTAGTGAACATTTTCAAGAAAACTGTTCATGGTAAGTAACAAATATTACCCGGAGCTGTCATTAATGCCTTCTTATCCCCTGTCACAGGTAAAATGTTTGATAAATATGGTGCTAAACCACTCTTTATTACAGGTTTACTATTTATCATTGTTTCGATGTGGGGAGTCATTGATATAAACGAATCCACAACCTATATCTATTTAATGGTTCGTACCAAGATATTACGAATTGGATTAAGCTTTATTACGATGCCGTTAAATACAGCAGGGTTGAATACTTTACCAAGAGAATTGGGTTCCCATGGATCAGCCGTAAATAACACCATTCGCCAATTGTCTGGTGCCATCGGAACAGCAGTTGTCATCACGGTGTATACAATGCAAGCAACTTCACATGCCACTGAGCTATCAGTGCAAAATGAAAACATTTCAGCTATACAACTAGAGGCATTAGCTTCCATCTTTGGCTCAAGTGATGCCTATGTTTTTATGTTAATCTTATCTTTTGTGGCATTAATTTTTGCATGCTTCATGCCGAAAACAGCCGTAATCCAAAAAAACGAAGGTGAATCTCATAACTAAGATTGTTAACTGAAGTATTTAAAATAAAGCATATCCGGGAGATCCTCGATATGCTTTTTAATATTTAAGTTACACACCTTTTCTTAGAATAAAAAAAGACCCCCAACCAAAATGGTTGAGAGCCTTTGAAACGGTAATAGAATTAACGTTTTGAGAACTGAGGTGCACGACGTGCGCCTTTAAGACCGTATTTTTTACGTTCTTTCATACGTGGGTCACGAGTTAGTAAACCAGCAGTTTTAAGGGATGGACGGTATTCTGGATCAACTTGTAGCAATGCACGAGCGATACCGTGACGGATTGCTCCAGCTTGACCAGTGTATCCACCACCGCTAACGTTTACTAGAACGTCGTAATTTCCAGTAGTTTCTGTTGCAACTAGTGGTTGGTTAACAACTTCACGTAATGCTGCAAAAGGAATATATTCATTGATGTCACGACCGTTAATAACGATGCGACCTTCGCCTGGTACTAAACGTACACGAGCTACTGAGCTCTTACGGCGACCAGTACCATAATATTGAACTTGTGCCAAGATAGTAACCTCCTTAGTAATTATCCGCGTAATTCGTATACTTCTGGTTGTTGAGCAGCGTGTGGGTGCTCAGCTCCAGCGTATACGTGTAATTTTTGTAGATTTGACGACCAAGAGAATTCTTTGGAAGCATACCTTTGATAGCAAGTTCAAGCATTCTCTCAGGGTAGTTTGTACGCATTTCAAGAGCAGTTCTAGTTTTAAGACCGCCTGGATGCATAGTGTGACGGTAATAAATTTTGTCAGTCAATTTTTTACCAGTCAAATGGATTTTTTCAACATTGATAAGAATTACATGATCACCAGTGTCAATGTTCGGTGTAAAAGTTGGTTTATGTTTACCACGTAAAATGGATGCTACTTCAGTAGAAAGGCGACCCAAAGTTTTGCCTTCAGCGTCAATCACATACCATTTACGTTCTACTTCATTAGCTTTCGCCATAAATGTCGTACGCATGGTTAACCTCCTAAAAAACTTTTTAATTTTTTATATTTATTTTCAATCACAATAAACTTCCGGGGCTTATCGTGGGATTAAAATACATACCATATTATATTAACTTCTCCCAGATTCATTGTCAAGGGAATGTTACACTAGGATAAGTTGTCTATAAAACACTCTCTTCAACTCCATGAAAAGTTCAGTATAGCTTCAAACCGCTCCATTACTGAATTCAGCCCGTTCCCCATTTGTAAAAAACCGGTATCACTTTGAAAATATTTTTATTTGTAAAATACTTTCCATAAATACAAGCCTTGGGCAGGTGCTGTTTTCCCTGCAAAACTGCGGTCCTTTTTGTCCAAAATCCCGCTCATATCATGGGGTGACATCTTGCCGCTGCCGACATCCAGGAGCGTCCCAACCAAAATTCGCACCATATTATACAAAAAGCCTTCGCCAACGAAGCGGAAAACCATGAAATCATCGCTCTCTTCAAAATCCATTTCTTTTATGGTTCGAACTTTATCGACCACTTCCGTTTTTGCCGAACAAAAACTTGTAAAGTCATGTGTCCCTATCAAATAGGAGATTGCTTCCCTCATCGCCTCCCCATCTAATGGGTAAGGATAATGATAGGCGTAATTCCGCTTAAACGGATCCCGCAGTTTCGAACGGGCTACGATATAACGGTACTCTTTCCCAGTAGTATGGAACCTCGCATGAAAATCGTCAGGCACGATATCGACTTCCAGAACGATGATATCGGTCGGAAGAAGGGCGCTGAACGCCTTTATCCAATTTTCGGTAGGGAATGTAAGGGGCGATTCAAAGTGAAGTACCTGCCCCTTTGCATGGACCCCAGAGTCTGTCCTGCCTGAAGCTGTCACTTTTATAATTGTGCCTTTATGCATTTTGGCCAAGACTGCCTCGAATTCACTTTGTATGGTGCGTTTCTCTGGCTGCACCTGATAGCCAGCAAAATCCGTGCCGTCATAAGCGATCACACATTTATATTTTGGCATAGTTCTCTTCCTTATTATGAACGTAATAAAAATAACATGACCGTTAGAACACCTATTGAGACCATCAAAAGACTATCACTCGTCTTCCAGTTCAATTGGCGATATTTCGTGCGGCCTTCCCCGCCACGGTATCCTCTTGATTCCATGGCAGTTGCCAATTCCTCAGCCCGTTTGAACGAACTAACAAATAGAGGAACAAGCAGAGGAACAATCGATTTAACCCTGTCCTTTATTGGGCCAGATGAAAAATCAACACCCCTTGCAGTTTGGGCCTTCATGATTTTTTCCGTTTCCTCCATTAGCGTTGGGATGAATCGAAGGGCAATGGACATCATCAATGCCAGTTCATGTACAGGCATCTTCCACTTTTTCAGGGGCCCCAACAGCTCTTCCATCCCATCTGTAATGGATATTGGGGATGTCGTCAAAGTTAATAGTGACGTAACAAGGATTAGTAAAGTAAATCTAACGGATATGAAAAAACCTTGAATCAGACCGCCTTCATAGATTTCAAACCAACCGTATTCAAAAAGCAATTCCCCTTCTTTCGTAAACAATATATGGAGAAGGAATGTAAATACGATCAAGAAAAAGATTGGTTTTAACCCATTATAAAGATAGCGAAGCGGTATTTTGGAAAGACTGATCAAAAGGATGGTGAATACAGCAAGCAAACCGTAAGAAACGACATTATTCGCCAAAAAGACGACACAAACAAACAGGAACACGAGGAGCAATTTAGCCCTTGGGTCCATTTTGTGCATCAGTGAATTTGCAGGGACATAACGCCCGATAATCATTTTATCCAGCATCAGCGGTTCCCCCGTTTCATGGCTTTATCTATTTCTATCGCTAAATCACCGATATTAAGGCATGGATGATCAAATCGAACACCAAGTTCCTTCTGGAGCTTTAGCTGAAAACGGACCGTATCAGGAACATCCAGGCCAAGCTCCATTAATTGTTCCGGCTCTGAGAAAATTTCCTGGGGGTTCCTTTTTTGAACACCGTACCCTTATGCATGATAATGATGTCATCCGCGTATTTGGCTGCATCCTCCATGCTATGAGTCACCAGAATCGTTGAAATGCCCCTTGCTTTATGCAGATCATAAAACATATCCATGATTTCTTTGCGTCCTCGCGGATCAAGTCCCGCTGTAGGCTCATCAAGCACCAATACTTCCGGCTCCATGGCAAGTACCCCAGCGATGGCCACCCGTCGCATTTGTCCGCCGGATAAGTCGAATGGAGATTTATCAAGAACTTCTTCACTCAATCCGACTTGCGCGATGGCTTTCCTGGCCAGTTTTTTAGCATCGGTTTCAGAAACGCCAAAATTCATAGGACCGAAACATATATCCTTTTCAACCGTTTCATCAAATAACTGATGTTCCGGAAACTGAAAAACAATTCCGACCTTTTGTCTTATTGGCCGTAAAGCCTTTTCTTTTTTCCGGCTTCAATCGTCCGATCCCCAATGAAAACCCGACCCTTCGTCGGTTTTAAAAGAGCATTCAAATGCTGCAGTAGCGTGGATTTCCCGGACCCTGTATGCCCGATGATTGCGGTATAGGTTCCCGGCTCCATTGATATATTGACATCATGAAGGGCTAGATGTTCAAAAGGAGTATTCACCTGATAGCGGTATTCTACATCATCGAGTGTAATTCGCATAAATCCTTCACCAACTCTTCCTCTGTCAAATGCCCATCAACTACACGAACACCATTTTTTTGTAACTCCTTGGTTAGTTTCACTGAAAAGGGAATATCCAGACCAAGAGCAATCAATTCTTCCTCTAACTCAAAAATATCCTGAGGCGACCCTTCACGATATAACCGACCTTGGTTCATGACTATCATTCGATCAGCTTTCGCAGCTTCCTCAAGATCATGGGTGATTGATATGACAGTAATCTCGTTTTCCTGTTTTAATTCCCTAACTGTTTCAAGCACTTCTTCACGGCCTCTTGGGTCAAGCATGGAGGTTGCTTCATCTAAGATGATAATGTCTGGCTGCAAGGCTATTACACCTGCTATGGCCACTCTTTGCTTTTGACCGCCGGATAGATGGTGCGGCTCTTGATTAAGAAAGGCATTCATCTTAACCTTATTTAACGCACCATGAACACGCTCCACCATAACCTGCTGAGAAACACCGGCGTTTTCTAAACCAAAAGCCACATCATCCTGAACTGTAGTGCCTACAAATTGATTATCTGGGTTTTGAAAAACCATGCCAATTTTCTGGCGTACATCCCAAACGGATTCTTCTGTCAAAAGTTGATTATTAATCGTAATGGTACCTGAGTTAGCGAACTGAAGGCCATTCAATAACTTCGCTAATGTCGACTTGCCGGAACCATTATGTCCGACAATCGCTAGCCACTCCCCTGATGAATATCAAAAGAAACATCATCCAAGGCGTTTCGAGACTGACCCTCATATTTAAAAACAATATTATTTAAAGAAACCAGCTTCTTCACCATGTGGCCCTCCTCATCCTCGACTGCACTCGCCTAAACTAAGCTCTGCTCACTCAATATAAATATAGTGGTTTTTCCTTCTGAAAATATAAAAAAACGCTGCACCCCTTCCACCGAAAGAATTTTCGGTAAATTAAGAGCAGCTAACAGCGGGCCTGTTACGAAAAACAGGTTATCTTATAATCGCTTATCAAAAGCGGGAAGGGATGCTTGAGCTAGACGTGAAGGCTCCCTGCATAATACAGGTTCCGCCAGCCATCGTAACACTCAATGCGAATTTCTAAAGTACAGAATTTCTATTTTAAAAAAGAAAAAAGGGCATAGAACAAGTGAGTATATTCATTTGTCCCGCCCTTTTTCATCGTTGTTATTAAACTAATTCAATAACCACGACTGGTGCACCGTCACCGCGGCGTGGACCAACTTTCATGATACGAGTGTATCCACCTTGACGTTCTTCATAACGTGGAGCCACGTCACTGAAAAGTTTTTGAAGGGCATCTGTGCCATTCTCAGCGTCAGCGATTTCGTTACGGATGAATGATGCAGCTTGACGGCGTGCATGCAAGTCACCACGTTTACCAAGAGTGATCATTTTATCTACTACAGAACGTAATTCTTTTGCACGTGCTTCAGTAGTTTCAATGCGCTCATGGATAATAAGATCCGTAGCTAAATCACGAAGTAATGCTTTACGTTGTGCGCTAGTGCGTCCTAACTTTCTGTAACCCATTAGAGATTCCCTCCTTTGTTGAAGTTCTATATTGTGTGTCTATATCAAGGCTCACAACATAATGGATTGATTCCGCCATGTTATCAGTCGTCTTTACGAAGACCTAAGCCTAATTCTTCTAGTTTCGCTTTCACTTCTTCAAGTGATTTACGACCTAGATTACGTACTTTCATCATATCTTCTTCCGTTTTATGAGCTAGCTCTTGAACGGTATTGATTCCAGCACGTTTCAAGCAGTTGTAAGAACGAACAGAAAGGTCTAATTCTTCGATCGTCATCTCAAGAACTTTTTCTTTTTGATCTTCTTCTTTTTCAACCATGATTTCAGCATTTTGAGCTTCATCGGTTAAACCAACAAAGATATTTAAATGCTCTGTTAAAATCTTAGCTCCAAGTGCTACCGCTTCTTGCGGACCAGTACTGCCATCAGTCCAAACATCAAACGTTAACTTGTCAAAGTTAGACAACTGTCCAACACGTGTATTTTCAACTTGGAAAGATACGCGTGAAACTGGAGTGTAAAGAGCATCGATTGGAATTACACCAATTGGCTGGTCTTCTCTCTTGTTTTGAACAGCAGGAGTGTAGCCGCGGCCGCGACGTGCAGATAAACGCATACGCATATGACCGTTTTTACCAATTGTAGCAATATATAAATCCGGATTAAGAATTTCTACATCACTATCATGAGTGATATCAGCAGCCGTGATGACTCCGTCACCTTGAACGTCAATTTCCAGCGTCTTCTCTTCATCAGAGTAAATCTTAAGAGCTAGTTTTTTCACATTAAGAATGATAGATGTTACATCTTCCACGACGCCTTCAATTGTTGAGAACTCATGTAGCACTCCATCAATTTGTATAGCTGTGACAGCAGCACCTGGGAGTGAGGATAAAAGGATACGACGTAAGGAGTTACCCAATGTAGTACCATACCCACGCTCTAGTGGCTCTACGACGAATTTACCGTATTTGGTATCGTCGTTGATTTCAACCGTTTCGATTTTTGGTTTTTCTATTTCGATCATCAATAAACCCTCCTTCAAAACGTCAAAACCCCGGCAAGTAAACCAAGTCACTTAAACCGAAATTCCCCATGTATACGTTCCCGCTGTGCGCAACAACTGAAAATTAATCCTCTGTAAGAACGCAAACTCAGTATTATATCCCATTATAGACAGGAATACAAAATCTATACAGAAAAATTAAACACGGCGACGTTTTGGTGGACGGCATCCGTTATGTGGAACTGGAGTTACATCTTTAATTGCAGTTACTTCTAGGCCAGCAGCTTGAAGTGCACGAATGGCAGCCTCACGTCCAGCACCAGGTCCTTTAACTGTAACTTCAAGAGTTTTCATACCATGTTCAATTGATGTTTTAGCAGCTGTTTCAGCAGCCATTTGTGCAGCGAATGGAGTGGATTTACGAGATCCACGGAATCCTAGAGCTCCAGCACTTGACCAAGAAATAGCATTACCATGAGAGTCAGTGATCGTAACGATAGTGTTATTGAATGTTGAACGAATATGTGCAATACCAGTTTCTATATTCTTTTTCACACGACGTTTACGTGTATTAGTTTTACGTGCCATGAAAAGTAACCTCCTTTACTAATTATTTTTTCTTGTTAGCTACAGTACGACGAGGTCCTTTACGCGTACGAGCATTGTTTTTTGTATTTTGACCGCGGACAGGAAGACCACGACGGTGACGTAAACCACGGTAAGAACCGATTTCCATTAAACGTTTGATGTTTAGGAGATTTCACGACGAAGGTCGCCTTCTACTTTAAGCTTGTCAATGATATCACGAATTTTGTTCAATTCGTCTTCCGTTAAGTCACGAACGCGAGTTTCTTCAGAAACGCCTGCTTCTGCAAGAATCTTGATCGCTGTTTGTTTTCCAATACCATATATATATGTTAATGAGATAACAATACGTTTGTCACGGGGAATATCTACTCCAGCAATACGTGCCATGCTTGAGTGCACCTCCTTCTATTTAGCCTTGTTTTTGTTTATGTTTAGGGTTTTCGCAAATAACCATTACTTTACCTTTTCTGCGGATAACTTTACACTTTTCGCAGATTGGTTTGACTGATGGTCTGACTTTCATTGCTATCTAACCTCCTTATACAGATCGGAGCGTAACCGGATTATTTGAACCGGTATGTGATTCTGCCGCGAGTTAGATCATACGGGGAAAGCTCAACCGTAACTTTATCTCCAGGCAAAATGCGAATAAAGTGCATACGAATTTTACCGGATACATGAGCTAAAACAGTATGACCATTTTCTAATTCTACCTTAAACATTGCATTCGGCAAAGTCTCTTGTACTGTGCCTTCTACTTCAATTACATCATCTTTCGCCATTAAAGTGATTCTCCCTTCTCTATGCGTGAACCTATTAAAGGTGCACATCTTTCCGTCAACATTACTACAGTCCAATTATCCTCATAAGTCTTACAATTCTGCATCAAGTATTCACCATTTTGTAGAACCAGGCTTTAACTGAGGACCTTTATCAGTTGGACCGAAATGAGGATTTTATGGGTCCTCATGTAAGTCTTGACCGATTCCGTGACCGACATACTCTCGAAATAGAGAAGCAATTAGTCTCGACATAGGTTTGAATAGCATGGGAGATGTTTGAAAGGCGCACGCCTGACATAGCTTCTTTCAACCCTCTATATCACGACTCTTTAGGAATCCCAATAGAGTCACTGCATTTCTTCATCAATTTTGCCGACCGGATATGTCCATGAAGATCACTTAAAAAGTAATCGCCCAATTCAGGGAATACCAAGTACAAGAACCTGATTAATAAATGTGCGAATGCTCTCGCGAAATCCATTATACCCTTTGTATTATAGGAATGCACCAAGTTTAACTAGTAAGTTATAAAAATGGTATGAATTTCATAAATCAATACGGATGATTAATTTTGTAAAGCACCAAGCAACACATCGATATCTTCAAATACCTTATTAATATCTTGCTGTCCGTTAATGTTGACCAAGTATCCTTTGTCTCCGTAGAAGTCAAGAAGTGGCTTGGTTTGTTTCAAATTCACATCTAAGCGATTTTGAACCGTTTCCGCATTATCGTCGGCACGTTGATATAATTCTCCGCCGCAGCGGTCGCATACATCATCTTTAGCTGGAGGATTGAATACAAGATGGTATGTCGCACCACATGATTTGCAAATACGACGTCCTGTCAATCTTTCCATTAAGATGCTTTTATCAACATCGATATTAATGACAAAATTCATATTGCGATCTAAATCAGTAAGAATGCTTTCAAGTGCCTCTGCCTGTGCCACAGTACGTGGAAATCCATCAAGCAAAAACCCTCTTAGGCAGTCTTCCTTGCTTAAACGTTCACGTACGATGCCAATGGTAACTTCATCAGGTACCAATTCGCCTTTGTCCATGAATGATTTTGCCTTTAGACCTAAAGCTGTTCCATCTTTGATAGCTGTTCGGAACATATCTCCAGTAGAGATATGAGGGATATTATATTTTTCTACGATTTGTTCAGCTTGAGTGCCTTTACCAGCACCCGGCAGACCCATTAACACTAGATTCAATTTTCTTCCCCTCAAACTCTATAATGGGTAGAGGGAACAAGCCGTTCCCAAAACTCATTACTTTATAAAGCCCTTATAGTGTCTCTTCACAAGTTGTGATTCCAGCTGCTTCATCGTATCAAGGGCAACCCCCACTACGATCAGCAAACTAGTGCCACCAATCTGTGCAGATTGAGGTAGATCAGCAAGCTTAATGAAAAATACCGGTAAAACGGCAATGATGGCCAAGAATATAGAGCCTACAAACGTCAAACGGTATAAAACACGTGTTAAATATTCTTGTGTACTCTTACCTGGACGAATCCCCGGCACATAGCCACCTTGCTTTTTCAAATTCTCAGCCATTTGTTCAGGGTTAACCTGAATGAATGCATAAAAATACGCAAAAGCAATGATAAGAGCAACATATATGATCATACCAATTGGCTTGGTGTAATCAAGATTTGTTGATATCCAACTAGTCACGCTGTTCTTTCCAAAGAAAGAAGCGATTGTAGTGGGAGTAATGATAAATGCCATTGCAAAGATTACCGGAATAACCCCGCAGCATTTACTTTCAATGGTAAATGAGTAGACTGGCCACCCATTTGCGTACGACCTACCGCAGCACGTTTCGCATACTGAATAGGAATTTTACGTAATGCCTGCTGAATGAAGATAACAGCAACCACGATTGCTAATACTGCTAAAACAATGAGGATAATCGTTATGATTCGTAAGAATAATTGATCACCGGCATTTTCAAATTGCTGAGCGTAAATCTGATTTGCCGTAGTAGGCAAACTAGCTACGATACCAGCAAAGATAATGATGGAAATCCCATTACCCACACCCTTAGCAGTGATCAGCTCCCTAACCACAAAAGAAAAGCTGTTCCTGCCGTTAAGACAGTCGCAATAAGCAAGTATGTTGCAATTCCAGGATTTTCAATCAACTGTCCACCTGACATATTATTGAACCCATAGGACATACCAACTGCTTGGATAAATCCTAGGATAATAGTGAAGTAACGAGTGAATTGAGCTAATTTACGGCGCCCTGCTTCCCCTTGTTTAGACCATTCAGTGAACTTAGGAACAACATCCATCTGTAACAGCTGAACGATGATCGATGCCGTGATGTACGGCATGATACCCATCGCTAATATGGAGAAGTTTTGCAGTGCCCCGCCGCCAAAGGTATTTAAAAGCCCGATGACGCTCAGCTGGTCCTGTTCAGCGAGAAAATCGGCATTCACATGCGGTACAGGTATAAATGTACCGATGCGATAGACGATTAACATTAGAAGGGTAAAAATAATCTTATTCCTTATTTCACCCACGCGCATAAAATTGGAGATCGTGCGAAACATTAGATCACCTCTGTATTACCGCCAGCAGCTTCGATAGCTTCTTTAGCAGTAGACGAGAATTTGTGAGCTTTAACAGTAAGCTTTTTCTCAATGCTTCCTTTGGCAAGAATCTTGATTCCTGCTTTTTCTTTACTTACAACGCCAGTCTCAAGTAAAAGAGCTGGTGTTACTTCAGTACCGTCTTCGAAAAGATTTAACGTATCAAGGTTCACGATAGCATAGTCTTTACGGTTGATGTTGGTAAATCCACGTTTAGGTAAACGTCTGAATAGAGGAGTTTGACCCCCTTCAAATCCAAGACGCACACCGCCGCCGGAGCGAGCGTTTTGTCCTTTGTGTCCTTTACCTGCTGTTTTACCGTTACCAGATCCAATACCGCGACCTTTACGTTTACGTTCTTTACGAGAACCTTCTGCAGCTTTTAACTCATGAAGTTTCATGTTGGCACCTCCTTGTTAAGTTAAAAATTATTTTATTGTTCTTTTACAGTAACAAGATGAGCAACTTTGGTAATCATACCGCGAATCGCAGGGTTATCTTCTTGAACAACCGTTTGATGCATTTTGCGTAAACCCAAAGTGTTAACTGTAACACGTTGATCTTCAGGACGACCAATCAAGCTGCGAGTGAGGGTGATTTCTAATTTATTAGCCATAATTCGATTTCCCTCCTTATCCTAACAGTTCTTGTACTGATTTTCCACGTAACTTAGCTACGTCTTCAGCACGTTTCAATTGCTTCAATCCTTCAATTGTTGCGCGAACCATATTAATAGGTGTATTAGTACCTAGTGATTTAGACAAGATATCGCTAACTCCGCCTAATTCAAGTACCGCACGAACAGGACCACCAGCAATTACTCCTGTACCTTCAGAAGCTGGTTTCAATAGAATGTGACCTGCGCCATAGCGACCGTTCACAAGGTGAGGAATAGTAGTACCAACCATCGGTACAGTAATTAGATTTTTCTTAGCATCCTCAATAGCTTTACGGATAGCATCCGGAACTTCTTGAGCTTTACCAGTACCAAATCCAACATGACCATTTTTATCACCAACTACAACTAGTGCAGTGAAACGGAAACGACGTCCGCCTTTAACAACTTTAGCTACACGATTTACTGTAACTACGCGTTCTTCAAGTTCTAATTTATTAGGATCAATGCTACGCATCTGTTATGTCCCTCCTTATCCATTAAAATTCTAAGCCGTTTTTCACGAGCAGCGTCAGCCAATGCTTTAACACGACCATGGAAGAGGTAACCACCGCGGTCAAATACCACAGCTTTGAAACCTTTTTCAACAGCACGTTTCGCAATAAGTTCGCCAACTTTTTGAGCTGCTTCAGCATTGCTACCTGCTTCGATACTGATCTCTTTATCAAGAGTTGAAGCACTTGCCAATGTTACGCCTTTTGCATCGTCAATTAATTGTGCGTAAATGTGTTTGTTTGAACGAAACACATTTAAACGAGGACGAGCTTCTGTTCCAGAAAGCTTAGCACGTACACGCGCATGTCTTTTCTGACGAGTAGCATTTTTATCAAGCTTCGTAATCATTTACGTCACTCCTTTCGTTTACTTATGCGGCATTACTTACCAGTTTTACCTTCTTTACGACGAACGAATTCGCCTTCGTAACGGATACCTTTACCTTTATACGGCTCAGGCGGGCGAACATCACGGATATTAGCTGCTAGAGCTCCTACACGTTCTTTGCTTGCACCTTTGACGATTACTTTTGTATTAGAAGGAACTTCGACTTCAACGCCAGCTTCTGGCTCTATTTCTACAGGGTGGGAATATCCTACGTTAAGGATAAGCTTGTTACCTTGCTTTTGTGCACGGTACCCAACCCCAATAAGTTCAAGTGATTTTACGAAACCTGTTGATACGCCTTCAATCATGTTAGAGATAAGTGCGCGAGTAGTACCGTGTAAAGAACGGTGAGTCTTCTCGTCAGACGGACGTGTAACAGTTAACACGTTCTCTTCAACAACGATTGAAAGGTCAGGACTGAATGATCTAGATAATTCACCTTTAGGTCCTTTAACAGTTACTTCACTTCCAGTAACAGTAACTGTTACGCCTGCAGGGATTTCAATAGGTTTTTTACCTATACGAGACATAATGTGCACCTCCATTCTTGTGAAAATGTATTACCAAACGTATGCTAAAACTTCTCCGCCAACTTGTTTAGAGCGAGCTTCTTTGTCTGTTAAAACTCCGTGAGAAGTAGAAACAATTGCGATACCTAAACCGTTAAGAACGCGTGGTACCTCTCCAGTTTTTGCATATACACGCAAACCAGGTTTGCTGATACGTTTTAGACCAGTGATAACACGTTCGTTGTTTGCACCGTATTTTAAGAAGATACGGATGATACCTTGTTTGTTGTCTTCGATTAATTCAAAGTCACGTACGAAGCCTTCACTTTTTAAGATCTCAGCAATTTCCTTTTTGATCTTTGAAGCAGGAACTTCCAGTTTTTCGTGACGAACCATATTCGCATTACGGATGCGAGTAAGCATATCTGCAATAGGATCTGTCATGACCATTATATTTTACCTCCTTCCCAAACTCGGGTTTTACCAGCTAGCTTTTTTAACGCCAGGAATTTGTCCTTTATATGCAAGTTCGCGGAAACAAATACGACAAAGTTTAAATTTACGTAATACAGAATGTGGACGTCCGCAACGTTCGCAACGTGTATATTCTTGTACTTTAAACTTCTGTTCGCGTTTTTGCTTTACGATCATAGACTTTTTAGCCACGATTTCGCCTCCCTTTATTTAGAGATTACTTTTGGAACGGCATTCCAACTTGAGTAAGTAGTTCACGAGCTTCTTCGTCAGTGTTGGCAGTCGTTACGATAACGATGTCCATACCACGAACTTTGCTCACTTTATCGTAATCAATCTCAGGAAGATAAGTTGTTCTTTAACGCCTAATGTATAGTTTCCACGTCCGTCAAAGGATTTCTTTGAAACGCCGCGGAAATCACGTACACGCGGTAAAGATACAGATACTAGCTTATCAAGGAATTGATACATACGCTCTCCACGTAATGTAACTTTCGCTCCGATAGGCATACCTTCACGCAAACGGAAGCCTGCGATTGATTTTTTTGCTTTTGTTATAACTGGTTTTTGACCAGTGATCAATGTAAGTTCTTCAACAGCTGTATCTAAAGCTTTCGAGTTAGAAACTGCGTCACCCACACCCATGTTAATAACGATTTTCTCAATGTTTGGTACTTGCATTACTGATTGATAGTTGAATTTACCCATCAATGACGGTGTAATTTCACTTTTGAATTTTTCTTTAAGGCGGCTCATTGCTTAGTGTACCTCCCTTCATTTATGACTTATTTATCTAAAGATTCACCTGATATTTTAGCTACGCGTACTTTTTTACCATTTTCGATCTTATATCCAACACGAGTCGGTTTACCTGATTTAGGATCAAGTGGCATTACATTGGATACGTGAATAGCAGCTTCTTTACTGATAATTCCACCTTGTGGATTAAGTTGAGATGGCTTGGAATGCTTTTTCACGATGTTAATTCCTTCAACAAGCACACGATTTTGTTTCGGATATGCAGAAAGAATTGTTCCTTGTTTGCCTTTGTCCTTACCAGAGATGACTACGACTTTGTCACCTTTTTTAACATGCATTAGCTTGGCACCTCCTTGAAAGGCTTTATACAAATTTTACATATTATAGAACTTCTGGAGCAAGAGAAACGATCTTCATGAAACTATTGTCACGTAATTCACGAGCAACAGGTCCAAAAATACGTGTTCCACGTGGGCTCTTATCGTCACGGATAATTACACATGCGTTTTCATCGAAACGAATGTAAGAACCGTCAGGACGACGCATACCACGTTTTGTACGGACAACAACAGCCTTAACGACTTCACCTTTTTTAACAACGCCTCCTGGTGTTGCCTGTTTAACTGTACAAACGATGATATCACCGATGTTTGCAGTCTTACGGCCTGAACCACCTAGGACTTTAATTGTTAGCACTTCACGAGCACCTGAATTGTCAGCGACTTTTAAACGAGATTCTTGTTGAATCATGTACGGTACCTCCCTTCGGAATTAGCTTAATCCGAACTAGATTAAATGATTACTGCTTTTTCTACTACTTCTACAAGACGGAAGCGTTTTGTAGCTGAAAGTGGACGAGTTTCCATGATACGTACTACGTCGCCTGCTTTAGCTTCGTTTAGCTCGTCATGAGCTTTAAACTTTTTAGAATATTTCACGCGTTTACCGTATAAAGAATGCTTTTTATAGGTCTCTACAACAACTGTAACTGTTTTATCCATTTTGTCGGATACTACGCGTCCAGTGTAGATTTTGCGTTGGTTGCGTTCGCTCATTCTGCAAACCTCCATTCATTATCGATTAGTGACACCGATTTCTCTTTGACGAACAACTGTTTTCATACGAGCAATCGATTTGCGAACTTCACGGATGCGAGCTGTATTTTCAAGTTGTCCAGTAGCTAACTGGAAACGAAGATTAAATAGTTCTTCTTTAAGAGATTTTAGTTTTTGTTCAATTTCAGCAGTGGTTAGATCTTTGATTTCATTAGCTTTCATTTGTTTCACCACCAATTTCCTCTCTTTTTTACAAACTTGCATTTGATTGGAAGTTTGTGTGCTGCAAGGCGCAATGCTTCTCTTGCCACCTCTTCAGATACACCAGAGATTTCAAACATAACTTTGCCCGGTTTAACAACTGCTACCCATCCTTCAGGAGCACCTTTACCGGAACCCATCCGTACTTCAAGCGGCTTAGCTGTGTAAGGTTTGCTTGGGAAGATTTTGATCCAAACTTTCCCTCCACGTTTCATATAACGAGTCATCGCAATACGAGCTGCTTCGATTTGACGGTTCGTGATCCAGGAAGCTTCTTGAGCTTGAAGTCCAAATTCTCCGAAGTGAACTTCAGTGCCGCCCTTAGCCATCCCTCTCATCTTACCGCGGTGTTCACGACGGTATTTTACGCGTTTTGGCAATAACATATTATTTTCCTCCTTCCTCAGATTTCTTCTTAGTAGGAAGAACTTCTCCACGGTAGATCCAAACTTTCACGCCTAGCTTACCGTAAGTAGTATCTGCTTCAGCATGAGCATAGTCTATGTCTGCACGAAGTGTGTGAAGTGGAACTGTTCCTTCGCTGTAATGTTCAGCACGAGCAATATCAGCACCGCCAAGACGACCAGAAACTTGAGTTTTGATTCCTTTAGCTCCAGAACGCATAGTACGTTGGATAGCTTGCTTTTGAGCACGACGGAATGAAACACGGTTTTCTAATTGACGAGCGATGTTTTCTGCAACCAATTTTGCGTCAAGATCTGCTCTTTTAATTTCGATGATATTGATATGAACTCTTTTGCCAGTCAACTGGTTCAAAGCTTTACGAAGTGCTTCGACCTCAGTACCGCCTTTACCGATAACCATTCCTGGTTTAGCAGTGTGGACAGATACATTGATACGGTTAGCTGCACGCTCGATTTCAACTTTTGAAACAGAAGCATCATTTAGACGTTTCGCGATATATTCACGAACTTTGATGTCTTCATGCAAAAGAACTGCGTAGTCTTTATCAGCGTACCATTTGGATTCCCAGTCACGGATTATCCCGATACGCATACCGATTGGATTTACCTTTTGACCCACAGATTACCCCTCCTTCTTTTCTGATACAACGATTGTAATATGACTAGTACGTTTGTTAATTGCACTCGCACGACCTTGAGCGCGAGGACGGAAACGTTTTAATGTTGGTCCTTCGTTAACGTATGCTTCTGAAACGACTAGGTTATTAATATCCATTTCGTAGTTATGTTCTGCATTTGCGATAGCAGATTTCAGAATTTTTTCTACGACTGGAGAAGCAGATTTTGGTGTTAAGCGAAGAATCGCTACTGCTTCACCTACTTGTTTTCCTCGAATTAAATCTGCGACTAAACGCACTTTACGAGGAGCAATACGAACTGTTTTAGCGACAGCTTTAGCTTGCATGAGATGCCCTCCTCTCATTAACGTCTTGTTTTCTTGTCATCACTTGCGTGACCTTTATAAGTGCGTGTAGGCGCGAATTCGCCTAGTTTGTGACCTACCATATCTTCTGTTACATAAACCGGCACGTGCTTACGACCGTCATAAACGGCGATTGTGTGTCCGATGAATTGCGGGAAGATTGTTGAGCGACGAGACCAAGTTTTTACTACCTGTTTCTTGTCAGCTTCATTTAATTTTTCAACTTTTACCAATAAATGATCATCAACAAAAGGCCCTTTTTTTAAGCTACGACCCATGCGAGTACCTCCCTTCGTGACTGTTCTACGGTTCTATATATGAACCGTAGCTCAATCCCGTTATTTTTTACGACGACGTACGATAAATTTATCGGATTTATTTTTCTTCTTACGAGTTTTGAATCCAAGAGTAGGTTTACCCCATGGAGACATTGGTGATTTACGTCCGATTGGCGCTTTACCTTCACCACCACCGTGTGGGTGATCATTCGGGTTCATTACAGATCCACGAACTGTTGGGCGTTTACCTAACCAACGGTTACGGCCAGCTTTACCAATGTTGATAAGTTCATGTTGTTCATTACCAACTTGACCGATTGAAGCACGGCAAGTAGCAAGAATCATACGAACCTCACCTGAGTTTAAACGTACAAGTACATAACGGCCTTCTTTACCAAGTACTTGAGCAGATGTACCTGCTGAACGGACTAATTGTCCACCTTTTCCTGGTTTAAGTTCGATGTTATGAATTACTGTACCAACTGGGATGTTAATAAGAGGTAGTGCGTTACCCACTTTGATGTCAGCTTCTGGACCTGACATAACTTCCAAACCTACTTCTAGGTTTTTCGGAGCTAGGATATAACGTTTTTCTCCATCAACGTAATTAATTAATGCAATGTTTGCAGAACGATTTGGATCGTACTCAATAGTAGCAACGCGTCCTGGTATACCATCTTTATTCCGTTTGAAATCGATGATACGGTATTGACGCTTGTGGCCGCCACCTTGATGACGAACTGTTAACTTACCTTGGTTATTACGGCCGCCTTTGCTGTGTAAAGGAGCAAGTAATGATTTTTCCGGTTTGTCTGTAGTGATCTCAGCAAAATCGGAAGTTGTCATATTACGTCGACCGTTAGAGGTAGGTTTATACTTCTTAATCGCCATTTGTATTTCCCTCCTTCTCTAATGAATTAAGCCTCGAATAGCTCGATTTCTTTGCTGTCAGCAGTTAATTTAACAATAGCTTTACGGCGCTTGTTAGTATAGCCTGCATGTTTGCCCATGCGTTTGAATTTACCTTTGTAGTTCATGATGTTTACTTTCTCAACTTTAACGCCGAAAATTTCTTGAACAGCATCTTTAACTTGAGTTTTATTAGCTCTAACATCAACTTCAAAAGTATATTTCTTTTCAGCCATTATGTCTGAAGAGCGTTCAGTGATTACGGGGCGCTTAATGATATCGCGTGCATCCATTATGCAAGCACCTCCTCTACTTTTTCGACAGCTGATTTAGTCAAGATCAATTTGTTGTGTGAAACAACATCAAGAACATTAAGACCATCAGCTTCAACTACAGTAACACCAGGGATGTTACGTGCAGAAAGAGCAACTTTCTCATCTAAACCGTCAGTAACGACTAACGTTTTAGTATCTACAGAAAGGTTTTTAAGTACCGCTACAAACTCTTTTGTTTTTGGAGCTTCGAAAGACAAGCTTTCAAGTACCAAAATGTTCTCTTCCAATGCCTTTGCAGACAATGCAGATTTAATAGCTAAACGACGTACCTTTTTAGGTAGCTTGTAAGCGTAAGATCTCGAGTTGGTCCAAAAACAACGCCACCGCCACGCCATTGTGGAGAACGGATAGAACCTTGACGCGCACGTCCAGTTCCTTTTTGTTTCCAAGGTTTACGTCCACCGCCTGCAACTTCAGAACGGTTTTTAACTTTATGAGTTCCTTGACGTAAGGAAGCTCGTTGCATGATGATTGCTTCAAATAATACGTGATTATTAGGTTCGATACCAAAGATGGATTCATTTAGTTCGATGTCGCCAACTTGTGAACCTGTTTGGTTGAACAATGTAACTTTTGGCATTCTATTGCTCCTCCTTTCTCAGAAATTACTTTGCTTTAACAGCAGATTTAACTTTGATCAATGCTTTTTTAGCACCAGGTACATTACCTTTGATCAATAGTAGGTTACGTTCAACATCAACTTTAACGATAGCTAAGTTTTGAACAGTGATTTGTTCTCCACCCATACGTCCTGGTAAAAGTTTACCTTTGAATACGCGGTTTGGAGCTACAGGACCCATTGAACCTGGGCGACGGTGGTAACGAGAACCATGAGACATAGGTCCGCGAGATTGTCCATGACGCTTGATAGAGCCTTGGAATCCTTTACCTTTTGAAATTCCTGATACATCTACTAAATCGCCTTCAGCGAAAATACTAACATTGACTTCTTGACCGATCTCATATTCAGTAAGATCCGTTCCGCGGAATTCGCGAATGAAGCGCTTAGGAGTAGTATTTGCTTTTTCAACATGGCCCTTTTCAGGTTTGTTAGAAAGCTTTTCACGTTTGTTTTCAAAACCAACTTGAACTGCTTCATAGCCATCAGTTTCAACAGTTTTCTTTTGAAGAACCACGTTATTTGCAGCTTCGATAACTGTTACCGGAATAAGTTCACCGTTTTCAGCAAAAACTTGAGTCATACCGATTTTTCTTCCTAAGATTCCTTTGGTCATAAGTCACACCTCCTAGAGTAATTGTTCATATTTATATGAATTATAATTTGATTTCAATGTCAACGCCTGATGGTAAATCTAAACGCATCAATGAATCAACTGTTTGTGGAGTTGGGTTAACGATGTCGATTAGACGTTTATGCGTACGCATTTCGAATTGTTCACGAGAATCTTTGTATTTATGAACCGCACGTAGGATCGTATATACCGATCTTTCAGTAGGTAATGGAATCGGACCAGATACAGCCGCACCAGAACGTTTTGCAGTTTCAACAATTTTCTCAGCAGATTGATCAAGGATTCTGTGATCATATGCTTTTAAACGTATACGAATTTTTTGTTTTGCCATAATTTTCCCTCCTTTTCGCCTATTTTAAAATAGACCTTCTCAATGGAAATTTCCCACACACTCGCCATGGCAAAGCGGCCGGGTGTGTCAGCAACCTTCCATATCATCGCAGTCAAAGACCAACATTGTCTATTATACATATAACACAAGTGAAATGCAAGTCAAACTTAGATTTTTCTTGTGCAACACACTTTTATTATTATACATACTATCACAAGTATTTACAAGTACATTCTACATGGTCTTTCGTATCCATTTTCTTCATTTGAAAAATTTCAATAAACCCATTAAATCCACTGCAGGTATTATAGAAGAAAGAATGAATATTCTTTACAAATAGAAAAGAAGCAGATGGCGTCCCATCTGCTTCTTCCGGAAGGCGTCCCTTCCAATATTGTTTTATGAATCAATTATTCTTGGATTGTAGCAACTACGCCAGCGCCTACAGTACGTCCACCCTCACGGATAGAGAATTTAGTACCTTCTTCGATAGCGATTGGAGCGATAAGTTCTACAGTCATTTCGATGTTGTCTCCAGGCATAACCATTTCTACGCCTTCAGGAAGGTTACAAATACCAGTTACGTCAGTTGTACGGAAGTAGAACTGAGGACGGTAGTTTGTAAAGAATGGAGTGTGACGTCCACCTTCTTCTTTAGAAAGAACATAAACTTCAGCTTTGAACTTTGTGTGTGGAGTGATAGTGCCTGGTTTAGCAATTACTTGTCCACGTTGGATATCTTCACGGGATACACCACGAAGTAGTGCTCCGATGTTGTCACCAGCTTCAGCATAGTCAAGAAGTTTACGGAACATTTCAACACCAGTTACTGTTGTTGGTTTAGACTCTTCGTTGAATCCGATGATGTCAACAACGTCACCGACTTTAACTTGTCCACGCTCAACACGGCCAGTTGCAACTGTTCCACGACCAGTGATAGAGAATACATCCTCAACTGGCATCATGAATGGTTTTTCAGTGTCACGAGTTGGTTCTGGGATGTACTCGTCAACAGCTGCCATTAATTCATGGATTTTTTCTTCCCAAGCTGCGTCACCTTCAAGAGCTTTTAGTGCAGATCCTTTGATAACTGGAATGTCATCGCCAGGGAATTCGTATTCAGATAGAAGATCACGAATTTCCATTTCTACTAATTCAAGTAGCTCTTCGTCATCAACCATGTCGCATTTGTTCATGAATACTACTAGGAATGGTACACCTACTTGACGAGAAAGAAGGATGTGCTCACGAGTTTGTGGCATTGGGCCATCAGCAGCAGATACTACTAGGATACCGCCGTCCATTTGTGCAGCACCAGTGATCATGTTTTTAACATAGTCAGCATGTCCTGGGCAGTCAACGTGTGCATAGTGACGGTTAGCTGTTTCATACTCAACGTGTGCAGTAGAGATTGTGATACCACGTTCTCTTTCTTCTGGAGCACCATCGATTTGGTCATAAGCGCGTGCTTCTGCGCCACCAGATTTAGCAAGTACAGTTGTGATTGCAGCAGTTAGAGTTGTTTTACCATGGTCAACGTGACCAATTGTTCCAACGTTAACGTGCGGTTTTGAACGATCAAATTTAGCTTTTCCCATTAGGAATTCCTCCTTAAAATTATAAATAAAAGATTAAGTATATAGGGGCTGTGAAAGAAGACTAATTCTTCCATCACAGCTTACATAAGATAGTTATACTTTAATAAGAGATGAAAATCAATTATTCACCTTTATTTTTTTGATGATTTCTTCAGAAATGCTCTTAGGTACTTCTTCATAATGATCGAAGTGCATAGAGAATGTTCCGCGACCTTGAGTGTTAGAACGTAATGATGTAGCATATCCGAACATTTCAGATAGTGGAACCATCGCTTTAACCATTTGCGTGTTGCCGCGAGCTTCCATACCTTCTACACGACCACGACGAGATGTGATATCTCCCATGATGTCGCCTAGGTAATCTTCAGGAATAACTACTTCCACTTTCATGATTGGTTCAAGGATGACAGGACTACATTTAGATGCTGCATTTTTAAGTGCCATAGATGCAGCGATTTTAAATGCCATTTCATTGGAGTCAACGTCATGGTAAGATCCGTCGAATAATTTAGCTTTGATGTCGACTAGCGGGTAACCAGCAAGTACACCACGGTCAAGTGAATCAACTAATCCAGCTTGTACAGCAGGGATATATTCACGTGGTACTACACCACCGACGATAGCATTTTCAAATTCGAATCCTTTACCTTCTTCGTTTGGACCAAATTCGATCCATACGTGTCCGAATTGTCCACGACCACCAGATTGGCGAACGAATTTACCTTCAACTTTAGCTGAACCACGGAAAGTTTCACGGTATGCTACTTGAGGAGCACCAACGTTTGCTTCCACTTTGAATTCACGACGCATACGGTCAACAAGGATGTCCAAGTGAAGTTCACCCATACCAGCGATGATTGTTTGACCAGTTTCTTGGTCAGTATGCGCACGGAATGTTGGATCTTCATCTTGAAGCTTTTGTAAGGCTTGAGACATTTTGTCTTGGTCTGCTTTTGATTTCGGTTCAACTGATAGAGAGATAACTGGCTCTGGGAATACCATGGATTCAAGAATTACTTGGTTCTTGTCATCACATAGAGTATCTCCAGTTGTAGTATCTTTCAAACCAACGGCTGCTGCGATATCTCCTGCATATACAGTAGAAATTTCTTCACGGCTGTTTGCGTGCATTTGAAGGATACGTCCAATACGCTCACGTTTTCCTTTAGTTGAGTTAATTACATAAGATCCTGATTCTAGTGTACCAGAGTACACACGGAAGAATGTAAGTTTACCAACGTAAGGGTCAGTCATAACTTTAAACGCTAAAGCAGAGAACGGTTCAGAATCATCTGAATGACGTTCAACTTCTTCTTCTGAATCCGGTAATGTACCTTTGATAGCTGGTACATCCAATGGAGAAGGAAGGAAGTCGATAACGTTATCAAGCATTAATTGAACACCTTTGTTTTTGAAAGCCGATCCGCAAATAACAGGGAAGAATTCAACATTAACGGTTGCTGTACGGATGGCTGCTTTCAATTCAGCAATGCTGATTTCTTCGCCGCCAAGGTATTTTTCCATTAAGTCTTCATTAACTTCTGCTACTGCTTCAATTAACTTTTCACGGTATTCTTCAGCTAATTCCCGGTGTTCTTCAGGAATTTCACCGATAGTGATATCAGTTCCTAGGTCATTACCGTAGAAATGAGTTTTCATTTCAATAAGGTCGATGATTGCAGAGAATTGATCTTCTGCTCCGATCGGTAACTGAACTGGGTGAGCGTTAGCTTGTAAACGATCGTGGATTGTTCCAACTGAATACAAGAAATCTGCACCGATTTTGTCCATTTTATTTACGAATACGACACGTGGTACACCGTAAGTTGTAGCTTGGCGCCAAACTGTTTCAGTTTGAGGCTCAACACCTGATTGGGCATCAAGTACAGCTACAGCTCCATCAAGTACGCGCAAAGAACGTTCAACTTCAACTGTGAAGTCTACGTGTCCCGGTGTATCGATGATGTTTACACGGTGACCTTTCCACTGTGCAGTTGTTGCAGCGGATGTGATCGTGATTCCGCGTTCTTGTTCCTGTTCCATCCAGTCCATTTGTGAAGCACCTTCGTGCGTTTCACCAATTTTATGGATTTTACCAGTGTAATATAGAACACGTTCTGTTGTTGTCGTTTTACCAGCATCGATGTGAGCCATGATACCGATATTACGAGTGTTTGCTAAGGAGAACTCTCTTGCCATTTGTCTTTCTCCTTCCTTCTATAAGGATTTTATAGTGATTAATCTTACCAGCGATAATGTGCGAAAGCTTTGTTGGCTTCAGCCATTTTGTGTGTATCTTCACGTTTCTTAACTGCTGCTCCAGTATTGTTGGCAGCATCCATGATTTCATAAGCTAAACGCTCTTCCATCGTTTTTCTCCACGAAGGCGAGAGTAGTTTACTAACCAACGAAGTCCTAGAGTCGATTTACGGTCTGGACGCACCTCAACTGGTACTTGGTAGTTAGCTCCACCCACACGGCGTGCTTTTACTTCTAGTACAGGCATGATGTTTTTAAGTGCTTGATCGAAAACTTCGATCGGCTCATTGCCAGTACGTTCTTTGATTAAATCAAATGCAGAGTAAAGAATTTTTTGTGATTTACCTCTTTGTCCATCAACCATTAATTTGTTGATTAAGCGAGTCACAAGTTTTGAATTATATATTGGATCTGGTAATACGTCTCTTTTCGTTACAGGTCCTTTACGAGGCATTATATTTCCTCCTTTCAAGAAAGTTCAATTTTGGTTTGAGATTATTTTTTGCTGCTTTCGGACGCTTAGTACCGTATTTAGAACGGCCTTGCATACGATTGTTAACTCCAGCTGTATCAAGAGCACCACGTACGATATGGTAACGTACCCCTGGTAAATCTTTTACACGACCGCCACGGATAAGAACCACGCTGTGTTCTTGTAGGTTGTGACCGATACCTGGGATATAAGCTGTTACCTCGATACCGTTTGTTAAACGTACACGCGCATATTTACGTAACGCGGAGTTTGGTTTTTTCGGTGTCATAGTACCCACACGAGTGCAAACACCACGTTTTTGCGGAGATGATACGTTAGTTTGTGCTTTTTTAAAGCTGTTGTAGCCTTTGTTAAGTGCTGGAGATTTTGAATTAACCTCTTTAGACTCGCGTCCTTTACGCACTAATTGATTAATAGTAGGCATTACATTTTTCCTCCCTTCACGTTTTCATTTCTAGTACCACACATCCAGGTGGTTCATAAATGGGTAAAAACAAAGTCTTTGCAAATATTATTGCAAAAACATTTTTACTTTTTAATGGCAACAGTTGCTGCTCCGACATCAATACCACATGCTTTGCCAAGCATTCTCATCGAATCAACATATGTGATAGGAACATCCAATTCTTTGGCGGTCTCAACGACACGCCCAGTCAAGTATATATCTGCATCATCAGCGATGATAACTTCTTGAATTAAATTGTTTTTAAGAGCTCTAACTGCTTGCTTCGTCCCTATAATCACTGACTTTGCCTGTATTACTTTTTCATAAGACATGGTCCATATCCTCCAAAGTTACAGGGTAACATAGGAGCACCTTTGCTATAGTATCATTATTAGTCGGATACTGTCAACTTCTTTCAAAAAAATAATTCAAGCAAAAGGTTTTCCTTACATAATTCTATTAAGATTATCAATTTGCCTAAACGGAATATATCAAATTCTCATAGGCGTTTCAGTCGGCCACGAGTAATAAGAGAGACCAGCTCAATAAATTTCTGATCCTTCAGCTCCAATCGGAAACAGGAGTCGGTTTTCAGTTTAAATTATTGAGCTGGTCCTTTTTCCATTAATCCACTGTTACTGTATCGGCACTTTCGTCAACAACGACAGGGTTTGCTTTTCTGTATCTAAGCATTCCCGTTCCCGCAGGGACAAGTTTACCGATGATGACATTTTCTTTAAGTCCAAGCAATTCATCACGTTTTCCTTTTATTGCTGCATCAGTCAAGACTCTGGTTGTTTCTTGGAATGACGCTGCGGACAAGAAGGAATCCGTTTCAAGAGATGCTTTTGTGATACCTAGCAATACAGGACGGCCTGTAGCTGGTAATTTGTTGGTCAATAATGCATCAGTGTTTGCAGTAGTGAACTGGTTGACATCCAATAATGTTCCTGGAAGCACTTCAGTTTCACCTGCATCAAGCACACGGACTTTACGCATCATTTGTCTAACCATTACCTCAATGTGCTTATCACCGATTTCAACACCTTGCATCCGGTATACTTTTTGGACTTCATGAAGCAGGTATTCCTGAACAGTAAGTACGTCTGTAACCTTCAGCAATTCTTTCGGATCGATGGAACCCTCTGTCAACTCTTCACCACGACGGACAGGTGTATCAACAGATACTCTTAAACGCGCTGTGTATGGCGCAGTATACGTGCGTGATTCAACAGCACCTTGAACAACGATTTCCTGTTGTTTATCCCGAATTTCATTGATGGAAACAATCGTTCCTTCAATTTCGGAAATGACTGCTTGACCTTTAGGATTTCTCGCTTCAAATATTTCTTGGATACGAGGAAGACCTTGAGTGATATCGTCCCCAGCAACCCCACCTGTATGGAATGTACGCATCGTCAACTGTGTACCAGGTTCTCCGATTGATTGAGCGGCAATGATACCGACTGCTTCGCCCACTTCAACTTCTTGACCGGTAGCCAAGTTGCGTCCATAACATTTTTTACATACACCATGGCTGGTGTTACATGTAAAGGCAGAACGGATCCATGCTGTTTCAATTCCAAGTGATTCAATATAGTTAGCAAGATCTTCGGTAATAAGATCGTTTTCAGCCACGATTACTTCATTTGTTTCTGGATGTCTGATCGCTTTTCTTGCATAACGGCCCACTAGGCGCTCTTCAAGATGCTCAATTATTTCAGTACCCTCTCTCAAGGCTGAAATTTTCAAGCCGCGGTCAGTTCCACAATCGTCATCACGGATGATGACATCTTGGGCAACGTCAACAAGTCGACGAGTAAGGTAACCGGAATCGGCCGTTTTAAGCGCTGTATCGGCAAGACCTTTACGCGCACCATGTGTAGAGATGAAGTACTCCAACACTGTTAAACCTTCACGGAAACTTGATTTGATCGGTAATTCAATGATACGTCCAGCCGGGTTGGCCATCAAACCACGCATACCCGCAAGCTGCGTGAAGTTGGAAGCATTACCACGGGCACCGGAGTCACTCATCATGAAGATCGGGTTGCGTCGGTCCAGTGAGTCCATAAGTTTGGACTGAATGGTGTCCTTGGCAGCACTCCAAATTGAAATGACGCGATCATAACGCTCATCCTCAGTAATAAGACCACGTCTGAATTGTTTCAAGACGTTATCCACTTTGGTTTGAGCCTCAGTAATGATTTCTTGTTTTTCTTTTAAAACGACAATATCAGCCACACCAACGGTTATACCAGCTTTTGTCGAATATTTGAATCCAAGATCTTTCATCCGGTCAAGCATTTTGGATGTTTCGGTAATTTTAAAGCGTTTAAAGACTTCCGCGATGATATTTCCAAGAATTTTTTCTTGAAAGGATCGATAGCAGGTTGAGCCTTGATCAATTCAGGGATATTAGCGCCTTTTTCCACAAAATATTTTTCTGGAGTTTTGGTTTCCAAATTATATCGTGTCGGTTCGTTAATATACGGGAATGATTTAGGTAAAATTTCATTGAAGATCAATTTACCAACAGTTGTAATTAGAAGTTGGCCATTTTGTTCTTCAGTGAATGTTTCATTATTTAGTGACGATGCATGTACGGCACAACGTGAATGTAAGTGTACATATCCGTTTTGGTATGCAAGTAATGCTTCACTTGTATCTTTAAAGATCATACCCTCACCGATAGCGCCTTCTCTTTCCAATGTTAAGTAATAGTTACCTAATACCATATCTTGAGAAGGTGTAACGACAGGTTTACCATCTTTAGGGTTCAAAATGTTCTGTGCTGCAAGCATAAGCATGCGAGCTTCGGCTTGGGCTTCAGAAGATAGAGGAACGTGGACCGCCATTTGGTCACCGTCAAAGTCAGCGTTGTAAGCTGTACATACGAGCGGATGCAAACGAATTGCGCGACCTTCAACCAACGTTGGTTCAAATGCTTGGATCCCAAGTCTATGAAGAGTCGGTGCACGGTTCAATAGTACTGGGTGTTCTCTAATGACTTCTTCTAGTACATCCCATATTTCAGGAGATAAACGTTCAATTTTGCGCTTAGCGGATTTGATGTTATGCGCTAGACCTCTTTGAACAAGCTCCTTCATTACGAATGGTTTGAATAATTCAATCGCCATTTCTTTCGGAAGACCACATTGGTACATCTTTAAGTTTGGTCCGACTACGATAACGGAACGGCCAGAGTAATCAACACGTTTACCAAGAAGGTTTTGACGGAAACGACCTTGTTTACCTTTTAACATGTGAGATAAAGATTTTAACGGACGGTTACCTGGTCCAGTTACCGGACGGCCTCGACGGCCATTATCGATAAGAGCATCGACAGCTTCTTGCAGCATACGCTTCTCATTTTGAACGATAATGCTTGGTGCTCCAAGATCCAGTAGTCTTTTCAACCGATTATTACGGTTGATAACACGGCGATATAAATCATTTAAATCAGATGTGGCAAAACGCCCTCCATCAAGTTGAACCATAGGACGAAGTTCCGGCGGAATGACCGGAAGCACGTCAAGGATCATCCATGAAGGCTCATTTCCGGAGTTACGGAACGCTTCAAGCACTTCCAAGCGTTTGATTGCACGGGTTCTGCGTTGTCCTTGAGCTGTTTTAAGCTCCTCTTTCAACGACTCTACTTCCTTTTCCGTATCAATATCTTGTAAAAGTTTTTTAATAGCTTCCGCACCCATGGCAGCTTGGAATTTCTTACCGTATTTTTCACGGTATGTACGATATTCCTTTTCAGAAAGAAGTTGTTTCTTCTCTAAAGTTGTATCGCCCGTTTCAGTTACTACGTAAGATGCAAAGTAAATAACTTCTTCCAAAGCCCGTGGAGACATGTCAAGAACAAGCCCCATACGGCTAGGAATTCCTTTAAAATACCATATGTGTGAAACTGGGGCTGCCAGCTCAATATGACCCATACGCTCACGACGCACCTTAGCACGAGTGACTTCAACGCCACAACGGTCACAGACTACGCCTTTATAACGAACACGTTTATATTTTCCGCAATGACATTCCCAGTCCTTTTGAGGTCCAAAAATTCTCTCACAGAATAAACCGTCTTTTTCTGGCTTTAACGTACGATAGTTGATTGTTTCTGGTTTTTAACTTCTCCATGGGACCAAGAACGAATCTTGTCTGGTGAAGCAAGACCAATTTTCATATACTCAAAATTATTAACGTCTAACAAGGGGCCTACCTCCCTTTTAATCTCCAGGTTTAACCCTTGATTGCCGTCAAGTATGAGGCAATCTTACACCGGATGATGGTTGATTGAATCAATAAGGCTCTAACAAGGCAGCATGATTTTCAAATGAACATCTCGCTGCCAGTCAGAGCAGGTAATATATAACTGGATATGTTTATATTTAATTTTATTCTTTGACAGGTGCCCCTACTTCGGAAGCAACCATATCTTTAGTTTCTGAATCAAGGCTTAATTTGTCTGCTTGGTTGGCTTCATCTTCATCTTCCAAATCACGCATTTCGATTTCGCGATCTTCGGCATTGAGGATTTTAACATCCAATCCTAAACTTTGAAGCTCCTTAATCAATACTTTGAAGGACTCAGGAACGCCTGGTTCAGGGACATTTTCACCTTTGACAATCGCTTCGTACGTTTTAACACGACCTACGACATCATCTGATTTAACGGTTAGGATTTCTTGTAATGTATAAGCGGCACCATAAGCTTCAAGTGCCCATACTTCCATCTCACCGAAACGCTGTCCACCAAATTGCGCTTTACCACCAAGTGGTTGCTGCGTAACAAGGGAGTAAGGTCCAGTTGAACGCGCATGAAGTTTATCATCGACCATATGCGCCAGTTTGATCATGTACATGACACCAACTGATACACGGTTGTCGAATGCTTCACCTGAACGGCCATCATAAAGGACAGTTTTTGCATCACGGGACATCCCGGCTTCTTCAATCGTACCCCAAACATCTTCCTCAGTGGCACCATCGAATACAGGGGATGCTACATGAATGCCAAGTGCGCGTGCAGCCATACCCAAGTGTAGCTCCAACACCTGACCGATGTTCATACGTGAAGGTACACCCAATGGGTTTAACATGATGTCGACTGGAGTGCCGTCCGGTAAATAAGGCATATCTTCTTCAGGAAGAATCCTGGAGATTACCCCTTTGTTACCATGTCGTCCGGCCATTTTATCGCCTTCATGGATTTTACGTTTTTGAACGATATATACACGTGCGAGTTGGTTTACACCAGGAGGCAGTTCATCGCCGTCTTCTCTGTTGAATACTTTAACATCAAGAACGATTCCTCCGCCGCCGTGAGGTACACGAAGTGATGTATCCCTTACTTCACGTGCTTTTTCACCGAAGATTGCATGTAATAGACGTTCCTCAGCAGTCAGTTCCGTTACACCTTTAGGCGTGACTTTACCAACGAGAAGGTCTCCGTCTTTCACTTCAGCACCCACACGGATAATTCCGCGCTCATCAAGATTTCGAAGCGCATCTTCCCCTACGTTAGGGATATCACGGGTGATTTCTTCAGGCCCTAATTTTTGTATCACGTGATTCAGATTCATATTCTTCAATATGAATGGAAGTGTACACATCATCTTTAACCAATCGTTCACTCATGATGATGGCATCTTCATAGTTATATCCATCCCATGTCATGAAGGCTACCAATACGTTACGTCCAAGTGCCAACTCACCTTTTTCCATTGAAGGACCATCAGCAAGAATTTCACCTTTTACGACGTTGTCGCCAACACTTACGATAGGGCGTTGATTATAGCACGTTCCTTGGTTGGAACGAATGAATTTTAATAGACGGTATTTATCAAGATTACCTTTTACTTGCTGCCCGTCTACTTCACTTACCCTACGTACCCATACTTCACGTGATTCAACGTGCTCTACGATACCAGGGTGTTTACAGATTACGGCAGCACCGGAGTCTTTCGCAGAAACATACTCCATACCCGTTCCTACTCGAGGGGCTTCCGGTTGCAGCAAAGGAACTGCTTGACGTTGCATGTTCGCTCCCATAAGGGCACGGTTGGAGTCATCGTTTTCCAAGAAAGGAATACATGCAGTCGCGGCAGATACAACCTGTTTAGGAGATACATCCATGTAATCTACGCGGTCACGCGGAACAACGGTATTTTCACCGCGGAAACGTGCAACAACATCATTATCAAGGAATGAGCCGTCATCCGACAGTCGTACATTCGCTTGGGCAACTACATAGTTATCTTCCTCATCAGCTGTTAAGTAATCGATTTGGCTTGTAATTTTACCCGTTTCAGGGTCCACACGGCGGTATGGTGTTTCAATGAAGCCATATGGGTTCACCTTTGCAAAACTGGATAACGAGTTAATCAAACCAATATTCGGTCCCTCAGGCGTTTCAATCGGACACATGCGGCCATAGTGGGAATAATGAACGTCACGTACTTCAAAGCCAGCACGCTCACGTGTCAGACCACCAGGTCCCAATGCAGATAGACGACGTTTATGCGTCAATTCAGCCAACGGGTTCGTTTGATCCATGAACTGGGAAAGCTGTGAGCTTCCAAAGAACTCTTTAATGGATGCAATGACCGGGCGAATGTTGATTAGTTGCTGTGGAGTGATTGTATTCGTATCCTGAATGGACATTCTTTCACGGACAACACGCTCCATACGGGATAAACCAATTCTGAATTGGTTTTGCAGCAATTCACCAACGGAACGCAGACGACGGTTACCTAAATGGTCAATGTCATCCGTGATTCCCACACCATGCAATAAATTAAAGAAATAACTGATGGAAGAAATGATATCAGCCGGTGTAATGTTTTTGACCTGGTCGGTCACATAAGCATTACCGATGATATTGATCACTTTTTCGCCTTCAGCATCGTTTGGTGCAAACACTTTAATAGGTTGAAGAAGAGTTTCTTCCTCTACCACACCACCTGATGGATGGAATGTTTTGAATCCTATTCCACCTTCGATATGAGGCAGAATTCTATCAAGAGTCCGGCGATCAAGCATAGTACCTTTTTCAACAATGATTTCTCCCGTTTCAGGATCAATCAAAGTCTCTGCAATACGTTGTCCGAATAAACGGTTCTTAATATGCAGTTTTTTGTTTATTTTATAACGGCCTACATTAGCTAAATCATAACGTTTCGGATCAAAAAAGCGTGATACTAAAAGACTTTTCGCGTTTTCGACAGTAGGCGGTTCACCTGGGCGGAGACGCTCATAGATTTCTAGTAGTGCTTTTTCTACACTCTCGGTGTTATCCTTTTCAAGAGTGTTGCGAAGGTATTCGTTGTCTCCGATCAAATCGATGATTTCTTGATCAGTTCCGAATCCAAGGGCACGCATCAATACCGTGATCGGTAATTTCCTTGTGCGGTCGATTCGAACATACACAACATCCTTGGCGTCTGTTTCGTATTCGAGCCATGCGCCACGGTTAGGAATAACGGTCGCAGAGAATCCAAGCTTACCGTTTTTATCCATTTTCCCATTATAGTAAACACTCGGTGAGCGCACTAATTGGGATACAATTACCCGTTCAGCACCATTGATGACAAATGTACCTGTTTCAGTCATCAGAGGGAAATCGCCCATGAATACATCCTGGTCTTTAACTTCCCCTGTTTCTTTGTTAACAAGGCGCACTTTCACGCGAAGTGGTGCAGAATACGTAACATCGCGTTCTTTTGTTTCTTCCACAGAATACTTCGGCTCAGCTAAGCTGTAATCGATGAATTCTAACGATAAATTACCTGTAAAATCCTCAATAGGAGAAATATCCTGGAACATTTCCTTTAAACCTACATCTAGAAACCATTGATAAGAAGCTGTTTGAATTTCAATCAGATTCGGAAGATCCAAAACCTCACTGATTCTTGCATAACTTCTACGTTGGCGGTGTCGTCCATACTGAACAAGTTGACCTGTCAACTGATTCACCCCTTAAATCAAGCGTTATAAGGATCCATTTGCCTCGGAAAAGGAATCATTTCCATAGACAAAAGAAAATGGTTTTTATTTTAAAAACCACTATTTCTCATAAAACGAACTATTATTTATATATTTTTCCCATATTATCCATTGATTATACACCAATGGTATAAAAATTGCATAGTTACGGAATTATATATATGCATTTTATAATACTAACATAGCGAAAATTTAGAGTCAAACCTTTTTGGATAATAGTATATAGTAACCTTTTTTCTTAACGGGCACTTCAACATTTCCAAATAATTGCTCCATTTTATCCATTGCGGATGGAGCCCCTTGTTTTTTTTGAATGACAACCCATAATTCTCCACCAGCCACCAAACTGCGATAGCTTTCTTCTAAAATTTCGTGGACTACACTTTTACCTGCGCGAATGGGAGGGTTCGTAAGAATCGCTGCGAATTGATTGGAGGCAACTTTGTCAAAACGATCGCTTTCGTAAATCTTCACATTTGCGATCCCATTAGAAGCAGCATTCTCTTTTGACAATTCAACTGCCCGACTATTTATATCAATCATTTCTATCGTTCTATCGGGATAAGCTGCCGCAATCGATATTCCGATTGGTCCATAACCGCAACCAACATCGAGAATATTTCCTTCCACAGCTTCATTAAGGTTAAAACTCTCAACCAAAAGACGCGATCCGAAATCAACTTCCTTTTTCGAAAAAACACCATTATCACTTTTGAAGCGAAATGTGCGTCCCTTTAATGTGAAATCCCAAAATTTCGGATTGCTTACGACATCCGGTTTATGTGAGTAGTAATGCTCTGTCAGAGTCATCTCCCCCTATCAGAAAGGAATATTGAAGATTTAATGAGAGAAGAGAATTGAAGAATGGATGCTTGCACGCCGGAATGTTCCATTAACGAAATCCTCGTTATGAAACCATTAACGGCTAGTTTCCGCCATTTCTTTAAAAATGAAGAAAAAAGCCCGCCAGTGATAGCGAGCTTTTTGTTTATGCAAGATTACTTAACTTCAACGCCAGCTCCAACTTCTTCAAGTTTAGCTTTGATTTCTTCAGCTTCTTCTTTAGAAGCGCCTTCTTTGATTGCTTTTGGAGTGTTGTCAACAAGTTCTTTTGCTTCTTTAAGTCCAAGACCTGTAACTTCACGTACAGCTTTGATAACTTTGATTTTTTGATCTCCAGCAGATGTAAGGATTACATCAAACTCAGTTTTTCTTCAGCAGCAGCGCCACCAGCAGCAGCTACAGCTACAGGTGCAGCAGCAGTTACGCCGAATTCTTCTTCGATTGCTTTTACAAGGTCGTTTAATTCTAAAACAGTCATATTTTTAACTGCTTCAATGATTTGATCTTTAGTCATTTTTATTTCCTCCTCGAAATGGTTGGTTTTTTGAATTAGCAGGCTAAATAAGCGGTTAGCTTACGCGCCTTGTTCTTCTTTTTGCTCTGCAACAGCTTTTGTAGCAAGAGCAAGTCCGCGCATAGGTGCTTGTAGCACGCTGAGTAGCATTGAAAGTAGGCCTTCGCGTGAAGGTAGTTCTGCAAGAGCTTTAATTTCTTCGGCAGTTGCAACATTTCCTTCGATAACTCCAGCTTTGATTTCTAACGCTTCATGTTTTTTCGCAAAATCGTTAAGGATTTTTGCTGGCGCAATAACATCTTCAGTTGAGAATGCAATTGCGTTTGGACCTGTTAAAGATTCGTTCAAAGCGCTAAGTTCAGCACTTTCAGCAGCACGGCGAGTTAAAGAGTTTTTGTAAACTTTAAACTCAACGCCAGCTTCACGAAGTTGCTTACGAAGTTCTGTTACTTCAGCAACAGTCAATCCACGGTAGTCAACAACTACTGTTGATTGGCTTGAAGTTAACTTATCAGAAATCTCAGCAACGATTTTTTGCTTTTGTTCAATAATTGCGTTCATCCTTACACCTCCTGTAGATTTGCTTGAAAACATTTATACCGTTTCAAAGAAAAAGCCTTCATCTCTATTGCAGACATGAAGGCAGTAATTTCAAAAGTCATAGTCCAGGACTATTATTATCGAATTACCTCGGCAGGGAATTAAGCTCGTAATGAGCACCTACTGTCTACGGTACAAATAGTATTCATTTATTTAACAACAAAACTTATTATAGCAATAATAGTTTTGGTATGTCAATTATTTATTTGAAAGTAGAAGGATCAACTTTCACACCAGGGCCCATTGTAGTTGTTACAGAAACGTTTTTCATGTAAGTTCCTTTAGCAGCCGCAGGTTTAACTTTCAATAATGTATCATAGATAGTAGTGAAGTTTTCCACTAGTTTAGCATCCTCGAAAGATACTTTACCGATTGGAGCATGGATGTTACCAGCTTTATCTACGCGGTATTCAACTTTACCAGCTTTGATTTCATTAACAGCTTTCGTTACATCGAAAGTAACTGTGCCAGTTTTAGGGTTAGGCATTAAACCTTTAGGTCCTAATACACGGCCAAGTTTACCAACTTCACCCATCATGTCTGGAGTCGCAACGATTACATCGAATTCGAACCATCCTTGTTGGATTTTGTTGATGAAGTCAGATTCACCAACGTAGTCAGCACCAGCAGCTTCCGCTTCTTTTGCTTTTTCGCCTTTAGCGAACACTAATACGCGTTGAGTTTTACCAGTACCATTCGGAAGAACAACAGCTCCACGAATTTGTTGGTCAGCTTTCTTAGGGTCTACGCCTAAACGGAAAGCCACTTCAACAGTCGCATCGAATTTTGCGAAGTTTGCTTTTTTAGCAACTTCGATTGCTTCAGTTACAGCATAAGCCTTAGAAACTTCTACAAGCTTAGCTGCTTCAAGATACTTTTTACCTTTTTTAGCCATGATATAAATCCTCCTAAATTGTGGTTTTAACGGAATGACCTCCCACGAATAAAGGTTGCGAGTATCAATCGCAACCCCGTAGAAACAAATAGCAATTACATGGATTAGTCTTCGATGACAATACCCATGCTGCGAGCAGTACCTTCAACCATACGCATTGCAGCTTCAACGCTTGCAGCGTTTAGGTCAGGCATTTTAGTTTCAGCAATCTCGCGCACTTGATCACGCTTGACTGTAGCAACTTTATTACGGTTAGGTTCACCAGAACCAGACTCGATACCAGCTACTTTCTTAAGCAATACTGCAGCCGGTGGAGTTTTTGTAATGAATGTAAATGAACGGTCTTCAAATACCGTGATTTCAACAGGAATAATTAGACCAGCTTGATCTGCTGTACGAGCGTTGAACTCCTTACAGAATCCCATGATGTTTACACCAGCTTGACCTAATGCAGGACCGACTGGCGGTGCCGGATTCGCTTTACCAGCAGGAATTTGCAATTTAACCATTTTAATTACTTTTTTAGCCACGAGACACACCTCCTTATAAGTCCGTGATGTGGTAATAGGGTAATACCCTCCCACTCATCTTGAATTCTTTATATATAAATAAAGAATGCTTGTATCGTTGAGGCCTAAAAATTGAAACATACTGACCTTTGAAATTTTACCACTTTCAAAAGGCAATTTCAAGTTTTTTTCCGTTTATAATTTTTCCACTTGATTAAAATCAAGTTCAACCGGTGTATCACGGCCGAACATATTGACTAGGACCCTTACTTTCCCTTTGTCTTTATCAAGTTCTTCAATAGGTCCTGCAAAAGTTGCAAATGGTCCTTCTTTAACTTGAACCGTATCACCGATCTCAAAATCAACTTCGATTTTGCTTTCATCTACGCCCATTCGTTTAAGGACGACTTCAATTTCTTCAGGAAGCAATGCAGTCGGTTTTGACCCAGCTCCAGATGAACCCACGAAACCTGTTACTCCAGGTGTATTCCGGACAACATACCATGAATCATCCGTCATGATGATCTCAACCAACACATAACCTGGGAACACTTTCTTTTTGGTCACTTTCTTTTTTCCATCTTTCACTTCTGTTTCTTCTTCTTCTGGAACTACAACGCGAAAGATCTTGTCTTCCATCCCCATAGTTTCAACACGTTTTTCCAAGTTAGCCTTAACCTTGTTCTCATAACCTGAATAAGTGTGAACTACATACCAATTCTTTTCCATGTGTTAGGACTTTAACGTCCTTCCCTCCCTGCAATCAATCATTTTCTTTATTAATCTTTATCTTTGAACGTTTTAGCCAAAACCATACAGGCGTCATCCCGAACTAAACTAGAATATATTGTGATGATTCATAATTACAGCAGCACTCGTTTTTGAACTTCTTCACTTATTAAAAAAAGACAAATTAAAAAACCCGTTTCCGGGCTTTTCTGCTGACACATATTATTCTATCACTATTATACCTTATTTTCGAATCTCTTATTCAATAACTAAGCGAATTAATTCGGAAATACCCAAATCGACCACTGTAAAGAATAGAGCCATAAACAAGACAGTCGTTACTACCACAATTGTATATTTGGTAAGCTCCTTGCGTTTCGGCCAGCTTACTTTTTGCATTTCGCGAGCGACTCCGCTGAAAAATTCGGTAAAACGTTTCATGAATGTACCTCCAAGCATTAGAAGCTTCTGTCAATCTATTTATAAAACGGTTATTTCGTTTCTTTATGAATCGAGTGTGAGTTGCACGTACTGCAAAATTTCTTGATTTCCAGTCGTTCGCCGCTTGTCGATTGTTTGCTCTCATAACTATAATTTCTTGAACCGCAATCGGTGCAGGCAAGAACTATTTTCTTTCGCATTAGATACACCTATCCTATCTACTATATCCATAAAACCTTATCACGACTGTTTTTTATTGTCAATATCAAAGCGGGTTTCACCCATTAAGGACAACGCAAACCAAAACATCGGTTTACATCCTTTAAAAATCTAGTGAATAATAAACTTCCATGTGGAGAAGGGACAGATGAAATTAAGCGGAAAAAGCGGAGGGATTATAAACTGATTTCCCTACTTCCAGATAGCGCTCGAGCTTTCTTTTCACCCGCTGAAGGGCGTTGTCGATTGACTTAACATGCCGGTTCAACTCTTCCGAAATTTCTTGGTAGGTTTGTCCATCCAGGTAAAGAGCTAACACTTTTCTCTCAAGATCACTCAGGAGCTCTGCCATCTTTAATTCGATATCGTCAAACTCTTCTTGGTTGATGATCAGTTCTTCCGGGTCCAAGACTTTCGTACCCGATATGATATCCATTAGAGTTCGGTCCGATTCCTCATCATAAATTGGCTTGTCCAGGGAAACATAGGAATTGAGCGGAATATGTTTTTGACGTGTTGCTGTTTTGATAGCTGTAATGATCTGCCTCGTAATGCATAGTTCTGCAAATGCTTTAAAAGAAGATAACTTATCCCCTTTAAAATCACGGACGGCTTTATATAAACCAATCATACCTTCTTGCACGATGTCTTCCTTATCGGCACCAATCAAGAAATAAGTCCTTGCCTTCGCTCTTACAAAATTACGATACTTTTGGATCAAATAATCAAGCGCTTCACTGTCTCCAGTGTGCACCAACCCTATCAATTCATCATCCTCAAACTGAAGGTACTTTTCGTTCAGCTTCATTCCGAATTTGAGACCCACATTATATCCCCCTGACCTGACTCAGATAGAAATATTATACAGCAGGTAAATTTTACCCGTCAATGGTTCAAATTTTACCCCGGCGCCATTTTTCAAAAATTTCTGCCACTTCTTCACTTAAAGGAATTTTAGCAACGGGTCTTATCGTCGTTGTTTTTCTTACATCTTTCTTGATTTCGCCTTGAATTTCTTCCATTTCAATAAGCAGCTCACGAGCGGATTTCCTTAGGGCCCCTTGGCCAAAGATCACCCACTGTTCCGTGAAGTCAGAGGTTGCCACTTGAATTTGCGTTTTGACATTATTCAGTTCAATGGCCATCTTTTCTATTCTTTCATCCGCAGTTTCATTTTCTTTTGTAAAAATTACGTCAACTTTGTGATTTTTGAATATGCGGGCAATTCCCTGAACATATTGAGCATCAAATACGACAATTACACGGTATCCGGTAAATGCTTGATATTCCGCCATCATTTCTATCAATCGGTCTCTTGCAGCAGCAAGGTCGCGTTCTTTTAATTCTCTCAGTTCCGGCCAAGCTCCAATAATGTTATAACCGTCCACCAACAGAATATTCATTCCATCATTTCCCTAGAGGATTTCTTTTTCTGTAAACCTCATACATCAATAAACCGGCTGCTACCGATGCATTTAACGAAGTTACTTGTCCTGCCATTGGAAGACGGATGAGAAAATCACATTTATCCTTCATTAACCGGGCCATGCCTTTTCCTTCGCTGCCGATAACAAGTCCGATAGGCATCTTTCCGTCCATGTTACGGTAATCATCGCTGCCTTTCGCATCGGTACCGACTATCCATACCCCTCGCTCTTTCAATTCTTCCACTGCTCTTGCCAAATTTGTAACGCGAGCTACAGGAATATATTCGATTGCACCCGTCGAAGCTTTTGCCACTGTTGCCGTCAGACCCACCGCTCTTCTTTTTGGAATGATGATTCCATGGGCCCCGACAGCATCAGCCGTCCTCATGATCGAACCTAAATTATGCGGATCTTCAACCTCATCAAGGATCATGAAAAAGGTGCTTCGTCCCGTTCAGCCGCTTTTGCGAATAAGTCATCCAGCTCCACATATTCATATGCAGCCACTTGTGCGACAACGCCTTGATGGATGCCTTCTACCATTTGATCAATTTTTTTCTTCGGTACGATTTGCACGAATACCTTCTTTTCCTTCGCGACACCGATGAGTGGTTGCATCGAGCCTTTTTGCGAGCCCTCGGCTATCCAAATTTTATTAATTTCCCGTTCGGAGCGAAGTGCTTCCAATACGGGGTTTCTGCCAATGATATATTCTTCGCTCATGGGTTACTCCCCTTTTCTTCTTCAATGTATTCAATGGATTTTTGATGAGTTCTTCCATTCTTTCTATTCGACCGGATAAATACAAAAATCCCATAAGAGCCTCGAAGGCTGTACTGTAGCGATACGTTTGCACATCTGTATTCTTCGGTACAGTACCTGATTTTGCATTTCGGCCGCGCCTAACGACAGCGGATTCCTCTTCCGATAGCCAATCTGACTCCAGGAAGAAGTGGATGATTTTATTTTGCGCTTTAGCAGCTACAAAAGATGTAGCTTTTTTGTGAAGTAGATTGGGCTTGACCGCTCCTTTTGAATGAGGTGATGCCGTATATACGTTTCGTATACAGCATCACCTATATATGCTAAAGCAAGACTGTTCAGCATTCTTGCATCTACCTTACTATCGTAATGAAGCATTAATTACCCTCTTTTCCATCTTGTACCTTGAGGGGTATCCTCTAATATGATATTCATGTTTTTCAAGCGATCGCGAATTTCATCAGATAACCCAAAATTGCGGTCTTTCCGTGCTTGAATCCTTTGCTGTATCAACCCTTCAATTTCTTCATCGAGAAGCCCCTCTTCTTCAAGGGACAAACCAAGGACAGAAAATAAGATGTTGAATTTATCAAGGAAAGCATCAATCACTTCCTTGTCTGTGTTTTTCTCCATCAAGTAATAATTTGCCTGTTTGGAAAGTTCAAAAAGCACGGATATTGCATTAGCTGTGTTGAAATCATCGTCCATTTCCTTAATGAATTGTTCATGTAAATCATTCAGCTTCTCCAACCAAACAACATTATTCTCAGTCAATCCGTCACTTACTTGAAGGCGATGCTTTAAATTTTGATAAGATGTCCTTAAACGTTCAAGGGACGCCCTTACATTTTCAAGCACTTCTTCACTATAATTGATGGGATGACGGTAATGTACAGATAACATAAAGAAGCGTAACACTTGTGGATCATGCTTCTGAATGATGTCATGCACAAGGACGAAATTGCCTAAGGACTTAGACATTTTTTCATTCTCAATATTTATATACCCGTTATGCATCCAATAATTCGCAAAGTTCTTACCCGTCAATGCCTCGGATTGTGCAATTTCATTTTCATGATGCGGGAATGCCAGATCTTGACCTCCTGCATGAATATCGATTGTATCCCCCAAATACTTTTTGACCATTGCGGAGCATTCGATATGCCAGCCAGGACGCCCCTTACCCCATGGGCTCTCCCAGGATATTTCATCATCCTTGGCCGCTTTCCAAAGGGCAAAATCAAGGGCATCTTGTTTTTTCTCCCCTACTTCAATACGTGCCCCAACTCGAAGCTCATCGATGGACTGATGTGAAAGCTTTCCATATCCCTCAAACTTACGAGTGCGGTAATACACATCCCCTTCAGATTCATAAGCGAATCCTTTCTCGATTAATGCCGAGATGAATTCAATGATTGCATCCATGTTCTCCATTACGGTCGGGTGAGCGTCCGCTTTTTTGCAGCCTAATGCCGACACGTCTTCAAAATATGCCTTGATGAATCGCTCTGATATGGTCGGGACATCTTCCCCCAATTCTTTTGCCGCGCGAATCAGCTTATCATCCACGTCCGTGAAGTTCGAAACGAATTGCACATCATATCCACGGTAATCCAAATACCTCCGAACGGTATCGAATACGATTGCCGGTCTTGCATTGCCAATATGAATGTAATTATAGACAGTTGGTCCGCATACATACATCTTCACCTTTCCCTCTTCAATCGGGACGAAGGTTTCCTTTTTCTTGTAGCTGTGTTATATAGTTTAATTGCCATATTATAGACTCCTTTCTTCCTGCTTCTGTTCAGCCAACCTTGCTCTTAAGGCCCTGATTTCACTATCCAATTCCTTAAAGCGATCAGCGATTGGATCAGGAAGATCACAATGATTTAGGTCTTTATTGATTTTGATACCATCTTGAATGACCACTTTACCTGGAATGCCCACCACTGTAGAATTAGGTGGCACTTCCTTTAAAACGACCGATCCTGCACCGATTTTTGAGTTTTCCCCAACAGTGATGGAACCCAGCACTTTTGCTCCTGTAGCTATCAAAACATTATCCTTTATCGTAGGATGACGTTTTCCCTTTTCCTTTCCTGTCCCCCCAAGGGTTACACCTTGAAAGACAGATACATTGTCGCCAATTTCACAAGTTTCGCCAATGACGATCCCCATTCCATGGTCAATAAAGAAACGACGGCCAATCGTAGCCCCTGGATGAATTTCAATTCCGGTAAAAAACCGGCTGATTTGAGATATGCTTCTCGCCAGAAAAAAGAATTTCCTCTTAAATAGTGCGTGAGCCATCCTATGACTCCAAATAGCATGCAAACCCGCGTACGTCAATATAACTTCCAAATAGCTGCGCGCAGCAGGATCTTGATCAAAAACCACTTCGATATCTTCTTTAAACATCTTTAACAAAATGATTCCCCCTATGTTCCTTTTCCAACATCCCCTTTTGAAGCCTTTAAAGCATATAAAAAAGCGTCTCTGTCCAAATAGACAGAGACGCTTGAAGCGCGGTTCCACTCTGTTTGGAATGTACGAACCAGGTAAAACTTTCCCCTGTTTTTTCATCCCCAACTTTAATCCCTGTAACGGAGGACATTCCGCCTGTGCCTACTATAGGTTAGTTCAGCAAAGGACTCAAGGGTGCATTTCAGAAAACGAGAGGCCTGAACCACTTTCAGCAGGTTATGGTTCTCTCTAAAAAGCTTCGTTTACTTACTTCTCCCCATCTACGCGTTCTTTTGTAAGATTATTAAATACTATATTACATTTTCGACAAATTGTTAATATAAAATACTCTGAATACGCTGTTTAATTTTTTCCTTGCCCAGTAACGAAATTGCCTTAGGCAAGTCAGGACCATGTGTTTGACCCGTGACGGCAGCCCTTATCGGCATGAATAATTTTTTCCCTTTATGCCCTGTGCTTTTTGTACGGCTTTAATCGACTTCTTGATTTCATCCGCATTAAATTCTTCAAGCCCTTCGATCTCCTGAAGGAAAGCTTTCATGACTTCCGGTACCTGTTCTTCAGCAAGCACTTCCTTAGCTTCTTGCTCGAACTCGACCTCATCCTTGAAAAACAGTTCAGAAAGCCCAACTATTTCCGCTCCATAGCTCATCTGCTCTTGAAAAAGTGAAACAAGTCCATGTACCCACTCTTCTTCTTCGGCGGTCAGTGTCTCTGAAACCTTCCCGGCTTTAACTAAGTGAGGCAATGACAATTCCACTGCACGATTGACGTCCAATTGCTTCACATATTGGTTATTCATCCATGTAAGCTTTTGCTTATCGAAAAGTGCAGGTGATTTAGACAGCCGGTCAGCATCGAAAAGATTAATGAATTCTTCCTTCGTGAAAATCTCTTCCTCCCCGACCGGAGACCATCCCAGTAATGTAATGAAATTGAATAACGCTTCAGGTACATAACCAAGTTCTTCATATTGCTCAATGAATTGAATGATCGACTCATCACGTTTACTCAGTTTCTTCCTGCTTTCGTTTACAATCAGCGTCATATGTCCGAATACCGGCGGTTCCCAGCCGAAAGCTTCATAAATCATCAATTGTTTTGGAGTATTGGAGATATGATCATCACCGCGAAGGACATGGGAAATCTTCATCAAGTGATCATCGACGGCCACTGCAAAGTTATAAGTTGGAATGCCATCTTTTTTAACGATAACAAAATCACCAAAGCCATCCGTTTCAAATGAAACCTCATCCTTGACCATATCTTTGAAAGTAAGGACCTTCCCAGCTGGAACGGCAAAGCGAATGCTCGGTTTTCTTCCTTGAGCCACTAGTTCCGCTTGCTCTTCCTCAGTTAAATGCTTGCACTTCCCAGAATATTTTGGGGTTTCATTGCGTTCGACCTGTCCTTCACGCTCTGCTTCAAGCTCTTCTTCCGTACAATAGCATTTATATGCTAAACCCTTATCTAAAAGCTCTTGATACAATTCCTGATAAAGGTCGTTCCTTTCGGATTGACGATATGGCCCGTATTCACCGCCAACATCAACACCTTCATCCCAATCCATACCAAGCCATTTCAAATATTTAAGCTGACTTTCCTCTCCGCCTTCAATATTTCTCTTTTGGTCGGTATCTTCAATACGGATGATGAATTTCCCGCCTTTATTTCGTGCGTATAAATAATTAAATAAAGCAGTCCGTGCATTACCAATATGTAAATGTCCAGTCGGACTCGGTGCATAGCGAACTCGAATATCGCTGCTCATGATATATATAGACCTCCCAGTCGTTCAATTCTATTGTTTATATTATCATTTAAATACATTGGGATAAAGGCATCCACTCTAAAAACGATTTAGTTTGATTTGACCAATAAGACAACAGCCTGTGCCGCGATTCCTTCGCCCCTGCCTGTAAATCCAAGTTTCTCTGTAGTGGTCGCCTTTACATTAATCCTGTCTATCGAGGCATCTAAAAGTTCTGCAATCCTGCCTCGCATTTCCTCGATATACGGTGCCATTTTCGGGCTTTGTGCAATGATTGTACAGTCCGCATTGCCTAGGGAATATCCTTCTTTTTTTACGATCGCCCAAATAAACTGCAGCAGTTTTGCCGAATCGGCATCTTTAAATTCAGGATCGGTATCTGGAAAATGCTTTCCTATATCCCCTGCACCAATTGCCCCCAAGCAGGCATCGGCAACAGTATGCAGAAGGACATCCGCATCCGAATGACCTAGCAGTCCTTTCTCATACGGAATCGTAATCCCGCCAATTATCAAAGGTCTGCCTTCCACAAGCTGATGAACGTCATATCCTTGTCCTATTCTAAACATATCATTCTCCCCAATCATCGTTTTCCATGTTGTTGTTTATGTAAAATCGCTTCTGCAAAATAAAGGTCTTCCTGAGTCGTAATTTTAATATTATCATAATTGCCCTCAATAATAACTACCTGTTCATTGATCCGCTCTAGTAAACTTGCATCGTCCGTCCCTAAAAATGCTTCAGCTTCTGCCTGTTCATACGCACTTTTTAATATGGATACACGAAAAGCTTGTGGAGTTTGCACCGCCCACAAGCTTGATCGTTCCACTGTTTCCAATACCTTTTTGTTTGCCGCTTTTTTAATCGTATCCTTAACGGGCACTGCAATTACGGCACCTCCATGAAGGGAGGCGGCAGCAGTCAATTCACTGATTTGCCCTAGATTAATAAAAGGGCGGGCACCGTCATGGACCAGGATGATATCTTCTTCTGCATGTTGCAGTCCATTATAAACGCTTTGTTGGCGCTCCTTGCCACCCATGACCAGTTTCTTGACCTTTTAAGCCCATACGCTGCTATCAATTGATTGAAATAATCCTTTTCTGCCGGGTTTATCGAAAGGATAATCCCCCGACAGTCAGGATCTTCTTCGAAGACACGCAGTGTATAAACAATGATCGGGATACCCGATAGTTCAATAAAAAGTTTATTCTTGCCCGCCTTCATTCTTTTGCCTTGTCCAGCTGCAGGTATCACTACTTCATAAAACATAACGGTTTCTCCTACTCTTCTTTATAATGCTTTTTCTAATAGTTTAGGTTTGGCGAATATCATCCGGCCTGCAGAGGTTTGCAATACACTAGTGACAAGTACATCGATCCGTTTCCCGATGTGGTCACGGCCACCTTCGACAACGATCATGGTGCCATCGTCCAAATAAGCGATGCCCTGGTTCTGCTCTTTCCCGTCCTTGATGACCTGAACATTCATCTCTTCCCCAGGAAGTACGACAGGTTTTACGGCATTGGCCAGGTCATTGATATTAAGTACCGCCACATTTTGAAACTCGCATACTTTGTTTAAATTGAAATCATTTGTAACGACCATTCCGCCCGATATTTTGGCAAGCTTCACTAGTTTACTGTCCACTTCCTGAATGTCTTCAAAATCCCCCTCGTACATCTCCACTTTAATCGGAAGGTCTTTTTGAATCCGATTCAAGATATCCAAACCGCGTCTTCCACGATTCCTTTTCAATGCATCAGATGAATCGGCAATGTGCTGCAGTTCGTTTAATACGAATTGAGGAATGACTATGGTACCCTCAAGAAAGCCTGTCTGACAAATATCCGCAATTCTACCATCAATGATGACGCTTGTATCGAGAATCTTCAGGCGCTTGCTATACCCTTCTTCATCCTCTTCGCTTGCTTCACCATCCGTGTTCTTTTTCTTATTGCTTTTCGTGAATAAACTCAATAGCTCATCACGTTTTTTAAAGCCCACCTGAAAACCAAGATATCCAAATAAAAGCGTAAGGATGATAGGAACCACCTTGATGGCACTGAAGGCGGAGCCAACCAAGAACGCCGCAAGCAGTCCCACTAAAAGACCGAGGCTGCCAAAGATTATATCCGTAATCGGTATCTTTACAAGCTGTTCCTCCAGCCACTTCATAAAATAGATCACATGATCTACTGCCCAAAAAGTTATAAGATAAAAGATAATGGCACCCAACAGTACACTTACATAAGGATTGTTTAATAAAGCAATATCGTCTGCATGTAAAACAATTAATAATTCCGGAATAAGTAACATACCAAGTGTTCCGCCGACTATTAAGAAGCATGCTTGTATAATGCGTTTTAACATCCCTTTCACCTCCTTCTACTCATTATTGACCAATAAAATAAAATGAAACCTTCGAAAATTCGTTTTCATTATATACGTTAAATTCACTTAAGGAATTAGTGGATTTACAAATTTGAATTCTTCTCTTTATCGTAATATTAGCCTAGCACCCTGAGTTTTGAGTGTCAAAAATAAACACCATTCAATTTCAAGCTGGTTCAGGTGATTTAAAAGGCCAGCTGGACCTTACATCCTTCTATTTGTGACAAGCTGATTTTTAAAATGCGGAGTCCTTCTTTGATTTTATTGGCCCGGACTTCGCCTATACCCTCCACATCGTCAAGGTTTTCAACCGTAGCTTTATTGACTTCACTAAAGCTTCCGAACTGTTTCACTAAATTTTCGATGATCAAACCTGGCAAGCGTGGGATTTTATGAAGAATACGGTAACCACGGGGATGTACTGACTCATCAAGATGTATGTATCCATGATAGCCCAGCACCTTCAGAAGAATGCTTTCATCCAGTTTTTCCTGCATGGCCAACTCTTGTAGCCTAAAAATGATTTCCTCGGGATTTTCATCATTACTGGAGGTATAATCCTTGATAAGCCATTTCCCTTCCGTTTCAATATCTGCCAGGATTTCATTCATTTGCAAACGGATCAACCTCCCTTCCGTACCAAGCTCATTAAGATACGTTAGTAGCTCCGCCTTGATCCTGAGCACCATCACATAACGGTGAAATACCTGCAAAAGATCGGCATAGGTCACGATTTCCTCAAACTCGAGCGCTCCTAAAACCGATATGCTCTGCTGCAGGACCACCTTGTATTTTTCCAAAGTCTGGATGGCTAAATTAGCCTTGGCAAGTATGACTCCTATATCTTTAAGGGCATACCGGAAATTGCCTTGATATAAAGTGATGACATTCCGGCGTTGTGAGATTGCCACGACCAACGACTTGGTCTCCCTTGCCACCCGTTCCGCTGTCCTATGCCGCATTCCCGTTTCAGTGGAAGGTGTACTGTTATCAGGCACTAATTGGGCATTTGCGAAAATGATTTTATCGGCTGTTTCATTTAAAATGATGGCCCCGTCCATCTTCGCCAACTCATATAATGTGCTGGGGGTACAGCTGCAGTTGATTTCGAAGCCGCCATCCACGATCGTCCGCACCTTCTCGTTATATCCGACCACTATCAAACCGCCCGTGTTTGCCCTCAGGACATTTTCAATACCCTCCCGAAGCGGGGTACCCGGAGCTACGATTTGCAGAATTTCCAATTTTGTTTTCTCATACCCTTTTTTATCTGTCATACTTAACCCCCTAACGATTGTTTAAGAGCCTCCGAAACCGATGAAACACCAATGATCTTAATACCTTTCGGCGCGGTCCACCCTCCTATATTATTAGCCGGTATGATAACCCGCTCAAACCCTAATTTCGCTGCTTCCTGCACCCTTTGTTCAATTCGTGACACCCTTCTCACTTCCCCAGTCAGCCCCACTTCACCAATGATGCAATCGGCAGGGTTTGTTGGTTTATCTCGGAAGCTTGATGCAATGCTTATTGCGACAGCGAGGTCAATTGCCGGTTCATCCAGCTTGACACCACCAGCAACCTTTAAATACGCATCTTGGTTTTGGAGCAGCAAGCCCACTCTCTTTTTCCAGAACAGCCATTAAAAGCGAAACACGATTGTGGTCAATTCCCGTGGCCATCCGCCTCGGATTGCCAAAGCTCGTAGGTGAAATCAATGCTTGAATTTCGACAAGCACCGGCCTTGTGCCCTCCATGGATGCGACGACTGTGGACCCCGAAGCTCCTTGCGACCGCTCTTCAAGGAAAATTTCCGATGGATTCGCTACCTCTTCCAATCCATGTTCTTTCATTTCAAAAATACCCATCTCATTCGTCGAACCAAAGCGATTTTTAACCGCACGTATAATTCGATATGTATGGTGTCTCTCACCTTCAAAATATAATACGGTGTCAACCATGTGCTCAAGCAGCCGTGGTCCCGCAATGGCCCCTTCCTTTGTAACGTGTCCGACGATGAAAATCGCAATCCCATTCGTTTTAGCAATGCGCATGAGTGAGGCTGTGCATTCCCTCACTTGTGAAACGCTTCCCGGGGCAGATGTAACCTCCGAATGGTAAACCGTTTGAATGGAGTCAATAATGACCAAATCCGGTTTTACATCTGTAATTGCCTGTTGGATATAGTCCATATCGGTTTCAGCATAAACGAATAGATTTTCCGACATGGTCCCAAGCCGGTCCGCTCTCAATTTGGTCTGCTTGACTGATTCTTCACCTGATATATAAAGCACTTTTTTCTGTTTATGCGCCAATTGGGATGATACCTGTAAAAGCAGGGTGGACTTACCGATACCCGGGTCCCCTCCGATCAATACAAGTGACCCCTGTACGATTCCGCCCCCAAGAGCACGATTCAATTCCATTAAATCCGTCTTAATCCTTGGTTCTTTTTCTGATTGAATAGTCGTTATGGGTGCCGCCTTCTCCCGTTCCCCGGAACCTCTAACCTCTGAATGGGTAAAAGCGCCTTTTCTAGCAGGTTTAATGATTTCGGTTTCCTCGACCATTTTGTTCCATTCACCGCACCCTGGGCATTTCCCCATCCATTTCGCGGACTCATATCCACAAGACTGACACATAAATTTTGTTTTCTTTTTTACAGCCATAAGTTACTCCTCTTCCTTTGGAAAAAATATCTATATTAAGGATATTATATCTCTGTTTTATTTAAACCTTCCTAAGGCTAAGTTTTTTAAAAAATATTCACTTTGCTTGTCCCGTTTATACTCATATCTACCTATAGATAAAAAACAGAGGTACACTGCAAAAGAATCTGCGTGTACCTCGAAGTTTAGGATCAGGTTATTCACTTACATTAACAGGCTCGCCTTGTCGGATTGCAAACTCATTATTCACGACATCCATTACGACCGTTTGCCCTTTTTCACGTTGCCCTTAAGCAACTCTTCGGATAGATAATCTTCTACATGCTTCTGAAGCGCCCTGCGGATTGGCCTTGCCCCATATTCCGGATCAAAACCTTCCGTAGCAATTTTTTCTCTAGCCGCATCTGTCAGCTCCAAGTATATCTCCTGTTCTTTCAAACGGGTAGTAAGCTGATTTGACATTAATGTAACGATTTGTTTCAAATGATCCTTCTCTAATGAGTGGAACACGATTGTTTCATCAATACGATTGAGGAATTCCGGACGGAATGCACGTTTGAGTTCTTCCATCACTTTCCCTTTCATATTTTTATAGTCCTGCCCAGTATCCTGGATGTTAAAGCCAACATACTTATCAGTTTTCAAGGCCGACGCCCCTACATTCGATGTCATAATCAGAATGGTATTCCTGAAATCGACAGTACGCCCCTTGGAATCCGTCAGTCTTCCATCTTCCAATACTTGAAGAAGAATATTGAAAACATCCGGATGCGCCTTTTCTATTTCATCAAGCAGAACGACGGAGTATGGTTTCCTCCGCACTTTTTCCGTTAACTGACCGCCTTCTTCGTACCCAACATATCCTGGAGGCGATCCAACAAGACGTGAAGTCGAATGTTTCTCCATATATTCGGACATATCGATGCGGATCATGGCATCTTCATCACCAAAAATGGATTCAGCTAAAGCACGGGCTAGCTCGGTTTTACCTACCCCTGTTGGCCCCAAGAAGATGAATGAACCAATTGGACGTTTAGGATCTTTCAAACCTGCCCTTGCACGTCTTACTGCTTTAGAAACCGCAATGACGGCCTCTTCCTGCCCAATTACACGATCATGGAGAATTGACTCCATATTAAGCAGTTTGTCTGACTCGGTTTGTGCCAATTTAGTGACTGGCACTCCCGTCCAGCTGGATACGACGTGTGCAATGTCATCCACAGTCACTTCACTGTTCTCCTGCCCTTGTTTTTCTTTCTTTCAAGTTTTTTTCGTTTCTTCCAATTGTTCTCTTAAGCGTTGTTCTGTATCGCGAAGCGAAGCAGCTTTTTCAAATTCCTGACTCTGAACGGAAGCATCCTTTTCCTTGCGAACATCATCTAGCTTCACTTCAAGTTCCTTTAGGTTAGGTGGCGTTGTGTATGAACGCAGCCTAACCTTGGAACCTGCTTCATCAATCAAGTCAATCGCTTTATCCGGTAAAAAGCGATCGGAAATATAACGGTCTGATAATTTGACTGCAGCATCAATCGCTTCGTCAGTAATCGATACGCGGTGATGTGCCTCATAACGGTCACGCAGCCCTTTGAGAATTTGGATGGATTCCTCAATAGTCGGCTCATCGACTTGGATTGGCTGGAAGCGACGTTCAAGGGCAGCATCCTTTTCAATATACTTGCGGTACTCATCCAAAGTTGTAGCACCGATACATTGTAATTCACCACGGGCCAATGATGGTTTAAGGATATTGGAGGCATCGATGGCACCTTCTGCACCACCTGCACCAATCAATGTATGCAATTCATCGATGAATAGGATGATATTACCCGCCTGACGTATTTCATCCATGACTTTCTTCAACCGGTCCTCAAATTCACCACGGTATTTAGTGCCAGCCACAACAGTACCCATATCAAGGGTCATTACGCGCTTATCACGTAAAATCTCAGGTACCTCATTATTGATAATCTGTTGGGCAAGCCCTTCAGCAATGGCTGTTTTACCAACGCCAGGTTCACCGATCAATACTGGGTTATTTTTTGTACGACGGCTTAATACCTCAATGACACGCTGTATTTCCTTACTTCTTCCGATAACCGGATCCAAGCTTCCTTCCCTGGCAATCGCCGTTAAATCACGGGCAAGGCCATCCAGTGTCGGCGTGCTTGCATTTGCAGCGGCTGAACCTTGATGACCACCTGATTCATTGCTGCCCAAAAGTTGTAATACTTGTTGTCGAGCTTTATTTAAACTTACTCCCAGATTATTCAACACGCGGGCAGCTACACCTTCCCCTTCTCGTATAAGACCTAGAAGAACATGCTCTGTCCCAACATATGAGTGACCTAATTTTCTTGCTTCATCCATGGAAAGCTCAATGACTTTCTTGGCTCTTGGGGTATAATGTATCGTTTGAGCCGTATCCTGTCCACGGCCAATTAAATTCTCCACTTCTTTCTGAATCTTCTCCGGACCCAATCCAAGAGCATATAACGCTTTGGCTGCAATACCATCACCTTCTCGGACCAGGCCCAGTAATATATGTTCCGTGCCAATATTATTATGACCTAAACGGATTGCCTCTTCTTGGGCTAATGCTAATACTTTCTGGGCTCTTTCAGTAAAACGACCAAACATCATAGGGAATTCCTCCTTAAGAATTTTCGTTTTTGAATAAAGTTGCTGGCAATTCTCTAAGTAATGGCAGGAGCTTCTTCTTGCTCCATATCTATTACATGAAATTTAATACTCCCTAAAGAGGTCAATGACCTCTATGAGGAGGAAGGTTCCGTGAAATTCAAGCGTTCCCGGATGAGTGCTGCTCTACGGATATCCCTTTCATGGGGTCTTAAAGGGCCACCTGCGTACTTTTGTAAAAATCCCGGCTGCGTCAAAATCATCAATTCATTTAGAATGCTTTTGGAAATATTCTTTATATACCCAAGATCTATCCCTAACCTAACATCCGAGATACATGTAGCCGCTTCCTTGGTCTCGATGATTCGAGCATTGGACAAAATCCCATATGAACGGAAAATTCTATCTTCTAATTGTATGTGGGAAGTCCTTGCTAATGCATCCCTCGCTGACCGTTCCTGGGCTATGATTTGTTGCACTACACTTGTTAGATCTTCAACGATATCCCTTTCCGATTTTCCAAGAGTAATTTGATTGGAAATTTGAAAAATATTCCCCAACGCTTGACTTCCCTCTCCATAAATCCCTCGAACCACCAACCCCAATTGGTTGATAGCCGGTATGATATTATTCATCTGCTGTGTAAGGACCAGGCCCGGCAGATGCATCATGACCGAAGCCCTTAATCCTGTTCCCACATTAGTCGGACAACTGGTTAGGTACCCTCTTTCTTCATCATATGCATAGTCTATGGATTCTTCAATCCAATCGTCAAGAACATTTGCAATCTTTAAGGTTTCCTTTAGCTGCAACCCGGACATTAAACATTGAATACGGAGATGGTCCTCTTCGTTTATCATGATACTTATTTCTTCATTTTCCGAGAGGAGACATGCGCTTTTCGCTGAATCTTCAACTAAATGAGGACTGATTAAATGTTTTTCAACTAGAACACGCTTTTCCAGTGGCTGCAATTGGTCAATCTCTAATAGTTCCAGTTTTCCAATCTCTGGGGTTACTTCCTCTTCGGTTCTTTTTTTGACCAATTCAATGATTTCTTTAGCTTCTTCGTTAGAAAAGGAGGTTGGGAAGGTAAAGTCTTTGAAATTCCTGGCCAGCCGAATCCGCGAACTCAATACAATATCGATTTCCGGCCCTTCGGCATTCATCCAGGAACTCAAGGCGTTTTCTACAAACTTTTCCAAGCTCATAATTCCTCGCCTCCCTCTTGTGCATCATACCTTTTTTCAAGGGAACGAACCTTATCTCTTACCTCTGCCGCTTTCTCAAACTCCTCTTGATCAATGTGGACCTTTAAAACTTCTTTCAAATCCAAAATTTGCTTTCGAAGATATATGGTGCCACCAATCCTTTTTGGAATCTTCCCTATATGTGCTGTATTGCCGCTATGAACCCTTTTTAAAATGGGATTTAACTGTTCATTGAACGTTTTATAACATTCGGCACAGCCAAACTTACCAATATGGACAAATTCTTTATAAGATCGATGACAATGCGGGCAACGCCTCTCTTCCGTTTTAGGAAATGCATTTGCCTTTGTCTGTTGAATATTCGACTCCATATTCAACAATCCTGCTAATAAATTATTTATTGAAAAACCAGGTCCCCCTGCTTCCATGAACATTTCACCTTTTTCCTGAGCACATTTCTCACAAATCATGACTTCAGTCTTTTTTTCCATTGATGATTTTGGTGAAGTGCAGAGTAGCAGGCCTTTGATGACATTCTTGGCAAATCAACGTTCATCACCTCTGCCAGTTTCATTTATATTTTAAAGTCGTAAGCATCGCAGTTAAAATTCTTGCCCTAAGCTCATCGCGGTCAGGTAGGTCGATATAAATCACCGATCTATCTATGACGCTCATCATAATCTTTGCTTCTCTTTCATTAATGACATCTTCATTCATCAGCCGTGAAATTACTCCCTCAGCCATCGATTGGGTTACCCTGGAACCAATTAGAGATAATAATTGGTTGATAAGTTGCACGGAATCCTGTGATTCCACTTTCATGATGCGTATATAACCGCCGCCTCCACGCTTACTCTCTACAACATAACCTCTCTCGATGGTAAACCTGGTATTGATTACGTAATTGATTTGAGAAGGAACACACTGAAATTTATCTGCTATTTCACTTCTTTTAATCTCCAAGATATCTTTTTGACTTATTTCAAGTACTTGCTTCAAATAAGTTTCGATAACATCAGATATGTTTCTCACTCAGCCTCCTCCATTCTGACTTTGACTATATTTGACTATTATTATACAAGGAATAATGCATTTTGCAACTTAAACGCACTTTCTTTCTGTAATATCCATTTTCTCCAAATTATATGTAGTTACATACCCTATTGAACATTAAAGTTGAAATATCTTACATAAATACCCTAAAAAACAGATGCAAAACCTGATATTTTTCTTCTCCTTAAAGTTTCCCCACTTAAATTCTGCCCAATTTCCCCAGTTCATCCATTCCTCCTCAAGATATTGTAACCAATTCAAATAAGGCCAGCCCCATGCTGTCCCAGAAAATGAAGAACCCTTTTTAATTACAAACATCAAAAAGACCAGCCGATGGCTGATCTTTTTAAATGGCTTGGCGGCGTCCTACTCTCACAGGGGGAAACCCCCAACTACCATCGGCGCTGAAGAGCTTAACTGCCGTGTTCGGAATGGGAACGGGTGTGACCTCTTCGCTATCGCCACCAAACATATCAGGAACGTTGTTCCTTCAAAACTAGATAATAAGAAGGTATTTCATTTTTTTAAAAGCGTTGGTTAAGTCCTCGATCTATTAGTATCAGTCAGCTCCACATGTCACCATGCTTCCACCTCTGACCTATCAACCTGATCATCTTTCAGGGATCTTACTAGCTTGCGCCATGGGAAATCTCATCTTGAGGGGGCTTCATGCTTAGATGCTTTCAGCACTTATCCCGTCCGCACGTAGCTACCCAGCTATGCCTTTGGCAAGACAACTGGTACACCAGCGGTGCGTCCATCCCGGTCCTCTCGTACTAAGGACAGCTCCTCTCAAATTTCCTGCGCCCGCGACGGATAGGGACCGAACTGTCTCACGACGTTCTGAACCCAGCTCGCGTACCGCTTTAATGGGCGAACAGCCCAACCCTTGGGACCGACTACAGCCCCAGGATGCGATGAGCCGACATCGAGGTGCCAAACCTCCCCGTCGATGTGGACTCTTGGGGGAGATAAGCCTGTTATCCCCGGGGTAGCTTTTATCCGTTGAGCGATGGCCCTTCCATGCGGAACCACCGGATCACTAAGCCCGACTTTCGTCCCTGCTCGACTTGTAGGTCTCGCAGTCAAGCTCCCTTGTGCCTTTACACTCTACGAATGATTTCCAACCATTCTGAGGGAACCTTTGGGCGCCTCCGTTACTCTTTAGGAGGCGACCGCCCCAGTCAAACTGCCCACCTGACACTGTCTCCCACCCCGATAAGGGGCGCGGGTTAGAATTTCAATACAGCCAGGGTAGTATCCCACCAACGCCTCCACCGAAGCTGGCGCTCCGGCTTCTCAGGCTCCTACCTATCCTGTACAAGCTGTACCAAAATTCAATATCAGGCTGCAGTAAAGCTCCACGGGGTCTTTCCGTCCTGTCGCGGGTAACCTGCATCTTCACAGGTACTATAATTTCACCGAGTCTCTCGTTGAGACAGTGCCCAGATCGTTACACCTTTCGTGCGGGTCGGAACTTACCCGACAAGGAATTTCGCTACCTTAGGACCGTTATAGTTACGGCCGCCGTTTACTGGGGCTTCGGTTCAAAGCTTCGCTTGCGCTAACCTCTCCCCTTAACCTTCCAGCACCGGGCAGGTGTCAGCCCCTATACTTCGCCTTGCGGCTTCGCAGAGACCTGTGTTTTTGCTAAACAGTCGCCTGGGCCTATTCACTGCGGCTTTTCTGGGCTATTCACCCTAAAAGCACCCCTTCTCCCGAAGTTACGGGGTCATTTTGCCGAGTTCCTTAACGAGAGTTCTCTCGCACACCTTAGGATTCTCTCCTCGCCTACCTGTGTCGGTTTGCGGTACGGGCACCTTACATCTCACTAGAGGCTTTTCTTGGCAGCGTGGAATCAGGAACTTCGGTACTATATTTCCCTCGCCATCACAGCTCCGCCTTAATGGAAACGGGATTTGCCTCGTTTCCGGCCTAACTGCTTGGACGCGCATATCCAACAGCGCGCTTACCCTATCCTTCTGCGTCCCCCCATCGTTCAAACGATGTATAGGTGGTACAGGAATATCAACCTGTTGTCCATCGCCTACGCCTTTCGGCCTCGGCTTAGGTCCCGACTAACCCTGAGCGGACGAGCCTTCCTCAGGAAACCTTAGGCATTCGGTGGAAGGGATTCTCACCCTTCTTTCGCTACTCATACCGGCATTCTCACTTCTAAGCGCTCCACCAGTCCTTCCGGTCTGACTTCAACGCCCTTAGAACGCTCTCCTACCATCGACACCAACGGTGTCAATCCACAGCTTCGGTGATACGTTTAGCCCCGGTACATTTTCGGCGCGGAGTCACTCGACCAGTGAGCTATTACGCACTCTTTAAATGGTGGCTGCTTCTAAGCCAACATCCTGGTTGTCTAAGCAACTCCACATCCTTTTCCACTTAACGTATACTTTGGGACCTTAGCTGGTGGTCTGGGCTGTTTCCCTTTCGACTACGGATCTTATCACTCGCAGTCTGACTCCCAAGAATAAGTATTTGGCATTCGGAGTTTGACTGAATTCGGTAACCCGTTGGGGGCCCCTAGTCCAATCAGTGCTCTACCTCCAATACTCTCATCTTGAGGCTAGCCCTAAAGCTATTTCGGAGAGAACCAGCTATCTCCAGGTTCGATTGGAATTTCTCCGCTACCCACACCTCATCCCCGCACTTTTCAACGTGCGTGGGTTCGGGCCTCCATTCAGTGTTACCTGAACTTCACCCTGGACATGGGTAGATCACCTGGTTTCGGGTCTACGACCTCATACTCATTCGCCCTATTCAGACTCGCTTTCGCTGCGGCTCCGTCTCATCAACTTAACCTTGCATGAAATCGTAACTCGCCGGTTCATTCTACAAAAGGCACGCCATTACCCATTAACGGGCTTTGACTACTTGTAGGCACACGGTTTCAGGATCTATTTCACTCCCCTTCCGGGGTGCTTTTCACCTTTCCCTCACGGTACTGGTTCACTATCGGTCACTAGGGAGTATTTAGCCTTGGGAGATGGTCCTCCCTGCTTCCGACGGATTTCTCGTGTCCCGCCGTACTCAGGATCCACTCAGGAGGGAACGAAGTTTCAACTACAGGGTTTTTACCTTCTTCGACGGACCTTTCCAGGTCGCTTCATTTACCCCGTTCCTTTGTAACTCCATGTTGAGTGTCCTACAACCCCAAGAGGCAAGCCTCTTGGTTTGGGCTAATTCCGTTTCGCTCGCCGCTACTCAGGAAATCGCGTTTGCTCTCTCTTCCTCCGGGTACTTAGATGTTTCAGTTCCCCGGGTCTGCCTTCAGTACCCTATGTATTCAGGTAAAGATACTGTTCCATTACGAACAGTGGGTTTCCCCATTCGGAAATCTCCGGATCAAAGCTTACTTACAGCTCCCCGAAGCATATCGGTGTTAGTCCCGTCCTTCATCGGCTCCTAGTGCCAAGGCATCCACCGTGCGCCCTTTCTAACTTAACCGTTAAAAAAGATCTTACAGATGCTTTGAAAAAATTAATTGCCTTCTATCTATTATCTAGTTTTCAAGGAACAAAGCAGAAAGAATCCATCACATCGTGATGACTGTCTTTCCTATTTGAATGAATTACTCATTCAAAACTGAACAAAACAAAAGCGCTCTCGTAATTATCCTTAGAAAGGAGGTGATCCAGCCGCACCTTCCGATACGGCTACCTTGTTACGACTTCACCCCAATCATCTGTCCCACCTTAGGCGGCTGGCTCCATGAAGGTTACCTCACCGACTTCGGGTGTTACAAACTCTCGTGGTGTGACGGGCGGTGTGTACAAGGCCCGGGAACGTATTCACCGCGGCATGCTGATCCGCGATTACTAGCGATTCCGGCTTCATGCAGGCGAGTTGCAGCCTGCAATCCGAACTGAGAATGGCTTTATGGGATTCGCTTACCTTCGCAGGTTTGCAGCCCTTTGTACCATCCATTGTAGCACGTGTGTAGCCCAGGTCATAAGGGGCATGATGATTTGACGTCATCCCCACCTTCCTCCGGTTTGTCACCGGCAGTCACCTTAGAGTGCCCAACTGAATGCTGGCAACTAAGATCAAGGGTTGCGCTCGTTGCGGGACTTAACCCAACATCTCACGACACGAGCTGACGACAACCATGCACCACCTGTCACTCTGTCCCCCGAAGGGGAAAGCCCTATCTCTAGGGTTGTCAGAGGATGTCAAGACCTGGTAAGGTTCTTCGCGTTGCTTCGAATTAAACCACATGCTCCACCGCTTGTGCGGGCCCCCGTCAATTCCTTTGAGTTTCAGCCTTGCGGCCGTACTCCCCAGGCGGAGTGCTTAATGCGTTAGCTGCAGCACTAAAGGGCGGAAACCCTCTAACACTTAGCACTCATCGTTTACGGCGTGGACTACCAGGGTATCTAATCCTGTTTGCTCCCCACGCTTTCGCGCCTCAGTGTCAGTTACAGACCAGAAAGTCGCCTTCGCCACTGGTGTTCCTCCAAATCTCTACGCATTTCACCGCTACACTTGGAATTCCACTTTCCTCTTCTGCACTCAAGTTCCCCAGTTTCCAATGACCCTCCACGGTTGAGCCGTGGGCTTTCACATCAGACTTAAGGAACCACCTGCGCGCGCTTTACGCCCAATAATTCCGGACAACGCTTGCCACCTACGTATTACCGCGGCTGCTGGCACGTAGTTAGCCGTGGCTTTCTGGTTAGGTACCGTCAAGGTACCAGCAGTTACTCTGGTACTTGTTCTTCCCTAACAACAGAACTTTACGACCCGAAGGCCTTCTTCGTTCACGCGGCGTTGCTCCGTCAGACTTTCGTCCATTGCGGAAGATTCCCTACTGCTGCCTCCGTAGGAGTCTGGGCCGTGTCTCAGTCCCAGTGTGGCCGATCACCCTCTCAGGTCGGCTACGCATCGTCGCCTTGGTGAGCCATTACCTCACCAACTAGCTAATGCGCCGCGGGCCCATCTATAAGTGACAGCGTGAACCGTCTTTCCATCTTCTCTCATGCGAGAAAAGAACGTATCCGGTATTAGCTCCGGTTTCCCGAAGTTATCCCAGTCTTATAGGCAGGTTGCCCACGTGTTACTCACCCGTCCGCCGCTAATCTCAGGGAGCAAGCTCCCATCGATTCGCTCGACTTGCATGTATTAGGCACGCCGCCAGCGTTCGTCCTGAGCCAGGATCAAACTCTCCGAAGAAATGTTTGACTTGCTCATTTGCTTTTTGATAGTGTGTGCTCACTTAAAATTTAACGTTGGCGCTTTGTTTTGTTCAGTTTTCAAAGAGCAATTTGACTCTTCTTAAAGAATCAACTTTCATATCATAACATAGCCAAATCGGCTTGTCAAGTTTTTTGGTGGAGCCTAGCGGGATCGAACCGCTGACCTCCTGCGTGCAAGGCAGGCGCTCTCCCAGCTGAGCTAAGGCCCCAAAAATAATGGTCGGGAAGACAGGATTCGAACCTGCGACCCCTTGGTCCCAAACCAAGTGCTCTACCAAGCTGAGCTACTTCCCGAAAAAACATGGTGCGCCCGGCGGGAGTCGAACCTACAACCTTCTGATTCGTAGTCAGATGCTCTATCCAATTGAGCTACGGGCGCATATTAAGATGGTGCCGAGGACCGGAATCGAACCGGTACGGTAGTCACCTACCGCAGGATTTTAAGTCCTGTGCGTCTGCCAGTTCCGCCACCCCGGCATAAATAAATAGTGGAGCGGAAGACGGGATTCGAACCCGCGACCCCAACCTTGGCAAGGTTGTATTCTACCACTGAACTACTTCCGCGAACATGCGGGTGAAGGGACTTGAACCCCCACGCCTTGCGGCGCCAGATCCTAAGTCTGGTGCGTCTGCCAATTCCGCCACACCCGCATAATAAAATGGTGAGCCATGAAGGATTCGAACCTTCGACCCTCTGATTAAAAGTCAGATGCTCTACCAACTGAGCTAATGGCTCATATAAACTATTTATATATGCTATATCAAGCTTGTATGAAAATGGTGCCGGCAAGAGGACTTGAACCCCCAACCTACTGATTACAAGTCAGTTGCTCTACCAGTTGAGCTACACCGGCAAGTGTAAAAATGGTGGAGGATGACGGGATCGAACCGCCGACCCTCTGCTTGTAAGGCAGATGCTCTCCCAGCTGAGCTAATCCTCCATATATGAATGCTTGGCGGCGTCCTACTCTCACAGGGGGAAACCCCCAACTACCATCGGCGCTGAAGAGCTTAACTGCCGTGTTCGGAATGGGAACGGGTGTGACCTCTTCGCTATCGCCACCAAACATATCAGGAACGTTGTTCCTTCAAAACTAGATAATAAGAAGGTATTTCATTTTTTAAAAGCGTTGGTTAAGTCCTCGATCTATTAGTATCAGTCAGCTCCACATGTCACCATGCTTCCACCTCTGACCTATCAACCTGATCATCTTTCAGGGATCTTACTAGCTTGCGCCATGGGAAATCTCATCTTGAGGGGGCTTCATGCTTAGATGCTTTCAGCACTTATCCCGTCCGCACGTAGCTACCCAGCTATGCCTTTGGCAAGACAACTGGTACACCAGCGGTGCGTCCATCCCGGTCCTCTCGTACTAAGGACAGCTCCTCTCAAATTTCCTGCGCCCGCGACGGATAGGGACCGAACTGTCTCACGACGTTCTGAACCCAGCTCGCGTACCGCTTTAATGGGCGAACAGCCCAACCCTTGGGACCGACTACAGCCCCAGGATGCGATGAGCCGACATCGAGGTGCCAAACCTCCCCGTCGATGTGGACTCTTGGGGGAGATAAGCCTGTTATCCCCGGGGTAGCTTTTATCCGTTGAGCGATGGCCCTTCCATGCGGAACCACCGGATCACTAAGCCCGACTTTCGTCCCTGCTCGACTTGTAGGTCTCGCAGTCAAGCTCCCTTGTGCCTTTACACTCTACGAATGATTTCCAACCATTCTGAGGGAACCTTTGGGCGCCTCCGTTACTCTTTAGGAGGCGACCGCCCCAGTCAAACTGCCCACCTGACACTGTCTCCCACCCCGATAAGGGGCGCGGGTTAGAATTTCAATACAGCCAGGGTAGTATCCCACCAACGCCTCCACCGAAGCTGGCGCTCCGGCTTCTCAGGCTCCTACCTATCCTGTACAAGCTGTACCAAAATTCAATATCAGGCTGCAGTAAAGCTCCACGGGGTCTTTCCGTCCTGTCGCGGGTAACCTGCATCTTCACAGGTACTATAATTTCACCGAGTCTCTCGTTGAGACAGTGCCCAGATCGTTACACCTTTCGTGCGGGTCGGAACTTACCCGACAAGGAATTTCGCTACCTTAGGACCGTTATAGTTACGGCCGCCGTTTACTGGGGCTTCGGTTCAAAGCTTCGCTTGCGCTAACCTCTCCCCTTAACCTTCCAGCACCGGGCAGGTGTCAGCCCCTATACTTCGCCTTGCGGCTTCGCAGAGACCTGTGTTTTTGCTAAACAGTCGCCTGGGCCTATTCACTGCGGCTTTTCTGGGCTATTCACCCTAAAAAGCACCCCTTCTCCCGAAGTTACGGGGTCATTTTGCCGAGTTCCTTAACGAGAGTTCTCTCGCACACCTTAGGATTCTCTCCTCGCCTACCTGTGTCGGTTTGCGGTACGGGCACCTTACATCTCACTAGAGGCTTTTCTTGGCAGCGTGGAATCAGGAACTTCGGTACTATATTTCCCTCGCCATCACAGCTCCGCCTTAATGGAAACGGGATTTGCCTCGTTTCCGGCCTAACTGCTTGGACGCGCATATCCAACAGCGCGCTTACCCTATCCTTCTGCGTCCCCCCATCGTTCAAACGATGTATAGGTGGTACAGGAATATCAACCTGTTGTCCATCGCCTACGCCTTTCGGCCTCGGCTTAGGTCCCGACTAACCCTGAGCGGACGAGCCTTCCTCAGGAAACCTTAGGCATTCGGTGGAAGGGATTCTCACCCTTCTTTCGCTACTCATACCGGCATTCTCACTTCTAAGCGCTCCACCAGTCCTTCCGGTCTGACTTCAACGCCCTTAGAACGCTCTCCTACCATCGACACCAACGGTGTCAATCCACAACTTCGGTGATACGTTTAGCCCCGGTACATTTTCGGCGCGGAGTCACTCGACCAGTGAGCTATTACGCACTCTTTAAATGGTGGCTGCTTCTAAGCCAACATCCTGGTTGTCTAAGCAACTCCACATCCTTTTCCACTTAACGTATACTTTGGGACCTTAGCTGGTGGTCTGGGCTGTTTCCCTTTCGACTACGGATCTTATCACTCGCAGTCTGACTCCCAAGAATAAGTATTTGGCATTCGGAGTTTGACTGAATTCGGTAACCCGTTGGGGGCCCCTAGTCCAATCAGTGCTCTACCTCCAATACTCTCATCTTGAGGCTAGCCCTAAAGCTATTTCGGAGAGAACCAGCTATCTCCAGGTTCGATTGGAATTTCTCCGCTACCCACACCTCATCCCCGCACTTTTCAACGTGCGTGGGTTCGGGCCTCCATTCAGTGTTACCTGAACTTCACCCTGGACATGGGTAGATCACCTGGTTTCGGGTCTACGACCTCATACTCATTCGCCCTATTCAGACTCGCTTTCGCTGCGGCTCCGTCTCATCAACTTAACCTCGCATGAAATCGTAACTCGCCGGTTCATTCTACAAAAGGCACGCCATTACCCATTAACGGGCTTTGACTACTTGTAGGCACACGGTTTCAGGATCTATTTCACTCCCCTTCCGGGGTGCTTTTCACCTTTCCCTCACGGTACTGGTTCACTATCGGTCACTAGGGAGTATTTAGCCTTGGGAGATGGTCCTCCCTGCTTCCGACGGGATTTCTCGTGTCCCGCCGTACTCAGGATCCACTCAGGAGGGAACGAAGTTTCAACTACAGGGTTTTTACCTTCTTCGACGGGCCTTTCCAGGTCGCTTCGTTTACCCCGTTCCTTTGTAACTCCATGTTGAGTGTCCTACAACCCCAAGAGGCAAGCCTCTTGGTTTGGGCTAATTCCGTTTCGCTCGCCGCTACTCAGGAAATCGCGTTTGCTTTCTCTTCCTCCGGGTACTTAGATGTTTCAGTTCCCCGGGTCTGCCTTCAGTACCCTATGTATTCAGGTAAAGATACTGTTCCATTACGAACAGTGGGTTTCCCCCATTCGGAAATCTCCGGATCAAAGCTTACTTACAGCTCCCCGAAGCATATCGGTGTTAGTCCCGTCCTTCATCGGCTCCTAGTGCCAAGGCATCCACCGTGCGCCCTTTCTAACTTAACCGTTAAAAAAGATCTTACAGATGCTTTGAAAAAATTAATTGCCTTCTATCTATTATCTAGTTTTCAAGGAACAAAGCAGAAAGAATCCATCACGTCGTGATGACTGTCTTTCCTATTTGAATGAATTACTCATTCAAAACTGAACAAAACAAAAGCGCTCTCGTAATTATCCTTAGAAAGGAGGTGATCCAGCCGCACCTTCCGATACGGCTACCTTGTTACGACTTCACCCCAATCATCTGTCCCACCTTAGGCGGCTGGCTCCATGAAGGTTACCTCACCGACTTCGGGTGTTACAAACTCTCGTGGTGTGACGGGCGGTGTGTACAAGGCCCGGGAACGTATTCACCGCGGCATGCTGATCCGCGATTACTAGCGATTCCGGCTTCATGCAGGCGAGTTGCAGCCTGCAATCCGAACTGAGAATGGCTTTATGGGATTCGCTTACCTTCGCAGGTTTGCAGCCCTTTGTACCATCCATTGTAGCACGTGTGTAGCCCAGGTCATAAGGGGCATGATGATTTGACGTCATCCCCACCTTCCTCCGGTTTGTCACCGGCAGTCACCTTAGAGTGCCCAACTGAATGCTGGCAACTAAGATCAAGGGTTGCGCTCGTTGCGGGACTTAACCCAACATCTCACGACACGAGCTGACGACAACCATGCACCACCTGTCACTCTGTCCCCCGAAGGGGAAAGCCCTATCTCTAGGGTTGTCAGAGGATGTCAAGACCTGGTAAGGTTCTTCGCGTTGCTTCGAATTAAACCACATGCTCCACCGCTTGTGCGGGCCCCGTCAATTCCTTTGAGTTTCAGCCTTGCGGCCGTACTCCCCAGGCGGAGTGCTTAATGCGTTAGCTGCAGCACTAAAGGGCGGAAACCCTCTAACACTTAGCACTCATCGTTTACGGCGTGGACTACCAGGGTATCTAATCCTGTTTGCTCCCCACGCTTTCGCGCCTCAGTGTCAGTTACAGACCAGAAAGTCGCCTTCGCCACTGGTGTTCCTCCAAATCTCTACGCATTTCACCGCTACACTTGGAATTCCACTTTCCTCTTCTGCACTCAAGTTCCCCAGTTTCCAATGACCCTCCACGGTTGAGCCGTGGGCTTTCACATCAGACTTAAGGAACCACCTGCGCGCGCTTTACGCCCAATAATTCCGGACAACGCTTGCCACCTACGTATTACCGCGGCTGCTGGCACGTAGTTAGCCGTGGCTTTCTGGTTAGGTACCGTCAAGGTACCAGCAGTTACTCTGGTACTTGTTCTTCCCTAACAACAGAACTTTACGACCCGAAGGCCTTCTTCGTTCACGCGGCGTTGCTCCGTCAGACTTTCGTCCATTGCGGAAGATTCCCTACTGCTGCCTCCCGTAGGAGTCTGGGCCGTGTCTCAGTCCCAGTGTGGCCGATCACCCTCTCAGGTCGGCTACGCATCGTCGCCTTGGTGAGCCATTACCTCACCAACTAGCTAATGCGCCGCGGGCCCATCTATAAGTGACAGCGTAAACCGTCTTTCCATCTTCTCTCATGCGAGAAAGAACGTATCCGGTATTAGCTCCGGTTTCCCGAAGTTATCCCAGTCTTATAGGCAGGTTGCCCACGTGTTACTCACCCGTCCGCCGCTAATCTCTGGGAGCAAGCTCCCATCGATTCGCTCGACTTGCATGTATTAGGCACGCCGCCAGCGTTCGTCCTGAGCCAGGATCAAACTCTCCGAAGAAATGTTTGACTTGCTCATTTGCTTTTTAATAGTGTGTGCTCACTTAAAATTTAACGTTGGCGCTTTGTTTTGTTCAGTTTTCAAAGAGCAATGTCTTTCGGAACAGCTTATTTATAATAACATTTTCATTACTCTGAGTCAACAACTTTTTTTAAACTTTTTAAAAGTTTGTAATCTGTTTGCAACTCGTTCGTAACGACAGATATAAATATAACACCATTACGTTAACTGCGCAATACCTTTTATAAAGTTTTTTTGAGATAATGTTGTTTTTCTTTCAAACCCTAGAATCCAAACTTTTAAAAGATATGAAATTATAATTAAAAAACAAAAACCGAATTGGACTTACCAGGATCAGGAGCTACGCCCAATGATCCCAGCCATCCGAATTCGGCCATGCAATCAAAACTCTTTTGCTTATATTAACGATGTCTCATTAAAGGGAATAACAGGACGTCACGTATAGAAGGAGAATTGGTCAATAGCATAACCAAACGGTCAACACCAATTCCCAGTCCGCCAGTCGGCGGCATTCCGTACTCTAACGCCTCCAAGAAATCCTCATCCATTTCATGAGCTTCATCATTACCTTGCTCTCGTTCTTTTAATTGAGCTTCAAAGCGTTGACGTTGATCAATAGGGTCATTTAGTTCCGTGAAGGCATTTGCATGCTCCCTACCTACAATGAATAACTCAAAACGATCTGTGAAACGGGAATCTTCCGGATTTTTCTTTGCCAAAGGAGAGATTTCCACTGGATGTCCATAGATGAATGTAGGTTGAATTAACTTATCTTCAACCTTTTGTTCAAAGAATTCATTTACGATATGGCCGAACTCCATGGATTCCTTAACTTCAATCCCATTTTCTTTAGCAAGCTGATGGGCTTCTTCTTTACTCATTTCAGTCCAGAAGTCCACACCAGTATATTCTTTTACAGCGTCAACCATGTGTAGTCGTTTCCATTCCGGCTTTAACTCTATCTCATACTCCCCATACTGGATGGTAGTCGTGCCCAGAACTTCTTGAGCTATATGCGCAATCAGATTTTCCGTTAAACTCATGATATCTTGGTAATCCGCATAAGCCTCGTATAATTCGATCAATGTGAATTCAGGGTTGTGCCTTGTGGATACTCCTTCATTTCTGAAAACCCGGCCAATTTCATAAACTTTCTCCAATCCGCCAACGATTAAGCGTTTTAGATGAAGTTCAATGGCAATCCTCAAATTCAAAGGCATATCCAAAGCATTATGGTGAGTAAGGAAAGGACGTGCAGCAGCTCCACCAGCAACAGAGTGCAATAGCGGCGTCTCCACTTCAAGGTATCCATGATCATCCAAATACCTTCTCATGGCTTGTACAATGCGACTGCGCATGATCAATGTATTTTTGCTTTCCTCATTTGTAATTAAATCGACATAACGTTTCCGGTAACGCTCTTCAACATCTTTTAGGCCATGAAATTTATCAGGCAGCGGGCGGAGCGCTTTAGCAAGGAAAACATATTCTTTAGCTTTAATGGAAAGTTCCCCGACTTTGGTTTTGAAAATAACGCCAGTTACCCCTACGATATCGCCAAGATCCGTTTGATTGAAAATTTGGTAAGAATCCTCACCTATGTTATCCAAACGGACGTAGATTTGGATTTGACCGCTAATATCCTGGATATGGGCAAATCCCGCTTTCCTTTTCCACGCTTCGTCATGACACGGCCAGCGATCGTAACTTCAATTTCTTTTTCTTCAAGATCTTCTTTTTCTAATTCACCATAAGCACTGATTATCTCCTGAGTGTTATGTGTGCGCTCGAACCTGCTCCCGAAAGGGTCTTGTCCATTATCCATCATGGCCTGCATTTTATCGCGCCTTACCTGCAGTTGGTCATTCAATTCTTCATGACTCACGAAAATCATCTCCATCTTTATTAATAAATGCTTTATATAATTAATCAGAAATTCTTTTGCATACATATTTATTCTTACATAAAGTAAAGGAATTCAACAGCTTTTTATCTTAAAACATTGTTTATGTACATATAAAAACTGCCAGGATTACTGGCAGTTTAAGATAAGCGTATTATAGGAAAATAGGAAGGTGATGTCAAACTCAGACCATTTGGATATTTTGTTGCTTCGCTTCAACTTCATCAACAAGTCCATAAAGAAGCTTAACAACATCCTCCCTTGTTTCACAATCATTAATTCCTTTGCGGGCCTGAGCATTCCCTTTAACACCCTTTAAATACCAAGAAGCATGCTTACGCATTTCGCGAACGGCGACATTTTCATTTTTCAACGCAATCAGACGATCCATATGAAGCACGCAAACGTCCATCTTTTCGCGAACTGAAGGCTCATCCATCAGTTGACCGGTTTCAAGATATTTTACAGTCCGGTAAATCATCCACGGGTTACCTAGGGCTGCACGTCCGATCATGACTCCATCAACACCCGTTTCCTTCAGCATTCTTTCCGCATCTTGTGGAGTTTCCACATCACCGTTACCGATAAGGGGAATATTAATCGATTTCTTCACTTCACGGATGATATCCCAGTTAGCTTTCCCTTCATACATTTGAACGCGTGTTCTGCCATGCATGGAAACAGCTTTCCCACCTGCGCGTTCAACAGCCTGAGCATTTTGAATCGCAAAAACATGTTCATCATCCCAGCCTATGCGCATTTTTACCGTTACCGGCTTTTCAACAGCATCGACCACCGCTGAAACCATCTCATAAATTTTGTTTGGATCGAGAAGCCACTTCGCACCCGCATCACATTTAGTGATTTTAGGGACAGGGCAGCCCATGTTGATATCGATGATGTCAGCAGTTGTATTTTTATCTACAAATTGTGCAGCTTCGACCAAAGATTTCTTTTCACCGCCAAAGATTTGCAAACTTAACGGCTTTTCTCTTTCATCTATATAAAGCATATTCATCGTTTTAGCATTTTTAAGAACGATTCCCTTGTCACTGACCATCTCCGCACAAACAAGACCAGCACCAAATTCCTTGACGGTCAAACGGAATGCCGAGTTACAGACTCCCGCCATCGGTGCCAGCACTACCTGATTCTTCATTTCTATATCGCCTATTCTTAACAATTTGTGACCTCCTGTAACATTCGTTCATTTATCCTCAGGCGGCTGTAGCTCCTCAATGGAAACACGAAGAATTTCCGCCACTTCCAGTAAAAAAGCCTCTGAAGGGTTACGGTTCCCTCGTTCAACTTCTCCCAGCAAGGAAACGGAAACACCTATTTCTCTCGCAAACCCTTCCTGGGTATAACCCTTTAACTTTCGAAAAGCGCGAATACGCCTTCCCCATTTTTCACCTTCCATAATCGAACTCCTTCTTTATCCGAAATCTGTTCAAGCAGGTCGCTCAAAGGTGCATGCATATTCGGAAGTGATATATCTGGGTCCACTTCCATTAAAGGCACGATAACAAAAGCCCTCTCGTGCATACGAGGGTGCGGGACTGAAAGATTCTCTGTCTCAATATTTTCATGATTATATAACAAAATGTCAAGGTCTAAAGTACGGGGGCCCCACCTGATTTCCCTTTTTCTCCCTAAATCTCGTTCAATTTTCATACAAGCGTGAAGTAATCGTTCGGGTTCTAAATCGGTTTTCACTTTAAGGACAGCATTTAAAAAACAGTCCTGGTCTTCATATCCTATCGGATCTGTTTCATATAAAGAAGAGCAGGCCACCAACTTGATATGCGGATTATCAGACAATAATTGGAAAGCCCTTTGGAATGTTTCAAGGCGATCCCCTAAGTTCGACCCTATTGAAAGGTAAGCAATATTTAACACAATCAGCGTCCCCTTACAATCTCTATAGCAACCGAATCATAGTGACCTGCTATTGGAGGATCTGGTTTATAAACCTTGACGGTGCATGTCTCGATAGAAGTATATTTATTAAGTAGTTCAGAGGCGATTTTTTCAGCAACAGCTTCCACTAACTTAAAAGGTTCTCCCTCAACAACACTTTTACATACTTCATATAACTCGCCATAGTTGATTGAGTCTTCAAGGTTGTCACTCTTCCCTGCCTTGGCTAAATCAGTCTGGACGATTAAATCCACTTTAAACCGCTGACCAAGCTTCGTTTCTTCCGGAAAAACTCCATGGTAACCGTAAAACTCCATTTTATTCACATATATCTTATCCATTTCATTCACCTTTTCCTAATAGAGCATCCATCATCTTTGCAGTACGTGCCATTTCCTTCACATCATGTACTCGAACCATTTGACAGCCTTGTTGAATGCCATGGCAGATTGTGGCGGCCGTTCCCTCCATCCGCTCACTAGGCGGCAGGTCCAGAACATGTCCAATCATGGACTTTCTTGATGTGGCTAACAGTACGGGATAACCTAACGATACCAGCTTATCAAGATTCCTCATCATTTCCAAATTAAACTTTAAATCTTTCGCAAAGCCAATTCCTGGATCGAGAATGATGTTTTCATCCTTGACTCCCGCATCCTTCACCAACATGATGCTTTCAAATAAATCTTGAAGTACATCCCGAACAAAATGTCCATATTCCATGTTACCCCTGTTATGCATCAAGATGATCGGCACCTTATATTCCGCAGCAACCTTCGACATCAAGGAATCGGCTTTACCTCCCCAAATGTCATTTAATATATGGGCTCCTGCTTTTAACGCCGCTTCCGCTACTCTTGATTTATACGTATCAACCGATATCGGAACCTCAATATTACGGGATATGGCCTCTATTATCGGGGCGACTCTCTCTATTTCCTCTTCATCCGATATCCTCTCATAGTTAGGTCGGGTGGACTCTCCGCCTACATCCAATATATCCGCTCCATCGTTGACCATCTGTTCGGCATGCTTCAATGCAGAATCTATCCGATTATATTTCCCGCCATCCGAAAAGGAGTCCGGCGTAACATTCAAAATCCCCATAATTAAGGTTTTATTGCTGTAATCCAAATCAAATGAACCGCATTTTATTTTTGACGCTCCAGCTAATGACATCCAACGTTCTCCTTCACTTAAAGAAATCTATATATACGAGTTTACCCATTTACACAGGCATAGTGCAAGCTCCATGAAGATTCGGAACACCTATGCAGGCTTTTCTGCAAAAAGAAAAGCAAAGCCCCTAAGGAACTTCGCTTCTCATTTTTAGTGTCTTTTCTTACTCAAAGTTATATAATGGCGTACTTAAGTAGCGTTCACCATTACTTGGTATGATGGCAAGTACCTTTTTGCCTTTTCCCAGTTTGTCAGCCACTTTAATGGCAGCTGCGATTGCACCTCCAGAAGAAATTCCGCCAAGGATTCCTTCTTCTTTTGCTGCGCGGCGTGCATAATCAAAAGATTCCTCTGTATTGACTTGAATGATTTCGTCATAGAGATCTGTATTCAATATACTTGGAACGAAGCCTGCTCCGATTCCTTGGATTTTATGAGGTCCTGGAGTCCCACCCGATAATACTGGAGAGTCCGCAGGTTCAACAGCGTAAATTTTGATATCAGGGAATTTTTCACGCAGGACTTCACCGGCACCCGTAATGGTTCCGCCAGTACCGATTCCGGCAACGAATGCATCCAGGCCATCATCTCCAAAGGCTTCAACGATTTCAGGGCCTGTAGTGTTCCGATGTACTTCAGGATTGGCTTCGTTTTCGAATTGCTGTGGAATGAAGTAACCTTTTTCTTTAGACAGCTCAGTCGCCTTTGCGATTGCACCCTTCATTCCTTCAGGCCCAGGAGTAAGGACTAATTCTGCGCCATAAGCGCGAAGCAAGTTACGGCGTTCCAAGCTCATCGTCTCCGGCATAACCAGAATTGATTTATAGCCCTTTGCCGCAGCTACCATCGCCAGGCCTATTCCAGTATTTCCGCTTGTAGGTTCAATGATCGTATCACCTGGCTTAAGGGTACCATTTTTTTCTGCCGCTTCGATCATCGCAAGGGCGATACGGTCTTTTACACTGCTACCTGGGTTAAAATACTCAAGTTTCAAATAAATATCTGCACTGTTTTCATTTTGAAGCTTGTTTAACTTAACAATAGGTGTTTGTCCAATTAAATCGATTACAGAATTAGCTATACGTGCCATTTTCTCCACTCCCTTATCATTTCAATGCCGAGTATGTTTATTGGTTTTATAATTTTAAAGTTACCAGTTTTAATAGTTCATTGTCAATGATTATATACTATATTCTAAATTTTCTCACAAAACCATTGACCTACTTTTCTTCCTTCAATCCATAAAACCATTCTACATCAAATTCGTCCCAGAAAATTTTCCCTGAGACCGGTGCCTGAATCTGTTCAAGTGCTATTTGGCGGTGAATTTTGTCTTTAACTTCTTCATATTCATACTGCTTGCCCTCTATTCTTTCATGCAGGTAGAGAACGGCCCAGCCATCCTCCGTCTGGATTGCATCACTCCACTTTTTCACCTTCAATTTCTCGGCAGCGGTAATGTATTCCTTGGAGACTTGCTCGTTATCCTGTGATATATAACCCATGTCGCCCCCTTGATTGGCAGTAAACTCATCATGGGACTTTTCCATCGCCAAGACATCAAAGGAGACACCTTTCTCCAGCTCACGTATGACTTGGTCTGCCTGCTTTTGTGTAGACGTGGTAATATGGGATATATGGAAAGCAGTAGGGATTCTATAGATATCCTTATTATCATCATAATAATTACGCATTGCCGTTTCGGAAACCGATACGTCCTTGGTGAGGAGCTTCTCGAGGAGGAGACTCGACTGAATTTCCTCCCTCAGTTGATCGTTACTTTTGTTAAGGTTCTGACCGGCAGTCCCATACATCGTTTTCATCATTTTAAGTTCCCGATCAAGCTCTTCACCCGAAATTTTCACTTTGTACTTTTCAGCTGCCTGTTTCACTACCTCTTTATCGACCATTTCCTCAAGTACATCTTCCCCATATCTTTTTTCGAGCTCATTAATCCATTCGTCCCGGGAAATATCCTTCGATCCAACCTTTGCGGCCGTTTCTTCCCCAATGACGGATTTTGAAATGATTAGTGGTTTTATGACAAAGATAATGATAGTCAATAGGTTCAACAAGGCAAGCCCAGCAATAATCGCCCGAAGCTTTTGTTTTGGCAAACCCTTATCCCCGTAAATTATTTTTTGGTTTCCGCTTCCAGTTCCTCGAGTTCTTCCTTCGAGAATTGGTAGGTCTGATTACAAAAATGACAATGCGCCTCCGCTTGTCCCTCTGTCTCAATGATATCCCGAATCTCAGCTTGCCCCAGGCTGATCAATGCATTCGCAATTCTTTCCCTGGAACATTGACAGGAGAATTGGACATCCATTTTTTCTAATATATTCACATTGCCCTCACCTAAAATTTCGGTTAGGATTTCTTCAGGAGTCATGCCGCTTTGAATCATCTTGGAAACAGGAGTTATCGTGCTTAGTCGTTTTTCGATTTTGGAAATCGTATCTTCGGATGTACCTGGCATCAACTGAATGATAAATCCGCCCGCTGCAAGGATTGAATTATCCGGATTCACCAGAACCCCAACCCCCACAGATGAAGGCACCTGTTCGGAAGTAACAAAGTAATAAGTGAAATCTTCACCCAATTCTCCCGATACAAGCGGTACTTGCCCCGAAAAGTAATCACGAAGACCAATATCTTTGACAACAGTCAACAATCCATCGGTACCCACCGCTCTCCTTACATCCAGCTTACCTTGCTCATTCAAATCAAAGTGGGTTTGCGGGTGAGTGACATATCCGCGGACTTCTCCTTTGCATTGCTGTCGACCAGGATGGAACCAATCGGACCGCCGCCCTCAATTTTGATCGTCAGCTTTTCTTCACCTTTTAACATGCCACCCATCATAACGCCTGCCGTCATAGCCCGTCCAAGGGCAGCTGAAGCAGTAGGCCATGTATAATGGCGTCGCTGAGCTTCTCCTACGGTGTCTGTCGTTGAAACGGCATATGCACGAACCTGTCCTTCATAACCTAACGCCTTTATTAGATAATCCTTCATTCATTTTGCTCCTTTCATACTTTGTGTTACTTCTTCACTTGCTCACGATTACGTTTGTAAATCAGCTGCAGCCCCTTCAAGGTCAAAAATGGCTCCACAACGTCAATCACAGTGGACTCATTAGCAATTAAGGTAGCCAGTCCGCCTGTCGCTATTACCGTTGGTTCTAGATTACTTTGCGCCTTAATTCGATTAACGATTCCTTCTACCTGTCCAACATACCCATACAAAATGCCAGCCTGCATGGCGGACACCGTATTTTTCCCGATAATCCCTTCCGGCCGGCTGATTTCTATTCTTGGAAGTTTGGCTGCCTTTGAATAAAGTGCCTCAGTAGAAATATTTATACCCGGAGCAATGGCTCCGCCCATGTATTGTTTATCCTCATTTATGTAGCAATATGTCGTTGCCGTACCAAAATCCACGATAATGAGAGGGCTTCCATATTCCTGAATGCCTGCAACAGCATTAACGATTCGGTCCGCTCCAACCTCACGGGGATTTTCGTATTTAATATTCAAACCAGTTTTTATTCCAGGTCCAACTATTAGCGGTTTAATTCCAAAGTATTTTTTGCACATGCGTTCAAGCGCAAACATAATTGGCGGAACTACCGAAGAAATAATGATTCCATCAAATTGATCAAACGAAAGACCTTCATGTTGCAGCAAAGACTTTATGACCATTCCATACTCATCTTCTGTCTTGTGACGGCTAGTCTCAATTCGCCAATGATATTTTAAAATATCTTCATCGTATACGCCTAATACAGTATTCGTATTCCCAACATCCAATACAAAAATCATCGTTTCATCACTCCGGTAAATTATTCTCCAACATCATACCACACTGTTATTTCCCACGCTATCAGTCGCACTTTTCGAAAGATATCCCAGAAACTTTATCATAATTAATTTAAGAGTTAAGAAAAGGGTATTTCCGAGGCGGAAATACCCTTTTGAATTTAGTCAATTAAGACTTTTTATTGTCGTCTTCGTTCGGGAAGGAAAGCGGCTGATCTTGAGGAGCACCTTCTTTGATTGGAGGGGTATTCAATCCTTCCTCCGTTATTTCAAGGTCCTCAGGTCCTCTCTTATCCAACGGATCTAATAGGGCCTCTTTTTCTTCCTTCTTCTTATTGATGTTCACCTTGACATTCTCATCAGTGGTTAAATTCCCGTTCAGAGCCGTATAATCCCGTTCTGGCAATTTACCATTATGGAATAAACCTTTGATTTGTTCCGCATCAAGTGTTTCCACTTCAAGCAGGGTTTTTGCAACCAAATCAAGTTTTTCACGATTTTCAGTAAGGATCTTCTTACATCTTTCGTAAGCTTCCTTGATGATACGTTGAATTTCAAGATCGATTTCATATGCTATTGCATCTGAATAGTTTTGATCATTGTTGAAATCGCGGCCTAGGAAGACCTGACCTTGAGAATTACCGAATTGAAGCGGCCCGAGCTTACTCATTCCATATTCCATAACCATGCTCCGAGCTATGCCCGTTGCACGCTGGAAGTCGTTATGCGCACCGGTACTCACTTCCCCGAATGTAACTTCTTCGGCTACACGGCCACCCAATAGTCCTACGATTTTATCTTTAAGCTCAGGTTCCGTCATGAAGAAACGATCCTCTTTCGGCAGCATCACTGCATAACCGCCAGCTTGACCACGAGGGACTATCGTAACTTTATGAACGACTTCGGCATCATCCAGAACCAACCCAATAATGGTATGGCCTGCTTCATGCCAAGCTACGATATTTCTTTCCTTTTTGGAAATGACACGGTTCTTCTTGGCAGGTCCAGCGATAACGCGATCCGAAGCTTCATCCAAATCGGACATGTCGATCTTCTTCTTATCTTGACGGGCAGCAACAAGCGCCGCTTCATTCAGTAAGTTTTCAAGATCTGCACCAGAAAATCCTGGAGTACGCTGAGCGATCGCTTTCAAATCGACTGTTTCCGCTAATGGTTTATTGCGTGCATGCACTTTCAGCACTTCTTCACGGCCCTTAACATCAGGGCGGCCTACCGTTATTTGACGGTCGAAACGTCCTGGACGCAATAATGCCGGATCCAATACATCAGCACGGTTAGTCGCAGCGATGATTATGATTCCTTCATTACCACCGAAACCATCCATTTCCACCAGTAGCTGGTTCAATGTCTGTTCTCGTTCATCGTGACCGCCACCAAGACCTGCGCCACGTTGACGTCCGACTGCATCAATTTCATCGATGAAGATGATACATGGTGCATTCTTCTTAGCATTTTCAAACAAATCACGAACACGGGATGCACCGACACCCACAAACATTTCAACAAAATCAGAACCACTGATTGAGAAGAAAGGAGTTCCGGCTTCACCAGCTACTGCTCGTGCAAGTAAAGTTTTACCTGTACCAGGCGGCCCGACTAAAAGTACCCCTTTAGGAATACGGGCTCCAAGCTCGGCATATTTGCGAGGATCTTTCAAGAATTCAACAACCTCGACAAGTTCCTGCTTTTCTTCGTCCGCTCCGGCAACATCATTGAAGCGAACTTTTTCTTATCATCATTATACAATTTCGCCTTACTTTTCCCGAAGTTCATGACACGGCCACCACCGCCGCCTTGAGCTTGGTTAAGTAAAAAGAAGAAGAGGATAAAAATGATTACAAATGGAATGATGGAAGTGAAAAATGTCACCCAGCCACTTGTTTTTTCTGGAGGTTCAACAGTGATGATGTCCTTATCCAACTTGGTTACGGCATCATTTATCCGACTTTGCGAATATTCACTGAAAGGCACGTACGTCACAAAGAATTTGTTTTCCTCATAACCTTTGAGCTTTCCTGTGATTTCAAATACACTGCTTTCGGGCTGCATCGTCAGTGCAGTAACGTCCCCATTCTCCAAATGCTTATAGAATTCATCTTGGGTCATTTTCTCCGTTGGTTCATTGTTATTATTAAAAATGCTTACAATCCCAATGATGACCAAAAAGATCAGTAAATAAAATATGGTATTACGGAAGATCCGATTCATCCCTTACCTCCTCCCACGGGTAAACAAACTATAGTAAATACTATCATACAAAATTAATGAATTACAATAATTTAACACCGCTGTTTTTATCTGGTCTTCCCTTTCAAACAGGTACGATTAATTCGAGTAAATTTCAGGCTTCAATATGCCAATATACGGGAGATTACGATACTTTTCCGCAAAATCAAGACCATATCCGACAACAAATGCATCCGGAACGATGAACCCGGCATAGTCCGGAGTGATATCCGCTTTCCTGCCTGTTGGTTTATCCAATAAGGTAACGATTTTAATTGATTTTGCTTTTCGATAACGGAAAAGTTCCGCAAGATAGCTAAGAGTCAAACCGCTGTCGATAATATCTTCGATGATTAAAATATCACGGCCTTCAACTGATGTATCAAGATCCTTGATGATTTTCACTTCACCGGAAGATACTGTGGAGTTACCATAGCTCGAAACATCCATAAAGTCCATTTCAAGATGTGTATCCACACGTTTCAGTAAATCTGACATAAATGGCATGGCGCCTTTCAGCACTCCGATGGCCAACGGGAACTTACCTTGGTAATCAGCTTCAAGCTGCGCACCCAATTCCCTGATTTTTAATTGAAGTTCTTCCTCTGTTATTAAAACCTTTTCAATGTCGTTTTGCATGGTCATTGTAATTAATTGCCCCCATGAAGAATTAAGCTTTTTTATATTCTAAGTAGATTAAAGATTTTTCATCAGAAATAATATCCGGCTCAACATTCGATTTCTTTAAACCAGGCAGCCAAATTGCCGTTCCCGTTTGATCGATGATGACCGGCCACACATTTCTTTCTAGCATCGGGATCTTTTCATTAATAAAAATATCCTTTAACTTTTTAGTTCCACCTAATCCCTTGACGGCCATCCGTTCGCCTTCATTCCTGGTTCGGACTGTAAGAGGAAACTGAACAGCTGATTCGGGAAGAATAAAAGAATCATTTCCCCTAAGTACCGGAATTTCTTCTTTTATATAGTGCGCTTTAATCTTATATCCATTCGGAAGAATAGTCTCACCGGGAATTTGTAATTTAAGGGAATATTCACGGCTTTTTTGACGAAAAAATCTAAACGTGCAAGTTTGATATGATTTTTCCGCAATAAGGCCCTCCGGAAGATGCAATTCTGCAGATGGTTGAGGATTCAAAAACAAAACTAAAAGTTGGTCAATATGTAATGCCGAAAGCGATGAAGGTCTCTCCAAATAAAGATAGTTTAATATTAGTTGAATCGCCCTTCTTTGTAAAGGTTTAGGCATCGCGAGAACCTTATCAATCTGGATAACCGCTTGATCTTTATCCTGTCGGATCCAAACCTCGGACATTTTGCTTGAAACCAGGTTCAAAAAAACTCTTCATCTTCATAAAGCTCTTCACTAAATCGTTGGAAATGCTCATGAACCTTTCTATTTTCTTTCTTTAAAAACGGAAGAACTTCATGTCTAAAACGATTTCTTGCATAGACACCCGTTTCATTGCTCGGATCAAACCTTGGTTCAATATTATGAAGGCCCGCATATTCGATTATTTGACTTTTCGTGATTTCAAGAAAAGGCCTGACCAGATTCCCTGTATGGAAACGCCTCTTTATGGGTATGCCTGCTCTTGCCTTACCTGTCGCCCCTCTTGTTAAACGCATGAGCATCGTTTCTATTTGATCATCTCCATGATGCCCCAGGACAAGCGTGGAGGCTTGGTGCTTATCCATCATTTCTTCATAGAAAGCAAAACGCAGCTTTCTTGACGTTATTTGTGAGCTTTCCCCGTCTGCTCCATCCGGGCAGGTACATCGATCCTTTTTCCCTCAAATGTAATGCCCCACCGTTCACATATATGCTCTACATATTTATAATCCTCATAGGATTCTTCACCACGAAACATATGGTCAACACTTGCCACGAGCATCTCGTAATGGAAAAGAGGTTGAATTTCCTTAAGGATATGGAGAAGCACCAGTGAGTCCGGTCCTCCGGAAACGCCTATTAGCAACTTCGAGTTTTCCTTAATCAATTCGTTTCTATAAATTGTGCTCAGAACTTTTTCCTTTAACATACAATCTTCCTTCTTTATGGACAGGCATTAGTTTTATACGATTCAATCATGAAATGGTTTCAACTATTCCATGGCATTCACCTAATAACTATATCATAACAACTGTTCATATATGTAAAGAACATAGAGCATCGATATGATGGCAACAAGCAAAAAGTTTCAAAAAAACCGCCGCTTTTCTTTTTTGAATTGTTTTGGGACCTTCTTGCTTGTCTCGTTGAAGGTTGCATTGTTTGTTGCTGACCCGTCGCTGCCTGGGTCAGGCCCTTTTTCTTCGAATGGTTTTGCTTACTTAGCACCGTGACCAAATCCTCCCGCATTTGGAGGGCTGAATCATACTGCCCGTTAAGCGCTTTATCCAACATCTTCCTGTAGGGGTGCAATTCCTTTTTCTGCTTAATCAAGTCGTTAAGCTGTCTATACCCCTCCCCTTTTTTGTGGAAACGTCCAGGATAGGCAGAATTGATTATAATCATCGCCACAGCGAACAAGTCATATTGCGGATCGGCCTTTCTTGATCCAAGTCCCCAGTAGCCCCTGTCAAAGAACTCGGTGAATTCTTTAACAGATCGCCCAATTAAGGTGGTTCCGCCAACATCCACGCACCGTACCTTATAGGCTGGTGAAGTCACGATCAAATTCTCGGGTTTTAAATCGCCGAATACCCAGCCATTGGTATGCAAGGCAGACAAGCTTGTTAAAAGCTGAAGCATTAGGACTCCTATCCATGATGACCCTTTCTTATCGATGAAACGCAAAAAATCGTGTCCGTGGATATATTCCATGACATAAAAAGGGAGCTGCTTTCCTGTTTTCATGAAATCGTCCGCTTCCAAAAAGGAAGGCCCAAGGGTAGACCCCTGGACCTTTGAAAAGGATTTTAGGATATTCATCTCCGAAATAATGGACGTCCCATTATCACTGAGCTTTAAAGCATAATGACGATTTCCGCTTTCAACCAAATAAACGATCCCGTTCGCTCCACACCCCAATTCTTTAATTATTTTGTACTGGTTTTTATTCCATTTTCCAGTGACCAAACTGCCAGGCAGGAGTTTACATTGATTCCTCAAAGTATTGTTCATCATCATGTGATAACAATCCCCTCAATGAACGTTTTTTATTGAAATATGTTAAAGCTTCACGAATGGCTGGACCTGTCGGAGTGAGTCCCCCTGTACTAAGCTTAGGAAAAGTTGCCGTCAAGGCTTCAAGGTTGGGGGTCCAATCCAGCAACTTTTCAACGTCATTTCTTTTCCCAGGAAATACGAATACGGAAAAACGGCTGTCACCCATCCTTGCATTCATACTAAGGGAAAGATCTAATAAGGAATCTTTCACTGTAGGCAGTTTATGTTTCATGCTTGCACTGGTATCAACAAGAATCAGTACTTCGAGCTTGCTTGTTTCCCCAAGCTCATCGACCACCTCCATCACTTCTCCTCGTTTATCCGGCGGAAGATCCTCCATCGTTTTCGAATCTCCAAGTATTTGTTGAAGTTCACGATTGATAACTCCCTGTATAGTTTGAGTCATTGCCTTTTGGGTCACCATCTGTACGGTTTGGGACAACTGCTGCGCATAGACTATTTGACTTACGCCACCTCCTGAACCAGCAATCTTCTCGATTTCCTTAAGTCCCTTTTCATCTATCACATCATTTTCCATTACACCTATGACATTGATGGTTATGCCTTGCTCCCTTGCTAATTCAGCCATGGCAGACGGCTCCTCACCATGATTTGAACATCCGTCGGTTATAAGCAAAATCTGTCTTAATGTTCCTGCTTTCATGTTTTGCTCTCCTTCCTATCAATTTGTTACCATAATTGACTAAAAGAGGGGAAATTATACCCAAAAGACATCACATCAAGTCACATATGGAGCGGAATGATTGAAAAGAGTTCATCTCTTTACCTTTTATCCTTCTTCCATATACACCACCTCATTTTTGGTTTTGTTTATTTTATATATAAACGGCCCCTATTGGGCCTTTTTGCGTTTTGGGGAAACGGGAATGGATGCCCATTTCGGTGTGTTATGCTTAATTTTCGATGTTACCACTGTCATGTCATCATCTATGATCCCTTTTGTACGGATAACCTCCTCCAATATTAAATCAGAGATTTCCTGCGGATCGTCCGTTTCCATTTCCTTGATTTTTCGTTTAAGCCAGAACTCGATATTTTCGACATGTGAGGGGCCATCGAACACTCCATCACTCATCATGATTAATATGTCCCCTGCCTTCAGCTCTTCTGATACTACATCAACATCGAAATCCTGGATGATCCCCATAGGGAGGTTACTTGATTCAATTTTTATTATCCTATCCCCCTTTTAATGAAACTCGGTATCGAACAGATTTTTAAAAACTTAGCCCTTGCGTCCTGAAGATCAATCATTGCCAAATCAAGAGTCGAAAATATTTCATCGGTAGTGCGTAGAGATAATACGGAGTTTACGGATTTAATGGCTATTTTTTCTTCTATTCCCGATTGTAAAAATTTTTGTAGCAGCTTTAATGTTTCTGTACTTTCAAAATGGGCCCTTTCCCCATTTCCCATTCCATCACTAATGGCTATTGCGAATTTGCCGCAGCCAATTTCCATGGTCGTATAACTATCTCCTGATACAAGCCCTCCCCCTTGGCAGCATGAGCCACACCCGTTTCGACCGTGAATTTTTTTGCTGACCTAAATATCACCTCACATTGCCCGCTTGGATACGTTGCACACTCTTCTGAATGAACGACTATCGTTTCCCCTAAAATGTCAGAAAGCATGGGTGCAATCAACTTTTCACATTCCCCTCTGCCCTGGCAGTATGGGACACTCATCTCTATATCAACATTTCCTTGTTCTAGACTGTATATTTCAACATGACCTATGTGCAGTCCAAAATCCTGGATGGCTTCCAAAATGGATTCTTCGTGTACATGATGATTCTTCCTTTCCCTTTGTATTTCTTTCGCAAAATCATCCATTACTGCCGAAACGCCCCGCAGTTGATCCGCCACTAGCTTCCGACTTTCCTTCACCTGCCTTTTTAATTTTTGGTTAGCTTCAAAATAAGTAAGCTCCTGTGATATCGCCCCGATGACCTGAGGCCCGCGACTACAATATTTCCCCCATTCTTTCGAAGTTTTTTGGGGGAGTTGACCATTATTTTCACTTAATTGAAGCATAATTTCCTGCATGCCGTCATAGGTTGTATTAAAGTTCTTGGACCAGCATTGCTCCTTTTTAAAACAAAGCTGGCACGTCTTTTCCGTTACATTACTTAAGAAGTAGTCGAATTCTTTCTCATCTTCCTCCAATCTCCCCTTTCATCCACTTGCGAAAAGCTATTAGAAAGCGCCTCAAATACATGTGAGAATTGCTCCACCCTTTGAGCGGTGACATCCCTCACTTTTCGGGCATACTGCTGCTGTTCATCAGAATTCTCGACTGTTCCCGGTATATGTTTCGCTATTTTGTTGATGATGGATGACGGTGTCAATATGAATAGTGCCACAGCTATAAGTGATTCATAAAGGGTCACCATGATATTATTGGTGCCCTCACCATATAAACCTATCAGTAATGTAGCAATCAAGAGGCCGCTAGCAACCCCTATCTTCCTTCCCTCCTTCAACAGGCCGCCCAGAAGCCCTGAAAATGCGAGAAGGCTCATTTGATATAGACTGGCAACACTTGCCAAGCTGAATATCAATCCAGTAACTACACCTACAGTGGAGCCTATGGCGGCCCCTCCCGCCAGCCCGAAGAGGAGGACCAGGTATCGCGAGAATATATGGTCGAGTGATAAATCATATATCATCCAGCCGATGGTTCCGGTCATAACCGAAGCCAGCAAGATGATGATGCTGACAATTTCCTCCGTCTTTAATGATTGGGACTTTGTCCTAACGGTCAGCATCGGGATGGACTGAATGAAGATTAAAGTTAAAATCATCGCCAGTCCCGCCTCTACCCCTATCATCATCAGGTCGTACAGCTGAATCGTTCGAAATACCAGATATTGCTCGGCCAGGTTGACCAGGAATAGTGAAGCGAAGACGTACATCGACATTGTCTTGAATTGTCCTTCCACGGCGGGCTTCTTGATCTTATGAAATAACAGGAGCAGGAACGCCGATGCAAAGATGACTAAACTATTCGAATAGTGAACGGTCAGCCCACCTGCAATCAATCCGAATAAAGCCAGTGGAGCCCTATCACGTCTCATGAGAAAAACAGCTGCGAAAAACGGAAGTCCAAATGGTGCCAGCTGCGAAAGAATTAAAGCCCGTCCTAATAAAAAACCTATGATTGCTAAAGATATACCTTTTTTTATGAATATGTCTTCACTCTTCATTTGCAGTTGTTGGATCCAATTGATGGCCCCTGCCTTCGCTTCTTTTAACTGAACATCTCCAAGAGGTTCCATCATAGGTCTTTCTACTTTTTCCATTTCAACACCCCATTCATATTAGTGATTTTTATTATAAAGAGGGCTTGTCTATTTTTTTGTCAGAATTTTATAAGCGGATAAGAAAAACGTTCGACGAAATTCTTCTTGAACAATCATTTGTATACAGGTTTTTGTGCCTTTTTTTCCAATACAGAAACGGGTGTTCTTTTTTTTTTGAAGAAAAGCAAAGTTTTTAGGTTATTTTTGCGGAAAATAACACGAATAAATAATCAGGAAATGGAAACCGACAAACTTTATTTTTTTGTTGACATTTTTTTCTTCACGAATGTAAGATATAACTTGTGCTTCAGTAGCAATTATCATTATGGCGGCGTAGCTCAGCTGGCTAGAGCGTACGGTTCATACCCGTGAGGTCGGGGGTTCGATCCCCTCTGCCGCTATCTTTTATCATGAAAATCACGGCCCGTTGGTCAAGCGGTTAAGACACCGCCCTTTCACGGCGGTAACACGGGTTCGAATCCCGTACGGGTCATCAAATACCAAAAGCGCCCCTGCACACTTATCTCTGGTAAGTGTGCAGGGGCGCTTTTTTTATATCGTTGATAATAAAGAAGACAAGCCGGCAAGCTTGCCTTTATCTACACTATGAATAATTTCACAGGAAAAGTTGCTAAACTATTATTTTCAGCAGCAGTTTTATCCGCGTCTTCCTCCTCGACCTCCCCGTTTCGTTTCGGTGCTACGTTTTAGGGTCGTTAAGCGGTCTTCGCTATCCTTTAAGAATTTAGCCATTTTTTGCTCAAAGTTTTCTTTTGGTTGGAAACCATTACCTTTCGAGCGGAAGTCTTTGGAACGGCTGTCATTCCCTCTTCCTTGGCGCGGACGTGGTGTGTATGCAGGTTTTTGCTCACCTTCAGGACGGTCTATCGCTTTTTTATGGACAAGCCAATCTTGCCATCTTTAACGTTGATGACTTTCACCTCAACTGTATCGCCCACTTTTAAATGATCATTGATATCCTTGACATAGTTATCAGCCACTTCACTGATATGGACAAGACCGGTTGAACCTTGAGGTAGCTCTACAAATGCACCAAAATTAGTTATGCCTGTTACTTTACCTTGTAACTTGCTGCCTACTTCGATTGACATAAAAAAATGTTCCTCCTTAGAAATGTTAAAAAAATCTCTTCACACTATATTATAACGAAAGTAAAAAAACAGTGTCAATATTAGTCACTATCTTCCTTCCCTTTTGGAAGGGTAAAAATGATCTCACCTTTTTCAGACAAGAAATAATCCCGTCTTGCTATTTTCGCTATATAGTCGTCGTCATTAAGCTTTACGATTTCTTCTTTAAGAAGGGTCTCGTCTTTTTTCAATTCAGCTAACTTTCCCTTCAATTCTTCCTTTTGTTGAACTTTCTCATCCAGTGCAACATTTTGCGTTATGAGGGTGGAAACGGCAAAAATCAAAAAGACAGCGGCGAAAACTGAGTATAGAGTTAATCTACGCATTAGACCACGCTTCTTTTTTCTACGGTTTGTACTTTTTCTCTTGTTGAGCGACGTAGGGATTTTCTATTTTTGCCACTTTCCTTTTACGCAGGCTACTCATTTTTTTATCGCTCCTCATTTCTTTTTATTTTTCCATCCATTTATTGTTCTAAATATAGAATTCTTTATTTTCAATAAAATCCCTTTTCCTTTATTATAAAACTTCCCGACGTTTTTCGTAACAAAAACCGGCAATAAATTCCATATATAAGTCAGAATCCATTTTAATGGTCTCCAGAATATATTCAAAATAAAGAGAAGTAATTTCCCCGCCCATTTTAATAAGGCCAAAACGAACTTACCTATCCCGATGATGATGGCTAATATGGATACTATTACCCATTTTATCGGTAGAAATATCAGCATGTGAACCGAATTCGCTATAAATCTCGCCAACTTTATCACAAGTATTATCAAAAACTCTAAAAAACGTAGATAGAAGCCTTTGAAAAGTGCTTGATAAGCTGAAAAACCGCATAATAAGGCCAAAAATAAATAGAGGCGAAACTCTCCCTCATTCACTAAAAACAAAACATAAAAAATAAGGAGACCCTGAATGATCCAGAAAAGGAAGTCATGGATGAATACAATCCACCTTTTCCTTTCTGAACGATTCAGGAACCGGCTGTACGTATCCAGGGCAGCTCCAAAGCCACTGCCCATGCCTATCATCGCAAGCAACGTATAAAATTGGATCGTTAAGGTCATTTGAACAACTTGCCAAAGAATCCTTTAGCTTTCTCCCCTGATTGCTCATCTAAATAAACAAGGTCGAAAATCTTTCCCTTAATGGAAACGATGCCTTTATCAACGTCCAAATTCTTCATTTGCAAGTTTTGGCCCCGGATTGATAAGAATCCCATTGACGTTTCGAGCAGAAACTCTTCATTATCAAAACTTTCAACTTGTTTGACACCGGTAATATCAAGTAAACGGCGGCCTTTCATCGTTACATCATGCTCTTGGGTCGTTCCCTTTGTGTAACCAGCATTCGGATCAATATATTGGCTCATTTTTTCATCCCTCACAGTACCACTGATTTTGTACAAGTGTATGTCCGTAAGATTGGAATTAGAACCAAGCCTGTCCTTACTCCTCTGCTAGCTTTTCTTCTTTTACGATGGTATACATATCTGCAGCCGCTTCTTTTTTCGTCGTTTCTTGAATTTTATCGACACGTACCGTAACAAGCTTTTGACCGAATCTTACTGTCAACTCATCGCCATCTTTCACATTCGAACTTGCTTTGGCCTGTTGTCCGTTAATCGTGATTCTCCCTTTATCCGCAACCTCCTTTGCAAGTGTGCGGCGCTTGATCAACCTTGAAACTTTCAGAAATTTATCCAATCTCATCGACATTCAAATCTCTCCCTTAATTAAAGTCCTTTAGCTTTTGCTTCATCCCAATATGAATCCAGTTCTTCCAATGTATAATCCTCAAACTTTTTGTCTGCCCTTTGAATGCACTCTTCTATATATGTAAAACGCTGGTGGAATTTTTGATTTGCTTTGTAGACGGCTTCTTCCGCTTGTATGTCATAATAACGTGAAATGTTGACAAGCGCAAAAAGAGGTCGCCCAGCTCTGATTTTATTCTTTCAACATCCCTGTTCGGGCTCAATATTTCCTCTTCCAATTCCTGCACTTCTTCCCTGACCTTTTTCCAGGCTTCGGAAACCTCATCCCAATCAAATCCGACCTTCGCAGCCCTTTTTTGGTACTCTTCGGCCCGAAGTAAGTTTGGCAGCGATTTCTCAATACCATCCAGTATGGATTTCAGAGCTTTTGTTTCGCTTCCTTTTTCATCTTCTTTGATTTTCTGCCAGTTCACTAATACATCTTCCTCGCCGTTCACTTCAACATCTCCGAATACATGAGGGTGGCGCCGAATCATTTTTGCCGTAATGCCTTCAATCACATCATCTATCGTGAACATGCCCTCATCTTCACCGATTTGTGAATGAAGCATCACCTGAAGCAGGACATCCCCAAGTTCACCAACCATACCCTCATCGTCACCTTCGTCGATGGAATCAATCAGCTCATATGCTTCTTCTATTAGATATTTCTTCAAGCTTTCATGAGTTTGTTTCTTATCCCAAGGACATCCGTCAGGACCCCTAAGTTCTGCGATGACCCGCCGCAGCTTAGAAAACTCTCTATATCGTAAAGCTTCATCTTTTACTGGTGGGACATAAACACTCGTCAAGTTACTTAACTCCATCTGACGGTCGAGTTCGAAGAGGGCGCATTTTGTCACTTTTTCCTGACTGCTGCCTGCCGCAGTTACGATATATACCACGTAGTCATCCGGGAGCTTTTCCATCAAAGTCAGCTTCACATCGGATGCACTGAATGCGTCATACACCTGTCCGATTATCATATGCTGGGTAATGTGTAAATCATCCGGTGAAAGATCTGTTCCATCCAATAGCTGAAACCCTTCTATCGGATCGATCCTAACAGCCTGAAATAATGGATCAAGGAAACTTTGCCCGCCTTCCAGCTTAATGGCTATTCCAAGAGCCGGACCCTTTTCGAGCAAAAGCTGCACCGTCTTTTCCGCAACCATAGGATGCCCCGGGACTGCGTATAAAATGGAACGGTTTGAAGCCTCTTGTAATAATGTTCCGGCAATTTCTTCATATACAGCTTCAAATTGGTCGTGCTTTTCATATATCCCGTCAAACGCCGTGAAATTTATTCCTTCCCTTTTCAAATCCCCGATTACCGGATGATCAACCGTTCTGACGTAGCATTGTTCTGTTTGTATCAATTTTTTATAAATCCCTAGTGGAAGCTGCTCTAAATCCCCTGCACCAAGGCCTATTATCGTAATCTCATTCATGATTTCTTATACTCCTATTCGTTATTATAAATCGTTTAAGCTTTGAACCTGCAGGTATAAGTGAAAGTTCTTCTTCACCAAATAAGCCTGCCCGAATGGCGGTCATCACAAAAACGGCTGCACCGATCCCTACACCGATCAAAGCTTGGATCGTAGCCAACAACCGGCTCTCGCCTGAGGACATCAATTCGAATAAACCATTGAATAAAACAACCGCAGCCCCCATGTAAACCGTACTCTTCAAGATAATTAACACGTGCCGTTTTTCAATTAATGTCTTTTTAATATGTACTTTCAATACAACAAAAAATAATACAGTCATGATCATATACGCAAGTACTGTTGCCGAGGCTGCTCCCGCAATTTTGTAATGGGGCACCAGAACAAGGTTCAAAGCCCACTTGCTGCCCACCCCCACAATCGTAATGATCACCGGCACGAACGAATGGCCTAAACTTTGAATCACTGCCGCTTCCGCCATAATGAGGGATGTAAATAAAATCGATAAAGAGAAAATTGCTAAAGTAATCGTCCCTTTGGCATCAGTGAACAGCATATGATTGACAGGCTTCATCGTCACCACCAGACCTATCGCTGCAGCGAGCCCGATCGTCGCACTTACACGAAGCGCCAATTTGATCTTATTCAATAAATCAAGTTCACTTTTCCTCTGAACGAATCCGGATATTACAGGTACTAGCGCCAATGCAAAAGAATTAGCCACGACTGTACCTAGCTGAAGCAACGGCTGTCCTCGATCATATACCCCTTTCCATTCTTTGGCTTCCCTTCCCCCATTCCCGTTTCCCTTAGCAGGGAATACAAGTGCAGTGAATCGACAAACTGAAACAAGATAAGGATCAAACCAGTTATGCAAAAGGCCAATCCTTGGAAAATCAGGGCTTTGGAAATTTTGATGAAATTCACCGGTTTGATTCTCATTCGTAAAAAAGCTTCCATTCTTCTCTTAAAATAACGAAAGCAATTAGCAGTACCAGGCCTGTCATGCCGCCGGTCACCGAACCGAGGACCGCCCCCTTGCCGACCACATAATGAGAGTAGCCCTGATACACGAATATTGTGGAAAGGACCAGAATCGTCAACACACGGATGCATTGTTCAGCGACCTGCGAACTTGCCGTCGGTAACATGTCGTTTATTCCTTGAAAATAGCCTCTTAAAACAGATGAAATCGGCATTAATAAATAGGAATAGGCAACGATCCTCAGCAGACCGGCTAAATGCGGATCCTTCATCCATCCTGCAATCCAATCAGCGCCAAGGAATAGTGCAGCAAACATCATGACGCCTATCGAACTTAAGACGACGAATGATGTCACTAATATGTCTTTGACCGCGAAGTTATTTTTGGAAGACTCCCGTTCTGCAATTAGTTTGGATATGACTACCGGAAAGCCGATTGTTGATAATGTAAAGGCAACACCGTAGAAGGGATAAACCTGTTGATAGATATAAAATCCGATGTCACCAGCAATGTTCTGATATGGTATGCGATAGGCCGCGCTCAAAACTTTTACGATAATCGCTGCTGCGCTCAAAATCAACGCACCTCGAAAAAGTTCATTTGATGTTTTAACAGGCTTTTCAGCCATATTTTTTCCCCTTTTCACTCATATGTGGTAGTTATTATAGCATAATTCCAATGGGTATTTTTCAATTCCAGCCATACTGTCAATCATTTTCCATATCCACTTCTTTTAGAAAGTGCAAAAAGGACAGCGCGATTGCTGCCCTTTCCACCTTTAAAAATATAATGGCATGTCCAAGGTTACTGCTCCATTTGTCTAGCTAGGAAACTTGCTGCTGTTTCAACCGATTTCTGTTCCACTTCACCAATGGTACTATCTTTAGAGAAAATCAAGACGGCACCAATCGGATCGCCACTGCAATGATCGGAGCTGCAGTATAAGATTGGACCTCTTCATCATTGGAATCAACGAATGAAATTTGTCCGTTCGGAGACTCCAGGACAGGATTTCTTTCTTCCATGATTTTTTCCACTAGATCACTGACGCTTTTATTTAAGTATTCTTTTTTGGAGCCGCCTGCCACTGCAATGTAAGTATCCCTGTCACAAATCATAACTGGGTTTCCAAGGCTATCATATAGTGCTTCTGCATATTCCCTTGCGAAATCGCCTAATTCACTAATAGGAGAGTATTTCTTTAGGATGACTTCTCCATCTCTATCCACAAATATTTCCAGTGGATCTCCTTCACGAATACGGAGTGTCCTGCGAATTTCTTTCGATGACGACTCTTCCTAAATCATCAATTCGGCGAACGATACCAGTTGCTTTCATCTTATGTTGCCTCACTTTCATCTAATTGATTTGATAAATCCTCATTTTGTAGCAAAATCATCACCAGCTATTGTACTTAGTATTTTTCTAATGGTAAGTTCTATGCACTTTGAAAAAATTTTTCTTTTTGTTGCATTTTTTTACCATGGTACCTAAAAAATTTCTTCTAGAGGACAATCATTCAATTTTAGTTTTTTGTGGCTTGCGTCTCTTTTTTACATACTGCAAACCCTTGGCCATTTCAAATAAGATATTAAGCCACTTGCTTTGCTCCACGCCTTTTATGTGCAGGACCAGCTTCATTCGATTGCCGTCCATGCCGAAGCCCACCATACGGCCATACTTCGATCCCAGCTCGAACACCTTTTGTCCATCCACTTCGCTGCTGACCTTTTCCCTAAGGAGAATGCTGATTTCCTGCTTTAATTGTTTAATGCTTTCAATTCCAGCCTTTTCAGCATATACCTTCATTTCGGCAATCATGAATAAATAGGAAACTTCCTCTGGATATTCTCCGAAACGATCGATCATTTCCTCTTGTAATTCTTCAACTTCTTCAAGCGAAGCTATACCTCTGAACCTTTTATACATTTCTATTTTCTGATGTCCATCCATTATGTAGGCATCAGGGATATAAGCATCCACTTCAACGTCGATTTCCAGGGTGCTCTTTTCTTCGGCTGGTTGGTCATTACGTTTCGCATCTACAGCTTCTTTCAACATTTGTGAATACAGATCAAAACCAACCGAATCGATGAAGCCATGTTGTTGGGCCCCTAGAATGTTTCCAGCTCCCCTGATGGATAAATCACGCATCGCGATTTTGAACCCTGAACCCAATTCTGTAAATTCCTTAATGGATTGAAGACGTTTTTCCGCCACTTCCGTCAACACTTTATCTTTCCTATAAGTGAAGAACGCATATGCCACCCGGTTGGATCGACCTACACACGGCCACGCAGCTGATAGAGCTGTGAAAGTCCCATTCTATCCGCTTCATTCACTATAAGCGTATTGACATTGGGGATATCAACACCCGTCTCTATAATGGTTGTACTTACCAAAACATCATATTCGCCTTCTAAAAAGCCGAACATGACGGCTTCCAGTTCTTGCTCTGTCATTTGCCCATGAGCAAAGGTGACACGGGCATCAGGTACCAGCATGGAAATTTCTTCTGCTTTTCTTGCTATATCCTCTACCCGATTGTAAAGGAAATAAACCTGACCACCCCTGGCCAATTCCCGTTCTATCGCTTCCGTTACCAAAGAGCCATTATACTCCATGACATAAGTTTGGATCGGGAACCGGTTCTCAGGCGGTGTTTCGATGACGGACAGATCCCTCACGCCCAACATAGACATATGTAGGGTCCTTGGTATCGGTGTCGCAGTCAAAGTCAGTACATCCACATTTGTTTTTAACCGTTTGATCTTTTCCTTATGTGTAACGCCAAAGCGCTGTTCTTCATCAATGATTAGCAATCCCAAATCGCGGTACACGATATCTTTTGATAAAATCCTATGTGTGCCAACCACAATATCCACCGTGCCGGCCTTCAATCCTTTAATCGTTTCCGTTTGCTGTTTTTTAGTCCGGAAACGGCTCATAAGGCCAATCGAAATAGGATAATCCTGAAAACGCTCCCTTAATGTTTCATAATGCTGCTGGGCGAGGATTGTGGTCGGAACAAGAAATGCAACCTGCTTCCCATCCATTATGGCTTTAAAAGCGGCCCGGATCGCCACCTCTGTCTTCCCATATCCAACATCGCCACATAATAAACGATCCATCGGCCGTTCCCGTTCCATATCCTTTTTTGATTTCGACTATGGAACGTAATTGATCTTCCGTTTCGTTATAAGCGAATGATGTTTCGAATTCTCTCTGCATATCACCATCAGGTGAAAAGGCATAGCCCTTTGCCGCTTCTCTTTCTGCGTATAACTTGATTAAATCATCGGCAATGTTCTCAACGGATGATTGAACCTTACTTTTGACACGTTTCCATTCCGTTCCGCCTAGCTTGTAAAGCTTCGGCTCTTTTCCTTCAGAACCGACATATTTTTGGACAAGATCAATTTGGTCGACAGGAACATACAATTTGTCATCCGCTTGATAACGAATATTCAGGTAATCTTTATGGACCCCATTTATCGTAAGGGTTTCAATACCCAAGTATTTTCCGATACCGTGGTTAACGTGAACGACATAGTCACCGATCTTCAGTTCGGAATAACTCTTGATTCGCTCCGCATTCGATAGTTTCTGTCTCCGTACCGATTTCTTTGACTTCTTATTAAACAATTCCGTTTCCGTAATGATACTGAACTTTTGCATAGGCAATTCAAAGCCGCTATTTAGACTGCCGCGTAAAATCTGTACTTTACCTGGAAGAATGCTGTCAGCATTAAACAGTTCTGCGGCCTCTATATCATAATCGGCTAAAACCGAATGCAGCTTTTTTACCCGTTCTTCATCCTGTCCAAGTATGACGACTGTATATTTCCCTTTTTTCCAACGTTCCAGTTCAGCTTTGAACACATTCATCTGTCCATGGAAACTTTGCATTTGTTTACTGGCAAAATTCAGGATATTCTGAGGATTCGTATGCGGTACATGCCGTAAAAACAATGATAGGTATACAAACGGCCTGCTGGATTTCACTATTAATTCCTGCATGGGATGAGCCAACTTTATGTCGTGGATAATTTGTCCCTGACTTAAAAGGTCCGTGTACCACCCAGCCTCTTCCTTTTCCAACGAATCATTGATTTCCTGGATTCTACTGATTTCATCCAAGAAAACCAAACCATTTACCGGTAAATAATCTATTAAACTAGCTGGATCTTCATACGCCAAACTTAAGTATTTAAAGATTTTGTCGGGTATATTCCCCATTTTCAGCTGTTCAAGTTCATAACTGATCGTTTGAACCAGCTGTTCCTTGGTTTTCTCGTCTTTAAGTTTCTTCAAGCTTTTACTTAATCCGCTCTCGAGCCTTGTTATGATTCTTTCGATATGCTCCGTCTCTAGCAAAGCCTCACTGACGGGGCCAATCGTCACTTTCTTGAGCTTCTCGATGGATCGCTGATCTTCGCTTGAAAAAGTCCTTATTGAATCTATTTCGGTATCGAATAATTCAATTCGTATTGATTAGGTTCGGTGATCGGATAAATATCGATTATACCGCCCCTGATACTGAATTCACCTGGAGAAGCAACCATTTCGGACCGGTTATAACCCATGGCAATGAATTTATTAAGCGTTGGTTCAAGCTCGATGTCTTCCCCTAGATTAAAAGCTAGCTGATGTCTCTTCCAAATATCCTTTGGAGGAAGCACACGACGCACTCCGGGAATCGGGGCAATGACAATCCCTTTCTTTCCCTCCGCCCAAAAGTTCAAAGCCTCTACACGTTGGGCCCTTAATTCCGGGCTGGCAACACTCAAATCAGCCGCAATCAATTCATTGGCTGGATATATATATAATTCTTCCTCGGAATGAAACTGGATAAGTCCTCATGGAATTTCTGTGCTTGCAATAAATTATGGGTAACTAATAAAATAGGCCTGTTCGTCTTTTCATATACGGAAGCCAGCAATAACGATCTCGAGGAACCTGTCAGACCAGAGACGATTTGCTCCTTAAGCCCTTCATCGATGCCGGCTATTAACGAATGAACATCATCTTGTTTGGAAAACAAGTTCTGCAATCCATTCATTTTCTTTCCCCCCTCTCTTTAACGTGCGAAAAACATTTACTTTATTTGAACTTGGCCATCACCAAGATCCTCTTTATTAACGGCAATTTATGTGCCCTGGTATTCCAGACAAACGGAAAAATGCTTTGGATTTTGTCCAAAGCCCTCTCCCGCTAATGAATAATATAATCGTTTTCATATAAATCAGGGTTTCTTTGCAGCGATTCATGGCAATCTTCACATATCGCCCTTACATGCATATCCCCTTCAGAATCATAAACGATCATCTCTTGTCGCTCTTCATCGGTAAGTTGATTAAAACCTAACTGCTCCGTACTCAGTGAGTGTGCCTCGATTGAGCCCAGCTTAGTTCCGCAATGTCGGCATCGATAATGGAGAGCCATTTGGTAACCCCCTATTTTTGTAATAGTGTTAGTATGTACAAAAGTAGAGGGGTTTTATTCAGCGAAACAGGAAGATATTATTCTTTACTTATATCTACTCTCTGCTTATTGGTTATATTCGTTCATGACCTGTATAAATGGTTTTCCAACCAGGCTTCACATGAAGCTGCGCTTTTTCGATCGTTGCCCCGACTTGATCCCATTCTTCAGGCGAAAAACGCCCTAATACATAATCAGATACCGGAATACGGCCAATCGGGCGGCCAATGCCTATTCTGATTCGATTGAATTCCTGTGTACCCAAATGGGCAATTGAAGATTTTATCCCATTATGACCGCCTGCACTTCCTTTTTGACGAAGGCGAAGCTTTCCTGGAGGCAAATCAAGGTCATCATATATAATGACCAAATCCGCGATATCCACCTTAAAGAAATGCATGACAGCCGAAATGGATTCTCCTGATAAATTCATGTAGGTTAAGGGTTTAAGCAATAAAACCTTTTCTCCCTTTACCATTCCTGAACCATATATCCCCTTATGTTTTGCTTGATCAAGAGGGATCGACCATCTTTTGGATAACTCATCTATTACTTCAAATCCGACGTTATGCCGAGTTTTTTCATATTGTTTACCTGGGTTCCCTAACCCTACAATAATTTTCATCATTCACACTCCGTCATTACGGTTATTTAGGGAGTTACGCTGGGACGAAGTTTTTCCAAGATCATTGACCTTAGAAAAATAGTACCCTAATTTCAAGCTGGACTGCAAGCGACAGGAGAACTAATTAGGTAAAATCCAAATTAAAGGAATCCATTACAAAAAAGTCCGTCCGGTTTAAATGAATGCATTCCAGAGATTGAAAAGACGTAACTCGTTAAGAGCTACGCCTATTATATCACGATTCACTTGTTTAATCCCGGCATCATGACTCTGGTGATGGCTTGGTTTCCCTGCCTTCTTCATTTTCAGGGATGCCGCCATCCTGCTGTTCACCTGTACTTATTTCCTCTTCCTGACGAGGAGCCAAAACAGATGCAACAACTTCTTCACCATCGTTGCCGATTGTAACTTGCTTATTCGTTTGGATATCGGATATGTAGATTGTTTCCCCTACCTGAAGTTCGGTAACGTCAACATCGATGGAGTCAGGAATGTCATTAGGTTTAGCCGTAACCGTCACTTCATGAAGAGACTGCTGAAGGACCCCACCGTCTTTCACGCCTTTGCAAACACCGACAAGGTTAATGCGAACTTGTGCCTGTAATTGAGCGGACATATCTACAATTAAAAAGTCTGCATGATAAATGGAGTTTTTTATTGGATCCTTTTGATAATCAGAGAGCATGACTTTATAACTCTTACCTTCCAAGTCCAAAGAAATGATTCCATTACGGCCTATTTCCTTGATTGTCTTTTGAAGCTCAATATTATTGACTGAAATGGCCGTACTATCATTTTTATTGCCATATACTATCGCAGGGATTTCGCCGCTTTCTCTCAAATTCCTTAAATTAGAGTGTTTTGAACCCGTACGTTCTTTTGCAGCTAATATATTACTCATACATCCTCCGCCTTCCTAAATATGAATTACAAGTTTCTCTATATTTAACATTTCCCTAAATGGCGAATCATTAAACATGAAAGGTAAAATCCGAAGGGAGCAAGAAGGCGATAAACATATGGTAAACATAGGAATCCGCTGCAAAATCTTTTTTCATTCTTTTTTCTCTAACTCAAGCGTGAATCGCTTTTTTTCCATTTCCCCCTCGACTTGCATCACTCGGTCTAGGATTTGGGCTGCTAGTGATGAGTATTGAATACTATCCTTTTTCCGCGGTCTAGGCAGATTGATTTCCTTATTCATGACGACTTTGCCTTCTTCGATTAATATGACACGGTCGGCAAGCATAACGGCTTCTTCAACATCATGTGTAACAAGTAAGGCAGTAAAGTCCCTTTCCCTCCATAGTTCTTCTATCAGCCTTTGCATGCCAATCCTCGTTAAAGCATCCAACGCCCCTAGTGGCTCATCCAAGAGGAGAATGTCAGGTTGGTTAACCAATGCCCTCGCCAATGCAATCCTCTGTTTTTGCCCCCCAGATAAAACGGACGGCCAATCATTTGCTCGATCTGCAAGGCCCACTAGCTCCAGCAATTCCATTGCGTTTGGCTTCCAATCCCTTTCAAGCCTACACCAATATTTTGAAGGATTTTTTCCAAGGAAAAAGCCTGCCATCCTGAAACATCGTACGTGATGATTTATTTAAGCCATTCAACGGCTTTCCATTCACCAGTATTTGCCCGCCCGTCGGCTTTTCCAGTCCTGCCACAAGACGAAGCAAGGTGCTCTTCCCACAACCACTCTTACCGACAATGGCTATGAATTCCCCCTTTTTAAATGTCAGATCCATCCCCTTCAATACTTCAAACTTCCCAAAATCCTTTCTTACACCATGCAACTCCAACGAATTTCCATTTTTCATGTTAATGACCTCCTCATTGGTATGACGGATGCCACTTTAAGCATCTTTTTTCAATCACTTTGGCCGCAACGTCCGATATTTTTCCTAATAAGGCATATAAGAGAATACTAAGAACAACTATATCCATCCTCATGAATTCCCGGGCATTCATAGCCATATATCCAATTCCGGAATTAGCGGAAATTGTTTCCGCGACAATTAATGTGACCCACATGATTCCAAGTGAGAAGCGGATACCCACCAAAATGGATGGAAAGGCTGCAGGGAGGAGTACATTCCAGAATAAAGAAAAACCACTTAACCCATAAACCCTCGCCGCTTCGATTAATCCCTTATCCACCGATTTCACACCATGAAATGTATTTAAATAGATAGGAAATAGAACCCCTAAAGCGACAAGGAAGATTTTCGCTTCTTCCTCTATACCAAACCATAGAATCACCAGCGGTATTAAAGCTAAATGGGGAATATTACGCAACATCTGAAGCGAGGTATCGAATAAAGTTTCAGCAATGGATGATAATCCATTTAATAAACCTAGTACAAAACCAATGATCCCGCCTATTAAAAAGCCGATGAAGGCACGCTGAGCACTGATGCCGATATAATCAATAAGTTCACCTGTCTCCAATAAAGCAACACCTGCTTGAAACACTTCAGTCGGGGCAGGCAATATCCGATCCGACAAAATCCCCCACAAAGACAGCAGCTGCCAAGTTACCAAAAGGAGGATGGGCACAAGCCATGATATGAGGTGGAACCTATTGAACTTTTTGTTTAACTTCATCTTCAATTTCACTTCCTTTTGTAGGGTAGTGGTCATTAGCCAATATTTCCCCGAATGGGCTCGTAGCATTTGAAACGGGTCCGTGCAGCCGTTCAACAGGGAGTAAAGGGAATAATAATTCCGCAACTCTGTACGCTTCTTCAAGATGGGGGTATCCAGATAAAACAAAGGATTCTATTCCGATTTCTTCATATTCCTTCATTCTGGCAGCAACATTTTCTGCACTCCCGACTAGTGCCGTACCGGCGCCCCCGCGCACAAGACCTACACCTGCCCATAGGTTAGGGCTAATTTCAAGCGAATCCCTGTTTCCGTTATGGAGTTGCGCCATCCGCTTCTGGCCTACTGAATCAAATCTTTCAAAAATCTTCTGTGAATTTTCAATCATTTCGTCATCCACATATTTAATGAGTTCCTCTGCTGCCTGCCAAGCTTCTTCTTCCGTTTCTCTTACAATGACATGCATCCGTATGCCAAACCTGACCTCACGTCCATATTCTGCTGCCCTTTTACGTACCTTTTCAATTTTTTCAGCTACTTGTACCAAGGGTTCACCCCAAGTCAAGTACACATCTATATGCTTTCCTGATATATCGATGGCCGGGTCGGAGGAACCCCGAAATAGAGTGGCGGGTACGGTTTTTGTACAGGTGGCAAAAGGATGTCCCCGCCTTCGACCTTTAGGTGCTCCCCTTCAAAGTCCACTTTACCCCGGACATTTCCTTTCTCCAGATATCAAGAAATTCATCTGTCTGCCCATATCGTTCCTTATGATTCAGAAATACGCCATCACCCGCCAATTCGACCGGATCCCCTCCAGTTACTACATTGATCAAGAGACGTCCATTCGACAGCCGGTCGAAGCTCGAAGCCATCCTGGCAGCCAAGGTTGGCGACATTAAACCTGGGCGGACCGCAACTAAAAATTTCATTCTTTCCGTGGCGGAAATCAACGAAGAACCCACTACCCATGCATCCTCACAAGACCGTCCCGTCGGAAGCAACGCTCCTTCAAATCCCAAATGATCGACCGCCTGTGCTATTTGCTTTAAATAAGGAAGCGTGATTGCCCTTCCTCCCTTTGTTGACCCTAAATAGCGACTTTCCCCGTGTGATGGTAAAAACCAAAAAACTTTCATTTGTATTTCCCCCTTAATGTTTTTAAGATCTGCTGAAGCATCCAGAATATTAATCTTGCTTGGGATTAACTTAAGATTGTAAAAAGTATCGGCAATCTTTTGTTGATCATCCAAAACGGCATTGGAAATCTCCTCGAGTCCATATTCTTTTCTTTTCAATGTTTTTTCCAATGCCTCAACACTCATTCCAATTTCCGGAGATAGAAACTCAGCGACATCTCCTGGGTTCTCTTCAATCCACTTATCAGCCTTTATCAGTTCTTCTTTGATAATCTTCAACGCCTCTTCATTCCCGGCAAATGAATCAGTTGCCAAGAAGAATTCACGATTCGCCACAAGTCCATCTCCATCCAGGATCGTTTTCGTTTCAAGTTCCAATTCCGCCGCTGATAAAAATGGATCCCATATTACCCAGGCATCAATTTGATTTCCTTCAAAAGCGGCCCTCGCATCTGCCGGCGGTAAGTAGACCGGGGTAATATCATCAAGAGTAAGTCCTGCTTCCTCTAAAGCTTTGACCAATAGATAATGAACATTGGAACCTTTATTCAAACCAACCTTCTTTCCCTTTAAATCTTTCACATTTTTGATGGGTGAATCCTTTTGTACGACTATAGCCTCTCCTGATGGGTTTGCCGGTTGATTGGCAATATAGACAAGCGGAGCCTTGGCTGCTTGTGCAAATATCGGCGGCGCCTCCCTGTGTGCCCAAAATCAAGGCTTCCGACATTCAAGGCTTCAAGCAGCTGAGGTCCTGCAGGGAATTCAGTCCAATCGACGGTATATCCCACTTCTTTCAAATGTGTTTCCAGACTCCCTTTTGATTTTAAAATATTTAATGTCCCGAATTTTTGATAACCGATTCGAATGGTTTTATCTGATTCTTTTGCGTCAGCACTCTTGGAACTATTCTTTTCCTGCCCACATGCACTTACTATCAGCATGAAGATGCTGAAGATGGACAGCAGCCATATCTTTCGTTTTCTCTTCATATTCTGCACACCCTTCTTAAACAATTTATATAAAAATAAAGGCTCCTTTCCTTCACCAATTGGACAATAGGGCAAAATGATGCCTAATGTTCAATGGTAAGTGAAAAAGGAGCCTTCGGTAATCCGATCGGCGTTAACCAGTATGCACTTGCGTAGTACAGTTTTTCATTCCATGAATTTGAATTGAATTTGTATAGTTATTTTATTATTACTATTCTCATCTGTCAACTAAGAATTAAAAATTTTCTGAAACCTTTAAACGAAAACACGGCGAGCCCGAAAGGCCCGCCGAGTTTTCGTTTATTTTTGTTATCAATCGAATAATGTGCTGACTGATTGTTCCTCATGCACACGAATGATTGCCTCTGCAATCAAAGGTGCTACAGAAAGTCCAACAATTTTATCGATCTTCTTATCTTCAGATAGTGCAATCGAGTTAGTCACGACCAATTCCTTGATCGTTGAATTTTGAATCCTTTCGATGGCAGGACCTGAAAGGACTGGGTGAGTACAACAAGCGTACACTGCTTTAGCCCCATTCTCCACAAGGGCATTGGCCGCTAATGTAATAGTTCCTGCAGTATCGATGATGTCATCAATCAGTATTGCTGTCTTCCCTTCAATATTACCAATGATGTTCATGACTTCAGCCACGTTCGGTCTTGGGCGGCGCTTATCGATAATGGCGATCGGTGCTTTTAGGCGATCAGCCATTTTACGGGCACGTGTTACACCACCATGATCTGGGGAAACGATGACGATATCACTTAAATCTTTTTCCTTGAAGAAATCAGCTAAAATCGGAACGGCAACAAGGTGATCGATTAGAATATCGAAGAAACCTTGAATTTGAGGTGCGTGAAGATCTAATGTGATTACACGGTGGGCACCAGCCGTTTCTAAAAGATTTGCGACAAGTTTAGCTGTAATCGGTTCACGCGCACGCGCTTTACGATCTTGTCGGGCATAACCGTAATATGGCATTACAATATTGATCGTTTTAGCTGAAGCACGTTTAAGAGCATCGATCATAATTAAAAGTTCCATTAAATTTTCATTCACTGGTTGGCTTGTTGATTGGATCACGAATACGTCACAGCCACGAATACTTTCTTCAATATTAATTTGAACTTCACCGTCACTGAAACTTGTTACGCTACATTTTCCAAGTTCAACACCGATTGCAGCAGCAATTTCCTGAGCTAAATCGAAGTTTGAATTTAAAGAGAATACTTTTAAATTAGGATCTAAATACTGATTTGACATGATGACCTCCGTCGGTTATTTATTAAATTTCAAATTCTTGACATAATCTTCTTTGTTAACTTGACGAGCCCGAGCAACGGATAGGGCTTCCTGCGGTACATCATGCGTGATGGTTGAACCAGCAGCTACATATGCCCCTTCTCCTACTGTCACAGGTGCAACCAGATTAGAATTGCAGCCTATGAAGACATTGTCTTCAATCTTCGTCAAATATTTATTTTTCCCGTCGTAATTCACGGTAATAGATCCGCAGCCTATATTAACATTCTCCCCAACCTCTGCATCACCAATATAACTCAAATGTGACGCTTTGCTTCCTTTGCCAAAAACGGTCTTTTTAATTTCGACAAAATTACCGATCTTAACGGAATCCTTAATATCTGATTGAGGTCTAACATGTGCGAATGGACCGATTTTAACAAAACTTCCAATACTGCTTTCGTGTACAACCGATTGGAGGACTTCCGTTCCATCACCAATTTCACAATTACTGATTTCCGTATTCGGGCCAATCAAGCAATCCTGCCCGATAATACTTTTTCCTTTAATGAATGACCCAGGGTTAATGACTGTGTCCTGTCCGATTTGCACATCCGCTTCAATGAACGTTGTAACCGGATCGATGATCGTTACACCGTTCCTCATATGCATTTCATTGATGCGTTTCCGTAAAATTTGCTCTGCCTGCGATAAAGCCACACGGTCATTCACACCCAATGTCTCCTCGAAATCACTGGATTGGAAAGCCGTCACCACTTCGCCTTCTTCTTTTAAGATTTCAATAACATCCGGTAAGTAATATTCTCCCTGGACATTTTCATTTGAAACTTTTTTCAGCGCGCTAAATAATGCTTGGTTGTCGAAGCAATATGTACCGGTATTTATTTCCTTAACATATCTTTCTTCTTCAGAAGCATCCTTATGCTCGACGATTTTTCTACAAGTCCGCCTTCACCGCGAAGGACCCTTCCATAGCCAGCAGGGTTATCTGCATATGCTGTTAAGATTGTTGCTTTCGCCTGACTTTGCTCATGCAATGCTATAAGCTCTTTCATTGTTTCCGCTTTAATCAGAGGCGTATCACCGCAAATAACAAGGGTCGTGCCACTTTTTGCGGATAAAACGCTTTCCGCTTGCATTACAGCATGTGCCGTACCTAATTGCTGTTCTTGTAAGGCATACTTGCATGAATCACCAAGTTGTTCTTGAACCTTTTCAGCACCATGGCCGATGACTGTTACAATATCTTCTATTTGAAGTTGATTGACTTGATCGATAACATGTTGTACCATTGGTTTCCCGCAAACAGGGTGCAAAACCTTATAAAGCTTAGATTTCATCCTAGTACCTTGCCCAGCGGCCAATATTATTGCATAGCGATTACTCATAACAGGCCTCCATTTTCACCTTTTTATCCACTAAAAATATTATCTCAAATAGTGATTCTTTTCAAGGTAACAATTAAAAGTACATATAATTGTCAACCAATCAGGTGAAAAATTTCCGATATCCGACAGCCTTACAAAGGTTAGCAATGGATCTTGGGGCATTATTTCACATGAAATTAATGATGTATACCCGGTCAATGTACAGAAATCACATATCCTCCCCCTTTATCCCAAAACACTGCCACGACTGCGCCACGCCCTATGTACAAGCCATTTAGAAGCACTGCACCCGTTGTTAACTCCCATTCCGAGATCAGGTTACCGGTTCATTTCATCTTAGGTCATTAGGCGGTCCCACTTACAATATCCGGTTAAACAAAAAGGTTTAAAAAATAAAAAGGATGGGTACTTAAACTTTAGATAAAAACGTAAGTTTTACAATTTATTAAAGCAAATGTCTGTATGATAGGCGGATAAGTTCTAAACTTATCTGTTTTTGAATAAATAAAAAAGAGCACTACTTATGAAGTAGGCTCTAGATGCACGAATTATAAATTTAAAGTTTAAAAGTAAGGTTATTTTAAGAAGCACCTGCTCCAGCTTCCTCTAATTCAGTTTCAAGTTCTCCCAATCGATGATATTCTGTCAAGACAGCTTCTTGAATTTTCCCGCGTGTCGAGGAATTGATTGGATGAGCGATATCCCGGAATTCTCCATCTGGAGTTCGTTTACTTGGCATTGCTACAAATAAACCATTGTTTCCGTCGATCACACGAATATCATGAACCACAAATTCATTATCCAGTGTAATTGATGCGATAGCTCTCATACGACCATCCGTATTCACACGGCGTAATCTTACGTCAGTTACTTCCATTTAAGCTCACCATCCCTTTTTGTTGTTGTTAAAACTTAAAGTACATATTCAACAAAAAAACGTGAACTCCTTCTATTATCTGTAATTTTTTTAGAAAATTCAGCCTAGTTTTTAAAAACATTAAAAATTATCCTTATATTACAGGAAAATTACCCATTACGAATTCCCTTGAAAAATAAAAAAACGCCCGTTTATTTAACGAGCGCTACCACTTCTATTTCCACTAGTGCATCTTTAGGCAGACGGGCAACCTCTACACAAGAGCGGGCAGGTTTGTGAGCAGAAAAATATTCTCCGTATATTTCATTAATCGAACCGAAATCGTCCATACTTTTAATGAATACTGTAGCCTTAATGACAGTTTCCAATGAAGCCCCAGCTTCTTTCAATACTGCTTGGAGATTCTTAAAGACCTGGTGTGTTTGTTCCTTGACATTCCCTGTCACCATTTCACCAGAAGCAGTAAGCGGGATCTGTCCTGAACTGAAAAATAACTTATCCACGATCACGCCTTGTGAATATGGTCCGATCGCTGCCGGTGCTTCATCAGTATGTATCGTTTTCATGAAATCATTCCCCCTATTCCTTTTTCGTAAAATAATTCCCACGGCTGACCTTGATTTTCTTGTCTCTTTCGACCACCTGCGTCAACTTGATTAAAGAAACATAGTCCTCGACAAGGCACTCCTCCGTATGTTCGGATTCGACCAGCACCGCAATTCCGGCAACTGTTGCCTTAAATTCATCCAATAAGCTGACCATACCATTAATGGTACCTCCAGCCTTCATGAAATCGTCTACAATCAATACATTCGAACCCTCAACCAAGCTTCTCTTAGAGAGTACCATAGTCTGGATCCTCTTTGAAGAGCCAGAAACATAATTGATGCTCACTGTAGAACCTTCCGTTACTTTATTATTCCTACTTACAATGACAACTGGAACATTCAAATAATTTGCCACGGCGTATGCTAATGATATCCCTTTGGTTGCCATCGTCATGATGACTGAGACATTTTTCTTGGCATACATTGAAGCGATTATCCTTCCAACCTTATTCACGGTTTGCGGATGTCCTAATATGTCTGTCATATATAGATAACCGCCAGGAAGTAGCCTTTCGGGACTAGCGATCGTATCGCATAATCCGTCAATGAAGGCATTGACCTCTTCTTCCTTGATGGAAACAATATATTTCACTCCACCAGCCGCACCTGGAACGGTTGTTAAAGAACCTATCCCGCGTTGTTCAAAGGTATCTTTGATGATTGTCAAATCTTCACTTATCGAGGACTTCGCCGAACTATATCTTTCAGCAAAATAAGTCAGCGAAACTAGCTCCCCTGGATGTTCTAATAAATAATTGGTCATATCGACTAGCCTCTCGCTGCGACGAAATTTCATTGAGACACCCCCTTTGTGAATTCCGAATATTATATAGCAACTATACCACTAATGTACGTTTCTATTCAAGATTGTTTCGATCACCCAACAAACGGACCGCATAGACCTGATCACAGAATCCACGAAGACCATTGTAAATCCTCTGCATGCGCGAATCATGTTCCACCAAACCAAAAACGGTCGGACCGCTTCCGCTCATCAAGACCGAATCTGCTCCAAATGTCTTCATTTGATCTTTAATGTTCGCAACCTCCGGGTATAACTGCAATGTCACTTGTTCAAGAACATTCCCCAACCCTTCACATACTTCGTGATAATTGTTTTCCATAATAGCCGAAATCATTCCAGGTACATCCGGATGCTCCATTTTTGAAGTTTGGAGCCTTTTGTATATATCTGCTGTCGAAACGCCGATCGTCGGTTTGGCCAAGATGACCCAGCACTTTGGCGGTGCAGGAAGATGCGTGATTTTTTCCCCGCGCCCTCTGGCCAATGCCGTACCTCCATATACACAAAATGAAACATCAGAGCCAATTTCAGCTCCTATTTCCGCAAGTTCATCCATGGAAAGACCAAGCTTCCACAGTCTATTTAAGCCTCTCAAGGTTGCTGCGGCATCACTGCTTCCACCAGCAAGTCCTGCGGCTACAGGTATATTTTTCTCTATAGTTATGGAAACACCTTTATTGATTCCAAAACGTTCCTTTAGAATAAATGCAGCTTGATAAGCTAAATTCCGATGATCATCCGGAACAAATCGATTATGGGATAGAATTTGAATATGATTTCCCTTTATTTCCTTTAGTTCAATTCTATCGGCAAGGTCGACTGTCGTCATGATCATTTCCACCTCATGATACCCATCAGGCCGTTTGAAAAGCACATCCAAAGCCAAATTAATTTTAGCCGGGGCTTTTTCCATAAGCTTCAATATGTCCACCTACTTTAACGTTCTTAAAAGTTCTTGTCCTATTCTATCATATTTGTTTATATTCTAAAGGTTTTTTCATCGTAATTTCAATGTAATGAAGCTAAGAGTGACCCTTAGAGGAGAATAGACACATGTAGGCACATTGAGAGCAACCACTTCCTGCATCCCAAAAGACTTGCTACATATCCATATAGCATTCACCGATACATAAAAAAACCAGACTCCTTAAATACAATGTAAGCAAAAATGAATAGAGCTATACATTATATAAAGAGTCCGGCTTCTTTCAACATGACGGCATGATACAATTAAGTGTCTTATCTTACTCTTTGTTCACCAATTGACGTTGTGCTTTTTCGATAGCAAGTTTTACCATGTTTCCTGCGTCCCTGGCCCGGATTCCTCCCCAGCCTTCTTTCTGGACAACATCGTAAAATCCAAGTTCTTTAGCCAATTCCTCTTTAAGATCATTTGACATAATCCCTTTTTTTCCTGCTCAAGCGAAGCAACCCCTTTCACATGCCGTCACATGCCTAGTGTTTGCATCATACGCTATTTCATTACATCCTTTTTAAGCCTTTATTGGGGTTCACAGGATATTCCATGCAAAACAAAAAGCAGCAAACAAAGTTGTTAGCTGCCTCGTCTAAGTTACATCTCTTGTTGTTTGTTTAAAAATGTTAGTTCTACGGTTTCCGTTAAAACATCCGCATAGCTGTAAGATACTCTTTCAAACGCATTTTCATCTTGGTCGAGCTCAATTACAAAAACAGCCGGATAAGTTTCCGCCAAAGTTCCAAATCGTTCTACAGTCTTTCTTCTTCCACCGTTTGCTTTTAAGAGCAATCTTTTACCTAGGTTTGAATCAAGTGCAGTTTTAATATCAGCTAGAGTTTTTGGCATTTTCGGTCCACCTCACTAAGTTAAGTATATCACAATTTACAAATATACGCAAACAAAATAATAAATTATATCAGCACTTAAAAATGTAGTCAATATATTTTTATCTGAAATTCGGCAAAATCGCGAACAATTTTATTATATCCTGGGAAATGAAAAATTATGTAAACGAACTATTCCATTATTTATTAAGCCGAATTTTCGTAATTAAATCATTCCATAGTGACATTTCTCAACAAAAAATCCGTTTTTTGTGAGGATATCCGAAATTTTACCCCACCAAAAGCAAGCTGCATTCTTTCAAAATGCAGCTCGTTCATTCTTCCTGAAATGGCTTGAAAGGCAACCCGGTCCGTAACACTCCTTTTGTCTCAATCCCCCCAGCCCCTTCTCTCCCGTTAATGTATTCCGAAGGACATCCCATACATGAATATGATCGGAAAAAGGCGTAAAACTTATCTTTCCGACGATATATACCGGATCAAGAGCATGTATATTAACACGGGAAGGAGAACTTGCGAAATTTGCCCCCGCTTGGATCAGCGATTCAAAATGCGACTGACAAGCCCCGGCAAATATAATCAGTTGGTCTAAATGAGAAACCCTCCTTCGCGCTTCTCTAACTGTCTGTACAAAATCCTTTGAGTGACGGTAGGCATTAATATCGGACATCGGTCCTTTTGATTTTGAATAGGCATCATGACCGGTGACAACAAGAATGTCCGGCCGATAATGATCCAACAACCCCCGATTCTTTGGGGCATTTCCTTTTCATTGCAATAGATGCCATTGACCGGAATACCGAATTTCTGATAAAGATCCATGCATTTCCTTAAGTAAGATGCATCCCCATCAACATGGAGGACTCTCCCTGGTATTTGAAAATATTCACCGCTATACCGATAGCCATTACTGGATTGATAGCCATTTTTTTGTTGTTGCAGCTCTAGATCTTGTGTTAATAAGCGGTCAGATTGTTCTTGAAGTACCTCATTCGACCTTTGTCGATCATTTCTTTCATTATCATTAATAATCATTAAATCTTGAAAAGGTGCATCTGCAATCAGTCGGATATCTTCCCCATAAAGAATAGCTTCACGCCTTCCGTCAATATCACGGATATCGATTACCCGGAACAACACGTCGCATTTATAAGAAATCCGACCAACAATATCGTTTATTTGAATATTCATGGCCCCACCCCATGAGAAGACTTATTTTCAGCCCGCCCTAGTTTATTTTCATTCTTAAGTTATGCGAAACATTCTTGAATGGTGAAAGGTGGAGATTGATTACATTTTCGGGTACGTTCCGTCGGATGGGGCAATTTCAAAATAAAAAAAGCCGGAAGCTGGGAGTGACCCCATTCCGACTTGAATCTTTCACATTTTCTTTATTTGAAATTCGGCAATAACGCATCACTTAAGCGGCCAAATTCTTTGATGCTCAGTGTTTCGCCCCGTCTGGAAGGATCCACTTCCGCGGCTTCGAGGGCGGCAAGTATGTGTTCCTTTTTCGATTTACCATCTGGCAGCTGACTGGTTAAGTTATTTAAAATCGTTTTCCGACGCTGTGCAAAGCACGCCCGGGTCACAGTGAATAAGAAATCCTCATCAAGGACTTCGACGATTGGCTTCACGCGCCTAGTAAGGCGGATTACAGCTGAATCAACATTAGGCTGAGGCATGAATACCGTTTTGGGAACGATCATCACTGTTTCGGCTTCTGTATAATATTGAATGGCAATGGATAACGAACCATATTCCTTTGTCCCAGGTTTTGCGGCAATTCGATCAGCCACTTCCTTTTGCAGCATGCACACAATGCCTCTAATGGGCAAGTCCTCGGACAATAGCTTTAAAATGATCGGCGTCGTGACATAGTATGGCAGATTTGCAACGACCATCAAGTCCGAGAATCCAGCAAATTCATCCTCGATGACCTTCTTGACATCAGCCTTAAGAACATCCCCGTGAATGATGTTTACATTGTTATAGGAGACAGTGTATCCGATAAGATGGGAAGTAGACGCTGATCAATCTCAAAGGCAGCAACCTTTTTGCTGCTTTTCGCCAGTTGTTCCGTCAATGCCCCGATTCCCGGCCCAATTTCGATGGCGCCGCTTTCCTCCGTCAAATTGGCATGTTCGACAATACGTTTCAAGATATTCGTATCGATTAAAAAGTTTTGGCCTAAGCTCTTTTTAAAGGAGAATCCGTATTTCTTTAATATTTCTTTCGTTCTGACAGGGGTTGCAATATCCTTATTCATTTTTTTTTCCTCCTGAATTATCTGTACCATCGCTTCCTCAAAAGCCTCAGTTGATATTTGGAACATTTTTAGTCTCTTATATAACTGTTTACCATTGGTAAACCCGATTTTTAAAATAGATCCAAGTTTTTCCCTTCGTTCCTTGGCACCGGATCCCCCGATTAAACCTGCATCTATTAAATCCTGCTGTGAAATCTCTTCTGAAGCCTCTTCATCCATTATTTGGGCGTCCTTTAAAGCATTACGAATCGCCTCAGGAGAAGCATGTTCCACACCAATTCCTCTACCTGACTTAGGAAGGGCTTCCTTCTTCGTTAAAAAGGCGTGTTTACAGCCTTTTACTTGTTCTGAAATTATATTCCTGATTTTTTGACCAGGAAAATCAGGGTCTGTGAAAATGATGGCTCCACGTGTCTTTTGTGCAAGCCTCACCTGTTCAATACAGGACTCATTCACCGCTGATCCGTTGGTTTCTATTGTATCAGCATTAACAGCCCTTTTTATCGCCACTGTATCGTCTTTTCCTTCTACAACAATAATTTCTTTAATCTTTTTCATGGTTTCCTCCATACAGAAAAGCGCAAGCCGCTTTGATTAGCTCTTGGATAAACGTAACCGGTCCCCCGTAAAATTTTGGGTAGAGAATCCATTCAAGATCATTTATGAAAGTTTACACGCATATATTGAAATCTTATGGAATGATGAGACGTCTATCTTATTAAAACAGTTTTACATGGGGTTTTTCAACAAATGGAAAATAAAACGCAAAAAACAGGAGACGAATTCATCTCCTGCGAGAGAAACCTTATTAGTCCAATACGCGAATCTTTACTCTCTTAACACCCCAGCGATAGGCATCATTTTTTGAGGAAAAGAAGACGTCAATCTTATTTCCCTTTATTGCTCCGCCTTTGTCAGCCGCTACAGCATAGCCATATCCCTCTACATATACTTTCGACCCCATAGGAATTACGCTTGGATCGACAGCAATGATTTTCGCACCTGGATTACTCTTTAGATCTACTCCTGTTGACGTGACTCCGGAACAGCCCTTACAACTGGCAGTATAAGCTGTTGATGATACGTATATTTCTTTCCCACTTGAAGAACTAACGTTAGTTACTCCCCGTGATGCCTGGGCAACCGTCGTTCGAGTTCCGACCGTTACAACTTTATCCTGCTTTTTATTAACTACTTTTTCTGAAAGTAATTCTCTTTTGACCTCTTTGCCATTTTCTTTAATAACTTCATATTCCTTGGAAACGAGCCCGTCTTTTCCTTCTTTGACAACTTTCTCTTTCCCTTTTGATAAAGAGTCATCTTTTTTAGTTATGACAGCAAAGTCAACTGGTTCTTCCACTACATCGGTGACTTTTTCAATTCGAACTACGTTTACCGTATTCTCAGCTTCAACTTTTTCGGTTAATTCTGGCTCAACTCGATCCAAATCATTGAGTTTTACTCCTTGTTGCTTTAAAAAGTCAGCGACAGTAGTCGAAGTTGACCATACCTGCTTTTCGTCTCCACCTACCACTAATTTCAGTGAAAAGGCTTTGTCTATGGCAACTTCCATATTCGCTTTCAGCTTCGTATTTTTTGAAGGGGTGATCTTATCCTGTTCCTTCACACTAAGATTTTGGTCTTTTAAAAGTTCATCCACCGAATCGGCGGTGGACCAGACTTCCTTCTTCTTGCCATCCTGCACCATGATGATTTTTTGTGCAGGCTTCCAAACCACCTCCAAATCATCATCAACCTTTGTGGATCTTGATGGGTGGACATAGTCTGCGGCTTGAACGGTAATCTCTAAATCTTCCAACATATCATTTACAGTAGCCGCGTGTGTACGCACTACCTCTTTTTTCCATCTAGCATGATTGTTACTGTATCCTTTGTTCCCTGATATATTAGTATTCCCAATGCTGTAGAAACAAGAATAGCACTGCAAATGGCAATGGCCATTCTCTTCTTCCCAAAAGGTTTGGGAATAAGGTTTTTCATAGTTTTTAATAGAATGAAAAACTCCTCCTTCCTCCCGGTGATTATATAGACTTAGTTATCAAGCTGTCAACCCATTCACTTCTCATTCAGGAAATTACTACCTATTATGCATATTCCATATTGAAAAGGAAAGGGCGACTTCTCGACATAATAAGCCTATAGTTGGAGTGAGATTTGTAGAAACCTTAAAAAAGTGCGATTTTAGCTAGCAAATCCCGGGAGATATTGTAAAAAAAATGTCAGTTAATGCCGAATAATTTCTTGGCATTTTCCGTTGTCGCCTGGGAAACTTCCTCTATTGTAAGTTGTTTGATTTCTGCAATTTGTTCAGCAACAAGTTTCACATATGAAGGTTCATTACGCTTCCCTCTATAAGGATGGGGAGCCAAGTAAGGGCAATCGGTCTCAATCAGTAAACGGTCTAAAGGTACGGCTGCTGCCACTTCCTTTGGTTTTTTTGCATTCTTGAAGGTCACAGGACCACCCAATGAAATATAAAAATTCATATTGATGCACTCCAAAGCCGTTTCTGCACTTCCGCTAAAGCAATGCATGATGCCTCCAACCCTTGATGCCTCTTCTTCCTTTAGAATGTTCACGATATCCGCGGTCGCTTCCCGATTATGGATGATAATGGGCAGCCCCACCTTTTTTGCCAATCGGATTTGCTTCCTGAACACCTCCATTTGAACATCTTTCGGAGATTTATCCCAATGATAGTCCAGGCCCATCTCACCAATGGCCACAACCTTTGGATGATTGGATAATTCCTCGATCCATTGTAAGTCCTCTTCTGTCATATCTATAGCATCCACAGGATGCCATCCGACTGCGGCATACATGAAATCATAAGCTTCTATTAATTCCATTGCCCTTATAATGGTGGGCCGGTCAAAACCAACGACTACCATATTATTGACCCCTGCTTCCTTAGCTCTTTCTATTACGTCTTCGAGATCCTCGTTGAATTGTTCCGCATTTACATGTACATGTGTGTCAAATAACATTATTTTTCTTCCTTTCTAGCACTATTTTATAAAAAAATGAAAGTTTTATGTTTCACATTTAGGTAACAAACAGATTACAAAGGAGCCTATATGCCCTACAAATAAATGTAGAACCAAAAACAAACCTATATTACGTTACTTTTTCCAAAAGATAAAGAAAAAAACATAAAAATGTTTCATATGAAACACCTTTATGTTTTCATGTTTATTTCACTTTTGAACCATTTGGAATCGATGAATCTATTGTAGCGACAGAGAGCACACCATCCTGGCTTCCCGCCAAAATCATTCCCTGAGAGAGCTCGCCACGAAGTTTAACAGGTTTCAAATTCGTTACGCATATCACTTTTTTCCCTACTAAATCTTCTGGTTTATAGTGCTGTGCAATGCCTGATACGACTTGCCGTTTCTCATAGCCCAAATCAAGCTGAAGTTTAAGAAGCTTATCCGCCTTCTTTACAGGCTCAACTTCCATTACCTGAGCAACACGAAGCTCGACTTTTGTAAAGTCATCGATAGTGATTTCATCAACCTCTGGAATCGTCTCTTCCACTTTTTCCTCGGCCTTAGGGGCATCACCCTGCATTTGTTCTTTAATATATAAAACTTCCTCTTCCATATCCAAACGAGGGAAGATCGGGTCTCCCTTCAAGACTTTTGTTTCAGCAGGAATTTGACCGAACTCAGCTAAACTGTCCCAGGATTTTAACACATCATCCTCGATGTTAAGCTGAGCAAAGATTTTTTCCGGCGTTTGCGTCAAGAACGGTTTTAAAAGGATTGCCGTCCTGCGTAATGATTCCGCCAAATGAACCATGACGCTGGCAAGGACTTCTTTCCTTGATTCATCTTTAGCAAGAGTCCATGGCTGGGTCTCATCAATGAATTTATTAGTTCTGCTCACGAGTTGCCAAATGGATGTTAGTGCAACTGAAAATTCCATGTTTTCCATTGCTTCCTCATACTTGCCTACCGTATCTTGGTTCATTTCAAGCAAAGCCTTTTCGAATTCTCCATTGGATCCTTTGTAATTTGGAATCACACCATCAAAATATTTATTGACCATTGCAACTGTTCGATTTAATAAATTCCCTAAATCATTTGCCAGGTCAAAATTGATCCGTTCCACAAACCCTTCCGGTGTAAATACCCCATCGGAACCAAATGGTACTTCACGCAATAAATAGTAGCGTAAAGAATCCAAACCGTAACGATCAATCAATGTAACGGGATCCACTACATTTCCTTTTGATTTGGACATTTTACCATCTTTCATGAGAAGCCATCCGTGGGCAAAGACTTTCTTCGGAAGCGGCACGTCAAGAGCCATTAACATGATCGGCCAATAGATCGTATGGAAACGAACGATTTCCTTTCCAACCAGATGTACATCGGCCGGCCAATAATTCAAGTATTTAGAATCATTATCCGTTCCATACCCTAATGCCGTTATATAATTGGTCAAAGCATCTATCCATACATAAATAACATGCTTTGGATCTCCCGGCACCTTGATGCCCCAATCGAAAGTAGTACGTGAAACGGCCAGATCCTCCAATCCAGGCTTAATGAAGTTATTGATCATTTCGTTTTTGCGGGATTCCGGCTGAATGAAATCCGGGTTTTCCTCATAAAACTTAAGTAACCGATCCGCATATTTACTCATCTTAAAGAAATAAGATTCCTCTTTTACCTTTTCAACAGGCCTGCCGCAATCAGGACAGTTTCCATTGCTTTCTTCCACTTGACGTTCCGTGAAGAAAGATTCGCAAGGTGTACAATATAACCCTTCATATTGGTCCAAATATATATCACCTTGGTCCAATAGCCTTTTGAAAATCTTGGCTACGACCTCTTTATGGCGATCTTCCGTCGTCCTGATGAAATCGTCATAAGAAATATCAAGCTTTTCCCATAGTTCTTTAATCCCTGATACGATATTATCTACATATTGCTGTGGAGTGATTCCTTCCTCAGCCGCTTTACGCTGGATCTTTTGACCATGTTCATCAGTTCCTGTTAAATACATGACATCGAAGCCACGCATCCTTTTATAACGAGCCATGGCATCCCCTGCCACTGTCGTATACGCGTGCCCTATATGTAAATTACCACTCGGATAATATATGGGTGTCGTGATATAGAATGTTTTTAATTTATCTTGCACTTCGTTCCCTCCTCATCATTTGAAAAACCGGCTATGGGACTGACCCAAGCCATAAGAATATATATTTAAGCTTTATCTCTATTTTAACGCTATATACAATTCTGCGCGACAATAATCACTAATCTAATCATCATGTTAATAGAATAAAAAAATGATAAGTAAATCTCACTATAAAAATAAGGGGACTTCCTTCTGTCAGCATTACCTCTTACCTCAACAAAATATACCTAAATTTCTATTTTTGTGCAACAACTCACATATTCATAAACTTTTTCAGAAAATTATCCTTAATTCAGAACTTTTTGTTTTGAAACTAAAATATATTTAATCATATAATGGTGAAGTATGTTTTCATATGCATACTTTGTCGAAATGTGGTGAAGTGAGTAGTTCTTTGTAATCCTGCATTTCTTTATTTTTTTTTTTAAAAGGCATAACCGATTTTTTCTCTTTAAAAGCCATTTCGTTATACAAATGGGCCATGCTATTTCTTACAAAAAAATGAAAATAAATCATTGACGAATTTGGGAATGGCTGGTATTATAAATTTATAAAAAAATTTGTCGAATAATGGCGAAAAAAATAGAAATAGGGTACTAGATTGTAACTGAGAGGAGAATTTTTAAAATGAAATCTACAGGTATTGTTCGTAAAGTTGATGAGTTAGGCCGGGTGGTTATTCCAATCGAACTTCGTCGTACATTGGGTATCGCTGAGAAAGACGCTCTTGAAATCTATGTTGATGATGAGCGCATCATCTTGAAAAATACAAACCAAACATGACTTGCCAAGTTACAGGTGAAGTTTCCGATAACAACCTTACACTTGCCAATGGTAAATTGATTCTTAGCCGTGAAGGTGCAGAATTACTTATTCAAGAAATTCAACAAAACTTCACTGCTTCTAAATAAAATGATAAAAAACTTCCGGTCTCCGGAAGTTTTTTTTATGCTTATTATTGTATATCAATGTGAAACGCTTGATATACATCTCGTTTTTGCATATTGCGATCTTTTGCGACCTGCTTGATTGCGTCCTTTGAACTGAACTGCTTGGTTTCTATATAATGATTAACATGACCGACGATATCAAGGGCCATCCACCAAGCTTCTTCCGATTCATCCTCCGACCATTGCCCGCCTTCTATTATCAAACAGAACTCACCCCGAATTTCGGATTCCACCGCCCATGTCAATGCTTCACTAACAGTCCCTCGAATGAACTCTTCAAATTTCTTGGTTAATTCGCGGCATAATACTATACGACGGTCACCTAAAATTTCATGCATATGTTTCAATGTTTCTTTCAAACGATGTGGCGATTCATAAACGATCCAAGTTGATTCCATTTTTTTTAATTTTTCCAGTTCCTGCTTTTTTTCCTTCGCTCCCCGTTGTAGAAAACCATAGAAGTAAAAAGGCTGGGGAGCCAGCCCAGATGCAATCAATGCAGTTAATGCAGCATTGGCCCCCGGCAACGGAATGACTTTAAACTGTTCGGCAATGGCATCTTTGACCAGTTCATATCCCGGGTCGGATATCGTCGGCAAGCCAGCATCACTTACCAATGCAATGACCTCTCCAGATCGAAGCCTCTCAAGCATTTGCTTCCCGCTATATTCCTTATTATGTTCATGGTAACTTACGATAGGTGTCGAAATTTCAAAGTAGTTGCATAATTTCTTCGTATTTCGCGTGTCCTCAGCAGCAATGACATCCGCTTCCTTTAAAATTCTTAAAGCCCGGAAACTCATATCCTCAAGGTTGCCTATCGGTGTAGGAACCAGATACAGAGCCGGCTCCAATCCTTCTTTTTCAAAACTCTTTTGCTGCCACATATCATGTATCCTCCTTTGCCATCCACTTTTGCTTTTGTTTTCTTGTTAATTGCTTGAATTTATATTCAGCCTGCATGGCCAATGTCCGTGTTTCGAATATTTCATGATAAATGAGTTCAACCGGGGTCCGGCCTCGTGTATACTTAGCACCCCTGCCTTGATTATGAGCGTCAATCCTACGGAGCAAATCATTGGTATACCCAGCATAATAGCTGCCGTCCCTGCATTCTAAAACATAAAAATAATGCTTATTCCTCTCCATATAGAATCCTTCTGATTTCCGGATTATACTCATTTTGATCATTATATACAACAAGCGGGGAAGAATCTTTAAATCAGGGTTGCCGTCCTTTATCCCTTCTATGAGAATCGTATTCGCTTCTTTTGAACTTTTTGGATAAACGAATTGCAGTCGCTTCGGTTCAATTCTGTACATCCTCATAAAATGCAGGATATCCATCAGACGGCCCGGTCTATGAACGAATGCGGCTTTCCCACCTTGACGCAGCAACTGGCTTGAAACACGCATGACGTCCTCAAGATTACACATTATTTCATGTCGGGCAATTGCAAAGTGCTCATTTTTGTTAATTTCCTCGATGGATGGCGTCGGGAAATAGGGTGGATTGCAAGTAACGACATCATATTTGCTATACCCTATCTGTTTTGGAATTTCTTTTATATCTCCATGAATCATCTCGATTTGGGAGGATACACCATTATAGTCCATGCTCCTCTGGGCCATGTCATATAACCGCTCTTGAATTTCAACACCGGTAATTGTCCCTTTCGTTCTTGTACTCAGCAGCAAAGGTATGACCCCATTGCCCGAGCAAAGATCGACAATTTTCCCTTTTTGGATCGGTACATTCACGAACCTTGATAATAAAACGGCATCTAATGAAAAGAGAACACCGATGGGCTCTGGATGATCCTTAAATTCTCAGCCAATAGATAATCCAGGCGCTCATCTCCATTAAGTTCTACCATTGCTGTTACCCTCCTAATCATGTATGGAAAAAGCATGTTTAGGGACCATGCTTCTACATCACTATCGTACAAAAGGGGTCTGACTCATAGTATGCGTCAGACCCCGAATCACTATATATTGTAAACGGTCTATCTATCACGTAAAAGAGATGGAACATCTTTTATATTATCCATTATCACTTCTTGTTTAAAAAGATAAACAGAACAGGCAATCCCCTTCTTTTCGTAAACTGCCAAAATGCAGATTGCAAATATGAAAGCCTTCTTGATAGATACGGGCTAAATTATCATAGCCTTCCCCGATATCCATAACCTTTTCCGCACTAGCAGTACGGTTTTTCACTTTTTGTTTGACCTTTACTGCAGCAGGCGCACTTTCGACTTCCACAAGGCCCAACCGATGGCGCAAATGCTCGTTCTCCAGCTTGAGCGACTGATTTTCCTCAAGGATTTCAGCTAAGTTCTGCTTCAATTCTCCAAGCTGCTTATATAATTGGCCTATCTGGGTTTCCATATTGGTCACCGACTCAAAAATATCTTTCTTATCCACGCTCTCCCACCACCTTAATAATCTGTGGCTTGAATAGAAACGGCTCCCTCTTTTAGAATCTCATCTAGAGTATACTCTAATACTCTTTCTTGCCCGATTAGTTCAATCTGAAGTACGCGTTCTAGAATATTAAGCCCCACTACCTTGCCTTTGCCACCAGGCGTATTAATCATTTCACCTAAATCAGGAAGCATTTCCTTCGCACTTTCATACTCATCATTTTCATATTTCAGACAGCACATCAATCGACCGCATAAACCTGAGATTTTTGTAGGGTTTAATGATAAATTCTGATCCTTCGCCATTTTGATGGAAACCGGTTCAAAATCTCCAAGAAATGTGGAGCAACAAAGCATTCTGCCACAAGGTCCGATGCCACCAAGCATCTTTGCCTCATCCCTTACCCCGATTTGGCGCAGTTCTATGCGAGTTCTGAATATGGCAGCTAAATCTTTGACTAAATCACGGAAATCCACGCGACCATCCGCTGTAAAATAAAACACGACTTTATTTCTGTCGAAAGTATATGACACATCAACCAGCTTCATATCCAGCTTATGCTCCACAACCTTTTGACAACATATAGTGTAAGCCTCTTCTGCAGCCGCCTTGTTCTCGTCTACAATCAGCTTATCTTTTGCATCAGCGACTCGAAGTACTTTTTTCAATGGCAGGACAACATCGTTTTCATCTACTTGTTTACGGGCTGTAACGACTTTACCGAATTCAACACCGCGGACAGTCTCCACTATTACAAAATCGTCCTTAGGAATAGCGAATTCACCCGGATCGAAGTAGTATATTTTGCCCGCCTTTTTAAAACGGACACCTACAACATCATACAAATCATGATCCCTCCTGCAAATTCAGCACAAGCTGTTCCATCAACAGCTGTGGATTCGTGTTGGACATCAGCTTCCTTTTTTGCTTCCAAAATGCAACCCATATGTTCAGCAAGGCGTCTTGGGGAAAGATGAAGAGCGTGAGTTTCAAATTCCTTCAGTTTATTCTGGAACACAACGAAGTCCTTTTTGTCCAACTGAATGTATAATAAATCCTTATATATAAGAAGTAACAAATCAAGACCTCTGTCAACCTGTTCTCTTTCTTTAAAGTGTGTGAACCAATCCGTCTGAAGATACAGCATTGCCTTCAAGGAATTAAGTTTTAACACTTCATATAATTTTACCACTATTTTTTGAGCTTGTACAAACCATTCATCATGGCTAAGCTCGATTCCAGCTTCCACATTCTGTGTTATGTGGGCGATAACCGAGGCCAGCTGCGGTTCTAACTCCTGTTCCATCAGCTTCCGTTTTACATTCTCCGGAGATAATGGCTTGAACGAAATCACTTGGCACCTTGATAATATAGTCGGAAGAATCCTCTGAAGCTGTTCGGTCATCAATATTGCTACAGTATCAGCCGAAGGTTCTTCTAAAAATTTCAATAGACTGTTGGCTGCCCCCACCGACATTTTGTCAGCATCGGCAATCATATAAACCTTCCGATCTGCCTCTACGCTTTTTTCGAAAATTCTTCCTGAAGTCCCTTGATTTGTTCTTTCTTTATTGAGAGGCCGTCCTTTTCTATCAAATGGACATCAGGATGATTCCCACTTGAAATCCGTTTGCAATTCCGACAAAATTCGCATGGCTCATAACCTGCTGTCGGGGCTTCACAAAGTAAGCTTTTGGCAAAGGCAATGCTTATGTCTTGCTTACCTGTCCCTTTTTCCCCTTCAAATAAATACGCATGAGCCACCCTGTTTTTCGTTATGCTATTTTGCAGCATCGTCATTACCTGCGGCTGAATTTCACTCATGTCCTGCCATGTTTTATCCAAAACCATCAACTCACTTAAGTATATAAATTAATCAGAAGACCTTTAATCTCACCAATCATTTCCAATATTTCAAGCGAACTTTTCTCTTTACTAAGAATTTCCTCGCTTAACTCAACTAATCTTGCATCTATCGTTTCCACGGTTTTCAATGGCCGGCTCTGTCCATATTCGTTCCAGCTCGTGGATTGCTTCAGTTCCAGTCCATATTCGACCGCTTCTTTAACAAACCGTTTCACCAATGCTTTATATTTTGCCAATTCCCTAAAAGTACGTGACCTTACTAAACGCTGACCCGCCCCTTCAATATCGCCTATCAAACGGTTTAATGTTTGGATTTGCATCTTTTGATCCTGTGTCTGGACCATTTGTTGAAATCTGCCATTTCCAGTTTGAAATTGTTTGGCATCCTGACGCGATTTATCCAGCTTTATAGGGATATCATGGTTGATTTTCATAATGAACCTCCCTGAAACAAACCGTTAAAATTGTAAAAAGGTTTCAACCGGCAGAACAAAAATGGTCGCACCGCCCACTTGAATCTCCACTGGGTAAGGTACATATGACTCGGCATTCCCGCCCATCGGCGAAACCGGTGATACTAATTGGGATCGTGACTGACAATTCTGTTTGATGATATCGATGGCTTGGTCAACACGTTCATCCTCTGTGCCAATCATAAAAGTCGTATTACCTGATTTTAAAAACCCGCCGGTGCTGGCTAGCTTGGTCGTTCCGAAATTATTTTCCACTAATTGATTCAGCAGGCGATGACTATCCTTGTCTTGAACGACAGCAATGATCATTTTCATTCTCATCATCCTCCGGTTACTCTGAATTTTTACTAACTCCATTATAGCAACTAGTCCTTGCCTGGAATAGTATTGGTTGAATAATATGGAAACCTATATATTCAGTTTCCCGCTTTCGCTAAAAAATCCAACAAGCTGGCTTTCGTTTCCTCAAAGACTTCATCTATTGTCCGGCCTGCATCCACGATAATGAAACGGTCTTTCCATCTATTTATAATGAACTGATACCCCTCACAAACTTTTTATGGAAGTCAAGGGCTTCAAGATCCAGCCGGTTCACTTCCCGTTCCCCATTGGACTGGATACGTCTCAATCCCTCCTCTGGGTCGATGTCAAAAAGAGCGTGGCATCTGGCATCATATCTCCAATTGCAAATTTATTGATATTGTAAACTTCTTCTATATCCAAACCCCTTGCATGACCCTGATAGGCTAACGAGCTATCTATAAATCGGTCACAGAGGACAATTCCCCCTCGTTCCAACTCAGGCATGACCACTTCCACTAAATGCTGACGCCTTGCTGCTGCGTATAATAAAGCCTCTGTCCTCGAGTCCATGGCTGTATTATCTTTATTAAGAATCACTTCCCTAATTTGCTCCGAAATGGGAACTCCCCTGGCTCACGGGTTAATAGAACTTGATAGCCTTCTTGCTGCAGAGCCTTGCCAAGCATTTGGGTAATGGTTGTTTTCCCGGCACCCTCAGGCCCTTCCATTGTTATAAAAATACCACGTTTCATCGATGTACCTCCAAGGTTCTTTGTTTGTAGTATATCATTTTAACCAGTCTGCCCGCTTTCATAAACAATCAATTCTCCGTTTGAAAGGGAGGAACCGCCATGAAACCTTGATCCCATTTCCAGCAGTCTCCGTAAATTGGATATATGCTCAGGAGTAATCATTTCCCCGGACATAATTAAAGGGATCCCCGGCGGATAAGGAATGACCATCTCGGCAGATATCTCACCGGCTGCTTTCCCTAATACGACAGGTTTGGATTTACTATGCTTCATGACGGAGTAGGGCATTTCAAGCCCTGTCATTGACCTTCCATCAGGCCAGAAGACCCCAAGATCTGCTTCCTTGTTTCCAGTCCTGTCTTCAGTGGCACTTTTTATAGTTTGTACGATTTCATGAAAAGGAAAATCGGTACCTATTTTTAATAAGGGTAAAATCATTAATAAATTATCAGGATCAGCCAATTCCGTAAAAATGCCTTCGGCTTCACATAGCTGCTGTAACTCAAATCCGCTTAAACCATTTGTTGATTGAATGACTACTTTCAACGGGTCTGCCAAGGTGCCTAGTGGCGCCTCCAGCACCCTTACGGTTTGGAGGGCTCCTAATTCTCCTCTGAAGTCTGATATCTTTTCAACAAGGGATCTTTTATCTTCTGAAGTAAAAGCGGCTAAGTAGGCCCTCGCCAAGTCGAGCGAACCCATAATTGGGTATGATGGGCTGCTCGACTGAAGCATTTGTAAATAGAATGATACTTGATCGACATCAACCAAGGATGAATTCACATGAAGATATGACCCCATCGTCATCGCCGGCAGTGTTTTATGCGCTGAATGGACAACAGCGTCTGCCCCTGACAATATGGCCGACTTGGGAAATGGACTCCCTAACTGAAAATGAGCGCCATGTGCCTCGTCCACCAGTACAGGAATCCCCTTTTGATGTGCGAGCCTTACCATTTCCGTCAAGTCTTCACCAATTCCATAATAATTAGGATAGGTAACAATGATGGCTTTTACATCTGGATGTACACTCAAGGCTCCTTCAATTAAATTTGATCCTATACCACCAGCAATGCCCCATTTTTCATAATAATCTGGTTGTAAAAAAACCGGTTGTACATTCGCTAACATCAATCCATGTAAAATTGATTTATGGCAGTTTCTTTGGACAAGGACCTTATCACCTTCCCGGCAGGTTGCAAGAATCATGGCAATGTTGCCTACGGTTGACCCATTAACGAGAAAATAACTCCGCTTTACCCCATATAGATCAGCGAGTAGTTGCTCGGACTTTAAAATGGCACCCTCTGGAGCATGCAGGTCATCTAAACCGCTTATCTCCGTGGCATCAATACCAAGCAGGGGGTTGTATAAGGCTTGGCCCTTTTTATTAAACACCCATCCATTTTTATGCCCTGGGACATGCAGGGATATGGGGCTTTTTCTATGAAAAGCACTCATTGCATCGAACAACGGTGTTTGTGATTGATTCATTTTTCTCTTCCCTCATATCATAGTATTTTTTCATTTTATCAAATAAGTACGATTTTATCTCATATTGCGTCGACAGAAAGGCAATTATGCATCACTGAACAGTCTGTTTGGAGGGAACATACAGAAACATGGGAGCATGTTGCCAAGCATTCTTCTAAAGTACCAAAAAAAGAATCAGAGACTAAAAAAACACACATTTCTTTTTTTCTCTGACTCTTTAACTTTCCACAAACTATTTTTTCATGATAATATTTCAGGATTAGTGATTTTTCTTAATTGCTTTAAGTAATATTGGTACTTGGGATCGTTCGTATCCGTCCCGATCATATCCCTTTCGCATTCCTCACAAATAAAAGTCGTATATAGATGTATACCCATCCCTTTTACTTGTTCACAAACCGCGCACGTTTCCCCTGCCGTTGTTTTGGTTGTTGTTGTCCCCAACATCTCCACCTCCATACCTGCATTCTCCCCAAAAACCATTGTTCGCATACATTAATTTAAATAGTTTAAGAGAACCCGGGGATGCTTTTAACAATGTATGATGAAGAATTTCAATACGTGTATGTCTTTATAAAAGTTTCCATAATTGATAATCCCTTTATATCCAATGATTTTTCTTTGCATTAAGCAAAAAAGACCAGCCAGATGGCTGATCTTTTTAAATGGCTTGGCGGCGTCCTACTCTCACAGGGGAAACCCCAACTACCATCGGCGCTGAAGAGCTTAACTGCCGTGTTCGGAATGGGAACGGGTGTGACCTCTTCGCTATCGCCACCAAACATATGAGGAACGTTGTTCCTTCAAAACTAGATAATAAGAAGGTATTTCATTTTTTTAAAAGCGTTGGTTAAGTCCTCGATCTATTAGTATCAGTCAGCTCCACATGTCACCATGCTTCCACCTCTGACCTATCAACCTGATCATCTTTCAGGGATCTTACTAGCTTGCGCCATGGGAAATCTCATCTTGAGGGGGCTTCATGCTTAGATGCTTTCAGCACTTATCCCGTCCGCACGTAGCTACCCAGCTATGCCTTTGGCAAGACAACTGGTACACCAGCGGTGCGTCCATCCCGGTCCTCTCGTACTAAGGACAGCTCCTCTCAAATTTCCTGCGCCCGCGACGGATAGGGACCGAACTGTCTCACGACGTTCTGAACCCAGCTCGCGTACCGCTTTAATGGGCGAACAGCCCAACCCTTGGGACCGACTACAGCCCCAGGATGCGATGAGCCGACATCGAGGTGCCAAACCTCCCCGTCGATGTGGACTCTTGGGGGAGATAAGCCTGTTATCCCCGGGGTAGCTTTTATCCGTTGAGCGATGGCCCTTCCATGCGGAACCACCGGATCACTAAGCCCGACTTTCGTCCCTGCTC
>JAUPFL010000001.1:0-1037500 GCA_030562215.1 Peribacillus frigoritolerans | reverse complement strand
ATGGCCATGAGGAACACACAATCCTTCACGGCCATTTCCTTATCATCTTTTTAAGTGGACATTCCTTCTTTTAACTTCCCTGAATAAGTAGAAATATTTCACTTCCGCCAGTCTCGTTTGGGCGATTACTTCCTCAGATGGGTCAACGCTTTTTCAAGTAATGATTTTTGATTATGCCAATTCCATTTCAAATGTTCAAGCTCTTCAATTAATGAATCATTGAATTCATTCCGAAGTTTCTTTTTTACGAAAGAACAAGTGAAGTCCTCCCAGCTATCTTATATTTCTCTTCTTCCTTCTATTGCTTTTGATAGCGTCACTTCATCCGCATACTCCAAATCTCCGCCAACAGGAAGTCCGTGGGCAATTCGGGTCACTTTGATGCCTGATGGTCTAAGCAACCGCGAAATATACATGGCTGTCGCTTCACCTTCAATGTTAGGATTAGTAGCCAAAATTACCTCCTGCACTGTTTCATCTTGCAGGCGCTTTAATAAATCGGGAATATTTATATCTTCCGGACCGATTCCGTCCATCGGGGAAATACTGCCATGCAGTACATGGTATAAACCATCGAACTCTCTCATCTTTTCCATAGCTATTACATCTTTCGGGTCCTGAACCACACAAATCAAACTTCTGTCCCTCTTTTGATCTTCGCAAATATAACAGGGATCTTGATCTGTAATATGACCACAGACTGAGCAATACATAAGATTCCGCTTAGCATTAACAAGTGCTTTTGCAAAATCCAAAACAGTATCTTCCTTCATGCTTAGTACATGAAAGGCTAATCGAGCAGCCGTTTTAGGACCAATCCCCGGCAATTTCATAAAACTGTCAATAAGCTTGGAAATTGGTTCTGGATAATGCATCGAATTCCTCCTAAAAATTTCAAAAGAAACCCCTGAAAGGAAGTTTCTTTTGAACTTGCTTAAAACATACCCGGAAGGTTCATTCCCTTAGTGAATTGTCCCATCGTTTGGTTTGTCAGTTCTTCCGCCTTTTTCAAAGCATCGTTAGTGGCAGCCAGCACTAAATCCTGAAGCATATCGATATCATCCGGATCGACAACTTCCGGTTTGATGACTACATCGACTATTTCTTTATGTCCAGTCACGATGACCGTTACCATTCCGCCGCCGGCAGTCCCTTCAACCTTTTTTTCACCTAATTCTTCTTGTGCCTCTGCCATCTTCTTTTGCATTTTTGCATTTGTTTCATCATGTTCTGCATATTACCGCCGCGCATACCCATTTTCCTTACCTCCAATTATTCTTTAATTTCAAGTAAATCATCGCCGACTAATTTTCTAGCCTCTGCTATAAAGGGGTCTTCTTCTTTTGATTCCGTTTCTTCTGGACCGTCGAACTGCTGTGTTGAGATGAAGTCCTCCCGCAACCCTTGCCACTGGCTTTCCGGAACTCCAGCTATCTCCATTCGGTGTCCGGTCAATTGCTGCATGATCGAGGCTATCACTTCCACGAAACGGTTATTTTCCATTGCCATTTGACAATGAATATCATATTTGAATTTTACCACAAAAGCTTCAGTTGACGCAGCAACAGGTTCTGCCTCCGTTAATAAAGCTGCCAATGACTTTTGGTTTTGCAGACCTAACTGTTCAAGCACTTCCCCCACTTACTTTTCACAGTATTAAGATCTGGCTTTGTAGCTTGTTTCAAAACTTGATTGATCTTTCCTGCAGGTGCTTTATATGATTTTTTAACGGCCCTTTGCGCCTTAGCCTGCTCTGCAGGTTTTTCTGTCATGGCTGCCGGAATGCCGTTTTTCTGCATTTCGAGTAATTTCTTCTCTAAATCTTCTATTTTCTGCTGCAGCTGTTGAAGCTGCCCGTTATCAATTTGATTTGACTTTTGCTCATTACATAACTTCACAAGTGCCACTTCAAGGAAAATCCTTGGATGATTTGTCCATTTCATATCCTGCTGTGTTTGATTGAAGCTTTCAATAATGGAGTAAATCGATTCAGAAGAGATTACTTCTGCCAATTCCTTGAATTGGGGATCTATCAAAACACGCTCGAAGGATTCTGCCAGTGCCGGTGCCGTTTGAAACAAGAGCATGTCACGAAAATAATAAATCATGTCTTCTATGAACCTAGCCGGGTCTTTTCCCATGGCCAGCAATTCTTCAAGGACTTCAAGTGCCACCGCCACTTCTTTATCATATATAGCTTTTGCCAGCCGGCTTAAAAACGCCTGCGAAACAGATCCGGTGACAGTCAATGCATCCTCCACTGAAACCGTCTCCGAACTGAAGGATATCGCTTGATCAAGGAGGCTTAGTGCATCCCGCATCCCGCCTTCGGCTGCCCTCGCAATGATATGCAGGGCTTGTTCATCACATGAAACACCTGTTTCTGCAATGATTTGTGACATCCTGCCAACTATATCTTGAGGCTGGATCCGTTTAAAATCGAACCTTTGGCAACGGGAAATGATCGTTAGTGGAATCTTATGAGGTTCAGTCGTCGCCAATATGAAAATCACGTGCTTCGGAGGTTCTTCCAATGTCTTTAAAAGCGCATTGAAAGCTCCTTGTGAAAGCATATGCACTTCATCAATGATATAAACTTTATATGTAACCGCGTTAGGTGCATATTTGACCTTATCACGAATGTCACGGATTTCCTCGACACCATTATTGGATGCTGCATCAATTTCTATAACATCTGATATGGAGCCATCGGTGATTCCGCGGCAGGTAGCACATTCGTTACACGGCTCACTTGTCGGGGCATGCTCACAATTCACTGCTTTCGCTAGAATTTTGGCAGCACTTGTTTTCCCTGTTCCACGTGGACCGGAAAATAAATAGGCATGTGAAACCTTCTGCCCGACCAAAGCATTCTGCAACGTTTTCGTTACATGTTCCTGCCCGACTACATCAATGAATTGTTGTGGCCGCCATACCCGGTATAATGCTTGATACCCCACGGAAATCCCTCCTTCTTTTCTCCATCTTGTTTATTATACATTACTGATTTCCTTAATATCAAAGGCTAAAAAGAAATTTCATCACTGCCTCATTTTTTCAAAAATACCAAGCGCTTTACCTTCTTGGCATAAAAAAAACCCACCCGATACGAATGAGTTTTTGTTTATGTAAAATAACTGCCGTGCACCTTCTGTCGATTAGCAACCATAAGCGTTACTTAAGCAGTTAGCTCGACCCAGGCAACCCTGCGGCACATGAGAACTTCCACTTAATGCTGCTTCCTTCCGGACCTGACATGGTTCATGGAGTCCCATTGCGCAGGACCCGGGTGTCAACACCACTTACTTAAGGCAGGCCCTACAGAATGCTAACCTCGAGAAGGGATTCAACCTCGCTAGAGCGGATTGCGAGTACAGGGCACCGCTACCTCCCCGTCTAGCACGGCAAAAGTAATACCAATTTCAAAGCGTCATGTCGACGCATAATTCATTATACTAAGGTAACAAAAAAACGCAAGTGTTGTTCATGGACAGTTTGATTCCAAATTTATCAAATGATGCAAAGCCTCATCTTCAACATTCGTTTTTCACCTATTTATATTCTTCGGCACTCTTGAGTGCTTGTTCTCTTTTAAAGTTTTCTTTCTATCCCTAAGCTCTTTAAAAAAGAAGTCAATATCCAGCCGCACTCTTCCCTAATATACCGCTTGTAACATCACATTGATGGTTAAAGCGTTCATCTCGAAGTAAATCCATGAATGTGCCTGCACAGCCAGCCTTTGGATCATGCGCTCCAAAAACAACCCTTTTACCCTTGATTGCAAGATGGCACCAGCACACATCGGGCAAGGTTCCAGCGTTACATATAAAGTCGCATCTTCAAGACGCCAACTGCCAGTAGCACGGCAAGCCTCATTGATTGCAAGCAGCTCCGCATGTGCCGTCGCATTTTGTTCCGTTTCCCTCAGGTTATGCCCCGTCGAAATTACTTGATCATCTATGACGATCAAAGCGCCAATCGGCACTTCATTCAACATCTGCGCCTTCTTTGCTTCCTTTAAGGCTAAATTCATGTAATAAACATCATCCTTCATAAAAACCCCCTCATATTAAGTAGGAGTAAACAGACAAATATAAGACAAAAATAAAGGTCATACTACTTGTTCTATGAATAGTAACGCATGCGGCATATGTGCTGCAAGTAAATTCTCACAATACAGGAGGATATACCATGAATCGACCTGAATCGCCTTCTTTTGCATTGCTTATCATTGATATGATCAATGATTTTGATTTCAAATACGGGAATATGCTTCTTGAACATACGAAACTTATCGTCGAACCGATTTTAAAATTAAAAAGGCAAATGAAAGAAAAAGGTTTTCCAATCATTTATATCAACGATCATTATGATTTATGGCAGGCTGACTTCGATAAAATTATTGATAGATGTAAAAATGAAGGAAATGCCTCAATCATCAAAAGAATAAAACCTCAACAGGACGATTTCTTTCTCATCAAGCCGAAGCACTCCGCTTTTTATGGGACGGCACTCAATACACTACTTAAACGATTAAACGTGGATACCCTGACCATTACAGGCATAGCTGGCAACATCTGCGTCCTATTCACGGCCAATGATGCCTATATGCGGGAATATAAATTATGGATTCCGAAGGATTGCATCGCTTCTGCATCAAAGGAAGATAATCATTACGCATTAAAAATGATGAACCATGTTCTCAAGGCATCCATAAAACAAGGTGAAGATATTTAATCAATCAATTGAAAAAGTCACTAACCTACATCCCTCCCCAATAACCACTCTTTCATTCTCTTTCTTTATCAACCTGACAAAAATGTCACTAAAGTCCCAAGTCTGTGATACAATATCTCTTGGCGAAAATCCTAATGAACGGGAATTTCAGCTTGATACCTCACGAAGGAGGACAGATTGGATGAAATCCACCCCATTTATCACTGTCGAAGGTCCAATCGGCGTGGGAAAACATCACTTGCAAAAGTTATCGCAGATCATTTTCAAATTTCACTATTAAGGGAAATTGTCGATGAAAATCCATTTCTCGGGAAATTCTATAAAGATATTGATGAGTGGAGCTTTCAAACAGAAATGTTTTTTCTGTGTAACCGTTATAAACAATTGGAAGATATCGAAAAAAGTATCTTACTAATGACCAAGCCGTGGTGGCTGATTATCATATATTCAAGAACTTGATATTTGCTGAACGTACGTTAAAGAACGAACAATACAATAAATACCTTGAGATATTCAATATTTTAACAAGGGATATGCCTAAACCTAATATGGTGATTTATTTAAACGCAAGTCTTGATACCCTTCTCTCCCGAATCGGTAAAAGAGGTCGTGAATTCGAAGAAAATATATCCTCCATTTATTTGGATCAGTTATCCGCGGATTATCGAACGTTCATGGAAACATTTGAGAAACAGCACCCTGACATCCCTGTTCTTACATTCAACGGAGATGAGCTGGATTTTGTCGGGAACAAGGATGATTTGAAAACGATAATCAGCCAAATAGAGAATGCCCTGCACAAAGGAGTAAAGTCAAATGAACTTACGAAAGAAATATAATATTCCAAACAACGCCGTCATTACGATAGCAGGGACGGTTGGCGTAGGAAAATCGACCATGACCAATGCATTAGCCGATGCCCTTCAATTCAGGACATCATTTGAGAAGGTTGATACGAACCCCTACCTGGATAAGTTTTACGATGATTTTAATCGTTGGAGTTTCCACCTGCAAATCTATTTCCTCGCTGAACGTTTTAAAGAGCAAAAAAAATCTTCGAATATGGCGGCGGTTTTATCCAAGACCGTTCCATTTATGAAGACACCGGGATATTTGCAAAAATGCATTATGAAAAAGGCACGATGAATGATGTGGACTACGAAACTTATACAAGCCTTTTCAACGCCATGGTAATGACACCATACTTCCCGCACCCTGATTTACTTATCTATCTCGAAGGTTCGCTGGATGATATCCTCAACCGGATCCAAGAGCGCGGCCGTCCAATGGAACAGCATACCCCAATTGAATATTGGCAGGAAATGCACGGCCGTTACGAACAATGGATTGATCAATTCAACGCCTGCCCTGTCCTTCGATTAAATATAAACGAATACGACCTTATGCAGGATGAAGCAAGCATCGAACCCCTTATAAAACGGATTGCCGAATATATGGAGCAAACCAAGTTGCTGCGAAATGTGTAAAACAGAAAAACCACCGGTTATCCGGTGGTTTTTTAATATATTAGAAAACAAAAATTCCGTTACATGTGTGTAACGGAATTCATCGATATCCAATTTATGCGCTGTGGTTATTAATAAGTTATGGAGGAGGTAGAGGGATTCGAACCCCGCGGGATTTGACTCCCCTGTCGGTTTTCAAGACCGATCCCTTCAGCCGGACTTGGGTATACCTCCGTATCAACATTTATTATATTACATGTAATTAAAATCAAAGTCAAGCCCTCTATAAAGTTTTTTAAAATAATTTTCAAACTTTGATAAAAGGGGAATCAGCTTCTTTAATCAGAAGCTGATTCCTTTTGACTTACGGCTTAATGACTTCCGCACCGCGCATATATGGACGTAATACTTCAGGAATGATAACACTGCCATCTTCCTGCTGGTAATTTTCCAAAAGGGCAGCGACTGTACGGCCGATTGCCAAACCTGATCCATTTAGAGTATGGACGTGTTCCGGTTTGCCTTTTGCATCACGTCTGAAGCGAATATTGGCCCGTCTTGCCTGGAATGCTTCAAAGTTACTGCAAGAAGAAATTTCGCGGTACGTTCCATAACTCGGGATCCAAACCTCGATATCATACTTTTTAGCAGCAGTGAAACCAAGATCTCCCGTACACATGCTTAGCACTCGGTATGGAAGGCCTAGCAATTGAAGGACCTTTTCGGCATGACCTGTAAGGTTTTCCAACTCTGCATAAGAATCTTCCGGCTTCACGAACTTCACTAGTTCAACTTTATTGAACTGGTGCTGACGAATCAATCCGCGGGTATCACGACCAGCAGACCCTGCCTCTGAACGGAATGAAGCGCTGTATGCCGCATAACTTATCGGCAGATCGTCCGCGCTCATGATTTCATCACGATGGAAGTTTGTCACCGGGACTTCAGCTGTAGGAATCAAGAAGTAATCATCACTTTCAATACGGAAAGCATCCTCTTCGAATTTAGGCAATTGACCTGTCCCAGTCATGCTTGCACGGTTCACCATATATGGTGGCAGCATTTCTTCATATCCGTGTTCCTCAACATGAAGGTCTAACATAAAGCTAATTAATGCACGCTCTAATCGAGCACCAAGCCCCTATAAAATACAAAGCGGCTTCCGGTCACTTTTGCTGCCCGTTCAAAATCCAGGATGCCTAGATCTCCAGCTACATCCCAGTGTGGTTTCGGTTCAAACTTGAATTCCGGTAACTCCCCCATTTACGGATTTCGACATTATCGTCTTCCGTCTCACCAACTGGCACACTTTCATGCGGAATATTCGGAATGGAAAGAAGTAATGATTCTAACCGGGCTTCCACTTCACGAAGCTCATCATCGAGACCTTTTATACGGTCACCAACTTCACGCATTTCAGCAATCAACTGATCTGCATCTTTTTTCTCCCGTTTCAATGCGGCCACTTGCTGTGAAACTTCATTTCTTTGGCTTTTCAACTTTTCCGTATCAGCAATCAAAGTCCGGCGCTTTACATCCAGTTCCTCAAATTTACCTAAATCGGTTAAATCTTCACCTCTAAATTGCAATACACGCTTCACTTCTTCAAAATTATTTCTTACATATTTCAAATCCAACATTTTCAGTTCCTCCTTAATATTTTGATGATTTATCAAAGAACGCAAAAAACTCCCGTCCCCTGAAGAAGGGACGAGAGTTAACCCGCGTTGCCACCCTAGTTGAAGGCCTATGAAAAACGCCCACCACTTATCACGATAACGGCTTTTAACCGAAAGTATTTACTGACCCAAAGGGCTTTCCATACTCTGCTCCAGGAGGGATTCACAAAACTCTAACACCGATTTCCACCAGCCATCGGCTCTCTATAGAAAGAAATACTTGTTACTATTTCCTGTCATTGCTTTCTTATATAATCAGATTGTTTTCCATAATGTACTATAATTTTGTACATTACGCAACCGTTTTATACGCGAAACTTAAAACCAGCCTTTAACAGTCGAAGCTACACTGCTCCATACGTCACCAAAGAATCCGCCAACCGCCCGCATGGATAATACGAACCAGTTTGCCTTTTCAACAGATTCAGCAGCCACGACGTTAACCTTAACCGGATCGCCGTTGATGTACCCGTAATCTTCTCCTTTTTTAGGAGTGACTGTGATGTAACCGAGCTTTTCACCTTTTTTGATTGGTGCAGTCAGCTTACCATCATCATTCAATTTGTTTTTATCGATCACTAAATCTGTTTTATAGTTATCTTTCCCACCATTTTCAACAAGTAGCTCGATTGCCTTTTCAGATTGAATCTTGACTTCTTTTTCCTTGCCTTTCACTACTGACAGTGTTTCTTTTCCTTTCACCTGGTAGTTGGCTGGAAGGACTTTTTCCTTTTTAAAGGTTGCATAAGCATAGTTCATAAGCTTAGTGCTATCTGCAAAACGTTCGTTTTTATTAGTGGACTTCATGACCACCGTGATATAACGCTGACCGTCCTGGATAACCGTCCCTGTATGGCCATAACCGGCAAAGTCTGTAGATCCCGTTTTTAGTCCATCTACGCCTTTATATTCAAAAATCAGGCCAGGCAGCATCCAGTTGAAGTTCGGATATTCTTTTCCATCACGGAACTTCAATTTAGAAATGCTGGCGATTTTTAAAACTTCCGGATAATCATTTATTAAACGATAAGCAAGTAATGCAGTATCTTTTGCTGTCATGATATTTTCATCATCTTCATCACCTGAAGGATACTGCCCTAATAAATCGGTGTTATTCAAACCGCTGGCGTTAACGAATTTATGGTTTTTCAAGCCTAATTCCTTTGCTTTTTCGTTCATTAACTTAACAAAGCTCTTTTCACTTCCAGAAACTAGTTGTGCTAAAGCTACCGTAGCCGCATTTCCGGAATAGACGGCCATGGCTTGATATAGTTCCTTAACTGTATAATCTTCACCTTCTGTTAACCCAACATTCGACAAATTGGGTGCTTTTGAAAGGTCATGTACGTATTTATTTATTTTTACTTTTTGATCCCAACTGATTTTCCCATTTTCAATTGACTCCATTATGATGTACTCGGTCATCATTTTAGACATGGATGCAATCCCTAATACTTTATCGGCATTTTTTCATACACGATTTGTCCTGTTTCACCATCGATTATGATGGCTGCCTCTGCTTTTAAACCTAAATTATCAGATTCAGCAACAGCTTCCCCGGTTGATAGGCAAATTGCGACATAACAAGAACAAAAACAAAAGTGAAAATGAGGGTCATCTTGCTGATTTTTTCAATTTCCAATACCTCCAACTTTTAAGCTAATCTCTATAACAAAGAAGAAACTTTATGTAATTCCCTTGACACCTTGTCTAGTTTATCACAGAAAAAATAAAAAAAATAGACAGAGTAATCGCAGACTCTGTCTATTTTAATAATAAATTTTAATGACGATTATATGTTAAATTCATTACATTGAATAGTTCGGTGCTTCTTTTGTAATTTGGACATCATGAGGATGGCTCTCCCTTAATCCGGCACCTGTCATTTTGACAAATTGAGAGTTTTCTCTCAACTCTTCCAATGTGGCTGTACCGCAATATCCCATACCTGAACGAATGCCGCCTATCAGTTGGAAAATGGTATCCGAAAGAGGTCCTTTGTATGGAAGGCGCCCTTCGATGCCTTCCGGTACGAATTTCTTGTTATCTTCCTGGAAGTAACGATCTTTAGATCCTTTTTCCATTGCAGCAACAGAGCCCATACCCCGATACACTTTAAAACGGCGGCCTTGGAAAATTTCCGTTTCGCCTGGGCTTTCAGTTACACCTGCAAGCATACTTCCAAGCATTACTGCATGTCCGCCTGCAGCCAGGGCTTTAACGATATCACCAGAGTATTTAATTCCGCCATCAGCGATAATCGTTTTACCATGTTTTCTAGCTTCTGTCGCACAATCGAAGACAGCCGTGATTTGTGGAACACCTACACCAGCCACAACCCTTGTCGTACAGATTGACCCTGGTCCGATTCCCACTTTCACTACATCAGCTCCCGCTTCAATCAATGCTTTCGTCCCTTCAGCTGTTGCCACATTACCGGCAATGATCGTCAATTCAGGATATGTCCCGCGAATTTCCTTCACCATTTCAAGGACACCTTCTGAATGACCATGAGCAGTATCAAGTACAATTGCATCGACATGGGACTTAACAAGCATTTCTACACGTTTCATTGTATCCTTAGTCACTCCGACTGCGGCACCTGCAAGCAATCTCCCTTGCTTATCTTTCGCCGAATTCGGGAACTCAATGACTTTCTCGATATCTTTGATCGTAATAAGTCCTTTAAGAACTCCATTATCGTCTACAAGAGGAAGCTTTTCAATTTTGTACTTTTGAAGAATCTTCTCTGCTTGTTCCAAGTTAGTTCCTACTGGCGCTGTGACCAGATTCTCTACTGTCATGACACTGGAAATCTTCAAGGAAAAATCGGAAATAAATCGCAAATCACGATTTGTAATGATACCCACAAGTTTTTGATCCTCAATATTGTTGACTACAGGAACACCCGAAATGCGATATTTACCCATTAAATGCTCTGCATCGAATACCTGGTGATCTGGCGTCAAGAAAAACGGATCGGTAATTACACCGCTTTCTGAACGTTTTACTTTATCCACCAGTTCAGCTTGTGCTTCAATGGACATATTTTTATGAATGATACCTAATCCACCTTGACGAGCCATGGCAATCGCCATCTCAGCTTCTGTCACGGTATCCATTCCTGCACTGATGATAGGAAGGTTGAGCTTTAAGTTTTCAGCTAAGCTGACTTGAAGGTTAACATCTTTCGGCAAAACCTCTGATTTCGCTGGAATTAATAGGACATCATCAAAGGTTAAACCTTCTTTTGCAAATTTATTTTCCCACATTATTTTCCCCTCCTGCTTAAAAATATTATTTGTAGGTTATCAATAGGACATACTACTGTCAAGAAGAGAAATAAATGTTTGATTATTCTATTAATTCGGAGGATAGCTGCAATGCCTGAAAACAATGATAATTTCGATAAATATACACCTTTTTTTTCCGCATCTTCCTCACAACTTTTTTTACAAAAATGTTACGCACAAGAAAAAAATAGCAGAAGCGGACATCAAAAGTTATGATAATTGTTATCCATTTATTTACCATCTTGAACATGCTAAAACTTATTATAATCAGGCAGCCATTGCACCACTTTCCATTCAACCAATCCTGACATTTTACGGATTCGCCCAATTATTAAAGGCTTGTCTGCTCACAATTGATCCTAACTATCCGGAATCAACTTCGATGCTTGCCCATGGGGTAACTACGAGAAAAAGAAAAAGCAACAATATGAATTTTTAAAGGATGAAGTGAAAACGCAAAAGAATGGACTTTTCACCTGCATAGCCGAGAAATTATTTCATATCAAGTATCTGGAAGGTGAAAAATTTTCCATGGGTACACTTATGAAGGAAATCCCAGATATGCAAAACTTTATATGGTCCGTTTCCAAGAAAAATTTCGTCGCCCTGTTACCCTCTTCGAATGGTTTTCAATTACCCTCAACCATATTGGATAGCTATCAAATGTCCAGCAGTCGATTGGAAGAATTTTTGAAAGCTAAAACGAATCAAATTTACAGTATTTCAGAAGCTCCTGGAACACTGCATTTAAAAACAGATGGTGTTCCTATTCATAATGCCGCTTCTCCAATACGGTATAATTTGGAAGAAGGACAGTTCATGCTATCTCTAAATAAGGATTCGTCAGCTTTTTCATTACCTGAACTTTTGATCCATTATTTGATTTCTTATAACCTTAGCATAATAGCTCGTTATGAAACAGAATGGTGGGCAGAGCTGATGAAAACCATGCCTAATGACGATTACCCCTACATTGTACAATTCCTTAAAATAAGCCAAGCTAAGGTGCCATTTTTAATATTTGAATGGATTAAGTCGGAAAGATTCCATTCCTGACCCTTCCTACAACCTATTGGTGAATTGATCTATCCTGAAACGACACAAAAAGACCAGCCGGATGGCTGATCTTTTTAAATGGCTTGGCGGCGTCCTACTCTCACAGGGGAAACCCCCAACTACCATCGGCGCTGAAGAGCTTAACTGCCGTGTTCGGAATGGGAACGGGTGTGACCTCTTCGCTATCGCCACCAAACATATGAGGAACGTTGTTCCTTCAAAACTAGATAATAAGAAGGTATTTCATTTTTTTAAAAGCGTTGGTTAAGTCCTCGATCTATTAGTATCAGTCAGCTCCACATGTCACCATGCTTCCACCTCTGACCTATCAACCTGATCATCTTTCAGGGATCTTACTAGCTTGCGCCATGGGAAATCTCATCTTGAGGGGGCTTCATGCTTAGATGCTTTCAGCACTTATCCCGTCCGCACGTAGCTACCCAGCTATGCCTTTGGCAAGACAACTGGTACACCAGCGGTGCGTCCATCCCGGTCCTCTCGTACTAAGGACAGCTCCTCTCAAATTTCCTGCGCCCGCGACGGATAGGGACCGAACTGTCTCACGACGTTCTGAACCCAGCTCGCGTACCGCTTTAATGGGCGAACAGCCCAACCCTTGGGACCGACTACAGCCCCAGGATGCGATGAGCCGACATCGAGGTGCCAAACCTCCCCGTCGATGTGGACTCTTGGGGAGATAAGCCTGTTATCCCCGGGGTAGCTTTTATCCGTTGAGCGATGGCCCTTCCATGCGGAACCACCGGATCACTAAGCCCGACTTTCGTCCCTGCTCGACTTGTAGGTCTCGCAGTCAAGCTCCCTTGTGCCTTTACACTCTACGAATGATTTCCAACCATTCTGAGGGAACCTTTGGGCGCCTCCGTTACTCTTTAGGAGGCGACCGCCCCAGTCAAACTGCCCACCTGACACTGTCTCCCACCCCGATAAGGGGCGCGGGTTAGAATTTCAATACAGCCAGGGTAGTATCCCACCAACGCCTCCACCGAAGCTGGCGCTCCGGCTTCTCAGGCTCCTACCTATCCTGTACAAGCTGTACCAAAATTCAATATCAGGCTGCAGTAAAGCTCCACGGGGTCTTTCCGTCCTGTCGCGGGTAACCTGCATCTTCACAGGTACTATAATTTCACCGAGTCTCTCGTTGAGACAGTGCCCAGATCGTTACACCTTTCGTGCGGGTCGGAACTTACCCGACAAGGAATTTCGCTACCTTAGGACCGTTATAGTTACGGCCGCCGTTTACTGGGGCTTCGGTTCAAAGCTTCGCTTGCGCTAACCTCTCCCCTTAACCTTCCAGCACCGGGCAGGTGTCAGCCCCTATACTTCGCCTTGCGGCTTCGCAGAGACCTGTGTTTTTGCTAAACAGTCGCCTGGGCCTATTCACTGCGGCTTTTCTGGGCTATTCACCCTAAAAAGCACCCCTTCTCCCGAAGTTACGGGGTCATTTTGCCGAGTTCCTTAACGAGAGTTCTCTCGCACACCTTAGGATTCTCTCCTCGCCTACCTGTGTCGGTTTGCGGTACGGGCACCTTACATCTCACTAGAGGCTTTTCTTGGCAGCGTGGAATCAGGAACTTCGGTACTATATTTCCCTCGCCATCACAGCTCCGCCTTAATGGAAACGGGATTTGCCTCGTTTCCGGCCTAACTGCTTGGACGCGCATATCCAACAGCGCGCTTACCCTATCCTTCTGCGTCCCCCATCGTTCAAACGATGTATAGGTGGTACAGGAATATCAACCTGTTGTCCATCGCCTACGCCTTTCGGCCTCGGCTTAGGTCCCGACTAACCCTGAGCGGACGAGCCTTCCTCAGGAAACCTTAGGCATTCGGTGGAAGGGATTCTCACCCTTCTTTCGCTACTCATACCGGCATTCTCACTTCTAAGCGCTCCACCAGTCCTTCCGGTCTGACTTCAACGCCCTTAGAACGCTCTCCTACCATCGACACCAACGGTGTCAATCCACAACTTCGGTGATACGTTTAGCCCCGGTACATTTTCGGCGCGGAGTCACTCGACCAGTGAGCTATTACGCACTCTTTAAATGGTGGCTGCTTCTAAGCCAACATCCTGGTTGTCTAAGCAACTCCACATCCTTTTCCACTTAACGTATACTTTGGGACCTTAGCTGGTGGTCTGGGCTGTTTCCCTTTCGACTACGGATCTTATCACTCGCAGTCTGACTCCCAAGAATAAGTATTTGGCATTCGGAGTTTGACTGAATTCGGTAACCCGTTGGGGGCCCCTAGTCCAATCAGTGCTCTACCTCCAATACTCTCATCTTGAGGCTAGCCCTAAAGCTATTTCGGAGAGAACCAGCTATCTCCAGGTTCGATTGGAATTTCTCCGCTACCCACACCTCATCCCCGCACTTTTCAACGTGCGTGGGTTCGGGCCTCCATTCAGTGTTACCTGAACTTCACCCTGGACATGGGTAGATCACCTGGTTTCGGGTCTACGACCTCATACTCATTCGCCCTATTCAGACTCGCTTTCGCTGCGGCTCCGTCTCATCAACTTAACCTCGCATGAAATCGTAACTCGCCGGTTCATTCTACAAAAGGCACGCCATTACCCATTAACGGGCTTTGACTACTTGTAGGCACACGGTTTCAGGATCTATTTCACTCCCCTTCCGGGGTGCTTTTCACCTTTCCCTCACGGTACTGGTTCACTATCGGTCACTAGGGAGTATTTAGCCTTGGGAGATGGTCCTCCCTGCTTCCGACGGGATTTCTCGTGTCCCGCCGTACTCAGGATCCACTCAGGAGGGAACGAAGTTTCAACTACAGGGTTTTTACCTTCTTCGACGGACCTTTCCAGGTCGCTTCATTTACCCCGTTCCTTTGTAACTCCATGTTGAGTGTCCTACAACCCCAAGAGGCAAGCCTCTTGGTTTGGGCTAATTCCGTTTCGCTCGCCGCTACTCAGGAAATCGCGTTTGCTTTCTCTTCCTCCGGGTACTTAGATGTTTCAGTTCCCCGGGTCTGCCTTCAGTACCCTATGTATTCAGGTAAAGATACTGTTCCATTACGAACAGTGGGTTTCCCCATTCGGAAATCTCCGGATCAAAGCTTACTTACAGCTCCCCGAAGCATATCGGTGTTAGTCCCGTCCTTCATCGGCTCCTAGTGCCAAGGCATCCACCGTGCGCCCTTTCTAACTTAACCGTTAAAAAGATCTTACAGATGCTTTGAAAAAAATTAATTGCCTTCTATCTATTATCTAGTTTTCAAGGAACAAGCTGTCCCAATCACAACGTGATTGTTTCATTGGTGGAGCCTAGCGGGATCGAACCGCTGACCTCCTGCGTGCAAGGCAGGCGCTCTCCCAGCTGAGCTAAGGCCCCGTTTTGGGAAATGGAATGGTGGGCCTAAATGGACTCGAACCATCGACCTCACGCTTATCAGGCGTGCGCTCTAACCAGCTGAGCTATAGGCCCATTCACATAAATAATAAGCTTCTGCTTCCCAAGCTTATCGCGGGATTGCTATTTAATTGAATGAATCACTCATTCAAAACTGAACAAAACAAAAGCGCCTCGTAATTATCCTTAGAAAGGAGGTGATCCAGCCGCACCTTCCGATACGGCTACCTTGTTACGACTTCACCCCAATCATCTGTCCCACCTTAGGCGGCTGGCTCCATGAAGGTTACCTCACCGACTTCGGGTGTTACAAACTCTCGTGGTGTGACGGGCGGTGTGTACAAGGCCCGGGAACGTATTCACCGCGGCATGCTGATCCGCGATTACTAGCGATTCCGGCTTCATGCAGGCGAGTTGCAGCCTGCAATCCGAACTGAGAATGGCTTTATGGGATTCGCTTACCTTCGCAGGTTTGCAGCCCTTTGTACCATCCATTGTAGCACGTGTGTAGCCCAGGTCATAAGGGGCATGATGATTTGACGTCATCCCCACCTTCCTCCGGTTTGTCACCGGCAGTCACCTTAGAGTGCCCAACTGAATGCTGGCAACTAAGATCAAGGGTTGCGCTCGTTGCGGGACTTAACCCAACATCTCACGACACGAGCTGACGACAACCATGCACCACCTGTCACTCTGTCCCCCGAAGGGGAAAGCCCTATCTCTAGGGTTGTCAGAGGATGTCAAGACCTGGTAAGGTTCTTCGCGTTGCTTCGAATTAAACCACATGCTCCACCGCTTGTGCGGGCCCCCGTCAATTCCTTTGAGTTTCAGCCTTGCGGCCGTACTCCCCAGGCGGAGTGCTTAATGCGTTAGCTGCAGCACTAAAGGGCGGAAACCCTCTAACACTTAGCACTCATCGTTTACGGCGTGGACTACCAGGGTATCTAATCCTGTTTGCTCCCCACGCTTTCGCGCCTCAGTGTCAGTTACAGACCAGAAAGTCGCCTTCGCCACTGGTGTTCCTCCAAATCTCTACGCATTTCACCGCTACACTTGGAATTCCACTTTCCTCTTCTGCACTCAAGTTCCCCAGTTTCCAATGACCCTCCACGGTTGAGCCGTGGGCTTTCACATCAGACTTAAGGAACCACCTGCGCGCGCTTTACGCCCAATAATTCCGGACAACGCTTGCCACCTACGTATTACCGCGGCTGCTGGCACGTAGTTAGCCGTGGCTTTCTGGTTAGGTACCGTCAAGGTACCAGCAGTTACTCTGGTACTTGTTCTTCCCTAACAACAGAACTTTACGACCCGAAGGCCTTCTTCGTTCACGCGGCGTTGCTCCGTCAGACTTTCGTCCATTGCGGAAGATTCCCTACTGCTGCCTCCCGTAGGAGTCTGGGCCGTGTCTCAGTCCCAGTGTGGCCGATCACCCTCTCAGGTCGGCTACGCATCGTCGCCTTGGTGAGCCATTACCTCACCAACTAGCTAATGCGCCGCGGGCCCATCTATAAGTGACAGCGTAAACCGTCTTTCCATCTTCTCTCATGCGAGAAAAGAACGTATCCGGTATTAGCTCCGGTTTCCCGAAGTTATCCCAGTCTTATAGGCAGGTTGCCCACGTGTTACTCACCCGTCCGCCGCTAATCTCAGGGAGCAAGCTCCCATCGATTCGCTCGACTTGCATGTATTAGGCACGCCGCCAGCGTTCGTCCTGAGCCAGGATCAAACTCTCCGAAGAAATGTTTGACTTGCTCATTTGCTTTTTTGATAGTGTGTGCTCACTTAAAATTTAACGTTGGCGCTTTGTTTTGTTCAGTTTTCAAAGAGCGATTTTTGTCGTCCGTTTGGAAACGACTTTAATAATATATCATCTATATTATTTTTCGTCAACAACTTTATTCTTTCGCTGTCGACTTAGTTATTATATCTAGTATCAGGAATAAAAGCAATAGTTATTTTAAAATAAATAATATACATCAATTCATAGATTTCAAATACTATGATTTTACCCCTGATCAAGAAGAAAAAGCTTACATTTCAAGAGTAAACTTTTTCTTTAAACATTATAGTATTTCTTCTATATATAATTCACGATTAATCCCCAAATTGATAATTTGCTCACTATCCATCACCTTTATGACCGGTCTTGTTTGCGAGCCGGCATCAATAAAAATGATTTCAGCGATGAATCCATTGTTCAGTTTGACCCTGCTTCCTATGGAAAAATCAGTGAAGCTTGATAACAAGGTTTTAACTACCGCAATATCAAATTTACCAAAGTCGTCATGTAAGATCATTTCTAATACCTTAAACGGTGACTGTTTCTTTCTATATGTCCTTTCGGAAGTCATGGCGTGAAATACATCTGCAACAGCAATGATTTTTGAGAATAAGTTCATGGGCTTTGATTTCAATCTTTTCGGATAACCCGTTCCATCTAACCTTCCATGATGCTCTAGAATGGCTATCTTCACACTATCCTTAATGATGGAACTCTCCTTGATCATCTTGTAGCTGAAAATGGGATGAGCATGTATCTCCTCATAATCATCTGCCGTCAGGCTTTCCCTTTTATTTAATAACCTTGGTGGCAGCTTCGCCATCCCACAATCTGCCAGGCATCCGCCAATTGCAGCTTGGTAGACATCTGCCCTATTGCATTTCATTTTATATGCAATATATCCTCCTATCAATCCAATGGAAATAGCATGATGATAAATATAGTCTTCCTTATTGCAATAGTTGTGCAGCATTAAAATGTTTCCTGGTTCCTCTAAAGCCTTGTCCATAAGGGGAATCATGATGAAACGAATCATGGCCACCTCGACTTTACTGCCTGCCTGCCAATTTTTAAATAATCGTTTATATTTTTGTACTGACTTAAGATACAAATCCGTAAAATCCGATGACTCTCCCATTTCACGCAATTCTGGATCTATTACTTCTTTCGGCAGAAATGTTTTTCCATCGATCAAAGTTTTTTCAACGCTCACCTCTGTTATTAAAAAAGCTTGCAATGCCTCAATTAACTGCGTGGTCAATATTGTTTTTTCATACATTATGGGGCGGTTCGAAAGACCTCTAATCTCTTTAGAGAGGATGCAGCCTTCGATTAAATAGCGAGTTTTCACTAGCAAAACGTTTCACCTCGGTAGTATTAATGAGTATCAATTTACTTGAAAAAGATGGTAAAAATCATCTTAATTATGATTAAATACCTAAAAAAATCAATTCATTAGCAAAGCTCCCTAAAATACGCGAGTCTTTTTACCTACACCCAACCATTCTTGAGATCATTTTGAAATCCAGCTAATGCAAAAAAGACCCAGCTTAATTGCTGGATCTACAGTTTTTTTACGGTTTATACAATTTGAGCGTTGCCTACAGGTACTCGCTTTCCGCACACCCGCTCCAATCACCTTTGTTTTAACCTTTTATAGAACCCTTTGCCTAAAGTCTCATAGTTTTAAAAATAAAATTAATAAAACTTTAACTTTAGACTAAAATTCAAAGGGAATTTCAAAAGGAGTTCGGAATTTTAATACCGAACTCCTTTTTTTATGAAAAGATTATTCTTCCGTATCTTTTTCAGTATCTTCATTTTCTTCAATTACAGTAGGTTCGGGATCAGAATCCGGATCTAGAGTTGTTACCGTCTCTATATCCATGTCTTTTTCTTCTTCTTCTTCCCTTCCTACGATGGCCACCGTAGAAACATATTCATTATCTGCGGATTCGAGTCGGATGAGCTTAACACCCTGTGTATTACGGCCCGTTTTAGAAATGCCTTCGACTTCCATTCGGATCAATACACCAGCTGCTGTAATCAGCATCAAATCTTCATCTTCACCCGTAACTGTTTTCACGGCTATAAGTTCACCATTTTTCTCAGTGACATTACATGTTTTTATTCCTTTGCCTCCACGGCTTTGAATGCGGTACTCTTCCGCAGAGGTCCTTTTTCCATAACCGTTTTTCGTAACGATCAGGACTTCTTCATCATCTTCAAGAATTTCCATTCCGACAACTTCATCATTCGTCCCTAAGGAAATCCCTTTCACTCCCGCTGCAGTACGTCCCATTGTCCGTACATCCGTCTCAGGGAAACGAATCATCATTCCGGACTTCGTTCCAATTATGATCTGTTTCTCCCCATTCGTAAGTCGGACAGAGATCAATTCATCATCTTCACGTAAACCTAAGGCAATTAAACCGTTATTACGGATATTTGCAAAAGACGACAAAGGTGTACGCTTTGATATCCCATGTCTGGTCGTGAAGAATAAATACCAATCGTCCGCAAATTCCTTCACCGGTATGATTGCGTTGACCCACTCGCCTTTATCGACTTCCAACAAGTTGATAAGCGGCAATCCTTTTGCCGTCCTGCCAAATTCAGGTATTTCATATCCTTTTGAACGATAGACTTTACCTTTGTTGGTGAAGAATAATAGAGTGTCATGAGTCGAAGTGGTTAACAAGTGACCGACAAAGTCATCTGTATTCGTTCCCATACCCTGTATTCCGCGTCCCCCGCGTTTTTGACTGCGGTATGTGGTTGCAGGCAAGCGTTTAATATAACCGTTATGCGTAAGTGTCACGATTATATTTTCCTCTGGGATTAAATCTTCATCTTCCAGGCTTTCAAAGCCGGCTAATGTGATTTCAGTTCTCCGTTTATCATCAAAACGTTCTTTAATTTCAAGAAGCTCTTCACGGATAATTTCAAGAACTTTTTCCTCATCAGCAAGAATCGCTTTATATTCTGCAATTATAGCCATTAATGCCTGATATTCATCTTCGATTTTTTCACGTTCCAGACCTGTCAAGCGCTGTAATCGCATATCCAGAATAGCTTGCGCCTGTTTTTCGGAAAGTGAGAATTGTGTCATTAAGCCTTCACGGGCAATATCTGTCGTTTGGGAACTGCGGATCAACGAAATGACTGCATCCAAATTATCAAGGGCAATGCGCAAACCTTCTAAAATATGGGCACGGGCCTCCGCTTTCCGCAGTTCGAATTCAGTCCTGCGCCGTATGACTACCTGCTGATGCTCCAAGTAGTAGCGCAGGCATTGTTTTAAATTCAGCACCTTTGGCTGACCGTCCACCAAAGCAAGCAGATTGATTCCGAAGGTGGTCTGCATCGCGGTATGCTTATACAGGTTGTTTAAAAGGACATTCGCATTAACATCCTTTCGAAGCTCCATGACAATACGCATACCATTGCGATCCGATTCATCCCGTAAGTCGGTGATGCCTTCGATTTTCTTATCTCGGGCAAGTTCTGCGATTTTTTCAATCAATCTTGCTTTATTCACTTGATAAGGGATTTCCTTAACAAGGATTACCTGTTTACCATTCGGTTTCTCTTCAATCTCGACTTTCGCCCGTTGAATGATTGACCCTTTACCGGTTTCATAGGCCTTTCTGATTCCGCTTCTCCCTAAAATCAAACCGGCTGTCGGAAAGTCCGGACCAGGAATATATTCCATCAACTCTGGAATTGTAATCTCAGGATTCTTGCTTAAAGCCAATACGCCGTCAATTACCTCACCTAATTGATGGGGCGGAATATTGGTTGCCATTCCTACCGCTATTCCTGATGAACCATTCACCAACAAGTTCGGGAAACGGGCAGGCATGACGGCTGGTTCTCTTTCTGAACCATCGTAGTTATCCTGAAATTGACCGTATCTTTATTTAAGTCACGGAGTAACTCCATCGAGATTTTCGACATTCTCGCTTCGGTGTACCTCATTGCGGCAGCTTGGTCACCATCGACCGAACCGAAATTCCCATGACCATCTACAAGCATATAGCGATAGTTAAAAGGTTGCGCCATCCGTACCATCGTTTCATATACTGCCGAATCACCATGCGGGTGATATTTACCGATTACTTCCCCGACAATACGGGCTGATTTCTTAAATGGTTTATCCGAAGTCATTCCAAGATCGTTCATTGCATAAAGAATTCTTCGGTGTACCGGTTTCAAACCGTCCCTTACATCAGGCAAAGCCCGCGACACGATAACGCTCATCGCATAATCCAAAAACGATGTCCGCATCTCGGTACTTATATTTATTTCTTTAACACCTGATCTTTCATTTTCTGACATGGAGCCAACCTCCTATTAAAAGCTTATACTCTCATTTAAGTTTATCTGTTCGTGCACTATTTAAAGAACAGGATGTAAAAAGCATCCTGTCAAAAATCAGATATCAAGATTTTTTACATAAATTGCATTTTCTTCAATGAAGTTACGTCGCGGTTCCACCTTATCGCCCATCAGCATCTCGAAAGTTTCATCAGCCTCGGCAGCATCTTTCAAACTGACTTGAAGCAGCGTTCTCGTTTCAGGGTTCATCGTCGTCTCCCACAATTGCTCCGGATTCATTTCCCCCAGCCCTTTATAACGCTGCAGGTTAGGCTTTGGAGTACTTGGCAAACTTGCCATGATTTCTTCAAGCTCGCGGTCATTATAAGCATAATCCACTTTTTTCCCTGCTGGATCTTGAAAAGTGGCGGCTGAGCAATATATATATAACCATACTCGATGATTTTTCGCATGTACCGGTAGAAGAATGTCAACATCAGTGTTCTGATATGGGCACCATCCACATCCGCATCGGTCATGATAACAATTTTATGGTATCTAGCCTTTTCAATATTGAATTCATCACCAATGCCTGTTCCAAGCGCTGTGATGATCGTACCTATTTCCTCATTGTGCAGGATTCTATCCAATCGCGCCTTTTCAACATTCAGGATTTTACCCCTTAGCGGCAATATGGCTTGGAAATGGCGGTCCCGTCCTTGTTTTGCCGAGCCTCCCGCAGAGTTTCCTTCAACGATGTACAATTCGCTGATACCCGGGTCCTTAGAAGAGCAATCCGCCAATTTCCCCGGTAGATTGATACTTCCAAAGCACTTTTCCTCCGGGTCAATTCACGTGCTTTCTTCGCTGCCAAACGGGCTCTCGCTGCCATTTGCCCTTTATCTACAATTTTTCGGGCCACTGCAGGATTTTCATATAAGAAGGCATCAAGCCTTTCCGAAAGAATGGAATCAGTAACCGTCCTCACTTCAGAGTTTCCGAGTTTGGTTTTCGTTTGACCTTCAAATTGCGGATCGGGATGCTTAATCGAAATGATTGCCGTTAAACCTTCCCGGACATCTTCACCCGAGAAATTGGAATCCGCTTCTTTTAAAAGACCATTTTTCCGTGCATAATCATTGATGACACGGGTCAAAGCAGTCTTGAATCCTGATTCATGTGTACCGCCTTCATAGGTATGGATATTATTGGCAAAAGAAAAGACATTACTGATATAGCTGTCATTATATTGCAGAGCCAATTCAACAGAGATGCCATCTTTTTCGCCTTCCATGAAAATCGGTTCCTCATGCAAAACCTCTTTTGAACGGTTCAAATGCTCGACATAGGATTTGATGCCGCCCTCATAGTGAAACTCCCTGATTTTCTCTTCTTCTTCACGTTTATCTTCAATTATCAGTTTCAAGCCTTTATTCAGGAATGCAAGCTCACGGATTCGTGTGGCTAATGTATCGAAATCATATTCCAAGGTTTCCGTGAAGATTTCACCATCAGGAATGAAGTGTACAGTCGTTCCGGTATGATCGGTTTCACCAATGATTTTCAAATCCTCTTTTGGGATACCGCGGTTAAATTGCTGATAATGGATTTTCCCTTCACGATGAACGTACACTTCCAATACCGTGGATAAGGCATTAACCACTGATGCCCCCACACCATGCAGACCGCCGGAGACCTTATAACCCCCGCCGCCAAATTTACCGCCCGCATGAAGGACCGTCATGATTACTTCCACAGCCGGGCGTCCCATTTTTTCATGGATGCCCACTGGAATTCCCCGACCATTATCGACTACGGTTATGCTATTGTCTTCTTCGATCGTCACTTTGATTTCCGTACAGAAACCAGCTAGTGCCTCATCAATACTGTTATCGACAATTTCCCAAACAAGATGGTGAAGTCCTTTTGCAGCGGTGGAGCCGATATACATCCCCGGACGTTTACGAACTGCTTCTAAGCCTTCTAAAACCTGTATCTGATTCTCATCGTATGCCTGAGCTTGTACTTCTTTTTGTTCCATTGTCATACGTATCACCTACACTTTTCTTTTGGCATTTATCAATTTTCAGGAGTAATTATAACGTTTAGCTACAATTCAAAGAATATCTATATCATCGATTAAGAGCGATGGCTGCAGTGAACGCTTTTTCAAAGTGGACGACGCAAGCGGTGAATAATATACCTGTTTGTCCGTCACTACAATCGATTTAACCGAGTTTTTTGCTAAATGGTAAGTTACATCGGACTTTTTCTCCAAAAATTCACTCATGATCGGAGAGGCCTGAAGCAGCTTCTTATCTAAAATGGCTATGACATCGTCCGTTTTCACAAGAATGTCTTCACCAATGTGGAGATACATACATTCACCTCATCATTTAACCTTTTTTATACTTCCTTGACTAACATAAAAGGTGGACGCTTCTCTTAGGGTTTGATGATCGATTCCATCAACGGAGGGTGTCGTCACAAATGTTTGCACTTTCCCTTGTATCGTATTCAGTAAATGGGATTGACGGAAATCGTCGAGTTCCGATAACACATCATCCAATAATAAAATGGGATACTCGCCGATTTCTTCATGGATCAGCTCAATTTCGGCAAGTTTCAAAGACAGGGCAGTCGTACGCTGTTGTCCTTGTGAACCATATGTCTGGACATCACGGTCATTCACAAAAAAAACCAGGTCGTCACGATGAGGACCTACCAGTGTAACACCCCGTTCAATTTCCCTTGTTTTTATTTTATCAAATTTTTCTGTGTATACTTCTATCATTTTCGTCAAATCCATAGATTCTGATACATCAAGCGACGGTTTATATTGGATTTTCAATACTTCTAGATTTCTGAGATCCCCGAATGAATCGGCTCTGCCCATTGCTGGAGCTTTAAAAGAAACTCGTACCTTCTTTCGACAATTTTCGCTGCATACTGAATAAATTGATCTGTCAGCACGTCAAGCATCGTCGTATCCGTTTGTTTCCGGTCTGCAGAAGCTTTAAGTAATGATTTCTTTGTTGAAGTATTTTATGATATTGGCTCATATCATGAAGGTATACGGGAGAAACCTGGCCAATTTCCATATCTATAAAACGGCGTCTGACTAGAGGACTTCCCTTTACAAGGTTAAGATCCTCAGGCGCAAACATGACCACATTCATATTTCCGACATATTGACTCAACTTTCTTTGTTCAATATGGTTGCACTTCGCCTTTTTCCCTTTTTTGAAATGGTCAGCTCAAGTGGTATTGAGGTATTTCTCTTCTAACTCTTCCTTCTATTTTAGCATACTCTTCATCCCAGCGAATAAGTTCTTTATCATTTGAGGTCCGATGGGATTTTGCCATTGCTAAAACGAAAATAGATTCCATGACATTTGTTTTTCCTTGAGCATTTTCGCCAAGGATTACATTGACTTTATTCTCAAAAGTCAGATTCAATTCGGTATAGTTGCGGTAATTTTTCAAACTTATATTTTCAATATACATATTCCGCTCTTCCCTTATGTTTTAGCTTGTAATTGTGTAGGTGCCAAATCCAGGAATCTCTATTTTATCACCTGATCTTAATTTTCTGCCTCTTCTCACGTCTAATTCGCCATTAATGTAAACCTCGTATTCACTTAAGAACCATTTCGCCATTCCGCCGCTTTGGATCAAATCGGCCACTTTCAGGAATTGTCCAAGCGTAATATATTCAGTATTGATTTTTATGGAGTCCATTCATGCCTCACTCATTTCTAAGTAGTCTTTAATATTTCATTTTACTAAATTAATCCCATTAAGACAAAGTATAGCTTTTTGAGTTCCTGTTTTTAGCGATTCAGAGTCCCGTACAGAATTGAAAAAGCGCCAAAAAGCCTTTGGAAACCCATAAAGTTTAAAAACAAAAAAATTAAAGACCTGCTATACAAGCCTTTAATTTTTTTGAAATATTATTTTAGCTTAATAAGTCCTTACCGGGAGAATTAATTGCAGCATGGAATCATCATGTAGCGGACGAATGACAAACGGACGCATTGCACCTGTGAAATTAATTTTTATATCGGAACCTTCCAATGCCTTTAGAGCATCCATTACAAATTTGGCACTGAATGAGATCTTCAGGTCTTCACCTTCAATGGCTTCTGCCTGAACCTCCTCAATTACTTTACCAATTTCAGGAGTATTGGAAGAGACTTCGATTATACGGCCTTCCAAGGTTGTCAATTTGACGACATTATTTCTTCCTTCTCTCGCCAATAAAGAAGCCCTGTCGATCGCTTGAAGGAAATCCTTGGTGTGAACAGTCACATCGGTTTTGCTATCCGATGGAATCAAGCGTGATGTATCAGGATAATTCCCTTCAAGCAGTCTTGAGAAGAATAATAAATTTTCAGCTTTGAAAAGTACTTGGTTTTCGGTAATGACGATTTCAATGAGTTCGTTCGTATCATCTAGGATTTTACTTAACTCATTCAGACTTTTACCTGGGATTACAACGCTATAGGTCCCGTTAATTTTATTTTCTATTTTGGCTGTTCTCATTGCAAGCCTATGACTATCTGTTGCAATACAGGTCAATTCGTCATCTTGAACCTTTAAGTTTACACCTGTTAAGATGGGGCGTGTTTCTGACGTGGACACTGCAAACCCAGTTTGGCGGATAAGGGTCTTTAAAAGGTCCGTTGGAAGCTTGAAAATATTTTCTTCTTCAATGATCGGAAGATGTGGATATTCCTCAGGATCCAGCCCATTTAGATTAAATTCAGCTTTTCCCGAGCGAATAATCGTTTGAAAGTTATTCTCCACTTCAATTTCTACAGTATCCATCGGCAGCTTTTTGACAATTTCACTGAAAAAACGGGCATTCAGGACAATACCGCCGCTGCTTTTAACTTCAACAATCTCATCTCCATCAACCTCAGCGGGAATGAATGATTGGATGGAGATATCAGAATCACTACCTGTTAGGGTGACCCCCTCACTAGTAACGCTTATCTTTATCCCCGTTAGAATCGGAATCGTCGTCCTTGATGTGACTGCTTTCATTACTTCTTGGACACTATGAACTAATCGATCTCTTTGGATTATAAATCTCATGTTTCATCCTCCAATTTTTTATTGCCGAATAGGCATATTTATTAATAATTTTTATTAAAAAAGATAGTAGTAATAGTAGTAGGCCCTGTTGATATGTGGATAAGTCCACTCAACCTAAGGAAAAACAGTCTATCCACATGTGGACAGACTGTGTGTAAGTAGTCGTCAGTTATTCACATTATCCAGAATCTATTATACCCTCAGCTGGTCCTGGATTTCTTTAACCTGACGTTGAAGCTGGGTGTCCGTTTGCATGAGTTTGGAGATTTTTTCATGCGCATGGATAACGGTCGTATGATCACGGCCCCCAAATTCATCACCTATCTTGGGCAGGGATGAGTCCGTTAACTCCCTGGAAAGATACATGGCAATCTGTCTTGGAAAGGCAACTGATTTAGTCCGTTTTTTCGCCTTGAAATCCTCAAGTTTGACACTATAATGTTCACCGACCGTCTTCTGGATTTCCAAGATGGTGATTATTTTAGGTTTTGAGCTAGGGATGATGTCTTTTAATGCTTCAGCTGCCAAATCCGCATTTATATCTTTATTAATCAATGAAGAATAAGCGACGACACGAATAAGTGCACCTTCAAGCTCACGAATATTGGAATCGATTTGGTTGGCAATATAGAGCATGACTTCATTCGGGATATCAAGACCCTCAGCTTTTGCTTTTTACGCAATATGGCAATCCGCGTTTCCAGATCAGGAGGTGTGATATCCGTGATCAAGCCCCACTCAAACCTTGAACGGAGGCGATCCTCGAGTGTAGGTATCTCTTTTGGCGGGCGGTCACTCGAGATGACGATCTGTTTGCTTTCTTCATGCAGCGCATTGAATGTATGGAAAAACTCTTCTTGAGTTTGTTCTTTTCCCGCAAGAAATTGAATATCATCAATTAATAAAACATCAACACTTCGGTATCTATCACGGAATTCCCCAGCTTTATTGTCCCGGATTGAGTTGATGAATTCATTCGTGAACTTTTCAGACGATAAATAAACGACCTTTGCATTCGGATTATGCTCAAGAACATAATGCCCGATTGCATGCATTAAATGAGTTTTTCCAAGACCTACGCCCCCGTAAATGAATAAGGGATTATAGGCTTTGGCCGGAGCTTCTGCGACAGCGAGAGACGCGGCATGGGCAAAACGATTGCCGGAGCCGATGACAAATGTATCGAAGGTATTTTTCGCATTCAGCATATGCTGTGGAAATGCAGCATGCTCTTTATCCTGTTTTTTATCTTTTTAGGCTGAACGGGAACGGCAAAATCATCATCTTCTTGATTGGGGGAATGATGAATTTCGCTTCCAATTCCTCACCGGTAAGTTCAAACAATACATCGGAAATAAGATGGGAATAGCGTTCTTCAAGCCAATCCCTGGCAAATTCATTGGGAGCGGTGACTGTTAATGTATCACCTTGCAGTAAATAAGCCTTGGTTGATTTAAGCCAAGTTTCAAAGCTTGGTTTACTGATTTTCTTTTCGATTTTTCCGAGCGCCTGGTTCCAGAGGCTATCGATGTTATCCAAACTTATCCCTCCTTTGCAAAAAATTTTCAATAATTGTATCTAAATGTATAGGCACAAATAAACTCATCGATTGCCGTCTTTATATTAATTTTGACAGCAAAGGTTCGGTGAGCTGTATAAGGGATTTTTGTGTTGTGTAATATGGAGTGCCCAAAACTATATCTTGCGCTGTACAACCTTTGTACAGACTACATCTGGTGAGCCAGTGTAGATTTGAATGTTTATTCATCAACAGGTATTTTAAGAAATATATAATAAAGAAGAAAAAAGGGTTTTCGACAATATCCACCATCTGTGGACAGATTGATATACACAGGTCGGATAAACTATCCACAAGTTATGCACAGTCTGTGGATAAACGTTACCTGTTGATAAAGTTATTCAGAGTGAAAACACAAATATAATATCAGAAATTCAGGCGTCTTGCAATGGGTTAGAAAACTTTATCCACAACTTACCGAGCTTGTGGGAAAAACTTTTCCACAGGCTATTGTTATGTGCAAAAGTCTATAAAATGGGATGTGGATAGAAAAAACATGTCGAATTTTATCCACAGACCGTGATTATAGGCTCGAATTAATTCGATTTGAACCAAGTTGTTCAAGCTGATGACCTGCATGGAGAAAGATCGAAAATGATTCAGGTTCATTCTTATTATTTGTCGAATGGTGTGTCGCAAGGGAGGATTCCTTGCGATTTCTATTTGTGCCCATGGATAAAATGATGGAAATTTTCCTTTCCCCAAAAATTTCTATATCAGTTCGGAGCAAAATCATTTACAATAGGCTAGGTAGTAAAAAAGGCCTACTGGACATTGAGCATTAAAAAAGAAATATTTTTATGGATGAGGTTGACAAGTAGAAACCTCCATCTATATAATTGTAAAGACTGTCTTTAACTGTTATTCCTCAGGGAGGTGTCATATAATGAAAAGAACTTATCAACCGAATAACCGCAAACATAGTAAAGTTCACGGTTTCCGTGCACGTATGAGCACGAAAAACGGACGTAGAGTAATCGCTGCACGTCGCCGTAAGGGCAGAAAAGTATTATCTGCATAGACCACTGAAAAGTCTCAGTGGTCTTTTTCGCAAAATAAGGGATTTACTGAGACTCAATTCATGTAATGAAGGTGTAAAAATGAAAAAAAGTTAAGGATTAAGAAAGAGGATGAATTTCAGCTTGTGTTTAAAAAAGGTGAATCTTCTGCTAATCGGCAATTCGTTGTCTATGTCCTTGAAAAGCCTGGTCAGGATTATTTCAGGATCGGCCTTTCTGTCAGTAAAAAAATCGGGAACGCCGTTGTAAGGAACCAAATCAAAAGATACATACGGCAAGCGTTTTTGGAATTGAAAGAAGATATAGAAGAGGGTAAGGATTATATTGTGATTGCTCGAAAACCAGCGGCGGAGATGGACTTTTTCCAGGTGAAAAGCAGCTTGATACATGTCCTGAAACGTTCTAAATCACTAAACTTTAAAATGAAAAAACAATAAAGTCCCCTCAATATCGAATAAGCACTCCTCGGATCATGTGGTTACTTTGTAAGATGACATAGAAAATTCCGATTGTAACTGTGGAAAAAGTGGATTACTTTTCCTTGAAATCTGCTAATAAACAGTTCACAATTGTTTCAAAAAAGATTGATTGCAGTTAGGAGGAAATTACGGTTGAAAAAACGAATATTACTCATTATTGGACTAGCCTCGATAATGATGCTGTTGGCAGGGTGTACGGAAATTAAAGAACCTATTACTGCGGATAGTGAAGGTTTTTGGAATTCATACATTGTCTATCCATTATCAGCCCTGATCATCTGGCTTTCCGAAGCATTTGGCGAGAACTATGGTTTGGGAATCATCGGCGTTACACTAATCATTCGCTTGGCATTACTTCCATTAATGATCAAACAGGTGAAAAGCTCGAAAGCAATGCAGGCCATTCAGCCTGAAATGAAAGAACTTCAAGCTAAATACAGCTCAAAAGATGCTGCCACACAACAAAAACTACAGCAAGAAACAATGGCTCTATTTTCGAAATATAATGTGAATCCATTGGCGGGATGTTTGCCGATATTGGTGCAAATGCCGATTTTGATCGGATTTTACCATGCAATCAGCCGTACGGAAGAAATTGCTTTACATAGTTTTCTTTGGTTTGATTTAGGTTCCCCGGATCCGGTTTATGTTTTACCGGTCGTTGCCGGTATCACCACTTTTATCCAGCAAAAGATGTCCATGGTTGGAATGAACTCCAATCCACAAATGGCTGCACAAATGACGATGATGCTTTACATCATGCCAATCATGATTGTTGTATTTGCTATTAATTTCCCCGCTGCTCTTCTCTCTTTACTGGGTAGTTGGTAACCTTTTTGGTATCGTTCAAACATATTTCATCAAAGGTCCGGATCTTAGAAAAGCAGCTGCGGAAAACGCGGGAGGGGCAAAGAAAAAGTGAAAAAAGTGACTGCTACAGGACAATCTGTCGAAGAAGCAGTAAATTTAGCTTTAGCTCAACTGAACAGCACTAAGGATCGCGTAGAGATTGAAATAGAAGATGAAGGCAAAAAAGGATTTTTGGTTTATTTGGTGCAAGGAAGGCAATCGTCCATGTGACATTGCCTCCAGATCCCATTGAAGAGACACTTGGATTTTTGAAGAATGTCTGCGTGGAAATGGGAGTCAATGCACAAATTGATGTAACCCGTAAAGGTAAGAACGTAACATTTCATTTATCAGGTGATAAAATTGCATTATTGATTGGAAAAAGGGGTCAAACGCTAAATTCACTTCAGTATTTAGCACAGCTGGTAGCAAATCGATATTCGAAGCAGTTTTTGAATATTACCGTAGATGCAGAAGATTATCGAAATCGCCGCAATGACACTTTAATCCAATTGGCTGAAAGAATGGCAAATAAAGCCATGAAAACAGGTAAAGCTGTTTCACTCGAGCCAATGCCATCCTATGAACGGAAGGTCATCCATAATGCCCTCTTGGATTATCCAAAAATAAAAACAACCTCAAGTGGGACTGAGCCGTATCGTCACTTGGTCATTACTCCACTTAAATGAACCTTCTGCTTTTAAGCAGGGGTTCTTTTTTAGGCCGTGATATCGTTGTATGTCGAATATTTTTTTACAAAGTTTCAATTCAACAATAAGCGACATATTTCTTTTTATATTCTCTTGAGTCCAAAAGGGAATGGAAGAAAGTGAAGTGGGCGATATTTGTTATTCACATGTGGATAAGTTAAAATGGGTGGTACAGAATATGGATTAACTGCATGTGGATAACTCTTGGAAGGAAGGAGTATCTACTTTTTTCATGATTATACTGTGGTATTGTAGTAATTTAGGGATTCGACGATTTTATTATCAGGAAAAAATAGAACCATCAATATATAAGAGGTGAAAGCATGGAATTCGATACAATCACCGCTATCTCAACTCCCTTAGGGGAAGGGGCAATCGCCATCGTTAGAATCAGCGGTGATGAGGCCATAGAAATAGCCGACAGGATCTTTAAAGGACCAGGTGGAAAAGGATTGCTTGAAGTGAAATCACATACGATTCATTATGGCCACCTTATCCAGCCTAAAACAGGTGAAATCATAGAGGAAGTCATGGTTTCGGTCATGATGGGCCCAAAGACATTTACAAGGGAAGATGTTGTTGAAATAAATTGTCACGGTGGAATCGTTTCGGTCAATCGGGTACTGCAGCTTATTCTCTCACAAGGTGCTCGTTTAGCGGAACCTGGTGAATTTACGAAACGGGCTTTTTTGAACGGCAGGATCGATCTTTCTCAAGCTGAGGCCGTTATGGATTTAATCCGTGCTAAAACGGATAAAGCCATGAATGTTGCATTAGGTCAAATGGAAGGCCGGCTTTCGAAATTAATCCAAAATCTGCGTCAAGAAATTTTACAGACCCTCGCTCAAGTCGAGGTAAATATAGATTATCCGGAATATGATGATGTCGAAGAAATGACGCATCGTTTATTTTTGGAAAAGGGCAGGTTTGTGAAGAATGAAATCGAGAAACTGCTTCACACGGCCCAACAGGGGAAAATACTTCGGGATGGGCTTGCGACCGTAATCATAGGTCGCCCTAATGTCGGAAAATCTTCTTTGCTTAACAGCTTAGTTCATGAAAATAAAGCGATCGTCACTGATATTCCAGGTACAACACGTGACGTTATTGAAGAGTATGTCAATGTTCGCGGTGTACCGCTTAAACTTGTCGATACAGCAGGAATTCGTGAAACGGAAGACATAGTTGAACGAATTGGAGTTGAACGGTCTCGTGCAGTATTAAAAGAAGCTGATTTAATATTGCTTGTTTTGAACTATTCCGATGATTTCACTACTGAAGATGAGAAACTATTTCAAGCGGTTGAGGGAATGGATGTTATCGTCATCATCAATAAAACAGACCTTCCACAAAAAATCGATATGGAAAAGGTTAAGGAAAAGGCGGCATCCCATAAAATTGTTACGACTTCATTACTGGAAGATCGAGGGGTCGATGAATTGGAAGAAGCCATCGCTTCTTTATTTTTCGAAGGTTCTTTAGAAACGGGAGACCTGACCTATGTTTCAAATGCAAGGCATATAGCTTTGCTGGGACAGGCATTACAGTCTATCGAAGATGCAATCGATGCTATTGAAATGGGTACGCCGGTTGATTTGGTTCAAATCGATTTCACGAAAGCCTGGGAGCTGCTTGGAGAAATCATTGGCGAAAGCGTTCAGGATAATTTGATCAACCAATTGTTCTCTCAATTTTGTTTAGGAAAATAAGCGTAAAAGGAGGAAAAGGATATGCAATACGAAGCAGGTAGCTATGATGTCATTGTTATTGGTGCCGGTCATGCTGGCAGTGAAGCAGGTCTTGCAGCTGCAAGAGTCGGAGCTAAAACATTGATGATCACCATTAACTTGGATATGGTCGCCTTTATGCCATGCAATCCCTCCGTTGGCGGGCCGGCAAAAGGGATAGTCGTTAGGGAAATTGACGCTTTAGGCGGAGAAATGGGAAGGAATATCGACAAGACCCATATTCAAATGAGGATGCTCAATACGGCAAAAGGTCCGGCTGTTCGTGCGCTGCGGGCACAGGCAGATAAATTTCTCTATCAGCAAGAAATGAAAAAGACGATAGAAGACCAAGAAAATTTGACATTGATTCAAGGAATGGTAGAGGAATTAATTGTTGAAAACGATGTATGTACGGGTGTTATCACTAAAACAGGCGCGGTATACCGTGCGAAAACTGTCGTAATCACGACGGGAACATATTTACGCGGTGAAATCATTTTAGGGGAACTGAAATATTCAAGCGGCCCTAATAATCAGCAGCCTTCCATCAGGCTTTCTGAACACTTGGAGCAGTTAGGATTTGATTTGGTCCGTTTTAAAACAGGAACGCCGCCACGTGTGAATAGTTCTTCCATAGATTACAGCAAAACGGAAATTCAGCCTGGCGATGAAGTGCCGCGTGCATTTTCTTATGAAACAACAAAGTTCATAACGGATCAATTGCCATGCTGGTTAACCTATACGAATGAGGGTACACATCAGCTCATTGATGAGAATCTACACCGTTCACCAATGTATTCCGGAATGATTAAAGGGACCGGACCGCGTTATTGTCCATCGATAGAAGATAAAGTCGTTCGTTTTAATGATAAACCACGGCATCAAATCTTCCTGGAACCTGAAGGTCGCAATACAAAGGAAGTGTATGTGCAAGGTTTATCCACCAGTCTGCCTGAAGATGTACAAGTGAAAATCCTGCAAACAATTCCGGGACTTGAAAAGGCGGAAATGATGCGAGCTGGATATGCAATTGAATATGATGCTATCGTTCCTACGCAGCTATGGCCTACACTTGAAACGAAGAAAATCAAAAATCTTTATACTGCTGGCCAAATTAACGGGACATCCGGCTACGAGGAAGCAGCAGGACAAGGTTTGATGGCAGGTATTAATGCAGGATTGAATGCAATGGGGAAAGAAGAACTGATTTTAAGCCGTTCGGATGCCTATATTGGCGTTCTCATAGATGACCTTGTAACGAAAGGCACGAATGAACCATACCGATTGCTGACTTCACGTGCAGAATATCGTTTATTATTGCGTCATGATAATGCCGATCTACGCTTAACGGAAATTGGATTCAATATCGGAATGATCAAAGAAGAACGCTACAATCGTTTCCTTATGAAAAAGAAGCGGTTGAAATGGAAAAGGAACGACTGAAATCAAACTTCATCAAACCGACCAAAGAGGTACAAGAAGTCATTACTGCAAGTGGCGGCAGTGAGTTAAAGGATGGAATCCGTGCCTCCGATTTATTGAAAAGGCCTGAAATGGATTATTCCCATATTCAGAAGTTGGCGCCAAGTGATGTCGAACTGAGTGAAGAAGTGACGGAACAGGTCGAAATCCAGATCAAGTATGAAGGATACATCGAAAAATCCTTGCAGCAGGTCGATCGCCTGAAAAAAATGGAGAATAAAAAGATTCCAGAGAATATCGATTATGATGCAATTTCTGGTCTTGCAACGGAAGCACGTCAAAAATTAAAGCAGGTCCACCCGCTATCAGTAGCTCAGGCTTCAAGAATTTCCGGTGTGAATCCCGCTGATGTTTCCATTTTGCTTGTTTATTTGGAACAAGGTAAAATTGCCAGAGTATCTCAGTAACGGAAATACCCGAAAAGGATTGAAAAAACATGAATATTGAACAGTTCCAACAAGCACTGCTGGAGAAAGGGATCGAGCTTTCTCCTCAACAGCTTGATCAGTTTGACACGTATTATCGATTATTGGTGGAATGGAACGAAAAGATGAACTTAACAGCCATCACTGATAAAGAAGAAGTTTATCTTAAGCATTTTTATGATTCAATCAGTGCAGCCTTCTATTTTGACTTTAACGAATCATATCGAATTTGCGATGTCGGGGCTGGAGCTGGATTTCCGAGTATTCCATTGAAGATTTGTTTCCCTGATATCCACGTCTCGATTGTGGATTCCTTGAACAAGCGAATTTCCTTTTTGAATCACCTTGCGGATTCCTTACAACTAAAGGGAGCTTCCTTTTATCATGACCGGGCGGAAACCTTCGCCCAAAAACAGGAGCATCGCGAATCCTATGATATTGTCATGGCGAGGGCTGTAGCCAGGATGTCGGTTTTAAGTGAACTATGTTTGCCGCTTGTTAAACTGGATGGGACGTTCATTGCCATGAAAGCGGCTAGTGCACAAGATGAAATGGACAATGGGAAGAAGGCCATTTTTACGTTAGGCGGAGAAATCGAAGAAATTCATCCTTTCACATTGCCAGAGGAAAATAGTGAAAGAAACATCATTACTGTGAAAAAAGTGAAGAAGACTCTAAAAAATACCCAAGAAAACCAGGGACACCGAATAAGCAGCCTATTGAATAACCTCTGTACGATGAGCATGTTTTCATAGTAAGCGCAGATGATTTAGATATATTGGCTGGTACTTGCCCTTATTTTCTTTTACTATAAAAGTATGACCTTATTATTTTCACTTAATACTGCATTGGCCAACGAGGGGCATTTTCGGTACAGGTTAAAACGTGTGCCCTTAGCTTGCTGATTCAGGGAAATAATTTTGGGAAAGCCAGCCGATATTTATAATAACTGGCCGTCCATTCCTCATAATTGCCTTGATGGCGCCAGTCGACATGTTTTTTACAGCGAAGGGCCATATGTATAACCATGTCGGGAAATGTATGCAGGACTTGTCCTTTAAATAGAGAATATGTTATTTGGGAGTTTTAAAAGGTGGTGTAGGAAGATGAAGCATCCTTTTTCGCGGTTCTTTGGGTTTGGCGAAAAAGAAGAAGAGCAACTAGAGATGGAGACACCTAGCAATAATAATGAAGAGATAAGAAAAATTTCCATTTCTGATATTGTGCCTAATCGATTTCAACCAAGGACCGTTTTTAATGACGATAAAATTGCCGAATTGGCTCAAACGATCCATACACATGGGATCATTCAACCAATTGTAGTAAGGGCTTATGGTCAGGGGAAATATGAAATCATTGCAGGTGAGCGTCGTTTCCGGGCCATGCAAAAGCTTGGCTGGGAATTGGCACCTGCCATAATCAAAGATTTCACCGATACAGAAACGGCTTCCGTTGCGCTGATAGAAAACCTTCAGCGTGAAGAACTGACACCGATTGAAGAAGCTTTGGCTTACGGAAAACTATTGGAGCTGCATAGTTTAACCCAAGAAGCTCTGGCACAAAGACTGGGAATAGGTCAATCTACCGTGGCAAATAAGCTTCGGCTGCTTAAGCTGCCACAAGAGGTTCAGGATGCACTTCTTCAAAAGCAAATTACGGAACGCCATGCCCGCTCGTTGATACCGTTAAAGAGTCCTGAAAAGCAGTTGAAACTGCTTTTGGAAATCATCGAAAAAGGGTTAAACGTCAAGCAGACCGAAGAGCAGGTCGTCAAGCTCTTAACGGGTACTGTGCAAAAGCCGAAACCTAAGCGAAAAGCGTTTAGCAAAGACATGAGGATTGCCGTTAATACCATACGCCAATCACTCAGTATGGTTACAGACAATGGAATAAATTTGGATGCAGAGGAAGAAGAATTCGAGGAGTATTATCAGTTCACGATTAAAATACCCAAGAAAAAACTTGATTCCCTATCCTTAGCCCGCTTGGTAGTCTCCGATTACCAAGCTTTTTTTATTTTCTCTCCAAAACTGGCTTTTTCCACTTATAAAAACCCCGGAATTTTAATGTTTTTAGATATATTTCAAATTTTAAGAGGAATTTCAGAAAACGATTTCTTCCAGTAACATTCATGATAAAATAGAAAGAAATAAATGGATTTACGGTAAAAATCAATAGATATAGCGTCAGGAAGATAGTCGAAAGCAGGTGAATTCGTGGGTAAGATTCTCGCCATTGCCAATCAAAAGGGCGGTGTTGGAAAAACGACAACTTCTGTCAGTCTAAGTGCTTGTCTTGCATACATAGGACAGAAAGTCTTATTGGTCGATATTGATCCGCAGGAAATGCGACAAGCGGTGCAGGTATTGACAAAGCGGATGTGGAACAATGTATTTATGATGTATTGGTTGATGATGTTGAGGCCAGTACCGTTATCATGGAAACAAAGGTAGAAAACCTATATGCTATACCTGCGACAATTCAACTTGCAGGTGCAGAAATTGAACTTGTGCCAACCATCTCAAGGGAAGTCCGATTAAAAGGGCGTTAGAAGAGGTGCAAAGCCAATACGATTACATTGTGATTGACTGCCCTCCATCATTGGGTTTGCTTACGCTTAATGCCCTAACGGCTGCCGATGCTGTTTTGATTCCGGTACAATGTGAATATTATGCATTGGAGGGTTTGAGTCAACTATTGAATACGGTCCGACTCGTCCAAAAGCATTTGAACCATGATTTGAAAATCGAGGGTGTGCTATTGACGATGTTGGATGCTAGAACAAATTTAGGTCTCCAGGTCATAGAAGAAGTCAAAAAATACTTTCAGGATAAAGTCTATCAAACCATCATTCCCCGCAATGTCCGGTTGAGTGAGGCACCGAGCCATGGAGAACCTATAATTATATATGATCCAAAGTCACGAGGAGCGGAGGTCTATCTAGAATTGGCAAAGGAAGTGGTATCAAATGGCTAAAGGGCTTGGCAAAGGACTTAACGCACTTTTCAACAGTGGGGAGATCAGTAAAGATGAAATCGTGCGCGAAATCAAATTAAGGGAATTAAGGCCAAATCCTTATCAGCCCCGAAAGAGCTTTCGGCTTGAAGCTATAGAGGAATTAAAGCAATCCATCATGGAGCATGGGATATTACAGCCGATTATTGCCCGGAAAAGTATTAAGGGATATGAAATCGTGGCTGGTGAAAGGCGTTATCGTGCTGCCAAGGAGGCTGGTTTAAAGACAGTTCCGGTCGTTGTGAGGGAATTGAGTGAACAGCAGATGATGGAACTGGCCATTTTGGAAAAACCTGCAACGGGAGGATTTGAATCCGATCGAGGAGGCTGCAGCTTATCAAACGCTCCTTGAAAAATTGGAATTTACCCAGGAGCAGCTGGCCAACCGGCTGGGTAAAAGCCGACCCCATATAGCAAACCATGTTAGATTACTATCTTTGCCTGAAGGGATTAGGAGATATATCTCCGACGGGGAAATTTCCATGGGGCATGGCCGGGCATTGCTAGGTTTAAAGAAAAAGAGATGCTTAAGCCGGTAGTGGATAAAATCCTCAAGGAAGGTATGAATGTCAGACAGCTAGAGCAATATATACATCAATTGAATGATACCGTTTCACGTGAAACCAAACCTAAGAAACAAGAGAAAAAAGATATCTTCATAAAGCAACGGGAGACAAGTCTGCGTGAAAGACTAGGAACGAGCGTAACGATCAAACAAAGCAAGAAAAAAGGTAAGATAGAAATAGAATTCTTTTCAAAAGAAGATTTAGAGAGAATTTTGAACTTGATCGATCAAGAGAACCTTTCCTCTTAGATCCCCTTATGAAAAGATCATGAAGACATATGCAGAAAATTAGGTGGATGAGATGGTATTATTAGGGGCTTTGGTGAATGGTGCCTGCATTTTAATCGGTTCGATTTTAGGAAGGTTTTTACAACATATACCTGAAAAGATAAAAGAAACGGTCATGAGCGGTATCGGTTTGGCCGTGATGGTCTTAGGGTTACAGATGGGGTTTAAAAGCGATAATTTCCTTGTTGTCATTTTAAGTATTGTCGGCGGGGCTGTCCTGGGTGAATGGATGAATCTTGAGGGCAGGCTCAATTCTTTAGGCAATTGGATTGAACGCAGGATGAAAGCAAAGGAAGGAACCTCGATATCTCAGGGGTTTGTAACGGCTACTCTCATATTTGGCATTGGGGCGATGGCCATTATCGGTGCCCTGGATAGCGGTATCAGGAATGATCATGACGTCTTGATAACAAAAGCGATAATCGATGGATTCACAGCACTGGTCCTCGCCAGCACGCTAGGCATAGGTGTACTTTTTTCAGCATTTCCGATCATTATTTATGAGGGATTCCTGGCGGTTTTTTCAAGGCAGATCAATACGATGATCCCAACTGCTTTAATGGATTCCTTCATATTGGAAATGACGGCAACTGGGGGAGTTATGATTTTGGCAATTGGTTTGAATATTATCGGTGTCACCAAAATCAGGGTCGCGAATCTGCTTCCGGGCATAATGATCACTGCCATTTTGGTTACTTTCATGTATTATGTATAAAAAAGAAGGAAGGGATGGCCCCTTCCTTCTTTTTTATGATAGCAAACACCGATCAAAGGGTTTTTCTTGCTTGAATGCCCATGTGAAAGGAGTGATGGAAGGTTTTATTGGATAATGTTTTTGTGCTTCATAAATCCCCTCGGCAATGGTTTTGGCCATTTTTAGCACAAGATTAAGACGCGTGTTCTGCAAGACCATGAACTCCATGAATCCACTTACATTCACAATTCCTGTAATATGGGCATTTCCGACGGAAGGAAGATCTTTATTGACCCCGGCACCTGGCTTAACTGGTCCCTGGCCGATCTGAACGATGCCGACGCTTTTCATTTTTCCCAAGCAAGCATCGATTCCGACTATAAAGGCATTGGCATGAATCTTTTTAATTTCATTTAATTTTTCCTGTAAATTCATCGCATGTATAGGGTCATCCAGAGTACCATAAACATGGAATGAAGAAGAACTGTTTTCAGCCTTTTCACTAAGCAGAGTGCCGACAAGTGGTCCGAGTGAATCGCCTGTGGAACGGTCTGTGCCTATGCAGACGATGACGATTGGTTGAAGCTTTCCTGTTGGTAGGAGGTTGATTAATTCCTGGGAAATTTGTTTGGATGCATCCGTATCTTCATGCAGGATGCGACTCAATCTATTTTTATTATTATTAAATAGACTAGAATTCAGATTCATCGGCTCAACTCCTTTACTTTATTTGGTATTACAGTATACGGATAAAAAGGGGAAAATATACGGTATTTAACATGTTGGATGAGGGAATTTTTGTATAACATTCAAACAGGTGAAGGGGATATGAATTGACGTTATCCTCTACCAATTGCTTTCATCTATACTTTCTAGTAAATAATCTTGAATATTTGGTAAAAAATTTCTAATTGTATTAACTATATACCCATAATTTTTTTGTCCAGAAACCATTATTTATTGATAAAATAGAGAAAATCTCTAATTCATGGTTACCTCCACGCACGGGGGAGAGGAATACGTCGAAGAAATAAAAGTTTTGCTGTTATTTACATTAGGCAGGAGGTAAATATGGACCGCATATATGATAACGTTACAAAAGAGATATTGGATGAAAGGATATGGCTGCTGATGGGCGAGGGCATTATTAAAATCTTCCTTGTTCTGCTGTTATCGCGTATTATTATTACAATAGGAAAGACTATTCTGAATAAATTTTTCAAAGCACGTTTAAGAAGTCCCATTCGGGTATCGGAACGCAGGGAAGCGACACTCATTAAATTGCTGGAAAATATCATTACCTATGTCATCAATTTCATTGCCTTGTTGATGATCCTGGAGATTCTTGGACTTCATGTAATGCCATTACTAGCTGGTGCTGGTGTTCTCGGTTTGGCCATTGGGTTTGGTGCACAAAGTTTGGTCAAGGATATAATTACCGGGTTTTTCGTTATTTTTGAAGATCATTTCTCGGTTGGGGATTATATTAAAATCAATAATTTTGAAGGGGAAGTCATTGAAATCGGGCTTCGTACGACGAAAATTAAAAGCGGTGCAGGTGAATTGCACTTCATACCCAACGGCAGCATCATCCAGGTTACGAATTATTCGATTTTAAATAGTATGGCTATTATTGATGTGACCATACCTAACGATGGATCGACCGAGCGCGCTGAGAAGGTGCTGATTGATCTTTTAAACAGTATGGAAGGCAAATACGAAGCCTTGATCAAAGCACCTGAATTTTTGGGAATTGAAAAAATCAGTCCTGAAGAAATCGTCTTTCGGATTAAAGCGGAAACAAAGCCGATGCATCACATTGAAATCAGTAGGATATTAAGAAAAGAAATAAGTGCTGCGCTTGATTCAAGTGGGATTAAATCTACGTACAATGGCAGCGAGTCATAGAATTGGGGGCTCATGGTTATGGAAGAAAAGGAATTTGCACTTAAGGATATTGTGGAAATGAAGAAACCACATCCCTGTGGAGTGAATAAGTGGAGAATTATACGGATCGGAATGGATATCCGGATAAAATGTGAAGGATGCGGTCATAGCGTGATGCTGCCTCGACGTGAATTCGCGAAGAAAATGAAAAAGTTCTGCAAAAGCATGAGGAGTGATCATGCTTTTTTTTTGAGTGAAAGTAGTCTGGCGTTTCTCATGATTTACTTGTCTTTTTAGGAAGCGAAATCTATAATTGGGAAAGGTTTAGGTAATTGGATGGTCTTTATAGAAGATCAGTTCTTTTCCCATATGTACGAATCATCTTGAAGGAGTGAAATATAAATGGCTTTAACAGCTGGTATAGTCGGTTTGCCTAACGTAGGTAAATCCACTTTATTTAATGCAATTACTCAGGCAGGTGCGGAATCTGCCAACTATCCTTTCTGTACGATCGACCCGAATGTCGGGATTGTGGAAGTGCCAGATCACCGTCTGCAAAAATTGACTGAATTGGTAAAACCGAAAAAACGGTTCCGACAGCCTTTGAATTCACGGATATCGCCGGGATTGTAAAAGGAGCAAGTAAAGGAGAAGGATTGGGTAATAAATTCCTTTCCCATATCCGTCAAGTGGATGCAATTTGTCAAGTCGTCCGTTGTTTTGCAGACGATAACATTACCCATGTTTCCGGAAAAGTAAATCCAATCGATGATATCGAAGTCATTAACCTTGAATTGATCCTTGCCGATTTGGAATCTGTTGTCAAACGCATCGACCGTGTCGGAAAAATGGCCAAGCAAAAGATAAAGCCGCTGTGGCAGAACATGAAATCCTTGTGGCTTTAAAAGAAGCATTGGAAGATGAAAAGCCTGCACGTACCGTCGAGTTTACTGAAGAGCAGCAAAAAATCGTGAAGGGCATGCATTTACTTACAGCGAAGCCGACACTTTACGTGGCGAACGTGAGCGAAGATGAAGTGGCGAATGCAGACGATAATGAATATGTACAGCAAGTTCGTGAATATGCCGCTAAGGAAAATGCCGAAGTAATCGTGATTTGTGCCAAAATCGAAGAAGAAATTGCAGAGCTTGAAGGTGAAGAAAAGGAAATGTTCCTATCTGAACTTGGTATCGAGGAGTCAGGTCTTGATCAGTTGATCCGTGCTTCTTATAATCTGCTTGGATTGGCAACATACTTTACAGCTGGTGTACAGGAAGTGCGTGCTTGGACATTCCGCAAAGGAATGAAAGCCCCTCAATGTGCCGGCGTCATTCACACGGACTTCGAACGCGGTTTCATCCGTGCCGAAACGGTTTCTTATACCGATTTACTTGAAGCGGGCAGTCATGGTGCCGCAAAAGAGGCGGGTAAAGTTCGTTTGGAAGGAAAAGAATACATCGTTAACGATGGCGATGTCATCCATTTCCGTTTTAACGTTTAAGAACCAAAGACCCTACCATTCCATATGTAGGGTCTTTCAGTTTGTGGACAAAAGAAGTTGATTGGAACGGAAGGTAAGAGTCTCCTGCGGGAAAAGCGGTTGCCTGAAGTGGAAATCAACGGTCATTAGATTACAATTAATTGTAATAAGTCAAACCGTTCGTTGCAAAGCCTCTTTGACTATGCTATAATTTTATCTTGTGAGTAATTATAAATAATTGCTCCTTGCCCAATTGGGCCGCTTAGACCAAAAGGAGGTGACAGTGATGAGAAAATACGAAATTATGTATATCATCCGTCCAAACATTGAGGAAGAAGCTAAAAAAGCTTTAGTTGAACGTTTCAACACAATCCTTTCTGATAATGGTGCGGAAGTAGAAGCAAAAGAATGGGGTAAACGCCGTCTTGCATACGAAATCAATGATTTCCGTGATGGTTACTACATGCTTCTTAAAGTTAACGCTGAAAGTGCTGCGATTCAAGAATTCGATCGTCTTGCTAAAATCAGTGAAGACATTATTCGCCACATGGCTACTAGAGAAGAAGTTTAATTCGATATTAATATAAATTCTAATCTTGTTTCACATGAAACAAGCTTGAAACCTAGGGGTTGATTCTGATGATGAATCGCGTAGTTTTGGTAGGACGCTTAACTAAAGATCCTGAATTACGATATACACCTAATGGAGTTCCTGTAGCTACCTTTACTTTAGCTGTGAACCGTAGTTTTACGAATCAGCAGGGTGAACGTGAAGCGGATTTCATTAACTGTGTAGTTTGGCGTAAACCGGCAGAAAATGTAGCTAACTTCTTGAAAAAGGGCAGTTTAGCTGGCGTGGATGGACGTGTCCAAACACGTAATTATGAAGGACAAGACGGCAAACGCGTATATGTGACGGAGATTCTGGCTGAGAGCGTTCAATTCCTTGAACCACGAAGCAGTTCAGCGGGTGAAAGAAATGAAGGCGGTTCTTACGGTGGAGGTCAAAGAAGTTATGGAAATAACGGAAATGACAATAATTCGTATGGACAAAATCCAAATCAGAATCAACGGAGCAATAACAACTACACTCGTGTAGATGATGATCCGTTTGCAAATGACGGTAAGACAATCGACATTTCAGATGACGATCTTCCGTTTTAAACATCCGTTTAAAATGAAAATTCAAAAAGCAGGGAGGGAAATTTATTATGGCAATGGGTGGACGTAAAGGACGCGGTAAGCGTAAAAGGTTTGTTATTTCACATCTAACGGAATCACTAAAATTGATTACAAAGATGTAGATCTTCTTAAAAAATTCGTCTCAGAACGCGGTAAAATTTTACCACGTCGTGTAACTGGCACAAGCGCTAAATATCAACGTAAATTAACGATTGCTATTAAACGCTCACGTACTATGGCATTACTACCATATGTATCTGGTGAATAATAAATTGGCACATTGAGGAGTTATCCTTAATGTGCCTTTTTCATAAGTTGTCACTTATGCCTGAAAACCGCTGAATTGCGGTTTTTTTTATTTAAGAAGGAAGTTATCCGGTTGTTTTCCTCAGAAAAAATATTCATATCCTAAAAAAGACTGTGATGTTTGAAATATCCTGGCCGTAACGGATACAATATAAAGATGGAGATAAGACATCAATAATAACAGGGGGTGAAATAAAGATGAATAGCGGGAGACGAATTGCCGAGGGCGGAGCACTTCTGGCACTATATTGCATTTTATTGTTCATCACCATTCAAATCCCACTATTGGGTATTTTCACTACTTTCTTTTTACCCATTCCATTCATACTGGTCACAATCAAACAAAAGTTATCATGGAGCCTTGGTTACTTATTTGTAGCCTCGTTATTGTCGATCCTCATCGGGACGATATTGTCTGTTCCGCTGACCTTGCTCATGGGGGCAACGGGAATCGCTATCGGCTATTTTTTGAAAAAGGACAAACCGATGGCACCTATGTTCATAAGCGCAGTCCTTGTCTTCCTGGGAGGCATTTTATTAATATATGCAGCTTCAGTGTTGATAACGGATGTTAATTACATAGAAGAATCGATGAACATGGCTGAGGGGTCCATTGAAAATACAATCGGCATCATGGATTCTTTTGGACAGGCACCGACGGAGCAAGTCAAAAAGCGGATGTATGAATCGATCGATATGATGAACACGCTGATGCCAAGTTTGTTCGTCTTGATGTCCGTCATCATGGTTTTATTGATTTTCTTTGCGGCGCATCCCATTGTGAAGAGATTCAGTGATAAGGCGTTAAAATGGCCCCATTTTCGAGATCTGCGACTCCCGAAAAGCCTTTTATGGTATTATTTAATTACGATGCTTCTTGCTCTTTTTGTGAATACGGACAAGAACAGTTTTGTATATATGGCCATAACGAACCTATTTTTCATATTGCAGTTCTTCATTTTATTACAAGGATATTCCCTGATATTCTATATCGCTCATGTTAAGTCATGGGTTAAGGCGATACCTGTTTTAATCGTGGTTTTTTCTTTGCTTCTGCCGATCCCGATTATAACGACGGCCGTCCGATTTTTAGGTATAATAGATTTAGGCTTTCCTTTTAGGGAGACAATCAAGAAAAAGGAATAGAGACTTTTTGTAAAACAGATGCTTTTAGGAGCTGAAACTATGCCATCTTATTTGAAAGAATACTCGATTAAGTCCCCATTATATGGGGTGCTGGCCGCAGTCGTTTTACTTTTGGGCGTACTGGCTTATTATAATTGGGTTATTGCACTTGTTGGACTATTGATTCTTGCTGGTTTATTTTATTTAACATTAAGAATGGTAGAAAAAAGCAACGGAAGACAGAAGAGTATATAACGACTTTATCCTACCGTTTAAAGAAGGTGGGCGAGGAAGCGTTATTGGAAATGCCGATTGGGATCATGCTCTTTAATGAGGATTATTACATTGAATGGACCAATCCATTCCTGGCTTCTTGTTTTAGTGAAGACTCCTTGGCAGGAAGATCGCTATACGATGTTGCGGACTCGATAGTACCGTTAATCAAGCAAGAGATCGAGACAGAGACACTTACGCTCCACGATCGGAAATTCAAGGTGGTCCATAAGCGTGATGAACGGCTTCTTTACTTTTTGATGTAACGGAGCAAGTGGAAATTGAGAAATTATATGAAGATGAGCGAACGGCAATTGCGATCATTCTTCTTGATAACTATGATGATTTGACACAGGGTATGGATGATCAGCGTAAAAGCAGCATTAATAGCTTGGTTACCTCACTTCTTGATAAGTGGGCAAGGGATAATGGCGTTTTCTTTAAACGGGTTTCCTCGGAACGATTCATCGCTGTATTTAATGAGCATATCCTTCAGCAGCTTGAAAAGGGGAAATTCTCGATTTTGGATGAAATCAGGGAAACGACGGCCAAGCAAAATGTACCATTGACCTTGAGCATCGGGGTCGGCTCGGCCGTTTCATCCCTGCCGGAACTAGGTACGCTTGCACAGTCCAGCTTGGATCTCGCTTTAGGGCGGGGCGGTGACCAGGTAGCCATAAAGCAAGCGAATGGAAAAGTGAAATTCTATGGCGGCAAAACCAATCCGATGGAAAAACGCACGAGGGTCCGTGCCCGTGTGATTTCCCATGCATTGAAGGATATAGTCCTTGATAGCGATAAAGTCATTGTCATGGGCCATAAAAACCCGGATATGGACGCAATCGGTTCAGCGATCGGGATCTTGAAAGTTGCCCAAATGAATGAACGTGAAGGCTATATTGTCATAAACACCCAGCAGCTCGATAGCAGTGTCCTTCGTTTAATGGAAGAGATCAAAAATAAAGAAGAGCTGTATTCCCGGTTCATAACACCTGATGATGCATTTGAAATGATTACGGATGAGACCTTGCTGGTTGTGGTCGATACACATAAACCTTCCATGGTGATTGAAGAGCGGTTATTGAATAGGATCGATAAGGTTGTGGTCATCGACCATCATCGCCGGGGTGAGGAGTTCATCAAGAACTCATTGCTCGTCTATATGGAGCCATATGCATCTTCAACAGCAGAACTTGTGACCGAACTGCTTGAATATCAGCCAAAACGCTCAAAGATTGATATGCTGGAGTCTACGGCACTTCTTGCAGGTATCATCGTCGATACGAAAAGCTTCACCTTAAGAACGGGATCACGTACTTTCGATGCAGCCTCCTATCTAAGGGCGCATGGGGCTGATACGGTACTTGTCCAGAAATTCTTAAAAGAAGACGTGGACACCTATATCAAACGTTCGAAGCTCATTGAAGAAGTCATTTTTTATAAAAAGGGGATTGCCATTGCCGCGGCAAAAACCGACCAGGTTCATAATCAGGTGCTCATTGCTCAGGCTGCGGACACCCTATTGACCATGGATGGCGTTGTCGCTTCCTTTGTAATGGCTAAGCGATCTGATGATACAGTTGGCATAAGTGCGCGTTCTCTTGGTGATATCAATGTACAGGTGATCATGGAAATGTTGAATGGAGGCGGACATTTAACGAATGCCGCCACTCAACAGGTATGCTCCATTGATGAAGCCGAAAGCCGATTGAAAGCAGCAATTGATGAATATTTAGAAGGGGGACAAAAAGAATGAAAGTAATATTTCTTAAAGACGTTAAAGGTAAAGGGAAAAAAGGGGAAGTTAAAAATGTTGCAGATGGTTATGCACATAATTTCCTGCTTAAACAAGGATTGGCCGTTGAAGCAAATAATTCAAATGTAAAAACTTTGGAAGCCCAGAAAAATAAAGAAGAATCACTTGCAGCGGAAGAGCTGCAGCAAGCTGAGGAATTGAAAGTCCAGCTGGAGAAATTAACGGTTGAACTTTCTGCTAAAGCTGGTGAGGGCGGGCGTTTATTCGGTTCCATCACGACTAAACAAATTGCATCGGAGCTTCAGAAAAAACACGGTATCAAGATTGATAAACGTAAAATGGAGCTTGCTGAAGGCATCCGCACTTTAGGGCATACAAAGCTTCCAGTCAAGCTTCATCCTGAAGTCACTGCGACACTTACTGTGCATGTGAAAGAAATTAACTAATTTTAGCTGTTTCATATCTGTGAAAAATTGATAAAATAGAGATAGACGAAAAATGTGATTGGGCACGTTGTCCTTTCACTTTTTTCTTTTTTACTAGAAACATATAAAAGGTATCCTCTTAGAATGGGAGGTTTTAAGATATGATAGAACAATTTCAGGATAGGATTCCCCACAAAATATAGAAGCCGAACAGGCTGTGCTAGAGCCATTTTTCTTGAGCCCTCTTCATTGACCGTTACATCGGAAGTTTTGATTCCGGAGGATTTTTACAGAAGCTCTCATCAAAAGATCTTTAATGTGATGCTTAAATTGAATGACGAAGGAAAAGCTGTCGATTTGATTACGGTGACAGAGGAATTGGCTGCGACAAAAAACCTTGAGGAAGTTGGCGGGGTTTCTTATTTAAGTGAATTGGCCGGATCGGTGCCTACCGCGGCCAATATTGAATATTATGCCCGCATCGTCGAGGAGAAGTCATTGCTGCGCCGTTTGATCAGGACAGCGACTAACATCGCTCAGGAAGGCTACAGTCGCGAGGACGAGGTCGAGGAGCTGCTCGGGGAAGCAGAAAAAACGATCATGGAAGTGGCCCAGCGTAAAAATTCCGGGTCTTTTCAAAATATTAAGGATGTATTGGTTGCGACGTACGATAACATAGAAGTTTTGACTAACCGTAAAGGGGATGTCACGGGAATACCGACAGGGTTTGCTGAACTGGATCGAATGACAGCAGGGTTCCAACGTAATGACCTAATCATAGTTGGTGCCCGTCCTTCGGTTGGTAAAACCGCTTTTGCATTGAATATCGCTCAAAACGTTGCGACCAAAACGGAGGAGAATGTAGCGATTTTCAGTCTTGAGATGGGTGCAGAGCAGCTCGTTATGCGTATGCTCTGTGCTGAAGGAAATATCAACGCCCAGAATTTACGGACAGGCTCCTTAACTGATGAGGATTGGCGTAAACTGACGATGGCGATGGGAAGCTTGTCGAATGCCGGCATTTATATCGATGATACGCCAGGTGTGAGGATTGGTGAAATCCGTTCCAAATGCCGTCGTTTGAAGCAGGAACATGGTCTTGGCATGATATTGATCGATTACCTGCAGTTAATCCAAGGCGATGGTCGTTCAGGCGACAACCGTCAGCAAGAGGTATCCGAGATTTCACGTTCACTCAAAGCGCTCGCCCGTGAACTTAAAGTGCCCGTCATTGCCCTTTCCCAGCTATCGAGGGGAGTGGAGCAGCGTCAGGATAAGCGCCCGATGATGTCTGATATCCGGGAATCCGGGAGTATCGAGCAAGATGCCGATATCGTCGCATTCTTATACCGTGATGATTATTATGATAAAGAATCCGAGAATAAAAATATCATCGAAATCATTATAGCGAAACAGCGTAATGGTCCGGTAGGCACGGTTTCGCTTGCATTCGTAAAAGAATATAATAAATTCGTTAACCTCGAACGCCGCTTCGATGATGATTCGATGTCTCCCGGCGCATAGGGGACTGCCTGCCATTCATGTAATGGCGGGCTTTCTCTGTTTCGGGAAAAAGAAAGGCCCTTATGATAATAGAAAAAGAAATCAGAGGGTACAATAATGTATGACAATCCAAAAAGATCGGGAAGAAATTTCTCATATTTACGAACAAAGAATTTTTTAAAAAGTGTATTGTTCGGATTTTGTATTGACTTCCAGTTTGGATTATTGATAAAATAGGTTTGTTTGATAAGAACCGGTTAATGATCGGTATTACGTGAACCTTTGGAGGTGCTTTATTCAGATGTCATCAGTTGTAGTAGTCGGTACACAATGGGGAGACGAAGGTAAAGGTAAAATAACAGATTTTCTATCCCAGAATGCGGAAGCCATCGCTCGTTATCAAGGTGGGAATAATGCAGGGCATACAATTAAATTTAACGGCGTTACCTATAAACTGCATTTAATTCCGTCAGGGATTTTTTATAGTGATAAGATTTGTGTCATTGGAAATGGTATGGTAGTTGATCCAAAAGCTCTTGTAGAGGAGCTTGCTTATTTACATAGCCATGGGGTGAGTACGGATAATCTTCGTATCTCGAACCGTGCACATGTCATTCTTCCTTACCATATCAAATTGGATGAAGTCGAAGAAGACCGTAAAGGCGCCAACAAAATTGGAACGACTAAAAAGGGAATCGGCCCTGCATATATGGACAAAGCTGCTCGTAACGGAATCCGTATGGCAGACCTTTTGGACCGTGAAATTTTCGAGGAAAAATTGTCTCAAAATCTTGTCGAAAAAAACCGTATGTTCGAACGTTTCTATGAAACGGAAGGTTTCAAAATCGAAGATATCTTGGAAGAGTACTATGAGTACGGACAACAAGTGCAGAAATATGTTTGTGATACATCCGTTGTATTGAATGACGCACTTGATGAAGGAAAACGGGTATTATTCGAAGGTGCACAAGGTGTCATGCTTGATATCGATCAAGGAACATACCCATTCGTCACTTCATCTAACCCGGTTGCAGGTGGAGTTACGATCGGATCTGGTGTAGGTCCTACGAAAATCAACCATGTGGTTGGAGTATGTAAAGCATACACAAGCCGTGTGGGCGATGGTCCTTTCCCTACAGAATTGCATGATGAAGTCGGCAACCAAATCCGGGAAATTGGCCGTGAATATGGTACAACTACAGGCAGACCGCGCCGTGTAGGCTGGTTTGACGCTGTTGTCGTTCGCCATGCTCGCCGTGTCAGCGGGATTACCGATTTATCATTGAACTCGATTGACGTATTATCAGGTCTTGATACGGTTAAAATTTGTGTGGCCTATGAATACAAAGGTGAAATCATTCATGAGGTTCCAGCGACTTTGAAAGCGATTGGCGAATGTAAACCAGTCTATGAAGAACTACCAGGCTGGTCAGAAGACATCACAGGTTGCAAATCATTGGATGAGCTTCCAGAGAACGCTCGCCACTATGTAGAGCGCGTATCTCAATTGGTAGGCATTCCTTTGACCACTTTCTCTGTCGGTCCTGACCGTAACCAAACAAATGTCGTGAGAAGCCCTTGGCGTCTAGCGTAATTCATGAAAAAGGAGCTGGCTTTTTTTGCCGGCTCTTCTTTCATTATTATTATCGATGCTGGAGGTCCGGGATACCGAATGAAAGGAACAAAAATGTAGGGAAAATGAAAAAGATAAGAAAAAATAATTTTATTTCAAAAAACTATTGCCTAAACTATATTATCCATGATATTATCAAAAGCGTCGTCACAATAGAACAAGCCATTAACAAGCTGCAGATGTTAAGTTACCATCCTGCAAAGAAACATTTCAATAGAACGAGCCATTAGCTCAGTTGGTAGAGCATCTGACTTTTAATCAGAGGGTCGAAGGTTCGAATCCTTCATGGCTCACCATTTTTTCCGGCCCATTGGTCAAGCGGTTAAGACACCGCCCTTTCACGGCGGTAACACGGGTTCGAATCCCGTATGGGTCACTTCTTTATATAAATGCTTTACTGGTCCCGTGGTGTAGCGGTTAACATGCCTGCCTGTCACGCAGGAGATCGCGGGTTCGATTCCCGTCGGGACCGCCATTTTATTTTTATCCTAAAATAGAATATTTGGCTCAGTAGCTCAGTCGGTAGAGCAAAGGACTGAAAATCCTTGTGTCGGCGGTTCGATTCCGTCCTGAGCCATCCTTGTATAAACGCCTTTCCTTTAGGGCGTTTTTTAGTTTTGCGTCCAGATTATTCTGAATGAAATCTTGTTAATAGATTGTTAACAATTTGTAACATACCATTTTCGGCCAATTCGGATTAAAACTCGCTTTTAACCTTACTGGGCTTAGGCCCACTCCTTTTTCTCAGTTCATTGAACTTTCCCCATTACCATATCTATTGGTACAAGTTGTCACCATTTATACAGTTCTATTACATTATGAAGTCTGTTTCTTGTTTTTTTCTTAATATGGTAGAGTTATGAGTGATAAAAATCATTGTAGAAATCAGTCATAAGCATCTGGATATTTAAATTGGACTAATAAATCTCAAAATAAATTTGATTAGTTTCTTAATTGGTGACTGAGCCGTTAAGGAGGACAATATATGTTTAGCTCAAAAGGCAAGGGGATCATCCTGTTGATGGTTTCCGTCATTTTAGTGCTTGCAGGTAATCGGGTAACTGCTGCGGGGATATCGGAAACTACAACCATTCAGCATGTTTATCTTAACGATGAGTTCGTCGGCAGTGTGACGGATGAAACGGAAATCGAAAACATCGTAGCCGATAAGGTAGAAGAAGCACAGGAGGATTATCCTGACTTTACATTCGATAAGGAGACACAGCTGAAGTTCGTACCTGAAGAGGTATTCGATGAAGATATTAAAGAGGATCAGGCTGTTAAGGGAATTCAAGATCAGTGGCATGTGAAGGCAGAGGCGTATGAAATCGACATAGATAATCAGGCGGTCGCTTATGTTGCGTCAAAGGAAGATGCAGAGGACGTTCTGGAGAAAATCATTTTATTATATGTAAATGAAGAGGAATACGCTGAATACGAATCAGGAACAAAAGAAAGTGAAAAAGATGTGGATCCGTTAAAAGAGCCAGGAAGCAGAATTCTGGACATCGAATTTTCACTTCCAGTTACGCTTAAAGAGACAATGGTATATCCAGAAGAAATCAAGAGTGTCGATAAAACCCTTTCCATGATAAAAGAAGGAAAGGAAGTAAAGACGATCTATGAGGCTAAGGAAGATGAGGACCTTGAAGCCATTGCCGCTAGGCATGATATGGACCTGGATCAACTGCTGGAGCTGAACCCGGGACAGGATGAGGACAAAGGGATTAAAGAGGGCGAGCGTCTCTATGTGACCCAGCGTAACCCCTATGTGAACGTAATGGTAGAAAGAGAAGTATTTAAGGAAGAGAGGATTCCTTTTGAAAAGAAAGTGAAGGAGGATGACGAACTTCCAAAGGGCGAACTCATTACTGACCAAATAGGGAATGAGGGGATCCTTGGGTTCACCTATAATGTATCTGAAACAAATGGGAAGAAAATCAGTGAAACGATCGTAAAAAAGAAGTCACGGAAAAAGCCAAAACAGAAATCACCAGAAAAGGCACCAAGGTCATTCCTTCACAGGGAAGCGGTACATATTCATGGCCTGCAGATGGGGGCTATATTTCCAGTAAGCAGGGCCAGCGCTGGGGGAAGCTTCATAAAGGTATCGATATTGCACGGCCAACCACCAGGACCATAACGGCAGCGGATCATGGGATAATCGAAACTGCCGGGAACTCCGGAGGATATGGAAATAAGATAACGATCAATCATAATAATGGGTATAAGACTGTGTATGCCCATTTAGATTCAATTGATGTGAAAGCGGGACAAAAGATTGAAAAAGGCATGAAAATTGGCATGATGGGTTCAACAGGGCACTCGACCGGTGTCCACCTCCATTTTGAAATATATAAAAACGGGTCTCTCGTTAATCCGCTTAACTATATAAGTCAGTAATCGATGGAAGTCTTCGAAAAATATTCGAAGACTTCTTCTGTTTCATATAGATGAGAATAATAGGAAAAAGGTGATTTAATGCCTATAAAATGATAAAGTAGAATAGAGACAATTTGCTTTCATTCCGGTGTTCAGTCCCTTTATTGGGTATATATATGTAACTTTGCTAAAACCAGGTTGCGAAGCTTGGTGCAAGCAGAAGGAAAAGTGAATAAGGTCCCGGATAAGGACACGGTTTTTAATAGATTCAGTTCAGTTATTAAAAAAGGAGATAAGTACATGGATAAAAAGATTCTGGTAGTGGATGACGAAAAGCCAATTGCTGATATATTACAATTCAATCTAAAAAAGAAGGTTACGAAGTTTTTTGTGCTTATGATGGCAATGAAGCCCTCAAAATGGTGGAAGAACGCCAACCTGATTTGATTTTACTTGATATCATGCTGCCGCAGCGCGATGGGATGGAAGTTTGCAGGGAAGTAAGGAAGAAGTATGAGACGCCGATCATCATGCTAACGGCAAAAGACTCAGAGATAGATAAGGTCTTAGGATTGGAGCTTGGTGCAGACGACTATGTGACAAAGCCATTTAGTACCCGGGAAATAATTGCCCGCGTTAAGGCGAACCTTAGACGTCAGCAAGCTGTTCCGGTTCCCGATCAAGAAAATGAACCGAAGGAAATCACGATAGGAACGCTCACCATCCATCCGGATGCGTATGTGGTATCCAAGCGGGGCGATACGATTGAATTGACGCATCGCGAATTTGAGTTGCTTCATTACTTAGCGAAGCACATCGGTCAGGTCATGACAAGGGAGCACTTATTACAAACCGTGTGGGGCTATGATTATTTCGGGGATGTGCGTACGGTCGATGTAACGGTCAGACGTCTTCGTGAGAAGATTGAAGACAATCCAAGCCATCCTGGCTGGATTGTAACTAGAAGAGGGGTCGGTTATTACCTGCGTAACCCTGAACAGGAGTAGTTTCTATGAAAAAGGTTGGTTTTTTCGCTCAATTCATTTTAAATTTGTTCTGATTTATGTATTGCTCATTTTCGTGGCGATGCAAATAATCGGGGTATATTTTGTTGGGGAATTGGAAGAAAATCTTGTCGGGAACTTTACGAAATCAATAAAAGGTCACGTTAACCTGCTTACCTACAGTATAGGTGAAGAAATGGAAAAGAGAGGGGAGAGGAAGATCCGACCCTCGAAGAAGCGATTGATGCGATATTGAAAGACCGGGATAATTCATCGAATGATATTTCGGAAGTACGTGTCATTGACACCCGCAGCAGACGCGTGATCGGAACTTCAGCCCCAGGTAACCAGGATATTGTAGGGAAGAAGACGACAGAGGTCCTCATTAAGAATACGCTCATTTATGGAAAAGAAGATAATGATATATTTCGGGATCTGAAAACAGGCAGGCGGCTCTGGGTCCTGTCGACACCCGTTGAAGCAAATGGGGAGGTCATTGGCGCCGTCTATGTAATAGCCGAGATGGAAAATGTCTTTGAGCAGATGGATGAAATCAATAGCATCTTCATGACGGGTACGGCCATCGCCTTAGTGATTACTGCAATCTTGGGGATCCTGCTCGCACGAACGATCACTAGACCAATGTCTGATATGAGAAAACAGGCCCTGGTGATGGCGAAAGGGAATTTCTCCAGAAAAGTCAGGGTATATGGCGATGATGAAATTGGCCAGCTTGCCGTCACTTTCAATAATTTGACCAAAAAGCTTCAAGAGTCGCAATCAAGCACAGAGGGAGAGCGGCGTAAGCTTTCTTCCGTACTTGCCAATATGACGGATGGCGTAATTTCAACGGACAGGCGCGGTCGGGTGAACTTGATTAATGAACCGGCGGCACAATTATTGAATGTCTCGAGTGAAACCGTCATGAACCAACCGATCATTGAGGTTTTGGGTCTTGAAGAAGAATATAAATTTGAGGATTTACTGGAAGAGCGAGAGTCCATCATCCTGGATTACAGTAAAAAAATCGGCCTTTCATTTTGAGGGGGAACTTTTCGGTCATTCAAAAGGAAACGGGATTCGTTAATGGTTTGATTACTGTTTTGCATGATATAACAGAGCAGGAAAAAATCGAGAGTGAACGCAGGGAATTCGTTGCCAATGTATCACATGAACTGCGAACTCCGTTAACGACGATGAGAAGTTACCTGGAGGCATTGGCTGAAGGTGCATGGAAGGACGAGGAAATCGCTCCATCCTTTTTAAGTGTGACCCAAAATGAAACGGAGCGAATGATCAGGCTTGTTAATGATCTGTTACAGCTTTCGAAAATGGACAGTAAGGATTACAGGCTTAAAACGGGCTGGGTGAATTTCAATAAATTCTATGATCATATCATCGATCGTTTTGAAATGACGAAAAATGATGACATCACATTTAAGCGTGATTTGCCGAAGGAAGCTTATTTTGTGGATATTGATGAAGATAAAATCACCCAGGTTCTTTATAATGTAATCTCCAACTCATTAAAGTACTCACCTGAAGGGGGTCAAGTGACTTTCCGCGTCAGGCCATCCGATGGCTTTATCATTGTGAGCATTACAGATCAAGGAGTGGGTATCCCGAAAAACGTGATTGATAAAATATTCGACCGCTTTTACCGTGTGGATAAAGCAAGGGCCCGTAACTTAGGCGGGACAGGGCTTGGTTTAGCGATTGCAAAAGAGATGGTCGTGGCGCATGGCGGGAAAATATGGGCGGAAAGTGTGGATGGAAAAGGAACTACCGTGTTCTTTACACTTCCTTACGAACAGGAAGAAGAGGATGATTGGTCATGAATTTTGAACGTGCAAAAAGTATCATACTGATTATTTTGGTTGGGACAAGCATTTTTTGACATGGAGCATTTGGACGTACGAGCCTGAATATGATCCATTTGAACAATCGTCGGAATTTATTAAGATTAAAAGCGATGTCCAGATTGTCAGTGATGTCATTAAACCAGTCAGTATCCTTTTCCATGGCAATGGGCAGCATTTCCAGACTTCCAATCCGGTAGAGATAAATGAAATGGAAAAAGAATTTTCTCAGTGGCGTTTCAGCGGAATAAAAGAGGTATCCGTAAAAAGGCTGCAAAGGAAATTTGACGATTTTGTCCATGAAGATGGATCGATTGAAATCGAATTTTCCGATGAGATCCCCATCTCTCTTTATAAAACGGTATTGAATATAGCGGATACGGAAGTGCCTAAATTTTCGTTTGATCGAATCATCATTAAGCAAAAGGATATCAGTGGTAATGTATCTGCCGTTTATTTTGTTTCCTATGATCAAGGGGAGATTTATCAAGGCATGGTTGACTCTAAAAAACTAAGGAATTTCATGGATTCATTTTATCAGGGTTCTTACGATAAGCACCCTGAATACACGGCCGAAACGATAAACAGCAAAAGGACGCTGTTCGTCCCGGAAAACCCAGTGGAGATCAATAGACTTGAATATTATATCGACTATTTGGATATTGGAGACCTTAAAAGCGCTCTATTTATTAATCCGAAGTATGTACGACAGGAACCCGTTTCGGTCGGTGAGGAATACACGGATGGAACAAGACTGATGACGGTCAATAAAGAGAATTACCTAATTTCTTATATCAATCCGGCACAAAAGAGCAAGTTATTTGGCAGTTCCAGTGACCTTCTCCAAAAAGGAATAGAGTTCATCAATGATCATGCTGGTTGGGAAGATAACAATTACCGCTTTGCCTATATGTCGGAGAATGAACAACGAATGGTATTCCGTTTATTCGTAAATGGTTATCCGGCCTTCAATGAATCCGGAATGACCGAAATCGAGCAAATTTGGGGTAAAGAAGAAATTTATAGCTATGACCGTCCATATTTTAAACTTGACTCAGTCCTCCCGTCAGTGGGATTGCCAGAGACTCTACCAAGCGGTAAAGAAGTAGTGAATAAGCTGAAATCGAAAGATAATATCGATTTCAATAGCGTGGAGGACATCTCGATAGGCTATAAACTGGATAAATCCCTGGATTCCAAACTTGTAACTCTAGTTACACTTGAGCCCACTTGGTATTATCGTATCGGCGATAAATGGTTTATTGTGCCTTTTGATGAAGATACGGGAGGCGATCAAAGTGGATTGGAATAATACAAAGTCGATTTTCATCATGGTTTTCTTCGTTTTGAATATTTTTCTTCTTTATCAATTCCTGGAAAAGATTAATGACTCCCAATTAGAAAGCTTTACGGAGCCTCTTACGGATGAACTTTTGAAAGAAGATGAGATTTCAATAGAAACCCCACTTCCGAAACAAAAGTCGGATCAATTCCTGACTGCCCAAAGCAAGACCTTCGAGAAGAAAGATATACAGCACCTAAAGAATCAAAAAGCAAAAATCATCGATGATAAGAAGCTTGTGGGTACATTTAAGATACCGGTTGGCATGAAAGAGGAAATTCAGGCTGCAGACGTTGATATATTCCTGAAGGAGTATATATTAAATGGAAGTGAGTATCATTTTTGGAGCTATGATGAAATCAGCCAGACCATCATCTGCTATCAAGTGGCAGATAAAAAGATGTTTTTTAATAATAGTAAAGGGAAGGTCACTCTATATCTGAACAAGAAGGGTGAAATCGTTTCCTATGAACAGATGTATTTAGAGGGGATCAAAAAATTCAATAAACCTAAAGAATTGAAGTCTGCTTTAACGGCTATTGGAGCATTGTATCAGAATGGTGATATTGATCCCAAAAGCAAAGTCACGAATGTAAAACTGGGTTTTTATAATTCGCTGCAGACGACATCTGTGTCACATTTACTTGTGCCAACTTGGTGGGTGGTCATTGATGGCGAAACGGATCTCTTCGTGAATGCTTTTGATGGAGAGGTCATTGAATTGAATACAGAAGAAAAAATATTGGAGTGAGTATAGATGACAATGCATTTTAGTGTTCTCGCAAGCGGGAGTACAGGAAATGCCTTTTTCGTGGAAACGGAGGATCAGTCATTCCTTGTCGATGCCGGCTTAAGCGGTAAAGCCCTGGAAGCATTGTTTCAGGATATAGGCCGTGATATGTCGAAGCTGTCCGGCATCCTTGTTACCCATGAACACAGCGACCATATTAAAGGTCTTGGCGTGGTTGCCAGAAAACATAAACTCCCGATATATGCGAATGCAAAAACATGGGATGCCATGGAGCGATCGATCGGTGAAATTGCAACCGAACAAAAATTCACATTTGAAATGGAACAGATCAAAACGTTCGGCAGTCTTGATATAGAATCTTTTGGCGTTTCACATGATGCGGCAGAGCCGATGTTTTACGTCTTTCATCATGAAGATAAGAAACTTGTGGTCATTACCGATACAGGGTACGTAAGTGATCGGATGAAAGGAATCATCTCGAATGCCGATGCTTATGTATTCGAAAGTAACCATGATGTGTCCATGCTGAGGATGGGAAAATATCCATGGAGCATCAAGCGCCGGATTTTAAGTGATGTCGGACATGTTTGTAATGAAGACGCTGCCCTTGCAATGAGTGAAGTGGCCGGTGATAAGACCAAGCGGATTTACTTGGCCCATTTAAGCCTTGATAACAATATGAAGGACCTAGCTAGAATGTCGGTGGAACAGACGTTAAAGACAAAGGGGATCATTGTTGGTGAACAATTTTCCTTATATGATACTGACCCGAAAAGACCAACTGAACTTGTTACATTATAAATGAAAGGAATGGATGGGGGATACCTTGTTCATTCCTTTTTATTTTTAAAATTTCGATTCGTAAGTTACGAATCGGATTAAAAGGGGTATCGTTTGGTTAGAACTGTATAGGTAAAAGGAAAATGGCTGATACTAGTCAATTTTATGTTGCCCCTTAAATTAAGCATGCATTTTTTTAGAAAAATTTCGGTAATTGAGTATAATTGAGGGAGGATACCAAACAATAGAATTGCTATAATACATTCCTAAAATGAGAGGATGGGGCGGTCTTGGGTTATTATGATCAGAATGATGAAAACCAAAATAAACGGAAAAAAGCCATACGAGCTATTTTCTAGCAGGCTTGGGGGGCGCCATCATCGGGGCTTTACTTATTTTATTAGCCTTTCCGGGAAGTGGACTGTTAAATGACGATGAAAACGAAATGACAACGGAAAAATCAACGGAGAGGGAGACCACGGAGCAGTCCCAGCAAAACCTTACTCTTGATGTAACAAGTGCCGTCACCAATGCCGTTGATAAAGCCAGCGACGCAGTGGTCGGCATCACTAACATTCAGGAAACGAACTTCTGGGGGCAAGGGAGCAACGCCGAGGACAGTTCGGCAGAAGCCGGCACTGGTTCTGGAGTCGTCTACAAGAAAGATGGCGGCAAGGCCTATATCGTCACGAATAATCACGTCATTGAAGGAGCTAATGAACTTGAAGTGACATTAAGTGATGGCACTAAATTGCCAGCTGAACTACAAGGCAGTGACCCATGGACAGATTTAGCCGTCATTGTCGTTAAGGGTGAAAAAATCAAAACCATTGCTGAATTCGGAAAATCGGGCAAATTGAAACCTGGTGAGCCCGTCATTGCCATTGGTAATCCATTAGGCCTCCAATTCTCTGGGTCGATCACACAGGGGATCATCTCCGGTTTGGAGCGCACGATAGAAGTGGATATCAATGAGGACGGACAAGTGGACTGGAATGCGGAGGTAATCCAGACCGATGCGGCGATTAATCCGGGTAACAGCGGAGGGGCACTCGTTAATATGTCAGGGCAGGTCATCGGAATAAATTCGATGAAGATTGCAGAAAATGCAGTGGAAGGAATCGGTCTTTCCATTCCAATCGATTCAGTTATCCCGATTATTAATGATATAGAGGAATTTGGTGAAGTGAAACGAGCTTTCTTAGGTGTGAACCTGGCATCTGTAGAAGAAATTTCCCAATATCATCAACAAAATACATTAAAGCTGCCAAGGAAAGTCACTTCTGGCGTTGCAATAACAGGCGTTCAAAGCAACTCTCCAGCATCCAAAGCAGGATTGAAGGAATTTGACGTCGTAGTTGGAATGGATAATGAAAAAATCCATGATGTCGTGGAATTAAGAAAATACCTTTACAATGAAAAACAAGTCGGTGATAAAGTTAAAATCATTTATTACCGTGAGGGAAAGAAAGAAACGACGGAAGTCACGCTTTCAAGCAGCGAAATTTAAAGCAAAAAAGGACAGGGGGCGGAAATTGCCTCCTGTCCTTTCTATTTCCTTGCGCTTTTCTTATTTTTTGTTACGATTACCTGTGGATATATACTGATATTAAAAATCTCAAGTAACTTGTGGATAATTGGGAATGGATGTACTGGGAATAATGAATGGGAAAGGAGATATGAAAGATGAAATTATATTGCTGTCAGGAACACGTGGACATGGCGCTGGATGAAGTGGTATACGAATGTGAAACCTATCCTGTTTTAACGCTGGTTCCCGAGGAAAATCAGTTATCAACAACCTGTGAATATTGTCGAAACGTGGCAATATATCTAGTAGGGAACTAATATTCCCATACAAGATGTGGATAGATTTTGTGGATATGTGGATAACTTTTGTGGATAACATGTTTGTAACCTGTTCTTAACATTTTCCAAAGAGTAAAGCGGCGGGTGGAATGGTTTAGATTCAAGCGTTTGTTTGTACAAATAATCAAGATATTTGTTCGGATTGGATCTAAGTCCAGCCGAATTTCTTCAATAATGAAAGTTACCGTTGCCGCTTTCAGGGGCAGCGGTTTTTATTTTAAAAGCATTAAAAATTGGAAAGGATATGCTTGTTTTGCTTATAGGTCACTGTAAGGTATGATAATAGGTAGGCAAATCCAACAATTGATAGTAAAAACATAATGAAAGCTAGAGGATGTATATGAAAATAACGATTATTACTGTTGGCAAGCTAAAGGAAAAATACTTAAAGCAAGGAATTGCTGAATATACAAAAAGGTTAAGCGCCTATGCTAATATAGAACTTGTCGAAGTACCGGATGAAAAGGCTCCGGAGAACCTGAGTACAGCGGATATGGACATTGTAAAGCAAAAGGAGGGTGAACGAATCCTGGCCAAAGTCAGCCCGGACACCTACGTAATAACGCTTGAAATCAATGGAAAACAGCTTACTTCAGAACAGCTGGCCACTCATATGGATCAGCTGGCCACCTATGGAAAGAGTAAAATTGCCTTTATTATTGGCGGGTCGCTTGGGCTTGGCACCGAGGTGTTATCAAGAAGCGATTATGCCCTTTCCTTCTCGAAAATGACCTTTCCGCATCAATTAATGAAATTGGTTCTAGTCGAGCAAATATATCGGGCTTTTCGGATAAATAGAAATGAACCATATCATAAATGATAGAACTGATTCCGGTGGAATTCCCGTAAGGTAATGGGTTAAAGTATTAAATCTTAATGTAATGAAAAGAGGGTAACGAATGAATAAAGAGTCCATTTATGGTTTAACATTCGAACAATTGACAGCGTGGCTTTCGGGCCATGGCCATAAAAATTCAGAGCTTCCCAAGTTTGGGAGTGGCTTTATAGAACGCGCGTGACGAGTTTCTCTGAAATGACGGATGTTAATAAAGAGTGCATAAAATTACTTGAAGAGCACTTTGTTATCCAGACTTTGACTGAGCATGTCAAGCAAGAAGCAGCGGATGGTACGATTAAGTTTCTGTTTAAATTACAGGATGGCAACCTTATCGAAACGGTTATGATGAGACATAAATACGGAATTTCGGTTTGTGTCACCACCCAAGTGGGCTGCAATATTGGCTGCAGTTTCTGTGCCAGTGGTTTATTGGCCAAAAGCCGTGATTTATCCAGCGGGGAAATAGTGGAACAAATCATGAACGTCCAACTGCATCTGGATAAATTGGAACAAGGTGATGTTGTAAGTCATGTTGTTGTAATGGGCATTGGCGAACCGTTCGATAACTTTGAAAATATGCTAGACTTTTTGAAGGTGCTCATGGACCATAAGGGTCTTGCCATCGCGGGCAGGCGCATTACTGTTTCGACAAGCGGTCTTGCCAATAAGATTTATGAATTCACCGATACTAAATTACAGGTGAATCTGGCCATCTCATTGCATGCACCGAATAATGAGCTTAGGACAAGAATCATGAAAATAAACCGAGGTATCCCGATAGAAAAATTGATGAAGTCTCTTGATTATTATTTAGAGAAAACGAATAGAAGAATTACGATCGAATATATCCTATTGAAAGATGTCAATGACCATCAAGAAGAAGCCGAGCAACTTGCCGATCTCCTTGATGACAAAAAACATCGCCTCTATGTCAACCTGATCCCATATAATCCTGTAGATGAGCATAGCCAATACCAAAGAAGTGAAAAAGAGTCCGTTCTCTCGTTTTATGATACGCTGAAAAAGAGAGGCATCAATTGTAAAATTCGCCAAGAACATGGAACGGATATTGATGCGGCTTGCGGTCAGCTTAGAAGTAAACAAATCAAGAAAGCTGAAGCTAAGTAAATTCATTATTAAGAAAGAACAAAAAGAGGACGCATATTTTGCGGCCTCTTTTTTGTGATTTCATTATTTAGCTATTTCCTTTACCGAGGCGACTTCATACGTTGTAAGCTCGCTGCCTAGAATTGGAGATTCTTTTTTGCTTCACCGGAACCTGGTTCAGGCCGTTTATGTGCAGCTTTGAATGCATCGCTATTTCTCCAAGCAGTAAAGTTATCGAGGTTTTTCCAGTACATATTAACGCTCAGTTCATCGTGATCCGTCAAATTCTGCGTTAATAATACTTCAACTTTCACGAAGCCTTCCATAGTATCAAGTGGACCAGGTGCAGTAAATCCTGGGGCCATGACTGCACCCATCCCTTTTTTGACTCTGATTCTATTCGTTACGATTATCATAAATGAGTCCTCCTTTTGGCCATCGGTTTGGAATATACACCCTTTTTTTTCGCAATTTCATACATATTTTAGCATATTGAAAGAAGCAGGGTCCATTTTGATTAACTCGAATCATGGGAAGACACTGTTTCAATGAAGACGGACGTTTCATTATATTGAAATAGGACAATTGAATTTGGATATTACAAGGTTTATCGATGCATATCGCGTATAATAGAACTCTGTATAAGGAAATTACGATTATGGAAACAATAAAACAACATACTAAACAAAAAAGAGGCTGTTATATGAATGAATTGAGTTTTACTGATTATACATTAAGCGATGAAATTGTAAGGGCATTAGAAAGCTTGGGATATCAACGTCCAACCGAAGTGCAGCGTGAGGTTATTCCAGTGGCGCTGAAAAAGCGGGATCTTGTCGTTAAATCGCAAACGGGAAGCGGCAAGACCGCTTCATTCGGCATACCGATCTGCGAAATGGTCGAGTGGGAGGAGAATAAGCCTCAGGCGCTTATTTTAACACCGACACGTGAGCTTGCCGTGCAGGTAAAAGAGGATATTACGAATATAGGCAGGTTTAAAAGGATAAAGGCTACTGCAGTTTATGGAAAACATCCATTCGCACTGCAAAAAGCGGAATTGAAACAAAAAAGCCATGTAGTCGTCGGAACGCCGGGGCGTGTTCTTGATCATATTGAGAAAGGGACATTCGCCTTGGAACGCTTAACTCATTTAGTTATTGATGAAGCGGATGAAATGCTGAATATGGGCTTCATCGAACAAGTGGAAGCCATTATTAAGGAGCTTCCGAAAGAAAGAGTAACCATGCTGTTCTCTGCTACATTACCGGAGAGTATAAAAAAGCTATGCAAGCAATATATGAAGGATCCTTTGGATATTGAAATCAAAGCAAAGGGTTTAATGACGGAGAAAATTGACCATGCCCTTATTGAAGTGAAAGAAGATGATAAGTTTTCCCTGCTTAGAGACGTCACCATCACGGAAAACCCCGATAGCTGCATCATTTTCTGCCGGACAAAAGATAGGGTGGACCAAGTATGTGAACAGCTGCTGGAACTGGTATATCCGTGTGACATGATTCACGGCGGCATGCTTCAGGAAGATCGCCTTGCAGTGATGAATGAATTCAGAAGAGGCGAATTCCGCTATTTGGTTGCGACAGATGTTGCTGCCCGTGGAATTGACATCGACAATATAACCCATGTAATTAACTATGACCTGCCATTGGAAAAGGAAAGTTACGTACATCGAACTGGAAGAACGGGCCGTGCCGGTAAAAAGGAAAAGCCATTACTTTTGTGACGCCGTACGAAGACAAATTCCTTACGGAGATTCAAGGATATATCGGTTTTGAAATCCCTAAGATGGCTGTTCCTTCAAAAGAGGAAGTTTCCAATAAAAAATGGAATTCGAAGCCAAACTGGAAGCCCGTCCAAAGATCAAAAAAGATAAAAGTGAACAATTGAATAAACAAATCATGAAGCTGTATTTTAATGGCGGCAAGAAAAAGAAGCTCAGGGCTGTGGATTTTGTCGGGACCATCGCAAAGATTGATGGAGTGAATGCAGAGGACATCGGGATCATTACGATCCAGGACAATGTATCTTATGTGGAAATATTGAATGAAAAGGGACCGCTTGTCTTGAAAGTGATGAAAAATACGAAAGTAAAAGGCAAACTTTTGAAGGTTTCAGAGGCCTTTAAGAACTAAAAGGTGTTGAATGAAAAGAAGCGGAAGACCGAAAATCGGTCTTCCCGCTTCTTTTTTATATGTTTTTCTTCCCATCCTCATTTTTTCAAAACTGGAACGGGAATTTTTCGACCCATACACAGATGATTCGACCTACCTGGAAAAAATTCGACCTCCCCGGAATAATCCGCCCTCACTGAAATAGTAGTTTTTTTGTTTATGAGGAGGTTAAGATTCTTTCTCTAAATTCTGTTTAACCGCCAAAACTGAGTGGTATATGAGGAAGGATAACGCAATTATTTCAAAACAATAAATACATCTGTTTGTAGAAAAAGGAATTCTATCTAATTTTAAAACAAAGTTGATTGGAACGTAAGGTGCGAGACTCCTGCGGGAAAAGCGAGTGCCTGGAGTGGAAGTCAACGATCCTGTAGGCAATAAACAACATGAATTAATCTGAATTCTTAGAGAGGGAGGGGAATGAGTGGGATGACGAAAGCAAATGAAAGCGGCGAAAGAATTGATGAGCAAAGTAAGCAGCGGCAGTTGGATCAATATCGAGTGGATGATAATGGGAAAAAGATGACGACTAACCAAGGTTTGCGTGTTTCTGAGGATGAGCATTCTTTGAAAGTGGGAACCCGTGGTCCAACTTTGATGGAGGATTTTCATTTCCGGGAAAAAATGACTCATTTTGACCATGAGCGTATTCCTGAGAGGATTGTCCATGCGCGTGGATCAGGTGCTCATGGATATTTTCAGGTATATGAATCGATGGCCGAATATACAAAAGCCAAGTTCCTGCAAGACCCTTCAGTCAAGACACCAGTATTCGTTCGTTACTCCACGGTGGCAGGTTCCCGCGGATCGGCAGACTCGGTCCGTGATGTAAGGGGATTTTCTACAAAGTTTTATACGGAGGAAGGAAACTATGATTTGGTCGGAAATAATATTCCGGTGTTTTTTATCCAGGATGCCATTAAGTTCCCGGATTTAATCCATGCGGTTAAACCGGAGCCTCATAACGAAATTCCTCAGGCCGCATCTGCGCATGATACTTTTTGGGATTTCGTCGCCAACAATGAAGAAACCGCACATATGATCATGTGGCATCTATCTGATAGGGCCATACCGAGAAGTTTCCGGATGATGGAAGGGTTTGGTGTCCACACTTTCCGTTTTGTAAATGAACAAGGCGTGGCCCATTTCGTTAAATTCCATTGGAAGCCTGTACTGGGAGTTAAATCCCTGGTCTGGGATGAGGCACAGAAAATTGCAGGAAAGAATCCTGATTTTCACCGCCAAGATCTATGGGAAGCGATAGATACCGGAAACTATCCTGAATTTGAATTTGGCGTCCAAATGATTAAGGAAGAAGATGAATTTAAATTCGAGTTTGATATCCTTGATCCTACTAAACTATGGCCGGAAGAACAAATTCCGGTTAAAATAATCGGAAAAATGGTTTTGAACCAAAATACGGATAACTTTTTTGCAGAGACGGAACAGATAGCTTTCCATCCGGGGCATGTTGTACCGGGTATTGATTTTTCAAATGATCCGCTGCTCCAGGGACGTTTATTCTCATACACCGATACCCAGCTATCCAGATTGGGAGGACCGAACTTCCATGAGCTTCCGATTAATAGGACGCTTGCCCCTGTTCATAATAATCAGCGCGACGGCATGCACCGAATGTCAATAAATCCAGGGCCGGTCAGCTACCACAAAAATTCCCTTGCAGGCAACTCTCCTGAACCTGCTTCGGAAGGGGAAGGCGGCTATGCTCATTACCAGGAAAAGGTCGATGGCAGGAAGGTCCGGCAGCGCAGTGAAAGCTTCAAGGATCATTACAGCCAGGCTAAACTATTTTGGAATAGCATGACGGAAGTGGAGAAGGAACATATTATTCAGGCTTTCCACTTTGAAGTGGGAAAAGTGAAAAGTAAGGACGTTCAGCAGCAAATTGTCGAGATGTTCAGCAATGTGGATGTTGAACTGGCCAAAACGATCGCCATTGGAGTGGGCGTGAATCCCCCAGCCAACAATAGTGAGGTTAAAATGGACTTGGCTTCTCCGGCTTTAAGCCAGGAGCAAATGAAAGTGAACACGGCCGCAACAAGAAAAGTGGCAATCTTGGCTGCGGATGGTTTCAACGGTTCAGAGGTTAATTCAGTCTTGGAGTCATTTAAATCGGCAGGTATAACGGCTGAATTCATCAGTCATAATCGTGGAGTGGTTACAAGTTCTGAAGGAGAGCAGGCCGAGGTGAATCAGACATTCCTGACAGCCGATTCGGTACTTTTCGATGCTGTATATGTGGCAGGAGGCCAGGAGAGTGTCGATGCTCTAAAGGCATCCAAGGAACCCATCTACTTTGTTGATGAAGCCTACAATCATTTCAAAGCAATTGGTGCGGGAAAAGAAGGAGCCGAGATCTTATCGAGGGCAGGCATCGTTTCCGATGATCCAGCTTCAGGCATTGTAGCTGTTACGGATAAAAATAGCGGTTCTGCCTTTATCGAGGCAATTGCCAAGCACCGTCACTGGAAACGCGTTTAATATCTATTGAAAAACCCCCAGACTTGAAGTCAGGGGTTTTTCAATAGATATTTCGTATCAAGCTATTTTGCCTTTTCTTCAAAAAGTGATGCTATGCCAACGATCACCTTAGTGGCCAGTATCATATTATCGACGGAAATAAATTCATATTTGCCGTGAAAGTTCTCCCCGCCCGTAAAGATGTTGGGTGTCGGCAGGCCCATATACGATAATTGAGAACCGTCCGTACCACCTCGTATTGGTGAGATTTGCGGTTTTATATCGAGTTTCTCCATTGCTTCATGGGCAATATCCACGATTTCCTTCACGGGCTCAATTTTTTCCTTCATGTTGAAGTATTGGTCGTGTAATTCGAGCTGGATACGGTTTTGCCCATATTTTTCTTTTAAATCTTCGATTACTTTTATTATATATTCCTTGCGTTCATTAAATTTTTGGCGGTCGAAATCCCTGATGATGTAAGAAAGTTTGGTCTCTTCCACATCACCGTGAAATGAAAGCAGATGATAAAATCCTTCGTAACCTTCCGTATATTCCGGTGCTTCTGCCACTGGGAGCTTATTATGGAATTCCATGGCGATTTTTGCCGAATTCACCATTTTTCCTTTAGCCGTACCAGGGTGAATGTTCGTCCCTTTGATCAGGATTTTGGCCGATGCTGCATTGAAGCTCTCATATTCAAGCTCTCCAAGCGGGCCACCGTCCACGGTGTAAGCAAATTGGGCATCAAAGGCATTTACATCAAACTTATGGGGTCCCCTGCCGATTTCCTCATCGGGAGTAAAAGCAACACGGATTTTTCCATGCTTGATTTCCGGATGGTGGATCAAATAATCCATGGCAGTCATGATTTCGGCAATTCCTGCCTTATTATCTGCTCCTAACAGGGTTGTCCCATCCGTTGTAATCAAGGTATGCCCTTTATAGTTCTTAAGCGAAGGAAAATCATCAGGTGAAAGAATGACATCCAATTTTTCATGTAAAGTAAGATCTTTTCCATCATAGTTATCAACGATTTGCGGTTTTACATCTTTTCCGGTAAAATCCGTTGCTGTATCGACATGGGCCAAGAAACCGATTGTCGGGACATCCTTACTTGAATTGGCTGGCAAGGTTGCCATGACATAGCCGTTCGAATCAATAGTCACTTCCGTCATCCCAATGGATTGAAGTTCCTTGACCAATGCATTTGCCAAGGTCAGTTGTCCGGGTGTAGAGGGACATGAGGGATTTTCCTCATTCGATTGGGTATCCACTTTCACATAAGAAGTGAATCTTTCAATGATTTCATTTTTCATTTTTCCTTCAACTCCTTTTTCCCTAATCTTACCATGATTGACCGCAATGGAAAAATTATCTTTTTTAAAAATCTCCTAGGGTGGTGTCATCAGCAAAGAACGGCATATCTGCAAGCGACATGCCGTTCTTTGCTATCCCTTTTTAGAGTGGATTGTTCAAGGCCCATACGGATACGCTTTTCCCATGAACGGGGAAGGTTGCGAAACCATCTTCTTCAATGGTAATGTGGTCATCTTTATGACAAGTTAAATCAATCCAGATTTCACCAGCACGATGTTCACCGACGAACATCCTTTTTCACTGTTGTGATCTCCATTGGATATAATGACGGCACACCCCGAGCCTTCTAGCTCTTCAACTCCGTGCCGGACCCAGCCTACCGTATTTGGATCATCAAAGTAGTCAGTCTGTTCTCCGTAAGCTTTTTCATACCTAGCATATAGTAGGCGATCCAGGATATCCTTTTTCCCAGGCACGGGAGAAGGTCCGCCTATTCCATAATAGTCCCCGTAAAAGACACACGGATAACCGCAAAGTCTAAGCAGGGTAAGTGCATATGCCGATGGTTTGAACCAGTCCTTTACCCAGGACTCCAGTGATTCATGAGGCTGGGAGTCATGGTTGTCGACAAAAGTGACGGCCTGTGCCGGATTGGTTTGGACGAGGGTATCATCAAAGATGGTTGAGAGGTCGAAGTCTGATCCTGCTTTTGAGGCCTCATGAAATTTATAATGCAGGGAAACATCGAACAAGTTGAGGTCATGATTGGTTTGCTCTAAGTAAGTTTGACAAGCTTTAACATCCGCCTTCCAAAATTCGCCGACCATGAAGAAATGTTCCTTTGTATAAGGAATGAGTTCTTGGAGAAATTCATTGATGAATTCATAATCGATATGTTTAACGGCGTCCAAACGAAAACCATCACACTTTAACGTATCAACCATCCATTTTCCCCAGCTAATCATTTCCTGACGAACTTCCGGCAGGCTGTAATCGATGTTGGCAAACATTAAATAATCATAGTTTCCGAATTCATCGATGACATGCGGATTCCAGTGCTTATTTTCGCCTGTGATTCGAAATACACCCATTTTGTCGTGTTCGGCATCATAGTCTGTACCATTAAAATGAGTATGGTTCCACTTAAAGTCAGAGTATTTATTTTTACGGCCCGGAAAATCGAATTTTGTCCAGCCTTCCATTTCAAATGGTTCTGAGATATCTTCCATCCGGTTGTCTGGATTGACTTCAATCACTTCAAATTTTTCGGTTCCATCAGCTCCTGCTTTATGGTTCATGACTAAATCGATATAAACGCAAAGTCCGTAGTTATGGCAAGTGGCAATTGCTTGCAGCAATTCATCTTTGGTCCCGTATTTGGTACGAACAGTTCCTTTTTGGTCAAATTCCCCCAAATCGTAACCGTCATATATTCCATATCCATTATCCCCAACGGATTGCCCTTTGGTAACTGGCGGAAGCCAAACACAGTCAATTCCTATATCCTTCAACTTGGAGGCTGCATATTTCAATCTTTCCCAATGAGAACCATCTGCCTCAAGATGCCACTCAAAAAATTGCATCATCGTATGATTTCTTTTCATCCGTTTCCCCCCTGACACCGATCCGATTTTAACAAAAGTGAAACTAATGCAATCGGATAAAGTAATAATGGAAATCTTTACCCACTAAAATCAAATGATAAACAAGTGAACAACCCTCTTGATTGAGGTTCATTTACCTCTCTATTTTACTATTTTATACCAGATAAGGGTATTTTATATTGATTGGCAGCTAAAAATTAATCAAATGTGGAGGAATAACCCGGAAAAGGCTATACGCCAATTCAAAAAAGGCATCCCGGATTTTAGGGATACCTCAGTTTTTCGTAAGTCTATTATCGTTTTTGATGTATCTGAATATTTAACGATTAATAAAAATGGATTTTCAACAGTGATCCGGTTGGCAAATATGAGCATTACAATACCTATTAAAATGGCACCAATGATAACCATTAAAAGTGGTGCTAGTTGTCGTCGTATCCATTTGCTATTCCTCCAAATATTATATGTTTGCTGCAATCAGCCGTATCTTCTGCTTAGTTGATATTTTGAAAAAGCTGTTTTTCTAGTATCGATGATGGATAACAATTGTTTGATGATATCCGGAAGAAATTCGTCGAATTTTATTTCCAGGATGACACAATCTGGGTCTAAAGCATCAACCACGGTTAATTCGGGATTCAGGAAGTCCTTATCCCGATAGCTCGTTTTCACATTACTGTCAAAGGTGACCCGCACATTTCCGTACTCATAGATGAATATCTCCCTTTCAAGTCAACGACGGTTGTCGGCTTGATTTGGAAAAGGGTCATTTGCACATATAAGTCCCTAAGGATATTCCTTGAATCCCCGGACATCCAATCTATATCCCCTGAACGAATCCATTCGTATTCTCTAGCAGAAAGCCTGCACTTCTGTTTATAGGTAAGGTTTTTCCGCTTACTCTTTTTCTAGATTGATGAAATCGGTATCATGATCATAAAGTCTAGCCCTGAACTTATCCCTGTGATAAAATCCCTCTGTTTTTTGCCGCAGGATTTTATTGTCAAAGTTATCGAAATAGACACTTCGAATTAAATATTTCCCATCCAGCCCATGGGGATCAAGCCTCATGAAGTTTTTCAGGTTTTTTCTTAATAAATGACAATCCGCTTTGGTGATTGCATGTTTGAGTTCCCGCCTTCCCTTTAAACCATTCATTGTTGTTCCTCCTTTTCCTTGATTTTTGGATGCATTCACCTTATTAACAGAATCTTAATAAAACCTTTAGAACATTTTTATATTCAATAGATAAATAGAGATCAGGCCCCAGTTTTAACCTTTTCTTAATTTTATTGGAATTTAATAGAAGAAAAATGAGCGAATTTACTCATTGAGAATAATTATCATTATCATTAGAATAGGTTACACGATAATGATAATTATTCTCAATCAATTCAATACATGGAGGTTAACTATGATAACGAACATGCTTACAAAAAATGACCAACTACTGGAACAACAAAATACAAGGGAATCAAATGCCCGATCTTATCCTAGAAGATTACCCATGGCGATCGATCAAGCAGAGGGAATTTACCTGACAGACATGGATGGAAAACGATATATTGATTTTCTTGCCGGGGCTGGAACATTGGCGCTCGGACACAATCATCCGGCAGTGCTTGAAGCAATGGAAAAAGTTCTTAAGGATAAACGTCCTTTACATACATTGGACTTTACGACGCCGATCAAAGAGCAGTTCGTCGATGAAATTTTTGAATGCCTGCCAGAGGAATTCAGGAAAAATGCAAAAATCCAATTCTGCGGTCCTACTGGCGGAGATGCCATCGAGGCAGCACTTAAACTGGTCAAAACAGCGACAGGCAACAGAAGCATTTTATCTTTCCAAGGAGCTTATCACGGGGCAACGCATGCAACCATGTCAATCAGCGGCAATACAAAACCAAAGGAAAAAATACAAGGGTTAATGCCAGATGTGCAATTCCTGCCGTATCCCTATCAATATCGCTGTCCCTTCGGAATAGGCGGAGAAGAAAGCCATAAAATCAGCAGCCAGTATATCGAAAATCTATTGAATGATCCCGAATCAGGATTATTGGCACCTGCAGGGATGATTTTGGAGGCAGTGCAAGGCGAGGGAGGTTCCATTCCAGCTCCAATTCCATGGCTTAAGGAAATCAGAAGAATAACGAAAGAGAAGGGCATTCCGCTAATTATCGACGAAGTTCAATCAGGTATCGGCCGTACAGGAAGATGTTTGCCTTTGAACATGCAGGTATCGTTCCGGATGTTCTTGTACTATCCAAAGCAATAGGCGGAAGTCTTCCATTATCGGTGGTGATTTATAACAAAGAGCTGGACCTATGGTCACCAGGTGCACATATCGGTACGTTCCGCGGAAATCAAATGGCAATGGCAGCAGGAACAGCTACTTTAAAATACATGAAAGAGACGAATCTTGTGGAGCATGCCGCTAAAATGGGGGAAATCTTAAAGGATATTCTTAAAGATTTGCAAAAAGATATTAAGCAGATCGGCGATGTCAGGGGCCGTGGATTAATGGTCGGTGTAGAAATGATCAATCATGAAGAACCGCAAAATGCGAATGGAAGCCATCCTGCTGATTCGCAACTTGCCAGTGCCATTCAACAGGAATGTTTTCAAAGAGGGCTGATTCTGGAAGTTGGCGGCAGACATGGAAGTGTAGTGAGGTTCTTGCCTCCATTGATCGTAACGGAATCCCAGCTTCGCGAGGCTACTGCAATTTTTGAACAAGCTGTTCGTGCAGCTGTTGCAAGAGGGTGAATGATCAATGATCGAAATGATAAATAAAACGGACTTTGCTTATTCTCAGATGTTCTTGAATAACGAAGAAGGTTTCAATAACTACAGCCAGTCATTAAAAATCATTGAAAAAAAGCTGACCAACTTTTTAAAAGGGAATAATTCACCATACTCTGGGAAAAAACCGTATGAAATCGAAGCAAGGTTAAGCGGGCTGCTCCCCGCTTCCCTAAAAGGGGAGTCAATGGAAGCAGTGGCGGATGAGCTGGCAGAGTTTGTTATTAATGACAGCATCAATGTACAAAGCCCTGCTTGTATCGGACATTTGCATTGCCCGACATTAATACCTGCCGTTGCTGCCGAAATGGTTATTGGTACGTTGAATCAATCCATGGATTCATGGGACCAGAGCTCGTCGGCAACCTTCGTTGAAGAACGTTTAATAGATTGGCTGTGCAGCCAGGTAGGGTTACCGGAACAAGCGGATGGGATTTTCACAAGCGGTGGAACCCAATCTAATTATATGGGCCTGCTACTAGCAAGGGACGCTTATTGTAAGCGTTTCTGGGGTGTTGACGTTCAAAAGCAAGGCTTGCCGGCCGAGGCGAATAAATTGCGGATTTTATGCTCTGAGGCTGCCCACTTTACGGTTCGGAAGTCGGCGGCACAGCTGGGGCTTGGTGAACAGGCTGTAATCACGATTAAAACGGATGCAAATCACCGTTTGTCCATGGACGAATTAAATCATCAATTGCTGCTTTTGGAAAAACAGGGTTTACTGCCATTTGCCATCGTTGCAACTTGTGGGACAACGGATTTTGGTTCAATCGATCCATTACACGAATTGTCGGAAGCTGCAAGGAAGAATGGGATATGGCTGCATGTGGACGCCGCATATGGAGGCGCGATGATTTTAAGTAAGGATTACAGAGACTTAATCAGCGGAATTGAACGGGCCGACTCGATTACGGTTGATTTTCACAAATTATTCTATCAACCCATCAGTTGTGGTGCTTTTCTTGTCTCTGACAGCAACTCATTTCAATATATCCAGCATCACGCAGATTACTTGAATCCACAGGAAGATGAAGCGGAGGGCATGGTTCACTTAGTCAATAAATCGGTTCAAACGACGAGAAGGTTCGATGCACTGAAGCTTTGGATGTCCTTGAAGGTCGTTGGACTGGATACCTTTGCCGAAATGATCGATTATACTTGTCACCTTGCACGTGAGGTGGCAGTGAAGATCGATAAAGAGGAAGGATTCACAGTATTGAATAAAGATCCTGAATTGAATGCGGTTGTATTCCGTTATAATCCCGAAGGAGAAAGTGATCAGTTAGTAAATCTATTAAATAAACAGATTCAGCAAGAATTACTGAAAAGCGGACGGGCATTTTTAGCAAAAACACGTTTTGAAGGACAGGTATATTTAAAAATGACACTATTGAATCCAATGACAAGGCTTGAACACATAGAGGACATTTTAGACGAAATTCGAGTATTAGGTGAAATGTTCAAGATGATGGAGGAATGAAGATGAATGGTAAGCAAATAGCTGAAAGGGCGACGATGCAAAGCTTTCTGAATTGCTATTTCCGGGAAACCGGAAATTGCAGTTTAGATGAAACGAAGAACTGGCCGAATTTGGGAGGGTCCATTCCGGATTCATTGATGGTCAGTAAGCTCATATCCCAAGATATTGCATTGCTTGTTCCGCTTAAATACTGGTCGGAAACGGGGCGTCATATTTTCCACTTCCCGGTTTACTATCAAACGGGATCCAAACAAGTACACGAATTAGATTACGTGACAATGGTCTCGATTGTTTCTAAAGAATTATTGAATGAGCAGGGCCGGACGGATAGTGAAGATGAATTGATGCTGCGTGTCATCCTAAGCAGCCAAAATATTCAACGGTATGTTGAAGCCAGGACGGAAGACGTCGATGCCCTTCAAAGTCCCGATTTCACCTACATCGAAGCAGAGCAGTCACTTTTATTCGGGCACCTGTTCCACCCGACACCTAAAAGCAAGCAAGGCATTTCAGAAAAAGAAGAATGGATCTATTCCCCCGAATTAAAAGGTCAGTTTCAGCTGCACTACTTCCTGGCAGAACCTTCGATTGTCATCCAGGATTCCAGTGAAGTCCGATCGGCAAGTGAGATCATTAAACAGGAGTTAGCCGGTGACTTGGAGATATCCAGTGAATTCCGTCGGACGTATTGCCAAAAGGAAAGCCGGTATATCATCATTCCGGCACACCCGCTCCAGGCAAAAGTGCTTATCGAAAAAGAAGAGGTCAAGAGGCTAATCGAGCAAGGAACACTAGTTTATGCAGGACCGCTTGGGAAAAATTCACTGCCACCTCTTCATTTAGAACGGTATATAGTGCCACATCGAGATATATGTACAAATTTTCAGTTCCGGTTAAAATCACGAATTCCTTACGTGCAAATCTGCAAAAGGAACTAGATCGTGGTGTCGAAATTGCAAAATTAATAGATTCTAAAGTGGGCGACGATCTAAAAGAACGGCATCCCTCCTTCCGTATCATCAAGGACCCTGCTTACTTAACGATTAAAACGACCGAGCAAGAATCGGGATTCGATGTTGATATCCGGGAAAATCCTTTTTTGAAAACGATAAACAAGCAAGCCTGATTGCCGGCTTATGTCAGGATAATGCATATGGGGCACCATCAAGACTTGGAGCGATCATCCGCAAATTATCAGCTGATGAAGACCGCAGTACCGAAGAAGTTAGTAAGGATTGGTTCAAAACCTATCTGTCAATGACATTGAAACCGATGCTTTGGCTATTCGAAGAGTATGGAATCGTTTTGGAAGCCCATCAACAAAATTCCATCATTCAACTTCAAGATGGGTATCCAGCCGCTTTTTATTATCGTGATAATCAAGGGTATTACTATTGTGAGTCCAAAGTGGACAGGCTGCTGAAGATCCTGCCTGAACTAAGTGAAAAAAGCTTCACGATTTGTTCTGATGAAGTCGCTGAAGAAAGACTGCAATACTATTTCTTTTTTAATCACTTATTAGGCTTAATCAATAATTTTGGAACGGAAGGATTAGTATCAGAGAACAAACTGTTACAGCTCGTTCAGGAACAACTGGAAACATGCAGCAGGGATAGCGAAGATGAAGGGCTGAATCGAGTTGTTTCAAAGTTGCTTCATGACCGGGAATTAACTTGTAAGGCTAATTTACTGACACGATTCCATGATATGGATGAGCTTGTTGGTTCACTTGAGACACAATCCGTTTATACAACGATTGATAATCCGTTCGCGCAGGGGGTTATGGCCGTCCATGAAAAATAGTTATGAAGAAATGCTCAAGGACTGCAATAAACAGCTTTCATTTGTCAAAGTTGAATTTGAGAGGGATTTGAATACACTGCATAAATGGATGCATGAAGATCATGTGATACCCTACTGGAATTTGAATTTCACAAAAGAAAAATTCGCTGTTCATTTAAAAAAGGCATTGGCTGATACACACCAAACACTTTATTTAGGCTGTCTGGACTCCATTCCCATGAGCTATTGGGAATCGTATTGGGTAAAAGGCGATATCATCGAAGGTTATTATGATTCCGAAGAGGGAGATCAAGGCATTCATTTACTCATTGGTGATCCGGATTATCTAGGAAAAGGACTGGCTTTGCCGTTTTTACGTGCAATGGTGAAATTCCAACTACTAACTTCAACCACAAACAAAGTGATGGCTGAACCAGATATCAGGAATGCAAAGATGATCCATTTATTTGAAAAATGCGGGTTTACCCCAATTAAAGAGATTGAACTCCCTGACAAAACAGCATTGCTTATGTCATGCACACGGGGAATTTCGAGAGGAAGTGGAACTATGGAGAAGCAACAATCTATCTATGACCTGGTAGGGATAGGGATTGGTCCCTTTAATCTGGGGCTTGCGGCCCTTTTGGAGAAAACCCCGAGTTGAATGCCGTCTTTTTTGAGAAAAAGCGGGAATTTAATTGGCATGAAGGGATGCTGTTGGAAGGGACGACTCTGCAAGTGCCATTCTTTGCCGATCTAGTTAGCATGGCAGATGTGACAAGCCCATATAGTTACCTGAATTATTTACAGCAGCATGATCGGCTTTATCATTTCTACTTCCTTGAAAAATTCTTGATTCCACGAAAAGAATATAACGACTATTGCCGCTGGGCTGCCAATCAACTTGATAGCTGCCGTTTTGGAAAAGCGGTGGAGGCGGTTGAATATATAGGGGATCAAGATGAACCCTGCTATCAAATCAGTGTAAGGGATGTACAAACACAAAAGATCGAAGTCTATTATAGCCGTCATGTAGTCATGGGAATTGGCAGCTCCCCGACTGTTCCATCGGCCTTTCAGCCATATATGGGAGAGAGCATCCTGCATTCGGCCGATTATTTACGGAATAAAGAAAACGTCTTAAAGAAAAAATCCGTAACGGTTGTCGGATCTGGACAGAGTGCAGCCGAGGTCTTTCTGGATTTGCTTAATGAGCAGGAGGAATATGGCTACCAGCTAAACTGGTATACAAGATCCAAGGGATTTTTCCCTATGGAATATTCAAAACTCGGGTTGGAATACTTCACTCCAGATTACCTTGATTTCTTTTATCGGCTGCCGCAGGAAAAGAAGGATGAAATCCTGCCGAAACAGGATTTATTGTATAAAGGGATCAGTGCTACGACAATTGCAGCGATTTTTGACAAGATGTATGAAAAATCGATTGGAAATGCTGAACTATCCATTGAACTTCGGGCCATGACGGAAGTTGCGGCAGTTACCCCGCTGAAAATGGCTGGGAATTGAAATGCCGACAGTGGGTAGAAGATAGCGAATTTGATGTTGACACAGAGGCAATTGTTTTTGGGACGGGCTATAAATCAACCCTTCCGGCATTCCTTGAAACCATGGAGGACCATTTAGTCCGCGATGACTTGGGGCGTCTTGCAATAACGAAAGACTATAAGGTAGGAACGGCCATCTCTACACCGAATCACCTTTTTATCCAAAATGGCGAGATACATACACATGGTGTGGGTGCTCCGGATCTAGGCTTGGGGGCATTCAGAAACTCGATTATCATCAATCAATTGGCAGGTAAAGAAGTTTATCCATCGAAGCCAAAGGGTGCATTTCAGTCATTCCGTGTAAAAACACCCGTGATGGCTTACTAAGAAAAGGGAAGGGGAGAATTATATGCAGTTCATAAATGAAGTGGAACAGGCAGTTTCAGAAAAAATTGGTCGATAGTAAACCAAAACCTGCTGGCCAAGATGATTTCTGAGTATATGTATGAAGATATGATCCATCCAGCAGTCCTGAACGAAAACGCAGCAGGAAATCTATATGAGTTAATGGTGAATGAGGGAAAATCTTATCGGTTTTTAGCGTCGCCCCGTCTTTTTGACAGCTATGAAGTACATGCCGAATCGATCCAGGTATGTGAAGCGGCAGGTTTTACACAGGCCAAAGATGCTATTCAATTCATTTTGGACATCCAGCCGTTAATTGGGATGACTGCAGAAACAACAGGACATTTAATCAAAGAATTCCATCATACGCTGCTTGCGGATCTCCAATTGCTATCCAAACCTGAACAAGATGCGGATGATTTAGTCGAACTGGATTATGCATTACTTGAAGGAGAAATGAGCGGTCACCCTTGGATTGCTTATAACAAGGGAAGGATCGGTTTCGGTTATGATGATTATTTGAAGTTCGCTCCAGAAAACCAGAAGGAAGTTCAGTTATCCTGGATTGCCGTCCATAAAACGAGGGGTGAGTTCAATTCAGTCGAAACGTTATCCTATAAGCAATTGATGGAGAATGAACTGGATGGGGGAACCCAAAAATCATTTGCAAAGATATTGACAGATAAAGGGATGAACGCAGAAAACTATTACTACCTCCCAGTTCATGAATGGCAGTGGAAGAATGTAATCATCCAGAACTTTACCGATGATTTGGCTAAAGGGCTGATCGTAGCTTTGGGAAATGGTCCTGATAAGTATTTGCCGCAACAATCCATCCGGACATTCGTTAATGTATCGAAAAAGGATAAACACCACGTCAAGCTGCCGATGAGCATTTTAAATACGCTAGTCTACCGTGGATTGCCGGCTGAACGCACGGTCATTGCCCCGAAAATCACAACGTATATAAAGAACATTTATGAAAATGATTCATTTTTGAAAGAACAATGCAAAGTAGTGCTTCCTGGTGAAGTGGCCAGTTTAAATGTTGATCACCCGTATTATTCCAAGCTAGAGAATGTACCGTATCAATATTTAGAGATGCTGGGGGGATTTGGAGAGAAAGCATTTACAGTTATATGGAAGAAGGCGAGAAGCCCATTACGCTTGCGTCCCTTTTACATGTGGACAGCAAAGGTAAACCATATGTGGAAAGCCTTATAGAAAAATCGGGATTGACTGCAGAAGCCTGGACAGCTCAATTATTCGAAGTCATCCTATCACCATTATTGCATTTTATCTATCAATATGGATTGGTCTTCTCGCCGCATGGTCAAAATACCATTTTAGTTTTGAAGGATTACAAGCCTCACCGCTTGGCCATCAAGGATTTTGTAGATGATGTAAACGTCAGTGATCAGCCGCTTCCTGAATTAAGCAGCCTTCCTGATGATTTAAGGAAAGTATTAAGAAGTGAGACTCCAGAGGGGCTGGTTCAATTCATTTTCACGGGACTATTCATCTGTCATTTCCGATACTTGTCAACACTTTTGATGAAGAGGTCCCTTTTGGATGAGAATGTTTTTTGGGAAGGCGTCGCTCGAACAATCCTTACACATCAGAAAAAATTCCCTATGTTACACGATCGTTTCGATACATTCAATTTCTTTGCGCCAAAATTAACGAAACTCTGCCTGAATAGAAATCGGATGCTTCAATATGGATATAGCGATGGTGAAGACCGTCCGCATGCATCTGAGTTTGGGCATGTGAATAATGCCCTTTATGAAAAGTTACCTGCAAAAACGCTTTAAAGTTTAAACGCTCAGTATTTTGAGCCAGTTTCAGACAGTAGACAAACACGGTGAAAATCGAGTTTGTCTACTGTTTTTTATGGCTTTTACAATTTGACCGTTAATTTTCGCTCCAGGCACGCGCTTTTCCCGCAGGAGTCTTGTACGCCCCTCCAATCAATTTTGTTGTAACTGTTAGATAGAACTCCTGTTGTTTGTTTTAAATAGAAGAATCAAATCATGAGGTAATGAGGATGTAAAACCTATTGCCGAGATGATAGAGTGCGATAATCATTAACAAATATCACATTAAAAAGGATTGTGTTATCCTCCTTGGTTCAAATTCCCTAAAAATTATCTTTGGAATAGGGCTTGCCGTTCATTTAAATTGGTGCTAAGCTATGTGTAAACGGTTACACAAAAGCATTGAGGGTGATATATTGGCAACTATTCGGGATGTGGCAAAGGAAGCTGGAGTTTCTGTGGCAACGGTTTCCAGAGTTATGAATGGCAGTGGTTATGCACATGAGGACACGAAAAAGGTGGTCATGGCAGCTGTTGAAAAATTGAATTATAAACCGAATGAAGTGGCAAGATCTCTCTACAAACGTAAATCCAAATTGGTTGGTTTGATTTTGCCGGACATTACGAATCCTTTCTTCCCAGAAATGGCAAGAGGTGTCGAGGATTATCTGCAGCAGTTTGGTTATCGGTTGATTTTTGGAAACAGTGATGAAAAGAGAGATAAAGAAATAGAATATATTGACACTTTCCTGCAAAATAATGTAGTGGGCATGATTGCTTCAACTAGTGAAGAAGCCAATGAGAATTTCGATAATCTGGATATTCCAGTTGTCCTTCTCGACCGTACAGCAGAGAAATTACCGGCTGTTTATTCCGATCAAAAGACAGGCGGTAAGCTGGCAGCACGCGTATTGCTGGATAGAGGCAGTACGAATATCGTCCTCATTAGGGGGCCGGTCGAAATAAAGCCTGTATATGAACGGTACATGGCAGCATTGGAAGAATTGAATCAAGCAAAAGTTAACGTACAAGTCATGGATTCATCCCTGACTCTTCAGGGCGGCCAAACATGCGTGAAGCAGCTTTTCGAGCAATATCCGGAAACGGATGGAATCATTGCTTGCAATGATATTGTTGCAGCCGCAGCACTTCAGGAGATTTTAAAACGGGGAATACGGATACCGGATGACATACAATTGATCGGCTATGATGATATCTCCTTCACAGCGTTATTGCACCCGCCGTTATCGACAATTCGGCAGCCAGCCTATGAGATGGGGGCACAAGCGGCGGAAATGCTAATTAAAAGGATCAATCAAGAAAAAATGGAAGTAACACATAAAAAGCTCCCTGTTTCTTTTGTGGAGAGACAAACAACGAGAAGGAAGGCGGAGAAGACATGATTAGAATTACAGTGGTGGGAAGTGCTTCAATGGACTTAGTGGTGACATCAGCCAAGCGGCCAATGGCCGGGGAAACAGTTTTAGGAGAGTCCTTTATCACGGTTCCTGGAGGAAAGGGAGCCAATCAGGCTGTTGCAGCGGCACGTCTTGGTGCAGAAGTGTCGATGGTCGGATGTGTAGGAGATGATGTCTATGGAGAGATCATCTTAGAAAATCTGAAAAAGAATCATGTAAACACGGAGTATGTGGAACCGGTTACAGGTTCACCTTCCGGAACAGCACATATTACCCTTTCGGAAGGTGATAACAGCATTATTTTCATAAAAGGTGCAAATGACTTCATTACTCCTGAATATGTACAAAAGGCGAAAAAGGTGATAGAGGAATCGGATATCGTGATGGTTCAGCAAGAAATACCTGAGGAAACTGTGGAGTATCTGGCTGACTTGTGCAACACGCTTCAAAAGAGATTACTATTGAACCCAGCTCCCGCCCGGAAGCTAAGCGAGGCTGTCATTCAACAGGCATCATTCCTTACTCCGAATGAACATGAATTCGAGATACTCTTCAATGGGAGAGATAGAACGGAAGTCTTGACTGAGTATCCCAATAAATTATTCATTACCGAAGGAAAAAAGGCGTCCGTTATTTTGACGGACATGAAGAAAAGGTTGTTCCAAGCTTTGAAGTGGAAGCGGTGGATACAACAGGCGCAGGGGATACATTCAATGCTGCCTTTGCGGTGGCTGTTGCAGAAGGAAAAAGTTTTGACGAATGTTTGTTATTCGCGAACCGGGCAGCCTCCATTTCCGTGACGAAATTAGGCGCTCAAGGCGGCATGCCGCAAAGGTTAGAGGTCGAGAGGGGCTTTGAAGCATGAAACGTCAAGGAATCATCAATAGTTCAATAGCCAAGGTCCTGGTTGACCTTGGTCATACCGATTATATTGTCGTAGGTGATGCCGGGCTGCCAGTGCCACCCGGAGTATGCAAGATAGATTTAGCATTAACGCCTGGAACACCATCATTTCAGGATGTCGTCCGGGCGGTTCACGAAGATATGGTTGTTGAAAAAGTTATCGCTGCCACAGAAGTGAAGGTTAAAAACCCGGAACAGCATCAATACATGGAGCAGCAATTCGGTTCAGCGATTGAATATGTTTCCCATGAGGATTTTAAAAGGCTGACAAGTAACGCGAAAGCAATTATCCGGACCGGGGAGACGACGCCATATTCAAATTGCATATTGCAGTCTGGAGTATTCTTTTAAAGAAATGAGATGATGAGCATGCAAATCGAAATGCACAATATTTATAAAGCATTTGGTCAAAACAAGGTATTGGAAGGTGTTCATTTTTCTTTAGAGGCTGGGGAAGTACATGCACTAATGGGGGAAAATGGAGCGGGGAAATCAACCTTGATGAACATTTTGACCGGGCTGCATAAACAAGATCAAGGAACGATTGAGATTAACGGTAAAGAAACCACATTCAAGGATTCAAAGGAAGCGGAAGAGGCGGGAATGGCCTTTATCCGTCAGGAATTGAATATTTGGCCAGAAATGACCGTGCTGGAGAATCTATTTATCGGCAGGGAAATGGTGAATGCCTTCGGTGTCCTGAAGACGAAACAAATGAAAGCGCGTGCAAAAGAGATTTTTAAAACACTTAATATTTCCCTTCCTTTTGATAAGGAAGCCGGATTCTGTTCTGTCGGGGAACAGCAAATGATTGAAATTGCCAAGGCGCTCATGACGGATGCCGAAGTCATCATCATGGACGAGCCTACGGCCGCTTTAACTGATAGAGAAATAGAGAAGCTCTTTGAAGTGATGAAGGGACTTACCAAAAACGGTGTATCACTTGTTTATATTTCTCACCGAATGGAAGAAATATTCGCCATTTGTGACAGGATCACCGTAATGCGTGACGGAAAAACAGTCGGTACGAAAAGAATTGCAGATACAAATTTCGATGAAGTCGTCCAGAAAATGGTCGGGCGGGAGCTGGAGGATCGTTTTCCTCATCGTGAAGCGAATGCCGGCAACATAGTCCTTGATGTGAAAGGTTTAACTAGAAAGGGGCTTTTTGAAGATATCCATTTCGCGGTTCGGCAAGGTGAGATTGTCGGTGTAGCCGGATTAATGGGAGCAGGCAGAACAGAAATAATGCGCGCCCTTTTTGGTGTCGACCAAATAGACAGCGGTGAAATCACCATTGAAGGCAAAAAAGTTTCCATACGAAAACCAACGGATGCAGTTCGACACGGCCTGGCTTTCATTACGGAAAATCGTAAGGAAGAGGGATTGATCCTGGACTTTTCTGTAAGGGAAAATATCGGCTTGCCGAATCTCAAGAGTTTTGCTCTAGCGGAATCGTAAAAACGGAAGATGAGATGAACTTTGCCGAAATGATGATTAAGCGACTTCACGTGAAGACATCTTCTGCTGAAACGGTCATTGGCAATCTATCCGGAGGAAATCAACAGAAGGTGGTAATAGCCAAATGGATCGGCACTTCCCCTAAAGTTTTAATTATGGATGAACCGACCCGGGGCATAGATGTTGGTGCCAAACGTGAAATTTACGAATTGATGAATGAATTGACGGAGCGAGGCATCGCCATCATCATGGTTTCATCAGAACTTCCGGAAATCATTGGAATGAGTGATAGAATCCTTGTAGTTCACGAAGGTGAGATTGCTGGGGAATTGTTAAAGCAGGAAGCGACGCAAGAAAAAATTATGGCATTGGCGACAGGAGGGAACTAGGATGAAACTTGAGGCTGCAGGGAAAAGCGGGATTTGGCAAAAATTTGGTCCGTTACTCGCCCTGGTACTTTTATTTATCGTAATAACCGTTTTAAATCCATCATTCATGGAACCGAATAATATTTTGAATTTATTGCGTCAGACCTCCATTAATGCACTTATTGCATTTGGAATGACCTTTATCATATTGACAGGCGGCATCGACTTGTCCGTGGGTTCCATTTAGCCCTATCCAGCGCTCTTATGGCTGGTATGATGGTCTCGGGAATAGATCCGATCTTAGCAATATTAGTAGGCGTTCTACTAGGTGCAATAATGGGTGTAATCAATGGGATTCTCGTTTCAAAGGGAAAAATGGCCCCTTTCATCGTGACACTGGCCACCATGACTATTTTCCGGGGATTAACGCTTGTTTATACGGATGGAAAGCCGATTACTGGAATTGGCGATTCTGAAATGTTCCAGATGCTTGGGAGAGGTTACTTCCTGGGACTTCCAGTACCGGCCGTTGTGATGGTCATCGCTTTCTTGATCCTATGGTTCCTGCTTCATAAAACATCCTTTGGCCGTAAAACATATGCCATTGGCGGAAATGAAAGGGCTTCCCGTATTTCGGGGATTAAAGTTGATCGAGTCAAAGTGGCCATATATGGTCTGGCCGGTACGATGGCGGCAATCGCTGGTGCCATCTTAACATCCCGTCTGAATTCGGCACAGCCGACGGCAGGACAATCCTATGAAATGGATGCCATCGCAGCCGTGGTGCTGGGCGGAACGAGCCTTTCAGGCGGTAAAGGGCGGTTGTTCGGTACACTGGTAGGTGTCCTTATCATAGGTACCTTGAATAACGGCATGAATTTACTTGGTGTATCCTCTTTCTACCAGCAAGTGGTAAAAGGTGCAGTTATATTAATCGCGGTCTTGCTTGACCGTAAAAAATCATAAGAAGAGGTGTAATCAATGAAAAAAATAGTATCGATCATCATGGTTCTTTCTTTAATGGTCTTGGCTGCCTGTTCAATGGATTCTGGTCTTAAAGATGATAAAAAGAAAAGAAAGACTCCATGAAAGACGTGAAAGTCGGAGTCAGCATCTCTACTTTAAACAACCCATTCTTCGTTTCCTTAAAAGATGGTATTGAAAAAGAAGCAAAAGAAAAGGGTATGAAAGTCACAGTTGTAGACGCCCAAGATGATACGGCAAAACAGATCAGCGGAATTGAAGATTTAATTCTTCAAAAGGTTGATGTCCTTCTTGTGAATCCAACTGACTCTGCGGCAATATCTTCGGCGGTTCAATCAGCAAATGAAGCGGGCATTCCCGTTATCACGATTGACCGTTCTTCAGACGAAGGTGACATTGAAACGTTCATCGCTTCCGACAATGTGGCTGGCGGGGAAATGGCTGCAGAATATCTAGTTAAAGAGCTTGGCGAAAAAGCGAAAGTAGTGGAACTTGAAGGGGTATCCGGAGCATCCGCAACTCGTGAACGCGGGAAAGGTTTCCACAATATTGCGGACAAGCAGTTAGATGTCCTGACTAGCCAAACTGCGGAATTCGACCGGACAAAAGGGCTTAACGTAATGGAAAATATCCTGCAAGGAAATAAAGACATCCAAGCGGTGTTCGCCCATAACGATGAAATGGCACTAGGAGCCATTGAAGCAATCAAGGCGGCAGGTAAAGACATCATCGTCGTTGGTTTTGACGGAAATGATGATGCATTGAAAGCAGTCGAAAACGGTGAACTAAAAGCTACAATCGCCCAACAACCGGCACTTATCGGTGAAGAAGCGGTTAATGCGGCTGAAAAGATCTTAAAAGGCGACAAAGTGGATGACACAATATCCGTTCCATTGAAATTGGTCACCAAAGAGTGATTGTCTCCCAAAAAATGAGAGTGCCGGAAATTTTCCGGCACTCTTTTTGTAGTAAGAAAGAAATGTTTCGATCTCATTGATGTTATCTGAGTGTGGATATTCAGCTTGAATTGATATGAATAAGGGTATAGGTAAGTGAGTCCTTTTTTTAAGGCGGCCCCTTCTCGGAACCGCCCATTAAATCAACTGATTGCTAGAGTATACCTTGAGTCAGCATCGCATCCGCCACTTTAAGGAATCCGGCAATATTGGCCCCGACAACTAAGTTGCCAGGCGCACCATATGCTTCTGCAGCCTCTATACTGTTTTTATAGATGTTTTTCATGATCTCATGCAGCTTGGCATCGACTTCTTCGAAAGTCCAAGGCATTCTGGCACTGTTTTGGGCCATTTCAAGTGCAGACACGGCTACGCCGCCTGCATTGGCTGCTTTTGCTGGTCCAAAAAGGATGCCATTATTAAGGAATACTTCAATGGCCTCAAGGGTTGAAGGCATATTAGCACCCTCACCGACTGCCTTCACATTATTTTTGATCAGTAATTTTGCTGCTTCTTCATCGATTTCATTTTGTGTGGCACAAGGCAGTGCGATGTCGCATGGTACAGACCAAATGCCGTAGCTTCCTTCATGATATACAGCTTCCGGGTGCGCATCGACATACTCGCTTAAACGCTTTCGTTCCACTTCTTTTAGGCGTCGAACTGTATCAAGATTCAGGCCATTTTCATCATATATGTAGCCATTGGAGTCACTGCATGCAACAACTTTAGCGCCTAGCTGTGTAGCTTTTTCAATGGCATAAATGGATACATTACCAGATCCGGAAATAACGACAGTGCTGCCATGGAATTGTAACCCTTTGTCTTTTAGCATTTCTTCGACAAAGTAAACCGTTCCATATCCAGTCGCTTCTGTACGGGCCAAGCTTCCGCCGTAACTTATGCCTTTACCGGTTAAAACACCGGCATGGTAGCTGCCTTGCATCTTTTTATACTGACCGAACAAGTAACCGATCTCCCTTGCACCGACTCCGATATCACCAGCCGGTACGTCTGTATCAGGGCCGATATAGCGAGATAGTTCCGACATGAAGCTTTGGCAAAAACGCATGATTTCCGCGTCCGATTTTCCTTTTGGATCGAAGTCCGACCCGCCTTTACCCCCACCGATCGGCTGGCCAGTAAGCGAGTTTTTAAAGATTTGTTCGAAACCAAGAAACTTTATGATGCTGGAATTGACAGTGGGGTGAAATCGTAGTCCGCCTTTGAATGGTCCGATTGCACTGTTGAATTGCACACGAAAACCACGGTTGACTTGAACATTTCCCAGGTCATCAACCCAAGAGACACGGAAGGTGATCATTCTTTCGGGTTCAACAAGCCTTTCCAATATCCCGCTTTTCATATAATCGGGATGTTTTGCAAAAACCGGGACCAATGATAGGAATATCTCCTTTACGGCTTGGTGGAATTCACTTTCGTGGGGATTACGTTCCTTTACCTGTGCGTATACTTGACTTACGAACTCTCTGGCAACTTGCAATTCCTCATGCTCGACTTCCTGTGAAGTGGTCATTGTTCTCTCTCCTTAAGATAAAGTCATAAAATATTAAATAGGGTAAGTCTATCGGTTTTTATATGATACTTTCATGGTATAATTTAAAAATGAAATAAACAATCTGAATATTAGATAAATAACATGCTGTTTTGATATGAAAGAGGGAGCTTAGATTGGAATTAAGGCAAATCGAATATTTCATTGAAGTGGCAAAGCGTGAACATATGACGGAAGCGGCAGTGGATTTGCATGTTGCCCAGTCTGCTGTCAGTCGCCAAATTTACAATTTAGAAGAAGAGCTGGGTGTGCCCTTATTTATCAGGGAAGGCCGAAAGATTAGATTGACGCCTATAGGACATACATTTTTAACTCATATGGAACAAGCTATGGATATTATCGATCGTGCCAAGCGTGAGATGGCTGAAAGTCTGGATCCGGAAAAAGGGACAATCCGCATCGGCTTTCCCAGCAGTTTAGCTTCTTATATATTGCCAAGGGCCATTTCCGACTTCAGGGAAAGTTACCCGCAGGCGAAATTCACATTGAAACAAGGTTCATATCGCTACCTGATAGATTCTGTGATTAAAGGTAACATTAACATGGCCTTGATCGGTCCGCTGCCGGTGAATGAAAAGAAAATCAAAGGTGAAACGCTGTTTATTGAGAACTTAGTTGCCCTTTTACCAGAAAGCCATCCTTTGTCCCTGAAGAAATCACTATCCTTGAATGAGCTTCAAGGAAATCCGTTCATCTTATCTCCAAAGGGCTATGTTTTAAGGGATCTCGTTATGAAAGCTTGCAAATTGCATGGCTTTGAACCGGAAGTGGCATTTGAAGGGAAAGATACTGATGCCATAAAAGGCCTGGTGGCAGCAGGTCTGGGTATAACCTTGATACCTGAGATTTCCTTGATTGATAGCTTGCCGCGTTTTACGGTTAAATTGCCGCTGGAGGATCCAGCTGTAACCAGGGCTGTAGGGGTCATCGTTCCGGCGGATAGGGAACTGATGCCAACGGAGAAATTGTTTTACCAATATTTGAAGGACACTTTTGCAAAATTGGAAGGTTTTCAAAAATAGGATGGGTATCTATAAGAAAAGCATAAATCCAGCTAGTGAGAGAATCCTTAATCGGGTTCTTTTTTTTTGTCGCAAATGTACCGAAATGTCTCCATGTAGACATCCTTAAAAGGGGATAACTTATTTTGGAATAATAAATTATTAACTTTTATTTGATAGTAATGTGTTAAACCTTTATTTTTTGAAAGCGCTTTTATTTTATTAGAATAAAAATATCATTTACATTATCAGAAAATTCATGTTATTATACGAACAGACATTAACAGACATTTAGGTAGTAGTACGATATACTTAATAGGCTTTTTAAAAGAAGACCTTTATTTTTTTCGATTTTCCTAAATTGAATATTCTGATAATTAATAAGGAGTGGAGATAGAGTGAGCAGGAAAGAATACATCAGCAATCGAATGTACAAGGCATCAACAGGGATAGCCAACGCTGTTTTGGTTACATTAGGGATCGGGTTATTGTTTGAATCCATAGGGGGATATTTAGGTTGGGAGGTCTTCCTGGCAATTGGCGGGGCCGCAAAGGTCTTGCTAGCACCAGCTTTAGGAGCAGGAATCGCATATCAGCTTGGAGGAAATTCATTAATTATCTTTAGCGCCATGGCTTCAAGTGCTGTTGGAGGTGCTGCCATTCACAAAACGGCTGAAGGTGCCTTCACGATTGTTACGGGTCAGCCACTAAGTGCTGTCTTGGCAGCGGTAATTGCAACATATATAGGTAAGCGCCTAATCGGCAAAACGAAGTTGGACATCATGGCCATCCCTATGGGTGCAGTTCTTGTCGGTGGAGTTTCGGGATATGGCCTGGCTCTTGTCACGACTCCTCTCCTAACATGGATAAGCAGTCAAACCACGGCTGCGGTCGAGGGTTCTCCCTTAATCGGTTCCATGGTCATAGCCTTGGTATGGAGCATATTATTGATGACACCGGCGTCTTCCGCTGCACTGGCGATTGCCCTGCAATTGGATCCGGTTTCCAGTGCTGCAGCTCTAATCGGATGTACGGTTCAGTTTGTCGGGTTCACTGTCATGTCTTATAAAGATAATGATATGGGCGGGTTCCTGGCACAGATGGTCGTTACGCCAAAAGTTCAATTTCCTAACTTAATCAAAAAACCATTATATGTAGTTCCGCCTTTGTGGCGGCAATCATCTGTGCGCCTATCGCTACCTTGGCATTCAATTTTCAAGTGCCGTATGAACTTGGCGGCATGGGGTTAAGTTCAATGATTGCCCCGATTGCCATCATAACCGGTCAGGGGTTATACACGTTCTTGGTTTATGTGGCAGTGGGTATGGTATTGCCAGCTGTGATCACACTTGCCTTACATCGTGTATTGAAGATGATGGGTAAAGTTAAGCCAGGCGATCTCCATTTGGAAGTTTCATAATCAAAGTTTTTTGGAAACCAGCCAGGTTAAGGAACCGGGCTGGTTTTTATTTATAAGGGGATTAGGGTAAAATGGGGAGGAAAGCATTTGCAAAGATAGGATGATATAGATGGGAAAAGAAATAGATATAAAAGTGAAAGCTAAGTTCGTAAGTAAAATCAGCAAGGGTTTTCCCTTGATTGTTAAAGAGTCGATAGCCAATCTTAATGACCTTCAGGAAGAGGGGGCCTTGATGCGCTTGGTGGATGAGAACAACCGCTTTCTGGCAAAAGGATATTATGGTATACAGAATAAGGGCTATGGCTGGGTATTGACCCGAAGGGAGAATGAAAAGATCGATCAATCTTTCTTTAACGGCAAAATCCAGGCAGCATATGAATTCCGAAAGTCTTTTTTGAAGATGGGGAGACTACAGCTTTCCGCTTGTTTAATGGGGAAGGTGATGGAATTGGCGGTTTAATCATTGATCATTATGATGGTCACTATGTCATTAGCTGGTATAGCAAAGGAATATATTCCTTTAAAGACTACATCATTAAAGCATTGCAGGAAACGGTCGAGGTCAAATCGATTTATCAGAAGAAACGCTTTGATACAAAAAGGGCAGTACGTGGATGAAGACGATTTTGTCACGGGCGAACAGCCGGCATTTCCGCTTCTTGTAAAGGAAAATGGAGTCCATTTCGCTGTTTATCTGAATGATGGGGCAATGGTCGGTGTCTTCCTTGATCAACGCGATGTCAGAAGGAAAATCCGGGATGAATACGCAAAAGGGAAAACGGTGTTGAATATGTTCTCTTATACGGGGGCATTCTCCGTGTTTGCCGCTTTAGGCAGTGCTGCCAAAACAACGAGTGTCGACCTTGCGAATCGCAGTTTACCAAAGACGATCGAGCAGTTCAGTGTGAATGGCATAGATCCTGAAGCTCACAATATCGTGGTGATGGATGTTTTCAAGTATTTTAAATATGCGGTGAAGAAAGCTTTGAAATTTGAAATGGTCATCCTTGATCCGCCCAGCTTTGCCAAATCGAAGAAGTTTACTTTCAGTGCCGGAAAAGACTATACGAATTTATTGAAGGATACCATTTCCATTACGGAAGATAATGGGGTCATTATCGCCTCAACTAATTGCAGTACATTCGACATGAAAAAATTCAAGAATTTCATTGATGTTGCTTTCAAGGAAATGAATGGAAAGTATGAGATCATGGAACAATTCTCATTGCCGGCTGATTTTAAAACAATACCTGAGTATAAGGAAGGGAATTATTTAAAAGTAGTCTTCATCAAGAAGATTAAGGGATAAAAAAGGCGTCCACAGTTCAAGCAGAACTGTGAATGCCTTTTTATATTGAAAATGTTTCATGTGGAACGCTTGTCCATTGAATTCACTGGATAGTCCGTTCACTTTTCAAACCTTTCGATAAATGAAAGGAAGGTTTCCTGCGAATGCTGTAAGCGATGCAAAACTGGGCTGCATAGTAGGTAAGCATGATAAGTGGACCGGAATAGGTAACATCATCGATGAATTTGTTCCAAGATAAAATGGAGTCGGAAATTACAAACAGGACCCCGCCTATGATTGCGGCCGTATTTCCGGTCATGAATGCCGCCCAGCCCATGAGGGAGATGACCGTTACATAACAGGTCACAGGGATGATGAGGTTATGTTCACCTTTTTCGATTAACGAATGTACAATTTCACGGCCAATCCAAGTGGAGTAAATGCTAATCGGAAGAATCGTCGCAAATCGAATCCATGAAAAGTTCCACAGTCCAAGGAATGCCGAAATATAGAAAAGGTGGCCGATCAAGAAGGCGGAAAGCCCGATGACGAACCAGATCAACAAACCATCTCCAAGCATGCAAAAGAATAAACCAAGAAGGATCAAGGATTGGTAACGATCCCGTCTTCCCACATTTGTGCGGGTGTAGAGCAAAATCAATAACATGGGGAGTACCTTGAACAGTATTTTGATGATTAAAGGCTCTTCAGGTATAAGGAAAATATATGATAGTCCCGTGATAAGGATTGCGGCAGGTAAGCATTTCATTAACATTCCATTCCCTCCTTCAATCTTTAATTCTATGTAAGGGGAAGGAACCCCTTGTCAATTAAAGAACTGTTTGAAAGAAAGTCGTGGAAATGAAAAAACTGGCTCCTGTTTTAACCAGGAGCCAGTCAGTTATAAGAATCATACGGCTGATTTTTCTTTAATGAATGCTTGTTTTAACCAGTTTTTCCCTCAACAAGCCTTGTGACAAGCATGGCACAAACCGTGTTTCCTGTTGAGTTAAGCAGAGTAGCGGGAGCATCGATGATCGTGGATATAACGGCAATGATAGGCAGGACTTCAACAGGGAAGCCGAATACGCTAAGAATCAACATTTCCCCAATCATGCCGCCCCCAGGAATGGCACCCATAACGGCTCCAACCAAAAAGGCAACAGCAAGTATACTTAAAATGCTTGAAATGCTTGTCATATCCTTTCCAAATAAGCTGAATAGGAAAACGATTTTCAATACACCGCCGAATACCGAACCATCTTTATGAGTGTTGGCTCCGAGTGGGATGACAGTCTCCGCTATATCCTTAGGCACGCCCATTTTCTTGACTGATTCCAGATTGACTGGAATGGACGCGGCACTTGAACAAGTTGCGATGGCTGTAATGGATGGTGTCAGGGCATTTTTCCAAAAAAGTTTAACTCCATCTTTCCCGCCTGCGATGAAGGCATACAAAGTGAAGAAGCCGAAATAATAAATCAAGGCCAAGACTAGATATAGAATGAAAGTGCGGGCATAGCCTTCTAAAATCTGCGGTCCAAGCTGCCCGATAATCGCTGCAAAATAAGCACCAAGTCCTATTGGAGCATAGTACATGACGATTTTGACGACCTTCATCATGACAGCTGTACCCGCTGTCAAAAACTCGGTAATCGGTCTTGCTTTCTCACCGACCAGTGCAGTGGAAAGTCCGATTAATACTGAGAAAACGATTAGCTGAAGCATATTGCTTCTGGAGAACAGTTCTGGGAAATCGGAAACGGTTACAGTGTTGACCAGTTGACTGAAGAAAGAAACTTCTTCGATGGTCTCTTCAGGGGAACTGTTTTCCATCAGTTCTTTAATGGCTGTCGTATCTGTGCCTTCCAAAGGATTGACGATGGTTGTCCCAATAAATCCAATGACGGCAGCTAAAGCGGCTGTTGTCAGGAAAACGAGAACGATGCTTCCCATGATTTTTCCGAGTCGCTTCATTCCGCTCATATTGGCAATCGCTGAAGCAATGCTGAAAAATACCAATGGGACGATGATCGTGAACATCAGATTTAAGAATAAGTCCCCTAGCGGCTGTATGACCGAGGTTTTCTCCCCGAAAACCACGCCCGCTATCCCACCGATAATAATCGCAGTGAGCAGTATTAAAGAGGATCGATAGTTTTTGATAAAGCTCTTCATTTAAATTCCGTCCTTTCAGGATGAAGATATCAATAAAAATATACTTCATTATCAACTCTAAAATCAGGTTTGACAATATTTTTTTATAGGAAGGAATGTTAAAAGAAGAAATGCAATAAATAATAATGGGGAATGGATGGCGAAATATCGAGAAGGAGGGGTAGAATGGCATTTGTTGAGGTGGAAGAAGGCGTTCGATTGTTTTATGAAGAAAAGGGCCAGGGGAGACCGATTATTTTTATCCATGGTGTGTGGATGAGCAGCCGGTTCTTTAAAAGGCAGCTGCCGTACTTTTCAGAAAAATATAGAACGATCTTACTTGATTTAAGAAGTCATGGCCAGTCAAATCATGTTCATTACGGAAATACGGTCTCGATTTATGCAAAAGATCTTCATGCGTTCATAGGTGAACTGGGATTAAAGGATGTCATACTTGTAGGCTGGTCGATGGGGGCATTTGTCGTTTGGGATTATCTTAAGCAATTCGGTGAGGGAAATATTCATTCAACTGTGATAGTCGATGAATTGGCCTCTGATTTCAAGTGGCCCGATTTTAATATCGGTGCATTTGATATGAACACGTTGATTGCCTTCATGACCGAAATTCAAACGAATCGTTCCCCATTTTTGCAAGGATTCCTTGCTTCCATGTTCAACAATGAATTATCTGCAGAGGATGCAAGCTGGATGCTTGGGGAAGTGACCAAAATGCCGGAATCCATTGCTAGCAGCATTCTATTTGACCAATCGATTGTGGACTATCGTGACTTCTTGCCAGCAATCAATGTTCCCACACTTCTCTGTTTTGGAAGGCATGAAAAAGTCATTCCTGTAGCAGCAGGGGAACATTTGCATAAAAACATTCCGAACTCAGAACTAGTAATCTTTGAGGATAGTTGCCATTGTCCGTTCATGGAAGAAAGCGATTTGTTTAATGAAACCGTGGATTGCTTCATTCAAAAGGGATTATAGTTGTACAGATGGGAAAAAGGGGATGCTGGGTTCCTGCCCGCGTTCCTTTTAATTATGGTCATGAATGTATTTTTTCTGCTAACTAAATGGTTTCGGCAGGAAATAAGGGGAATAATGGTATTAAGGAGATAGTAGTGAAGGTTAATGGAAATGTTAAATTAAATAGGTAATATTTTTATATCCTTTTCACAGGAATTGGGCTATTATGAGGTGGATTTAAATTGGTGTGATCGTTTATCTGTGATTGAGAGAAACTCATGCAGGAAGTAATGGAGAGGATAAAATGGATGATCGTTTACCATACAATGAAATTATAGATGTATGTTTACTTGCGGGGAAAATCATGCTTCAGAACGGAGCGGAAACCTCACGGGTGGAAGATACGATGGTTAGAATCGCTGCAGCGTTTGGGTGCGGTGAATCACACAGTTTTTCGACCCCTACTGGAATTATTTTTTCGCTGGATGGCATGCACCCAGCTTCAAAATTGATCCGAGTTTCCCAACGATCTACAGATTTACATAAGGTAACGCTGGTTAACAGTATATCCCGAAGGATTTCCAGCAAGGAAATGACACCGGAGGAAGCATATTTACGGTTAAAACAAATCGAAAAGGCCGGGATGGGGTATCCCATGTGGGTACAGGTCTTTGCTGCATTCATAGCGAGCGGCTGCTTTTTAATCATGTTCCAAGGACAGTGGAGTGATTTCCTCTGGTCCTGTATAGCTGGAGCAATGGGATTCTCATGCCTGCTTTATTTGCACTGGTTACTGGAAGTTCGTTTTTTGCTGAATTCATCGCCTCTTTAGTCGTAGGATTGGTAGCTATGTTCTTTGTCCAGATTGGAGTTGGGAGTAATTTGGACACGATAATCATCGGAGCGGTGATGCCGCTTGTGCCAGGGCTGTTAATTACGAATGCAGCCAGGGATTTAATTGCAGGGCATTTGGTTTCGGGTCTATCCAAGGGTGCGGATGCAGGGTTGACTGCTCTAGCCATCGGGGCAGGAATATCGGCCGCGTTTGTTTTCTTATGATTTTAGGGGAGGAAGAATGATGATTGCACAGCTTATTACAAGTTTCATTGCCTCAGCCGCCTTTGGACTCATCTTCAATGTACCAAAAATTCATTGTTTCAATGTGGTTTCGTAGGGATGTTGGGGTGGATCTTATACTTTGCTCTGGTTGAAAATGAGATAAACAGCATCATTGCAACATTAGCGGCTGCATTTATCGTTGCGGTCATCAGCCAATATTTTGCTAAAAGGTATAAAACGCCGATCACGATTTTCAATGTATCGGGAATCATTCCCCTCGTGCCTGGAGGTTTATCGTATGACGCGATGAAGCATTTTGTCGGAAATGATTTTTATGTCGCCGTTCAGCTGGCAGCCAAGGTCTTCATGCTGGCTGGTGCCATTGCGATGGGGCTGATCTTTGCAGAAGTCATGAACCAGTTAGTAACTAAGTACAATAGAAGGAAGTTAAGATTGAGAAGTTAGCGGGAATCTTCCTGATGAATATGTTCCGAATAAAGAGAAAGGAGAGCAGGTCGAAACCTGATCTCCTTTCTTTTTTTAATATTTTAAAATAATAATGAATTCAGCCTATATAGGATCTTTCATCCCAGTGTTGGCAGTAACCAAAATTTCGTCGAATTTTTGGCATCAGCTTTCTTGCTTGACAGAAGTGTCCCAACGATGGCTGCGATAAATCCAACCGGGATGGAGATGATGCCTGGGTTGGCTAGTGGGAATAATGGCTCCCCAACGAATATTGCCGCTCCCTCCACCGGTGACCAGACATTGGGACTTAGGAATACGAGCAATAAAGAACTGACCAGTCCAACTAACATGCCCGTGACAGCCCCAGCCGTGTTAAAACGTTTCCAGAATACGGTGAAGACAATGATGGGCAGATTGGCACTGGCAGCGACGGCAAAGGCAAGTGAAACAAGGAAGGCGACATTCATGTTTTGGGCAAATAAGGCAAGGATGATGGAGAGGACGGATACTCCGATGGATGCCCAACGAGCAGCAACGACTTGTTCCTTGTCGGTGGCTTGACCTTTCCGGATGATGTGGCCATAGAAATCATGGGCAAAAGCAGATGCTGCCGATAGGACGAGACCTGCCACAACCGCTAAAATGGTAGCGAAAGCAACTGCAGAGACAAAGGCGAACAGGAAGTCACCCCCAATGGCTTCGGCAAGCAGCGGAGCAGCCATATTGCCGGCCGCATTAGCGGTAATGATTTTGTCGTATCCAACAAAGGCTGCCGCCCCAAAGCCGAGGAAAATGGTCATTATATAAAAGATGCCAATGATCCAAGTGGCATATACCACTGACTTTCTGGCTGTGATGGCGTCTTTCACCGTAAAGAAACGGATGAGAATGTGAGGTAGTCCAGCCGTACCGAGTACAAGCGCTAAATTAAGGGATAAAGTATCCAAAGGATCCTTGAATTTGTTTCCAGGGTTAAGGAAATCCCCGCCCAAAGGAGTGGCTGTTTTCATCTGCCTGAACATCTCGATCACGCTAAAGTCGAATTTCGCCAACACGATGATGGAGATGATGAATGTACCTGCCATCAATAAAACAGCTTTAACGATTTGGACCCAACTTGTGGCCGTCATACCGCCAAATACGACGTATACGGTCATTAAAATACCTACAATGATGACGGAGTATAAATAATCAATTCCAAGTAAGAGTTTTATAAGGGCACCTGCACCGACTAATTGGGCGATCATATAAAAGGTTGAAATCGAAATGGTGTTAAGGGCAGCAACCCCGCGTACTTTCTTTTCATTGAAACGGGCAGCGATCATGTCCGCCAATGTATACTTGCCAAGGTTGCGAAGCGGTTCGGCCACGATATAAAGAACGACCAGATACGCAACCAGGAAACCTATGCTATAGAAAAAACCATCAAATCCAGAGAGTGCGACCATGCCGGCTATTCCCAAAAATGAGGCGGCGGACATATAATCTCCCGCAATGGCCCAGCCATTCTGCCATCCAGTAAGGCTGCTGTCTGCCGTATAAAAGTCCGCGGTCGTTTTGGTGCGCCGTGAAGCAAAATAAGTAATGACCAATGTTAACCCGACAATCATTAGAAATAATATAAAAGCAAGTATATTCATGGTATAGTCACCTTTATCCTTTCGCTTCTTTAACGATTTTTTCTACTAATTGGTCAAATGTCGCAGCTTTTCTGGAATAGAGGATGCATAAGGTCCAGGTCATGATAAATTGAGCGAAGGCAAAAACCCAGGCCCAACTGATTGTCCCGAAAGCATAGGAGTTAAGAACTTTAGAATAGGAAGTTAGTATGGGTAAGGTGAAATAAAAGACCATGAAAAAGATGGATAGTGGGACGATGAAATTGCGTTTTTTCCTTAGGAGTTCTTGAAATGATTGTGATTGGACGATCTTGGTGTAGTCCGCGGAAGCGCTTACCTTGGTTTCCTTAGCGATTGAATCGTTTGATGCCAAGTTGGTTCCCCCTTCATTACTATTGGTTTGGTTTTCATTACCAATTTTTCTGATAACAGTATCAGTATATATTTTTCAGAATATATTGTAAATTTAAAAACCTAAAATAAAACTTTTTCGTTCGACATAGTGTTAATTATTTAAAGAAGGAAATGGGTGAAAAGCAAAAGTAAAGGGAGACATCAACGAACGACTATGAAATCAAAACCGACGATCATTAAGGAAAAGTTAAGCTTCTTTCACGATACTGGTTTCAACGAAGGGAATCTGAAAGGAGAAAAGTGATGAAAAAGTTGATAATGATAGGTACGGTTTTAGTGCTGGCGATTGGGGGATGCGTTTGGTTTTTCATGAAGGAAAATGCTGAGCCTGTAATTGCGAAATCGGTGACGGCTACAGTTGAAAAGGGAGATCTTGAAGTTCAAATAAGCGGTTCCGGATCGGTCGCCGCAATCAATAGTGAGGACATTACTTCTTCCGTAACGGGTGAAGTGGACGAAGTCCTTGTAGAGAAGAATGAATTGGTTGAGAAAGGTGATGAACTTATTACCTTCACGGATGGAAGTGACCCGATAACGGCCCCATTCGATGGTACCGTTACAACAATGGATGTTGAAGAAGGAGATCGTGTATCAAGCAGTGAAGTGTTGGCACATGTTACGGATTATAAAAAATTGAAAACCACGATCAGTGTTGATGAATTGGATGTTCCAAGTGTTAAAAAAGGACAAACGGTTGAAATTAAAGCCAGTGCTTTTGAAGATGAAACGTTTACGGGGAAGTGACTAGTGTGGCAAAGGAAGGTACATATGAGAATGGAGTTTCTTCGTTCGATGTCACTATCAAAATTGACAAACCCGGCGATATGAAAATTGGGATGTCGACTGAGGTGAGCATTTTGACGAATAGTGTAAAAGATGCTTTATATGTTCCGATTGAAGCAGTCCAAATCGACGGTGAAGAGAAATATGTGAATATACAACAATCCGGTACCACTGAAGGAGCTGCCAGTACAAAGACAAAGACAGTGGTTGAGACTGGAATCAGCAACGATAGGTATATTGAAATAACTTCGGGTCTTGAAGAGGGACAGTTTGTTTCCTTGCCTATCACCATCAATGAAAGCTCCACTGGCAACGGCGGCGAAGGAATGAGGGGAGGCCAAGGAGGCGAGATAAGAATTCAGGGCGGCAGCGGAATGCCAAGCGGTGGGATGCCAAGCGGTAGCGGAATGCCGAGTGGCAAGGGAGGTCAGTAAAATGGCGAAACCCATCATAAAAATCAAGAACATGTCTAAATCATATGAATTAGGCGGTGAAACGGTTAAGGCCCTTCAAGATGTCTGTCTTACAATCAATAAAGGCGATTTCATTTCGATCATCGGTCCTTCTGGGTCAGGGAAATCGACGTTCATGAATATGATTGGCTGCCTTGACAAGCCTGACATAGGTGAATATCTTCTTGATGGTAAAGAAGTGGAAAAGATGAAGGATAATGAGTTAGCTGCCATTCGTAATATTAAAATAGGATTTATCTTTCAAAATTTCAACCTGTTAGCAAAACTGACAGCGTTGGAGAATGTCGAACTTCCCCTGGTTTATAGAGGGGCAAGCGTGAAGGAAAGAAGAGAAGTGGCCAATGCGTGCCTTGATATGGTGGGCCTTGGTGACCGGAAGAATCATCTGCCGACCCAACTGTCGGGCGGTCAGCAGCAAAGAGTTGCGATTGCAAGGGCACTTGCCGGTAATCCTCCCGTTTTATTGGCGGATGAGCCGACGGGGGCGCTGGATAGTAAAACGAGTAAAGAAGTGCTGGGGATGCTGAAAGAATTGAACGGAAAGGGACAAACAATCATTCTTATCACCCATGACTTGAAGTGGCCAAAGAAGCGACTCGTGTCGTCCGGATACAGGATGGTCAGCTATTTGAAAACGGAGGTGATTGGATTGAACCTGAGCGAATCCATGAAGATGGCTATACGCAGTATCAAAACCAATAAAGTCAGAGCATTTTTAACCATGCTTGGGATCATAATTGGAGTTGCCTCCGTAATCGTCCTGGTTGCGATCGGGCAGGGTTCCTCACAGTCCGTTCAGGATGAGATCGATAGCCTGGGAACGAACTTGATAACGGTAAGTGTCACGGATACCGACTCCGTGGAGCTGACGGAGGATACAATTGAACAGTTTAAAGAGCTGAGTGGGATATCGGAAGTGGCGCCTGTGGTCACCGGACGCGTTTATGCAAAAAATGGAGAAGCTACGGCACAGGTTTCAATGACCGGTGCAACTTCATCCTACTTATCAGTTAGGGATCTGGAGCTCAGTCAAGGCCGGTTTTTGACGGATATGGAAACGGAATTACGCTCCAAGGTCGTTGTCCTGGGGTCGGATACAGCCAACACGCTTTTTGAAAATCAAAAAGCCGTGGACCAGAACGTGCTTATCGGCGGTGTTTCCTATCGTGTGATCGGTGTGCTGAAATCGGTAGGCACTTCAATGGGATCGAGCGGGGATGATGTAATCATTGCCCCGATCACCACTGCCGAAAGGGCTACAGGCAGTACGACAATCGGAACCGTCTATTTAAAAGCGGAGAACGAGAATATCATGGATAGGGCGATGTACCAGGTACAAGGTACGATGACCACATCATTCCCGGAACAGAGTGATAACTATTCGGTGTCCAATCAAGAAGATCTGATGGATACAATGAGCTCCGTGTCGGATACGTTCACACTCATGCTTGGCGGGATTGCCAGTATTTCGTTACTGGTTGGCGGAATCGGGATCATGAATATCATGCTGGTTTCCGTCTCAGAGAGGACGAAGGAAATCGGGATCAGAAAAGCAATTGGGGCAAATCGGAAATCGATTCTTCTTCAGTTTTTAATTGAAGCGATGGTCCTGAGCTGCTTCGGGGGATTGATGGGAGTTGGAATTGGCTTGGGAATCGCAAAATTGATTTCAGTTTTTTCAAGTTTAACGATTAGTTATTCATGGTCGGTAACACTGTTTGCCTTCTTATTCTCCATTTTAATCGGGATAATGTTTGGCGTATTTCCTGCCAATAAGGCATCCAGGTTAAATCCAATCCAAGCACTGCGTCACGAATGAACATTCAATTTGAAGAAAGCAGGCGATTAAAAAGCCCGCTTTCTTTTGCATATGAAAAAGGATAAAATCAACATATATATCACAATTCAGGCGGTTGGGAGGTATCCTGCATGAAGGTTTTGGTGGTAGAAGATAATCTTTCATTATTAGAATCGATCCGACAGATTTTGACGGATGAATATGAAGTGGATACAGCGGATAATGGGGAAGATGGGCTATTCATGGCTCAGCAAAGTATATACGATATCATCATTTTGGATGTAATGCTTCCGGGAATCGATGGATTTGAAATCGTACGGAAAATCAGGGAAGCAAAAATAGATACAAGTGTCTTGTTTTTGACGGCAAAAGATGGACTTGAGGATCGTGTCAGGGGATTGGAAATGGGTGGCGATGATTATTTGGTCAAGCCGTTCCAGGCACCGGAACTTAAGGCTAGGATTCGTGCCCTGCTTCGAAGGAGTGGAATTATATCGCTTGCGCAGAATGTGAAATACCGTAATATTGAACTATTGGAAAAAGAAAAGGATATTTTGGTTGATGGAAAGGTCATTAAAATGACCTTGAAACAATTTGAATTACTGGAATACCTAATTCAAAATAATGGGAAAATATTGACCCGTGAGCAGATTTTCGACCGCATTTGGGGGTTTGATTCAGATACGACGATTGCTATTGTGGAAGTGTTCATCCATCATCTTAGGAAAAAATTGGAACCTTTCGATTATCATAAAGATATTCAAACCGTTCGAGGTATTGGTTATATGCTAAAACAACCATAAGGGGATCATCATGTTCCAAAAAACACGGCTTCAACTAACATTATTGAATTCGATCGTCTTCATTGTCTTAATAGCCATATTAAGCAGAACGATTTATTTCTATACGGAAGACCAGATCTATAAGGATGTCAATGATTCACTTATAAAGGATTACAGGAGTTTCAATAATGGCGGCATGCCGGGCGGACGTCCGCAAGGTGAGTTTCTCTTAGGACCGGGGCCGAGCGTCATCGTTTGGGGACCGGATGAAACGATCATTGAGCCAAGACTGAGTGTAGACCATTTTTTTAAGGTCAATGAACAACAATTTTTCCCTGAAACTTTTGATGAGATTGAAGAAATCTCGGTGAATGGATACACGTATCGGGCCCTTTCCACCCAGGTCGATACGGAGTATGGAGAGATGACGGTACAATTCATCAGGAATGTGGATACAGAAAAAGAAATGCTCGATCGCTTGCTGCTCATATTGGTTGTTGGTGGAGGAATTGGAAGTTTGGTGGCGGTAGGCGCAGGCTATCTTCTGGCAGGACGGGCCCTGATCCCAATCAAGAAATCCTGGGATCAGCAGCAGCAGTTTGTCTCGGATGCTTCGCATGAAATTCGAACGCCGCTTGCTGTCATTCAATCACGGGCTGATTTGCTATTTCAATCACCGAACGCGACCATCGAGGAAAAAGCCGTTGATATATCCATCATTTCGAAAGAGGTCCGGCGATTGAATAAGCTTGTTAACGGACTTTTGACCTTGACCAGAACGGATTCGAATCAAATGGAGGTCAAGAAATCGAACTTTTTCCTTGATGACTTACTAATCGATATTGTGGAACAGTATACGGATATAGCTTCGTTTCAAGAGAAATCAATCATTAGCCACGCCCCTGAACAGGTAGTGTTTCATGGGGATAAAGAGAGAATTCATCAGCTATTGGTAATCATGGTCGATAATGCCATGAAATTTACCGAGGAAGGCGGGGAGATTACCCTATCCTGCATCAAGAATGCTTCATCCATCATTCTTACTGTAGAGGATAATGGAAAAGGCATTCCGCAGGAAGAACTCCCCTTGATTTTTAACCGTTTTTATCAAGTGGAACAATCCCGTTCGGCAAATGAAGGCTCCGGCTTAGGTCTATCCATAGCCAAATGGATTGTAAACACACATCAAGGGAACATCAAGGTTACAAGTGAACAGAATAAACGGACCCGTTTTGAAATCACTTTTCCGAGAAATCAAAGGAAAAATTAGTACGATCAATACGAAAAAGACCCTTACATTCTTCCTTGCTGCTTAAGGAAAAATTAAGGGTCTTTTTAGATAATCATCTTACATTAACTTTCGGAGGAGAAGACCATTGATGAAAAGACTTGGTAAGATCCACTTTTTAGTTGGAATGTTGGCTTCGGTGCTCTTAATGGCTCAAGCAGTCATCGGGATCATGATGTATGTGGAGGGCAGCGGAAATGAACCCATGAATCGACAGGCGGCGATGGGCCAGCCTGCCGACCGCAGCACTACAGAATCGGCTAATGGCAGTACGGCGGCAGATGATCCATCTTCGGAAACGGCAACTAATGATACGCAGGGCACTCCACAAGGGGGCCTAATGGTTCCGGGACTCCAGGAGAAATGCCAAGCGGGGGCGGTTTCCAAGGCATAGACTCTTTTGCAGGGAAATTCATCGACTTTTATCAAGGTGCAGGTGGCTTGGCCGCATCCATCATCATCTTTGTAATTGGAGGCGCTGGATTAGCGACAACGGTGATATCCAGAAAAAGCTGCCTGAATAGTCGATATTATTTGGGGAAGGAGAAGGTTCCTTTAGAAGGGAGCCTTCTTTTTTTATTCACGAAACCCATTATTGTCACTAATTGTTATTTTAAAAAGTGAAATAATAATTGCACTTAAAAAATATTAGTTTAATATAGACTTCTGGAGAGGTACGTACATGTATTTTGGATGAAAGAGAAAACGTTTGCATAAATTTTTTGAGGGTATCCTACTATTAATGCACGAACATTAAATTCACCCTTAGTGGAGGCAGAATATATGAAATTTCTGATTGCAATTATAGGACTGCTTATTGTTTTTGGACTAGCTATCTTAGTCAGCAGTGACCGGAAGAAAGTTAAAATTAAACCGATCATCCTCATGGTGGTCATTCAGCTTGTTTTAACTTATTTATTATTAAACACGAAGTTTGGCTTAGTGATCATCAATTCGATTGCCGATGGTTTCGGAAAACTTTTAGAATGGGCAAATGAAGGGATCACCTTCGTATTTGGCGGGATTGTAAATGAAGGAGCATCGCCCTTCTTTTTAAATGTCCTTCTTCCTATCGTCTTCATCTCAGCATTAATCGGGATTTTACAGCACTTCAAGATCCTTCCGTTCATCATGAAGTGGATTGGATTCGTTCTAAGTAAGGTGAATGGGATGGGTAAATTGGAATCTTACAATGCGGTTGCATCAGCAATAGTAGGCCAATCCGAGGTTTTCATAACCTTGAAAAAACAACTCGGCGCCATTCCGCCATCTCGCATGTATACGCTTTGTGCATCAGCCATGTCAACTGTATCGATGTCGATTGTCGGTGCATATATGACGATGATTGAACCAAAGTACGTTGTGACGGCAATCGTTATTAACATGTTCGGTGGATTTATCATCGCATCCATCATCAATCCTTATACCGTAACGGATGAAGAGGATATCCTCCCTGTTGAAGAAGGGGCAGAGAAGCAGTCTTTCTTCGAAATGCTTGGGGAATATATCATGGATGGGTTCAAGGTTGCGATCACTGTAGCAGCGATGTTAATTGGTTTCGTTGCTTTAATCGCAGGGATCAACAGCGTATTCGACATGATCTTCGGCATCAGCTTCCAAGACATCATGGGGTATATCTTTGCACCGTTTGCCTTTATCATGGGTATACCGATTTCAGAAACCGTGACTGCTGGCGGAATCATGGCGACGAAACTGGTAACCAATGAATTCGTTGCCATGCTAAGCTTAGGGAGGCATCAGCAGCCTTGAGCGAAAGGACGATAGGGATCGTTTCGGTTTTCTTGGTTTCATTCGCTAATTTCTCATCAATTGGAATCATTGCCGGTGCAGTCAAAGGACTTCATGAAAAACAGGGAAATGTTGTAGCCCGTTTCGGCTTGAAGCTGCTATACGGTGCGACTCTTGTCAGCATCCTATCAGCGATCATTGTAAGTGTGATACTTTAAATAACGGATCTAACACAAAAAGGCACTTGGGGTTACTCCTAAGTGCCTCTTTTATATTTGTTACGAAAGATAGAATTTTTGAATTTGAAGGTGTTTGGCCTGCTGGTATATAATACATAAAATGACAGGCGTGAAAGGGGAGTTTTAGGATGACGATGGATGGAAAAGAAACAGCTATCTTTGCAGGAGGCTGCTTTTGGTGCATGGTTGCCCCCTTGATGAAATGGATGGAATCATTTCAGTGACATCAGGTTATACAGGCGGTAAATTTGCCGCTCCTAGTTATAAACAAGTGATTACCGGTGCGACTGATCATGTTGAAGCGGTTCAAGTGGTATTCGATCCATCAATCATTTCCTATAAAACGTTATTAGATATATTCTGGCGCCAAATCGATCCTACGGATGACGATGGACAGTTCTCGGATAGGGAAAGCAATACAATGCAGCCATTTTCTATCTTAATGAACGTCAGAAACAGGAGGCAGAACAATCGAAGGAAGATTTAATGATGAGCGGGCGGTTTAAGAAACCTATTGTTACGGGTATTCTACCCTCGGGGAATTTTACGATGCTGAGGAATATCATCAAGCATTCTATCGGAAAAATCAATTTCGCTATGCATTGTATCGTAAAGGCTCAGGACGGGATGCTTTCATTAAAGAAAATTGGCCTAAGGATAATGCACACCTTAGAAAGACCTTAACGGAGAGCCAGTTTCATGTCACCCAGGAAAATGGCACGGAGCCGCCTTTCGATAATGCCTATTGGGACCATTTTGAAGAAGGCATTTATGTGGATGTCGTTTCCGGGGAGCCTCTATTCAGTTCGCGGGATAAGTATGATAGCGGTTGTGGGTGGCCAAGCTTCACGAAGCCCATCATGTCGGCAAGTGTCAATGAAAAAATGGATCTCAGCCACCGAATGACCCGGACCGAGGTGCGCAGCAGGGATGCCGATTCACACCTTGGACATGTTTTTCCTGATGGCCCAAGTCCTAAAGGCACGAGATATTGCATAAACTCTTCAGCCCTTCGATTCATTCCTAGAAATGAAATGGAAAAAGCGGGATATGGAGATTTATTAATTCTATTTAAAATGAAATAACTAGTGAGATAGGGGAACACAAATGGATACAATAGATGAAAGATTATATCGATATATCCTTGATAACTCATCCAAGATTACGGAAAACTGGCTGGCTTTAAGGGAGAAGCAGTCTGGCTCCATCTATTCAATGGATTCTGATGAAGAAATCGAAAAGCTGCTTAGGGAACAGAATACATTGACCATCAAGACAGTGACAAGTGCTTTACTTGAAGATAAAACTGCCTTTATTGAAACGATGGAGCAGTGGGCCGCACTTGTTGCGAAGAGCAGGGTTGAATCGGACACACCCATTTACGAAGTGTTGGAAGCGCTTAATAAGGTACGGGAAACATATTGGGGATTCATCACTGATTATATGCTCATGGATACGAAGATAACGAAAGAAATAATCATCCGGTGGAGCCGGCTTATTAATCGTGCCTTCGATCAATTGAACCGTGAGTTCACTGAGCAGTATTACCTTTTGACAAAAGAACGTTTGTCAGCTCAGCAGGAGCTGATTAATGAACTGGGCGCACCTGTCATTCCCATTGTTGATGCCATTGCGGTATTGCCGTTAATCGGTGAAATCGATACCTATCGGGCAAAGGAAATTTTGAATGGGACTCCAAGCAAATGCATTAGCAAAAATATCACACACTTATTCATCGATTTATCGGGAGTCTCCCTTTTGGATACGATGGTTGCCCAACAGATCTATCAATTGATAAGTACCCTGAACCTTTTAGGCATTCAATCGACCATTTCCGGGATTCGTCCTGAAGTGGCCCAGACATCGATTCAGTTAGGTCTAGATTTTAATCAGGTTTCGACACATAGTACTCTTAAACAGGCCCTTTCCAAGCAAGGGATCAAACTTTACAAAAAAATGATATAAGGGTGCAGAAAATGAAAAGAACCAGATCCGCTAGGAATCTGGTCTTTTTCGTGATTCTATAACTTGAATGAACTTTTCAACCCGACGATTTGGTTGAAGACCAAGTGATCGGCCGCAGTGAGTTTTGAATCAACATTATAATAGCCATGCCTGAAGAATTGGAATTTATCCTGAGGCTTAACATCTTTCATGTTAGGCTCGACAAACCCTTGTAAAATTTCTATAGAATCAGGGTTTACCCGGTCCAAGAATGATTTTTCTTCCTCTTCATCATTTTCCTCATCCAAGATTAGAGGCTGATAGTTGCGGAATTCTGCTGAAACGGCTTGTGAAGCTTCGACCCAATGCAATGTACCTTTCACTTTACGGCCAGTGAAGCCCGATCCGCTTTTCGTTTCAATATCGTATGTGCAGCGAAGTTCAATGACATTACCGGCTTCGTCTTTTATCACTTCTTCACATTTAATGAAATAAGCATGTTTCAAACGGACTTCATTGCCCGGGAAAAGTCGGAAATACTTTTTCGGCGGGTTTTCCATGAAATCGTCCTGTTCGATATATATTTCACGTGAAAACGGGATTTGGCGTGTACCCATTTCTGGAACTTCCGGATTGACCTCAGCATCCAGCCACTCTATCTCGCCTTCCGGATAGTTGGTGATGACCACTTTAAGCGGGTTCAGGATAGCCATAGTCCTTGGAGCCTTCAGCTTTAAGTCTTCGCGTACGAAGTGATCAAGCATTTGAGAATCTACGACACCGCTTGTTTTCGCGACACCTATCTCTTGGCAGAATGCACGAATAGCTTCGGGTGTATACCCGCGTCTCCGCAAGCCTGAAACAGTAGGCATCCGCGGGTCGTCCCAGCCGTCCACGAAGCCCTCATCGACAAGCTGTTTCAGTTTTCGCTTGCTCATTACTGTATTGGTCAGGTTAAGACGGCCAAATTCATATTGTTTTGGTTTGCTTTCCATTTCACAATTCTCAACGATCCAGTCATAAAGAGGGCGTTGATCTTCGAACTCAAGCGTACAAATGGAGTGTGTGACTCCCTCGATGGCATCTTCAATTGGGTGGGCAAAGGCATACATTGGGTAGATGCACCATTTGTTGCCGGTATTATGGTGTTCAGTATGGGAAATACGGTATATGACGGGATCACGCAAATTAATGTTAGGTGAGCTCATATCGATTTTTGCACGCAATACTTTTGCGCCGTTTTCGAATTCACCGCTGCGCATCTTTTCAAATAGTTCAAGATTCTCCTCGACGGTTCTATTGCGGTAGGGGCTGTCTTTTCCCGGCTCTGTCAGCGTTCCGCGATATTCACGGATTTGGTCGGCATTAAGGTCGTCCACATATGCCAGTCCTTTATTGATGAGCAGCACAGCTCTTTTATACATTTCATCAAAATAGTCGGAAGCGAAGAAAAGGTTATCCCAGTCGTAACCGAGCCATTTTACATCTTCCTTAATGGAGTTGACAAACTCAATATCCTCTTTCAATGGATTCGTATCATCGAAACGAAGGTTGGTTTTCCCATTGAAATCATCAGCCACCCCAAAATTCAAAATGATTGATTTGGCATGCCCGATATGTAAATATCCGTTCGGCTCAGGAGGGAAGCGGGTGATGACATGATCATGTTTTCCGGACTCTAGGTCATCTTTTATAATATTTTTAATAAAATTCGAAGAGTTATTTTCCAACTGAATTCGACCTCTTTCATTTATATACTTCTTTTAATTTTACCTGTATATATACCATAAATACAGATATTTTTCCATGTTCGAGCCGGAATCAGGATTTATCTGAAACAATTCATCAAGTATTTAGTTTGTACAATCAGAGCGGGAAATATCCCTGAAACTTTGATCATGTAATTTAGGGAACTACCTAACTGGATAGTAAAGAAACCAATAAATCCTTTATCATTCAAAAAAGCAATACAGGAATTCACGCCTGTATTGCTTATAATCTCGCTAGCAGACAGATTCTAGAATTAAAATCAAAAGACTGTCGTTTGCAAAAATTCTTTTGTACGCTCTTCTTTTGGATTGGTGAAGAATTCTTTTGGCGGTCCGCTTTCGACAACCCTCCCATTATGCATGAAGACAATCCAATCCCCGACTTCACGTGCAAAGCTCATTTCATGTGTAACGACTACCATTGTCATCCCTTCCAAGGCAAGTTCCTTCATCGTGGCAAGAACTTCCCCGACAAGTTCGGGATCCAGAGCCGAGGTAGGCTCATCAAAGAGCAGGATATCAGGCTTCATGGCTAGGGCGCGGGCGATGGCAACACGCTGTTTCTGGCCGCCTGAGAGCTTGCTGGGATAGACATCCGCTTTATCTGATAAACCGACTTTGGCAAGCAATGCCTTTGCTTCTTCAATTGCTTGGGCCTTAGGGACCTTTTTGACGTGTGTCGGTGCTTCGATGACATTTTCCAGTACGGTCATATGAGGAAACAGGTAGAAATGCTGAAATACCATTCCGACTTTCTCGCGGATTTTATTAATATCATGGGTACCCGGATTGACTTCCGTTCCTTCGATGAGGATTTGGCCGCTGTCTTTCTTCTCTAAATAATTCAAGCAGCGGAGCAGGGTGCTTTTTCCGGAGCCGCTTGGTCCGATCAGGCAGACAACATCGCTATCGAGTACCTTCATATCAATATCTTTAAGTACATGCAGGTTTCCATACGATTTATTTAAATTCCTTATCCGAATCATTTCTTTTTGTTCCACTTCAATTCCCCCTATCGATCACTAATGGACAGTTTCTTTTCGAATAAATTGACGATAATGGTCAGGAAAGCCACTAGAATCAAGTAGTAGACCGCTACAATCAATAAATAAGTCATTTCATCGAAATTATTCGAGCCTAACGTAGTCGCCACATTAAACAGCTCATTCATGGATATGAAGGCTGCCAGTGATGAATCCTTCAGTCCGATGATGAATTGGTTGCCAAGCGGCGGCAATGCGCGGCGGAAGGCTTGAGGCAAGATGATTCTCCTTAAGGTAAGCGAATTGCTCATGCCAAGGGAGCGTCCTGCCTCCATTTGGCCTTTATCGATGGATTGAATCGTACCACGTAAAATCTCTGAGATATAAGCTCCATTATGGAAGGCCAGGGCAAGTGACGCCGCCCAGAAGTCCGGCAGTAAGAAGAGATTGCTGATACCGAAATAGAGTATGAATATCTGTACGATTAAAGGTGTTCCACGTACCAGGAATACATATGTATCTGAAATCCATGTAAGAATTTTTATATTGGATATTTTTAAAAGTGCGAATAGCAACCCGATGACGATACCTACCAATATGGAAACTACCGTCAGTTCCAATGTGAGGAGCATGGCTCGGATGAATACGTCCGAGGAGCTAAATAATGTATCAAAAAATGTGAAAAACTTGGCAATGTAATGACTCCTTTCTATCAATCTTTATTCAGGCTTAGTTGTGATGTCCTCACCAAAGTATTTTTTGCTGATTTCCGCAAGAGTTCCATCTTCCCGGAGGTTTTCAAGTGCTTCGTTGATGCGTGCAAGCAGCTGAGGGTTGTCGTTAGGCAGTACGATGGCCTGCTCGCTTCGTTCGATCAATTGCCTTCCTTCGATGTCGAAACCTTCCTTGGTCGCTTCCTTGCCGGTTACGAAGTCGGTGATCACGGCATCATGACGTCCTCCGCTCAATGCCTTCAGGGCGGTGATATCACTGTCATAGGTTTTTACATTGGTTGTATATTTTTCTGCTGTGGTTGCGTACGTAGAGCCTTTAGAAGCTGCAACTTCCTTACCCTTTAAATCTTCAACCGTTTTAATATCACTATCCGAACGGACGAAAATTTGAGGACCTGAGTAGTAATAAGGGGTTGAGAAGGCGACATGTTTTCTTCGTTGTTCATTGATTGTATGACTGGCAACCGCGGCATCTGCCCGACCGGTCTTGACACCTTCCACGATACCTTTGAACTTTATCCGTTTAGGCACTGGTTCTAGGTCGAGTTCCTTTGCAATTGCATCGCCAACTTCAATATCGAACCCGGTTACGGTCATGTCATCATTGACATAACTGAATGGCTTGAATTCACCTGAGGCAGCGAAAACAAACTGGTCCTCATTGATCAGCTTACTCCCGTCCTCCAGCTGGTCCTTTTCAGCACAGCCGGACAGAAGACCAAGAACAGCCAGAATGGATACAATGAATGTAAATGATGATTTCATGATAATTTCATTTCCCCCTTTGAAAAAAACTAGTAGAATGGTCTATACCCTTATGAGGCAGTGAATAACCTTATTAACTAGGGAAAATAAAACTGAAATAAAAAAGGTTGTCCAGATCATGCCGACATTTCATTCAAGAATCCCCCTTCACTATGCATTTCATAAAGGTTCTCGGCCTTTGCCTTCATTTCCTTCCAAATTACCGGTAATTTCTAGAAATAATGACAATAATCATTTAAAAGAGTAAGAGATTTCGGCTAGATTCAACTCTAGAGACGAATGTAAAACAATTCAGGATGATAGACTCTATCGAAAGAGAAAAACAGATGAAAAACCGTATCTAGTGAATGGGATGGGGTAAAACTGTGGAGGATTTAAAAAAGGTCAATATTGGCCGCCAACAAAATCCCGAATTGTTTGACTGACTTTAATTTTGCCCATGGATTGAAGTATAATATAGCAAAATAGAAGAAGGGCAGTTGGGAAAATGGTAAGCAACTTTGTGCAAGAGCAGTTACAGGAATTTCGCGAAAGAAATCAAGATAGAGGACGTTTGATTATAAAATGTCCGGACCAGCCTGGAATTGTTTCGACAGTTACGGCTTTTCTTAAAGAATATGATGCAAATATTGTTGAATTGAGTCAGTATTCGATGAATCCTGAGGGCGGTACCTTTTTCACCAGGATCGAGTTCGATTGTCCAGGATTGAATGACAAGGCAGCGGATATGCAACTGGCATTCCAGGAAGTTTCGACAGCATTCTCGATGCAATGGACATTTAATCATGTGAGTGATCTGAAGAGGACGGCAATCTTCGTTTCGAAGGAACCGCATTGCCTTCTGGAATTGCTATGGGAGTGGCAAAGCGGGGATTTATTGGCTGACATTGCGCTGGTCATCAGCAATCATGAGGATACGAGGGAAATTGTCGAATCGATGGGCATCCCGTTTTATTACATTCCTGCAAATAAGGATATACGTAAGGAAGTGGAGACTAAACAGTTGGGACTTCTGGAAGAATTCAAAGTGGACCTTATTGTTTTAGCCAGGTATATGCAGATATTGACGCCGGACTTCGTAGCGGCCCATCCGAACAGAATCATCAATATCCATCATTCATTTTTACCTGCCTTCATTGGAGCTCGGCCTTATGAACGAGCTTATGACAGGGGCGTTAAGCTGATTGGGGCGACTTCCCATTATGTGACGAATGATTTGGATGAAGGTCCAATCATCGAGCAGGATATTGAACGTGTGGACCATCGTGATTCTGCCGGGGATATGAAGAAAATCGGTCGTTCAGCTGAACGCAGGGTGCTGGCACGTGCCGTTAAATGGCATTTGGAGGACCGCGTCCTTGTTCATGAAAATAAAACGGTAGTCTTTTAAAGCGAAAAACCCCCTTTGGGCTGCCAAGGGGGTTTTTAGGATGGAATTTAGTGAGTGCTAGTACGTGTATTCCACCCTTACTGAGGCAGTGATGTTCAATTCACCAGGCTGAATCGGGGTAGTCGCCATTTTTGCAAAGGTACTTGTTTGGTAAAGCATTGGAGTTGCTGTTTCAGATAGCTCTTCAACCTTATTAGGGACTGGGTTCAATGAGATTCCTAGCGTTCGAGCCATGGAGAGTGCTTTTTCATATGCATTTTTTAAAGCGAGAGAAAGTGCCTGGTTATAGTATGCTTCTGGATTGGATAAGGAGAAGCGGATGCTGGTGATTGAATTGGCGCCGCTTCTGACGGCCGTGTCGATTATGCTGCCTATTTTCTCGATGTCGGTCGTTTGGGCTTGTATGATGTGCTGGACTTTGTAGTTCTTGAACAATTCCTTCCCGTCAATATAATCATATTGTGGATCGATTCTGTAATCACTCGTTTTCAATTGCTCTTCGGGAATGCCTGTGGATTTAAGTGCTGCGATGACTTTTGCGATTGCTTGGGAATTGGCTTGCTGGGCCTTTTGCGGGTCCTCATCCTCTGTTATGACTCCAAGGGTGATCGTGGCTTGATCCGGAGCAGCAGATAGCGTCTCTGAGCCGGAAACTTTCAATATATGTTCATCGTTACGGTAATGAACACTATCGGGGGCATTGTATTCTTGTTTCATTTTGACACCAGCCTTTTTAAAGAGATAATCTCACCCCTATTGTACGAATTATGTTCGGGAAACATGATTGAAATATCCCCATCGCCATTAATTCGGTCGAATGATCACAAAAAAACACTCGGCCTGGACCGAGTGCACATTACTTATGAATGACTTGAACCCTGCCAACCTGGCCATCAGTCAATCTTACTTTAATTCCATGAGGGTGAGTGCTTGAATTGGTTAAAATATCCTTTACAGTGCCGCTTGTCAGTTTTCCGCTGCGTTGATCTGCTTTAAGTACAATGTCCACAGATGTACCTGGGGTAATATCTTTCCGGTTTTTACCGTTCATGTTCAATTCAATCCTTTTCAGAGTTATTTGCAATCATTCAACCATGCAGTAACTTCAGTATAAGGAATACGGCGGGCCCAGTCGAATATTAGATAAAATCACGATGGCCATCAGCGTATTTTTTTCAATGGTTCGACAGCAGGGCCATTTAACACTTCACCTGCGATGGAGTAGCGGGAGCCATGGCATGGGCAATCCCAAGTACGGTCGCCGCTATTCCAGGCAACTTCACACCCCATGTGTGTACATGTGGAATCAACGATATGAAGCTGGCCATCATGATCACGGTAACATCCAGCTTTGTCTCCATTCACCTTCACGATTGCTCCTTCATCAATTCCTATGTCTTCAGGCGTTTTATGATTGACAGCCAATTTTCCTTTGATCAGATGCTTCGCCACATCAGCATTATCTTGGAGAATATTCTTCACGCCTTTTAAACGGGCAGGATCATACAATTCCGCATACCGGTTATCTCTTTGCAAAATCCGGTCAGTTAAAATCGTGGCGGCAATCGATCCATTCGTCATTCCCCATTTCGCATAGCCGGTAGCTATCAGGACGTTTGGATGATTGGGTGTCACTGGACCGACGAAGGGGATATTATCTGGTGTCACAATATCCTGTGCCGACCAGCGGTAGGGAATGTCTTTCACATCGAAATACCGGGAGCTGAAGTCCTTCAGTGCTTCATAATGCTCGATCATCGGGACGCCCTGGCCTGTTTTATGACCGTCGCCGCTGACGAGTATAAGTTTTCCCCATTGTCCAATTCCGTATAGCGAAGGGAGCGGGTAGGGCTGTCTGCACTGTAATACATCCCACCTGGATATTCCTGTTCAGTCTTGATACCGAGTACATAGGACCTATCTACATGAACACGGGCAAAGTATAAGCCCATTTCATCATTGAAAGGGAAGTGGGAGGCGACGATAACCTGATTGCTTTTGATGGAATGTCCCGTATCCGTCAGAACGGTTGGTGGATCACCGTCTTCAATCTTCATTGCCGTTGTCCGTTCATAAATTGTGCCTCCTGCATCGAGAATAGTCGAAATGAGGGACGTTAAGTATTTTAATGGGTGAAACTGTGCTTGATCTTTCATTATCACAGCAGCCTTACAAGGAATGGAGAAAGGGATATTCTCGGCATAATCCCCGCGAATGCCAAGTTTTTGATAGGCTTTCAATTCATTTTGAATTTTGATTTTATATTCATCAGTATTTGCGTAGACATAGGCATCCTGTGCAGCCAAATTACAATCGATGGAATGTTCTTCTACCAAGTCTTTGATTAGCTTCATACCATCTGAATTGGCTTCATAATAAAGTTTGGCCTTCTCTTCGCCATGGTCAGTGATCAATTGGTCGTATATCAAGCCATGCTGGGCCGTGATTTTTGCTGTAGTGTGTCCTGTCGTTCCATTAAGGATTACACCAGCATCAATCAGTGTGACTTTAACACCTTGTTTAGCTAGTAGATAAGCAGAAGTGATTCCAGTGATTCCGCCGCCTACTATTAAGACATCAGTGGTTAAATCTGTATCTAGTTTAGAGAAAGAAGGGAAAGTCAACGCACTGCGCCAATAAGGTTCTGGAAATCGGGGAAGGTCTGTATTTTTTTCAGTCATTTGAATACCTCCTTACAGTTCATTAGTAAATCGTCCATTTATTACCATACCCAAATCCGCTATTTATACGCTTATTTTTTATAAGAAGAAAGATAAAAAAATACATTATTTGGTTTGTTTACAATTAAGTATACATGTAAACAAAAGGAGATGGTTTGTACACAAATATGTATACATGTTTACAAACGCGTACACATGGCTATATATAAGGTGTATACACATTTGTTCCTATTGTAAACAATTTGAAAACAATTCGACAAATATAGCTACAACTTATGAAGGATTGACTATCGTGGCAACTTTTCCTATTCTTAAAGGGAAAGCTTCACTTAAATTTTTTCTATTAAAAAGGGGATGTTTTTAGATGAGTTCTAGAATCGCAGCAGTAGACGTAGGAAATGATGCTATCAAGGCTATTTTTGGAAAGCTAGAGTCTGAACTTTATATACCGAACGTCATTGCAAAAGACATAGAGGATCGTCCGGTCATCGGGATTGAGGAACTTAATGAAAAAACCCATTGGAAGGGATTCATATCAGAGTTCATTCACCAGCCCTTCAAGATAATAATGCTATTTATCGCGTTGGAAACTTGGCGACAAAAAGCGATAATCCTTCAGAACTTGATATGGGGAGCAGTAAATCAGAAGAAGATCAAACATTGGTCATGCTTTTTGCGGCCCTGGCATTAGACGCTGCCAAACAGGGGAACAATGATAAATTCAAAAAAGTGAATAATGTTGTGGAAGCCAATTATACGCTTGGAACAGGCTTGCCTCTTCGTGAGGTTAAAGAGGGAAAAGACGTCGGGTATCGTTCGAAATTACTCGGATCTGTCCATCAGGTCGAATTTTTAATTACCCCTAAATACCAAGGCATGAAGGTTAATATCAAATTCGATGAAGTGAAAGTCTATCCAGAGGGCTTCGCAGCATACATAAATTTGGTCATGGATAATGATTTGAATATCATTAACCGTGAATTGATCGATAGAAGAATCCTCATTCAGGATATCGGTGGACTATCGACAGATATCGCGGTCATTAAAAATCGTAAAGTGGACGATGATAAAGCACAAGGATTCAATTTGGGAGTAGCCGAAGCCCTTGAATCGATCCGTGAGGAAATCAGGAAGAAACATGGTGTCGAGCTGGATAGTAGGCGCGATGTCGTCGAAATCATCACGAAGAAAAATGATCGCAATCATATTATGGTACGCGGAAGCCGGACAAGCGTCCATGATATCGTTGACCGCATTTTGGGAGAACTGGCCAAAAAGCAATATCGCCACCTGCGTAACGTATGGCAAAAAAATTCACAAACGGAAATCTGCTATTTTGTAGGCGGGGGATCGATAGTCCTGAAAGACTACTTGAAAACATTGAATCAAAATTTCGATGGCTACAATATAGACTTTTTCGAAGATGAGCGGGAAAGCGTTTGGATGATGGCAAACGCCTATTATAAATTGATTTCGGATTTTAATCGCCGGAATGCAAAGGAACAGAACCAGTCACAGCAAAAGAAGAAAGAGCAACGAACGGGTTCCGCTAAATAGGTGAGAGAATGAAAAAAACAGCTTCTTCTGAAATTAAAAGAGGACAAGCCATCACTTTTCGTATCCCTTCGGATGTATCAGACTATACGTTAAGACAGCTGCAGAAATTGAAGGAAACGGAAAGAAGGAATTTTTCCAGTAAAATTGCAGAGTATGTTCTCGATGGAGTCGGGCAATCCACCCATCAGGATCGGGAAATGATTGCCCTGCCCTTGCCGAACAAGCTAAGCAAATCTCAGCGTGATTGGCTCAAGCATTCCCACTCAGAAGCTATGCTTGGAACGATTATGTACCACCTTTTATCCGATCCTTTACGCGCTACGGCCTTGCTAGCCTCTTTGAACAATAATGTACTGGATGAGGAATTTTATGTGCAGGCCGAGCCTGAAGAAAAGGAAGCCGAGCAGGTTCAAAAAGAACTGCCTAAGAAAGACCTGGATGACTTTGATTGGAGTTTGGATGTACCCGAACAACAAGAGGAAGAACCCGAACCGGAAGAGGAAAATCTCGACGATCTCCTGGGTGATTTTCTTGATCAAATGAACCAGTGAATGAACATATAGGAGGATATCCGGCGACAAGTTGGATATCCTCCTTTTTCTTTTGCGGGGGTATAAGGAATGACACAAAAAAAGAGTATATCAAGCTGCAGCCTTTTCCCAGCCAACTTCGGGGAAGTTCTTTCGAGTGAGAGATTACCCCCTTGTAATCGCCGGACACATTCCTTCTCTTTTCAATAATGGCGCAGGAAGGTTTGTTTTTCCTCAATCACAATCCGGTTTACCCATGATCGATTGAAGGTTTTTTGTATGGGAAAATTGTCGAATTAATCGTACATTTGCAAATCTCACTCCCCTTGTAAAATTAGATCTCCTTTCAGTCAACTGCCATTGGGGCAAGCGAGGTCTGCAGTCCCACAACAGGCACCGCGATTCAGTTATTGGACAATAAAGGGAAGTTAAATCAAACGCTGCTCCTGAGGTTTATGATTATGCATATATTGGCGAGGGCGCTAAAATATTGGGCGGCATCGAATTGGCAAGAATTCGAAAGTGGGGGCAAATGCAGTTGTTTTGACATCCGTCCCCGATAATTGCACGGCAGTTGGAGTCCAAGTGTGATTAAAGGTATGCAGAAAGAAAACGTTATAAAATAATTGCACGTAAACAAAAAAGGAGTGTTCAATTAACGTAATTGAACACTCCTTTTTATTACCCCATGGTGCCCTTCATGAGATGATCAAGCTAGGAAAATCAGTTGATAAAGAAATAGAGCAGCAAACATGTACACGAACGGATGCACTTCACTGAATTTGCCTCTTGCCATTTTTAAAATGGGGTAGGCGATGAATCCGAGTGCGATCCCGTTAGCGATGCTTGATGTTAAAGGCATGGCGACAATGACCAAAAAGGCTGGGAATGATTCATCAAAGTGTGTCCAGTCAATTTCATTAATGCTCTTAATCATCATGCTTCCCACGATGATCAAGCTAGGTGCCGTGATTGCCGCTACATTTGAGACAGCTCCTATCAGCGGGCTGAAGAAGGCAGTTATTAAGAATAGGATGGCCACTACCAATGCTGTTAAACCTGTCTTGCCCCCCGCTCCTACACCAGCTGATGATTCAACCGAGGCAGCGGTCGGGCTTGTACCGAACATGGCGCCGACAGTAGTGCCGACGGAATCTGCAAAGAAGGCACTGCCGGATTTTTCAAGCTTATTGTCCTTCAGCAACCCAGCTTGACGGACAATGCCTAATAAAGCACCGGTCGTATCGAATAGCATGACAAGCAAAATGGAGAAGACGACGCCATAAAGCCCGTAGTTAATAACATCGACGATAGATGTTATCGGATTGGCGACTATTATTCCTTCAGGTAAGGAAGGGGTGGAGACCAGGCCATCAATTTCCAATTGGCCTGTAAAAAAGCGATTATGGCTGTCACGATCATTCCGATGAATATCGCTCCCTGTACATTACGGACGATCAGCACGATCGTTATGACCAGACCAACCAATGTAAGTGCCACACTGGGATCCCTGAAGCTTCCAAGGGTAACCAGGTTGGATTCATGCTGTGTTACGACACCTGACAAACGAAGTCCGATGAAGGTAATGAAAAGCCCGATTCCGGCACTGATTGCATGCTTCAAGTTACTTGGTATGGCCTCGATCAATTTTGAGCGGAAAGAGGTTAGGGATAAAAGGATAAAGATGATGCCCGTAACAAAGACTGCAGAGAAGGCAACTGTGTATGAGATATCATGGGTTCCCAATACCGAGTATGCAAAATAAGCATTCAATCCCATTGCCGGTGCTATGACAATTGGGTAATTGGCTAAAAGGGCCATGCATAGGGTGCCGACTATTATTGCGATTATGGTTGCTGTGAATGCCTGGTCGAATGGAACACCTGCATCAGAAAGGATCATTGGGTTTACAACGATAATATAGGCCAGTGTTAAAAAGGTTGTAAGCCCCGCAAGTACTTCCGCCTTAATATTTGAATTCCGTTCTTTTAATTTAAACATGCGGTCACTCCTTTTTCTATACAAAAATCCTTGCAAAAATCTACAAGGAGGAGATGCTTACCCTTTTTCAAGTAAGTAGCTCGATGATAATAAATCTTATAAATTATATTAGAAAAATAACTAAAGTACAATAGGATGAAAAATTTCAAGGTACAGGTTTTCTCGAAAATAGATAATGATATACTAACAAATAGCTTAGACTAAGGATAATGACATGAAGTGAACGAAGCTGTTACCATTAAAGTGGATTTATCAGTCAATTAAATGAAGAAATTCAGAAAGTAGGCCCATACATGACAGAATTCATCGACCTTGGCGTCAGCCCGGCGATTAATGAGATATTAAAGCAAATCGGAATATCCGCCCCCACCCCGATTCAGGAGAAATCGATACCAGATATCCTTGCTGGAAGGGATGTCATCGCGAAGGCGCAGACGGGAACGGGGAAGACTTTGGCATTTTTGCTGCCAATCCTGGAAAAAGTCGATCCCGCCGCATCCCACATACAATCACTGATCGTCACGCCAACCAGGGAATTGGCTTTGCAAATCACAGCTGAATTGAAAAAATTCGCTGATGAAATCGAAGGACTTCATGTACTTGCAGTTTATGGCGGACAGGATGTCGAGCAGCAAATGAAAAAGCTGACAAGAAACATCTCCGTGGTGGTCGCCACGCCCGGCAGGTTATTAGATCATTTACGAAGAGGCACCATCGATCTCTCACAAACTGGAACACTTGTGCTTGATGAAGCTGATCAAATGCTTCATATTGGTTTTTTACCAGAAGTGGAAGAGATCATGGGACAGCTTCCAGAGGAGCGCCAAACGCTGCTCTTTTCAGCGACGATGCCTGAACAGGTGCATCAATTGGCAAAACGCTACATGACTAAACCATTAACTGCCGCTGTGAAGGCTGAGCAAGTAACGGTCGAGAAAATCAGGCAGCTTGTCATCGAGACGACCGATCGTGCCAAACAGTCTTCACTAATCAACATGATCAAAGAAGAACAGCCATACCTTGCGATCATATTTTGCCGTACAAAACGTCGCGTTTCGGTTTTGAATGATGCACTGAAGGCAGCTGGATTCAATTCTGAAGAGCTTCATGGTGACCTTTCACAGGCAAAGCGGGAACGTGTCATGAAAAACTTCAGAGACGCAAAGCTTCAATATTTAGTGGCGACGGACGTTGCTGCACGAGGGCTTGATGTAGAAGGCGTGACCCATGTGTTTAATTATGATGTTCCCGAGGATGCAGAAAGTTACATCCACCGAATCGGCCGAACGGGCCGCGCGGGTGAGAATGGTTTGGCTGTAACCTTCATAGCAACGAAGGATCTTCAGCTTTTAAGCGATATTGAAAAAGGAATCTCCATGAAAATCGAAAGAAGGACGATAGAAGGAGTGAAAATGTTCCAACCCGATGAGGTGAGGCAAAAAGGAAGCGTCATGAAGACTCTTCTGATGAGGGTACCCGCCGCCCGCGTTCGGGAGGGGAAGGCGCCATCGGGAACGGATCGATACGAGAGGACCGAATCGAGGCAGTCACCGTTCTGTAAATCAAGCGGACAATCGTGAATTCGAGAGGGAGAAACCAAGGGAGGCCGTTTGGAAAACAGCCGCGGACTTAAACGTGAGGATTCACGGGGAGGCCGTTCGGAAAACAGCCGCGGACCAAAGCGAGAGAATCCACGGAGTGGCCGCTCGGAAGACAGCCGTGGACCAAGGCGAGAGAATCCTCGGAGTGGCCGCTCGGAAGACAGCCGTGGACCAAAGCGTGACAATCCACGAAGAGATCAAAGAGACAGCCGTAGATCGACTAGTACACAAGGGGCGAGTAATCTTAGAGGTAGATCTGGAAGCAGCCCCAATAGAGGGAGAAACCGGTAAAAGGGGATACGGGAGTGGAAAAGCCTTGGTTGGCAGAATATCCAGTTTCGCTGGAGCTGGCAGGGAAATTGATCATGCTGCAGTTTCCGGAAATTGAGTTAAAAGAGATCAAGCAACTTGGGGAGGGTTTCGATAACACGGTCATACAAATCAATGGGCAATTTGTATTCCGTTTCCCCCGCCGCCCTATTGCAGTTACGTTGATTCAGGTGGAAAATCAGCTTTTGCCTTCCATTGCAGGCACTTTTCCCCTTGCTATCCCTGAACCAATCTTTTTTGGGAAACCAAGTACTTTGTATCCTTATCCTTTTACCGGTTATAAAATGGTGAAGGGACACTTGCCTGTCGAAGGAACAAAAGCAAATAAGGTCGAATCGGCAAAAAGGTTTGCCCATTTTTTGAAGGTCCTTCACAGTTTCCCTGTCGAAAGGGCCATGCGTTTAGGTGTGCAGCCTGATGGAATGATGAGGCTTGATGTATCCTACCGAAAGAAATCGCTAATGGAAAATGTCTCGAATCTTTTAAAGCTAGGATACTTTAAACAGGCGCATGCGGTTAAGGATTTTGTTGAAACCTTGGGCGAATTGGATGTTCAGCATCCGATTTCACTCGTTCACGGAGACATTCATATCCGGAATGTTTTACTTGATGACGAAGGGGTTCTCGCAGGTATCATTGATTGGGGAGATGTTCATGTCGGGAATCCAGCCATTGATTTCTCCTTTTTATACAGTTATTTCCCAAAAGAGGCGCGCAGGGCTTTTTTCGAAATCTATGGTGAAATCGAAAAGGAAACAGAGAGCTTAGCCCGGTTCAGGGCCATATATATGCTTGTTACATTACTCGTTTATGGCATAGACCGCCATGATGAACAGCTGATTGCCATTACGAGTACCGGTTTGAAATTTGCTATAGAAGAATAATTGTCATGCTCTTTTGATGTTTAGGAGGTACATATGAAGGCAAGTTATTATCATACAATCACATTAATGGCGACCATATTGGAACAAGCTAATATTCCCTACCAATATACAGGTCGATCTGCGCTATTCGTACAAGGAGTGGATATCGATGATTATAAGAAAATCGACATGGATGTACAATGGGATGTCTTTAATGAGGCTTTAGAGCTTTTTTCCGGGTACTCGCCAACAAAGCCTGAAAGAAGTCCTGAGACTGCGTTCTTTCTAATGGATGTTGAGGGGGTTTCCGTCACTGTTCGCTGCCGGTTTAACACGACCATTAAAACGGACCCTTATCGTTTGTCCATAAAGATGGGGGATTTGGAGGTTTGGTGCAGGTCGTTATACAGTTATTTATACGAAGAAGAAATGAGAAAGTTCAGTGCAGAGATTCATGCTTACTTATCAGCCGAGCAGAAGGGGTTCACAGCGGAAAATGAACAGGCGTGGAACCAGAATAATTATTTAGCGCTTGTCAATCGTTATGGAGATCCCGTTGAATTGGCATCAAAAATCAAACAAAACCCAAAATGGAGACTGCACCCTTTTTATAAATATATGGGGAAATATCCGGTAAAAAAATCACTCATTTGATGGGATCGAATGGTGTTAAGGCAGTTGCACTGGCCATATTGGGAGCTGAAGTGAAAGTTGTTGATTTTTCCCAGGAAAACGCAATGTTTGCAAATGAGCTGGCAAGTGGGGCCAATGTCTCCATCGAGTATATAGTTTCGATGTCCTTTCCTATCATCCGAGCATGAATCAGGGAATCAGGATTTGGTTTTAATGGAGCTCGGTGTGCTTCATTACTTAATAGATCTGCAGCCGTTATTTAAAAAAATTAAAAAGATGCTGAAACCTGGAGGCCGATTCGTACTGCATGAATTTCATCCGATTTCAACAAAGCTCATTACTTCAAATGGTAAAAAACATAAAATCACAGGCAACTATTTCGCTCCGGCAATCGAAAACAATGAGGTGGCTTTTTCGAAGCATATGCCGGATGAGGAAAAAGGGAGCCTTTCAAGAGTTATACAGCGTAAATGGACAATCGGGGAACTTATAACGTCAATAGGTCAATCAGGGCTCGTTATTAAAGTGCTCGAGGAAGAACCGAATCATAAAATCCATGATATTGGGCTTCCGAAAACATATACCTTGGTGGCGGAACGAGTTTAAGGCTGCATGTTGAGGAAAAGAAAGCTGACTGAAGTAGCCTTTTCAGTCAGCTTTTTATTTATTTCATAATAAAGGGGATGCCGCTTCTGCGACATCCCCGAAAATTAATTTTGGGCCGACCATTCCTCTACATCCCATACTTTTGTAACCCAATCTTCATAGAAATCAGGTTCATGGCATACGAGGACGATCGTTCCTTTATACTCTTTCAATGCACGTTTCAGTTCTTCTTTTGCAACTACATCCAAATGGTTGGTCGGTTCATCGAATAACAGCCAATTGCTTTCGGTAAGCATGAGTTTACAAAGGCGCACTTTTGCTTGTTCCCCACCGCTTAAATGGCTCATCGGACGTGTAATGTGCTCGTTTTTCAAACCGACACGGGCAAGAATCGCACGTACCTGCGGTTGGTCCAGATGCGGAAATGCATTCCATACTTCATCGATCGGCGTCGTATCGCCTGCTTTTACTTCCTGCTCAAAATAAGAAGAAAAAAGGAAGTCCCCAAGTGATCTTTTACCGCCTAGAGGATCGATTTTACCCAAAATCGTTTTTAATAGAGTGGATTTACCAACTCCATTACAGCCGACCACGGCAATTTTTTCTCCCCGTTCGATGGTCATGGATAACTTCGGAAGCAATGGGCGGTCATATCCGATTTCCAGATCTTCACCTTCAAAGACATAACGGCTGCTCGCACGTGACTCTTTAAAGTCAAAGGTAGGTTTCATTGCAGTTTCCGGACGATCAATACGTTCCATGCGATTCAATTGCTTTTGACGGCTCTTCGCCCGGCCGGTCGTTGAATAGCGGGCTTTATTTTTGGCAATGAAGTCTTCCTGCTTTTTAATGAATTCGCGCTGTTTTTCATATGCGTTAATATGTTGGTTTTTATTCAATTCAGCCAGCTCAAGGAATTTTTCATAAGTTGCCGTGTAACGGGTCAGCTTAGAAAATTCAAGATGGAAGATGACGTCGACGACGCCGTTCATGAACTCGGTATCATGCGAAATCAATAGAAATGCATGCGGGTATTCCTTTAAGTAGCTGCTCAGCCAGCGGATATGCTCCACATCCAAGTAGTTGGTAGGCTCGTCGAGCAGCAGGACTTGCGGTTGTTCCAATAGTAGCTTCGCCAATAAAACCTTTGTCCGTTGTCCGCCGCTCAGGGCAGAGACATCACGGTCCAAGCCGATTGCATCCAACCCTAAACCGCGTGCTGCTTCTTCAATTTTAATATCCAGGTTGTAAAAACCGCCGGCTTCCAGCTTGTCCTGGATTTCACCCATTTGTTCCAAGAGTTCTTCCAGTTCTTCCGGAGTGGCCGTACCCATTTTCTCCGTAACTTCATTCAGTGCCTTTTCCTGCTCGAATAAAGGCAGGTATGCATCCCTTAAGACGTCGCGGATCGATTTACCTTTTGAAAGTATCGTATGTTGATCAAGATAGCCATATTCGACACCAGGTGTCCATTCGACCCGGCCTTCATCATGGATGAGTTGTCCTGTAATGATATTCATCATCGTTGACTTCCCGACACCATTCGCCCCGACCAGGCCAACATGTTCACCGGCCATCAGGCGGAAGGATACATCCTTGAATAAGGTACGGTCGCCAAAGCTATGTGCTAATTTATCTATAGAAAGTAAGCTCATTTTATATTGAACCTCCCAATTAATTTGAAAAAATCCCTACGTTTCATCATACTAAAATCTGCACGGGATTGCTATCTAATCTATTAATTTACATATATGTGGGTACGGGAATTCCTTAATAGTGAACCAATGGCTCCATGGAGCATTATCGCCCTGTCATAAATTATGTGAGATAATAGAGGAACCAGTTTAAAAGCGAAAGGATGTTATTATGAGTAAAACAGTCGTACTGGCCGAGAAACCTTCGGTCGGCAGAGATATAGCAAAAGTGCTGAATTGCGGGAAAAAGGGGAATGGCTTTTTGAAGGCGATCAGTATATCGTCACTTGGGCACTGGGTCATTTGGTCACCCATGCAGATCCGGAATCTTATGATGAAAAATATAAAACTTGGCGCCTTGAGGACCTGCCCATGTTGCCGCCTACTTTGAAATTGGTCGTGATCAAGCAATCGGGAAAACAATTTCAATCGGTTAAAACACAATTGAATCGCAAGGATGTCAAGGATGTCATCATTGCAACCGATGCAGGCCGTGAAGGGGAACTTGTTGCACGCTGGATTCTCGAAAAAGCGAATGTGAAGAAGCCGGTCAAGCGGCTTTGGATTTCCTCTGTAACGGATAAAGCGATCAAAGATGGATTTAAAAATCTGAAGGATGGCAAGGAGTATGAAAACCTATTTGCCTCAGCAGTAGCAAGGGCGGAAGCGGACTGGATCGTTGGGATGAACGCGACACGTGCCCTGACGACCAAGCACAATGCCCAGTTATCTTGCGGGAGGGTCCAAACGCCGACACTTGCGATGATTGCCAAAAAGAAGAGGAAATAAAACAATTCCAGCCTAAAAATATTATGGCGTTTCAGCAATTGCAGAACCCAATTTGCGCCTCGTCTGGCAAGATGCCCAATCAAAGGATATCCGCACATTTGATAAAAACAAGGCAGAAAAGGTCCTTGCAGCCGTTAAGGGGAAAAGTGCAGAAGTGGTTGAAGTGAACAAGTCCCATAAGAAAAGTTTTGCCCCTTCTTTATATGATTTAACAGAACTTCAACGGGACGCCAATAAGAAATTCGGCTATTCGGCGAAAGAGACGTTATCGATCATGCAGCGATTATATGAAAGCCATAAGGTCTTGACTTATCCAAGGACGGATTCACGTTTTTTATCAACGGATTTGGTTGATACGCTAAAAGAAAGATTACAGGCTGTAAGCATTAAACCATATGCCCAGTATGCATCAAGGATCCTGCGCAGCCCGATTAAAACCAATAAATCGTTCGTGGATGATAGCAAGGTTTCTGATCACCATGCAATCATCCCCACTGAGCAAACGCCGCTGCCGGGAAAACTGAGCGACAATGAATCGAAAATCTATGATTTGGTCGTTAAAAGGTTCCTTGCTGTATTGATGCCGCCTTTTGAATACGAACAAACGACCATCACCGCAAAAATGGGGCAGGAGACGTTCATGGCAAAAGGGAAGGTCGTCCTGAAGTCAGGTTGGAAGGAAGTTTATGATCACCAATTCGATGAGGAAGAAGCTAAAGATGGCCTAGCTGAGCAGCTGCTTCCGAACGTTCAAAAAGGTGACAGTTTAACCGTTTCGGCTGTGAAACAAACAGAGGGTGAAACGAAACCGCCGGAGCCATTCAATGAAGGGTCGCTTCTTTCGGCAATGGAGAATCCTGCCCGTTTCATGGCAGGGGAAAGCAAAGAGCTCATCAAGACTCTTGGTGAGTCTGGCGGGATTGGAACGGTTGCAACACGTGCGGATGTTATAGAAAAACTCTTCAATAGCTTCCTGATCGAGAAGAGAGGAAAGGGCCTTCATGTTACCTCGAAAGGAAAACAACTTCTTCAATTGGCACCTGAAGACTTGCGTTCTCCAGCTTTGACAGCTCAATGGGAGCAAAAGTTAACTGCGATAGCAAAAGGAAAGCTGCCAAAACAGGCTTTCATCGGTGATATGCGCTCCTACGCCAAAAATATCGTCCATGAAATCAAAAATAGTGATCAAAAATTCAAGCATGATAACGTGTCAGGAACGAAATGTCCTGATTGCGGCAAGCTGATGCTTGAAGTGAATAGTAAAAAGGGGAAAATGCTTGTCTGCCAAGATCGTGAATGCGGCCATAAAAAAGGTGTTTCACGTGTAACAAATGCCAGATGCCCGCAATGTCATAAAAAGATGGAAATGCGCGGTCAAGGAGAAGCACAGACATTCACCTGTAAATGCGGTTTTCACGAAAAACTTTCTTCTTACAATAAACGAAGAGGGCAGAATAAAAATCAAAAAGTATCCAAAAATGAAGTATCCAATTATATGAAAAAGCAAAATAAAGAAGAGCCGATCAATACTGCATTGGCAGATGCCTTGGCGAAACTGAAATTCGATAAGTAAAGAAAAGCGCCCTTCACCTTTAGCTCCATGGTGAAGGGCGCTTTTTTATGGGGTTATATGCATGGAACAGGTCTGGGCAAAGTCCTTGCCGGCAGGAACGTCTTTCCTGACAACAAGGTTGCCGCTTGATGAAGTCTAACAGAAAAAGGCGGCAGAAAGGGATGGAGCGAGCGCTCCATCCCTTTCCCCATATATCGATGCTTCAGTTAAATTTCATTCAGTACGGTGCCATGTAATTCATATTCAAGTGTTTTGTCAGTGTGTGTGTGTTTATCCGAATCTACTCGTATGAGCGTACTGAATGGCTTTTGATCACCCGGACTGAAAATTGCTTCATCATTCTCTTGATTCCATAGGCTGTAAATACTCATGATCGTATCCTCCTCCTTTGGATGAGAAGACTAGTAATTCCCATATTTGATTATCATCCAACTCTTCAATTGACTCTAACGCTGATCACCGGGACTAAACACCGCTGCGTCATTCTCTTTGTTCCATTGGCTTCTGATTGTACTCATCATGCACTATCATCTCCTTTGGTGAGAATGTCTTACAGTATTTGTATACCCGGATGGGACAGGTTAAAACATATATTTTTAAAAAGACAGGATTATATCCTGAAATCCAGTATTTGTATATATCGATGTGATAAATAAAACTTGATTAAGTAGTGGTTTTCTCACGCTGTTCATCGCCTGCATAAGCCTTCATATTTTTTGAAAAAGTGATAGATCGCTAACAAAATTAAAAGACGGATGATAAACAGATAAGTATTCCGTTAGGTACCTAATGTGCCGTACATATTCGCCTAATGTTCGCTGTCGGACACCTTCAGCAACTTTTGCACGGAGAAAAATATCTAAGGCTTCTTGCAGTGTGTATTCAATCGTGAAACTTTCCGTAGTCTTACTGGTCAATTTCCGTTCCTTTAACGCTGTTCCACGCTGTTTAATAACGTGTTTTTCATAAAAAAGCACCTCCAGACATAGAAAAGTAATAGTGAAATGGAATATCACTGTTTCCTATGTACAGAAGTGCCTTTATCCTACATACAATTTACGGCTTTTACGGTCATACCAACAGAAAAAACCCTGCTACAACACGGAGAAACCGCATTATAACAGGGCTTATAAACTTTAGCGTCCCAGATAGGAATCGAACCTACGACCTACAGCTTAGGAGAAGTAAGTATATAACCTGTTATAGTGGTTTTTAGTGAGTTAAACTACTGATACATAGACATTTACCTTTTTGTGACATGTTTAAATTGGTTTACTTATCGGTTGTTTATCTCGAGTTTTTCGGCAAATTTTCGGCATTTTCGGCAAAAAAATAGCGCCTTGTCAAAAGACGCCGCAATTATTTACCTGCATTAATTCCTAAATCCCCAAATACCTTGTCCATACTTGCAGCTGCCCTTTTATCCGCTTCTTCCAGTAAGTGTCCGTATATATCCATGGACGTTCCTATCTTCGCATGACCTACCCGCTCACTAATTGCCTTCATAGGTGTATTTTCATCAATTAAAATTGAAACGGATGTATGCCGGAGTCCATGAAAATTAATGAATTTTAAGTGATCATTCTTTTTCAAAAACCTTTCCCACCATTGAGTGACACTATCTGGCCGGATTGGACGTCCAAAAGCATTAGGAGTTGTAAAGACAAAATCACGTTCTACACCATCCCATTCCCTTATCCACATTTCAGCTGCTTGCAATCGCGCTTTGTTTTTTTCGTGCTTCAATTCCTTTAGAAGCTGAATCACAAATGGAGGAATACTGACAATCCTGGAACGCTCTGTTTTTGTAGATTTAACCTTAACACCTTCACCTGTTTTTAAGGTCAAAGACTGTTCAATTAGAATAGTTTCTTTTTCAAAATTAACATGTTGCCATTCAAGGCCCACTAATTCACCAGCTCGAGCACCAGAGACAATTGCTAAAATGACTAGTGTTCTCCAATTGAGGGGAGCAGTGTTTAAGGATTCCATTAATGCGGCAATATCTGATTTTTGATAAACATTCATCTTTTTATTTTCTACTTTAAGCTTTTTAACACCCCGCATAGGGTTTTCCTTTATATAACCTCTATCAACCGCAAAGGAAAAGATGCTGCTTAAAAGGGTATGGTGATTGTTTATAGAGGAATTAGAAAGCTTGGAACCTTTACCATCTATCCTCGCACCGTCTTCTTTTAAATCATCAAAGAAGTTTTGGATATGGACCTTCTTTATATTAGAGACCTTCAAATGTCCGAAAGAGGGAAGTACCCGTAAATTAAGGTTTGATTCATACCCTTGTTGTGTTCGAATTGCTAAAGAAGAAGCATGTTTTTTCTCCATTCAACAACTAGATCTTTAAAAGGACCTTATCTAAATCTACAAGTTGCCCAGATTCAATTTCACTTACAAATTTCCTGAGCAATTCTTTTGCTTCCGTTTTATTTTTTGCAGTTACATTTCGCGTCTTTTTCTTATATTTCCCATCAGCACCTTTACCAAGGGAAACGGTCAATTCCCAGCTGCCTTTTCCTCGTTCTCTAATTGATCCGTTGCCTGCCACTATTTACCCTCCTTTGGTTGAAACATAATATCCAACATATCTAAAATTCGCTTACGGTCATTCTGAGTAAGTACTAAATTTTTATAGATTAAATTTTTTTGCTCCAGAATACTAGCTAAGTCAATCATGGTCATACCTGTTTTACCGGCTCCTGGTTTCATCCAGATAGAACCCTTTACGGTTTCTTCTACTGGTTCTAATAACTCATCCTCTCCGTAATATCCTGCGGCAACCATTAATTCAATATAAGAAACGTCGAGGTTTTCTGAGAGTTTTTTAATAATCTCTGCAGAGGGTGCATTCTTTTTTCGTCCACTCTCAAGATGTGAAATATATGATTGTGATACCCCAGATAACTCCGCTAACCTATGCGTACTAAGTGATTTATCTATACGTAACCTTTTGATAAATTGACCAAATTCCTTTATCTCCAATTTATAACCACCCCTTTGAGTATTATTATATTCAATTTGAGTACAAAAATAAATAAAAGTATTTACAAGAGGTTTATTTCAGGATATTATGAGTACTATAGTAATCGAGTACTAAAATACTCGAGTGGAAGGTGGTACTTAAAAATGAAAATTGAGCCGAAAATTGAACGTCTCAACGAAATACTCATAAGAAAGGGACTATCCAAAAGAGCTCTGGCGAATATTGCTGAGATTGGACAAGCAACTGCCGTCCAAATTTGTAATGGCAGACGAAACCCTAGCCCGCGAATTGCAAAGAAAATAATAGATGCTTTAGAAGTCGAATTTGATGAAATTTTTGTTATCCAAATACCAGTTGTTTAAAGGGATTCTCATAAAAAAGGGAGGGGAAATGATGGAGAGAACAACTTTAACGACAAAAGAAGTTGCTGATTATTTAGGAATTTCTACAGGCTTGGTTTATACGCTGGTTAGAGAAAGGAAAATTCCAAGTGTGAAATTAGGACGTAGGATTTTATTCAAAATTGATTCAGTCGATCGTTGGCTTGCTCAACAGGAATCCGCTGCATTAGAAGCTGGTGAACAAATTGGATGAAACCTATTTAACAGGCTTTCTTACTGTTGATTATGGATTAGATATTGTGGAACTGGTTCATGAGGTAAACGGAAGAAATTCTTATATGAGTCTGGGTGAAGGTGATCTAATAAAGGTCCAAGAAGATGATGGGTTTAAGAAAGTCACTGTAAATGATGTCTTAAATACTACAGTAAACCAGCGTTCTAAAATGCACACCAAATGGAATTTCGGACAATCGTTTTATGAAGGTTCAAGGGCACGGGTTGTGGTTAATCCAAAAACGACAAAATTCATCAAATCTAATACGAAAAAATATGCTATCGAAGAATTATTCAAGGCAGTGGAATCACGCCTTATAACTCACAATGAAGCAATGAAAACACTTGAAAAGTGGGAATCGAATTTCGAGGATTAAAAGTTGGTGGTGATATGGCGGACGTACAGTTAGAAAATGGTTATACAAGGGTAGCAAATGAAATTTTAGAGGCTATTCAAATGTATACATTCACTACAAACCAATTGAAAATCATTATGGCTGTTTGGAGAAACACATATGGATATACCCGAAAAAAGCATGATATTTCATTAGGTTTTTAGAAAGGGCAACTAACTTAACTCGTGCTCGAATTAGTTCAAGTTTGAAATCATTGGTTGATAACAAGGTGATTTTAGAAATTCAAAAAGGCGGCGGGAGTAAATCGAAAGTTCTTGCTTTTAACAAAGATTATGATCAGTGGACAGTTAAAAAATATGCTAACTGTTTTCCAGTAGGTAGTCTACAAGATGATACTACTCCTAGTCTACAAGGTGATACCTCTGGAGGTCTACAAGATGATACTAAAGAAAGAAAAAGAAAGTATTAAAGAAAAAAACATACTTCAATTTAGCAATTGAAGATGATTCCTTTTAAAATTTATTTTGATCAGTACTATAAAAAATTTAATAAGCAGCATAAACAGATTCCTGAAGATAAGGTTAATGACTTAATAAAGCAAATCCAGTATATGAAGGATAGATCTAGTCTTGATGATTTTGAGGAGATAGCTGAATATCACTTAGATAATTTACCTAATGGAAATAACGGAGACATCAGAGCATTTGTACATGCTTTTCCAAGGTACTTAGAAGAACTTAAGCCAGATTAATTTTAAACAAAAATTTATAGAAAAGAGGAAATGGATATGGAAATCTCATCATTACAGGAAGTATCAAAGTTGAAAGCAAATTTATTGGAGCTTGCTGATGTTCTAATGAATGACAAAGCCTATACACGTGAAATGGTCGCTAGAGACCTTGTTTCAAACATCTTTTCGTTAAACACACTTGAATCGGATTTCCATAAACAGTTTTGTAAAACAGGCTTTATGAAGATTCACAAGGCTTGTGATGACATAGAAGATGCGAGGGAGCAAAAAAGAGAACCCATAAAAGAATGAAAGTGGTGGGTTTATGGATTTGTTGAAAAAGTTATCAAGGGCCGAGAAAAAGTTAATAAAAGAAGCTGTAGAAGCCGAGTTGGAACGCTACAGAATCTATAAAACAACGGCCTTTGTTAGGCGTGAAGCTAATATTACTTCCAGTCCAGAGCCTAGATATCACGGTCCTACCAATGAGACAAGCGATCAGACTGGAAATGCTGCTGCTTACAATGTAGACGAGCTGAGAAGACGTGTAGCTTTTGTGAAGCTGTAGAAGAAGCGACCTCCCGTTTACCTGAGAAAGAAGCCTTTCTTGTGAAGGAACGTTACTTAAATCTTGAGAGTGATTATGTAACGGATCTTGGAATGTATACCTTCAAATTTGACCCACCAATCAGCGAAGGCACATTCGTGAAAATTAGGGACCGGAGCATGTTAAAGCTTGCCCTGATACTAAGGATAAACTGTGGAGTTGATTTTGACGCCTTATTCAGAGAAGAAGGATAGTATGACAAATCAATTCCCACCAAAAAATGTAGAAATTAGAGAAGCCAGGGAAGAATCCCGTTGTGGGATATAGCAGAGAAATTGGATATACGGGAAAGTATTCTAGTAACTTAATTCGCAAGGAGGACCTAAGTTCTTCTAGAAAAAAACGAAATCCTCAAGGCCATTGAAGAGGCGAAGAAAGACATTAAAAACAGGCTTGAACAAGATAAGGGGAGTTGTTAAGGGAATGAATGAACGGGCTATATATGGACTGGCGATGCCTTTCAATGATGCTTATTGGAATTATAACAAGCTTACGAATACTTATACCTTTGAAAAGACGAACCGTGAATCAGTTTATTTGGACAACGTGGTAGGCGCAACTATCGGCCACGATTACGAACAAGAACTAGGCCGTACTGACAGAGGTACCCTTTGTATTCACATTAATGATAGGGGTTTGTTCTTTAAAATTATACCTGACTCACCTTTAGCATGGGATGCATATAGAAAAGTGAAAAAGAATCAGATTAGACATTGTAGTTTATCTTTTAAGGTGAAACAGGAACGGGATTTTAAAGAAGAGCAAAGAGCTGCAGAATTATTTGAACTACTGAATTGGAAAGAGAAGATCATAGTTCAAGATTATAAAATGATCAAAGTATTTGAAGTTTGCATCTGTAACAGTCCAGCTAACAAGGATACATGGTGTACCACAAATAAAAACGATCCTCGATTAAAAGGAATCCAATGGGAGAGTGACAGTAAATGAATTTAGATGAACGTGTACAAGCAGAAAGAAACCGAGTATCTGGACAACTAAGCCAACTAAAAGAACAAAATGATGTAGACAAGGAGCATCTGGACGAATTAAGCCGAGAGTATCAGACAGCCATTTTATCCGGTACCGAACAGGACATTGACTCCACGAATGAGCGTATCAAGGAAGTGAACAGTCGTATATCCAGACGTAACGACATGATCAAAGCAATTGGGGATAAGCACAATCCAGTGATTCAGAACCTTATCTCAGAAGAAATGGGCAAGTGGATACAGGAGATAGAGTCTATTGAAGACCAAGCAAAAGCAATGGCCAAGAAGTTAGAACCACAGCATAATGCTTTGTTAAAAGGATTATCAGAGATTAATAGTCTTTATCTTAAAGCCTCAAGCTATAGGTCGGCGGTTAGTCATTGGACTCGAGAGTTAAGTTCATCAGCTCAGAGGGATATAGGATTGTCACCGGGAGGAATGGATGCTGTTGGTCCTACTCCTAAAGATATGAGGAAGCTGCTGATTGAATCACATCAAGTCTTTAAGCGATAAGCACAACTTATTGGACCGAAGGAGGTGATGAGTATGAGTATGAGTATGAGTATGTCTTTAGAAGAGAAACAGAACATCATACGTCAGAGTATGCCAGCAATGACATTGCAAATGTTTCAGGAACAATTAGATTATTCTTCGAAGAAAATTGAAGCATTGAAACATGATAAGTCAAAGGAAGGAACAAAGGAATTTCAGCATCATGCAGCCATGATCCAGGACATAAAAATGAGGGTTGAAACGATCATTGAAAGTCAGAGTTCATTGAAGGAAACAAAGGAGATTCTTTCCGGATTGTACAGATAGCCCCCTACCCTCGAAACCATTAAGTAGAGGGCGAAAAGAACGACGATGGTCCATCGCTCGCACCGCAATAGAATTTTTCATGAAAGGGGGGTTATTAGATAATTGAATGCATCAAGTTGTGTACCTTACAAGATACATGTAGAAACCCTTCTCCTTATTAGAAGAAGGGTTTCTATAAATCGTTTATTTAGTGCAATAGAGAAGATTTATTTTTTTACAAATAAAAGCGTAACCTCTTTTGGTAAATCACCAGTTTGTTCTTTTAAAACCCTTTCCTCACTACAGGTAAGTTCATAAATTATCATTCTTCCTACAGGTCGGTCTTTTGAAATAAAAATTTGTAGGTCATACTGTTCTTCACTTATAAAAGGAAACTGTAAAATCCACTTCTGACAATTTTCCTTTAAGTTCTTAATACTCGTCTGTATTTGGTTTTCATTTTTATGGTATATAGAAGAATTAATAAAATAATAAATGAACATTACAATCAATATTATTAAAGGGATAAATATCACTAAGACTTTGTCAAGAAAAACAAAATCTCCAATAAGTGAATAAATTATTCCGATTAAAAACGAAGATGACAGCCAACTGAATGGTAGGAACAAGGAAAGAACGATCTTAAAAGATGTCATCTTTTCAAAAGGGAAGCTTAATCTCCATAATTGAAGGTAATATATCCCACCCCAGATGACAATCCAAATGACTAATAAAATTCCATGGATCCAAAACCATGTAGGCATCTTCTATCACCCTTTACTCGTCTTGTACTTGCTCACTTAATATTAAAGGAATTTCTCTTAGTGGTGGAGTAATATTTTTTGTATCTGTTATGATTAATTTATGTTTAAAAATTTTAAAGTTGCTATTAACAGTGAAATTCCCTTTAAATACACCGTTTTTCTCTTTAAGTTCGATTGGTTTATCGGAAAGTTTTTTTCCTTTAATAGCATGAATTCTTGCACTTGGATTGGTTGAAGTAATCCTTTCATTTCCCCGCTCAGTTCTTAATTCAAACGAAAATTCGTATTCTTGTCCTAATTGCAATAACTCAGTTGGTGGGCCACTAAAGTAAAGGGAATATTTTTCTGAGAAAAAAACTTCCAATGTTAGTGGGTCTGATTGGAACTTTATGCTTTTTACATTGTCTCCAATAACATCAGTTTCTCCAATATCGTAGAATTTATTTTGGATGAGCTGACTTACACTAAATTCTGATAAATCTAACAAGCCAAGAGGAAGAATATTATCCCAAACCATACTTGGTGTTAATGCTGATGTGAATTCCTCCCACATAAGCATAGGAATATTACCTAAACTGAATTCGAATTTTTGCACTTCTTCTTTAAAATCAAATTCGGTATTTTTTGAGAAAAATTCGATAGCTATACTCGCTTTTGTGTTTTCTCTTAGTTTATTAGCAGGGACCAGTATTCTATGGTCACCTTCAGTTGTTTTCCACTCAATTTCATCTTTCGCAGTATCTTTATTTAAAAATCTATAGTGAGTTACAGCAGGTGAATTATTGCTTTGAGCTTTAAAGGAGATAAAAATCCCTTCAGGTTCAACTAATAACGATACTTTTGTTTTCGGTGCAGCTGTATCAAAATAAATTTTTGAATTTACTGGTGTTATTGGGCGGTTGTACACATCCTTACCAAAGACCTCGATAATGTGTTTACCAGGCGCTAAATCAAGAAGGGATTTTTCATTATATCTATATATTGATTTACCATCTATAGAATAAAAAAGTTCATCAATTTTTTCAAAATCATCTGATTCTAGCGTTAGGAAGACAGGGCCTGAGTAAGTGTGTCGATACAAAATCTTTTTAACACCTTCAGCAGGTTGAAAGTTTATTTTAATTTTGGGTACTGGTATTTCCTTAATTTTATCTTTATCTACTAATTTACGCTTTTTAGGAGTAGTTTCTTTACCTTCATATTTCAAAACCGACTCTTCAACTAGCTTGCTCGCAGGAATCACCAATTTAGCTGATTTTTCACTATTTACTGGAATTGTATCAAACTTAAGTTCTGTTTCTTCTTGATTATCAATTATCTCTAGAGAAATAGATGCAATCCCTTCTTTATAAGCATGAATTTCAAAAGTTAAGTCTTCTTCTGGTCTATTCATAAAAAAGATATATTTAGATTCCCCTATGTGATAGAATCTAACATCGTCACTTTCTGCTAATTTGCTAATTTCAGTTATACTAGGATCGAAAACTCCTGCCACATATGCTCCTTGTTCATCCAATATGGTCGATTCAACTGGACACATAATACGGGCTTTTAAGCCAGCTTTTAACCCGCTATTAACTGGAATATCTTTTTCTGAATAAGTTATACCGTCTGGTAGAACTTTTAAATCTTCATTGCCTTCTGACCATTTTATAAAGTTAATTACTTGGGGTAGGGAACAAAGGTTTGAATGTTCTCCTTCAGTAAAAAACAAGTTTGCGTTATGTGAGGGGGTAGCACTATGTAGTGGCACCACACCATCGCCATTCATAAAGCTTGATGGCTGCTTGTACAGTTTGAGTATAATTCCATTCTTACTTATTTCAGGAACTTTATATAAGGTAGGAATTGAATGACCTATTAAACAGTCATGAATTAGTTCTGGTGGCAAGTCTTGGGTCATAGCTTTGTGAAGTGGATCTATATAGTTTTTCCAAACGTCTACAAATTCATCTTCGTTTTTACCAAGGTCATGAAGATTTTGAATTTTAGTTTTAAAACCTTCATAAGTAATATCCATTTCTCCTTCGGTAACAATAAATTTACCATCAGGATGATTGAAATAAGTTTCAGACGGCAGTAATTGATAAACGGAGGGTAAAATCCTAGCCAAATTTTTAGTGGCTTCTGCTGATAAGAGTGTTTGGAAGAATACCCATAACTTTTCGAATATTCCAGGTTCACCATATGTTAATGATTTAAATGCATCAGGTGCTCCATGCCAAGGAGTTCCAATTGTGATGAATTTGTTTATTCTCTGTAATTCTTGTTTCTCCTCAAGCTTTTGAATTGCAAGTTTTGCAAGCATTCCGCCCATACTGTGAGCAACTAGTGTAACTTTTTCATTATTTGCCTTTGATTCATTAATTATTTTATTCGCAAGCTTTTCTACGTGATCAAATATGGACCTTCTCCAATCGTACGGAAAAAGTGATAAATTATTGTCTCCAAATTCATCTAAGAGGTCACGGTAAATTACCTGACTAAATTTGGTGATTCCAAAAGGTGTAACATGTCTTAAGACTGACCTTGGCTCAAGGTCATTTTTTAAGTCTAATAAATCTAGATCTTTTTGTGTTGCCGGAAACCATCTCTTGTTATCCCCGTCATATAGTTCACTGCCCTTAATACCAGGAACAAAAATAATCATTATTGTATTCCCCCTGAAACTTTCTCATTTCTTGTAATAGAAAAAAATTGTTCGTAACTTTCATATTACTACATTAATATACATTTTTATATTAATCATCCTATTTCTCTCTGGAAAGGAAAATAATGATTTATTTTAGGCTTAACCTGTATCTAAGCTTCTATTTGAGCCCCTCATAATTATGATAATGAAGGCCTTTTTTTGTTTATCCAATATTTATTCGAATTCCTGGAGTTTCCTTGGGGTCTTTTTTTATTTCCCGAGTTATCGAGGTGAAAGTAAGGAATTGTTTTATGTCCTGGACTTGGAAGAATTGGACACATGAATTTTGCGGTAAAATATATCTGGTATCGGTGATCAAAATGATTTTAGGGAAAATCTTTTTATCTTCCGGTTGCCAAGGTTAACAGCATTCACTAAGTCTATTTGAAAATAAAGAGCCCTACTCAGGGCTCCTTTTTATTTAAAGGGTTTTTATGAAAAATATTGAATATTTTAATTAAGAATAAAAGATAAGAACTGTGAAATCTGGATAAGGGGGAATGGGCTTGGTAAACCGACAAAATAAAGAGATAACAAATTTTGATACCGAAGATCTTTCTAAACATGTGTTAGAAAAGATTTTTCCATGGCTTTTAGTTGTATATGAAGTTGAAGAATTATATTCTGAAGATCCTAAAGCTGCAATTGAGATAGTAATGAACAAATTAGACGAAGAAAAGATTCTTGATCAAAAGGACATCATATTGGTAGATTCTGAATTTACATCTGCGAAAGATAGATTCTTAAATAACCTAGAAAGCGTAGAAGATGATTTTTTCGCTAATAACACTGATATGTTCTTGTTTAAAGCAGTCTCTATATTTGAAAATGCAGTTAATACTTTTTTAACGCAGAGCTTAAAGTAAGTAAAGGAATTGGCAATAAGAAGGCTAATGAAATTTTAAGGAAAATTTCTACACAGGATAAACTAGATTGGTTTTTAACACTTTTATGTGGAGACTCGTATATAGACCAAAAAGGTTGGGGAGTTATTAAGCCGTTCATTACTACAAGAAATTATTTTATTCACCCAAAACCTACTGATATTAACGACCATAAAAAACTCAATGGAATATTGACTAAAAAATCATTTGTTGATTTCTTCGATGCTTGCTCAGATTGTTATTTCTATTTGCAAGATAGAAGAAGCGAAGAATCAAAAGTATTCGATTCCAAATTACAAAAATATCCAAACTGGTTTCAAACAATTTGAATAGTTAGCCTTAAATTAATGGAATAAAAGGCTTTTACCCAATACTTATTTTGATCCTTTCCTGTTTTGGAGGATCTTTTTTATATCCAGAGTCCTAGAAGCAAAGGTAAGGAATTGCTTTATATTATGGACTTGAAAGAATTGGACGCCTGAATGGGTCGGTAAATTATACCTTGTATCGGTGATCAATATGATCTTAGGAAACACCTTTTTATCTTCTGGTTGCCAAGGTTCCTGCTGCCACTCATTGCTCATGAAATAAGATACATAGCGGTTAAACTTTTCATTCATTACCTTTTCGGAATAAATAGAACGCTGGATTTCAACAAAGAATGGAGCACGCTTCCAGATCATAAAGAGGTCAGGTTCCATATGACCCTTACCATACTTAGGTTCAACTAAAAAGGTTTCTGGTGGCTGAAAGTTCAGCAGTGACTTATAGAATTCAACGATTTTCAAGAAGTGAGGAATTTTAGCCGAGTCTTTTTTATAGGAGCTGGTGAAGGGAAATAGATGTAAGGTTGTTGAGCAGCATTCACTTCGATATGTCCATCTCTTCGTAATCTCTTCATAACCGTATTGCAGCAAGTAATAGGGTTCTTCAAACCGGAAAAATGAAGATCGATAATATCATTGCGTGTCATACAACGGAAACGGTCTAAATCGGCCAGTATATTTTTATCGCGTTTTCTCATCAGTCTAACACCTCAAATATAGCGTCAATAATCTCTGGGTCATCAGAACGCTTAGAGGGCTTTTTGCAGGGATTTTTATTAATTGGAGACTTATGATTCTCTAATAACTTTTTAGCTTCATCAATGTCTAAATAGGGGGCTTGAATCTCCTTTAAGTCTTGGCCTTTCGATTTCAGTAAAAACCTTCCGTTATCCTTTAGTTTTTCGCTTCCTGGTGTACCGATAATACGTGAGTTAATTAAATCAGCGCACTGAAACCCATACGAACAGTTAGGTTATTCTTCAATACACCATCCAAAATATTTCGATCAGGTCGAAGAACAGACAATATTAAATAGATTCCTAAAGCTCTTCCGATGGAACTTATTTCTTCTACAAGGTCCCAAATCTTCTTTTCCTTTTTCAATAAGGCAAATTCATCGATACAAAGCACAATATAATGCGGTGGATTAGGGAGGTCATCGATATGCGCTACTACATGTGCATCCAGTAAGTCACCTCGTTTGATTGTTTCTTCGCGTAAATAATTTAGCATAGGAAGCATATCCGCAGGTTTCACAAAGACACCTTCCACATGATCTACACCACGAAATATAGGGAATTCTGAGCGTTTAAGATCACACAAGAACATCTTCAGTCGGTCCGGTGATATATATTCAATCAATGAGCTCAAGATTGAACGCAACTGAGTGGATTTCCCGGAACCAGTTTCACCGGATATTAATAAATGTGGGTTTTCCACCATGTCATAAACCACGTCTTGCCCGTTCATATCGACACCACATACAATAGGTAATTTCATTTTCTTTGCCTGTTCTTTGAAGCGTTTGGCGTCATAAGGGGTGATTTTAGGGATATGGGCGGTAAACACTATAAGCGTGAATTTCTTGGCATCTCCTTTAAGCTCAATGCGCTCCCCGAACACCTGCTTGAAACAATATTCCTTTTTCTTGATTACCTTAGGATCCATACCAGTCGGAAGGGAAAAGAAATAACTAAGGGATTTTTCAGAGTAATTGAAACGAATAGAAAGTATTTTAGGGTACACGAAACCACTATTTGAACTGTAAGAGTAATTAATACCTATTTCACCATTCCGGAAAACCTTCATTAAGGAGGCTTTTGCTTGTTGTTTTGCTATCCACTTTTTCATGACTTCACCTCAAAATAGGAATTTTAAATCATTCACCAGAAACCAAATGGCCGCAGCACCGGCTATAGGAAACAAGATACGCAGGAAAGCGGATAGAAAAGCGGCAATTGAAACGTTACCTGTATCAGCTAATACTTTTTCAATTAAGGCAATCAAAAGGATACCTGAAGCTATTCCGATAAAGACCGGGTCAATCATGGCCGTTGGATTAAGGGGAATGAAGGCGAAGGTGGGAAGGCTCTTTTTCTGAATCGGTTTCTTCTCGATTTTCTCTTTATTTATAAAGGCTTTAAAGGGTATTACCTCGGTTCTAGACCATCGTCCAGGCATTAGGTATGTCATGTTGTTTTCTTCCTCTCTATACGGCGTTTTGTGCGAAAAAAGTTATTTCCCCCTCTCGCCTCTCCCCCTATCCATTCGCCTCCCGGCTCCTTCTAAACACTTCTTTGATTTCTTGTTATATCAACCTGTATTCACTTATTACCTTGATAAGCTTACCTTGATAGATAACTTGGTAAATACTTTGGCTGGCAGTTGCTAACTACCAAATTAGGTACCTTGATAAAGAATATGCAGCACTGTTTGTCCAAGTTTCCCTTTTCGTAACCGTTTGAAAAAGTAACTTTTGGACATACTGGTGACTAAATAAAGTCTATGGAGGGTGCCGATCATGTTTGGATTAGGGAAGCCAAGGAGTAAATTTGGAAGGTATTTAGATAAGCATAAAATTTCACAACAAGAACTTGTAGATGAGAGCAAAGTTAATAAAGCAACTATTAGTCGGATATGCCAGGGAGATGCTTTTCAGCCATCAATGAAGAATGCGGGGAAGCTAATTAAAACATTGAGGAAACTTACTGGGGAACCTGTTGATTACGATGATTTTTGGAGTATGTAAATAAAGAGAGGGGATTAAAGGAAATTAGGGAAGGGATTGCCAGAAGATTTTATATAGGGGGATGCCAGACTTATGAATTGTTTAATGCCTCTTCTTTTCATATAGTAAAGTTAGGAAGAAATATACAAGATGTAGAAAAAAGCATTTTTTGAATGTTTGATGGTGAAGAGGAATGAGTAAAACGGGGATTAAAATGGATAAATACAATAGTGGGATATTCGGGGAAATACAGATGCCTGAGAGTTTTGTTGAATTAATGGAAATTCCTTCTCAACTTAGTAAAATTAAAGGAAAAAACATTATGTTGTGGAGGGGCCAGGGTGATATTTCTTGGCCTATTGATAGTGGAGCTTATAGAAGGCTTGTTAATAGCGGTCAAGAACAAAATGAATTATATTTGTCAAGTTACGAAAAAGGAATGCTAACAAGTGCTAGGCATAAAGGATATGGAACAAATGAAGGCTTGCCTATTAGTGATATGGAACTATTAGCAAAATTACAACATCACGGCGCAGCAACAAGGTTAGTGGACTTTTCAAAGAGTATGCTAGTTGCTTTATGGTTTTGTTTAAATTCAAATATTGATAAAACAGGTCTGATAACAGGTGTCCATACATATTCATTGGGCGGCTTAAATTATGAAGGTTATTTAGAAAAAGAGATTATAAAAGTATTATGAAAGAATTATCCACCGAAGATTTACCCGTATTTATGGAACCGCCGGTTGTTTCAAAAAGAATTGCCGCTCAACATGCCGTATTTTTATATAGCAGGATAAGTAATGAAGTAACAGGAAGTTTAATTTTACCAAAAAATAAAGGAGAGACTATTTTTATAGCCATTTCTCCGGAACTAAAAAAAGAAGCCAAAAAATATTGATTGAATCCTTCGATATCAGAACTGAAACATTATTCCCTGATTTTGATGGTTTTGCTTCTTTAGTTAACAATATAAACACCGATATGGCGTCAAACCACAGGTGGTAATTTTGTTTTCGGCAAATTTTCGGCAAGCAAACTGTTATATGAAAAAATTGAAATCATATCAAACAGAAAACCCCTTAATATATAAGGGGTTTTTACTGTCTGTATTAGCGTCCCAGATAGGAATCGAACCTACGACCTACAGCTTAGGAGGCTGTCGCTCTATCCTGCTGAGCTACTGGGACATATATAAAAGTCGACGACTTATTTATTATATTTCTTATAGGCAAACTTTTCAAGCTAATAGCACATACTTATGAAAAAAATCCTCGAAAATGTTTAGCAGTTCGCTAAGTTCCCGTGTTTCCCTTTTTTTCATTAAATGGAATGCTTTATTATCCACTAGTTTAAAATCAGGAGAATGATAGTGGGAAAATATAGAGTTTTATGGATGGTTGCATTGCTGGGGATTTTGATTTTACCTTGGATGTTCACAAGGGATTTTAGAGGGGATAGGCACAAAGACGGCTGCACCGATTGGGTCGAAGCGGCGGAGAATGTGACCGGGCAGGGATCCGGAGGGCCAAATCTTACGGGAGACTGGCTAACGGGCGAGTCCCAGGTCCAGCTCCCGATATTGATGTATCACAGCATTCGGGTTCCAAGGGGGAATTCCGATCACAGATGGCTTGGCTTCGGGAGAATGGTTACTATACATTATCCCCTGAAGAAGCATTCCTCTTCTTAACCGGGAATCGGATGCCAAGTGAGAAGTGTGTCTGGCTTACTTTTGATGATGGCTATTCAGATAACTACACGGAGGCTTTCCCGATATTAAAAGAAAATGATATGAAAGCAAATGTCTTCATGATCGGGAAGTCCGTTGATAAAGGTCATCACCTGACTGAAAATCAAATGTTGGAGATGAGCAAGGCTGGGATTTCGATCGAAAGCCATACGATCAACCATTTGGAACTGAACCGCATGACGGCAGAGCAGCAAGAAGCGGAAATGGTTCAGTCGAAGGAATTATTCGACCATATCCCCGACCAGGACACGACAGTGCTTTCCTATCCGGTTGGCCGGTATAACGAAGAGAGTCTCAGGCGATCAGAAGAAGCTGGATACAAGATGGCAGTCACTACCGAACATGGGGGGCTTCAAGGGACCAAGGGATGCATGCTCGAGTTCAGATTTCACCCGGGTTATCAGTCGATGGGTTTGCGTCACTGATTGAAAATGCTTCAAAGCATTGAAGGTGGAAGGGTCATTTCGTATTCGTTCAGAAAAATCATATAATAATCGATTCTTACATGGTGTATAATGAAGGCAGTGAAAATTATATACATATGAACGATTTTGGTGTCTTAATGACTTAAAAGGGAAGTTGGTGAAATGCCAGCGCGGTCCCGCCACTGTATATGGGAGCTGACGGCTGTGTACCACTGTATGAGATATGGGAAGGTACCGTTGACGATGACCATGAGCCAGGAGACCTGCCAGAATTCGTACACCTGTAACCTACGCGGATGGGAAGGTGTGTGGCAGACCCTAAGAAAGAGTCCGTATTGATTATTGTTGCCATGCAAGCATCTTCCGTTTAACGGGAGGTGCTTTTCGTTTTGGGGGCATCTTTCAGGATTGCGTTTCTTTATTAGGTGGAAGAAATTAAATGAAAAGATTGTGGGGAATGAAAATGAAGAAGATTTTTGGTCTGATATTGTTGATGTTGCTTGTTGCAGGCATGATGGTCGGCTGCGGTGGCGCTGCTGATGAAGGAAAAGAAAAGCAGCAAACGAACCATGCTCAACACAAAGCTTTCCCGATTACGATTAAAGATGCAACTGGGGAAAAAGTAACGATAGAACAAAAGCCGAAGAAAATCGTTTCGTTGATACCAAGTAATACGGAAGTGGTCTTTGCACTTGGTTTGGGAAAAAGGTCGTTGGTGTTTCCGACAATGATAACTACCCGGAAGAAACGAAAGAAATTGAAAAAGTTGGCGGAATGGAAATGAACACGGAGCTGATTGTCTCGATGAAGCCTGACCTTGTTCTTGCGCATGCATCAAGTGCCCATAATTCAAATGAGGGTTTACAGCAGCTTAAGGATGCTGGAATAGATGTTCTCGTAGTCAATGATGCACAAAGCTTTGACCAAGTCTATGAGTCTATTGAAATGATTGGACAGGCAACGGAGAACATGATAAGGCAAATGAAATCGTTGCGGATATGAAAACGAAGCTCAAGGATATCCAGGAAAAAGCCAAATCCGTAAAGGAAGAGGATAGGAAGACCGTTTTAGTGGAAGTTTCGCCTTCACCGGAAATATACACACCTGGAAAAAATACTTTCATGAATGAGATGCTTCATATTATTTCAGCGGATAATGCTGCTGCTGATTTGGACGGTTGGGCAAAAATTGATGAAGAGTCGATGATTGCTGCAAATCCTGATGTCATCATTACAACGTATGGTTATTATACGAAAGATTCAGTAAGTGAAGTGACGGGCCGAAAAGGATGGCAAGACGTAAATGCTGTTAAAAATGGCCAAGTTTTTGATGTCCATTCTGACTTGGTGACCCGTTCCGGTCCGCGCTTAATAGAGGGAGTAGAGGAACTTGCCAAATCAGTCTATCCGAACCAATTTGACAACTAAATGGACGTTGGCTTATTTGATTGCGTTGTTCATTTTGTTATTCGCAATGACGATAGGCATTTCCTTTGGTTCGGTGTCAGTACCGATTCCCGTACTTTTACAAATAATCGGCAAGGAGATTTTCCACTTGCCGATTTCTGCCGATCCGGATGTGATGCTGACGAATATCGTGATGAACATCCGCTTGCCGCGTGTATTGCTTGCGGGTTTGGTTGGGGCATCACTTGCGATTGCGGGTGCGGCTTTTCAAGGACTGCTCCGGAACCCGCTCGCTGATCCTTACACATTAGGTATTTCATCAGGAGCATCGGTCGGCGCCGTATTGACAATATTCTTGAATATATCACTGCCATTCATCGGTTTATATACTCTTCCGGCATTGAGCATCTTATGCTCAGTGCTCACGATGCTCTGCGTATTGACTTTTGCAAAAAAATGGATCGATCGATGAAAGTGGAAACGATCATTTTAACGGGAATCATTTTCAGCTCGTTTTTAAGTGCCTTCATTTCATTGATGATTGCGCTGACGGGTGATGAATTAAGACAAATCATCGGCTGGCTGATGGGAAGCGTTTCTATGCGCGGATGGAATTATATCGCAATCATTATGCCGTTTTTTATCATTGGTTCGTTGACCTTGATCATGAATACAAGTGAATTGAATGCGATGACTTTCGGGGAAGACCGGGCAAAACACTTAGGTGTGAATGTCAAGCGGCGGAAAATGTGGATCCTGATAGCCGGTTCGACATTGACAGGGGCAGCCGTTGCCGTTTCAGGGGCGATTGGTTTTGTAGGATTGGTCATTCCTCATTTAGTCCGAAAGATTTGGGGACCTGACCATAAACATTTGCTTCCGTTGTCATTATTGATAGGAAGCGGATTCTTAATATTGGCGGATTTTGTAGCACGAACGATCATAGCCCCATCGGAACTGCCGATCGGGGTGATCACCTCACTTATCGGGGCACCTGCATTTGCGCTGATTTTATTAAAGAGACGGAGAGAAGGGTAAAAACGGATGCTTGAAGTAAAAGAGTTAACAGGCGGATATCACAACAAAGCTGTTTTGGACTCTGTCTCTTTTGATGTACATAAAGGGGAATTATTCGGGATTCTTGGTCCTAATGGCAGCGGGAAAACGACGCTTTTAAGTATGCTTAGCGGGGTGCTCGATTATAAAGGCGGAAGCGTACGGATTAGCGGTAGGGATTTGAAGGATTATTCGTCAAAACAACTTGCACAGGTCATTGCCGTGCTCCCTCAACATTCCTCATTAGCTTTCTCCTATACAGTAAAAGAGACGGTCTCACTTGGGCGATATGCCCATCAATCAGGATGGTTCCATAGTTGGTCCGCAGAAGATGAATCGACTGTCCAGCGGGTAATGGAACAAACGGGAGTAGCTGATTTTCAAGATCTTCATTTTGATCGATTATCAGGAGGGGAAAGACAAAGGGTCCTGCTGGCACAGGCCCTTGCCCAAGAGCCGGAAATCCTTTTTTGGATGAACCTACGAACCATTTGGATCTTTCCTATCAAAAAGATCTTCTTGATTTAATGAGGAAAATGGCAAAAGAGCAGAAGTTGACCGTTATTTCAATTTTTCATGATTTGAATTTGGCTGGATTATATTGTGATCGGCTTATGCTGCTTGAGAAAGGGCAGATTCAGGTTGTTGATGTACCGAATGAAGTGCTCCAACAGGAACGGATTCAGGGTGTATATCATACGACGATCGAAAAACATCCACATCCCGCCCTTCCGAAACCGCAGATGTTCATCGTTCCGGAAAAGCATGGCCATGATACTATCCCGTTGGAAATTGATGATTCTTATTTGACAGTCGGATCTGAGATGATTCAATTGAATTCTCCAATCCCGCTTAGAACGATGTCTTCCGGAGTGACGGGTTCGGGGACGGGCTGGCATAAATATTTTGTGAATAGGCACGTCCATCATGGCTATGATTGCGAGGATCATCATGTTGAAATGGCCGACTATTTAACAACTCATGGTTTTGAACCTCAGGAAACGGTAGGGATGATGACAGCTGTCTTTCTCGATACGGTTGCTTTCAAGCTATTAAGAACTGAAGATTTCTCGGTTTTTATCATTGTGACGGCGGGTGTAGGGAATGCCATCGACGCTTCATTAGCTGACCGGCATTCTTGGAGTTCCGCTCCAGGAACGATAAATACATGGATATTCGTAAATGGGCATTTGGCAGAAGAGGCATATATCCACAGCATAGTGACTGCGACCGAGGCAAAAGTAAAAGCGCTTCATGATTTGCATGTCATGGATAAGGTGACAAATACTTGTGCAACAGGAACATCGACAGACAGCATTTTGATTGCGGCAACCCAAAGAGGAGCAAAGCTTCAATATGCAGGCACCATCACTCCGTTAGGGAAGCTGATCAGTCGCGGTGTATATGATTGTACTGTGGAAGCATTGACGAATAATCGGAAGCGGATTGAGGAATTATGATTTATCATCATCTTTTTGCGGTTACGCTGGCATTTTTCCTTGATTTATTAATTGGAGATCCGCCAAATTGGCCGCATCCAGTCAAATGGATAGGAACGATGATCAGCAAGTTGGATCTGGCATTCAATAAAGGGGCATATAAGAAACGGAAAGGACTCTCCATGTTGATCATCGTCTTATCGGCGGTGTTATTGATTACAGGTCTTACCGTCTATTTGGCTTATCTCATCCATCCGCTTGCAGGTATCCTTTGGGAAGCTGTTGTCATTTCCACTACGATAGCTCAGAAGGGCTTGAAGCAAGCCGGGATGGATGTTTGCCTTCCGCTTAATGAACGGGATTTTCCTGAAGCGAGGCTAAAGCTTTCCTATATCGTTGGCCGTGATACTGCGATCTTGATGAATCCGAAATCGTCAGGGGCACCGTGGAAACCGTAGCGGAAAATACCAGTGATGGGATTACAGCACCATTATTTTGGGCAGCCATTGGCGGAGCGCCGCTCGCGATGGTGTACAGGGCGATTAATACCTGCGATTCCATGGTAGGGTACAAAAATGATAAATATGGGCAATTTGGCTGGGCTTCAGCCAAGCTTGATGATATCGTCAATTGGATTCCCAGCCGCCTAACCGGATTCCTGATGTTGCTGAGCTCGAAATCCGGCCATCATGGATTCGGTGCCAGATGGAAGATATTATTCAATGACGCAAAAAAACACCCAAGCCCGAATAGCGGGTGGTGTGAAGCGGGCGTTGCTGCCATTTTGGGAATACAGCTTGGAGGCCGGAATATGTACAAAGGAATTGTTTCCGACCGTGCGAGGATGGGAGTTCCGCTTGTTCGGTTGGAAGCAAAACATATACCAAAAACGATTACCATCATGCATCGGTCATCTTTTCTATTTCTACTGATGCTATGGCTAGGGGGCTTATTCTTGACATTACCTTCTCATGGCTCTAATCCTCATTATCTTTATGAAGCGCTGGAAATCGATATGCCTGAATCGGTTCTCGACTTCAGTGCTAACATCAACCCATTGGGTCCGCCTTTAGGCATAAAGGAACAGTGGTCTGGATTTTTCGAAGGAATCCTTCAATACCCAGATCCGCATGCCATTGAACTGACAAAATCAATTGCAGAAAAAGAAGCACTTCCTGAGCAATCCGTTTTGATGGGGAACGGTGGTGCTGAAATCATCATGCTGGTAGCGAACGGATTAGCCAATCAAAGGGTGCTAATCGTTCAGCCGGCATTTGCGGAATATGCTGAAGCTTGTTTGGCAGCAGGATGTAAGGTCGATTTCCACCAGCTTGATGCTCCTGAGTGGCAATTGGACTTGGAACGATTGATTCCCCGATTACCTGAATATGATGCAATTTTCTTATGTTCGCCTAATAATCCGACAGGTGTTTCATTTAAGCGGGATGCAGTTAGGGAATTGATCATTGAATGCCAGAAAGCGGATTGCCTGGTTGTCCTGGATGAGGCTTTTTATGATTTTACGGAAGATGCCTTTAGTTATGCTTCTTTAATCAATGTTTATCCACATTTACTCATACTGAGATCAATGACTAAGATCTTTGCAATTCCAGGTTTGAGACTAGGCTATTTGCTTGCGTCACCTGACATCATAAAACGGGTAAGAAATTATAAACCGCATTGGAGCGTCAACCATGTGGCACTTGAAGTAGGGAAAATCTGTCTTGCAGAAGAAGCCTATATGAGAAAAACAAGAGACTATATTGCCTGGCAAAAGCAAAAACTATTCCGGTTTTATGAGGAGCAAGGGTTGGAAGTCTCCGATAGCACAGTTAATTTTTATTTGGTGAAAGATGAATCCTTATCCCTTTTCCCCTTTTTGCTGAAAAAGGAATCGTACCGCGCCATACCTATAATTTTCCGGGGTTGGATGGAAGGTGGCTTCGGTTTGCAGTGAAGAGTGAACATGATAACGAAGCACTGATGGAGGGGGTAAGGCAGTGGAGAAAGCAAGGCTCTGTTTTATAACCGGAGGTGTCCGTTCCGGAAAAAGCAGCTTCGCAGAAAGAAAAGCCCTGGAGTATGCACTCCAGGTGGATGGAACTTGCATTACCTCGCCTGTGGCCGAGTCAGTGATGTTGAGATGGGTGAACGCATCCTTAGGCACCGGAAAGATAGGGAAAGCAGCCCGATTGCGTGGAAGACTTCCGAATACGCAACCGATATTACAAGAATAGGGGCGGATATTGATCAGGATTCCATAATTCTGCTCGATTGTCTGACAACCCTGCTTGATAACGAACTATTTGGCCCTGGCATTCCGCTTGAAGAAGAATTTTTAGATAGCATTTTTTCAAAAATAATAACCGGAATCAATGAGATAAGGAAACAATCCAATTATTTAATAGTCGTGAGCAATGAATTGGTACAGGAACCGATTTTCCAAGATGATTTTCTACATATATACGGAAAAACACTGGGCCTGCTTCATCAAACGATCGTCGGGCTGGCCGATGAAGCCTATCTTGTAGAAGCGGGAATTCCATTGCGGAAGAAAGGGTGCATGCAGGAATGAGCACAATGATCGGATTTTTGATTAACCTGCAGTTCTTTACGGTCTTTCCAATAAAGAAACAGCTTCCGATGGAGAAGAAATATATTCACCGTGCCATTCAAACCTTTCCATTAGTAGGTCTTGCGCTAGGCTTGATATTGGGCGGTGTTTTGTATGCACTTGTGGAATGGACCCCATTGTCATCGCTTTCGATTGCCTTTTTCCTTTGGTTTTTGACCATGGCATTAACGGGAGGTTTGCATCTCGATGGCTGGATCGATGCAAGTGATGCTTTTTTCCTATCAGGATAAAGAGCGTCGATTGGAAATCATGAAGGATTCCAGGACAGGTGCATTCGGTGTCATCTCCGTCATAGTCCTATTGGCCGCCCGGTTCATATTTATCTATGAAATTGTCGAAAGGGTAAATGAATGGACATACTTCTTGATCATAGCCCTTCCGCTCTTAAGCAAATGTGTGATGGGGTATTTACTCATCCGGATGCCCTTGGCTAAAAAAGAGGGGCTCGGTGCCTTTTTCCAAAGTGCAGTGATGAAAAGCAGTTTGCCCATTTATTGGCTGTACCTCCTTGTAAGTCTGGCGTTTGCCTGGGTCATCGATTTTAAGCTTGTCACCTTATTTTTCATCATGTGTCTGGCTGCGGTGTTTTTCCTGGTTTATATAAAACGTAAAATCATCAGTTGGTTCGGTGGGATAACGGGGGATGTACTGGGGGCATCCGTGGAAGGGGTTGAGCTTTGGTTATGGCTGATATTGTGGCTATTACACTACTTCGCCATGGGCTGACAGTAGCAAATGAAAGAAAGGCCTATTTAGGCTGGACGGATTCTCCATTAAGTACCGAAGGAGAAAAGGAAATAATGGACCTAAGGGGCTCATACCCACAGTATGAAAAAATTTACAGCAGTGATTTGCCCCGCTGTGTGGAAACTGCACGTCTGCTGTTTCCAAATGCAATTCCGATCAAAAACCCTTTGTTCCGTGAGATGAACTTCGGCAGTTGGGAAGGGCGGACGTATCATGAGCTGAAGACAGATGGAGATTATCTTAATTGGCTGGAACGTCCCATGGAGGCATTGGTGCCTGGGGTGAAAGTTATCCGGCATTTTCCGAACGTGTGAATAATGGCTGGAAACAATTGATTGCCTGTAAGGAGAACCGAATTGCCCTAATGACGCATGGAGGGGTAATACGTGATTTATTGGTCCGCTATGCCCCGAAGGGAAAGTCTTTTTTGATTGGGGAATTTCCCATGGCAGGGGATATGAGCTGGTATGGGAAGACCGGAACAGCTTAAGGAGGGGAGAACGCTGCACTTTGTTACAGGAGGCGCCTATAATGGGAAAACGAAATGGGTAAAGCAATTGTATGGTTTGGAAAATGATGTCCTTTGGCTATCCGGTTATCGAAAAGAACAGCCGGAATTGATTGATTTTCAAGGCAGGACGGTTGTATTGCAAGGGTTGGATGCATGGATTCAACAAGATGCAGAAAAGATGGATTCAGATTCGATTCGAAAAAGATGGAAGGAAATCATGGCTGATTGGCGAATATGGGAGAAAGAAAGAGATGAACACAACTGCATTGTGATCGGTTCTGATATTTCCAAGGGAATTGTCCCGATGGAAGCAAGAGACCGCAGATGGCGCGATGCCTGCGGATGGGTCTTTCAAGATGTAGCATCCATATCAAAGCGCGTTGATATCATCTGGTATGGAATTAACCAGCGAATAAAGTAGAGGAGGTAATTGGGATGAAAATCTATACACGTACAGGGGATAAGGGACAAACAAGCGTAATCGGAGGTCGGCTTGACAAGGATGACATTCGTGTTGAATCTTATGGAACGGTGGATGAAGTGAATAGCTATATCGGTCTTGCGGTGACAGAATTGGATCCTGCGATATTCACGGATATACTGGCCGATCTAGAGAAAATCCAGCATGAGTTATTTGACTGCGGAGGAGATTTGGCAACCGTTTCCGAGAAAGCCCCACAAAAGCTGACGGATGAGGCCATTACCTATTTGGAAGAACGAATAGATGCCTTCATACTTGAAGCGCCGGAACTGGAAAAGTTTATCCTGCCTGGCGGCTCAAAAGCGGCTGCAACGATTCACATTGCCCGAACCGTGACAAGGAGGGCAGAACGATTGGTCGTTTCATTGATCAAGTCGGGTGCGGCCGTTTCACCATTATCACTTCAATATTTAAATCGTTTGTCGGATTACTTCTTTGCTGTTGCACGTGTGATCAATTTCCGTCTTGGTGTGAAAGATGTGGAATATATCCGTAGCGCAAATGTGTTCCGGGGAGGGAAAAGAAAGGAAAAAGAGTAAACATGGACGTAAGAAAAATTAGTGCAATTGCTATATTCATCGCCTTATCGGCGGTAGGGGCAATGATTAAAATCCCTTCACCGATCGGAAGCATCGCTTTGGATAGTTTTCCGGCCCTTTTGGCGGCTGTCATACTTGGCCCGGTATCGGGGGTATTGTTGCTGGGCTTGGTCATATCATTTCAGCGTTCATCGGCGGCATGACACTTGGGCCATTCCACTTTTTGATCATGGTCGAAATGGCTGTCCTGACATGGATGTTTAGCATTTTATATATAAACGGAAAAAAAGTAGGTGCATTTTTCCTCTTCTTTATCAGTAATGCCTTCGTTTTAGCCATGCCTTTCGCATTTCTGATCAGCCCTGGTTTTTACACGTTATTGGTTCCGGGATTAACGGTGGCGACGGCGGTAAATGTAGTATTAGCAGTCCTTTTACTGCCGCGCTTGGAGCCTGTTTTGAAAAAATGATTTTTAAAGATGGACTCGCAGAATGAGTGATTCATTGATTTTACCATTTTCCGAATCAGATTCATTGATTGTCTCAAGTGACAATAGCGGCGGGATCGGGCTGAAGGAAAAAGATCTTGTCCATGTCCCTTATGAGGTCGTTGGATATTATTCCTTTCGGGTTGCCGTCATGGAATGCCTGGGCGTTGGCGGAAGACCCGTATCCGTCGTTCTAAATAATTTCTGCGGTGATGAAGCCTGGGTGGACTTGACCAGGGGTGTCAGGAAGGGGCTGAATGAATTGGGAATGGACGATCTTCCAATCACTGGCAGCACAGAAAGTAACATGCCGCTCCTTCAATCAGCACTTGGTCTTATGGTGATCGGTAAACGAGTGAATGAACGTGTTAAAAAGCAACAGCCCTTACGGAAAATCGCTCTGATCGGCAGGCCGCTCGTTGGAGAGGAAGTAATGGAACAGCAAGATTGGGTCGCGCCATTATCTTTATATAAAAGCTTATGTGAAATGGAAGGTGTTAAAGCACTTCCAGTCGGCTCAAAAGGGATTGCATATGAATGGGAGCATCTGGATCAAAGTGGTGAAGGTGTTTCTGTGCATATAAGTAATGAAGTCGATATTGAAAAATCATCAGGACCATCCACCTGCTTCCTCATTGCTTATCCTGAACAATTGGAGGAAGAAATCAAGCATAGATCCGGTCCTCTTTTTATTGGTGGATGATCATTTCATGACTGAATCAGGCATCGAGTTTAGTTCATAATGAACGGGTTCGATGCTTTTTTCTTTGAGATCTTACCTTCATGGATTTCCTATCCTGATTTAGAGTGGATTATTGAATGTATAGGCTTGCTGCCTCGCTATCATAGCCAAAGTAAAATGGAACCCGTTTATTGCGTTACTTCTCGCTTCTGTCATTTTAGGGACCATCGCACGTATGGATATTCGGGATGTTGCAGATGCTGTTCAGATAGGGGAGGTTAGGAAAGCACTCATTGTCGGTATCAGGTACCACGCTTGGAAAGATGATGGCCGAGTCGGGTGGAGAATCCCTTTTTGATAAGTTCAGTGAACAGAAAGTCCATTGGGCGATGATGATCGTTGCCCGTAATCTTCGATGTTGGGCTCGTGCTTCCAATCGTTTATACGATTGGAAAAAGAACGGTGTAATTTCTTTTGAAAATCGGAATTGCATGTTATGGTCCCATTTTTGGCTCCTGCATAGCTAAAAGAATGGATGTACAGGCACCCGGGGGCAGTGAAACAATTTTTCAATAAACATAACCGCTGGCTCCCAGGTTTCGGCATGACCTTTTCACGATTTTATTGCCGATCTTGTCGTTTTAATGTTGATTGGAGCTTTCAATGCTGTGTTTGGTGAAGATTCAATCTTGAATGATTGGATTGATTTCATTGGAAAACCGATCATCGCCCACATGGTTTCATTCTTTACATTAGGTTGCGCAAGAGGTTTTAATAAAGTAGAGCTAAACCAATTCATGTCTGTCCTGGTGTTATATTAAATTGCCGGTCTGTGCAATCGGTTCAGGCTCATTAACTCCATCACACGTGAATGGTGCAGAGTTTTGGATGATCAGCAGTCGCACAGACGTTAAAGTCTTGAACGGCTATGGAAATGATTATATCAGTCGTTTCACTTATCCTAATCTTACTATTGAATTCAATTGTTTAAGAGAAAGGAGCATGATGTAAATATGGAACATTCAGGTTATATGATGGGGATCGATATTGGCACGACGAGTACGAAAGTTGTTCTTTTTCAAAAGGGGGAGGTTATCCAATCTTGTTCAAGGGGATATCCTCTGCACAGTCCAACTCCTTCCGTTGCGGAACAAGATCCCGAAGAAATTTATAAAGCGGTCATCATTGCCATAGGCGAGGTCATGATTGCAAGCGGAATTGAAAAGCAAGAACTGGGCTTCATATCGTTCAGTTCGGCGATGCATAGCTTGATCGCAATGGGTAAAGACGGCAGCCCGCTGACGAATAGCATTACATGGGCAGATAATCGAAGGTTGCCTATGCGGAGAAATTGAAGGCTTCGGAACAGGGGATGCAATTGTATCACAGGACGGGAACCCCCATTCACCCAATGTCGCCAATCACGAAAGTAATGTGGTTAAGAAATGAACATTCAGGGATTTTTAACGAAACGGACAAATTTATAGGAATAAAAGAATACATCATCTATAAATTCTTCAATGAGTATGTGATGGATTATTCGCTCGCTTCTGCAACGGGCATGTTCAACTTGAATGAACTGAAGTGGGATCAAGAGGCACTCACCATTGCTGGAATTGGGGCGGACAAGCTGCCGACGCTTGTCCCTACAACACATATCCTCTCAGGCTTAAGTGAGGAATTAGCTGCAAAAATGAACATTCATGCTGGGACCCCGTTTGTGATTGGCGCGAGTGATGGCGTGCTTGCCAACTTAGGTCAAAACGCAATCAAGCCAGGCGTTCTGGCAGTGACAATCGGAACGAGCGGTGCGGTAAGAACCGTCAGTGACAGGCCGCTTACCGATCCCAAAGGCAGGACATTCTGCTATGCCCTTACCGAGAATCATTGGGTAATCGGCGGACCGGTCAACAATGGGGGAATCACCTTCCGATGGGCACGAGATCAATTAGGCCGTGTGGAAATCGAAAAAGCGAAGGCTTCGGGACAGGACTCCTATGAGATTCTGACGGATATGGCTTCTAATATTGCACCTGGTTCTGATGGGTTGATATTCCATCCGTATATGGCTGGGGAACGGGCACCATTATGGAGTGCCGATGCAAGGGGCTCCTTCTTTGGACTGGCGCTTCATCACACCCGTGACCATATGGTCCGGGCAGTGCTGGAGGGTGTGATGTATAACTTGTACAGTGTCCTTATTGCTGTAAAGGAATTGACTGGTGCTCCCGAGAAGATTCATGCAAGCGGCGGATTTGTCCGTTCGAAGCTCTGGCGCCAAATCATGGCTGATATATTCAATCAAAATGTGACAATTCCCGAAAGCTTTGAGAGTTCGAGCTTAGGTGCCGCAGTTCTTGGATTATATGCTTTAGGTGAAATCGAAAGCCTTGATGAGGTTGAGGGTATGGTTGGTGAAACGAATGAACTTGTCCCGATCGAAGAGAACGTTAAAGTGTATGAAGAATTGATGTCGATTTATTTATCCGTGAGCAGGCAATTGGAAGGCGACTACAAGAGGATAGCCGATTTCCAAAGACGTCATTTAGAATGATTTTAGGGGAAGCAAGATGAATAAGCACTGTGTTTCAAGTTGTTTAAAAGAGAGCTGATTTCTGAAAACAACTGGAACTTTTTTCAATAAAAACTGAGGCAAACGGGCTTTTCTTCGAAACTGTCTACAGTCTTATAGCACAGATGCATAAGCGCTGTGCTTTTCTTCTTGCCTGGTAATTAAAATGGTAAGATGGTAGAAAACGATAAGGGGAATTTTCTTATGGGAGCCAGTAAAACGAATGCAATGCGAATTCTTGATAACAAACGTATAGGGTATGGCATGATGAGCTATGATGCCCGCGATGGAAAAATTGACGGGATCACTGTTGCGGACAAGATTGAAAAGCGCCAGAAACCGTTTTTAAAACGCTTGTTACCCATAACGGACCGAAGCAACTTTACGTATTTGTCATCCCTGTAGCCACCGAACTGGATTTGAAAAAAGCGGCGAAGGCCGCAGGTGCAAAAAAAATTGAAATGCTTGCGGTTAAAGATCTGCAAAAATACACAGGGTACATTCGGGAGGCTGTTCCCCGATCGGAATGAAAAAGCAATACCCGACCTTTATCGATGAAAGTGCAACAAACCTGCCTGAAATCATTGTAAGTGGAGGGAAAATCGGTACACAGATCGTTTTAAAACCATCAGAATTCCTGGAAGTCACACAAGCGGAATCTGTAGCCCTGATAAAATAAATTGTTTACCTTTAGGTATTCACCTATTAGGCCTTTTCTTCATACGCTGTCTTGAAGCACATCTTTATTGTGAGGGAGAGTGTGAAAGTGACAGGAAAAGTGATGAATTATTTTGCTGGAGGCAATACGGCTAAAGGTTTTTATAGTTTATATGATTCCAATTTAACAGGTCTGGAAAGATTATTCATATTAAAAGGCGGACCTGGTTCCGGTAAATCGACCATTATGAAAAAAATCGGCCAAGAATGGCTGGATAAAGACTATGACATCGAGTATTTACATTGTTCGTCCGATAATGATTCCATTGATGGAGTAATCATACCGGCTTTGAAAATCGGTATCGTGGATGGGACTGCGCCGCATGTGATTGAGCCGAAGGCACCAGGGGCCATTGAGGAATATGTCAATCTTGGGGCTGCCTGGGATTCCCAGCAGCTGGCTTCTGAAAGAGCGGCCATCATAAAATTGACGAATGCGAGAAGCAAGAGTTTCGAGAAGGCATATGCCTTATTCGCTGAAGCATTGAGAATACATGATGAATGGGAAGACATTTATAAGTCAAATATTGATTTCGCAAAATTGAATGGGTTGACCAATAAATTGATAGAAGGCTTTTATAGAGATATTGTCCTTAATAAGAAGTCGGATGTGCGTCACCGATTCTTAGGTGCAGCTACACCAAAGGGTGCAGTTGATTTCATCCCCAATATTACTGAGGGAATACAAAAACGGTACTTTTAAAGGGACGTCCAGGTTCAGGGAAATCTACGATGCTGAAGAAGATTGCAAAGGCTGCGGAGCAAAGGGGCTTTGATGTGGAAGTATATCATTGTGGTTTCGATCCGCATAGCTTGGACATGGTAATCGTCCGGGAGGTAGGGATCGCCATTTTTGACAGCACATCCCCTCATGAATACTTCCCGAGTTGTGGAGGGGATGAAATCATTGATATATATAAAACGGCCATCCTGCCAGGAACAGATGAAATATATGCCGATCAGTTAAAGGATGTTTCCACCAGGTACCGGTCGAAAATGAATGAGGCGACAGCAAATCTGGCTAAGGCAAAAGAGCTGCATGACGAACTCGAAAAGATTTATGTAAAAGCAATGGATTTTACAGCCATCGATGATATTCAAAAAGACATCAATGAACAGATTACTGAATGGGCACAAGATGTCGATAGAAAAACGATTCTACATTAAGAAAACAAGCTGCACCTACCTTAATTAGGTGCAGCTTGTTTATATACATATAAGGATTGAAACCATACCAAGAATATATACGGGTTTGTTAAACGTGTTTATCCACGCTCTTTCGGTTAAAATAGGGATTATATTGAAAAAGGGGCCGATTGGATTGATAAAGACGATTGCGATTGATATGGACGGAACATTGCTAAACAAAATGCAAAAGGTCAGTGAGGAAAATAAACAAGCAATCCAGAGGGCGCAAAGCGAGGGAGTGGAAGTGATCATTGCTACTGGAAGATCTTATGTGGAAGCGAGGTTCGCTTTAGCTGAAGCAGGCATCGTTTGCCCTGTCATCTGTGTAAATGGTGCTGCCCTCTTCACGGAGGAAGGGAAGATTGCCGCCTCCAATCCAATGTCAGCTGCCACTGCTAAAATGGTCGCTGAATTCCTCGATGAACAAGAGATTTATTTCGAAATATATACGAGTCAGGGAATTTATTCTAAAGACTATGAAAACGCAATATCTGTTTTGGTTGATGTATTCGTTACAGCCAATCCGGACATTGACCCTGAGAGTATGCGAAAATATGCGGAGCAGCGTTTACAGCTTGGACAGGTAACTTCCATTTCCGATTATTCCGAGTTATTCAGCCGTTCGAATGAGGAATATTATAAAATTCTCAGCTTTTCAAAGGATTTAACTTTATTAAATCAAATTGCTTCCAAATTGGAAGGACAGGGAGTTACAGTCACTTCATCGGGACGTGAAAATGTGGAAATCATGAGTGAAACAGCTCAAAAAGGTACGGCACTTGAAACATATGTGAAAGGAAAATCCGGCTCGATGCAGGAAACGATGGCTATTGGGGATAATTATAATGATGTATCCATGTTTGAACGGGTAGGTTTGTCTGTCGCAATGGGAAATGCCCCTCTCGAAATTAAAAAGCTTTGTGATGAAGTAACAGGCAAGAATGATGAATCCGGTGTCGCGGAGGCCATTTTAAAGGTACTTAAACAGTCAGCCTATTAAACTGATGAATCGAAGGGGGAAAAGACTTTGAAAAAATTGCTCTTATTTTTCCTTATGGCTACATTATTTTTAACTGGTTGCAACATGAATGATGACGATAGCAAAAACCAGCCGAATCCTGACAAAGAAGTGACGGGCACTTTAGGGGAAAATCCGGATGTGTTGGTAACGAACCTGCAGGCCCCGTGGTCGATTCAGAAGAATGGGGACATAATGTATGTGTCAGAACGGACAGGAACCATCGTCGAATGGGACAAGAATAAGATGACACGGCAAAAGGTCAACCTTAAAAAGACATTGTCAGCTAAAGCGGAAGCTGGGTTGCTTGGATTTTTACTAGCGCCCGATTTCTCTAAGAGCGGGCAAGCTTTCGCCTATTATACTTATGAAGAGGGCGGGGAATCCATCAATCGCATCGTCGTTTTAGAAAAAATGATGATAAATGGCAGGAGATGGAGACCTTAATCGACGGAATACCAAGCGGGGACTTCCACCATGGCGGCAGGATCAAGATTGGACCGGATGATAAGCTATATGCAACGACAGGTGATGCCAGAAAGTCCGAGATCGCACAGGACATAGATTCTTTAGGCGGGAAAATTCTGCGCTTGAACCTGGATGGCACCATTCCGAAAGATAATCCTTTCGGGAATTCGTACGTCTATTCATACGGTCACCGTAATCCACAAGGTCTGGCTTGGGATGAAGCAGGACAGTTGTATGAAAGTGAGCACGGAGATTCGGCTCACGATGAATTAAATAAAATTGACCCGGGTAAGAACTATGGCTGGCCAGAGATACAGGGCGATGAGCAAAAACCTGATATGGTAAAACCATTGATTCATTCCGGTGAAAATACATGGGCTCCTTCAGGCATGGCCTATTTTGACGGAAAGCTCTATTTTGCAGCTTTAAGGGGCGAAGCGCTTAAGAGTTATGATGTAAAGAGCGGAAAACTGACTAATATCATCACGGGCTCAGGAAGGATACGTGATGTGTTCGTTGATGAAGAATCCCTTTATTTCATAAGCAACAATACGGACGGCCGAGGAAATCCTGATGAAAAGGATGATAAGCTATATCGTTTGCCGCTATCTCGGTTAAATATGCCTTGATGTTATCAATGAGAAGAAAAGAAGCATATATTCGGACCTCGCTAATAGCGGGGTTTACTTTTGTGTTTGGCCCCAAACTCACGAGAATAATCGTGAAACTCACGAGTAAAAGTGTGAAACTCACGAGTAAAAGCGCGAAACTCACGAGTAAAAGCGTGAAACTCACGAGTAAAAGTGTGAAACTCACGAGTAAAAGCGTGAAACTCACGAGTAACGTCCAAATTCACGAGTATTTGCTCGAAACTCACAGAAAAGCTTGAATCTCCTGAAAGGGGGATTTTTTTGTCCCGGGAGTGATGGAGAAGCTGAGGATACAGTGTGCATACGACTTTTTCGTTATCTTGAGGGCTAGACTTTTTTAATGAGTAGGTGTATAGTTACCTAGGTAACTACTTTACAGGAGGAATATCTTTGTCCTTTCAAAATGGTTTTTTTCATCATAACTTACAATTTTCAAGGTCTTTTACGAAAAAGTTAAATGAACAATTGGCCAAGGTTGATCTTTATCATTCCCAATGGTCGATTGTATATTATCTGAGTCAGTTTGGCTGTTCTACGCTTGTTGAAATAAGCACTTATTTAGATGTGGAGAAACCGACGGTAACAAGGACGGTAAACCGGTTGGAAGAACTTGAGTTGATTGAACAAGTCCCAGGAAAAGATAAACGGGAACGGAGAATACAGTTAACGGAGTCAGGTTTAAGGACTTATCAAGAGGCCAAAAAGGTAGTTGAAGAATTTGAACTTCAATTAATGAGCGGTTTGGCTGAAGAAGACCGGGAGGCAACATTGCGAACGTTGATTTTCCTAAAGGAAAAATTAAAACAATAGTAAGGAAGAAGGATTGAAATGAATCACAAACCGAAATTGTGGACGAAAGACTTTCTGATTGTTTCGTCTGCGAACTTTTTCTATTTTTAACTTTTTATGTCTTGATGGTGACATTGACCATTTATACGATGGATAATTTTCATGCGTCGCAAGCAGAGGCAGGGCTTGCTTCAAGTATTTTTGTTCTGGGGGCTGTGCTTGTCAGACCGATTGCAGGGAAAAAATTGACAAGATCGGCCGCAGAAAGATGTTGCTTGGCTCGTTGGTTCTATTCCTGATTGCATCCATTGGCTATTTCTTGGTGAATAGTTTATCCCTCTTATTGATCGATCGGCTTATTCACGGTTTTGCGTTTGGCCTTGCCACTACGGCAACTGGAACGATTGCTGCAGATATCATTCCGAATGAAAGACGCGGGGAAGGTACAGGTTACTTTGCCATGAGCACAAACTTGGCAATGGCATTCGGTCCGTTCATTGGATTGCTGATAACACAGCATTTCAGTTATTCCATCATTTTCTATGCTGCCTCCTTATTTGCCGCATTTTCTTTAGTTGCATCATTATTCATGAATGTGCCTGAAGGGGAAAAGGGCGGATCTTCACCACAAAAAGGATTTAAGATCAGCGATTACTTTGAAAAAAGGGCACTGCCCATTTCCATTTTTATCGGATTTGCCGGATTTACCTATTCGAGCATCTTGTCCTATTTAACGTCTTTTGCAAAGGAAATGGATTTAATGGATGCGGCAAGCTTTTTCTTTGTCGTTTTTGCTGTTTTCCTTTTGGCATCCCGTCCGTTTACAGGTCGGATGTTTGATGTGAAGGGGGAAAATGCAGTTATTTACCCATCGCTCTTACTATTTGCCGTCGGTATGGTCATCCTGAGTCAATCCCATCATGGTATCACGCTTCTGATTGCCGGCGCCTTGATCGGAGTGGGGTACGGTACATTCCAATCAAGCTGTCAAGCGATTTCCATCAAGGAAGCCCCACCAAATCGGATGGGATTAGCTACATCCACCTTTTATACAATGTATGACTTCGGTATTGGTGTTGGCCCATTCCTATTGGGATTCCTTATTCCATTTACAGGGTTCAAAGGGTTATTCATGGGAATGTCGATCTTAGCATTCGTGCTTATTGGCATTTATTTCTTGGCACATGGAAAAAAGCCTCGGCAAGAACGAAAATGCAGCATGAGGAACGCTTGTCTGCCTAACTTTTTTAAATATGATTGTATAAAATGAAGAATTTTGGGGATGCTTATATTATGATTGATTTTCCAAAGTATCCCCTTTTCTCCGCCTGTAATCCACAGGCGTTTTTTTTATGCCATAAACAAAGAAAACCGCCTTATTGGCGGTTTTCTTGGAATTTATAGGTCCATAATCTTTCTTTGCGGATCCAGTCTAGAAAATCTGCATCCTGATTTTCGAATTTCTCTTTCCAATCGATCACCATTGCCTGCGTTTGCGAACGGTGGGCAGTGAATGCAGCTACCTTTTTTTCTTCGACTGCAGAGATATCATGAATGATGTCAGGCTGTCCCAATTCGTCAATGCAGTTATTCGAGAAGGCGACACAATGAAGTTTAGGTCTCTCTTTCTCTTCCATTCTTTCCACGGCCCGAACTACAGCCCGTGCTGTCGCTTCATGGTCTGGATGGACACTGTATCCTGGGTAAAACGTAATGATCAATGAAGGATTCAATTCATTGATGGCATCGGTAAATAATGAAGTCAGCTTTTCATCATCTTCGAATTCAATTGTCTTATCACGCAATCCAAGCATGCGTAAATCTTGGATGCCAATCGCATTTGCTGCATCGATTAATTCCTTTTTTCGAATTTTAGGGAGCGATTCCCTTGTTGCGAATGGAGGGTTTCCTAAATTACGTCCCATTTCTCCTAAAGTTAAGCATAAATAGGTGACAGGAGTGCCCGCTTCTCTATGAAGGGCAAGCGTTCCGGAGACCGAGAAGGCTTCATCATCGGGATGTGGGAATATAACTAATACATGGCGTTCTTTTTCCAAGGTATATTTCTCCTTCCGTTCTACTTACAGTGAGTATGGTTATCGGTGAATGGGAGTTATCATCGGAATTATATGATATATATCAAGAAAGTTGTCATCATTCAAAGGGAGTGGGACTGAGCTGCATGGAGACAGCAAGCTTTCCGGAAAAATCAAGGCCTGCCAATAGCAACCTCCCCTGTTCATCCATTTCGAAATGGTTAACGCCTTCTGCATATACCCAGCCAATATTGAGCTTCAAGCCGACGCGGTAGGGTCCATCCCCAACTATCTTGCCATGTTCATACTGTATAAAAGCGTTACGAATATAAGCACCTGCCGAAAAGAAAGCTTCATCTACATGAGTGGCATAGGCACCATTTGTCGTTTCAAGGTGAAGATATACATCTTGTCCGGCGAAAGAATCAATGGCATTTTGCACCTCTGTACGGTCTATTGGTTTCATTCGATAATTTCCTCCTTAACTGGGCGGCTAGATAAGCTTTTCCTTCTTTCTATTTTACTAAATAAAAACAAAAAAAGCGAAAAAGGCCGCTCGATGAATTTGAGCGGCCTTTAAACATGATGTTTTATTTTTGTGTTTCTTCAGCAATTCCATATTTATGGTATGCACCATGATTGACCGGACCGACATAGTCATTCATCTTCCAAGAATGGCGAACCGCCTCGGTGATGAAGTCTTTAGAAATGAGGATAGCCTCACGAGGGCTTTTCCCTTCAGCCAGCTGAGCTGCGATGGCTGCAGAAGATGAACAGCCGGCACCATGTGTATTGGTCGTTTCGATTTTTTCCGATTCAAGGATTTCAAATTCTTGTCCATCAAATAAAAGGTCTATGGCTTTATCATGATCCAGCTTATTACCGCCTTTGATCAAGACATATTTTGCACCAAGCGCATGAATCTTTTCAGCTGCAGCCCTCATATCATCAATCGTCTTGATAGGCGCAGTTCCCGCTAACTGAGCGGCCTCGAACAGGTTAGGCGTGACTACAGTTGCACGTGGAACAAGCAGTTCGCGCAGAGCTACAGCCGTTTCAGGGTGCAATACTTCATCTTCGCCTTTACATACCATAACTGGATCGATTACGACTTTGTCCAGCTTCAACTCATCTATTTTACGGGCAACAAGTTCAATGATTTCCACTGATCCAAGCATTCCCGTTTTCATGGCATCAATGCCGATTGATAGAATCGTTTCGATTTGGGCTTCCAAAACTTCGACCGGTGTAGGGAATACATTATGGGCCCAGCCATTCTTCGGATCCATCGTCACGATTGTGGTTAAAGCGGACATGCCGTAAACGCCGAATTCTTGGAATGTCTTTAAATCTGCTTGAAGTCCCGCGCCGCCGCTCGAATCAGATCCGGCAACTGTCATAGCTCTTTTCATAGTCATTATGTGACCTCCTCAGGAGAATTAGATATCGATATTATCAGCATACCAGTTAATATCCTATTTTTTAGAATATACCAAAATTTCTTTTATGTAAAACTTAGTTTTCAGCCTAATATGAGTGTCTTGGAGAAGGAAGTGCAATCGCCTCGCATAAGTCATTTTTCGGACCTCGAATTAAGGGAATTGAATGGATGGGCAGCCAGCATTTTTAGCCTCGGATCCTACTTCCACCTTTTGGTAGGAAAAGCGAAGTTTGTGGAAGTGTCATTATTTTCAAAGTTGATTTAAAATATTTAATATAGTGGAGATACATTTAGTATAGCTTTACCGTTCGATCCTGGATTAAACCCAAAAAGGGAGGTTGATTCTTATGGAATGGACAATGTTGCTTTTAGCTGGTGGGAAATCAAGCCGTATGGGAGTGAATAAGGCACTTTTGACCATAGGCGGCGTTGTGAACATTTCAAGAGTGGCATCCGAATTGAAAAAGGTGTCAGGAAACATTATGGTCATTACGAATACATTTGAAGAATATCATTTTCTGCAACTTCCGCTAATTCAGGATTTACATAAAGATCAAGGACCTCTTGGCGGATTGCATGCAGGGTTGACCTCATCGAAAACGGAGCTTCAGTTCCTTGCGGCGTGTGATATGCCGTTTGTGAGTGCAGATGCCATAAAGGATATCATTTCCCATTATGAACCTGAATTCGATGCTGTCATTCCAGAAATAAATGGAAGGCTCCAGCCGCTTTTTGCTGTTTACCATAAAAGGTGTCTTCCTGTACTGACGGAGTGTTTATTAAAACATGAAGTAAAAATGAGTCTATTCTTGGAAAAGATTTCGGTGAAAATCATGAAAGAAATCGACTTTAAGTTATATCGCGAGAATCCTGAACATTTTCACTACATTTTTTTCAATATGAATACGAAGGAAGATTATCAAGAGGCAGGTTATATTGATCAAACTGAATTATATATAAAGGATGGTAGACATGAATTATAATATTTCAAAAGAACCGATTGTCATCCAGGAAGTGATTGATAAAGTAGTCAGTCGAAATGCAGGTGCCGTCACGACCTTTATTGGTACAGTGAGGGAAATGACGAAAGGAAAAAAGACTCTCTTCTTAATTTACGAAGCGTATGTACCGATGGCCATCAAGAAATTGGAACAAATCGGATCTGAGATCAAGGAGCGTTGGCCTGATGCAGAAACGGCGATCACCCATCGTGTAGGTAAACTTGAAATCACGGATATCGCAGTGGTTATTGCCGTTAGTACGCCACATCGAAATGATGCATATGAGGCGAACAGGTATGCGATTGAAAGAATTAAAGAAATCGTCCCTATTTGGAAAAAGAACACTGGGAAGATGGGGAGACATGGGTAGGAAACCAGTTGGAAACCGTTCCATATCCATCAGGGAAACCGGAAGAGGGGGATATTGATGATTAATGTACTTTTATTTGCCCAACTGAAAGATGAGCTAGGCAAAGAGACTCTTTCTATAGAAGGAAATGGAATGAGTGTTGCCCAGCTAAAAGGAAAGATGAAGGTGGATTTTCAATTGGAGGGTCTTGAAACCGTGATGACAGCGGTCAATGAAGAATTTGCCGATGATGACACGATTTTATCTGATGGAGATACAGTTGCATTCATTCCGCCAGTAAGTGGTGGCTAAAAGCGTCTGGAAGGGAGGGTTCACGGTGAAAGAGCGATATTCAAGGCAGACTTTATTCGCCCCCGTTGGTGAAGGGGGACAATTGAAGATTATGAAGAAGCATGTCTTGCTTCTTGGTGCAGGGGCTTTGGGATCTGCTAATGCCGAGGCCCTTACTCGTGCAGGAGTAGGGAAGCTTACCATTGTCGACAGGGATTATGTCGAGACCAGTAATTTACAGCGCCAGCAAATGTATACGGAACGGGATGTAGCGGAGAAACTGCCAAAAGCAGAAGCGGCAAAGCGTCATTTATTTGATATCAACCATGAAGTTGAAGTGAATGCCATCATCATGGACGCAACTGCCCAGAACCTCGAACAGCTGGTTGGTGATGTTGATTTGATATTGGATGCAACCGATAATTTTGAGACACGGATGATTATTAATGATTTATCACAAAAGCTTCATATACCGTGGATTTATGGGGCATGTGTTGGGAGCGTAGGGATGACTTTGACGATCCTTCCCGGGCAGACTCCATGTTTGCACTGTTTGCTTAAAGCGATCCCGATTCAAGGAATGACCTGTGACACAGGAGGGATCATATCACCAGCTGTAACGATGGTAGTGGCACACCAAACTGCCGAAGCTTTGAAAATCCTTGTTGAAGATTGGGAATCGGTACGGCCTGCACTTGTTTCTTTTGATCTGTGGAGAAATCAATACCAAACCGTTAAATTGACAAAAGCGAAAAAGAAAGATTGTCTCTCATGCGGAGAGCAGAGGACATACCCCTTTTTAACAATGGAAAATGCAACGAAAACGGCTGTTCTTTGCGGGAGGGATACTGTACAGGTAAGACCGCCAAAACCTTTGGAACTGCAACTCGAGAAATTAGCCAAAGATCTGGACGGCAGCGGTTATTTGGTGAAATTCAATCCATTTCTTCTTTCCTGTGAAAAAGCTGGGGAACGTATCGTCATTTTCAAGGATGGCCGGGCGTTGATTCACGGTACGAAGGACATGGTCCATGCAAAGGCCGCGTACCAAAGCATCCTGGGATAATGATTATAAAAAACGAGGCAGCCGGTTAAGGAGCCTCGTTTTTTATGAATCCATATAGGGTAATGGTATCGGGTTTTAGTGTGTAACCCCGTCTTTATTATCTGGTTTGGAAGCAACGATGACTACTTTTCCTTCGTCAAGCACTTCCTCGTAACGTTCTGCCTCCATATCACTAAGGCCAAGGTTGCTCATTCGATTACGAAGTTCATCTCCGCGTGATTTAAAGAGATTTCCGACGGTATCAAGGAAACCTTGTTCCTTCATGCCTACACCTTCTGTATTTGTATTCTCGGTAAGGTGTTTAGAACGGGTTTTATCATGGGCAAATAAATATACATCGTCTTTCGTATAACCTGATGTAACTAATTCATCGATTTTTTCCTTTGCTTGTAAACCGTTTTCCACTACATGTACTTGATACATATAAACTCCTCCTTGAATTTTATTAAGATTCTCTTGAATATAGGTAAATGGAATCTTGCTTATTACAGTTATTTGTTGGCTATAGTATTATATAACCTCATTTGGGCACTGATAAACATTTATATCGAAGAATATTTAGTAAGTGGTGAAGCGGAATACCTTCTGTATGCGGTAGGTCAAGTATTTGAAGACAGGCAGTTTCTTTTGGTATTCACTGTAATCCACCGTGTATGTTCCGTTTTGATTTGTCCAGAGTCTATGGAAGTAGCTATCGACATCCTTGGAAACGTCCGCATCATTTGGAGCATGGATTTCAACATTCGCTTCAAGATTATAGTCATCTAGATTGCGTGAAGTATAATTAGCCGATCCTCCAAGAATAACGGTTTCATTAGCCCTTTGGATCATCATCAATTTTGTATGGAACTGTTCTTTATCTGTTTTGTACCAGCGGATCGAGATGTTTTCATCCCCCAGTTTTTCGAATTCGGCGGCAACCGGAAGATTGGGCAGCCCGATTTTTTCACTTCCGAATGCGTTTTGATTCGGATCCAATATCATTTCAATCTTCACACCCCGTTTAGCTGCATCCGTTAATGCCTCGACAACCTCGCGATCGGCAATGTAGAACATGGCAAGATGGATCTTGTCACCGTTTTCAGCATCCTTAATTGCCGTTAGGACATGTTTATTGATTTTTCCTTCCGTTAGCAGTTGTACCGATATCGGTCCTTTATCTGCTGATGTCTCCTTGAACTCAGGAAATGGCTTTGGTCCTCCCGAGAATTTCGAAGCGGCTTCTTCGGCTTTAACAAAATCGCCGATGATATTTCCGTCCATCTGGAAAGCAATATTGGAATGGAATCCACTTGCGTCATGAGGATTGGCGGATGAGATGATGGCCGTTTTTTCAGTCGCGATCACTTTTCTGTGATTGGCTTTGATATTCATCAGTCTAAGATAGGAACGCAAGGTGACCTTTGGTGCGCTTTTAGCCATTGGATTGACAATCCAGCCTTTCCCGCTTTCACCGAACCATTGGAAAAAGGTCCGATACACACCTGAATAGAGAGGATTCGGATCCCGGAGGCGGTCTAAGTTGGTAACAATGACATCAATTCCATTTTTCTTCATCGTTTCCAATGCCTCTAACTGGTAGGCATTATAGGAAGTATTCACTTCATCAGTAATGAATATAACCTGGAGGTCAGGTTTCTTTTTCTTCTGTTCAACCAGATTATCCTTCAGTGTCTCGGTTAATTTCGGGAAGTTTATCTTTTCATCATAAAAAGCATTAAACAAAAACATATCGATTACGATATAAGAATCAGCCTCTTCTATGGCTTGATTTATGGTTTGGAAAATTCGCTGCTCATGTTGCAGATTCCCTTGTTCATCGTGATAGGAAAGGTCATAGATGAAATCGATATCCTCGACACGATGAACCTTCCCTTCATAAGAAATGCCATCGGGGAGTGGCTTGTAGCTGTTATAGGCAATGACGATTGCAAGGACGATCAAAATGCTGACAAGCAGATAAAATCGTTTTCTTTTGTACCATTTTTTCATAGGGAGCCTCCAACATGGTTAAATTGCTTGCTAACTTTCTATTTTCCCACTTTTGGGGTATAGGAAACATAAATCGTAATCTATGGAAAAAGGCAAGGCGATGAAGTTTGATATAATATAGTAGTTTCAAAAAAGTGGAAAGGGGCTGTGGCAGATGGCAAAGCAGTTTTTAACAAATGATTGGTGGCCTCTATTGAAAGAGGAATTCAATAAAGAATATTACCAGGAGCTATGGGGATTTATAAAGCAAGAGTACAGTCAGCAAGTCATTCATCCGGATCAGGACGATATTTTCAATGCACTTCACTATACTCCTTTTGAAGATGTAAAGGTCGTCATCCTTGGACAGGACCCTTACCATGGCCAGGGTCAGGCGCATGGCCTTAGTTTTTCAGTTAAGCCGGAGGTTCGCATCCCACCTTCTTTAAGAAATATCTTTAAAGAGTTACACACTGATCTTGGCTATGAGGTTCCGGATAATGGTTACCTGGTCGAATGGGCAAAACAGGGAGTGCTTCTATTGAATACCGTCTTGACTGTCCGTGAGGGAGAGGCGCACTCACACCGCGGAAAAGGATGGGAAATCTTTACGAATCAAGTTATTCGCCTATTGAATGACCGTCCGAAACCGGTTGTATTCATCCTGTGGGGGAAACCAGCTCAAACCAAAATGCCTTTGATTGATGAAACCCGCCATAAAATCATTAAGTCCGTACATCCGAGTCCGCTGTCGGCTTCCCGTGGTTTCTTTGGCACCAGACCTTTTTCCAAAACAAATCAATTGCTGATGGAAATGGGGGAATCCCCAATTGATTGGAAAATCCCGAACCGATGATATCGGCAAGAAAACGAAACGGGTGAATTGTAGGGCGTGCCGCCATTTCTATATAACTTGGGATCCCAGTTTTCCAAAGGGCTGCCGTGCTTTTCAATTCAAAACATCAAACCTGCCTTCTCTTGATGTTTTCCATTCTTCAGGACAGCCATGCTTGAAATTTCAAGACAAGCCAATGAAAAGGTAGGAAATATGCAAGGTGTATTCTTCTCTGATTTTTGCTATGCTAGTTATGATAGTTTTGACCTGTATATAGACGAGGTGGTAAAGTTGGATATTTCATCAAGACAAATGTTAGATAAAATCGAAGAGCTTGCTATAAAAGCGAAACAGGCAAATTCAGAGGATAAGGTGCAGGGGTATGTAATTGCCATTAAGTCCCTTTGTGAAGTGATGGTTGATGAAAAGGCTGCGAACATCAGCATACCGAAGCCAATCACATTGACCCAGCCCGTCATGTCGGCTACACCGAATGTAGAGCCGGTTAAAATGGATGAGGCCAATGGGGAGTCCTTGTTCGATTTTTAAGTTAGGGAAGGGGAGCGAAATCATTGAAACTGTTCATCATTTTAGGTGCATTGAATGGGTTTATTGCTGTGGCACTAGGTGCATTCGGTGCACACGGACTGGAAGGAAAATTCCTGATAAATATTTGGAAACTTGGCAAACCGCTGTTCAATATCAAATGTTCCATGCGGTGGGATTATTGGTACTCGGTTTATTGGCTGGGAAAATTTCTAGTCCGCTGATCAACTGGTCCGGCTGGCTTATGCTAATAGGAATTATCCTGTTTTCCGGAAGCCTATTCGTTCTAAGCGTTACGCAAATCAAAGTCCTTGGTGCCATCACACCGCTTGGCGGGGTTTCATTCTTGATCGCTTGGGTCTTAATGATCATTGCTGCATATAAATACTTGTAATGGAATTAGCTGATTTTCTTAGATCAGCTGAGACTGTAGACAAATTCGAAGAAATCAAGAGTTTGTCTACAGTTTTTTTATGGCTTGTACAATATGGACGTTGATTTCCTCTACAGGCACTCGCTTTCCGCGGGCGGTCATGGAGCCTCCTCGGCTTGCGCCTGTGGGGTCTCTCCCTAGACTCGCTTTTCTAAGCAGGAGTCTCGCGCCTTTCTCTCCAATCAACTTTGTTATAACATATAGATAGAAACCATACCTGATGAGTTGAAGGTGTTGGTTTGGGAACATCATTTGATGAAAAATGTTTTCCGAACCTCTTTTGTCTACAAACTGAGCTGATCTTCTTAGGTCAGCCTTTTTTGAAAAAGTCATTCCAATATAAAAAGAGCCTCAGAATCAAATAGATTCTGAGGCTCTTCTTTAGTGGATTTTCTTCACCTTGGCGAATAGGTGGCAAGCCCAGCGCCTCCAAATGGATATTCATATTCGATTTCTTCATCAAACGTTATATAATCTAAGTATACCATCGGGATTAAGTATCGTTTTCCCGTTTGAGGGTCGCTTATGATTAAATGATCGCGTCCTGCAGCCTCAATGATTCCTTTGAAGATCTTGGCATTCCATTCCTTGTTGTTTTCAAACGTTGTATAAACAGTGACCAATTTCCCTTTATTCAAACGCAAGATGTTCTCGATGTATGATTGTTCGACCGGAAGCATGCCAGGTATCTGCGGTCCGGTAGTGGCTGGACTCACCTGCATCGGCATTTGTTGTGGCGTGCCTGCCATAGTGGGCTGTTGTGGCTGGTATGGTGGTTGTTGGAATCCTTGCTGCGGGAATCCTTGCTGCGGGAATCCTTGCTGCGGGTAACCTTGCTGCTGGTTAGGATTCTGCTGCCTTAGTTCAGGCTCATTATTTTCATAGGGGTAATAAGGGCTTCCTCCGTACGGGTAATTACCATAAGGATTATTTTGTGACATTGCATTCCCTCCTGAATTCAAGGTTTAGTTGATGCTGTGGAATTTGGACAATCCGAGAGTATGGACTGGGAGAAACAGTGCGATTTATAGCGACCGGTAGTATTGTATATGTTTTCTGGACAATCCCCGGGTGGCTTAAAAAACCACAATGAATGTTAAGCGATACATAACGGCTGCCGTTCATGATATAAGCCATATCCTCTTGCCGGCTAATGAATAGATGTAACGTTCCTTCACCTCGCTGGAGTCAGGACTTGCCTTGATCGATTTTCCTGAAGCTGAATGGGACTGTGAAAAAATAAATTTTTATCACTATTGAAAATGTATGGGATGAGGATTGGAATTATTCCACAGCAGGGGAAAATAAAAAGGAGCGGACGCAAAAAAAGCTTCCGGAAAACCGGAAGCCCACAGCCTTATACGTATAGGAATGAAGATACATTTTCTTCAGGCAGGATATTGCCTACAAAGAAAGAACCAAATGCAGCGTAACGTGCACTCACTTCATCAAAACGCATTTCATAGATTAATTTTTTAAATTGAAGGACATCATCTGCGAATAGAGTCACGCCCCATTCATAATCGTCAAAACCGACAGAACCCGAAATGATTTGTTTTACTTTACCGGCATAACTGCGGCCAATCAAGCCGTGGGAACGCATTAAGCCTTTGCGCTCTTCCATGGAAAGCATATACCAGTTATCATCGCCATCACGACGCTTGTCCATTGGATAGAAGCATACATGTTTCGCTTTTGGTAGTATCGGATAAAGTCTGGAACGAACATGGGGGTTCTGGTAAGGGTCCTCACCATCTCCGCCAGCTAAGTAATTGCTTAATTCCACGACGGAAACGTATGAATAAGCGGGAATTGTATATTCGGCAAGCTTCGTTTTGTTGAATTCGTTTTCGATTGCATTCAATTCTTCCATGGTTGGGCGGGCAAACATAAGCATGAAGTCCGCTTTCTGACCAACGATGGAATATAGGGCATGGCTGCCTTCATTGTCGCTTTGTGTCATATTCCATTTATCCAGTAAACCTTGGAATTCTGAGATGGCCAATTGGCGTTCGTCACTTGATAACGTTTTCCAAGAAGCCCAGTCGATCAGACGGAAATCATGTAAACAATACCAGCCGTCCAGTGTTTGTGCTGCTTCACTCATTACGATCACTCCTAAGTCTTATTATAACTTTAATATAACATAGTTTCAGTATAAGGAAATTTATATCAACCCGCAAACACCATCACTGTTTTTCGGTGTTTCTGCATTTTTCAAATTTGCGGATGGCTGGAATTTACCTGGCTGCTGGAGTATTCTTAAAAGAAGACGACAATGGATTTTAACGGATGGTTAAATATAGAAAAAATGGGGGAAACGTATCTAAAAGGAGGAAGAGCCAATGAGCGATTTATTTGAAATATTGGAATCGAAAATTATGGGGCATAATTTAAAGATCGTTTTTCCAGAAGGGTTGGATGAACGGATTTTGGGAGCGGCAGGCAGGCTTGCCAAGGCTAAACTGGTGACACCTATATTGATCGGGGATATCGGGTTGATTCAAGAGAAGGCAAAAGATCTAAAAATCTCCCTTGATGCAATCGAAATATATGATCCGAAGAATTATATCATGATGGATGAAATGGTTGAAGCGTTCGTGAAGGTCCGTGATGGTAAAGCGACCAATGTACAAGCACGCGAAATCTTAATGGATGAGAACTATTTTGGAACCATGCTCGTCCATATGAAACTGGCACATGGAATGGTTAGTGGCGCAACGCATTCGACTGCAGATACGGTTCGTCCAGCCTTAAAGATCATTAAAACAAAACCAGGCGTCCAAAAAACCTCGGGAGTGTTCATCATGGTCCGGGATGAAGAAAAATATGTATTCGCGGATTGTGCGATCAATATAAACCCCGATTCCCAGGACCTGGCTGAAATTGCTATAGAAAGTGCGAAGACTGCACAAATGTTCGATATCGAACCGCGTGTGGCGATGCTGAGCTTTTCGACAAAGGGATCGGCAACATCCCCGAGACCTTAAAAGTGGTTGATGCCGTCAATTTGGCAAAAGAAATGGACCCTGAAGTCATTCTTGATGGGGAATTTCAGTTTGACGCGGCCTTCGTTCCTTCGGTAGCAAGGAAAAAAGCACCGGATTCCCTTATTCAGGGGGATGCAAATGTTTTTATTTTCCCAAGTCTCGAAGCAGGGAACATTAGCTATAAGATGGTCCAGCGCTTGGGTGGATTCGAAGCGGTCGGCCCGATCCTTCAGGGGCTGAATCGTCCGGTGAATGACCTTTCGAGGGGATGCAGTGAAGAGGATGTATATAAACTGGCTGTCATTACAGCGGCACAGGGATTTGTGGCGCAGTATCAATAGGCAGCTTGAGGATTAAATGTAGAGGGAGATTCATATGGGTGAAACAGATTCATTATTAATGCAGCAAGAGTGGAGGATTATTGATCAATCTTCCGTTGGACCTCAGTTTCCTGCTCTGGAGTCCTTTGCGATGGATGATACATTTTGCGCCTCCGTAGGGTCAGGTAAATCAGCGGCCGTAGCCAGGGCGTGGGTACACCACCGAACCATAGTCATGGGTATACAGGATACGAAGTTGCCTTTTCTTAAAAAGGGTTTGGAATATTTGGAAGGGCATGGTTTTCAGGCCATCGTGAGGAATTCCGGAGGGCTAGCAGTCGTTCTGGATGAGGGGGTCCTTAATTTTTCGCTCATTTTTCCTGAAAACGAGCAGAAAATTGAAATCAATCGTGGATATGATGCGATGTGGAAGCTTGTCCAATTGATGTTCTCCGATTTTCCAGTCAAGATGGAGGCGAGGGAAATCGTCGGTTCCTATTGTCCTGGCAGTTATGATTTAAGTATAAATGGGCAAAAGTTTGCCGGTATATCCCAACGCAGGATCCGCAATGGCGTAGCGGTGCAAATCTATTTGTGTGTCAATGGAAGCGGGGCTGAGCGTGCCAGTCTCGTGAAGGGTTTTTATGATGCAGCTAAAGGAAATGCAGAAACCAAATTCACTTATCCTGATATCGTCCCCTCGGTAATGGCTTCCCTAACCGAATTGTTGGGTGTGCAATTGAGTGTTCAAGACGTGATGCTCAGATTCCTTCAAGTATTGAAGGAGCATAGCGAAAGGATATTCTCTGACACACTTTCCGTTCAGGAATGGCCGTTGTATGAGGCGTACTTGACGAGAGTGGTGGAACGCAATGATAAAGTATTCGATGCATTAAAGGATTGATATGAAAGAAGCCGTTCCATTAAGTCAGGAACGGCTTTTTTCAGTAAATACGACTTTAGCATTCACTGAAACTGTAAAAGGACTGTATGATAGGAGATATTATTCCATGTTTCTTGAAACAATGAAAAAAAGAGCCTTGTTGGCTCCCTTTTTCGGATAAACATGGGGGAAATGGCCTCTGGCATGTGGTTGATCTATATAACAGAACCCCACATTATCTTATTACTCGGCCATTTTTTCCAAGTTGCCATTCCGGTCCATCTTGAACTTAGTGGCCGGACGTTCCTCTTCCTCTAACAAGACCAGCTTTCTTGCTCGATTCATGATATTCATCAAAGTTTCATAATCTTCCTGCATCAAGCCGCTGTTTTGTTCCAGGTGGCTGATTTTATTCTCCAAATCTTCGTTTCGCTTTTTCAGCCCTTTAATTTCAAGCTTCAATCTTTCATTTTCGGTTTTTAATACTTCGGCTTGAAGCATGCGCCCGTTCATGGATTCCAAATAGGCGATGACGGTATCAAGGCTGATGGCCGTTTCCAAAGATACTGGTGTGTGCTGTGTCTTAGAGCGAGGGCTTCTGCCACAACGAATTCCTCTGATGCTTCATAATTGGTAGTATCGACTTCGGATTTCAACTCTAGTTCCTCTTCTTGCACATGGGGAACCATTATGTCGGAAATCGTTGGGGACGGCGGTGTATAAAGAAGCCGTTTTTTCCCTCCTTGATCTTTTCCAAGGATCCTTTGCCGCTGCTTACGCTGTTTCTTGGCGAGTGATAGCGCTTTATCATAATTATGGCGGACAACTGCATTCCAGCGGAATCCGCATGCTGCAGAGGTGCGATTCAACTTATCCCCTACCTCTTCAAAAGCATTAAGCTGAGTGCTGCCTTCCCGCACATGGCGTAATACCGTTTCTGCCAAAAGCAAATCATCTTCTTCTGTCCAGGCATCTTGACGAACCTTCATTTCTACATACTCCCTTTCTGGTAACTTTTAAAATAAATAACTATATAAAATATCGTGTGGCAGTGATTTATGGAGTGTTCTACTAGCATTTTGGACAAAATCTGGATTTTTTATACAAAAAGGTTAAAAGGATACTAGTTTTTTGATTAATCACATCCTTTTCATATCATCCAGCCCTCTTGATATTCATAAGTAGAAACGGTAAAATACCCTTTAGTCATATAAATGGATGAAATATAGTTTGTCATGGAAAGGATGGTGACCGGAGGATGTCCAATGAATTCAGAGTGTGCGATGACTGCTTGGCGGTAAACATAAAAACATTGATCCCGCGCCTTGAAAAGCTTGATCCCGACGCGAAAATTGAAGTGGGCTGCCAATCCTATTGCGGTCCTGGCAGAAAGAAGTCTTTTGCCTTTGTCAATAACCGTCCGGTTGCTGCACCGACAGAAGACGAGTTACTGGATAAAATCAATAAAAAACTAAAGTAGGATCCATGATATATAGTTAGAGTGGATTGTTTCTTATGATATATGGAACAAGTAATCATCACCCAGGTTCGACACACTGCGGTGATTTTTTATTTCCTTATTTTCGAGACAAAACCAGACTGGAACTTCCGTTTTCTTACAAAATGACCCCTCTTTCTAGCAAGGTGGAAGTTAGGGTTTTTTGTCAAAACACGCTATAATGAGTGCATCGAGATTATGAAAAAGAGGTAGTTCATGGAATATTCCGGCGAAAAATTACAAGAAGAAAAAGTATTCAAGGATCCGGTGCACCGATATATACATGTTCGTGACCGGGTTATATGGGATTTAATAGGGACGAAGGAATTCCAGCGGCTTCGAAGGATCAAACAGCTGGGAACGACTTATTTAACCTTTCATGGTGCGGAACATAGTCGGCTTAGCCATTCGCTTGGAGTATATGAGATCGTCCGGAGAATCGTGGATGATGTTTTCGAGGGCAGGGCGGAATGGAAACCAGAGGAACGGTTACTATCCTTGTGCGCAGCCCTCCTGCATGATTTGGGTCATGGTCCTTTCTCTCATTCTTTTGAAAAAGTGTTTGATCTGGATCATGAGCAATTCACACAGCAGATAATCGTCGGCGATACGGAAGTGAATAAGATCCTCCTTAGAGTTGGGCGTGATTTTCCAAAAAAAGTGGCAGAAGTCATTGCGAAAACCTATAAAGGGAAATTAGTAGTCAGCCTGATTTCAAGTCAGATCGATGCTGATAGAATGGACTATTTACAGCGTGATGCTTATTTCACTGGCGTGAGTTATGGACATTTCGATATGGAAAGGCTTTTGCGTGTGATGAGGCCAAGGGAAGAACATGCCGTCATAAAGCAAAGCGGGATGCATGCGGTTGAGGATTATATCATGAGTCGCTACCAAATGTATTGGCAGGTTTATTTCCATCCAGTTACGAGAAGTGCGGAAGTCATACTTACCAAGATTCTACATAGAGCGAAACATTTATATGAATCCGGTTATGAGTTTGCTCAAGAACCGCACCATTTTTATTCATTGTTCAAGGGAGAAGTGACTTTAACGGACTATTTGAAAATGGATGAATCGGTGATGCTCTATTATTTCGAAGCATGGGAAGGGGAAAACGATTCGATTTTAAAAGATTTATGCACTCGCTTCGTTAACCGTAAACTATTTAAATATGTGGAATTCCATCCATCGAACAGTCAAATGAACAGATTGATGGAATTAAGGACGCTATTCAAGAAGGCAGGCATCGATCCGGATTATTATCTTGTCGTCGATTCCTCATCAGATCTGCCGTATGATTTTTACCGGCCAGGTGAGGAAGAGGAGAGACTCCCGATTCACTTGCTTAAAAATAATGGCGAAATTCGTGAATTATCACGTGAATCCGAAATTGTCGATGCAATTTCAGGGAAAAGAAGAACGGATCATAAGTTGTATTATCCAGCGGATTTATTGCGTGATGAATCTACGAAGAAAAATATAAAAAAACAGATTCGTAAGCTTTTGGAGCTATCGGATTGAAGTGGTACATTTTTGGTGAGGAGTGACGAGCCTTGTTTAAGGATCATGCAAACATAATCAATGCAATTTCTACTGCCGGTGAAATCTCGGGTCGGAAAAAATTACAAAAAATCGTTTATATTGCGAAGAAGCTTTCCTTCCCATTTCATGAAAAGTTTCAGTTTCATTTTTATGGACCGTACTCGGAGGAATTGACCTTACGGATTGAAGAGCTCTGCGAAATGGGCTACTTGAATGAAGTAAGGGAAAAAAAGCAGGCTATTATCAATATTGTTATTCGATAACGGATGCCGGCCAGGATTTCCTATCCATACAGGAAGTGGAGATGCCGGCACTTGAGGCATGCTTACAGGATATGAACGAACAGAATGCCAGGTTTTTGGAACTGGTTTCAACGGTATTATACTTCGACACGCTTGAAAAGAAGAAGTCACCGAGAAAATTTTTACGCTGAAAAGCAAACAAAAATATACGCTTGAAGAAATTGATGAGGCATATGAATATATTGAGCAGTTAAAAACAAAAGCTAAGCCGAATTGATGGCTTAGCTTTTCCCCATTATGTAAATCTTATAAATCGCTTTTACGGACACCGGCTACTGCTAAATGATTTTTTGACATTTCTTCAATGAAAATCGTCACGGCTTCAGCTGGTGCTCCAGTTGTTTCCGTCACGGCTGCAGTCACCTTTTCGACTAAAGCCTTTTTTTGTTCGTCTGTACGGCCTTCAAGCATTTTGACTGTTACATATGGCATCTCTTTTCCCCCTTCCTCTCTTATCTTGTAGTGTTTCATAATGGAAAAAGAATTGCAAGACACGGAAGTCAGAGTTTTTTCACTTCTTGAACTTTTGATGTATACTAACGGTAATAAACATTGGGGGAGAAGCTATCGATGGAATTCATTGAACAAATAAGAGGGTTTTTGGCTTATCCTTTGGAACAGCTTCCGTATGTCATTGTTTCACTGTTAATCGCATTTACGGTCCATGAATTTTCCCATGCTTATGTGGCCTATAAGTTCGGTGACCCTACTGCCAAGAATGAAGGAAGAGTCACATTAAATCCGATTTCCCATTTGGATCCGATCGGGACGTTACTGATATTAATAGCCGGATTTGGTTGGGCGAGACCTGTACCGGTCAATCGTTTTCATTTCAAGAACCCTAAATTGGCAGGAGTGCTCGTCTCTTTTGCCGGTCCGTTCAGTAATTTGATTGTTGCAATGCTAGGGTTTTTAATTTTTTACGGGTTGATTGCCGCAGGCGTTGGACCTGATTTACCGTTTTTCGTCGAGCCTTTCTTAAATATACTCATAAATTTAAATGTCCTTTTATTTGTATTTAATCTGTTGCCGCTTCCGCCGCTCGATGGCTATAGGATCATTCAGGATCTTGTTTCAGCAGACTTGCGGGCAAAAATGACCCAGTATGAACAATACGGCTCGCTTATTTTTTTGATCCTGATCATCACACCGTTGAGCCAATATACAATAAGCCCGATTTTGAATACTGGTAGAGAATTTGTAGGAGGCATCTTGAGTCAATTTTTTTCACTTTTGTTTTTTAACCAATAATAAGGAATGACAAACAATAAAGGGGGATACGAACATGGAAGAACAACCAAAGAAAAAGGTAGGCTTCAATATTATAAAAAACGACCCAACAGAAGGTCATGGCGGATATGGAGCAGGGGTATTAACGCTCGATAATATTTCTCCGGTCATCATCGATGTGGATGCAGGTGAAGCAGAGGTCGATATCGGTGCGATGCATGCAAGAAGTGCAGTGGAAAAAGGGATCAAGTTTTTAAAGACTAAAGAGGAAGTCCCGAATGCCAAACCTTATTGGCTTGTTTGGGTGACCATTGAAGCCACTCAAAACGGTCCGCACTATGCAGGTGTGACAGCATGTGAAATGACGGTCGACAGGTCAATTAGACGCGGTTACAAATCGCTCCCGGAGCATGTTAACCGGATGGATAAATCGCTAAAACGAAAAATCATCGTTGAGGACATGGACGATAAATCAAAACGTGTGCTTGCAGATTTCCTGAGAAACCATGATGCGGGAATGTGGGAGCGTTCTTCAGATCAGCTTAAGGAGTCATTGACGGTTTGAATCTCGTTTAATGGATGAAATGTTAAGTTTAGTGAAAAATGCACTTGTAGGAAAGCGATAAAATCAGTAAACTTAAAGACAGCAGTTTAGTCACTGTGAAACTAGGACAGAAAAACCCCGAAGCCGCTGCAGGCTTCGGGGGTTTTTCGTTATCCCCAAGGTTTTAAGACTTTCTTATACCACGGGGCCTTTTTATGTTCTTCTTCTTTTGGGGCATGTTTCGATTCTCACCCTTAAAGTGCTCGGCACAGTATTCGACAGGTTCGGTCCCTTTAACATAATAAGTCATTCTTGAGACAGGACAATCCTTTGTGGCCAATTTTCCGCTTACGGGATTCACGTTCACCCCGATTACGTTTTTGGTTTCCTTAAACGATTTTGCCGGTTTCCCTTGCAGGCCCTTTTCCATATAGGAAGCCCAGATTTTCTTTGCATAGCCTTTTTCAGCAGGGATCTCGATCTTTTTGCCTTGATCATATCCAGTCCATACTCCTGCTACAAGCTCCGGCGTGTAACCGATCATCCAACTATCCGTCGGGGTGGAGCCTGATTTGCCCGCATATGGGCGGGTCAGCTGGGAACTGATGGTGCTGCCGGTCACTTTCGTATAGCCATTTAACGTTTCATCGAAAACACCTGTAAGCATCTGGGTCATGACAAATGCCTTGTCCTCATCCAGAATCTGTTCCGGTTTCTCATTTTCATCAAAAATCACTTCACCTTTTTGATTTTCAACTTTTTTGATAAACACGGGTTCAACCTTCTTGCCGCCGTTAGCCAGAATGCTGTAGGCGTTCACCATTTCAATCGCCCTAACACCTGACGTACCGAGTGCCAGGAAGGGACCGCATCCATCTTTGCCGTGATTCCGAATCGACGCGCCGTATCGACCAATGACTGTTCCCCAAGGAACAAGTGCGTTTTACGGCGAAGATATTATCGGAAAGAGCAATGGCCTGGGCCATCGTGATTTCGCCTTCCGCATATTGATGGTTGTAATTATGCGGTGTGTAAGATGAGTGACCATCATCGAAAGAAAATGTAGTTGTCTCGCTTTTTAAGGTGGTGGATGGTGTGAAACCATTCTCCAGCGCTGAATAATATAGTAATGGCTTCATGGTTGAACCAGGCTGGCGAACGGCCTGTGTAGCCCGATTGAATGGCGACTCGGAGTAATCCTTCCCTCCGACCAGAGCACGGACCTCCCCGGTATCCGGATCCATTGCCACTATCGAGGCTTGAATGCCTGAAGATTTGGGTATGGTATTGGAAAGGACCTCTTCGGCAGCATCCTGCTGGGTTTCGTCCAGTGTAGTATAGACCTTAAGCCCGCCAAGCTCGATCGTCCGGTCATCTAAATGAAGCTGGGATTTTAAAGCCTGCTTGACGGCATCCTGGAAATAGGGAGCGGTCTTCTTGGTGACCGTTCCATGTTCCCCTTTCAATGTAAGGGATGTTCGCAGTGCTTCCGCGATATCCTTTCCTGAAACGTAGTTTTTGCTTTTCATTGCTTGAAGGACGACTTTCTGCCTTGATTTCGCTTTTTCAAAGTTATCCAATGGAGAATAGTTTGACGGCCCTTTTGGTATTCCTGCCAGCATGCTCGCTTCAGGAAGAGTCAAATCCTTGGCATCCTTGCCAAAGTAATACTGACTTGCAGCTTGGGCTCCATATGCGCCATGGCCATAGTAAATCGTATTTAAATAGCCTTCTAGAATTTCCTTTTTGGAGTAGTTCATTTCTAAACGTATCGTATAAAAGGCCTCATTAAGTTTACGCGACCACGTTTTGTCATGCCCAAGAAAAAGGTTCCTGGCATACTGCTGGGTAATGGTGCTTGCACCCTGGACCTTGGACATTGCCTTGATATCAGCAAGGATGGCACCGCCGATCCGCTTTATATCAAATCCATAATGCGTGTAAAATTGGCGGTCCTCGACGGCGACAGTCGCTTTGATGAGCTGTGGTGAAATCGACTCCATTCCGGCCCAATAACGTTTCTGGCCATTATCTGTTTCACCGATCACATTTCCATTATCACTATAATAGAGAGTGGACTGCGGCACGACCAAAGGTGGCGGACCTAATATTTTTGCATAAATCAGTAAAGAGAGAAGCAATACAAAGAGTATTGTCAGCCCGATTGTGGCAAGGATAATGAAGGCCCGTACATATTTAGTTGTCCTTTTAAATCGTTCGCTTGGAATCAATTCCATTGCTTTCACCTCTCTTATCAGGTAAGAATCTATTATCTATTACTATTATGGAAAAAAAGAAAATTTTAAACATGAGAACTGCATTTAAGAAATTTATCTTGCAATTCTGCTAGATTCGTCTATAATTTTTCTAGCTAATGACTATACCGATTTTGGGGAACCTATAAGGTGACTGACAATATGAAATGGAAAAGGAGCGTTAATAAATGAGCATTTGGTTTACTGAAAAACAAACAGAGAACTTTGGTATTACGATGAAAGTGAATCGTACTTTACATACGGAGCAAACTGAGTTTCAAAAGCTTGATATGATTGAAACGGAAGAGTGGGGCAATATGCTATTGCTGGATGACATGGTAATGACTTCACAGCGCGATGAATTCGTTTACCATGAAATGGTAGCCCATGTTCCTTTATTTACCCATCCTAATCCAGAAAACGTTTTGGTTGTAGGAGGAGGGGACGGAGGAGTTATCCGTGAAATCCTTAAACACCCAAGCGTAAAAAAGCTACATTGGTGGATATCGATGGGAAAGTTATCGAATACTCAAAGAAATACCTGCCGGAAATTGCAGGCATGCTTGAAGATCCGCGTGTAGACGTACAAGTTGGGGATGGCTTCATGCACATCGCCAAAAGTGAAAATGAATATGACGTGATCATGGTTGACTCAACTGAACCTGTAGGACCTGCAGTCAATTTATTCACAAAAGGTTTTTATGCAGGGATTTCCAAAGCTTTGAAAGAAGACGGGATTTTTGTGGCGCAATCCGACAATCCTTGGTTTAAAGCGGACTTAATTCGCGATGTACAACGTGATGTGAAAGAAATATTCCCAATCACGAGCCTGTATTTAGCGAATATCCCGACGTATCCAAGCGGCCTTTGGGCGTTCACGATCGGATCGAAGAAATATAATCCATTAGAAGTGACTGAAGACCGTTTCCATGAAATAGAAACGAAATATTATACAAAAGAACTTCATAAAGCAGCTTTCGTTCTGCCTAAATTCGTTCAAGATTTAGTGAAATAAGGGAGGCATGGACAATGAAATTCGATGAAGCCTATTCAGGCAATGTATTCATTAAAAGCCACCCTGTTTTTGAGGAATCAGAAGCTGTGCTATACGGCATGCCGATGGACTGGACGGTAAGTTTCCGTCCGGGTTCTCGCTTCGGCCCTACCCGGATCCGTGAAGTTTCGATTGGTTTGGAAGAGTACAGCCCGTATTTAGATCGTGAATTAGAGGAAGTTAAATTCTTTGATGCCGGAGATATTCCATTACCATTCGGCAATCCGCAGCGCAGTATCGATATGATTGAAAAATTCGTCGACAGCTTGTTGGATGCAGGTAAGTTTCCAATAGGTATGGGAGGGGAACACCTTGTCACATGGCCTGTCATCAAAGCCATGTTCAAAAAGTATCCCGATATGGCCATCATCCATATGGATGCCCATACAGATTTACGTGAGGATTATGAGGGAGAGCCGCTTTCCCATGCGTCCATCATCCGTAAATCGGCAGAACTTATCGGCCCGAAAAATGTATACTCTTTCGGCATTCGTTCCGGTTTGAAGGAAGAATTCCAATGGGCAAAAGAAAATGGCATGCACATCTCTAAATTTGAAGTTCTTGAACCTCTCAAAGAAGTATTGCCGCAGTTAGCTGGCCGTCCTGTATATGTGACGATCGACATCGATGTTCTTGATCCTGCGCACGCGCCGGGAACAGGCACCGTAGATTGTGGAGGCATCACTTCCAAAGAGCTTTTAGCTTCGATTCATGAGATAGCACGGTCTGAAATTAATGTGGTCGGCTGCGATTTAGTAGAAGTGGCACCGATTTATGATCCATCCGAGCAAACTGCGAACACGGCGAGCAAGCTGATTCGTGAAATGATTCTAGGCTGGGTTCAAAAAGGTTAATGATGGAAGACTTGACTGTTCCTGTTTTTTAGCGGGAATGGTCTTTTTTATCCATTCAGGAAAAGGATTTTACATCTAAGGATTCTTTTTGAACATTCCGCCCCAATGAGTCATTATTGCGTTAAAATCAAATGAATTGCAACAACAGGATTTCGACAGTTTATCCTCACATTTTTGGATTTACACTTTATTTTCCGCTCCAAGTTGAAACTTCCTTGAAGAATATTTATACTTATAAAGTTAAGAACGACATGATGAAGGAAGTGTAGCTTTGACTCTTCATGATATAGATAAGCATGCTATTAAAGTGACTTTACAGACAAAAATCAAGCACGGCTCAGAAACGGAAACGTATGAGCTGGTCACATTTGGTACAAAAATGTATAAAGGTGCAGATTTATATTTGCAATATAAAGAGGAAAATGAAGTCGGTCAAACACAAACGACCATCAAGCACAAACCGGATGAAACGATCCTGCTTAGGAATGGTGCCATTAAAATGAGGCAGCTTTTCCGCCTGCAGGAAGCGACAAATGGACATTATGAAAGTATATATGGCAGGTTAGGATTACGGACGACCGCGAAGAAGATACATCATCAATGGGATGAGCAGGCCAAACAAGGGAAACTAGTCCTTAAATATACGTTACATATGCAGGGAAGCGAACCCGGTCAATATGAGATGACGATTTCCTACAAGGAGGAAGCATAACGCATGAATATAGTAAAAGAGGTACAGGAAAAACTGAAAGAAGAGATTAAAGCGGCAGTCATTAAAGCTGGTTTAGCAACGGAAGGGCAGATTCCAAATGTTGTATTGGAACTTCCAAGAGATAAGTCACACGGGGATTATTCCACGAATATGGCCATGCAATTAACCAAGATTGCAAAGAAAGCGCCAAAGATGATAGCAGAGGCAATCATTGAAAACTTCGATAACTCAAAAGCATCCATCGAAAAAATTGAAATAGCAGGACCTGGTTTCATCAACTTCTACATGAATAATTCCTATTTGACAGAATTGGTACCTGTCATTTTGAAAGTGGATGAAGCATATGGGGAAAGTGACTTTGGTAAAGGCGAAAAAATCCAAGTGGAGTTCGTTTCCGCGAACCCGACAGGTGATCTCCATCTTGGTCATGCCCGTGGTGCAGCAGTAGGTGATACGTTATGTAATATCCTCGCTAAAGCAGGATATGATGTTTCACGTGAATACTATATCAATGATGCAGGAAACCAAATCAATAATTTGGCCATTTCCATAGAAGCTCGCTATTTCCAGGCACTTGGCCTCGAAAAGATATGCCGGAGGGCGGTTACCATGGCGAAGATATCATTGGCATCGGTAAGACGCTTGCCAGTGAATATGGGGATGAATATGTAAATGCAGATGAAAAGGAACGTTTTGAATTTTTCCGTGAGTACGGCTTGAAATATGAAATGGAAAAACTGAAAACGGACTTGGGTAATTTCCGTGTCGGATTCGATGTATGGTACTCCGAAACATCTCTATATCAAGATGGTAAAATTGATGAGGCACTCAAAGTGTTGAGGGACAGGGGCCATGTTTACGAGGAAGATGGGGCTACATGGTTCCGCTCTACGGAATTAGGCGATGATAAAGACCGGGTGCTTATTAAGCAGGATGGGTCTTACACATATTTGACACCGGATATTGCCTATCACCGTAATAAATTGGAGCGAGGCTTTGAAACGCTGATCAATATCTGGGGTGCAGACCACCACGGCTATATACCGCGCATGAAAGCAGCGATCGAAGCATTAGGGTACAACCGCGAGCAGCTTGAAGTGGAGATCATCCAGCTTGTTCACCTGTACAAGGATGGCGAGAAAATGAAGATGAGTAAGCGCACCGGTAAAGCAGTTACGATGCGTGACCTTATTGATGAAGTGGGTCTGGATGCAACACGTTATTTCTTTGCGATGAGGAGTGCGGATACCCATATGGATTTCGATTTGGATCTTGCGGTATCACAGTCCAATGAAAACCCGGTTTATTATGCACAGTATGCCCACGCCCGTATTTCCAGCATTTTACGCCAAGGTGTTGAACAAGGGATCAGCTATGAAGGAGTCACTGATTTCTCAGCCCTAACTACTGAAAAAGAAGTGGAGCTTTTGAAGAAATTAGGAGAATTCCCGCAGGCAATAGCGGAAGCAGCCGAAAAACGGATGCCACACCGTATGACTAATTATATATTCGACCTGGCTTCTACATTCCACAGTTTCTACAATGCAGATAAGGTTCTGGATGTTGAAGAAATGGAAAGAAGTAAGGCACGTCTAGGACTGGTCAAATCCGTCCAAATTACATTAAAGAATGCATTAGCCATCATCGGGGTTTCGGCACCGGAAAAAATGTAATGGAAAAAAGCGGCTGTTTCTAGCGAAACAGCCGCTTTTTTGGTCAATTAGCACTCGACGGCTCCGCCGCTCACCCTTTTACACCACGAATCTTAGCCATATCTTCAATCAGCTGCAACATTGCCCGATCCTTCATCTTGGCCTCGATCATGAAGTCCGCGTCCTGTCCAAGATCCTTAAGCACTTTAAAAAGGGGCATGATGAAGTCCAAATCGATATAATCTGCATGCGAGCGGAATTCACCTGCCGATTTTGGGGATGAAATATGAATCTTTGGTACCGCCCCTGCTTGATTCCAAGTGGTGAACACCTCGGTGAGCAGCTCGTTAAGCGGCTCATCTGAAAGGTTTGCGAGATGATGGTGATAATCGAATACAAGCGGGATGCCTTCCTCTTACATACACCCAGGGTTTCAGATGCCGTATAGGTTTTATCATCATTCTCCAAAGTCATTCTTTCCTTGACGTGCATAGGCAGCGATTTAAGGTTATCATGAACCCTTACAAGTGCGGACTCTTTATCACCATAGGCTCCACCGACATGGATATTGATGAAAGAGGTGTCCGCAATGCCCATTACATCAAGCATTTTATAATGGAACTCCATATCTCTCACGGCATTTTGTGTAATCTCCGGCTTAGGGCTGGTGAACAGCGTAAACTGATTGGGATGAAAGCTGATCCTCATCTTGTGTGCAGTGGCCCAATCGCCAAGCTGTTTCCACTCTTTTTAAAAGGAGTAACGAAATCCCATTCTATTTCGGGATGTGTGGCTAAAGGAACAATGGAACTGGACATCCGGTATATTTCTATTTGGTGTGCCGTGTTATATTGAAGGACCCTTAAGGTATTTTCAATGTTCTGCCTTGTCACATCCAGGAGTTTTTCCATTCCTTTCACTGCGCCAAGTGTGTTATATCGCTTGAAAGTAATTGTCTTAGCCGGAGAAGCTTCCCATAAACAAGTGGCATTGGATACGAATCCAAATCTTATTTTCATTTTATTTTTCTCCTTGAGCAAACGGATGTCAAAGAAAAGGAGAAAGGATGGAAGCCAGCGATTCCTTTGCTGAACGGACTACATCCATATTGGAAAGAGCGTCCCCATTTAGCGGCTTGGATTCGGCCAGGTCAACTGCCAATTCCTTTTCTACATCTTTTATAAATGTCCGGTCATAAACGATGCAGTTCATTTCACTATTTAAAAAACAACTGCGTTTATCAAAATTAGCCGTACCGATATCACACATTATATCATCGATCAGTATCACCTTAGAATGGTAGAACCCTCTTTGAAATTGCATGATTTCAGCCCCGTCTTTTATAAGTACCCGGAAGTAGGGAAAAGAAGCTTCCTTGACAAGGGGATGGTCTGAAACTTCAGGTACGATGACCGTAACGGAAACATTGCGTGCAAGGGCTTCCCTTAATTCTTGAAATAAAGTTTCACTGGGAATGAAGTATGGAGTCCCGATAATGATTTTTTAGTGGCTTGCCGAATCATGCGTGTCAGTGCCTGTTCAAGATCACTGCCATTCGTGACGACAAACTGATGTGCCTGCGTCCCGGGAGTCAATGTCGGGAAATAGGCAGGTGTTCCTCTGTAATCCTCGTTTGTATCATGGAACCAATCCGTGAGGAAGACTTCCTGAAGGTCCTTTACACCTTCCCCGGTCATTTTTAAATGGTAATCTCTCCATGGGTTCAGCTTCTCCCCTTGGTTTATATACTCCTTACCGATATTAAAGCCGCCAAGATAGCCGATTTTTCCGTCTATCACCGTGATCTTACGGTGATTTCTTTTTGTATGGTATAGAAAAGGAAGGGGAGTTTCGGTTTAAAGCTAAAAGAAAAATGAACGCCGCTTTTAGTCAGCTCCTGAATGGTTTCACGGGGCATTTTTTTACTTCCTATCCAATCGACTAAAAGCCGCACTTCCACACCCTCTTCCGCTTTTGACTGCAGTAATTTCAAAAAGTCCTTGCTGAATTTATCATTTTTTACAATATAAAAAAGGATATGGATGGAATCCTGAGCTTGCCTGACTTCCTTCATAAAATCTGCAAACAGGATTTTCCCTGATGTGAATACAGTCATTTCGCTGTTCCGAGGCGGATATTTAATGTTGGTTGCCTGCTTCAAATAACGCTTATGCCCTACCTTAAGATCAACCCAGCACCAAGAGAAGATCAATAAAAATATAGAGGCAATCGTAGTGATTATCTTCAAAAAAATCCCCCTAAATGATTATATTTAGTTTGGCTCTAATTCCCTGTCAGTAATCATTAAAAAGCGGGGAAAGGGTCCTCATTTTTTAAGAATGCAGAAGGGTAATGCATGGAATTGTCGAATTATATAATTAAGGGGAAGAAAATTTAAACAGTTTTTAAAAGAAAAAAGTTGACTGAATGCTCATTCATTATATAATGGAATTAATCAAATTTCAGAAAAATGCCAAATTTCCCAAAATGGTACCTGGCATTTTGCAATTTACTAAAGAGGGGGAAAGACTGCATGAATGGTTTACTGTGGATCAACTTAGTTGCATTCCTGATTGTAACCGCTTACGCCGCCGGTTTGTTTGTCTATTTGATAAAGACTCGTATTGCTTATATAAAACTTGGCAAAAAAGTGGAATTCGATAACCGTGTGAAAGATCGTCTTGTCAAAATAGGGGTTTATGTATTTGGACAGAAGAAGCTCTTTAAAGATAAAAAGAGCGGGATCATTCATGCCTTGTTATTTTATGGTTTCATCTTAGTGCAATTTGGCGCACTCGACTTTTTCGTTAAAGGCTTAAGGCCAGGGTGGCATTTACCGTTTGGCCCTGTTTATCCGGCCTTTACTTTCTTCCAGGAAATTGTGACGCTTACCGTTCTTGTTGCAATCCTATGGGCGGCATACCGCCGTTATGTCGAAAAGCTCGTTCGCTTGAAAAGGGATTTCAAAGCAGGTTTGGTTGTCATCTTCATTACAGGTATCATGATCACCGTATTACTGGGGAATGGAATGGGAATGATCTGGCATGGACACGATGCAACCTGGTCAGAGCCAGTCGCATCGAGCATCGCATTTCTATTCGGCTGGATGGGAACAACAGCGGCAACCGTCGTTTTTATGTAGCTTGGTGGCTGCATTTACTGATCATATTATCTTTCCTTGTTTATATCCCGCAATCTAAGCATGCTCACTTGATTGCCGGTCCGATAAATGTATTCCTTAATCGCCTGGACAATCCGGGGAAATTGAAACCGGTTGATTTGGAAGAAGAGATTCTCGACAAAGAAGGCAATCAATATTACGGTGCCAAATATATCGAGGACTTGACGCAATATCAAATGGTGGACCTCTATGCCTGTGTGGAGTGCGGTCGCTGTACGAATATGTGCCCGGCTACAGGTACCGGTAAAATGCTGTCCCCGATGGATATCATAATCAAGATGCGTGACCATTTAACAAATACAGGGGCTGCCGTTACAACGAAGCAGCCATGGGTGCCATCTTTTGTTTTTGGAAATACGAAGGGAAATAAGATTGCTTTGGCTGGTGCCGCGCAGGGGGCGCAGGAGTCAGCTGCAGCAACAGAAGCTTACAGTCCGAGCCTGATTGGCGAAGTCATTACGGAAGAAGAACTTTGGGCTTGCACCACATGCCGGAACTGTGAAGATCAATGCCCGGTAATGAATGAACATGTCGACAAAATCATCGATATGCGCCGTTATCTAGTGCTGACAGAGGGCAGACTTGAACCCGATGCGCAGCGTGCCATGACGAATATTGAGCGTCAAGGGAACCCTTGGGGATTGAACCGTAAAGAGAGAGAAGATTGGCGAAGCCTTCGGGAAGATGTCAGCGTCCCAACCGTGAAGGAATTAAAAAAGGCAGACGAAGAATTCGAGTATTTATTCTGGGTAGGTTCAATGGGGTCGTACGATAACCGTAGCCAGAAGATTGCCCTTTCCTTTGCTAAATTATTGAATGAAGCGGGCGTCACATTTGCAATTCTCGGAAATAAGGAGAAAAACTCAGGGGATACTCCCCGTCGATTGGGTAATGAGTTTGTTTTTCAGGAACTTGCAATGAAAAATATAGAAGAATTCCAAAAGAATGAAATAAAGAAAATCGTGACGATCGATCCGCATGCATACAATATCTTTAAGAATGAGTATCCGGATTTCGGCTTGGAAGCGGAAGTGTATCACCATACTGAATTGTTGGCGAAGCTTGTCAGTGAAGGCAGGTTGGTGCCTCAGTATCCGGTGAATGAGACGATTACATTCCACGATTCCTGTTACTTGGGAAGGTACAATGAAGTTTACAGCCCGCCGCGTGAAATCCTGCAATCCATTGAAGGTGTGAAACTTATTGAGATGGAGCGTAACCGTGAGAAGGGTATGTGCTGTGGAGCCGGAGGCGGTTTGATGTGGATGGAAGAAGAAACAGGAAACCGCATTAATGTGGCCCGTACCGAACAAGCGCTGGCCGTCAGTCCAACAGTGATCAGTTCAGGATGTCCTTATTGCCTGACCATGCTATCTGATGGGACGAAAGCAAAAGAAGTTGAGGAAAATGTTAAAACGTATGATGTAGCTGAACTACTCGAAAAAGCGGTCATTGGTGAAAATAAATCGATTGCCTCTTAATTTTAAATGGAATTGCCTGCTTCTTCTAAATGAGATGGATCAAATGGAAGCAGGCAATATTTTCAATATTTACAAACTAAATATTTTCATTTTTGAGAAAAATGTGTAATATAATATAATATTAAGCGCTTACAACACTATTTTTTTAACTCCAAATTGAGCGAGCGTTCAATCAATGTTACTTATAGGGGGAAATAATGATGGCGAAAACAGTGATTATTAGCGGTGTGAGAACACCTTTTGGTAAATTCGGCGGTGGTCTTAGCAGTTTGACTGCATCACAACTTGGTGGAATAGCAATCAAAGAGGCACTTGTTCGGGCAGGGATTGAAGGCAGCCAAGTAGACGAGGTCATCATGGGGAATGTGCTTCAAGCAGGCCAAGGCCAAATACCGTCCCGCCAGGCAGCACGTCATGCTGGATTGCCTTGGGAAGTGAAAACGGAAACCATTAATAAAGTATGGCATCAGGACTTCGCAGTGTCACATTGGCTGATCAGATCATTCGCTTAGGTGAAGAAGAAATCATTGTTGCCGGCGGAATGGAATCGATGAGCAATGCTCCTTATATCCTCCCGAAAGCAAGGTGGGGCCTAAGGATGGGTGATGGAGAACTGAAGGATACGATGATATCGGATGGTCTTAGCTGCAGTTTTACGGGCGTCCATATGGGGACTTATGGAAACAGTACTGCCGCGGATCTTGAAATAACCCGTGAGGAACAAGATGGCTGGGCTTACGAGAGTCATCAAAAAGCGATAAAAGCAATCGATGGCGGCATTCTTGCAGAAGAAATCATTTCCGTACAGGTGCCGGTCCGAAAAGGCGAACCAATTACCATCGAACATGATGAAGCCCCAAGAAAAGATACATCTGCCGGGAAGCTGGCTAAACTAGGTCCAGCTTTCAATAATGAGGGGACCATTACGGCAGGTAATGCACCGGGTGTAAATGACGGGGCAGGTGCACTCGTATTGATGAGTGAGGAACGTGCGGAAAAAGAAGGGAAAACGCCTTTTGCCTATATTTTAGCTCATGCAGAAGTGGCAGTGGAAGCAAAGGACTTCCCTAAAACGCCAGGTCTGGTCATAAATGAACTTCTGAAGAAGACAGGTAAATCGATAGAGGAAATTGATTTGTTTGAAGTGAACGAAGCATTTGCAGCGGTTGCACTGGCCAGTGGGAAAATTGCCAACATCGAGCCGGGGAAAGTGAATGTAAACGGAGGGGCTGTAGCGTTAGGCCACCCAATCGGGGCGAGTGGTGCCCGCATCATCATTACGCTGATGCATGAACTGAAACGCCGCGGAGGGGGATTGGGCATCGCAGCGATCTGTAGTGGCGGCGGTCAGGGAGATGCCGTTTTAATAGAAGTGCCTAAACAAGGATGATAGTTTCATAGATAAATGAGGAGGGATATTCATGGGCATTCAAAAAGTGATGGTCATTGGTGCGGGACAGATGGGATCTGGCATTGCCCAGGTCTGTGCAATGAGCGGTTATGAAGTTCTTTTACACGATTTAAAAGATGAGTATGTAGAAAAGGGGTTAGGGACTATTGCGAAAAACCTATCCCGGCAGGTAGAAAAAGGGAAACTGGAATCCGAAGAGAAAGATGCAATCCTTTCCCGGTTAACTTCTTCAACGAATTTGAAAAATGCAGCTGCGGCAGATTTAGTGATTGAAGCGGCAGTGGAAAACATGGAAATAAAAACAAGAATATTCGCCGAGTTGGATGAAATTACGCCCCGGCACGTCATTCTTGCATCCAATACTTCTTCGCTTCCGATTACCGAGATAGCCGCTGCCACGAAAAGGCCGGAAAAGGTAATTGGCATGCACTTTATGAACCCAGTTCCAGTCATGAAGCTGGTTGAGATCATCCGCGGCCTTGCAACATCGGATGAAGTTTATAAAGAAGTTGAAAAGATGGCTGAATCCTTGAATAAGGTGCCGGTGGAAGTCAATGATTTTCCAGGTTTTGTAGCGAATCGGATTTTAATGCCGATGATCAATGAGGCCATTTATACACTTTATGAGGGCGTCGCTACTAAAGAGGCGATCGATGACGTAATGAAACTGGGAATGAACCATCCGATGGGCCCGCTTACGCTAGCTGACTTCATCGGGCTGGATACATGCTTGTATATAATGGAAACCCTTCACCAAGGACTGGGAGACGATAAATACCGACCGTGTCCGCTGTTAAGGAAATATGTAAAAGCTGGGTGGCTAGGCAAGAAATCAGGACGCGGCTTTTATGAATATAACTAATCATAGAAAGATGTGCATCAAGGGAGGGATGAAGGATGGAGTTCAAGTTTACCGAAGAACATGAAATGATGCGGAAAATGGTAAGCGCTTTTGCGGAGAATGAGATCACTCCTCATATCGAGGCAATGGAAACAGGCGTGTTTCCAAAAACGGTTCTGCAAAAAATGGGTGAGCTTGGTTTGATGGGAATTCCGATTTCAGAAGAATACGGTGGCGCGGGTATGGACTTCATGTCTTACATCATTGCCATCAATGAGATTTCCAAAGTCAGTCCCACTCTCGGTGTCATACTATCCGTTCATACTTCTGTTGGCACAAATCCAATCGTTTATTTTGGAACGGAAGAGCAGAAGCGAAAGTATGTGCCTAAGTTAGCCGCTGGTAAAAATCTAGGAGCCTTTTGCTTGACCGAGCAAAGCTCAGGTTCCGATGCTGCGAGTTTGAAATCGAAGGCAGTGGCAGTAAAGGAAGGCGGAGAATATCGAATAAATGGGTCCAAGGTTTTTATCACCAATGGCGGGGAAGCGGATGTGTTTATTGTTTTTGCTTCAACCGATCCTCAAAAGGGAAGCAAGGGAATCTCTGCTTTTGTCGTAGAAAAAGGGACGCCAGGCTTAATCATCGGTAAAGATGAACGTAAAATGGGCCTTCATGGCTCGAGCACCGTGCAAGTAACGTTCGAGGATATGAAAGTCCCTACAGCCAATCTCCTTGGCAAAGAAGGTGAAGGCTTTAAAATCGCCATGGCCAACTTGGATGCTGGAAGGATCGGGATTGCCGCTCAAGCGCTGGGAATTGCTGAGGGTGCCATGAAACATGCTGTCCAATATGCAAAAGGCAGGGAACAATTCGGCAAACCTATTGCAGAACAGCAAGGAATTGGTTTCAAACTGGCCGAAATGGCAACGAGCATAGAAGCTTCAAGGCTATTAGTCTATCGTGCGGCGTATTTACGCTCGCAGGGATTGAATTGCGGTAAAGAGGCTGCAATGGCTAAGCTATTCGCTTCGAGGACGGCCGTCGAGGTGGCCATAGAAGCAGTCCAAGTGTTCGGAGGCTATGGATATACAACGGAATATCCGGTCGAACGCTATTTCAGGGATGCAAAGGTAACTGAAATTTATGAGGGTACCAGCGAAATACAGAGGATGGTCATCAGTAAAAATCTTTAATTACGAGAAATTTAGGAGGCATTGCCATGCAATTTAAACTAACGGAAGAACATGAAATGATCAGGAAAATGGTGCGCGACTTTGCCCAGAATGAAGTGGCTCCGACTGCTGCCGAGAGGGATGAAGAAGAACGATTCGACCGTGAAATCTTCGATAAAATGGCTGAACTTGGATTGACTGGGATTCCGTGGCCTGAGGAATACGGCGGAATTGGAAGTGATTACTTAGCGTATTGCATAGCGATTGAAGAACTTTCCCGCGTTTGCGCTTCAACTGGGGTGACTTTATCAGCCCATACTTCGCTCGCAGGATGGCCAATATATAAGTTTGGCACTGAAGAACAAAAACAAAAATACCTTCGCCCGATGGCACAGGGTGAAAAAATCGGTGCATATGGCCTGACTGAGCCTAGCTCAGGCTCAGACGCCGGCGGTATGAGAACGACTGCAAAGCTTGTGGGTGATGAATATGTTATCAGCGGTTCAAAAATCTTCATTACGAACGGCGGGATTGCAGATACATATGTCGTCTTTGCATTAACAGATCCTGAATCGAAACAAAAAGGAACGAGTGCTTTTATCATTGAAAAGGACTTCCCAGGCTTCAGTGTTGGTAAAAAGAGAAGAAGCTTGGAATCCGTTCATCACCGACTACGGAAATCATCTTTGATGAGTGCCGTGTTCCTAAGGAAAATCTCCTTGGAAAAGAAGGAGAAGGCTTTAAAATCGCGATGATGACGCTTGATGGCGGCCGTAATGGAATTGCTGCCCAGGCTGTAGGCATAGCTCAAGGTGCATTGGATGCTGCGGTTGATTATGCAAAAGAGCGCGTCCAATTCGGCAAGCCAATTTCTGCACAGCAAGGGATCGGTTTTAAATTGGCGGATATGGCAACGGGTGTTGAGGCTTCAAGGCTATTAACCTATCAGGCTGCCTGGTTGGAATCAGTGGGCCTTCCTTATGGAAAAGAGTCGGCCATGTCCAAACTTTTTGCTGGAGATACAGCAATGAAAGTGACGACGGAGGCAGTGCAGGTTTTCGGGGGGTATGGATATACAAAAGATTATCCAGTGGAGCGGTATATGCGCGATGCGAAAATAACCCAGATTTACGAAGGTACACAGGAAATTCAAAAGCTGGTCATCTCACGGATGGTTACTAAATAGGGTTGAAAATGTGGTTTTCCGATGAGGCACTGCCTTTACCGGAATTCCCTTTTCAATTTCTTCAGAATGTCTTTGAAAAATGATTGATGGGCTTTAAAAAGGAGTTTGAAAATGGAAAAAGAGAGGTTCTTGCATCTGTAAAGGATGAGCGGCTGGTTGAAAAAAGGCGTACACAAATGATTAAAGGGGCGGTGACCCTTTTTAAGGAAAAAGGGATTTCATCGAACGACTACCAGGGAAATTGCCAAAGCGGCAGGCTTTAGCATTGGCACGTTATACGAGTATATCCGGACCAAGGAAGATATATTATATCTCGTTTGTGACTTTATCTATGATGAAGTCCAGGAAAAGCTTCAGAAGGAAATAGAACAGAGTGATGGGACACTTGAAAGTTTGAAGCTGACGATCGCCTATTTTTATAAAGTGATGGATGATATGCAGGACGAAGTGCTTGTCATGTACCAGGAAGTGAAAGCCTTGACGAAAGATGCTTTACCATATGTTCTGAACAAAGAACTTCGGATGGTGGGCATGTTCGAAAAAGTGATAACGAAATGTGTCGAAAATGGGGAGCTATCATTAACGGAAAAACAAATAAGCCTTGTTTCACATAACATTTTCGTACAGGGGCAGATGTGGAGTTTTAGAAGATGGGCTTTGCATAAACAGTATACGCTTCAAGAGTATGTTGAACTGCAGACGCAATTATTGATTCAAAATGTATCGGGTTCCAAATAGCACTGATATAAATAAGTTTCAATAAGGAGGAGCTAAATGAGTACAGTTGAGGTGTATAAACCGAAGAACCATATTAGATTCGTTACAGCTTCGAGTTTATTTGATGGACATGATGCATCCATCAATATAATGAGGAGAATCCTACAGTCCAGCGGGGCGGAAGTTATCCACCTAGGTCATAATCGTTCGGTGGAAGAAATCGTGAATGCGGCCATCCAGGAAGATGTCCAAGGCATAGCCATGTCATCTTACCAAGGCGGACATGTGGAATATTTTAAATATATGTATGACCTGCTGAAGGAAAAGGGAGCCGGGCACATTCGGATTTTTGCCGGCGGTGGCGGGGTCATCATCCCAAGGGAAATTAAAGAACTCCATGATTATGGGATTGCCCGTATCTTTTCACCTGATGAAGGGCGGGAATATGGGCTTCAAGGAATGATAAACGTTTTGATGGAGGAGTGTGATTTCTCGACAGTCAAACCATCTTTACAGGAACGTTTTGATGAATTGATTGCTGGGGGAACAAATGCCATTGCCCAATTTATTACCTTTGCCGAAAATAGACTCGATGTTTCACAGGAATCGGCGGCAGCTGTGGAGAGTCTTTTGAGCAGATCAAGACTTCCGAAAAGAAGGTTCCTGTTCTGGGAATCACGGGGACTGGAGGCGCTGGAAAGAGTTCATTGACTGATGAATTGATACGAAGGTTCATTAACGAAATTCCGGATGAGAGAGTTGCCATTCTATCTGTAGACCCGACCAAACAGAAAACGGGCGGTGCCCTGCTTGGTGACAGGATCAGAATGAACTCGATCTTTTCGGAGCGTGTTTATATGCGGAGCCTAGCCACCCGCCATTCAAAAAGTGAGTTGTCTTTGGCGATAAAAGATGCCATTTCCGTCGTGAAGGCAGCTGGCTTCGATTTAATCATCGTTGAAACGAGCGGAATTGGTCAGGGAGATGCAGAAATTGCCGAAATATGCGATGTATCCATGTATGTAATGACGAGTGAATTCGGTGCACCTTCGCAACTTGAAAAAATCGATATGATTGATTATGCAGACTTGATAGTCATTAACAAATACGAGCGCAAAGGTTCCGAAGATGCAAAAAACCAAGTTCAAAAGCAATATCAAAGAAGCCGTACGCTTTTTGATCAAGATCCATCTGAAATGCCAGTGTACGGTACAATCGCTTCCCAATTCAATGACCCAGGCACCAATGCATTATTCGCTGCACTGATTGAAAAGCTTAATGAAAAATCAGGGACGGCTTGGAGTACGGCCTTTTCCAAAGAAGCTGATGTTTATAAGCAAAATGTCATCATTCCCACTGACCGTCGGTATTATTTACGCGAAATCAGTGATACGGTCAGATCGTATCATAAGCGTGCGGCTGAACAAGTGCGAATTGCCCGGAGGCTTTTCCAGCTTGAAGGAGCAATTGATGCAATTAAGGAAAATGACAACGACAGCGATATGGTGGCTTCCCTAGAAAAACTGAAAGAGGAAACCGCTTCGAATTTATCACCTGAATCTAAAAAAATCCTTTCTGGATGGATGGATTTAAAAGAAAAGTATGCAGGGGAGCAGTTTGTAACGAAAGTCAGGGATAAAGAAATCGTCACAAAGCTGAAAACGAAAAGTTTATCAGGTTTAATGATCCCGAGAGTGGCACTGCCGAAATATGTGGATTATGGAGAGATTTTGGGATGGGTATTCCGTGAGAACGTTCCGGGCTTCTTTCCTTACACAGCGGGAGTCTTTCCATTCAAGCGTGAAGGGAAGACCCGAAGCGGCAATTTGCCGGTGAAGGATCGCCAGACCGTACCAACAGGCGTTTTCATTATTTATCAAAGGATGATACTGCTAAACGGCTAAGCACGGCTTTCGATTCTGTAACTTTATATGGTGAGGACCCTGATCACCGGCCTGATATCTATGGAAAGGTAGGGGAAAGCGGAGTCAGCATCTGTACGTTGGATGACATGAAAAAGCTGTATGAAGGCTTTGATCTTTGCCACCCCTCAACCTCTGTATCCATGACCATCAATGGACCGGCGCCAATCATTTTGGCCATGTATATGAATACTGCAGTCGATCAGCAGATTCAACGGAAAGAAGAAGAGTTAGGCCGTCCCCTTACAGATGCCGAAGCTGAAGAAGTGCAGGCTTATACGCTTCAGACGGTACGCGGGACTGTTCAAGCGGATATACTGAAAGAGGACCAAGGCCAGAATACATGCATCTTCTCTACGGAATTTGCTTTAAGGTTAATGGGCGACATTCAAGCATACTTCATCGATCGGAAAGTCAGGAATTACTACTCTGTATCCATTTCTGGCTATCACATTGCAGAAGCGGGTGCCAACCCAATTTCGCAGCTGGCTTTTACATTAGCGAATGGCTTTACTTACATCGAATATTATTTAAGTCGCGGAATGAATATTGATGACTTTGCCCCGAATTTGTCGTTCTTCTTCTCAAATGGGCTCGACCCGGAATATACGGTTATCGGGAGGGTGGCAAGAAGGATTTGGGCGACAGTCATGCGGGATAAATATGGTGCGAACGACCGCAGCCAGAAGCTCAAATATCATATACAGACTTCCGGGCGCTCCCTTCATGCCCAAGAAATTGATTTTAATGATATCAGAACGACACTTCAAGCTTTAATGGCATTACAGGACAACTGTAACTCCTGCATACTAATGCTTACGATGAAGCCATCACGACACCTACTGAAGAATCCGTGCGCCGGGCAATGGCCATCCAAATGATCATTACGAAGGAGCATGGTCTCTCAAAAAATGAAAACCCGATGCAAGGTGCCTTCATCGTGGAGGAATTGACGGATCTGGTCGAAGAGGCCGTACTGCAAGAGTTCGATCGCATCAATGATCGGGGCGGTGTGCTGGGTGCAATGGAGACACAGTATCAGCGCGGGAAAATTCAGGATGAATCGATGCATTACGAAATGTTAAAGCATACGGGAGAGTTGCCGATCATCGGTGTCAATACGTATTTGAATCCAAATCCTCCTTCCGAAGAAGCAGTGAACAGCATGGAAATTGCCCGTGCAACAAAGGAAGAAAAGGAGGGGCAAATCAAAAATCTCAGGGCATTCCAGGAAAGAAATAAGGAGTTCACGGATGAAGCGCTGACTAAACTGAAATTGGCAGCCATGAATGGGGAAAATATCTTTGCTGAACTCATGAACTGCGTGAGGGTGGCCAGTCTTGGTCAGATAACGAGGGCGTTATATGATGTAGGCGGTCAATATCGAAGGAATATGTAACAAAGATGGGGGCTCCGAACGTTTAGGGGCCCCTTTTTTAATAATTTCCGTCTTTTTTAACAAAATGAAGATTTTACCTTATAATTATTTGGAAAAGGGGCAAAAATGAAGAATCAGCCCTATTGGAGTTGAGAAAATGAACCTGAAAATGATTGGATTGATCAAAGGTTACATTCTTGCCATCATTTTTTTATTTGAGCTGTATGAGCATCAATTGGGTGCGATTTCTTTTTTATCCTGACTATTGTCTTTTTTACGTCAGCCTATCGTCAGAAATCGAAAAAGAAAAAAAGGAAGAATCTTTAGCTTTTGGTTTCCTGTGAATGATAGACAATAAGGTAAATCTGTGAAAGTATCATATAGAACTAGCATAAACCCATTTAGATTGTTTATAATGGAGTATATGTCTAGCAGGAATTGTCGTTATTTTATCGAAATACTGTTTTAGATTATTTTTTATGTGAAAAAACACGGAATTCAGTGTTTGAATAGAGAAGGGAAGTGCGGAATTTGAGTTTAAAACAATACTCAAAAGAGCAATTATTGGAAATGTCCTTAATAGAGATGGCATATGATTTGTTAGTTGAAAGAAATGAACCGATTCCATTTAAAGACTTAATTAGTGAATTAGCTTCGCTGCACCATTTATCCAAAGCGGAAGTGGAAAAGAAAATTGCCCAATTCTATACGGATTTAAATGTAGATGGCCGTTTCACTTCACTAGAGACAACCGCTGGGGATTGAAAACATGGTACCCGGTTGACCAAATCGAAGAAGAAGTCGTACATGTTGTAAAACCTAAAAAGAAAAAGAAAGCCAAAAAGGCTGCTGTCGTCATCGATGATTTCGATGAACTTGAAGACGAAGACCTTGACTTTGAAGAAGATATCGATGATCTGGACGAGGATGAAGATGACGACGATGATGATATTCTAGGTTCTCCAGTCATCGACGAAGTGCTTTTGGATGATGACGTGGATGATGACGACGATCTGGAAGAAGAAATAATCGAAGATGATGCATTTGTCCTGGAAGATGATGAGGACGAAGATGAGGACGAAGATGACTTGGATGACTTGGATGAAGAGGATGAGAAATAAATAATCGCCCTTGACTTTTTGAGGCGAAATTTGTAGAATCATTTTTGGGCTCCTTAAAAAAGGACACAATGATTAAATTATATCGCTCCCTTACTTTTATTGTAAGCGGAGCGTTTTTGTTTTTAATGATGGAATGAATAAATGACATCATTTTTTTATTTTTAAAAATGATTTCTCGTAGAATTGTAAAAACTATAGAGAACATATTTATGTTAACTGTCATTTAAGGAAATTTATTCTTGTTCATGTATCCTGCATGACTCTCACTAAAGACCTTTAAGTGATTAATGGTTTGTACTGGTTTACGGTTTCTAGCTTTTAACCGCTCATGTAGCGGAAGATTCGATTCAGGTTCCGATGATTTAATGATGTGAAGAACTGAATTGGAAGAAGACATTCTATAGGAGGATATAAGATGACAAAATATATTTTTGTGACAGGTGGGGTAGTTTCTTCCTTGGGAAAAGGGATTACGGCCGCTTCTTTAGGCAGATTATTAAAAAATAGGGGATTGAATGTTACAATCCAGAAGTTTGACCCTTATATCAACTTGGATCCTGGTACGATGAGTCCATATCAACATGGTGAAGTGTTTGTAACGGATGATGGTGCTGAAACGGATTTGGATCTGGGGCACTATGAGCGTTTCATCGATATCAACCTTGGTAAACACAGCAATGTGACTACAGGCAGAATTTATTCAACCGTCCTGAGAAAAGAACGCCGTGGCGATTATCTAGGCGGAACGGTTCAGGTCATTCCCCATATCACGAATGAAATCAAAGAACGGGTTTTCCGTTCAGGCAATGAAACGAATGCCGATATAGTCATCACTGAAATTGGCGGTACTGTAGGGGATATCGAGTCTCTTCCATTCCTTGAAGCGATTCGCCAAATCAAGAGTGATATCGGTATCAATAATGTTATGTATATCCACTGTACACTGGTTCCTTACATCAAAGCTGCTGGTGAAATGAAAACAAAACCGACACAGCATAGTGTAAAAGAATTACGCAGTCTTGGCATTCAGCCAAATATCATCGTTGCACGTACAGAAAGCCCGATTTCACAGGATATGAAGGATAAAATCGCTTTATTCTGCGATATCGATAAAAAATCTGTTATCGAATGTCTTGATGCGGATACACTTTACTCCATCCCTCTTGCGCTCCAAGCACAAAATATGGACCAAATCGTTTGTGATCACTTGCAATTGGACTGTGGCGAGGCGGATATGGAAGATTGGAAGGAACTAGTCAAAAAGGTTACTTCTTTATCAAAGAAAACGAAAATCGCCTTAGTCGGAAAATATGTTGAATTGCAAGATGCTTATCTTTCTGTAGTGGAAGCACTTAAGCATGCCGGTTACGCATTTGATGCAGATGTTGAAATCGACTGGGTGAATTCTGAAGACGTAACTAAAGAAAATGTTGCAGAACTTCTTCAAGATGCAGATGGAATCCTTGTACCTGGAGGTTTTGGAGATCGTGGAATCGAAGGGAAAATTGCAGCGACCGAATTTGCCCGCACGACAAAAAAACCATTCTTCGGAATTTGCTTAGGCATGCAGTTGGCGTCCATTGAGTATGCACGCAACGTCCTGGGACTTCCAGAAGCACATTCAGCTGAAATTAATGAAAATACTCCTGATCCAATCATCGATCTTCTTCCTGAGCAGAAGGATGTAGAAGATTTGGGCGGAACACTGCGTCTTGGTCTGTATCCTTGTAAACTTATCGAAGGAACTAAAGCATACGAAGCGTATAATGACGAGGTTGTTTATGAACGTCACCGTCACCGTTATGAATTCAATAACCACTACCGTCAAGCTATGGAAGAGGCAGGATTCGTGTTCTCCGGTACAAGTCCGGATGGTCGTCTAGTCGAAATCGTTGAACTGAAAGATCATCCTTGGTTCGTGGCTTCCCAATTCCATCCGGAATTCACGTCACGTCCTAACCGTCCACAGCCGCTATTCCGCGACTTTGTCGGTATGTCATTAAAGAACGGCAAAAATCTTTAATAAACAAAAAAACAGCCCATGTGGCTGTTTCAGACTGTAGGCAAACTTGAAGAAAATCGAGTTTGCCTACAGTTTTTTATGGCTTGTACAATTTGGATGTTGATTTCGATTCCAGGCACCGCTTAGACGTGCTTTTCCCGCATGAGTCCCGCAACACCCGCTCCAATCAAATTTATTATCCTTTTTTTAGCTGAATTTATCATTCTTCATCTTCATATTCTTTTATGATTTCTTCAAGAGTGAATTTAATTCCATGATAAGCGAAAAGAGCGGTAATGAGGGTAGGGAACCCATATCGATTTCCCGTTTCATCGGGAATCAGTCCCCGTTGGATACGTAAATCAATATGTACGTCAGCCAACTCCAAAAGAGTATCTTCTTCGGAAGGGACTGATGTAGAAACCGCAACAAATGGGATATCCTTTTCCTTGAGTTGTTTTGCCAGCATCAATGCTTCTGAATCGTCTGAATGGCGGCTGAATATAAGAAATCGATCTTCCCTGGAAATAGTTTCACTTAATTCATAGCTTTTTGCCTTAGGAAAGGGTTCTGCCCCATTCAAAGCCTCGGCAGTGACGCCCTGCATTTCACCAAAACCGTGAATGAACACAGAACCGTCCCCAACTGCAGCCTGAGCCAGCAGGCGTCCGGCATCCTCCATTTCAAAGGCTTCATTTTCAATCAGTTTTTTAAATAAACCGCTTATCTGTGTCGAGAAAATTTTTAACATGATCAGGGACTCCTTTAAAAAATAATATACTTATTATAAAGGACTTTCCTTTACATTGACAGGTTTCAGGGTTTTTGGTCCAAAGGGCTGAATTAACTAAATCGGTCGAAAAAAACAAAAAATTAAAATTCCTTTTAGCCATACAGCAGGAATTTTGTTACAATTATCGAATATGAACATAGAAATCATGAATGGAATAAATGCGTTGGACCTCAAGTGATTTAACGCAATCTATGTAACTACCCTTTTTCGGGTAATATGGCCGAATTGGCTAATATATTTAATTGATGAATCGGGAAGGGGAGAGGTGATAAAATGCCAGGGAAAATATTGATTGTTGATGATCAATTCGGGATTCGTATTTTATTGAACGAGGTTTTACATAAAGAAGGGTATGAAACATTTCAAGCAGCTAATGGCATTCAAGCCTTGGAAGTGCTAAATAATCATTCACCCGATCTTGTATTGCTGGATATGAAGATTCCGGGAATGGATGGCATCGAGATCTTGAAAAGGATGAAAGTCGTCGATCCGGACATCCGGGTCATAATCATGACGGCATATGGTGAACTTGACATGATTCAAGAAGCAAAGGATTTAGGGGCAATGACACACTTTGCAAAGCCGTTTGATATTGATGATATTAGAAAAGCCGTACGTGAATACTTGCCGATTCAATCGAGTTAACGGTCTTGAAAATTTAATATTATTGACGGAGAAATTGCCGCGGCTATCTTTTTTAGATGGGCCGTGTTTTTTGGAATAAAATTTGAGGCATGGTACAGTTGTAATTGTTGCTGTTTTTTTGATGTATTGATATGCTAAAAGAGGAGAGATATTCTGATTTATAAGCGTATGCTACTTTGGTTTTAGGGAATATCTAGAAAGAATTAACTTTAAAAAATAAACATCCACTAGTAGGAGGAAATCAAATGCCTTTAGTTTCTATGAAAGATATGCTGAATAAAGCCCTTGATGAAAAATATGCAGTAGGTCAATTCAATATCAATAACCTTGAATGGACTCAAGCCATCCTAGCTGCTGCTGAACAAGAAAAATCCCCAGTCATCCTTGGTGTTTCCGAAGGTGCTGCCCGTCATATGGGTGGTTTTAAAACGACTGTCATGATGGTTCAAGGATTGTTGGAAGACATGAAAATCACTGTTCCTGTGGCCATTCACCTTGACCATGGTTCAAGTTTTGATAAATGTAAGGAAGCTATCGAAGCCGGTTTCACTTCAGTAATGATCGACGCTTCACATCATCCGATCGAAGAAAATATCGAAACAACCAAGAAGGTTGTCGAATTCGCTCACGCACGCAATGTTTCGGTTGAAGCGGAAGTGGGCACGGTTGGCGGACAAGAAGATGATATTATCGCTGATGGAGTCGTATATGCAGACCCTCAAGAATGTGAACAGTTGGTTAAAGAAACGAATGTCGACTGTTTTGCTCCAGCTTTGGGATCCGTTCACGGACCATACAAAGGTGAACCTAACCTAGGCTATAAAGAAATGGAAGAAGTACGGGATTTAACGAACAAACCTCTTGTTCTTCATGGCGGTACAGGCATCCCTCTGAAAGATATCCAAAAAGCGATTTCACTTGGAACATCAAAAATCAATGTGAATACGGAAAATCAAATTGTGTTCACAAAAGCGGTTCGTGAAATCCTGAATAACGATTCTGAAGTGTACGATCCTCGTAAATACATGGTTCCTGGCCGTGAAGCTATTAAAGAAACGGTCATCGGCAAAATTCGTGAATTCGGTTCAAACGGCAAAGCTTAATTTCAAATAGGATTCCATCCCTTTAAAATGTAAGGCAATATTCCCATTGGGGGCTCCCCCTAATGGTTTCTTTTAGATGCAGGCTTAATCCGGGCTCTATTTTTCGAACAATTAGAATTCAATAGAGAAATAAAAAATCGATTACATACGGAGGATATTTTATGAAATTCTTTATAGATACAGCAAATATGGAAGAAATCAAACAAGCACACGAACTTGGCGTTTTAGCAGGTGTTACGACTAACCCATCACTTGTTGCTAGGGAAAAGGGAGTTTCTTTCCATGACCGGCTAAAAGAAATCACAAGCCTTGTTAAGGAATCCGTTTCTGCTGAAGTCATTGCGCTTGATTTTGAAGGAATGATGGCTGAAGCCAAGGAGCTTGTTGCGATTGCACCTAACATCACGATTAAAGTGCCAATGACCCCAGACGGCTTGAAGGCTGTTTCAGCACTTACAAAACAAGGTGTCAAAACAAATGTCACGCTTATTTTCAGTGCCAACCAAGCATTATTGGCGGCTAGGGCAGGAGCAACTTATGTATCGCCATTTTTAGGACGCTTGGATGACATCGGCCAAAATGGTTTGGATTTAATTTCGGATATTGCTGACATATTTGCGATCCATGATATCAATGCTGAGATCATTGCAGCATCCATCCGCCATCCGATGCATATTACAGAAGCGGCTCTTAAAGGGGCACATATTGCAACGATCCCTTATAAAGTTTTAATGCAATTATTCCATCACCCATTAACGGATAAAGGGATTGAAGCTTTCTTGAATGATTGGAATTCACGTACTGAAGCATAATGCCTTGCCGCTAAGTCGCTATAGATTGCACTGTTTTAATAAAATTAACATAAATTAGAAATTTTTATCTTTTTTTACATGAATTCTCTGCTTTTGTGTAAACTAAAGAACTAGATAGTGAATGTTGTCGGATTATGCAATTTTCTTGTGGTAAAATATTACTTTTTGGAAGTAGCTTCTAAGTGCTTAGCGTGGAAGGGAGTTTATTATGGAAAAACTTAAAATTGCCGGTGGCTATCCTCTAAAGGGAAGCATTCGTGTCAGCGGAGCAAAAAATAGTGCGGTTGCCCTTATTCCGGCAACGATTTTAGCGGACTCTCCAGTAACGATTGAAGGCCTGCCTGATATCTCGGATGTACAGATGCTGAAAGAGTTAATGGAGGAAATTGGCGGTGAGGTATCCTTTGATGAAGGACAAATGACAGTCAACCCCAGCAGGATGATTTCAATGCCTCTTCCGAATGGCAGGGTCAAGAAGTTACGTGCCTCTTATTATTTAATGGGGGCAATGCTTGGTAAATTCAAAAGGCAGTGATCGGCTTGCCTGGAGGCTGCCATTTAGGACCCCGTCCGATAGATCAGCATATTAAGGGGTTCGAAGCACTTGGCGCACAAGTGACGAATGAACAAGGAGCCATTTACCTTAGGGCGGACGAGCTCCGGGAGCACGCATATATTTGGATGTCGTTAGTGTAGGGGCAACGATCAACATCATGCTTGCCGCCGTTTTGGCCAAAGGCCGCACTGTGATTGAAAACGCTGCGAAAGAACCGGAAATCATCGATGTCGCCACATTGTTGACCAATATGGGAGCGAAAATTAAGGGTGCTGGAACGGATATCATCCGTATTGATGGTGTGGAAAGTTTGCATGGTTGCAAGCATACGATCATACCGGATCGGATTGAAGCCGGTACTTTCATGATTTTAGCCGCTGCTGTCGGTGAAGGGATTCTGATCGATAATGTCATTCCCCAGCATTTGGAGTCATTGACTGCCAAATTGAGGGAAATGGGGATTAATATTGAAGCGGGTGATGACCAGATATTTGTCTCACCGGGAGAAAATTATAAATCCGTTGATATCAAGACGTTGGTTTATCCTGGTTTCCCAACAGATCTTCAGCAACCTTTCACTTCCCTTTTAACAAAAGCAAGCGGTACTAGCATGGTCACCGATACGATATATGGGGCACGATTTAAGCATATTGATGAGCTGCGACGCATGAATGCTAAGATCAAAGTCGAGGGCAGAGCAGGCATCGTCGATGGTCCTGTCCAACTACATGGGGCAAAAGTGAAGGCAAGTGATTTACGTGCCGGAGCAGCTCTGGTAATTGCCGGTTTAATGGCTGAAGGGATTACAGAAGTGACCGGGCTTGAACATATAGATCGCGGATATAGCCATCTTGTTGAAAAACTTTCAGGTTTGGGAGCGACGATTTGGCGTGAAGAAATGACGCAAGAAGAAGTGGAGCAGCTTAAAAGCTGATCCCTTTTCTTGTTACCTCATTGTGTTACTATATATGATATAATGTGTTATACTAATATATAAATAAATCATGCTAGTGTACATGAGGGGGAACCGGAAATGGAAAGAAGTTTATCGATGGAGCTTGTCCGCGTAACAGAGGCGGCGGCACTAAATTCAGCTCGCTGGATGGGAAGAGGAAAGAAAGACGAAGCGGATGATGCAGCAACAACTGCAATGCGGGATGTTTTCAATACTATTCCCATGCAAGGAACGGTTGTAATCGGTGAAGGGGAATGGATGAAGCGCCAATGCTTTATATTGGCGAAAAACTTGGTACTGGTCTTGGGCCACTAGTGGATGTTGCGGTTGATCCTTTAGAAGGAACGAACATCGTTGCATCCGGCGGCTGGAATGCATTGGCTGTATTGGCGATAGCCGATAAGGGAACTTGCTTCATGCCCCGGATATGTATATGGATAAAATAGCTGTCGGACCAGAGGCTGTCGGTCAGATTGATATCAATGCTTCTGTCTTGGACAACCTGAAAGCGGTAGCCAAGGCAAAAAATAAAGATATCCAAGACGTGGTTGCAACAATATTGAACCGCGACCGTCATTCGAAGATCATTCATGAACTTCGTGAGGCAGGGGCCCGTATCAAGTTGATCAACGATGGAGATGTAGCTGGAGCCATAAATACGGCCTTCGATCTTACCGGTGTTGACATCTTATTCGGATCTGGCGGAGCTCCAGAGGGAGTCATTGCAGCCGTTGCCTTGAAATGCCTTGGAGGGGAAATTCAAGGTAAGCTCGTTCCTCATAGTGATGAAGAAGTGGAACGCTGTGGAAAAATGGGCCTTGAATTAGGAAAAGTACTCAGAATGGAAGATCTTGTTCGCGGAGATGACGCAATTTTTGCTGCAACAGGTGTGACTGATGGAGAACTTTTACGCGGTGTACAATTTAAAGGGCATTACGGCGAAACGCAATCCGTAGTCATGCGTGCTAAATCTGGTACCGTTCGATTCATTGATGGGCGTCACAGCCTTAAGATTAAACCGAATGGTTTGATCGACTGATAGCGTTTTTTTGAAAAATCACTTTTAAAAGCGAGCGGTTTCATCGCTCGCTTTCTCTTTAAAAAAATTTAAGTTGAATAATTAAAATAAAAAAAGTAAAATAAAGCTTGGTCTACTATTAATAATTTAAAATCTGCCCTTTCACTCCAAACTTCAAGAAGCCTTCAATTAATTTTCTTCTTTACATGTAAAATGTATCATCCTTTCTAAGAAAACTCTGGTCGGGTACATGGATTGCGGTTTTTCTTCCATCTAACAAACCATTTCTTTTTCAGTATGGGTGAAAACGTTTAATTAATAAAAGTGTGGTGTCATAATGAATTTAACTATTTCTAATTTAGAAAACATGAAACTTAAGGATCTCTATGAGCACGCGCGCGAATATAAAGTTTCCTATTACAGCAAACTTTCCAAAAAGGAACTTATTTTCGCTATCCTGAAAGCACAAGCTGAGCAGGATGGCCTCCTATTCATGGAGGGCGTTTTAGAGATCATCCCTTCAGAGGGCTTCGGTTTCCTGCGTCCAATTAATTATTCTCCAAGCTCGGAGGATATTTATATTTCTGCTTCTCAGATCCGCAGATTCGATTTGCGAAATGGAGATAAAGTGTCCGGTAAGGTAAGGCCTCCAAAAGAAAACGAGCGCTATTATGGATTGCTGCATGTTGAAGCAGTCAATGGCGATAATCCGGAATCAGCTAAAGAGCGTGTCCACTTTCCAGGTTTAACACCGCTGTATCCTAACAGGCAAATTAAACTGGAAACGACACCGAAGAACTTATCGACCAGGATTATGGATGTCCTGGCACCGGTCGGTTTTGGGCAGCGTGGTCTGATTGTTGCACCTCCAAAAGCCGGTAAAACGATGCTCATCAAGGAAATTGCCAATGCGATAACCACAAACCATCCCGAATCGGAATTGATTGTGCTGTTGATCGATGAACGCCCGGAAGAAGTGACAGACATTGAACGTTCCGTCGCAGGAGACGTGGTAAGCTCAACTTTCGATGAAGTGCCGGAAAACCATATCAAGGTGGCTGAGCTGGTGTTGGAACGAGCCATGCGCCTTGTGGAGCATAAACGGGATGTCATCATTTTAATGGACAGCATCACCCGCCTTGCCCGTGCTTACAACCTTGTCATTCCGCCGAGCGGGCGTACACTATCAGGGGGTATTGACCCTGCTGCATTCCATCGTCCAAAACGCTTTTTCGGTGCGGCGAGGAATATCGAGGAAGGCGGCAGCCTGACGATTCTTGCTACAGCATTGGTAGATACGGGTTCAAGAATGGACGATGTCATTTATGAAGAATTTAAAGGTACGGGCAATATGGAGCTGCATTTAGATCGTGCCCTTGCCGAAAGACGCATCTTCCCGGCAATCGATATTCGTCGCTCAGGGACTCGTAAAGAAGAATTGCTAATTCCGAAAGATCGCCTGGATAAACTATGGGCCATCAGGAAAACGATGTCAGATTCTCCTGATTTCTCGGAGAAATTCCTTCGCCGTCTAAAACAGACAAAAGGTAATGAAGAATTTTTCAGTAAGCTGGATGAAGAGATGTCAGAAATGAAAAAGGGGCCAGCGAGCGTAAAACGTTCTTAAACCCTGTAAGAAACAAACAGTTGCACAACTAGTCTTAAGTTGTTATAATGAGTTCATGTGTTTTTACAATAAATGTGAGGGTGTTTTTCCCTCAACTTGAAGTATATAACTCTGTTTCGAATGATTCAGGGCATAAGGAGCTGAAAAGAATGAAAACTGGAATTCATCCAAATTATAAGCTTTCAAAAGTAATTTGCTCTTGCGGAAACACTTTTGAAACTGGTTCAGTTAAAGAAGAGATCAAAGTTGAGACTTGTTCAGAGTGCCATCCATTCTATACTGGTCGTCAAAAATTCGCTGAAGCTGGCGGACGTGTTGATCGTTTCAACAAAAAATACGGTATTAAATAAGCCGGACTTTTTTAAAAAACAGGCAAGTATTTTTCTTGCCTGTTTTTTCTTTTCCATAAACAAGTAAGAATTTATACAAAGCCAGGTCGACTTCAATTATGGCCAATGGATCGACAGGTGGAAGGGAGTAGCTGTTTCCATGTATGTAATGAAACAAACAGGCTGGATCGAGCTTATTTGCGGAAGCATGTTTTCAGGTAAATCTGAAGAATTGATTAAACGAGTCAGCCGTGCTCAATTTGCTAAAGAGCAAATAGCTGTATTTAAACCAGCTATTGATAATCGCTATGCGGAAGAGGCTGTCGTATCACACAATGGCTCTTCTGTGATGGCAAAGCCGATTGCCCATTCAACGGATATTTTTAAGTATTTGGACAAGCCCCTGGATATCATTGCAATAGATGAAGTGCAATTTTTTGATCATGAAATTATCGGGGTTGCCCAGCATCTTGCGGACAGCGGTTATCGAGTGATTATGGCTGGACTCGATCAAGATTTCAGAGGTGAACCATTCGGTCCTATGCCTGTTCTATTATCGCTTGCAGAATCGGTGACTAAGCTGCAGGCAGTGTGTGAAGTGTGCGGGTCACCTGCGAGCAGGACTCAGCGCTTGATAGATGGGGAGCCGGCCTCCTATGATGAGCCGATCATCCTTGTGGGTGCATCGGAATCATACGAGCCCCGCTGCCGCCATCATCACGAAGTTCCGGGTAAGCAGGCTGTTGGTATTAAAGAACATATTTGAATGATGGTGCCCTATGATCCAATGAGATCGCAGGGTGCTTTTTTTATGCGGAAAAGTGGACAAACTGTCGCAGTCATTCAGGTGGCATGACCAATACATGGAAGGGAAATAAAAGATAAATATTGCCCCATTTTGGGTAGGCTAACGAGGAAATGTTCTTCTTAACCAGTCAAAATGGAGGGAAAAAATATGAAATCAAAACTGCTTATTATGACGGCCTTTCTGCTTGCTGCACTAACGGCATGCGGTCAAAATGACAATGCGATAAATAATGATTCGGAATATGGCGATCAATCCCGGGATGGCAGGGATTTTGTTGGCAATGGTTTAAATCAAGTATCCAATAATGATTGGGATAATGAAGCGGAACGCCCATCAGATCAGGTCCTTAACACACCGCATCATACATCCAATAATTCCCCATCCATGGGGCAGCAAATTGATGAAATCCGCGGAGTGATTGAATCGGAAACTAATTATGAGGCGGGCTCCGTTTGGTTTAATGGAAATACCATACATGTTACGGTCCATGATGAAGGCAAAATCAAGACGGAAAAAGAAAGAAATAAGGAAATGCAGCGAATACAAGGCATGATAAACAGGGTTGTGCCTCAATATAATGTAGATGTCAAATTAACCAAGTAACGACACGACATTTTTGAATCTCTTTGACGTTGATTATTCACCTATACTATAATTAACCTAGAAGTGAACTGAGCTGGGGCACTGAGCTACTTTTTTATAGTAATAAAAGATGGATTACTTCCAATTCGTTTCAGATGTTTTGGAAAATTTATGAGGTGAATAATTTGTTTGATCGATTGCAAGCAGTAGAAGATAGATATGAAAGATTGAATGAACTATTAAGTGACCCGGAGATCATTAATGACTCTAAGAAGCTTAGGAATATTCTAAGGAGCAATCCAGCATTCAAGAGACCGCATCGACTTATAAAGAATATAAAGCGGTTCGTGAGCAACTCCAGGAAGCGAAGGCTATGCTGGAGGAGAAACTTGATGCGGATATGCGTGAAATGGTAAAAGAAGAGATCAATGAACTTGATGAGACCATACAAGGACTTGAGGGTAAACTGAAAATATTGCTTATTCCTAAAGATCCTAACGATGATAAAAACGTAATCATGGAGATCCGCGGAGCGGCTGGCGGAGATGAGGCGGCCTTATTTGCAGGCAGTCTATACCGGATGTATAGCCGTTTTGCCGAGGTGCAGGGCTGGCGGACTGAAGTCATTGAAGCAAGTCCTACAGGGCTTGGCGGCTACAAGGAAATCATATTCATGATCAATGGTAATGGCGCTTATTCAAAATTGAAGTTCGAAAATGGGGCGCATCGCGTTCAACGAGTACCTGAAACTGAATCAGGCGGTCGGATTCATACATCTACAGCCACGGTTGCCGTTTTACCCGAAGCTGAGGAAGTGGAAGTTGAAATCCATGATAAGGATATTCGTGTCGACACCTTTGCATCAAGCGGTCCTGGAGGGCAAAGTGTCAATACGACAATGTCAGCGGTGCGCTTGACTCATATTCCGACTAATACGGTTGTATCCTGTCAAGATGAAAAATCACAAATCAAGAACAAAGAAAAAGCAATGAAGGTTTTGCGTGCCAGGGTGTACGATAAAATCCATCGCGAAGTACAGGCGGAATATGATCAAAATAGGAAGCTTGCCGTTGGTACGGGCGATCGATCCGAAAGGATTCGCACTTATAACTTCCCGCAAAACCGCGTTACTGACCACCGTATTGGTTTAACGATTCAAAAACTGGATCAAATCATGGAAGGTAAACTGGATGAAGTCGTTGATGCATTAATCATGGAAGACCAATCTTCAAGGCTGGAAAATGCAGATGAGTAATTCTGCCGTAAAAGTGTTTGAAGCCCTTAAATGGGCTTCTTCCTTTTTAAAGGAAAATGATCGTGATGCCAATGCTGGGGAAATCCTCTTACGGCACTTTTTAAAACAAACTCGCTCCGAAATGCTGGCCAACCTTCATGAGGAGCTTAGTGAAGCGGATTTTAGGCAATTTAAGGACGCTATTGAGCTGCATGCCGAGGGAACGCCCATCCAATATATAATCGGCAGTGAAGAGTTTTATGGACGGACCTTTTTGTGAATGAAGAAGTGCTCATACCAAGACCGGAAACAGAAGAATTGATTTATTATACATTACGTAAACTCCCGGCCATTTTTATGGAGGGACAGAAGCTCCGGTTAGCTGATATTGGGACCGGCAGCGGCGCAATCGCCATAACGATGAAACTTGAAAAATCAAATCTGATGGTGACGGCCACGGACATAGCGGAACCATCGCTTGAGGTGGCGAGGAAAAATGCCGAATCACTTGGTGCCGAAGTGGAGTTCATGCAAGGTGATTTGCTTTTGCCTTTCATGAACATAAACGAAAAGGTGGACATCCTTTTATCGAATCCGCCATATATACCAGAAGATGATCATAAATCCATGTCAGTAGTCGTGACTGGTCATGAACCACATCGTGCATTATTTGCCGGTATCGATGGGCTGGATTTTTACCGCCGTTTTATGGAGCAGTTACCTCTGATCATGAAAGTGCCTGGGCTGATCGGTTTTGAAGTGGGTGCTGGACAGGGTGAAGCGGTTGCCGATTTATTGAAGCGTACCTTTCCTGCCGCAGAAGTATCCATTATAAATGACATTAATGAAAAAGATCGAATGGTCTTTGCTGAATTAAAATGATCCGTCTCCCTTATGTGAGACGGTTTTTTTAGGATCACCACCCTCATAATCTTTTGGAATCTATATTTCCGGCTATCAACTTTTTTTGTTTTTACTAGTTTAAGATAGCTGGAAAATGGTGAGACTAATTCATGTGAGGGGGCGAAGGCGATGAAAACTAAACATTTAGCCATTATTTATCTATTAATCTTAACTATAGGAACGATCGTAAGTATATATATGCCTAAAGTGGAGATGGTTGGTGCAGAAGATACGAAGGTGATCCCGGATGAGGCAATTCGGCTGCGGATACTTGCCAATAGTGATGCAGAAGAGGATCAAGCGGTTAAACGGCTGATTAGGGATGAGGTAAATGAAGATATTACAAAGTGGGTCGAGGAGCTTACTTCATTGGATGAAGCGAGGGATGTGATCACCTCGCATCTGCCTGATATCCAGGCGACGGCTGAGGCAGTTATAAAGGAACAGGGTTTGGAGCAGTCGGTGAAAGTGGATTTTGGACAAGCTGAATTTCCGACAAAACTGTACGGGCAGTATTTATATCCGGCAGGGGATTATGAAGCAGTGATTATCACACTTGGTGAAGGGGAAGGCGCAAATTGGTGGTGTGTGTTATTCCCCCATTGTGTTTCTTGGATTTTTCAAATGGGACGGCTGTAAGCCAAAGTCCGATTGTCGAGGATGAAAGTGAAGGGTCCCTGACTTCGGAAGGAACGGCTTATGCTGCAACGAATGAAGAAAGTGAACCTGTTACAGAGGGAGTAGTTGAAGAAGAGGTAATGGAGGAGAGCGTAAAAGAGGAAGTGCCGGAAGAAACGGTAAAAGAAGAGGTTGTACAGCCAGAGGTAAAAGAAGAAGTGGCAGTAGTAAAAGATAAGGAACAAGTGACAGAGGAAGTGCTTGAAGGGAAAGTAGAAGAAAACAAGGTTGAACTTGCGGCATCCAATGAACAAGGTCAACTATTATATGAAGGGGAAAAGGAGCCTGAGGTGGAAGTGAAGTCATTGTTTGCAGAAATCTTCAATGATCTATTTTAAAAAGGGAGCAGGCTTCTTTAAATTCAGATAATTTTAAAAACATATCCACAGGGTTATTAACAAAAAATCAAAAAAGTCTGTCATTAATCATTAATATCCACAAACTTATCCACGGATTCGATGTGGTTATCCCCAATTTGTGGATAACACTTGAATTATGTGTATACTTCTTTTATACTTTCAAAGTATCTTTTAGGTGGAATTAGTACGTTAAATTGAAAATACCGTTCATATTAAAGCGATTTTATAAAATAAGAAATGTTAAAAGGCGATGGTGTTCAAGATGAAAACGAAAATTTGGTCAGTGGATAAAAATGTGGATAATTTACAAAGTTATCCCCAGATTACACAATCAGCTGAATTATTAAAGGCTAATCAAGTGGTTGCTTTTCCTACAGAGACCGTTTATGGACTCGGCGCGAATGCCAAAAATGACGAGGCGGTCAAAAAAGTGTTTGAAGCAAAGGGGCGTCCGAGTGATAATCCTTTAATCGTACATATAGCCTCCGATGACCAGTTGTCTGATATTGTAGAAGAGATTCCGGAACAGGCCCGGAAGCTAATGGCAGAATTTTGGCCGGGTCCATTGACTCTGATCATGAAACGAAAACCGGGCCAGCTATCAAACCTTGTGACAGCTGGATTGGACACGGTGGCTGTCAGGATGCCGGATCATCAGGTTGCCCTTGGCCTTATTCGTGCGAGTGATTTGCCCATTGCGGCTCCAAGTGCAAATACTTCCGGGAAACCAAGCCCCACTTCAGCAAAACATGTTGAAGATGACTTGTGGGGCCGGATTGCAGGTATAGTCGATGGCGGGAATACAGGTGTGGGCGTGGAATCCACAGTACTGGATTGCACTGTGGAAGTCCCTGTTATTTTAAGGCCCGGCGGGGTGACCCTGGAACAGCTGGAAGCGGTAATAGGGGAAGTCAGGCAAGATGTCGCTTTGAAGAATCAGGAAACGGCGCCAAAAGCCCCGGGCATGAAATATACCCACTATGCTCCGAAGGCCCCTCTATTTTTAGTCAAGGGTAATCAAGCTTTCCTTCAGAAGCTTGTGGATGAAAAAAGGACTGACGGGTTAAAGGTGGGCATCATAACGGCTTATGAACATCAACAGGATTTTAAGGCGGATTATGTGGTTGTCCCAGGTTCATTAGCGGATTTACATACTGTTGCGACAGGCTTATATGATGCCTTAAGACAGTTTGACGAGCTGGAGGTCGATGTCATTTTTAGTGAAATGTTTCCTGACCATGGAATAGGCGCTGCGGTCATGAACCGGCTAGAAAAGGCTGCAGGTCATCAAATCATCAAGGAACATGCGTAATAAGGACTGATTTATCCTTCTATTTCTTTTCGGACATGCATAACATGTAGTAGGCACGTCCGAGGGGGATTGGAATGAATACATTTGCTGGGGAAATCATCACCTTATTGCTAATGGCATTTGCGTTGGGAATGGATGCCTTTTCAGTAGGCCTTGGAATGGGAATGTTTAAGCTAAGGTTGAGGCAAATATTTTTTATAGGTTTGACAGTAGGCGTTTTTCATATTTGGATGCCCTTGCTTGGAATGGGGGCAGGCCGTTTCATTTCAGAAAAGTTCGGGACCTTTGCTACATACGCCGGCGGTCTATTGTTGATCATTCTTGGTATACAGATGTTTATCCCTGGAAAAAGGGATGGAGCTGGTGCCATGGGAAATAAGATGCTGGCTCCTGTCGGGAAAGGCTTAATCATTTTTGCGTTAGGGGTAAGCCTGGATAGCTTCTCGGTAGGGTTAACACTGGGGATTTACGGTGCAAAAACGATTTTAACCGTTCTTTGTTTTGGGTTTGCTGCCACCCTATTAACGTGGGCGGGGCTTTTACTGGGTAGAAAAATGCAGGGTTTGCTTGGCGTGTATAGTGAGATTCTTGGCGGAAGCATCCTGTGTGCATTTGGATTGAAATTATTGTTCTCTTTTTTGATCCGCTTGAATTCATATCATTCCTTCCTCAACTGTTCCGATTAACGGGGCGGTTTTTATTTTTCTTCGGACAACAATGACAGTGATTTTTTGACTATAATAAACGGGCGATAGCTTATAATGAATAAAAAGGAGGCGTTAAAAATGATCCGAGTATTATTTGTATGTACAGGTAACACATGCAGAAGCCCGATGGCAGAAGCGATATTGAAAAATAAGGATATTGCGGGTGTTGAAGTGAAGTCCGCAGGCGTGTATGCTTCATCAGGCCAGGATGCTTCGATGCATGCTAAAAATGTATTGTTTGAAAATGGCATAGTGCATAATCATCATTCAACGCCTTTATCCGCGAAGGAAATGGAGTGGGCAACTCATATCTTCACCATGACGGAAGGGCATAAATCGGCCATTACCCGTTCATACCCCCAAATGATCGAGAAGACCTTTACCTTAAAAGAATTCATTATCGGCGATGAATATAATAGAGACATAATAGATCCGTTTGGCGGTTCTGAAGGCATTTATCGGGAAACGTTCAGGGAGCTACAGGAATTAATAGAAGAGTTAGTAAAAAAGCTTAAAGAATAAACTGGGTACATAATGTGGCCGCTGCAGTAAAAAATATTACTAAGCTTGTTGACCGTCAATGCAAAGGGTAAGATCAAGGCAGTCCCTTTTGAAGTGGCTGCTATTGCAGAATAAGCATCTGCTGGAGCGGAAGAAGTGACGGCTGTGAAAAGCGAACAAGCGATAGTCATGGAAAATGTCGAAAAATCGGCAAAGGTGGAACTTATAGTGGAAGCGGGAAAGATGAACATTACAGGACCATTACCCGCTTTCACACTTGACATTTACTGCAGGAAACCGAAATCGGTTTCCTGCTTCTTTGTGGGGAAAATGGATGGACATCCTTTATCTTTTCATAATTTTGTGACACAATAAAATCAATTGAAAAAGCTAGAGGAGGATTAACATGAAAGTTGCGATTGCTTCGGATCATGGTGGTATACATATCCGTGAAGAAATAAAGAATTTATTGAATGAGTTAAAGATTCCATTTGAGGACTTTGGCTGTGAATGCAGTACGTCGGTGGATTATCCTGATTATGCTTTGCCGGTTGCCGAAAAGGTGGCACGGGGTGAGTTCGATCGGGGCATTTTAATCTGTGGAACTGGTATTGGAATGAGCATTGCTGCTAATAAGGTCAAAGGAATCCGTTGTGCATTGGTTCATGATGTCTATAGCGCGAAATTGACCCGTCAGCATAATGATACCAATATGTTAGCGATGGGTGAACGAGTAATAGGTCCGGGTCTTGCCAGGGAAATTGCCCAAACATGGCTGACTTCGGAATTTGAAGGCGGGCGTCATCAAAACAGGATCGGTAAGATTGCGGAGTATGAAGGTAAGCACAGCTAATTCTTATGGTTTTGGAGAGTTCCAATAGCAAGTTTTCTTATTGAAAGGATGCGTTTTCATGACAAGTGATGCTACATTTTCAAATGAGCTTGAGATATGGGGAAACCAGTTTCGGGAACTTTTACATGAGTTTCAAGAACAGACAGCTTTAAAAGAGAAACAGCTACTGGTTATCGGCTGCAGTACAAGTGAAGTGATCGGGAAAAGGATCGGTACTGAAGGGACGCTCGATGTTGCGGGGATGATTTTTCCATAGTGAGGGATTTTCAAGGAAAAACGGGTGTTCAGGTTGCATATCAATGTTGTGAGCATCTAAACAGGGCATTGGTTTTGCAAAGGGAAACCGCGATTCGTTATGAGTATGAAGAAGTTTCGGTCGTACCTGTAAGAACAGCTGGGGGATCGATGGCGACATACGCCTACCAGCAATGGAATGATGCTGTCGTCGTTGAACATATCAAAGCGGATGCAGGGATAGACATTGGGGACACATTCATTGGCATGCATCTGAAGCATGTGGCGGTCCCGATTCGCTCTGCCATTAAAGAAATAGGACATGCACATGTGACCATGGCAAAAACCCGCCCCAAACTGATTGGCGGGGAGCGGGCAGTTTATCAGGACAACTCTGAAAACAAGAGTTGTAATTAATGGGTAAGTGAGACAGCATTTCTCGGATGGGGAATGCTGTTTTTTAATTGAATGCGAGTAAAATCGTAAGGCTCAAGATGAGGTTCACAAGAAAATCCTTTATATTATAGTGCTAATATAATGGTGATTTCACTCATGAAATATAGGGTGAAAGAGCTATTTATCATAATTTCGATGTTAAATACGAACATTTTCAAATGAAAAAACATTTAATGTTCGATAAAAATAGACTATCACTTCTAAATTAGACATGTTAAAATGGAGTAGAATTTTCTAATAATATTGGTAAGGCTTTTTCATGCTTTTTGAAGGCATGTTGCACATAAATACTAAAAAGCGAATCACGCACAATTTGAGGAGGAATTACGGAATGAATCGTTTAGCAAAACAAGATGAGCAAGTGTTTAACGCAATTCAACTGGAATTAGGGCGTCAAAGAAGTAAAATTGAGCTTATTGCTTCTGAAAACTTCGTGAGTGAAGCTGTCATGGAAGCGCAAGGGTCGGTCTTGACTAATAAGTATGCAGAAGGATACCCTGGAAAACGTTACTATGGCGGATGTGAATATGTAGACATCGTTGAAGATCTAGCACGTGAGCGTGCGAAAGAAATTTTCGGAGGCGAGTATGTGAACGTACAGCCTCACTCTGGAGCTCAAGCCAATATGGCCGTATACTTCACAGTGCTTCAAACTGGCGATACAGTGCTTGGGATGAACCTTTCGCATGGAGGTCACTTAACACATGGAAGTCCAGTAAACTTCAGTGGTGTTAACTACAATTTCGTTGAATATGGTGTAGACGAAAAAGATCACCGTATCGATTACAATGATGTATTGGAAAAAGCGCGTCAACATAAACCGAAATTGATCGTAGCGGGTGCAAGTGCATATCCACGGGAAATTGATTTCAAGCGATTCCGTGAAATTGCAGATGAAGTCGGGGCATATTTAATGGTCGATATGGCGCATATTGCAGGTTTAGTTGCGGCTGGATTACATCAAAGTCCAATTCCTTATGCTGACTTTGTAACGACAACTACTCATAAAACACTTCGCGGGCCACGCGGAGGGATGATCATCTGTAAAGAAGAATTCGGTAAGAAGATCGATAAATCCATCTTCCCTGGAATTCAAGGCGGTCCGTTGATGCATGTTATTTCAGCTAAGGCTGTTGCTTTCGGCGAAGCGCTTCAAGATGAATTTAAAGTATATGCACAACAAATCATCGACAATGCTAAACGTTTGGGCGAAGGTTTGAAGAAAGAAGGATTCACTCTTGTTTCTGATGGCACGGACAATCACTTGATTCTTCTTGATGTACGCTCTACTGGATTAACGGGAAAAATCGCAGAGCATGTTTTGGATGAAATCGGTATTACCGTGAACAAAAATGCGATTCCTTATGACCCGGAAAAACCATTCGTTACCAGCGGTATACGTATTGGGACTGCGGCAGTGACATCACGTGGCTTCGGTTTGGAAGACATGGATGAAATAGCTGCAATCATCGGACTTGTTTTGAAAAATAATGAAGACGCAGCTAAACTTGAAGAAGCAAAACAGCGTGTTGAATCATTAGCGAACAAATTTGAATTATATCCTTCATTGTAATATCGGAGCTGCTCCCTTTTAAAGGGAGCGGTTTTTTTGTACTTATGGACGGTCATTGTGTTAGAAGAATCCGAATAGTGAAAATAGGTCTGACATCTAAACCTTTATTGAAGATTGAAACATTTTTCTGTAAAATAGGTTGAAGTGAATTTTAAAAGACACGAAAATTTTTCTATTCGATTAGGGAAATCATAAAAAAGCGCGAAACTAAGCAATGGAATTGGAGAGATGCTAAATGGGAAAAGTTTATGTTTTCGATCACCCGTTAATTCAACACAAATTAGCCTATATACGTGATATAAATACAGGAACAAAAGAATTCCGTGAACTAGTGGATGAAGTTGCATCATTGATGGCATTTGAAATCACGAGGGATATGCCGCTGGAAGAAGTCGAAATCCAAACACCAGTAAGCACAGCGAAAGTGAAAATGCTTTCTGGTAAAAAAGTGGGGATCGTCCCGATTTTACGTGCAGGCATAGGGATGGTGGACGGAATCATTAAGCTGATTCCTGCTGCAAAGGTCGGACATGTTGGACTTTACCGTGATCCTGAAACATTGAAACCGGTTGAATATTATGCAAAAATGCCAAGTGACCTGGCAGAAAGGGAATGCATTGTCGTTGACCCGATGTTAGCCACTGGCGGATCAGCCATCGAAGCGATCCATTCCATTAAAAAGCGCGGTGCAGTCAATATTAAATTCATGTGTTTGATTGCAGCTCCAGAGGGTGTTGAAGCTTTAAAAGAAGCTCATCCTGATGTTGATATCTATATTGCGGGTCTTGACGAAAAACTTAATGAACATGGTTATATCGTTCCAGGTCTTGGAGACGCAGGAGATCGTTTATTCGGCACAAAATAAGGAAAGAAACTGAGGTGTCACGAATGAACAAACCGATAAAAGTCATGACCATTTTCGGGACGAGACCAGAAGCTGTCAAAATGGCTCCCTTAGTACTCGAATTTCAAAAACACCCAGAATATTTCAAGCCGATCGTTGCTGTTACGGCTCAGCATCGCCAAATGTTAGATCAAGTTCTCGAACTATTTTCCATAAAGCCGGACTATGACTTGGACATAATGAAGGAAAGGCAAACGCTTGCTGACATTACAACAAGAGCATTGAATGGTCTTGATTCCGTAATGAAGGAAGCTAAACCTGATATTGTTCTCGTGCATGGTGATACAACCACGACGTTTGTCGCAAGTCTGGCAGCTTTTTATAATCAAATTGTCATTGGGCATGTAGAAGCGGGGCTGCGCACTTGGAATAAGTATTCCCCCTATCCGGAAGAGATGAATCGACAGCTTACAGGTACGATGGCGGATTTGCATTTTGCGCCGACTTCGAAAGCCGAGGAGAATCTGCTGAACGAAAACAAGAAGGATAATATCTTCGTGACGGGAAATACGGCAACGGATGCTTTAAAAACGACTGTAAGGTCCACATATTCCCATCCGGTTTTAAATGGACTTGGCGAAGACAGGCTCATTTTGCTTACGGCCCATCGCAGGGAAAATCTAGGGGAACCCATGAGGAATATCTTCCGGGCCGTAAAGAGAATCATTGTTGAGCATGATGACGTTCAAGTGGTATATCCTGTCCATTTAAATCCGCTTGTTCAGGAATTGGCAAACGAAGTGCTCGGGAATGATCCGCGGGTTCATTTGATAGAACCGCTGGATGTATTGGATTTCCATAACTTCGCTTCAAGAGCCTATCTGATTTTGACTGATTCTGGAGGAATCCAGGAAGAGGCACCTTCACTTGGTGTACCTGTCCTGGTTTTAAGGGATACGACCGAACGTCCTGAGGGGATTGCGGCTGGAACCTTAAGATTGGCAGGTACTGATGAACAATCCATATATGATTTGGCACATGAATTGCTCACCGATCAAGAGGTGCACGAAAAAATGTCCAAAGCTTCAAATCCATATGGGGATGGAAATGCTTCGGTCCGAATAGCTGAAGCCATCCGTTACTATTTTAAGCAAATAAATATGCCGCCAACTAGATTTGACTCATAAAAAGGGAAAAGCCATGCGCTTTTCCTTTTTTATTTGCATACTCAAGGTTGTTGAGAAAAGATAACTGCTAAGGGGATGATTATGTTGGGAAAGAAAACGTTCATAGTGTTTGTTTTCCTTTTTATATTTATTTATCAAAATGAAAAGGGATTGGCATCCGTCATTCTGCCGCCATTTCCAAAACTATCTGAATCTAAGGAAGTAACGGTTGTTGTCACGATGGATAAGGCGTTTCAACGAAAAAGATCGAAAAACTGCTTGAAAAATATCCATCCCTTCAATTACGGAATGTTTATTCGGTTGCCCTGAATGGATTCTCCCTTCATGGGAAAATGAATGAGATAGAACAACTTAAAAAGGAGGATGAAATTCAGGCCGTAACGGAAGTATCCGTTTATCAAGCCGTGTTGGATAAAAGTGTCCCATACATAGGAGGAGACAGGGTCAGGGGTTTCTTTGATAAGGAGAATCACCGGATCACCGGTAAAGGGATAAAAGTAGGAATAATCGATACTGGCATCGATTATACACATCCAGATTTGCAACGTGCTTATAGAGGGGGAGGATCTGGTTGATGGTGATGAAGATCCGATGGAAACCAAAAATCAAGGCGACCTGGATACATTGCATGGCACTCATGTGGCAGGCATCATTGCAGCCAATGGAAAAATGAAAGGCGTCGCACCTGAAGCGGAAATTTACGCATACCGAGCTTTGGGACCAGGCGGTGCAGGAGATACGGATCAAGTATTGAAGGCTATTGAGTCAGCCATGAAGGATAAGGTGGATGTATTGAACCTCTCTCTTGGTAATAACGTCAATGGTCCTGATTTACCTATCTCCCTTGCATTGAATAAGGCTGTGGAAAGCGGCATCGTTGCCGTGACATCAAACGGGAATTCCGGTCCGGCTGTATGGACCGTCGGTTCACCCGGTACAGCGGAAAAAGCGATTTCCGTTGGGGCATCGACTCCTCCCTTAAGGGTTCCGTACATGATTTACGGTCTTGGATCGAAAAAGCATCAATCGCATTTAACCTTGTTTCAAGGCTCTAAAAAATGGAACCTGACGTTTTCCGAGAATGTCATATATGGGGGACTGGGTAATGAAAAGGACCTGAAGGATGTTCGGGATAAGATTGTGTTGATGGAACGTGGCACTCTTACCTTTCAGCAGAAAGTATCCAATGCAGAAAAGGCAGGTGCAAAGGGGTAATTGTTTTTAATAATACGAGCGGGACCTTTACTGGAAGCTTGGAAAAAGAAATGAAAATTCCAGCAGCTTCTATTAATAGAAGAGATGGATTGCAGCTTAAGCAAATCATGGAACAAGGGCAGAGCAAAACCGTTCAATTTGTTTATAAGAACGAGCAGGATAAGCTAGCGGACTTTAGCTCCAGGGGACCGGTAACCGTATCGTGGGGAATAAAGCCTGACGTATTGGCACCGGGAGTGGAAATTGAAAGCACCATTCCTAAAGGATATATGTCCCTGGATGGAACAAGTATGTCCGCACCGCATGTTGCAGGGGCTTGCGCCTTAATCCTGCAAAAACACCCGGAATGGACTCCTGATCAAGTGAAATCTGCATTGATGAGCACTTCCAAGCCATTGAGGAAAACTGTAAATCAATTGTATCATACATATGAACAGGGGGCTGGACGCATCCAGGTCGACGAAGCATTAAAAGCGGACACGCTCTTGAATCCAAGCTCATTGTCCTTTGGGATGTATACAAAAAAGAAGGAATTGAAGAGCATCATGAAACGGTAGTCATAGAAAATACCGGAACGGAAATGAGGAAGTACTCATTCATGGTTCCATTAAAAGAGACGGGACTCACTTGGGAATTGCCGAAATCCCTTACTTTGAAACCGAAGGAAAAGAAACGGATAAAAGTTGGACTGCAGGTCAACCCAGCCGAGCTTAAAAAGGAGTCTTTGATGGATACCTCATTATAATGGAAGGAACCAAAAGAATATCCCTTCCTTATTTATATGTAAAAGAAGAGCCTGATTATCCAAGGATAATGGGATTTGATTTTGGGCAAGGGGACAAGAAAGGCACATATCGATACGAAATGTATCTTCCGCGCGGGGCAGAAGAATTCGGTATTGTCCTTTATGAGGAAGATAGCTTGAAATTCGCTGGATATTTGGATTGGTCCAGATCTGCTCCTTCCGGTTTGATCAAAAAAGATGTTTTGAAAAAGGACTTGCCGCCTAAAGGAGTGTATAAAGCGATAATCTTTGCGAGAAGGAGCGGAAGGGAAGATCGGATAGAAAAGACGTTACTTATCGAGTGAACAGAGGACAATAAGTAAAATAAAATGGATGTCAATAGTATAAAAAAGATAATTTGTGAACAATTCGTTAATAATTACAAACCTGTGACAAATTTCACTAACCACTCATTGACAATGATTCTAGCCTATTGTATGCTAACAAAGGATGTAAAATGAGAGGGTTTTCAGTAGCCCGGCATGCAGATTTTTACAGCATGAAATGTTTTCTATCCTCCACCAAATTCAACCGCGAGGATGCAACTTGCGTCAAATGATCGCCGTCTAAAATGGCTATGACTTTGATGTCAGCGATTCTTTCTCAAATAGTCGGATCAGTTTTGTTCGGTATCTTCTTTTACTTGTCAGAACCTAAGATTCGAACCGCTGCTATTAGTAATTGGCCTTCTTTGTGGACTTGCTAGGTTTACAAGCAATGCTTCATTCAGTACGAAAATATTTCTCAGGAGATTAAATGAAAAATGCCAGAAATGAAAATCATGTTCAACAGGCAGAGTAAATATATAATTTTTCTTCTGGCGGTTTATGTTGTTGGATGGGGACTTACGAGTTATCAAGCCGTTTTTGCTGGGCTTATACTGGGTACGAGTTTGAGTTTATACAATTTATGGCTGATCAATCAGAAAATGAAAAAGTTCAGTCAGGCGCTCGATGAAGGAAAGAAAACGAAATCTCTTGGGACGATGACACGAATGGCATCCGCAGGTCTAGCGGTACTCATTGCATTGGAATTTCCGGAGCATTTTCATCTGATAAGTGTTGTATGGGGATTAATGACAGCTTATATTGTCATTTTTATAGATTTTTTCATCCAATTAATACGTCGATAGCGGGGAAGAGAGGTGAATATAGTTGAATCATGAAGCACCCTTACAAGAATTTATGGGTCTTACCTTTAACTTGAGTAACGTCCTAATGATTACAGTTGCCAGTCTAGTTGTGTTCATACTTGCTGTGCTTGGTACACGTAAGCTTGCCATGAAGCCAACCGGCATGCAGAATTTCATGGAATGGATTATGGATTTCGTTAAGGGTATTATTAATAGTAACATGGACTGGAGAACAGGTGGTCAGTTTCAACTGCTTGGTATGACTTTGCTGATGTACATTTTTGTGTCCAATATGCTAGGTCTTCCGTTTGCAATTAGTTACGATGGAGTGCTTTGGTGGAAATCACCAACAGCCGACCCAGTTATCACATTGACTCTTGCAGTCATGGTTTTAGGTTTAACGCATTATTATGCTATAAAAATGAAAGGCGCCAAGGGTTACTTTAAAGCTTATAAAAACCCAATGACACTTGTAGAGGAATTTACAAACTCCTTGACACTTGGTCTGCGTCTATGGTAACATTTATGCTGGTGAAGTTTTGCTGAGTCTATTAGCGGGCACCCTAGCATTTAGTGGAGCTGCCGGATTTATTGGTGCAATTGTGCCTACATTAGTATGGCAAGGCTATAGTATTTTCGTCGGTAGTATCCAAGCGTTTATCTTTGTCACGTTAACAATGGTTTATCTGTCTCATAAAGTCAGTGACGACCATTAATTATAAGTTCATTTAGAACTAAAAAAATAATAAATTTTGATACAATCTAAGGAGGATATTTATAATGACAGGTTCAGTAGGTCTTCTTGCAGCAGCAATTGCAATTGGTTTGGCAGCACTAGGTGCAGGTATTGGTAATGGTCTTATCGTTTCAAGAACAGTGGAAGGTATCGCTCGTCAACCAGAAGCTCGCGGTATGCTTCAAACAACAATGTTCATCGGGGTAGGTTTAGTTGAGGCGATGCCTATCATCGCGGTAGTAATTGCGTTTATGGTATATGGTGGTTAATAGAACCTTCAAAAAGTTCAAAAATGGCGAAGTTCGTTCCATGTGAACCTTCGCCTTTCCTTTATGTCCACAATCCTGTTTTATACAGTTTAAGAGCATAGTTTTCTAAAGTTCATATAATGAACGCTTTAAGAAGTGAAACTCGTGAAGGGAGTGAACCAAGCGTGTTAACAAGCAGCTTTGTACTTGGGTCAACGTCTCATGGCTTTAATGGCGGAGACATGTTATACCAATTAGTAATGTTTATCATTTTGTTAGCGTTGCTGAAGAAATTTGCATGGGGTCCTCTAATGGGCATCATGACTCAACGTGAAGAACATGTTGCAAATGAAATTCAAGCAGCTGAAGCTAGCAGACAAGAAGCACTTAAATATTTAGAAGAACAACGTGAAATCGTAAAACAATCTCGCACTGAAGCGGGACAACTTATAGAAAACGCAAAACTTCAAGGTGAAGCACAGCGTGAAGAGATCGTGAATCAAGCACGTCTTGAAGCTGAACGCGTCAAAGAAACAGCTAAGCGTGAAATCGTACAGGAAAAAGAAAAAGCCATTACGGCATTACGCGAGCAAGTGGCATCTTTATCCGTACTCATTGCTTCTAAAGTAATAGAAAAAGAACTATCCGAAGCAGATCAAGAGCAATTGATTAATGACTACATTCAAGAGGCAGGAGAAGGGAAATGAGCGATATAACAGTAGCAAAGCGTTATGCCGTTGCCCTTTTCCAAATTGCGAAAGAGCAAAACCTCATTAACCAACTTGAAGAAGAGCTTCGCATAGTGAATGAAGTTTTTACAAATGATAATGAGCTATTAAGCTTCCTGGCTCATCCTAAAATGACTAAAGATGCAAAAGGCGCTTTGATTGCAAATGCATTTGCAAGCCTTTCTTCTTCCGTTCAAAACACTGTGATGTTGATGGTGGAGCGTCATCGTACAGATGAAGTGACAGCAATGGCACAAGAGTTCATTGAACTTGCGAATGAAGAAAACTCAGTAGCTGATGCAACGGTCTATACAGTACGTCCATTGACTGAAACGGAAGTGGAAGCTGTGTCTTCATCTTTTGCAGCAAAAATCGGCAAAAGAAATTTACGCATTACTAATATTACGGATAGCAATATCCTTGGCGGCATCAAATTACAAATCGGTAACCGCATATATGACGGGACGATTAGCGGTAAGTTAGAACGCCTTAGCAAACAACTATTAGGTTAATATTCACAGATAGGGGTGAAATTCATGAGCATCAAAGCTGAAGAAATCAGTGCGCTGATTAAAAAGCAGATTGAAAACTATCAGTCGGAAATTAAAGTAAGCGATGTCGGTACGGTTATCACTGTTGGTGATGGTATCGCACGCGTTCATGGTTTAGATAATGCAATGTCTGGGGAGCTCTTAGAATTTTCCAATGGCTCAATGGGATTAGCACAAAACCTTGAGCAAAATAACGTAGGTGTTGTTATTCTTGGACCATTCAGAGACATTAAAGAAGGCAGTGAAGTACGCCGTACTGGCCGTATCATGGAAGTGCCAGTTGGAGAAGAATTAATCGGACGTGTCGTGAATCCGCTTGGACAACCATTAGATGGTCTAGGCCCGATCGCTACGACAAAAACTCGTCCAATCGAAAGCCCTGCTACAGGTGTAATGGACCGTAAATCAGTACATGAACCTTTACAAACAGGTATTAAAGCAATTGATGCATTGGTTCCAATCGGTCGTGGACAACGTGAGTTAATCATCGGTGACCGTCAAACTGGTAAAACATCAGTTGCGATCGATACAATTCTTAACCAAGCTGACCAAGATATGATCTGTATCTATGTCGCTATCGGTCAAAAAGAATCAACGGTTCGTGGAACTGTTGAAACACTACGTAAAAATGGTGCTTTGGATTACACAATCGTTGTATCTGCATCAGCTTCTCAACCAGCACCACTTTTATACCTAGCTCCATATGCTGGTGTGACAATGGGTGAAGAGTTCATGTTCGCTGGCAAGCACGTTCTTGTGGTTTATGATGATCTTTCTAAACAAGCATCTGCATACCGTGAACTTTCCTTGCTACTTCGCCGTCCTCCAGGTCGTGAAGCATTCCCAGGGGATGTATTCTACTTGCACTCCCGTTTACTTGAGCGTGCAGCAAAATTGAATGACACTTTAGGTGCCGGTTCAATCACTGCGCTTCCATTTGTTGAAACACAAGCAGGCGACATCTCTGCTTATATTCCAACAAACGTAATTTCCATCACTGATGGACAAATCTTCTTGCAATCCGATTTGTTCTTCTCGGGTGTACGTCCTGCGATTAACGCTGGTCTATCCGTATCCCGTGTTGGTGGGTCTGCACAAATTAAAGCGATGAAAAAAGTTGCCGGTACATTACGTCTTGACTTGGCTTCATACCGTGAATTGGAAGCATTCTCTCAATTCGGTTCTGACCTGGATGCTGCAACACAAGCAAAACTTAACCGTGGTGCTCGTACAGTTGAAGTTCTGAAACAAGATCTAAACAAACCGATCAAAGTTGAAAAACAAGTCATGATTTTCTATGCATTGACTAAAGGTCATTTAGATGATATTCCTGTATCGGATATCCTTCGCTTTGAAGAAGAATACTATGTGTTCCTAGATCGTTCTCATCCGGAATTATTAGATCACATTCGCACAACTAAAGGTCTTCCTGAAGATGCTGCTATCGTTGCTGCAATTAACGAATTCAAAAAGAACTTCGTTATTTCTGAATAATAAAGGTCTAACTAATTTATAAAGGGTGGTGAGAATGAATGGCCTCTTTACGCGATATTAAGTCTCGGATTACTTCAACGAAAAAGACGAGTCAAATTACAAAAGCGATGCAGATGGTATCTGCTTCTAAAATGAACCGTGCGGAAGCTAATGCTAAAGCATATGTTCCATATATGGAAAAATTCAAGAAGTGGTATCCAGTATTGCGAACGGAAGCACGGATGCATCTCATCCAATGCTTACTTCACGTCCAGTTAAGAAAACCGGTTACTTGGTAATCACATCGGACCGTGGATTGGCTGGGGCATACAATAGTAGTATACTTCGCCACGTTCATAAAACCATTCTTGAACGCCATAAATCCAATGATGAGTTCGTCATTATCGCAATCGGAAGGGTTGGCCGTGATTTCTTTGTCAGCCGTAACATGCACGTAGAGCTTGAAGTAACTGGGGTTCCCGATCAGCCGTCTTTCGCTGACATTAGCTCCCTTGCAAAATCAACAGTTAATTTATATCTGAATGAGCTGTGTGATGAGCTTTATATGTACTATAACCATTATGTCAGCCCAATCCAGCAGGAGGTAACGGAAAAGCAAGTCCTTCCGTTAGCTGACTTCAATACTTCCAATGCAACATTGACTTCTTATGAATTTGAACCGAATGCGGAAGAAATCCTTGAGGTATTACTGCCTCAGTACGCAGAAAGTTTGATTTATGGTGCTTTGTTAGATGGTAAAGCAAGTGAGCACTCTGCACGTATGACTGCAATGAAAAGTGCAACCGATAATGCAAAAGAATTGATCGACTCACTTTCATTACAATATAACCGTGCACGTCAGGCAGCTATCACTCAAGAAATTACAGAGATCGTCGGCGGTGCAGCAGCTTTAGAATAAAATCATTTAAGGGGACGGTCGGCCCGGACGAAGCTTGGCCGTTCCATAAACTCGATAGTCGTTATAAGCAACGTTAGGAGGGAAAACGATGAATATAGGACGCGTTACTCAAGTTATGGGTCCGGTTGTTGACGTGAAATTCGAAGACGGACAACTTCCTAAGATCTATAACGCGTTAAGAATCGAAAATACAGCGTCTGGTACAGGACTAACTCTTGAAGTAGCCCTTCAACTAGGTGATAATACAGTTCGTACTGTAGCAATGTCTTCCACTGATGGTTTAACCCGTGGTGCAGAGACTGTTGATACAGGAGCTCCAATTTCCGTTCCTGTAGGTGAAGTTACTCTAGGTCGTGTTTTCAACGTATTAGGGAAAACATTGACCTATTCGAACCACTTACAGCAGAGGTGCGTCGTGATCCAATTCACAGACAAGCGCCGTCATTCGAGGAATTATCAACATCTGTTGAAATCCTAGAAACAGGTATTAAAGTAGTAGATTTACTTGCCCCTTACATCAAAGGTGGTAAAATCGGTCTCTTCGGTGGAGCCGGTGTTGGTAAAACTGTACTTATCCAAGAACTTATCAATAACATCGCACAAGAGCACGGCGGTATCTCGGTATTCGCTGGTGTAGGTGAGCGTACTCGTGAAGGTAATGACCTTTTCTACGAGATGACTGATTCCGGTGTTATCAAGAAAACGGCAATGGTATTCGGACAAATGAACGAGCCACCGGGTGCACGTATGCGTGTTGCTCTTAGCGGTTTGACAATGGCTGAATATTTCCGTGACGAACAAGGACAAGACGTTCTTTTCTTCATCGATAACATTTTCCGTTTCACACAAGCAGGTTCTGAGGTTTCCGCCCTACTAGGACGTATGCCTTCAGCGGTTGGTTACCAACCAACTCTTGCTACTGAAATGGGCCAATTGCAAGAACGTATCACTTCAACAAATAAAGGTTCAGTTACATCCATTCAAGCGATCTATGTACCTGCCGATGACTATACGGATCCGGCTCCAGCTACAACTTTCGCTCACTTGGACGCAACAACTAACCTTGAGCGTAAACTTTCTGAAATGGGTATCTACCCTGCAGTTGATCCATTGGCATCTTCTTCTCGTGCCCTTAGCCCAGAAATCGTTGGAGCTGAGCACTATAAAGTGGCTCGTCAAGTGCAATCGACTTTACAGAAATATAAAGAACTTCAAGATATTATCGCCATCTTGGGTATGGACGAACTAAGCGAAGACGAAAAAGTAATCGTTGCCCGTGCTCGTAGAATTCAAAACTTCTTGTCACAAAACTTCCACGTGGCTGAACAATTCACTGGTCAAAAGGGATCTTATGTACCAGTTAAAGAAACAGTCCAAGGATTCAAAGATATCCTAGCTGGAAAATATGACGAACTTCCAGAAGATGCTTTCCGTCTAGTTGGCCGCATCGAAGAAGTTATTGCTAAAGCAAAAGAAATGGCTTAATTAAAGGGACCTAGGAGGGAATGAAATGAAGACCATTAAAGTCAATGTTGTTACTCCCGATGGCCCAGTATATGATGCAGAAGTTGAAATGGTAAGCACTAAAGCTAAAAGCGGTGAGCTGGGAATCATGGCTGGACACGTTCCAACTGTAGCCCCGCTTACCATTGGTGCTGTCCGTCTTAAAAATGGAAGCAACACAGACTATGTAGCTGTAAATGGTGGCTTCTTAGAAGTTCGCCCTGATGTGGTAACCATTTTAGCTCAATCTGCTGAAAGAGCTGAAACTATCGATCTTGCACGTGCTCAAGCAGCAAAAGCCCGTGCTGAACAAAGATTGCAGAACAATGATGGATCAAATGATGCCAAAAGAGCTAATTTAGCGCTTAAACGTGCCATTAACCGAATCCAAATTGCAGAAATGCGATAACTTTAATTGATGAAAACACTTGATTCTTCCACTCGTGGTAAGATCAGGTGTTTTTTTTATCCCGAAGGTTTTTGAGGATTATTGACATGAATTATCGGAATTAGGAAAAAAGGTCGAATTATAGAGTAAAGTATTTTCCATTTTAATCCTTAACTCGTCGACATGCTTTTATCCTAATGTTATAATGTATACGCTTACAATTATTGCTTCATACCCCCTCCTTTCACGTTGCTTCTAAAAGAATGTTACCCTGCATAATATTTTAAAACAGTATCCAAAAAGAAGACAGGCAAATTTAAATTGTACCCAGTTAACATGATTTATCCATAAAGGAGATGAACATGGAACAGCTGCATATTTACCAAAATAATTATTTAATTGTATTTGTTTTCCTTTGTCTCGGCATTTTATTACCAGTGATCGCTTTATTTCTTGGTAGACTGCTAAGGCCTTATAAACCGACAGATATGAAATATACGACTTATGAAAGTGGAATCGATCCTTTTCAGGATTCAAGAGTTCAATTCAATGTCAGGTATTATCTATTCGGATTGATGTTCGTCATATTTGACGTAGAAACGGTTTTTCTTTACCCATGGGCGGTTGCCTATGATGAACTCGGACTGTTTGCATTGATTGAAATGCTGTTTTTGTCGTGATCCTTATGCTAGGTCTAATCTATGCTTGGAAAAAGAAGGTGTTAAAGTGGAATTGAAGTTGGATGAACTTACCCCTAAAGAAATGGAAGAAATGCGCCACAGTATTTTTTATCCACACTTGAACAAATAAAAGGCTGGGCTAGAAGTAACTCACTCTGGCCAATGACTTTCGGTTTGGCATGTTGTGCAATTGAAATGATGGGTGTCGGCTCCTCACATTATGATTTGGACCGTTTTGGTTCATTTTTTCGGACATCCCCTAGACAATCGGATGTCATGATTGTTTCAGGAACGGTAACGAAAAAAATGGCTCCAATAATAAGCAGATTATACGAACAAATGCCAGAACCGAAATGGGTTATTGCAATGGGTTCCTGTGCAACTGCCGGCGGGCCTTATGTTCACTCTTACTCAGTGGTCAAGGGGGTAGATCAAATTGTACCTGTCGATGTATATATACCGGGTTGTCCCCCAAACCCAGCTGCACTTATTTATGGGATCAATAAATTAAAAGAAAAAATCCGTTACGAGGCGAAAACCGGAAAGCGGGTGATATAGATGAGTGAAAAGGAGGACTTAGCGAAGCAAAAAGCGGAGGCCGCGGCCAAGGCGAAAGCAGCGGCATTGGCCAAAAAACAGGCGAAAGCAGAAGCGGCAGAAAAGCCGGAAGGCGAAATCGATTTAGCGAAGCAAAAAGCGGAGGCCGCGGCCAAGGCGAAAGCAGCGGCATTGGCCAAAAAACAGGCGAAAGCAGAAGCGGCAGAAAAGCCAGAAGGCGAAGTGGATATAGCGAAGCAAAAGGCAGCGGCTGCGGCCAAGGCGAAAGCAGAAGCGGCAGAAAAGCCGGAAGGCGAAGTGGATATAGCGAAGCAAAAGCGGAGGCCGCGGCTAAGGCGAAAGCAGCGGCATTGGCCAAAAAACAGGCGAAAGCAGAAGCGGCAGAAAAGCCGGAAGGCGAAGTGGATATAGCGAAGCAAAAAGCGGAGGCCGCGGCTAAGGCGAAAGCAGCGGCATTGGCTAAAAAACAGGCGAAAGCAGAAGCGGCAGAAAAGCCAGAAGGCGAAGTGGATATAGCGAAGCAAAAGGCGGCGGCTGCGGCCAAGGCGAAAGCAGCAGCATTGGCCCGGAAACGGTCGAAAGCAGAAGCGGCAGAAAAGCCGGAAGGCGAGATGGAAATAGCGAAGCAAAAGGCGGCGGCCGCGGCCAAGGCGAAAGCAGCGGCAAAAGCGAAAGCGGCTGCTGCTGCGAAGAACAGGGCAGCTGTACAGGAAAGAGAGGAAGTTAACACCCATAGCGAAATATCCCCAAATCAGTCGAAACTCGATCAAATTGTTTCTGCTATTGAAAGCCATGTAGGACAAGGGGCATTATTAGAGCACTATATTAATAGACTATCAAAAGATGTACCCACTTTAGTGGCTAATCCGGATACATATTTCTCAATAGCAAAATTTCTGCGCTACGATGAACAGCTTGATTTTTCGTATTTATCGGAACTTCATGGTACGGATTTTGAATCCCATATGGAAATCTATGTACATTTACACTCATTCAAAATGAACCAATCAGTTGCCTTGAAGGTGAAGCTTGATAGGGATACTCCCGTTATTCCATCATTGGTCCCATTATGGTCAGGTGCAAATTGGCCAGAATGTGAGGCGTATGATTTATTAGGTATTACCTTTAATGAACACCCTGATTTAAAGCGGATTTTACTTGGTGATGATTGGAAAGGGTATCCCCTTAGAAAAGATTATGAGCCTTATGATGTGGAGGTGTAAGCCCTATGTTAAGGACGGAAGAAATGCTTCTCAATGTCGGTCCGCAGCATCCGAGTACACATGGTGTTTTTCGTCTTGTCATCAAGATTGACGGTGAGATTATCAAAGAGGCTACACCTGTCATTGGGTATCTGCATCGCGGGACGGAAAAACTAGCGGAAAATCTACAATATACACAAATAATCCCATATACCGATCGGCTCGATTATCTGGCGGCAATGACAAATAATTATGTGCTTTGCCATGCTGTTGAGACAATGATGGGGGTGGAGATCCCTGAAAGGGCAGAATATTTGCGGGTCATCGCAATGGAATTGGGCAGAGTTGCAAGCCACCTCGTCTGGTGGGGTACATACTTGCTGGATATAGGTGCGACGAGCCCTTTCCTATACGCATTTCGAGAACGTGAAATGATCGTTAATTTATTGACTGAATTGTCAGGGGCACGCCTAACATTCAATTATATGCGTGTCGGAGGTGTGAAATGGGATGCTCCCGAAGACTGGATTGCAAAGGTTGCCGAGTTTGTCCCTTATATGAGGGAGCAGCTTGCCGGTTACCATGAGCTTGTGACAGGGAATGAAATCTTTGTTAATCGTGTTAAAGGGGTGGGCATCTATACGAAGGAAGAAGCCTTACAGTATTCGCTTAGTGGTGCCAACTTAAGGTGTACAGGTGTGAAATGGGATTTACGAAAAAATGAACCATATTCCATTTATGACAGGTTCACATTCGAAGTTCCTACAAGGGAAGAGGGGGATGCCTTTTCACGCTATCACTGTAGAATGGAAGAAATCGAAGAATCACTGAAAATCATCGAGCAGGCGGTTGAGCAATTTCCAGAAGGGCCGGTCCTTGCTAAGGTCCCTAAAATAATAAAGGTTCCTAAGGGTGAGGCATTTGTCCGAATTGAATCACCAAGAGGGGAAATAGGCTGTTATATTGCGAGTGAAGGGAAAAAGGAGCCATACCGTTTGAAATTTCGCAGACCTTCGTTTTATAATCTGCAAATTCTTCCGAAATTATTGGAAGGGGAAAATATGGCGAACTTGATAACGATATTAGGTGCAATCGATATCGTGTTAGGGGAGGTGGATGGATAAATGATCAAGGATCTTCTCCACTCCGCTCCAAGCCTACTGAATTTTGGCATTTTTTTTGGTTTGGCAGTCCTGCTCCTGTTTGTCGTATTAGGGTTTGTAACCTATGGAATCCTTTCGGAGCGTAAAATCATGGGATTCATGCAGATGCGTATCGGCCCAAACCAAATTGGAGGGAAATGGGGTCTCTTGCAGACCGTTGCTGATGTTTTGAAACTTTTGATCAAGGAAGATACGATACCCAAGAAAGCTGATAAACCGTTATATATTTTAGCTCCGGTAATTGCTTTTGCTCCAGCTTTCATGGTCCTTGCCACCTTGCCGTTCACCGATGCTTTCCAATTTGCTGATATTGGTGTCGGACTGCTTTATTATATGGCGATTTCAGGCATATCGACCATCGGCATCGTCACTGCGGGGTGGGCATCCAATAATAAATATTCTTTGATTGGCGGAATGAGGGCAGCCGCGCAAATGATATCTTATGAGATCCCTTTGGTGATGTCGCTGGTGGGAATCGTCCTCATAACAGGCAGTTTAAACTTGAATGATATAGTTGCAGCCCAGGAGAAGGTTTGGTTCATTTTTCTTCAGCCGGTTGCGTTCATCGTGTTTTTCATTGCATCGGTTGCCGAGTTGAACAGGGTTCCTTTTGACCTACCGGAAGCGGAATCTGAACTTGTTGCAGGCTATCATGTTGAATACTCTGGATTTCGCTGGGCCTTCTTTATGTTATCCGAATATGTGTATATGTTTGCAATGGCAACGCTAACCACTGTATTATTTTTAGGGGGATGGAATTCTATTCCGTATTTGGATTTTATTCCGGCAGCCATCTGGTTCGGTCTGAAGTTCAGTGCCGTATTCTATATATTGGTCTGGATCCGTGTAACATTTCCTCGTATAAGGGCTGATCAATTGATGGAATTCGGATGGAAAGTGCTGCTTCCGGTTGCATTGGCAAATATATTTTTGACGGCACTAATAAAAGAATTGATTAACCTTTTTTAGAAACTTAAGCTGGTCGGAAAGCGAGGGATTTATATGCTTGGTTTAGCAAAAGGTTTAACCTATACATTAAAGAACTTGACGAGGAAAAAAGTGACCTATGACTACCCGAATGAGCCGCTTCCGCTTCCAGACCGATTTCGCGGAATCCAAAAATTTTATCCTGAAAAGTGTATCGTATGCAATCAATGCGTGACGATTTGTCCCACGGATTGTATTCAATTAACTGGTAAGAAACATCCGGACCCGTCGAAAAAAGGGAAAATCATCGATACGTATGACATCAATTTCGAGATTTGCATTTTATGTGATTTATGTACGGAGGTCTGCCCTACAGAAGCGATCGTGATGACGAATCAATTCGAGCTGGCCGAGTATAGCCGTGATCATCTATTTAAAAACCTGGAGTGGCTGGATGAAAATGATGAAAATATCCGGAAGGTGAATAAAGTATGAGTTTGTCGGGTGAATTAATTGCCTTTATTGGTTTGGCACTCGTCGCGATAGTAGGCGGGGTGCTGCTGATTACCTTAACAAAAGTGGTGCACATGGTAATCGCTCTTGTTTTTACTTTCTTGGGCATTGCAGGCATTTATATGTTGCTTTCGGCCGAGTTTGTCGCCATTGTCCAAATCCTTATTTATTCAGGGGCAATCACGATCGTGATGCTATTCGGGATCATGCTGACAAAACACCAAGAAAATGATGCACCCGCTAAAGGGGGCTGGGGGAATTTCTCCTTGCTGGCAGCGATTGCTGGATTTGCCGTAGCAGTGTATCTGGGGATTTATAATCTGGATATACCTGTACAGCCAACGGCATTGCATGAGGAAAATACAAAGCAAATAGGAATCGAACTTTTTCAAAATATGTAATTCCATTTGAAGTGATGTCGGTACTCCTGCTTGTTGCTTTAGTCGGTGCCATCGTACTGGCTAAAAAAGATGATGAGGAGGGAGATCAATCATGACGGGAGTTCCTTTGTCGGCTTACCTTGTGTTGGCACTCGTTTTATTTTGTATAGGGCTGTATGGTGCCTTGACGAAAAGAAATGCAGTCATTGTTTTGATTTCAATCGAGCTGATGCTGAACGCTGCAAATATCAATTTAGTTGCCTTCAGTAAATTCGGGGTAACGCCATCCATTACGGGTCAAGTTTTTTCCTTATTCACGATTACGATCGCTGCGGCCGAGGCAGCTGTTGGGCTGGCCATACTAATGTCCCTTTATCGCAATCGGAAGACGGTTAATGTCGATGAAATGGAGATTATGAAGAATTGAAGGTTTATATAAATGAAGAAGGGGATTTGATACGATGATGGAGCACGCATGGCTCATACCGATCTTTCCACTCGTCACGTTTCTGGTTCTGCTTCTATCAGGCGGGCGGTTGCGGGAACGAGGGGCTTTTATAGGGATAATATGTACATTGGCTTCGTTCGTTTTATCGTTGCTTGTCCTGATCGAGCGATTTAAAGAACCTACTTATAATATATCGATAGATTGGCTTTCCTTCGGAGGGACGCAACTTACAGCTGGATTCGAAATCAATCAGCTCAATGCCTTGATGCTTGTGGTCGTTTCCCTTGTCAGCCTGCTTGTCCAGATATATTCGAAGGGGTATATGAAGGGTGAAGTGCGATTCTCCATTTTTTATGCTTATCTGGGCTTCTTCACCTTTGCCATGCTTGGGCTTGTCATGGCACCCAATTTATTACAACTTTATATCTTCTGGGAATTGGTCGGGGTGGGCTCTTTCCTGCTCATTGGTTTTTACTTTTATAAACTGGAAGCTAAGGCTGCGGCGAAGAAGGCATTCATCATGACCAGGATTGGGGATGTAGGGCTCTTAATCGGCATCATTCTTCTATTTTGGGAAACAGGCAGCTTTGAATATGGAGAGATCTTTCAAGCCGTTCAATCAGGCATGATATCAAGTGAAAAACTGACATTAATCGCTATTTTGATTTTTATCGGTGCGGTTGGGAAGTCTGGGCAATTTCCACTTCACACATGGCTTCCGGATGCAATGGAAGGCCCGACTCCGGTTTCCGCATTGATACACGCAGCAACCATGGTTGCTGCAGGGGTTTACCTGGTGGCGGCCATGTTTCCGTTATTCATGGCCAGTTTTGCTGCAATGCAGATCGTAGCAATAACAGGTGGAATTACAGCCATATTTGCTGCAAGCATTGCCATAGTGCAAAAGGATGTTAAGCGTGTATTGGCCTATTCGACAATCTCTCAGCTTGGTTTTATGATGCTTGCTTTGGGTACTTCGGGATATGTGGCCGGGGTGTTTCATTTAATGACCCATGCCTTTTTTAAAGCATTGCTGTTTTTGGCAGCAGGCAGTGTTATTCACGCTATACATACACAGGATATGGAAAAGATGGGCGGATTATGGCGTAAGTTGAAATGGACTGGGCCAATGTTCTTGACTGGCACGTTAGCGATATCGGGGTTTCCGTTGCTCTCGGGCTTTTTCAGTAAAGATGAAATTCTAATGGCAGCATGGGAGAATGGTAGTTATATATTGTTTGGTCTAGCGGTGGTTACCTCCTTTTTAACTGCGTTTTATATGTTCCGGCTGTTTTTCATGATGTTTGCAGGCGATTCACGCAGTCAAGTAGAACAGGTCAAGGAATCACCTTTCACCATGCTAATTCCCATGCTCGCATTGGCTTTGCTTGCTGTAATCGGCGGGTATATCCAAACGCCGTGGTTTGGAACTTTCCTTGGGGAGTGGCTTGTGGAGGGAAATGAAGCTCTTCTAGGCGCCAGCCATAGTGAGGGGCCCGTTTGGATAATGTTGCTGGCCGTGCTTGTATCGCTGGCCGGGATTTACCTCGCTTATAGGATATACGCTAAAAAGAAGTTACCTCGGCAATGGCTTGTCAAGGAAAACTCCGAGGTATATAGGATTTTGGAAAATAAGTATTATATTGATGAGATTTACCATTTTACTGCAGGCTATGCAATCAAAGGCTTTAGTATATTCCTATCTTATATTGAAAGGTTCATTGTCGGTGGCCTGGTTTCCACTGTAACGAGTTCAATAGAAGGATTGGGGAAAATAGGGTCTAAACTGCAAACGGGACAGGTACAGCAATATGGCATGATAGCCTTTCTGGGACTTGCGGTACTGTTGGTGATTTTTGCAGTAACTGGGGGTATCTAAGATGAATGTCTATTTGCTCTCGCTTTTAGTGTTTTCACCGCTGCTGGGCATAGTGATGGTTGCACTCATGCCGAAAAAGAGGAAAGGACGATTAAACAATTTGGCTTTTTCGGAACACTGCCTCCCCTTTTCCTATCGTTCTTTCTATGCAGCCAATATTATTCGGGCGTGGCCCTATCCTTATTTGACATTAAGTTGAATTGGATCAGGTTTGGAAATTTGGAGATGTATGATCCCAAGCTGTTCACGGTTGATTTTGAGTTGGGGCTGGATGGATTAAGTCTCATCTTCATATTACTGACAACAATCATTTCATCACTGGCCGCAATCGCATCCATTTATATAAAAAAATGGAAAGGGTATTATTTGTTATTTTTGATCCTGGAGATTGGAATGCTCGGTGTCTTCACGGCAGAAAATTTGATCCTTTTTTCATTTTTTTGAAATGACTTTGATTCCTGCTTTCTTTTTAATTGGCAGATGGGGCTTTCTGGAGAGGGAGAAAGCTTCTTATCGTTTTCTGATTTATAATGGCATTGGTTCGGCTGTTTTATTGGTGGCCATTTTGATTTTGTTTGCCAGGACAGGTACGACCAACATTGCAGCATTGACACAGATGATGACAATGGGCGGTGTTTCGCTTTTTGCACCCATATCCGATTCGATGAAATATGGTTTATGTCTCGCATTTCTCGTGGCATTTGCGATAAAGCTGCCCGTCTTTCCCTTTCACAGCTGGATGGTGCGGGTCCATGCAGAAGCACCTCCATCAATAGTCATGATACATGCGGGTGTCTTATTGAAAATTGGGGCATATGGAATCATCCGGTTTGGAATGGGGATATTTCCTGAACAATATAAAAGCTTGGCCTTTACCATTGTCCTATTTGGGGTCCTCAGTTTTTTATATGGAGCATTTCTAGCATTGGTACAAACGGATTTCAAGCTCGTTTTAGCCTACTCATCAATCTCACATATGGGTATCGTCATGATGGGGCTGGGGGCCTTGAATGAAGCGGGCATTCAGGGAGCCATTTTTCAAGTAATCTCACACGGGCTAATTGCTGCTTTGCTGTTTTTCTTGGTGGGAGTGTTGTATGAGCGTATGGGAACCACGATGCTTCCTAAGCTTGGGGGCCTGGCCAATTCGATGCCGATTTTTTCAGGTTTTATGTTAGCTTGCGGGATGGCTTCACTCGGTTTGCCTGGCATGTCCGGCTTCATCAGTGAATTCATGGTATTTCTTGGCTTATTCAAGAGTCAGCCGTTGCTAGCGGCAATAGGGGTGATCGGGCTGGTATTAACCGCTGTTTATGTATTGAGGGCGGTCATGCTGATGACTTTCGGGAAAAATGATAGCTTGATAGAAAAAGAGAAATTGGACCTAAGGGGCTGGGAGTTTTTGCCGGCGTTCGTTCTTCTCGGTTTGATAGTATCTGTTGGGGTATACCCAAATTTGTTAGGCGGGCCTCTTCAAGGAACGATTGAAGCCATGATGCTTGCTCTAGGGGGGCGATGAAGGATGGATTGGAACACGATGCTTTCTTATGATTGGGGAGCGATGATGCCCGAATTCATCATCCTTGGAACGACCATGATTCTTTCAATACTGGATTTATTCTGGCCCAAGCACTTTAATCGGAGAAAACTGGCATGGCTCGCGCTAACCGGAATCATTTTGGCATGTTTGTCACTGATTAGCCTGCTGTCCTTTGAGACAGTCAGTATTTTATCCGACACATTTCGATTAGATTCATTTGCAAAAGCTTTTAAGCTGTTACTATTATTCGGAGCGGCCTAATCATCCTTCTGGCTGAAGGCTATGAACCGCAAGAGGGGCTGCGGGAGCACCGGGGGAATTTTATTATCTGTTCCTGACCGCTTTGCTTGGAGCGATGATCATGTCCTCAAGCGGTGATTTGATAACGCTGTTCGTTGGATTGGAACTTCTTTCACTTTCATCTTATATATTAGTCGGAATACGCAAGCATGATCGGAAGTCCAACGAAGCGTCGATGAAGTATGTGATAAACGGAGGTATTTCCACGGCAATCACTTTATTCGGGATGAGTTATTTATATGGAGTGACCGGTTCCGTCAATCTAGGAGAAATGAGCCGGACGATGGCTGGGATGACGGATGGGCAGCTGCAGTACATCATGGGACTCGCTTTCTTCATGGTATTTGTCGGTGTATCCTTCAAGATTGCCGCCGCACCGTTTCATATGTGGGCGCCGGATGTCTATGAAGGGGCACCGACACCGGTCGCAGCCTTTTTGAGTGTAATCTCGAAAATGGCAGGTTTCGTCATCATCCTGCGCCTTTTTCTCTCGTTGTTCCTGACCGCTTCCGGTGATACGTTCGGAGCGCTCGACTTTTGGATAAAAATAATATCTATATAGCTTCATTGGCGGGGCTGACGATCATCATTGGAAATGTGATTGCGTTAAGGCAGCAAAATTTAAAACGGATGTTCGCCTATTCAAGCATCGCTCATGCGGGTTACCTGCTTGTTGCGGTGGCTACATTGGGCGGTGGATATTTCCTCCTGGATACGGTCTGGTTTTACCTAATGGCTTATGTATTAATGAATATCGGTGTATTTGCAGTCATTCAGCTGCTCTCCAGTCAAAGTGGGTCTGAAGATATCAGCATTCTTGCAGGACTGGGGAGGAAATCACCGTATCTTGCCATGGCATTCACCATATTCATCCTGTCGCTTGCTGGAATTCCCGGAACGACAGGTTTCATTGGCAAACTCAATATTTTTCTTGGCACATTCATAACCGAGCCTGGACATTTCGTCCTTGCGGGAATCATGATTGCAGGAACCATTGTGTCCTATGTGTATTATTTCGGATTATTGGTGCAGGTCTTTTTCCGACCGATTCATTCAGAAAAGGTCATTAAGATTCGTCCGGGTCTTTACGCCGTGTTGATCATATGCGTAATGGGCACCATACTTCTCGGGGTGGCGCCAAATATTGCCTTTGATTTTATTCATGATCAATTTGGTGATTTTACAGACTTTATTTCGAGCAAATGATATAATGCCTGTATCAGAGGCTTGTTCCATTGGATCAAGCCTCTATTTACAGTTTTAAAAAGATATTTTGCAATTCTTCCTTTTTAATTCCAAATATGAAGGGGTTTTGTGTTAGAATAGAATTCGGGTGTCTTTTAGGAGGTATGTACATGTTTTCAGCAATGGGACAGCAGGCTTTAACAGGAATAATTGCACACTTGTTTTTCATTGCAGTTACCTGGTGGGCTTTACAGGCATTACATTTTGATAAAATGTTAAGATCCAATTCGGTCATCAAGGCCAGGGTATTATATATTTTATTAACGGTTGCCATCGGTTCAGTTGTAAGTAATTTCTTCCTCGACTACCTGGGATTTGCAAACCAACTTCCGTATATGTTTAGTAATGACTGATAAGCTGTAAGACTTTTCTTATAGCAAAATATGATTCTACTCTTGTATTCGCTTTTGCTTCCTGCCAATTTAAGGGGAAGGTGTCACCAATTGTCGGAAAACTCGAAGTATGATCTCTCTCCTTATGGAAAGAATGTGTAAAAGGGGAGGGATTTAACATGTATTTTTTAAATAAAAAAATGTTAACATACATAGTATTTCTCGGTTTGATGGTGATTTTAATTGGGAATAGTACGATTGTGGCAGAAAGTAAACCAGATATAGTTAAAATGGTGGGACTGTTACAAACAGATAAAGATTTAGACATAGAGGATTGGTCTGTACTCACTAGAGAAATAAATAAAGAGATTACAACTAAACAAGAGTTTGAAAGCGAAGTTACAGCTTTAAAACGAAAATACCCTCAATTTCAATGGCACCGGAAAGATGATGCTTCCGGCTGGAAGGCTGAGGCGTTAACTTACAATATCGATTCAGGTCTGACCGAGTCTATCAAAATAATGACAACGGAAGAGAAATTTGATAAAGTTACCTATGTTATTTACGAAGTGAAGGGGAAAAAGTGGAAGAAAGCCAATGAGGCATTTTTTACCGCTGCGTTCCAAAACAGGGTGAATGACCTATTTATAGGAACTCCTTCAATTTTTTCTTGTATTAAAGGGTCTATCAATGATAATATGAATTCGGTTTTAAACTCTAAAACTGAAGACCTGTTAGATATGTTCCAAGCAAGGGAAATTGAGAGTGTGCATGAAACAAACTTTACATCTATATCTGCACATTCAACATTGTTTAAACAACCTTTGACAAAAGAAAAATTAAATTTGCAGTTTGGGCTACGGACAGAAGGATTGGGTGACCGAACGAACTTTGTAGTTGGCACACCAATCATAACGTTTGAATATTAATATAGAGAAAATGGACGCGGAGGGGAATACTTTTGGAAAAAATCATCGTCCGCGGCGGAAAAAGGCTTAGCGGGACAGTTAAAGTAGAAGGTGCTAAAAACGCCGTTTTGCCAGTTATCGCTGCAACATTATTAGCAAGTGATGGGAAAAGTATCATTAAAGATGTTCCTACGCTCTCCGATGTATATACAATCAATGAAGTATTGCGCAACTTAAATGCAGATGTTGCCTTTCATGACAATCAAGTAACTGTAGATGCATCAAGAGAGTTATTAGAAGAAGCACCATTTGAATATGTACGTAAAATGAGAGCTTCCGTTTTAGTGATGGGCTCATTACTAGCAAGGAATGGCCGGGCCCGCGTTGCTCTTCCTGGTGGCTGTGCCATCGGATCACGTCCTATCGACCAGCATTTAAAGGGCTTTGAAGCGATGGGAGCAAAAGTGAAGGTCGGCAATGGTTTCATTGATGCCGAGGTAGAAGGCAGACTTAAGGGTGCAAGAGTGTATCTTGACTTCCCGAGTGTTGGTGCCACCGAAAACATCATGATGGCTGCTACACTTGCTGAAGGTATAACTATTCTTGAAAATGTGGCCAAAGAGCCTGAAATTGTAGATCTTGCGAATCTCCTTAATAAAATGGGTGCCAAAGTCAGAGGTGCCGGTACTGGTACGATGAGAATCGAAGGTGTCGATAAATTATATGGCACTGAACATACGATTATACCTGACCGTATCGAAGCTGGTACATTCATGACAGCGGCCGCTCTTACTGGCGGCAATGTTCTTGTTCAAGGAGCTGTACCTGAACACCTTACTTCCCTTATTGCTAAAATGGAGGAAATGGGCGTTAAAATTCTTGAAGAAGAAGATGGATTACGCGTTATCGGTCCAAAAACCTTGAAGGCCATTGACATCAAAACAATGCCGCATCCTGGTTTCCCGACTGATATGCAATCGCAAATGATGGCATTATTACTGCGTGCTGAAGGAACAAGTATGATTACGGAGACCGTTTTCGAAAACCGTTTTATGCATGTTGAAGAATTCCGTCGCATGAATGCCAATATTAAAATAGAAGGCCGTTCCGTTATCGTTAATGGACCAACTAACATTCAAGGTGCTGAAGTAGCTGCAACAGATTTACGTGCCGCGGCAGCGCTCATCCTGACTGGATTGGTTGCAGATGGCATTACACGTGTTACAGAATTGAAGCATCTTGACAGAGGATACGTGAATTTCCATGGTAAATTGGCATCTCTAGGTGCGGATGTGGAACGTATTAACGAAGATGTACCTGCTGCTGAAACAAAAAAATTGCAGATTTAAACGCATAAGTAGCTTATAAAACCATTCACGTTCGAATCTCTGAACCGTGAATGGTTTTTTTGTCTTGTTCCGGATTCATCGCCGACAGTTAAGTAGTTGTAGTTTTTCTATTCATAAAAGCTTGTCCTCCGACATACATTTGTTATGTAAAGATACCTGCTGGATACGATTATACAGCAGAGAAAATAAGTGTAGGGAGGCTCAGGAATTTGAAAGCAATCAAACCGATGATCGTACTATTCATTGCAGTAGCATTCGTAATTATCATGATTCCGGCAGTGCTTGTGCTTCCATTTTCAAATGATAAGACAAGTGGACAGTTGACCGAACAATTAGAAAAGAAAGGGAAGAACGAGGGTAAAGAGGTAGCTGCAAATGAAATGAGTTCCGTAGAAGTTGCCGTTTACCGCACATCTGCAAAAAAGATTGAAAAACTGCCGATTGAATCGTACTTGACTGGTGTGGTTGCAGCTGAAATGCCAGCAGATTTTGAAGAAGAAGCGCTGAAAGCACAAGCGTTGACGGCGAGAACCTATATTGTCAATCAGCTCATAAGCGAAAGTCGATTAGGCTTGCCGGATGGTGCCGATGTTAGCGATACGGTCATGCACCAAGTTTATAAGAATGATGATGAGCTGAAGAAACAGTGGGGCTCTGATTATAAATGGAAGATGCAAAAAATTGACAAGGCCATAAAAGAAACGGCGGGTCAAATTTTAACCTATGAAGGAAAACCGATTACTGCCACTTTTTTTCGACCAGCAATGGCTATACGGAGAATTCCGAGGACTATTGGCAAGCTGAATTCCCCTATTTAAAAAGTGTATCCAGTCCATGGGATAAAGAAGAATCACCAAAGTTTTATAATAAAGTTGTAGTCGATACTGCAGATTTTGAAAAAAATTGGGTGTAAGTCTTTCTTCGGGAACATCAATAGGGACTGTCATTGAAAGAACATCAGGTAATCGCGTAGGTGTAGTGGATATCGGAGGAAAGAAAATGACAGGAAAACAGATTCGTGAGAAACTCGGGCTGACATCATCCGATTTTGATTGGGAGCGTCAAGGCAACCAGATTGTCATCACGACAAAAGGATCTGGACACGGAGTTGGAATGAGCCAATACGGGGCTAATGGAATGGCCAGGGAAGGGAAAACCTATGAAGACATCGTGAAATATTATTATAAGGGTGTCAAAGTTCAGTCTTCAAGTAAGTGGCTGAATACGATGACGGCAAAGAAATGAGAGATGGGGATTCCCATCTCTCATTTCTTTTCGTTTAATCTTTCTATAAAGGTCAAAAAGCCCCGTTCACGCTTGAAATAATGATATTGGACATGAAAATAAACTGCAGCTACTCCAATGATATCCTTAATGACATCTATTAAGCTAGAGGAGCGGTACGGGACGAAAGATTGGTGGTATTCATCAATCAATCCGTAAAGGCAAGCTACAAGGGCTGCCAACAGGCTTAAACCAGGTTTCAGTTTTTGGTTAGCAGTAAGTGCCGAAACAAATAATATATACAAAAGGGCAAATTCGACCAGATGAAGTGCCTCTTTGATAAATCGGTCAATTGAGGATGAGGGAAGATCTAGAATCATATCATCTGGGTTGCTCGACATTATCCAAATGGCAATCATATATAGAAAAGGCAATAACGTTAACACAAGTTTAAAAGCTTTTTCATGATTTAAACATCCTTCAACAGTGAGATACCAAACATTTTACCATTCTACGAATAAAATCGGTTTCATTTCCACAAAATAAATCCAAAAAAATTTTTCCTGAATGTATATAATTTTAACAAAATGTTCAGAATGATTGCTGAGGTGATTAATATGAGAGAGGAAGAAAAGAAACCAACTTCCACAATCCGACGTATACTAAAACAACGTTGGGCATTATCAGCAATCTATATCGCAAGTGCAGCCATAATTTTAGCCGCGGCCTTCTTATTACAAAATAGTTTTGATGATTCAGCTAAAGATGAGGAATCGGCTGAAACAGGAAAAAACTATGATCAGCCTTCTGTAGAGGTTAATAGCAATCTTGAGACAATCAAGATGCCTGTAGCCGATGCGGACAAATCGGTTATCAAGAAACAGTTTTATGATGTGAATGCGGATGAAAAGGCACAAGAAGAAGCATTGGTTTTCTACAACAATAGATATGAGCAAAACAAAGGTATAGACATTGCAATGGAAGATGGAAAGTCTTTCGATGTAAAAGCTTCCTTAAGTGGAAATGTAACGAAAGTTCAAGATGATGCGTTACTTGGAAATTTAGTTGAAGTCGAGCATGAAGATGGCGTTGTTACTCGTTATCAATCTGTTAAAGACATTAAGGTTGCAGTCGGTGACAAAGTGAAACAAGGACAAGCAATTGCTACAGCCGGAAAAAGCCAAATCAATGAAGAGGCTGGCGTACATGTCCACTTCGAAATCAGAAAAGATAACATTGCGTTAAACCCACTTGATTTTGTTGATAAACAAGCTTCTGCGATTCAATCTGCAACTGATGCCGAAGCTGATAAAGAAGAAACGCCTGCAGTGGAAGGATCAGAAGCTGACAAAGAAACACCTGCAGTGGAAGGATCAGAAGCTGACAAAGAAGAAACACCTGCAGTGGAAGGATCAGAAGCTGACAAAGAAACACCTGCAGTTGAAGAATCAGAAACTGGCACGGAAGAAACGCCTGCAGTTGACGAAACTGACGAGAGCACTGATTTAGAGAGTGGCACTGATGAGGAAGGCTCTGTCCCTGGTGAAGATACAACTGAAGAAAGCGATTCCTTAAAAGATTCGTTAAATCAATCTAATTAAGATTAAGATTTTTAATAAAATCAAAACAAAAACCTAGAGCGTTACGAATGACAACAACTGAAAATTTGGTAAAAAGAAGCCGTTCACTTTGAACGGCTTCTTTTTTCTTTCGAGGGAATATTGGCCAATATGCTGAAACCTTTGAATTTCCGACAAATTTCTCGGGAAATAATTTGCGCTCAATGAAAATAAACAGATGAAAATCAGAAATAAATCCAAACCTCCTGTCCCATTAGGCATATATTCTTAACCAAGCTAATAAGATGTTATAAACCATGCAAAGAGAGTGTTTGAGGTGAGGAATCGTTTATTACAAATTATCTAATAGGTGAATAATTCTATCTTTCATTGTTTATAGGGCAGCGGTATTCGATTCGAAAAATACGAATCTCATTTCACACTTCTCACATCCAATTTGGGGAGGTCGAGTGGTGTGCACGATTACATCAAAGAAAGAACTATCAAGATAGGAAAGTATATCGTGGAAACTAGAAAAACAGTTCGCGTCATTGCAAAAGAGTTCGGAGTCTCTAAAAGCACAGTGCATAAAGACTTAACTGAGAGGCTGCCAGAAATTAATCCTGATTTGGCTAACGAAGTGAAGGATATATTGGATTATCATAAATCCATTCGTCACCTTAGAGGTGGAGAAGCGACAAAATTAAAATACAAACGTTCTGAAAGAGAAGAAGAAATCGTTAAATGATACTTGAATCATTCCGGCAATTGGAAGTGAATCGGGCCATCGGGGAATGAATAAGGTGACACGAAAGTGAGTGTCAGCTTTTTCTTAACCTTGATTGCGGTTCCATGCCGGGATTTTTTATGGGGAAATACGGAAAGATAGTACATAAGGCATTGAAAATTTTTACATATTGGCAAAGAAGGAAAAAATAGTATATATTAGTGTTTATTTATAATTCATACTTACTTGTGTCAATGCAATATGGTAAAATAAACAATTAGGACAGAAGTAGGTTATATGTGAGGATATTCAAGGAGGATTTAAGAAATGTTTGCTAGAGATATTGGGATAGATCTTGGAACAGCCAATGTTCTTATACATGTCAAAGGTAAAGGAATTGTGTTAAATGAGCCTTCGGTAGTTGCGATTGATAAGAATACGAACCGTGTTCTTGCCGTTGGGGAAGAAGCTCGTAAAATGGTTGGCCGTACTCCAGGAAACATCATCGCAATCCGTCCTTTAAAAGACGGTGTCATTGCGGATTTTGATGTAACAGAATCGATGCTTAAGCATTTTATCAATACATTGAATGTGAAAGGCTTCCTTTCAAAGCCTAGAATTTTAATCTGCTGCCCGACCAACATAACAAGTGTCGAACAAAAGGCGATTAAAGAAGCTGCCGAAAAAAGCGGCGGGAAGAAAGTATACCTTGAAGAAGAACCGAAAGTGGCTGCAATCGGTGCCGGTATGGATATTTTTCAACCAAGCGGCAATATGGTCGTAGACATTGGCGGGGTACAACGGATATTGCCGTTCTTTCAATGGGGGATATCGTTACATCTTCTTCCATTAAAATGGCCGGTGACAAATTCGATAATGAAATTTTAAATTATATCAAGCGGAAGTATAAGCTCCTGATTGGTGAGCGTACAGCGGAAAACATTAAAATCCAGGTTGCAACCGTATTCCCTGGATCCCGTAATGAAGTCATCGATATCCGCGGGCGTGATATGGTATCGGGATTGCCTAGAACCATTTCGGTCAATTCGGAAGAAATTGAGGAGGCTCTTCGCGAGCAAGTTTCGATCATTGTACAAGCTGCAAAAAGCGTACTTGAGCGGACGCCGCCAGAACTTTCTGCTGATATCATCGACCGAGGCGTCATTTTAACCGGCGGGGAGCATTGCTTCACGGGATTGATTTACTTCTTGCCGAAGAACTTAAGGTCCCAGTACTCGTTGCCGAGCAGCCAATGGATTGTGTAGCAATCGGAACCGGTATCATGCTCGATAATATGGATAAATTGCCACGGCACAAATTCAACTAAAAAGCGGGTGGAAATCCGCATCATAAGATAGGGGTCTAAGGTTCAGACAAACGTGAGGCATAGTGAAAGTGCGTGCAGTTCTAGTACTGATGAGCAATAGGCCCTCTTCTTTTAGTCCGAGAATTTAACACCATTCCTTTAAATCTGACCTAGCTTATGATCTAGAAAAATTCTTCTGCCTAATGCTTTTCCTTTTCCTTAAGATACTGATGTTCATGACCGATAAGATAGATATGGGAAATTGAACGGATTAGTTATGTAGATTGGGGAGTGAAGAAAATGTTAAGAGGTTTTTATACGGCTGCTTCCGGGATGCTTGCACAGCAAAGGCGCACGGAATTACTCACAAACAATATGTCCAATGCGAATACAACAGGGTATAAAGCGGATCAAATGAGTGTAAGGTCTTTTCCGGAAATGCTCATAAGCAGCATAGGTGGTAAAACGGTTCCCACCGAGAGCAAATTGAGCATGTCTAACATTTCCCAGGTTGGGGGCTCAGTACGGGTGTTTACGTACAGGAGGCGAATCCTTTATTTAACCAGGGCACATTGGAAGAAACCCAGCTTAATACGGATATTTCCCTGGTTGATGAAAACCTTCCGATCAATGAGGAAACGGGTCGGCAAGGCTCGGTGTTTTTTACTGTCCAGGATGGTGATGGTGCTATCCGTTATACGCGTAACGGCAGTTTCACCTTGGATGGGAAAGGTTATCTGACTACGCCTTCCGGTCATTATGTATTGAACGAAATAAATGAAAAGATCCAGCTTAATAGCGATCGATTCACAGTAGCGGAAAACGGTGTTATTTTAGAAGGAAATGTTCAAATCGCACGTATGGGGATCAGTTATTCGGATGATCCGTCATTACAGCTCATGAAGGATGGCGAAGGCCTATATAAGGCTGTGGATGATGGGGATTTGCCTAGCGCATACGCGGCTGCAGATGTCGGTTTTTCTACTAAGCAGGGCTTTCTTGAATCCTCCAATGTTGACCAATCGAGAACGATGACAGAAATGATGTCGGCATACCGCTCTTTTGAAGCGAGTCAGAAGGTGCTTCAAGCCTATGATAAAAGTTTGGATAAAGCAGTCAATGAAGTTGGCAGGCTTTAATTGAACGGTAGGTGAAATTCGGAAATTTGAACTGTAAGGGGAAAAAACATGAACCGGACGATGATGACGGCGACGAATACGCTGAACCAACTTCAAAGTAAAATCGATCAAATAAGTAATAATATCGCGAATGTGGACACGACAGCCTACAAAAAGACCCAAACGAGTTTCAATGACTTATTGACACAGAGTTTCAATAATCAACCGAGTGGGGCCAAGGAAAAAGGAAGGTTGACCGCACCGGGCATCCGGCAGGGAACAGGTGCTATGATAAGCCAATCTCAATTGGTGCTTTCACAGGGAGCCTTAAAGACGACGGACCGCAACCTTGATGCCGCATTCACCCAGGATGACCAATTCTTCACCGTGAGCGTTCAGGACGATAATGGGGTCAATACAAGGCTTACAAGGGATGGGGCCTTTTATTTATCTCCAAATGCTAACGACCAAATGGTGCTCGTTACCTCTGCTGGACATAAAGTACTTGATGAAAATGGTGAACCAATCCTCATAGAGGGAAATATTAAAGACATTAAGATTTCCGAAAATGGCTTATTGATAGTGGATACGGAAGAATATGGGGTAAAGAGTTTTGGGCTCGGAATTGTCTCGGTAAAGAAACCGCAATTTATTGACCGGCTAGGCGGGAATTTACTTGGCCTGCCCAAAAACTTCAATGCCTTGGGTGTTACTGAAGACGATATCATGACTGCATTAACAGGGGATTCCCGCAATCAGGCAGCAGTCCGTCAAGGAACCCTGGAGGCCTCAAATGTCGATCTTTCCAAAGAAATGACGGATCTAATCAATGTTCAGCGATCTTACCAATTTCAATCCCGGGCGGTAACGATGGCTGATCAAATGAGCGGATTAGTCAATGGAATCCGTTAAGTAATCTGGTAAATAAAATGTCTCCCTGCGGAATTAGAGCAAATCGGTTATAATGAATTCATAACAAGATAAATCATTCGTGCCGATCATTTTGCATAGCTGCTGAATTTCTGGCGTATCGGGGAAATCAGTCGGCGAGTTTTCTTAAAAGGAGCTTTCACATTCTATATGGAACAAAATCGTGTAATGAGACAACAAATTGAAGAAGAGATAAAGGAAGTTGAGGCGAAACCGAATCGTAGAATCAAGGTCCGTCTTTTGCCAATTTGGCTTCGTTTACTCATTGTTATCGGATTGATTTTCATTGCTGTATTATCCGGGGCACTATTAGGATATAGTGTGATTGGCGGAGGACATGCAATGGATGTTTTCCAAAAATCCACATGGACCCATATTTTTGATATAGTGAACAAGGGCGCGTAGTTCCATGTTTTTTGAAGTAGTTGCTGTCGTTAACGGATTTATATTTCATGGCAACTACGCCTCTGTCCAGATGACAGGGGCGAGTTTACGTTATGTTTGAAATATTTAAGTCATAGGAGGAACAAGTATGCTTGATATCACACAAATAAAGGAAATTATCCCGCATCGTTACCCATTCTTATTAGTCGACCGGATCATTGAAATTGATGAAGGGAAAAGAGCGGTTGGATTGAAGAATGTCTCGGCAAATGAAGAATTCTTTAATGGTCATTTCCCCGATTATCCAGTTATGCCTGGAGTTTTAATTGTAGAGGCCTTAGCGCAAGTTGGAGCTGTAGCCGTTTTGAAGCAAGAAGAATATAAAGGCCGTCTTGCATTTTTTGCTGGGATTGATAATTGCCGCTTTAAAAAGCAAGTTAAACCAGGTGATCAGCTGCGTCTGGAAGTGGAAATAGTGCGTATGAGAGGGTCAATGGGTAAAGGGAAAGCAGTGGCAACGGTTGATGGGGAAACAGCATGTGAAGCCGATATCATGTTTGCTTTTGGTGACAAGTAAGAAATTCATTCATTTTCCGTGAAAATAAAATGGGATATTTAACATATATCCAAAAGTGGTTTAAGGATCGTAAAAAAGCACTGCATTGCTTTTTTAAGCAAGAGTGGTTTTTAGATCCTATTCTCCTTTGAATGCCGGACATTTATATGTCCGGCATTTTTTAATGTTTAATTCCAATTAGCAGATTTTCTTTTTAAATTTAAAATAGGACGCAAGTTATTTTCACATTCGGGCAAAATACCTAATGATAAAGAAAGAAGGGAGGTTGCCAAAAATGATGAAGAAAATTTTTGCACTACTTGGGGATCTTTATTATCTATTATGTTCCTTGCTGGATGTGGAACGGATAATGATGACAACAACAATCCCGCACCAGAAGAAGATAACAACATCATAGAAGATGATAACAATGGTGTGAACGATAACAACGGTACAGATGATAACAATGGTACGGATGATAACGGCATGAACGGTAATGATGATGGATTGCTTGAAAACGACGATAATAACGTCGATAATGATGCCGATGACTTGATTGAAGACCCTGATAAAAATGACGACAACAATAAGTAATTAGCACAGAATGAGAAAGACTGGCTTAGGCAAAAGAGGATTAATATCCTTATCCGTCTATGTCAGTCTTTTTTATGTGCATTCGATTAGGGGATGGGAATTAAGGGAAGGTTTTTATTTATTAGTTGCTAATTTAGGCTTTGAGCGGATTTTTTGCTTGAACTCTTTTATAAGTTCATCGCCGACGAGACCTTTTTGGACCAAATCTTCAAGAAGGAGTTCTGCATACTTGCTCCGTGTTTTTTGGATGTGACCAACGAATAAAAGGCTATAATGATTGCCCACTTTTCTTATTGTACGTAAAACAGTTTGAAACAAAGCCGGTTCATTGTCCTTTTTGGTAATGACTGCCTGGATATACACCTCTCCGTCTATTTTGGGAAGTGAGGGTTCAAGCTCTTTGAAATGATTTTCTTCTACAAAGGCTTCCAGTAACCATGATCTAGCGTCGTTTTCTTTATTTATAATCAATCCATCTGTTAACGCAATATCAATCAAGTTTAAATTTTCAGTAACAATTTGCAACGAGATCAATTTAAATGATTTCATCTAATTCCTCCGTTTCTTGCAAGAAAGAGCGGTGATTACCTCTCTTAAACATAATTTTGAAAGGGTACATATCGATTAATCCTTTTAAAGGTAATTATATCATACTAAAAAAAGTCCCTTAATGAAATGAAAACCCAACATTTGTCTAAATTATGAAGGAAAGAATAAAAATTTGCAAAATATTTAATTTTGTTAACTATTCGTTTTTCACCTGATTTTAATCACTAAAAAATGTTTTTGCACCAATCCAAACGGCTTTTTATGAAGAAAAAATGGTGTAATAAGAACATTTCCTCCATTTTTTAATCGATGGAAGAAAGAGTATGATTAAAGCATATTAAAGAGGAAGGAGTGAAAAAATGATTAACCAAGTTACCCTCGTCGGCAGGCTTACGAAGGATCCAGAATTAAGATACACACCCGATGGCAAGGCTGTTTCCAATATCACGTTGGCAGTCAATCGGAACTTCCGTAATACTGTCGGTAACTATGAGGCAGACTTTGTACAGTGTATCATATGGAAAAAGTCGGCTGAAAATACTGCTCAATATTGTAAAAAGGTGCCATAATCGGCATAACTGGCAGAATACAAACAAGGAGATACGAAAATCAGGAGGCTAAATATATATATGTAACTGAAGTGGTCGCCGAGAGGGTTCAATTCATCGGATCTAAACAAAATGATGTTAAGCCCAAGGATTTTGAACATATTGGTTTATAGTGTTACTCTAGCTTGCTTTAAGAAGGAATTGTTTTTAAGAAAATGTAAGATCTCAATTCGAAAACACAAAAAAAGTATTTATATGACCATAATGAATAACCAATGCATAGAATTTCAGAAATTTTTAGTGAAACTTGGCAGTAGTATATAGAATTATTTTTCAGCCATTCATTCCCCAAAGCTAATATAGCTTTTTCTCCGCTTGAAACCCCGATTTACCCTCAAAAAAATCGAGTTATTTGATTTCCCCCTTGTAATGACTGCAAACAAATAAGCAGTCTTTTTTTGTGCCAAAATGTGTGTAAATAGGGAAAAATAAAAAATAATTCCGTTAAATTAGAATTTTTAGAAAATATATTGTAATATTTTAATTTTGATGCAATAATAAACCCAATAATATAATTGGAAAAAAAGTTATATATAGGAAGTGATTTGATGGACGAACCAATTATTAAGGTTAATGGGCTTCGAACCAGTTTTCGTACGGACGATGGGGTGATCCCTGTCGTGAATTCAATCGATTTTCATGTCAATCCTGGTGAGGTTTTAGGGATTGTAGGAGAATCGGGATGCGGAAAAAGCGTAACTTCTCTGTCCATCATGGGTCTGGTTTCTTCACCGGCTGGTAAGGTGGAGGGGGAAATCCTTTTTAAAGGAGAAAACATCGCAAATGCCTCTGAAGCGAAAATGAGAAAAATTCGCGGGAACGATATAGCGATGATATTCCAGGAACCGATGACAAGCTTGAATCCCGTGTTCACTATTGGCGAGCAGTTGGTCGAGACGCTTCGGATACATAAAAAATGGAATAAAAAGCAGGCACGAAATAGAGCGGTGGAAATGTTGAAGCTGGTTGGGCTTGGCCGTGCCGAGGAATTGCTCAAAGAATATCCGCATCAGCTTTCTGGCGGAATGAGGCAAAGGGTCATGATAGCAATGGCCATGATTTGCGAGCCGAAACTCCTTATAGCCGATGAACCGACAACGGCTTTGGATGTGACGATCCAGGCACAAATCCTGGAGTTAATGAAGAATTTAAATAAAGAAACAGACACGGCAATCATGATGATTACCCATGATCTTGGGGTAGTGGCGCAAATGTGTGAACGTGTCATTGTCATGTATGCCGGCAAGGTGATAGAGGAAGGAAATGTGCAAACGATTTTCCAAAACCCTAAGCATCCTTATACGGTCGGTTTACTTCAGTCGATTCCCGATATGCGAATAAAGAAAGAGCGCCTCTACTCGATACCGGGCAATGTGCCAAAACCTGGGACAAGCAACCTCGGGTGCCAGTTTGCTCCCCGGTGCTCCCATGCGATGGAGCAATGTATAAATGAGACCCCGTCTCTATTGGAATTCAATGAGGGTCAGCATGTTCGCTGCTGGCTGTATGAAGATGGGAAAGGAGCTGCCTTGCATGAATCAAACATTGGTTAAGGTAGAAAACCTAAAGAAGCATTTTCCGATTAAAGGAGGGGTTCTAGGAAAGACCATTGGAGAGGTCAAGGCAGTTGATGGTTTGTCTTTTTCCATTTATAAAGGGGAAACCTTGGGGCTTGTTGGTGAAAGCGGTTGCGGAAAGTCTACGACGGGAAGATTATTGCTTCGATTGCTTGAGCCGAGCGAGGGCAATGTTTATTTCGAAGGAAAGGACCTGACAGCTTTATCTTCAAGTGAAATGAGAAAGATGCGCCGTGAAATGCAGATGGTCTTCCAGGACCCATTCGCTTCCCTCAATCCCAGGCATACTATTGAAAAAATATTGGAAGAACCGCTCATCGTTCACGGGGTTAAAGATAAAAAGGCGCGAAAGGCCCGTGTACAGGAACTTCTTAAGGTTGTTGGCTTAAGCAGTTACCATGCTAAAAGGTATCCGCATCAATTCAGTGGGGGCCAGCGGCAGCGTATTGGCATTGCAAGGGCACTTGCAGTCAACCCTAAACTGATCATTGCCGATGAGCCGGTATCTGCACTGGATGTCTCGATTCAGGCACAGGTCTTGAATCTGTTGCAGGATTTGCAGGAAGATTTTGATTTGACCTACTTGTTCATTGCTCATGATCTTGGGGTGGTAAGGCATATCTCCGACCGTGTCGGTGTCATGTATCTTGGACATATAGTTGAATTGACGGAAAGTGAAGGACTTTATGAAAATCCGCTTCACCCATATACGCAGGCTTTATTATCAGCCGTGCCCATCCCTGATGTGGAATATAAGGGGGATAGGGTAATCCTGCAGGGGGATGTTCCAAGCCCATCAAACCCGCCCAGTGGCTGTCCATTCCATACGAGGTGTCCGAAGGCGATGGCAGAATGCAATACGGAAAAGCCACTCCTGAGTGAACATAAACCTGGTCACTACGTTGCTTGTCATTTATACAATTGACACTACGTATACATAAATTCGCAAATAATAAGGGGGAAGAATATGAAGAAGACATTGGCATTATTGCTGACTGGTATCCTGGCTCTTTCGCTAGCGCTTGCGGGATGCTCCTCGTCCACATCAAAAGAGAAAGAAGATGGTAAAGGGGGATCGAGTGAAGCGAAGGGCGGCGTATTGATATACGGTAAAGGCGGAGACGCTGTCGGTCTTGACCCAGCTATCGTGACCGATGGGGAATCATTCATCGTCACACAGCAGATTTTTGAAACGCTTGTGAAATATGGGGAAGATGATACGGAAATCAAACCGGGTCTTGCAGAGTCATGGGAAGTGTCCGATGACGCAAAAACATATACATTCAAATTGAAAACCGGAATCAAGTTCCATGATGGTACGGATTTCAATGCAGATGCGGTAGTAAAAAACTTTCAACGTTGGGCACAAAGTAAGGATGAAGGTAGATTTGCGTACTATGCCTCCATGTTCGGAGGATTCGAAGGTGATGAAAGTCATGTTATCAAAGAAGTAAAAGCGGTTGATGCCAGCACGGTGGAATTCACTTTAAACCGTCCGCAGGCGCCGTTCCTGAAAAACCTTGCCATGCCTACATTTGCAATAGCCAGTCCTGATGGAATTGAAAAAGAGGGTGACGACTTCACTAAAAATCCATCTGGTACAGGTCCTTTCAAATTCAAATCATGGAAACCTGGCGATACGATTGAAGTGGTGAAAAACGATGACTATTGGCAAGATGGACTGCCGAAACTTGATGGAATCACGTTTAAGGTCATTAAAGATAACTCTGCGCGTCTAAATGCTGCAATCAAGGGGGAAATCGACCTGATGGACGGGTTGAACCCAAGTGATATCAGTAAGGTTACAGGAGATGAAAAACTGCAAATATTCGAACGTGCATCCATGAACGTCGGGTACTTTGCTTTCAATGTTGAGAAAGCTCCATTCGACAAGAAAGAAGTGCGTCAAGCCATCTCGCATTTGATCAACAAAAAGGAAATCATTGATAATTTTTATGAAAGCACGGCAGAGCCTGCCAAGAATCCTATGCCTCCATCCGTTTCTGGCTACAATGACAAAGTCGAAGACTATGATTATGATGTAGAAAAAGCGAAAGAATTGCTGAAAAAAGCTGGACTTGAAGACGGATTTAAAATGGATCTATGGGCAATGCCGGTACCGCGCCCATATATGCCGGATGGTCAGAAAGTGGCTGAAGCCATTCAAGCAAGCCTAAAACAAGTCGGCATCGAAGCGAATATCGTTTCGTACGAATGGGCTGCATATTTAGAGAAATTGCAGGCTGGTGAAGCCCAATCCTTCATGATGGGTTGGACAGGCGATAATGGAGATGCGGATAACTTCCTTTATACATTATTGGATAAAGATAATATCGGCTCCAACAACTATGCCCGTTACGCAAACGATGAAGTCCATAAACTGCTGATCGAAGCCCAGTCCACGGCAGATGAAGCCAAGCGTAATGAGTTGTATGGAAAAGCCCAGGAAATCATCCATGATGAAGCTCCATGGGTTCCGCTTGTACACTCTTTACCGCAGTTAGCCGGATCTAAGACGGTCAAAGGGTTTGTTCCACATCCAACTGGTTCACAATCCCTTGTTAATGTATCTCTAGAAAATTAACCGTACGAACCGGGTAGTATGGAGTCTTGCATGCTTCCCGGTTTTGTTATGGAATGCATTTCAAAATGATCGAGGGCGCTTCGAAGGACCCTTATTTAAAAGGCGGGTGATTGTTTTGTTTTCCTATACCGTACGACGTTTAGGATCTCTCATTCCGGTGTTACTCGGAATGGCGTTTATTGTATTCATGATGATTCGGGCGATTCCTGGAAATCCAGCACAGGTGATTTTAGGGCAGCAAGCAACGGAAGAGGCAGTCGCTGCAATGACAAAGGAACTTGGCCTGGATAAACCTTGGTTCATTCAATTTTGGGATTACTTATCGGGCCTGTTAAAGGGGACCTTGGTGTTTCGTTAAAAACGAATAGTCCGGTTTCTGAAGAAATTGGGCCATACTTAATGGCCACGATAGAACTGGCCTTGATTGCGATGATCATCGCCGTGGTCATAGGTGTGAATGCAGGGATAATATCAGCTTGGTTTCAAAACTCATGGTTTGATTATGTCGCCATGGTGATTGCGTTGATTGGTTTGTCCATGCCTATTTTCTGGCTGGGATTAATGGAGCAATACATCATTTCAATTCAATGGGATTTACTTCCGACGACAGGGCGGGACAATATCAGGGATCCCGTTGAGGCCATAACCGGCCTGTATTTGATAGATACACTCATGGCTGGCAGGGTTGATCAGTTTTTCGAGGTGATCAAACATCTCATTTTGCCGGGGCTGGCGCTTGCTACCATACCGATGGCGATTATTGCAAGGATGACACGTTCGTCCATGCTGGAAGTTATGAGATCGGATTTCATTCGTACGGCTCGTGCTAAAGGAATGAAAATGTTTTGGGTTGTTTACAAGCATTCATTTAAGAATGCCTTGATTCCAGTGGTGACGGTTATCGGTCTTCAGACAGGATTACTTTTAGGCGGCGCCATATTGACGGAAAACATTTTCGGATGGCCAGGTATCGGTACATATATTTATGATGCAATCCTATCTCGGGATTATCCGGTGATACAGTCCGGAATTCTCGTCATCGCCTTTTTGTTTGTCATGATCAATCTAGTTGTGGACTTGTTGTACGCAGCGATCGATCCTAGGATTAAGTATAAATAGGGAGGGAAACTCATGCCTGAAATAGCAACGAATACTTCGCCAATCCTTCCTCCAAAAGAGGCAGAGGAAAAAGTCATCTCTCCCTGGAAGGAAGGCTGGAAAAGCTTTAGGAAAAACAAGGTGGCCATTGTGGGTCTGGGGATTGTTTCATTTTTCATCTTAATCGCCATCTTCGCGCCCGTTATAGCACCTTATTCATTTGAGGGGCAAAAGCTAAGTGATAAACACTTGGCCCCGTCTGCGGAGCATTGGTTCGGAACGGATGAATTTGGCCGGGATATTTTGAGCAGGGTCATTTATGGTTCGCGCATTTCAATAGGGGTCGGCTTCTTATCTGTTGCCGGATCTGTCGTTGTTGGGTCTTTTTGGGGATCATTGCCGGTTATTATGGCAGGTGGATAGATACGATCATATCGAGGATCTTTGATATTATTCTGGCCTTTCCAAGTATCTTGCTTGCCATTGCTGTCGTTGCCGTTTTGGGGCCCTCCCTTCGCAACGCACTTATTGCCATAGCCATCGTCAATGTCCCGATATTCGGCCGGCTTTTACGTTCACGGGTCTTAACGGTGAAAGAAGAGGAATATGTAACGGCTGCAAAGGCAATTGGAATGGGGATGGCCGCATTCTCCTTCACCACGTCCTTCCGAATAGCCTTGCACCGATTATCGTTCAAGGTACCTTGGCGATTGCAACTGCCATCATTGAGTGTGCAGCACTCGGCTTTCTCGGTCTCGGTGCACAGCCGCCAGCACCAGAGTGGGGAAAAATGCTCGCCGATTCCAGGGCGTTCATCATTCAAGCCCCATGGACGGTTCTCTTCCCTGGGCTTGCGATCATGCTTACCGTACTTGGCTTTAACCTAATGGGGGATGGGCTGCGCGATGCCTTGGATCCTAGAATGAAAAACTAGAAGTAAAGGGGTGATGTTAGTTTAACATCACCATCTTTTTGTCGTAAATCTATTAAAATATGAAAAATAATAAAAAAATACTAGTTCCAAATAGGAAAATAGTGACTATTACCTCTTAAAATCACCCCAAAAGTTGTGATACTTTTATACTCAGTAAGAATATTCCAAAAATTGCTTATTTTCGAGGAGGAAAGTTCATTGATTAAACGTAGCTTGTCCATTCTAGCAATCTTTCTATTAGTATTTACTGCAAGCGTTTCCGCAGCCAAGCTCCCAGATCCCCCGACAGGCTCGGGCGATGCAGGTAAGAAGAATCAGGAAAGTATTGTAAAGCTGAAGAAAAATGACTTGGGGAAGAAATACAAAAGCAATGAGAAGGTCAGGGTCATCGTAGAGATGAAGGAAGCCCCGGCAATTGAAACGGCTTCGAAAGAAGGGAAACTTTTAAACAGTTATCAAAAAATAAGAAACAACAATTAAAGTCCGAAAAGCTAGCTACTCAGAAGAAATTGAAAAAAAGGTGAAAGAGAAAAAAATAGCTTTCAAGGAACTTGAAAGTTTTACGACAGTCGTCAATGGATTCAGCGGTGAACTTCAGTATGGTGAAATCAAAAAGGTGGAAGCCATGCCTGAAGTTGCTGAAGTACATATAGCGAATGAATATGAACGTCCTGCAGAAAAACCCGAGATGTTATATAGCAAAGAACTTGTCCAAGCCCAGGAAGCATGGAGGGAATATGGATATAAAGGGGAAGGGATGGTCGTCGGGATTATTGATACTGGAATCGACCCATCTCACCGTGATATGGTCCTTAGCGACGAGAATAAGGCCGAACTGACTGAAAGTGAAATTAGCGGGATGAAGGAATCTAGCCATCTGTTAGGCAATTATTATACGGCGAAGGTTCCTTATGGATACAATTACATGGATGAAAATGAAGAAATCCTTGACCTTGGTGAAGCGGCTTCCATGCATGGAATGCATGTAGCAGGTACCGCTGGAGCCAATGGAGATGAAGAGAATGGCGGCATTAAAGGGGTTGCTCCTGAAGCCCAGCTTCTTGCCCTAAAGGTCTTCGGGAATGATCCCGACATGCAGACAACATGGGGTGATATATATATTAAGGCGATTGACGATGCCATCATTCTTGGGGCCGATGTACTGAATATGAGTCTTGGCTCCACTGCAGGCTTTGTATCGGCAGAAGATCCGGAGCAGCAGGCGGTATCCAGAGCTGTTGATAATGGGATCCTCATGTCGATTTCAGCAGGAAACTCGGCACACTTTGGAAATGGATTTGCAAACCCATCAGCCTCGAACCCGGATATTGGCGTTTCAGGTTCACCTGGACTTGCTTACGATTCTGTACAAGTGGCATCGGTAGAGAATAACTATATGGATTTGGATGCAGCGACTTATGAAATAAACGGTCAAGCAGGAAAAGCCCCGTTCATGTCGGCTTCAAGCGTACATCCCAATGCTTTGAAGGATAAAACACATGACTTGGTTGCTGCCGGTCTTGGGACGCCAGAGGAGCTTTCCAAAGTGGATGTTAAAGGCAAGTTCGCCCTCATCGAGCGCGGCACGCTTTCTTTTATAGAAAAGGCGCAAAATGCCCAGGCAGCGGGAGCGACAGGTGTCATTATTTACAATAATGCTGACGGATATATTTCCATGGCTACAGATCCAAGCATCACCATTCCTCAGCTGTTCATGTTGAAATCGGATGGTGCAAAGCTGAAAGCGGCCTTAACAGATGGCGAAAAGGTGATGATTACCTTTAATGGTGATAAAACAAAAGCTGTAAATCCGGAAGCAGGGAAAATGAGCTCATTCAGTTCATGGGGAGTGGCACCGAACTTGGATTTCAAACCAGAAATCACCGCTCCGGGCGGACAAATTTATTCGACGCTGAACAACGATGAATATGGAATGATGAGCGGTACTTCTATGGCGGCACCACATGTTTCCGGCGGCTCGGCACTTGTTCTTGAAAGAGTGGATAAAGATTTTAAATTAGAAGGATCAGCCCGGGCTGAATTAGCCAAGAACCTGATGATGAATACTTCAAAACCATTAACGGATCAAGGTGTCGTCAATAAGGCCCTTGACTGGGAAAACCCATACTCGCCCCGCAGGCAGGGAGCCGGGGTCATGCAGCTGCAATCCGCATTGTCCACACCTGCAGTCGTGACCGAGGCATTCACGAAAGAAGCGAAGGTTGCCATGAAGGAGATCGGCAATAAGTTCGCCTTTACTTTAAAGGTTGAAAACTTCAGCAATAAAGCAGTCAAGTATGATGTAAAAGGAAATATCCAAACAGACTATTCAATCCAGGGACAACTGGGCTATTCCGCTAACGAGCTGGAAGCACAGGAAATTAAGAACGCCTCGATTAAAATCAATAATAAAAATACAAATAAGATTACCGTTCCTGCAAAAAAATCGGTTACATTCGAAGTGAAAGTGGACATATCCGATGCAAAGGTACTTGGGGATGACCTACAGACTCTTGTAGACATTGACAAGGTTTTTCCAAACGGCTATTTTGTTGAAGGATTCATTTCATTGACGGATCCAGCCGATACGAATCCGGAACTGAATGTACCGTATGTAGGATTTAAAGGGGAGTGGGACAAAGCACCGATCCTGGATGGCACTAAATATGACAAAGAGTCTTTCTATGGCATGGCAGGAGGAGTATCGACAGCAGGTGAAGATTTCACTTATCTTGGCTATGACCCTGCGGGGAAAACATTCAATGGCAAAAATATTGCGATTTCTCCAAATGGTGATGGTGCACAGGATGACTTCGTGCCTGTCCTATCATTCTTAAGGAATGCGAAAAAGGTAGAATACAATATATTGAATGGTGAAAACAAAACAGTCCGGAAACTTCGCATAGAGAATAATGTACGCAAGGACTATTATGATGGCGGACTAGGGACAGCATACACCTTGGATCCGGCCCGTAAATGGGACGGTAAAATCAATAATGCACTCGGTAAGGATGGGGTCTATTATTTTGAAATCAAAGCGATGATAGATTACGAGGGTGCAAAATGGCAGACGGTTAAAATGCCTATCAAAATCGATACGGTAAAGCCGACAGTCAAGATTTCGAAAAAGGCAATGTATTGACCATTCAAGGTAAGGATAATTTGAATGGTTCAGGGCTTGCTTATTACGATGTACAAGTCGATGGAGCATCCATCATGGAAGAGCCGCTCCCGGCGAATGCTAAACAATTCACCCTACCTGATGTAAAAGGGGAAAAGGTTCAGGTTGTGGCTATCGACTATGCAGGTAATGAAAAAACGGCTGAAACCGAATTAGCCAGTGATTCGGCTCCAATCGATAATCATGCACCAGCTGTAAAGATCAAGAGTCCTGAAGCCTTGAGCGTGAACAATAAAAATAAAATCAAAATAACAGGAGAAATTGAAGAAGCGTCGGAAATAAAGGAATTTAAAATCGACAATAAAACGGTACCTGCAACGTATAACAAAACGAATAATAAATATGAATTCTCATATGAAAAAAAATTCGATGATGGTGTCCAAAGCTTCACGGTTAAAGCGACTGATAAATGGGATAACACGGTTTCCTTTAAACGGACGATTATGGTCGATGCAACAAAGCCAGGTTTAAAAGTTAAAGGCGTACCGGAAACTGTGGGGTTCAAAGGCAAGAATCCAAAAGTGGACGTGACGGTAGAGGATAATTTCGATGAAATCCGCCTTTACCTGAACGGAAGTGAAATATTCTATCATGAATTCAAGGAACCATACAAAATGCGTTCCTATAAGAAAAAGATAGATGATTTGGAACTGCCGCTTAAATCAGGCAACAACAAGATTGAATTTAAGGTGACCGATCTTGCAGGAAATGAATCGAAGAAATCCTTTAACATCAATAAAGCAAAAAAATAACGAAAGGCAGCCCTCTTATCCAAGAGGGCTGCAGTCTTTTTCTTTGATGTTTTCACCGTGCTAATATGGAAATCTATTAGTGAGGAAGTATTTTCATTATCCGGCAGGTATATGGGGTGGGATAAAAGAATTAGGTATAAAGAACCTAATAAAAGGAGGGTATCTATGAATTATAAGAAGAAATCCAGCAATAAAGTAAGTAGTCTTGGAATTACAGTGAAATTCGAAAGGAGAGGAAGCGAAAGGTCATTTCTTACGAAACCGAGTTTCTTTGATGCACTTCAGCACGTCCATTCTCCCTTTGAAAAGGATCCCCGCTCAGATTCACCCTATCAGGATTTTCCTCTATGTCAGGAGGTAACCCTTTCTTTTTTGAAAGAGGTGCTAAAACATCTATCAATTATGACCCCCACCAAGAAAAAATCATCATTGAGGAAAGTTCAGGGACATATCAGCCGAATAAGGGGGAGGCGCTTACTGCAATCCTCGAACATATCATGATCAATCATGGCCATCACCATTCTTTTTTCATCATCAAGCAAAAAGAGCGGAATGTAAAAATGAAAGCTGCTAATCCGTGATATGGATGGAGCTGCCAAGGCAGCTCCATTGATGTTTCGCCATGAGTGTTTCCTATCCTTCAGGATTTCAAACCAACCGCCGAATGATCTTTGAAAGGGATTGGATGGCATAAGCTAATTGTTCCTCCGAGGCGTATGAATATGAAAGCCGTAAATGTGTATGGTTATTTGGTTCGTATATGTATCCCGGATTAAGAAGTATGTTTTCCTTTATCGCTTGCTTGAAAAGGTTTGGATTCACGATGGGTTTACATAATTTTAACCATATATAAAATCCGCCTTGAGGTATTTGCCATTCAGCCAGTCCCTTAAAATATTGATTGAGAAGAGTTATTGTAAAGTCCCTGCGTTCTATCAACCTATGCCTTAGCCACTCTAAATGCTTTGAATATTGACCATTTGCTAACCATTCAGCCACAAGGTGCTGGGAAAGTGCACTGGAACCGTAATCCATTTGCATTTTAATGTCCGCTAAACGTTCAATCACAGTTATTGGGCCAGCAATCCATCCGATACGCAATCCTGGGCTTAATGTTTTGGACATGCTGCCAATGTGCAATACAAGGCCATCTGCATCAAGGGATTTTAATGGCGGCGGTGGTTCCTTATCAAACCACAAATCACTATATACGTCATCTTCAATAATCGGGATCTGTTCTTTTTTGCATAGTGATAGGAGGTTAAGTCTTTCTTCTTTTGACCATGTAGTATTCGTTGGATTGTTAAACGTTGGGACAGTATAAAACAGTGACGCTTTTTTCCTTCCATTGATGCGCTTTATTTGTGTCGGGATACTTTCACGATCTTGTATTGATAAACCTACTAAGTGCATGCCCGCAGATTGAAAAGGGTGGACGGAATTTAAATAGGAAGGGGATTCATGTAAAATCATCGATCCCTTTTGAAGTAAACCAACTGAAATCAACTGGAGTGCCTGAAGCCCGCCAGAAACGATCATGAGGGAGCTGGGGCTTGCGTTGATCCCTTTCGTTTCTAAATAAACACTTATACATTGGCGAAGTCTCTTATCACCCTTGGGTTCGGAATAACCTAATGAGTGCGCATCAAAAGAAGTGGATCGCAACGTCTTTTCGATTTGTTTTGTAGGCAATAGAGCTGGAGATAGTTCGCCAGTGCCTAATCTGATGATGGCAGTGTCCGTTTCATACTGATTGATGTCCTGAATCGTTTTTAAATTAGGTTCATGAAGGCCATTTCGGACATAGCTTTTCCAGTCAGGCTGTTTGCTGGAGACGAGCACATTCCATGTATTGTTTGAAACGAATGTGCCGGACCCAACCTTGGTTTCCAATAATCCGTCAGCAATCAACTCATCTATGGCTATGATGATGGTACTTCGGTTTACGCCAAATGAGCCGGCCAATGAGCGTTGTGATGGAAGCTTAGTAGCAACTGGCCATTCCCCCGTGTAATTTGTTGTTTGATCCAATCTACTATTTGTTGGTGAAGTGATTGGCCGGAAGAACGGTTTGGTCTCCATTCGATAAACATACGCAAACCACTCCTTTCATGTTCTATTTTCATTATAAATTGGTTGGTTTGAAGGCCAACCAATTGGATGGTCAATTCCTTTGTTTTATTCATTATACTGAATATGAAGGAAGGGGGTATTCGTATGGGGCCATTTTTTCATGGATTATTATTGGCATTAGGGCTGATACTTCCATTGGGAGTGCAAAATGTATTCATTTTTAATCAAGGAGCAATCCAACCTACAATAAAAAAGCATTGCCAGCAACGATCACGGCTGCAATTTGTGATACAGTGCTCATTTTGTTAGCTATTTTAGGTGTTTCGTTGATTGTCATGCAATACGACTGGTTGCGCCTTACATTAATCATAATCGGAGTTATATTTTTATTGTATATGGGCTTTCAGATTTGGTTTGCCAAATCAAACTCACAGTCAGGTTCCCAATCCATGCAGATGTCGACCAAAAAGCAAATTGTATTTGCTCTATCCGTATCATTACTGAATCCGCATGCGATCTTGGATACGATAGGTGTAATCGGTTCGAGCTCACTTGTTTATTCAGGAAAAGATAAAATGATTTTCACCATGACGTGCATCATTGTGTCATGGTGCTGGTTCCACGGATTATGTCTTGTGGGACGATTGCTGAAAAAGGTTGATACATCTGGAAAATTCCTTGTCATATTAAATAAAATTTCTGCAATCATCATTTGGATCACAGCTCTCTATATGGTGAAATCGCTTTTTTGAATAAGGTAAACGTATTCGAGCCAGACCATGCCAGGTATTCAAGAGTTTAAAAGTTACAGGACGCTTATGTGTAAAAAAAGGAATGCATATCATATATGCATTCCCCTTTTTCGTTATAAGTTAACAACCTGCCCTCAATCATATCGTGAAATCGGGTTATTGAAGAGCGACCAGGTCCTTGATTTCCTCTGTGGAAAGTTCGGTGATCCAGTTGTCACTGCTGATGATCTCGTCGTTCAGGGCCTGCTTTTTATCAAGCATCTGGTCGATCTTTTCTTCCAGGGTCCCTGTGCAGATTAGCTTATGGACGTGAACGAAACGTTGTTGCCCAATTCGGTAAGCACGGTCGGTGGCTTGATTCTCAACGGCTGGATTCCACCAGCGATCATAGTGAATCACGTGGTTTGCTTCCGTAAGATTAAGACCCGTTCCGCCTGCTTTCAACGAGAGTATGAATATAGGGAAATCCCCATCTTGGAATCGGGTGATCATTTCATCACGCTGCTTCTTGTTCGCACTCCCGTTCAGGAATGGCACTTCAAAGCCATATCGTTTTTCCAGCAATTCCTTAATCATATTGCCCATCCCGATATATTGTGTGAAAATGAGACAGCTTTCATCCTGTTCGCGGACCGCATCGATAAGCTCGGTCAGCTTCTCGAGTTTGCCTGATCGGTTAGGTGCCTTCATGATGTTTTCCTTTTCCGTCTCTTTTAAGTAAAGAGCGGGATGATTGCAAAGTTGCTTTAGCTTATTCAGCATCTGAAGGATGATGCCTTTTCTTTCGAAGGCAGACAGTTGTTCGATATCAGTGAATGTATCTTTAATCAGTTGTTCATACAGCGATGCTTGCTCGGTGGTAAGCGGTACGAATTCCTTTTGCTCTTGCTTATCCGGAAGATTAAGGGCGACTTCTTTATCGCGCTTTGTACGGCGAAGCAAAAATGGCTGTATCAAACGCTGCAATTCCTTGATTTTATCCTTCTGTTCATCACGCTCAATGGTCGCCACATATTTTTCCTGAAACTGACCTAGCGTTCCGAGATAACCCTTGTTGATGAAGTCGAAAATCGCCCATAGCTCACTTAAACGGTTTTCCATCGGCGTACCCGATAAGGCGATATGATGTCTGCCATTTAGCTTTCGGACAGCTTTGGATTGCTTCGTTTGGGCATTCTTGATGTTTTGTGCTTCATCAAGAATAACGCTGCTCCAATGGATGGAGGTCAGTTCAGCCACATCTTGGTGGGTCAGTCCATATGATGTTAAAACAATATCATGATCGGCTGCCAGTTTAGTGAATGCTTCACCTTTAGCACGATTCGATCCGTAGTGAAGGTGAACTTTAAGTGAAGGTGCGAATTTCTCCAATTCCTTTTGCCAGTTGCCAAGGACCGATGTCGGGCAGACGATGAGCGCCGATTGTACAGAGACGGATTCGGGGAAGTGGCAATGACCTCAGCCTCATCACTGCTCTCAACACCGCTATCCTCTTCGACGATGATCGGTTCACTCTTTTGTTCGTCCCTGAGCGCAGCGGGCAGCTCTTTACCGGATCCTTCTTTGCCTTTCACATGAAGTAGGTAGGCAATCATCTGGACTGTTTTTCCAAGTCCCATATCGTCGGCTAGACAAGCACCAAAACCATGCTCCCTTAAAAAAGGAGCCAGCTCATGCCCAGTTTTTGATAGGGGCGTAAATCTCCTTGAAGTGCATTAGGGACGGGCAGGATGGATATGTTTTTGGTTTCCCGGAGCCTTCCCACCATTTTACGGAGCTCCTGGTTCAATTCAAATTGAATCCGGAGCATTTCATCGTTTTCAGAATCGTCATCGCCATCTTCATTTACGCCATTCAACAGTTCCTGCTGCAGCAAGTCAGTCAGTTGGATGCCTTTTTCATTGGCTGTTTCCATCAGCTCCTGAATTTGTTTAATGAAAGCTGGGTCAAGCTTGACCCATTGGCCGCGGATGAAGACAAGCCGCCTTTTTCATTGACGAGCTCCTCGAACTCCGCCTCAGTGAGCTCTTTGCCATTCAATGAGAACCGCCAATCAAAGTCCATTAAAGCTTTTAACCCCACATAAGACGGGCCGCGGTTCGATTGGCTCTTCACTTTCGCCTTGACCTTCAATGAGGATTCCTTCAAGGCAAGCCACCACGATGGAAGGAGAATTTCGACGCCAAGAAACAGGAGCTTTTCGCTTGCATCGGTCAAGAACTCCCATGCATCCGTTTCCGAAATCTCCCTTTTCAGACGGCCATTCTCCCCAAGCCATGGCACGACGAGTTGCCAGCGTTTCGTAGCACGCACCACATCACTTGCATACTTGTTCCAGCCGCGCGGCAGTTTTTTTCCTGTATATGTTTCAATGATATTTTCATCCCTTTTGGAACGAAGGGTAACATCGAGTATCCAAGGCCCATTGCCCTCAGGAGGCTCAGTTAAACGGAGACCTATAGTGAATGGTTTGGGATCGGGCAGGGTACCGAGCCATTCCTGCCAGCTGTCTTTGTCAAAAAAGGCCTGTAATTCTTCGGGAGAAAGTCGTGTATCCTTTAATGCCCCGACGGCTTCACTCCATTTATGCTGCATGGGTGAATAGTTTTTTAAATACATGTTAGCGGCACCGTTATACCACTTTTCGATAAAAGTACGGTTGGTTTCCAGTTCAGGTTGAGGAAGATCCAAAGATATTTCTTCTTCCCAAAAGGAAGGAACGAATTCCTCTTCCACTTCTTCCGGCAGTTTCCAGCCGATGGAATCCAATTGAAGATTAGTGAAATCCGGTACGGGGATTCCGGCTTCAATGGATTCATGAAGAACGGGCGCTGCTGACAGGCAGAGGGAGGATATCTCGGACCATTCCCATTCTATGAAGGAGTTAAAGCTTTCCCTCGCAAAAAAGTTGAGAAGTCCCCAAGCGTCAAGAATGAATACTTGATTTCCATCCACTATATCCGTAGTCATTTTTGTACCATAAAAGCTTGCGTCATCCCAGTTGAATAACAGCCTCCGTATATAATTCGTGGTTAGGAAGGTATTCTCTTCATTGACGACACCAAGGGCGTAAGTTCCGTTTTCGAGAGCGGCTATTTTGATTTTTAATTTCCCTGGATTAAACATCGATAAGCTTACCCCTTTTTAGTTCTTCTTGGAAAGCGCGAAGCCGTTTGGTCGAATCCGCTACATAAAGTATATAACGTTCGAATACGTCTTCCTTTTTGCTCTTTTTATAGATGGTGCGCATCCTTTTCAAATAACGGACAGCTTGCTTATAAGCTGGCCGGTTTTTCAAAGAAACTTTTTCCTGGACCGCATGATAATAAAGGGGCAGGATTAGTTCCGGTTCTTTTGAGACCACTTCTTTGATGGATTCACTGCTGATTAAGTCAATGCTGATTTCTGAGTAAATATGCATCTCCACCCATTTTTTATATTGTCCTTGTTCAAAAAGGAAATTTGCATAGTTCCAATAGCTGTGCGGTAGGGTGGCCCTGTAAAATTTCTCAAGCAAATCGGTCCGTTTTAATTTATAACAGCAACTGTTAATTAAAGTCGTAAAGGTCCGGACGAAATCCACCCGTTTATAATAATCGGATAAACCGGCAAGGAACTCCTGGACATTATTATTGATGAATTCAATGAAAGGGATGGTCCGTGCCCGGTTGTCAGATTCAGCAAGGAGATTCAGCCAATAAAAAATGTATGGACAGGCATCTTTCTTCAATTCATGAAGAAGCTCAATCGCTTGTTTATCATGGTTCTCCAAAAGGGATAGGTGAATGGCTGCCAGGGTATAGGACGTCCTCTCAGTCGTGCCCATATACTTCTCGGGAAGTTCTTTATTGATTCGTTCCAGTTCCTCTTTACGCCATGAGGAGTTAGAGAATAAGTAGCTCCATATCTCCCGGTAGAGGTCGATCTTTTCGTATTCGAGGCCTTCTCCTCCATCCAGTAGTTTAGCTACATCTTCCTTGATGCTGAAAACGAAGGGATCAAAAGCGAAGGGCCGCGCTTGCCTGCTGAGCGGCTGTACCGTTTCATGCAGCTCTTCTGCCAGGTCGACGGCAAGTGCATAAAAGACCCTGATCGTTTGCGTCTCACTTTTATGCAGCTGAATCATTCTCAGTGTTTGCTGCATCGTGCAAAATTGCGTAACGAAATGATAAAGTAATTTCCATTCCCTTTCCATTGGAGCTTTTGAGCTAAGGCGTTTAAAGTAAGTTTGTATATGATTTTCAATCATATAAGTAGCCTCGCCTATATGGGGCTCGACTTGTTCCGCAAAGGCCTCATTCACGAATTGCTTCCATGATGGATAGCTTTTATCTAAGATGATGGATTTCCCCGCCGCCTGTTTAAGTAATTCACTTGCCGGTTTCACTTGCTGCAGTGCTTGGGCGGTTGAGATGTTTTTTGGTGCTTTCCAATCGCCCAGCCATTCGGAAACGCTAGCGTGTTCAGAATATGCAGAAAAGAAAACGGCCATTTGATGCCGGCAAATGAACCTTGAATCACATGTACAGCTTCCATCCTGTGGGGAGAGCAGATTCAGCCTGGCCTTATATCGTGTCTCTTCCTGTACCTCAGCCGCAATCGTATCCACCGCTTCTTCTTTAATATCAACGAGCCCCTGACGGTATAACTGGAGCCCTTGATTCACTACATCCGAATCTTCCGGATCCCCGGCCTCCAAAAATTCCGCCAGCCGCTCCCCAACTAACAACAACTCCCGCTCCATACTCTCCTCCTTCAGGGACTAGCCCTATTTACCAAATTTATATTTTTGTATGATCATGAACCATCGTTCTTTAACTTATCGAAATCCCGAATCGGCTTATTCTTGGGCCGTTTATCGAATGCCGGACTATGGCCGTTCTCTTTACGTTCAAATCCATTTAATCGAACAAACGATCACTGCTTCTTGCCGTACATTCATAGAAACCCTGTAAAAGTCAATATCGTCAAAAATCCGCTTGAATATAAGCGGTTCGGATATAAACAGGAATAACGGGCATTCACGTTAACCATGCCTGGAATCCTTCATCCTCATTCCTCTTCACAAAGCTAAGTGATGAGGGGCCGGAACCCTTTTTAAAAGTGCGTTTTTTGAAGCATCTCTTTATTATACTTCATTTTGGCTTGGAATTTAAAATGTAGAATGGAGGTTTTGAAAATGATGAGTGTGGGATTATACATATTCTTGGGTAATGGGAAGAGCCATTCCCGTGGGAATGGCTTTAAAATATAGAATTAGTTTATTTTCATTTCATTCTTCCAACTGTCCAACTTTTTGTTGATGAATGTAACAAAGGCATGATTTTTTTGTAAATTGAATAGAAACGCTGACTTTTCCAAGTACTCTTTTGCCTCTTCAAAGTTACCTACGAGTTCCAAATTATACCCTAAATGGTAATGTAAATCCGCTAAAGCATATAATTGATCATGTTCGAGGCACCACTTTATGGCATCTTGGCAGCAGGCAATGGACTCTTCGTATCGACCCAGGCGTGTTAACACTCTGCCGAAATTATAGGATAGGCGTGTCTTAAGCGTTTTATCCGTCAAAAAGGGCAGGGCTTTCAAGTGATCTAAAGCTTTCCGTAACAAAGCGAATGCATTTTCGTACTGTTCTTCGGCTACATACATTACACCAAGGCTGCTTAAGATTTCAAGCTCCCGTTCCGAATAAATTTTGTCTGTCGTATGGGTAATGGCTATGGCCTGATTAATGAATTCGATGGCTTTATCTAAATCTTTATTTTTTTCATATTCGTATATTCCCTTGTGCCAAAGAATCAATTGATGATTCTTTTTATTCTGAAGAAAGAGGGGACTGTTTTCCTCAGCCTTTACAATTTGCTGCATCTCCTCATAATTTCGGGTTCTTCTGGCAATTTTTAATTGATAAATCACTTCTTCCACGTAATCCAGCCTAGGGGTCATTCCAATATCGAAAAAATAGTTTACATCAACGCCTAAACGTTGGGAAATTAAATAGAGAGTGGATGCATATGGATAGACATCGCCCTTTTCAATCTTACTGATCTGTGCTTGTGTACAAATACCGGTTGCCAACTCTTCCTGGGAAAGCCCGATTTGTTTACGTAGCTCTTTGATCTTTTGTCCAACTGCAAAAAAATCCATTTTGATTCTCCTTAAAATATGCCTAGAGTTATATTTTGTTATGAAAAATCGGTGTAAGCGGTATGTACAGGTCCTGAACGGTTTAAATAGATTCTTTAGTCGAAATATATGGTTTTAAGAAGTGTGGTTAAATATAACTATAGAATTAATTTCTATTTTAACCAATATTTTTTAAAAGAAAAGGAGGAATGACCTATGAAAAAAAAGTACTAAAGCATTAGTCGTATCTTTTCTTATCATCGCTGCTTTCGTTATTGTCCCAAGCGAATTACCAGGCCTTTACGCAGAACTTCCAGGTTTATATAAATAAGTAAATGAAGCTTCTTATTACTGATTCGAGCATCTTCAATTGAAGATGTTTTTTTATTATTATTTTCAAATGATTATTCTTTTGCGCATATTCCTATAGTTATAATTATCTATGAATGGGGAGTGTAAGGTCCATTTGGTAGGTGTGGAAGAAACGCGAGGGTAGTTTGGAACGCCTATTTCCGTTTAATGACTTTGTTATAGTGTAAATAACAAAACGGAGAGAGGTGTAAGGTTAATGATTGATATTAATATGAAAGTTCAACCCTCTTTTTACGATGATGAATGTGCCATTGTGTTTTCTTTTTATTTTGATAAGGCAACAAGGAATATTGGTGAAGCTGTGGTGTACACATGCCAAAAATCAGATGAAAAAGAATGCAGCCAAGATCATATAGATACAGATGTACAAGAAAAAATCGCTTATATTAAAGAGTTTTCCATTGTAGATGAGTATCAGGCTACCTCAATGAAGAAAATTCAACATTTTTTGAATGTGATCGGTATCAAAAAATGTGTGAAGCACAACCTTCAGGGAAATGAAATCGCATTTTAAACGATAAAAACTCATGACATCCCACATGTCATGAGTTTTTATCGTTTAAATGAGAGTTTTGAGCATTCATTTTCTTTTTGATGAAATCGCTCATTTGTTTCCTTTCACTTGGTTTAGCGTTATTTGTTCTTTCAAAAAATTTAAAGTGTTGTTTATTTCTATCGGATTTCATGATGTCTCTCCTTTGCATTTTTTTATTTACCCATTTTTTTAAAATTAAAACGTGATTTCCTCATAAAGGGATAAAAATATTTAACAAAAAGATCAAGTAATATTCCTATAGTTATATTTTCATCTGTCAATCCCTGCAAATAAGGATTAAATGGATAATAATAAGTGGTAAAGCCTGAATATGGAGGAATTTCGTGTTTTATCATACTTGAAAAAAATGCTAAAATGGTCCGAATATCGGATTTTTCATTAGAAACATCAGTTTCTAGTACCCTAAAGTGAAGAGGGTTGAAGAACTCTTTTCGATGGCCCCCGAGCACTTGCTTGGGGGATCTTTTTGTATTTGGATAATTTGCCCACTTTATTTCTATATTATGTTTCGTTTTGTTTGTATATACATGGGTAAATATAAGAAAGAAGATGAATTAAACCTGTGTGTGTTTATCGCAGTTTAATCGGAGGAATATATTTTATGGATGTGAAAGTGAAGAATGATCCCACGAAGCGAACTTTCCAGCAGTTCATTTTTCCATTTACGCTTGAAGGAAAAATGATTGAAAAGTTTGTGGAAAGATTGCTTAAGGACAATTTCGTTTTTTGAACTTGAAAGATATGGAACAACAAAATCAATTTTACGGTGGACATAAAGTTTCACACCGTAAATTGGAAAAGTATTTCATGCCATACATCGAACCGATTTTATTTCCGGGTAATGCAAAACAGAAGGAAGGCTTACGGCGTTTCACGAAAAAACTGGATATTGATTGTACCTTCGAATCACCCTATCTAAATACCCCATTTATTATTAACTCTATAGATATCTTCATATGTCCATTTCATATTGGCATGATGAATCTTCGTGTTACTTTACCTGAAGGGCTTTCACATAATGATGTGCTCTATTTTGGCGATACATTCCGAATCCTCGAACCGATTGCTGATGATGAAGAAAAAACGAAAGTTGGCTGCAGGGAAAATCAGTATGAACATGTGAAGGATTTCATCTTCAATGAACTGTTGCCGCCAATTGAGGAATATATGGATGAAGAACAAGCGGATCCGACCTATTTTGGCAGTTTGCCCTTTTTCATCGATGAAAGAATGTATGTGATCAGTTATACGGCATTCCCTGAGAATCGTGATATTTCTAAAAATGATTTATTCCGGATCAGTGAGCTGAACGGGTATGACAATGATGGTGAGCCGTATATAGGCGCATTAAACCCTGATTATATAGAAAAGTATTATCAAGAAAGGGTTTATGACAGGTGGGGCAAGGAGACTTATTATGTAACTAGCATGTATCATTTCGCGTGTGTAACGAAAGCGACAGGTAAACTGGAACAGGAACTGGCAAGTGAAATGTACGGCCAGCATTTTTATACATTGTTGCTTTTCTTCTATTATAAGATCGTACTGCTTAAATTGGCTCATGAACATTCCCAGATAGATGTGGAAAAAGATCAATCGGATACAGAACAGCTGATTTTCATGATCACTGAGTTTTCTGCAAAGTACTTATTCACTGAAGTGAATAGTATGGCAATCGGTAAAGAGCTTTTCAAAAAAACGGATGAAGCCTTCAGGATTGCCCCTCTCTACAGAGAAGTGAAGGAAACACTTTCCTACCTTTATCAAAATCAGGATAAATTGGCTGGGAAAAGAAGTAATTATCTTTTACAAATACTAACGATTTATACGGTGGTTTCCGGGATATTCGGAATGAATCTATATATTGAAGATTGGAAAGGAAATTACCATGGAAAGCGTATATGGATTACTCCTTATACGAATGGGTAGCTGTCATTGTAACGACAAGCGGTCTCATCATTTCGGGCATCCTGGGCTTTATCTTCCTGAAAAAATGGCTGCAAGAGAAAAAAGCCGAAAAAAAGAATGCTTTAAAGTCCTGTACACGATGTACGGGACTTTTGTTTTAGAAAAATATGGTTAATTAGAAAAATAAAGAAATTCGGTATGTGAAATCCCCCATTCCCCTAATATTTTGCTAAACTATAGGTATATCATTCTAACTATTCATTAGGAGGAAATCATGAAGAAACTAGCTTTAGTTTCCAGCTTATTGTTGATGAGCGTATTGTTCCTGGCCGGATGCTCGGATGAGCCAAGTCCGGAAGATCGCTTTGCGGCATACACGAAGCTTTGGAATAAACAAGATTTTGCGAAAATGTACGATTATCTGTCACCTGAGACAAAGAAAGAAATCAGTGCGGATGAATTTGAGAAGCGTTATGAAAAAATCTATACGGGCATTGAAGCCGACCAATTAAAGGTGGACTATAAACAGCCAAAAGAAGAAAAAGACCATAAAGATGGAGAAAAGGTAAGCCTTTCATATACCGTTGATATGTCCACTATGGCGGGTGCTGTCAGCTCTGACCATAAAGCGACACTTGTCAAGGAAGGGGAAGGCGAGAAAGAAAATTGGTACATCAAGTGGGATGAAAGCTACATATTCCCTCAATTGGAAGCCGGTGAGAAGGTATCGGTTGAATCGTATCCAGCCATTCGGGGGAAATTGTCGATCGAAATGAACGCGGCCTTGCCATGAATGGAACGGTAGCGGAAGTGGGAATCGTGCCGGAGAAAATGGCCAACGAATCCGAAACGGTTAAAAAGGTCGCTGGAATCCTCAATATGTCCACCGACGAAGTGAATCAGAAATTAAAACAAACATGGGTAAAGCCAAGCTATTTCGTGCCCATCAAGAAAATGTCAAATGATAATACCGCAACTTTGGAAAAGCTATTGAGCATTGCAGGGGTATCTGTCAATAATACGGAAGAGCGTATATATCCGTATAAAGAGGCTACTGCCCATCTAATCGGATATGTCGGTGAGGCATCAGCCGAGGATCTGGAGAAATTAAAAGGAAAAGGATATACCGCAAGTGATGTTATTGGCAAGCGAGGTCTTGAGGAATTGTTGGAAGCGCGGCTTAAAGGCAAGCCTGGCGGTAAAATCTTCATTAAAACCGAAGATGGCGAAGAAAAAGTGATTGCTGAAAAGCCTGCTGAAGAGGGAGAAACAATTACATTGACCATCGACGCCGAGCTTCAAAAGGATATCTTCAAGCAATATAAAAACGAAGCCGGATCGGCATCGGCAATTGACCCGAAGACAGGCGAAACGCTTGCACTTGTTTCAAGTCCGTCATTCGATCCTAATAAATATATTTTCGGAATAACGAAAGCGGAACAAAAAGCGCTTGAAGAAGACCCGAAAAAGCCACTTCTGAACCGCTTCAGTTCGACGTTTGCACCTGGTTCAACCATAAAGGCCATCACTGCGGCGATCGCTTTGAAAAATGGTGTGGATCCGAAAGAGTCGATCAATATCCAAGGGAAAACGTGGGCCAAATCGACATGGAAAGATCATTCCATTACAAGGGTTTCAGACCCTGGTGTTCCAATCGATATGGATAAGGCATTAATTTATTCAGACAATATTTACTTTGCCCAAAAAGCTCTCGGGCTTGGAAAGGAAAAATTCACAAATGGACTCAAGGCTTTCGGATTTGATGAGTCTTTGAATTATGATTATCCGATCAAAGCATCGAGCATCGGCAAGATCGACAGTGAGGGACGATTGGCAGATGCAGGTTATGGTCAAGCGCAAGTTCAAATGAGCACGCTCCATCTCGCCATGACCTATTCAGCCTTCTTGAATGAAGGAAACATCCCGGCACCTTTCTTAATAACAGGAGATAAAATGGAAAAGAAAATATGGAAAGAAAATGCGATATCGGCAGACCAGGCAAATCAGGTCACCAAGATGCTGACACAAGTAGTGGAGCATCCTAAGGGAAGCGGACATGGAATAGCTGATCTTGGCATCAAAATCGCTGCCAAAACGGGAACTGCTGAAATCAAGGCATCCAAAAATGCTGACGGAACAGAAAATGGCTGGTTTGTTGCCATGGACACAGAAGACCCGGAACTTCTCATGGCATGGATGATGGAAGATGTAAAAGGACGAGGCGGCAGCCATGTCGTTGTCGATCATATGAAACCGGTGTTGAAGAAGTATTTGAAGTAAGAAAAAAGTCACCCAACAGGACTGGGCAAGTATTTAACATTAAAAAGCAGGACATTGGTTTCTTCCATGTCCTGCTTTTATTTTGGTTGAGGATTCCAATTTGTTACGACAATGAAGCTGGATTTGAAGGATAATGGGGCGTACATACAGAATGTAAAAAGGGAGTTCAGAAACTTGCAAGTATACCCGGCACCCCAATGTAGTCCTGAAATCATGGTTTCTGCAGCAGTGACATCATCCAGGCCGTTATGTTACCAGATGCCGATGGATTGAACAGGATAAAGACTTGAAGGATAAATAGACTAGGAGTGAGGATGAAAAGGAATGAGAAGTTTAAAGTATTTGTTTATTTCTTTCTTTATCATTTTTCTTGCATTTCCTTCTCATGAAGCAACGGCAGCAGAAGAGAATATAACGATGGAAGTGAAACTGAAGAATTATTTGGGGAATAGAACCAGCGTCAAAATAACGGCAACCGGTGACTACCGTAAATCAGGGGAGAGTTATTCATTAAGGCGGGGAAAATCTGACTTTGAAAGTGGAGTCGGATAAACTTGCCGTATACAAAGGTTTTAAGAAAACGGGATCTTATGGTTCCTTTAAGATAATACCAGTTAAACGTGATGGATCATTGTCCATTAATGGCCGTCCGTATCAGGGCTCATTTTCATTTACAGTGGAGGACGGTTACATCCGGCCAATCAATACTGTTTACATGGAAGATTATCTAAAGGGCGTCGTCCCTCTGGAGATGCCTGCACTATGGCATGCCGAGGCCTTAAAAGCACGGCGGTTGCCGCCCGGACTTATGCACTTCGCCATCAATCCACAATAATTGATGATACGGTTTCTTACCAAGTATATGGCGGGGCTGCCGGTCACTATCGAACTAATTCAGCCATTGAACAGACAAAGGGCATGGTAATCAAGCATGATGGCGAAATAATCGAAGCATTCTTTTCCTCAAGCAATGGAGGAATGACCGAATCGAATTCAAATGTTTGGTCAAGTGGCAACCCCTTGCATATTTATCTATAAAAGAAGATTTCTTTGATCCGAAAACCAGTTGGGAGATAACGCTGGACAAGCAGCAAATCGACCTTTCAAAAATGGATTTATCTAAACCGGAAGAATGGTGGACAAGTGTAGAGGAAAAAGATAAAACGGTTGTGCCGAAGCTTAAGGTTTGGCTGAAGAATAATGGATATGCGCAGAAAGATATTAAAATAACGGAGATTCCCTTGTTAACATTTTCAGATGAAAAAACGGGAGGCCGTGTAACGAAAGGTTCCATCCAATTGAATTTCTATGTAAGGGGTCTCGTTGATGACAGGGGGAAGCTTTTGCAGCAAACGGTTAAGCTTACTAATGTAGCGGCTTCCAAAATCAGGGGCATGGTTGGGCAAGAGGTGATGAAAAGCTATCTGGTTGACCATTCATCCTCCGGTGACTCCAAAATTTCTATTAAAGGGTCAGGATATGGGCATGGTGTCGGGCTAAGTCAGTTTGGGGCGAAAAACAGAGCGGAAGCAGGGCAATCCTATCAAGATATTTTGGGGTTTTATTATCCTGATACAACTATAGAAAAGGAATATGGACCAGGTGCTGGATCTAAAACGGATCTTGTCGTAAAGGAAGAACCGAATACAGTAAGCATGAAAGGGAAAACGGATTATTTAAGTGATGAGGTTGGAATCACATACTCCCTAAAAGAAGATGCTGTGGTAACACTCACGATTAAAGATAATAAAGGTAAATCCTTAGCTACCCCAGTCCATGATCAACCAATGAAAAAGGGTACCCATTCAGCAACCTGGAACACAAAAGCGGTAAGTAACGGTACATATGAAGCAGAAATATCAGCAATGGACCGAAGCGGGAATGAAAGTATGGAAACAATGCCGATTAAGATCAGTAAAGATACGTCGGCACCGAAAATCACCGATATCAATACAGCGGGCGACTATAGTACCGAGAAAGCGAACATAACGTATACAATTAATGAAAACACTAATGTAACAGTGAAAATTAAGAACAGTAAAGGTAAGGTTGTTGGCATCCTTTCTGAAAGCCAGTTCAATAAAGGCAGGCAATCCGCAACATGGGATTTCAAAAATATGTCCAACGGGATATATACGGTGACAATCTCAGCTAAGGATAAGAGTGACAATCAGAAAACCATTTCAACGAAAATCTCGATTAGGAAGACGACGGGAATAGTGACAGCAAGCGAATTATATATTAAAGAAAACAGAAATGCATCTTCTGAAACGGTTGGGAATCTATACAGGGATCAATCCATAACGATCCTGGCTCAACAAGATGAGTGGTACAAAGTGAAAAAGGGAAGCCAAATTGGGTATGTATTAAAAAAACATGTAAAAAAATGAATGAGCAGGACGTCAATCATGGCGTCTTTTTTCCTCTTTTTTATTATGGCATTCATCAAACTCACTAGTGAAAAGTGCGAATTCAGAGTGAAATTCGGAACTCACGAGTAAATGCCCCAAATTCACGAGTAAAAGGCGGAAACTCACGAGTAAATGCCCCAAATTCACGAGTAAAAGGCGGAAACTCACGAGTAAATGCCCCAAACTCACGAGTAAAGCCCCCAAACTCGCCATAACTTGAGTTAACGGACCTCAATAAAAATGAAAACCGAAAAAAATCCAGTTAATAAGAATCTTAAAAGAGGAATGATGTATTCATTCCTCTTTTTTTATGCTGACCGGGTGTGAACGGAACACCGGCGGCCTTTGTAATGATTTTTGAGATATCAGTATTTTCAATGACTCCATCAAAGGCTTCACTGCCTGGACCCGAGGCGAAAACGGGGATCATATTGGCTGTGTGCCCTCCTGTGGAACTGGCCGCCCGTGTGCTTCGATCAGCTACGCCCGCCTTATGGTGCCTGGCGATGGTGCTTCCGATTTCCCAATCTATTTGATGCTGCGGATAAACTAGCGTTTTATTCTTTCTTACGTTATCGATGAATTGATCGACTTCCTGATCCGTAAGGGATATATGTGCATACTTTTTGAATGTGGAAACGACACTTTCTGGATTGATTTCATTATTTTTATCGAATGTTAGCTGTTTGGACATATATTCAGATGAAACCCTGATTTTTTTCAATGCAGTGATATCCATTGTTTCAGAAGCGGAGGTCCCCATTGTTTCGTGGTCTGCAAGAACCACGATCAACGTATCATTTCGATTTTTTGCCCAATTTACAACCACTTTCACGGTTTGGTCAAATTCGATCGTTTCTTTCCATATTCCAGTGATGTCGGCTGCATGCTCCATATGGTCAATACGCGCACCTTCTGCCATCAAGAAAAATCCCTTATCACCCCGGGATAAAATATCCAAAGCTTTGGATGTCATTTCGGGCAAGGATGGCTCTTGAGAATGTAATACTTCTTTATCCAGTTTAAAATTCATATAGGTAGGGTGAAATAATCCTAAAAGTTTTTCCGGTTCATTAATGGAACTAAGTTCTTCTTTCGTCGTCGTAATCCCATAGCCAGCTTGTTTAAATTTAGCGATTAAGTCCTCGCCATTCTGCTTCTCCGCCTCGAAATAACTGGCACCACCGCCGAGAATGACGTCGATCCGTTTATCAAAGAGCTGCCTCGCGATATTTGCGCCACCTGTCCAGCGGTTAGGCACACTTGCACCAAAGGCAGCGGGTGTGGCATCGACTACCATATTGGTTGAGATGATCCCGACTTTTTTCCTTCGTTCTGAAAAGCGTCCAATACACTATCCACCTCGGAACCATTGGCATCGACACCGATTGATTCATTGTTGGTTTTTATACCAGTGGCAATCGCTGACCCTCCTGCTGCCGAGTCAGTGACGTAATTATTGGCGGAATACGTGCGCATCAGGGCAACATGCTCCAGTTTTTCCAAATGCAGTACACCTGTCTTTCCATATTCCAATTGCCGGGCAATTTCTATTGCCCCTAACCCCATGCCGTCGCCAATCAGCAATATGACATTCTTGGGGGTGTTTTGTGTTTCTGCTTGAATAGGGGAACTCATGCAAATAAAGCAAATTATAAGAACCAATAATCCAAAACGATGCGGCTGTGCAAGTTTATGTCTGGATGTCTTATTCATCTGTAATCCTCCATTGGGTGAAAGTCTTTCTATTATTTGTTTAAATGGTTAAAAAACCCCTCCCTGATATTCAGGATGGAGCTAATCTTTTTAGTGCTGTTAGCGGCATCCAGTCGGTTTTTGCGTAATTTATCTTTCAAAAAAGAAAGAATTTCTATATAATTACAATGTGAGTGATAATTTAAACAGTAAATACTTAACTGATATAATTTCACTAAAGTTCAATTGAGATAATAGGAGAGAAAACCCTTATGCTATCCAGTATGAAAAAGTTCTTCAAAGAAGGTTCTAAAGACTTGAAGAGAATTTATAAGTTGGTAGAAGAAGTGAATCGGCTAGAGGGTAAATATGAAAGATATTCTGATCTGGAATTAAGCGGAATGAAGGATAGGTTTAAAAGCATATTGGATGCTGGTGATAATATATTGGATATACAAGCCGAAGCTTTTGCGGTCGTGAGGGAGGCTTCCAAGCGAGTATTGAATCTTAGGCACCATGATGTTCAGCTTGCAGGCGGTTTTGTCTTGATTGAAGGGGGCATTGCACAAATGAATACGGGCGAGGGAAGACACTTGTCTCTACTTTGCCTAGCTATTTACATGCACTGTACGGAAATGGTGTGCATATTATAACGGCCAATGAATATTTGGCCAAACGTGATAAAGAGTTAATGGGACAGATTCTTGAATTTCTAGGATTGTCGGTTGGTTTGAACATTTCCCAAATGGGACCTTCCGAGAAACGTGAAGCGTATGCGGCAGATATCACGTATGGGACGGCAACAGAGTTCGGTTTTGATTATTTGCGGGATAATCTGGTTTACCGAAGGGAAGACAAGGTTCAAAGAGGACACCGATTTGCCATTATCGATGAGATTGACAGCATCTTGATTGATGAAGCAAGGACACCATTAATCATTGCGGGCAGGGCAAGCGACGGAACCGAGCTTCACCGGATCACGGCGCAAATGATGAAGACATTTATAGAAAAGGATGATTACGGGATTTTCATCGAGTCAAGGTCCGCCTTTTTCACGGATCAAGGTGCTTCCAAGATTGAAGAGGCCTTTGGTATCGACAATCTGTATGGAATGGAACATCAAGAGTTATTACATAATGTTACACAGGCGCTAAAAGCCCATGCAATCATGAAAATGGATGTGGACTACATTGTCATCGATGGAAAGATTGCAATCATCGATAAATTCACAGGCAGGGTGATGGAAGGGCGAAGCTTCAGTGATGGGCTTCATCAAGCAATTGAGGCGAAAGAGGGATTGGAGATTTCCGAAGAGAATGAAACACAGGCTATGATTTCCGTCCAAAATTATTTTCGATTATATCATTCAATGTCTGGGATGACAGGAAGTGCCATGCCATCAAAGTCTGAATTCCAGGAAATATATCAGCTCCCCGTCATTGAAATTCCAACTAATGTGCCTATTATTCGAGTTGATGAGGTTGATTTGATTTATAAAGATGAAACCAGCAAAATCAACAAAATCGTCACGGAAGTAAAACGGATTCATGAAGGAGGCAGACCTATCCTGATCGGGACGACCTCCATTGAGCAATCTGAAAAAATTTCGGTTCATCTGGACAACCGGAAAATTAAACATCAAATCCTTAATGCAAAGACGGAAGAGCATGAAGCGGAAATCATTGCTAATGCCGGGCAAAAAAATCAAGTGATGCTGGCTACGAACATGGCTGGGAGAGGAACGGATATATTACTTGGGAATGGTGTCAAGGAATTGGGCGGCATTCATATTATCGGTACGGAGCGACACGAAAGCCGTCGGATCGATATGCAGCTAAGAGGACGTTCCGGCCGGCAGGGTGATCCTGGTTCAACACAATTCATCATTTCTTTGGAAGATGATTTGTTTGATTTTTATGATGAAGAAGAAATCGGACGTTATATCAAGAAAATCAAAACGGATGAAAATGGGTTGGTGCTGAGCCCTGCACCCGATAAATTCGTTAAAATGGTTCAGGAAACGGTAGAGCAGATGCATCAATCAAGCCGATACCATTTATTGAAGTTAGAGCATGCATTAAATGAGCAGAGTAAAATCATCTATGCAATGAGGGATCGGATTCTGGATGTGGAGCCTGTTCGGATGTCGGCCATTTTACTTGAATACATCGAAAAGTACATTACTCGGCTCACTTACCGTGAACATTTAGCGGAGCCTGATTCCTCTGCCTTTATGGAAGAGCTATCCCTTGTTTTCCTGTCATTAGGTTGGCAGGCAAGTGATTTGCAGGATATAGAAGGTCAAATTCAAGGAAAGGCGTTGGAGGCTTTAAGTGAATTGGAATCGAGACTGGTGATCTTTCAAGACGATGCAGAATGGGGAAATCAGTTGCGCGCATTCATGCTGCAGCACATCGATACAAATTGGATGAACCATTTAGATGAAATGAACAGTATGAAGGAAGGCATTGGTTTAAGCGGATATGGTCAGCAGGACCCATATACGTTGTTTGAAAAAGCAGCTCTCAGTCAATTCAACCTTCTATTAAGTAAAATTGAGGCGGAGATAAGCATCCGTTTTATGGACTTTATTAAAAGCAATCTGGAAGATGCAGCTTCTTTGGAGGGTGAGGAACGATGAGTTTATTGGGAAAAAGGGATAATGCAGCTTCAGATGTATATAAGTTAACAGATCAGGATGACACCGTTCATACTGTGCTGATGTTTCATAAGGGGTGGGATATTTCCAAGCAAGAGGAATATGTATATAAATTCCACCATCAAAGGCTGCCTGCATTAAAACCGAACCAAATTTCAATATCCGGCATTAAGCTGACTAGGGTGGAAGATGATGTAATCATAGAGGCTTTTCTACGAAATTCAATAGAGAAAGCTGTCAGGTTTGATATCGTGGATTTACTTTTAGTTGATGGAGATGGCAAAATACTGGCAAAAAAGACATTCGATTTCACAGAGCTTGGTGAGATACCAGCACTTTCAAGCATGCCATGGCGTTTCTTATTCGAGGAAGGAGATATTTTGGCCGAATCAATCCCTGATGAAGGTTGGAAGATTGCTTTTGAATGGAAGAGAAAGTAGGAAAACAACCGCATGAACTTGCGGCAATCTGCAGCTTTTTGCCGGAGTGCCAAAGCAAAGCCGTCATCCTTTTAGTGATGAAGGCTTTTTGTTTATAAGGGAAGTCATTAGTGCTAAATATTTATTCCGTTTTCTGTGTGCAATTTCTCATAAATGGCAACGCTAAGTAATATTTATAAGTAATCTTCCGCAATCAGGCTTAACCAAGGCTTGGTAATAATGAAGAGGAAAGTGGCAGGAGCATGAAGAATAACCTGAATCAGCGATTGAAGGAGAGGCTATTTGAATTATTGTCATTCTCAATCGTGGCCATACTTTTCATTTATACGAATGATAGGATGGGTAACGATCTTTCTATTGGAATAATTACGATAATCATCGGTGTTGCCGGTTTTATTGTTTATCTGAAGGAATGGATTTCGAATGGAATCGTAAAGGGCACCATTTTTTCAGTTTTCCTTCTTTCGATCATGGCCTTTTTCCTTGGGGACATCTGGTTTTATCGTTATTATTCGACACCTATAACATCCTATATGTGGATGCAAAAAAGCAACCTGAATGGGCTTGGTGAAAGTATATTCAGTATGATGGAAATGAAGGATGCGATCTTTCTTCTGACAGGCATTCCAATTGCTGAGTCATTTGTGAAGAAAAAATACCCCTCAAGCATATGGCACTTGTGCCGGCCGTAATATTCCTGATGATAGCAGGATTAAAACCGATCAAGAATATCTTTATCGACAAAGTGGATATAACCATGCGTTATGAGGCGAATACCTTCTTGCGAAACTGGGGTCCCATCGGTCATCATGCATTGGATACGTATGCCTATTTTACCGACTCGGGAAGGCATGGAATGTCTTCGGAAGAAAAGAAGGCAGTTTCTGAACACTTCAATAAAAAGGAAAGAAAGGAAAATGCCCATTCTGGATCCTTGGAGGGGAAGAATCTCATTATCATCCAGGTGGAATCTTTACAGGCGTTTCCGCTCTTTCAAACCAGTGCCGGGCAGGAGGTCACGCCATTCATGAATGAACTGGCGAAAGGGGGATTGTATTTCCCGCGTGTATACCCGCAGACGGTATTTGGAAATTCATCTGATGGTGAGCTTATCGTGAATACCGGACTATTTCCTTTAAAGCAAGGTGCGACCTTTTTCGGTTCCCTTATAATGATTTTCCTGGTCTTGCCACGGAATTAAAGAAGTCGGATTATCAAAGTTTTGCTTTCCACGGAGATGAAGAAGACTTTTGGAATAGGCAGCATGCATATCCCTCGCTAGGTTTTGATGACTATCTTTCCATAGAGGATATGCAGCAGGATGAGATGATTTCGATGGGCTTGGGAGACCGCAGTTTTTTCAACCAAAGCTATGATTTCTTAAAAGACAAACAAAACCCCTATTACGCTTTTTTCGTTACTTTGACCAGCCATGTACCTTTTTCACTGCCGAAGGAACAGATAACATTGAAGTCTGAAGTTGGAAAAGAGAATAGTTACCTGACTAAATATTTTGAAGCGATTCATTATACAGATTCAGCAATCGGGGATTTCGTGAAGAAGTTGAAGGACGGCGGGAAGTTGAAAGACAGCGTGATTGTCATTTACGGAGATCATGATGGGTTATTTTTAAAAGATAAACACGAGGTTGAAGCGTATTACGGTAGTAAAATTAGCGATGAAGAGTGGATTGAAAAATATATGCCCATTCCCGTGATCATTTATCAGGAGGGTATGGAAGGGAGAACGATTGATAAGGTAGCGGGCCAAATCGATATTTTACCAACTCTATATGATCTGTTCAATATTAAGAGCTTTTCATACTTCGGAGATAGCATGCTGGATGGCGAAGAGGGCGATGCTTTGATATTAAAAGGGGATTATGGTTCTCAAATGAAAATAAATGGGGAAGGCAAGGTCGAAGGATTTTCACCAGAAGACCAAAAGGAGATTGATCTGAGTGATCAAGTGATACGTTCCGATTACTTTAAACAAAGTGAGAAAAAGTAAATAAGGAGGATGACTGATAAAAGCCATCCTCCTTCCATTATAATCCTAAATGTGTTTTAACACGATTTTGGGCTTCAAGCTTTGTACCTTCTGGAACGATGTTATACCAAACGCCATCTACCCGTTGATTGTCACCTTCAAGTGTATATTGTTCAATATTTTTGAGGGATGATTTGTAGTTATTTTGAATGCTCAACATTTCATTGAAACTTAAATTGGTTTCCACGTTTTTACCTAGAGCTTCGAATATATCGTCATAATTAGTAAGTGTTGATAGACTTGCCCCTTTTTTCATGACAGCTTGGATAACTTGGCGTTGCCGCATTTGCCGTCCATAATCCCCGCGGGGATCTTCTTTACGGATTCGGGAATAAATCAAGGCCTCTTTACCATTTAAGTCGATTGTGCCTTTGTTGAAGGTAAATCCTTTATAGGCAAGGTCCATATCATTATCGACTGTGACACCACCAACAGCATTCACAATATCCTGAAAGCCTTCCATATTCATTTTGACGTAATAATCAATCGGAATATCCAAATAGGATTCCACTGTATTTATCGACATGGCGATTCCGCCATATGCATAGGCGTGGTTCATTTTATCATTTATACCTTTACCTATGATCTCTGTGCGCGTATCTCTCGGTAAACTCAATAACTCAATCGATTCTTTTTTGGATTAACCGTCATGACAATCATCGTATCCGATCGACCTGAGTCATTTTTTCTTTCATCCACACCAAGAATCAGTAATGAAAATGGATCTTGGCTTTTGAACTTGATGTCCTCTACACGCTTATCCGTTTTATGGGCTGTACCCTGCATAGTGCTAATCGCACCGGCTAATGATTGATAAACTGAAGCGCCATAAACACCTGCTCCAATGAAAAGGATAAGAAGGGTGAAGCCGATTATTTTAAACGTTTTGCGTTTCTTTTTCTTCTTTTTATGTTCGGATCTCATTTAATATTCCTCCCTTAACCATCCCACAAAATGGAAGGTGTGAAAAAGTACCTAGTCGGTATTTTTAACTATACCTTTTTTTGTCAAAAATAGAATAGTTTCTTTTTGTAGTTAGAGTGCATATTTACCTTTTTTTTATCCAAAAAAACGAAGGATTCTAAATTCCTTCGTTTGCATATCATTCGATTGTTTCAAAAATTGTATAGCCAGAGATAAATAGGCTATGAATCTTTTAACATAAAATTGCCAGACTTTAAGAGAAAGTCTGGCAAGTAAATCTTATAAACTTCTATAACCGATGATTTTACTTTTGAAATAAGAGTTTGAAGTAGTACTGATCGTTACTCCCTTACTTGATGAGGCATGAATGAATTCCCCGCCGCCCAAGTAGATTCCCATATGGCTTATGACTGATTTATTGGAACCCGTTGCAAAGAAGATAAGATCGCCGCTTTTCGGTGAAGTGACTTTTTTACCCATATCATAGTATGTGGACGATGAAAGCCTTGGAACATCATACCCAGCCTTCTTGAACGTATAGTAAATGAATCCGCTGCAATCGAAACCTGATGGGGAGGAACCCGCCCACGAATATGGTGTACCAATTAATTTTTTGCTTCGGAAACGAGCTTGGCCACTTTGTTCCCCGAACTTGGGGCATCCACTTTTCCGCCATCGTTTTTATCTGCAGGGGCAGTGCTAGCCGATTTACTTAATTTCAGTTTTTGACCCACTCTGATTAAATCGGATTTTAACGAGTTGATTGTTTTAAGCTGGGTCACAGTCAAGTTCGTTTTTCTGGAGATCTTGGAAAGAGTATCACCTTTTACCACAATGTATGTAGACGAATTGGCTGGGGTCTGTGTACCATTGGATGGGTTGGAGCTGCCGGGTAAATCAATGGTAGTGGTGGTGGTTGATTTGGATACGATAAGTTTGTTTCCTGCATAAATCCTATCGGATTTTAAGTTATTCAGTTTCATCAATTCAGCAAGTGTAAGGTTATGCTTGTTTGCTATCCTGGTTAAGGTATCACCTGAAACGATGGTATATGTGGTTTTCTTTGTTTTATTCACGGAAACTGAAGAAGCATTTGATGTTGTTTTGGAGTTGGGTGTAATTAATTTTTGATTGATTCTCAAAAAGTCCGATTTTAAGTTATTAAGCCGTTTTAAGTCTTTTACCGTCGTATTATGCTTCTGGGCGATTTTACTTAAGTTATCACCGCTTTTAACTGTATATGTACCGGCAAGGGCAGGAGAAACAAAAGTCGAAGATAAAATGGCTAATGTCGAAAATGCGACAACACTTTTTTCACTATTTTCCACCTCAAATATGTCTTTTTCCCTATTCTAACAAAATAAATGGGTTTAAACATATTACATTTTTGTTACAAGGGGAAAATAGTATTATTTTACTGGTTTATATTGGTGGTGTTTGAGTATTGAAATCTACAATATTTTCTATATTATGAGTCTTTTTTTCACATTGTGGAGTCTTGCGTTTTCATTTGTCATTCCCTGTAAAAATACCTCTGTTTATGGATTTTGAATTTCCATAAAAAAGAAAACCCACTTCGTTTTACGAAGTGGGTGGTTTTATTTAAAAAGGAAATCAACTAAATTCCTGCTTGAATTTCCCGTGGAGTATTCATTCCATTTTTGGTTAAAGGATGCGATCTTCATTAATGAATGATCGGCGGTACGGATTTTCCTTAAGAGGTCTTCTGTGGTAGATACCACGGGTCCGGGCATGGAAGAGGAGTAATCCTCCCAGAATCCCCGTTCCTGCACATACTTTTCTAAATCATATGCAAAGAATATCATGGGTCTTTCCAAGAAAGAGAATTCAAATGGAATCGATGAGTAATCGGTTATTAAAAGATCCGTACTGATCAGCAGTTGATTAACGTGAAAATCACTATCGACAGGGTAAATGAATCCCGGGAATTTATCTTGTAAATCATGCTCCGCTTTTACAGCTGGATGCAATTTTAGTAATAACGCATAATTTTCGCCCTTAAGTTCCCTGTAGAGCAATTCCAAATCAAGTGCAATCTCTCCATTGTTCAAACCGTCATTACGAAATGTAGGGGCATATAATATGATTTTCTTATGCTCAAGCTCTGGATACTTGGCCAGCAAAGCATTACGGGCAGTTCTTTTTGATTCATCATTAAAAAAGAAATCGGTCCGAGGTATCCCGGTCCTTAGGATATGGGATGCCGGCAGTTGAAAACTTTCTTGATAAATCTCGGCCATTCTCTCCGAACCTGCAGTAACGTAATCAAATTTATTATATACCTCAAAAAATCTTTTCCTTGCACCGGCTGAACGGTTTTTAATGGAAGGATCTTTTGCTCCGAATTGCTTAACGGCACCTGCCGCATGCCACACTTGGACACAGGTCACTTGCTTTTTGAATGCAATGGCTGAAAGAAAGCCAAAATAATTATCGATGATAATCCATTTTGATGTAGCCAGATGATAAATCGATCGGATCATGGCACTGATATTTTTTGATTCAAACGGAAGGACGATGGTTTCCCCATCGTCCTTAACTTGTATAGAACTGCTTGATTTCATTAAAAATACCTTTTGAACGGAAATGTCCTGCTTGTCCATTTCATCTGCGATATATTGGCAATTGTCCCCGAATGATGTGACAAAGGTCGTTTTGTCATATAAAGGGAAAAGTTTAAAGATAGAGAATAAAACTTTGAAACAAAAAAGATAAATCCCTATCGCGAATTCTTTAGCCATTAGTAACTTGTAGAAGGTCATCTTTAATTTGGGAAGTCGAAATGCCGATTGTTCTTGGAAGGTAGACCACTTCACAAACTTCGGATAATTCATCGAATTGGCCTTTCCAGTCATCACCCATTACAAAGATATCCACACCTTCACGAACGATGTCTTCCCTCTTTTGTTCCCAATTGTCTTCAGGTATGACTTCATCCACATAGCGAATTGATTCAAGGATCATTTTTCTGTTTTCAAAGCTGTGATAAGCTTTTTTTATCTTTTAAAGCATTGAATTCATCCGTTGAAATGGCAACGATCAGATAATCCCCTAAATCTTTAGCGCGTTTTAATAGATTGATATGCCCCCAATGAAGCAAATCAAAGGTTCCGTAAGTGATTACTTTCTTCATTTTTATTCCTCCTTTAAGACTCTTAAACTGTTATTCAATCAATTAATATATATTTGGTCTAATAGAATATGAAATGGAACAATAAAACAGGCAACTAGCATTTCAATTCTGCTTGATGTTTTTCTATATTTTTAGGCAATGACATTCTCTAACTAATTATAACTTAATAGCTTTACAAATAAACCACAATTTTTTTACAAATAAACCACATTTTTTACATTGATGATTATTGTAAATATTGATTTTTAAGTTAAAATTAAATGTTGACTAATTTGCATTACACTAAAGGGCATAATAAAGTGTCTATAATTAATGTAAGGATTTATACTGAACGGTATTTAAAAATAATTTTCCTCACATTAATGAATGAAGACAGATTTCATTGTCCTTGCTGGAATTAGAAAAGCCACACACAATTTTACCACGTTTAGGAGAGAACAACTAGAGGAGCTTTATGAATCCCTGTTTTCTACTAGTGAATGTGAAGCGGAAGAATCGCATAAAGGAAAGAGGATGGGTCATCTACAGGCCCTAAATCTATCGCTTAACATATTATGGTTCCGATTAATGAAGGGCAAGGATAAACAGTTGGCCTGTTTTGAAAGCGTTCACTTTGATTATTAAGAAGACTTCTTTGTAATCAAAAGATATGTTTTTGCTATTCCCTTTCCATTCTGGCAACATGGAAGGACATGCATATGATTTTTACGGTTTTTAGTTTTAGTATGTTCGTTTTCGACAATGAATCAACCCGATATTGTCTTTTTTGTTCATAAGAGGACTCAAAGGGAATATATGGGTGACCCCTCTGTCTGTTTAATGATATTGAGGAAAAACCGAAAAAAGTTTATGATTTTAAAGTACAATGAATGATTCATTTTTATTTAAATAAATAATTTGTTATAGGTGGTCTAAAATGATTAAAAAGCTTCTTGGAAAAGGGAAAGCAAAAAAAACTCCTAAAATTAAGCTAAAACAAGTTCTGACCATTGCGCAAGAGGAAAAAATGCTATTGATAAAAGGAGAATTTTCAATAGAACATTATTGCGCAAAAGAACTATGGCTATATTCTAGGGAAAACGAAGATCAAAAAATAAAAATAGCTGAATCAGTGAGCTCATCTAAATTTGAGTTTAGAGTAGATATGAAAGATTTAATGCGGAAATTAGCAGATGATGAACCGACTGTTTATGACTGTTATATAAAGGTAGCCGTTCCGGTTGAAAAGCTGAGCAAAAAAACAATACTTAATATCGAACATAAAGCTGAATATGTAGAAGTGAACGAACAGGTTCATATTGAATTTCCAATTCGTCTGGGGCGTTTTCAGGAGACATACACGAACAATTTAAGTATTTGCACCTATGAAGATAAACAAAGTATATTCTCGATTACCAATAAAGGGAATATATCTCTTTACTTCAATAAAGTCCCTAAAGTCCAGATTAAGTCTCAAATTGAAAAAATCAAAAACAATTCGAAAACCATGCAAGTTAATGGTCAAATCTTCACCAAGCATTCCGCGATCATAAAAGGCGAGGGCCTAGTTAGAGGAAGACAAAGTGGCAAAGAATATCAGGCAAATATATCTTTTATTCATAATAAGGAAATGAATATTAAGAAATTTGGACTGAATCGTTATATCTATGATTTGAAATTGGATTTAGAACAATTAGTCAGTGCGGATTTGGAAGATGATGTATATGACATTTACATGAAATTACATTTGCATGATCAGGAAGAGCCGAAAATGGTACGCGTTGGAAGACCAACCACCAGAACTAAATTATTTACAAAAAAGACCGATGTCAGCTCGAATAATGTAGTTGCCATCGTCAATCCATATTATACCTTTAAAGCATCCAATTTATCTTTGGAAGTGTTTAACTTCTCTACAGAAAGTTATCGATATTTAAAAAAGATGATGGGGTGGAGGCGTTTTCTGGCTTTATTTAAAAGAAAAAGGATGTTTGGCTAATTGGTGAAAGAACTTATAAAGCCCAGGATACCGGATATCACTTTTTAAATATATGAGGGAAAACCACCCTGAAAAAGAAGTGTATTATGTAATAGAAGAAAATTCCGTGGAAGCCAAGAACGTCGAGCCCTTTGGAAATATACTTTATTTCAAGTCAAAGGATCATATTAAAAAAACAATGGAATCGACACGTATCATTTCATCACATCATCCGGATTATTTATATCCATTAAGAACTTCTGAATTTAAAAATCGTGTTAAGGGAGTTAAGGTATTTCTTCAACATGGTGTTATGGGCACTAAGAATATGGTGGCAAACTACGGCAAAAATGCAGCCTCCGGTTTTAGTACGGATGTTTTTCTAGTTAGTTCAGACTTCGAAAAGGATATGATTGTAACGGATTTTGGGTACAAAGAAAAGGAAGTATTCACAACCGGGCTTTCTAGGTTCGACTCACTGTTTAAGGATGATGTTTTAACAAAGCGGCAATTATTGATCATTCCAACATGGCGGGATTGGATTACATCCGATGAAATATTTTTGGAAAGCGAGTATTTTGAAAGGTATCAGAACTTGGTGAATCACCCGGTGTTACATGAGTTATCTAAAAATAATGGGTTTGAAATCATTTTTTGCCTTCACCCCAATATGCAGAAATTCACGTCTTATTTTAAAGATGCCCCAGTTCGGGTGATTAGTCAGGGTGAAGTGGATGTCCAAAGATTAATTAAAGAAAGCGCGATTATGATCACGGACTATTCAAGTGTTGCTTTTGACTTTAGTTTCCTGCATAAACCGGTTATATACTATCAATTTGATAGAGATCGTTTCATAGGGAAAAAGACCGTCACATTTGGATTTGGATAACGATCTTCCAGGTGAAATCGTTGATGAATTGGATGGATTGTTAGGTGTATTAGCCGAATACGCCAACACTGATTTTGTCATGAAGAAAAAGTATATCGATAAGGCCAACCGTTTTATTAAATATCGCGATGTCCATTCTAATTCAAGGATATTCGAAGTGATTCAACATGCAGAGAAAGATCGGAATTCACTTATTAAATTATATAACCACCCGATATCAAAACTCATCATGAATCGATTTAGGAAAAGTGAACAGTATTTCCCTGTCATGAAAAAAGTTTATAAGATCATGTCCAGGGTCATACCGGTTGACCGGAACCTTATTCTTTTTGAAAGTGGGATAGGGAAGCAATTCTCCGATAGTCCCAAATATATTTATGAAGAACTGGTCAAAAGGGATAATAAATATAAAAAGTTTGGGTGTATAATGGTAATTTGCCGATAAAAGGCAAAAATACGAAGCTGATCAAACGTCTAAGCCCGGAATACTATTATTATTTAGCCAAAGCAGGTTATTGGATAAATAATCAAAACTTCCCTACCTATTTAAGCAAAAGGAAGGAAACGACATATATTCAGACTTGGCATGGTACCCCTTTGAAAAAATGCTGTTTGATATAGACAATATTCAAGGAAGAGACGAGGGGTACTTGAATCGGGTGCATGGTGCAACGAGAACTTGGGACTATTTAATATCACCAAGTCCATACGCATCCAAAGCCTTTAGGAGTGCTTTCAAATATGAAGGGGAAATACTGGAAACGGGATATCCAAGAAATGATTTGTTTTACAAGGAAGATGCTTCAATTATTGCCAACTCTGTGATGGAAAAACTGAAGATACCGAAAGGGAAAAAGTCATCTTATATGCTCCTACATTCCGGGATAATCAAACTTCGAAAAACAATAAATTCATTTTCGAGCTGAAATTTGATTTGGAAAGAATGAAGGAAGAACTAGGGGATGAATATATCCTTTTGTTAAGGATGCATGTTGTTATAAGTAATAATCTCAGCATTCCAAGCGAATTCGAGGATTTCGTGATAAATGTATCCAATTATTCGGATATCCAGGAACTTTACCTGATTTCTGATATATTGATTACGGATTATTCTTCCGTAATGTTCGATTTTGCTAATACTGCCCGGCCGATTTTATACTATACGTATGACTTGGAAGATTACAGAGATAACATCCGTGGATTCTATATGGACTTTGAAAAGGAAGCACCAGGTCCATTTTTAAAAACGACTGAGGAGATTATCGATACTATTACCAATATTGATGAAATAAACATGCAATACAAAGAGAGATATGGTTTATTTAGAGAGAAGTATTGTGGAATAGAGGATGGTAAAGCTACACAGAGAATCGTGGATAAATTTTTTAATGATTGATTCCTTAAATAAAGGGTATTGTTGCTTTTAAGTAACTGGTAACTGGCTGCCTGATAGAAACATCTATGTTACCTCTACTTAAAAGGAGGGAATCGTATGAATTTCTTGGTACGTCAAAAAGCGAGGGAACTTTTAAAGAGCGGTAATATTTCAATAAAAAATAATCCTGTAGGCTTAAGGAATAAATTTTTAGGAAAAGTAAAAAAAGTCACTGTAGTCACTGCTGCTTATAATGCTGAAAAATTCATCAGAAAAACGATTGAATCAGTAATAAACCAAACCATGGGTATAGATCAGATTGAATATATCATTATTGATGATTGTTCGACTGATGCTACCAATAAAATCATTCAGGAGTATACAGCTAAATATAAAAATATCTGTTCAGTTACTCTTAAAGAAAATAATGGGTCACCTGGGACCCCAGAAACATTGGAATAGAATTGGGAACATCCAAATATATAACTTTTTTTAGACGCGGATGACTGGCTTGCCCATGATGGACTGGAAAGCCTCTATAACATCCTGGAGGAAACCGGTGATGATTATGTTGTGGGCAAAACGGTAAAAGTCGAATCTGAGGCAGAGAGTGTCATCGGTGAGTTTGCTTCCATTAAAGAAAGAAGAAGCATCACCCCAATGGATGTTCCGCACTTTTTTTATCATATGGGTCCAACGGCCAGGATGATGAATCTGCCTATGGTTAAAGAAAATGAAATTGGTTTTCCGAATATGAAATTCGGTGAAGATAAATGGTTTTTTACTGATGTTTTCTTTAAAGTCAGAGCAGTATCAACTACTAAAAAACCTATTTATTATGTCAATAGGACTTCAGAAAATCCCTCTTCTTTAACACGTGTTACGAATGTGCTGGAAAAAGAAAAGCGGATATTGACATAATAAAGTATATTCAATCCAAGGACATTGCCATTGAATTGAAAAAGGCGGCCCTTAACCGGATTTATGAGTACGATATTGTCAAAACGTTCGACAGCCAAACTTTTGTGAAATCCAAGAATAAAGAAGATTTTATAGAAATGTTAAGGGAAGCTGTCGAAACTGCGAAAAACTTGTCATATGACTTTAAGAATGAATTTAAGGTGCCTATTTATAAATTAGCTCTTGAATTATTCATGGGGGATCGCATTGGGGATTTCGTAAAGTTATTTGAATGGTTAAAGCGGGATTCCAATAAAAAGTATCATATTAAAGATGGTTTACCATATTATGAACTTCCATTTCTGGAAGATGAATATCGCTTTGTCAGGATACCGATGCTTGCCCGTGCAATGGATTCTTTCATCATGGATAATGTCTACCACCAAAGTTTTGAGATTTATGGTGATGATATAGACAACATAGATTCTGTATTGATACGTGATCGAAAAAGAATTGACAATGAAATCAATTGCGAAGTTCAAATAGAAGGTAATAGAGGTCAGTTTACTGTTTCTTTAGATGAAATTGATAAAATGGAAATGTCATTATTTACCGTGTTCATTCGCTACAATGATTATCAATTGGTGAATATTAAAAGGATCCTGAAAAATAAGATGACGTATAATAAGAAAAATGTGGAGTTTTATACAACAGTGGCAAATAATTTGGGACTGGCAATAAAGTCTTTGGAGTAGCTGTTAAAAGTACGCCAAAAATAAGCTCTCCCTTTTATTGGGTGAGCTTATTTTTAGTTCGAAATTAGCATGGTTCAATTATCATTAATCAATAAAAAGGGAGATCGGATATGTCAAATGAAAATGTACAAACCTCAAAGAGACCTTCCTTTCTATCGCTAGTTAAAAATAAGGCTAAAGCAATTATTTTAAGAGGATATAAAATGGCTTTTTCATTGGCGGGCACAGTGTTGCCAGTGGACCAGAAGCTAGTCATTTTTGAGAGCTTTTTGGGCAAGCAGTATAGCTGTAATCCCCGGGCGATTTATGAATACTTGCAGAGTAACCATCCTGAATATAAAATGTACTGGAGCGTAGATAAAAGATATGCAGCTCTTTTCGAAGAGGCAGGCATTCCATATCTCGATCGTTTTTCATTCAGTTGGCTGCTCAAAATGACAAGGGCCCGTTATTGGGTGACAAACAGCAGGCTCCCGCTTTGGATTCCGAAGCCGAGGCACACGATCTATTTGCAAACCTGGCATGGTACTCCATTAAAGAAACTTGCAGCGGATATGAATGAAGTTCATATGCCTGGAACAACGACGGATAAATATAAAGAAAATTTCCATGCCGAATCAAGTAAATGGGATTATTTAATTTCACCGAACGCTTATTCAAGTGAAATCTTTGCCCGGGCCTTCAATGTCGATGCCTCTAAAATTCTGGAAACGGGTTATCCTCGTAATGATATACTTTACAACGGGAATAATCGTGATACAATCGACTCATTGAAACAGAAGTTGGGTATACCAATAGAGAAAAAGATCGTTTTATATGCCCCAACTTGGAGGGATGATGAGTTTTATAGCAAGGGAAAATATAAGTTTGAAATAAAACTGGATCTGGATCGAATGAAACGGGAATTGGGGAACGAGTATGTTATTTTGCTCCGTCTTCATTACTTGGTTTCTGAGAACTTGGATTTATCGGCGTTTCAAGGATTCGCCTATGATTTATCCAGTTACGAAGATATTAGTCATTTGTATCTTATTTCGGATTTATTAATAACCGATTATTCATCCGTATTCTTTGATTACGCAAATTTACAGCGTCCGATGCTTTTCTATGTATATGATATTGAAAATTACAGGGACAAGCTTCGCGGGTTTTACTTTGATTTCGAAAAGAATGCACCAGGTTTGTTAGTCAAAACATCTGATGCGGTCATTGATAGTATCAAGACGATGAAATATGAAAATACCAATGATATCAATCATTTTCACGAGCGGTTTTGTGCACTCGAGGATGGCCAGGCTTCACGCCGTGTCGTAGAAAAAGTGTTTTTAGGAAGGTCTGTGTAATTTATGAGTTCAGCTTTGACCGTTTTAAAAGAACAAATCAAACATTTTTATTTGGTAAGGCGTTTATCTGTTTATGAGATGAAAAGTGCCAACAGCAGTAACTACCTGGGAATCCTATGGGAAATCATCAATCCGATGATACAGATTGCGATTTATTGGTTTGTATTTGGATTTATCATCTTAAATCGCGGGGAAAATTTCCTTCCGTGGCTGATGGCAGGGATCGTTGTCTGGTTCTTTGTGAACCCGGCCATAACCCAAACGTCCAAATCCGTCTATTCCCGAATGAATATGGTATCCAAGATGAGCTTTCCGATGAGTGTCATTCCATCGTATGTCATCTTTGCTAAGTTGTATCAGCATCTCATGCTGCTGGGAGTCATCATCATCCTATTAGGGTTTACAGGATACCTCCCTACAGTCTACATCTTGCAACTGCCGTATTATGTTGCAGCGACGGTCTTGCTGTTATTTTCATTAGGTTTAATCACTTCAACATTATCAACCATCATTCGTGACGTTCATAATATAATCGTGTCCTTAATGAAAGTCATGTTTTATTTAACACCAATCCTTTGGGTATTGGATGCAAAGGAACACCCTACCATAGTCAACATCATGAAGCTGAATCCACTATATTATATTGTAGAAGGGTATCGAGCTTCGTTGTTGGGGGAATCATGGTATCTGATAGCGCATTGGGAATATACCCTTTATTTCTGGGCAGTCGTTATCATCTTATTTTTGATAGGTTCCTCGCTGCATGTCAGGTTCAGAGATCGCTTTGTTGACTTTAAGTAAACTGGAAGTGAGAAAAGTTGGAAAAATCGGTAATTGTCAAAGATATAACGAAAAAATATAAATTATATAATAAAAACTCGGAAAAATTATTGGATCTCCTTTTGCCCAAAAGCTATGGGGAAGAGTACTTCGCTCTGAGGAATGTTAGTTTTGAAGCAGAAAAGGGCGATGTAATAGGATTTGTCGGGGTCAACGGATCAGGTAAATCCACATTGTCCAATATTATTGCAGGCATTGTCCCGCCCACGGACGGAAATGTCCAAACTAACGGGAAAACGGCCTTGATTGCCGTTTCATCGGGCCTGAATAATCAGTTGACGGGCAGAGAAAACATCGAACTGAAAATGCTGATGCTCGGATTCGATAAAAATCGGATCAAAGAACTTGAGCCCGAGATCATTGAGTTTTCGGAACTTGGTAAGTTCATTGACCAACCGGTGAAATCTTACTCAAGCGGCATGAAGTCCAGGCTTGGCTTTTCCATTTCCGTGCATATCGATCCAGATATCCTGATTATTGATGAAGCCTTATCAGTCGGGGATAAAAACTTTGCTGAGAAGTGTTTAGAGAAAATGAACGAATTTAAGGCAAAGGGCAAAACGATGTTCTTTGTCAGCCATTCAATCGGTCAGATGAAGAAATTTTGCCAAAAGGCATTATGGCTTGAATATGGAGAGTTAAAGGCATACGGTGCCATGAAGGAAGTAATGCCGCAATATGAGGCATTCTTAAAAGAATATAACGCCATGTCTAAACAAGAACAGAAAAAATACCGTGAAGAGCAAATGAAAAGGCGTAGTTCCGCACTGGTATGAAAGTGAAAGGCAGACCCGGGCTTCGGGTCTGCTTTTTTAGTTAATCACTTCAACATAAGCTTTCTCAAACCGCTCGGCAGCTGAAAGGTGGGAGTATTCGTTTTCCATTTTATATCTTGCTTTCGCAGCTAACTTTGTTGCATATTCAGGGGCATTAAGCAGAATGGAGATGGCTTGTGCAAGTGCTTCTTCATTTTTTCCTCTACTAACAGGCCATCTTCTCCATCAATGAGAATCTCCTTTAAACCTCCGATTGCGCTTGCAATGACGGGTGAGCGGCAACTCATCGCTTCTAAAGCGGAAATGGAAGTCGCTTCTTCCACCCCGTGGGAATGAACGCTTGGGATGAGTACGATATCCGATGCTTCATAGAGGTTATGCATTTTCTCGAACGGCACTGAACCCAGGAAATGTACGGAATCGGATATTTTGAGCCTGGCTGCGGTTTCTTCAAGCCGGCTTCGCTGTTCTCCTGTACCTGCATAGACCAATACCGTTTCACGATGGTTTTCCAGCACCTCCGGCAGGGCAAGGAGCGGGTAGATGACACCGTTCTTTTCCGTCATTCTTCTCGGAACGAAAAGCATCTTCTTATGTAGGGGTATTTGAAAGTCCAGGCGAGTTTGCTCCCGCTTTGCCATCTCCGGCTTAAAAGCAGACACGTCAATGAAGTTCTTGATCGTATCAGCCTCTATATGTGCCAAATGATTTATATAGTCTTTGATCCTTTGATCGACCGTCACAACCTTTGCAGCGGACTGATAAGCTTTTCTTTCTAGCTCGCGAATGATCAAATCTTCTTCACTGTCCGGAAGAAGGGCGCCCCTGCTGACTGCCTCGAATGAATAATACCCATGGACGGTTTGCACCGTTGGTATCCCGGATTCGATGGAGGCAAGCGTTGCGAAAATGTCTTGAGCATTAATGACATCATAGTTCTTTTTCAAGGCATTAATAGATGAAGCCAATAATTTTTGGCGTTGACGGTCATTGAAAAGCTGGCCGCTCCCCTGTTTTACTTTATTTAATAAAAATCCTGGAGCCTGGGCGAGCATCTTCCTCTTGAAAGGTGGTAATTGAGAGAAAGATAATATATCCACATCATGGCCCCGCGACATTAAACCCTTTTTTAACGTAGTGATATGGCTCGATAGCCCTCCTTCGTGAGGGTAGTTGAAAATCGTTGTGATTAAAATGTTCATATTGGCACTCCTTCTTCTAATGTATTACTTTGATGATCTGATCCTTTTCATCCCGTGCAGGCTGCTTACCTTAAAAAGAATGGATAATGCGAGATATAATCCGAATACCAGCAGCGAGATGATCACCAATTCCATGATGATGGGCAACGTTAGCGTAAGCGGATGGATCCAGAGAGCGATTCCGTAAATGATGGCCCCGATGATGGTAAGCTTGCCGCTTTCCTGAAAAACATCCAAGAAAGCTGCCTTGTCCGTTCTTTCTGTCTTCAGCCATAGGTAGCCGAAAAGGTAGAGAGATTGCAGGAGCATGGAAATCCCCGATGCTAGAGCAATTCCGCCGACGCCGAGATAACGTGACAGAACCCAGCTGAGCAGCACGTTAAGCAAAACGGCAATCAGGCAGGAATACATGGCCGCTTTCGTTTTCTTCAAGGCGTAGAAGGCGTTCATCAAATAATCCCTCAGTGCAAAGAACGGGAGGCAAGCTGAATAAAGAGGAATGCCCTATAAGTCATATCAGTTGCTGAAGCATCGAAAGCCCCGCGTTGGAAAGCGAGAGTGATTAAACTGTTTCCGCTGATTAACATGACGACCATGAACGGAATCGCTAAAAATAACAGCGATTTCAACCCTTTTAAGGTCAAATTAAGGAAAGATTGATAGCCTATAAGCGCGCGCTCGACGATTGAAGGGTACAATACGGTAATCAGCGGCGTGAGGACAATGCTCAATGGCAGCCATAGCAGGCGATTCGCATAGTTCAGGGCCGATACGCTTCCGGTTTCGAGCGAAGTTGCGATAATCCGATCGACGACACTATTCAACTGGATCGCCAAAGCGGCGATAATGATTGGATAAAAGGTGAACAGTGTTTGTGCGATCTGCCTTTTATGAGGCAGGAAAGAGACGATGGGCCGGATTCCGTATTTCTTCAATGATGGGTATTGGATAAGGAACTGGCTTGCTGCACCAAACACAAACCCCAAGCCAATCCTTCAATGCCAAAGGGAGCAGCGAACAATACGGTGGCTGCTATAATGACCGTGTTTTGTGCAGTTGAAGTGAGTGCCGGCAGAATAAAACGCTTATTCGCATTCAGGACCCCCGTCGCCATGTATGAAAGCGTGAAAAATAGTAAACTTGGCAGCATGATCCGGGTCAGTGACTCCGTCAGGGCAAGCTCTGAATCAGAGAAACCCGGGGCTGTCAACATGACGAGCGGCTTTATGAAAATCATGCAGGCAATGGTCAGGACTCCGGCAACCAGCATAAAGAAAGAGCCTAAAACACTGATGAATTCATCCGCTTTCTTTGGGTTATCCGCTTTCTTTTCCAAGTAAATAGGAATGACGCCGGCCTGAAGACCGCTGCCGAGAGCCGTAAAAAGAATGGTTGGTATGAGACTTGCCACGAAAAAAACATCCGCCATGGATGATGCCCCGAAATAGGCGGCTATAATCGATTCCCGCCCGAATCCGAGGACTTTTCCAATGGCTGCTATAATGGTGACGAGCCCGACCGATTTAATGATATTTGAAAGAGTAGGCATATTTTCAATCCTTTAAAATGATGTCCTTCTGTAAACAGAATCCCAAACAACTATAAAATATCAGCGTAAACGTTTTATCTTCGAGAATATTGTAGAAAAGTCCTGCTAATAATGCAGCCAACATCAGGCAGATGGTGAACGCAGCTAAAGTGCCTTTTTCCGATTCCATGATTTTCCGGAAGGTGAAAAAGATGAATGCAAAAACCGCAAGGAAGCCTAGGACACCAGTTTGGACCAGAACCTGGATATATTGATTATCGGTATACATCCTTTCACCAATTTGGTATTCCTGATAGATTGGTGAGGAAAAGGAAAGTGTGGCAGAATCTCCGAAGGTTCCTAGCCCGGTGCCGATTATCGGGTGATCTTTGAAAATTTCAATTCCCTTGATTAGGACATATAATCGGCCCCATTCCGTACTTTGGTGCAGAGTCTTATCAGAGAACATTTCTGAAAAGCGATTGGAGAGGGCATGTTCGTGTTCGGAAGAGGGGGTGCTGCCGATTACCACATTTTCCATCGGAATCGATGCGGATACCTCCACTTTACTTGATGCAAATAAAACTGGGTAATAAATAAGAAGCAAGCCGAGACAAAATGCTCCTGCGGCATATTTGAGAAATGGTTTATTTCTAGTCCAAATCATAAAGACAAGCGCAGCGAACCCGAATGCAATCATCGTGCCCCGTGAATAGGTAAGCAGTAACGTTCCGGAAAGCAGGATGGCTGCCAGAAAGACGATCCATTTATATTTTTTCAGTGACTGAAATAGAAAGAAACTAAGGAATAACTGGATGCTTAAGAATAAGGCAAATACATTAGGATTGGCAGGTGCCCCATAAATCCTCATCCGGTTTGTTGGAGAAAGATTCCATATTTCCCATGCGTGGGAAGCAGGATCGTACGTGAAAAGATTTTCTCCACTATGCCATGCAGGCAAAGTAAGATTGTGAATATTAGGATTACCTTCAAAAAGCGAAAGATATCCTTTCTTTCTAGATTTAATTCACCGATAATGTAAAGAAGCAAGAATGTAATAAGCAATGCACGGAGTTCAAATAAGATGGGGAGGATTCCCACTCCGTTAATGAGTGCAGCACCGGCACCAATTAAACAAAACAACCAAAATGGCGCAGTAAAATGATATTTCGAAAATGGCCATTCGTTCTTTTTGAGACTTTCAATAAGCAAAGAAATGAATAAGGTGAGGATGATCAGGTCACCTGTATAGGTTAAGCCGCTATTCAGTTCCGTCAATATGGGACGGGCAGGAAAATAAATGAATAGAATTAATAACAGGTTTTTTTATTTATACCGATAAAAACGAGCATCAACGCCGTTGCCATGTAACCGGCGATAGGGTGAGGCACTGCCGATGGGACGAGCAGGCACAGAAATAGAATGGGTAACGATTGTTTTTCTATAAACTTCAATTGATTAACCACCTTTGAATCAAAAATCACGTTCTATGATGTGTATGAAAAAATTTCTTGAATAATACCCCACCCTTTAGATGTATAGTACATATGAAAGGCTGAAGTGAAAATGACAGAGAAGTTTGTTGAGATACTATCGATACCATTCATTGATAGCAATATGGATGAGTTCATGAATGGAATGATTTATCCGAGATTGATGAATCAGGAAAAAACGTTTGTCGTTACGGCAAATCCGGAAATAGTCGAGTATGCAAATGAACATCAGGATTATAAAGACATCATTATATCGGCTGATTACATCACTCCGGATGGCGTTGGTATTATTATGGCCTCTAAATGGCTAAATCAACCTTTACAAGAGCGGATTACAGGATTCGACTTGATGAATGAATTATTTCGGGTCGCTGATGAAAAAGCGCTGAAGGTATATCTGCTTGGAGCGGAGGAAAACGTGATTGAAGCAGCCGCCCTGAAAGTAAAAGAATTATATCCGGGTCTCGAGTTGGTGGGATACAACCATGGTTACATTGATATCAAGGATGATACCCTGCCTAAGTCGATAGCGGAACTTGAACCTGACATCATATTGACTGCATTAGGATTCCCTAGGCAGGAGAAATGGGTTTCCAGACACTATGCGTTATTCAATAAAGGGTTATTCATGGGAGTAGGAGGAAGCTTTGATGTCCTTGCGGGAAAGGTGAACCGTGCCCCGGTTTTCTGGCAAAAATGCGTCTTGAATGGTTGTACCGACTGATCCAGCAACCTTCACGGTGGAAACGGATGCTTGCGCTGCCAAGATTCGTATTGAAGGTTAGGCGGTTAAGGAAAACGGTGCAGCGTTCCTGAACATAAGGAGTGGACTGGATGAGAATCTTGCACTTAAACGCTGGTAATGAAACCGGCGGCGGTATGTTTCATATTATGTCCTTACTGAACCAATTGAATAAAGAGGAGTGTTTGCTTGGTGTATTTGAAGATGGTGAACTTTACCGGCGGGCTTTGTCCTCCGGGATACAAACCGAACTTTTCAAGCAACATTCCAAATATGACCTTTCAATTTTGAAACCTTTAAGGGACTTTATCCGTCTAAATAATATAGACATCATCCATACACATGGTCCGCGGGCGAATATATATGGTGCTTTTATAAAGCGCCTCATTAAATGCCCTTGGCTTCTTACTGTTCACAGTTCACCTCATCATGACTTTTTAGGGCAGGGTGTAAAAGGAAAATTGTTTACGGGCCTTCATGTAAGGTCATTTCAATATGCCGATCATATACTGGCGGTTTCCGACCGCTTTAAGCAGGATTTGATTGACCAAGGAATCCATTCGTCCAAAATAACGAAGATCCTAAACGGAATTGACTTTGAAAAGGAACTGCCTTTCCCGTTTCAAAGAGAAGATTTCGGGTTCGGGAAAGATGATTTCATCATCATCATGCCTGCAAGGCTAGAACCGGTGAAAGGTCATGAATTTGCTTTAGCGGCATTAAGTGAAGTGGTATCGGAATTCCCTCATGTAAAGCTGATCCTTGCAGGGGACGGGAGCAGGAAATCCGCTCTGGAAGAGATGGTCTCGGAAGGGGATTATCCGATCACGTATACTTTTGGGGTACCGTGAAGATTTAGATCGAATCTACCCGTTGGGGGACATCACATTATTGACTTCCTTAAGCGAAAGTTTTCCGCTCGTTTTACTTGAAGGAGCAAGATCGGGCCTTCCGGCAATCACTAGTGACGTCGGCGGTGTACAGGAATTGATTCCCGATCGGAGCAAGGGCTGGGTAACGGATATCGGCAATGTCGAACAGCTGAAACTGGCCATCTGCAATGCTTTGGAATTGAAAAAATCCGGGGACCTGACAAAGATAGGGTTGGATTTACAAAAATTTGCAAAAAACAACTTTTCTATAGAGATTTTAGCCAAAAACGTATATAATGTTTATTTGAGGATGAAAAATTAAAATAAGCATTTATATATAGGTTTTCTTATAGATCGTAACGGGTATTAGATTTTTAGTTGAATTGAGGTGGTTCTTGATGTTAATAGGGGCCTTGTTGGTAGCCTTTTTATTATCCATTTTTTTGACTCCTTTTGTCGGAAAGCTGGCCTTTAAATTAGGAGCTACCGATAAACCGAATGAGCGAAAAGTGCATAGTAAAATTATGCCGCGCATGGGCGGTTTAGCTATATTTTTGAGTTTTTTCATTACCTTCTTGCTTTTCATGGATGATTTTGGGCAGCAGCTGCCCCTTCTGGTGGGAGCCCTTGTCATCATATTGATCGGGATGGCTGATGATATTTTTGAATTAAGAGCAGCACCCAAATTCCTGGGCCAGGTTTTGGCGGCCCTCATTATCGTATTATGGGGCGGTCTTGAAGTGGAATTCATCAATTTGCCGTTCTTTACCGATACACTTGAATTTGGTGTTTTAAGTATACCGATCACAATTTTGTGGATCGTCAGCATCATTAATGCAATCAACCTGATAGATGGACTGGATGGTCTTGCAGGCGGTGTCTCAACGATCGCATTGGTGACAATTGCAACTATGGCCCTTATTAAAGGGGACCTATTTGTTGCCACGGTCGCATTGATCGTGATTGGAAGCACCCTTGGCTTCTTGAAATATAACTTTCATCCGGCAAAGATTTTCATGGGAGATACAGGCGCATTATTTTTAGGTTACATCATTGCCGTTCTGTCCCTGCAAGGGTTTAAAAACGTTACGATGATTTCATTGATCGTACCGATCATCATTTTGGGTGTTCCCATTTCGGACACATTTTTCGCGATTATCCGCAGGGTCGTCAATAAACAGCCGATTTCGGCTGCTGATAAATCCCATTTACATCACTGTTTGATAAACTTGGGATTCACTCATAAGCAGACTGTCTTGCTCATTTACGCTTTAGCTGCTTGCTTTGGCTTAGTGGCAATAATCTTTCAATTTGCAACGGTGTGGGGGGCTTTGTTTCTTGTAACGGGACTTCTCCTGATCATAGAGATTTTTGTGGAGAAAATTGGTTTGGTCAATTCAAACTACCAGCCGTTGCTCAAGATGCTCAACTTTAAAAACAAGCCATGATCATTTTGGAATAGAATAGATTACTAGATTCGCTAGTTTTATTGGAAAGCCACCAATCGTTTGAAGTAACGGTTAGTGGCTTTTTTGCTGCTAACTACTAAAAGGGGGCTAGATCATATTAGAGCCATTCTTGCAGCAGCATGTGACTTCATAGAAGAAATGGTAAGGAATGCATCAAAAAACCCCCACTAATGACGAGTGGGGGTTTCACTTTATTCTTGTATTTGTGATTGAACTGCTTCAGTTTGATTGCCTTCAGCTGGTCCCAGGTTCAAGTGGGATTGAAGCAACAGCTTAGTATTCGCTAATGATGTTTCGTTCAGCTGATAATAATAGGTTCCGTTAATGGTAGAATCCTGACCTTCAAGTTTGATGGTTTCAAGATTGATGCCTTTATCGGTAGTCACATATTTTATGAAACCTCTCATTTGCGAGAATTGAAGGTTCGTTGTCATATTGTCGCCGACAGCTTCCATTACGTCTGTATATTTCGTTAGTGATCCAGCAGAGGTTGCTTTGGCGATGATGGCTTTCAGGACTTCCTGCTGACGCTCACCACGTTGGATATCACTGTCCTTTTTACGTGTCCGTGCAAACGCTAATGCTTCTTCACCATCAACGGTCTGTAATCCTTCTTCAAGATGGATGGCATTCTTTTTGTCATGTGAATCGATTTCATACATTTCATAAGGGACGTCGACTTCGATGCCATCCAATGAATCTACGACATCGATGAAAGCATTGAAGTTCATGCGAACATAATAATCGACAGGGACATCGAGTAACTCCTCTACGGTGTCCATCGTCGCTTTCGGTCCGCCGGCTGCATGGGCCGCGTTGATTTTGGTGGTTACGCCCTTGGCTGGCACGTACACATATGAATCACGCGGAATGCTTAATAGTTTTATAGACTTTTGATCTTTATTGAATGTGGCCAGCATTAAAGCATCCGAGCGGGAATTCCCTTTTAAGTCACGGTCCTTGCTATCATCGATCCCTATGAAGAGGATCGAGAAATTATCTTCGAGCGGGTCGATCGCTGCACTTCGCTTTGCTGATGCTTCCACAGGGTCATAGGAATCATTGAATACATTCTGGGCTTTCATATACAGGGTTGCAGCATACGTAGAAGCTCCCAGACCAAGTACCAGCAGGGGAACAAGCAATAACCAAAGCCTCTTTCGCCTTTTTTTCTTTGTTTTTTAATTTTATAAACACGCCTAGTAGTAGACATCTTTTTCTTCTCCTTTTAAATAACGAACATCAGACATATATCGCTATTTTTCGAATCCTGCAGTTTATATTTCGTCATATATTACACCTAATTTTACAATGATTTAATAATTTCGTAAAATAAATATTTCTTTTCAATTATATTACAGCATAAAAATGGAAAAATGTGCAGGAGTATATCAGGAGAATGCCTCTTCCAAATAAAGCATTTCTTCTTCGGTGATATGGCCTTGACCATTTGTCAGCTCTGTAATCCAAGCGTTATATGTCTCTTTTTGTGTTTCCTCAACATATACAAGGATATTGACCTGATCAAGGTATTGGATTTCCTTTATTTGATAAATGGAAGATCGCAATTCGTTTTCCAATTTTCCAAGCCAGGTATAGTCGACGGTTGTCGAAATGACCCGCATTAGTTTCCTAATGACCACACCAGTGGTATTTATCCCTTCTGAAGTCGCTTTGCTGTAAGCACGAATGAGACCTCCAGCACCAAGTTTGATGCCGCCAAAATACCGAGTGACCACAACAGCGGTGTCTTTCAGTTCTTTTTCTTAAGCACTTCCAGGATAGGGACGCCTGCCGTTCCGCTTGGTTCCCCATCGTCGAGGGCCTTTTGAATTTGATTTTGTTCCCCGATCATATAAGCTGAACAATTATGTGTAGCATCTTTGTGCTTTTTCTTGATTTCCTGGATAAAGGCCTGTGCGGCATCTTCGGTTTCGACCCGGGCGATATGGGAAATAAAACGGGATTTTTCAATGACGATTTCATGTTCGCCGCGACCTGCCACCGTTAAATATTGAGTGAGCATTTCTATTCCACCTTCGTGCTTCCTATTAGTTGATTTATTATAAGGCTTTGCGGAAAAAGTGGCAATGACGATTCATTTACATATCGCATGTGTAAAGAAACTTTAATATAAGATAAAGCTGTACGTGTTATAATTAATTTCATTGCCTGTTATTGTTATTAGCTGGCCATATATGCTTAAAAGAATAACATTGTAGGAAAAAAATGAGTTCTGTGCCATTATCCTGGCTTTACCTTAACGTGTCCTCTCATTTCAAGGATTTTGCCATTTAATAAATGCATCTGTTTCATATGATAATCAATGGAGCGGAATATCCCATTTGATTGAAAAGGATATTTTGTATCAGGATAATAGATATGGCTTTCTGCCTTTAATAGGCAGACTTAATGCCTGGATTATGAGATGTATAGTAAATATGTACATTTTATGGAAATCACAAAAGGAAATTAACGTATTTTTAATCTTTTTTTGGTACAATATGTTCATGAAGGTTACTTCATACAAAAGTTTCCTGAAATTTAACCATTCATGAAAAAGGGAAAGAACTTTTTTCCATATACATAGTCTTTAAGACAATAAATTGTTTAAGTCTTTTGATTTAAGTGGAGGGGTCTTAATGTCCATAAAAAAGGTTGATGCTAAAGCATTGGACAAGATCTTAGAAACAATGGTGAGCACTGTTAGTGAGAGTAAGGATGAAGTCTTTGATATCGGCGAACAATGCCGAAAGGATTTCGAGTCATTATCAAAAGAGCTTGATGATGTGAAAATCAGGGTTGCCATTGTGATAACCGACAGCGATGCACTGGATTCAAAAGCCAGGTTTGCTCGAAAAAGGCTTTCAGAAGTCAGTATGCACTTCAACCATTTTTCTGAAGAACAGGTGCGCGATGCATATGAAAGGGCACATAAGCTGCAAGTAGATTTACAAATTAACCGGCAATTGGAAAAAGAGCTCCGTAATCGCCGGGATGAGCTTGAGTTAAGGTTAAGGGGTTTGCAGCAGACGATCGATAAAGCGGTGCATCTCGTCTCGCAAATATCGGTAGTGCAGAATTATTTGACACAGGATCTTAAATTTGTGGGGAAGCCCTTCAAGAAGCGAAACGCAAACAGGACTTCGGCCTGAAAATAATCGAAGCCCAGGAGCAGGAACGCAAAAAGCTCTCACGTGAAATTCATGATGGTCCGGCGCAAATGCTGGCAAACGTCATGATGCGTTCAGACCTGATAGAACGGGTGCAACGGGAGAGAGGGCCTGATGAAGCGTTAGTGGAAATCCGCAGTTTAAAGGTCATGGTAAGGAATGCTTTATATGAAGTGCGAAGAATCATCTATGACCTTCGTCCTATGGCGCTTGATGATTTAGGGCTTGTTCCTACCCTCAGAAAGTACCTGCAAACGACCGAAGACTATAATAATGGCGTGAATCTGAATTTCGTCAACCTTGGGCAGGTCAAAAGGCTCCCTTCCGATATGGAGGTCGCTTTATTCAGGCTGGTTCAAGAGGCTGTACAAAATTCATTGAAGCATGCGGACCCAAAACAGATTCAAGTTAAACTGTCCATTTCCAAGGAGATGGTGACCGTCGTCGTCAAAGATGATGGAAAGGGGTTTGACTCTTCGATTCAAAAAGAAGGTTCATTTGGCTTGGTGGGAATGAGAGAAAGAGTCGAGCTGCTGGAAGGTGAAATGACGATCGATTCACAACCGGGGGCGGGCACTTTGGTATTTATCCAAATTCCCTACCATTTATAAATTATAGAGAATAGACATATTAAATAGAAACTAGGAGGAAGAAGCCGTTGAAGACTAGTATCATCATTATCGATGACCATCAGCTTTTCCGTGAAGGCGTAAAGCGCATATTAGATTTTGAATCATCCTTTGATGTTGTTGCCGAGGGTGATGATGGAAGCGAAGCTATGGATCTCGTTGAAACACATAAACCTGATGTTGTTATCATGGATATCAACATGCCGAACATGAATGGGGTCGAAGCAACAAAAATGCTCGTGAGCCGTTACCCTGAAACAAAAGTCATCATCCTTTCCATTCATGATGATGAAAACTACGTGCAGCACGCATTGAAAACAGGAGCACAAGGTTATCTGTTGAAAGAAATGGACGCAGACGCATTGATTGATGCTGTGCGTGTAGTCGCTGAAGGCGGCTCATACCTTCATCCGAAGGTCACCCATAACTTAGTTAAAGAATATCGCCGCTTAGCAGCTGAAGAGGGTACTGATCGTGATTCCGTACATACGATAGAAATCAGGAGGCCGCTTCACCTATTGACTCGACGCGAGTGTGAAGTGCTTCAGCTTTTAGCTGACGGGAAAAGCAACCGGGCCATCGGCGAAACCCTATATATCAGTGAAAAAACAGTCAAGAACCATGTGAGTAACATTCTTCAGAAGATGAATGTGAATGACCGTACACAAGCGGTTGTCCTAGCTATTAAAAACGGCTGGGTAGAAGTGAAGTAATTTAAAGCGTTCGATAAGTCCGGCTCTTCAGATTTCGCAATGCGTGCTGAAGGGCTGGATTTTTTTAATGGATGGATGATTATATTCAAATTTTTGGAAATACAGAAAGCTATTTAATGCAAATAAAGGCATTTTCAGATAGAATGTTGAATATGATACGAAGTAAATTTTTATAAGGATGGTACTATTATGAAAACCGCAGTCGTAACAGATAGCACTGCATATATACCAAAGGAAATGCGTGATCGTTTACATATACATATGATGCCGCTTAATGTCATTTTTTCCAATGAAGCTTACCGGGAGGAAGTTGATATTACTGCGGATGAGTTTTATGAGGAAGTAAAGAGGCAGGAGAAATTGCCGACCACTTCACAGCCTCCAATCGGGAAGTTTGTCGAGAAGTTCGAGGAACTGCAAAAAGAATATGATGATGTAATTTCCATTCATTTATCGAGCGGCATCAGCGGAACCTATCAAGGAGCGGTATCTGCAGGTGAAATGGTCGAGGGAATTAGGGTTCATGCCTTTGATTCGGAAATCAGCTGCATGGTGCAGGGTTTTACGTGATCGAGGCTGCAAAGATGGCACTTGATGGTAAAGGTCCAGAAGAAATCATGGCCAGGCTTGAAGAAATGAAACCATCGGTCAGGGCATACTTCATGGCAGATGACCTATCCCATCTCCAACGCGGCGGCCGCTTAAGCAGTGCCCAAGCTTTGATTGGCAGTCTGCTTCAAGTGAAGCCGGTCCTCCATTTTGTTGATAAAGTCATCGTCCCATTCGAAAAAATCCGTACAAGAAAAAAGGCGCTGAAAAGGATTGCCGATTTACTTGGAGAAGACGCGGCGAGCGGCGAGAAATATAAAGCCGTCATCATTCATGCTAAACGGGAAAGTGAAGCTAAAGACTGGAAAGCCGAACTTGAAGCCCGGTTCCCAAATGTCGAGTTCGACATCAGCTACTTCGGTCCAGTAATCGGAACACATCTGGGCGAAGGCTCGATGGGGATGGGCTGGTATAAGATTTAAGCTGTGACGCCTTTACTAAGTGAAAGGCGTTTTTTTATGGAGCAAAAAGGAATCCGGGAGTTAAAAGCGAATGATAAGGGGGAGTGTAATTTAACAAGAAATGGAGGTTTCAGTTTGAAAAAAATGAGCATTTCCCCGCCTTATTCCCCGGAACTTCAGAACCATCTCATCGGAAAACATCTTTTGGCCTTCGAAATCCCCTTCTCCCAAGAACTCCTCGCAGAGCATATCAAGAATGGGTATGTCTCGGAAACTTGCGGCGTGCAATCCGGGAACGGCGGTTATCGCTGTGTACGCTGCGGTAACAAAGATCAAACCTTGTTTTATACTTTCCCTTGCAAGATTTGCAATCAAGATTGCACTTACTGCCGCTCATGCATCATGATGGGACGGGTCAGTGAATGTGCAAAGCTTTATAGGTGGACAGGTCCGGGCATTCAATTTAAGATTCCTGACAATGTGCTGAGGTGGGCGGTCACTTTATCGGCAGGTCAACAAAATGCCTCCGACTGTGTCGTTGAAGCCATTAATGGAAAAGATGAATTCCTGGTATGGGCTGTATGCGGGGCAGGGAAGACGGAGATATTATTTCCGGCGATTGAGGCAGCCTTGCATGCCGGGAAACGGATTTGTTTGGCAACACCGCGAACCGATGTCGTTCTCGAACTTTCCCCAAGGTTAAAAAAGCTTTTCCTGGCATTGGAGTCACGACCCTCCATGCCGGGAGTGAAGATCGCCATGGTTTTTCGCCACTGACCGTTTCCACGACCCATCAGCTTTTCCGTTTTATTGAAGCTTTCGATGTCATCATCGTTGATGAAGTCGATGCGTTTCCCTACTCAATTGATGATTCGCTGCATTATGCGGTTAATAAATCGAAAAAGGTATCCGCGGTAACCATCTACTTGACCGCCACACCTTCGAAACGGATGCAGCGGCTATACCGAAGCGGCAAATTGAAAGCCGTTATAATCCCGGCCCGTTATCATCGTAAGCCAATCCCCGTCCCTGAAATGAAGTGGAGCGGCAATTGGCAAAAACTATTTCTTCAAAAAAGATTCCCCCAAAATCAACGGATGGATAAGTGAACGCCTTAACCAGAATATTCCCTTCCTATTGTTTTTTCCAAGCATTAGAGTGATGGAGCAGGTCCTTCTGTTGTTTCAAGGGCTGTCCCCTGAATTATCGATTGTCCACTCCCGGCACCCTGATCGAAAGGAAAAAGTAATGGCACTAAGGAATGGAATTGTTCCAGGATTACTGACCACGACCATCCTGGAGCGGGGCGTGACAATTGAGCGGTTGGAAGTAGCCGTGATCGGTGCTGAACATGAAGTGTTTTCCGAAAGTGCGCTCGTTCAAATTGCCGGCAGGGTAGGAAGAAGCTTTGCTTATCCTGCCGGTACGATCACCTTTTTTCATTACGGTAAAAGTAAAGCGATGGTCGAGGCGGTTCACCATATACAAATGATGAATAAAGATGCCATGAAAAGGGGGCTGCTGGATGAATAGATGTCTTGTTTGTGACGAAGGAATGGAGCAAGCTTTGACATGGAGGAGCCTCCTAAAGCAGGCAGAGGCAAGGGCAATTTGTGAAGGATGTGAGGGGAAACTCAATAGGATAACCGGAGAAACATGTTCAATGTGCTCAAGGGAGCTGGGAGGGGATCATATGAACGGTGACCTCTGTCTCGATTGTTCAAGATGGGAAAGGAATAGGGAATGGGGAGGCTATTTGTCGAAGAACATATCGCTATTTCATTATAATGAATACTTAAAAGACATGATTGCTAAATATAAGTACCGGGGTGATTATGCGTTAGCTGAGGTTTTCGTCCCCTTTTTGAAAGAAAGGTTAAAGGACATGGAATTTGACCTGGTAACGGCCATCCCGCTTAGTGATGAACGGCTTAAGGAGCGGGGATTCAATCAGGGACAGGCTTTGGCAGATCTAGCTGGGCTTCATCCGGTTGAGACCTTGACAAGAATCCATACGGAAAAACAATCAAAAAAATCTCGTCAAGAGAGAATGTCATTACCGCAGGTTTTTCAGGTCATGCAATCTGATTTGCTGGAGCATAAATCTATTTTGATCATCGATGACATATACACAACAGGCACAACTCTCAGGCATGCAGCCAAAGCATTGATGACGGCTGGGGCAAAAGAAGTATCATCCATCACCCTGGCTAGGTGAAAAAGCTTATTTTAATAAACATCCTAAAGTATCGCCGGGATTATTCGATATATACAGTACTGAAGAATAATCGCCGTGATGGTGAAGGAGGGGCCTCGATGGATGTATTCAACTGTCCAAACTGTAATTCGTTATTCGTCATGACGAAATTCCGTGATATATGCGATGCCTGTTATAAAGAAGAAGAAGCCCAATATGATAAAGTTTATGCATATATTCGCAAGAAAACAAATAGAACGGCGTCCATGATGCAGGTGGTTAAGGAAACCGGCGTTGAAGAAACGTTAATTATTAAATTTGTGAGAACCGGAAAGCTGAGAATTTCACAGTTTCCCAACCTCGGAATTCCATGTGAAAAGTGCGGCGCTAACATCAAGAGCGGAAGGTTATGCGACAAATGCGGCGATTCACTGCGTACGGATTTGCAGGCATTTGAAATTGAAGAAAAGCGCCTTACTGAAATTCAAGGAAATGATAAAAAAGTACGTACTACATGAAGGATGATCAAAAAGGGTAATTCATTCATGGAAACATGATGAAGAATTTGTTAAAATATTCGATATTGAGAACAATATTCGACAATGGGTGTCGAAGGAAAGATTACAGCAAACAATTAAAGAAATCCGTTCCTTGTCGATAATAAAGATAGGGAGAATAACACAGTCCAGAGCCATTTTCATATGTGTTAATGAATCGAAACATAATGGGATTTATAAAATCGACCGAAGGAGAGGATCTGGAATATGAAAATCAATAACGTCGGTATGACAGGTGTTAACCCTTATAATCTTCAAGCCAATAAAACGGGGAATATCAAAGAATCCAAGGTCAAATCCTCGGATAAAGTTGAAATTTCCTCAGCGGCAAAAGAAATGCAGCAATCATCTCCGATTCTTGCTGCAAGACAAGCAAAAGTGGATGAACTGAAAATCCAAATTGAAAAAGGAAATTATAAATTGAATGCACAAGCAACGGCTAAGGGTCTCATCGACTTTTACCGGAAATGAATTTTCAATGAAAAAGCTTGAATGAAGTGGACGGAGCCATTTTCCGTCCTTCATTTATGAGCGGAGGAGGCAGCGAAATGTCTGCACGGAACATCATCGGATCGCTTGAAAAATTGGTCAAGCTTCATAAAAGCTTCAATCAATTGGCGATAAGAAAAACGGCCATTTTGAAAGCAAATGATACCGAGGCGATTACTGCCCTGCTGATTTCGGAACAAAAGCATATTAAAGCGATCGGCCAGACGGATAAGGAACGAGAAAGGGCAGTCGAGGAATTTCTTGCAGCCAATGGAACGGCTGGACAGCATGCCTCCATCCATACCGTGACGGAACTGACAGGACCAGAAGAAACGGAAGTCCTTGAAATGCTAAAAGCGGAATTGATTGATGAAGTGGCAAAGCTGAAGGAGCGGAACGGTTTAAATCAGCAATTGATCTATCAGTCCCTTCAATTCATCAATGTCTCCTTGATATTCTGAGACCTCAGCACCAGAACCTGAATTATGGGGATTCGGTTGGGAAAACGACGAAAATCGGCATGGGAATGTTTGATTCCAAAGCATAAGAAGCAGAAAAAGATGGAGGTGCGAGCAAATGATTTCAACCTTTATGGGTCTTGAGACCGCCAAACGCGGATTATCCACCTCTCAAGGGGCCTTGTATACAACAGGAAATAACGTGGCCAATGCCAATACAATAGGATATTCAAGGCAGCGGGTCAACTTGGTCCAGACGTCGGGCTTTCCTACTGTCGGTTTGAACAGCCCGCGCGTTGCCGGCCAAATCGGGACAGGGGTGGCAGCTGAAACGGTTCAGCGGATCCGCAACAGTTTCCTGGACGCACAATACAGGACGCAAAGTAATAAAATCGGTTATTACGGGGCCATGAGCGAATCCCTGACGAAAATGGAAGGTGTCATGAACGAACCGACCGACAGCGGATTGGCTGCCACGATGGAGAAGTTCTGGAATTCGCTGCAGGGGCTGACAGCGAATACGGAAAACTCCGGGGCGCGTGAAGTCGTTGCCTCGACGGGCGTCATGGTCGCGGATACCCTAAACTACTACTACAACTCGCTGACGAATGTTCAAACGGATATCGGCAATCAGATAAACGTCAAAGCGAACGAAATCAATACGCTCATCAGCAGTATTGATCAGCTTAACCAACAGATCAGCAAAGTGGAGCCGCATGGATATATCCCCAATGACCTTTATGATAAACGTGATGTGCTCGTAGACAATCTCTCACAGCTTGTCAGCATTAAAGTGAATAACGTCATTCCGACGGATTACGGCAGAGCCAGTGATGTGGCCACAGGGCTATACAACATCGAATTGATGCAAGAAGACGGTTCGTCTTTTGTGCCGCCCATCAATCTAGTCAGTGTTAACCAAACCGGGATGGTGGGAACTTCGAAAGTTGAAGTTAGCCATGATAAAACGACAGGTATGGTGGACGGATTGAAGTTTGGTTCGAAAACATTGACCGATTTCAAATTCTCGGAGAGCTATCCGGTTTGATCAAAAGCTTCGGCTATAAGAAGGCTGATGGGACTATCGGCGGCGCTTATCCTGATATGCTGAAAAAGCTCGATAATATGACGACGGCTTTCGTGAATGAGTTCAATGCCATCCATAAACAAGGTTATGCCTTAGGTGATGACAACACTTCAACTTTGAACTTCTTTGAACTTGAACCTGGTAAGAGTGCCGCCCAAAGCATCAGGGTGAATGGTGAAATCGTGAAGGATCCCACAAAAATTGCCGCCGGCGGAAAAAGCGGAGGGGCATCCGGTGATAATGAAAATGCCAAACTCCTGGCTGACCTTAAAAAGAAGGCGTTCAGTGAGTACTCGACTAAAGACCAAAATTCTGACGAATTGACGGGAAGCTTCGACACCTATTATTCCGGTATCATCGGAAAGCTTGGGGTGGATTCCCAAAGCGCCCAAAAGAACCTTTCCAACTCTGTCGTCCTTGCTGCCTCCGTCAATCAAAATAGGGAGTCTGTCAGTTCCGTATCCCTTGATGAAGAAATGACGGACATGATCAAATTCCAGCAGGCATACAACGCATCTGCAAGAATGATGACGATGATGGATGAAATGCTCGATAAAATCATAAACGGAATGGGTACAGCAGGCCGTTAATAGGAGGGGACGAATATGCGGGTAACGCAATCGATGCTAACCAATAATATGTTGAGCAATTTAAGCAGCAGTTATGAAAAAGATGTCCAAGCTGCAAGAGCAGGTTTCCTCTCAAAAGAAGTTCTCCAAGCCATCCGATAACCCTGTTGCGGCCATGATGGGAATGGGGTACCGGACAAATCTCAATCAAATAGGGCAGTATCAAAGTAACATTGCCGAGGCGACCAACTGGATCGACAGCACGGATGATGCCATTACGGAAGCGGTTTCCGCCATGCAGCGGATTCGTGAATTAACCGTTCAAGGCAGCAATGGGACGTATGAAGGGGAACAACTGAAAACCATTACAGAAGAAATTAAACAATTAAAAGAGCATCTCATAACTCTTGGCGACACACAGATCGGCGGGAAGTATATTTTCAACGGCCAGGATACGAATGTGAGACCATCTTCCGTTAAAGATGGCAATGGAAATACGGTGTATGGCACAGGGGACATAAACCTTGAAGTGTTTTCCGGGATTTCCCTTAAAATAAATACGGACGGTTCCAAGATTTTTGGTGATGCACTCGCTGCCGGCGGAAGCATCGACCAGACAATCGCGGCACTCGAAAACGGCGGGGACGTAAGCGGCACATTGGAAGGACTTGACGCAACGATAAACACCTTCTTAGGCATGCAGGCACAGGTTGGCGCAAGGCAGAATCGGATTGAGCTGATGACGGACCGTCTCAAGCAGCAGGAGGTTTTTGCCACTGAAATCCTTTCGAAAAATGAGGATGTCGATATCGAAAAGGCGATCATGGATTTGACGACCCAGGAAAGTGTCCATAGTGCGGCATTAAGTATCGGCGCAAAAATCATGCAGCCGAGTTTATTGGATTTTCTTCGTTAAGCTATTCTTAAATGGATAGCTTTTTTCTATAAGGAGTGATGATGATGCAGATTCCACAAATCAGATTGCAATCCACCCCAATGAAGATTGGATTGAACATAGAGCAGCCTGTACAGCAAATCGAACAGAAGGCGGCGGTCCAATCCATTAATCAGCCGCAAGCGACCCTGGAGATTCAAACCACCCCAGGCAAGCTGACAATCGATCAGTCACAAGCAAGGAAGACATGGATTTGAAAAGCCTATCAAGAAGAGTCGATGAATTTGCGCAGCAGGGATATCAAGATTGGCTGGCGGGTATGGCGAGACGTGCCCAGCAGGGGACGGAGCTGAGGCATATTGAAAAAGGCGGTAATCCACTGGCAGATCAGGCCAGGCAAAACAGCAAAGGACCTGAGAAGCAGTTCAATCTCGGCTGGATCCCCTCTCCATTCAGCGTAAAGCTTGACTACCAGCCAGCGGAAGTGAAGATTGAAGCAACCGCCCAAAAACCGATCATTGATGCTCAAATCAATAGGGTGAACCATACATACACACCAGGCAGTGTGGATGTCGAAATTCTACAAAAAATGCGCTGGAAATAGACTTCATCAATCTATTTCCGGATGAATAAGGTAGTGAAAACATAGATGATTCTACAAACAAAATTTCATGGCGAACTCGAATTGGCAGAGAAAGAGATTTATGTATTTGAAAGCGGGATACCAGGATTTTTAGAAGAAAAAAAGTTTTGCTTGCTAGCTTTGGATGACACGCCCTTTTTCGTCCTGCAATCGACAGAAACAAAAGAGCTTGCCTTCATTGTGACAGATCCTTTTGAAGTGTTTCATGATTACGAAGTGAAGCTTACTGATGAGGTATTATCTTCTTTGCAAATAGAAACGGAACTGGAAGTCATTACTTTCGTCATCTTAACGATCCAGGACCCTTTCAATGAAACGACGGCGAATCTCCAGGCCCCAATCATCATGAATGGCCCAAAAAAGTCGGAAAGCAATTCATCATGAATGCTAGTGAATACCGTACAAAGCACAGACTGTTTGAACCTCCAGCAGAACAGGGGGCGAATGATGCTCGTATTGACCAGAAAACCGAATGAAGCGATCATGATTGGCGATGATATCGAAATTACGATCCTGTCCATTGAAGGGGAACAGATCAAACTCGGAATCAATGCCCCGAAAAACGTCGATATCCATAGGAAGGAAATCTACCTTTCCATCCAGCAGGAAAATAGAAAAGCCTCCAAAACAGAAACCAATTTTCTGGAAGGCATAAATGAGTATTTCAAGAAAAAATCGTAAAATACGCTAAATATGTTTCCAAGCAGGTCGATATTAAGTATACAACGATGAGCAGTGAAATAGGCGGCCGACTTATTCACTGCCTATCGTAACTAACCACATGGACGTGGGGACTTAAGACTCAAGGAGGAAACATAAATGATCATCAATCACAATATCTCAGCTCTAAACACACACCGTCAATTATCAAGTGCGACGAATGCACAATCCAAATCAATGGAGAAACTAGCTTCAGGCATGCGCATCAACCGTGCAGGCGACGACGCTGCCGGTCTTGCAATCTCTGAAAAAATGCGTGGACAAATCCGCGGATTGGACCAAGCTTCCCGTAACTCACAAGATGCTATCTCTTTAATCCAAACTGCTGAAGGTGCATTGAACGAAACGACTGACATCCTTCAACGTATGCGTGAACTTGCTACACAAGCATCAACGGATACTAATACAACTAGTGACCGTGGAGAAATCCAAAAGGAAATGGACTCATTAACATCTGAAATCAACCGTATTGGTAATACTACTGAATTCAATACTCAGAAACTATTGAATGGTTCTAAGGATTCAGCCACTGCAGCTCAAGCAGCAGTACCAGCTGCTCCTGCTGTTAAAGGTAGCGTTACAGCAACAGGTACATTAAGTACAACTGCAGGCGACACAGTAGTAGTAGATGGAAAAACTTTTACAGTTGCCGCGGCTAATGATGCCGCAGCTGGAAAGTTCACGGATCTTGATGGATTAATTGCTGCCATTGGAGCAGATGCTGAATTAAGCGCTAAGTACACTGCAACTAAAGATGGCGGACAACTTAAACTAGAACAAAAGCCTGGAACTGAATCTGCAACTGCAGCAACTATCGCTGGAACTGGCGGTCTATCTGTTGACGGAACTAAAACAGTAGCTGGCTCTGCAGCGGTAGAAGCTAAAGATGCTGTTGAAGCTGGAGCAGGTCTTCAATTCCAAATCGGTGCAAACGAAAACCAAAGCCTGACACTTGAAATCGGTGATATGCGTGCAAGTGCTCTTGGGTTGACTGGTACTGGTACAGGCTTCACAACTGGTACAAATGTAAGCAATGGTACAGATTCTAAAGGTGTTGAATCCGGCCTGGATGTTTCTAATGCTAAAAACGCATCAGCAGCTATCACAAAAATCCAAACAGCGATTGATACAGTATCAGCTGAACGTTCTAAACTAGGTGCTAACCAAAACCGTTTAGAACATACAATCAACAACTTAGGTACTTCTTCTGAAAACCTGACTGCTGCTGAATCACGTGTCCGTGATACAGATATGGCTAAGACTATGATGGAGCAAACTAAGAACTCAATCTTGGCACAAGCATCTCAAGCAATGCTAGCTCAAGCCAACCAGCAACCGCAGGGCGTTCTTCAGTTACTTCGTTAATTGAATAGCTAGCCTAACAAGAAAGGGTCTGACACTTGTGTCAGGCTCTTTTTTGTATTGATTGAAGGGTGTAAGGAACACTGCGATGTGGGAAAAAGAGATTACTGCCCCTAAAAAGGAAGGGACCATTCGTTTATGTCACCAAGGAACCTTATGGCTACAATCCTATTTGAGTATGATGGTACTGCAAAATACATAGATGAAGATGTCAGTAATGTGTATGGTGAAATGAGTTGGATGGGTTATATCAATTCCTAGTACCCTCTCAGATTCATTTGTATAATGGGGAAGTCCTATAATTAAATAGTCAGTCATAATTTCTTCCAAAAGTAGAGAAGTGATTATCACTTCAGTTTTAATCCTTCTATTTAAAAAAAGACTTAGGTAAAAGGAGCAATCTAACGGTTAATACAAAGTTGATTGGAACGGAAGGTGCGAGACTCCTGCGGAATACGCGTCCAAGGGATACCCCGCAGGCGCAAAGCGCCGAGGAGGCTCCCGGGACCGCCCGCGGAAAGCGAGTGCCTGGAGTGGAAGTGAACGGTCACAGTATAAACCCTAAAAAAACGTGTGGGCAATTGGGTTCCAATTTAGGTTTCTGGAGATCTGATTGGAACGGAAGGTACGAGACTCCTGCGGGAATACGCGTCCAAGGGATACCCCGCAGGCGCAAAGCGCCGAGGAGGCTCCCGGGACCGCCCGCGGAAAGCGAGTGCCTGGAGTGGAAGTGAACGGTCACAGTATAAACCCTAAAAAACGTGTGGTCAATTGGGGTTCCAATTTAGGTTTCTGGAGATCTGATTGGAACGGAAGGTGCGAGACTCCTGCGGGAATACGCGTCCAAGGGAGACCCCGCAGGCGCAAAAGCGCCGAGGAGGCTCCCGGGACCGTCCGCGGAAAGCGAGTGCCTGGAGTGGAAGTGAACGGTCACAGTATAAACCCTAAAAAAACGTGTGGGCAATTGGGGGTCCATCTTAGATTTCTGGAGATCTGATTGGAACGGAAGGTACGAGACTCCTGCGGGAGATATGTGTCTAAGGGAGACTCCGCATGGCGCAATGGTGCCGAGGAGGCTCCCGAGATCGCCCACGGAAAGCGAGCGCCCTACGTTCCAATCAACGGTCAAAATTTAAAATCCGAAAAAACTGTAGACTCCAGATATTTTTCTGGAGTTTTTTTGTAGAATCTCTTTTATTGCAAAGGATCATTAATGAATGTCTGCAGTTGAAACCAAAATCAAACCTTCACACTAAATATAAAACTGTAAGAACCGATATAAAAAGTAAAGACGTATTGGGGCTATTTAGATGCTGGAGAGTTTGTCCACGAATATTCTTTCCTCACAACTTAGAACAGCAATCTCGGAAGGAATCAGTTCATATTATCAGCGGGAAATGAATACGCTTGCCTATTCGGAGCAAAGTGTGGAATCTACTGATGTGCCTTCAAACGAAAAGGTGCAGGAAATAGTGGATAGTTTGAACACCTTCCTGAATCCGACACATACGGCGGTTCGTTTTGAATATCACGAGAAGCTGAATGAGTATTACGTCAAGGTAGTGGATGATGTAACAGATGAGACGATCAGGGAAATTCCCCGAAGAAGTTATTGGACTTCTATGCGGCAATGACGGAGTTTGTCGGCACAATGGTGGATGAAAAAATATAAGCGGGTGATCAATTTTGGTACGAATCAGCGGTTTAGCAAGCGGGATGGACATTGATGAATTAGTTAAGAGCATGATGCAGGCGGAACGGGTGCCATTGGATAAACTGACACAGAAAAAGCAGTATTCCGAGTGGCAGCGGGATGATTACCGTTCGATAAATACAGCTTTATCAGAATTGGATACGCTCATTCGTGATGGAGTTGGAAAGCAGTCTTCCTTCATTAAAAAGAAGGTGACGGTATCTAATCCAGATGCTGTATCAGTGAGAAATGTGAATTCGACCAGTGATTTTTCCGGGAATATAAAAGTGAATGGACTTGCCAAAGCAGCAACCATGACAAGTACGGAAAAATCAGCTGTTACCGATCCAAAAAAGAAACTATCGGAATTGGGAATCACGACACCTCAAGATATTACGATACTGGCCATCAATAAGGATGGCGGTTTTGATACGGAAGTAAAAGATGGAGCAACAGTGGAAAAACCGTACACACTTACCCTAAATGCAGACGATACGTTAGAGAGTGTCATAAATAAAATTAATGCTAACTCGGGCGTGACTCTATTTTTCGATGAAACGTCCCAGAAATTTTCCATTACTGCTAAAAACACAGGTGATGTAAAAGATCGGCCTGAAATTGAATTAGGGGTACCGGAGATTTCTTCAATGTGCTAAAAATGAGCAGTAACAATGAAGGGACTGGCGGCACAATAGGGGAAAATGCATCGATTACTTATAATGGACTGGACATTTCCCGGCCTTCGAATACGTTTCAGATTAATGGAGCGGAAATAACAGTAAAGCAAAAAACGGCGGATACAGTCACATTCTCATCAACAGCTGATGTGGATGCCATCCTGGATACGATTACTCAGTTTGTGAATAAATACAATGAAGTCATTAAAAAGGTTCAAGATAAAACGGGTGAAGCGAAATATCGCTCCTTTACCCCGCTTACCGCTGAGCAAAAAAGGCAATGACAGAGGATGAAGTGAAGCTGTGGGAAGAAAAAGCGAAGAGCGGAACGTTAAAAAGCGATTCGACATTAAAAAGTCTCCTGACGACTATGAGGTCATCCCTATACACTTCGGTGGATGGGATCACTGGAAAAAACAATCTCAGCAGTTTGGGAATCACCACCACCAAAAATTATTTGGAGGGCGGTAAATTAACGATTGATGAGGACAAGCTCCGGGCAGCCATTAGTGAGGATCCGAATGCGATATATGATATGTTCATGGCCAATGGGTCGGAAAAGAGTGACAAGGGCCTCGCGCGCCGGTTAAGGGACGATATAGAATCATCCATGAAGGCGATTACTGAAAAAGCCGGGAAGGCCGGATATGTTAATAACAATTTTACAATCGGGAAATTGGTTGATGGGCTGGATAAGAAGATTTCAACATTTGAAGCCAAGTTAACGAAATTGGAATCGCGTTACTACAGCCAATTCACGGCGATGGAAAAAGCGATACAAAAGGCAAACAGCCAAAGTGCATCGTTAGCTTCTTATTTTAGTTAAGGTAAGTCGGAAAGGAAGTTAAATATGGCGGTAAATAATCCATATCAATCGTACCAGCAAAATTCAGTCAATACAGCATCACCGGGAGAGCTTACATTAATGCTTTATAATGGCTGCCTAAAGTTCATCATGCTTGGGAAGAAAGCCATTGAGGCAGGAAATATCGAAGCGAAGAATACGAACATCATCAAGGCGCAAAATATTATCCGCGAATTGATGGTGACGCTGAATATGGATGCGGATGTATCCAAAGATATGATGAGCCTGTATGATTTCATGAACCGGCGTCTGATCGAAGCGAATATGAAAAATGATGTTTCTGCTTTGGAAGAAGTGGAAGGACTTGTTACGGAGTTCCGGAATACTTGGAAGGAAGTAATTCAGATCAACCGGAAAAAACAATTCACCAAAAGCGGTCAAGTGTGATGGTGATTAAAACCTTTCATGATTTGACTGCTGAATTGCTTGCCGTTCTGGAAGATCGCACGATTACAGAACGTGATGATAAAATAGAAAGGGTCACAAAGCTGATTGATCAGCGAGATGGACTTCTTCCTCAAATCAAACCGCCGTTTACTGGTGAAGAGCAGCAGCTGGGACGTGCAGTACTGTTGCTCAACCAACAGGTCGATCACTTGCTGAAGCTCCAAAAGCAGGAGATACAGCGGGATATCCAGGAAATAAATAAGAAGAAACGATCATCCAATAAATACACGAACCCGTATGAAAGTCTATCAGTGGATGGGATGTTCTACGATAAAAGAAATTGATTCCCTTACCATTTGGATTTCAAACGGTTTTCATGTTAATTATTTTTAAATTTTCTGTAAATAAAGTGGGCTTAATTTTTTCTTTCTAGCATAGCATTTGATATAATGAAGCTAGGGCAGACATCAACCCTTTCCAAACCTTCCGACAATTGTTTCATTATTTCGACATATTTCATGATGTGTTTCTAAAAGGAACCGGAGGGGTATTGTAGAATCTAACTGTATAGTCTTAATTTAAGGAGGACTCACTTTATGAATTACAACGTACGCGGTGAAAACATTGAGGTAACTCCAGCAATTCGAGAATACGTCGAAAAGAAAATTGGCAAGTTAGAACGATATTTTAACAATACACCAGATGCAAATGTGTTAGTCAATTTAAAAGTGAACAATAATACATCAAAGGTCGAAGTGACGATTCCCATGCAGAATTTGGTTCTTCGCGCTGAAGAGGAAAATGCGGATATGTATGCTGCCATTGACTTGATCAATGATAAGCTTGAACGCCAAATTCGTAAACATAAAACGAAGGTCAATCGCAAGTTCCGAAACAATCTATCGACTACACCGGATGCATTCGCCTTCAATACGGAAGTTGACGAAGTGGTGGATGAATTCGAAGACGATAATGATATTGAAGTGGTCCGCAATAAGCGCTTTGATTTAAAGCCAATGGACAGTGAAGAAGCGATTTTACAAATGAATATGCTTGGTCACAGTTTCTTCGTTTACACGAATGCGGATACTAACACAACAAACGTAGTGTACCGCCGAAAAGATGGACGCTATGGATTGATTGAACCTAGTTAATTATTATTCTAAGATCAAAAGCACAGCCCAGCCTCTGGGTTGTGCTTTTTAAATGCATGTTGATAGAATCCGTTTGAAAAGTAAAAAAATGATTGCTTCTTTTTCTCTGAAAAACCCAAAAGTTCATTTAAAAGAACAAAATTTGTTCATTATTAAGATAAATAGTTAATTTTACCTATTCAAATACCCCTTTCTTTTGCACTATACTCGAATTGTTAGTTCTTTAAAGAGAACGACTGGTTATTTATAAAAAACAATTTGATCAAGGTGCAGAGGGGTTGGATTATTTGTATCGAAAGAATTGCCATACATGCCATAGGGCTTCTTTTAGCAGTGCGGAATATGGAAAGTGGCTTTGCCCGACCTGCGGTGGGGACTTAACTGCGCAAAAAGCCCTCGATGCATTTACAATTGAGAGAATCAATACACCACAACGAAGTATTAAGATGGACAATATTTGCTATTATATGAAAAAAGAGATTGAATGCTACAAAATCACCTGGAATTAGAATTTTCCCAATATTGTAATATTTTGTCGGATGAAAGTTTTTGCATTTATGTGGATTACCGACATAAAATAGCAATATATGGAGTGTCTATCCGTTATAATATGAATATAGGTAATGTATTTGGTAATAAATACCACGACAAAGGCAAACTCATTGAAAAATGAGGGCGCAAAGGCACAGGTCTAAGGTCCTGGTGACTATGATGGCTGGTCTGCCTGAAATACAAGAGTATTTTAGGAGGTAGAAGAGGTGGCTAATGTGGAAATGGATCAAGAATGGGTGAAATTGATTTCTGAAGCAAGGAGCTTGGGTTTCAAAAAAGAGGAAATCAGTGCTTTTTTAAAAGGGAAAGCCTTGAGGCAACATTTGAGGAGAACGATGGAAAATAGGTTCCGAACAAATTTGAGAACATCCCTATAAACAGTGGTTCGCTTCATTTACTGTTTATAGGGTTCATTCTTCCTTGAGATTCTTGTGAGCCTAGCTTATTCAAACTGTATTCTTCAGGATTATGTAGGTAAACTAGTGCACTGCCACTCTACTCTTCTTTATCTTTTCTCCATTTATTAAACTCGATGAACTCCCTGAATTGTTGTTTAGAAACACCCGAATTCATGGCTTCCTCAACGATTTTCATCCAGTCATTGTCCAAGGTTTCCTTATTTGGTGCATCGTAAAGCAGGGCATCAACAGGGATATTAAGTACGGCGGAGATTTTTTCAAGAAATTGAATAGAAGGATTCGTTTGTAAGTTCCGCTCGAGCGAACTTAAATAAGACTTTGCCACACCGGCTTTATCGGCAAGTTCAGTCATTGACATTTTCTTTTCTTCTCGCAGTTTTTTTACACGTTCACCAATCATCAATACCACCTCGAAACATGTTCTATTTATCTTCCGCTAATAAGTTTCGGCAAGCCCACCTTATCATTCAAAACATGACGCCTGTAAGGTTGATTACCTTGACATGCTATCTCTAGAGAGGACACAGCATCTAGTGATGGAAGGTTATGGATAATTCCCATTTGCATATGGAGATAGTGGGGAGTTTGCAACATATGTTTTATACTTCCTCCTATTTTAACAGTTTTACTCCTCATTTATCCATTGTTTTTCGCAAGAATTGAATTCCGGTCTATACCAGGGAAGTGACATGAAGTTGTACCTCTATGATAGAAGTGGTAAAATTAAGCGTGCATTAGTAATAATAGAAGGTGTGTTTCTTCTTACTTATATGAATTTTGTCATTGAACGATCATTACCATAATAGAGGAGCGTTATTGAATGCTTAATATATTAAATAAAGTTTTTGATCCGAATAAGCGAGAAATCAAACGTTTAGAAAGAATCGCCGATCAGGTCGAAGCGCTGGCTGATGAGACTGCTGCGCTATCGGATGAACAGTTGCGTGCCAAAACGGATGAGTTTAAAGAGCGTTATCAAAATGGGGAAACCGTTGATGATTTGCTTGTCGAGGCTTTTGCGGTTGCGCGTGAAGGGGCAAAGCGTGCTCTGGGCTTATATCCTTACCGTGTTCAAATCATGGGTGGGGCATCCCTTCATGATGGAAATATCTCCGAGATGAAAACAGGGGAAGGTAAAACCTTAACATCCACAATGCCGGTTTATTTAAACGCGATTACCGGTAAAGGTGTACATGTCGTTACTGTCAATGAATACTTGGCACACCGTGATGCCACCGAGATGGGTGTATTGTATGATTTCCTCGGTTTGACCGTGGGATTGAATTTGAACAGTCATTCTAAAGAAGAAAAGCAGGCGGCGTACAATGCCGACATTACGTACAGTACGAATAATGAGTTAGGTTTTGATTATCTTCGTGACAATATGGTGTTATATAAAGAACAAATGGTACAGCGTCCGCTGCACTTCGCGGTCATCGATGAGGTCGATTCGATTTTGATTGATGAGGCGAGAACGCCATTGATCATCTCCGGTTCGGCACAAAAATCGGCTCAGCTTTACATCCAGGCCAATGCGTTTGTGAAAACCTTAAAAAAGAAACGGACTACACATATGATGAAAAGACAAAAGGTGTTCAGCTGACGGAAGATGGGATGAATCGAGCTGAAAGAGCGTTTAATATCGATAATTTATTCGATATTAGTCACGTTACTTTGAATCATCATATCAATCAGGCGTTAAAGGCTCATGTTTCCATGCATTTGGATGTGGATTATGTTGTCCAGGAAGGCGAGATAGTCATCGTTGACCAATTCACTGGCCGTTTGATGAAAGGCCGCCGTTACAGTGAAGGTCTCCACCAGGCGATCGAAGCGAAAGAAGGACTTGAAATCCAAAATGAAAGCATGACTCTTGCGACGATTACATTCCAGAACTATTTCAGGATGTATGAAAAACTTTCAGGTATGACCGGTACAGCCAAAACGGAAGAAGAGGAATTCCGCAATATTTATAATATGAATGTCATTGCAATCCCGACAAACAGGAATATCATTAGGGATGACAGGGCAGATCTTATATACGCGACAACTGATGGGAAATTCAAGGCTGTTGTGGAAGACATCGCCGAACGTTATACAAAGGGTCAGCCTGTGCTTGTCGGTACGGTTGCCATCGAAACATCTGAAGTCATATCTGCCTATTTATCCAAAAAAGGAATCCCTCATGATGTTTTGAATGCCAAGAACCATGAGCGTGAAGCGGAAATCATTGCGAATGCAGGTAATCAAGGCTCAGTTACGATCGCTACGAACATGGCAGGACGCGGTACGGACATCAAGCTTGGTGAAGGTGTCAAGGAGCTTGGGGGCCTTGCTGTAATCGGCACGGAACGTCATGAAAGCAGGCGAATAGATAACCAGCTGCGTGGTCGGTCCGGCCGTCAGGGAGATCCAGGGGTCACTCAATTCTATTTATCAATGGAAGATGAATTGATGCGCCGCTTCGGTTCGGATAACATGAAAAACATGATGGCGCGCCTTGGTATGGATGATTCCCAGCCAATTCAAAGTAAAATGGTGACGAGGGCCGTTGAATCCGCACAGAAACGGGTCGAAGGCAATAACTTCGATTCACGTAAGCAATTACTGCAATATGATGATGTTCTCCGTCAACAACGGAAATTATCTATAAACAGCGTTTCGATGTCATGGAAAGTGAAAACTTACGTGAAATCGTCGAAACGATGATTACGGCATCCATCCAGCGAAATGTAGTCGCGTTTGCACCAATGGGCGATGAGGAAGGCTGGAATTTACAAGGCCTTGTCGATTACCTGAATGGTAACCTATTCAATGAAGGTTCAATCACTGTAGCTGATTTGGACGGGAAAAACGAATCGGAATTGGTTGAGTTCATTTTAGCAAAAGTGAAAGAAAGCTATGACCAAAAAGAAGAAGAACTATCTGAAGAACAAATGCGTGAATTCGAAAAAGTAATCGTTCTTCGTGCAGTCGATAGTAAGTGGATGGACCATATTGATGCAATGGAGCAATTGCGTCAAGGGATTCACCTTCGTGCATATGGCCAGATCGATCCGCTTCGTGAATATCAATCTGAAGGTTTCGCAATGTTTGAAGCCATGATTGCTTCAATGGAAGATGAAGTCGCCAAATACATCATGAAGGCTGAAATTCGTAACAATTTGGAACGTAAGGAAGTCATAAAAGGACAAGCGGTCAATCCGAAGGAAGAAGACGGGGAAAAGTGAAAAAAGCCCCTGCCCGTAAAAAAGAAAATGTTGGAAGAAACGCGTTATGCCCATGCGGAAGCGGTAAAAAATATAAGAATTGCCATGGCAGTTTAGGCTAAAGTTAGGTGTATAATGAATATGGGACGGTTAAGTCTAAGGCTTGCCGCCTCTTTTCATGTTTAGTTTGCATATAGTTTGAAGAGGTTTATTTGTAATGAAGGGAATCCCTCTTCAGGGATTTTTTTAACATACTTAATGAGGTGAAGAGAAATGGAATTAGCAGAAATAAGAAATGAACTTGAACGGACAGCGCAACGATTAACGGACTTTAGGGGGTCTCTTTGACTTAGATGAAAAAGAGGCACGAATCGCACAGCTTGAAAATGAGATGACACATCCCGATTTTTGGAATGATCAACAAAAAGCACAAACTGTCATCAATGAAACGAATGCTTTGAAAGAACAAGTCAATCGATTGTCCGAACTGAATGAATCATATGAAAATCTGGATTTGACATATGAATTAGTGAAAGAGGAGAATGATCAAGAGCTTTTGGCTGAGCTGGAAGAAGAAATCACGGTTCTTGCACAAAAGATGAATGACTTTGAACTTCAACTTTTACTAAGTGAAGAATATGACTCGAAAAATGCCATTCTTGAATTGCATCCTGGTGCAGGCGGAACTGAGTCCCAGGATTGGGGTTCCATGCTGTTGCGCATGTATACAAGATGGGGTGAAAAAGAGGCTTTAAAGTGGAAACCCTTGATTACCTTCCAGGTGATGAAGCTGGAATCAAGAGTGTCACTTTAATCATCAAAGGCCATAACGCCTATGGCTATTTAAAAGCGGAAAAAGGGGTACACCGTCTTGTCCGTATTTCTCCTTTCGATTCCTCAGGGAGACGCCACACTTCATTCGTTTCATGTGAAGTCATGCCGGAATTCGATGAGACGATCAATATAGAAGTACGTACGGAAGATTTGAAAATCGATACGTACCGGGCAAGTGGTGCAGGTGGTCAGCATATCAATACAACGGACTCGGCGGTCCGGATCACCCATATACCTACGAACACCGTGGTAACGTGCCAAAACGAGAGATCTCAAATCAAAAACAAGGCCCAGGCCATGAATATGCTGAAAGCCAAATTATATCAACGTGAAATTGAACAGCAACAAGCGGAATTGGATGAAATCCGCGGTGAGCAAAAAGGAAATTGGCTGGGGAAGCCAAATTCGTTCTTATGTTTTCCATCCGTATTCCATGGTTAAAGATCACCGTACTGGTGCGGAGACCGGAAACTTGGGAGCTGTCATGGATGGGGATATCGATATGTTCATTGATGCGTACTTGCGTTCAAAACTATAAGCTCAGCCAGTCGGACCGTTTTTCCCGGTCCGGCTTTTTTATGATTTCCTTTTTAACGAATCTTGGCTGACATTTACAGGATTGAAAAGGGATGCTCTGCCTCGTTCGGCCAATACTAGATAATAATGATGGTTCGAGGAGACTTATGCAAAATGAAGAGAAGATATCGGGAGCAGAGGCACCCTTTCATTCAAAAGTTAACGGAGTATGGACTGGTGATTGTCGGTTCGTCCATAATTGCCATTGGTTTTAATGTATTTTTACTGCCTAACCAGGTCGCATCCGGAGGGGTCAGCGGGATTAGCACGATTCTTGATTCAACTCTCGGTTGGGAGCCGGCTTACGTTCTTTGGGGTTTTAATATCCCTTTGTTCATTGCGGGGCTTATTATCCTCGGAAGGCATTTCGGAGCCAAAAGCCTGATTGGAACCTTGTTTCTACCTTTAGTGGTATTTCTGACAAAGGATTGGGATGCATGGACGAATGATGCATTGCTTGGTTCCATTTGCGGGGGATGATGGTCGGGCTTGGGCTGGGGATCGTCTTTCGCGGCAAGGGTTCCACGGGGGACCGATTTGGCGGCACAGATTTTCCATAAGTATACCCATCTGTCATTGGGGACCTGTGTGGCTATCATTGATGGAATCATCGTTTTAAGTGCTGCCATCGTTTTTGATATTGAAAAAGGGCTTTATGCATTGATTGGTTTGTATGTGACAAGCAAGACGATCGACCTCGTCCAGATTGGATTGAACCGTTCGAAGATGTCACTAATCATCACGAATAAAGAAATGGAAGTAAGGGATGCTATCATACATGAGCTGGACCGGGGTGTAACAGGCATATCCGGGTATGGCGGCTATACGGATGATACTCGTCCAATTTTGATGTGCGTAATAGACCAGTCGGAATTCACCAAATTGAAACAATTGGTGAAACTCGTTGACCCTAAAGCGTTTGTAATTGTAATGGACGCATCGGAGGTACTTGGGGAGGGTTTTAAACTGGATTGAAATTGGTATAATGTTCTTGTGCTGGTATAAACAGAGGGGGTAAATTCAATGAAAATGAAGTGGTTAGCCTTAGTTCTGGGTACTTCTTTGGCCTTGGCTGCATGCGGTGGGAACGATGATGCTGCAGATAAAGAGCCTGCAAGTGAAAATAATGAAACGACTACGGCAGGTGCCGGTGATGCCGCAAAAATTTATGAAAACAAATGTTCAAGCTGCCATGCAGTGAATCTTGAAGGCGGCGTGGGACCGAACTTAACGAAGGTCGGATCTAAGCTTTCAAAAGAAGACATTGAACAAGTCATTGCGAATGGTCAAGGTGGAATGCCGAAAGAAATAATCAAGGGCAAGGAAGCGAGCATGGTCGCTGAATGGCTTGCTGGACATAAATAATGAACTGAAACGTCCTGCTTAGCGGGACGTTTCATTTGGCCTCCTTTAACCCCTCGAAACAACTTACGGTCACTCCCTTTATCAAGCAATCAAATCCTGGAATTATTACATAGATGTTGATATATGTCTAACTGAAATGAAACTGTAATATTTTTTATGCTTAATTTGACAAAATATGATGTTATAATGTTTCTGTGCTCAAGTAAGAGAGATTCCTGTCAGATTTCAGTGAAAATTGTCGAAAAGCTGTAGATACATAGTTATAATCCAAGCAAATTAGGTGGTTTTAGAATGATAGAAATGATAGATGTGAAAAAGACATACCCCAATGGCGTAATTGCCATTAATGGAATCAATGTGAAAATAAAGCCAGGCGAGTTCGTTTATGTAGTGGGTCCGAGCGGTGCCGGAAAATCGACCTTCATCAAAATGATGTATAGGGAAGAAAAGCCTACAAGCGGTAATATCTTGGTCAATGGTCTTAGCCTGCCAAGTATCCGCAATTCGAAAGTTCCTCTATTCCGCCGTAATATCGGTATGGTATTCCAAGATTTTAAACTCCTTCAAACATTCACTGCATATGAAAATGTTGCTTTTGCCATGGAAGTTATTGAAAAGGAACCAGAAGAAATCAAAAAGAGAGTCATGGAAGTCCTTGATCTGGTTGGCATTAAACATAAAGCTAGAATGCTGCCTTCCGAGTTATCTGGTGGGGAACAGCAAAGGGTTGCAATAGCCCGTTCGATCGTCAATGATCCCAAGGTAGTCATAGCCGACGAGCCTACAGGTAATCTTGATCCCGAAACATCATGGGAAATCATGAACATATTTGAAGAAATTAATAAACGCGGAACTACACTTGTCATGGCCACACATAATAGGGACATCGTCAACAATATTAAACGACGTGTCATTGCCATTGAAAGTGGAAAAATAGTTCGCGATGAACATCGAGGTGATTACGGATATGAAATTTAGAACATTGCTCCGTCACTTCCGTGAAAGTTTTAAAAATATTGGCCGTAATGGTTGGATGACGTTTGCTTCAGTCAGTGCAGTAACGGTCACTCTAACTTTGGTTGGCGTCTTTTTAGTGCTCATGATGAATTTAAATCATATCGCGGGAAATGTGGAGAAAGATGTCGAAGTTCGTGCACATATTGATAATGCGGCGAATGATGACGATATAAAAGCTATAGGTAAGCAAATTACGGAGATAAACGGCATTGAATCAGTGATTTTCTCTCCAAAAGATGAAGAGCTTACTAATTTAATAGATGATTTAGGAGATAATGGTGAGGCTTTTAAACCATTTGAACAGGATAACCCATTAAGGGACGTTTATGTTATCAAAACGAAATCTCCGCAAGATGTCATCAAGGTGGCAAAAAAATCGAAGGTATGGAATATATCCAAAGTGTTAAATATGGACAAGGCTACGTCGAGAAACTATTCAGCTTTGTTAATATTGCTAGAAACATAGGGATCGTTCTTATTGTAGGCTTACTATTTACTGCAATGTTCCTGATTTCGAATACGATTAAAATTACCATTGTAGCAAGAAGAAAAGAAATTGAGATCATGAGATTGGTAGGAGCAACGAATACATTCATCCGTTGGCCATTCTTCTTGGAAGGACTTTGGTTGGGAGTCCTCGGTTCCATCATTCCGATAGGTCTGATTGCAATACTCTACTATAATCTTTATAAATATGCAGCACCTCAGATTACGTTCAAATTCATAGATTTCTTGCCTGCAAATCCGTTTATTTATCAAGTTTCGGCCATCCTCATCATAATTGGTGCCGTTATCGGGATATGGGGCAGCTTGATGTCCGTCAGGAAGTTCTTGAAAGTATAAAAGTGTATCTTTAATAAAAGCCAAAAGAAACCAGACATAAATAGAGAGACGTTACAAGGCACGGATGTAACGGGTTGAAAGGGAAATGAAACGTGAAAAAATATCATTGCCATGAATGCCTCCATCATGATCGGGTTGGGAAGCATTCTAGCGGCACCTTCGGTTTATGCTGAGTCGATTTCGGATTTAGAAAAACAGAAAGAATCCATCCAGGAAAAACGTTCAGGAGTTGAATCGAATATTTCCGAAACGGAAAAGAAAATCGATAACCTGCAGGACAAGCAAATGACAGCAGAAGACCAAATCGCTGCCATTGAAGCGAAAATCGCAGAGTCCGCAAAAAAAATCGATGCTAAAAATGCTGAAATTACACAAACGAAAAAAGAAATCGAGGCATTGAAAGAAGAGATTAAAGTATTAAAAGAGCGGATCGCCAAACGTAATGAAGTATTGAAGGAAAGGGCACTTTCTTTCCAGGAGACTGGCGGGGACGTGAACTACCTTGAAGTATTATTCGGATCATCCAGTTTTGGGGATTTAGTTGACCGTGTCGGAGCTGTAGCGACAATCGCTGAAGCCGACCGCGATATTTTAAAGCAGCATGAGCTAGATAAAAAGGATTTGGAAGAAAAGCAAAAAGCCGTTGAAACGAAGCTTGCCAGTTTAGAAGTGGCAAAAGCTGAACTATTGGAAATTCAAAAGCAACAAAAACAGCAGAAGCAAGAAAAGGATGCATTGGTTAAGAAATTAAAGCAACAAACTGAAAAGCATGAACATGAGAAGATGGGTCTAGAGGAAGAAAAAGCGAATCTTGCTGCTCAAGAAAAAGCTATCAAATCAGCCATCAGCTTAGAACATCAACGTCTTGCAGAATTGGAAGCGGCTCGTAAAAAGCGGCAGCCGAAGCGAAAAAACGTGCAGAGCAAGAAGCGGCACAAGCGGCTGCACAAGCAGCATCACAAGCATCCGAATCAAAAAAACAATCCACTTCTTCAGGATATAGTGCAAAAAGCAACAGTTCATCATCATCTTCACCCGCTTCGTCTAATGTAAGTCAAGCGCCAGCTGTATCATCGGGTACATTCACTAGACCTAGTGCAGGATATGTATCTTCAACAATGGGTGAACGTTGGAATAAACAGCATGCCGGCATCGATATCGCTGCTAGCGGAACGGTTCCAATTGTAGCTGCAGCCGACGGAGTCGTAAGCCGTTCTTACTTCTCAAGTTCATACGGTAACGTTATCTTCGTTACCCATTCGATCGGAGGTCAGCAATGGACTACTGTGTATGCACACTTAAGTTCTAGACAAGCAAGCGAAGGTGCGGTAGTTGCCAAAGGTCAACAAATCGGCATCATGGGTAACACAGGACATTCATACGGTCAGCATTTACACTTTGAGCTACATAAAGGCCCATGGAATTATAGCAAGTCAAATGCCGTTAATCCATTAAACTATATACCTAATTAATACCCAATATATCAAATGAAAAACAGATCAGGATAAATTCCTGGTCTGTTTTTTTATGTGGTGTCACCATTTTCTATAAGCATATTCTTACCATTCCCCTCATATAGTGAAATACATATCAGGTCAGAAATGGGGATAAATATGGTCAAAAAATGGGTACTTCCTCTAGCAATCATCATGTCACTAGCCATTGGAGCAGTGGGGGCATATATTGGACAAGCCTTCCGGCCAAGAATGAAGCAAAGGATGAAAGCCAAGAAATATCGAAGGATAAGGAATGGGCAAAAGTGGAACAAGCTTACGGTTTGATCGTAAGTCAGTATGTAGAACAGGTGGACGGCTCCAACCTGGTGGAGGGTGCCATCCAAGGCATGCTGTCAGCGCTGAAAGATCCTTATTCCGTATATATGGACAAGGAGACCGCTAAGCAATTCAATGAAACCCTGGATTCCTCTTTTGAAGGGATCGGGACTGAAATCGGGATGGAAGATGGTAAGGTCATAATTGTTTCTCCTTACAAAGACTCGCCTGCAGAAAAAGCTGGATTAAAGCCGAAAGATCAAATCCTTAAGGTGAATGGTGAAAGTGTAGAAGGTTTGGATCTGTATGAAACGCGCCTGAAAATCCGCGGCGAAAAAGGGTCACCCGTCAAGATGGAAATAAAACGGGCAGGGATTGATAATCCACTTGAATTCAATATGGTGCGTGCCGAAATTCCATTGGATACCGTATTTTCATCAATTAAGGAAGTCGCCGGAGAACAAATCGGTTATATCGAGTTGACCACATTCTCGGAAAATACTGCAAGTGATTTCAAAAAGCAGATGAAGGAGCTGGAAAAGAAGGGAATCAAGGGCTTGGTCATAGATGTACGAGGCAATCCAGGCGGCCTTCTTTCCAGTGTGGAAACGATTCTTGGAGAGTTTATTACAAAAGACAAGCCCTATTTGCAAATTGCAGAAAGAACGGGGGAAACACAATCGTTTTTCACAAGCCTTAAGAAAGCGAAAAGTTATCCCATTGCCGTCTTGACGGATAAAGGCAGCGCCTCAGCCTCGGAAATCCTGGCTGGCGCCATGCAAGAGGCCGGAGGCTATCCATTGGTTGGCGAGAAGACCTTCGGGAAAGGCACAGTACAGCAAGCTGTACCAATGGGTGATGGCAGTAAGATTAAACTTACGTTATATAAATGGCTGACTCCTTCAGGGAACTGGATTCATAAAAAAGGGATCGAACCGACGATCAAAGTCAAACAACCGGAGTATTTTGATGCCCATCAGCTTGCCATTGAGAAGGTATTGGAGCGGGATATGAATGATGAACAAATCCAGTATGCCCAAAGCATTTTGAAAGGACTTGGATTTGAACCGGGTCGTGAGGATGGATATTATGATTGGAGTACAGAAATTGCAGTAAAGGCATTCCAAAAGCAATTTGGCCTCGAAGTGACTGGAAAGCTGGATGCTAAAACCGCAGCACATCTGGAATCCGCCATTCTGGAAAAGATCCAGGATGAAGATAATGATATCCAGTTACGCACGGCTTTGAATTATTTAGTGAAATAACTTGTTGGCATCGTTCCCCTTGGAACGGTGCCACTTTTGCATTCGATAGTTCCCCGCTTGCTAACATGAAGGGAGTATAGAAGATAAAGCTACTTTTTCTGCATCTTAATAGGCATGGAGGCTACATTTTTGATAGAATAGGAGGTAACTGACCAGAACGAAATTTGACAAAACTTGATTACTTTTGAGGATGGTGGAAAGAAATTGACAACGGATTGGCTGATTGCATGCTTAATTGGATTAGGAAAACTTTTCCTTCATCCTTTGCTTTATGTTTCGATTGCCTATTGTTTATTCATCGGCTATCTTCGCGTTAAACGGGAACGCCATGATTTTAATACGAAGATCTACAGTTTTTCCATGGAGCTGCGTTCCATGTTACCTCAAGGGTTAATATGGGGCATGATCCTTTCCTTGCTCACGCTTGCTACCGGACTCGCCATTCCTTTGGCGGCACTGTCCATCATGGCTGTGGTTACGGTTTTGTCCATGCTATCCATGAAAAAGAGGTTCGTTTCCCCCGTTTATACAATGGGTCTCACATTCTTTATCCTTTTCTTTTTATATGATAGAGATGTCGAGCTGACGTTATTTCAGGATGCCTTTAATCAGCTGGATCGGTCCATATATCCGACACTTGTTATTTTAATGGGATTATTACTGATTGCTGAAGGGTTTTTAATTGTTGCTAATGGAAGTAAAAAGGTCTCTCCTCAATTGGAGGTATCCAAGAGGGGCAGCCGATAGGTGTGTATGTTTCACAGCGAATCTGGTTAATTCCCATGTTCGTTATGATTCCTGGAGGACAACTTCCAGCGCCTTTCGAATGGTATCCGGTTTTTCAATCGGGGACATGTCCCTGTCACCGATCGTACTGCCCATTTTAATCGGCTTTAAGCAAAAAGTTCATGGGACGCTCCCGGAACTGGCCATTAGGGCGCAAGGCAAAAAGGTAGGGGCATTGGGAATTGTGATTACGGTATTGGCGGCAGTTGGTTACTGGTACCCGCCATTGGCGATCATAACGGCTGTTTTAGCAATCCTTGGCCGTGAATTCCTGCATCATTCCCAAAAGGCAATGGATCGAAAGCTTCCGTTTTATTTTTCAAAAAGTAAGCTTGGTGTCCAGATCTTAGGCGTTATCCCTCAATCTCCGGCAGATAAAATGGGGTTGCTTAAAGGCGAGGTCATTTCGAAAATAAATGGGGTCGTCGTTAGGGAAGAAGAAGAGTTATATAGGGCGCTACAAATAAACCGGGCACATTGCAAGCTTGAGGTCATCGATAATAATGAACAGATTCGTTTTGTGCAAAGAGCTCTATTTGACGGGGAGCATTACGAATTGGGCCTCTTGTTCGTTGACGATCAATTGAAGGAAAGCGGACAAGTGGGTTAATGACATAAGCATAAAAATAAAAGGCCTTTCTCGTATTATTCGAGAAAGGCCTTTTTCAATGGAAACGTGTTATTACTTTTCAAGCATGATCTTTTCTAGATCGTCCAGCATTTTATTAGCTGCAATTACTCCGCCAGCTGTATTCCATGTTGCGTCGCTAACCTCATGGGCATTTCCGTTTTTGACTGCATCAAGGTTTTTCCAAAGTGGATCATTAGTCCATTCTTTTGCTGTGCTTAGGGCTTGTTTGTCCCCTTCAGGAGCGTATGTGAAGTAGAAGAGAATATCCCCATCCATTTTAGGGATGACTTCTTTTCCGACCTCAATGGCAAGGTTGCCTAATTTATTATCTGCAGTGAATAGTTCCTTCTGTTGTTCTGCACGTTTAAATCCTAATTGATCGAAAATCACTCCAGAGAATGAATCCGTGTAATAAATACGAGTAGTTCCAGCCATGAAACGAACAATGGAAACTTCTTGATTTACTTTATCACCCAATTTGGCTTTAAGATCTTCTGTATGTTTATCGAATTCTGCAATTACATCGTTACCTTTTTCTTCAAGGTTCATTGCTTTTGCATATAGTTTAAAGTTTTCTTTCCAATCTCCTCTTAGCGTTTCCGAAAAAACGGTAGGTGCGATTGCATTTAATTTATCATAAACAGCTTCTTGGCGTATCTTGCTTCCGATAATCAAGTCAGGCTTCAGTGATGCGATTTTCTCTATGTTAACTTCATGTTCAACACCAACGACTTCTACCCCATCCATATCATCTTTTATATGGTCGTACCAAGGGTCACCAAGCCATGATTGAACGGCACCAACAGGTTTAATTCCTAAAGCAAGCAATGCTTCGGTGCCTTCATTTGTTAAAACGACCACTCTTTTAGGCGTTTCTTTCAACTTGGCAGTGCCCATGGCATGCTCAATTGTGTAGCTTTTCTCTTCTTTCTTGTCTTCAGCTTTATTTCCATCGGCCTTTTCATCCGAATTCCCGCAAGCTGCTAGAAGGAAGACTGCAAATATTGTAAAAATCGTTAATAATGACTTAAATCTAAACATCTATGTACCCCTCCCAATTTTTCAGCAAATGATAATCATTCGCACTTAACAGCATCATCATAAAATGAATATAGTTTTCTGTCAATATATAATTGAAAATGATTCTCAAATTCGTTGACATAATCCTGTTTACGCCAGTACAATTGAATTAAATAATGATATACAAACGTGATTGGAAAGGTAACTGGATATGTTATTAAAAAATTCATGGCAGAAATGGATGGGGCTGTTCATTACCATTCTTTTGCTGCTGTTTTTACTGTGTTCAAGCATTGTATACGGTTATACAGATACAACATGGAAAATGGCCATCGATGCTTTTGCCGATTTCAATGGGACGAATGAACACATTGTCATTCAATCAGTCAGACTACCGCGTGCCCTGATCGCTTCGGCCATCGGTGCAAGTTTGGCCATCTCGGGGGTTTTGATGCAAACGCTAACTAAAAATCCCCTGGCTTCCCCAGATATCTTCGGAGTCAACGCCGGGGCGGGCTTGGCGGTTGTCACCGGTGTCACCGTTTTGGGATAAGCAATCTTCAAGTATTCACATGGCTGTCATTCATAGGGGCGGCCATAGCCGCGATAAGCATATATATGATTGGAAGCATGGGACGCGGCGGCTTGACACCGATGAAGCTGACATTGGCCGGTGCGGCCATGACGGCCATGGTAGCTTCACTTACACAAGGTCTTCTTGTTTCTAATGAGGCTCTTTTAGAGCAAGTCCTATTCTGGCTTGCCGGATCCGTTTCCGGTAGAAGCCTGGACAATTTAGTTGCCGTCCTGCCTTATCTTGTCGCAGGCTGGGGACTTGCCTTGATCATGTCCGGTAAAATGAATGTGTTATCAATGGGTGAAGACGTTGCAAAAGGTCTTGGACTGAATATAGTATTCCTTAAACTGGTCCTGGGGCTGGCAATCATCCTGCTCTCTGGCGGATCAGTGGCGGTTGCGGGTCCGATTGGCTTTATAGGAATCGTCGTTCCGCATCTTGCCCGTTCTATAGTAGGCATCGATCATCGCTGGTTGATTCCCTTCTCTGGACTTTTCGGGGCGGTGCTTTTGATTGCAGCCGATGTCATATCCAGGTATATCCTGATGCCTCGAGAAGTTCCGGTTGGAGTCATGACAGCCATAATCGGGACCCCATTCTTTATTTATATAGCTAGAAAGGGGTTCAGCGGTCGATGAAGTCATATAAGAGTTTTCGTTTGTTTAATGAAAAAATATCATTCTTGATGGATAAAAAAGCCATGATCGTGATTTTCATATTATTTTTAGTCACTTCACTAGTGTTTGTTATCAGTACTGGAGTGGGTGAGATGAATATAAATCCGCTAAGTGTCCTCCAGGTCTTTATTGGAGGGGGACGGAGAGCGATCGGCTCATTATCCAATCTTTCCGCCTGCCTAGAATAATTGTTGCCCTGTTGGTGGGGATGGGGCTTGCTGTAGCTGGGGGAATCCTTCAAGGGATGATTCGGAATCCACTTGCTTCGCCTGATATCTTGGGGATAACGGGAGGAGCGACTGTAGCGGTGGTTGGATTCTTGGCCATTTTTAGCGATAAGAACCATTCTTTAACAGTGAGCATCAATTGGCTGCCGTTAGCTGCATTCATTGGGGCGACAGTCGTAGCCTTACTTGTTTATTCCTTAGCCTGGAAAAATGGAGTTCCCCCGATCAGGCTTGTGTTGATCGGGATTGGGGTGATGGCTTTAATGAAGGCACTCACTACGATGATGATGATTCTTGGCCCAGTCTTTCAAGCGAGCCAGGCAAACCTTTGGATCACGGGGTCAGTGTCTACGTCCACCTGGAATAATATAGCTGTATTGGCACCATGGACGATTCTATTCCTGTTAATCGCCTTCCTGTATGCTAGAAATATTAATTTACAGGAGCTAGGCGATGACCTGGCAACGGGACTTGGGGGCATGTCCAAAAACAGCGGTTTACATTATTGATGATCAGTACGGCCTTGATTGGCGGTTCCACAGCTTTTGCTGGGGGAATTGGATTTGTGGGATTAATGGCGCCACACATGGCCAGAAGGCTGGTTGGTTCTAGTTTTGGAGTGTTACTGCCCACTTCAGCTTTGCTTGGCGGCATCCTGGTTATGGTGGCGGATTTGATTGGACGGACCTTATTCTCACCTTTGGAAATACCGGCTGGTGTCTTCACAGCGAGTATCGGGGCCCCATACTTCATTTATTTACTATATAAAACGAGGAATTCGTAAATCCGGTAAATGTAGAAAGAAGGAGTGGATTCTCGTATTCCGAAACCCCTTAAAACCATATAACTATAGCCCATATTTTTTGCTCTCTTCAATTGTTTGGCTCATTGGGAGAATGTCATAGGCATTGCGAATGAAGGGGCGTTTTAACAAAATGATAGTGGAATCAATAACCGCCGGACTAATCATGTTCAGGAATCATTTGGCCAAAGCAACATTCAAACTATATCTAAACTTTAAAAGAAGCAGCCATCCTAGGGATGGCTGCTTCTTTATTTCATTAAGCTTCTTTAGCTGCTTCGATTTCGATGGTAAGCGTGATTTGATCGCCGATCAGGACGCCGCCTGTTTCTAATGCCGCGTTATATGTTAGACCATAATCACTGCGTTTGACTTTCCCTTTTCCGCTAAAGCCTGCTTTTTCATTTCCCCATGGATCTTTCCCTTGGCCTTCGAAGGTGATGTTGAAAGTTTCTTCTTGTGTGACTCCATTAAGAGTCACATTTCCAGTTACATCGTATTCATCTTCATCCGTTTTCACGATTTTTGTTGATTTGAATGTTAATGTGGGGTTTTTTCTACATCAAAGAAGTCAGCGGAACGCAAGTGATTGTCCCGGTCCGCATTGCGTGTGTCAATACTTGCCACATCAACGGTGAAATCGATTTCTGCAGTTGTTAGATCCAATGGATTTGCTAGAATGCTTGCCTCGAACTTATTAAAACTTCCTTTTACTTTAGCGATCATCATATGTTTTACGGAAAATTCAATAGCACTGTGAGTCGGGTCGACTATCCATTTTGTGTTTGTCATGTTTATTCCTCCTGATTATTAATCTTGAATTTATATATCTTTAATTTGAGATATCTTAACTTAATGTAATTATAAGAGGTGAAAGCAATAGTGTCAACTGAAAGTTTTCCTTAATTTTGAAAACATGAAAAACCCGGTGCATTTATGGGGCACAGGGCTTTTTTCTTATGAAGAAAGAGTAAAGCTGTCACCATTATTATTTGGCATGTTCTTTCTCTTCTTGATTTGTCACTTTACTCGGCCAAAAAGCACGGCGGCCAAAGTATGGAGGTGATTGCAGGAACAAGGGGTCTTTTCCCTTTTTCTTGGCCCGTGCTTCTTCCATTTCTAATGTACGCGGAACGATTGGGAAGAAGGAAGCCCTTCCGAATACAGAAAGCAATGTCGGTACAAGTTAAAGCTGCCAGCATCATGATTAAAATGGACAAGCTGAATGGTACAGCGAAACGGTGGTAGGCTCCGTATTTGGCTACAAGCAATGTTAGCAGGAGATGACGATCGTTAGGCCGCTCATCGCAATGGCGCCTGATGAATCTTTAAATGCGGCGATCATGGCTTTCCGTTTGCTTCCATGATTCCTTAATTCACTTCTGTAGTGAGAAATTAAAAATTCTTCGTCCAATGAAGGCAGCCCGCTTTTTGAATTTTTAATCCTTATTTCATTTTAATGCTGTGCTGATGGAATATACAAAAATGGGTATGCTCACTCCATCTACTAAATGCTTCAAGCCGTTAATGGAGTGAAAATATGCTCATCGATATATAGGGGAAAAGTACTTATTTAACTAAATTCTGAAGATTGAAGAGTTAAATATAGGGAATAGGGGAAAGTATAGTAGTATTATGGCTTTTATTAACAAGGGAGGGATTTTTTGTCTGATAAATCAAAAAAACAAATGATGAAACGAATGAAACATTAACGAACAGGCAAGGGCACCCGGTAACGAATAACCAGAGTCTAAGAACTGTAGGGAACAGAGGTCCTAGTACACTTGAGAACTATGATTTCCTGGAAAAGATCAGCCACTTCGATAGGGAGCGTATCCCTGAACGGGTTGTGCATGCCCGCGGTGCAGGTGCGCATGGTTATTTCGTTCCGACCGGTAAAGCGGGGGACGAACCGATTTCAAAATATACGAGAGCGAAGGTTTTTCAGGAAGAAGGTAAAAAAACCCCGGTATTCGTAAGATTTTCATCTGTTATTCATGGAGGGACATCTCCGGAAACGTTACGTGATCCAAGGGGATTTGCCGTTAAATTTTATACGGAAGATGGCAACTGGGATCTTGTAGGCAATAACCTGAAAATTTTCTTCATCCGTGATGCCATGAAATTCCCGGATTTGATTCATGCCTTCAAACCGGATCCGGTCACGAATATTCAGGACGGCAGAAGGATTTTCGATTTTTGCTCGAGTTCGCCTGAAACATTCCATATGGTTACCTTTGTGTTTTCCCCATGGGGCATTCCAGCTAACTACCGCATGATGCAAGGATCAGGGGTCAATACTTATAAATGGGTGAATGAGGAAGGGAAAGCAGTGCTCGTCAAGTATCATTGGGAACCGAAACAAGGGATCAAGAACCTGACACAGCAAGAGGCCAATGAAATTCAAGCTACGAATTTCAATCATGCCACACAGGATCTATATGAAGCGATCGAACGCGGGGACTATCCTGAATGGGATCTCAACGTACAGATCATGAGTGATGATGATCATCCTGAGTTGGATTTCGATCCGCTGGATGATACGAAGATCTGGCCGAAAGACGAGTTCCCATGGCTGCATGTCGGTACGATGGTATTGAATAAAAACCCTGAAGACTACTTCACTGAAGTCGAACAGGCTGCATTCGGTACCGGTGTCCTAGTGGATGGACTGGATTTTTCTGATGACAAGATGTTACAGGGACGTACATTCTCTTATTCCGATACACAGCGTCACCGTGTTGGCGCTAATTATTTGCAACTGCCGATCAATGCTCCAAAGAAACGAACAGCCACGAATCAGACTGGCGGACAAATGCAATATGAAGTTGGCAGAGGCGGCCAAAGCCCCCACATCAACTACGAACCATCCACTGTCGGCGGCTTGAAGGAAGCCAAGCAGACGGGCAAGGAGTATACACCTATGGTGGAAGGGAAACTTGTTCGTGAGACAATCGATCGCCAAAACAATACGAAGCAGGCCGGGGAAACGTTCCGGGAATTCGAGGATTGGGAAAAAGACGATTTAATTTCCAATTTAGTGACGGCATTGGCTCCTGCCGACAAGCGCATTCAGGAAAAAATGATAGCACTTGCCGAAGAGGCCGATGAAGAGTATGGCCGCAGGTTGAAAGAGGGATTGGCCGCGGCTTCTGAACATACGGAATCTTCAAAACCACTGGGTGGGACGGATAACCCTGAGGATGCCGTTAGAAAAGGACATGAAGCAGATCCATATTGATTGGGCTGAAAAGAAGCAAACTTCCTTTTAAAGGGGTTTGCCTCTTTTTTTCTGGGCATAATTGATGGATGTGCGGATGCTTTTCTAAGGATGCCTTGAAAATCAAGCAGGAAATTGATTGGCAAAAAACTTCATAATCATTTAAACTGAAACTACTCTATTTTTCTCTTATAAAGGAGATGAAAAAATGATTAAAATTCTTTCTGCCCTTTTCCTTCCTTGTCTACTTGTCATGCTATTTTCAAGAGTCACCTATAACAATGTCGTAGGCCTTGTTTTAACTGTTGCCTTGATTACAGCTTCCGCATATAAAGGTTATACGCATACAAACTTATTGATCATCGTCGATGCCTTATCCCTGACAGTGGGATTTTGGTTATCAAAAAGAATGATGAAACGTACATCCAAGAGCGCCTGACATCAAAGGTGCTTTTTTTGTACTCAAACTTGTCATTCCCCTCAACACACAAAAATAGAATGGATGTTCGCTTATTGCTGGTTTGTTTTAAGGCTATTGTGGTAGAATGTGTATATATGCTTTATTAAACCGGAATAAATAGAAGGGATATAGGCATGTCCCGTTTTCATATAAAAATATTTCAATAGGAGGCTATGCTTGGTGAAGGATAAGTTTGAGTTAGTCTCAAAATACTCTCCTCAAGGAGATCAGCCGGCAGCAATTGAAATGCTGGTCGAAGGGATTAAGGAAGGCAAGGAAATGCAGACGTTATTGGGGGCAACGGGGACAGGGAAAACGTTCACCGTTTCCAATGTGATTCAAAAGATCAATAAACCGACTCTTGTCATTGCCCACAATAAAACGTTGGCAGGGCAGCTTTACAGTGAGTTCAAAGAGTTCTTCCCTAATAATGCCGTCGAATACTTCGTTAGCTATTATGATTATTACCAGCCAGAGGCTTATGTTCCGTCGACGGATACATTCATCGAAAAAGATGCAAGCATCAATGATGAAATCGATAAACTGCGTCACTCGGCAACCTCGTCCTTGTTCGAAAGGAAAGATGTCATCATCATTGCCAGTGTTTCGTGCATATATGGACTCGGTTCTCCTGAAGAGTACCGGGAGATGGTCGTTTCCTCCGAACGGGCATGGAAATAGACCGGAATGCCTTGCTGCACAGACTCGTGGATATCAATATGAGAGGAATGATATTGCTTTCCAACGGGGGACCTTCCGAGTTCGCGGCGACGTCGTCGAAATTTTCCCGGCTTCACGTGATGAACATTGCGTACGGGTCGAGTTTTTCGGGGATGAGATCGACCGTATCCGTGAAGTCGATGCCCTGACTGGTGAAATTACCGGTGAACGTGAACATATCGCCATTTTCCCGGCTTCCCACTTCGTAACCCGTGAAGAGAAAATGCGGATAGCCATTCAAAATATCGAAACGGAACTGGAAGAGCGATTGAAGGAATTAAGGGAAGATGAAAAGCTTCTTGAAGCACAGCGCTTGGAGCAGCGGACCCGTTATGATTTGGAAATGATGCGGGAAATGGGCTTTTGTTCAGGGATCGAGAACTATTCCCGTCATTTAACCCTTCGTCCCTCGGGTGCGACACCATACACTTTAATGGATTACTTTCCAGAGGACTTCCTATTGGTCGTGGATGAATCACACGTAACCCTTTCGCAAATCCGCGGAATGTTCAATGGAGATCAGGCGCGGAAGCAAGTGCTCGTCGATCATGGCTTCCGTCTGCCGTCTGCAAAAGATAACCGCCCGCTAAGATTTGAAGAATTTGAAAAAAGGTCCATCAATCCATATTCGTTTCGGCAACTCCGGGACCATATGAACTCGAACATACGCCAGAAATGGTTCAGCAGATCATCCGTCCTACCGGATTGCTGGATCCGACGGTAGAAGTGCGGCCGATTGAAGGGCAGATAGATGACTTGATCGGTGAAATACAGGAGCGCGTCAAAAGAACGAGCGTGTGCTCATAACGACCTTGACGAAAAAGATGTCTGAAGATTTGACTGATTATTTAAAGGAAATCGGCATCAAAGTCCAATATCTTCATTCGGAAGTAAAGACCTTGGAAAGGATAGAAATCATCCGGGAACTCCGAATGGGCAAATATGATGTACTCGTTGGAATCAATCTTCTAAGGGAAGGGCTGGATATTCCGGAAGTGTCGTTAGTGACCATTCTGGATGCCGATAAAGAAGGGTTCCTTCGCTCGGAACGTTCGCTTATTCAAACGATGGGCCGTGCAGCCCGTAATGCCAACGGCCACGTCATCATGTATGCAGACCGCATCACGAATTCGATGGAACTTGCCATCAATGAAACGAGGCGGCGTCGTGAAATCCAGGAGAATTATAATAAAGAGCATGGAATAATGCCTCAAACCATTCAAAAGGATATCCGTGACTCCATAAGGGCGACTCATGTAGCAGAAGAAAGCGAAGAGTATAAGGAAGACCTTGCACCAAGCCTTGCGAAGCTCCCTAAAAAAGAGCGTTTAAAAGTGATGGCAAGCATGGAAAAGGAAATGAAGGAAGCGGCAAAGGCACTGGACTTCGAGCGGGCTGCCGAGCTTCGTGATTTATTACTAGAGTTAAAAGCGGAAGGGTGACGAAACATGGCAATGGATAAAATTGTGATAAAAGGCGCCAGGGCCAACAATTTAAAGAATATTGATATCACGATACCGAGAGACAAACTTGTTGTGCTGACCGGATTATCCGGATCTGGAAAGTCTTCCTTGGCTTTTGATACGATTTATGCAGAAGGGCAAAGACGTTATGTAGAATCACTGTCCGCTTATGCTCGTCAATTCTTAGGCCAAGTGGATAAACCGGATGTCGATGCGATCGAAGGTTTGTCACCAGCCATCTCCATAGACCAGAAAACGACCAGTCGGAATCCTCGTTCGACCGTAGGGACTGTTACGGAAATCTATGATTATTTAAGGCTGTTATATGCAAGGGTCGGCAGGCCGACCTGTCCGATCCATAATATTGAAATCACCTCACAAACGATCGAGCAAATGGTGGACCGCATTCTTGATTACCCTGAGCGAACCAAGCTTCAGGTATTGGCACCGCTTGTCTCAGGCAGAAAAGGGACACATGCGAAAGTTTTGGAGGAAGTTAAGAAACAAGGCTATGTCCGCATTCGTGTGAATGGGGAAATGCATGATCTCAGTGAGGAAATCACGCTCGAAAAAATAAGAAACATTCGATTGAAGTCATCATTGACCGGATCGTCATTAAAGAGGGTATCATGGCTAGGCTTGCAGATTCATTGGAAAGTGCTTTGCAGCTTGGAGAAGGCAAAGTCATCATTGACGTAATGGGTGAGGAAGAGCTGCTTTTCAGTGAACATCATGCATGTCCATACTGCGGATTTTCGATTGAAGAGTTAGAGCCGAGAATGTTTTCCTTCAATAGCCCGTTTGGGGCCTGCCCGGATTGTGATGGCTTGGGGGCGAGGCTTGAGGTGGACCGTGATCTGGTCATCCCGAATAACGAATTAAGCCTCCGTCAACATGCGATTGCGCCATGGGAGCCGACGAGTTCTCAATATTATCCTCAGCTCCTAGAAGCGGTGGCCAACCATTATGGAATAGATATGGATGTGCCCGTTAAAGATTTACCGGAAGAGAAGATGGATAAGGTCTTGCTTGGTTCAGGTAAAGATAAGATATATTTCCGTTATAAAAATGATTTTGGAAGAGTGCAAGAAGGATATATTCCTTTTGAAGGAGTTTTAAGAAACATCGAAAGGCGCTTCAAGGAGACGAGTTCAGACTATATTCGTGAGCAAATGCAGAAATACATGTCAGAACATCACTGTCCAACCTGTAAGGGGCATCGATTGAAAAAAGAAAGTCTTTCCGTGCTCATTCAAGGGGTCCATATAAGTGAAACGACAGCTTTATCAGTGGAAGATGCATTAGTATTTTTCGATGAACTTGATTTAACTGAAAAGGAAGCTGCAATTGCGAGATTGATTTTACGTGAAATTCGTGAGCGGCTCGGTTTCCTGGCTAATGTTGGTTTGGAATATTTGACGTTGAGCAGGGCAGCTGGAACATTATCAGGCGGTGAAGCGCAGCGTATAAGATTGGCGACACAGATCGGTTCCCGATTGACGGGAGTCCTCTATATTTTGGATGAACCTTCAATAGGGCTGCATCAGAGGGATAACGATCGATTGATCGAAACATTGAAGAATATGCGTGAAATCGGGAACACCCTGATTGTTGTCGAGCATGATGAAGATACGATGATTGCTGCGGATTATTTAATCGATGTTGGTCCTGGAGCTGGAGCGCATGGAGGAGAAATAGTGGCTGCAGGTACTCCGGAAGAGGTCATGAATAATCCTAAATCCTTAACGGGCCAATATTTGGCAGGAAGAAATTCATTCCATTGCCATTGGAACGCCGGAAAAATGATGGCCGTGTAATTGAGATAAAAGGTGCCAAGGAAAATAATTTGAAAAACGTTAATGTGAAATTCCCACTTGGGGTCTTTACAGCCGTTACAGGAGTCTCTGGATCAGGGAAAAGTACATTAGTGAATGAAATCCTCCATAAATCTTTGGCTCAAAAAGCTGAATCGGGCAAAAGCCCGACCAGGCGATTTCCGTGAGATCAAGGGAATTGAGCATTTAGATAAAGTCATTGATATTGACCAATCACCGATTGGCAGGACCCCACGGTCGAATCCAGCTACCTACACGGGCGTATTCGATGATGTTCGTGACGTATTTGCCTCGACTAATGAAGCGAAGATCCGCGGTTATAAAAAAGGCAGGTTCAGTTTCAATGTGAAGGGCGGCCGCTGTGAAGCATGCCGTGGTGATGGCATTATCAAGATTGAAATGCATTTTCTCCCAGATGTCTATGTTCCATGTGAAATCTGTCATGGTAAGCGCTATAACCGGGAAACACTCGAAGTGAAATATAAAGGGAAAAACATATCCGACATCCTCGATATGACAGTCGAGGAAGGAGTGAGTTTCTTTGAAAATATCCCAAAGATCAAACGGAAGCTACAAACGATTTTTGACGTTGGTTTAGGTTATATCAAGCTTGGACAGCCTGCTACCACTTTATCAGGCGGTGAAGCGCAAAGGGTGAAACTTGCTTCTGAATTGCATCGCCGTTCCACTGGGCGCTCATTTTATATCCTGGATGAACCGACTACCGGACTTCATGTCCACGATATAGCAAGGCTGCTCCAGGTGCTGCAGCGGCTGGTTGACAATGGGGATACAGTTTTGGTGATCGAGCATAATCTGGATGTCATCAAGACGGCGGACCATATTATTGACCTGGGACCGGAAGGCGGAGATAAGGGCGGTACGATCGTCACTTATGGAACACCCGAAAAAATATGTGAAGTTTCCGAATCGTACACGGAAAATACTTAAAACCAGTACTTACCCGTGATCAAATTCGCATGGAAAATTGGATTGAAGAAAAAGAAACCCAACATGAACATGCATAAAAGAACAAGCCATCAGGCTTGTTTTTTTGTAGAAAAATGACGGTGTGCATTTAATCAATCATTTGATTAAAGAATGGGAAAACAAGATATTTCCGGGGAAATCAGGCACCTCCCATTTCGGAAATTGTCATTTTCCTTTGTCGAATGATGGGAAACACGGTATTTATGAAACTTTTTAGATATCTAGGCGTATGTATGAATAAAATCATAGAAGAAAGCGAGGAATGTTCATGCAGGAGGAAAGAAAGAAAATCCTAGAAATGATTCAAGATGGAAAGTTATCAGCGGAAGAAGCCATGGGCCTATTGGAAGAATTAGATAAAGCCAGTCAGGAAAGTGAAGCTAAAGAGGAGAAATTGCAAAATGAATTATCGACGGTAGTCGTGGATAAGAAAAACGAAGGAAGCAATCAGGATACGTTTAAGAAGAATATCCAGTCATCGAAAGAAAAGATTATGGATTTCGTAGAAAGTGCTTTTAAGAAAATCAAAGAAACGGATCTTGATTTTAATTTCGGGAAATCTGTGGAGGTCAGTCATATTTTCCAGCATGATCAAGATTTCCTGAATGCAGTTGATGTAGATATAGCAAATGGAAAAATAAAAATCGCCGCATGGGACCATGATGATGTCCGGGTGGAATGCCAAGCAAAGGTATACCGTGTGGAAGATATAGAAGAAGCCAGGAAAAACTTTTTGGAAGAAGTCGATTTCACGATTGAAAATGGAAAATTGAAGTTCAAGGTTCGTGAAAAATCCATAAAGGTTGATACGATCATGTACATTCCAAGGAAGGAATATGAAGATATTCATATAAGGATGTTCAATGGCGGAATCACGACCGAATCAATGAAATCGGAGAAGCTTAAAGCGAAAACGGCGAATGGTGCCATTCATATCATGCAGGGTACGGGTGATTTCTGTGAGCTTGAAACAGGTAACGGGATGATCAGCATTTCAGATACCAATTTTAATGACTTGGAAGCCGAGACCCTGAACGGAGCAATTAATGCCGATGGATACTTCAAGAAATTGGATGTCCAAACGTTCAATGGGGAAATCATCTGTGCGAATTCAGGGATGGATTGCGATTCGATCCATGCTAAGTCAGTCACTGGAAAAGTCCAGCTGACCCTGCCGCCAGGTAAGGCGATCGAAGGAGAGTTGAAATCAAATTTAGGAAGCTTTAATGTAACTTTGGAGGGGATGACCATCATCGAAGAGAAAAGTGATGTGGTTCAGAAGGTCCTTAAGTTCAAGACGGTCAAGGAAGAGGTTCCTGTGCTTCATGTATTTGCAGAAACCAAGACTGCAGCGATAACGGTTTCCTGAAGATGAAGAAAAAGAAAGCCCGCCCGTTATATCAGCGGGCTTTTAGTTTGTAAACAAAATTTTGGAAAAAAGTTGATTGGAGAGGGTGTGCGAGACTCCTGCTGGAAAAGCGTGTCCAGGGGGAGACCCCGCAGGCGCAAAGGCGCCGAGGGCGTGCCGCCCGCGGAAAGCTAGTGCCTGGAGCGGAAATCAACGTTCAATTTGTACAAGCCATAAGTTTTCTCAGTCTGAAAGCCCGCCAATTCATACTTTCGGGCTTTATTTTATTTTGGTGTTAGATTATGGATGTTCACCTCATCTCTTTCCTGTTCAAGGGGACGTTCCCGCTGCCATCGTCCAGGCGGAGTGAATAAAAAAACGATAAATCGATAATGCTTTGTTTGGTTATTAACAGAAAAATGCTAAAATAGAAAAAGTATCTCAAAAATAGCATCGCTCCAAAGGGAGGAAAGATATATGGCAAAAGTCCGTACAAAGGATATAGTAGAAGCGTTCGGTCTAGAACTTATCAGTGGGGAAGAAGGAATTAACCGACCAATCGTCACGAGTGATTTATCTCGTCCCGGACTTGAAATAGCCGGTTTTTTTGATTATTATCCCGCGGATCGAGTACAGCTTTTAGGTATGACGGAGATGTCCTTTTTTAATCGGCTGAATGAACCCGATCGAGTACAGAGGATGGAAGAGTTATGCCGGGACTTTACTCCAGGCATCATCATTACGCGTGGTCAGGAAGTGCCGATAGAATTGATCGAAGCTTCTGAGCGGGAATCCGTTCCTGTGATGAGATCTAATATGAAGACAACAAGGTTATACAGCCGTTTGACCAATTTCCTTGAAAGCAGGTTGGCACCAACCACTGCCGTTCACGGTGTATTGGTGGATATCTATGGGTTGGGTGTGTTGATCACCGGTAAAAGCGGCGTCGGTAAAAGTGAGACAGCCCTGGAATTAGTGAAACGTGGTCATCGCCTTGTAGCCGATGACTGCGTCGAGATCAGGCAGGAAGATCAAGATACGCTAGTCGGGAATGCCCCGGATTTAATCGAGCATCTTCTTGAAATAAGGGGATTGGGAATCATTAATGTAATGACACTTTTTGGAGCTGGTGCAGTCCGCAGCAATAAAAAGATCTCAATCGTCATCAATCTGGAACTATGGGAAAAAAAACAAGCAGTATGACAGGGTTGGCCTTGATGAAGAAAAAATGAAAATCATTGATACGGAAGTGACGAAAATTACCGTACCTGTCCGTCCAGGGCGAAATTTAGCTGTTATCATTGAAGTGGCAGCCATGAATTACCGCCTGAAACGAATGGGAGTAAATGCTGCAGAACAGTTTTCAGATCGCTTGAACCATGCCATTGCAGATCCGGAACATGATGAATTTTAAAAGGTTATAGGAAAAGAGGGGACAAAATGGAACAAGTAATACAGCCGCTGAATCCGATCGCGATTGATCTAGGTCCCATCCAGGTACATTGGTATGGGCTAATCATCGGTTTCGGTGTGTTATTGGGTCTTATTATCGCATTAAGGGAGTCTGAGCGAAGAGGTCTTGATAAGGAAATATTTACTGATTTGATTTTGTTTGCTGTCCCGATCGCGATCATTAGTGCCCGTATTTATTATGTGATCTTCCAATGGGAGTACTATTCACAAAACCCGGGGATATCATAAAAATATGGAATGGCGGAATTGCCATACATGGTGCGTTGATTGGATCGGTGCTGACTGCAATCGTTTTTGCAAAGGTCAAGAAAGTCTCATTTTGGAAGCTGGTGGATATTGCTGCACCGAGCTTATTGTTGGGGCAGGCGATTGGCCGTTGGGGTAATTTCATGAATCAGGAAGCGCATGGGGGAGAAATAACAAGATCATTCCTTGAAAATATGCATTTGCCTGAATTCATCATATAATCAAATGTACATAAACGGTACGTATTATCACCCGACCTTTTTGTATGAATCGATTTGGAATATCCTCGGTGTCATTATTCTCTTAAGTTTACGGAAAGTGAACTTGCGCAGGGGGAACTGTTTTTAACCTATGTAATATGGTATTCCATCGGCCGTTATTACATTGAAGGATTGCGGACGGACAGCTTGATGCTAACGGAGTCACTGCGTATCGCACAAGTGATCTCGATTGTGTTGGTAGCTGTAGCCATTGCTTTAGTGGTCTATAGAAGGGTCCGCGGGCATGCAGACAAAAGATATTTAGATGCATAGGTAATATGTGAAAAGGGAGAGGGCATAGTGATAGTAGATTCGGTTAAAAAGGGACTTCTTTCAGGCTTGAATACAACCTGGTCTTTGGGGAAAGTGATATTTCCGGTTACTCTGATCGTCACTGTGCTTCAGTTTACGCCTGTATTGCCATTCATCATCAACTTGATAGCGCCTTTGATGAACCTCATCGGTCTTCCAGGGGATGCTGCAATTCCGCTTGTGTTAGGGAATTTCCTGAATTTATACGCAGCGATTGCTGGCATATTAACGCTTGATTTGACTGTGAAAGAAGTTTTTATTATCGCTACGATGCTATCTTTTTCACATAATTTATTGATCGAGTCAGGTGTGGCGATGAAAACCGGTGTCAAACTGTGGATCATCCTAACAGTACGGATCGGGCTTGCGCTTTTGTCCGCGGTCGTCATCAATCTTGTTTGGCAGGGCGGATCTGAAATGGCCCAAGGAACGGCCATCGGGGAGGCTGCAGAGATTAACGGAGCGGGAGCGATCCTTTTGCATGGGGTCATCCAGGCCCTTTCAGGAATTGGCCAGCTGGCGGTCATCGTTATTCCGCTCATGGTGGCGGTTCAAATCATGAAAGATTTAAAGTGGCTGGAAGCCTTCTCGAAAGCCCTTGCTCCCTTCATGAAGGTCCTGGGGATGAAGCCGAATGCTTCCATGCCTTTCATTACAGGCCTGACTCTCGGTTTGGCATATGGCGCAGGCGTAATGATTCAAGCGGCTAAAGAAGATAATGTATCGAAGAAGGATATGACGATTGCATTCATCTTTTTAGTCGCCTGCCATGCTGTTGTAGAAGACACACTGATTTTTATTCCGCTGGGGATTCCGGTCTTGCCGCTGTTACTTATTCGGCTGCTCACTGCCATTGTTTTAACGATGGCCGTTGCGTATATATGGAATCGGACTGATAGGGTACAGAGAAAGGAAGCTGTATATGAACAGTAACATAACTACATTATTATTTGATCTTGATGGTACGTTGATCAATACAAATGAATTGATCATCGCCTCTTTTACAGAAACTTTTAACCACTTTTGTCCTGGAAAGTTCAATCGGGAGGATATCATTCCATTTATCGGGCCGACTTTGGTCGATACGTTTTCTTCCATCGATCCAAAACGTGCGGATGAAATGATCGCATACTATCGGGAGCATAATTGGAGGAACCATGATTTGCTTGTCACACAATTTGACGGGGTGTTCGAAACCGTTCAAACGTTGAAGCAGAGCGGTTATAAATTGGCAGTCGTTACGACAAAGAAGCGTGATGTCGTCGAAAAGGGCCTGCGTTTAAGCAAACTGGATCAGTTCTTTGAAGTGGTGGTCACACTGGATGAGGTGGAAAAGGCAAAGCCGGACCCAGAGCCTTTGGTAAAAGCGTTAAATCAACTCGGTTCGGTTCCTGAAGAAGCGATCATGATTGGCGACAGTTATCATGATATTATGGGCGGAAAAATACAGGTACCAAAACGGCAGGGGTCTCATGGTCCATAAAAGGCCGTGAATTACTGGAAAGTTATCACCCTGATTATATGCTTGAGCAGATGGCGGATTTATTGAGTATCGTTGAGGTTGAAAGCCTCACGGAGGCTAGAAAATGAGACGCACGTCCCGCTATCCAGTTGAAGGGGCCAATTCGCTATGGCATGTATATAAGACCGTTCCATTCTGGAAAGTCGTAAAGAATTTTGTGGTGATACAGCTAGCGCGTTATACGCCTTTTCTGGGCGTGAAGAATTGGCTATACAGGACTTTTTACATATGAAAGTCGGGAAGCATACTTCGTTTGCTTTGATGGTCATGCCGGATGTGATGTTTCCGGAAAAAATATCGGTCGGAATAAATACTGTCATTGGCTATAATACGACGATCCTTGCTCATGAATATTTGATTCATGAATATCGTTTAGGGGATGTAGTCATTGGTGATGAAGTATTGATTGGAGCGAATTCGACCATTCTTCCAGGACTTTCAATTGGTAATGGGGCGATTGTCTCTGCGGGGACGCTTGTCCATAAGGATGTTCCGGAGGGAGCTTTCGTCGGGGGAAATCAATGAAAATCATATATACCAAAGAGGAAATGCTTGAGAGAGAGCAGCAAACTTCCTTATGAAAAAAGGGACTTGCCCATATAAGCGGCAGGTCCTTTTTAATGGCATTTTGGGTATAACGGAGTCAGTTCATTCTTTAGATGCTCTATCACTTCGTTGATTGATACATTTTCCTGGTTCACCGTCGCTTCATACGTTTCTTTTAAAATTTGAAAAAACCTTTCCTGTGCCTGTTTTTCCATGTTGAGCTTGTCCTCCTGTCATCTATTATAGATTTATGAAGAGGGAGCTGAACAACTTCAGCCCCGCATCTCATTTATCTATTCCGATTTCAATAAATCGGCAACCAATACGTACCGTTCCGGTGCACTACCAATATATGAAAAAGGGTAGCAGGTTGTTACTGTAAGTGTGGCTTTAGGCTTGGGAACGATCACGGTACGGTCATCTGCATCGACGATACGAACCTTCCTCACTTTATATGTAAACGTACCTGCTTCTGTCTTGGCAATCAGCAAGTCACCCTCGCCGACTTCACCTAGCTCTCTGAAAATTGTATCTCGATGGCCTGATAAAACGGAATTATCCTTTTCACCGGGAAGGACGGACCCCGCATAATGACCGACGCCCTTTTCGAGTTCATCTTCGTCCGTTCCGTGATAAATTGGGAGAGTTGCTTCGATTTTTGGAATATAAAGCTCACCCATCAAATCACCTGTCTCCGGCCGTTCTTTATATAGTTCAAGCCCATCGGGAATATCTGCTTTCGTCTTCGGTTCGGGGAGCTTAGCCGTCGCTTCCGTTGTGTCAGATTCATTCCATTTATAAAGGGCATAGCCTTTTAACAGCGTGTAAGCGTTTGTCGTTGTAAAATAAAATCCTAAGGTTAAAAAACATGCAGCAGTGATAAGTAACGATTTTTTCTTATGCCTTGATTGCCTATTTTTGCTCATCCTAATTAGTGAGTCTCGCTTTTCTAATTAATCCGAAAGCGATACCCATCAACACTAAACCGATTAAAGCACCGAATAAGTAATTACCAGCCGTTTTTGGAAGCAATCCGCCTTTTTCCGTTTTATGCTCAGGTTTTACGGGTTTCTTCTTTTCTTTTTTACCTCAACCACTTTAGAAATGACCTTAGTGGACTGTTTAATGTCATTGCCCGTTTCTTTCACTAAATCGGAACCGATCATTTCACCAGTCAATGTAAAATCGAGAAGGAAATTGCCGTTTAAATCATAAATGGAAACTAGTAAACTAGCATTCGTCAATTCCTTAAGCTGGAATAAAGCTTCAAGGGATAGGTTTGTGGTGGTACCATCCTGAATTAAAGCGAATTTGAATTGAATTTGCAGCAAGCTTTGAAGATCATTATATATAGAAAGCAATTCTGCCACTTGTTCTGCAGATAATTCATCAATTGTTTCAAAATACTCGAGTTGATTCATCCTATCGGAGATCGCCATTAAACGAGATTCAAAAGAAGGATCTTCGACGATAGGTAAAAGGTGGTTCATGAATCTGTCGAGCTCTTCGTCTGTAAGCCCGATCTCAGTAAAGAGACCTTCCACTAAATCGCTGATCTCTTCATCATATTCCATCTCTTCCTCATCATAATCCATTTCTAAATCGATGATATCCTCAATGTCGTAAATGAAATGGAAGGTATCGATGATGGAATCCCCCTCTTCCAGTTCACCGTATTCTATTAATAATTCCGTAAGTTCAGCTTCTGTCATTTCATATTGTTCAAGTAGATTCTGTAAGGTCTCAGGAGTGACGGCAGGTCCTAATGTATCACGCAACTCTTCTACCGATTTCAGTTCATTCAATGTTAAGTCGTAATAGGATAAGTACTCTTCCAATTCTTCTTGCGTCATTCTAACTTCAGAAAGGTATGCATTAAGCTCATCCTGGTTGACCTTAGTTGCCGCAAACCCCTTCGTTCCGCTTGAACCCAGTGAAAAAGAACGATAAGTGCCATAAAAAACGAAAATATCTCTTCATTCCCATTTCCCCCTAAATTTATCGAATATTGCCAAACTCCTAAATATTATAAAACAGCTAAACCAAAAGGTATACATTAATAACAATGAATGGCTAAAGATAGGAAGAATTATCCGGGTAAAAGGGGTGGCTTCTCCGTTTGGACTTAAACCGGTCATCACGAAAACCCAAGACCGCCGTGGTGATATGGAAGGAATGGGATTAGGCATATTTTCCTTGACGTGAGGTGGGGGCAGGGGTAAACTATTAATAACTTCAACCTACTACCATATTAGCGAACTAAAGTGATTTAATAGATTATTGCGATTATTTATATGATTATGTCATTATATTTGATACTATTTTTATATGTTATCCGAAATTTGGATTTAAGCGTGAAAACCTTGGAAAGATAAAGGGATAAACAAAATAAGGAATGGATGCATCGGTTTTGCCTATAGGCGGACCGATTGGATATAGGTAGTAATCAATATTTCAAAAGGATGTGCAGTTGTGACAAAGCCATTTATGTTTGAAAAACCGTTAGGCATGAGAGATACATTGCCGGTGCTGTATGAAACGAAAGTGTCGGCCAGAAATAAAATGAGTGATGAAATCAAGAAGTGGGGCTATCAATTTATTGAAACGCCAGCTTTGGAATATTATGAAACAATTGGCGAGGCTTCGGCAATATTGGATCAACAGTTGTTTAAACTTCTTGATTCCCAGGGACATACGCTCGTACTCCGTCCCGAGATGACAGCACCCATTGCACGGGTCGCAGCATCCAAACTGTTAAAACAGCAAATTCCGCTTCGCCTGGCCTATTCCGCTAATGTATACCGGGCACAGCAGCGTGAAGGAGGCAGGCCGGCAGAATTCGAACAGATTGGCATTGAATGTATCGGAAATAAATCAATAAGTGCCGATGCTGAAATGATCGCCCTGCTTGCGGATGCTCTAAAGGCTGCAGGGCTTCAGGAATTTAAGGTTTCCATTGGACATATCGGATTTCTGCAAGAATTTTTCTTGAGCATTCTAGGTACGGAGGAAAGAGCCTCCATATTAAGGAAGTTTTTGTACGAAAAAAATTATGTTGGTTATCGCGAGCATGTTAAATCACTGCCGCTTTCATCGATTGATAAACAACGTCTTATCGAATTTACCTCCTTACGTGGCAGTGAAGGCACCATGGAAAAGGCGCTAGGGTTGGTTGAAAATAATAAAGGGCAAGATTCCTTGGCTGAACTGAAGGAATTGTCTGCGCAGCTGAAAGAATTTGACGTTGAACAATATGTGAGCTTCGACTTAACATTGGTCAGTCATATGAGTTATTACACGGGAACTTTATTTGAAGTGTATGCCGGACAAGTCGGTTCGCCAATCGGCAATGGCGGACGGTATGATAATCTGCTTGAAAAGTTCGGCTGGAATGCTTCGGCCACAGGTTTTGCAATCCGGGTGGATCGTCTTGCAGAAGCTCTTGGGGAGCCGATCCAGCCTGTAGCGCCAGAATGTATTTTATTCAGTCCTGAACGAAGATTGGAAGCAATTGGTTTTGCAAGAAGAAAACGCTCCGAAGGAAAATTGGTAACGATTCAAGATATTACAGTCGTCCAAAATGTCGATGCTTTTACACGGACATTTTCTGAAGTTCATTTATTCGTAGGGAATGGGGGGAGTGGAAAAGATGAATAATAGCTTTTTAACGATTGCCATGCCGAAAGGGAGAATATTTGAAGAAGCGGCAGAGCTATTAAGAAGGGCCGGTTTTCGTCTCCCTCCCGAGTTTGATGATTCCCGGAAATTGATCCTTGAAGTGGAAGAGGAGAATCTGCGGTTCATATTAGCTAAACCGATGGATGTCGTAACATATGTGGAACATGGCGTAGCTGACATTGGAATTGCAGGAAAGGATGTCATGCTAGAGGAAGAACGTGATGTCTATGAGTTACTCGATTTGAAAATCAGTGCCTGCTACTTAGCTGTAGCTGGACTGCCTGGTACGAAAATAAGTGACATCGCCCCCAAAATAGCCAGTAAATACCCGAATGTTGCTTCCAGCTATTTTCGTGAGCAGGGAGAGCAAGTCGAGATTATAAAGTTGAATGGCTCTATTGAGTTAGCACCGTTAATTGGTTTAGCTGAACGAATCGTCGATATCGTTTCAACGGGGCGGACCTTGAAGGAAAACGGTCTTGTGGAATATGCGAAAATCGCCAATGTGACTTCGAGGCTGGTAGCAAACCCTGTGAGCTATCGAATTAAAGAAGCAAGGATTACCGAAATCGTGGAACGGCTAGCAGAAATTATTGAATAGTAAAGAATCGCTAATGAGGTGAAGGTATGAAAATAGAACGGTTTGCTGAAGGGATTTCCCTGAAACGCTCGGTTGAAGCAGGTACTGCCGATCAAAGAAAAGCGGTCCAGGATATTATTTATGATGTCAGGAAAAGTGGAAACGCAGCTTTACATGCCTATACCGAACGTTTCGATGGTGTCAGTCCAGGGAATTGCTTGTATCGGAACAGGAAATGGAAGAAGCGACAGCGGCCTTAGCTGCTGAGCAGCTTGATATTATTCAAGAAGCTGCGAATAATATCCGAATGTTTCACGAGAAACAAATTCGAAATTCATGGTTTACGACTGATGATACGGGAACGATGCTAGGACAAAAATTGACACCTCTTGATGCTGTAGGTGTTTATGTACCTGGAGGCACAGCAGCCTATCCTTCGTCAGTATTGATGAATGCATTACCTGCGAAGGCCGCGGGGTGGAACGGGTCGTTATGGTTTCCCCTCCAGGAAAAGATGGGAAATTATCGCCAGCGGTTTTGGCAGCTGCCAAAATTGCCGGAGTTAAGGAAATCTATAAAGTTGGCGGGGCTCAGGCCATAGCTGCCCTCGCTTATGGGACGGAAACAATTAAGAAAGTGGATAAAATAGTGGGTCCGGGAAATATATATGTGGCGTTAGCGAAGCGCGAAGTATTCGGAGATGTCGCAATTGATATGATAGCAGGTCCAAGTGAAATAGCGATATTGGCGGACGAAACAGCCATCGCTGCAGAAGTTGCGGCAGACTTGCTATCACAGGCGGAGCATGATGCCCGGGCTTGCAGTGTTTTGGTCGCGACGTCGATGTCTCTTGCAGAAGATGTGGCAGCAGAAGTGACCAAGCAGGTGGCGTTGCTTCCACGCCATGATATTGCTGCAGCATCGATAAGGGATTATGGAAGAATCGTTGTATGCGGGAATATGGCAGAAGCTGTTGAAGCGATTAATGAACTTGCACCGGAACATTTGGAAATTGTGACCAAAGATGCACTCGAAATCATGGCTAAAATCCGCCATGCCGGGGCAATCTTCATTGGCCGCTTTAGTTCAGAGCCTGTCGGGGATTACTTTGCAGGCCCCAATCATGTATTGCCTACAAATGGAACCGCCCGTTTTCCAGCCCGCTGAATGTGGATGATTTCCAAAAGAAATCGAGCATCATCATGTATAGTGAAACGGCCTTCCGCAAAAAATGCAGAAAAAATCGCAGCATTTGCAAGAATGGAAGGACTTGAGGCTCATGCCCGTGCCATCGAATCACGTGGTGTGAATGAATCGGGAAAAGGTCCTGAATTATTAAAATAAGTGAAATCAGTGATATAAAGACTTTTGACATGCTTTTACATCTTGGGAAAAGGGGTCTTACCCCGTTGAGGAGGAGCTGTAATGGAACGTTTTGCTAGTGTGGAGCGAAAAACGAATGAAACGGAAATAAGTTTGAAGTTTGGTGTGGATGGGGAAGGTAATTCCTCCATTAAGACCGGAGTTCCGTTTATGACGCATATGCTCGATTTGTTCACAAAACACGGGAAGTTTGATTTGACAGTAGATGCAAACGGGGATACAGACGTGGATGATCACCATACAACTGAAGATATTGGCATTTGCTTGGGTCAGACATTATTGGAGGCCCTTGGAGACAAGCGCGGGATTAAGCGTTACGGTAATGCTTTCGTACCTATGGATGAAGCACTCGCCCAGGTTGTCATCGATTTAAGCAATCGTCCGCATCTGGAGTTCCGGGCTGAGTTTCCTTCGCAAAAGGTCGGTACTTTCGATACTGAACTGGTGCACGAGTTTCTTTGGAAATTCGCTCTTGAAGCCAGGATGAACCTTCATGTAGTCGTTCATTACGGTCACAACACACATCATATGATCGAAGCAATATTCAAAGCGCTTGGACGTGCATTGGATGAAGCTACGACTATCGATCCACGTGTCAAAGGCATCCCTTCGACGAAAGGAATGTTGTAAATGATCGGGATCGTCGATTATGGCATGGGGAATTTATTTTCTGTTAGTAAAGGGCTTGAGCGCCTTGGTGCAGATTCATTCATTTCCGATGACCCAAAAGAACTTTCAAAGTCGAAAGGGATCATACTTCCCGGCGTGGGCTCTTTCAGGGATGCCATGAGTCTCTTGGAAAAACAAAAGCTGGATGAATTCCTGAGGGAATATGTAGCGGATGGGGGCTATCTATTAGGCATCTGCCTTGGCATGCAGCTTCTCTTTGATGAAAGTGAGGAAAATGGACCGGCAAAAGGATTATCCCTCATCCCGGGAAAAGTCGTTCGTTTTAAGGGAGTGGATGCGAATGACCAGGTTTATAAAGTGCCGCACATGGGCTGGAATCGTCTTGAATTCAAACACGCTTCACCAGTGAATGAAGGGCTGGAAGAGGATCATGTATATTTCGTCCATTCTTACTACGTCGATACAGATGAATCATTCGTTACCGCTTCGGCGACGTATGATGTGGAAGTGCCGGCGATCGTCGGTAAAGGGAATGTATTCGGCATGCAGTTCCATCCGGAAAAAAGCGGGAATATGGGCATGTCACTTTTGGGAAATTATCTGTCATTAGTAGAAGGGAAGGAAGAAGCATGAGCAACTTTACTATTTACCCGGCGATTGATATGCGCGGAGGCAAATGCGTCCGCTTAATCCAGGGAGATTACAATCAGGAAACCGTTTATGGCGATTCCCCCTTCGATATGGCTAAAAGCTTTGCGGACCAAGGAGCCGATTGGATACATATGGTCGACCTTGACGGGGCTAAAGAGGGAGTAAGAATCAATGATTCGTACGTAATTAAAGCTGCAAGCGATTTAGGCGCCCGCATTCAAATCGGCGGCGGCATCCGTACGGAACGGGATATAGCCCATTATCTGGATAATGGAGTGGAACGTGTCATTCTAGGCAGCACGGCCGTTTCGGACCCTGATTTCACTAAAGAAATGATTAGGAAATATGGAAGCCACATCGCAATCGGGATCGATGCGAAGGATGGCAGGGTTGCCACTCATGGTTGGCTTCAAACGTCTGGAACCCTTGCGATAGACCTTGGCAAATTACTGGCCGATGCTGGTGCTGAGACCTTTATCGTGACTGATATCGCGACGGATGGCATGCTTTCTGGCCCGAATGTTGAAGGTATATTGGCCATGGCAAAGGCAACTGGTAAAGACGTGATCGCTTCGGGAGGCATTAGTTCACTCGAAGACCTTATCACTCTCAAGGAGCATGGAGCCCAAGGCATTGCAGGGGCAATCATTGGCAAGGCACTTTATACCAACCGCTTTAATGTAGCAGAAGCACTAGAAAAGGTGCGTGGTTAAATGCTCACTAAACGAATTATTCCATGTCTCGATGTAAAAGATGGGCGCGTAGTCAAAGGCATACAATTTGTTTCCCTTAGGGATGCTGGAGATCCGGTCGAACTTGCAGCCTTTTACGACCAAGAAGGTGCCGATGAACTTGTCTTCCTGGATATTTCCGCATCACATGAAGGCAGGGAAACGATCGTCGACGTCGTTCAAGCGGTAGCGGGCAGCTTGGCAATCCCGTTCACGGTGGGCGGCGGCATTAATTCATTGGCGGATATGAAGAAGATCCTAAGAGCTGGTGCTGATAAAGTATCCTTAAATACAGCAGCCATCCTGCGTCCTGATTTAATTAATGAAGGTGCTGATTATTTTGGTTCCCAATGTATCGTGGTCGCCATAGACGCCCGATATGATGAAGAGCTTGGGTCATGGCGCGTGTATACCCATGGCGGCCGGAAGCCGACTGAATGGGAAGTGATCGAGTGGGCGAAGGAAGCCGTATCCCGCGGTGCTGGGGAAATTTTATTGACAAGCATGGATTGTGACGGCGAGAAACAAGGGTTTAATATCGCTTTGACAAAAGCGGTATCTGAAGCCGTTTCAGTGCCGGTCATCGCCTCAGGCGGGGCAGGCAACGCTGAACATTTCCAGGTAGCCTTTCAAGAAGGTAAAGCAGACGCAGCGTTAGCCGCATCGATTTTTCATTATAAAGAAACATCCGTCAAAGAAGTTAAATCGTTTCTCAAACAACAAGGAGTGGTTGTACGATGAATCTTGAAACTATTAAATACGACGAAAAAGGCCTGATACCGGCAATTATTCAAGATGCAGGAACCGGCGAAGTGCTGACTCTTGCTTACATGAACCAAGAATCTCTGCAATTGTCGATTGAAAAAGGTGAAACGGTTTTCTTCAGCCGTTCGCGCAATGAATTATGGCATAAAGGAGCAACCAGCGGCAATACCCAGAAAATCATCGAAATGAAGTATGACTGCGATCAAGATGCATTGGTCGTTCGGGTCGTTCCTGCAGGTCCCGCGTGCCATACAGGGGCAACAAGCTGTTTTAGCGAAACGATTTACCAAAACGGTGAAGCCGGACAAGACGTGAAGGCGAATGTGACTTTCTTGACGGAATTGGAAAAATTGATTGAAAAAGAAAATCGGAAATGCCTGAAGGTTCATATACTACCTACCTATTCGATAAGGGCGTTGATAAGATCCTGAAAAAGTCGGTGAAGAAGCGGCAGAAGTGATCATTGCTGCAAAGAACCGCGATGCAGAGGAACTTTCGATGGAAAGTGCAGATCTCCTCTATCACTTATTCGTTCTTCTTCAGGAGCAGGGGTTGCCATTCCAAGCGGTGCTTGATGTATTGAAGGCTAGACATGCCGATAAGGACGAACCGAAAGAAACCGAATGAATGGTGAGTGCCTTCAATAATAGGGGAGCTCAGTTTGTAGACAAAAGGGGTTCTATCTAAATTTTAAAACAAAGTTGATTGGAGCGAGTGCCTGGAGGCGACGTTCAAATTGTACAAACCTTAAAAAAACTGAAGACAACTGGATTCTCATCGAGTTTGTCTTCAGTTTGTGCCCTCCTTCAATAGGAGGGCTCTTTGTGTGTATTGACGACTGCGAGCAACGACCTTGACTCCCCTTTTGACTAGGAAAATCTTCAATTTTTTCTTGAAGAAAGTATGGTGATTCCCGTTTTCCATTTTCTTGAATTGTTCGGCAAATTTTCTCCAATATGTTATAATACTATGGTTAATCAACTTGTAGATGGAGGATTACATGAGTAAAGACTCTAAATTTGGCCAACAGGCAAAAATTCTAACCTTTCACCCAACAGGTGAGTATTATTTCACCAAGGGTTTAAAAGCTTATCATAGACGGGAATTACCTAAATCAAAGAAATACCTGGAACGTGCGCTGGAACTTGAACCTGCTGAACCGATGATAGCTTGTCAATTGGCAATCACTTGCTCGGAAATCGGTGAATATAATTATTCAAACAACCTTTTGGAAAACATCTTGGATGTGATGGATCCCTATATGTCTGAATGTCATTACTTCCTGGCGAATAATTATGCCCACTTAGGCATGTTCAAGGAGGCTTATCGTCACGCCAGTGCTTATCTTGATAAAGAAGAAGACGGGGAGTTCAGCGATGACGCAGAGGATCTGCTTGAACTGATAACTTTTGAGTCGGATGAGTCAGAAGAAAACCCCTTCAAGCATGATGGGCTCATTACCAAACAGGAACAAGCTCGTGAGTACCTGGAATCAGGAAATTTCCCGAAGGCAATCGAAGTGCTGAAAGAAACGATTGCCGAGTACGAAGATTACTGGTCCGCTTATAATAACCTGGCACTTGCCTATTTCTATCTTGGTCAAGTAAATGAAGCTTTTGAAACACTTGATGAGGTACTGGAAAAAAGTCCGGGAAACCTGCATGCGCTTTGCAACCTTGTTGTTTTCCATCATTATCAACAGGATGAAGCAAAGGTTGAAGAGCTCATACAGATGCTGGAGAAAATTAGGCCGATGCTATCCGAACATCGTTTCAAGCTTGGAGCGACCTTCGCTTTGATCGGAAATTATGCTTCTGCATATAAATGGCTGAAAGGACTCCAAAAGCAAGGGTTCGAAGGAGATGGAACCTTCTATTATTGGCTTACCATTTCCGCTTACCACTTAGGCCATGAACAGGCTGCCAAAAAGGCATGGAAAAAGGTCGTGGAAATGAACCCGGAAAAGGAAGGCATGGAGCCTTGGGGAGATATGAACGCAACTTCAGATGGTTTTGAACATCATTTTCCTTCTATTATAAAAAGGCTGGAAAGTGAATTCATCGAAGAAAGGCTGTTTGCCATTTTCCTTCTGAAACATTCGGTTCATAAACAGAAGCTATTGAAAAACCAGGTTCTCAACCTAAATCAGAATTTCACTGATTTGGAACGTGATTATGCCGAACTTGTTCAAGTTCCTGCTAAAGTTCGCCAATTAACACCGATTGATTTTGCCGATCGTACAGCGGAGTTATTATATCAGCATTTCCAACCGATACAATTAAATGAAGCCGGGCTCTATTTAATGTGGTTTTCCGTTTTCATCGAAGCGGTGAAATCCGGGCAGAAGCTAAATAATCCAGCAGGCTGGGCATCTGCGGTGGAGTACGTGTGGATTCAGCTTAAAAATGAGAAGGCGAGCAAACAGGCAATCGCAGACAAACATTTCATATCGGTGTCCACCTTATCGAAGTACGTAAAGTTGGTTCAAAACTTACTCGGATGAGCAGATATTTGGACGAAAAATTATTTGTTATATAGGATAATAGGTAGGGAACACTAACCGTAGTGAAGGTTCCATTTGTAATGGAATATGGAGGAGTGAAAACATGTCTGAAAAAATTTATGACGTTGTTATTATTGGAGCTGGTCCTGCAGGGATGACGGCGGCTGTCTATACATCACGTGCGAACCTTTCAACATTGATGTTAGAACGCGGGGTACCGGGCGGGCAAATGGCCAATACGGAAGAAGTTGAAAATTATCCTGGATTCGACACTATACTCGGACCTGAACTTTCAACAAAAATGTTTGACCATGCAAAGAAATTCGGTGCGGAGTATGCCTATGGCGATGTTAAGGAAATCATTGACGGTGAAGAGTATAAAACGATCAAAGCCGGTACAAAGGAATTCAAAGCACGTTCAATCATCATTTCATCTGGTGCCGAATACAAGAAAATCGGCGTTCCTGGCGAAAAAGAATTGGGCGGCCGCGGTGTTTCGTATTGTGCAGTTTGTGACGGTGCATTCTTCAAGCAAAAAGAATTGTTCGTTATCGGCGGCGGAGACTCTGCTGTTGAAGAGGGTGTGTACTTAACCCGCTTTGCTTCAAAAGTGACGATCGTTCACAGACGTGACGAACTTCGTGCTCAAAAGATTCTTCAAGATCGTGCATTTGCCAATGAGAAAATTAACTTCATCTGGAATCACACTTTGAAGGAAATCAATGAAAAAGGCGGCAAAGTCGGCGGTGTCACACTAGTTTCCACAGAAAGCGGAGAAGAGACAGTGATGGACGCAGACGGTGTATTCATTTATATCGGAATGCTTCCGCTGACTAAACCATTTGAAAACTTGGGCATCTTGAATTCCACAGGCTATATTGAAACGAATGATCGGATGGAAACACGCGTACCTGGTATTTTTGCTGCAGGTGACGTTCGTGAAAAACATTGCGCCAAATCGTTACAGCTACAGGCGATGGCAGCATTGCCGCTCAATCAGCTCAGCATTTTGTTGAGGAACTTCAGGAAAAATTGCAGCCAAAGGCTTGATATCACAAGAATATACAATCGTAATTCCGTTTTAACGATGTTGTAACACGCGTGAAATAATGATTGGGTATAGTATGGGTAGAAGTTGACCCCTTTAATTATAAACGTTTAAGGACACAGATTAAGTTTCTGTGTCTTTTTTTTGGTTTTCATGCTTTGAGACTATATCTTTAGTTCCAATTTTTAGGATGTTCCCGAGCGGTTTTTAATGTGAAGTAAGTCGTTCCTTTGCATTTAGGCAGCGAAAGTGGAGAAGAATAGGAGTTAAGCAGGATAAAGGCTTACTTTATGTGGCTCCTTGCAAATGAAGATTACCCCAATGCAGGAAGTTTACTTTATTGTTAGCTCATTTTAAAAATAGTATAATGATAAGATATACTAAACATATATTATCTTTCATAATGGTAATAATATGAAAAATAAAACTTGTTTGAACTATTAAATGGATATCTAGCGGCGGTTTAAGGATATAAACTGAATCTCTTCAAAACGGGGGTGAAGGTTTTTTATAGTCGAGCAGAGCCAATCGAGGTGAAGAACGTGCAACGTGTCACAAACTGTGTATTGATCAGAGATAATCAAATCCTCTTATTGAAAAAGCCTAGACGCGGATGGTGGGTAGCTCCAGGCGGCAAGATGGAACCTGGGGAATCTGTACGCGATGCTTGTATTAGGGAATATCGCGAAGAAACGGGCGTTTATTTAAAAAACCCTTCAATCAAAGGTATTTTCACCTTCATCATGAAGGACGGGGATAAAGTTTTATCAGAATGGATGATGTTCACTTTCTTTGCAACGGATTCCGATGGTGTAAATGTCGATGTTTGTGAAGAAGGGGAACTTAGCTGGCATCCGGTAGAAGATGTTAAAAAGCTGATGATGGCTGAAGGTGATTTTCACATCCTGGATTATATGGTTCATGGAAGTGGGATCATCTATGGAACCTTTACTTATACACCTGAGTTTAAGCTGCTTTCTTACCGTTTGGATCCAGGTTAATTATTAGATATAAAAAAGATTGCTATACATGGGGGCGGAGAAACTATGAGTACAGGGCAGATGAGTGAAACGCAATTGGTCATCATTACCGGAATGTCCGGAGCAGGTAAGACAGTGGCGGTTCAAAGTTTTGAAGACCTCGGCTTTTTTTTTTGCGTCGATAATTTGCCGCCCACGCTATTGCCAAAGTTTTTGGAGTTAATGAAGGACTCCGGGAATAAGATGAATAAAGTGGCTCTTGTCATGGATTTAAGGGGAAGGGAATTTTTGATTCCTTATTTCTTGCACTCGATAATTTAACGGATACAGCTGCAGTATCACCAAGAATCCTTTTTCTTGAAGCTGATGATGATTCCTTGGTACGCAGATATAAGGAAACGAGAAGGACCCACCCACTTGCTCCATTAGGCCGGCCATTGGAAGGCATTAAAATGGAACGGGAACTTTTGGACGAATTGAAGGGAAGGGCCCAGTTGATCTTTAATACTTCCCAACTGAAACCGCGCGAATTGAGGGAGAAAATCGCTTCGGAGTTTTCTGCCGATAAAAGTGTCGGTTTTACAGTCAATGTCATGTCGTTCGGGTTCAAGCATGGTTTGCCCATAGATGCCGACCTTGTGTTTGATGTACGGTTCCTGCCAAATCCATATTATATTGACCATATGAGGCCAAGGACTGGCTTGGAACAGGAAGTGTCGAGTTACGTTTTAAAATGGAGTGAGACGCAAAAATTCTTGGAAAAAGTGACCGATCTGCTCGCTTTCATGCTTCCATATTATAAACGTGAAGGGAAAGCACAGCTTGTTGTTGCGATTGGGTGTACAGGTGGTCAGCACCGTTCTGTAGCATTGACAGAGTATATTTCCAACCATTTTAAGAAGGATTACAGGGTTCAAGTATCACATCGCGATATCGAAAAAGTAAGGGGAAAGCAGATGTTAGATAAAAAGAAACAACCTAAGGTTGTGATCATCGGAGGGGAACCGGCCTTCCTGTTTTGTTGAGAGGGTTAAAGAAGCATCCGGTGGATATAACGGCAATCGTAACGGTAGCTGATGATGGTGGCAGTTCAGGCCGCCTTCGTGAGGATATGGATATTCCCGCTCCGGGTGATATTCGTAACGTGCTGGCTGCGTTATCGGATGTAGAGCCCCTTGTTGAACAAATGTTTCAACATCGCTTTCAGAGTAAAAATGAGTTGTCCGGGCATTCGCTGGGGAATTTGATACTGGCGGCAATGACTTCGTTGACCGGGGATTTCGTCCATGCGATCCAGGAAATGAGTAAATTTCTTAATGTCCGCGGTAAAGTGCTTCCGGCTGCCAACCAAAGTGTGGTTCTCCATGCAGAGATGGATGACGGAACGATCGTTACAGGAGAATCCAAGATTCCCTTCTCAGGAAAGAAAATAAAAAAAGTATTTCTGTCTCCTCATCATATAAAGCCGCTTAGTGAAACTCTCCAGGAAATCAAGCAGGCAGATCTTATAGTCATAGGTCCAGGAAGCCTATATACTAGCATTCTGCCTAACTTACTTGTCCCTGGTTTAGGAGAAGAGGTTGCCCGTTCCAAGGCGAAGAAGGTATACATTTGCAATTTGATGACACAAGCCGGCGAGACTCTGGATTATAGCGCGAGTGATCATATAAAAGCGATATATGACCATATGGGGAATGCATATATTGACAGGATACTTGTTAATAATGAGGAAATACCAACCGAGATTCAGCAACGCTATCAAGCTGAATATGCCAAACCGGTCATGTATGACGTGGAAAGTTTAAAAATGATGGGTCTTGAAATCATACAAGAACGCATTTTCAGCTATGAAGGGAATGTAATACGCCATGACACGAAAAAAGTGGCGGATTTGCTTTATAATATGCTTGTAAATGAAACAAAAAGCCACATAGTACCGTAGATATAGGCGGGGGCGGTTTTTTGATTGATAAAAATAGATTACCTGCGTTCGATTGGGGGTGAAATGGATGTCTTTTGCTTCAGAAACAAAAAAAGAGCTTACTACATTAGAGGGAAAGGATTGCTGCGGTAAAGCTGAATTGTGTGCGCTTATCCGGATGAACGGATCCCTTTCATTTTCTAATCGGAAGCTTGTTGTGGATATTCAAACTGAGAATGCTGCGATAGCCAGAAGGATTTATACGCTGCTGAAAAAAGTTATGAGGTCCAGGTCGAGCTATTGGTCCGTAAAAAGATGAAGCTTAAAAAGAACAATGTATATATTGTCAGGATGTCATCCGGAGGGCAGCGGGTTTTAACCGATTTGGAAATTTTAGGCGATGGCTTTGAAATTCTCCATGATATATCCGATACTATTGTTGGGAAGAAATGCTGTAAGCGTTCTTACCTTAGAGGTGCATTTCTTGCGGGGGGTCGGTAAACAATCCGGAAACGTCCTCCTATCACCTTGAGATTTTCTCACTGTATAAAGAGCACAATGATGCCCTTTGTGAGCTAATGAATAAGTTTGGCTTGAAGGCCAAGACGCTTGAGCGCAAGAAAGGGTACATCATTTATTTGAAAGAAGCCGAAAAGATTGCCGAGTTTTTAAGTATAGTTGGCGCCCATTCAGCTTTATTAAGGTTCGAGGATGTACGGATTGTCCGTGATATGCGTAATTCAGTGAATCGGCTTGTGAATTGTGAAACAGCCAATTTGAACAAAACGATCGGTGCATCATTGCGCCAGGTTGAAAATATCCATTATATCGAGGATACGGTAGGACTAAGCATTTTACCGGATAAGCTTCGGGAAATTGCGGAGCTTAGGATAGCGTTTCAGGATATAACCTTAAAGGAACTTGGGGAAATGGTATCCGGGGAACCATCAGTAAGTCCGGGATTAATCACCGATTGCGAAAGATTGATGAAATAGCTGACAGGCTCCGTGGGGAGAGGCTATTGCTGCGAAAAAATAAAGCTAACAGGGGAGATCAAGATGGTGGAAAAACAAGTTGAGGTAAAATTGAAAACGGGTTTGCAAGCTCGGCCGGCGGCTCTTTTTGTACAAGAAGCTAACCGCTTTCATTCAGATGTTTTTCTTGAAAAAGAAGGAAAGAAAGTGAATGCAAAAAGTATAATGGGGTTAATGAGCCTTGCCATCAGTTCTGGCGTGTCCGTGAAGTTAATCGTTGAAGGACGCGATGAAAAAGAAGCGTTAGAGGCATTGGAAGAGTTCGTTCAGCAAGAGGGTTAAAAAGGGGATGCCTAAAAGTGCATCCTTTTCTTTTATAGTAAAAAAGGCTCCGGAAATCGCTTAAGGCGATCTCCGGAGCCTTTTGTTCATGATTTATTTAGAGTCTTTTTATCATCAAGGATGCTGCGCGTGATGACTTTGTCAATCAAGCCATATTCAAGAGCTCTTTCGGAAGTCATGAAGTTATCACGTTCCGTATCTCTTTGAAGGACTTCAATAGGTTGTCCAGTACGCTCTGCCAAGATTTGGTTCAGCTTATCTTTCAAGTGAAGGATACGGCGGGCAGCAATTTCAATTTCCGTAGCTTGACCTTGAGCTCCTCCAAGTGGCTGGTGAATCATGACTTCACTGTTTGGCAACGCATAACGTTTGCCTTTTTCGCCAGCGGCCAATAGGAAAGCACCCATGGAAGCGGCCATACCGATGCAAACTGTCGATACATTAGGTTTGATATATTGCATAGTATCGTAAATGGCCATACCGGAAGTGATGCTTCCGCCAGGGCTGTTGATGTATAGAGTGATATCTTTTTCAGGATTTTCCGCTTCTAAAAATAGTAATTGAGCAACAATGGAGTTGGAAACATTATCGTCAATTGCACTTCCTAGCATAATGATCCGGTCTTTTAATAAACGGGAGTAAATATCGTAGGCACGCTCCCCACGACTTGTTTGTTCGATAACTGTAGGAATTAAATTCATGTTCATTTCCTCCTTCGATTAAGAGAATCATTTAAATTCTTTATGTATGTATGATACACTTTTTGGTCAATTTAGGTCAAACAAAACAAACCCTATTATGGATAATTTGTTCGACAATTTTCTGGCAAAGCTCCTTCCTGATAGATTATTTTATATATTATGCCGCACAGGGATGAATTTCCACATTACCCATAATACCCAAATGATAAAGTTTTAAACCTGATAACCCTTGCAAAGGAGGGGATTCTATCATATAATGAAGTCTGTTAAAAAATATTTTCTATTACGCCCTCGTAGTGCAACGGATAGAACGCAAGCCTCCGAAGCTTGAAATGCAGGTTCGATTCCTGCCGAGGGCATTACCAATCTTCTGCTTAATAAAGCGGGGGATTTTTTATTGGTCATTTTTAGGAAAGTCTCTAAGATTTTTGGTGAATTTGCTCGTTTTCCGTAATATTCCATCGAATCCTGTAATGTCGGCCCTGTCTTGAAAATATTCGCCCACACTATTGAAAAATGGTGATTTTTCAATAAAAGTAGTTGTTAAATTTGCATTTCTAACATATAGTATTTAAAACAAATAAACTATTCAGAAAAAATCGTAAGCGTTTTCATGGGTTTTTGTGTAGAATTTTCTCCTGATAATGTAAAATGGAGTGGGGGAGGGATGAATCGATGAGTATGAATATGAAAGCAGGACTTTTTCAACAGCAAACATTAAAGATGGCAATGACCCAGGAGCTTATGCAAGCTATTACATTGCTGCAATACTCCTCGCAGGAGCTATCGGCTTTTTTAGAAAATAAAATGGTGGAGAATCCATTACTGTCCATAGATCAGCCAACATCTTCTTTATTTCAGCCAACTTTTGACCGGGGGAAAAAGGGTAAACGGACTCTTAAAAATACGTATGATGCCAACTATTGGATTGAACAGATCAGTGAAGATACTATATCGCTTGAACAGCATATCATGTCCCAGGTGAATCACCAGCATTTTTCCGGGGAGCGGCAGAAGGCAATGCTGCTATTAATTCATAACCTTGATGAAAACGGTTACTTAAGGACTCAGCTGGATGATATATGCATCCCAGGCATATCTCCGGCCATTTTGGAAGAGAGTCTCTCGATTTTACAGGAACTCGAGCCACATGGAATTGGAGCGAGGAACCTTCAAGAGTGCCTTTTGCTTCAGGTGAAAGCAGAAGGGGAGAATCTGCTGGCAGAATCGATCATAGAAAACCATTTCCTCGATTTTGCTGAAAAGCGCTGGAAAGACCTAAGTAAGAAAATCGGTGTTACACTGAAGGAGATTCAAGAAGTCTTTGATTATGTCCAGACGTTGAACCCGCGACCGGCTTCACTCTTTTTTCAGGAAAAACCTTCTTATATAGTGCCGGATGTGGTCGTGGAAGTTCGGGATGGCATGCTGCTTGTCGGGAATTATGATGGTAACACACCCAATCTTAATGTGGATAAAGGGTATTTAAACCGAATGAAGAGCCATAAGGATCAGGGAGTTCAGCGGTTTATCCAGGATAAGTGGCAGGAATACCAATGGATCTCCAGAGGAATCCAACAGAGAAAAGAAACTATATTGAAGGTTATGCAGTGCATCGTCGAAAAGCAGCCTGCGTGCTTTCATCATGGCCTGAACTATTTGAAGCCGATGACGATGAAAGAAATCGCAGCGAACTTGGTATACATGAGTCCACGGTAAGCCGGGCGGTTAAGGGGAAATACGTACAGACACCATTTGGCACGATAGAGATGCGGATATTTTTCACTACTTCTTTACAGTCGGTCGGCCTTGATGAGGATATGTCGGGCATGCAAGCAAAAAGAGCCTGCAGGCAGCCATCAATGGGGAAAATAAACAAAAGCCGCTCTCGGATCAAGACCTGGTAGAACGGCTGAAAGAGGAGCATGGAATTATCCTGGCACGCCGAACCGTTGCCAAGTACAGGGAACAATTAGGGATCCCTTCTTCATCTAAACGAAAAAGATATGATTGAAAAGGATGAGTGGTTTTGGAATCGAATGCGTTTGTTTTATATAGTAGGGATAAATGCCCTTTATGCGATAAAGCCAAGCAGGTACTTGAAGAAGTGAAACTGGAGTCAGGCATAGGCTATAAGGAAATCGATATCCATACCGATGATGATTTGCTTGAGAAATTCGGGCTGATGATTCCAGTCGTAGAATGGAAAGATGATGTCGTTCAATTCGGAAATGTTGATAAATCAGCTCTAAATAGGCTTTTGGAAAAATAATTTTTCAAATCATTTGAAGAAACATTCCGTTCCTGCTAGAATAAAATATGTAGCAGGAATATTTTTTGTTTTAAGTGGGACACAAAATGACTACGTGGGACGTTAAATGTCCAACTTAACTTTTTAGGAGTTTTAAATATGCGTACATTACTCGAGGTACAAAGAAAATTATTACCCGATTTCCTTTTGGTTATGCAAAAAAGATATGATATCCTGCGTTATATCAAAATGATGCAGCCGGTTGGAAGGCGCAGTCTGTCCGTGAGCCTTAATTTGACAGAGCGGACGCTTAGAGGCGAGGTTGATTTTCTGAAAAGTCAGAACCTGGTTAACATCTTCAGCTCTGGCATGACGCTGACTGATGAAGGGATCGAAATCCTGGATAAGTTAGAAGGAATAATGCGTGAAGTAATGGGTATAGACATAATGGAACGGCAATTGCAGGATTTGTTACAAGTGGATGAAGTCATTATTGTCTCGGGAAATTGTGATGAAACCCCATGGGTGAAAAAGAATTGGGTAAAGCTTGTGCAAACCGTATGAAACGAGAATGGAACTCAAAGAATATCATTGCGGTTACTGGCGGATCGACAATGGCCGAAGTGGCTAATTCGTTGTCACCTGATGAGGCGTCGAAGAAATTGACATTTGTCCCAGCCCGCGGGGGAATTGGTGAAGCAGTGCAGAATCAGGCCAATACGATTGTCGAAAAAATGGCACAGAAGGCACAAGCCTCATACAGAGTGTTATATGTACCCGATCAATTAAGCGGTGAGGTTTATGCATCATTTCAGAAGGAACCTGCAATTAAAGAAGTGATTTCCCAAATCAAGTCTGCCGATATGATCATTCATGGAATCGGTGATGCCATGGCGATGGCAGAGAGAAGAAATTCTTCGCCAGAAATGTTAAAGAAGCTGTTAGATGGAAATGCTGTAGGAGAGGCATTCGGTTATTATTACGATGAAAACGGCAAAGTTGTTCATAAAGTTTTGACAGTCGGCATCCAGTTAGATGATCTTAGCCCTGAAAAGCGAGTGATAACTGTGGCAGGTGGCAAAACTAAAGCAAAGGCTATCCGTTCCTACATGAAAGGCGCACCTTCATCGACCGTTTTGATCACGGATGAAGCTGCGGCACAAGAGTTAATTCAGGGGAATTACACCCCTTAATATATTTGCGAACTTAAAAGGAGGAATTTTTCATGGCAGTAAAAGTTGGTATTAATGGTTTTGGACGTATTGGACGTAATGTATTTCGTGCAGCATTGAGTAATCCTGGGGTAGAGATTGTTGCTATTAACGACTTAACGGATGCTAATATGTTAGCGCACCTTCTTCAATACGATACAATTCATGGATCACTTAATGAAAAAGTAACAGTTGATGGGGATTACCTTGTTGTCGATGGTCACAAAGTAAAAGTATTGGCTGAACGTGATCCTGCACAATTAGCATGGGGTGAACTGGGAGTAGAAGTAGTTGTAGAATCTACAGGACGTTTCACAAAACGTGCGGATGCAGCTAAGCATTTAGAAGCTGGCGCGAAAAAAGTAATCATCTCTGCTCCTGCATCTGATGAAGATATCACGATCGTCATGGGTGTAAACGAAGACAAATATGATGCAGCAAACCACCATGTAATTTCTAACGCTTCTTGTACAACGAACTGCTTAGCTCCATTTGCTAAAGTGCTTCATGAACAATTCGGAATCAAACGCGGTATGATGACTACTGTTCACTCTTATACAAATGATCAGCAAATCCTTGATTTGCCTCATAAAGATTACCGCCGTGCACGTGCAGCTGCCGAGAATATCATTCCTACAACAACTGGGGCAGCAAAAGCTGTTGCACTTGTACTTCCTGAACTTAAAGGGAAATTGAATGGTATGGCAATGCGCGTACCTACTCCAAACGTGTCTGTTGTCGACCTTGTTGCAGAGCTTGAAAAAGACACAACGGTTGAAGAAGTTAATGCAGCATTCAAAAAGGCTTCTGAGGGTGAATTAAAAGGAATCCTTGAGTACAGCGAACTTCCGTTAGTATCAACTGACTATAACGGTAACCGATCATCATCTACAATCGATGCCCTTTCCACAATGGTAATGGAAGGAAACATGGTTAAAGTATTATCTTGGTATGATAATGAAACAGGATATTCAAGCCGTGTTGTTGATTTGATCGACTATTTGGCTAAAAAAGGATTGTAATTAGAATAATAAAAAAACCTCACCAAGGTGAGGTTTTTTTATCACACCTCTAAAAAAACTTGGCAGAAGATGATATTATTAGTAAGTCATTAATCAGTCAAGCGTTTACATTTCTTGTTTTTGGATAATTTCCTGGAAACCGACTATAATGAAAAAGAGAAAAGGGGAGTTGGGAAATTTACCCTCTCCCTTTTTGGCTAAAAGAATCAAAAATATGATAACAATATCTAAGGAGGTTCTTGGATTATGAATAAAAAGTCGATTAAAGATATTGAATTAAAGGGAAAACGCGTATTTTGCCGTGTTGATTTCAACGTGCCGATGCAGGACGGGAAGATTTCGGATGATACGAGAATCAAGGCTGCACTGCCGACGATTTCCTATCTGACAGAACAAGGCGCAAAAGTCATCTTAGCCAGCCATCTTGGCCGTCCTAAAGGACAAGTCGTTGAAGAATTGCGTTTAGCACCTGTTGCGGAAAGACTAAGCGAACTTAGTGGCAAAGATGTGCAAAAGGCAGAAGAAGCTTACGGCGAGACCGTTCAATCAATCATTGATAACATGCAAAATGGCGAGATCCTGTTGTTGGAAAACGTTCGTTTCTATCCAGGAGAAGAGAAGAACGATCAAGAATTGGCGAAGTCATTTGCGGCGCTTGCTGATGTTTATGTTAACGATGCATTCGGGGCTGCGCACCGTGCTCATGCTTCAACTGAAGGAATAGCTCACCATCTCCCAGCCGTTGCCGGATTGTTGATGGAAAAAGAGCTTTCTGTACTGGGAAAAGCCCTATCTAACCCAGAACGTCCTTTTACAGCTATAATTGGCGGAGCAAAAGTAAAGGATAAGATAGGCGTTATCGAAAACCTTTTGGAAAAAGTCGATCACTTGATCATTGGTGGTGGATTGGGTTATACATTCATTAAAGCGCAAGGTCATGAAATCGGTAATTCTTTATTGGAAGAAGACAAAATAGAATTGGCCAAATCTTTCATCGAAAGTGCAAAAGAAAAAGGCGTAAAACTTCATTTGCCTATCGATGCAGTTGTAACGGCTGAATTTTCACCTGATGCAGAAACAGAGAATGTGGATATCGATGCTATTCCAAACGATAAAATGGCTCTTGATATCGGTCCAAAAACAAGTGAGTTATTTGCGGATGTAATCAAAAGTTCCAAGCTTGTCATTTGGAATGGACCAATGGGTGTATTCGAGTTCGATAAATTTGCGAATGGTACGAGAACCGTCGCTGGAGCCTTGGCGGAAGCAAATGATACGTACAGCATTGTAGGCGGAGGGGATTCAGCCGCAGCTGCAGAAAAGTTTGGCTTGGCAGAAAAAATGTCCCATATTTCAACTGGCGGCGGTGCATCTCTTGAGTTCATGGAAGGCAAAGAGTTGCCAGGCGTTGTGGCCTTGAACGATAAATTAGATTAAACCGTTACATATTTCAACATTAGAAGGGATGAGAAACCAAATGCGTAAACCGATTATTGCAGGAAACTGGAAAATGAATAAAACACTATCTGAAGCGACTGCCTTTTTAGAAGAAGTGAGCAATTTGATTCCGAAGCAAGATGTAATCGATACGGTTGTATGTGCTCCAGCTTTATTTTTGGATCAGCTCGTTCAAGCATCCAAAGGAACCGATGTGAAAATCGGGGCGCAGAACATGCACTTTGAAGAAAGCGGCGCTTTTACAGGAGAAATCAGCCCAATCGCATTAGCTGATATTGGGGTATCCTACGTCATACTTGGTCATTCTGAGCGCAGGGAAATGTTCAACGAAACGGATGATGCCGTTAATAAAAAGCCCATGCAGCTTTTGGCCACGGGTTGACTCCGATTGTTTGCTGCGGTGAGACACTTGAGCAAAGGGAAGCTGGCGAAACGAATGATTTCGTAGGCAGCCAGATTGAAAAAGGCCTAGCAGGATTATCTGATGATCAATTGAAACAAGCCGTTATTGCTTATGAGCCGATTTGGGCGATTGGAACAGGAAAATCGTCATCTGCTCAAGATGCTAATGAAGTTTGTGCGCATATCCGCTCAGTTGTTGCCGATAAATTTTCAAATGAAGCAGCTGCAGCCATCCGGATTCAGTACGGTGGCAGTGTAAAACCTGAGAATATTAAAGAGTATATGGCACAACCTGATATTGACGGTGCGTTGGTCGGCGGTGCAAGCTTGAAATCCGATTCATTTTTACAATTGCTGGAGGCTGGTCACTATGAGTAAGTCGCCTGTGGCACTTATCATCTTAGACGGTTTTGGCTGCCGTAACGAAGAAAAGGGAAATGCTGTTTTTCATGCGAAAAAACCGAACTTTGACCGTTATTGGGAACAGTATCCGCACTCCCATTTAACGGCAAGCGGGGAAGCGGTCGGCTTACCTGCCGGTCAAATGGGGAACTCTGAAGTGGGCCATTTGAATATCGGGGCAGGACGGATCGTTTATCAAAGCCTGACCCGTGTGAACCTGGCTATCCGTGAAGGTGAGTTTGCACAAAACCCAACTTTGGTCGATGCCATGAGCCATACCAAGAAAAAAGGCACGGACCTTCATCTTTTCGGTCTTCTTTCAGATGGCGGCGTCCATAGTCATATTGATCATATGTATGCCCTTTTGAAATTGGCCGCTAAAGAAGGAGTTAAAAATGTATATGTACATGCATTTTTAGATGGTCGTGATGTCGGCCCGAAAACGGCGCAAGGTTATATTAAGGAAGCGGAAGCGAAAATGAAGGAAATCGGTGTTGGCCAGTTTGCCACCATCTCCGGTAGATATTATTCGATGGACCGTGATAAGCGCTGGGAACGTGTGGAGAAATCCTACCGTTCGATGGTGTATGGTGATGGCCCTGCTTACTCTTCTGCTATGGAATGTGTCGAGGATTCCTACGAACATGGTATTTTTGACGAGTTCGTGATACCTTCAGTCATAACGGCGGAAGACGGTAAACCGGTGGCAACGATTAAAGATGATGATGCGGTAATCTTTTATAACTTCCGTCCAGACCGGGCGATCCAGATTTCAAATACGTTCACGAATGAGGATTTTCGCTCATTTGACCGCGGTCCTGGACATCCGAAGCATCTCCATTTTGTCTGCTTGACACATTTTTCAGAAACAGTTGACGGATATGTTGCATTTAATCCGACAAATCTTGATAATACATTAGGGGAAGTACTTTCCCAAAACCAGCTTACCCAGCTTCGTATCGCTGAAACTGAAAAATATCCGCATGTGACGTTTTTCATGAGCGGCGGACGAGAAGAGAAGTTTCCTGGTGAAGAGAGGATTTTAATTAATTCTCCGAAAGTAGCTACATATGATTTAAAACCGGAAATGAGTGCTTATGAAGTTACGGATGCATTGGTGGAACAAATTGAGGCTGACCGCTTTGATGCCATTCTCTTGAATTTTGCCAACCCGGACATGGTTGGTCATTCAGGGATGCTTGAGCCTACCATTAAAGCGATTGAAACAGTGGATGAATGCCTAGGCAGGATTGTCGATTTAATCGTCTCAAAAGGCGGCACAGCAATCATCACAGCTGACCATGGGAATGCTGATGAAGTCGTAACGCTAGAAGGCAACCCGATGACAGCCCATACTACGAATCCCGTGCCTGTCATTATCACTAAAAATCAGGTAACATTAAGATCAGGTGGTATCTTAGGCGATTTAGCTCCAACGATGCTTGATTTGCTTGGAGTCGAAAAACCTGTTGAAATGACAGGGAAATCCCTATTATCTAAATAAAATTGTGAATAGGAAAAGGAGAGATTTATAATGCCGTACATCGAACATGTATATGCACGCGAAGTGCTAGATTCCCGTGGTAACCCAACAATAGAAGTAGAAATCCAAACAGAGTCCGGATACTTCGGACGTGCAATCGTACCATCAGGTGCTTCAACAGGAGAACACGAAGCGGTTGAGCTTCGTGACGGGGATAAATCTCGCTACCTGGGTAAAGGGGTACAAAAAGCAGTCGATAATGTAAATGATATCATTGCTGAAGCAGTCATCGGTTTGGATGTAACGAACCAAGCAGGCCTTGACCTTACTATGATTGAATTGGATGGCACTGAAAACAAAGGAAACTTGGGAGCTAATGCAATCCTTGGCGTATCAATGGCTGCTGCCCATGCCGCTGCGGAATTTTCAGGTTTACCATTGTATCGTTACCTTGGAGGGTTCAATGCGAAACAACTTCCGACTCCAATGATGAACATCATTAACGGCGGATCGCATGCCGATAACAATGTTGACTTCCAGGAATTCATGATCCTTCCTGTAGGAGCTCCTAGCTTCAAAGAAGCAGTTCGTATGGGTGCAGAAGTATTCCATGCATTGAAATCTGTCCTTTCTGCCAAAGGCCTGAATACGGCAGTCGGCGATGAAGGCGGCTTTGCGCCAAACCTTGGTTCAAACCGTGAAGCGCTTCAAGTCATCATCGAGGCAATTGAAAAAGCTGGCTACAAAGCAGGCGAAGATATCTACCTTGGCATGGACGTGGCTTCTTCTGAATTCTATAACAAAGAAACAGGCAAATATGATCTTGCAGGCGAAGGCCGCAATGGTGTTACATCCGAAGAAATGGTTGCTTTCTATGAAGAGCTAGTGAATGAATTCCCTATTATCTCCATCGAAGACGGCCTGGATGAAAATGACTGGGATGGCCACAAGCTATTAACGGAACGCATCGGTTCTAAAGTTCAACTTGTTGGTGACGATCTTTTCGTAACGAACACGAAAAAATTGGCGGAAGGCATCGAAAAAGGCATCGGTAACTCCATCCTGATCAAAGTGAACCAAATTGGTACACTGACTGAAACGTTTGATGCAATCGAAATGGCTAAACGCGCAGGCTACACTGCAGTCGTTTCCCACCGTTCCGGTGAAACGGAAGATGCAACGATCGCTGATATCGCCGTTGCAACAAACGCAGGACAAATCAAAACCGGTTCCATGTCCCGTACAGACCGTATCGCTAAATACAACCAACTTCTTCGCATCGAAGACCAGCTTGGTGACTTGGCTGTATATGGCGGCTTGAAATCTTTCTATAACTTGAAGAAGTAATCTGTGCTGGAAGTTCGATTACAGTGATTTCCCCTCCTATTCAATGCGGCCATCCACATTGAATAGGAGGTTTTTTATGCCCATAAACCAGTCACTGCTTCCAGCTTGAAGGATTTAATCAAACGTTTGATTAATAAAAAAAGGTGCCGCATCCGGGCACCTTTTTTTATTTATTCGATACAGCTTCCACTGGTACGGCATTATAGTATTCTTCCAATGTAATTTTCGCTTCATAGATTTCAGTTGCGGTATCAACACCAACATAGCGGATATGCCATGGTTCGTATTTATAGCCTGTGATGTTTTCTTTGCCTTCAGGGTAGCGGATGATAAATCCGTATTCATGTGCATGTTCAGCTAGCCAGGCCGCTTCATTCGTATCACCGAAGCAGTCTTGGGCAGCGCATGCCCCATCGTGGGTCGTGACATCAATCGCCAGGCCTGTTTCATGCTCGCTTGTCCCAGGCATTGCACTGTAGGTTTTCGCTTTTTCTTCCCCGTCCTTAGCCACATAGTTATTAAAGACCGTGATTTGTGTTTGGTGTGAGCGGTACGCGGAAACGCCGGCAAAGTGCATATTGTCTTTTTCGGCAGCTTGGAACATTGCTTCAAGAGCCTTTCCCGCTTCTTCGCGCATCATTCTTTTTCGATTTTATCTTCAAAGATGAAATCCACATTTGGGTAGATGAGGTCATCGGGTTTGTAATCTTCAGGCAGGCTGTATTGTTTATTGACAAGTACAGGTATGCTTTCCGGATGGGCTAACGTCTGAAGGCCAGCCTGTGCGGGTTTAGCCGTTTCATCAACCTCCACCTGGCGTTGGGCAGACTCCTTTGGATCATTATTCTTTTCAGTCTCCGTCTCCTGGGAGCTCGGTTGTTCTTCTTTTTGCTCTTTTTCATGCTCGCTTGTCAGGTCGGATGAACAGCCAGCCATCAAAATGAAAGATGATAGAGCGGTTGCTGCAAATATAGGTTTTAACATATGAAAGGCCCCTTGCTTTTAATATAAGATTTCCAATAAAAGTAGTTTTGAAAAATTATCGTGATAAGTAATCCCTTGTTAATTCACTTTGATATTTATCAAGAAATAAGCCAATCCAGACGACCATCAATAAAAATGGATAATCGTTACGGACTGCGGTTTCCACGACGGGATCAGACCAAAAGCCCGAAAGGAAACCAGATGACATCCTGATTGTCTCGAATGTGACAAGGGTGTGAAGCGATAACCAAAGAATCGTAAGAGTATTGGTCCCAAACCCAATGACCGCCGCTATGACGCTCAGCAAGGCGGCTGCAGCCCCGATCAGGAGGACATTGAAGCTTGATTGGAAAAAGTCGATACCGCTATTGGAAAGTCCATTATAAATAATAGCAGTAAAATAAACGGTTGTCGTGATATATGCAGCAAATAATAAGTATCGATTTCCGTGATACTTTGCCAGCAGCAATAAAAGCGGTGATAGGATGATTAATAGGACGCTGATAAAATTGCTTCCGCCTGTCCATAAAGAATAGCCGGCAACTGCCGAGAATAGGATGGTCAGGAGATCAAGAATCCGTAGTATGGACTTAAACATGTTGACACCTCTTCCTCTATTTATGCAAATTATCTCAAACTTTGATTCAAAAAGAAATGAATGTCCATTGGTTTTTAGGAATTCTTACCATCATAGTATAACAAAGATTGTGGATATTTATTGGGTGTGGTAAAGTTAAAGTAATTGTTTATTGGTTCTTCAGGAGGTGTAATTGCATGCATGCATTTCTCATAACGCTTTTAGTGATTGTCAGTATCGCCCTCATTGTGACGGTATTGCTTCAATCAGGTAAGAGTGCAGGTTTATCAGGTGCGATTGCCGGCGGTGCTGAGCAGTTATTCGGAAAGCAAAAGGCACGCGGTTTGGACCTGGTTTTACATCGTGCGACAATAGTATTGGCGATTTTATTCTTTGCTTTAACTTTACTTGTTGCATACTTTGATGTGTAATGGATCAAAAATGAGTCTAGCTAAATAGCTAGGCTTTTTCTTTGCACAATAGTTGCATGAATAGATATAGTGATTTTAGTACTTAATTATAGGATAGGGATTTTTTTAAAATCTATTTACTGATAAAGGAGCTTAAGATCATGAAAATAAAGCTGCAGCAGCCCTTTACTTTTGAAGGCGGAAAAAGGGCTGTCTTACTTTTACATGGGTTCACGGGGAATTCAGCGGATGTACGGATGCTGGGCCGTTACTTGGAGAAACAGGGATACACCTGCCATGCCCCGCACTATGAAGGGCATGGCGTTCCCCAGAGGAGCTGGTGAAAACGGGTCCGGAAGATTGGTGGAAAGATGTCATGATGGCCTACGATTTCCTGAAAAGCAAAGGCCATGAAGAAATTGCTGTTGCCGGACTCTCATTAGGAGGCGTATTTTCTCTTAAATTAGGTTACACTGTACCTATAAAGGGTATCGTATCAATGTGTGCGCCTATGTATATCAAAAGTGAAGAAATGATGTTTAAAGGAGTATTGGAGTACGCCAGAGAATTTAAGAAGTATGAAGGAAAAACTCAAGAGCAAATAGAGCTTGAAATGGACCTCCTTGCCGATAAACCGATGAATACATTGAAAGCCCTTCAGGAATTGATAACGGATGTACGAGAGCACGTCGACCTTATTTACGCTCCGACATTTGTCGTGCAGGGCCGGCATGATGATGTTATCAATCCAAAAAGTGCCGATATTATTATTGATTCCATTGAATCACCGGTCAAAAAAATCAAGTGGTATGAAGAATCCGGCCATGTCATAACACTTGATAAAGAAAAAGACCAGCTACATGAAGATGTATTGGGGTTTTTAGAAAGCCTGGATTGGTCCGAATAACAAAAATATACCCTGAATAGGAGGGTTTTCATGGAAGATAACATTCAAGAACATATTAATAAGCTTCTGACATACATGACGGATGAAGCGTATAAGCCGTTAACGGTACAAGAACTGGAAGAGGCTTTGAAAATCGAAGACTCGGCAGATTTCAAGAATTTCGTTAAGGCTTTAGTAAAGATGGAAGAAAAGGGATTGGTGGTCAGAACGAGGAGCAATCGTTACGGCCTGCCGCAAAAAATGAATTTGTTCCGCGGTAAATTAACGGGGCATGCAAAGGGATTTGCCTTTGTCACACCTGAAGATAATCCGGGAATGGATGATATTTTCATTCCGCCAAATGAAACGGGCACAGCGATGCATGGAGATGTCGTCATGGTACGAGTATCTTCGGAAACATCGGGCTCAAGGCAAGAAGGCACGGTCATCAGAATACTTGAACGCGGAATTACACAAGTGGTCGGTACATACTCCGAAAGTAAAAGTTTTGGTTTCGTCATCCCTGATGATAAAAAGATCGCAAACGATATCTTCATTCCACAGCATGCTTCACATGGAGCGGTAGAGGGACATAAGGTTGTCGTCAAGCTTACTTCTTATCCTGAAGGACGGATAAGTGCTGAAGGTGAAGTCATTGAGATTCTTGGCCATAAAAATGATCCTGGTGTAGATATTCTTTCAGTGATCCATAAATATGGTTTGCCGATGGAGTTCCCGGATGATGTCATGGAGCAGGCCAATGCCGTTTCGGATACCATTCAAGAAAGTGAAATTGGCAACCGCAGGGATTTGCGCAATGATGTTTTGGTCACGATTGATGGAGCGGATGCAAAGGACCTTGATGATGCCGTCACTGTTTCCAAACTTGAAAATGGCAATTACAAGCTGGGTGTGCATATTGCTGATGTCAGCCATTATGTGAAGGAAGGATCTCCAATCGATAAGGAAGCCTTGGAAAGAGGGACGAGCGTTTATTTGGTGGACAGGGTCATCCCGATGATTCCGCATCGTTTATCCAATGGCATTTGCTCCTTGAACCCACAAGTCGATCGTTTTACACTCTCATGTGAAATGGAAATCACGCCAGATGGAAAAGTCGTCAACCATGAGATTTTTGAAAGTGTCATTAAGACGACGGAACGTATGACATATGGCAATGTGAACAAAATCCTTGTCGATAAAGATGAAGAACAGCTCGAACGTTACGAAGCGTTGGTGCCGATGTTCCAGGACATGGAGAAGTTAGCGGCCATCCTTCGTAAAAACAGGATGAACCGCGGTGCGATTGACTTTGATTTCAATGAAGCGAGAGTCATCGTTGATGAAGAGGGCCATCCGACTGATGTGGTTTTACGTGAAAGGTCGGTTGCGGAAAAACTGATTGAAGAGTTCATGCTTGCAGCTAATGAAACCGTTGCTGAGCATTTCCACCGTCTTGAGGTTCCGTTCATTTACCGTATTCATGAAGATCCCAAGCCGGAAAAACTGCAGCGTTTCTTCGAATTCATTACGAACTTCGGATATATTGTACGGGGATCGGCGAATGACGTTCATCCTAAGGCGTTACAGGAAATCATTGAGGCGGTTGCCGGTAAACCGGAAGAAACGGTCATATCCACCGTCATGCTTCGTTCCATGCAACAGGCGAAATATGATCCGGAGAGCTTAGGTCACTTTGGTTTATCTGCTGAGTTTTATACACATTTCACATCGCCGATTCGCCGTTACCCGGATTTGATCGTGCACAGGTTGATCAGGACCTACTTGGTGGAAGGTAAACTGGATGAAGCTACGAAGGAGAAATGGAATGCCAATTTACCTGAGATTGCCGATCATACATCGAAACGTGAACGTCGCTCAGTCGATGCTGAACGGGAAACGGATGATCTGAAGAAAGCGGAATATATGCTGGATAAAATCGGCGAAGAGTATACCGGGATCATTGGTTCGGTCACGAATTTCGGGATGTTCGTCGAGCTGCCGAACACGATTGAAGGACTTGTCCATGTCAGCTTCATGACGGATGATTATTACCGCTTCGATGAGCGTCAGCTTGCAATGATAGGGGAACGTACCGGTAATGTGTTCCGGATTGGCGATGAGATCGACGTACGTGTTTCCAACGTCAATAAAGAGGAACGCGCAATCGACTTTGAAATTATCGGCATGAAGGTAAGCCGTCCGCGTCCATCCGGCGAGAAGAAAATATTCAAAGCCAATTCAGGTGAACGCAAACGTGGCCGAGATGGCAATGGTGGACGTAAGGAAGGAAAAGGCGGCGGCCGTAATGGAGATTCGCCTTCTACTGGGAGAAAACCGAAAAAGAAGAAAAAATTCTTTGAAAATGCGCCAGCTGCAAAGCGCAAGAGAAAACCAAAAAAGAGATAAAGATTGAGGCGGGGGATGATCATTTCATCCTCTTGCCGCGATTGGATGTAAAAAGGGGAGAGTTAGATGCCAAAAGGCTCAGGTAAACAACTAGCACAAAATAAAAAAGCTTATCATGATTTCTTTATTGAACAAACGTTTGAAGCGGGAATCGTTTTGAAGGGGACCGAAATCAAGGCCATCCGTGCGGCCCGAGTGAATTTGAAGGATGCCTTCGCTAAAATAGAAAATGGGGAAATCTATCTTTATAATATGCATGTAAGCCCTTATGAGCAGGGAAACCAGTTTAACCATGACCCGTTGCGGACACGGAAGCTTCTTTTGCATAAGAAGGAAATCAGCAAACTGATCGGTGTAACAAAGGAAACAGGTTACACGATCGTTCCGTTGAAAATGTATTTGAAAAATGGCTTTGCCAAGGTTTTAATCGGTCTGGGTAAAGGGAAGAAACAATATGACAAGCGTGAAGACCTGAAGAAGAAGGAAGCGAAGCGTGATATCGAACGTGCTTTCCGTGATCGGCAGAAAATGTAGAACTGCCAAGACCTTACAATTGATTTTTTGAACCAATCTGTTATAATTAATCCTGTACCGATGACAATTGAATATCAGCCAACTTGCTGACTATTCTTCTCTCGTACGCTCCATTTCCATCATGGGGACGTTACGGATTCGACAGGGATAGTTCGAGCTTAAGTTGCGAGTCGAGGGGATCGGCCTCGTTAAAACGTCAACGCCTATAACTGGCAAACAAAACAACAACCTAGCTTTCGCTGCTTAATAACAGTCGATAGCTGTTCCTCCCTCCATGGCCCACGTGGTAGGGTAAGGGACTCACTCTAAGTGGGATACGCCGGAATCCACCGTCTGAGGATGAAGGAAGAGACCAATCAGACTAGCTGCTCTGCCGCCTGTCGATAGGCTAATGAGTTCGCGAAATGCGAATATATCGACTACACTCGTAGAAGCTTAAGTGCCGTTATGTCTGGACGTGGGTTCGACTCCCACCGTCTCCACCAATACATATATTGGTGGTTTTTTATTTGTTTTTTCGTCGTTTTTGTCGAAAAATCGATAAATCGTATAATTCGCAGATAAATCAGGAGTTATCGCTGATATATCTCCATTTTCGAAGATATATTCCCGGTTTCGCAGATAAACTGTACAATTTCCATCATTTACTGTAGAATCCTTTTGGAGAAACTAGGATTGGAGCGATGAAATTGATTGTAAAAGAGCGAAAAGTTCCTCTTGCCATCCGCAAATTACGTGCATTAGTGTGCAGGCTTCCTCCGAATCACCCTAAAATCCCTTTAATCATGAACGATCTCAAAAAAAGGGAAGCGGGCTATAAAGGGAATGCTCCATTGATTTTCCATTAGGCTTTCTTGAACCAAAAAGCTATTTCATCCTCCACGATTTAAGGCTGCAGGTTCAATCACGATTTTTTCAGCTGGACACCTTATTAATCTCCAAGAAATATGCGCTTATCATTGAAGTGAAGAACATTGCAGGGGCGATCTATTTTGATCCGCATTTCAATCAGCTCATTCGAACGATAGAAGGAAAAGAAACGGTATTTCCTGATCCCATCATACAAGTCAGCCGCCAGGAATCACAATTGACCAATTGGTTCTTGAAAAACGGTTTTCCCTCACTGCCCATCCTTTCATTGATTGTCATCAGTAATCCCCAAACAATCATCCGTACAGCTCCTGAAAACCATGAACTCCACTATAAAGTTATCCATCGCGATGCACTTCCCGCTAAAATTGATCAAATCGAGCATTCCATAACAGAATCCTGTTTTAGTGAAAAACATTTGAAGAAAGCAGTTCGCGTAATGAATAAAAAGCATATCGATGCGGACTTTTCCATCCTGGAACGATATAATCTTACCGAAAAGGACCTAATAAAAGGAGTGATGTGTGAGAATTGCAAGGGCAATCAGCTATTTAGAAGGCATGGCACATGGCATTGCAATCAATGCCAACAATCCAGTAAAACTGCACATATCCAGGCTTTACGAGATTATTTTCATCTAATTGGCTCGACTATAACGAATCGGCAGTTGAGGGATTTTTTAAGCATTTCCTCTTCATCCAGTGCAACACGGATTTTGCAATCATTGAATCTAGCAAGCAGTGGTGCGAATAAGGGAAGGGTGTACAGCCTTTATTTTGATGAGTGATCTTAAATCATTTTTCACTGGAAAAACCCCATCAGCTTGATAAGCTAATAAGATTTTTTACTGAGGCAATATGTAATTCTTCAATTTTTTATATCCGCCATATTATCCACTCAATGCTAATCTTATCCAATACGCTGCACTTTCAGCAGCTTTGCAGCAACTGAGACTTAATGATAGAACAAAGACTCAAAAGAAGCTTCTCTTGAGTCTTTGTTCCGATCCTATTCTTTTAATTCCTTGCCCATTCCCTTTAGGAAGTGGACGCCAAAGCCGATTGCCCGGTTTATGTCTGGATCATTCAATGTTTTCATTAAATCCAAAACGCCGATCTTCTTATCGGCTTGAAGGAATTTGTTTCCTTCATCGATTCCTGCAAGTGCACTGTTCAGCAGTTTCGTGGATTGTGCGGCATCGGCGTTCATCAAGGCACCTGTTGCCCCCATAAGGGTATTGATCAGGTTTGTGACAGGTTGCCTTGTGATTTGTTGAAGGGCGATTTTCGCAATTTGTTCTTTCCCTTGAAGCATGGAGGTCGCGGCTTCGAATACTCCCGAGTCATTCAGTTCATTGACGATTTTAAACATATTGTTCAATGCATCTTCATTATCGGTGATCAACGTTTTCAGTTCTTCCAGTTTTTGTAGCCTTATTTCTTCCTCAGTAATGGGATTATGGATTTCCGTTATAGGAGCTGCCATGATCTTCACCCTCCTTGTTTATTTATCCGTTAAGTGAACATACCCTGGACGGGCCCACTTACGTTCGACCTCGACACCATTTTGAGGATGACGTTTTTTGTTCCGTGGATTGGTACCCGGTAATGGAATGTCTCCGCTTGCGCTTAATACTTCCATGCGGACCATCGTCTGTTTGTAAGCGGGCGTGCTTGTGCGTCGATCATAGATGGGACCGGTCAGGAAGTTGATGGCAGAGTCTTTATCGACGGAGTTCATCGGTAAAAATAGCTCATTATTTTTAACGCGGTCTGTGATCAGGGCTTTTAACTTAACGGCCCCAAAAGGAGACACTAAGCGAACGAGACCGCCATCACTGACTTTTCGTTCTTTGGCAAGTTCCGGTGAAACCTCAACGAAAATATCAGGTACTTTCGATTGGATTCCGTTGGATTTGTTCGTCATATTGCCTTCATGGAAATGCTCCAGCATGCGTCCATTATTGATATGAAGGTCATATTCTTCCGGGAATTTATGAGGTTCCACCCAGTCCGCCAGTGCAAAGCGCGCTTTCTTATCAGGGAAGTTGAAGCCATCCACATAAAGTAGCGGCGTACTTGATCCATCATGATTTCCCCAAAGGAAGCTGTTCCATCCTTCCAGCACTTCGTAATTCGCTTGGCTGAATATCGGTGACAGACTTGCCATTTCGTCATAGATTTCACTAGGGTGAGTGTAATTCCAATTCGCACCTAAGCGGTTGGCGATCTCTTGAGTGATCTCCCAGTCCGCTTTAGAATCTCCCATAGTGGGAAGGGCTTTATATAAACGCTGTACACGGCGCTCCGTATTGGTGAACGTTCCGTCTTTTTCAAGAGATGGAGCGCCGGGCAATACCACGTCGGCATACTGGGCTGTCCTTGAAAGGAAAATATCCTGGACAACAAAGAAATCCAATCCGGATAACACTTTATCAACATGGTTTGCATCCGCATCAACAAGTGCCATATCTTCACCTACAAGATACATTGCCTTCATGTCGCCTTTTTCTATCGCTTTAAGCATTTCAATATTGTTCAAGCCTGGTTTGGCATCGATTTTCACTCCATATGCTTTTTCGAATTTAGCACGTGCGACGTCATCGGTAACATGCTGATATCCCGGAAGCCATGTTGGAAGGGTACCCATATCGCAAGCGCCCTGTACATTGTTATGGCCGCGGAGCGGATAAGCTCCAGCTCCTGGGCGACGGTAGTTACCTGTAGCTAATAACAGGTTGGAAATTGCAGCCGAAGTATCGGAAGCACCGGTGTTTTGTGTAACGCCCATTCCCCAGAGAATGCATGTTCCGTCAGCATCACGAATGGTCTCAGCTATTTGGATCAATGTTTCTTTTGAAATACCTGTGTGTGTTTCTGCATATTCCAGGGTATATTTCTCAAGTACTTCTTTATAATCGTCGAAGAAGTTAACATTTTCATTGATGAAATCTTGATCATGCCAGCCTTGATCGATCATATATTTTGTAACCGCCATCAACCAAACTTGGTCTGTTCCTTGTTTTGGACTGATATGGATATCGGAACGCTCGGCCATTTCGTTTTTGCGAATGTCAGCTACGATCAGTTTTTGTCCATGAAGCTTGTGTGCCCGTTTAACGCGTGTCGCCAGTACGGGATGTCCTTCTGCCGGGTTAGCCCCAACGATGATGACAAGACCTGCTGCGGCGATATCCTTGATCGTACCAGCGTCTCCGCCCATGCCGACTGTACGGAACAGCCCGTCTGTTGCCGGGGATTGACAGTAACGCGAGCAATTGTCGACGTTATTCGTTTCGAACATTTGCCGTGCCAGTTTTTGAATTACATAGTTTTCTTCATTCGTGATCTTGGAAGAGGAAATGAAACCTACTGAATTTCCGCCGTATTGCTGTTTGATCGAACCCAGTCTGGATGCAACCAAATCAAGTGCTTCATCCCAGCTTGATTCAACGAATCTTCCATTTTTCCGAATCAGGGGCTTTGTCAAACGTTTTTCAGAGTTTACGAAGTCCCAACCGAATTTCCCTTTGACACATGTGGAAATCGCATTGACGGGTGCTTCATGAGTAGGTTGGATTTTAAGGATTTTACGGCCTTTTGTCCAGACTTCGAATGTGCATCCTACCCCACAGAACGTACAGACCGTTTTTGTCTTCTTCGTCCGTGTCTCACGCATTGCCGCTTCAATCTCCGAAATGGCAAAAATCCCGCTGTATCCAGGTTCCACTTCTTTGACAAGGTCGATCATTGGCTCAAGCATATCGTTTTTCAAACCTGACATGAAACCAGCCTCGCCAAGCATCGATTTTTCCATTAATGCATTACATGGACAAATGGTTACACACTGTCCGCAGCCTACACAAGATGAGTTATTGATTTCCGTTCCTTCATCCCAGATTACCCGAGGCCGTTCTGCTTCCCAGTCGATGGACAGCGTCTCGTTGACCTGAAGGTTTTGGCAGACTTCGACACATTGCCCGCAGGCGATGCATTGATTGGCATCATAGCGGTAAAATGGATGGGACATATCGACGGCACCCAATTCCACTTTCGGTGTGTAAGGATATTTTTGGTGTTCAATTTCCATTAATTCTGCTGTGTTATGCAGTTTGCAATTTCCGTTATTATTATCACATACAGTGCAGTATAAAGAATGGTTTTCCAGGATCCGGTCCATGGCCTCGGTTTGGGCTTCTTTGGCCTTCCTTGAGTCCAAGGCAATATCCATGCCGCTCACTGCTTTTGTCGAACATGACCGGACGAGTTTCCCATTAACTTCGACGATGCATGTGTCGCATGTTTGGATCGGGTCCACCTCAGGAACATAACAAATCTGTGGATGAGCTATCTCATTTTGGTTGATGACCTCCAGTATTGTAGCTCCTTCATTAGCGGTATAATCCTTCCCGTTGATTTTGATGGTGATGTTTGAATCGATCATTATATTTCCCCCTTTATAGCAAAAAGACGCAAAAAAACCACCATGATTACACCTCCGGCTCTGAACGGAAATGTAGGTCATGGTGGAATAGTTTAATAGCAAAGCTTGCCAATATACCAATCCATACCATAATGGATAATGTTAAAAAAGATAGGACACAACAGTACACTATTATGCTCCCAACTTTCATCAATGATATTATACCTTTAATTATTAAAAGAAACAATCCTGGAAAGAGGTTATCATTCCCAAATCCCTTTCGTTTTTCTTCGCGTTGATTTATGATAAGAAAATTGAGAACTTAATTTTCTTGAATTGGAGTGACGCAACGGTGTCTAAAGTTATCCATGAATTCAATGATATGATTCGTAAGCTTCGCAAGGAACTATTCGGTAAAGGACCGGAACGCATACACACGGTTTTCGTGGAAAATATGGCCGTTTCTACGTTATATGGGAATTTGACTCCTACGGAAATGTTCATATCAAGATCAGAGGAAGGACGGGATATGGTCCATTCTGCACGAACCAAAATGGTTCAGGATGTATATTCGGAGAGTCCTCCTGATGGAATGGAAGAACTGGTCGGAGCTAAACTGCTCCATTTGTTTTCAGACATCAAAATCAAAGAAAACATAGCGATTTCCGTATTCGTATTTGATAAGAATATAGCGGACAAACTCAACGGGCATTGACCATGTTCCTTACATATTGGTCAATTGGCTCCTGGATATTAAAAGGAGTGGGGACATGAAAGCGATTGAAATCAAGAGGGACATCATCCGGATAACCAAAGGTAACATCGAGCGGAAGGAAGATGCGATCGTAACGGAGCATCCCGTTACTGTCAAAATAAATGGCCGAGAATTCGTCACGATGGTTTGTACACCTGAATACATCGAGGATATGGTGATTGGTTATTTGGCTTCGGAAGGAATCATCAAAAAATATGATGAGATAAAAGAAATCTGGGTCCAGGAAAAAGAAGGCTTTGTTCATGTGGAGACGGATAAAGTGAATCCCTACTTCCAGGACTTTCAAAATAAGCGGTATATTACATCTTGCTGCGGAATGAGCAGACAAGGTTTCGTCTTTGTAAACGATGCATTGACTGCCAAGAAAATGGATCATGTTTCGGTGAAACTGACTCCTGATGACTGCTTCCGCTTGATGAAGGATTTACAAAATTCTGCCGTCACCTTCCAGAACACGGGCGGAGTCCACAATGCCGCTTTATGTGATGTCGATGGCCTCGTCTTAAGCAGGATGGACATCGGACGGCATAATGCCTTGGACAAAATATACGGCCATTGCTTGAAAAATGGTATTTCGATAAAAGGGAAGGCTATCGTGTTCAGCGGCCGGATATCATCGGAAATTCTCTTGAAGGTGGCGAAAATCGGCTGTGAACTGATACTCTCGAAATCCGCTCCAACTGAATTGGCCTTGGAGTTGGCTGAAGGATTGGGAATCACGACGGTCGGGTTCATTCGTAATGATTCACTGAATATCTACACATGCCCTGAAAGAATTCAATTGAATGACTGAGCGTCCTCCGCTGGAAAGATGCTTATCGGAAAGTCCTGCCGGTTTGGCCTGGGCTTTTTTGTATTTGTAAAAGGATATATACAACATGCCATTTATGGTACAGTTTTTATAAAACATTCAAGGGAATGCGTATCGGGGGAAGGGTTATGAACGAAAGGGATTGGCATATCTTAAAGGTGTTGCATGAACACAAGAATATTACTAAAACGGCGCAAAGTTTATATATCTCACAACCTTCTTTAACGAAACGGATTCAACAAATAGAGAAGGAATTCAATCTAAAGATTGTGGAGCGGGGAACAAGGGGAGTGCAGTTCACCCCTCAAGGGGAATATTTGGCCATCTGTGCAGATGAGATGCTGATCAGGCTACGGCAGATAAAAGAGACAGCATTCAATATGGGTCAGGAAATCAGTGGAACATTACGGCTGGGTGTTTCCAACTATATTACGCTGCATAAATTGCCAGGCCTGCTGAAATTATTTCGTGAGCGATTTCCTAAAGTGGATTTCCATGTGACAACTGGATGGAGTAAAGAAGTGCTGAACCTCATTTATAACGAAGAAGTGCATGTCGGGATTGTTCGGGGGACTATCAATGGTCAGGATCAAGGCATCATCTTTTTGAGGAAACGATTTGTATTGCTTCCAAGGAAGAAATCGAAGTCCAAAACCTGCCTTTCCTGCCGAGGATCGATTATGGGACAGATGCTCTTTTGAAAACAATGATCGATAACTGGTGGAGAGACAATTTTTCTGGACCTCCTTTGGTGGGGATGGAAGTGGACAAAGGTGATACATGCAAGGAGATGGTCAGGAATGGCCTGGGATATGGCATCCTCCCCAGTGTTTTATTGGAGAAAGACCAAAATCTCCGTCAAATGGACATTAAGGATAAGCAAGGTAATCCCCTTATCAGGAATACGTGGATGTTATATCATGAAAAGTCGCTGGAATTAAAGCTGGTCAAGGAGTTTGTCAAATTTGTCAAAGGCGTCGATTTCATGAGGGATATTTAACTGGAAGCGCAGAAACCTCTGTGCTTTTTTTGTCATTCCTTTTTCGAATGGATAACGATAATTTATTGGTATTTTAATTATGGTTATTACGGCATTATGATAGATGGGAGATGTAAATCATCAGGAATTTGCCTAAGGAATGGAGAGGAAGTCAAGTGAGTGTCCTGTTTCTGATCGTATTGAATGTCATTGTACCGGTTTTTTTCCTTATAGGGGCGGGGGCCATCCTTCATCGTAAATTCAAGCTGGATATGAATACACTGTCTAAATTGAATCACTTCCTGCTCATGCCCGCCATTAGCTTTGTCAATATCTATCAAAGCAAAATGGGCGGGGGATGATCGTTCAGATATTCAGCTTCCTTGCTCTTCAAGCAGTAAGCCTCATCATCGTTAGTACAGTGATTGCTAAACTAGCCAGGTTTGATCAAAGCCTTTCGGCCACGTTTAAAAATAGTGTAGTCTTGAATAACTCGGCCAATTTCGGGTTACCGGTCAGTCAGATGGTTTTTAATGGAAATCCTCTTGGCCTGTCGATCCAAGTCATCGTGATCATTTTTCAAAACCTGCTGACCTATACCTATGGATTGATGAATTCCGTTTCCGTCCATACAAAAAGTGCAAAGGGTGCCATTCGCGAGTTCTTGAAGAACCCCGTCATTTATGCTTTATTGCTCGGGTTAATATTACAGGCAGCTTCTTTCGAAATCCCTCTGTTCTTATGGACCCCGATTGATAATATCGCGAGTGCCTTCATAGCCATCGCCCTGATTACATTGGGTGCACAGAGTGCCTATTTGAAAATGACGCATTTCCCGCTTCCGCTTATCCTAAGCTTGGTGGGGCGATTAATACTCTCACCATCCATCGCCTTCCTGATCATCCTCATCTTGGGCTTGGAAGGGACTGTCGCTCAAGGATTATTTATCGCAAGCTCATTTCCCACATCAAGAAACAGCGCATTATTCGCTTTGGAATATGACAACCATCCGGAGTATGCAGCACAGGCAGTCTTGATGTCGACTTTATTCAGCAGCATAACGGTAACGATGGTCGTGTATCTATCAAAAATACTATTCTAGCAGGGCTACTTAAAAGTGCAGTCTCTGACTGTAGACAAACTCGATGAAAATCGAGTTTGTCTACAGTTTAAAGTGTTTGTAAAATCGAACCGTGATTGGAACGTAGGGCACCCGCTTTCCGCGGGCGGTCCGGGAGCCTTCTCGGCGTTCTTTACGCCTGCGGGGTCTCCCTTGGACACGCATTTCCCGCAGGAGTCTCGCACCTTCCGTTCCAATCACTTTGTTTAATTTAGATAGAACCCCTTTTGTCTACAAACTGGGACTGCTCTGAAGGAGCAGTCTTTTCCCCCTTTTCCTGCGAGAAAAACTTTATGGACAATATGGAGGTTTTGGAATTTATGCATTTTAGTTGGGCAATCAGTGAAAACGAAGATATTTTTGTAGAATTAAGAAAACGCTTTCAAAAGGGGATTATTACTATGTTTTCTTGTAAAAAGATTTCAGCGGTACTATTGGCAGGTTCGTTAGCTTTAAGTTTAGGTGCATGCAGCAGTTCGGGTACATCAGGAGAAAAGAAAGAAGATACAGGTTATCCGAAAAAAGCGATAACAATCGTTGCTCCATCGGGCGCAGGCGGAGGATGGGATTTAACCGCCCGTTCATTTACAAAGGTTTTGGGCGAGACAAAACTGGTGAACCAGCCATTGACCGTCGAAAACAAACCCGGTGGCGGGGGCGCTGTCTTCATGGCGGATTATGCAACACAGCAAGCGGATAACAATGATATGCTGTTCGTGAATTCACCGCCTGTCATCATCAATAACCTTAAAAAAGAAGGCAACAGTCCTTATGGATATAAAAATACGACCCCTTTGGCGCAGCTGACAAAGGATTATGGGGCGATAGTGGTAAAGGCGGATTCTGAATTCAAGGATTTGAAGTCAGTGCTCGAAGCGGTAAAGAAAGACCCGCGTAAGTTGACCTTTGCAGGGGGATCGGCTCCGGGATCCATGGATCATTTGATTTCCATTCTTCCAGCCTATGAATATGGCCTGAATCCAACTGAACTTAAATACGTCTCGTACGACGGCGGCGGGGAAGCGATTACGGCTTTGCTTGGCGGAAATGCGGATGTGATCGGAACGGATGCATCCAGTGTCAGGGAATTTTTAAAAGCAGGAAAGATTAGAGTGTTGGCCGTTACCTCGAATGAACGTTTAGGTGGAGATCTAAAGGACATACCGACGGCAAAGGAACAGGGTGTTGATGCTGAATTCACGATTTGGAGAGGCGTTTTTGGACCCCAGAATATGTCTGGTGAAGCGAAAACCTTTTGGGACGGAACCATTGAGAAGCTAGTTGAAACTTCTGAATGGAAAAAGGAAGTGGAAGTGCAAGGATGGGAACAAGAATATAAAAATAGTGAAGAATTCAGCAAGTTTTTAGAAGAACAGGAGAAACAGGTGCAGCAATTGTTAGAAGCTTTGGGCATGGAAAAATAAAGAGAAGAAGGAGGTGCATTCACCTTCTTCTTATTTTCTGAAATGGAGGGATTATGATGGATGTTAAATTTGATCGCTTTGCTTCTGTAGCCTTTCTGGCTGTCGGAGTGCTGTTCATGATAGGAAGCAGGAAACTGGCCACTTCTTCTTATGGGAGTTCGGTAGGACCGGACATTTTCCCTTTTGTATTGGGGCTCGTTCTTTCTCTTTTAAGTGTTCGCCTGTTCTATGAGGCATTTCGGGGCAAGGGGCAGGAATCACATAAGGAAAAGCTGCAATATAAATCCTTTATCATCATTCTGCTCTCCACCTTGATTTATATTTTGACATTGGAAACGATAGGATATGTCATTACGACCTTTTTGTTTTTATTTGTTTGCTTTCAAACGATGGAACGAAATAGGTGGGTGAAATCGCTCATCATTTCCGCAGGGTTTTCCGGGATCATTTATTATTTATTCGTGAATGTACTAAAGGGAACACTGCCGGGTTGGCCAATCTGGTTTTCATAAAAGGAAGGGGATGTGAAGTGGGCACTTTTGATTATTTAATGCATGGATTTGAAACGGCACTAACTTGGTATAACATACTTTTTGCATTTGTCGGAGTATTGATCGGTACGGCTGTCGGTGTTTTGCCGGGGATCGGGCCGATGAGCGGTGTGGCTCTTTTAATTCCGGTAACCGCTTCGATTACAGGTGGGCTTCCTCCAGAGCAAGCGGCCACAAGCGCCATCATTTTACTTGCAGGTGTTTATTATGGAGCGATGTATGGAGGGTCGACAACTTCGATCCTATTGAATACACCTGGGGAATCTTCTTCAGTCGTCACCACATTGGATGGCTACCAAATGGCGAAGAAGGGAAGAGCCGGGAGTGCTTTATCCATTTCGGCAATCGGTTCCTTCGTCGGAGGGATAGTCACCCTTATCGCCATGATTGCCTTGGCTCAGCCATTATCGACGATTGCCATCAAGTTCGGTCCGGCGGAGTATTTTTCGCTCATGCTTCTAGGGTTGGCTGCAGTCAGCGGCCTCGCTGGAAAATCCGTAACCAAGGCACTGATCATGACGGTTTGCGGTTTGTTGATCGGGACGATAGGCATCGATAATGTATCCGGGATCGCCCGATTTACATTCGACATTCCTTGGCTGTATCAAGGGGTCGAATTCCTGACGATCGCCGTTGGTCTGTTCGCCCTTGGAGAAGTATTCAAGACAATCTTGGAAAAGGACGAGGATGATGGGGAAATTGCAAAAATCAATAATTTGATTCCTTCCAAAGAAGAATTCAAGGAATCCGCGGGGCCGATTGCGAGGGGTCGCTCTTAGGTTTCTTTGTAGGAATCCTGCCGGGTGCAGGGGCCACTCTTGCTTCTTTCTTCTCATACCTTATGGAAAAACGGATTTCAAAAAAACCTGGGAGATTCGGTACAGGGGCGATCGCTGGTGTGGCAGGTCCTGAAACGGCCAATAACGCGGCTTCTGGCGGAGCGATGATACCACTATTGACGCTGGGAATTCCAGGTTCCGGTACAACGGCGATTTTAATGGGTGCGCTCATGATGTACAATGTTCAGCCAGGTCCATTATTATTCGAGGACCATCCCCAGGTGGCTTGGGGACTTATCGCCAGTATGTTCATCGGGAATCTGATGCTCCTGATCCTTAATCTCCCACTCGTTAAGGTTTTTGCGAAAATCATTGAAACGCCAAAGAAGTATTTGATTCCGATCATTATCGCGATTTCGATTTTTGGTGTTTATGCGGTACAAGTATCGACTTATGATTTATTGCTATTACTAGGATGCGGGATCTTGGGATATTTCTTGAGTAAAAATGATTATCCAATCGCCCCGTTGGTATTAGGACTGGTTTTAGGACCGATGATAGAAAACAATATGCGCAGGGCACTGACGATATCCGATGGGGATTACAGTTTGTTTTTCACTCGGCCGCTTTCGCTGACATTCCTGATCGTAACGGCATTATGGCTGCTCATTCCGGTTTTACTTAAGAAGAGAGGGAAGGATGTTGTCATCAATATTGAAGGTTAATCGATATTTTCTGAATGTTGTGAAAAAACCCCTTTTTTAAAGGGGTTATTTTTTATATGATGTAAGTAGAGGTGATTGAATGCGTTTACACACCAAGTTGATGCTCGGCATTTGTACGTTAATCATCTTAATGGGTGGAATCTTTGAAGTTATTTTCATAAATATCCTGGAAAATAATCTGAAGCAGGAAACAGGGGAAAAAGCATTGTCGGTTGCCCAGACCATTTCTTTGCTGCCTGAAATTAAACAAGCTTTTCGAACGGATAATCCTTCTGTAATCATCCAGCCCATCGCGGAAAGAATTCGCAGGCAGATCGATGCGGAATTCATAGTAATAGGTGATGAGAACGAAACACGGCTGTCCCATCCAGATCCCGGCTTGATCGGAAAGAAAATGGTTGGGGGAGATAACGCCGAGGTTTGGGATGGGAAATCCATCATCACGGAGTCCACTGGCACATTGGGACCTTCCATAAGGGGGAAATCCCCGATAATCGCCAATGAAAAGGTCATTGGTGTCGTCTCAGTTGGCTACCTACAGGATGATATTGAAAAAGAAGTGTCCAGTATACAAAGAAAAATCGTCTTGATCATCTCTTTTATATTAATCGGCGGTTTGTTGGTAGCCTTTTTCATTTCATTCAATATAAAAAAAGCGATATTGGGTCTGGAGCCGAAAGAGATCGCCTGGATGTTTCAAGAGAAGCAGGCCATTTTGGAATCCATTCATGAAGGCATCATTGCCATTGATGTTCATGGGAAAATCACGGTCGTCAATGAAACGGCGCATAAAATCCTTCATATCCCTAAAGACGTCAAACTTCGCGGACAAAAAATCGAAGAAGTCATAACGCATACACATTTGCTTGATGTAGTAAGCACGGCGCGGGCCGAATATGACCAGGAATTCATGATTGACGGTGAAGTTTTTGGCAAGCCGGATCCCCATCTTGAATGGACAGGGTGAAATCATCGGTGCAGTTGCAAGTTTGAGAAATAAATCGGAACTATCCAATCTCCTTCAAGAACTGTCACATGTAAAGGCGTATGCAGAAGGACTGAGGGCCCAGACGCATGAATATTCCAATAGGCTTTATACACTGCTAGGCTTGATTCAACTCGGTTCATATAAAGAAGCAATGGAGTTCATATCGAAGGAAGTCGATGTCACCCAAGGCTTCATTCACTTTCTGATGAAGGAAGTACCTGATCCGGTTATTGCCGGGTTCATCTTAGGGAAGGTAAGTTTAGCAAGCGAGCTGAAAATTGATTTTACCATCGATAGAGAAAGCAGCTTTAAAGATATTCCGTCCGAAATAGATCGGGATTTATTAGTGACGATCATCGGCAATCTCATCAATAATGCCTTCGAAGCTGTACGGGAAAACGAAAGGGAGGAAAAAAGGGTATCGTTGTTCGTCACGGACTTGGGTAAAGAGTTGATCATAGAGGTTGAAGATAATGGAAAAGGGATGAACTCAGATGTTACCGAACTGATATTCCGGAACGGTTTTACGACGAAAAGCCATCAAACCAATTCAGGTATAGGCTTGAGCCTTGTTCAGGAAGCAATTGATGGATTAGGGGGTATATCACTTTTTCGACGAAAGAAGGGGAATATACGATCTTTACCGTAGCTATACCAAAAAACAGAGGGGGATTAAATGATGGCCAATCGCGATATAGAAGTTCTGATCGTCGAAGATGACCTGCGGATTGCCGAGATACAAAAGCTATTCATCGAAAAGCTTGAGGGATTTCAAACGATCGGAATCGCGTCAAGCTATGACGAGGCTAAAAGCTTCATTGAAATCATTCAGCCGGATCTATTGCTGCTCGATATGTATTTTCCGGATATGAATGGGCTCGATATCCTGAAAGAAATCAAGCAGCAAAGCAAACAAATGGATGTCATCATGATAACGGCGGCTAAAGAAATCGAAAAAGTCCAGGAAGCCATCAAGATCGGCATATTTGATTATATAATCAAGCCTGTAGCATTTGAACGTTTCAAGCAGTCCTTACGCCGATATCAAGAGTATCACATTAAACTGTCTGAATTGGAAAAGGGCAATTTCCCCGTAACGCAGCAACAGGTGGATAAGCTTTTGCGAAAGGAAATGAAAGAAAAAGAGAGGGAACAAACTTCACTGCCAAAAGGAATCGATCGGATGACTTTGGAGAAGGTGATGGTTGTGTTGGGGAAATCCTCCCCGGGGTTAACTGCAGAAATAGTGGCGAAGGAAATCGGGGTGAGCAGGACAACGGCAAGGCGGTATCTGGAGCACTTGATGTCAGAGGAAAAAATTGATGCCGATTTAACATATGGCACAGTAGGACGTCCTGAACGGGTTTATGCCATCAAGACATAATGGGTTCGCCAAGCGGCGGATCTTTTTTAATGTGTTTGATCGAACGACTGGTTCTCACCACGAACATCATCTTATTCCAAGTTCAAAAACAAATAAAAAATGAATGTACAAGTCTTCAAAAAAATAAAAGGTTCACCACAAAAACAGTCAATTCCCATTGGATGGTTTTTTGATGAAACTCCTTAGTATATACTAGGATAAAAAGAAATAGAGGCGGCGCCATGCAAAGTTGGTATCATATCTTTCCGAAAAACACAGGGCTGAGCCCTTATGTCTGGATCATTTTTTGTATCCTTCCTTTTTATTTCATCTTCAAATCCTCTTCGATGTTGGAGATAGTCTTTGGAATCGTCATGATCATTTTGTTTTTCATATCATATGGTCTCTCATTCGTTTCGAAGGGATGGCCCGTATACGTATGGACGGCGATACAAATAATCATATCCATATCGATGACCATATTTTTCAGCTACATTTACTTTTCACTTTTTTTAGCATTCTTTATTGGGAATGTTCAAAATAAGGTTGGCTTTTTCGTCTTATATTCGATCCAGCTATTGGCTACCATCGTGTCTGTCAATATTGGCTTCATCATGAAAGACCCTACCTTCTTTTCTCAATTTCCCTTTATGCTCATTTGTGTGGTAGGCGTGATCCTTCTTCCTTTCAACACGTATAATCGGAACAAACGGGGCATGCTGGAAGAACAATTGGAGGACGCTCATAAAAGAATATCAGAGCTTGGCAAAATGGAAGAACGTCAGCGGATTGCCCGTGACTTACATGATACACTTGGCCAAAAGCTGTCTTTGATTGGCTTGAAAAGTGACCTTACAGGAAATTGATCGATTTGAATCCGGAGATGGCCAAGAAGGAAATCAAGGATATCCGTCAAACGGCGAGGACGGCACTCAAGGAAGTACGTGAAATGGTGTCGGAAATGCGTGGGGCCAAGCTAAGCGATGAAATCATCCGGGTCAAGCAAATATTGAAAGCGGCAGAAATAGAATTCAAATTGGAAGGCACCACGGAATTGCAAGATACCCCATTGCTAGTTGAAACGGTTTTGAGCATGTGCTTGAAGGAAGCCGTGACCAATATCGTCAAACATAGCGGTGCCGACTGCTGTAATATCGTCATCGAAGAATTACAAACAGGAGTGACGATCACCGTACAGGATAATGGAGTGGGTCTTTCGCATAGATCAGAGTATATTAAAGGCAATGGGCTTCAAGGTATGAAAGAAAGGCTCGAATTCGTTAATGGCAGCCTGGATATTAAATCAACAGATGGAACGACACTTTATATAAGGGTTCCGAATGCTATAAAAAATAATGGATAGGTGGGATAAACTTGATTCGAATCGTAATTGCCGAAGATCAACGGATGCTGCTTGGCGCGCTAGGTTCCATCCTTGATTTGGAAAGTGACATGGAAGTTGTAGGAAAAGCGAGCAATGGGGAAGAAGCAATGAATCTCGTCAATCAATTAAAGCCGGATATCTGCATAACCGATATTGAAATGCCAGTTAAAACCGGGCTCGATGTAGCGGAGGAGATCAAGGATCAAGGCCACCAATGCAAAGTCATCATTTTGACCACCTTTGCACGTCCTGGGTATTTTGAAAGAGCAAGAAAGGCCGAGGTAGGCGGATATCTTCTGAAGGATAGCCCCAGTGAGGAACTGGCGAACTCGATCCGTGTCATCATGGATGGGCGGCGCATTTATGCTCCTGAGCTGGTGGATATGGCTTTCGAAGAAGAAAACCCTTTGACTGAACGAGAGTGCCAAGTGCTCAAATTGATCGCAGATGGTAAGACCACAAAGGAAATCGCAAGCCAGCTTTACCTGTCCAATGGAACGGTCCGTAATTATATATCAGTCATCCTTGATAAATTGGATGTAAGCAACCGCGTTGAAGCGATTGTAAGATTCAAGGAAAAGGGCTGGTCAAAGGATTGATCAAAATGTAAATCCTGGCCGCTTCGCAAATCAAAAAAGCACAGCGTCACGATTGTAATATGGTATATTAATTTTTATTACATAGTAGGAAGGGGATGACCATTATGCAAAAGGCTACATTTGCTGGAGGCTGTTTCTGGTGCATGGTGACACCATTTGAAGAACAACCGGGGATTGGGGGAATCGTATCCGGTTATACGGGAGGACATGTTGAAAACCCGACTTACGAGGAAGTGAAGACGGGAACTACGGGGCATTATGAAGTCGTTGAAATCACTTTCGATCCTCAGTTATTTCCTTATGAAAGATTGCTGGAACTATATTGGCAGCAAATCGATCCAACCGACGATGGCGGTCAATTCCATGACAGAGGAAGCCAATATCGGACGGCCATCTTCTATCATGATGAAGCTCAAGAGAAACTGGCCCTTGAAGCGAAAGAAAAGGTGGCAGCCAGCGGGAAGTTCCAGAAACCGATCGTAACGGAAATCCTTCCGGCCCAAACCTTTTATCCTGCCGAAGAATATCATCAAGGCTATCATAAAAAAACAAAGATGATTATAAAGCGGACCGTGCGAAATCGGGACGCGATGAATTCATTGGCCAGCATTGGAACGGTGAATGAACTGGATCATTATAAAAAATATTGGACCGGCATGAGTGTCACAAATTTCTTCACCAAATGAGATTTCATTAAACAATGAAAAACCCAAAGTGTAACCATTTCTTAATCAAAGTTAGGGATGAGCCAGCCTACAGTTTTTTTGAAAAACAATCCAGTTGATTGGAACGGAAGGTATGAGACTCCTGCGGGAAAAGCGTGTCCGAGGGAGACCCAGCAGGCGCAAAGAGCGCCGAGGAGGCTCCCGGACCGCCCGCGGAAAGCGAGTGCCTGGAGAGGAAATCAACGTTCTGGCTGTTATCAAAAATCCGCTCCCTTTCCGCCGACTGTCTGCCAAGCCGCATTAAAGCAAGCGGCAGTATGGACCCCGGCAAGCCTGTTATTCGGGGTGAGAACGTTCCAACCCCCATTTTGTCGACAAACTGTGACTATGGAAATATTCCATAGTCTTTTTATTATGGTTAACCATTATTTAGATATGGGGCATCTCTGTATGAGTCCGGCATGAACTCTACACATCCGTTTTTTTGACCTTTTAAAAGCACAGAAATTTAATTCATTATTTCTTGGGATTTTTAAACGGAGGGGTCAATTTCTCATGATATTTTCATATTTCTTCAGTACACTAAGGGGTAGGTGGTGATGATCATGAATAAAAGAATTTTAATAATAGAAGATGAAGAAAAAATTGCGAGGGTTCTCCAGCTGGAACTTAATCATGAGGGTTATCAGACTGAATCGGCTTTTACCGGAAAGACAGGTCTGGAAAGGGCAGAAGCCGAAGAGTGGGATTTAATCTTATTGGATGTGATGCTGCCCGAGTTGAATGGCATAGAAGTACTTAGGCGTTATCGGAAAAAGAATGTATCGACACCGGTCATCCTTCTGACCGCTAGGGATGCTGTGCCAGACAAGGTGAATGGCCTGGACCATGGTGCGAACGATTATGTAACGAAACCGTTCGAAATTGAAGAGCTGCTGGCACGGATCCGTGCTTGTTTCCGTACCAATGTACGGGAGAGCAAATCAGAAGGGGAAGTGGATGAACTAAAGATCCATGATCTGAAGTTGAACCTTGGTACTAGGGACATTCACAGGCAAGGCAAAAGGATTGAGCTGACTTCCCGCGAGTTCGATTTGCTGGTTTATCTTTTGCAAAATAAAAATCAAGTACTATCAAGGGAGCAAATCCTGACACATGTATGGGGTTATGACTTTGCAGGGGATACGAATGTGGTTGATGTGTATATCCGTTATTTGCGCAAAAAGATAGATTATCCCTTTGAGCTGCAGCTCATCCATACTTACCGCGGTGTAGGTTACAGCTTGAAGGAGCCAGCATGAAGATTCGGACGAAAATCCAATCGTATTCCAGTCTTTTTTAAGCGTCATGCTTATATTGTTGAGTATCATCGTTTTAATCGCCTTCCTTTGGATATCGTTAGAGAGGGAACGGGACCTGCTTGAAGATCAAGCTTCATTAATCGAAGAAAATATCGTGACGAAAGATTTGATTTCCGGTGATTCCGATTTAATGGAGCCGTATATCCCGGACGATGGAATGGTGCGGATATTCGACACTGAAGGAAGGCTGGTAAAATCATTTACGGATGAAGAGGACCTTAAGGGGCTTGCGTTTAAAGCCATTAACGAGAAAGGATATGATTTTGCCAAAGCTGACGGTGAATATGTATTGACCTACCGTTATCCTTATCCTGATGAAGGGAAGAAGCTAGGGATGATCGAGGTCACACAGCCTCAGGATACCCTCCTTGATAATTTATCGACGCTTGCCCTCGTTTTGGGCGGTTCATCCCTTTTTGTCATTCTGTTATCCATTCTTGCCGGTAAGTGGCTGGCCAACCTGATCCTCAAACCGATATCGATCATGAGCGGAACGATGAAGGATATTGAGAAAAGCGGGGAATTCAAACGGATACCGCTATCGGATCAATCAAAGGACGAGCTGCAGGTGATGGGAGCGGCATTCAACAGGATGATGGAAAGGCTGGAGCGGAATTATAACCAACAGCAGCAATTCCTTTCAGATGCTTCACATGAATTGAAAACACCGATTACGGTCATCGAAAGCTATTCCTCCCTATTGAAACGCTGGGGAATGAAGGATGAGGCGATTCAGGAAGAGGCAGTGGAGGCAATCCATCATGAAGCCGTCCGGATGAAAAAGCTGACGGAACATCTTTTGCAGTCAGCTTCCCAAATGGAACCTTCAGAAGATGTGGAAGGGAAAATAGAACTCATTTCGTTTTGTGAAGGGATTGCCCAAACATTCAGAAGGACGGGAAATCGTGAAATAACGATAGAATCAGAGTTTAGGGAAATATATGCAATGACCATTTCCAGTAAGCTTGAACAGGTGATCGTCATCCTTTTGGACAATGCAATGAAATACAGTGACTCAAGTATACAAATCATGATAAAGCGGCAAGGCGATGAGATTCTCATCGGTGTGAAAGATCATGGCGCAGGGATATCACCAGAACATCTCCCACATGTATTTGACCGTTTTTATCGCGTCGATTCATCGAGGGCTAGGAAAACGGGAGGCAATGGACTCGGGCTATCCATCGCCCGAACGCTTGTCGAGTCATTCAACGGTAAATTGGAGATTCAAAGCGAAGTGGGTGAGGGAACGCTGGTGACTCTTACTCTTTCTCATCAAATTCTAATCTAACGCTCATGTTCATTTCATGAAGGGTGCTTATTATTAAGGTAACAACTTAAAGGAGGAATTCATTCATGAAAAAACAGTGGAGTACGATTAAAGAAGGCATCATTCAAAGGAAAAAGGTAATCATGACAGTATCCATAGCTTCCGTATTGCTTTTCGGCGGTGCTGCTGGAACGGCGGTATATGCAGTCAATAAGGGTAACCTATCCGAAGATGAGGCTGTCAAAATGATTTCAGAAAAACTAGGCGGGGAAGTTACTCAATTTGAAAAGGATTGGGACCAGCCGATGACTTATGAAATGACCGTAAAAACGAAAGAAGGCTATCAAGACGTTGACGTTGATGCTGAAAAAGGAGAGATTCTTTCTCAGGAGATGGAAGACGGTGACGATGAGGATATGAGCACACAACAAGCCGTGGAAACTGCAAAAGTAAGCAGTGATCAAGCTGAAAAAATTGCCTTGAAAGCGGTGGATGGTCAAGTGACGGATGTGGAGCTGGATTCAGAGAATGGCACCCTTGTGTACGAGCTGGAAATAAAACAAGGACAAAAGGAATATGATGTAGTGGTGGATGCCACCACGGGAAAAGTATTGAAAAACCAGTTGGATGATTAATCAATATGTCATATCGATAGTAAACTGTGATATATGAATGATTTTGAACTGAAGTATATGAAAGGATTTGCCAAGTGGCAGATCCTTTTTTAATTCCCAAGACAGTTGGGAAGTGAAGATTCCTCACATTCATCCTTTACAATCATGCATAAACTAATTGAAATTCCACCCATCAAATCACCTCCAGTAACAGCATATTAGTTCCTGCCAGCAGTAGTGTTTGGAGATGTTGCTTAAAGATATAAATGATTAAGAAGGAATTAAAAGGAGGAATCGCGAATAGGGGCAATAGGAATCTTATTCAATGGAGGAAATGCAATGGGAAATTTGGAAATGGCACTATCATTAAGGGGAAAGAAAGAATTCGAAAAATCCACTCGATTATTGATGGATCTTGCAAAGCAAAATCCCGGCGATGCAGTCATACAGTATCAGTGTGCCTGGAGTTTGGATATTCTTGGACTTGAGGTAAAGGCGGTGCCCTATTATGAAGCGGCACTCATATTAGGTTTGCCGGAGGAGGATGAAAAAGGGGCCTACCTAGGGCTGGGGAGCACATATCGCACCATAGGGGAATATGAAAAATCAAGAAAGACATTGGAATCTGGGCTGGCGAAGTTTCCTGAGGATAAGGCTTTATTAGTATTCAGGGCCATGGCATTTTATAATTTGGGCCAACATGATCTTGCAATGGAATCTCTATTGAAGATAATTGCCGAAACCTCTAAGGATCGAGAAATACAATCTTATGCTAAGGCCATAGAATTCTATAGTGATAAACTGGATAAAGTTTTCACATAATAGTGATCATCCCCAAACTATCCACAAAGCCTGTATAAAACAAGTCATTCTTACATATCCGAAATGAATTAATCAACCAATATAACGGGGAATTTCTTGTATTTAGCACTTTTACGGATAAATGAATGTGGATAACCTCGGATTGTGGATAACTTTCCGGTGTTATTCACTACTTTTCCACAGGTAATCCACATATTCACCTTTATATGATAAAAAATACTGGAGATTAAGCCTTCAGGAATTTTTTATTGTAATGACTCAATGCTAAAAGGGGATAAATATAGCGATAGCCATGATAATGGATATACAAAAAATCTGCCATTCCCTGGCCTGCAGGATAATCATTGGTCCAGCTTTCTTGTTGACCTGCACGGATGAGATAGGCAATGCCTTTTTCGATTTCGGCTGTCGGCTTTTCGGATGCCGATATCAAAGCATCCACAGCCCAAGCTGTATGTGTCAGTGTACTTTCTCCGAGGGGGATATATCGTTGCTTGATATCACTGTAACAAGATTCACCCCAGCCGCCATCTTCATTTTGAATTTTCTTCAACCAAGTTAAGGCTTTTTGGATGGATGGATGTCCAGTGGCTTGCCCTGCTGCCTTCATGCCGGTCAGTGCAGCCCATGTGCCATATAGATAACAGATGCCCCAGCGCCCATACCAGGAGCCATCACGCTTCTGGTCTTCCAATAGCCAATTCACCGCTCTTTTACTGACCTCTTCCGGCTTCTTCATATTTGTATAGTTCCCCAGGAATTCCAGCGTTCTTCCTGTCAGATCAGCAGTAGAAGGGTCAGTCAGAGATATTTTGAACCCTCTATAGGAAGAAGGTGCAGCCATTTATGGTCGTTATTCCGTTCGAAGGCTGGAAATCCGCCATCATCATTTTGCATGGAAATCGTGAAGGAGACACCGCGCTGCCAGCTGTCCCGATTATCCGGTTTTGCTTGCAATTGCTTAGCCAGCGCCCGCAGTGAGGCGGTCGTATCATCGACATCCGGATTCATGGTATTTAAATCCGAGAACCCCCAGCCGCCAGGAATTGTGTCAGGATTATGGATCAGCCAGTCTCCATACATATAATGCTGACGTGACAGTAAGTACTGATTGGCAGCCTTGACGGTTGGGTCATTGAAAGGGATGCCCGCTTCTTGAAGGGCGTAGCTTATTAATGAGGTATTCCAAACATGGGGCGTCGTGAACTGGATATGTGTGTGTCCCTCAATGGAACAGGCCATCCCCTTCAGACCGGCAATGGCCTTAAGAATCACTGGATCCCTTTTCGAATATCCAATTGAAAGGAGGGCAAAGATCATGAAAAAGGTAGAGCCGAAATAATTGTACAGTGTCCCGTCTGGTTCCAGCCTGTCGAGCATGAACCTTTTCGTTGAATCCAAGGCCAAGGAATGCAAATAATCCGGATAACCAATCAAGGTTTTGACGCCTGTTTGAAGTTTGGAGAAGAAAGAACGATATTCTTCGGTACGGTACTCTTCCCACACTTGCTCTTCGGAACTGTCCTCCCTTGTTTGAAATAAATCTTTTAAACTTGGCGTGTCCGGGGTCGTGATCTGAAACCTTTTATGGCCAAGCAATAGCAATGGAATCATGTTGACCCGCCCATATACGGAAAGATCATAAATGCTGACGAAAAAGGTCGGGGGCAGTAAGACCACTTCGAGAGGAATGGGGAATAGGCGCGGCCATTGATATTGTCCGGTGACAGTAAGCATCATTTTCGTTAACAGTTTGGCCTGTTTGATGCCACCCTTGGAAAGAATGAATTGTTTGGCTTTCCTCATATGGGGATGATTCTTATTGCGGAGTCCGCTAAAAGAAGGCCATAATAAGCCTCGATCGTAACCGTAACATTGCCGTCCTTCTCGTCTTGGAAAAGTTTCCATGAACCGTTTTCAGTCTGCTTGCTTTCGATTCTTTTTACCAAAGCCTCTATAAGTGGAGTATCTTCCATATCTAAAATTTTCAATAATATGATCATATAGGCATCTGCCGTTATCCCGGTGTCAAAGGGATAATTCCACGAACCATCAGCGGATTGGTCTTGTTTCAAGCGATGAACAAGGCGATTGATTTCCAATTGTACATGTTGGTTCAATGACTTTCCTCCTCTAAAAACACATTTCCGTTTATATGTATATTCAAAACTTGTCGTTGCATTCAAGAAATCATGTCAGGCGCATCGTCCCACATGAAAAGGAGGGGGGAACTGAAAACGCTTTGGCAATGAAAGCTGGATTTTTGTGGTTGGTTATGCGGAGCTTCTTAATAAGCAAAATAAGAAATGGTTCGCTCAGGCAGCCCGTATTGTCCTTAATAAAATCGTTCCATTTTTTGAGGAAGAGCAGCAAATTGTGCCTCCTAAAAGGATGCTGTTTAATCATGAGAGCAGTGTGTACGCTTTGAATTAGATTTTGAGATGCAATTCTAGGGTAGTCATCATAGTTTTATAGACTGGGTTCTTTAAATGTTATTCTTTTTTACGTATATGCCTTTTAATATAGTATTTCTTTCATATGGAAGGATATTATTGGAGATGAAATGAAAGAGGGGTATCCCCGCTTTTGGGTCAGAAAGGAATGCGCCTTTAAAGGTATAAAACCCAGAATTATTTTGGCAATATTTCGAGAACAAGACATCTCCGAAAGAAGTAGTGAATAAATGGAACAGGCATAGATCACGGCCTAAGTGTCCGGTATCAGTAGGGTTCATTTTGGAAAGTTGTAGGGTTTGATCAAAGAGGGTACGTTTTAAATCACCCAACCCGAACTATGCGAGGAATTCGGGTTGGTATTGCTACCAAATATACTGATCTTCTTCTAGTTCTCATGTTCATTAACAAGGACGATCATTAATACCAAATGGATAGATCATTTCCGGTTCTATACCTAAATTTCCATAAAAATGCTGTTCTATAAAATTTTTAATATTTATTAATTCTGAAGGAGTGGGAAAGCACGATACTTGAATGGTAGGGATATGCTCAATTAGCATATTTGTATTATCACCAACATCGGTAGAAATGAGCAAATCAAACTCCTCATATTTGAAGAGCAAATCAATACTGGATGGATCCAATGTTGAGATAGCCACTTTATTACCGTAGTGATATTTTAAAACTTCCCTAATATAATCTTTTTCGTTATAAGTTCTACACATTAACGCAACCTGTATTTTATGTTGATTCCATTTTCGCAGAACGACAGACTGCAGAAGTGAAAATATCTCTAAAACATCAAGTTTCTTAATCGTTAAAGGCACTGAAGAAAAACTTTCAATTGCCATTTCCTCAATTACCTGAAAAATTGGATTTGTTTCAAAATATGGAAGGAACTGCAACATTGAATTTCCTGAACTTTCCGTTTCAAATTCAGTTTCAACTTGTATCCTTTTGAATGTTTGGGATAAATGAAATAAAAAATATCATCTTGTGATAGATTAAAACCAACATATTTAGAAAGACATTTTAAAAATATATCCAACGGAAAACCTTTTTTACTCCTCATTCTTTTTTTAATATAATTAATGTATTTTGATCTATTTAATGGTCGTTCCTCACTCATGATATAAATAGCAAAGAAGAGGATTTCTTGCAGTTGAATATCTCTTGATGGGCATTTGGCCATATAGTTTACCAATTCTTTCGAGAGCTCAAAATATTTACTACCCTCGTAATTATTTAAAAGATTTTTAGGAAATGAGATATAATGCCCCATGGAGACACGAAAGTTTGATATAGATAAAATCATTGTTAATCGCTGTAAGGCACCTGTTCTGCAAGACATTGAATATTTTGAAAACAGCTGTAATAAATCTGTTTGAAATTTTATCGTATCGATTGAATCATCTTTAATGGTATTAGTTCCAACTGACATAAAGTCCAAATATTGCATGATAAATCTTCTAATCTTTTTTCATCCCCCATGACTTTAAAGGGGCTTGCAGTTAATGTAACACCTGCCTCACTAACAACTTCTTGTAATTTTTCAAGGTGACGGTATGCAGTGGAACGACTAATATAAACCTCTTGGGATATCTGGGGAATATCAACACCATCGTTCAAAAGAATTAACTTTAATGTGTGTAAATAGGAATTCTTTTCTCTTATTTGTGTTAATAAACTTTCTAATGTACCATTTTCAGGTTTAATTAGACGAACTCCAAGGTTTTCATTTTTTTTTAATATCCAACCGTCAGGGAAAATAGACTCCAGGATTTCTAAATCACGCCAAATAGTACTTCTTGAATATTCTGTCTTATCGGATAATTCAGTTATACTAATCCATTTGTTATTATTAAGTAAATGAAAGATCAAGTCTGAATAACGTTTATAAAATCGATTCATATTATCACCTATTTCGTAATCGGTTATATTCTATTTAAACCTAAACCTAAGACTACAAAAAAGAATTCTCACTTTATTTCCATTCTTAACTTAGAATATTTACATCGATTCTATTATTGAGAGTAACTAAGTCCCGTTTTTTAATAGCACCTTTCTTTCTTGAGATATTATCCTTAGAATCGGAAATTATTGTCTCGCTTTAAAGTATTTTTCTTTCTCATTAATAACTTTAAGTATGAATAATCCCCAACTTTTAAGAAGATTGTGATTATGACTGAATATGAACCAAAAAGCACTTACATAAAGTAAGTGCATAAAACGGATTTTATCTTTTTGTGACCTTTAAAGGGTAGGCAGGTGATTGTTACTTTCTTTCAACCATTAACTTTCGTATTTAAAAGTCCTGATCTATTATTAAATTTTGACCCAGTTATTTTTAATCGCATGGATAACTGCTTGAGTGCGGTCATTTACTTTTATTTTTTGGAGTATTCTGCAGACATGATTTCTTACTGTCTTTTCACTGATGAAAAGTACTTCACCGATCTGGGAATTGTTTTTTCCATCTGTAAGCAATTGGAGGACTTCACATTCGCGATTTGTTAACAGGTGGAGAGGGCGACAAAGCTTTAGAGATTGCTCAAAAGCTTCATCTTCTCTTAAGTGTTTTTCAGCTAATTTTCGATATTCATTTAGTATATTGTTGATTACCTTTGAATGTAAATAAGAACCACCCTCCGCAACAAAATGCACAGCATCAATAAGTTCACTTGCGCTCATCTCTTTAAGCAGATAACCTATTGCACCGCTTTGAAGTGCTTCGGTTACATGATTTTCATCTTCACTTATGGATAAGATCATTACTTTTGCATGGGGGTTATTTTCGATTAGCCTGCGTGTTGCTTCGATTCCATTCATTTGTGGCATACTGATATCGATTATGAAAACGTCTGGCTTATATGCTTTTTCAATAGAAGCTACTTCGTTACCATCTACACCTTCGGCAATAACTTGAAAAGATTTTTCAAGTTCAAGGATTCGTTTAACCCCTTCTCGGAAAAGTTGATGATCGTCTATAATAGCAATTGTGGTAGTCATTTAGTCAGCTTCTCCTAACCCTCTAATTTTCTATATTATTAAATCGTTGATTAAACCTATTCGTAACAATGAAATGAAGCAAGTATTTAAACTGAGGATTTCTACCTGCGAATTGTCCTAAGATAGTAATTGATGAAACCTTTTCATTTATATATTTATGGAGCATCAATTAGATGCCAATTAATTTTCCCGGAATAATCACCTATATAAACAAAAGGATCAATTTTTAACAGTATACCTTTATCTGATTCCCAGTTAATGGACACGTTTTGTTCATCTTGTGTAATCATTTCATAAACATTCGTCTCAACTCCAAGGGCCATTGTTGTTTCAATTCCATCCTCATTAACAAACTTTAATGCATCTCTCAAAAAATGCCCTTGACTATCAGAGAATTCATCCGTTAATGTTGCTGTGAGACGCCATGAACTTCCCACTCCACGGGTATCCTTCACAAGGATGTCCCAATCATTATTTCTTTTTGAATAGGTTGGTTGATTTGGTATTTGCATATTTTCAAAACTAACATTTTCAGTTACACCCATGAAACTTAATTTTCCCGTGACATTGACGGTCACTACTTCAATATTTGACTTTCGACCCGTATCATCTACAACATAGACTGTAACTTGATGCATGCCTAAAGACAATTGATCTGCCGGAATACTGTGTTGATAGTCAATGTCTTCACCTTTGTTAGTTGAATTTGAAACATTAGAAGCAAATTTTACAGGAGTATTACTATCCACTGCATAATATAAATCGACTAGATTACTATCAAGATCGTTCCAACTGCCACTAATTGTATACTCAGTGCCAAAATCAACGGGAAATTCCCGATTAGCATCCGTTAACGAAATGGATGGAGGACTTTCAACAATGATTTTTATTGTAGCATCTGAATAAGCTCCTCCATTATCTCTTGCTATGACATGAAAGTTATTTTCTCCTAATTTTAACTGATCTGACGTTATAGGATAGCTCCAATCTACCGGTTCAGTAGAACCTCCATTGTCTAGTACTTCGGATTTCAGTAACTCGCCATCTAAGTCATAAGATAAGGTATTTGTGGAATCATCAGAATCCATCCAAGTTCCTTTTGCTTGATAATCTTCACCAACAGCTAAATGAATAGGACCTTCTTCATTTATGGTCACTTCAGGTGCATTGTTAGCTTGAATGACATAATCTACTGGCTTCGTATTCGTTATATAGTTACTCCCCTCAAATTTAACTGACTCAGTAACTTGCGTATTTACATTTACTTGATTAACTTTCGCTTTAAAGGAAATGGTCACATCGTTCCTATTAGTATTCATATTAGGAATACTAGCTGCTAAAGATTGTCCCGTCCAAAAACTATCATCCAATTCTCTTGAGCCGTCTCCTGCTGATATTGTCATTGAGCCAGGAACATAGGAAACATGATCATTTAAAACAGTCTTCACTATAATATTGGTCCAATCTTGTTTGCCGGAAAGATACTTCGCATTTATCGTATAGGTTAATTCCTCACCCGTTTTAGCCAGAGCACCACCGTCAACAACAGTACCATCTTTTCTTGTTATTGTTTCTTTCACTTCTGCGTTTACTAGCCCCGGTACTTCGTCAAATGCAACACGATTATTCTGATATCTAGATCCTGTTGAACCAGTGAAGCCCCAATAGACTTGATCTGCACCAAAGATATTTTGTATATTTATTGGGACAGAAACAGGATCTAAACCTTCTAATTGATACGTAAGTGTTGATGTAGTTGCATTCCAATTAATGGTGAATTTACGCCAGGTATCATTTGATAAATTGCCAGGATATTGAACACTACTAGATGGACCATCAATGTTATTGTGTTTCATCGTTCTTCTATACTCAAAAAGTGTGAAGTAATCGATATAAGTTCCAGCTAATCCTGGGTAGCTCCAAGCAACATGGTTCCCTTTGGTTGTATTTGTATCAAAATAACCATCGAATCCATTATTGTTAATATAGGTATCAAACTCAACAGCAAAGCTTTTTTGAATGCCGTCCGTTTTGATGACCCATGTTTCTGCCCGGCATAAACTCCAAGACCTGAACCATTGTGAGGAGATAAGGCATTTGTGCCTCTTGAGTCATTATGCATAACAAAGGCCATACCATCTGCTGCGTTAGCTCCTTGATTCCCGAAATAGATATACATTGACGCATTAAAATCTTTTGTTAAGTCCATTTTATTAGCTTCAGTCGACCAGATACCACCCTTTTGATTCGGAGAATTAGGGGTTATTTGAACGATATTACCTCCTATAACGGAACTATTTGAACCACCGGTAGTGGGAGGAATGAATATACCAGTCAAATCAATTTTAGATGGTGGATTGTTTTCATTCGCAGCATTAACATGCACAGGGGCCAACCAGCCGGAACTTGGCAGAATTAACCCCATTACTAACATCAAGGAAAGGGTAGCACGAGGAAATTTCCTGTTATTCTTCTCCATTGTCTTCCCCTCTTTTTTTCTTTTTCAGTAAAATAATGATAATGATGATCAATGCTAAAATAAACACAGCAAGTCCAATGAAAAGGAACGTATAATCTTTTTCAACTTCAACTGCTGCTTTATTTATCGCTTTTGCATCTGCGCCTTTAATTTCAAACATTTTATCAAATTTCCAGGTTTGATTACCGTCTGTAATTGTTAAATATAAATGATATTTACCTGGTTCCAACTTTTGATTATCCCAGGTAATAGGAAAATCAAAATTAGAATTCGGTGCCATGGATAACTTACTTTTCTTCGTTGAGTGGAGCTTCTCTTTTTTCCTTCCTTCGTAATACGCGCATATACATCCAAGTTATTTATTATGACAGCTTCGGTATTTTGCAAATTCGCAGTAACAACCGTACGATAGTTCATCAACCCTGCTTGAACTTTATTTAACTTTAGTTTCGGCTTAACAACTTTATCCGTTCCCGTTAATTTCACGCCAATTACATATGAAAATTCATTTTTGATTTGAACTTTATTATTTTCTTTCTTTTTGTCCTCTTTATTTATTTCGTGAACATAGAATCCACCCAAAATAATTCCATCAAATGACTCTTTGGGCATTTGAATAGTAAAGGGCACTTTTTTGTTTCGTTTCCTTTTATTACAATTTCTTGCCTTGGAGATATCAGGTCAGAAAAAGCATACTTTAATGAGCTGTCTTTTTGTGTCCGGATTTGCTATAGTCAATCACTCCATTTTGATTGGTAATAGCTGTATTGGGTTCGATCATTATCCTTTTTTCTTCACTAGAAGTGTTTTTAACGGATAAAGATATCGTTTGTTTTGAACCTGGAGCCATCTTCAAATCAAAATAGGTGAGCTTTTCATTAATTTGGTTTTTGGGAATATTGGCTTTGACTGAATACTCCATAGTACCGGCAAAGGCCACTTCATTATTCGAAACAATTCCTAATCCAATCGATAATATTAAAACCATAATAGATAACATATTTTTCATTTTTTCTATCCCTCACATCTCTAATTACATGATGTCATTTTTCAAAAAAAACTTGGCTAAAATAATTAATTAAGCCAAGTTTTTTAATTTGAATTTATTTCGGTGCGTCAGATAATTCCCATGTCATAGTAGCTGTGTAGTTTTGAGCATCAGCCGATCCCGCCAAAACATTTAATTTTACGTTACTATTATCGCCTTCGGTACCTGAAAAAACATCAAGCCATGTTCCTCGACCCGCATCTACTTCAGCTAACATGAATACTTTTGAATCTGTATTATCAAATACAACATCATTAGCAGTCGGTGGTGTGGAAACATTACTGGTTTGCGATTTTACTTGTCCATTTTTGAATGATAAAATAGCTCCTGTTAAGACTTCTCCAGTATCGCTTTTAAATTCTGAAGCCTTTGCTGTCAAAGACCATCCTTCGCCCGTTCCACGTTTATCTGAAACCTGTACAAAGGGATCTTTATTTTTAGCATTATAAGTCGTGTTTCCACTCATGATTTTTTGTGTTCCAAATTGGATATTTGAGGCATGGTCCAGAGTTAAAGCCCCAGTATTTCCAGTACCGCCATTTCCTGGATCCTCAGGATCGATTGGACTTGGTGGATTAGGATTGTCCGGATTTGTAGGATCTAATGGATTAGTTGGCCCCTCATCTGCAATAAAGCCAATATGATTATTAGAAGTTGCGTTATTTATGACAGCCGCCTCTGCTGAACTTGTGGAAAGAAGTGTTCCGGCCAAAATAATGCCGCCTACTGCTAATAAACTAAATACTTTCATTTTTCTAATCTCCTATTTCGTTTATTTATTATTGTGGAGCGTCCACTAGACTCCAAGTTAAAGTCGATACATAATCTCCTGCTAAGTTTCCTGATGGAACAGAAATTTTAATGCCGCTTGGATCAAATTTATCTACCCAAGTCCCTAATCCTGTGTTCACATCAGCTTTCATAAGGATTTGGGGATTAGTTGTTCCACTATCCGTACCTAATTGTACTTCCCTTAGTTCAGGTGCAGGAGAAACATTTCCAGGATTTGTCTCGGTAGTCCCGATTGGTAATGTTACAATTGCACCTTTCAAAATTTTAGTGCCATCTGTTTGATCCGTAAATGGTGATGTTGCAACTTGCAAAGCCCAACCTACACCTGTACCACGCTTATCCGTTACTTGTACGTTAGGATCTATGGTTGTAGTTGTATATTCTACGGCACCACTCGCTAATTGGTGGGTATCAAATTCTAAAGGTGAAACATTATCAATCGTTAATGAACCTTCGTTACCTGTTTCACCACCTGGTTCACTTGGGAAAATTGGATCAGTTGGTCCTGTAGTGCCATCTCCTGGTGTTATCGTAATATGACCATGAGAAGTTGCTCCAAGGCCATCTGTACTTCCTGTCACTGCATTGGGATCGATTGCTGCGAATGTAGGTGTCGCGAATAACAGTAATGCTGCTGAGGGCATTAATCCTTTAATTAAAACTTTTTGAAACTCATTTTGTATTTCCCCTTTTTAATTTTTAATATATGATGCTCATGACCACGCCTTGAATTTGGATGGAAAATCCAGTGCGCCGATTAAACGCTGTTACAAATTCTACTGAGAATTCCTCTTTTTCCCGTTGCTTTTCCCTCCCTGCAGTTATTTATGTTCAATAAAGAAATGAGAGAAATGAGTAGTTTGTAATATAAAAGGTATGTCATGTGTTAATTACATTCTATAAAATAAATCGTTAGACCTAATTTCAAAAATGGGTTGTGAGGGTTCATGTAAGAAACTCAATCCCATAAACATGTAATTGGAATGACTAAAGACTGTTGTAATTTGTCGGATGATGTAAATTTAACGCTAGAAGGATAATTACTTTTGTAAAGAGGGATTAAGAAGCATAATTGATTTATTAAAATGAAACTTAATATGATCAATGAGAAGAATGAAATTATTGTTTCAAAAAAGTTATATTTCAAGAGGAGGAAACACTATTGGAAGTTATGAAAAGGGGTTTGGCATAAAATAATCAAAAAAGGCTCATAGTTTCGATAAACGGCATATACTCTATTCTAAATAAACTTATTGGGCTGTTTTTGTAAACGGGAATTTGTTGAAGTTGTTTTTGAGTTTTCTCTATGAAAATGCCATTCGTATTGTGAATACATGTAAATAGCCTCGTTTTTTGAAAAGGGTAATTCGATACCTTATGAGAATGTTGAACAGGGCTATAAAACAAAAGTTTTGAGATCATACTTGTTTGCTTAGGAACAGCCAGAAAGATTTGTAGTAGTTACAGCTGAAGGGGGTGGGGTGAAACACCTTTTTCAATTAGCATAAGACTAATCGGACAAAAGTACATAAGAGGACAATTGATTTAGGACAGTAAACTATCTTTCAAAATATATATATAATATGAAGTTGTAAGCTTCAATAAAGAAATACTGTAGGTATTTTCTTGTTTTATAATAGCAATGTAAGTAGTCTTATTTCCAAATACCCCTGTATCTTATCTATTTTTTTAGAGGTTTTAACTATGTTGGAGTATATTGCATTTTAGTATTAAATCAGAATAGCAGAAACTTAACCAAAACTTCTCTACTGTATATGTAGATATTTTTTGAGGTCTTGTTAGTGCTATCCCATAAACAGTTGGATTTTTGGATTAGTTCTATTTTACTTCTTCTGCAAATAGATACATCCCAAGTTTAATTTATTTGGTTTCAATAAAGATATATTGCCTGGATATCGAAGAGGTATTCATAAAAAGTGATAAATAGAATTGATGCATTACTTAATAACATTTATTAAATAACATTCAATTATTCACAACTAGGTTATGAGGTCCATCTACTTCATATTTAGATTATTAATAAGGAGAGTAGGGAAATGATAGAAACTACACAAGCATTAATATGTAATTTATATAAACACTGTAAAATGACAACTTGCCATTCATTTAGGATGGGGAATGATTTATGAGGTTTCGGACGTTATTTGGGAATTGAAAATCAAGAATTTCTTTTTATTTTAGGAGCTCTTCATGATATTGGTAAATTAGAAATTCCTCAACAATTTTTAAAATAAAAAGGCTGTTTTCACATACTTTGTTGCTATTTACCAAGTAGTGCGGTGTGGTTGATTTCCCCTCCAGATGCTCGCTTTCCGCGGGGCGGGCGGTGAGCCTCCTCGGCGTAAACGCCTGTGGGGTCTCACCTGTCCCGCTGCTCCCGCAGGAGTCTCACACTTCCGCTCCAATCAACCTTAAATAGTTTCGTTTTAAAAACAACAATCTTTACGAAAAGAGCCAATAAAAAGAAAGACTAATCTCTGAAGATTAGCTTTGGGGTGTTTGTAATCGCCGTAAAGAAAAGGATAAGAATACTTAAACACGCTGAAATGCGTGTTTTTTCTGTAAATAAGCAATATTGAAAAGTGAAATTACCAAAGTGACAATTAAATAATGTTATTTATTGCATTGAATCGCCAAGCAATCCAATGCTTTTGTTACGACTGATACGATGGCAGGAATGATTTTTTTCATGGACGTCCTCCTGTCTATCTTTTTCATGAATTCTCATATTTTAAGCCATTTATACAGTGAAAACGTAAAATATTGAAAAACAGGAAGTAACGACTAGCTCAATCCGCAATTCCTTTTAATAGATGTTCATGACCTGTATTCTGTATAATTACAGGTGGAAAGTCAAAATGATACGGATCAAGCAATTTGCTTGGCCCGTATCATTTCAATTCATCATGTAACTTATTTAAAAGATCCTGTGAATCTTCGCCACTCATCATCTGGCCGTTCACTCTCGCATAGGGGTTTTCTTACAAAGCGTACACTCACTCAAACATTCATATTCCTTATATTGAATCCTTGGATTCGCTAAGAACTTACCATAATCGGAAACTGTTTGTTCATTAAGGAAGCGGTCAAGATTATTTTGGCAAAATTCAATCTGGATTTTCGCCTTTTTTGAGAACACTTTGGATAACAAATTTTTCATCATATCGCTTCTTTCATTGGAAGAGTAAATATTTGTTATTTTGATTTTATCACTTCCTGTAACGAAATGCATGATTGGTTCATCCAAATTCATTACAATTTGACTATCGGGAGAATATCAAAGCAATTCCCTTGTATATATTGACACATGTCCAAGAAATGATAGAATAAGAATGGATGATAATGAATCTCATTATCATGAATGGAAGAACCTTGTAACTATTGCAAACTCATGAGTCCCATTTCAATAGGTGACTTTGTGATAGTCTTTATTAAAATATACTTAATTAAAAATATTTTCGCTGTATTAAAGTGAGATAGGAAGAGTAGGAAATGTAGATGAAGATAAGATATTTAGTCATGGCGTTGATTGTTTTATCATTTACGTCTTTATTCATTGGTGTAAAAGATATTACCCCCTGGATTTAATGAATCTAAGTGATGATAAAGTGCAAATCATGCTGCAAAGCCGTTTCCCCAGAATGGTGACCATAGTCATTGCCGGTATTGTGATGAGTATAAGCGGGCTGATCATGCAGCAATTGAGCCGCAATAAATTTGTATCCCCGACGACTGCCGGTACCATGGACTCTGCAAGGCTGGGACTTCTTCTTGCCATTATCATTTTTCCATCGGCAGCACTTATTGAGAAAATGGCATTCGCTTTCATATTCGCTTTGGCAGGTACGTTCTTGTTCATGAAAATTCTTGATCAAGTGAAATATAAGGATACGATTTTCATTCCATTGGTTGGTTTGATGTTTGGTAATATCGTAGGATCCATCTCGACTTTCTTTGCCTATAAATATGATTTGATTCAAAGCCTCAACACATGGATGAATGGTGATTTCTCGATGATCATGTCGGGAAGGTACGAACTTATATATGTAAGTATCCCTCTGGTCATTCTCGCATACTTCTTTGCCAATAAATTCACTGTGGCAGGGATGGGTGAGGAGTTTGCTATCAATCTAGGACTCAATTATAAGCTTATAGTCAATTTTGGATTGATCATCGTGGCATTATCCTCCACTGTCGTTTTGTTAACGGTGGGAACGATTCCTTTCATAGGATTGATCGTACCAAATATTGTATCCCTTTACCTTGGTGACAATTTGAAAAAGAGTCTTTCTCATACAGCATTGTTAGGGGCAGTATTCCTATTGATCTGCGATATTCTGGGCAGGATCCTCATATATCCATTTGAAATCCCGATCGGACTCGTGGTTGGTGTGATAGGAAGCGCCGTATTTATCTATTTGATAATGAGGAGAAAGGCATATGAATAATAAAAGTAGGATCATTATATTGGCTTTTGTTGCAGCTGCTTTAACGGCAGGTTATATCTTTTGGGACCTTGGCCCGAATTGGGATTATGCACTGCCGAGAAGGGTTATAAAAATCATCGCCATCATCGTGGTTGGTTGTGCAATAGCTTTTTCAACAGTGATTTTCCAGACGGTCACGAATAATAAAATCCTGACACCAAGCATTTTAGGGTTGGACTCCATGTATATGCTGATCCAAACGGGAGTGATCTTCATCTTCGGTTCAACGCATATCATGATCATGAATAAAAATCTCAATTTCCTGATTACACTTGCGGCCATGCTTATTTTTGCAAGCCTGCTGTTCAAGTTCATGTTCAAGGAAAACCGCAATATTTACTTCCTATTGCTGATCGGTATCATCTTCGGAACCTTATTCGGCAGCATGTCTTCATTCATGCAGGTATTGATTGACCCGAATGAATTTCAAATCATTCAAAATAAAATGTTCGCCAGCTTCAATAATGTCAATACGGACCTGTTAACGTTAGCTATTATCCTCATGATAGCAGCAATGATATATTTCATGAGATTTTTGAAGTATTTGGATGTCATGTCCCTTGGGAGGGACCAAGCCATAAACTTGGGTGTGGATTATGATTTTGTCACGAAGCGGGTTTTAATCGTCGTGACGGTTTTAATCTCCATTTCGACTGCCCTGATCGGTCCGATCACGTTCCTCGGATTGCTTGTTGCAAATGTGGCTTATCAATTCATTAAGTCCTATCAGCATAAACATATCATCCCGGGTGCAATGCTGATCAGTGTGATTGCCTTGGTCGGCGGCCAATTCATTGTAGAGAGGATCTTTACGTTCTCCACGACCTTAAGTGTCATCATCAACTTTGTCGGCGGTGTCTATTTCATCTATCTTCTATTAAAGGAGAATAAATCATGGTAGAAGTGAAAAATTTATTCAAAAAATATAATAATAAAACGGTTGTCGAGGATGTTTCCATTGAAATAATGAAAGGGAAAATCACATCCTTCATCGGTCCCAATGGAGCGGGAAAAAGTACCGTCCTTTCGATGATCAGCCGTCTCATTACCCGGGATTCAGGAGAAGTCCTGATCGAGGGTAAGGATATGGGGAAATTCAATAGCAATGAACTTGCGAAAAAGATTGCCATCTTAAAGCAGGCTAACCACATCAATATCCGTTTAACGATTCGTGAACTCGTCGCCTTTGGCCGTTTTCCTTATTCACAAGGAAAGCTGACTAAAGAGGATTGGAAATACGTCGATGAAGCGATTGAATATATGGAACTTGCTGACATGCAAGATAAGTTTCTTGACCAGCTTAGCGGCGGCCAGCAACAGCGGGCCTTCATTGCCATGGTTATTGCCCAGAACACGGAGTATGTACTTCTTGATGAACCCCTGAACAATCTTGATATGAAGCATTCCGTCCAAATCATGAAGGTATTGAGGAGATTGGCTGATGAATTGGGGAAAACGGTCATTATCGTCATTCATGACATTAATTTTGCTTCCTGTTATTCCGACTATATTGTCGCATTGAAGGATGGCAAGGTTGTTCATAATGGACCAACCGAACAAGTCATCAATTCCAATGTATTAAAGGAAATTTATGATATGGATATTGAAATCCAAAGTATCAATGACAATAAGATCTGTGTGTACTTCACATAAGACAATTCCATTTGGTTTTAAATTACTTCAGTATTCGTAGCCGTCCAGGAATCACCTACTACGCTCTTAGGCAGTTAAGAGTTGGCGGGCGCCCAAGACTTTAGCCGCCTCCTGTTCATCTGGCAGGGAAAGTGTTGAGATGAACTCTGTGATGGTGAGGATTCAATATGTAATTTTAAATAAAAAAATTTTTCGAGGTGACCATAATGATTAAGAAATTATCCTTACTGCTTTTGGTTGCAATGCTGGCTGTAGTGGCTGTAGCTTGTGGATCAGATAAGGAAAAAGAAGAATCAAGCGCGAAAAAGAAAGTGCTAAAAGCGAAGAAATTACGGTTAAGCACCAACTAGGCGAAACGAAAGTGAAAACAAACCCTGAAAAAGTCGTTGTATTCGATATGGGTACTCTTGATACTCTTGATAAATTGGGTGTCGAAGTAGCAGCTGTTCCACATGATGGTCTTCCAGAATACCTTTCTAAATATGAAGGTACAACTGAAAATGCCGGTGGATTAAAAGAGCCTGACTTCGAAAAAATCAACGAAATTGCTCCTGACTTAATCCTTATTTCTGGCCGTCAATCTGAGGCATATAAAGAATTAAGCAAAATTGCCCCTACTGTTTTTGTGGGTGTAGATACAACAAAGTATATGGAATCCTTTGAAGAAAACGTAACACTTTTGGGTAAAATCTTCGATAAAAAAGACGAAGCAGCTAAAGAATTGGCAAGTGTAGAAGAAAACATTAATGCTTTGAAAGAAAAAGCTCCAACTGATAAAACTGGTTTAATCGTTCTTGCCAGCGGCGGAAAAGTAAGTGCTTACGGACCGGATTCAAGATTTGGAATCATCCATGATGTATTCGGAGTACCTGCAGCGGATGATAAATTGGAAGTATCGACACATGGTCAAAGTATTTCTTTCGAATACATTGCTGAAAAAAATCCTGACTACCTATTCGTTGTAGATAGAGATGCGGTTGCTGGTGATGGAGCTGCAGCGAAAGAAACGATTGAAAATGACATTGTAAAAAATACAAAGGCATTTAAAGAAGGTAACATCATTTATCTAGACCCTAACTACTGGTACTTATCAGGCGGCGGTTTAGAGTCTGTTGACGCTATGGTTAAAGAAGTATCAGAAGGCATTAAGTAATATAAATATGATTAATGAAAATCCTGTCCTCGATCAAGTGGCAGGATTTTTTATTTTTTATAATAAAGCTGGATGAAACAAATATACTAACAAAGGGGACGGAAGAACTCCTGCAAAACACAGGTAAGCTTATAATAAGGCGCCCACAATCCAATTAAGGGAATGGGGAAAGGACAAGGTCTATATTCCACCTGTTGCCGCTGCTATGGCTTATATAGGCTGCAATCGTAGAAATATGGCCCTTCAGCCAAAATGAAAAAATTCAGTTTCTTCCTATTATAAAGTCTTTTTCATCCTTTCCGGTTCCAGGAGGGATTTTGAAATCGTAATTTATGTTAAATTTGGTAAATTGAATCTTTTATGGATGATAAAAATAATATGATCTTCACTTCAAATTGTAGGGAAGAATTCGGGGTTCATTAATTTTCAGGAAAAATTATTTGAAAAAAGCTGATCAAAAAAGCCGGAGGGGAATGATGTCGATACTACGCATAAATCATTTGTTATTTTATGGAATTCGAGTGCGGCAGGACGTAATGATGGGCGGGTAAAACTTTTACTGGTACGGGGTTTCGAAAGTCGGTTGAGAAAAGCATCCATGTAACCGGCAATCCATTTTCAACTGTCGAATTATCGGGAAAAAAAATCCTGGATATATCCATAGCTTTCAATAATTGAAGATTTATATCTTTACATATTTTGTAATGCACTGGTTTTTTTATAAAGAGTCGTTTATAATGATAAAAGCCTGAAGGACGTGAAAATATTTAGTGACTGTCATCTGCAGTCACACCCAAAAATTACGGTAATATTTATTGGAATAAGACATGGAGTTCCTATATATTTGTTATAGGTGCGCTGAACATTCGAGACGGGCGAAACTCTGTTATTTTTTCGAAGGCTTGTTCATAAGCTAAAGAAGTGTTCTGGATATAAGAGTTATGGATGTGACAAAAGGTGGTTTTTCACAATCTTGACTATCCAAGTGAAAGAATGCTATTATAAGGTTTCCGATTTTCCGTCTTTTGTAAGTTTGTAAAAATTTATATAAATAAACCACTAGATTAATAGAGGTGAAAGCATGAATAATTTTCTTAAAAAAAAGCCGGCATTTATTTGCAGATAACATACTAGGCTTTTTCTTTATTGCGGTAGTCTTGTTTTGGATAAAAACTTATATTGGATATCGAATTGAATTTAACTTAGGTCTTGAAAATGGCCTGCAACAGTTCTTACTGTTCATAAATCCGATTAGTTCAGCCATTTTATTCTTTGGCTTGGCACTATTGGCTAGAGGCAAAAAATCGTTTAAATGGATCATCAGGTTGAACCTATTGATGTCCTTATGGTTATTCTTCAATATTGTATACTACCGGTCATTTACCGATTTCATTACATTGCCAACCTTGACGCAAGTGCAAAATGCCGGGGATTTGGGGCCGAGTATTTTAGAATTATTTAAAGGCCATGATGTATTTTATTTCCTTGATACGGTTCTTTTGATCGTGTTGTACAGATTCAAAGACTTTAAAGTGGAAGACTTCAAAGTCAAACGCCGTACAGTTGGAATGGTCTACCTAGCGGGACTAGCAATTTTCGCCATCAATTTGGGACTTGCTGAAAAGGATCGCCCGCAATTATTATCAAGAACATTCGACCGGAACTATATCGTCAAATACTTGGGCATGTTCAACTATACGGTTTATGATGCCGTTCAGAATACTAAAACATACGCTCAGCGTGCGACTGCAAACAGCACGGATATCGCCGAAGTCGTCAACTATACGAAGGCAACAAGCGCTGAACCGAATCCTAAGTATTTTGGTGCAGCCAAAGGCAAGAATGTCATTTACCTGCATTTGGAATCGATGCAGAATTTCCTTATCGATTATAAGTTGAATGGGGAAGAAGTAACTCCATTTTTGAACTCACTTGCAGCAGATAAGTCAGATTTCATGCACTTTGATAATTTCTTCCATCAAGTAGGCCAAGGTAAAACAGCGGATGCCGAATTCATGCTTGAAAATTCCCTGTTCGGTTTACCACAGGGGCAGCATTCACAAACCGTTCCCAAAATACGTATCAAGCAGCACCAGCTATTTTAGGACAACAAGGATACACATCTGCTGTGTTCCATGGTAATTACAAATCTTTCTGGAACCGGGATAATATGTATAAGTCTCTTGGTTTTAATCAGTTCTTCGATGCAAACCATTATAATATGGAAAATAAAGAGGAAGTATTAAGTTATGGATTGATGGATAAGCCTTTCTTTAAGGAATCGATTCCGATGTTAGAAACGCTTAAACAGCCTTTCTATACCAAATTCATAACGGTATCCCATCATTTCCCATATTCAATGGACCAGGAAAAAGCAACAATCGGTAAGCATACGACAGGCGATGCTTCCGTTGATAGTTACTTCCAAACTGCACGCTATGCCGATGAGGCGCTTAAAGAGTTTTTCGATTATCTGAAGGAATCCGGTCTATATGATAACTCGGTAATCGTTATGTATGGTGATCACTATGGTATTTCCGAAAACCATAAAGAAGCCATGTCAAAAGTTCTTGGCAAGGATGTTGGCGCATTTGAGAATGCCCAATTGCAACGTGTACCATTATTGATTCATGTTCCAGGTGTTGAAGGCGGGGAAATGCACCAATACGGAGGACAGATTGACCTTCTCCCGACTTTATTGCATCTGTTAGGAATTGAATCTAAAGATTATGTACAATTCGGTTCCGATTTATTGTCAAAAGATCATAGTGAAGTGGTACCTTTCAGGAATGGTGATTTTGTAACACCGGATGTCACTTCCATTAAAGGGAAATACTACGATACTAAAACAGGAGAATTGGTCGAGGAAAATGATGACATCCTCAATTATAAAACGAGAGCTGAAACGATGCTCAATTTATCCGACCAAGTAGTGAACGGCGACTTACTCCGTTTCTATACTCCAAATGGCTTTAAACCGATTGATCCTGCTGATTATGATTACACATATGATGAAGAAGGTTCTGAGGAAGATAAGACCGATAAATAAGGCTAATGAAAGAACAGGCAGGAAGCCATCGCTTCCTGCCTGTTTTTTATATGTGTCATCCTTTATTGGTCATCATGGCAATATACTTTCTGATTTCATCAGGCTTCCCTGCATATTTTTCAGCACGTTGTTCGTCTTTCAGGATTTTATCCTTTGCTTTGACCAGGATTTCTTCACCCTTGGCTTGCGGCACGGCCACGACTCCATCTATGTCCCCTATGATGATGTCCCCTGGAAATACGGTGACACCTCCACAGGAAATGGGCACATTGGTTTCGCCTACACCTGCCTTGCCGCTAGCGGCAATAGCGGTCCCTTTGCTGAACACAGGAAAATTCAATTCTTTAATGGCTTCAAGATCGCGAATGACCCCATCGACTACGAGGCCGCCAATTTCCATGGTCTGCATCATGCCGACAACAAAGTCTCCTGCTATAGCCCGGTATGTATCCCCCTTGCAGTCAACGACTATTATATCCCCAGGCTTGGCTTCGCCGATTGCTTTTAACACGGCTGAATTATCACCGACGGGAATCTGTACGGTCAAAGCTCGTCCGGCCATACGAAATTCTTCCTTTAAGGGTTTTATTGCCGAATCCAGATTGCTCAAACCTTCCATTGCATCTGAAATCGCCGTGGTGGGCAAATTCCTGAACTGTTGAATAAGATTATCCATGACTATGATTCCTCCTTAAGAGTTAATGAATATAGCCTAATTATACACAAATTTTGTAATTTTCTAATAGTTTCCCGTTTGATAAAATGGTAAATGTAGTGTAATCAATATCTGAAGGGGGAGGGAAGTTCAGTGTCACAAGGGGGTTCAAATCAAATTCCGTTTTAATCAATCGATTGATTAAACTTTATAGATCTTCGTTATGAAGAGGTTGAAATACCTGCATAGGAGCAGTCCTAGCAAAATTAATGGTAGGGTCTCCATGGCAGTTTGATGTTGCATATCTTTGGTGTTTTCCTGATCTGGATGGGGATGTCAGCGAAGAAATCCATATTACTCAGCCAGTGTGCGGGAGGTCAATAACGATCTTCAAAGCAGGAGCAGAATCAAGACGGATGTTGCCAATGTAAGCCAAAGGGGGCTGAAAACTTCTGGATGAATGATTAAAAAATGATTCCTGCAATAGTGGCAGCCTGCTGTATGGTCATATGTCTAATGAAGTGGATTCCAGCTTTAAAACAGGCTTTAAGCAGAGGCATTTGATTCATTTTCATTCCTCCTTTTACTTTCAATAATATGACCAGGCATAAAAGAAAATACATGGGGATTCGTTTTCTGCTCAATTATTACGGGTATAGTAAAGGTAAAATAAAAGGAGGAATCTAGGTGGTCATTGTATATATTAGTCTTGCCCTCTTTATCGGATCGATTATTTATTTAGCGTTTTTTGCTTTTAAAACATTTAAGGATTCCAAACCGACAATTGAAAATGTGACTGAAACCGTTACACGCCTCCAGGCAAAAACGGACCAGATTAAATCGGAAACGGACCAACTCGCCATGACACAGCAAGAAATCACTGATGATGTTCAGTATAAAAAAGAGGCCGTACAATATACGGTTGAGGCGGCTAAAGAAATACCTGAACCCTTTAAAAATATTTGGTTTACAATAAAAGGTGACAAGTGGAAGCATAGAAACAGAAGCGATGCATAACTGTTTGACCGATCTGAAATGAACATGATATAGTATGGAAATAATATGTTTCTAGGGTTCCTCGGTTGAACGTTACCGGAATGGTCCAAGAGAAACGCGCAGGAATCTGCGTACACGGAGGGAAAAAAGCCCGGGAGGTTATGATTTATGACCTCCCGGGCTTTTTCTGTAATTGGAGGGGAAAAAGATGGCTTGGATTCATTTGGTGATTGCAGGATTATTTGAAGTGGTATGGGCGACAAGTTTAAAGTATACCGAGGGTTTTACGAAATTATTACCTTCTGTCATAACGATCGCTGGCATGGTTATTAGTTTTTATTTTTGTCCTCGGCGATAAAAACCCTGCCAATGGGAACAGCGTATGCAATTTGGACCGGAATAGGGGCTCTTGGGGCTGTTCTGGTAGGCATCATCGTATTTAACGAGCCTAAGGATGCGATGCGATTGGTATTCGCCGGTTTTATTTTGGTTGGAATTATCGGCTTGAAGGTCACTTCTTCTGAATAATCTACCCACTCCTCGCAAATAGTAATGTTAAATGATTTTTGAGGAGTGAAGAATATGAATTATAAAGCGATAGTATCAAGTGTGATGTTGGCTTTAGTGATTACAGGTTGTGCAACTAATGATAACGAAGGTGCCAATGAAAATCTTGGCCTGAATCGTACAAATCAGGATAATTTAGATAATCCGATGAATGTAAATGACACAAGGCAAAATGTTAATAATGTTAATAATGATAATGGCATAAACGGTATGAGGGTCTCCGAGGATATCTCAAATCGAGTTGAAACCTTGAAGGAAGTTAGTAACGCAAATGTCATCGTGACTGAAAATAATGCCTATGTAGGGGCAGTATTAAAAGACGGCGGGGAAAAGGATATCTCGAATGACCTTAAAGAAAGGGTTGCTGATACAGTAAGGGAAGCCGATCCATCTGTAGACCAAGTTTATGTATCGGCAAATCCGGACTTTGTTCAAAGAATGGAAGGGTATGCGAATGATATCGAGAATGGAAAACCCGTTGAAGGATTTGCTGAAGAGTTCCGTGAACTTGTAACACGGATTTTTCCAAGTCCGAGGTAATTGGTAATCATCAAAGAATTAAGATGTAAAGACTTATCCGGTGGATTCCGGATAGGTCTTTTCCTATTTTAAAGAGATCTGTGGATCATGACTAACTTTAAATATGGTGGTTACAATAATCGAATGAACTAAAAATTTTGTAATGGGGGTGGGATGGTGAGGTTATTTAAGGGCAGGAGGGAAATGGATCCAGTATCCTTCCAGGTTACTTCCAAGGATTTTAAGGAACTCCTTAAAAAGTTTAAAGCATCTAATGATTTTCTTACCTTCCAATTCCCGAATGATGATGGCTATATCATCTCCTACTTCAATTCACTGGTTAGTGCACAACAGCTCCATGAACAAGTATTGGCAGTCATGTCGAATCAACCAAAGAAGGTCCTTAAGCAACTAAAAGGCGATATTCCGATGGAAGATATGAAATTGACGGCTGATCTAAAAGACATTCAAAGGTTGGTTTTGGCAGGATCGATCATGATTCAATACAAGCAAGATGATGAAATATGTTTGCTCATTCCATGTGTTCACAGTGTGAAAAGGCAAATTTCCACACCCGAGTCGGAGTATACTGTCGTTGGGTCCAAGGAGGCCTTTGTTGAATCGCTTGATTCGAATTTGAATCTGATTCGCAACCGGTTGCCCACCCCTGATTTGCAGTCCAAGGAATTTAGGGTCGGGAGCATCTCGCAAACAAGGATAGCGGTACTCTACATAGATGGGGTGGTAAATCAACAGATCATTAAGACAGTCATACAGAGAATAGAAGATATAGAATATGATACGATCGTCGATATATCGTTTGTAAGCCAGATGATCACGGATAATCGGAATTCGATGTTTCCGCAACTGATTGATACGGAGCGGCCTGATCATCTGGCCAGTGTATTATCGGAAGGGAAAATAGGCATCATGCTGGATGGATCTCCTCATGCATTGGTTGGTCCCAATACCATCATCTCATTCTTCTCATCATTTGAAGATTATTTTCAAATTTGGAATCTCGGTACTTCATTCCGTTTGATTCGGCTTTTCGCCGTGCTGTTTTCCGTTTTGTCTTCCCTCTGTATGTGGCCGTTTTAACCTATCATTATCAAGTGATTCCAACGGATTTGCTGCCAATCTTAATATCATCCAGGGGAGTGATTCCTTTTCCGCCAATCTTGGAAGCGATTGTGCTGGAAGCGACGATCGAATTGCTGAGGGAAGCGGCGGTCAGGCTGCCTGCTAAGGTTGGCTCTACCATCGGCATTGTTGGCGGTATAGTCATCGGTACAGCCGCTGTGGAAGCGGGATTTGTCAGTAATGTCTTGCTGATGCTTGTCGCTTTGGCTGCCTTGGCTTCATTTACAGTGCCGATATACCAAATCAGCAATACGATTCGCCTTATCCGCTTTCCTTTTCTAATTGCAGCCCAGTTATACGGGCTGTTTGGAATAGCTTTATGCAGTGCATTCATATTAAGTCATTTATTGAAATTGACTTCGCTTGGCAGTCCTTATTTAGACCCGCTTTACCCGTTAAGAATTCATGACTTTAAAGATAGTCTGATTCGCCTCCCTTTTTCAAAGCAGAAAAAACGCCCGCAATTTCTGCGGACGGAAAATTCACTAAGGATAAGGAAGGAGGCAAAAATGAGAAACTCCCATAATGATATTGATGAATAAGGTGTAGAAAGCGGTGAGATGGCATGGAAGTCAAACCAAATGAAACTAAACTGATATCTCCATTTTTTGTTTTTTTCCTCATGCCAGGCATGCAGATAGGAGTAGGGATATTGGGGTTTGAACGGATCATAGCGAAAGAGGCTGGTCAAGACGCATGGATAGCGGTCCTGATATCAGGGTTGATCATAAATGTTCTGCTTTGGATGTGTTTCAAGCTTTTAGGCAGGGGCCCCCAAACGCTTGATTTGGTTGCCATCCATAAGGATTTGTTTGGCAAATGGGTCGGAAATGCTTTCAATATTTTATTCATCCTCTACTTTATAATGATTTCCATCATTCTTATCAGGACTTATTTAGAAGTCATTCAGGTTTGGATGTTCCCTGGTGTCAATGTCCTGATGCTAATAACCATCATTCTTATTCTTGTGTATAACTTTGTGGAGGGAGGTTTCAGGGTCATTACCGGTTTTGCATAATCGGGCTTATTATCGGATCGCCATTATTCCTTTTGAATTACTTTCCATTGAAGTACGCCCACTTTGAAAATTTGGGTCCGTTTCTTGATCATTCCTTTTTGGAAATCATGAAGGCCTGTAAGAAAATGACCCTGAATTACCTTGGTTTTGAATTACTCCTCATTTATTATCCTTTCATTAAAAATCGTGAAAAATCTCAAAAATGGGCCCACTTAGGGGCGTTGTTTACTATGGTGATATATTTAGTATCCATAATTGTTTCGTTGGCCTACTATCATCAAGACCAGCTGAAAGATGTAATTTGGGCAACTTTGACGTTATGGAAAATTGTAGACCTTCCATTCATTGAAAGGTTCGAATACATAGGGATTTCCGTTTGGCTGTTCATGGTGCTGCCGAATGTTTGCATAGGGGTTTGGGCAGCAAGCAGGACAGCGAAAAGAGTATTCGGATTCAGACAGAAAAAGATGGTGGTTCTCATTCTGATTATCATCTTAGTTTCCTGCATTTTTTTGGATAACCGCTATAGAATCGATAAGTTTAACACGATCAGTTCGCAAATTGGTTTTTATATCGTTTATTTATATCTTCCTCTCTTATTCATATGGCAGTCGATCGTCTATAAAGTTAGGGGGCATAAATCATGAAAATCAAACTTCTCTTGATAACATTAGCGAGCTTTTTGGTGGCGGCGTGCGGCGTGGAAAAGCAAATATTGGAAGATATATTAATTGCTGAAGTCGTAGGTTATGTGATGCCGAAGGCAAAAAAATCAAAGGTACGGTCGTTGTCAGCGTTCCTAAGCCTGGGGAGGAAGCAGATCTGGGTAAAGAAGTATACGAAGCGAACTCCCATGATATAAAGGCGGCCCGCCAGCAAGAAAATGCAAAAACACCATACCCGATTGTCGGCGGGAGACTGACAGTCATTCTATATGGTGAAGGATTGGCAAGTAAGGGGTTGAATGATTATGTCGATACATATAGGCGTGACCCAATGGTGGGAAGGGATTTGTATTTAGCGGTCGTTCATGGCAAAGCGGAGGATGTAGTTAAAATGGAGCCAAAGTTGATTAAAACTCCAGGGGTTCAAGTGAAAGAGCTGATCGAACAGAATATAAGGACCAATTTGCCTGATGTAGATCTTCACAGGTATTTATATGCGTGTCATGGTAAAGGAATCGATCCGGTCTTGCCCTTATTGGAAACAGCAGGAGACCAAATACGGGTAAGAGGGATCGCTTTGTTTAAAAGGATCGTTATATAGGTAAATATATCCCTTATGAAGACGGCTTTTTATATAAAGTCCTTAGTGAAAACTTTAAGCTTGGGAGTTATGAGATTAAGTGGAAGGAAAATGACTTTACCGATATCAATAACGTGGAGTCACGTGTCCATTATCATATTTCGAATGTCAATCAAGACCCCAAGGTCAGGATTGATGTGAAATTAAAAGCGAGTCTGCTAGAGGTCCAGGGCTATGACTTGGGCGAAGCGGTCGACCTGAATAAAATAGAGGCCAGGGCCGAGCATGTCATTGGTAAAAAATTAAATGAGATGGTAACCATGTTTCAGGAGAACAATATAGATCCGATTGCACTCGGTGATCATGCTAAAAGTAAAACAAGAAATTTCGATCAAAAACATTGGGAGGAGGCATATCCCGATATTCCAATCGAGGTCGATCTGGATATTGAAATGATTCAAACGGGAATAGCTGAATAAAAATAGAATATTCTGGAGTTTCCCCCTTTATAATAGGGTATTGGTGTAATGATTGTGTCAATGCGGCTAAAGAGGGGAAAAGCATGGACAAAGCATGGTGGAAAGAGGCAGTTGTGTATCAAGTGTATCCAAGGAGTTTTATGGATAGTGATGGCGATGGGATAGGGGATATAAACGGGATCTTGATGAAGCTCGATTATTTACAAGAGTTGGGTGTGAACGTGATATGGCTATCCCCAGTTTATCAATCTCCCAATGATGACAATGGGTACGATATCAGTGATTATAAATCAATCATGACTGAATTCGGGACCATGTCTGATTTCGATAGGATGTTGAAGGCAGTTCATGAGCGTGGAATGAAAATCATGATGGACCTCGTGGTCAACCATTCTTCAGATGAACATCCGTGGTTCGAGGAATCCCGATCCTCAAGAGATAATCCGAAACGTGATTATTATATTTGGAAACCTGGCAGGAATGGGAAAGAGCCAAATAATTGGGAGTCCATTTTTAAAGGTTCAGCATGGCAATATGATGAAAGAACCGATGAATATTATTTACATTTATTCAGCAGGAAACAACCGGATTTAAACTGGGAGAACCCTAAGCTCCGTGAAGAAATCTACAGCATCATGACTTGGTGGCTGGATAAGGGTGTCGATGGCTTCCGTATGGATGTCATCAACTTCCTTTCAAAAGATCAAAGCTATTCAGATGGAGCCGTTCATCATGAGAAGCAGTATGGTGATGGAAGCCCCTTTTTCCTGAATGGCCCGCGCATACATGAGTTTTTGCAGGAAATCAATCAACGGGCACTTTCTGGACATGACGTGATTACGGTTGGGGAGATGCCAGGCGTCACACCGGAGGAAGCACAATTGTTCACAGGTAAAGATCGTGGTGAGCTACATATGGTCTTTCAATTCGAACATATGGATTTGGGGAAGGGACCAGAAGGGAAATGGAGTAACGATAAATGGAAGCTAACCGATTTAAAGCGAATTCTCTCCAAGTGGCAGACTGGTTTGGAGGGGGATGGCTGGAACAGTTTATACTGGAACAACCATGATCAGCCCCGGGTTGTCTCAAGGTTTGGTAATGATGGAAAGTATCGTATTGAAAGTGCAAAGATGCTTGCCGCTTGTCTTCATATGCTTCAAGGTACACCTTATATATATCAAGGGGAAGAGCTTGGCATGACCAATGTTGCATTTGAGGGCATCGATGAATACCGGGATATCGAAACATTGAATTCTTATGACGAACTCGTCAATTCTCATGGCTGGTCAAAAGAGCGGATGATGTCAGCCATCCACTCCCGCAGCCGGGATAATGCGAGGACACCGATTCAGTGGAATGACTCCCGGAACGCCGGATTCACGAAAGGCACTCCTTGGATTAAGGTTAATCCCAATTTTCCCGAGATTAATGCAGAAAAAGGCCTACAATGATCCGAATTCCATTTTTCATTTTTATAAAAAGCTTATCCAATTACGCAAGGAACATGAAATCGTCGTTTATGGCCGTTTTGAACTGCTGTTGCCGGATGATGAACGAATATTTGCCTACACGAGATCGTTGGAAGAAGAGAAGCTGTTGGTGCTATGTAACTTTAAAGAAGAGCAGGCTCCCTATACTTTTCCTGAAGAGCTGCATGCATATGCTGCCACAAAGCTGATCGGCAATTATGATCAGGAGGAAGAAGGAATCTCCAGCAAACCCCTGCAACCATATGAATGCCGTGTTTATCATTTGAAATGAAAAAAGGACCTGTCCTTCTCCATTTAGGGAAGGACAGGTCCTTTGCGTATTATTTTGATTTAAGGTCACATTCCTCTAGCGGAATGATTTTCGTTTTATGCTTAATTTTATAGCCGAACCATAGGACGAAAAATAGAATCAAGCCAATGTAGGAAACGAACATTGAATTCCAATCGATCCCATCGCTGCTGAAAGCTTGATAGCCTTGTCCGATGATAATGATAATACAAAGGACAAGTGCGAATATAGGCCCGAATGGGAAGCCTTTTGCCCGGAATGGTAAAGCATTCATATCAAGGCCTTGAGCAGCGTAAGCTTTGCGGAACCGATAATGGGCAATTGCAATCCCTACCCAGGTGACGAATCCTGCCATGCCTGAAGCGTTCAATAACCAGATATAAACGACGCCATCACCGAAAAACGAAGCTAAGAATGCAACGCAGCCAACTAAAGAAGTCACGATAAGTGCATTCACGGGTACTCCTCTTTTATCTAACTTACCTAAGAACTTCGGTGCTTTCCCATCACGTGCCAAGTCCCATAGCATACGGGTTGAAGCGTACATGCCAGAGTTACCGGCAGAGAGTACGGATGATAAAATGATCGCGTTCATGATGGATGCGGCAAATGCAAGGCCGGCCCGTTCAAATACAAGCGTGAATGGACTTACGGCAACATCTTCACTCAATAAACGTGAATCGGTAAACGGAATGATCATGCCAATTACAAAAATGGCTAAGATATAGAATAAGATGATACGCCAGAAAACGGATTTGATCGCTTTTGGGATATTTTTTCTGGATCCTCACTTTCACCAGCGGTCACTCCAAGCAATTCCGTACCTTGGAATGAAAAGCCGGCAGCCATGAATACACCTAGAATCGTGAAGAACCCTCCGTTAAAGGGACCTTCGCCCATTGTGAAATTGGAAAAACCAATTGGGTCTTTCCCACCCATGATTCCGAGAATGATCAGAACACCCGTGATCAAGAAAATGACGACTGTCACGACCTTGATCATGGCAAACCAGAATTCTGTTTCACCGAAACCTTTAACTGACATGTAATTGATAAGAAACATAGTGATTAACGCAATGGCACTCCAGATAATTGAAGGGCTATCAGGGAACCAGAACTTCATAATTAAGACAACGGCTGCCAATTCAGCGGCAATGGTGATTGCCCAGTTATACCAGTAGTTCCAACCAATCGCAAAACCGAAAGACGGATCGACGAATTTGGATGCATAGACACGGAACGAACCGGCCACTGGCATGAACGCTGCCATTTCTGCAAGACTTGTCATTAAGTAATAAACCATGATGCCGATGATCGCGTATGCCACCAAGGCACCGCCGGGACCGGCTGAATGAATGGCACCGCCACTTGCTAAAAATAAACCTGTTCCAATCGTTCCACCTAATGAAATCATCATTAAATGACGCGCTTTCAGGCTCCTTTTCAGTTCAGTAGGGCTTGATGCTGATTGTGAATTTGACAATTGATGTTACACTCCTTTTTATTGGAAGGGAACGAAAAATAAAAAACAGCAGTCGAAAAAGATCGACGGCTGTTTATAATAAACCCGTTTATCCTTCCGAAGATAGCTCCCCACGCTTTGTGAAAAAACGTGACAGTGGTGTTCCTATTCGGTTACACCGCCAGCAAGAATATACATGGAATATACCCTAACTTCGGCAACTTATCCTTTCAAACGGAGTCTTTAATTTTCCAGAATCTCGTCCGTTTTACTTTTATAAGCTGCAGCCTCTAACTCATCGGTAAATGAGGAAGTATTCAATTTTCTAAAATCGTTGGCGTCAGCTTGTGGGTGACGTCGGACGATTATACTCATGAAATTCATGCAATCGCTAATAGATTGCTAGTAATTGAGTAAACTTTACTATATCAAAATTATAAAATAACTTCTGGGATATCGCAATGATTATTTTACGTGGTTATTTTTTCCTAGTTAATGAGTGATTTCAGTAAGGAAGAATTCAAGTACTAAAATAAAGCATCCTCTTGACTAAACGGTTTTCCTTTTTATTAGTGCGTAGTCCAGTTTTACATGTTTGACCTCTTCAGGATTCTCAAATAGGTCCACTGCCATTTTCCCAATCCATTCCAGCGGTAAGGAGATGGTCGTGATGTCGAGCATTTCACCAAGGCTATCATTATTGAAGCCGAGAATGGCCACATCTTCCGGTACCCTTATACCCGATTTCTTAGCGGTAAGAATGAAACCCGCCGCCGTGTCATCATTCGTGATGATGATGGCATCAGGTTTATCCATCATCGAATTCCATTCCTGAAACAATTGTTCACCGTCTTTGATGTGATAACTGCCTTCAAATAGCCATTCTTTATTGTTTATCAGTTGATGTTTACTCATGATATCATTAAAGGCCTTTGTACGATGGGAACTATTTCTGCTCTTTTTACGGCCGAGGCTGTATCCGATTTTCTTATATCCTTTAGCAATCACGTACTCAAGGGCACAGGAAAAAGCGGCATAATGATCAATGCTGATGGATGAGAATTCAGCTTGGGCTGTATCTTCACATAAAATAATCGGTCCGTATTTTTGATAATCCAAGAGGATTTTCATTTCCGAAATCCTTGAACAAACGATAATGCCATCGAGCTGCTTCATTTGCAGCATATTAAAAGCCTGGATCTCTTTCTCTCTATCATAATTTGTTTGAAAGATGACGATATGACAGCCAATTGCATTTGCCTGTTTAGTGATTCCGTTAACGATTGCCCCGTAATATGGGTGATTGTTGAAGGGGATGATGATGCCGATAAGATTGGTTTTGCCTTTTGAAAGATGAATGGCGTTGATGTTTCTCGTATAATTCAAACGATCGATCGCTTCTAAGACGCTCTTTCTTTTATCGGGGCTTACATATGGATGATCATTCAATACACGAGACACTGTTGAGACAGATACACCAGCACATTGAGCTATTTCTTTAATATTTGTCATGGTATCACCGTTTTTTCTTTTTTATATTGTACAGTATGAAACCCATTTCAGGGCAAGGGAACAGTGTGGGACTGCTGAAGATTTCTTCAAATAAGGTCTTGTTCTGGTATTGGTTTCATCCTTTAAGATTTGTTTAAGTCTTAGAGGAGGAGGAAATCATGATGTTCCAAACTTTAATCACCCTGTTTGTGCTTTGCGGAATCGAATTGGGATTTGCGTACTTGGCAATTTCCTTGAAACAGGAAAAATAAGTGTCAAAGCCCGAATTCCGCGGCATTATGCGTAGAAACCGCGTTTACTCGTGAATTTCACGTCGTCCCTAAATAGCTCTTCTAGGTTTATATTCACCATAAAAACTCCACAATATAAATATAACTTCATCATTCGGAATGACTGACTGTCAGGGAGCTCCCTAGTGGAGCTTCCTGACAGTTTTTGCTGTGTGTATTAGTCATCCGCCTTTTGAAATGTTTAAAAATAGTTGCACTTTTTTTGTATATTTGTGTATAGTATAAAATAAGTTGTGTAGAGGAAACTTTTTAGCATTTACGACAATGTAAAAAAATTTACACTTAGTTTTGTGCATGGCAAACTATTTTAGAAAGATGAAAAAGGGAGGGAATATGGATGGGTTTTCTAAAATCTATTGGAGGCGTGCTTGCTGCATTGCTGATTTTAACGGGGTGCGGCAATGATACGGCCGAAAGGGATAATGGCAAGCTGAATGTCGTTACAACAACGGGAATGATTGGGGATTTGGTCGAGAATATCGGCGGTAAAAATGTCGAGGTCACAAGTTTAATGGGACCGGGAGTCGACCCCATCTATATAAAGCGACGCAGGGTGATGTGAAGACACTGGATTCGGCTGATATGATTTTTTACAACGGATTGCATCTTGAAGGGAAAATGGCGGATATATTTGAAATGATGAGCAAGGATAAACCGACGATTGCCGTAACGGAAGACTTTAAGGAGAACCAACTTCGCAAAGTGAGTGCAACGGAGCATGATCCCCACGTATGGTTTGATGTAAAGCTTTGGATCGTTGCGGCGGAGGCAGTTAAGAAAGAATTGATTGCCAAGGACCCGGACAATGAAGCAGAGTATCGTGAAAATTATGAGGAGTATGTTCTGCAATTGGAGGAACTTGATAAATATGTCCAGGAGGAAATTAATAAAGTGCCAGAAGACCAGCGGGTGCTCGTTACAGCACATGATGCTTTTGGATACTACGGGCAGTCATATGGCCTGGACGTAAGAGGGCTCCAAGGGATCAATACATTATCGGAATATGGATCAAAAGATGTGACGGATATGCGGAATTATCTTGTGGAGAACAAAATAAAAGCTATTTTCATTGAGTCAAGTGTACCGAGGAAGGCTATCGAGGCTGTCATCCAAGGAGCAGGTAAGCAGGGCCACAAAGTGGAAATCGGCGGTGAATTGTTCTCGGATGCCATGGGTGAAAGAGGGACGGAAGAAGGAACATATATCGGAATGGTCCGTCATAATACCGACACCATCGTCCATGCTTTGAAATAAGGGGGGAAACTATGAATCAAGCAGCTTTGAAGGTCGAGAATTTAACGATTGCTTATCATAAGAAACCGGTTGTCGAAGATGTCTCATTTGAGGTGCCGGAAGGGAATTTAATCGGTATCATAGGCCCAAATGGAGCAGGGAAGTCCACTTTGATAAAGGGAATACTCGAATTGATCCCAAAAATATCGGGGCAAATCACAATAAAGGGCTCTACTTATAAAACGATGAGGAAGAGTATCGGCTATGTACCACAGCGGGAGTCAGTGGATTGGGATTTTCCGACCAACGCACTTGATGTCGTGATGATGGGCAGATATGGTCATCTTGGATGGCTGAGGCGACCAGGGAAGTCCGAAAGGCAGAAGGGGATGGAGTGCCTGGAAAAGGTGGGGATGGCTGAATACGCTAACCGCCAGATCAGCCAGCTATCAGGTGGACAGCAGCAACGGATATTCCTGGCCCGTGCATTGGCACAGGAAGCGGATATTTATTTTATGGATGAACCGTTCGTAGGGGTGGATGCCGCAACAGAGAAAGCGATCATACAATTGCTGATGGAATTGAAGGAAAAAGGCAAAACCGTTCTGGTTGTGCACCATGACCTATCCACCGTGAAGGAATATTTCGACTGGACGATGTTATTGAATAAGAAGGTGATGAAAATAGGTCCGACAGAGGAAGTGTTCATTCCCGAATACTTACAGGCAACATATGGAGGCCGCTTAGCGATACTATCAGACACAAAGTCCGGCCTTTTATTAAAATGAGGTGTACACGATGAACATAATGGACATTATCACTGATCCAAATACAAGGTGGATATTGCTCGGCACGATGTTCCTTGGATTAAGCAGCGGGGTCATCGGCAGCTTTGCCTACCTCAGAAAGCAATCTTTGCTTGGCGACACACTCGCACATGCAGCGTTACCCGGTATCTGTGTCGCCTTTATGTTAACTGGGGTGAAATCGACTTCCTACTTTCTGGTAGGTGCTGCCCTGGCTGGCTTAGTGGCTGTCTTCTTGATCAGTGTGCTTACGAGATACAGTAAGATCAAGCAGGATGCGGCCTTGGGAATCGTCTTATCTTCTTTCTTTGGCTTTGGAATTGTCATGCTTACGCAAATCCAGCAGAGTGAGTATGGAAACCAGAGTGGGTTGGATACCTTTTTATTCGGGCAGACGGCGTCAATGGTGATGTCCGATGTATATATGATGATGACGGTTTCCTTTATTCTCATTTTCACTTGTACCGTATTTTTTAAAGAATTCAAATTACTGTCCTTTGACCCTGGGTTTGCTAAGGGGATGGGATTGCCAGTTGTTTTTCTGGATTATTTCATCATGATGCTGATCGTGGCAGCTGTAGTGATCGGCATCCAGGCTGTAGGAGTCGTATTGATGGCATCTTTACTGATCACGCCTGCGGTATCTGCGAGGTATTGGACGGAGCGCCTGCATATCATGGTCATCCTGTCTGGCATATTCGGAATGTTGAGCGGCGTATCTGGAACGTTGATCAGTACATCGGTCAATGATTTGCCAACAGGACCGTTAATTGTCTTATCCGCGACGGTATGGTTTTTCTTTTCCATGCTTTTTGCACCTAAACGCGGAGTGCTTTCATCTGTATGGAGAAGGGTATCGACGAAAAAGAAATATTCTCTCGAACAGGATAGAAGGAAAGGGAGCCACTCATCATGAATGATTTTTGGATTATCTTAGTCGGAGCATTAGTGGCGGGTTCTTGCAGTGTATTAGGGTGTTTTTGATAGTCAGGAAAATGACGTTGATTGGGGATGCAATCAGCCATTCCGTTTTGCCGGGAATCGTATTGGCATTTTTAATAACCGGAACCCGTGATTCGGTTCCAATGCTGATCGGGGCGGCTGCGCTCGGCTTGCTTACCGTATTCTTGATCCAGCTTTTCCAATCGTCTGGCGTTCAATCCGACGCAGCGATCGGGATTGTATTCACCTCCCTTTTTGCAACGGGGATCGTGCTTGTGAGCTTGTACACGCAACAAATAGATTTTGACCTGGAGCATGTCCTTTATGGCGAAATAGCCTATACTCCATGGAACACGATGACAATCGCGGGAATCGAAGCTGGACCAAAAGCTGTTTGGATAGTCGGCAGTTGTTTTATCCTGAACCTCATACTGATCTTCCTTTTCTTCAAACAGTTTAAACTCGTATCTTTTGATCCATCACTTGCGGCTGCAATGGGAATTCCTGTACTGTTCTTCCATTACTTATTGATGAGCCTCATTTCACTGACGACTGTAGCTTCTTTTGATAGTGTAGGTTCCATTTTAGTAGTTGGAATGCTCATCATACCTGCGGCAACGGCATATCTGCTGTCAGACCGTTTAAGCCTCATGATATTGGTCAGTATCGGGGTCGGGGTGCTAAGTTCCATCATCGGCTACTATTCAGCCACCATTTTGGATGCCTCGATATCAGGCTGCATGGTGGGTTCGGCCGCCATATTATTCGGATTGGCCTTTCTCTTCTCCCCAAGCCATGGGTTGGTCAGCCTATTGCTGAAACGGAGAAAATCAAAGGAATCACATGCATAGCTCCCCGCCTACAGGCTTCATGGAAATGATTCCATGAAGCCTGTAAACTATCCTTCTATATAGTTGTGATTTTATTTGTTTAAAGTATAATGAATAAGTGTATTTATAGATGTATCGCAGGAGCCTTTTTAAGGGAGAGTTAAGTATGGAAGAACAAAATAAATTTTCGTCACGAATAGATTTTTCTTTGGTTACAATATTGCTGTTATTATGCGTTGGAAGTTGCCTGGCAATCTATAGTGCCCAAACGACTGGACAGTACGCTGAAAACTTCTTAATAAAACAAATTTTTTGGTATATAGTAGGAATCGGAATCGTATTAGGGTTCATCACCCTTGATTCGGATCAGTTGAAAAAATTTCTTGGTACGCCTATGGCTTCGGATTATTTTTGCTTTTTTTGCTGATCATTATGCCGGATAGCATCGTTCCTGTCCGGAATGGTGCGAAAAGTTGGTTCATCATTCCGGGAATCGGTTCGATTCAGCCATCGGAATTCATGAAGGTTTTCCTGATCCTGGCTTTGGCGAATGTCATCTCAAACCATCATCTCAAAAACACGCTGAAAACGATTCAAACGGATATCTGGCTGCTGATTAAAATCGGTCTTGTGACCGGTGCGCCTTTATTGTTAATCATGCAACAGCCGGATTTGGGAACCTCGCTTGTCATCATGTCAATCATGCTCGGAATGATTTTCATATCAGGGGTATCATGGAAGATCCTGCTGCCGATCGTTTCGGGAGGAATTGTCGTCGCTTCAGCGGTCCTGTACTTTGTACTTTGGAAGCCGGAAATCCTGGAAAAATACCTAGGGGTGAAATCCTATCAATTCGGCCGTATTTATTCTTGGCTGGATCCATATAATTATGCCAGCTCCGAAGGGTATCACTTAACCAAATCGTTACTGGCCATCGGCTCCGGCCAGACCACAGGCAAGGGAATCGGTTCAAGGGAAGTGTATTTGCCTGAGAGTCATTCGGATTTCATTTTCAGCATCATCGGTGAAGAATTCGGCTTCATCGGATCAAGCATCATTATCTCCTTGTTTTTCCTATTGATTTACCATATAACAAAAACAGGAATGGACACGAAAAATAACTTCTATACATATATCTGTGTTGGCGTTATCAGCATGTTGACGTTCCACGTTTTTCAAAATATCGGCATGACTGTAGGCCTTTTGCCGATAACGGGGATTCCGCTTCCATTTGTCAGTTATGGAGGAAGCTCGCTAATGGGGAACATGATGGCCATGGGATTAATATTCAGCATTCGGTATCACTATAAGAAGTATATGTTTTCAACGGATATCTAAATAAAAGCCGGCCCCTGATGGGCCGGCTTTTATTTGTAGCAAAAAACAAAAGGAGCGGAATCCCCCCTGAATGTTTGCTTATTGAATGTTCGTTCCAGATGGGAATTGATTTTTATAACCGGAAAATTGTTGATACGATTGGCCTAAGCTAGTTGCTTGCGCCTTTTCTAAACTATACCAGCCTTTTTCGAACATAAGGTTATAGAGTTCACGCTGCATCTCCTGATTTTCTTTGGAAATGGAGAAAATGTCTTGGAATAGTGCTTGGTTACTCATTTCATGCAGGGCAACGGAAAGGGAGTTACAAAAGTACTTTTCAGTTGAAAGCATATCATTTATAAAATCCCTGTCATTCATTTGCGGTGTCTTTGCCACGGGAGATTCAGGATTTTGGACTTTGTTTTCATTGGGCATCAAGAACCCTCCTTTATTGATATTGTTGTTGACCCTGATTTTGGTTTGGGTTCAAGTGTTTCAAAATGGTATCGTAATGGCGTTGATGCATCAGTCCGCACCGATTTAACGCATCAATGATTTGCGGGTCCTTACATTGTGTGGCAAAAAAATGTGCTTTTTTAACCGCATTCAGATTCCATGCAAGCATATCGGTTAAGTATAAGCTATCTTTCACCGAAACCATTTCCGGCGGCTGTTTCATAAAGCCGGTCGACTGCTGTTGGCTATTAAACGAATTTTGCTGTTCCATCATTCTACCTCCTTAAGTGTTCTTTTAAACGAGCTTAATTTTCCCTTCATGAAATTTTTTTATTCTTGCTTCTAAATATCTGAAAAATGAATTAAATGGTAAAATAATCTTGTGCATCTATTTTCCAAAATGATTTGGAGGGGAAGCAGATGGAAAGAATCCTGAAAAATCTATTCCTTTTTTATCAAAGAATAAAGCTATGACAAAGGCAGCGAAAAAATACGGGCTGCGGTTTGGTGCATCTCGTTTCGTGGCAGGAGAATCTTTGGATATGGCATGTGATGTGATTGCTGATCTTAACCGGAAAGGGCTTGCTGTCACCATTGATTATTTAGGTGAATTCATTGAAGATGAACAAGAAGCAGGGAAGATGGCAGATGAGTGCATCGAAGCTATCCGGATGATTGGCACAAATGAACTGGATTCACAGTTATCCCTGAAGCTGACCTCGATGGGCTTGGATGTGTCCGAACAAGTCGTAATGAATAACATGCGGAGGATCTTGGATGAAGCTAAAGCCCATCGTGTTTTCGTGACGCTTGATATGGAAGATTTTCCGCGCTGTCAGCCGACTTTGGATGTATTCAAAAACCTTAAGCCTGAATATAATGAATTGGGGACTGTCATCCAAGCTTATCTGTATCGGACTGAGAGGGATATTGAGGAGCTGGATGCATACCATCCAAATCTAAGACTTGTTAAAGGGGCTTATAAAGAACCAAGGGAAGTGGCTTTTCCCGAAAAAAAGATGTGGATGAGAATTTCAAGAAAATCATCAAGATGCATATGCAAAATGGAAATTACACAGCCGTTGCCACACATGATGATAAAATCATTGATTTTACGAGGGAATTGGTCAAAGATCAGGGCATTCCGCGGGATTCGTTTGAATTTCAAATGTTATACGGCATCCGCACTGAAAAGCAGTTTGAACTTGCTAAAGAAGGATATAAGGTAAGGGTATATGTTCCTTATGGTACGGATTGGTATGGATATTTCATGCGCCGCCTTGCGGAGAGGCCGGCCAATATTGCTTTCGTTTTAAAAGGCCTATTCAAGAAATAGGAAGCGAGAGCCGCCCCGGAAAAGGGACGGCTGCTCAGATTAAGAAGGATTATCTTTTGAACTGATTGTTCTGGCTGTTCACTTTATTGATTCCATGTTGACGTTCGGCGCCAGGACCGGCATTGCCTTTGACGCTTGCTGCGCTTACGGCTGCTTTAGAAGGATTATCTTTACGCTTCATTATATAAGTCACCTCCTGCCCGGTTATTTTTACTGAACGGAGGATAAATAACCGAAAGAACGCGGAGAAAAAATATTTTTTTCCTGTTTAATCATTGCGGAATTTCCAAATATATTCTATATTAGTAATAAGAAAAAATATTCAAAATTTTTTTGAATTAAAAATGAATGAGCATTCATTCAATAAAATGTGTAAGGGGGATATAAACTTGGTTCGACAAATACGAAAGGCTGCTGTTCTAGGGTCAGGAGTTATGGGATCAGGGATTGCTGCACACCTTGCTAACATCGGCATTCCGACTTTATTATTGGATATTGTACCTCGTGAACTCACTGAGGATGAAAAGAAAAAGGGACTGACATTAGAGAATAAACAAGTGCGTAACCGTATCAGCCAAACTGCGATTACGAAACTTTTAAAACAGAAACCAGCTCCGCTTTCGGCTAAGGGGAACATTGCGTTGATCGAGGCAGGAAACCTGGAAGATGATATAAGTCGTTTAAAGGATGTCGATTGGATCATCGAAGTGGTCGTTGAGAAGCTTGAGGTTAAGCAAAGTGTGTTCGCCCAGGTTGATCAGCATCGTAAACCGGGAAGCATCGTTTCATCGAATACATCCGGAATTTCAATCGAAGCTATGGCAGAAGGCCGTTCGGAGGACTTTCAAAAGCACTTCCTGGGAACTCATTTCTTCAATCCGCCGCGTTATCTTAAATTGTTGGAAATCATTCCTACTAAGGCAACTTCAACAGAAGTGCTCGAATATATGAAACGCTTCGGCGAAGAAGTACTTGGAAAAGGTGTTGTCGAAGCCAAGGATACCCCTAACTTCATCGCAAACCGCATTGGAACTTATGGTTTATTGGTCACTCTGCGGGAAATGCAAAAAGGCGGATACAGTGTCGGTGAGGTCGATTCGGTTACAGGTCCGTTGATTGGAAGGGCAACTAGCGCGACATTCCGGACACTTGATGTAGTTGGATTGGATACCTTTGCCCATGTTGCCAGAAACGTTTATGACCAGGTGGATGGAGAAGAAAAAGAGGTTTTCAAGATACCTGAGTTCATGAATGAGATGCTTAAGAATGGGTGGCTTGGAAGCAAGTCAGGCCAAGGATTCTTCTTGAAAAAAGGCAAGGAAATCCTTGAACTGAATCCCGAAACCCTTGAATATGCTGCACGAAAACGATTAAAAACGCCATCCATCGAAATGGCTAAACAGGCCAAGGGCTTGGAAAATAAAATGAAAGCGCTTGTTTATAGCGAAGACCGTGCCGGCCAATTACTTTGGAATGTCCTGAATCCGGCGCTAGTGTATTCTGCCCAGCTGCTTGGAGACATCGCGGACGACATCGTGGCGATCGATCAAGCGATGAAATGGGGCTTCGGATGGTCCACAGGACCTTTTGAAACCTGGGATGCGATAGGTGTTGAAAAATCGGTAGCCCGAATGGAAGCGGAAGGCATCACCGTTCCGCAATGGGTGAAGGATATGCTAGCTAAAGGCATCACGTCTTTCTATAAAGAAGAAAATGGCATGGTCCACTATTATGATAATGGTGAATATAAAGAACTTGTCGAAAATCCTAAAGTGATCAATCTTAAAGCGATCAAGAAGCAAAAAGGCGTAATCAAGAAAAACAGTGGTGCAAGCTTGATTGATATCGGCGATGGAGTGGCTCTGCTTGAATTCACTTCACCGAATAATGCAATCGGTCTGGATATCATTCAAATGATCAATGCGGCGGTCGACGAAGCGGAAGCGAATTTTAAAGGACTGGTCATCGGAAACCAAGGAAAGAATTTCTGTGTCGGCGCTAATATTGCAATGATGCTGATGGAAGCGCAGGATGACAATATTTTTGAACTCGATATGGTCATCAGCCAATTCCAACAGGCGATGCTTAAAATTAAGTACAGTGCAGTTCCTGTAGTGGTTGCCCCGTTTAATATGACACTTGGCGGGGGCTGAAGTGTCCCTTCCGGCAGCGCGCATCCAGGCAACGACTGAAACGTATATGGGACTAGTGGAACCTGGTGTAGGCTTGATCCCAGGCGGGGGCGGGACTAAGGAACTTTATGTGAAGACGTTGAGGAATATGCCGAAGGGTGTAGATTTCGACTTACAAAAAGTGGCCAACCAAGTATTTGAAACGGTCGCCATGGCAAAAGTTTCGACCTCCGCCGAGGAAGCGAGAGGGAATAATTTCCTCAATTCAGCTGATGGAATAAGTGTGAATGCGGATCATCAGCTATATGATGCGAAACAGGCGGTACTTTCCATGCATGAACAAGGCTATACCGCTCCAGCCCGCACAAAGATCCCTGTCGTAGGTGAAACTGGATATGCCGCACTTCTATTAGGGGCGGAATCCATGCGCCTTTCAGGATTCTTATCAGAACATGACCTTGTCATAGCCAAAGAGCTTGCATACGTCCTGGCAGGAGGAAAACTCCCATTTGGCACGGAAGTAGATGAACAGTATATCTTGAACCTAGAAAAACAGGCATTCCTAAAACTGATTTCGACTCCGAAATCCCAGGCAAGGATGCAGCACATGCTCGTTAAAGGTAAACCACTCCGTAATTGATGAATAGATGAAGATATGGCCAAAACGAGATCAATAGATCGATAGCTTAAAAATGAGTAAGGGGGATCCTCATGAAAGAAGCGGTAATAGTAGCTGGAGCTAGGACTCCGGTAGGAAGAGCGAAAAAAGGTTCTCTTGCTAGTGTACGTCCTGATGATTTAGGGGCTCTTGTCGTAAAGGAAACGTTAAAGCGTGCAGGGAATTATGAAGGCACAATAGATGACCTGATTATCGGTTGTGCAATGCCTGAAGCGGAGCAAGGATTGAACATGGCTCGTAACATTGGAGCATTGGCAGGGTTACCTTATACAGTACCGGCCATAACGATTAATCGTTACTGTTCAAGCGGGCTGCAAAGTATCGCATATGGAGCGGAAAGGATCATGCTCGGCCAAAGTGATACAGTCATTGCAGGCGGGGCGGAATCCATGAGCCTTTTGCCAATGATGGGCCATGTAACACGTCCGAACGCGAGACTTGCGGAAACGGCACCGGAATATTATATGGGTATGGGTCACACTGCTGAAGCCGTTGCAAAAAATACGGCATTTCCCGTGACGATCAAGATGCATTTTCTGTTAGAAGTCATCAAAAGGCGGCTAAGGCCATTGCAGAAGGAAAGTTTTCCGATGAGATCGTACCGGTTGACGTAACCCTTCGTTCAGTGGGACCAGATCTTAAGTTAAAGGAAAAATCATTTACTTTTACACAGGATGAGGGCGTTCGTCCAGGCACGACTGCCGAAGTGCTAAGAAAACTAAGACCTGCATTCTCCGTTACAGGATCCGTAACAGCAGGGAATTCATCACAGACGAGTGATGGTGCAGCCGCGGTCATGGTCATGGACGGGGAAAAGGCTTCTTCATTAGGGATGAAACCGATGGGTAAGTTCCGTTCCTTTGCTGTAGCTGGAGTACCGCCTGAAATTATGGGCATCGGGCCGATTGCAGCCATACCTAAAGCTTTGAAGCTAGCAGGTCTTGAGTTATCAGATATTGGTTTATTTGAATTGAATGAAGCTTTTGCCTCCCAATCCATCCAAATCATTCGTGAGCTCGGATTGAATGAAGAGATTGTCAATGTAAATGGCGGAGCCATCGCCTTAGGCCATCCATTAGGATGTTCGGGAGCAAAATTGACATTAAGCCTGCTTCATGAAATGAAGCGCAGAAACCAACAGTTCGGAGTCGTGACAATGTGTATCGGCGGCGGAATGGGTGCTGCCGGAGTATTTGAATTAATGGCGTAATCCCACCCCCTTCCGGAAGCTGTCATGCTTCCGGCGGGTTTACTATCTTAAACACATAGGAGGAAATAACATGTCCAATCAAACTACAGATAACCTCATTAAAGGCGGTGCCTTTTTAATAGAAGATATTACGTATGATCAAGTGTTTACTCCGGAAGATTATTCTGATGAGCATAAAATGATCGCCAAAACTTCCGAGGAATTCGTAGTGAATGAAATTCTGCCGCAGGTTGAACATTTAGAAAACCATGAGTTTGACCGTTCCGTTAAATTACTGAAGCATGCAGGTGAAATCGGTTTACTTGGTGCTGATGTTCCTGAGGAATATAGCGGATTGGGCCTTGATAAAATCAGTTCGGCATTGATTACGGAAAAAATGGCACTTGCAGGCGGCTTCGGAATTACGCATGGTGCACATGTAGGTATCGGATCTTTGCCGATCGTATTATTCGGGAATGAAGACCAAAAGAAAAAATACCTTCCGTTACTTGCAACGGGTGAGAAGATTGCTGCGTATGCCTTAACGGAACCAAGCTCAGGTTCAGATGCCTTGGGAGCAAAAACGACAGCGAAACTGAATGCAGAAGGAACGCACTATATTTTAAATGGTGAAAAACAATGGATTACAAATGCAGGTTTTGCAGATGTATTCTGTGTATACGCGAAAATCGACGGTGAACAATTCTCAGCTTTCATTGTTGAGCGTGATTATAAAGGCGTATCAACTGGGGCTGAAGAGAAGAAAATGGGGATCAAAAGCTCATCCACACGTACTTTAATCCTCGAAGATGTTCATGTACCAGTCGAAAACCTTTTGGGTGTAGCCGGAAAAGGGCATGTCATCGCTTTCAATATCCTGAATATCGGCCGCTATAAATTAGGCGTCGGTGCTGTTGGCGGATCCAAACGCGCCCTTGAGATTACAGCTGCTTATACGAATCAACGTCAACAATTCAAAACGAAAATTTCCGATTTTAACTTGACGAAAGAAAAACTTGCAACAATGGCAGCTAAGATTTATGCAGCAGAAAGCTCTGTATATCGTACCGTTGGCCTTTATGATCAAAGACAAAGCAAATTGACGGATGAGCAAGTGAAAGATGGGAAATCAATGGCGGCTGCAATCGCTGAATATGCGATTGAATGTTCATTGAATAAATTCTTTGCTTCCGAAGTATTGGATTACGTTACGGACGAAGGCGTACAGCTTCATGGCGGTTATGGTTTCATGCAGGAGTATGAAATTGAAAAAGCATATCGCGACTCACGTATTAACCGGATCTTTGAAGGTACGAATGAAATCAATAGATTGCTTGTCCCGGGAACTTTCTTGAAGAAAGCACTTAAAGGGGAGTTGCCGCTACTTCAAAAAGCTCAAGGCCTGCAAGAGGAATTAATGATGATGATGCCGGAAGAACCTGGCGATGAGCCACTGGCACAAGAAAAAATGCTTGTTAGGAACGCTAAGAAAATCGGTATTTTGGCAGCTGGGCTTGCGGCACAGAAATACGGAAAAAGTCTTGATCAAGAACAAGAAATCCTCTCCAACATTGCTGATATCGCATCCCTTGCCTATGCAGCTGAATCCGTAGTATTGCGTACGGAAAAGGCAATTGCAACTACAGGTCTGGAGAAGAACAAACAAAAAGTGCTTTACACTGAAATCTTCGTTCAGGAAGCTTTCAATGAAATAGAACAGCATGCAAAGGAAACGTTAATTGCGGTGGAAACAGGGGATACTCTTCGCATCATGCTTTCCTCGCTCCGTAAGCTGACTAGACACACTCCGATCAATGTCATTGCGAAAAAACGCGAAGCTTCCGTCAAGGTAATCGAAGCGGAAAAGTATGCTCTTTAGGCAATGAGTCAGAATCCGTAAAGGGAATGCCCGCAATGGCATTCCCTTTATTTCAATTGATGAAATCGGATTGGAAATTCAAAAGACATTTCGTTGTATTGCGTGGTAAAAACGGGTATTCTATTGATAGGTGGTGAAATGATGGGCTTAACATTATATTGGTACCCAAAATGCGGTACATGCCGTAATGCGAAGAAGTGGCTGGATAATCATGAACTGCAATATGAAGCGATCCATATAGCGGATAATCCCCCTTCGCGAACTGAAATAGAACAACTATATAAAAACAGCAATTTGGAGTTGAAGAAGTTTTTCAATACTAGCGGTCAAAAATATCGGGAGCTGGGCTTAAAGGATAAGCTGAAAGAAGCTTCTGAAGCAGAGATGCTTGATATATTGTCCACAGATGGCATGCTTCTGAAAAGGCCGATTGTTACGGATGGCACCAAAGTGACGGTAGGTTTCAAAGAAGAGCAATTCGAACAGGTTTGGAACTGAAATTTCACAAAATATTTGGTTAATTCCTTACTTAAACAAACAATCTACCTTATAATGTAATAGATAAAATAAGATGTACATATGGAGGGTTAATTATGACAACACCAAAAGAACTTCGTTACACTAAAGAACATGAATGGGTCAAAACGGAAGATGGAACAGTGCGCATTGGAATTACGGCATTCGCACAATCCGAGCTTGGGGACATCGTATTCGTTGAGCTTCCGGAAATCGGCGATGAATTGAAAGCGAACGAACCATTTGGAAGTGTTGAATCCGTTAAGACCGTTTCTGAGCTTTATGCACCTATCAGTGGCAAGGTTGTTGAAGTAAACGAAGATTTAAGTGACAACCCTGAATATGTAAATGAGTCTCCTTATGAAAAGGCATGGATGGTCGTGCTTGAACCATCTAATGGCAGTGATATTGAAAACTTGATGAGCGCTGAAGAGTATGAGAGTTTAATCAACGGTTAATAAGAAGGAGAGGGGGGACTGAAAAGGCCTGCTCTCTTTTTCATTTTGTACAGTGGGTGAGTTGCGCACATAATTCGTGAGATGGAGTGATGACATGGAGTGGGGCGAATTCGAAAAAGTGATCATAGTAGAAGGCAGTTCCGATAGAAGAAAAGTTGCCTCCGTTTTAAATGAAGATGTGGAAATAAGATGTACGAATGGGACCATATCATTAACTAAGCTGGATGAATTAGTGGAAGAATTGATGGACCGTGATGTTTATCTCCTTTTTGACGCAGATGAATCAGGAGAAAAGCTGCGGAAGCAGTTCCGAAGGGAAATGCCGGAAGCGAACCACCTGTATATCAATAAAATGTACAAAGAAGTGGAAAGCTCACCCGAACATCATATCGCAACTGTGCTGCTATCTGCCAATATGAATGTGAAAATGAAATTTTTAAGTCAAAGGGTGAACGACTAATTGATGCAGGAATGGAAAGAAGAAGAGTGTAAGCTTGCTGTTGAAAGTGGGGAAACCTTTTGCTTATATTTATATACGCCTTTATGCGGCACCTGTCAGGTGGCATCCAAGATGCTGACGATAGCCTTGGAGCTTTTCCCGGAATTGAAGGCAGGCAAAATGAATATGAACTATGTCCAAGCAATTGCCGAATCATATGAAATCGAAAGTGTTCCTTGCTTATTGCTTTTCAAAGAAGGACAGCTGCACAAAAAATATATGCCTTTCAATCCGTTCCTTATTTGTACGGATTGCTTAAGGAAATCAGCTAGGAAACCAATCAGATCCGTGGTTGGTTTCTTTGTTGCGTACATTTGAATGCAAGTTGAAAATAAACAAAGAATATTCTAACAATTCATTGACTGATTTATTCTAAAATGCTATATTTTGAATTAAGTAAAGTAACGGCAGAATTTAATAGTTCTTATCAAGAGTGGCGGAGGGACTGGCCCGACGAAGCCCGGCAACCGGTATAAATTTTATATACGGTGCTAATTCCAGCAGAGTGTTGGCTCTGGTAGATGAGGTGTGTTCTTGAAACCTCTTCTTATTGAAGTGGTTTTTTTGTTTATAAAAGGCCAGATTTCATATAATTCCAATTAAATCCATAAAAAAGAGGAGAAATAATATGTCAGGGAAAAAGTTGCGTTTCGAAACATTGAGTGTTCATGGCGGTCTGCAAGCTGATGAAACAGGTGCCCGTGCAGTTCCTATCTACCAAAGCAATGCATACTTGTTCAAAGACACCGACCATGCAGCGAATTTATTTGGCCTAAAGGAGAATGGCTATATATATACACGGCTTCATAATCCCACGGTCAGCGTTTTTGAGGAAAGAATGGCCTTACTGGAAGGCGGTATCGGCGGATTGGCAACGGCAAGCGGAATGGCGGCCATCTCACTTTCAATCCTGAATATTGCCGCTTCAGGGGATGAGATTGTTTCAGCCTCTACCTTATATGGCGGTACGTATAACCTTTTTGAAAATACTCTTCCTAAATATGGGATAAAAGTGAAATTCGTTTCTCCAGATGACCCTGAAAATTTTAAAAGGGCGATTACGCCAAGAACTAAAGCCATTTTTGCTGAAACGATCGGAAATCCAAGTTTGAGGGTGCTTGATATTGAAGCGGTAGCGGAAATCGCCCATGAAGCCGGCATACCTTTAATCATTGATAATACCTTCGCGACACCGTATCTTTGCAGACCCATTGATTTTGGAGCGGATATCGTCATCCATTCCGCTACAAAATGGCTTCTTGGAAATGGAACGACGCTAGGCGGTGTCATCGTGGATGGAGGGAAATTCGATTGGAACTCGCCAAACTACCCTGGCTTCACGGAGCCTGACCCAAGTTACGACAATCTGGTATACGCCGAGGCAGTTGGACCTGCCGCATTCATAACGAAAGCCCGAGTCCAGTTACTCCGTGATTTGGGCCCTGCGCTAAGTGCCCAAAGTGCATTCCAGTTTACGCTTGGACTTGAAACGCTCCATGTTAGGATGAAAGAGCATCTATCAAACACCAAGTCTGTCATTAAATATTTAAAAACCATCCTGCCGTGACTTGGGTTTCACATCCCGGTGATGAGGATCATCCCGATAAAGCCCTTGCGGATAAATATTTGCCAAAGGGAGCTGGATCTGTCGTCACATTTGGGATACAAGGTAATCGCGAAGCTGGGGCAAAACTTATCAATTCGGTGGAATTATGGTCCCATGTGGCGAATGTAGGGGATGCGAAGAGCTTGATCATCCACCCAGCCAGTACGACCCATCAACAATTGAATGAGGCAGGTCTTGCAAAAGCGGGTGTGCGTGCCGACCAAGTCCGTTTATCCATTGGGATTGAAAATGTAGAGGATTTAATAGAAGATTTGGAGCAGGCAATTGAAAAGGCGACGAATATCGTCTCCTTGACTTCCAAAACGGTTTAAGCAAAGTTCCTGTTCATTGTTGTACTAGAAATAATATACATTGCGCTCCTTTTTTATCTATGATAAAATTTCACCATACTAAAGAACTTAATGTTGTACAAATATTCTATATATTAGCTCTTATCAAGAGAGGTGGAGGGATGTGCCCGATGAAACCCGGCAACCGACAAGGAGATTTCCTTGGAAAGGTGCCAATTCACACAAAGTTTAATCACTTTGGAAGATGAGAGGAAGGCCTGTTTCTTCACCTGCCTTTCTGCTCATGCAGAAAGGTTTTTCTATTTTTATGGGGAAAACCTTTGCAGGATATGAGAAACAGACTAATAATGTAGAGAAATCAACTAAGTTCATAGGTTTTATTGGATAAAAGAGGTGAGGATTAATGATTACATTGACGAAAGTCAGTAAGCTTTTCCGAACAGGAAAAGGAAACAGTGAGGCGATCAAGGCTGTAAATAATGTGAATGTTGAAATAAATAAAGGCGAGATTTTCGGTATCATCGGTTACAGTGGAGCGGGGAAAAGTACTTTGATCAGAATGCTCAATGGATTGGAAACACCGACAGAGGGATCCGTTGTGGTGGCTGAGAAGGAAATTTCAAAAATTAAAGGGGCTCAGCTCCGTAAGGCCCGTCAAGAAATCAGCATGATTTTCCAACATTTCAATCTATTATGGTCAAGGACCGTTCAGGAAAATATTTCTTTCCCATTGGAAATTGCAGGAGTTTCTAAAACTGAACGAACCAAGCGTGTGAACGAATTGATCAAGTTAGTCGGACTGGAAGGCAGGGAAAAGGCCTATCCTTCACAATTAAGCGGGGGCAAAAGCAAAGGGTGGGAATTGCCAGGGCTCTGGCAAATGACCCTAAAGTGCTGCTGTGTGATGAAGCGACTTCTGCCTTGGATCCGCAGACTACCGACTCCATACTGGAATTGCTTGTTGACATCAATCAGCGCCTGGGATTGACGATCGTCTTGATAACACATGAAATGCATGTGATTCGTAAAATCTGCCATCGCGTCGCCGTGATGGAAAGCGGGCAAGTTGTTGAACAGGGACCTGTCCTGGATGTTTTCAAGAATCCTAAAGAACAAATGACGAAGCGTTTCGTGCAACAGGTAACGGAACCAGAAGAAACGAAAGAAACGATGGACCATTTGCTCGAACGCTATCCTGCAGGCAAAGTGATTCAATTGACCTTTGTAGGCGATCATGCAGAAAGCCCATTGATCACCAAGCTTGTACGTAACTTCGAGTTGGATGTCAATATCGTTCAAGGTAAGATATCCCAAACAAGAAGCGGTTCATATGGAACATTGTTTATCCATCTAGATGGCAAAGAGGATGAAATGCTCCGCGCAATCGAATTCATTAAAGCACAGCAGGTAGGCGTGGAGGTGATTACTCATGCTTGAAGAATTATTGCCGAATGTTGATTGGGAAGACATTATTGAAGCTACGAGGGAAACGCTTTACATGACAAGCGTCTCTGTAGTGGCAACCTTTTTTATAGGCATAATATTAGGATTGATCCTTTTCCTGACAGGGAAGGGTAATATGTGGGAAAACCGGGCAGTCAACGGGATCATGAGTGCTGTCGTCAATATATTCCGTTCCATTCCATTTCTTATTTTGATCGTGCTGCTCATTCCTTTCACTAAAGCGCTTGTCGGTTCCATGATCGGACAGAACGCTGCACTGCCCGCGCTTATTATCGGTGCGGCCCCATTTTATGCGCGTATGGTTGAAATCGGCCTTCGTGAAATCGATAAAGGTGTAATTGAAGCCGCTAAATCGATGGGGGCAAAAACGAGTACGATCATTTGGAAGGTCCTGCTTCCAGAGTCGATGCCTGCCCTTATTTCCGGGATTACGGTAACATCGATTGCATTGGTTGGATATACCGCAATGGCCGGGGTCATCGGTGCAGGCGGGCTTGGTAATCTAGCCTATTTGGAGGGGTATCAAAGAAATCAAAATGACGTTACGCTTGTAGCGACGATCGTTATTCTAATTATCGTCTTCATAATTCAAATTATTGGAGATGTGATTACATCTAAATTGGACAAAAGATAAAGGGAGATGAATAGGATGAAAAAGTTTTTAGGATTTGCATTAATTTTAGTGTTATCCATCGCTTTGGCTGCTTGTGGAAGTGAAAAGGATAAAAGCGGCAGCGATACGGAAAAAGAATCGAAGAAAATAGTTGTAGGGGCATCCAATGTTCCGCATGCTGAAATCCTTGAGGAAGCTAAGCCGCTTCTTAAAGAAAAAGGAATCGAATTGGAAATCGAAACGTTCCAGGACTATGTTTTACCGAATAAGGCGTTGAATGATAAGGAATTGGATGCTAACTACTTTCAGCACATTCCTTACTTAGAGTCGCAAATTAAAGAAAATGGATATGATTTCGTCAATGCTGGCGGAATCCATATCGAGCCGATTGCTCTATATTCACAAAAATATAAAAGCATTGATAAACTTCCGGAAGGCGCAACAATTATTATGAGCAGCTCTGTTGCTGATCATGGACGCGCTTTATCCCTTTTGGAAAAGAATGGCCTGATCACTTTGAAAGAAGGCATCGATAAAACAACGGCTACAACTAAAGACATCGTTGAAAATAAGAAAAACCTTAAATTCGATGCCGATTATGAAGCGGCCCTGCTTCCTAAAATTTATGAGAGCGGCGAAGGCGATGCAGTCTTGATCAATTCCAACTATGCAATTGACGCGGGTTTGAATCCGCTTGAAGATTCGATTGCGATTGAAGATTCGGAATCACCATATGTGAATGTCATTGCCGTAAACAAAGGTGACGAAAATAAAGAAGCGATAAAAGCGCTTGTAGAAGTATTGCATTCTAAAGACATCCAGGATTTCATTCTTAAAGAATACAAAGGTGCAGTTGTACCGGCGGATAAATAATTTGACCTGATTTAATTCAGGCCACAGTTTGTAAGAAAAAAGGTTTCGGAATGGTCTCATTCCGAAACCTTTTTGATTTTTATTGGATTTGAAGCAGTTAAAGCGATTTGTACTCACGATAGCCCTCTTTATTTGTTGTTGAGTGCCGATGGGCAGAGATAACAACCCAAAACGCTCATATTCCACATAGCCATGGCTGCGGAAGAATCTTTCTTTTGTTCGAGGACGTTTATAGAGTAAAGCTGGTGTTTTGTTAGTTGCATCTGTGTCAACAGCTTCAGGTTTTCCAACTTTCTTAATCATTTGTTCAACCAAAGGCTCTTAAGAAAACGAGTATCATGAGGATTTCCGGGTATTACTATCGTCCCAACACAAACCCGTTACGGTCTGCTGCCGCATAGATGAATAGGCAAGCTGGTTTGTTCGTTCAGCTTCCAAACATGGAGAAGTGAGGCACTTTATCAGGGAAACCTTAGGTGAAAGTGATTATATCTGATTGTTTAGTCCTAGTGGATTGGAACGGAGGGTACGAGACTCCTGCGGGAAAAGCGCCGAGGGCGGACCGCCCGCGGAAAGCGAGTGCCTGAAATGGAAAGTAACGTTCAAATTTTGAAAACCTAAAAAACTAAAAAACTGTAGACAAACTCATTAATCATCCAGTTTGTTTACAGCCTGCGGCCTAATTTAATTCGTTTCATGTTTAACAGAAAAAGTAAAGGGTATAGAGATAATGAAGATAATGAAATGATACGCAAGTTTGAAAGGATGGTTCACTATCAATACTCTGGATTTAAATGTAACAAGCGAAATGGAAAAGGCGATGCAGTCTTCACATGGGATTGGCTACAGTGAGTACAGTAGAAACTTAGACCTCCGTATCGAGGTTGAGAAAGAACGGGATAGGGAACATGTAAAGTGCAACAAAATGGTCCAGGACCTACAACGCAAAATTCACGGCTAAGCATATAAAAGAGTTCTTTAAAAGATCGGTCTGTAGAGGTAAAATGGAAAGTGGTCCATAAAATAAGGGGTTTCCTTATTGGATGAACTTACATAATACCTGACAGTCCGATTTTTTTCTTTTTAAAGCGGAACGTTCATACCTTGCAATCGAATTCTTTGAACATATAATAATAAGGACAAGGATTTGCCGAATAATAAGATAATTTTAACAAAAGCTAAAATAAGTATGAATATGCAGTAAACAGGCCATATCTGTTAGTATTGTAAGAATAGGGCAGGTTTTTAATATGGCCGAAGTGGAAACCCCTATCTATTTAGTTGATTCCAAATTGGATTTGTTATAAAATTGGAATGAGAATAAAGTGAGAATGCTTTTACGTACATTAATGAAAGTAATCTTTACTTTCTGGTAATAAAATTGGAATTAGTTCACGGAGGTATTATTATGTCAGCTTCTACATTAACGGTTAAAGATCTTCACGTATCAATTGAAGGCAAAGAGATTTTAAAAGGGGTAAACCTTGAAGTTAAAGGTGGAGAAATCCATGCGATCATGGGGCCAAATGGAACTGGTAAATCCACTTTATCATCAGCGATCATGGGTCACCCTAAATATGAAGTAACTAGCGGAAGCATCACATTCGATGGTGAAGATGTATTGGAAATGGAAGTAGACGAGCGCGCTCGTGTCGGTCTATTCCTAGCTATGCAATATCCAAGTGAAATCAGCGGTGTTACAAATGCAGACTTCTTACGTTCTTCCATTAACGCACGCCGTGAAGAAGGCGACGAAATTTCATTGATGAAATTCATCCGTCAAATGGACCAAAAAATGGAATTCCTTGAAATGGATGAAGATATGGCGCAACGCTATTTGAATGAAGGTTTCTCAGGCGGAGAGAAAAAGCGCAACGAGATTCTTCAATTAATGATGATCCAACCTAAAATTGCAATCTTGGATGAGATTGATTCAGGTCTAGATATCGATGCACTTAAAGTCGTTTCAAAAGGAATCAACGAAATGCGCGGAGAAGACTTTGGATGCTTGATCATCACTCACTACCAACGTCTATTAAATTATATCACTCCTGATTTTGTACATGTAATGATGCAAGGTCGTGTCGTGAAATCAGGCGGTCCTGAACTTGCTGCCCGCTTGGAAGCGGAAGGTTATGACTGGATTAAACAAGAATTGGGCATTGAAGACGAAACTGTTGGCGAAGAAGCGTAAGTAGGAGGATTTGCAATGACTACAGAAACGAAATTACCGTTTGAACAAGAGGATATAAGCTCCTATTCAACTAAAAATAATGATCCAGCTTGGCTATCCGAGCTTCGGATTCAAGCGTTTTCTGAATTAGAAAAGCTCCCGATGCCAAAGCCGGATAAAACGAAAATCGATAAATGGAATTTTACTTCTTTCCAGACTCATACGGTTGATAGTGAAGCTTTTGCCTCTTTAGAGGAGCTTCCGGAAGAAATTAAATCCATCGTTGAAGAAAATGAAAACTTATACATTCAACGCAATAATACGCCGGCACATATCAATCTGTCAGCAAATGTGAAAGAGCAAGGCGTCATTTTTACGGATATTTTATCAGCGGCTCGTGACCATGCTGAGCTCGTGCAAAAATATTTCATGAAAGACGGCGTTAAAATAGATGAACATCGTTTAACGGCACTTCATGCTGCATTGGTTAATGGGGAGCATTCCTTTATGTTCCGAAAAATGTAGAAATCAAAGAGCCGATTCAATCGGTATTCCTATTGGATAATCCAGATACTACACTTTTCAACCATGTCTTGATCGTAGCTGAAGATAATAGCTCTGTCACATATGTAGAGAACTATTTCTCAACCGTTGATTCCAACGAAGGGGTTGCCAACATCGTAACTGAAGTGTTTGCAAATGCGAATGCCAAAGTCGAATACGGTGCGGTCGATACCCTTTCAAAAGGTTTCACGACATATGTTAACCGCCGTGGAGTGGCAGGACGTGACGCGCGTATTGAGTGGGCGCTTGGCCTGATGAACGACGGAAATACGATTTCGGATAATACAACATATCTAATGGGCGATGGCTCTCACGGTGATACAAAAACCGTTGTAGTCGGACGCGGGGAACAAAAACAGAACTTCACGACAGCCATCATTCATTATGGCAAACGCTCTGAGGGTTATATCCTTAAGCATGGTGTCATGAAAGACGCAGCATCCTCCATCTTTAATGGAATTGGGAAAATAGAGTATGGTGCTACAAAGGCCAATGCCGAACAAGAGTCACGCGTTTTGATGTTAAGTGAAAAAGCACGCGGAGACGCCAACCCGATCCTCCTGATTGATGAAGATGATGTAACGGCTGGTCACGCCGCTTCCGTCGGCCGTGTCGACCCGCTTCAACTGTATTATTTAATGAGCCGTGGTATTACAAAGAAAGAAGCAGAAAGACTTGTCATTCACGGATTCTTGGCCCCTGTTGTTAACGAACTTCCAATTGAGGGAGTCAAAAAACAATTAGTAGCGGTCATTGAAAGGAAAGTACAGTAATGAACCCATACGAAATTCGTAAGCTTTTTTCCAATATTAGATCAAGAAGTTAATGGTCAGCCATTAGTTTATTTAGATAGTGCTGCAACCTCTCAAAAACCGGCTGCAGTGATTGAAGCGATTGAGCAATATTACCGCGGATACAACTCGAATGTTCACCGCGGGGTGCATACACTAGGAACAAAAGCTACGGATGCGTATGAAGGTGCACGTGAAAAGGTACGTAAATTCATTAATGCTTCTTCTACAGAAGAAATCATCTTTACCAGAGGCACAACGACTGCTTTAAATACTGTAGCAAGAAGTTACGGTGGTGCAAATATTAAAGAGGGTGACGAAATCGTCATCTCTTACATGGAGCATCACAGTAATATCATTCCGTGGCAGCAGCTTGCCAAAGAAAAAGGCGCTGTATTGAAGTATATTCCGCTTCAGGAGGACGGCACGATTTCCATTGACGATGTGAGGGCTACAATTACGGAAGCAACGAAAATCGTGTCCATCATGCAGGTTTCGAATGTACTTGGCGTTATCAATCCTGTGAAGGAAATCGCCAAAATTGCCCATGATCACAATGCTGTAATGGTAGTCGACGGGGCACAAAGCACGCCGCATCTAAAAGTGGATGTCCGTGATTTGGATTGTGATTTCTTTGCTTTCTCAGGTCATAAAATGGTCGGTCCAACAGGCATCGGCGCATTATATGGCAAGAAAGATTTGCTTGAAAAAATGGAACCGATCGAATTCGGCGGAGAGATGATTGATTTTGTAGGTTTGTATGAGTCTACATGGAAAGAACTCCCGTGGAAATTCGAAGGCGGTACCCCAATCATTGCCGGCGCCATCGGCATGGGGCTGCAATTGATTTCTTGGAAGAAATCGGCTTGGATAATATTGAACGGCATGAACATAAGCTCGCCGCTTATGCAATGGAGAAAATGTCAGCAGTTGAAGGGCTGACCATTTACGGTCCTAAAGATGCAGAAAAGCGTGCGGGTGTAATTACCTTTAATATTAATGACGTACATCCACATGATGTCGCTACCGTTCTTGATGCAGATGGAATTGCTGTCCGTGCCGGTCATCATTGCGCACAGCCATTAATGAAATGGCTTGACGTATCAGCGACAGCAAGAGCAAGTTTCTATCTATATAACACGGAAGAAGATATTGATAAGCTTGTGTCCGGGCTTGTTAAAACGAAGGAGTATTTCAGTAATGTCTTTTGATAACCTAGATACACTTTACCGTCAAGTCATTATGGATCACTATAAGAAACCGCGTAATAAGGGCATGCTAGAAGATGGAAGCATGACAATCGATATGAATAATCCAACTTGCGGCGATCGGATTCGTTTAACGATGAAGATTGAAGATGGCAAGGTCAGCGATGTTAAATTCGATGGTGATGGTTGTTCGATATCCATGAGTTCGGCTTCCATGATGACGCAAGCCATTAAGGGCAAAGACGTTGATACTGCTCTAGCGATGTCGGAGACTTTTTCCTTAATGATTCAGGGAAAAGAATACGACGATGAGATGGACCTTGGGGATATTGAAGCCCTTCAAGGTGTTTCTAAATTTCCTGCCCGAATCAAGTGTGCTACCCTAGCTTGGAAAGCCATGGAAAAGGGATTGAAGGAATAATTAAATTAAAATGAGCTGTTGTAATTCAGCCATTTGAAATGGAGGAATACGAGCTATGGCAAAGAAAATGCCTGAAATCGGCGATTATAAATATGGCTTTGCGGATAAAGATGTTTCCATCTTCCGTTCAAAGCGTGGTCTGACAAAAGAAATCGTGGAAGAAATTTCTCGAATGAAGGATGAACCGCAATGGATGCTTGATTTCCGTTTGAAATCATTGGAGCATTTTTACAACATGCCAATGCCTCAGTGGGGCGGCGACATGCAGAGCCTGAACTTTGATGAAATCACATACTATGTTAAGCCATCAGAGAAATCAGAGAAGTCTTGGGATGAAGTTCCTGATGAAATCAAACAGACTTTTGATAAATTGGGAATTCCTGAAGCCGAACAAAAATACCTTGCCGGTGTATCTGCCCAATATGAATCTGAAGTGGTTTACCATAGCATGAAAGAAGAATTGGAAGAATTGGGTATCGTGTTTAAAGATACGGACTCAGCACTTCGTGAAAATGAAGATATCTTCCGTGAGCATTTTGGAAAAACGATCCCGCCTACTGACAATAAATTCTCTGCATTGAACTCGGCAGTTTGGTCAGGTGGATCATTCATCTATGTACCGAAAGGCGTTAAAGTGGATACTCCGCTTCAAGCTTATTTCCGGATAAACTCTGAAAACATGGGGCAATTCGAACGTACGCTAATCATTGTTGATGAAGGCGCATCCGTTCACTATGTAGAAGGTTGTACAGCTCCTGTTTATACAACTAATTCCCTTCATAGTGCGGTAGTTGAAATCGTCATCAAGAAAGATGCTTACTGCCGTTACACGACAATCCAAAACTGGGCAAACAACGTGTTTAACCTGGTTACGAAACGTGCGGTTTGTGACGCTAACGCAACAATGGAATGGATTGATGGTAACATCGGTTCCAAATTGACAATGAAATATCCTGCTGTCATCTTAAAAGGTGAAGGCGCTCGCGGTATGACATTATCGATTGCCATTGCCGGCAAAGGCCAACACCAAGACGCTGGAGCGAAAATGATTCACCTAGCGCCAAATACATCTTCAACTATTGTATCAAAATCAATTTCTAAACAGGGCGGTAAAGTAACATACCGTGGTATCGTTCATTTCGGACGTAAAGCGGATGGAGCTCGTTCCAACATTGAATGTGATACATTAATCATGGATAATCAGTCTACATCTGATACGATCCCTTACAATGAAATCTTGAATGATAACATTTCCCTTGAACACGAAGCGAAGGTTTCCAAAGTATCTGAAGAGCAATTGTTCTACTTGATGAGCCGCGGAATTTCTGAGCAAGAAGCAACGGAAATGATCGTAATGGGCTTCATCGAACCATTTACAAAAGAACTTCCAATGGAATATGCGGTCGAAATGAACCGTCTGATCAAGTTCGAAATGGAAGGCTCCATCGGATAATGACCGACTGGCCTGCCTGTAAGGCGATTTAGATACCATTCATACAAAAGCCTGCCGGGTCTATACTGGCAGGCTTTTTGTTTTGATATTCGGCACCCTTATACCAAAGATTAGATATGGCTCAATAAGGGTAAAAAATAAAAGAAGAAGTCAGGAAATGGTCCTGTCCCGAAGGAGTGATGATGCAGATGATTTATGTTGGTGTGACCGGTTGGGGTGATCATGATGGTTTATATCATGGCGGTGTGTCCCAACGTGATAAACTCAAAGAGTACGGGGCCCATTTTCCCGTTGTGGAGGTGGATGCCTCATTCTATGCAGTCCAGCCAAAGAGGAATAGTGAAAAGTGGGTAACCGAGACGCCAGCATCATTCAAGTTTGTCGTTAAAGCCTATCAAGGGATGACAGGGCATCAGCGTGGGGAAATCCCATTTGAAAGTAAAAAGGAAATGTTCAAGGCGTTTTGTGACTCACTGGAAGCATATCAGAAGTCCGGCAAGCTCGCTATGGTCTTATTTCAGTTTCCGCCATGGTTTGATTGTAAACGCGAAAATGTGAATTACCTGCGATGGTGCAAAGCTGAAATGGGCGATATCCCAGTTGCCATAGAGTTCCGGAATCAAAGCTGGTACAGGCCCAACGTAGTCCAGCAAACTCTGGACTTTATCGAAAAAGAAGGCTGGATCCATACTGTATGCGATGAGCCGCAGGCTGGAGAGGGATCCATTCCTGTCGTTCTGCATGCCACCGATAAAGATAAAACCCTGGTACGCTTTCATGGCCGTAACCTGCATGGTTGGCAAAGGTCTGCTTCGGGGGATAATTGGCGTGAGGTCAGGTACTTATATCGATATAATCATCAGGAATTGACAGAGTGGGTGGAGAAAATCAGGATATTGGAAAAGGAATCCAAGGAGTTATATGTCCTGTTCAATAATAACTCAGGCGGGGATGCCGCTGATAATGCCAAACAAATGATTGAGTTGCTTGGTATTGAATATGAAGGACTGGCTCCTAAGCAGCTTGGTTTGTTTTAAGAGGAATTATATAATTAATAATGATGTGAGAAGATAGTAGAGGTAATATCCACAAACAGATAAAGGCGGATTTCTTCATGATATGGTTAGTACTAGTGGGTATTGGATTATTAGCGGGATCAGTCGGCGCACTTGTCGGTCTGGGCGGCGGCATAATCATTGTGCCTTCCCTTTTATATTTAGGTACATCTACAAATATTATCGATGAGCTGTCTCCACAGGTCGCCGTAGGTGTTTCAACCGTAATCATGATTTTTACCGGCCTATCTTCCACTTTAGCTTATTTAAAACATAAGGTGGTGGATTATAAGGCCGGCTTAATCTTTTTATTGGCAGTGCACCTGGTGGAATAATGGGGGCCTATGTGAATAAAAACCTTAACGCCGAAGCTTTTTCATTGTACTTTGGAATTTTCATGGTTTTCATGGCTATCGTGTTATTAGTGAAAAATCGTTTGAAGCCCATGCTTTTCAAGCCTGGGAAAGGGAAAATAGTGAAAACGTATAAAACAGAAAATGGACATTCATTTTCCTATGGCTATCACCCCTGTTAGCTGTATTGATTTCTTTTGTCGTGGGATTCAGCTCCGGGTTATTTGGAATTGGCGGCGGTGCCTTAATGGTTCCTGTCATGATGCTTCTTTTCTTTTTCCCTCCGCATATGGCTGTAGCGACTTCGATGTTCATGGTATTTCTATCTTCCATCACTAATTCGATTACGCATATTTCCCTTGGAAATGTAAATTGGCCATATGCTTTTGCCCTGATTCCGGGTGCGTGGTTCGGTGCTAAATTGGGCGCATTCATAAATACGCGCCTAAAGAGTGCGTCGCTGGAAAATATGTTGAAAATAGTGCTGATAATCATTGGCTTACGTCTTATATACCAAGGTATTACAGGATAAACGAGGAGGAGAAATGATGTCAGAAATCATTCATTTATATCACACCAATGATCTCCATAGTCATTTTGAGAATTGGCCTCGTATTGATAAGTTTCTTAAAGAAAGAAGACAACTTCATCAAGAAACGGGAGAAGAAGCGATCATACTGGATATAGGAGATCATGTAGACCGCTGGCATCCATATACAGAAGGTACGTTGGGTAAAGGAAATATTGAACTGCTGAATGAAGCGGGCTACCAATATGTGACCATCGGCAATAATGAAGGGATCACTTTACCTCATGAAGCGTTGGACTCCTTATATGATCATGCAAGGTTCAAGGTCTTGGCAGCCAATATTTATTACGATGATAATGAAAGGCCTGAATGGGCGCTGCCATATTGGATACATACAACGGTAAAAGGGACCAAAATCGCGATGATAGGTTTGACCGCATTTTTTCAAAAGTTTTATTCTGCAATGGGCTGGGAAATAAAAGAACCATTCGTCGAATTAAAGGTACAGCTCGAAAGGGTCAAAACAGAGGCGGATGTAATCATCATCCTTTCCCACCTGGGCATCCATGATGATGAGAGGATGGCAGAGGACTTTCCGGAGATTGACATTATACTTGGCGCGCATACCCACCATATCCTCCACCAAGGTAAATTGATCAATGATACACTCCTTTGCGGTGCAGGGAAATATGGTTTCTTTGTTGGACAGGTGGAAATGATCGTCAATCAGGAAAAGAAAATTAGCCAGAAGAGTGCCATTCTTTATGATACCAATGACTTTTTGGAATTGGAGAATGAACGGTCATGGATTGAAGAGATATACCAGGCCGGAGGGGAAACGTTAAAACAGGTTGCAGTGGACTTACCGCAGGCACTGGATAATGATTGGTTCAAAGGAAGTCCTTTGACGGAAATCCTTGGGAGGCCCTAAGGGAGTGGAGTCAGGCGGATTGTTCCTTTTTGAATGCAGGTCTTCTGCTCGAAGGGCTTCCGAAGGGACCAGTCACAAAAGGGATGTTCACAGAATCTGCCCACATCCCATCAATCCCTGCGTCGTTGAAGTTAATGGGAATGAATTAAAGGAAATCTTAATGCAATCGAGAAATGAGGAGTGGCCTCATATTCAGGTGAAAGGTTTCGGTTTCCGCGGAAAAATCATGGGAGCCATGCATTATGATCAAATTGAATTTAACGAAATGGAGAATGGAATCGTAAAAGGAATACTTATAAAAGGAGAGAAACTGCAGACGGATAAGTCCTATAAACTGGCAATACCTGATATGTTCACGTTCGGGCACTTCTTTCCAAGTATCCAGCGCTCCAATCGCAAGGAATACTTACTGCCGGAATTCTTACGGGATATCCTTTTATGGAAGCTGAAAAAATATACACGAACGCCTGACGTGAAATCACGGTTTTGCCCTTTTTATCATAAAGTATGGGGAAGAAAGGGGCGAAACCAATTGATTAACATGATCCCAATAATTCTTGATAATCATACATTCCTAGCCATTTCTGTCCGACTGCCCAAAACGAACTTACTTGCTGTCGCGTCCGAAAAAGGGTATATAATGTGCGGTGCGTTAGATGTTGGACTGCTGAACGATAAATTGAGAGATCGTAAAATCCTTGCAGGGAGAGCCACAGGAGTTAAATCGATTGAAGAGTTATTGGAAGCGCCGCTTGAATCAGTTACCTGGGAGGCTGTGGAAAAGGGCATACATCCAGGAATGATTGGTAAAGAGGCATTAATCAAAATGATTTGAAAAGGTGGGCTTTCTTTCTTCCAGGGGGGCCTTACTTTTTTATTAAATAAATGCTGATATTTTTTCAATAAATTTGTTCAAACAGATTCATTTATCAAAATATTTTCCGATAATCCTTATAAAGGAAATAATCGGTTTGATTTACAAATATTGAATGGGGAAACGGAGTACAAGTATGAGGCTAGCTATTACAAAGTCCCTAAGCCCTGGAGCAAGGCTCGGTAAAAACATCTATAATGAGCGGGATCATGTCCTATTGTGCGAGGGTCTTACATTAACGCAGAAAATGATCAATCGACTGGTGTCCCTTAATATTCCCTTTGTTTACATTCAGGATTCCAGGACGGATGACACTATTCCAAAGCCCCCAGTTTCCGGGAAACTTAGAAGAGAAGCCATTAATACGATTGAAACCACTTTCCTGGACATGAAAAACAAAATGAACCTTGATGGATCATTCACGATAGAGCAGGCTAACGTGAAGTTCACTCAAATAGTACGGAACATCATGGGCGAGCTGAAAAGGAATAAAGAGCTAATGACTTTATTGGCCGACGTTTATACATACGATGACTATATCTTCACACATTCCTTCAATGTGACATTATATACCTTGGCGATCGGGATGGAATTGAATATCAATAATAAGAATCTCGAAATTCTTGGGCTAGGAGCGATTTTACATGATGTCGGCAAAATGCTCGTGCCTTTGGAAATCCTCCGTAAACCCGGTAAGTTGACGGAAAAGGAGTTTGAACAAATCCGAAAACATGCCGATTACGGATTTCATCTAATCAAAAATGTTCATACCGTTTCTCTTTTAGTTGCGAATTGTGCCTATCAGCATCATGAAAGGTTAGACGGATCTGGATATCCCCGTGGGATAAAAAGGGGATGAAATCCATTATTTTGGCAAGATCATTGCCGTTGCCGATGTGTTTGATGCCGTTACTTCCAATCGGGTTTACCGTAAGGCCATGCTGCCGCATCAGGGATTGGAAGTCCTTTATGCCGGGGTCGGGAAAAAGTTCGACAATACGATCATCGAGGCTTTCCGCAGGGCATTGCCATTTATCCCAATGGTCTATCCGTAGAATTGAATGATGGGAGGAAAGGGGTAGTATCCGCTCAATATAAAGGGATAGGAGACCGCCCCATGATAAGGATACTTGAAGAAGATGGCGAGCAGATTAAAGAGCCCTATGAAGTGGACTTGAATAAAAACCTGCATTTGCTTATCATGAAATGTCTCAATATACAAGAACCAGCCTAACCTCAAGGATAAGCTGGTTTTTTCATTCCTTGTTTTCCTTCATGATGGCAGGTGCAACCGAACCGTTTCCGTTACTGAAATAACTTGGAACATCACCTTCGATCAGCAGGCTTCCGACTGTCACTTCCTGACTCACCTTGGTCTCTTTTGTGAAGGAGGGGATGACGATTTGAATATTGACATCAAAGTCCACAATCAATTCATAATAGACATTATTGATGCCTGCGTTTGTCAGTTTTGTCCTCAAATCCGATTCAACATTCCCGATGACCGACATTTTCACTGGGATCTCAGGTCCGTAATTGGAAAGGAGGTTATTCCCGGTTACGACACCCAATGGTATATAATAGACAACACTTTTATATTGTTCATCATTTATTTTGGCTGAACCTGTTTTAAAAGGGTTTCCCTGTTTGATGCCAAGCTTCTTTTGAATATCCTTCGTAATGTTAGCCCGCAATTCACTATATATGACCGGATTGAAGCTATAGGAAGAACTGGAGTCATCACCACCCTTGTTGTTGGTGATGATTTTGTTCATATCAACCTTGGCTATATTCTCATCAACCGATTCATGAATCGTTTCCGTTGCAATCCGTTTTATTTCATATTCGGCTACACTCATGATTACGGGTTCGATTGATTTGTCCACGTACCAAAGAGTCATGATGCTTGATATGATGAACAGGATAAATGAATAGAGAAATACTTTTCGGGTGGGAAGAGGCCCCTTTTTTCGGAATTTCTTCGTTCGAAATCTTTTTCGGAACACGCTTTAGCCCCTTTACTAATAACTATGCATCAAGTTCAGGGGTTTATGTTCGAATCAAAAAAGCAGCGTAAAATTCCCGCCGCTCACTTTTGCTTTTTGGCCAGATCTTTCCTTTCCCACAATCTTAAATAAGGGTAGGGGTCGAAGCTCCATTCTGTGATTCCGTTGTCTTTGTACATTCCGTAATGAAGATGAGGAGGGAACTTCCCGGAAGTTCCTGGAGGACCGTAACCAGTACTGCCGACACCCCCGATGACTTGTCCGGGCTCGACGATTTGTCCGACTTTCAACCCTTTGGCGAAGCCGCTTAAATGGGCAAAGTAATGATAGGTATTATTTAGATCCCGTATCCCAATCCTCCAACCGCCGAATTTATTCCAGCCTTTCATTTCAATGATTCCGTAGCTCGTGGAACGAACCGGAAGGCTATAATCCGCAAAAATATCAGTGCCCTCATGGATTCTCCTTCCGCCCCACCCGCGGGCGCTTCCCCATGTATTCAAGTACGTATAATGAGTCCGTACTGGAACCGGGAAGGCCTTTTCATGTAGATCCAACCGGCCATATTTCTTATAAATCTCGGCATTGCCGATAATGATGCTGACGGCTTTATCCCGTTTATAATAATCCCACAAGCCGATCCGGATATTATCTTCATCTGCACCATACGATTGGAGATGCTTCGAAAAAGCATACAATCGATCGGTATCATTAGTGATATCTGCTTTGCCATCACCATTGCCATCCTGGCCCAACCCATCAAAAAATGTGATCGTGAGCGGGTTAACATCGTTTAAGTCAGGATTGAGAGCCCCGCTCCACTTTGAAGGCTCGATGTGGATGCCTATTAAACCCTTTGCCGGCTCTAAATCCCTTCGTGCAGCCCTTAGGCTGTGCTCATATTGATCAGCTCCAGCAAGGTAATACCACGGGATTTGGAGGGTAGCCTCCATATTTTTATATAGCGCCATTCTCCCTGCATAAGCATCAGGGGCATCCGCAGCATTAGCGCCTTGGCCTGGTGCCAAAATAAACAAACAAGTTATCGTAAGAAGGAATAATTTTTTCAACGGGGCAGGCTCCTTTCATGATATTCTCCGTTATTAAAAGACATCAGTCCATCCATCTTTTATAGTTTTGCTGATTTGGCAATAAACATGAAAAATAAATAATGGGAAACCAACTATAACTTGTATAAATGCTTTTTTATTGTTAAAGTAGGGTGTGTTAATTTCTATAGAATGGAGTGGCATTTTTCATGTCTTCTACAAATAAAGAAATTCTTCGAAAACCAGATTGGTTGAAAATAAAGCTTAATACTAACGAAAATTACCTTGGTTTAAAAAATATGATGCGCGAGAAAAACCTTCATACTGTCTGTGAAGAGGCAAAATGTCCGAATATTCATGAATGCTGGGCAGTAAGAAGGACGGCTACTTTCATGATTCTAGGTGAAATCTGTACAAGGGCTTGCCGTTTTTGTGCTGTGACGACTGGACGTCCGAATGAACTGGACTGGGCTGAACCGGAGCGTGTTGCCGATTCCGTTGTTTTGATGAATTTAAAGCATGTCGTCATTACAGCTGTTGCCCGTGATGATTTAAAGGATGGGGGCGCTGAAGTTTTCGCTGAAACGGTCCGTGCCATCCGTCGGAAAAATCCATTTACATCAATTGAAGTATTACCGTCAGATATGGGCGGGGTGTTTGAAAATATCAAGACTTTGATGGATGCTAAACCGGATATCCTGAACCATAATATAGAGACTGTCAGAAGTTTATCCGATCGTGTACGGGCTCAGGCCAAGTACGAACGTTCATTGGAGCTTTTAAGAAGAGCCAAGGAACTGTATCCGGAAATACCGACAAAGTCCAGTTTAATGGTAGGTCTGGGTGAAACGCGGGAGGAAATCCTCGAGACCATGGATGACCTGAGGGCCAATAATGTGGATATCATGACGATCGGCCAGTATTTGCAGCCGACTAAAAAGCATTTAAAGGTGCTGAAATACTACACGCCTGAGGAATTTGCCGAACTGAAGGAACGTGCATTGGAAAAAGGCTTCAGCCATTGTGAATCCGGTCCGCTTGTCCGTTCATCCTACCATGCGGATGAACAGGTTAATGCTGCGGCGAAACATAAGCAAAACAAAGGTGAAGAATTATTGAAATAGAGTGAAATAAAGGACCGAAAAAATTCGGTCCTTTTGTATTCAACGGTTATCCATTTTTTGATGGATGTTATCATGATGATCTCTTTTATCGTTAACCATTTCCCCGTTTTCATTTTCTTCGTCACTCATTTTGTATCCTTGAGGCGACTTCAGCATTCTTTTGATGGTTTGTTCGATCGTATAGTCAATCCCCCTGCTGCCGGATTTCACTGTAGCGAAATTCTCGACATCTTGGGCAAGGTTTTGATAATCATCACTGACGTAGACATGATAGTAGCGAGGCACGACGGACATGGCAGTACGTTTAACTTGGTCTGCGGTTTCCGTCCGATCCTTGTTATTGGTATCATAAACGACAAGAACTTCCTCATCAGTAACGAGGGTAGCGGCATCATTGACATTTGGAATCTGAACGCTCAGTTTAGAAATGACATCAGAAAGTTGTTCACGGTCAATGGAAGCAGCTTTGTTGGAAATGTTACGGCCGTCAATGGTTGCACTATTGGTGCGGGTAAAACCGAAATCATCACTTTTGTTGTCATTATTACGATAATCCTCATCATAATATTGAGTTGGATTATTTACGTTTGTTGGGTTACCGGCATTGTTTTTTGCACCGAGCCCCTGGTCTTCTTCTTTATCAGCACATCCGGTTAGTGCAATAATCGAGCTTAAACCTATCGTTATTATTGTTTTTTCATCAATAACACCCCCATAACTTTAGGATGAACATATTTCTCTATTTTTCGCTTAGTAATTGATGGGGAATCAGTTATAATTTAAGAAGGAATGTATATATGAGAGGTGAAAACAATGATTAACATCAATAACATGACCTATGAAATAATTGAGGATGAAAGGGAAGGCTATAACGAAGAAGCGTTTAAAGCCAGATACAGTGAGATTTTAACGAAGTATGATTATATAGTGGGGGATTGGGGTTACGGGCAATTGAGGCTGCGTGGATTTTTTGATGATTCCAATCAGAAAGCGACCTTTGATACGAAAATAAGCACACTTAGTGAATATTTATATGAATACTGCAATTTTGGCTGTCCTTATTTCGTCGTGAAGAAAATAAAGAAATAAAAAGGCCAGAATTCACTCTGGCCTTCCATGTTAAGAGTTGCCATATCCTTTATATGGAGGCTGTTCATCTTTTTCTGAATCATCATGTGTCGGATGAGCACCAGGATATTGTCGAGGTATACCCTCGTGTAACGATTTATTTTCATAATTAAAGGCACTTTGATATCGTTGCCCTTCCTGCCACGGGGTGTTTTTATTCTGAACTGGTGCATCTTTTGCTATGGGTGATCCAAAAGGTCCTTCGGGAAATTCTTCAGGAATTAAATAATCCCTCTGTTTTTCGACATTGGAAAAATCGTGGTATTCTTCTTTGTCCAAGATAATCCCCCTCATGTAATCGATCTTACATTCAGTAGGTTTCCCGTTTAAGTTAAAAAACTTCAGCACTTAGACGATTTCCATTAAAAAGTGACGTAGTTCTTCGGCTTCAGCTTCTGACAATTGAAAGGCATGCTCAAGATAGCCTTCCTCTTCTAAATCATCAGGCCCAATAATCGCGAAGCGGTTACTCTGCATATTTAAAACAAGCTTCTTTCCATAGAAACGATCGGTTGCCGTTATGGCCAGATCGAATCTTGACTCCTCTCCCATGAAGCTTATGAACCGGGTTTTTGAATCAACGACGTCATTGTATAAATAAAAACGATCTTCCATAGTATCATTCCCTTCGTATCTTACATTTGTATTTCCATCATAACAAAGTGACTTCAATAGGGGAACAGACATTTTTCGGGGCTTCCGGCTGAAGAGCTTCGCTGCTCCTGTTGGGGACCTCCAGCAATAATGGCATTCATCGATTAAATGAAAATGGCAAGAATATAAATGGGATCGTGGAATGTACGTCTGCCAAATGCACTACAGTCGGGAAGGCAATGTGGAAGCTGCCGCTTCTGTTAGTAATGGGATGGTAAAATGGTTGTGGTTGAAGGAATTGAGAGTAAGGGAGAAGCTATGGTATTATCAAGGAATAAGGTTGGTTCGGTAAAGGGTTTTAACTATGCCGCTCATACAACCAATGATTCCCTATATCATCTTAGATCAGAAAGGATCTGGAAAAAATGTACTTTGTAGACCGCCAAAAGATTGAACAAATATTAGGTTTTCTTGAAAAGCAGCTTGGACTTTTTGAGGGGCATGATAATTGGGATGGAGACCTTTCGGAACTAATCGCTGAAAGGCTTATACAAACTTCCATCGATTCCGTGTTGGATGTAGGAAATGCGGTAATTGATGGTTTCATTATGCGTGATCCAGGAAGTTACGAAGATATTATCGATATCCTTCAAGATGAGAAAGTGATTTCGGAAGAAAAAGCGATACAATTCAAAAAGGTTTTGCCATTAAGGAAAATGCTGGTTCAAGACTTCATTGAAGTGGATCACAAAGAACTGCATGCCGTATTTTCGGAAAATATCGAGGCATTCAAGCAATTCCCCGATTTGGTAAGGAACTATTTAACAAATGAATTGGGACCTGTTTCAGCTTTTAAAAACTAGCAGCGTTAGGAAGGCGAATTCAAATGAAGTCGTATAAAGGATATTTAATTGACTTAGATGGCACGATGTATCGCGGAACAGAACAAATTGCGGAAGCGGCAGGGTTTATTAATGACTTAAGGAAAAGGGATATCCCTTATTTATTCGTCACCAATAATTCATCCCGGACTCCGGCACAGGTAGCGGATAAATTGAGGAGCATCGGCATATCGACGGAAGATGACCAGGTTTTACGACAAGCATGGCGACTGCCAATTACATAGCTGAACAAAAGAAAGATGCATCGGTCTATGTGGTGGGTGAAGAAGGCATCATCGAGGCTCTTAAGGAAAAAGGAATGAAGCTTGTGGAAGAGCATCCGGATTTTCTGGTTATGGGCATCGACCGCGGCATCAATTATGAAAAGTTGTCAAAAGCCTGTCTTGCTGTAAGAAATGGTGCTGTTTTCATTTCGACCAATGGTGATATTGCCATTCCTACCGAGCAAGGCCTTTTGCCTGGGAATGGTTCCTTGACCTCCGTTGTTTCCGTTTCGACCCAGGTACAGCCGATTTTCATTGGAAAACCTGAATCCGTCATAGTGGAACAAGCCCTAAGAGTATTGGGGGTGCCTAAAGAAGATACAATCATGGTTGGAGATAACTATGATACGGATATCCTTGCTGGCATTAATGCAGGGATCGATACACTGCTTGTACATACTGGCGTAACGACAAAAGAACGCTTGATGCAATATAAGGAGCAGCCTACGCATGTGGTGGACACCCTTGACTTATGGCGCTTCGAATGAAAAAACCAGGCCTGCGAATGCAGCCCTGGTTTTTTCATGTCGTGAATCTGATTGGTTTACTATTCCGCATTTTCGGTTCTATGGGCAAGCCGGCTTGAAGCGGCAGCTGCAATTGCCCCAACGATATCATCTAAAAAGGTGTTCACCTTACCTGTGCTTTTATCGTTTAAATATTTTAAGATCCCCGGCTTTTGTTTATCGATGAAACCATAATTGGTAAAGCCGATGGATCCATAAACATTCACAATTGAAAAAGCCAATATTTCATCGACCCCATATAGGCCTTCATCTATTTCAATGATGCTCAGCAGAGGCTCCTCAAGCAGTTTTTTCTCAGCTAGGATATCCAACTGTATGCCGGTAAGGATGGCATTTTGGACCTCGCGTTTTGAAAGGACCCGTTCGACATTGTGAAGGCAATCGGACATTTGGAGATTTTCATGGTAGCCAGATTGTAAATACATGACAAGCTCAGCGATATCCTCCAATTTCACTCCTCGTTCAATTAGCCATTTTCGAGCCGTTTTTTCAGACATTGATTGTTCAATATTAGCCATTTCATCACCCATTTCTCTATATTTTAAAGGGATAGTTCTAATGCAGGTAGTTTGATTTGATTAAACTGAAAACCTATGGAGGATGTTTTGATTGGAATTTCTAATAAGGTTTCGATAATCATTCAGAAAACGGGTTATTCCACATATATATAAGTATATGATGTCCAATATTTCTATTATATCCATTTGATGAAGGGGGCCATTCCATGATAGAAGAAATCATTTTTAATAATTATGGTATTCGGGTGGAGCTTGAAGAAGCCAATATCAGGTTTCCAAGCTTCCGTTCAGGAAATATGGTGTACAGTATCGTTCCCATTGAAAATATGGAGCAGGAGGAATTGGTGGAACGGTATAAAATGTCTCAACATCTGATTTCACAAGGTGATCGACATGTATCCGCCTTTGTCCTTGCCAATCATGGAAGTTATGTTTCGGAAGCGGATGAACAATTATTCGTCCTTCTTGCCAATCAGGCATTGGAAGGTCCGAAAAACTTCAACCCAGGAAGACGTCTGGCAAGATTCCATCAGCGTGGGAGAACGATTAATGAAACGATTCGAACATGTTCAAGGATCGGTAAATGGAAAGAACTCTGGGAACAAAGGATCGATCAGCTAGAAAAGATTTGGCGGGATAAGCTCAACGCCCATCCTGATAACCAGTTTGAAAAATTATTTATAGAAACCTTTCCTATTATATGGTCCTGGGTGAAAATGCGATTCAATATTTAGTCGACACGGAAATTGATGATACCCCGCAAATTGTCGATAGCGGAACGGTATGTTATGAACGTTTTTTACATGATACCTGGAAAAGCAATAAGTGGATGAAAAATCCGTTCGATTGGGTATTCGACCACGGAACCAGGGATGTCGCGGAATGGGTGAGGGAACATTATTTTCAAAATGTGCATACCCATCAGCGGGGCATTGGCCATTTCTTTCACGAATATCAGTCCATAGAACCCTTCTCCAGTTTTTCAGCCCGGTTGTTATATTCGAGGATGCTGTTTCCCATTCATTATTTTGAAACGGTGGAAGAGTATTTTTCAAAAACGACGGAATCAAGGTCGAATGAATTGGAGGATAAAATATTTTCGATCACGAAATCCTCCCAACAATATGAGTCCTTCCTCAAACATTTTTATGAATTGGCAGAGGTCCCTGCCAAGCAATATGATTTGCCTAAAATTGACTGGATTTAGATAAAAACGGGAAAGAAATATGATTCATCCTTACTTACTATGTTATGATGATAACAAGATTTTTTAGAATAATTAGATATTTAATCACTACGGAAGGATGGGATCATGCAAAGATTGATGATGGCCGCCCTTATAGCCCTTTTAATCATCCAAACGGCGAATCTTGCGAAAGCTGAAACGAAAACAAGTTGCGAAGCGACTCAATTCAAGATTGTCATGAAGTCTGAAGCGGATGTGAAAGAAAAGGCGTCGGCTGCCAGTAAAACATTAAAAACTTATAAGAAAAATAAAGAATTATCGGCAAGCGGGAGAACTGGAAACTGGTATAAGATCTGTCACTCAAAAAAGACCGCATATATTAATATGGCAGGTGTAAAAGAGGTTTTCAGTACCGATGAAAAAGCTCTTCTGAAGAAATTCGATACTAGAAAAGGCGTTAACCAAGTTGTATCGGCGACAGGTAAATCCATGAGTGATACGAAGGTCACGATCCAAACTTATGAGAAGAAACAAGGGGAATGGCGCCGGGCATTGAAGAAGATGGAGGGTGTCATTGGGAAGAACGGTTTCACGAAGAGCAAAAAGAGGGTGATGGGAAATCCCCGGTAGGAATTTATTCCTTTGGTACGGCCTTTGGAAGCGAAACGAAGCCGGCCGGAATGAAAATGAGTTATAAGAAAACGACCAAATATGACTACTGGATTGATGATCAGACATCCAAGGATTATAACAAGTGGAAAACCTACAAGGGAAATCCTGCAGTTAAATGGAAGTCTTTTGAAAGGATGAATCATGAACTCTATAGGTATGGAGCGGTCATCAATTATAATACGAATCCCATCATAAAAGGAAAAGGCAGTGCAATCTTTCTCCATATTTGGAGAGGGGGTACAAAGCCGACGGCGGGATGTACAGCCACAGCCGAAAAGAATGTCCTCAGTTTACTGAAATGGATGGATCCCGTGCAAAAGCCACATATTGTAATGGGTACAAATGATTCATTGAAGAGCGTTAAGTAATAAACCATAATGGTTTTCCCATAAAAAAATTAACTTTACCCGTTCCTACTCGTTCAAGGGATGGACGAAAAAGTTCGTGCATCCATCTTTTCTAACTATTGATAATTATATGAATTAAACTTATAATGTCTACTATACAAATACAAATGTTTTCTTCAGGTAAACAGTTTTAAGGGGGAACCAAAATATGAAAGCCATCTCGATCGGTTTATTGGGGTTAGGTACAGTCGGATCAGGAGTCGTACAAATCATTGAAAGCCATCAGGACAAGCTCATGCATCAAGTGGGCTGTTCCATATCCATTAAGAAGATACTAGTGAATGACATGACGAAGGAGCGGCTTGTCGCGGTCGATAAAGGAATGTTAACTGACAATCCTGAGGATATCCTTTCGAATCCCGAGATTGATGTTGTAATAGAAGTGATGGGTGGAATCGAAGAAACACGCGGTTATCTGATGGAAGCGATAAAAAATAAAAAGCATATCGTTACGGCCAATAAAGACTTAATGGCTTTATATGGACCGGAACTGCTGGAATTGGCCACCGAGAATCAATGTGATTTATTCTATGAAGCAAGTGTTGCCGGAGGAATTCCGATCTTACGCGGTCTTGTCGATGGGTTATCCTCTGACCGAATCACGAAAATGATGGGAATCGTCAATGGAACGACAAACTTCATTTTAACGAAAATGAGCAAGGAAGGCAGAGCTTATGATGACGTATTGAAGGAAGCCCAGGAGCTGGGATTTGCTGAAGCAGATCCGACAGCCGATGTAGGCGGATTGGATGCGGCCCGTAAAATGGCAATCCTATCAACACTCGGGTTTTCAATGAACATTGGCTTGAATGATGTTGAGGTACAGGGCATTACCGAGATATCCGAAGAGGATTTGAGATATAGCAAGAAGCTTGGTTATACAATGAAATTGATCGGTGTCGCTTCAAGGGCAGGGGATAGGGTCGAAGTAAGTGTCCAGCCTGCACTTCTTCCGGAAGCACATCCTTTAGCATCGGTAAATAATGAGTATAATGCTGTATACGTTTATGGGGAAGCCGTAGGGGAAACGATGTTCTACGGACCGGGGGCTGGCAGTCTTCCTACTGCGACTGCAGTCGTTTCGGATATGGTGACGGTCATCAAGAATATGAGGCTGGGCGTAAATGGCCGCAGTGCCGTTTCACCTCAGTTTCGAAACAATTAAAGATTCCACTGAAATTTTCGCTAAATTCTTCATTCGGTTACATGTTCAGGATGAAGTTGGCGTTTTAGCCAAAATCACGAATTTGTTTGCCGAGCATGGGGTAGGATTCGATAAAATCCTTCAATTGCCTCTGGATGAAAAGGAATCTTCCGAAATCGTATTAGTTACGCATACTGCCACAAAGGCTGCATTTGAGCAAATAATACAGAAGTTACATGATTACAATATGGTAAGAGAAGTGAAAAGCACATACAGAGTTGAAGGAGAGGACATCAAATGAGCTGGCAAGGACTTATAAGCACGTATAAAGATTTCTTACCCGTTAATGAAAACACGCCTGCACTTACCCTTTTGGAGGGTAATACACCATTAATCAGACTGAATCGATTATCCGAAGAGTGGGGAATCGACTTACATGTAAAATATGAAGGGGCAAATCCAACGGGGTCATTTAAAGACCGCGGAATGGTCATGGCCGTTGCCAAAGCGATAGAAGAGGGCAGCGACACGATCATCTGTGCTTCCACAGGGAATACATCAGCGGCTGCAGCAGCTTATGCGGCCCGTGCCAACCTGCGCTGTATCGTCGTCATCCCGGAAGGTAAAATCGCCATGGGCAAGCTTGCCCAAGCCGTTATGTATGGAGCGGAAATCATCTCGATCGAAGGGAACTTCGACCAGGCTTTAAAAATCGTCCGTTCACTTAGTGAGAGCTCACCGATAACTCTTGTGAATTCGGTCAACCCATACCGGATTGAAGGGCAGAAGACAGCGGCTTTCGAAATTTGTGATGCACTCGGCACCGCACCGGATATTTTGGCGCTGCCAGTCGGGAATGCAGGAAATATAACTGCTTACTGGAAAGGCTTTAAAGAATATAACGAATCGAAACAAACGGGCCTTCCTGAAATGAGAGGGTTCGAGGCTGAAGGAGCGGCTGCAATTGTCCGGGATAGCATTATTGAAAATCCAGAAACGATTGCAACTGCCATCCGTATTGGAAATCCTGCAAGTTGGAAGTTTGCTGTGGAAGCGGCAAATGAATCCAAAGGCAAAATTGATGAGGTCACAGACGAAGAAATTCTGGAAGCCTATCATTTCCTTGCTAAAAAGAAGGGGTATTTGCAGAGCCGGCATCATGTGCTTCCATTGCAGGTATCTATAAACAATTAAAAAGCGGTGAAATCAAAAAAGGAAGTAAGATTGTTGCTGTATTGACTGGAAATGGATTGAAGGATCCGAATGTGGCAGTCAATACAAGTACGATTCAGCCGACATTGCTGCCAATGGATGAAGAAGTCATTTTAGAACATCTGCAGGGTGTGAAACAGGCATGAGTGCAGAATCAGAGATGTTTTTGATCCGTGTACCAGCAAGTACGGCCAACTTAGGGCCAGGATTCGATTCCATCGGTTTGGCGCTAGGACTTTACTTGGAAATACACGGATCTTCATCAGATCATTGGGAAGTCGTCCCGCTTTCAGAGGAAATGTCTGTTTTTCCAAGGGATGATCGTAATTATATCGTCCAAATTGCCAAGGAAACGGCGGCGTCCTATGGAAAGGAACTGTCTCCATGCCGGCTTTTCGTCTCTAGCGAAATTCCATTGGCGCGGGGTCTTGGAAGCAGTGCCTCTGCCATTGTGGCGGGTATTGAATTGGCGAACATCGTAGGTGAGCTTCATTTATCCGATGAGGAGAAGAATAGGCATGCTTCCCTCTTTGAGGGGCACCCCGATAATGCGGGGGCATCTGTGTATGGTGGATTGGTTGTGGGCCTTCATACGGAGGAAAAAACGGATGTCGTGTCGTTTCCGATCGAGGGAGTCAAGGTGATCGCTGTCATTCCCAATTTTGAATTGCTAACTGAGGATTCAAGAAATGTCCTTCCGAATTCGCTTTCCTATAAAGATGCGATAAGCGGGAGTGCAGCCGCAAATGTAATGCTTGCAGGAGTACTATCGAAAGATTGGAAACTTGTTGGTGAAATGATGCAAAGTGATCGTTTCCATCAACCATATAGAGCGGAGTTGGTCCCTCATTTAGAGCTTATAGAAGAAGTTGTCCTGAATGAAGGCGGATTTGGTGCGGCACTAAGCGGAGCAGGACCAACTGTTTTATGCTTGGCATCTCCAGAAAGAAGTGAAGGTTTGCTCAGTGGATTGAAGGAAAGATTTCCGGAATTCCTTGTGAAAGAATTGGAAATCGATAATGATGGAAGTTATACGGCAATCCTTTCAGAACAGGAAAAAAGGAATTGAAATTTTTGAAATCGTGAGCCATGTTCATTTGCCGTCCATATAAAAAAGCTGACCCGTGTCAAGCCGTATCAATTCATTTGATAAGGCAAAAGCCGAGTCAGCTTTATTTTTATTACAGCTCGGAAAAGATTCCAGCCTGCATACGTTTATAGAAGAAGTGATCCTTCATCCATACGCTGCATGTTATTTTAAAGGGCTATTAGAAAACTTGTTCAACTTCCACTACACCAGGAACTTCTTCAAGAAGGGCACGCTCAATCCCAGCTTTTAGCGTAATGGTCGAACTTGGACAGCTTCCGCATGCTCCTAGTAATCGTAATTTTACAATTCCATCTTCTACGTCAACTAGTTCACAGTCACCGCCATCACGAAGAAGAAACGGACGAAGCTTATCTAGAACCTCTTGAACTTGGACTTCCATTGTTTGTTGGTCGGACATTGCAATCGACTCCTTTCCTAATCATATTATAATGCGAAGGTAATAAAAAATCCAACTGTAACTTTGCGGAAATATAATCTATATTATTCTGGTAAGATGGAAACAGGTGAATGGTTCTAAAATGTATTCAAGATGAAGTAAATATATTAAAATGAAGGAGGAAGAGTATGGTAATGAAAGAAATTGAGATAGAAGTGTATGGAGCGGAGCAAATTTGCGCGAGTTGTGTGAATCTCCCTCTTCAAAAGATACCTGCGAGTGGCTTGAAGCCGCTTTAACGAGAAAGTTTCCTGAACAGAAGTTCAAAATATCCTATATAGATATGTATAACCCCCAGAAACGTTGAAGCAAAAGAGCTTTGCCGCGAAGATGATCGAGGAAGATTTATTTTATCCACTGGTCCTCATCGAAGGTGAAATCATTGCAGAGGGAAATGTCCGTCTCAAAAAAGTTGTGGAAACTATGGAAAAATATGGGTACTCAGCACAATTGTGATATATAATGGAAGAAATAAGAAAAACTGACCCGTGAATGAGCTGCATGCAGCTCATTGGGCCAGTTTATGAAATGTAACAGTAATGGGTTGGTATCAACCGTTATGGTATTTATACATCCAGAGGATGCCTGATTTCATTAGGCGTGCCACTCTGCCGGTGATTGGGCGATTTGCAACTAGACCAAAACCTTGTTTTTTCCCAAGGGAACCTAATGTTCCTTTTAATTTCATTGTAGGAAGCTTTCTGGAAGCGGTTCATTTGCCCATTTCTTCACAAGAACTTGGACGATTTGCTCAGCTTGGGACTCCGCTAATTGAGCACTAGGTGCATGAGGAAGGCTCGCGCAGTCGCCGACTACAAAGATGCTGTCATCATTAGGAAGGAAATGCTGTGGAGTCAGAACGGCTCTTCCTTGACGGTCTTTTTCAATATCCATATCGCGGATGATCTTACTTGGCTGAATTCCAGCTGTCCATACGATGACGTCGCTTTGAACGGCTTCGTCGCCATTATAAAGAAGGTTTGGTTCAACTTTCGTAATATTTGAATGATGGACAATTTCGATTGTATGTTTATCGAACCATGATTCGACAAAAGTACTTAATCTTTCTGGGAAAGCAGATAGAATATGCGGTCCACGGTCAAATAGCTTAACGTTTAAATCTGAACGGCTTTCAATTAATTCACTTGCAAGCTCAACACCGCTCAGTCCGCCGCCAACGATAGAAACGGTTGCACCGGCACCTAAATTATTCAAAGCTGAATATGTGCGGCGTGATTTATCGATTGTTTGGATACTGTAAGTGTGTATGTCTGCACCAGGAATATCGTGGTATTTATCTTCGCAGCCAAGGCCAATGACTAAATCATCATAAACGACAGGATCTTGATTCTCTATAATGACCTGTTTATTTTCCATATCGATGGAAAGTACTTCTCCGTATACGTTCTTCAAGCGAGGATGTTCAGGAAATGCAACACGGATGTGTTGATCTGGAATGGTACCTGCTGCTAAAGCATAATATTCCGTTTTTAAGCAGTGATAAGGATTACGGTCGATAAGCGTGATGCTCACATTTTCAGGAAGCTGATTAGGCAGCAATCTTTGCAACATGCGCATACCACCATACCCGCCACCAAGTATGACTAGATTCTTCATATGATTTTTCCCCTTTATTTGATCTCTTGAAAAATTTGATTAGCACTTAACTATAGGATTCCCCCAAATGGTCCCCTTAAAAGTTTAATTAAATATATATACCCCAATTTGTAGTAAGAATAAAAAATTAGATAAATTTCTTTTTTTACGTACCCCGACAAAAGTATAACGAATATAAAAGGAAATCACAACCGATATCTTGAAATCGGCTGATTTTTTATGCGTAAATATTGACTGTAAGTGGGAAAAGTAATAAGATGATTTGTTAGTAACTGTGAGGTGAAACAATGTATCCGATTATTGAATTTTGTGTAAGCAATCTAGCCAGCGGGGCTCAGGAGGCTCTAGAGAGATTGGAGCGGGATCCGAATTTGGATATCATAGAATATGGTTGTCTGGGATATTGCGGCAGATGCTCCAGTAACTTATATGCGCTTGTAAACGGTGAAGTGGTTTTTGGTGACACAACGGATGAATTGGTAGATAAAATATATAAGTACATTGATGAATTTGAAATGTTTTAATCATCAATGGCGGATAAAAGGCTGTTCCTGGAAGGAACAGCCCTTTTATTATCAATGCTGCAGCAAAGGGTTGGTTGTTTCCTGGGTCAGTTTAAGTTCCTGGAAGCGGTCCCTGGCCATCTGGATGATGGAGGCTTCCCGGGCATTTTTTTGTCTTTCGAACACTAATGAAAAATACTTGATGGCTGCCTGTTCATTCCCTATCCTTCTTGAGATTTCGCCAGCGAGATATAGGATTCTGGCTTCCGATACCTGGGTGCCGCTGAAGTCCCCTTTTGAATAGGATGCTTCATATTCCTTTAGGGCGAACTTCAAAAATCTTTCCTCCTGTTCTTTGGTTTGGTTGATCCTATATAACCAGGCTATCCGTAAACAGATTCCAGCAAGGATTATATGTTTTTCCTTTTTTAAAGCTCCGCAATAAATAGCCAGCTTGTATGTATTGATCGCGTCTTTAATGGATCTTTCCTTGCTAAAATGATGGGGGACCCACTGGGAGCTGACTTTTTCCAAAATGATTTCCATTGTAGTGGGGGGAAGTACCGGGAGAAATCCTCGGAATAAGAAAAGCCGCAGTGAGGGCAAACAAAAATATTATAGTAAAGTGAGTTGACGGCTGAATCAGTATGAATGGGACAAAAGTCCGTGTCATATTTAGTAACTTTTACAAAACGTGACCGTACCTTTTTAGTGGTCGATTTTTGTTTGCATAAAAGGCATTCCATGCTTTTGTCATATAGAGGATGTATACTTTCGATAGAAATTACCCCCTTATTGTAATTTAGGATCGGGTCCAACAGATTGGTTCATTATACCTACACCTATTATTATAGACTAATTTTTGTTGGTAAAATAGGTGGGGGAATATGAATTTTTTCAAGCTGGAAAATTGAGCGTGGAATTTCTTTGGTATATACTATAAAGAGAAATGGTTCTATCTCACATATCAGAAGAAGGAGGGATTTATTGTGAGTGAAGTTGTTCAAATAACGGAAGCTGCCGCTTTTCAGATAAAAGAAATGATGAAACATAATGGTGAAGAGGGTTCCTTTTTAAGAGTGGCCGTTAAAGGCGGAGGCTGCAGTGGATTATCCTACGGAATGGGCTTTGAACAAGAGCCAGGGGAAAAAGATAGCCAGCTGGAACAGTTTGAAATTAAGATCCTTGTTAATGCCGAGGATGCAGATATATTGAATGGAACGGTAATTGATTATAAACAAACGATGATGGGTGGAGGCTTTACGATCGAAAACCCAAATGCCATCGCTTCATGCGGTTGCGGGTCTTCCTTCAAAACGGCAAAAAACGCCGGTACGCCGGAGAACTGCTAAGTAACTCCAATACATTGAAAAAGGGGCACTTTAATAAGTGCCCCTTTTTCATGCTTATTTGCCGCTGAAAATCTCGAATGTTTTATTGAATGTTTTTTCCTCTGTGACAGATTGGGCAAGAACGGCGGCGACATCGGCCCTTGGAATGGACTTATTAGTATGATCCACTTTCTCATCCGCAAAGATTTTTCCGATCGCTTGTTCATTTGCCAAAGCAACCGGCCGGTCAGCCCGCTTGCTTTTAAATGTTCATCGGCATCATGCTTTGCTTCAAGATAATGGCGCATTCCTGCTTGGGCTTGTTCCGGATGATCAGAACCGACAGAGCTTAACATGACAAAACGTTCGATCCCCTTCTTTTTGGCAGCAACCAGTTTAATGGCTCCATTCTTATCCACAGCTGTCGTTTTATCCGGCCCTGTTTTGGGTCCAGATCCGGCGGCAAAAATGATGGCTTCCATGTTATCCACTGATTTATCCACATTGCCCTCTAAATCTGCAAGGATTGGATGCCCGCCGAGTTCTTTTATCGTTTGAGCCCGTTCATCTTTCCTGATCATTCCGTATACGGTCATTTGCGGTTTTTTTGATAATTCATTCCCCAATGATCCGCTTTCCGGTCGTTCCGTTGGCCCCTGCAATTAAAATATTCATGGATGCATTCCCTTTCATGGCTCCTTCCACTCTTTACCCTTAGAATGACAAGGGTAAGCACTGTGGATAACTGATTGGAAAAACTTATCCACAATCATTGAATTGGGGACAACAAAAAAACCGGCCATGAAAGCCGGTTTCTGCGTAATATAGTTAAAACATGGAAGAACTGTGCATCGGCTGAACTTTTGCTTTTGGGTCAATATATTGTTTGGCATGATTGACGGCAGTGGGTGCCTCACCAAAACCACTGGCAATTAATTTTACTTTGCCATCATATGTTGCAATATCACCTGCTGCATAAATTCCCGGGATATTCGTTTCCATTCTGGAATTCACCAAAATGCTGTTCTTCTGGATATCAAGTCCCCATTCCTTAATGGGACCAAGAGAAGAAACGAAGCCGTAATTGACGATGACTGCATCTACCTCCATGGTCTCTGTATCTTCACCATTTGTATCCTTGATGACAATCGTATGGATACGTCCGTCTGTACCAATCAACTCTGAAGGTATGTATGGAGTCTTTATTTCAACTTTTGAATTTTTAAGTGTTTCTACACTATGTTCGTGGGCACGGAATTTATCTCTTCTGTGTATGATGCTCACTTTCTCGGCGATCGGCTCCAGCATTAGGGCCCAGTCCACTGCTGAATCCCCGCCTCCGAAGACCACCACTTTTTTGCCTGCAAAATGGTTGAGGTCGTCGATGAAATAGTGAAGGTTGCCGTTTTCGTATTTTTTGCATCTTCAATTTCGATGCGTCGGGGTTGGAAAGCCCCATTTCCAGCTGTGATGATAATCGTTTTGGAGTAATGGATCTCTTTATCAGTCGTTAACTTGAAAACTCCATCGGCTTGCTTTTCCACATCTTGAACGGCTTGCTCCAGGACAACATCCTGTTCGAACTTTGCCATTTGTTCTTTCAAATTATTCACTAGCTCCTGAGCGCGCACTTTGGGGAAACCAGCGATATCATAGATGTATTTCTCAGGATAAAGGGCTGACAATTGTCCGCCTAATTGTGGCAGGCTCTCGATGATTTTTACGGATGCCTGTCTCATTCCTCCATAAAATGCAGTGAATAATCCAACTGGGCCTCCGCCAATGATTGTAATATCATAAACTTTTTCATTAACTTCCAACGTTATCCCTCCGATTTACTAGGTTTGCTGAAATTTATTCTCTTATTTTAACATAGATGATCTTTTAAAAAACGGGGAAAGTTAGAAAAGTGGGAAAGTTTTGACTATATATGTGCGGTTTCATGATGAATGTTCTGTATCCGCTTTCGGAGTTGTGTGAAATTACCCTTTGCCAATGGTAAGCATATCGTATAAATATGGTTCGCAACCGGGTGAAAAATAACGTTTTTCGACTTTATTTTAACCCGAAAAAGTTCGGTTTGTTACTTGAAAAAGGTAAGGAAAAAGACTAATATTTACTTAGACATCATTTGGTAAAATTTTTATGAATTTTTTATTACATTTATGAAGTGTTACGTGAAATACGTCACAAATGAATAAGAGTGCTTTTTATAATGGAAATTAATAAGATAGACAATATATTTTAGTTATGGAAAGCATCACAAGAAAATATCGTAAAGGTGGAAGAATACTTTTGAAAAAGCCAACAATCGTTGTTTTAGGAGCAGGTTATGGTGGATTGATGACTGTTACTCGCTTACAGAAGGCATTAGGTCAAAATGAAGCAGAAATCGTATTAGTTAACAAAAATGATTACCACTATGAAACAACATGGCTGCATGAAGCATCCGCTGGAACGCTTCATCATGATCGTGTGCGCTATCCAATCAAAAGTGTCATTAACAGCAAAGTTAAATTCATCCAGGATTCTGTTTTGGAAGTGAAAACAGAGAACAAAAAAGTCATCCTTGAAAACGGCGAAATTTCTTATGATTACTTAGTGATTGGTCTTGGACCTGAATCGGAAACATTCGGAATCCAAGGGCTGAAAGAATATGCTTTCTCTATTTCTAACGTGAACACGGCACGTAAAATCCGTGACCATATCCAATTGCAATTCGCTACGTACAGTACTGAGGTCGAGAAGAATGAAGACCGCTTGACGATCGTTGTTGGAGGAGCAGGATTCACGGGTATCGAATTCCTTGGCGAATTGGCTAACCGTGTCCCTGAACTTTGTAAAGAATATGACATCGATTTCCAAAAGGTCCGTATGTACTGTGTGGAGGCAGCCCCAGCCGTCCTCCCTGGTTTCGATCCGGAATTGGTGGATTATGCAGTATCTTACCTAGAGAAAAAAGGTGTGGAATTCAAAATCGGTACACCGATCAAGGGGCAACTCCTGAAGGCATCATCGTGGCAAAAGGCGAAGATGAAGTGGAAGAAATCAAAGCGGGAACCGTTGTATGGGCAGCTGGCGTACGTGGAAACTCCGTGATAGAGGCTTCCGGTTTTGAAGCTATGCGCGGACGTATTAAAGTGAACCCTGACATGCGGGCACCGGGTCATGACGATATTTTCATCGTAGGGGATTGCGCTTTGATCATCAACGAGGAAATTAACCGCCCATATCCACCTACTGCACAAATAGCGATGCAGCAAGGTGAGGTCATTGCGAAGAACCTGACTAAATTGGTTCGTAACGAAAGCGACCTGGAAACGTTCACTTTCGAAAACAAAGGAACGGTATGTTCACTTGGTGAAGACAATGCGATTGGTGTTGTATTCGGCAAGAAAGTTACAGGTAAGACTGCATCATTCATGAAGAAAATGGTTGATAACAGAGCATTGTTAATGATTGGCGGAGCCTCACTCGTTGCTAAAAAAGGTAAATTCAACGTCCTTTAATTTTTTCGATAGATCAAGAATGGCCATTTGGGGATTGTCCCTGAATGGCTTTTTCATTGGCATTCCATCCATTGTTGATTGTGTCACGGAGTTTGCAATTTTTTTTGTGGATTATAATGGGGGTGACGAAGCTTAAACAAGGAAGTTATCTTTTGGCATCATCTTATCTAATTTTAATGAATGTAGGGGATGTGGGTTTTGATGGAACGATGCAAAAATGTTTGGCTGGCAGTGTCCGGCCTTGTGATATCTGATAAAGGTGAGTGGCTGGTCGTGAACAAAAGGTATGGCGGATTGAAAGGGCAATGGTCACTTCCGGCAGGTTTTGTCAAAAATGATGAAACCGTCGATGAAGCTGTCGTAAGGGAAGTGCTGGAGGAGACGGGTATTCATACAGAAATCGAAGGCATTGTAGGAGTGAGAAGCGGAGTCATCAAAGGGGATATAAGTGATAATATGTTGATATTTTTACTTAAACCGCTCAGTTTTGAAGTATCCGCTCAATTGGATGAATTATATGAAGCTAAATTTTATGACCCTGATTTGCTCATGGAGGAGGGGAAGCAATCGTTACTATTGGAACAGCTTTTAGCTTTTAAAAAAGAAAGGATGCAGACGATGCTTGACGGGTTGAACCCGGGAGATCAATTTGGATATACATCATATAAATTATTCATGTGATTTGGGTAATTATCTTTTCTTCGGTATTATTTGGAATAAGTCGTTGACGCAGCAATTATTTTTTCAGTAAACTAAAGGTGTCGCTTTTAAGGAGGGTCAAGAATAACATGCCATTGCCTGTTTTAATTATCTCAATACTCTTATTTTTCATATTGTTTTTCGGAATTGGCTTTTTGCTGAATATGCTCTTTCGTTCTTCGTGGATCATGGTCTTCTTATTTCCAATCGTCTTCATCATCATTGTCAATGAAACAAAGCTAATAGAATATTTTAGAAATCCGGGAATATCTTTTTCTAATCTTGGAACGAACCTTACATCCCTGCATACGGCAGACATCATTATTTTATCAAGCGGCCTGCTTGGCGCGGTTTTAGCTGGTGTGGTCATAAGGATTCTAAGGAATAAAGGATATCAAATGTTTTGATAATGGGAAGGGCCGTCATGTATGGACGGTTCTTTTTTGTAGGCTGTTTTCACATACTTTGTTGCTATTAACCAAGTAGTGCGGTGTGGTTGATTTCCCCTCCAGATGCTCGCTTTCCGCGGGGCGGGAGGTGAGCCTCCTCGGCGTAAATGCCTGTGGGGTCTCACCTGTCCCGCTGCTCCCGCAGGAGTCTCACACTCCCGCTCCAATCAACCTTAAATAGTTTCGTTTTAAAAACAACAATCTTTACGAAAAGAGCCTTTTATGTAAGGAAAATTGGTTCTTTCCATGCTTTATGAATACTTTCACTCCGTAAAGGGAACAAATATCCTTGTGAGAGGAGTGGAATTGATACATATGAAGATTGTAAAGGCATTATTTTTAAGGGTTGCTATTATCATATTATTTATCTTGGCCATCGAATCGACCGTAAATCATGTTTTTGGGGCTGTGCCTGAAGATCACCCTTTTGAAGAGGCAATGAGACAACATCGAATGCTTGGTCTCGAATATAAAGCGATCCATAGTGGAGGTCAAGTGGCAACGCTGATGGCATCGGCATCCACGAGCAATGGTCCGACGACGATAGCGGAGGCAATCGAGCTCTCGAAATACCCGAAGCATGAAGTTTTGGCTACAGGATATACAGCAGGGTACGAATCAACCGGGAAGTACCCGAAAAGCCCATCCTATGGCATCACTTATTCAGGAGTGAAGGTGAAACGGGATCTGTTTTCCACCATTGCCGCCGATCTTGCCGTTTTCCTCTAGGAACCATCCTTTGGATTCCGGGCTATGGATATGGGGTTGTTGCAGACAAGGGCGGTGCAATCAAAGGGAATCACCTGGATCTATACTACGAAACGGTACAAGATGTGTACGAGAACTGGGGAAAGAAAACCCTTGAAGTATATGTTGTCCAAAAAGGGAACGGCGAGTTATCTGAAGAACAGTTAAGCAAGTTGAACGAAACCAAGATCAAGCAGGTATTCAAGCCGAAAATCGCTGAGAAAACATTGAATGAAAATGTAGCTTCCTTTGCTTTTTAATGATGGGCAAAAATGAAAGTGAAAGGCTGCCTTAATTGAGGCAGCCTTTCACTTTCATTTGGGAACGCCCTTAGGCCATGCTTTTGTAGGCTTCAGGGTGCAGAGTCTTTGCCAATTTGGACAGCCCATCCAGTAAACGCGGGGAAGGCCGGCAAAATAAAGGTTCTTCCATGATGTGAATATTGTTATTCCGGACGGCCTTCATATCAGTCCACCCTTTCCGTTTCTTGACAAGCGCCGGGTTTACTTTTCGTAAAGGGACACCGACCCAAGCTAAGCAAATATGGTCGGGATCCCTTTTTTGGACCTCTTCGGAAGTGACTTGAATGCTTGCCATGTCGACATCTTCGAAAAGGTTATATCCTCCCGCAAGCGTGCTGATCTCGGATAACCAATTAACTCCCCCGGGGCTGAATATGGGATTAGGCCACCATTCCCAATACAGGGACGGCTTTGATTCGATTTTGTCGGCGATGTTTTTATATTGAAGGATGGCATCACGGAATTTGGCAGCTTGTTCCTCTGCTTTTTCCTTTAGATCCATTGCCTCGCCCAAGGTCAGTAAATCTTTTGCGATATCCTCAAGTGATTGCGGGTTGAAGATGATATGGGGGATGTTCCGTTCTTTTAGCCCCCGATGTTTTTTTCCATGCCCGGTACACTCAGTGAAGCCAGCACCAAATCGGGTTTTAGTGATTCTACATGATCGATATCGATCGATAAGTCGGGCCCCACCTTAGGAAGGTGCTGTATGGTTTCAGGCCAATCTGAGTAGTCATCGATGGCGATCAGCTGATCTTCAATTCCTAGATATGTGCATAGTTCCGTATTGCTGGGGCAAAGAGAGATTATTTTCAAATTGAACACCTACCCTTGAAAGATGAAAAAGTGAAGTGCCAGTGCAATGAATACTCCGGTCAAGGCTCCGAAAAATACCTCGATTGGCTTATGGCCCAACAGTTCCTTTAATTGTTGCTGTTTCTGTTTATCTGCTTTTTCTGCCAGTTCTTTGCTTGCTCGACAAAGGTATTGAAGTCGGTAACGAGCTGGTTCAAGACGGCTGCCTGTTCTCCTGCCTGCCGTCTCACTCCTGTCGCATCGAACATCGTGATGACTGCAAAGATCGCGGCAACGGCAAATACAGGGGAATCCATTCCGGTTTCGATCCCTACCGCTACGGTTAGGGCTGACACGGCCGCAGAGTGGGAGCTTGGCATACCGCCTGTGGAGTTAATGAGTGACCAGTTCACTTTTCGAAATGCTATGAAGTGGATGGGCACTTTAATGAATTGAGCAAAGAAAATGGCAATCAATGCTGCGATTAAAGGGAAGTTGAGTAATAATTCCAAGAGTATCAGCCTTCTTTCTAGTTAAAAGTAAAGATGAAATCCATATATGGGTTAATACATCCTGCTCGGAATAAGGACCTTATTATTAGTTCCATTCAGTCCTGTCGATTCCCTGCCGGTATAAGTATAAATATGATCTTTCTTATACTATTACTCTAAAGTCACCCATTCTAAACAATATCCCTTGTTATTATTAATTTTTGCGGGCATTATTCGAAAACTTTTGAAGATTTCGTTATAATGAATGTAATAGAATGGAGGGGTAGCAAATGTTCACAGTAAAAAATTCCTTAAATATAGATTTGATTGACGAATGCCTGATTCTAGGCGTATTTGACAGACCTGTAAAGTTCACAGGGATAGGAAAAGAAGCGGATGAACGATTGGATGGCCAGCTGACAGAGTTAGTGAAGGCCGGGGAAATCCCTTCCAAGAAAAAATCAGTGGTCAAAATACATACATTAGGTAAATTAAGCGTAAAGAGACTGATTTTTGTAGGGTTGGGCAAGGAAAAGGAGCTATCCTTTGAAACGCTCCGCGAAGCGTTGGGTAAAGCCCGTAAGATGATTAAAGAATCCAAGATTGCGACACTTTCGATCGCTTTGGATACATTCACGACGGAAAATCTGGATGCATTGGACGCTGCGCATGCTTGTTCCGAGGCTTTCGAACTTGCTTCCTATAAATTTGACGGATACAAGCAAAAATCGAACCAGGTCGAAAAAAGCCTTGAATCGATTACGGTTTACAGTGAATTTGATCAAGAAGAGGTCGGTGCCGCCCTTCATGTAGGAAGAATCTTCGGAAGGGCGACGAACTCAGCCAGAACATTGGTCAATACACCAGGCAATTTGTTGACTTCCACGGATTTGGCGGATTATTCATCTGCCTTGGGCGAACGTTATGGTTTTGAAGTGGAGATCCTCGAGAAGGAAGACATGCTCAAGTTGGGAATGGGCGCACTCCTTGCTGTCAATAAAGGTTCGGTCGAGCCTCCGAAAATGATCGTCCTGAAGTATCAAGGTAAGGATGAATGGAAGGATGTCATCGGGTTGGTCGGTAAAGGAATCACATTCGATACGGGTGGATACTCATTGAAAACGAAGGCTGGTATCGTTGGAATGAAGACGGATATGGGCGGTGCGGCAGCTGTTTTAGGTGCAATGGAAATTATCGGCGAATTGGGACCGGACCAAAATGTCGTGGCTGTCATTCCTTCCACTGATAACATGATCAGCGGTGATGCATTCAAGCCAGATGACGTGATCACTGCCATGAGCGGCAAGACGATAGAGGTATTGAATACGGATGCGGAAGGCCGGCTGGTTTTGGCGGATGCAATGACTTACGCTAAACATCATGGTGCTGACTATCTTATTGACGTTGCCACTTTAACGGGTGGTGTCATAACGGCACTGGGCATGGATATGACGGGTGCAATGACAAATGACACGGAATTCTATGAACAAGTGGTCAAAGCCTCAGAGGAGGCCGGGGAGCCCATTTGGAGATTGCCGATTACGGAAAAGGATAAAGAGCGGGTACGCAATAGTAAAATAGCGGATTTGAATAATTCACCTGGAGGAGCGGGACATGCGATCATGGGCGGGGCCTTCATCGGTGAATTTGCCGAAAGACACTCCGTGGGTCCATCTGGATATTGCCGGAACTTCCACAACCTCGAACAACTCCGAATTGTGCACGGCGGGGCTACCGGTGTCATGGCACGCACGCTTGCACTATTGGTTGAAACCTTTGAAACGAAAACAAGATGAACCCAAATATCCGAAGCCGAAAATAGGCTTCGGTTTTTTTACCAAAAAGGGGTTGGACGGACGCTATATATCCCTCCATTTCAAGCTGACGATGATATGGCAATTTTCTTCCCCTGCTTTAGGATAGAAATCAAAACGGATTCCATCGGGGTTATACGTGATATCAGGTTCGTTCTTAATTCCTATCTTTCGGATCATATCGATCACGACACTCTTTTGCGATGCTTGGGCAGCAGTCATCAATCGGTTGGAGAAAGGCTTGGATGTGGCTAAAGTATCCATGACTTTTTTTACATCAAGCATCAAAGATTGCGAGGTCTTTGCCGATTTGACTAGCAGATCTGGATTGGTTGCCGAGTAGGGACGCAATGTACCTTCCCATTCCCGATTCTTATTCAGTGCCCTGGCGTGAGGCGGAAATAGGATGGGATCATATAAAAAATAAGGGAAATCCTCCAAAAGGTTTCCTTCCTTTCCTTAAGTCTGTCTATAGACACGTTTTCGTTATACGTTAAAATATGTATAAAGGCCAGCTGATATGATAGCGGTTTGTGAATGACCTTTCTTCTGCAAAAAACTTCTTGAAAATTATGATTAAAGACACACTATTATTTGTAAACTGCTTCATTGACAGGTATAGTGTATAGTAATATACTTACTTACCTAAAGTAAGGAGAAGGCACACTATAAATTATAAAATAGGTGATGTTAACATGAAAATAACCCAGGAAACAAAAGACCTTTTAATAGATAAAATGAATATCATCAAAACCCCGGGTAAAGCTGATATATGCCTTGTGGGGCCTGTGAACCTGCCGGTTGAACAAGGAGATTTCTCAACGGTTTTCCAATGGTATACATGGCTTCAGCTTGACGGAGCGGATAATGACAAGGATTCGGTGCTTGATTCGCTTTCGGAAGCGAACCTCGCTTTTGGACAGCAATCCTCCGTATTGGTTTATGGTGATTTTAAAAAGTCTGAGGATGCACTTGTCCGGATGCATAGCATCTGTCACACAGGTGATATCTTCGGCAGTAAACGCTGTGATTGCGGCTACCAGCTCCACCAATCGATGAAGATGATAGCCGAGCATGGGTGCGGGGCCATTTTTTACCTTGCGGACCATGAAGGAAGAGGGATTGGCCTGTTTTCCAAATCTCTTGCCTATTTGCTTCAGCAGGAAGGTTATGACACGGTCGAGGCGAATGAGGCTTTAGGATTCGAAGATGATACGCGATCTTACGAGGGAGCCATTCGCGTGTTGAGGGAACTGCGTAAGGATCCGGTGACTTTAATCACGAACAACCCCAAAAAGCTGGATGCCCTCATGAAGCATGGACTTGCGGCAAAGGACCATATTCCGCTTTGGGGCGGTTTGACGGAAGATAATAGTTTCTATCTCGATACAAAGGTTAAGAAGTCTGGACATATTCCCAAAAAGAAGCCAACTTTGATTGTATAAGGAGAGCTATAGAATGAATGATGATCAATATTACATGAAGCTGGCACTGGATTTGGCAGCCAGTGCCAAAGGAAAGACGAATCCGAATCCGGTGGTCGGGGCAGTCATAGTGAAAGACGGTGTGATAGCCGGGACAGGGATTCACCGTAAAGCGGGTGAACCGCATGCGGAAGTACATGCTTTCAAAATGGCGGGTGAGTATGCAGAAGGTGCAACGCTGTATGTGACTCTTGAGCCTTGTTCCCATTATGGAAAGACACCTCCTTGTGCAAATTTGGTGAAAGAATCAGGTGTGCGAAGAGTAGTGGTTGCGACTCAAGATCCGAATCCGGAAGTGGCCGGCAGAGGGATATCGATCCTAAAGGATGCTGGAATTGAAGTGGAAGTCGGCGTCCTGGAAAAGGAAGCTCAAAGGCTGAATGAACGTTTTATTCACAATATGCTGACGAATCGTCCATTTGTCATATCGAAGTATGCGATGACGCTCGATGGAAAGCTTGCAACCCACACAGGCCATTCAAAGTGGATAACAGGAGAAGAATCACGTCATTCCGTTCATTTGCTTCGTGATGAGGTGGATGCCATTCTAGTTGGTATCGGGACTGTGTTGGCAGATGATCCATCACTGACGACCAGACTTCCGGAGGGCGGAGGGAAAAATCCGATCCGGATCATTTTAGACAGTGAATTACGGGTTCCATTGGATGCCAATGTTGTACAAGTATCAGATGCGAGAACCTTGATCGTAACGCAGGAAAATGCACCTGCGGATAAAATGGAACTTTTACGTGAAAAAGGGATCGAATTCATTTTCGTCGCCAAAAACGAGACGGGACTGGATCTAAAGGCTTTAATGGAAGAGCTGTATAAAAAGGGGATTACGGACGTCTTGCTGGAAGGCGGAAGTGAAGTGAATGCCTCATTCCTTAGGGAAAGGCTCATCGATAAATACTTGATTTATATAGCCCCTAAACTATTGGGCGGAAGAAACTCACTAACACCGTATACTGGAATGAATGTGGATACGATGGATGAAGCGATGGATGTTTCCTTCTCTGGCGTGGAAACGTTTGGTGAGGACATGCGTATCACGGCTTATCCTAAATAAAAATAGACAACAGGTGAAGAGGCATGTTGGTTAAATCAGATGTATGCATAGTCGGATCAGGTCCTGGAGGAGCCCTGCTGGCTTACCTATTGGCCAAGCAGGACATTTCAGTCGTATTGCTTGAAAGGCATTCCGAGGTTTCAAGGGAGTTCAGGGGCGAGTTCTTGAACGATGAAGGAGAGGGCATTCTTAAAAAGCACGGTTTATTCGAGAGTGTGGAAAGACTAGGCTTGCTTAGGATGGAACAAATTGAATATTGGCATGACGGCCGCATATTCAAAAGCATTTTCCCTGAATGGCCTGTCGATCATGTTGGGATACATGTCCCGCAAAATCATCTGCTTACAGCCATATTGAATGAAGCCGAAAAGCTGGACTCTTTTCAATTGATGATGAATACGAGGGTTACCGGCTTGATGCAGAATGAAATGGGCCGTTTTACGGGTGTCAAGGCCCGTAATGGCGGAAATGACCTGGAAGTGCAAAGTCCATTGATAATCGGAGCGGACGGCAGGTTTTCCATCGTTCGAAAAAAGCGGGAATACCAGTCGTTATTAAGGAGCATGGCTATGATTTACTGTGGGCAAAAATTCCTGCTCCACAGGGGTGGAAGCCTTCGATCAAGATGGCATTGGTCAATGGCTCCCAGGTTGCCCTCTTCTCCCAGGCTGGAGGTTTCATCCAAATTGGCTGGAATATAGAGCATGGTTCATTCCCCCATTTGCGAAAACAGCATTTTGAACCGTTCATAGAAAATTTGCTTCTTGCCTTTCCTGAATTAAAAAAGGTTGTGTGTGAAAATATCCGCTCTTGGCAGGACTTCATTTTATTGGATGTTTACAGCAGCTATTGTGAAACGTGGACAAAGGAAGGCGTTGCTTTATTAGGTGATGCAGCCCATACGATGACGCCTACAGGTGCGTTCGGACTCAATTGTGCCATGAAGGATGCCGATATATTGGCCGAGCTTATTTCTGGATGCATCCTGCAGGGGATACTGGCTTCCTTGGACTTAAAATGGCTGAGCCAAATAGAAAAGCCGAGATTGAAAGATTACAGGCCATTCAGGTGGACAAGGAAATTTCCTTTGCATCACAGTTTGCCGCCGCTTATGTTTGAATAGGAGTGAAGGATATGAAATTCGGTTTTGATATTGACGATACCCTTATTAACTTGAGGGAGTTCGCGTTCCATCTTTATAATGAAAAGCTTAATGCGAATATAGAGTTAACGAAATTCAGAGCTTTAAAGACGTTGGAGATCCATGAAGCATTCGGACTGGATAAAGAGGCTGGGGGCAAGATGTGGAACAGCCTTGCCGATGAAGTATATTATTCATCCTGTCCAGCCTTCGAGGGCGCAGTGGAAACGCTGCAGGAGCTTGAACGCGATGGCCATGAAATCTATTACATCACCGCCAGAAAAGCGGAGCATGGTGAACGGACGAAAAAATGGCTGATCGAAAACGGCTTTCCGGTTAAGGATGAACATTTTTATTGCGGGATGAAGGATCATGAAAAAATTGATACGATCCGCAAATTGGAATTGGATTATTATTTTGATGATAAACCGGCAGTGCTGGAAACTTTATTGGATATTCCGACGAAAGTGTATGCAATGGATAACTCCTATAACAGGGAATTGGATATTCCAAGACTGACAAGCTGGTTTGAATTAAAAGAAATCCTCTCCAAATAATACAAATCACATGATTGGCGGATGACTTGATAGACTTGGGTCATCCTTTTTATGTATACTATTATGAATAGTGATTCATTTTTTGGTAAAAAAAACAAGAGAGTCGGGGGTAATGGGATGGAGAGAAATATTGAAAAGTCATTGATAGGCACGCTTGGGATTGAAATGAAAGAAGTCGGCGATGGGAAAGTCATTGCGACGATGCCTGTGGATGAACGGACTAGGCAGCCGTATGGTTTATTGCATGGGGAGAGCGTCCGTTGCCCTTGCGGAATCCGTTGCAAGCTTTGGCGGAATGCAGCTGGTAGATAGTACAAAACAAGCTGTCGTCGGCCTTGAAATCAATGCCAATCATGTTAGGGGCGTCCGTTCAGGTTTTGTTACCGCAGAAGGGAACATCGTCCATCGCGGGAAGACGACGATGGTGTGGGACGTGAAGATACGTGATGAAGACGATCATCTTATCTGCATTTCACGCTGTACATTAGCCGTTATCGACTTACCGAAGTCAAAGTGAATCAAAAGAACAATCGTAAATTGGTGCAATGATTCTATAGTATCCGGTCTAAGTGTAATATGGCAGTAGACTATTGTATGAAAGGAGGTTTTTTTATGCTGGTGGGTCATATACAAGAAATCACCCGTCATCCTGTAAAATCATTCACTGGTGAACAGGTTCAAAAAACGAAGGTGATGGACTATGGACTATATGGAGATCGCAGCCATGCCTTTAAAGGTAAAAATGGGAAGTTCCTGACAATAACCCAAGTCCCGGAGATGGTCCGTTATCAAGCTGCTTTTTCTGGTGATGAAACCCTTGACCAATATCCTGAAATCAAAGTGAAGACCCCTTCAGGAAACGTTTTGACATGGGGAGAGGAAGCCTTTCTGGAGGAAATGGAACGTTTGTTGAAACAGGAGGCAGCACCTGTTGTTTATCACCCTGCACATATTCCGGTAGGTGCGATTGAAGAAGAAAACATCCTGCTTGTCAGTGATGCCTCGATTGGCGAATTGACAAAGCTTTGGGGAAAAGAACTGGATGGCAGGAGATTCAGGCAAAATTTGGTGATATCCTTAGTGAACAAAACGCCCTTTTAGAAGAGCAATGGTTCGGAAAAAGGATTGTAATCGGGAATGAAGTGGAATTGGAGATCAAAGGCATTGTGAACGCTGTATGATCATAACTGTCGATCCAAGCGATTCACATAGAGATCCATCACTGCTGAAAACTGTCGTCAAGGAAAGGAAAAATCATTTTGGCGTATATGCCTCGGTCATGCAAACAGGTGAAATCAGAGTGGGCGACCAGGTATTTTTAAAAGATTGAAACAGAAAGGAGCTGCTCCTGTAATCAGGGCAGCTCTTTTGCGATGGCAGGGGTCACCGGGTTTTCTTTAAATCATCCTGGACACTCCGATCCCACATTTTTACACCAGTATGATAAGCCGAGCGCATGATTAAATGTCCCGCAACAGGGCTGGTCATGAAGATAAAGATGATCGCGAGCACGACCCGGAAATCGAAATGGCTATGTTTATAATAAAAATATAACAAGGTGCCGATCAGGATGAACATGATCCCAAGTGTCGAACTTTTCGAGGCAGCGTGATTCCTTGTATAGACATCCGGCAGCCGGATGATGCCGAAAGCCGAGACTAAAAAGAGAAAGACCCCCATTAATATGAATAAGGCCGATAGGATTTCAACGATTGCGGTCATCTTCGATTATCTCCCTTTCTCAAGGAATTTGGAGAAAGCGACCGTTCCGATGAAAGATAGGATTCCGAGCAGAAGAATGGCTTCCAGATATGCGCTTGTATCCATGACAATGCAGGCAAGTGCAACGATTGCGATCAGATTGATTCCCATTGCATCGAGTGCGATGACCCGATCCGGTACGGAAGGCCCTTTGATTAAACGGTATAAGAATCCAATCATGGAAAGCGAAACACCGAGCAAGGCGATTTTAAGCATTAGATCGAACATTATTTGCTCACCTCCATAATTGCTTTTTCAAATGTATTTTTAATGCTGTCAACGGCCTCATCCTTGTCGGCAATATCCATCGCATGGATATATAGAATCCGATTATCCTCTGATACTTCAACGACAAGAGTTCCCGGTGTCAGTGTAATTAAATTCGATAGTATCGTAATTTCCCAATCCTTAGTCAGCACGGTTTCATATGCGAATATGCCAGGTCTCATATCCAGGCTCGGTTTAAGCACGGCCATAAGGACGCTAATGTTGGAAAGTATGAGCTCCCTTGCGAATATGAGCAGCAATAGAACGACGGCATTCACCCTTTTCAAGTAAAACCGATCATTGAAAAAATGACGGAAGACGAACATGATGCCGAGCCCCAATATATATCCGATGATAAAAGTGCTCCCGTTAAATTCATTTTTTAAAAACATCCAGATAAACGCAAGGAACACATTCAGTAAAATTTGGAATGACATCAGGCACTACTCCTTTAAAACCGCTTTGTTATAGATTTCGGGATTCATTAATGCATCTACAGCTTGTGTAATGAAAGGGTACACCGATTCTGTTCCCAATCCGAATAAAACGGAAATGATGACAAGGAGAACGGCAGGAACCAGCATTTTATTAACCTTTTCATTAGTTAAGGCATAATCAGCTTTTGGAGTTCCCCAAAAGCCATTCATGAATATTTTCATGACGGAATATAGGACCATCAAGCTTGAAATTAAGACGACTGCCATTCCCAAGTAGGCCCCTTTTTCTGCAGCTCCCTGAAGAATAAGGAGCTTGCCGGCAAAACCGCTGAACGGCGGGATTCCCGCCAATGATATGGCCGCTATGAAAAAGGTCCATGCAACGGCCGGATATTGCTTGATCAAGCCGCCCATGTCCCGCAAATCATCTGATCCGCTGATTTTGACCATGATGCCGACCAGCAGGAAGAGTGCAGCCTTGATCAGCATGTCATGAATGATATAAAGAATGGAACCTGATAAGGCCTGTTCATTCATGACGGAGATGCCGAATAAGATAACCCCGACGGCGATGATGATATTGTAAATGATGATTTTTTTACATCGGAATAAGCTATCGCACCAATGACACCGATGATGATGGTCAAGATTGCAAGTATCCCAAGGAAAGTATGGGTGAAATCCTGGTCATGATAAAACATGAGTGTATAGGTCCGGAAAATGGAATAGATTCCGACCTTAGTCAACAATGCCCCGAATAGAGCCATCACTGGAATGGGCGGAGCATAATAGGAACCCGGCAGCCATTGGAAGAGCGGGAAAATGGCTCCCTTCAAACCGAAGACGATCAGAAAGCCAATCGCTATCACCGAGATGATTCCAGGCTGGTCGACTTCCGTTATCCTTTGGCTGATGTCCGCCATGTTCAATGTTCCCAGGACTGAATAAAGATACGCCACCATGATGACGAAAAAGGAAGAGGATAGTACATTGACGATGATATACTTCAATGATTCCCTCAGTTGGATTTTCGTCCCTCCCAGTACAAGCAGGACGTAGGAGGCCATCAGCATGACTTCGAAGAATACGAATAGATTGAAAAGATCTCCCGTAAGGAAGGCACCGTTTACCCCAATCAGCAAAAATTGAAATACAGGATAGTAATAATGTCTTTCACGTTCTTCCCCTATGGAGTAAAACGAATAAAGCAGTATGGCAAACCCAATGGTATTCGTGGTCAGTACGAGCAGCGAAGAAAGCATATCTGCGACGATCACGATCCCGAATGGCGCATCCCAGCTGCCGACGCCTAAAGTCAAGATTCCTTGACTATGGACCTTAAACACTAGATAAAGGGAAATTACAATTCCGATAAAAGAGGAAAAAAGCGATATCCCTCTTTGCAGCTTGATTTTTTTGCAAAGAATATGAGAAGGATGCCTGTGAAAAGCGGCCATAAAACAGGCATGAAAGTAAGATTATTCATTCGCTTCCGTACCTCTCATTTCTTCCATGTCATCCGTACCGAGTTCCTGGTAGGTCCGATAAGCAAGTACAAGCAGAAATGATGTGACTCGAAACTGATGACGATCGCCGTCAAGATAAGCGCCTGTGGAAGCGGATCGACATAGGATGCAGCTTTATCACTTAGCAATGGAACGGAATCGCCTTTCAAACCGCCCATCGTCAAAATCAATAGGTGGGCGCCGTGACTGAGCAGCCCGGTACCGATTATGATTCTTAATATGCTTTTGGAAAGCATTAAATAGGTCGCACACATAAATAGTATTCCAATGACAATGGCCATTAAAAGTTCCATTATTCACTCTCCCCTATCGTTTGAATAATGGTCATCGTTACACCAACAACCACAAGATAAACACCAAGATCAAAAAGTACCGCGGTATGAAGCGAGATGTGCCCAAGAAGCGGTAAATCAACATATTGATAAACATGTGTCATGAGGGGCACCCCGAACACCAGCCCGCCGGCTACGGTCAGGCTTGATATGAACAAGCCTGAACCGATCATTAACTTATAGTCAATCGGCAAAATGCCGGTGACGGTTTTAATGTCGAAAGCGAGCAACAGCAGGACTATGGCGGCTGAAGTCATTAAACCGCCGACAAACCCGCCACCTGGCGAATAATGCCCGCCTAAAAGATGGCTACCGCAAACAGCAAGATAGCAAAGGCGGCGACTTTCGTAACCGTTTGGAGAATCAGGTCATTTTGCTTCATGATTTATCTTTTCCCCCTGTCAAACGCAATTTGATCATCGCGAATATTCCGAGCGCAGCGATGGAAAGGACACTGATTTCAAACATCGTATCAAGTCCGCGGAAGTCAACGAGTATGACATTTACGACGTTTTTCCCGCCTGCTTCCTTATAAGCATTTTCAAGATAGTAACTGGATATGGAATCAAATAGTTTATTGCTATGTGCCGATAAGGCAATCAATGTCACGATGACTCCTACACCAATGGATATCAGGGCATTATTCAACTTGAATGTCATCCGTTCTTCCTTTCTGCTTCCCATTAACGGAAGGTGGAAGAAACAGAGCAAAAACAGCGATACCGAAATCGTTTCGATGACTAGCTGAGTCAAGGCTAAATCCGGTGCCCGCAGCAAAACGAAAAATAGGGAAATCGTATAACCGACGGCTCCTAAGATGATAATGGAAGTTAAACGAGATCTTGCAAACAGAATGGCGATCGAGCCAATCACGATGATCGCAGCCAATACCAATTCATATATGCCGATCGGGGCAAAATTCCCTGCATCCAATTTAAATGCATCCTTCCAATAGAGCGTAAAGCCCAAGGAAAGAATGAAGAAAAGGAAGATTGAAAGCAGATACGTCCGAATCGAACCTGTCATTAATGCTTTCATGACGAAGGAAGCTGAGCGTTCGAACCCTCTTACCCCGTTATCATACAAAGCATTCAGGGAGATACGTTCAGGAATGAACTGAGTGATTTTCTGCCACTTCGGAAGCGTTTTGTATAAAAGAATTCCAAATGCTATGATGCCGATGGTCATCCATACTTCAGGTTTGAATCCATGCCAGAAGGCGATATGGACATGGAAATCCGGTCCAGCCAAGCTTGGCTGTATGCCGGCTACCGCAGGTTTAATGATTGATGAAGATAGCAAGTTTGGAAAAATACCGAAAACGATGACCAACGAAGCAAGGATGATCGGGGATATCAGCATCCCGACCGGTGCCTCGTGGGGCTTCTTTTCCAATAGCTGTAACTGAAGTTTGCCTGTAAAGGGTTTGAGCACGACGATCATGCTATAAATAAAAGTGAATACACTGGCTACCCATGCCACCACAGGAAACAGGACCCCCATGTCTCCATGTTGAAGATATTCAATTCCAATACATTCAACATGCTGGCCAGGAACATTTCCTTGCTCAAAAAACCATTGAAGGGCGGAAGTCCAGCCATTGAAAAAGCACCGATCACAGCGACGGTGAAAGTGATCGGCATCAACTGCATCAATCCGCCAAGCTTTCTGATATCACGCGTACCGGTTTCATGATCAATGATGCCTGCAACCATGAAGAGGCTCCCTTTAAAAGTCGCATGATTAATCAAGTGGAATACTGCGGCAACCGTGGCCGCCAAGTATATATTTTCCCCCAACGTTTCATAGTGGAGTGCCGCCGCACCAAGTCCCAAAAGCGACATGATCAATCCGAGCTGACTGATGGTGGAAAAAGCGAGAATCCCCTTCAAATCAGTCTGCTTGATTGCAGAGAATGAGCCCCATAACAGGGTGATCAATCCGGCGATCGAAACGAGCCAGAACCATAATCCTGATTCTGCAAAAACAGGGCTTAATCGGGCAACCAAATAAATACCAGCCTTTACCATTGTGGCTGAATGAAGGTAAGCACTGACCGGTGTAGGAGCTTCCATCGCATCAGGAAGCCAGATATGGAACGGGAACTGTGCGGATTTAGTGAACGCGCCAAGCAGCACAAGCAAAAGTGCAGGAACGAAGAGTGATTGGTTCATAAGTTCCCCGCTTTGGGCAATCAATTCCCGTATGCTGAATGTGTTCCCCATAATGGAAAGGAGAATGATGCCCCCAAGCATGCTTAAGCCTCCAAGCACAGTAATCAGCAGGGATTTCTGCGCCCCATAACGTGAACGCTCCCTCTCATTCCAATATCCTATCAATAGAAAAGATGATAAACTCGTGAATTCCCAAAACGAATAAAGGACAATTAGATTATCGGATAGGACGACACCAAGCATCGCTCCCATGAAAAGCAAAAGGAAGACGTAAAATTGGTTCAGCTTTTCCTTCTCCTTCGATAAATAGAAAATTGAATACAGAACGACGAGTGAACCGATACCTGTAATGAGCAAGGCAAACAAAAGCCCCAGTCCATCCACATAGAAATCAACATCAATTCCGAGAGAAGGGATCCATGTTGCGCTTTCAATAATGATATCTCCTTGTTTGGTCAAGGAAATGAACCTTGAAAAATAGGTGAAAAGGAGAATCGGTAAAATCAATACAAACCATCCTGTATGTATTTGTCGAAATAGTTTGTACAATATTGGTACAATAATTGCTAATAGAAACGGTGATAATACCGCCCAATGAAGTAAAGACATAAACTCCCCCTTTTTTAAAAAACGAAGTCAGTCGTCTTATTATGCTTTTTCGCGTAATCCTAGACGTTAGGAAATCTTCGTTGAATATGTATTTTTTTATCGAATGCTCGCCTCGCTTAAAAGTATAACGCAATTTATGTGGGTTTGCATGGCTTTAAAAACGGTCAAGGCCAACTTGAATGATGTTTTATATATAGGTAGAAAAGGAGGGGGAACGGTACTGAAAAATTTATAAAAAAAGTTTTTCAAGGGTAAATCAGCAGCGTATTCATTGTGAAATCATGGATTATCTTGCATAATATAGGATAAAAGACGCATGGATGGAGAAATCATGAAAAACACATATTTACTTAGCTATTTACCAATCATTTCAATCCTATTATTCGGCCTTTCCTTTGCCATTTATGGGGAAATGCAAATGCTCAAGTTATTTGGGAATTTGGGAATCTACCAAGGGATGCTGGAGTTTTTTTCTGAGACCGGCATCAAGCTGGCGCTGCTGATCGTATTGCTCCTATTATTCTTCATGGTTTTTGCTGCATTGAAGCTGATCTCCGATACGATATTGGAGCTGTCGTTATTATTCTTTTCCAAGGATTCGGAGGGTAAAGCCCTGAACAGTGTAAGAAAGGGGTCTGTCATATATGTGATTGGCGGTGCCTGTTCATTATTCAGTGTTCAATTCATCATCGGGCTTGGGGCGATCTTTATCGCAACGAATGTCGCGGCTTTAATTTATTTTGTCAACAAGTTAAGCCCGAGCCTGAATTTGTCGAGGCTAGTGGGATTGGTTTTCTTTCCAATCTTCGTTTGGACGGCACTGATTTCAATAGTCGCTTATGCGGGATTGAAGCTTTATAACAGCGTCATTGCAAGTCTTCCAATATAGCAAAAAGAAGGTTCCATCATCGGTACCTTACAGACTGTGGATAAACTTGATAATCATTGAGTGTGCCTACAGTTTGTTCTAAAACAAATATAAAGTTGATTGGAACGGAAGGTACGGGACTCCTGCGGGGAAAGCGGCTCCCGGACCGCCCGCGGAAAGCGAGTGCCTGGAGTGAAATTCAACGTAATTTTACAAACCCTGAAAAACATCCCTTAGAATAGTAAAAAATCATAGTAATAATTCCATGATCAAATCGTGTTAGGGATTGGGACCATTCCGAACCTCATTTTATTGACAAACTAAGAAGGTGCCATTGCGGCACCTTCTTTTTCACTCGGCAGTCTGGCTGATATCTTTCCAAATCAATACATGGGGTGCATGTGAATAAATGGATTGTAGATTGGATGGCTTGTCCCTTCCAATCCAAACTCCTGTTGTATAGTTTGCTGTCAGCCCGACAAACCACATGTCTTTCACATCATTGGTCGTACCGGTTTTACCCCCGACATAATCTGTAGGAAAGTAGGCTTTGCGGGCTGTCCCGGAAAGGGTCGTTTCATGGAGCAGCTGCCGCATCTTGGCTACGGTGCCCTTGTTCCATATCTCCTTGGAGCGGTCTTTCCATTTATAAAGGACTTTACCTTCTTGATCGGTGACTTTAGTAATGGCACGCGCTGGCTGATAGTTTCCGTCATGGAAGGAAGTATAAGCATTTGTGAGTTCAAGGGGACTCATGCCATATTCGAATCCGCCTATGGCCGAACTCGTATGGTGGTCTTTTTTACTGACCTTTTTAAAGTCGAAAGCATCCAGGTACTTGAAACTCGTTTCCACCCCGTCTTTTCAAAAAGTCTTATGGCGGGTGTGTTATAGGACTGAGCGAAGGCGGTTCTTAGTGTGACCATCCCGTAGCTGCGGCCGCTATAATTCTTTGGACAATAGCTATTGCTGCAATAGCTTGCTCCGCTAACGAGCTGATTGATGTCAGCATCCGTTTCTTCTAAATAGGGAGCATAATCGAGAAGCGGCTTAATGGCTGACCCTGGCTGCCTATAGCTTTGGTATGCCCGGTTGAAAGAATTTTTTTATAATCCTTTCCCCCAATCAAAGAGACAAGCTCGTGCGTATGATGCTGTATAACCACTAAAGCTCCCTCGATATCATTGACACCGATTTTTGATTGTACAGCAGTCTTTGACTGTGTTTGCAGTTTAGTATCGAGTGCGGTATGGATGGTTACACCGGAATTCAAAAGCTTTTTGACCTTTTTATCCAGCTTAGCTTCCGCTTTATTGCGTATAGCGACATCAGTGCTTTGCAGAGATTTGCCGAGACCCTCGGAGGATGCCACCAGGTTTTTCAATTCCTGATGAACATATGTCACGTAATCGGGATATAAGTCGACCGGGGTGGACAAGTCTAATTTAATCGTACTTTTGATAAGCTTTTCGTACTCGGCCTGATCTAAAGCACTATTGGCAACCATTTGTTCCAGTAATCTCTCCTGACGCTTTTTCGTCGCATCGAAATGTTCAAGGGGATTATATTTTTCCGGATTATTAGGGATTGCGGCAAGGAAGGCAAGTTCCGCCTTGGTTAACTCTCCAGTCGGTTTACTGAAATAATATTGGGAAGCTGCTTCGATTCCATAAGCTCCATTACTGAAATATATGGCATTCAAATACAGCTCCATGATTTCCGGTTTTGATTTTTTCGCTCTATCTGATAGGCATAAATGAGTTCACTGAGTTTTCGGTTATATGTCCTATCATGTGATAGATAAACATTCCTGGCCAGTTGCTGGGTAATGGTACTGCCGCCTTGTTCGATTGTTTTATTTTGTGAATTGATAAGAAGCGCCCTGCTTATGCCGGAAAGGTCGACTCCTGCATGATCATGAAATTTCTGGTCCTCTGTAACGATGAACAGGTTTTCCAGGAAAAGGGGGATGTCTTCAAGTTTTAAGTAAGTCCGTTTCTCACCTGTGGAAATTTCACTGATGACCTTTCCATTTGCCGCCTTCATGTAACTATTCTGAGCCAGTTCTATCGATTCAACCGGAATTCGCTCGTCGAGTACATGATAGGAGATTGCGCTAAGGACCACTCCTGATAGGAAAGGAAAATGAAAAGGATCAAGACGGGAACTAAGAGGGAAATCGTGATATAACCAAGATACGTGCGCATAGTTCAACTTCCTAACTAATATATTTTTAGTATGTATGTCCTTGGAATGAAGGGATGAAAAAATGGTACTTTTGGTTCATTCATCCATCATAATCCAAAAAAGGTAGACAATAAAGAGTTTTGGGTAAATTAGGTATGACGGCAGGAGCGGTATCCGAATGGTGTGTTGCGATCCAAAGAAATAACTTTCTAAATCTTCTGTTATAATAATCTCGTGAGAAAAAACATGTTTGTTTAATGTCAGGAATATGAAGGGGGTCATAAAAATGGAGGAACAACAGCAATATGTATTCATTGATTTTGAATTTACGATGCCGGAAGGAAAAGCCAATCCAAAGGGGTTTTATCCTGAAATCATTGAGGTTGGTTTAGTCACCGTCATTAATGGGACCATTGAGGAACAATTCTCATCTTTTGTTAACCCATTGAAATTTCCAGTTTTAACGGGAAGATGCAAGAAGTTCTTGAACATTACCCAGGATCAGGTGGACCGGGGGATTTCATTTGAAGAACTGGTTGCGTTATTGAAGAAAATAGATGAGCAGCACCCGACGACGATTGTTACGTGGGGAAATATGGACATGAAGGTGCTTCGACAGAATTGTCAGAAAGCAGGATTGGATTTCCCTTTTTCAGGGAAAGAAAATGATCTTTGCCTGGAGTATAAACGCTTTTTCGGGGATCAAAATCAAACCGGACTTTGGAAAGCTGTACAGGCCTATGGCAAAGAAGGGACAGGCAAGCATCACAGGGCGCTGGATGATGCGATTACGACATATAATATCTTTAAGTTAGTGGAGAAGGATAAAAGTTATATGAAAAATCATGAACCGACGACAATTGGCGACCGCATTGATTTATCAAAGGTATTGAATCATTTAGCGTTATAAAAGCCAAATCATATACTACTGATTTGGCTTTTATCATGCTTTATTTGAAATAATCCGCCGCTAGATCTTCAAGCAACTGTAAGCTTTTATCATTCCACTCTGTTTGGGCTTCGCTTAAAGTGCCTTTCATTTTCTCAACAGCTTCTCTTAAGGATTCCTTATACTCAGGAATCTCCCCATCGAAAGTCCTTACCATATTCTTTGGTACATTGGTTTGCTCCCGGAATGCAAGAGCACGCCGCTGATGGAACATGGACACTTCCGTTTGCTTCGGGTTATGAAGATCTCCCTGCATGGGATGCTTCAAGACAGCCAACACTTTAACAAGATATGCAGCAGGTCTGATATCGGTGACTTCCCCGATGTATTTTCCAGTTTTATATATGGCGGTAACCTTATCGCCGATTTTAAAATCCTGTTCTGACATTTCCCTACCACCTTTCTTTTAACTTCCTTCATGATACATAAGAACAACGATTTTTCACAGCGAATTTCTTCAATTTCGTAAAGATGCTTTTTTATGAAAATCGTGTAAAGTGTACAAATGAAGATGAAAAATGGTGTTTCATGCCATTTTATTTTAAAAAGAAAGAGGTTATGTACAATGACAAACTTTCCACAATTAACAAGTGAAGTTTTGGAAAATGAAAAAGCGGTCATCATGCAAACGACGATGGGCGATATTAAAATTAAATTATTCCCTGAACTGGCTCCGAAGACAGTGGAAAATTTCCTGACACATGCTGAAAACGGTTATTACGAAGGAATCATCTTCCACCGTGTCATCAAGGACTTCATGCTTCAAGGCGGAGATCCGACAGGGACTGGAATGGGTGGAGAAAGTATTTGGGGAGCTCCATTTGAGGACGAGTTCTCCATGCAATTATTCAATTTGCGCGGAGCTCTTTCCATGGCTAATGCAGGCCCGGGAACAAACGGCAGCCAATTCTTCGTCGTACAAGCCCCGCATGTGGACAGCAGGATGGGTGAGCAAATGAAGCAAGCCGGTTATCCGGAAGAAATCATCAGTGCTTATATGGAACAAGGAGGCACACCGTGGCTGGATCATAAACACTCTGTTTTTGGACAAGTGGTCGAAGGCATGGACGTTGTTGATTCGATTGCTAACGTAGAGACAGTTGCGGGCGATAAGCCAGCAGTGGATGTAGTCATTAAAGGGATCGCCATTTTATAAATAAAAGCGAAGCGAGGGGCTCAGTGCCTCTCTTTTTTTAGGTTTTAGTGGATTAGGCCCACTAGTGGATTGTTCTGGTAATTGATATAATGAGAGAATGCAGTTTAATTCCCTATCAGGAAGGATGTAGCGGATGGACTTTCTCAATCATGCTTTACTAGGTTTGTTTCTTTACTTTCCGGAAGACAAGACTGAATATATCTCGGCTGGTATAACTTGCTTCATTTTTCTAGTGGCAGCCGTTTTTACGATGAGGGCTATTATTAGATATTCAAAGAAGGAAGAATTGAAAACGAAGCAATTCGAAGATGAGGTCACCAGAAGGAACCAGCGTATAAAGGATGATACCCTTTCTTGATCCCGGAAGATGCCTGCATCTCGAGCCCCGTTTTTTGATATTGATTATCTGAATATGAATGGTATTATGTTTTGTTAGAAGGTAGTAAAGAATTAAATGTTCCCTTCTCAGCATAAGCATTTTATACTATAAGCATAGAGATAGAAATTTTGGGGGCGTAATTGGTTATGCAAATCGTAGCTAAAAGAATGATTGCGGCAGATACGGTCAAGGATTTTTTCATTCAGCACTGGGAGACGACTCAAGTCGTTTTTTCAAGAGGCTTGTTTCATTATGCGGAACTTGAGGGTTTTGGGGTGATGGACGAGAATGAAAAAATCACGGGGTTGGGAACATACAAATTATCCGACCATGTATGTCAGATCATCTCTTTGAACAGTGAGCATGAGAATCAAGGTGTGGGCTCGTCATTGCTTTATGTGATGGAAAATATCGCTAAGGAAAAAAATTGCCATACTATTAAAGCGATTACAACGAACGATAATCTACAGGCGTTGAAGTTTTTCAAAAGCGTGGTTATGTCATTTCGGAAATCATAAAAAATGCCGTGGAAGAATCACGGAAAATCAAGCCGGAAATACCATTTTACAGTTTTGATGGAATTCCGATCCGAGATGAGATAATACTGGAGAAATGCATATAATAAGGTGAAATTCACCTGGATATTGGATAGGGGGAATGGTTATGTTTAAGAAAATGGCGGCTGATGCCCTTGGTCTTAGTGATATTGGAAGTGTTATTAGTCCTGCAGATTATGACAAGGTGGATGCAGATGACTATATCATGCATGAAGATGGGGAAAAATTTATTTCCTGATTAAATCGAAAACCGATGAGTACTGTTTCACGAATCAAGCGTTCATACATTTGGACGGCACAAGTGCCATTAGCAAAAAGCGTACACTTACAAGATATAGCTACAGCCAGTATACTATTTCCAATGCCACGCTTGAAACAGCAGGGACAGTGGATTTGGATGCGGAAATTAAATTTTCGATCGGTGCAAAGACTTTCTCCATTGATGTCCATAAGAAATTCATTGAAGAATTAAAAGACTTGTTCAAATCACTCGTGAAAATATCGGAAATTTGCCATGAGAATGAGTTTGCCCTTCAATATGCCCAGCAAAGCGTAAACCTTGCTTCTTCCACTTTGAACCAGGTTCGCACTGATGGAAGCCAAATGGCTGCAAGTTTCAAGGAAATTAATTCAGCCGCTTTCGAATGGTTGATGGACAGCCGGAAAAAGTACCATGTGAAAGATTTTGGCTTTGTTTTTGAAAAATATATCAATAATTAAAACAGGAGGCGAACACACATGATGTGTCCGCCTTCTTTTTTAATTGTTCAAATCACTTAATCCAGGGCTATGTTCATTTGGCATATCCGGCATTTCAGGGACCGGGAATCCTTTTGGAGGCTCGGTAACAGCAAGGTTTCCGCCATTTCGGCTCGGTGTCTCCCCTTGGAAAATCTCGCCGATTCGAGTTTGATCCATCCTGAAATTGAATTGGGCATTATGGTAGCCTAAATCCACATATTTGCGGCATTCAGGATATTTGTTCAAATCATAATTAGGTACAGGGAAGACTTTTCCCCAGTCGACCCCAAGCGTTTCCAATGCCTTGGCAAATGCATTTTGATGGGCATTGTCGCGAACCATTAAAAATGCCAGTGTTTCGCGCATTGATTTATTGGAACTCATTTCATAAATCCTGGACTTTTGCAGGACTCCCGTGGATTCAAGCATGACATTGTTCAAAAGGTTCGCCACAAGATTGCCGTGATCATAAACCCATGATCCGTTCCATGGATTGCCGCCAGCATCAACGGGCAGGGATGCTTTCGCACCGATGATGAAATGGTGGGGGTTTGCACCGCCTTTGATGACTTCATCCAATGGGGCGCCGTCGATAGCGACATCTCCAGGCATATCCCCGCCAGCACCATTCAGCAGCTGATTGATGGTTGATTGGACAAGTTCAACGTGGCTCAGTTCCTCCAAGAAAACTCCGCGGATTAAATCGCGATATTGTTTAGCCTTGCCGCGGAAGTTGGCGCTTTGGAAAGAATACTGCATCATCGTCCGCATTTCACCGAATTGCCCTCCAAGCGTTTCCTGAAGCACTTTTGCTGCATTTGGATCAGGTTTATCGGGAACGATCATATTGATTAGGTCTTCTTTATAGAAATACAAATGGAAGCCCTCCTTAAATTAATTTCTAAGTTAGCTTCTGTTATCTGAATTAAATTATTCCTAAGGTAAAAAGTACCTTTATAGAATGTCGGGAAGAGAGAAATACTAGAGGGAAGAACGATTTTGAAAGGATGTTGCACATGCTATCCAATCAGCAGCTAAAAGAATTTCAACAGCAATTGCAGCAAACGAAACAAGAGTTGGAAGAGCGATTAAGTGATTCAGGCAACCACGATTTAAGAAGAAGCCTGGAGGATTCGACTGGTGAGTTATCGAGTTACGATAATCATCCCGGAGATGAAGGAACCGAGTTATATGAACGGGAAAAGGATTTGGCCCTTTCCGAGCATGATCGGGATGAAATAAGGGATATTGAACGGGCTCTTTCTGCCATCGAGTCAGGTGAGTATGGAAAGTGCCAGGTTTGTTCAAAGGAAATACCTCTTGAACGTTTGAAAGCAATCCCTACAACGACTTATTGTGTCGAGCATACCCCATCACAGGAAACTTCGGGCAATCGGCCGGTCGAAGAGGAAGTGTTGGGACCGCCGTTTGGCAGGTTTGATTTTGACGACCGGCATGAATCGGTTGCATACGATGCGGAAGATTCTTGGCAGGATGTTGCCAGTTATGGAACATCTGAATCGCCTTCCGATTTTATAAATCCGCCAAACGATTACGAAGATATGTATGTCGAGTCCGAAGAAAATGTCGGGTATGTCGAAAATTATGAAAATTTCGTTGGTGTGGATATATACGGTAAAGAGATAACGGTTTATCCCAACTCCCAATATGAAGAATTGAAGGAAGAACTTTTTGAAGAAGATATTCAAACCTCGTTTGGGGATTTGCCTCGATATGAGCATGACCCTTATGTCGATGAAGAAAAGATTGAAAAAGAAGAACCAGGATTCTAAGCCTGGTTCTTCTTTTGTTTAAGAAAAAGCCAATTTCAAACGGTTTAGCCCTTCCATCAGGACGCTGCGTGAACAACCGAGATTCATTCGGACGAAACCTTCTCCGCCAGGTCCGTATTTAGAACCAGGCTCCAATGCAAGCTTCCCTTTATGGATCAGTCGATCCTTAATTTCCTTGTCGTTCAATCCAAGGTCACGGCAGTCAATCCATAAAAGGTAAGAGGCTTCCGGATGCATGACATGCAGTGAAGGAATTTCGGCTGCAATGAATTCCTCTGCCACTTTTATATTCTCCTCAATGTAGCCAATCATGTCTTCAAGCCATTCCAAGCCCTCCCGATACGCGGCTTCCATTGCTGTTAAGGCAAAGATGTTAAGACCATGGAAGGCCAGTTTCGTTTGTGCCTTTTGCAATTGCTTCTGCAATCTTTCATTACTGGCGATCAGGAATGAAGCCTGAAGGCCGGCAATATTGAATGTTTTGCTTGGCGCCATCAATGTAACGGTCATATCCGCTAATTTTTCTGAAAGCGAGCCGATCGGATAATGCCTGGATGTTGTATGGAATAAGTCAGCATGTATCTCATCACTGACGATGACTACATCATATTTTTCACATAGATCCCCGATCCGTAAGAGTTCGTCCTTTGTCCAAACGCGTCCACCAGGGTTATGCGGACTGCAAAAAAGGAATAGTTTCACTCCGCTTTTCAGCTTGTCCTCGAAATCGGTGAAATCAATCTCAAAGCGGTCCTTTTCTATGATAAGGGGGCTATTGACCACTTCCCGGTCATTATTTTTGATCATATCAAAAAATGGGGTATAGACGGGAGATTGTAACAGTATTTTATCCCCCGGGTTCGTGAATGCTTGGATCGTTGTACCGATTGCGGAAACGACGCCGGAGCTGAATGAAATCCACTTCTTATCGATTTGCCAGGAGTGCCGGTCTTTAAGCCAGCTTTGAATTTCAGTGAAAACCGTTTCAGAAGGGACGGTATAGCCGAAAATTGGATGATTCAAGCGTTCCATCAATGCCTTTTGAATGCCCTCAGGAGATGGGAAGTCCATATCGGCAACCCACATTGGCAGAACATCCTCGCGCCCATATAAGGATGTGAGGAAGTTTTTATCCCATTTTGCAGACCCTGAATTTTCCCTGTTGATTTGTTCTTCAAAAATTGACTTGTTCAAAATATCCACCACCGAATAAAAATTTGTCGTCTTCGCGAAAAGCCTGTTGTTATGATACTATGATATCATGTTCTTTGAAAATATTGAGCAGGTGATAATTAGATGGATACACAGCAAATGAATTTAGCGTTGGTTGCCGTTTTGCAAGAATGGGACCCTTTCGAGATAGGTTGGGATCTATATGAGCCGGAAATTGCAGATACGGTCGTAGCAATCCGGGATATAGATGACCCGGAGGAACTGGCGGAAAAAATAAAATCCATTTACGAGTTCGCGTTCGATGAATCCATTCAGATGGAAAAGTGCCTGGACGTTGCACGAAAGCTGCTCATCATAAAAAATGATGCCAGCTGTTCGATATAAAGGTGAATAAAGGTGTACCCGGAAATCAGGGGCACCTTTTTTTACGTTGTTTTTTTTGCTCTATACTCATAGTATGAGCAGTTGAATCGTGAGATTGTGCGATTAACTCGTGAGTTTACGTTGGGGCGGCTACCCCAATAAACCTCTTAATTAATTGATACAATTCTTCCGGTTTCTCCTCTGGAAGAAGGTGCCCGGAATCCTCAATGACAACAAGCTCGGAATTAGGCAGGTCTTCATGGAGCCTTTCGCCGATACTCAATGGCACAACTCGATCATGTCTTCCCCAAATAAGCAGGCATGGTGTATGAATATCACTAAGGTCCTCCTTCAACAAATCGATTTCCTTATCACGAAGCATCCTCCCCAATGCCCGGAAAATATCATGCTTCTTTATGAATGGTCCTAGATATCCCTGCCGCATTTCATCGTCAATCATGGCCGGGTCATGGACGACATTTTTCAAGTTCTTTTCGATACCTGATTTTTTGCAGATACCGTTTTATCCCGTATGAAAAGAAAGGCAGGTAACTGACCATCTTCATTTTTTCCGAATAGCCGGGCTGATAGCCTGAACCGGCAAGCAGAATGGCATGGTCGACAAGATCAGGATATGATTTGATGAGCTGCAGGGAAATCTGCCCGCCCATGGAGTGTCCGATGATACTGAATTTATTGATGGCTTTTCCTCCAAGAATAGAACGACGGATTTAGCGATGTTTCGGAATGAATATGTATATCGATAATCTTTTCCGCTTTGCCCGAATGGCGGGAGGTCTATTGAGATCACATTGTATTCCTTGATTAAATAGGGGACTAATTTACGGAAACTGAAGCTCGATGACAAAAATCCGTGAAGCAGGACAAGGGTGGGGAGAGAATCATCGATTCGGTCATATTCAAAATAGATTTCGATATTACCTACCCGTTCGACACCTTTGATTGTATGACTTTCCATAAAAGCTCCTCCTCCGTTATTGGTCAATGATAAAAAACCATGTTACCCTGAATATTCCAAAAAGGTCCTTTAATACTGTTGCATAACAGTAATTGTAATAATAACGATGAAAAAACACAATTACTATAACAGGTCACCAACCAATTTTGATATAATAGTGTAAGTTTATCCTGACAGCATAGGACTTATTAAATTATATTGTATAGGTTTTAAAAAAAGTCTAATAAGGTAATTCGTGAGACTATCTGCCAGCCAAGCCATCACAGCTAAATTAGTGAATTCCAAAAGGAGGGTTTTCCAATGCACTTGAATGAAGAGGAATTGGAAGTCTTGAGAATCATTGAAAATAACAGCCGGATTGATCTGAAGGATTTGGCTAAAATGACCGATCAATCGGAATCGGACATTGAAATAACGTTGAAGAAATTAGAAGATATGCGGGTCATTGTACGTTACTTAACGGTCATTAACTGGGCTAAAGTGGATGAATACCATGGTGTCACAGCGATGATCGATGTAAAGGTCACTCCTAAACGCGGCGTCGGTTTCGATGATGTTGCAAAAAGGATTTACAAATTCAAAGAAGTCGAGTCCGTTTATTTAATGTCTGGGGCTTATGATCTTTCAGTCATTGTCGAAGGACGTTCGATGAACGAAGTGGCAAGCTTTGTTTCGGAAAAACTTTCGACATTGGATTCCGTCATTTCTACGACGACTCACTTCATAATGAAAAAATACAAGCATGATGGCACCATTTTTGATCAAACTGAAGAAGATAAGCGGATAGTGGTGTCACCATGATTAAAACGAGTTATGTTTCAAAAACGATTGCAGAGCTTAAACCATCAGGCATCCGCCGCTTTTTCGACTTGGCAGCCAATTTGGAAGGGGTCGTCTCGCTTGGTGTGGGTGAACCGGATTTCGTTACATCATGGGCAGTAAGGGAAGCGGCGATCAACTCCCTGGAGGAAGGATATACCTCATATACGGCCAATGCCGGATTATTTGAATTAAGGTCGGAAATCAGCCGGTATATGGAGAAGCAGTTCCATGTTTCGTATAGACCGGACGATCAAATCATTGTCACGGTCGGAGCAAGCCAGGCCCTCGATATTGCCCTGAGGACCATCTTGAATCCAGGTGAAGAAGTCATTGTCGTCGAACCTTGTTTCGTCGCCTATGCACCGCTTGTGACCATGGCAGGGGAATACCGGTCACGGTCCAAACATCCAAGGAAGAAGACTTTAAGTTGACTCCCCAACAACTCGAAGCGGCGATCACTCCTAAAACGAAGGCCGTTTTAATCTGTTCACCGAATAATCCGACGGGAACCCAGCTTGGGCAGGAAGAATTAGTGATGCTTGCTGACATCGTTAAAAAGCATGACTTGCTGGTGATTTCCGATGAAATCTATGCCGAACTTGCTTATGATGAGGAATTCACTTCTTTTGCTGCCGTTGACGGCATGCTTGAGCGGACAATTGTCATCAATGGGTTTTCGAAAGGATTTGCGATGACTGGGTGGCGTCTTGGGTTCGTTTGTGCACCTAAGGAAATTTCCGAAGCGATGCTTAAGCTTCACCAATATGCGATGATGTGCGCGCCGACCGTTGCGCAGCATGCTGCATTGGAAGCGTTAAAGAGCGGAATGCAGGATGTGGAAGAAATGCGTCGGAGTTACCGGAGAAGACGAAATTATATCGTGAAATCATTTAACGATATGGGTCTGGATTGCCATAATCCCGGCGGGGCTTTTTATGCTTTTCCATCAATCGAGAAAACGGGGATGACTTCGATGGAATTTGCTGAAAAACTTCTGAAGGAAGAACTTGTTGCCGTTGTACCGGGAGATGTGTTCGGGGAAAGCGGTGAAGGTCATATCCGCTGTTCTTATGCATCCTCCATGGAACAGCTTCAAGAGGCGCTTAGAAGAATGGAACGTTTCATGAAGAATCATTGCCAATAAAAGCAAAAAATAGGGATCCGGCCTTTAGCAGCCGGATCCCTTTCCATAGGGGGAATTAGAAAAAAGAGTTAATCTAATGGATTAACATAGAAAGTGTTAATCATAGTATATCCAGTACCTAGAAAAAAATACACATACTACGACCCATTTTTTAAATTAAGCTTGTGTATTATATAAAGTATGCATAACTTTCAGAATTTGTTCTTCGCTAAAGTCCTTAGCTGTCCTTAGAATGAGCTCCGCTTTTTTGGTTCCGATTTCTTCAATCAATTTTTTTATTTCCTCGTCGATACCAGCGGCGTTACCGGCCTGGGCATCCTTCAGGAATTCTGAAGCCGGTATGTCAAGGACGGTGGAAAGCCGTAAAATGGTTTGTGTATCAGGAACCGATTCACCCGATTCATACTTTTCGATTTTCTTCGTGCCGATTCGTAATTTCAAAGCCAGTTCCTGTTGAGTGAGGTTATTATCTTCTCGGTATTGCCGGATATTCTTCGCGATATTTGACATGGTCAGACACTCCTTTTTCAGGAAATATATTTTTATTATGTAATTATTTTACCATATTATTACTTAAGGGAAGTAACGGAATATGTAGGTTTTGTGAAAAAATGCCGCATCGAGAAATCTCGAAACGGCACGTTGAATGTTAAATGAGATTAGTTGACTTAAGGAAAACGAGTATGATCATGATCGGCACGATGTAGCGAATCAGGAAGTACCAAAGTTTAAAAAGTGAGCGGCCGGGATCAGCGCCAGTTTCGAATTCCTTTTGTACCTCGAGCCTTTTCATTTGATAGCCGATGAAAAGGGATATGAACAAGGCGCCGACTGGCAGCGCGATATTGCTTGTCAGATAATCAGCGAAATCGAATATGGATAAATTGAAAATCTTCACATCCGAAAGCACCCCAAAGGATAATGCGCTTGGAATCCCAATCAGGAAAACGGTGATACCAGCTATCCAAGAAGCCTTCTTCCGTTTTGCGGCATCACCCTTGATCATGGCTGCAACGACGATTTCGAGAATGGAGAATGCCGTCGTAAGGGTGGCAAATAATAATAATATGAAGAAAATGAACATGAAGATCCCGCCAAGCGCCATTTCATTGAAGACTGCAGGCAACACGACAAATACCAGTCCAGGACCGCTTGAAGGGCTGAAACCCAGTGCGAAAACAGCCGGGAAGATGACCAAACCTGCCAGCAAGGAAATGAAGATATTCAGTCCAACTACCGAAAGTGCCGATTTTGTAATATCTTCTTTTTACTTAGATAGGATGCGTAGGTTACCATCACGGAAACACCTACACTCAGTGCAAAGAAGGATTGGCCCAATGCCAATAGGATCGTTTCCCCTGTTAATGCGGAAAAGTCCGGTTTCAAGAAGAATTTAACACCTTCCATCGCTCCATCCAGAGTCAAGGATCGGATAAGAAGAATGATGAAAAGTATGAACAATGAAGGCATCATATATTTATTAGCCTTTTCAATTCCCTTGGAAACGCCTCCTTGCACGACCCAAATGGTAAAGACCATGAATAATAACTGAGCGATGACCGTTTCATAAGGATTACTGATTATCGTATTGAAGAAGTTCCCATATTCTTCTTGCGTCAAGTTTGAGAGGGAACCTGTAAAGCTTCTTGCTAAATAGGAGATGATCCAGCCTCCAACAACACTGAAGAAGGAAAGAAGAATGATTGAAGCGACGACACCGCCATATCCAATCAATGCCCAAGGCTTTCCAGGGGCGATATTTTTATATGCGCTAATGGCATCTTTCTGTGCATTGCGGCCAATCGTGAATTCCGCTATTAATATCGGTGCCCCGATAAGCAGGGTGAATATAATGAAGAGCAGGAAGAAGACCCCTCCACCATTTTCCCCAGTCATATATGGGAGCTTCCAGATGGCGCCCAATCCAATAGCGGATCCCGCGGCTGCCAGGATGAACCCAAGTTTTGAAGTCCATTGATCTTGTTTTGACATGATGGAAAAACTCCTTTAGATGTAAAGATTATCTAGCTGTATATTATTTTTTTAAAACATTTTCTCATCTTACTATGATTATGGGGAATTGGATAGGTTTAATATTACAATCTTTAGAAAAATGAGTAAATATCTTAAGGGAAATAGAGGTTATTTGCAAATTTTTAGGTTAAGTTATATACAAAGATCTTATAATATTTATTATTTCCAAAAAACAAACATTTTTAATGAGTAAAATCCTAAAAAGTATGGTATACTTAACTTTGATTATTTTCCAATTATGTGATATAATTTTTTATTGCGTGAAAAGACGAAAAAATATATATAAAATAGGAGTGTTACCATGTCTGAAAAATTCGAAATTGGTGCGGTAGTTGCTGGTAAAGTTACTGGTATTCAACCATACGGTGCATTTGTTGCTCTAGATGAATCAACTCAAGGTTTAGTTCATATTTCTGAAATCACTCACGGCTTCGTTAAAGATATCAACGAACATTTAAAAGTGGGCGATGAAGTGAAAGTTAAAGTTCTTTCCATCGATTCAGCTGCTGGAAAAATCGGCTTATCGATCCGCGCTACAGAAGAAGCTCCTGAGCGTACTGAAGCTCCGAAAAAAGCTCCGAAAAAACGCCAAGCATCTGTTAAAGCGACATCTCACATCGAATCTACTGAAGGTTTCAACACATTGAAAGACAAACTTCAAGAGTGGATTGAACAATCTCAACGCGAAGACTTAATCAAAAAATAATATTTTAGAACCGGCAGATCCTACGATCAGCCGGTTTTTTTTGTCCAGGGGCATATGAATGAAATAAAGCCGGGTCATGTGTTTATCCATGGTCCGGCTTTCTTTTATAGAACATAACATTATCCATGGTCAAGATCTCAACGAGTCGGTTTGGTTTCAGGCTCCCTGGAAATTTCAGGACTTGGTTTAAAGAGGAGACCAAGATTAATGAGACCGGCAATTCCAACCAATCCATAAACGATACGGGCCATTCCAGCATCTTGCCCTCCGAAAATCGAAGCTACCAAGTCAAATTGGAAAAAACCTATTAATCCCCAGTTGATTGCCCCGATTATTGTAAGAACAAGTGCAATTCTTTGTATTCCACTCATTGTACAGCCTCCTTTTTTTGAAAAAATCAGTTCTTTACTTATCATGCTTTTTCATCATGTAAATATACATCCACTCTAAAGTTCCGGGCGGATATTTTGTATTTAAATGGAACATTGGTCATAATGAATAAAAGAAAAACTAGCACTTGGCTCTGTCGATAATTCAAAAACGGAGTCAATGTGGCATTAAAGGAGAGATACCATTGGAGAATTTCACATATAAAAATCCTACTAAAGTAATTTTCGGGAAAGGTCAGCTTGAAAGCTTAAAAACTGAAATTCCCGCCTATGGCGATAAAGTTTTACTTGTATACGGTGGAGGAAGCATAAAGAAAAATGGCTTATATGGAAAAGTGGTCAATGCCTTGAAAGAGATCGATGCAGAGGTGCACGAACTTTCCGGAGTTGAACCGAATCCACGCATCTCAACAGTCCGGAAAGGTGTTGACCTTTGTAAAGAACATGGTATCGACTTTGTCCTTGCGGTTGGAGGAGGAAGCGTTATAGATGCTACAAAGGCCATCGTTGCTGGTGCTAAATATGAGGGGGACCCATGGGATCTTGTCATTAAGAAGGCCCCAGTCGAAGAGGCCCTTCCATTCGGAACGGTACTGACCTTAGCTGCAACAGGCTCTGAAGCGAATTCCGGATCTGTCATAACAAACTGGGAAACGAAAGAGAAATACGGATGGGGAAGTCCATTGGTATTCCCGCAATTCTCCATTTTGGATCCTGAAAATACTTTTTCAGTACCAAAAGACCAAACGGTATACGGAATGGTCGATATGATGTCACATGTGTTCGAAACGTACTTCCACCCGGAAACGCATGCACCTCTGCAAGACCGTTTTTGTGAATCGCTGTTATCGACGGTAATTGAAACGGCACCTAAACTATTGGAAGACCTGGAGGATTATGAGCATCGGGCCACTATCCTGTATGCCGGAAACCTGGCCTTGAATGGGTCGCTTGGGGTTGGTTACAGCGGTGATTGGGCAACGCATAACATTGAACATGCCGTTTCAGCTGTTTATGACATCCCGCATGCAGGAGGATTGGCCATCTTATTCCCAAATTGGATGAAGCATGTGCTCCATGAAAATGTAGCACGTTTTAAACAAGTTGCAGTCCGTGTATTCCATGTAGATCCGGAAGGTAAAACGGATGAGGAAGCGGCCCTTGAAGGCATTGAAAGACTTAGGTCATTTTGGAGCAGTTTAGGGGCGCCGACCAATCTTTCGGATTATGGAATCGATGACTCACAATTGGAAGTCATGGCTGATAAAGCAATGAGCAGAGGGGAATTTGGACGATTCAAAGTCCTTAACCGTGAAGATGTCCTTGCCATTTTACGGGCTTCATTATAAACAAGTGATATGATCCGTTCTCCCGCCTTCCCTGGTGGGAGATTGCTTTATATGTATAATTCGTTATTTACTTGATCGATTTCTTGATTATGAGAATTACATCAGATAAAGTGAAAGGGAAACTAAAGAATTCAAGGAGGAATTTGAATGGCCCATATTCGTTTCGATTATTCAAAAGCCCTGCCGTTTTTCGGGGAGCATGAGATTACCTATTTACAGGATGCTGTAAAAGTGGCACACCATTCCCTGCATGAGCAGACAGGGGCAGGCAATGAATATCTTGGCTGGCTTGATTTACCCGCCAATTATGATAAAGAAGAGTTCTCAAGAATCAAAAAAGCGGCAGCGAAAATAAAAGAAGACTCAGAAGTGCTGCTGGTTATCGGAATCGGTGGATCATATCTGGGAGCACGGGCAGCGGTTGAGATGCTTCAACATAGTTTTTATAACATTCTACCTTCGGATAAAGGAAAGCACCGCAAATTTTATTTGTCGGTAATAATATAAGCTCTACATATATGCAGGACGTGATGGACCTATTGGAAAATAGGGATTTCTCAATCAACGTCATCTCTAAATCCGGTACGACCACGGAGCCTGCACTGGCCTTCAGGATTTTCAGGAAACTGCTTGAACAAAAATACGGCGTTGAAGAAGCTAAGAGCCGCATTTATGCTACGACTGATAAAGAGAAGGGCGCTTTAAAAACGGTAGCAACGGAGGAAGGTTTCCAAACTTTCGTCATTCCTGATGATGTTGGCGGACGTTACTCGGTCTTAACGGCTGTAGGGCTGCTTCCTATTGCTGTCAGCGGGGCGGATATCGATCAAATCATGGAGGGGGCCGAGCGTGCCAGGGTCGACTTCAGTTCTTCCGAGCTAGGTGAAAATCAGGCATACCAATATGCGGCGGTTCGGAATATCCTTTACAATAAAGGGAAAACGATTGAAATGCTGATAAACTATGAGCCTGGACTTCAATACTTCTCTGAGTGGTGGAAGCAATTATTTGGAGAAAGTGAAGGAAAAGATCAAAAAGGGATATTCCCTTCATCGGCTAACTTCTCGACTGACCTGCATTCATTAGGGCAGTATGTTCAGGAAGGACGGCGTGATCTTTTGAAACAGTCATCAAAGTGGAAAAGGCCCGTCATGAGATCTTGATTGAAGAAGCGGCCAATGACTTGGACGGCCTGAATTACCTATCAGGTGAAACGGTGCAATTCGTGAATAATAAAGCATTTGAGGGTACGCTGTTAGCCCATACGGACGGTGGCGTTCCCAACCTGATCGTAACGGTTCCTCAGTTGGATGCTTATACTTTTGGCTACCTTGTATATTTCTTCGAGAAAGCTTGTGCAATGAGCGGTTACTTACTGGGTGTAAATCCATTTGATCAGCCTGGAGTGGAAGCCTATAAGGTGAACATGTTTGCTCTTTTAGGCAAGCCGGGTTATGAAAAGAAAAAGCGGAGCTCGAAAAGCGCTTATAATAAAGGGCATCAAGCCGGGATAACATCCGGCTTGATGCCTTTTTTTGTTGAAAGCCAAAGAGTGCCATCAGGGAAACGGCGAAAACTTCACAAAAGCGTAAGGATGGCTTGGAAGCAAAGTTCCTTATGCCTTTCGGGGGAACAATGGAGTCATTCCAGGTTTTTTTTTGGCGCTTTGGTTAAGCTAATAGAAAATTAGCGAAAGAGGTTTTATACAATGATTAAAATTTCTTCTAAGTTGGAAGGGAAAACATTCGGTTTGTTCGATCTGGAGACGAAGTTAAAACCGGAAGGATATGTGATAGGCGGAGGATGGGATTATGACCACGGGTCTTTTGATTATAAGATTGACGGCAGTGATGGCTACCAATTCTTGCGGGTCCCTTTCAAGGCTGTTGATGGTTCACTCGATATGGATGGGGTAATGGTCGAACTTTTACAGCCGTTTCTGTTATCTCATAAGTATGAGGACGGGATTGATGATGAAGGAAATATCGGAAACCTCTCCGCTTCCTTCAATCAGTTTGCCGAGCCTGAAAATCCGGATGCCGAATTTCCGGAAAACTATATCTCATTAGGGAAAACGCTTGTCCGTGATTTGGAAAAGCTTTTATTACATTAATCCTCAATGATGAGCAGGGTGTCATCACGATGGATGATTACATCTCCGGGGGCTTGATCAATGTCTTGCCTCCTGAAATGATGCCGACCAATAAAATGTCTTGATCGAATAGCTTAACGTTCAGCTGTTTGAACGTCAATTCCACCCAGTCATCCTGGATGGGCAGCTGTTTGAGGCTCAATCCATTCCGCTCATTTTGTTCTCTGGCTTCCGTTATGATCCCCTTCGATAAGCAATCCTGCATATATTCACTCGCGAATTTATTCGTTTCGACTATACCGTCCGCCCCAGCCCGTAAAGCATTTTCCTTTTGTTCATGCGTCAATATTTCCACAAGGCAATACACATGCGGATTCAGCCCTTTGACGGCCAGTAACGTCAATATCGAGAACATATCCGTTTGCAGCTCGTCTTGCTTAAGGTCAGCCGTAATAAGGACGCGTATGGCTTGTTTAATATTGGCTTTCTGCAAAACGGAATCCAATGTAGCTTTTCCTTGGATAAAGTGGATATTCGTTCTTGGAAGCGGGTGCTTTTGCAGTGTATCATCGATAAGGACAATGGATTGATGGTGTTTGCGATCATGGATGTTTTGGATGATTCTTTTAGAACGGCCATTCCAGCCGACAATGATAATATGGCCGCCGCCGCCGAATACTTTCTTACCTGTTAGAAATTGCTGTTCATTGGATATGGAAATTTTAGCGATGTACGCAAAATAAGAGGTAATCAGGCCGGCGCCTGACAAAATGAGGACCATCCCAATGATTTTGCCAAGATTGGTCACTGGAGTGAAATCTCCATAACCGACCGTTGACATGGTCACGATTGCCCACCAGATGCCATCAAGTAAGGTGGGGAATCTTTCCGGCTCCACAATGTGGATCAAGACCCCGAATGAAAGTAAAAATAAGGCGATGATGGAAAGCAATCTGATGAAACGTGGAAATCTGGGAACGGTACTGATATATGGACCGATTCGAATCATGTTTTTCACACCCTTTGAGCTGTTCCTTATAGTATGGTCAAAAAAGGCTTGGCTCATAAGGGTGCAAAAAGACAAACTTTGAATGATATATATCGGCATATTGCCTAATCGAATTACGGTAAATGATAAAAGCCCTCCGGAAGATGTCGGAAGGCTTCTAGTGCTGAGTCACGTATCCTGAATGGACTTCATGCTCGATGATTGATTATATGCCCGTTTCAGCTTCGGTATTCCTTGATCTTTTCTAAACCCTTCTCCGCACGTTGAAGTTATCACTGATGAGCAGCCAGTTTTGAGGGAAGGCTAAGCCGAGCTTCCAATAACTCATTCCCCTTAAGTTCAATTCTTTGAGTAAATCGAATTTTGCCTGAATCGATCTGGCATCTTCAAACCACACCTCATGCTGCCTATCCTCAATATCGGTATAATTGAAGTGCGGGGCCTGTGCGGTTTCATCATACTCGATGGCAACATCATTGTCTGCCGCAATCTGGATGGCCTGCTGCGGACTCACGGCCCTGGCAGTGGATCCCTGTACAAAAGGCAGGGTCCAATCATAGCCATATAGGTTTTGCCCCATCAGGATCTTGTTGGAAGGAATATCGGTGACGGCATATTCGAGGACATCCCGAACAGGTCCGATAGGTGACACTGCCATTGGGGGTCCGCCGCTATATCCCCACTCATATGTCATGATGATGACGAAGTCGACGATTTCACCATGTGCTTTATAGTCATGGGCCTCATACCAACGGCCTTTTTGCTCAGCACTTGTTTTGGGGGCCAGTGCCGTGGAGATGAACCATCCTTCCTTCTTGAAGCGATCCCTGGCTTTTCGAAGAAATTGATTATAGGCTTCTCTGTCGGCCGGCCGTAAATACTCAAAGTCAAAGTGGATATCCCGGAAACCATATTTCTTTGCCGTTGTAACGATATTGTTCAGGAACTTATTCTGAACGGAAGTATTCGTTAAGATGATTCGTCCGAGTTCATCGCTGAATTGGTCATTTTCCTGATTCGTGATCACCATCATCAGGACATTTTTATTTTCCCTGGCGATGGCAGGGAATTCATTGAGTAATGGCTCTTTTAAGGAGCCGTCTCGAAGCGCCTGGAAGCTGAAAGGGGCTAAGTAGGTTAAATAGGGCGCAGCTTCCCTGGCAGCCGTTTCAAGGGCCGGTGCAACCGTCGTACCCCTCGGCTCGACATAGCCGTTGAATTCGGCTGTCCTTTTCCTCCGAGCCGGAATATAGAGCCGGTATCCAACTGATAGGATTTGATTTTCAGAAATGCCATTTATATTTGCCAATTCTTGAACAGGGACATCAACCCTTTGGGAAATGGAATAAAGACTATCACCCGGTTGTACGAAATAATAACTGCCGACGATTGGAATGACAAGGGCCTGCCCCGAAACAAGATTATTTGGGTTAGGGATCTTATTTGATTCAACGAGCCTGTCAACGGTTACGCTGTACGTCTGGGCGATGCCATATAACGTCTGGCCTGGCCTAACCACATGTATTTGCAATTCTTTTCCCTCCTACTGAAAGTTTCCTAACAGTTTATGAGCATAAAAAGAAATTCATGATAAAGAGCTTAGGATTGAGGGAAACGTAATCAAAAAATTCAATAAATTGGCAATAATAATTTAAGCTTAAAATGCTAATTAATATTAGTAGGAGGTGAAAACACATGGCAAACAACAATAACAGCAATCAACTTTTAGTATCTGGTGCAGAACAAGCTCTACAACAAATGAAGAATGAAATCGCTAGTGAATTTGGTGTAAACCTAGGTGCTGACACTACTTCTCGCGCTAACGGATCTGTTGGTGGGGAAATCACAAAACGTTTGGTTCAAATGGCTGAACAACAACTAGGCGGTTCAAACTTTTCTCGTTAATTAATTGAATAAATATGGATTTGAAAGAGAAGGAGCATCGCTTCTTCTCTTTCGCATTGTTCAGCCATGTGACTGCCAAGCTTTTAAAATCTTGAGTGCCTTTTCAGGGAAATCGGTCATGATGACGTCGACTCCCAACCCTGCCAGCCTGACGATGTCGGCTTCATCATTGGCGACCCAAGGCCGGATTTTATATCCAAGTTTTTTCGCTTTTTCTTTAACTGCTGGAGTCAGGCTGTTTTTATCTGGATGGAAACCCGATTCTTTTTTATCACGTAAGATTTCTTCGAAGTTTTCAGGAAGCCCTCAAACAATAATGCCCGTTCAAGGTCTGGGGCAAGCATCTTCACTTTTTCAATGGATTGATGGTTGAAGGAAGAGAGGATCACCCGGTTTTCCATTCCATAATGACGAATTGAATCAATGATCTTCTGTTCAATTCCTTCATAAGCGAGTTTATCCGTTTTGATTTCGATATTCATCAATAAAGCATTTCCCTTAGCCCAGTCGAAAACGTCCATTAAAAAAGGAATCCGCTCCCCAAGGAATTCATTGGAAAATTTGCTCCCGGCATCAGCCGTTTTCAGATTTTGTGCCGAATGATCTTTTACATAACCAGTAAGGGTGGTCGTTCGATCAAGTGTTTCGTCATGGATGATGACCAATTCCCCGTCAGAACTGAGGTGGACATCGAACTCGATTCCCTCGGCCCCGATTTCTTCCGCCTTTTGAAATGCTGCCATGGTATTTTCAGGATGCGTCCCCTTGGACCCCTATGAGCGAAAATCAGTATGTTTTGCAAAATCATCACTTCCCCTTTAAACTTTATCTAGAACCCTATCATACATGTACGCTTGAATTGTTTCAGCAATGTTTATTAGACAATATTTTAAACAACGAGTAAAATACATATGATATTTCCATAAATAGGTGTTCGAATTATGAGGTGAATAAAATGAATATGTGGGAAATTTTTGTTGCAGTTATCCTTGGTCTTGTAGAAGGATTAACTGAATTTGCTCCTGTATCGTCTACAGGGCATATGATCATCGTTGATGATTTATGGCTGAATTCGAAAGAACTTTTCGGGAGTGAAGTGGCCAATGCGTTCAAGGTGGTCATCCAGCTTGGTTCGATACTCGCCGTTGTCGTGCTTTTTTGGGGGCGATTCATGGACTTGCTTGGTTTAAGGAAAATGAAAGGCACATCCGCTGTGAATGGCCAAAAGCTTAACCTATTGCAGATCATTGTCGGATTGTTGCCGGCGGGCGTTTTAGGTCTATTATTCGAAGATTATATTGATGATCATTTATTTACGATGAAGACGGTTATCGTCGGGTTGTTCTTGGGCGCATTTTTGATGATTGCTGCAGATAAATTCCGTCCAAAGCTGACTGCAGAGACGGTTGACCAAATCACTTATAAACAAGCCTTCGGTGTAGGGTTAATCCAATGTTTGTCACTATGGCCGGGATTCTCGCGTTCAGGCTCGACCATTTCCGGTGGAGTACTTTTGGGTATGAGCTACCGGGCGGCCTCCGATTTCACGTTCATCATGGCCGTGCCGATCATGGCTGGTGCCAGTTTGTTGAAAGTCGTGAAATACTGGGAAAGCTTCACACCTGAAGTTCTGCCGTTCTTTATTGCAGGTTTCATCAGTGCATTTATCTTTGCGTTATTCTGTATCCGCTTTTTCTTGATTTTAATCAATAAAGTTAAATTGACTCCTTTTGCCATTTACCGGATCGTCTTGGCGGTTGTACTTCTATTCATTATTTGGTAATACGAAATGAAGCTTGAAAGAGGAAAGGAACCACCCCGTTGATTCGGGGTGGTTTTTTTTGTGTGTCCGAAAATAAGCAGGATTCCCATAAAATTCATGACGAATGATATTCGGTTTTTAAAGTTTTTGATTCGTTATTATTGATTAAAATGCCAATAAATCTATTTATAATAAAAAATATTCGGTTTTTAGTACAATTCCAGACATAATTAGTAAAAAAATATAAATGTAATAAAGCTGCCTGAGCGTAATGATACCAACGTGTTTGGGTATTTTTTTAATATTCAAATGATTACATAAACTATTTCTGTATAATTTATATGATATAATTTTAGTATAAATAAAGTACATGTGTACACCTGGGGAGGACAACATGGGAAATGACCAATTGAAGAAAACGATTGGCTTTTGGGTTGGAACATCTATTGTAGTTGGTACAGTTATCGGTTCTGGTATTTTCATGAGACCTGGTGACGTGCTTGAATTGAGCGGTAATTCAACCATGGCCTTGTTAGCTTGGCTGATAGGCGGTCTGATTACCCTTGCAAGCGGGTTGACGATTGCCGAAGTGAGTACACGGATTCCTAAAACGGGCGGCTTATATGTCTATATGGAAGAAGTGTACGGTAAGGCATGGGGATTCCTATGCGGCTGGGTTCAGACATTGGTATATGGACCTGCAGTCATGGGCGCACTCAGTTTATACTTCGGGTTATTAGTTACAGGAATATTTAAGATCGCTTCAGGCTACTCTTTGGCGATTGGGATTCTTACGATTGTATTCATAGCAGGCATGAATCTGTTGGGGACAAAATACGGCGGTATCATCCAAACCTTATCGACCGTTGCCAAATTGATCCCCATCATTTTCATAGCGGTGTTCGGTATCGCACAAGGTGATATGCCTGTATTCAATATCAATAGTGAAAGTTCAATGAAAATCAGTATGGCCGGTGCGATTTTGGCCACGCTCTGGGCGTACGATGGCTGGATGAATGTCGGCTTCATGGCAGGGGAAATGAAAAACCCGCAGAAAACGCTGCCTCGGGCAATCATAACGGGATTGGTCGTGGTCATGGTCGCTTACTTGGCTGTGAATCTTGCCATGCTTCATGTATTGGGGGCGGAGGGAATCATAGCCCATGGTACGAATGCAGCGAATGTTGCAGCAACGATGCTATTCGGTGAATTGGGCGGGAAATTGATATCAATCGGAATTGCGATTTCAATCTTCGGTTGCTTGAACGGAAAGCTTTTGACCTTTCCGCGCATTACCTTGGCGATGGCGACTGATAAAATGATGCCAGGCCATAAACAAATCGGAAAGATATCGCCCAAGTTCAAAACGCCTATAAATGCGACGGTATTGCAAGTGATCATTGCAATCATCATGATGGTTGCAACAGACCCTGACAAACTTACCAATATGGCTGTATTCTCTGTCTTCTGTTTTTATGGATTAGCCTTCTATGCGGTCTTCATATTGCGCAGAAAAGATCCGGATGCGAAAACTTATAAAGTGCCGTTTTACCCAATCATCCCCATCGTGGCGATTGCTGGTGCAATATACATTGTTTTAAGCACATTAATCCAAACACCTTTAAATGCCCTGTACTCGGTGATCATCCTCATTATCGGTATGCCAGTGTACTGGCTCCTTAAAAAAAGTGAGCAGGATGGTAAACGTTCATATTAACTCAAACCCTTCACTGAGTACAGTGAAGGGTTTGAGTTTGTCCAGAAAAGGGGGACGGAAAGGTCTCATCTCAAACCATGTTTACGATTAGGTTATCCTTAATGGTTTTTTCCTGTAACCCTTATTGGATTGAAGAAATTTGCGACACTCCTGCCGAATAACTGGCTTGCCGAAACCCCACAGGCGCTTGCTTTGATTCGGCTTGACAGACAGTCGGCGGAATGGGAGCGGATTTCTGAAATCAACTGGAATGTTTTTTTAGAAAAACTGCAGGCTTTGCTTTTCTTCAATTTGTCAACAGTCTGAAATCCTTTCACTACAAGCAGTGAAGGTTTTTTTGTGAATGGCTGGAACAAAACTTTCCCTTTGGACAAAAGTGACGAAATAGACAACTCGGGAAGTTCGTATTAACATAGGGGGAAAGTTAAATAGCGAAGGGTCTGAACAAAAGTGAATTATATCGAGCCTGCTGGTAAATCATTCAGGAAAACAATCTTGGCTTTATTTCTTGGTAGCTTTGTAACGTTTGCGGATCTGTATAGTACCCAACCGGTCATTCCGGTTTTCGCAAAGCAATTCGGAGTCTCTCCTGCAATGGCAAGTCTTACATTATCTTTCGCAACTGGAACGCTTGCACTCTGTTTATTGCTTGTTTCATTTTTCTCAGAAAATATCGATAGAAAAAAATAATGGGGACGGCGCTCACTCTGTCTGCATTGTTATCCATATGTGTCAGCTTCATCCAGGATGATCTATACATACTAATTGCAATACGGGCGATTCAAGGAGCGGTGCTTGCGGGTTTCCCGGCAATTGCGATGGCCTATATCAATGAAGAGTTTCATCCGAAAAGCCTTGGCTATGTGATGGGGATCTATGTAAGCGGTTCGAGTATCGGCGGATTGGCTGGCAGGCTGATTGTCGGGGTCCTGACAGACCATTTCTCATGGAACATAGCGATTGGAAGTCTTGGGGCTTTAAGTTTGATCATCAGTCTGGCTTTTTGGTGGATGCTTCCGCCTTCGCAGCATGCTGTCCGTGTACGGGTCTCATTGTCGAGAATCAAAACCTCCCTTATCAATAACTTAAGGAATAACAGACTAGTACTCTTATTCGGCATGGCCTTCCTATTAATGGGCTCGTTCGTTACCGTTTATAACTTTGTGGGTATACCTTTAATGGGACCGCCATATCATTTATCACAGACATTGATTGGCTTCATATTCATAATCTATCTTGTGGGGACATTTAGTTCAACATGGATGGGGAAGCTTGCCGATCAATATAGTCGGAGGCTTGTGCTTCTTATCGGAATCGCAATCATGCTGATGGGCGCCCTTTAACCTTACTGGATCCGCTCTTGCTGAAAATAATGGGGCTTGCCTTGTTTACATTTGGCTTTTTTGGAGCTCATTCAATTGCAAGCAGCTGGGTCGGCAGTTTGGCCGATAGAAGTGAAAAGGCACAAGCATCTGCATTATATCTCCTGTTTTACTATGCGGGATCAAGTGTAGTGGGGGCATCCGGCGGTTTATTCCTGATGAAGTTCGGCTGGGGAGGGGTCATCTCGGCTGTATCCATTCTGATCCTCCTTGCTGCCGCTTGTGCGATGATGGTTGAAAAAGTGAAAATCGTTAAATAAAATGATCTTTTCTATCATGTTTTTCCGGAATCCTGAATATAATCTAGTGAAAATGGATATTGAATAATAGATTGATAAGAGAAGAGGGTAATAGATAGAGTGAAACGAAAAGCAGTAATTCTCATTGGGTTAATAGCCGTTTTAATTATATTATTCGTTGTATACTTAACAAGTCCGGGCAGATTGCAAAAGGTGCAGATTGTTGAAAAATACTATCCGCATTTCTCCGATGGCAAGGCAGTCGGTTTTAAGACGAACGAAGTCATTGATGTGACGGAAACCGAAGAGGGATCCAATTGCGCAATGAAGTTCGACAATGGGAAAACGTTGGAAATTGATTGTGACCGTTATTTAACATACAAAATTGATGAAACAGTCTATATTACTATTGAAGGGAACCATGTGAAGGAAATCCGGAGAAAAAGGTAGTGGCTTATCGATTTTTTAATGATGAAAGAGCGGGGTTTGCTTAATAAACAAACCCAGCTCTTTTATTTTATCCATTCAAAAAACCCAGGCCATTTTGGACTGGGCTTTTTCATTTTTTATCTTTGTTTTTACTTTTATCCTTTTTATTACGCCGAAGTACATCCAAGATTCTGCGGCTGTTATTTTTACTGTTTATGAGTTCGACTAAATCGCTCATGTTTTCAGATTCGAAGTCTTGTTGATCTTTTTCATGGTTATCCCTCCAAGTCATATATCATAATACCCTTATGCAGAAAAGGGTAAACGTCCATTATCATATTGGTAATAGAAGGATTTTATATCCTTAACCATTGATTATTTGCTAAAATGTGATAAAAGCCCTGTATGGGAGGTCCATATGGAAGAATTAAGAATGATCGGCGAAAAAATTGAAAAATTTAAATATATCTTAGTGGAGCATATCGAGTTGTTTGAAGAAGAGGAACCGCTCTATGATTTAGAAACCAGTAAAGAGGTACGGTCAAAACTTATTCAAATTCATGCAGATGCCTTGATTCATGGAAAGGCACAAGCGATGGAAAGCATGAAAATAACGGGTATGGAAATAGGCAAGCGCATCGTGGATATGGGCATTCCTTTAGATAAGAATATTGAGGAAGCACAGCTTGTGCGTAACCTTTTCTGGAGTTTCATTGAAGAAGAGGTGAGCAATCGCTATTACTCCATTGAAATTCTGTTAAAGGCAAGCTCGATAATTGATGCAATCCTGGACCAGTTCATACACTGTGTGAGTATCAGTTACGTGAATCATTATAAAGAAATGGCGAAAATGGCAAATGATTCTTTGCAGAAGATAAAAGAAAACCAAGAAGTCATGGAAGAATTGTCCACCCCGATTGTTCAGACCGTATTAAAGGATGTGCTGCTCTTACCGTTGATCGGACGCATTGATGATTGGAGAATGGAGTCGATGCAATCAACGGTGCTGCAAAAATGTGCAGATCTGCATGTGGAAGTGTTGATCATGGATTTCTCGGGAATTACCTTTACGAAGGAAAGCAATATGCTCTCCCTGCTGGATCAATTAGTGGGGGCACTGGCATTGATGGGAACGGAAACGATGTTTGTCGGTTTCACCCCTGATGTCGTGAAAGAGATCGTCAAACTTGATTTCGCAAATCAGGTAAAAGCCTTTCTATCGTTCAGGCAGGCCTTGGAATATCTGTTTAATCAAAGGGGCTGGCTCTTCAGCCAGTATGAGATATCCTTTTTCAGGGTATCTTTTTTCTATGCCAGGCTAACATTCCTGCAGCTCCCATATATTATCGCCCATTGGTATTTCTCCATGTTATAGTGAAGTGACGTGGGCGGACATGTTGATTTTGATTTAAATTGAATAGGACATGTAAACCGTGTAAGGGAGGTGGTTGAAGAGTGTTTTTCAAGAAAAATGAAGAATCTCAACATAACGAAAAATGGTATTGTGTAGGAATCATGACGGATGATGGGCTGGAGGATGAAGAATATGATGTTTTGTCCAAACGCATCCTCGACTCGGTCCAAAATGTCTCGGTCATATCGGACTTGGTAAGGGTGGAATGGGATCGGGATAAATTGCGAGCCTTGAATGAACGTTTTGGGGACCCTTCATTTTCCGACCCATGTTTTATCATTAATGAATTCATACCAGAGGATATAAAAAAGGAAAGAAAACTTCTGGAGAAAACTCATAAATGGAAGAGGATCTTTGGTCTCCTCTCCCTGATTGAATACATGGAAGCCGAGACGAAGGCGGCTCATGACTTTGATAAAGCTCTCTTTATACAGACGATGCAGATAAAGTGATTGAATACATTATTGCAAATAGCTAGCATTCCCTGCCACATCGATACTTTGTATCGGTGTTTTTGCATTTGTTTTAATGTTTAATCGGAGCAATTTCGCGGTAAAATTTCGACTTTGCACCTTTCTTCGCTCTCAAAATAAAAAGAGAGAATGTGAGGAGGGCGGTAGGAAAGATGGAGATGAATGCGGAATATCTTAAATAGATAGAAAGAGAGTTTTAAGGGGAGAGGAAGATGAATCGATGGAAGTTGCCGTACCTCAGCAAAAGCCAAAACGGAAGTGGAGAAAGCGGGCGCTATGGAGTTTTGGAATCCTGATCATACTTTTGCTGTCTGTCTTGATTGCTGTAAATGTATTTCTTTCAAGATCCTTGCCGGAAACAAAGGGGGAAATATCGCTTCCAGGTCTTTTGAAACCGGTTACGGTGGTGAGGGATTCAAGTGGGGTCCCGCATATCAACGCAGCGAATGAACATGATTTGTATTTAGCCCAGGGGTATATCCAAGCACAGGACCGTTTATTTCAAATGGATTTAAGCAGGCGTCAGGCGTCAGGTAGATTGAGTGAAGTGATTGGTGAGAAAACCGTCAAAAATGATAAGTATTTCCGCACACTCGGATTGAGGCGGGCGGCCGAAGCCTCATATGCAGCATATTCAAGTGACGGAAAAGAAGCCTTGGATGTGTTTGCCGAGGGGTGAATCTTTATATCGATGAATTGAAGAAGAATGGGAAATGGCCGGCGGAGTTCATTCTGCTTGGATACGAACCAGAGCCTTGGACACCCGTCGATTCGCTGACCATCGGTAAATATATGGCCTTTGATTTAGGGGGGAACTGGGAAGATCAGGCGTTTAGGCAGTATTTGCTGCAAACGTTCCCAAAGGAAAAAGCATATGATTTATTTCCTGATTATCCAAAGAACGCTCCATATATCATCAGCAAGGAAGAACTGGATATTGAAAAAGTTTTGCCGGGGCCGTTATTCCCTATGAATTCAACGGCAGCAATAACTGGGTCGTTTCAGGCAAGAAAACGCAATCCGGTCAGCCGTTATTGGCGGATGATCCCCATCTGGGATTGGCTACACCGTCGGTTTGGTATCAAATGCATTTGGAGGCCCCGTCAGTCAATGTGAGCGGTGTTATTTTTTGCGGGGGATTCCGGGAATCATACTAGGTCATAACGAAAAGGTCGCTTGGGTGTGACCAATACCGGTCCGGATGTTCAGGATCTGTATATTGAGAGGAGGAACCCGGAAAACGAGACAGAATTCTCCTACAAGGGTAAATGGGAAAAAGCTGAAATCTTGGACGAACCGATTAAGGTGAAGGATGGTAAAACACTTGACTATCAAGTGACGGTTACCCGGCATGGACCTGTTGTCTCCGAATTTGCCGGGAAAAGCGGAAAAGATACCGTGCTTGCCTTAAGGTGGACGGCACTTGATCCATCTGCCGAGCTTGAAGCGGTATTGAATATGAATAAAGCGAAAAGCTGGAAAGAATTCGAAAAGGCCCTCTTGAAATTCGAAACGCCGGCACAGAATTTCGTCTTTGCCTCAGCCGATGGGACCATTGCCTATAAGGCGAATGGGAAAATCCCAATCCGGAAAAAAGGCGATAGTATGCTGCCTGTACCTGGCTGGACGGATGAATTTGAATGGAACGGCTATATCCCCTTTGATGAACTTCCAAAAACGGTGAATCCCAAAGAGGGATTCATTTCAACAGCGAATAATAAAGTCATCTCGGATGATTACCCTTACCATATCAGCAATAACTGGGCACAGCCGTATCGTCAGATGAGGATACAGGAGTATTTAAAGGCTAATAAAAAGCTTACGGCCGAGGATATGCAAAGCCTGCAGATGGATAAAGTGAATTTGCAAGCTAAGGAGTTTGTTCCTCAATTCGTGGAGGTATTGAAAGGTCCATCAGGGAAACAGGAAGACCAGGCACTGACGATTCTGAGGAAATGGAATCATATCGATTCCGCTGATGAAGCGGCACCGATGATTTTTAATGTCTGGATGCGAAATATAGGGGATGAACTGCTTAAAGAAGAAATACCGGAGGAAACCCTCAACCTCTTTAATGGAAGGCGTTCAGCCGTTGATGAATTACTGAGGCGGGCATTGGATGGTAAGCCGGGCCCTTGGATTGAAGATGCTGGCGGACTTGAGCAGGTGCTTGCCAAGTCGTTACAGGAGACGTTAACGGAACTGGAAGAATCACAAGGTGACGATATAACCGATTGGGAATGGGGAGACTATCATCAGGTCAGGTTTAACCACCCGCTATCGAGTGTCACCCCGTTAAATTATTTATTTAACAGCGGCGGCGGCATTCCGGTAGGCGGCAGCAGTGTCACCGTACAGGCGGCGGCATTTTTAGATGATGGAACCGTTAATCACGGTGGCTCCTGGCGATTCGTCATCGATCTTGCCGACATGAATCAAGGATATCACCTCGTTGGACCGGGGCAATCAGGTAACGTTAAAAGTGAGTGGTACCGCGATCAGCTTGATGATTGGGCAGAAGGTACTTATCACAAAACCACAATGGACGATCCAAAAGGTGATAAGCTGACATTGAAACCATCTTACTGAGATTCAGAAAAACGCACCAAGTCCAGCATCTTTCCCTGGACTTGGTACGTTTTCATTGTTTTTGCTTAGTCAAGAATTCTGCAAGGAACTCCTCAAAATTAGGGGCCTCGATTGCTGCGATTTTTTCATATGATTCAATGATCTTGAGTTTAATTTCTTGCTCCAGATCATTCCGGTCTTGATAGTTCGTGTTTTTTAACGATTTTTTTATTTTAGGATTCAAAGAGTCGAGTAGATCCATCAATTCTTCTTTTGACAGTTTTTTATCCACAATGGCTTTTCTCCTTTCTAACATATACCTCATCCATATAGTGCTTTCGAAGTTTTTTTAGAGCTTGTTTACGGATGCTTGAGATATTCTGTGGCGACTCATGGAAATAGGCAGCAATTTCCTTGTTGGATAGGCCGTAGGAAAAGATCATGGTCAGCACCAGGTTTTGTTTGGCTGTTAACTTCTTCAAGGCTTTTATCATCTCTTCATCACTTATGTGTGAAGCGAGGTCATTCGTTTCCCCCATCTTTTCAAGTTGAACGTCCAAAGATCCGATTCGATCGATCAATCCGCCAGTATCCCTTGGTGTCGCATCAAGTACCATCCGATAGCGTTCCCGCTGCTTCCGTGCCCTTTTATCAAAGTCAACAGAGAAAAAGTAAATTAAGGAGCACATGTATTTGTATACTTTAGCCCGGTAATAAAAATTTTGAAAGTCTCGTTGAGATGACAAATGTTGTGGGAAGAAGGGGAATCAAGAGTTTCAGTGAAAATCCTTAAATGCTCTGGGTTCTGTAAAAATACTTGAATGATCGGTTGTTCAAAGAAAGATGAGTACTGTTGCTGCAGAAACTCCAATGAATGAGAAAAAAAATGAGAAGTTAATTGGTTCATTGTTATCCCTCCTTTAATTTTAATAAAGTGATAGACAAGGGGAATAAATCAATTATATAAGAACATTCGTTCCTTTTACCATAAATCAATAGTGCTAGATTGATTTTTTTAAACAAGTTTCACTTTAGATATTAGATACAAGAAAAGGGGTGAAGAGGATGATGATTGAGGATGCTACTATGTGGGTTTCATTAGTTAGCGAATTTGGCTATCCATTCGTCGTTTCTATGTTTTTGCTCTTCCGCTTCGATAAACAGTTAAAAGAACTGACAACGGACGTAGAGAACTTAAAAAAGTCCGCTCATAAAACGAAAAGACGATAACCTCAGGACGTAAAGTGCCGGATGGTAAACACCGAATTTCGGGTTCTATTCTAAAAAGGGTCCGGAATTCGGGTATAAAGAAATGGGTACTATCTTAAAATCAAGACTTTGTAAATCCCTCCCTTAAGCTAAAAATAAAATAATAATAAACCATTATTTGGAATATAGCACAAAATAGGTAAAAAATAATCGTCATTTGGAATCATTTTACTGCTATAATTCATCCGTCAATGGAATTAGATAGGAAATCCTCCCCTCGTACGATTTTAGCTTTATGGAATAAAGTGGAAATACTTTTAAAAAAACAACATTAATCAATAAACTTATGAATAGTATGCGGCATCCTGTGTAAAAGGGTGCTGCTTTTCTTATTTTTTGGTAATAAACTGATAATATGGAAAAGGGGTGGCGAATTTGAAGGATGAACAGCTGGAAGATATTAGGATCCTGCAACAAGAATGTGAACGGGAAGGTTTTACTTTAAAGTTGAATTGGGAAACGCTTCGCAGTCGAAATGGTGTGCATAAGAATGATTTTCTTCACTATGATGGATTGAAACTTGTTGGTTTTCTTGGTCTTTACGATTTTGGAAACAAAGCGGAGATGTGCGGGATGGTGCATCCTGATTACCGGAGGCAAGGCATTTTTACAAAGCTGCTGGAAGAGGCGATAAGAAGTGCCGTGGAGCGCAACTATAAGTTGATACTCTTGAACTCACCTGCTCAATCGCACTCAGGGACAGAATTTTTGAAACAGCTCCCATGTGAGTTTGCTTTTTCTGAGTTTCAAATGAAATGGTCCGAAACGGAGCTTGATGATTATGATGATGCAGTCGTTCGCCCTTCACGGAGAGATGATGAGGAAACGGAAATTCAGCTGGATATTCAATGTTTCCAATTTACGAAACGGGAGGCGAAGGATTATTATCAGCGCATCCTATATGAGGATACTTTGAAAACCATGATGATTGAAAAGGGTGGCCTTGCAGTCGGTAAGATCCGTGTTGATCACTCAGGACGGGAAGCGTGGATTTATGGATTTTCCATTTTGCCAAAATACCAGGGAAAAGGACTTGGAAGAAAGGCATTGAAAAAGGTTGTAGCCGAACAATGCCAGCTGGGATATGATATTTTTCTCGAGGTCGAGGCGACTAATGAGCATGCTTTAAGACTCTATGAATCTTGTGGCTTCAAAACGATTCAAAGACAGGATTATTATCAATACAAACGCTGAAGGGCATTTGACGACAAAAAGTGTTAGGGGGCCGGGATGGATGTTGGCATTATTCAATTATAACTGGCAGGTGAGAAGTGAGTGGTTCAAGTGGTGCCGATCTTTATCGATTGAGGAGCTGAAACGGCAGCGAAAGGGAGGGATGGGCAATATATTGAGGACACTTGCCCATATTATCGATGTCGAATGCAGCTGGATCAGGGCCATACAAGGGAAGCCTGATGTCGCGGTCGATTTGGACGCTTATGATACGATCGAAAAAGTGGAGGATTTATCTAACCATTATCACTCAGAGGTCATGGACTATTTGAACTCGCATGCAATTGAAGAAGAGAATGGAATGATTCAGCCATCTTGGATGGAGGGGACATACGAAAAAGGCAGGATACTGCGCCATCTTATAGCGCACGAAATTCACCATATAGGCCAGCTGTCCATCTGGTCGAGGGAGATGGGCATCGAACCGGTATCCGCCAGTTTAATAGATCGCGATTTATAGGCTTTAACTTTTAAAACTGGTAATGCAGCTTGCTTTGCCAGTTTTTATTTTGCAAGGAATTCGGCAGTTTTAAAAAAAAGGGGGATTATGGAGGAGGACAAGCAGGGGGTGATTTTAGCCGATCGATAAATTTAATTTGACTTAGTGTTGACATGCTATAGAATGAAAACATTGAAAAATCGAAATATTCATAAGGGGGCATTATTCGGATGTTTGAACAACGGAGGAAAAAACTTATTCGATTATTAAAGGAAAATAATATAGATGCGGCTGTTCTTGTACCAGGATCGAATATGTATTATTTTACCGGACTGAAGCTTAAACAAAGTGAACGGCTGACACTTGCTGTAATTACCCATGAATCAAAGATGTCTTTTATTTCACCACAGGTGGAGTTGAGTAAAGTCAAGGAAATAACGGCTGAAAATGTGTTTTGGTATACAGATGAACAGGGGCCAAGCGAGGCTTTAGTTGAATTGAAAAACGCAGCAGGTGCTCTTACGAAAATCGGGGTCGAATACAACCTGATGAGAATCATGGAGCTAAAAGGAGCAGAGACCCTGTCAACAGCAGCTGAAGATATAAGCGATGTAATTGATACTGTGAGAATTTATAAAGATAAACAAGAAATTGAACAAATGCAACGTGCTGTGAAAGTACTTGAAGAAAGTTTCGAGGCTACAATCCCATATATTAAGCCTGGAGTAACGGAAGTGGAAGTTGCAGCACAGCTGGAGTATGAAATGAGAAAAAGAGGTTCTGAAGGAACGCCGTTTGGAACAGTCGTTGCCTCTGGATATAGAGGAGCCAGTCCACATGGACGTGCTGGTAGCAAGAAAATAGAATCAGGGGAACTCGTTGTGATTGATTTCGGATCCATAATCAACGGGTACGTAGGGGATATTTGCCGTACTGTGGCGGTAGGCGACGTTTCTCATGAATTAAAGGAAATCTATGAAACTGTCAAGGAAGCACAGCAGGCGGCAATTGACATTATTAAACCGGGTGTGACAGCACATGAAGTGGATGAAGTTGCACGCGCCGTTATACAAAGCAAAGGTTATGGGGAGTATTTTACCCATCGTACTGGACATGGATTAGGACTGAATTCCCATGAAGAGCCATATATCATGAAGAATAGTGATCTAAGGTTACAGCCCGGAATGGCTTTTACGGTTGAACCAGGGATTTATGTGCCTGGTAAAGGAGGAGTGCGGATAGAGGATAATATTATCATGACAGAAGATGGCTTTATCAATTTGATGTCACTTCAAAAAGATCTTATCACTGTATAGAGAGGGGATGCTGAGTATGGATATCGAACAAATTCAAAAGGATAATCCTTTTCATGAGAATTATATATATATTAATACAGCTGCAGCATCTGCCCCGCCTCGACAAGTAGTTAATGCGATCATGGATTATTTACAAAAAACAGCTAGTGTAGGTCCATACTTGCCTGCATTTAGAAAAGAGGTTTATCAAAAGATAGATGAAATAAGAGTAAATGCAGGAAGTTTTATTGGAGCTAAGGAAACGGAAATTGCTTTTGTGAAAAATGGGACTGAAGGCATTAATTTTGTTGCCAATGGACTTCCATGGGAAGAAGGCGATGAAATAATACTGGCTGACATTGAATTTCATAGTAACTATACACCTTGGCTGAAATTAAGAGATAAAAGAAAGGTCAGCTTAAAGATTATCGAGACGGATGAATCAGGTGTTATTGATGTGAATTTAATAGCAAAGCAAATTACAAAACGGACCAAACTTATAACCGTTTCCCATTTACCTAATGCTTCCGGGGCTCTGCAGGAAGTAGAAAAAATATGTAAACTTGCAAAAGAAAATGATGTGTTAACTCTGATCAATGCATCTCAAACTCTAGGATTGGTTCCTATTGATGTTAAAGAGCTTGATTGTGACTTTCTGACAGCTTGTGGACGGAAATGGCTGCGAGGTCCCGAAGGATCAGGAATATTGTATATTAGAGAATCATTGGTGGATTCCATTGAACCTACTTCAGTTGGCTGGGGAGGAACCACTTGGGATTTTGAAACCAATGAATATAACTATTCAGCAACTGCCAAAAGAGTTGAGGCAGGATGCCCGATCGTTCCTTCCATACTAGGGATGGGTGCAGCTGTTGATTATGCTCAAAATGTAGGTCGGGAAAATATATTTAAAAAAGTGGTAGCATTAACGGAGTATGCAGTTAATCAATTATCCACTATAGAGGGAATCTCCATCTACGGACCACAGGATATCAAAAATCGGCTTGGCATCATTCCGTTCAATGTAAAGGGACTTCATCCGGATAGAATAACAGAGTATTTAGAAGAGAAAAAGATCATTATTGAATCCGGCACCTTCATGGCGAATACGCTGCTTCAACAATATGGTATTGATAAAATGGCCAGGCTGTCCCCTCACTATTTTAACACTGAAGAGGAAATAGGTTTGGCCGTTTCACATATTAAATCTTTACAAAAGGAAGAAGGAAAGATAGACTGCCGTAATGATTGAAATAGAAATAAAAATACCATCATTCGGCTGCCATGTCCCCAAATTCTTTGGTGTCAGGCAGCCGAATTTTTCTAAAATCAGTTCTCCCCTTTTGCAGCAAAACTCCCCGTGTGCCCAGACCACAGTTCCATATTATCAGCCCTTATTTGTTACAAATTGATAGGCTATAGCTCTCTTATCCCCCTGTCTTGCCAATTTTCCTCAACCTAACTTTAATTGCGGGGAATAAGCTCATTCTTAATTGAATAAAGTCCTTTTTTAGTGTCCGGGTTTTAGTTCAGTTTTTCCACAGCCAGGGGCAGGGGAGTTGATGTATTGGTAGGTATTTCCAAAGATACAAGCGAATTTCTAATAGCTTCAACGGATGAATTAAAAATAGTTTGACAATTCTAATTTGTTAAATTAATATACTTCTAGTTAAGAACCAGTGGTTCTATTATAGAACCAAAAAAGGAGGAAGATTGCATGAGGATAGCAACAGATATCGGTGGAACTTTCACTGATTTAGTATATGTGGATGACAATGGGAAATTTGGTTATGCCAAATCACACACAACTCCGCCCCAGTTTGAGAATGGAGTAATTGACGTAATTAAACAAAGTGGGGTCAGCGTAGATGGTATCGACATGTTCATTCATGGATCTACCGTTGTGATTAATGCATTAACCGAAAGAAAAGGTGTAAAAGTAGGATTACTTACGACAAAAGGAACTAAAGATGTCTTGAAATTGCTCGGGGAAACCGTCCTGATTTATATAATTTTAAATATAAAAAACCAGAAGCCTTTGTGGAAAGGCATTTGCGTTTAGAAGTGACAGAACGTTTGGATTACAAAGGAAAGGTCGTTACTTCGTTAGTTCGAGAAGATATTGAAAAAGCGATAGAGTATTTTAAAGAAGAACAGGTTGAAGCAATTGCCATTTGCTTTTTGCATTCTTACCTGAATCCTGAGCATGAATTGAAAGCGCTTAAAATTGTGGGGGATTTGTGGCCTGAAGTATCTGTCAGCGTTTCCAGTGATATCACTAAAGAATGGCGTGAGTATGAAAGGACGAATACGACAGTCCTGAATGCATACGTTAAACCGACTGCCAATTCATACATTGACAACCTTTCTAATAAGTTAAGTGATTTTAACATCAAAGAGAACCGGTACATCATGCAATCCAATGGAGGGGTCACGACATTCGAAAATGCGAAAAACATTCCAATCAACATGGTTGAGTCAGGACCGGTTGCTGGAATTTTCGGAGCCGCCATTTTAGGGAAAATGATCGGTGAAGAGAATATCATCGCTTTTGATATAGGCGGAACAACTGCAAAGTGTTCATTAATTAGTGACGGCGAAGTGAAAGTGTCCACGAACTATTATATTGAAAAGTCGGAAAAAACAGCAGGATATCCGATAAAAGTGCCAGTCGTCGATATTGTTGAAATTGGAAATGGCGGCGGTTCCATCGCTTGGATTGATGAGATCGGCTCTTTGAAAGTGGGGCCCCAATCGGCAGGCTCATTACCAGGCCCTGTGGCATACGGACAAGGCGGGACACTGCCGACTACGACTGATGCAAATTTGTTTGTTGGGAGGCTTTCAGGGAAAAACTTCGATTACGAAGTGGACATGGAAAGAGTAAAAGCGGCAATTGATGAAAATGTCGCTAAGCCATTTCAAACATCCACTGAAGAAGGGGCTCTCGGAATCATCGACATCGCGAATTCAAATATGCTTAACGCGTTAAAGCTTATTTCAGTGAGAAAAGGATATGATCCACAAGATTTTACATTGTTGGCATTCGGCGGAGGAGGCCCAATGCATGCGGCAGAACTTGCTAGGGACCTTGGAGTGAAAAAGTGGTGATCCCATTGGCTTCCTCGGTTTTCTCAGCTTGGGGCATGTTGATGACAGATTTACGGCATGATTATATCCATACCTATATAAAATTGCTGAATACATTGGATTTAATGGAAATGAATCTGAAATGGGAGGACATGGAGTTTAATTCCAAAAGACAATTTGCTAAAGAGAATGTGGATGACGGAAGATTGTATTCAGCCGATTCGCAGATTTACGGTATATCGGTCAAGAGCATACGGTGAAAGTTCCTGTCCCGAATGGAGAATGGAATGATCAGGTTATAGCGGACATCATCAGCCAATTCCATCAAATGCATGAACAAGTATATTCGTTCAACTTACCGGAAAGTGCAATTGAAATTGTTAATTTGCATCTCACCAGTTTCGGTATAGTGGACAAACCAGTCATTTCTGAAATGAAAGAAAGTGAATCAGCCGTGGAGGATGCAAAAATTGAAGAACGAAATGTGTTTTTCAATCAAATCGGATGGTGCCGGACCCCTGTATACGAACGGACAAAACTGGCCAGAGGACATGAACTGAGCGGTCCGGCAATTGTCGAGGAGCAATCCGCTTCCACTGTCATTATGGAAGGACAAAAATTATCTGTTGATGCTTATGGAAATTTAATCATTGAAACTGGGGTGAAATAATGATGAAAACTGCCAATCCGTTTGCTTTAGAAGTGATCAAAGATTCGCTGCTGTCTATCGGTGAAGAGATGTTCATCGCTTTGGCAAGAACTTCGATGAGTCCGATGTTTTACGAGGTTTTGGATTATGCGTGTGGCTTGACTGATGCAAAAGGAAACTTAATCAGCCAAGGAAATGGTGTCACCAGTTTTATCGGCATGCTAAGTCCGATGGTTCAGCACATACTGATAAATATGATGATGGAAACAAATTGACTGAAGGTGACATCATCATCATAAACGATCCATATGTAGGCGGGGGATCGCATTTGTCGGATGTTGGTCTTGTGATGCCGATTTATTTCGAAGGCGAGCTTGTTGCGTTCTCAGCCAATAAAGGACATTGGACAGAGGTGGGAGGAAAAGATCCCGGTTCCTTTACCAATAATTCAACTGAGATTTATCAAGAAGGCTTGCAAATGCCTGGAATCAAACTCTTTGAAGCGGGAAAAGTGAATGAAGGCATTGTAGAAATGATTGCTACAAATGTAAGGTTGCCTCAACTATCTCTTGGGGATATGTGGGCGCAAGTAGCTGCGCTTAGAACTGGTGAAAAAAAGAATGAAAGAACTTTGCACGAAATATGGAAAAAGTACCGTGTCCTCCACGATGGATAACCTGATTGAACAGGCGGAAAAATATTCATTGAAGGAGCTGGGGGAACTTCCGAAAGGAACTTTTGAAGCCCAGGATTTCATCGAGGGTGATCCTTCAAAAGGAGGGCCATATCCTATAAAAGTGAAAGTTACGATTACGGACGATGAATTCATCTGTGATTTCAGAGGCTCCCATCAACAAGTGATGAACCCAGTAAATTGTTCTTATTATGGCTTGTTATCAAGTGTCAGGGTCATGTTCTTGGCAATCATCAGACCGAAGTTCAATGTGAATGAAGGCCTATTCAAACCCCTGAGAATCATCACTGATGATCATTCAATTGTTTCAGCAACAAGGCCATCGCCAGTATCGATGAACTTCGAAGCGCGGATCGGCGGTGCAGAACTCATATGGAAAGCATTAGCCCCATTGCTTCCCGACCGCTTAACTTCCGGTCATCTTTTATCTGTCTGCTCCGTTTTATTGTCGGGAAAACATCCTGAGACAAAAGAGCCGTTCCTTATTGTTGAACCTACTTTAGGCGGCTGGGGAGCAGGTGAAGGCCAAGATGGTCAAAGAGGCCAATTTTGCATGGGTAACGGTGAAACATACAATATGCCGATTGAAATCGCGGAAGCCAGGTATGGAGTGAGAGTTGAAAACTATGGACTTAGATGTGATGGAGAAGGAGCGGGGCAGCATATCGGCGGTTCAGGAGTAATACGTTCGTATAAAACTTTAAGTGATGGCCAAGAACTGACGGTTAGTTTTGGAAGGCATCAATTTCAGCCTTGGGGAATGAATAAAGGAGAAAACGGGTCCTCCAGCTATATAAAAATCCAAAAAGAAAACGGTGAGGTCATCGGGCCCTTTGGTGTCACATCAAGATTGAAATTGGATAAAGGAGATACAATCCATCTGGTCACTGCCACTGGCGGAGGATATGGAGATCCTGCTAAAAGGCATGAACAGGCTGTGTTAAGAGATGTCAAAAACGGTTACATCACTGTTGAACAAGCAAAAGAAAAATTCGGGGTCATAGTAAATGATCAATGCGATAGCATAATCGGCTATACAGAATTACGCCAGTAGCCAGGGGGATGGGGACATGACTTTAAAAACATTGGAAAATGCACTTGATGTGCTGTCTTATTTCACTGCGGAAACACCGGAATGGGGATTAAGGGATTTAGCCCGTAAAATGGAGATGAATCATACCGTCTTACACAGGATACTGAAGACATATGAAGAAAAAGGGTACCTCATTCAAAACGATAGTACAAAAACTATGAGTTGGGTTTGAAGTTTTTAGAGTTTTCCAGTGTGATTAAACAAAAGATGAAACTCTCGGAATTTATCCAGCCTGTCATGAAGGAATTGGCAGACGTTGTGAATGAAACGGTCTTTCTAACGCTAAAAGATGGAGATGACGGGGTTACTGTCGAAATTGCGGAATATGAGCAGCAAATCAAATTTAATGTAATGGTGGGCACACGCACCCCCCTTTATGTGGGGGCTTCTTGTAAAACAATAATGGCCTTTCTGCCAGAGGAAGAACAATTGAAAATAATGAAGAAAGATATGAAAGTCTTTACCGAAAAAACGATGACAGACAAACGGGAATTGTTGGAAGATTTAAAAGTCATCAAGGAAAAAGGTTGGAGTTTTACGAAAGGAGAGTTCTCGGATGCTGTCTTTGGGATGGGCACACCGCTATTCAATGGCTCAGGCAAAGTAATTGGATCACTGACGATAGCGGGACCTTCCTACAGGATGCCGGAAGAGAGGTTTGCCGAGACTTTGGAAATCCTAAGAAAGAAAACGGATATCATCCAGCAATATTTTAATAAGTTTGGAAACTTATACAATTAATATAAATACGCAATTAGGGAGATTCAAATGGTGAATAAAAATCAAACAGAGAAAAACCATCCGACGATATTTAATCCTGCGATCTTTTTGTAATTGTATTAATGGCTGTCATTGGAGCTATGATAGGTGTCCAACTTATTACTTCTTTAGGCATTTCCGCAAATACTTCAATCGTTGGAGCTGTATTCGCCATGATTCTGGCTCGGATTCCCCTGAAATTTTTATTGAAATTCAAGTCAATCCATAGCCAGAATCTGGTGCAGACTTCTATCTCATCAGCAACTTTCGGAGCTGCCAGCAGTTTGATGTTACCAATTGGGATACCTTATGTCCTTGGGATGCACCATTTAATTATGCCATTGTTCATCGGTGTGACTCTTGCCATGATTGTAGATGCTCTTCTGCTTTATAAAATGTTCGACACGAAAGTATTCCCCGCAAAACAAGCCTGGCCACCGGGGATTGCAACCGCGGAAGCAATTAAAGCTGGAGATGAAGGCGGTAACCGGGCAAAGTATTTACTAACCGGAGTTGGAATCGGAATAATCGGAGCAATTTTGAAAATTCCCATGTCGGCGTTCGGTGTTGCATTCATAGGGAATATATGGGCGCTAACGATGTTCGGCATAGGACTATTATTGAGAGGTTACTCGGTTCCGCTGTTTGGAATAGATATCAATGAATTGTATATCCCTCATGGATTTATGATCGGGGCGGGTATTGTTGCACTCATTCAGGTGATCGTTTTGATTTTCAATAAAAAGAAAGAAGTGGCTGTGCAAGATGAGGAATTCTCTAAACCTACCAAAGAGTTGGGTCAAGCGTTTGGATATGGTTTCATTGCGTATACAGCCATATCAATCCTGCTGGCAGTTTTAGGCGGAATATACACGCAAATGTCAGTTGGCATGCTAGTCGGCTTCGTCCTTTTACAATGGTAGCGGCATTTGCCCATGAATTGATTGTTGGTATCGCAGCCATGCACGCAGGTTGGTTCCCTGCTTTTGCTGTAGCGCTCATTACATTGATTATTGGGATATTAATTGGATTTCCGGCAGAAGCATTGGCATTATTGGTCGGATTCAGTGCATGTACCGGTGTTGCATTTGCTGATTTGGGATATGATTTGAAGACGGGTTATATCCTTCGGGGAAATGGCGAAGATATGGAGTTTGAAAGAAAAGGGCGTCGGAATCAATTGTATGCCGGGTTGGTTGGTTTTTTCGTAGCGGCAATTGTCGTAGTGTTCTCATTTGAATCCTATTTCTCCCAAGGGCTGATTCCACCGGTTGACCTTGTGTATGCAACTACCATTGAATCTGGAATTTCGAATGGTATTGCTAGAGAATTAATGATTTGGGCTATCCCCGGCGCCATTCTTCAATTGATCGGTGGTTCAAAAAGGCAAATGGGAATTTTATTTGCTACTGGTCTACTTTTATTGACTCCAATTGCGGGATGGGCCGTTTTGACAGGTATTGTCTTACGAATCATCATTATGAGAAGAAGTAACGGTAAATATGAACAACAAATGACGATAATGGCTGCAGGTATCATTGCCGGTGATGCAATATACAGTTTCTGCAACTCCATTTTTAAAGCTGGAAAATGATCGGTTAAATCTATCTATCAATCTAGTGCGCTTCTCACATCGCCTCTAGATAAATATGCAAAACATATGGAAAGCCGCAGGCCTGGATAGGGCAGGTACCGCTTGATAAAGTAGGGAAACCGCAAGAGTGGTTTCCCTACTTTTATTATGTACTCCAAAAAAAGTAACTTTCTCCCTAGTGATTCGATGATGATTATATACATAATTGAAGGTATATCGAGCTAGGGGCTCTGAATGGAAATGGGTAAAGAGTACCATTTATTCAAAATTCGTAATATTACAGTAAAATTTGGCGATAATTCGACAAAATCATGATATATTATTCTAGCATTTTACAAAAAATAGAAGGGTTGTGAAGTATGTCGTACAAGATGCATGTTAAAAAGTGGCTCGCCCCGATTCTTGCTGTGAGTTTGATTACAGCCCCATTTACCGTACCGGGGAGACATCCGCCAAAGAGCCTAATAAGAAACCGGCCACGACTGAACCATTTATCATTACAGCTCCTACTGTTCATTACACAAAAGGAACCAAAGCGACTGTAACGGTAACGCCGAAAAAAGGGAACAAAGGAAATGAAACCGTTGTCTTCCAATTAATGAATGGGACGAAGGTCATTTCACAATCAGCCGTTGAGGCGGATATTAAATCGGCCCAAAAGTTCTCGGCGTACTTCAACTCGTACAAATCGGGTTATTGGGTTAAAGTATCGGTTGTCTCCAAGTATAACGGCAATACGAGTAACTTCGGCAAAAGCCTGGCAGCCTCCGTTTCGGATGCACCATTTGAACTAAGGATCATGGAAACGACTGATATACACACTAATCTGGTAAGCTATGATTATTATAAGGATGCCGTATCGGACTCAGTCGGTCTTTCCCGCACGGCATCTTTAATCAAACAGGCAAGAAAAGAAGTGAAAAATAGCGTTTTAGTGGATAACGGCGACCTTATTCAAGGGACCCCCTAGGTACGTACAAAGCGAAAATAGCGCCACTGAAAAAGGGTGAAGTCCATCCCGTCTATAAAGCGATGAACTTGCTTGACTATGATGTGGCCACATTCGGCAATCATGAATTCAATTATGGTTTATCATATTTGGACGAGGCCATCAACGATGCGAACTTCCCTTATGTCAATGCCAATGTTTATAAAAAGGATAAAGACAATAATCCAAAGAATGATAAAAATAAATATACTCCTTATAAAATCGTTACGAAGAAAGTAAAGGACATCAATGGAAAAGAAAAAGCAGTAAAAATAGGATACATTGGATTTGCCCTCCGCAAATCATGGATTGGGATAAAGCGAATCTAAACGGTAAGGTCATTGCAAAGGAAATCGTCACGACTGCAAACAAATATGTACCTGAAATGAAGAAAAAGGGTGCGGATGTCATCGTGGCGCTCACACATTCCGGTTTTAATGGCGATACCAAGAATACCGAGGATGTCATCTATTCATTAAGCAAGGTATCCGGCATCGATGCCATCACGTTTTCCCACACGCATAAAGTCTTCCCGGCACAAGATGAGGCTTCTTTGGACAGCCTATTCAAAGATAGCCAAGGAAAAGTCCTAAAAGGAGTGGATAATGAAAAGGGGACCATCAATGGTATCCCAGCCGTTCAAGCAGGTTATGGCGGCAGTAATCTCGGGATCATCGATCTTGATATCCAAAATATCAAGGGAAAATGGAAAGTCGTCAATTCCGATTCATCAACACGGGCAATCAACGACAAAATAACAGGAAAAAAGCGGATGAAGATGCATCTATCGTCAAAGCCGTAAAGAAGGATCACGAAGGAACGATCAAGTATGTTAACACGCCAATCGGAACGACTACAGCTCCAATTCATAGTTATTTCGCCCTTGTTCAAGATGATCCTTCCGTACAGGTCGTGACGAGCGCACAGAAATGGTATGTAGAAAAATACATCCAAAGCAACCGCCCTGAATACAAAGACTTGCCCATCCTCTCTGTAGGAGCCCCTTTCAAAGCGGGTCGCAATGGAGTCGAGGAATTCACGGAAATCAAGGAAGGCGGACTGACCATTCGCAGCGCCGGTGATTTATATTTATACGATAATACCTTGAAGGCAATCAAGATCAAAGGGTCCGTGGTTAAAGAGTGGCTTGAGATGTCTGCCGGGAAATATAATACAATCGATCCTGCCAAGTCTGAGGAACAGGAGCTGCTTAATGGAAAGTTTGCCGTCTATAATTTTGATGTGATTGACGGTGTTACGTACGAAATCGATGTCACCAAGGCTCCGCGCTATGATGAAAAAGGGATAAAAGTGTCGGATTCAAGCAGGATTGCAGATTTGAAATATAATGGTGAACCAGTGGACCCGAATCAAGATTTCATCGTCGTGACGAATAATTACCGTGCTTCGGGCGGGGGAACTTCCCGGGAGTCAAGGGCAGCGAATATGTAGTTGACTCTGCGGATGAAAATCGCCAGATCTTGATGGATTACATCACACAAGAGGGTGAGATCAATCCAACCGCTGATAATAACTGGTCGATTGCCCCGATTTCAGGCAAGGTGAACGTAACTTTCACCTCATCACCAAAAGGTGCGGAATATTTAAATGAAGGCAGCCCGATTTCCTATACAGGCAAAAAGGATGATAAAGGCTTTGGCATTTACAAATACAATTTGGGGAAAGAAAACGTTAAGGTGCAACTGCTCGGGATCAATGATCTTCACGGCCAGCTTGATACCACCTCCGATTTTGGCGGCATCAAACAAGGGCGTGCCGATTATTTAGCCGCTCACTTGAAGCAGCGAAAAGCTGAAAACCCTGAAAATACACTTTTACTTTCGGCAGGGGATGCTGTTGGGGCAAGTGCACCCGTTTCTTCTTTAATCCAGGATAAACCGACGCTTCAGTTTTTGAATAATATGAAATTCGATGTCGGAACTGTCGGGAACCATGAGTTCGACAAAGGGGTAGAAACCTTGATGGCTCAGATCAATGGCGGAAAGTCGCCAACATCCGATGTGGTATTCGATAAATTGAACTTTCCATATGTAGTGGCCAATGTCGTATATAAAGACACGAAAAAACCGATTTTGGACCCTTACGTCATAAAAAAGGTCGGCGGGGTTGATATTGGGTTCATAGGTGTAGTCACGAATGCCACACCTCAAAAAGTAAGTCCGGATGGCATTAAGAATGTGGAATTCATAGAACAGGCACCTGCCGTAAATAAGGCGGTTAATGAGTTGAAAGGTAAAGGCGTCAAATCGATCGTGATCATCTCACATGACCCAGGCACTGAAAAGGAAGGGGTTATCACAGGCGAAGTGGCTGATCTTGCTAATGCCGTGGATGATGAAGTGGATGTGATTTTAGCCGGAGATAATCATGCAAAGGTCAATAACTATGTCGATAATAAATTGATCGTACAAGCTTACTCTTATGGAACGGCTTTTGAAGATGTGGATTTGGAAATCGATCCAAGCACAAAGGATATTGTCAAAAAGTCAGCTGAGATTGTTACGGTTACACAAGATGGCATCACACCGGATGCCGGGACGACGAAATTAATTAATGACTACCTGGACATGTTCCCCGAGCTGAAAGCCCCGCTTGGGACAACGGATGAGAAAATTTTAAGAACCAATGCCTATACGCAGGAAACGGGTCTTGGAAATTTAATTGCCGATTCAATGAAGGCCGATTTGAACTCCGATTTTGCCTTCATGAATCCAGGCGGAATTCGGGCAGATATTCCAAAGGGGGAAGTCACTTTTTCCGATTTAGCGAAAATCCAGCCGTTCGGGAACGTATTGGTTAAGCTGGAATTGACTGGAGCGGAAGTGAAAACGCTGCTTCAACAGCAATGGATCGTTGAAGGATCTCCGAAAACTTTGCAAATTTCGGGACTGAGCTATACAGCCGACTTTAGTAAGCCTGTTACGGAGCGTGTCACCTTATTGAAGAAAGCGGACGGAACACCGATCAAGGATACCGAGACATACACGGTGGCCGTCAATGATTTCATGGCAAGCGGCGGTGATAACTATACCGTCCTGAAAGGAAAAGAGCGTGTGTTTGGACATGCTGACCTGGAAGCATTCGTCAACTATGTGAAAGAAACCTTTAAAGGCGGAAAGATCACGGCAGAAATTGAAGGCAGAATTACGAATATCAATAATTAATTGAGGTTTACTCGTGAGTTTAGCGGGTTTACTCGTGGAAATTGGGCATTTACTCGTGAGTTTAGCGGGTTTACTCGTGAAAATAGAACATTTACTCGTGAAACTCTAAAAGAGAGCGCTCCTTAATATAAGGGGCGCTCAGACTGTAGACAAACTCGATGAAAATCGAGTTTGTCTACAGTTTTTTTGGGCTTGTACAAATTTTGACGTTGATTTCCACTTCAGGCACTCGCTTTCCGCGGGCGGTCCGGGAGCCTCCTCGGCGCACTTGCGCCTGTGGGGTCTCCCTTGGACTCGCTATTCCCGCAGGAGTCTCGCACCTTCCGTTCCAATCAACTATGTTTAAAGTTTAAAATTTCAGATAGAACTCCTTTTTGCCTACAGTCTTTTTTGTTTTAAAATAGAACTATTAAAACTTGAGGTGATGAGGATGCTTTCGAAACATAATTCTAATCAGCGAGATCAACTTGAAATAATTACTTTAGATCAACTGGTGCCGGGGATTCTTTCGCAAACATGACTATGTTTACGATGAACACTTTGAGCTTGTCATAAATCTCTTTTGAATTCCTTGTGGCGAATATCCCCCCACAAGTGAACCTCCGACCACAGGTACCAATACACTTTTAGCCAATTTTCCGTAGTTCACAATGCAATCCTCTTCTTTCTTCATTATTGGGATGTTCTTATACCTTTACCTCCCACCTGAAAATAAAACATCCCCTTTAATCTGGAAGTGTAACTTTCTTCCAAACTTTACGTCGGTACTAGTAAGAAAAGGGGGAATACCGATGAACCGTAAAACAATGATGCTCATGTTCAGTTTGTTCCTTTTGCTTGCTGGATGCAGCAGTAACGAAAAAGATGATTCAGCATCGGAAGCACAGGATGAAAAGGCGGAAAGTAAAATGGACGCTTCCATTTCCGGGAATAAGGTGCAGGAAGAAGCAGCGGAAAAGGAAGGGATGACGGATGAAAGAAAGGTCATCCATCAGGCCCAGCTTGAGTTGAAGGTGAAGAATCTTGAAAAGGCACAAATGAAGATTGAGAATAAGGTGGCTGAATATGGCGGATATGTTGTCGAGTCCAATGTATACAGGGAAGATGAAGAACTGGTGGAAGGAACGATCACCGTTCGGGTCCCTGAAGCCCATTTTCAGGATTTTCTAAGCGATAGCGAGGGCGAAGCTTCAGAAGTGGTCGGAAGGAATGTGACAGGACAGGATGTAACGGAGCAATATGTGGATTTAAAAGCAAGGTTGAAGTCAAAGCGGGTAGTGGAGGAAAGGTTGCTTGCATTCATGAAGGATGCTGAGAAGACGGAAGATTTACTGAAAATATCATCCGATCTTGCCGTGGTGCAAGAAGAAATAGAGCAGCTGACCGGGCAAATGAAGTATCTTGAAAACCAGACCTCCTATTCGACGGTTACCATCACGTTATCACAGGACCGGATAGTTGTGCCGGGCATTGATAATAAGGAATTGAATACATGGGAGAGGACGAAGAAACAACTTGCAACGAGTGCGAATCTATTACTTAAAGCGGGTTCAGGAATCATTGTTTTTATAATAGGAAACTTGCCTCTCCTCATTATTTTAGGCGGAGCTGGTGCGGTGGTCCATTGGGTGATCAAAAGAAGGGGTAAAAGGTGAAGGCAAGAAATAGAGGGTGCCAATTAGATTGGGCACCCTCTGGCATTTATCTTTTCCGTTTATGCAAGCCGGTCATATAATACAGGGCTACCAACAGTAAGATCCAAATCGGACCAACGATTAGAGCGATTCTTGTATCTGCTGAAAAACCGAGTACCACCATTACGAATACTAAAAAGGCTAAAGTGAAATAAGAAGTGAATGGGAAAAGAGGCATCTTGTAAGATAAGCCTTGTTTTTCTCCCTGACTCATTTTCCGTCTAGACATAATCTGTGTGACAAGTATCGTTCCCCATGTCCAGAGGGCACCGAATGTAGCGACACTTGTGACGTAAGTGAAAACTTTATCGGCTTCCATGTAGTTAAGGTAAACACCGAAAAGAAGCACGACAGCCGAAACGATAATGGCAACGCCAGGAACGCCTGACTTTGTTGTACGTTCGAAACTTTTTGGTGATTCACCTTGCTGCGCTAGGTTGAATAACATTCTTCCTGTACTGAAGATCCCGCTGTTACAAGATGAAAGGGCTGCTGTCAGTACGACAAATTGAATGATTCCTGCTGCGCCTGGTATACCGATTTTATCAAACATCATAACGAATGGGCTGTTTTCTCCATTCATTTCATCCCATGGGGTGATCGATAGAATGACTGTCAGAGCTAAAACGTAAAAAAGTAAGATCCGGTAAAAACGGTATCGATGGCTCTTTTTAAAGATTTTTCAGGATTTTTAACTTCACCTGCGGTTACACCGAGCATTTCAATTCCCAAATAGGCGAACATGACCATTTGGAACGAGAGGATGACACCAGAAATCCCATTAGGGAAAAATCCTCCATTTTCAACAAGGTTACCGAAACCGACCGCGATTCCGCCGTTCCCCAGACCAAAGATGATCATTCCGAACCCAAGGACGATCATAAGGATGATCGTAATGATTTTAATTAAGGCGAACCAAAACTCCAATTCACCGTAAGCTTTTACAGCAAGAAAGTTAATCGTTGTCATGATGGCAAGTGCGGCTAACGCCCAAGCCCATTGCGGAGTATCTGGGAACCAAAATTGCATATAGATTCCGACTGCCGTAATTTCAGCCATACAGGTGGCAATCCAAACGAACCAGTAATTCCATCCGGTTATATATCCGGCAAGAGGACCGACAAATTCGCTTGCATAGCGACTGAAAGAGCCTGCGACAGGATTTTTTATCGCCATTTCCCCAAGTGCCCGCATGATTAGATAAATCATAAGCCCGCCAATTGCATAAGAAATGATGATGGCTGGACCGGCTAATTTTATCGCAGATGCCGAGCCGAGAAATAGACCGACTCCAATGGCTGCGCCAAGAGACATTAATGCGATATGTCTTTCTTCCAAACCTCTATGCAGTTGAGATTCTTTGGAGTTTTGCATAATTTTCCCCTTTTCTATGTTGGAGTTTAATTTTCTCTATCTAGCATTTTATCACTAGTAGAGGTGAATACATATTATTTATTGATTTTTCACATAATATTACAATTAAATAATATATTTTAATAGTTAGAATGTAAAGAAAAATATGAAAACGCTTACTATGTAAGTTAGTGATTCTCTCTGTTATCATCGTATAACAAACCTTCAAAAACTAATTGGAATGCTATTTAACCAAAATGTAATTATGTGATTTTTCTAAAAATTTAGATATTTCCAAGTGAAAAAGCTGTCCCAAAAATAAGGAACAGCTTGTTCGTTTTATCATTGCCAGATGGCGGAGGCCCATTCAGGATGATCAATGAAAGGGTTGCGATTATGCTGATATTGATTATAAATGATCTCATTTCTATTACGCTCGAAGGCATCTACAGGATCCTGTTCATTCCACTCCAGTAAGACAGCCAATTTACCATGATAAGGGGCGGTACCATTGTTCACTTGATTATTTAGCTCCAAATCGACTTCCCCTGCATCACCCTCGTAACGAACCGCCATATAAAACAGCATCCGGGCGACATCACCTTTGACGCTATCGCGGGGTTCCCACGAATCAGAATCATAGTAGTTTCCTATCGCTTCGGTATGTTCTGAACCTCCATTATCAAAGTCCAGGTTGTTTCTTGTACTGTTGACGGAGGCATCAGTAGGCCGAAGATGATGCAGGTCGGTGCCGGGTCCTAAAGTGGTGCCGAAATCACCATGTGATTTTGCCCATACATGCTCACGATTCCAATCATTAACACCTGATCCGTTCATCGTTTTTCCTTGAGAACGCCCTGTATAAAGTAGAATGACATTATTGGCGTTATGGGGGTCCTCGTCGGTTATCCGTAAAGCTTCCCAGACATTTGAATACGATATTTCCGTATGGTCATCGATGATTTCATGGAGGGCATTCTTTAACGACGACCCTGATTTTCCGATGGCTGAATCATAGTATGAGCCAACCCCGGTGTCTCCGGTTCCGGTTGATCAGTCCCTGAAATCAGGGCAGATACATCTTTTAAGCCAGGATGGGTGAAATAGGCACTAAGTGTACCGGTGACGGTGACTTTTTTCCTTTTAATGCAGGATTTGTTTTTAATCCAAATTCAGAGCGGAAGGAGGATGGAATCTGAACATAAACCATATTGGCAATGTTCATTTCCGATGAGCTGTCTGCCAATGCTATGGCATAATCATTCGGATAGCTGCTCGTGACGACGCTATTGGCTGACGTGGGCTGTCCTACCACATATCCACTGACCGTTTTAATCGTGCTGTCTTGATTCGCAATGGCTTGGGAAACGGAGTAAGGAGATGACGAACTGCCATCGCCAGCTGCGGCTAGTGATGGGGTAATGAAAAGAGCGGGAATAAAGAAAGCGAGCACGAGTAAAATGGACAGGGAAAATCTTGGTTCCTGTTTTGTGAACATGTGATTCCTCCATTAATCGATTCATACCCGTTTCCAGAGAAATTGGCATGTATATGTAAAGTTATGGATATTAGCCGCTTTCTCCTTCTGGATTGTCAAAAATGAGAGAAAACAGCTAGTGATGCTTAGCGGAATTTAGGGAAATAGCCCGGGAAATATCGAAGGCTGTCAAGGAAATGAAAATGATACGAAAAACCGTCAGTAGCTACTGACGGTTTTTTTTACTCTGTTTTATAAGAAGACTTTGAATGAAACTCAATAACAATGAACCGATTAAAGCTCCCCAAAAAGAATCTATTACAAAGCCACTGACGATATAGGAGGTGATTTGGAATGTGAAGGCATTGATAATGAAAGAAAACAGCCCGAACGTCAGGATGGTGATCGGCAATGTGATGAGCTGGAGAATGGGCCTAACGAGCAAGTTCATGATCGATAATATAAAAACCGCCAGCAAGGCTGTTCCGTAAGATTTAATCGTGATGGAGTCGAGAAGCCAGTCAATGACGAGCAATGCCAGCCCGTTGATAAGAAAACGCATTATTATGTTCATGAATAACTCCTCCTGAAGGCACTTTACTAAAAGTCAATTATACTAAAATTTCATGAATTTCAGTGATATGTTTGCAGAATTGTCACAAAAAAGAGGAATACGATATGTATTCCCCCAGAATGGAAAGGACCCCGTGATTTCATAAATCCGCTCCCTTTCCGCCGACTGTCTGCCAAGCCGCATCAAAGCAAACGCCTGTGGGGTCTCGGCTAGCCAGTTATTCGGCAGGAGTGTCGCAAATTTCTTCCATCCCATATAGGTTTCATCCAATTTAAAAAGTAAACCTGAAAGCAGATCTTGTTTTAAAAACACGTTTGGCTGCAGTCTTTTCATTTAAAAAGTCCGTTGATTTCATAAATCCGCTCCCTTTCCGCCGACTGTCTGCCAAGCCGCATCAAAGCAAACGCCTGTGGGGTCTCGGCTAGCCAGTTATTCGGCAGGAGTGTCGCAAATTTCTTCAATCCCATATAGGTTTCATCCAATATAAAAAGTAAACCATGAAAGCAGATCTTGTTTTAAAAACACGTTTGGCTGCAGTCTTTTCATTTAAAAACTCCGTGATTTCAGAAGTCCGCTCCATTCCAGCTGAAAGAACCCCATTTGTCTACAAAATGGGATTCATTAGGTTCTCTTTAGTTGTTGGCAATGATCTTTTCGAATTCACTTAATTCCAATGTGTTTTTCAATTTGGGATTGGTGTTTAAGGAAAGCAGGGCACTTTCAATGAGAAAGGTTCGCGGTTCAACGTTTTGTAATAATTCCTCTTGGATAAAGTGAATCAATTTTAAGTTTTTGACCCGTTCCGCTTCATCATCTTGACAAAGCCTCAAGATCATCTTTTTAGGTCATTTGCAGAGTGCAGGAGTGCTGTATGAAAATCCTGCTGGGTATGGAAGCACTCAGGCAGCCATTGCTTGATGACATCGGGTTCCAAAAGCTGTGCATTTGACTTGCTGACATCTTCGAAAATCGATTTAATCCTATCGACACAATAACGGATAATTTCAGTAGGGTTGAAATCAGGCTCTTTAGCCAAGGCATTAAAATGAATCGTTTGATGCATCATCCCCGAGTAAATAATGGCACAGTCCAAAATATAAGGCTTTTTATCAGCACCGAAAATGTCCAGAAACCGTTTGGATAACCAATGGATATGCCGGAATTTAGCGTGTGTTATGAAATTCTTAAGTTCGGTATCATTTGAAATCATTACTTCTTCATATAAGAAAAAGATTTTGTTGTTTTTGTTTGAGTGCATTTGTAATTCTGATTGTTTGATGAATATTTCAATATCTGCAAGGTTTTGCCCAATCAGCAATTCATTCCGCTCTTTTTCCAATTTTTCTTGCGAAGTTAGGAAGACTGCCTTAAGCAATTCGCTCTTAGAAGAAAAATAGTTATAAAATGTTCCTTTTGAAATGCCGCTATAATCTAAAATATCCTGAATGGAAGTTGCTTGATAACCCTTTTCAATAAATAATTGGTGCGCATATTTAACTACCATTTGTTTGCGCTCATTCATATATATCACCCTTACCCTTATTGGACGGTCATTTTAACGTAATAGTATCTTATTTTCTATACGAACACAAACCAGTATGTTTACAATTTCTCTAGCAAAATAAGGGTGAAGGCCTTTTGTTTCAGCCAATTCAGGATGGAGTTCTGTTAAAGATGGGGGTCACAAAAGCAATGAAAAGTAAGTTCCCATGCATCCTGCTATTCGTCATGTGAATAAAGGCTGACGAAGTGAACAAAGTCACAGGAAAACACTTCGGATTGTTATAAGATGAATAGAAGGAAAGAATTGAAGTAGCACAAAGTATCTATGAATATTCGTGCTCATTCTCGATTGCTATCCCATTGGTAGGAGAAATGATAAAATCACTCGTCATGAAGGAAAATCGCCTATAAGGGTCGTATACCATTATTAGGAATTCATTTATGTAAATATTTTGTCCCGTCAGCGTTTATTTCTTTCGTATTATCCATATTTTGGGTGTTTGTGAAGTTCTATCATAAACAGATCAATAATGAATTGATTATTATATTAAAATTATTATAAATAAGTATTGATTTTTTTCTGAGAAGCTTTATCATTATATATATAAATAATAATGAAAAGGTGGTTCAATTATGTCGAATAAGAAAAACCTTACAACAAGCTGGGGAGCACCAGTTGGAGATAATCAAAACTCGATCACTGCCGGCGAACGCGGCCCTGTGCTCATTCAAGATGTACACTTATTGGAAAAGCTAGCCCACTTCAACCGTGAACGTGTGCCTGAACGTGTGGTTCATGCGAAGGGTGCCGGTGCATACGGTACTTTCGAAGTAACGAACGACCTTTCTCAGTACACGAAAGCTAAACTTTTCAATGGCGTGGGCAAGAAGACAGATCTGTTTATCCGTTTCTCCACTGTTGCAGGTGAATTGGGTTCTGCAGATACAGTCCGTGACCCGCGTGGATTTGCTGTTAAATTCTACACGGAAGAAGGAAACTATGATATCGTCGGTAATAATACGCCTGTATTCTTTATTCGCGATGCGATTAAATTCCCCGACTTCATCCATACACAAAAAGAGATCCTAAAACGCATTTGAAAAACCCTACGGCTGTTTGGGATTTCTGGTCACATTCACCGGAATCTCTGCACCAAGTGACGATCCTGATGTCCGACCGGGGCATTCCTGCCACACTTCGTCATACACATGGTTTCGGAAGCCACACATTTAAATGGGTGAATGCTGAAGGAAAAGGCGTTTGGGTGAAATACCACTTCAAAACAGAACAGGGCATCAAAAACCTTGATGTGGATCTAGCTGCAAAACTAGCAGGTGAAAATCCTGATTACCATACGGAAGATCTTTTCAATGCCATTGAAAAAGGGGACTTCCCTGCATGGAAATTATATGTTCAGATCATGCCTCTGGAAGATGCGGATACATACCGTTTCGATCCATTCGATGTGACGAAGGTATGGTCTCAAAAAGATTATCCGCTGATTGAGCTTGGCCGTATGGTATTGAACAGAAATCCTGAAAACTACTTTGCTGAAGTAGAGCAAGCCACATTCTCACCTGGAACATTCGTACCGGGAATTGAGGCTTCCCCGGACAAGATGCTACAAGGACGTCTATTCGCATACGGAGATGCACACCGTTACCGTGTGGGCTCGAATCATAACCAGCTTCCGGTTAACCGTCCGAAAGTGGAAGCGAACAACTATCAGCGTGATGGATTCATGCGTGCAGATGACAATGGCAAGGGATCTGTTTATTATGAGCCGAATAGTTTTGGCGGCCCTGCCGAATCAACGGAAAATAAAGTCACTCCTTTCGAGGTGACTGGGCAAGCTGCACAAGTTGGTCATAATAGTGATGACCACTACACTCAAGCAGGTGACTTATACCGTCTATTAAGTGCCGAAGAGAAAACTCGCCTTGTTGACACGATCGTGGGCGCAATGAAACCTGTGGAATTAGAGGAAATCAAGCTTCGTCAAATCGGTCATTTCTACAAAGCCGATCCGGAATACGGAACGCGCATAGCCGAAGGTTTAGGCTTATCTGTACCGCAAGAAGTGTAAAATATGGTACTCCCGATCTAGTAAATGCAAACAGGCATCCATTCATGAATGGATGCCTGTTTTGTTTATGCAGGGCGCCGTTTTTAAATGACACCCGACAAGTTCGGTAAGAATATATAGTTATAAATGTTTTCAGGGAAAGTTTTGCAGTCAGATTAAATGGGGACCAGTTAAGATTAACGCTGGTATTAATGACTAGTAAAAAGGTTCGGGTGTTAGTGGGCAGTCCAATTTACCAAAAACCACATATTTTACAAAAGTTCCTGCTTTCACTCAAACGGTTGGATGCGGAGGGTAAGGAACTTGCCTATCTCTTCCGCAGCATTGCGGTAGATTTGCAGAAAATGTCTTTGAATTGCCTCACAAGTTATCCGACATACGCTTGAAGCATCTGGGCTGGGTCAAAAAGGAAGATCGGATGGCGAAATTCAAAAGATATCGGGAATTAGACCCTGATGGTACGTATGGAAGTACTGAGCAATATCTAAGCATTCTGGATGATGCCCCCAATTTGGTTCGTTTTGAGGAGTGACCTTTGCGTTGGCAATAATTAAATCGAATCAGCATACATTTGGTTAAGAGGAGGTGCAGTATGGACGTTTTTGTGCGGCAAAATGATTCCTTGTGGTATTATAGCCAATTATTCAAGGTGAATTACCAACTTATCATTGATTCCAATAGTGGGATTGATCCACTTGCACTTATGATTGGCCAACAAATCAAAATTCCTGGCTTTACGACGACCGGCTATAGTATTAAGCAAGGTGATTCGTTATGGGCAATTGCCAGGTCACGCAATCTTTCATTGGATGCACTATTTTTAGTTAATCCCAATCTCAACCCGAATGCCCTGCAAGTTGGTCAGATAATTTCTGTGCCATTAAGGATTACGTGGAGGCTAATTCAAGGAAATCGGGAATATGATTATGAGACGATGATGACCGATGTTAGACGTTTGAAAACAATCTATCCATTTATAAAAACCTCCCCATCGGGGACTCGGTGCTTGAAAGGGATATTCCCGAGGTTCTGATTGGAAATGGCAACAAACGAGTTCACTATAATGGTTCCTTTCATGCGAATGAGTGGATAACGACGCCTGTGATCATGACCTTTTTAAATGATTATTTACTCGCAATCACGAATCAGGCTGACATCCGCGGTCTGGCTATGTTTCCTTTTTATCAACAGTCGATGCTGTCGATCGTCCCAATGGTGAATCCGGACGGAGTGGAGTTGGTTCTGAAAGGCCCGCCTGCAGATGAGTCATTGAGAGGACGGCTCATCGAATGGAATAATGGCAGCGAAGACTTCTCTGGCTGGAAAGCCAATATTAATGGGGTGGATCTAAATGATCAATTTCCCGCCAAATGGGAATTGGAACAAGCCCGCAATAATGTAACGGAGCCAGGTCCGGCAAATTATCCAGGGGAAGGGCCGCTTACACAGCCAGAGGCTATTGCAATGTCAGAGTTGACAAAAAGGAGTGATTTTGGCAAAGTCCTTGCGTTCCACACCCAAGGGAGGTCATTTATTGGGGGTTTGAAGGTTTGGAACCACCCGAGTCGGAAACGATAGTCAATGAGTTTGCGAGGGTCAGTGGATATGAGCCTGTCAAATCCGCCGGTAGTTACGCAGGTTATAAGGATTGGTACATTCAGGATTGGCGCAGGCCGGGGTTTACAGTGGAGCTGGGCAAAGGGACGAATCCCCTCCCGATATCACAATTCGATGAGATATATGAGAAGTCACTTGGGATTTTCTTGGCAGGGTTATATATGTGAAATTTGACCAAATGAAAAAGCTCAACTCCGTTTCCATGGGGTAGAGCTTTTTAGGCTTTTAAACTATTAGACTTGAAACGATGAGGGCTGCTGCAAAAATAAGTAAAGTTATGCTTTACTTATCGATTGCATGATAAACTCGCTTTTTAGCCTGAAATTAACGGACATTTTCCATGTCCCAGTGATATTGCAGCCCCTACCAAAAGGAATTCTAATAGTTTTACGGTAAAGAAGTTTAACTTCTTTAGCGCTAGTATCGGCCCCACCTACGCCAGATACTGTGACGGCCACGCATGCCATCCAACCTAATTCCATTATAATAGAAAGCGCTTACATTTTCAAAAATAATCGTAATGCAAATTTCGACATTCGCTTCATGCTCTCCTTTTCAGCAGAAGGTAATGGGGATTATCGATTCTTTGCAAGATGTATTTCCTCCGTCATAAATGCTGAATGGGAGGCTACAGTGAACTGGTCTCTTACGAGATGGCTTGTGAAAAAACTTAAATGGATAGGTTTATTTATATATATCGATATAATTATAAGTGCAAATACGAATAAATATTTATGTTTATTCGTTTATAGTTCGTATATAATGATTTTGAAGTATTAAGGAGGAGAGACTGAATGTATAAATCGAAAAAGATTTTATTATTGGGCTCGGGTGAATTGGGGAAAGAGGTCATACTTGAAGCTCAGCGACTTGGAGTGGAGACCGTTGCTGTAGACCGCTATGAACATGCCCCTGCCATGCAAGTCGCTCATCGCAGTTATGTGATCGATATGCTTGATGCGGAACAACTAAGGGGAGTTGTAGAGAAAGAACGACCCGATTTGATTGTACCGGAAATCGAAGCCATCGCCACATCCGAATTAGTCAAGTTGGAAGAGGAAGGCTTTCATGTCATTCCTACGGCAAGAGCGGCTAAATTGACTATGGATCGTGAAGGAATCAGGAGGTTGGCTTCTGAAACTCTGGAGATTCCGACAGCAGCCTACAAATTCGCAAATACTTATGAAGAATTTGTCCAAGCTGCCAAGGAAGTTGGTTTTCCCAATGTAGTCAAACCGCTGATGAGTTCTTCCGGTAAAGGGCAAAGTGTGTGCCGGACGGAAGATGACCTGGAGGATTGCTGGAAAATCGCGATGGAAGGAGGCCGGGTTCAAAATGGACGGGTGATCATTGAAGAATTTATCCGTTTTGATTCGGAAATCACGCTGCTTACTGTCCGGACCGTAAATGGTACCATGTTTTGTGCCCCCATCGGTCACATTCAGCAGGGCGGGGATTATATTGAATCCTGGCAGCCGCATAAAATGACAGAAGCGCAAATAATGGAAGCGAAAAGAATTGCACATGCCATTACGGGTGAACTTGGCGGGTATGGATTATTCGGGGTAGAGCTTTTCCTCTCAGGGGATAAAGTCTATTTCAGTGAAGTTTCCCCACGTCCGCATGATACGGGGTTAGTGACATTGGTGACACAGAATTTGTCCGAGTTTGCCCTTCATATCAGGGCGATTCTAGGGTTCCCCATCCCGGAAATCAAGCTGATCAGCCCGGGTGCCAGCCGTCCATTAAAAGCGCAAGATGAGTTATCGGAATATTCAATAGTCGGTGTTGAACAGGCCTTGGCTTTACCTAATACACAAGTGCGCCTTTTCGGAAAACCTGTTACAAAGGCAGGTAGAAGGGTTGCGGTCGCCCTGTCGTCTGCCGATTCAATCGAGGTGGCGAGAGTGAATGCGGCCCGTGCCTTGGAATGTTTAGTTGTAGAGAAAGAATAGTGAAAAAAGCGCTCTTTGAATGGGGCGCTTCAGTTTGTCGGCGAAAAGGGGGAAAGTGAGCGGGTTTCTTAAATCAACTGGAACATGATCTCCACCAGGTACTCGCTTTCCGCGGGCGGTCCGCCCGCGGCGCCATTGCGCCTGTGGGATCTCTCCCTTGGACACGTTTTTCCCGCAGGAGTCTCGTACCTTCCGTTCCAATCAACTGGAATGGTTTTTAAACTGAAACTGTAGGCTGGTCTCATCCCGAACGGTTTAAGAATAGTATATACTTCATGATTTTTCCTGCAGAATAACTGGCTAGCAGAGACTCCGCTAGATGCTTGTGGCAGGAGGCTTGACAGTCAGTCGGCGAAAAAAGGCGGATTTCCGAAAAAATATAACGTTTTTCAAAGAAAACTGTAGGTATCGAATTTGTCTGCAGTCTGCCCTGAAGCATCCTGATTGGATGCTTTGTTTTTTTATTTAAAACACTTTCAAACTCCGAACAAATCACCCGGTTTGAAGGCGTTGAGTGGCCTGTAACATGCCCCCTTTGCTGAGATTTTCCTGAATAACCAATAATTCCACATGCTGCCTTACCTTGTCTTAACAATTATCCTGTCGCACTTTTACATAGCCTTGACATTGAGTTCATTTTCTTCACCTATAGTTAAATTAAATAGAAAACATTAACGGGAGGTCAGTCATTTGAATCGCACATGGGGTAAAAGGTTTTACCCATCACGCTCGTTTCTGCATTAGCATTTGGAAGTTTATCATGGTCCGGTGCGGATCGTGTTTCGGCAAAGGGTAACCCAAATCGCAGACGATCATTATAACGACTTAATCAAGGGCAAACATAAAATTGACGTCCTATTGGGCGGTGGGAAGTCCAATTTTGTCCGGCCTGATGTCAATTTGGCGAAAGCCTTCGAATAAGACGGTTACAGTTATGTGACTGATAAAAATAAAATGCTTAAGGACAAAAATGAACAGGTCCTTGGTTTATTCGCTTCTGAAGGACTGCCGAAAATGATTGACCGCCCAAGTGAAACGCCTTCTGTCGATAACACGGATCAAGCCAAAATCATTTTTGATCTATTAAAGAAATAATGACTTCAGGGAGGGATTCAATGAACAGACTGATGATTGGTGCCCTGTTATTAACGGCATTTGGTGCACTTAATACCCAACCAGCTTACAAAGAAGAAACGACAGCTAAAGAAAAAACAGAGGAAATTGCACGACCACTGGAAAAAAAGGATGTCTATGTTCCGAATCCACAGCTTCCTGATGATATAAACTTGAACCAGATTGGACAGAACGTTTCCGATGCCAAAGGCGAATTAACTTTGAAGGCCTATAAAAAGGTGAATGGAACGTTGAATGTTGGTCCGATCGAGGTTAAGGTCAAAGAAATGAAAGTGATGCATGCCACTCCGGATTACAGCATGATCGATTTCTTCCACGGCTATACGCATGATGAAAATTTCGATATCGTAAAAGTGAACGTGGAAATTAAAAATAATACGGATAAAAAAGTTAAGTTTTCGCCAGTTGCTTTCCTTGAAACGGACAGAGGGGAACATCTGACATGGGAAGATGAGATTTACTTGGAAGAACTTACTGGTGAAATAGAAGGAAACGGTTCAAAAAGCGGAAACATTGGTTTCATTCTAAATGATGGAAACATAAAAGGCATATCCGTCATGACAAGTGATGCGGTGGATGAATCAGGGAAGTGCTTGCAAAAGGCAAGCCAGCCGAATCGCTTTTAAAGGATATGTATAAATGCCTTGGAAAAATAAAATACTAGAACAAGTGATGGGGATTACTATCACTGAACGGAATATCCAAATCCTAATGATGAGGTGACACAGAATGAGCTATAAAGATCAATTAGATCCACATTCTCAAAAGTTTCACCATAATTGGACAAGACCTAAGCGTTCAAAATCTCAAGTTAATGGGCATACGCAAGAATCGCAAACAAACATTATACTAAGAAGCAATGCAAAGGCTCACAGGTGGTAACGGATATTTCCGATAAAGAAGGAGGCTCCCAGCGAGTCTTCTTCTTTATATTTAGAATCAATCTTAAACCAATCAAGGCATACATGGCTTTTCACTCATAATTATGATACCATTTACCTTTAAGATTATAGTGATTGGCTTGGCGTGAAACCGGTATTTTGATTCCGATTGAAAGTTTCACCTTATACAAATAGAGGACGTGAATTGTAATGATCAAAATTGAAATCCCTGAAGCGGATATAAGCATCAAACAAAGAAAGCAAGTTATAGAAGGAGACGAACCTGTCATTCCTGAAATTTACGGGTTTATCGATTTTCATTTGATTCCCCGTGATAAAGGCGGCATCATCTTGTTTTACAATGAAAACGATGAGCTGATTTTTGTCGGTAAAGCCCGTAAATTAAGACCAAGGGTCAAGAAGCATTTCGAGGATAATGTATCTCCGATTAAAGAGCATCGTAATGAAGTCAAGAAAATTGACATTCTTTTAGTTGAAGATGCTATGGAACGTGAAATCTATGAAACGTACATGATCAATAAACTTCATGCTAAATACAACGTCGACAAAGTGTTTTATAAATAAGAAACACCTTAAAAGCTGACTGCATATGCACTCAGCTTTTTGTGTTTACATATGTATAAAAATAATTTCGTACATTTACAGAAGCTACATGTTAGGTTAACAATGTTGGTTTATATTTAGAGTATTCCAATACATTCTCAGGAGGAAGCTATTGAAGAAAATACTTTGTAAAAAGGTGTTAGTTATCTCGATCGGGACAGTGATTGCCTTTGGGAATTTAACGTGGTCCGTATCACAAGCTTCTAAACTGGCGAAACAGAGAGAGATTGAAACTTTTGAACAAAAGACAGTAACATCTTCAGGGTGGGAAATGGCGGAATAAGCCAATAATTTTTTTCTCTATTTGCAACAAAGAAAAAGAAAAATGTATTGGATGATGATCAGCTGCTTGTAAATATAGAAGTACATTAAATGATAAACCTGCAATGGAAGTTCCATACACATGATGTGATGTGTGATTGGGCTTCCATTTAAATTTTGTTGATTTAAGTTTTATGTCAGCACCTTTCATTTATCCGTGTGTCGGATCAAGCGTGATTACGTTGGTTCAGGAGAAGTATTCGCAGGCAATTTTGAAAAAACTTGCAAATAGTAATGATTACGTTTTATTATTAAAGAGTGTTTTTACATGGGAGATGACTTCGACATTTAAATCGTAATGATTTTGATTTACGCGCAGCAAAGAAATCAGGTAAAGGAGTGGTAATGGATGGAGATGAAGAAAATTCCGGTTACGGTATTGAGTGGATACCTTGGTGCGGGAAAGACGACGCTTTTGAATCATATTCTTGAAAATAGGGATGATCTGAAGGTTGCCGTCATCGTTAATGATATGAGTGAAATCAATATTGATGCTTCGCTGGTCAAACAGGGAGGGTTTACCCGGACGGATGAAAAACTGGTGGAAATGCAGAATGGCTGCATTTGTTGTACGCTTCGTGAGGATTTGATGATTGAAGTGGAAAAATTGGCGAAACAACGGGACATTGATTACATCGTGATTGAATCGACTGGGATAAGCGAACCGGTACCTGTAGCCCAAACCTTCTCCTATGTTGATGAAAGCATGGGAATTGATTTATCGGAATATTGCAGGCTTGATACGATGGTTACCGTTGTTGATGGGTATAATTTTTGGCGAGACTTCACTTCCGGAGAAACACTCATTGACAGGATGCAGGCAACTGATGCTGGGGATGGCAGGGAAGTGGTCGATCTATTAATAGATCAGATAGAGTTCGCCAATGTCATCCTGTTAAATAAAATCGATCTTATGGATGCTGACGCCGTTGAGGAATTGAAAGCGGTTCTTCATAAAATGAATGCGGATGCGAGGATCATTGAAACAAACCATTCCAAGGTGCCGCTAAAGGAAGTATTGAATACACATTTATTTGACTTTGAAGAGGCAAGCCAAGGAGCGGGCTGGATAAAGGAATTGAATGAAGAGCATATCCCGGAGACCTTGGAGTATGGGATTTCTTCTTTCGTTTACAGGAGGAAGATACCGTTTCACCCCGAACGGCTGATGGAGTGGTTAGAAAACTGGCCCGTACAAGTGGTGAGGGCGAAGGGCTTCCTTTGGCTGGCGTCGAGAAATGATACGGCAGGCCTGCTATCGCAAGCGGGACCGTCATTAACTTTACAAGCAGCCGGTAAATGGATCGCAGCTTACCCTGAGGAAGAACAGCGCCAAATTTTAAAGGAAGCACCTGAATTATTGGAACGGTGGAATGAGGTATACGGTGACAGGATGACGGAGCTGGTGATGATCGGCATTCAAATGAATCAACAGGAAATCGAAAATGAATTAGATCAATGCTTATTGACGGAAATTGAGATGCAGCAGGATTGGTCTCTGTATGAAGATCGATTGCCTGCATTTACTGAAATCGTTCATTAAAAAACTTTAGGAGGAAATAAAATGAGAGTAAACATTACGTTAGCATGCACAGAATCAGGGGACAGAAATTATATCACGACGAAAAACAAGCGGAATAATCCGGACAGGATCGAATTGAAAAAGTACTGCCCGCGATTGAAGAAACACACGCTTCACCGTGAAACGAAGTAATTTTAAGATTTAAATCGTAAAGATTATGATTTATAAGGGAGAATGGATGTAAAAGGGGGAAGTTCATGTTGGAATGGATCATTATTGGCGGAGGCATTCAAGGTATGACGATGGCTGCATTTTTACTTAAGTCAGGAAAAACGACGGTGGACCAGCTGGCGATTGTGGATAGAAATGAAGAACCATTAGCAAGATGGAAGCATTGTACGGAAGTCATTTCAATGCCATATTTACGTTCTCCATCCGTACACCATCTGGATGTGAATCCCTTCAGCCTGCAGAAGTATGTGGAGAAGGCAGACTGGAAAAATAACTTTTACGGCCAATATAAGCGGCCATCCCTAAAATCCTTCAATGAACATTGTATTCACTTGGCTGATGATTTATCCATTAAGCAGGCATGGGTGCAAGGGAAGTCATCTCTGCCTGCAAAACGGGACAGGGCTGGGAAATCCAATTGCAAAACAAGCGACGGCTTGAGGGACAAAAACTTGTGATTTCAATTGGTATTGGCGAACAGCCTTATTGGCCTGAATGGGCACGGCAATTCAAACAAGAGCATGGGGGTCCGATTTACCACATATTTGATGAAAATATTCCGGACCTGACACAATTACAAGGACCCATCACGATCATTGGGGGCGGCATATCTTCTGTCCATCTCGCTTTAAAGCTGAGTAAAATCTATCCCCATGATGTAACGGTTCTGAAGCGGCATCATTTTAGAATTCATGATTTCGACAGTGATCCTGGTTGGTTGGGGCCGAAAAAACAGCGACCTTTCCGTGCTATATCCAGCTTTCAAAAAGACGCGAGACCATTATCCAGGCCCGTAATAAGGGATCCATCCCACCTGACTTACATAAAGCGCTGATGAATCAGGTTAAACAGGGATTATTGCGTGTCATGGATGATGAAGTGATAAACGCTGTGTGGAGGGATGGGCATATCAGCCTTAGGGATAAAAACGAAAAGGTCATTCAACAAACGGGGACGATCCTTTTAGCGACCGGCTTTAAGTCATCAATGCCAGGGAAGGATTGGCTGATGCCAGTCATCCGGTCGCATGATTTACGCTGCGCGGAATGTGGTTATCCAATCGTATCGCAGTCGTTGCAGTGGGGACCTGGTTTATATGTCACGGGAGCATTGGCTGAACTTGAAATGGGACCGATATCCAGGAATATATCGGGAGCAAGACAGGCAGCGGAACGAATTGTGAATAGTTTATAGATATAAAATCAAGATCTTTAAAAAAGGAGAATTAAAATGGCGAAAAAGTCCAAGGTGATAAAAGCGGAAAAACAGTTGGCAATGGTCGAAAAGTATGCAGAACTTAGAAAGGAATTGAAAGAGAAGGGGATTATGCCGCATTGGCCAAACTCCCTCGTGATTCCTCGCCGACAAGGGTCCATAATCGTTGTGGAGTAACGGGGAGGCCACGTGGATATATGCGCAAATTCAACATGTCGCGTATCGTTTTTAGGGAACTTGCTCATAAAGGGCAGCTGCCGGGTGTCAAAAAGTCAAGCTGGTGAACCGGGGAGTTCTAAATCATTGATAAGAAAAGGAGCCCTTGTTAAACAAGGGCTCCTGAGTTTGTAGACAAAGGGATTCCATCGGAATTTTTAAACAAAGTTGATTGGAGCGGATGTGCGAGGCTCCTGCTTAGAATAGCGAGTCCCAGGGAGACCCCGCAGGCGCAAAGGCGCCGAGGAGACTCCCGGACCGCCCGCGGAAAGCGAGTGCCTGGAGAGGAAATCAACGTTCATTGTACAAACCATAAAAAAACTGCGGGCAAACCCGCTTTTCTTCGAGTTTGTCTACAGTCTGAAGGTTCTTATCTAATTTTAGATAAGAACCTTTTTATATGCTTAATTATCTTTAATTTCTTCTTCAATTTCTAAATTCCATATATCACGTGTACTATATAAGATTTCACGTACAAAACTCGAAAAGGAATTTTTATTTTGGTTTATTTCCTGTTCTAATTTTTTGAGATCTCTTTTAATTTTTAAACTACTTCTTTTTCTCATCAATAGATATTCATAAATTCTTCTCATAAAAAAATCCTTTCTTCATGTAGAAAGCTAACTTATGGTGTCTGTCAACGTTACCGGACCGTAGGGAGGATAAGGAGTTGATAAACGGTCGGAGCCCTTGTTAAAAACAAGGGCTCCTTCATCATTATAAAGATGTGATGCTTACTTGACTGCCTTTAATGCTTGTTCAGATATATAGAAGTCTTTTCCGTTGTAAATGGTTATGGCATTTATTTCCTTTTGTTTAGTGGATTTAGGAGTCTTGCTGATAACGATATTCTTATTTGCAGGCAACTCTACTTTTTGCTGCCCCTTTTTCGCTACGAAAACTGGGTTATTCGGGTCTGTCACATCAATACGGGTAGAATATCCTTTTTTCTCAAAGGAATCTTTAGCATTCATGTATAGTTTATTCGATAATTTTTGTAAATCAAAGCCCATGAATTCGGCCATTTTTTTAGGGAGATCTGTATTCTCCACTAATCCAGTCGGTTTTGAAGGGCCATAAGAGTATAGGAAAACGTCTTCCCTGTATGACCGCCAGTTGTAAAGCCAATGTTGGCACGGTTAGCAAGCATCTTTGTCATTTCAGCACCTATGTTTTTGGAAGAGGTAAGTTTTGCTGATTCTTCAGAAGTCAGATCATCAAGTCCATATAGTGCTGCAACTTCTTTTAGATTGGAATGATCTGGTTTCAACTTACTTAAAGCTCCTTCGACAGTCATCTTCGCTTTCTTTAATGGATCGATATAGGCTGAAACGGGTGTTTCTGGGTAGGAGGAGTTCGTGTTTACGTTACCCATTGTAATTCCGCTGTTCCCATGGTCCGTCACTGCAATGACCATCGTGTTTCCGTCATTTTTTGCAAACTTAAGGGCTTCGTTCACGGCATCATCAAAAGATAAAGTATCACTAATCATTCCGATCGTGTCGTTTCCGTGAGCAGCCCAGTCAATCTTGCTTCCTTCGACAAATAAGAAGAAACCATCTTTATCTTTTTTCAAGGTTTTAAGGGCTTTATTGGTCATTTCAGCTAAAGTGGGTTCACTTGGCTTTGTTGTTTTACGATCTAAATCATATGCCAGGGCACTTGGTGCAAAGCTTCCCCAAATTTTATTCGATTTAGAGTTTAACAGCTCGTCACGGGTTTCAACAAAATCATATTTGTCTTTCTCGAGCACTTTCAAAAGGTTTTCACCATCAATTCTTGCATTTTTTGTTTTACCTGGTAAAGGGATTCTTTGCCCCCTCCCAAAACGACGTCAATCCCCTGATAAACCTGCTGTTCCGCAATATCACCATAATTGCTTCGGTGTGTCACGTGAGCGGAGAAGCCTGCGGGTGTAGCATGCTGGATTTCAGATGTAGAAATGATGCCAGTAGCCTTTCCGGCTTGTTTCGCACCCTCCAAAACGTTAGCGACTGGTTTTTGTGCATTTTTCGGATTAACCGGATCGAGCCCTGGAGAATTAACGATGGATGGCAGGACACCGACAAATTTATCATTTGATTTATTTCCTGTCGCAAGGGCTGTTGCTGCAGGAGCTGAGTCCGTAATGGCCGATTCAGCTGAGTATGTACGCATGCCGCCAGTCAGCATTTCGTCCATGGCTAGATTATCGCCTTTATACCACCTTGAAAGGGTTGTGGCTCCTGTGCTTGTTCCATCCATCACCATCATGATGACGTTTGTTGGTTCTTTTTTCTTGTCTTTTGCCTGAACATCTTCCTTCATTGTTGAAATACCCAGTGATGATATGGCCACTGCGCCTGCTAACGTAATTCCTGCTACCTTTTTGCTCATTTTCCCCAAAATGCATACCTCCAAAAAATATAATTATTACATCTTAGGATAAATGTAGTATATTAAGAAATTCCTTCATTTAAGTAAAGAAAAGATTTTTATCTGTAAATTTTGTTAAGCTTGAATAAGCGGCTTGCAAAGTGAACGTTAAAAAAGCAGAAGTCTCTAAGACTCTGCCTTTTTAGTATGCTTTTTACCTTTGGAAAAATTCAATCCACTCTTTTTCCGGTCCATATACGTAGAAATAGCGATAACCATTTGGAAGGGTGACGATCTCTTCATCAATCAGCTCGGTGTTATCCAAGCTTTTGATCCGGGCATATTCTTCTTCGATATCATCCACGGTAATGGCGAAATGGTGGATCGTTGCTTCGGATGGCAGTGTGTCGCTATATCCCTGAATCAATTCTATTTCTGTTTCGTCCGACTCTTCGTAACCGAGGAATGCCAGTTCGATCACCCCGTTAGTATGAGTCATGCGTGCTTTTAATTTTAAATCCAGTACATCTTGATAAAAGGCGATGGATGTTTCAAGATCTTTTACAACAACGCCAATGTGGTCGACCCTTTTCACAGCCAATAAATCTTCCTCCTTCATTATATCCAGGTGCAATTCGCTAATATTAGTATATATAAGATTATTCGGAATTAAATTACTTTTTTATAGCCGTTTTAGATAATTTTTTAAATGATGTTAATAAAGGGGAAGTATTGGTGAATAATGAAAAATAACAAATGGCTTATGGGTTAATACTTTTCTTCCATAATATTTCTTGATAGATTCTTTTCTTGGAAAGAAAGGTATTCATCATTTTTCAGGGCAAAAATTTGTTTCTAAATGGAATAGTCGATATACTATGGAAACAACTCCATTATTAATGGATATGAGAGGAGAGGTAGTATGGGAAAAATTCGTGAAGGTGAAGTTTTCACCCTTACTGATGACAGTGATGAAGGCCATGAGGTTGAGGTTTTAGGATCATTGGATGTAGAAGGAACGGAATATGTTGCAGTAGGTTTGCTTGAAGATATTGAAGAGGATACAGATGAAGATATCGATATTTTCTTTTTAGGGTCGAAGGCGAAGGTGAACTGCTCGATATCGAATCGGATGAAGAATTCGAGAAGGTATCATTGGCGTTTGAAGCGGCATTTGAAGCGAAAGAATGACAAGATAAAAGACGGCACAATGTGTGCCGCCTTTTTTATATGTATAAGGAAAGTATTGGCCCCGCCTTCGCCAAATACCATGATAGCCACGCGTGCTATCCAGCCTTACTTAAGTATAGGGCTGTATTATTGATAGGACGTGTACTCCATATGAAGATTTTGTTAATAAACGGAGTATTTTTCCATATCCGAGACATAGGATAAAAAAGTGGAGGTGATGGGATGGCCGTTGTAAAGCACACTGATGCCGATATGCCTTATTGGCAAGATTGCTTAGGGCGGAAGGCGAGGGTGAAGGTGATCAAGGCATGCTGATGATCGGTAATGTAGGGGTCAATCGGATTAGGTCGAATTGTTCCGATTTCAAAGGGTTGAGGACGATTCCAGACATGATTTATCATTTATCAGCGGGCAAGGGACAGGGAAAAGAGGCTTGCGCGGCCTTCGAAATTTAGCCTATGGTACTTCAGGCCACCGGGAGATTGTCCGGCAACCTGGTATAATCAGCCCCTGGTTGGGGGTTTCAAGCTCCATTGCTTTTATGAACCAACAGGTACAGAATGCCCGAATATTTATAATACATTTTAAGGAACAGGTTGAACCTTATGGAGGTTTGGCCTCTTTGTGCATCAATCCTTAACTTGGAAAAAACATATGATAAAACTGGCAAATGATTTACTGATACTGTAATATTGAGACTGTAAATTTCCGGATAAGAAAGGAATAAAAATTGATGAGTAAGAGGCTTATTAATTATGGACAAGGGCAAATGGGAGAACAGCAGCCGGAGGATAGTACCGAGAAATTCAAGTCTTTCATGGAGAACAACCCGGACGCCATTTCCATTGTTGATCTGGAAGGAAAGACCCTTCAGGTGAATGCAGCTTTTGAAGAGTTATTCGGATGGACGAATGATGAGCTCATTGGCATGCCGTTTCCAATTATTCCTGATTTCTTGAAGGAGTCAGTCAATGAATTGCATGACCAAATTAAGGCAGGGGTACAAAAGAAAGGCTTTGAAACGGTCAGGTTAAGGAAGGATGGCCAGTTAATCGATGTAAGCATCTCCCTGTTTAATATCCGCGATAATGAAAATGAGCCGTGTGCATTGGTTTTCGTTTATCGTGATATTACGAAACAAAAACTTGCTGAAGCCGCCTTGAAGGAAAGCGAGCAAAGGTATCGCAGTTTAGTGGAGGTGTCACCTGAAGCGATTTTTGTACATCGCAATGGGATCATTGAGTATATGAATCCCATGGGGGCAAAAATGCTTGGGATGGATAGTGTGGAAGATATTATCGGTAAATCGGTTTTCCAGTTCGTTCACCTGGAGTCCCGGGAAAGTGTACAAAAAAGAATCGAAATTATGAGGGACGATCACCAGGCGGTTGGTTTACTGGAACAAAAGTTCATTCGGCTTGACGGACAAGCATTCTATGGAGAAACACTCGGTCTTCCGATTATTTATAAAGGTCAACCAGCCATACAGGTATTCTGTAGGGATATTACGGAGCGTAAAAAGACCGAAGAGCTGCTCTGTAAATCCAATATGTTATCGGCGGTAGGACAGATGGCTGCAGGCATCGCACATGAAATAAGAAATCCATTAACTACGGTCAAAGGCTTTTTGCAATTATTAAGGGAAGACCCTGAGCAAAAGGACTATCTTGAAATGATTGTCAGTGAAATTGAAAAAATCGAAATCCTGGCCAATGAGTTTTTAAGTTTAGCAGAGCCTGAAGCGAAGGTTTGTGAATTCATTCAGCTTAACGATTTATTGGATAGTGTGATTACGTTAGCCGAGTTTCAAGCGATATTGAATGATGTCGAAATCATCAAGGAATATAATACGGGTTCGGCATCTGTCTTTGGCGAACCGAATCAGTTAAAACAAGTATTCACGAATGTCGTCAATAATGCGATAGAAGCCATGCCGAATGGCGGCAAACTTCATATACAGCTAAACCATGAAGGTGACTCTGTGATGATTCGGTTCATTGATCAAGGCTGCGGAATCTCAAATGAACGCATGAAGCATCTAGGGCAGCCTTTTTATAGCACATCTGAAAAAGGAACAGGGTTTGGGCTCATGGTCAGCACTAAAATCATCCATGAGCATAATGGGGAAATTCATTTCAGCAGCGAAGTGGGAGAAGGGACGATTGTGGATATCAGTCTTCCTATCAATGAAAGTTCACAATGAAAAGTGACGAGAAGCCTTGCTCTCGTCACTTTTTGGGTTATAGCTTAACGATCGTCCTGCCTCTAGCTTCCCCTTTTAATAGGGTAGGAAGGACGTCAGGCAATTCTTCAATTGTAATTTCCTGTTGAACGAGCTGTTCCAAGTGCTCTAGTTTAAAGTCGGTGGCAAGGCGGTGCCAAACTTTCAATCTTGTATCCATCGGGCAATTGACCGAATCGATCCCAAGTAAATTAACACCTCTTAAGATGAATGGAAAGACGGTGGCAGGAAGGCTTGTCCCAGCTGTCAATCCACTGACCGCCACAGCTCCGCCATACTTGATTTGGCTAAGGACCGAAGCTAACGGTTCACCGCCGACTGGATCTACCGCCCCGCTCCACTTCTGTTTGCCCAGAGCCCGCAGCTTGCCATCATATACATCTTCACGCGATACAATGGTCGCCGCGCCGATTTCCTTCAAGTATCCATGTTCCGATTCTTTTCCTGTACTCGCCTCAACGGAATAGCCAAGTTTGGAAAGGATCGAGACGGCAAAACTGCCGACCCCGCCAGTTGCACCAGTGACGAGAACGCTCCCTTGCCCAGGTGTGAGGTTATTTTCTTCCAGTCGCAGTACCGATAGTGCTGCAGTGAAACCGGCCGTTCCGATGATCATCGCCTCTTTCATTGTAAGGCCATCGGGAAGCGGGACGATCCAATCTGCAGGAACACGGGCAAATTGACTATAGCCCCTGATTGGGAAACGCCAATCCCGTAGGAGGTCGCAATGACTTCGTCCCCTTCTTTAAAGCGGGAATCCTCAGATGAAACGACAACACCAGCCATATCAATTCCCGGAACGATCGGATAGCTGCTGACAATGTTTCCATTTGGAGTTGCTGCAAGGCTATCTTTATAGTTCACACCGGAATAATGAACACGGATGAGCACTTCGCCTTGAGGTAGATCATCAAGTGATAGTTTCTGAATGTTAACGGTGAATTGATCATCTTGCTTGTTCACGACTAACGCATCGAATTGCTGTATCATGGTTCGTTCCCCCTTATAATAATGAATCTACCCCATTATAAAAGAAAAAATATTGGAATGTATAATGATACAATTCGAAATAAGTAGCGCTTGCTTTTCTTTCTGCGTATAAAAATGGTACTATTAGATTTGATTAAGTTTATATTGAAGGAGATGTTTAACATGGCTAAAAAGGATACATACTTATGGAAAATGGAGAAAAAATCGAATTCGACCTTTTCCCGAACGAAGCACCGAACACAGTGGCTAACTTCGAAAACTTGGCAAACACAGGATTTTATAATGGCGTAGTCTTTCACCGTGTAATCCCTGGTTTCGTAAGCCAAGGCGGAGATCCAACAGGTACAGGCGCAGGCGGAAGCGGCAAGCAAATCAAATGTGAAACAGAAGGAAACCCTCATAAACATGAGGCAGGAAGCCTATCTATGGCACATGCTGGAAAAGACACAGGCTCAAGCCAATTCTTCATCGTGCATGAACCACAACCGCATCTTAACGGTGTTCACACAGTATTCGGTAAAGTGACATCTGGACTTGAAACAGCCAAAGCCATGAAAAATGGCGACAAAATGGAAAAAGTCGAAGTTTTTGACGCTGAATGATGGAAGCGAAAAGAGGGGGCATTATGCTCCCTCTTTCTTTTTGCACTTCATGAGCGAAGACAGGGGAAATATAAAGTCATTTTGGCGTAATGCTTTCAGTGAAACGATATTTGACCTCTGTCAAGGTTTCTGAAAGATCCCATAATCTTTTCGAAGTTTCTTCATTATATAAGGTATCGATGATCTCGTCTTTTCTGGGAAAGCCTCTTCTGCTCTTCTTTCCATCGGGTCCGATATACTCCCCGCCTGTCAATGCAGGTTCCGTTGCGGCATAAAGGGTGGGCAATGCCCCCATACTTGCCGGCTGGGTGATGGTTTTGGAAAGAAAGTGCACGAATCTATTTATGGGTTTGCCAGAACCGCGTGACATGAGATTAGTATGGGAAAGGCCCGGATGACAGGCAACACTGATCGGGGTTGCGCCATGCTGGTTGAATTTATTCTGTAATTCGCGGGCGAAGAGTAGATTGGCCAGCTTGCTTTGCCCATAGTATTTCATTGGTTTATAACCGTTTTCACCATTTAGATTGTCGAAGTCTATATATCCATTGATGGCGGCCAAGCTGCTCAATGTGACCACACGCGATTTTGGCGTAGAAAGGATACGCGGAAGAAGGAGGCCTGTCAAAGCAAAATGACCGAGGTGATTGCTGCCGAATTGCAGCTCGAAGCCATCCTTCGTCTTACTGTAGGGCGGAATCATCACACCTGCGTTATTGATGAGGACGGAGAGAGATTCATAGTTTTCCTGAAAAGAATCGGCAAATTGCCGAATGCTGCTTAAATCACTTAAATCCAGCTGCATCACACGTACATTTGCCTTAGGATGGACCGATAAGATTCTATCGACCGCCTTTTCACCCTTTGAAGCATTCCGGACCGCAAGGATGATTTCTGCCCCCTTACCGGCCAGTGCAAAAGCCGTTTCGAAGCCAAGCCCACTATTGGCACCAGTAATCACAATGGTTTGCCCCGATACATCTGCCATTTCTTCGCCATTCCACTTTTCAATCATCCAATCACACCTTTCCACACAGTCTATATCTATCATATACCCAAATAATCCCCATATGTCACATTCTGTGTGGAGAACACAATGTGCTGTAGTCTATTTTTTTAAAAGATTAGCCGTCCATTAAGTAATCCATTATATTTTTCATGATCAGAATGACGGTTACGATGATAAATAATACTCTTACATATGCCACTCCTTTCTTAATGGCAAATTTAGAACCGGCCAACGCTCCTGCTATCATGGAGATCCCCATTGGAATTCCATAGGAAAAGTTAACGGTATCAAGGAATATGAACATCATGAGTGCTGCCAAATTACTTCCGAAGTTCAAAAATTTTGCATTTCCTGCAGAGTGCAAAAAATCAAAGCCGATCATTAAAAAGGCAAACAAAATGAAAGATCCCGTTCCAGCGCCCAAAAACCCATCATAAAAACCAATGGCAAATATAGCGAACGCAAATAGTGCAGCCTTTTTCCATGTGAGTTTATGGTAATTCGATTTCTGGCCCCAGTCCTTTTTAAAAAAGGTATAAATGGCAATAGCTATTAATAGGACCAAGATCATTGGCTTTAATAATTCAGGAGAGACGAAATTGACAACCCAAGCTCCTACCAGGGAACCTATGAAAATTAATGGGAAAAGTTTGGAAACCAATTTGAAATTAACCTTACCTGAGCGAATGAAGGCAATGGTACTTGTTAAAGACCCCATGGAACTTGCTAACTTATTCGTCGCGATCGCTGCTGACGGGGAAAGTCCTGTAAATAATAAAGCGGGTATCGAGATCAGGCCACCGCCGCCGACCACGGAATCGATGAATGCTGCCAAAAACCCGAAAATCATCAGCAGCAAAAGTGTTGAAATATGTATATCTTCCATCCAAGAAGCCTCCTTATCAATGGCATTATGGCTGAAATGCTTGTTGCTGAAGCCATAACCCAAGTTTTCAATTAGTCACTATTTAGATAGTAACTAATATGAACTGTCCTGTAAATAAGAATATTCGAGTCATACCGTTTGAAATCGAATAGATTTCGATAAGAGATTTGGTATGATAGGCATATAACTTACTAAAAGCACTAGGAGGTACTATGCAAGATATCATTCAAAAACTACAGTCTCTCGGGTTTAGTCAATATGAAGCAAAGGCTTATGTTTCTTTGGTTCGCCAAGGCCCAACCAGTGCCTATCAAGTAAGCAAGGAATCAGGAATTCCAAGGGCCCGAATCTATGAAATATTAAATGGACTGCAAGAAGAAGGAATTGTCTTAAAAGAGGAAATCAATGACTCGATAAAATATTCGCCGCTTCCAGTCGATGTTTTTTGGAATCGGTTCAATCAAAATGGAACAATACCTATCAATCCATCAGCCATACACTAAAACAATTCGAGAAAATCGAACCGATGTCCGACAATCGTGTAATGACACTTAAAGGTGAAGGGCACATCCTATCCTTCTGCCGTACTTTGATTCACAAAGCCGAGAAAAGGGTGGTGGTTTCCTTATGGGACGAGATGTATGGAAAACTTGAACAAGAGCTAAAAGGGGTCGCCGCGCATTGCACGCTCAAGGGGATTGCATTTCAGGTTGAAAACCCATTATCAGGTATAGATATACATCGCAAAACAAGCTATGTGGAAAATATCGGAGAAAACAAATGGTTCATCTTATCCATTGATGGCAAGGAGACGATTTACGGCCCTTCCCCGAAACGAGAGAAACGGCGTTCTACACAGATGATCCCATTCATATCAATTTTCTCGAAAACTACATTTGGCATGATATCCTCGTTAACCGCTTGGTTAAAAAGGATGAGGAAGGTGCCGAGAAATGGATTTCAAGTGAAAGAGACCGTTTTTTCTCCCTATAAGATGAAAAAAGCTGATAACCCCATATGCAGGGGATATCGGCTTTTTGGTTTTTGTACCAGAGTCATTCGGATAAAAGGGTTTTAGGAAATCTAATGGCCGTGGGCAAGCTGGATTTATCTCGATAAGACCTGTAAGACACAATCGTATGATTATGCGCTTGAACATCCAACTGGAGAATCTGTGAGCTTTTCATTTCCAAATAGTACGTGACGTCTTCTTTTTGTAAATGATAAAAAGAAAAAGGGATCCCTAAAAGGTTTTTCCTGATTAGTTTTGTTTCGGGCTGATTGATGATGTGTTCACTCAATTCCGCTATCGTAACTGAAGTTGTTCCCGTTATGGCTGTTATTTTTTCTTTTGCATAATCGACTGCATGGCTGAAGGTGACGGCAATATTCTTCAAGACATTCATGGGGGCATCTCCTTTGAATTAGGCTATGTATGTAGTATGGTACTCGGCTAATGCTTTATGCAAAAAAATCCGCAATGATGATATAGAATTGTCACTTTATGAACATGATTAAGAAGTGTGCAACGAAATCAATAAAAGGGCAATCAAGAAAGGACAGAGAAAATGTCAATGAAGGTCAAAGCATGAAGAATAAAAAAATATATATGGGCCTGCTTTTCATCGCAATCCTCGCTTTTTCAGCAGTGTTCATTCAGTTGAATATGGATGTGAATTCCAGGGCGGAAAAAGCGAAGGACGCCGATGCGGATAGTCATGAGAAAATAGAGAAATTGCTGAAAAAATGACGCTTGAAGAAAAAATCGGACAGCTTATGATGGTCGGTTTCAAGGGAACTGAAAAGAGCGATGAAATTACGGAGCTCATCGAACAAAAACATATAGGAGGCGTCATTTATTTTGACCGTAATATGAAATCACCTAAACAAGTGGCCAGGTTATCCAATTCGCTTCAGCAAACGGCCGATCAAAGTACACATTCGCTTCCATTGATGGTGGCCATCGATCAGGAAGGCGGGGACATCATGAGGATGAAGGAAAGGGTATCGCCCCTCCCTGCTCAACAGGATCTTGGGAAAAATGCCTCTATTGAAGACATGTACAAGGTGGCCAAATTGAATGGGACAGAACTGGGCTCCATGGGGATTAACATTAATTTTGCCCCTGTACTTGATCTATCGAAAACGGATAAGCGTTCATTGGGGCAAGATCCGGAAATGGTCTATCAATACGGAAGGAAAGCCATTCAAGGCTTGAATGATGTTTCGATAACTGGTGCATTGAAGCACTTTCCGGGAAACGGACGCAGCGAAATCGATCCGCATGTCGAAACATCTTCCGTGGAGGCAAACCAACTAGATCTGGAAAATTCGGATATCTATCCTTTCAAGCAAATCATAAGTGAAATGGATAACCAAAAGTTTTTCGTAATGGTGACCCACATTAAATATCCAGCCTATGATAAAGAAAAACCTGCAAGCCTTTCTAAAATCATCATAGAAGACCTGCTTCGGGGAAACTCAAATATGAAGGACTTGTCGTTACCGACGATTTGGAAATGGGAGCTGTGAACAAGTATTTCTCCTATGAAGAGATGGGGAAGCAGGCAATCCTTGCAGGAGCTGACTTATTACTTGTCTGTCATGAATATTCCCATGAGCTTGAGGTATATGACGGATTACTGCAAGCAGTAAAAGCAGGGAAGTTCCAATGGATAGAATTAACGAGTCAGTGAAAAGAGTGCTGACATATAAACTTAACAACATGAAGCAAACGAAAGCTGATCCGGATCAAGCGGAAAAAGTGGTGAAAAATCCTGAAAGCATAAAGTTTATCGAAAGCCTGAGCGAGGATGAATAAAAGCGGGACCGCTCTTTCAAAAGGATGCTTTTGTTTAAATCAGCTGATAGAGGGAATACTATATATGACTAACTTGAAGGAGGAAACTAACATGCCATCAAACAAAATGCTTGGAACCGTCCTGATAGGAGCAGCTGCATTTTTAATGCGCAATAAGAAAACCCGTGAAAAAACCATGAGTCAAATAAGATCCCTAGCCACCCCAGAAACCATTGATAAGGTTAAGAGCCAATTCCAATCAATAACCAAAACTAAATCAAGTAACCCATCCGTACGTTAAGGTGAAATAGAAGAACCATTAATTTCCGTCGACTGTTTGCCAAGCCTCCTGGCTCAAATGGAGTCTCGGTTGGCAGGAGTGATGCGAATTTCTCCAATCTAGAGAGTGTAATAAATCATGGTTCGGGATGCGAGCATTCCGATTCAAAAAGCCCCATTAAGTTATTCTTAATGGGGCTTTTTTCATTGCTTTTCTCTTAGTAAACCATTAACGATTAAAATCCCAGTGAATTCATGCCGTAAAAGGAAAAGCACCCGTTTCTTTCGAAGACCTTGGAAAGGTATTCAAAAGTACAAGTGCTTTCATGAAGGATCAATGATCATTCAGCTTCATCTTCGCCGTCATTTTCTTTATTGAACCAAAGCGGATCCTCATTATCGACTTCACCATTATAATTGATCAGGATTTCTTCTCCTGCCTTTATGTCGGTGTAAGCAAAGAAATCAAACGTATGATTCTTGAAGTTTATGTCATACGTAGCGTTGGGTGTATAAGAATGATTAAACAGCATGCCATAGCCTAAAAGCATGGCAGTATGGTTAATTCCATATTCAAACGCATAATCAGCCAGCAATGTTTTCTCTATGAAAACATGCTCCTCGTTCGGATATGCAATGACAGGTGCCTCATGCAAAAGCTCACCTTTTTTAATATCTCGTGTTGCGAATACGCCTCTATTGAACTCACCATCACTGAGTGTGGAAGTTTTAACTTCAATCATGTTCGTCACCTACTTGTTCTATTCAATATAGTCCAGATCATCTAAGCTTGACAGTTAATAAGGAGAAAAGCAACTATTTTACGGAATTAATCATTTTTAGCAAACGGCCCAGATTGTTTTTATTGAGGCTCTATCTGTGCCGTAGGACGGAATTCTTCACATGAAGGACGAAAAATGGTAACGAACGGCCGAAATGATCCTCGGAAGGTTGAAGTCATTACAATATATAAGAAAAACACCTCCGCTAGAAGTGAAGCTAGGGAGGTGTTTGATATATAGGTAAATCTCTTAATTCACACCGACAGCTGTAAAGGCATTTTTGACAGCAGTGACTTCTGCACTGCTTGAACCGTATAAATCAGAGGCCGATTGTATGACCGCCGCTCTGGCTTGTGAAAAAGTCGACGAGGTAGTTAAATATGTTGTGTTTGCCCGGTAAAAGATCGTTCCTAGTTTATCGATGCCGATTCCGGATACAGTCACGCCATGGTGGGTTCCGCCTGCAGAGATTAAATAAGCTGCCTTATTAATGATTCCGCTGTTCGTGTGGACTCCGCCATTATCACCCGTTCCTGTATAACGGTTCGAATAATGGTCAGGGTCACCATTCAATGTAGGATTAGCCATCGAGCGGAGTGCATCACCGGGAATGTTAGGTGTGTAAATATCTTCCCCGACCAAATAATCGGCTTTGGCACTTTGATTCTTAAATTCTACAACAGTGCCAAAAATATCAGATATCGCTTCATTCAAAGCACCGGATTCATATTGATAGGTAAGATTCGATTCCGAGGAAGTAACGGCATGCGTCAGTTCATGTGCGACGACATCGAGCCCGCCGGACAATGGGATGAACGTCGTGCCATCTCCATCACCGTAAACCATTTGGGTGCCATCCCAGAAAGCATTATTGTATCTTGAGCCATAATGGACGGTTGATTTCAGGATGGTTCCATTACCATCATAGGAGTTCCTGCCAAATGTCGATTTGTAATAATCATAGGTTTTACCCGCATAATAATGGGCATCCACCGCAGCTTTATCGGCAGAAGCAGTAAAAGCATTTGTTGTGTTGGAAAAGAGTGTACCAGGCAATCTTGAACGGTTATTGGCATTATACGTGTAAATGCCTTTACCGCGTGTATTGTCTTGTAAGTAGTATTGACCGTTGGATAAGGTAGTGTTCAGCGACACGGTATTGTTTAAGACGCCCGTGCCCGTTCCGACGGAGTTGGTCCCCGTCACCTCATCTAGTGTATTATATTTATTCAGGATTTTACCCGTTTTGACTGAAATGAAATAATTATGATTTCCTGGTTCCGGACTTAAGAATTTCAAATTGACTTTATATACATAATCGGCCTTGCCTTCATTTGCGTAGACATATAGGTCAGATTCAGGTGATTGTTCGTAGGCAGGTGTGAACCCAAGATCGGCTTCAGCTATTTTGATAGCTTCGGATTCACTGATGCCCTTTTTAGCCTTTTTCCCTAATTTCGTGTTTAGATTGGCTTCAACCGTACCGGACACGACAGTCAATACACCTTTTGCGTCAATCAATACTGCTTGTGTGGAATTCCATACAGGTACGCCTTTATAGGTTTGCTGTAATTTAAGGACGGTATTGCCTAGTTCATCCTTGCTTTCTTTCTCGATCGTGAAGGAGTCCTTCGCCTTTTGCTTTTCTAGCTTGTAAGACTTTTTGTTTTTATCAAAAAAGGTAAGAATGATTTCTTCTGCCGTTTGCTTTGACGGGTCCGTAAGTTTCCCAGACTTGTATTCTAGCGAATCCTTATGCTTATTATACTTCTCAACACTTAATACATTTTTTGCCGCTAAAGCTTCTTGATGGGGAATAGCAGAAAATAATAGACCGACGGATAGTGCAGTTCCTAAAAATACCTTACCTTTCAAAACACTCAACTCCTTCATGAGAATACCTCATTTTTACATCGTTTCATATTATTATCAAATGGAGAAAACTCGCAAAAAATATGACATTTAAAGGAATAAAATGGAGAAAAATGGATTTTAATAGAAATATTCTTTGAATATATTCTTTTAGTAATATTTGGAATGTATTTAAATTAATCCAAATGAATAAAAGTGCAAAAAAACATGGCATAATGTGCAAAAAAACGTGGCGTAAAGTGCAAAAAAATTTGTCTATTGAAGGTATTTTTTAAAATAATTTGTGGAATATTGCGTTTTGTAAATCTGGCATGAAAATTGCATATATTCAGAAAAGGAATTCGAATTGTAAATTAGATCTATTTGAAAGTTTATGAAATAGGAAAATTTATTAAATGGATTTCCCCATATATGAAAGCGCTTATATAGAAAGGGATGAAAAATTATGATACCAAAACAAGAAAATGACATCTTGCAACCTCCACAGCAAGAAGAACAAGAATTAAAGCGCGGTTTAAAATCCCGCCATTTAACGATGATTTCCATTGGCGGCGCTATTGGCACCGGGCTGTTCCTAAGCAGCGGGGCAGCCATCCATACAGCTGGGCCAGGCGGCGCGCTACTTGCTTATGCCTTAGTTGGGGCAATGGTGTACTTTGTGATGACGAGCTTAGGGGAACTGGCAGCCTTTATGCCGACAAGCGGATCCTTCAGTACCTATGGATCTAAATTCGTCGATCCGGCATTTGGTTTTGCCTTGGGATGGACATATTGGTTCAATTGGTCGATGACGATAGCCGCAGAGTTGGCAGCCTCGACAATGATCATGAAATTCTGGTTTCCGAATAGTCCATCATTGTTATGGAGTTCATCATTCTTGGTTCTCATCTTCCTATTGAACTATTTATCCGTTAAAGGATATGGTGAAGGGGAATACTGGTTTTCCTTCATAAAAGTAACAGCAATCGTTATTTTTATAATCGTCGGACTGCTAATGATCGTCGGCATTATGGGTGGCGAAGCAGTTGGATTTAAAAACTTCACCGTCGATGACGCTCCTTTCCCGGGTGGGTTCATGGGTGTCTTCATCGTTTTCATAGCCGCTGGCTTTTCTTTTCAAGGTACCGAAATTGTCGGTGTGGCTGCCGGGGAAAGTGAAGATCCTGCACGGAATATACCGAAGGCGATTAAAAGTGTCTTCTGGAGGATCTTGCTCTTTTACGTATTGGCAATCTTCGTAATAGGACTGCTTATCCCTTATACGAACCCAAGTTTACAAGGTGATAACGTCATGGTAAGCCCATTCACGCTCATCTTTGAAAAAGCTGGAGTGGCCTTTGCTGCTTCGCTTATGAATGCCGTCATTTTAACAGCGGTCTTATCTGCAGGTAACTCTAGTCTATATGCATCTACGCGTATGTTATATTCAATGGCAAAGGATGGGCAAGCACCTCGTTTGTTTGCAAAACTTAATAAACGCGGAGTACCGGTTGCAGGCATGATTTTGACATGTTCCATCGGCATGCTGGCCTTTTTAGCTTCCATATTCGGTGATGGTAAAGTGTATATTTGGTTAATGAATGCCATTGGAATTACAGGATTCATCTTTTGGCTGGGCATTTCCATCAGCCATTACCGTTTCCGGAAAGCATTCATCGCTCAAGGCCATTCATTGGAGAAGCTGCCATATAAGGCATTATGGTTCCCGATTGGACCGATCTTTGCCATTTTAATTGGCATGATCGTCATCCTGTCCCAAAATATCCAGGCCTTTTTCTCAGACCATATCGATTGGGGCAGTGTAATAGCTGCATACCTGGGAATCCCGCTTTTCCTTGGTCTATGGTTTGGTTATAAACTGGTAAGAAAGACCAAATTCGTTAAACTTGATGAAGTCGAATTTGACTTTGACAAAAAATATGAATGAACAAGCTTAAAGTAAAGCAGCCGGACAATTCAGTTTTAAATTGTCCGGCTTTTACTTGTTTTGTATAAGCTCATTATCAAAGGCTAGGAATCTGATTCCTAGCCTTTGATTTTTTGTCGAATGGAAATTTATACAAATCTTGAGTGAGGTGTTATATGATAATCGTAAACTCTGCTAAATTGCATGTACAGAACGGCGGGAAAGCTTTTAATATTTCCAAGGGAAAGGGAAGGTGCACGGCTGATGACCTTATTGACTCATTTAAAAGTATTGGACTTTTCAACGTTACTGCCCGGCCCATTTGCCACTTTGATGCTAGCGGATTTAGGAGCGGATGTTTTGAAGGTGGAGAGGCCGGGAGCAAAGGATTCATGGGGTGTGAACCAATATCTTAACAGATCGAAGCAGTCGATCACACTGGATTTAAAACAATCCGAGTCAATCGAATCCGTAAAAAACCTAGTGACGGAATACGATATCGTCATTGAACAATTCCGTCCAGGTGTCATGGAACGCCTCGGACTGGGGTATGGGGCATTAAAATCGATCAATCCAAAGCTGATTTACTGTTCTATCACGGGCTTCGGCCAGACTGGTCCCTATAAAGACCGACCGGGACATGATATCAATTATATTTCGATTGCAGGCCTATCAGGCTATTCCGGTACGAAAAAGGCCGGCCCGGCAAAAAACGGAACCCAAATAGCAGATCTTGCCGGAGGCTCGCTGCATGCTGTCATCGGTATATTATCTGCAGTCATTCACAGGGAAAGAACAGGATTCGGCCAAGCCATCGACATAAGCATGACCGACTGCAGTTTTGCCTTGAATGCCATATCTGCACCTTTGAATCTGCAAGGGGGCCTTGAGCTTGAACCAGAAAAACTGATGTTGAACGGAGGGTCCTTTTATGACTTTTACGAAACGAAAGACGGACGCTATTTTTCGGTAGGAAGCCTTGAGCCCCCTTTTCGAAAAGCATTATGTGAAGCCATCGGTGCACCCGAATTATATGAATTGAGCATGAAAAGCGATGAAGAAAGCGGAATCAGGTTTAAAACGGCCGTCCGACTGGCTTTCCTCGAAAGGGATTTTCATGAATGGCAGAAGATATTCGCTGATTTCGAGGCCTGTGCAGAACCAGTGCTGACCTTCACCGAAGCGGCCGAGCACCCCCAATTGAAGGCGAGGGGAATGATCGTCGAGGTACCTGACGGAAAAGGAAATGTCCAAAAGCAAATCGCCTGCCCGATCAAAACATCGGTTTTCACCCCTGAATATAAACATGCAGGCTTGAGGCCAGGACAAAACAACGCAGAAATTCTTCGCACCCCCAATCGCTAAATAAAGATGTAAAGGCTATCACTTTTCCGGGTTCGATATGTTGGAAACAGTCCAAATTAAGCAGAAGGAGTACGATTATCCTCTTATCACTTGTGGAAAGCAACATATTACCACTGTGAAAATTTACTAGTTATAACTAGTGTGGGCAGGGTATCAGAGTAGCATCCTGGTAAAGAAATGGCTCTGGTGAGGAGGGGTAGTTATATATGTTTGGTCTCTCTGATATCATTAAATTTCTATTTTCCTTTTTTTTGATCATGCCGATCGTTACACTGATACATTTGAGCGGGCATATTTTCTTTGTTACGATCTTTGGGGGATCAGAAAAGAAAATCTTGATCGGTTGTGGTAATAAGCTTTTCGCCTTTCGGAACATAGAAGTGAGGAAATATTATTTTTGGAATGGGACTTGCGAGTTCAAGGGATTGAAACATGATAATCGATTGACGAATACGCTGATCTATTTAGGGGGCTATCTTTAATTTGATCAGCATGCTGATCATATATAGCTTAGTGTATCAGAATATCCTGGACAGCTCGGTAATCTGGTATCAATTTATCTATTTTTCATTCTATATTATGTTTTTCTCCTTGTTTCCTATGTATTTCTCGGACGGATCGCCTAGTGATGGGAAGGCTGCGGAATTGGCCTTGAGGAACAAGCTGGAAGATAGGGTGACGGATGATATATTTGTGAAGAAAATGGATGATGATGATGATAGCTGCAAGTAAAAAGGGACGTGCAGGTGGCCGTTCTTTTTTGTTTGCTTTCGGATTTTAAGTGTAAACCTAATCGGCACGCTTAAAGCCGATTAGGTTGTATGAATCCTGTAAATAAGTTTCAAACCCTACGGAAAATAATCATTCCCATACTTCTTTTGCTGCTTCAACGACGAATTTCAGCTTTTCCCATTGCTGATCTTCGGTTAGCTTGTTGCCGTGATGGGTGGAGGCGAAGCCGCATTGAGGGCTTAAGCATAATTGTTCGAGCGGAACGAATTCCGAGGCTTCTTTGATGCGTGCCTTAACAGCTTCCTTGTCTTCGATTTCTCCATTTTTTGAAGTGACGACTCCCAGGACGACACGTGCTCCGCCATTTGGAATGTATTCCAATGGTTTGAAATCCCCTGAGCGTTGATCATCATATTCCAAGAAGAATCCATCCACTTTTTCTTTTGCCAATAAAGTTGGGGCGATACGGGCATAGCTTCCTTCAAACGCCCATGTCGACTGGTAGTTTCCGCGACATAGGTGGGTAGTGACGACAAGGTCTTCTGGTTTGCCTTCCAATGCTCCATTAATGACACGAAGTGCAAGATCAATTAACTGTTCCCTCGTATATTTTCCATCTTTGAACTGGAAATCTGGAGCTGAAAGTCTGGCAATATATACATCATCCAATTGAAGATAACGCACACCTGCTTCATAAAAGGCTTTCAAAGCGTGCTGATAGGCTTTGATGATATCTTTTGCATATTCTTCAATATCAGGGTAGATGTCTGCATTATGAATGCCTGCAGCAAATAATTGATTCGGACTGGGAATGGTTTGCTTGGCAACTGCACGTCCGTTCACGATTTGGTCCAATTCAATGAAATCACGAATGAAGGGATGTTCAGGGTTGAATGAAACCTTCCCGGTATTGCGGACATTATATCTCTCTGTTTCCACACCATCGAATGTGAGGCCTTTTTCAGTAACATATCCCTCGATGCCATTTAAATGTTCGAGGAAGTCAAAGTGCCACCATGTTCGCCTGAACTCACCGTCCGTAACGGCCTCTAACCCAACTTCAATTTGTTTATCGACAATCCGTTCGATTTCTTCGGTTTCAACTTCACGAAGCTGCTCTGCCGAAAGGGTACCATCCCTAAATTGTTTCCTGGCAATATGTAAACGTTCTGGTCTTAATAAACTTCCGACGTGGTCCGCCCTGAATGGTGCTTTCGTTAATGTGATGGACATGTTGCATTCCTTCTTTCCTTTTTAAAATAAAAAACCTCTTCTTAAAAATAAGAAGAGGTGTTGGCAACAAAGCTATATACTCTTCTTATCTTCAAGCTTTTACACTTCTGGAATTAGCACAGTACAAGATCAGTCTGTTGCTGAGGCATCAAAGGGCCAGTCCCTCCACCTCTCTGGATAAGAGTTGTCTATTAAATTAACTATGACTATACAGGTAGTTTTTATGAAGGTCAAGGGCTGGAGCTGGAATATTTAGAATATACCGTTTATTGATTCGGGCTGAAATATTAACCGCATCAGGGAATCCGGCATATGCTTTGAGTGGGGGAATGCAAGGATGAGTCCATTCAAAAGTGGCATACCGATAACGGTAACTGAAGCCATGATAGAGAGAATCATAAAAATGAAATCATCTGGCCAGGAAATTAAAGTCGAGATTACACCAAAGCATATTGTGCTTTCCGGAACGATGGAAGTGAAGAAAATGATGTTTAAGAAAGACGTAGCTTTCCGGATTACATTAAAACCGGTTCATGTGGAAGGAAGAACGATTACGTTTGAATTAGTGGGAATGGAACCAATTGACAGTAATTTCATCAACCAAAGGATATTTAACAGACCGCCATTTTTTGAATATGAAAAAAGAGCGATCAAAATGAATGCTAATGCGTGGAGCATCGTGAGAAAAATTCCCATTGGCACAATTAAATCGTATGAACTCGTCGAAGGTGCTTTGAAAATGAAACTTTCTTTATGATTTAAGGGGATATTTTACATACATCCTTAGCTGCAATCTATAAAGAGTGTGCCAGTTATGTTAGTGTTAAGATGACATTGTTCATGAAAAAATGTGTTTGATAAATCAAGCTCTTTAAAATATACTAAATGACTTGAAGTTTTGAGTTTTTCTGGGAATGAGGAGGATAATAATGGATCAGAAGATTTTGCCTGCTTCGGCAAGCATGAAGGATTTTGAAAGATTTCTAGAAAGTTCCTATGAAATAGGTGTGTTTCTTGATTTGCATATATCACAATTGAAAAATGTAAGCATGATGGCAAAGCAGCATAATAAGAAAATGATCTATCATGTCGATTTGATCCATGGCATAAGAAGCGATGAGTACGCGACAGAATTCATTTGTCAGGAATATAATCCCTATGGGCTGATTTCTACCAAATCAAACGTTATATTGAAGGCGAAGCAAAAGGGGGTCATTGCCATCCAGCGAATCTTTTAATAGACTCACATGCGCTTGAGAAAAGTTATAAGCTGGTGCAGAAAACCAAGCCGGATTATATCGAAGTACTGCCGGGCGCTATGCCATGGATGATAAAAGAAGTGAAGGAACGATTGCAGACACCGATTTTTGCAGGTGGCCTCATACGTACTTCGGATGAAGTCCTGAATGCCCTTGATGCCGGGGCGTCGTCAATCACCACTTCAAAAACTGAATTATGGGATATCGTCTAATAGGGGGAAATTGAAAAAAATTACAGAAAAATAGATTAATTTTTTTCACAAAATATTGACAGCGTTTTCATAACCTAGTATATTTTACAGTACAAGTTAATAAATGTGACGGAGACTAGGAGATTCACAACAGATCTATTCATAATTTTTTTATGAAGATAGTTCTGCTGCGGATCTCCTTTTATTTGTTGGTAAGGTTTAAAAATTTATCAGGGAGGCGTTTTATCATGACTCCATTTTGGGGAGAAGTATTAGGTACGATGATATTGGTTTTATTCGGGGCAGGTATTGGTGCTGGTTCATCCTTAAAGGGCTCCTATGCAAAAGATGCCGGCTGGATCGTTATCACGATTGCGTGGGGATTGGCTGTTACCATGGGTGTTTTTGCAGTGGGGTCCATAAGCGGGGCGCATTTAAACCCGGCGGTCACATTAGGGTTTGCCGTTATTGGAGAATTTCCTTGGAGTGATGTGCCCGGTTATATCGTTGCCCAAATGATTGGTGCGATCCTTGGCGCAACTCTAGTATTCCTGCACTATTTGCCACACTGGAAAGCTACGGATGATCCAGGAGCGAAGCTTGGTGTGTTCGCGACTTCGCCTGCGATCCCGCACACCTTTTCAAATCTATTAAGTGAGATGATTGGAACTTTCATCCTTATTCTTGGTTTATTATTTATAGGTGCCAATGATTTTACAGAGGGCCTAAACCCATTCGCAGTCGGGTTATTGATTGTCGTGATCGGGATGTCACTTGGGGGTACGACAGGATACGCCATTAACCCGGCCCGCGACCTGGGGCCGCGCATCGCTCACTTTTTGCTGCCGATACCTGGTAAAGGCAATTCCAATTGGGGCTATTCATGGATTCCGGTCGTTGGACCGATTGTTGGGGTCACTTGGTGCCGTTTGTTATAAAGCATTCTTTATGGGGGAAATAACGGCAGGATTTTGGTCTGTTTTGGGTGCAAGCCTGGTACTATTGATATTAGCCTATGCTTTTGGTAAAAAACAGTCACATGAATTGGATAGCAGAAATATCGCTAGTTAATTAAAAGGAGGGGCATACACAATGGAAAAATACATTTTATCATTAGATCAAGGAACAACAAGTTCGCGGGCGATTTTATTTAATGAAAAGGGGGAAATCGTCCATTCCTCCCAAAAGGAATTCACACAGCATTTCCCTAAACCAGGCTGGGTCGAGCATAACGCCAATGAGATTTGGGGATCGATCCTGGCGGTGATTGCCGGTGTACTATCTGAATCCGGTATAAAGCCAGAGCAAATTGCCGGTATCGGGATCACCAATCAGCGTGAAACGGCAGTCGTTTGGGATAAAGAAACAGGTGCCCCTGTCTATAATGCGATTGTATGGCAGTCCAGGCAAACAAGTGAAATCTGTGATGATTTGAAGGAAAAGGGACTAAATGATTTATTCCGGGATAAAACGGGATTGTTGATAGATGCCTATTTTTCCGGAACGAAAGTGAAATGGATCCTCGATAATGTGGAAGGGGCACGACAAAAGGCGGATGAAGGCAAGCTGTTATTCGGTACCATCGATACTTGGCTGATCTGGAAGCTATCAGGAGGCAAGGCCCATGTAACGGACTATTCCAATGCATCCCGGACATTGATGTATAATATCCATGAACTGAAATGGGATGAAGAACTGCTTGAGATATTGACTGTACCAAAGTCGATGCTGCCGGAAGTAAGGCCTTCCTCTGAGGAATATGCACGTACGATCGAATATCATTTCTTCGGCCAATCGATTCCGATCGCCGGGGCAGCCGGTGATCAGCAGGCAGCATTATTCGGCCAAGCCTGCTTTAATGAAGGAATGGCTAAAAATACGTATGGAACAGGCTGTTTCATGCTCATGAATACAGGAGCCAAGGCTGTCAGTTCCGAACACGGGCTATTGACGACCCTTGCCTGGGGACTGAATGGGAAGGTCGAATATGCACTGGAAGGCAGTATATTCGTAGCTGGCTCCGCCATCCAATGGCTGCGCGATGGCCTAAGGATGCTTCATGATGCCAAGGACAGCGAAACCTATGCAAAACGGGTGGAAAGTACGGATGGAGTATATGTGGTACCGGCTTTTGTAGGACTTGGAACTCCATATTGGGACAGCGAAGTGCGGGGAGCCGTTTTTGGTTTGACGCGCGGCACATCGAAAGAACATTTCATTCGTGCCACACTTGAATCACTTGCGTATCAAACGAAGGATGTCCTTGATGCAATGGAGGCAGATTCAGGAATCGAGCTGCAAACATTAAGAGTGGATGGCGGGGCAGTCAAGAATGACTTCCTGATGCAATTCCAAAGCGACTTATTACGGGTGCCTGTCGAGAGGCCGACCATAAACGAAACTACAGCATTAGGTGCTGCATACTTAGCCGGCCTTGCTGTCGGGTATTGGAAGGATCAAGAAGAAATCTCCCGGCAATGGGCGGTAGACAAAACCTTTAAACCATCCATGGAAGAGCAAGATAGTGAAAAATTATATGAAGGCTGGAAGAAAGCCGTACATGCCGCTATGGCGTTTAAATAAAAAACAACATGTATTCTTTCTCAAATGAGCTGGAGTATGCTATAATGAAATCAAGTTAATAACTCGGCCGGAGAACAGGAGAGACCATGAATGCGTTATCGTTAATTCGATAATGTGCATTTATGGTCTCTTTTTTGTTTTTAATGGCAGATTAGGGATATTAATATCTATATAAACTATGCGAACAAATGAACCAATTGAATATAATGACCGAATTCACGAGTAAACAGTGCGAATTCACGAGTAAAAGTGCAGAATTCACGAGTAAAAGTGCAAAATTCACGAGTAAACAGTGCGAATTCACGAGTAAAAGTGCAAAATTCACGAGTAAAAGTGCAGAATTCACGAGTAAAAGTGCAGAATTCACGAGTAAACGCAGAATTCATACAAAAAAACAATAGAATGCAATACTTAAAGGAGGAGTCAGGCATGAGGTTTTCAAATATATATCGGGCAGAAACGGTCGAAACTCTGAAAAAGAGAAATATGATGTGGTTGTCATTGGTGGGGAATTACAGGTGCAGGGATCGCCTTGGATGCAACGACCCGTGGGATGAAAGTGGCTTTGGTTGAAATGCAGGATTTTGCTGCAGGTACTTCAAGCCGCTCGACAAAACTTGTTCATGGCGGCTTGCGGTATTTGAAGCAATTTGAAATAAAAATGGTTGCCGAGGTTGGTAAAGAGCGAGAAATCGTTTATGAGAATGGACCGCATGTGACCACGCCGGAATGGATGCTGTTACCGATGCATAAAGGAGGCACCTTCGGGAAATTCAGTACCTCCATTGGACTTCGGGTATATGATTTCCTTGCGGGGTTAAAAAATCCGAACGCAGGAAAATGCTTTCTGCGGATGAAACACTTAAACGGGAGCCTCTCGTCAAGAAAGAGGGACTGAAGGGCGGAGGCTACTATGTTGAATATCGGACAGATGATGCACGTCTTACGATTGAAGTCATGAAGGCGGCTGTCGATAAAGGTGCAACACCGATAAATTATACAAAAGTAGATAAATTGTTATATGAAAACGGTAAGGTGAACGGAGTCCAAGTTGCCGATTTGCTTTCAGGTGATGCTTATGAAATATACGCAGACAAAGTTATCAATGCAGCAGGTCCGTGGGTGGATTCCATTCGTGAGAAGGACCAATCGAAACAAGGGAAGACGCTGAAGCTATCCAAGGGTGTTCATGTGGTCATCGACCAATCGAAATTCCCGTTGAAGCAGGCACTTTATTTTGACACGCCTGATGGCCGGATGATTTTTGCCATCCCGAGAGCCGGTAAAGCTTATGTAGGGACTACGGATACTTTTTATGATGGTGACCCTGCAGTGCCGACCGTTACTTCAGAAGACCGTGCCTATCTATTAAAGTCCATACACTATATGTTTCCAGAAGTGAACATTACGGATGATGATATCGAATCCAGCTGGGCTGGGGTAAGGCCGTTGATTCTTGAGGAAGGGAAAGATCCTTCTGAGATTTCAAGGAAAGATGAAATATGGGAGTCCGATTCTGGCCTTATCACGATTGCGGGTGGGAAATTGACCGGTTATCGAAAAATGGCCAAAACGACGGTCGACCTTTTGGCAGGGAAGCTTGCCCAGCAATCCAATAAAACTTACCCAGCCAGCAGCACTAAAGGAATGCCGATTTCCGGAGGGGATGTCGGGGGATCAAGCAACTTCTCCGATTATATCAAGCAACATGTTCAAATGGGAGTTGACTCAGGACTCGCTGCAAAGGACTCCAAAGAGATATTGGCCATGTACGGGTCCAACGCACCTGTGTTATTCGATATCGCCAAAAACGAAGGAGACGGAGGAGCGAGCAGCGGCCTACCAAAGAAATTGTTCGTACAGCTGAAATACGCAGTGGATCATGAAATGGCCGCAACTCCAGTGGATTTCTTCTTCCGCAGGACGGGGACATTATTATTCGATATCGATTTAGTCCAAACGCATAAACATGCAGTGATTGATTATATGGCTGGATATTTTGGATGGACGGAATCAACAAAAATGGAGAGAACCAATCAATTGGAACGGGAAATATTGGGTGCGATTAAAGTATCTTGACCTATATTCAAAAAACATGACGCCGGCGGAATCGCTGGCGTTTTTTTTGAATACGGGATGTGATTATCGGGGTATTTGCAAGTGGAAAAATAAAAATGTTTATGTAAGGTTTCCTTACGCAAAAACTATTGTTTAATCCATCAAGATGAAATATAATCGTTAAAAGATAAGTTAGAATTTTCAAAATATAAAGGGGAGCTTGATTGTCTGAATTTATTACGGCTTTAAATGGAGTTTTATGGAGTTCACCAGTCATTTATATTTTATTGGGAGTGGGTTTACTATTCTCGATTTTAACCCGTTTTCTGCAAGTGAGGCATATTAAGGAAATGGTCCTCTTGATGTTCCAAGGCAAAAGTTCGGAAGCGGGGGTTTCCTCTTTCCAGGCTTTATCCATAGCCCTTTCAGGTCGGGTCGGTACAGGTAACATTGCAGGAGTGGCGACGGCTATCGCCTTTGGGGGTCCCGGTGCCGTTTTCTGGATGTGGGCCATCGCATTCATAGGAGCGGCCAGTGCATTTGTGGAATCCACTTTAGCTCAAATTTATAAAGTCAAACAAGATGGACAATATCGGGGAGGCCCTGCTTATTATATTGAAAAAGGGATAGGGTGGAAGTGGTTTGCTGTTCTTTTTGCATTTGCAGCCCTTATAGCCATGGCCATCCTTATGCCAGGTGTTCAATCCAATTCGATTGCTGCCGGGGTGGAAAATGCATTTGGCATCAAACCGGTGTTCACTGGTTTGGCAATCGTCCTTTTACTTGGCTTCATTATATTCGGCGGTGTAAAACGGATAGCTAATGCTGCAACCTTAATCGTGCCTTTCATGGCCCTTGGTTATATATTGCTATCTGTTGTCATCGTCCTATTGAATATCACTGAATTACCGGGAGTCATCTCTTTGATATTCAGAAGTGCCTTCGGATTGGATTCTGCATTTGGGGGATCATTGGCATGGCGATTGCTTGGGGAGTGAAACGCGGCGTTTATTCGAATGAGGCCGGCCAAGGGACAGGAGCTCATCCGGCGGCTGCGGCTGAAGTATCACATCCCGCAAAGCAGGGTCTTGTTCAAGCATTCTCGGTTTATATCGACACATTGTTCGTTTGTTCCGCTACGGCCTTCATGATTTTATTTACAGGCATGTATAATACACAAGCGGAAAATGGTTCATATATCGTCAATAATTTGGGAGATGTAACTCCTGGCCCAGGGTATACACAAGCGGCAATCGATAGCGTAATCCCAGGTTTTGGTGCTGGCTTTGTTGCAATCGCCCTTTTCTTCTTCGCCTTTACGACGATCATGGCCTACTATTATATTGCTGAAACCAATATCGCCTATTTAATGCGCAACCGGAATGGTAAATCGGCCATGTTCGCCTTGAAGCTCATCATCCTGGCGGCCAGTTTTTACGGATCCGTGCGTACGGCAGAGCTGGCTTGGGCATTAGGGGATGCGGGTTTAGGCATTATGGTATGGCTCAATGTCATTGCCATTTTAATTCTTGCTAAACCGGCGCTCATTACGTTAAAGGACTACGAAAAGCAAAAGAAAGCAGGGCTCGATCCGGTTTTCAATCCAAAAGCTTTAGGGATAAAAAATGCCGATTTTTGGGAGCGTGAATACACCGGCGACAAAGAAAATGTTTCTTGAGGGAAAATGCCCTTGAATTAATTTAATATAAGAAGATACATGAAAAACCAGTTCAAGTTATTTGCGAGCTGGTTTTTTTGCAGTAACCAGAGGGATTATATGTTAGCCAAATTAGCCCAAGAAATTGTGAACATAACCAGTGAAGTAATCGGCCATGATGTGCTTATTACGGATAAAGACGGAGTGGTCCTTGGTTCAAGCGATAAGTCGGGAAATTCTTGTTGGGGGCACTCTGCAAAGTGGAAGAACCATTGAAACCCTGGGTCTCAGAATCATGGATTTCGTTCTTACTGGGACACCTAAAGTTTCTGTGAGTCCAGTAAATAGGTAAGCATGGATAAGGAGAGAAGAAACTGGCAGACCCAGCCGCGTTTCTTCTCTCCTTCGCTTATTGAATCACCCGTACTCAAGATCTCTGCTTAATAAGCTGTAAATCGATGTATAGCTGCATTCTCGAATGAAAGTCATCAAAATCGATTGAGGTGAGATCGGTTATTTGATTCAATCTATATTTCAATGTGTTGGTATGAATGTATAGCTGTTCAGATGTCGGTTTGATCCGGCAATTGTTCAAGAGATATATTTCCAGTGTTTGAAGGAGTTTGGTTTGGCTTTCCAGGTCCTTCTTTTGAAGAATCTCTAAATCCGTATTGATATAATTCGTTTTAGCATGATGGTTGGAGATCATTTCGAGGTAACGGAAAATCCCAAGCTTGCTATATTGGAAGGGAAGCTGTTCAGGTTCACCGATGAACTTGGCTGCGTTGATCACTTCCAGGGCTTCGAGATAGGATTTTCTTAATTGAAGAATCGAAGAATACTCATTTCCGATTCCCGGGAATACCTTTTGTCAGTGAATTGGGAAAGAACGGTGTTTGTTAAATCATTGGCGCTTTCGGTAAGCAGGTCTTTCCCTTTTCCATTGCTGCCAATCAGGACGATGATCTTCAATTGGTTTGTGAATACATGGGTAAAATGATTCAACGCATTGGCGAACAGACTGACTGTATCCGCTAATTCATCGAAATGTTCCGCATCGGATTGAGCGATGGTAAAGACATTGACAAGGAAAGTTTCGGAATGAGAAGACTCATATTGGCGGCTTCCCATTTTATTTGGTTTTCCGTTTGATAGACTTCGTCAATGACCTTTTGATAAAACTCATTTTTTCTTCATCTTTTTTCATGTTTATCTGTTTTTTCTGATAAAGGAGCTTACCGATATGATGGGAAACCTCGTGTAAAAATTCCAGATCGGAATCTGTCATCATTTCCGTTTCTTGGACCCAAATGAACCCGAAGACCTGTCCTTTGTGAACGGCGCTCACAACGACCCTTTGATTTAACCCTATTTCCTCGATTTGTTTCACCCTAAATGGATGCTCCACGGTTTTAAGCTGTTCGACAATGCCCTCATCCATGAATTTTTCCAGAATTGGAATCGGCCAATGCTTTGTGAAGATGGTTTGCCGATTGGCTTGGTCGAAGTGTTCGATATAATAAGAACTGTATGCCAGCAATAAAAATTGGTCATTTTCGATGACGACTGGTTTTTTTAAATAAGTGCTGACCATATCCGTTATATCGTTGATGTTTGTGAGTGTCAGGATTTTTTCTAATGACATATATGGCCCCCTGTAGTTTTTTGAAGTGTATGACAACTTAGTTTAATAATACTTTTAAACTAATGATGTGTATAGGGGCAAGAACAAAGAAGGAACGGTATATGAATAAATACCGTTCCTTTTAGGGGTTTTATTTTTGTTTTAAAGTTTTTTCGAATTCTTCGAATTTCACTTCTACTTCTTTTGATGGTTTCGCTGTTAGAAGACTGACCAGGATGATGGCAATCAAGCTTGCGCCAAAACCAGGAATCATTTCATACATCATATCGGATAATCCTGCCATCGACCAGAAAATTACAGTAGCGGCACCAACGATCATCCCGGCTAAAGCGCCCCATCTTGTCATTCGTTTCCAGCAGAGGCTCAGTATGACCAATGGACCGAATGAGGATCCGAATCCAGCCCAAGCATACCCGACAAGTCCAAGGATCGTGTCATTCTGTTCCCAAGAGAGAATGAGCGCTATGACGGATATGGTCAGTACGGAAAGTCTGCCCAGGAAAACAAGCTCTTTATCTGAAGCGGAACGACGGAAGAAAGTTTTGTACATATCCTCCGTTAAAGAGCTGGCCGTAACCAAAAGCTGCGAAGAAATCGTGCTCATGATGGCTGCCAGTATTGCGGAAATCAAGAAACCGGTGATAAGCGGGTGGAATAGGATTTCCCTAACTCTATGAAAATGGTTTCAGGATCAGCTAACTTGAGTCCGTTCTGGTGATAATACGTGATTCCGATGAATCCAGTCAGCATGGCACCGATACTGGAGAAAATCATCCAGCCCATCCCGATAGTACGGGCTTTCTTGATTTCTTTAATAGAACTGATCGCCATAAAGCGGACAATGATATGCGGCTGTCCGAAGTAACCGAGTCCCCAAGCAAACAATGAGATGATTCCTAAAAAGCTCGTCCCCGTGAAAATATTCAACAGAGCTGGATCAATGGAACGTGGTGTATCTATGGAAGGACCGAAACCGCCAACATGGAAAAGGGTGACGATCGGTACAAGAACCAAGGCGACAACCATGATGATCCCTTGAACAAAGTCTGTCCAGCTTACTGCCAGGAATCCACCGAATAAAGTATAGGCAACAGTGACGCCTGTCAAGATCCATAGGCCTGTATGGTAATCAAGGCCGAATGTACTTTGGAATAAGACTCCGCCGGATACCATTCCGGAAGAAACGTAAAAGGTAAAGAATACGAGAATAACCAAAGCCGAAATGAGCCTTAAGATCTGTGAGCCCTCGCCAAAACGATTTTCCAGGAAAGCGGGGATCGTAATCGAGTTATTGGCGACTTCCGTATAGGTCCTCAATCTAGGTGCAACATACAGCCAGTTCGCATAGGCTCCTAATGTGAGACCGATTACAATCCAGATTGAACTTAGTCCTGTTGCGAACATGGCACCAGGCATACCCATTAAAAGCCAACCGCTCATATCCGCGGCACCGGCGCTTAATGCAGTGACAGCAGGCCCAAGACCCCGGTCGCCCAGCATATAATCATTTAAATTGGAAGTCCTTTTGTAAGCGAAGTAACCGATGAGAAGCATGCCAGCCATATAAATGCTGATCGAAATTATTAATGCGTAATCCATAAAAGACTCCCTTCAGGTTGAAATTTATAATTTTTTGTTTTAAAAGAGGAAGCAACCTATTTGTCACTTCCTCCATTTAACCTCATTTTGGTTTCCGTATCCAGAATGGAAGATACGAAAACCAAAGGGGTTTCAAATCATTTTCATTATCAGAACGTTTCGGATGTTGTTTTGGCTTGCATATGAAGCTGCAAGTAGTCCGGTCCGCCTGCCTTGGAATCAGTTCCTGACATGTTGAACCCGCCGAATGGCTGATAACCTACGATAGCACCAGTACAGCCGCGGTTGAAATACAAGTTCCCCACATGGAATTCTTCGCGTGCTTTTTCCATGTTAAGGCGATTTGTCGTAATGACAGCACCAGTCAAACCATATTCAGTGTTATTGGCAATCTCAAGAGCTTCGTTAAAGTCCTTCGCTTTTGTGAAGGCAACGACTGGACCGAAGATTTCTTCTTGCATCAAGCGGGCTTGCGGATCGACATCAGCAACGATTGTCGGTTGAACGAAGTAGCCTTTAGAGCTATCTCCTTCTCCTCCAGTCAGAATGCGTCCTTCTTGGTTCCCGATTTCAATATAGCTCATGATTTTGTCAAAAGCCGCTTGATCGATAACCGGTCCCATGAAATGATTTTCTACAGGATTACCAACTGTAAGTTGTTTTGTTAATTCAACAGCGCGATCTAAAACTTGATCGTATACATCTTCAACGATGACAGCACGGGAACAAGCAGAACATTTTTGTCCCGAGAAGCCGAATGCAGATTTCACGATCGATTGAGCAGCCAATTCAAGATCTGCCTCTTTGTCGACGACGATCGTATCTTTTCCGCCCATTTCAGCGATGACACGCTTCAGCCAAATTTGTCCTTCGTTCACTTCTGAAGCACGTTTGTAAATGCGCAGACCTACATCACGTGAACCTGTGAAGGAAATGAAACGTGTTTTAGGATGATCGACCAGGTAGTCGCCCACTTCGGCTCCGCTTCCTGGAACGAAATTCAACACACCTGCCGGAAGGCCGGCTTCAAGCATAACTTCAACGAATTTTGCAGCAACGATAGGAGTTGTCGAAGCTGGTTTCAACAGGATTGTGTTACCAGTAACGATAGCGGCAACAGCTGTACCTGCCATGATCGCAAATGGGAAGTTCCAAGGAGAAATGATGATGCCAACCCCTAATGGAATGTAATCATAGCGGTTAAATTCTCCCGGACGGCTTTGAACAGGTACACCATCTTTAAGTGTCAGCATTTGACGGGCATAGAATTCAAGGAAATCGATCGCTTCCGCTGTATCAGCATCAGCCTCATTCCAAGGTTTTCCCGCTTCTTTCGTCAATAACGCAGAGAATTCATGCTTGCGTCTGCGAATGATGGCAGCCGCTTTGAACAAAACGTCAGCGCGGATTTCCGGCTTCACTTTTTCCAGCTTTCAAAAGCGGTAACAGCTTCCTGCATGGCTTTTTCAGCTAGATCCCTATTCGCTTTAGATACTCGGCCGATGACCTCTTGCTTATCTGCAGGGTTATATGAAACGATTTTCTCATCAGTCGTCACTTTCTCTGCCCCGATATAAAGAGGGTAGTCTTGCCCTAAGTAGCCCTCAACGGTTTGAAGTGCTTCCTGATATGCTTTTTTGTTTTCCTCGTTTGTAAAATCAACAAATGGTTCGTGTTTATATGAAATCATTGATAATCACACCTTTTAATAGATTTTGTGTTGCAATTAATAATGTTGAATGTATATTTAGCTTCTGACCATCCCTTTGAAGGCAAAGGCAATATTGGATGGCCTTTCTGCAAGCCTTCTCATGAAGTATCCATACCAATCCAGACCGTATGGTACATAGACGCGCATTTTGTAACCTTGCTTGACCAATTCGTATTGAGTTTTGTTCCTCATGCCATAAAGCATTTGGAATTCGAATTGTGTATTAGGGATGTCAAACTTCTTGGCCAGTTCTTTTGTATATTCGATGATTTTATCATCATGTGAGGCGATGGCCGTATAATTTCCGTTAAGAAGACTTTGCTTAATCAACTTTTTATAGTTTTCGTCTACATCATTCTTTTCGGGAAAAGCCACCTCGGCGGATTCCTTGTAGGCACCCTTTACGAGACGCAGGAATGGCTTATATTGGCCAAGGTCCTCCAAATCTTTCTCTGTGCGGAATAAATATGCTTGTAGAACAGTACTTATGCAGCTGTATTTTTCTTTGAACTGTCTAAAGATGTCGATTGTTGCCTGACAGCGGACTTCATCTTCCATATCGATCGTGACCATGACTTTATGTTTTTCGGCTGTATCAAGAATTTTCGTCATATTCTCAATCACGAGTTTATGATCGATATCAAGTCCCAAAGAAGTCATTTTCAGGGAAACCTGTGAATCAAGTTTTTCCCTGCTGATCATTTCGATGGTTTCGATGCATTCTGCCGTCCGTTCCTGAGTCACTTCCTTGGAATCAACGAATTCCCCAAGATGGTCGACTGTAACCGACAAGCCGCTATTATTAAGTTGTTTAATGAATTTAATGGAACTTTGGAAATCAGTTCCCCCAATGATCTTTCCAGCAGCAAAATTTCCTCCGCTTTTTTTAGCAATATTATTAAGCAGGTTATTCTTAGATAAAAATAAGAAAAAGTCCCTTGTAATGGCTTCCATATAAAGCGCACCCCTAAGAAGATGTATTTCTTAAATTAAGCTTAAGGTTTTTCGACAATATTCTCAATGTTCTTAAAAAACAATAATTCTGTCATTTGTTTGTCGGTTTTGGACAAATGAAAAGGTTTACATTTCTCCTTGAATGTTCAGATGAAACGAAGGTTTATCTTTTGACTTAAAGAGAAACGCTAGAGGTAAAGCCTTTATTAGTGAGCGATGTTGGTGTAGGCCTTTAATGAATGCGTTTAAAAGTGGCAGCTCGACCATAATCATCCAATGCGTTATAATGAACCTTATTTAACAGAATCGGTCAATGTTCGAAGAAAAAACGATAAATGAAGCTTTCAGACGTAAAATCGGTGAAAAACCGTAAAAATAAGTGCATCGGTAAGCCGGGGAGGATAAGGAATGGATGCTGTACTTGAAGAACTTAGAGAAACATCGGGATTGATAATAGGATTAATAATGGCCCTGGTAATTATGGGGCTGATCGGTTATGCGCTTACGAATGTACATGAATCCATCGTGTCACCTGTGGTTCAGTTCATAAAGAAAATGGTCGGTCGAAAATAGCTCAAGCGGAATACATAACCTTTTGTCCCTAATCGATAACTAACCCTTGTTTAAAGAAATCCCAGCAGGGTTTGTCTAAAAGGGACAAAAGAACCCCAAGAAATACATATCAGCTAAGAATGAAGAAAATCCCCCGCTCCTAACGGAAATGGGGGATTTTAATTCAGGGGATGTTGTTGAATCTCATATGAACTTTTTCACGAGAAATTTGAAAAGCTGGGACCGGTCAAATGAGGTATTTTGTTTGAAAGTAATTGACTTCAAAGTAATTGACTTCAAAGTGGAGACGCCCTGGGAAGTTAAGGACATGCCTTTATTCCCGAAAGGAAAGCTTGGATTTTGGGAGCATGGATAAGAGTATGAACAAGAATTGAATAATACATTTAGCCCCGGCCATAAGCTGGGGCCATTTTTTTACAAATCAAAGTAGTCATCTGCCTTTGCGCCTGCATCTATACTTCGAACCGCCTTCATGATTTTCTTTAAAACCCCGGCTGACGGCACATACTTGGGATCGCTGCAAACTCTGCTTATCGTATTTCGTGAGATTCCTGATGTACTTACAAACTCCTCTTGTGTATATCCGTGCTTATCGATAAATTTTCCGACCTTGCTTCGCGGCTTTCTCTTCCCGAATCTAAACATTTTGATAACCTCCTAGAATGATTTACTAGTAGTCTCGTCCAGCTTTCACAAAAATATACACATAGTTTCGCAAATGTTTGGGATACAAAGTTGAAAAGCGGTTCCCGGGTTGATTGTAGGATGGAGCTCCAGTCTCTTTGAATTTATTTCCATTTAAATTATAATAATAGATGTAAGGAAAGGTTAAGTCATATGTAACATAGGAGGAAATCATGGGAAGAATAGTTCATTTTGAAATTCATGTGAATGACATGGAACGGGCAAAGACGTTTTATGGAGAGGTATTCGGATGGTCATTTCAAGACTGGAGTGATTATGCAGGAATGCCTTACTTTGGAGCGGTAACTGGCGATGAGAATGAACCTGGGATCGATGGCGCTTTGATGCAGCGCCATAGTGCTCCGCCGGAAACACACCAGGCGTTAAATGCATTTGCTTGTACCATGGGCGTGGAAAATTACGATTTAACGGAAGCTAAAATTATTGAGAATGGCGGCAAGGTCGCAATGCCCAAATTCGCCCTGCCTGGAATGGCTTGGCAAGGATACTATATTGATACCGAAGGCAATACTTTTGGTATTCATCAACCAGATGTGAATGCAAAATAGAGTTGATAATAGGTGAATTAAAACATGAAATCACAAGACACGGAAGCCATGCTTGATCATGTACGCAATATCTGCCTTGCACTGCCAGAAGCTGTTGAACATATTGATGGTTTCGGTCACAATACTTTTAAGATCAATGGAAAATCCTTCGTGATTTCTGGTGAAAGCGAGAAAGGGTTCAGCTTGTCGTTCAAGTCAGATCGAGAAACTCAAGAATTATTGCTACAGAAAGAGAAATATTTCAAAACCCCATATATAGGACGTCACGGTTGGGTTTCCATTCAAAATCCGGATAGGGAAGACTGGGATGAATTGACCCATCTAATTCAAGAAGCCTATTTACGTGCGGCACCGAAGCGTATGGTTAAGAAATGGAATGAGTCGAATAAAAAATGAAGAAAGGCGGACGATTTGCCTTTCTTCATTTTTTACGTGTAAGAGGGACTCCGGAATTTGGAAAATATAAAGAGAGGGATTGTTGTCTCTCATCAGAAGAAAGTTTAAAATTAATAGTAGGTTATTTTTACATAAGATTGATGACTATCTGCGGGAATTTTTGATTTGTATGGTAAATAAGCAGCTATCTTTAAAAATCGCGAGAATCAATCAAGGTTTGATTGAAGGGAAGGTGTATGGTTGAAGTGAATGTTGAATCTTTTTTTCTGAGAACATTAAAGCGGCACTTAAGAATGATCCGCCCGGTGCATGGATGCCAAATCTGCCGGATGGTTGTATTCGCTTGAGTTCAGGCTATCCTGATCCTGCTCTCGTTCCTGCTGAGGAGCTCAAGGTAGCTGTAGCCAGACTTCTTGATGAGGAGCAGGATTTGCCGCTCCATTATCTCGGAAGTCCGCGAATTCCAAAACTGAAGCAGCAAATCCAGAACAGATTGGCAGAGCGTGGAATTTGCGTTTTGGAAGAACAGCTTTTGATTACATCAGGAGCTTGCCAGGGGATTGATCTTATTGCCCGCGTTCTTCTTGATGATAAAGCGGTCGTAGCGGTAGAGTCTCCCACCTATATGGAGGCTTTGGAGATTTTTCAAAACTATACGAAACAGATTATTAGTATTCCTATAGATGAACAGGGACTCCAAACATACCGATTAAAAGAAATGCTGGATGAAAGGAAACGTACAGGTCTAACCCTCCCGCGTTTTCTATATACAATCCCAACCTTTCAAAATCCTACTGGGACGACTATGACAATTGAGCGCCGGAAGCATTTATTGGAGCTTTCCATCGAGTATGATTTCCTCATTCTGGAGGATGATGCATACGGGGAATTATCCTTCGATAAAAATCCGGCCCCAATAAAATCTATTGATAAATGCGGGCGGGTCCTCCAAGTCGGGTCATTATCCAAGGTTGTTGCGCCAGGAATGCGAATTGGATGGATAGCGGGAGAAAGTGAATTCATCAAAGCTTTAGAGTGGTTTAAAAAAGATTTAGACCATCCATTTGCTCAAAGTTCAATGGCTGTATACTTAGAAAACACCGATTTTGAAAAACGGCTCGACCTTCTAAAAGATATGTATCGTTCTAAATGCACTGCGTTAATCCATTCGATGGAACAATTCCTTCCAGAATCCGTTTCCTGGTTTGTACCAGATGGAGGTTACTTTGTATGGGTGAGAATTCAAGGTGTTGATACGTCGCAGTTATTATCACAGGCTCTGGCTGAGGGTGTTTCATATGTTCCAGGGAAATACTTTTTCTTGGATCAAAACGATGGAACCGAGTTTCTCCGGCTCTCGTTCAGTTATGCCAATGAGAAAGAAATAATTGAGGGAGTTCGAAGACTAGGACTTCTTCTCGCATCCTATTTTCATAGATTGTCATGAAGGATTGTTAGTTTGTCAATTTATTATTGCAATGGTCAACACTCTAAGCTATTCCGAACCTTTTATTGATAATGAATTTGAAATAATTTGAATGCGCCTACTTCTATAAAGGAGGTAGGTATTTTGTTAATAAAATGAGCGTTTATGACCAAAGTGTGATCCGCGCGTTTATTATTTTTTAGCCAAAGAAAAAACCTTGCTGCACAAGGGTTTCGGATATCGAGCAAAAAATCATAAAATCTTGTATCAACCACAGGTTAATCAATATATGACCGGGGTACATTGGAAGAGATTATTGGTTAATTATTTGATCCAATATATCCTTTTAACGGGGATGCCTTTTTTACTATTTTGAAAAAAACTAAAAGCGGGGTTAGCAGAATGATAGCTGTCTAGGAAAAGCAGAAAACGGTTATATAGCAGATTTGAGCGGGATTGCGAGGCATTCCGCAGAGGAAGTATGGTCTTGGTTGACTGAGAATGAAAAGCTCGCTAAATGGTTTTCTGAGCTAAGAGTAGACGAACTCCGTAATAATTCCTCAATTTACGACTCTACCTTATGCTAATTGAAGACTTATAGTTAGTCATAAGTCCTGAAGTTCCTAGGAGTTTAGGTTCTTCTTTATAAACTTTAAAGAACTTGGACTGACAAAGATCGTATAAGTAATTTAAACGACTCGTTTTTCCTGTTTAAGAAAAAGCTGGATTTTTAGTCCAGCGTTTTTAATATCTTTTCAATCCGTTTGATATCCTCTAAAAATTGTGGATAGCCCTTTATACGTTCACGGTAAGAATGAAGGGCAGTTTTATATAACTCGTTCGTATCTAGAAATCCATCCTCTCTTGAGGCAATCATAATATCTAACCATTCACTAAATGCATTTAGACCGAGTGTATTATTATTTTGATTTGGATGTAATCGAAAATAACTAAGTGCTTCCGAAATATAGACAGCTTTTCCTTTGGATAATAAAGACAACCAGGCAGCTAAATCATTGATAAGAGAATACTGTTTTCCTTTATATACTCCAAATCGTTCAATAAGGTCTATTTTTTTAAATAACACCGTCGTCGGTTCACCAATCACATTTTGACAACGAGTTAATGCAACGTTAGCCAACATTTTTCCGTCTAATATCCTTGTTTCTTGGTATAGCCTGGTTGTTGCATGAATAGGCGGGAGAAATTCCCCTGATTCATCGATGGTTTGGCGATGTGAAGTAACAAGGGTGATATTTTCGAATTCATTAAAAAAGTAGATCATTTTCTCGATTTTTTCTTTATGAAACACGTCATCATCCATTAAGTAATTGATATATTCCCCTGAAGCTAGGTCGAAGCATTTATGCCAATTTTCAAGAAAAAGATTCCGTCCGTTTTTATAATATTTGATCTGAGGAAAAGAGTGTAAGTAAGGATTAAGCATTTCTTGTACTCCATTATTTGTGCTATCATCACAAATGATAATTTCAATATTCGGGTAGGTTTGTTCCAATACACTGTCGATGGCTATTTGCAGAGTATGGGGGCGGTTATAAGCTGGTATGACTATACTAACTAATGGCCATTCCAAGATGACTCATCCTTTCTTAAAATAAGTTTATTTTTAGCAACTCACTTCGATAGACCAGTCATCCGAATGAATATCTACTGCAAAATAAAGTTTTTATAATACACCATAGCGCCGTCAAGGGCCTATCAGCAAAAGCTTAAAACAGCATCAACACATAATAATATGCTTACATCACGAAAATCGTTAATACTAAGCCGATTTTAAATGTTGACGGTTGTGACAACTCCTCTTCCATTACCAGTACAAGCCAAAAAAATTGAAGTTTTAAATTAAGTTAACGATTTATCCACTCCTTTCTTTCCCTAAATATATTGTTATTTCATTAGTAAAAGACTGAATCTGAAAAAATCTATAGAATATTCCTGAAATTGATGCTTACTTAGATTGGCGGCCAGCGAGGCAGGTGATTGAACGCATTTTTGTTCGTGGGTTATGAAGATAGCCTGATTTATTCCTTAGATTCACTGAGTAACAATTTCTGCTATCACACATATATATATATCTGGCTGAAAGAAGAATAATGATAAAGAAATGGAAAAATTGACACTCACCTCTAGTTAGTTTGATATCCAGGAAAGGGGAATGAAACATGTCATCTGATGTAACTCCACTATTGACAACTCATCTATTTGTATCTAGTAAGATATCAATATATGAATTGGAAGAATTGATAATGAGACTTACGGAAAGCCGCATCAAAGTGAATTTGTATGGACCTGATGATCTATTAATAGATATTAATCCCCGAAAACCTCGTGTCTATGTTTCATTAGGAACAGAGTGGGAAGAATTTAATACATTAAGTGGATTGCCTTTTCACGAGAGAAAACGTTGGTTACACTTCAATTCTCCAGAAGAGCTTCAACCATTTAGTTTATTTTACTGCTGGCTAAAACAGACCGATCCTCTCCCTGAAAATAACACAATTCCCGCTACACGATTTTCTTCAGATACTCCTTTAGTTTCCGTGTTTACAGCAAGCTATAAGTCAAAAGAAAAAATTCAGCGACCTTACCGTTCTCTATTGAATCAGACTTACGATAATTGGGAATGGGTAATTGTAGATGACTCTGGTGATGATGATGAGACATACAACCAATTCTTACTTCCCCTAGACGACCCACGTGTGCGGAGGTATCGCCAAGATTCCCGAAATGGCTACATAGGGGCAATCAAAAGGTATGCAGCAGGTCTATGTACAGGGGAAATTTTAGTGGAAGTAGATCATGATGATGAGCTGACTCCTGACTGTCTAAAGAAAATCGTCGAAACATTTAAACAACACCCTGAATGTGGTTTTGTTTATGGGGATTGTACAGAGGTATACGTAGGTAGCAACAATGCTCACTGGTATGGGTGGGATTGCGGTTTTGGATACGGTATACATTATCGAGTCTGGCTGCATGAAATGAACCGATGGCAAAATGTGCAAAAACAAACAACAATCAATGGGAGTACAATCCGTCATTTGGTCGGTTTACCGAATCATCCTCGTGCATGGACGAGGGATAGTTACCATTTGATAGGCGGCCACCGTGAGGAATTATTGGTGGCAGACGATTACGATATACTCGTTCGGACGTTTCTTTGTACTAAGTATGCAGCTATTCCCGATTTACTCTATGTCCAATATCGGAATGAAAATAGAGATAACTCCACTTTCATTAGAAATAAGCAGATTCAGATACTTGTAAGAGAACTAAATAGTTATTATCATCAGAGAATCAATACGAGAGTGAAAGAACTGGGTTTACCCGAGGAAGTGCCATATAGCCGTGTATGGGAGACATCTACAGATGATCCTGCCCGGAAATCTGCTCATGTAATTCATGAAGATCTTTCCAGAGTTTCAATATTGTTTCCCATTCCCCACTCCTGTCCTGCAATAGAGCATACCCAATTATTTAAGACACTACAAAAGGGCATTGAAACCAACTTTAAGGAGAACGAAGTAGTAGTTGTCGGACGTATTCCACCAGAAATCGAGATCTTTGCGTCAAAGGCACCCACAGGCGCAATCCGATGGTGGCCAATGGAACCGAATGATTCATTAGAAACCTGTATCCAATATGCCAAGTTTTGCGCTTCATGTAAGGAAAAAGTGGTGGTATTGCCGTAAACCTATCTCAGATTAGAGTACTGCTGTTGGTTAGAGATGAAAATTCACTAACAAACTTTTATTGGGTATCTCAAAAACTTTTCCTCATTTCTACAAGGAAGGCAAATGCATGGATTCTTTTTATCCATGCATTTGCCTTTTTCTTTAATATAAAGATACGTCTGGCAGGCATTAAATACAGTTAACATGAAAGTTAAACCGTTATAAACATTTCCACTTTGCTGTAAGCTTCAGGTAAACTAAATTGCTTACTTGTAGAATATATTTGGTCACTTTGAAAATTCTTCAAAATAGGATGAAGTCCTTTTATGTATTAAAACCCTATGTCTCTTGGGACAATAAACGTGATTACTAATAAAAAGCTGACCCAAAAGTTATAAATTAACAACCTTTGAGTCAGTATTAACTATAAAATATAATTTTATAGCGTACTTTCTTAAGAGTATTTTTTATGCTGGTTCTTGAGGTCCTTGAGGTCCTTGAGGTCCTTGAGGACCTTCGGCTCCTTGAGGACCAGCAGTTCCTTGAGGACCTTCCGCTCCTTGAGGACCTGTTGCTCCTTGAGGACCTTCGGCTCCTTGAGGGCCTGCAACTCCTTGAGGGCCTTCGGCTCCTTGAGGACCAGCAGCTCCTTGAGGGCCTTCGGCTCCTTGAGGACCAGCAGTTCCTTGAGGACCTTCCGCTCCTTGAGGACCTGTTGCACCTTGAGGGCCTGTTGCACCTTGAGGACCAGCAACTCCTTGAGGGCCTTCGGCTCCTTGAGGGCCTGCAACTCCTTGAGGACCTTCGGCTCCTTGAGGACCTTCGGCTCCTTGAGGGCCTGCAACTCCTTGAGGGCCTTCGGCTCCTTGAGGACCAGCAGCTCCTTGAGGGCCTTCGGCTCCTTGAGGGCCTGCAACTCCTTGAGGACCTTCGGCTCCTTGAGGACCAGCAACTCCTTGAGGACCTTCGGCTCCTTGAGGGCCTGCAACTCCTTGAGGGCCTTCGGCTCCTTGAGGACCAGCAACTCCTTGAGGACCTTCATCTCCTTGAGGGCCTTCGGCACCTTGAGCACCTGTTGCACCTTGAGGGCCTTCGGCACCTTGAGCACCTGTTGCACCTTGAGGACCTTCGGCACCTTGAGCACCTGTTGCACCTTGAGGGCCTTCTGTTCCTTGAGGGCCTGTTGCACCTTGAGGACCAGCAACTCCTTGAGGGCCTTCGGCACCTTGAGCACCTGTTGCACCTGTTGCACCTTGAGGGCCTTCGGCACCTTGAGCACCTGTTGCACCTTGAGGGCCTTCTGTTCCTTGAGGGCCTGTTGCACCTTGAGGGCCTTCGGCACCTTGAGCACCTGTTGCACCTTGAGGGCCTTCGGCACCTTGAGCACCTGTTGCACCTTGAGGGCCTTCTGTTCCTTGAGGGCCTGTTGCACCTTGAGGACCTGCAACTCCTTGAGGGCCTTCGGCACCTTGAGCACCTGTTGCACCTTGAGGGCCTTCGGCACCTTGAGGACCTTCCGTTCCTTGAGGACCTGTTGCACCTTGAGGACCTTCGGCTCCTTGAGGGCCTGCAACTCCTTGAGGGCCTTCGGCACCTTGAGCACCTGTTGCACCTTGAGGGCCTTCCGTTCCTTGAGGACCTGTTGCACCTTGTGGTCCCGCAGGTCCTGGCGAGCCTTCATCTGATCCTAAAAGTTCATCCGATACGATACGATGGGCAGGCACCAATTGCCCAGATGCATTTTTTCCCCAAACTGAAATTTCAGTACTTTCTTCTGCTGGGCCGCTTGTAGTAAAGACGAATTCAAATGCATCAAAGTTTGCATAATGATTTCTCGTAGCGACTTCATTGGGGGTTAATGATACCACCTCTGACACATACAATGTTCTGGTGCCGTTTAAATAATACCCCTGTATTAAAACAGTGGCAGAATTGACAGAATCTCGGTTAACCATTTTAATTGTAACCTGTTGGGATGGTCTGACTCCATTTTCAGGATTATTTGCAATCGGTCCGGTTGATAATACTGCCATTATGTTGATACCTCCTATTAAACAAAAATAATGTCACACTCTGATCATGTGATTAAATGATTTATAAAAAATATAAAATGTATAAAACAGACAGGATAACATATTGTAAAAATCAAATAAAACTCCTATGAAAACGATTAAAAGAATTATTCAATCAGTATATGACCCTACATACTCCGACATTAAAAAATTTCATTAAAATTTTGATAGAGTGAGTTTTTGAAAAGCTGAGTGAACAAAGAATCTCCAAACCCTTGTTCCCTATATCTTATTTCTTATCCCTGTAAAATGATTGAGAGTTTATCCCTGTACAGCAATGGATTTATTCCTCGAGTTGCTCATCAGATACTAGACGCTGTGAGCTTATTAATTGCCCAGATGCATTTCTTCCCCAAACTGAAATTCCAGTACTTTCTTCTGCTAGGCCGCCTGTGGTAAATAGGAATTCAAATGCATTGAAGTTTGCATAATAATTTCTCGTAGCAACTTCGTTAGGGGCTAATAATACCACCTCTAGCACATACAATGTTCTGGAGTCGTTTAAATAATACCCCTGTATTAAAACAGTGGCAGAATTGACAGAATCTCGGTTAACCATTTTAATTGTAACCTGTTGGGTTGGTCTGACATCATTAACTGGACTATTTTCAATCGGTCCGGTTGATAATACTGCCATTAAGTTGATCCCTCCTTTATTAGTCTTTCACACTCGTATAATCATTCAAAATAGAATAAGAACCCTAATAAAATAATGCGAACTAAATAAATGTTGGGATATTTCCATTTGATAAAAAAATATAAAATCATTTTTTCTTATCACTATTTTAGTTCAGCACAAAGGCATTCAAAAATTAAAGTTAGTATGTTAATTAGAGTGTGCTTTAGAGTCGGGGATGAAGAATAGTACTAGTACTAAAAAAACAGAATCAAATAAATATGCCTGTTACTCTGTTCCCTATATCTTATTCAGATTTACTGCAAATGATTGAGTGTTTGCCCTAACCCGCATTTCGGCAGTGTTATCTATATAACTAAGTAAATGGTACTCCACAATTATTTGTTCCTATTATTATTAAAAAATTAATTATTGTTTTTTGTTTCAAAAATATGGGATAATTTCGATTTTACAATAACCTTAGAATCAAAATTATTTTTGACTTTGGTTGCACCTTTTTTCCCAATTTCCATTGCTTGCTGGAAGTTTTCCTTGATCCAGAACAAAGTGCTTATTATTGAGTTTACGTCTGCTTCAACCTCAAGATAATCAACACCGCTTTCAAGTAAAAAACGGTCATTACGAGGATTGGTTGAAACTAAGACACAACCGGTTGCCATCGCATCAACTGCTGCTGTTGTTGGAAATCCATCAAGGGCAAACTGATCTTGAGTACCACAATAAATGAAAACATGTGATTGCTCATACAGAATTTTTATTCTTTCAGGATTTAGAAGACCATAAAAGGTATAATTTTTTTTTTGTTAATAAATGAAGATCATTTTGCCAATCACCTATAATATGTAGATGAAAATGGTCGTCAAGTTGATTAAATGTTTGTGCCAATAATGGAAAACCTTTGCGTTCTGCACGATGAGCAGAAAAAGTTATTTGTATTGGTTTTTGTTTAGACTTTGGAGCATAAGAATAGAAATCCGTATTGATTACGACCGGATTATAAATGCTATTCGGAATGACATTTAATACTTCATTAATGTTAGTAAATACTGTTTTACAATTTTGGGCTACAATATGGAGAAATTCATCAGAAGTGGAAGGATCCAAGCCTCCGCCTGGATATAACGTTGTGTGGATGTTTATATTATTCTCTTTTAAAAACGTGCTGATATTAAAACCTGGATTTGATCCAGGCATGTAGGTACCATCAGAGAGATGACATTTACCTAACAAACTTAAAACAAGATTTAAAAAACACAATATATATCAGTGATTCCCTCTTTTTTTGCAATTGAATAAAATGACCGGAAATTATATACTTTTGCAGGAAATTCATCATGATATAATTGTGCAGCAAAAAAAGAGTATCAGGTCTTTGTCTAAAAATTTGGATATTTTCCCAATAACGAAAACCACTTTGTTTCCATGGAAATCTTGTATCGATAACGGCAAGGCGACGAGACGTGTCAGAAAGAATTTCGTTTTTCATATCCACTTTGATTCATTCCTTCCGGTTCTTATTTCGGAATTGCAAATAGAATCGTTTCCTGGGCATATATTGTATAATGACCTAAATAAAACTTGTAATCTAAATTTAAATCTGAAATGAAGTTTACAACACTAGCAAAATCTTCAATTTGATGATAGATTGCTATGGCAAGTTTAGGTCTGAACTCTTGAATTGTCTTAACAGCCCCGTTCAAAGCATTAATCTCAGCGCCCTCTATATCCATCTTAATGAAATCTATTTTAGGTATATCCCTTTCTTTAACCAAATCATCAATAGAAACTGTATGTGTTTCTTTATTTACATCTTTCGTCTTAGAGAATGTAACAAAACTCGCAGGTCCCTGATCCATGTAATAAAGAATTTCGTTTGATCTATTCCAAACCGGGCGTTCAACAATTGTAATTCGCTGTTGAAGATTTTCGTTCAGGCTAAAATTTTTTTCATAATTTCCAGATTACTTTGTATAAATTCTATTGTATAAACAAACCCATTTTCACCAACTTCATGAGCAAAGTAGAGCGCAGTATCCCCAAAGCACCCGCCTGCATCAATTACAATGTCTCCTTCTCTTGCTTTTATTGCAGGTGAAATATTATCGTACTCATATTGACCATCTACAAAAGTTGCACTTATTCCAATAGGAAAGCAAAATAGTTGGAGATCAAAATTTATTTTTCTCAAATCAAAGAGTTGAAGATTCCATTTGTGAGATTTAGTTATAATTTTCTCATTTGAATTGATAAGATTTTGGAGTGATTTTCTCTTAGCCCAATATTCCATTGTGTTTAAAGGTAACATAACTTTCTTATTTCCTAATAATCGAAACGCCAAAAGTTTCATTAATAAATCCCGAGAGTTTTTATCTTCAAGATGATAATAAAGTTCAGTAATTCCTTGTAATTGATTGAGAATCTCCGTTTTTTCTTTTTCTGTATTAACTACAACCCGGTCAATAGAAACAGGGACAGACATCATTTCAAAAAGTTCCATATCGATATTGTAGTAGTAGTCATTTAATGAATGTTCGAGCAACTCTTTGATGAGCAAATCTAAAAAATCAGGAACAGAGTGATCCATCTTGCTTTGATTCATTTGGATATCACGTTCTGTTATAAGTAAAAACTTTCTTGTCTTTTCTTTTTGATAAATATCGTTGGAAATCGCTAGAATCTTTGAAAAGCAGCTTTTGGCTAAACAGAGTCGATCACTTGAGTAGTAAATCTCTCCAAGTTTCATCAGGGCATCAAGATTTTCTATATCCTTAATCAAGCTTATTTTTAATTCTCTTTCCATTGAGGGTGATTCATTTTGCATAATTCGAATTACCGCCTTTCGTCCAGATGGATTCATTTTAGTCATTTAAGTATATTGTTTGATACCCATTATCGTGATAAAGATGATTAACTAAGTTAATTCAAAAAAGTAATTAATATTAAGTACGTACTATTGGACCCATAGAATTCCTCATCTGTTACATTTTCGCTTATATATAATTCTTTCGTCGCTCAATACCAACAAATAGTATGCTTTATGACTCCAGAGTATGACATTATAAAACATAGGAAAATGCAGATGATTAATGTTCATTTACCCATTCGAATGCTGTGAATTTTTTCGCTTATATATAATTCTTTCGTCGCTCAATATCAACAAATAGTATGCTTTATGACTCCAGAGTATGACATTATAAAACATAGGAAAATGCAGATGATTAATGTTCATTTACCCCCATTCGAACGCTGTGAATTCAAGTGACCAATCTTTGGAGTTATAGATTTAATTATCCGAATCTATCTATAAAAATTTATCTAAAGGAATATGAATGGAAAAAAATCGCTGCGTACTCATATCATTCAATAAGCGCCATCCACCCCAAAACGAAGAGATTATTTTTCACATGAATACACAATAAATAAATGCATATTTTGTAAAGGATCTTTTACTTTAAAATGTGCGAGGATTTAATAAGAATATACTTCCTGTCTATAATTAAGCCTTCAAATGTTTTTTTAATGGATTTTATAGATTAATTGAAACGGAGATGAATATTATCCACATGATTAAAATTCCGTTTTTACGACCCAACTTGGTGAGACAAGATACATTTACTCATTATTTATCCCAAATAGAAAAATCCAGATGGTACAGTAATTATGGACCCTTAAATACTCTTTTTGAGAATCGAGTCCTAACTGAATATTATGAAGGAAATGGAGCAGCACTCACGGTCAACAATGCTACCATTGGGCTGATGTTAGCTATTAATCAAAGTAAACGGCCTAAAGGTCAGTATGCATTAATGCCCAGTTTTACCTTTTCTGCAACCCCTTTAGCGGCTATGTGGTGTGGTTTAGAACCTTATTTTGTAGATGTGAATAAAGACGACTGGTGTATGAATGAGGAACTTGTTGAAGATCTATTAAAAAAGTTAGGAGATAAAGTTGCTGTAGTAGTTCCCTATGCAACCTTTGGTACAGATGTAAACCTAACCTTTTATAAGGAACTACATAAGACGGGAGTGCCAGTCGTCTTTGACGCTGCCCCTAGTTTTGGAACAAAAGGGAGAAATGGATCATTTGGAAATGATTTCCCTGGTCTTATCGTTTTCAGCTTTCATGCTACAAAATCATTCGGAATTGGTGAAGGCGGCTTAGTTTATAGTGCTGACAGAGAATTGATAAGTCAGATTCGACAAGCAGGAAACTTTGGATTTTCGACTAATCGGGAAACGATCTCACAAGGTCTTAATAGCAAACTTTCAGAATATAGTGCAGCTATTGCTCTGGCAACGCTGGATGCCTTTCCTGAAAAAATCAAATAAGACAGCAAATTTATCAGTGGTACCTAGAGGAATTCCAAAAAATCCAAAGTTAAACAAAGGGTGGCAGCTCCAAAAAACAGAAGGTGAAATTGCCTATCAATTTATGCCCGTACTCTGTCCTGAAGATCAAAGTAATATAGACTTTGTAAAACTGCTGGCCGACAATCATATAGAAGGACGGACTTATTTTTCCCCAACTTGTCATCAACAAAAAATCTTTTCATCATTCGAGCGAACAATAATGGCAAATACTAATAATATATCAGGACGAATACTGAGTTTACCTCTCTGGGAAGGAATTGAAAAAAGTGATATTGCCCAAGTAACAAAAATTCTTGCTAAAGGACTGGAACCATGAAAAAGCTAGTTATCTGGGGCTGCGGAGGGCATGCACGTGAGGTAAATCATCTATGTGATCATTCAAATTATGAAGTTGCTGGATTTCTTGATGAAAGATCGGAAATGAAGGGGAAAATAATAGATGGTGTACCTGTTTTAGGCGATCTCCATGATATTTATTCTCTTAAAGACAAAATAAAAATTGTTTGTGCAGGTGTAGGTGCCCCCGCTCTAAAAAAGAGGTTTGCCATAGAAACTATGAATGCTGGTTTTGAGATTGCTGATACATTAGTGCATCCTTCTGTTTATATTTCAAAGCGGAATAAGCTTGGAATTGGATCGGTTATTTGTGAAGGAACAATTTTAACCACAAATGTTCAAGTCGGGAATTTTGTTATCATTAATCGCAGTTCGAACATTAGCCATGATAATACGATCACCGACTATGTTACGATAGGTCCTGGAGTTAATATTGGAGGTAATGTCACGGTAGGTGAAGGAGCTTACATTGGTATTGGTTCTTCCATCCGTGAAAAAATCAATATAGGTGCTTGGTCGTTCATAGGAGGCGGAGCATTTGTAAAAGATGATGTTCCGGCAAAGACCATGTATGCGGGGGTACCTGCACAGTTTAAAAAGAATTTAGATTAAAGTGTAAATGTAGGTAGAGTTTTATTTAAAGCATATTTTTAGCAGATAAAAAACGCCTGGAACATGACCACTTTACAATGAGTTTTAAAAGCATTGTTCAATAAAAAAGCCACTTACTGTCCATTCATACTCATCAAGAAAGAGCATATGATAAAAAAGATCAAAGGTATCAAAATTCATTATGCTTATAGAAAATATACGGTTTGAGGATGTGACTATGGTGAAAGGAATAATATTAGCTGGTGGATACGGCACTAGATTATATCCAATAACTACGGTCGTTTCGAAGCAGCTTTTACCTGTTTATGATAAACCCTTAATTTATTATCCGCTGTCCGTACTTATGCTTTCTGGAATTAAAGACATTTTAATTATCTCCACCCCTGCTGATTTACCTAAGTTTAAACATTTGTTGGGTGATGGATCACAATTGGGATTGAACCTAAGTTATTTATCACAGGCAAAACCCGAGGGAATTGCACAGGCTTTTATGATAGGAGAAACTTTTATAGGAAAAGACTCAGTATCCTTAATATTAGGAGACAATATTTTTTATGGACATAATTTTACTAAGATACTTGAACAAGCAGCTAATCGGGATACCGGTGCAACTATTTTCGGCTATCATGTAAAAGATCCTGAACGATTTGGTGTTGTTGAATTTGATCATAATCATAAAGTGATATCTTTGGAAGAAAAACCTGTTAATCCTAAGTCACATTATGCCATAACAGGGCTTTATTTTTACGATAATAACGTAATTGAAATTGCAAAAAGTATTAAGAAATCTGCTCGCGGTGAATATGAAATTACTTCAATCAATGAAAGTTATCTCAGAAAAAATCAACTGAACGTTGAGTTACTAGGTAGAGGATTTTGTTGGTTGGACAGCGGCACTCACGAATCTCTGCTTGATGCTTCTTTATTTATTCAAACCATTCAAAACAGGCAAAACGTTCGAATTGCTTGTATAGAAGAAATTGCTTTTCGTAAAGGTTTTATTTCAGCACAACAACTTCTTGATTTGGCAAATCCATTAGAGAAAAATGAATATGGGCAATACCTGTTAAAATTAGTAGAACAAAAATAACATTTGTCCTTAAAGCTATTTTAATGAAAGGAGGTAATTTAATGAATCTTCTTATTACAGGCGGTGCCGGTTTTATCGGTCTCAACTTCGTTCACTACTTGCTAAAAAATACTTTATATAATATAACCGTTATTGATTCGCTTACGTATGCAAGCCATCCTAAAGTGATACGCGCCTTAACGTCTGATTCAAGGTTACGATTTATTAAAGGAAGTATCGTAAATGAGAAGGATCTTGAAACAGTGATGGATCAACAATATGAAGCAATTGTACATTTTGCTGCGGAGTCTCATGTTGATAATAGTATTCAAAATGCAGATAAGTTCATACAGACAAATATAGTTGGCACTTATCAATTATTACAACAATTAATCATAGGAAATGCCAAAAAAATGATCCATATTTCAACAGACGAGGTATACGGTACTTTAAGCTCAACTCAACAACCATTCACAGAACAATCCCCTCTTTCACCTAATAATCCCTATTCCGCTACAAAAGCAAGCTCCGATTTACTAGTCCGCTCTTACTATGAAACATTTAAATTACCTTTAATTACAACAAGATGCAGCAATAATTTCGGACCTTTTCAAAACATTGAAAAATTTATTCCTACCATTGTTTATAGTGCATTTAATAATAAGAATATCCCAGTATATGGGAATGGATTACAAATTAGAGATTGGCTGTTTGTAGAAGATCATTGCAAAGCCATTTCCTTATCCTTGAAAAAGGAACATTCGGTGAAGTTTATAATATTGGCGGAGGTAATGAAAGAAAAATATTGATGTTGTAAAACGAATCTTAGAAATTATGGGGAAACCTGAACACTTGATTGAATTTGTTGAAGACAGAAAAGGTCATGACCGGAGATATGCAATTGATTCTTCTAAATTACAAAATCAGTTAGGTTGGAAACAAAACTATTCCTTTGATCAATCATTAGAAAAAACTGTTCAATGGTACATTAATAAATTTAAAGGTGCTCCAATATGAAAATTGCCATTACAGGTGCAGGCGGCCAGTTAGGAAAAGAACTCACTCAACTATTTAATAATAAAGATTATGAGGTATTTCCATTTGTCAAACACCAATTAGATATTACGAATCAAGCTAAAATAAAACAAATGCTTGTTGATATAAAGCCGGATTTTCTAATCAATACTGCAGCTTTTACAGAAGTTGATCAATGCGAAACAGAATTAGAAAAAGCATATTTAATAAATGCAATTGGACCTTATTATTTAGCTTGTGAGGCAAAAGAAAACAAAGTTAAGTTTATTCATATTAGTACAGACTATGTATTTAATGGAGATAAGGCTGAACCTTATATAGAAGATGATGTTCCTAACTCCAAAACAATTTATGGAAAAAGCAAACAACTAGGCGAAACATTGGCGTTAGCTGCATATGAAAATACCACAATCATTAGGACATCTTGGTTATACGGGCATGGAGGAAAAAATTTCGTCAATACGATTAAAAAGTTAGCAAGCCATACACAAGAAATCCGCGTTGTTGATGACCAATACGGTTGTCCTACTTATACGAAAGATTTAGGAATAGCACTTGAAAAATTACTAAAAAACCGCATGGCATTTATCATGTCACGAACTCAGGAAGTTGCAGCTGGTTTGAATTTGCAACTGAAATCTTAACATTTTTAAAAGCGCAAACAACCATCATCCCTGTTTCAACGGAAGAATATGGTATAAAAACACCGAGACCGATGTATTCTGTTTTAAGTCATAAAAAGATAAATACCAACGGGATCTTTTTACGAAATTGGAAAGAAGGTTTACATGAATTCTTAAAAAGGAAGCTGATAGCAGTGAAAATTGAAGGCGTCATTTCTAAAAAATTGATAAAGCATGTTGATGATAGAGGATTTTTTGCAGAAGTAGTTAGAGACGATGACCATCTATTATCTCATTTTGGTCAATTATCATGGTCAACATCATACCCAGGCGTCATCAAAGCATTTCACTACCATGAAGAGCAAGATGATTTTTGGTTTTTTCCATCAGGTAATGCTCAAGTTGTATTATATGATTTGAGAGAACACTCTGCTACCAAAGGTGTAACAAATGTTTATTATATGGGCGAAAACAATCCTAGTATTTTACTCATTCCCAAAGGCGTTGCTCATGGTTACCGCGTCCTTGGTGAAAAGTCAGCTACAATTGTGTATTGTACTACAAAATCTTATAACCCTTCTCAACCAGATGAAAAAAGAATTCCATGGGATGATAAAGAAATTAATTTTGATTGGGAAACAAAGCATAGATAAAAACTATTTGGGCTAGATAATAGGGAGCATCTTGAAATGGGTCATAAAGTCGGCAAAGTCGGGATATTCAAAAATGGTTGAAAAGGGATAATTGATTGTAAGGCGTCCCAATGTCGGGGCGTCTTTTTTATTCATGAATTTCGTCTTTGAAACTCAATTGTTGCTCTGATTATTACGATTGAAAATCAAATAAAGGGATGTTTGCGAATGGATATCGAAAGATTAGTAGACCTATATACTATAATAGTTCAATCACAATTAATGTATTTTAGATTTTACGTGGAAAATATCGAAGCAAATTTCGAAAAACAAGCCAAAAAAGTTGAAGTAGTTTTTTAAATATACGATCAAGAAGAAATTGATGAGAAATGCGTTATTTTTGCCCGACCTTCGGCGAGTTTAGCATTGTAATGAATTTTGAATAGAACGTCCAAGTCATTGTTGGAAGACGAAGCAACGCCAAGGCGATCGTTCTTGACCCGTTTTCCTTTTCGCTTTTCTGAATGAGTTTCGAACATAAAAAACACGCCCTTTCAATACGGATATTTATCGTAAAGAAAAGACGTGTTATCGGTTTGGTGGTATAGCTGTTATTCTTTCAAGTCAACGAAAACGAAAAACGCCACGAACGTTGTCGTGACGTTGATTTCGTATAAAGTATGGAGCATAGCGGGATCGAACCGCTGACCTCTACGCTGCCAGCGTAGCGCTCTCCCAGCTGAGCTAATGCCCCGAATTGAGGTACAATAATTATTTTATCGGATTTTGGTGAAAAGTCAATATAAAAATGAGATTTTTGCAAAAATGATTAAGAAAACCGTTTGAGGGTAGTCAAACGGCTTTTTATTATACATTTTCAATCTCCACCCGTGCAATTTCCTTAAGATTGGAGACAGTGTAATACACTTCCGATGTTCTAACTTTATGATCGACCAGTACTTTAAGGGTCAAAAGGTGGTTGTCATTTGACACATCTTTGATTCTAAGATTTTTGATGAATATTTTTTCGTCCTTGATTTTTTTCAGTACGACGGCAATGTCATCTTTATTTTGTACAACCAGCTGCAGAAAGATTTCTTTTTGCCGTAACTTCATCGGTCCGAGCCAGGTGACGATTGCAGGCACCAATTCGACACTAATGATCAATAAGATGACGCCGGCTATGGCCTCGAGAAAAAACCAGCTCCAACGGCGATCCCGATTCCCGCAGCTCCCCAGATGATGGCGGCTGTCGTTAAACCGGATATGCTGTTGTTGTCACGCCGGAGAATGACGCCTGCACCTATAAAACCGACGCCAGAAACGATCTGGGCCGCAAGACGCAAGGGGTCCATCGTAATATTAACGTCGTCGCTCCCCGGGAATTTATAAGCGGATTCCATGGAAACGATCGTTAATAAACAGCTGACGATTGAAATGACCAGGCTTGTTTTTAATCCAACGGGTTTTCGTTTCATTTCTCGCTCTAGGCCGATAATTAGTCCAAGGAGAGCTGAAATCCCCAATTTGATAAGGATTTGCAGTTCCGATTGAGGGTCGAATGTCCATTCCATTTTGTTTCACCACTTCCGAATTATTATCGAAGAATAAAATCGTCTGTTGCCATATACCCGTTTTTCAAAAAAACTACCCTAATAATTTTAACATAGTAGAATAGAGTTCTATGTAACGTAATTCCGTTGAAAGGAGGAATCTAAGTGCAAATGCCAAAAGTGAATCCCTATGTAGCGTTGGCGATCGGTGTGGCATCCGTATCGTTTTCTGCCATCCTTGTTAAATTGGCTACCGCTCCATCGGGTGTTATCGCCTTTTACCGTTTATTATTTACCGTCCTTCTTATGTTACCGGTTTTTATGGTGAAATACCGTCATGAACTTAAATTCATTGAAAAAAAGGATTGGCTGTATTCGATTGCGGCAGGAGTGTTTTTGGCTTTTCATTTTATTTTATGGTTTGAATCGCTTAATTACACATCGGTAGCGAGTTCAACTGTGCTCGTAACCCTCCAGCCTTTATTTGCTTTTGCCGGAGCCTACCTGTTTTTTAAAGAAAGATTTTCAATGAAGGCGATATTGAGCGGCATCATTGCGATAGCAGGCAGCCTTGTCATTAGCTGGGGTGATTTGAGAATCAGCGGTATGGCGCTTTGGGAGATATTCTTTCGCTTATCGCATGTGCGCTGGTAACCGGTTATTTACTGTTTGGTCAAAATGTCCGAAAACGCATCTCTTCTATAACATATACATTTGTCGTGTATGCAATCAGCTCCGTCGCATTGTTTTTCTATGTGATCTTCAAGGGAGAGGCATTGGCGCCTTATCCTGCTTCCGATTGGATCTATTTCGTTTTGCTTGCCATTTTCCCGACTTTATTAGGACATTCTTTATTCAATTGGTCACTAAAATGGTTAAGCACATCGACGCTTTCGATGGGAATCTTGCTTGAACCGGTGGGAGCGACAATTCTGGCTTACTTCATATTAGATGAACCGATACTCTGGACGCAGGTCCTTGGGGGTACCATCATACTGGGTGGTTTGATGATGTTCTTAAAGGATGAAAAGAAAAGCAAGGAACATAAAGAGGCGCAAGTCTCCGTATAAAAGCAGTAAGTCTCCCGACTTACTGCTTTTATCTAATATGGGTGAAATAAATAGGTGATCCGTGTGAAAATCAAAGCGAAAGTAAAGCTGAATAAAAACGTCGTACCATTCACCTTGCCTTTTTCTCTGCTGAACTTGATGGCTTCATAAAAAGCGGTACTGAATAAGTAAAGGGCCATACTGTAAGAAATAAGTAATCCGATTAATGGCAGATTCATTGCTTCACCTCATGGAAAAAAGATATCTATATATGACTATTTGTGTTTCTTTGGAAATATGCTTCGTTTATTCATAAAACATGGGCTGGCCTGGATAGCAGGGGGAAGAATGTGATAATGATGTAAAGAATATATAGAAGGAAATAGGTGATAATGTTTTTTTTGAAAAAAGTTTTCAAAAACGTATTGCAAACATTTTTAGTACATGGTATATTATTTCTTGTCGCTAAGACAGCAACTTAAACAGCTAACAAGTTGTTGAAAAGTTTTTTAAAAAAGTTGTTGACGAAATGTGACGGAATGTGTTACATTATAGAGGTCGCTTCTGAGAGAGACGACATCGAAATTGCTCTTTGAAAACTGAACAAAACAAAGCGCCAACGTTAAATTTTAAGTGAGCACACACTATCAAAAAGCGAATGAGCAAGTCAAACATTTCTTCGGAGAGTTTGATCCTGGCTCAGGACGAACGCTGGCGGCGTGCCTAATACATGCAAGTCGAGCGAATCGATGGGAGCTTGCTCCCTGAGATTAGCGGCGGACGGGTGAGTAACACGTGGGCAACCTGCCTATAAGACTGGGATAACTTCGGGAAACCGGAGCTAATACCGGATACGTTCTTTTCTCGCATGAGAGGAGATGGAAAGACGGTTTACGCTGTCACTTATAGATGGGCCGCGGCGCATTAGCTAGTTGGTGAGGTAATGGCTCACCAAGGCGACGATGCGTAGCCGACCTGAGAGGGTGATCGGCCACACTGGGACTGAGACACGGCCCAGACTCCTACGGGAGGCAGCAGTAGGGAATCTTCCGCAATGGACGAAAGTCTGACGGAGCAACGCCGCGTGAACGAAGAAGGCCTTCGGGTCGTAAAGTTCTGTTGTTAGGGAAGAACAAGTACCAGAGTAACTGCTGGTACCTTGACGGTACCTAACCAGAAAGCCACGGCTAACTACGTGCCAGCAGCCGCGGTAATACGTAGGTGGCAAGCGTTGTCCGGAATTATTGGGCGTAAAGCGCGCGCAGGTGGTTCCTTAAGTCTGATGTGAAAGCCCACGGCTCAACCGTGGAGGGTCATTGGAAACTGGGGAACTTGAGTGCAGAAGAGGAAAGTGGAATTCCAAGTGTAGCGGTGAAATGCGTAGAGATTTGGAGGAACACCAGTGGCGAAGGCGACTTTCTGGTCTGTAACTGACACTGAGGCGCGAAAGCGTGGGGAGCAAACAGGATTAGATACCCTGGTAGTCCACGCCGTAAACGATGAGTGCTAAGTGTTAGAGGGTTTCCGCCCTTTAGTGCTGCAGCTAACGCATTAAGCACTCCGCCTGGGGAGTACGGCCGCAAGGCTGAAACTCAAAGGAATTGACGGGGGCCCGCACAAGCGGTGGAGCATGTGGTTTAATTCGAAGCAACGCGAAGAACCTTACCAGGTCTTGACATCCTCTGACAACCCTAGAGATAGGGCTTTCCCCTTCGGGGGACAGAGTGACAGGTGGTGCATGGTTGTCGTCAGCTCGTGTCGTGAGATGTTGGGTTAAGTCCCGCAACGAGCGCAACCCTTGATCTTAGTTGCCAGCATTCAGTTGGGCACTCTAAGGTGACTGCCGGTGACAAACCGGAGGAAGGTGGGGATGACGTCAAATCATCATGCCCCTTATGACCTGGGCTACACACGTGCTACAATGGATGGTACAAAGGGCTGCAAACCTGCGAAGGTAAGCGAATCCCATAAAGCCATTCTCAGTTCGGATTGCAGGCTGCAACTCGCCTGCATGAAGCCGGAATCGCTAGTAATCGCGGATCAGCATGCCGCGGTGAATACGTTCCCGGGCCTTGTACACACCGCCCGTCACACCACGAGAGTTTGTAACACCCGAAGTCGGTGAGGTAACCTTCATGGAGCCAGCCGCCTAAGGTGGGACAGATGATTGGGGTGAAGTCGTAACAAGGTAGCCGTATCGGAAGGTGCGGCTGGATCACCTCCTTTCTAAGGATAATTACGAGAGCGCTTTTGTTTTGTTCAGTTTTGAATGAGTAATTCATTCAAATAGGAAAGACAGTCATCACGATGTGATGGATTCTTTCTGCTTTGTTCCTTGAAAACTAGATAATAGATAGAAGGCAATTAATTTTTTCAAAGCATCTGTAAGATCTTTTTTAACGGTTAAGTTAGAAAGGGCGCACGGTGGATGCCTTGGCACTAGGAGCCGATGAAGGACGGGACTAACACCGATATGCTTCGGGGAGCTGTAAGTAAGCTTTGATCCGGAGATTTCCGAATGGGGAAACCCACTGTTCGTAATGGAACAGTATCTTTACCTGAATACATAGGGTACTGAAGGCAGACCCGGGGAACTGAAACATCTAAGTACCCGGAGGAAGAGAAAGCAAACGCGATTTCCTGAGTAGCGGCGAGCGAAACGGAATTAGCCCAAACCAAGAGGCTTGCCTCTTGGGGTTGTAGGACACTCAACATGGAGTTACAAAGGAACGGGGTAAACGAAGCGACCTGGAAAGGTCCGTCGAAGAAGGTAAAAACCCTGTAGTTGAAACTTCGTTCCCTCCTGAGTGGATCCTGAGTACGGCGGGACACGAGAAATCCCGTCGGAAGCAGGGAGGACCATCTCCCAAGGCTAAATACTCCCTAGTGACCGATAGTGAACCAGTACCGTGAGGGAAAGGTGAAAAGCACCCCGGAAGGGGAGGAAATAGATCCTGAAACCGTGTGCCTACAAGTAGTCAAAGCCCGTTAATGGGTAATGGCGTGCCTTTTGTAGAATGAACCGGCGAGTTACGATTTCATGCGAGGTTAAGTTGATGAGACGGAGCCGCAGCGAAAGCGAGTCTGAATAGGGCGAATGAGTATGAGGTCGTAGACCCGAAACCAGGTGATCTACCCATGTCCAGGGTGAAGTTCAGGTAACACTGAATGGAGGCCCGAACCCACGCACGTTGAAAAGTGCGGGGATGAGGTGTGGGTAGCGGAGAAATTCCAATCGAACCTGGAGATAGCTGGTTCTCTCCGAAATAGCTTTAGGGCTAGCCTCAAGATGAGAGTATTGGAGGTAGAGCACTGATTGGACTAGGGGCCCCCAACGGGTTACCGAATTCAGTCAAACTCCGAATGCCAAATACTTATTCTTGGGAGTCAGACTGCGAGTGATAAGATCCGTAGTCGAAAGGGAAACAGCCCAGACCACCAGCTAAGGTCCCAAAGTATACGTTAAGTGGAAAAGGATGTGGAGTTGCTTAGACAACCAGGATGTTGGCTTAGAAGCAGCCACCATTTAAAGAGTGCGTAATAGCTCACTGGTCGAGTGACTCCGCGCCGAAAATGTACCGGGGCTAAACGTATCACCGAAGTTGTGGATTGACACCGTTGGTGTCGATGGTAGGAGAGCGTTCTAAGGGCGTTGAAGTCAGACCGGAAGGACTGGTGGAGCGCTTAGAAGTGAGAATGCCGGTATGAGTAGCGAAAGAAGGGTGAGAATCCCTTCCACCGAATGCCTAAGGTTTCCTGAGGAAGGCTCGTCCGCTCAGGGTTAGTCGGGACCTAAGCCGAGGCCGAAAGGCGTAGGCGATGGACAACAGGTTGATATTCCTGTACCACCTATACATCGTTTGAACGATGGGGGACGCAGAAGGATAGGGTAAGCGCGCTGTTGGATATGCGCGTCCAAGCAGTTAGGCCGGAAACGAGGCAAATCCCGTTTCCATTAAGGCGGAGCTGTGATGGCGAGGGAAATATAGTACCGAAGTTCCTGATTCCACGCTGCCAAGAAAAGCCTCTAGTGAGATGTAAGGTGCCCGTACCGCAAACCGACACAGGTAGGCGAGGAGAGAATCCTAAGGTGTGCGAGAGAACTCTCGTTAAGGAACTCGGCAAAATGACCCCGTAACTTCGGGAGAAGGGGTGCTTTTTAGGGTGAATAGCCCAGAAAAGCCGCAGTGAATAGGCCCAGGCGACTGTTTAGCAAAAACACAGGTCTCTGCGAAGCCGCAAGGCGAAGTATAGGGGCTGACACCTGCCCGGTGCTGGAAGGTTAAGGGGAGAGGTTAGCGCAAGCGAAGCTTTGAACCGAAGCCCCAGTAAACGGCGGCCGTAACTATAACGGTCCTAAGGTAGCGAAATTCCTTGTCGGGTAAGTTCCGACCCGCACGAAAGGTGTAACGATCTGGGCACTGTCTCAACGAGAGACTCGGTGAAATTATAGTACCTGTGAAGATGCAGGTTACCCGCGACAGGACGGAAAGACCCCGTGGAGCTTTACTGCAGCCTGATATTGAATTTTGGTACAGCTTGTACAGGATAGGTAGGAGCCTGAGAAGCCGGAGCGCCAGCTTCGGTGGAGGCGTTGGTGGGATACTACCCTGGCTGTATTGAAATTCTAACCCGCGCCCCTTATCGGGGTGGGAGACAGTGTCAGGTGGGCAGTTTGACTGGGGCGGTCGCCTCCTAAAGAGTAACGGAGGCGCCCAAAGGTTCCCTCAGAATGGTTGGAAATCATTCGTAGAGTGTAAAGGCACAAGGGAGCTTGACTGCGAGACCTACAAGTCGAGCAGGGACGAAAGTCGGGCTTAGTGATCCGGTGGTTCCGCATGGAAGGGCCATCGCTCAACGGATAAAAGCTACCCCGGGGATAACAGGCTTATCTCCCCAAGAGTCCACATCGACGGGGAGGTTTGGCACCTCGATGTCGGCTCATCGCATCCTGGGGCTGTAGTCGGTCCCAAGGGTTGGGCTGTTCGCCCATTAAAGCGGTACGCGAGCTGGGTTCAGAACGTCGTGAGACAGTTCGGTCCCTATCCGTCGCGGGCGCAGGAAATTTGAGAGGAGCTGTCCTTAGTACGAGAGGACCGGGATGGACGCACCGCTGGTGTACCAGTTGTCTTGCCAAAGGCATAGCTGGGTAGCTACGTGCGGACGGGATAAGTGCTGAAAGCATCTAAGCATGAAGCCCCCTCAAGATGAGATTTCCCATGGCGCAAGCTAGTAAGATCCCTGAAAGATGATCAGGTTGATAGGTCAGAGGTGGAAGCATGGTGACATGTGGAGCTGACTGATACTAATAGATCGAGGACTTAACCAACGCTTTAAAAAATGAAATACCTTCTTATTATCTAGTTTTGAAGGAATGAAAATTTCTTCTTGCATTTTCTCAAAAAGACGTTATAATAATATATGTCTTGAAAAAATATTAACATTGTTTGGTGACGATAGCGAAGAGGTCACACCCGTTCCCATTCCGAACACGGCAGTTAAGCTCTTCAGCGCCGATGGTAGTTGGGGGTTTCCCCCCTGTAAGAGTAGGACGTCGCCAAGCAGGTTTCATATGGAGGATTAGCTCAGCTGGGAGAGCATCTGCCTTACAAGCAGAGGGTCGGCGGTTCGATCCCGTCATCCTCCACCATTTTACACATGCCGGTGTAGCTCAACTGGTAGAGCAACTGACTTGTAATCAGTAGGTTGGGGGTTCAAGTCCTCTTGCCGGCACCATTTTAAGATAGTACAAGCACGAGCCATTAGCTCAGTTGGTAGAGCATCTGACTTTTAATCAGAGGGTCGAAGGTTCGAATCCTTCATGGCTCACCATTTATATGCGGGTGTGGCGGAATTGGCAGACGCACCAGACTTAGGATCTGGCGCCGCAAGGCGTGGGGGTTCAAGTCCCTTCACCCGCATCTTTCATGCGGAAGTAGTTCAGTGGTAGAATACAACCTTGCCAAGGTTGGGGTCGCGGGTTCGAATCCCGTCTTCCGCTCCACTTTTCGTATGTGCCGGGGTGGCGGAACTGGCAGACGCACAGGACTTAAAATCCTGCGGTAGGTGACTACCGTACCGGTTCGATTCCGGTCCTCGGCACCATCATAAATATGCGCCCGTAGCTCAATTGGATAGAGCATCTGACTACGAATCAGAAGGTTGTAGGTTCGACTCCCGCCGGGCGCACCATGTTTTTATTGCGGGAAGTAGCTCAGCTTGGTAGAGCACTTGGTTTGGGACCAAGGGGTCGCAGGTTCGAATCCTGTCTTCCCGACCACGTGATTTTTAATGAATGGGGCCTTAGCTCAGCTGGGAGAGCGCCTGCCTTGCACGCAGGAGGTCAGCGGTTCGATCCCGCTAGGCTCCACCATTTTTCAATCAGATACTTATATTATATTGGCGGTGTAGCTCAGCTGGCTAGAGCGTACGGTTCATACCCGTGAGGTCGGGGGTTCGATCCCCTCCGCCGCTACCAATAAATATAAGGACCTTTAGCTCAGCTGGTTAGAGCAGACGGCTCATAACCGTCCGGTCGTAGGTTCGAGTCCTACAAGGTCCACCATATTCATTTTTATTAAAGCCGTGGAGGTATACCCAAGTTCGGCTGAAGGGATCGGTCTTGAAAACCGACAGGGGAGTCAAATCCCGCGGGGTTCGAATCCCTCTACCTCCTCCATTTTTTCTAAAAGCAGCAAGTTGTTTTAAAACAACCTTACATAAAGGATGCGGACGAAACAATATACACGAAAACTTGATGCAAATCGTTTCATTATTACCGTCGCGGGGTGGAGCAGTCCGGTAGCTCGTCGGGCTCATAACCCGAAGGTCGCAGGTTCAAATCCTGTCCCCGCAATTATTAGGTCCCGTGGTGTAGCGGTTAACATGCCTGCCTGTCACGCAGGAGATCGCGGGTTCGATTCCCGTCGGGACCGCCATTCTTTAAAATGAATACATATGTGGCTCAGTAGCTCAGTCGGTAGAGCAAAGGACTGAAAATCCTTGTGTCGGCGGTTCGATTCCGTCCTGAGCCACCATATTTTAAAAAATTATGGCGATTGTGGCGAAGTGGTTAACGCACCTGATTGTGGTTCAGGCATTCGTGGGTTCGATTCCCATCAGTCGCCCCATTTCGCGGGTGTAGTTTAGTGGTAAAACCTCAGCCTTCCAAGCTGATGATGAGGGTTCGATTCCCTTCACCCGCTCCAAATATGGGCCTATAGCTCAGCTGGTTAGAGCGCACGCCTGATAAGCGTGAGGTCGATGGTTCGAGTCCATTTAGGCCCACCATATTCATATTGTTCCGCAGTAGCTCAGTGGTAGAGCATTCGGCTGTTAACCGAACGGTCGTAGGTTCGAGTCCCACCTGCGGAGCCATGGGGAAGTACTCAAGAGGCTGAAGAGGCGCCCCTGCTAAGGGTGTAGGTCGCGCGAGCGGCGCGAGGGTTCAAATCCCTCCTTCTCCGCCAGTTGGCCCGTTGGTCAAGCGGTTAAGACACCGCCCTTTCACGGCGGTAACACGGGTTCGAATCCCGTACGGGTCATAACAAAAGGGAAGCATACATTCATGTATGCTTCTTTTTTTCATTTCTTTTCATTAATATAACCATCTTTTTGTTTATAGGGAATGTCTCCAAGATTGGATTCTATATTTTCTTCTTCCAGGATATCTTCATATTCCTTTTGCTTTTTGTTCGGTATATCCACTCTAGTTTTACCTTCGATATCATTTGCGGCAAATCCTTCATAGTCTTCAGGAAATCCACCCGTTTCATCCTCGTTTTTATAAAGATCATTATAATTGTCGTGATCGCCGGTATAATCAGATGGCGTTTCTGATGTACCGAATTTGGCCACTTCACCAAAGCTATCTTCTTTATCCGCCATTTCGATTCCATGACGGTTTTCAAAATGGTCACCCTTAGATGGAATCAGTATATCCTCTTCCGCTGGCCGGTCTTGTGAAGGTGGCCGTTCTGGGGCATGCTCGACACAGTAGAGGGTGCTTGGGATAGCTTCAAGCCTCTCGATGGGGATTTCCATATTGCAGGTTTTACAATGGCCATACGATCCTTCTTCCATGGCTTTCAAAGCTTCATCGATTTTCTCCATTTCGGATTGTGCATGCTCATCGAGTGCTTGATTCCGTTCCATCTCGAATAATTCGGTTCCTAGGTCAGCAGGATGATTATCATAGGATGATAATTCACCTACGGATTCCGTCTGGCTTTTATCCAGAACGGATTGTTCATCATTTTGAATTCTATTACATAGCTCATTTTTTCCTGAAGCAGTTCTTTTTTGAATTTTTGTGTTTGTTGTTTAGTTGCCATATCCGATTCACTCCTTCTAAAGTCAAATCTCTTTTTATATTGGTAAGATGGTTGTATTATCTATTACCCGAATCGGAGTATAGGAAAACAATATGGAACGGAAGATAGAAAAAAAGGACTGAGCGGATGAGCTCAGTCCTCGGAGATTATATAAGATAGCTGATGAATAATCCAATGGCCATGAGTAAGCCAAAGAATGTGTTCGTTTGGGCCGTGGCTTTCATTGCTGGCACCATCGTGATCGGCTGCGTTTTACCCACGAAGCCTTTGATTGCGGCCATGGCCTTCGGTATGCTAAGGAAGGCAAGGAGAATCCACGCCGTTACGCTTCCGGTAAGAACTAGCCCAACAAGCCATAGATAAGAGAAAGCGAACATGATTGCCATGAATGTCAGGGCGTTTTTCCTGCCCATCACTACTGGCATCGTTTTGCGGCCATGTGCCTTATCACCATCATGGTCACGGAGGTTATTGGATAAGTTGATCAGCCCGACCAGTATCCCACTTGGGATGGCAATTAAGATGGCTGTTGAAGAAACATCACCGGTTTGAATGAAAAAGGCGATCAGGATTATCAAAAAGCCCATGAACAATCCAGAAAAAAGTTCCCCGAATGGTGTATATGAAATGGGCAGCGGACCGCCTGTATAAAGATAGCCTACAAGCATGCAAACCAGTCCCACTGCAGCAAGCCACCAAGATGATGCGGCACAGATATAGATTCCAATTATCAAGGCGATGGCATACATGCCAAGGGCCAAGGTCATGATTAGTCTGGGGTCATCCCATGACGGACGATCCCGCCGCCGATGCCTACGGACTCCTCCGTATCCAAGCCTCTCTTGAAATCATAGTATTCATTGAATAAATTGGTTGCAGCTTGAATCAGGATACTTGCAATCATCATGGCAGCGAAAAGTAACCAATTCACTCCATCTTCCAAAAGTGCAATCACAGTTCCAAGTAAGACTGGGACAAAAGCTGCGGTTAGTGTATGTGGACGAATTAACTCCCACCAAATCTTCCAGGTCCGTTTAAGGGGAAGTCCGTCGTATTCTGTTTGCATTATTTCTCTCCTCAAAATCATTATTGGTTCTCTCGAAATTATAACAAATATTGAAATGTTGCACAAAAGGTTATCCTAATAAATGCAGGAAAAGTGGGTAAGGATGATAATTGGAATTCATCGATGATTCATTTCCAAAATCAAGGGTATTTCTCTACATTCGCTAAGATTCATATAATAAGGAAAAAGCAGGGGAGAATCGTTCGGTAAAGGGGCGTTTTATTGACATGAGGTTCAAGGGAGGTGTATCTTTAAATAGGTTAAATAGCTTTTAAAATGTACATTTGGGGGATTTTTTTGGCTATCTCAGAGGAAACTGAACAGTTTCAGGGACTGGCTTCAGCTATACAAAAGGCGAAGGACTTGAATGATCAAGTTCTATTCAGTCATATTAAGAAGATTAAATGCAACAACCCCCTTTCATTTTATCAAGCTGGAAGAGAACGGTATGCGGGTGAACGCTTTTTCTGGGAGGACCCTGCAAAGGAAATAACCATCACCGGTTTAGGCAATGTTAAGAAACTCAAAGCGGCATCGAATGCCGAACGTTATAGAGAAGTCGAAAAGAGCTGGATCAAACTGCAGAATAATGCTGTCAAAACAGGAGTGACCGATGTAGAAGCGACAGGTCCTTTACTGTTTGGGGCTTTTCTTTTGATTATGAAACTGACAGTACGCTCCTTTGGAATCAGTTCGGGGACAACCTGTTTTATATACCTGCCTTCATGCTGTCAATAGTGGGGAAACAAGCTTACTTAACGACAAACTTACTTTGTTCGCCTGATGATTCAGAAAAACTCTTCATAGATATGATAAATGAACGGGAAGCTTTCCTTTTCGAAAGCTTGGATGGCAATGGATTGGGTGCAAATTCCCTTGTTATGCAGAGGGAAGTCGAACCTGAGAAATGGAAGCGGACGGTCGCAGAGGCTGTTGAAGAAATCAAGACGACAGATCTCGACAAGATCGTTTTGGCAAGGGAGCTTCGACTTGGTTTTGAACGTTCCATCGATTCAGGGAAAGTGCTTGAACAATTGATTGCTGAGCAGCCATTGAGTTATATTTTCAGTTTGGAGGCTGGTGGTGACTGTTTTGTCGGTGCCACCCCCGAACGTTTGATTAAGAAACAGGGAAATGAAGTTTTTTCTACCTGTCTTGCTGGTTCGATGCGGCGAGGTAAAGATGAGCAAGAAGATGTTTGTCTTGGTGAAGAATTGCTTCATGACCAAAAGAATTTACAAGAGCATCAATATGTCGTGTCGATGATATCCAATGCTTTTGATTCTGTATGCGAAAAGGTGATGGTCCCGGCCGGACCGACACTTATGAAAAACCGTCATATCCAGCATTTGTACACACCGGTTCGCGGTACATCCAAAGAAGGTGTCACGATTTTTGAATTCGTCGAGAACCTCCATCCTACACCTGCTATGGGCGGACTTCCAAAAGAAAAGGCTATTGTCCGAATTCGGGAAATGGAAGGTCTGGAACGCGGCTTTTATGCGGGTCCTTTAGGCTGGGTGGATACGTATGGAAACGGGGAATTCGCTGTAGGGATACGTTCTGCCCTAATACAGAACAACGAGGCATCGCTCTTTGCCGGATGCGGAGTAGTGGAAGATTCGACTCCCGAAAGTGAATTCCGGGAAACGGGGATTAAATTCAATCCGATGTTAAGTGCTTTAGGAGGAAATCTTAATGAATGACCGAGATGCATTGACAGCGTATGCTGCTTCATTCGTCGATGAGCTGGCACAAAATGAGGTGAAGCATGTGGTGGTGAGCCCAGGTTCACGATCCACGCCCCTAGCTTTGTTGCTAGTGGAACATCCTGATATCGAAATTCATATTAATGTGGATGAGCGTTCGGCTGCTTTTTTTGCCCTTGGTTTGGCTAAGGCCTTAAAAGAACCTGTCGGACTTCTTTGTACGTCCGGTACAGCCGCTGCAAACTATTACCCAGCCGTCATCGAGGCTTTCTATTCAAGAGTGCCGCTTATTGTACTTACCGCTGACCGCCCGCATGAATTGCGTGATGTCGGAGCACCGCAGGCAATCGATCAGATACATCTTTACGGGAGACATGTAAAATGGTTTGTCGAAATGGCACTTCCTGAAAGCACGGATGGGATGATGCGTTATGCCAGAACGGTCGGTGCAAGGGCAGTGGCTTCAGCTGCAGCTGAACCTGCAGGGCCTGTACATTTGAATTTCCCGCTTCGGGAACCATTGATTCCGGACCTGGACCAAGCGAAGGAGTACAGGCAAAATAATAGGACGCCTTCAGTGTTGATTGACAGTGGAGAACGGTCATTGTCAGCATCACAAATAGAAGCTGTTGCAACTACATTGTCAAAAGCTAAGCAAGGTATGATTATATGTGGCGAGTTACCGCATCCAGAGATGAAGGAAGCCATCGTCAAATTAGCGGAAAAACTTGCTTTTCCGGTACTGGCTGATCCCCTTTCACAATTAAGGAGCGGAAGTCATGACAAAGCCGTCATCATTGATGCGTACGATACGTTTCTGCGCGATGAAACGGCAAAAGCGGCTTTCAGGCCGGAAGTGATCTTGCGATTCGGGGCAATGCCTGTTTCTAAACCATTATTGTTATTCATGAAAAAACAAAAACAGGCAATCACCTTGGTCGTCGATGGCGGAGCAGGCTGGCGAGAACCAGCCGGATTGGCAACGAATATGATTTACAGCGAAGAGAAAGAATTTTGTCTGCGAATTGCTGAAAGCATTACTTCTTCCCCTGATGATGAATGGCTTCGCTTATGGCAAACCGTTAACGGAGCGACGAAGGATGCCTTAGCCTCCGTCAGGGATGAAGCGGAGTTAAGCGAAGGCAAGCTTTTCGCCCTGCTTGCTGATATGATGCCATTGGAGTCGACATTGTTTGTCGGGAATAGTATGCCTATACGTGATTTGGATACTTTCTTTTTGAATAATGGAAAAGGAATCAAAACCATTGCTAATCGCGGGGCTAATGGCATCGATGGTGTCGTTTCCACTGCACTTGGCGTAAGCACGGTATCGAAAAATACAGTGCTGGCAATCGGGGATTTAAGCTTTTTCCATGATATGAATGGCTTGCTTGCAGCAAAACTTCAAAAACAAAATATCACGATATTGCTGGTTAATAATGATGGCGGCGGCATTTTTTCCTCTTGCCGCAGGCGAATGAGAGGGAACATTTCGAAACGCTATTCGGCACGCCTCATGGGCTTGATTTTTCCCATACTGCCCAGCTTTATGGCGGTAAATACAACAAGGTGCAAAATTGGGATGAGTTCGAGAAGGTATTTACAGAGTCATTCGAAATTCAAGGTTTGAAAATCATCGAAGTACCGACAGAAAGAGAGTCCAATTTACAAAAGCATCGAAATTTGTGGAGCTTTGTTTCCCAGGAAATAAAAATGGTGTTAGATAGGGAAATATCATGAATATTGTCAGCAAGGATGTCAATTATGCTGTTGAAATAACGGGAAATGGAGATCCTCTTGTACTTTTACATGGATTTACGGGAAATCGGGATACATGGAAATTCCTCATCCCGCTACTGAGTGACAGGTATACGTTGATCATGGTCGACATCATCGGACATGGCATGTCTGCATCACCAGCCGATCATCGAAGGTATGAGCTTGAGAAAGTGGCTGAGGATATCAAGTATATTTTGGATGTGTTACATTTCCCGAAGGCCCATATCCTTGGATACTCGATGGGCGGAAGGCTCGGATTGGGATTTGCCTGTTTGTATCCTGAGAATGTTGATACATTGATACTTGAGAGTGCTTCACCAGGCCTTTTAACAGAAGAGGAACGGGAAATCCGTAGGGGAAATGATCGGAAGCTTGCCGAACGGATTCTTTTAAATGGCATGGAAGCGTTTGTGGATCAATGGGAAAACATCCCGCTGTTTGAAAGTCAAAAACGGTTGTCGGCCAAAACCAGGACGGCCATTCGGGAGCAGCGGTTGGCAAATGACCCTGCCGGCCTTTCCAATAGCCTTCTTGGTATGGGGACCGGCAGTCAGGCTTCATACTGGGAGCAACTGCAAACCCTTGATTTCCCGGTGCTCCTTGTAACAGGTGAACTCGACAGTAAGTTTTGTGACATTGCGGACTCGATGAAGAAAAGGCTGAAGCGGGCCGAATGGAAAATAATAAATGATGCGGGACATGCGATTCATGTGGAAGTTGGAGAAAAGTTTGGTAAAATAATAAGTGAGTTTTTAAAGCGAAATAAAAGGAGGAATTAAGGTGACGATTCAATGGGAAACAATACGTGAGTATGATGAAATTTTGTATGAAAAATATAACGGGATTGCGAAAGTATCCATCAATCGACCGCATGTACATAATGCATTCACGCCAAAAACGACTGCTGAAATGATTGATGCATTCGCAAGGGCGCGCGATGATTCCAGCATTGGTGTCATTATTTTAACAGGTGTAGGCGGCAAAGCTTTCTGTTCAGGCGGAGACCAAAAGGTCCGCGGAAATGGCGGATATGTGGGTGAAGATAACATTCCGCGTTTAAATGTTCTTGATTTGCAACGTTTGATTCGCGTAATTCCAAAACCAGTCGTAGCCATGGTGGCAGGATATGCAATTGGTGGAGGAAATGTCTTGAACGTGGTATGTGACTTGACGATTGCTGCTGACAATGCAATTTTCGGACAAACTGGACCGAATGTAGGAAGCTTTGATGCTGGTTATGGTTCTGGCTACCTTGCACGTATCGTGGGTCATAAAAAGGCGCGTGAAATCTGGTACCTATGCCGTCAATACAATGCACAGGAAGCATTGGATATGGGATTGGTCAACACGGTCGTGCCATTAGACCAATTGGAAGCGGAAACGGTTAAATGGTGTGAAGAGATGCTTGAGAAGAGCCCGACTGCACTTCGTTTCTTGAAAGCGGCAATGAACGCTGATACTGATGGCCTTGCAGGTCTTCAACAATTGGCTGGTGACGCTACACTTTTATACTATACAACAGAAGAAGCAAAAAGAAGGCCGCGATGCATTCAAAGAAAAACGCACTCGGACTTTGGGCAATTCCCTCGTTTCCCTTAATGAAACGCGTGAATCGATGAGACTGACAGCTTGGCGGAAAATCGCCGGGCTGTTTTCTATATCAAAAAGGAAGAGGGTAAGCAGCAATGGCAGAAGAAAAGTTGCCGAACTGGCTGAAAAATCGGGCGCATCTTTCACCGGATCGCCCGGCAATTGAGTTTGAAGGTCATACGTATAGCTTTCTTGAACTTCATACATTATCGGAGAAGATGGCTGGTAAGCTGGCAAGCATTGGTCTGGGCGCTGGCGATTCATGCGCGGTTTTGCTCCGTAACCACATTGATGGTGTTGTCGTTATCCATGCACTATTTTATCTCGGTGTGAAGATTGTGATGCTGAATAATAAGCTAACGGCAAAAGAGCTGTCCTGGCAGATCGAGGATAGCGGAACGGCCTATTTGGTTTCAGAAGGATCCTTCTCCGGCAAACTCTCTGATATTTGTGAGATTCTCCCGGATTTGAACCTTCATTTAATGGAAGAATTGCCGGATGAAGGCACGGCAGGGATACTTCAAGAGTTTTACCTTGAGGATACCGCTACGATCATGTATACATCCGGTACGACAGGAAATCCAAAAGGGGTGATCCAAACATTCGGCAACCATTGGTGGAGTGCCGTAGGGTCTGTTCTGAACCTTGGACTGCATGAGGAGGACTCTTGGTATTGTGCGGTTCCGATCTTTCATATTAGCGGTTTATCCATCTTGATGAAAAATGTGATTTATGGCATGAAAGTCGTTTTGGCGGAACGTTTCGATGAACGGGAAGCAAACCGGAGCATTCAGGAAAATGGCGTGACGATCATTTCGGTCGTGACGGCTATGCTGAATAGGATGGTACAGGATATGAAGGAAGCAAGCTATCCAAAAACCTTACGCTGTTTCCTGTTGGGCGGCGGCCCTGCTCCCGTCCATTTGCTTGAAGTATGTAAGGAGAAAGGGATTCCCGTCTATCAAACATATGGGATGACCGAAACGTCTTCACAGATTGTGACACTGGCACCGGAATATAGCATGACAAAAATCGGCTCAGCAGGTAAGCCTTTGTTTCCTTCGCAGTTACGGATAGAGAAAGATGGCACGATGTGTGAACCGGGTGAAGTGGGGAAATCGTGGTTTCGGGTCCGAATGTGACGAAAGGCTATTTTAATCGGATGGATGCTACACAGCAGGCCATTACCGATGGATGGCTTTATACTGGGGACCTTGGTTATCTCGATGAGGAAGGCTTTTATATGTACTTGACCGACGGTCGGATTTAATCATTTCCGGCGGTGAGAATGTCTACCCGGCCGAGATTGAAAATGTCCTTAGTAAGCATCCTGATGTTTTCGAAGCGGGAGTGACGGGGACAGACGATGAAAAATGGGGGCAGGTCCCGCTTGCTTTTGTTGTCCTGCATCAAGGTGCAGAGCTAGGTGAGAGCGAACTGCTGGAATATTGCAGGGGGTATTTGGCATCTTATAAAATTCCCCGGAACGTGATTTTTTGTAAGGAGCTTCCCGGAATGGCGCAAGCAAGCTTCTGAGACGGGAACTGAAGAAGGAGATGGGGGAATGGCACTGAAGTTATCCTCCATTTCACTAAAGCTCATTAAGGCCCCTTTAAAGCGGCCATTCAAGACGCATCTCGAAACGGTGAACGACCGGGAAGTGATAATAGTCGAAGCCATGGATGAAGACGGATTGATTGGATACGGGGAAGCTGTCCCTTTTACAAGTCCTTGGTATACCGAGGAAACGATCAAAACATGCTTTCATATGTTGGATGACTTCTTAATCCCGCTGACATTGGCCAGTCAGATCAGGCATCCTGATGAGCTGCAGAACTTATGGAGCGGAATCAGGAGGAATGCGATGGCGAAGTCAGCTTTAGAGCAGGCAATCCTCGATTTGTATGCGAAGCAGAAAGGAGTCTACCTTGGACGGCTGTTTGGCGGCGAAAGAAGTGAAGTGGCCGCTGGCGTAGTCGTTGCATCGAATGATATAGAAGATGCGATGCGCCAGATCGAGGATTTTTCAGTATCTGGTTATCAGCGTTATAAAATAAAAATAAATCCTCAAAATGATTTGGAGTTTTTGGCGGAAATCCGTCGGGCCTATCCCGATATCCCGCTAATGGCAGATGCCAATTCAGCGTACACTCTTGATGACATCCCGCATCTTCAGAAGCTTGATGACTTTAAGCTGATGATGATTGAGCAGCCGCTTGGGCATGATGACATTGTGGAACATTCATTTTTGCAGAAACAGCTGCAGACACCCATTTGCCTTGATGAAAGCATAAATTCTTTTCATGATGCCGAAAGTGCACTGTCGCTCCAGAGCTGTGGGGTTATCAACATTAAGATGGCTAAAGTCGGCGGCTGGATGGAAGCTGTAAGGATTCATGATCTATGCCTGGGAAATGATGTGCCCGTCTGGTGCGGCGGTATGATTGAATTTGGCATTTCACGTGCACATAATATTGCACTTGCCACATTAAAAGGGTTCACGATTCCAGGGGATATATCATCTTCAGCACGTTATTGGGATGGAGATATAATCGATCCTGAAGTCATCGTCGAAAACGGCATGATCCAAGTTCCCGATAAAGCTGGAATCGGTTTTGCCATCAATGAAAAGCGGCTAAAGGAATTGACTACATTTAGTAAACTGTACAAGTGAAACATCAAAGGAGGTGCACGGCCCACCTCTTTTGAACAAATATTGATCCTATCTCCTTTTACTCCCACGGTCTTTGTAACTCACCCAATTAGTACTTTATTGAACGGAAACCCCACCCTTTTGGAAAATGATTTTAATAGGATACTAACAAATCAGTTTATTGTTTTTCCTGACTTGCTAGCCAAGATCCCGCTATATGCTTGTTTTAATGAGGCTTGGCAGACAGTCGGCGGAAAGGGAGCGTATGACTGAAATCAACCAGGAACATTTTTAATTTGTCTGCAGTTTTTTAGAAAAATCATTTAAATGACGGATAAATCATAATTTTTTTCGGAAAATGGGGCTTTGTCTATTTTTCCTCAACTGGATTATTTTGTATAATGAGATTAAAAGAATGGCGACCAAAGGGAAAAGGAGGGGAGAGTGTATGAAAAACCGTACCTTATTGCGGAAATTCTACTAAGAAGAGGCATGCCTGACTATGTCATAAAAGAAGTGACGGCTTTGGAGGAGTGCGAGCTGTTTCTTTTGAAGAGAAAGTGGGGCCTGTATGACCGGAAGACAGGTGCGTAAAGATTAAAAGTAAAAAGGGAACCGTTTCGAGCCGGTCCCCATGCGTTTAAGGTTTTTAAGCCGGTACCTATTGACTGGACGGCCTATGCTGCCATATTGTACGTCAAGCTGAAGAACTTCTTCACCATGCAAGTATTCAAGATAGCGCCTTGCTGTAACTCTGGCGATTCCAATCCCATCAGCCACTTCTTCTGCAGATAGTGACCCAGGCTGGGTCTTTATGAACTTCGTCACTTGTTCAAGAGTCGCGCCATTCAATCCTTTCGAACATCATATTTCGGACTCGCTTCAGAATTTGTTTTATTTTGAAAGAGAATCCGGTCGAGCTGATTTTGCGAAATTTGATGGTCAGGTTCAACCTCCATCCGAAAAGCAAAGTATTGTTCCAGCGTATGTTTTAACCTATCGAATTTAAATGGCTTGATTAAATAGTCAAAAGCCCCGTTCTGTATCATTTTTCGAATCGTTTTCTGATCATTTGCCGCTGAAATGATGATGACATCCACATCAATTTGCTTTTTTCTGATTTGATAAAGTGTATCAACCCCGTTTAAAGATGGCATGAAGATGTCCAAAATGACAAGGTCGGGTTTAGACTGCCTGATTTTTTCCAGACCTTCAAGCCCATTTGAAGCTGTATCAACTACTTTAAAGGCAGGCAGGCGCTCTATGAACTGTTTGTTGACCTCTTGGACCATTGGGTCATCTTCAATTAAAAGTACACGAATTTCGTTAGTCATTTTGGTTCTCCTCTATATCATGCATCGGAAAAGAAAGAAAAAGCTTGTTCCTTCATTATGGCGTGTCGTGAATTTCATTTCGCCATTCGCTTTTTTACAATTTGGTCTATTAGATAAAGACCAATTCCTGATCCTTCCGCACCTTTTGTTGTAAAACCATACTCGAATATATCCTTATGAATGTCCTCGGGAATGCCGGGTCCATTATCCTCAAGCACGATTTGACAATGACGTTCATCCTGGTAGATGGATAGATAAACCTGTTTGGTTTCCTCTGAACAATGCTTTAGCGCTGCGAATGAGTTTTCGATCAGGTTTCCGATTATCAAAACAAAATCGTGATGATCCAAATCAGCGGGGAAGCGGTCCAATTTCGTGTACTTGTCCATGATGAGCTCGATCCCGAGTTCCCGTCCCAAGGAGATCTTACTTAATATCAGCCCCACTAAATTATCATCGTGAATGTGCTTCGTTAAAAACCTGGTCAATTCCTCTTGTTCTTCCGTGATCTGAAAAATGTAATGCAGAGCTTCGTCTAGATTACCTAGCTGGATCAATCCTGCTATCGTATGAAGTTTGTTCATATGTTCATGGTTTTGAACGCGCAGGGCTTCAACGAATGCTTTGACACTAGTCAACTCTTCAGCTAGCTTCGTCACATCGGTGCGATCCTGGAAAATGGCGACGGCACCGATCGTTTTACCCGCAATCTTTATCGGTACCCGGTTGCTTACAATATTCCGGCTTTGAACGGAGATTTCCTGATTGAAGATGGGAGATGTCCGGTCGAGCACTTCCGGAAGACGGGTATCGTGTATAATATCATTGATATTCTTGCCTATGACCGCACCGTTGATATTGAATATCTGCTTAGCCTTTTCATTGAAAATCGTGATTGCCTGATTATTATCTATGGCGATGACCCCTTCATGCATGGCATTGAAAGCGGCTGTCCTTTCAACCAACATCCGTGAAATTTCATGGGGTTCAAGTTGGAAGGTCTCTTTTTTATCCTTTTTGCCATGAGCCATGAGCCGCATACACCGAATAGGAGTGTAAGGACCAGGATAATCGCGATTTCGCCTTTAAGGTCCTTGATTAATTCCGGTATCGTAGGCAAGATATTCCCAACCAGTACGACGCCGATTTGCTCTCTATCTCCATCAAGGATAGGGACAAAGGCGCGGACGGAAATGCCAAGTTCGCCAGCAGCCTTTGAAAGGTATTCGTGTTCAGCGAACGCAGCGCTTTCATCGCTGCTGCTGGATGGGGTCCCCAATTGGCTGAACACCGGGTGGGAATAGCGTATATGCTGATTGTTGAGTACAACTATATAATCCGCTTGATGGATTTTCCTTAAGTTTTCTATAATCGGATTAAGCTGCGTCCATCCTTCAGGCTCACGGACCAATTTTTGTACTTCAGGGAGTTCGGCAATGGTATGGGCAGTAATCATGGATCGTTTGCCGATTTCGTCTTCCCTGACCGAAACGATATTTCCGAATATAAAAATCCCGCCTATTAGTATCGAAAAAGCGACGATTACGAATGATAGCAGGGTGATTTTAATTTGTATGGGCATATGAAAGGATTTATCCATTGGTTTTCCTCCATTACTTCTATACTTAATAGTAACAGAATTTCTATCACTTTTCGCTATTTTTCGCGCATTGTATTACGACAGCAAAAAGCTGTGATAGAATAGTGATAATGTGAAGTGAGCGGTGAGGAGTTGTCGGTATGCGTGCATTATGGGGGTACTTCTTATTAATTGGCTTGGGACTGTTGGTAGCAGTGTATATATCGTTCCAATCGTTCTTTACAAGCTTCGGTTTCAATTTGCCGAAGGATGAGGAGCAGGTAGGGATGAAGGATCAAATCGTGATTAAGTTCAGTCATGTCGTTGCCGAAAATACACCTAAAGGTCTAGCTGCGAACCGATTTGCCCAACTTGTCGATGAATATACAGATCATCGTGTCAAAATAGAAGTTTATCCAAATCAGTCATTATATAGTGATCATGAAGAAATAGAAGCATTACAAGAAAACAAGGTGCAGATGATTGCACCGACTGCATCTAAAATTACGAGCATATCAAAGAAATGGATGCTATTGGACCTCCCTTACGTCTTTCCAACGGACGCTGCCTTGCAGGAAGCCTTGAATGGGGAAGTGGGGGAAGAGCTGCTTAAGCAGCTGAATATCATCGATATCGAAGGACTCGCATTTTGGTCGAATAACTATAAACAGATTACAAGCAGTAAACCGATACGGCATCCAAGTGATTTTGCAGGAAAGAATTTCAGAATCATGCCAAGCGCAGTCCTGGAAAGGCAATTCAAGCATTTTGGGGCGACAACTTCAGTTCTGGAGTTTAATGAAACGTTTAAAAGCCTTGAAATCAAAGAAACAGACAGCCAGGAAAATACGATTTCGAATATCTATTCCAAAAAATTATATGAGGTGCAAAAATATTTAACGATCAGTGACCATGGCTATTTAGGGTATGTAGTCATGATAAACAAGCCGTTTTGGAACAAACTCCCGTTGGATATTCAGCAGCAAATCCAACGGGCGATGGATGATACGACGAAATGGCTATGGATCAAATCAAATGAATTGAATCAGGAACAGCTAAGGGAAATCCAGCAAAAATCGAATATCGACATCTATACACTGTCTGATGAAGAAAAGAAAGAATGGATGGATGAGATGACCGTCATCTATCCGGAATTCGAATCAACGATTGGAACCGAATTGATGACGAAAATGGAAAAGATCCGTGAGAAGCATTTAAAGGAATGACTAAATGATGGGAAAAAGAGCGGACCCCAAAGGCCCCGCTTTTTTCTATTTCAATGCAGTTTGCAGTGTCTTGATATTTTTTTCCATTAAACTGAAGTAATCTTCGCCGGCTTCGATATCTTTATCCGTCAATACGGAAAGGTTATGAAGCTCGAGTGATTTCGCTCCCATTTCCTTTTGGATGATTTCGGTTAGTTTAGAACTGATATTCTGCTCGAAGATGACGTAGTTCAAGTCTTCTTCTTTAGCCATGGTTACAATTTTCCCGAGTTCCTTTTGAGAAGGTTCATTTGAAGACGTTAGTCCTGTGACGCCAATTTGTTCCAATCCGTAGCGTTCCTCCCAATAACCATATGCAGAATGGGAAACGATGATCTTATTGGTTCGGCCCGATTCGATCGTCGTAGCGAATTTTTCATCAAGTGCCTCAAGCTTTTCGGAAAGCTCATTGAATTGGCTGTTGAAATATTCTTCCTGTTCCGGCATTTTTTTCGTTAATTCGTCCTTGATGGTTTTAGCCATGTCAATGGAATAGACGGGATCTAACCACAAATGCGGATTAACGCCGCCATGGTCATGACCATCTTCTTCATGTGCATGTTCCTCTTCATGTGCATGTTCCTCTTCATGTGCATGTTCTTCTTCATCAAGATGAACCGTTTCTCCCACCGCAATTGTGCTGACGCCTTCTTTGCTTAAAATTGGTTCAGCCTTGGTTACAAAGCCTTCAAGATTATAGCCAATATAGAAAAACAGGTCTGACTCAGCCATTTTTACAATATCTTTTTGAGAGGGTTCGAATGTGTGTTCATCCGTTCCGGGAGGATAAACCGTCTCGACATTCACGTACTCCCCGCCAATGGCCTCAGTGAAGTATTGTAAAGGGTAAACCGTCGTATATATATCCAAGGCATCCTTGGTATCTTCTTTACTCGATTCTCCGGTTGAGTTGCCGCAGGCTGACAGAAATACCGCAGTAACAAGGAAAAGTGAGAGCAATGCTCGAATTTTCATATGAAATGCTCCTTTATAATTCGTATTGATTACGATTTGAATTTTATGTGGTAAAAACGAAATGATTACGATTTGACTTCTGTATGATACAAAAGATTGCAAAAGAAAGCAAGGGTTTTTCTATTGTTCCTCACCTTTTTCTTTTTTTCGGGAACAAGGTCAATGCCCCCTGGATGAAACGGATGACATTTAAGAATCCGGATGAGTGCTAACCAGCTTCCTTTTATAGGTCCGAACCGATTGACCGCTTCCAAACCATAATGGGAACAAGTTGGATAAAAACGGCAGGTGGGCGGTTTTAATGGAGAAATAGCAACTTGGTAAAAACGGATGATTCCCATTAATATTTTTTTCAACACGATGCTTTCATCTCTTTTCGGTAAAATGACTACCTTCAATTATAGCATATTTTCTAAATTTCCAATAAGGATAAAAAAGGAATAAGCATATTGGTAATCCGATTGATATAATGAGAATTAATTTTAAAGGATGAAATATATTGTTATTCAAGGTAAAATAGAGATGACATACAATTAAGGAGTGAATTAAATGCCTTCAGTCGAAAGCTTTGAATTAGATCATAACGCTGTTAAAGCCCCATATGTTAGACATTGCGGTGTCCATAAGGTAGGAACAGACGGTGTTGTTAATAAATTTGATATCCGTTTTTGCCAGCCGAATAAACAAGCGATGAAGCCGGACACGATCCATACCCTGGAACACTTGCTTGCATTCAATATCCGTAAGCATTCCGAGCGCTACGATCACTTTGATATTATCGACATTTCGCCAATGGGATGTCAAACAGGATATTACCTTGTGGTCAGCGGCGAGCCGACAGTCACGGAAATCATCGATGTTCTTGAAGATACATTCAAGGATGCTGTTACAATTACCGAAATTCCTGCTGCAAACGAAAAACAATGCGGCCAAGCAAAATTGCATGATCTTGAAGGAGCCAAGAAATTAATGAATTTCTGGCTTGCACAAGATAAAGAAGATCTTCATAAAGTCTTCGGTTAATAAAAAGTTCCTGTCCATTTGCGACAGGAACTTTTTTCATTTTTCAGGTTCTTCTTTTTTCCCCTCATCCTCAGGCAAAGGATCGACAGGATCCACTGTATGCTTGTAGCTGTAACCTTTTCCGATTGTTAAGACCGATAATGCCAATACAATCAGAATCACAATAATGGAGATAACTAAAACCGTAATCATACTTTACAGCTCCTAACGTTCACAATTTAGATTCATTTTAGCATAAGAACCCAGTCAGTTAATGTTTCAATTTTCGAATAGAGGGAATTATAAAGGTATAACCAACTTACGGAGGTAGATATTTATGGCTCAGAAAAAATTAGGGACTTTAGTGAATAAGGAAATTGCAAACTTCAGTGTTCTTTATACGAAAATTCATAATTACCACTGGTTCGTGAATGGACCGCACTTCTTTGAGCTTCACCAAAAATTGGAAGAGTTGTATAAAGAAGTGACATCCAACTATGACGAATTGGCTGAAAGATTATTGGCCATTGGTGAAAAGCCGGTTGCTACCCTTAAAGAGTACATGGAATTAACGACGATCGAAGAAGCGACAGGTAATGAAAATACAGAAGATATGGTTCAAAGCGTCATCAGTGATTTTGAGAAGCTTTCCGAAGAGTTCCTGGAAATCATCGAAGTTGCCGAAGAAGAAGATCCGGTTACGGCCGATATGCTGACAGGCATGAAGAAAAGTTTAAACAAACATGCTTGGATGCTGCGTGCGTATTTAGGACATTAAGATTTAGGAAAAGCTCTACTTTGGTAGGGCTTTTTTGGTTTAAAACAATAAAAAAGGCATCCATCAAAAGAGGGACACCTGACATGGTATGTATTTAATGAATATTCCTAGGCGGAAAATGTGTAGGCTTCGTGTCGCTCATACTATTTTGAGCGAACTTCCCTTTTAACGTTTCAATAATGTAAAGGCCCATTAAATTGGTTAGTTCTTGATCATCCATCTCTTGAAGCAATTCGAAAATTTCCTTGCGGTCAAGCTGTTCCAGAACCGCAAAAGTAAGCATATCAATATCTTCTTCATCACCAGTCATCTTATCACGGTACATATTGTATAATTCTTCAATTAACTTCAAAACTTTCACCTCACATTTATTAGAAATCCGTTTATCTCTTTATATTTAGGTTATCAAAAAAACCTCTGGGTGCATATAAAAATCTTAAGGGATGCTTGGGCTTATTATATGTTTTACCCTTTGAAAGATACTTTAATCTATTATTTAACATCTTTGTTCTTCTTTAAACAAAATTTTCCATTGTATGAAGTGGGGAAATACGTGAAAAATAAGCGTAGGATATATGGAAAGGGTGGATGAATGTGTCTGAAAACAGGAAAAAATATTACATTTGGCTTCCGAATGGGCAGATCACACAAGATAGGGAAAGTTCTCCATGGAATTTTGAAATCGAGGCGACAGATAATGAAATCATTAAATTACGTGAATTATTTGATTATAATTATTCAGTAGGGAAGACAATTTTTACCGGGCGCATGTCCCATACCTTCAATATCATTTTGACCGTGAAAATGATAAACAGGATATCACTCTCCAAAAAATTTACGAGATGATTTACGCCCTGGGTACTGAAGAAGGAAGACGGCATATAGAAAGCATGGGGATACTGCAGGCAAAACCAACAGACGATGGCCTCGAATATTGAGGGTCCATCGTTTTTTTGATGTGATGCAGATTCTCGCTGGATAGTGGTTTTTTTACCCATATAATGAAACAAGGGGCATAGCACCATTTCTTATACGGAGAGAAGGGGAAAAATGAAACGATTTCTTGATAAGAACGGATATAAGGTCGAATTCTCCGAGAATCCTGTCTTTGAAGAGCCTTGGCATGTTTTTGTGCTTAGCCGATATAAGGGCAGGTGGGTATTGACCAAACACAGAGAACGGGGATTGGAATTCCCAGGTGGTAAACGGGAAGCAGGGGAATCGATTGAAGAAACGGCCATACGGGAAGTTTATGAAGAAACAGGAGGCTTAGTGGGCCAACTGCAATTTTTGGGACAATATAAAGTACATGATCCAATGAAGCCATTCGTTAAATCAATATACTATGCCGAATTACGTGAAGTAGAGAAGAAAGAGAATTACCTGGAAACGGAAGGCCCGATCTTTATGGAATCATTGCCGGATGTACTCGGTGAGGAGTTTAGCTTCATCATGAAAGATGAGATTGTACCGTTGAGCTTATCGAGACTGGGTGATGGCATTTGGTAAAGAAACGAGTGAATGGCGGAATTCACGAGTAAATGGAAGTAATTCACGAGTAAACCGGCAGAATTCACGAGTAAATGGAAGGGATTCACGAGTAAATGGCGGAAACTCACGAGTAAACTGCCGGAATTCAACTAAAATCATGTTTTAGCTTTGCATGAGTGAAAAACTGCCGAGGGTTATCGGCAGTTTGGTTAGTCTTTGATTAATTTTCGCTCGAGCAGTTCGACTAGTTGATACATGATTGTTGCAAAGACGGCAATGATCATCAAGGCAAGCATTACGAGGGTGAAGTTGAAGACTTGAAAGCCATAGATGATTAGGTAGCCGAGCCCTTTGGCCGAAACTAGGAATTCCCCGACGATGACGCCGACCCAGGAGAGGCCGACATTCACTTTCAATGTCGAGATGATCGTTGGGAAGGATGAGGGTAATATGGCTTCCCGAAAAGCTTGTGTTTTTGTTGCGCCAAAAGTTTGGAGTACTTTCAGGTAGTTCGGGTCCACTTCACGAAATGCCGTGTAGACGACGATGGTGGTGATGATGATGGAAATGATCGCCCCCATCGAGATGATGGATGGAAAGCCAGGGCCGAATGCCACGATGATGATGGGGCCGAGCGCCACTTTCGGCATGGCATTTAAAATGACGAGATAGGGGTCAAGTGTTTTGGATAGTCTGGGCGACCACCAAAGCAGGGATGCCAGGATCGTTCCAAGCAGTGTCCCTATGATAAAGCCGAGAACGGTCTCGAATAGCGTCACTCCGGAATGGGATAGCAGGGTTCCATCACCCAATTTCTGTATGAAAAGATGCCACACTTTAGTTGGTGAGCTGAAAATGAGCGGATCGATCAGTTCCTTCCTGGATAAAAGTTCCCAACTGCCGAAAAAATGATGAAAATCAGGATCTGATAAAAGCGAATGAGCCTGTTTTCTTTTTTTAATGAGGTTTTATATTGGTTATGAAGCTGTTCAATATTCAAGGCTCTCAAGCTCCTTCCAGATCGTTTGGAATAGCATCGGATACTGCGGATGGTTGCGTGCATGGAAAGGCGTGAGTTCACGCAATTCATCGGGCACCTTGAAGGTTTTGTACACGCTTCCTGGGTTCGCGGAAAACAGAAAGATGCGGTCACTCATTGCAATGGCTTCACCGATATCATGGGTGACGAGCACGGCTGTCTTTCCGAAGGATTTCAGTGTTTCAAAAACAAGGTCTTCCAGCTTCAACTTCGTTTGGTAATCAAGAGCCGAAAACGGTTCATCAAGCAAAAGGATTTTTGGGTCGACCGCCAGTGTCCGTGCCAGTGCAGCCCTTTGCCTCATTCCTCCCGATAGTTCGCGCGGATACAATTTTCCGGTGTCTCCCAATCCAACGTCGCTTAAAAGCTTCAGCGTTTTTATTCTCTCAAGTCCTTCATCTTTTTTAATCAGTTTCAATCCTAATAATATATTTTCTTCTATCGTCTTCCATGGAAATAGATAATCCTGCTGCAGCATATAGCCGATTGAAAGGTCACTGTTGGCCTTCAGCGGTTTGTTTTCGAGCAGGATCTTTCCTGAAGTGGGCGGAAATAGCCCGGCGATGATGGAAAGCAGGGTGGTTTTTCCGCAGCCGCTCGGACCTAGAAAAGAGACGAATTCACCTTTTTCAATGTCGAGGGAAATGTCCGCTAGTGCGGTCGCTGCCGTCTGATTTGAAAAATAAGTATGGTGAATGTCTTGGATTTTTAAAAAGCTCATCGGACATCCTCCTTACCTTTTGCTATGTTATTTTGTGACTTCTTCAGCAAAGTCGGTATTGACCAGCTCTTCATGGCTTATACGTGAAGGAAGCTCGCCTGCTTCATCCATGATGTTTTGCAGATTGTTCCATTCTTCTTCATCAAGAATGGGGTCGGTTGCAAAGGATCCTTGTTCTTTGTAGCGGTTGATAACTGTTTCCATCGTCTCGATATTGGTATCTTCAAAATACGGCTGAATGACTTTGGCGATTTCGGCAGCATCGTTTTCCTGAACCCAATCTTGTGCTTTCTTCAATGCTCTCGTGAATTTTTCGACAGTCTCCTTGTCTTCTTTCAAATAGCTTTCCTTAGCCATATAAACTGTATATGGAAGATGCCCGGACTCGGTGCCGAAAGAAGCGACGATATAGCCTTTTCCTTCTTTTTCAAATACACTGGCCGTTGGTTCGAACAGTTGAACGAAATCGCCGGTTCCGGAAGCGAAGGCAGTTGCGACATTCGCAAAATCAATGTTCTGGATGAGGTTCAAATCTTTTTCGGGTCTATGTTATGTTTTTTCAATACGAACTCGCCGGCCATTTGCGGCATCCCGCCTTTTCGCTGGCCTAGGAATGTAGAGTTTTTCAGCATATTCCAATTGAAGTTGTCAATTTTTTCACGTGAAACAAGAAACGTTCCATCCGTCTGTGTTAATTGAGCGAAGTTGATGACGGGGTCGTTCGAACCTTGTGCCTGAACGTAAATCGATGTTTCGGAGCCAACGAGAGCAATATCCGCCCCATCGGACAGAAGCGTGGTCATCGTCTTGTCGCCGCCTGCCGTCGTTTTCAAATCAATGCTGAGACCCTCATCTTTAAAAAAACCTTTTTCAATCGCTACATATTGCGGTGTATAGAAAAGGGAGCGGGTTACTTCGGCAATCCTGACCTTCGTTGTTTCCTGTTCTTTTTGCCGCATGCGCCAAGCGGGATTACCAACATGCACAGAAGTAAAAATACGACACCTGCTTTACACCATTTTTTCAAAATTCCTTCCTCCTTGATATATGGGTATTTGCCTTCATTATCGTATGAACGGAAGAAAAAATGTGAATGCCTCTCAGGGGATAAAAACAAGCGGATGTTTTACAATAAGAATAAGGAAAGGAGAGTGGAAATTGGAGAACGGAACGATTATTTCAAAGCAGCGGTTTCCATCACCGCATCCACGAATCCATCTTTATTCAGTTACGTACATATCACAAGGCCTGAAGGTAAAGGGGTTGCTGGCTGAACCGGTTGATGGCGAAATACATGATGCCTTCTTATATTTACGCGGCGGGATTAAAAATGTCGGCAAGGTGAGGCCCGCAAGGATCGTGCAGTATGCTGTAGAAGGTTTCATCGTTTTTGCCCCTTTTTACCGTGGAAATCAAGGCGGGGAGGGAGATGAGGATTTTGGCGGCGAAGATCGATTCGATGCGATATCAGGATTCAATCTTCTTGAACAGCACCCCCGAGTGAACAAGGATCACATTCATATCCTCGGATTTTCCCGTGGCGGCATCATGGCCCTTTGGACTGGGATATACTGTAGGAATGCAGCGTCGATCGTCACATGGGGAGGTGTGTCGGATATGTTCTTAACATATGTCGAACGGGTGGATATGCGTCGGATGATGAAGCGGGTCATCGGCGGTACACCTAAAAAATGCCCCGATCAATATGAATACCGTACACCATTGTTTGCGATTGAAGATTTGAATGTACCCGTCCTGATCATACATGGTGAAAAAGATGACAATGTCGCCATAGAACATGCATACCGGTTGGAAAAAAGGTTGAAAATGCATGACAAAGAGGTCGAAAGCTGGTATTTCCCTCAATTCACGCATTATTTCCCACCTGCCGTGAACAGAAAAGTAGTCGAAGATTTAACATCTTGGATGAAAAGTAAAACCGAATAATGATAGAATGAAGTATATACTAAGTATATTGGCAAGAGGAGGAGATACACATGGGCATGCCTATGGAGCTAAATACCATGATCGTTACAAAAGGGAACGAAACCCGTGAAGAAGAAAACATTTTCCGGCTGTCGAAAGCTGGTTACAGGTTATATCCTATCGATATTCCAATCGATGTCCGCAAAACGATTCAATCTGATTCAAGCGGAACAGCCGTTATCCAAAAAATTGAATGGACCAGTGAAAAGACCATCATTACGTACCAACTGCTATCACTGAATTCAACCAACTAAATAGACAAGCGCTTGCCGGGAATCGCCTTCGCTGCAAGCGCTTTTTATTGTTTTGCAGAATTCGGCAGATGCGCGGAAAATTCAGCCTGTGTGAAAATAATTCGACCCACACAAATCCATAATCCAACCGGCATTATATCAGCGCAAAAAACCTGGTGAATATTCAATCTTCGAAATGATTGTCACTAAAAGAGTGGTAAAATGGTGTAAAGCGCATGAGGCGGGGTGATTTGATGATTTTGGTGAGTTCTTGTTTAGCGGGTCTTGAGGTAAGATACAATGGTACACACAGCTTGAATGATGGAATTATGGATTTGATGAGGGAGAAAAAGGCTATAGCGGTTTGTCCTGAGTTGCTTGGGGGTTTTTCGACACCGAGGGAACCTGCTGAGATAGTTGGCGGTGAAGGTGGGGATGTCCTTGATGGAAAAGCGAAGATCATCGAAAAGTCGGGCAGGGATGTAACGGAATTGTACATAAAGGGAGCGAATCTTACGTTATTGAAAGCCCAGGAAGTAGGGGCGACGTTAGTCGTTTTAAAAGAAAATAGTCCATCCTGTGGGAGTGCCACGATTTATAATGGGGAATTCAAGGGTGAGAAGAAGGTCGGGAATGGAGTGACCGTGGCTTTGCTTAGGCGACATGGATTCACGGTCATTTCAGAAGAAAGGTTATTCGATTATCTGGATGAAAAATGAGTAATGGCATTTTAGATAGTGTTTTTGAAAGAAGGGGAATACATGGAGGATATCAATCTCTATACTTTGCTATTTTTAGTACTTGCGGGTTTTATTGCCGCATTCATCGATTCCGTTGTAGGCGGCGGCGGTTTAATTTCGATTCCGGCTTTATTGTTCACGGGGATTTCGCCTTCAGCGGCACTTGCCACTAACAAGCTGGCGGGTACAATGGGATCTTTAACGAGTACGATTTCATTCATTCGGGCTGGAAAAGTGGATTTCAAATTCGTCATCAAGCTGTTTCCGATTACCGTGATTGGAGCGGCGTTAGAGCATACGTTGTACATTTCGTTTCCGCAGAGGTACTGAAGCCCCTCATTTTGATCTTGCTGGTCATTGTCGCGATTTATACGTTGGTAAAAAAGGATTGGGGTAAAGATGCAAAGTATAAAGGGCTGACAAGGAAGAAAATGATTCTTTTGATTGTCATAATATTTGCGATTGGTTTTTATGATGGTTTTCTTGGGCCAGGCACAGGCTCCTTTTTATTATTTTCATTTTTGATCATTGGGTTTGATTTTGTCCAGGCTGCCGGGAATGCAAGAATATTGAATTTTGGAAGCAATATTGCCGCACTTATCATTTTTTTATCTATGGGGACCGTCAATTTTGCCTATGGAATCCCGATGGGACTTGCAATGGTCGCGGGAGCATTGGTAGGAACGAACTTCGCAATTAAGAAAGGTGCTTCCTATGTCCGTATATTATTCATTTGCGTCACGATTTTATTGATTGGAAAAAATGTCCTTAATTATTTTCATATTTTTTGATGGAGTGTTCAGGCGAATGAATTCCTATTAAAAATGGCTGGGGATACAAGGCGTATTTTCGGCCATTTTTACATTCATTTTGTGAAATTCAAGTCCCAGTGAATGCCAAATTGATCCTTGACCTTACCATACTTAGCTCTCCAAAAGGTATCTTGCAGCTCCATTAAGGATAATCCTTTTTCACACATAGCCTCATATATCTTCACTGGGAAAAGGTACTGGTGGCTTAGCTGCATTTTCTTCAGTTCCGCATCAAAAAAATTAAATCAAATTTTCGTAAAAACAAACTTCACAAGTGAAATTTCCTTCATATATGCTTTTATTTCAGTCATCCCTTTCCGCTTCGGATAACGCATTTTCACAAGAACGACTTCGTCCCCCTTAATTTCTTTACCTCATTTGACGCACTTAGGATCTTTCCGAACATTACAACGCCTCCAAACAGGCTTTCAATCTAATACGATTGACTTCAATGAAACATTGATCTACCCAAACTATCACATATGTATTTAACATTTTCAAATTAAAATTAGTTATCCACTCTTTCCTTTAATCCGGCGCTAATGAAAGGGCAAATGAAAATGGGAGCAGCCGTTTCAAAATCTGACTGAATAGAAAAAAAGCCTGCCGCTTACGTGACAGGCTTTTCTCACTATTTTATTTTTTATAATGGAAGGGGGATTTCATTCCGCAATGCGTTAATAGGATTTCGACAATCCGCTTTGAAGCGAATCCATCTCCATATGGGTTGGAAGCTGTCGCCATTTTTTTATAGGTTTCTTCATTTGTAAGTAAGTCTGAGGCTAATTGGTAAATTCGTTCTTCCTCAATTCCTGCCAATAAAAGGGTACCAGCATCGATTCCTTCCGGACGTTCTGTTGTATCGCGTAACACAAGGACGGGAACGCCAAGTGAGGGAGCTTCTTCTTGCACCCCTCCGGAATCTGTCAATATTAGATGGGCGTGCGCCGCAAAATTATGAAAATCAAGCACTTCAAGCGGCTCTATTAAATGAAGCCTTTCCGTTTCACCAAAAATCCGGTAAGCAATTTCACGGACAACCGGGTTTTTATGAAGCGGGAAAACAACTTGGATATCCGTGTAATCTTCAAGCAGGCGTTTGACGGAACGGAATATTTCTTCCATTGGTTTTCCGATGTTTTCCCGTCTGTGCGCTGTCATCAATATCATACGATCTCCATTTAAACCAGATAGAATCGGATGTTCATAGTCTTTCCTTACTGTTGTTTTCAAAGCATCGATAGCCGTATTGCCAGTAATATGGATACAATCGCTCTTTTTATTTTCCAAAAGTAGATTCTCTGCCGCCTGATTTGTTGGCGCAAAGTGCAAATCAGCCAAGACGCCTGTCAACTGCCTATTCATCTCTTCAGGATATGGAGAATACTTATTACCAGTCCGCAGACCAGCTTCAACGTGACCAATCTGTATCTTATTATAGAAAGCCGCCAAGCTTGCGATGAAAGTTGTCGTTGTATCCCCATGCACGAGGACGATATCCGGTTTTATTTCATTCATGAGCGAACTCAATTTTTCAAGCCCTCGAGTTGTAATTTCTTCTAATGTTTGTCTATCCTTCATCATATCCAAATCGTGATCTGGCTTAATTTGAAAACATTGCAAGACTTGGTCGAGCATTTCCCTATGCTGGGCGGTGACCACCACGATGGTTTCTATTTCTTCTGGATGCTTTTTCAGTTCCAAAACGACTGGTGCCATTTTGATAGCCTCTGGTCTTGTACCAAATACGGTCATGACCTTAATACGTTGTTTAGGCATGCTCATTTCCTCCCCTTCTGAATGTCTCTCCCATTATAACGGGAAGTTCATGGGAAATATAAAAACGATACAATTATTAACAGAATTTTTACAATATTAATGAGGACTTTATATTTCTTTAACCTTAAGTTAATATCTGGCATTTACAATATAAAGCAGGAAGTATAGCTAAGCAGAATAGAGGTGATAGGTGAATATGAAAAGCGTCCTGATGATCGTGCAAAACTTTTATCCGGAAATCGGAAGTGCGGGAAATAGAATGAAAAATATATATCTCCATTTGAAAAGAAACGGATTCGAGGTAACGGTCATCACATTGAAGCCGAGTTATCCTAATCAAAGTTTATATCAAGATACAAAGTTTTGGGATGAAGATAGCATTGAAGAAGATGTCATCAGGATTAAGCCGGACAAAGTGAAGAGGTATACAAGCAATATGGGGAAGCGGTTGCTTCATTATCTTGAAGCGATGTGGCTTTTCATTTATACAATCATCCGTCTCGAAAAAAATATGATTATGTGTTTGCTACGACCCCGCCGATCTTCCCGACTTTGGCGGCGTTGATCGCCAAGAAAAAGATGAAGGCGAAACTCATTACCGATGTCAGGGATTTATGGCCGGAATCGTTGATAGGAGTAGGAGTATTTAATAATAAGTGGGTTTTGAAAGTCGCTTTCTTCCTGGAAAGGAAGCTATATCGGCATTCAGATTTTATTATCATCAATAGTCCTGGTTTCAGGGATTATATCGTTGCAAAGGGAGTCAAGGAAGAGGCCATACAATTCATCCCTAATTCGCTGACGGCGGATGAGCTGACGTTAAAGAATTTGCTTACACCCGTATCGGAAAAGGTAATCAAGGTCGTTTATGCGGGGAATATCGGACTGGCCCAGGACTTGAAAAAACTGATAGCCGTAGCTGAAAAGCTAAGGAACATAAACAAATCGAGTTCTCGATGATTGGATATGGATATCGGATATCCGAAGTGGAGAAGGAGATAAGCTCTAGAGGGCTGACTAACATTAAGATGATTAATGCGATGAATCGAAGAGTCACTCTTCATGAAGTTTCAACATCCCATATTGCCTATGTGAGCTTGGTTGAAAAAGAAGTCTTCAATAAGGTCCTGCCTGGTAAAATCATCGATTATATGTGTGTCGGAAAACCTATTGTCGGTGATGTGGACGGCAGGGCGAAAAAGATGCTCTCTGAGGCGAAATGCGGGTTGGTGGCAGAGAGCAGAAATGTTGATGAAATCTGTCAGCATATACTGACAATGGCCGCAGATCCAGCCCTTCGTGAAGAACTGGGGGAAAACGGTCATCGGTATGCTAAACAACATTTTCAATGGTCTAAAAATATTAAAGGTCTCATCAACGTGATGGAAGCGTCAGGCTGAAAAATCCGGAAGTGGAGGACAACATGGCGAAGAAAGTATGTATGTTCGTGTGGAATCACTTTACGAACGATGCGAGGGTTCTAAGAGAATGCACAGCACTCACAGAAGCGGGTTATGAAGTCGATTTAATTGCCATTCATAACTGGAAAATCGAGGGTTTGGCCAAAAAGGAGAAACACCAAAATGGTTTCTCGGTCACTAGGGTGAATAACCGCTGGGAGGCGCTTCATAAAATTCTCAGGATCGTTGGCAAATTGAAGAAAAAGAAGTTTGAAATCGTTCTATTGGCCTTATTGGTCTGGAATACGTTGTGGAATTTGAACTTAATCAATGGCTGGATGGGATCGGGAATACTGTTCGGTTCATTTGCACTACTTGCGATGGGCACCCTGATCATCACTAAAACAAAGCTGCCGACACTGTTAACGAGGAGCTACATTTTTGGTCAAATGATCTATCATGGCCGGAAAAGGAAATATGATTTTTATCATTCAAATGACTTGAATACGCTCATGCAGGAGCTATCAGCAGTAAATGGTTGAGAAGGAAAAAGCTGATTTATGACTCGCATGAAGTACAAACGAGCAGAACGGGATATAATAGCCGAATTTACGGGATGATGGAGAAATTCCTATTAATGTTCGTCGATGAAATGATTGCCGAAAACCATACGAGAGCTAAGTATAACGAAGACTTATATGGTCTGTATCCCAAGGTGGTCCATAACTACCCGATTCCAACCAATCCGGAGGAAAGTACGGCCGTGAATTTGCATGAGCTGCTCGATTTGCCAGAGAATGAACCGATATTGTTATACCAAGGCGGCGTTCAAATGGGAAGAGGGTTAGAGCAATTGGTTGATGCTGTACCGATGATCGAGGGCGGAACGGTGGTTTTTATCGGGGATGGAAGGATCAAGGATGAATTAATGAAAAAAGTAAGCGACATGAATCTGGAGCATCGTGTGAAGTTCCTGCCGAAGGTTCCGGTCGACGAGCTGCTCCATTATACCAAAAATGCGTATTTAGGTTTTCAGATATTGAATAATGTCTGCTTTAATCACTACTCCGCATCTTCAAATAAATTGTTTGAATATATGATGAGCGGTGTGCCTGTGGTTGCCTGTAGCTTTCCTGAAATTCAAAAGGTTGTCGATACGGAAAAAATCGGTGTGTGTGTCGATTCACATGATCCAAAATCAATTGCCGAAGGTGTCAATTACTTATTGAAGCATCCTGAAAAAAGGGCGGAAATGAGCCAAAACTGCCTGAAGGCGCGACAAAAATACAATTGGAAACAAGAGAAGGAAATCTTTATCGAAATCTATCAAACAGCCTAACAAATTTGAGTGTAGCAGAAAAATAGATAGGAGTGGTTTATATGAAACTTTGTACAATCGGACTTGGTTATATAGGACTTCCAACTTCTTTAATGTTTGCGAAACACGGTGTCGATGTCGTCGGCGTGGATATCCATCCTGAGATTATTTCCAATTTGAATAGCGGCAGGCTCCATATCGAAGAACCTGGATTGGAGGAGGTATTGCAAGAAGTGCTTACTTCCAATAAGTTTCGGGCTGCGTTAAGCCCGGAACATGCGGATGTTTTCATCATCGCGGTGCCTACTCCAAATAAAAGGACATGCATCAATCCTGTGATTTAACACATGTCATGGATGCAACCTCAAACATTCTTCCTTTTATCAAAAAAGGGAATGTCATCATTATCGAATCGACGATAGCGCCAAGAAGCATGGATGATCATATTAAACCGATGATCGAGAGGACGGGCCTTACCATCGGAAAAGACATTTTCCTCGTTCATTGTCCGGAACGCGTTTTACCTGGAAGGATTCTTGAAGAGTTGGTTCATAATAACCGTATCGTAGGGGGCATCACGGAAACATGCTCATATAAAGGAAGTCTTGTTTACAAAACCTTCGTTCAAGGGGAGATCATTCAGACGGATGCGAAAACGGCTGAAATGTCCAAACTGATGGAAAACACCTTCAGGGATGTCAATATCGCCCTTGCGAATGAGCTGACGAAAATCTGTTTCGAGCTGGACATCAATGTTTTGGATGTCATATCGATGGCAAACAAACACCCTCGTGTCAATATTCACCAACCAGGACCAGGAGTTGGCGGCCATTGTTTAGCGGTTGATCCGTATTTCGTCGTTGCAAAGGCACCAGAGTATGCGAGAATCATTAAATTGGCCCGTGATACCAACGTATCGATGCCTTATTACATCGTTAATTCCGTAAGGATGATGCTGGAGGATCCGGAAGCCAAAAGTAGCTGTTTTCGGTCTTGCTTACAAAGGAAATGTAGATGATATTCGTGAAAGTCCCGCCATTGATGTCGTCAATATCTTGATGGGGATGGAAAACGTGGATGTAGCCTTGCATGACCCGCATGTCCAATCTGGAAAGATGCCAGTCGTATCAGTGGAAGACGCTGTAAATGATGCCGACTTGATACTTATCCTGACTGACCATGATGAATTTAAACAGATGGATTATGATAAGCTATCGAATCTTATGAACAATAAATTGATTCTGGATACACGCAATTGCATTGATGCAACTAAAACAGATGTCCCGGTGGCAAACTTGGGCAATATATATCAATACAAAACAGTGTCCATGAAAAAAGCCAGGAATAAAGCGATCATCTAAAAACTTGGACAACATTGATAATGGAATAACGATTAAGGGGGCGCTGACTATCACAGCGCCCTTTTTCCAATCAAGAAAATGACCATGCAAGGGCTTGGTCCATTCAGACCGTGGAAACGATCCAGTTGGTTTTCAGAAATCAGCTTCCTTTCCGCCAAGCCTCCTCGCCGCAAGTTCTAGCAGGATCTCGGCTAGCCAGTTATTCAAACGTATATGAGGTATATCGGGCTAATGGAATATTATTCACCGTAGACGCGATCTTTAGCCCTATCCGGCAGATTTATTCGACCGCAGATGGTAGACGCTATATTTCGCCTTCCATGGCACTTAATAAAGTAAACCATAATCATGGTTCGGGAAGAAACATTGCTTGTCGACAAACTGAAAGGACCAAGCAAGAGCTTGGTCCTTTTTTGTACAATTTATTAAGCTGTAGGTCCGCCAAGTTCTTCGATTTCACTTGGAACGCTTTTGAATTTCTTGAAGTTTGCACGGAATTGTGCGGCAAGGTCTGTTGCTGCTTCTTTATAAGCGGCAGGATCTGCCCATGTCTTGATTGGTTGAAGGACTTCATCAGGAACACCAGGAACATGAAGCGGGATATCCAAACCGAAGATATCATCTTTGATCGTTTCGATGTTCGCTAATTCACCTTCAAGTGCCGCTTGTACCATTGCACGAGTGTAAGCAAGTTTCATACGGCTTCCAGTTCCGTATGCACCGCCAGTCCATCCTGTGTTGACAAGGTATACCTTTGCATTGTGCTCGTCAATTTTATCACCAAGCATCTCGGCATAACGTGTAGCTGGAAGCGGTAAGAATGGTGAGCCGAAGCAAGTGGAGAATGTAGCTTCCGGTGAAGTTACGCCCCTTTCAGTACCAGCCAATTTACTAGTGTATCCGCTTAGGAAGTGGAACATTGCCTGTTCTTTGGAAAGCTTGCTGATTGGAGGCAGAACGCCTGAAGCATCAGCTGTTAAGAAAATGATTGTATTAGGGTGTCCTGCAATACTTGGGTTCACGATGTTATCGATCGCTTGCATTTGGTAAGCGGCACGAGTGTTTTCAGTCAATGAACTGTCATCATAGTTCGCTTCACGTGTATCCGGATCAACAACAACATTTTCCAATACAGCACCAAAACGGATCGCATCGAAAATTTGTGGTTCTTTTTCACGTGAAAGGTTGATCGTTTTCGCATAGCAGCCGCCTTCGATGTTGAATACGCCGTTAGAAGACCAGCCATGCTCGTCATCACCAATCAGTTTACGGCTAGTGTCTGCTGATAAAGTTGTTTTGCCTGTACCGGACAGTCCGAAGAATAAAGCGACGTCCCCTTCACGTCCTACGTTAGCAGAGCAATGCATTGGAAGGATTCCAGCCTCTGGAAGTAAGTAGTTCATGATCGAGAAGATCGATTTTTCATTTCTCCTGCATATTCCGTTCCGCCGATCAAGATGGTACGGCGTTCAAATGAAACGATGATGAAAGTTTCGGATGTAGTTCCGTCCACTTCTGGGTCCGCTTTGAAGTTAGGTGCAGAAAGGATCGTGAATTCAGCTTCGTGACCTCTCAGTTCCTCTTCGTTTGGACGGATGAACAAAGTATGGGCGAAAAGGTTATGCCAAGCATATTCATTAACAACACGGATGGGAAGACGTGATGTTTCGTCTGCACCAGCGAAACCTTTAAAAACAAAAATCTCTTCTTTTGCTTTTAGGTAGTCAACTACTTTATTATATAGTTTATTGAACACATCTTCGGAAATCGGCTGGTTCACGGGACCCCAATCGATTTTATCTTTAACTGATGCTTCTTCCACGATAAACTTATCTTTAGGTGAACGACCAGTATATTTGCCAGTTTCAGCTTTAACCGCGCCGGTTGATGTTAAAACGCCTTCATTTCTGCTTAGTACTTTTTCGACCAATTGAGGAACTGATAGTTGAGTTTGCACATTGTTTCCTGTTAATAATTGGTGTAACTCATTAGAAACATCTACAGAATTCATATATGAGGTACCTTCCTTTGTTTGAGTTTTTAGATTACAATTAGTATAACACATTCATTTAATTAGTCTATACTATTTCTTTTAATTTGTGATTATTTTCAGCTGGCCGCATTAATCATTTTAATCCGGCAGGAACCGAGTCAGGATTATCGCATATACTTTCATGAAGAAAAATTTATTTAAATAGGAAGTAAGTAAGCAATATATGTCTAATGGGAAAGTCAGGATGTCATTCCTTTTCGATGCTCAATACTTTATTATTAATGGCAATTTACAACATTTCTATTCGTATTTTGCATTGTAAACCCCGTTAGGACGTTGTATCAACATGATTTTTCAAATGAACGCCATTCTGGGTGGAAATGTTCTTTTTAGAAAAGCATTGACAAATTCCAGCCAGATACGATATTATCTTAAATTGTACGGATTCTCTTATCCCGAGTTGGTGGAGGGACAGGCCCTTTGAAACCCAGCAACCTGCCATATTGAACTTGACTCCAAGATCGATCGCCGAAAATAAAGCGAAGATCTTCAAGGAATAGTGGTGATGGTGCTAACCTGAGCAAGGTAAAAAACCCTTGAACGATAAGAGTGAAAGGATAGAAGACAGAATTTTAAACCTTTCCTCATTTGCCAGGGAAGGTTTTTGTGTTTTTTAAGTAATTCTGTGTCTATAGTCGAAACTAATGAGGGAAACGAGTTCCGTAAAAATCAGGCTTATGCCTACAACATACTAACTTCCAAGGAGGAAATATGATGTCAAAGAAACGTCTATTTACTTCTGAATCTGTTACAGAGGGCCATCCGGACAAAATTTGTGATCAGATTTCAGATTCCATTTTAGATGCTATCCTAGCTAAGGATGCAAATGCACGTGTTGCGTGTGAAACTAGTGTAACTACAGGTCTTGTGCTTGTTGCTGGTGAAATTACAACTTCAGCTTACGTGGACATTCCGCGTATCGTTCGTGATACGGTTAAAGGAATTGGCTACACACGTGCGAAATACGGTTTCGATGCTGAAACTTGTGCCGTGTTGAGTTCCATCGATGAGCAGTCTGCCGATATCGCAGCTGGTGTCGATAAAGCATTGGAAGCTCGTGAAGGAAACATGTCAGAGGAAGAAATCGATGCAATCGGTGCAGGGGACCAAGGTCTAATGTTCGGATTTGCTTGTAATGAAACAGAAGAGCTTATGCCGCTTCCGATTTCATTGGCGCATAAACTTTCATTCCGCTTGTCACAAGTTCGTAAAGATGAAACTCTTGCTTACCTACGCCCTGATGGTAAAACACAGGTAACTGTGGAATATGATGAGAATAACCGTCCTGTACGTGTAGATACGATCGTCATCTCTACACAGCATGATGCAGAAATTACGCTTGAACAAATTCAAGCCGATCTAAAAGAACATGTGATCAAAGCTGTTGTTCCAGCCGAGTTGATCGATGCAGATACTAAGTATTTCATCAACCCGACTGGCCGTTTCGTAATTGGCGGACCTCAAGGGGATGCTGGTCTTACTGGACGTAAAATCATCGTTGATACTTACGGCGGATACGCTCGTCACGGGGGCGGTGCATTCTCTGGTAAGGATGCTACTAAAGTTGACCGTTCTGCTGCATACGCTGCTCGTTACGTTGCGAAAAACATCGTGGCAGCCGGCCTTGCCGACAAAGCGGAAGTTCAATTGGCATACGCGATTGGTGTGGCAGAGCCTGTATCGATCTCCATTGATACGTTCGGAACTGGTACAGTTAGCGAAGAAGTCCTTGTTGACCTAGTTCGCGCTAACTTCGACCTTCGTCCAGCTGGTATCATCAAAATGCTTGACCTTCGTCGCCCAATCTACAAACAAACGGCTGCCTACGGACACTTCGGCCGTACAGATGTCGATCTTCCATGGGAACGCACGGACAAAGCAGAAACATTAAAAGCACAAGCGTAATTCATATAAAAAAGGTGTCCCGCAATTAGCGGGGCACCTTTTTTATGGATTAATTTTGCCGTCTATCGGGAATAATTCAAGAAATCCCAAAGAAATTCAACTTAAGGGCCACGAGAGTTAGGAGTGAATACTCGTAACTTTCAGTCAATTACTCGTGCATTACTTTATTCGTTCCGCCGTTTTATAGTATTGGCCTTTTTCGGCGTATTCGCGTACGATGCGCTCCATATCCTGACGATCTTCTTCGTTGATTTCGCGGATGACTTTAGCTGGACGTCCGAATGCCAACATGTTCGGTGGAATGACTTTACCTTGGGGAACGAGACTGCCCGCACCGATGAAAGCCCCTTCGCCGATTTCGGCTTCATCAAGTACGATCGATCCCATGCCGATTAAAGCTCCTTTGCGGATTTTACAGCTATGTAAAATGACCTGATGGCCAATGGTTACTTCATCCTCGATGATCAATGGATTATTGGGGCTTTGGTGCAGGACGCTGTTATCCTGTATACTGACTTTTTTCCGATGATGGTTGGGGATACATCACCGCGAATGACGGAATTGAACCAGATTGATGTTTCGTCGCCGATTTTGACATCACCTGTGACGACAGCATTTTCAGCGATATAAGCGCTTTCAGCAATTTCAGGTTCTTTGCCTTTATACGGATAAATAATCATTTTCAATCATTTCCTTTCCGAAGTGAATGTTTTTATGTATTATTTTAATATACCGTATGCAAATACACTTGGCTATTTATAATAGCAATGTACAACTTGTTAGATTTCTTTTTTGTCGAAAATCATGAATATGGTTATAATTTATATATATTATTTCAACTATCATGGATCGTACACAACAAGTGAAAAGTGAAAGGGGGATTTCGAATGTGGAAATGGGAGACAGAAGGAGACGCAAAGGGCGTCATTGTCATCGTTCATGGGGCAATGGAACATCACGGACGTTATAAGTGGGTAACACAAATGTGGCTTTCAGCTGGATACCATGTCGTCATGGGCGACCTTCCTGGGCAGGGGATGACTACTCGCGCCTACAGGGGACATATCGATTCCTTTGATGAGTATTTGGACGAAGTGAAAAGCTGGATAGAAGAGGCTTACGAATATTCGTTGCCGGTCTTTTTACTTGGACACAGCATGGGCGGTTTGATTTCGATACGCCTTCTTCAGGAAGAGGAATGGGACATTGCAGGGGTGATTCTTTCTTCTCCTTGCTTGGGCCTCGTGACGAAGCCGCGGAAGTTCCTTACAACGCTCTCGCATGGATTGAACATCGTTATGCCTAAGTTCAGGGTAGATTCCGGATTGACACCTGAAATGGCGACGAGAAGTGCGGAAATTCGTGAATCCGATAGAAACGATACATTATATATCACAAAGGTTTCAGTTCGCTGGTATCGCGAGCTTGCACAGGCTATGAAGGATGCTTTTGAAGAGATTCCTGAATTTCAGGATGTGCCTCTTTTGGTCATGCAGGGCGGAGATGACCGAATCGTGAACAAGAAGGCGGTTCGTGAGTGGTTTAATTATAACATGGCCAGTGAAAAGCAATATAAGGAATGGCCGAAGCTTTATCATGAAATCTTCAATGAACCAGAGCGTGATGATGTATTTCAATATGCGCTGAGTTTTGTTGAAAACCGTTTAAAGATATTAGGGTATGTCGTTTGATCAGTACATACTTCAGGATAAATAAAAAACTGCCGAAGTTAGATCTTCGGCAGTTTTCTTTGGATCAGCCTGCGTTTTTAAGCAATTCGTTCGACTTGATGACCGGTGCCCAGAAAGTAACCGGGTACATAAATTGCTTCAAATGTGTAAGTTCCTTTTTATTGGATAATGCAGTGGATAGGAGATAAATGGATTTGAAGGTCAAGTCATTGGCGAATAGGTCCAAAAGCGTCGCTTTCATATTCATGATCGCTTCATGGTTTTGGGTGGAAATCATTAAATCGAGCTGTGGCAGGAACTTATCAAAATGATGATCGAATTGTTTGAGGTCCTCGATGGTTTTTTGTTCTTCTGTCAACGAGTTGAGCGAGCTGACAAAATCCCCGTATTGCTCACTTGAATCCCTTTTGATTTTTTCAGTCAATATATCCGTCAGTAATGAAGTAGGCAAATGTTCCATTTTCTGCACCCTCTTATCTATTTTCCATCATTATAATCATTATAGACGAAAAATTCAAAAAGTTATGATTGGTAATTCTGCTGCCTGCGAGTTGAAATTGAAAAAACACCGTTCATATCGAACGGTGTCAATAGTCATCATCTCTTTTCAATCGCGACAATGAATGGCGGATTGTTTGCTTGGTTGATGAACCCGTATTTCAGGATATGTGCTTTCTGTTGAGGGAAGTTCTCTACATAATCCATCAATGCATCCCGTTCTGCCGATCCCCCTGGATGACCATGGTAAATGACGAGGATGATGATGCCTTCAGGCGCCAGCAGTTCAAACAGCTGTTCAATGGCTGATATCGTCGTCTCGGCTTGGGTGATGATTGATTTGTCTCCGCCAGGTAGGTAGCCCAGGTTGAAGATGGCACCTGTGATCTTTCCGGAATGTTCTTTCCGGATATATTTGCTTAAATGTTCATGCCCATCGTGAATGAGGGTGCAGCGCTCTTGTAAATTCTCGGCGTTCAGTTTCGCCGTTGTGGTTTCGATCGCTTCTTTCTGAATATCAAAACTATACACATGTCCGTCTACACCTGTAAGTCCTGCAAGAAAGACTGTATCAAAGCCGTTGCCCATCGTGCCATCTATGGTTATATCCCCGGGATGGACCGCTTTTTCGAGCAGAATCCTGGCGAATGGCAAAATTCGATCTAGCTTCATGGTTGTACCTCCGTGTGATGGTTTTTCCCCTGCCAGCTGTTACGGCGTTTCAATTCGGCGTCAATGGCATTCAAGACGTCCCATTTATTGACGCTCCACATTGGACCGATCATCAAATCGATCGGACCGTCACCCGTAATGCGGTGAACGATCATTTCTGGAGGGATTATTTCCAGCTGGTCACATACCAGGCTGACATAATCGTCACGGTCAAGAAACTCGAGCAGGCCTTTTTCATATTGTTTGACCATCGGTGTCCCTTTTAATAGATGAAGTAAATGGATCTTTATCCCCTGCACATCGAGTTTGGCGACTGCACGGGCTGTTTCCATCATCATGCCGTAATCTTCCTGAGGAAGGCCATTGATGATATGGGAGCAGACGCGGATGCCGTGTTTGCGCAGTTTATCGACGCCTTCTTTGTAGCAATCGAAGTCATGGGCGCGGTTGATCATCGTCGCGGTGCTTTCATGGACCGTCTGGAGACCCAGCTCCACCCAAAGGTAAGTGCGTTCGTTCAATTCCGCTAAATACTCGACTACATCATCTGGAAGGCAATCCGGTCGTGTCGCGATGGAGAGTCCGACGACACCTTCCTGGGTCAATACACTTTCATATTTCTCGCGAAGCTCTGCCACGGGTGCATGCGTATTCGTGAATGCTTGGAAATAGGCCATATATTTTCCATCTTTCCATTTATGGTGCATCCGTTCGCTGATTTTCTTTAACTGGACGTCAAGGGGTTCAACCCTGCTGCCCGCAAAGTCACCAGAGCCTGAGGCACTGCAGAAAGTACAGCCGCCATGTGCGACGGTGCCATCACGGTTCGGACAGTCAAAACCGCCATCCAGGGCAACTTTAAAGACCTTATGTCCAAAATGTTCTCTCAGGTGGTAATTCCATGTATGATATCGTTTGTTATCCGTTGCATATATAAACGGGTTTGCTTGATTCAAATCAGCAACCTCCTAAATAAAATAAAGGGCAACATATATTATACAACATTCTCGCAGCTAGGTCTTTTTTGAAAAATAAGCGTATACTGTATACTTGAAGGCTAAATATTTTGCTGCTATTTCCAGTTTATCTTTGAATGACTATATCCAATCGGGAGCTGATGGACATGACCGGTCAAGTTGAAGAAGCGATCAAACAAATGAAAAAGAAATTAGCCGAGAATAATCAGGTGATCGAAGTAAAAGAAGATGGGTTCACATACAAAGCCACTTGCACCTTCAATTCACCTGCTTCGGATGAACAAATTCATTCCTTTGAAAAGAAAACCGGACTGCTTCTGCCTGAGGATTATAAGGAGTTTTTAAAAATAACCAATGGATGCCGTCTGTTCGATAATGTGGAATCGGGCGGGGAAAACGATTTATACAGCTTGGATGATATTATTAATTACACATATGAAAATTCCTACGAGGGATGCTATAAAGTGGCCTGCATTTATCAAGATAATATCGTCATAGATGGGGAAGCCGTCGCCAAAGGCGATAAGGAGTATTTAATGGTAAAAGGCCATATCGATGATTTTGAAGAAGGCGAGAAGCTCCATATGGGCTTTGCCGAATGGATCGATCAGTTCATTTCCCATCAAGGTGAGAAGTTTTGGGATAAAGGTTGATTGCTCAAAAAAATGATAATCCTCCCGTTATTTGCTCAAACTAGAAAAGATGATTCCGAATCATCCAAATGAGACGCGAAGGAGAGGGTTTGAAATGGCAACCAGACAATCCGTCGATCATTTTTTAGAGCAATGTGAAGGGGCTCTCCATTTTGCAGAGTTTGAATTTAACGAGGCCTCACGGCAGGAGCATTATGATGATGAACAATTTCAAAATTCGCAAAGGTATATCGAAGAGGCTTTGACGGATATGGAACGATTGTATGCCAGTTCGAATGACCAGCAACGGGAAATGCTTTCGCGGATGAAGCAGCAGTTGAATCAATTGAGGAATGAAATGATTTTACTGCGACATTAAATGGAAGCAAGGGAGCTATGAATGAATAGCTCCCTTTTTTGCACGAATTTCCCTGAATTCGCATATATAATGAAAAACCTGTCGATAATGTTTATGTACGGCTATTGCAATTATCGGTGAAATTGACTAGAATGAAATATAATCAATATTCTCATAAAGACTATGATGAGGAATAGTAGCGGTTTAAACCAGTAAAGAGAGTTGACGGGTGGTGCAAGTCAACCTGGGACGGTCGTGAACTCGCCTTGGAGTCCCGGGTGTGAATTAATAAGTAATGCCTGGCGTTTTAATCCATGTTACGGATGTTTTAAGCTGGGCGGATTTTAGCTATCGCCAATGTGGGTGGTACCGCGGGAAGATATACATAATCCTCTCGTCCCTATTTTGGGATGAGGGGTTTTTTATTGTTTTTTTATACGGAAATTAGAGGAAATCATATGAGTTTTGACCATAGAAGCATTGAAACGAAATGGCAAAAGTATTGGGAAGGCAATAAGACATTCAAAACGGGTGAAGAAAGCGGCAAACGCAAATTCTACGCGCTGGATATGTTCCCATATCCCTCAGGGGCCGGTCTTCATGTTGGGCACCCGGAAGGTTATACGGCAAGCGATATCCTGGCACGGATGAAACGGGCACAGGGGTATAATGTACTGCATCCGATCGGCTGGGACGCTTTTGGACTTCCGGCAGAGCAATATGCGATCGATACAGGAAATGATCCAGCTGAATTCACGGAGCACAACATCAACACGTTCCGCCGCCAAATCAAAGCCCTTGGTTTTTCTTATGACTGGGATCGTGAAATAAACACGACAGATCCCGACTATTACAAATGGACGCAATGGATCTTCTTGAAATTATATGAAAAGGGCCTTGCATATATTGATGAAGTGGCCGTTAACTGGTGTCCGGCACTTGGCACGGTATTGGCGAATGAAGAAGTCATCGATGGGAAAAGTGAGCGTGGAGGCCATCCTGTTGAGCGCCGCCCAATGAAACAGTGGATGCTTCGCATCACGGCGTATGCAGACCGTTTAATCGACGATCTGAATGATGTGGATTGGCCGGAAAACATCAAGGATATGCAGCGTAACTGGATTGGCCGTTCCGAGGGAGCGGAGGTTACATTCAATATCGATGGCTTTGATGAAACATTCACGGTGTTCACGACTCGCCCGGATACGTTATTCGGTGCAACATATGCCGTATTGGCACCTGAACATCAGTTTGTCGATAAAATTACCACGGATGATCAAAGGGCGGCAGTTGAAGCCTATTTAGATGAAGTGAAACATAAAAGCGACTTGGAAAGAACGGACTTGGCAAAGGATAAATCAGGCGTGTTCACGGGGGCTTATGCCATTAACCCGGTAAACGGCGAAAAAATGCCGATCTGGATTGCCGATTACGTGCTGATCAGCTACGGAACAGGAGCAATCATGGCCGTTCCTGCCCATGATGAGCGTGATTATGAATTTGCAGTCAAGTTCGACTTGCCGATCAAGGAAGTCGTAGCTGGCGGAGACGTGACAAGTGAAGCATATACAGGCGATGGACTTCATGTGAATTCGGAATTCCTTGATGGGTTGAATAAGGAAGAAGCCATTTCGACAATGATCAAATGGCTCGAAGAAAAAGAAATCGGCACGAAGAAAATAACATACCGCCTTCGCGACTGGTTATTCAGCCGTCAGCGTTACTGGGGTGAACCGATTCCAATCATCCATTGGGAAGACGGCACGATGTCTCCAGTGAAGGAAGAAGAACTTCCATTGATTTTACCGAAAACTACGGACATCAAGCCTTCGGGTACAGGCGAATCACCACTTGCGAACATAGCGGAATGGGTGAATGTAACGGATGAAAACGGACGAAAAGGACGCCGTGAGACGAACACTATGCCACAGTGGGCAGGCAGCAGCTGGTACTTCCTTCGTTATATCGATCCGGATAACAAAGAAGCACTTGCAGATCCTGAAAAATTAAAAGAATGGATGCCGGTCGACATTTATATTGGCGGCGCCGAGCATGCGGTGCTTCACTTGCTTTACGCTCGTTTCTGGCATAAATTCCTGTACGATATCGGTGTCGTGCCAACGAAGGAACCGTTCCAGAACCTATTTAACCAAGGAATGATCCTTGGTGAGAATAATGAAAAAATGAGTAAATCCAAAGGGAACGTCGTGAACCCGGATGATATCGTGGAAAGCCATGGTGCCGATACACTTCGCATGTACGAAATGTTCATGGGGCCATTGGATGCTTCGATTGCCTGGTCCACAAACGGATTGGACGGTTCTCGCAGATTCCTTGACCGTATCTGGCGTTTATTAGTCAACGATGACGGTACGATCACAGATAAGATGACAGAGACGGATGACACGGGCAAGCTCGAAAAAGTCTATCATCAAACGGTTAAAAAAGTGACCGAGAACTATGAGGAATTGAAATTCAATACGGCGATTTCACAATTGATGGTATTCATTAATGATGCTTATAAAGCGGATTCGCTTCCTAAGGTGTATATCGAAGGCTTCGTAAAGCTGCTTGCACCAGTTGCACCGCACATCGCCGAGGAGCTTTGGTCTAAACTGGGCCATTCCGAGAGCATCACGTACGGAACATGGCCGGCTTTCGACGAAGCGAAGTTGGTGGATAACGAAGTCGAAATCGTCATCCAAATCAACGGGAAAGTCAAAGCGAAATTAATGGTGCCGACTGACACTACGAGAGAAAACTTGAAGAAATCGCAATGGGTGATGACTCCATCAAAGAACAAATCGATGGGAAAACCATTCGTAAAGTGATCGCCGTACCAGGCAAATTAGTCAATATCGTCGCAAACTAAATAAAAATCATTGAAGCTGTCCCGCATATTTTTACTGCTGGGACAGCTTTTTTTCGTGGCAGTGGCTGACCATAGGAATTAGGTCATGTTAGGATTCTCACCGATTTAAATCTATTAACGATCAATCTGCCAATTGGACATCTACTATCGTCATGAGAGGACCATCGGAACGCAAATATCTTGCTTAATTGGTTCATGAGAATCATTTTTCAGCTCTATGGCCAAATAAATCAAGCATTTGACATAAAAAAGGGAAAAAATTGGTTGATAAAATTTTACAGTGTGATAGTTTGGTATAGTACTGTTATTTTTTAACCAATTATTGGAGGGAAAACCGTGAAATTTAAGAATGTGAGTCGAATTACGGCGTGTGCATTAATTTTTGCACTGATTTTCAGCTTGATGGTTCCACTGAAATCTCAAGCTGCAGCTGCAACACCCATTGAAAATGTAAAAACGATTAAAAATGGTGACACTCTGGACGGAAAGTTTGAAAAACCGGATGTTCAATGGTACCAAATCAGTCCCACAACAGAAGAAGTACAAAAGTTCTCCCATATTGAGTTCGAAGTCAATTCGGACAAAATCTTGAATATCTCCGTATATCAAGATAAAGAAAAAGCAGAAAAAGATGAGAGCAATTATATTGTCTCTTCTTATCCTGATGAAAAAGCTGTAGTCGATTTCCCATATGCTTGGGAAGGCACATATTATGTTAAAGTTGAATATTTCGGCGATACGGATGATGAGGGAAATCCCATCCCGGATGCGGAAAATGTAGCTGAATACTCCATCAATGCGCATTCAGTAACATTGCCGCCATCTTCTGGGGACGAAGGGAGGACCTCGAATCATGCCCGGTTGAACTAAGTGTCAACGATAAGAAAACGGGAGAATCGATGTTGAAAACACTCCGTGTGTTTAGAGATGAAGTTCTCACGAAGTCGTCTGAGGGACGCACCCTTTCTTCTTTATACTATAAGGCTTCGCCATTCCTGGCCATTCATCTTGCTGGTAATAAAACGGCAAGGGAAGCTGTCTATAATCACTTAGTCGAGATTAAGCCGCTTATTGAGGATCTTAATGAAAATGGAGCAAGCAGTACGGCGGTCATTAGCAACAAGCAGCAAGAAGCGATTAAAGCTTTATTCAACAAGGCGGCAGGCGTCGCTCCAGCTGGATTGAAAAGGGATATGAACGGCATTGCAAAGAAAATCAATCTTGATAAGCTTGCAGGTGAGAGAATCGTCGATATCGCAAGCAAAGCGGGAATCGAACTTCCTGCTTCGAAAAATGTAAAGAACAAATATATCGTCAAACTTAAACCTGGGAAGTCATTAAGCTCTGTCCAATCCAAGGTAAGCGGAAAGGGATATGGAACATTATCGGTACCTAAGCAACAAGAGGTTCTGTATGATGGTATGTATGTTGTAGAGTTAAAGAATCAAGCTGAAATGAGCACAGCAGCTCTATCGAGTATTGAAAACCTTCCAGAAGTGGAATATATCGAAGCGGTAAAAACGTACAAAGCACTTTCTGCCGACATTCAATCACCGTATCAATGGTCTTTAGATAACGCCGGTGGGGAAGAAGGCATAAAGGGAGCGGACATCGATAACGAAAAACTGCAGAACCTTATTAAGAAACGTAATTTAAAAGATACATTGGTAGCGGTTATCGACACAGGTGTCGATGATTCACTGGCCGATTTGAAAGATACGGTCCGCATGGACTTAGGCAAGAATTTCATTGATAAGAAAGTAGATGCAGTCGATGACAATGGTCATGGTACACATGTATCCGGAATCATCGCTGCCAAAGCTGATAATGGATATTCCATGCAAGGAATCAATCCAGCAGCTAAAATCATGCCTGTAAAGGTCTTGGATTCTTCAGGATCTGGAGACATGGAGAAAGTTGCATTAGGCATTAAGTATGCCGTGGACCACGGTGCAAAGGTCATAAACCTTAGCCTGGGCGGAGGATATAGCAGGACAATTGAATATGCCTTGAAACATGCCGCCGCCAAGAATGTAATGGTTGTCGTAGCAAGCGGTAATGATGGGACGGAAGGTCTTTCTTATCCTGCATCATCTAAATATGCCATTTCCGTCGGTGCAACCAATGCCCTTGATTTAGTTTCCGATTATTCCAATTATGGGTCGAAGTTGGACATGGTCGCTCCAGGGACAGGCATCCCGAGCCTTGTACCTAATGGGAATGTTACCTACATGGATGGTACTTCAATGGCAGCTCCCCATGTTGCGGCAGCTACAGCCTTGTTATTATCCGGAAATCCTGGGTTGAAAGTGAATGAAGTAAGGGAAATCCTTCATGGGACATCGGAATATGTCGCTTTTGAAGAAGAAGATAATGCAGTTCCTGATGAGGACTATCTACCTGAGGATGGCGAAATCATAATCCCGGAAGAAGAACTGCCTGTCGGAAAAGATTTAGTCTCTGGATATGGAAGGCTGAATGCGTACAGTGCACATAGTGCAGTGGATTTACAAGCTAAAGTCAATCCTGTGATGGATACGCAAACAAAACTGACTGGTTCAGCTAAAAAAGGTTCAGTAATCGAAGTGAAAAGCGGAAACAAAACGCTCGGTAAAGGAACGGCGGCAGCTAATGGAACGTTCACCGTTAACATTCCGGTCCAAAAAGCTGAGCAGCTGCTTACTGTGAAGATCTCTGATTCTTCCAAACTAGCAGTATCTTCAATCAAAGTATACGTGAATAAGGGTGAAACCCCTAACAAGCCAACTGTAAAAGCTTTAAGTGACAAAGATACGTATGTAACGGGTCAATCGCAAGCGGACATGAAAATCACGATCATAAATAGTGCCAAAAAAGTGATTGGTTCAGGCAACACGGACAGCAAAGGGAATTTCAAAGTGAAAATCAGCAAGCAAAAGGCGGGCACCAAGCTTTCAGTAACGGCTACAGACTTAGCAAAACGTGAAAGCAAGGCGGCAACCGTGACTGTTCTCGATAAAACAGCCCCGGATGCACCGAAAGTGAATGAAGTAAGCGATAAAGCAACAAAAGTAACAGGTAAAGCCGAAATCGGTTCAACCGTTACCGTGAAGCACAGCAATAAAAACATCGGAACGGCAAAAGCTGATAGTAAGGGGAACTTCTCCATCAAAATCAGCAAGAAAAAGCAGGGTCCGCATTATACGTCTCAGCAAAAGACAAAGCGGGCAATACAGGGAAAGCAGCAAAAGTAACCGTTAAAGATAAAACGGCTCCAGGAGCACCAAAGGTGAATGAAGTAAACGATAAAGCAACAAAAGTAACAGGTAAAGCCGAAATCGGTTCAACCGTTACCGTGAAGCACAGCAATAAAAACATCGGAACGGCAAAAGCTGATAGTAAGGGAACTTCTCCATCAAAATCAGCAAGAAAAAGCAGGGTCCGTATTATACGTCTCAGCAAAAGACAAAGCCGGCAATACAGGAAAAGCAGCAAAAGTAACCGTTAAAAAATCTAATTAGTAACAGGTGAAGGCCGTTTAACTACATGTTAAACGGCCTTTTTTGTGAGAAGCCCATTAGCTAATGTAGATGCCAGTTTCCCTGCCCCGACTGCCGATTTGATGTGGCTTAAGATAAGATGATAAGCATGAGATGATCTTAATTAAAATCGATGAGAATTCCGACATTTTTTGTGCGACTATTTTTGACTTGCCAATGTCATTTTTTAGTAACATAAGTCTTGATTTATAAAACTACTATAAGGAAATGCAGTATAATTATATTTTTTACAAAATAGTCCTTTTTTATCATAAAAATATTGATAGAATAGGTATAAAGTGGCATCGTTAACCTGGGAAATAAATATTCAATAGGAAATAAAATGAAAAAAGTAAGAGTAATGGCATTAGGAACTATTTTAGCTTGCTCAATTGGTTAGGAACGCTTTCAGTTGAAGCAGGACATGACAATTCGGGTTACGATTAAGAAAGAGCAAGCTAACTCGTACACAGGTACAGAGTATCGCCAAACGACTACGGAACGGAATACATGGAAAGTTAGAATGTATAAATCAACAGAAGGAACTAATGCTTTAACTACTTGATAATGGAGGAATCGTCTTTGACTCTAAATAAAAGAATGGCAGCGTTAAGCTTACTCGTATTAGTAGGCGGATTTCTTATATATGAATTGTACTTTGTTTCTTCATCTGATAGTAAAGGTACCAGAAATGCTGAAAATAATACTGCTTCCTATAAGGTGTTACAATCACAAAAAATCATTGTCGGTAAAGATATCGATCCAGGCTATTATGATATTAAAGCCCTCGATAATGAAGCGGAATTTTTTGGTGACAAAATGCATAAAAATGATGTTTTTCATGCGGTGCCTTTTCATATGAATGGTAATATCCCGCTTAAAGGGAAAATTGAATTCAGGCCATCTAAATTTGAAAAAGCGGCGAAAATTGGTCGAAAAATCATCCTTAAAGAACCTGGTCATTATGTGGTCGGTACAGAAATACAAGCAGGTAATTATGTACTATCAAGGACATCCGATAACATCCGAGTGTTCGTTGATATAAAAGATGAAACGGAAACCGAAAGTTTGCAAACGATTCAATGGGAAATCGACGAAAAAGTGAAAAAACCAATCGAAATCGAACTGAAAAAAGGCTATAACGTGTATATCGATAAAGCGGGAAAAGATGGATATATATCAAATAAGGGTGATCTGGTATTGGAGAGAAATGATGAGGATAGTGAGTAATATAAGGGGATTTATATTAAATTACTTCCGAAATGATAAGGAATCAAGCCGCAAAAGCGGATTCCTTATTTCAAATGTATATACCTAGGGCGGGATTTTCGAGGGTCCATATATCCGCCGGTTATTTGATGTCCTAGAGAGCTCGCGATGACCACTGCTGCAAAGAGGAGGATGATTTTCTTCAAATTAATAATCTTCTTTCCGTTTTTTTATTTTTAAAGATTACACCCAAATACCTCTTCCTTCAACCCCTTTTTACAATGTAGAAAAATTTACTACATTAAAACCTTCCATCCTATAATTTGGACTTACTCATCTATCGAATGAGCGAAGTCAGTCATCTAATGGGCTTTTCCACCTTAATCCATTAGATGACAAACCTTTTTTGATTCTTTCAAATGCCCCATTTATTTTCTCGAAGCCATAGAGTTGAACGATCCACATTTGCCATAGTATCGTGCTAAAAAACTTGCTCCTGCGTTTTGTCAGCTCATTTAGTGAATTCACTTCTCAGGAGGTAGACAACATCGTATTCCTTCAACTCATCCATATGTGCATCCATATCACCATAAAAATCAGTGGAAAGTGAACGTATGCCCTCATTTCCGCTTGAGTAACATATACTCGCCAATGCTAGTTTGTTTGTGCTGTTTATTTTAAGTTTGCCAGCACTGCCCCATACGCTGGAATCCATTTCATCAATGGTTTCAGGATAAGTAACTGTATCCGTACCATCATCGTTTTGAATGCTGACGTTGAACATCGATCGTTTTTGGTCAGCATCCGTTTTGGATGTGGTGAAGATGATCGTCCCATTCTTTTCAACCCCAGTTGTCATGCGGCCTTTTTCCTCTTCAACTAGTTTGCCGAATTCATATTTTTCGACCCAGACGGACATCTCCTTGTATGTATCATCAACATTGAAATCAATAAGAAAGGAATGTTCACTTGAATTTTCCAAGATGGCTTTTTCCCTTGCTGTCAGCTCAGGAATTGAAAGGTTATTCTCGGATTTTGGCTCATCGGCCTTACATGCGGCTAAAGAAAATGAGAGAAGGGATAGGAGGATGGATAAAAAGATCTTTTTCATGAATTTCACCTCTTGAATACTTTTAACCTAATTAAAACCAATTCTTGTATATTATAACATGATAATGAAAAACGGAATCGGAACGCGGCAAAAAGGCAAGCAATCGGTATGCTTGCCTTTTTGCATTTAGAAAGGTTGGGATAGAGCCTTATTGGCAACATCGACGTCATTTTGAAGCAATTGGTTCAAGTCATAAGCAGGATAGAGGTTTCTTTCATACAGGTAGTTGAATATCTTGGCATGTGTATCGATTGCTCCATTTAACTGTTTCTTAAATACTTTTCGAAGGGAAGGGGTGGCTGTTTCAGTAATCGCCAGTGCATAATTTTTGATGGATGATTTGGCAAAGCCAAGCAATTCCCCGGCAGCGGCGGCCGATGCTTCATCCCTTGATACATCGTCATCCCGGCCCGTCTTAGGCGTCAACGGGTAAAATTGCAGCAGCTCCATGATGTTTTGGGTAAGGGTGTCAATCGTTTGCTTATAAATCGTTTTTAGAATGGGGTCTTTTATTTTTGGATAAGCTTTTTTAAATTTCATAAGGGCATTGGACTGTGCGGCGACCAACTCATGAAGCTCGAGTGTTTCATGCCAAGCAAGATGTGAATGGGTGGGTTGCATTTAAATTCCTCCTGAACGAATAATCTTGATACATTATTCGTTCAGTGGGCTATAGGTAAGTTGTCTAGTGAAATATTTATGGGAAGAGCTGTCCCATCTTCGATTTCCATTACTGTTTAGAAGGATCGCCATGTTTTATTGATATTGCTCGAGAACAGAGAAGAACTTTTTGGCAAATTGGTAAAAAAGTTTTTCTGATGGTGCCAAGTCCCTGTTTTTGGGAGTGATGATGCCGACAGTCCGTTTGACTTCGGGTGTATCGATCGGGATCTTGACAGTCAGTCTTGGAATGACTTCATAAAAGGTACTGTCAGGGAGCAGACTGACTCCGATACCGGCAGAAACGAGACCTTTTATGGAATCCATGTCTTCACCTTCCGAGGCGATGTTCGGTGTGAAGCCGGCTGCTTTGCACGCTTCGAGAGCGATAGTGTGAAAGATATAGCCTTTTGGAAACAAGACGAAGGGATCATTTCGTAAGTCACTTAGGCGCAGGCTCTTCCTATCAGCCAATGGGTGAGTTATTGGCAGTAAAGCGGATATGTTTTCCGTGAACAGGATATGACCTTCGATATCTGGATCGTTTGTCGGGATCGGTCCAAGGAAGGCTAATCCGATTTCGCGATTTTTGACAGCTTCCTTTAAAGAGGAATAAGATCCCTGTCTTAAGTGGAAGCCGATATTCGGCTGCTCATCTTTAAAAGCGGAAATGACGGTAGGCAATAAATGGGTGGAAAGGCTGGTCGGGAACCCGATTTTAATGCTTCCGTGTTCAGGGTCCAAAAACTCCTCAATTTGATATTTGGCATATTCAATCGCCTGTATCGCCGTTTTGGCATGAATTAAGAAAATTTTTCCAATCGGGGTTAACTGGATATTCCGGCCGATTTTCTCGAATAAAAGCACGCCAAGCTCATCTTCCAATCTGGAGATCTGCCGGCTGATTGCTGATTGTGCGATATGCAGGTGCTCTGCGGCTTCTGAGACGTGTTCCCTCTCGGCGACCTCAACAAAATAACGTAATTGTCGTAGTTCCATTTATTCATCCTCCTGGCATCTATCTCAAAGTGAGATAGATTCTACTAGAATTATATATTGTTTATATCGATTTGAAAACCTAGAATAAATGTAAGTGACATAACGGTGTAAGAATAAGATGGGGGCGATTAATATGACATACAATCAAATACCAAAAGCACAAGGGCTCTACCATCCTGAATTTGAACATGATGCATGTGGGATCGGTTTATATGCTCATTTAAAGGGGCTTGCTACACATGACATCGTCAAACAAGGATTGAATATGCTGTGCCAATTAGATCATCGCGGCGGACAAGGCAGCGATCCCCTTACAGGAGATGGCGCAGGATTAATGGTACAGATTCCTGATGAATATTTCAGGCTGGCATGCCCGGAAATGAACTTGCCGGCAAAAGGACGCTATGGTGTAGGCATGCTCTTTTTCTCTAACAATGATGATGAACGGAATGAAATCGAAGCTCGTTTGAATGCATTTATCGAACAAGAGGGCCAAACGTTATTAGGCTGGAGAACGGTTCCTGTTGATGTAACGAAAATCGGGGAGGTCGGCAAGGAGACATGTCCGACGATCCGCCAAGTATTCATCGGGGCAAGCGTAGAGATGACCGATGATTTAGCTTTTGAGCGTAAATTGTTCATTATCAGGAAACAAGCTGAAAACTGGGCTCGTGAACGCGGCAATCGTTTTTATTTTGCCAGCCTTTCAAGTGCTACGATCGTTTACAAAGGATTATTGACGCCAGAGCAGGTGGATGCTTTTATCTTGACCTTCAACAGGAGTCTTTCGTTTCGGCTTTCGCTTTAGTGCATTCCCGCTTCAGCACAAATACTTTTCCAAGTTGGGAACGGGCACATCCAAACCGCTACCTGATCCATAATGGCGAAATCAATACGCTTAGAGGTAATGTGAATTGGATGAAAGCGCGTGAGCAGCAGTTTGTTTCGGAAGCATTCGGGGATGACCTGCAAAAGGTCCTGCCTATTCTGGATATAGACGGCAGTGATTCCTCGATTCTTGATAATGCACTTGAATTCTTCGTGCTTGCCGGGCGTAAACCGGCACATGCGGCGATGATGCTCATTCCTGAACCGTGGACGGAAAATCCGCATATGACGAAAGAAAAGAAAGCATTTTACGAATATCATAGCATGCTCATGGAGCCATGGGATGGACCGACGGCCATATCCTTTACGAATGGCAAGCAAATCGGTGCCATCCTGGATCGAAATGGTTTAAGGCCGGCAAGGTATTATGTGACAAAAGATGATTACATCATTTTCTCCTCTGAAGTCGGAGTGATCGATGTGGAGCCGGAGAATGTATTATATAAAGATCGTTTAAGCCCAGGCAGAATGCTTTTAATAGATTTAGAGGAAGGCCGTATTGTTTCCGATGAAGAGATCAAGTCGGAAATGGCTCAGGAAAATCCATATCAGCAATGGCTGGACGAACAGCTTGTTCAATTAAGTGACGAAGAACCTGTGCTCGAAGTTGAGCCTTTGAGTGATTTATCATTCAGGCAAAAAGCGTTCGGATACACGTATGAAGATGTCCAAAAATATTTACTGCCGGTCATTAACGAAGGCAAGGACCCACTGGGCAGCATGGGCAATGACATTCCGTTAGCGGTCTTATCAGATCGTCCGCAATCGCTTTTCAACTATTTCAAGCAATCTTTTGCACAGGTAACCAACCCGCCGATCGATTCGCTGCGTGAACAGATCGTCACGTCAACGATGACATTTCTCGGTGCGGAAGGAGATTTGCTGAAACCGGATGAAACGAACAGCCGCCGCATCCAATTGGATTCACCTGTTTTGACGCCAGTTCAAATGCAGCAGTTGAAAGAAAATGCCTATCCTGAATTCAGGAGCAAAGTCATTCACACTTTATTTTCAGAAGATTTAGAGAGCGAACTCGATCGCATCTGCCGTGAAGCGGAACAAGCGATCTCTGATGGTGTCAGCCTTTTGATATTATCTGACAAGGATATGAGCAAAGAAAAAGCTGCGATTCCTTCCCTGCTGGCTGCGAGTGCCCTTCATCAAGAGCTGATCCGTCATGGCAACCGTACGAAAGTGAGCATTATCGTTGAATCGGGGGAAGCAAGGGAAGTCCATCATTATGCGTCCCTGATCGGGTATGGAGTGGATGCGATTTACCCGTACCTTGCTTATGAAACATATAAGCAGGCGGTATTGGAAGGCAGTTTGGCCATCAGCTACGAAGAAACGGTGAAGAAATATGTAAGCTCGGTGACAGAAGGCATCGTAAAAGTGATGTCGAAAATGGGGATTTCAACGATTCAAAGTTATCGCGGCGCACAAATTTTCGAAGCGGTCGGAATCGGTGCTGACGTTATCGAACGCTATTTCAGCGGTACGGCATCGCAGCTTAGCGGGATCGATTTGGAAACGATCGCGGATGAAGCGTTGATCCGCCATAGGAAAGCTGCAGCCGATTCCCTTGATGAAACTCTTGAAAGTGGAAGTGACTTTCAATGGAGAAAAACAGGGGAACATCATGCTTTCAATCCTAAAACGATCCATACACTGCAATGGGCCTGCCGGAAAGGCGATTATAATTTATTTAAGCAATATTCAAACTTGGCGAATGAAGAGAGACTCGGGTTTTTACGGAATTTATTCTCGTTCGATCAAAAACGCCAAAGCATTTCAATAGATGAAGTGGAATCCGTGGAATCCATCGTCAGCCGATTCAAAACGGGCGCGATGTCATTCGGTTCATTGAGTCAGGAAGCACATGAAACATTAGCGATTGCGATGAACCGATTAGGCGGAAAAAGCAATAGCGGTGAAGGCGGGGAACACCCTAGCCGTTACCAGCTGGATGAAAACGGCGATGACCGCCGCAGCGGTATTAAACAAATTGCGTCCGGTCGTTTTGGAGTGAAAAGCCATTACCTTGTTAATGCCGATGAACTTCAGATCAAAATGGCGCAAGGTGCAAAGCCGGGTGAAGGCGGCCAGCTGCCAGGAAACAAAGTATATCCTTGGGTAGCAGAGGTCCGTGGTTCCACACCAGGTGTCGGCCTGATTTCACCGCCTCCGCATCATGATATCTATTCGATTGAAGATCTGGCACAGCTGATCCATGATTTAAAAAATGCGAACCGAGATGCCAGGATCAGCGTCAAGCTTGTGTCAAAAGCAGGCGTAGGCACGATTGCAGCCGGTGTGGCCAAAGGAGCCGCAGATGTCATCGTTATCAGCGGGTATGATGGCGGTACGGGTGCATCACCAAAAACGAGCATCAAACATACTGGTCTTCCTTGGGAGCTGGGTCTTGCCGAAGCACACCAAACATTGATGCTGAATGGCCTGCGCAGCCGTGTAGTCCTTGAAACGGATGGAAAGTTAATGACGGGACGCGATGTAGTCATGGCAGCTATCCTTGGAGCGGAAGAATTTGGCTTTGCTACAGCACCGCTTGTGGTCCTTGGCTGTGTCATGATGCGTGCTTGCCATTTGGATACATGTCCTGTAGGGGTAGCTACTCAAAACCCTGAGCTTCGCAGCAAATTCACTGGAGATCCGGATCATGTCGTGAATTTCATGCGCTTCATCGCTGAGGAAGTCCGGGAAACGATGGCTGAGCTTGGTTTTAGAACACTGGAAGAAATGGTCGGCCGCACTGATGTTTTACAAGTGAGCGAGCGGGCACAAAACCATTGGAAAGCGAAGCACCTGGACTTGACGGCACTTCTTTTCCAACCGGAAGGGATTCGTACGTACCAACTTCCTCAAAACCATAAAATAGAAGAATCTTTGGATATCCGTGAGATTTTACCTGTTGTGGAGCCTGCTTTAAATGACCAAACCCAGGTGGATGTCAGCTTCCCGATTACAAACGTGAACCGTGTGGTCGGAACGATTGTCGGCAGTGAAGTATCCAAACGCTACGGTGAAGAAGGGTTGCCTGAAGATACGATCACACTTCGTTTTACGGGATCGGCGGGCCAGAGCTTCGGTGCGTTCATTCCAAAAGGGATGTCGATGTATTTGACAGGTGATGTCAATGATTATGTTGGGAAAGGCTTATCTGGCGGGAAGATCATTGTCACCGCACCTGCTGGCAATCAGATCGAGGCTGGGGACAATGTAATTGCCGGAAATATCGCCTTATATGGTGGAACAAGCGGCGAGGCCTACATTAATGGCCGTGCGGGAGAACGATTTGCAGTGCGGAATAGCGGAGTCAATGTCGTCGTTGAAGGAATTGGAGACCATGGCTGTGAGTATATGACAGGCGGACGCGTGGTCATCCTGGGCGATGTCGGCAAAAACTTTGCGGCAGGCATGTCAGGCGGCATCGCTTATGTACTTGCTGATGATGCAGAAGAATTCAAGGCATTATGCAATGGTGAAATGATAGAATTCGAGACGCTTGATGATATGGATGATGCAAACGAGGTAAAAGAAATGCTTTACAGCCACCTTCATTATACAGAAAGTGCCAAAGCATCGTATGTACTGGAGAACTGGGAGGATTTCGCCAAGAAATTCGTAAAAGTCATTCCGAAAGATTACAAACGGATGATCAAAAGCATCAATGAGCAGAAGCGTGCAGGGCTAACGGATGAAGAAGCGATCATGAGTGCATTCCAAGCAAATGCCGTTCAAGATAAAAAAATCACTAAACAAGCTGTGATGCAGTAAGGAAGGGGAGAGAAAGATGGGAAAAGCAACAGGATTTATGGATTATCCGCGAGAAAAACCAAAAGACCGGAATCCTCTCACTCGTTTAAACGACTGGAGAGAGTATACAGCTCCTTTCTCTGATGAAAAGTTAAGTACACAGGGAGCGCGTTGTATGGACTGCGCCACTCCTTTCTGCCATATGGGCATGGAATTGAACCGAGTCACAACGGGCTGTCCGATTCATAATCTGATTCCAGAGTGGAATGATTTGGTGTACCGCGGCAGATGGAAAGAAGCATTGGACCGTTTATCGAAAACAAATAATTTCCCTGAATTCACCGGGCGCGTCTGCCCGGCCCCTTGTGAAGGGTCTTGTACGGTAGCGATAAGCGATCCTGCCGTTACCATCAAGAACATTGAACGGACCATCATCGATAAAGGATTTGAAAATGGCTGGATAACGCCTCGCATCCCTGAAAGCAGGACCGGCAAGAAAATTGCCATCATCGGTTCAGGCCCGGCAGGATTGGCGAGTGCCGACCAGTTGAATCAAGCAGGGCATTCGGTCACCGTTTATGAGCGTTCAGACCGTGCAGGAGGGCTGTTGACATACGGCATCCCGAACATGAAACTTGAAAAAGATGTCGTTGCACGCCGAATCAAATTATTGACTCAGGAAGGCATCGATTTCATTACCAATACAGAAGTAGGCAAAGATATAACAGCCGAAGAACTGCAAGATCAATATGATGCAGTCATCCTTTGCACAGGTGCCCAAAAGCAGCGTGACCTGGTAATTGAAGGACGCGGGGCATCAGGCATTCACCTTGCAATGGATTACTTGACGACCTCGACTAAAAGCCTGCTGGATTCCAATTTTGAAGACGGCAAGTTCATTGATACAAAGGGGAAGGACGTCATCGTCATCGGCGGCGGGGATACAGGAGCTGACTGTGTCGCAACTGCCCTTCGCCAGGAATGTAAGAGCGTCGTACAATTCGGGAAGCATCCAATCCTTCCGACGGCCCGTACATCTGATAATATGTGGCCAGCCTACCCGAATGTATTTTCCCTTGATTATGCATATGAAGAAGCGGAAGCGAAATTCGGCGCAGATCCGCGTCAATATTCAATCCAAACAAAGAAAATTGTAGCCGATGAAAACGGCAACGTTAAGGAACTGCACACAATCTCAATGGAAAAAATCAAAGGCGATGACGGAATGTACATTTTCAGGGAAGTTCCAGGAACTGAAAAAGTATGGCCTGCACAATTCGTTTTCATCGCAATCGGATTTGAAGGAACCGAAATGCCGCTATTAACTCAATTTGGCGTAGAAACAGTAAATCAAAAAATTGATGCCGTTTATGGCGAATACAGAACGAATGTCGAAGGGGTGTTCGCTGCCGGGGATGCTAGAAGAGGGCAAAGCCTCATCGTTTGGGCAATCAATGAAGGCCGAGAAGTGGCAAGAGAAGTGGACCGCTACTTGATGGGCGCGACCGTATTACCTTAATTCCGAAAAAAAGAAGTGCCGTTATGGTGCTTCTTTTTGTGTGGTGTGAAATGTGTACTCACGAGTAAATGGCCGGAATTCACGAGTAAAACGGCAAAACTCACGAGTAAATGCCCCGAATTCACGAGTAAAACGACAAAACTCACGAGTAAAGCACAAATTAATGGAAATGACAGCAGATTTACAGCTTTATCTACTGTTCTCTCAAATTCCTCTATGATATGCAGCGGTTCTTCCAAGGTCGCCCATTCCACATGTGCCCATGATCGGAAAGAGATTTTATTTTCCACATAGGGCTGTACCGTTTTATTAAAGTATTCTTCGTTGCAGGAGGATGATAACTGCCGCTTGAGCAATAGAAATCGAAGTTGTTCACAAAGTGAAGGAGCTCCATTTGATCTTTCGTTAACCGAGTGCTTAGTTCTATATGAATAAGGGGTAAATACGGTCATTTTCAACAAGAATGACATGATCTCCCGCCATGATGCCATCTTGGATATCACTTAAAACATGTTTAATGTAATTTTCCATTTCAGTATAGGAATACAGCACATGAACATTTTTTTGGTCTTCGAACAACTTTCAAGTATCGCTTCCACTATACTGGAATTCGATAGACAGGACAAAATGAGAATTTTTTAACAAGGGAAAAAGCAATCCTTCACCATTGAAGGATTGCTTTTCCTTGTTATTTCAGCCGTTCGATCAGGTCGGTCATTTTATCCAAAGTGGTTATATTCTGGTTGCATTTCATACTGTCCAGACAAATATAATTCCCTTTTTTAATGAATGTCCCTTGGACTGTTCCTTTTGTTTCAGACATGAACATCCCTACTTCTTCAAAGCGGCTGCATATGGCACAGATCCCCTTTTTATTTGCAGGTTTAATGGTCCCGTGCAATCCGGTGAGTTTATTATGATGGGGTGCAATGATGAATTTCTTTCCGGATCCGACATCATCCCATCCCAGGTATGAAATCTCTCTCAAATCGATGTTCTCCAACAAAGGGGTTTTTAATTTCTTTGCTTTAGGAAATAATTTTTTTATCGTTTTTTCGGTTACTTCTTTAAATGGGATCACAAATGGCTTCACCTGTAAGAGAAAGGCTTCGGCTTGTGCGGAATCCTTGATGGTATCCACTGGGTCCAGCAGTTGTTTTTGCTCTTCGTTCAAGTCACTGAATAAGCTTAGTACTCGTTCTTTGGCGACTGTTTTCAGGGTGTTGATCACATCCTTATCGTTGGCAGTCGCGTGTCCATTTATGAGAATTTGTGTTTGGGATTTTATGAAGTTATACTGCTCGCTCCTGATAAAAGCTTCCATTTTCTTCACTCCTGTTTCTGCATGTGTTACCGTTTCTCTTTACTTTACATAAATTGCATCTGCTTTAAAAGGGGGAAAACGACTAAGAAACATACTCGGCATACAAATAGCACTGACATCATTATCAGTGCTACCCGTGTAATCCTATTTAGAATAAACGATTTTCTTGATGGTTTCCGCGGAAAGAAAATGTTCCTCGGCTAATTGATGGATGGAATGACCGTCTTTGAATGCATATTTTATAGAGGCATTCCGGTCATCGATCAATTCCCTTGATCCCGAACGGGTTCCCCATTTGTGATGGGCCTTTTCGGGTTTAGGGATATATATGGTTTCACCTTGCACATACTTTTGAATTTCAACGATCAGCTTTTCAGGTAAAACGGCCGTCGCTTTTACATATTTCATTTCTGCCAGCCCCTTATTCTTTATTAAGAATGAAATAAGGTGCAAAGCCGAATATTAGAAATGATAAGGCGGGCGATTGAGTTTAGCTTAATTCAACCCCATGCAAAGTATCGCCTCCAATACTAGGCTTTGCATGAGACGCTGCAGAAGGTGGCATTAACATTATTATTGCCATCTTTACACCTCCCCTTTGTGTTTCTGAATAACACGTGTTGTTCTTATTATAAAATATATAAGTGTAGTTGCCAAACTTTTTCCAATGTTAAAGCTGAATCGGCGGGCTGATTGTTTGATAATGTTATAAGTCCATGAAATAATTTGAAAGGAATCCAAACTAACCATTATGGGAGCTGACTTTATGAAAGTATTCGTAGTTGGGGCAAATGGGCAGATCGGTAAACATCTTGTAGATTTATTAAAAGATAGCCCGAAACATCGTGTACGGGCAATGGTTCGCAAAGAAGAGCAAAGTAAGCATTTAGAGAAAAATGGAATTGAATCTGCAGTCGTCAGTTTAACTGGATCAGTGGATGAGATTGCGAATGCGGCAAAAGGCTGTGATGCCATCGTGTTCACAGCAGGATCCGGAGGAGCACCGGCGCTGATCAAACGCTGTTGATTGATCTGGATGGTGCAGTTAAAACGATTGAAGCGGCAGAAAACTTGGGAATCGACCGATTCATCATGGTGAGTGCTTTTCAGGCCAATAATCGTGAAAACTGGAATGAAGCCATCAAACCGTATTATGTGGCCAAGCACTATGCGGATAGGGCATTGTTACAAAGCGATTTAAATTATACGATCATTCGGCCTGGCGGACTGGTGAATGAACCGGGAACAGGCAAAGTGACCGCCGCCGAGGAATTGGAAAGAGGTTCGATTGCCCGTGAAGATGTGGCTCGAACGATTCTTGCTTCATTGACCGAAGAAAATACCTATAAGCGTTCATTTGATTTAATCTCTGGCGATACTGCAATCGCGGAAGCATTGAGGAAAATTTAACGAAAAACAGGGGCAGAGCCACTCGGGGGAGTGGGCTCTGCTTATTTAATTCCTTCGATATGCTTGATGACCTTCGCTGGGTTTCCGCCGACAACAACGCCTTCAGGAACATCCTTTGTTACGACTGCCCCTGAGGCGACGACGGAATGGCTCCCTATTGTTACGCCAGGATTGATGATGGCCCTGCCGCCAATCCATACATGATCCCCTATCGTAACCGGTTTTCCGTATTCCACTCCAGAACTGCGTTCAAAGGGATCCAGTGGATGTGTGGCTGTATAGATATGCACTCCGGGAGCCAACATGCAGTCCCTGCCAATTGTCACTTCACAAACATCCAAAATGACACAATCAAAATTAGCATAAAAGTTTTCCCCGACAGAAATGTTGTATCCATAGTCACAACGGAAAGTGGGTTCAATATATACATTTAGCCCAGTGGAACCTAAAAGCCTTTTCAGCAGTGCAGTCCGTTCATCCCCTTCGCTTTCCGTTGTCTGATTGTATAACCGGGTCAACTTTCTGGCATTTTCCCTATCTCTGATTAATTCCGGATCGGCGGCCATGTAAGGTTTCCCGCTCACCATCTTTTCTTTTTCGGTATTCATGTTTACTCCTCCTGTTTTTCTTGTTTTTTATATAGTTTGAATAAATATCTGAATATTAAAACATTTTTTCCGCAAAATAAATTGCAGTACTTTTTACTCAACTTTTCTGTTGAATCTAAATGTCTCTCTCGTTTTCTTAAAAAGAAGTAAGAAAAGAAAGATTTTTCCGAATAATGAATGAAATAGCTTTGACAAACCTTCCGCCGGATTTTATAGTAAGGAGAGTCATGGATGATTCATAGCATGAGGTCCATTTTAACTGATTAGTAGAATGGTTCGAAGTTCATGTCTTTTTTACCGGGAATTGTTGGACAACTCTTTCTTCTTTAAGATAATCAAAACAATGGAGGGCTCTATATGTCACAGAAAGCACCGCTGTCTTTTGTCATTGTAACAGGATTAATGCTTTTTGCTTTGTTTTTTGGTGCAGGAAACTTAATTTTCCCTGCCATGCTCGGTCAATCCGCGGGGACCAATTTATGGTCGGCCAGTTTAGGATTCATCATTACTGGTGTTGGACTGCCATTCATTACAATATTGGCCTTTGGTTTTTCGGGGAAAAATGATGTTCAATCGCTTGCAAGCAGGGCACACCCGTTATTCGGCATCATTTTCACAGTCGTGCTTTATTTATCTTTGGGACCGCTTTTCGCGCTTCCCAGAACGGGGAGTGTATCCTACGAAATAGGGATTAAACCTTTCCTATCTAATGATGTCGGTTTTTTACCATTGCTGATATTCACGATCATATACTTTGGAATTGCCTGTTTATTATCCATCAATCCATCAAAAATGCTGGATATCGTCGGAAAAATTTTAACACCTTTATTATTGATTTTCATCGGGATTCTCATTGTGGTCGCAATTATTAACCCAATGGGTGAAATCCAGTCACCAGCGACAGATTATTCAGATAATTCTTTCTTCAAGGGATTTAAAGAAGGATATTTGACTATGGATACGCTGGCAGCATTTGCATTTGGGATCATCGTCATCAACGCGATCAAAGATAAAGGGATAACATCCAGAAAAGAAGTGTTAGGCTTTTGTCTTAAAGCCGGCATTATAGCTGCCGCTTTGCTGGTGATTGTTTATACGTCCTTAGCTTATGTCGGGGCAACAAGTGTGGAAAAACTCGGTCTGCTGGGTAATGGCGGAGACGTTTTGGCTCAAGCCTCGAATCATTTTTTCGGATCTGCTGGCGCCGTGCTGTTAGGGTTGATTGTAATCGCTGCTTGCCTGACGACAAGCATCGGTTTGATAACGGCTTGTGCTACGTATTTCAATAAATTAATGCCTGGCGTATCGTATAAATCATACGTCGTCATCTTCTCCGTTTTCAGTGCGGCTGTTGCCAATGTAGGTTTGACCAAGCTGATTTCCATTACAGTGCCTGTGTTAACGGCGCTTTATCCCGTGGCGATCGTTTTGATTGTTCTTACGTTCTTCCATTCCTTTTTCAAAGGGAAATCGGAGGTATATTTAGGAAGCTTATTATTAACGGCCATCATCAGCATAATGGATGGAATAGTGGCATCAGGCATTAAAATGGAAGCTGTTTCTGACCTTTTCACTCAATACCTTCCACTATATAGTGTAGGGGTGGGATGGGTGATTCCTGCCATCATCGGCGGTGTATTGGGCTATATGGTATACCTATTGAAAGGTGACCCTAAAGAAGCCTATTAAGGATCATCAAAATCAACTCGAATAACGTTGCCTCCAGGCACTCGCTTTCCGCGGGCGGTCCGCCCTCGGCGCTCTTTGCGCATGTGGGGTCTCCCTTGGACACGCTTTTCCCGCAGGAGTCCCGTACCTTCCGTTCCAATTAACTGGGTTGTTTCATTGGATTGAAGAAATTTGCGACACTGCTCCCGAATAACTGGCCGGCCGAGACCCCACAGCCGCTTGCGGTGAGGAGGCTTGGGAGCCAGTCGGCGGAAAGGGAGCGGATTTCTGAATAAAACTGCAGGGCAAACTCGCTTTACTCCGAGTTTTTCTACAGTCTGGGAGCTGTCTTGATGACAGCTCCTTTTCTTAGTGTTTGTTTTTAATGCGAAAGAGCCTTAAAATGTTCAGAAAGGGGTGTAGGAACATAATGATCAATCGATTACCAATAGAAATAGCGAATATATTACAAGCAAGCCAAAAGAATCCTGCTCAATTTGAGGAATTGATCAGGAGCGGCGGATATCTGCCTCCCGAGATGGAGTTGATGGTGGATGCCATCACGGCCTTGAGCATGGGGAAGAATATCCTTTTGAAGGGTCCGACAGGGGCTGGAAAGACAAAGTTTGCCGAGACATTATCGAATTTATTCAACCAGCCGATGTTCAGTGTCAACTGCTCAGTCGACTTGGATGCCGAAAGCTTATTGGGCTTCAAGACGCTGGCTTACAAAGAGGAAAAACAAGTGATAGAATTCGTACCTGGACCAGTGACCAATTCGATGAATTACGGTCACTTCCTATATATAGATGAAATCAACATGGCGAAACCGGAAACTCTGCCGCTTATCAACGGTGTGCTTGATTACAGAAGGACGATAACGAATCCGTTCACGAATGAAGTCATAACGGCAAAAGAAGGCTTTAATGTGATTGCTGCAATCAACGAAGGGTATGTTGGTACAGTGCCGCTGAATGAAGCGCTAAAAAATAGGTTTGTCGTAATTGAAGTTCCTTATATCGAAGGGGAGCAGTTAAAGCAATTGATAGAAACCAATACAAAGTTGAAGGACCCAAGAAGTATTGATTTGTTCGTTAAACTGTCGAGTGATTTGATAAATGCCGTGAATCAAGGGAAGGTGGCTGAAGATGCGGCATCGATCAGGGCTTTGCTTGATGCTTGCGATCTGAGTGTGTTGATCCCGCCGAAACGGGCGATTCTTCGTTCCATTGTGGATAAGTTGGACGAGGAACGTGAGCGTGAGTTCGTGAAGAACTTGGCTGACACATTATTCTAACTAGGAGAATGCCTCATGAAGTATATCCGGTTCAATGATTCAATAATAGATACGGCTCTTTTTTACAGCTTCAGGATCTCTCGACTGTTTTATCCGGCATTCCTGAGCTGGAATTCGAATACAATTATGGCTCCTTCATTGATCTGATCGAGAATAAGGTCACAGCCAGCCATTTTTGGGAAAATGGCAATAAGGAAGTGAAGGAAGCGGGGCTGAAAACGGACGTGCTTCTTAGAACGATAGGTACGCTGCATCATACAACGATCCAGAGCATGAAGGAGTACCAGGAGAGCATTGGGGAAAGTTCGCTTCCGAAGTTTGCAGCCCAATTATTCGCTTTGCTGGAAGATTTGCGATTGGAAGAATTGGTGAAGAAAGAAAGGCCAGGCACGAAAAAATGGTTTTCGGTAAGGGGTGCTTACCTTAAACAATATTTCGAAAGCCAATTGGCGACGAATGTCACAAGAAGTTTTGCACTGGATGAATTATACTGCCTCATATATTTACTGCTTCAATCTGATAGGCCGGATCCGATTTTTCCAAGAGCCAATGAAAAGCAGCTGGAAGAACTGGAGAAGCTCAAACCGTTCATCCATTCGGTCTTTGAAGCTACTAAAACCAGTGATATCACAAGGATTTGCGAGCAAATCGTTTTCCGTGTGAACGATGGATACGAGGATACGATGAATGAATATTTCATTTTCCCCATTGCAAGTGTGGAAAAGTATAAAGCAAATACCTTATTTGATGAACTGACTAGAAATGATGAACTGTTGAACGATGATACAGATGATGCAGATGAAGAAAAAAGTGAGTTCATTGATGAAAAATTCTCGACTTGGCATCGGGAGAACAAGAACGGCGAGAGTAATTCGACTTTTCTCCAATTTGAATTGGAGCAGGGAACGAAAACAAGCCTGATGGGCGGAGGTGCCCGGGAAGCGGAAGATGCCGACCAAGCACTGGCTTCGATCCAGGGTTCATCAGGGGAAAGTCAACAAAAGGAATACAATCAGCAAGAAACGCTGGAGAAGAAACAAACCAATATGGGCAAAAGCGGTGAACATCCATTTGGTGAAGAAAATAAAGACGTCGTTCAGGTAATCAAAGAAGCAAAAATACCAACTCTTACGGAAGAGAAACAGTACCGAGAGTTTGTTGCGGATATTGAACCGTTCAAGAGAAAACTCTCCAGTACAATTGAAAAGACGCTGGAAAATAAAAAGAACGTACCAAGAAAAGATTTGGTTTATGGCCGTTTATCAAAGAAATTACTGCCGCTTGTATTTGAAGAAAATCCAAGGGTCTTTTATAAAAAGAACCAGGATTCCAATGAAATGGATGCCGTATTCACATTGCTTATCGATTGCTCGGCTTCCATGCATAACAAAATGGATGAAACGAAACGAGGGGTCGTCCTGTTTCATGAAGTGCTGAAGAAATTAAGGATCCCCCACTCGATCGTGGGATTTTGGGAAGATGCAAATGAAGTGAGAGAAGGATATCAGCCGAACTATTTCCATGTGATCCAGTCCCATTCCGATTCCCTTTATCTAAACTCAGGAGCTAAAATCATGCAGCTTGAGCCAGAGGAAGACAACCGGGATGGATACAGTATCAGGGTTGCCACAATGGAATTGGAAAAAGACGTGAAAAAAACCGTTTCTTGCTCGTATTTTCCGACGGTGAGCCGGCAGCAAGCGATTATGATCAAAATGGCATTGTCGATACACACCTTGCTGTTTCGGAAGCCAGGAAGAAAGGCATCGAAGTCATCGGCCTGTTTTTAGCGGATGGAGGCATCGATGAAAGTGAAGAAATGACGATGAAGAACATCTATGGCAAAGAACGCCTGATGATTCCGAGTGTAGCTGAATTGCCAGAACAATTTACACCGCTGTTAAAAAAACTGCTGCTGAAGACCATTTAAGAAATAGATAGATAAAAACGCAGTAGGATTCAAGTTGGATCTTACTGTGTTTTTTTTGTTTGTCTATGTCAGCTATAGATGGAAACTTAAAATGAACATCGAATGAGATTTCTTTTGTCGTGATTGGGGTAAACCATAGATGAGGAAGTGAACATTTTGATGAATTTACTTTTTATGTTGCTTTATTTAATAATCATTGTTCTTGTTATTGAAATATCGGTCACCTTGATGAAATTGACAGGATTAAAAACCACAGTGGCAAGATTTCAGGTTATCTCCATGCTGACGGGTACTGGTTTTACAACTGACGAGTCAAAATCCATCATCGATCATCCCGTTCGAAGGAAAATAAGCATGTTCTTAATTTTATTTGGTGCTTTCTCGCTTGCTGTCATCATTTCATCGATCAGTACATTGCTTACAGATGATCTGCGCTTGATGGAGTTAAGCATCATTATTGGAATATTGGTGGTTTTAACCGTTTTAGTGAAAGCTCCATTCCTGAATAATAGAATATCGAATAAGTTGAAAAGTGAAATGTACAATCATTATGAACTATGGGAACACCCGATAGAAGAGGTCCTATTTTTAGAAGATGAAGACGTGGTCATGGAGATCGATATTTATGAGGACTCCGAATTCATCGATGTCAAAGCCTTTGATGTCATATCACATGGAGCCGACATCAATATTTTATTTATTGAAAGCGGAGAAGTGAAAATCAGAAAAGAGCTATATGAGTATAAAATCAAATTAGGGGATAACCTCTTTTTATATGGAAATAAAAAAGAGATAGAAGAAACATTCTCAAAAGAAATCGAAGCGATGAAGAAGAAAAAAAAGTGAATCGGAGTGAAAAGAATCCCAGCCTATCTTAAGGCTGGGATCTTTTGAAGATTGTCTTCATTAATGTTTTTTATTCGGTAATTTCTGAGCGGGATTCCCATTGCCTTGACGGCGCATATTGCCTTCTTCCTTTTTTGCTGCTCTTGAATGCTTTCAACAAACTCCTTTGAACTTTTCATGGAATGTACCTCCTCTGTTAATTTCTTTTTTACTATAACCAGAAGAGGTGGAATTCATGAGTATGTAAGGGATCTGACTATATGGAGAGGTGGTAATATATGGACTCAAGGTGGTAACTTTGCTCCACAAGTGAGTTGATAAGAATGTGGGTCAATCGTTTTAAATAACGCCATCTAATGTTAGAATACATCACATTAGAATATTTTGAATATTGACAAAAATAGGGTCGGTATCTATAATAATCAATAATAATATCCATGAATAAACGTTTATTGGGGTTTTGCCTATGGAACGGACAATGACTGTCCGAGATTTATGTGAGTTGCATACTCATTTACTGGACCGTGATATTCAAATTCTTGAAAACCTATCAATGAATTTATCGTTGATAGCCGATTTGAATAAAGCGAATGTGTTTATTGATTGTCCGGTGCGTGAAGGGAGGCATGCCATTGTCGTCGCAGAGGCATGCGGACATTCCGTAAAATCGGTTTACAATCATCCGGTTGTCGGGAAATTTGCCTATGAGGCTTTTGAACCGGCCGTATTTTATGTATTGCGCACTGGAAAGGACATGTTCGTGAATCGGGCATTGACTCAAGAGGGAGCGATGGTCCAGCAAAGTGTCGTTCCAATCAAGGGGGAATGCAATCGGGTCATCGCCGTTTTGATCATGGAAAAGGTGATTCATGAAGAACCCGAATCTTTAAATCAGTTTGATAGGCAAGATCAACAAAATTCCTTAGTTCCTGAATTTATCGAGGAGTCCATTTTCCTGATTAATAACCAAAACAGACTTGTTTATACGAATCCTGCCGCCATTAATTTAGTATCGGAAATCTGTTTGACGGACTGTGTTTTAGGTGAATCGATTTTCGATTATTTTCCTGGCTTTGCCGATGTTCTTGTTTCAAAAGAGGACATTTTAATGAAAGAAATGAACATCGGTAAAAAGATTATCCAAATAAAGAAATTCCATTTGGGCAACAAGAATTCCAATGAAACGTTCATCATAATCCGGGACCTGACTGAACTGCGGGATAAAGAGAGGGAGTTGGTCAGCAAGTCAGTAGCCATTCGAGAAATTCATCATAGGGTGAAGAATAATTTGCAGACAGTGGCCAGTTTACTACGGCTGCAAATGAGGCTAGAGCCCCTGAAGAAAGCAAGCCCCATTTATTGGTCAGTTTGAACAGGGTGTTAAGCATATCGTCGGTTTATGAAATCATTTTGGCAAGCAGTCAGGTCGATCATGTGGATCTGTTGGAGCTTATTGAAAAAATAGGCGATATGATTGTTCATACGGAGGATCAAGCGCGTCAAAGCCTAAGCATTGAATATAGTGGTGAACTTCATTCGATTGATTCCGATATTGGCATTTCTGTCGCGCTGGTGGTGAATGAGCTCATTCATAATTGTGTGAAACATGCTTTCAAGGAAGGGGCGGAAGGTAAGATTACCGTATGCTTGCAAAAGGATGGTCCTGAATTGGAAATTCAAGTAAGAGATGATGGCATTGGATATTCACCTGCAATGAAACCTTCTTTGGGGCTGGATATCATCCGCATGACGGTGGAAAATGATTTGGATGGGGAGTTTTCGATTCAGCGGATTAAAGAAGGTACCCTGGCTTCTGTAAGATTTCCATACAAGAGGTAGGTGGGAGAAGTGGTCAAGAGGATTTTGGTCGTGGAGGATGAATCGATTGTTCTGCTTGATATAACGATCATGCTCAAGGATGCAGGCTTCGATGTGGTTGGACATGCCCGTAATGGCGAGAAGGCGATTGAATTGGCACATGCACTACAGCCGGATCTCGTTTTGATGGATATCAAAATGCCGAAAATGAATGGGCTTAAGGCTAGCGATGTGATATCCAATACCTTTCAGATTCCGGTCCTGCTTTTAACTGCCTTCAGCCAGCGTGAATATATCGACGAGGCGAAGCGAGCGAATATCGTCGGATATCTTGTAAAGCCAATTACGGAGGCGAATTTGATTCCTGCAGTGGAGATAGCCTTGCTGCAAGCAGCCAATACAAAGAAGTATCAGGAACGAAATGCTCAATTGGATGAAACGCTCACAAATCGCAAAGTCATTGAAAAGGCAAAAGGAATCATCATGAAAAGGAAGAATGTAACAGAAGAAATCGCTTACAATAAGCTGAGAAGGCTTAGTATGGATAAACAGCTTTCCATGGAGACGGTGGCGCGTCGAATCATTGAAAATGATCAAAAACAAGTAAATAGATGAAGCAATGGCGCTTTGATGGACCAAATTGGTTACAGGCATGCATTTCTGCCGAAAAACCTAAGTTTGGGCTATAAGAGGCGTCTTTTTTATACCCTTTTTAAAAGTCGATAGGCCAAATCAAATCGGAATTCAGGGGGAATATGTATGGAGATGGTAGGTAAATTCGTTATTTATATCATTATGGTGTGTGCCGTTGTCGGTGCAATTGCATCGATTAAAGACAGTGAGCAAGGCTTGGGGAAACAGTTCATGGAAGGTTTGCATACCGTTGGCCATATATTTATCCCGGCAGCTGGGATCATGGCCTCGATCCCTTATTTATCTTGGTTCATCAATACAGTGTGCGGCCCGGTTTTCGCTGCGATCGGTGCAGATCCCGCCCTCGCCGCAACGACGATTTTGGCGACGGATATGGGGGGTTACCAATTAGCGGCCGAGCTGAAGGAATCATATGAAGGCTGGATCATGGCGATGATTGTCGGCTTTATGTCCGGGGCAACGATTGTATTCTCGATTCCAATGGGGCTTGCGATGCTGGAGAAGCGTGATCATAAATACATGGCACTTGGCGTCATGTCAGGAATCCTGACGATTCCGATTGGCGCTTTCATCTCTAGCGTGCTGGTGGTGGCAACGAATTCGAAAATCCGCGAAGTGATTTCCACGAATGCGGATTCAACATACGAATTCGCGTTGAGCTATTTGAAAATTGCCCTGAATCTTTCCCCTCTTCTTATTTTTGTGGTCTTGCTCGCGTTAGGTCTTTATTTCCTGCCGGATTTGATGATCAAAGGTTTCATGTGGTTTGGAAAATATTGGATGCCGCGATTAAACTTGTACTCGTGTTTTCAATCGTTGAAATTTTCACCGGATTATTTTCCAATGTCTTTGGTGCTTGGGGCTTCCATCCGATCATGGCCGATAGTGCAGACCAGTTCCGTGCCCTGGAAACGGCAGGATATATCGGGATCATGCTGGCAGGTGCATTTCCAATGATTTACCTGATTCAAAAATATGCTGGCAAGCCATTGGAAGCGATGGGCGGGAAAATCGGTTTGAGCAAAGCTGGGAGTGCAGGGATATTAGCCACGGTAGCCAATATATTAGCAATGTTCAAGCTTGTTAAAGATATGCCGCCGAAGGATAAGGTCATAAACATTTCCTTCGCTGTGTGTGCGGCCTTCCTATTGGGCGATCATTTATCATTCACAGCCAACTTTCAGCCCTCCTTAATATTACCGATCATTGTCGGGAAGCTATCTGCCGGAGCGATTGGAATCGGTCTTGCTTACTGGCTGTCGGTTCCGAAAGCTCTGGAATTAGAAGAAAAGGATCGTGCAGCAGGAGTTATCGGCATAAATGAATATAAAACGAAAAATGAGGATGAAAACAGCAATGAAATCCAAGTGGTGTAAAACTGGGGTGTGATTTTAATGAATGAACAGGTGGAACGAATCATCAGTGCAGGAATTGATATTGGCACAAGTACGACGAAACTTGTTATCAGCGAGCTTTCGCTTAGGAATGTGGCGGGCGGCGGACAGGTGCCAAAAATCGAAATTACCGATAAGGAAATTCTGTATCGAAGTCCCATTTTCAGGACCCCGCTTTTATCCGAGACGATAATTGATATACCTGCTGTTCAGAGAATGGTGGAAAGTGAATACCAAAATGCAGGAATCACGATCGATCATATACAAACAGGGGCTGTCATCATCACTGGGGAAACGGCAACCAAACAAAATGCAGAAGAAATGGTATACCGGCTATCTAAAGCGGCGGGTGAATTCCTTGTAGCGGCAGCCGGCCCGGATTTGGAGGGAATCATTGCCGCCAAGGGATCCGGAGCCTATCAACATTCCATCAAGACAAGAAAGACTGTAGCGAACATAGACATTGGCGGGGGGACGGCGAATATTGCCGTATACCGTTCTGGTATGCTTTGCGGAACTTGCACACTGCATATAGGAGGCCGTTTGGTGGAGTGGGAGGGAGCGAAGGTGAAGGTTGCTCCTTCAATAGGAAAATGGCTGAAATCAAAAGGGCACTCTCCTATGAATGGTGATGGGGCAATCATCGCAAATGAAATGGCGAAGGTGCTTTTGAGGTTTTTGGCTGGTTCCTTCACAAAAGAAGATGAACTTCTATTAGTTGGAAAGGAGCCATCTTGGACAGAACGAATAGAAGTGTTGATGTTCTCGGGCGGTGTCAGTGATTGCATCTATCATGGAGAAAGGGAGGACAAAAGCTTCCGGGATATCGGGATGATGCTTGCCGCCTCTATAAAGGAAAATGAAGGATTGGCCGCATGGGAGTGGGAACAGCCTGTTGAAACGGTTCGGGCGACTGTACTTGGAGCAGGCGCACATACAACTGAAATCAGCGGAGCAACCATCGAGGTGAATGATTCTCATCTGCCAGTTCGCAATATCCCGGTCTATCGGGTCGATTTTCACGGTGTGCTTGATGATGTAACTGCGAGAATGGCACAAGCAGTTCAGGATGCGATCACAGTATACGACGCCTTGCAGGAGGGGCTGAATTTTGCCTTTTATTTAACGAATTTACCTTATCAATCATTTCGGGACATTCATCGGCTCGCAGTCGCTTTTATCGAGGCACTGAAGCAAAAGCCGAATCGGCAGCAGCCTCTGATCATTGTGATGGATAGTGATTATGGGAAGGCACTTGGTCAAACCATTCTAGCGAACCGACCGGATCTGCCGGTCATCTGCATTGATCAGACAGAAGTGGAACATGGTGATTATTTAGATATAGGAAGGCTGCTGCGGACAGGGGTCGTTCCGGTTGTAGTAAAAACGCTAACCTTTCACAGTTAGGAAAAGGAGGATTATACGATGAAATTATCCACTCAATACTTTGGGGAAATCCATCAATTTAAATCGTTGAAAGAAGTCCTGGCCAAAGCGAATGAAGAGAAATCAGGAGATAGGCTTGCGGGAATTGCGGCAGATTCCGTTCAAGAACGGATTGCGGCGAAAGCGGTCCTTAGCGAATTGACTTTGGCGGACATTAGGAACTATCCCCTGCTCTCCCCGGAAGAGGATGAGGTGTCGCGGATCATAGATGGTCTCATCAATGGAACTATTTATCAATCTGTGAAGAATTGGAGCGTTGCCGAGCTGCGTGAATATATTTTGAGTGACGAAACGACCGGTGAGGATTTAAAGCGATTAAGCAGGGGATTGAATAGTGAAATGATTGCAGCTGCAGCCAAGTTGATGTCAAACCTCGACCTTATCCATGCAGCCAATAAAATCGAAGTGCTCACCAAGAATAATAGCACGATCGGATACAAAGGAACGCTTGCTTCGCGCCTTCAGCCTAACCACCCGACAGACAATGTGGATGGCATGCTGGCTTCTTTAAAGAAGGCCTCTCCTATGGAATCGGGGATGCACTCATTGGAATCAACCCTGTCGATGATTCGGTCGAAAGCGTGAAGCGGCTGCTTCATGCGACACAGGATGTCATCCAGAAATGGAAAATCCCGACCCAGAATTGTGTGCTTGCGCATGTGACGACGCAAATGAAGGCCGTACAGCAGGGGGCGCCTGCTGATATGATCTTTCAAAGCATAGCCGGAACGGAAACGGCCAATCGGTCTTTTGGAATTAACGTGCAATTGCTCGAAGAAGCTAATGAGATCGCGAAGGCCTATGGCACCGGCACAGGCCCGCAGCATCTTTATTTTGAAACGGGGCAAGGCTCCGAATTATCGGCCGAAGCGCATTTCGGAATCGATCAGGTGACGCTTGAAGCCAGGAACTATGGATTTGCCCGTTATTTTGATCCATACATTGTCAATACGGTCGTCGGATTCATCGGACCTGAATATCTATATAACAGCAAGCAGGTCATCCGGGCCGGGTTAGAAGATCATTTCATGGGAAAAATGCATGGACTGCCGATGGGAGTGGATATTTGCTATACGAATCATATGAAGGCGGATCAAAATGATATCGAGGACTTGGGTGTACTTTTAACGGCGGCTGGTGTGAATTTCATCATCGCAACTCCGATGGGTGATGACTGCATGTTAAACTATCAGTCTTTGAGTTACCACGATATAGCGACTTTGAGGCAAACGATGGATAAGCGGCCTGCCCCATTATATGAAGCTTGGCTGGAGAAGATGGGGATCATGGAGAACGGAAAATTAACGAAGAGTGCCGGTGATCCAACTATATTTAACCGTTAGGAGTGGATGATATGGGAATGAACAATAAGGAAGATTTGGATGCCTTGATAGCGAAAACCCCTGCGCGGATAGGGGTAGGCAGGTCAGGGACACGGCCAAAAACGGATTCTTGGCTGAAATTCCGTTTTGACCATGCGGCGGCCGTCGATGCTGTATATGGTGAAGTCAGTGATATTCTTTTGAAGCGCTTGGATTTATTCAAGGTGAAAACGAAGGCCGATGATAAGGAAATCTATTTACGGCGCCCGGATTATGGCAGGAAGCTTTCGGATGAAGCAAAGAGAGTGATAGAAGCCAAATGCATAAAGGCCCCAACGGTCCAAATCATCATTTCCGATGGCTTAAGTGCCAAGGCGATCGAAGAAAATGTGGAGGACGCCTATTTATCTTTCAAACAATCTTTGGCAGTGGCAGGTCTTGATACGGGTACACCTTTTTATATTGAAAAGGGCCGGGTTGCCGTGATGGATGATATCGGTGAAATCCTTGGACCTGAGGTCATTGTCCTGTTGATCGGTGAACGGCCTGGTCTGGTCAGTGCTGAATCATTGAGCGCTTACATTTGTTATAAACCACGTTTGGGCACCATTGAAGCAGAGAGGATGGTCATTTCCAACATCCATAAAGGAGGGATTCCCCCTGTTGAAGCTGGAGCGCATCTTGGCACGGTCATACAAAAGATACTCAAATACAAAGCAAGCGGCATGTCCCTCGTGAAGAAGGAACATGAAGAAGAAAAGCGTGAAAAACTCGGTTGAACCCCATTGCCATCAAGTTAAAGTTTTGTAGTACCCCCAGAATGAAATTTTGGACTTTCTTGTAACTTATAAGCTCAATTTATCGTTTTTTTGGGGGGACCTATTTTCTTAGCTTGATGGGCATGGTACCCCAAAAGAAAAAATTGATATGGATGAAGTGAGAACAGTTGCAAATAACTTAACTAAAGAAAAACAAGTCGATAAGGCACAATAACCTAAAGTCTTTTCAGTGAAGGGTGTTCAAGAAATAGCTAGAAAAATTAAAGAACAAGAGCAGAATAAGGACAAAGATAAGAAACGCTCTCAAACTCTTTCAAGATAATTGATTCCAAAAAACGATAGCCGTATTTTACGTCTATCGTTTTACTTTAATATCAAAGTAAAGGAGTGTTTATCTGAGGAAAGTTATAATGTTGTAATTAACTTTCCGTCAGAAAAGTACCCGGAGACAGCTGAGCATATAGAAGATGCCATTGCTGATGGAAGTTCCAATATTTGTACCATTGATAGAAATGGAGCAGACGAGAACCGTGATGAATATTTGGGAAAAATCGGAACTAGAATGGGGTATGATCGTGATGAATACCCAATGGCCATGTGTGAAGAAGGGGAGCGGGAGCAGATATTGAGTATATAACCCCATCAGACAATCGTGGTGCTGGCTCGTGGGTATCTCATCAATTAAGTGACTATCCCGATGGTACAAAGGTTTTATTCGTTGTAGAGTGAATTCAGTAGAAAAGTTATGAGAGTCTTGCTACATTAGATTAAGGCTCTTTATTAAAAAAAATCTGATGACTGTATTCCTCTTTTATTTTTTACTAAGCTACCACTTGTTCAAACACACAAAAAAAGCACTCCTCTTGAGTGCCATTTTTCAATTTAGTGGTCGGAACTGGCCTTTAACCGTTCAGACTAATAAGCTGCTACATAGTAGAATAATATAGAGATAAGGAATGTGAAAGATAAGGTAAACCAAAAAGTGTTCTTCGTATAATCTTCCTTATTTAATTTAATTTTTTGTAGTATAGAAATGAAATTTAGACATAAAATAATACACCATACTGGTGTAGTTAAAAATCCAAAAAGTCTAAGAATATGTTCATAGAAGCACCCCTTATATAACAAAGATAAAGAAAGGATAGCATAAACTATCCTGACTGTCTTTGATATTCTAGGGGTTGTGTATCAAACGACGGTGAAGGATAGACAAGCTGCCTAGCAAAAATATCGCTTTTTTAAAGGTTTCTTTGACATGCCTAATTTCCCAGTACTGGGTAGTTTTGAATCAATATTATTTGGCTCTATTAATTTATGTTGTTAGCTTGATGGGCATGCGGTTGAACCCCTATTATATAAAAAAGGGGTTTCGGAATGGCTCATTCCAGACGATGATTGAGGCTAGCTCGTTTATTAGGCACTCGCTTCCCGCGGGCGGTCCGGAACGGTCTCATCTCGAACCTGATTTTAATACAAGACTAGACTATCTTGATGTTTTTTTACTGCAATCCTTATTGGATTGAAGAAAGTTGCGACATTCCTGCCGAATAACTGGCTAGCCGAGACCCACAGACGCTTGCTTTGATGAGGCTTGGCAGACAGTCGGCGGAAAGGGAGCGGATTTCTGAAATCAACTGGAACGTCTTTTAAATAAAGGCTGTTTTCACATACTTTGTTGCTATTTACCAAGTAGTGCGGTGTGGTTGATTTCCCCTTTAGATGCTCGCTTTCCGCGGGGCGGGCGGTGAGCCTCCTCGGCGTAAACGCCTGTGGGGTCTCACCTGTCCTGCTGCTCCCGCAGGAGTCTCACACTTCCGCTCCAATCAACCTTAAATAGTTTCGTTTTAAAAACAACAATCTTTACGAAAAGAGCCTAAATAAAAAACTGCAGGCAAAACTCGATTTTTTCGAATTTGCCTGCAGTCTGGGGGAGCGGATCGCTCCTCTATTTACTTGTCCCTAAATTCCATAATCCAAACGGGTTGTAGAAGGGATGGCCTTCTTCATATCTAAAGTCTTGAAGGCCCGTCAATATAAAGTCGGGTGCATTTTGTTGAATGCTAAAGGTTTCGCCATTCTTAAAGAGAGGCCGTTCACCTACATGGTAATAATTAAATGTGTTAAGCAGAGCAGCCGCCTCTTTCGGACTCATTGTGTTAAGTGTCACGGCATCCGGAAGACCAAAGGCTTTCATTCCGAAAGAACAATAATAGTCTTCCTCTCCGATGATCGTGACAAAATGGGCATATACCGAGAGAATATCCGGGCTATGATGAAGATGCTGCCAATCTTCCTTTGAATGGGCAATTCCAGCCGTTTCTATTTTCACTGCCATTCCGCCTGCCTTGAGGATCGCTGCCCCGGCATCGATCAAATCGATAACAGTTCCGGTATCGGATACATCGGCTATTATATAAACGGTAAGGGTATGGCCATTGATTTCCTCTAATGCATTCTCTGAAAAGGCGTCTTTACTGGCGTAAGAAAAGCTCTCTTTTAAAGTGGGTTCATAATCATGGATCTCCGCCTGAAACGTAATGTCCTTATCACTGTTATGAAAAACATTCCCGGCTAACAGATACCCTTCGCTTCGGGAAGCGACCGTTTGAATCAATTCTGTCCGGTCCTTCCATTTACCGGGTATCCCGATGATGATTTGGTTGTCCTTCATGGATCATCTCTCCTTTCCGATCACTTCATACTATACCACTACTGATGTTTTCCATAGTATTTCATGAAAAATAGCGCAAAGCACCGATAAATGCCAGTGAGGGATGTGCAGGACTTTTTCAAAATTATACAATTGATGTATAATATAATCTAGTAATCGTATAGCCTATCTTCAAAGGAATTCCCCTTGTGGGTTTTCTCGTAGGGCCGTATCTTAATAATCTATTCGTATATATCAATGATGAAAGAGAGTGGAATATAATGGGTCGTAAGTGGAATAACATTAAAGAAAAAAAGCGTCAAAAGATGCTAATACTAGTCGGATTTATGCTAAGTTCGGACGGGAAATATATGTAGTGGCAAAACAAGGTGAACCAGATCCAGAATCCAATCAGGCATTAAGGGTCGTACTTGAGCGTGCAAAAACGTACAATGTTCCAAGAGCGATCATTGACCGTGCGATTGAAAAAGCCAAAGGCGGTTCGGAAGAAAACTATGACGAACTTCGTTATGAAGGATTCGGTCCAAATGGTTCAATGGTCATCGTGGATGCATTGACAAACAACGTGAACCGGACGGCATCTGATGTACGTGCAGCATTTGGGAAGAATGGCGGGAATATGGGTGTCAGCGGATCTGTTGCTTATATGTTCGATGCAACGGCTGTCATCGGGATTGAAGGTAAAACGGCTGATGATGTTCTTGAACTGTTAATGGAAGCGGATGTTGATGTACGTGACATCATTGAAGAAGAAGAAAGTGTCATCGTTTATGCCGAGCCTGAACAATTCCATGCTGTACAACAAGCATTCAAGGATGCAGGTATCAGCGATTTTACAGTGGCGGAGCTGACGATGCTTGCACAAAATGACCTAACCCTTCCGGAGGATGCACAAGCACAATTCGAAAAAATGATTGATGCATTGGAAGATTTGGAAGATGTTCAACAAGTTTATCATAATGTAGATCTTGGTGAATGAGAAAATGAGCAGACCTTTGCTATAAGATCAAAGGCCTGCTTATTTTATTTGAATGAAAAGAGCCTGTTCCGAATCACGAAACAGGCTCTTTCCTTTTGATTATTCACTTATGGTGATTCCGGAAAGTTCACGGTCTTTCTTTACCTTTTCCAATTCCGAAATGGTGACCAGTTGATAACCTTGGTCATGCAGTTGTTTGATGATTTTTCCTGCAGCCTGGGCGCTAGTTTGATAGATATCATGCATTAATATGATTCTGCCATCCTTGGCTTTGCCCATCACTTTGTTTACGATTTTCTTTTCATTGCGCTCTTTCCAATCTTCGGGATCGACATCCCAAAGTGCGACTTTCATGTCCTCCATGTATTCCCGCACATTATTGTTAATCGCTCCATATGGGGGACGGACGAGATTTGGCTCAATACCTGTAGCTTTTTCTACAGCGTCTTGGGTCTTTTCGATTTGATCTTCGATTTTGTTCTTGCTTAAGCGCGTCAGTTGCGGATGATCCCATGAATGGTTGCCGATCTCATTTCCTTGCTGCAGCATTTTTTGCAGTACTTCCGGATAGTGCTGTACGCGGCTTCCAAGTACGAAAAACGTCGCGTGTCCGTCATACTTTTCCAGGTCTTCAAGAATGGACATGGTATGACTTGGATGCGGCCCGTCATCGAACGTCAAGGCAATGACCTTTTTGAAGGGTCGATCCAATCATTTTTCACGGGCAGTTTGGCGACGATATGTTTCGGCTGCCATTCCTTTACACGATCTTCATTCAAATCTTGACTTTGATATGAATCTAGCAAACTATCTTTAAAAAGATCCTTCTTGATGGCTATTGTATGGGTCTTAGTTGAATCATCAGTCTTAACGTAGAATACGAGCGTATTTTTAAAGACTGAAAAAGAATTGAAGTTGGCTGCCTTCAGTTTGTTTTCCTTTTTAATGAAACTGTTTGAAATGCCTTCTTCTTCCTTCTGCGTTAACTCTTCAAAAACGATATCGGATAAAACGGATAAATAATCAGTATCCGTGGCAAAGATGTCTTCTATAGAGAGTTTTTGCTGAGATGGAATATCATAAGTGAAGATCTGGGTTCCAGACTGCTTCTTTCCTTCCACTTGCTCATATTTATCGAAGGAAATCGTAATGGTCTGTTTGCTGAAATGGAGGATCGTATAGGTGAGGTTAAGCTCGGAAGCTTTTCCTTTGGAAGCTTTCCATTTCTTTTCATAATCCTTAATTTCTTTCTTTATGTATGCATCTAGCTGCTTGTCGATATTTTCTAAATGCAGAACGGGCCTGCTGGCTGAATACCCGCCTTTCGTATTATCTTTCACATACGTTTGAATATCGGCTTCTGGGTAATCTTTATCAGTTGTATAGGCCGAAACGGTTCTCTTCTTATCAAAAGCAAGGCTTTTGATGGCTAACCCCATCGTTCCCACGGCAGCTGTTAGACAAAATAGAAAAATAAAGACTTTTTATAATTTAATTTCCTCATGATGCACTCCACCTCGATAATCATTCTACTATATAGACGCGCCAAAAGCCTTAAAAGTTTGTTAAAAATTTCATTTTTTTATATTTATATATTTCCTTGTTCATTTTCAAACTTTTATGGCTGCAGCAACGTCTATTCTTTGTACCTAGGATACGTAATTTAAATGTAAGGAGCTCTATCATGCAATGAAAAATCTAGATATGAATCAATTAATCGCGGCCCGGATAACCGAACGGCAAGAGAATTTGTACAGACTTGCTTTTTACTATGTCAAAAACCAGGAGGATGCCCTAGATATCGTGCAGGAATCAATCAGGAAAGCGCTAGCCTCCAGCAGCAAAATCAAAGACGCCGCTTCTATAGATAGTTGGTTATATAAGATCATCGTCCGAACGGCACTGGATGTTTTGCGGAAGAAAAAGAAACTGACCGTCGCCGATGACGAAACAATAGAATACTTACGCAGCGGTGAGGAAGATCACTATCCTGACCTGGATTTGCAAAAGGCACTGGAAGGACTTTCGGTCAAGTACAAAACGGTAGTCGTTCTCCGTTTCTTTGAGGACCTGAAGTTGGACGAGATAGCGGAAGTGCTGGAAGAGAACGTAAGCACGATTAAAACGAGATTATATAAAGCGCTGCAACTATTGCGGATCAACATGACTGAACGGGAGGAAACGAAAAGATGGAAAAAAATTAAAAGGTCTGCGGGAAGAATATCTTAAAATACCGATACCAAAGGAATTGAATGATGTCGTTCAAGAAGCCTTGAATGAAAAGCCAAGGAAGAAGCCGAGGGTTGGCAGGAATATCCTCGTGTCAGCGGCTGCAGCGCTTCTGATTGTGACAGCTTCCGTAAACATCAGCCCGGCAGCGGCGAAAGCCATGAGTGATATTCCGATAGTCGAGAAGGTCATCAAAGTGATTACCTTCGTCGAATGGAAAGAAGAAGCGAATAATTCCTCGGCAGTAATCAAAACACCTGCTATATCCGGTCTCGAGAATAAACAGCTCGAAGATAGCTTGAATGATAAATACTTATCGGAAAGCAAGCAGCTTTATAAGGAATTCACGGACTCCATGGCAAAACTGAAGGAAGGGGAAAAGGGCCATATCTCGGTGGAAAGCGGATATGTGATATTGACGGATAATGAAACGATCTTATCCGTACAGCGTTATACGGATACGATTTCTGCTTCCAGTTCTACAGAAAGTCAATTCGATACAGTCGACAAGAAAAACGAAGTGCTGTTAACGCTAAATAGTTTATTTAAAGATGATCGCTATCTTCAGGTGATCAGCGAGAACATCAAGGAACAGATGAAGCGGCAGATGGCTGAAGATCCGGAAAAGATATATTGGGTAGAAGATGATGATCTTACTGCTTTTAAAGGCATCGATGAAAACCAAAACTTTTATATAAACGAAGATGGCAAGCTAGTCATCGCGTTTAACAGCTATGAAGCTGCGCCGGGATATATGGGGGCCGTCGAGTTCGTCATCCCGACAAAGGTGCTGTCAGAACTTCTTGTTGGCGATCAATATATTCATTAAAACGGCCTATTGTAATTCTTATGACGGGCGGAAGGTTTTTAAAACGGCACTATACTCATTAAAAAGACGAACAACGTTACTTGATTACAGTAACCTTGGTTCGTCTCTTTTTTGTTCGAATTTCATCTGATCCAGTTCCAGCCTCATTTTTTCCGTTTCCATAAGGAAGTTTTCATGTTTAAGTTTTTCAAGTTCCAATTCAACTTGCAACATCTTCTGTTTGGTCTTTGACTGTTTTTCGAAATGGCTTGTCAGTATGGCGATTATAGGGATGGAAAAAGCCATCACGACGGTTACGATCCCTAACATTATGGTGCCTCCTCGTTTTTATATCTATTAAACGGGGAATATAACGGTTGTGGTGGGGTTATTTCAAAATTCACCATTTCCTATTCTCATTAATAAGTGCATGGCAACCAAAGTGATATCAAACGTAATACCATGGGAGAAGTTAGGGCAATATATCATTGATGGCCGCTTTCTATTAGATTATATGGACTGTTTTTTAGTGAGAGATCCGGACTTTTGCATGCGTGGTGGAAAGCCACTTCTATTTATTCTGAAGTTAATTATTTAAATATAATAAATATTTGTTTACAACAGAAAAAATAAAAGTTATTATACAATAATAAAAGGAGGGCTAGGTATGGCAACGATAAATAAACAGAAAATTGTGGATAGTGTACCTCAAAAGGTTTTTTGGAAACCCTAAAGGATTATTCACCCTTTTCTTTACTGAGTTCTGGGAGCGTTTCTCCTACTATGGCATGAGGGCCATTCTTGTTTACTATATGTATTACGAAGTTTCTAAAGGGGACTAGGCCTTGATGAAACTACAGCCCTTTCCCTAGTATCCATCTACGGATCTTTAGTATATATGTCAGGAATAATTGGCGGATGGCTCGCCGATAGGATTTTTGGGACTTCAAAAGCCGTATTATACGGTGGTATCTTGATCATGCTCGGGCATATTGTCCTTGCTTTACCAGGCAATCTCTCCATGTTCTTTGTTTCCATGGTACTCATTGTTCTGGGTACTGGTTTATTAAAACCGAATGTTTCCAGCATTGTCGGGGAAATTTACGCAGAAAATGATGAACGCCGGGATTCCGGTTTCAGTATATTCTATATGGGTATCAACATGGGTGCATTCCTTTCACCACTCATTGTTGGTTCAGTCATGAACTACAGCTTTCACCTTGGGTTTGGCATAGCCGCAATTGGTATGTTGATTGGACTTTTCGTCTTTGTTGCAACAAAGAAAAAGAACCTGGGCTTGGCTGGAACTTTTCCTGCTAACCCATTATCACAGAATGAAAAGAAAAAAGTATTCACTAAATTGGGGATAGCTGCACTTATCATAGCTGCCATCATCGGCATCACTGCTTCTGCAGGCATCTTAACGATTGAAACCTTTATTAATCTTGTAGGTATCCTAGGGATCGTTATTCCGACCCTTTATTTCATTTTCATGTATCGCAGTCCGAAAACAACTTCTGTTGAACGTTCACGCTTGCTTGCCTATATTCCTTTGTTTATAGCAGCTGTCATGTTCTGGGCGATTCAAGAGCAAGGTGCAACAATATTGGCAAACTATGCAGACAAAAGGACACAGTTGAATTTTGCCGGAATAGAAATAAACCCGGCATGGTTCCAATCTTTGAATCCTTTGTTCATCATTACCCTTGCACCGGTATTCGCATGGTTATGGATTAAACTAGGAAAGCGTCAGCCGACCATTCCTCAAAAATTCTCAATAGGTCTACTGTTCGCCGGTTTATCATTCCTGGTGATCCTGCTTCCCGTTTATTTTGGTGGATCCGACGCATTAGTCAATCCGCTATGGCTTGTACTTAGCTATTTCCTTGTAGTGCTTGGAGAACTTTGTTTATCTCCAGTTGGACTTTCAGCAACTACAAAATTGGCTCCGGCCGCATTCTCGGCACAAACGATGAGCCTGTGGTTCCTGGCAAGTGCAGCAGCACAAGCACTGAACGCACAAATCGTCAGGTTCTACACACCGCAAACCGAAATGGCTTATTTTGGAGTGATCGGTGTTGCTTCAATGGTCCTTGGACTGGCCCTGATGGCCTTATCACCAAAGATTCAAGGTTACATGAAAGGCATTCGCTAACAGTTAGCCAGCAAAAAAGATGACCCCGAAATAAAACGGGGTCATCTTTTTTGTTACTTATCCTTACATAGATCACTCGAATTACAGATATGATAAGCTAATATGAAAAAAGAGCATCCTTTATAGGATCGCTCTTTCTTCCGGTTGTAAGAACCTTTTCCTTTTTTGTTTTTAATGATACGGGTGGAGGGATCAAACGCCCAACGCATGCGGCTATTGGTCATTTCACCAATGGTTTTCTTATTGGTTTTATTCGTAATAGTCATTGAATATATTCCTGCTTTGATAGTGTTTGAACTGAATTTTAGCTTTGTACGCCTTTGTTTTTGCTCGCAATAATTGAAGCCACAATTGCAAAGGGCAGTAAAAGGAAGGCCAGTATTCCGTATCCAGCTCCTTCAAACCCTCTGATGTTCACAAAACCAATGTAAACCAAAATAATTGAAGTTATAAAGGTTAATATGCCTGGTAAAAGCCTAACAAATAAAGATAAATGTAATTTCCTAAGCCACCATGCTAAAAGTATTACTAGCATTCCAGGGACGCAAGCAACCAGGAGGGGACTGCCAACATCATTTTGTAACCTCCTCTAATTCATTATGTAAATAATACCATAATAAGTGAATTTCCTTTTATATATTAGAATGAGAAAGACAGCCGATGGTGGTCATTTTCTTGGATGTGTGAGGGAGCAAAAAAGTCCAACATAAAGGTGAGGTAAATATTATCGGATAGGGGTTCTATCTAAATTTTAATATCGATTCCTTGTTGGGGATGACCAATGGCTGCGCATAAAAAAGTCATTTAAACATAATTATATATAACGATAGGTGTTTTATGGGCAGGAGGGAAGGTATGGTGGGAAGGAAGTATAAGTATGAGCTACTATTGAGAAGCGCCAGGAAAGTCGGGTCCAAACCTAAAGGTATTGAAATGCCATCTTCACCAGTATGGAGTCCCAATCATATAAAATCAGCTAAGGATTGGATCGGCAGGAGCCCTATTCTGGAACCGTATATTAATACATATCTTGGACTTAAAAAATAACCCCGTGAGTCATCAGGGTTATTTTTAATTTACATTTGATAATACTTTTTTACTGACGGACTATTCGGTGTCAACTTGTTCGAATGATAAGTTGGAATAACGACCTCGTGAGGCTGTGACTTACCAACCTTACTTGCGGATTTAAATAGTTTGGATTTACTATATTTTCTTTTAGGTAAAGACATCGTTATCACCTCTTTCCTTTATTTTACTTAATTTCTTCCTCAGATTCAACATCTTCCTCTTCTTGAATAGCCAAGGATGTGTGATATCTTCGGTATAATTCATATGTTAATGAAGCTAGGCCTGATACTAAATGGCCGTCATATTCATCAAAAATGGTTCGATAGCTCTTTAGGACAATCACATACGTAATTAAGCATTCTTCCTCAGTCAGAAGATTTTCTTCGACGTTAATTGTATGGATCATAAAGTTTTTAAAGTGTATGTATCTATCATTCTCTTTATTGATAGGAAGCCCGATTCCTTTCACTTTTGCAGAGGGAAGAGATTTTTAACAAGTTTAGAGCCGAATAATTCTGTTTAAACTTGGTTTCCGTCACTATATCAAATTCAAAATGGGAGTCCCAATTATTTTTATAGTGATCTCTCATGTAAAAGAGCATTTCTTCAAGAAAGTCCTTATAACTTGTATTATCCCTTTCAACTTCTAAAAACAATGATTTAAAATCCTCTTTTAACCAGTAAGAGAGGAGTCCGAATTTATCTTGTTGAATGGTCAAATTCCTAGCTACCTCAATGGCTTGAGATTCTCTTTCAACTTCGAGGGTCATGAATTTAAATCTTTTAACGCTCAATAGCGGGATTGGTATAAGTATAAAAAGGAATAGCAGGATTAAAAAGTAACCGACATGTTCAAAGATGATTTTTGCTTTTGGTGATTCCGCTAATGGTTTTAAAACCAGTGATGTAACGGTGGGATCCTTTTCAATGACTTTACTTTCCTTTACTTTTTCCCTTTTACTTGTTTGTTCCTGTTTCGACTCTTGAATATTACCGGCAGGTGCCTGAAAATAGCGAATAATTCCAGAGACGATTATTAGAATGAGCAGACTTATATAAGCAAAAGTATAAAAAGTCCTGATCCAGTCCTTTCTGGTAGGGGAATCATACGCTTTTTCTATGCCTGACAAAACGGTTCACCTCTTTCCTTTTACCCTGATTATAGCAGAAATACCCAAAAATATTAAAAATATCTAGGTTAATCTAATAGGTTTGTAAAACTGAAAAAGAGGCTAATGATGATTTTAGCCGTGCAGACAATGGAAGATAATGAGCATATGTACTCCGTAATTCTAAAGTGCATTTGTGAAGAAAGGAAAGAACCGGGTGAGCCCTGCTCTTCCGGTTCTTTGTGTATCAGTTAGCTGCTGGAATCAATCCTTTGTGAATGGAGACTTCCTGAATGGCACGGTAGACGGTTTCGACCATGAAATCGAGTTCCTTTTCTGACATGGAAAGGATCGGCATCATCGTGATGACTGGACCAAGTTCCCGGATGATCAGGCCATTTTCCCGTGCTGTATGGATGATTTCGGAAACGACATTCTCTTGGAGTGTGAACGTTTCTTTTGTTTGGCGGTCTTTAACGATTTCCACTCCAATCATGAAGCCGCGCTGGCGGATATTGCCGACTATCGGAAGTTCGTATAGCGCTTGCAGTCTTTGTGATAGGTATTTTGATTTTTTCTGGATGTCTTCAATGAGATTGCGGCTTTCCATCAGCTCGATATTCTTCAGGGCCAGTGCACAGGCAAGCTGGTTTCCTGTATAGGTGTGACCATGATAGAAGGTTTTATGTTCTTCCCGTTCACCCAAGAAGGATTGAAAGATCTGCTCGTTCATGATCGTTGCGGCGAGTGGCATATATCCCCCGGTGATCCCTTTGCCCATACACATGATATCGGGGACGACGTCTTCCTGTTCGCAGGCAAACATTGTTCCGGTGCGACCGAACCCTACGGCCACCTCGTCACAAATCAAGAGGATATTGTACTTTTTGCATAATTGCTCGACCCCTTTCAAAAAGCCCTGGGGATGGGTTATGATGCCTGCCGCGCCCTGCACGAGCGGCTCGATGATCAATCCTGCAATTTCCTCTGATTGTTTCTGCAGTAACTTTTCCAGTTCCTTCAAGCAATGGTTTTTCACGGCTTCCTGATCTCCATATTCAGTCATGTGATAGGCATATGGTGAAGGGGCGGAAATCCGTTGAAATAAGAGTGGCTTAAAGATTCTATGGAATAGATCCATTCCGCCCACACTAACGGCTCCGACAGTATCGCCATGGTATGCTTCGTCAAGGGAGACGAATTTGTTTTTACTCTGATGCTTGACGGGATCGATATTCTGCCAATATTGATAAGCGACTTTAAGGGCGATTTCCACAGCAGCAGATCCCGTGTCGGAGTAAAAGACTTTCGATAAAGAACCAGGAGTGATCTCTGCCAGTTTTTTCGCCAGTAAGATCGATGGTACATTCGCAGATCCCAGCAGCGTCGAGTGCGCGACTTTATTCACTTGTTCAATTAGGGCGCCGTTTAATTCCGGCTCGTTATGCCCGTGCACATTCACCCATAATGAAGCATAGCCGTCGAGGTAGCGTTTGCCATCCGCATCAATCAGGTAACTGCCTTCGCCGCGTTCGATGATCAGCGGTTTACTTTCCCGATACGTTTTCATTTGCGTGAACGGATGCCATACATATTCCTTATCCCATTGTTCTAAATCCTGACTGTTCATGCTTCGAACACCTCTTTCAGTTGTTGGGTATATTCTTGATCACCAAGCAAATCAAGGATGCAGATCCTCAAGTCTTTTCTAACATCGGCCATTGTTGGAATGCAGGCGAGGCCAGTCAGCCCAGTCAGCTTTTCAATGGTTTCGATATTATCTTGATGAATTCGATCTTCTGGCCGGTAATGATTATACAAAATGGTTTTCACGTTTATTTCATGGATTTGGGCATAAGAATGGGTCGTCACGACATCATGAATCGCCCCTAAACCGCTTGTGGATACGAAGAGGACAGGCATGCCGCAATCCCTTATGAAATCCGCCGTCATATAGAAACCTTCCGTCCGTTCAATAAGCGGCACAGCCAATCCGCCAGCTCCCTCGACCAATACGATGTCATACATTTCCTCAAGTTCATGGACCCTTTCCACGACTTTCTTCTCATCGATAAGACTGCCGGTTAATTTAATCGCCAAATGTGGGGAGGTTTCGGGTTCCAGTGTATAAAACCCTGATTCCTTTACACCGAGTTCCTGCTCAAACCAAGATATATCCGGGTATGTATTATTTTCCTCATTGATTCCAGTTTGAAATGGTTTGAATATCGTGACGCTTTTTCCCAATGTTTGAAGAGACAGATAGAGTGCACTCGTTACGATGGTCTTTCCAATATCCGTGCCAGTTCCGGTTATAAAGTAGGCTTGGCCCATGGATGATTCAGCTCCTTTATGTTTATATATCTTGCAATGCGCGGCCGTACTTGCTGAATGATGACAGCACATAGAATGCATAGCATTAAATCACCGGGTACAGGTAATAAGAAGCCGTAAAGAATCGTATGGCTGATGGAAAGCGGCGTTTCCACAATCCACTTCATCGCACCATACAGCCAGATACAGCCGAAAAAGTAAACTGTCAGCAAAGAGGCAGCATTAGCAAAGAATATGGAACGAATCGTGGAGAGGGAAAACCGGTTGATCAGCCATCCATTTACATAGGCTCCCAGTATATATCCGAGCAAATAGCCGAAAGTGGGTTTGAATATATAGCCGAATCCCCCGCCTTCAGCAAACACAGGTACCCCGATAAGTCCGATCAAGACGTAGCATAACTGACTGAGCATCCCAAGCCTGGGCCCCAATAATGCGCCTGCCAAATAGACTGCCAGAATTTGCAGTGTGAATGGTATGTAAGGGATAGGTATCTTAATAAAGGCGCCAATGGCAGTTAACGCGGTAAAAAGGGCCACATAAGAAATCGTCCTTGTTTTCATATTTTTAACCCCCTTTTTGAAATGGCTCTGCAGAATGCCCACTATTAGTTTGCCTGATTCCCATTTTATATGTCAACTAATTTATAGTTTAGTTAACATATGAAGTGCGAGCTTCCTTACGATTTAAAGGACGAACCAGGAAAATATTGAAAAAAGACCATTGAATAATATTTTGTTTGTATGTTATTATTCTATCGATATGTTAACTTAATGTATTTTGGGTTAACAAATATTGTCGCTTCATTGATACTGCTAAATGTTAATTGCCCATTGAGGTTGATGGTGCATATACGACCGGTTGGTTGGAGGGGAAAGTGGATTGGTGATGGGGACACCCGCGGCTGGAGCAGCAGGTTGCAAGAAGCAGGTCTATTACTAGATATCATCCGTTTTATGTGCGGAGAACCGAACGGGTTATGTTCTTTTTCAAGGAATGGCGATTCGGCACACAATAAAAGAAAAGAGGGATAGGTTTGGAAACATTGGTAAGGGATTGGAAGATGTTAGCGGAGAACGTTATCAAAGGATATAAAGTGACGGAGGAAGAGGCATTATCCATCGTACAAGCCCCAGACGAAGAGGTTTTGGAAATTCTGAATGCAGCCTATCTCATACGCAAGCATCATTATGGGAAAAAGGTTAAATTGAATATGATCATCAATACGAAATCAGGATTATGTCCCGAGGATTGCGGCTACTGCTCACAGTCGATCGTCTCGGAAGCCCCGATTGATAAATATGCTTGGCTGACTAAGGAAAAGATTGTCGAGGGAGCACAAGAATCAATTCGTCGCAAGGCGGGCACTTATTGCATCGTTGCTTCTGGCCGTCGTCCGACCAACAGGGAGATCGATCATGTCATTGAAGCGGTAAAAGAAATCCGCGAAACGACGGATCTTAAAATCTGCTGCTGTTTAGGTTTCCTAAATGAGGAACATGCCGGTAAATTAGCGGAAGCAGGCGTTCATCGCTATAACCACAACTTGAATACATCACAGGAAAACTACAGCAAAATTACATCGACACATACATACGAAGACCGGGTAGATACTGTTGAAGCTGTGAAAGAAGCCGGAATGTCCCCATGCTCTGGCGCCATTTTCGGTATGGGCGAATCAGAAGCGGAAGCGGTTGAAATCGCTCTATCCTTACGCAGCCTTGATGCAGATTCCATTCCTTGTAATTTTCTCAATGCAATTGACGGAACGCCGCTTGAGGGAACTTCCGAGTTGACCCCCACTAAATGCCTGAAATTGATTTCGATGATGAGATTCGTTAATCCGAGTAAAGAAATCCGTCTGGCCGGCGGTCGTGAGGTCAATCTCCGTTCCATGCAGCCCATGGCACTTTATGCAGCCAATTCCATCTTCGTCGGCGACTATTTAACGACAGCTGGTCAAGAACCCACAGCGGACTGGGGAATCATCGAAGACCTGGGATTTGAAATTGAAGAATGTGCCCTTTAATTGAAAAAGATGATTATTGAGGAAAACTAAAAAACACCCTTAGGTGTGTTTTTTTCAGTTTGTCGACTAAAGGGGTGGATTGGTCCCACCCCGAACCATAATCTTAAACAAGACTAGCTTATTCTTCATATTTTTTACAGTAATCCTTAAAGGATGGAAGAAATGAGCGACACTCTTGCTAAATAGCTGGCTCCGAAGACCCCAAAGCCGTTTACCGGTAGGAGGCTTGGTTTTAGACAGTCCGCGGAAAGGGAGCGGATTTCTGGAAGGAGGTATGTTTAATGATTTCCACTCCAGGCACTCGCTTTCCGCGGGCGGTCCGGGAGCCTCCTCGGCGCTCGCCTGCGGGGTCTCCCTTGGCCACGCTTTTCCCGCAGGAGTCTCGTACCTTACGTTCCAATCACTGGAACTTCCTTTTTAAGAAATATTGTAGGGAAACTGGCGCTTCTTCTCAAATTCGACTACAGTCTGGCGGTTCCATCAATTTTCCGGCAAAAGGAGTTTCGAATTGATCTCGCCCCGAACCAAAATTTTGAAAGTAAACTAGATTATCCTTCATAGTTTTTTAGGATGGAAGAAATTTTGCGAGACTCCTGTCGAATAACTGGGTAGCCGAGACACTAAAGGCGCTTGGTGAGGAGGCTTAGCAGACAGTCGGCGGAAAGGGAGCGGATTTCTGAAATCAGCTGGAACTTTTTTAAGAAAAAACTGCAGGCAAACGCGATTTCTTCGAATCTAGGTTATCCTTCATGTTTTTTACTGTAACCCTTAATGGATGGAAGAAATGAGCGACCCTCCTGCCGAATAACTGGCTAGCCAAGACCCCGGAGCCGCTAACCGGCGAGGAGGCTTGGCAGACAGTCGGCGGAAAGGGAGCGGATTTCTGAAATCAGCTGGAACTTTTTCAAGAAAAAACTGCAGGCAAACGCGATTTCTTCGAATCTAGGTTATCCTTCATGTTTTTTTACTGTAACCCTTAATGGATGGAAGAAATGAGCGACACTCCTGCCGAATAACTGGCTAGCCAAGACCCCGGAGCCGCTAACCGGCGAGGAGGCTTGGCAGACAGTCGGCGGAAAGGGAGCGGATTTCTGAAATCAGCTGGAACTTTTTCAAGAAAAAACTGCAGGCAAACGCGATTTCTTCGAATCTAGGTTATCCTTCATGTTTTTTACTATAACCCTTAATGGATGGAAGAAATGAGCGACACTCCTGCCGAATAACTGGCTAGCCAAGACCCCGGAGCCGCTAACCGGCGAGGAGGCTTGGCGGACAGTCGGCGGAAAGGGAGCGGATTCTGAAATCAGCTGGAACGGTTTTAAAAGAAAAAACTGCAGACATTGCTGTAATAGAACTAATGTCCTTCAACCTTTACAAAAATAAAAAATAATGATAAGTGAAAATAATGAAAAAAAATGCTAAATTGTAAGGGAGGTTTTATAATGAATTACCTGAATACAATAACATTTGCTGTATTGTAGTAAATGATTATGATATAGGGAAAGGATCAGTATTGGTAATATCAATAATGAGAGGATAGTTTTGTGTGATGCATATATGGCTGATTAGTTTTATTATTTTATTATTGCTATTAATATTTTATACTATTATCCCAACGGTGCTAATTCGTGTATGCAGTCTGGGAATAACCAAAAAAATCAATTCGAATAATGGGATTGCGCTAACTTTCGATGATGGCCCGAACCCTGAATATACGATAAAATTACTTGATCTTTTAAAAGAATATGAGATAAAGGCCACATTCTTTGTTGTTGGCAGTAAAGTGAAAAGTAATCCTGGGATTATTAAAAGAATGCATGAAGAGGGACATACTATAGGTATCCATCATTTTCATCATGTTTCAAGTTGGGTCCTATCACCAGTTCATCTGAGGAAACAGTTGGAAATGACTGAAAAGGCGATTAAGGAATGCACGAATGAGAAGGTGATTTTTTATAGACCGCCATGGGGCCATTTTAATATCTTCACCCCACTTTTCAGTAAGAAATATAAAGTAATTATGTGGTCCGGCATCTTCGGGGATTGGAAAGTCGAAAATTGCAAAAATACTCTGCTTGATCAACTTCGAAGCACTTCGACAGAAGGTTCCATCCTGTTGCTTCATGACTGTGGTGAAACATTGGGAGCGGATAAAGAGGCACCAGGCTATATGATTGAAATGTTAAAAATTTACCTGCAGGAGAGTAAGGAAAAAGGAACACACTTTATTTCTTTAAAAGACTTATAACTAATTCTGGGGGTATTATGGATATAGATACGCTTTTACATTTTATTGATTCATATGGTTACCTAATCATTTTTCTTTTTTATTCTTCGGCATTGTGGGAGTGCCTGCTCCAGAAGAATCACTTCTATTTCTTATTGGGGTGTTGGTTGTCCAAGGCAAGCTCTCAATGGGTTTAGCCATGCTGTGTGCAATCCTCGGCGCCTTTATCGGAATGCTTGCAGCTTATGCATGCGGAAAATATGTGGGGTATCCATTTATAAATAAATATGGAAAATTCATTGGGATTACGGCTGAACGCTGGGAAAAAGCAAAGAGAAACTATACGGATAATGCACGAAAAACCTTAGTATTTGGATTTTATATTCCGGGTATGAGACAAATAAGTCCATATTTTGCAGGAATCTCTTCGATACCCTTTCGGAAATACTTCCTATTTTCACTATTAGGCACTATACTATGGACCGTCCCTTTTATAGTGGCCGGTTATTATGTGGGGGATGCTTTTAATGTTAATCCCAAATATGTTCCATATTTAGGTGTTGTATTTTTAGTTATTTTTGTACTATATGTTACTATCAAATACATTAAAAAGAGAAAACAAATGTCCAAAAGTTGAGTCTGCTCCTTATTATAAACGTCGGAAATAAAAAATCGATTTAAGGAATTTGTTCAACGATATTGTAAGAGCAAGATATCATGAACTATATATTTTGTATTTTCAGAATGATTTCTTAGGAGATGACACATATGAAGAAGATTTTGTTTTTACCTCTCTTTCGAATGCAGTCGGGACATCATCAAGTTGCAGAGGCATTGATGGATATGTTAAAAAAGCATTCAAATGGGATTACTTATAAAAAAATCGATCTAATCAGTTATACCAATACCTCTCTAGAAAAATTCATTGCAAATAGTTATCTGACATGGATCCGTTATGCGCCGGAAACCTATAATCTTGCCTATAAGAATCTGTTTTATGTTCACTCGCCAAAGGAAAGTGTATGTAAATGGTATCAGCAATTATTCATGAATAAGATGGAACGATTGATAGCAGAAGAAAAGCCTGATTTAATTGTGTGTACACACGGTTTCCCTTCATATCTTTTGAGTCAGTTAAAGATGAAAGGGAAGTGCAGCACACCGGTAATAAACGTGTACACGGATTTTTTATTAATAATGTGTGGGGAAGCGAAGGCATAGATGCCCATTTTCTTCCTAGTCAAGAAGTTAAAGAAAAGCTGATGAGTAAGCGTCAAATACCAAAACAAACGATGATGGTCACTGGCATTCCCGTGCATGAGGAAATCACAAAAAATGTCCGTGTCCAAAGAAAAACAGAACGGCCAAAAATTTTGATATCCGGGGGAAATAGCGGTCTGGGAGGGATTTTGAACTTAGGTGATGAGTTAAAGAATTCTACCGACTTTGATTATTTAGTTCTTTGCGGAAATAACAACAAGCTTTATGAAGAAATCGATACATGGAACTTACCTCATATCAAACCACTGCCTTATATCTCATCAAGGTCTGAAATGAATAAGCTTTATGAAGAAGTTGACGCAATCGTTACGAAACCGGGCGGTGTCACGATCAGTGAAGCATTGCGAAAAAGGCTTCCGATTTTTGTTCATTCCAGGCTTCCGGGGCAGGAGGAAATTAATCTGCAGTATCTTAAACAACAAGGCCTTGTATTTAAACTTAATCAGAAAACGCCTTTTGAAAAACAATTGCTGAGTATATTGAAGGATCAGAAAAAATGAAAAAAATGGAGCATTTCCATAGAGTCTTACCATAAGGAAATAGAGTTGGAGAAACCTGAGGGAATAGTGGAGGTCATGAAATTGATCCTTAATCTAAATCAAAATGGTACGCCTTCCTATCTAGCCCGACAGCCCAAACTTCTTTATAGCTAAGTGCATTGCGTTCCCACTGGTGAACCTAAAAGGAAGATTGAATACGGAAGGCTGCTGAATTAGCAGCCATCCTATGAAGAAAGGTCGGAAGGAAGAGTGACTTTGAAAAAAACATACCTTATGATTTTTTTGATGATGATGCTTGTGATAGTGGGTGCAGGGTGTTCAAGCGATGAAACGGAAAAAACGGAAAAGAAGGCGCAAGCCGGAGGAAAAGTGGAATTGACGGTTTCCGCAGCTGTAAGTTTACAAGATGCCTTAAATGATATAAAGAAGTCTTTTGAAAAAGAGAATGCAAATGTTGAAGTGCACTATAACTTTGGAGCCTCTGGAGCTCTTCAGCAACAAATATCCCAAGGCGCACCTGTTGACCTGTTTTTCTCAGCAGCAGAAGATAAGTTTGATAAATTAGTAGAGGAAGATCTTATTGAAGGGAAAAACGGAATCGATTTAGTCGGCAATGACCTGGTGCTGGTGGTGCCAAAGGATTCCAAAAAGGAAATTGGATCGCTGGAAGACATCACAAAGGCCGCTAAAATTTCGATTGGGACACCAGAGTCTGTACCGGCAGGGCAATATGCGAAACAAACTTTGGAAAACATGAACCTTTTTAAAGAGATTGAAGATCGATTGGTATTTGCCAAGGATGTGCGGCAAGTGCTTACATATGTGGAAACGGGAAATGTGGACGCTGGCCTCGTTTATAAAACGGATGCACTCAACTCATCAAAAGTTGAAATCATTGCAGCAGCCCAGGCAAATTTACATGATCCGATCATATATCCCGTCGGAATGATCAATAACGTGGATCATGCCAAGGAAGCCAAGCTATTCTATGACTATCTCCAAACGGAAGCCTCCATGAAAATCTTTGAAAAATACGGATTTAAAGGTTTATAAAAGAAAGTCGATTTCCACTTCAGGCACTCGCTTTCCGCGGGCGGTCGGCCCTCGTCGCCTTGCGCCTGCTGGGTCTTCCCTAGACGCGCTTTTCCCGCAGGAGTCTCGCACCTTTCGTTCTAATCAATTTTGTTTTGAATTTTAGGTGAACCCCTTTTGTTTACAGTCTCTAACCACCAATCTGGTGGTCTTTTTTTGTGCATTCTCAGTAATATTAGGTATATTTTCCTTTATATTGAAACCTCTTCTCGCTTTAAACGTAAGAATAAGGACATGCATGTATTCGTCTTTCAACAAAATTGGATATTCAGCCGCTGCGTAAAATGGACCTAGTGATAAAAGAAGGAAAGCAAATTACTGTTCCAATTCAAATAAAAGCTGAAGAATCTCATAGGTGAAACTAAGACAGAATGTTGTAATCAAGATCGATTTGAATTGGGAAAACCTTTTTGATAGTAATGGAAGCATCAAGCCGAAAGGTTCCAATATAAAAGTAGGAAATATTTATCATTTTATCATAAATGGTATATGATGAGTTTAATGTAATAATTTACAATATTTTTAGGTCGAATTACCAGGGAGGAGTAAACAGTGGAGGAAGCAATAATTGATTTTGTCATTGTAGTCATGTTAATTATTGGTTTCACATACGGTCTCATTAGGCAATTTAGACATTGTGTCAGTATCAGGAATGGAAATAAATCGGAGTATGTACATTACAAGAGGGCATTGATTGGAAACTATCTGGTTTGCCTATCCTATTCAGGGTTTCTTTTTTCTTATATTTTGAATTCATTATTGGCATCCCGTATTATACAGGCCTCATTTATTACAAGTGATAATACTAGTTTTTGCTGTTTCAGTTTTCTTGCCATTCTATTAATCGCTAAATTTGGGATTATTCCTAAGGAAAATGAACAAGTTGAATTACAAGAATAAATAGTTGAGAAAGAGGAAATATGAAGAAAATTTCGCTTATCTTATTAATCGTATGTATATCGATCACCTTTCTATTGAATTTTGCCATGCCTGAATTTGCTGGCAAAATGAAACACAATATAAGTTCCATGAATATCCTTTATTCATACAGTGTCACAAAATCATTCTCGGAACAAACTCATGATACGATCGAATTGGCATCCGTTCCTTCAGGGAAAACGGAGACCAGGGATTCGGATTTCCGAAGTGATGTTAAGCTTGAGGGCACGCCGCTGAATATTAAAAGTGTAGTGAAAGAGAGCTTGAATAAGCCTCAAGTGTATAAAACTAAAGAAAAGTTAACCGGGCCCGAAAAGGGGTTTTCATACCGGAAATATTATCTTACCAAAAATTATGATAAAGGAAGATATACAGTCATCCGAACGAATAAAATAACGGGAAAAGAAAAGGTGTATGCCGGAACTTACCATGAGCCGAGCACGCAAGAACCTTTCATAAAATGGTCACGTGATGAAAAATGATGGCTGATAATACGATTTCATGTAAAGTTGAGTGATTATATGGAAAAAACAGTGAAGATAGAGGAATATAACCCTGTTTGGGTCAGTGAATTTCAACAGGAAAAAGCGAGAATAATGGAGGTTTTAAAGAACGATTCCCTTTGTGTTGAGCATATTGGAAGTACATCCATCATCGGGTTGGGGGCCAAACCGATTTTGGACATCATGGCGGGCGTCCAACATTTAGCTGAAGTTAACACATTCATTGAACCGTTGAAATCGATTGGGTATGAATTTGTCCCGCATAAGGAGTTTCCCGAAAGGCGTTTCTTTAGAAAAGGCCAATGGAGAGCGGGAATATCTATAGATTCGGAAGTGAACAGTGGAAGAATCAACTTTCATTCAGGGACTATCTAAGAAGCCATCCTGACGTACGGAAACAATATCAGCAATTAAAATTATCATTAGCGCAAAAGCATCCTGCAGATATAGTGGGGTACACGAAAGCGAAAGCCCCATTTATCCTAAATGTCATCGAATCAGCAAATGGCACTTGACTTACAAGGTGAAAGTTTTGAATTACCTGAAAAATGGTTACGGCAGTGATTTAAACTGCCGTTTTTGTTTGAACAATTAGCATGAACTTCGAACGATGAGTTCGGGGGCAAACCGATAAGTAATGTACGGGGCCTGATCCGAATTGATTATCCGGTTCAATAATAACTCAGCTGTTTTAATTCCCATTTGCTGTATGGGCTGTCCAATTGTTGTGATGGATGGTTCATAAAACTCCGTATAAGCGACATCATCAATGCTTACAATCGCCACTTCCCCAGGAATCGAGATTTTTGCTTTTTCAAATAGCTAAGGATTTCACGTAATACTAAATCATTTCCTGCCACTATGGCTGTCGGTGGTTTTTCTGCATCGAATATACAGGCCAATTTGTCTTGAATTTGGTTTCTGGGTAAAGAATGAATATCATCCTCCCTGACTTCCAATTTATGAGATGCCATCGCTTTTTTAAACCCTTCGATTCTCTCCAACCTTGGTGTGATCGGGATATCAATCGGTAAGGTTAAAAATGCAATGTTTTCGTGTCCTTTTTCAGCCAGCATGGAAACAGCTAAAAAGATTGCAGCATGATTATCTAAAAGAACGGAATCAGAAGTTACTCCATCAACCAATCGATCGACGAATACCATTGGAATTGAATGATCGATCAAGTAATTATAGACTTTAAAATCATTTCCTACCGGAAAGATGATGATTCCATCCACTTGCGTAGAAACGAGCAAATCAAGGTATTCTTTTTCTTTCTCTGGATCATCGGCAGAGTCGCATATGAATACTTTCATGCCATGCTGCTGAAGCTGTTCTTCTACGGTACGAATGATTTCAGTGGATAAAGTATGTAAAATATTTGCTACGAGTATGCCTATGACTTTTGTTTTTTTCACTTTTAAATTCCTGGCATTATCATTGGGACGAAAGTCAAGTTCTTGGATGACTTGCTCGATTCTGTCCTTTGTTTCAGCACTCATATAACGAAAACGCTGGTTAATATATTGAGAAACCGTACTTTTGGAAACACCGGCCTTCTCAGCAACATCTGATATGGTAGTTTTCTTTTTTCATGATGTTCTCCTAAAGGATATTATTTCTTGAAATAGAACGGATACCTTCATCATAACAAAGGTGCATTACGATTCCAACGCCAGTTAGCTGATTTTGTTAAACATTGGATTTAAGAAACACCCTAAGCACTTTGGCTAAGGGTGTTAACCTTAAACTATTGATTTACAATTCTTAACCAGCGGATTAACGTACGAGCCAGCCTCCATCAACAGCGAGGATATGGCCATTCATATAGTCAGAGGCCTTGCTGGCAAGAAAACGACGGTTCCCATGACATCAAAGGGTGTTCCCCATTTTTCAGCTGGGATCCTTGAAAGAATATCTTTGTTTCTTGACTCATCTGCACGAAGCGCGGCAGTATTGGCCGTTTCAATATAACCTGGGGCAATCGCGTTTATTTGAATGTTTTTAGACGCCAATTCATTAGCGAAGGCTTTAGTCAGCCCGGCAACGCCATGTTTACTGGCAGTATATGCGGGAACGAACTTGCCTCCTTGGAATGTGAGCATCGAAGCGATATTTATGATTTTTCCGCTGCCTTGTTTCACCATTTCTTTGGCAACGAGCTGGCTGAGAAAATACAAGGAATTAAGGTTAATGTCCATTACTGCATTCCAATCTTCGTCTTTATATTCCAATAAAGGAGCACGGCGAATCGTTCCTGCATTATTAACAAGGATATCGATTTTCCCGTATGCATCAAGACAGCCTTTTACCACACCTTTAAGGCTTTCCTTATTCGTAAGTTCCGCTTGATAAAAGACTGCTTTTTGGCCGGTCGTTTCGATTAAATCCTTTGTTTCCTGCCAATTATCACCATGGGCAACGATAAAAACATCTGCACCCGCTTTTGCTAATGCAACGGCATATCCTTGGCCCAATCCAGTATTTCCTCCTGTTACGATGGCAACTTTCCCTTTTAAACTGAAAAAGTCCATTGAAAAATCCAGTAAACTCATCTTGTTTCCTCCATCCCCATATGAATTAATAAACCATTCTTAGCCTGTTACTTCATATCTGAAATAGGAAAGGTATCCATATCTTCATATGTATAATTCTCTCCAGCCATTGCCCAAATGAATGTGTAGTTGCTTGTAGCGGAACCACAATGTATGGACCATGGAGGTGAAATGACAGCTTGTTCATTTTCATGACAATATGCCTTGTTTCATCCGGTTCACCCATCATGTGGAACAAAATCGCATCATCTGCCAAGTCAAAATACATATAAACTTCCACTCTGCGGTCATGAACATGAGGAGGCATGGAGTTCCAAACATTTCCTGGGGCCAATTCAGTCATTCCCATACAAAGTTGGCAGCTTTGGATTCCTTTTTCATGAATCATTCTGCGAATCGTCCGCTTATTTGCCGTTTCCTGTGACCCCATTTCATCACCATGCACTTCCTTGAATGCTACGTGTTGAACGGGGTAATTTTTATGTGCTGGAGCAGAGGCTAAATAAAATTTGGCAGGTTCGGAGCCTGAATCACTAGTGAAAATCAGCTCCTTACAGCCTAATCCTATATATAGACAATCCCGATTTTGAAGGGGATATACTTCTCCATCAACTGAGATTTTCCCTGGTCCACCTATATTGAATACCCCTAATTCTCTTCGTTGAAGAAAATAATCAGCTTTTATGAAATCATGACCCTCAAGCTTAACCTCCTTAGAAACAGGTTTGATTCCTCCTATGATGATCCTGTCATCAAGGGAATAGCATAAAGAAACGTCATCATCGATAAATAAATTTTCCACTAAAAATTTTCACGGATTTCACTTGTATCAAAGTGTTTGGCTTGTGACGGATGAATGGAATAACGTTTTTCCATATGCATATAAATAACCTCCTAGTTTAGTAAAACGGTTTATCATAAGGTTTAAAAATGTTAACGTTACCAATATTTAAAATATATATAGTATTTTCCAAATAGTCAATATTGATAGAAAATTTTAGCAGTTTAATAGTTAAAAAAGGGAAAATATGTTAAAAGTCATGTTTGTATACAAAATAAAAATATAAAAATTAGTATTGTTAATAACTGGTTTATATGATAATCTGATTTCATCAAAAAGAAAGCGCTTTCTCTCAACTTTGGTTTACTAAACCGTAGCATACCTTTTTTCAGGAGGAATTGGGAATGAAAGATTTAGATGTGATCACCTTTGGGGAACCGATGACCATGTTCTATGCAAATGAAGTAGAGCCCTTACATGAGGCTAAATCCTTTTCCCGAGCGATTGCGGGAGCCGAATCAAACGTAGCCTGCGGATTGGCACGTCTTGATTTAAATGTCGCTTATATGACGAAACTTGGCAACGACAGTTTCGGTAAGTTCATCATCGGAGAATTGAATAAAGAAAAAGTCGACACGACAGGTATCCGTTTTACAAGTGATCACCCGACAGGAATGCTAATTAAGTCTAAAGTGCATGACGGAGACCCGGAGGTGGAGTACTTCAGAAAAATTCAGCTGCTTCCACTCTGAATATCGACGACCTCTCAGAAGAGTATTTTCGGCAAGCTAAACATCTGCATGCAACAGGTATCCCATCTGCATTATCTGAAAGCTGCCACGAATTTACAGTTGCTGCCATGAAACTTATGAAGAACCAAGGAAAAACGGTTTCATTCGATCCGAACTTACGGCCTAACCTATGGCCGGATAAACAACAAATGGTGGATTGCATTAATCAGCTTGCTTACATTTGTGATTTATTTCTTCCGGGCATGTCCGAAGCGGAAGTTTTAACAGGGCTCCGAACACCTGAGAAGGTGGCCGAATTTTACTTGAACAAAGGAGTTAAAATGATTGTCATCAAGCTTGGAGCAGGGGGAGCTTATTATAAAAATGCGAATGAAGAAGGGTATGTTAAAGGATTCGTACCTGAAAAAGTCATTGATACAGTAGGTGCAGGCGATGGTTTTGCCGTCGGGGTGATCAGCGGCTTGCTTGAAGGTAAATCTACGATGGAAACCGTTACCCGGGGGAATGCGATTGGAGCTCTTCAAGTCATGGCTCCCGGTGATATGGATGGCATGCCCAGCCGGAAAGAATTACAGGATTTTATTGAAAGCCAGAACAAAATTTTAAACGTTGAATGATCGATAACAGCAGCCAGTTAACTCCACAACTAGACTTCCAATTACAAATAATCATAAATTTGATAATGAAGTGGAGAGATTGTGATGAGAATAAAAGCCGCAATAGAAAAAATCCCTGGTGGCATGATGGTTGTCCCGTTGTTCATAGGTGCTTTGATACATACTGTTTTTCCTGACACAGCAACCTTCTTTGGCGGATTTACAGGTGCCATGCTAACAGGTACTGCATCGATATTAGCCGTCTTTTTCTTTTGTGTCGGAGCTACGATAGATGTTAAGCAATCCGGGTATATTGCAAGAAAAGGATTTACATTGCTTTTCGGTAAAGTCGTTTTGCGGCATTATTAGGATATGGTGCAGCTTTGATTCTTCCAGAGAATGGGATTCAAACTGGTCTCTTTTCCGGTCTTTCGGTCTTAGTTCTGATAGCTGCTTTTAATGAAACGAATGGCGGTCTTTATACCGCACTCATGACAAAATTGGGCAGAACGGAAGATGCTGCGGCATTCCCGTTCATCAGTATTGAAAGCGGACCGTTCTTCACGATGATCATCCTCGGTGTTGGAGGCCTTGCAACGTTTCCATGGCAAACAATTGTCTCCACATTGATTCCATTTGCCGTCGGTATGATTGTAGGGAATATTGATAAAGAATGCCGGGAATTCTTTGGACAGGCCGTACCGGTCCTTATCCCGTTCTTCGCATTAGCTCTAGGATTCGGGTTGGATTTTGGCATGATCGTAAAATCAGGATTCATGGGTATTTTAATGGGCGTTGCCGTCGTCTTCCTTTCCGGAGGCGTCTTATATCTACTGGACCGTTACGTTACGGGCTCCGATGGTGTTGCTGGGGTCGCCGCTTCTTCAACAGCGGGTGCCGCAGTTGCTGTACCTTTCATCATTGCCGAGTTAAACCCGCAATTCGCTCCTGTAGCAGAATCGGCAACAGCAATCATCGCGACAAGTGTATTGGTGACGGCAATCCTGACACCCATGTTGACGATGTGGGTTGCAAAGAAACAGGAGGAAAGAGGCATTCCGCAGCGAAGAGGCATGAAACCAACTATTTTGAAAGATTCAAATGTGACTTCGATACAAAAAGCGAAGTAAAACAAATAAAATGTAAGCGTTATCCAAAAAGCAGCTGGGGTTATTGTCCCGGCTGCTTTTTTGTGATGCATGCACATTGGTGTTAAAATAAGGAAATAGTAAAACGGAATGTAAACGCGAATCAAGGAGGCTTTCATGAGAAAGGTCGAAGTCGTACCATATAAGAAAGAATGACCCAAGCTATTTCATGATGAATGCCAAAAATTACAGGATATTTTTGGGCCTGAAATGATGAATTCCTACCATATTGGCAGTACGTCCATCCCGGCAATCCATGCCAAGCCCATAATAGATATTTTGGCAGTGGTAAAAGATGTGGAATGTGTGGCTGATTTTAATAAAGAGATGGAAGGGATAGGGTATGATGCCATGGGGAGAACGGAATGGCTGGACGACGTTTTTTTCGTAAAGGCGGGGATGAGAGGACACACCATATTCACATGTTTCAAGAAGGACATGAAGAAATATCCCGACACCTCGCTTTTCGGGATTATTTGCTATCACACCCTGATGAAGCACAAAAGTATAGTAGGCTGAAGCAGCGCTTGGCAGCGGAATTTCCAATGGATATCAAAGGTTATGTAAATGGAAAAAATGATTTTATAAAAAAGGTTGATGAAAAAGCGAAACATTGGGCGGCGAATGAGGGGGATCATCATGTTGATGAAGTGGATTAAATGCCAAGTGAATGAGGAAAACAAGCGTTCATTTTCAAAAGCACAAGAGGGATGGGGAGAATTGCGCCATTGTGTTGGCTTCATCGGTCAAACCGGAGGGTGGAATAGAAATGAACCCCATGAAGCAGGCATTCTCTCCGTTTGGAAAGATATCCATTGCTATCAACGTTTCATGAAGCATCAGCATGATGAAATATTCGGGAAGAGTGACCAAGGAAGTACTTATACAAACATTTCTGTCGATATATTCGAGAGCATATCCAATATAGGAACAACGGACATTACAGCTTTTTTTGGCAAGGGGAAATTACTGCAAGTGGCTGACTGTTCTGTTGAAAAGGATAAACGAACCCGTTTTGAGCAGGTGCTAATAGAAGTAGGAAGCAAGGGCATGCTGTCTGGCGCATTCGGTAAAAGGCAAAACGGCAGATATCTTGTCGCCTCATTATGGGACAATGAAGATTCACATCAACGGTATGCGGATAAGGAATTGCCTGCACTGATAAACGAATCGGGAGTAAAAGATATTTCAGTTAGTTTAATTGAATTGCATCCAAAGTGGGCGGTCATTTAGAATCAAACATTATCAATCTATCGATTTGAACAATCAATGGCGTCTTGGAACTTATATGGAATGGAAGAAAGACGCTCAAAACATTTTCTACAGAAGGTGATAACAAATGAAGCTAGATTATGATTCACAGTATATCAGGGGCATCTACCTCAATCGAGACCGAATATCTTCGTATGAACATTTCCCTCTTGATCTTCCGGTTATCAGGCACCTTCAGGAAGTGGCTTTTCATCCCAGTGTTACCTATGTCATCGGGGAAAATGGAATGGGAAGTCCACCTTGCTTGAAGGCATTGCGATTGCGTATGGTTTCAATCCGGAAGGCGGAACGTTGAATTTCAATTTTTCCAATTATGATTCACACTCCAATTTGGACGAATACCTCCGTTTGAAAAAGGCGTATACAAACCGAAGGATCATTTTTCTTTAGGGCGGAAACCTTTTATAATTTAGCAACGAATATAGAGGAATTGGACAGGGAAACATCGTATGGGTCGAAAATCATCGATTCCTTCGGTGGAAAATCACTCCACCAGCAATCTCATGGGGAATCATTTTTTCTGCTTTTGTAGAACGATTTCAAGGCGATGGATTGTATATCCTCGATGAGCCTGAAGCTGCTTTATCGCCATTGAGACAAATATCGATGCTGGCCAGGATAAATGAGCTTGTTCAACAAGGTTCCCAATTCATCATTTCCACCCATTCCCCGATCATCATGGCCTACCCGGATGCTAAAATCCTCCAAATTTCAGATGAGGGAATGAGTGAGGTAAAGTTAGAGGAGTCCAATCACTATTTGTTAATGAAACAATTTTTTGAAGATAAAGATCGGCTGCTTCACCATCTATTTCAATGAGATTTTAGCATCTCCATGAACAGCAACTAAGGAAAAACCCCGTCTGTCCTGCGCATTCGGGGTTTTTATTTTTTGGAAATGATTGTTGACAGCTTAGGTGTATTACAGGTATAGTACATCTAAAGGGTGTATGAACTACTTAGTACATACACGCATATCAGGCTTTTTTTAATAAATAGGGGTGGTTTTAATGAACGTAAATACCCGGGAACCGGTATATCTGCAAGTCGTTAGGCATTTTAAAGAACAAATAGCCATTGGCAAATTCGTGGCGGGCAGGAAATTCCCTCTCGAAGAGAACTGGCGGCTTCACTCAATATAAATCCCAATACCGCTCAAAAGCGTATAAAGAAATGGAGGAACAGGGCTTGATTCATACTGAACGAAATTTCCCCAGTCAAATCACGACGAATGAAACGATTTTACAGGCTGTGAGGCAGGAATTGATTTTGGCAGCCGTCGATACGTTTGTCGATGCGATTCGTCCGATTAATGTACCAGTTGATGAACTGCTTCGTGTGGTTAAAGAAAAATACTCGGAAGAAATAAGGGAGGAGGAAGAATAATGATAGAAGTAAAAAAGATCTCCAAGAATTATGGACGGAAAAAGATCTTGGATGATGTTTCATTTACAGCCAATAAAGGCGAAGTCACTTGTCTGATCGGGATAAATGGTGTCGGTAAAACGACTACACTCAAAGCGATCATGGGATTGACGCCATATAAAGGTGAAATCCTGATCGATGATCAAAAGATGACAAAGGACAGTTATGAAAAAATCACCTTCATTCCGGACGCACCGACCATGCTTCCGCAAATGACCATTAAACAGGCCATGGTTTTCATGTCGGACTTCTATACGTCCTGGAATCCGGAAAGAGCTAACCAACTAATGGGTTTTTTCAAGCTTAAAGAGGAGAATCGCATTTCGGAATTGTCAAAAGGGAATACAGCTAAGCTCAACCTGATGCTTGGTTTGTCCCTTGACGTCGATTATGTACTCATGGACGAACCATTTTCGGGAATCGATATGTTTAGCCGCGAGCAAATTGCCGATGTCTTTGCGAGCCACCTAATTGAAGATAGAGGAGTCATCATCACGACCCATGAAATCGGTGATATTGAACATTTGATCGATAAGGTCATTTTACTGGATAACGGTTCAGTGCTTAAAGAGTTCAATACAGAAGAAATGCGGGAAGAGGAAGGAAAATCGGTAGTCGATGTAATGAGAGAGGTGTATCAATCATGATGCGATATATAAAACTAGTGAACTTTGAAATCAACCGTTTCAGTAAAATCTATCTTAGCTTATTGTTGATCACCTTGGTTTCGCAATTTGCCGGAGTGATCATCGTAACGAAGAGCCTTCTTAAAGATGCCAGGGATATCATGAAAGAAGAAAGACTATCTGAAGCCGCTTATATTACCAATTATGGAAGCCTTGATTTTAATCATATTGCCAATACCCTTTTGTTTGTTGGACCGATAGCGCTGAGTGCGGTTGCCCTTATTTTTTACATTTTCCTTATTTGGTATCGTGATTGGTTTGGAAAGAATACGTTCATTTATCGTCTTTTGATGGTACCAACATCCAGATTATCGATCTACCTTTCAAAAGCTACGGCCATTTTCCTGATGGTATTAGGGTTGATTGCTTTCCAGATCATCATTTTACCTATGCAAAATGCCCTATTTAATTCAAATGTGCCGGAAGCGCTCTTGAATGAAATGTCAATTTCTACTATCACGATAGCCAATCCGATTTTGTCATTGATCATTCCAAGCACGTTCACGCAATTCCTGATTTCCTATGGCGCCGGTCTTATGATCATGTCGATATTATTCACGTCGATCATGTTTGAAAGAAGTTTCCGCATAAAAGGAATCATAATGGGCTTGTTATATTGCGGAATCGCTGCTGTGTTGTTTTTAGCTCCATTTTTCGTAATGGGGTTTGGGAATTTCCATTTCTATCCTAATGAATTATTTGGCCTGCTGCTCGCAATAGGAATCATTTTGACAGGATTATCGGTTTGGCTTGGTGCTTGGTTATTGAAAAATCGCGTGACCGTATAACAACAACTTTAAAGGAGAGTGAACAAGGTGAAACGTTATTTATGCAGCATCATTATTGGAATGGTTGTCATCTTAAGCATCGGGACCTATTATGTCAAAGTAGCTTCCTCCGCTTCCAGCCTTCCAAAGTATACGTTCAAGACACTGGAAGGCAGCGATAAAGAGCTTGATCCGGTGATCATAAATGCTTCGCTTCAAAATAGCAGTAATTTTTATGAACCATTAACGATTGAATCCAATACAACGACATATGAAAGCGAAAGGTCTTACTTGGAGAACTTAACTGGAAGACAAGGTCATGAAATTGAAAGATTGGTAAAAGAACATCGTTCGTTTATGCGTGGCAAAGATTCCATTAGTTCTTTATATGAAGACGATGATTTTCTTGCTTACGCTTGGGTGAATAGCGAATATACAAAGAGCGGGAATATGGAAGCAAAGTTTGATATCGGTTTACTGGAGAAGAAGGACGAAGAGGAAACTTCATTCCAAATCGAGCTTCCGAATCAAGGGAGAATCATGAATGCTGATGTCAGGGATGTGCAGTTGGTCCATTCAAAACTACAGGTTTTAACGATGAATGATGTGAATTCAAACAGTGAGCAGACAAAAGAGGTTCATCTGTATACGATCGATATAGCCAATAAAAAAGTCTTGAGCGATAAAACCCTTGTATCTGAATCCTTTACTTACCCTGATCAAGTTGATTTTGAAATGCCAATCGATGTTGCTCCCTCCATGCCAAACAACATGGTATTCATTTCGTTAATTAAAGGGGTAAATCATGAGGATGGTTCATTTGAGGAAAAACTAAAGGAAAGCAAGCTTTTATCTTATAATTATGAAACGGAAAAATTAGAAACGGTTAAAAAAGAATCACTTAGCCTGGACATGGCTAGATCAGGATATTCAGACGGAAAAAACCTTTATGCAGTTGAAATGAAATCAGGAAAATATCGCATTAAAACGTTTGACTTCAGCAGTCAAACATTAACGAATGACAAGGAACTGGATATAGCTGCTAATAAAGAAGATCAATATACCGCTGCCTTTAAGAACGGGCGTGTGTACTTCCTATTGAACAGAATGAATCAAGAGGGGAAAACAAACAAGCCTGCCAAACTCTTGATTGCAGATATAAAGACTGGAAAGACTTTATATAAAGGTGAAACAGTCATGAATAAAAAGAACAGCAAAATTTTTGGACTTTTTATCGATGACCTGGAAATAAAATAAGGACCAAATAAGCTTAAATGAAAAAGGGATATCCCCCAATGGGATATCCCTTTTTTTTAAATGGAAGCCAAGTTCGTTCTGGCTGTACGTTCCTTCTTGCCGTGCAAGAAGTAGTAAAGGACGGAGGTTAAGATGACCAAAACGCCCAAGATGACATAAAGTGTGCTGTAACCTGTTACCGGAATGATGAATCCCAGAATATAAGGGCCGAATCCAAGTCCTGCATCAAGCATGATAAAGAAGGTGGATGTTGCCATCCCCATTCGGTGAGGCGGTGTCAGTTTAACGGCAATCGCCTGCGAGCTTGATTGCATATTACCGAATCCGAGGCCAATGAGGAAACCAGCTGCCAGTAAAGTGAAACTATTGGTTGTCATACTTAGAAGCAGCAAGCCGATCCCGAAAATAATGAACGCCGGATACATAATGAAATTCGATCCTTTCCGGTCCATCAATGGTCCTGAGAAAGGACGTGATAACAATACGGCTACTGCGTAAACGACAAAGAAGAAGCTTGCCGTATTGACCAGATCGATTTCAATGGCATAGAAACTGATGAAAGAAAGGACACTGGAATAACAGAATGCCAATAACAGAGTGATGATTGAAATGGGCAGTGCCTTAGGTTCAATGAAATTGGAAAGCTTGAACCCTTTGCTTTCCGTAACTTTGGCCGTCACTTTCAATGCCGGGACATACAGGAAGAATGCTGTAATAAGGAGATCACCCCTAAAGCCAGGCAGAAGCTGAAAATGACTTGGAAGCTTGTATGCTGAGCCATAAACAGACCGATGAAAGGACCGATTGCTGTCGCAAGTGTTGCGCTCATGCTGTAATAGCCGATGCCCTCTCCCTTTCGTGTCGCCGGAATGATCTGGGCGACAATCGTGCCTGTCGCAGTACTTGCCATCCCCATTGCCATCCCATGGATCAGGCGGTTAACAAGCAGGAAGCCGATTCCAAGGTCGACAAAATAAAGAATTGTTGTCAAAGTGAAAAAGATCAAACCTATGAATAGTGTTTTCTTGCGGCCGATTGAATCAATGAAACGGCCGATGAACAGTCGTCCGATCAACGTCCCGATAATAAAAATCCCCGATATGAGTCCGGCTTCGCTTGTAGAAGCATCCAATTCATTAACAGCATAGATGGCAAGTGTCACCATCAGTAAATAAAAGATTAATGTTATGAAAAAATTGATGGACGAAACGATGACAAAGTCCTTCGTCCACAGTCTGGTTCTGGATTGATCCATGTTATTATCTCCTTACTTTATGATGTTATTTCTAATTTCGCCCATGATGCGTATGGCTGCGAGTTGTTCCTCTTCCGTGATCCCTTTCAAGATCTCCTGTTCATATTGATCGATTGTCACTCGGACTTCGCTGTAGACCTTTTTGCCAAGCTCCGTAAGCCGCATTCTTTTTCGCGTTTATCTTTGCTTGGCACATGCTCGACATACCCCAGCTCTTCCAAGCGGGCAATGGTCCTCGTAATCGTGGGTTTTTCCACGCTTTGGTAATTGGCAAGCTCTACAAGCGTCGCCGAACCATAATTGTTCAAGTAATACAAAATGGACCATTGCGCCCTGTGTAAATCATGCTTGTTCAGCTGGATATTAAGATTATTTTCAAACGGCCGGTACAACAGCAATAATTGCTGAAAGAATTTTTGGAAAGTCTTTATCAGAAACACCCCTTATATCAATATATAGTTATCGTGAGTAATTGTTACCCTGAGTAACTATGATAGCAAAACAAATCCATTCTGTCCACTCGGATTTGTTTTGTTTAGTTAAATCAGGTTTTTAGTTAAAATGAATGGGAATATAGGAATAGGAGATGATGTGAAGCATGAATAAATCTATGATCGCGTTGATTGCAGCAGCAATGCTAACTGCCTGCAATAATGACAAAGCGGATGAAAACGGGGAAAAATCTATCCAAACAACGGATGAGAATCAAACCCAAACCGAAAATGAACAACAAAAACAACCCACGCAAACAGAAACTCAAACAAGTCCTAAACATGAGAAGTGGTCTTCTTTGCCCGAATATGACAAAATCACCGAGCAAATCGGCAACGAAGACTATACTTTCAATAAGGAAACGGATAACGATGGCAAACGAGTCTTCCTTATTGAACTTAATGGTGAAAAACAATATAAAACCGTTTTCGTCAAAAATACCAATCGCCTGAAAATTATCAAAATAAATGGCGGCGGAGAGATTTATAACGGAATCATAAAATAAGTGGACCCTGCGTAAGTGTTGTATTGCCTTTTTTATTCTGCTGTATATTTCGAAGATCCCGATCGGATGAAGGTCGAACTCGTGGCCCCTTAACAATAGTTGGCATAGCTATAATGGCGGTTATGTCGATCTTTCCCTCTCTCAGGTTCGGGTTCTGGGCCAAGTGAAAAGGCCTCGATCAATATAAATGCACCGAAAACTTGGGTCCAGCTGCCTAGTAAAAGAATATGTTCTCCCATCCGTACTTTTTCATTTAAAATGAAAATATTTCCCACGGATTCCAAAATGAACCGGCTGAAATGAGGCCATTTCCCTTGATCTCATAAGAGCGTGAAATGGTCTCCTCAGTCAGCGATGCCCCGAATGCTTCAATTGCGGCGCCCAGGCCTTGGATTCCACTGCCGAGTGCATCGGTTCTAATGCCCTCCTCCACTGAACCACTCAACTGCATACCTATTCCAACTGCATCTGCGATATTGCCAATGGCCTCAAGCCAAGAACCGAATATGAAATAGGTTTCCGTACGTTCATTTTCCGGATTCAGCATTTTCGAACGGCCGATTGCTTGCAGCGAATTTCCAACGGCTTCAATGCCATTCCCTTTGAGGACGAGATCTTTTCCGAGGTCAGTGCTCGTTAAAGTTTGCCGGGTTTGCCCGATTGCACCTACAAGTGTACCGATGCCGAGTAACCATGCTCCTGAAATAAGGAGGTCTTCTCCATGAGTGATCATATCTCAAACGCTCCTTAAAAGTGGTTAGATTATATTATTCAGGAAACAGTGTTTGTTTACATATTGCTTTATCACTTTGGGCTCTGGTTGAATATTACCCATTTATTGGTATAATGGACAGCTGGAGGGATGATATTGACTTTTAACAATTTTTTGCAAATGGTTATCGCTGCACTTTTCTTTATGGTTTTTACGTTTTTTACCTGGTATGAAGGAAGTGAAATTCTTGATAGACCTTGGGAATGGAAGTATTCCACGTATTTCACACACGTAAATGATGAACAAGCGATAGAGGCAGTTGATATTTCGAATTTCGATCATTTCGTGTATGCCGCAAAATTCAAACCGTTATTTCCATTTCTTATGGCCCTATCCGCATCGTACATCATCATACTTTCGGGATATATCCTGTTCAAAAGAAGGATTAAAAAAATGGCTCTATTCTTGTTGGGATTTGGTGTCCTTTTTCTGTTTTCAAGTGGTTTTGTATCCAATTCCCCGACTGTTGGAGGAAATATCTTTCAGGCATTTTTTCTGATAGGCGGAATGATGGCTATAATGGCTGCGGCTCTCTATTATTACCGGATGCCAACAGGATTCAATACGTTCATGAAGTAAGCAAGCTGCCGATGAGGCAGCATTTTTTCTGCAAAATGTTGACACAAAATAACGAAAAATAATAGTCATTTTCGCGAAATTCTTAGATTGAACTTCACTGTAATGTAGTTTATAGTTAAGTCGAAATTTAGTAGACCAGTTGCTATAATACCGGCGATGAACCCTATCGATTGGATAAACCAGTGATTGAAGAATAAAGCGAAAAGGTGATAAAATGTCAGGCAAAATCAAAATTGAACAGCCAAAGATCCCCCAAGACTTAACACAAGCGAACTTTCAGGAAATATATTATCAAGATGAGCCTTATCTTGAGTCCTGTATCATAACCAACTGCACGATCGATAGAGAAAAAAATGGACAAAATCGTATTATCACAGGTTGTTTTTAAAAATGTGACATTCAGTGATGTATCATTCAGGAATATCGAGCTGACGGATGTCATCTTTGATCATTGCGATTTAACGAATGCCGATTTCATGGGCGGCTCGATTCATCGTGTGGAATTCAAAGAGTCCAAACTTTTAGGCATTAACCTGTCTGACGCAAGCTTAGGAATGTCTTCTTTGAGAATTGCAACCTGAATTTAAGTGCCTTTGGTTATTCCAGTTTAAAGCAAGTGAGGTTCGATCATTGCTCATTGGAAAGTGCTGATTATTATGAGTGTAAATTCATTAAAGTGAAGTTCGAAACATGCAGGTTAAATGAAGTGAACTTTTCCCGGACACCGCTCAAAGGAATTGATATTAGCAGTTCTACATTTCAAAGGATTACCGTATCCCCGGAAGATTTAAAAGGATGCGAAGTTTCCCCGGACCAAGCGATAGTCTTTGCAGCCATGCTTGGACTGAAAATTAAAGAGTGAACCTTTCAATAAGGCTGAAACGAGGGACCACCGATTTTGGCGGTCCTTTTTAAGTTATTTGTGGTGAAAAAGGCAGAGTGAATAGAATTATATAGATTATGCAAAGTGCGGAATCTTTGCACAAATGCAGTATTATCTTACAATATTTGTTAAGTGGAGGGGGATTGAATGTGATTATCAATAAGGTCACTTTGTATAGTCAGGCATGGAATGAAATGCGGAATTTTTATGTTGAGGTGTTAGGATTTGAGCTACTATCGCTAACTGATGATGGTTTTGAAATGAAGGCAGGGGAAAGTGTGCTTGAAATTAAAAAATATCATCAAAAAGAAAAGCCTTTTTACCATTTTGCCATGAACATTCCGACCAATTTATTTTCTTCGGCAAAAGCATGGGCGAAATCAAAAGTGGAATTGACTAGAGAAGAGGATGAAGACGAAGTTTATTTTAGCTTTTTCGACGCACAATCTTTTTATTTTTTAGACCCTTCAGGCAACATTGTCGAGTTCATATCGAGATATTCCGTATCACCCGAATCCGAGGCTGAGTCTTTTTCAGCTCAAAACGTCCTGTGCATCAGTGAAATAAACATTACGACAGATGAAGTCAGGGCTTTGGGGAATCGGTTAATCAGCAATGGCGTGCCTGTAAGGAATGGTGAAGTCATAAGAGAAGATGGGTTGAATTTCATGGGGAACATGAAGAAGGTTCGTTTTTACTTTTAGGTCCAAGGAAACGGCGTTGGATTTTTCGGATAAAGAGTCGGAAATCTTTCCGCTTTCGCTAGTCATAAATCAGCAGCTAGATATTTCAGTGGATGGGGAAGGATTTATGGAATTGAAAAAGGTGGAATGATGCAGATTTATATTTTTACATAATAAATTCTCTAAACTCATCAATATAGAAAGCTACATAACCACAATTTGGGCATACAGATGCTTTAGGGATTGCAGAAACACTATTGAAAAGTCCTTTCTTTTGGCGCCCTTTTATTGATGGGATACAGCATGGTAACTCAATTGTTCCCATCTTCATTGCCAGCCTCCTGCAAAAGAACTTCGTGACGAAGGAGGGTGCGTCAGCGGGCATCATTGCCGGTTTAGCTACTGTTGGATATACAACCATAACAAGCGCTACAATTGGGACGCTTTTCCCTGCATTGCCGCAAGCCATTAAAGATTTGAACATTGGCCTATGATTGGAGTCAGCCTTATTGCAAGGGAATTTTCCAAGGACAATAAAGGTGAATGGGAGGCTGCTTGATTATTTTGGGTAAAGGAGAGGGGGGTAAAACGGGCAAGAGTTCGAACTTTTAGGATAAACCGTTTGTGCTGTGAAGGAATTAATTATATATTAATCCTTGAGTACATTATGGATTAAAGTATAAAAGCCCGGAGGAGACGATCATGAAAAACATCAATACAGAACAAGAATATCGTGAACAAATCAACCAAGAAGGACTGACGGTCGGGATTTTTACGACTACATGGTGCCCGGACTGCAAACGTTTAGACATGTTCATCGATGAGATCACTCAAGAACATCAAGACAAACAGTGGTTTACAATCGATCGTGACGAGTTCCCTGAGATTTCTGAAGAGCAAACGGTAATGGGAATTCCATCACTATTAGTATTTAAAAATGGGGAAAAGGTTGCGCACCTGCACAGTGCAAATGCTAAAACTCCCGAAGCGGTCAATGAATTTCTAAAGGACCTATAAAAGATCTTGAAAAGGTGAACCCCGTATGGTGCTGTAATGAGGGGTTCATCTTTTTCAGGAATTTTTTTCTAGAAATGACTTGATTTCTAAGGTGAAACGGGTTTTAATTATAGATACCGAATATCCATTATGGATATCTGATATCCACATACATATTGAAAGAGGTGAACTGATTTGCAATTAACAAAAGGGGTCGAGCAAGCTATATGCATCATCGTTATACTCTCTACCCAGGATAAAAATGTCCCGCTTTCGTCTAATGAGATCAGCAGGAGATTAGAGGTGTCTCCTTCTTATTTGAAAAAAATCATAAGGAAATTGGTCATAAAGCAGGTAATCACTTCCGTTCCTGGTAATAACGGCGGCCTTACTCTTGCCAAAAGTGTAGATAAGATTAAAAACCTTGAAATTATTGAGGCGATGGAAGGTCCCATTTCAATGTTTCCGGATACAGGACTTATAGAAAAAGCGTTCAAAGATGGAGAGTATGCAGAGAAGGGGATGGACGTCCTTCGCCGGATGTTTTCTCGGGCGGATCAACTTTTAATAGAGTTCTTTTCCAGTCAAACAGTGGCGGATTTGCTTAAAGAAAGCTTTGGCACCACGGACATACCGACTCTTAATTGGAATACCGCGTCATTGAGTGATGTACTGCGTGAAAAGAAAGGTGAAAAGAAGTGAACATGCTTAAACAAGAATGGAAGCTCTTCCTTACAAATCGAAAACTGGTCGGTGTCGCGATCGTTTTACTGTTCGTCCCGATTATTTATGGGGGGTTATTCCTTAGTTCTGCTTGGAATCCATACGGAAATACGGGCAAATTGCCTGTTGCAGTCGTGAATAAGGATGTGAAGGCGGAATATGGGGGAAAAACCTTAACAGTCGGTAATGAGCTAGTCGAGCAGTTAAAGGACAATGATGATTTAGAATGGCATTTCGTAACGGAAAAAGCGGCGAAAAAAGGATTCGATGATGGTACATATTATATGGTCGTTACCATTCCGGAAGACTTTTCAAAAAATGCTTCTACCGTCATGGATGATAAGCCAAAAAAATGAATTTGACGTATGATGTGAATCCTGGACGCAGTTTCGTTTCTGAAACGGTCGGGAAACAGGCAACGAATAATTTGAAAACGGAAATTGCCGAAAGTGTCACAAAAGAATATGCGGAGGCGATCTTCTCACAACTGGATGAAATCGGAGAAGGATTCGGCGAAGCGGCAGATGGGGCATCAAAGCTGGATGACGGTGCAAAAAAACTGCATGATGGAAACAAAGAAGTGACGGAAAATCTGAATAGGTTAGCTTCGAGCACATTAACTTTTAAAGATGGAGCGAATAAACTTCAAATTGGCGTTGGCGAGTTTTTGGAAGGGGCCAACAAGCTTGAAAGTGGCGCGTCGGAATTGAATAAGGGAATTTCACAATATACTTCCGGTGTCGGTCAGTTGCAAAAGGGTGCGAACGAACTCGCATCAGGCACAGGGGAATTAACTAATAACAGTGAAGCACTTATACAAGGTTCATCCCAACTTTCCACTGGGCTGGCCAAAGTGGTTCCAGGAGCGCAGTCTTTAAATACTAGATTGGCACAAGCGCAAACGGGCAGTGCGAATTTGAATGATGGGTTGAATCAATTATCACAAAATGCAAGCCAGCTGACGGACCAATCGACAGGAATTCCAAAATTGGCAGCAGGTCAGCAGAGTTTAAATGAGGGAATCAATAAACTGGCAGCAGGAAGCCAGGCGTTAAATGACGGCCTGAAAAAATGGATGGCCAATTGCCCGCAGAAGAACAGCTGAATCAGCTTAAGCAAGGACTGACAAGCATTCAAAGCGGTGTAAATCAATTGCAAGAAGCGGTTCCCGCAGGAAGCAGCACGTCCGGTACCGTATCCGGCATTACCGAAGACCTCAATAACAGTCAAGCGGCCTTAACGGAACTTCAATCAACGATTGCGAATAATGGTCAGAGCACGATCAATGCCGTTCAAAACACGGAAGCCTTCAAAAGCATGACCAGTGAACAGCAATCCGAATTAATCCGAGCCATTCAAAATGAACTTCAAGGCCAGGCGGAAGCACAAAAACGAATCGCATCGACTCTTGCTGCAAGTGTATCCGACTTATCAACACAATTAACGGATAAAGTAATGCCTGTATTGAATGGATTAGGCCAGCTTCCGGAACAAGTGGCCAATTTAAATAATGCGGTGAATAAAGTCAATCCAAACGCCGTTTCAGCGTTAAACGGATATACGGCAATAAGGAACGCACTGAATGAACAATTGATTCCTGGTGCGACCCAATTAAATGGCGGTTTTAATGAAGCTGTAGAAGGCAGCGATCAATTAACGGCGGCAACACAAAGTTTAAATGAGAGGACACCAGAATTAGTGAAAGGGATCAACCAGTTAGCACAAGGCGGTTCCTCGTTAAATAATGGCCTTTCAAAACTAACTGAGGGATCTGGTCAGTTGGTTAATGGGGTTTCACAACTGCAAGCAGGTTCATCCTCCTTTGGGAATGGTCTTGAGAAGTACGCATTTGGTGTTAGCCAAGTAGGCGAAGGGGCAAGCAAACTGGCTAATGGGGCCAATCAACTGAATGCCAACTCAGCGGCATTGAACGAGGGCTCATCAGCACTAGTTAAAGGCACGGAACAATTGGCAGGCAACCTGCCTACTTTGAGCAATGGAGTCATCCAGCTTGCTGATGGCGCAGGGAAGATCAATGAAGGTTCATCAGCACTTGCTGAAGGTTCCGGCAAATTGGGTGATGGAATCTCATCACTTAAAGATGGAACGGTCGAACTTTCGGAAAAACTCAGTGATGGTGCAGAAGAAATAAGTGAAAATAAAACAACCGATGATAATTACAGCATGATTGCTGAACCGACAAAGGTCAAAGAACAAAAAAGCAGTGACGTGCCGAATTATGGTCATGCACTGGCTCCTTATGTATTGTCTCTTGGGTTATTTGTAGGGGCTATTGCCTTCAATATGGGATTCCCGACAGGCTTGCCCTCTACAAGGCCTACATCAGGGGTGGCATGGTGGTTCAGTAAATTTACGGTCCTGTTTATCCAAGCGACGCTATCTGCATTAGTGTTGGATGCAATCATGATATGGGGAATGGATTTACAGGTCGAGAACATGGGGCAATTCATTGGGGTATCCATCCTGACTTCCCTTACGTTCATGTTCATCGTTACCTTCCTGACCGTAGGATTTGGAAATCCAGGTCGTTTATTGGCGATGATATTCCTTGTATTACAGCTAGGTGCAAGCGGAGGAATGTTCCCTGTAGAATTGACCAATAACTTCTTCAGCCATGTTCACCCGTTCATACCAATGACATACTCTGTCATGGGCTTCCGCCAGGCAATGAGTACGAGCCTTGGAGCGGATGCATTGACAGCGAGTATAGTGTTCCTTACTGGATGCATCATTGTTTTTAATCTACTGCTATTGCTAACGATGGTCATCAAGAAGCGCAAAGCATACAATATTGAGATGGATGCATAAACAAAGGAAAAACCCCCGGTGCAATGCGCCGGGGTTTTCTCATTATAATGGTTCATCCGTGTCCTTTTCTGCTTCGATGACTTTCAATCCATTTTCGCCTGAATTTTCAATCACATGTTTAAGGATGGATAATTTGTTATCCCAGTATTGATCGTAAAAAGAAAGCCACTGTTTCAATTCCGCTAAAGGTTCCGGCTGAAGCCGGAAGCGTTTCTCCCTTCCTACCTTCCGGCCACTGACCAATTCAGCTTCAGAAAGGATATGAAGATGCTTGGCAATCGCTGTACGGCTCATGGAAAAGTGAGAAGTGATTTCTGAAATGGGTAAATCCCCTTCAGCAAGCAATTGCAGGACCTTTCGGCGGGTCGGGTCGGCTATAGCCTGAAATACATCATGTTTTTCTGCTGCAGACACTTAGCCCTCAACAGCCTTTTTAAGACCTTGATTAACGATCTGCTCCCAGCCATGATTCATTCTATCGCGAATCACTGAGCTTTTTTCGTTCGGTTTCGGAAGAATCGTTTCAGGCTCTTTCCAGCCACCATGAATAAGGGTGAACTCCGTTTTGTCATCCAGTTCTTTTAAAATGAAGGAAATGAACCAACCGTCCGTATCCCAACTGAATGAAAGACGATGAGGAGCATCTAACTCCGTTACCTTACAAGGAGATGGACCGAAGGGTGATTGCACATGGAACTCATGTCCCACTTTCGGTTGAAAATCATTTGGCATGAACCATGAAGCTATGCCCTCTGCAGTCGAAACTATATCCCAAACTTTTTGGATAGGTGCTTCAAGAATAATTGTCTTCTTGATATCCTGTAATGTATTTTCCATACTGTTTCTCCTTTTTAAGTGAAAATATGAAACCAATTGGTTTCGCTTTTTCGATTATATAAAACCTTTTGGTTTCATGTCAATAATTTGTTTCAAGCGATTCCTTTTTATTCATTGCAGGATGCTTAATTACCCAACTCTTCAATTTGTTTTGCCAAGCCCGTTATATTATCGATTGATTTCATTATCTCTGAATCTTCCAATGCCTTAGGGTCAATTTGGCCCTTTTCAATATTATTCAGATATAATTCAATTCCATCTGAAAGCTGTTGATTTGAGCTGACGATCTTCTCATGGATGCCTTCAGCGATTTGGGGTGGTTCAGTTGCATCGAATTCTTCAATCTCCGTTTTCATCAATTCCAGTTCCTTTTCAAGATTTGCTCTTGCTTCTGCATTCGTGACGGCGTCCTGGGACATTGCGGGCACCTCATTGGCAAAATCCTTAACGGTATTTACATACTCCGTCGCATTATCTGCATACTCCAAGGATGAATTGACTTCTTCTAAAGCTGAGCATCCGCTTAATGTAAGGATGGACAGCAGCGCAAAGGTCATTATTTTTTTCATATGTGTGCCTCCAATGTGATTTTTTTATAGTAAGGATCAGATGGGCAGAAATCTTTTTTATAAATCGCTGCAATGGAATTCAGAATGAAGCTGGGGATCTTCTTCGGAAAAAATGACTTCGAATAGAAAAGGTGAAAAGCGCTTTTCAAGTCGTGCCACTGATTGCAGGATTTCACTTGCTTAAACCTTGCAACGTCAATGATCTTCACCTTTTTTCAGAAGTTATGAAGATGTTTCGTAAATGGATATCCGAAGGATTCAATCCCTCTTTCCTTGCCAATTGCAGCGCATGGTCTATCTCCGCAATGTTTTCTTCCGTTATCGGGATTCCCAATGTTAAACATTCAAAAAGAGTGTTGCCTTCAATGTGATCTATAACCAGGTAATTTACCCCCGCATCATATAGGGTTGGATAGTATTCGATGGATTGGACGGTTTTGTATATTTCAGCTTCAACTTTAGCTGTGTGAGTATGATCCGGGAAAAACACTTTTAGTGCCTTATTGGTGGAATGTATTCGGAATACATATGCGCTTCGGCCTTTTCCGATCAGTGATAAAGATGGGTCGGCATCGAGCAATATATGTTTTTTATCATCGGAAATCTTAACGCTTTGAGCTAATTCATTATAGTTCTGCATACTTTTCACCTCTATTGTGCAATTTTTTCGAATCGAAAAAGACGGTATAACCGATTATTGGTTATACCGTCTTTTAAAATTAAAAGACCTCACCAAATAATCGGCAAGGTCTTGCAAACAACTAAAATCAGTTGCCAATAAAGCCGAGGATTCCATCCTGTACTGACGACTTTATTGTATAGCTACTCCCCTTAACAGAAGGATTCTTATAAGTTATATACAGTAATTATATAGGTTATTGCCTCGTTCCGTCAAATATAAGGATCATGTGCTTACCCTTTATATATATTCGGTTTAGGCAGAAAGATGCTCGTCTCAATAGCATTAATTTGAGTGGTAATTAATTATATCAATATATTTTATATTCATCATTTGCTTGGCGTATAAGGTTCGTTGCGAATATTTCTATTTAATTACATAAATGTCTATTAGTTTACTATTATATTACAATCACCTTTATCTCCCTATAGATCTAAAGGAATATGATATATTTTAGATGAATGAGCATATTTACCTATATTATTATACTGATTTTAACCGATATTTAAATAAATGTTAAAAATATAATTCTTTAGTAGGGAGAATGAGATGAAGAAATTAATTATACCAACTTTCTGTTTTGCAGTGTTGTCTACAGTTGCTTTCGAAGAAAAATATCTGCAGCTCCACTACATGCGGAACAGGCCAATATTGAAAACGTCATGTTTGTGCAGGTGAATTCCGGATCGCTCAATATGAGAAAAAACGGGACGGAAGGTGCAAGCATAGTTGCAAAGCTGGCAAATGGCACACAGGTGACGGTGTATTCGGAATCCAAAGGCTGGGCAAAGATCAAAGCCAATGGAAAAGAAGGATATGTCAGTACCAAGTATTTATCGGCAACGAAGCCAGGGACTTTAACGAAAACTGCTGTGACCATTAAAACGACAACGAAATATGTAAATGTGAGCACAGGTTCACTTAATATGAGAAAAAGCGGTAGTGATAGTGCAAGCTTAGTCGCGAAGCTGACAAGGGGCACACAGGTGACGGTGTATTCGGAATCCAAAGGCTGGGCAAAGATCAAGGCCAATGGAAAAGAAGGATATGTCAGTGCCAAGTATCTATCGGCAATGAAGCCTGGAGCGGTAAAAAAGCTTCGGCGGCCGTTAAAACGACAACAAAATATGTGAATGTGAGCACAGGTTCACTTAATATGAGAAAAAGCGGTAGTGATAGTGCAAGCATAGTCGCAAAGCTGACAAGAGGCACACAGGTAACGGTGTATTCGGAATCCAAAGGCTGGGCGAAAATCAAGGCCAATGGAAAGGATGGATATGTCAGCACGAAGTATCTATCGGCAACGAAGCCTGGAACAGTAACCAAAGCTGAGGCGACAGTTAAAACGACAACGAAATATGTGAATGTGAGCACGGGTTCACTCAATATGCGAAAAAGTGGAAAAGCTACCGCAAGCATAGTTGCCATCCTTTCAAAAGGGACGAAAGTGACGGTGTATTCGGAATCCAATGGCTGGTCGAAAATCAAAGCCAATGGAAAGGATGGATATGTCAGCAATAAATATCTGTCTGCTTCAAAGCCAGGGTCGGGATCAACGGCAGTCACACCTGCAAAAACGACGACGAAATATGTGAACGTGAACACGGGATCACTCAATATGCGAAAAAGTGGAAAAGCTACCGCAAGCATAGTCGCCATACTTTCAAAAGGAACGAAAGTGACGGTGTATTCGGAATCCAATGGTTGGGCGAAAGTCAAAGCCAATGGAAAAGACGGATATGTCAACACCAAATATCTGTCTGCTTCAAAGCCGGGATCGGGATCGACGGCCACGCCTGAAAAAACGACGACAAAATATGTAAACGTGAGCTCTGGAACCCTCAATATGCGAAAAAGCGGATCGGAAAGCGCGAGCGTAGTCGCAAAGCTGTCAAAAGGAACGAAAGTGACGGTCTATTCGGAATCCAAAGGCTGGGCCAAGGTCAAAGCCAATGGAAAAGACGGACATGTCAGCACCAAATATCTATCGACAACAAAACCGGGAACGGGTTCAACGGCAGTCACGCCTGAAAAAACGACGACGAAATATGTAAACGTAAGCTCTGGAACGCTCAATATGCGAAAAAGCGGGTCGGATAGCGCGGGCATAGTCGCAAAGCTGTCAAAAGGAACGGAAGTGACGGTGTATTCGGAATCCAATGGATGGGCGAAAATCAAGGCAAATGGGAAGGATGGGTATGTCAGCACTGACTATCTTTCCACGACAAAGCCTGGAACGGACTCCAAACCATCCATACCTGAAAAACGACAACGAAATATGTAAATGTCAGTTCGGGTTCATTGAATATGCGGAATAAACCGTCAGATAGTGCTTCCGTCATTGTGAAATTGGCAAGGGGTGTAGAGGTTGAAGTCATCTCGGAATCAAATGGCTGGTCAAAAGTTAAAGCGTATGGCGGAGAAGGTTATGTCAGTACGAAATATCTATCGGCAACGAAGCCTGGTTCTGTACCGGGGCTGAATCCAGATGGAGAAGAAAACACATTAGTTAAATACGTAAGTGTGAATGATGGCTCGAGTCTGAATATGCGGTCTGCAGCATCTGCTTCCGCTTCAATTATAACCAAGCTTGTAAACAATACGGCCGTAACGGTGTATTCAGAGTCTAATGGCTGGTCAAGAGTCACGGCCAATGGAAAAACCGGATATGTCAGTACGCAATATTTAACGGCCAAAGCACCGGAAGGTCCGGGAAGTTCGAATGGATCGATAATCAGGATCGATAAAGAGTATAATCTTACGATGGAAAAGATGGTTGAAATTCAAATGGCCGTTAATGGTCAAACGGATAAGAAGTATAAGACCTACATACGTGAAGATGGAGTATCTTTAATCAATTCAACAAAAGGTACAGTTAAAGGAACCGGATGGCGTGTCAGGGGCGGAGCCGGTTCTAATTATTGGGTAGTCGGTCCTGTCAGCAATAACCAATCATTGAATATTAAATCAAAAGTAAGGGGCTCTGACGGATACTATTGGTATGAGGTGGACTATAACAAGACATGGGTAAATGCCAGTCCGGAAGAAATAGAATATAATCTTAACCCGAATAATTTTGTGAATGATCCAGTAAATTCATTCCAATTCGTCAAGCTCTCCCAAGTCACCAACATGAACGTTTCTGAAGTGAATAATAGAATCCTTTCAGGTAAAGGGATACTACAAGGCCAAGCTGCAACCTTCACTGCGGCAGGGGAAAAATATGGGGTAAATGAAATCTACCTGATTTCACACGCTTTGCTGGAGACCGGGAATGGCACCTCACCATTAGCGACTGGCGTAAAGGTGAACGGGAAAACGGTCTATAATATGTATGGAGTCGGAGCATTTGACGGAACTGCGCTAAGCAGCGGCGCTCAATACGCCTATAATGCAGGCTGGTTCACTCCGGAAGCGGCCATCATAGGCGGTGCCGAATTCATCGCCAAAGGGTATATCTCTTCTGGACAGGACACGCTTTATAAAATGAGATGGAATCCTACAGCTGCAGAGAAATATGGATATGCATCACACCAGTATGCGACTGATATTGGCTGGGCAACAAAACAAGTGAAACAGATTTATAATTTATATAGTTTATTAGATTCCTATAAATTGACGATAGAGGTTCCTAAGTATAAATAAGGAAACAGGAAAAAACACATGAGCCCGGCTCATGTGTTTTTTTGCTATTTAGTTTTATCCTTTTCCAGAATCCCCTTGACGACATCCTCGATCGTCACCACTCCCAACGCCTTTTCCAAGGCAAGTTCAGCAACTGAAAAGATGGGCTCTATTGTATCTTGTATATTTCTTCCAACAGTGCATGCTGGATTAGGATTTTCATGGATTCCAAATAATTCTTTATCGGAGACAACGTTGACAGCGTGATAAACATCGAGCAAAGTGATATTCGATAATTCCTTGGCCAATGTCGCTCCGGCGATACCCGGCCGAACATTCACTAAACCTGCATTCTTCAGCATGCCGGTGATTTTTCTGATTAAGGCTGGGTTGGTGTTTACACTTTTTGCAATAAAATCGGAAGTGTTAACGCCTTCTTTGTTTATTTCTAAAAGAGATAATATATGGATTCCTACGGAAAAGCGGGTACTGATGGACATCTCTTTTTCTCTCCTTTAAAATCTCTATTCCTATATAGTATAAATTATTTAACATGTAATTCAAGTGGTTACAAGTTATAATGACCTGTAAGAATAATATTTATCCATTAAACGTTTCCTTGTCAAGCCAGGCCGTTTCTTCAAAGTCAAAAATAAAAGGTATGTGTAATTGACAAACAAGCATGGTGAAACTTATATTATAACGTGTAAATGAATCAGTTACAGGTGAAAGGTACAGGAAGGGGAACTGAAATCGGCCGCTATGGCTGGATAAGGAATAGCGACACAACTACAAGTGATGGAGGTATATGATGGCTAATAAAAAAAGGGTAATCAAAAACAATCTTCTGCATTCACGTTTTGGATCATCGGGTTAATCGCTGTAATCATTATTGGCTTTATATTTTTAGCAAATGGGAAAGACGAAGATACCGCCGTTAATGAAATCGATTATAAATCACAACCTTATTTGGGAGAAAAATCGGCTCCTGTCCAAATAGTGGAATTTGGGGATTATAAATGTCCAGTCTGCAAGACATTCGAGGAGCAATTCTTCCCTTCTATACAAAGTGAATTGATTGATACGGGAAAAGCGCAATTTTATTTCATGAATTATTCGTTCATTAACGTCGATTCAACCAGATCCGCTAAATTCGCGGAAACTGTTTATCAGGAATTGGGAAATGAGACCTTTTGGAAATTCCATGAGCTTTTATTCGATAAGCAGCCAGATGACCTGAAATATGAAAAGGAAGATGTCTTTACGGACAAATTCTTAGAAGAAACATTGAAAGAAATCGCAACTGACAAAGATGTGAAAAAGGTCGTTACTTCTTTTAAAGCCGAAAAGTCCGAGGACCAATGGAACAAGGATATGGAGTTGGCCGACGAATTGGGCGTTACTGGAACTCCTTCCTTATTTGTCAATGGCAAGAAGTTTGAAGGAAATACAATCGATGATTTAGTTAAAATGGTTGATGATGCAGCGAAGGAGAAATAGTGATGAACAAGCCACTATTATTTTCTTGGATCCTGTCCATCATCGCCACTGCTGGAAGTCTCTACTTTAGTGAGATTCTCCATTATGTACCCTGTACCTTTTGTTGGTATCAAAGGATCTTGATGTACCCGCTCGTTATCTTATTGGGCCGGGCCTTTTATGAACAGGACCTGAAAATCCATCGATACATCCTCCCATTATCGATTTTGGGCATGTTGGTGTCAGGGTATCACTATAGTCTGCAAAAAATTCCAGCACTACAGCATTTCGAAATGTGCCAAAGCGGTGTTCCCTGCTCAGGTGAGTATATAAATTGGCTAGGATTCATCACGATCCCGTTTTTGTCCTTTATCGCCTTTACTCTCATCACAATCTGCATGGCACTGCTAATGAAAAAGAAAATCAGCATGTAATTAAGCGCACCATTCTAAAAGGAATGGTGCTTTTTTATTTATAACGGATGAAAAAATCAGAAATATATCTCCGAAAATTGGATTATATCGACGAAACTTGGCAATATATCTCCGAAACTTCGCTCTAAATAATATAGTTGACAAAAAAGGCAACCTGTAACTTATATTATTACATGTAAGTAATTTAGTTACAACTAATATTTCAAAAACAATATAGGAGGAATTTAAAATGAAAATCGGTATTATTGGTGCGAGCGGAAAAGCTGGAAGTCTGATTTTAAAGGAAGCATTGACTAGGGGACATGAAGTTACGGCCATTGTCAGGGATGAAGCTAAAGTCCAAATTCAAGGAGCATCCGTACTGGAAAAAGACGTATTCGATCTGAAAGCGGAAGATATTAAAGAATTCGATGTGGTAGTGAATGCCTTTGGCGCTGCTCCAGGAAAGAACATCTGCATGTCGATGCAGGAAAAACCTTGATTGAGGCAATGAAAGGGGCTCCTCAAACGAAACTGATTGTTGTTGGCGGAGCTGGAAGCCTTTTCGTTGACGAGGCAAAAACGATCCGTGTACTGGATACGCCTGAGTTCCCTAAAGAATACTTTGCAACAGCGTATAATCAATCCAAGAACCTTGGAGATCTGCAAAACGCCACGGGCATCCAATGGACGTTCATCAGTCCTTCCGCCTTCTTTGATCCGCAAGGAAATAGAACAGGTCGATATAAATTGGGTAAAGACAATCTTCTTGTAAACTCAAAGGGTGAAAGCTATGTAAGTTATGCCGATTTTGCCCTTGCAGTACTTGATGAAATTGAAAATCCGCAGCACATCAACCAACGCTTTACCGTTGTTGCCGAAGCTGAATAATTTATTGACGTCTCTCCTCTGGAGTGACGTCTTTTTTATGATAGTAACTTCTGAAATCGTTTTGCGCAGACTCTCTGTATCATTCATCGCTGAAAGATCAATATGAGGATCAAAGCGGCGCGAACGGTGGGCACCAATAAGGAGGAAGCCGAGCGGAAATTGAAGGGATGAGATGATCAATAGTCCTGAATGAATAAGTCTTTAGATCTATGAGCTGTAATTAAGAAAAATAAGGCCTTTTCCTCAAATCTCAGGGAAAGGCCTTAAATATTATGGATGTGTTTACAAATGAAGGAATTTTTTCTGTTAATATATTTACAAAAAACGAGTCTATGTTACTATGAAAAGGATGATTCAGAAAAAATGGTTTTTTTGTTGATTTATCCTAATATGAAGGAGTTACAAATATGAAAAAAGTTAAAAAGGCCATTATACCTGCAGCGGGATTGGGAACTAGATTCTTGCCCGCAACGAAGGCCATGCCTAAAGAAATGCTGCCAATTGTCGATAAACCTACTATTCAATATATTATAGAAGAAGCCGTGAAAGCGGGAATTGAAGATATAATCATTGTCACAGGAAAGAATAAACGAGCGATAGAAGATCATTTTGATAATGCTTACGAACTAGAGAATAACTTGAGTGAAAAAGGGAAATTCGATTTATTGGAGAAGGTGCGATACCCATCCAATTTGGCTAATATCCATTACATTAGGCAAAAAGAACCGAGAGGCCTCGGACATGCTGTTTGGTGTGCTCGTAACTTTATTGGTGATGAGCCATTTGCCGTCCTTTTAGGCGATGATATCGTAGAAAGCGATGTGCCATCCCTGCGTCAATTAATCAACGAATATGATGCGACAGGTTCGTCCATCATTGGTGTGCAGCCGGTGAATGAGAGCGAAACACATAGATATGGCATCATTGACCCGCTTACGCAAGAGGGCAGAAGATACGAAGTGAACCGTTTCGTCGAAAAACCAAAACAAGGAACGGCACCATCCAACTTAGCCATCATGGGAAGATACATACTGACTCCGGAAATATTCGATTTCCTGGCCAAGCAGGAAACAGGGGCTGGCGGAGAAATCCAGTTAACGGATGCCATCCAAAAACTGAATGAAATCCAAAGTGTCTTCGCTTACGATTTTGAAGGAAAACGCTATGATGTCGGAGTTGTCGATGGCTTTGTGAAAACGACAATTGAATTTGCCCTGCAACGTCCCGATTTAAGAGAAGACATTATAAAAGTAATGGAAAATATCCTCGAACTGCACAAGGCAGTGGACAAATGATCTTTTAATTTAATAGAGTAATTATTTATAAAAAATCTCCAACTATTGATCATTCATAGTTGTTATTTTTGGTTAATGAAATGCAAACATAATTTTGAATGGTGAATATAAATCCATAAAAGGGGATGCCTATTTAGTGAATAAGAAGGTAATAAAAAGAAAAGTCGATTTCCTTAAACAGCCTATTGTTAATTTCCTATCAAAGGAAAATCATCAGCGTGTAAATAGATATGCAAAGTATTATGAGAAATTAAAAATTCAAAAAACACGATTCTATATGAGAGCCGTGATGGTAACAGTATGACTGACAGTCCATACGCGATGTTTAAATATATGCTGGAAAATCAGGACTATCAAGATTTTATGCACATTTGGTCCATCCAGGATTTCAGTGTCCTCTCAGGTGTAATAGCGAAGTATAAGGATATGCCGAATGTTCAATTTGTTCAGCGTAATTCAAAGGAATATTTAAAGTGGTTGGCAACAAGTGAGTATTTAATCAATAATTCCACATTCCAGTCTTTCTTCATCCCTAAAAGCGATCAAGTTTACATCAATACCTGGCATGGAACGCCCCTTAAGAATATGGGCTTTGATATACCCGGTAACCCTTCGGTCTCTCAAAACGTCGTCAGGAACTTTTTGAGTGCAGATTTCATTTTGAGCCCTAATGCCCATACTACGAACATATTTACACATAGCTATAAGTTAAATGGATTGTATAAAGGTGAAATAATAGAAGAAGGATATCCGAGGATCGATTTGACGCTGAATACGGATCCGGGGAGTATAAGGATTATCTAAGGACCCTGGGTTTGAAAATCAGTGATGCTAAGGAAAATATTTTATATGCCCCGACCTGGAAGGGGACGAACCTGGCCAAGGTAGATAACGATCTTCTTCAAATCATTGCAGATATTAATTATTTACAAAGTCAAATCGGTGAACGATATAATCTATTTATTAAGGTGCATCCATTTCTATATAAAGAAGCGGCCAAGCATTCGGAAATCAAGGATCGGCTAATACCAGACCATGTGGATACGAATGAATTGCTTGCTGCAGTCGATTTGCTTATCACGGATTATTCCAGCATTTTCTTTGATTACCTTGTTACCGATAAGCCAATTCTATTTTACACTTGGGATACGGACGTTTATGCAGAGCAAAGGGGACAATATCTCCAAAATGATGAACTTCCGGGACCAATGCTTTTTAACTCAAAAGAATTGGCGCTAGCCATTAAAGACATTAAAAATGTGAAATTGAGATATTCCGATAAATATAAAAAATGCAGGAAAAATTCACGAACCATGAGGATGGAAAAGTAACGGAGAGAATAGTCAAAAATATTTTCAATAAGTCTACGAAACAACTGAACACAATTACCGGGCTGGATTCCGCAAAGGAAAAAATATTAATTTATCCAGGTGGTTTGAGGGATAACGGGATTACATCCTCTTTCCTTAACTTAATGAATAATATTGATTATGATAAATATGATGTCAGCTGTTTCACTGCCACTCCTCACTCGTACGAGGTTTTGAAAAATATGGGCAAGGTTAATAAGAATGTGCGTTTTCTATTCAAACCTGGCTTGCCTGTGTATAAAATTTTGGAAGTCTACAAAGATAAATTCATCCATAACAGAGGGGAAAGAGGTTTCTTAGGGAAGAAGCTTTACCCGGAAAATGCCTATATTAGGGAGCATGCACGTTTATTCGGCAAAACAAAGTTTGATTTTGTTATCGATTTTAGCGGTTATAGCCATTATTGGGCGAAATATCTGCTGGCGGCAGTTGCAAAAAAGAAAGTTTGCTATATGCATAATGATTTGCTTTCTGATAGTGAGCGCATCATTAACGGAAAGAGACCTCACCGTATTAATCTAAGAGGGATATTTTCGGTATACAATCGATTTGATAAACTGGTAAGCGTTTCTGAGGGAACGATGGAATTAAACCGAAAGAATCTATTGGAGTATGCAGACTTCGATAAATTTGATTTTGTAATGAATTCTATCAACCCGGATAAAATCCTTCAAATCGAGTCAAATGAACCTGAAGTTATCGAAAATGATGAAAAGGCAATGATCACAGAAAACTTCAAAGCAAGGGCGATATTATGGGATGTAAAGGATAACCCTGTTTGGAATACCCTTCCGGGAATTTCGAATGCCGCTCAATTTCCATTGGAAGAACGATTTGAAGGTGCTGAAATCGTGATTTCGAGAAAAGCCCATGCTAATCAAAAGACTTTTTACAAATTCAGCCATGACAATCAAATAATAGGCTGGATTAGTGAAGAAGCTGTGGAGCTGCTGCCAGACAGCATCATTTATGAAAAAGAAGTGGATAAAATTGCAAGGTTAGTAAGACCTCGATCGAACTATATTTGGTCCCTGCCGTATAAAGTTGAAGGAACGTACAAAGTTTCCGGCAGTCATGATTTTAAAGGGATCATTGTAAAAGTTGATAGGGAAGCAAAAACCCAGCATTCGATTTATAGCAGAATATCTGTAAAAGACAAGATAATAGGCTGGATAGATAATGCTGCTTTATCCATCCTTGAACATTGTACAATCAATGAAGACATGAGCTTTAATGACAAGCTGCAAATCATGATGAAAAGAAAGTATATAATATCGAGAAACTATAAAAACAATAAAAAGTTCATTGATAAGATCGAGAATAGAACGCTGAAGGAAATAAACACCGGCAATCAGAAGTACGGAAAAATAGCTAACCCGGAAGATCATACAATCTGGACGAAGGCATATCCGAACTACAAGGCTAAAAGAGTGAGCAAGGCAATCGATTTTGAAGGGCAAATTGTCAGAATCATAAAGTATAACAGAACCAACAAAGGCGGCTATTACCTTTTCGAAATCGATAATAAGAAAATTGGCTGGTTAAATACGGGGGCATTCGAAATCATAGAAGAGCCAATCCTGTTAAAAGAACGGGAAGTGCGCGGCACTGCCGAAATTAACTTGGGCGATTATCATATTTGGGATAAGCCTTATGGACTGCAAGATGCCATGGTCTTGGAAAATGGGCCAACCTTTAATGGCCGGATTGTGGAATTCGATAAAGAAGCGGTTACTCAACTTGGTACTTATGCCCATATATTATTGGATGGGATATCTATAGGCTGGATCGATAAACAGGCGTTAATCGTACAAGAGGTCCATGGATTGGAAGTGAATGATCAGTTCGTTCCATATCCTGATAAAAATGATTTTAACTTTGTCAATATGGGAAGGTTATCTCCTGAAAAAGGGCAAGATAATTTGATTCGTGCATTCGCAGGCTTTCATGAGAAACACAAAAATAGTAAACTGTATATTTTAGGACAAGGACCCTTAAAGGAAGATTTGCAGGCAATCATTGATGAGCTGGACTTAAATCATTCCATTCATCTTTTGGGCCAGCTTGAAAATCCATTTTCGTTCATGGAAAAATGTGACTGCTTCGTTCTTTCCTCACATTATGAAGGGCAGCCTATGGTTTTATTGGAGGCCATGACGTTAGGAATGAAAATCATGGCTACGGATATTGTGGCTAACCGAACCGTTTTGGAAAACGGTAAATATGGTTTACTTGTCGAAAATAGCATAGATGGACTGGAAAAGGGCTTATCTACCATGGTTAATAATGATAATCCTAAACTAGCGAAGTTTGATTACACCCAATATAATGGATTGGCCATGGAAACCTTCAATAAATGCTTATAAAATGAGGGAGGTTCTATTAATAGAGCCTCACATATATAGGTTGCGGGAATTGGTTATGATTCATTTAAGCTTAAAGTAAAAGGGGAAATTCTATATGATTTTGGTCGTTGGCGGTGCAGGATATATTGGAAGTCATCTTGTAAAAGAGTTAGTGAAAACTGAAGAGGTTGTCATTCTGGATAATCTCTCAACTGGATTTCGTTCGCTGGTCGATTCGAAGGCCATCTTGGTGGAAGGGAATTTAGGGGATGAAGCGGTCTTGAATGAAATATTCCTTAAATATCCCATTAAAGCTGTTATGCACTTTGCCGCCAATAGCTTGGTCGGGGAGTCTGTTCAAGATCCTTATAAATATTATGATAATAATGTAGGTGCCACTCTTACATTATTGAATACCATGCTCAAGCATGATGTTAAGAATTTCATTTTTTCATCAACGGCAGCTACGTACGGGATACCAAATGTGGATATGATTGATGAAGATCAGCCAACTAATCCGATTAACCCATATGGCCGCTCAAAATTGATGGTAGAGCAAATCTTAGGGGACTTTGCAAATGCATATGGACTCCATTATGTCGTCTTGCGTTACTTTAATGCGGCCGGAGCACATGCGTCAGCAGAAATCGGTGAAAGCCATGATCCGGAAACCCACCTGATTCCTATCATTTTACAGCATTTATTAGGTCAACGTGAGAAGATTTCCGTGTTTGGAACGGACTATGATACAGAAGATGGCACTTGCATTCGCGATTATATCCATGTAACGGATTTAGCCCAAGCTCATATAATCGCGCTTCAAGCCCTATTATCCGGGAAGAAGGATACGGCCATCTACAATCTTGGGAATGGAAAAGGGTTTTCGGTTAAGGATGTAATCGACACTTGCGAAAAAGTCACAGGAGTTAAACCGACCGTAGAGTATGCAGACCGTCGCCCTGGAGATCCAGCCCGCCTGGTAGCTTCGGCCAATAAGATATATGAAGAACTTGGTTGGAAAGCATCAATAGATTTGGAAGAAATCATTGAAAGTGCGTGGAAATGGCATAAATCTCAAATGAATTAATGGTCCCTTGGGGCCGAAAGTCGTTTCAGACTGCAGGCAAACTCTAAGAAATACGAGTTTGCCTGCAGTTTTTTATTAGGTTGCAGTTGATTTCAGGGATCCGCTCCCTTTCCGCCGGCTGTCGGCCAAGCCTCATCAAAGCAAGCACTTGTGGGGTAGGCAATGGTTGTTTCACTTAATAAGCACGAAAAAGGGATATTGATAGAGATATAGAATTACTATTCAAGAGAAGCACCATTCATTTAATAGGAGATGTTAGATTTGAAAACGGTAAGGGTTTTTCATTACGATGCGTTCAGCAGTAAACCGAATAAAGGAAATCCGGCAGGTGTGGTTTTAGATGCGGATGGACTGACGGAAAAGGAAATGCAGGTTATAGCGATGAAGGTCGGGTTCAATGAAACCGCTTTTCCCATGGAGTCCGATATTGCCGATCTTAGAATCCGTTATTTTACACCGGGGCACGAAATGAATCTTTGCGGACACGCGACAATGGCCACCATCCATTCACTGAAGACCAGGGGATTGTTGAATAAAGATGAGCTGATGATTGAAACAGGAGCGGGAATATTGCCAATCAAGATCCATACGACGGCGGATCTTGATATATATATTACGATGAAGCAGGCCGCGCCGCAGTTTGAAGCGTTTAACGGAGATAAAGTTGGCTTAGCCAGTTCCCTCGGACTTGAAATAGAAGATCTAGAAGCGGAATTGCCTATTATTTATGGAAGTACAGGTTTATGGACTTTACTGATTCCGATAAAAGACCGCAATGCATTCAAAAAGATGAAGGCGAACAATAACCTGTTTCCACAAATATTAAAGGAAATGCCAAGAGCTTCCGTTCATCCCTTTGCCTGGAAACGTACGATCAGGATGCCCATATGCATGCCCGGCATTTTTCCTCGCCATTTTCGGGTACGCTTGAAGACCCGGTTACAGGAACGGCTTCAGGTGTAATGGGCGCTTATTATGCAAAATACATAAAGGATGATCTTGAAGATGAGGTGCAACTGTTAATCGAACAAGGACATGAAATCGGAAAGGATGGCAGAGTTCACGTTACGGCTACCAAAAACGATGACACATATGATATTGAAATCACCGGGAATGCGGTCTACGTTAAAGAGTTTGAAGTGAAAGTCTAAAGGTTCGGCAGGGTGGATGGGCGGGTTGAATGATAAGCAAATCTGAATAGAGCTTTAGTTTTGTAATTTGGAAGCTAAACCTGACCCGTTGTAAAGAGCATGTAATATTTGACATGCATGTATAAAATCCCTGTCTTCCCTAACATGGATAATGAGCTGATCGCCGGGTCATTAAGTAAGAATGGATCATACCATCAGAAGGCAGTTTGAATGCATTTTTGATACCTTTAAATTCCAGTGACCATTATATAAACAACAAGGTCCAATGGTGTCTGATCGTCATATGTAACGCATTTTTGATGCAGCTGTTACATAGGCACTGGCCGAAATCAGTATAATTAAATGGCGGGATACAATGGAAGAGGTGATGGTTTTGTCGGAAACGATTACAACCTACGAAGATCTATTGAACATGCTGGACTCATTATTGCGTGAGCCAGCTGGATTCTGGGATGGTTTTTATGAAGACCGTGAAAAAGGGGTTCCCTTTTTTGGGAATTTCCCTGATGAGAATTTGGTTTCATATTTTGATGATCGTTTAATTGGGCCAGGAAAGGTTCTTGAGCTTGGATGCGGACCTGGGAGAAATGCCATTTACCTTGCTCAAAAGGGCTGTTCCGTTGATGCGGTGGACATTTCGAAGGAAGCCCTTGAATGGGGAAAAGAACGGGCAGCAGATAAAAATGTCCACGTGAACTTCATTCAAAGGAATATTTTTGATTTGGATATTGCAAAAGGGCAATATGACTTCGTGTATGATTCAGGTTGTTTTCACCATATTGCTCCACATCGAAGGATCAATTATTTGGAGATGGTGAAAAAGGCATTAAGGCCTAAGGGGTTGTATTCGATTACTTGTTTTGTCGAAGGCGGCATATTGGGTGGGGCAGACATCTCGGATTGGGAAGTATATAGGCAAAGGAACCTTAAAGGCGGATTAGGTTTTACTGAAGAAAAACTCAGACTGATTTTCAATGAATTTGAAGTGGTGGAAATACGGAAAATGAGGAAAATGGAACAAACGGATGAAACCTTTGGGGTGCAAGGTTTATGGACGGCTTTATTTATGAAGTGAGAAGGCGAAATGGTTTTAAACGGAGGATCTGGGATCAGGTCCTTTTTTTGTAATGAAGAAAAGTGGGGATTTGTTAACAAAAAATGAAAATGGTAAACTATAACAACAACATAAAGTTTTGGGAACGTAGATTTACCAGAATGATAGATGAAGGTTTTGCTGATCTTTTTTTAAAAAACAGTGGTTGCATGGTTTTAAAAACAGCTGGGAAGGTATATGGAAAGAGGAGGCAATGGGGCATCAGATCATAAGATTTTAAGTATGGAAGAGGTTGTCTTCGATGCTTGCTTTTTGATGATATTTCAATAACCTGACAATGCCGATTTCAGCGTTAGATTTATCGACTGCTGAGACCAATTGAATGCTTTATAAAAAACTAAATAGGAGGAGTTTATGCACATAAATAAAGAATTATATTCCTTTTTATTGGGTGTGGCAGCACAATTGACTGAGGATTGGTACACATCATTGAATAAAGGTGATAAGTCAGGTGTTTATAGTTCATCCGATCCCAAAGTGATTAAAAAACTTAAGCAGCAAAATAATGAATTTCATTTACGTTTCTTTCAGGTCTTTGATACAGAGGAGAGAGAATTCTTTAAGCAACTTGGTGATTGGATTGAAGATATCGGTCAGGATGAGCAGCATTTAAACACACCCATCTATTTTATATTGAGGGAGTTTTTCCGAACGCAAGAGCAATACCTGGATTATATTGACCGGTTTGTGGAATTGCATGGGGATAAATATACACAGGAGGAAGTAAATTCCTGGTATCGGATAGTGGTGAAGGTGTTCAGTGAAGTGATGGAGAGGTTTACGGAAGCGAATCATAGATATGCCAATAAAATCATGAAGGCACAACAGGCAACGATCGATGAATTGAGCACACCCATCATTTCGCTTAAAGATAACACGGCGCTGCTTCCCCTGATAGGCGATATTGACACGATGAGGGGCATGTCCTTGCTTGAAAACACATTACAAAAGTGCGCTGGAAAAAATGTCACCAGACTTTTCATTGATCTATCTGGCGTTCATGCAATAGATAGCGGATCGGCACACCAGCTGTCTCAATTGATTGAATCCTTACATTTGATAGGAATTCAAACAACCCTTTCAGGACTTCGGCCGGAAATAGCCATGACTGCCGTTAAGCTTCAACTGCCTTTTGATAAAGTGACGATAAAGTCCACTCTTGCCCAAGCAATCAGTACGACAAAATAATACATACATATCCAGGGCGCGGGGATGCATTATACATTTCATCGAGAAGACCTCCATATGGCGGTCTTCCCGCATGTATTAGCATTCAAAATAGGTATCGGGCTACATAAAGCAAATGCCGGAACCTGCCGGATTATTCAATATTGGCAAAGACGGCTAGATCTTCTTTATTGCCAACAACTAAAAGCATATCTTTTTCATGGATATCCTGATCCGGTGAGGGTGCTATGATAATTTCTCCATTACTCACGATGGCAATGACGCTAATATTATATTTTGCCCGCAAATCAAGCTCCCTGAGGCTTTTACCCTTCATGCTCTTGGGGAGGATGATCTCCTCGATATTGTATTCTTTAGAAAGCTCTATATAGTTCAGCATGTTAGGGGAAAGAAGCTGATTCGCGACCCGTTCCCCCATATCCCTCTCAGGATAGATGACCCAGTCGGCACCGATTTTAGTGAGCACCTGACCGTGATTTTTATTAAGTGCCTTGGCGATGACTTTTTTGACCCCAAGCTCTTTTAAAAGCAAGGTAGTTAAAATGCTCGATTGCATGTCATTTCCGATGGCTACGATGACACAATCGAAATTACGGATTCCGATTGCTTTTAATGTCTCTTCTTCTGTCGTATCTGCCATGACCGCATGGGTAACGTTCAGATCCGCATTCTCGACTCTCTCCTCGTTGACATCAATACCCAATACCTCTTGGCCGGCCGAATATAATCTATGGGCCACACTGGTTCCGAATCTGCCTAAACCGATCACGGCATATTGTCGTTTTCCCATCGTTTACACTCCTTCATTCATTATTAACCAATCATGATTTTTCCTTTTGGACGTCGGAACGGATCTGGTTTGCGCCTCATGGCGATAGCGAAGGCCAAAGTCAAAGGACCAACACGGCCTGCAAACATCGTGAAAATGATGAGCATCCTGCCAACCGGTGATAATTCTGGGGTCAAACCCATTGAAAGTCCCACGGTGGCGAATGCTGAAGTGGCTTCGAACAAAATCATCAAGAAGTCAGTTCCGCTTTCAGTGATGGTCAGCAGAATGGAGATGAGCGAAACCATGAATACGCCAATGAATGTTACCGATAATGCTTTAAAAATCGTTTCAGTCACAATGCGGTGACGGAATAAGACCACATCACCCTTTCCTTTAATCTGTGACCAAACCGTTCCGACAAGCGTCGCCAATGTAGTCGTTTTAATCCCGCCGCCAGTCGATCCGGGTGAAGCCCCGACGAACATCAAGAAAATGATGAGCAGTAATGTAGGCTGAGTCAAATCAGGGATATTCAGCGTATTGGAGCCGGCTGTCCTTGGTGATACCGATTGAAATAAAGATGACAGTATTTTACCCATGAAAGATAAAGGCTGCAATGTCTTTGGATTACCGAACTCGAATAAAAAGATTAAAATTGCGCCGGTAACCGTAAGGGTCAAGCTAGTCATCAGAACCACCTTCGTATGTACGGATAAACGATGGGTGTCACGATATTCGTATAGTTCATTCATCACGATGAAGCCTATTCCGCCAAACGTGATGAGAAAGGCGACGGTAAGCGTTACGAATGGATCCGATACATATGGGGTCAAACTCCTGAATTCCCCCATTAAATCAAAGCCGGCATTATTGAAATTCGAGATGGAATGAAAAACCCCGTAATAGATCGCTTTTCCCATTGGCATATCAAAAGAAAAGCGAATCGATAAGATAAGGGCCCCCATGCCTTCAATGATGGCCGTGAAAATTAAAAGCCGTTTCACTAACCTGACTATACCTGCCATGGATAGGTTATTTAAGGACTCCTGCAAGAGTAACCTGCCTTTTAAAGAAATCTTTTTGCCTAGAAGGAAAAAGAAAAACGTCGCAAATGACATGAACCCTAAACCGCCTATCTGAATCAGTGTTAAGATGACCAACTCACCAAAAGTGGTGAAGGTCGATCCCGTATCCACTACGACCAGTCCTGTTACACAAGTAGCTGAGGTTGCGGTGAATAAAGCATCCAGAAAAGAAAGGCCATCGCCATTTTCAGTGGAAATCGGCAGGGTCAATAAATAGGACCCGATAAGTATCAGGATGGCAAACCCGAGTACAAGTATTTTGGGCGGATCTAACAAATTTTTTGCTTTTATCAAATTGATCATCCCTACTTATAAAAATGAAATGTGTAAAACTGTTTGAATATCTTAACCATCAATCCCCATTCCGACTCTTTTTAAAGGCATAATAAAAAGACCTGCGAAAACATCGAATAGCTATTTGCTCCTGAAAAAACGCGCAAAAAAGCTCCCGAAATAGGCGGTCTTATGACCTCCTTCGCTTTAGCCGACGAAGTTAGCTGACGGGTAGGATGGCGAAAGAGCTGATCTCATCCCTTCTGCAAGGCAGAATTAACCCCAAATGATTGGGTCCTCCGTACTCAATTCCTTTGAGTTTAGGCCGAAATATATTAAATTGATAAACGTATTCTACTCCCATCATTTAGCAGTTGTAAACCCCTAAATCGTAAAAAATATTTCTTTAATAAAACTGAAAATTTACGTTTAATTTACATTTAGAAAACGTATTGACAAATATTAGTTAGCGCATTATGATAGGTTCGATTAATCCGATTATGATAACCGGCATCGATGAACTTCATTCAATACTTTCAAGCAGAACATGCTATTGCCAATCAAAATTTCTAACATATATATTATGTTTCTTTTGTAAAAGATAAAGAAAAAAGCAGTACATTCGTATTTAAAGCTTCAATACATTTTATTAAAAAGGCGGGCAATTATGGAGAAGACGTTCAATAGATATGTTATTAATGCTACAGGCAAGGGTGGCCAGACATATTTAACACAATGCCAGGATAAAGATGCACTAAGGAAATGGATAGCCGATCATGAGGATCAAATCATCATGGATGAGTTAAGGATAACGGATAAGAAAAAGAATCCGTTTTTAAAATTGTTTTCCCTAAGGTAATTCAATTGATTCAACATTCATTAGCGGTATTCAATTATGATCTATCCAGGAACGCCGAGCGAAAAATCCATATCTTGTTTTGCTTTTAAACTCATTTATTTTGAATGAGTTTTTTTGCGTTATTTACAGTTTCGAACCATAGATGTTAAAATTTAGTAATGGTAATGTGGACGTAAGGAAGAGGAAAGTAAATGGAATGACCACTTTCCGAAAGAGCCCTGAAAGCAGCCGAGGAAGTTGGGGATGTATAGTGACGCATGGGAGTGGCACCGCAAATCGATCTCGTCCCGAGAGGCATTGGCTTGGGGACGGGGTTTTTTATGTACGGTCAAAGGGGAGAAGCGATGACATTAAGAAATACATTAGTATCCTGGAAATACCCCTCCATTCTATTGTGCGGAATAGGTATCTCCAACTTCGGTTCTTGGGTTTATTTCATTGCACTTAATTTAATCGTTCTGGATATGACTGATTCAGCCTTGGCGGTAGCTGGGCTTTATATCGTTAAACCGATTGCGGCCATATTTACGAATGTGTGGGCAGGGAGCGTGATCGACCGGATAAATAAGCGGAATCTAATGGCGGCACTTGACATATTTCGCACGGTATTCATAGCCTTGCTGCCATTGACTTCTTCTATTTGGGTCATCTATTCCCTTGTGTTCGTGATCAATATGGCAGGGGCCATGTTCGGAACAACATCAAGGTCGTATATTACAAAATTAATTCCCGTTGAACAGAGGAAACGATTTAACTCCTTACGAAGCTTAATGGATTCTGGGGCTTTTTTGATTGGACCGGCGCTAGCGGGTATCCTTTTCTTGATCGGTACGCCCGTTTTAGCGATTTATATTAACGCGGCTGCCTTATTATTATCCGGTATCATCACTTTATTCATGCCTGATCTTGAAAAGGATCATCCCCTTGAACAATCCAGTCGTTACCTGTCTTGGACCATCATGAAAAAGGATTGGGGCATCGTCCTGGACTTCAGCCGGAAATCTTCCTATATCATGCTCATTTATTTCTTATTCAGCTGCATGGTGGTGATGGAAACGGCCATCGACTCCCAAGAAGCGGCGTTTGCCAAGGCAGTGCTCCTTTTGTCGGACAGCGATTACGGATTCCTTGTAAGCATCGCAGGGGCAGGCATCATTGCTGGCGCCATCGTCAATGCCGTCTTCATCAGTAAAGTGAAAATCTCGCACATGATTGGTCTTGGATCTTTATTTGTCTCGATAGGTTATATGATCTATGCCTTTTCGAATTCCTTTTCATTGGCCGCCATCGGATTTTTCATCATTGCCTTTTCATTGGCTTTTGCCAACACCGGCTTTCAAACCTTTTATCAAAATAATATTCCGGTGGAGATCATGGGCAGGGTCGGAAGTGTTTTTGGCTTGTTAGAAGCTTTATTGATCATCATTACTACCGCAATTGTTGGTGTTTCAGCCCATTTCATTTCGATTCGGTTCGTGGTGATTTCAGGTTCCTTGATCATGTTCGCTTTATCAATTTTATTGTCGATACTTAGTATGAAGGCCTCCAAGAGGAGGTATTATTCCCTTGATGATGTAGAGGTAGAAGCGAAGGAAAAGATGTAATCCGATTTAAAGGCATGTTGATGGAACATGCCTTTAATGAATCGTTCATTGGATGAAGTTGCGCAATTGGCTGATGAAGTTCAAGATTTGAAAATGGATTTTCGCCATTTCCTCCGCCGTTTGTTCTTCACAGTTCTCCAGCCACTCAGTAATCACTCCTAAAATAGCCGATGTCAGGAAGGCTTGCATATACATGCGGAATGCTTCATTTTTTGCTGCTGGATGCAGGCTGATTAAACGCTCCAATAGTACTTCACCGAATACCCGCTTTATTTTTTGGCAAAAGAAGGATCGCCCTGATCACCAAGAATGGCCCTTAATGCGTGAGCATGTTCACTGATGAATTGAAAAATCGCTATGAAAGGCGGGTAAAGTTGCTGTTGATGAAGAGCCAAAAAAGCCTCTTTCGGCAAAATGGCAGTAATGCGGGTTCGAAGTTCATTTAACAATTCCTGCTGTAAGTGATCCATCAATTCATATTTATCTGTGTAATGCAAATAGAATGTGCCCCGATTAATGTTGGCACGCTCTGCAATTTTCTTCACTGATACATGTGAGAACCCCTCTGCTTCAACAAGTGCAATAAAATGATGCTGTATCTGCATTTTCGTCTTTTGTACCATATCCTCATGAATCGATGCCATGGAATGTCTCCTTCACTGAACATTTTTCCAAATGTGTTGATTGTATTAGACCGAATGCTACCTTAGAATGATGATACACTCAACACCGTGTTAATTAAAGAGGGAGGATGTGTGTGCAATGGAAAATGCAATTTCCATTGAAGGGATTGCTAAGGGTTTTCAGCAGAAGAAGGTCATTCAGCCATTGAGCCTGAATATTGAAAAAAGCGGGATTTTTGGCTTGTTAGGCCCATCCGGATGCGGAAAGACGACCTTGATTAAAATGATTGTCGGATTGATTAAGCCCGATGCGGGTAAAGTTACGGTTCTGGATCAAGAAGTGCCAAATGAAGCACTGTTGCTGGATGTCGGCTATATGGCACAGTCCGATGCTTTATATACAGAACTGACGGGGGCCGAAAACCTTGAATTTTTGCGAAGCTTTATCGTTTTTCGAAAAAGGAACGAAGGGAACGCATTCAATATGCAGCTGAAATCGTACAGTTGACGAGTGATTTGAACGTTCGGGTTGCCCATTATTCAGGGGGAATGAAACGCCGTCTGTCACTGGCGGTTGCACTCATCCAAAATCCGGAGATTCTCATTTTGGATGAACCGACAGTAGGGATAGACCCTTTGCTGAAACAATCGATTTGGCAGGAACTTGAGCGTTTAAGAAATGAAGATCATAAAACGATCATCATCACGACGCATGTCATGGATGAAGCGGAACGATGCGATAAATTGGCGATGCTTCGGGAAGGTGAAGTCATTGCGGCAGGAACCCCTGCAGCTTTAAAAACTCAATTTGGCGTGGAAACGCTTGATGATGTTTTTTAAGGATTGGAGGCGGCCTAAAATGAGAATTGCCTCTCTTGTTACTCGTATTACACAGCAGATGCGCCGGGATCGAAGGACGCTCGCTTTATTTTTCCTAGCTCCATTGCTTATTTTAACGCTCATGTATTTTATTTTCGATACAGAAGCAAGTGATTTGAATATCGTTGTTACAGGCAGTGATGAAACCATCGTTAAAGCATTGAAAAAAGCGGATTTTCAAGTAACGGCTGCAGAGGAATTCTCACAGGAAAAGATGATTGAAAATGATACGGATGGCTGGCTGCATGTTGAAAATGGCAAAATGAAACTCACACTATTGAACGACGAACCGACCCGTGCAAAAGCCGTTCAAATGCAAATGATGCAAGGCTTTCAAGGGAATGAAAAAAACACTCCTTCAATTGAGGAGCAATATGTTTACGGAAATGCCAACACAAAGGGATTTGATACCTTCAGTCCGATGCTCGTCAGCTTTTTCGTTTTCTTCTTTGTATTTTTAATAGCGGGGATTGCGCTTTTGAAAGAGCGTACAAGTGGTACGTTGGAACGGCTGCTTGCCACCCCGATTAAAAGATACGAAATCGTAGCGGGCTATGTAATCGGATATGGCTTATTCGCTCTCGTTCAAACCATAATTGTCGTACTTTATGCTGTCAATGTATTGGATATCGTCCTTGTTGGCTCCATTTGGCTCGTTTTACTGACGAATATACTGGTCGCGCTCGTTGCATTATCGCTCGGTACATTACTATCGAGTTTCGCGACATCTGAATTCCAAATGGTACAATTCATTCCGCTTGTCATCGTGCCGCAAGTCTTCTTTACAGGGATTTTCCCATTAGATGGCATGGCAGACTGGCTCCAAAAAATCGGCAAGGCCATGCCTCTCTATTACGCATCGGATGCCATGAACGGCATTATGTACAAAGGGTTCACATTCAATGAGGTTTTACTGGATTTGTTCATTCTCCTGGCCTTTGCCGTCGTTTTTATCACCATCAATATCATTAGCTTAAAAAAATACCGTGCACTGTGAAATCAACAACTTTTAAAAAAGAAGCCGGATTCCTGGAAAGTGAGGAACAGGCTTTTTGTTTTCTGGTTCAAATTTTGGTTGAAATTCGAATCAGAATTCCCATCGGTGTTAATGCAGTTTGTTGACTGGCTGTTAAAGTTGTCCTAGGATATAAGGATATGCAATGATTTGGAAAGAAATAGAAGGGGGAGTTATATGTCCCTAAAATCGTTCATGCTTTCCCTTTTGCTGTCGCAAGCATTGTTTTTGTGCGGTTTGCCTTTATTCCTTCAGCTTCTACTATATTTGAATCCTTTAGTGATCTTGGTTGTCTGGTTTTGTATACTTCTTATCGTTTCGTTTGCGATTCTTTATTATCGAGGTGAAACGGTCAGGGTTCCGCGCCTTTTATGGCAGGCAGCATTGTTTGGCTACACTTTATCATTATTGGTTTTGCTGTTCTTTCGGCCGGAAGGGCAGGTATATTCATATAATTTGATTCCTTTTTCTACGATTCTTTCATATTTATCGAACGAAATGAACGGGCTTGTGTCATTTTATAACCTTAGCGCCAATGTGGGGCTGTTCATTCCATTCGGTCTGTATTTGTTGTCAAGGGAAGGGGAAGGGCCCTCGGCTAAAAGGAAATTTATTTATCCATTACTCTCGATTTCGGGCATCGAAATCTGTCAGTTCGTTTTTCGGCGCGGAAGTTTGGATGTCGATGACCTGATCCTGAATATGATTGGTGTTTACCTGGGGTACATTCTGTATCCTTTTTTCAAGAAAGTCGCAGTGCTCCGTTCTGGAAAAGTGAAAGGATGATAGGCAGTACAAATATGTTAAATGAAAGGGTGTATTTCCATGTATAGCACGTTAGAAGAATTATCGAACCATCCGGTGTTTCATCATTTTGCAGCGATTTCCAAAATCCCGAGAGGATCGGCTAATGAAAAAAGCGATCAGTGATTATCTGGTTCGCTTCGCCAAGGATAGGAACCTGGAGGTGATCCAGGATGAGGCGCTGAATGTGATTATTAAAAAGCCTGCCACAATTGGATATGAGAGTGCACCTACAGTCATTATCCAGGGGCATATGGATATGGTTTGTGAAAAGAACAAGGGAACGCTTCATGATTTTGAGAAAGATCCGCTTCAATTAAGAATTGTGGGAGATATGTTATATGCAACGGATACAACATTGGGGGCGGATAATGGAATTGCTGTTGCTTATGCTTTGGCATTATTGGATGCAAATGATATTCCGCATCCCTCTCTTGAAATAGTCATAACGACTGAAGAAGAAACGACAATGAACGGTGCACTTGCCGTGGATCCGGCTCACTTCAAAGGAAAAATGATGATCAATATCGATTCGGAAGAAGATGGGAAGCTTCTAGTCAGCTCTGCTGGAGGAATACGCGTGCGGCAGATCCTGCCAATCGGATGGAAATCGGCTTCCATTGTTGATGCTGTATCTTATAATATCAGGATTAAAGGGTTGAAGGGCGGACACTCCGGTATGTCCATCCATAAGGGAAGAGGGAATTCCAATAAACTTTTGGGCAGAGTATTGCATGAATTAACGACAGACTTCCCTTGCTGCATACAGCAAATGAACGGTGGCCTGAAAGGGAATGCAATCCCTCGTGAAGCGGAGGCGACTGTACTGATTTCTGTAGAAGATGTTCAGAAGATAACGGAGAGACTCCAGAAATGGGAGGATACTTTTAAAAATGAACTGCAATCTTCCGACCCTGAGATATCGATCAGGTTTGAAAAAATTGAAACGATTTCTTCAAACGTTTTTTCCAAAGAGACGGTGACTAAAGCCATTGCCTCCTTACTGGTGATCCCGCATGGCGTTCAAGGAATGAGCATGGGAATAGAAGGGTTAGTCGAAAGTTCGACGAATCTAGGGGTCGTTACAACAAATGAAGCGGAAATGATATTCGAAAGTGAAATCAGGAGTTCGGTCAAAAGCATCAAATATAATATGGTCACGCAGGCAAAGGCGATTGCCGACATGCTTGGGTGTGAGCTATTGGTTGACGCGGATTATCCGGAATGGCCCTATAATCCTGATTCGAAACTCAAGAAATTATTTGAAGAGACATACAAAGAAAAATATAATGAAGAAATTGAAATCATCGCTGTCCATGCAGGGATCGAATGTGGGGTATTCATAGATAAGATACCAGGGTTGGATACTGTTTCAATCGGGCCGGATATGTTTTCCGTACATACACCTGAAGAACACTTAAGCATCCCTTCGACCATAAACAACTGGGAATATTTTGTTTACACATTAAAGCGGATGAAGGAGCTATAAACAACTACATTCTTGAGGAAACGGCAAAATGATATTCAATAGATTTGGAGACATCCTATCGTTAATCGATAGGGTGTCTCTTTTTAGTTGAAATGAGGATCAGCCCGAGGATATAAACATTACACTTTATTGTTTTGTACTTTTTTCTTGGCTAGCCATTTATTTTGCAGGAGTGTCACAATTTATTCAATCGATTGTCATACAGTAAAAAGCCATAAAGTGTAACCTTGTCTTAATCAAGGTAGGGGATGAGACCATTCAGAACTTTTGTCGACAAAAGGAGTTCTATCTAAATGTAAAACAAAGTTGATTGGAACGGAAGGTGCGTGACTCCTGCGGGAAAAGCGTGTCCAATGGAGACCCCGCAGGCGCAAAAGCGCCGAGGAGGCTCCCGGACCGCCCGCGGAAAGCGAGTGCCTGGAGCGGAAATCCACGTCCAAATTATACAAGCCATAAGAAGGGTCCGGAAAGCGAATCTTTCTTTAATTGATGTACTGGCAACACCTTCAACTCCCCATGTATGATTTCTAACTAAATGTTATAACAATGTTGATTGGAACGGAAGGTGCGAGACTCCTGCGGAAAAGCGCGTCCAAGGGAGACCCCACAGGCGCAAAAGCGCCGAGGAGGCTCCCGGACCGCCCGCGGAAAGCGAGTGCCTGGAGTGGAAATCCACTTCCAAATTATACAAGCCATAAGAAGGGTCCGGAAAGCGTATCTTTCTTTAATCACCGGCAACACCTTCAACTCCTCATGTATGATTTCTAACTAAATGTTATAACAAAGTTGATTGGAGAGGAAGGTACGAGACTCCTGCGGGAAAAGCGCGACCAAGGGAGACCCCGCAGGCACAAGCCGAGGAGGCTCCCCGGACCGCCCGCGGAAAGCGAGTGCCTGGAGTGGAAATCAACGTTCAAAAATCTTCAATCCAGTTGCGCCGAGGAGGGTTGGCAGGCAGTCGGCGGAAAGGGAGCGGATTTCTGAAATCAGCTGGAATGTTTTCTTGAAAAAACTATAGGCTTTTCTTCGGATTTGTCTGCAGTCTGAAAGAAACAGAGGTTTCTTTACAATCGTTATAAAATAAACTATTGTAAAGAAAACCTAGCATTCAGTCTTAATTATTGTTCTAAATCATTATGTATAGAGGAAGGTAAATGGAAATATGGGTGTAAAGTATAGAATGGTCGTAGAACAAATGGAGAAGGAAATATTAGAAGGAAAATATACATTAAATACTAAGTTACCTACTGAAGAAGAGTTGATGAAGAAGTTCGATGTCAGCAGGAATACCATTAGAAAAGCAATCAACATATTGGTTGAGCAGGGTTATATCTATCAAGTGCAAGGAAGCGGCATATTCCTAAGGGAATTTTCCAGACCGGGATGCATTTCGATGAGGGATATGAGCGGCTTAACCAAAGTGTTTCCAAATGATGAAATGAAAAGTAAAGTATTGAAGTTAGAATTAATAGAAGCTGATGAAAAATTGGCCAAACAAATGAAATGCAATGTAAAAACCAAAATCTATAACCTCAAAAGGGTTAGATACTTAAATGGTGAACCCATTGTAATAGAAGAGTCCTTTTTCAATAAAGACATCATCCCCATCTTGAATAAAGAAATCGCAAATGGTTCCATTTATGATTATATAGTCGAGGATTTGAAGTTGAATATCGGGTTTGCAGATAAAATCATTTCGTGTGAAAAACTAAATGACGACGATGCCAAGCTTTTGGACTTGCAGCCAGGCGATCCGACTTTAATAGTTGAAAGTACGGTCTTTTTAAAAGCGGGAGCCGTTTTTGATCTATCAATCGAGAAATATAATTACACTTCAGCCAAATTATTAACATTGACTTAAAGAGAGCGGTGTGAATTGGAAAGGTCGATTCACACCGTTTTTTTAATTCATTTCTCTTTTTCCCCAACGATCCCATAAAACAAAATCTTCATAATATCCTCAGTCAAAGGCAGGATGCTTTGATAAACCTCCTCCCGTTGGATATATTCATTCATTGCTTTTATATAAAATAAAATCGCTTCATTGGATAAGTTCGGATTAACATATCCTTGTTCCTTCCCTTGGTTAAACAGATCAATAAAGCGTGGCAGGGCCTTTTCTATGTATATTTTTTCCATGTAATTGACTCCGGAAGTATATTCCCTCATTAAATATTGATAAAAATCTTCATGAATTTGTTTCGCAGTTTCATTCTTCGTGAACATCAGCTGCTTTATTTTTTCAGGGAAAGCAACGTTGCTGGTAAGAATCTGTTCAAATTCATCCAATGCCTTATTTGTATAATGAATAAAAACCTCATGAATCAAGTTATGTTTACTTTCGAAGTAATTATATATCGTTACTTGAGATACATTTGCTTTTTGGCTATTTCCCCAATCGAAATCTTCTGTACACCATACTCCATGAATAAAGCTAAGGCAGCTTCTAATATATGCAATTTTTTTTGTTCCCTGCGTCGTTGAAATCCGTCCATTTGTTTCACCTCAACTTTAGTTTAATTAAAAATATGTAATAGAACAATAAAATAAGTTCATAAACTATTGTCAGGAATTCCCCTTTTGTATATTATGAACTAAATCAATTAAAATATTTCATATTTTTTCAATGAGGAAGAGGTGGATGAGGAATGTCCGTATTGAAAACAACGGATTTAACGAAAAAGTTTGGAAAGTTCAATGCTTTAAATGGTGTGAACATTGAAGTGAATAAAGGTGAGGTATTTGGGTTCATCGGTCCTAATGGTGCTGGAAAATCAACAACGATCCGTGTGCTGCTCGGGATTTTAAAAGCGACGGATGGGGAAGCGAAGATTTTTGGCAAGGATGCATGGAAAGATGCGGTTGAAATTCACAAGAGAATCGCATATGTTCCTGGAGATGTGAACCTATGGCCCAACTTAACAGGCGGGGAAGTTATTGATCTATTTGTTGAATTACGCGGGACGAACAATAAAAGCAGACGCGAAGAACTAATGAAAAATTCGACTTGGATCCTTCTAAGAAATGTGGAACATATTCAAAGGGGAACAGGCAAAAGGTTGCTTTGATTGCTGCTTTCTCATCTGATGCCGACCTCTATATATTGGATGAACCAACATCAGGTCTAGATCCTTTGATGGAAAGGGTTTTCCAGGAATGTGTGATGGAAGCGAAAAATGAAGGAAAAAGTATATTGCTTTCCAGTCACATTCTTTCTGAAGTGGAAAGGTTATGCGATAAAGTGGGCATCATTCGGCAAGGACAAATAATTGAAACGGGAACATTGGATGAGTTGCGTCATTTGACGAGAACGAGCTTGCTTGTCGAAACGAAGCAGCCTATTCCGGATTTAGGGAATGTAAATGGTGTTTGGGATATCGTGAAGAAAGACGAGGCACTTTCATTCCAAGTGGATACAGAGGAATTGGATAATGTCATGAAATATATAAGCCAGTTTGGAATTGTAAAATTGGAAAGTGCGCCGCCTACATTGGAAGATTTATTCATGAGCCATTATGAAGGTGTAAGGAAGACTTCTGATTCTGGGGCGGGAGGTGCGTTATAATGGCGAACCAGTCCTATCATAATACAGGGAGGCTCTCCCGATTCATCGTACGGCAAGATCGGATTCGGATTCCTGTTTGGATAATTTCCCTCTCCGTCCTTACATTCATGGTTGCAATGGCATTCACCGATCTGTATCCGACTGGGCTAGAAAGGCAAACCATTGCAGAAACGATGAAGAACCCTGCAATGACAGCGATGGTGGGGAAAGGTTACGGCCTGGATGACTATACAAACGGAGCGATGATGGCGCATCAAATGTTACTGTTAACCGCTATGGCCGTGGGAATAATGAGTATTTTACTTGTTACGCGCCATACACGCGCAGATGAAGAGGACGGCCGTATCGAAATGATCCGTTCTTTGCCAGCTGGACGGTCGGCGAATTTATATGCAGCCATTTCCGTATCGTTTGGAACGAATGCATTGATCGCGCTAATAACGGGTTTCGGATTGTATGCTCTGGGAATTGAAAGCATGGATTTGGAAGGTTCCCTTATGTATGGAGCTGCTTTAGGGGCAACCGGTATATTCTTCTCGGCGATAACGGCATTATTTGCCCAGCTTACGGAGAGTGCTCGAGGTACGATTGGTTACTCCATCACTGTATTGCTTCTCTCCTATCTTATCCGGGCGGTAGGGGATGTCAGCAATGAAACACTTTCCTGGTTTTCACCATTGGGTTGGGTTTTAGGTTCAGAAGTATATGTGAATAATTATTGGTGGCCAATCATCCTTACGATGGGTGCGGCAATCATTTTGGTTGCCCTATCTCTATATTTGAATGCCATCCGTGATTTGGAAGCTGGATTCATTCCGGCTAAGCCCGGCAGGAAATATGCTTCATCGTTTTTAAAAAGTCCGCTTGGCCTCGCGCTAAGGCTTCAGCGTACAGGATTGATCGCCTGGGCAGCCGGGATGTTCATTTTAGGAGCATCTTACGGTTCCGTTTTAGGTGATTTAGAATCCTTTTTTCAAAAAATGAAATGATGGCGGAACTAATGACGCCAGTTGAAGGCTATTCGCTGACAGAACAATTCTTGACAATGTTGATGTCGGTCATCTCCATGATATGCACCATTCCGCCTTTAATGGCGATGTTAAAACTTAAAGGGGAAGAAAAAAGAATCATACTGAACATTTACTGAGCCGCGCCGTATCCCGCACAAGGCTTATGGGCAGCTATTTTATCATCTCCGTCATGGCCGGTTTTCTCATGCTTGCGCTTGCTGACACCGGTCTTTGGGCAGTCGGGAATTCAGTGATGGATGAAGGGATTGCTTTCGGCACTTTATTTAGTGCAGCAATGGTCTACCTGCCTGCGATGTGGATCATGATTGGCATCGCCGTGCTGTTTATTGGCTTTGCACCAAAATTATCCGGATTGACTTGGCTTTACTTGACATACTCAATCTTAGTCGTTTATTTAGGGGATGCTTCAATTCCCGGAATGGATGGGAAAACTAACACCATTTGGCCATATTCCGAAACTTCCTGTTGAAGATATGGATTACATGAAGGTATCAATGCTTTCAATCCTGGCTATCTTATTACTGGCAGCAGGCTTTATCGGATATAACAAACGGGATATCCGAGGTTGATGATTCGACTATGATTCTATTATTTTTGTAAATTGTCTTCAGACTAAAGCCTGATTTCTTTGTTTCAAAGAGAAATCAGGCTTTTATTGGTTATCGGTCATGGGGAATCAATAATAGTGCACCTAGCGCAATGATGATAAAGAATAAATAGCTTTCGAATTTCTTCGCGGGAATTCGCTTATTCATGAAGATTCCGAGACCTGTCGCAAGTAATATGGCTGGAATGGAATACGCGTAAAGAATAAGTGAATCGGCCGTCCATAGTCCGCCTAGCGCATGACCCGTCACGACCAGGATTCCGGATATAAGGAAATGGGCTTGCAATGTTCCGCGGAATCGATCTGGATTCCATCTTCGTAAAGTTCCATAGACGACGACAGGCACTCCGTTAAAGTTATAGGCGCTGCCAAGGACTCCCGCCGCAAAACCGAACGGCCATACCCAGCCCTTCGAGTTAAGTAATGGTTTATCCACAGCTTTAAAAAGTTTTTGCTTTAGAAGAGAATATCCTCCATATGCAATCAAAAAAACACCGAGTGCAGAAGTAATGATCAAAGAAGGTGCGTAATGGAGCAAAGCGAGGCCGGCTGGTATGCCGATGACCGTTGAAGCCGCCAGCCTGATTATTACCGAGCGTTCGATATGCCGCCATCCGCTAACGACGGTTAGTGAAGCGACGGTAAGACCTGCCAATCCAATCAGGGAAACCGATGTATTAAGCGGAATGTGAAGTAAGGCAAGCAGAGGCATGCTGACAATCGCTTCACCAAACCCGAACATGGTCCGCATCAAGGCGCCGATAAAGACTGCCGCCACCACCAATATGATGCTGCTGATCGTCATTATTCCACCTCCTGAAGCGAAAATTAACCCTTCTATAATCATACCATACCAATCTGGTTTTGAATTGAGGGAACTATGCTTTAAAACAGGTTATTCAAGGACCATAAGCCTATCTATGGAACGTTTGATATGTGTTTTGATGGTGTAGTACAGGAGTGGTTTTTGGTTGGCTTAGGAGTCAGAAATGAGGCTGGAAAAGCGGGTATATATCTTGAGGTGTTGATTTATTTTGATGTGAGGGTTTTCTAACAGATTAATAGAGGTATCGATGGATTGTATGTTACTGGCAATACTTTTTAAGGGAAGCATTTTTAATTTAAAGAAAAAGTCATAGCCTTTCATTGGATTCGAACCAAGAAAGGCTATGATTGCGTTCACCTTTTATCAAGTTTAGCAGATAGATAATTTCCGGCGAATTGGACGGATTGAACAATGATGATAAGAAGGAATACGGTTGTTATCATGATGTCAGTTTGAAAACGGTAGTATCCATAACGAATGGCCAAGTCGCCAATTCCCCCGCCTCCTACGACCCCGGCAATAGCTGAATAGGATATGAAAGAAACGGCAGTAACAGTGAGGCCTAACAGGAGACCGGAACGGGCTTCCAATAATAAAACTTTGCTGATGATCTGGAAGGGGGATCCGCCCATCGCAACAGCAGCCTCAATTGTTCCTTTTGGCACCTCACGCAAAGATTGTTCGACAAGCCGAGCTAAAAACGGAATGGCAGCTATCGATAGTGGGATGGAGACGGCAAGCGGACCTACAGATGTTCCCAATAACGTTCGTGTAAATGGAATAAGAGCAATCAGTAAAATGATGAATGGGAATGAACGGACCGTGTTGATCATTGCATTTAAAACGTTATTTAAGATAGTCTGTTCGAGTAATTGTTCCTTTGAAGTCAAAAATGCAAGGAAACCAAGCGGGAGGCCTAATAAGATAGCTGCCAATATCGCTATCCCCACCATTAAAAATGTTTGGCCTACACCTAAGTAAATTTCAGGGAGTAAGGAAATGATATTATCAAACACTTACCTTCACCTCTTCAGATTCATGTTTTAATAGAATTTTACCGATTTTTGTTGTGGGTATGTTTCTATTGTCCGCTAAGTTCAATTCCTCCATGATTTTCCCATTTTCCATGACCGCCACCCTATTTGCTAACCTTCGAATTACATCCATTTCATGAGTCACGATCAGGATGGTCACACCATAGGTTTCGTTTATTTTTTTAGATAGGCCAGGATGGATTGAGTGGTTTGTGGATCAAGTGAAGAGGTGGGCTCATCACAAAGCAATACATTTGGTCTTGTGCTTATGGCACGGGCAATCGCGACTCTTTGCTTTTGTCCGCCAGAGAGCTGAGCTGGATAATGATTTGCCTTATCAGATAAATCAACGATTTGCAGGGACTCGGCAATGATTTTGGCGCGTTCATGTTTTGGTACATTGGCAAGTTCCAATGCGAGGCTGACATTTCCTTGCACCGTTCGATTTGCCAAGAGGTTGAAATGTTGGAAAACCATCCCGATTTTGTTGCGTGCTTCCCGAAGCTGTTTGCCAGATAAATCACTAAGGATCGAATCATTTATCGCGATCGTACCTTCCGTAGGCTTTTCCAGCAGGTTGCCCATGCGCAGTAAAGTAGATTTACCTGCCCCGCTAAAACCGATGATCCCATATATTTCATTTTCCCTAATATCCAGATTCACATGGGAAACCGCAGTGAATAATTTGTTTTTGACAGAAAAGGTTTTACAAACATTAGTAAACTTTATCATTCTGAACCTCCGATCTGCATGCGTTATATATCTTTCATTTAAAATAATCAGGTCGGTGAAAACCTTCAAACTCTTTATTGCTTTCAATCGCTTTTTGAAAGTCAGGGGATTGGTAGGCGTCAATGATTTCCTTCACAAATTGCTTGTCTTTATCTTCGGTTCTTACCGCCACAAAATTTTGGTATTCAAATGGGGGATCTTCTAAATAGATGGCAGAAGATAATTTCCGGTCGGATACCAGGATGGTATACCCATTCGCTACCGCATAATCTACATCAGGCAAGATTCGAGGAACTTGAGCCTGTTCCACCTCAACAAATGAAAATTTCACCTTTTGCTCCACGATATCTTTTTTGGATACAGTCAGGGGATCGTATCCCTTTTTTAATTGAAGCCAGCCAATTTGTTCAAGCATTCTCAATGCTCGTGCCACGTTAGCGGGGTCATTGGGGATTGCCACTTTTTGCCCCTCCTTCAATTCATCCTTGCTTCCATGTATGTCTGAATATAACCCCATGGGTGCTGTAGGGACTTTAATGGTTTCGGTAAGTTCCAGTTTGTTTTCATTGATGAAATTCTTGAAAAATGCAGTATGCTGAAATACATTAACATCGATTGAGCCTTCCGCTAAGGCAAAGTTTGGTTGGTTCGGGTCACTGATTTCCACATACTTAACGGTGTATCCTTTATTTTTCAGGTAGGGTTCTATTCCTTTTTTCACTTGGTCACTATAAGGGCCTGGAGTGAAGCCGAAAATAATTTCTTTCTTATCTTCACTCGCGGCTTTTTCACTGCCGCTGCTGGTGCAAGCTGAAAGCAACATGACGAATAATAGGGATATGATGATAAACAAAAATGAATTTCTCATCTGGAATTCCTCTTTTCTTTTTTATGGGGTCCATTCTTTTTTTTTGGGAATAAAAAAAAGCATGAACAAGGTTTGTTCATGCCGCCGGTTATCCGGTAGGCTTTCATAGTATAGTTTTCCAATTGGAATAATTAAACTATAACAAGATTGCTGATTATTTATCAAGTATTATTTTTACTGGTTATTTTTGGGTAATTAGTTAAATCATACTTGACCAATTAATTTTATCGGATTATGATAGTAAACATAAAAAAATAGCTTATCGGACAACCGAGAGCCCTTGTTAGGAGTCAGTTCCATACTCCTTCAAGGGCTTTTGTATTATCCAAGGGGGTTATTGCTTAATGAAGGTCAATAAAAGAAGACGGCTAGCCGAAAGTTTGAAAGATGGAAGAAATGTTTGGCTTGATGGAAAGAAAATAGACGATCTATATGCCCATCATGCTTTCACAGGCACCCTGGACACATTAACACATTTGTTGGATATGCTGGATTCGCCTGAGGAACAAAAGATTGTCGGATATGAAAGTCCAAAAACAAAGGAATTTGTTCACAAATCTTTTCTTATCCCCAAAGATATGGAAGAGCTGATTTCAAGAAGAAAGGCCTTTGAATTATGGTCGCGGAAAACTTATGGAGTGATGAGCCGATTATCTGACTATGCGAATTCGCTGGTTACAGGCTACTACATTGATAGGGATTTCTTTAAACAATATGATTCAGGATTTTCCAAGAAAATCACGGAATACTATGAACAGGCCAGGGATGAACGACGTATTGTGATTCAGGCCATACTTGATCCTCAGATCGATAGATCAAAGCCAGGTGATGAACAGGAAGATGCTTTATTGAGAGTCATAAAGGAAACGGAGGAAGGAATCGTCGTTAGAGGTGCGAAAATGATTGCTACCGCTTCCCCGTATGCTCACGATGTCATCATCATGCCGCATCAGAAACTGTCTTCTGATAAAACAGAACAAGCAAATATGTGCATTATCCCTTTGAATCTTCCCGGCCTGCAAATTGTCTGTCGTGAATCATTCGCCTCAAGAGATCAAAGGAAACATCCATTAAGTGCGCAATTTGATGAAATGGACGCTGTTTTATTATTTGATGATGTGTTGATTCCTTGGGAACGTGTATTTATAAGGGGATCCGTAGAAGGGGTGTTTGAGGCGCAGCGGCACCAGCAATTAAACTGTCTCGCCCATCATCAAACGGTTGTCCGATTGCTGACGAAACTTCAATTCGTTGCAGGGGTGGCTACGGCCATCGCTCAATCGATCGGTGTCGATCAATTCTTACAAGTGAAGGAGAAGCTTGGTGAACTATATACCCAAATCGATAGTATAGAGGCGTTGCTTATTGTCTCGGAGATTCAAGGATCACTAAACGAAAAGGGTGTTTATCTACCTGCTCTCGTACCCTTGCAAACCGCGCGAAATCTTGGAACCCGCCATTATCCAAGAGCGATCGAGATTTTAAAACAAATCGGGGCAGGCGGTTTTATCCAGCTCCCTTCTACAACGATAGAGGACAGCAACGAACTCATTCCATTATTAGAAAAGTATTTTAGAGGAGCGAATGTCGATGCCGTCACTAAAACGTCTTTATTTCAAGTAGGATGGGAACTGATAGGGAGCACACTGGGATCAAGGCATGATCTGTATGAAAGGCTGTATACCGGGGATCCCATTCGAACCTTTGCCATGCAGTATGAAACCTATGATAAAGAGCCATTAAAACGAAGACTCCACCATTTTTTGGAGGAGGTAAATGGAAAGGGGAATTGTGATGGTCGAAAACAATCGGTATCTTCAACGACTTAATGATGGGAGAAATATCTGGTTAGATGGAGATATCATCAAGAACGTAGGGGAACATCCTGCATTTAAAGGAACGGTCCATACGATTCAGTCCTTGCTGGATTTACAAACAAAAACAGGCAGTAAATCCTTGCTGACATACAAGACGGAGGAAGGGCTTGATGCGAACCTGTCATTCTTCGTTCCAAGAACACATAAGGATCTGGAAAAAAAACGTTTGGCGTATCAGCATTGGGCCGATCAGACTTTTGGAGTCATGAGCCGTCTATCTGAATATTCCCGTTCCATAATTACTGGCTGGTTCGCAAACCGCTCAGAATATGAAGATGCACATCCAGGTTTTTCAGAGAAAATAGAAAGCTATTACTATCAATCCCGTAATCTTGATTTATTGTCAACAGTTGCAGGGCATGATCCACAAAAGGATCGTTCAAAAACATTAGTGGGAAAGAAACCGGGAATTTTACATATCAGCCGTAAAAATCGTGAAGGAATCTATGTTCGCGGTGCGAAAATGATTGCGACAGCTGCTCCATATGTTGATGAAATTTTAATTTTTTCCTATCACAAGAGAGCGGAAAATGAACGTGAATTCGCAAATGTTTTCTTTGTTCCTGTCAATGCCAAAGGTTTGCATATCGTTTGCAGGGAGTCGTTTTCTGATGAACGAGAGGAGGATCATCCGCTAAGTGCACGTTTTGACGAAATGGATGCCGTTTTGATTTTTGATGATGTATTCATCCCTTGGGAGCGGGTGCTTGTTCAAGAGGATCCTGAATTTGCATGGATGCTTCGTTGTGATGCCCCTTCATCAATGCTTAGCCAGCATCAAACTGTTGTGAGGCTTGTCAGCAAACTGGAAAGTGTTGCAGCAATCGGAAATGAATTAGCGGAAACGGCTGGTGCTACACAATTTTTACATGTGAAAGAGAAGCTTGCAGAATTGATCATCCAGCTTGAAACCATTAAGGCATTACTGCTCGCTTCGGAATATAAAGCGAAAATGCATAATGGCATAATGCTTCCTGATCAAGATTTTTTAACGACAGCCAGAAATCTGGGAACGAGATTCTACCCAAGGGCATTGGAAATCATCCAGCAAATTGGTGCAGGAGGACTGTTACAGGTCCCATCCAGCTTGAAAGAATTGGAAGGCCCCATAGGTCCTTTGTTAAAAGAGTATTACCAGGGTACAGAGACATCTGCCGAGGATAGGACCCGATTAATTAAATTGTCGTGGGATTTATTAGGGAGTCCGCTTGCATCACGGCATGAATTATATGAACGATTTTATTCCGGTGATCCTGTCAGAACATATGCTGCACAGTACACAAATTATAAAAAAAGCAGAATCTCGTAGATTATGCTTATGAGATTTTAAAATAAGGAGGTTTTATAATGTCTGTGCATTTTTACTGGTATGTGCCTACAAATGGCGATGGAGAATACTTAGGACTAAACGAGCCGCAGAGGAAACCAACTTTGGATTATATAGTGAATGTTGCTAAAGCGGCAGAAGAGGCTGGTTTTGAAGGGGTTTTGATTCCAACAGGCATTCCTTACCTGGATTCATGGATAGTGGGCTCGGCAATCATTCATCATACAAGAACGATCAAGCCATTGATTGCCTTTCGCCCAGGATTCATTGCTCCTACGGTTGCCGCAAAAATGGCCGCGACCCTTGACCAATTCTCGGAAGGGCGAATGCTTGTCAATGTAGTTACTGGAGGTTCGGCAAAAGAATTGGGGCAGGATGGTGACTTCCTTGAGCATAATGAACGATATGCCAGAACAGGTGAATTCCTTGATGTGGTACAAAAATCATGGACGGAAGAAAAAGTGAATCATATAGGAGACTATTTCACGGTCAGCGATGGAGTATTGAATCCAAGTATCCGCCAAAGTCCGAATATTCCGGTTTATTTCGGAGGCTCATCCGATGCAGCAAAGGAAATTGCAGCGAAATCTGCCGATGTTTATTTGCAATGGGGAGAACCAGCGGAGCAAATTGAACAACAAATCAATGATGTCAAACACAGAGCCAGGAAGTATGGAAGGCATTTGGAATATGGTGTCAGGATTCATGTGATTGTTCGGGACGAGGAGAATGAGGCATGGGAAGCAGCGAGGAAAATAATAAGCAGGGCAGGCAGGGGATCTTTGGAAAATATGAGTCATTACTATGAAACGACGGATTCGGTGGCTCAAAAGCGGATGAATGAATTAACGAAGAACAAGGAACGTTTTGGAAGGTATGGTTGGTCGGGAATCGGGAAAATCAGAAAAGGAGCAGGTACAGCCATTGTAGGCACTCCTGAACAAGTGAGGGAAGGCCTGCAAGAATATATCGATATTGGCGTCAAGCATTTTATCCTATCAGGTTTTCCACACTTGGAAGAAGCAGAAAGATTTGGGAGAACGGTGCGGCCATTATTTGGAGAAAAGGTTTTATGAGCAGGAAGATCCTGAAAACTAAGGAGGGAAGGATATGAAATTTTCAATCTGGGGAGCTAATTTATCCGGTGGTTTCTTACGGGCAAACGTAGAACAGAATACGGATGGAAGTATGGAATACAATCGTAAACTTGCAAAAATGGCAGACCAGCTACAAGTTGACTCCATCCTTTATGCAATTCGCTATGTTGGCAGTATTGGAGGCAGCTCGGCGGATAGAGGGCAACTGGATCCTTTATCGGTTATTACTGCTTTGGCAGGGGATACCGAAAACGTTCATTTCATTGCTGCGGTTTTACCGGGTTTCATTCATCCTGCAACCCTCGCTAAAGTAGGTTCGAGCATCGATATTATCTCAAAAGGGAGATTTCACATTAATTTGGTCAGCGGCTGGTTTAAAGAAGAACAAGAAATGTTCGGGATAGAATGGATTAAGCACGAAGAGCGATATAAACGTTCAAGGGAATACCTGGAGGTTTTAAAGGGATTGTGGACGACCGATCATTTTTCTTATCAAGGAGACTATTATCAAATCAATAATGCTATATTGGCACCGAAACCTATTCAAAAACCATATCCACCAATCTATCAAGGCGGGAATTCACGAGATTCCCAAGAAATGGCGGGTGAATTATCCGACTATTACTTTATGAATGGGGCTTCCAAAGTAGAGTTGAAAGAACAAATGGAATATGTGAAGGCTGCAGCACGAAAGCATGGTCGTGAAGTGAAATTTGCCGTCAATGCTTTTGTCATTGCCAGAAAAACGGAAGAGGAGGCAAAAAGCGAATATCAGTATATTATCGAACGCGCAGACGATACGGCAATAGCACAGTTTAAAAACCGTAAAGATACAAAAGGAATGTGGAAAAATGCGTCTTCAATTAGTGATTTTGTAGCAAATAATGAGGGATTCAGGACAGGGCTAATCGGCAGTTACGAATCGGTTGCGATCAAAATCCAGGAACTTCAAGCGATCGGAATCGATAAGATCCTATTAACCTTTCGAAATGCACTACAAGAATTACCGGACTTTTATAAAAACGTAAACAATCGTTTGGAATCAGAGTTCATAAAGAAATAAATATGGACAAGGATTGTTGGGGCTTAATCGAGGACGCAATATGGAACTTTGGGTGAATGGTAAAACACTGAAATACGAAGGACCGCCATATGGTGGTCTTTTTCATTTTTTCCTCTACTGAAATCACTCTCTTGGTTTTCTCAATAAAGAATCCGTGCTCACAATGGGGAACAAACAATATACATACGCAATATGAGCAAAAAACTAAGAATACTGGAATGTTGAACGTAAAAAACATATTAGGGCTATCTAGGGAATAAAATGAAGGGAATATTTTGAAGGAAAGTGGGGCAGTGCATGTGAAAATCCATGTAGTGAATAGGGGGATTCTTTGTGGGGAATTTCCCAGCAATATGGTGTCAGTACCAACCGGATTGTTCGGATCAATGGCCTTGAAAATCCAGATAAGCTGGTGATTGGCCTAGCTCTTTTGATTCCCGAACCTTATCTTCAGTACAGGGTTCAGCAAGGGGATACTCTAGAAAAAATCTCAAATCAGTTTGGAACTGCGGTACAGGAAATCATGCAATCGAATCGCATCACAAATCCTTCTACTATCTATCCAGGGCAGAGACTAACCATTCCGGTTATTTATCATACCGTAAGGGAACGAGATAGCCTTTATGATATAGCAAGACGTTATGGAACGACAGTTCAAGCCATTATGCAGATGAATCGGATTACAGATCCGTCCAATATTCATATCGGTAGGATAATGAGGATTCCCCAGAAACCAAAACCCATCATTGAAGTAAATGGTTTTACAAACGTTTACGGGCAAGCAGGTGCGCAGCAGGTACGTGAAGTAGCCTACGATTTGACCTACGTAAGTCCATTTGGTTATAGAATGAGGCAAGATGGCAGCTTAGAAGTCATAGATGATACCCCGACGATACGGGCGGCACAGTCAACTGGCGTCATACCCATGATGTGCATAACGAATTTTTCCGCGACGGAAGCGGGAACACAGCTTGCACATACGATACTTTCCGATTTAAGTTTAGTGGAAAAAATATTAACCAACGTCATAAAAACGATGAAAAACAAAGGGTACCGTGGATTGAATATCGACTTTGAAAGTGTAGCACCAGAGGACCGTGATTTCTATAATCGCTTTCTCCAAAGAGCAGTGGATCGATTGCGTCCTGAGGGTTACTTTGTGTCATCCTCCCTTGCCCCAAAAACTAGCGCCAGCCAAAAGGGATTATTAGTTGAGGCACATGATTATCCAGTTCACGGACGACTGCTCGATTTCGTAGTGCTGATGACATATGAATGGGGTTATCGAAAGGGGCCGCCACAGGCAATCTCTCCCATTAATGAAATAAAGCGTGTCCTTGACTATGCCGTAACGGCGATACCAACAAATAAAATCTTCATAGGATTTCAAATTTATGCACGGGACTGGCTCATTCCTCATGTAGAGGGCCAGGAAGCAGAGACTTTCGACATGCAGGAAGCCATCAGACGCGCCGTCCAATATAATGTAGAAATAAAATATGATGAGACAGCCCAATCACCGTATTATAGGTACAAAGATAATCAGGGACGCACACATGAAGTTTGGTTTGAGGACGCACGCAGTGCTAAAGCTAAATTCGATCTGGTGAAGAGTTACAGGTCAAGGGGCCTCAGTTATTGGGTACTTGGTTATCCTTTTCCCCAGAATTGGGAATTGCTTGGGGATACATTCATTGTACGGAAACTGTAGGGTGGTTTGTTACAGCAAGGTGGATCACACATAATTAATATAGTGATGGGCAGCTTTTTTTATAAAGCTGTCTATTTTAGTGACTTCGAAATGCACTACAAGAATTACAGGTTTTTTTAACAACGAGGACGCCATATGTGTTCTTTTTCATTTTAATGGGAACTCTTAATTCAAAAAAGGAAAAGGGCTCCTCATTGTGGAATTAGGAGACTGGAATATTACTTATCCGGAGGAACATTTAATGGAATTAACCATCATTAATACGTTTACAGATCAACCTTTTAAAGGAAACCCTGCAGCTGTCTGCCTTCTTACCGGGGAAAGTGACAGCGAGTGGATGCAGCGAATGGCTAAAGAAATTATATGCCTGTCACTGCGTTCATTCACCTTCATAAAGCTGAATGGCAGCTGCGTTGGTTCACACCGTCCATTGAAATACCGATTTGTGGACATGGGACGCTGGCAAGCTCTTTCTTTTTGTGGGGGAAAGAATACGTGCCAAGGGATCGACCGATTGTCTATCAGACGAAAAGTGGGCTTCTCACAGCAAGATTCGTTCATGGAATGGTTCAATTGGAGTTCCCGCCATTAATCGAGCAGGAGACCGCTGTCCCTGAATCACTGATAAAAGCTTTAGGTGTTGTGCCTGCGTATGTTGGACAAAGCAAATGGGATTATCTAGTCGAAGTTCAATCAGAGGAAATCGTAAGGAATATGAAGCCGGATATAGATTCCATTGCCCAATTGCCGATTCGGGGTGTCATTGTAACGAGTCGATCGGATAGCGGTGAATATGATTTCGTTTCACGTTTCTTTTCCCCTGCCCAAGGCCTTGACGAAGATCATGTAACGGGCTCGGCCCATTGTTGCCTTGGACCATATTGGAAAAGAAAGTTGGACAAAAGTAGTTTTATAGCCTATCAAGCATCGGAAAGAGGAGGACTATTGAAGGTTGAAGTAACGGAAGACACAGTTAAACTTTCCGGACATGCCGTGACAATATTCGAAGGGAGCTTAAACATTTAATCCAAGGGTTTGGGGGATTTCGAACGTTCATTTCCATTCCAGGCCCGCTTTTTGCGGCGGTCCGCCCTCGGCGCTTTTCCGCCTGTGGGATCTCCCTTGGACTCGTTTCCCCGCAGGAGTCTAGCGCCTTCCGTTCCAATCACTGGATTGTTTTTAAAGAAAAACTGTGGTCTAGTCTCATCCCTAACCTTGATTAAGAAATGGTTACACTTTGGGTTTTTTATTGTTTTATGAAACTCTTATTGGATTGCAGAAATTTGCGACACTCCTGCCGAATAACTGGCTTGCCGAGACCCCGCAGACGCTTGAGTCGAGGAGTCTTGGCAGCCAGTCGGCGGAAAGGAGCGGGTTTCTGAAATCAGCGAACGTTCTTTTAAATAAAAAACTGCAGCAAACTAGTTCAATATGTTTTTTATTGTTTTATGAAACTCTCATTGGATTGAAGAAATTTGCGACACTCCTGCCGAATAACTGGTTAGCCGAGGTCCCGCAGACGCTTGTTTTGATGAGTCTTGGCAGCCAGTCGGCGGAAAGGGAGCGGGTTTCTGAAATCAGCTGGAACGTTCTTTCAAAAAACTTCAGGCAATCTCGCTTTTCTTCGAATTTGTCTACTGTCTCAGGGAGAGTTAACTCTCTCTTTTTTCGTTTTTGGTTAATTTAGGTATAAAGACCAAGGGTGATTCCGGATGAAACTGATGCTATTTTACCATTAAATCATTTTGTTGATATATCATCTATCTTCTACTAGGTATTTTAGGGTGATTATAATGATAATATTCTGTTAATATTCGATGTTGTATTGTAAATTTGTTTTAAAATTGGATTATTTTGTTGTAATATAGGAGATACACGGATCTTTAGAGGAAAAAAGTAGGGTGGATTTGTGTATGGGTAAGTAAATTTGTCGGAATTCAATTTCTGGAAAAGTGTGCCAATTCTATCGATAAGTTAGCAGAATGTTATGCCAGTATAGAACTAATGGGGGGATTAACGATAATGGGGAAAAAGAAAATCGTAAAAATTGCATCAGCCACCATAATGGCTGCGACAACGATCGTAGCAGTAGCGCCGGCACCATCGGATGCTGCCACTAGCCTGAATAGTAAAATCAAAACGGCCAAGGCCGCCATCAAAAAACCATTCGACACCTATTTCTACACTTCTAAACTCGCTTCAGTGTCCACTGTTGAAAAACAAATCAAGTCTGCAAAACAAGCCAAAAAAGACATCAACTCTACCATTAAAAAATCAATGTTAAGCAAAAAGAAAAAGATGCCAAATATAAAGAAATCGAAGCATATGATAAGTATATCACTCGTTCAGAAGGTTATGTAAAAGGATATAAAGCGGCTGAGAAAGCAAAAGCTGCACATGGCAAATCGATTGGCAACCTTACGAATTCAATACTTGCCAAGAAATCAATTGATATCAGGAATCAATACGAGGCACTGGATCAAGCCGTGAAAAAGGCAGATAAAGATATTAAAGATACGGTTTACGGTGCGAAAATCGAAAAGCTCCTATACGATAAATTCACTAAAGCGACCAAAACAGCTTTGAACGGTGACCTGAAAGTTCCATACTATTATGAAAAGGCTGCTTACTGGGTGAATAAGGGGATTTAAAGACCGCGGACAAGCGGATGCAAACCGTTTCTTCGCAGTTGAAAAAGGTCAGCAAAACATCCAAGCTCGGAAAAGCCATACACGCCTATGTTAAAGAAGTGAAAGGTAAGTATGATGATGCGGTATATGCAGAAAAGAAAAAGAAGTGGCAAAGCGGGTCAATGCCTATGTAGCTCTTGCCAATGGGGAACTTAAAACGAAAGAACAGATAAACGCGGCTAAAAAGGCGAAAGCAGCCATTAATTTGAATGGACTCAAGGAGTCGGACAGAAAGGAGTTCCTTTCGAAAATGGCATTGGCGGATAAGAAAGTCGCTGCTGCTGAAGAAGCTTTGAAAAACCCTGCGAAGGCGATCACGCTTTCCTTGATGCATACGAATGACACGCATGCCCACTTGGACAATGTGGCCAAAGGGTGACGGCTGTCAAAGAAGTGCGTAAGAGCAAGCCGCAAGCTCTTTTGGTTGATGCAGGTGATGTATTCTCGGGAACTCTCTATTTTAATGAATTCAAAGGGCAAGCGGATCTTCGCTTCATGAACTTAATGAAATATGATGTCATGACATTCGGGAATCATGAGTTTGATTTGGGTTCAAGCGCCGAAGGGCATCAAGCTTTGGCTGATTTCATTAAAGGGGCAAAGTTCCCGTTTGTCAGTTCCAATGTTGATTTCTCCAAAGATGATAAGTTCAAGGGACTATTCTCGGATTTGATTTCAAGTAAGCCAGAGCAAGGGAAGATATACAATGGCATCGTAAAACAAGTGGATGGCCAAAAGGTAGGGTTCTTCGGGCTTACAACTGAAGAGACGAAAGATATTTCAAGTCCAGGAAGTATAGAATTTGAAAACTATCTTGAAGAAGCCGAAAAAGCGGTCAAGGCGTTCAAAGGCATGGGTGTCAATAAGATAGTTGCCGTATCCCATATCGGTTACGATGACAATGCAGCCTATGACAATGATTTAACATTAGCTGCCAAGGTCAAGGGCATCGACGTGATTGTGGGCGGACATAGCCATACGCAGTTAGACGCACCCATTGTTGTCGATAAAGATGATAAAGGGAAAACGAAAGAGCCGACTGTCATCGTTCAAGGGTATCAATATAGCGACTATTTAGGAACGATCGATGTGGAATTCGATAAGAAAGGCAAGATTGTCGGACAAGCAGGTCAGCTGATTAAGCTTTCTGAAAAACAGGATGATGCTGAAGCGGCAAAAGTCCTTGAAACATACTCCTCTAAGATTAAGGAGCTGAAGGAAACGAAGACGGGGGCAACTGCTGTGAAGGCCTTGGAAACACCGCGTGATTCAGGAGATGCAACGAAGCCGAGCGTTCGCAAAAATGAAACGGAACTGGGTAATTTAATTACGGATGGAATGCTTAGTAAAGCGAAGGAATTCAATAAGGATACGGTCATAGCATTCCAAAATGGCGGGGGCATCCGCGCTGGCATCGATCAAGGCGAGATCACTTTAGGGGAAATCCTCACCGTTTTACCGTTTGGGAACACGTTAGCGACGATGAAGCTTACGGGTGCAGAAATCAAAGAAGCATTAGAGCATAGTGTAAACCTCGCTCCTAAGGAAAATGGCGGCTTCCTGCATGTTTCCGGAATGAAATTCAGTTACGACAGTTCGAAGGAAGCAGGCAATCGTGTGACAAAGGTTGAAGTCCTTGGACTAGATGGAATATATTCCGAATTGGATGCAGCGAAGGAATATGTCGTGGCGACCAATGCTTTTACAGCCAAGGGCGGAGATGGATTCACCGTTTTCAAGAAGGCTTATGAAGAAGGAAGAGTGACGGATATCGGACTCGCTGATTGGGAGAATTTACGGGATTATGTAAGCGGGCTGAAAACTGTCGATCCAAGCATCGAAGGACGCATCAAGGATGTGGCCGGAAGCAATACAGGCCCGACTGTTGTATTGGCTAAAGACTTTGGCGGAACGGCTGATGCCCCAAAAACACATGAAGGTAATGTAGTTGTGGATATCACGGATATTGCTTCATTGGAAAATGCAGTGGTCAAAGGGAATCTTACATTAACGGGAACTCCTCCGGATGATTTTACTTTTTCACAGGTTACGGTAGAGGGTAATTTGGATTTATCGGGACTTGACGGTAAGACCGTGAGCCTGAGCGGTGTCACCGTGAATGGCGAAACCATTCTTTAAGCGGTATTCAAATGATCGCTGGGCCAATGAAAAAAAGTTGGAGGGGTTGAGATCTTGAAGAAGAACGGGATAAGCAAGCTTTTCTTTGCCATACTGATCGTACTGTCAACGGTTCTGCCAAATGCAGCCGCTGCAAAAGCCGAAGGGACAATATCGGTAATGGAAGCGATTAATAATAACAGTGGAACTGCGACGGTGAAGGGATATATCGTCGGTACAGCTAAAAGCGGTACAAGCTATCAACAAACATCGCCTTTTACTGAAAGTACGAACATAGGAATTGCGGATAGTCCGGATGAAACGGATGTTAAGAAAATCATGCCCGTTCAGCTTCCAGCCGGAAATATCCGAACGGCTTTGAATTTGGTCGAACATCCGGAATTACTTAAAGTGCAGGTGACGATTACGGGGAAGCTGGAAAAGTACTTTTCAGTGCCCGGCCTGAAATCCGCAACGGATTACACGATCATCTCTGATGGGGGACGACTCCTGAACAGCCTGATGTGAAGGTTCTGGACTCCATTGCCGAGGCGCGCATGAATACCGAAGATATAGTGCAGGTCGATGGGGTGGTCACCACGGGGCTTGGTTATTGGGGAGGAAAAGGCTTTTATATCCAAGATGAAACGGCTGGGCTATATGTTTATGGTTCTTCGTGGCCTGCGGAAGTAAAGCAAGGGGATAAGGTTACATTAATCGGACAAGTATCCGCTTATAATAAGGAATTACAAATCCAACCAACTTCCCTTGAAGTGGTTTCTTCCGGAAATGGACTTCCTGAAATCCAAAAAATTGATGCTTCTGGGGTCAATGAGGAAACACAAGGTGAGCTGGTCACCATTGAAAAGGCAACCATTACAGAATTGGCGGCATCGGGAACATACGGAACATTCGAATTCAAGGCGGAAGATACTGAAGGGAAATCCGTCATCGTTCGCCATGATAACCGGACCGGTTCGAATTATGAAGATTTCGTGAGGAGCTTTAAAGCAGGGGATGTCATTTCCGTAACCGGAATCGGATCGAGGTTCAATGACACGTATCAGCTGAAGCCGCGTGGTATTGAAGATTATGAACTGGTGAACAAACCAGCCGTATACACGGATATTTTCCTGGTACGGTTAGTGAAAATACAAAGGTATCACTTGAATCCGGTTGGGAAGAAGCGAAAATCCATTATACGCTGGATGGATCCACGCCGACGTCTTCAAGTGCTGTGTACACAGAACCTATCATTTTAACGAAAGATACGGTCATCAAGGCAATCGCTGTCAACGACAAGACATCGGAAGTTTTCACATTTGCCTATACCGTTAACAAAACCACTGAAGTGAAGATTCGTGACATTCAGGGGATGAATCATTTTTCATCCTATGAAACTCAACTCGTTTCAGGTGTGGAAGGTGTCGTCACTTATGTAAAAGATGCGAATAACTTTTACATGCAAGATCCCAACCCGGATAAGGACTTAACGACTTCCGAGGGAATACTTGTGTACAACAAAGCACATGGCCTGAAAGCGGGAGATCACGTCAAAGTGGCAGGTAAAGTCGCGGAGTGGTATATCGAAGGATACGCTGAAATGAAAACGACGGATCTGCCAACAACTGAATTAACCAATACGACGATTGAAAAGCTTGGCACTGCAGTGATGCCAGAACCGATCGTCATCGGAAAAGATGTCATTCCACCGTCTGAGAACATCGATGATGATAGATTGACGGACTTTAACCCAAGCGAAGACGGCATTGATTTCTATGAGAGTCTGGAAGGAATGCTCGTGCAAGTATATAACCCGAAAGTGGTTGCACCTCAAGACTATGGTGAATTAGTCGTGATTCCAGGGAATATGGAAACGACGACTGCAGCTGGAGGCGTCAAAATAACGGAAACGGATTTCAACCCTGAAAGAATTACCCTGGATATAAATGATGAATCATTTACAGCGAAAACGGGTGATTTCTTTGAAGGCTCGGTTACGGGTGTAATCAGCTATGGATATAGCAACTATAGGGTAGTGACGGATAAAGCTCAGCTGCCCGCGTTAAAGGATGGCGGTACGGCTCGGGAAGTGACATCTTTAGAGAAGGGTGCTGATAAGCTATCGATCGCTTCCTATAATATAGAGAATTTCTCCACTCAAACCGCTGATTCAAAAGTTGAAACGATCGCAACATCCATCATTACCAATCTTAAGCAACCCGATATCATCGGAGTAACGGAAATGCAGGATAATGATGGGGCAACGGATAGCGGGACAACGGATTCTGCTCAAAGTGCCAAGAAGTTAACCGACAAAATAAAAGAGCTGGGCGGACCGCAATATCAATACATCGATATCGCTCCAGAAGATAAACTTGATGGAGGTGCACCCGGCGGGAATATCCGTGTAGGCTTTTTGTATAATGTCGACCGTGTCAAATTGACTGAAGGAACAAAAGGGACGGCAACACAGTCCGTGGCCTTCAAAGATGGAAAACTTACCTTGAACCCTGGACGAATAGAGCCTGCCGATCCCGCCTTCACTTCAAGCAGGAAGCCTTTAGCCGCTCAATTCGAATTTAACGGCGAAAGTGTAGTGGTGGTGGCCAATCATTTCAATTCCAAGGGCGGTGACCAGCCGTTATTCGGCAAAAACCAGCCTCCTGTCCTTTCAAGTGAAACGCAAAGGCTTCAAATTGCCTCTATCGTCAATCGGTTTGTCAGTGATATTAAGTCACAGGATGCCAAAGCGAATATCGTCTTGCTTGGAGACTTTAATGATTTTGAATTTTCGGCTCCGCTTAAAATATTAAAGGGCAAAGATTTAACCAATATGATCGAGAAAGTTCCTTTTGAAAAACGTTATTCATACACATATCAAGGAAATTCACAAGTACTGGACCATATCCTGGTATCGAATAATATGGCCGCATCCACAAAAGTCGATATTGTCCATATTAATTCATCCTTCATGGAAGTTCACGGAAGGGCTAGCGATCATGAACCTGTATTGATTTCAACCTCTTTATCTGAATCAGGTGGAGTTGAAACTCCTGCTCCAGAAAAAACGTATAATCTGACAAACGTTAAAACAAAAAAACTTACGATTGCTTCACCTAGTGTTTTGATCGATCTTGACGAAACATCCAACATCGAAGAAGGTATCTGGTTAAAAGGTTCATATGCTGTACTCAAAGGCCTTGGGCTGAAGAATGCTGCTGTGACGATAAAACCGGATAAGGATGGTGCAATCATTGATTTTGGCGGCATGGCGGTGAAGGAAGTCATCATTGATAACGCCAATGTAAAAGAAATCAGGGGCGCTGAAAATGTTCAGAAATGGTCGGTATCAGAAGGTGTCGACACATCGAATATCAAGTTTGTCAATTCCAAGGGGGAAGCGATTGCTTCCCCTTTCGACCCTAAAGAGAATCATGCGCCCGTCGTAACGAAAAAACTGGAAAATCTTGAAGTGAAAGCCGGTTCCAAGGTCAACATCGATTTGAGTGAGCACTTCTCGGATCCAGATGGAGATAAGCTGACCTTTTCGTCCACTATCGGTACAGTCACCGGCCAGACATTAACCCTTCCTGCAAATGCAGCTGGAACATACCTTGTCGCAGTCAAGGCCGAGGACCAGCAATCGGAAGCCATTGCCCGTTTCACCTTGACCGTATCGAATGATAAGCCGCTTGAAGCTTATTACCAAACGGCGGCAGGAAAAACGGGAACGGAATTGAAAGCGGTTCTGCACTCGATAATTAAGGGCCATACGATGTTAACTTATGATCAAGTGTGGAATGCCCTTAAAGAAACGGATGAAGATCCGGTGAACGAACAGAATGTCATCTTGCTTTACTCTGGAAAATCCATCTCGGAGAACGCGAATGGGGGCAATGCCGGACAATGGAACCGCGAACATGTCTGGGCAAAGTCCCACGGTGATTTTGGGACAAGCAAAGGTCCCGGGACAGACCTTCATCACCTTCGTCCCGCTGATGTGACAGTGAATGGCAAAAGGGGCCACCTTGATTTCGACGAGGGAGGTCAAACATATAGTGGATGTGAGTGTAAGTTTGATTCAGATTCATGGGAGCCGCCAGACCATGTTAAAGGCGATATAGCACGGATGCTATTTTACATGGACGTCAGATATGAAGGTAACGGCGAGTTGGATCTTGAATTATCCGATACAGTCAATACGTATCCGAAGCCGCTTCATGGAAAGCTATCGACACTTTTGAAATGGAATGATCTCGATCCAGTCGACGATTTCGAGAGCCATCGCAATGATGTCATTCATGACTGGCAAAATAATCGCATTCCATTCATCGACCATCCTGAATGGGCATCCGAAATTTGGGGTGCCGCTGAATCCATGGATGAAAAAAAGGCGAGTTAAATCGGAGATCGAAGGGAAAAGCAGCCTGATGGCTGCTTTCAGACTGTAGACAAACTCGATGAAAAACGAGTTTGTCTACAGTTTTGTATGGTCCGCGAGCCTTCTCGGCTTGTGCCTGCGGGGCCTCCCTGGACTCGCTTTTCCCGCAGGAGTCTCGCACCCTCTTCTCCAATCAACTTTGTTATGGCATTTAGTTAGTAATCACACCTGAGGAGTTGAAAGGTGTTGGTTTGGGAACATTATTTGATGAAAGAGGCGTTTTCCGACCTCCATTTTGTCTGTAAACTGAAAGTGGCCACCAGGCTGCTTTTTTCATGCTTTTCTACAAATTTAATGGATCGAATGTTAATTATCTTAAAATACTGAAAAGTCAAACATTACTCCTAAATTAAATAATAAAAATTATGGTAGGTATGTTATGTAATTATATGTTAATATGGGATATGCAATGAAAGGGTTTTCATTGCAGGAATGATAAAAATATCTTAATATAGTGATTATGCCGCTTTTTTATCTTCATTCACCCTTAAAAGACGGTTAAAAAATATATTGCCAGAAAAGGGGCATTAAACGATGAAATACAGATCTGCATTCGATATAATCGGTCCCGTCATGATTGGACCTTCAAGTTCACATACAGCAGGAGCTGCCAGAATTGGCAGAGTAGCAAGGACATTATTCGGAAAGCAACCGAAGAAAGCCATTATTTCTTTATATGGTTCTTTTGCAAAAACATACAGGGGACACGGTACGGATGTTGCTGTCGTAGGCGGGATATTGGATTTCGATACGGATGATGAACGAATCCCTGCCTCTTTAACGATCGCGGAAGAAGCCGGTATGGAAGTTTCCTTTACAATCGAGGATACGGTGACGGATCATCCTAATACAGTAAAGATCAGACTGTTCGATGAAGATAAGGAATTGGAACTTGTCGGTATCTCGATTGGCGGCGGAACGATAGAAATAACGGAGCTGAATACGTTCAAGCTCAAATTGTCAGGGGAAAACCCAGCCATTTTAGTCGTCCATAACGATGTGTTTGGAATCATATCTTCCGTTTCGACAGTATTGGCGAATCATGAAATTAACATTGGACATATGGAAGTTTCTCGGAAAGAAAAAGGTCAAATGGCCCTCATGGTGATTGAAGTCGATCAGAAAATCCAGGGCGATGTCATGAAGGAAATTGAAGGATTGGAAAACGTGTCGCAAGTCATAAGGATGGTTGAATGATCATCATTAAAAGTGTTGGCATAGATATGGAGGTAAAAACATGTTCCGAAATGTAGCAGAGTTGGTTGAACTTGCTGAAAGTAAAAATGTAAAAATCGCGGAAATCATGATTTTACAAGAAATGGAGTTCTCAGGCCTGTCGAGAGAACAGATCATCGAAAAGATGGACAGGAATTTGACAGTGATGGAACAAGCGGTGGAAAGAGGTCTGAAAGGTGTGCAATCCGTGACAGGCCTAACGGGCGGAGATGCCGTTCTATTGCAAAATTATATCAAGTCGGGCAAAGCACTGGCAGGTAATTTATTATTGGATGCCGTCAGTAAAGCGGTTGCGACGAACGAAGTGAATGCAGCCATGGGAATGATTTGTGCCACTCCGACTGCAGGATCTGCTGGCGTTGTGCCCGGTACATTATTTGCCGTGAAAGAAAAATTAAACCCGACCCGGGCAGAGATGATTGAATTTCTTTTCACTTCCGCTGCTTTTGGATTCGTGGTTGCCAACAATGCTTCCATTTCTGGAGCGGCTGGTGGCTGCCAAGCAGAAGTGGGCTCGGCAAGTGGAATGGCCGCAGCTGCGATAGTGGAACTGGCCGGCGGTACACCAAGCCAAGCTGCAGAAGCGATGGCGATCACTTTGAAAAATATGCTTGGATTGGTTTGTGACCCAGTGGCTGGATTGGTTGAAGTTCCTTGCGTGAAACGGAACGCAATGGGTGCATCCAACGCAATAACGGCAGCTGATATGGCACTTGCAGGCATTACGAGCCGCATTCCATGTGACGAAGTTATCGATGCCATGTATAAAATAGGCTTGACCATGCCAGTAGCACTTCGTGAAACGGCAGAGGGCGGTCTGGCTGCGACTCCTACTGGGCGAAAATTGGCAAAGGAAATTTTCGGTTCATATAAATAAACTTCAGTCCCATTAACATCAGGTTTTGTTAATGGGATTTTTAATTTGTCTTAAAAATAAATAAGACAATTTTTATGTATGAAAAAAGGAAATTAGAGGAAGACGGAGGGATTTGGCGTTTTTGGAAACGGAGATAGAAACAGTTGGTGAAAAATCTGAATTATCAGTGAATATGGAGCCGTAGCAACTTTGTGAGTTATCACTTTCAATGATAAGATGAGTACGAAATTCACTATGGGAAGGATTGATTCTTCATTAATTTTCTCGAATTAACGTACACGTCGGCAATGGAAAAAGCGATGTTTCAGGCTCATGGAATCGGCTATGCACTATATGCTCAACAACTGGAGCAACGCATGATGGTTGAACAAGAACGGGAACAGGATTATCTACAGGGCAGGCGTATATCAGAGGAGATGAGAGCCAATCTTTTTTGGGGAGCTAATTTCGATCTACAATATCGATAACATAAGCGAAAATCAGGACAAAAGGAGCAATCTAAAAGATTGCTCCTTTTGTCCTGCCCTAAAAGGCTTGCTATTAATTAGATTTTCCATTAAAAAGAAGGAAACAACACTTTTAAATAGAATGTACGTTCATGAAGAGGAGGATGATCTTGTTGGAGAGAAGAGCATTACTTGTATCTGCATTACCGGGTTATGAAGTGGAAATTGGGCGGTGGCTATGGTGTTTGGAGGATGTTCGCCGTACGCTTATATCGGAATTGGCTGGAATCAGCCAAAATATACTCGATTCGAAAATCGATGAAAGGCAAACGATTAGCTCGATGTTATATCACATAGCGCTGATAGAGGCAGATTGGTTATACGAAGAGGTCCTTGTTACGGAATGGGATCCGGAAATATCCGCGTTGTTTCCATTAGGTGCCGAGCTGAAGATGGCTCCCTAAATCACATTGAAGGAGAAACATTAGAAGAACATTTCTACCGCCTCAATAAAGTGCGTGAGGTATTTCTTTCGAACTTTCGTACAATGGACCTAACGGATTGGCGTAAACCGAGGGTACTTGAACAATATGACGTCACACCTGAATGGGTCGTTTACCATTTGATTGAACATGAATCACATCATCGAGGTCAGATTTTTCAATTACTGAAGAAATTACGTAATGAATGAGAAGCGGTGAGGAGGCTTGGCAGGCAGTCGACGGAAAGGGAGCGGATTTCTGAAATCCAATGGAATGTTTAATAAATAAAGAACCTGTAGACAAACTTGCTTTTCTTTCAGACTGAGAGCTGCCTTTATGGCAGCTTTTTGTATGTTGAGATACTGGATAGTTTTGATATTTATAATTCGGCCTACAGAAAATGAAAAAAGTCCAGGAAATATTCCTGGACCGAGTTTATATCATTTAATCTAATTGGTGATATGACCGAATTTAGACTTTAAGATGCTGCTGGCATACCCAATGAATCCTCCAACAATAGCGGGGATGACCCACCCTAGTCCTGCCTCGTACATAGGAAGTATTGTAGTGAAGAAATCATTGATGAATGAAATGTGTACACCTGCTCCATTTAATCCATCGAATAAACTGACGATGAATGTTAAAAGTAAGCTGCCTTGATAAACTTCAGGTCTTCCTTTAAATAAAGAATGAAGAAATGTTAGGAAGATCAAAACAATGGCTAATGGATAAATGGCTGTCATTACCGGTACTGAGATGGCAATTAACTCGGTTAGTCCAATATTGGCAATGATTGCACTGAATATGGATAAACTTATGGCAATCGTTTTGTAAGGCAGATTTGGAAATAGCTTATGGAAGTACGTCGAGCAAGATGTAATGAGTCCTACGCTCGTCGTTATACAAGCTACTGTGATCATCAATCCCAATAATAGCCCGCCATATGATCCAAAATAGTAATCCGAGACTTTCGCCAAGATAATGCCTCCATTATCCAAGCGTCCAAGTTCCTCGACACTTGAAGCCCCCATGTAAGAGAGAGCTGTATAAATGGTAGCAAGGATGACGGCCGCAATGGCAGTCGCTTTTCCACAAACGATCATTATTTGTTTTTTGTTTTGGCACCTTTTTCTTTGATGGCATTAATGATGATGATCCCAAAAACAAAAGATGCAAGAGTATCCATGGTTAAATACCCTTCTCTGAATCCATTGAAAAATGGTTGAACCATATAGTGTGCTGCAGGTGCTTGGAAATCCCCAATTGGATTAACGAAAGCGACTACAACCAGGATTCCAATGAACGTTAACTTGATGGGTGTTAAAACTTTCCCCACAATTTCGACAATTTTCGCGGGATTGAGCGAAAGAAGGCACGAAACCGTAAAAAAGATGATGGTGAAAATAAGTAAAGGCAATGGACCTGGATCTTCAGGCAAAAAGGTTTTACACCGATCTCATAAGAAACGTTTCCTGTTCTAGGCATTGCGAATAATGGACCAATGGCTAAATAAAGAACGGTTGTGAATACAATACCAAAGACAGGATGGACACGGCTCGCTAATGATTGTAAGTCATCTTTTCCAGAAAAACCGAGTGCCAGCACACCAAGTAACGGTAATCCTACTCCTGTGACCAAAAACCCTGCATTAGCTGACCAGATATTCATACCTGCCGATTGACCAAGCATTGGCGGGAAAATTAAATTCCCTGCCCCGAAGAAAAGGGCAAATAACATGAACCCAATCACTACTATAAATGAAGATGGTACCTTATTAGACAAAATAAACCCTCCGAGAAAACCAAAATTTGCTATTTTAGAAAATTATTAAATTTTCTAAAAATTATATAAGCACTAATACTAAGAACGTATCGTATTATAACTAAATTAAATTGATATTTCAATATATTTTTTGTTTTTTATTATTTCCTTGATGATCAGTGATTCGCCCTTATCTTATTTTGAACATCTAAAGGCTGCTCATACTAATGAAATTTGAAATGTAAAGGAAATGAGAATGCGGAAAAAACTGCTTTGCATCGCGAACCAGTTTGAAATCAAGATATAGAGTGACGGTTTAGACGGTTGAATTAAATGGAATTTAAGTGGACAAATTTAGGCGGTGTTTTGAATGGGAGTATTTTTAGAAAAAATATTGGGTTTGTTCTTTGAAAAACGGAAACAAAGCAAAAAGGATGTTTTATTACTAATTTTGATATTCGCGCTTCCTATATTTAATATGGTTGGGTATTTCACGGATATGGACTTATTTTGGTTATCTGGCATTGTATTAATTGCAATCATTATTCTTGCGGCATCCATATATTTTGAAGGAAAAAGAAACAGGTAAAATGATGGTTAAACTTCGATTGAGGGGACGTTAAGCTAACTGTGGTTGGTGAATCACATTATTTCTGATTTTCAAAAATGCCGAGTGCGGCTTGCAATGGCAAAAAATAACTTGTAATCACAGGGATTGTATATTCCTCTTCTGTCAATAATGGTATGGATAAGAATTTCTGCCGTTTGTGTATAACTTACCGTTTTGTCGTGAAAGGAACTTATGAAAATGCTCGAGAAGGGTAAAATCGGAAGCCGTCAACTGATGATATTAGTGATTTTATATACGCTAGGAGATTCTATTTTAGTCATTCCCTCCGTCGTCGCTTCCGAAGCTGAACAAGATGGTTGGATTTCGGGCATTATAAGCGTGGCAATAGCTCCGTTATTGATTGTTTTTATATATGACGCCTTAAGGAAATGCTATCCTGATTTAACGCTAGTGGAATACAGCCAAAAAATTCTGGGTAAGTGGCTGGGAATGGCAATTTCCCTTCTATTTATAAGCTACTTTTTTATAACCACAGCGACTTACCTGAGTGAAATTGGGGATTTTATGGTAACTCAAATTATGCCTGATACTCCAATTCAAGTGATCATGATTCTTTTTATGAGTGTCGTCCTCATGGCCGCGCGTCTTGGTTTGGAACCTTTGGCCGCAGCGCGGAAATATTTTTCCCCTATGTTGTATTACTTGTATCAACATTGATAATTCTTCTGCTTCCCGAGATTAAATTTCAAAACCTGCAACCCGTATGGGAGGGAGGATTGAAACCGGTTATAAGGGGATCTATACCATTTATTGTTTTTCCGTTTATTGAACCGGTTGCGATTCTAATGATCCTCCCGTTCGTAAGTCAAAAAGACAGAATAAGAAAAAGCCTTTTTGTCGGTCAATTGTTGGCTGGAAGTGTATTGATCATTATAACCATGTTTGCCATCCTTGTACTTGGTTCCGAGTCAACGGCAAGACAAAATTATCCAATCTATATGTTGGCTAAGAAAATAAATATCGCCGATTTCTTGACGCGGCTGGAGGCAATAATGGCCATAATATGGTTCATCACAATTTTTATTAGATTTAGTTTGTTTTTTTATGTGACCGTTTTAGGTCTGGCACAAACGTTCAAAATGCAAGATTATCGTCCTCTGGTTTTTCCGTTTGGTATCCTTTTGATTGCCTTTACATTGATTATGTCACCGAATACTGTTCATTATAGTAAATTCATTACAGAAATCTGGCCGTTTTATGCCATGACATTCGGATTTCTGCTGCCATTGATATTACTAATAATCGCCAAGGTTCAGAAAAATGATCAACGTAACTAAGGCGGGTCTATCAGTTAAGAAACTAGTGTAAAATTCCATTAGAAACTCAGGTGTCATTTTTTACTTTGTCTCAGTTTTTATGAGGGTTAATAGAACCCCTCGACGCGCTTTTCCCGCAGGAGTCTCGCGCCTTTCGTTCCAATCAACTTTGTTTTGAAATTTTAGGTAAAACCCTTTTGTCTACATTTTTATTAGGACTTGTACAAGTTAGACGCCGATTTCCACTACAGGCACTCGCTTTCCGCGGGCGGTCGGCCCTCGGCACCGCTTTTCCCGCAGGAGTCTTACACCTTCCGTTCCAATCAACTGTACTAGATGATCCTTCATGGTTTTTACAGTAATCCTTAATGGATGGAGGGAATTTGCGACACTCCTGCCGAAATACTGGCTAGTCGAGACCCCACAGACGCTTGCGTCGAGGAGGCTTGGCAGACAGTCGGCGGAAAGGGAGCGTATTTCCGGAATCACTGGAACGTTTTTTTTAGTATTATGAAATAGACAAATCGACAATGAAAAATAGTTTGACTTTTTTAACAACTATGTATATATTTGGTTTAATACTAACTACCGTTAGTTAATATAGTGCGAAAAGTAGGTGTTAGAATTAAAAAGTAATCTATTGAAGTATAGGTTGTAAGCGATTACACTTTGTGTTTGTAAATTTATATGAAAAGATTTTTATATGAAACCAGGAGTTGATACTTATGAAATATCCACTTACACCAGATGTTAAGCCAGAGTTTTGTACAACAGGAACTTTTATGCGTTTACCTTCTCAAAAGCATGATGCAAAGCTTGCCATTGTAGGTATGCCTTTTGATACAGCAGCCTCTTTTCGGGTGGGGGCCAGGTTTGCTCCTCAAGCCATTCGCCAAGCATCCATGACCCTGTTTCCATATCATCCGATTCATAATGTATATCCTTTTGAACAAATGAATGCCATTGATATTGGCGATATCCCTGTTATTCCCCATAATATTCATCGAAGCTATGAACTAATGAAGGAATCCATGCATGAATTGATGGCCAAAGGGGTCATACCGATTGGATTAGGGGAGATCATTCTGTTACTTTAGCTAGTTTACGCGCTGCGGCAAAGGTATATGGCCCTGTAGCCATGATTCATTTTGATTCCCATACAGATACCTGGGATACATATTATGAGGAAAAATATTGGCATGGATCTCCTTTCATTCGTGCACACGAAGAAGGTCTGCTGCAGACAGATAAAGTATTTCAAATAGGAATCCGCGGCACGCTAAACCACTCTGGTGATTTACAGGCAAGTCTTGATTTAGGTTATCGTCTGATTACAACGGGTGAACTTTCCAATCGTGGATTTGAAGATGTTTTGAAAGAGATCAGGAAAACGATTGGTAACACCCCTGTTTCTTGACATTTGATATAGATTTCGTTGATCCTTCTTTTGCCCCAGGAACGGGTACGCCTGAAATAGGAGGTTTTAGCAGCTTTGAAACATTAAAAATGATACGTTCCCTAACTGATTTTAACTTTATAGGGTATGACGTGGTTGAAGTGCTGCCTTCATATGATCCAAGCCAAATCACTTCACTTTTAGCTGCAACACTTGTGCATGAATTTGCCAGCCTTGCAGCATTAAGTGCCAAAGAAGATCATTAATAATCACTTTAACTTAAAAACAGCCATTATATTTAATAAAGGAGGCAGCTCTTTGGATGAAAGGATTACCCGAGCTTAAGCGTTCACTGAATACCAGATATGTAATTGTATTTGGACTTTCCTTTATGGCTCCTGTAACAGTCTTTAGCACATATGGCATCGCTATTGATCGTACCCATGGAATGGTTCCGACAGCATACATAATCGCTTTGATTGTCATGCTATTCACTTCATATAGTTACGCAAAAATGGTTCAGGTATATCCCACTACCGGTTCAGCTTATACCTTTGTGCAGAAAGGAATTAATTCACACCTTGGTTTTCTGGTAGGATGGGTCATTTTATTGGATTATCTTTTCAGTCCTATGATCAGCGCTTTACTTTTTGGAATTATGGTGAATGCTTACTTTCCTGGTATTCCTATCATTGCAGTTATCATTTCTTTTATTATTGCTGTGACAACTATTAATATTTTTGGGATTAAGGTTGCTGCAAATGTGAATACCTTTTTGGTGATATTTCAATTTCTTTTTATCATTATCTTCAGCCTGCTTTGCATAAATGGACTTTTAGCAGGAAAAGGTACCGGGGAGTTGTTTTCTAAGGATCCTTTTTTTAGTCCTGACGTGAATATTAATAATCTGCTCTCGATCGTACCTCTATTATGTTTTAGTTTTCTTGGGTTTGATGCGGTTACTACATTAGCTGAAGAAACCAAAAATCCCCAAAAAACACTTCCTAAAGCTATTTATGCTACGACATTGATTGGAGGGGTATTATTTATTGCATCCACCTATTTTGCACAATCGATTTTCCCGGATTTCAATGCTTTTGAGAACCCTGATACAGCTATAGTCGATATCATGATTTATACCGGCGGTAATTTTCTGAATAGTTTGTTCATTTCGGTCGTAGTGACATCTGCTACTGCTTCCGCGATAGCTTCAGGAGGAAGCGGAGCCAGGATTTTATATGCAATGGGGAGAGATAATGTTCTGCCTAAGAGGATATTCGGATACGTTTCTCCAAAATTTCAAACGCCGATATTCAATATCCTGATCATTGCTTGTGTTGCAATGAGCGCCGTATTTTTGGATATCGCAACGGCTACTTCTTTCATTAATTTTGGAGCACTGTTTGCTTTTACATTCGTTAATCTTTCTGTGCTTATCCATTATTTTGTGAGGCAGAGGCAGAGATCTCCTAAAAGTATCATTTTATATTTCCTTCTTCCCTTAATAGGCACCGGCATAACCATATTGTTTATGACAAAGTTGGATATCCATTCTTTAGTATTAGGGATTACTTGGATGGCAGTGGGGTTCATTTACTTATTGTACTTAACAAAAATGTTTAAGGAACGTCCTCCTGAACTGAATTTTGCAGAGCAAACAGAAGAATTCGATGCAAAACTAGTGCAATGATAAGTTACTGTTTTATTATTTTGAATGAAAAGAGGTAAACTCCATGGCTAATAAAAAAGCAGATATCGTTCTCTCCAGTGATGCTATTTTCACAGGGCTTACACATGAGCCGACGTCTGGTGCAATTGCTATCTTAGGTGACAAAATTATGAGTGTAGGATCAAAAGCGGAGATTGATCCTTTTATAGGAAGTGGGACAAAAGTATTTAACTATGGAAATCAATTGATCATGCCTGGATTTCATGATTTTCATCTTCACATTATGTTTAGTGCACTAAGTTTAAATAGTATTAATTTATTTGAAGCCAGGTCAGCTCAAGAAGTAGCTGAAAAAGTACTGGAATTTTCTAAAGATTGTCCTGAGGAAGAATGGATCATAGGCATGCAATGGGACGCAGGTTATTGGCATGATAAACAAGAGCCCCATTATAAAATACTTGACGCTGTCATCCCAGATCGTCCTGTGGTTCTTTTTCATGCTGAAGGTCATTACACATGGGTGAACAGTAAGGCCATGGATTTAGCAGGTGTTACTGAGGATATACGTGATCCGGATTTTGGTCGCTATGAAAGAGATAAGAATGGTCTACTTACTGGAATTTTATATGAAGAAGCCCAGCAAATCGTTTTAAAAGAGGCATTACGGTTAACACAAAATAAAAAAGAAACGATATTAAAAGAGTTTTTAAGATTATTATCACAATATGGAATTACTTCTGTAAACGATTTGTTTGCTCCAATAGATGACTTTCTTCAAGACTATGACCTTTTTGAGAAATTGGATAAGCAAGGAGGATTAACGACTAGATTTCATATCACTCCTGAATTGGATGGCAATTTGGACAAAGCTCAAATACTGAGAAATAAATATGAATCAAAGAAACTGCAATTCTCAGGATTAAAGCAATTCGTTGATGGAACAGTCACGGGTCATACCGCTTACTTCCTGAAACCTTACTCTGATCAAGTGGATATCTGCGGTCATCCAGCTCTAGATCCAGAAGTATTGATCGATCGAGTTGTTAAAGCGGATGAACTTGGATTTAGAATCAGGTTTCACGCTATTGGAGATGCGGCAATTCGTTTAGCTTTAGACGCTTTTGAAGAAGCTGTACGCAAGAATGGAAAAAGAGACTCAAGACATACAATAGAGCATATTGAAGTAATCGATCAGGATGACATTGAACGTTTTTCAAAACTGGGGGTCATTGTCTCTATGCAACCTGATCACATGGCTGCTTCATCAAGAGAGGTATATTCTTCAATAATAGGTCCTGAAAGGGAAAAAATGTTTTCCTGACGAAGTCGCTTTTAAATTCAGGTGCATCTTTAGCTTTAGGAACAGACTTTCCGGTTTCCATCTCATTAAATCCAATGCGGCAAATATATACTGCCATTACAAGAGTTGATAGTAGTGGAGATCCAAAAAACACATGGCATCCTGAACAAAAGCTCACTTTGGCAGAGGCATTGCAAGCATATACTTATGGATCAGCCTATGGATGTTTCAGGGAGCACGAGCTAGGCTCAATAGAAGAGGGGAAACTTGCCGATCTTGTGGTTTTAGACAGGAATCTCTTTGATATTCCAGAAAGCGAAGTGCTTAATACTAAAGTGGAACTTACAATAAACGATGGGAAAGTTGTGTATAAAAGCGAAGAAACTTCTTTATCGAGCATACTCTAATTCTTATCTTTTAGAGAAAAAGGATTATTTCCAAGGCGTCAAATATTTAGTTTAAAAAAGGAAATGAGTTTATAATGAAATTAACTAACGTTTGATAGTTTGGGGGCTCATTATGACAAAAAATGAAATTAAAAACATTTCCTTAACACTTTTTACTAAGTACGGATACGAGGGAACTGCTTTATCGGAAATTGCCAAGAGGGTAGGTATACAAAAACCCTCAATTTATAACCATTTCAAAAATAAGGATGACCTTTTCTTGTGCCTGTTTGAAGAAATCCTGGAAGAGCATATACAACAGGTCGAACAATTTGTCGAAGAGATAAATACACTCTCTTCTGAAGAAAAGTTAAAGCACATCCTTCTTGATACTTGTAACTATTATAAAAACCATGAAGATAAAGCAACATTTTTAAAGAGGGCAATGATCTTTCCGCCGGAGCATTTGAAGCACATCTTGAATGAAAGTTTCCTTAGATCCGAAGAATCATTTTCCGCTATCTTACATGATATCTTTGTCGAAGGAATTGATAAAAAGAAATACGCCAAGGGAAAATCGAGAACTTAATCATGTCCTATTTCTGTTTGATTGATGGGATATTCATGGAATTTTCTTATTATGGTAAAGAGAATATGGAACCTAGAATTCAGAATATATGGGAAAATTTTTGGTATGGACTAAGTGGATGATACATTCATACCTTTTCATACTCTAAAAACCAGATCTCCACTCCAGGCACTCGCTTTCCGCGGGAGTCTCGAATACCCGATCCGATCAACTGTACTGGATTATCCTTTGGTTTTTACAGTAATTTTTAATGGATGGAAGAGATTTGATACCGATCATGTTTTTAAAATATTGAAAAATAAAAGCTATGTGAATATAAGTTTTCACATAGCTTTAGCGTTAACTATTTTTCTGGGTGGATGGCATTGCTTCAGTGGTCAGGGTTCGGCTCGCTGTTCAAAGGTTTTTTTGCTAAACATGACAAGTCATTTCGGTTAATCATGTGTTTGTTATTGATTTACTCTGCCGGTACGATTTTTCTGTGATTACTAAATTAAAGGAAGATCTGATCTGTCTTTAGGTTCTTATTAACAGTAAGCATTCTTATTTTATATACACTGACATTAGTGCAGGCTGTTTTTCATATGATATATTTGGGGTGAAAAAATGCCAAGAGTAAGTTACCGAAGTTCAGATGTTGACTTAATGGCGAGGATGATGAGAGCTGAAGCCGAAGGTGAAGGACTACAAGGAATGTTGTATGTTGGAAATGTAATTGTTAATCGTCTTAAAGCCAATTGTTTGGACTTTAAGGATCTAAGAACCATTCGACAAGTCATTTTTCAAATACAAGGAGGAAATTATTCTTTTGAAGCTGTTCAAAAAGGTAATGTATTTTATCAAAGAGCGAGAACTGCTGAAAAAAGATTAGCAAAACAGAATTTGGATTATTGGAGAGAACACCCAGGAAATATGCGCTTTGGTATTTTAATCCATATGCTCCATGCCCACCGACTTGGTACGATCAACCTTTTGCTGGTCAATTTAAAAATCATTGTTATTATGAACCAAAACCTGGAACATGTGAAAGTGTTTATACCGGCGGTTAAGAGGTCTGGGGGCCATTATTTCATTTCAAGGAGCTGATCGGCAGCTCCTTTTTTTATGCAACAATCGGGCACTTCAACAAGGTTTTTTTGGTAAAATAAAGGAAGTGATGGATTGTGGTTTGGGAGGATTTTTAGTGAAGGCTATTATATTTTATATTGTTGGGTTATTCATGCTCTATATAGTTATTGAAACAGCAGTAAGAAAAGGAATTAACAATTCAAATATTGGTCAACTTCTTGAAAAAAAGTATGGAGTGAAAGAAGATAAAAAGTCTTTTCTTGATGATGATTTGGATAATGAAAATAAAACGGATTATTAAAATAAGGGAGGTTGCTGCGGCAACCTTTTTTAGAGGGGAAGTTAATTTAGGCACTCTTTTTTAACAAAATCAACAATACATCAATTTAGCTTCCTCAAACGGGTGCCAGTTTGTCGAATTGTTATTCAGCATCTTTCCGAGGGTGACGAAAATCAGCGTAGTAGACCTTTCGCTTTTCTGGTTCGGATTCAATATTTTCGATGAATGCCGTTTTGGCTTTCTCCAGTAACAGGCCCTTTAATTTCCGAAGCTTTATTGGTCCCACTCCTGGCACCTTATCAGCTATATGTACTTCGAAATCCCCCTGCCGTTTATAAAAGCGAATGCTAGCAAGCCCCGTTCTTTCGACTTTCCCCAAGGTATATGTAAATTCAAATCGCTGCTGAATGAATGAAGATAACTCAGGCAGCCCTAAACCTTCATAGAGGGGAGGGAATTCATGATAAACTGGAGGTTCTTTGAACGATATTGAAGAAATCTTCAAATGGATACTCCTCCTTTGGTGGAATGAAGACAAGCATACGTTGCCTATATTATTGTGCTATGGGCCAATTTTTTAAACATCCTTACAGCTATTCAAAATCTTAACAGATCTCTAAATGTTAAGCCGCATGAGTATTTTTAAAAAGAAATGCATGTACTGGGTTAATTTAATAATTATTATATAAAATATAACAAAAAATCACGGTCCCTTTATACGGATATAAAATTCAAGAGTTATTCTTGATTTACATCCAGAGGGAGGGATCGGAAGTTGTCAAAATTTCAGGCCATAACTTCTTTGTTGATCTTGGTATTTATCATCATTTTCGTAACTTATAAAATCACAGCATTCTCATCCAATCATTCTACAACGAACCATTCCACATCCAACCGCTACATTCAACTACAATTATTAGGCGTTAATGATTTTCACGGCCAACTAAACAAATATCAAATGGTTTCGGGAACCATGGCAGGCGGTGCTGAATACTTGGCTGCCTATTTAAAAAAATATAAACAAGAAAACCCAAATACACTACTTGTTCATGCTGGTGATATGGTAGGAGGAAGTCCTCCGATCTCTTCTCAATTTCAAGACGAACCCACGATTGAATTTTTAAACCTCCTGCACTTTGATGTCGGAACACCTGGAAATCATGAATTGGACGAAGGCGTAAATGAAATGAAACGTCTTATTCATGGAGGATTCAATAAAAAAACAGGATATTTTCAAGGTTCCAATACTTCTTACAGTTCTGCAAATATCATCGACAGAAAGTCGGGTACTCCCTTGTTACCACCGTATGTTATTAAACAAATTGACGGAATTAATATTGGATTTATCGGTATGGTCACAAAAGAGACCAACATGTATGTGTCCCCTGAAAATCGAAAAGAAGTGGAAATTACGGATGAAGTTTCAGCTATTAACCGGACCGTTAAGCATTTAAAGGAAAAAGGGATCAAAGTGATTGTTGTACTGGCACATGATTCAGCTAAATCAGATAAGGCAGGAGCAATTTCCAGTGGAGCCTTAGTGGAGATGGCCCCGAAAATCGATGATGAGGTCGATGTCATTTTTGCGGGTCACAGCCATGAATATGCTAATACCGTTGCAGCCGGTAAACTGATCGTTCAAGCTTATTCTAATGGGAAAGCCTTTTCTCAAGTAAATCTTGAAATTGACCCACATTCTAAAATTATTGTTAAGAAACAAGCAAGGATAATTGTCACTTCACATCATCATCTAAAACCGGATGAAGAAACGGTTGCTCTTCTAGATAGATATAGAAAAAGATTGGGAAGCAATTTTAATCAGGTAATAGGGGAAATGCCGGAAGAAATCAGACGAATTCAAGATGCAAACGGTGAATCCCCATTAGCGAAAATGATTGCAGAATCTGAGCGGGAAGCCATGGGGGTAGATATAGCTTTTGTCCATCAAGGCGAAATGCGGAAAGGTTTAAAAAAAGGGGAAATCACTGTAGAAGACCTCTATACAAACGTGCCTATGGGTCATAATGTCAGTAAGTTAATTTTAACAGGAGACCAGATAAAATTTGCTTTAGAACAGCAGTGGACGAAAGATTATGAAAATAGGTTACAAACGGTTGGCTTAACGTATGACTGGGAACCCAAAGCTCCAATTGGCAGCCGCGTTGTTGAGCTGAAAGACATGAAGGGTCAAGAGATTCAGCCAAACAACGAATATGAAGTAGCGGTTAGTAATTATTTAGCTTCAGGCGGTGATAACTTCACTGCATTTGAACAAGGTAGACTCGTAGAATCCGGTCCACAAGTTGTCACTGCACTTATACGCCATATCCAACAGAAGTATCCTCCCCATTCACTGAAAGAATGAAGGGAAACATAACAGGTGCGTTTCTGTAATAAGCAGGAACGCTTTTTCACTAACGTAAGCAGGATAGTTTGAATGAGCTATAAAAAATTTTTCATTATTCATATGTCAAATATCCGTTTCGGATCTATTCATTAGTTCATATCCTATTAATACTAGGGAGGGGATGAATAGATTGGCATCTAATGATGAATTAATTTGTCAAAAATTTGCTAGGATTATCGGCGGCCAAGAAGGATTTGCGGGTGGCAAATGTGTGGCAACCATAAATAGAAATGAAATAAAAGTGAAAATTTTAGGAAAACGTTTTAGAGTAACCTCTTCTTTCTCATTTGAATCCAGAGATAATCAGACTGGACGAGCATTGTGCCTAGGCAGGGTAGCACTCTTGCAAAAAGAAGTCGAGAATTTCGTTGCTTCCATTCTTAAACAAGGAATAATAGTTTCATCCATACACAATGAGTGGCTTTTCGATAATCCGAATTTGGTTTACGTTAATATCGAAGCTGTTGATGATCCATTAGTTTTTGCAAGGAAAGTCGGAAAAGCATTAAGGAACTAACGGATTTCCCACTAATGGGAAACCGGAGCTGTCTTTAAGGCAGCTTTTTCTTATGCAACTTCCACCCCACCCCCGCCAATCTTAGGGTAAGGAAACGATTCTGGATTTCAGGGGCCACTATGGAAAACAAAACCAAAAATCAAGAAATAAGATGTTTAATGTTAATAAAATTGTTCCAGAAAAGGGCCATTTTCTGGAATAAGCGATTGCATGATTGATAGTAATGTCGGGCAAATAATATCTAATCTGTATTAAAGTACGAATTGACAGGGAGTAAACCATGGATTGGCTAGAAAGAATGAATAATGCATTGGACTACATTGAAAACAGTCTGGATGAGGAAATAGACTGCAAAGAAATTGCAAAAGTAGCTAATTGCTCTGAGTTTCATTTTTCAAGGTGTTTTCTTCAATTTCTGGTGTATCGCTTTCAGAATATATTAGACGAAGGCGATTAACACTTGCAGCATTTGAGATACAAAAAGGTGATATTCGAATCATCGATGTGGCAATTGAATACGGACATGAAGCAAGAACATGCTATAAGCATATGCCGGAAAATTAAGCACTGGGTGTGGTGGGTTGACAGTTTTGTTCATATCAGTTGCATAAGACCTATTGTAGAGTTGACACAAACTGTGCAATAAGTTAAAAGAATAAAAAAAAGACCTTATTCAGGTCTCAATGATTGGGATTGATTTAAAAATTCTCTAATTTCATCAAATGATATACCTAAATCTCGGGCCTGCAATATCATTTCAGCCAATTCCTTATCTAAGCCTTTTTCGACAAATAATGAAATTAACATGTTCGCTTCCTAATTTTAGGTACTCCAAACTCCATAGTTTGGGGACATAATGGACACGTTTCGAAAGCAAATATGATTCCTCGGTTAAACTAGATTAGAAAGGATAATGTTTTTTGGTACTTAATTACGAGTATTAAAATCTCTTAAGTTGATAGTGATGGGTGCTCCCCACACTCATCAATTAAAGAAAGAAAAAGGAAAAAAATGAACTGACATCTCAAAGTGACTACCTGTAGAGAAACAAAATTCCGTTTAGGGGATATTTCAAGACCCTAGTTTTATGGCGACGTGGCGGGACCTCATGCCTATCAACTTAAGAACTTGCTTTATTCAAAAAATACTTTAGAGTAAGTTGTTTTTTGAACCAGAAAGGTATATTTTTAACTATAAAAACTATGACAAAATTTATCCGGTTTTCCTTTTTGCCTACTTGCTAAATTCAGCAAGTAAAATATTTTTAAAAGGATCAGAATGATTAGTTTTATGGCCATTCAAATTGATGGCCAATGTATGCTTGCCTCCAAGTGAGCCTCCAGCAAAAGTAGAAAACCCTGGAACACCGCCTGCGTGCCCCCATATCGAGATGTGATTTGGAAGCTTAATTTCATAGATTCCAAGACCATATCCATCGATTTCTTCTATTCCTGTAGGAACTGTATTAAGCATTTGTTTTAGTTGCTGTTCCTTCAGTAATTTGCCACTGAGTAAGTAAGAGAAAAATTTGTTTAAATCGTCAGCAGTAGAAATCATATCTCCATCCGAGCTACCTGGGTTAGAATAAGTAACGTCTTTTAGCTCACTTTCTCCGTCATATCTTTCATATCCACGGGCATGCTTGGTGCCTGGAATAACCGTTGAATTGCCAGGTAGGAATGTATTCGACAATTCAAGCGGTTCAATAATCCGATTTTCAACCTCTTCCGCATAGCTGTTTCCAGTTACTTTTTCAATAAGGATACCCAGTAATACGTATCCTGTGTTTGAATAAGACCAGCCCTTTCCTGGAGCAAAGTCTGGGGAAGAGAAATCCCCATCTTTACGAATTCTTCAGCCGTATACGATTTTTTTGTATCTTTAATATCAAAGTCTTTTGACTTTATGTAGTCAGCGATACCACTTGTATGATTCAATATCTGCCGGATAGTAATCTGGTTACTATCATATCCGTTTCCTTGAATGACACCAGGCAACCATTTTTCAATGGAGTCGTCCAGATTCAAGCGGTTCTCTCCAGCTAATTGAAGTAGCACTGTTGCAATGAATGTCTTCGTCGTACTGCCAATGCGAAAGCGAAAATCTGTTTTCATCGGCTTCTTGGTTCTCAGATCCGCTATCCCAGCAGCATAACTCCACGTTCTTCCACCCTTATAAATTTTAGCAAGTATTCCAGGGTATCCAAGTTGTAGTGTATCCCGCATTGCTTGCTTAACAGAAGTACGATCTCGTTGGGTACTTGTTTGTAACGAACTAGATACATTTTGAGTGGGCTCTGCTTTTACAGATGTAATCTGACAATGCTTTTTCATAAAGATATTCCTCTCCTCTATTCATATTTTATCGGTAGTTATTTGCTGTTTTATACTAGTCACACAGCTTTCATCTTAACCAAAGACAAATGGACAAAAGTGGATTTGCAATTATCTTACTCAGTATTATTTTCATAAACGCTATTGTGTCCTAACAAACGGTAAATTCCTCTTTTTCCACGTGTTTGTAATCCTAGAAATTACTTCTTTTCCTTAAAATACTCTTGTTACTGGTTTGTTTTTCATAAATAGGTCATACCTATTTCCCCTTTCATGCCTCTTTATATTTTTATCATACACAATGAAAATCTCCCCTCCTCATTTATTGTTAATGCGTTAAAAACTGCTCCTTGATTCTAAGTGTTTTTCTGTCACATACGGTAGTGTCAAAATGTCATGGTTTTTATGACATAGCTATTAATCCAGCCGTATCCCACTCAATTTTTGCTGTTCTTTATAAATATGACAAAAGTTTACTATCGACTATGACTCACCTCTTGCTGCATGTAAAAATATTATGCTCTAGGAGTTCGCCTCCCTACTTCAATAAAATAATCATGGTTACCTTGTTGTGGGGATAAAAACCGTTGATTAACTTCTTGTTTCTTTACAGTGAATGATTCTTGAACACTCTTTGTACCTAGTTTATATTTGTCCTTATTTTCATCATCATATCGAAATACTACATCTTCAGTTTTTGTTGAAAATGATGTAGTCAGCTGTCCAGAAAAAACTCTGAAAACTTGATGGTTTCATTATATTTCTCTGTAGACAGTACATTATTTGATGTATCTGCATAGCTACATATCGGTAAACTAATTGATGTAGCAATAACACCAGCTGACAATAAAACTGCTAAACTTTGTTTCTTTTTTTCATGTTTTTTTCTCCTTTGTTGTTACATCCTTCATTAGACAGAATGTTTGCATTTTTCGAAAAGTGGTACCACCACACATCAAATTAAGAACTTGCTTTTCCCAAAAATTTTTTAGAGTAAGTTGTTTTTTGAACCAGAAAGGTATATTTTTAACTATAAAAACTATGACAAAATTTATCCGTTTTTCCTTTTTGCCTACTTGCTAAATTCAGCAAGTAAAATATTTTTAAATGGATCAGGACTGTCAGCTTTAAGGCTGTTCAAATTGACGGCCAATGTATGCTTGCCTCCAAGTGTGCCACCAGCAAAAGTGGTAAACCCTAGAACGCCACCTTTGTGTCCCCATATCGAGACACTGTTTGGAAGCTTAGTTTCATAGATTCCAAGACCATATCCGGTTCCTTCTCTTCCTGTAGGAACTGTAGTAAGCATTTGTTTTAGTTGCTGTTCCTTCAATAATTTACCACTGAGTAAGTAAGAGAAGAATTTGTTTAAATCGTCAGCAGTAGAAATCATATCTCCATCCGAGCTACCTGGGTTAATATAAGTAACGTCTTTTAGCTCACTTGCTCCGTCTAGTTGGAAATAGCCACGGGCATGCTTGGTGCCTGGAATCACGCTTGAATTGCCAGGTAGGAATGTATTTGACAAATCAAGCGGTTCAATAATCCGATTTTCAACCTCTTCCGCATAGCTGTTTCCAGTTACTTTTTCAATAAGGATCCCCAGTACTACGTATCCTGTGTTTGAATAAGACCACCCCTTTCCTGGGTCAAAGTCTGGGGAAGAGAAATCCCCATCTTTACGAATTCTTCAGCCGTATACGATTTTTTTGTATCCATAATGTCAAAGTCTTTTGAATTTACATAGTCAGCGATACCACTTGTATGATTCAATATCTGCCGGATAGTAATCTGGTTACCATCATATCCGTTTCCTTGAATGACACCAGGCAACCATTTTTCAATGGAGTCGTCTAGATTCAAGCGGTTCTCTCCAGATAATTGAAGTAGAACTGTTGCAATGAATGTCTTTGTCACACTGCCAATGCGAAAGCGAAAATCTGTTTTCATCGGTTTCTTGGTTCTCAGATCCGCTATCCCAGCAGCATAACTCCACGTTTTTCCACCCTTATGAATTTTAGCAAGTATCCCAGGGTATCCAAGTTGTAGTGTATCCCGCATTGCTTGCTTGACGGCAGTACGATCTCGTTGAGTACTTGTTTGTAACGAACTAGATACACTTTTAGTAGGCTCTGCTTTTACAATTGAGGTTGGCGTTGTGTATAACAGAGAACTTCCAGTCATTAAAAGGACTAAACATGTAGATGTAATCTGACAATGCTTTTTCATAAAGATATTCCTCTCCTCTATTCATATTTTATCGGTAGTTATTTGCTGTTTTATACTAGTCACACAGCCTTCATCTTAACCAAAGACAAAAGGGCAAGAGTGGATTTGCAATTATCTTACTCATTATTATTTTTACAAACGCTATTGTGTCCTAACAAACGGTAAATTCCTCTTTTTCCACATGTATGTTAACTCTAGAAATTACTTCTTTTCCTTAAAACACTCTTGTTACTGGTTTGTTTTCATAAATAGGTCATACCTGTTTCCCCTTTCACGCCTCTTTATATTTTTATCATACACAATGAAAATCTCCCCTCCTCATTTATTGTTAATGCGTTAAAAAATGCTCCTTGATTCTAAGTGTTTTTCTGTCACATACGGTAGTGTCAAAATGTCATGGTTTTTAATGACATAACTATTAATCCAGCCGTATCCCACTCAATTTTTGTTGTTCTTTATAAATAGGGGTCCTACCACATGCCCATCAAGTTAATATTTTTCAAGTCCCTCAAGATGAAAAACTAAGATGTTTCTAGAAAAAGAAACTTAAAATTTTCATTTTGGGTATTCATTCTTCTTAGCTTGATGGGCATGTGGCGGCGCCCCAATAAGAAAAATTCGACTTGATTGAAAAAGATAAGCGGTCAATGTGATTTTATGTTCTAGTGTGTAATTTTCCATGTGAGTACTCCTTTTTTCCAGGTTTATCTTCTCGGGATTGTTTTGTAGAGGATTAATAAAACCATCTTGTTTTTAACCAGGAGTAGGCTGTTCCCCCTTTTTGCATTATTTAAAAGTGTCATATGACATTTTGACACTGGTAAGTTTGACAAAGTAAGCATTATGGTGGGGTTATTAAACAGAGAGGAGTGATGAACATTATGAAATCAAGATTCATCCAAAATGGTTATTTTTTATTGCTAACTTTCGTTACAGGATTGTTTTATTTTTGTTTTTACCTTGTAGCTCTGCTACTCAGTTTTACCCTTTCATTTACAGTAGTTGGGATTCCACTAGTTATACGCGTACTACAGACTACCACAAGTTTTATACAATTCGAGCGCATACAAACGAAAATTTATGCTGATATTTCGACAGACTCTTACAATAGAAGTGTCACAACGGATACATCGGACTGGGCTCAAGTGAAATTAGGGCTTACGAATCGTCACACCTGGTCTGCTGTCTTTTGGTTAATGCAGAAATTTGTTATTGGAATTTTCAGTCTCATTAGTGCAATCATTTTTTATGTAATGCCATTTATGTTTCTGTTGGCACCAATACTGTATCGATACATCGACATGAATATCCTTTTCATGCAGGTAGATACTTTTGCCAAGTCACTCATTGTAATGTCTATGGGTATAGTGTCTATCTTCATAAGTATTAAAATAGTAGATGGTTTGGCAAAAAAATTGGAGGTTATACAAACAGTATGATTCGGCAGCTAAATCGATAGAAATTTTCAGGCTAATCTTAAAAGCTTAAAAATATAAGAAAGAATAATCTATAATATAGGAAATAAGAAGGAAGGCACTTAGGGGTAAATTACTTGTTAGATATGGTTAAGTATTGGTTTTGGTATGATTGGATTATGTTTGGAATCCGTCTACTTGGTAGTGTGTCAATCATCCTAGCTACATTAAATTTTCAGGATGGTTTAACATTACCACTTTGGATTATTATTCTTTGGGAGGTTGTTGCCTTCTCTATTCCATGGGCAGCCTTACTGTTCAATTACAAATACTACTTGTTCACAGAAATACTGCTATATGGCGGACTATGTATATATTTAACCTCTTTATTTCCAGAAGCTTACACTTCATTTCTTATATCGGTGTTTTTTATCGCAGCAAATAGTAAGCATTTGTCCTATTATTGGACAGCTCCAACAACAGTTTTTATAATAACTGGAATTTTCTATGCGCTTGCACCAAGTAATAGCTATTGGATTATGGTCACCTACTACGGACTCGTTTATGTAATGGGGTTCGCTTTTCATTTATTAATCGTCAATCATAAGCAAAATGAAGCGATTTGTAAACAAAACGTGGTACTTGAGCAGTATATGTCTCAGATCGAACGTATTACACTTGCAGAGGAACGAAGCAGGCTGTCTAGTGAGCTTCATGATACAGTTGGCCATGCTTATACTTCCATTATTTTGGGGATGGAAACATTGCGTACCGAGCTTGTTACCGAAATGGGTATACAGAGGCTAGATTCTCTGCTTGAAATGGGACGTAAAAGCATCGAGGACGTGAGAGGTTACCTACATCAAATGGAGTCTCCGTGTCAATCGCTTTCCTTGATTCAATCTCTACAAAATCTTGGAGCTGAATTTCAGGAGTACGCTCGGGTGAATGTAAGCTTTCGAGCATTCGGAGAGGAATACCAACTGTCTCGGCAAGCGAGGATAGCGTTCATTCGTTGCTTACAAGAGTCCCTTACGAATGCAGTACGTCATGGTCAGGGGAATGAAATTATAGTTTCATTGCATTTTGAACAACAATATACGAGGTTGGAAGTGCAAGATAATGGAAAGGGAAATGTAGAATGGCAGGAAGGCTTCGGTATTAATGCGATGAAAGAGCGGGCAATGAATTTGCAAGGTCAATTGTCTGTATATACAAAGCCAGATGAAGGAATGCTTGTTACATGTACCATACCTAGACAAACTGAAATAAAAGATGGACTTATCCGTTTGTTAATTGTCGACGACCAGCCATTTGTTCGGGAAAGTTTAAGTACACTACTCGACAAATATGAAGATTTAAATGTAGTCGGTTTGGCTGAAGATGGCGTTCAAGCTATCGACTTGTGCGGGCGCCTTCAACCCCACGTTGTACTTATGGATTTAGATATGCAGCACATGGATGGAGTCGAAGCAACCAAAAAGATTAAGCAACAATGGCCACATATCCGCGTATTGATTTTTACAACGTTTCAGGATACGGAACAGGCGTTGGACTCGCTTCGTAACGGTGCGGATGGTTTTTACTTAAATCTGTTGAAACGTTGGAACTAGCTAATACGATCCGACTTATTCACAGAGGTGGGACACTGATTGATCAGGGAATGTCTCACAAAATATTTGAGAAGTTTGATGAGCAAAACGAGACACCACAATCAAAAGCAACTGCTTATGAGCTAACAGCCAGAGAGATAGAAATATTGCAGCTAGTAGCAAAGGGACTCCGATACACTACCATAGCTTCAAGGTTATATTTGTCGAATGGTACGGTCAGAAACTATGCTTCCGCGGCTTACATAAAGTTAGAGTGCGTAACAAGGAAGAAGCTGTCCTTAAGGCTCAAGAAATCGGAATTATTGAATGAGAAAAATATTTGTTGTTTCTTTAGGATTAAGTGGGGTAGCACCACATCACAATCATGCTAAGAAAAGTAAATACCCTAAAACGAGAAAATTGGCATCTCCAGGTGAAAATGTACAATTATTGTAATGTTCATTGCTTTCTCTGAAAAAAGAAGGTTTCTTTTCTAATTCAACTAAGGAGCGCGTTAGTTGAACAACAATAGAGGATGTTCAAAAATGATCGTCCTTTATTTCGCTAAATGGCAGATTAGTAGTTTAATTGTAAAGTTTCACAAAAAGGTATTTTAATATTTGTGAATTGTTTCATTTTTTAAGAAATAAGTAAGAATAAAGATAGGAAAATGAAAGATTGAAGAGCTAATCTTTGTTTATAAACTATTGAGGATATGAATGATTCAAACATTTCTATCAAGATATTTTAAGGAGGAAGAGATGAATAAAAAAATTATTTTTGCAATCGCTACTGCTGCCTTTGCATTGACAAATTTTCTAGGCACTACTTATGCTAGTACAAAAACAGAGGTTTCAATAAATAATATAAGTGCACACGAAGGTATTAAAAATGACCTGAGGAATGTTAAATGGCTTGAAAAGCATTCAAAGGCTATTAAAACGACGATCCCTACTGATTCCATTCAAGATCTGAAACCTCTTAATGAAATGGTCGGTTCAGCATCGATTGTAGGTCTAGGTGAAGCAACTCATGGAGCCCATGAAATTTTTACAATGAAGCATCGAATTGTTAATTACTTAGTTTCAGAAAAAGGATTTTCAAATATAGTTTTAGAAGATAATTGGGATAATGCATTAATGCTTGATAAATATGTTCTTACGGGTAAGGGGGATCCAAGTAAATATCTAAATCCTGTCTTAAATACGAAAGAAATCGTAAACATGTTGAAATGGATAAAAAATTATAATGCAGATCCAAATCACAAAAAGAAAATACGTATCATTGGAATGGATATACAAACAGTAAATAAAGGTGTTTATGAAGAAATAAAAAGATATGTAAAGAAATATAGTCCTGACCTAGTTCCTAGTCTAGAAGAAAAGTTAAATGGACTTATGCTTGTTACAAAGGATCTTAACACGTTCAGTAGTCTACAAAAAGAAGAAAAAGAAAAATATATTTCAGATGGTAAGCAAATAAGTACGTTATTAGAGCAGAATAAAAGTAAATTAAATGGAAATTCAAAAGAATTTGCTTGGATTCAACAACATGCTCGAATTATCGAGCAGTTTACAACAATGACAACTGAAATGCTAGAGAACCCCTCTGAATTTTATTTGAAACACGATATAGCAATGTATGAAAATGCAAAATGGACAGAAGAACATTTAGGGAAAACAATTGTTTGGGCACATAATGGACATATTTCTAAAACGAATATGTTACCATTTGTGTATCCAAAAATGTCAGGTCAGCATCTAGTTGAACATTATGGAAAGAGGTATGTAACAATCGGAACGTCTGTCTATAAAGGGAAATATAACGTTTATAATACTAACGATGAGTATGGGCCTTATGGGGAATTGGACACAAAAGATTCAAACAGTTATAACTACACTTTAGGAAAAGTAAAAAAAGACCAATACCTTATTGACCTGCGTAAAGCAAACGGCTCGGTAAAAGCTTGGTTAAATGAACAACATCCAATATTTGCTGGTATTACAACTGTTGGACCTGGTTTTCCATCTACAGTTGATATTAAGTTGGATCAAACCTTTGATATACTTGTACAAATCCAAAATGTAAGTCCGACTCAAATAAATAAATAATTATATAAGTTGTTTGAGATAAACCGTTTAATTTATAAATAATTCTTGGGAACCGAAAATGAAGTGAACCCACTCTTTTGGATACCAGATCAAAAGACTACCCATTTTATTACAACAAAGCAACATACCGATTTTCTAATGATGAAGCAGACTTTGTTGTAACACTTTCTCCCACCTATGGTGAAGTGAAAATTCAAGTGTCCAGATGTGGTTCAAATATTTTATTATCACTTATAGATTTAAAACGGGTAGAAAAATTTGAAATAACATCAGATAAAAAAGACCAATCAAGTGTACTGTTAACGGTTATAAATGAAGAAACTCAGCAAATGATAGAAATAGATTTTAAACCTTACTTTAAACAGATATTTAAAGAACACCTAACTAGATAGGTCAATTATTAATGATGGAAAATTAATTATCTTATGCAACTGATATGAACGAAACTGTCAACCCACCATACCCAAATGTTTTTAAATGGTGTTTCATTCAGCTATGAATAGAGTTATTCCTTGTTCAACTTATAAACTAAATATCCTTTCGGATTTAGGATACAATTCTAAAAGTTGAACAAGGATACCTTAAAAACTTGGCACGAAGGCAAAAACGTTGACGGTGGTATACAAACTGATATGCGTGGGTAGGTTACCACATTTCACTCCATCCGTCACGGAGCTGCCTCGGACTAACGGCGCACGTTCAGTCCCTAGACCTAGTGCATAGTTGCACATGAGGGTTCTCCTTCGCCTCAGCAGCTCTTTTTCTTATGAGTTAAAGGGGCTGGTTTGCGTAAGGGGATATGTGGAAATTATACAAATTATATGTTTATATTAAACTGTAAGATACAAAAAATTCAAGGAGGTACTTCTATGGAAAGAACTATACTTTATACAATAGAACCCCCTGAAAATTTTAAGCAATTACTAACCTTATATGAATCTTTAGGATGGAATTCACTTAAATTAACAGTTAATGATTTGAAACAAATGTGCAATCAAAGTTGGTATGCAATTTATGCTTTTGATGAACAACAGTTAGTGGGTATGGGACGTGTTATTTCAGATGGTGTCATTACTGGAATTGTATGTGGAGTGTGTGTACTACCGAGCTACCAGTCCGAAGGAATCGGCAAAGAAATGTTGAATCGAATAATTGAACATTGTGAGCAAAATCGAGTAATTCCTCAACTTATGTGTGTAGAAAGTTTGAAATCATATTATGAAACTTTTGGATTTGAGAAGTTTACCATTGGTATGACAAAGAATATAAATCGATAAATTTAATTTATTGTCTAATTAACGGATGTTTAGTTCATTAAGGAACCCAATAAAATATATGGTTATAATAAGGGTTGTTTTGTAACTCTTTTTACCATTTAATTGATAATAGGTTATTAAACATTTTGGAGGTAACTAATGAAAAATAAACGAGTTGATTGTTTTTTTTGTAATTCTAGTACCTTACTAATGTTGTTCTTTTGTGATTTTTAAGCAAAACGGGCGCTTAATTGAATAAGGATCACAGAAATTCTTTTTTATAAAGTTACAATTGTTAAGAAAAGAACCGCAAATAAATATTTGATTATTTTGAAAATTCGTGATAATATTTACGCATAAAAGAATCAATCGGCAATGGCGCCTGTTTCAATAGCTAATAACGAGCTATTGGGCAGGCGTCTTTTGCATTTTCAGGGGGATAATATGAATAATAGAACCAAATTAAAAGCTTTATTTGGCATGATCGTTATTTGCTTGTTTTTGTATGCTTCCTTAGGAGAGGCTGCAAGCGGAAAAGCAGTTTCGACTCCGCAAAATAGGGAGGGCAATTGTATTCAAGTGTTGGATAAAGGGAAATGGGCTCCTGACACCTATAAGTCTGTTCAAAACCTAATTGATAAGCATGGTGCTGGAAGTACAGGATACGATCCAAATCGAAAACCTTATGTTGTTTTTGATTGGGATCATACGAGCATCATGAATGATACGGAGGAGGCCCTCTTTCTTTATCAAATTGATCACTTGGCATATAACATGCAACCGGAAGAGTTTTATGAAGTGATCAAAAAGAATGTGCCGAATGGACCCTTTTCACACGAGTTTAAAAACCTTCAAGGCAATGAGGTCACTCTTAAGGAAATCGCCGATGATCTGAAGCGCGATTACGAATTTCTTTATTCCAACTATAATGGGATGAATGGAAAAGAGAGGTTAGAAACGCTTCATTCAACTGATCAATTTAAAGATTTTAAAGCGAAAATGTACTTTCTTTATGAAGCCATTGGGGAAACATACGGTGTTGAAATCGGATATCCATGGGTGCTTTATTTATTTGCCAACATGTCGACCGAAGAAGTTCAGCAGCTTGCAGAGGCTTCAAATGATTATAATTTAGGGGCGGCAATGGCATCGGTGACGCTTATAAGTCCTGGGTCAATGTTAGGAAAAGCCGGTACTGTTCAAGTTACCTATACAACAGGACTGCGTCTGGCCTCGGAAATCGCAAACTTAATGCATACTTTTATGGAGAATGGGATTGACGTTTTTGTTATTTCGGCTTCGATGGAAGAGGTGGTGGAGGTATTTTCGTCAAATCCAAAATACGGCTACAACGTTCCAAAGGAAAATGTCTTTGGGATGAGATTAAAAAAGAAGGAAGGAATTACTCAAGCAGAATATGAAGACAATTGGCCGATCACTGCTCGAGAAGGTAAGGTGGAAGTGATCGAACACGCCATCTCCAAAACGCGGGGCGGATACGGTCCGATATTCGTAGCGGAGACAGCAGCACAGATTATGAAATGCTGACAATAAAGAGTTTGAAACTCGGTTTAATTATCAACCGCCTCAAAACAGGTGATATCGGCAAGCTTGCGAAAACAGCTGCAGAACGGATGGGCAAAAACAACCCGAAATATGTTCTCCAAGGAAGAAATGAGAATACAGGCTTATGGATACCGACTGAATACACGATCAAGCTTGGGTCAAATGAAGAAAAATTGTTGACGAATCCATAAAAAGATTCGTCCAGGGAGATTCAGTCAACCTTCTATTGTTTCGTGTATTGAAGGTTCACTTGCTTACTTTGAAGCAGAACAAGAAGTTGGTTCACCTCCAAGATTTTTACTGAAAAGGTAAACATAAAAGTTACTTCTTCTTATTCAACTATTGGGGCAGGTTTGTTCAATAAGGGACTTGGGAGTACAATCTGCTAAAATAGTTAGAAATAAGCAGGGAAGGATAAAGTAAATGTGTGGAATCAATTTCATTTTAGCTAACACCTATAAAGAAGCGTATAAGGAAGAAACATATGTAGAATTTGAAGAGGGAATACACTCATATCTTTTAAGTAAGGAAAAGGACTCTAATAATGAGTTTGGTTTACTTCTAAATCTTAATATTTATGGTGAAACGATATTGTATAGAGACGAGATTAATGAATTAATAGGTATATGTGATGGCGTAATTAATAAATATACAGGGGCGGACAAAGAACAAAAAGTTAGACGTTTTGCTAAAGAGTTAAAGTTTTTTTGCATAGAAGCGTTACAGCGAAAAAAACATATATTTGCCATAGGTGATTAGTTTTAAAAAGTCTTAAACTTGGTGCGTTAGCTCAAGATCGGAGCTGTCTTTAAGGCAGCTTTTTCTTATGGCACTAACGGGGCAGGATAGTTGCATAAGAAGTAGTAAAATAGAGTTGATAAAAGATTGTAATCCCTCATCTTATATTGCTTATAAATGGTACAATTGGGGAAAAGAGGTGTAAGTATGAGGAAATTATTATGGAGTTTAAGTTTGGTTGTCATCATTGTGGCGTTAGGGGATGTTCAAGTTCCTCTAAAACTTCGGGTTCTCCTGAAGCAAAAGACGTTGGCTATCAAATAGTAGAGTCCGGTGGATTAAGTGATAAACGAGCTGTATTGGATAAAGATAATGTCAAAAAGATTGAAGACATTATAGCAGATATCAAATGGGATAAAACAGTATCAGTTGATAAAGGTAGCAAAGAAGATGCTGTATTTTGGTTTATAGACCAAGATAACAAGGAAGGGCAGAAATATAAGGTCTGGTTTAACGAAACTGGCTCCGCAGACGTGCAAGATGGAAAGCAAGTAGGCGGCGTTTTGGAAGGGGAAGACGGTGAAACATTATCCTCTATTTTCAAACTTAATGATCAGAAATAAAGAATAGAGAAATATTAACCTAACAGGTGTGTTAGCTGAATATCAGAGCTGTCTTTAAGGCAGCTTTTTCTTTATGCAACTATCGGGGCAGGATAGTTGATGAAGGATAGAAGTATAATAAGGTTATTAAATAGAATATTAATACGAATAATTTAAGTTTAAGAAAGGTATATTATGCTCAATATTTCAACTTTATTTTTAAGTTATTTGATTGGTTCAATTTCATTTGCTTTAGTTGTCGGTAAGCTATTCTATAAAACCGATATTCGAGGTTACGGCAGTGGAAACCTTGGTGCTACCAATACTTTTAGGGTTCTTGGAAAGAAAGCAGGACTAATTGTTGCAATTGCTGATTTATTAAAGGGTACATTTGCTTGCTTACTTCCCCAAATAGTTAATTCTACTGTTAACCCCATTATATGTGGTTTATTAGCCATATTGGGACACGTATTTCCTCTTTTTGCAGGGTTTAAAGGCGGGAAAGCAGTTGCGACATCAACAGGAGTTTTATTATTTTTGACACCTTTAGGTACTTTGACTGGTTTTGGTGTATTTATATTAACTTTGATACTTTCTAAATATGTTTCACTAAGTTCAATGTTAGCTGGAATAGCAATATTTATTTATAGTCTAATATTTGAGGATAAAGTCATTATAGCTCTTTCGTTATTTATTAGTGTATTAGTGATAATTTTGCATAGGCAAAATATCAAAAGAATTATAAAAGGAACTGAAAACAAAATAGGTATGAAAAAATAATTCTTACAGAAAATACAAGTTATTTCGTAATAGCTAGAGAGCAGATTGTGAAGAGTTGTACTTAAACTAACGGGTGCTTTAGCTGAAGGTCAGAGTTGTCTTTAAGGCAGCTCTTTCCTTATGGAACTAAAAGGGCAGGATATTTGAAGAGTGCTGTTTGACCTTAGTTCTACAATTGGGCCAGATAATTGGGCAATAAAATAAGTTATTAGAGTGTCTTTAAACTCTATCATTCTTACAGCGATTTCAGAAATTCTAACATTGTGTATTAGAACTTATGTTACTTTATTAATGGAGGTGACATTTGACATTTATGAAAAACAAACCAATCTATGTGGAAATTCCAATTCAGGCAACTATAGACGAGGTATGGCGTATGACTCAAAAGCCTGAACTACATGAACAATGGGATTTGCGTTTTTCTTCTATTACCTATTTACCGAAAAAATCAGAAGATGATCCGCAATCCTTTTTATATGAAACGAAATTGGGATGTGGTGTAAAAGTCGCTGGCTGGGGTAAAAGTATCGGTACGCATAATAAGAAGGATGGTTCAAAAACATCTTCTCTTCACTTTGGTACCGATCAAAAAATTTCGCCAATTTGTGAAGGGAAAGGGTATTGGCAATATATACCGACAGATAACGGAACCACATTTCTCACCCAATATGATTATGATGTACGCTATGGTTTATTTGGACGGCTTTTAGACCTCTTTTTTCGGCCAATCATGGGGTGGACAACAGCTCTAAGCTTTGATGTGCTAAAACGCTGGATTGAAAAGGGGGAATCGCCACGATCACAGTATGTACGTGTCATTATTAACGCTATAGTAACAATGCTCTTTTTCTTTGTTTGGCTTTATCAGGGGCTAGTACCGAAGATGATTGCCAAACATCCTGAGGAAGTATCGATGCTATCTAGTTTAACTTCCTTGGAGGGGACTGCTGCTGTAAAGGGTGTAGGAATAATAGGCGTTCTCGAGATTTTATTTGCGGTGGTTTGGCTTCTTTATCGTAAGAAAAGACATTTACTTGTTCTGCAGATGATTGTTTTTCCAGTATTAACTATAAGTGCCTTAATCGCTAGTCCTTCATTCTCAACGCACCCGTTTAACCCTATTACATTTAATGCTAGTCTGTGGGTCCTTTCCATTATTAGCTTCTTACTAGCAACTGATTTGCCATCGGCAACAAGTTGCAAGCGTACGAGAAAGGGTGAATCATAATGACAATCTACCAAGACCTCTTAGGTGAGGATTTTCAAAGACTTCATCCTAAGCTACAAGAGCGTTATGCCCTACCAATTGATAAACCGTTTAATGGGGTCGGAACGATGTCAAAGATTGAAACGGGGGCTTTCTGGCTAAAACCCTTTTTAAAATTAGCAACACGCTGGAAATTTCTTTTTCCCGAAAACGGGAAGGATGTGCCGTTTTCAATCAAAAATACCTGTAGATCATTGCCGACTGGTGAGGCAGAAATATATTGGGAGCGTACTTTTTATTTTGAAGAGATTACTCGGGATTTTAATGCATTTATGACGGTTGATTCGAAGCGTAGAGTTGTGAAGGATTATTTAGGGGAGCCGAGCTTATTTTATTCGGATTTAAAGTTTGTGGTGACACCTGAAGGGCGCATAAACATTCGCTCTGGTCCTCAACGTATCGTTATAGGTAACCTAGAGTTTCCAATTCTTCGGTTATTAGAAGGAGTTGTGACCGTTGAGGAAGGGTACGATGATGCCCGAGAAGTATTTACGATTCAAGTAGATATACGAAACCGAATCGTAGGAAGGTTGATAGCTTATGAAGGCGAATTTAAAGAGCATACTGTTTAGTTCAATCACCATTGCAGGTGTGTTCTTTTTCATAGCAAGCAGCATTTTGACATCTGAACCCTATTTGTTAATGCTGACAGCTGCACAGTTGATTTTCGTGCCACTTATGCTCCAGCTACTATTAGAAACAAAGAGGAAACATATTATTTTCAATTGGATTGCTATGCTCTCCATCTTTTTTTATTGCAAGTTGTCCCATCAAGTACAGGACAGATGGTACTGGCTTTCATTTATATGATTTTAACCTTTTTTGTGGCGTGTTATGGGCTAAAGCGATTTTTTCAGCGTGGTTTTACAAACTGGGCAGAAATATCGATTGATATCGGGATGATGTATTTATTTGTAGGCGGACTATGGTTCTTTGCTTATATTGCGGGAATTGATACAGGTTTTAGTCCACTAATCACTTGGTTAACAGCTATTCATTTTCATTACTCTGCCTTCTTATTGCCCATATCTCTTGGGTTTTTGGACGCTTACACGATTCAACATGGTATCGATTAATTGTGCCTATTATTTTAGCAGGTCCCATGCTCGTCGCCATTGGCATTTCATTTTCGCCGTTACTGGAATTCATCTCTGTGTTGCTATACATATTTGCCATTTACACCTTAATCGTACTTGCATACCGAACACGCTTCCTTTCACACTTGCAGACGATATTGATACGGCTATCATTCAGTGCACTAGGCATCACAATCTTATTTTCATTGCTTTATGCGACAAATAATTCGTTTGGACTTTGGTTTGTTAGTATTGATTTTATGCTAAAATTTCATGGCTTATTTAACTGTTTAATTTTTGGCATGTTAGGCGTACTCGGTTGGGTGCTTGAGCCTCCTAAAACGAAGCAGGATGTCTGGAATTTCCCAGTGAGCCAAATTCGAGGTGCGTTAAAAGGAGCAGGCAAGCAACACCCAGGACTAGTGGATGAACTAAGTGATTTTGTTGATATCAAAACTTTACCAAAAAAATCGTCCATTTTTATGAGAACACAGATCAGTATCGGTTATTTGCTTCTGTAAAATGGGCAACTTGGTTTAAACCATTTGCGGTGTGCTATAAATTGATAAGTACAAAACTACAGCAATTGAACTTGCCCATCTCAAGTAAACGTACTGAAATGACATATAAAATACGTGCTGTTGATCAAACGCTAGATGGGAGGAAAAATCCACGCGCATGGATTCGCCAGGTGAAGGAGAATACCGTATTTGTGGCCATTTATTCTCAGCATAAAACGGAGGGCAGGACGTATATGAATATAGCACTTCCTCTTCCCTATTCGTCAATGATTGGTATTTTACAGCTTGACGCTATCGATGGCTCTCTTATTCTTTCGAGCGAGGGAGAAAGTGACTCTGGTATTTATTTAGCAGCTGGCAAAGCGCTTTTCAAGCTTCCATTATCCGAGCACTTTTTAATTAATGAAACAATTACAGGAATACTCACAGCACATCACAAAATGCGAATTTTTGGCATTCCTTTCTTACATATTGATTACACCATTAATCAAAAATGATGGTGTAGGTTATTGAAGGGTATTAATGCTTATTTGGAGAGATTTAAAGTGGGGAATTTCAATAATTAGATGAATACGACTTATTCCATTAAAGGGCGCGATTCTTTAATAAGAATCGTATTTCTTACGGAAATAAAGGGGCAGGTTAGTTCAACAAGGATTTTGTTTTTACTAAACTGTATACAGTTTAACGGTTTTAGGAGGTGAAAATGATGAAACGTGCGATAGGAATATTTCTTACTCTTTCATCTTTACTAACATACTTAATTGTGGACATGCTTAATGATCCTGTTAAGAATATAATAACAACAACAGATATGAATTCAGGAATTACAAGAACAACAGTACTATATCAATATCCTTTGATGTATTGGGTAATTTGTGTCATTTTAATAATTACTTTTATTCTTGGGATTTACTTTATTCTAGCAAAGGAAAAGAAATATGAAGAATGTCCACTCCAGAATATATTAGAAATAAGTGAATCGAACTAATGGGTGCATTAGCTGAAGATCAGCGCTGTCGGCTTTATTTCAGAAAATTGAATTGCGATTTTACAAAATAGAAAAAATAACCCCGAAAAATCGAGGTTATTTTTTATTTACTTGACGTCCACTTTTTTTGGGGCTCTGTGAACTTGTGTTTCCAATTTGAAATTCATTACCTAGTTCAACATCATTTCTTTTATCCTGTTTCTCGATTTGCTTTCTCGTTTGATCCTTGTTTTGCATCCCTTGTTTAGACAATGCGTATCCATCTCGCTTTCAATGTTATTGTTTTTAATATGCGCAAGTATAAGGAAAATACGTATTATTATATAAAAAATAATTCTTGTCTTTAGTAACTTATTATTTAGCCTTGTTGAAATATCAGGTGCGTTAGCTTAAGATTGACTGTCTTTAAGGCAGTTTTTCTTTATGCAACTATAGGGGCAGGTTAGTTCAATAAAACATAAAGAATTATAAAGCTAACAAGTGCCATACTTAAAGAAGGAAGTATGGTTTTTCTTGGTGAAGTAAAGAAGTAGCATGGTTTAGAAGAATATATTATTACTTATATAGTGAATGGTTTTTTTACATTGACAGAAGTTTTTCATATACCATATGGGAATCATCCGTCTCAATTCGGTGTATTGCGTATGCCAGAGTTGTTTTGTTTCAAAGCTATATTAGGGTATAATTTGCACTTATTTTAAGTGCTATTTTGCAAGTATATTATTACTATTATTTTTCATTTATTTTGTCGTTTTTTGTCATCGAAAAAGACGTATAGAAGACGTACCACCAAAACTTCAGTATATTATACTAAGCAAACCCCAGCAAAAAAAGCCTTTTTCTGTACATTAGATATACCTTTAGAAGTAAAGGATGCAATTGACTTAGGTCTCAACTTATTAGATGCCATAAAGGGCATTGAAGAGGCTGGAAGAAACTGCAACGAGGAAACAACGTCAGCAACAACATCTAACAATAACTAAAAATAAAGGGAAAATCTGCATCGTAGTAGGGAAATGAGAGATAAAATATTGGTGGATTGAACATTTATATTGAAAAGAGACTTTCTTCTGAAATAGAAAAAAAGCCTTCCTTTCTGTATATTCTACAAAAAGAGAATAGCTTTTTTCATGTCAACTTAGATTGATGGAGGGCCAGGCGCAACAGATAAATGTACGTTTTAGAGTTGTTAGCTACTTAAAGTACAAAAAACTGTATAGCTGTCACCAATTTATTTGATATATACCTTTTCTTCCTCACCTAAAATGCCTTCTGTTTCCCATTGGTCTAAATACCTTTTAAATTTTTCAAAAGAATCATGTTTAATCTCTTTTGATATGTTATAGCCATTAATACCAGCTGATAAATTAGTTGAGTCGACTTCTAAAGTCTTCAAAAATGAAATAAGAGCTTCTTGCTTTCTGCCAAGAGAATTTAAACAATACCCCATCATAAAATGTGTATAGGTTATACGGGAAGGCCAATTTCTTGTGCTTTATTAAACATAGATAGAGCTTTTTCAAACTGTTCAGTATGCATATATACATCTGCCATTTCATGATAAGATATAGACCAATTAGGGTCTGTATCAATCAAATCTGATCCTGCTCGTTCTGCTTGTTCATACTCTTTTGACAAATATAGACGCTCTTTTAATTCTGATTCGTAACAAGTTTTGATTGCATTTAGTTTCCTGCATACTTCTAGATCATTTGAAGGTACAGCAGATTTTGCATAATATAAAGCTTTCTCCATTTCATTTCTAGTTTGTTCCACTAGCATTTCTTCAGCAGGAACCATTGCATAAGCACGGTGAAATGCGGAAAGAGCTATCTTTTCAGGGAATGTTTTTCCTTCTCCTAAAACCTTTACAGCATCTAACCCTATCTTTATGTACCATTTATAGAGATCTGAACTTATGGATTTTTCTTTTATGTGCCAAACAATAGCTTGAGTAGCAACTTTTAATAAGGCTACCTCGGAGAACGTTTGATTCTCAAAAATGTTTTTCATGTTTGAAAATTCTTCTTCACAAGATGCTTCCTCGGTTAATCTATTTTTCAAAAAGAAACTTAAGTAATAGTAGTGAATTAACTCTTCATTGATTAAATGTTTAATTTCAATGTTACGAAGGATTTTTGAAGATAATTCAAATCGGGATATAGCAGCAAGACTATAAGCAACATTTAATACCTCTACTGGAGACAAGTAAGAAACATTCAATATTTTGTCTTTGATATCCTTTATAGGTCCCTCCAATGAATAATCTAAATTTGATAAAGACTCTACAGGTATTTTAGAAACAGATGCTACTTCAAAAAGGGTAGATGGTTCTAGTAATTGTCCAAGACGGTATGAAGCTTTTGTAAAATCTTGTGATAGTAAAGAACGACAAACCGTTTTAGACCATATATTTGCTTGATTATCAGTTTCTTTAAAATACAAAAATGCTGATAAAAAGGCGTTTTCTGTATTTATCAAGTTTACTCCTCCTTAACGATTCTAGTATATATGTTAAGCCGTATTTTGACTTTATGACTTTATGTAAATAATAAGTGGATCCCACAAGGGGATCCACTATGTAACGCTTAATCATAGAACGATAGATCAAGTTTCAAATCCAGATGGTTTAATTTTAATGCTCGCGCTTTGGAATTTTAACATTCAGCTCACCTCCATTTCCATTTATAACCTATTTATAATATAATTGGTAATTGATTACAAGAATATTCTGATAAATATGGCGAAAAGGGGAGATATGATGCATAATAACAAATTATGGAATGGTAATTTTTTACTACTGTGTTTTAGTAATTTTTTATGTTTACTAGCTTTTATATGTTGTTGCCAACGTTACCTGTTTACTTAGTAGAGCATCTTGATGGTACAGAACGACAAGTGGGGTTAATTATTGCATTTTTTACAACAGCTCAGATATTTGCCCGTCCTCTTGCTGGGAAGTGGCTTGATGAAATCGGGAGAAAGAAAGTATTTTTGTATGCTCGTATCGCCTTTTTTGTATTAATGTTTCTCTATTTAAACATTCCGGGCATACTTTTGTTTTTCCTTTTAAGATTTATACATGGGTTTAGCTTTGGAATCGCTACAACAGCATCGGGAACAATGGCAGCTGATATCGTACCATCTGAACTTCGTGCTGAAGGAATGGGTTACTATGGAGCCTTCGTGAGCTTAGCACTTGTAATAGGTCCTTCATTAGGGTTATGGATTGTGAATAGTGGGAATTTTAATATTTTATTTATTTTTTGTTGTATTCTAGGTGGAATTAGCGCTTTCTTAGGAAATTTGATTAAAGTTGATGATCATACACAAAAAAAGGGTGGAAACCAAAATCGGTCTCTTATTGAAAAACTTATCGAACCTAAGGTAATGCTTATCTGTATTGTTTCTGTCATGATCTTATCTGTTTATGGTGGTATTGTTTCGTTTATTTCTCTTTATGCAAAAGAATTAAAAATGGTGGAAGCATCGGGATACTTTTTTACTGTTTATTCACTTGTGTTATTAGTAATAAGGCCAATTACCGGTAAAATATCCGACAAATACGGAGCTTATTTTGTCATCTATCCGGGAATGTTATTGTGTATCGTAGGAACGGTTGTGTTAAGTCAATCGAATACACTTACCATCTTTTTGCTTTCAGCCTTTCTCATAAGTCTCGGATTAGGATCTATACAACCAAGTTTACAAGCGCTAGTAATAGAAGCTGTGCCTGCAGAACGTAGAGGTGCCGCCACAGCTACTTATCATATGTCAGTCGATTTAGGTATCGCAGGAGGAGCCTTTGTCTTAGGTATCATTGCAAATTATATTGGATACACTGGTATGTTTTTGTCTTCTTCTTTATTTGTACTTGTGGGTTTAATCTTTTATGTAATATATCAGTTTCAGCAAGTTAAGATTCAAAACGAGCAATTACATCAAGACACTAAAAATTCAAGTACACTGTAGCTGGGGAAAGTTCGCAGTTTAGATTTGAAGAAGATATTGTAAATTGTTATCACTTCATAATGCCACTTTAGGGCCATTTAATTGAATAAAATAAACAAAACAATTACGAATTTTATGGAACCAGATCTAAGTAAAATATGCCTTGTGCAAAATGAAAAAAGGAAATCAAAATGACTTCCTTTTTTCATTTGAATCTTAATCTATGCTGTATTTTAGTAAATATCTTTCCTTGATAATTGCTAGATGATGTAGTTCATGACCGGCAATTATGTACGCCAGTGCACGTGCAGTAGTTGGATGATTTAAAACTGTTCCCTTGCGTATCCATGCATCGTTGGAAAGACAGGCGATCAATGAAGTGGTGCATTGTCGTACAATCGAAAAATCTGAAAGTATGTCTTGGAAATCAAGTCGGCTGAAATCTGCATTAGTCATATATAAATCTTTATCAAATGGCGTAAATGAAGGAGTATCTCCACGAGCAACTACAAGAACATGAGAACTCAGTACGCGTTCAGCATCTGCCATGTGACCGAGTACTTCTTTCAAATTCCATTTTTTCGCTTCGTATTGGTACGCTGCTTGTTCATTAGATATACCTCTTAGTAAATTAATAGTTGTCTCTTGTTGCTTCTTTAGAATATCAAGTAATCCTTCGTCAGAAACAAGTCTTATGTAGCTCTCGAAAAACGGATGGTATTCATTCGTTTTCGGACGTTTAAGCATTATAACCGCCTCCATACTAGTTATAACTTCATATTGACTCATCTTTATAGATATGTTGACTAACGATAACTAAATTTCATGTAAAACTGTCAGGGGAAAATATCCTTTTTCAACAAACGGGCGCATTCCTCTCATATAGAAAGAAAGTGCCTTTTAATAGGTTCAGGTTGAAACAATATGGAGTATTTCTTTAAGTAAATTAAAGCTATGATACACGTTAAATTAATCTAACCAAGAAGATAAGAAATCCAAAAGTTAGAAATTGCGAACCTAAAGTTTTCAAAAAGGCTCGTAATTATTTAATATCATAAGTATTTTTTCTAATCACAATTTCTGCAATTGCTAAATTGAAGATCCAGCAAAGCCATACAGCAATCGTATATGAAAGACCATAGGAAAGATCTAATCCATTATGTGTAATTGCGACAATGATATAAATGATCATATTGGCAAAGGATAGAAAGAAACTTCGGATGATCCATTGACTATGCCGTAAGACATCTTTTCTTTTTATATATATATAACCGAATATTGTTGTTATAAGCCATAGTGTATTTAAGATAAGAAACCCTATTGTACTTGGCCAGCCACCTGTCGCAAAGAACGAAACGTATAAACCGGGAATAAAGTTTAACAAAATAGATGAAACATAGATTCGACCATTCCATCGATGAAATGTTAAGGATTTCAAACGTAATCGTTTAATTATTCCGAGAGGTCCTGTAAGGAGTGCAATTATCGCAAGAATAATATGAACTCGGATCATCAATACCCATAGCATTTGATTAGAAAGAAGTTCATCTTTTTTGATAGGAATCCCTGAAAACTTGGATCAACTACAAAATTCTTAGATAGTGTATGCATTACCCACATTACAGAAATAATTGATAAAATCGTAATTAGGAATTTGCGTTGCTTCATATACCTATCCTCCTCAGTTTTATAACAGTATAGAAGGATTAGTCATTATAATGAGTGCAAAGAGTATGCAAACGAATAATGCCCAACTAAACATGCTTAAAACTTTAAAATTCCTCTTCAAAAGATCCTCTGGTTTTTCTGAATCCTTTATTTGCCTAAGTTTTTTTTTAATCATGCCCATAAAAGCACCAATAAACAGTAAAGTGGTGAAGGATACTACTACCCAAATTATTGAGGGGAAAGCAGAATATATGACGATCATTAAGCCTCCAGATACTAGTAGGAGGATGAGTGAATAATGCCCTGCTCGTGTATATGATTGAATGAGATTAATGCGAAGTACCAGGTTGTCTCTTGGAATAGTTAGCATTTTTTTCATTTGCCAAGGTAATGTAATGTAACTCCCAAGAAGTACCGCACTAATTACATGAACAAGTAATAATAGATGATACATAAGTTTATTCCTTTCGTTTTAATACAGGTAAATAATTAAAAGAAAAGGACCTCTTTATTTATTAATTGATACGAGGTTCTTGACCTTTATTTGACCAAACTGTTCCTCTACGTTCAAACTCAAATAACTTCTCGAGATAGTGAGCAATTTTTGGGCCGAGCTTTTGTTCAATTGTGTAAATGGCAATATCTATACCTGAAGTTACACCACCACTGGAGACTAAGTTTCCATCATCTACTATACGAGCATATACTGGCCTAGCCCCCATAGCCGGCAACGCATCCATCCCCATGTGATGTGTAACAGCATGTCGGCCATTTAATAGTCCCATCATCCCTAAAAGGGTAGAACCTCCGCATACTGTGGTTAAGGTAATATTAGGGTTTTGCACCGCTTTTTGTAACGAAGTTTTCAGCTTCGTTTCAGAAGCTTTCTTTAATTTGGTTACTATCGAATTGGGACCATCACCATACATATCTCCAGCCCCACCCGGAACTAAAATAACACCTTCAGCGTTCGGATCAATTACTCCTGTTGCTTCAATTCCAACGTCATTAACGCCACTTTTGACTAGTCTTTTCCCTTCAGCTGTTACCAACTCTACTATTACATTTTCAGGTGAAAGAATTGCTGCAGCTGCAAAACCTCAAAAGGAGCAATTGCATCCATTAAATCAAATCCATCAAATAAAACAATTTGAAATTTCATATTATATACACATCCTGTCTTTATTTTAGGACCGGACCGTCCGGTCCGATAAATTATATTATATAGTATATTGTTCGATTGTATATAATGAAATTGTGAATTATTAATGAAAAAACCCCCAATAACTTAGAAGTGGGGGTTTTTCAAGAAGAATAGTAATTCAATAAAGCTTTAATTTGTTCAATGCAATAAAAAATATGGTCATTATTAAATGATAAACGACTGGACATTATTGCGCCTTCCATAGAAGACATAAGAAATGAAGCCAGAGAAAGGGAGTTTATATCTTTACGGAATTCGTTATTACGCATTCCATCCTCAATAATTGATTGTAAAAACAGAAGTGTTTGGGTGTAACTTTCAGAAGCAACCTTTTGAAGCTCTGGGTAGGAATTATCGGCTTCAATCGCAGTATTTAGTAAGGGGCAACCGCCTTCAATAGGAGGATTATTGACAGCATCTTGGTAAATGTATGATATTGCTATTATTTTATCAGTAGCCGTATTCGCTTGTTCACTTGCTTGAACCATATGGTTCCAAATTATTTCTCCTGCTTTTTCAAATGTAGCAAGAGCAATTGCCTCTTTGTTAGGAAATCTACGGTAAATAGCTCCTTTTGGTAAAGAAGATGCTTCCATAATATCCTGAATGGAAGTTTGACTAAATCCTTTTGTATTAAAAAGGCGTAAAGCAGTTATTATAATTTGATCGCGCACTTCATCATTCATACTCATTTTGTTGTTTCCTCCGAGTTCCTCTATATAACGATTAATATTATAACTCAAAAAATTTAAAAACTAAACTTGTAGTTCTCCTTTAATAAATGATCTTCAACAATCGGGCGCGATTCTTAAAGAAGTTTCACTTTTCTTAATGAACTCCCATGAAAATTAAAAAAGCTCAAAATCCAGAAAAATCACAACAAAATAGACCCAGTAAAAACGCTTTTTAAAAAAGGCTGAGCCTTATGAGTGATCTGATTGAGTTTGGTAGATCGTTAAACAAAAAAACCTCCAATCATAGTATATTAAGTAGAGGCTAGCGCGACGACCAAAAAAGAATTAATCTCCCATGAGTGCTACCCATAAAGGGCGCGACAGTCGGTGGTACACCGTGGTCGTCGGAGTCAGACTAACGGATGGGCTCAAAGGCACCATAGTTCAATGACCTTCTTCGCCAGCCATTAAAACATTATCGACATAGAGACCAATTTTCATTCTCTGTGGTGAAGCGCTGATTTTTGCGCTTCATGGATGGCTAACGGGGAGTTTAGTTGAAGAAGGAATTGAAGAAACAAAAAGAAAATAGGTATTGTTAGTTAAAATGATTTTTATAGAAAGAAGGATTAATATGGCATATTGCAAAGTTCGCCAAGCCGAAATATATTATGAAGATTTAGGAGAAGGTAAACCAATTTTAATGATACACGGTTATTCTCCGGACCATCGATTAATGAGTGGTTGTATGGAGCCTATATTTACCAAGAGGGAGGGGTGGCGACGTATTTATATTGACCTACCTGGAATGGGATTAACAAAAGAATATAATGAAATAAGTAGTTCTGATGAAATGCTGAATGCTGTTTTAGATTTTATTCAAGCTGTAATTCCTAACCAAGAGTACGTAATTGCTGGGGAATCTTACGGTGGCTATATAGCTAGAGGCATTATTGAGAAGCATCAAGAACAAATACTCGGTGCAGCATTTATATGTCCTGTTATTATTCCTCTTCCAGAAAATAGAACAGTTGAGAAACATAAAATATTGAGAATGGATGAAAAGTTTATTGGAAATTTATCAAAGGATGAATTAGAAGATTTTAGAAATAACAACATTGTACTTGATGAGTACACATGGTTAAGGTACAACAAAGAAATTCTAAGTGGTTGTAAAATTGGAGATGAAAAGTTTCTAAATAAGGTTAAGAATAAATATGGATTTTCTTTTAAGATTGACCAGTCTGATTTTATTAAGCCCAGTGTATTCCTGTTAGGAAGACAAGACTCTTCAGTTGGATATAAAGATGCTCTTGACATAGTAAACAAGTATCCGCGAGGAACATTTGCTGTATTGGATATAGCAGGTCACAATTTACAAATTGAACAACCACAACTTTTTAGTACTCTATTAAATGAATGGTTGGATAGAATTGAAGAGTTCCAAAACTAATACTTACGCAGTAAGTGAAGTTTGTGATATTGTACTTAAACTAACGGGTGCGTTAGTTGATTAAGGATCACAAAAAATGATTAATCTTTTTATATAATAATCAAGAAGATTAAAAAAATAAGTTGTGTTCGAAAAGGGGAGGGTATAGATATTGCCTTCCCCTTTGTGTTTACAGATAAGTTTATATGACTGTACTGTTTATAATGTACTCGATTTTGTATCTCAAAATAGTTAGAGATTGAATTGGTGCGGTTTTGAGTGGATTAATAACTCTATGTACTCAAATTCATGTCCCCAATGTACTTAACTTTGTGTCTTCGTACATGAATGACTAAATCTCTACCACAGTGCTGTTTCTTATATTTGAAATTAAGAACAAGGCTAAGTGGTCTTATTTCAAAGAAATGATAAAGATTAAAGGATTGCCATCAAGGCAATCCAGATTAGAAAATGTACCAATGAAAGGAAGTACTTTCCTGGACAGAAGAAGTACGTCTTTTATTTCTCTATATCTAAATAAGTTAGGGATACTTTTAAGTTCGCGTTTTTTTCTCGAATGCGGTCAAGCAATTCTTTGTCTTTTGTCGCATTCTTACTTCGAATAATATAGGTATATAAAATCATTGTACCCAAATTGGTCGTTTCTACCTGACATAGAATATGACTCTCTGTATATTTTTCAAATATGTCATCAAGCAAATTTTGATAATTCAAGTTCTCAGGAACGGTAACTTTTAAAACTTGTGTATCTTTTCCTTTTCCATACTGAAATTTGTATAGTAGGTAAAATATTAAACTTGCAAATAAGGTTAAGACGATGGCTAGATCGAAATGAAACAGTCCACTTGTCATCCCTACACATAGACCAAAAAAGATATAAGCGATGTCTTTCGCATCTGTTACTGCACTTCTAAACCGGATGAGTGAAAATACAGCAAATAATCCAAAAGCTATGCCTGCATTTCCACTAATCACATTCATGACAACAGATACAATTACACTCATCATAATAATCGTATGAACAAATGCTTGGGAATACCGCGCTCCAGTAAAGGTTAATTGATATACTTTTGTAATGACTAGACTTAATACCGTTGCCGTCAGCATGGCCAATAAGGTCATATATATTTCTGTTCCACTTCCAACATCACTCGTTGAAAAAAACTGATTTAAAAAATCCATTATTCCCCTCCCTAACTAGTCCGTCTTCTTTCGTAATTCTAATTGGAATACCTTTACTTTTTAATAACTCTGAACTCGCGCAATACTTTGAAGTACTTCCTTGTTCGCAGTTTAAATCCTGTAATATACGCGTCAGCCATAACGGAACACTATCATTTACTTTCACTTCTAGTACGACTAGATTTGGATCAATAAAGTTTTCGCCTTGTGAACCGTTTTCCAAAAACAGATCATCATTACGGCAGCGTAAATTTAAGTCAAATGTTACACGCAAATCAGGGTCAAATAATCCATGAAACGCATGTCGATCGTAAATTATAATCATCTCAGGCTGTAAGTTATACAAATGTCGAAAATGATGAATTTCCCGGAATACCTGTGTATTCGATGTCTCATAATCCTCTAATATCTCTTCTGATGAGTATAAATAGCGATAAGCTTCAGCTAAGGGAAGGACCAATCGTCTTTTGTTTACTACCTTGTTATGCTTTTGTTTTATTTCAAAAAAGCAGTACCGTTAATATCCGTGTTCTCGTATACACGTAAACGAAGCTTTTGCCGAAATTTTAATTTGTTCTTTGTTTCAAAGTAAATTTTGTTATCTGGGCTTTCAAAATATAAACTTTTTACGGTATATTTGCCGTCCTTCCCATATTTATCTGAGCGCATATAAGAAGATATATTCTCCACTAATTCCGCATACTGTTCTTTTGTAATTAAATACTTCTGCTCTCTCCTTCTAAAAATTTCAATGACCATTTTTCTTCATTTTCCTTTCTTGTCCTTATAATTATTACTGATCTATTTTTAAATCCGAACTCCATTCAATCACTATGTCCACTGCAGAAAATATCTTACAGCTTGATCTTTGTATCAGTACCAATAAATACATCATCTTTATTACTGATAGATCTTCGAAAAAGGAAAAAATTATAACATCCCTTGTCTTATAAAATTGGTTTTAAATGAGAACCCCTATATTCTATGAACATACTGGACTAGCTGATTGTGCTTTTAAAGGATCTTATGCAACTATAGGGGCAGTTTAGTTTAAGAATGTTGTTTGTCTTTGTTCAACAATTGGGCCATTTAATGGAATAAGGCTTAATGAACGGTCAGTTTAGCACAAGAAGGGGTAGCGTTAGGGAAATGCGGATTTACAAAACCCCTTGGGCGCCAAGGGGTTTCAACATGTTTAAATTTATCGTTTATGCAGGATTATATACATGGTTGATGAATCAATGTTTTTGGCTTCTGAAGAAGCATGGCTAATGCATAAAAAAGGACGTTTTATGCAATTTTTCTCTCACCAGAGAACCAACGTTATGCGTAGAAGTACAAGAGAAATTGGCGGTGAAATTGAATACATTGTATTTTATTTTGACATAATATTTGTACTGGTATAAAATGAATGAGAGTCATTCATTTTAAAAAGAGGAGGTTAACGGTATGGTAAACACTTCTGATGGAAAATACAATAAAATTTTGAAAGCCGCAATTGAGGTTATTTCTGAAAAAGGACTTGATAAAACTTCCATTTCAGATATCGTAAAAAAAAGCAGGAATTGCACAAGGCACTTTTTATTTGTATTTCTCATCAAAAAAGGCTTTAATACCAGCTATTGCAGATAATCTTCTCACAACTACGTTAGAAGGAATTAAGGAAAATACTCAAGGGAAAGAAAACTTTTGGGACGTCTTAGAAGTTGTGATTGATAAAACCTTTAACATAACTAATTCATACAAAGATATTATTGTCCTTTGTTATTCTGGTCTTTCTATAGATTATTCAATGGAAAAATGGGAATCGATATATCAGCCTTATTATCATTGGTTTGAGGAGACATTAAAAAAGGTATTAAAAATAATGAAATAATCAGTGACATTAATGTAAAATGGACGGCTAAACTCATTATAAATCTTATTGAAAATGCTGCTGAACGATTTTATATAAGTCTTGAACAAGATGATACTCTGGAAGTATTTAAGGTTGAGATATTTAACTTCTTAAAAAGATCGTTATTAAGAACCTGAAGAAGTTATTGGAGATTTTCCAATACCTTTTTGTTTACTCTTAAAATGACTGACATTCATTCAATTTTCAGGGGGTGTGTAAAAGCGAAATTGTTAAACATATGAATTCCTTATTAGCAGATAATAAACGTTAAATTAGTATAAGAGGAGAGGTCTTATGAAAAATAAAGCTTGGCTATATGTAATATTAACTTGTCTTTTTGAACTCATTTGGGTGTTCGGTTTTAATACTGCCCAAACATGGTGGCATTGGGTGTTGATTTTAGGTGTTATTCTTATCGACTTTTACTTCCTTTCTAAAGCATGTGAAAGTCTCCCAACAGGCACGGTGTATGCTATTTTTGCAGGAGCAGGAACTGTGGGAACGTTCTTTATGGATGTCTTGCTTTTTGATGTAAGTTTTAGTCTTGCAAAATTCTTCTTGATATTAGTTATAGTGGCAGGCGTTATCGGCCTGAAGTTAGCTGATATCAAAGAAGAGGAAAAAGTAACGAAAGGAGTTGCTTAAAGATGGGTTGGGTATTTGTCTTCTTGGCAGCAATTAGTGAAATCATTGGTGTGATGGGTCTTAAAAAGTATAGTCAGAACAAAACATTATTGAATGGAGTAATTTATTTAGGAGGATTTGGTGTCTCTTTCTTTTTCTTATATACATCTTTTCAATTTTTACAAGTAAGTATAGCTTACGCAGTTTGGATTGGAATAGGAACAGCAGGTGCTGTATTGTTAAATATGTTTTTATTTGGAGAATCAAAAAGCACGGCACGTTTTGTAAGTGTTACTCTTATTGTTTTTGGAGTGATAGGATTACAGCTACTCTCTTAACATCATAATTGGCCTGATACCAGTGTAGCTGACACAGATTGCAAAGTAGAAGGTGAAAAAGTTCCTGAAATGGTGAGTAGCAGAACTTTATAAATCGAGTATTTAGTTAACATGACAATCAATATCTAACCGAGTCTCAGTTGACATTCTTAAATAGTTTACAAAAAGATATTACTTTAAATATCGATGGGTTGGGTGAAGTCTTGTTTGTTTTCATGGTTCACCAAGAAGTGATGAAGAAGCTATTCGTAGAGATACCCCAGAAATAGAGATTGAACACATGATTGACTCAGTGAAGCAAGACATAATAGTTTATGGTCACACACATATTCATTTTGACCGCACTGTACTTAATAAAAGGATTATTAACGCAGGCAGTGTTGGACTTCAAAGTGCTGCAAGTGGGGCGTGTTGGGCATTGCTTGGTCCTGATATAGAATTGCGTGAGACAGAATATAATTATCAATTAGCTGCTGAACAAATTCGCCAATCAGGGATCCAATGGCAAGTGACTTCGCAGACCATGTTTTAAACCCACCAACCGAAGGACCGTGAAATTGTCCTTCTAAATTAACTAATAACTTACCATCTCCTTATTAAACAAAACGGGCGTGATTGTTGAAGATCGAAGGTAGAAAATGATTAGACATTTTTATAAAACCATAACTTAAAACTGCTAGATAAAAATCCATTTTGATCGATTTTTTTCAAAATGGATTCTTCTTATTTACCGAAAAATACGGGTTTAAGAGGTGTTTTTAATCAAACTTTATTTCAAAGCAACATTATCAACGTTTTATGCAGTTATAATATAGATGTTTAATTTACAATATAGTTATATAAAAATAATAAAGTTGTTTACTTCTTATGGAACTAAAGGGGCAGGTTAGTGCAATAAAGGGTCCAAGGCCCATAATTTAGGATGCAATTAAAAAATTAGAAAGTTATTATTTTAGAGAAGAGGTTAACAATGAAAAATAGAGAGGAAGCTATCGGTTACTGTTTAGGGATGGGGAATACATATGAAGATTATCCATTTCGCGATAAGAATTGGACGTTAATGCGACATATAGATAACAAGAAAGTATTTGCGTGGATATTTGAAAAAGATGGCCATATTTGGATTAATGTGAAATGTGAACTCGGTTTTTTGGATTATTGGCGTCAGATTTACAATTCGGTAGTTCCGGCATTTCATCTTAATAAGGACCATTGGAATTCGATAATTCTTGACGGTACTGTTCCAAAGGAAGACATTTACGAAATGATAAAACAAAGCTATATGTTAACTAAAAAAGTAATAGTAAAGTTAATTTAAAAAAGTGAAGGCATTGATTCAGCAGGAAGGATTTATGCCTTTTTCTGTGGAACTTACTATGATTGTGAAATATTCTACTTAAAGTAATGGGTGCGTTACTTCAATATCAGAGCTGGTTAGCAGCTCTTTTTCTAATGGGATTTTAGGGGCAGGATAGTAGAATTAGTATGCCAAATAGAAAAGAATGTGGCCATTAACTTAAGTAAAATGGAGTTGGGTTCTATGAAGCGATCCTTTTTGATAATAATACTTTTGTTCATCATTGGGGGTGTTCATTTAAAGAAGAAAAATCAAACGAACTATACCTTATTCCTAATGACTTCGAGGGCTCTGTTTTGGTTATATACGGCATCCCTAATGAGCCTGCGTTAAAAAAGAAGATAAATATACAGTCATACCAATAGAACTAAAAAAGTTGACTGCTTTGAAAGGAACTGAAATCCAACAATATGGTATTTACCTTACTTCTACTCCATATAAGGATGTTGATAAAAATGTAAATAATAAATACTATTATGTGGATGAAAATGAACATCAGAAAGCAATTAATGAACAATGTGTTCACTTATCGAGAAGAAAAAGTTTTACTGGAGAAAACGGGAAAGAAATTTCTTTTCAAAGTTTACAAATTACAAGCAGTGAATGTGGTGAAAGTTTTTTTCGATGGAGCGGATAATTACTATACCCAACTAGGGGAAGTAGAAAAATTTTGGTTGAACATACTAAGCGAATAGAAGTTATTAAATATTTCAACTAACGGTGGAGTTAGCTGAAGGTCAAGTGGTCTTTTAGGCAGCATTTCCTTATGTAACTAACGGGGCAGTTTAGTTCATTAAGAAAATCAAAAAATGGGGATAATACCTTTAATATAGTTAAAGGTGGTGTACCTTGGTGAGAAAAATTATGGTTATAATATTTGTTCTAATTATGTGTTTTCAAATTCATGCTAAATTTGTCTATGCTGAACCCAACTTTAAAGAGGATATATTTAAAGATACTCTTTTAACGTTAGTATCAAGAAATATTAACGATGCAATTGTAGGTTATTTTGGAGAATACCGAGATTTCCACTTGTATAGTGCAAGAGTAATGGAAATAAGAAGAATTGAAAAGAAGAGTTCCATTTCATAATGAAATTGGAAGTGGAAACAGAAAAAAAACCATACGATATAGGGCTTGAGACTATAACTTTAGAGATAACCCCTTTCACCACTGTTTTAACTGGATTTTCACACAAAACCATTCAAGATAAAAAATCAACCTCTTGAACTAACAGGTACGTTAGCTTAAGATCCGAGCTGTCTTTAAGGCAGCTTTTTCTTTATGGAACTATCGGGGCAGTTTAGTTTAAGAGTGTTGTTTGTAACAATTGGGCCATTTAATGGAATAAGGCTTAATGAACGGTCAGTTGAAGAAAAAAGGTTATTTCGTTCTATTGTCGAATTTAGTCTATTTAAGAAGATTAGATTTTCAAAGGAGAAAGAGTATGCAAAAAAAGGGACAATTAGAAGTTTTTAACCTACACGAATTAATACAAGACCAAAAGGACTACACAAACTTTATCGTAAGTGAAGTAAATGACCACGCTCTTAGAATAGCTGTGATAAATGGAGAATTTCACTGGCATAAACACGACGATTGCGATGAATTATTTTATGTATTAGAAGGTGAACTTTTCATAGACTTAGAAAATAATGAAACAGTTTCTTTGAAACCAGGTGAAATATTTACTGTTCCTGCTAATACAATGCATCGTACTCGTTCAAACGAACGGACAGTTAATATATGTTTTGAAAAGGCGAGTATTGACATAAAAGGAAGTAACAGTGAGTTGTAATTACCTATGGGGTTATTTAACTAACGGGGCGCGATTCTTTAATAAGAATCGCTTTTTTTAATGAACTAACGGGGCAGTTTAGTTGAAGAATTAAAATTAAAAGTAACATAGTTTTAGTTGTGGTGAAATACTAATAATTAGAAATTATTGGGAGGTTTTTATATGAAAGGGAAATTAGTTTTAACCCTTGGTTTTGCAGGAGTTTTTGCAGTATCAATCGGTTTTGCGAAAGACTTGCAAAAGACAGAAGCATCTGCAGAAGTTTCCTCAAAACAAACAGATACATATAAACTTGTTACTAGAGAGGATCAAGATCGTAGAGAAGGTATGGTAGCTGAAGGAAAAGATGTTACCACAGTTAAAACAGCAGAAGAGCAAAATATGGTAGAAAATAGTTCAGCTCAACAAGGGTTTGTTCCACAAGAAAATGGGACAGGTTTCTATTTCGAAAAAATAAAAAAATTAAGTTTGGTTATTAAACTCCCATGAAAATTAAAAAAGCTCAAAATCCAGAAAAAATCACAACAAAATAGACCCAGTAAAAACGCTTTTTAAAAAAAGGCTGAGCCTAATGAGTGATCTGATTGAGTTTGGTCAATCGTTAAACAAAAACCTCCAATCAAAGCAAATTAAGTAGAGGCTAGCGCGACGACCAAAAAAGGATTAATCTTCCATGAGTGCTACCCAAAAAGGGCGCGACAGTCGGTGGTACACGTGGTCGTTGGAGTCAGACTAACGGATGGGCTCTAACGCACCATAGTTCATCGACCTTCCTCTTCCAGCCATAGAATTAGTATTGACGGTTCTGAACCATTTTCATTCTCTGTGGTGAAGCGCTGATTTTTTGCGCTTCATGGATGGCTAACGGGTGCGTTAGTTGATTAAGATAAATAAAAAATTAATTTCTTAATGTACAGGAAATCGAATTTTGATTTAAAATTGTTGGTGATACCCTTTAACGTTGTATATCCGCATTTTCCTGCCGCTACCCCTTATTGAAGAATGGGTTATAAAAGAAAAGTCCCGGTAAGTAATCTGTATGATTTTAACTGGAAAGTTAATTATTGTATAATGGGGGTATGACAAACTAACCAGGGTTGGTCATACCCCCTTTTTTTTTTTTGTAGGCTCTTTGTTCACTTCCCGAAAAGTCGAGCAAAGAAGCCTTTTTTCAGCTTTTTCCGCTTCTCTTTCTGATTTAATCGTTCTTTAAAATAGCCTCTGTTAAACAATGCTTTTGGTTTTTCGTCTTCAACGAACGAAAAAACGCTAGTTCACATAATAACAATTTAGGAAGTAGCTAAAAACCAAACCCATGTTTATCAGAGGTTCGGTTCTTAGTCGTTTTTTATCGTTTAATCAGGATTGTATACAACCTTGATGTAGCAAGGGTTTGCTAGATGATCAATAAAAAGCCCTAGATTAATAGGGAGATTTTGCATCATTTTTTTAAATTTAAACTCTCCTAGTCTAATGGTTATCTGTATAATAATCAGCTATTTCCCCATAAGAAACACATCCAGTTGTTGGATTACTTCTTGTTCCACAATACAAACGTAATGAATACTCGCCTGCTGAAACATCCAATTTTTTATGTACATTAGTCCATCCTATACCCGTTATTGAAGAATATAGGATTCCATTTTTAAATATGTAAGCACTCACTGTTTTTGATGAAAAGTTACCTACATGGATATATAAATCATCAGATTCAGTTAAAGTAATTCTACTTGTAGTTACTGTGCTATCATATTTACCCATTCTAGCATCATCATAAGCTGCAGATGCATTAGCTGGGTTAAAAAAGAAAAACTTAATGTAGTTAATAGAGCTAAACTTAGAATAATTTTTTTCAAAGTACGCACCTCCTTTTTTTATCAAACAAAACTATAACATATTTTTGACCAAATATTTCATATTTTTAAAAAATGTAACAAATTATTCACATAAAAAAGAATCTCTTCGAAGCTTCTTTTTTTATCGACCGAATAGTCGATTCCTTACGTATGAACTGCACCCCAATTGTTAGACACAACTAACAATTGGATGATAAAGGGCCAGATTGTGGAATAACTTATAGTAAGGAAAATTAAAATATATAAACCTTAGATAAAAATAACCGACTGACCTCCCAATCATAGGGAAGATTGAGAGGTCAGTCGGTTATTAACTGAAATATTATTTTTTACAGCATGGATGTAATGAATCGTTTCGAATGCAGACAAATAGTCTGTACGATTACGAAAGAATTGATTATTAATAGTAACAGGTGATAAATGTTCATAAATGAGTAAACCTGAGTTTTCTAACATTTTTTCCATTTCATCATAAGTAAAACATGATTTCATAGGCTCACCACTAGCTGAAGCCATTTGAACCATATTTTGAACTCGGTTAGACATTCCTTTTTCTTCAAAAAGTTTGTCGTCTGCATAATCAAAAACGATAGAACTTCCTGATGGAACTTTGGTAAATAATTTATTAATCAAGTTGGCATTTTCCTCTTTTGTTAAATAATAAGAAACACCTAAAAAGCTAAAGAAAGTTTTTCTGTTAGGTCTAAAACATTCTTCAACAAGATTTTGAATAGTAAACTCTTTGGTGAAATCCATTGAAACAAAATGAAGATTATCCGGAATTTGATAATTAGCATTTGCTAACCTTATCTTTTTAAAGTCTTGTGTGGCTGGATAATCAACTTCAAATATTTCTAAGCTGTCGTTTAGTTCTGGATGTCGGAAACAAAAGGTATCTAATCCAGCTCCTAGAATGACATACTGTTTCACTCCTAGCAACATTTCATGAAATAATACATTTTCACAATAGGCAGCACGTGCTAAAGGAGTTGGAGAAAGTTGGACTTGTGTAATCCATTTTAAAATTTCATCTGGATGATCTTCAAACTTCTTTGCAATTTCTTTATTAAAGAATTGAATTCCTTTAATCATGTTCTCACGAATATCTGAAAATTCTTTTTGGGTAATTAGATCTCTTGCAATAAAATCATCAAAAATTTGGGGTGTATCATATTTACTGTGGTATGCTCGACCAAAGGCTGATATTAAGGAAGTTAAACTTGATTCATTTTTCTTCATACATTAATCCCCCATATAGCAAAAATAAGATTCCCCTGGCCAGGAGAATCTTATTATACACATAAATATTTTAACTGTAAATTATAGCACAAGTAAATTTTTTTGTCAATAAAAGTGATTTGTTTTTGTTTTATTTGGAGTCATATTTATCGTTTATGGATTTAAACTTACTAAAGAACAACACACGAACGAAAAATATATAGGAAATTCAGCAATTAATAACGCTTCAATAGGTGAAACCGATGTTTTATTTTTGCTATCTTTACTTTTAAAATTTATCCCGTATGGGTTATGAGACTATTGTTATTCTATTTGGTTTAGCCATTATCATTTTTGCTATTTGTATTTTGTTATTTGGTTCGTGAAACTACAAAATCTGGGTAATGTTCCAACGATTGATCATGAGGGAAGCAGACGGTTGTGACAAGAGTTGCTGCGGCAACCCTTGTTTTCTGGGGAATTTACAGTTAAACCAAAATGGTTTGGAAAACGTATAAAAGAAAAATTCAGGTGGGATTAATAGAGTGGACAAAGACATTTTTGGGTCTATATTTGCAACTATATTTGGTATTATCGCAACCTGGACTGGTTTGGTTTATACGACTCGTTACCGGTTTGATAATAGAAAGTTTTTTGAACACATCAAATATATAACGCCCTTACCTCTAACATTTAATTATTGGTTTCTTAAAGTTTTATTTATTTTCGGAGGTTTAATGTGTGTTGTTTTGGGTCTATACGGAATTCATTAAGGATCACAAAAATGATCAATCTTTTTTATTAAAGAATAATTTAATTAAATATCATAAGGGCATGTTTGATTAATCTTTTCTCAAGGAATAGCATTAATTTGATTAAACTTTATTATATAGCCTTAAAGTTAAATGGTTTAAAAACTGTCCTCCGAAAATTAATTTAACATACTTACAAGTGATTTCTTTTACCATTTTTTCAATTTATAACTTTTGTTTTCGTAATCACTCTTAAAGGAACCCATCAAAATAAAACCCCTTGGCAGTCAAGGGGTTCTCCATTTCGGGAAATCTTCATTTACATAGAATTAAAACTCAATTCTTATTTTTGCGCTTCGCTAATTTTTTCTGGTCTTTATCAAATACATTACTTGTTGTTATTTCAATCCACTTAATGTCCTTTGCTTCTTTGTGATCTGACTCATTGTGCCCTTCCTTATGCGCATGATTACCTTTTGCATTTACAATAAAACCAAGGTTTCCGAATTTTGTACTGTTGCCTTCCATTTCACCGTTTAATTCTTCAAGGTAAATGTCTTTCTGCCAATCAAAAGTTTCGCCTGTGTTCGTTTCTAGTAATGCGATTGGAGCAAAATTCACTTTCTCTGAAGATTTGTTTTTGATCTCAACGAAAACTTTAACAAAATCAAACTCCTCATCATGTGTTAATACGTGAAAATAATCGATCATACCATAATCAGGTCTTAAGTGAATCAATTTCATCATCTCTTATTGTTAATTCGATCGATCCAATTTCATACGTTTTATTAATATTTTTAAGCGCTTTTAAAGTGGCTTCCCCTTTTTGGTCTGCATATGTTTGACCAACCTTTTGCAATGAACGGTCATCCGTTACTTGAGGATTAGGCTGATACTCGTCAATTTTGCTCCCAGTTTGCTCCTGATTCTTTTGCTGTTTGGTTTCATCATTTTTTTCGTTGGCGTTATTTTCTGTTTGGTTTTGGTTCCCTGTATTTTTTCATTGCTTTCAGGACTGGCATTTGATGAACAGCCAACAAGGAGCATGATTAAAAAAATATAGAAAGAGTCTTTTTCATGATGATTCCTCCGTAGGATTCAATATTCAAAAAAGTTCCCGTTGCTTGTACTATAGCAACGGGATACTTTTAGCTTGCCCATTTATTTCTTACTTATCTTGAATTTTAATATCGTAATCTAAGACATCAAAAACATTTTTTGCAATTTCAGTGTTGTCGATTTGTCCAGCAAATTTTTCACTTGATGGTCCGAATGCATACACAGGAACATCTTCACCTGTATGTCCGCCTGTTGTCCAACCAGTGTGAGAACGCTTATTGAAAATGTTCTCAATCGCATTATCGATATCAAGAACTTTCTTTGTTTCAGCTGCGTCTTCAACTGATTGAATTTCTTTTTCTGTTAATGCTAGGATATTTTGATCAATATACTTTTTCAATGTTGCTTCAACACCTGCACCGTTAGCAATTTCTTGCGCCATGAAGTCAGGTGTCCGCTTTGCAGCTTTGATTGGTTCGCTGAACCAGTTGTAAATTCCGTCCGCACCAATCGAGTATCCGCCGGTTGAGTGGTCAGCTGTTGCTACTACTAATGTATGCTTGTCTTTTTTGCAAACTCAATTGCTGCTTTATATGCTTGTTCAAAGTCATCCATCTCACTCATAGCGCCAACAATATCATTGTCATGTCCTGCCCAATCAATCTGGCTTCCTTCCACCATTAGGAAGAACCCGTCTTTATCTTTGTTTAATTTTGAAAGAGCAGTGTTTGTCATTTCTTTTAATGAAGGAACTTCTGCTGTACGGTCAATTTTCTTTGGAAGTCCGCCATCAGCAAATAAACCAAGAACTTTGCCATTTTTATCTTTTAACATGTCTTCACGGTTTTCCACATAGCTGTATCCATCTTTTTTGAATTCTTCTGATAGATTGCGGTCTTTACGTTCAAAGTTGCTCTTACCGCCACCAAGAAGAACGTCGATTTTATGTTGGCCATTCACCATTTCATCAAAATAATCATCAGCAATTGAGTTCATATTTTTACGGCTGTGATCATGTGATCCGAAAGAAGCAGGTGTTGCATGTGTAATTTCAGAAGTTGCAACAAGACCTGTTGCTTTTCCTTTTTCTCTAGCAGCTTCAAGAACCGTTTTTGCCTCTGAACCATCATTGTCAACTGCAATCGCGCTGTTATATGTTTTAATACCTGCAGACATGGCAGTTGCTGCAGAAGCAGAGTCCGTTACATTTTGTTCAGGGTCTTCCGGGTAAGTTGTTTGTTGTCCAACAAGGTATTGATCAAATGTTGTTGGTTCTACAACTTTTGTTGATGGATTGTCTTTTAAATAACGATGAGCCGAAGTATAAGAAACTCCCATGCCATCACCGATTAAAACAATGACGTTTTTGATTTCCCCATTATTTGTTGCGTTCTTATTCACAGAATCCTCTGCGCTTACATGTGAGAAACCACCCATTAAACCACTAATGGCAACTGTTGAAAGAACAGCTACTGGAAATAGCTTTTTCTTTAACTTCTTTTTAAACAATGTTGTTACCTCCAATTGTTGTCGTATTATACGTGCTAAAGAGAATTATAGGGGAAGTATATTAATATATTTTTAATAGGTTGTAAATTAAATGTTAAAAAAACCAATATTTATTTATAAAAAATAAGGAGTAACCCAAAAATAACATATGAGGATTATATTTCATGTAAAGTTTTAGTAAACATTATTAAGAGGAAACTGATTCAATTCTAGGAATGTTAGAGTTTCGTATAAGAGAAAAGATTGAAGATTTAAATCGATTTGGTGAAATTTTTATAATAAGTGTCGATTCAAATGTGTGCCGGAGTTTAATGGAATTTGTTGAGAATTTAGCAAACAAACATAAATGTGTAGATACATGGTTAGCTAGTGGTATAGGACGTAAAGATGAAGCACATCAATTTGATAAAGAATTGGGTTATGAAATAACAGGATACCGTTTTGTGAACCGTTTCTAATAATACGCTACCTAAAAGTAATATTATGGTAACTTATGGCACTAACGGGGCAGGTTAGTTCATTAAGGAACTTAATGTAATGTATGGTATTATATGTAATAAAAATACATAAGAGCCAAACAAGGGGAGTTATTAATGTTTCCAATATTAGAGACAGAAAGACTAATGCTAAGAGAAATAACAAAAGAGGATGCAGAAGGTATTTTTGCTTGTTTTTCTAACAACAATGTAACACGTTATTATGGACAAGAAACATTACAGAGTATAGAGCAAGCAGAGAGGTTCGTTGACTTCTTTTCAAAAAACTACGATGAAAAAAGAGGCATACGCTGGGGGATTGAGAGAAAGGAGACCAAAGGAATAATTGGAACAATTGGCTTTAATGCTTGGTTACCTAAACATAAAAGAGCAGAAATAGGGTATGAAATCCATCCAGAGCAGTGGAGAAAAGGATATACTTCAGAAGCAATATCTAAAGTTCTTTCATATGGCTTTGATGTTATGGATTTAACTCGTATAGGTGCTGTTGTATTTATTGACAATGAAGCATCTAATAATTTACTAACTAAAATTGGTTTTCAAAAAGAGGGAGTTTTGAAGAAATATATGTATCAAAATGGTGAAGCTCACGATACCTATGTCTATTCATTACTTGAAAGTAATAAGTAATTAAATCTTCAGCCAACAGGTGTGTTAGTTGAAGATCAGAGCTGTCTTTAAGGCAGCTCTTTCTTTATGCAACTATGGGGGCAGGTTAGTGCGATAACAATCCTTTGTAAATCTTATTTTGTTATATAATGAAAATAAAATCTTAACTATTATAGGAGAAAAAATGTTTAATAAAATTAAGAACTGGGCGAGGAGTCTAAAACGACAGATTTTTATACTTTATTTGGCTTGTAAAGATGTACGGGTGCCTTGGTATGCAAAAGTATATACGGCTTGTGTTGTAGCTTATGCATTCAGTCCCATAGACCTAATACCTGATTTTATCCCCATTCTAGGCTACCTAGACGATGTAATTCTGGTTCCAATAGGGATAATGATCGCATTAAAGATGATACCAAAGAGTGTATTAACCGACTGTGAAGTTAAGGCAGAAGAAATGATGAAAAATGGTAAGCCGAAGAATTGGATAGTCGGCACAATAATCGTAATGATTTGGGGCTTAATCATAATATGGGCTATTATTAATATTTATCGCTTAATGAACTAACGGGTGCGTTAGCAGAAGTTCGGAGCTGTCTTTATGGCAGCTTTTTCTTTATGCAACTATAGGGGTAGGTTAGTGTAATAAAGTGTCCAGGGGTTAAAATTAAGGATGTAGCTTTAACTAGCAAGTTATTATGTTAGAGAAGAGGTTAACAATGAAAAATAGAGAGGAAGCTATCGGTTATTGTTTAGGAATGGGTAATACATATGAAGATTATCCATTTCGTAATAAGAATTGGACGTTAATGCGACATATAGATAACAAGAAAGTGTTTGCGTGGATATTTGAAAAAGATGGCCATAATTGGATTAATGTTAAGTGTGAACCCGGTTTTTTGAATTATTGGCGTCAGATTTACCATTCGGTAGTTCCGGCATTTCATCTTAATAAGGACCATTGGAATTCGATAATTCTTGACGGTACTGTACCAAAGGAAGACATTTACGAAATGATAAAACAAAGCTATATGTTAACTAAAAAAAAATAATAGTAAAGTTAATTTCAAAAAGTGAAGGCATTGATTCAGCAGGAAGGATTTATGCCTTTTTCTGTGGAACTTACTATGATTGTGAAATAATCTACTTAAACTAACGGGTGCGTTAGTTCACTAAGACACCACATAAAAAAACTGATGAAATCTATAAATTTCATCAGTTTTTTTACACGCACTCAAATAAGTATTATGTTGCGTTAGGTTCTAATTTTTTTAAAGGATATTTTAAACGCGGTCCTACTTCTATAAAGCCTTCACGTTTATAAAAAGAAACAGTTCTATTCCACTTTTCAGCATCAGGAGCACCTACTTCTATTCTTGTCCAGCCACGATTAATTCCATATTCCTTTGCAGCATCAATTAATAGGTCTCCTATTCCTTGAGATCTAACATTAGGTACTATGTATAATTCTTGAATAACACCGCCGATCCCTTTTGCATACAAAGATGCAAATTCTGATAGTGTAATTATCCCAACACATTGATCTTCCTTGAATGCTAAAAATGCAGTATAAAGATTTCTCTCTTTACCTAGTAACTCGGTACAAACATCTTTAAACTCCTTACTATTTACAGCTTCATCACCTAATTCAGAAAGAAGCTTTGCTACCATACTAGTAATTAATTCAATGTCATCTAAGTTAGCTTTTCTTATTTGTATATCCATTTTATGTCACCCTTTTTTATATGAATTTTACCATAAAAATCAGTGAGGTTCTTTTAACATAGTCTTTTTATCGGAGATATAAGCTTTATCAACATAACAAAATAGGTATTTTGTTATGTTGGGAAGTTGATAATTGAAGATATTCAATTAACGGGTGCTTTACTTCAATAAGGGAGTTGCTTTGGCAGCTCTTTTTTCTTATGGAGCTAAAGGGGCAGTTCTGTCGCTAAATATGGTAAAATGAGTAAAAAAATGAGGTGCAATATGAAGGTGGTTCTTCAAGCAATTATAGGTTCAATTTCAATTCATGTAATCTATGTAGTAGTTATGATGTTAGTCGGTTATATAAAAACAAAAAACTATAAACCAGATATTGAGAGTACATGGGATACAGTAGCAACCCTTCAAAACGAGGTAGAGTTTGGGAGTGTTACGCATCCTTATTTTTATGTATTATCATTTTTAGGAGTATCTGTAATATGTGGAATTGTAATTTTATCGTATGAAAAGTTAATGAACTAACGGGTGTGTTAGATGAAGATCTGAGCTGTCTTTAAGGCAGCTTTTTCTTATGGTAGTAACGGGGCAGGTTAGTTACATAAGAACGGGTGTAATTTAGAGAAAAGTAGAGTGTAGAAACGAGAGGTAATTGCTTATTTCAGCGTATCAAAATATCAAAAAGAGCAAAAAAAGACCTCAAATAGTAGAGGTCATTTCATATTTTGTCTTATATTTTCTGGAACCATAACTACTTCCGTTTTTAAATCAACAGGTCTGAATGTTTCATCAATACATTCTTTCCAATACTCTAAATGCTTCTTATCTATCCAGTGGTCTGATTCCTGGACTTCTTGTCCGCCTGGACCCTGGACAGAGTACCAATATAAAAACTCATCACCATTTAGACGTTCTCTAAATATAGTTTCAACATACATTTTTTCGGCTTCAAGGGTTATCAGCACATCATTCATATTTTCGTTTAGAAACTTTAACCATTCATCTACCCGTTCCGATTTACCTTCCTTAATTCTAAATCTTGTTAGTTCTACATTCATATTTCTCCCCCATTTAATTAGTTATCTTGCTTACATTACATATTTTAACAGGTTTTAACTCAACAGATGAAATAAGGGAGTTGCTTTGGTACATCTTTGTCTTATGGAACTATCGGGGCAGTTTAGTTCAACAAACATATGAATTAATCTTAGGTGTCTGTTATTTTTTGGTATTAAAATTGCATGACCTAATATTGAAAAGTTTAAAATTGGGAGGAGAAATAATATGGAAACAGTAAATATTAGGACTGCTGCAAAACATGATATCCCACAACTTCTCGAATTAATGAACCAATACATCGTTGATTTCTACAAGTGTCCTCGTCCAAGTGATGATTCACTCAAAAGATTGATCAATCATTTACTTGAAAATCCCTATGAAGGTATCCAGTTTGTTGTAGAAAAGGAACCGCATCACTTAGTTGGTTTTTCCACTTTATATTTTACTTTTAATACATTAGAAGTGAAACGAATGGCTTTCCTTCATGATCTATTTGTAAAACCTGATGTAAGAGGACAAAAAATTGGTGAAAAACTACTTCAGTCCTGTGTCACTTATATTAGAGAGAATGACTATTCTCATATGATTTGGGAAACAGCACATGATAATCTTACTGCCCAATCGTTATATGACAAAATTGGGGCACAAAAGGCAGTTTGGCTGAACTATGAAATTAAGTAATTTTATGTAGTTTTTATGTTTTTTGAATACGTTATTCAAAGCGTATTAATATTTGATTATTATTAGGGTCTGATTTGCCTGAAAAGTTAGCATACAAGATTCCGGCATATGAATTGTTTTTCGAAAGGGGACGTTTGCCCAAGAAGAGTAGTCGCTTCTTGGGCTAATGGGCAGGTTCGTGGAAGAACAAAATATATTTATATTTTGAGAGAATTACTGTTTAAAACAACGGGTGAGTTAGTTGAAGATCAGGAGCTGTCTTTAAGGCAGCTTTTTCTTTATGCTAAAGGGGCAGGTTAGGGGATTTTCATACTAAAAGTGTAACTATTTAAACAAGAATTTGTTCTAAACCATATTGACACGTTTTGTGTATTATGGATATAGTACATCTATATGGTGTATGAACCACTTAGTACATACACCTAGAAATCATAAGGATTAATAGGGAGGTGCTTTTTTGAAGGAGAACCAAGAATATAGAGTGCATTGGAAGTTTGTTACCTTTACATTAATCGTTGGTTTAATTGTTGCAATTTTTTCAGTTATTTCTGATAATTTAACGTTTTTAGGTGACGGTATAACAGTTCTTGAATTCGTCATTTCGTATTTTGCGGTAATGATTAATTCATTACCAATGTGGTTTATTTTAGCAATGCTTGTTGGCTATTTATTTGCGAGGAACATTAAGCAGGCTGCGTTACTTGGGGCCATTTATACAATCACTGCAATTACGTTTTATTTCGTGATTAGATATTTTTATATAGATGTACCAGTAACAGTAACGATATCATTTAAAGAACTGGCGATCTCATATGTGAACTGGTATGGGGCGTCAACCATTGGTGGTATCTCTGGTGGAATTGTAGGGTTTTTAATAAAAAAACACCTTATGTACTACTGATTTTACTTGGAGGGTTAATCTTGCAGTTGTTTGTATATGGTACAAGTAGCTGGAGTGACATCGTTGGTATTGCACAAAATGTTACCTTTTGTCTAATGATTGTAAGTATTTTTATTTATTTAGTGATTGTGAAGAGAAATGATAGAAGTCAATATTTTGGAATGTGAAGTGATGTACTTAAACTCCCATGAAAATTAAAAAAGCTCAAAATCCAGAAAAAAGCACAACAAAATAGACCCAGTAAAAACGCTTTTTAAAAAAAGGCAAGCCTTATGAGTAATCTGATTGAGTTTGGTCAATCGTTAAACAAAAACCTCCAATCATAGCAAATTAAGTAGAGGCTAGCGCGACGACCAAAAAAGGATTAATCTCCCATGAGTGCTACCCATAAAGGGCGCGACAGTCGGTGGTACACCGTGGTCGTCGGAGTCAGACTAACGGATGGGCTCAAAGGCACCATAGTTCAACGACCTTCTTCGCCAGCCATTAAAACATTATCGACATAGAGACCAATTTTCATTCTCTGTGGTGAAGCGCTGATTTTTGCGCTTCATGGATGGCTAACGGGTGCGTTAGCGCCATAAGAAGGCCGCCAAATGGCGGCCTTTTGAACGTATGATTCTTATACAAATCATACATTCGGCCTCAAGTAAAAAGCACCAAACAAATACTTTTAATTAACTATCAGGGCAGGCTTGAATTGAAGGTCAAGCTGCCGAACCAGACGGCTTTAAAGTAACGAAGCAGATTAAGTAAAAAATAAGGAAAAAAAAAAGACACAGCTATTGCTAGTGTCTTTTTTGAGACGTTATTACACCTTCGTCTATACTTCACACTGTTGTTAAACATAATATATTGTGGACAACCTGAATTTACTTTTTTGTATCAAATTTTGAAAAAGACGGGAGAAGAAACATTAATGGACAAAGAAAAAGGAAGTAAAGAAACGAAAACAAAAGGGGGAGAAGTTTTGGGAGATAAAAAAGAAGTACAAACTCAAATGTTGGAACTACAGAGAGAGACAACAGAAACATTGAATAAAGTCTTAAATGAAATAACGCTATTAAATAGTAATCTGGAAAAAATGGGGACTGCAATTTCTTCGATGCAACAAAATGTACCTACTACAAATTCTTCAAACATACTTGCTAATCTTGATGCTGACACAATGTTAACCCTCTTACCGATTGTACGTAGCCTTTTTAAAGATACAGAAACGGGACCTGCTATGTATCCGATGTCTCAAGTTCCACAACCTAATTCTTTAAGCTTCCTTAATAATTTGGATATTGATAAAGTATTAGAAATCTTACCGGTTGTACGTAGATTTTTTAAAGGTACAGAAAATTTGGATAAAATCTTACCGGTTGCACTTAGCTTTTATAAAGGTACAGAAACGGGACCTGCTATGTATTCGATGTCTCAAGTTCCACAACCTAATCATTTAAGCTTCCTTAATAATTTGGATATTGATAAAGTATTAGAAATCTTACCGGTTGTACGTAGCCTTTATAAAATTGTAGGCGAAAGTGAAGGCAAGAATGAAAATAAAGAATAGCAATGTAAAAGGGCAAAGAGCTGACTCCAAAAAAAGAGTCAGCTCCTTGCCCTTTGTTTACTTATTATTTACAGTCCTACTAAGATAATCACTAGTAGGATGAAAAGCACAAGGATCAAACCAGTGTTTACACCATTTTCACCATTGCCCATATCTATCCCTCCTTTAAAAATTGTAAAGGACTGGAAAAGTATGGACAATAGTGGTTAAAAAAGAATTGCCCATACTACGCCCCCTTGTCCTCTTTAACAAGATATGTCTGTAAAATTATCTTGTATAGGACAAGCAATTAGGGATATGTGGATTTTTCAAGAATGCTCATTTTACAAAAAATAAGGGAGTATGCTGTTTATCAAAAAAGAGCAGAAATGGAGCGTAAATCGTATCTGCTAAGATATATTTTGATAAGAAAATAATCTACATACTATTTAACTTACAGGGTGTGGCCGCCAATACACGATTTGAATGTACGATTTTTTACATAATCTACATTCAATTTAAAGTGAAAAAGTCACCCTTAATTAACTAACGGGGCAGGTTAGTTGAATAACAATTGTTGAATTTATTAAGAAAAATAAAATTGACTAGAGAAAAAGTTAATGTTAAATTTACCTTACGAACGTTCGTTAGCCTGATGGAATGACGTCAGAGCGATTTTAGGAAATGGGATTGGAGGGAATTTAATGAATCGAAAGTGGGCATATATTATTATTGCCGGTATTATTGCTTGGTATTTGCATTTGCGTGGACTTTCTAATGATTAGTGATCTTGGAGGGAATTTTATGAATCGAAATTGGGCTAATGTTATTATTGCCGGTATTATTGAGATATTGTGGGCAATGGGATTGAAGTATTCAAATAATTTGATTTCTTGGGCGGGCACATTTTTTCTTATCTATGTATCCTTTGTTGTTTTGATGAAAGCTACAAAAAAACTACCCGTTGCTACTGTCTATGCTGTCTTTACAGGAATAGGAACTGCGGGAACAGTCTTGGTGGAAATGGTGGTTTTTGGAGAACCTTTCAGTTGGACAAAAATATTGTTTATTCTCCTCCTTCTGTCTGGTGTAGTAGGATTAAAACTTGTCACAACTGAATCAAGCAAGAAAGAAGGTGCAGTATAAATGGCTTGGTTATATCTTGTCTTGGCTGGAGCTTTTGAAGTGGTTGGAGTTACGGGTATGAATAAAGTTGTTAAAGATAAAAACTTACAGTCGTATATAGTATTATTTATGGGATTTATAATTAGTTTTGGTTTTCTAAGTTTAGCTATGAAAACTCTCCCTATGGGAATCTCCTATGCGGTATGGACAGGGATTGGAACTGTGGGAGGAGTAATTATTGGAATGTTGTTTTATGGAGAATCAAAAGATTGGAAACGAATTTTATTTATAGGGGCAATTTTAGTAGCAGTAGTGGGTTTGAAATTGACATCATAAATATCATACGTTGTTGAACTAACGGGTGCGTTAGTTTAAGTAGGTATGGCTGCTTCGTCAGCCTTTTGATAATTGCCTCCAGAAGCAGCGGAAGGCATAGCGAATTCCATTCTATATGCTCTTATGGTCAGCAAAGAAGGCTAGTGGGAGCTTGGTTTTACAGACATTTGGGTAATTCCATAGAAGAAGGAAGAAGCTTATGAGAGTTTATCCATATCCAAAAACGGGGATATGTTACTAAACGATAAAGAGGAGGAGACATTTTATGAAACTCGAAGTTTTGTGTAACGTAGAGAATTGTACGTACTGGGCCGAGGGGAATCAATGTGTTGCCGACTCCATTTATGTCGTGGGCCTTGATAACAATGATGCTGACAATGTTGAGGAAACGGCTTGTAAAACCTTTGAACCTCGCAAACAATAATGGAATACAGAATGGGCCGGACGGCTGATGCCGCCCGGTTTTTTAATTCGAGAAATAGGAACAGTCCCCTTAAAAATAATTTAATTAGCACGACTATGCAAGAGGAGATATAACTTGAAAATCAATTTAAAAACTTTATTAATTAATGAACAAAATAATTTTATTAAAGTAAGTATTTATATATTTGGTGGATTTTCAATAGTATTAGCGCGATATAATGTTGGACGGTTGGTGGTAATGATAATGTTTTGGTCTAGGCAGTCAATAGTCATTCCAACCGTTAAAAAGGAAGGGCAGATAACTAAAAATTATCTGCTCTTTTTTAATTTATCTTCTATTTGAACTAATATGTGAACAAATGTACTTAGACTAAAGGGTGTGATAGTTTAACAAGAATGCCTAAACCTTTATTTTAATTTGGATTAGCATGGATTTTTCTGTTAAAGCATAAATTTGATAATGATTCATCTCCGTGGTCTCCAATATAATAAGGGTAACGTGTAATACAGTAAAGTTGGGAAAAAGCGAGGTTATATATGCTAAGAAGAGTTAGAAAAATTGAACTGAAAATGGCTGTATTTATGGGGATTTGTTTTTACGGAATAACATTGTTACTCCATGTTCTTATTATTAGCGGTGTTATTCCATTCACATGGGTTAATGGTGGACGGTCTGTTTCCTATGCTGCTCAACTACCAATATCGATTATAAGTATCATTATTTGTATTATGGGAGGAGTCTTCACGCAAATTGTTGGTGGAAATAGACTTTATAAACATAAAAGAGGAAGAACCATTATATGTTGGTTTTTTGTTGTACTTTGGTCTTTTGGGTTTTTACAACAATTATTAGGAACACCTTTTGAAAAAATGTTTTGTTCGTTACTAGTGCTTCTTGGTGTCATTTCAAACTTGCGTATGGCGATTGAAAAGAGATAGCTGTCACCATTGAATTAACCAGTAAGTGAAAAATGTACTTAAACTATTGGGTGCGTTAGCTTAAGATCGGAGCTGTCATTAAGGCAGCTTTTTCTTTATGCAACTACTAACGGGGCAGCATTCCTGATAATGAATAAAAATGAGTTTTGAGCACATCTTTCTTATTAAACAAAACCAGCTAAGTTTGTGATTTAATACACTTAAACTAACGGGTGCGTTAGCTGAAGATCGGAGCTGTCATTAAGGCAGCTTTTTCTTATGGAACTAACGGGGCAGGATTGCTTAAGAAGGATTATTACCCTTTTTTGTGGAATTAGTTTGCTTTTATAAGGGGAGGTATCTGGTGAAAAAAATTGTAATTATTGGTTCGGGGGGTTCTGGAAAATCCACTTTGGCAAGGCAGTTAGGCGAAAAGTCAAAAAGAAATGTTTATCATCTTGATGCATTATTTTGGAAACCTAATTGGGTAGGTGTTCCAAGAGATGAACAAAGAAAAGTTCAAAAGGAATTGGTTAAAGAAGAAGAATGGATTATTGATGGGAACTATGGTGGGACAATGGAGATAAGACTTAATGCAGCCGATACAATAATCTTTCTTGATATTCCGAGAACAATTTGCGTCTTTCGTGCATTTAAAAGAATGCTTCAATATCGAAATAAAACAAGACCAGATATGGGAGAAGGTTGCGAAGAAAGATTTTCCTTTGAGTTTTTTAAATGGATATGGGAATATCCCAAGACAAAACGACCTAAAATTTTAGAGAGACTTGATCAGTTGTCTAAAGATAAAGAAGTTATTATCTTAAAATCACCAAAAGATGTTCAATATTTTTTAAAAAAAGTGCAATAACTATAACTTCTTGTTTAGCTAACGGGTGCTTTAGCTGAAGATCGGAGCTGTCTTTAAGGCAGCTTTTTCTTATGGCACTAACGGGGCAGTTTAGTTCATCAGTAACTTGGAAGGATTTCCTCTAAAAAATGCCGAATTTACAATAATATACATTTCGTTTTTGGGGGAACATTATGTGGGAGAGAATGTTTATAAGTACATCTCGTGGAAAGTTTGAAATCTTTACCCAAGGAAAAGGAGAACCAGTGTGTATTACCCATTTATATAGTGAGTTTAATGAATTAGGTTATTATTTCGCCGACACTTTTTTAAGTCAATTCAAAGTTTATCTAATAAACTTAAAAGAAGCAGGAAACTCTTGCAAAGCAGGTATAGAAGAGGAATTAAGTATGAAGGAAACCTCTAAGGATTTAGAGGCTATTAGGGAAGCTTTAAATTATAATAAATGGTGCTTTGCAGGGCATTCAACTGGAGGAATGCTTGGTTTAATTTATGCAACAATGTTTCCAAAATCTCTGACAAAACTATTAGTTGGAGGAGCAACTGCTACTAAAAGATATATGGAACACGAAGGGAGTATTTATAGTCCTCGTAGTCCACTAAATAAAAAACTAAAAAAGATTTTTGCCGTATTAAAATCTCCTGACTCTACCACTGAAGAGCGAAGAAATGCTAACAGAGAATGGACTAATATGTCTTTATATAACATAGAAAGATGGGATGAATATTTTAAGAAACCGAGCAGTGGAAAAGTTGTACAAAAAAGGCTAGATTATTATTCCTTTAATGACTTGCCAAACTACGACATTCAAAATGAACTGTATCAGGTTACTATCCCGACCATTGTTTATTGTGGAAGATACGATGCCCAATGTCCTCTTGTTTTTTCTGAAGAAATAAATGCAGGTTTAAAAAATTCCAAACTTTATATTTTTGAAAAAAGTAATCACGTACCGTATTTAGAAGAGAAAGAAGAATTCCTTCAGATGGTTTCTGATTTCAAAGGACTGACAACGAAAACCTATTCTTAATGAACTAACGGGTGCTTAGTTGCATAAGGAACACAAAAAGGATCAATCTTTTTTATAAAAGAATAATCCAATTAAATATTATAAGGGCATGTTTTAATTAATCTTTTTTCAAAACATGCTCTTTCTATTTATTCATTTAACAAGGTTTCTTGGATTAATTTGATCAAACTTTGTTTTAAATCTACAAAATAATATTAATTAACAAAACGGATATTTATGTTAATATTCAGGAAGATTTGTGAAGAAAAGTAGATCTGATGACACAGAAATTTAATTAAATTAGGAGATATGACGATATGAAAATATCAAAAGCGATTGTACCTCTAGTAGTAACAACAGTTTTTGGATGCTTTGCAGCAAGGAGGGGGAATTCTGGAAAAAAGTCTAAGGCGATTTCTGAAATAGCCAAATTTGCTTCTGATGCAACAGTTAATGCTTCAGAAAAGACGTTTGGTGGACTCAAGCAAAGTGCGCTAGATGAGGTAGTTTCAAATACATCTAGAGGTTTGAAAGCAATAATTAATGGTGACAAATTGGAGTTTTGGTATAAGTCTGCTTCTGGAAAACATGATTATATTTCGAACCTTACAATGGATTCAACAGGAAAAGTAATTATTGATATTGTAAAAGGCCATTATGACGCTAATTCACCACGTATTTTTGCGGAGAACTTAATAGAAGCAATGAAGAAAGCCAATAAGAATTTGTAGGATTGATGGTGCGTTAGCTGAAGATCGGAGCTGTCTTTAAGGCAGCTTTTTCTTTATGGAACTAACGGGGCAGGTTAGTTGAAGAAATAAATTGGGTTTTTGTGGTAAATAAATCGCGGAATTTAAGGAGGATTTTTAATGTACATAGTGTCCAATTACTTAAATAAATTCAAATACTATATTTATGAGGATTTACGTTCAACAGGCTATCCGGACAGGTGCTCTGGTGATGGTTATGCTAAACGCTTTAAAACCATTGAGGAAGCTGAGGAATACGTAAGGAAAGGACATATATATCTTAAATATGATTCTCCTAATTTTACAATTGAAGAAGTCATAGTAAAGCCAGTAAAAAACTTTACTGTTGAACCTGAATGAATTTAGGAGGAGCAGGCAATGTAGCCTTTTTGTTATTAAGCTAACGGGGCAGGTTAGTTGATTTTGACTTGGTAAGATTAAGTGGGCAAGAAGGTGAAAAATTGGATAAGGTTTTTGGAGAAAAAATAGGTGGTTTTGATTATCAAATAAGAAAAGGTGTTTATGCAATAATTTTCAATTCTGCAATTGATAAAGTATTAGCTGTCCAGAATTCCAGAGGACATTATTTTTTACCTGGTGGTGGAATTGAAAATGAAGAAAGTTATCAAGAATGCCTTGAAAGAGAAATGTTAGAAGAAACAGGGTACAAAGTAATTTTAGGTTCTTTTATTGGCAATGCGAAGAGATATTTTCAATCCACTAAAAATGAACCCCTACTAAATGACGGATATTTCTACTTGGCAGAATTGTTGGATAAAATGCAGGAACCAATTGAAGATGACCACTATATAAAATGGATAAATATTGACAGTGTGAGAGAACTTCTTGTTCACGAACATCATTATTGGGCAGTGAAAGAGGGTTTAAAAGGTTAACGTTTAAAAACATTCTTAATCAACTAACGGGTGCTTTAGCTTAAGATCGGAGCTGTCTTTAAGGCAGCTTTTTCTTATGGAACTATCGGGGCAGGTTACTTCAATAAGGGTAACAACTAAAAGAGATGTTAAAATGGAAATATTAAAGTGGAAAATCCTTGTGGGGAGGTATATAAATTGGGCAGAGAAATACATTTTGGTGAAAATGAACTTATTTTAAAGTTAACAGGTTTAACTGGATACTTTGCTTTGAAACGAAAAGTTCAAATTCCTTACCACATAATAAATGATGTATTAGTTGATTATTTTGACGCACCACAATGGATGCTAAGGATGCCTGGTACTTCATTTTCCCCATTAAATATTTTTGAGGGTAGTTTTAAATATTCGGATGAATGGTACTTCTTATCCTATGAACGTAGGGAACCACTAGTCATAATTGAGTTGAATGGACATAAAAAGTATAAATATGTCATTTTTCAAATCCATAACCCAACTGATGTTGCCTCAGAACTAAGGAAACGTTTAAGAGATAATTAAAGAAATCCAAAAATGTTCATCTCTCTTATTGAACAAACGGGCGCGAGAGTTATAGATTGGGATCGCTGCGGTGATCCCTTTTTTACTGCACAAACGGGGCAGGATAGTTGAAGAAGAATGTCCATATTCTACCTAAAGGCTAAATGATTGTTTTCTGATAAAATTATGTGAATTACAGCCTTTTAGGAGGAGAAAGATTGGATGCTTTGGTTGTTGGATTATTGTTTTTAATTCCAGGAATAATCTTTTTCATATTGGTTTTGTTAAAATATACGGAAGAAGAACATCTGAAGGAAGTTAAGAAGTGGAAATGGATAAGAAATGATACCTATGCTTCTTGGGCAGAACAGGATATGATACTTTTTCACAAAATAGCAAGTAAATCCTACATTATAGCGAAAATAATTCTTATACTGTTATCAATCATTCCAGTTGTAATAGGTGCTTTCGCTTTATGGGTCTTTTTTTCGTAGATTGACTCCTTATTCAGCTAATGGGTGCGTTAGCTGAAGATCAGAGCTGTCTTTAAGGCAGCTTTTTCGTTATGCAACTATAGGGGCAGGATAGTTCAAAGGAGAATTTTTACTTGCTTTCGATAATTAATAGGAGGATTTTTCCTTTGAAGATAACAAATATTTCTTTGGTTACATTTGCTGTAATCATTACAGTTTTAAATCACTTTGTTTCTCCAATTTTCTTCGATGAGGGACCCGATAGTTCAGGGACTGGCTTATCAATACTTTTATTAGCTATTGCACTATTAAATCATCTTAGGGAAAAATAGTAATTGTACTAATAGGTAATTGAAACAAAACTCTAAACTCTATTATTAAGCTGTTTTCTTGTTGAACTACCGGGTGTGTTAGCTAAAGATCAGAGCTGTCTTTAAGGCAGCTTTTCTTCTTTAATTAATGGGTGCGTTAGTGAGATCGGGTCTGCCATTTGGTGGCCTTTTTGGCTTAATGAACTACCGGGGCAGGTTAATTGAAGATGTAACTATAAATATAAAACATTAACCATAAGAGATTCTTATGTATTTTTATAAATAATATAAAATTTTATTTACTTTGGAAGTTTAGTATCCTTTAGTTAAAGGGGAAATTTTGGGAAAAATTCGAATTCATAGGGGTGATAAAATGATTAAAGGATTACATCACGTTCAGATAACTATTCCAAAGGAGACTGAAGAAAAGGCTAAAAATTTCTATTGTGGTATTTTAGGTTTACAAGAAATCGAAAAACCCGAATCCCTTAAAGGACGAGGAGGATTTTGGTTAAAAGTCGGTGATAAAGATGTACATATAGGAACAGAAGATGATTTTGATAGATTGAAAACTAAAGCACATATTGCTTACGAAGTAGAAGACATCTCATATTGGAAAAATAGATTAACAAAAGAGAATATACAAATACTTGATGGTGTTCCAATTCCAAATTTTGAACGATTTGAATTTAGAGACCCATTTGGTAATAGGGTAGAAATGATTCAAAATTTGAACTTATAAGTTCTTTTTTGAAACATAGAGTACAATACAAGGCCTTAAAGAGCTAACGGGTGCGTTAGCTGAAAAATCTGAGCTGTCTTTAAGGCAGCTTTTTCTTATGTCACTAACGGGGCAGGATAGTTGTATAAAGGGGTTCAAAAACATTTAGATAATCTTCACCTAAATGTTTTTTGTTTGTTTTTTTGTACGACTGTACTAAAATAAGAACATGAGTAAAAAAATGATCTAACTAACCAAAAACAAATGTCATTCATCGAAAAAGCTCGTAGAGCTCAAATTGTGGAATGTGCGATTGAAACAATCGCAGAAGTAGGTTACGCTCAAGCCTCTTTAGGACAAATTGCAAAACGTGCAAAAATCAGTAAGGGGGTTATTTCTTATCACTTTGCAAATAAAGAGGAATTATTGGAGCAAATACCTATTGAATACTATATGGCTTGGCAATCATATATTGCTCCACGAATAGAAGCTCAAAAATCTCCTAAAGAAATGCTTCGGGTGTATATTGAATCCAATCTTACATTCGTAGATGAAAATCGGAAGCATGTTTTCGCTGTTATAGAAACGGTTTCTAATCAGAGAACTGCTGATGGTAAACTTCGGTTTGCAGCAGACCATGATGAAACTATTTTACTTCCAATTGAAAATATTCTCACCCTAGGGATGCAAGAAGGAATTTTCCGAGAATTTACAAGACCATCGGCAAGGGTGATGGCGTTAACAATAAGAAATGCCATTGACGGGTTCACCATTGAATTAATGAGAAAGCCACATTTAGATGTTCAGGAGTATACTAGAGAACTGGTTACAATCTTCGATAAATCAACTAAAAAGTAATGTGTCACATAGGAGGATAACAATGATTTACTATGAGGTACTTTGTTATAGTTGTAAAAAATATTCAGAGTATACGAAGGTTCACTAAAATATAAACAATTTAAGGAAAGAAAGAGTAGGACTTTTTGTTGCGATGATTGTGGTCATAAAATACGCATTGAAGCAATCAAAAATTTCTTTAGATAGTTTTTTGGGGAGAGTCCTACTAATAGATTGTGAAGGATTGTACTTAAACTAACGGGTGCGTTAGTTCATTAAGAAACACAAAAATGTTCAAGTATTTCGGTCATACAGGCCGTTTAATAGTTTGTTGGACTATTTTACATTGAGTAAAACGCTAACACTTGTTATACGGCTTGCTAGGACCTTAAAACAACATCTTATAGTAAGTTCTTCGACATAAACACGCTTCGCAAACACTCATTGATTAATCCGGACTTAACTCCACTCTCAACGGAATCAATAACTGAAATCACATCAGTATCGAAGTAAAAGCCCCGATATAGCTTTTTTGCTTTCTTCCCAGATAGCAATAGCACCATCCATTTATCAGATTTCCCACGCTAAGGATAAAAAGCTTGATATATTAGGAATTTCCCTAAAACGTTCATTTGAGGGGTTTCGTATAAAATGCTGGTGGAACCCCTAGGAAGTGTGTTTTGGAATTTTTCTTAATGTAATTGGCTGAAGAAACAAAGACACCAAAAAAGGAAGAGGACTACAAAAGTCCCTCTTCCTTTTTTTCTTTATTTTTTTGAAATTTTACGTAATAAATATAATGCGTATATGATAGCTGGTATAGCTCCAATCATTAAAATCATATTTATTAAACCAAATATAAAATAAGAAGACGATACATTCATTTTAATTCAACTCCATTAAAAATTTTAATCTCTATATGTGTATTTTTGATAAACACGAGCAACTTTACTACTTTTATTTAAAGAAGTAAGTTTGATATAACTAGTAAGAACTATATACCATTATTAAGTTTACCAGTTAATTTATAAGTGCCTACAGCATTCATATCATAGCCTACTTTTTCAGCTTTTGAATCAGTAACTTCAGATGAAGCATCTACACTTGAAAAAACAGTACCATTTGTTCCTGCTACATCAGCATAGTCATTTATAAATCTCCTTTATTTATTAAGGTTTTTTATAATTAGGTCTAGATAATATTGTTCCATCCTCAATATCCAACTGGAGCAATTCGGGGAATTTCTTTGTGACCTCATTGTTGTGACGAGTATACAATTTTATTCGATCATCAAACTTAGAAAGTATTAATCTGATACCATCAAGCTCGGTAATAAAATTATCGTCCTCGAAGGGTTGCTCTGTTTTGTGCAATGGCATTGGGGAGATAAACAAAGTTACCACCACATAATTATTTGATTGTTGAGCAATCTGTGAGGTAGATTATGTTAATAATAATAGGTATACTACAAATGTACATATAAAATCATAATAACTAACGGGTTGGGGGAGAAATCAAGATGAAAAAACTAGCAAAGGCATTGACTGTAGGATTATTAGCTCTAGGATTACTGGCAGGAGTTGGAGCAAATGAAGGAGAAGCTGCAACAGTAACAAAGCCGATCGGTTCAACTTTCTATAAGAGCGCCTTAGTGGGTACTACCTATAAGGTTCAAGATTATAAAGGTAATACAATTAATGCAAAAACAACTAAAGCTGTAACGTTAACTCCATATTCAACAAATAAAAACTTTTCATATGCTACAGTAACATTTGTAGACTATGATAAAGTAGGAACAAAGTGGGTCAAGTATACAAAAACAGCCAAGGGATATTTCTTTACTCCCATTAAAAATGGTATAACTTTCAATGAATATACGAATGTAAAAAAAGGAATGACTTATAATCAAATGGTATCTATCACAGGTGAATATATGAAATTAGATTCAACATATACCTCTGGCGGTATTACCGAGAAAGATTATACCTGGAGCCGTTACAGTGACACTACTGACACACATGTATATACGGTTTTTGAAAACAACAAGTTAACATACAAAAGTTATTCTGTAAGTGAATATTAATAACAAAAAAGCCCTCTCGTGTGAGAAGGGCTTTTTATTTTTATTATTCCAAGTATCAGGATTGTTTATCAAATGTCCGCTGGGATAAAGATTTTTACGGTACTTTTAATAAATTTCATGATTACATAATCCGTTACACATATACTAAAGATCCATAGCGGGGTTAACCTTGCCAAAGCCTTTAGGCTATTTATTATTCTTCACTATCTAGGATAAGGAGTATGGTATTCATAGCTTCAGTATTATCTCCATTACGTAATTTATCTATAAAATCCATGTAGAGAAGTTCAATCACTCGTTCAATGGTATAGCCATGATTTGGGTGGTGTTCTTCCAAATCAGCAAGCAAGACTTCTCCACGAAGGGCATATTTTTTCGCCTCATTCTTAAATCTAGAGTTTCTAATTCTTGATGTTGACCCTTATGAATGAGTTTGAAAATGGAGTCCGTTTGTTTTTCCAATACGGCATCCTTACCAGTTTCACGTTCCAGAATTGAAAAAAACACAAAATTAAACAAAAGGGTGCATTACTACTATATGGGGCTGGAAACAGCTCCTTTTCTTTATAAAGGTCAGGATTGTTCAATAATTAGTGTATCTTGGGCAACCTGAATTTTATCTTTTGGTTGTACAATAAAGTAGACAAATTTAATTGAAATTCAATAAATATTAAAGGTTATGCATTATGAGGTGAATAGATTGTTAAAGAAAAGATTTAACGTAGTAATGGCGTGCATCCTAATAGGAGTATTTTGGTTGTTTTGGGCTGTTGGTTTTGGATACTTTGGACTGCTAAGTTTTTATGCTGATGCATCTGAAAAAGGATTTAGAGACACACTTTGCGGAACTTCAGGCTGTAGCAATGGAGAGTTCTTCTTGAGTGTAACTTGGCTTTTCGGAGTAATTTTCCTTATCTACATACTTCCAATTGTCATCATTATTTATCTTGTTCGTACGAGAAGAAGAAAGAAACAAAAATAATCAGTTGCTTATTAAACTACATTGGGTGAATTTCTTCAAGAAAAGGAAGTGCTCTTTTTCTTATGGAACTATCGGGGCAGATTAGTTGCATAAGGTTTTATAATATTCTTCGAAAGAATACCTTGCATTATAAAGTAATATAAAATATATTAATTCCAAGAGGTGGAAAAATTGGAGATTAATAAAGAAGTCTTAAAAGGTCATATAGACACGCTCATCCTGTCACTTTTACATAGGAGGGATATGTACGGCTATGAATTAGCCAAAATCGTTCGAGAAAAGAGTGATGATCAATTTGAATTAAAAGAAGGTACACTTTATCTGTCTTTAAAGAGATTAGAAAAGAATGAATGGATTTCTTCTTACTGGGGGGATGAGCAAGGACCTGGAGGAAGAAGAAAATATTACAAACTTACATCAATGGGTGAAAAAGGATTTGAACAAAAGCGTTTGGAATGGGAATTTGTAAGAGATGTGATTGATTCATTTTTAGATTGGGGGAGAAAAAAATGACCCAAATTGAAGCATTTGTCGATTCGGTTTATCAAAATGTGGGTGGAAATAAGAAAGAAATTCAAGAATTAAAAGCAGAAATGAAAAGTCATTTGTTAGAAGCTGTTTATGAGTTGAAGTTAGAAGGAAAAACGGAGCAAGAAGCAATTGAAATTGCCATTGATCGTTTCGGTGGAGAAAAAGAAATGCGGTCTATTGTTGCTCAATTGTTTAGAGCACAAAAAACTTTTATTAAATGGGTCCTTTATCTTGCAGTAGCGTTTCTAATCATATCCGTATCGACTTTCGTTATAGAAAGGCAAAAAGTAGAATCAAATGCAAACCAAATCTCTTATGTTGCAACAGATATCCGTTCTCTATTGGGAAATAAGACATCTGTTACACCACAAATGGGAGAAGAAATTGAAAGGTTGGTAAAAGGCACCGACTTTATATCATCTGTAAAAATATACAACGTAAGAGAAGTAAAAGAGAGTGATTACAAAAATTATGACAGAGGTATTTTTGAATATGTAGAACATATTGACCCAGACTATCAATACAATAGATCAGTATGGGCACCAGATTGGTTAAAACCTAGATTCTTTCCTTACGGAAACGGTGATGATAAGTGGCTTGTTAATATGGAAGAGAGATACTTAAATATGCCAATAATGGCTATTTTGTTTGCAGGGGTGGCAATTTATTGGACGTTATTCTCGATTTGGGCAATCATCAACGCATATCATCATAAACGATTAAATATTGGTTGGATTCTGGTATTTACTTTATTTAATCTATTGGGATATTTGATATATTATTTATTCGGAAAAAGAACGACTATAAATTAATTTGAATTGTTACTGTTAATTGAATCTAAATGCGTATAGTAAGAAATTTAAGATTAAAAGGAGTTTGGTAATACGAGTTTCTTATTTTCTTAATGAACTAACGGGTGCGTTAGCTGAAGTTCGGAGCTGTCTTTAAGGCAGCTTTTTCTTATGGCCTAAAGGGGCAGTTTAGTTGAACAACCGCATCAGGCATCGAAATGATGATGCAACGGTAAGTAAAATGATTGTTGATAACTGCCTGTTCTCAACAGAAACAACCTATGATAAAATAAATTTCTACAATTTACCAAATGATTGATATTTGTTTATTTCAGTAAAGAGGCAAAATTGTTGATGAAACATTAATATTAGGGAGTTGAATATGAAAAAGATTATATATGGAAGTTTAATATTTCTAATCTTATCAATGCTAGTAGCGTGCACGAATGAAAAAGATGATTTCGCTCGAATTCATCCAAATCTTTTACCTAGTGAAGGTCATAGGTATTCGCTACAAGCTATTGGAAAAGAAATTACAGTGGATTTACTAGAGGACAACAACATAACCAATGTGGGACCTATTACGAATACTTCATCTTATGAGTCATTGAATGAGCAATATCCTAAACTTGAATTAAAGAAAGAACCTGCATTCATTGTGTTCGATGAAAATGGTTTGGTATTAAAAACATATGATTATGAAGAAATGATTGATTTTTACAAAATCCAGACAAATAATTCTAACCTTCATAGCTTAGATAAAAGAAAAAGGGAATAAGAAGTATGATGGCGGTGGGATATATGCTAAATTATTCGCCAAATGGTGGACCGACGGTGAATTGATGGTTTCAACCAGAAATATTTGGCTGAACTTATTTTACTAACAGGTGCGTTAGCTGAAGATCAGAGCTGCCTTTAAAGCAGCTCTTTCTTTGTGCAACTATCGGGGCTGGATAGTTCCACAAGCACAGTGTATTCGTACTGTGTGTTAGAAAATCATGGTATGCTTAATCAATCTGTAAAGGTGGGAACTACATCCAACAATCCGAAGTGTAGGCTTTCTGAATAAGAGACATTACAATATTAAAGATGATAAGATGGATGCTTTGTTAAATGATAAAAATGGTGGAGAAGAATTTAAAACTGTTATCAAATATGGAAAATATGAGACTTTTAGATATATTTATTAACTCAATTGTTAATGATAACGGGTGCGTTAGCTGAAGTTCGGAGCTGTCTTTAAGGCAGCTTTTCTGTATGGAACTAACGGGGCAGGTTAGTTTAACAAGGGTAATGGTTATTTGTAGTAAAATGGTTCAGGAAGGAATAACTAGGAGTGAATGGAAATGAGCTTGGCTTCCTATATTGGGTGTAATATAGAAATACCGATTAATGATGATGAGTATTCAGATGAACTTTTTTATATTGGCTGTTGTTTTGCCAGTGAGTTTGACTTGCTTAATGTAAAGAAATATCAGTTTACTACTCCTTTCGTTTATGAGGTATCAAGTCATTGGGGAATTGAGATTTCAGAATTTATGAATCAAAAACTTGTGCCGAATCAAAAATGAAGCTAATCGAATTATGTGAAGTTATGGACAGTAACCTTGGGAAAGGTGATTTTTTTGAACTGTATAGTTGTTGGGTAGGAGAAGAAGCTGAAAAGCGAGATGGTGAGATTACCCTCCAAATCAATAACTTTGATATTGACCAGATTGAAATTCCAGAAAAAACATTAGTTAGATTTGAAAAATGAATTTTACTTCTTCAACAAACAGCAGCTTCAGTTCAACAGGAAATTAAATGAGGACTACACATTTTAGATATGACTAATATGTGTAGTCCTTTTCCTATCAACTTGGAAAAATATTTGTTTTTTGAAGGTGATTCTCTTATTTTGTTGTATTTTTACTAATTGATAGATTAATTAAAAATACAGAAAAAAACGGAGGAAATCACATGTTTAACAATTGGAAAAAAACACTGATGGCTGGAGTGATCAGCTTATCCTTGCTGGGGACTGGGTATGTCAGTCACGACCTGATCTCCTCGCAAAACGTCTCGGCTGAACCGGCAGCTAAAAATGCACCAAGGCATTTGAAAAAGTTGAGTCTTCCCAGCTTGATGAAATTATCAAACGTGGATACATCCGGGTAGGAATGACGGGGGACTACAAACCATTTACCTACTTGAACCCGGAAACAAATGAGTATGAAGGCATTGACGTGGACGCTGCCAAAGAGCTTGGCAAAGATCTTGGTGTGGAGGTGGAATTTGTCGCTACCACATGGCCTACGATGATGAAAGACCTGCAAGCGGATAAATTTGATATCGCTGTGGGCGGTGTGACTCGCAACACAGCCAGACAAAAAAAGCGCTTATGTATCCCAAGGTTACCTTTCATTCGGTAAGGTGCCATTGATTCGCAAGGAAGATAAAGACAAGTATCTTACCATTGAAGATATCAACAAGCCTTCTGTACGCATTGGCGTAAATCCAGGCGGAACAAATGAAGAATTTGTCCGTCAGTATCTTAACAAAGCTAACGTAACGGTTGTAGAAAACAACCTTGACATCCCGCATCTTGTTGCAGAAGGTACGTATGATGTTATGATCACTGACACAGTAGAAGCAATGCTGTATGCAAAAGCGGATCCCAGATTGTATGCGGCTCAAACTGACAAGCCTTTCACAAACAGTGAAAAAGGCTATATGATCCCAAGAGGCGATTTCATTTATGCAAGCTACTTGGAAATGTGGATGGATGAAATGAAGCTCAGGGGAAATTTGATGCCCTCTACAAAAAGTGGATGGAATAGAGAGGTGCTCCCCTTTTATTTCACCACCTGTGTTAGTCCCTTAAAAAAATTTGAAAACGAGCATAACCCCGTTCTAAATTAGAACGGGGTTAAAATATAGTTGTTTAATTTAACCATTATGGTAAATATAATAATTGAATTGAAAATGGATAATCAATAATATTAAACAACTAATTAATATTATTGATTTTTGATTGAATAATTTTAATTTTACTATTTATATTTTTAATTTCATGTTATATAATCGAATCAACTAAAAGGGAGGAATTGCATTCCATTATGGCTTATAAAGTAATCACAAATTGTCCTGTCTGCAGTAAGACATTGAAAATTACAAAATTGCATTGCTCTCATTGTGACACTACGATTGAAAATGAGTTTGAATTATCAAAGCTGGCATCCTTATCAAAGGATCAGCTTCATTTTGTGGAAGTATTTTTAACTTGCAGAGGGAATATCAAAGAAGTTGAAAAGGAACTGGGGATTTCGTATCCAACGGTTCGAGGCAAGCTAACAGAAATCATTTCATCCCTTGGATATGTGCAGAAGAAGAAAAATGAAGTAGACGAGAAAAAATTGTCACCATGTTGGAAAATGGCGAAATCACACCAGAAGAAGCCATTAAGCTCTTAAAAGAGGAATAGGGAGGAATTTATCATGAAAGAGGAAATTACAAGAGTGTTAACAATGGTTCAAGAAGGGAAGATTGATGCAGATAAGGGATCAGAACTGATTCAAGTATTAAAAGAGAAAGAACAAACAGGTAATAAGCTATTTGAAAAACCGACTAAATATTTAGATAAAACCCTAAAAATTCGTGTTGTATCAGCAGAAAATGATAACGTCACGGTCAACTTGCCTATAAAACTTGTCAAGGTAGTATTAATGGCTGGTCACAGCATCGCAGCGAGTATTCCCCAATCGGAAAAATACGTTAAAGATATAGACATAAGCCTTATCATTGAAGCGATCGAAAACGAATTAGATGGCCAAATTGTTGATATTAAATCGGCAAACGGGGATACCGTTTCGGTCATCATTGATTAGTGATTTGTTTATGATGCATGTAAAAGTGAAAGCAAAAGACGTTCGGTTTACCATCCCAATTCCATATGCCATTTTAAACATTGTTATTTCAATTTTGTCATCAAAATTTATTCAGCAAAATGCAAACAAATGGACAAAAGAGCACTTTGAAAGAAAAAACTGGACTTTACCTTTCCACTAATAGACAAAAAGACGCTAAAGCCTATTGTCAAGGAACTGAAAAATTATAAGGGGATCGTGCTAGTGGATGTCAGAGCTAAGGACGGGACGGAGGTTAAGGTTAGACTATGATTTATTATAGAATACACCTACAACTGACTGGCATTTTGAACGAAAATCCTAATTTCTCGCTACAATTCCGAGAAAACTGTAAAAAGACAATAAAGTTATTTAATTTTAAAAGCTCAAACAAGCATAACCCCGTTCTAAATGTAGGACGGGGTTAAAAATATGTTGTTTATTCAACAATAGCGCCCGATTGTTGAATACGGGGCGCTTTTTAATCGCGCATTGCTCCTGCCTCTCGGGAAGTCATTGCACCTTGTCCTTCGCTTACATCTTTTTGAATTTGTTGTTTTACTTTTTGTGCATCAGTTCCGGCAAATTCCGGTTTCATAATTGAACCCAAGTTCCCTTTAGCTGGTTGATTCTGTTGCATACAAGTCCTCCTCCATTTATTGTTTAACAAACTTATTATTTACAAAAAGGTTCAAGAGTACTATTTAAACTTTGTTCAACAATTGGGCTAGATTGTTGAAGAAACAGATGCCAATTGCTTTTGCAAAAATAGACCTAAAAACCAGTAACACCTCTCGGAAACTCAAGTGATCCTCTACATACTTGATTGTATTATTTTGTGGGAATTGTAGGGAATATATGTGCCGTAAAAGAATATATATTGAAAAAAATTATATTGATGAGAGGGGTATATCATGATTAGTGAAAAGAGCAAAAAAATCATTGAAAATTATATTATGACCTACAATTCGTTTGATATTGAAAGTATGGTTAAACTCCTCCATAAAGAGATCATGTTTAGGAATTTCACGAATGGCGAAATGAACACAGAGACCAGAGGAATACAAGAGTTTAGAGAACTGGCGGAAAAGTCGTCAAAGATTTTCTCTAGTCGCCGTCAGAAGGTTATTGACTATAATGCTATAGAAGATAAGACAGAAGTGCAAATTGAATATGAAGCAATACTGGCTGTTGATTTGCCTAACGGATTAAAGAGTGGAGATAAGATTCAATTAAAAGGAAAGTCCATTTTTGGACTTAATGAAGGGAAAATATCATTAATTGAAGATTATAGTTGAGTGCATCTAACATTAATTGCGCTAACGGATTTCTTTATTGCAATAAACGCGTGAACAAGCTTCAAAGCTTTTAATAATATTGTCGGTTCTCAACAAAAGGGAGCGGTTCTTTAATAAGACATGCTTTTCTTAATGAATGAATTAACAGATGTTTTACTACATTATCAGGAGCTGATCAGCAGCTCCTTTTCTTATGCAGCTAAAGGGGCAGTGACTAGATTTCAACAGCAACAATAAGGTTGTTTAGTATATATAGGTAAAAATAGAATAAATTTACTTAAAATGATATTTATGATTTAATCAGAATGTCAGTACGTTTTATAAATGGCTTACTCACATAATTAGATATGCAAGGGAGGTGTTATTATCAATGGAAATTAAATCGATTGTTTTACAGACTAAAAGTTTAATGCAAATGAAAAATTTCTATATTGGAACGTTAGGTTTTTCTCTCATTAATGAAGATAAGAATAGCTTTCGAATTGCTGTTGGTACAGGTGAATTTGAGTTTACAACAAAAGAAGTAAAAGGTGACCCCTATTATCATTTTGCTTTTAACATACCGGCTAACAAATTTAATGAGGCAAAATCATGGGCAAAAGAAAGAGTAAGTTTACTGGTTGAAGATGGGGTAGATGAAGCTGATTTTGCTCATTTACCTGCCCATGCTCTATACTTCTATGATCCTTCTGGTAATATAGTAGAATTTATTTCAAGATATGAAATTGCTGAAGATAGTATGGAGCCTTTTTCGGTTAAAAGCATTTTAAACATAAGTGAAATAGGTTTAATTGTAGAAGACACTATAGGTGTGAGCGAAAAATTAAATGAAATTGGTGTGTACGAGCGTGACAATAATACAATAAGTAAAAAATCCCTTAATTTCATGGGTGAAAGAAGGAATGGAATATTTATCATATTAGCCCAACCTGGTAGAAGGTGGATATTTTCCGATAAAACATCTGCCATATTTCCTCTTGAAATTACATTAATAAATAACAATAAAATAATCATCAATCCTGATAATGAATTTCAGGTGTATCGGGAAAGGTGAAAATTTTCTTTATTTAGTGAGTGTATGGTTTTGATTCTTTGAGGGGGAAGGCAAGTATGAAAAAAATTTCTATGATATTTATATTTGTTTCTGTACTTTTATTCGGGTGCAGCAATGAAAAAAAAGATCTGAAAGAAGACCCTGGGCTTTATAAATCCCAAAAGATAGAAGTATCGTCAGAAGAAAATCCAGAATTGGTTTTAAGCGTTATAGACAATCAAGATGAAGTGAATGAATTTGTTAATACACTTAAAATTAATAAATGGCTTATTGCAGATACTCCTTCAAATTCAACTGAAGGGTATATTTATAAGATGTACCAAGAAGATACAGTCAAACTAGGAGAGCCAAATACAGATAAAAAGGAACTTAAACAAATCGCTACAATTATTACATATAAAGATAGCCCTTATATCGAACTTAGAACCAAGAAACTACATTTAAATTTTAAAGTTCCAAAAGATGTAGCAGAATACCTATCTAATAAAGAGAATCAAAAACATTGACCATACAACAATTTAATTAAAAGTACGTTATTATTGGGCATCTTTAATTGTAGGAATAGCAGTACCTACCTATTTTCCTATATTGTTTTTTTGAAAAAAATATAGCAAAATTTAAACAGATTACGAATATTGGTCAACTCTACAATAGTCTTATATCCTCTGTGTGTTAACTAACGGGTGCGTAGCTGAAGATTGGAGCTGTCTTTAAGGCAGCACTTTTTTTATGGAACTAACGGGGCAGAGTAGTTTAAGAGGATATAGATAAATATGGTAAAGTTATATACAAGAGAAAATCAAAACTGGAGGAAATTAGATTGGGAGACTTAAATATTTTTTATCTTTTGGTGCAGGGGTACTTTCTTTTATATCTCCTTGCTGTTTGCCCTTATATCCTGCGTTTTTATCATATATTACAGGATTATCAGTTAGTGAATTAAAAGAAGATAATAACAAATTAAACCGCAGACCAATGCTTCATACCTTATTCTTTTTGATTGGATTTTCTATTATTTTTGTAATATTAGGGTTATCAACTTCCTTTATTTACGATCTCTTTTATGAATATATTGATTTAATTAGACAGGTAGGGGCTATTTTGATAATTATTTTTGGTTTAATGATTGTTGGGATTTTTCAACCAAAATTCTTAATGATGGACAGGAAAATAAATTTTAAAAATCGCCCGTCTGGTTATATAGGTTCTATTCTAATTGGAATAGGATATGCTGCTGGTTGGACTCCTTGCATAGGACCAATATTAGGTGCCGTTATAACACTTGGTTTATCGACTGGCCAGGGTTTAGTATATATGATTGCTTATATACTTGGGTTTTCCTTACCGTTCTTAACAATGTCATTTTTTATAGGAAAATCAGGATGGATAAAAAATATAACCGCAAAATAACTCAAATTGGTGGTTATTTAACAATTCTAATGGGGGGTGTCTTGTTTTTTGATTGGATGACCAATATCACATCTTTTCTCACAAATAATGTATTTGGTGGCTTTACTGGTTTCTAAGTCTTAATGAACTAACAGTTGCTTTAGCTGAAGATTGGAGCTGTCTTTAAGGCAGCACTTTTTTTATGGAACTAAAGGGGCAGGTCAGTATAACAAGCAAAAGTGATACAATAATAAAATAGGTCTTGTTTTCAAGGAGGTAAAAGATGGATTACATTTCACCGAAAGAAGCGCTGTTAAAGGTGAAACGGTGGCCTAAAGATACCATAGCGGCAGGGCGTCGTCATACCGTTGGGCTTAAATCTGACGGAACGGTGAAAGCTGTGGGTGATAATAAATATGGCCAATGTGATGTAAGCGGCTGGAGCGATATTGTGGCGGTCGCGGCTGGTAATGTTCATATGGCGACGAACACGGGGAATGCTCATACAATCGGTCTTAAATCTGACAGTACTATGGCGGCTGTGGGTTGGAATAAGCATAACCAATGTGATGTAAACGACTGGCGCGATATTGTAGCGGTCGCGGCAGGTTGGCGTCGTACCATTGGTCTTAAATCGGATGGCACGGTGGTAGCTGTGGGCCGAAATAATGAAGTTGAATGCAATGTAAGCGGCTGGCATGATATTGTGGCGGTCGCGGCGGGTGACTGGCATACCATAGGTCTTAAATTGGACGGAACGGTGAAGGCTGTGGGTAATAATCGGTATCTCCAATGCAATGTAAGCGGCTGGAGCGATATTGTAGCGGTCGCGGCGGGTTATCTTCATACAATCGGTCTTAAATCGGACGGCACGGTGGTAGCTGTGGGTTGGAATAAAAATGACCAATGTGATGTAAGCGGCTGGCACGGTATTATGGCGATAGCGGTGGGTAGTAATCATACAATCGGTCTTAAATCAGACGGTACTGTGGCGGCTGTGGGTTGGAATGAGTATGGCCAATGTAATGTAAGTGATTGGCGCGATATTGTGGCGATTGCGGCGGGTTGTGCCCATACCGTCGGTCTTAAATCGGACGGCACGGTGGTAGCTGTGGGTGATAATGGATATGGCCAATGCGATGTAAGCGGCTGGCGTGGCATCCAACTGCCCAACAATTAGTTTTCTCGTAAAAAGGATACAGGTCCTGCAACTAAATTATAAAATAAACAAATATTTACAAGGGGAAATTCATGAATTCAAAAAATAAATTAGATTACAACCTGATTACACTTTTACTTTTACTATTTATAACAAGTTGTATTGCTATATTAAATGCTCAAGATTTTGGTCAATATGAAGGGAATTTTTATTTAGACAAATAACTTGGTATATAGTAGGAGCCGGAATAATTTTAGGAATGATGTATTTAGATTCTGAACAGATATTGCGCTTGAATTGGTTTATTTACTCATTTAGCATAATTCTATTGATCGCGTTAATTTTGGCACCTGAATCAATAGCTCGTGAAATAAATGGAGCTAAAAGTTGGTTTCAACTTCCGGGAATCGGATCTCTACAACCAGCTGAATTCACAAAAATATCTTTAATAATTTGTTTAAGTTTCTTGGTACAAAAACATCATGGTAAATATTTAGATAAAACTTTAAAAACGGATTTGTTACTATTAATTAAGATGGGAGCTGCTACAGCTCTTCCCATACTTTTAATTATGCTACAACCGGATTTAGGTACGTCTTTAGTATTAATATGTATTTTTACAGGGATTTTTATTGTTTCGGGAATATCATGGAAAATAATTAGTGTTATTTTTATTATTATTTCCTTAATTGCTGGCATCCTTATATACTTAGTCTTTTTTAACCCTGAAATGCTTCAATCAATGGGATTCGCAACATATCAATTAGGAAGGATTTATGCTTGGATTGATCCAGAATCTTATGCATCAGGTGAAGGTTATAATTTAACCAAAGCATTATTAGCCATTGGTTCAGGAGGGGTTTACGGTTATCTGGAAAAGGGAATATATGTTCCTGAAGCACATACGGATTTTATATTTAGCGTTATTTCTTCTAAATATGGTTTCTTTGGGGCTAGTATTGTAGTAACAATTTATTTTCTCCTTATTTCGGGTATAGTGAAGTTAGCTCTAGAAGTAAAAAATAGTTTTGAATCTTTCATATGTACCGGTGTTACTTCTATGATTTTTTTCCATGTTTTTGAGAATGTCGGAATGAATATAGGCCTAGTACCTATAACAGGAATACCTTTACCTTTTATAAGTTATGGAGGAAGCTCATTAATGGGCAATATGTTAGCAATGGGATTAATCTTTTCAATAAGCTATCGAAAAAGATCATATATGTTTGACTAAGGTTGCTAAGTATTCCAATTAGTTCTATTTTCTCTTTTCGTAATCTTAGGTTTATTTTTTATTAAGAAAACTAGTGCAATCTATTAGACGGTAAAACCGTCTATTTTTTATGTCACAGTATATGTCACAGTATATGTCACCTCTACATAAGTCTTATGGAACTAAAGGTGCAGGTTGTTGAAGAAGGAACTATTTAGAACTATCTAGAAATAAAGACTATAAAGAAAAAGATAATGGGGTGATTGTATAGAAAAGGTACCTGTTAAAACGATTAAAAAGATAGAAGAGGACATTGAAAAAAATGATTTAGGGAAAGCAAGGGATAGGCTACATGGGTTAATTTCGACATATCCTAATGAGTTAGAACTCCGCAGAAGGTTGGGGGACATCTATTTTGCATTGAAATATCCTTCAATGGCAGGTCGTTACTGGTATTTAGAAAAGAATAAGACATCAGAGATGGTAAAAGCGTGTATTTTATTCGAAAAATCCATGGGAAACGATCCTTTAAGAATAGCACGAGCTCTGAAATTTAAAGGTGATAATGAAATTTTAATAAGACTGGAATTGGATCAGGTAATTTCGCCTATACAGAATAAAGTGAAAGAGAGTCTGTTGGAACGACCTGACGATCAACTGAAAGATAATTTGTTTAGTTTGGGTTGCTTCTCAATCATAATATTAACAATTCTCTTTGCATTAATCGGAGTTTACACTCTTTTCAACTGGATTTTTTGATCCGTAATCGTGCTTTATAAGAGGGTTTTATAGTACTTGCGATCATAACATTACTTAAACTGATTTTTTCCTATAATTAGCCATTTCGACCGAAAGAAGCGATTTGGATAAATTCCAAATCGCTTTTTAATATTATTACTTTTTAGGTTTCTTATTTAAAATAAAGCGTAGTTCATTGACATCATCATCAGACAGGGTATCTTCCTGGATGAATTGGACAAGCATGGATTTCAAGGTACCTCCATAGATACGGTTGATAAATGATTCGGTCTCGGCACGCTGGCACTCTTCCTGTGTATAGAGCGGGTAAAAGGTGTAAACTCTTAGATTTTTATTAACACCCACTACATCTTTTTGAACCAATCGATCTAGAAGGGTGCGTATGGTTTTCGGCTTCCAGTGCGTACTCTCCTGTAAGGAAACTATGATGTCATTTGCTGTTTGAGGGGCTTTATCCCAAAGCACGTTCATGATTTCCCATTCTGATTCTGATATGCTAGGAATGTTTTTCTCCATTTTTCTCCCCTCCATTTTCTTTATAGATTCCTAAATCTTTTAAAATTGATAAAGTAATTTCTCCTGCCTTGCTCCCAGATGAATCATCTTCATTTTGTATATTGGTAGCAAAGAAATAAGTATTGTTCTTCGTCTCTACATACCCGATAAACCAACCATTGATGTTTTTTCCATTCACTGTTCCTGTACCTGTTTTTCCTGATAGGCGAGCTTCCTCACTCTTTTCTAAGAGTAGTGCTTCCTTTACAGCTTGGATATGCATTTCATTATATCCCAATTGATTGTAATAAAAGGCTTGCAGCAGTTGGACTTGCTCGACTGGAGAAATTTTCAATGAGGATTCGAGCCAGAATTCGCCCAATTCCCCAGATATATCGGAATTTCCATAGTTTATCGCTTGTAGATTGGATTGTATTGTTTCAAATCCTGTTCTGCGATCTAATTCTTGGAAATACCAGTTTACAGAATTTTGTAAAGCAGATGAAACATCCTGATCCATATTCCAAGCGTCATAGGGTTGCTCCGTCCCATCCCATGAAAGGGTGGATTCTTCGGGTGATATCACATTTGCTTCCAGTGCAAATAAGGCACTATAGATTTTATATGTGGAATCAGGTGATACCCGCAACGTACTTTTCTCTTCATTATAAATGCGATATTGCTGTGCGTCATGATCATATAAAACAAAGCTTCCTTCATACCCTTTAAAGAATTGATGAAAATCCTCAAAAACCACTCCATCATTATTAAAATAGTATCGGTCGTTTTCCGTCGCAAATGCGGAAACGAAAGGTAATTGGATTGTCAAAATGATACTGGCCAAAACATAAATAAAGACGCTTTTTCTTATTGGTTTTTTTGTGGAATGTTTATAGGCAGAAATTCGTTCAATTCGTTTTTTGATTTGAAGCTTCGAACCGTTTAAATGTGTCACTATCTGTAGCTTACTTGACCGTTTTGAAAGATCCAAAAAATTAATGATTGTATTTCCATATTCACTAAATGAATTATCATCTAGTAACTGTAAAACAGATGTATCACATGCGATTTCCCGATCCAATCTCATTTCTCTAAAAGCAAGCCAGACAAGGGGATTAAACCAATAAATGATTTGATAGAACAATATCACGTAATTTGTCAGCAAATCCTTGTTTTTATAGTGACTTAGTTCATGTAGAAAGATATACTCATAATTTTTCAAGCTAAGCCAGTTTTCATGCTGGGAAGGTAAGACGATATATGTTTGAAAAAGTCCGAATATCATTGGAGATTGGACTCTTTTCGAAAAAACAATCTTTATTGATTTTTTAATCTGTAGTCTTTTCTTGCATTCTTCGAAAAGCACGAGAACTTCTTGATTGGAAAACGGAGAAGAATAATTCTTTATCCTTCTAAGTGTGAGCCATCCACGAACCATGGTAAAGGTAAATAAAAGCATCCCTGCCATCCAAAGACCCACCACTCCAATATTAAGTAAGGACAGGTCCGGCCGATTGACCGATACGGAAAAGTCTTGTATAAGGTGCAGGCCATGCATCATATCAGTTCCATTTATGTTCATATTAGAGCTGGGTGCATTAGCCTGATATGTATCCCCACCGCTAAAGAGGGTACTGAAATTATATAAATCAGTAGGTATCAATGGAAGGGCTAAAGCCATAAAAAGAAACATCCACAAATGATAGTGCCATTTTGCTGTTAATTGTCTGCCAAACCATTTTCGTATAAGTAGAATAACAGTAACGGAAAATGAAGACACCAATAGACCTATTATAAAATGAGTTAAAAACATGTCCTTCAATACCAACTCTCTTGACTTATAAATTTTAAAAAACAGGTATATAGCATTTTTATCGTGGCTTGAGGGTGAAAAAATAAAGAATTGACTTTATTTGATTACATATGTAATACTGTACTACAGATGTAATAAGACTACAAATGTAATCCGTTAAAACTTTTTCAATTCGTACATAAGAGTCTAATCAAAAAGTCAGGAGGTCTACACCATGAACAAAAGATAGGGTGCAAGAGTTAAAGATCCGGCTGCTATCCCAGGAGAATACATAATAAATACTTTTTAGAAAGAGGTTGAATTTAAATGAAATCATTGAGAAACATTTTTAGTACTTCCGCATTCAGAAAAATTATGCCTGTTCTATTTCTTTCATGTGCAACGCTTGTAGGTTGTTCAAACAATAACGTTAATGCTGAAATAGCTAAACCTAAAAAACAAGAAAGTGCCAATAATCATCATTTTGCTAAGCTTGAAGAAAAATATGATGCTAAACTTGGTGTCTTTGCGTTGGATACTGGCACAAACCAAACAGTAACCTATCATCCAGATGAGCGTTTTGCTTATGCATCTACTCATAAGGCTCTAGCTGTAGGAGCACTTTTACAACAGAAATCAATAGAAGAACTTAATCAAAGAATTACCTATACACGTGAGGATCTTGTTAATTATAATCCGATTACAGAAAAGCATGTTGATACGGGGATGACTCTTAAGGAGCTTTCTGATGCTTCTCTTCGATACAGTGACAATACTGCTGGAAACCTTATCCTTAAGCAACTGGGGGGACCGACTGGATTTAAAAAAGCACTGGAGAAAATTGGAGATAATGTTACCAACCCTGAGCGATTTGAGCCGGATTTAAATGAAGTTAATCCTGGTGAAACTCACGATACGAGTACACCAAGGGCACTTGCTACTAGTCTTCAGGCTTTTACATTGGGAGATGCACTTCCAACTGAGAAACGTGAACTTTTAATAGATTGGATGAAGAGAAATACTACTGGAGATGCGTTAATTCGTGCAGGAGTGCCGAAAGGTTGGGTAGTGGCTGATAAGACTGGAGCAGGATCATATGGTACGCGAAATGACATTTCAATCATTTGGCCATCAAAAGGAGATCCAATTGTTCTTGCTGTACTTTCAAGTCGTGATAAAAAAGATGCTGATTACAACGACGAGCTTATTGCTGAGGCAACAGAAGAAGTAATAAAGGCCCTTAAAGTAAAAAATAAATAGAAAATGATTGTACTAAAAAGGTTACGTTAAGCAGCCTCTTTTTAGTAGAGGAACTAGGTGGGCTAAAAGGGCTGTTCCAGGCCTCGACATTCAATTTTAAAAGGTCAACCAGTAGAAAATCACTGGGTTGACCTTATTTTAATATTTACTTAACTACTAGTTGGGGGATTAAGACCGAATTTCCCTCGTAGTATGTTACTGCTAAACCCTATAAATCCTCCAACAATTGCTGGAATAATCCACCTAGTCCGACATCGTACATAGGAAGAATTTCATTAAAAAAATTATTAATGGATGAAATGTGTATACCGGCTCGATTTAATCCATCAAATAAACTAATGATAAATGTTAGAAGTAAGCTTCCTTGATACACTTCAGCTTTCCCTTTAAATAAAGAATGAAAAAATGTCAAGAAAATTAATACAATGGCTAATGGATAAATAGCTGTTAAGAGTGGAATAGAAACAGCAATTAACTGGGTTAGCCCAATATTGGCAACTATTGCACTAAAAATAGATAAACTAATAGCAATTGTTTTGTAAGAAACCTTTGGAAATAGTTTATGGAAGAATGAAGAACAAGATGTAACAAGTCCCACGCTTGTTGTTAAACAAGCTACTGTAATCATTAATCCTAATAATATCCCGCCATAAGCTCCAAAATAATAATCCGAGACTTTTGCTAAGATAGTGCCTCCATTTTCCAGGTGTCCAAGTTTTTCTACACTTGAAGCACCCATATAAGAAAGAGCTGAATACATGGTTGCCAGGAAAAAGGCAGCAATTCCAGTTGCTTTTCCACAAACAACCAAAATTTGTTTTTTGTTCTAGCACCTTTTTCTTTTATGGCATTAATGACGATGATGCCGAAAACAAAAGATGCAAGCGTATCCATTGTTAAATAACCTTCTCTAAACCCATTAAAAAATGGTTGAACTGAATAATTCTTAATAGGTGCTTGAAAATCTCCGATTGGATGATTAAAAGCAACTACTACTAAATTCCAATGAACGTTATCTTGATTGGTGTTAATATTTTCCCGACAATTCCGACAACTTTCGCGGGATTGATTGAAAAAAGGCACGTAATGCTAAAGAAGATGATTGTAAAAATAAGTAAAGGTGCAGAGCCTGGATTGTCGGACAAAAAGGTTTTACACCGATTTCAAATGAAACGTTTCCTGATCTAGGCAAAGCAAATAAAGGACCAATGGCTAAATAAAGAACGGTTGTGAATACAATACCAAATACAGGGTGTACCCGACTTGCCAACGACTGTAAATCATCTTTCCCCGAAAAACCAAGTGCTAACACACCAAGTAGCGGTAAGCCAACTCCTGTTATTAAAAACCCTGCATTTGCTGACCAGATATTCATTCCTGCTGATTGACCAAGCATTGGTGGAAAAATTAAATTTCCTGCCCCAAAAAATAGAGCAAATAACATTAAACCAATAACTAATATAAATGAAAATGGTACTCTAGTAGCCAAATTAAAACCTCCATGAAAGAACTAGATTTTACTTTCTCGAAAAGAAATAATTTTCAAAAAATTGATCACAAACTAAATACATAAGATTGTATTGTATTATGACCTGATAAAATTGATTTCAATATAAATTTAAAGTTTCTCCTTTTGGGCGGCCTTATTTAATATGCAATAAGGTTCTTTAAAATTTTAACGACAAGCAGACTGTTACTAACCATGATTAAGAAGTGATAATCGCCATGAATTACAGAAAATTCCCTACTTTTCCCCTCTTAGTGATATGTAATCATTAACTAAAATACCATTTTATAACTATTGATATATTGTAATACATACTTCTTGCTCTTTAAAGGATACAAAGGAGGAAAAAAACAAGAAATAAAGCTATCATTGGGAGGTATAAAAGTGGTAGTTGTGAAAAAACAACGTATCAGATTAGTGAAACAAGAACTATAAAAGATTTAAATGTAGAAGAGAGTTAATGCAGATATAATTAATTGGAATGTCATCTATGGAAAATACATAATTTGCTTATTTCGTTATCGGGGATATGATGGAGGCAGTCACTATAAATACCTAGTCAAAAGAGCTTAGATTGGAATCTCCAAGCTCTTTTGACTAGCCTTCGTCTTTTATTCAACTAACCTTTTATTATTAAGGGATTGCGTAGACTTCGACAGTAAAGCTTTCTCCATCGGTGTTTTCCGGTCTGGCGATGTAGAAATCTTCACTCGTTTCGATTTCTGACTCGGACCCGTCTGTAAGATCATAGAAGATCGTTTCGTCGATACCGAAGCTGATGTCTTTCATGACATCGAATTTTGCATCTTTAGGACCGTCGACGATTTTCCATTGTAACTTGGTCGCGTAAGCAGGGATGTTCCCGATCGTGAAGTTATCACTTGATCGGTTATCCTGGCCGTCCTGAGGCTGACCTTCCGATCGGATCGTCGCGATTTTTTCAGGAGCTTCGACCTCTACATTAAAAGCGTCTCCATCCAGAATCCGGTCATAGGCGTACCAGGCACCGAGCCATGTCCCTGCAGCACCGTTCGAATCAGCGGAAATCATTCTTACAGAAAAATTATCCGATCCGTTCGTCGATGAACCTTCCCAGGTGGAAGCGAAAGGATATTCGTCACACTGCTTTCCTGTCCGATCCTCATCTCCGAACTCCCGGTCACAAATCCTTCGTGTCTTGTTCCTATTACGGTTGTATTCCTCCTGATGACGTTTTGTATACATCCGTGTCAGTGTGCTGTCTCCTACAGCTCCCGGTATTTTCTTTCCAATCATTTGAGGCTTTGTCTGTTCTGGGTGGTCCATAGCGTCCTTCCAATGCTGGCCGGCTTCAGTTAGCATTTCGAATTCAGGTTTCGTGATCGGGACATTGAAGACCGGTGTGGCTTTGCTGAATACGGCTCCTTGCCGGAAATATTGATCTGGGAAAGCGAACATGTATTTTGCAGAGTCATATCGGACGGTCTGTTTGATGCCATCTATGCTTTTTTGTATTTCCTTGCTGAATGGGTAAGGGTGAGTTTCGGCCAAAATTCCATGTATCCCAACTGGTCAGGATTTGAATCAGTTGCTGGGGGCGCTTCTGAGGTGAAGATTTCCGTACTGAAGTTCGTGTTTTTCCAGTGGGCGATCGTTCTTTCCGTCGGTGGATAGTCGGGATCCTCTTTACAGTCACCTGCGTTCAATTTCGATTCACATACCATATCGATTTTCAACTTGGCTCCATTTAAAGCTGGATCGGTCACGATGATATCGTCAAGTGTATAATAGATTCTCATGTTCCGGCTTTGGTTGGAACCATAACCTATTTCCGTGAATTGAAATTGAACCCCTGCGTTTATACAGATCCCTCCGATACATTTTATAGGGACTTGATATGTCGCCACATGGGACCAACAGAAGGAATAACGGTTCTTGATATACCCTGTTTCTGAACTGCTGTCAGGACTTCTCCGGCATTCATCTACAGTCTGGATATGATCATAGTCAAATTCCGGGGTACCCATCCGACCGCCGTCTTGATCGGAGGTGCCAAGTTCGTTCTGTATGTCGCTTTACTTTGCTGGTCTACTTCCATCAATTCTTCTAATGTCTGAATGCCTTCTTTTTGCTGGATTTGATCTTGTTTGATTTCAAGCTCCCCGAGGGATTTGCCTTGCTTCATCAGTTCGGTTGCCTTCTTGATCTTGTCGTCTGGGACCCAGTATCCTCCACCGTTTGAAGTTGCTTGTGTCTGTACAGGTGCAAAGATGCCAAAGGTCAAAAGCATAACAAGGACAATTGAAAAAATGCTTGTGTAACCTGGACATTCCAATTCCTCCCTTATTGAATAGTAACAGCTGTTTACTGCCATTGGACTATCCGCTATTAGATCGGTGCGATTTAAATCGCTGATAGGTTACTACAAAACAAAATATTTGACAATACATTCCAAATCAAATAATGCTATCAACCTACATTTTTTACCAAATACTTATTAAATAGGAAGATGGTGGCCGATTCAAAAGACCTGATCATGTTGATGACAATAAAGATGTTGCATTAAATAAAGTTGGTTAAAGACGAGGATATGCTATTCAATTAAGATCATACTTAAAGAAGTTATATGGATGATTATTCAAGAGCATGGAGCTTTTCCGAAGTAGGGATTGCGTTCTATTATATGTATCGGGTCATTTAGTTGAAGAAGAAATAAAAAAATAGACTTTCTTAATGAACTAACAGGTGTGTTAGCTGAGGATCGGAGCTGCCTTCTTATGCAACTAAAGGGGAACAATAAAGATAAAAATCATTCTATATGGAATGTTTTTTATCTTTATCATAATTCGGTGATGTACTAGAGTGTGTTAATATGCGGTCTAATACTTTTTCAGTAACTGGCATAAAGTAATTGAGTATTAGCCCCCTAAACAAACGGTCAATAAAGTTCCAACTCCAATTGGTCCATTTGAAATCATTGCCATTATCAAGAATGCGAGGTAAATGACTGTTCTCGAAAAAATATATTTGTTTTCGTTAATTCTTGTATGATTAATGTTAATCGGTCAACTGGAATCGGTGCAAAATTTGTGTGTAAATATGTTGCAGTTCCTAATCCTATAACAACTAAGCCGATTCCAAAACAAACAACTTTGCTGTACCATAGTTCAGGTGTTATCAAATTGTGCAATAAAAAAGCCACATATCAATACCAATACCCGTTATAAATGCTGTTAACAACCCCAAAACTTCTGGTCTTTGCCTTTTTAAGAATGAATTAAAACATATCAAGATCAAAGCTATTATTATTATTTCCCAACTTCCCACAGTAAGCCCCACATTAATGGACAGACCGACCAAAAGTGCATCAAAAGGTGAAGTTCCAAGGTCTGATTGTATAGTGAAAGAAATACCAAGGGTTAAGATTAAAATTCCCAATACATAAAAAACATATTTCACTATAACGACCCCTTTATCATTATTTTTTTTTGTTGCAAACACAACAAAATTAAGTTAAATTAAACATATGATATTTTTATTGCATTTGCAACAAAAAACGCGCTGAGGAGTTAATTATGAAGGAAATTCTTCGTGAAATTGGAATGATAGCAAGGGCATTGGATTCCATAAGTAATATCGAATTTAAAGAATATGACCTTACAAAAGGGCAGTATTTGTACCTTGTGCGAATATGTGAAAACCCAGGAATCATACAAGAAAAGTTAGCTGAGATGATAAAAGTAGATCGAACAACAGCAGCTCGTGCTATAAAAAAACTTGAAATCAATGGCTTTATTGAAAAGAAAGAAGATAAACACAACAAAAAATTAAAAAACTCTTTCCAACGGAGAAAGGGAAAAATGTTTATCCTTTTATAAAAAGAGAAAATGATTATTCCAATATCGTTGCATTGGAGGGATTTTCCGAAAGTGAAGTAGAAACCATTTCCGATCTTCTTCAAAGAGTAAGAAAAAATGTAGAAAAAGACTGGGAAACTGTAAAAAAGGGAAACAAGAGAAATTATTGATTATATAAAGGAGCGGCATATTTAAATGACTACAAATATTAAAAAGTGTACCCTAGACGATTCACGCATTCTTCAAGAAATTAGTTATGAAACATTTAATGAGACATTTAAGCATCAGAATTCACCCGAAAATATGAATGCCTATTTGGAAAAGGCATTTAACTTAAACCAATTAGAAAAAGAATTATCCAATATTTCTTCGCAATTCTTTTTGTTTATTTTAATAATGAAGTCGCTGGATATTTAAAGGTCAATACCAATGATGCCCAGACTGAAGAAATGGGTGATGAATCACTTGAAGTCGAGCGGATTTATATAAAGAACAAATTTCAAAAACATGGGCTGGGTAAATATCTGCTAAATAAAGCTATGGAAATTGCGATGGAACGTAATAAAAAGAAAATCTGGCTGGGCGTATGGGAAAAAAATGAAAATGCCATTGGTTTTTATAAGAAAATTGGGTTTGTTCAAACTGGAGCCCATTCTTTTTATATGGGTGATGAAGAACAAACGGACTTTATAATGACCAAAACACTCATATAACTTATTTTGAAAGATGGATCATTATGTATAATCCAAATTATTATAAGGTCATAAATGTTGTTGAAATTTGGGATTTTGTTCAAGAAAACTCTTTTGGAACGATTGTCACAACAGATCAAGGGAAAACAATGCGACTCATTTACCTTTGGGGTTAAATAAAAAGGTGATGATTACTATCTTACTGGGCATCTGGCTTATGGAAATCCTCAGTGGAGATCATTTGAAACCTGTGAAGATGTGCTTGTTATGTTTCAGGGACCGAACGCTTACATTTCTTCTTCTTGGTATGAACATGGAATTATTAAGCCGTCCATGTATTATTCACTTTATTATTTACCCGAATTACATGTCGGATTCATGCTACTACGGTTTTTATTCGGAGTATATTTCTTCTTTCTGATCTCATACTAAAGATAAGAAGGAGGGGTATACATGGCAAAACGAACAAAGAAAAATGATGCAGATCAAAAAAACAAACAAGGATTTGATTCAAGCAAAACTGATTCTGAATTCTCTAAAGAATTTGGCAGTGCAAATGCTAATCAAGCACATAAAAATAAAGCAAAAAAGAAAAAGCATCTAAAAATCAAGGTGAGTGGAAAGGCATGCATTAATTAATACTTGCCAGACTTGAACTGAGGATAAGTGATGCCTGCACCGAGTACAAAGGGTGGAGGCTTATCATTGCTTCAAACTTTTTACTGAACTTTATGTAAAGGAGCTTATTTAGATGACTCAATCTAAGCGACAACAAGAACGCCAATGGAAAGATCGTAAACAATCGCAGAATCCACATGGTAAGGTCCATTCATTTGAACAATTAGCTGAAGATACGGGCAAAAATGAATCTGAAAATAAGTAAAACCGTTTAAGAATGAGAGGCAATCCAAAGGGGATGGCCACCACATAATAGTGAGGTCACTGTACCCCACGTTGTCGTTAACAAAAGGCCATAATTATCGGGAGTGATGATTATGGCCTTTTAGGTTTACATATACGAGCTGATGGTAATAGTATGGACGATAATTCGTTTGTCATCCCCCTCAAGCTAAGATAAAAGACAAAGACTACATAAAAATACGGATTATTACAAAGCCTTTTAGCAAGGAGTTTTTTGGAGGGGGAAAGATCAGATATTGTTTTCATTACGGGGAGATGCTCATAAAATTTATCTTCAATTAAAAAAGCATCATACAAAGACCAATCTTTCAAAGATATGAAGAAACTAATAGAAGTGGAAAAAATTCAAAACTTTTATAGTTCCATTGATAGCGATACGTTAAAAAAATTTATTATTGTATGATAAAAGAGAAAAACGGATCGGGGATCATTCCTATTATAATATCCTCCGGACCTTGGCTTTTTCTTCTATTTTCAAATCAATTGCAAGAGTTCCTTTTTAAAGATGGGAGTTTGCTTTGGGTCGTCTTCATTTTAATTTATATTTCCATTCTTTCCATAAGTGTGTTTCTTCACTTTCATGAAAAATCATGGTCTTTTGTTCATATTGAAATCATCCAAGAAATTTTACATGAACGAAAAGGAATAAGGGAAAAGACATGAGGTTCCCTCAATGAGGAGATTCTTCTGCATATTCAATCTTAATCCCATTTCACCTTTTCATTCTATTCGTAAGTTCGGATGATATTTGTCTACAAACTCAGCGATTCTTTAATAAGAATCGCTTTTCTTTATTGAACTAACAGGACAGGTTACTTTAACAAAAGTCATGTAAAATATAATAAAAAAGCGGGTAGTGGAGGAGTCGGAAAATAATATGGAATGTCTTTGTGAACAAAAAGAAACATATGAGTTAAGAGTTGAAGGTGATGTTGGGGCGGACCCTATATGGTGCAATCAATGTGGTTGTAACTTGGATATAGAGGACATTCCGATTTCAAATACGTTAACAAATGAATTGATTGAATGGGTAAATAGGTATGGTGAATGGATTGATTGGGATGAAGATACATTGCTTCCTAATGGGATTGAACTTGAAGAAGAACACAATAAACAAGGATTGACTTTAACGAAAAAAATGAAGAAAGAACTTGAAGGGAAATATAGAATTACATTTTCACCTTCGACAATGGCAAGAATGTATGCAAATAAAAATCATTAACCCTTATTCCACGGAGCTGTCTTTAAGGCAGCTTTTTCTAATGGAACTAACGAGGCAGGTTAGTTTAATTAGAAACATCAAATTGGTAGGCTGAAAATATGAAAAAGAAATCCCTTTGCAAGAAGGTAAAGTGATCTTTTTAAAGAATCGGATTTTTGTGATGGTTGGTTAGCAAGATGTTATAAAGAAACAAAAGCTATCTATATAGCGACATACAATTTTCATTTTAACAAATACGAAAAAAGTTTTTATCAGAAGTTATCACACCTCGCGAATAAGGAAGAGTTATATATTGATAAAACAAGAGAGATAATACCAGAATTTCGCTATTTAGACTGTATGGAAAAACATTTAGGCAAACTGGGTTATCCAGTACCAATCCATTTTTATTGGTATCATTTTCAAATGCAGCTTTATGACGAAAAATATGTTCCTAATATTGCTTTTAGTGAATTTGTGAATTGTCTTCATATTGTTAATGTAAGACCCTAAATTAATGCTGCAACAGCTCTTAGTAGGTTAGTTTGTCCGAAGTATACAGGGGAAAGGAAAGTTTTTCTTTCCTCAAAAACCTTTCTACACATGGAGTAGAAAGGTTGGGTAAACAATCCTCAATTTAATTTTCTTTCGTTAATCGACTCATTCGGAATGGAGCAATGATGAGAACGATAATAAGAACAATTCCCATATAGCCAAAGATTGGATAGAGAGAGGAAACAAGTTTAGTGAAGCCAAAGAAGCTTGCTATAAATCCTATCAACAGTGATGAAATAACGATTAATTTAAATTTTGTGGTCTGTGGATCCGAAAAGCGTGTTCCAAATGAGTAGAACATGCTGACTGCCGTATTGAAAATCATAGCGAACAGAACGAGAGAGTACAGAATGCCTAAGAGAGGTGAAATACTGTTGGCGATTCCCAGCATTGGCATATCTAAGTCCGATACAGTATTAATATTTGAGAAAATAGTAAGGTGACTAATTATAAGAAGTAAACCTAAAGTGATCCCTCCTGTAAGTCCTCCAATGGATGATATCCTTTCATCAGGTTCATTTCCACCCATAACAAGTGTCATGGAAGCCCCCATTGCAATGGTTATTGAAATATAGTTTATTGCAGATATAAGCCAATGTCCCGCAGCTGAATTTTGTTCCAGCGCATGTGGTTCAAGTGACGTAAAAGATGAATTCATTGTAAACATACTATAAATAAATAGAACAAGTACGACAAGAATCAGAAATGGTGTGACGGATGCAATTACCTTAATCACACGGTCAACTTTCAGCATAACTGTTATCATAACAAGAACAGTCATAAGAATGGTGCCTATAAAGGAAGGTAATCCGAATTGCTGATCAAAGATCGAGCCTGACCCCGCAATCATGACAATTCCTATACCAAATAGGATGGCGTTCAGAACATAATCAATGATACAGCCGAGAAAGCGACCACAAATCTTATAAATTACTTCCTGATGCGAATCTGTTTGTGTACGACTGCCAAGCTTCATGAGAATCATTCCAAGGTATGCAAAAATAGCGACTGAAATGATAGCTCCAATTGTGCCCAAGTTCCCGAAGCTTACAAAATAAAGCATGGTTTCTTGTCCTGAGGCGAACCCTGCTCCGATAAGAATTCCGATAAAAGCGCTAGCAATCTTAAGGATTCTCTTCATGTTGTCCTCCGTTTTTCTTACGTTTATATTTTTTCTTAACTATTTGATAGGATTGTTATTTGATTACCGCATCTTTTGATACATATTAATTACCTAAGGAGGTTCCATGGTGTATTTCTGTAAAAAATTAACTTAGACACCGTCCTTTTATGGCACTGAAGTTCCCCAGTACTCTTGGGGGCATAGTCGATTTACTGTCCGCTACTGCCATCTCTTCATTCAGCTCTTTCGAACGTTTCGCTGCATGATGAATCGCCTGTGAAATGGCTCTGCCGCCATTATTTTTTCGTAAAGCATCAAGTCCGGATGCCGTCGTTCCATTTGGTGAAGTGACTTTCTCTCTGAGACTTGCCGGTGTCTCGTCGTTCACCATAATCATCTTGGCTGCGCCTAAAATCGTTTGGGCGACAATCTCACGGACCATCGCTTCATCCATACCCTTTTAACGCCAGCGAGTTCCATATGCTCCATTAAATAATAGAAGTAAGCAGGTCCGCTTCCTGCAATTCCTGTAAAAATATCCATTTGCTCTTCTTCAATTAAGAACACTTTTCCCATACAGCCAAACAGTTCTTTCACTGCTATCACATTGTCCATCGCTGTATGTCTTCCCGGACATAACGCAGTTGCCGACTCCCGGATCATGCTCGAGGTATTTGGCATCAACCGCACAACCTGCTGTCCAAGCTGTAGATGATTTTCCATAAATTCAGTGGAAATGCCCGCTAAAACAGAAATCACAACTTGATCCACTCTTATTTTATCTTTGAGTGCATCAAGAGCATCTGCTGCTCCCTGTGGCTTCATTGCCAAAATAAAGAAATCAACTTCTTCATACGGCAATGCATCCTGATGGACCGCATGAACTCCATACACGTGATTCATTTCCTCGAGTCGTAATTGATTGCTGCGATTTGTCACATAAATTCGCTCTGCTGGTATGCTCCCAATCTGCACAATTCCTGAAATCATCGACTCTGCCATCGAACCGGCTCCTAAAAATGCAACAGTTTTATCTCTCAACATTATGCCCTCCTAAAAGTTCATTGTTCGTAATCCGTTCGTATTTTTCAACCTTGTTATCGTAACATGCTCAGATTTAGATTCAAGGGAAGAGAGGACATTCACAAGGAAAAGGCCGAGATAGTGAAGGGAAGCGTTATCATTTGGTGCTTACATGCCGGTCAGGTCATTTAATCAGGGATAATCGGCTGTAATCGGGGTATTTGCGGATATTTTAGGAAAAAAACGAAAAAAAACAATTCATGTCGTTACAGGTTTTGTCCGTATTTTTTGTCTGTAAAATGGCCTTTTAATAATCGCTCTCCCATTTTATCTAATACTTGACCTTAATTTATTGAGGGGAGAAGCACATGAAGATGAATATACAACTTTATTTGTGCAAGGTGTTGATGAGGAAGGGGTATCTTCCGAGTCATTACAGATATTAATGAAATACAAGCTTTTATAGAAAAAGTGAACAAATTGGAAGTTGTGCAACCGCCTAATAAGGAGTTGAGGCTTATACAGAGTGTCAAGGCATTTTATTTTAATTAAAGCAATGAAATGAATACCATTTGGCGATAAATTATTTTACTAAGTTTTTAATGTTTTTACTGATATATGCAAAGTTAGCAGTACACTAAAAAAGTAATAAGGTTAACTTCAGTAAAATAAGGTATATTATATTTGTTGAATAAATTTTCTTTAAAGACAAGAAAAGTAGGTGAACAAAGTGGGAAAATATCAATTGGATACCAAAGGTAAGGTAGCTGTGACAAAGTTTCATGAAAAACAGAAGCCTGCCAAATTTGATAAAAAGCAGCAACTTGAAAAAATACGTGCGGAGTATTTGAAAAAGAAGCAAAAACAAACAGATAAATAATATGAATGAAAACATAGGAAGACTAAAATCTCCCTATGTTTTTCTTATTCGAAGTTCTTTTTCAATTGATGATAGAGTTTATTATTCCCATAAATTTCAGATTCGGTGACAAAAAACTCGTCATCAGATATCCATTCCTCACTAAAAATTTCAGTAACAGAATCAATAGACCAGCCGTTATTTTGGATACACCAGCAATCTCCAGCAGAAATTTTTAAAACATTTAGATACTCACTTGGCTTAGGTAGCTGAATAAAAAGATAAGTCTCGATCTTTTCAGCAAGATCCTTTCTCAACACCCCACACTCAAAGAAAGTCAGGGAATACGTGCTTTACATCAATAAGGGAGGTTGTTGAAGCAACCTTTTCTTCATGAACTCCCATGAAAATTAAAAAAGCTCAAAATCCAGAAAAAATCACAACAAAATAGACCCAGTAATAACGCTTTTTAAAAAAAGGCTGAGCCTTATGAGTGATCTGATTGAGTTTGGTATATCGTTAAACAAAAACCTCCAATCGAAGCAAATTAAGTAGAGGCTAGCGCGACGACCAAAAAAGGATTAATCTCCCATGAGTGCTACCCAAAAAGGGCGCGACAGTCAGTGGTGCACCTTGGTCGTTGGAGCCAGACTAACGGGTGGGCTCTAACGCAGATAGTTCATCGACCTTCCTCTCCCAGCCGTAGAATTAGTATTGACGGCTCTGAACCATTTTCATTCTCTGTGGTGAAGCACTGATTTTTGCGCTTCATGGATGGCTAACGGGGCAGTTTAGTTGAATAAAGGGAAAAAAGAATGTAATAGTTTTCATTTTACTTAAAAGCTGTAAGTAATTATAACTAAGCATTTATATTACATAAATAATGACATGACTGTAGGCTATTTTTCATACAATATTTTTGGGGTGGAAAAATGGCAAGAGCAAATTACCGAAGTTCAGACGTTGACTTAATGGCAAGGATGATGAGAGCAGAAGCCGAAGGTGAAGGACAACTAGGAATGTTATTTGTTGGAAATGTAATTGTGAATCGTCTTGTAGCTAATTGTTTAGACTTTAAAGGTTTAAGAACAATTCCACAAGTCATTTATCAAGTACAAGGAGGAAATTATTCTTTTGAAGCTGTTCAAAAAGGGAATGTATTTTATCAAAGAGCGAGAGGTATTGAAAGAAGATTAGCAGAACAGAATTTGAAGCACTGGAGACAGCATCCGGCTAGATATGCCCTTTGGTATTTCAATCCCTATGCGCCATGTCCTCCAACATGGTATGATCAACCTCATACTGGTCAATTTAAAGACCATTGTTTTTATGAACCAAAACCTGGAACATGTGATAGTGTTTATAGAGGTTAAGCTTACTCTTTGAGTAAGCTTTTTACATATTTAAAATATTTATACAATATAAAACTTTTAGCAATAGTTTTTATCTAAAAAAGTAAGATTGTGAATTATTGTACTTCAGCTAACGGGTGCGTTAGCTGAAGATCGAAGCTGTCTTTAAGGCAGCTTTTTCTTATGGAACTATCGGGGCAGGATAGTTGAAGAGTACTGTTTGATCTTTATTCAACAATTGGGCCATTTTCTTGAATAAGAAGTTGCATAAAATCCCACTTTTTTATACAGCTTCCAGGTGCGCTTGAGAGTGCACAAACTTTGATTAATGATAAAATTCTGCATAAACAATAAATTATGACAGGTTGAATCCTCATAGTTCCCAAGGTGTTTGTAAAAGGGAGCTTCTGTTAGGCTTATTATGTCAACCTAATATGTTATACATATATACATAATTTTTGTTCTTTTTTGGAATTATAAAATATTGTACCGTTTATTTATAAGAAATAGCTTGGAAAAATGAGAAGTGAAGTAATGAACTTTTTGAAAGTAGCAACCCTAAATTGTGAGTAAGGAAGTGACCAGCAATGATTACCAGTTTTAATGACCGAATCACGACTGGCCAAGTAACTGTTATTGTAGCCAATGCTATATTCGGGGTTGGAATCCTTACCTTGCCCAGAACTGCAACAGAGAAGGTGAAAACCCCAGATATATGGATCAGCGTTATTATAGGCGGTCTGATCGCGATGATCGTAGGAGTGATCATGGTTAAATTAAGCCAACAGTTTCTTGGGAAAACCTTTTATGAATTCAATCAAGAAATTGTTGGTAAATGGGTTGGAGTGTTACTTAGTCTGCTTATTATATGTTATTATTTTACAGCTTGCGGGTTTCAAATTCGTGCGCTAGCAGAAGTATTGACATTTTTATTGTTGGAAGGAACCCCTAAATGGGCAATCATCATGACATTTATGTGGGTAGGTCTGTATCTTATCATTGGCGGAATGAACCCGATCGCCCGAATGTTTGAAATTATCTTGCCTATTACCGTCATCTTTTTTATGATTGTTGCCTTTTTGAGCTTCAAAATATTTGAAATTGATAATCTACGCCCGGTACTAGGGCTGGGAGTGATACCGGTACTAAAAGGAGTACAGACAACTGGTCTATCATACACTGGTTTTGAAACAATTTTGTTCCTTTTGCCATTTATGAAAGAACCAAAGAAAGCAGTAAAAGCCGTTTTAATGGGAATTGCTTTACCGTTGATTTTTTATTTGACAACGGTTGTAATGGTAATCGGAGCATTATCTGTTGATGGAGTGGTCACGAGAACATGGCCGACACTTGATCTTATACGAAGTTTTGAAGTCACCGGTTTGATCTTTGAACGATATGAGTCTTTGTTGCTCGTAATATGGATTATGCAAATGTTTACTTCCTTTACGATCTTCTACTATGGTGCTGCTTTAGGACTGGCTCAACTCTTCAAAAGAGCATTCGTCCATGTATGTATGGCTTGCTTCCGGTTATCTACATCATTGCCATGATTCCGAAAAATATCAATGACATGTTCAAATTAGGGGATTTTCAGGGAAATGTCGCGTTGTATTTATTCGGCTTACTGCCACTGGTGCTTCTAATGATCTCGCGATGGAAGGTTAGCAAACATGGAGAAAAGTCATAACATTTAACGGTTTCTTGGTTTCGCTGTTGGTTCTTTTTCTCCTGTCTCTTACCATAGATCTCCAATAATGGGTAGCACCACATTGCCATCAAGTTAAAGTTTTGTAGTACCCCAGAATGAAATGTTGGACTTTCTTGTAACTTATAAGCTCAATTTATCATTTTGGGGGTGACCTATTTATGGGCATGGGGTACCGCCAAAAAGGTCGGGCAACTACTGCCCGACCTTTCTACTATACCCCACTACATAGTTAATGGATATTTATAATACGAAACTATAAAAATATCATTCCTCAATATGTATGTAGATTAGCTTTACTTTGCAAATAAGTGGTTGCCTATTCTAATGACTGTTTCCCTAGTGAAAATCCATTCATCTGTTGCCGAGAACGGATTATAATAATAAACAGAACCATGAGTAGGATCCCAACCTTGTAATGCATCAATAACAGCTCGATAAGAATAGCTATTTGGGGTCAAATAATATTGCCCATCATGTACAGCTGTAAAAGCATTTGTCTGGAAAATAACATCGTAAGTATTTTTAGGAAAACCTGGCGTTGACATTCGGTTCAAAATTACTGCAGCGACAGCTACTTTTCCTTCATAAGTTTCTCCTCGAGCTTCTCCATGAACAACCCTGGCCATCATTTCAATACTATTTAACTTTTGTTGTGTTTGGAATCCAAAAACTCCATCTGGTAATAGTCCAGAATCTAGTTGAAGTTGTTTCACTGCATGATCAGTAATTGAACCATAATACCCTGTTGGTTGACTGTAAAAGTAACCCATTTTCTTTAAATTTTCTTGTAAGTCATAAACTGCTTGTCCTTGACTTCCATTGTGTAAAATTTCTTGAGCAAAGACTGAATTTGGTATAAAAAACATGAAACAAATAAAAACAACAAACGACATTTTTTTACATTTAACATCAAATAATACCACATCCTTCGATTCATTTTCCTACTATTCTACTTTATTATACAAGAAAAAATAGATTTATCTTACATTATTCCTATTTTAAACCAATAATTGAAGAAATTTTCAGACGAATTTGTCTGTTATTGGGTACCGCCTATCGCTATCGCCATCAATCTAAGAAAAGGATTATACCCAAAACGAAAAAATAAGCTATTCTTTCTGTTAATGCTGCTGAAGATAGCTTTTTTCGTTTTGGGGTATAAAGAAATTTTACCTTGATGGGCATGGGGTAGCACCAACAAAACGCGAATTTCGTACGCTAAGCAACATTTTATAAAGGAAAAGCTGATTTCCCCATATGTTAAGGGCATCGGCTTTTGTTCATTCTTTTACTTAATAAATAAATTTTTGACATAAAACTTAAAGTACTACATTTTTCAAAAGTAATAAAATTACCTATGCTAAAAAGAAAAGGTTTGATATATACATTTTAAAACATCATTTAGGCACTAATATTTGGTTATGTGTCATTTCACCCTTATGGGAAATATAACTATGTGCTATCATTCCTAACATTATTACTAACATACCGCACCAAGATAAGATAGAAGGAAATGAAGAATGTAATAAAACTAATTCTCCGATAACAGCAAACAGTACCTCCATGGATTGTGTTGCTTCCACGGTAGCTAGTTTTTTCATATCTCCTCTAACCATATCAGTTGCTTTAAAAAATAAAATAGTTGCAATTACACCCGAACAAATAGCAACTAAAATAGATTGCATAGTTTGTTCTTTACTAGGCACTCCTGTTGTAAAAAGACCGTACAAGGATAGTAAAAACCAAAATGGTAAGCTAGCTAATGTCATTCCAAGGACTCGTTGATAAGCATCTAGACGATCTCCACAAACCTCCATCATCTTACGATTACCGAGTGGGTAAGCAAAAGAAGCTACAATAACAGGGATAATACCTAACAAAATATCTTTTACAGCAAGCGATTTTGCTTGTTCCATTTGCATAAGGAAAATACCAAGAAGAATAATTAATGACATACTCATACCCTTCATTGGGATTTTTCCTCTTTTCTTAAGAATTCCATCTGGTGTTTGAATGGTTTCAATAAAAAGAGGAGCTAACAAAGATCCCGATATAATAGTAATTTGCCATGTCCCAGCAATTATCCATCCTGGTGCATGTGCAGCGGCAAAGCATAATGGAGCGTAAAACAGACAAAATCCTACAAAACTCCATAAAAACCATGTTCTTAAATCCTCTCTCATAACTTGTAATAATACTTTTAATTTTTTCCTACCCATAACAAGAAGTATAAGGAATGGAAGCATGAAAATAAACCTTAGTGAGGCACTCCATATCCAGTTACCACCTGATAATTCCATTGCTCGATTCAGTATAAAGGTAAAAGCAAAAAACAAAGCAGCACATATACCTAAAAAAATAGGGCGCAAATTCCTCACCTCAATCTGTCTCATAAGTCAGTAATTCCCCAAGACTTAACCAGTTTTGTTCTACAAGATGTGCTGTTGTTTCTTTATCTTTATTTTTGCATGCCTCTATAATTTTCTGATGTTGTTCCACTGACTTTAGACCATTTATAGAAGTGAACTGAGAAATCTCGAGACGTTGAATCTTAGATATACTTCGTTCTAACGCACGAATGATTTCAGGATTTCCTGCCACATCTAGAAAAACATTGTGGAATAACTCGTCAGCTTCAATTGCTTTTATAATATCTTTTTCTCAATAGATAATAGTAAAGCTTTATTACTGAACTCTAATTCTTGAATATCCGACTCTTTTAATAATGGCACTGCTAAACGAGCAGCTAACGAGTGTAAAACTGCTACCACAGTAAATGCGTGTTTCGCCTCCTCAAGATTTAATGGTGCAACGCGAGTCACTGAACCAGGAATAGATTCAACAAGTCCTTCATCCTCAAGACGTTTCAACGCCTCTCTAACCGGAGTACGGCTAATTCCGAATTCTTCTGCTAACTCTTTGTCATTTAAGCGTTGATCAGGTTGCAACTCTAATGTAACGATTGCTTTTTTCAAAGTTAGATATACTTCATCTCTAAATGACATACGTTTAATAGGTTTAATAATATCTTTTTTCATAAAACCAATATATCGGATATTGGTTTAATCGTCAATTGTAATTTTTCAATATAATATATTTGTTTAACAAGTGCTAAAAACGACAGGTTTTGGAACATAGATGGTAGAGTTGAGTAAGCAAAAGAAAACAGTAATTGGGTTATGTATAATGAATTGGTTACGTGTTCGGCTTACATGGAACCGTATTTTATTCTTTCATGTAGATTCAATAAGTGATCTAACTCTTGGCTACATTGAATCGTTTTAAGATGATTGAGTCCATGGAGTTCAACTATATTTAATAACTGAGCTTTTTCTCTATAATTAAGTTTTCTAGCATCAAAATATCCATCCATGTCATTGTCAATCTCCTTTTTCATAGAGGTTGTTAAAAACAATAAGAGAAAACGAGAGTCAAATCCACGAAGTAAAATTTTCTTACTAAAATAAATAAGTAAGCGACCTTGATCATCCATCTTAAGCGTTGATCAGGTTGCAACTCTAATGTAACGATTGCTTTTTTCAAAGTTAAATATACTTCATCTTTAATAATATCTTTTTTCATAAAACCAATATATCGGATATTGGTTTAATCGTCAATGAATGGTTACGTGTTCGGTTTACATGGAACTGTAATTTGTTCTTTCATGTAGATTCAATAAGTGATCTAACACTTGGCTACATTGAATCGTTTTAAGATGATTGAGTCCATGGAGTTCAAATATAGTTAATAACTGAGCTTTTTTCTCTATAATTAAGTTTTCTAGCATCAAAATATCCATCCATGTCATTGTCAATCTCCTTTTTCATAGAGGTTGTTAAAAATAATAAGAGAAAACGAGAGTCAAATCCACGAAGTAAAATTTTCTTACTAAAATAAATAAGTAAGCGACCTTGATCATCCATCAACTTTGGAATCACAAGGTCGCTTAGATTATTTCGCCTTCCATTTACCTGAAAATATCATCTTCTTTAAATGAAGTAATAATAGGAGGAAGATAGTTTAGGTTTTAAAGTTAAAGGGGCAAAATATTTAATTATACGTTATTTCTTATTGTTGAATTAAACCAGCCGATAGTTTGTGGAGAATAATACTTAAACTAACGGGTGCGTTAGCTGAAGATCGGAGCTGTCTTAAAGGCAGCTTTTTCTTATGTAACTATCGGGGCAGGTTAGTGGAATAACTGAAAACTAAAGGGACATTTGTTAATGTTATGGGAGTGAAAAGATAAAAGTGGGGTTGCCAAATATATGGGTGACATTATAATAACTCTCCAAGACAGAGTAAAGTTTCTACAAAACGCTACTAAAATTGAAAAACTATCAAAAGGAAAACTTAATATTATCTATTGCAGTCATCATTATTGCATTTCTTATTTTAGGCTTTACAATATTCGCATATTTTTTGGGTGAGGCAGGTTACCCACCACTAATGATGCAATAAAAATTTCAATCTGTATTATATTAACGGTGGAGATTGCTGATAAAGATATCACCTTTTCTTATGGAACTGAAGGGCAGGTTAGTTAAGTGTTCTCGGAGGGGGAAGATTATTGAATAAAAGGAAATTAGGATTTTCCACAGTTGCTATTTTACTATTTGCTGTAATTTTAATGTTTTATTTTAGCGGTACTAAGCAGTTATATGGAAATGATAAAGAGTCCATATTGAAAGTAATTAACTCAATTGAGGGATATGAAAATAACTCAATTGAAATTCTAGAGATAAAAGATTTTAATGACTTAAGAGTTGTAGCATTTTTATCTAACAATAGTCCAGGCTATATTCAATTTAATAAAAATAAAGATAGCAACTATATATGGAATCATATTGAAGTTATGGATAACGAGACATTTAGTTCTTTCATTCCTGACCTTCATATGTTTATGTTTGTTACTAATGATGAAAATGAAATTGCTAAAATGCAGGTAACTATAAATGGAGAGAAATTAGAGCAAGAGTTTACTCCTAACGAGGCAACTGTTAATTGGATGGACTTTCCTCAAACGAATAAAAATGAATATACATTTCGGAATTATAAATATTATGATAAAGATGGAAATTTAATTGAGGAAAACGAATAATAATTATTTAAGTTAGCTGAAAATCGGAGCTGTCTTTAAGGCAGCTTTTTCTTAATGCAACTATCGGGGAGGTTAGAAGAATCTTAGCGAAGTGATGCAAAAGAACAGGGAGGAGTTAACATGAATCAAAATATTGGTACAGAAGAGGCGATTAAAAGGTGGGATAGTTTCGCGGATACATATTCTGCAAATCATACCGAGCAAGGAGACCTTCATAAAGAAGTTTTTTTAAATCCAACTTTATTATCTCTTATGGAAACAGTAAGTAATAAAAAGGTTTTAGATGCCGGGTGTGGCGAGGGCTATTTAAGTCGAATGTTAGCGAGGTCCGAAGCGACTGTAACTGCTGTGGATTATTCATCACGGATGATAGAAATTGCTAAGGGAAGAACTCCAAATGATTTGTTGATTGATTATAGGCAGGGGAATTGTGAGGACTTGAATTCTTTAGAGGACAAAAGTTTCGATTTAATAGTATCCAATATGGTTATTCAAGATCTTGCAAATTACGAAAAAGCATTTCAGGAAATGTATCGGCTATTAGTAGATGGAGGCTGTTTTATATTTTCGATTTTGCATCCTTGTTTTGTTACTCCAGAAAGTGGTTGGGAAAAAACAAAGGACGGTAAAAAGTTGCATTGGAACGTAGATAAATATTTTTATGAAGGTGTGTATGAACAACGTTTAGGTGATAAAGTAAAAATGCTATTCTTTCATAGAACATTAACAAGTTATATAAACACTTTAATCAAAACAGGTTTTATTTTAGAAAGCATAATAGAACCTAAGCCTTCAAAAGAGATGTTAGAAAAATATCCTTCATTTGAAGAAGATTTCAGATGTGCTGATTTTATGGTTTTTAAACTAAAAAAGTGAAGGTGAATATTTTTATTGTATTTCGTCTAGAGGAAGGTGTACATGGTGGGGAGAAATTACAGAACGATAAATGAGGTCTTAAAAAATGTCCAGTAAAACATATCAAATGAACCAGAGTTATGTAGATTCTCAAGAAAAACAAAAGATGTTATACAAACGTACATTAATTATTATAAGTATTTCACAAATTTTTGGCGGTGCCGGGTTAGCGGCTGGAGTTACGGTGGGGGCACTTCTTGCACAACAAATGCTTGGCACAGATGCATTTGCTGGAGTGCCATCGAGTTTATTTACTTTAGGATCTGCCGGGGCTGCTTTAATCGTAGGGAGACTTTCTCAACGTTACGGTCGCCGTACAGGTCTGACAGCTGGTTTTATGATAGGTGGACTTGGAGCAATAGGAGTCATAACGGCAGCCATCATAAATAGCGTTTTCCTTTTATTTGCTTCCCTGCTCATCTATGGTGCAGGAACAGCGACAAATTTACAAGCTCGTTACGCTGGTACGGATTTGGCTAACAATAAACAGCGAGCCACCGCTATTAGTATTACCATGGTGTTTACAACATTTGGGGCAGTTGCTGGTCCGAATTTAGTGAATGTAATGGGAGATTTTGCTCTTTCTATTGGCGTTCCTTCACTCGCCGGTCCTTTCATTTTATCAGCGGCAGCATTTATCTTAGCAGGTCTTGTCCTTTTCGTTTTGCTTCGCCCAGACCCATTAGTTATAGCAAGAACAATAGAAGCGTCCAAACAAGAAAGTAATCGAATGGAACATTCGGCTGATACTGAACAAATAGAAAACAAAAGAGGCATTATTGTTGGTGCGACAATTATGGTTCTTACTCAAATTGTAATGGTGGCCATTATGACCATGACACCAGTTCATATGGGACATCATGGACATGACTTGGGTGAAATAGGTCTCGTTATTGGATTTCATATAGCTGCAATGTATCTTCCTTCACTGGTTACAGGTGTCCTTGTTGATAAGTTTGGCCGTACTGCCATGGCTATTGCCTCTGGAGCCACACTGCTTCTGGCCGGTTTAATATCGGCGATTGCACCAGGCGATTCTATGATTCTCCTAGTTATTGCTCTTTCTTTACTTGGATTAGGATGGAATTTTGGTTTAATAAGTGGGACTGCTCTTATTGTTGATTCGACTGACACTTCAAATCGGGCTAAAACTCAAGGTACAGTGGATGTTTTAATTGCATTATCAGGAGCTTCCGGCGGAGCCTTATCTGGAATGATTGTGGCCGGTTCAAGTTATACAGCCTTATCATTTATCGGTGGGTTATTATCTTTATTATTGATTCCAGTGGTTGTCTGGTCTCGGGAAGTAAAAAATAAAAAGAAGCCATATAATAAGTAAAAAAAGTCATTTCCTCCTATCAGGAAACGGCTTTTTTTACTGGGATTTGCTTATCATACAAAATACCGCAGTTTGGCGATACCCCTTCATGGGCATTAGGAGCTTACATGAATATTTTTCAGCTACCGATTTTGTTCTTTGTAGTGTTTGGGGTTCTAATTATTGTTTGGGGATTCTAAAAAATATCATAAAACATATTTAAAAGGACTATTAAACTGAATCTCTTAATGAACTAACGGGGCAGGATAGTTGAAAATGCAAAAGGGTAATTATGGATAATTAAAAGGGAAAGATATATAAGTGGAGAATGAGTTTATTCAAGTAATTAAAGGAGGCGAACAGGATGAATAAAAAATTATTAAGGGTAGGAACTACTTATATCCCAGTTTCAAATGTAGAACATTCTTCTGAATGGTATGTAAACAAATTGGGGGCAGAATTAAGCTATAAAGACGAAGACAAAGCAATTCTTAATTTTGCGAACCAAAGTTTTTTCCTTGTTAAATCTAAAGAAAATCAAAGCTCAAATTTCTATGATATTTACGGTGTTGAGCGTTTTTCTATAACATTTGAAGTTAATGGATTAAATGCTTTAGAAGCTATACATAGAGATTTTATCAGTAAACAGATTAGAATTGGTGCAATTGAAAATAGAGGGCATTCTGGAAGGAATTTTGTTTTCTTTGATTTAGATGGTAATAAATTTGATGTATGGAGTGAATTGAGTCCAATTTTCAAAGAAAAATACCTTATCTCACAATAGAAAAGACTGTTTTCTTGTTGAACTTACAGGTGCGTTAGCTGATGATCGGAGCTGTCTCTTAGGCAGCTTTTTCTTATGGAACATAAAGGGACAGGGATTGTTGAAAAAGGAATTCAACCTATGTTTGTATAAATAGTAATATTTAATAATACTTAACATTGCTTTAATAGTATTTTTAAATTATTTTCTAAATGGGGAGGGGCATTTTTGCAAACTTTTTTTAGATATAACTGGATGGTAAGAGAAGACTGGTATCGTTGGTGTGAAGAGTTAAGTGAAGAAGAACTTCTGCGGAACCGAACGGGTGGAATGGGAAGTATATTGCATACACTTTTCCATATTGTTGATGTCGAATGGAGCTGGATACGTCTCCTACAAGGTAAAACTGACTTTCAGGAGAGTTTCGATGGTTATAAAAGCTTGAACAAAGTTCGGAAATTGGACGCTGAATTTCATTTAGAAGTGGAAAACTTTGTGAACAACTGGGATGCTAGTATGGAAAATCAATTATTTTATGATACCTTGCAGGATGGAAGAATTGTGACGGATACTTGGGGTGAAATAATGCGACATACAATTGCTCACGAAATTCACCATATAGGGCAATTATCAATTTGGGCAAGGGAATTAGGGAAAAAGCCTGTTTCTGCAAACCTTATAGGTCGGGGTCTTTCCTCTCATTCCAATAAATAATCCAAATAGATATTAATTTAGTCGGTTTCTATAAAGTAACAGGTGCTTCAGTTCCATAGGATGCACAAGAAGACCACTTATAGGTGGTCTCTTTTTATTTGTTTCAAAAATCAAAGCCATGGTTAAAAAGCGATCCTAATATATTCAATGGAATTAATATCTTGTAAAAAGTTTGATCATTTCCGTGATTTTTCCTCCATTAATTTGTTAAAGAATCGGAATCTCTGAAGCTGATGCATTGTCATCTTTTATTTGTTAAGGTTCTAAGACTTTCCATATCCCCATTTACTATCACATCAATATGAGCAGAAATGATAGAGATATCCAAATCCCACCATTTAATTTCCAGCAGTTCGTTAATGATTTCTTCTGAGAAGCGGGTTTTAAGTTTCTTTTCGGGATTCCCTCCAACGATGGTGTAAGGTTCCACATCTTTGGTAACAACCGATTTGGCGGCTACAATTGCACCATCCCCAATTTTTATTCCAGGCATGATGACAGTATCCATTCCTATCCAAACATCATTTCCAATTATGGTATCACCTTTAAACGGCAACTGATCTAACGCTGGCGTATACTTCTCCCATCCGTGTCCGAAAATGTTGAAGGGATAGGTTGAAAAACCATCCATTCTATGATTGGCCCCATTCATAATAAACGTTACACCAGGTGCCATGGCGCAAAATTTCCCAATGACAAGTCTGTCACCGAAGAATTCGTAGTGATATAACACTTGATCTTCAAAAGACTCCCCATTTCTTGCATCGTAATATGAATATTCACCCGCAATAATGTTTGGTCTAGTGATTGTATTTTTAATGAATTGCACGACGTGATTTCCTTTAATCGGATATTTATCTTGAGGATTTGGCCCATGTTGCTTATTTGATTCCATGGATATCCACTGCCTTTCAGGGTTTTTATAATAAACTTAGCCGGCCGATCTTATTGCATTCCTGAGCGAACCAAATGGCACCATCAGGACCTGCTGCAATTCCATGTGGCTCCGCATTTTGTGTGGGAATTGGATATTCCGTAATTTCTCCTTGCATGGTAATGCGCCCAATTTGATTACTTCCCCATTCAGTGAACCATAAAGCACGGTCAGGACCCGTCACTATTGCGTGTGGGCGGGCATCTGCAGTAGGGATGGTATATTCACTTATTGTTCCAGAGGTAGTGATGCGCCCGATTTTATTTCCATTAATCTCCACAAACCAGAGTGCACCGTCCGGTCCGCTTGTAATTCCTACAGGACCAGCATGTTTTGTTGGCAAAGTGTAATTGGTCACTTCTCCAAGCATCGTAATGCGCCCAATTTGATTACTCTGATTCTCAGTAAACCAAATGGCGCCGTCAGGTCCAGCAACAATAAAAGAGGGGTAACAGCCGGGACTCGGTAAATCATACTGAATCATTTTACCTGATGATGAAATTCGCCCTATCCTATTTCCATTCATCTCGGTAAACCAAATGTCTCCATTGTGTCCTTCCGTTATTCCAAAAGGTGCTGAGTTTGGACTCGGGAGAGTATATTCGATGATTTCACCTGTACCTGTCAGTTTTCCAATTTTATTCGCCCTATTTTCCGTAAACCATACATCCCCCTGAGTTGTGGAGATTATAGATAGCACACCAGCATTGGGTGTAGGAACAGCGAATTGAGTGACTTCACCGTGAACGGTAATGCGTCCAATTTGATTTGCTTTATGTTGTGTAAACCATAGCGCACCATCTTTTCCGGCAGTTATTCCATATGGGCCTGAATCTTTGTCAAGAAGTTCGTATTCGTCCATTTTTATCCCCACTATATGCCTCCTCCTTTTTGTATGAAATTCTTCTATTCATTCGTTATAGATAATTGAAATCCTGCGAAAAAGTTTTTGCACATGGGGTAAAGTCTGTCCAAGCAGAGATTTTAATTCATAGATGAAAAGGTTATTGAGATTCTATGTTTCTAATAGGTCATATTTGCACCAGAACCCAATTACCTAACAATTTGGGTGAATTGTCCGATACAAAAGTTTTTTTTCCACATAGTTTATTAAAAAGTATGGTTACTCCAGCGGTGTTGATTAATCACGGGTATTTAATAAAGAACAATATTCAACATTAGAAAATTATGCTTGTATATGGATACAACCTGATATTAGAACATAATGAATCTGTCGTGACCTTGCCCTTATTTTGGCGGAAAATACTTTTATATATATCACAGGAGGGGTTTTCATGGAGAAAGCAATAATTGTGCCTTGGGAAGAAGATGAGCTCACTCATGAGTTTTTGTTCCTGAATATATTGAAAAAATGGCACTGGAAGTTCTTGAACATTACGGTTTCTCCGTTCAGGACATTCAAGTTGTTACAACAAAACCAGATAAAGGCGGCTCTATATGGAAAATGGAAACAAGTTCAGGGCCAAAGAGTTTAAAACTTTTACACAGAAGACCTACAAGAAGCATGTTTAGCTTAGGAGCTCAAGAATATTTAGTTAATGTTAAGGAAGCAAGAGTACCGCCCATCGTGAAAACCAAAGATGGAAGGGATTATGTTGAGGCTGGAGGGAAGTTATGGTTCGTCGCTGAGTGGATCGAATCATTGACACCTGTATCAAAGGATTTGGAAGGAGCCAAACATCTTTGTAATGCTCTCGGCGAATTCCACCTTTTAAGCAAAGGGTATGTTCCGCCCCAACAAGCTGAAGTTGCATCCCGGTTATATAAATGGCCAGCGACTTATGAAAAAGTCATCAATAAGATGGATTGGTTTCGAAACATTGCCAATGCATATGAAGAAATGCCTGCAAGCCCCCATTTGCTGAATGTTTTAGATCAATTCGAAGAACAAGCAAAAAGAAGCTTAGAAAAATTAAATGAATCAAGCTATCTAGAGTTAGCACAAAGAGGAAATGAATATTGGGGATTAGTGCATCAAGATTATGGCTGGTCAAATGGTCAAATGGGCTCTAATGGAATGTGGATTATTGACCTTGACGGTGTTGCTTATGACCTTCCTATTCGCGATTTGAGAAAACTGATTACCGGCACAATGGCGGATTTATATAGATGGGATACAACTTGGGTAAGAGAAATGATCAAGTCCTATCACGAGGCAAATCCAATTTCATCGCAACTATATGATATCTTAATGATCGATTTATCTGGCCCAAATGAATTTTACAAGAATATTAAAGAAGTATTATATGAACCTGAATTATTTCTAAATGATCAAACAACAACGATGATTCAAACAATTGTTGATACCGATCAGACAAAATGGCCAGTTTTAGAAGAAATTAAAGATGATTGGAAGGGAATAGAGCAAACATGAAAATTTTAATGATTTGTACCGAAAAGCTTCCTGTTCCTCCGGTACTGGGCGGGGCCATTCAAACCTATATCTCAGGCATCCTGCCGCATTTAAGTAAAGCCCACGATATTACGGTTTTAGGTATTAATGATCCATCACTTCCTGACCAAGAGACGATTGATGGAAACCGTTATGTACGTGTACCTGGAAAAATATTCGAAGTATATCGAGAAGAGGTTATTAGTTATCTTGAGGCAAATCATTTCGATCTAATTCATATATTCAATCGACCTCGATTAGTCCTTCCTGTCCGAAAAGCAGCACCTAATTCAAAAATTACCCTTAGCATGCATAATGATATGTTTAATCCAGAGAAAATCAATCCGGAAGAAGCAAAAGCAGCCATAGACGAAGTTACAAATATTGTAACTGTCAGTGATTATATAGGCAATGTCATAAAAAGTTTATATCCACAAGCTTCATCAAAGATTCGCACCATCTATTCTGGTGTTGACACCAATCGCTTTCTGCCTGGCAGTCACTCGAAAATGCAAAAAATTCGTAATGAATTACGTAAAGCAAACGGTCTTGAAAACAAAACGGTCATATTATTTGCAGGAAGATTATCAAGTAATAAAGGTGTCGATAGGTTAATTCGGGCACTGCCTGAGCTTTCAAGTAAATTTAAGGATTTGGCTTTAGTTATTGTCGGAAGTAAATGGTTCAGCCAAAATGATGTTACCGATTATGTAGCTTATGTAAGAGCATTGGCAAAAAAGCTGCCTATCCCAGTTGTTTCAACAGGTTTTGTCGCACCTAGTGAAATACAAAATTGGTTTGCTGCTGCTGATTTATTCGTGTGTACATCAATATGGCAAGAACCGCTTGCACGCGTCCATTATGAAGCAATGGCTGCAGGACTTCCAATCGTAACAACTGCAAGAGGCGGAAATCCAGAGGTCATTCGTATAAGAGAGAATGGGCTTGTAGTAGAGAATCCAGAAGATCCTGGATGTTTTACAGAGAAGATTACAGAAATTCTATCAAACAGATCACTAATGAAAAAATGGGCGAAAGAGGCAGGGAACTTGCCCTTAGCTTATATGAATGGAATCGAGTAGGATCTGAAATACTTGAAGTTTGGAAAGAATAACTGTATAACCAATCAAGAGCGGATGTGAATTGCGCTTACTAAAATACTTGTCACTGCTGCTGCAGGGGTTATGGATCACATTTATGTGAACCATTCCTAAAGGGTACGAAAAACAAAATGATTGGCGATATGCATTTGCAGGACCTACCTCCATTACCCCCTAATAAGCTAAGAAAGTTAAGCTTAAAGCTCTCCAGAACCACCCAAAGAGTCAATTTTATTATGCAGAAAATTTGTCAATGACCCCCTCGGAATCAGACTTTGTAAAAAAATACAATTTAAGGGACCCCTGAATATAGACCCGAAAAAGGTCGGGAAATTTCGGGAGGGACTCCAAATTTTTGGAGGGTTATATCGCTCTCTTTTCAAATGAAACAAGTTGAAGAGCCATAATTGAGTAAAAAAAGCACCTTGCTTACCTATTAAATAGGCTGTTGCAAGGTGCTTGTATTATTTGTTTGAAAATTCCCTGAATAAGGTTATAATTAAAAGTGTTGGAGAACCTAGCCAACTAGACACCCTTAGAGAATTGCCTTGTCCGCTACTTTCTAAGGGTGGATATTAATATTCTGGCTCATGCTTGGTTGAATTTCGGGTATGGAATGATGGTGTGTAATAGATGGATTTGTTTTTCCATTCAGGATGGCATTTAACACAACCAGTGTTATTGTACCCATCACCACTCCGTTTCCACATATTAATTGGACTGTTTCCGGAATTTATCGAATGCTTCCGGGACCCCTTGACTGCCAGACCGACTCCTATTCCAAGTGCAATCGTCAATTGATTGGAAGGTTTGCTTAAATCCGCTTTGGCTATCATCCCCAAAGCTGCAGATAGAAGCATGCCGAACATTGGTATCATGGCCCCGCCCAGAACGGGTAAAGGGATCATCGTCGTAAGACCGGCAACCTTAGGCACAAAGGCTAGAAAGATTAGGATACAGCCTGCCGTGACTACTACCGAGCGCTGAGTTACCTTTGTCAGCAAGACCAAGCCAACATTTTGTGAGAAGGTAGAATGGTTGAAAGAGTTGAAGATACCGCTTATGAAGCTTCCTATTCCTTCTGCACGGAGGCCCTTTTCCACATCTTTTTCGGTTATTTCCTTCCCGCATACTTCCCCGAGTGTCAAAAAGACGCCTATACTTTCCACAGCTATGATTAAAGATATGATTGTCATAGTGATAATAGATGAAAGGTCGAAGGTAGGTACCCCAAAATAAAAAGGAGTCACCATTGTAAACCAGCTGGCCTCTAAAAAGCCAGAGGTATCGACCATACCTAAAATACCAGCCAATATAGTGCCAAGAATCATGGCGAAAAGAACTGAAACCGCTTTCAAGAAACCTTTAGTAAGTGTATTCAATAAAAGGAAACTCACTAGTGTAAAACAAGCTAGCATTAGATTCATAGGATCTCCAAAGGTGGGGGAACCGACTCCGCCCGCTGCATTTTTCATGGCAACTGGCATTAATGACACGCCTATGATTAATATGACGGACCCTGCAACGATTGGTGGGAAATAGGGTATTAATTTACCGATTACTCCTGATAAAATGGCAACAATTATTCCGGATACCATAACTGCGCCTAAAACCCCGGTTATACTATGGACCGATCCTATGGCTATTACTGGCTCAACCACGATAAAAGAAACAGCCATTAAAGCAGGTAATTTTATACCAAATCCTTTACCGCCAATAACTTGAAGCAAGGTGACTATCCCGCAGGCGAGTAAATCAAACGAGATCAGGTATATGATCTGTTCTTGTGTCAAGCCGATTGCAGGACCGACGATTAGTGGAACAGCTACCGCTCCTCCATACATTACACAAACATGCTGTAAACCTAACAATAACGTGTTTAGTTTGCTCAATTTTTCCATGTTTGCCCCCTTTTAATTAGTCACGACTTTCCAATTATATGAATGTAACGAAATCGCCTCCTTGTGATTTTGTAAATACTTCCTTATGGATGGGTTTGTTGTTGCTTATTAAGAAACGCTATTTACAAAATCGGTGTATTTTTATATTATCACCGCCATAATGCTAAATCAAGACTATTTTTTGGAAAAATATGAATATTCATTCAAGTTCATTCTGTATATAATTAAGAAGAATAGGGGGAGAAAAATGTATTTAACGATCGAAAAAGCTTTGAAACTTCCTGCCCTAAACCAAGTGGAAGTTATTGGAGGAAGTCAAGGGTTAACTCGGGTAATTAATTCAGTAAGTATAATGGATCATCCGGATATATCATGGATTAAACGAGGGGAACTCCTGCTGACAACTGGTTATGTGTTTAAGGATGACCTGAATGCTCAAATCAATCTTGTTAGGGAATTGTCGAAAAGAGGAAGTGCTGGATTAGCTATCAAGATTAAGCGGTTTCTTTCTACGATTCCTCCTGGAATGGTGGAAGAAGCGAACAAGTACAATTTCCCATTGCTGGAGATTCCTTATGAAATGCCTTTATCCGACTTATTATTCAGCTTTACATATGAACTTGTTAATAAGGAGAAAGGGAAAAACGATGGAAAAGGAAGTGTTGAAGTTTTTCATTCTCTTTTGAATGGGGAAAATAGGGATTCATCTTTTATCCCCCAATTACAGGAATTTGGCTTTAATCCCGATAGGCCATATATTCTGCTCTTAATAAACGGAACGAAAGAAGAAGGTGATTCATTCTTTCCAATTGGCAGAATGTTGGAGAAATTAAACCAAACGGAAAGGGAAGATTTTAAGTATTGGAATATCGACTTCGATGGTCAATTGATTATCCTGCAAGGGAAAGGGATGGTGACTGATGAACACCTGCTTATGCAGGCTCAAAGAATTGCCATCCTTTTAGAAGGTCTTATATCCAAAGATAATCCTGGCACTTCTCTATCGATGGGGTTAAGCAAGGTGAAAAAGAATTCTACAATATGAAAGAAGGGTTTATTGAAGCTAAAAAGGCCATTCAACTTGGCTCAAGGGTCAACCCGACTAATATCAATGATTACGCAAGCGTTGAAGTTGAAGATCTAATAAATCAAATCCCTAAGGATGCCATAACTCAATACGTGCAATCCATGATTCAGCCGATTATTGCATATGATAGGGAAAATGAGGGGGAGTTGTTAAAAACGCTGGAAACCTATCTATTTTCAAGAGGCAGAATAGAAGACGCGGCACGGGCTTTGTTTGTTCATCGAAATACTGTAAAGTTTCGTTTATCTAGAATTGAAGACTTATTAGGAGTTGATTTAAAATCGAGGGATATTGCTTTTAAATTGCAGTTTAGTATAAAAGCTGCGAAGTTATTATTACATGACTAGGTAAAGGAAGCATGATTTGAAGGAATCGGGAATCAAGTGTTGCTGAACACGGAAAACTGCCAGGGATAGGTACCTCTGGCAGTTTTTCGTATGGTATGTGCTATTTCCTATCGGTTATCCAGCAGACGTTTGGCATATAGGGCAAGTTTTAAAGTGAACAGATCATCATTGCTTAAGTCCATTCCTAATAGTTTTTTTATGCTTTTAATTCGAAAATGGATAGTGTTTCGGTGTACCCCCATTATTCTGGCCGTTTCAGCAGGTCGAAGATTGCATTGCAAATAGGCCTCCAAGGTTTTGATCAGATCAGACTGGTTTTCATCGTCATGTTCCTTCAGCGGTGCTAAATTACCTGTAACAATATCCATGAGCACATTTTTGGGGGCATACTGCAAAATTTTAAATGTTATTAATTCTTTGTAGCTGTAAACTTCCTTTCCTGGGTTCGATCGTTTTCCCAAATCAATAGATTGTAAAGCTTCTTGTAGGCTATTGGCCAGGTTATTGATACCTGTATGATAGTTACCGACTCCCAGCGTAAGTTCCATTGGCAGGTGTTTAGATAAAGTAGAGATAATTTGTTGGCTTATCTGGGTGACTTGTGAATAAAAGCGGGTGTTCCCTAGGGGATGGTATCCAGATAAATGATAACTAGACTGCCCTTGATATTCCTTATGAGCTTATCGATTTTATATTGTTCGGTTAATGTTTCAATTGTCTTGATAAGCTGTTTATAAGTAATGGGATCATTCCTTTGATTCCATTGCAGCGTTAAAGGTAAAACAGTACATATGTATCCCCCAGAAAAATGATGGAAGCTGGATTTGTCCTCCGTCATTCCTAAAATCCCGTAACTTAAATTTTCGGCACCAACTCCTGAAATATCTTCAATACTATAACTCAACTCTTTTTGTTCATTCTGTCTCGTTACAATTTCACGAAGTAGGGGAGACATGATATCTGATAGCGAAAACTCAGGGGGATTTTGAGAATAGGCAAATTGGCCATATTGGCAATGTTGATTGTGGTTTGTGGAATTTCCTCCAGTTTGATGAACAATCCTGAACAATTCATTTTTGCTAATTCGATTACGAATTGGTCTAATTGTTGCGGATTATCTTGAAATAAGTATCCTGTTGTTAGAATTAATTCATTTGGCTTCAACCAGGAAAGCACATCAGGAGCATCAAAGCTATTGATGGATTCTATTTCTCTATTAAGTCCCTGAATGCCAGCTGCCACTTGGCATCGTTTGATCTGTGGTAATTTTAATGCATCAGTCATCGTTAAATGCATGATAGGTCCCCTTCGCTGTGCCTTTTTCTCTCTAATTTAACTAATTTTTTGAATATTGGCAACTGGATCAGAGCTATAAGGATAGCCTGTTCTTTAAAGGTGAGTGCGGTAAGCACAAAGGGGTTGGAAAAATATTAGCTTTTTCAGCTAATGACCTATAAAGAAGCGCACGTATATAATTCAATTAAGTTAAGAATGTTTTGAATTATAAAAATAATCGGAAGAAGGAGGGCCCGTATTGATATCTGACCTTAATAGCATAAATGAGTTGAACAAGGTGGAATTCATCCAAAAGTTAGGTTGGGTATATGAACATTCTCCATGGATAGCAGAGCGTTCATGGGAGTACAAGCCATTCATTTCCTTAGAGGACCTAAAACAGAAAATGGAAATAGTTGTGCAGAATGCCTCATTATCGGAACAGCTCCAATTAATCAAGTCTCACCCGGACTTAGCAGCCCGGATTGATATGGCTGAAGCATCAGTTAAAGAGCAATCCGCAGCTGGTTTGAATTCGCTTTCTCCGGATGAATATGAAGAATTTCATGCGTTAAATAATCAGTATAAAGAAAAGTTTGGATTTCCGTTCATATTTGCTGTCCGTGGCAGCGATAAAACGGTGATAAAGGCAGAGATGAAAAGAAGGATTGGTTTGGATCCGGCAAATGAACTTAAGGAAGCGATCAAGCAAATCCACTTAATTGCCAGCCACAGGCTATCTGATTTTATTAACTAGGAGGAGGAATAATATGACAGTTCAAAATGAAAACAGAACGATGTATTACGGTAAAGGGGATGTATTTGTATATAGGACTTTTGTACAGCCTCTTACAGGTTTGAGGAAAATACCGGAATCAAGTTTCACAGAAAGAGATAATACTATTTTTGGATTCAATTGCCAGATTTCTCTAAAAGGGGAAGCTTTTTTATCTTCTTTTACGGAAGGAGATAATAGCTTGGTGGTTGCAACGGATTCCATGAAAAACATCATTCATCGCCAGGCCGCCAATTATCAAGGAAATACGGCGGAAGGTTTTATAAAGTTCATATGTGAAGTTTTCCTTGATAAGTATAGCCACATAGATGCAGTGGAACTGACAGCAACTGAAGTTCCCTTCGATCATGTACTCGTTCCAAAAGGGGAAGGGCATGAAAATAGTGATGTTGTCTATCGATGTTCCAGAAATGAAAGGGCTACCACTACAATCGAAGTGAAAAGGACACCTACCGGAAGCAAAATCGTTAAGCATTCAAGTGGAATAGTTGATGTCCATTTAATCAAGGTTAAAGGAAGCTCTTTTTATGGATTTATTCAAGATGAATACACCACACTGCCAGAAGCTCAGGATCGTCCACTATTTATCTACTTGGATTTCGATTGGGAATATAACCGCTGGGAGGATGGCACTGGAGCGGATCCAGAAAAATATGTAGCAGCAGAACAAATTTGTGATATTGCAAACACAGTGTTCCATGAACTGAATAACCGTTCGATTCAGCAGCTCATTTATCATATTGGCATTAGGATTCTAGAACGTTTCCCTCAGTTGGCGAATGTTCAATTTAAAACCAATAATCGTACATGGGAAACGGTTGTAGAAACGATTCCAAATTCAGAAGGAAGTGTTTATCAGGAACCTCGTCCTCCGTTTGGCTTCCAAGGCTTTGTCGTTACACAAGAAGACGTTAAACAAAAAAGGCAGCTGATTCAACTGTAGGGGCTTCCCGATAATGGACAGTAAGCTGACCACACATGTTTTAGACCTGTCTAAAGGCCTGCCGGCAAAAGGGATGAAGATAGAACTTTGGGCCATAGCAGAACAGGGAGACCATTCTTTCATTAAAGAGGTCTGTACAAACAACGATGGGAGAGTGGATGATCCGCTTCTTCAAGGGGATGATCTCAAACCAGGTGAGTATGAACTTGTCTTTTATGTTGGGGAATATTTCAATGATGGAGCGAATGATCCTTATATAAGGCCATTTTTAAATAAGGTCCCACTTCGTTTTGGTATTAGAAGCAATGAAGAACATTATCATGTTCCTCTGCTTGTTGCTCCAGGAGGATATAGCACCTACCGAGGAAGCTAGTAAATCAGTAAGAGAGTTGGAGGGTTCAATTTGGCACATGAGCGTACTGGTGTTGTGACTTTAGGCGGTAATCCAGTGACCTTGATTGGTCCTGAACTAAAAGTAGGGGATAAGGCCCCTGACTTTACACTATTAACAAATGACCGCCGTAAAGCACATTTAACAGACTATAAAAATAAGACATGCATCATCACGACTATTCCTTCGCTTGATACTGGTGTATGTGATTTACAAACAAGGCTCTTAAATGAAGAAGCAAGCAAAATGGGTGATGATGTAGCAGTGTTGGCTATCAGCGCAGACCTTCCCTTTGCTCAAGCAAGATGGTGTAAAGAAAGTAATGTCGAAGCTATAACCATTCTCTCCGATCACTTTGATTTGTCTTTTGGTACTGCATATGGAACGTATATGAAAGAGCAACGATTGGAATGCAGGGCAGTATTTGTAATAAATCAAGAAGGAACCATTAAGTATGTGGAATATGTACCGGAAGTCACGAATCACGCAGATTATGAATCCGCATTGCAGGCAGCGAAGGAAGTGATAAATAAAGCTGGTGCAGCTAAATAAACATTTTCCCTCAAGAAGGATATTAACATTTCATTCTATTATCCGTAAGACCGTCCGATTTACAAAAGCTGGACGGTCTTTTGATGATACTGAATGATGACTTCATTAACGGCAAACGGAGAAAAGTACTTCTACCCAAGTCGCTTTCTAATGTCAAAATATAATAAAATAAACTAAAATTAAACATTAATTCCTGTTATTTGAAGCGAAATTATGCTATAATGAAAGTCCAATAGCTTTATATAACATGGAAGCGCTTCCTTATCCAAGGAAGTGCTCTTTTTATCTTTTTCACTTACTAATTAACATAACAATTCTAAAAACACCTGAAATATTAATTGCACCGTCTTCCTGGGGTCCCGGATTACATGGTCCGGAGGGAGAATGCGAAAAAGGTCACTAGAAACAGGACTGCCCGTAATAGTCTGTAATCGTACTGGCGAAGACGAAACTGTCCGTTTTTGGGATGCAGAAAGCATGATCATAAAAAATGGTGTACCCCTCCTGACTCATAAATCAAAACAATCAGCCATACTTACCTTTGAATGGGATTTACAAAGCATGGAATTACTATCCCCTCATTTCGACATCGATTACATATAATGAGAACATACACCAACTCTTGTTGAAATAAAGGGTGCGCTAGCTGAAGAAACGGAGCTGTCATTTAAGGCAGCTTTTTCTTATTGCTAGAGGCAGGATAGTTCAATGGTGCCGCTTGATCTTTGTTCAACAATTGGGACATTTTCTTGAATAAGAGAAGGGGTTAGTCGTAAGTGAATCGAAGTTAATCAAAGGGATAAATGTTCAAATCACTTTTGATGAAATATTCACCTCACTGACATACTGTTGTCAGCATTAGACGTTTACAATAGCCAGAACAGCAACCTAGGAAATTACCCGGCGACCCTAAATATTGAAGTATAGTTACTTACTCAACATTGAGGAGGAAATCGATTATGAGTGACACAAAGACATTAAGAGGACTCACCACCGTCAGTTTTTGGGCGGCTGATCTAGTGGCGGCAAAGAAGTGGTACACAGAGCTGCTGGGTATCGACCCATACTTCGAACGCCCAGGTTATGCCGAGTTTCGCCTCGGGGACTACCAGCACGAGCTGGGCCTAATCGATAGCCGCTACGCGCCCGGTGGTTCGTCGACCGGCGCGGCCGGTGGTGCTGTCGTGTACTGGCACGTCGACGATGTGACAGCAACTTTCGAGAAGCTGCTGTCTATGGGAGCGAAAGAACACGAGGCACCCACAGTTCGCGGTCAGGGGTTCATTACTGCCTCCGTGGTTGATCCTTTTGGGAACATCCTAGGCATCATGTACAATCAGCACTATTTGGACGTTCTGGATTCGAACAGAAAAGCGTGATCCGCGCTGCCGGCATTATGGAACTATAGGGATTAAAATAGGTTGTTATAAATTCCAAAGGGCATGGGTGATTTCTGCAGATAAGAAGGGGGAAGAGCCACTCTCCCTGAATTAATTACGCATAAGGAGAGTATGTTACTATCGCCATACGGTAACTTCATCGTAAAAAGCCTATCTCTAGTGAGGGGCTTTTTAATTTATAAGAGGAATATAAAGCTAAACAAATGAAGATCCACTTTCAATGATCCTTAAAAAATCATCAAATTATTTACTTTCAGTTTGAAAGCCGCATTCCTCCGTTGAAAAATGCAGCTGTTTCAATAAATACTCAATTGAAAGCAAATAACATCAATTATAATAGGGGTTAGTACCCTCGATTCCGATCTACCATTCCATTTAATGGTTGTTCACTTGAAAATCTCCTTAAATTTTCTATGAAAAAGTTGCTCACTTCGTTAACCGTACTTGGCCCTGACAGATGAGAAGTGACAAACACATTCGGTATGGACCAGAAGGCATGTTCTTTTGGCAACGGTTCTGTTTCAAATACATCGAGGACAGCTGCCTGAAGATGTCCTGCTCGCATGACAGATATTAAATCCCCTTCATCTATCAATGCTCCACGGCCAACGTTGATAAGGGAAGCAGTGGATTTCATCGCTAAAAGAAGGTCTTGGTTAATGATATGATAAGTGGAATCCGTTAAAGGAAGGGTTAGGACCAAATAATCCAGATCCTTTACAAATTCACCCCATTGATCTGGAGTAAAGTGGCGATCCACTAGTGTTGCTTGTTTTCCACTAAAGCTTAAGCCATGTACATTCATATCAAATGCTCGAGCTTTACGTACAAGTTCAGCGCCAATCGATCCAAGTCCAGCGATCCCGATTGTTTTCCCCTTAAGGGTTTCGGAAATGAAAGGATCCCACCTCCGCTCCAGTTGCGATTGTTTCATCCGAGGACCGTCTTTCACTATGTCCAAGAGAAACAAAAATACATATTCCGAGATGTAAGCACCAAATTGGTCAGTAATTCGAGTTAATGTAATGTTTTTAGGTATCGATTTGTCCGCAATCAAATCATTGACTCCGGCTCCCATTGATTGAAACCAGCGAACAGATGAGGCAATTGGTTTACATAGTAATTGTGTAGGGAAATTCCATCCCAAAATAACTTCAGTGCCTGGTAAATATTTTTCTGCTTCCTCCAAAGTTTTCGCTGCCTTCACCGATATGAACCCATTATTACGGATACGATCAGCATAAGCATCGACCTCTGTCTGAATAGGACTAAATACAAGAATGTTTGGTTTGTGTGTACCCCCATAGGCTCTCTCCTTATTGATTCTTTATATATAGTATAAATTCTTCCTCCTGCGTCGTACAATGATAAAAAACAGTGCACTTCTTTCGGAGTATGCACTGCTTTTCAAATTTCTCCAGTTTACTATTGATTTTATAGAAAGTCGGTATTAAAGACTCGCTTAATGAATCATTCGTTTATTTATTTAATAATATTGCTTCTGTGTTACTAGGTTGTAGAGCTATTTGTAGTGCTCTTTTTCTTCATGGTTTAGAGGGACCAATGGTAAGCGGACACCTCCAACATTCAACCCCGCATATTTAATGCTGATTTTACTGGTGCTGGGCTTGGCGCAGCAAATAATGCTTTCATGATTGGAAGAAGTTTACGATGTGTAGCGGCGGCAGCATGGACATCACCATTTTTAAAGCTATTGATCATTTTTTGCATTTCATTACCAATTATGTGTGAAGAAACCGAAACAATGCCTGTTCCACCGATGGCTAAAACCGGTAATGTTAACCCATCATCGCCGCTGTACAATGTAAAATCACTAGTTGTTTTGCTTATGATTTGTGCCATGGCATCTAAGTCACCGCTTGCTTCTTTTACTGCCACGATATTGTTAATTTTTGAGAGGCTAACAATCGTCTCTACTGACATGTTTACAACACTTCGACCTGGAATATTATAAAGCATTACCGGTAATGATGTTGAATGGGCAATAGCGCTAAAGTGCTGAAATAATCCTTCTTGAGACGGCTTGTTATAGTATGGGGTAACGAGCATGATTCCGTCGACTCCTGCGGCCTCAGCTTGCCTTGTCAAGCTGATAGAAGCTTTCGTGTTATTTGAGCCGGTTCCAGCTATGACAGGAACTCTTCCATCAACAACTTCAACAACAATTTTGAATAAATCTACTTTCTCTTCTGTAGTTAATGTAGGGGACTCTCCAGTTGTACCAGCTATTACCAATCCATCAGAACCATTAGCAATTAAATAGTTTACTAAAGCTCTCGTAGCATTAAAATCAACCTCATCATTATGATTAAACGGGGTAACCATTGCGGTTAAAACTTGGCCAAAATTCATAACTTCACACCCTTTTGTATAATTTTTTAAAAATATTCAGAGGTGGTTAGGGCCATTCAGGAGTAAACGCAAAAAAGCAACAACGAGGATTCGCTGCTGCAATAGAAACAATATTTATCAAAAAAATGTTTCCGCGCATAAGATAGCCCTCCATATAGTTTCCTATATGACAGTTCTGTATTTATTCAATAGCAGAACCAGCTTCAAGAACATGAGATTCTTTCCGCTTCGGCAAATTCCCCTTTCCACAATAGTCATAGGATCTCATTCTCCTCAAAATGTGTACTAATGGTCTTTGCTCCTCTATCCTCACTTCAAAAAGTTTTGAAGTAAGAAAATATTTAATTGATTGTAATATAACAAGGAATCCTTTCTGTTGCAAGGACATTTTGTTTTTATGTAATCATTTCTACTATGTCTGAACTGGCTTTTGATCAAGGGAAACACTTTTCCAACGGTTTTCAATCATGGCTGCATGATCAAAGAAAGGTTTAACTAGAAAAAGGGACCTTCATAATCACTGGCTATTTGAAGAACCCCGGGCAATGTATATGCACTTTGAATCGATTGAACCACCACTGGATTTTGCTAAAAAAGTAAGAGATGCATTTAGAGTATTAAAAGTGTAATCAGACCATCCGAGTCAAGCTTTACAAAGGGAGATTTTCAATTCCCCTGATGTTCTCTTTTTGTAAATCATGTCTCTTATTTATTCCCTGGGGCAGCCTGCATGTCATCTTGTGTAGTTTATAGTTATTCAGATTAAGGATATCAAAAGTACATATTGGGCCATTAACACTAGCATGACTGAGTGAGCCTTTTTAAACCTTTAAACTGATTCCCCAAGCTTTGAAGAATTTCCAAATTTTCAAAGGTATTCAACTTATTGTGTCCTGAAATAATAAGAGAAAATGCAGGAGAAGCCAAATGAAAAACAATAAATTTTATCAAGTAATTATCGCTATTTTTATAATTGTCTTAATGGTCGATCCCTCGGTCGATGCAATGGAATGGGAAGATGCAGAAGGACCCATAAGCTTTAAAATTGAGATGTTACCTTGGGAGATTGTAAACAACATTATTCCTGATAAAACAAATTTCACCATTATTGATATTGAAACTGGTTTATCATTTAAGGTACAACGAAGAGCAGGTAGCCAGCATGCCGATGTACAGCCACTAACCAAAGAAGATACTCAAATCATGAAGAAAATTTATAATAATAAATGGAGTTGGAATAGAAGAGCCATTATTGTATTAATCAATAATCAAATGATTGCTGCATCTATGCACGGAATGCCACATGGTGCTGGTGCTCTTCAAAATGGTTTTTCAGGTCATTTCTGTGTTCATTTCTCTGAAGCATTACTCATCGTTTGAAAAACGAGGATCTTTCTCATAAATTAATGGTATTGAAAGCGGCTGGTAAGCTTGATGATTATATACAAACGGTAAGTCCGTATGAGCTTATACGTATTTTTACCATTGCCATTAATCAAGGAAATCAGAAATTATTAGCAATGACCTTATCAAATCCGATTCATCCTAACCGAGTCAAAAAACTTGTTGAAGATATTACATATTTTGGAGTAGTTGACCCTTTAAGCCAACCGCCTGAACAACTCAATGGTCTATTTCTCTTGGATGTACCCGTTCAAGTAACTATTAATAAGAAGAAAGAAGGCAAAGAAATAAAGGTTATCCATTTTATGATCAGAAGGGAAAGTTTGACTGATCGTTGGTTCATTGATCAAGATTCGCTCTATGAAGACTTAAAATAGGAATTGTGAAGTAAGATAAATCCTAAATATATTAGTATGGGGGTACATTCGATTGAGATTAACATGGATTGCCGGAATTTTACTGTTCGTTCAACAAGTGAATATACCTGATAGCTTATCGGTAACTCAAAATGGAAAACCATTGCCAGTGTCAACCATGCTGATATTACTATGCCCTTACTGGATGTTCCTATCATGGACGTGGATAAATACAATCAATTTGTCGCAAAAATAGACCGGCAAGTTTACCAAAAACCTGTAAATGCCACAATGGACAAACAAGGTCATATTATTCCTGGGCGGGTAGGTTACCAGCTATACCATCAAGCGTTTAAAGAGCAATTTTATTCCTTTTTGTACAATAGTAGAGCATACAAACTAGAAGTACCTTTGCTTGCTATTCATCCAAAAGTTGATAGCGAATTACTTGCGGAAATTCGTGAAAAAAGATAGGTGAATATAGAACCTATTTTAATGTGAACAATAAAAACCGTTCAAATAATATCTCACTTGCTACAGAAGCCATTAATAATTATGTCTTGTTTCCTGGAGAGGTGTTTTCTTTTAACCAAGTTGTTGGCAGGAGGTCAGTAGAAAAAGGATATTCGCTCGCTCGGGTTATCGTTAAAGGAGAGTTTTCTGAAGGGATTGGCGGAGGGATTTGTCAGGTGTCATCTACCCTGTTTAATGCTATCGACAATGCAGGGTTGCAAACCATTCAACGCTATTCCCATACCAGGAGCGTTCCGTATGTTCCATCTGGCCGCGATGCTACAGTAAGCTGGTATGGTCCTGATTTTAGTTTTAAAAACAAGTACAATCAACCTATCCTGATCCGGGCTACAACGCAAGGAGGAATGGTAAGTATCATGGTTTACTCTTCAGATATGATTAATTATAAGATACGAAAAGTTCCCGATGCTTCCAATCAGATATCAAAAGAACAAATTTACCGTTCGTAAAAGTACACTTTTACAAACTGCTTACTTTTTAATAAAATGCCGAGTTTCAAAGTCCGTTAAAGTATTAAAACACTTTACGAAAAGAGAAAGTGGCATAGAAGAGATTCGTAAAAAAACAGCCTTTGCTCATGGGAGCAAGGGGTTGTTAGGGATCGAGGAAGAAACAGCTTTTTCTAAATGCAATTATTGGGGAGGTTAGTTGAACAAGTCAATCAATGTCTATGCTACAATCATTACGCAATTCTGACCATGTTTTTGATTTAGTGGAGGTTTCGGCTTTATGGTCGTATTGTTTTTACTTTTGATCATTGTAGGATGAGGCGGGAAATGGCGGCTTTTGCTAAAAAATAGTAGAAAAAAACAACCAATAAAGGTCGGTTTTAGTTTGTAGACAAAAGGGTTCTATTTAAATTTTAAAACAAAGTTTATAGGAACGGTGTGCGAGACTCCTGCGGTAAAAGTGTGTACAGGGAGACCCCGCAGGCGCACACTCCCAGACCGCCGCGGAAAGCGAGTGCCTGGAGGCAGCGTTCAAATTAAAATGCGTTTGGATAGTTTACTTTCGCGACACTAATTAAAGATATAAAAAGCTCTTCCTTGCTACATTTCAAGCATCTGTAGTCCATGTATCTAATACTCTGCAAAAATCCTTTAGAACAAAATCTGAAGTTTTTTTATGTCCATAGAACCTAGATTATTAGAAATTAAGGGTTTTAAACTAATATCCTCGTCAACTGATGAATATAATAATCGTGAATTTTAGAAAGTGGAAAATACTTTTATTTTTTATTTTTTGAAAGGGGATTTTTTATGAGTTCGGAAAAACGAAGAAGATTATGTCAGGAATTCGCAAGAATTTTAGGCGGGGACGGAATGATTACTCCAGAAGGAGTATGCTTGGTGCAAAAGTTTCGTAATATTAGATTCACTATTCTTGATCGCAGAACGCAATCCCCACTTGTCAATCCGCAATTTTTTACGTTTGAAAATATTGATAGTAGGGGAAATGCGTTAAATTTAGGGGAAACAGTGCTTTTACAAGAAGAAGTTAACCCGTTATTAACTGAACTTCGAAAAAGGGACCTTTTAGTTACATCTATTCATAATCACTGGTTATTTGAAGAACCCCGGGCAATGTATATGCACTTTGAATCGATTGAACCACCACTGGATTTTGCTAAAAAAGTAAGAGATGCATTTAGAGTATTAAAAGTGTAGTCAGACTATCCGAGGCAAACTCTACATCAGGGAGATTTTCAATCCCCTGATGTTCTCTTTTTTGTATATCATGTCCCTTATTTATTCCCTGTGGCAGGCTAAGGATGGGGCTGTGCATTTATGACAGTAACAAAACAGCAAAAAGACAATTAAATAATTAATTGTCTTTTTTATTCTACTTGGAATGGAGAAGAATATGAAAGGAGTCCAGGATGTGTAGAAATTTAAAACTCCCTGACCCCCATCTCCCTTAAGGGAGTTTTTTATTTTTTTTCCCAATCCTCTATAAAATCTTTTTTAAGCATTAAACATCGGTTGTGTTGTAGCGGGACAAATAGTTTTAACGGAACAAATAGATGAAAGGCTAATAGTAAAATTACCCATTGCTCTGTCATTAACTACCACTTGTCCGGTAACAGGATCAAAACTTCGTAACTCTACAAATATAGGTTTAAATGGTTCAGCGGTTGTAGTGAATCCAATGATTGAACCTATGGTAGAAGTCCTTAAAACTCACTTATTTGTCCTCGGGTCTGACATGCTTGTCCGATTGGCGGTAATTTTTTTTGTTTATGAAACTTGTCCTTTCCTTTATCACAGCAGGATGACTTATCGCAGCAGGATGAATTATCACAGCAGGATGACTTATCAAAGCGGGATGAATTATCACAGCAGGATGACTTATCAAAGCGGGATGAATTATCACAGCAGGATGACTTATCAAAGCGGGATGACTTATCGCAGCTGAATGATTTATCACGGCTGAATGGATTATGACCGCAGAATGGATTATGACGGCATAATATATCATTTCTAAAATTCATAAATATCACTCCTTTTTCTACTATATATATGAGATAAAACAAAACATGCCTGTACAAATTTACTAAATTCTTGCCTTTATCGTATCCGAGTGTTTCGTAATCGTTACAAAGTTGGAAAAGAGTTTGTGAAAGAAGGTCCTTAAACTAACCGGTGGGTTTGGCCAAAGATCAGAACTGTCTTTAAGGCAGTTTTTTTATTATAGGGATGCAGGATAGTTGAACAAACAGGAATAGTTATACGTGTTATAGAATGTCATATTAGGGAGGAATATAAGATGTCAAACCATGAAAACGAAGAAGTCCTAACAGGTGGGAATGTTTCTGATGTTTATCGTTCAGAGATACTGTTCGACGGGAATTAAAGACGGATAGTCCCAAAATTCATAAGCTATTAAAGCATTTGGAGAACAAAGGTTTCAGTTATGCACCAAAGTTTTTAGGTATTGATGAAAAAAGGAGAGAGATATTGTCATTTATTGACGGAGAAGCTGGTAATTATCCATTAAAGGAATACATGTGGTCAGATGATGTCTTAATAGAAATAGCGAAAATGCTCCGTCTTTATCATGATTCTGTCAGTGATTTTTCATTTGATGATGGATGGCAATCGATAGATAACACCCCCCAACAACCTGAAGTGCTATGCCATAATGATTTTGCAATGTACAACATTATTTTTACTCATAAAAAACCAATGGGTATTATTGATTTTGATGTTGCTGGACCTGGTCCAAGACTTTGGGACATAGCTTATACCCTTTATACTTGCGTCCCCTTAAGCAGATTTCATCTTTCTGAAACAGGTGAGAAAGTTTATTATCATTCATTACAGCATGCTAACCGTATAAAACAAAGGGTCAGATTGTTTTTTGAATCTTACGGTGGGGGAATAGAAGCCGATTATTTGGAAATGGTATTGCTGCGGTTAGAAGGGTTATGTAAAACAATTACAAGAAAAGCCAGTGAAGGTGACATTGCTTTTCAAAAGATGATGGATGAAGGGCATCTTGAACATTATCAAAACGACATTAACTTCATTCGCGAGCATGGAAAAGAGTGGATGTAAGGGTAGGCTTTTGTTGAATTAACGGGTGCTTTAGTTGATTAAGGAACACAAAAATGATTAAACTTTGCTTCAAACCTACAGCATAGGCGATTCCCCCTTGGCCGCCAAGGGGGAGTTTTGATGGGGTTCTTAAAGAGTGATTATGCCAACTGGATTTGCATAATATACATTTATCAAGAATCTTTTTTTACAACAAAATAATAAAAACAAGATATGGAAAAGATTAAAAGTAAAAGAAGAAAATTTACTATAGTCAATTTATATTCACCTGTTTCCTAATTTTTTTGGTTGTATCGACTCTTTACCGATAACTGGATTTGCTAAAAGATCATTCTAAGCTTTTTGTATTCAAATAACAGAAGGGAAATACTCATAAGTGTCAGTACAGAACTAATGCCGAGTGCTGGTATGCCAAAACAGTAATTAAGAATGGTAATATTTACTGTGATAGGCAGGTAAATAATATTCCCTAATGTTGCTGTTCTTGGAATTAATAATAAAAAGGCTGCTGTTAACTCTCCGAATGCTATAAATAAATTATAAGTATCGGAGTAACCAAAGAAATGCCAAGCTAATTGCATAGCAGAGTCCTGGGTGGAATCAAATATAAAATCCCCAGTAGAAAATTGTCCTGGATATATTTTGGCCGTCCCATAGATGAAAAAGGTTAAAGCTAGATACCATCTAAACGCAGTAACCGTACTCATTTTAAGTTTATTAAGGAAGCTTTTCTTATTCATTATTTATCTACCCTACTTTCTATTTTATTTATTCAATAAATCTGTTTTTATATCTTGTGTCGGTATCATACAAGCACTTTTTTACCAAACCATGTATAACGGTTTTTTGCAATGAAGCGGTAACCTTTATCTCGAATCAATTTAGGTATTATCCATAATGGAATGAGGCATTTTATAGGTCCTGTAAGTTTATTTAGAATGTGTAAGATAGCCGTAGATTCAGTAAATATTTGATCCTTATCAATTAAGATAATAGAATCCAACTGTTTATTAGTTAGATTGTGGCTTGCCATAATTGAACGTGCTAACTCTGATTGGAGAGACAAAAATTTAAATATGCCGTTTGGATCCCTTTTTATCACAAATTGAATCCAATGATTACACAAGTTACAAATACCATCAAACATAATTATGGGATGATTGTCTTTTTGGGCTCTCATAACATTTCCTCTCTTTAACCATTTGTAAATATTTTCTATAAAGAATTATAATATGGAAGTTAATAAAGTTCACCTAACAATATTGTGAGATGTGCTTACAATTTTGTTAGGTGAACTTTATATGTTTTAAGAAGAGCACCTAAAACGACAATACCGTTTTGAATAAAGTCTAATCGTTTATAAAAATGATAAACCGAAATCAATACTTTCTTGAATAATAGAGAAGGATTATTTGTAAGTGAGTCGAATTTAATGTCAGAAGATGTTATTTAGTTTAGCATTGGGACGTACTACTCAACATTAAGGAGAAATAAAATTTATAAAGAAAGTGGAGATCTATTGGATACAAAAGAGATATTGAAGCGATTCGAACAGGTGACTACATACTATATTGAAGAGTTAAGTAAATATTCGCTAGATGAGTTTACGAGGAAGCCATCTGAGGATGAATGGTCATTAGGACAAATGTACAATCATTTAATAAAGGCCACCCTTCATCTTCATTTGAAAGCCATTGAGCAATGTGTTAATGGCACTACTTCCGATGGCGGTGAAAAAACAGAAATAGGCGAATCGATTTTCAAAGAAGGAACGTTTCCTCCAATCAGGTTAAAAGGTCCGGATACACCGGATTTCACACCGCCAAATCCTACAGGGAAAGAAGAAGTAAAGGAAGGACTGCTTCAAATCATTGAGAAAATGCAAGAGATAGAGAAAAAGCTCTCTGACATCCCGGCCAGCCAGAAAGTTCAGCATCGGAGAATGGGATATTTAAATGCAGAGGAATATTTTCAGCTAATCGAAATGCATTTCCGGCACCACCTACGGCAAAAAGAACGTATCGATCAGTTTCTTTTGAAAGTAAGTAAGTAAGTAAGTAAGTAACCTTTATTGTTGAAGCAGTTATTGACCTTCGGAATATCAGCAGGAGCCCAGTTGAGGGAGTTTAAAGAGCTGAGAGGGTGCCATTCAAGTTAAACGAACGATGGTTGATTATGAAACTGTTGAATGGCGAATTGAATTGTTCCGTTAAAAGGGCGCTTTAATGGGGTAACGAAAAAAGCCCAATTTCTCAATTTTAATGCTGAGAAATTGGGCTTTTTAATATCGAAATTTCTTTAACGTCCCCTTTTAGAACTACAGGGTGCTTAGCTGAAGATCAGAACTGACTTTAAGGTAGTTTAAAGTGTTATCGAGGGGCAGGGTAGTTGCATAAATAAATCAAATATAAGATTAGAGGGGTTGACTGAAAATGAATGAAGAAAAAATGGGCTCGGCCAGTGGAGTAGTAATAGCTGTAAGTAGAAGTGATAAACACACATTCAGTAAGGAAAATTGCACTAGCATAAAACTGTTGAAAGGTTTGGGCGTTGAAGGTGATGCACATTTAGGTAAAACCGTTAAGCATCGTTCACGTGTAGCGGCTAACCCGAATCAACCTAACCTGCGGCAAGTCCACCTAATACACTCAGAATTATTAGATGAATTGAAGGATAGGTTTAATGTTGGAGCTGGACAAATGGGGAAAATATCACCACGAAAGGTATCGATCTGCTTGAATTACCGAAGGATTCGTTACTATATATTGGGGAAACAGCAGTTATTAAAGTAACAGGCCTACGAAATCCATGTGCCCAAATTGATCAATTTAAATCAGGACTTATAAACGCTGTTTTAGACCGGGATCAGCATGGGAACTTGATACGCAAAGCAGGAATCATGAGCATAGTTTTGGAAAGTGGTGAGGTTCACCCCGGAGACGAGATTAGAATTCAATTACCACCTTTACCTCATACACGACTAGAGAGGGTTTAATCTTTTCTGATTTTACATAAAACAATTAGGGGGTTGCCGGGGCAGCCTTTTTTTATTGAACTTACGGAGTGGGATAGTTGATGAAATAATGGTATAATATGGTATGGTATATGGGTAAGCACATTGCTGAATGAGGAGGTTGTTATATGAGTTATAAGAATACGCTTATTACCATTTCAGAGGATTCAAAAGTTACTTCAGCAAAGGTACCTGTCATCAAAAACGAAAAACCCACAATTGCTTATATTGAACATGATTTAATTAATAATAACCCTTATAAATTTACACAAGAAGACGTACAATTCAATACATACTTAATCAAGAATCAAATAGAAGCGGAAAATGTTGCTGAACTTCGAGAACAGTTCTTTTCAAAATCCAAGGCTTGCTTCAGGGCTTCTCCTTTAGTGAAGAATTATGGTTGGGGAATTCATTATAATAATCAAGGGAAAGTTGCCATATATGATGTTAATAGTTCAATGTATAACCAATTGCTTAATCAAGATGACATTACAAAACTTAAAGGCATGCGTTCCAAAAGAAAATAAATGTAGGATAGTTCAACAAACGTAGTGACTAGAACTATAAAACGGGAAAGATGACGCAACCAAAAGTTGTTTGAAGCTAAGAAGCTATAGTCATTTTTAATCATTTTAATAATCAGTTTATTCTGATATTATAAAGTGGATAAATATGGGAGGAGGAAATGACATAAAAACTTATTTGCAATATTAAGTACCTTTGTGTTAGTTCTGGTAGGTGGAATGGTATTAGGCAATTCTTCTGCTCAAGCAAGTGTTCCTCAGTATTCTTTTCAAACAGAAGATGGAAAATGGGATGGTGAAATTGGAAATCCTAACAGAGGTAGTGACTTACAGGTAGAACTGGTTTCCCCGATCTATTTAAAGACTTCTTCTGGAAGTAAGTTGTTGACTAATTATAGTAACCTATGGTCCCGTCTCTGCAATGCCAGTACTGGAAAGTGCACAGGCTATCATAGCTTAGCTGGTGGAAAGACATTATTCACAGATATGAGAATTGGTAAATTTTATGTAGATGTGAAAGATGGATACTCTTATGGAAGAGTATCTGGAAAACTACAAATTGTTTTCAAATAACATGTAATACTAGCTACCCACTTTTAATGGGTAGCTTTTTATCATGAAAAGTTTTAAAAATAGATTAATATCTCAATATTTCTAAAATTGAACTTCATCACTGCCCTTTTTCCCTGAGAAGAAGTGAAGTTTACTGAAAGAACCTTAAAAAAATCCAATAGGTACATTAAAAGAAGGATTAATGGAAATGGTAATTTAGCAGACTTAGTTGGTAGTTTAGGTTGGGAAGGGAATATTAATTGTTGTTTTAATAGTTGGATATGGTTTTTATAACCTGTTTTTTTCAACTAACGGGTGCTTACTTCATTATTAGGAGCTGATCAGCAGTTCCTTTTCTTATGCAACTAAATGGACAGGTTAGATGAAGAAGGATTTATATCCGAAGTTAAAGAATATCTTATGAAATACAATACTTATTTTGTTAACGGTGTGTCAGGTTCGTTTAAGAAGAAATTAAAAGGAGAACAACTTTGATAAAAAAATAGATATAACCAATCCTAAATTAGCTGAGGATGTATTAAACATTCAATTACCTTCTTATATGGTAGAGGCAGAGTTAATTCATTTTTATGAAATACCTCCATTAAAAGATACAGTTGACACGTTACAACAATCCGGTGAAACTTTCTATGGGTATTACTTAAATGACGAGTTATGTGGTGTCATTTCTATAAAGGTTAAAAAGGTGTAATCGATATACATCGTCTAATGGTTCATCCAACACATTTCAGAAAAGGAATTTCCAAAATGTTATTAGAATTCATTGAAAACAATGAGGAAGATATTGAAACAATAATAGTATCAACTGGTTCTAAAAATACACCAGCAATAAATTTCTATAAAAAAAATGGTTTCTCAATTACAGGAGAAACAAATGTGACAGAACGTCTATCTGTAACTTCTTTTAACAAGAAAATTAAATATTAAATAAGGTCTTAAGGTGCGTTAGCCGAAGATCGTTGCTGTCTTAAAGACAGCTTTTTCTTATGAAACTATCGGGGCAGGTTGGTTCATTAAGCGTGGTGTAGTCGTACTGTGAGCTATAAGAATACTGCACAGATTTCTTGAGATATTAAAAACTTATCTAATGGTTGGAAATCCGCATTTTCCTGACGCTACTCCAATTGGTTTCAAAAAAACTCTTTTAATTTATACTAGTTTTTGTATGGTCTAATTAGGAGGTGATCTATGGTGAAAGAAAATAGTTCCCTTTACGATAAATTACCGTTAGATTTATTGGCTGGGTTTTATTTTGAAATACATAAGAACATTGAAAAAGGAATCCTGTCTGATGCTATGTATCATGAAATTAGATTAATGGAACAATCAGCATTAAGAAGGGGTATCTCCCTTGAATACCTGCATTATAAGGGTCCCCGTATAATTGAAGATGAGATACTACTAAGAGGAACAACCATGCAACAATAAATCGTAGAATAAGAAGTTCAATAATGTTTGCTAGTAATCCTTGGAAATGTAAGCGCTTTCTGTTATAATGACTATGGGTTGGACGGCATGTGTGGCTGTCATAGTATCTGGCGTAGGTGGGGCCGATACCGGAAGAGGTCTTAGTGAAAATATCCTTTTTTAGCTGAATAAAATATTACATAAACTATAAAAGTGAAAGACGATAACCCCTTGGGACCCAAGGGGGTTATTTTTAGCGTAACTGATGGATCTAGAAAAACAGTTTAATCTGTAAATAATTCTAAAATAGATATTTCTGTTTGAAGACGAAACGGATGAAAATCATTATTTGTTAGAATCCAGCGGCTCTACTGTCACAAAAATATGTAAAGAAATTTTCACAGAGTCAATTACTGAGTTATCCCAAAAGGAATTTGATTTATCATCGGTAGAAAAGCAGTTTTATGGCCAGTGGAAGGAAGAGAAAAAACAGGAAGAAGGATGAAAAAAAGGAAAAAGAAGAATGAAAATCCCTAACTAGAGATGCAGTGATGTTGCAGGAGTCACATCAATGGTTTGTCAAAAGGCGCCATAGTACATCGACCATCTTCGTCAGTCTATCTTATTAAAGGGTTTAATTTTTACCAAGGTTATTGGAACTACGGGTGAGTTAGATGAAGATCGGAGCTGTCTTTAAGACAGCTTTTTCTTATGGGACAGGTTAGTTCAATAACTGGATATAGTCTATTTAAAGTATAATATTGGTAAACATCGAAACAAGAACTAAGGAGTGAGTGGAGGATTTTTGATTTAAGAGGCGAGCCTGAAATGGACCCTGTTACAGGAATTCTATACTCAATGGTGGACGGAAATTATAAACGGTTAAAATCTATTGTTGCTAATATGTCACAAGAGGAAATAGATTATAAAGGTCCTAACCAGGATACAACAGCACAGCCCAATTACTGTAACAAACGAGTTGTTTGATTGAGTGCCGGCTCATGTTATAATGAATAACTTACGAAAATTACTATTTTTGAACGGATGCCTAGAAAAGCCTCCGATAGCGATAAAATATGGAGGTGTAAGAGAATGAATAAACAATGGACGATTGGGCAAATTAAAGAATTTGTTGAGAACAATTCGGAAAGTAAGTTGCTAACGACGGAATATCACGGTTTTTCTCAAAAGTTACTATTTAAATGTACATGTGGCAGCAACTTTGAAAAAACATTCAAGAAATTTAAAAATAATAATCAACGTAAATGTGATGTGTGCCAACCGCCTAAAGCGACACGATAACGTATAGCAATAAGCGAAGTGCTGATTTCTATTAATGAGAAGTTGGCACTATTTTTATTATTGGGAAATGAAAATGGAATTCACTAAAGGGGAGTTTAGACGAATATACCTTCTAGAACTAACGTGTGCTTTGGCTTAGGGTCGGAGCTGCCATTAAGGCAGCTTGAGACTGTAGACAATAGGGGTTTTATCTAAATTTCAAAAAACGAAGTTGAAGGGAACGGAAGGTGCGAGACTCCTGCGCGGAAAGCGAGTGCCTGGAGTGGAAATCGACGTTCGAAGGCAGCCTTTTTCTTATGCACTAACAAGGCAGGTTAGCTGAAAAGGGACGAATTACCAGTACAAAAGTTTTCATATTTTGAGATAATCAATAAGCACCCAGTCTTTGAATGTAATAGGGTGGATTTATGTAGAAAATATCATACAAGTTAGGGTAGTAAACATTTCATGTGGAATGTATTATAGGGACTACCAATCGGAATATTTATTGCAGCCCATATAAGGCAATACACAGATAAAATTATAAAAAATTATAGGTTCCATAAAATACATAGTTAAATAATTTCTTATTGAACTAAAGGTCGGTTTAGTTGAAGATGGAGTCGCGACGAGAGCTCTTTTTTCCCGTAAAAGAACAGGCATGTTATAGTATAGGAGAACCGGATTTTATAATATCTGTGGTAATCTTAATCATCAAAGGAGTTTATTCATAATGCATGTGCTACAAAAAACACAAAAAATAGTTCGCTATCAGGATCAACAGGGCAATATACATTACGGTATTGTTGAGGATGACATGATATTACAACTGTCTAGCAGTTTTGCTGAACTTGTCAGCAAGGAAATAAAGTATGACGGGGTCGAGCTGAAATATAGTGACGTGAAAATCTTGGAACCTGTAAAACCTTCGAAAGTTGTTAATTTCGGCTGGACATATGCAGGTCATGCGAAGGAAACGGGTGGAGAGGCAAACCTTGTTGAACCATTTCTATTTTTAAAGCCATTATCTTCGCTTATTGCAGACAAGGAGAATATTATACTTCCTCCAAACGAGCTATCCAACCAAGTGGAACTTGAAGGGGAAGTGGCCCTTGTCATTGGAAAGCGCGGAAAAAACATTAAAGAAGAAGATGCGCTTGATTATGTATTTGGCTGCACGATATTCAATGACGTCACAGCAAGAGATCTTACAAAAAAAGATCCACAGTTTACGCGGGGCAAAGGATTTGATACATTCGGACCTTTGGGACCATGCATCGTTACCGGGGTTGATCCAACAAATTTAAGGATTGTGACCACTTTGAACGGCCGCGTTGTCCAAGACGGAAATACAAATGAAATGTCTCTAAGCATCCCGTTTCTAATCAGCTGGCTTTCACAGGTAATGACACTGGAGCCCGGTGACATTTTGGCCACGGGTTCACCATCTGGCAGCTGCCCGATCAAGTCGGGGGATGAAGTTGTTGTTGAAGTCGAGAATATCGGCCGGTTATGTAATGGTGTCCAGTAGGATTTACTGGAATTCTTAATAAGTTAAACAAAGATCAGAAGCTGCCTTTAAGGCAGCTTTTTCTTTATGCATCCGGGCAGGTTAGTTTAATAAGGAATGATAAAGTATGTATATAGATAAACATTTGGGGTGTGATTGAAACGAATAACTGGCTATTAGAAATATATGTTGGACTGGAAGGTAAACTAGATAATGACGACTGGTAAGATGCCGGGCTCGTAAAATCAAAAGAAAGGGAAAGTATCGAGTAGTTAGATTCAACAACGAACCACTTGAAAATTTGCTAAAGGGATGGATAGAGTAATTTTATAAAATCGGAACAAGACTTCTGACAAATGTGTGGGTCCGTTTTGCTTGCAGCCAGATTGTTAACACAGCACCATGCGTCACAAATATCAAAAGAGGTAAAACATTATGAAAATCATTGTTACCATATTTATTCAGAACAGCTGGGATTTGTAAAAAAACAAGACGTTCCAATGGGGAAATTCAGGTGGATCACGCTTGTTTCTCCCGAAGCTCATGACGGTACCGAGCTTTTACTCGAACTGAATGAGCATCCTGAGTATCAAAAGAAGGATATTTGCCGAGGGCATCCCGGCAACAATGTTTGGCGTTGCAGATATTCATAAAGAGTACGAACGATTATTGGAAAACGGTGTGAAGTTTACTATGGAGCCGACAAAAATGGGCGTAGTCACAATAGCTGTCTTCGGCGATACATGCGGCAACCTTATTCAGATTTTGCAGCAGTAACTTTATGTAGAAATAGATGTAACCTAGTTCGTGCTTTAATCAACAATTAAACAGCTTTATGTTAACCCTGTCCTAATTTTAGTACGGGGTTATACATGTTTAAGATATTGTTCTCATTCTGCAATGGAAATGTACCATTGTGGGTCACCTAAAATAACGGGTGCGTTAGCTGATTAAGAAACATAAAAGATGTAAACGGGATTAATAATTAATTCTTATAACTTTATAGTAATTCAGTATTTTACTGAATCGCAAAAAAACGATACAATTTTTGGTATAATTACAAGTATTTTAAAATGGGGGTGTCTATTTTAAAGGCCATTTCTTCTTTCTCATTTCATAGTCAAATGAGAATGGAATGATCTAATTATTGACATATTGTGTGATGATGCTATTAATTTTTCGTTCAGGGAGGGCAACATATGAAAAAGTTTTTTGCTTTTCAAGTATTAATAGCACTGTTTATTGGAGCACTTATCGGACATTTTTTTCCTGTAATTGGCCAATCCTTAAGGCCAATTGGCGACGCTTTTATTCATCTTATTAAAATGATTGTTGTGCCTATTGTTTTCACCACTATCGTCATTGGGTCATCAGGCGACGGAAACATGAAAAAAATGGGTTCATTAGGACTTAAAACAATTATTTGGTTTGAATTTATTACCACTCTGATCCTAGGTTTAGGTCTTATACTTGTTAACATTTTAAAGCCCGGTGCCGGGCTTAATTTATCCCACCTTGCTCAAAAGGATATCACACAATTAAATGAAAGCGTTACCAAAGTTGTCGATTTTAAAACGATGCTTGTTAATATCATTCCAAGCAACATTGTTGATGCGATGGCAAAAAGTGATTTATTAGCTGTTATATTCTTCGCTATTTTATTTGGTGCAGCTGCTGGAGCAATTGGCAAAAAGTCAGAACCGGCAATGAAGTTTATGGAATCAGTTGCAAATATCATGTTTAAACTGACACAAATGGTCATGGTAACGGCACCGATTGGTGTACTCGCTCTCATGGCAGCCTCTGTAGGTCAGTATGGCATTGCCCTTTTAATCCCTATGACAAAGTTGATTGGGGTTGTGTATCTTGGGCTTGCTATAGTTATTTTTGTTTTATTCCCAATAATTGGTTGGATATTGAAGATTTCTTACTTTAAAGTGTTTCGAATGGTATGGGATTTGTTCCTTATCGCTTTTTCTACAACAAGTACGGAAACCATTCTGCCTCAGTTAATGGAACGAATGGAAGCATACGGTTGTTCGAAACGCGTAGTTTCATTCGTTATTCCTTCTGGGCTATCATTGAATTGTGATGGTTCGACATTGTACCTTTCAGTTTGCTCTATTTTCTTGGCACAAGCATATGGCATCCCGATGGACTTTGGCCAACAGTTGATTGTAATGGGGGTTCTTGTTGCAACCTCAAAAGGAATTGCCGCTGTTCCATCCGGTTCGCTAGTTGTCCTTTTAGCTACCGCCTCAGCTGTAGGACTTCCTGCAGAAGGCGTTGCAATTATTGCAGGAATTGACCGTGTGCTGGATATGGCACGTACTGCTTGTAATACTCCTGGACATGTTCTCGCTTGTATTGTGGTTTCGAAGTGGGAAAAAGAGTTCCGTCAGGGAGAATGGAAAGCTCAAACAGAACAGTCAAGCATTCGGCAGGTGCCACCAACATTCTGATGATACGTTAAGCAGCATCATTACATCAGAAGAATGGGGAAAAGCAATGATACAAGTAGCAAGGACCTGATATTCTCGCCCGCTTGAAAGTCATGAGGATGGGGTGTGAATAGTCATCTTGAAGTCTTTTTTAGAGATTGATCAGGGAAAACGTTAGTGAAAGTTGAGAAATAAAGTCTTCCTTCACTAACAGCTGCGTTAGCTTAAAATCGGAACTGCCTTTTAAGGCAGTTCTTTCTTTATGGAATTAAATGGGCAGGAAGTTCAGGTACAGGGAACAGTTCGGATGGACTTGAGGAGAGCCACTTCATGGTCCGTAAGAAGTCCTTCGAGAGAATTTGAGGGGAAATGGTCACCATTAGTAAAGTTCAATGGCAATCTTAAAAAGCATTCAAAACAGAAAAAGTAGTCTCCGATTTGCCTGAAATTTTAATAAATCCTCTTTTCGATTAGAAAATGAAAGAGGATTTTTTTATCCTGTAGAAGTCTACTACTATGGTTAATCTGTTGAGCAGCTGTAATGAGTGCGAACGCATAAGGTCTTTATTAGTAGAAATTGATGAAGAATATGAGACTCCTTTAGCAGATGCTTACTGGGATAAAAACTTAGCATCGGGAGTTACAATAGCTAGTTATTTTTTTGCTTTATTTAAAGAATATTAGTGGTTTCAAATTATCTTAAAGTTGCCAATTCCTATTACTATGTCCTATTGGTGTTTTACGGCTTTTAAAGACGGTACAGCGAGAATCTTTAGGGGTTTTCACTGTACCGTCTATAATTAAGCAGCGCAAAAATAAAATCTCTTAAGTTTTTTATGGTATATTAGAATTTTTTTGGGGATATGGCTGTATATAGAATCCATCCGTTTCTGACCATTCTCCATATAGGATATCCTCAATTGTTTTATAATTTCTTTTCTGAAGCCCTTCCAGAAGCCATTCTTTTGATTTTTTCACGGATCGAAGCTCTTCCTCTTTTATTTTGCCTTCCTCAATTACTAGGATAGAAGGGGCTTCATCCCCAGGATTGAGGCCAAGCATTTCTGGTGTGACGCTTCCTGTCTTGGTATGAAGCTTTACACTGATGTCCCCGCCAGGCTCAAGATATAAATCACGCACTTCCCGGAGAGTAAACACACCCTGTTTCCGTAGCATGGTTCGAACCTGTTCAATATCCAGATGATTTTTTTCATTTGTTTTATGTCCAATTCGCCATTACGAATAATCAAAGAAGGATGTCCTTTGAGCAATTTTTTCATGCGATCACTTTTTTGAGCGCAAACCTCTATGATATAAACGGAAATTCCCCAAAGGCAAATTGCAAATAGAATCTGCCAAATCGACACTTTTTCATCGTAGATGCCTTCTTCTAGAATGCCGCCTAATACTAAAGCGTAAATAAAATCAAAAGGGGTAACTTGAGACATTTCTTTTTTCCAAGAAGTCTTGTCAAGGCCAGGAGTCCAACCAGCCCAATCACCAGCTTCATTGCTATTTCCAGATAAATCATTTTATCACCTCACCTTTTATTCCTTTTCTCCCTTTTAACAATCATTTAAACCAAATTGTACCTGGTATTTATTTTCTGCAATTATTTTTGAAGTCAACATCAGTGGCGGGATTATCAGTCAGTGAAAGTAAAGTTTTTATGGAGCTAAATGAATTTTTCTTGAAGTGAAAAATATGCTTTGAATGAAGAACAAGCGGAGGTAATTGCCCTATTGGAGTTTTACGGCAATTAAAAATAAAAGCAGACGGTACAGCGAGAATCTATAGAGATTTTCACTGTACCGTCTATTTTTAAAGGTTGTTAAATTGCATATTGATTACCAATTATTTTTCAAAACAATTTTTCCTATTGCCTTGCCTGACTCCATGTACTCATGGGCTTTTGAGACTTCATCAAACGTGAACATGTTTGGATCCACAAGCGGGCGCAGCTTACCTTCCTCCACCACCATGGCAACCTTCTTCAAAATTTCTCCATATTGCTTATGCATGTCCTTATTTAATATCTTCAACAACATAAATGTAACATGTAGAGAAAGTCCCTTTGAATGCACTGGGGAGAGGTCATGGTCGAACGGGCAGCAATGGCTGCTACCGTGCCATGTACCGCAGCCGCTTCAAAAGAGCGATCAAGGTTTTCTCCACCTACCGTGTCAAACACAACGTCAAATCCTTTTCCGTCTGTATATTTTTGTACATAGTCGTGTACGCTTTCTTCTCGATAATTGATCGTTACATCTGCACCAAGGCGCGTGCCAATCTCCAGCTTCTCTTGCGAAGAGGCAGTTGCATGGACTGTCGCGCCTCTCCATTTGGCTAGTTGAATGGCAATATGGCCTACACCGCCGGTTGCTGCATGGATTAGTATATTTTGTCCAGGGACTAGATTTGCCCGATTAAATAATGCTTCCCATGCAGTAATGGCAACTAGTGGTAAAGCAGCGGCTTCTTCCATCGTCAAATTTTTCGGCTTGTGAGCAAGTAAATCAACATCTGCAAGCATGAACTCTGCAAGTGCACCGCCAGTCCCTTTAAAACCGCCCGCACATCCAAACACTTCATCGCCAACTTTAAACTCAGTCACTCCTTCACCCACTGCAGATACCAAGCCTGCAACATCACCATGTAAAACGGCTGGAAACTCGGGGGCAACGGCTGGAACTGCACCAGCACGGACCTTCGTATCAATAGGATTTACACTTGAAGCCCTGATTTGAATAAGTACATGTCCAGGTTTTAATTCGGGTTTTGAAACCTCTTCAAGCTGAAATACGGATGGATCGCCAAAAGATTGAATAATTTGTGCTTTCACTTTAGTCACTCCTATTTATTTTTATGGGGAATGTCTCATTACCTATGCATGTTAAGGATCGCAGGGAATAGCGCGAAAAGTAAGAATATTTAGTCTTAATCAATGATACTTTATCTACTATAAAATTAAAAGTTACGCACATTTTTTAAAAGGGAATTTAAGAGAAGTTCTTAAATCATTAAACTATTAATATGATTGTTATTACTAATATATCAGTGATGGTAGCGCGAAGGTGGAGCATATGCTTAAGTGCAGTTTTATATCACTATTGATTGAAGAGTGAGCTGCCGTATAGGCGGCTTTATTTTATTGATCCAGAAGGTTTTTATCTTCATAAATGAGCTGAAAGTCCGATATAAATGGTGAGTGAAATGTTAAAAATCTATAGATTTTAGGAGATTACAGAATTGAAAATTAAAACGAGGATGATAACTACAGTATCCATTCTTATTGGAACAATTCTAATACTGGGGAGTTTTGCTGTTTATGTAATAGATGCATCATCTGAAAGGAATTCTACACTTCAGGATAAGTTGGAAATTCAAAAGATTGTTATTGGAATTCAATATCGCCTGGCAGGCTTATCAAATGATGAAAGGGCATTTATCATAACCGGGAATAAACAATTGGCCGAAGGGATGGAAGAAAAAGCAAATGATGTACATAAGAAAATCGAAAAAATCAAGGAGCTTAATAAGGAAAAGAAATACAGTGAGAGTATAAATAAGCTAGAAGAAAACTTTGATGATTCTTGGGAAATGAACCAGCAGGTAATTAGGATTTATAAAGAAGATCCCGAAGGTGCTAAAAACCTGCACTTTGGAGAAGAAAGAACTCTTAGGAAAGAAGTGCTTGATCCTTCAGTGGATGAATTGGTGGAAGCTCTTCATGCTGATGTTTCCAATATCCAATCGTTAAATGACCGCTATTCCCAGTTGAGCAGGGGAGCCTTTCTCTTCCTGGCTATTGCTTCATCGATAGTTGGGATTGCGTTAAGTGTTTTACTATTAAGGTCAATTCTACTGCCACTAGGTAAGTTAAACCGCCAATTAGAGGAAATAGCCACAGGTGATGCTGATTTGACTAAGCATATGGAGGTTACAGGCAATAATGAATTTGGTCAACTGGCTAAATCGTTTAATACCTTCGTGGACTCGCTTAGACAAATGATTTCTCAAATTGGCATATCATCTGAACAAGTGGCAGCTGCTTCTGAAGAACTTTCGGCCAGTACCGAACAGTCCATAGTGACATCGGATCACATCTCGGAAACGATGCAAGCGATAACTCAAAACAATAGTGAACAAAGCCGATTGACAGTTAACAGCCTAAAGGCGGTTACTGATTCACTAAACAGCATCATTTCGGTAGCTTCGAATACATCAAAGGTAGCAGAGGTTTCATCAAATATGAGAGGGCAAGCTGAAAGCGGTGAAAGCTCAGTAAAAGAAATGCTTGAGCAGATGAAATCCATCAATCTGTCTGTAGACATGGCGGATAAAGGAGTCACCTCATTAGTATTTAGCGCGACACAAATTAAAGAAATTTCCGCTCTAATTACTGATATTTCAGGTCAGACGAATTTACTTGCATTAAACGCTGCAATTGAGGCTGCTAGAGCCGGGGAGCATGGCAAAGGATTCGCAGTTGTTGCGGAAGAGGTCAGGAAATTGGCCGATCAAACCAGTCAATCTGCAAATAATATCCATAAGCTTGTTTCGACCATCCAAAATGAATCAAACGAGACCGTCAATAATATTCAAATTGTAAGAGATAATGTGGACTCTGGAATCAAGCTTTCAGAAGAAACGGTTACAAACTTTGAAGAAATTTTACTATTCATTGAGCAGGTAACATCCCAGATTCAAGAAGTGGCAGCAGCTACCCAGTTTATAAAGAATGGTTTCGAAGAACTGCAGCAAACCATAGAAATAATTGCTGAAGGGTCACAGGAAACACTAGCTGGCACTGAAACGGCAGCAGCTGCAAGTAAGCAGCAACTGGCTTCCATTGAGGAAGTTTCGAATGCAACCATTTCCTTGACCAAATTGGCGGAGGAATTGCAGGAGATGATTTCTCGTTTCAAGGCTTAACTAAAAAAAATGCCCCAAAGCGATTAGGTTTTGGGGCATTTTAGGTTCTACTGTCCATCTCTAAATTGGTTGAATGTTTGGATGTCCCCGGTAAAAATCGCTAAACCAAAAGTTGAACAAAAGACTAGAAGGGGATAAGGTGAAAAAATCCTTTATAGCTGATTAAGTGACTCGTTTAATAGAGATGCCAATGAAACATAAATCATAAGGTGGTTAAAAAATTGAAGTGGGAAAATGTTGCCTACAGAATTACAATATTCATTGTTATACTCTTTCTTAGTCCGTATCTTGATAGAATGGGTAACTCATATTGGCTTAATTTATTGTATATTGTAGTTCTAGTTTTGGGCATTGATTTTACTTTATCTAAAATCAAATTCCTTCAGAAATCTGTAACAAAAAAGTAGGCTGGCCGATTTTGATCACAGTATGTATATTCATAGGTGTTTTACATAATTAATCAACTAACAGGGGCTTTACATCATTACCAGGAGCTGATGAGCAGCTCCTTTTCTTATGTAATGATATGGTAAAATGAGTAAAAAAGGAGGGGCAATATGAAAGTGGTTCTTCAAGCAATGATAGGTTCAATTTCGATTCATGCAATCTATGTAGTCGTTATGATGTTAGTCGGTTATATAAAAACGAAAAACTATAAACCGGATATTGAGAATGCATGGGGAATGGTAGAAAACCTTCAAAATGAGGTAGAGTTTGTGAGTGATACGCCCAATCATTTTTATGTATTATCATTTTTAGGAGTTTCAGTAATATGTGGAATTGTAATTTTATCGTATGAAAAGTTAATGAACTAACGGGGTATGCTTATTATTGAATGACCTTAATGATTAAAGGGGGAGAAGGATGGAAATTCGTTCAGTGAAAGGGTCAGATTACTATGTCATATCGCCGCTGATCAATGAGTGGTGGGGCGGAAGGCAAATGTCTGATATGTTACCGAAATTATTCTTTGATCATTTTACAAATACAAGTTTCATAGCCGAAAAGGAAGGGAAAATAGTCGGTTTCTTAATAGGGATTCTATCTCAATCTCAGCCTGATGAGGCATATATTCACTTTGTCGGAGTGCATCCTGAATACAGAAAAAATGATATCGGAAAACATTTATATAATCGATTTTTTAAGGTCGTTAATCAATATGGACGCAATGTTGTCCGTTGTGTAACGTCTCCGGTCAACAAATCTTCAATTGCCTATCATACTAAGATGGGATTTGAAATGGAAGCGGGAGATAAATTCATTGATGGTGTTTCAGTCCACTCTGACTATGACGGACATAATCAAGATCGAGTTTTATTCATGAAACAGTTATCAATGAACTAAGGTCGACCAGAAAATTCGGTCACCTTTTTTTATAGAATCCGCTAAGGCAGGACTAGCTAAAGCATTGCTAATGATGCCTAGAATAGCACTTACAATACCTGTTCTTTGTAATATTTCTCTTTAGGACCTCATAATTATCTAATCTGCTCATTGTATGCCCCTTCATGATTGATTGGTAGTTTCGGTGAATTTCTTCTTCTTAGGCAGCTCTTCTTTTATGGTCCTATAGGAACAGGTTAGTTCAACGAGGATAAGATATAATTTGGATTAATATACAAAATTTTAATGAAAATAGAAAGGAAGCATGAATATGACAGAAATGATACCACTGACATCGGGGAATTTGGAGCTATGTATCGAACTTTACATGAACGTTTTTAATCGTGAACCATGGAATGAAAGATGGACATATGAAACGGCTAAAGAGAGACTTTCCGACTTATTGCATACGCCTAAATTTCTTGGCTTTTTATTTCATGTTGATCACAATCCTGTTGGTTTTGTTGCTGGAAATAGTAAGGTGTCTTATCAAGGTTTAACGTATTATTTGGCAGAGCTTTGTGTGAATAGTGAAATGCAAGGCAAAGGGCATGGTTCAAAAATGCTTCGATCTTTAGAAGCTGAACTGCAGAAGAGAGAGATTAAAAGTCTATATTTATTAACGGCTAATGACGGGCTTGCAGAAGCATTTTATCTGAAAAATGATTATGTTGTAAATGAAGATAGGGTGGTCATGAAGAAAAATTTATTTTGAAAAATAGTCAAGGGATGTGATGGAACATTGTCGAAATCTGTAAAGCTGTATCAATTAAGCCGAAAAGTACATAAATGGACAGGATTGATTTTATCCATTTTTTTATGTTCATCGCAGTCACGGGCCTCGTGCTTGTTTATATGATACCACTCGGAGTGGCTGATGAGTTACGGACGGGGAAAGAGGCGAGCCCGGATCAAGCGATACCAATGGAGAAGGTCGTATCCATTGCTGTGTCTCAGGATCTTCCAGGTGCGGACTCGGTTGAAGATATATTTAGAATCGAATATAGACCAGGTGCAAATGTGTACCAGGTTCGCTTTAATAACGGTCAAGGTGTTCAAATGGACGTAAGTACGGGAAAAGTGTTATCCACAAATCCAGATTACTCGACTTTCCTCATTACTCTGCATGATGGAACCTTCTTTGGCGATTGGTATAGATACACTATCCTCACAATGACTGGTTTATCCTTAATCCTGCTGTCATTTTCCGGATATTACATGTTCGGGTATCCTCTCTATAAGCGTCTAATGGCGAATAAAAGGCAATCTTAATATGAGGTGGTAGAGTGTCTATAAAAGGTTTGAATCACTTTTTATTTTCAGTTTCCGATTTAGAGAGTTCCATAGAATTTTATCAAAAAGTTTTTGATGCAAAATTATTAGTAAAGGGAAGAAGCACAGCCTATTTTGATTTGAATGGAATGTGGGTTGCCCTGAATGTAGAAAAAGATATTCCCCGTAATGAAATAAGCCAATCATACACACATATAGCATTTTCCATAGAAGAAGCCGACTTTATGAACATGTATGATAAACTAATCGGATTGAATGTAAACATCCTGTCAGGACGTCCAAGAGATGAAAAAGATAAGAAGTCCATTTATTTCACTGATCCAGATGGCCATAAGTTTGAGTTTCATACAGGTACTTTACAAAATAGAATAGATTACTACAAACAAGAAAAAACACATATGGAGTTTTTCGACTGATAAGTATGCTATTTTCAAATGAAAAGGGGAATGTTCATGAAAACTATTGGGCTTATTGGCGGCATGAGCTGGGAGTCATCGTTAGAATATTATCGGATCATCAACGAAGAAGTAAAAGCCAAGTTGGGAGGATTGCATTCAGCCAAGTGCATTTTATATAGCGTGGATTTTGAAGAAATCGAACGCTACCAAGCTGAAGGGGATTGGGAAAGTTCCGGCAAATTATTAGGCGATGCAGCTCTGTCTTTGGAAAAGGCAGGTGCCGAAATGATTGTAATTTGTACAAATACGATGCATAAAGTGATTGGATATATTGAAGAAAAAGTCAGTTTACCGATTTTACACATTGCTGATTCAACGGCAAAACAAATTCAAAAGTCCAAAATCAGTACGGTTGGTTTACTGGGCACTAAATATACGATGGAGCAAGACTTTTATAGAACACGAATTGAATCTAATGGTATCAAGGTCCTGCTACCAAATGATGAGGATAGAAAAGTCATCAATAAAGTAATTTATGAAGAATTATGTTTAGGGGAAATTCAACAATCATCAAGGGATCATTACAAAAAGGTAATCAAGGGGTTAGTGGATGATGGAGCGGAAGGAATAATATTAGGCTGCACAGAAATTGGATTACTAGTAAAACCAGAGGATTCAGAAGTGCCATTATTTGATACAGCTGTAATACATGCCATTGAATCCGTTAATATGGCAATGGAAAAATGAATGAATGACATTGTGTTTCAATAAGGAAGGTTGCTGAGGCAGCCTTTTTTTGTGGAGATGAAGGGACAGGATAGTTCAAGAAGAATTGACACTAGAAGGTCGTCAATGAAGGGAATCTTCCTGTGTTATTTTTTAGGGAGCGATTCTGCAGTAAAGAATTGCGCACTATTTTTATTTAAAGGAATAATTCATTCTGATAAAGAATATTAAAAAATGTGATGATAAGGAGGCGAATGTATGGTTAATCATGTAGAAAATCTCTATAACTATCATGTATGGGCAAATCAACGGATTATTGATTATATTTAGACACTTTCTCCTGAGAATATTTCAGATATGTTGCATTAATTGGGTGATTCTTCAGTTATGACTGATTATGCTTTTTATTGATATTCTGATAATGTGATTCATCAGAAATAGGTAAAGGTGACGTTTGTTGAGAACATGAGCTGTTTATACAGCTCTTTCTTTGAGCTAACGGAAAGCTTTAATCAAACAATTGTTGATCTAAAATGGTCTGACTATTCTATGATATTTAATTTACCAGCTGGAATAAGTTAATTGCTTTTACAATACCCCATAAGGGAGGAGAGGAATTTATGGTCAAAAAACTGATCGTTGGCGACGCAACGCATGAACTGGCCACTACGCGCCGCATTCTGGAACGCTTGCCCGAGGAGCATATGTCGTGGAAGCCGCACGAGAAATCGATGACTCTCGGCGGGCTGGCCACGCACTTGATCAACCTCCTAAACTGGCAAGTAGCGATTTTTCAGTACCCGGAGTTCGATCTTTCGACCGTGCCGCTGAAGCGCGAGCCTTTGGAAAAACGCGCTGACGTTCTGGAGGAGTTCGACGAAAACGTCGGCAAGTTGGAAAAGTTGCTCGCCGAATGCGAAGAGAAAACGCTCGGCGAGGAATGGACTCTGCGCCACGGCGACCATATCATCCTCCGCGAGCCGCGGGCGATTGCGCTCCGCACTTTCGGATTAAGCCACATGGTTCATCACCGGGCGCAGCTCGGGGTTTATTTGCGACTTCTCGATATTCAGGTGCCGGGCATCTACGGCCCCTCGGCCGACGAGGAAGCCCAATGAATTAAGTTTCTCGATCCAATACTCGCCAAAAATTCGTTCTATAGGATGCAATAAAGAAGACCACTTAATATAGTGAACTGCACCCCAATTGTTAGACACCATCTAACAATTGGTAAGGGAGATGATTATGGAAGGGTTGGAAATATACGATTTTTTAAGATTAGTTTTTATTACTTTTATAATTAGTTTAATTGTTATTTTATTGATTCAAAAGAAACGAAGCAACCTCGTTAATGGATTCACAGTTAGTATTACTTCAATAATTTCAATAATTGTTTCTGGTATTAATCTTATTATTATAGGATACATAGCTGATGAATTAAATTTAGGAGGAGATGTTATTTCCTCATATTTGTTTCTTATAATTTTAGGGTTAAGCATATTTAATTTGTTTATTTACTTTAAAAATAAAAACAGTATTATTAGTGATTAATAAATAAATTTTGTTCTTAAAGGAGTTGTTAGGGCAACTCCTTTAACGGGTGCGTAAGCTAAAGATTGGAGCTGTCTTAAGGAAGTTTTTCTTCTTTAACTAACAGGTGCTATTGTTTAATGAAAAATCTACTAATCTAGTATAATAGTTTTTCTTTTGTCTATACTGTCTATTAATATGGTATAGATTGGAGAGAAACAGGTATGATCTTAACTGATGTATGGGGTTTATATAAGGCAGATAAGCAAATCCAATTTATCGAGAATAACGGGATAGTATATCCATTAGTTCTTGCTTGGCTGTTTCTACACTTTCTTTTTGGAAATGTTTGTATTGCACTCGGATCTTGGATTCATCCATTCCTGCTGCACTTTCCAAAAACCCAGAAAGTCCTCTTGCTTTTCTATCCACTTCGATGAATAAATCTACGGATTGAGCGTCCGCGACGAATCCGATTTCAACCTCATCAAGACTTCTTTGGAATGGACCGCCCTTTGGCTTGTATTCGAATTCCTGAAAGACACCCGTTTTGCTACGTTTGAAGGGTACATTTTTCACTTTGTTCAAGTAAAACCCTAATGATTCGATTGCTTTTAGGAAGCTACTGACTGTTTCATTTTCAAATACGTTTATATAATCGTTATCTTTAGGGTCCAATGCGAACGTCACATCCATTTCCGTCTTCATCCACACAGACACGTCCCCTATCGTGACTGGCGTTTCGTACGGAAGTTGCAAAGAAAACGGAATCACCTTTTCTTCGCCTTTTTCAATGAAGAATGCATCCGAAACCTTCATTTTGTAAAGGGTAACATCATCTAAATACTTACGGTCATCCTGTTCCCTCAAAACCTGTGTCATCACATGGATGTACAGCCCATTGATTTCCTGTTGGGTGTTTCCGCCAAGGACAAACACGTTCCCTTTTACCGTTTCTCCTTGTTTGTATGAATCTTTTTCTAATTTTGTATCCACTTTCGCCGCACCGATTCCGATGCTTGCTTTCATTTTATCAAAAAATGACATGTACATAATTCCCCCTTTGTAAGTCTATAAATAGCATAGCATAATAGGTTCATGAGCGCCTCTAGAAGTGGTTCAAAGTTCAATGGGTCATGAAAAAGTGAAACCACAAAAATTTATGCATATCTAACACACGTATAGGCGTTTGTATTAGAGTTCACCCGCATGACTTAAGTGGCTATCTTAAAGCTTGGAAAGAATGGAGAGTGTATCTTCCTTCTATGTAAATAGGGATTCTTAATGAACTAACAGGTGCATAGTTGAAATTAGAAGTATGGAAACTGATCACCCCTCCTTATAAAAGAAACATTCAATCGAATAGTTAAGAGCATGTTTCTTTTAGTCAGGACATGCTCTTTCTATTTGCTCATTTACCAAGGTGTTTTGTTTTTATCAATCGTTATTTCAGAGATACAGAACAATAGTTGTTTCTTACTAAAATTCGAAACTATTTACTAAAAAACTATTTTGTGTGATTAAAATTGTAAACTTTTCTTAATGGTATACGTCTAGTAGGCAGGAGGACGATGATGGATGACATAAATAAGAATAGCGAGCTTAATTCAGAGCTTAATATCGTATATAGATACTTGCGGAAATTGGGTATTTCACAAGCCGATGCAGAGGATGTTGTTCAGGAAACGGCTTATAAGTATCTGCTTTATTACGATACGATTCAGACTTCCAAGATAAGGAGTTGGCTGATACGTGTATCATTAAATTTTCATTATGATCAGTGCCGGAAGCAACGGCGGTACGACCTTAATTTAAATGAAGGACTTTTAGAGACGGATAAAAGGGAGCTTCCAGAGGTCGTTTTTCTTGAAAAAGAAAGGAATAAAGAGGTTGGATATGCACTATCAAAGGTAAAGCCGCACTTTCAAGAACTTTTGTTATTAAAGTATCAATCAGGCTTATCGTATGAAGAGATATCCAAGTTATTAGAGAAACCTATCAGTTCTATTAAGACGAATTTATTCAGAGCCAGGAAACAATTGGCGAAGATTTATAAGGAGGCAAACCATGAGCGATAATCACGAATCAAAAAAGAGGAAGAAATCGACTTTATCAGCACACCTTCCTTGCAAAAGGCCCTCAAAAATACGAAAAGGAAGCAGACGATCAAGTATGTTTTTATTGCTGTACTTACAACTACCATCCTGTTGACCATACTTTTCACAGGCAGTCGATATATCCTAAATAAGCGGCTAGAGAATCAGAGTAGTAGTATATATGAGATGATTCATGGGGCAAATATATCATTTGGGGATAGCAGCCGTAATTACAATTTATTTAGTGTAACAAAAGAAACGACATATCGTAAAAGCATTGGTGACCGTTCAATAGTATGGGATAAAAAGACCGAGAAAATCCCATTGTTCGGTAGGATAGACACCATTGAACGAGGAAGTGGGATGGTAGAAGTCAATATTTTTAAAGAAAAAGAAAAACGAACGGTCCGTTATAATGACTTCAATAATGAAAGGAAAATCGATTTTTATTATCCAGGTTTGTCCTATGACTTTTTACCGGATGAACTTGATACTGCCGTTGGTTTGGACAAAAATACATTAATCGAGGTCGCCTTTTCCTTTGATAAGCCAATGACTTTAGCAGAGTTGGGTAAGCAGCTTGGCTATGAAAATGTCAATTGGCTATGGGTCGATACAACAACTGTCGCCCAAATGGACAGAATGACAAAGGAACTGGATTCTGATAGGTTAAAAACTAAGGGCGGTGGCGGTGCCTTTGGATTCGAAGTCATTCAAGAAGTTCCTTTTTTGATGAAAGTGGGCATGGATTCATACAGACTTTGGAACAACTGAGTAAAACAGACAGCCATAAAAGCTCTATTAAAGAAGCTCTGAAGGGAATCAAGGAAAACACCCAATCTTCAAAAGGGGAAATCCGTTTTAACGGGGCCGTTGTGACTGGTACGGCAGAGGAGCTTAGACGTTTCCAAAAACTAGATTTCATTCGTGCCTCCGTCATTGGTGCTACGATAGATAAATATTGAAAGCAGTGAAAAAAATAATAAAGGGTTGTTGCGACAACCTTTATGGAACTAAGGGTGCCAAGTTTCTTAAAGAACCATAATAGGATTTTTATTCTTTTAAAGGTTTTAATAAAGTTGAAGTGAATAATTAATATGGGTAAATCAAATAAAGTTGAGGTGTAATTTTGCAGATACATGGTGAGTACGAAGAGATAAAAAGATAACAGATCAAAGGGCAGGTAAAGCTACTTTCGATATTGTTCGCAGAATAATACAAAGGTCTTCTCCACATGGAGAGGGCTTATTTTTGTTATATCATACTTTTGTTTTATATCTCTTTGTCGTTATTATAGTCATTATTTCTTATTTATTTAATTTTGAAGAAACCTATTTAGTAGGAAAGGATGGGAAAGTTGCTATATAATGTAAGTGGGAATAAAATTTTTTATAATTGACGGGAGAAAGATAATGAATGCAACAATGTTCTTTTTATTAAGTTCTTTGGATGTTCAACGTGGTGGATTAACGAAGGCATCGTTAGCTCAGGCCAATACATTTGCAGATATGGGCTATGATACTCATATACTCACATTTAATTTTGATACGAGGTACGAAAGAATACGAGAAAAATTAATAGAGCTTGGACAACTAAACGAAAAAGTTAAAGTTTTAAATCTCTATGAAGAGCTTTGTGGAAGTGAAGAAGATTTAACGATTACACAAGTTACACCCGAGACAGGATATTTAGATCCGCATGTTGGACATAATGCTTTTAGGGTTTATGAAAATGGACTTTACACTAAATATAAAAAATTTCACGAAGATGGTTCTTTAGATTTCATTGATTATTTTAATGAACAAAGATATCGAATCAAAAAAGAAGTGTATGATGAGTATGGCTTGATAAGAAAAGTTTCTTTTATGGATTTTGCTTCCAATAAACCACGACAAATGAATTTTTACAATAGCAGCTCTCAAGCTTATTTATCAAAATGGGTAAATCCCGAAAACGGCAAGGCCATTCGAGTAAATTGGTTTGAAGAAAATGGAGATATTAAGGCTATTTATAGCAATGATGATCAACTAAAATTAGATTGGATCGAACGAGTAATAAAAGACGTAGACAACCCAGTATTAGTTGCAGATGCTCGAAAAACTGACTTATTAATGATAAATGTAAAGAATAAGAAGGCGGCGAAAATCTGGCGGTTACACAGTAGTCACCTAACGGCACCATGGGAAGCTGATTCTGACATCGCTTCAACTGTCCAAACAGGAATTAATCAATTAGATAATATTGATGCTGCTTTAGTTCTTACAGAACAACAAAAGACAGATATTGAAAATAGATTTGGGAAAAGAACGAATTTGCATGTTATTCCTCATGCGTCGAGGACAAATTTAAAAACTGGATGGTTTGGCCGCTCTGGTTTAATTAAAGATGAAAGGCTAGCGGTAGTTATTAGTAGGTACTCAGCCATTAAAAATATAGATCATATTATTAAGGCATTTGAACTCGTTGTAAAGAAAGTGCCGGATGCGAAGTTAGAGTTTTGGGGAGATGGTTCGGAAAAAGAGAAGTTACAAAAAATTATTAATAATGCTAAACTTACAGATCACATAAAATTGAATGGATACACCCAGGAACCATCTAAAATTTATCAAAGTGCTCTTTTCAGTATCTTGGCTTCAAAAACGGAAGGGTTTTCTCTTTCTGTATTGGAGAGCATGTCTAATGCTACAGCTGTAGTGAGTTATGATATTAGATATGGCCCTAATGAATTAATAGACAATGGAGAAAATGGAGTTTTAGTTCAAAAAAATAATATAGATATGCTAGCAGAAGCGATGATTTCAATGTTCAAACATCCGAATACAACCATAAAGATGGGTAAGGCTGCTCTAAAAAAGGTAGAAAGAAAATTCAACCAAGAAGTTTATGCAAATTCTTGGGAACATGTTGTTAGAGTAGCAATTGAAAATCGTCAATTGAAAAATAAAGACATACCATTAGCCAATAAGGAATATACCAATTCACAGCCAAATTAAAGAAGCGGATGAATAGGTTCAAATGGCTTGAACTATTTAAAATGATAAAGAAGCGATAAAGGTAAAGAACTTTGTAACCTATGCTTATTTAAAAGCAGCAGATTTTAAAGAATGGGATCCAATATTTTTAAAGGAGATTGAGGTATGACGGAAATCTGGGAATCAAGTTTTATAGAAAATCAAATGATGTGGGGATTTGAACCTTCAGACTCCGCAATCTTGACAAAGGACTTTTTCCTTGAAAAGGAAGTTAAGGATATATTGATTCCTGGTATTGGATATGGAAGAAATGCAAAGGTTTTTACTGACAACGGAATAAATGTAACAGGTATCGAGATTTCAAAAACAGCGATTGAATTGGCAAGGCAAAATGGGCTTAATCTTAATATTTTTCATGGTTCAGTAACCGATATGCCTTTTGATAATAAACTTTATGATGGTATATTTTGTTATGCCCTTATTCACTTATTGAATAATCATGAGAGAGATAAGTTTATTAAAGCTTGCTATAATCAGTTAAAGCCAAACGGATATATGATTTTTACTACTATTTCAAAAGAAGCCCCAATGTTTGGTAAGGGCAAACAACTTGGTAAAGACTATTTCGAAATAATGGAAGGGATAAAAATGTTTTTTATGATTCTGACTCGGTTAAACAAGAATTTGGAAATTATGGACTGATAGAATTTTCGGAAGTTGTTGAGCCGCATAAGAATATGGAAAGTAAACCCCCATTTAAATTTATAATGGTAAAGTGTCAAAAAGGACTATAATGACAATTGCAAAATAGTTATTGATAAGGTAAGACCTTCAAGTGCTTACGCATTCTTAAAAGGGGAATTAAGCGAGTCATAGCACTCACCTTAAAAAGTAACGGGCAGTTTAGTTGCATCAGAATGGATTCCAGAAGATCGCCATTAGTGGCGATCTTTTTCTTTGAAAGCACGCTGCGACCAAATTAATAGTAATAATATTTTATGAATTAGAAAAAACTAGTGTTAGGGAAGGAGGGATTGCGAATGTCTGTGAAAAAGTGGGTAACAGGATTGGTCGTTGTGCTTGCAATGGTTGTAGTTGTGACAACTCTAGGCTCACTCGGCGTATCTGCCGAATCCCGTGTTGTAACTCAGCCTACGGTGAAATCGATTGAGGTCGAGTTGAACGATGATTTCTTTAATCCGGAAGTCATCACTATTCCGAAAGGGACAGCCACAACGTTGATATTGAAAAACAAAGGTAAGAGAGAGCACACCTTCACGGTGGAAAAGCTCGGAATTGACGCAGAGGTCCAGCCAGGTAAAGAAAAAACCATTACCGTGCAACCGAAACAGCCCGGTACATATGAACTGATATGCCGGTACCATTTCCAGGAAGGAATGGTTGGGAAAGTAATAGTCGAATAAAAGGCAGGGCCAATAAGGCCTTGTTTTTTAGCAAAGGGAAAATTATTTTTCGATACAGGATACTGATGTTTGGATAATTAATAATTGTTCCGCCTCTAATGATTGGTAAATATAATGTATAGTAACGTATAAACCATTTAGAATGAGGTGGAAAGGTGTTTTTTTTAAAACCTATTTCTGATGAGGTTCGTTTATCCCAAATAATATTCAATAAACATAAAAAAACGATGAAGCTCATTTTAGTGTCTATTTTTGGTTGCATTGCTGCTATTCTACAGGCTGCTGCTGGCTTTTTACCAGGTATAGGATATTTGATAAGTCCGCTAGCCACAGCACCTATTCTGTTGTGTTCCATGTTTTCCATTCCATATGGAGTGATGACCTACTTTTTGACAATTATGTTGTTATTCATCCTACAGCCATCTGAACTAATTGTATTTCCTTTTACAACAGGATTGTTAGGACTTGGCATAGGGGCATCTTTTTCCTTTTTTAGGAAGAGGTTAATTATTATCGCTACTGGTGCAATTCTTTTAATGTCAGGAGTTATGAGTCTACTATTTATTTTTCACTTTCCGGTTTTAGGTCCAGCCGTGTCTGTTTCCTTTTCATTTCTTATAACTGGCTTTTTATTTGCTTTCATTTATAGCTGGTTATGGGTTGATATTGCTTTAATCATTTTTAAAAGGGTAAAAATGATTTTAATTTCGATTCATTAAATCCAATTATCAGGATTGAGTAGAATTTAATAGTTATGATTCAACAATTTCAAAAACGGTACCTTGGTTAAAATCAGTCACTTTCATAGAGCCATAAACCCCTAAATATAGTCTGGTTTGATCCAGGTTCGTTCCCAAATTAACATAATAAGCTGATTGAGACCCAAAGTCATATTCGGTTTGTATCACACTAAAATCATTTTGTCCGCCATTTGGTCTTACGGTGGTATAAGCTAAAGCCCCTCTAACCTGAGGTTGAGATTCTTTCCGGGCAAGATCGGTAAACACAACGCTTCCTGTTAACGCAGGGATTCTTTTCCCCATATAGGCTTGCACTCCTGTGATTGCAGTTCCTCCAAACTTATCGGGTCTGGTATCTTCATGAAAGTAACTGGTTAAAGGCTGAAGACGACTCCCTGAAATTGCTGCTGCTTCATTGTAATAAGCAGTTGTTTTCTCATTCAAAGTCGGATTTTCAGTGCACTTTCTTATAATCGAAGCAGGAAAAGCACCTTCCCAACCTCGCCATCCAAAGTTAATGAACCCTTCTTTGTCAGGTTCAGAATTCATGAAAGAAGCTTGAATAAGCTGAGTAACCGGTATTGGTTTATACTGAACGAATGAAAAAATCGACTCGACCAAACTCTGGCCGACATTTCCCGCATATTTAATATACTGATTATAAAATCTTTGAAATGAAATGCCTGGTATATTGCGAACCCCTTTGGCCATTACCATGAGCGTTTCCTGAATGGGTGTTGGAAGTTCATTAAACCGTGTGACAATGGGTGGATTATTGATGTATGGATACTTACCTACATCAATTTCAATTATTTTACCAGCGATTTCCAGAACGTCCTGGCTTAAGTTAAATGGATCATAGCCTGATCCGCCATCTCCTGTTGTTAAAACAAGCTTTCCTGTTTCAGGTGAAAAGTTTAAACTATTGAACCCATTATGATTTGCAAATGGTCTTCTTAAGTTAAGCAATGTCCGTCGTTTTTGGGGCTGACCATTCGATTGTAAAATCCATTCTTCAATTGTATCGATATGATCATATTGAGTTTCTCTATTCATCCACCTTAGGTTTAAAGTTTTGGGATCACACGGGTTAGGCTTAAAGGATTCAGAAAGAGCGCCTGGTCCTTGTGTTCCAGCTACTGAATAATGAATATAAAACAGACCGTTATAATAAAATTCGGGATGAAACGCTAGCCCCAGCAATCCCCGTTCATCATATCCGCCGCCAGAAACACCTAGTTTTAGGATTCGCGGGCGAATATCTAAAAAGTCCTTATATCTCCGTTTCCTATGTAAAAGATCTCTCCTACCTGGGTTGCTATAAATAATCTTTCAATTGAGTCACCTGGAAGTATAGTCGTTTTCAAAACAGTAGGTAAATTAATCTTACTTACAATGGGCCGTAAACCAACCTTAACTTTTATCAACTGACTTTGCCCCCTTCTTATTGTTTTCTTTAATAAGAATATGATTGGAACTGTCCATTAGTACCAAATTAGGACGGGGGATACTGATAAGGCAATGCACCACTTTCCGCACGAGAATAATTAACGGGGAGGTTTAAGATGAAAAACTATAAAACCAATACATAAATCACCTGTATATTATTGGAAATAAAATAGTGGCTGTTATTCATTATGATGGAGCCTGATGATGGAAATAATAAATCAATATATGTATTTGTGGCTTCCGTCCGTTCTGGAATGGGTGCGATTGACAAGCAACCATACAGTTGCTTATAATTGTTGACATGCAACTATTGAGTTGCTTATAATTGAGGTATGTTGGATAAAGACGCTATATTCAAAGCACTCGGCGATTCGACTCGGCGGCTGATATTAGACGAGCTATCTGAACGCAACGAACTGACGTTGTATGAACTTACGGTACGTCTCATTACGAAGCACGACCTTGCCATTTCGCGACAGGCGATCGCTAAACATCTATCTGCATTGGAAGATGCAGGACTCGTAAAATCAAAACGAAAGGGAAAATATCGAGTACTAATGTTCAACAACGAACCACTTAAAAACTTGCTGAAAGGATGGATAGAGTAATTTTATAAAATCGGAAGATGACTTCTGACGAATGTGTGGGTTTTTCGGCTTGGAGCCAGATTGTTTGCAGACCACCAACGTGGTAAATACCAAAGGAGGCAAAGGATTATGAAAATCATTGTTACCAGTTTATTCGTACAAGACCAAGACAAGGCACTGGAATTTTATTCAGAAAAGCTAGGGTTTGTAAAAAAGCATGATGTTCCCATGGGGAAATTCAGGTGGATTACGCTTGTTTCTCCCGATGACCATGACGGTACCGAGCTTTTACTCGAACCGAATGAACATCCTGCCGCAAAGGAGTATCAAAAGAAGATAGTAGCCGAAGGCATCCCAGCAACAATGTTTGGCGTTGCAGATATTCATGAAGAGTACAAACGATTATTGGAAAACGGCGTGAAGTTTACGATGGAGCCGACAAAAATGGGCGAAAGCACAATAGCTGTCTTCGACGATACATGCGGCAACCTTATTCAGATAGTGCAGCAGTAACTTTATTGTTATGTTTTTAGTTGCGGTGAAGTGTTATTACAATTAAATACTTTAAGTTAACCCTGTCCCAATTTTAGGACAGGGTTATATATTTTTGATTTTCCTTGGTCAAGTCTTGAATGAATTAGGTCATGCTCCCTTTACCTCCAGACATTATAGCAGGCAGAAACTAATATGCTGTCAATGGAGGTGGTTTAATGGGCGGGATTTCAATTAGTTTATACATGATTGCTTGCCCATCCCCCTATGATAAGTAGTCTGGCTGTATGCCGTTACGAGTGGTGCTTGTGTTATTTGAGAAGAATAAGAAATAGTGATGCTTTATGCCTTATAGAACTATCGGGGCAGGATAGTTGAAGAAAGTAATCTCTGTAAGTTGATTTTAGTCTGGGGATATTTGATAATAATTGGTGTATAAATTCGTTTACAAAAGGATGACTGTCATGAAAAAAGCAGAGGAAATAGCCTCCTAAATCAAATAAAACATATTAGGAGGCATTGCATATGAAATTCAATATAATTGATCGTGAAAATTGGTTTCGAAAAGAGTACTTTGAACACTATTTACAACAACAAACAACATTCAGTATAACGAATGAAATTAATATTACTGTTCTTATGAAAAACTTAAAGAAGAAGAATTATAAGTTATATCCTGCGTTTATTTTTATGGTTACAAAAATAGTTAATTCCCGTCGAGAATTCAGAACCAGTTTTAACCAACAAGGGGATTTAGGTTATTGGTCAGAAATTTTGCCGTCTTATACAATTTTTGATAAGAAGACATGCACATTTTCTAGTATCTGGTCACCAAATATAAGTAGGTTTTCTGAATTCCATTCTCAGTATGAAGAAGATGTAGAAGAATACAATGGTACGGGTAGTTTATTCCCAAAGACTCCTATACCAGATAATAATATTCCGATATCCATGATCCCTTGGAGTTCTTTTACAGCATTTAATTTAAATATTAATAATGGTGGAGATTTTCTCTTACCCATCATAACTGGGGGGAAATATTCACAAATAAAAGATAAATGGTTCTTGCCTGTTTCGTTACAAATTCATCATGCAGTTTGTGATGGTTATCATGCAAGTGTTTTTATGAATGACTTACAAAGGTTTGCTGATGATAGTGCAGACTGGCTCTAGATGTTCATTGGGAAAATATCTAAAAGGGAACTGTGAAAACAGTTCCTTTTTTATAAATTAAAACCAAAGTTTGTGTAAAGGGTGCGTTAGTTCAATAAGAAGATGTTTTTGGATATGGTATTATATGGATATAAGAATGGCTTATTTAATGTCACTTAATATTTTGATACCAATTATTATAATGGGTCTCATAATTCTTTGCGGCTTTGGAATTTTCAAGATTGCCAAAATCATAAAAAGGTGAGGCTGACCGGCCGTTTTTACTTATGGAATTAAAGGGCAGGATAGTTCGATAAAACAAATTTGAAAATGTTTTTTCTTGGACTAGAAATTGTAATTAAGCGATAAAACAAAAAATCCCTACAATTAAGTAGGGAATGAATTTTAACTGGTGAGTTGTGTTAATTAGAATATGGCTTCACGCATTTTATGTGTTTCCGTTTTTTATATTTCGGGCATATAGCCTTTTAGTTATGGATATATTTTTCCCGTTTACTGTTCGTGTTACAGATTCTGATCAAGAATCTTTCCTTGTACTTTCATTCAGAATCATAAGCTACTTCTTTATATTTTCCAATGCTTTATAAGCATTTGCTTCTCCTGAACCAAATAAAGCATCTTGTCCTTTCTTTCCATAGTCAAGGGTTGTTTGCTTAATGCGTGCTGTCACTTGGGCAGGTTTATACTCCGGATGAGCTGCCTTAATAACTCCTGCAATTCCAGCAACTTGAGGAGTGGCCATGGAAGTACCAGCATTAAACTCATATGAAGCACCTAAATAGGTAGGCCAAGTACTTAGGATTAAGTTACTTGGATCAGCCGCCGCAGGATCATTGGTTTCTGCATATTCAGGCCCGAAATCTCCTCCGGGAGCCGCTACGTCAATAGCACTGTTTCCATAATTAGAGTAGAAAGCAAGCTGCTGAGTTGACCATTTTGTGGAGGCAGACACATTAATGACTCCTGGCATTTGTGCTGGTACTACAGTTGCAGGCCCTTTCACGCTCATTCCATATGGTTCATACAATTTATTTAAAAATTCGTTAACTTCCTTCTTGTCATCTAAATTTAAACTTTCATTACCACTGCCGGCTACAACAGTTACCCCATTCTTTACTGCATATTGAATGGCTCTCTTCCAAAGTAACGTTTCAGCGATTGATTTATAACTTTCTCCCTCAATTGTCATTTTGGTATTATTATAGAAACGTAGAGACATATTAATAACATCTACCTTGTCATTTGTTGCTGCAATGATTGCATCTATAATCCAAGTTGGTAATCCAAGGGCTTGCTCTGAGTATAAAGCGCGATAGGATCTGATTCCTAAATCTGGCCCTACACCCTTTACTTTACCATTTGCTCCAATGATCCCGGCAACGTGAGTACCGTGCCCATTGCGATCTTTTATATCAGTAGGATCACCTGTTTCAGATTCATCCATTCCAGCAGGAACAAGATTACGTCCACCTATTATATTATTCTTTAAGTCAGGATGAGACTCATCAATTCCGGTATCAATCACTCCCACCACTGCTTTATGAGTAATACTGCCATCTTTATTTTTATATCCGCCTGTTTCTAAATCATAGGATTTCCCATCGTTGGTCACCCTTTGAATATCCCATTGGGAGCCCCAATAACTCTCTGAATTTTGCTGGCTGATGATGCTAGACTTATAGTTATAAGGGACTGCCGTTTTGTCTAAGGTTAGGGAATTTCTCTGTTAGCAGCTTCTATTGAAGCATTGCCTTTTAGGTTTGTAAGAAAAGAAGGCTCGTCAGATTGAGCTTCTATTCCTCCAACTTCTGGAAGAACTTTGGTTACTTTACCACCGGCTTTCCGAATTACCTCTTGATAATTCTCCGGTAATCCACTCTTAAAAGCTATTGCGTAAGTGTCATTCATCTCCTGATTTTGGCTCTTAGCTTGGGCAGGAAAACCACCAACGGACAGTATCCCTGCTCCTACTGCAATCGAAAGTACCGTATGTAGAATTTTCTTTTTCATATGTCTCCTCCTATATAATGGAAAATTTTCATCATATACTATCTTAATATACAGCAACTGAAATTCCAAGTATTCCTAATAAATCTCATATTATTGAAATTGGCAGCTCTTTTTCTTTATGAAACTATCGGGGCAGCTTAGTTTAAGAAGGGAATTGTTTTTTTTGTCTAGAAATATGTCTATTGGGAACTGTTGAAAGGTGCAGTATCAATCAATATATGAGGAGGGTTCAAATGGATAAAAGAGTTCAATTTGACTTTGAAATAAAGTTTACTAATGGCGGTGGGCTTCAAGGGCAGGAATTCCGCCTTGATATTGATGGGGATGACATCACTGACCAAGAGTTAGCCAAGTATATTGTAGAGGATATGAGGTTACTAATGGTTGGAGAAGTTAAAATATTTAATAAAAAGATCATCAATGAAAAACATAAACGAAACCCTGTTGATAACTCCGGAAAGTAAACTGACTTCTTCAGCTAACAAGTACGTTAGCTGAAGACCGGAGCTGTCTTTAAGGCAGCTTTTTCTTTTGCAACTATGGTCAGGTTAGTTCAATAACGGAAATGATAATATAAGCTGCTTCTTGGTACAAAACTGACCATTTTTTTGCGTATTGTAATTCTGCCTGTCAGGAACGTGCCCAATGGATTATCAAGCAATCAGGGCTTCACAATAATTAATCTTTTGACCCCTTTTTAAAACTAAGTAATTTAGAATAGGGCGCTTTTCCGGAGTAGGAAATTGTCTTTTCTCCATAGATCGAGTACGTTCGCTTATTGGGAAAATGATAAAACTTTTTAAGTTTCAAAGCTGCAATTAGATGTTACTTCAGATTTACAAAAGAAAAATCAAAATATAACAAAATAATAGCAGCAATCGGTATACTCAATAACCATGCCCACAATGGTTTGCCATGATGAAGTCGGAGGATAGGGAACGTTATACAGTTAAAGAGAACCGAATACCAATAATTCCAGCCATTAAAGTAGGACATCTTCCCACCATGATTAAAAAAGAATTCTATCGAACTGAAAATGACTACCCATAAGGCAAAATAGCCAATCTGTCCTCTTATTTTTTGGGGTAATTCGAAAGGTAAATCAGAATTAACATCGGGAATTGTACAAACGTAATTAAAAAGTTAGTAATCGTGTGATTAGGAAGAAATAATGTCCCATGAAATAACCATAACGGATGATCGTACATTAAAATACTGCTAAAAAAGTTTAAACACATCATAAACAGGATAGTTGGGTAATACTTCTTCCAATTTCTCCAATCCCCCAAGCGCCAAGTAACTATCACTAATAAAAAGTTAAAATCCATTCACCTACGTGAGCAACCGATGATAGAACAATTTCCATATTGACTAACCAACCTAAACCAAATTTTATTTGTTTACAAATATTATAACCATTTTAAATATAAAAATTATATTTAAAATAGGTGCAGTTAGGTAGCGGTATAAAGGCTAACTCCATAAATGCATGTAAAGAAGATTCGGTCTCTTATGACACTAACGGGGCCGTTTAGTTGTATAATGGCCCTGGGAAATATAGGTTATAAAATTTAGAGAAGCACAATTACCTGGTAGCTGTAGTGGTTTCAACCATTTTATTGCTGCTTCCCATTACTCAAACGCAGAATGCAGAGCTTTCATTTATTGATGGAGTATTCATTTCTATTAGTGCGGTAACTGTAACAGGATGATCCACGGTAGATGTAAGCCAGCTGCTTAGTGTTCCCGGTACGTTTATTTTTGCAATCATTCTCCAGTTTGGTGGAATTGGGATCATGGCTTTCGGAACAATACTATGGCTTGCATCAGGAAAAAAATAGGACTCAGGGCAAGAATACTCATGACGACAGAACAAAACAGCCCAACTTTTTCAGGGATTGTTCGGTTCATACGAATGATCTTCTTTTTCGTTGTCAATGTTTATAGGGAAAATCGGGATGTTTACCTTCTTATTCAGTATGGGGGCAAACCATTAAAACATGCGTATCACTATCCAAAAGAGCGCATCATAATAGGATAAAAAATTTACTACTGCAAAGGTTGTGGTCTATTTCTTGGTCGAAGAAATATTCAAGCTGAGGCGCATTGTACCCAATAATGTACATTGCTTTTATTTTCCGCTAAAATAAAAGGTATAATGAATGCTTATATAGTTTATTGATGATAAAAGATAATGAGGTAGGAAAAAATGATTGCAAAAACAGAAGATGATTTTAATGGTTTGAAGGAAATTGGCAAAATTATTGCCACCATTAGAGATGAATTGGTACAAAGAACAATTCCTGGCATAACGACCAAAGAACTTGATGATATAGCCGGGGAACTTTTAGAAAAAGCGGGTGCAGTTTCAGCTCCAAAAGGGGAATATGATTTTCCTGGCTTTACTTGCATTAGCCTTAATGAAGAAGTGGCACATGGCATTCCGGGTCATCGGGTTATTCGTGAAGGGGATCTAGTAAATATAGATGTATCTGCTTCGAAGAACGGTTATTTCGCAGATACGGGAATCTCATTTGTAGTAGGAGAAGGAGAAGAAGTATTAGCGAAATTATGCGACGTTGCCAAAAAGGCATTTGAAGCAGGTCTTAAGAAAGCAAAACCCGGTTCCAAAAAAGTAGAATCGGAAAAGCAGTGTTCGAAACAGCGAGACAGCATGGATTCACGGTTATCAAAAACCTTACTGGACATGGTGTTGGACGTAGAATACACGAAGCACCTGACCATATTTGTAATTATTATGATCCATGGGATAATGAAATATTAAAGGAAGGGATGGTTATCGCATTCGAACCATTTATCTCAACCCTTGAAGAAGAAGTATTCCAAAAAGAAGACGGTTGGACCTATGCTACAGAAAAAGCTATGTAGCTCAATTGGAACATACGATCATCCTAACTAAAAACGGCCCGATTATTGTCACGCTTTAATTCGCGGAAAAGGACTTGTAATATAAGTAGTTGGAAACTTAAATGAAGTGAATTATAAACATCTAAAAAAGAATGATTCGATTGGTGTATTTCACATCAACCCACTTAAATAAGGGAGTTGCTTTTGCAGCTCTTTTTCTTATGGAGCTATAGGGGCTTAGACAAAGTCTCTTTGGACTGTTTCCCTAACAGATAATTTTTTCACCTTGTAATCGTTATTCCATATAATGAAAGTAGATAGGACAACTCTCTCCTGTCCTATTTATTCCAATCCGGTTATTTTGAAGTAACTATTCTTTAGAGAATAGTTACTTTTTTAGTTACAAAGAATCAAAAGGTATTGTCCTTTTTACATAGAATATTTTAAGAATGGTTTGTAATTAAAGGGGGACATATATGGAAATTTGTTTAATTGGTGGTGGAAATCACACGAATAATGAATTAGGTGAAGTGTTCCTGGAACTTTCAAAAATGATTAAATCTGAAGCTAAGATTTTAATAATTCCTTTTGCAACCGACAATTCCAGGTATGAAAGTTGGATGGTAAGTATCAAACAAGCCTTTTCAATCATGGAGAATGTAAGTATTGAATTATTAAATGAAGACCTTTCAGGCAAAGAAATGAAAAAGACTATAATAGAACATGATATTCTTTATTTTATTGGTGGAAAGCCAGAAAGGTTAATCCATGTAATTGAAGAAAAGGGACTTACCCCTATCATCAAAAACTTTCAAGGTTTAATCATTGGATAAAGTGCGGGCTCATTAGCTTTCTGCAATGATTGCATAATAACAAAAGATAAAGACTATCCAGAAACGGTAGTGATCAAGGGCTTAGGATTAGTCGGGTTTAGCGTAGAGGTCCATTACGAGGATAATGTAGATGGAGAATTAATTCCCCTATCAAATGAACGAAAGATATATGCAATACCAAATGGAAGTGCAATTTTCTCCAAGAACGGGGAACTATTTAAAGGTATAAATGATATTTATTCCTTTAAAAATATGAAAAAAGGAAATAGTGAATACCAAAGTCTTATAGAGCTGGCAGGCGAGATTGCAATGAAAATAAATTTAATGATCTTCATAACATCAGTAAAAGAACAAGGAAAGAATAGGTTAATGATGAAAACATTTGAATCTGATATTCGTCCTGTTAACGGGGATATAATCGATGATCCTGGGTTCGATCCAGGATTTCATAATGGATATGAAGTTGCAAAGGTTACCATAAATTATGCTTCGAATGAATGTTTAGTATCACTGCACCCGCTTGCGATCGAAATTGAGGAAATCAGGATGGAAACCTATATAGAGAAACTGGAAGCACACGGTTGGCGTGCTGTCTCAAAAGAAGAATTGAAAAGCATGTAAAAATGACGTAAGGAGTATGTAAATGGAAAAATACTCAACAACCACTTTAAAAATGATTAGAAATTTTGATGTAAAGGCTGAAAGGGTATTTGATGCATGGTTGAACCCTGAGATGATGAGAAAATGGTTTTTTACATTGGAGGGGACAAATAAAGTGGCACAAAATGATCCTCAAGTGGGAGGGGATTGGGAAATTATTGATCATCGCGATGGAAAAGATTATCGGGCGATAGGGGAGTACCTTGAAATGGACCCTCCCAATAAATTAGTGTTCACTTTTAAAATGCCGCAATTCAGTGAAGCAGTAGATACAATTACAGTTGAGCTGAAAAAACTTCAAAAGGGCTGTGAAATGACATTTTCACAAAGAATCATCGTTCCTCATGAAGAAAATTGGACGAAATCCGATATCGAAAAAGCTCTTGGAGAGTATCACGATGGATCTGAATATGGCTGGAATTTAATGTTTATGGGACTGAAGGAATTGGTTGAAACTGGACAAGTTAGCTATAAAGGCTAATGGTCGTTATCCGTAGTTTGTAGACAAAAGGGAGTTCGGAATGGTCTCATCCCGAACCCTGATTATAAAAACGTTGATTGGAACGCAGGGCACTCGCTTATGGATGAAACTCTAAATAGATGGAAGAAATTTGCGACACTCCTGCCGGATAACTGGCTAGCCGAGACCCCACAGACGCTTTGCTTTGATGCGGCTTGGCAGACAGTCGGCAGCGGATTTCTGAAATCAGCTGCAACGTTTTTCCAAAACTGTAGAAACTCAATTACCGAGCTTTTCTAAGTCTGGGGCTAATAGTCGTTAGGGAATGGTAAGCTCTCCAAATTAACTGGAGGGCTTTTCGGAATGTATTTATATGTATTGACAATTCCCTTTAGATTGGTAATATTTACTGTATTATTACATATGTGATTATTAATATAAGGCGGTTAAATTATGGATGGGAAAATCATTTACGACGAGTTTAATAAACTGATAGAAAGTGGGCAATATCGCAAATTGGTCATTTTATTATGACTAACTTTATGTACATATTTTGTTTATTAGTATGGGGACTTAATTTTATTGCCGTTAAGATTCAAGGTACACCTGTGAGTTTAGAATTATCTTTAACATATCGTTTAGGTTTGACGGCAATCCTATTCTTCATTTTATTGTGCATTCTTAGACCTAAAGGAAGACCAAAGAAAAAGGATATTCCATTTATTATTGTGTTTGGAATTTGTAATTTTGCTTTAAGCTATTTATGCCTTTATTACGCCACTATCTTAAGTTCAGCGGCAATGGTTACATTAATATTTTCATTGAAAGTCATTTTAACGCCCATTGCCCTTCGTATTTTTTGAAGGAACCATTACATTCACGTATCTTAATTGGTGGGATGATTGGAGTGCTGGCTGTTTGTATTGTTATTTATCCGAGTTTAAATAGTATTCATGGATTCAATGATATAAAGGGTATCATGATGGCTGTTCTTGGTACCATCCTTACTGCATTGGGCGATGCAAGCTCCGCCAGAAATGCCAGGAAGAAAGTGAACCCAATCTATGCGAATGTGCTTGGATTTGCAGCAGGAGGAATTCTTTTAGCGGCAATTGTGTTCATTCAAGGACAAGCAGTCACTTTACCGACATCCATTACATATTTATCTGCTTTGTTCTATTTAACTATATTCGCTTCCTTTGGAGCTTGGCTATTCTACCTCAAGCTTGTAGAGAAAATAGGTGGGGCGAAAAGTGGATACATGGTTGCCCTTTTTCCTGCAATTGGAGGTATAGCTTCAGTGATGATTGGTGAATCAGATCCAACCATTTTCTTGGGAGCAGGTTGTCTTTTCAGTTGTTTAGGTGCGGCTATTGCATTAGGGTTTGGCATCAATATTGGTAAAAGTAATTTGAAAGAAGAAATATAATTCGATTTAAGAGAGGGATGGGACAATGGAAAGTAAATGGCCAAATGAAATGAAAGTAGCGCAAATCCGGGTTGCACGTCCTACTGATCAACTAAAAAAGGTAGTAAACTTCTATTGTGAAGGATTAGGCTTGAAAAAATCGGTTCTTTCGAAGGGCACGATGGATATGACGGCATCATGATCGGGCTTCCTGATTCCAGCTATCATTTAGAGTTTACTCAACATAAAGATGGCAGTCCTTGTCCTGCCCCATCAAAAGATAATCTGCTTGTCTTTTATATTCCTGAACGTAAAACCATTGAGGAAATCACGGATAGGTTGAAAGGTATGGGCTATGAACCAGCTTCTCCGGAAAATCCCTATTGGGAAAAATCCGGTGTTACGATTGAAGATCCGGATGGTTGGAGAATTGTATTGATGAATTCGCCCGGCATAGGAAATTAAATTTGAATGAAAACGACCGAAAAGCATGGAGCTTTTCGGTCGTTTCGGTTTTATGAGGACATCGTGATCCCGCCGTTGATGTGAATGCACTGTCCTGTTATATAAGCACCTTCATCAGATGCTAGCAGCACATAGGCGCCTGCATGATCTGCCGGCTGCCCAGGGCGGCCGAGCGGTGCTTCGGTACCGAACTCGACAACGGATTGTTCGTCGAACGTCGCCGGGATGAGCGGAGTCCAAATCGGGCCCGGTGCCACCATATTGACGCGGATCCCTTTTTTAGCCACATTTTGTGCAAGGCTGCGTGTGAATCCGACGATTGCCCCTTTTGTCGCTGTATAATCCATCAAAGTTGCATGGCCTCTGTACGGATTGATTGATGTTGTGTTGATGACCGAATTGCCTTGTTTCATATGAGGAACCGCGTGCTTGCTCATGTAAAATACTGAATAAATATTAGTGCGGAACGTTTTGTCCCATTGCTCGTCCGTGATATCCTCAATGTTTTCCGTCGGGAATTGCACCGCTGCATTATTGACGAGGATGTCCAGCTTTCCGAACTCGTCCAGCGTCTTCGTAATCAATTCCTTACAATTCGCCTCCACTGAAACATCACTTGGAAGCAAGAGGCAGCGAACGCCTTCCGCTTCAATCAGCTGCTTTGTTTCTTCGGCATCACCGTGCTCATCAAAATAGTTCACGACTACATGGGCGCCTTCCTTTGCATAAGCAATGGCAACCGCACGTCCGATCCCACTATCTCCGCCTGTAATCAGGGCAACTCGGTCTTTTAACTTACCGCTTCCTATGTAATCCTTTGGCTGAATCGGAAGTGGATTCATCTCAGATTCAATGCCAGGCTGTCTGTCCTGAGTTTGTCCGGGCTGTCCGTTTTTTTGCTGTTCATAAATATTCAAAGGAAATCTCCTCTCTTAAACTATTGATCTAGTCATACTCTAGCCGTTAGAATGTACGGTTAAACATCTGATTACTAAAACGATTACTCGAAGCAATTCAGTAAGGAAGGAATTACGGTGTTCAAAGTTGAATTACATTTTTATAAAACTTTCAGGGGTGTTAATGTGAATTCAATGGAAACGATACAAGAATTAACAAATAAAGAACAATGGTTGGAAGCCTTTCCAATCATGAATCAGTTGCGTACTGACTTAACTCAAAAAACATATCTGGAGTTACTTGAAGAAATGAGGAGGGACGGGTACTGCCTGTATGCTTTATATAAGGATAACCAGGTTGTATCCTTGGCCGGATTAAGCTGGAGAGTTAACTTTTATAATAAACGTCATGTATTCATTTATGACCTTGTAACAGATTCTGCACACCGATCATTTGGATATGGAGAGAAGTTATTAAGCCATATACATAACTGGGCAAAAGAAAACGGAGCTGCATATGTTGCATTGGAATCAGGAATCCAGCGAAACGAAGCCCACCGTTTCTATGAAGAGAAATTAGATTATGATAAATGGTGCTACTCATTTAGAAAAACGCTGTGAGTGGAAATAGCGATGTAAAAGAGCTGAGCATTCAGCTTTTTTGTGCCCTTGATAGAGTGAATGTAAGACACATTGTCCACTATGTGTATCGGATTAAAAACATTTTTAGTAAGAAAATAAATTCACGAGTAAAAGCGTGAAATTCACGAGTAAATTGCTAAAACTCACGAGTAAATCGCTGAAACTCACGAGTAAATCGGCTAAATTCACGAGTAAACGCCGATTCACGAGTAAAAGCGTGAAATTCACGAGTAAATTGCTGAAACTCACGAGTAAATCGGCTAAATTCACGAGTAAAAGCGTGAAATTCACGAGTAAATCGCTGAAACTCACTCGTAAATCGGCTAAATTCGAGTAAATCATCGAAATTCACGAGTTAACGCCGATTCACGAGTATATTCCCCATTGAAAAATGGCGATGGTTCCAAGGGGCACAATGTATAACTTTCCACGTTGAAGTTAGCTGGATAGTTATTTAAGCTTCAGGGTGCTGGGGCGGCCTTTTTCATAATGACGTCAGGTTGAAGTGTTGGTAGTTTTTGTTTTTATAACGGGGGTCGTGTTTCTATATTTTGGTTTGTTTCCATACAATTGGCTGTATAAAGGTGTAAAGGAGATTGAAGTAACAATGATTTTCCTTTCATAAGCAGTTATTGGTTTTGGCGGATAATCTGTTTATTCATCATTTTTACGACTGTAAATTCATTCTTTCACTGAAAAACCCAAATTTTTGTAATGATTTATTTAGCCTTGGACATACTTAATTAAGATATCAAAAAGTAACATTTAATTAAGGAGGAAACCCAATGGCTAACGAAAATATACAAATGAAAATGGAACATATTTGGCAGGATACATGTGGATCATGGGAAAATTGTACGGAAACTACAATTCAGTCATTTTTGGCAAAATCTCAAGAAAGCAATATCGACCCCCAATATTGCATGAGCTGGGTGGAACAACATAAAGCCCAAATACCTGAATGGGATGCCGTTTCAAAAGTATCGCTTGACTGGGTTAATCAACATACCTCAACGGGTTCACCCATTTCAATCAAGGATGATTATTAAAAAGTTAAACTTTTTCTGCTTATGAATGGTTCGAACTCTACTATGTATAAGAGGTGAAGATAGTTGTCAAATAATGAGGAACAAAACGGTAAATCAAATCGTCGGGATCCAGATTACAGTGTTAACGAGTGGGATGAAATGAATGGTGAAGATAAATTTGTACAATCAGCCATCCAAGAGGAATTCAATAATCCAGTAATCGAAGAAACGATCTTGAAGTTCAATAGAATAGCGAATGAAGAGGAAAAGGAAACTTGATTTTTGGACGCGCCCTATAGGGCGTTTTTTTTGAAGTATGAGAAAGTAGGAGCTTTCGTTGGATACCTCTTTCACCCGGATGCCGCTTTATAAGCCTTGTTCAAAATCATATCATTCTCCATAAATGGACTTTTTTAGATGTGTGTCATCTTTTGAATAAATCACAATACCGGTTGTGTAAATTTGTGCCTGAAAAACGGTTGATGCTGTCCTTGGATTAATCAGGTCCACATCTATTTTAAGGATATCTGCCAGTTCCTGGGCGAATAAAATAACTCATATGTAATATGTGATGAATCTTGACTGTAGAACGCCACATTTATGTCACTATCCCTATGTGTAGTGTTCTTTGCGTAAGAACCAAACACGATGATAAAGGAAGGAGCTTCAGGGAGGGAGCAAAGTCCAAAGATTTATAAAAAAACAATGATATACAAATAAAGGGAAAAGGCATCTTGGTATCGTATAAAGATAGTATAATCGTTTTTAAAGTTAGCAATATCATTAATGGGAGTGAGAATCATGGAAGCGGCGGTAGAACGAATTTTTCTAATGAATTGGTGAAATTGGCTGGGGATTTTTTTCAAGTGAATGCTGGGAATCCGGTTAAACTTGGAGATGCAGAGAACTACGTTTTTGAGGTTTACAGGGATGGAACGCCATATATCTTAAGAATGACACATCAATCACATCGTACAAAAGATCAAGTTCTTGCTGAGTTAAAGTGGATTGAGCATTTACAGAATAATGGAAGTGACATTCCTAAAGTTCTCTCTTCGAAAGAAAAGAACTTAGTCGAAAGTGTAAAGGGCTCGGATGGTACGGAATTTTATTGTTGTCTGTTTGAAAAAGCTCCTGGGGTCAGGGTGAAAGTCACAGATGAAAATTTCGACGAACCATTATTTTTTGAATGGGGAAGAACCATTGGCCAAATGCATAAACAAACAAAAAGTTATAAGCCTGAAACAAAATATAAACGGCTGGATTGGTATGAAGAGGAATTATTGAATGTCCAGCTCTATCAATCCGATGTACCGAAGCAAGTGATCCGCCAACAAGAAGTAATCAAGAAGAAATTGAATGCCCTTCCAGTTCATCAAGATAATTTTGGCTTGATTCATTCTGATATACATAACGGCAATTTCCATTATCATGAGGGGAGGATTCATGTTTTTGACTTTGATGACTGTTCTTATCACTGGTTTGCCAGCGATTTGGCGATACCTCTGTACTATCTGATGTGGAGTTTGGAACGTGAAGGGATAAAAGGGCTCGATGAATATGCTGCCAAGTTCATGAGGGAATTCATAAAAGGGTATGAGACGGAAAATATCCTGGCACCTGTGGAATACGAAACGATTCCTCTATTTTTAAAGCTAAGGGATTTAACGTTATATAACTTTTTCATAAAAAGTTTGATTTGAAGAGTGCGGATCGTTCATTATACAACAGCGTTCAAAAAATCGAACAAAGAATCATGGAAGGCCGAACTATTGTTCACTTCGATCCGAACATGGTTCATTAAGGGGGATTGGAATGTCAAATGCATATATGATCCGGACTGGTGTATTGGAAGATGCGGAAGCGGTTTTGGATGTACAGAATTCCGTTATTTCCGAAGGCGAGTATTTTATTGCTGTATCGGGGGAGTTCAATAAAACACCTGAACAGCAACGAGATTGGATACGAAGGTTATTGGAAAATGAACGGGAAACCATCATCGTGGCCGAAATGAATGATGAAGTGGTTGGATGGATAGCATTTCAATCGGAAAATAGGAAGAGAATGTCCCACAAGGGCTCATTTGGGGTGATGATTAGAAAAAATTTCAGAGGGATGGGAATTGGAAAAGAGCTTATTGAAGCGTTATTGGATTGGGCAGAAGCCAATCCGTTGATTGAAAAGGTGAGTTTAGGAGTTTTTCAACAAATCATCGGGCAATATCATTGTATAAAAGGCTGGGGTTTGTTGAAGAAGGCCGTAAAATCAAAGAATTCAAGCTGAGCGAAAGTGAATACGTTGATGATATTATCATGTACAAATTGGTTTGATCAGGCCGAAAGAGCATGAATGGAATCAATACATGCTCTTCCGGTTTTGTTATGTATCTAAACTAAAACGATGTTTATGTCATGCATCATTTAATTACTCTTACCTTCACTTGCTTTCTTCCCCACGTCAAAGCATCCGATTCTTTTGCGATGAATACATCGATTCTGTTTCCTTTGATCGCACCGCCCGTGTCTGCAGCGATGGCTTGTCCGTAGCCTTCGACTTCAACGATGGAGCCTAGCGGAATCACGTTCGGATCGACTGCTATAAGTTTGGCATCATCATATTTTTCTAAATCGACACCCATTCTTGTAGTGCCTGAACATCCCTCACAGCTCGCAGTATAAGCTGTACTTGTAACCGTCAGTTCTTTAACGGCAGAGCTCGCTGAACTGGCTCTTTCTTCTAATTTACTGAAGGTCCGTGCACCGGCTATACCGTCAGCGGATAATCCCTTTTGCTTTTGAAAGTTCATGACTGCTTGTTTTGTACCCGTTCCATAAATGCCATCGACCGTTGATGTGTAAACATCCCAGGCTTTCAATAGCCTTTGCAGTTCAGCTACAGGTCTTCCCATATCCCCGCTTTTCAGTACCTGTATTTTCTGATTCGTTTGTGTTCCTGATATTCCATCGACTTTCAGCCCTGATTTTTCCTGAAACTTCTTTACGGATTCCTTTGTAATCGATCCGTAGTAACCTGTTGCTTCATGATAGGGAAAAACCCCTTTTGTCAGTAATAATTCTTGTAATTGTTCTACATCACTATTACTCATCCCAAATGAAAGTGTGCGATCCAAAGCAGCGGCTTCGCCTTTAGTTGGCATGCAAACTCCTAGAATGAATACAGAAGCCGTTAGGATCGTTAATAATATTTTCTTCATGTTTATCCTCCTCGTTGTTTCCTGCATTAAACCATTCGTTAAACTATCACCCTTTTAGGCGCAGTTAAGGAAAAACACCGCAAAGGCACTAAGTAATTGTTAAAACATGTAACAGAAAGAAAAGAAATGAGGCAGAGATCGGGTTACCATATCCTTATTGATTAACTAATTATGGAAAAAACCATTTTCATATGGAAACGAAACGGAACCGTTTGGTTGAACAGGGGCATTCATTCATGTACGTTTAAGTTACTAGAAATTCTTTTCATGATTAAAGGAGGAAATCATTTGATTAAGGCAGTTATTTTCGACTTTGATGGTTTAATTTTAGACACGGAAACGGTTTGGGATGAGGCTTATAAAGAAACGATGGCTTTTTATGAATTTGATTTGCCTCTCGAACATTTTGTTACATGTATCGGAACCGATAATACTGAACTACCTGGGGGAAAGGTGCAATATTGAAGAAATTGAATCCAGAGCAAAAAGCCTCCATGAAGTAAAGATGAAAACATCACAGGCACGTGAAGGTGTGAAGGATTATTTAGAAGAAGCAAAAAGAAATGGATATAAAATCGCCCTCGCTTCAAGCTCGACAAAAGAGTGGGTCACCCATCATTTGGGGCAACTCGGACTGTTAAACTATTTTGAAGTTATCATTACAGGGGATGATGTCGATAAAGTCAAGCCAGCGCCTGATTTGTATGTAAAGGCAATTGAAGTCCTGGGCATTCAGCCTACAGAAGCCGTAGCATTTGAAGATTCGTTAAATGGGCTTCAAGCGGCCCTGACTGCTGGATTAAAGTGTGTAATCGTTCCTAATCCCGTGACGGACGCTTTAGCTTTTGAAAACCATCATTTACGTCTCCGATCCATGGCGGATAAGAGCTTGTCTGATGTTATCAAGCATATTGAGCAATAACAGTTCAACGGTAATTATAGTAAGATATAAGAAAGAAACCGCGCCGAAGAAGGCAGAGTCTTCGGTTTTTCTGGTTATGTTTTGGTGGGGAGGATGAGTTTATGGGATTGCAAACAAATGACGAAGGAGTCCGGCTGCGGGAGGTCAAGGAGAGTGATCTTCCTATCTTTTTCGAGCAGCAATTGGATCCTGCCGCAAACTATATGGCTGCTTTCACATCCAAGGATCCATCAGACAAGGCGGCTTTTTTGACACACTGGAAGAACATCTTATCGAACCGGGATATTCAAAAAATGACGATAATCCACAACGGATGTGTTGCGGGCAGCATTCTCAAGTTTGAACAGTTTGGTAACCCGGAAGTGAGTTATTGGATCGGGAAGCAATTTTGGGGTAAAGGGATCGCTACATGTGCATTGCTCCATTTTTTGCCGAAAATAAAAGTCCGCCCTCTTTATGCCCGCGCAGCCAAGGATAACCTTGCATCCATCCGGGTGCTGGAAAAATGCGGATTTGAAAGATTCGATGAGGACAAAGGGTATTCCCATGCAAGAGGCAAAGAGGTTGAAGAATTCATTTTGAAACTTGAAAATTAAGATAATAATAACAATATCGTTTAGCCTATGAGGAAACGGGTGACAGACAATGGGATATAAGATTTTTTCCATCATTTTTATTTTATGCGGTCTTTTTGTAATGTGGTTCTCCATTTTTGGCAAAAGAAAGGGATCAAAGAGATCGGCACACCAACGAATTTCATCGATATAATTTTAATGATGATATATAAGCTCTTACCTTCCAATATTAGAAAAATCCTTCTATTTGCAATGGGTCTGGCCATTTCTATCGGATTTACCTATATATTGTTTAAATTGTGGTAAATTTTCCTAATCCTGAAACTTTATTCTTACGGAATCGTATAAAATGGTAACGATATATAGGAGTTGTTGCTATTTAGAAGAAAAAAAGTGAAGGCAGTGTTTTTGGATAATGGGGGCGGGAAGTTGACGCCGACGGAGGCATTGGTTCAATATACCCAATTAGAAGAATATCAGTATAGTAATAATATGCATAATATGGTAATGTTGAATTTGTGTGATTTTGGAAATTCATAAAAAAGGAAGGTATTATATGTCTGAATCGGTTCTTAAGGTTCAATCCTTAACTAAAAAAATTGGAAAAGCAACCATCGTAGACAATGTTAGCTTTGAAATAAAAAGCAATGAAATATTTGGTTTGCTTGGTCCGAATGGTGCTGGTAAGACCACGATCATCCGTATGATCACGGGTCTCATCAATCGTACGGGCGGTACGGTCATGATCAATGGCAGTGACCTCGATCATGATTTCGAAGGTGCGATGAATGAATTGGGGGCCATTGTTGAAAATCCGGAGTTCTATAAGTATATGACAGGCAGAAAGAATATCCTGCATTATGCCCGGATGTCATCCAATGACATATCCAATGAGAGAATAGAAGAGGTCATTAAGCTTGTCAAACTGGATCATGCCATCGATAAGAAAGTTAAAACCTATTCATTGGGAATGCGCCAGCGCCTTGGCGTGGCACAGGCCATTTTACATAAACCGTCGTTATTGATTTTTGATGAACCGACGAATGGCTTGGATCCGCAAGGGATTCGCGAGTTTCGTGATTATTTGAAAGTACTGGCAAGTGAAGGCGTCGGGATATTGATTTCGTCACATTTACTATCGGAAATGCAATTGATGTGCGATAGTTTTGCCGTTATCGAAAAGGGAAAACTGATCCATACGAAAGAACATATTGTTGATGAAAAAACCGAAACGATCAATGAAGTGTCATTCACTGTCAGTGGTGGGAAGCTAGCTAAAAAAATCCTTCAAGAACAGTTTGCGGATATTACGATTCTGAAATATGATTCGAAAACAATCTCCGTATCGGCAACACGAGAACAAACGGCCAATATTAATAGGAGTTTTATTGAAAATCAACTCGATGTCTATGAAATTGGCATTACCAGAAAATCACTGGAAGATAAATTCTTCGAAATCACTGAGCAGGAAATGAGGGAGTCTGTATGATGTCCTTAGTAAAAAATGAATGGATGAAAATCTTTTCAAAAGTATCAACTTATATATTCATCGCTTTTCTATTATTGGCAGCATTAGGGGCTGCGGTCATCGATTATAAACTAAGCCCTGACGAAACGAATAAAGATTGGAAGCAAGAGTTAAATGCCGATATCCAAGAACAGGAAAAGGCTTTGGAAGCTAAGGAAATCAGTGAAGAAGAAAAAGCCGCCATCATGGACGACATTAATTACAACAAGCAACTATTGGCTGATAATATAAACCCTGACTTAAACACGAATTGGACCTATATGGCTGAATGGACGACATCATTAACATCATTTGTCACTTTATTCGTCGTTATTGTTTGCAGCTCGCTCGTTTCCTCGGAATTTTCGGATGGGACCATTAAACAACTGTTGATACGGCCTTATAAACGTTGGAAGATCCTGCTTTCCAAATATATTACTTCCCTGTTATTTGCAGCGTTATTACTTGCGAGCCTGCTTATATTCAGTTATCTAATCGGAATCATATTCTTTGGCAATGGTTCGTATTCAGACAAAATCATGGATCCTGCATCTTTCGATTTCAGTCCGGTGGTAGTCGGCGAATATTTCGTGGACATGATCGTTTACTGGATACCAGGATTCTTGGTCATCACGACCATCGCTTTCATGCTAAGCACATTATTTAAAAACCAAGCACTTGCAGTGGGTATATCCATTTTCATCCTATTTGCATCTTCGACATTAAATATGGTCATTCAATCATTCATCGGAAAATACGAGTGGTTAAAGTTCGTCTTATTCCCGCATCTTGATTTAAGGGGCTATATTTCCGGAACGATAGAAATGTTCGATGGAGCTACACTTGGATTCTCGATGGGTGTACTGGGAATCTATTATCTTATCTTTTTAGCTCTAACTTTCTTCTTCTTCCAGAAAAAGATATCACTAATTAAATAGAGCGAAAAACCGAAATCAGTGGCTGATTTCGGTTTTTCTTATGCAAAAAGGAATGTTGCTGCTTAGAATCTGGCATAAAGTGAAACTTTTATCCAAAATTATCCGTATAAGATAATATGAGGATATTCAGTTGGGTTTAGGGGTGTAAAATGAATAAAAACAAGGTTCTATTAATTGGATTTATAGGATTTTCTTTATTTCTAATGGGCATGATCATATCACAATGGACAGTTGCTGGCGTAGTGATCGGGATAGGCGGAGGGTTCGTAATGGGGATCAGTTCCTACCTGTTTGCTAGTCAGTAGCTCCATGTACATATGAACAATACACTAGTTAATTGCGGACTTCGCGGAAATAATCTGATAGAGATGGAGCAGATTTAAAGATGGGGAATATGCATTATAATCGAAAGTTAGTCATTGTCTTTATAATTATTGGAACAGCATTAGGGTTCTATGTGTACTCGGCATTCTCTGAAAAATTGACAAAATCAACAGATTTGTCTGATGAATCTATCGGGGGATTTAAAGTGTTGGATAACATATCGAGTCCAGAATTTATTAGGGAATATGGTGAACCCATCGATCAAGATAATAATAATGCTTATGATTATTATTATTGGAAAGGCGGATTAAAAACGGCCTCTATCAATACAGACGAGGATAAAGGGAAAATCATGCGGTTGATCATTTCAAGTACGGACGACGATCAATTTGAAAACTCCCTTCAAACAAGCAAAGGTATTAAATTAGGAAGTAAGAAAGCGGACGTCCTTTCGAAGTATGGAGATCATTATTATAAAAGTTATGAACAGGGAGCGGATATTATCGGCTACATTGACCATAAACGAAATATTACCTTGGAATTCTGGTGTGTACCAGGTGGAAGGGTCGCAGAAATACGATTGGATGATGCAGGTGTCATTTAATGATTTTTCACCAGCGTCCCCGATTTAAAGTTTAAGGGGAAATAACAAGAGGGGAAATTTCCATTTTTTCATAATTCTTGAAACCATTTATTACTTTATCCGTATAATTAATTGTGTACGGTGCTTGGAAGCTCCGGTATTTAACGGCATTTATCATTTTTATAAATTGGGAGATGAAGGATCATGAGCGAAAAGGGTTGTATGAAATGCGGAAGCAATGATGCTGCCAAGAAGGATGTAGCCATGACAGGAACAGGATTGTCAAAAATGTTCGATGTCCAGAATAATCAATTTACGGTTGTGTATTGCAAGCAGTGCGGTTATTCGGAGTTTTATAATAAGCAATCATCTGCAGGCAGTAATCTGCTGGATCTATTCTTGGGATGACCATCGGCAAAACAAGAATCCCCTTTTACAGGAAAAGGGGATTCTTGTTTTTTTCATACTGCCCATTACCCGATGAAGTGATCTTGAACGACTTTTGTAAATTCCTTGGCGACGGGTGATAGGTGTTTAGCTGATTTCATGACCAATCCGATCTCCCGTGAAAGTTCCGGGTTCAAGGGCAGGCTTTTGATGCGTTCGGGTTTTTCCGGTAAAGCTAGGTTTGGCATAATCGTGATGCCTAATTTTCCTGCTACCATTGAGAGCACCGTTTGATTGTCTTTAATGTCGTATGAAATATTTGGTTTTATCTTGGCTTCCAGGAATCTATCTTCTATGAGTGTTTCACAGCCAGATCTCAGCATGATGAATGGTTGATCAACGAAGTCTTCTAGGTTCAATACGGTTTTCCCTGAAAGTGGATGGCCTTCATATACGACAGCTGATAAAGGATCATTTAGCAGAGGGATGAATTCCACGTTCTTCACTGGTTTTGCTGCAAAGCCGATGTCCACTGTTTCTTCTTCGATCCATTTTAAGATTTCCTCATATCCACCTTCATGAATCAGCAAATCGATATTAGGGTATTTTTCTTTAAAGATAGAGAATAGCTTTGGTATGAATCTGGCAGTGAAGCTTGGAAAACTGCCAATCGTTATTTTACCGATTTCCATTCCATTCACAGCTGCAATCTTTTGTTCGATATGTGCAAGGTTGGCAGCGATGGCCCGCATATGTGGAATTACTTGTTCTCCCGCAGTCGTGAGTGTTATACCTTTTCGGTCTCGCTTCAATAAAGTCACACCAAGTTCCGTTTCAAGTGCTGTAATGTTATGGCTCACGCCTGATTGAGTCAGTCCGATCCGGTCTCCCGCTTTCGTAAAACTCCCGTGTTCGACAACATGTAAAAAGACTTCCAGTTGAAAAAATTCAAATGCCCCACACCCTTCTTCTAATTGATTATACATGAGAAACTCTAATCGAAGTAATGAAAAACATTCATTTTACTTATGGTTTGGTCGAGAATACAATAAAATTACAAATTAAAATACGAATGGGTGATGGGAAAATGATGAAACGAAAATATGGGCAAATTTTTTCACCGTACACGCTTTCTAATGGAACGGTTCTTAAAAACAGGATTGTAGTTGCCCCTATGACCACTTATTCAGGTCAAGAGGATGGCTTGGTTTCTGATGAGGAATTAGCTTACTATAAAAGAAGGGCAGATGGACCTGCCATGTTCATTACTGCCGCTGCCGCCATTTCCCCTGTTGCTACAAGCTTTCCCAGGCAAATGAAAGTATATGATGAACAAAGCATCGCTGGACTTACAGAGCTTTCAAAAACAATCAAATCAAAAGGTGCAAAAGCCATTCTCCAGCTTCATCATGGCGGAAGCGAGAGTCTTCCAAGCTGTACAGGAGGAGAAAAATGGTTAGTCCGAGCGGGGTCATTGCTAGCGTTTATACAGAAATGGGCGGGGAGTACATTCCAAGGTCAATGAGCCACACTGAGATTCTATCCACTATTCAAGACTTTGGAAGAGCCACCCGCCATGCCATTCGTTCAGGATTCGACGGCGTGGAAATCCATGGAGCGAATGGATATCTCATTCAGCAGTTTTTCTCACCCCACTCTAACAGACGGAGAGATCATTGGGGAGGGAGTTTGGAGAATAGAATGCACTTTCCACTTGCCGTCATTGCGGAGGTGAAGCGGATCCGTGATCTATACGCAGACAAGGAATTCATTATTGGGTATCGCTTCTCCCCGAAGAACCGGAAGAAGGCGGATTGGAAATGGAGGATACAGCTGCATTGGTAGATAAATTGGCAACCCAAGGGCTTTCCTATTTACATCTTTCTGTTAAAAATGTCTGGTCCATGCCTAGAAGCGGATTGAACAGGGGATTGACAAGGACCGAAATTCTCCGTGATATCATCGCTGGCAGGACCAGCTTCATATCACTAGGATCGATTCATACTCCAGAGGAAGCAAATGCTGTGCTTGAGAAAAATATACCGCTTTTCGCATTGGGAAGGGAATTACTGATGGAACCTGACTGGGCCGCCAAAATAAAGGAAGGCAGGGAAGATGAGATCATGACAACCTTGCCGCGCGATAGCAGGTGTAAATTAAGTATTCCGGATCGAATGTGGGCGAATATCATTACTCGTGACGGCATGCCCGAGAAATGATAGTATTAATGTAAAAAATGGAAATTTCATGAGGGGAAATTAAATGAATAAAATAGCACTTCTTCAACTGTCTTTAGCCATGACAATCTTCGGTTCTGTCGGTTTCTTTTCGGAACTATCAGGACTTCCTGCATTGGAATTGGTTTTTGTTCGCTGCATTTGTGCTGCCTTATTCTTATGTGCAGCCTGGATGATTACAGGACATTTCAAGAACGAAATATGGAATGGTAGAGAGGTAATGCTCATCATTTTCTGCGCGGTGGCGAACTTGTTAAACTGGATATTCCTCTTTAAATCTTTTGAGCTGATATCGGTGACAATCGCCATTTCGCTTTATCATTTAGCGCCGATCATTGTACTCATTATAGGGAGCTTCATCTTTAGGGAGAAAATGAATGTATTCTCCATCTTGGCCATTTCCCTTTGCTTCATTGGCACATTACTCATTATGGGAACAGATGGATTTCGATCATCATCTCCTGAATGGGAAGGCATCATGTATGGAATCATTGCTGCATTTTTCTATGCGGCAACCATGCTTTTAGGAAAGAGCATTGCAAAGACCAGTGTATATGCGACTACATTTCTGCAAATGTTCATTGGATTTTTAGTACTGATTCCTTTTGTCGATTTTTCCGTATATACAACCTTAAAATCTTCCGAATGGTTTTATACGGTGCTTACCGGCATCATCCATACAGGCGTCGTGTATTTGCTGTTTTTTAATAGTATTCGCCATTTGCCTACAAATGTAGTATCTTTCATGATTTTTGTCGATCCGGCAGTTGCCATCCTTTTGGATATTCTGCTTTCAGGATTTAAACCGGACGGCATTCAAATTCTGGGCATTTCCTTGATATTTATTGGGGTGGTCTATTCACTTAAGACGACTGGGCCGACCGAAAATGATGTCATACAGAAAAGGCCGCACACAATGTGAGGCCTTTTTCCATTATGATTTTTTCATTAACTATTGATTAAAATGATAGACATCCCAAATGTCAGGGGTTTCCGATCCAATGTACCAAGCAGCTGCACCGCCTAGATGATTTTGTTTTACCAGGTCAATACGGAGCTTCATCGATTTTTTATCCTCTATCCAAATTTGATGCTTTTTCCCTTTGGAAGTATACTCCACGTAATTTTGTTGAGTCTGTTTATCCCATACCTTTTTAAGTTTATGAGATGAAATGATTTTGTTGACCTCAGCCATGGTACGGTCATGACTTTTCACTTTTTTGGTCGACAAATCGGTCACCCATTCTCTAGTATAAAATGGTACAGCCAATATGATCTTATGGGCAGGTACTTCTTTCATTAAAAGCTTGGTTCCTTCTTTGATCCAAGGTAACGAGGAAACGGACCCGGCTACCGGGCTCCCTCCCCAATGCTCGTCATAACCCATTATGATTATATAGTCCGCTATTTTGCCAAGTGCTTTCCTATCTAGACTTTTTGACCAAAAAGGATCGTCATTTTCTCGGGTGACATCCACAGACACTTTAATTCCATGCGGTTTTAGTTCCTTTTTTAGTTCGCCTATGAAAAGTACAAAGTCCTTCTTATTTTTTGGATCGATGTTTTCGAAATCTACATTTATTCCATCACTTTTCGTTTTAACAAGTGAATCCCGTAAAGCTGAAACTAATTTCTGGCGTTTTTTGTATTGCCTAGTACAGAACCAGTTAAAACGGGGTCAAATTTATTCCCGATAAGCTGCCAAACTTGTTTTCCTTGTTTATGGGCAGATTGGACGTATTTTGTATCTACAGAAACGGAAACGTAATTACCGGTATCCGTCAGCGTGTAAGAACGGGGAGATACTACATTTAAATTGGGTTGTTTAATTTGCTGGGTATAGCTTTCTTTCGATCCATTATGCTTCCAGCCCATGACGATACGGTTTTGCGCCTTTTTTTGAAGCTGGGATTTCTTTATCCATCCCTTTTTTCCGCCAAGCAATTGAACCTGGTAGTAATAATCCGGAACCTTCAATTTTTGGCCAACTTTAAGGGTAACCGTATGTAAGTTATTTAATTTCGTCAAATCACTTGTTGTTACCTTGTATTTAGTAGAAATCTTCCATAATGTATCTCCTGATACAACCTTATGGATCTTATATTTCTGGGGAATCTTCAGGTTTTGGCCAACAGTTATTTCGGAAGAAGTTAATTTATTCACTTTTTGCAGCTCGCTTACTGAAACATCATATTGATTTGCCACTTTCCATAATGTGTTTCCAGACTTCACTTTATGAATGATAGGCCCCGCAGAATCTCCGACGGAAGAAGAAATGATGGGAAACTCCTCGCCCTTCTTCAAGGTCTTTAATAGAGTAGAACCTAATTTGGGAGAACCAAAAACTTTCGTATTGTCCACTTTAACAGAACCTATAGATTGGGTTTTACTTGATGAATAACCACTGGTTGGAAAGAGACACATACAAAGAAGGCTTAACATAATAAAACATCCAAAGAATTTTTTCACAATGATTTTAATTCCCCTTTGTAAAATTTAACTTTACTAGTTTACTATGGAGAATAGCCATAAAATAGAGGTACATTGTGGAAAGGCATTTCTAACCTTCGTGTGGGACGAATTATTCCGTATGAAGGGCAATTGATTCGTAAGTAAAGGGGAGAGTTCAAATGTCACATTTTGCATTACAGTTTTATGATTTTAACATATGGGCAAATAATCAGATTTTCAACCGTTTAAAAGAGCTTCCAAAGGATGTTTACCATCAAGAAGTTCAAAGTGTGTTTTCATCGATATCGAGTGTGATGGCCCATGTGTATCTTTCCGATCTGGGGTGGGTGGAGGTTTTTCCGGTAAAAGCCTGAAACATGCATTGGAGCTGGCTGAACAACTGAAGGAACAAACAGAGTCAAAGGAATTAGAGGAAATGGAGGCCATGTTTTTGAGTTGTCCGAGCGGTACAAATCGCTGCTTGGCGAAAAAGAAAATATAGATAAGCCTCTTATGATTGAGAATCCAGCTGGCGGCCTAATGAAAACAAGTGCAGCCGAATTGGTGCCGCATGTCGTGAATCATGGAACATATCACCGCGGCAATATCACCGCCATGTTGCGCCAAATGGGTTATGCCTCTACTTCGACGGATTATGGCCTTTATTTATTTTTAAAAGGAGAGTAACGGGATTGCATTTGCTTACTGATGGGAGCATTGACAGTCCTGTCCTTAAAGTAAGGCCACCTGTTATTTTGAAGATAACGAAATATATGTGAACAGGTTAACCGGTTCTTACTGGTTGGCCTTTTTTACGTTTGTCACTGGAAATGACTTGTACATGACATTTGTCATCTTCTAGTCATGACACCTGGTACTAATAAAATCAAGTTGGTTTCTTTATACTATGAATAACGACAAATAAAAGGAAGTGCAATTGAAATATGACCATGCAAAATACGAAATCCTTGAGAAAACAAATTGCTCCTTTTGAACAATCAACGACAAAGCAAAGTATATGGCAGATCATCAATACCTTGGGGCCGTTCATCATTTTATGGTACCTAGCATATATAAGTCTTTCCGTTTCTTATTGGTTAGCTTTAATCCCTGCCGTGTTTGCAGCTGGATTCTTGACGAGAATATTCATCATTTTTCATGATTGTACGCATCATTCATTTTTCAAAGACCGCCGTGCGAATCGAATAGTCGGTACGATCATGGGTGTTTTGACTTTATTCCCGTTTGATCAATGGGGACATGAGCATTCTGTGCATCACGCAACAAGCGGTAATCTGGATAAGCGGGGTACAGGGGATATTTGGACCCTTACTGTCGATGAGTATTTGGCTGCACCGCTTAAACTTCGTTTTGCCTATCGTTTTTATCGCAATCCATTGGTCATGTTTGGTCTGGGACCAATTTATGTTTTCCTTCTTAAAAACAGATTTAACCGTAAAGGTGCTAGAAAGAAGGAAAAAATGAATACGTATTGACGAATGCATTAATCGTCGCTTTAGCGGCATTGCTTTGCCTGGCAGTAGGCTGGCAGTCTTTCCTTCTGGTACAAGGTTCCATTTTCATGATTTCTGGTTCAGTCGGCATTTGGCTGTTTTACGTCCAGCACACATTTGAGGACTCTTATTTTGAAGAAAATGAGGAGTGGGAATATGTGTTGGCAGCAGTGGAAGGAAGTTCTTTTTATAAGCTTCCGAAATTGATGCAGTTCCTTACAGGTAATATCGGTTACCATCATGTTCACCATTTAAGTCCAAGGGTGCCTAACTATAAATTGGAAATGGCGCACAATAATACGCAGCCTTTAGAGAACGTTCCAACGATTACTCTTGCGACAAGCTTGCGCTCACTCCGTTTCCGTTTATGGGATGAGGAATCCAAGAATTTTGTCAGTTTCAAGGACATAAAATATTTAACGAAAAAAGTGTTCACGCTCAAGTGAAATCTGAACTGTAACGTTCATGTATCATTCCAGACTCCCTTAATAATCCTCGGATTTGGGGAGTCTTTGCTTCATATAAGGAACTCGATAAAGGAGAGAACTTAAAATGATTCGAATTGTCATTGCAGAGAATCAGCAAATGCTGTTAGAGGCAATAAGTTCTCTACTCAATCTTGAAGAAGATCTAGAAATTGTCGGGCAAGCCAGTAATGGAGAAGAAGCGATGGCTCTTGTACACCAATTACAGCCTGATGTATGTATCATGGATATGGAGATGCCTGTAATGAGCGGACTTGAGGCAGCAGAAGCATTAAGGTCATTTGAGTGTAAAGTGGTCATTTTAACGACATTTCGAAGGAATGGTTATTTTCAGCTCGCATTAAAGGCTAATGTAAGTGGTTATTTATTGAAGGATGGCCCTGGTGAAGAGTTAGCCTGTTCGATTCGCAGCATAATGGATGGCAAGCGAATATACTCCCCAGAACTTATTGATGGGTCTTCCAGCCATAATGGCCGGGAAATGGGAGTGTTAGGGCTGCTGGCCGATGGTCAATCCAAAATTGAACCGTCCAATCAGAAAGGCGACACAATAGGGACAGTAAGGAAATATTTTTCCAACATCAAGGATAAAAATGAAGTTACCGGCTGGTTAAGATTTGTTTCTTAAATCCTGTTGACACGTTTTTTTTAAATTGTGTACGATGGATTAAATTATAATATTGAAAATTCTGTGATGAAGAGAGTAGTTCATTTGGAAATGGAAAGCGAGTTAGGGATGGTGGGAGCCTAATGCAGGACGGATGAATGAAGCGCACTTTGGAGAAATTTCTTGAAACGTTTAGTAGGGAATATCGGGGAGTCACCTCGTTAACAATGGAAAGTGGCCGCAATTTGTGGCAACTAGAGTGGTACCACGGGAATTCATGCTCTCGTCTCTTATTTAGAGACGGGGGCTTTTTTGTTTAGGAGGGAAAATGTCGATGAATAAACCAATTGCAGAATTGATTTCAACTGCTTTGAACAATGAAATGCCAGCAAGTGAAATAGAAAAATTAATGGAAAAGCCAAAATTGATGGAGTTAGGCGATGTCGCCTTTCCGTGCTTTACTCTTGCGAAAAAATTCAAAAAATCGCCTCAGGTGATTGCCTCGAAATAGCCCAACAATTGAACAGTACGTTGATTCAAGAAGTGAACGTAGTGGGAGGTTATCTGAATATCTTCGTCAATCAACAGATGGTGACGGAAAACGTGCTGCAAACGATATTAAGGGAAAAGGATCAGTATGGTTCGATGCAGACTGGACAGGGAAATGTCGTGATTGATTATTCCTCCCGAATATTGCCAAACCTTTTTCCATGGGGCACTTACGTTCAACGGTCATAGGGAATTCACTGGCCAACATTGCCGAAAAAATGGCTACAATGCCGTGCGTATCAATCATTTAGGAGATTGGGGCACGCAATTCGGTAAGTTGATTGTCGCGTATAAGCTGTGGGGCGACAAAGAGGCAATCGAAGCTTCGCCGATTCAGGAATTATTGAAAATCTATGTGAAGTTCCATGAAAGAGCTGAAACGGATGAATCGTTGAATGAACAAGCACGCGCAAGCTTCAAGTCGCTTGAAGACGGCGACGAGGAAGCATTGGCATTGTGGAAATGGTTCAGAGATGCGTCTTTAAAAGAATTCGAGACGATTTATGATTTATTGGGCATCCGTTTTGATTCCTATGCCGGCGAAGCGTTTTACAATGACAAAATGGATGCTGTTGTCGAGGAACTAAAAGAAAAAGGCCTGCTTGCCTTATCCGAAGGTGCCTATGTCGTGCAATTGGAAGATATGCCGCCTTGTTTGATTACGAAAACGGATGGTGCGACACTTTATGCCACACGTGATTTAGCTGCAGCACTGTATCGTAAAAACAGTATGAGGCAAAGAAAACATTTTATGTGGTAGGAAACGAACAATCGCTGCACTTTAAACAACTCTTTAACGTCATTGAGAAAATGGGGTATGAGTGGTCAAAAGACTTACAGCACGTGGCATTTGGCATGATGCTAAAAGACGGTAAGAAAATGTCGACACGTAAAGGGAAAGTCGTGCTGCTTGCGGATGTATTGGCAGAGGCGATCGAAACTGCGAAGCGCAATATTGAAGAAAAAATCAAGCGCTTGAAGAGAAAGAATTGGTTGCAAGACAGGTTGGTGTCGGAGCGGTAATCTTTAATGATTTAAAAAATAACCGCATGAACGATATTGATTTTTCATTAGAGCAAATGATGAATTTTGAGGGAGAAACGGGCCCATATGTACAATACACATTTGCGCGAATTTCCTCATTGCTTGAAAAAGGTGATTTTAAAGAGCAGGCCATCCATTTTGACGCTTTAGGGGAATATGCGTGGCCAGTCATCCAGCTGCTTGAGCAATACCCGATCATTGTCCAAAAATCATTTGAACAAGCCGATCCATCCCAAATCGCGAAATTCAGCTTGCATGTATCGCGTGCATTCAATAAGTATTATGCACATTCGAAAATCTTAGTTGAAGATGAATGGAAACAAATGAAGCTCTCATTCGCTTTTTCCGTAGCGATTGTATTGAAGGATGCGCTAAGTTTATTGGGAATTTCAGCACCGAATAAAATGTAAGGTGAAAAAACACCAGGATAATCATCGTAGGTGAAGGCCAAAGCATTTGCGATGCGATTGATCCACCTTGACTTAACGTCTATGCAATTAGAGTGAATTATGGCGGGACCCCTTCAGCGGGTACCCGCCTTTTCTGAATTGAAAAATGCCCTTACTCCCAACCGGGAATAAGGGCATGCACCGTGAACATGTCACGGCGATAATGAATTAATAAGCTAGGCTGAATAGGGCTTTGATGTGTGATAGGTAGCGAACATTACTTGCTTCTTTCATCAATGTAGCCGGCAGGCCTTTAAGTGACGTGTTATTGGCCCCGACGGTTGCCACCGCATCCTTACGGCCAAGGCTCGCAAGTGTACCTGAGTTTACAGGTGAAAATACTTCAAGTTTCTTGCCTTCAAAGGCTGCATATAGGTTGTATCCAACAAGCTCACCCATTTGCCAAGCATTTTGTGCAGTAGGGGCGTACGGACGGCCGCCTTCTGGAGGGAACGCAACGGCACTGTCCCCGACAACGAATACGTCATTATGGGATTTGGATTGCAAATACTCATTAACGGTTGCTTTGCCGCGATCCACTTCAAGGCCTGATTCGCCTACGATAGGAAGTGCCGCAACTCCGCCTGTCCAAACAAGCGTATTGGCAGTTATCGTTTGTCCGTCTTTCAATTCGATTTGATTTCCTTTAACACCCGTTACAGGCAGACCTGTCAAGAATTCAACGCCGCGTGCCTCCAAGCTTGTCATGGCACGTTCGATTAAGTGATCAGGCAGGACCGGAAGGATTTTTGGACCAGCTTCCACAAGCTTGATTTTCAAGTCCTTGAAGTCCACACCGAACTTTTTGGCGATTTTAGGGAAATGATCCACGATTTCACCGATTAACTCGACGCCCGTCAATCCGCCGCCGCCGATCACGATGGTTGCGTCCGCTTCATTATTCGTTTGTGAATATTCGCGGATGCGATCTTCGATATGTTTGTAAATCTTGTTAGCATCATTTACGGATTTCAAGACCATGCTGTTTTCCTCAAGTCCCGGAATGCCGAAGAATCCTGTTTGGCTTCCCAAAGCAACAACCAGGGCATCATAAGATAACGTGGAACCGTTGGCAAGTTTCACTTCTTTGTTATCGACTGAGAAAGACTCCACTTTGGAAATGACAAGGTCGATATCTTTTCCTTTGAAAAGCTTTTCCAACGGAATGGAAACGGCTTGTTCAGAAATGGAACCGCCTGCAAGACGGTGCAATTCGGTGATGATTTGGTGCGTTGGAAATTGGTTCACCACTGTAACCTGCACTTCATCTTTATTATAATATTCACGTACGGATAAGGCAGATAGCAATCCTGCGTAACCTGCACCTAAGATGACGATTTGTTTTGACATAGTTAATCCCCCGTCCTTACTGATTGAAAGTTATCAAATTATTTTTGGTTTTTACGTTCTGCAGAGACTTCAAGAAAAGCCTGGGCGAAACGGAAAAGCTTTTGTGCTTGCGGATCTTTCATCATCCTTAACAGACCAAAAAGACCGATCACATCATTATTCACTTCAGCACGATCCTTAGCTTCGATGGCATTAGCGGCAAGCCCTTTCACTGAATGGACTACAGGTGTCGCGATTTCCGAAATGGCGCTGACCGTATCATTTTTCAACACATCATCAGTCGCAACCGATTGAGCGAAATCATAAGACTTTGTTAAAATATTCACTAACTCAGTTAGTTTTGGTAACTGCTCGACTAAAGTGTTCAAAGATTCCTGAACCTCAGGCTTTAATAACTGGTCCAGTACATCTAATTGTTTTTGGCGGGCATTAAGTTGTTCAGTTTGTGATTGGGTAATCGTTTCTGACATATCCAATTCTCCTTTGCAATAAGCATTTTGTTGATATAATTAGAAAAACTTGTAAAATATTACACAATGTGTGACAAGAAAAAATACTAACAAAAATGTAATAAAAGCTAAACTATAGTATATCCCTTTAGTGGCTTGAAAACAGCTGATTTTTTAAAAAAGATTCATAAAATAATCTTTTCCTGCTTATTAGAAATACGGATTTTAATGAAAGTTTCCTGTTTTTACCTAAAGTGGACTTTAAGAGGGTGTCTACCATCGACGCCTGTCATACATATTTCCATCTTGATTTGCCACCCTAAATGATGGAGGTGAAAAAATGTGACTGATTCAGAATCTAAACTTACAGAAGAGAACAATGATAAGAAGCTTCATAAACTGGTTGGCAGTATGGAATATACTAAAGCGCAACTAATGGAAGGTATGAATGGAATTTCTGAAGTTTACCTCAAAAACAGCGAGGAAGGCACATCGGAAACACCTGATAAATAATATTGTTGTGTAAGCATACTTAAAATAACAGGAACAACTGCAAACAATGGCTTGAGGAAAACATACAAAGCGTGGAAGCTAAATTCGTCAATGGCGAGCTGGATAGTCTCGATGTCATTCGCCAGTATGGTGTCATCATCGATTATGCAAAGAATAAAGCCCTGCCAGAATCAACAAAACAGTTCCGTGAATCCATGAAAACCCGTTCATTGGCTTATTGGAAATAACGTAAAACAGGTTCCGAATTCACTCGGAACCCCAGACTGTAGACAAACTCGAAGAAAAGTGAGTTTTGTCTACAGTTTTTTTAGTTGAAAACACGGAAGGTACGAGACTCCTGCTTAGAAAAGCTCGTCTAGGGAGACCCCGGGAGGCGCAAGCAAGACCGCCTCTGGATAAGCGAATGCCTGGAGTGGGATTTAACATCCAAATAACATCAGATCGTGTAGGTTTCCAAGACATTCTTAATGGAAACCCATCAATTCCTTTACATGTTCACAATTATCTTTTGAAGTGAGCATTTCCAAGAGCGTAAAGGCAACATCGAAAGCTGTGGATGGATTGTAGGATGTAATGATATTTTCCGTGACGACAATCGGTTCGTTCACGACAACCGCACCAAACTCTTTTAGCTGCCCTTGTCTCTTACTGGTTGGATGGTTGTATGTTGTGGCCTTTCTTCCATTCAAGATCCCGCTTTTTCCTAGTGGAAGAGAACCTACACAAATGGTTGCTATGATTTTTTCCTATTATGAAAATGCTTGATCACATCAAGAAACCTCTGATCATAGGCATCCTCATAGAAACCGGCTTCTTCAAAACCTCCTGGAATGGCCAAAGCATCGAAGTCATCAATGTTCACTTTATCGAGGGTCAGTTCGGGCTGCACGATGAAATTCCATGTGCATTTCAATTGTTCGTGAAGTCCCACCGTAACCAAGTCAGTGGTTCCATCACCCTCTAATTTATTCCAACCCAATACATCTGTAAACACACTTGCTTCAACCGCTTCGAATCCATTGGATAGCAGCATCAATACTTTTTTCATGACAGCATCCCCCTTATTTATATTTGAATTAATTATATAAAAAGATAATCCCTTAATACATGCAATTAATTACGTATTCAACTCATTTCTTTTTATTTTATAATGTATTTGAAAGGATTCTATTAATAATAAAAAGTGGGGGCGATCGAATTGGATCGAACGGATAAAAAAATACTTTCCTTGCTGGAGAATAATGGGCGCATGTCCATGAAAGAACTGGCACATGAAGTTTCCTTAACGGCTCCAGCAACGAAAGAACGTGTCAATAAATTAGAGGAAAGCGGAGTGATAAAGGGATATAAAACGGAAATATCACTTGAAAAACTTGATAGGAACATTACGGCATTCATATTATTCGAAACGGATAGATGCAAGGACTTTTATCAATTTAGCTTGAGCCATCCGGAAGTTCTGGAATGCCATCGGTTAGCCGGTCAATACAGTTATCTTATTAAAATTAGTACATACTCCATGGAAACGCTGGAAGACTTCGTCGATGAAGCCATTAAATATGGGAAATCGTCCACCCATCTGATCTTTTCTTCCGCATCGAAAAATGTTTTCCCAGGAGAGGAGATCTAACCGGCTTCAACCTATTTACTTTCCAGCTCTTTAATATATGAGCATATAGCAGGAAAAAACTCCACCAATATAGAAAGTAATTAGTAACAAAAATCACAGTTGGATGTTCAAAAAGGGAGTGGAGAAGAGTGAGTTTTGTTTACGATGAAGATAAAATAATGGAATTCCTTTTGCAGAATAAAAGTGAGTTTGAAGAATATCTTTTATCAGCAGCGGTCAATGTCAGGGATAAAATCGAAGAAATCCTTCTGATTGGAAATGTCGACCTTTTAAATAATGCGCATAAGCTCGTCCGTTATATAGTGGAACAGAATGAAACGGATTTGGTTGCCTTTGCCGAACAAGAGGGGGTTACGTGGGCAACCCACTCCTTGACGCTTTCATTCAAGCTGGAATGGATTCAGGCGCTCCGCAGAACGCTTTGGACCTTTCTTTATAAGTTCGAACAAGAAAAGAAAGCGTTTATTGAGGATTCCAAGGTCTTTTTTGATTTAGAGAAAATAGTGAATGAAAAGGTTGATGTATTTCTTAAATCTTTTTCGTCAGTTACTCCGATTATAAAGACAAATTGATTCTCGCTCAGCAAAACTTGGTGGAAAATCTATCAGTCCCGATCATTCCCGTCACTTCCACCACCTGTGTCCTTCCGTTAATTGGGACAATCGATTATTCACGAATACAGATAATCGAAGAAAAAGTATTGATGGAGATAGGTAAACTGCGGATACAGACCTTGATCTTGGATTTGTCCGGTATCATCGAAATGGAAGTTGAAATGATCAATGACTTGATGAAAATCCTCGATGGAACGGCAATGATGGGTTGTAAAGCTGTGGTGACTGGATTACGCCCTGAGGTTGTTACGAAAATGATCCGATCAGGGATTCAACTTGATAATAAGGCAGAAACAAAGGGTACGCTGCAGCAGGCCTTGAAGGACTATCTTGTAGCCACCTAAATCTTGAAGTTGGAGTCGCCAATTTTAGGTGACTTTTTTCGTGGGTAATTTGGAATATAAAGGAAGTTTATTTGCCGTTTTATCTTGTTCAAATAAGTAAATGGAATGAGGAACGGATGCTCCGAGCAGAACCGAATCTTGGTTCCGGAAATCCGCTCCCTTTCCGCCGACTGAACGCAAAGCCTCAGCAAATAAAGCATCTAGCCAATTATAGGAAGGAGTGTCCGAATCAGTGCAACCTTCCAAAGGTGGGTTTCACTTCAGCAAGGAATAGACATATGTATCATGAGGGTTACCGTTTTGGTAAATATAACTCCTTAATATTCCTTCCTGGATGAAGCCCAGCTTAAGCAAGAGCTCACTTGATGACACCGGCCGATGCGAGTTAAATCAAGGTCGTTGAAACCGTAGGCGGCATCACTTTCACGAATTTCCCGTAAGCGTAACCTTTGTTCAATACAGGAAACATTTTTATAAATCAGTTTTCTATCTATTCGGTCTCCACAAAGGTTTTTCCTTTATTATGAAGTGCTTATTTTGCCGGTATTTTCGGTGGTAATCGGACAAGCTAACATTAGTTCAACATAAAACATTGGATGAAGGGGAGATAGATCATGGGAAAAAAACATCGCAACCGCATCGCTTCACCAAAAAGAATAACCATATACCGAAAGCGGATATCATTGCAGAACATGAAGCACACGGTAAGGAATATTCTGCGAATAAACGAAAGAACGGTCCTGGTTCCAATACTGATTGAATAAACTTAGTGACCGCTCCTGCCTTTAATGGGCAGGGCGGTTATTTGTGTTTCTTGCCATCAAAGGGTCCATCCTATATCTTAAAGAATGAAGAAGCATTGAAGGGAGTTAGGATGATGAAAGCACTTGTCTTTGATGAATTCGGCGGTCCGGAAGTTCTGTCTGTAAGGAAATTGCAGAACCTGAACATTCAAAATCAGCCGTGATCGTCCGAATGAAAGCAATCGGATTGAATTTTGCTGATGTATATAGAAGGAAAGGGAATTATCATTTGGTGGGTGATCCCCATTCATTCTAGGGTATGAAGGGGCAGGGGTCATCGAATATGTCGGGGAAGATGTCCATCATGTGAAAGCAGGGGATCGTGTCGGGTTCGCTGATGTTCCCCATGCCAATGCGGAGCTGGTTTCAGTTCCTGCTGATAAACTGTTACCGCTGCCTGATGGGATTTCCTTTGAAACGGCCGCTTCCGTTTTACTTCAAGGATTGACTGCCCAATATTTAATGCATGACAGCCATCCAGTTAAAGAAGGGGAAACCACTCTGGTCCATGCGGCTGCAGGTGGAGTCGGTCAATTACTGACACAGATGATCAGGATGAAGGGCGGTCAGGTCATTGGCTTGACCTCATCCAATGATAAAGCGGCTGTTGCCAAACAAATGGGTGCGGATCATGTTTTCCTTTACGGATCAGACTGGGTGGCTTCCATTAAGGATGTAACCGGCGGTAAAGGCGTTGATATCGTTTATGAATCAGTGGGCCAAACCTTGATGGATAGTTTCAGTGCGACCAAGACTGGAGGAACTGTCGTATTTTTGGGATGGCAGGCGGTGATCCGGAGAAAATCGATCCAAGGATGTTAATGGATACATCCAAGGCATTAATAGGTGGTGACCTTTGGAACGTCCTGACTACTCATGAAGAACGGACAAGAAGAACAGCAGAGCTGTTCCAATGGATTCTGTCAGGGGAAATCCTCATCATGAACCGGCTCTTTTTTCGTTGGAAAATGGGGCCGATGCACATAGACTCCTTGAAAGCCGGAAAAGTTCGGGGAAAATATTATTAATACCATAACAATTCATTGAGGGCTTTCCATTCTAAATGGGGCCCGTTTCTTTTTGTGGTCTGCCGAGATTCAACACCTTATTCATACTGATGGTCAAAACCTTTTTCAGTTCCTTTATATAAACCCATTCTTAGACCCTTGAATAACCCCATAATAAATGCCCTTGCCCTTTCAGGTGTTATGGCCTGCCGTTCAAACAACTTACTGCCCAAGTTCCCTTATCCACAAGATCCATATGCAACACACGAATTCAGAGGAGAAATCCACAGTGCACCAATCACCAAACCACAATCGTCATTCTGCAATTCACAGTCGGCATTTGTTACAAGCAAAAAAAGAGAACGGATCCGCTCTCTTGGAAAACATATTAAAAGGCTTAAACCGTGTGATGTTAAGAGGAAATGGAGAGAACATCGAGACGTTCCTTCTGGATAGCGAAATAGGATTGGAGGGTTTCCTTTTTCTTTGTGAGAGGGAAGTTCCGGACAGCCGGGGCCACTGCATGATTGCCGTATTTAAGAAGCAAGGTCAACAGCCTGTCCAACTGGCCATATGTATCGTTTCTAATGCGCTCCATATATTCGGCCGCGATCTGTTTATCATCGGTACTTTTCCTTTTTCCTTCTGCCCGGAATTCTTCGGTCACTGTCTTTACACGGGAAATGAGCCATGTTTCGCACCAGTCGTTCAGCACATGGCGGATGTAGTCAGCTTGATGGTACTTATGGAGAATGGGCTCGATATGTTTTGCCATTTCCAATTCATTCACTTCCCGGCGGAAAGCTTTCTCGGAGATGTTTCTATGAAAATGGTCGCGTTCAAGCAGGCTTTTGATGGATTCTGCCTGGTGGGCATACTTGACCATCTGTTCCAATGCTTCATTGTACATGATCTTGCTTAAATAAGCAGAGGCTTGTTTTGGGGCAAGAAGCAACTGCTTATTGGCAGGAAGCGCCTGGCCAAATTTCTTAAGAGAATGGGAATAGACGAAACGTGCTAACTTCTGCAGTTCTTTTTGGATATCATTGGAGATGTTTGTCGCTTCTTGCAGAAATGAACGGAAAATATATTTACCGACCCGTTCCAATTCCCTGCATACAGAATCATTGATATGCCCAAGGTAGCCAGAGTTAAAAATCGTTCTCCGCAACAATGTCCGTTCCGCCCTATTTTCCTTATACTGCTCCAAGATGCCTTCGGAAAAGGTGAATACCAGAACTTCTTTCTTTGAAAAAGCCCTGCTCGCAAAAGAAATCGTCACGATATGGCCTAAAGCGTCATGGATTGCATCGACTGTATCCAATAAGCGCTGCCTTGTGAATAGCGAGCTGGAATCAGGGACGATTTCATGATATTCGAATAGTACTTCTTCAGACTTCAAAACAGACATTCGGAAGGCACCCATAAGCAGCAGACGTTTTCCATGAATCGTCAAGGTTTTGAAAGCATCGCTATAAAAGAAACGGTATTTCTTGCAATAACGGTCCGTCTTTCTGTTATAGCCAAGATTACTTGCAGGACCAAGGTTAAATTTGTATAAAACATCTTCTCCTTGATGAACAGGCACAAACACTTTTTTTAGTGAACCTTGTGGTGCGGTGAATTTATTGATGATCTGCCTTAAGTACTTTTCTGTCGTTCCGACTCCCCGGGCCATCATATGAAGCGGGCTCTGAATGACCCCGTCCCAATCACTGTGGAGCAAGGCGTACAAACACGTATCGAATTCAGTGGAAGATACATTCCTTAATAGGTATTGGTAAGTTTCTTCATAAATCATAGGCTTCGTCCCCTTTGTCATCCATCCTTTTCTAGAGTCTATATAAACATTAAATCGATAAAAGTAGCATCATTGGAGTAAGTTGGATTGGAAGGCTTTTGACGTTATTTCGATATATTTAAAAAATAGTAAATTAGTTGCACGAAAGTGATAAAATGGGTAAATGGGAACACACATGACAAGGAGAGATATTTCAAACCATGATAATTTCACTGATCGTTTTCATCTTGAAAGGAATTTTAATGAAAATACCATTTGCCATATTGGGACTTTCCTTGATTCCGCAGAGATGGACAAACGCAATCACCAAAAAAGATATACCTTTTTTCATTGAACAAGTGCTGCGACTTTTAGTTTCTGCTGCCGTATTGTTTTTCGCCATCGATATCATGCTGCTGGATCTTACTGCCGCTGCATTCTTTTCGAGTTTTGCCATTATTCTAGGGCTCATTCTGATCATCGATTCAAGAATGTATATGTATAGTGCCAGTGAATCTTCAAGAACCCGACGGAATCGGAGGGGAAATGAAGCGGCAAAGCAGCCAAAAACACCTTGGAACGTACATTTCAACAGTTTGATGGGTGTCTTGTTAATTGCCGCATGGGTCATCATGCTGTTTTACCCGCTCACTTTTGCTGCAGATCTGCATGGATTGGCGAAGGTCGATAAGAAAAAGAGCTGGAAGAAGTTCAAGATATAAAGACCATGCCGCTTGTTACAGTGAAAATGGCTGACGCAAAAGGCGATGCAGCGATTAATAAAATAGAAAATGCATCATATTTCACTGAAGGCGAATACCGGCTGACCAATATCAATGATGAATTGGCTTATACGTCCCCCATTGAAATGGACGGGTTTTTAAAAGCCGGGAAAGCGGAATACACGCCAGGTTATAATTTGATTTCCGCCGTATCGACGGATAAAGGGGCAAGTACTGTCAAAGGGAAGATGCTGTATGCACCATCACAGTACCTTGATCATGATTTGGAAAGGACCATCCGCAAGGCATATCCGAATAAAATCATCCATGATTCATATTTGGAACCGAATGAAGATGGAGAGCCCTTCTTCGTAGCTTCAGTCGGACATTATTTGAAATACCGCAGCGGTCCCGTAGTGGACGGGGTAGTATTGGTGAATCCGGAAACGGGGGACACGAAATACTATTCAAAAGGAAAAGAACCTAAATGGGTAGATCGGACATTCACATTGGATACAGCCCTGGAATATTGGACTTACTGGGGAAAATATGTTCACGGGTGGAAAAACCAGTCCCTGATTGGGCCGAAGAAAGATGTGCTGATTCCTAATGAGGATAATATGCAAGTAACGTTTAACGAAAAAGGCGAATTGATTTATGTAGTGGACTTTACCCGGGCTAAATCAAAAGGCAACTCCAAAACCCTTGTAGGTTATGGTGTTTTCAATGCCAAAACCGGTGAAATGACGTACTATAAAGGCGTCACGTCCGTTCTGACTGGAAAGGAAGCAAAATCCAACGCCAATGCGAGTGAGTTTTTGTCCAAATATCCAGGCTGGAAAGCCACTAATGGAATTTTCTACACGATTTACGGTGCTCCCACATATGTGATTCCGGTTACAAAGGGCAGCAAGTTCCAAGGTGTGGCTATCGTTTACGCCAATAGTGATAATCCCCAAGTGGTCTTTGGGAAAACCAAAGACGAAGCTTTCCGCAATTATAAAAAACTGATTGCCTCTTTAGGGAAAGTAAGCGGTGTGACGCCTCAAAAGGGATTTGAAATGAAAGAAATAAAGGGGAAGGTAATGAGGATCAATGATGCCAATCTCCCAAATGGATACGTATTCCATTTAATCATCGAAGGCAATGCCAAGAGGTTCTCGGTGGACCCTGGTGTCAATGCGTTATCTGATATTGTATTAACGAATGTAGGAGACCGGGTTGTGCTGAAGGTGATGGATATGGAAGAAGACATCGTTCCAGTAGATGAATTCACCAATCTCGACTTACCAAGGAAATAAAAGGCATTAGGACGGGCTGGGTGGATACCTGATTTCCAGCTCCGTTATAAGCATGAAAAAAAAGCATTGTTATCAGCAATGCTTTTTTCATATCTTCGAATGATTGTCATTATTAGTCCGATAGATTGAATGAATGGATGGATTCCATATAATATCCTTTTTGAATGACGGCTTTTATTGCAAAGTGCCGATTTATCCGTTTCCGTACCCGGTATAGAAGTGAAGCAATTTCCTCTGCCGTCACAATTTGTTCGGGATCTCCGACTCTCTCTGGCCATACTTGCTGGACTATTTCTTCCTTTGAAATAAGGTTGTCCAAATTTTCATAAAGCAGTTTAAAGCAATTGAATTCCTTTGTCGGCATTTTAATGGGTGCTTCTTCATTGATGATCACGGTCTGAAGGTGCTCATTGATAGCGACGGTTTGCAGGAACTCGGGGTTCACCGGCGTGAAATCCCTTGTTAGATCGTTGTCGATGGAGATCATGAATTCAATCAATCCATTAACCAAAGTGATCGAATCCCCCGGTTCAATGTGACAGGGATGGCCCGGTACGAGCGGCATCTGGTTCACGGAGGTACCGTGTTTGCTTGCCAAATCCTCAATGAGGAGCTGCCCTTCCTCCATATAAATCCGGCAATGTTCCCTGGAAACGAAGTCATTGTAAAGCGCAAAATCAGCTTTGGAGTGCTGGCTTGCACGGCCGATCAGCAAGCTTTTCCTTCAAAAACATAAGCGAATTCCTCGGTTTGGCCTTTGTGCAAGGCCCTTAATACAACCTTGAAAGTTTTATAGATCATTCACTTCATACCCCTTAAAAAGTCTGAATATTTAAATTATTTTTATGGATTTATCATTTTGGCTACATGGCTGTTTAGCGGGTTCAATTTTATAATTATAAATTATCAGTCGCTTACTTACTAACGAAAAATGAAAAAATGCAAATTAGGCACACAGCCATTATAACAAAGTGGGATGAAGGATGAAGAAGAAACACTATTTTTGCTGATGTTCGCTTTGACTGTGGGAGGAATGCTTCCTCAAAGGCCGACCAGGCAGCACCGGAAGAAGTTTGCGATGAAAATGTACCTTACGCTTGTGGAAAAGGAGTTGACCAAAGGTGAGTATGTGGAGAGATAGGATAAATGCCTTCAGCATCCTGCTGATGATCATTAGTATGATCGTATATATTATTTTTCCCCAGCCCTTTACCCTCATTCTGTACTGTATATTTGGCATTGCCTTTATCAGCCTGACTTTACTGAATTAAGCATATCCTGTATTGGAAGTGGGATGTGGGAGACGAAAAGGGAAGGAAAAGACAGAGAAAGGTGGGGGAGGCATGCTGAAAACATGAATCCTCCACACGATTAGCAAGTTTCTGTTCACCTGTTTGGGAAAATCATAGATGAATAAAAAAAGCCTGCCGAATCAACGGCAGGCTTCAGACTGTAGACAAATTCGAAGAAAGCGAGTTTGCCTACATTTTTTTCTTTGAAAAACGTTCCAGTTGATTTCAGAAATCCGCTCCCTTTCCGCCGACTGTCTGCCAAGCCGCTCAAAGCAAGCGTCTGCGGGGTCTTGTTTAGGCAGTTATTCGGCTGGAGTGTTAATTTCTTCAATCCAATGAGGGTTTTATTTATATAAAAAAGTAAAAAAACATGAAGAATAACCAAGTCTTCTTTAAAATCATGGTTCGGGATGGGAGTTACTCTTTTTAGATAAGTATGAGATTTTTAAACAAGTTCGATAATTTTGTGATCCTTATGCCATTAAAGCGCCCGATCAATATTGAAAAAAGAGGCCATCCTTTTTTGGACAGCCCCCTTTCCGCTAATTATAAAATTTCTAGTAGAACTCTATATCATTACATTGGTCATCTCTTCAGAATGTTACCATCTATACTTCAGAGAAGGTATCTCCAAAATGATTTGGTTTTCAATCTTTGAAAACTATGAGAATACTGCAATTTTACGTGCGATAGATTCTGTTAAACGAGATGCTACTTTTGGAACAGCCCATTTAATAATTGGTGTTAACACCGCACCAGATAATCCGCCTGCATGGATTTCCACCGTACAAGTCATTATTGTTTTACCATTAACATCTTCTGCAGTAAAGTGACCGCTTCCTGTAAAATTATCTGATAAACCTTTTAGTTCAAACTTAATATTTGAAGGTTCATTCCATTCGGTAATATCTACCTGCGCTTGTATTGTTTTTTGATACCTTTTACACTACCTTCAAATGTCCAAATAGATTGCTTGTCATTTATGATTTCATGTTCTTTATAGGCTGGTACTGTCGTTGCCCATTTTTCGAGATCACTGACATAATCCCAAACTGCTTGTACATCTACTGGAACTACTACAGTATGCGTTCCCGTTGCCATTATGATTCCCACCCTCACTATGTATGAATTGTGACTTTTCATTTCTACAAAATAATTATTACATAAAAAGCATAAACTTACATCTCTAATTATACATGGCTTTCCTTCTTCCAATCCTCCACAATCCGGCCCTTTAACGGAGCAACTCTATTTTCAATCAACCTAAATAAACATCCAAAGGGGTGAAACGTCGCAACTACTTTGAAAACATCGTGACTTTATTTCAGATCTACACTTAATAGCTTAGTTGCCAATTATGAAACAAAAGTTTTTTTCATTTTTGTTGACCTATAATAAAGTGCCTGCTCTTTTTCATTCTAAGGGACCGATGAGGGTATTGGCGCTTTAGACAATCGCTTTATTTTAAAACCTGGGAGTTATCATGGATTAAACGCTACTTTAAAAGAGCCATTTTAATGCAGAAACGGTATAATTAATTGGCAGAAGTAGACATTAATATGGACCGCAACTAAGTTTTATCGCGTGTATTAACTGAATCATGAGAGAAAGAACCTTTTATACAAAAGTCACAATTAGAAAAGGAGAAACCATGACTAATGAAACTGGATGGAATTTAGACAATAGCTATGCACGTCTTCCGGAAAAGTTTTCACGAGCACGGACCCGACTCCTGTACGTTCACCGGAGTTGATCATTCTCAATGAACGTTTGGCTGGATCTCTTGGTTTGGACGTTAAGTCGCTGCAAAGCGAAGATGGCGTGGCGGTGTTTGCCGGAAACGAAATCCCCGAAGGTGCTTCACCTCTTGCCCAAGCTTACGCGGGGCATCAATTCGGTCATTTTAACATGTTAGGTGACGGCCGGGCGATATTGCTTGGCGAGCAGGTGTTGCCAGAAGGCGGGAGGGTCGATATCCAGCTGAAGGGTCCAGGAAGAACGCCATACTCCCGCGGGGGCGATGGCCGGGCTGCACTTGGACCGATGCTGCGCGAATACATCATCAGCGAGGCGATGCACGGGCTCGGCATTCCTACCACCCGCAGTCTGGCAGTGGTGACGACCGGAGAAACGGTAATCCGTGAAACCGGGCTGCCTGGTGCCATCATGACCCGTGTGGCTTCGAGTCATCTTCGTGTCGGAACCTTTCAATTCGCTGCAAAATGGGGCACGATCGAGGAACTCCGGACACTTGCCGATTATGCAATTAAGCGTCATTTTCCAGACATTGAAGCCGATGAAGGCCGTTATCTCTCGCTGCTGCAGGAAGTGGTCAAGCGTCAGGCTGAGCTCATTGCCCAATGGCAGCTGGTTGGCTTCATTCATGGGGTGATGAACACCGACAACATGACGATTAGCGGGGAAACCATCGATTATGGCCCTTGCGCCTTCATGGATGCCTATGACCCTGCAACGGTATTCAGTTCAATTGATAGACAAGGCCGCTATGCCTATGGTAACCAGCCGGTTATTGGAGGATGGAATCTTGCGCGATTCGCTGAATCCCTATTGCCGCTTTTGCATGATGACCAGGATCAGGCCGTTACACTTGCCCAAGATAAGATTTCCGTTTTTAACGATCTGTATCATTCTAATTGGTTAGCGGGAATGAGGGCGAAGTTGGGGATATTCAACGAAGAGAATCAGGATGAAGCCCTTATTAACGGCATCCTCGGTATGATGAAGAAGCATGGTGCCGACTATACCAATACCTTCCGTGCTTTGACCTTTGGTAAAGTGGAGGATACGGTCCTTTCCGGGACACCGGAATTCGCTCAGTGGCAAGAGCTCTGGCAGGCGAGACTGGGCAGGCAGAAGGAGTCGAAAGAATCTTCGAATCAGTTGATGCAGAACAGCAATCCTGCGGTGATCCCACGGAACCACCGGGTGGAAGAGGCATTGGAAGCGGCAGTGGAGCAAGGGGACTACAGCGTGATGGAACGGCTGCTGGATGTTCTTGCAAGTCCTTATGCACACTGCGAGGAACAAGCTGAATACGCCGCACTGCCTGTGTCAACAAAACCTTACCGGACCTTTTGCGGTACCTGACTTATAAAACATGCATGAGATTATGAAGCAGCTCCCGCGTTTGAAGTCGATTCTTTTCAACTTCAATTGCGGGAGCCATTTTTATGTATTCATGCCATGGCTTAAGCTTTTCATGGCTTTGTTTTCAATTTGTTCTTAATAAGCGTAAGGATCGTACAAATCACTAGGATGGTCAATGAAGCTAATCCACTGAACCATATGCTTTGGAATTCACTTACATGAGGCTTGATGATGTATGAAGCCCCAATGGCCAGGACCGCGCTTATCGGTATGTAATCGGCGACTTTTCCTTTGCTGAATACGATAACCAGGATTGGAGCCAGCAGTGCCGAGTATATATTGCCTGAATAAAATAAGAGCTCTAATAGGTTTGGGGAATAGAAGAGTGTAGCAACGAAAACCAATCCTCCAATACAGATCGAAAGCAGGCAGGCCATCCTTATTTTTGCTGGTCGCTTTTTTTGTTTGTAATGGTTCAAGAATATTGGCTACGATCAGGCTTACCAATGAATGCAGGCAGGCACCGAATGTTGAGGTGATTGCACTGAAAGCGCAGAGCACAAAAAGGATGAAAAAGAATGGCGTGGTTATTTTGTTTGCCAATCCAGCCAGAATCGAGTGTATATCAGTGAAGCCGCCCGTAAAGATAACCATGATGAACAGGGATGAAAAGGAGAGCGGGAAGATGATCCATATAAGGCCGGATAAAGAGAATGTCAATCGAACCTTTTTCATTTCGATCATGAATAATCTGTGCCATGATGTCAGGTCAAAGAAAAACTGGCCGAACCCGACAAGAAGTCCTGCAAAAAGAAAACTCCATAGATCATATTTATTGATTACGAGCATGTATGGATGGTATAAACGAATCCCATCATAAACAGGCTGGATCCCTTCCTTGACGAAAAAGTATAAAGGAATCAAGATGACTGCGGCAAACATGAAGACGACTTGAAAAGCTGCAAATCCGTGAATGAGCTTTAACCCGCCGAATCCGGCATAAAGGACACAAAAACCGAAAAAAGAACAACCCGACATAGAGCGGGGTATCGAAAAGAAACTGACATAGGGTGGACGCGGCCATTCCCTGAATGAATAAAATGTGTAGATTGGTTATGACCAGTATCACGATCAATATCCAATATCCAAGGGGATGGAGCCGGGCTTTTAAATAGTCCCCGATGGTCATGCCCACAGGGAAATCCTGACGGACCCTCGTCCCGATGAAGCTGAACATGAACAGGGCAATCGCTCCCATCAGGGCGTACCCAATCCCTCCGAAAACTCCATACTTCACCATCGATTCGGGGGAGGATAATATTGTGGTGCCTGTCACCCAGCGTGCCAGGAGGGAGATGATCCCTAAACCCATCCCGATTTGAATGGGGCCTTGTACGTATTCTTGAAATGTACGTGATCGCAATGTTCATTTTCCTTTCTCGCGGAACTCCTTTGGCGTGATTCCCTCTATTTTCCGGAATAAAGTGCTGAAATAATGCTGGCTATTGAAACCCGATTTTTCGGCGACGTCTGATATGCTCCAGCTGGTGTTATTGGTCAAGGCCCTTTTTGCGGCCTTTATTCTATAAAGCATTAAATATTCCGAAAAGGAAGTGCCGACTTCTTCATGGAATTTCCTGCTTAAATAAGTAGGGTTGGTATGCACTTCACGGGCGATGTCCGAAAGGGAGAGCTTTTCAGCATAATTTTCATGAATGAATGAAAGCGAATGGTGAATAAGGGTTGAGTAATTATGAGAAGATTCCCTTTTGTCATACTTGGCCAGGACTTTATGCAAATCACTTTCTATTACAGGTTTCGTTAAATAATCAACCACGCCTATCCTGATGGATTGCTGTGCATAATCGAAACTTTGATGCGCGGTCACCATGATGATTTCGACTTCTTTGTTCAGCGCCCTTAAGTCTTCGCCAAATTCAAGCCCCGATCGCCCGGGCAGATTAATATCCAGGAAAGCGAGGTTGATTTTATGATTTTGGTTGAGGGTCAGTGCCTGACAGGCATCAGCAGCTTTGTGAAACTTCCAAAAAGGATATATGGACTGAATCATATATTCCATTTGTTCAAGGACCAATGGTTCGTCATCAACTAATAATACATTCATTCCGGCTCCGCCTCCTCCATTTTCTTATCAAAAACCAGTGGCCATGATACCTCTACCTTTGTTCCCGATTCATTAGAAGCTATATTCAATTGTGCACGGTCATTGAAATACAAATATAATCGTTTTTGGATATTATCCAGGCCATGGCCGCCTTCGTCCGTAACGGAAGATTCATTTCCCATCAATCCATTATCCGCCACTTCCAGATATACCATCTGCGATTCCAAGTAGAACCGGATATGCAGCAGGGCTTCACCCACTTTTTTCCAAACCGTGTTTAAACGAATTCTCCACCAATGTCTGGAGAATGAAGGGGGGACCAGTGCGATTGCTAATGGTTCCGGGCACTCCATATCAATCTTGAGCCGATCACCGAAGCGAAGGGTCTGGATGTCGAGATAATGCTGGGTATACTGGATTTCCTGGGAAAGGGGGATCAATGGTTCCGATGCTTTATATTTGAATTTCAGGAATTGCGAAAATGCCTCTAAAGCCCGTATCAATTCAGCCGTCCTGTTCAGGCGGGCCAAGCCCAGTATGACATTTAGTGTATTAAACAAAAAGTGTGGCTGGATTTGCTGGTTCAATTTATTATATTGTGCTTCTTGCAGTGCTTGCTCCAGGCGGATCTCTTTGTTTTTATTTTCAAGAAGATCGATCCTTTTCTCGAATATGAATAGAAATAAAGAGCGATAGCTCCCATGATGGGAGCTAAAATGAAGAGCATGATAATTAATGTGAATCCCTCGTAACTTAGCATGGAGAACCTCTGCTGGTTATATTTTTAAATAACTTGAATTATTCTGTTTATTAGTATCATACTAAAGACCCCTCCGGAAATCTACAGCTTATGACACAATGTGACAAGCCACTTGATGGTTTTGTACGGATCGTTTCAGTTCGGGTAGCTGTGTTTTGCAGATATCCTGTACAAAAGGGCACCGTGTATGGAAGCGGCAGCCGTTTGGAGGGTCTATGGGTGAGGGTACATCACCCGTCAAAAGGATCCGCTCTCTTTCATGCACAGGATTCGGTACTGGGATGGCCGATAGCAATGCCCTTGTATATGGATGCTGGGGCTGTTCGAAAATGGACTTTTTATCGGCTATCTCGACTATCTTTCCGAGATACATGACCATCACCCGATCCGAGATATGTCTGACCACACCTAAATCATGTGATATGAAAAGAAAGGTAAGGTCGAACTGGCGCTGTAAGGATTTTAATAAATTCAGCACTTGCGCTTGAATGGAGACATCCAGTGCAGAAACAGCTTCGTCACATATGATCAATTTTGGGTCCACTGCAAGAGCCCGCGCAATGCCGATCCGCTGTCTCTGGCCGCCGCTGAATTCATGCGGGTATCTTTCCATGGATTCCGGTCTCAGTCCAACATGTCCCAATAATTCTTCGATCCTGCTCTTTCGTTTTCTTTAGGAACTACATTTTGTATCGCTAAAGCTTCCCTGAGAATTTGTCCGATGGTCTGTCTCGGGTTAAGGGAGGCAAAAGGATCTTGAAAAATTACTTGCAGGTCCTTCCTGGTACGCCTCATTTCTTTTTTTCTAAACTCAGTAAATCTTTATCCTGAAAGTGAATGCTCCCGCTTGTCGGTTCATCCAATCTAAGGATTGCCCTTCCGGTAGTCGATTTTCCGCAGCCGGATTCGCCGACTATGCTTAAGGTTTCACCCTGTTTGATATCGAAGGTAATGTCATCAACGGCTTTTACATGATTTATGGTCCTTCCGAAAAATCCGCCCTTGATCGGAAAATATTGTTTCAATTGATCCACTTTAAGCAGAACCGTTTTCTCTGCAGATGGTACACCCATCATTAAATCCCCACCTTCTCTTGAGCGTCATATTCCTTCTCCCATTGGGGGTGAACATCCAGCAGCTGACCTCGGTGCTTGGGCCGATAGCCTGGAGATCCGGTACGGCTTGTTCACAAATGCTCTTCGCATGTGCACAGCGGGGAGCGAAGCTGCATCCCTTGGGCATGTTGTAAGGACTTGGAACGGTCCCGGAATTGTAGTCAGTTCTTCCTGGTCCATGTCCAGACGCGGAAGGGAGTTCAATAAACCAATGGTGTAAGGATGTTTTGGGTTTGTGAATATTTCCTTGGCCAAGGTGTATTCAACGATTTTCCCTGCGTACATGACAGCGACCCGATCACAGGTTTCGTATACGACACCCAAATCATGTGTAATCAAAATGACAGCCGTCCCGAAATCCTTTTGCAGCGTCTTGATCAGTTCAAGGATTTGGGCTTGGATCGTCACATCCAGTGCTGTTGTAGGTTCATCCGCTATTAAAACCTCAGGGTGGCAGGCAAGTGCCATGGCAATCATGACCCTTTGCCTCATTCCGCCGCTTAGCTCATGCGGCTCCTGTTTTGCCCTCTTTTCTGGTGAAGGGATGCCGACGAGCCGAAGCATGTCAACCGCTTTATTCCATGCTTCCTTTTTCCCAGCTTTTGATGGAGCCGGATCGCTTCCGCAATTTGCTCGCCAGCTGGATAGACAGGATTCAATGATGTCATCGGCTCCTGGAATATCATCGAAATTTCATTACCGCGTATGGACCGCATCTGTTTTTCAGTCTTCGTAAGCAGGTCCTCCCCTTTAAAAAGGATGCTGCCACCGGCAATCTTGCCGGGCGGCGATGGAATGAGCCTTAACAATGATAGCGATGTTATACTTTTCCCGCTTCCCGACTCCCCGACGATTCCAAGCGTTTCCCCTTTATTGAGGGAGAAACTGATTCCATTGACTGCTTTACTCGTTCCTTCATCAGTGAAAAAGTGGGTCTGCAGGTTTTTTACCTCCAGTATTTTTTCATCAACCTTCTTCATCATCATACCTCCTTAGTTCAAGTCTATTCTTTTGTTAAAGTATCGATAGAGGACATCCACTGCCAAATTCATGAATACGAAGATGACGGAAGCGATGAGGACCCCGCCTTGGACCATCGGCAAATCCCTCGTTCTGATTGCATCGACTATCAATCTCCCAAGTCCATTGATGGCAAAAACGGACTCTGTCAATACCGTACCGCCAAGGAGTGCACCGAACTGGAGGCCAACGACTGTAATGACGGGAATAAGCGCATTTTTCAGGCCGTGTTTATAAATGATGATATGTTCTTTCAATCCCTTGGCTCTTGCGGTCCGGATGTAGTCCTGGCGAACGACTTCAAGCATGCTCGACCTGGTCATCCTGGCAACGATGGCCGCTCCGCCGGCCCCAAGGGTTATGGCTGGGAGAATCATGTGGCTGAAAGTTCCCCAACCTGAAACCGGAAACAATTGAAGGTTCACGGAAAAGAAGTAGATAAGCATGAGGCCCAGCCAAAAACTAGGTAACGAGATTCCCAATAAAGCAACGATCATGATGGAAATGTCAGCTGCCGAGTATTGCTTGGTAGCCGAGATGATTCCTGCGATCATTCCAAGTACTACGGTTATGAATATGCTGGCAAGTGCCAGTTCAAGGGTGATGGGCAAGCGGACCATGATCTCGTCCAAAACCGGGCGGCTGCTGCGGAGTGATTCCCCAAAGTCACCTTGAACGGCATGAAGGACATAGTCAACGTACTGATAGAGGATTGGACGATCCAAGCCAAGCTCATGCCGCAGCGATTCAATCGTTTCTTTAGTTGCTCCTTCACCTGCAAGCAGTGTTGCCGGATCTCCCGGGACCATTTGCATGATGAGGAAAACAACAAGACTTACTCCCAGTAAAACCGGTATCGTTTGAAGCACCCGTCGGATAATGAATACGAACATTTTCTCTCCTCCTTATTTTTTCATTCTTGGATCCAGGGCATCTCTAAGTCCATCCCCGAAGATGTTGAAACCAAGTACCAGTGTTGATATCGCTATTCCCGGAAACAAAGCGATGTGCGGGGCGCTGAACAAATAATCCCGGCCGCTGCTCAGCATCGCTCCCCATTCTGGTGAGGGCGGCTGGGCTCCCAGTCCCAGGAATGACAATCCGGCTGCCGACAGAATGGCCGTTGCCAGGCGTAATGTAGCTTGAACGATGACGGGTGATAGAATATTCGGAAAAATATGTTTGCATATGATCGTGAAGTCAGTCGCTCCCAATGCACGAATGGCATCGATATATTCCAGCTTCCTGACTGACAATGTAGAACCGCGTACAATCCGGGCAAACATCGGTATCGAAAAGACGCCGACCGCTACCATTACATTGATTAAACTTGGACCAAGGGCACTAATGATGGCAAGAGCAAGCAGTATTCCCGGGAAAGCCAGCAGAACATCGACAATCCTCATAATGACGGTATCGATCCATTTTCCGTAATAACCAGCTGTTAACCCGAGGAGTATGCCAATGAACGCCCCGAAGAATACAGAGACAAACCCAACCGTTAATGAAAGCCGTGTTCCATATAGTAATCTGCTTAAAATATCCCTTCCCTTATCATCCGTACCCATCCAATGTTCGGCTGACGGAGGCTGGAGTTTATTGACCAAATCAATTTCATAGGGATCCTGAGGTGAGATCAAAGGTGCAAAGATAGCCAATAAAATATAAAAAAGTACGATGTACCCGCCTACCAATGCCAATTTATTTCGCTTGAATTTTTTATAAAAGGCTTTCCAGTGTCTTAGTTTCGGAGATTTTCTTTCCTTTACATTCAATTCGGTATTATTAATGACGACCTCTGGCTTCATTGGACTTCCTCCTTTTCTTTCATTCAATTTATTCAAAAAAGGTATTGAAGTAAATATGATGCGGAAAAGCAGTAAAGATAATTAAAAAATGAGTAAAGATTCTGAAAATATAAAATTCGGTTTTTTTTTATAATTTACAGTAAGCCCGATGTACTCATAGCTGTAAGTTACTTGGAGAAACAAAGGCAGGTTGAAAAGGGAGGAAATAGAATGAGAAAAGGTATGATTGGGTTGCTTTTTGCTTCTTTATTAGGCATCTCATCCGTTTTATCAGGGTGTGCAACAGAGGAAACCGGCAGTAAGGAAACAGTAGAAAAAGCGAAAGAAGGAGGTACGCTGGTCGTTGCGCGATTATCTGACGCGACCACCCTTGATCCCCATTTCATAACAGACATTCCATCTGCAAACGTCGTTTATGAAAAGGTTTATCAAACATTGGTCGTTCCTGACAAAAACATGAATCCTAAACCGCTGCTCGCAAAAGAGTGGAAACAACTGGATGATGTCACTTGGGAGTTTAAATTGCAGGAGGGAGTCAAATTCCATGATGGAGCTCCATTCAATGCCGAAGCGGTGAAAACCAATTTCGAAAGGATACTGGATCCGGCAACAGCTTCGCCGCAGGCTGGTAAATTGGAAATGATCAAAGAAATTAAAGTGATTGACGAAACGACCGTACAATTCAAGCTGAAATATCCTTATGCTCCGCTGTTATCGATTTTGGTAAGTAATGAAGGAAGCATCATCAGCCCTAAGGCCATTAAGGAAAATAGTGACAAACTGGGTCAAAACCCCGTTGGGACAGGGCCATTCGTTTTTAAATCTTGGAAGCCTGGCGAAGAAATCGCACTTTCAAAAAACAAGGACTATTGGGGGATAAGCCTAAGATAGATGGGGTGGTATTCAAGGTTGTCCCTGAAGATGCCACGAGGATTGCGATGATTGAAACGGGTGAAGCACATGTGACCGATCAAGTGCCGGTGACGGAGATTGATCGGATCGAAGCGTCGGGCACGATGGATTTATATCGCACGGAAGGACTTGCCGTTGAATACTTAAGCTTCAATGTTAAGAAAAAACCATTTGATGATGTAAGGGTCCGTAAGGCGGTCGCTCATGCCATCGAGGTCGATTCCATTATCAAAGGGGTTTATAACGACGTCGGTACGAGGGCGAATTCAACAATGAGCCCAAAGGTGTTTGGTTATGATCCGGATATAAAGGGCTACGACTATGATATTAATGAATCGAAGAAGCTCCTGACTGAAGCGGGGGTCAAGGATGGTTTGGAGTTTACACTGACGACGAGTGACCGTAAGGAAAGGATCAATATGGCCGAGGTGATTCAATCCCAGTTAAAAGGAATTGGAATTAAGGTCAAGATTCAAGTCCTTGAGTATGGGGCTTACATTGACGCGACAGCCAAGGGCGAGCACCAGGTATCGATAGGCGGCTGGGGCAACGCTACCGGGGATGGAGATTATAATCAATTCAATCTTTTTAATAGCAAATCCCAAGGTGCTGCGGGAAATAGTTCATTCTATAGCAACCCGGAAGTGGATAAATTGATTGAAAGTGCACGCAAAGAATCGGATGGCGATAAACGTAAGGAGCTATATTCGAAGGCACAAGCAATTGAAAGAGAAGAAGTTCCATATGTTCCTATCCGTAACTATGAACACTTGGCCGTATATGGCGGGACGGTTAAAGGACTTTGGCTGAATCCGGCAAATTATTTAATGCTTGATAATGTAACCGTGAAGTAGGAATTCATCACAAAGGAAGGCAGCATACGGATGTTATGCTGTCTTCTCAATTAGGAGGGGAAAGTATGATAGATTTACTGCTAATCCATGGGACCGTCATTACCATGGATCAAAACAGGAGAATCCTGCAAGATGGCGCCGTCGCCATACATCAAGGAAGGATTTTAGCCGTAGATTCGACCGAAAAACTGAAATTGAAGTATGAGGCTGTAAAAGTCATCGATTGCAGCCATCAGTGCATATTGCCTGGATTGATAGATGTTCATGGGCATGGGGGGCATTCCATGTTCAAAACGATCGCAATGGAGAATATTGATTTTTGGATGCCCATCATGACGAATGCGTACAAGCATTTTGTTACAGATGACTTTTGGTATTACGAAGGAAAGCTATCCTCCCTTGAGAGATTAAAGGCTGGCGTGACGACTGGGGTGAGCGTATTAGGATCCATGCCGCGGTCCGATGAACCGATTTTCGCCATCAATCATGCAAAAGCATACGCCGAGGTGGGAATCAGGGAAGTGGTATGCACGGGTCCTTGCAATCCTCCATGGCCCCATTCATTCAGCCGGTGGATCGATGGAAAGAGAGTGGTAAAGGAAGTTTCCTATGAAGAAGTATTACAGGGGGCGGAAGCTGTAATCGAGGCGCTGAACCATGCAAATGAGGACCGCACGAGAGCCTTCATTACACCATTTGTCATCGTTACATCAGTGGATCCCTCCAATCCCACATCTCCTGACAGGCTTTATGGGCTGAATGACCATGACCTTTATCAAGCGAAGAAAATAAGGGAGATTGCCAGGAAGTATAATACACGCATTCACTCTGATGCCTTTGGCGGGATGATTCATTTAGCGATACAGGATAAGGAAAATGCCCTCTTGGGACCGGATGTCCATTTACAGCACTGTCGGGGCATTTCCTTCGATGAGGCAAGAATACTTGCAGAAACAGGTACCAACGTCAGTGCATCACCTGGATTTGGCCAGGTTCATGCCCGTACCCCGATAACTGAATTATTGGAGATGGGGGCAACTGTGGCAATCTCCACGGATGGGACGTCCCCTTCCACAAGTTTCGATATGTTTCAGGCAATGAGGAAAACACAGTTTGTTCACCAGGCCGCCCTTAGGGACTACTATTATTTACCGCCAGGCAAGCTTTTGGAAATGATCACGATAGATGCTGCGAAATGCATTGGCTGGGATGATGAAATAGGCTCCCTTGAAATCGGGAAAAAAGCGGATGTCATTACGGTCAACCTGCATCAGCCTCATCTGACCCCTGAATTCATGCATGTTCACAGGCTTGTATTTCAAGCAGTGGCGAATGATGTGGAGCATGTCATCGTGGATGGGAAATTGATCATGGAAGGGAGGAATGTACAGACGGTCCATGAAAGTGCAGTTCTGGACGAAGCGAATGAGGAGGCCTTTTCAACGATAAAGCGTGCGGGGCTCGAAAAGTATATGCAACCGACGAAATATTTTTGGGGCCATGCCAGGGCATATGTAGATGAAAAGCGATATGACGAACGCGAAGACACTGCCGTGATGGGGAAAGGGGAATAAGATGAAAACCAAACTTAAAGGAAGATATGTAATTGGGTATGATGGGTGCGATCATGTCATTTTGGAAAACGCCGAGATCGTTTATGAAAAAGACACGATTTTGTATGTTGGAAAAAATTATCCAGAAGAAGTGGACGAGGTAATGGATGCCGGTAACGCGATTATCAGTCCCGGTTTCATAGATTTAAATGCATTAGGGGACATTGACCATGATATTTTACATTTTGAAGCCGGTGCCGACAGACAGAAAAACCTTCTTTGGTCAGAGAATTATATCAAAAGCGGACATCCTGAATTAATGACCGAGGAAGAAGAAGCTTTTAAATCACTATATGCTTATTCACAGCTCATACTTCATGGCGTGACGACGGCGATGCCCATTACTTCCGTCTTTTATAAAAGCTGGGCTGAAACCTATGATGAATTGGCAGCTGCGGCAGAACATGCCGCTGGATTGGGGTTAAGGATTTACCTTGGACCGAGTTTCCAATCAGGAATGAGAGCCGTCCAGCCAAACGGGAAAATTAAACTGCATTGGGATGAAAAAGCTGGTGAAGCGGGGTTACGGAAAGCTGTCGAGTTTGTAGAAAAATTCGATGGAGCCCATGAAGGCATGATCAGGGGGATGCTTGCTCCAGAACGTATAGAGTCCCAAACGGCAGATCAATTAAAACAGATTAAATATTATAGTGAAAAATTGGATGTACCCATAAAGCTTCATGCTGCACAAGGAAGTTTTGAATTCAACACCATCTGGGAAGCCCATCATGTTACACCGATCAGATATTTGTACGACCTTGGCTTTCTCGGTCCAAGAACAGGGATCCCGCACGCCCACTTTATTTCAGGATATAGTAAAGCGAAATACGGACAGGGTGATGACTTGGCGCTGCTTGCTGAAACGAATACAACGGTGATTCATTGCCCGCTGATCATCGGGAGGCATGGGGAGGCGTTAGAGTCTTTTGCCAAATATAAACGGGCTGGGATCAATATAGCCCTTGGAACGGACACATTCCCTCCGGATATGTTCCAGAACGTCAGGACAGGCAGCATGCTCTCACGGCTGGCGGAAGGAGAAACGGAAGGCTCTGTCTATGCCGATTTATTTCGGTCAGCCACACTTGATGCGGCAGCTTTTCTTGGCAGGAACGATTTGGGTCGCATCGCAGCGGGGGCCAAGGCGGATATCATCGCGATTGACTTGGACGGTTTCCATATGGGGTAATCGATGATCCGATTCGAACCATGTTCGTAAGCGGGTCTGGGAGGGACGTTAAATTATCGATCATCAATGGAAAGGTAGTCATGAAGGATCAAATAATCCCCGATCTTGATTTAACGGAAATCAAATATAAGGGGCAGCAATATTTTAATAAGATGAGAAGAGGATATATGGAAAGGGATTATCAGAGCTTCCCGAAAAAGAATTGTTTAAGCCATCATTCAAGGTCGTGGAATCGATAAGCGATACAGAAGCCATTTGTGTAAACAAGTAAAGAAAATGAAAAACATAGTAAAGATATTCGAAAAAATAGTCAGAATATTTCCTATAATTAGATAAATATTCAAAAAATGAAATTGGGAGGTAGAAGACCATGGGGTTAAAACGCGGGGCAGGAAAGCTTTTTCTAGTCATGATCATGGCTATCATCATTACAGGCTGTTCTTCTAACAATGACGTAAGCACAACAGAAAGTGATCCGAACAGAGCATCAAACGAAGGGGGTACATTGGTTATTGCCCGCTTATCCGACGCCGAGAATTTGGATCAGCAGTTCATGTCCACGATTAACGCCGCTAGCGTCACTCACCATAAAGTCTATGAAGGTCTTGTACAACGGGATGAGAATAGTGAGATACAGCCAATGCTAGCAGAAAAATGGAAGCAAATAAATGACACGACCTGGGAATTCAAGCTTAGGGAAGGTGTAAAGTTTCATGATGGCACGCCATTTAATGCAGACGCAGTAAAAAAGACGTTTGATCGACTATTGGATCCGAAGGTCGCTTCTCCCAGAGCAGTAGTATTCGATATGGTAAAAGAAGTGAAACCGGTTGATGAATTTACCGTGCAATTCATTCTGAAGGAACCTTTTTCCCTCTCCTTTCCATATTGGCGAATCACGAAGGCGGAATCATCAGTCCGGAAACGATTGAAAAGTATGGCAAAAGATTATCCAGGAACCGAATGGAACCGGTCCTTTCGTTTTTGATTCATGGTCCCCAGGCCAGGAAATCACATTGACGAAAAACGACAGCTATTGGGGAGACGAGCCAAAAGTGGACAAGGTCATCTTCAAGGTCGTACCGGAAGACTCCACGAGGATATCGATGATAGAAACCGGTGAAGCGCATATCGCCGAGCCTCTTCCTGTAGCTGTCATGGACCAGGTGGAATCATCCCTGCAATGGATGTATACCGCAGTGAAGGGTATGGAACTGAATATTTAGGGTTCAATGTCAATAATGAACCGTTCAATGATGTAAGGGTCCGTAAAGCCATCGCCCATGCCATCGAGATGGACTCGATTATCAAGGGTGTCTTCAATAATGTGGAGTAAAGGCAAACTCCTTGATGGGCTCTAAAGTATTCGGGTACAACGAAGATCTCGAAGCCTATGATTACAATTTAAAAGAAGCGAAGAAACTGATGGCCGAAGCTGGATATTCAAAAGGCTTGGATGCAACCATCCTGACAATGGACAGTAAAGAAAGAGTCAACTTGGCTGAGGTCCTGCAATCCCAACTTAAAGGGATCGGAATTAATTTGAAAGTACAGGTCATGGAGTACGGTTCGTTCGTGGAACAAGTGAATAAAGGACAATCGGAAATGTTCATCATCAGTTGGAGAAACGCGACAGGGGATGCTGATTATAACCAATATAATCTATTTCATTCTGATTCACAGGGAGCGGCAGGTAACACATTCTTTTACAGTAATCAAAAAGGTTGATCGTTTAATAGATGAAGCCAGGAAGGAAAAAGAAGAAGGGAAACGCAAAGAACTATACGCGGAGGCACAGGAAATCGAAATGGGTGACACCCCGTACATTCCTGTAAGGGTCATGAAAATGTTGCTGCAGTCGCCAAAAGAAGTAAAAGGGTTTTCAATCAGCCCTTCAATCTGGAGATAAATGACGTAACGATAAAGTGATGGGCAGATAAGGGGAACATTGTCAAAAACGTCATCAAGTGATGCTCCCGAACCAACTGACCCAAAGCAACATTTTTAATTCCTCAGATGGTAGTGTTCTAACAAAGTTGAGAACGGGTGTGCAAGACCCCTCCGTCAAAGTATATCCAGAAATGAGAGAATAAATGAAGGTCGAAAAAATTCGTGAACGGTCGATAAAAGTGATGTAGGCCGAATATTTTGATCGATTAGTACGTCAACGGCCCAAGACACAGCGAACAAAACTGCTCCATTCTTTATGGGTTTACATTGGAAAACGACACTCCTGCCGACTGGCTGGCCGAGACCCCACAGGCGCTTGCGCCGATCGGCGAAGTGATGAGTTTTCTCCTACAGACTTAAAGAAGGGTTTATTAGGTGTGCCAAAAGAAGGTGGGAAAACGTGACCCAAAGCAACATTTTTCAATTCCTTAG